>CAVWDW010000001.1:0-826254 GCA_963753865.1 uncultured Chloroflexia bacterium
CCATATTCAGGATCGTAGCCTTTGGCGACCAGTGCACGACGGGCCAGATCAGTTAACTCGACCTTCAAGGTGTGTTCCTCCAATCTCCAGGGAAATCTCGTTCATCTGCAAATCCACGATTTCCAGGAGTTGCTCCCGCGTGAGTACGTGGAAGGGGATGATTTCATCCACGCGGTTCAGGAATTCAGGCCGGAAGGTCTTCTTGAGATCCCGTTGAATGTCACCCAGCAGGCGTGAATCATTCAGTTCCGGATCGCTGCGGAAGCCAATTTTCTTGGTGTCTGTCACCTGGCGGAACCGACATTGGTGGTCATGATGATAATGGTGTTGCGGAAATCGACGGCGCGGCCATGTCCGTCGGTCAGACGACCATCTTCGAAAATCTGCAATAGGGTATTCCATACCTCTTCATGCGCTTTTTCCAATTCGTCGAAAAGGATGACCTGGTAGGGGCGACGGCGGACGGCTTCGGCAGTTGTCCACCTTCGTCATAGCCAACATAGCCCGGAGGTGAACCCATTAGCCGGCTGGCAGTGTGCGCCTCACGATATTCGCTCATGTCAATCCGCAGCAGGGCTTCAGGATCATCGAAAAGAAATTCTGCCAGCACGCGTGCCAGCCCGGTTTTGCCGACACCAGTCGGGCCCAGGAAGATGGACGAGCGAATGGGGCGGCGAGGGTTCTTCGAACCGGCGCGGGAGTGACGAATAGCGTCGAACACAGCCACGATGGCTTCATCCTGGCCGATAATGCGCTCGTGCAGGTAATCTTCCATGCGCAACAGCTTATCCGTTTCCGATTCCAACATCTGGCTCACCGGAATTCCGGTCCAGGCATGTACAACTTGAGCGACATGCTCGTCATCAACAACACCACTCAAAACCCACTTGCTCTTGCCAGGCGGTGTGACGGATTTTACACTCGCTTTCCAGATGAATGGCATCTGTCTTGAGCTCAGCGCCTGCCTCGTAGTCTCGGTTGGTCCAGGCATCTTCTTCTCGTTTTCGAAGGTCGTCGAGATCGCGGTTCAATTTCTTCAATTCCACAGGTCGTGAATGCATAGCCACATGGATATTTGCTCCCGCTTCGTCGATGAGATCATTGCCTTGTCTGGCAGGTAACGATCGCTGACGTAACGGTGGGAGAGTTGTGCAGAGGAACGAAGTGCTTCATCGGTGTATTGGATCTCGTGGTGGTCTTCATAGCGGGTGCGAAGCCCATGCAGGATGTCAACTGTTTCCTCTACGCTGGGCTCTTCCACCCAAATCGGGGCGAAACGTCGTTCCAGAGCGGCATCACGCTCGATCTGCTGGCGGTATTCATCCGGCGTTGTGGCACCAATTACGCGTAATTCGCCGCGTGCCAGGGCGGGCTTCATCATATTGCTGGCGTCCATCGCCCCGGTTGCTGCACCTGCGCCAACCACGGTGTGCAGTTCGTCGATGAAAAGGATGATCTGTCCATCAGCCTCTCGCACCTCGTCCATCACTCCCTTGAGGCGTTCTTCAAATTCGCCACGGAAGCGGGTGCCGGCAATCATTGCGCCGAGGTCCAGGGCCATGACACGACGGTCGTTGAGGAGATCTGGAACATCATCCTGGATGATACGCTGAGCCAAGCCTTCGATATTGAGCCAGCCGTCGGCGGCTACGCGGTCAAATATCTGGGGCATGCTTGCAACCTCCTGTGGTTACTTGATCTGGTTCAGGACTTCCTGTCGAGAGTTGAACGTCTGGTTGGCTTCGCGCAGATTGGTGTTGAGGATCTTGATTGCTTCGCGAATATCACCGTCGCTGTCAATCGCTTTTAGCAGGGCAGCGCTGTCGCTGCTGATCTGGTCAGTGTAGTTGAGCATCTCGGCGTCGAAATGGTAGAGTCGGGCCAAATCTTCGGCATCCACCTTGATGGCGTCAAAGAAGCCGGCATACCCGACGGGCGCGTTCTGAATCTTGCCAATCAGCCCCATCAGCTGATTGTCGGCGCGACCCAGGTCCTCGGCATACTCCACACCGCGAACAATGTCGCGACCGAGCGCCTGGTGGGCCTGGCTCAGCTCCAGTCGAACTTCTTGCAGGCGGCCGCTGACTGTCTCGCGCAAGAGCTGGTCCGCATCCCGCCGGCGACCCCGCTCCATGTAGCCGCTTAGCCCAGGGAGCTTGCTCAGCAGGTTTCCCAGCGTCGTCGATTCGCCGACGATGATTTCATAGAACCCAGTGACTTTGTCCATTTTCAGTCTGATCTCCTTGTAATCCGGTGCGGACATGCTTTTTGCAGCGCTGTTGCGCTTCGCGAAGGGTGGCTAACTCAGGAAGTACTCGGTGCCACAGTACGGGCAGGCAATAACCCCTGAGCCTACCAGCTCCAGCTGGCCATTGCAGTTCTTGCAGCGGTCCAATTCGCGAAGCTCGCTGGCTTGCTCCGAGTAGAGCACGCCTTTGTCCCAGTTGATATAGCCGGTGAAGACGCCCATGCTGACCAGGTCGTAAACCATCTGGTGCACATCGTCCCGGCTTGTCTGCAGCTCGATAGCGATATCGCTGATATTGGCCTGGCCCTGCGTTTGCACCAATCCGAGCAGCTCGCGCTGCCTGGATGCCTTCTCAGCGACCTCGGCTTCCTGCTGGCCCCGAGCCAGGATCAGAATGCCGACGGCCAACTGGGGCAGCACCAGCACCAGGAAGCCAAGCACCATGCCCAGCGTAGCAGCACCCTGCGTCAGGTTGCCTTCGCTCACATATGTGCGCATCAGCACAAAGATGACGATGCCTACAACAGTTCCACCCGCGATGAGAATCCAACCTAGTGCGCGTCCCATAACTCTGTTTATACCCCAATCTAATCGACAATGTTGGTGGCGTCACGGGCCACAGACGAACCGACCGGTGCGCCGCGCCGCTTATCCGAAACCAGCGCCACCGCCACCACCGCTAAACCCGCCGCTGAACCCACCGCTAAAGCCGCCGCTGTATCCTCCGCCACTGCCAGACGATTGGGGCGGGGGTGTGCTTTGCAGCACCGTATTGGCGGAGTCGAGCATCTGCGTCAGGCCAACCGACATGGCTGCCAGGCCACCGGTCAGATTGCCCGACATGCCCTCCAGCGAAGGCCGGGGCATGGAGCCAGTTCCGCCGCCTCCGATTGGGCCTGTCCCCCCTCCGCCAGACGTGAACACCGGACCGTACATCGGATAGTACGGGAAGTACCAGGTGGGTGTGGGAGTTTGCGGGTCCTTGGCAAACTTCTGAATATAGGATCGCTCCATGCCGAAGGCGATGGCATAACCAAGATACTCTTCGAACTTGGCATTGGTGCTGCCGGTGCCGCGGTACTCATCGATGTTCTTTAGATATTGGCGGAACGCTTCCCACTTCGCCGTCGCCTCCACGCCCTTTGGCGTTTTGACCGGCATGTGACGGGCGGCGAGCAGCAAGGCGACGCTGGTAATGATCACTGCCAGAAGCGGCAGGCAGGCAAATGCGCTGAGCTGTTCAAATATCATTCCGATGCCGATGGTTGCTCCCACGCCGAGGACACCAACGATGATGGCCAGCACCGTGTACGAGGTGCGAACCGTCTGCGGCGAACGAGGCACGAGGCCTTCATTCACCAGTTCGGCATAAAGTTCACTGCGTAACTGGGGCAGGTGATCGGCGAACTTGTACGTGAGATCATCCAGATGGCGCTCATCTTGCGAGCCAAACAGCTTGTTGAGGAAGGTCTTCTCATACTTTCGCAGGCCGGCATCAGTCGCCTCGGTGCGCGTCAGCAGGAAGTCGTCCTTCTCTTCAGTCATGGTCAGATATCCACGATGTCCCAAATCAGCGAGCGTCGACAACACATCATGTATGTCAGCCTTTTCGTCGATCAACGTCCCGACCATAGCGGGTGGCAGGTCGTCCGGTGGTTCGGTAAGGTATTCGGGAGCCACGAAGCCAGTTTCGGGATCGCGTCCCCGGGTGTACCACAAGAGGACAACCGTCAACGGTCCACCAACGATGAGCAGCAGCGAGCCGGCCAGCATGACCAGGCCCAGAATGTCCCCGGTTTGTTCCTGCTGCTGCCAGCCTGAGGTTTCAATGGGCAGCAGACCGTGCGGGAACTGAACGCGCACGTCAAGCTCCTCACCGGCCACAAGAGGTCGCAGCAAGTCGTAGGTAATGACGCGGCCGTCGGCACTGACGTTGATCGCCACATCATCTGTTTCCCGACCATCAATGTAAGCTTCGACGAGGTAGTCGGTGGTGCCGGTGAACTGCTGTGGCGCTACTCCCTCGGGCAGCACAATTGTCGTGCGATGGTTCCGGATGGTCGCCGGGTGGTCGGATGGAATCGTGGTCCAGAATATCTGGTCACCCGAACCTTCTTCGGGCGAACCGACGCGGACAGCGCCGTCGACGATATAGTTGAACTCGTATGTATGCGGGCCAAGCGAGGGAGGGAAGAACCAGTCGATGGTTGTTTCGTTGCCCTGTTCTGTGACCTCGAACGTTTCCGGGAAGTTGCTGAACGATTCCTCGTAGATGACGTTGCCCTCGCGGACGCTCACGTTGCGGATCCCGTCGTTGAGACCGAGACTCCCGGTAGGAATCGTACGAAAGCCAAACGTGAACGGTGCGCCCCGAAAGTCGAGCGATTGCGTTTCCGTGACGCTCAGGCTGCCGTTCTCAAGAAGCTCAATCCTGACGTCCCATTCGTCCCAGGAAAAACTCTTGGTCTGGGCCAGCGCCACAGGTACTGCCGTCAGGACCAGCAGCGCCAGCATAACGAAGGCAGTTGCTGTGATCCTACGTCTCAGGAGTGTCATCTGTTCCCCTTTGCAGAAAGCGAACTCTGCTGCTTGTTGCGGTACATGATCACATTCATTATATGGCAAATCGGGCAAACGCGTGAGCGGAATCTGGGGGTCACGGCCCGACCCATTGCTGGATCAGACTCTCAAGGAGGCCGGCGTCGATGAGGGATTGCAATGCGCCATTGAGCTGATCCAGTAACTCTTGATCATCATTACGCAGAACGATGGCAAAAGGTTCCGAGCTGACGGACGGAGCGAGCCACCTCAGTGGAGCCGGCGCATCCGGGGAGTTGTTCAGCAGGTATTGGCGCACGCTGATGCTGTCCACCAGGGCCGCCCGCGCGGTTCCGTCGGCTGCAGCGTCCAACGCTTCATCGGCCGAACCGAACGTCTCGACTTGCAGCCCCGGTACGCGCCGCGCCGCCGCCAATGCTTCGACATGACCAAGCGCACCCAGCTCCACCGCGATGGTGCTGTTCTCCAGATCGGCCGTCTCCTTAATCACATTATCCTCACTGCCCACGACCAGCACCTGCCCGGCATCATAGTAAGGGGCGGAGTAGACGAAATTCCGCGTGCGGTCCGGGTCCACAACGAGGGCGGAGATCAGCACATCGACCTGGTTGGTGAGCAGGGCGTCGTACAAGCCATCATAGCCAAAGTAGGTGAAGCGCGGCTCAAGGCCCAGATCGGCCGCCAACGCAGTGGCCAGTTCCACATCCAGCCCGGCCACGCCGTCTTCCAGGCCGACAGCGAAGGGTGGGTACGTCGGGTCAATGCCCACGCGCAGAACGCCGCTCTCCTGAACCCGCGCCCAGGAGTTGTCACGGGTCTGACAACCTACAGTGACCAGAAGCATGGAAAGCAGGATCGGCACCAGCCAAAGCAACCGGGCCTGCGGGCGGCGAGGCGTCGCGGGTGGGTCAGTTGCCGGTGTATTCGCGCAAGGCATCATAGATCGGTTTGGTAACGAATTCAGGGGTCACCAGCGTATAGTTGTCCATATAGCTCTTCTCCGGCTTTTCATACCGGAACGCCCAAAGTGCCATTAGGTCCACGAACGGCCAGTTCTGCTCCGCGTAGTCTAGCGCGTCCACGGTGTACTCGATGCGCTGTCCGGGTCGAACGCCATAGACCCACCGTGGATGGTCGTTCCAACCCGTCTCGGTAATCGCCATCGGCGTGTCCCCGTCTCCGTTAGCCATCATTACGTCGCGCATCAGCTCCACACGGCGGAAGTTGAGCACCTCGGGACCCGGTTCCGTCAGGGGCGGGAAGGTCAGGCCGTAGACATGGACGGCCAACACGTCGAAGTAGGGGGCTGCGCCGGCGGCATACATCGCCTCAAGGTAGGTCAAATCGTTCAGGCCCCAGGGCGAACCGGCCGGTTCCAGCGTAGGAGCTAACGCGCCGGCCAGTACATCCATCCCCGGCGCGACCTGCTTCACAGCCGGGTAGACGGCTTGCAGTAGGGCCACGTAATCCGCCGCGGTCGTCGGGCGATAGCCCCACTCGTAGCTGAGATTTGGTTCATTGCCAACGATGATGCCCGTCACCCGGCCATCGTACCGCTCGGCGAAGGCGGCCGCAAACGCCGCGAACTCGTCGTAGCTGTCCGCGTCCAGGTAGGTGAGCGCGGTGTCGGGCGGCCGGGCCCAGTCGGGCGTCAGGCCGATGCGGGCAATGACGTCAAGACCCTGGGCATGGGCGTGGTCGACCACCATGTCCGGGTGTTCCCAGGCGATGCCACCGTCGGGACCCTGGTAATAGGCCCACGGGAAGAACTCCACGATAGTGGTCGCGCCCATCTCGCGCACCAGCTGAAGCGTGCGTTGAATCTTCCACTCCTCCACTTCGTCCGTCAGCCGGGTGTGGACACCCAGCAGGGGCTTGCTCGTCGTCACCGGTTGGCGTGCCCCGACCGTCACCAGCGCCGGAGCGGGCTGGAGAAGTGCGAGAATGGCCACCACGGCCAGGAGTCGCAACCCTGCTGCATAGCGAAGGTTGGCCAGCGAGTCGCGCCACTGTTGCAGCCTGTCCATGACGGACATTATAGTGGGGAGTTGGACGGGAGCACGCGATCTGGTGGTGAGTGACCAACTTCTCTAGGTGGCGCTCACCTGAGGTTCGATGCGGCTCATGGCCAAAAGAGCGCTATAATGGCGCGGAAGTGGGCCGCCACCTTCTGGAGCGGCCGTTACGAGACCACGAGGTTGCTATGCGCGTATTTGTCACCGGCGCGACCGGGTTTGCAGGATCCCACCTGGTTGATCGCTTGCTGGAACAGGGAGACGAGATTCTGGCGCTGGTCCATGACGCGACCAGTCATCAAACCCTGCCCGATGACAGCGCAGTCCGCGCGATCGCCGGTGATCTGATGGATCTTGAGAGCCTGAAGGCCGCCGTGGCCGAGGCCCATCCGGATGTGATCTATCACCTGGCTGGTCAGGCGTATCCGGCGCGGTCGTGGGGAGATCCGGCGCGCACCCTTGATATCAACGCCGGCGGGACAGCCAATCTGCTGGAAGCAGCCGTCGCCTATGGCCGCCCGCGGGTCGTCGTCGTGACGAGTGCTGAGATCTACGGCGATCTGGATGCTGACCAGCTACCGCTGACGGAGCAGTCGTCTCCGTCACCGCGACATCCCTATGGGATCAGCAAGCTGGCAGCCGGGCTGCTTGTTGGCGTCTACCATAAACGCTACCGTCTGCCAGTGGTCGAAGCGCGGCCGTTTAACCACATTGGCCCCCACCAGGCTCAAGGCTTCGTCGTGCCCGATTTCGCCAGCCAGCTGGCTGCTATCCGGCTGGGGCTGAACGAGCCGCAGATGTTTGTCGGCAACCTTGACAGCCAACGCGACTTCACCGATGTTCGCGATGTGGTTCGAGCCTACACCTTGCTTGCCGAGGCGGGGCAGCCGGGCGAAGGGTACCTCATCTGCTCCGGCCAACCGGTGTCCATTCGCGACCTGCTGAGCATGATGGTCGAGTTGTCCGGCGTTGAGGTGCAGATTAAGCCTGACCCGGCCCGCATGCATCCTTCCGACACGCCATGCATCTATGGCAGCTACGCCTACATCCACGAACAAACCGGCTGGCAGCCCGAGATTCCTCTTGAGCAATCGCTCACGGACGCGCTGGCGGACTGGGAGTCGAGGCTCCGGCCCGGCCCGGAGGCGTGATGGCCTCCGGCAAAGAGCGGCTGGACAAGCTGCTAGTCGAACGCGGCCTGGTGGAAACACGCAGCAAAGCCCAGGCAATCATCATGGCCGGCGAAGTGACGGTCAACGGTCAGCGCGTAGATAAGGTCGGCACAGCTGTCCCCATTGAAGCCGAGATCGAACTGGCCCAGCCGTTACCATACGTCAGCCGGGGTGGGTACAAGTTGGCCGGTGCGCTGGATACGTTTGGGGTTGACGTTGCCGGGCGGACCTGTGCGGATGTTGGCGCCTGTACCGGCGGCTTTACAGATGTGATGCTGCAGCGGGGCGCCAAACGAGTCTACGCCATCGATGTGGGACAGGGGCAGCTCGACTGGAAGCTTCGCCAGGATGAGCGGGTCGTCGTCATGGAACGGGTCAACGCCCGCCATCAGGACGAGTTGGCAGAGCCAGTTTCTTTTGTGGCCATCGACGTGTCCTTCATTTCCTTGCGCCTCATCTTGCCGTCGGTGCAGCAGTGGCTGGCGAATGATGGCGACGTGGTGGCGCTGATTAAGCCGCAGTTCGAGGCCGGGCCGGAGCTGGTGGGCAAGGGCGGCATTGTGCGGGACGCGGCTGTCCACCAGCAAGTGCTCGAATCGATGCTGAGCTGGGCAACGAGTAACGGGTGGAGCGTCGCAGGTCTCATGGCCTCGCCTATCCACGGCGCGGCCGGCAATCGCGAGTTTCTCGCCTGGCTGACGCGTCTGCCATCACCCCTCGATGCCGAACGGCTGATTCGGCAAGCGCTCGACTAGACCAATACAACGCTCGCCACCCATTTCACCTGACGCAGGGCATCATCCTTCTCATTGGGTACAATGAGGCGTACCAACCCCTCGTCGCGATGCAGCGGCCGTCCATCAATGAGCGTGGCCAACAACGGAGGGCGGGAAGTCGATTCCCGTAATTCGCTCACCGTGAGGCGCGTGCCAAAGCCGTCGCCAGATAGAACTTCGACACTGCCCGCTTCCGGCAGAGTCTCTTGCGCATAGTCAATCAGCAAGCTCAGCAGCGAGACACCGCCAAAGGAAAACGGCCCGCTTGTGCCGTGCCCCGTGCTGACGATGGTGCAGTCGTCAACCGTCTGGTGCGGCAATCTTTGCAAATCGTCCACGGTCAGGGCGTGGGTAGTGTCACCCATGATGAGCATGAAGGAAGGATCGTCCGAGGGCGGGGTCGGGTTGGGGTCGTGGGCATGGGGGCGAAGGGGGTCATTGACGTCGTTCATTTTGTCCTCCCGGCGATGGCGCACACGGCGTGGATGAGTTGATAGGTGTGGTTGGTTCCATTTTGTTATACTTGGGCGTATGGATCAAAGCAATATCCGCAACTTCTGCATTATCGCCCACATCGACCACGGCAAATCGACGCTGGCCGATCGCTTGCTGCAAGCGACGGGGACCATCTCCGAGCGCGAAATGCAGGACCAGGTGCTCGATACGATGGACATCGAGCGCGAGAAAGGCGTCACCATCAAAGCGTCGGCCGTCCGGATGAACTACACGGCCAATGACGGCAATGTCTACGAGATGAATCTCATCGACACGCCGGGCCACGTTGACTTCGGTTACGAAGTCAGCCGGGCGCTGTTGTCGTGCGAGGGAGCCGTTCTGGTTGTCGACGCGTCACAGGGCATGGAAGCCCAGACGCTGGCCAATCTCTATCTGGCTGTCGAGGCCGACCTGGAACTGATTCCGGTTGTGAACAAGATCGACCTGCCGGCAGCCATGCCTGAAGACGTGGCCGAAGAGGTTGAGAACGTGACCGGCATTGCTGCCGAGGATGTCATCCCGATCAGCGCCAAGCTGGGGACCAACGTGGAGCGCATCCTTGAGCAGGTTGTCGTGAAGGTGCCCCCGCCCAGCGGTGATCCGAACGCGCCGCTGCGGGCGCTGGTGTTCGACTCCCATTACGATACGTATAAGGGCGTTATCGCCTACGTCCGCGTGTTCGACGGCTCGGTGAAGCACGGTCAGGAAATCTTGATGATGTCCAACGATGTCGACGTCGAACCCATCGAGCTGGGCATCTTCAGCCCGAACATGGTGAAGGTGGGCGAGCTGAACGCCGGCGAGGTAGGCTACATTGCGACCGGTCTCAAGACGGTGCAGGAGTGCCGCGTCGGCGACACCATTACCCTGCTCAAGGACCCGGCTGAGTTCCCGCTGCCCGGCTACCAGGCGGTCAAGCCGATGGTCTTTGCCGGCATTTTTCCCAGCGACGGCGAGGACTACGCTCTGCTGAAGGAAGCGCTGGAGCGCTTGCAGCTCAACGACGCGGCCCTTGTGTTTGAGCCGGAAACGTCAAACGCCCTGAACTTCGGCTTCCGCTGCGGTTTCCTGGGCCTGTTCCACATGGAGATTATCCAGGAGCGCATTGAGCGGGAGTACGATCTTGATATCGTCGTGACCGCACCCAGTGTGGAGTATGAAGTCGTCATGGCCAAGACCGGCGAGGTGGAACTGATAGAAAGCCCGGCCGAACTGCCCGATCCGGGCGAGATTGACGAGATTCGCGAGCCGTGGATGCGCGTGCAGATCTTTGCGCCGGAAGAGTATTATGGCGCGATTATGGAGCTGGCCATCAAGCGGCGGGGTGAGTTCATTAAGCAGGAGAATCCCGCGCCCGGTCGGGTAGTGCTCCATTACGATCTGCCGCTGGCGGAGATGATCGTCGACTTCTACGACAAACTCAAGAGCGTCACGCGTGGCTATGCGTCGATGGATTATGAGTTCGCCGACTACCGTGCATCAGATTTGGTCAAGCTGGAGATTCTGGTCGCCAAGCTGCCTGTCGATGCGTTGGCAATGATCGTCCACGAAGACGACGCCTACTATCGTGGCCAGCGCATGGTGACCGAGCTACGCAAGCTCATTCCGCGCCAGATGTTTGAGGTGCCGATCCAGGCCTCGACCGGGAAGCGCGTCATCAGCCGGGCCAATGTTAAGGCATTGCGCAAGGATGTGCTGGCAAAATGCTATGGCGGTGACATTACCCGCAAGAAGAAGCTGCTCGAGAAGCAGAAAAAGGGTAAGAAGCGCATGAAGATGATCGGCAACGTGGAAGTGCCGCAAGAAGCGTTCATGGCGGTGCTCAAATTGGGAGACGATTAGCCCCCGGTTCTTGCCATCCCTGGCTTGCTTGCCAACTTAAGAGGTTCAATATGAAGCGTGTGGACCATCCGTGTCCCAGTTGCGGCTCGCCCCGCATGTCTGTTTTCTATGCAGTTGAAAAGGTACCGGTCAACAGCGTCTTGCTGCTCGGCTCGCGTGAGGAAGCGTTGGGCTTCCAGAAAGGAGATATCCGGCTGGCGGTATGCGAAAGCTGCGGTTTCATCAGCAACATAGCTTTTGACCCAGGCCTGACTCAATATTCGGAGCGATACGAAGCGACCCAGGGCTACTCTCCGACGTTCAACAAGTTTCATCGCGAACTGGCCCAGGATCTCATCGACCGCTACACCCTGCGCGACAAGGACCTCATTGAGATCGGCTGCGACAAGGGTGACTTTCTGACGATGCTGGTCGAGATGGGCGACAATCGCGGCGTGGGGTTTGATCCGGCCTTCGTGCCCGGACGCCACCCCAGCCCGGCGGCCGACCGGCTGGAGTTCGTCGCCGACTACTACTCCGAGCAGTACAGTGCCTACCAGGGTGATTTCATTGCCTGCAAGATGACGCTCGAGCACATTCCGGACGTGGGCAACTTTGTGGCGACGGTTCGTCGTTCCGTGGGCGACCGCGAAGACACGACCGTCTTTTTCCAGATTCCCAACGGCCGCTACGTACTCTGCGACGTCGCCTTCTGGGATGTCTACTACGAGCATTGCTCCTATTTCACCAAAGGTTCATTGGCACGTCTGTTCCGCCGCAATGGATTTGACGTGCTGGATTTGTGGACAGCGTACGACGATCAATATTTGATGATCGAGGCGCGACCGGCGCAGGGTGAAGTCGACACGAACCCACTTCCGGGCGAAGACTCTGTGGACGGTCTGTTGTCGGACGTGGCCTACTTCGTAGAGAATTACGAAGCGCGACGCGACCAATGGCGGCACGATCTGGCAGAGATGAGGGCGCAAGACAAGAAAGTGGTGCTGTGGGGCGGTGGTTCGAAAGGGGTCGCCTTTTTGACCACGCTCGGCCTGACCCTTGACGATGTCGGCTATGCCGTGGACATCAACCCGAAGAAGACCGGCACATTCATGGCCGGCACCGGACAGGAGATCGTCGCCCCGGAGTTCTTGCGCACGTATCAGCCAGATGTCGTCATCATCATGAACCCGGTCTATCGCGACGAGATTACCAACGATCTGACGGCAATGGGGCTGGCCCCTGAAATCCGTACGATGTAGGAGGAGCCAACAATGGACAGTAGAGACCCGTACCCGATCTGCCCCGACTCGGAGGCGCTGCCGCTGATCGAAATGAAGCAAGTGCCGGTGCACTGCAATGTGCTCTGGCCCACGCGGCAGGAAGCGCTCGACGCGCCGCGTGGCGACATTCGTCTGGCCTATTTTCCCGACTGCGGCCATGTCTATAACCTCGATTTCGATCCCTCACTGATGGAGTACACGCAGGAGTACGAGAATTCGCTCCACTTCTCGCCAGTCTTCCAGCAGTACGCCACCGATCTGGCCCAGGGTCTTGTCGATCGCTACGATCTGCGCCAGAAGGAGATTGTGGAGATTGGTGCGGGCAAGGGCGACTTTCTGATTATGCTGGGCGAAATGGGCGATAACCACGGCTGGGGCTTCGATCCCAGCTACGTGCCGGAACCCGGCTACACCGCTGAGAACGTCACGTTTGTCCAGGACTTCTATACGGAGAAGTACATCGACCAGAAGGCAGACATGATTGTCTGCCGCCACGTGCTGGAGCATATCGAAGACCCGGACGGCTTCATGCGCCAGGTGCGCCGGGCGGTGGGTGACAGGCCGGACACATTGGTCTTTTTCGAGGTGCCCAACTCCTTGTGGACCCTGCGCCACCTGGGAATCTGGGACGTCATCTACGAGCACTGTTCCTACTTCAGCCCGCCGTCGTTGGCGAAGCTGTTTCGCCAGAGTCAGTTCAACGTCCTGAAGGTAAGCGAAGTGTTCGGCGGGCAGTTCCTGACCATTGAAGCGCTGCCTGCTGAGGGCTTTGGGACGGCGGCCGTCGATTATGACGCGCAGCTGCCCCAGCTGACGGCCGACGCCAAAGCGTTCGCGGCCAGCTATCAGCAAAAGCGTGACGAATGGCAGACGCGCCTGGCTGAGCTTGCGGCGGCGGGCAAGCGAGGTGTGGTCTGGGGCGCGGGCTCGAAGGGTGTCACCTTCCTGAATGTCCTCCAACCCGGTGACACCATCCCGTTTGTGGTGGATATCAACCCGCGTAAGCAGGGCAAGTTTGTGGCCGGCACGGGCCAGCCCATTGTCCATCCTGACTTTCTGCGCGAGAACCAGCCAGACTTCGTCGTCATCATGAATGCCAACTACCGGGAAGAGATTGGCAGCATGCTGCGCGAAGTCGGCGTGGAGGTCGACATTCTGGTCGCCTAGCCCGGCGTTTTGGCCGGCGACCAGATGAGAAGCAGTCGCCCGGCGTTGCCCTTGCGACTGGCAGGCGCTATACTATCTTTTCGGCTGGAGCGTGCGACGTAATCGGCACGACGGCAATCCGGCTAGATTAACCGACTGCACCCTGGTATCAAGGTGTGGTGGAGGACTTAGATTATGACCATGAGTGTGGCAGAGAAAGCCGAAGTAATTGATCAGTTTGCGATGCACGAAGGCGACACAGGGTCTCCGGAAGTGCAAATCGCGCTTATGGACAAGCGCATTAAGGAGCTCCAGGAGCACCTGGCCATCCATAAGCACGACCAGAGTTCGCGTCGTGGTTTGCTAAAGCTGGTCGGCAAGCGCCGCCGGATGTTATCATACCTGCGCAAGACACACCCTGAGCGCTACAGGACAATCCTGGCCCGCCTGGGTCTGCGTCGTTAATGAATTAAATTGTTGTGGAAGGGCGAATGAATCATTCGCCCTTCTTTGTGGAAGTCGACCGGAGGCGTTTAGGAATTGGGTATTGTTTCTTACCCGCAGCGGGCAGGTAAGCGCCAGTCCCCAGTCCCTAACCCCGGTCTCGCTCCCACACTTTAGTGGAAATGGATAGCTAGTCATCGATTATGTCCAGTCTTGCCCCTGGCGTCGGGTAGTTGAGTCTACCGCGCGGTCGGGCGACTTGTCATGTCGGGGACAGCCATCTTCCAAGTAGCGAGGTTCAAACATGTTACCTGAGTATGTCTATACAACGACTGTTGGTGATCACGAGGTCACCATCGCGACGGGCAAGCTGGCCGAACAGGCAGGCGGTGCCGTCACTTATCGCGTCGGCGACTCGATGTTGCTGGCCACCACCACGATGTCCCGTGGCATCCGTGAGGGCCTGGACTTCTTTCCCCTTAGCGTCGACTTTGAGGAAAAGATGTACGCGGCCGGCCGCATCCCCGGTGGTTTCTTCCGCCGCGAGGGACGCCCGACGACCGACGCCATCCTGACGTCTCGTCTCACCGATCGCCCACTGCGCCCGCTCTTCCCGAAGGGTATGCGCAACGAAGTGCAGGTGATCATCACCACGCTGTCCTCCGACGGCGTCAATCAACTGGATATTATGGCGCTCAACGCGGCCAGTGCGGCGTTGACCATCTCCGACATCCCGTGGAACGGCCCGGTTGCGGCCGTCCGCGTGGCCTACATTAACGGTGAGCTGGTTGCCGACCCGACCATCGAGCAGATGGAAGAGAGCACCCTCGACCTGCGTCTGGCCGGCACGCGCGACGCCATCATCATGGTTGAAGCGTCCGCCAATGAGGTGGTCGAATCGGTCATGGTTGAGGCGCTGGCGTTTGGCCACGAGGCCATGCAGCCGCTGATCGAACTCATGGACCAGATGCGTGCCGAGGTTGGCAAGGAAAAGCGCGAGCCGACCGTTGTGAGCACAGACAGCGAGCTGTCCCAGGAAGTTCGGGCGCGCATTGGCACGCAGATTGCCGAGATCGTCGCCGAGAACTCCGAGCGCGACGGTCGCAATGAAGCACTGGATGCCCATCGCGAAGAGATCGTCGACAGCTTCTTGGAGAATGACGACACCATCGACCCGAAGGCTGTGCGTATGACGTTCAGCGACGTCATCAAGGAAACGATCCGCCATCGCATTCTGTATGATGGCGTGCGACCAGATGGACGCGACTACACGACCATTCGTCCGGTATCGGCCGAGGTTGGACTCAGCCCGCGCGCCCACGGCTCTGGCCTGTTCCGCCGTGGCGAAACCCAGGTGCTGTCTCTGATGGCGCTGGGCACCCCGCGTGAAGCTCAGAAGCTGGACGGTCTTGGCCCGGAAGATACGCGGCGCTACATGCACCACTACAACTTCCCGCCTTTCTCCACCGGTGAGACCTGGCCCATGCGCGGGCCGAAACGCCGCGAGATTGGCCACGGTGCGCTGGCAGAGAACGCCCTGCGCCCGATGATTCCGTCGGAAGACGAGTTTCCGTACACGATTCGCGTCGTGTCGGAAGTCCTCTCCTCCAATGGCAGCACGAGCCAGGCCAGCGTTTGCGCCTCAAGCCTGGCGCTGATGGACGGCGGCGTGCCGCTGAAGCGACCGGTAGCCGGCGTGGCGATGGGCCTGATTTCTGATGGCGAGAAGTACGCCATCCTGTCCGACATCCAGGGTCTGGAAGATCATCTGGGTGACATGGATTTCAAGGTCGCGGGAACAAGTGAAGGCATCACCGCCCTGCAGATGGACATCAAGATTAGCGGCCTGACGATGGAGATCATGACTGAGGCTCTGGAGCAGGCGCACGCTGGCCGTCTGGAAATCCTCGACGTCATGCTGCAGACGCTGGCCGAGCCGCGCGAAAACATGAGCGCCTTTGCGCCGCGCATGCTGACCGTCAAGGTCGCCCCCGACAAGATCGGTGCAGTCATCGGCAAGGGTGGCGCTACGATTCGCAGCCTCGAAGAGGAGTTCGAAGTCGCGGTGGACATCCAGGAAGACGGCACGATCTTCGTCGCCGGCGTGGATGGCCTCAAGGCGGAAGCAGCCATCGAGCGCATCAAGACGATTACCCACGATCCGGAACCGGGCGAGATCTTCACCGGCAAGGTCGTGCGCATCACGGACTTTGGCGCGTTTGTGGAGCTGTCGCCCGGACAGGACGGCATGGTCCACATCTCGCAGTTGGCATCTGAGCATCTACAGAGTGTGGAAGACGCCGTGCGGATGGGTGACGAAGTTATGGTGATGGTCACCGCTGTCAGCCCAGACGGCAAGATTCGGCTGTCGCGCCAGGCGGTCCTCGAAGGATGGACGCTGGAACAAGCCCGCGAATCCGACGCGCCCCGCAAACCTAGCGGTGGCGGTGGTCGCGGTCGCGGTCGTGGCGGCCCGCGCCGCTAGTCTGCGGACTTACTGAGCGCACGAGTCGGCTCAGTCACGAATTACACTGATCGGCCTGCAGGTTTCTTGATGAAACTTGCAGGCCGTTGTCTTTTGGGGCCAACTTGCCTTAGAGCATTCGATAACGACGATGCCCGCATCTGGTCCAGCATGGTAGACTAACTCAACCGAAATTGGCACGAACCAAGGAGTAAGGAATGAAGAAGATCGGTCTATTACTTTCGCTTACGCTGCTGCTCGTTCTGGCGGCCTGTGGTGGCACATCAGGTGAGCAGCTGCCCGCCAGCGGCGCGACGAACGAAGTCGAGGTGCCGGCCGAGGCGGTAGATAACGCCGGAGACGGTGCTGTCGACCCTGTCACTGATGATGTCGCCTCCGTGCCGGACTCTGATCCGCGCCAGGTGCGGGATCGTGACTGGACGAAGGGTACAGCCGACCCGCTGATCACCATCATTGAGTACGGCGACTTTCAATGACCGGGCTGCGCAGGGTTCGCACCCCTGCTGGAGCGTCTGGTAGACGCTTATCCGGACCACGTCCAAATCGCTTATCGTCATTTTCCGCTGAACAGCATTCATCCCAACGCCCAGAAGTCGGCCGAAGCTTCGGAAGCTGCCGGCGCACAGGGGATGTTCTGGGAGTACCACGACGCGCTCTTTGAGGCGCAGGGTACGTGGTCGTCCCTGTCGCAAGATGAGGCACGCGAGTTCTACATCCAACTGGCTACTGATCTCGGTCTTGATGTCGATCAGTTTACCGCCGAGCTGGATGGTGACGCCTATGCCGCCTATGTAGCTGCGTCCGAGCAAGAGGCGATTGGCCTCGGCCTCCCTGGTACGCCCGCCACGCTGGTCAATGGCCAGGTGGTCGCCGGCCAGGACCTACCCCGCGACTTCGCTGTCTGGCAGCAGTTTATCGAGGGCGAGATTGCCGTCCAGACACTCAACAACAGCCAGTTCGACGCCCCGCCTGAGATGACCATCGACCCCGACGGCACCTACCGGGCCGTCGTGGAGATGGCTGACGGCGGCTCGTTCACCATCGAGCTCTTGCCCCAATCTGCCCCGCAGACGGTCAACAGCTTCGTTTTCCTGGCGAGCCAGGGGTGGTTTGATGGCGTCTCGTTCCATCGCGTCCTGCCGGGTTTTGTGGCCCAGACAGGCGATCCGTCCGGCACAGGTCGGGGCGGACCCGGCTATACCATCGTTAACGAGATCGACCCGAATCTGTCCCATGACCAGCCGGGCATGGTGGCCATGGCCAACTCAGGGCCGGACACCAACGGCAGTCAATGGTATGTGACACTGGGAGACGTGAGTCAGTTGGACGGCAGCTACACGATCTTCGGCCGCGTTGTTGAAGGCTTTGAGGTCGTAGAGGCCATTACACCGCGTGATCCGCAGCAGGATCCATCTGCCCCGACTGGTGACATCATCAGTAGTATCACGATCGAACAGTAAGGAGCGCAGCGGACCGCGCCTGGCTGAGCGTGGTCCACCAGATCCGCCAGATTGGCCGGCCCGCCTGATCGACAGATCGGGCGGGCCGGCGCAACGTACTGCCTGATGTTTTCGCTTACCGCCGCCACCATCAATCTACGCAACCGGTCCGACCGCTGGCTGGCGAGGCGACGACTCCTGGTGTCGGAGCTAATCGATCGTGCGCCGGACCTGATCAGCCTGCAGGAGATTAGCCTGGCCATTGGGCAGGCTAGCTGGCTGGTGCGCCAGGTCAACATACGGTTGTCCGGCTCGAGCAAGGGGCCGTATACGCTGATCCAGGAGCGCCGTCGTTCGACATCACACTGGATGGAAGGCGTGGGCGTGATGACGAAGCTGCCGGTGCAGTACCATGATGTCTTGTCACTGGGGTACGACGGCCGAGTCGCGCTGCGTGTGAACGTGGCCCTGCCGCCCGAACAAACCCACGGCCGCTACGGTTCGCTGGATTTTGTGGCCGTCCACCTGCATCACCAGGCTGAAGACAACGATATCCGCCTGCAGCAAACGATGCAGATGGTGGGCTGGCTCAACGATGTGCGCCGGGAGCCGCTGCAGGTGGTTGCTGGCGACTTCAATGAAGTACCCAGAGGTGCAGCTATTCAGTTTATGAAGCAGAGCTACCGTTCCGCCTATGAAATGGTGCACAATCACGAACCGCTGGCCACATTCCCGACGTACCTTGTCCAGCCGCCGCCTACCTGGGCGGGCTGTCTGGATTACGTCTTCACCTCTCCTGCGGTGTATAACGTAGAGAGTGCAGCCCTGTTCTGCGATCGGGCTGCACCAGAAGATGAAACGCTGTATCCTTCAGACCATGTTGGTCTGATTGTCGGTTTAGAGGTGTAGTGACTTGTCTGCAGATACGCAACTGATCTCTATCGTTTCCCCTGTCTACAACGAAGAAGCCGTCTTGCCGGAGCTGTACCGGCGCATACGCGACACGATGGACGCGACGGGCGAGGTGTGGGAGCTGGTGCTGGTCGATGACGGCAGTCGGGATGGCTCCGCAGCCGTCATTGCCGAGCTGCATGCCCAGGACGATCGCGTTCGAGGGGTGAGCTTTTCGCGCAACTTTGGATTCCAGATTGCGGCGACAGCCGGATTGGACCATGCGCAGGGTGACGCCGTCATCCTGACCGACGCTGACTTGCAAGACCCGCCGGAAGTCTACCCGCAGATGATCGCCAAGTGGCGCGACGGGTACGATGTTGTCTACGGTGTGCGAGCCACCCGGGAAGGGGAGACGTGGTTCAAGCTGTTCACAGCCAAAGCGTTCTATCGCGTCATTTACCGCATTACGGAAATCAACATCCCACTGGATACCGGCGACTTCCGACTGATGGACCGGCGCGTCGTTGACGCGATCAGGCACATGCCGGAGCGCAATCGTTTCCTGCGCGGTATGGTGCCCTGGGTGGGCTACAAGCAGATCGGGGTCGAGTACAATCGGGCTGCTCGCTACGCCGGCGAAGCGAAGTTTGGCAGCGTTCGCAAGATGGTGCCGTTTGCTGTTGACGCGATCACCAGCTTCTCCTACTTCCCGCTGCAGCTGGCGACCATTTTCGGGTTCATTACGGCCGGCATCAGTGCCGCCGCCATTATCGCTGTCGTCTTGCTGCGTCTCTTCGGTTCGGGCAGTCCGCTGTTGGGGCAGGCCACCACGCTGGTGTCTGTCCTCTTCTTGGGCGGGGTGCAGTTGATCTCTCTGGGAATAATCGGGGAGTATCTCGGCCGAATCTATGACGAGGTTAAGGGACGGCCGCTTTACCTGATTCAGGACTCATGGGGTGTGAACGAAGGCACCGGCGGCCGTTATGATGCCCGGCTTTACGAAGCGCCCGAGAGCATCGACCATCACGAATCACCCGACACCGACGGCGACTAACCGCCGATCTCAGACATAACCCGGTTGAGCGGGACGATATCTTCGCCCAGTCCGTGCCCCCACGGCTTCCACCAAATGCCTTCTGTGATCAGGGTCTTGAGATCCTCGTCAGACGCGCCATCCCGCAGAGGTGTCATCAGGTCGACTTCCTTTTCCCGCAGCAAACACAACCGCAGGCGGCCGTCGGCTGTCAGTCTGGCCCGGTTACAGCTGGCGCAGAACGGCTGGGTGACTGAGCTGATGAAGCCGAGCGTCCCGGCCGCGCCGTCGAGCTGGTAGAGTCGGGCCTCGCCGTCCAGTTCACCGTCGTTGACGCTGTTCAGGGGGCCCAGGTCGGCGCTGATGGTCTGCCGTAGTTCTTCCTCGCTGACCACGCCGGCCAACTGGAAGTCGGAGATTTCGCCAAAGGGCATCATCTCGATGAAGCGAACTTGCCACGGCTTTGTCAGGGTCAGCCGGGCCAGATCGACAACGTCCTCGACATCATTGTAGCCGCGCACCACGACCGCATTGAGCTTCACTTCCATGCCTGCGTCCTCAGCAGCAGTGATGCCATCCCAGACGTCTTCGACATTGCCCCAACGGGTCAGCCGCTTGAACTTCTCCGGGTTAATGGTGTCGATACTGACGTTCACCCGCGACATCCCGGCGTCAGCAAGAGGCTTGGCCAGTCTGTCGAGGAGCAGGCCGTTGGTTGTCATGGCGATGGTCCTTGCTCCTGGCGTGGTAGCAATCTGCTCGACCAGATCGACGATGTTGGCTCGGACGGTTGGTTCGCCGCCGGTCAGCCGATATTTGTGGAAGCCAAGCTCTCCGAAGAGCCCGACGAGTCGCAGGAGTTCGTCATCCTGCAGCAGCTCCTGTCGCGGCCGAAAGGTCATATCTTCCGGCATGCAGTAAACGCAGCGCAGATTGCAGCGGTCGGTGAGCGATATCCGAAGGTAGTTGATGGTGCGGCCGTAGCGATCTATCGTCATATCAAACTCTCTCAAGAACGTGGCTGCACGACAAACGATTCGGTTCATTCATGCAGGTGGTGACAGAATGAAATGTAGCCGCGTCCTCTGGCAATGTCAATGGTTATTATGATCGCGTTCTGTTTTATTCATGGAGCCGGGACGGTGGGCCGGTCGCCATATGAGAAGTAGGCTAATCACAGGTCAGGTGAATGGAACCAGTCCGGCATCCGGAACGTCTAAGGCTATAATGGAAAGTGTTGCGCCAGTAGAAGGCGCATTTGAATCGCTTTCGTGCGGAGACTATTTTGCAGCGACATAATCAACCTCTTATTCCAGGCTGGCTCAGCGTCTTGCTTTCAGGCGCATTTGTGATCTCGAGTATCGTGGTCATGTTCTTTGCGTACCTGACCGTTCAGCATCTCTTGAGCCAGCCGGCAGAAGCAGCTAGCGGCTCCGGCGAACTGCTCCCCGGCAACGGCTTGTCGCCGGTTGGCGACAGTATTGCTCTGCCGCCGGAAATCTCAGTCACACAAACGGCCGTATCTATCGCGCCCACGCCCGTGCCGACAACAGCCGCCTGGGAAGGCACCGAGCGGGTCAACATCTTGCTAATGGGGATCGACCGCCGTCCGGGCGAGGCGTTTGTCTCGCGCACCGACTCGATTATGGTCATCTCGGTGGATCCGGTGACCGACACTATGTCGATGCTGTCTGTACCACGCGATCTCTATGTGCTAATCCCTGGTTATGGGGAGGATCGTGTCAACACCGCTTTTGTCTACGGTTCACGCAATGACAACTACGCCGACTATATCGGCGGGGCAACATTGGCGATGCAGACGATCTCCTACAATCTCGACATCCCGATTCACCACTTCCTCCTGGTTGACTTCGGGGCGTTCACCCGTACGGTTGATCTGCTGGGTGGTGTCGATGTCAATGTGCCGTACACCATTAACGATCCGCTGTTTCCCGATATGGGCTATGGATATGACCCACTCTACATTGACGCAGGCCTGCAGCACTTCGACGGGACGACGGCCCTCAAATACGCACGAACGCGCCACGCCGACACCGACTTCAACCGCGCTGCGCGACAGCAGCAGCTTCTGCTGGCTGCGCGCCAGAAGGCGATCAGCCTGGGCGCGACCGATATGCTGCTCAAGGCGCCTGCGCTCTATCGCGAGATTGAGCAGGGCATCCGCACTGACATGAGTCTGGAGCAGTTGATCCGGCTGGCTACCACGCTCAGCGGCATGCCGAAAGAGTCGATCCGCAACGAAGTGCTGGATCACAACTACGTGACCAGCTATCGGACACCGGGCGGCGCGTCGGTCCTGCTGCTGACGCGGGAGACTGCCATTCCGCTGGTGCGCAGTCTGATGGGCGAATAGGGTATAATCCCTGCCGCATGAACCGAATAGAGTTTAAACAACGCATAGAAGAGCGTCCGCTCCTGCTGGACGGCGCGTTTGGCACTGTCCTCCACAGTCGAGGCATAGCCGTCGATCAAGCATTCGACGCGGCCAATTTGAACAACCCGGCCCTAGTCGCCGAAATTCATCGAGCCTACATCGACGCCGGCTCCGACGTCATTGAGACCAACACCTTCGGCGCCAACCGCTACAAGCTGGCTGAATACGGTTTGCAGCACCAGGTGGCGGAGATCAACCAGGCGGCCGTCGAGGTCGCTCGCCGCGTCATTGACGGTTCCTTCAAGGAAATCCTGCTCGCTGGCTCCGTCGGGCCGTTGGGTGTGCGCCTTGCGCCGTTGGGTCGCGTCACGATGGCCGAGGCGCAGGAAGCGTTTGCGGAGCAGGTGGAGGCGCTGATCTCGGCCGATGCGGGTGGTGTCGATCTCATCATCATCGAGACGATGTCGGATATCAAGGAGATTCAGATGGCGGTGGCGGCCGTCCGCTCCATTGCGCCCGACCTGCCGATCGTGGCCCAAATGACGTTTACGCGGGATGACAAGACGCTGCTTGGCTACCCGCCCGATGCCGCAGCCCAACTGATGGCCGATCTCGACGTGGATGCTGTAGGCATCAACTGCAGCGGTGGTCCGGCTCAGGTGCTGCGCCTGATTTCGGTCATGAAGCAGATTGCTCCCGACGTGCCCCTGGCGGCTGCTCCCAACGCGGGCTGGCCAGAACAGGTGCCCGGCGGCCGCGTCCTTTACCCCGCCACCCCCGATTACTTTGGCGACTATACGCGGGCCTTTGTGGAAGCGGGTGTGCAGTTGGTTGGAGGCTGTTGCGGCACGACGGCCGCCCACATTGCCGCCATGCGCCTGGCCCTGGATACACCCGGCGAGTCTCGCATCCAACTGCCTGATGCGCGCATGGTCAGCCGCGAGCAGAAGTACAAGGTGGTCGTCGACCAGGAAACCGACCTCGCGCGCCATCTCGATCAGCGTCAACTGGTGGTGACTGTTGAGATGGATCCGCCGCGCGGGGTGGCCGCAGAGCAGCTGTTGGCCGGCGCCAAGATGCTGAAAGAGGCGGGGGCGAACTTCCTCAATATTGCCGACAGTCCGCTGGCTCGCATGCGCATGAGCGCCTGGGCGGCCGCCTACCTCGTCCAGAGCCAGGTTGGCCTGGAAACGGTGCTTCACTTCCCGACTCGCGGCCGCAATCTGCTGCGCATTCAAGGCGATTTGCTGGCCGCCTACTCAATGGGTATTCGCAACCTGTTTGTTACTATGGGCGATCCGACGCGCATCGGCGACTACCCGGAAGCGATGGACAGTTACGACATTGTGCCCACCGGGTTGATCGAATTGATCAAGCGGCAGTTCAACGAAGGATACGACAAGGCGGGGGAGTCGATCGGCCAGCCGACGAACTTTGTGGTTGGCGCCGCGCTTAGTCTGACCCCGAAAGATGTGGAGAGAGAGCAGAAACTGTTGCATAAGAAAGCCAGCCACGGCGCTGATTTTGTGCTGACGCAGCCGGTCTTCGATCCTGCTGCCGCTCTCGACTTCATCGCCGCGTATGAAGCCACATACGGCAAGCCTCCGCCACCGATCCTGGCGGGCATTAAGCCGTTGTTCAACAGCCGCAATGCGGAGTTTCTGCACAACGAGGTGCCCGGAATCGACATTCCGGAGTCACTGCGCGAACGGATGCGCCTGTCTGACGCGCCGCAACAGGAAGGGGTGCTGATCGCGCAGGAGATTATGGGTGCGCTGCGGCCCCATGTCCACGGTTTCTATGTCATGCCCGCTTTTGGCCGCTACGATCTGGTGGCCGATGTCCTGGACGTGCTCAAGCAGGACAACTCCTAGCGCGTTCACTTTCCCTGCCACCACGCCCGCGTCCGGTCGGCCAAAGCACTTGCGAGACTACCGCTACCTTCTGTGTTGAAGGTGCGGTTGTTCTCGAGGTGGGCGGCAAGTTCGGCCCGTCGGCTCATATCCACATCCTCTGTCCGCGCCAGCGCAATGCCGTTGCCCGGTACGCCGTCCCCAAATAGATTTGCTTCCAAAGGCTGGTACCACTTTCCGACTGTCCAGAGTGCTCGCTGGACCGGTCGCGTTGTCACCATGTATTCGCTGTCAATTTGACTAGCATGCTTCGTTGCGTAAAGATCCACCGCGAAGTCATAGGATGATAGGGGTGGCGCCAGCTTTCGCAGCCGGTCCGGCAGCATCTCGAAGAAAGCGTCGTAAATCGCGAGCGACACATCAAGCGCTGCGAAGGCGAACGTATGACGATACTGCTGGAGCGGTACCTGAAAGAAGGCTGTGCCGCTGTCGAAGTGTGTGCCAACATCTCCGAAATTGACTGTCTGTGATTCGCGGGGATACACATAGGTGCGCCCGGTCTCTACCAGGTAGCGGTCCTTGATGGGCAGCCAGTCGGTCGGGGGCAGACCAACGAGCAGCTCGTGGAGCGCGGATTGCCCGGCTGCCTGCGGCTGTCCCTCGTCCAGCCAATCCCGATAGAGCAGCCACTGCTGCGGCGTGTAGAGCTGACCCTGGGGCGTGCTCAACTGCAGAAAAAAGACGTCGTACTCATCTGGCAGCGGGATGAACGGTTGTCGCGTCAATCCATTGTACCAGAGCGCGTTGAGCGAAACGCCAGCAATACGAGGGTCGTGCCGGTACCGCTCAAGAGCGGCTGCTGCATAGTGGTGAAACGTGGCCGACACAACCAGATCGTCTTCCAGCAAGATGAGCGGTCCGACCTCCACCGTCAGACTCTGGCAGTAAAGGTTATGGGCGACCAGGCCAAGGCGGGCGGGGTGGGAGATGATTCGTTTTGGGCCGTGTCGCCAGACGAACTCTGCCGCCAACTGTGTAACCGCCGCAACCCCCTGCTGGTCAATATCGCTTTCCGCCTGATCGATCGAGATAATCAGGGTGGTGGGAGCGATGTAACTGGCCCGGTCCAGGGACGCAAGCAGACGAGCGAGCGTCCGAACGCGCTTGTAGGCCTGTACCACGATGGTCGGGTTACTGCTCATCGGCCGGACCTGCCCGCACTCCTGGGCCCCATCATCGACTGCGCCCAGCTCGCGGCCCGGAGGGCGAGCAGATGACGGATCCCGGTTTTCTGATAGCGCCGGAAGTAGGCGTCATTCTGTCGACGCGCTGTCGCAGCGGCCTCCGCCGACGAGTCAACGGCGGTCGTGGGGGCCAGTTGCAGCTCTTCGCCCGGCAGTTGGGCAATCAGATTGGCCTCCATCGGCCGCATCGTCTTGCTGAACCCGCACAGTGCCTGCTCGCAGCGCCGGGTCGTGATGACATACGGCTCCGCGAGCCGGGACACATCACGTGTCGCATAGAGATCCAGAGCGAACGTGATGCCCTCAAACTGGTCAGTCAGGCGATTCAGGCGGTCGGGCAGCATCTCGAAGTGCCCATCATAGACGGCGGCCGACTCGGCCAGCGGCGTCAGGTCGAACTGACGCTTGAACGGGTTGACCGGTACCCGCCGCCAGGATGATTCGCCCAAATCGCCCACCGGCGCGGCCGTTACCAGCGACGAGCGGGGAAAGATGCTGAAACGCTGGCTCTCTTCCATGAATGTGAGCCAGTCGATGGGTCCGGCAGCGTTCTTGCGCCAAAGGCTGAAGGCGTCCCACTGGGCAGCCGTGTAGATCGCACCACCAATAGAGCTGGTGCGCACGAAGAACGTGTCGCCGCGGTCAAGCAGGGGGATGAACGGCTGGCGGGTCCGGGTGTTGGTGCCCA
The DNA here is from genome assembly GCA_963753865.1 of uncultured Chloroflexia bacterium. Classification (GTDB taxonomy): domain Bacteria; phylum Chloroflexota; class Anaerolineae; order Promineifilales; family Promineifilaceae; genus Promineifilum. The sequence goes on from CAVWDW010000001.1 coordinate 25,991, forward strand.
GGGCGAAGAGTGAAATGGACGCAATCAGGTCGTCGGCTGCATAGGCGGCTAAAGCTTGTTGCGCATAGTGATAGAACTGGGGAGAGACCACGACGTCATCGGGCAGCACAATAACGGCGCCCTGTTCGACGGCCGACGAGGCCGCCGCATCAGCTACAGACTGGCCGTCCGTCTGTCGCAAGGATACAGGTCCGTGCGGCCACGCCCGCTGACCGTCTGACAGAATCTCCTGGGCAGCGCTGGCGGCGCTGTCGACCACGAGCAGAAGAGGCACGCCTGCCGGCACCTCCGCATGTCTCAGGCTGGCCACTGTGTGGGGCAGGCCGGGCGACTGCCCGGCGACTGAAATGGCGACAGATGGGTTCATGGCACGAGAGCGATTGGACTAACTGCTCGTATGTGCTGGCGGATCGGTGCTGCTCAGCCGTCTGCGCACGATGAGCAGGACGATGATCTGGAGCGCCTCCGCCAGAACAGTCGCCACGCTGGCCCCCACCAACCCCCAGCGCGTCGATGCCGCGAACATGAGAGGCAGGGTCAGCAGCACGGTTCCCATCATGGCCACCAGCGCCGCCCGGTCGTTGCCGGCACTGACGAGGTCAAACGACAGGCGCACGGCGATGACGGTGAGGGGCAAGCCCCACACAAGAATGCGCAGGACACCGATGGCGGGTTCGTAACCGGGACCATAGAGCAGGGGAATCATGACTCCTGAGAGGGCGAAGGTCACGGCTGCCAGGGCGGCTGTTCCAAGGACAAGAACCCAGAACGCTCGCTCATATAGCGTACGGGCAATGCCCGCCGGCTCAGCTGTGGCAGGGTCGCCAACAAGCCCTGCTGTAGGTACGGTGCTGTCGGGCTGTCCAGATAGCAAACGGCCGCCGGCGTTGGCGCGGGCCATCACCGGGAAGATGGCGCCAAAGAAGGCAGCTGGCACCAGCTTGATCGCCTCGCTCAGACGGGCGGCGGCACTATACCAGCCTGTTGCCGCATCTCCTTGCGTTAGCGACAGGATAACGATCGCCATCCGCTGGTAGGCGACACCGGCGACCATTAACAGGGCCAGGACCAGGCCAACGCTAACCACGCTTCGCACCAGCGTTGGTGACGGCGTCCGCATTCGCCACCGAAAGTCGGGCAGAGCCAGGTGCGCCATCGCTCCTGCTGCCAACGCGCCGCCGGTCTGCGCCAGGATGATGATGGCGGCGACCGCCAGTAAGCCACCACCCGACGGCAGCACCACAAACGCACCGCCAACCATAATGAGGGCGGTCACCAGGTTGAAGACAAGATAAAGGTCCATGCGTTCGTAGGCCCGCAAGACGGCGCTGTAGATTGTGGAGAACGCCAGGGGCAGCAGCGAGAGAGAAGCCAGCCGGAGCGCAGCCGTTGTCTCAGCAGTCTGGTTGGGCAGCAGGGCCACCACCACCCAGACGGCCGCCACGAACAGAGCCGACAGACCGAGCTGGATCAGCAGCGCCGTCGTCAGCAGACCGTCTCCGGCAGCGCCCCGCCCCGCCGGGTTGGCCAGCTCACGAATAATCATGGTGTCCAGACCGAACGTCGTCGCCACATTGCCCACGAACAGGATGGAGGCGATGAACGCGTACTGGCCCAGACCGGTCTCGCCCAGATTGCGGGCAATGAGGATGGTGAAGACAAGGAGCAGAAGTTGGCTCAGCGTTCGGGCCGCCAGAATCCAGATCGAATTGAGGCCAACTCGTCGACCCACGGAGCCGGGGAGCTGATGTGACGAGGCCATGGGACTAAGGCCCGAGGTATTCCATCGTCAGCACAGTGAAGTCACCCCAGTTTCGGAATGGGGGCCACGCGGCAATCGAGTCATCGACAGAGGCCAGCCAGCGGAACAGGCGTGGATGGTTGACTGCGAACGTCTTGTTATCGGCCGTCGGCGTGACAATCGACAACCCTTCCAGCTTCACCTGGCGATAGCGGGGGCCGAGCGCCCGGCGCACGTCGCCGGGGTTGAAGTAATAGGTCATGAAGTGGACGCCTTCCACGTGAGCCATAATGCCGTCCTTGTGGAGACGTCTCGTGCCCACCCGAGGGTCTTTGGGAATGACCGCCAGCTCCCAGGGGCAGATGCGCGGCATGATCACCCACGTCAGACGGCCGCCGGGTCGCAGAACGCGCGGAAGATGGCGCGTGACGGTCGTCAGATCCGGAATGCAGTTCAGTCCGCCTGAGTTGGAGAATATGCCGTCAAAAGGGCCGCCTTCGATCTCGCCCAGATTGGTGAAGGAGCAGGCCTGGGCGGTGAGACGATTGCCGTAATCACCACGCGCGATCTTCTGCCTGATTTCGGCCACCATGCCTGGGGAGAAGTCAGTCGCGTGAACGGTGAAGCCCCGCTCGACGAGCGCCACCGCATCCTGACCTGTGCCGGCATTGATCTCCAGCAGACGGCTGCCGGGTGGCATGACCTTAACAACATGGTCATAGACTCGTTGGCGCATGCGGGCCATGTTGGCGTGGTTTTCGCCGAAGGTGTCGTAGATGGTGGCCTTGCGCGAGAACGCTTCGGCCACTGATTCGCTGTGAGTACTCATGGCCTATTTGGGTTGTGGCGTCGGGACAGCCGCCTCGTCGAGCGTCATATGGGTGGGCGGTTGCAGATCGGCCGGGGAGAGGGCGGCCAGTGTGTCCAGGTGGCGGCGAGCGCCCGGCAGCGTGGCCTGCCGGTAGATGGCTGCCAGGATGTCACGCGCGTGGCGCGGTCGCCAGGCGCCCGGCTGACCGACCACTTCGCGAAGCGTGTCCCATGTACGCTGCGTTCTGAACTCTTTGTGCAACACGGTGTGCAGCTGGCGATAGAAGTCGGTCACAAATGGACCGGCATACATCATGTCCAGATCGGCCGAATCCTGCCAGTTCTGTTTGTCGCCCAGCTGAATCTTGACACTCTCGTGGAACTTGGTGCCTGGCAGCGGATAGGAGACGGACATCCCCACATCATCAGGGCGACAGTCGCGTACCATTTGCAGAGTCAGCTCGATGTCGTCGCGCGTTTCACCCGGGTAGCCGAACTGGAGGAAGAAGCCGACGCGGACGCCCGCTTCGTGCAGCCGGCACGTCGCCTCGTAAATCTGCTCAACCGTCGTGCCCTTCTCCATCGCGTTGAGAATCTTCTGTGATCCGGACTCTGCGCCCATCCAGACAATATCGCACCCGGCCCGCTGCAGGGCGTCAATGTCGTCCTGATTGCGCACGATGAGATCGGCGCGGCTCAGGCATTTGAAGGGCAGGCGTGCATCAAATGTCTCCACCCAATCGGCAAACTCCGACCACCAGCCCGGCTTCAGCCCCATGATATCGTCGGCAAACCAGATATGGTCGGGGCCATACGTCGTCTTGAGCCACGCCATCTCGCGGGCGACGTTTTCAGGCGTGCGGGAGTTGTAGCGCTGGCCCCAGATCGGCTTGGCGCACCAGTTGCAGTGGTACGGACAGCCGCGCGTGGTGACCATGTTCATCGAGTAGTAGCCGTGATTCTCCTGCCAGATGCGGCGGTAACGGTCGACGTCGATCAGGTCCCAGGCAGGGAAGGGCAGCGCGTCCACATCCCGAATGACGGGTCGCCGGGGATTCTGGATCGTTTGCTCGCCATCTAGATAGGCCAGCCCGGGAAGCTCCCTGGCGCGGACTTCGTCGTCCGCATCCAGCGCAGCAAGCAAAGCCGACAGCGTCTCTTCACCCTCTCCCAGGAGCACGTAGTCCGCGCCCGCATGCAAGTAGCCGGCAGCGTGGTCGCTGGCGTCGGAGCCACCAATCATCACAACGCACCCGCGCCGCGCGGCCATCGCCGCCATGGTGAAGGCCGCTTCTCGCATCCGCAGCAGGCACATTTTGGACAGGTAGTTGAAGTTGTCCTCGTAGATCACGGCATAGCGAGGTTGGTGGGTGGCCAGGGCGGCGTCCCACTCTGCTTCCGACTCCGCCAACATGGCGTCAAAGAACGAGACGGTGTGACCCGCTTCCCGCATGACGCTGGCTGCATACATCGTGCCCAACGGGGGATAAGGCTGCTGTGACTCCCACAGCTTGGGGTCAAAACGCAAGAAATAGGATTGCCCGAAAAGAATATCAGTCGGCATGGTTCAGAAACTGCTCCCGGTGCTCAGGTCGGATCCTGCAGGAGGCGCGACTCATACGACTCCAACGCCTCGCTTTGGTGGAGGTGGAAGTGGCCCTTGCAGCAGTTGCTGGTGAACTGTGACTCGAGCCACTGTCCCTGAAGCGTCAGCTTGTTGATCTTGCGCTCCATCTCCCACTTCTCAAGCCGTCGGCCCGCCGGCGTGCGCAACAAGGATTCGGCCGCTCGCTGCGCGTGCCGCGAAAGCGCTCCGGCCTGATGCCGGTCAACGGCATTCAACCCTTCAGGTCGGGGGGCGTCAACGGCATTGGGCAGGAAATCAAGCGTCCATTGATTCTGCCGCCGCAGCTCGGCGTACACATCGTGGCCATGCAAGGGGACCATCTGCGTGACCTCGTGGGCCGTGTACAGGTTGCGTTCCTGAAAAGTGAGGGCGCTCTCGCTGATGAAGTAGTTGGGGCATAGTTCTACGCCGCGCAGCCCGGCCAGGCGCACCAGCATCACGGCGAAGGCGCGACACAGCCAGACCGAATCGTCTTCAGTCACTATGAGGAAGTCAATATCGAATTGGCCAGAGACGTTGTCGACGGCGAGCGAGCCGGTCACAGCCACCATCCGGGCGAATGGCAGCCGGGCCATCTGCGCCGCAAAGGCGACCGCCTGGGGCCATGTCTGCCTGGCCAACCGGAGCCGTTTCTGGCGCGTGCCGACCAGGTCAGGCCGCTCACGTAGCATGAAGTAGTCGCCTTCGCGGTAGAGCGACTGGGCCAGGAGCGGGCTTGTGGCCAACGCGGCATCGACCTCCTCGAGCGTGGCGCCCTCATAGGCCAGATAGCGGTGAATTTCAGGGCGGGTCAATGGGAAGTCGAAACCGTCGACGTAGGTTACGGTCTGCAATATGGCCCGTTCGAGATTGTTTGATCCAGTTGCCAGCATACGTCCCGGTCGTCTGAAAATGTGCAGTGCGAGTTTGGACTCGTTCCGATTCGCAGACTACATTATAGTAAGAGTCCGGGAGCACGTCGAATCAGTGAGGGTGCTTGTCTGATCGTCGTAAAATGCTGAGTGAGCGAAAATTGTGCAACGTCTGGTGGTGATCCAATGGAAGAAATGAACACGATTGTTATCTTTGGTGCGTCCGGCGATCTGACCCGACGCAAGCTGATTCCGGCGCTCTATGATCTCTCCTGCAAGGAGCGACTCCCCGAAGCGTGGCGTATCGTTGGCGTGTCGCGCAGCGAGATGTCGGACGAGGAGTTTCGCGACCACGTGGAGGCCGGGGTGAAGGAGTTCGCCCGCGGCGAGTATGACCCGGAAGGGTGGGCGGCGTTTGCCGAGCACGTCACGTATGAAGCAGCCGATCTGACGGACGTTGACGCAATGCGCGAGCTTGATGCTGCGCTGAGCGAAGGGCTGGACGAGATGCGCGACAATCGCGTCTACTACCTGTCCATCGCGCCCCGGTTGTACGAGCCGGCCATCGCCACGATGGGTGAGGCAGGGATGGCTGCCGAGGATGACGGCTGGCGACGCGTGGTCATCGAGAAGCCGTTCGGCAGTGACCTGGCTACTGCCCGGACGCTGAACGAAGCGGTCCACAGAGTCTTTGACGAGCACCAGGTCTATCGTATCGATCATTATCTCGGTAAGGAGACCGTGCAGAACATCCTCGTCTTCCGTTTTGCCAACGCGCTGTTCGAGCCAGTCTGGAATCGCAACTACATCGACCACGTCCAGATTACGGCCGCCGAGACCGTGGATGTTGGTCATCGAGCTGATTACTACGACGGCGTGGGTGTCATGCGCGACATGGTCCAGAACCATATGATGCAGCTTCTTGCGCTTGTCGCGGCCGAACCGCCCGCCTCGTTTGCGGCCGAGTCGCTGCGCAACGAGAAGTCAAAAGTGCTGCAGGCCGTCCAGCCGATTGAGGGCGAGGCCGTGGCTCGTCAGACCGTGCGCGCCCAGTATGATGGCTATCGTGAAACCGATGGTGTGGCTTCGGAATCGAATACGGCAACCTACGCAGCGCTGGAGTTCTATATCGACAACTGGCGCTGGAGCGGGGTGCCGTTCTATCTGCGTTCGGGCAAGGCGCTGGCGGCCAAGTCGACGGAGATCACCATCTTCTTTAAGCGGCCGCCGCACAACATGTTCCCGCTTCCACCCAACACCGTTCTCTCTGCCAACCGGCTCTCGATGTGTATTCAACCGGATGAAGGGATCCACTTCTCGTTCCAGGCGAAGGTGCCTGATACGGCCGCCGGGATGCGCGATGTGGAAATGTCATTCCACTATGCCGACTCATTCGGCCCGTCGGCCATCCCGGAAGCGTATGAGCGCCTCTTGTTGGACATCCTGAAAGGGGATGCGGCGCTGTTCACGCGCAGTGATTCGATTGAGCGGTCATGGGAACTTGTCGATCCGATTCTGGCTGGCTGGGAGTCGCCGGATGCGCCGCCGATGACCCGCTATGCCCCCGGGAGCTGGGGACCGGCCGAAGCGGACGCTCTCATCGCTCACGAGGATTATGGCTGGACCCACGACTGCGGGCACGAAATCGAGTGATTCCGCTGGGCTGACTACGTCTCGCTGTCTTTCTGGTCGAGCCCTTTAACATACTGGTACAGCACACCCATTATGGTGGCAGGTTCGGTGGGCATATCGCTGCCGCGCGAGCGCTGAAGGCGGCTGCGGCTGATGTGCAGATAGCGCCGTGCCCGCGTGATGCCTACGTAAAGCAGGCGCAAACGTTCGGAAATCAGCTCGATCCGGGCCGAGTCTGTGGCTGAGTGGCCGGGATAGACGCCCGATTCCCCCGACATGAGAAAGCGCAGCTGTGCCGCTGCTTCGGCCAGCAAATCTTCGCCCAAATACTCCGTTCGGTTTTGAAACGGTGCTTCCAGCGAGCCGGGAAACCAGCGACTGTCGACGGCCGCCAGGAAGACCGCATCCCATTCCAACCCCTTCGAGCCGTGCTGAGTTGCCAGGCTGATGCGACCGGGCGCTGGTTCGAAGCCGGCTTCGTTGGCGGGGGCCAGGCGCAGGCTGCGCTGGCCGAGGGCCACCATCTGAAGCTGCGCCACTAACTCCGGCAGACGCCATTCAGGCTGCGCCTCACGCCACTGGCGCAGCTGTCCGGCAATCTGGTAGGCAATAGCCAGGTCGAGCTCATGGGATGTTTGGGGATCGTCTACGTCTGCTGCCTGCACCGGGCGGTCGACCTGGAACAGGTTGTCGGCCAGGGCAAGAGCCAGGTCGTCGATAGGCAGCGACCGCAGCGCGAACATCCGCCGCAGGAAGGCCGCCAGCGTTTCCATCTGGGCGATCTCGGCGGCCGAGGCAATGCCGTCGGGCAGCGCTGTTTCGGGCAGGATTCCGCCCTCAGGAAACAGCAGCGTCTCTGGCCGAATGCTGCGCAGCAGCGTCTCAAAATGGTCGACCGACTCCAGCGAGCCGGCGATGGCCGGATGGAAGCCGAAGGAGTCATGCAAGGCGTAGAGACCGGCGTGGGCTTCCAGCAGCGCTTTGCTGCTGAGCGGGTCGGCCAGCAAGGCGAGGATCGGATAGATGACCGCTGCGACTTCACGTTCGCGACCGCTGCCACGGAGCAGATTGTCGTAAGGAGCCTTCAGCAGATCGAGATGGTCGGCAATCTGAAAACCCATCAGGTTGGTCGGCACCAGAATGGCGACGGTCTGCTCGGGGTGTTCCTCAACGTACTTGGCCGCCATCCCGGCGACGGCAGGCAGCTCATCCTCATCCCGGTGGCGGTAAACGCGGATGCGCAGCTCGGCATCGCTGTCCGGCGGGTTGCGCTGGGCATCGCCGGGCGGTGTGGCCAGAATGGCCTGTCGCCGGAACGTATTCTCCCGCACTTCCGGCACGGGATGCTTGTCAATCGTCCAGTCCAACACCCTGTTGGCAGCGCCCATGATAAGCGGGGCAGAACGGCCGCTGTTGGGCAAGGGGCGATCGACCACGTCGGACCTATCAATAAAGGCGTTGAAGAAGCGGGGGTGGGCGGCGGTGAAGGTGCTGGTGATCGCCTGATTGGGATCACCCACGCGTACCCAGTTACCGTCTGGCCCGGTGAGCGATTCCAGCAGTACCTCTTGCAAGGGCACACTGTCCTGCGCTTCGTCTTCCAGTACGGTCGGCCAGCGCTCCCGCAGCATGCCGGCGACCTCCGGCTCTCGTTCCAGCCGGTCGGCCGCCAGCCAGATCAGATCATCATAGTCGAGGCCGCCTTGCCGGGTTATCGCTGTATGGTAGCGGGCGTAGATGCTGCTTAGCATGGACAAGAGAGCCGAGCGACCGACGGCCGCTTCCGCCTCGTCAGTTGACTGCGCCCGACGGCGCATCATCGCCTTAACATCATCGGGTGAGTGACGCCCATTCTTGGCCACGCGAACGAAGGCGGCGGCGGTGGCCTCGGTGCTGTCACGCCATCGCGTGCGCACCTGCGGATTGCCGGTGTTCATGTTGTCCGGCAGAAACGCCAGCCATTCGTCTGGATGGTCGTTGATCCAGCCGTCGACGGCCGCTGCCAGGTGATACTTGCTCTCGGCGTCAGACAGAACCGTGACGCTGTCGGGGGGGGTGTCGTTGGCAAAGCGCAGGATCTCGAGGGCAAGGCTGTGGAGCGTGCGCACGTCATAGCCCGCGTCCGGCAGGCCCATCTCGTCCAGACGGCGGCGAATGCGGGCGCGGAAGGTGTCGACGCTGGCGTTCAGATAGGTGACGATCAGGACCTGCTGCCCGGCGTCGGGATTAACGCGGCCGTCGGCGATGAGCTGGGCGGCGAGCAGTGACAGCGTAAACGTCTTGCCGCTGCCGGGAACGGCGCTCACTGCCATACGACCTCTGTCGTACGCAAGGATTTCGGCCTGCGCTGGTCGCAGCCTTAACTCGTCACTCATGATTACCTGCCCGTTTGTTGGTGAAGCGCATCGACTATCATTATAATCCGGCGTCGATCACCTGACACATTACGGCGATCGCCCCGAATTATGAAACACCATCTCACCATTGTCCGAGGTCTGGCGTTACTTGTCCTCGGACTTGTTCTTTCGGTCACGAGCCATCAGCTCCTGGCGGCGGAACCAGTCCGTCAGGGAGATGACGAAGCGGCCGCCGCCGACCCGGAGAAGCGTGACGTCGATGTGCGTTTCGGTATCATCGAGGCATTTTGGGAGCCGCCTGAAGCCGCCGAGCTCAACGTGGGTTGGGATCGCATTCTGTTCTACTGGAACGAGATCCAGCCGACCGGCCCGGATGACTGGAACACACTCCATGTCCTGGAAGAGTGGCTGGTGGATGCGGCGGCCCATGACCGGCAAGTCGTCGGGCTGCTTAAGAACACACCGGCCTGGGCCACCGACGGGCCGCCCTCGTCGGGCGTCCCGCGTGGGTTGTATCTTCCGGCTGACGATCCGGATAACCTGTGGGCGGGCTACGTCCGAGATATCGTCACCTACTACGCACCGCGTGGTGTCCACAACTGGATTATCTGGAACGAACCCGAAATTGATGCCGGCGTCTACGGACATGAGTTTGACGGAACGGCCGCCGACTACTACCAAATGGTGAAAGTTGCCTATCAGGTCTCTCGTGAGCTTGATCCGCAGAGCCGCATCCACCTCGCCGGGTACTCGTACTGGCACGAGCCGGGCTACTTGCGGGAACTGTTCAACGTCATCGTGGCCGATCCTGAAGCGGCCGCCAACAATTACTTCTTCGACTCAATCTCATTGCATATCTACTTCCGCGTGGAGACCATCGAAACCCTGGTCAATGAGGTGTGGGCCATTCAGAAATCAGTTGGGCTTAGCAAACCGATCTGGATCAACGAGACGAATGCCTCCCCCAATCTTGACCCACTCTGGCCGGTTGAACGGCCCGTCTTTCCGGTCGATTTGGACCAGCAGGCGTGGTACATCGTGCAGGCGCATGCGCTCGGCTTTGGAGCGGGGGTGGCTCGTATGAGTGTGTACAAACTCATCGACATCCTGCTGCCGCCAGGCGGTAAGTCGTTTGGCATCATGCGTCCCGACTTCACGCGGCGGCCTGCCTTTGACGCCTACAAGACGACCGTCGACTACCTGAGCGGCTTTCGCTATCCGGTGCTGCGCGAACAGACACGCGATATCTACAACTTCAGTTTTGATCGACCGGAAGGGGTCACTCGAATTCTGTGGGCGCGACGACCGGCAGCTGTGACGGTCGTTGTGCCCGCCCTCGCGCCCAGCGCCCAACTGGTTGCGGCCACAGGTGAGTCCGAGACCATTGAAGCGGTCGATGGGGTCTATACGATCGTTCTAGAAGGGGCGCGGTGCAACGGTCAATGTGATATCGGCGGGCCGCCCATCTTCCTTGTCGAGTCGGGCGAGTTCAGTCCCGCCTCGCTGCCGCCGGTCACGGTCGTGGCGGTCAGCTCGGCCGCGCCGACGGTTGTGCCGACAGCCACACCAACCGTTCCGGCCACGGCCACGCCGCCGCCAACCGCGACGCCTTTGCCGACGGAGACACCGACTGCGACCCCGTCACCTACCGTGACTCAGTCACCTACCGCGACCCCGTCGCCTGCCGCGACCCCGTCGCCACCTGCCACACAGACGCCTATTCCGTCACCTGCGCCAACTCTACTGCCAGGTTCCTCGTCTGATACCGTGCTGCCTGCGGATGCTGCTCTGGCCGACCTTGCCGCGCCCTCCGGGACGGCCGCCGAGCAAGGCGAAGCGTCGCGCAGCAATGGCGATGCGACCCCTTGGGGAATCTGGTTCTTGGTCGTGGGTCTGAGCGTGTTGGCCGGTGTGCTTGGGCTGACCATTGTGCGCCGAGTGACTCGTTAGCGCAGCAGGAGGCAGCGGATGGAAGATTCCACTTACGATGTAGTCATCATTGGCGCCGGACTCAGCGGACTTCTGGCGGCCCGTCTCCTGCGCGAAGCCGGCCTCTCGGTGGTCGTGTTGGACAAAGGGCGGGGCGTGGGGGGCCGGCTGGCAACGCGCCGCCTGGGGCTGGGACGGGCCGACCACGGGGCGCAGTTCTTTACCGTGCGCGATCCCGATTTCGCCCATTTGGTCGATGCCTGGCAGGCCAGCGGGTTGGTATTTGAATGGTCACGGGGTTGGTCCAACGGCTCGCTTGATGACGCACCAGGCGACGGCTATCCGCGCTTCGCTGTCTCCGATGGCTTTACGTCACTGGCCAAACAGGTGAGCGCGGGGGTGGAGCTTCATCTGGCTACTGAGGTCGCTCTTGTGGAGCAGGACGCCGGAGGGTGGAGCGTACAGGCGGGCAGCGACACTTGGCGTGGTCGCGGGCTGCTGCTGACGCCCCCGGTGCCGCAGTCGCTGGCGCTGCTTGATCGAGGTGGCGTGAACCTGGCCGAGGCTGATCGAACAGCGCTGGATTCGGTCGCCTACGCGCCTTGTTTGTGCGGCCTCTTCCGCCTCTCCGGCGGCACCACGCTGCCAGAGCCGGGCGCTTTGCAGCGACCGGGCGAGCCAGTTAGCTGGATAGCCGACAACCAGCGCAAGGGTATCTCCCCGGCGGCCGTTACCGTGACTGTCCACGCCAACCCCGAACAGAGCAAAGCGCGCTGGCTCGCCGACGAATCTGTTATGCTGGCCTGGTTGGAGGAGGAGCTGCGGCCGTTCCTGGCGCCTGGAACGAGCGTTGAGGAGCGGCAGCTCAAGAGATGGCGGTATGCGCTGCCCACTCAGCTCTATCCGCATCGCTATCTGATGGCAAAGGGTGTGCGCTCGCTCGTCTTTGCCGGGGATGCATTCGGCGGTCCGCGCGTCGAAGGGGCAGCGTTGTCAGGCATGGCTGCCGGCCTCGCTCTGGCGGCGGCACTGGGCAGCGTGTCGGGCCAGTAACCACTCTTGTCAGTTGGGCGCGATGGCGCTTTCCCAGGCGGGTGGCGGCTCGCGCCGCAAGACGTCCCACAAGGCGACGACGGTAGCGGCCGTCTCGCGCACCTCATACCACCGCGCACCCCGATACGGCCGTTGATCGGCCACAGCGCCCACGGCGTCGATACCCAGACCTCGACATGTCAGCAGCGATCGGGGCAGGTGGAAGGCTTGCGTCACGAGGATGGCGCTTTCCACATCGAGCGTATGACGGGCGCGAAAACAGGTGTCATAGGTGCGGTTGCCCTCGTAGTCGGGAATGATGGCGCTGGCCGGTACGCCCCGCTCCACGGCGTAGGCACGCATGGCGTTGGGTTCGTTGTAGAAGGCGTCATCGGTGCCGCCACTGACAATGATGCGATCGACCGCGCCTGATTGGTACAGGGCAATAGCCGTGTCGACCCGATCACGCAGGACGGAACTGAGCCGGTCCCCATAGACGGCCGCGCCGAAGACGATGGCGACCGGTCGGGCTGGAGCATCGACTACTTCGAAGGAGCGGCCGTCATAATATGCCTTGACGGCCGAACGCAGCAGGAATGGGCTGGCCAGCACAGCCAAACCGACCACCAATAGTCCCAAACATCCCTTTTTCCAGCGGTTCATCACGTCGCTGATTATACGCATGGTCGGCAAGAGGGGCGGGCTGGTGGTGATTCTCTCACGCGCTGCTATGGATAAAACATTGACAAAACATAGACAAGCAGCTACAATATCAGTAGTTAAGTAGACAAAAGGTGATGAGATGACCCAAGTAGCGATGATTTGGGGAGCGGCCGGAGGAATCGGCCACGCCCTTGCCAAAAACCTGACTGAGAGCGATTGGACAGTGGCCACAGTGAGCCGTCACCCGGCTGAGCTGGAATCGGCCGCCGCCCATAACTACGATGCTGATGTGGCCAGTCCGCGCGAGGTGGAGGCGGCCGTCCTGGCGGCGGCGTACGATCTTGACCCGGTAAAGCTGTGGATTTACGCCGCTGGTGATATTGCGTCGGGGCCGGTGTCCGAGCTTGAGCCGCAGACGTGGCAGCGAATCATTGACGCCAACTTGACCGGACCGTTCCTGGCTGCCCATTACAGCATGCCGTTGATGGCCCCGGATGCACATCTCATCTTTGTTGGTGCGGTGAATGAACGGCTGCGACTGCCAGGGCTGTCTGCCTACGCAGCGTCGAAAGCGGGACTCGAGGCGTTTGGCGAAGCATTCCGCAAGGAAGAGCGCGGCCGTCGTGTCACGGTCATTCGGCCTGTGGCCGTCGATACGCCGCTGTGGGAGAAAGTGCCCATGCGCCTGCCCAAAGACGCCGGAACGCCGGAAACAGCCGCAGCACGTATTCTGAAGGCGTATGAAGAGGGCGAGACAGGAATCGTCGACTTTCACTAGAGGAGATCAAGATGCCGCAATTTGAGTACACATTTGAAGTTGATGCACCGGTGGAAGAGGTCTCGGCGTTTCACAGCGATACATCGGTACTGAAGAAGCTGACTCCCTTTCCCATGGTCGTTCAGGTCGAGGAGTTTGAGCCGTTGGACGAAGGGTCGGAGGCAAAGTTTACGATCTGGGCCGGACCACTACCCCTGCGCTGGCATTCGGTGCACAGTGGCGTATCGGTCAATGGTTTCACCGACACCCAGATCACTGGCCCGTTAAAGTCGTGGCAGCACACACACAGCTTTGAGCCGACGGTTGACGGCCGCACGCTCGTCCGCGAATCCATTGCGTACGAGCACGACACCGGGCTTCGCGGCCTGATCAGCCGCATCGGCTTTTCTTCACTCGGTCTCTCCGGGCTGTTCACCGCCCGCAAACTGCTGACCCAGCGGTACGTGGCCCGATCAATGGACGAAGCCAGTTCGGAGCAGACGGCCTGATGAAAGGTGTTCCACACACGGTCGTCATCGGGGCCGGCATCGGCGGCCTGACAACGGCCGCCCTGTTGGTGAAGGCGGGTCATCGGGTGACGGTGCTCGAAGCCCATGTCTATCCGGGTGGCTCGGCGGGCACGTTCTACCACAAGAAGTACCGCTTCGACGCCGGCGCTACGCTGGCAGGCGGCTTTTCGGCAGGTGGGCCGCATGCCCGGCTGGCTGAGATTCTGGAGCTTTCCTGGCCCGTCTCGCCGGTCGACCCGGCGTGGGAGGTCCACCTGCCGGACGGCCGTGCCGTCACACAGTGGGCTGATCCTGACCGCTGGACGGCCGAATGGCAGAGCGCCTTTCCGGATACAAGGAGCTTTTGGCGTAAGCAGGAGCAGTTGGCCGACATCTCCTGGGACATCAGTTCACGGCCGTTTCCGTGGCCGCCCCGGTCGGCCGCCGATCTGGTCACGCTTGCGGCGGCGGTGCGCCCGCAAACGCTCGGATCGCTGCCGTATTTGAACGCAACGATTGGCGATCTGACGCGAGACGAGTCACCGATGTTTCGGGCCTTCCTCGATGGTCAGTTGCTGATTTCGGCCCAGACGACGGCCGACAAGGCCAACGCACTCTATGGCAGCGCCGCACTTGACCTGCCGCGTCGTGGCGTCAATCACGTCCACGGCGGCATCGGCGCATTGGCCGATACCCTGGTAGCGTGGATCCGCGAAAATGGGGGAGAGGTGCTGTTCCGGCAGCGGGTCGAGCGACTGGTACGTGACAGTCGCGGCCGGGTGGTGGCGGTGGAGACCAGAAAGGGATTGCGCCTGGAAGCGGATCTGTTCGTTGCCAATCTGACGCCCTGGGGATTGGAGCGCATTCTCGGTGAGGAGTCGCCGCACAGTCTGCGGCAGGAGACTGCGCGGCGTCCGGCAACATGGGGCGCATTCACGCTCTATCTCGGTCTGGACCGCAGCCGCCTGCCGTCCAATCTAACCGGGCATTACCAGATCATTCGCGACCACACCCAACCGTTGGGGGAAGGCAACTCGGTATTTGTGTCGCTTGCGGACGAGAACGATCCGGCGCGTGCGCCCGAAGGCAAGGTGGCGGCGACGCTATCGACCCATACGGCCGTCGAGCCGTGGTGGTCGCTCCGCGACGGTCCGGATGAGACTGCGTACCTTGACCGGCGCGATGCCTACACCAACCGTCTTCTTGACGCGGCCGAAATCGCCATCCCCGGTCTCAGACAGTCGGTCGAGCTGGAGCTGCCGGGTACGCCGGTCACCTTCGAATTCTATACAGGACGGCCGCAGGGAATGGTCGGCGGCTTTGCCCAGACGTCGATCTTCACCGCTCGTGGGCCCGAAACGGGCCTTGAAAATGTCTGGCTGGTGGGCGACTCGATCTTCCCCGGCCAGTCGACGGCCGGCGTGACGCTCGGGGCAATGCGCGTGGCAGCCGCCGTACTACGCCAGACACCGGCGTTGACAGCCGGACGATCCCCCGCTAGACTCTCCCGCCTGGAGAGACTGGCTCATGAGTAATCTTTCAACCGACTCCCACATCTTTCAAATCAGCACGTCGCCCGGCGGCGTACCCAAGCGTTCTGTGCCGGTGGCTGAGGTAACATCCTTTGGCCTGGCAGGCGATGTGCAGCTCGACAAGGTCCATCACGGTGGCCCAGACCGGGCGGTATGTCTCTTTTCCCTGGAGCACATTCTGGCGCTGCAAGCCGAAGGCAACCCTATTTATCCAGGCTCAATCGGTGAGAACGTGACGGTGGCTGGTCTGGATTGGAGCAAGGTTGTCCCCGGCACCCGTTTGCAGCTGGGAGAACAGGTGGAGCTGGAGATCACCAGCTACGCCGCTCCGTGCAGCAACATCGCCGGCTCGTTTGCGGAGTCGCGCTTCGGCCGTGTTTCGCAGAAGTCGCACCCGGGATGGGCCAGAGCGTATGCCAGGGTCACGCGCACTGGCTCGATTGCGCCCGGTGATCCGGTCCGGTTCGATCTAGCAGCCACGACAGCCGGTTGGCTGCTGCGCTTCCCCCAAATTACGTTCGCAAGTAAGACGCGCCATTGACGTCAAGGATCGCCCCGGTCATGAACTCGGCGCCGTCTGAGGCAAGGAACAGGACCGCGTAGGCGACCTCCGCAGGTGTGGCCACACGGTTGAGTGGGCTTTGCGCCCGGATGGCGTCGCCACTATCGCCCTGCAGATGGGTCCGAGCCATGTCGGTCTGCACAAAGCCCGGCGCAACGACCCCAACAAAGATGCCATAGGGAGCCAGGTATTTGGCCAACGACTGACTCATGGCATTCATTCCTGCTTTGCTGGCGCCATAGGCAGGGGCAGTTGGCTCGCCACGGAACGCCCCACGAGACGACACATTGACAATGCGACCGCCGCCCTGCTGCATCATATGCTGCGCGGCACAGTAGCTGGCGTTGGCGGCCCCAATCAAATTGGCGCCCACTGTATCGGTCCAGGCAGCCTGCCATGTCGTGTAGTCAACCTCCGCCAGGGGGTGATCGATGTACACGCCGGCATTATTGACCAGGATGTCGAGCTGACCCAATGCGGTGACACTCGCATCCACCATCGCTTGCACGGCTGCCGCGTCTTTCAGATCGCCCTGCACAATGACGTGGCCCGCGCCGTCAAGGCCGTCAAGCGTCTCCAGGGCGGCTGCCTCGTTGCTGTTGTAATGGACGGCGACTCGCGCTCCTCGTTCCGCAAACTGGCGGGCGATCTCTCGCCCGATGCCACGAGACGCGCCGGTGATGAGTACTGTCTTCCCAGAAAAATCCATGTTGATTCATGCTCCCTTGTGTATACTGACAACCAATTATCCCGACGAGCAAGCAGAACGCAACAGAGTGGACCGGACGCTCGCCGCTCTGTTTGCCACGGCAGCGAGGAGGTCGCAGATGGTCGTTGGTGTGCAGGATGTGTATGTGAACGTGTCGGAGATGGAACCAGCGCTGGTGTTCTATCGCGACGTGCTCGGGTTGACGGTGACGGACGAGACACCCCACTTCGTAGGCCTCTCGGCGGGCGGGGTGCGCATCGGGCTTCACTGGACGGGCGGTTCGCCCGTGCCGGAGATTGCCCATGATGCACACGGCGCCCACGCCGGCGCGACAATCACTTTTCGTGTAGCCAACTTGGAAGAGACGCTAGCGTCTGTGGAAGTCGCCGGTGCTACGATTCTGGGTCAGAGTGAGAATCCGTGGGGCAACATCCTCGTGATGCAAGATCCCGACGGCAATGTGCTCAAGCTGATGGCTCTGCCTGGCTGAGACCGCTCAGGTAGCCAGACCACACTCTGTCTGCTAGTCGGCGGCGACGGGCGTGTTGTCCACAGCCGCTTCTTCCTCGACGGGTTCCTCCGGCGGCATCTGGCGCGCCTCCTGTCGGGCCACAGCCTTGGCCAGGAAGGCGTTGAACATCGGATGCGGCCGGTTGGGGCGGCTCTTGAATTCCGGATGAAACTGGCTGCCCATCATGAATGGGTGGTTGGCCAGCTCGACGATCTCCACCAGGCGGCCGTCAGGTGAGAGGCCGCTGAACACCATCCCGGCATCATGCAGCATGTCGCGATAGGCGTTGTTGAACTCCCAGCGGTGGCGATGGCGTTCCGATATAATCTCCTGGCCATAAGCCGCGTGGGCCTTGGAGCCGGGAATCAGGCGCGCCGGATAGGCGCCCAGGCGCATCGTACCGCCCATATCGCTCAGTTCGTGCTGGTCCGGCATCAGGCTGATAACCGGATGCTCGGTGTGACGATCGAATTCGGTGCTGTTTGGCTCGTCGCTTTGCAGTACGCTGCGCGCCAGCTCAATGCACATCACCTGCATGCCGAGGCACAGACCCAGATAGGGCACTTCGTTCTCTCGTGCCCAGCGGGCAGTCATCACTTTGCCCTCGACGCCGCGTTCTCCAAAGCCACCGGGCACGACCACGCCGTCCAGCGCTTCGAACTGTTCCCAGCCCTTGCCTTTTTCCAGATCGCCGGAGTGGATCCACGCGATTTCGACGGAGCGATTGTTGGCAATTCCGGCATGGTAGAGCGCTTCACGCACGCTCAGGTAGGCGTCGTGGAGCTCGACATATTTACCGACAATGCCGATGCGAATGGAGGGCTTGGGCCGGCGAATCTCTTGGATCATGGCTTCCCATCCCGACAGGTCTGGTTCGGTTGTCTGGCTGAGATTGAGCCGTTCCATGACCGTCGTCGCCAGGTGTGTCTCTTCCAGCAGAAGCGGGATGTTGTAGAGAATGTCGGCCGTCGGCGCGGGGATGACCGCGTCCTTCTCTACGTCGGTGAAGAGGGAGATCTTGGCAATGTGCTCGTCCGGAATGGGGTAGTCGGCCCTGGCAATGATGACGTCAGGTTGGATGCCCAGGCTGCGAATCTCGCGGACGCTGTGCTGGGTAGGCTTGGTCTTCAGTTCCTGGCTGGCCGCAATGTAGGGCAGATAGGTCACATGCACGTAAAGCGTGTTCTCCCGCCCTACGTCCGAGCGCATCTGGCGCAGCGCCTCCAGGAAGGGCAGCGACTCAATATCGCCAACTGTGCCGCCGACCTCGACCAGCACGACCTCGGCCTGGCTCTTGTCGGCAACCTGTCGAATGCCCCGTTTGATCTCGTTGGTGATATGGGGGATGACCTGAATCGTACCGCCGAGGTAGTCACCGTGTCGTTCGCGGGCGATCACATCGGCATAGACCCGACCGGTTGTTACGTTCGAGGCCTGGTTGAGGTTCGTGTCGATGAAGCGCTCGTAATGGCCAAGGTCCAGGTCCGTTTCCGCGCCATCCTCCGTCACGAACACTTCGCCGTGTTGATATGGCGACATCGTGCCGGGGTCGACGTTGATGTATGGATCCAGCTTGAGCGCCGTCACGGTCAGGCCACGCGCCTTGAGCAACCGGCCCAGCGCCGCCGCCGTGACCCCTTTGCCCACAGAACTTACCACGCCTCCGGTGAAGAAAATGTACTTGGTCATCATTGCCCCCTAAAAATAGAGAAGGGGCATGTCATTAAAGGTGACATGCCCCGTATTTACGTGCCGGCTTCTCTTGTTCCCGCGATTCATTTGCTCGCATTGCCATCCTCTAGATGGGTCGCTAGGATAGCATAGCGGCGACCGGTGCGCAACAGATCCGTATGGGGTTGCAGGGTTTTTCAGTTGTCTGGTTCGGCCGGACACAGGCCGTTGAAACGGCCTGCTACCGGAGGAAACCCACTGAAGGTGGGTTGCAGAAGGGGTGGCCGGCGCGATTTCCTTTCCGGTTTAAGTGGGTTTTGACCCACTTGCCCGGTAGCTGCCGGGTTGTCAACCCGCAGCGGCTTGACAACTGAAAAGCCCGTATGGGGTTGCTACTTGATCTGCTCCAGCCTTGGCAGCGACTCATCTTGCGTGACCAACCGCGTTGGCGGCGCTTCCTGCAGCGTCTGCCACGCCGAGCGGATTGCATCGAGTTCTTCGTCGGTTTCCGGAACTTCACCGTAGCGCACACGAATGAACGCTTCCGTGATGAGGCGAGACTCGGTCGTCTGGTCCGGCCAGACGGTGGCCAATGTGGCTAGAAACTCATAGGGTGTTTCGGTTTCCAGGCGTGGGTATCCAACGGCGGCAGCTGACGCGCACATCGCCTCGTAGATGCGCCGCACTGATGCGGCCGCTCGCCAGTTGCGTCGCAGACCAAACCGCCCCAGCAAGCGCTCCGCCAGGCTCGGGTCCTCATCTCCGGCGAACCCGCTGCGCGTACTGCGGCTGCTGCTGCGCGCACCGAAATTCGCCTGCTGATAGACGCGAGCCAGCCCCCACCCGGCAAGGATGATGATGGCCAGAAGCGCAGCGCCAACCAGCACACGGGCGGTACTGCTGCTGCCGCCTTCGCCAGCCAGGGGCGTATCTGGATCCGGGCCAAGCGGACCCTCGGCCGGTGTCTGCGGCAGCGCCCCTTGCAGGCCCGTGGAGACCAGACTGAGCAGCCACGCCATGAAGTCGGCCAGGACTGTGATGAACAACGCGAACAGGTCGAGCAGTGGTGACAGCAGATCGAACAGCGTGAACAGAACGACTGCGCCGCCAAACTGGAGTGCCGACCAGAGCGGCGAAAAGATGCTGAGGACGGAGAACAACGACTCCCCGCTGACGAACGCCGCAATGAGGCCGCCAACCACGGCAACCAGCAGCGCAGCGCCGAAAACGGCCGCAAACCAGCTCACGCCCAATGTGGAAGCGAAGCCTGTGCGGTCGGCCTCGATCTGCTCGGCTCGAACCAGGGCGATCGAGGTTAGCGACGCCACGAAGAACAGCATGACGAACGGCACGACGTTGATGTCGAGGAAGCTCGATGCGGCCCAGATAAGTAAAGGAGCCAGGATGAGGCCGCCCAGTCGGAGACGCAGCCCGGCCCGGTTGATCTCGTGGCGACGTCCTGCGAGCTGGATGCCCCGCCACCACATGAAGACGGTTAGCGCAAAGACCGTCAGATCGCGGCTCCACAGCAGGTTGCCCCCTTCGCCAAGATTGTTGACGAACTGTCCGATCCAACCGGTGTCCAGGAGCGAGGTCGGTGCATACAGAAGCAGACGCCAGCTAAACAGAACTGCCAGTAGCAGCCCAACCACCATCACCAACCGTTGGCGGGAAGCGCTGACATGGAGCAGGCTGAGCATGCGCAGCAGGTTAAAGGGAAGGAGCATCAGCAGCAGCAGCCACAGCGCCACGAGCGCCGGTGACCAGTATCGTGCCCAGGTCATAAACGTCAGGGCAAGAGGTGTCACGAGGGCCACCTCCTGCAGAGCGTAGCTTAGATACAGGATTTCGTGGCGGATGTAAACCCACGGGGCCGCTGACTCCGCCGGGGCCAGCTCGCTGCGGGTCAGGTCGACGGTTGCCAGGCTCACGACTCGCTCCCGTTTTCAGGCAACGATGTGGCCAGGGCGCCACGATAGCTGGCTACCGATTCCAACTCCAGGTTGACCGGATCTGGCGTCGGAATCTGGCTCAATGCGGCCTCGGTGGCGGTGGCGCTCTGGTGACCGGCGGCGAAGGCCGGCGTGTTGGCGGGAATGTGGTAGGTGAGAATCCCGGCAGTCTGCGGTGTTACGGCGGGCGGGTCGTCGGCCAGCGAGATCAGGACAACACGCCTTCCCGCCTCTCGCAGCCGCAGCAGCGCGATCATCATCTCATCGGTCACGTTGGCGGTCACCAGGACAATTGTCGACACCCAGGGCAAGTGTGGGCTTTCGCGCAGCAGCATCTGGTCGATTGACGCGGTGGCGAACTCCGAAACGGCCGCCAGACCTTCCAGAACAAGACCAAGCTGGTCGGGCGCACGTCCCGCGGGCACTCGAATCGGCTGATCAGAGTTGGGAACGGCGCCGTTGGCGTATAGCCCAACGCCCCATCCTTCGAGTGCGGCGTAGTTGGCGGCCGATGCAGCCACACTAACCGCGCGTTCCAGCAGATCAGGGTCAAACCCCATCCAATGCTTGGCTGACGTGGCGACATTGAGAAAGACGGCCATCGTCATGCCAGTCGATGGATCATAGACCTTCGTCTGCAGCTGTCCGCGCCGGGCTGTCGCTTTCCAATGCACGTCGCGAAAGCGGTCCTGCGACTGATAATCACGAATGCCGCGCGTATTGATGGGGTCGGTGAACAGGCTCTGGTGGACTTTGATGTCCCCGAAAGGTTCCTTGGCCGGCAGGCCCAGCTCGTCAAGCGGCCAGATCTGGGGATAGACAACGATGGTTTCCAGATACTGGTACTCCCGTTCGCGCGTGAACAGGGTGAAGATGTCACCCGATTCGTAGGTGACTGGACCAAGCCGGTAGAAGCCTCGTCGTGGGAAGACCAGTCGGCTGGTGCGCTCGACCGTCTCCTTGCTCTGCATGGAGTAGGTGTTTTGCAGAGTGTACCGCCCGCTCATGTCTGCAGCCATTGCCATCAGGACGTCGTCGGCGTCGGGCGGCACCGGCATTTCGTCCCGAAAACGGAGCCACGTCAGGGGCAGGGGCTTGTCATTGGAAACACGCACGGTGACATCGATCGGTTCGCCGGGAAAGACGCGGTTGCGGTCGAGCTGGCGATCATAGCCCACACCCCAGAGCGAAAGATTCTTCCAGACCGTGCTGAGGCCGACAATCAGGAGCAGAATCACGCCCAGAGCAATCATCGCCGGGTTGCGCCCGGCAACAAGACCGATGATGAGGAACAGGACCGCAAGCGGAATCCAGGCATCGCTGAAGACGCTGTTATCACGCTCGCGCACGACCAGCCCGCGTGCCTTGGCCATTTCGCCCAGGTCCAATGGCTTGCCCGTTATGGCAGCCGCCATCATGGTGCGCCGGGCGCGCTGCTGCGATTCGCGCTGGTTGTCGCGAACCACCAACGACATGTCTTGGAAGCTTTCAGGCATGGCAGAATCTTTTTTCGGGAACGAAGGTAGGTCAGCTGCTGCGCTACGCCGTCTCGACCGGAACCGGCACCGTGTCGACTACTTCGCCCACGACGTCCTCGGGTCGCCGACCGCGCAGGCGGGTCTGCGGATTGACCATCAGCCGATGGGTCAACACAAAGGGAGCCATGACCTTCACATCGTCCGGAATGACGAAGTCGCGACCGTTGATCGCGGCGCGGGCCTGGGCTGTCCGGTAAAGGGCCATTGTGGCGCGAGGACTGGCCCCGAGCATGATGTCCTCATGGGCGCGTGTCATCCGGCAAACGTTGACGACGTAGGAGCGGACCGACTGCTCAACGCGCACGTCGCGCACGTCACGCTGCATTTCCAGGATGTCTTCCGGCCCCAAGACACTCTCCAGCGTATCGAGTGGATCAGTGCGTTCGAATCGCAGCAGCATGGCGTTCTCACTCTCCTCGTCCGGATAGCCGAGCGCCACCTTCATGAGGAAGCGGTCCAGCTGTGCTTCCGGCAGTGGGAAAGTCCCCTCCAGTTCCACCGGGTTCTGGGTAGCCATAACGAGGAAAGGTCGTGGCAGGTCGTGGGTGGCGATGTCAACGGTCACTTGCCGTTCCCCCATCGCTTCCAGCAGCGCTGATTGGGTGCGTGGGGTCGCCCGGTTGATCTCATCCGCCAGCAGAATCTGGCCCATGATGGGACCGGCCCGGTACTCGAACTCCTGCTCTTTCTGGTTGTAGAAGTAGATACCAGTTAGATCGGAAGGCAGCAGATCGGGTGTGAACTGCACGCGATGGAATGATAGGCCCAGTGAGGCAGCAATCGTCTTGGCCAATGTTGTCTTGCCGGTGCCAGGGACATCCTCAAGCAGCAAATGCCCTTCGCTGAGTATAGCGATGAGCGCCAGGTCAATGACCTCTTCCTTACCAACAATGACTTTCTGAATGTTCTCGCGGAGCCGGGTAGCGTTTTCTGCAATCATTCGTTTGATAATAACCCAATACGATCTGCTCGTCATCGATCAACGCATCTGCGTCGACAAGAAGTCGAGGATATCGATCTTCGTCAAAATGCTCTGCACGCGGTTGTCATCCATAATGACCACGGCTGGCCGACTGCTGAATATGGCCATCAACGTTTCCAGGTTGGCATTTGGACCCACGACCGGCACGTCCCGGTCGATGATTGCCTCGATCGTCTCCTCAGGCTGGTGATCGTGATCGGGTGCCAGCAGATGGTTGAGCAGATCGATCTCAGTCACCATCCCCAGCAGCTGGTCATGGGCGTCGACCACCGGCAGCTGCGAGACATTGTACGCTTTCATTCGGGCCACAACTTCACGCATCTTGTCGTCGGGCCGCGCCAGATAGATCTGGTCGTCACCTTTGCGCTGCTGGATCGCGCTGACCCGGACGTCGCTCCACACCTGCTCCAGGAAGCCGTTCTCGCGCATCCAGTCGTCGTCGAAGACTTTGCTCAAGTAGCGAGATCCGGAGTCGGGCAATATGACAACCATGACGTCGTCCGGCCCCAGCCCGGTGGTCCGTGCGTACTTGAGCGCCCCCGCGACGGCCGCACCGCAAGAGCCACCAGCAAAGATGCCTTCCTCGCGTACCAGCCGCCGCGTCATCAGGAAGCTCTCCCGGTCCGTCACGCGTTCAATATGATCGATCACAGTCAGGTCGGTGGTAGACGGCAGAAAGTCCTCGCCAATGCCCTCGACCTTGTAGCTCTCTGCTTCCGTGTACTCGCCTGTCTGGTGCAAGTCATAGAGGATTGAGCCGATGGGATCCACACCGATCACTTGAATGTCGGGGTTCTGTTCTTTCAGGTAACGTCCGGCCCCGGAGATGGTGCCGCCCGTGCCCATGCCGGCGACGAAATGGGTAATACGGCCGCCGGTCTGCTGCCACAGCTCCGGCCCGGTTGTCTCGTAATGGGATTGCGGGTTTACCGGGTTCGCGTACTGGTTGGCCAGGATGGCGTTGGGGGTTTCTTCGACCAGACGACGAGCTACGGAGTAGTAGCTGCGCGGGTCGTCCGGTTCGACGGCCGTCGGCGTGACGACGACGCGCGCTCCATACGCCCTCAACAGCAGAATCTTTTCCTGCGACATCTTGTCCGGCATGACGAAGATACAGTTGTATCCCTTGATGGCGGCGGTGATGGCCAGCCCGACGCCAGTGTTGCCGGATGTAGCCTCGACAATGGTACCCCCGGGTATCAGCGTGCCGCTGCGCTCCGCGTCTTCAATGATGGTCCAACCGATGCGATCCTTGACGGAGCCGCCCGGGTTGAAGAACTCGACCTTGGCCAGAATGAGGCCCGGCAGCCCGCTGGTAACCGAGTTCAGCCGAACGAGCGGCGTATTGCCGATTGTGTCGAGTATCGTTTCGTTGTAGACGAGGGTGTGGGGCGTTGCAACTGCGTGTCCGTTTTCTTGCGCGCCTGTTTCATTCATGTTGTTTGTCCGACCTTTGTGGCTATTTCACGGCGATTTGATGGATGCTACCAGCTAATATGGCATCATGCATGTAAAAAATAGACCATGAGAGTTGTATGAAGTGATCAACATGATTACAATGGTCTAATGCACAGGTTGACATAGTGATCAAGGAGTGAGATATGTTCAAAAAACGCTGGACCGTTCCCGTAGCGGTCATAGCTTTGCTATTCGTGACTGTTGCAGCCGTCGCTGCTGCAACCTATGTCGTGCAACCTGGCGATACGCTGTGGCGCATCTCCAGACAATATAACACGACTGTCGATTACCTGGCTCAGACCAACAATATTCCTAATCCGAATTTGATTTATGTGGGACAAGTCCTGGAGGTTCCTGATACGACCACCGGCCCGACTCCGGTGCCGCCCGTTGTAACGCCGGTTCCGCCCCAACCGCCCCAACAGGGAACGTATGTGGTGCAGCCCGGAGATTCGCTCTCCAAGATCGCGCGTCAGTTCGGCACTACGGTGGATGCACTGGTGCAGGCGAACAACATCGCCAACCCGAACCTGATATATGTCGGGCAGGTGCTGATCATACCGGGTGGCACCGCGCCGCCGGGACCAACACCAGTGCCGCCAGGCCCCACGCCTGTACCGCCGCCGAGTGGCAGCTTTGCCCTTGGTGGCCAGACTCAGACATTTGCCAACGCGCAAGCCATGAAGGATTCGGGCATGAACTGGGTCAAGTTCCAGCATAAGTGGACGCCGGGCGACGACCCCACTGTGGTCGAAGGCCGCATCCGCGAAGGCCAGGCCCAGGGATTCAAGGTCCTGCTGTCGATTACCGGCGCACAGACTTACCCCCCGACTGACGGTATTGACTTCGCCAGCTTCACGGACTTCCTGGGTGGCGTCGCCGGTCTGGGGCCGGACGCTATCGAAGTCTGGAACGAGCAGAACATTGACTTTGAGTGGCCTGCCGGACAGATTGACCCGACTTCCTACGTCAACAACATGCTGGCTCCCGCTTACCGAGCGATCAAGGCTGCCAACCCGAGTGTTCAGGTCATCTCCGGCGCTCCTGCGCCGACTGGCTTTGACAATGGCACCAACGCCTGGGCCGACAACCGGTACATCGCCGGCATGCGGGCGGCTGGTGCGGCCAACTTTGCTGACTGTATTGGCGCCCACCACAACGCCGGGGCCACGTCGCCCACGGTCTCAACTGGGCATCCCGCCGGGTCACACTACAGCTGGTACTATCAGCCGACCGTTGACCTGTATTACAACACGTTCGGTGGTGCGCGGCCGGTCTGCCTGACGGAGCTGGGTTACCTCAGTGGGGATGGCTTCTCTGCGCTGCCGCCCAACTTCTCGTGGGCTGCCGGGACCTCGGTCCAGGAACATGCCCAATGGCTGCGTGAAGCGCGCGACCTGTCTGCCTCACAGGGCAAGGTCAGCATGATGATCATCTTCAACGTAGACTTCGACTTCTTTGACCCGGCGGGTGATCCGCAGGCGGGTTACGCAATGATTCGCCCGGACGGCAGCTGCCCGGCGTGCGACGCTTTGCGGTAGTCGGCTACAACACGACCTGACACAGGGCTTCCGTCGCATCTGACGCGCGGGTCTGTGTGGAAAGGGCGCAAAGGATTTTCCTTTGCGCCTTTTCCGTCTATACTAGGCGTGTTGTCGGAGTCCATTCGCAGTCACCAATAGAGGGAGTTTCCATGAAAATACGAAGCATCCTGGCAACGAGGAAAGACGCTGTCATCACCATCCACCCGGATGAAAAGCTGTATGACGCAGTGTCCAAGCTTGCGGACAATCGCATTGGCGCGCTTGTTGTCGTCGGGCCATCCGGCGAGTTGGCCGGCATTTTGTCGGAGCGTGACATTATTTATGCCCTGGCCACCAGTTCCCGTGCGCTTGATATGGCAGTCGCCGACTGCATGACCCGCAATGTCATTGTGGGTTCGTCCCACGATGATGTCATGGCCGTGGCTCACGCCATGTTGGAGAAGCGATTCCGGCATCTGCCGATTGTGGACGACGGCCAACTCATCGGCATCGTCTCCATCGGGGACGTGCTGAAGACGCAACGTGACGCCTATCGTGGCGAGATTGACACCCTGGAAGTCCAGATCATGGCTGAAGGAGAGGATTAGCGATGTCTGTGATTGGAAGTGAGGGGCACCCCCTGCGGGTTGCCATCGTTGGCGCCGGTCCGGCCGGATTTTACGCGGCCGAGCGGCTGTTCAAAGAAAAAGGTTTGCACGTCGAAGTGGACATGTACGAACGGCTCCCCACGCCGTTCGGTCTGGTTCGCTATGGCGTAGCCCCCGACCATCAGAAGATCAAGTCGGTGACGGCCGTATTCGACCGTATCGCGCAGAAGCCGGGATTCAGATTCTACGGCAACGTCGACTTTGGACAAGATGTCACTATCGACGATTTGCGCGACCATTATCATCAGATCGTGTTTACGACCGGCGCACAGACTGATCGGGCGCTGGGCATTCCCGGTGACGATCTGATTGGCAGCCACCCGGCTACTGAGTTTGTGGCCTGGTACAACGGCCATCCCGACTATACTGACTGCCAGTTTGATCTGAGCAAGGAAGCGGTAGCTGTCGTAGGGGTTGGCAACGTCGCCGTCGATGTGGCCCGTATTCTCTGCCGCGATCCGGACGAGTTGGCCAAGACCGACATTGCCGACTATGCGTTGGAAGCGTTGCGAAACAGTAATGTCAAGCGCGTCTATGTTCTGGGGCGGCGCGGCCCCGCACAGGCGGCCTTTACGTCACCGGAAGCAAAAGAGCTGGGTGAGCTGGCAGGGTGCGATACGCTCGTCCCGCCTGAAGAAGCACAGCTGGACCCGCTGAGCGAGGCAGCGCTGGCGGAAGCAGACCGCGGCACGATGCGCAAAGTGGAGATCATCCAGGAGCTTTCCGAGCGCGAACCGACCGGCGCGCCGAAGACGATGGTGCTGCGCTTTCTCGTCTCGCCCACCGATTTGATTGGTGACGAGAACGGGGAGATCGTTTCCATGAATATGGTCCACAACGAACTGTACGAGACTGACACCGGCACGCTGCGGCCCCGCGCCACGGAGCAGACCGAGTCGCTCGACGTGGGTCTGGTCTTCCGTTCGATCGGCTACCGCGGCGTTCCTCTGGCAGGAATCCCGTTCCACCAACGATGGGGGGTCATTCTTAACGACACCGGTCGTATTCTCGACGCCGAGTCGCAGCAACCTCTTGTTGGCCAGTATACAGCCGGCTGGATCAAGCGCGGCCCAAGCGGGGTCATTGGCACGAACAAGCCGGACGCGGCCGAAACGGTGGAGCTTATGCTGGACGATCTGGTAGCCGGGGCGCTGCTGTCGCCGGCACATCCCGAAGCAGCCGCCATTGAAGCTCTCGTGCGCGAGAGAGAACCGGATCTGGTCTCTTATGACGACTGGCTGCAGATCGACGAAGTGGAGCGACAGCGTGGCGAAGAGCAAGGTAGACCGCGAGTGAAGTTCACGTCTGTGGAGGAGATGCTGGCGGTGCTGGGCCGGTAGCCGCTGCCGCTTCTTCCCATGTCCGATCACGTTGTTATCTATACGGACGGTGGCGCCGACCCGAACCCCGGCATCGGTGGGTGGGCGGCCGTTCTGCGCAGCGGTCAGACGGAGAAGGTGCTGACCGGCAGCGCGCCGGAGACGACCAACAATCGCATGGAACTCCAGGCCGCCATCAGTGCCTTGCAGGCACTGAGCCGGCCTTGCACTGTTGAGTTCCACATCGACTCGCAGTACGTTCGTAAAGGGATTACCCAATATATCGACGGCTGGGCCAGCAGAGGTTGGAAGACCAGCAGCGGCAAGCCGGTCCAGAATGCAGATTTGTGGCAAGCACTGCAGCGGGAAGTTGGCCGCCACAGTATCGATTGGCACTGGGTGCAGGGGCACAGCGGCGACCCGCTCAATGAGCGGGTCGATCAGCTGGCTCGGCAGGCCCGTCTGGAGATCACCCCCGGGCAAGTGAGCGACGAAAACGCTACACGCCTCTATCTGCGGTCTTCGTGTCGCGGCAATCCCGGTCCGGGCGGTTGGGGTGTCGTGCTGGAAGCGCCGGATCGCGACGAGCAGTCGAGTGGGTCGGCCAGCGCGACGACCAACAACCGTATGGAGGTGACGGCCGCGCTGGAAGGGTTGCTGATGGTGGAGCCGGGCAGCCACGTCGAACTGTTCACGACATCCGATTACTTGTATCAAGGCATCACATCGTGGATCCACGGCTGGCGCAAGCGCAGTTGGCAGAAGAAAGACGGCACGCCGGTGGCCAATGCTGACCTCTGGCAGGCGCTCGATCGCCTGACCCAGAACTACAGCATCCACTGGATCAATGCCAAGAATTTGAGCAATGATGCGCTGGACGCAGCCGGGAAGCTGGCCAGCGAGGCAAGTCAACTCGGTTAGAGCAGGGTATTTTGAGCTGTTGTGAAGTTGACATCCTGCGCCAGTTGGATACAATACCAACTCTTGAGCCGAAGTGGCGAAACCGGCAGACGCGCTACGTTCAGGGCGTAGTGAGGATTTCCTCATGTGGGTTCGAATCCCACCTTCGGCACCATCTTTATCTTCCATACTGAGCAGCCCCATTGCGGGCTGCTTTGTTTTTGAGAAAAGGTGCACAAACGCTATAATGACCCGGCACTGGCGAAGCTAACACATTTGAGGAATGCTCTTATGGCGATATTGATTATTGTTGGGGTGGTTATTGCGGTCCTTCTGTTAGGAGGATTGCTCGCGTTCATCTTCTCGCGCGCGGATCGTGTTGTCACTGACACGAAAGAAGAGATCGTGGCCGAGGAACGTGCCTACAACCCCGGCGTTACGATGGGATACGAGATCAAGGTCGACGCCGACTACGCAACCCAGATGAAGGAAGCGCGACTGCAAGCGGCCACCATGGCTGCGGCGCTGCCGCGTGGGGCCAACTCGACCATCGGCCGCTACGGCGTTGCCGATATACCCACGGCCAGCGAAGGATTGGACAAGGACCCCATGACTGCCGTCCGTATCGCCACCTACCACGGTTGGGACGGGGCACGAACCGGGATTCCTGCCGGGGGCGTCCCTGAGGTTGTGGCAGCGCCCGTCGCCGGAGTTGCCGCGCCTGTGGCCGATGGCCCCATCGAGCTGGTGCCCGGCAAGGATTACCCGTTTATCGAGATTACCGACGGGATGTCGCCAGAAGAAACGCGCAAAGCGCGCATCGCCAACGCCAAGGCGCGCTCGGCTGCAATGAAGGCGGCCAAGGAAGCGCAGAACGCCGCTGGTGGTGCGTCCGTGGCGGCCGCCGCTGCGCCTGCTGCCGCCGCCCCGGCTGCGGCAGCTCCCGCCGCTGCCGGCGTCGCTCCGCCGGACTTGATTGAGATCACCGATGACATGGCGCCGGAGGACGTGCGCAAGGCGCGTATATCCAACGCAAAGGCGCAGTCTGCCTACAACAAGGCGTTGAAGGCCGCCGGTGTTTCCGCGACGGCCGCGGCCGTCGCACCTGCTCCCGCCGCCGCCCCTGCGGCTGCCCCGGCAGCGCCGCCCGCCGCCGCCGGCATCGCCCCGCCAGACCTAATCGACATTAGCGACGATATGTCGCCGGACGAGATTCGCAAGGCGCGTATATCCAACGCAAAGGCGCAGTCCGCCTACAACAAGGCGCTGAAGGCGGCGGGTGTCGACCCGGCCGCTGCAAAGGCGCCCGCTGCGACAGCCGCCGCAGCAGCTGCTCCAGCCAGTCGCGCCCCCGAGGCGCAGGTCGAAATGTCGACCGATACAATTGACAGCTACGTGAGCAGACTGGAAGGTGAGGACCTCTCCAAGTTCCAGGCCAACATTGAATACATCGAGGACGTTTCGGAAGCGTCTGGCTCCAAGCTACGGGCGGCAGGCATTGATGCGCCGTTAGTGCTGCTGCGCCGCGGCGCCACGCCATCCGGCCGGAAAGAGATTGCCAAAGCGACCGGACTTGATGAGGCAACGATTCTGACGTGGGTCAACCAATGTGACCTCTATCGAATCAAGGGGGTTGGCAAGGAGTACGCCGACCTGCTGGAAGAAGCAGGCGTTGACACAGTCGTCGAGTTGGCGCAGCGTAATGCGGCCAATCTGACAGCGAAGTTGGTCGAGGTGAATGCCGCCAGCAGCCTGGTGGAGAAACTGCCGTCCGAGAAGAGCGTAGAAGGGTGGGTTGAGCAGGCGAAAGGGCTACCCCGCGCTGTGTTCTATTCAGATTCGGATGCGCCCGCGGAGGCGAAATTGGCCGCAGCATCTACGCCGTCGCCATCGTCGCCATCCCTTGGCGCGGATGCGGCTGCCGCTGCCGGCATTGCGCCGCCAACGTTGGTCGAGATTACCGACGATATGTCGCCCGACGACATTCGCAGCGCACGCATCAGCAACGCCAAAGCAACGTCTGCTTATAACAAGGCGCTCAAGGCGGCTGGTATTGATCCGGCGTCGCTTCGTTAGCGTCATCGACCTCTTGTCGATTGTCTTCCGCCGGGTCTCTCAGACCCGGCGGTTTTTTGTTGGGAAGGGCGGCGGTTAGTCGCCGTATCGCCCGCCCGCCAGATGTATGATGAAGAAAGTCTTGTTGTTAGCCCTTGTGTTTGTTGCGCTGGCAGTCGTGGCGGTGGTTGCCTTGTTGGGGACGAATCCGACCGACCCCCGCAATCAATCGTTTGCGCAATGGCGCAGTGGGGACAGCGAACTGCGCTCCAGCCTGATTGTTGCCCAACGCGAACTGTGCCCCGGTGCGCCTTTTGTTCTGCCCAGCGACGGCTTCATCGGCCTGCTTTACGGCGATCCGCGCGGCCCCTACTCAGCGGCCAGCCCGCACCAGGGCATCGACATCTTCAGCGATGGTGCGCCGGGGGAGGTGCCCGTCTACGCCGCCTATGATGGCTTCGTCTCGCGCGAAGCAGGCTGGCAAAGCACCGTCATCATGCGGGTGCCGGATGACCCGCTGCAGCCCGGCCGCCAGATCTGGCTCTACTACACCCACATGGCTGATCGCGACGGGAACGACTTTATCGTTGACGCCATCCCCCCAGGAACGAGCGAGTTGTTCGTCGAGCAGGGTACGTTGCTGGGCTACACAGGCGACTACAATGGTAGCTCCGTCCGGGACATCTGGGTCCATCTGCACTTTTCGATTGTGCAGGACGACGGCAGCGGCCGCTACCTGAACGAGCTTGAGTTCACCAACACGCTTGACCCGTCCCCCTATCTGGGTCGGGATGTCCACTACGTTTGCGCTGATGGCTCCTCAGGCTGTGGGTCCGCTGCCTGTCTGCTGCCGTAGGTCATCCAACTACTCCGCCGACATCCCAATCAGCTCTTCACCGCCCAGATAGGGCCGCAGTATGTCGGGCACACGGATCGTGCCGTCAGCCTGCTGGTTGTTTTCCATAAGCGCAATCATGACCCGGGGCAGCGCCAGGCCACTGGCGTTGAGGGTGTGGACGTATTGAGTTTTGCCGCCGTCGGCCGGACGATAACGGACATTGGCCCGGCGCGCCTGGAACGCTTCCGTGTTGCTGGCCGAGCTCACTTCCAGCCACTCTTCACAGCCTGCGGCCCAGATCTCCACATCGTACTTCTTGCTGGCAGCAAAACCCAGATCGCCCGTCACCATTTCGATTCTGCGATAGGGCAGCTGCAGTGCCTCGGCAATGTCGGTGGCGTGTTTCACCAGCTGGTCCAACTCCTCATAGCTGGTCTCCGGCGTGGTGAACTTGTACATCTCCACCTTGTCGAACTGATGGCCGCGCTTGATGCCCCGAACGTCCCGGCCCGCGCTCATCTTTTCGCGGCGGAAACAGGGCGTATACGCCACGTAGTTGAGCGGCAAGTCGGCTTCGTCGAGAATCTCATCCCGGTGCAGATTGGTCAGAGCGATTTCGGCCGTTCCCAGCCACATGTAATCCTCTTCCGCATCGCGATAGATGTTGTCGGCGAACTTTGGAAGCTGCCCGGCGCCGACGAACATGGCCGAGCGGACCATGAACGGTGGGTAGATTTCCTCGTAGCCGTGCTGGCGCGTATGGTAGTCCAGCATGAACTGGATCACAGCCCGCTGGAGCCGTGCCCCGGCGCCGCGCAAAATGTAGAAGCGCGAGCCGCTGAGCTTGACGCCGCGCTCGAAGTCGATGATGTTCAGCTCCGGTCCCAGGTCCCAGTGGGGCTTGGGCGTGAACTCGAAGTATGGCAGCGCTGGGCCTTCCGGTGGATAGGCGATGTTGTGGCTGTCGTCCGGGCCGACCGGTACGCTCTCATGGGGCAGGTTGGGCACCCAGAGCATCTTCTCCTCCAACTCGCTGTCAACAGCCCGCAGCTGTTCATCGAGCGCATCGATCTGGTCGCCGACCAGGCGCATCTCTTCGCGCACCGTGTTGACCGCCTCAGTCGCCGTATCCAGCTCGGCCTGCAGCGCTTTTCGATCGCCACCTTGACCGCCGGCTTTCTCCGTCGCCTTTTCCAGCTTCTTCAACTCTCCCATTGCCCGGCCGATCTTCTTTGACGTCTCGTTGCGCTCGCGCCGCAGGGCTTCTACTTGCAGAATCAGATCCCGCCGCTGCTCGTCGAGCGCCACGATTTCGTCAATGGGCGCCGAGTCATTGAGCTTGGCGATTTGCGCCTTCACCCACTCTGGGTCTTCTCGAATGAGATTGATATCGATCATTGGATATGCCTCCTGGACATAGAAAAAGCCCACTCGTCATCCAGGACGAGGGGGCCCGTGGTGCCACCTGGTTTTGCTACTGGGCACGCTGCCGAATAGCCTCAAAATGCGCGGTAACGGGCGCTTCCGGCACTTCTTGGGCGGTCGATGACCACTTTCGAAATGCGACTCGGGAGAGGAATTCACACAACTGCGCCTGTTGGCTTGCACCTACCGCCAACTCGCTGCTGACGCTGGGCTGTGGAACGTTGCTCCGTCCATGTCGTTGTCTATGCCGGGCATTATACAGCCCGTCCGTTTGGGCGTCAATGGCCTGCGCCCGGTCCGATTCAGGCCACTGCTTTCATCCGCGACAGGGCCACGGCGATCTCCCCCGCCACACGCCCGTTGTTCTGGAGTAGGGCGACATTCGCCTGCATGCTGCTGCCCTCGGTCAGTTCGAGAACGCGCTGCAACAGCCACGGCGTGCAGGCAGGCCCCTGGATACCGAGGTCATCCATCTCTTGTGTCGCCTGGTTAACGGCCGCATCGGCTTGTTCCTGGTCGATGGCGTATTGGCCGGGAATCGGCACCGTCACGAGCGTGCTGCTTTGCAGGCCCAGCGCGCGTCGGGCATCAACCAGCCGGGCGACCGACGCGGCGTCCTCCAGCCGAACGTCGACCGGCAGTCCGCTGCTGGGCGTGAAGAAGGCAGGCAGCGTATCGGTGCCGTAGCCAACGACCGTCACCCCTTCGGTTTCCAGCACTTCGCGCGTGGCTGCCAGATCCAGGATCGATTTTGCACCGCTGCAAATGACGGTCATCGGCGTCTGGCCAAGCTCCCGCAGGTCGGCGCTGACATCGAAGACGTGGCCTCGATGGACGCCGCCAATGCCGCCGGTGGCGAAGAACTCAATCCCGGCTCGATGGGCCAGGATCATTGTCCCGGCGACAGTCGTGCCACCGTCCTCGCCGCACGAAATGGCAATCGGCAAGTCACGTCGACTCACCTTGCGCACGGCGCCGGAGGAGCCAGTCTCGGCCAGATACGCCAGCTCAGCGTCGTTGAGACCGATGACAATCTCGCCATTGAGGATGGCGATTGTTGCCGGGAGGGCGCCGCCCTTGCGAACGGCCGCTTCCATCAGGCGGGCTGTCTCCAGGTTGTCAGGATAGGGCAGGCCGTGGGTGATGACGGTGCTTTCGAGGGCGACCACTGACCCGCCCGCATCGAGGGCGGCCTGTACAGAAGGAGCAATTCGGGTTGCAAATGTCATGGGCGGGATTGTACCACAGGGTCATGCCATCACGACCTGATACGCTTTCGCGACAGATGAGCAACTGCCCAATAACCCGACCGCTTCAGTTGCGACGAGGCGGTCGCGTCTATACAATTCCGACGCTCATTATGGTCCAGAAACGAATTGACTCCCGTTGGCTGCTGCCCTTGCTCCTGCTTGCCCTGATCGTCATTGTTGCGGGCTGTCAGGTTGATCTGGCGAATCCGCCCCGCCTGGCAGCGGCTACAGCGCAGGGACAGACCAGCCCCGTTTCGTCGCGCGAGACCGTCTTCTTGCCAGCCCCGACCGCCACGCCCGGCGGCAGCACGCTGGCCGCGACCAGGGCGGCGACCGACGAGACCCTGACCGGCAGCACGCTCAACGTCTGGGTCAACGAGACCTCGCCCGCACATGGCGCTCTGATGCAAGAGCTGGCCCTGGAGTTTGCCGAGCAGTTTGGCACCAATGTGGCTATCCAGCAGGTTGACCCGGCCCGATTGCCCGACCTCGTCAATACGGCCGTTCTGTCCGGGACGCTGCCCGACATCGTTGTTCATCCGATCGAGTACTCAGTCGGTTGGGCGGAGCAAGGCGTGCTCAACGCTGAAGCGGCCGCCCGGGTTGTCGACGCCCTGGGACCAGAGACGTTCGACGCGGCAGCGCTCGACCGGCTGGAGACCGGTGGGCAGTTGGCTGCGGTGCCGCTGCATGGTTACCATCAACTGCTTCTCTACCGGGCGGACTGGGCCGAGGCGCGCAATCTGGAAGCGCCAGATGACCTGGCCGCTCTGGCCGCTCTGGCCGAAGCGGTCTATGCACCTGACGACCTCATTTCGGGTCTGGTCATCCCTACAGAGTCGAATCTGGTGACAACCCATCAGGCGTTTGAACAGGTGGCCTTGGCCAACAACTGCCAGCTCGTGGACGAGACGGGTGAGGTGTCCATTCTTGATGCAGCGTGTCGGGATGCGCTGGACATCTACTACTCGACGATCAACCAGTTCAGCCCACCTGGAGTTCAGACGGACACCAGCGCCCGAAACGCTTATCTGCAAGGGCTGACAGGCTTGATCATGACCTCGCCCGCCATCTTGCCTGCACTCGCAGGGTTGGACTCGGCGGCGTTGCCGTCTTGCCCGGAGTGCGCTGGAGAAGAAGCGATCAACTACCTGGCCAGCAACACCGGCATCGTGACGGCCATCAGTGGGCTGGCGGGCAATGCGCCAGCGGCCTTTGGCAACGTCACCAGCGCCGGCATTACAGCCGTGGCGGACCAGGCCGCTGCAGAGGCGTTCTTGCGTTACTGGTTGGACGAAGGGTATGAACGCTGGCTGGCGATCGACTCTGAGCTGAAGGTGCCGATGCGCCAGGGTACACCCGGCGACCTCCAGCGCTACTTGTCCGCATGGGGAACACTCCCAATCGCTGGCAGCGAGCTCAGTCTGACCGACATCTATGGGCCAGAGGTTGTGGCACAGCTTAGAGACGGTATTGCTTCGGCTCCCCGGTGGGGCCTGGACCAGGGATATGGCAGCCTGATGAATCGGCTCTACGCGGACCACACGATCTCGATTGTCCTGCAAGAGATGTTGAGCGGATACTTCGGCCCGGAGCAGACGCTGTCGGAGGCGTTCCGGCGCGTTGTTGACTTCATTCCCGGATACGCTTTCCCGACAGATCTGCCTGAACCGGAAGTTGACAGTTGACGGAGCGAATAGCGCATGCTATCATGCTCGCACGATGAAGACGGCATTGCCTTTCAAGTCTCGCTACTTTAGCTTCTATTTTTATTTTGGCGCTGCACCCCAGCCGCACCGGTTGCGCATGGGTCGGCCCGAGACTGCTTAACAAGTAGCCAGAAGGGAAGACACACGAACACGGACGCGGCTGGAAGGCCGCGTTTTTTGTTGCCTTTCAGCCGCCCGGACCAGTCAGACAAGGAGCATATTGCGATGAGCGAAGATAAAGCAGACCAGCAGTCGCCGATCAACCAGGAGCCTTCGACCCGGCGGCCGTCCGTTGTTTGCCGTGGCGTCCGCGGCGCAATTACAGTCCAGGGCAACGACGAGGCAGAAATCCTGGAGGCAACACGCGAACTTCTACAGGCAATTGTGCAGGCGAACGATATGGATGTGACCGATGTCGCCAGCATCTACTTCACGACGACCCCCGATCTGAATGCGACGTACCCTGCCTTCGCCGCCCGCCAGCTCGGATGGTACGATGTGGCGCTGATGTGCGGCCATGAGATGGCCGTACCCGGTGGGCTCGACCGCTGTATTCGCGTACTGATCCACTGGAACACAACTCGTACCGCGGACGCAATCGTGCATGTCTACTTGCGCGACGCCACATCTCTGCGTCCTGACCGCAAGAACGTCCCGCCCATCAAGCCGCGCCAGATTTCCCAGATGGACGCGGCCCTCAAGTTTCTCTCCCTGACCCTCTAGCTGCCAACGCCCAAGAACAGACAAGCTTCACAAACAACAAGGATTAGATTCATGATGATAGTTATTATGAAACCCCAGGCCACCATGCGCGAGAAGTCGGCCATCATCGCCCGCGCAGAAGACTCCGGATGCAGTGTCCACCTTTCCGAAGGCAAGGAACACACGGTGATCGGCGTCATTGGCAATACGGCCGCCGTGGACCGTCAGCAGATGGAACGGATGCCCGGCGTAGAGCGCGTCGTGCCGATTATGAAGCCGTTCAAGCTGGCCAGCCGTGACTTCAAGCCTGAGGATACGACGTTCCCGCTCGGTGATGTGGTGGTCGGCTCCGATGAAATTATCATTATGGCCGGTCCCTGTTCGGTGGAGAGCCGCAGCCAGATTCTGGAAACGGCCCACGCCTGCAAAGAGGCGGGAGCGCATGTGTTGCGTGGGGGCGCCTTCAAGCCCCGCACCTCTCCTTACGCCTTCCAGGGCATGGGCGAGGAAGGGCTGAAGTATCTGGCGGAAGCGCGCGAGCAAACGGGTATGCTCATCGTTACCGAAGTGATGGAGCCCGCGATGGTCCCGCTCGTTTGTGAGTACGCCGATATCCTCCAGATTGGCGCTCGCAATATGCAGAACTACGCTCTCTTGCACGCCGTCGGCGAGTCGCAATACCCGGTGCTGCTCAAGCGGGGCATGAGCAGCCTGATCGAGGAGTGGCTGATGTGCGCCGAGTATATTCTCAGCCACGGCAACACCCGCGTGATGTTGTGCGAGCGCGGTATTCGCACATTCGAGACCTACACGCGCAACACATTCGATATCAATGCTATTCCAGTTGCCAAACAGATGTCGCATCTGCCTGTTATCGCCGACCCCAGCCACGCTACGGGCAAGTGGGAGTATGTGTCGGCGGCCGCCAAGGGGGCAGTAGCCGCCGGTGCAGATGGCCTGATTATTGAAGTCCATCCGCGGCCGGATGAGGCGATGTCAGACGGCGTCCAATCGTTGAAGCCGGAAAAGTTCGCCAAGCTGGTCGAAGAGATGAAAGCGGTGGCCAATTCCGTGGGCCGGGAGATCAACTAGTGGGCAGCGAGTTAACTGTACGCACGACGTATGAAGCGCCGGGCCCCGGCCCCGCCGGGCTGACCTGGGACGGCACGCTGCTCTGGAACGCCGATTTCCGCTCTGGGGGCATCTTTGGCTGGGATCCGGCCACGGGGTCGCCTGTCCACTCTCTGCGCTGTCCGGGCAATCTCAGCGGCCTGGCGTGGGACGGTCAGTCGCTCTGGCAGTCCCTTTATGACGAGGCGATGGTCCGGCGCATTAACCCTGAGACCAACGACTTTGACCAGACCCTTATCCTGACGGAGTATGGCTGGCTGTCCGGCGTGGCCTGGGATGGATCCCGGCTGTGGGTCCTGGCCCAGCAAACCGGGCAGCTTCTCGCTCTCGACCCGGAGAACGGCCAGGTCGTTCGCCAGATTGAGACGCCTGTTGCGGGTGGGGATATGGACTTCCACGATGGTCACTTATGGCTGAGCGTGGCCGCGCCGATGCAGTTCGATCCAACGGTCGAGCAGTTCGATTGGCTGAGCGCTTCCCCGGCCTATGCCCTGCTGAAGATCGACCCGTCCGACGGTCGGGTGGTCGAGCAGGTGGTCACACAGCGGCTCTACTCTGGCCTGGCCTGGGTTGACAACACGCTCTGGCTGGCCAGCGCCCTGGAAGGTAATCTGGTCGCTGCGTCTCTGAACCCGGCCTAGCGGATCATCAACGTCGTCTACCGTCCAGGCAAGTCCAGCATCCGGTCCGGCCTGTCGGTGATGATGCCGTCCAGCCCCCGGTCCAACAGGCGGGCCATGTCGTCGCTGTCGTCAATTGTCCAGGCGTGGACGTTCAGCCCGATGGCCTGGGCATCCCTGATGAAACGCTCGCTCAGGATATAGATGCTGCCCTGTTTTTCGGGCACCTGGATCGCCTCGGCGGGTGGTGTGTAGAGGCTGGAAAGCCCCAACCGGTGCAGGACATAGAACGTGGTGATCTCCGACTCCACCAGAGAAGTAGGCGTATCCGGGCACGCTGTTCGGAACTCATTGATCGACTCAGGATGGAAGGATGCTACGAGCGCCCGATCTGTCATGTCAAAGCGCCGCAGCATGTCGCACAGCTGCCCGGCAATCGACGGCTCCCGCTGCTTAATCTCAATATTGACCCGCATGCCCGGAAATGCTGTCAGCACCTCCTCCAGCGTGGCAATCTGTATGCCCTGACCGCGATACGGGTAGGTTTGGCCCTCATCTGCAGTCCAGTAATCTCCCGCGTCAAGCTGCCGAATCTCAGCCAGCGTCAGATCATGGACCCGCCCGGTGCCGTCGGTCGTCCGGTCGACGGTATCATCGTGGATGAGTACCAGTTCGCCGTCGGCCGTACCGTGGACGTCCATCTCCAGGACATCCACGCCCAGCTCCATCGCGTGGCTAAACGAGGCCATCGTGTTGCTGGGGCGGAGTTCTTCACCTCCCTGGTGGGCAATGACCATCGGGCCCTCATTCTCGAAGAACGAATGGGATTCGGCTGGTGAGCTCAGCAGCCGAACCAGAAGCAGCGCGCCTGCGCCAATGAGGAGGGTGATGAGCAGGAAAATGCCAATGTTGCGAGCCATGTGAATCCATCCTTTTCGTTGATCGGCCGACGATCTTCTCGCCGCCACGCTTAATTGTAGCATGTGCGGCCGGGGAGGTGGGTTGCGACCCACCGCCGGTGCAGTATAATCCGCAGAAGGTTATGGTTCGGGAGCGACTTCTTCCTGATCCCCCAAATCCACTGGAGATAAACCCGCAGATGGCACGTCGAGCAGTCTTCCCATTCACCGCGATTGTAGGCCAGGAACGCATGAAACGTGCGCTCATATTGAACGCTGTTAGCCCGCGTATAGGCGGTGTGCTCATTCGGGGCGAGCGAGGGACGGCGAAATCGACGGCCGCTCGCGCACTCGCGGCCTTGCTGCCCGACCTGGTCGTTCTTTCTGGCAGTCGCTATAACGACGACCCGGAGCGCCCGGCTGAGTGGAGCGACGACAGTCGTGAACGGTACGGCAATGGCAACCTCCAGACCGAAGTGCGCCAGACCCCCTTTGTCGATTTGCCGGTCAGCGCCACCGAAGACCGCGTTGTGGGCACGCTGGACATCGAAAAGGCGATCAAGAGCGGTGAGAAGCATTTCGAGCCGGGCATCCTGGCTTCGGCCAACCGGGGCGTGCTCTACGTCGACGAGGTCAACTTGCTGGATGATCATGTCGTTGACCTGCTGCTGGACGCGGCGGCGATGGGCGTCAATGTGGTGGAGCGGGAAGGGATCAGCTTTTCGCATCCGTCCAAGTTCATCCTGGTAGGCACGATGAACCCGGAAGAAGGCGACTTGCGTCCCCAGCTGTTGGACCGCTTCGCGTTCTCGGTTCAGATTGAAGGACTGGACGATCCGGAACAGCGCGTGGCCATTATGGAGCGACGCATTGCGTTTGAGGTGGCTCCCGACGGCTTCCACGAGCAGTGGGCGGCCAACGAGAAAGCGCTGTCCGAGCGCATCTCCCAGGCGCGTGACTCGGTCAACGCTGTCCGCTACTCCCGGCGCGATCTGATGTCGATTGCCGGTCTGGTAGGCTCGCTCAATGTGGATGGTCACCGGGCCGATCTCGTCATCCTGCGTGGCGCGCAAGCCCACGCCGCCCTGGAGGGGCGCGACCGGATCACGGATGAAGATATCATCCTGGCCGCCGAACTGGCGCTGCCCCACCGCATCAAGGGGCGCGTGTTCCAGGACGCGATGGTCTCCGCCGATGAACTGTCCGACCGTCTGACCGAAGTTCAGAACGAAATGGGCACCGGGGAGATGGGCGAACCGCAGGAGTCCGAAGAACTGACCACGTCGGGGAAAAAAAAAGCCTAGACGATGAGGAAGGCACCGGCGAAGAAGCCGACGTCTCCCAGCGCGAAGCCGGGCCGCAAAGCGTGCCGCCCACACCCCAGGAAGGGCAGTGGTGGGAAGGTGGTCAGAAGGTCCAGGCCAAGCAAGAGTTCACCACCCGACGACTCGACACCCAGCTCGACAAGCTGACGCGAAACAAGGCGGGCCGTCGCTCCCAGACCAAGACAGACCGCAAGCGCGGCCGTTACGTGCAGTCACGCCTGCCCCGCGGCGATCGGGTGCGCGACCTGGCGTTCGACGCCACCTTCCGCGCCGCCGCGCCGCATCAGATCCGTCGCGACCGTTCGGTGCTGGCGTTGGCGCTGGAGCGCCAGGACCTGCGCGAAAAGGTGCGAGTTCGCCGTTCGGCCAATCTCATTCTCTTTGTCGTCGATGCCAGCTGGAGCATGGCCGTAGCGGAGCGGATGGAAGCGACAAAGGGCGCGATCATGTCGCTCCTGACCGACGCTTATCAGCGTCGTGACCGCGTTGGGCTGATCGTGTTCAACAAGAACGACGCTAATCTGGTGCTGCCACCGACCAACTCAGTCCTCCTGGCCAAGAAGGCGCTGCTCGACATTTCGGTGGGCGGCAAGACACCCCT
Organism: uncultured Chloroflexia bacterium; assembly: GCA_963753865.1. Classification (GTDB taxonomy): domain Bacteria; phylum Chloroflexota; class Anaerolineae; order Promineifilales; family Promineifilaceae; genus Promineifilum. The sequence goes on from CAVWDW010000001.1 coordinate 67,779, forward strand.
GTCGGCTGGTCTGCTCATGGCCTATCAGGTCTTTCGGCAGGAAGCGTACAGCCATCCCGACGTTATGCCGATGATGATTCTGCTGACTGATGGGGCGGGTAATGTCAGTATGAGCGACCTGCCACCACAGGAAGAAGCCCATCGCATTGCGGACCTGATCAGCGAGACGGACGTTCGCTCAGTGGTCATCAATATGGAGCATGCGGCGTTCGACCAGGGGTTGGCGCGGGTGCTGGCGGAGCGGCTTGAAGCGCCATGCCACGCGCTCGAAGATATTCGCGCCGATACGCTTTATCAGGCGGTGCTGGACGAACTGAAGTAGATGGCGTCCCCTGGGCAGAGGACGTCCAGGTGGAACTGCCTTAATTGCCGAGATGCATCGGCATAATGACGTGGATGAAGTCGTTGTCCCCTACCGGCTTCAGGACACCCGGGTCCGCCGGGCCCGTCGTTTCCATCGCCACCTGAGGCGTATCGATGACCCCCAATACATCGGAAACGAACTTCACGTTGAAGGCGATCTCCACCGGGACGCCGTCCACACTGGCGTCAATCTGGGCCACGTTGTTGCCCGTCTCCTGACTGTTGGCCGAAATCTTGGCGAAGGCGGCCGACATGCCGTCTCCCGGCTCGACAGCGACCCGCGCCGTGTTGCTGGATTCGCGGGCGAAGATGTCGGCCGTCCGGCACGCCTTGCGGAATTCGGCCGTGTTCATAATCGTGCGCGTCGCAAATCCCTTGGGGATGATCGGCGTGTAGTCAGGGAAGTTGCCGTCGACCAGCTGCGAGACCAGGACGACGTTGCCCATGTCAAAGATAATCTGGTTGCGGCCCTGGGGCATGGAAATGTAGACGGCTTCGAGATCGTCGGACAGGACGCGGGCTACGTCTGCCAGCGCCCGGGCGGGGATGATGACGCTGAACGGCTTCTCAACACTGCCAGCCAGTTTGGCCGAGCGGACCGACAGACGGAATCCGTCTGTGGCGGCCATCATCATGCTGTTGCCGTCGAAGGTCGTCTTGACACCGGTCAGGACAGGCCGGGTCTCGTCGGAAGCGGCCGCGAAGGCCACTTGCTCAATGACCTGCTTGAGCACGACCGGGTCCATGCGAATCCGCGTTTCGTCGTCTGGCTCCGGCACCAGCGGAAACTCAGCCGCGTCAATGCCCTTCATGTTGGCGTCGATGCGGCCACATTGGACGTGGAGCGTCTGAGTCGTATCGTTGAGTACCATCTCCACCGCCTCAGTCGGCAGCGTGCCCACAAACTCGCTGAAGGTGCGGGCAGGGACGGTAATGGCGCCTTCCTCGGCGACTTTGGCCCCCAGCCAGCAGGTGATGACGATCTCCAGATTCGTAGCAGATAGTTTCAGACGGCCGTTGTCCGTGGCCACCAGTACATTGCCCAGGACCGGTAAGGTCGAGCGTGTGCTAACGGCGCGAGTTACAATGCCCAATCCTTTGGCCAGGTTGTCCTGCAAACACGATACCTTCATCGTCACTCTCCATGCAATTGTTGTAATGACCCGCGTGCTGAATGCTCTGAAGTATATGATCGTGGAGAATGAGGCGCAAACAAAACGCACTCTTAGGCGGCGTTTGCGTGCAGTGCATGATAGACCACGATGGCCAGGGCCACATGGACATTGAGTGACAGCCCCTTGCCGTACATGGGGATGAAGACGGCCGCGTCACATTCGGCCAGAACCGCCTTCGTCACGCCGTGATCCTCGTGGCCGACGATGAAGCAGGTTTGGCGCGGGTAGCTGAACGTGTGGTAAGGCACGGCGTCCTCCGCCAGTTCAACGGCGACGAGGTCATACCCCTTCGCCTTCATGCCCTGTGCGGCCTCCGACGGCTCCTGTTCATAGCGCCAGGGAACGCGCAGCGACTTGTACCGGGCCACCTTGTCGATGGCCGGATTGGGTGGGGTTGGGGTGATGCCGGTCAACACCAGTTCTTCCAGACCCGCGCCATCGGCAATGCGAAAGATGGAGCCGACATTGGCCGGATATTCGACGCTCTGCAGCAGCGCCGCGAAGGTCATGTCCGGTTTGTGCTCCCGTCGATAGTCGCGCAGGAAACGTTTGAGTTGGGTGCCGATGAGGGGTCGCATCCGCCAATGTTACCACAGGGAACGGACTGAGACGCACAGTGTGGCGGACTTGTCACTGCCCGGCACCTTTCTGGCCAGGGCATCTCGGTAGTAGGACTCGAACGGGCCTGGAAACCGAGCTTCGCTGCTCACGTCGATCGGATGTGGCGGCTGGTCCCAATAAACTCGGCTTCTTCGGCGAACCAGCCAATCGAGCACTGAAAAGCCCTGCCTTTCTGGAATCAACGCGCGCCAATTTGAGCGATCAATGTTAAACTAGCTGCCTGCGAACACGATATGCATCGGGCCCCATCACGAGCGATCCACTGCACCCATGAACCTACCTGAACCGACCATCATCAACGTCTTTCTGGCTGCTTTGCCCATTCTGACCGTACTCTTTCTGATGATCGGGCGCAACTGGGGCGGCAGCAAGGCCGGGCTGGCCGGCTGGTTCGTGGCTACCGTGGTTGCGCTGGGATTCTTTGGGGCCAACTTGCAGCTTCTGCTGGTCGCCTGGGGCAAGGCGGTGCTGCTGGCACTGTTCGTCCTCTATATCATTTGGATGGCGCTCCTGCTCTACCACACGGTCAACGAGGCTGGCGTCATCGACGCCATCGGCCGTGAGCTGCCGGGCGTGGCCAACGATCGACCGGGGCAGGCGCTGCTGCTGGCCTGGGTCTTCGCCTCGTTCCTGCAGGGCGCAACCGGATTCGGAGTGCCGGCGGCCGTCGTTGCGCCGCTGATTTTGGGGCTGGGCTTTGCGGCAGAAACAGCCGTTGCCATCGGCCTGCTCGGCCACGCCTGGGCGGTCACCTTTGGCTCGCTGGGTTCGTCGTTCATTTCGCTGGTGGCCACAACCGGCGTGCCGGGTGAGGTGTTGGCCGGGCCGAGCGCGGCGCTGCTGGCAGTCTGCTGTCTCGCCTGTGGGGTGGGTGTGTTGTGGTTGAGCGGCGGCAAGAGCGCGATGGCCAGCCGCTGGCCGCTGCTGCTGCTGCTGGCGGCTGTCATGGGCGGCACGCAGTGGCTGCTGGCAGAGCTGGGCCTGTGGACGCTTGCCTCCTTTGGAGCCGGTCTGGCCGGGCTGATTGTGGCCATCGCCGTTCTCGTGCGCGGCCAGTCGTTTAACCCGCGTCCGCTGTTGGAGGCGTTTGCGCCTTACATGTTGTTGATGGCGGTCATTGTGCTCGGGCAGGTGGTCTTTGGGCAGGTCCTGGACGCTGTCGTCATCGATCCGCTGTTTCCGGCGGTCGAGACCAGTTTCGGCTGGGCGACGCCGGAGGAGACCGGCCGCTCGATCAGCGTGTTTGGCCATGCCGGGGCGTTGCTGCTCTACGCCAGTTTGCTGATCTTTGGCTGGTTCCGCTGGCGCGGGCCGCTTCCACCTCGCGAGGGCGAGGCGGCGCGCACGTACAGCGGGCGCACGATTTTGTCGAAGACGTTGAAAGGGTCGATCAAGCCGACGATCGGCGTGTATGCTCTGGTGGCGATGGCCCTGACGATGCAACATTCGGGTGCCACCCAGCTGTTAGCGGAAGTCATCAGCGACAACGCCGGGCCGTTGTACCCATTCATCAGCCCGTTCATCGGCGCGTTGGGTGCATTCATGACAGGCAGCAACACCAACAGCAACGTCGTGTTTGGCCAACTTCAGCAGCAGACGGCGATTACGCTCGACCTGGCTGTGCCGCTCATTCTGGCAGCGCAGACGGCAGGTGGGGCGATGGGCAGCGTCTTTGCTCCGGCGAAAGTTGTCGTTGGGGCCAGCACGGTGCCTGACGCAGACGAAGGACGGGTGATGAAGACCGTCACGATTGCTGGTCTTCTGGTGGTGACGCTCCTTGGCGTGATTACGATGGTGGCCAGTTACCTGTTGTAGCTGTCAGCTCGACGCCGCATCCGCTTCGTCGCCCAGCTTCTCCCGCAGCAGGCCAACTGTCGCTCTGGCGGCGTCCGGCACCTGGAAAGCGGCGGCAATCTGCCCTTGCGGGTCAATGAGGACAACCGCCGGATATTGCCCGACGTTGTCGATGCCGTAGCCGGTGGCAATCTTGTGGCTCCAGTCAGGCAGCATGATCAGATGGTCGGCCGGATCATACCCCTCAGGAATCTCTTTTGCCGCGTCCCGGTAGGCACCTTCGATGAAGCGTTCAGCTGCACCGTGTAAGAAGCGGGGAACCATCAACAGATCGATCACGATGGCAATGGCCAGCTGGTTATGATCGGGGAACTGACGTCGTACCGCTTCCAGAGTCTGACGGGCGACAGTCGCTGTGCTATAGTCGGCAAACAGGAGCATGACCCATTGGCCGCGCAAATCGGCCAGCGCAAACGGCCGCTTGGAGCCAATGGTAGTCAGTCGAAACGTAGGAGCAGGTGACCCGGTGGGCAAGAATTGTGTAGACACAAATCGATTCTACTCGTAATCGGAGAAGGTTCAAGTAAGGGCACCAGCCAATGGCGCGTCGAGAGAGGGGTGGAAGCGGGTGGGTTCGGGATTGCCGGGCCACTCTGCCTTTCTGAAACAGCAAACGGGAGACGAATAGCAGATGCAACTAGCAATGATTGGACTGGGCAAGATGGGCGGCAACATGGTCAAGCGACTGCTGCGCGATGGTCACGATCTCGTGGTCTACAATCATTCACCACAACCGATTCGTGACGCAGAAGCCGAAGGGGCCACCGGCGCGACGTCGGTGGCAGACCTCGTGAGCAAGCTTGAAGCGCCGCGCGTTGTCTGGGTGATGGTACCCGCAGGCGGCCCGACCGAAGAAGTCGTTAGCGAGCTCAGTGAGCTGCTTGAGCCCGGCGACATCATTATCGACGGGGGAAACAGCAACTACAAGGACACAATGCGCCGGGCCACAGAAGCGGCCGACAGCGGCATCTACATGGTGGACGTCGGCACGAGTGGCGGCGTGTGGGGGCTGACCGAAGGGTACAGCATGATGGTGGGGGGCCGTTCCGAGGCGGTTGAACAGATTCGCCCCGCACTGGAAACGCTGGCCCCGGCCCCCGATTTGGGGTGGGGGCATATGGGTCCGTCCGGGTCAGGCCACTTCGTCAAGATGGTCCACAACGGCATTGAGTATGGACTGATGCAGGCGTACGCGGAGGGGTTTGAGATCATGCGCGCCAAGGACGAGTTTGACCTCGACCTGCACCAGATTGCCGAAGTGTGGCGATTCGGCAGTGTGGTCCGCTCCTGGCTGCTGGATTTGACTGCCAATGCGCTGGCCGAAGACCAGGAGCTGAGCGACATTCGGGGCTGGGTGGCCGACAGCGGCGAAGGGCGGTGGACCGTCTTTGAGTCCATCGACCTGGATGTGCCCGCCCCGGTGATTACGCTGGCGCTCCAGATGCGCTTTGTCAGCCGCCAGGACGAGAGCTACGCCGCCAAGCTGCTCGCCGCGATGCGCAATCAGTTCGGCGGCCACGCGGTCATGCCGGCCGAAAATGCCGGCAAAGATTAGTCCTCGTCGGTCACGCAGCCGGCCGAGGCCGACTTGACGCTGCGAATGTACTTGTACAGCGTGCCGCGCTTCGCTTTGAACGCGGGCGCGGTCCACTCTGCCCGCCGGACAGCCATCACCTCGCTGTCGACCGCGACGTCCAGGCGATGGGCGATGGCGTCGATGGTGATGATGTCCCCGTCGCGAATGAGCGCGATGGGGCCACCGTCCTGAGCTTCCGGCGTAATGTGGCCGGCGATGAAGCCGTGGGAACCGCCTGAGAAGCGGCCGTCGGTGAGCAGGGCCACGTCCTTGCCCAACCCCGCTCCCATGATGGCCGAAGTGGGGGTTAGCATTTCGGGCATGCCCGGGCCGCCCTTTGGCCCTTCATAGCGAATGACCACGACGTCGCCCTTCTGAATGACGCCTGCTTCCAGACCCGCCAGCATGTCTTCCTCGCAGTCAAAGACCCGCGCCGGCCCGGCAAAGCGCTCGCCTTCCTTGCCGGTAATCTTAGCCACTGCGCCGTCAGGCGCGAGGCTGCCCCGCAGGATCTGCAGATGGGCAGTCGCCTTGATGGGATCGTCGAGCGACCGGATGATCGTTTGGCCTTCAGCCAGACCAGGTACTGCCGCCAGGTTTTCGGCCATCGTCTTGCCGGTCACGGTCAGGCAGTCGCCGTTGATCAGGCCGTGTTCCCACAAGAGCTTGAGAATGGCCGGTGTGCCGCCGACGTCCTGCAGATCAGCCATCACAAACTGGCCGCTCGGTTTCAGGTCGGCCAACAGCGGAACCCGGTCGCTTACGGCCTGGAACTCATCGAGGGTCAGGTCAATGTCGACCGATCGGGCGATGGCGATCAGGTGCAGGACCGCGTTGGTCGAGCCGCCCATCGCCATCACAATGACCATTGCGTTCTCGAATGCGTCGCGGGTCATGATGTCGCTGGGTTTGATGTTCTGTTCCAGCAGGAGACGAATAGCTGCGCCCGCGTTGGCGCACTCCGCCAGTTTCTCGTCCGACTCGGCCGGGGTCGATGAGCTGTAAGGCAGGCTCATCCCCAGCGCTTCGATTGCACTGGCCATCGTGTTGGCTGTGTACATGCCGCCGCACGCGCCGGGACCGGGGCAGCTGTGGCGCACAATAGCCTGCCGCTCTTCTTCGTCGATCGACCCGGCAATGTACTCTCCGTAGCTCTGGAACGCTGAGACGATGTCGAGCTGCGGATGCTTGTCGGTGCAGCCTGCCCGAATCGTGCCGCCGTAAAGCATGAGGGCAGGACGGTCGAGACGCCCCATCGCCATGACGCAGCCGGGCATATTCTTGTCGCAGCCTGGAATGGCGATCAGCCCGTCGTACCAATGGGCACCCATCGCCGTTTCGATGGAGTCGGCGATAATCTCGCGGGACTGGAGCGAGTAGCTCATCCCATCGGTGCCCATCGAGATGCCGTCGCTCACGCCAATGGTGTTAAAGCGCATGCCGACCATCTTCGCCTTCCCGACGCCCTCACGTGTAAGAGCAGCCAAATCGTTGAGATGCATATTGCATGTGTTGCCGTCGTACCACATCGAAGCGATGCCGATTTGCGGCTTGTTCATGTCGTCGGCCGTCATGCCCGTGCCGTAGAGCATCGCCTGTGATGCGCCTTGCGACTTGGGCTGGGTAATGTGGGCGCTGTAGCGGTTGAGTTGATCGGTCATGAGGCACTTACCGGAAAATGTTGTTCCAGACTATCGACAATTGTTTCCCCGACGCTGAGAGCGGAAGTGGCTGCGGGCGATGGGGCGTTGATCACGTTGACAAGGCGGCGGCTTTCGACGATGGCAAAGTCGTCGAGCAGTGCGCCATCTGGCCCGAGGGCCTGGGCGCGAATACCCGCCGGTGCTTTCTCCAGATGCTCGGCGCGTATGTCCGGCACGAGTCGCTGCAGGGCAGCGACGAACGCTCCCTTACTGGCCGACCGCCACATTTCGCCGAGGCCCGTCTGCCAGTAGCGCCCGGCCAGCTTCCGAAAGCCGGGATAGGACAGCGTTTCCCACAGTTCGCTGACGTTGATGTCGCTCAGCGTATACCCTTCACGGGCGAACGCCAGAACGGCGTTGGGACCGCACTCGACGCCGCCGGAAATCATGCGTGTGAAGTGGACGCCGAGGAATGGGAAACCGGGATCCGGCACCGGGTAGATTAGCGCATTGCACAAGTGCCACGCCTCAGGTTTCAGCTCGTAATACTCACCCCGGAAGGGAATGATCTTGGCTGGAGCGTCGCCTGTGCCCATTTGCGTCACCCGGTCTGAGTGGAGGCCCGCACAGTTGACCAGAAACTGGCCGGAGAAATCGCCTCTGGTCGTTTGGGCCACGACTTCTCCTGACCGCTCCTCGATGCCGGTCACTCGGGCGCCGAGCACAATTGTGTGGCCCGCTTCGCGCAGCAGCTCCGCCATCCGCTCGCAGACCTGTTTGTAGTCGACGATGCCCGCTTCTGGCACGTGGATGGCCTGGATGCCATTGACATAAGGTTCCAGCTCCAATAGGCGTTCCCGGTCGATAATCTCGCACGTCACGCCGTTGGCCTGGCCGCGCTCGTAAATCATCTGCATGGCGGGCAGCTCTGCCTCGTTCAGGGCGACGATGACTTTGCCGCACAGCTGGAACGGAATGTCATTCTCGGCGCAGAACGTCTCCATCATCTGCTTGCCCGTGCGACAGTTGCGCGACTTGAGCGAGCCCGGTTTGTAATAGATGCCTGAGTGGAGCACGCCGGAGTTCCGCCCCGTCTGGTGAAAGGCGAGGGTGGGCTCCTTTTCGAGAATGGTGATACGTTGTTTGGGATACCGCTGGCTGAGTGCGTAGGCAGTTGCCAGTCCGACAATGCCGCCGCCGACGATAAGAATGTCTGATTTCATGGTCGCCAATTGTAGCACGGCCCGTTGAATTGGTAATCCACCGGGCCGGTTGTGTCAGGACGTTTCAGTGTTCGAGCGGCCGTAGTCATCGGAATCCTCTCCGATCTTTGGGTGTCGTTAGAGAACGCGACAAGGAATGTTGCTGCTGCGGTTAGCAACTCGACTACTGAAAGACCCTGCCGGTTGGGTCTTTTCTGCAGCAGCGGACCTACGCACCAGAGACCAGCGCGCCGACAACCAGATCGCCCATAGCGCTGGTGCTGACCGGTGCGTCTCCGTTGCGGGCAATATCGGCCGTCCGGTAGCCTGCATTCAGCACGGTGTTGACCGCCTCTTCAACGGCCGCCGCTTCCTCCGCCAGACCCAGCGACGAGCGCAGCATCATGGCCACGCTGAGCATCATGGCCAGCGGATTGGCGATGCCTTGCCCGGCGATGTCGGGGGCGGAGCCGTGGATCGGCTCGTACAGGCCAGGGCTGCCCGGCACGCCCAGCGCCGCCGACGGCAGCATGCCCAGCGAACCGGTTATCATCGACGCTTCGTCGGACAGAATGTCGCCGAACATATTCTCGGTCACAATGACATCGAAATCGGCAGGGCGGTTGATCAGGTACATCGCGCAGGCATCGACTAGGATATCTTCATACTCGATGTCGGGATACTCGGCGGCCACTTCGTGCGCCACTTCGCGCCACATGCGTGACGAAGCAAGCACGTTGGCCTTGTCGACGGAGGTCAGCTTGCCACGTCGCTGTCGGGCGAGTTCGAAGGCGACGATCAAGACGCGCTGAACCTCGTTTTCGCTGTAGATCATTGTGTCATAGCCGATGCGTTCCCCGTTACGTTCCTCGCGTCCCTGCGGCTGGCCGAAGTAGAGGCCGCCGGTCAGCTCCCGGACGAACATGATATCGACGCCGCGCACCCGTTCGGCTCGCAGCGGGCTGGCGTCGATGAGGGCGTCCATCACGGTTACAGGTCGAAGGTTCGCATAGACACCGAGCGCTTTGCGCAGTGCCAAGAGGCCTTGCTCCGGGCGAACGGCCGCCTTTGGATCGCTCCACTTTGGCCCGCCGACCGCGCCCAGCAGCACGGCGTCGCTCTCCAGGCAGAGACCGAGGGTTTCCTCCGGCAGCCCCGTGCCTGTCTGGTCGATGGCGATGCCGCCAATGAGCGCGCTGCGGGCGGTGAACTTGTGGCCGAACCTGCCGGCGACAGCGTCCAGCAGCTTCTGGGCCTCGTCTGTGACCTCCGGACCAATGCCGTCGCCCGGCAATAGGGTTAAGGTAGCTTGCATGCGATGATTACTCCTGGGCCAGGTTGTCGACGACACCATCGGTGGCGCGTACCAACTCGCCCGGTTGGATGGCGAAAACAGTGTTGGGCGTGCCGGCAGCCGCCCAGACGATGTCGAACGCCTGAAGATGGCTGTCGACGTAGACCGGCAGCGGGCGCGCATGGCCAAAGGGTGGCACACCACCGATGGCGAAGCCGGTCGCTTCTCGCACCAGATCGGCGTCGGCACGCTTCACCTTCTTGCGCCCGACGCCCAGCAGCCCGGCGAGTTTGGCTGTGTTCAGCTGATTGCCACCGGAGACAAGGGCGATTACAGGCTCGCCATTGACGGCGAAGACGAGGCTCTTGACGATCTGGTCGACCTCACAGCCGATGGCGTCGGCCGCTTCCTGGGCGGTGCGGGTAGACTGATCAAATGTGACGATCTCGATTTGCAGGCCGAGCGCGCCGGCTGCATCGGCCACACGTTGGGCAGCGGGGTGCATGGGTTCTCCTTGATGACGGTACGTCTAGCGGTCGAGCAGAGCGTACTCCATGCTGTCGGCCAGCGCCCGCCAACTGGCGTCGATGATGTTGGGACTGGCCCCGACGGTGCTCCATGTCTCCGCGCCGCGCCGCGAGTCAATAAGCACGCGGGTGGTGGCGGCGGTGTTGTTTTCGCCGTCGAGGATTCGCACCTTGTAATCTTCCAGCTTGACCCCGTTGATCTGCGGATAGACGCCTGACAGCGCCTTGCGGAGCGCGTCGTCGAGCGCGTTGACCGGACCGTTGCCGTCGGCGACCGTGTGCATAATTTGCGGCCCGACGCGCACCTTGACGGTCGCTTCAGCCATCAGCCCGCGCCCGCGCCGCCGCTGCACGGTGACGGAGTAGTCGACCATCTCGAAGGAGGGGACGTAGGCGGGGTGGGTGCGCCGGAGCATCAAATCGACTGAAGCCTCCGCTCCCTCAAAGGTGAAGCCCTGTGCTTCCAGCTGCTTGATCTCTTCCAGGACGCGCGGAAGATCCAGGTACTCGGCTTCCAGATTGAACTGGTCGGCTTTGTCTACCAGATTGCCGCGCCCGGACAGCTCCGAGACAACACTGCGCTGCACATTGCCCACCAACTGCGGGTCGATATGCTGGTAACTCTCCGGCTGGCGCAGCATGGCGGCTACATGAATGCCGCCCTTGTGGGCGAAGGCACTGCTCCCCACGAACGGCAAATGGTCGTCATGGTTAAGGTTGGCCAGCTCGGCCACATAGCGCGACAGCTCGGTCAGCCGGGCCAGCTGCGACGGCTCCACGCAAGAGTAGCCTAGCTTGAGCTGCAGATCAGGGATGACGGTGCACAGGTTGGCGTTGGCAACCCGTTCCCCGTAGCCGTTGATCGTTCCCTGGACCTGACGCGCGCCGGCATGGACGGCCGCCAGCGTATTGGCCACGCCGCAGCCTGAATCGTCATGCGTATGAATGCCGAGCACGACATTGTCGCCCATGTGGGCAGCAACGTTACGCATGATTTCTGCCACTTCCCACGGCAGTGAGCCGCCGTTGGTGTCGCACAGAACAATTGAGTCGGCTCCGGCGTGGGCGGCCGTCCGCAGTGTCGCCACGGCGTATTCCGGATCATGCTTGTAACCGTCGAAGAAGTGCTCGGCGTCGTAGACGACTTCACGCCCCTGCGCTTTGCAGTGGGCCACGCTGTCACCGACCATCGCCAGATTCTCTTCGGCCGTTGTCTGGAGCACGTCGTCCACGTGGAGGAGCCAGCTCTTGCCGACGATGGTGACAACTGGCGTTGCCGCTTCGAGCAGGGCGCGGATGTTGGCGTCGTCGGCCGGGTTGGTGCCCTTGCGGCGCGTGCTGCCGAAGGCGGTCACCTTGGCCGTCTTGAGGCCCAAACCCTGAACCCGGCGGAAGAACTCGACGTCTTTCGGGTTAGATCCTGGCCAGCCGCCTTCGATGTAATGCATGCCGAACGCATCCAACCGCTGGGCAATCTTGAGTTTGTCGTCAAGCGAGAGGGAGATGCCTTCCCTCTGTGTCCCGTCGCGTAGTGTCGTGTCGTAGAGCAGGATGTCGGTCATGGCAGCGCCTTTGAAGTGGTATTGACTCGGGCCGGATGCGCCTGTTCGTAGGCGGCAACCGCCGGTTCTTGTTTGACGAGGTAGCCCAACTGGTCCAACCCTTCCAGCATGCAGGTCTTGCTGAAATGATCGATTGGGAACTCAACGCGACGGCCGTCCGGCAGCATGAGCGACTGGCTGTCCAGATCGATCGTCACCAGCGTCGCCGGGTCTTCTTCGTTGAGGCTGAGCAGCTGGCGGTAGGTGTCGTAGTCGACCTCGACCGGGAGCAGCCCGTTCTTCAAAGCATTGTTGCGGAAGATATCGGCAAAGGACGTACTGATGATGGCCCGGAAGCCATAATCGGCCAGCGACCAGGGCGCGTGTTCCCGGCTGGAACCACAGCCAAAGTTGTCGCCCGCCAGCAAAAACTGCGCCCCGTCCGTGTGGGGCTGATTCAGCGAGAACTCAGGGTGGGGCTGACCGTCGGCCAGATAGCGCCAATCGGCAAACAGATTCTCGCCCAGACCGGTCTTCTTGATTGTCTTCAGAAAACGTGCCGGAATAATCTGGTCCGTATCAATGTTCTCAATGGGCAGCGCGGCTACGTGGCTGGTTACAGTTGTAAAGGGTTGCATAGTGCCTCCGGAAGTTGATACGAAACGATTAAACGAACTCGCGAACGTCTGTGATCTGACCGGTTACAGCTGACGCAGCGGCCGTTAGGGGGCTGGCGAGGAAGGTGCGCCCGCCTTTGCCCTGCCGCCCTTCGAAGTTGCGATTGCTGGTGCTGACGGCGTACTGGCCCGGCTGGAGCTGGTCGCCGTTCATGGCGATACACATGCTGCAGCCCGCCTCGCGCCATTCCGCTCCGGCGGCCTTGAAGATGTCGGCCAGCCCTTCGGCTTCGGCCTGCTTTTTAACATCCTGCGAGCCGGGCACCACCATGACCCGCACGCCTTCCTTGAACTGGCGGCCCTTGATCAGATTGGCTGCCAGACGCAGGTCACTGATGCGTGAATTGGTGCAGCTGCCGATGAAGACGACGTCGACCGGATGGCCCAGCAGTGGCCGTCCGGGCTGGAGGTCCATGTAAGCCAGCGACTTCTCCACTGAACGCCGCTGGTTAGGGTCGGCAATGGCGTGGGGATCGGGGATGTCGGCCGTAATGGAGATGCCCATCCCCGGATTCGTGCCGTAAGTGATCATTGGCTCCAGCGCATTGGCGTCCAGCGTCACTTCGGTATCGAATGTCGCGCCGTCGTCGGTGGACAGTGTGCGCCAGTAGGCAACTGCCTCGTCCCACGCCGCGCCCTGCGGCGCAAATGGCCGTCCGGCCACGTACTCAAAGGTGGTGTCGTCGGGTGCCACCAGGCCAGCCCGCGCGCCGCCCTCAATGCTCATGTTACAAATTGTCATGCGCTCTTCCATCGACAGGCCACGAATGGCCGACCCGCGATACTCAAACACATGCCCGGTGCCACCGCCGACGCCGATCTTGGCCAGAAGAGCAAGGATGATGTCTTTGGCCGTCACGCCGGGCGAAAGGCGGCCGTCTACAGTGACCGCGAACGTCTTTGGTTTGCGCTGCAACAGGCATTGGGTGGCCAACACATGCTCGACTTCGCTGGTGCCGATGCCGAACGCGAGCGCGCCGAACGCGCCGTGGGTGGCGGTGTGGCTGTCGCCGCAGACAATGGTCATGCCTGGCTGGGTCAGACCAAGTTCCGGACCGACCACATGGACGATGCCGCGCTGCGGGCTGTCCATGCCCAGGAGCGGAATGCCGAAGTCGGCGCAGTTCTGCTCCAGTGTGGCGATCTGATGGGCCGCCATCTGGTCGCTGATCGGAATGTGCAGCGGCGTCGTCGGCACGCTGTGGTCGACGGTGGCCACGGTCTGGCCAGGGCGACGTACCGTTAGTCCGCGATCACGGAGGCCGGAAAATGCCTGCGGCGAGGTGACTTCATGGATCAGATGGAGATCAATATAGAGGACCGCCGGGCTGCCCGGTTCGTCGATGACGAGATGGTCCCGCCAGATCTTGTCCAGAATGGTTAATGGGTCTGCTGTGGTCATACGGGTGTTGCTTCTTGTGTCGTTTGGGTGGTCTGGCCGTTGTCGGCCGTCGTGCTCATCTGGCCGCTGGTGGCGGCAAGCTGTTTGTTGACCGCGCTCAGGTAGGCGCGGGCGCTGGCCACGACGATGTCGGTGCTGGCCCCGTGCCCGCTGAAGGTGCGGAACATCGGCCGGTTGGTCTGCGGGTTGATCGGCACGTCACTGTCACCATCGGCCGGCTGGATGCGAATGGTCGCTTCGGCCACGGCGTCCAACCCCTCGGTGACGGCGTTAATGCTGAACTCGGTCAGGCTGTTGCTGACGCCGATGATGCGGTTGATCGCCTGGTAGACAGCATCCACAGGCCCGGATCCCAGCGCCGCATCCCGATACTCCTCACCATCCGGTCCGGTCAGGCAAACACTGGCGGTCGGAATGCTCTGGTCGCCGCAGGACACCTGAATCTGATTCAGGTGCCAGATGGCCGGCGGCTGGTAGATTTCGTCCGCGATGATCGCTTCTATGTCGGCGTCAGTGACTACCTTCTTCTTGTCGGCCAGCTTCTTGAACCGCTTGAACGCCGTTTGGATCTCGTCTTTGTCCAGGTTGTCGTAGCCCATCTCTTCCAGGTGGGCCCGGAAGGCGTGGCGGCCCGAGTGTTTACCCAGCACCAGATTCGACTTGTTCAGGCCGACCGTCTCCGGCCGCATGATTTCGTAGGTCAGGTGGTGCTTCAGCATGCCATCCTGATGGATGCCTGCTTCGTGGGCGAACGCATTCACGCCGACAATCGCCTTGTTCGGCTGGACGGCCATGCCGGTGTAGGTGCTGACCATGTGACTGGTGCGGGCGATCTGGCTGGCGTCGATGTTGGTTTCCATATCGAACACTTGCGGTCGCGTGGATATGGCCATGACCACTTCCTCCAACGCCGTATTGCCGGCCCGTTCGCCGATGCCGTTGATTGTCACCTCGACCTGACGCGCTCCGGCTTTGACCCCGGCGAGGGTATTGGCCGTGGCCAGCCCCAGGTCGTTGTGGCAGTGGACCGACCAGACAGCCTTGTCGGCGTCGGGCGTATTTTCGATCAGATAACGGATGAGCCAACCGAACTCTTCCGGGGTCGTATAGCCGACCGTATCCGGAATGTTCAACGTGGTCGCCCCTGCCTTGATCGCCTCGCCCAACACCTGGACCAGAAAGTCAGGGTCGGATCGCCCGGCGTCTTCTGGCGAGAACTCGATGTCGTCACACAACGACCGGGCGTAGGTAACAGCCTCGATGACCTGGTCAATGCACTCTTCGCGATCAATACACAACTTGTGCTTGAGGTGAATGTCACTGGTGGCCAGGAAAGTGTGGATGCGATGTCGCGGCGCGCCCTTGACGGCGTCGTAGGCCCGTGTGATGTCATCCCGCGCAGCACGAGCCAGCCCGGCGATGACCATCGGCTCTCCGCTGCGCCGGCCGTCGGTCAGCGGGCCGACTTCTTCCGCAATGCGACGCACGGCTTCAAAGTCGCCGGGGGAGGCAATGGGAAAGCCGGCCTCGCAGATATCGACGCCAAGACGCGAAAGCTGACGAGCGATTTCAAGTTTTTCCTCCACGTTGAGCGTTGCCCCGGGGGACTGCTCACCGTCCCGCAATGTTGTGTCGAAGATGATAACGGTTTCTTTGGTGGGTTCTACCTGGTCGCTCATGATGATTCAGTCCTTGCGTCTAGACGACTTCTTTGGGGTCCAGCCAGGGCATCATACTGCGCAGCTCCCGGCCCACTTCCTCAATCTGACTATCTTGTGCTTCGGCCCGCTGCTGGTTGAACCAGGGACGGCCGTTCGCGTTCTCATCAATCCAGCCTTCAGCGTACGCGCCGGATTGAATGTCGGCCAGGATCTGCCGCAGCGCCTGGCGCGTCTCGTCCGTTACGACCTTGGGCCCGGCAGTGTAGTCGCCGTGCTCGGCTGTGTCGCTGATGCTGTAGCGCATGTAGCTCAGGCCGCCCTGGTACATAAGGTCGACGATCAGCTTCAGCTCGTGGAGACATTCGAAGTAGGCGATCTCCGGCTGGTAACCCGCTTCGACCAGTGTGTCAAAGGCGGACTCAACCAGGGCGCTAACACCCCCGCAGAGGATGGCTTGTTCACCGAACAGGTCAGTCTCGGTCTCTTCCTGGAACGTCGTCTCGATGACGCCGGCGCGGGTGCAGCCGATGGCCTGCGCATACGCCAGGGCCAGGGCCAGCGCGTTGCCGGAGGCGTCCTGATGCACGGCCACAAGGCCGGGTGTGCCCGTGCCCTCGGCATACAGTTCGCGGACGCGATGGCCCGGCGATTTGGGCGCCACGAGGCTGACATCAATGTCTGCCGGCGGCATGATCTGCCCGTAGCGGATGTTGAACCCATGACTGAACATGAGCGTCTTGCCGGGCGTCAGATGCGGGGCGATGTCCTCGCGATAGATAGCGGACTGTGACGTATCCGGGGCCAAGATCATGATGATGTCGGCCGCCTGCGTGGCGTCAGCAGTGCTCATGACGGTCAGCCCCTCGGCCTCTGCTTTGGCCCGCGAACTGCTGCCTTCGTAGAGGCCCACGATGACCCTGGCGCCAGAATCCCGGAGGTTAAGCGCGTGGGCGTGGCCCTGGCTGCCATAGCCAACAATGGCTATCGTCTTGTCCGCCAGCTGATTGGCGTCTGCGTCTTTGTCGTAGTAGATGGTTGCCAACTTCAGTTACTCCCTAGTTATTGTAGCCGTTGCTCAATTCGGCAACGGCCAGATTGCTGTCCACAGTCGGATGCTCGCCTTCTTCGGGCAAGCCGCGCACCATGGCGATCCGTCCGGTGCGGACCAATTCCTGTATGCCGTAATTCTCCAGCAAGGTAATCATCGACTCCACGCGATCCTCCGGCCCGACGATCTGGACGATGATCGATTCCATGTCCACATGGACCACATTGGCGCGGTAGATGTCGACGAACTGGAGAACTTCGGCGCGCGCAGGGCCGTCAGCCCGCACCTTGATCAATGCCAGCTCCCGTTTCACAGATGGCTGATTGGTGACATCCTCGATTTCGATGACATTGATCAGTTTGTCCAGCTGCGTACGCACCTGATTCATGTCGCGGCTGGTTCCTCGCACGACAAACGTCATGCGACTGACGCCGGGTTCCTCGCTCGGGCCGACGCTCAGACTCTCGATGTTGAAGTTGCGCCGGCTGAACAGGCCAGTGACCCGATTCAGGACACCGGGCTTGTCTTCCAGCCAGGCGATCATCGTGTGGCGGCGCTCTATATTGTCGCTCATTGTGTAGCCTCCTCGTAACCCAGGCCGCGGTTGCGCCGGATCATGTCCGCATTACTTTTGCCGGGAGCCACCATCGGATAGACGTTGGTGAACTCCTCTACCTGGAAGTCCAGCAAGAATGGCCCGTCTGTCGCCTGGGCCTGGCGGATAGCGTCGTAGACGGCATCCTTGTCGGTGACGGACAGGGCAGGAATGCCGTACGCTTCAGCAATCTTGACGAAGTCAGGATTGACCAGCGGCGTACCGACGTACCGCTTGTTGTAGAAGACGTCCTGCCACTGGCGCACCATGCCCAGATAGCCGTTGTTAATGATGGCGATCTTGACCGGCAGGCGTTCCTGCACCAGCGTGGACAGCTCCGGCATGGTCATCTGGAAGCCGCCGTCGCCGGCGATGACCCAGATTTCTTCGTCCGGACGGCCGACCTGCGCACCGATGGCTGCGGGCAGCGCATAACCCATGGTGCCCAGTCCGCCCGACGTCAGCAGACTGCGCGGTTTGGTGTGGTTGAAGTACTGTGCTTCCCACATCTGATGCTGGCCCACATCGGTAACGACTGTGCAGTCGCCCTGGTTGGTCAGGTGCCACAGCTGTCGAATGATGTATGGTGCGATCAGATCGTCGGTTTCCTCGGTCAGGATGTCCCGTTCGGCGGACTCAGAGCGCCACTCGTTGATCTGGGCTAGCCAGGAAGGATGTTCGTTCGGCTCAATCTGCGGCAGCAGCTCGCGCAGCGTGACGAGCGCGTCGCCCACGACCGGCGTATCAATCGTCAGATTCTTGCCCATCTCTGCCGGGTCCAGATCGACGTGGATGATCCGCGCCTTTGGCGCAAAGGTGCTGAACGCGCCGGTCAACCGGTCGTCGAGCCGGGCGCCGATGGCGAACAGGACATCACACTCCTGCAGCGCGTAGTTGCAGAACGCCTCGCCGTGCATACCGCCCCAGCTGATCGACAGTGGGTGCGTGGTGGGGAAGGTGCCGATGCCCAGCAGGCTCGTTGCCACCGGGATGTTGGCCTTTTCAGCCAACTGCCGCAGCTCCGCCTCGGCTCGGGCGATTGTGATTCCCTGGCCCGATATGATGACCGGTTTCTGCGCCTCATTGAGCAGCTTGGCCGCTCTGGCCACACCTTCTGCTTCCGGCATGAGCCGGTTGGGGCGATAGCCGGGCAGGTGCGGTTCGGTGGGGAACTCGAACGCCAGCGTATCCTGCTGGACGCACTTGCATACATCGACAAGGACCGGACCCGGACGGCCCGTTCGGGCGATGTGGAATGCTTCGTGGATTGCGTCCGGCAAATCGCGGATGTCGGTGATGAGATAGTTGTGCTTGGTAACCGGCATGCTGATGGCCCGAATGTCGGCTTCCTGGAAGCCGTCGCGACCGAGCAGGCTTGTTGGCACCTGGCCCGTAATGGCCACGATCGGTGTGGAGTCCATATACGCTGTGGCCAGCCCGGTGATGAGGTTGGTGGCGCCGGGGCCGGACGTGGCGATGCAGACGCCGACCCGTCCGGTGGCCCGCGCATAGCCATCGGCCATATGCGAAGCGCCCTGTTCATGCGTTACCAGCACGTGATGGACTGGATAGTTGTACTTATAGAGATCGTCGTAGGTTGGAAGGATGGCGCCGCCCGGAAGACCGAAGACCACATCGACGCCTTCCCGGATCAAGCTTTCCCAAATGATCTGACCGCCCGTCTTCTCCTCAATCATGGACCTGCTCCTTATGCTCCCTGGACAATAAAACAAAAAACCGCCCTGTTGGGCGGTCTGGCGAATTCTGGTGTCCTCTTCTGGTTTACCCGGACTTCTTACCCAACAGTGATTGCATCCTTATACTCAATAATAAGGACGAGGACAAGAAGGCCGCTAATGACGCCAAAAGAATGTGAATCGTTCATATGGTTCCTCGGATAGTGGAAACCTGTATGACAGGCAGTATAGGGCCAGTGCAGCGGATAAGCTATGTGCAAAACGCCACATCGTTACACCGTCTCATTGTGCAAAGTGCCCAACGCGCTGTCCTGGATACTCGGTGCGAATGCCCATTGGCCCTGAATGCCAAAAGGAACGGTTCCTTTCGAAAGCCGTTCCCTTTGGTTCCCACTATTTCCCACTGAACCGCGCACTCTAGCGCAAGCCTGAAGATAGTATAGGCTCTGGAAATCGGGAAATCTACGTGTAACTTAACAGAATGGGAGCGGCGACATTTGTACACTCTTTACAAGAGCGACGGTTTTTCGGTGTCAGGACGGAGCTGCCAGAGTTTAAGCGACAGGTGCAGCGCCAGCCGCATGTTGGCCTGGTCGAGCTGGAGGTTGGTCAGCTCCTGAATACGGTCCATGCGATACAGTAGTGTGTTGCGGTGGACGAAGAGGGATTCGGCCGTCTGGCTGATGTTGCCGTGGTGGGTGAAGTAAGCGTCAACGGTCTTGATGAGACTGCCACGGTTGTTCTGATCATACTCAACAAGGGGCCGCATGATTTCGTCGGCGAAAGCACGCACTTCCGCCTGGCCTTCCAGTTCGTAGAGGAGGTTGTAGACACCCAGGCTGTTGAAGGCCACGACCTCGTTGGTAATCTTCAGGCGTTGGGCTAACTGCATGGCCTGGAGCGCTTCGTCGTAGGCCTGGGGCCAATCCTGCAGGGTTTGGGCCGGCCCGCTAATCCCTCCGTAAAGGCTGGCGTCAGGGAACTCATTCTCAACTTGCTCAATGATGCGCCGGCCGAGTGTCTCGGCGCTGTCCATGTCATCAATGGCCTTTAGCGCCTGGAAGATGACGATGTGCTGGTTGCCATAGACGTGCACCAGTGCCGGCCGGGCGTGGTTGGTCAGGATCCAGTGCAGCGATGTTTCCAGGCGACGCATGCTCGGCGCATCAGGCCCGGCCCAGGCAATCGTGATGACGGCGTGAGGCTCGTGGGTGCTGTGGTCCAAACGCCCTTCCAGCCGGTTGATCTCCTTGCGGGGCAAGGTGCCCGCCAGCAGGCCCTCCAGAAAATCCCCCCGCAGCGACTTCTTCGCCTCGCTGACAGCTTTGGCCTTGGCCATCTCCAGCGCGCAGGCGGAGGCACCATGCTCAACCGTCAGGCTGTCCAGTAGGTCGAGTTCGCTGGCTGGGCCGACGACGGACAGATAGCCGCGCGCCCGGTCGCCGGAGACGATCGGGCTGATGAGGCGACCCATCCCTTCCATTGGCAACAGCTGCTGCCAATAGCTCTGGCGAGAGCGGGCGGCCGCCTTGCGATTGAGCAGCACAGGCGGCAGATCTTCGCGCTGCTGCAGGGCGCGAATGAGCGCCTCGCGGTCTACGTCGGTGTTGCTGGGCCAGGAGATTGCCTGCACCTGCATCCGTTTGTCCTGGACAACCACGATGTTGCCTGTCAACTTGCTCATCACTTCGGTCATTGCTTCCAGACCCTGCCCTTCGCGGGACATAGCCGAGAGCTGGCGGTAGAGCTGCATAGCGCGTTCGCTCGTGGCCGTCTGCCGATCCAGCAACAGCAAGGAGATCGCCTGGTGAATCTCACGGATAGGCGTTGTCAATGGGGCGACAAGGACGGGCAGCTGCAGCTCGTCCACAATGCCTATTGTCGTGTCGTCCAGAGCAGAGACAAAGAGCAGCCCGGCGATGCCCATACCGCTGAGTGCCGCGAGATGGGCCGCGGCCGATTCTGGAGGCAGTTCGTCCTGCACATGGGGCGGGACGATGACGAGGTCTCCGGCCCGGACCTGATCGTCCAGGTTGTCCCATGACGTGAGCAGCGATACCCAATCCACCCTACGGCGTGCCTGATCGCCGCCGCCAATCAATAAGGTGTTAAGGGGCAAGACAAGACGCAGAACATCGCCGATCTTGATGTCGCTCGGTGTAGCTTCATGACGCATATTGCCCTAATTGTAGTGGACGGCACGTTAGGTGCCAACAACTGTACGCGGATCGCGTGGATTACGTTCCAGTTGGGGAGAGGGATGGAAAGCTGGGAAGTTGGCCTGCGTCCATACCGTCCGTGCCGTTCCCGCGCACTGGCTGGGTCAGCGGAAGGAGAATCATGAAGGTGGTGCCCTCGTTGACCTTGCTGGCGACACTGATTTCACCGCTGTGCTGCTCGATAATGCGGTGGCAGGTGGCCAGGCCCAAACCGGTGCCTTTGCCGGGCATCTTCGTCGTGTAGAACGGTTCGAAGATGTGGGCAGTTTCGGCCGACGACATGCCCTTGCCGTTATCGTGGACGAGAATCTGCACCGCGTCGCGGTCTCTGGTGACGCGAGTGGTCACCGTGATGCAGCGCTCTTCTTCGAGATGTTGCACTGCATCTCGCGCATTGAGGATCAGATTTAGCCACACACTCTTCAAATGTTCCCAGCTGCCGACGATGGCCGGAAGTCGCCGCTCAAAATCTTTCACGACTTCGATGTTGCCGGTCTGCAGCTGATAGTTGATCAGGTCGAGCGCTTCTTCGATCGACTCGTTGACACTGCCGGTGGTGAAGGAGTAATGCTCCTGCCGGGCGAAATCGAGCAAGCCTCGCACAACCTTGGCCGCTCTGTCCCCGGCCCGAAAAATAAGGTCGACCGCTTCGTAGTTCTCGTCCTCGACGGGCAGCAGCATCTTGAGCATCTGCGCATTGGCGTTAATCGCGGTCAGCGGATTGTTGATTTCGTGGGCTACGCCGGCGGCGAGCTGACCGATGGCGGCCAGCTTGCCTGCCTGCATCAGCGAATTTTCCAGGCGGCGCTCTTCAGTCTTGTCCTGCCACACGAGGACGGCCCGCGCCGAGCTGGCCTGCTTGCCGGGGATGGGGTAGGCGCTGACTTCCCATTCGCGTGGCAGATGATCTTCACCCATCCAGCGTACCGGCCAATGTTGTTCTTCCTTCTGCGACAGGGTCAGGGCGACTGCACAATGCTCGCACGGCTGCCGCCGGCCATAGAAAACACGGAAGCAGACCTGGCCCGCCAGTGCGTCGGGTGTCGTTTGCAGCTCGTCGGCTTTGCTCTTGTTGACGGCTACCAGCTTCCAGTCGTCGGCAATGGTGTAAATGGGATCGGGGATACCGTCGATGAGCGCCTGGAGCGTGTTGCGACCTTCCAGCAGATCCTGCTGGCGCATGCGAATGCGTTGGAACAACCACGCGTTCTCAATCGCTTCGCTGACCGAGCTGGCCAACGATGCGAACAGATCCATGTCGACATCGCTGAAATCGCCTTCGCGTTTGTTATAGGCCGCCAGCACACCGACAGGACGGCCGCGCACAGTGAGCGGCGTCGATATCATCGACCGCACATGAAATCCGACCGGCGAGTCGCGAGTCGTGTCGTACAGCTCGTGTTTGTCGGGATCGTTGATGCAGAAGTGCGTCTGCTCACTCCAGGTCTTGCCCAATATGCCTTCATCCCGGTCCACGGACGGGAAGACATGGGCAGGCATGGCGCCCCGGAAGTGGCGCACATGCTGGCAATGGAGACGGCCGCCTTCGACGATCAGCACTGCCGCCAGCTCTGCTTCCAGAATGGCGTCGACGCCCCGAACGGCCGCCGCGTAGACCTCGCTCGTTTCCAGCGTGGCGGCCACCATCTGCCCAACCCGGTTGAGGGCGGCAAGCTGGCGGCTCTGGCGATGGAGCTGCTTCTCAAGCTGCTGGGTGCGCAGGATCGTCTTGACCCGCGCCAGCAGCTCCTCCATGTAATACGGTTTGGTGATGTAGTCGTCGGCGCCGGCCGACAGAGCCTGGACCTTGTCGTCGTTGCTGGTGACGGCCGTCAGCAAGACCACACGGGTATAGCGCAGGTCGGGGTGCTTGCGGATCCAGTCCAGCACTTCCAGGCCGGAGAGTCCGGGCATGCCGATGTCGAGCAGGACAAGATCGACTTCGTCCGATGTGCCCACCGTGTCAGACAGATAGCTGATGGCCTGGTTGCCGTCATGGGCAATCTCGACGCTGAATCCTTCCTTGCGAGTCAGGAAGTCGCTTAATGATTCAGCGATTTCCGTCTCGTCATCGACGACCAGAATGCGAGCCGAGGCAACGGCCTCAATTTGGAGGGTGGCCTGGGTAGGCAGCAGCGATTCAACGTCGCGGACGAGGGTGGTTCCCTGTTGTTCGCGATCTGAGGCGCTGCTGTTGCTGCCCAGACCGTTGGTCACTCGGTTTCCTCAGAGGAGAAAGTGTAACCGTGTCCCTGGATGGTCTTGATATAGATGGGGTTGCTGGGAGACGGCTCAATCTTCTCGCGCAAGTTCTTGATATGGGCACGCACCAGTTCCGGGCTGCCCGTATCACGCGGATAATCCCAGACGTCCTGGAGCAACTGCTGGCTGTTGAACACAAGGTCGGCGTTGCTCATCAGATGATAGAGCAGGTCAAACTGTACGTTGGTCAGCAGCACGTTGTCGTGGGGCGTGGCCACCTTGAAGGTGCGGCAGTCGAGCACGACATTGCCCACGCGAACTTCGTTGACTGGTTCCGGTTCAGCTCGTTCGGGGCCAGAGCGACGCAAGATCGCCTTGACGCGCAGTTCAAGCTCTTGCATGTTGAACGGCTTGACCAGGTAGTCATCACCGCCAGCTCGAAAGCCCTCAATTTTGTCTTCGTCTTTTGCTTTGGCAGTGAGGAACAAGACGGGCGACTCTTCCAGCAATGGATCGCCGCGAATCTGACGACAGACCTGGTAGCCGTCGACACCAGGCATCATGATATCCAGGATAAACAGATCCGGCGGGTGACGACGGGCCAACTGCAGCCCCTCGATCCCACTGTTTGCTGTCATGACCTGGTGGTCATACATCTTCAGTGCGCGTTGTAATGTTCGCGAAACTAGGTCGTCGTCGTCGATGACAAGTATCAAAGCCATACTACTTCCCGTCTTCGTGCTAATTTGTGCGTTCAGTATAACAGAATAGAACGGTTTTCACACCTTCTTCACGCTATCATAGCAGAAGGCGCAGCGGGTTTTCCAGCAGGGCCTTAAAAGTTTGCATGTAGCGTGCGGCTTCTGCGCCGTCGGTGACACGGTGATCGGCCGAAATCGTTGCCTTCATCCGCGTGCCTACTGTCAACTCACCGTCGACGACCACCGGCACCTGCCTGGCTGAGCCAATGGCCAGGATGGCCGCATCCGGCGGGTTGATAATGGCGATGAAATGATCAACATCAAAGCCACCCAGATTGCTGACGGTAAACGTCCCGCCTTCGACATCGTCCGGTCGAATCTTGCCCTCGCGCGCCCGCTCGATCATCGCCTTGTTATCAGCCGCCACCTTCGACAGCGTCGATGTGTCGGTGTCTTTCTGGACAACCGTCAGCAAGCCGCCTTCCACCGCCACGGCCGATCCGACGTTGATGCGATTGTGGCGGATGAGTGTGTCCCCGGCGAACGAAGCGTTCAGGTTCGGGAAGTCGCGCACGGCCAGGGCCGCCGCCTTGACCACCAGATCGTTGACGGTGATCTTCTCGTCTTCGGGCAGCGTGGCGTTGATCTCCTTGCGCAGCGCAAACGCAGGCGCCATGTCGATCTCATTGGTGACATAGAAATGGGGCACGGTCGTCTTGCTTTCCGTCATACGACGAGCGATCGCCTGGCGCAGGCGGGTTAGCTCAACCTGCGTGGCGTCCGGGCCGGCTTCGACTGGAGTGGTCGTGGTCGGGAACGCTGCTGCCGGTGGCGCCTCCAGATAAGCTTCGACATCGGCCTTGCGGATACGGCCCTCCGGCCCGCTGCCACGCACCTGGAGCAGGTCGACGCTGTGTTCCTCAGCGACGCGTCGGGCAACAGGCGTGGCCCGAACTCCGTCTGGAAACTCGCCGTTGCCGGTGGCGGCCGTTTGCGCCGCTGGTTGTGGCGCACTGGTGGTCGCGGCAGTCTGCGCGGCGGCGGCTGGCGCGGCTTCCTCGGCCACCGCCTCGGCCGCTCCACTGTCCGCCGCCATCGCGCTTACATCCTCGCCGCTTTCGCCAACGATCGCCATATTGGCGCCGATGGGTACGATGTCGCCAGGGCTGTTGAGCGTTTGCAGCAAGACACCGGCGACCTGGGACTCAAGCTCCAGTGTCGCCTTGTCGGACTCAATCTCGGCGATGACCTCGCCTTTTTCGATCGAGTCACCAATCTCCTTCAACCACACGTTGAGGACGCCTTCGCGCATATCAAAGCCCAGCTTGGGCATGACGACAAACTCGGCCATTAGAGAGTCTCCTTAACTGCGGCAATCACCCGGTCCTTGTTGATCAGGGCCGATTGCTCCAGTTCCCGTGAGTAGGGCAGCGGTACTTCAATTTGGGCGACGCGCTTAATCGGCGCATCAATGTAGTCAAACGCTTCTTCTTGCAGACGGGCGACGATCTCGGCGCCGATACCGTAGGAGCCGTACCCTTCCTCGACAACTACAGCGCGGAACGTCTTCTTGAAGGAGTCGACGACCGGGCCCATGTCGAGCGGC
The DNA here is from genome assembly GCA_963753865.1 of uncultured Chloroflexia bacterium. GTDB lineage: Bacteria > Chloroflexota > Anaerolineae > Promineifilales > Promineifilaceae > Promineifilum. The sequence goes on from CAVWDW010000001.1 coordinate 93,383, forward strand.
CGCAGCGAGCGCAGGTCGACGACCTCAGCCTCGATACCTTCCTTGGCCAGCTCTTCGGCCGCTTCCAGGGCTACCTGCAGTCCCTGGGCGTAGCCAACGATGGTCACGTCACTGCCCTCGCGCTTGACATCGGAAACGCCGATCGGCACAGTGTAATCTTCTTCCGGCACTTCGCCGCGAATCTGATAGAGGGTGTGATGCTCGATGAAGAAGACGGGATCGTCGATGCGAATCGCTTCCTTGAGCAGCCCCTTGGCGTCGTAGGGCGTGGAGGGGCTGACGACCTTCAGACCCGGAAAGTGGGAGAAGATGACGTCCGGGGTGTGGCTGTGTGTCGCGCCGAGCTGGCGGCCGCCGCCGCCGGGTGCGCGATAGACGACCGGAGCCGTCATCTGGCCACCGAACATGTAGTGGACCTTGGCCGCATGGTTGACGATGGCGTCGAGGGCGAGGAAGGCGAAGTTGATCGTCATGAATTCGGCCACGGGCCGCAGACCGTTCATGGCCGCCCCAGCCGCTACGCCACCAATCGCCATCTCTGAAATGGGGGTGTCGCGCACCCGCTTGGGGCCAAACTCATCGTAGAAGCCGCGAGTGACAGCGTAGGTGCCGCCCCAGACGCCGACTTCCTGGCCCATAATAAAGACGTCCTCGTCGCGAATCATCTCCTCGCGCAGGGCGTCGGTAATCGCTTGTCGCATGGTAATAAATGCCATTGTTTCTCCTCAATCGTTCTCACCGGACGGGGCGCGTCTTGGTTAGACAGGTACGCCACCGGCCAGTTGTCAGCCGGGACTAAGCCTCGACGTAAATGTCGGCGTAGAGATCTTCGGGCGCCGGGTACGGTGATTGCTCGGCGAACTCGACGGCCGCTTCAATCTCCGCTTCCACATCCGCATCGATCTGTTCCAGCTCTTCACGCTTGGTCTTGCGCTTGAGCAGTTGGCGTTCCAGAATGCCGATCGGGTCGTCTTCGCGGAACTTCTCGACCTCGTCCTTGGTCCGGTAGCGCAGCGGATCGCCCATGCTGTGGCCTTCAAAGCGGTAGGTGATGATCTCCAGGAACTGTGGCCCTTCGCCCGCCATGATGGCATCGATCGCCTGGCTGGTAGCCTCGTGCACTTTTTGCACGTCCATTCCATCGACCTGTGAGGCAGGCATGTCGTAGGCCAATGCTTTGGTGATCATGTCCGGCGCTGCCGAAGCGCGGTCAACGGCCGTTCCCATCCCATACATGTTGTTTTCGACAATATAGATGATGGGTAGATCCCATACGCCGGCCATGTTGAGTGATTCGTGAAAGTAGCCAATATTGGTCGAGCCGTCGCCCATGAAGCACATCGTCACGGCGTCGGTGCCCCGATACTGTTCAGCGAGGGCGATGCCCGTTCCGAGCGGCACATGACCGCCAACGACGGCATAGCCGCCCCAGAAGTTGCGCGATACGTCGGCCAGATGCATGGAGCCGCCCTTGCCCTTGCTGACGCCGGTGGCCTTGCCCATGAGTTCTGCCATAGCCGGGCCGGGCTCGATGCCGACAGCCAATGCATGGCCGTGGTCACGGTAGGCGGTGATGATGTGGTCGCCCGGACGCCGCGCGCCGATGGCGCCCACCGCGACCGCTTCCTGTCCAATGTAAAGATGCAAGAAGCCGCCGATCTTGCCTAGCTGATATAGTTCTGCGCATTTCTGCTCAAATCGACGTATTAGCACCATTTGGCGGTACCAATCTAAAAGCGTCGCCTTATCCATTTATTACTCCTTCGAAGGTAATGACCGAGGGTGGGCTGACAGTTGTCTGACCAGACCGCTCATGAGTTTAGCAAATTTGGGGCCGACTGGCGACCGGAACGCACCTTGTGGCAGGGTCTTTAACTGTTCGAGCGACTGTAGTGACCGGATTCCTTTCCGGTCTCCTGGAGTCGGTAGAAAACGCGACGATGATGTCGTGGCTGCGTTTGCCAACCTGATAACTGAATAACCCTGCGCTCTGCAACCTGTACCCTGTGGCCGCGGTCCGCCGGTCTTATTCCACCAGCACGCCTGTGTCGCTGACGGCCACCGTCCATGAACGACTGGACAGGCCCGCCTTGAGAAAGGCGTTGGTCATTGCAGAAGCTACAGTCTCACTGTCTTCCGGTGTGAAAGCGATCAGACTGGGGCCCGCGCCGCTGAGGGCAACACCGGCTGCTCCGGCCTCATACGCTGCCCGGAGCGCGTCCTCGGCGCCGGGGATGAGCGGCAGCCGATAAGGTTGGTGCAGCCTGTCGTCCATCGCCTCCGGCAGCAGGGCCAACTCGGGCCGTGTCAATGCCAGCAGGAGCAGGCCCAGGCGGCTCGCGTTGTGTATGGCGTCTTCGCGGCTGACCGAGTCCGGCAGCAGCGCTCGCGCTTCGCTCGTTAACAGCTCAAAATCGGGTAGTACGATGACGGCTGTCATCGGTGGCATGGACAGGCGTCGCGTCAGTAAACGGACGCCGCCCGCATCGTCCGGCGACATGATGCCCAGTACCAGCCCACCCAGAATGGCGGGCGCTACATTGTCGGGGTGGCCCTCCAACATGACGGCGATGTCGAGCAGAGCCGTGTCGTCCAGCCCCGCGCCCACCAGTTCGTTGGCGCCAAACAGTCCGGCGACGATAGCCGAAGAGCTGCTGCCCAGGCCGCTCCCGACCGGAATGGCGCTGTCCAGCTCGACGATTAGCTGTTCCGGCCAGCGACCTGTCTGGCGAAATAGGAGTTCGGCGGAGGAGACAATCAGGTTTGTCCTGTCAGTGGGCAGCTCGTCGCAGTCGATTCCTCGGAGCAGTACGGTTATCTCCGGGGCAGCAGCTGGAGTCGAGCCCGGCGGCATCTCGATGATCGCTCCTCGTCGGCTCAGCCGGACATGATTGCGTAGATCGAGGGCCAGCCCAAGGCAATCGTAGCCGGGCCCCAAGTTGGCGCTGGTCGCCGGGACAGAGACTGTGATAGACGTCTGAAAATTGACCATAAGCGCGCAATTCTACGCTAAAATCGCTGTTGTCACGACCGTGAGATGAGATCGCCGTTCCTGTGGCCCGGCACATGCGAGGACTATGCAGACACCGTGGGTCAATATTGCTTATCTGTTGCTGCTGCTAATGATGGCAGTGACCGGCTACTTCGGCTTCACCAGCAATGAGGAGCCACAAGCGTGGCTGCTGTGGCTGCACGGCATTGGGGCGTACGCGCTCATTGTGCTGATGCTTTTCAAGGGGGGCGTCATTTTCGACGCCTGGCGGCGCAAGAAGCGCTGGACCTGGCCGCGTGTCCTGTTTGCGTTTACGCTGGTCCTGCTCATTCTGACAACGGTGGCCGGCCTCCTCTGGACGACTGTCGGGCCGCTCTACGTGGGTGGGTTCAGTCTTGTCAGCATCCACATGTATCTGGCGGTCCCGCTTCTGATCTTCATGGGCTGGCATGCGTGGCGGATGCGCTTCATCTGGAGCGTGCCCGGTGCGGTTGGGCGACGACTCTTTCTGGGCAGCCTGGCCGGGACGGTGGCCGGGTTGGCGCTGTGGCGCACGGTCGGCGCTGTGGCGGCCACCCGTGAGTGGCCCGGTTCGGTGCGCCGCTTCACCGGCTCGTTTGAGACCGCCAGTTATACCACTGGCTTTCCGTCGGTCAGCTGGATTGCCGACCGACCCGATCCGGTCGACATTGCCACATGGCAGCTTCAGGTTGATGGTGCGGTCGTCAATCCGCTGGTGTTTGATTACCGGTCATTGGCCACCCTGCCCCTCATTGAGATGCCCGCCACGCTGGACTGCACCGGTGGGTGGTATACGCAGCAGATGTGGCGCGGGGTGCTCGTGGGCGATGTACTGGAGATGGCGGGTGTGACAGACCGGGCAGCGAGCGTGACGTTCGAGGCCGTTTCCGGCTACAAGCGGCGCTTCGATCTGGACACGGCGACGCTGTATTTGCTGGCAATCGGGACCATTACGGGAGCCGAAGCCGGTGCTCCCGTGCGTCCTGCCGGCCAGGGGTCTGGTCTGTTTGAGACGCTTTCGCATGGCCACGGTTACCCGGTGCGGTTGGTTGCGCCAGACCGACGCGGGGTCGAATGGGTGAAGTGGGTGCGGGTGGTGCGCGTCAATGAGACGAACGCGCTGTGGCAAATGCCGCTTCCGATTCAGTGAGCAGGATTTGGCCCCGGTCTGTTAATCGGCGCCCTGACTGATTGCAGGAACGGCTTCACGCTCGATAATGCGGTCACCTTCTTCAACTGCCGCCGTGCTGCGTTCGAATGCCAATACTTCCTTGAATGCGGTGATGGCGACCTCGAGCATTCCCTCGTCTGGTTCCCGGGTTGTCAGCTTCTGCAGCGCCAGATTCGGCTTCGTAATGAGCCGGATGAACGCGTTGTCCTGGTGGGCGGCCGTGAAGCGCAGAAACTCGTAGGCGATGCCTGCCACGACCGGCAGCAAGACCAGACGCGAGGCGATGCGGGCTAGCAAAGGCATGGGCGGCAGGAAACTATACAGGATGATCGAGATGACCACGACGGTCAGCAGAAACGCCGTGCCACATCGCGGGTGCTCCAGCGGAAAGCGGGCGACCGACCTGGGGGTCAGTTCGGCCCCGGCTTCGTACGCGTTGATTGTCTTGTGCTCGGCCCCATGATAGCCGTACAGGCGTTTGACATCGGCCATCATACCGATGGCGGCGATGTAGCCGACAAGCAGCGTCAGGCGTATGACGCCCTCCGCTATGTTGACCAGCACAAGCTGTTCCTGCCAGCCGAAGAGCCGCTCGATCTGCGCTGCCAGAAATGTGGGCAGCACAAAGAACAGCAGAATGGACATCGTTAGCGAAAAGGCGATCAACGTCCACTCGACCGGGCCTTCGAACACCTTGGAAGGTTCACTCTCCTCGGCCAGGTCGTCGTCGGATTCATTCTCTTCTTCCAGTGCCACCTCGGCCGAAAACATCAGGCTCTTGATGCCCAGTCCCAGCGCATCCCACAGGAGCGTCATGCCGCGCAAGAAAGGTATTTTGGCCAGCCCGCCGCCATAGATGCGAGGGTCGAGCGCTTCGGTGTGGACGACGATGTCGCCTTCAGGATTGCGCACAGCTACCGACAGGGCGCGAGAACCGCGCATCATGACACCTTCAATGACGGCCTGACCCCCATAGTTGGCGGTGGTCAGCACCACAGGCGAGTCGTCGGCAGCTTGCTCAGTTTGCACGGGATTTGTCTCTTCAGCCATAGCACTCATTGTACTCTCTGCCCGGCCATTTCACCAAAGTTGAAACCGCCGGCTCATCCCTTTCACACGACGGGCCGCCTCTACAGCAGGGCGATGACGATTAGCAAGACCCAGGCCAGCGTCAGATAAATGGCCAACCAGGCCAATGCATTGCCGGCTACAATTCGACCTCGCCCGCCCTGGCCCGCAATGGCGGGCAGGTTGAGATACCAGGACGCACGCTGTCCATGCCGCAGGGCCGTAATGCCGAGAATAACGGCGGGCACCATACCCAATGCGGCTGACAGGGCGATAGTCAGAGGCGTCATATTGTCGCGGAGCACGGTGAAGAAGCCTCCGCCATCCTGGGCGGCCAATGCCGCGGGAAGCACAAGTATCAGAAGTGGAACCAGGCTGAAGGCAAACGCGATCAGGCCGAATGTCAGCCCATTGCTTGCCGCCTTTTCGGTGTTTGCCCGCATCTCCGGCTGCACTGCCTCCAGGGTCAGCGGGCGGCCGCAGTTAGGGCAGAAAGCACTGCCTCGCAGTGCTGTGGCGTAGCAGGCGTCGCACATAATGAGATGGCCCGTTCGGTCGGTGAAGACGTCCGGATCAACCTTCAGCTCGATGAGCATGTTCTGCCTGTTCTTGACCAGCACGCCGGGGTTATCCGGGATATAGACGGGATTCGCGGAAACATCGACCGGCTGCGCTGGGTCGTCAGGGTCAGCCACAGGCCTTTCCACAAGGGCAGTCCCAGTTTCGGGAGCAGGAGGGGTGGCGGAGCCGGGCAGCAGCCCTTTGGCGCGGGCCGTCAGTTCCTGGCGACGGGCCTGGTTGGCCTGCTGCCGGGCCAGATCGACCCACTGCATGGTGGCGTTGGCCTGGATGCGCGTGCCGTCACGGGCGTAGGTGGCCAGCAGCTTCAGCAGTTCGATGGCCTTGTCCACGTCAGGCGCGTCGATCTCGACCTGGGCGCTGCCCTCCAGCGGCCGCACACGGACAACGACCTCTTGTTTCTGCAGACCCAGCCAGCGCGAGACGGTAGCGACGATCAGGCCACTTTGCTCATTGTAAGTTTGCAACGTAGCACCCATGTCAGCCAGCGCAAAGAGGGCGCTGCGCATTAGGACGGTGTCGCTGACAGGATACGCTCGGATTTCGGTGACGGCCATTGCAAATGATTATACTTGAAACGGCCCAACGCCGCAGAGTGATTGAGTCAGGCCGCACACAGGCTGTAAGCTACCTGTAAGCGAAACCGGTTGATTTGCCCAAGCCGGGCTGGCATGCTTGTTGCATGAACACCCAACAATACCTGCTTGCTTTCGGCGCGGCGCTGCTTCTGGTCAGTGTCGGTTGCGTGGTACAGTCCACCGAGCCGGCGGACGGGACACCGATTGAAAACGACGTTGCGCAGTCTGACGACGCTCGCCAGCAATCTGCCGCGGAGCCTGCCGCCGGTCCGGCAGAGTTGCCCACAGCGCCACCCGCCTTGCCCGATATGGGTGCTGCGCCGGAGATTGGCAATGAGATATGGATCAACAGCGACGTGCCGCTTACCTTGGCGTCACAGCGCGGAAAAGTCGTCTTGCTGGAGTTCTGGACGTTTGGCTGCATCAACTGCCAGCGCGTTATTCCCCACGTGCGTCAGTGGCACGCCAGCCATGCGGCCGATGGCCTGCAGGTGATCAGCATCCACTACCCGGAGTTCGGCTACGAGCGCGAGCTGGCGAATGTGCAAGAGGCGACGGAACGTTTTGAGATTGAATATCCTGTCGCCCTTGACAATGATGGACTGACCTGGCGTGCGTATCGACAGCGTTACTGGCCGACGACCTTGCTGATTGATAAGGCGGGGCGCATCCGGTATAAACACATTGGTGAATTCAACGAGCGATCAGCGGCCGACGCAGAACGGGCCATTGAGTCGCTGCTGGCAGAGCCGGGCCCCGGAGCCTGACCTGACGCCGATTACCGTGACCGGAAAGGTGGGGATGCGACTGTTTAAGCGAGATAGCGGGGCTGATGCTGATGGCTACTATGAGGTAGCCGACTCCTCAACGGTGACCGAGAACGCCATGACGCCAGTTAAAGCGGGCGGCCGAAAGCTGATCTTGACCCGCTGGGACGGCGAACTGTTCGCCATCGACTATGCTTGTCCCCACGCGGCGGCCGATCTGACAGACGGATCGCTCCACCGCTGGAAGCTGTGCTGCCACGAACACGATTACTGCTTCGATATTCGCAGCGGCCAAATCGTGTGGCCAGAGGACGAGAATTACCGGCTCAAGCGGTATCAGGTGCGCGAAGTGGATGGCATCGTTCGCGTGAAGGTGTAGGACGCTGCGACTTACGAGCCCGGCACAAGTTGGAACACAGCTCCGGAAACGCGATCCAGCACATAGAGCTCGCCATTCACGTCTTCGCCAAACGACGTGATGACCAAACTGGTGTCCAGTAAATTGACCGTATCCCATCCACCACTGCCATCCGGGTAGCTGCGCCAGATCGTGCCCAGGCAGTAGTCGGCGAGGAAGTAGTTGCCGGTCATCTCCGGGAACGCCCGTCCGCGATAGACATAGCCACCGGTCACCGAACAGCCCTGCGAGTGGGGATATTCGAAGAAGGGCAGCACCATCCCGGATTGATCGCAGCTTTGTGACTGAAGGCACGTAGACGCTTCCATCACCGACCATCCGTAGTTCTCGCCCCCGCTGCTTGCGGCGGGCTGGAAGTTGACTTCCTCAAACTGACTTTCGCCGACGTCGGCAATATAGAGATCGCCGGTCAGGCGGTCGAAGCTGAAGCGCCATGGATTGCGCAGACCCCAGGCCCACACCTCCGGCGCACCGTCTGTGCCGGAGATAAACGGATTGTCCGCCGGAATGGTGTAGCCACTGCCTTCGGAGACATCCAGCCGCAGCAGCGTGCCCAGAAGCTCGTCCGGATTTTGGCCGGCGCCAAGCGGATCGCGGGCGCTGCCGCCATCGCCGACGCCAACGTAAAGGTAGCCGTCCGGTCCAAACTTGAGCAGCCCACCGTTGTGATTGCTGAACGGTTGTAGGATCGACATGATGATCGTTCCGCTCGTCTTGTCGGCGACGTTGGGATCGTCGGCGTTGACCGTGAACCGTTCGATCTGCGTTTCCCCGCTGTAGTTAGTGTAGTTGACGTAGAATGAGCCAAAACCGGCGGTGTCTGTTTGCGCATAGTCAGGATGAAAGGCGACGCTGAGCAATCCCTGCTCAAAGCCTACCGACCCGACGCGGTCGCGCAGATCGATAAACGGAGCCGGCAGCAACTGCCCGTTTTCCACCACGCGAATCAGGCCCACCTGTTCCACAATGAAAAGGCGTTCGTCACCGGCGTGGGTCAGGTAGAGCGGCAGACTGAGGCCGCCAGGCACAATGGTCACCAGTCCAACACTGTCGATAGGCGTCGTTGGCGTCGGTGAGGGCGGCATGGAAGTAGCCGTGGCTTCGGCGGTCGGCTCAGGTTCCGGCGCGTCGTTGGTCTCTGCGACCGGGGCGGGCGTCTCGCTGGCTGGTGGAGCGTCAGGCGGCGCGGTAGAGGGGACTGGCGTGCTTCGTTCGACGACCGGCGGCAGCGCCGTCGCCGGAGAGGTGGCAACAGCCTCTGGTGGGTTGGCAGGGGATGTGTTGTCAGGCTGGCAGCCGACAACGAACAGGAACAACAGGAACAGGGCAACCAGGTAGCGGCTCATCCACCCATTTTATTGAAAACCGGCCGAGTCTGGTGGCAGACTTGGCCGGTTCTCATATCAAGCAGGTTACTCCGGTGATGGCTTAGCGATCCGAAAGAGCCACGTACGTCAGACCCTTCTCGCCTACATAGTTCGCCTTCGGGCGGATCAGACGGTTGTCCGCGAGCTGTTCCATCACATGGTTGGTCCAGCCGGCGACCCGGCTAATGGCGAAGATGCACGTAAACTGGTCGGTTGGCAGCCCGATGGTGTAAAGCACAACGGCCGAGTAGTAGTCAACATTGGCAAACAGATTGCGCTCGATGAAATAATCATCTTCGCGTGTCAGCTGCTCAATGGTGTAGGCGACATCATACCATTCACCCTTGCCACCGCTCTTGGCCAGCTCTTCGGCCAACGGCCGCAAGATGCGTGCCCGCGGGTCCTCGACCTTGTAGACGCGATGGCCGATGCCCATGATGCGCCGCCCGGATTCGCGCGCACCGACATACCACTCTGCTACGTCGCCGTGCTCAGCAGCGTCGAAGAACTGCTCCATCGCCCGTTGGGTTGCGCCGCCGTGGGCCGCTCCCTTCAGCGTGCCGATGGCGCTGGTGATGGCCGAATAGACGTCGGCGCCTGTGCCGGTCGTGACGCGGGCGGAGAAGGTGGATGCATTGAAGCCATGATCGGCCAGCATCACCAGATAGGAGTCCAGCGCCGCAACAGCAGCGGGGTTCGGGCTTTCGCCGTCCAGCATGTACAGGAAGTTGGCAGCGTGGCCCAAATCTTCGCGCGGGGCGATCGGGTCTTTGCCGTTGCGGATGCGTTCCCAGGCTGCGACGATAGTCGGCATAACGGCCGTCAGGTGCAGCGACTTGGCGTAGGCGCCCTCAGCCGAAATGTCGTCGGCCGTCGGGTCAAGGGTACCCAGGGCGCTGACCGCTGTTCTCAGAACGGCCATCGGCTGGGCATCGGCGGGAAGCCCGCGCATCAACATCTCAATGCGGGCGGGCAGCGGCCGCTTGGCGACGAGGGCGGCGTTGAACAGCTCCAGCTCAGACTCGGTCGGGAGCTTGCCGTTCCACAGCAGATAAACCACTTCCTCGAACGAGGCGTCGGCCCCGAGGTCGCGGATATCGTAACCCTTATAGATAAGGACACCCTTCTCTCCGTCCACAAAACTGGAACTGGTGTCGGCCACGGTGATGTTGGCTAGACCTTTGGATGAATCGCTCATAGTGCTGTACTCCTGTAAAGTTTATTGTTGACTAGTTGGCTCCGGTTGACGTGCGCAGCCTTTCACCATACTGTTTTTCATAGAACTGCGAAAATTCGCCGCTCTTAATCTTGCGCCACCACCATTCGTTGGCCGCATACCATTCGGCCGTCCTGGCAATCGCTTCTCCAGGCGTATGGCCGGGTTCCCAGCCAAGAGACGTGATCTTGCCAATATCGAGGCTGTAGCGCCGGTCATGGCCCGGTCTGTCCGTCACGTGGCGGATCAGGCTGGATGGTCGGTCCAGCGTGTCGAGAATAATCTCCACCATCGTCAGATTCTCCAGCTCCTCGCCAGTTCCGACGTTGTAGATTTCGCCCAACTCTCCACGCTGCAAAACCAGATCGATCGCCTCGCAATGGTCGATCACATATTGGTACTCGCGCATCTGACGGCCGTCGCCGTAGACGGGCAAGGGCAGGTTATCGATCGCGTTGGTCGCAAACAGCGGCACGACTTTTTCCGGGTACTGGTACGGCCCAACGTTATTGGACCCGCGCGTGATCGTGACCGGCAGGTCGTAGGTGATGAAATAGGAATGGACGAGCAAGTCGGCGCTGGCCTTGCTGGCTGCATACGGGCTGCGCGGAGCGACTGCATCGGTTTCCTTGCTCGACTGCCCAACGGGGACGTGTCCGTACACTTCGTCGGTCGAGATCTGGTGGAACCGCTCCAGACCATGCTCGCGGGCGGACTCAAGCAGCACGTAGGTGCCATAGACACTGGTCTGGATAAACGCGTCCGGGTCCATGATGGAGCGGTCGACATGGGTCTCCGCTGCGAAGTTGACAATGGTGTCAATCGCATGGTTGCGAACAGCGCTGTCGACGGCTGCCCGGTCGCAAATGTCGCCTTGAATGAACTGGTAGCGAGGGTTGTCCCCCACGTCGCGCAGGTTGTCCAGGTTGCCGGCGTAGGTCAGCTTGTCGAAAACGACCAGGTTGAGCGTATCGTGCTGTTCCAGCATATGGTGGACGAAGTTGGATCCGATGAATCCTGCGCCGCCCGTAACGAGTATGTTCTTCAAAACTCCCTCCGCGGACCGGTCAAGCATGCCACGATGGCGGCAACCCTTCCCGTGAGCGAAGCGTCGGCCAATGCCAGTTGATATGCAAGACAGGTTGGTAAAGGTGGATTGCCCCTGATTCTAGCGTAACGTGTCCATTCCGTAAACAGTTAGGGGCGGTTGCACGTCGGGCGCTCAGCTTGTGCTGAGGCTGCGCCACGCCTCAATGAGGCGGTTGGCGATGCTGGGCGGCGGGGGGTAGTGGGGAAGTGACTCGGCGGTAAACCAGCTTGCTTCGTCAAGTTCGTCCTGGTCTACGATGATATCGCCGCTCTCGTAGTCCGCCACGAAGGCGATCATCAATGAGTGGGGGAACGGCCAGGGTTGGCTTCCGAAGTAATGGATGCCGCCGATGCGGATGCCTACCTCCTCGAACACCTCGCGCCGGACGCACTCTTCAAGCGTTTCGCCCGGCTCGACAAAGCCGGCCAGAACGCTGTAGAAGCCGCTCGGAAAGCGCTGGTTGCGGGCCAGGAGAATCTCGCGTGTGCCGTCTTCACGCGCTCGTTGCACTCTGACAATCATGGCTGGAGAGATTCGAGGATAGCTGGTCAGGCCACAGTTGGGACAGATTTTGGCTCGTTCGGTCGAGCTGTCCTCTGTCTCATGTCCACAGCGCCCGCAGTACTGATGGGTGCGGTCCCAGTTAACGATCTGGACCGCCTGTCCGGCAATCTGGAACGCCGTCTCAGACAGACGGCCGTAGGCGGACCGCAGCCCAACGAACGTCATGCCTGTTGGTGGCTCTGCCTCAGGATCGACATCGGCAGCGAAGGAATGGGTGAACGTCTCGCCATCGCTCGACGCGCCCAGATAGTGAGATGCCAGAGGTTCGAGGCCAAGCTCTGCCGGCGAATTGAGCGTCGGAACGTCTGTCTGTTCGTCATCGTCGGAAAGCAGCAGGTCGAATCGGCGAAAGATGAACCAGCCGGCGCGACCTTGCCACCCGTCCGGGGGCGAGACGGCAGACTGAAACGGGATATCAGGCAGATCATGTTCGTTCATAACGATTCAATTGATGTAGGGCGGGCAGGGTGGCGGGCGACGGCCGTCTGGCGCATTAGGGGTATCCGCCTTCAGGCGTGGACGTTGCCGGCGGGTATCCGCCCGGAGGCACAGTGCCGGTGGGCAGAGCTGGCGTGGCCGTGCCTCCACTGCCGCTGGTCGGGGTGGCAGCGGGGTCGGGCGTGCCGGTTTCCGGCACAGGTGTGGCGGTGCCCAGCGGATTGGGCGTGCCTGGGTCCGGCGTGGCCAATGGCGTGACCGCCAGGGTGGCGGTGGGAGTTAGCTCAGCGGGAACAGTGGCCCCCGAGGGAAGCGTCGCCGTGGGTTGGATGGTGACAACGATCGTGGGTAAGTCGGTCGGCGTGATGATCGTCTCAGGTGTTTCTTCCAGTTCCGGCGTGGGGATCACAACCCCCGGGTCCCGGTCGCCGGGACCCGGGACGAACGTCAGGCTGATGGGTACAGTGCCGGTGATCGGATTCGGCTCAAGGATTTGTGTCACTTGCAGATACCAGACCGCGCCATCTTCCGGCTCCTTGCCGCAGCCCAGTGGGCCCTGGTAGAGCCGCCACACACCGGTGACAGTCATCGGGATGCCCGGTTCGGCCAGCCGCAGAATCCGCTCGAAGCCGATTGCGTTGAGCTGCAGCTCCTCTGCCACCAGGCTCCACTGGACGCGTGGTCCGGCGAACGGTTGGCAGATGGGCAGGTCGATTGGTGTGTAACTGCCTGTTACCTGGATCGATTGATTGCGAAATGCAGCCGGGTCGGCGTTGAGCGCGTCAAAGCCCACCAGTGTCGTTTCATTCTGGAGAGTCGGGCTGGCGGCCGTCGGTGAAGCCAGGATCGGGTACAGCGGCTGTCCGGAGTTCGGCCACATGACGAAGCCGACAATGACCAGCCCCACTGCCAGCAGCAACAGCCCGCCGACCGCCAGGCGGACGAGGTTCGTCATCGTGCCCGTGGCGGGGGAGTAGGATTGGTAGTCGCTGTCCTGGCTCATCGTGATCCTAGCGGACGGCGCTGCCGTCGGGTTGGGTGGCTGAACCACCATTCAAGCAGCAGCAGCAGCAGCCCGGCGCCCAGCAGCCAGGGCCACAGTTCGCGCTGTCCGGCCAACTCTGTGCCGAGCGCATTTGAGTTATCCTGACCCAATCGAACGGTAGGCATCGGGGTGATGGCAGACTCACCGAACGCTTGAAACGAGACAGCGAACTGCTCGCTGGAAAGCTGCTCGCCACTCTGTCCCACCTGTCGCAGCGTGTACAGGCCCGGTGCCCCGGCCACATACGGAGGCGGCACGTTACCGTCCAGGTCGGCCGACCATTCAATGCCATTCGGGCCGGCAATCTCGATTCTTGTAGCGGCGATATCTGGCGTAATTGACACGGGTTCTCCTGGCGCCAAAGCTTCGCGGGAGAGCGACTGCCCCGGACTCAGCCAGCCCGTAATATTAGCCATGATGACCGGAAATGCAATCCGCAGAGGCAGATCCGAGGCCGACAAGTCGAAGGGCAGGACCACAGTGCGGCGGCCGTCCCGCTCTCCGGCAAGCAGTAACGGACCTCCCTGCGCCTCAATGATCGGTGACAACCAGGAAGCCTCAACCGCCCGCGCCGCCTGAATCGACACGCCTTCCCACTCCACAAATTGCAGCAGCGGGTTGTCTGCCAGCCGGGTGGTGGCCGTGTTGGTAAAGACAGCCCCGACCTGAATAGTGTCCCCGGGCAGTGTATCGACCTGCACGGCGTCGCTGGGCTGCGGGTTGACAACCAGCAAGGAGGCCGCGGGAAGCACGGCAGGCAGCGCGACGCCATCGTAGACGATGATGTCATAAGGTGTGGCTTCGACTAGCGACGCAGCGTCACCCGGCGCGGCCGCTTCCACCGTCATGCCGGGCAGCAGCCGCAGCAGCTGCTCCAGAAACAGGTTGCCGTCTGAGACGAGCAGGACCTGCCGGTCGACGGCTACGGCGCTGCCGGCCCACGCCTGATCATCGACCGCCAGAAAGTCAGTCGCCCCTTCAGCAGGCACGAGCTGAGCCTCAACAACACTGCCGGTAGGCAAATCCGTCCAGGTCAGGTTGCTGCGTTCCCCCGGTTCCAGCACCAGCCGTCGTGCGTCATACAAAGCGCCGTCGAGGAACAGGTCGAGGCGAACAGGTTGGGACTCGCCGCCCAGATTGCTGACGGCCGCCAGCAGCACTTGTCCGGAGCCGCTGGGCCGCAGGGCGAGGGTGGTGATCGCTGTGTTGGCGCTCTGGCTGCCAATCGGAACGTGACGGACGGAGCCAATCAGGTCGGGCAGCCCTTCCGGCAGACCGCCGTCGGTTAGCAGGATGTGTTCCGGGCGGCTGGCGTTCTGTGCCAGTCCATTGGCCAGCGCCAGGGCAGCCTCCCAGTCGGCGGCGGCGGCATGCGGCTGGGCGGTGGCCAATCCTTGTTGCAGTACGGTCTGGTCGCCCGTGGCGGCCGCCAGCACGCGCGGACGCGGCCCGACCTCTAGAATAGTCATGTTGCTGCTGCCCGCCAGCCCGTCGATGAGTCGACTGGTCTCAGCTACAGCCTCGTCAAACCTGGTGGTCCCTTGCGCCCCATCGGCCGCCAACATCGATGCGGAGGCATCGAGCAGGACGATCACGTTACCCTGTACGAGATTGCTGGACAGCACAAACGGTCGGGCCAGGGCGACCACCAGCGCGCCGAGTAGCAAGAGTTGAAGGAGCAGGAGCCAGTTGCGGCGCAAGCGCTGCCAGGGTGCGTTTGCCGCCCTGTCTTCGGTCACTTGCTGCCAGAGCAGCGTGCTGCTGATCGGCTGGGTTCGCCGGCGAAGACGGAGCAGGTAGAGCAGCACAACGGGCACGGCCAGCAGGCCCAGCGCCCACGCTGCCGGTGCGAGGAAGCCCATATCAGCGAACGACTCCCCGGCGTCTCATTGTGTCCAGCAAGACGGTGTCCCACGCCACACCGGTTGAAACCGGGATGTAGTGGATGCGTCGCTGGCGACAATACGCCGCAATTTCAGCTTGCCAGGTGGCCAGTCGCTCCATGTACTGCCGGCGCATCGTCGCATCGACGGTCACCTCAACAATCGCGCCTGTCTCGACATCAACCAGCTTGAGATCGCCGTCGAGGGCGGGCTCCATTTCGTCCGGACTGAGCGTGTGGACGATGGCTATCTCAAACCCGACCTGGAGCATCGCATCCACTCCCTTCGTATAGCCGTTTGGAGAGAGCATATCGGAAAGCACAAACGCCAGCCCATGCCGCCGCGCACGTCGGGCGTAGGTTTGCAGCGAGAGAGCCATGTCGGTCAGCGCTGGGGGGGCGGCTTGCCCGGTCTGTGCCGTGTTGGCCTCCAGAAACTCCAACAGCCGCCAGCTGTTCTGCTGGCTGCGGAATGGGCCCCAGTGGCGATTGTTGCCTCCATCAAGCAAGGTGACGGTCAGCAAGTCGCCAGAGGCGAGGGCGATATGACCCAGACCGCCCGCCAGCCTGAGGGCAAACCAGAGCTTGTTCGCGGAAGGTGTTTCTGATTCCGATTCAGGTGATGGTTCCAAGAGCGGCCAGTTCATGCTGGGACTCACATCAACCAGCACGTGGACGGCGAGGTCTTCTTCTTCCTCTGTCAGCTTCATGAACGGCCGTTCCAGACGAGCCAGCACGTTCCAGTCCAGACGGCGCAGGTCATCGCCGGGGGCGTACTCGCGATAGTCGGCAAACTCAATTGAGGTGCCACGGCGATTGCTGCGGCGGTCGCCTTTCAGCTGGCCCGCCCGCACCCGCTCGGCTGCCAGGGCCAGCTGCTCCAGACGGCGCAGGGAGGCTTCGTCGAAGAGTTTCATGGAGGTTATCCCGATTCGAGGCCGACGTATGGACGCCGGTGCCCTACGCCTCGTAGGGCACCGCGGCAACGAGATCCGCGATGACGTCGTCGGGGCCAGCCCCTTCGGCCTGTCCCTCGAAGTTGAGCAGGAGCCGGTGGCGCAGGGCTGACGCGCTAACCGCGTCGACATCATCAAAGCTGGCGTTGACCCGACCATCCAGCAGGGCCACCGTCTTGGCGCCCAGCACAAGCGCCTGTGCGCCGCGCGGACTGGCGCCATAGCGCAGCAAGCGGTTGACCAATGGCGAGGGCGACCCGCCGGGATGACTGGCCACGACCAGACGACTGGCGTAGTCGCGCACGTTCGTGGGCATCGGTACGTCCAACACCACGCGCTGCATGCCGATCAGCTCCGCCGCGCCGGTGACCTTGCGAACAGATGGTGTCGCGCTGCCGGTGGTGCGGTCGATGATCTCGCTCAGTTCGCTGGCGGACGGGTAGCCCACATTGATCTTGAAGAAGAACCGATCGAGCTGCGCTTCCGGGAGCGGGTAGGTACCTTCCTGCTCAATCGGATTTTGCGTAGCCAGGACGAAGAAAGGTTGTGGCAAGGGGTGGGAAACCGTTCCGGTCGTCACGGTGCGTTCTTGCATTGCTTCCAGCAGCGCGGATTGGGTCTTGGGCGTGGCCCGGTTGATCTCGTCGGCCAGGACAAGGTTGGCAAAGAGCGGGCCTTCCTGAAACCGAAAGGAGCGACGGCCGTCTTCGTCCTCGTCCATAATCTCCGTGCCGGTGATGTCGGCGGGCATGAGATCGGGCGTAAACTGGACCCGCCCAAATGACAGATCCAGGGCGTCCGCCAGCGTGCGCACGAGCATCGTTTTGCCCAGGCCCGGTACGCCCTCCAGAAGCGCGTGTCCTCCGGAGAGAACCGCGATCAGGACGTCGCGAATGACGGCCTGCTGGCCAACGATGACGCTGCCCACTTCCGTCTGGATCTCGGACGCCAACTGACGAAATGTGCCGGCTGAAAGCTCCTCCGGCGATGATGCCTGACTGATTGCTGGTTGGTTGGCCATCTACTCCTCATAACCGCGCTCATCCAGGTAGTCGGTATACCCACCCAGGTAGGGCACCAGCATTCCTTCGCGCAGTTCAACGATACGGTCTACGACTCTATCAAGAAAGTAACGGTCATGCGAAATCACCAACACTGTACCCACAAAGTCGTCCAGTGTCTCTTCGAGCACCTCGATGGCGGGAATGTCCAGGTTGTTGGTCGGCTCATCCAGTACGAGCAGATTCGGCCGCTGCAAGACGAGGCGAGCCAACTGAAGGCGGCTGCGCTCGCCGCCGCTCAACTTGCTGGCTGGCTGCTGCATCTGGTCGTAGCTGAACAGAAAGCGCAGCAGAAAAGCGACCGCGGCGTCCCGGCTAAGTGGGGCCACGTCGCGCACCGACTTGATCAAGTCGTCATCCGGATTCAGCGTTTCCATCTCCTGCGCATAGTAGCCGGCCTGGATGTTGGGACCCATCTTAATCTCTCCGGCCGTGACTGTCTCAAGGGCCATGATCTGTTTCAGGAGGATCGATTTGCCTGCCCCGTTGTGGCCGACCAGCCCGACCCGCTCACCATGCCAGATTGTGTGCGCAAGCCCGTCGTAGAGCGTGCGCCCGTTGTCGAAAGTCTTGCCCACATCGACCAGTTCAATGACCTTGTTGCTGCCGCGCCAGCCCCCCAGCTCAAGCGTCAGGCGGCGCGACTCCGTCACCTTTTCGACCTTGTCCATCTCATCCAGCATCTTGCGCCGGCTGCGTGCCTGGCGAATATGGCGCTCATTGACGACGAGGGAGGCCCACAGCTCGAAGCGGGCGATAGCCACTTCTATGCGGGCGATCTCTTTTTGCTGGGCCGCGTACTTCTGCTGCTGTCGCAACCGGCGAAGCTGCCGTTCTGTGACGTAGGCCGAGTAGTTGCCCGGATAGGTCGTCACTTGCCCGCCATCCAGTTCGGCGATCTGGGTGGCGACCTCGTCCAGCAAGTAGCGATCGTGGGAGATGATCACGACGCAGCCATCATAGGTCTGGATGATGCGCTCGAGCAGGCGCTTGGACGGCAGGTCGAGATGGTTGTCTGGTTCATCCAGCAGGAGGAGCTGTGGTCGCTGCACGAGCAGTTTGGCCAGCATCAGCAGCTTCTTCTGTCCGCCGCTCAGTTCAGTCGTTGGCTGACTCCACGACGGCTCAGCCAACCCTACAGCCACCAGCGCCTGCTTGATGGTGCTCTCGTAGCGCAGGCCGCCCAGGGCTTCGTATGCTGTCAGCAGACGATCTTGCTGGGTGATGGCCCGTTCGAGCCGGACGGGATCTTCGTACGTCTCCGGCACTCCCATCTGGGCTGCCAGAGTGTCTAGGTCGTGCTCCAGCCGAGCCAGTTCCGGAATGGCTGTGAGCGCATCCTGAAATACAGTCAGGCCGTGGGCAAGCTCCGGTTCCTGGTGCAGCCGACCGCAGGTCAGCCCCGACAATCGGAAGAGTGAGCCGCTGTCGGTCGTCATCTCGCCGGAAATAAGCTTGAGCAGGGTGGACTTGCCGGCTCCGTTGGGACCAACCAGGCCAATTCGCTGGCCCCGCTGCAGGTCCCAGCTCAAGTCGGCCAGGATCGACCGTCCGGCCAAACTGAGGTGTATATGATCGAGATTGATGATGACTTCGGCCATGTTTTTTTGCTCTTGATACAAAAAGCCCCGGTGCAGGTAGACTGCCCGGGGCCATGATTAACGATATCGATTCTTGCTTTACATAATAATCAACGGGCAGGCAGGTGAGTCGTGTCGCCGCCCGGGAAGGAGCCAAGCAAGTGGAGCCTCAGAATCCGCTGTGTGTAGCCACAATGAAAAGACATGACCCAAAAATCATAGCGCTTTGCGCCGCGACAGGCAAGGGTTGGCAAAAGTGATATACTGCGGTCATCATGAATCCGACGCTTTCTTTGCCTCGCTTATCCCGTCTACTTGTGCCACTGATGCTCTTGTTGTGGATCGTGACGACAGGCTGCAGCGTGCTGCAATCGGCCACTGACGAGACGGAGGCGACTCCCACTGCCGCGCCAACCGCTCCTGCCACCTTTGTCGCTCCGCCGGCGGCTATGCCAACGGCGCTGCCGTTGACCACGACGGCTTCGCTCTCGCAAATGCGCGTCTGGCTGCCCAGCGAGATTGGCCAGCGGACGGAAGCGGGTTCGGCCGTTTTGAGTAATCAGATACGCGAGTTCAATACGCGCTATCCGGATCTGGAAATTATTGTCGAACAGCGGCCGGTGGACGGTCAGGGAGGCATCCTTGGCTATTTGCGCACGGGGCGCACGATTGCTCCGTCGTCACTGCCGGACCTGATTGCCCTTCCGGCACGCTCGCTGCCGGGGGCGGCCGCGGAGCAGCTCATCTTCGCGATCGACAGCTTTGTCGATCCCGGTGTCGTGGATGCGCTCTATCCCGTCAGCCGCGACCAGGTAGTTCGTGACGGCATCCTGTATGGCATGCCGTTCGGACAGACGGGCTTCTCGCATCTGGTCTATCCGCCGCGTGTGGTCACAGAGACCGTTCCGCTCCTGTGGAATGAATTCATCTCCGGCACAGCACGCACCATGCTGCTGCCGGCGGACAGTCCGGACGGAGCCTTGTTCGGATTGCAGTTCTATCTGGCCGAAGGGGGCAGTGTTGTCAACGAGGCCGGACAGCCTGACCTGCAGGTCGAACCGCTGACGCGCGCTCTGGAGGACATTGCGGCCGGCAAACCGAATTTGTTGCAGAGCCAACAACTGCGCACATTGGACGAGACGTGGCAGCTCTACCAGCTGGGAACGAGCAACCACGTCTGGATGAGGTCTGACTTTATGCAGGCGCAGGCGCCGGTCGGCGAAGGGGCATTGCCTGCTGCCCAACTGCAGCGCGGCTACGCGCCAGTTCCCGGACCGTCTGGTCCGCTAACGCCACTGGTCGACAATTGGGTTTGGTCGGTATCGGTGGACGGCGCAGCCAGGCAGGCGTTGGCCACGGAGCTGCTGCTCTTTCTGACTGAGCCACCGAATATGGCTGAATGGACGGTGCAAAGCAACGTGTTGCCAACCCGCCTTGACGTGCTGGCCCAATTGGCGGAAGAAGACGCCTATATGGAGTTTGTGGAAGAGGGACTGAACCGAGCGGCCCAGCTGCCAGTCGCGCCAGGCAGCCGGTTAATGGAAGTCCTGGGCAATGCGGTTTTCGAGGTATTGGCCACCGATCGCACGCCGGCCGAGGTGGCGACGAGCGCGGCGGCTGCCCTGCGCCAGTAGCGCCTAGTTCTGGCCGGAAACAGGCGCAGCTGATGGCGAATCGGCTGAGATAATCGCTTGTTCGTAGATGTGCATCATCCTTCCGACAATGTGGGACCAGTCAAACTTCTCGGCATATTCGCGAGCCAGCCGGCCCATCGTCTCGCGACAGGCGTCATTGCTTAGCAGCTCGAACATGCGGCTGGCGAGTGCCTCCGGGTCACGCGAAGGTACGTGGAAGCCGTTGATGCCGTCTTTGACCAGATAGGCCAATCCGCCGACTTCTGACGCGATAACCGGCCGGCCCATGGCCATCGCTTCCAGCGCCACCATGCCAAAGCTCTCGTAATGTGAGGGCATGACGACCATTTCGGCCGCTGCGTAATAGTTCGGCAGTATCTCCTGGTCTTTGGCGCCCAGAAAGACGACCAGGTCCGTAATGCCCAACTCTTCCCGCAGCGCCTGAAGGCGGGCCATTTCGTCGTCGGGATCATCCGACCACGGATCGCCGCCAATGATAGCGACGCACGTATTCTCTACCAGCTCCGGATACCGTTCGCGGATCAGAGCCATCGCTTGCATGAGCGTGTCCACGCCCTTGAGCGGCTCGATTCGACCGGCGAACATGATGTTGGTGTCGCCGCACGGAATGCCAACGCGCTTCTTCGCTTCCTTAGACGGCATGGGGCTGAATCGTTCAAGATCCACTCCGGGCGGCACGACAGCAATCTTGTCCATATCGGCGTGGTAGAGCCAGTTGAGCTGCGCCTGCTCAGCGGGCGTGGCCGCGATAATGCGGTCGGCCGTTTGCAGGACGCGTGATTCCCCATCAATCCGGGCTTGCGGCGCGCGCTCTTTGTCGCTGGTGGCAATCCGGTTCTTCATATGCCCGAGGGTGTGATACATATGGATGACAGGCACGCCACCCCACTCAGCCTTGAGCCTTTCGGCCACGAGGCCGGACAGCCAGTAATGGCTGTGGATGATGTCGTACTCCAGCCCTTCGCGCTCCGCAAACGCCAGGACGCCGGCGACGAACTCGTCGAGATACTGGTCGACTTCACCGACTGGAATCGGCTCTTGCGGGCCGGCGGGGATATGGATGACGCGCGCGCCCGGGCCCAGATCGTGGTTGACCATCGGGACACAGTCGTCCTGAGAGCGAGTAAAGACGTCGACCTCCACGCCCTGACGCCCCAGCTCGCGGCTGAAGTCGCGCACGTAGACATTCATGCCGCCCGTCTTCTTGCCGCCCAACATCGCCAGCGGGCACGTGTGGACGCTGAGCATTGCCACCCGGCGAATCGGCGGGTGATAGGCAACAGGCTGCGTGTCGCGGTAGTTATCGGCGCTAAATAGTGAGAAGTCCATAGTTAGCTTCCTGCCCCAGGCTTCTCCAGCCGGAGACGATAGATGGCGGTGTCAGTGGCTCCGAAGCGATACTTGTACGCTTCGTCGCCGCGCAAGAAGTCGAATTCATAGTTCCCGCCAGCAACAGCCTGTTCAATCGCCTGGGCGGTCAGCACGACGCCCAGACTCAAGCCTGAGAACGCTGCAGGATCCATTCCGGAGTTGTACACCCACGTTCGGCCATTGTAGTCGAAGTTAAACAGGGCAGCCGCATTCCTGCCATCGACCGAGACAAACATGAGCTGGAGCGTGCTGTCAGCCTGCGCCGCTCTGGCTACGTCGTGGAAGACGGCTCTTCGGCCGTCGTTGAGCCAGTCCCGCTTTTCGAAGGTGCTGGCTTGCAGAAGTTCTAGGAAGGCGTCGGTCGCCTCTTCGATCTCTTCGTCCGGCCCGACCGTCCGGGTGGTCGCGTCTGCGGCCGTGGCCCGGCGCATCTTGCGGTTGATCTCCCGGCGCTGTTTGCTATCCAACTCTTCCAGGTAGGCGTCGAACGAGTCGGGCAAGGCAATGACTGGACAAACCTCAATCTGTTCTTCCGTGACCGACAGGCCCCGTTCGGCGCCCAATGTTTTGAGCAGGTCGCGGGATGGCGATGCGGCCGGAATGTTGCAGAGATTCAACGTCTGCCACGTTCCAATCTCACCGGAGTCGAGACAATCAAGGACCGCCCGCCACGCGCTCTCAGCATCCGGCTCTCTGACAATCAGGTCCAGATAATCTGTTTCTTCGACGCAGCCGTTGAAATAGACGACGCCATCCAGAAGATAGAAGCAGCCAATGGCGAGCAGCTTGTCTGTTTCGTCCCTGACTGTAATGGTATGCAGCGACGCCGTCGCTGGCTGCAAGTGCGACCACCACGCACGCTGATAGGCCAGCTTCTGGAATGGCGTATCTGTCATGCCCTCGGCTGCCAGATCGTCCCATTCCTCTGTCAGTTTCGCGAATGCTGCTTCGCCTGCGTAGTGCTGTGTCGCCATGAATTCTCCCCAATCAGTATGCAAACCATCTGAGATTATAGGCATTATGACGCGTAATCTCTATAGGAGATTTATCAGAAAGAGTGCTGCGGTAGTCAATGCTCTCTGAAAGGACCCCAATTGGTGTGCCGTGCGGTCTTCGCTGGCGTTAGAGTTCGGTGGGAGCAGGGGCTGGGGGTGCTTGCGCCGGGTAGGCGGGATTGCTACACTATTTGCAATGGTACGGCCATTTGATCTGCGCGATCTGGCCCTCGTTCGCCGTCTGGGCGAGCAAGGCATTACGCTTCACGCCGTTTCCTCTTTGGCTGACAACCTCCATCCGCTGCGCGATGCGCTGATGAGTATGTTTGTGGGCGGGGAATACCCCACCTTTGTCTGGAAACCGGAAAACGGCGAAGGGGGCGGCTTCATTCAACTGCGAATTCCGCCAGCGTCACCCCATGCCCGCATCTTGTATGTCAGCCCTGTCTCCGACCCGACTACCGGTTACGACCAGCACGCGCTAGCGGCTGATGCGATATCGCCGCGAGCGTCGGTGTGGCTGGCGCTGCTCGATGAGGCGGTGCGCTTCGCAGGCCAGCGAGGGTTGCAGAGTGTTGTGGCCGAGGTCGACGAGACTCGCCCGGAATTGACACTGCTGCGCCGCGCCGGCTTTGCGGTCTATACGCGGCAGGATATCTGGAAGGTTGGTGCGGACTCGTATCGACCAGTCGCCATCGCCGCCGCTCCGCTGGCGGCGCGGCAATCGACGGACGATTGGGACATCCAGCTGTTGTATGCCAACACCGTGCCGCGGCTGGTCCAGCTCATCGAACCGTCGCCACCGGTCTCAGAGGGCGAGATATGGGTCATGCGTCACGGCTCTGAGTTGGGCGCGTTTGTGCACATTCATCGCGGCTCTATCGCCACCTGGATGCGCTTCTTTATCCATCCCAATGCAGAATCTGAGGCGCCGCAGATTGTAGCGGCGGCGCTGGACCAGGCATTTGCGACGGGGCCGGCGGCGGTCTACTGTTGCGTACGACGATATGAGAGTTGGCTGCCCAGCTCGCTGGAACGAAGTGGCTTTACGCTGGCCCGCAGTCAGGCGGTCATGGTTTGCCATACTGTCCACCATGCTGTGAAAGGTGTGCCTGAGGCGGCTGTGTCGATGGAGGGCCATCGCATCCCGGCCTCCTCGCCACTCATTCGCCAGTACAGGCAGCCGGCCAAGACCAAAAAAGAGAGGGCGCCTCAAGAGTAGGCGCAATTTATAGTGTCAGAAACCTACGAAGATTTGCGCACGTTACTTTCTGTTCTGCCATATAGTATTCGAGAACGCGTAGAACTTAATGGCAACATCGACCAGCTCTTGGAAATCGTCATGGATCTGGGTCGTTTGCCTACGGCTCGCTATGTGGACGGTGAGTTGATCCTGCGCGACAGCGAAGTCAACCGGGATGAGATCGACCAGGTCGTCAACAGCATCGGCGACTTTGACGATGATAATCGGGCGGGGATCGCCCGGACGCTCCACCGTATTTCCGGCATCCGCAATCGCCGGGGTCAGGTCGTCGGTCTGACGCTGCGTATCGGCCGGGCAGTCTACGGCACCATCGAGATTGTGGGCGACATCGTGGCCGAAGGGCAAAGCATCCTGCTGCTGGGTCGTCCCGGCGTGGGCAAGACGACCATGCTGCGTGAGATGGCTCGTGTTCTGGCGGAGAACAAGCGCGTCATCATCGTCGACACCAGCAATGAGATTGGCGGCGACGGCGACATACCCCATCCGGCAGTCGGCCGCGCTCGCCGGATGCAGGTGCCGCGTCCTTCTCACCAGCATGAGGTGATGATCGAAGCAGTTGAGAATCACAACCCGGAAGTCATCGTCATTGACGAGATTGGGCGCGAGCGAGAAGCCGAGGCAGCGCGCACTATCAACGAGCGCGGCGTCCAGCTTATCGGCACGGCGCACGGCAATACGCTGGAGAACCTCCTGCTCAACCCGACGCTGTCTGACCTTGTCGGCGGCATTGACAGCGTCACGTTGTCGGACGAGGAAGCGCGTCGTCGTGGTACGCAAAAGACGGTGCTGGAACGCAAGGCGCCGCCGACATTTGACGTACTCATCGAAATGCAGGACCGTCAGCGTCTGCTGGTTCATCGTGATGTGACGACATCGGTCGACGCCATGCTTCGCGGTGAGCCGCTGGAAGTGGAGGTCCGTTTTCGCGACGAAGACGGCGTGTTCCAGACAGAGCGGCAGGCGCTGCTGGTTACGTCGGCGGCCGTTACTGGCAGACGAGGCAACCGGGGCTCCAGAGAAGGGCGCGGTGGTCGGGAGGTCCGTACCGTCGGCACGTCTTCCACAAAGCCAGAGAGCAACGGCGGGCCTTTGCTGGGCAACGGCGACCGTGACGTCGTTGTCGACAGCCCGCTGACAGCCGACTCGACGAACGGCCAAACCAAGAAGACGATCAAGATCTTCCCCTACGGCGTCGCCCGCAACCGCCTCTATCAGGCAGCCAAGCACCTCGGCGTTCGGGCCGTCATCGTGGAAGAACTGGCGGAAGCCGATGTCCTGGTCACCCTGAAGAGTTACTACCGGAAACGCCGTCGTCTGATCAGTGACGCAGAGTATCACAATGTGTCGGTCTACGTACTCCGCGCCAATACGGTGACGCAAATGGAGCGTTTTCTGGTGGAAGCACTGGACCTGGAGGTGTCTTCCAGTGACCCTTTTGAGTCGGCCGTGGCCGAGGCGGAGCAAGCCATCTCCCTCGTGCAGTCAGGTCAGAGCAGCGTAGACCTGAACCCTGTCGGGTCGGCCATTCGGCGCTACCAACATCAGATGGCGCGGCAGGCCAACCTGGTCTCCCACAGTTACGGACGGGAGCCGTATCGCCGTGTGCGAATCTTTGGCACGCAGCGGAACGATTAAGATGGGGCCGCTGTTCGTCACCTTTGAAGGGCCAGAAGGGGCCGGCAAGACGAGCCAGATTGTCCAGCTGGCAGCCTATCTGCGGCAGCAGGGCGAGAATGTGTTGATGACGCGCGAGCCGGGCGGGACGTCGATAGGCGATCAGATCCGAGACACGCTTCACGACACGGCCAATACCGAGATGGATGCACGGGCGGAAGTGCTGCTCTACAGTGCATCGCGCGCTCAATTGGTGAGCGAAGTGATTGTGCCCGCACTGGAAGACGGGGCAATTGTGCTCTGCGACCGGTACGCGGACAGCACCATCGCCTACCAGGGCTACGGTCGCGGCCTGGACCTCGATGCGCTCCACGAGCTGACGAGCTTTGCCACCGGTGGGTTGTCACCTGATCTAACGATTTTGCTGGACCTTGACGTCAGGACGGGCCTGTCACGCCGCAGAAACCACGGCGAGGAAATGAACAGGCTGGATCTGGAGGCCGTTGCCTTTCACGAACGGGTGCGCGGCGGGTATCATACCCTGGCTGCTGAGGAACCTGGGCGGTGGGTGACAGTCGATGCGGACCGGCCCCCAGCCGAGATACAAGAAGAACTGCGGCGCATTGTCGCTGAACGAGTACCGATATCATAGCCGACCACTCACCATAGCAACTCTGGAGTCATAGCATGTCGATGTCTGAACGAATCCTCGAGCATTCCACAACCGATGAAAGCAGCGATCAGGTGTATCAATGCCGCAGCTTCCCTGTGCTGCTAATCCTCTCCGGCCCGTCCGGAGTGGGCAAAGATACAATTGCGCGCGCCTTACAGGATCGCCGGCCGGATGATTTTTACTTCGTGGTGACAGCGACAACGCGCGAACCGCGCGACGATGAAGAGCACGGCATCGACTACTTCTTTGTCAACAACAACGAGTTCGCCCGTATGATCAACGAGAATGAACTGCTGGAGTACGCCATCGTCTACGAAGACTACAAAGGCATTCCCAAGCAGCAGATTCGCGAGGCGCTCAGCAGCGGGCGTGACGTCATCCTGCGCGTCGATGTGCAGGGCGCGGCCACGGTCCGCAAGATTGTCCCCAATACCATATCCGTCTTTTTGACGACCAAGAGCGAAGATGGGCTGGTTCGCCGCCTGAAGGAACGCAAGTCCGACACACCTGAGGGCATCGCGCTGCGCACCGCCACGGCGCGGGGTGAGATGAAACGCCGCCTCGAGTTCGACTACTGCGTTGTCAATCCCCAGGACCATCCGGAAGTAGCGGTCGATCGTATTCTGGCGATCATTGATGCCGCCCACAGCCGGATGCATCAGGAACCGGTGTCCATTTAGCTGGTGTGCTGGACGTGCTTGCGGTTGGTTGGGCAGACTGCCTAACGGCCGCTATCCAAATCAAGGCAGTCTATGGGCTTTACAGACATGACTCCGCCGCTATAATCGATGGCTTAAGGACGAGCGACACTATTCGCCGTTCCTTTCAGCCGGAATCTGACGCCGCATACTATGGGTAGCCTGCCTGCCTCACCAGCAGCGTGGGTACTTGCCGAAGCGTCACCGGTAATACTGTTTGTTTGTTGAGGAGAGAAAAGGAGAACTGAAGATGCAGAGATTGACAAGACTGAGCCTTGGCCTGGTTGTGTTGTTGTCGTTCGTGCTCGCTGCTTGTGGTGCTACTACGGAAACGCCGGCCGCTGTCGAGCAAGCCGCTGAGGCCGTGCAAGAGGCCGTTGGCAACGCCTCAGCTTTGCCGGACCTGGGCGGACGTGAAATCACGGTCGCCGTCGAAAACGCCTACCTGCCGTTCAACTACATTGACCCGCAGACCGGCGAGCCGGCTGGCTGGGACTATGAAGCGATCGACGCCATGTGCGAGCTGCTGAACTGCACGCCGATGTATGTTGAAGCGGCCTGGGAAGGTATGATCCAGGCAGTGGCCGATGGTCAGTACGACATGGCCGCCGACGGTATCACGATTACTGAGGAGCGGGCCGAGATTGTGGACTTCTCCACCGGCTACATCAATATCGACCAGCGCCTGCTGGCTCGCATTGATGAAGAGCGCTTCAGCACTGTTGAAGAGTTTGTAAACAATGCTGACCTGACTATTGGTACCCAGACCGGCACCACCAACTTTGAGACTGCTTCCGACATGATGTCGGGCGACCGCATTCAGGCGTTCGAGCAGTTCCCGTTTGCGGTTCAGGCGCTGATTGCCGGTGACATAGATGCGGTTATCATCGACGAGACGGCTGGACAAGGCTATCTTGGCGTGAACGCTGACCAGCTGAAGCTGGTGGGTGAGTCGATGTCCAGCGATGCGTTGGGCTTCGTCTTCCCGAAGGGAAGCGACCTGGTTGCCGCATTTAACGCTGCTCTGGTTGAAATGCAGGCCAACGGCACGCTTGACGCGCTGGCGGCCAAGTACTTCTCTGATGCTTTCACGATTACCTACGACGACCTGGGTGGCTAAGGTCTAACCGCCGCGAATGTTGAGGCCGCCAGGTCGCCGGTATTGCTCGATTGAGGATTGCCGGCGACCTGGCGTTTTTCTTTCCCGTCAGTCACGCTAAACTAGGTTCTTCGCAGAGGCTGTAGTGGGTATTGCCGTACCTGAGTGCAGGAGGATTTATGGCAGTTGATTCTGAGCGACTAGACACCGGAGAGAGCAACTTGGAGAAGTTGCAGGGCTTCCCGTGGTGGTTGGTGATCATCATCGGGTTCCTCGTACTCATGTTTATCCTCATTCTGACGAATGAGGATTACAACCGTGCCTATAACTTTATTCGGGGTGGCCTTGGCTCTCTGGACGATTTATTGTCCGGGGATTTGGCTGCTTTCATCGGCACGGGCATTACAGTCACCATCTATACCACGCTGGTGGCCTTTGCCATCGCGCTGGTGATTGGTTTGCTGGCCGGTCTCGGTCGGGTAAGCAGCAATCCATTCATCCGCAATCTGGCGATTACCTACATCGAGTTCATTCGCGGTGTGCCCACGCTTGTGCTCATTTTCACCGTGGCTTTCGTCATTGTTCCCGCCGTGGCCGGGTTCCTGAACATCTCCGGACAGGCCATGTCGACCAACACGCGCGGTATCATCGCGCTGTCGGTCATTTACGGGGCGTTTCTGGCCGAGGTGTTTCGCGCCGGTATTGAGTCTGTTCCTTCGGGCCAGATGGAAGCGGCGCGGTCGTTGGGCATGAACAACAACACGGCAATGCGCCACATCATTCTGCCCCAGGCAATTCGCAATGTGCTGCCCGCGCTTGGCAATGACTTCATCGCTATGTTGAAGGACTCCTCGCTGGTCTCTGTCCTGGCTGTGCGGGACCTGACCCAGCAGGCGCGGCTCTATGCCGGCAGCACTTTCCGTTTTCGCGAAAGCTATCTCGTTCTCACATTTCTTTATCTGACGATGACAATCGCGCTCAGCCTTCTCTTACGCTGGTACGAAAGGCGGTTACGACAAGATGAGTGACGTTCCGGGCGCACGCGACATTATTGTCGTCGAAAACCTGCACAAATACTTTGATGATGTGGCCGCTGTTTGCGGATTTGACATGACGGTCAAGTCCGGGGAAGTGGTGGTCATCGTCGGGCCCAGTGGCTCCGGCAAGAGCACTGTCCTGCGCTGCCTCAACCATCTGGAGGTGCCGACGATGGGCGCTGTCTACATTGACGGCGTGCACCTGGAGGACGAGGACACCGACATCAACGCCGTGCGGGCCGAAGTGGGCATGGTGTTCCAGCAGTTCAATCTGTTCGGCCATCTCAGCGTCCTTGACAACGTGGTCGTTGCCCAACGACTGGTGCGCAAGCGAAGTCGCGAAGAAGCGGCCGAGATCGCCATGACCCAGCTGACCCGGGTTGGTATCCCGGAGAAGGCCGACGCCTTTCCGCGCCAGCTTTCCGGTGGCCAGCAGCAGCGAGTGGCCATCGCTCGCTCGTTGGCCATGAACCCCAAGATCATGCTGTTCGATGAACCGACCAGCGCCCTCGATCCGGAGATGATCAAGGAAGTACTCGACGTCATGCTCGATCTGGCCGGCGCCGGAATGACGATGGTTGTTGTCACCCATGAGATGGGGTTTGCGCGGCGGGCAGCCGACCGCATGGTTTTTATGGATGAGGGTTGTATTGTTGAGAATACGACCGCCCATAACCTGTTCAACAATCCGCAGCATGAGCGGACCAAGCTGTTCCTCAGCAAGATATTGAGTCACTAAGGTCGCTGTTTCGCTGCCAATCAGGCCCGCAAAACGGTTACCCACCAGGATAAGCCGACCATGACGGAAATTCTCCACGCGCCGGGGTTCCTGGGCACCAGCGCCAACTTTGGCGCGGACATGACGCTGCTTCTGAGCGCCCTGGTGGCCATCTTGCTGACACTGGGCGTTGTGTTTGCCGTGCGCCATCAGTACACCGCCCATCGCTGGCTGCAGACCAGTGGCGTGCTGCTGAACGCGGTGCTGGTGTTGTGGCTCATGGTCCTGCCGTATCGAGACTTCGTCGCCCCGCCGAACAACCCGGCTATGCTGCCCCTCTCTGCGATCGCGACCACGCGCATCCATGCGGCCGTCGGTGCGACGGCGTTTCTGTTTGGCATCTTTGTCATGCTGCGCGGCAATGGGCTGATGATCAAACCGCTGCAGTTCAGCAACTACCGGGTCTTCATGCGGGTATCGTACATCCTTTACATGACCGCATCGCTGATCGGCTTGTTCGTCTATATCACGTGGTTCGTCGGCAACCCGACGCCGCCCAGCTATTGAGCGAGACTGGGCTGTTTGGTGGCTGGAGCGCGTTGATCCCTGGCTCCTGCCGGGCCGCTTCTCGCATCACCGGAAGCAGTTCCAGCAAATCGCCGCAGAGGGGATGATGCTCGATCTGAGCGCCACCTAACGAACGGTTAGTCCGGCGTTGGTCGCGCCGCGACGAGCGGCGACCATGCTGGTAGAATTGGGTCACATGGACCTTTCTGTCATTGTGGTGTCCTACAACACCAAAGCGCTGCTCGACGACTGCCTCGCGTCGCTGCTAGGCGCTGATCAACCCGCTGGAGGAATGGAAATCATCGTGGTGGACAATGCGTCCAGCGATGGCAGCGTGGCGTTGGTGCGCGAGCGCTACCCCTCGGTCCAGCTGATCGCCAACACGGATAACCTCGGTTTTGCGGCGGCCAACAATGCCGGCACGGCTGTGGCCACTGGCGACTACGTGCTATTTCTCAACTCTGACACACGCGTTGCCCCGGATGCCCTCACGGTGCCGCTGGCCTACATGCAGTCGGAACCGGACGTGGGCGCGTTGACTGTCAGGCTCGTCTATCCTAACGGCGAACGAGACCCGGATAACCATCGCGGGTTTCCGACCCCGTGGAACGCCTTCTGCCACTTCTCCGGGTTGAGTCGGCTGCTGTCCCCGGATCCCCGATTCGATGGCTACTTCCTGTCCTACGAGGATTTTTCGAAGGTCCACGATGTCCCGGTGATCGCCGGCTCCTATATGATGATGCCCCGAGCGCTGGACCGGCATCTGGGCGGCTGGGACGAAACGTACTTCTTCTACGGCGAGGATATCGACTACTGCTACCGCATTCACGAGGCAGGGTATCGCATTATCTACTTCCCGCTGGTCGAGGTGCTGCATTACAAGGGGGCCAGTTCCGGCCTGCGCAAGGAGTCGGCAGCCATTGCTCGGCCGCCGAAAGCGACCCGCGTCCGCGTGGCAGAAGAGTCGGTGAGCGCCATGCAAATCTTCTACCGCAAGTTCTACGCGGACAAGTACCCGCGCATTGTGACCACCCTCGTGCTGGGCGGCATTAGCGCACGTGGCCGCTTGAGAGTGTGGTCCCACCAGCTTCGGGATTAGGTCTGTTAACTAACCGCTTGGTGAGCCACGACCTCGCTATCCTTGGATGCGGCGGTTCGGAGGGGTATAGTACAGGTGTTGTGATTGAGACCGGAACCACCTGGGACGATACAGGATTTGACTGCGACCACTGCGGCGGTCGCATCCTGCAGCGTACGGATCGCGAATCTGGCCGCCCAGATTTCAGCTGCTACCAGTGCGAGGTGTGCGGCTGTCAATGGACGTTGGACAACAAGCCGCTGCGCACCGGCCTCAAGGTTGCCTGCCAGCGCGCCCAACTCAGTCGGGATGAGGCGATCGAACCGGCCGAGGACAACTACTCGAAATGGATTCTGGTGGGATTCGTTGTGTTGGCGGCGTTATTCCTCTTGCGTTTTGGTGGCGGCATGGCCGTCCGCATTTTGCTGCCGCTTATCATTGTGGGCGTCGCTGCCTTCTTCCTGGTCCGCTACGGCCGTCAGCAAGAGTGGTGGTAGCTAACTCCAGATCGCTTCCTCGTCTTCTGTCATCTCCGCGCCCGGGTCCTGCGACTCGATACTGATTGGTCCAAAGAGAAAGGTTTGCGCGGCGCGTGCTTCGCGCCGCTTGATCAGCTCCAACAGGGCCAGCAGGGTGATCGCGACCTCGGTCTGGTTGCTGCGTGAGGACAGCATCTCATTGAACAGGAATGGTTGCTTTGAGCGCAGCCTGCCGCGCAGCCGCGACAACTGGTCTTCAATCGTTAAGCGGCGCGGCTGGATGAGATTGACACTCTCTTCCATGGTCTCCGTTCGGGCCAATACGGCCTGGACTGCCGCCAGCAACGTGGCGGGCGAGATGCCACTCAGATCAAGACGCCCTTCCAGCCGCGGGGGCGGGGCGACCCGCAGATAGGTGCGCAGGCCGCGCGTCTGACGGTCTTCCAACCAGGACGCCGCCTGCTTGAATTGTCGGTAAGCGCGAAGCTGCCGGATAAGCGCTTCAGCCGGATCCTCTTCTTCTTCTTCCATCCCCGGCAGCGCGGGTGTCTTTGGCAGCAGCGCACGGCTCTTGATCAGCACGAGACGGGCGCCAATGTTGAGGAAGTCAATGAGCTGCTCGACGCGATCCTGCTTCATCTGCTCAATCTGCGTCAGGTATTGCGCGGTCACCCGAGATAGCGAAATCGCCGTTATGTCAAGCTCTTCCCGCTCGATCAGGTGCAGCAGCAAGTCCAATGGCCCGGCGAATACGGGTGTGTCAATCTGGTAGGTGCTCATCGTGGTTGCATGATGCAGTAGACAAAGCCATTCATCTGCACCAGATCGGTGGTGATGTAGCGCTGTCCAATAACGTCGAGCACGGGAGGCGGATAGAACTGCGCGCGCAGCACGACGGTGTCGAATGCCTGCTCGTCGAGCATAGCCAACATTTCGGTCAGGTCGACAGCATTGTTGTTGTACAGATTTAGCAGCTGTGTTGGATTTGTGACGACATCGCGGCCCAGGAACAGATTGAAGCCCGCTTCCTCGCTGAAGGCGGCCGTTTCCCCACGAGCAATTAGCTCCGTTATCTGCTGCCCTGCCAGCGTGTCGGCGGCTGTGGGCGGCCGTCCCAGGAGGGTTGCGCCAACGGCATCGACGTACGGAACAGGTTCCGGTTCACGGGGCGCGGAGCACGACGTCTGGGGCGGGATCATTACTTCGCTGGGGTAGCCGAGCGCGTTGGCCACATTGGCCAGGAACGGCGTGTGGGTCGGCATGTGGAACATGCGCGTCGCCTGGAACAGATACAGCAGGGCGATCAGGCTGGTCATGCCCACCGGTGCCCAGAACGACAGCGATGGACGGCTCCACGAGCGGCTGTTCGCCCAGGTCAACAGGTGGTTGAAGGCGAGGCCGGACAGAATGCAGCTGGCGGCGATAGCCGTCGCAAAGTAGGATTCACCTGCTCCCCACTTACCCGCCGTAAAGCCGTTGACAGCCGCCACCACAAACCAGATGGCGTAGACCGACAGGCGGGTGAAGTAGAGTTGGTAGATTACCATGCCAATGGCCGCGACGGTGATCACGATGTGGAGGCTGAACCACTGCCGGTAGAGGCCTTCCGCCTGTCCGGGGATGAACGGATTGAGGTTGGCCGTGACCGTGTTAAGTCGCCACTGACCATCGGTAGCCAGATCAATGCCCAGGAAGATGAGACCGGTGACCAGCCCGAACGGAATGGCCCACTTGACCGCCCGAAGCGGTTCGCGCAGGAACATGAAGATGAAGACAGCGGCGACGGTGGCGTAGGCGAGCTGCTTCGTATAGCCAGCGGCGAGCAGCAAGATCATGACACCCAGGAGCTGCCAGGGTCGCTTGCGGCCGTCCGCCTCTTCCCGCTCAAACACGAGGGCCACCAGGACGACCGCCAACGTCTCAAACATGACCATAAACATATGCTGCCGGAAGAGCGGGCCGACGTGGTAGACGTAGTTGGAGGCAAGGAACGCTAACCCGGACAGCACAGACAACCACCATCGCCGGCCAAGGTGCTGGACGGCGAAACCGATCGCCCCGGCGGTGATGAGCGTGCCGACAAATGACAACAAACGGCCGGTCCAGTACTCAGGACCAAACAACCAGACCAGCGGCACGATGAGGATGTGGAAGAGTGGCGGATAGTTGGAGGCGTAGAACGGGTAACTTTCGTTGCTGCGGTACGGCCATTCGCCCTGGCTGAACAGAATCGTGTCCATCAGCTCGAACCCTTCGCCCTGATCGTAGTCGAACGGGAAGCGGAAGAGCTGTACGGCATAGAAGATGTAGATTAGCAAGTAGGCGACGAACGCCAGCAACGCGGCCGCCACCAGCAATTTGGGAATCATGGCCACAAGCCGCTGCCATGTTTGCAGGCTGTCTGAGCTGGTGGGTTGGATGGTCGGTGTGCTGCTCACAATAGATGTTGGGGTGCTGGTAGCGTGGTCAGATTCTGCCGCGTCAGGCGGGTTTGTCACCGAGCGGCCACAGCGTCGCGCCAATGGCGACCGCCAGCCCCGCCAGGATCAACGCTCGCTGCTGTGCAGGGCCGATGCCCTGGAACTGACCGGCGCCTATCAGATCGACGGCAAAGCTGCCGATAATGACGGCCGCGCCGCCAACAATAAAGAGGATGCCCAATTGCCGTTTGGTAACCATAGCGGGCAATGATAGCATGCCTGCACCGAGGAACAACTTCGCCGCGGCTGCCGGCCGAGTTGCTGTGCGAGCGCTAAGCAGCCAGTCGTGGAAGGTGTCTTCAGCAGTCGGATTGTCAGACGTAGCCGCGACATTCCTTGTCGTGTCCTCGATCGGCCCCCAGGAGACCGGAAAGGAATCCGGTCACTACGGTCGCTCGAACGGTGAAAAGCCCAGGCCAGTAGTGGCCAATCGCATGCCGTCTGACTACAATTGACTTCTGAACGGAAGCCAAGAAGCTCTGCCACAAAGGCCATCGCTGAAACGCATGTTGATTCGTATTGAGACCAACCAGAAAGTAACGGGTAGCTCTCTGCGCCTTCCGACCGGTCAGCGGCCCCGGCGGCTGACCCGCATATCGCTGCTGCTTGGTCTGGCTTCGGTCGCCGCGCTGCTGTGGACATTGTGGCGCTACGGATGGTTGGGCAGCGCCGTGGACGGCCGGCCAGGGGTTGTGCTGGAGCTGCTGACGCTGTTTGGCTGGGCGGCTGTGTTGACGCTGGCCGTGGTCTGGCTGCTGGTCGGGCGACAATGGCTGGCGTGGCACTCTGGTTCGGCGGTCGAACCCGTTACGTTGGAACAGCTGCAAACCCTCAGCCCGGCAGATTTCGAGCGGTATGTGGCGGCCGTCTTCCGGCGCAAGGGGTATGAGGTGTCGGTGCGTGGCAGCAGCGGCGACCTCGGTGTCGATCTGGAAGTCGTCAACGAGCAGGGCCGTCGGGCGGTGGTGCAGTGCAAGCGCTATCGATCGACCGTCGGCCCGGACGTCGTGCGGGAGCTGTATGGCACGATGATCCACGAGCGTGCGGCCCACGCCTTTCTGGTGACAACCGCCGAGATTTCGGACGCGGCTCGCGAGTGGTCTCGCGGCAAACCGCTGACGTTGGTGGATGGCCAACTGCTCATTGAACTGACTCAGGAAATGGATCAGGCCTGAAGCGTCGAGCACGGCGCTGCGGCATCAGCGACAACCGGAGACGGCACCTACCACGCCGGTTCCGGGCGTCAGGACGAGAAACATTATGACCAACATCCAGCCACAGTGGCAGACTGTGCAGACCTACGAAGATATCACCTATCGAAAGGCGAATGGGGTAGCCCGCATCGCCTTTAACCGGCCCGAAGTTCGCAACGCCTTTCGCCCGAAGACCGTCGCCGAGCTCTTCGACGCCTTCGTCGACGCCCGCGAGGATACGTCAATTGGTGTTGTCCTGTTCTCCGGCGAGGGTCCCTCTCCGAAAGATGGGGTCTACTCCTTTTGCAGCGGGGGCGACCAGCGTGCCCGCGGGGCGCAGGGCTATGTGGACGACGACGGCATGCCCCGGCTGAACATCCTGGAAGTGCAGCGGCTGATCCGCTTCATGTCCAAAGTGGTCATTGCCGTGGTGCCGGGCTGGGCAGTTGGTGGCGGGCACAGCCTCCATGTCGTCTGTGACCTGACCCTGGCAAGCCGGGAACACGCCAATTTCAAGCAGACCGACGCAGACGTGACCAGCTTCGATGGCGGCTACGGCTCTGCGTATCTGGCCAAGATGGTTGGCCAGAAGCGGGCACGAGAGATCTTCTTCCTCGGACGCACCTACTCGGCGCAGGACGCGTACGAGATGGGCATGGTCAACGCGGTTATCCCCCATGATGAGCTGGAAGATACCGCCTACCAGTGGGCGCAAGAGATATTGGGCAAGTCGCCGACGTCGATCAAGATGCTCAAGTTTGCCATGAACCTGACCGACGACGGCATGGTCGGCCAGCAAGTGTTTGCCGGTGAAGCGACTCGCCTGGCCTACATGACCGAAGAAGCGAAGGAAGGTCGCAACGCCTTCCTGGAGAAGCGCGATCCGGACTTCAAGGATATCAAGTGGCTGCCCTAGCCACGGCACACGCAGGTACAGCCTGTTGATTATCAAGTAACTTATTCACACGAGGACCACAATGAGCGACAACGCACGTATCGAAGCCACGATTGACCAACACATTGACGACAACCTGGCGTACTGGATTGAGCAGCTCGGCCGCCTCTGCGCCCAGCCGAGCGTTTCGGCGCAGGGTCTGGGCATTGAGGAGTGCGCCGAGTTGGTCAAGACCATGCTTGAGGAGCAGGGCTTCTCGGCGAAGGTGATGGCCACCGATGGCCATCCGGTTGTCTATGGCGAGGGTGAGGGCGCGTCCGACAAAACTATGCTGTTCTATCTGCACTACGATGTGCAGCCGGCCGAGCCGCTGGAGTTGTGGGACTCACCGCCGTTCACCATGACGCGTGTGGGCGACAAGTTGGTGGCTCGGGGCGTGACTGACGACAAGGGCCACATTATTGCCCGCCTGGCCGCGCTCGCAGCCGTGCGGGAGGCGCATGGTAGCCTGCCGGTCAATGTTAAGTTCATCATTGAGGGCGAAGAAGAGATGGGCAGCCCCAGCATGTCGCCGTTCATTGAGCAAAACCGGGAGTTATTGGCCGCCGACGCCTGCATCTGGGAGTTTGGCTCCGTTGACTTCGACGGACGGCCAACTCTGACGCTCGGCATGCGTGGCCTGTGTTACGTGGAGCTGTCAGTGGAGACGGCCTCAATGGATGCCCACTCTGGTTTCGGTGGCTCCATCTTCGCCAATGCCGCATGGCGGCTGGTGTGGGCGCTCAACTCGATTAAGGGTCCTGATGAGCGGATCCGCATTCCCGGTTTTTACGACGACGCCCTTCCACCGACCGAGGCCGATCTCGCTCTGTTGGCCGCACTGCCGGACGCAAGCGAGGAGATCAAGGAGATGTACGGTCTGTCCGGCTTCCTGAGCGGTCTGGAGGGTGGTGTGGAACTGGCTCGCGCGGCCGTCTTTGAGCCGACTGCAACGATTAACGGGCTGGACTCTGGCTACCAAGGACCGGGACCCAAGACGGTTCTGCCGGCGCAGGCAATGGCCAAGATCGACTTTCGTCTGGTGCCAGACCAGGACCCCGCCGATATCTTCACGAAGCTGCGTGCTCATCTTGATCGAGAAGGATTCGAGGATGTGCAGGTGAAGATGCTTGGTGGCGTGCGCCCGGCTCGTGTCGATCCGGACCATCCGTTTGTGAGGCTGACGGCCGAAGCGGCTGAGGACGTGTACGGCATGTCGCCGCTCATCGAGCCGATTATCGGCGGCAGCGGGCCGAACTATCCGTTCATCCATGTACTGGGCTTGCCGGTTGTCTCGGCAGGTGTCGGGTATCCGGAAGGTCGTGCCCATGCACCCAACGAAAACGTGCGCATCAGCGACTTCGTCAGCGGAACACGCCACACCGCACGCATCATCTCGCGTTTTGCGGAATCAATCTAGTCGTTTGGCATTCACCATTCGCCGCCTTGAGTGCAGCGCGATTTGCTACATCGTGGGGGAAGACGATTTGTTAAATCGTCTTGCAAGTCCGGCAAATGCAGTTTGTCAACCGATTGGAAGCGGCTGCCAATTACCGGGCTTCAGCTACCGATTCGCCAAACTCCAGAAGCGCCTTGACGCGCTCGTCGTTGGGCGCTTCGGCGTAGACCCGCAGCACAGGCTCGGTGCCGGACGGCCGAATCAGAAGCCAGCTGCCGTCATCAAGATAGTACTTGATGCCGTCGGTAGTCTGCACTCTGGTCATCGCCACGCCCGAGATGGCGTCGGGCGCCGAGTCGGCCAGCTGCCGGACCAGTTTTTCCTTGGCCACGGGCTTTGACAGACGCAGATCAGTACGTGCGTACTGGGCAGGTCCGTACTCACTTAACAGGTCATCCACGAGATGGCTCAGCGGTTTCTGGGATTCGGCAATCACTTCCAACAGCAGCAGACCCATCAGGACGCCATCCCCCTCAGGAATGTGGCCCTGGATGCTCATCCCGCCCGACTCTTCACCACCCATGACCACATTCTCTGCCAGCATCAACTCTGCAATATGGTTGAAGCCGACTGGTGTTTCGATGACAGGTTGTTCGAACCTGGCTGCAATACGATCGACCATGGCCGTCGTCGAAACAGTGCGCACGACCGTGCCGCGCCAGCCGCGCTTCTCCAGCAAGTAGCGCAGGATCAGGCCGTAGATGCGATGAGGGTCGACGAATTGGCCCAGGTCATCGGCCGCGCCAATCCGGTCGGCATCGCCATCTGTAGCCAAACCCACGTCCCAGTGGCCGGACTGGATGGTGGAGAAGAGCAGTCCCAGATGGCGGGCAATTGGCTCAGGATGGATGCCGCCGAAACCAGGATTCATTTCGTCCCGGATATTGTGGACGTGGGTGCGGGTGCGCATCAGCACTTCGCTGATGGCCCGTCGCCCGGCTCCGTACATACCATCGGCGACGACACGCAGCTCGCCTCCGGAAATGATGTCCAGATCAGCCAACGTCGTGAGATGCTCGTAATAGGCCCAGGCCGGGTCGAATTTGAGGATGCGTTCGGTACGCAGCGCCTCGCCAAAGTCCATCAGATTGGGGCCGGAGAGTCGTTCCTGATTCTGTTCCAGGATGCGTTCCACACGCCGGTTTTGCTCCACGTTGGCGCTGCCGCCGAAGCTTGCCTTCAACTTGACACCGTTATAGCGAGGGGCGTTGTGGCTGGCGGTAATCATGATCCCGGCCGTTGCTTTTCTGGTGACGACGGCATGGCTGATCGCCGGGGTGGGTGTGTCAGCTCGCGCCAGCCAGGTGGTGATCTGGTTGGCTGCCATCACGCGGGCCACTTCGGCCGCGTACCGGTCAGACAGAAAGCGTGTGTCGAAGCCGACAACGATGCTCGGGTCGGTGCTGTTTTCTTCGCGCACATAATCGGCGATAGCCTGGGAGACGAGTCGCAGATTGGCGAAGGTAAAGGTGTCGCTGATAACGGCTCGCCAGCCGTCGGTGCCGAATTTAATGGTCATGGTCGGTTCCCTTTTGGTAGTGGTGGCTGCCCGGCTCGCGCCTAGTGGTTGTAAGCGAGAAGCAGCATGAGGTCGTTAACATTGGTTCCGGATGGCCCGGTCGTAATCAGGTGGGGGGCGTCGGCCGATCCGGCCGCTTCGTCGAGCTTGCGGAAGAACGTATAGCTGTCATTGGCTTTGAGATAGGCTGCCGGCTCCAGACCATGCGCTCTGGCCAGGGCGACCGTTTCTCCGGTCACGATGGCGCCGGCTGCTGGCGAGTAGCCATCGTCGCCGTCGGTGGCAAAACAGGCCATGGCCACGCGCGGCATCTCGTGCAGTGCCAGCGCCGCCGCCAGCGCCGCCTCCAGGTTGCGGCCGCCCTGTCCCTTGCCGCGTACGGTGACCGTCGTTTCGCCGCCGAGGATGATGCACTGGTTCGGGGGTGTGTCGCGAGCAATGGCGGCCGCCAGACGGGCCGTTTCACGCGCTTCGCCTTCCATGTGGACAGTCAACAGTTGGGGCAGATAGCCGAGCTGAATTGCTCGCACCTGTGCCCCGGTCGCCGCCAGGGTGACGTCGCCGACAATCGTATTGTAGACGACAGGCGCAGCGGTCTGGGCCGCCCGAAACTGGCTGACCTGCTTGAGCGCGTCTGCCAACCGCTGCCACTGCTCCCGCTCAACCCGCCGGGCGATGTCGTATTTGCCCAGAACATTGACAATGTCGCTGACCCGGTCCTGAGCGGTGACGGTCGGTCCGCTGCCGATTTCAGGCAGCGGGTTGCCAATGACGTCGCTGAGGATGAGGCTGTAGATGGTCGCCGGCTGGGCCAGCCGGGCCAGGCCCCCGGCCTTGATGCGGTCGACTGCTCGTCGCAGCGTGTTGAGTTCGCCGATGGTGCATCCGCTGTCTTGCAGCAGCTTGACGAGCCTCTGGTAATCCTCCAGAGGCAGGGCAGGTTGGGCAAGGAGGGCCGATGTGCCGCCGGACAGCAAGCAGATGACGGTGTCCGCCTCTGTTGTCGTTCGCAGCATGTTGGCCACGGCTTCGGTCGCCTGCAGGCCGGTCTCATCCGTGAGCGGGTGGCCGCCTTCGTAGACCGGAATCGGCCATCCGGCGGTTTCCGCCTGCCAGTCGCGGTCGCCTGCTTTGGTGATGACCACGCCGTCTGCCACGTTGGTGCCAATCACCTTGAGCGCGCCACGGATCATGGGCACCGATGCCTTGCCGGCGGCCACAAGGAAGACGCGTGAGGTCGACAGGTCGACGGCGTGCGCCTGGTCGGGCGGGCCGATGAGCAGCGTTTGGTCGCGCCGCCGCAGATGGCGCTCGACGGCTTTCTCAGCGTCCGCTGCACGGAGCGCAGCCTGCACCATCTCGTTGATGTGCTGGTTGTGGCTGGCGAACTGCGGGCGTTCGATTTCGGAGGCACTCATACAGACCCGTGAGTATATCAGCCGGGACAGGGCAGACCAACCGCGACAGGACGACCGTCAGCGCCGGCTGCTGCGCGGTGATGTCTGATGGAGATCATGGGCTGCCCTGTCCCGTGCTGTGGCAGGCTGGGCCGAAGCGCTCCCGATGGCGACCGGCAGATAGGCATGGCGGTGCTGAACGATGAAGGCCTGGGTCGCAGACTGTTCTCCAGATGGGCCGGTCACGACGAGGGTGACGGTGTAGGTCCCTGGCTTGGTGTACAGATGGTTGATCGTCTGACCGGTCCGTTGGGTCGAGCCATCACCCAGGTTCCACCCAAACGTCACGTCGCCAACGGCCGGATGGGTCGCCGAGAAGACGGCTGTTTCTCCGATGGTAATGGGGCTGTTGCTGATGAACTCCGGCTCCTGCCGATCGATGCGCAGGTCAACGATGAGGGGATCTGTCGGGGATGAGCGGTAGGGGTCAGGCGCATACAGCTCAGCGGGATTGGTGTCGCGATGGTCAAACGCCTCTGGCTCATCGGCGTTGGTGTGCCAGAGAAGCGCTCCGCCGCTTTTGCTGGCCAGTGCAGGCGAACCGAGAGCGAAATGGGTTTGCCCGTGCAGTCCGTCCAAAACAACGCTGGACCGGCTCTCTGGGGGCAGATCAGATTGCAGATCGACCCAGCCCGCGTCCAGCAGCGTCTGGACGGGATCTTCGCGGAGCAGAGCGTTGAGCTGGCCTACCAGCACGATGTTGTCAGCCGCAAAGTCAGAAGTACTGCTCATCAGCCATGCGTTGATCCCTGTCGACAACGCCACCCGGCGCTCATTGTTGCACTGCTGACCATCAACCTGGTCCTCGTTGGCCGTGTCGCCGGTTGGGCAGCTGGTGCGGTCAGGATAGGAGGCCGCGGCGACCAGAAGCAGCTCGCCAGAGTCCAGCACCACGAATCGTTGGGCGACCGGCGTGGCGACATTCAATGGCAGGAGCGTCGTAGGAGGCAGCGTGGGGCCGTCAACGGCCGCCACGCTGGTGGGGCGATACAAGAAGACGGCGGCAGGGGGACGTGCCATTCCGGAGCTACTGTCAATCTGTACGGCGGCAAACCCGGCTTCGGGAAAGACAGCATTGAGGGTTGCCAACAGATCGGCCACGGTCGCGATTCGTTCAGCCGAGCTACCGCTCAGGTTGAGCAATGAAACGATATCCGCATCGGCCGCCACGATGGTGCTGACCAGTTTGTCTCGCTGTCGCTGGTAGGTGGCGGTTTTCCCGGTTGCGGCAAACGTGAGCCGGTCCATGTCCAAACTCAAGAGCCGCAGCCCATCCAGCGGCCGAACAGGTGGATCGGGACGGGGATTGCCCGTCTGAAAGAGGGGCGTGGTCTGACTGTGCAGGTATAGCGCTGCTCCATGCGGGTCCACAATACCGGCTGCCCCATTCAGCCAGTCGCCAGCCCGAATTGTGCGCGTGGGCGACAGCACAGACCACGCGGAGGATTGACCCACCACACCATCATCCAGCAGTAGATGAGCGGCCAGCGCATGCTGGATCGCTTCATAGGCAGCAGCTCCCGGCGGCATCGATTGAGTGGGATAGGGCAAACGGCCGTCTACCGAAAGGGTGACGAGACCCTGGTCGCCAAGGTGTCTGTTGTCGACTACGGTTAGCGGCCCCGCCAGCCCGACGAGCATCCCTTCCAGAGGTTCCCAGTCCGTGAGGCTGGCTGCCTCAGGCAGCGTGACAGGCAGCGGATCGGCGGCGACTGAGGTGGCGCATGTTGCCAGTAGCGCCGTGCTGACCAGCGACGTACGCTCGCTCAGTTCGGCTACCACGCCGGAGAGGCGCACGTGGTCGCCAATCGACAGCAGCGGAGAGGCAGGCGGAGCGGTTGCAAACAGCGCGTCCGAGGTCGCCGGATTATTATCGGCTTGCCCGGCTGGCGTCTGAATGGCGTAGAGCAACTCGCCATCCAGGACGGATCCCACAACAACTCCTTCAATGGTCACCGCAGTGCCGGTCAGCGGGCTTTCGCGTCCGGTGCCCTGAATGGCGGCGATTGGCAGTGAGGGTTGGCCGCAGATAGCGGCGGCTGTCGTAAAGGCCCATGTGAAGTCGCTCTCCGGGCGGTCTGGTGGGTCGTCGTTATCGGAGTCGGCTA
Source organism: uncultured Chloroflexia bacterium (assembly GCA_963753865.1). Taxonomy (GTDB): domain Bacteria; phylum Chloroflexota; class Anaerolineae; order Promineifilales; family Promineifilaceae; genus Promineifilum. The sequence goes on from CAVWDW010000001.1 coordinate 136,574, forward strand.
CTGCCGCCGCTCTGACCGTGGCCTCGCACCGCTCGCCGCTGGCAAAGCTGCGGTCGGGAACAAGCCGGTAGCTGGCCGGGCCGCCGGTCACACTCAGCGCGTGGTCACCACTCTGAGTGCATGACAGCGTCAGCCAGGGCGAAACGGCATCGACGGCTTCGCTGAAGGTTACCGTCAGTACGGCATCCAGGGCGACCCCGGCTTCGCCCGGAGCCGGAACTGTTTGAATAACTGCCGGTGCGCTGTCAAAGAGACAGGCATTTGGTTGGTCGGGCGTTGGGGCGCTCTGGGCGAACGTCTGCGTCTGGCGAGGCCCGCCGCTGCCATCGGGACAGCGCTGGCTGGCATGGCTGTCCTTGTCGCCACGAGCTGCTTCGTCGACCTGTGGCTGCCCGCTCTGTAGCAGCGTCAACAGCTCGGGATCGTCGTCGTCATCCGTATCATAGACGAGCGCATCGATCAGGCCGTCGGTGGTGAGCGCGGTGCCGCTGGGGAAGTCGGCCGCACTGCCCACGTAGAGCGCTACCGCATCCGGCCCATTCTGAATTGCTCCGGAGGGAAGCTCAATACCAGCCGAGGCCAACCCGGCACTGCCAACCACGAAGTAGCCCGCTGCGTTGGTCGCTTCGCCAGTCAGATCTATGGCCCGGTAGACCGCGTCATCCGCTCCGTTGTAGAAGACCAGAACCAGCCCTTCCAGCAGCTGGTTTCCGCGACCGCCGTCATACAGTTCGACGAACTCCCTGTCATCGGTGCCGGGTGTGTCGGCGTCAAGCTCGTTGATCAGAATCGACTGGTCGGCCGTCACCGCCGTCGTGAAGCTCCATGAGAAGTCGGCCGCCATCGTGTCGGGCGGGTCATCGCTATCTACGTCGCTCACCTGACTGGCGCGTATGGCCGCTGAGCAGCTATCGCCGGGCATGAGGGCGCTTGCCGGCAGAAGCCGGGCGCTGTTGGCATCGGGGCGAGTGACAGTCATAGCGACTGCTCCTTGCTGGGAGCAGCTCAGATCAAAGGCTGTAGCGCCGGTTGCCACGGGTTCGGAGAAGACAATGGTTAGTACGGTAGTGGGCGGGACGTTGGCCGCGCCTGGCTCCGGAAGCACGCTGAGCACGGTTGGAGGCTGGTCGGCCGCGCAGGCGTTGGCGGCACCGGGCGTCGGGGTGGTCGCCCGCAGCGCGTCGGTTCGGCGGGGAGGTGCGTCATCCGGACAGCGCTGGAGCGAGTGACCGGTCCGGTCCCCGTTGGCCGCTTCGTCCGCCTGCCCTTGCCCGCTCAGCAACAGTGGCAGCAGGGAAGTGGCCACGTCAGCGGCAGGCCCGTAGACAATTGCGTCGATGAGGTTCGATGTTGTCACCGCGGTCCCGTTCGGGAACTGCGCCGCGGGAGCCGCATAGAGGGCCACCGCGTCCGGACCGTTCTGCAAGAAGCCATCCGGCAGCACCAGATCTGCGGCAGCGACGGCCGCATTGCCCAGAACAAAGTAGCCGGTGGCGTCGCTGGTATGTCCGTCTAGCGGAACGGCCGCATAGGATTGCCCGGTGCTGCCGTTGTAGAGCACCAGCAGCAGGCCATCCAGCGACTGCAAGCCGCGGCCGCCGTCGAACAGTTCGACATACTCAGCAGTGTCTGTGCCGGGCGTGTCCGGGTCGATTTCGCTGATGGTGGCGAAACTAGACGGTGGGCTGGCGGTTGTCTGGAATGACCAGATGAAGTTGGCTGCCATCTGATCCGGCGGATCCTCGATGTCTAGATCGGTCACCTTGCGCCGCACGACCGTCCCGGTACACGTGTCAGTAGGCGGCAGCGTACTCGATGGCGTGACGGTGAACGTCAGGGGGCCGCCGCTGGTCGTGGTCGATCTGGAACCGCCCTTGTCGCACGACAGTCGGAACCATTCACCCTCAACGTCCACCGGCTCCGAAAAGGTGATCGACAGGGTTGGCAGCAGAGCCACGCCGGTCGCGCCGTTGGCGGGCAGCACGGTGTTGACGACAGGTGGTTGATCAGCCTCAGCCGTGCGGCACAGGTTGGTAGATGATGGCGTCGGTGATCCGATGCCGTAGGCGGTTGTGCGCCGCGCTCCGCCCGCGCCGTCGGGACAGCGTTGGCTCGAGTCGGATTCAGCTTGGTCGCCCGAATCTTCATCGACCGGCCCGTCACCGCTTAGCAGCAGAGACAGCAGCCCACCTGACGGTGAACCGTCACCGGCATAGACGACAGCATCAAGCAGGTCATCAAGGGTCACCGGGCTGCCGTTGGGGAAGTCGGCGGCGGGGGATGCATAGAGCGCCACGGCGTCCGGTCCGTTCTGGAGCCACGCGGCAGGCATGGTCAGATCCGCATTCACCGCGGCGCTGCCGATGACGAAGTAGCCGTCATCATCAGTGCGCTGCCCGGCCAGATCGACGGCGCGGTAGGAGCTGTCGCTGCCGCCGTTGTAGAGCACCAGGGTAAGCCCCGTTAGGTTGGTGTCGCCGTCGCCGCCATCGTACAGTTCAACGAACTCAACCGTATCCGCGCCTGTAGTGTCGCTGTCCACCTCGTTGATCAGGATCGACAGGGCAATGGCAGGCTGCACCGTGAACGACCAACTGAAGTCAGATCCCATCAGATCCGGCGGGTCGAGCGTGTCCTGGTCGGAAACCCTGGCAGCCAGAACTGTCGCGCCGCATGAAGCGCCCTCGGGCAGGGGCGCATCCGGCTGGATTGTGTAGGCGACGGGTCCGCCATTGACTTGATACGCAATCGTTCCGCCGTTTCCACAGGCCAGTTCCAGGAAGCCCGGAGCCAGATTGACCGGCTCGCTGAACGTTACCATCAGTTCGGTTGTGGGCGGCACCTCAGAGGTGTTGTGGGCGGGCAGCACGCTGGTGACAGATGGCCAGCTGTCAATCACACAGGCGTTGGTTGCGCCGGGCGATGGCGGGTTCTGCAGGAAGGCGCTGGTGCGCCGCTGACCGCCCGCTCCGTTGGGGCAGCGCTGGCTGGCATCCAGATTCGGCTGCCCGCGGCTGGCTTCGTTGATCTGCGGCTGTCCGCTTTCCAGCAGCGGAAGCAAGCCACTGTCTTCTGCCTGGCCACTGCCGTACACGACAGCATCGATCAGATTGACGGTGCTGATCGGTGCCCTAAACGGGAACGCGCTTGCCGGTGCCGCGTAGAGCGCAACCGCGGCAGGCCCGTCCAACAGCAGATCATTGGCCAGCAGAATATCGGCCGCCACATCGCCATTGGCCAACATGAAGTAGCCGTCGCTGTCGGTCGAGTGGCCTGCGAGATCAATCGTCCAATAGCTGCTGTCACTTGCGCCATTGAACAGCACGACGATGAGTCCGGTCAGGTCTGTGCTGCCCGCGCCGCCATCGAAAAGCTCGATGAACTCGTTACGGCCGATTGCTGTTGCCGCATCCAACTCATTGATGATCATATCCGTAGCCACAGGGGGCGTGAGCGCAAAGGACACGACCGCGTCCAAGGTCATGAGATCGGGCGGGTCGTCGGTGTCACGATCATGCACATACTGGCCACGAACGGTGATGGCACACGTTTCATTGGGTACGAATGGCTTGGGTGTCAGCAGACGGTACGTTTCTGTCCCGTCGGCAACTGTCAGATTGTGCGCGCCGGACGCGCCACAAAGCAGCTCCACAGCAAACGGATCGAGGGCGACCGGTTCTGAAAAGGTCAAGGTCGGTACGACATCCAGCGGGACGCCGGTTGCCCCATCGACCGGAAAGCTGTCGACCAGCGACGGCGCGACATCTTGCGCCATCGTCATCTGTAGGCCGACTGTGCCTGGGCCGGTTCCGGATCGCCCGGCCAGGAGCGTGACGGCGAGGAAGCCTATCGCCAAGAGGGTGCTCAACCGCGACCCGGTAGCGGGGCGATTGGCGCCGGAATCCACTCCCATCGTCTGACTCCGTAACTAAAATCAACTGGATACCAAGCAGATAGTAAGGCGATTTATCGGGGAGGGCAAATGATCTGAATCAGCCGGTCAAACCTGTTGGCTGCGGTACATTAAAGCGGCTTGCCAGCCTCTGCCAACCCCTTTACAATCGCATCCGCTCATGGATCCACTACCTGTTGATGTCTCCCAATTGCAGCGCCGCGACCCCGCGGCGTGGACAGCGCTGTTGTCACGTACTTCCGCCTTGCGCGACGTGATTGTGACGGCCGTCACCTCAGAGCCGCTGTGGAGCGCCTTTCTCGCGAAGGGCGGACGGACGGCGGCTACCTGGTCCCGGCGCGTGACCCGCTTTACGCTGACGCTCGACGGATGCTCAGACCCGGTGACATTCATTGGCAAGCGCACCAATGCGGTGGAAGCGCTCGTCTATCAGGATTTGGCTGAGCGACTGCCTGACATTCTCCCCGCCCCTCACTACGTCCACCTGGCAGGGGAGTTCAGCTGGCTTCTGTTGGAAGACGTGCCCAACCATTTTCCACCAGCCGCCTGGACGACGGACGAAAGCGACGGGGCGATTGAGGCACTGGCTCAGGTCCATGCATCATTCTGGGAAGCGGACGATCATTCCGGCGAGATCGACCTGGGGTGGTTGCCGTATACGTTTGGTCGGGCCGAAGCGACCATGACGTGGGATGAGCTGCGCGACGCCAACGCCGTCTATTTCGACGAGGGTCCTGGCGCGATCGTTTCGGAGCACGCTATCGCCAGCGCGGGCCGGCTCGCGCCCCGATTTATGGAAGCGGCCAATGGGTTGGTCGTCATGCGCGAGTTGGGCGGCTGGCCGGGTGTTTTCGGGGAAAGCCATCTGGCGGCTGTCGCTGACCTTCTGGACGACCCCGTGCCGATGCTCACGGCGCTGAGCGACCAGCCGCAAACGCTGCTGCATGGCTCACCTCATCCGTACCATTGGCGGGCGACCCTGTTTGACGAGATGTATCTGGTTGACTGGCGCGAAGCAACCTATGGTCCGCCGGCGCTCGACCTGATCGCCCTGATTGAAGGGCTGCCGCTTGTCTTCGCCGTCAACGAGATGGCCCGGTCCATTTTTTCCAGCGACCGGTCCAGCAACCAGAGCGGCGAGCCACATCTGAAGGTGCGGCCAATGTCTCCGCTGGCGGAAGAGACGCTGGTCGATAGCTACATCCTCAGTATGGCGGCTGAACTGGAAAGCGGCTTCATGGCGCGAGATTTCCGCCAATCCCTGCCTGCTGCTCGCTGCCTGCATGTGCTGACGACGTGGTTCCCGTACTTTGCGACGTGGCACGGCGACATGCCCAATCGGTATGTCTGGCAGCGGGCCAACCGCATGTCGGAAGACGAGCTGGGCGAATTGGGCTTTGGCCCGATGGTCGGTGTGCGGCCGTACCTGGCAGGCGTCTTCGATCGCTTTATGCAAGCCTATCGCAGTCTGTAAGGCATTTTGGCGATCACTGCTGTCCCTTATTTCCTACCACATTCTGCTCCAAACCATGTCAACTGAACTATTCGACATACTCGGCATGGGGGTCATCTGGCTCCTCATGGTCATCGGGATATTCGGCATCATCGTGCCGCTCTTGCCCGGCATCCTGCTCATCTGGCTGGGTGTGCTGGCCTACGTCCTCATCAACGGATTCGAGCTTGTGTCGATTCCCTATTTCGTTCTGATTACGCTCATTGCCCTGGTGGCCGGCACGGCCGATCTCTGGCTGCCTCTATTGGGCGCGAAATCGACTGGTGTGTCATGGAAGACGTTGGGGCTGGGCGTTGTCGGCGCAATCATCGGAACGATTTTGCTGCCGATTGTTGGCACGATTGTCGGCTATGCGCTCGGTATCTTGCTGGGCGAGTACATCCGGCTGGGTGAGTGGCGACCGGCTGTGAAGTCAAGTGTCGTGGGGATGGTTAGCTGGGGCGTAGGGACGATCTTGCAGTTGGCCGGAGGCATTCTAATCATATTTTTATTCGCACGTGTCATTATATAGGTGGTTACTATTGAACCTTGATGACGATCAGATGCGCCCGCTGGTAACCTAGAGGTGCTGCGACCCGCACAATTGATCTGGAGATATGATGGAAGAATTTTTACGCTCGGCTGCCCTGATTATCGGTGGTGTGATGGCTATCAGCGCCATGATCGCCGCTCTCCTGTTTGTGATTGTACTCATCCAGGCCCGGCGCATTGATGTGCCCGAAGGGGCCGGTTTTGCGGAAACGCTGCTTCACACACCGCTGTCGGTCGTGCTGTTTCTTGACTTTTTGGATCTCGCGCTGGACCTGTTGGCTGCGCCCATCGCCTGGGTGATCCTGGATCGAATTGGATTGAAGGCGCTGCGCGGCGTGGCCGCCGTTGAGGCGTTCATCCCCATGACGCAGGTCGTGCCCACGATGAGTCTCGCCTGGCTGGGTGTGCGGTTGATGGGCCGCGATGCGTTTGTCGGGCAGGAAGAGTACGCCAAGTTTTCGCTCGCCGATCCTCAATAGGACCGGCAAGAGCACACCGTCCCGTCAATCGTGAAGGTCCATCGGTTGTGACAAGAGTGCAACCAGCAGTGTGACCGCGCCTTCCACATCAGTCTGATCGACCGTTTCGCTCTGCGTGTGGACGTACCGGCAGGGGATAGAAATGCAGCCTGCGGCGCTGCCGGGACCGGCTACTTGCATCGCCCTCGCATCGGTTGAGCCGCCCTCCAGCACTTCAAGCTGGTAGGCCAGGTCAGACTCCTCGGCACGACGGCGCATCAGCCGCACCAATCCGGCATGAGCGATCATGCCGCTGTCCTTCACCTTGATCGCCGGGCCGGCACCCAGAGCAACCTCCATCGGCCGCGCTTCGGGCAGGTCGCCGGTCAATGTCACATCGACGGCGATGCCGATGTCGGGCTCCAGTCGCCCGGCGGCCGCCTCCGCTCCGCGCACGCCCACTTCTTCCTGGACGCTAAAGACCACATGCAGATTGTGCGGGAGCGGCACACCGTCCAGCCGTCGCAGCGCCTCAATGGCGATGGCACAGGCGATACGGTCATCCATGCTCTTGGCCGTCAGCCGTGATCCCTGGACGATGAAGGGTGCAATGAAGGTGGCCACGTCGCCGACCTTCACCGGAACGTCATCCCGGCTCGCTGCCCCCACGTCAATGAAATGCTTGCTCAGCGGGTGAATCTGCTCGCGCGACTCCATGCGGTCGGCGCCAATGATGCCCACAATACCATTACTGAACTGCACGCGGCGGCCCAACAGCGTATGTGGAAAGACGCCGCCAATATTTGTAAAGCGGAGGAATCCGTGCTCCGTAATGTGGCTGACCATGATGCCGATCTCGTCCATGTGGGCAGCTACCATCACCGTCTGGGGTGAGCCGCCTTCGGTGGCGTGGCGTGTGGCAATGAGGTTGCCCATCGCATCCACCGACAGCTCGTCCACCAACCCTTCGACTTCGGGGCGAATCAGGTCCCGGATGCCGTCCTCAAATCCGGATGGTCCGTGGGCTTCGACTAGTTTCTGGATCAGATCAATCATCGTAGTTTACTCGCTTGTGTTGCACGCTCGTTAAGTCGACGGGTCAGTTGCGGCGTATCACGTCCGGCGTCAACTGCCGTAGGGCGGCATCGGCCAGCTGGACATAATGCCGGTAATCTTCCAGGCTGATCATCATGGTTGGTGTATGGGCGTGGCGACCGGGTACAGCGATGGTCGCCGCCGGAATGCCACCATGCACACGTTGAATGGCAGCCGTATTGGTGCCGCCACCACCGGGCTGGCGTATCTGGTAGGGAATCCCGGCCCCATCTGCTACGGAGGTAATGTGGGCTACAAGGCGCGGGTCCTGAATCGTGCCGCGATCCATCACGTAGATGGAGACGCCCTGGCCCATCGCCACATTGGGGCTGGTGTCCTCGTCGGTGGGCAGGTCGAGTGCTGGCGTGCATTCCAGCACAAGGGCGGCGTCCGGATTGGCAGCGTATGCAGCGACCTTCGCCCCACGCAGCCCGACCTCTTCCTGAACGGTGAAAGCGGCCACAAGATCGAATGGGAACGGCTCGCCGCGCAGCAGTTCAATGATGGCGGCGCAGCCAACCCGGTTGTCAAACGCCTTGCCCAGCGCGACGGCGCCGCCGGCTAGCTCTTCGTATTCAGTGACGAAGGCCGCGTAGTCGCCGATGCTCACTTTGCCCCTGGCTGACTCTTTGCTGCTGGCGCCAATATCGATCCGCATGGTGTCGATCCCCACAACCCGCCCTCGCTCGGAAGCGCTCGACAGATGGACCGGTCGCGCTCCTATGACGCCGGTGAGTTTTTTGGGTCCCACCTGGACCACTTTGCCCAACAGGGCGCGTGGGTCGAAGCCGCCGGCAGTTGCAAATTTCAACATGCCCTGGCCATCTACATCCGTGATGAGCAGGCCGACTTCGTCCATGTGGGCATCAACCAGGACGCGCATGTCATACTGGCCCGTGCCCCGCCTGGTGGCCAGCAGGTTGCCCATTGCATCTACGTCCCAGTCGTCGACGAGGTCAGCGATCAGGTCGCGGATCAATCGCCGGATTTCCCGTTCGTCACCGGCTACGCCGGTCGCTTCTGTTAGCTGCTTCAACAGCTCATTCATGCTGATCGTCCTTCGGTGATCCAGGTGATGACCATAGTGGCTTGCTATTCTGCGAGCATTGTCTCGCGCAGATTTGGTATGAACCGCTCGTCGAGACCGGCGATAAACTCGGCCAGCAGGCGGCCCGCCCGCTCGATGTCGCGCAGGTCGACCGTTTCGACCATCGTATGCATGTAGCGCAGCGGAATGCCGACCAACCCGGTGGGGATGCCCTCACGCGACGTCTGGAGAGCCTGGGCATCGGTTCCGCTTCGCGCAGCATGGGGTTCTGTCTCAACCTTCATCTCCAGGCGACCGGCGGCCGCCTTCAATCCGTCATACAGTCCCCGGTGGACGTTGGCGCCAATGCCCAGAATCGGACCGCTGCCCAGGTCAAATGTCTCTTCGCCACTGGCGCCCGGCCCCTTGCCGAAGCTCACATCAATGGCGATGGCAAGGTCGGGACGGACATCGAAGGCGCTGTTGGTTGCGCCCAGCAGACGAGTCTCCTCCTGGGAGGTAGCGGCGCCGAATACATCCCAGGCATGGTTCCGGCTTTGCAGTGCTTCCAGGCAGACGGTGACGGCGACAACAGAGGCCCGATTGTCGAGCGCTTTGCCGGTTGCCAATTGGCTCCCAAGTTTACGAAGCGGTTGGCGGAAGGTGATGAAGTCACCAATCGAAACCCGCTCGCGAAGCTGCTCAATCGTTAGCCCGGTATCGATGGCAAAGTCCTCGTAGCTCAGGGTCTTACCACGCTTCTTTTCGGGCAGCATATGGTTGGGCAGCGCCCCAATCACGCCCGTCATCGGCTCTGTGCCGTGGACCACAACGGTCTGGCCGATCAGGTGGCGTCCGTCCACGCCGCCGACGTTCGTGGCGCGGATGAAGCCGTAGCCGCGATGTTCGACCAGTCGGGCCACAAGCAGGGCGATCTCATCCATATGGGCCGCCAGCATGATGGACAGGCGTGGCGCTCCCGCTTCGGGTGTCTGGCTGCCTGCTTTGCGAGCGACCAGGGTCCCGGTGCGGCCGACGGACAGATCGTCGCTGAGCGGCCGCCACAGGGTGGCGATGGTGTCGGCAACGGCTTTCTCTTTGGCCGCCGGGCCGGGCGCTTCTGTAAGTTGCTGCAGGACGGTGAATGTGTCCATACGTCGTTGCTCCTGATCTCCTGACACTGGCAGTCGTCTACGGCGTCGGCGAGGCGTTCGGCGTCACCGCCGGGTCGGGGGTGGCTGAGGCTTCTACCTCTGGTGTTGCGGTCAGGGTGGGCGCAGCGACGGTCGGCGTGGCCTCCGGGACCGGGGATGGGGTTTCTGTCGGCAAGCTGGTGGCCGTTGCCGTCGGCAGCAAGGTTGCCGTAGGTAACAAGGTTGCCGTGGGCAGCAAGGTCGGCGTAAAGGTCGGCAGGAAGGTCGGTGTAGCTGTTGGCGTCCACGTTGGCGTGGGCGTTAAGGTAGAGGTTGCGGTGGCCGTTGGGATGAAAGTTGCTGTGCTGGTCGGGAATGGTGAAGCGGTCGGTGTGACCGACGGCGTCGTCGTGGCCTGGGGCGTTGGCGTGCCCGGCGGCGTGACGGAGACAAAGGACGGCGGCAGGACGGCCGTTGCGGTGGCGGTCGCCGTGCCGGTGGCCGTTGCTGTCGGCGGCACAGGCGTCGGTGTCTGGCGGTTGGGAGCGCTAGATAACAAGAAAATTCCGGTACCGTAGCAGGGAAGGGTCAAGAGAATGATGCCGATCAAGATGGCGTAGGTGCGCCGGCGCACGTCCATAGAGAGGCAATCATAGTGAACATGGTGCCAAATGACAAATAGCGTACCCCCTGCTATACTGTCGCCAGATGGTGCCGCTGGCGACGGTGGACGTTTGATCAGTCAGAAAGCGAGGGACTATGCCGTTTGGATTGTGGGGGGCAGCCGAAGATGTGTCGCTGCGTGGGCCGTCCGGTTGGCCCTCCTATTTGCTTCTCGCTCTCTATACGCTGGCAGTCCTGTTGCTCCTCTACCGGTTCCGTGATTCCTGGCGGACGCTTGACCGCCGTCAATGGGCCACCCTGGGCCTGCTCGGAGCGGCCGCCTTCCTGACGAGCCAACTGCTGGCTGTCCCCTGGGAATGGACCAACCCTGCATTGATGGAACAGCCGGCTCTCGCGGCCCTTTCGCTGCTGGCCCCGGCTCCCTACTTGCTGGCAGGCGCGATATTGAACCCGGCGGCGGCTGTTATCGTTGGTCTGTTGTCTGGTCTGGGGCGTGCCCTGGGGCAGACTCATTCGCTGTTTGACATTCCCCAGATTGGACTTGTGGCCGGTTTGGCCGCGATCCTGATGGTTCAGACGTATCGCGGACGCCTCTTTCGCGCCCTTCGTTTGCCTGTTGTGGCGGCCGTCGTGGGGCAGATTTCGCTAGCGTTCATGGTGGGTCTGACGGTGATGGCACAGGCGCTGCCCCGGGCGACTGTGCTTGGTGCGCTGGACCTGGGCCTGTTTGTGGGGTTCCACAGTCTGCTGCCGTTCCTTGTCGAAGGTGTCGCGTCCGGGGGATTGGTGACGGCCATCCTCTTCCTCATGCCCGGACTGCTGCCTGACCGGGGCATGAAGCCCTCACCGATTGGACGCAGTTTGCAGAACTACATGACCGCCAGTTTCTTTTGGTTTGCGACCGTGCTGGTGCTGTTGAGCGCCTCAGCTGTCTTTTTGCTTTCAACAAGGACGCTCAGCCAATCGCTCGTAGAGCAAATGGCTTCCAATACCGAACGGGCTGCTGACAGCATCCCTGCCATGCGAATTGAGCTGACCAACGTGCTGGTGCAAAACAGCGGCGACGAACGGTTGGCAGCGCCATCCGTCAACGACAAGGCGCGTGGCGTGGCGGCCGTACATGAGCTGTCGCCACAGTTCAATCAGGTGCTGCTCGTGGCCAAAGATGGTCTGGTGGTTCTCTCTGACACGAGCAGCGACGAGGCGAGCAGCGGCATTTCGGTCGCTGACACGACCGTTCTGACAGATGGTGAAGCGGATGCGGTTGGGTCTGTGCTCAGTTCTGGGCGCCCGCAGGTGATCTCCGACTCAGACAACGAGGCGGCCGTCTTCTCGCTGGTTTTGCCCCTCGCAGCAGGCGGGCAGCCGGGGGACGCGCTGATTGGTCGGGTATCGTCTGAACAAATGAGGGATCGTCTGGCCCAGCAGTTCACCTTTCCGGACTCGGCCTCCGTGTTTTTCGTCGATGCGGGCTCCCGCGTTGTCGGTCTGATCGGAGATATGACGCCACTTTCTACGTGGACTGATCCGAAAAGCGATGCCGGTCTCCTGACAGGTATGCTTGCTTCCTCCCATGACGTCGCCTATCAGATGGTCTCGCCCCTAACCGGGACGCGACTGTTGACCTCCTATAGGGCAATACCGGGTGGCGGCGAGTATGTTGTGGCGACCGTACCTTACGAACAGGTGCTGCGGCAGGCGTTAGGGGTAATGGCTCCCGTGGCGCTTCTGCTGTTTGCGGCCAGCCTGCTGTTTGCGCTGACCGTTTCGACGTTCGGCCGCTCTGTCACCGGTCCCATTACGGAACTCGTGGGCCTCTCGAAATCAATTGCCGGCGGTGGGACGCTGGAGAACAGTGTCCGTGTCGATCGTGACGACGAGCTGGGGCAGCTCAGCCTGGCGTTCTCCCAGATGCAGCGGGCCATGAAACAGCGGCTCGACGAACTCAACCTGCTGCTCAACGTCAGCAACGAGGTCGCGGCCAGCATCAACATTAGCCAGGGTATGCCTGCTGTGCTGCAGGGCGTCATTCGGGGCACAGGGGCCGCCGGCGCCCGGGCCGTGGTTCGTAATCCGAACGCTTCGTTTCCACTGATCTTCTCCGAGGGTCCGGCGGCTGATGCGATGTCTCAGCTCGACCGGCCAGTGATGAGCTATGTGCGCCGGGCCGACGAGCTGTCCCTCAGTTCGGCGGCCGAGATCGAGGCGGAGCTGAACGTGACGCCGCCTGTCGCGTCGCTGTTTGCCATTCCGCTGCGTTCGGCGACGGAGCTGCAAGGCGTTCTTTATGTCGGCTACAGGCAGCCCCACTACTTTGACAGCGCCGAGAGCAATCTGCTGCGGACGTTGGCCGGGCAGGCGACGGTGCTGGTACAGAACGCCCATCTGTTCTCGGCCGCAGAGAGCGGCCGCAAGCGCCTGGCCGCCATCCTGTCCAGCACCACCAATGCGGTGATCGTCACCGACCAGACCGATCGTGTGCTGCTGCTCAATCCGGCGATGGAGCAGGCGTTCCAGCTGGAAGCGCGGCTCATGGCCGGGCGGCCGGTCGCAGACGTCATCGAGTCGGAAGAGCTGGCCCGCAATCTGAGCGTCAAGCACGCGCCGCAGGAGGGCAGCTTTGGCGCGGAGGCAGTTGATGGCAAGCTGGAAGTGGAGGTCAACGGCCGCACGCTGCTGGCCAATATCGCGACGGTCTACAGCGGAACGGGCCAGACGATGGGCCGCGTCGCTGTGCTCCATGACGTAACTGAGCTAAAGGAACTGGACCGGATGAAGTCCGACTTCCTGGCCGGCGTCACACACGATCTGCTCAGCCCGCTTACCTACATGCGCAACTACACCACGATGCTGCCTCTGTCCGACGACACGACGCTGCAGCAGGAGTACGTTGACAAGATCATGCTCGGCATCGATCGCATGACGACGCTGATTAACAATCTTGTTGAACTGGCGCGTATCGACGCCGGCATCAATCTGCAGATAGACAACGTCGCTGTTCCGGCGCTGCTGCAAACAGTGGCCAACGAATATTGGACCGAGGCGCACTCGGAAGGGATCACCATCGCCGTCAGCGCTCCCGATGGGCTGCCCGCGGTGCGCGCAGACGCAGGGCTTCTTCGCCGCGCCATCACCAATCTGGTGACCAATGCACTCAAGTACGCTCCCAACAGCGACGAACTGCGCTTGGATGCGCACGTTGTTGATGACGACCTGGTCATTGGTGTCCATGATCAGGGGCCCGGCATCAATCCGTCAGATTTACCTCGTCTGTTTGAGCGATTCTACCGGGGTGTCCAGGTGGGTGGGTCCAGAACGCGCGGCACCGGGCTTGGGTTGGCCATTGTCGAGTCAGTGGCCACGCTCCATGGCGGCCGGGTGTGGTGTGAGAGCGAGCCGGGTTTGGGAAGCACCTTCTACTTGGCGCTGCCCTTAAGCGGTCCGCCGGCTGCGACTACCTAAGCAGCCGTCATACCGCCAGATCGTCCAGGATGGCGGCGAGTTCGACCGGCAGCTCGGCCTCGATCGTCAGGCGTTCGCCGTCTGATGGCCGGTCGAAAGAAAGCTCCGTGGCATGAAGGAAGTGGCGCGTCAGGCCAAACTCATTCTTCTGCCGACCATACATCGTATCCCCCACAAGCGGAAAACCCAGATACGCAGCATGAACCCGAATCTGGTGCTTGCGCCCGGTGTGCGGCAGGCACTCGATGAAGCTGTAGTCCGGGAAGTAGGTTTGCACGCGGAAACGAGTTTGCGACGATCTGGCCCGCGATGAACCGGAGCCGCTGTCCAGCACCACCGCCATCTTTTTGCGATGGCGGTTGTCGCGACCGATGGGCGCGTCGAGCAAGGCCGCTGGTGGCGTGAATTGGCCGTGGACCAGGGCCAGATACCGTTTGCTGACGGTTCGCGCCTTGAACTGAGCCTGCATCGCTCTCAGGGCGGCATCATGCTTCGCCGCCACAATCAGCCCGGACGTATCCTTGTCCAGCCGGTGGACGATGCCGGGCCGTTTTTCGCCGCCAACGCCGGCGAGGTCCGGGCAGTGGGCCAGTAGAGCATTGACCAGCGTGCCGGACTCGTGCCCCAGTGATGGATGGACTACCATGCCGGCCGGTTTGTTGACGACGATGATATCTTTATCTTCGTAGCGGATGTCGAGCGGGATCGCTTCGGCCTGCAATGAGGTGTCGATCAGCTCGGGGATGAACGCTTCGATGTGCTCGTCGCCTGACAGCTTCATGCTGGCCTTCAGTGGGCGACCGTCCAGCGTCACCCGCCCGTCCTGTATCAGACGCTGCCACTGCACGCGCGACAGCTCCGGGTGTGCTGCAGTGAGTGCCCGATCCAACCGTTCGCCCTCAGCATCGAGCGTGAGGCGGAGCAGGCGACCGTTTTCTACTGTCATGTGGACGATGACCGGACGTAGTGGATCAACCCGATGCTTCTTCGCCGGGCATCTTGACCGACTCTGGTTTGAACAGCATCAGGTAGCCCAGCAGAATGACCCCGCTGACCAGCGCCGCATCGGCAATGTTGAACACGGGCCAGGGGCCGAAGTCGAGGAAGTCGGTGACGTGGCCCAGTTGAATGCGATCGAGGAGATTGCCGACGATGCCGCCAAGCTGCAAGCCAAGCGCCACCCGCAGAACACGGTTGTCGGCGGGCAGGATATGGTTGAAGTAGATGACGACGACCGTTACTATCGAGGCGATCACCGCCAGCATCGTGTTGGCATCCTGTAGGATGCCGAAAGCGGCCCCGGTGTTGGTCGTGTGGAAGAAGCGGAAGAACCCCTCAATACTGGGAAAGGGCGCGTAGACTTCATACAGGGGGAGTCGACTCTCGATCAGGTACTTGGTGTACTGATCCAGGGCCAATACAACCCCGGCGACGACCAGCGTAATGCTTCGTTCCCGCCATGTCGCCTTCTCAAACGGCTGCTGTTGTCCTGTTATCTCATGATCAACCATAGCGACATTGTACCAACTGCGGCGTCTTGCGGGCAATTGCGCTCATGCGCGAGCTAGCGCTCGGCGACGATGAGCAGCACGCGGCTGTCGGCCACGACCAGACTATCGACCGTGATCCGGTCCGCTGTCCAGTGGGGAGAGGCAGTGAGCGCCCGGACCCAGAACGATGAGCGGGTGTTGTCCGGGTCCTGCGCTGCCTGCCCGGCGTCGGGTACGGTTGAGGGGCGCTGGCCTGTCAGACGATACAGATGTTCCAGGGCGCGATTCGGCGCCGTGGTGGGCGTCAGCCGCGCTTCTGGCAAGATGATGAAGCGGCCGCCCGGCACCAGTACACGATACACTTCATTGAGCGTAGCCGGGTCTACCACGTAGGGCGTTGGGAAGAGGGATATGACCGTGTCGAATCCCGCGGCCGGGAACGGCAGCGCCTGGGCACGGCCGCCCACAACTGCGAGCAGCTCGCCGTGCGATCGTCCGCGTCGCAGCGCCTGTCTCCCCATTGCCGGCGACAGGTCCAGGCCGGTCACTTCGCAGCCCGCCTGCTGGAGTTCGAGAAGTGTGTGGCCCGGACCGTGACCAAGCTCCAGGACGCGCGGGCCGCGCACGAATGGCAGTGCCGCCCGCTGCCATTCGCGCCACTTGCCCGCAGAAACCACGCCGCTCACCGTGTCATACGTCCAGGCAAGCTGGTTGTACAGCAGGTGGAAGCCGGTTTGCAGTCCGCTCCGCCACACTTTGGCTCCCAGCGGCAGGTTGGTCGGGTTGCTGTTCATCTCGCGCGCGTCGGGTTGGCCATCTGGTCTGCTAGCTGTAGCTGGCGATCTCGCTGAGCGGTTTCTTGGTGATGCGGGGCACGAGGGCGTCGTCCGCGGGATGGCCGACGACAAGGATCAGATAAGGGCGCTCGTTCGCCGGGCGGTCCAACAGGTCACCCAGAAACTGCATCGGACTGGGCGTGTGGGTCAGTGTCGCCAGGCCGGCGTTGTGGCAGGCGGCGATGAGGAGGCCAGTAGCGATGCCGACAGATTCCTGCACGTAGTAATGTTTGATTCGCTGGCCGTCCGGGCCCACGCCAAAACTCCTGGCAAATATGACGATCAGATAGGGCGCGGTTTCCAGAAATGGCTTGTTGGCATCGGTGCCCAGCGGGGCGAGCGCCTCCAACCACTCATCGGTTGCTCGCCCGCCATAGAAGGCGCGCTCCTCCTCTTCGGCCGCCAGTCTGATGCGCCGCTTGACGGCCGGATCGGCCACGATGGCAAAGTGCCACGGCTGCATGTTGGCCCCGTTCGGGGCGGTTGCCGCGGTGCGAATGCAATCCTCAATCACGGGCAGGGGAACGGGCTGCGACGAGAAGTCGCGTACGGTCCGGCGGGAACGCATCGCTTCGTAAAATGCTGCCGCACGCTCAGCCATCGTCTCATCGGAGTAGGTCGGGTAATCATTCAGCGGGATAAACGATTCACTGTTCATGTTGGATCATCCTCGTGGCTCATCTGAATCCAAACGGTCGCGCCCTGTCTGACTTCTCTCAGCAGCAGTTCGCCCGCCTCCACCACGGCGACATTCCCACTGGGATGATCGCGGAAACGCGTTCCATTGGCAATAGCACCTGCGGCGGCGGGAATGGCCAGGCTGCTCAGAGGGGCAGCGGCGCGATGGGCGATAACCAGGACGCGTGAGTTCAAGTCCTCCCGCTGGTAGCAGATGGTGTCTTCCTCCGCCAGCAGGAGTTGAAAGCCGCCTGTCTGGAGGGCACTCACGCTGCGCCGCAGACGGATCAGCTCTTGGTAGAACGCCAGCAGTTTGCGGTCCCACGATGTCGGGTCCCAGGGCATGCAGCCGCGCTGATGCAGCTCGGGCGTGTCTTGCAGCCCGACCTCATCTCCGTAGTACAGGCCCGGCACGCCGGGATAGGTCATCTGGACAGTGACCGCCAGACGATGGAGGGCGTCGCTGCCTCCTACGATGGTGCGAATGCGCGGCGTGTCGTGGCTGTCGACGATGTTGTACTGCTGCAAGGCAATGATCCAGGGAATCGTGGCCAGATGGGTGCGCCAGGTAGTGGTCATCGCCTCAGTCGGCCACTGATCGCCGCTGACCGGCTCTGGCAAGCCGTGGGCACCCTGCCGGAAGCCAGCCAGCCAAAACCAGAGTGGGTGAGTGAAGCCGCTGTAGTTCATAACCCCGTCCCACTGGTCGCCCTGAAGTTGGGCGGTGGCGTCGAAGAAGTTCTCGCCCAACAGATAGGCGTCGGGCTGAACGGCTTTGACAGCCTCTCGCATGCCCCGGCTGATCTCGACGCCCAGCTGCGAGGGACCCTGACGGGCAAGCATGTTGGCGACATCGACGCGCCAGCCGTCGGCGGCGTAAGGGGGCCGCAGCCAGTCGCGAATAATTGACTGTTCAGACCCATACATCCGCCGGCGCAGTTCGTGGCTGCGGTAGTTGAGTTTGGGCAGCGAGCGAACACCAAGCCATGTCGCATAGTCGTCTGGGTGGTTGGTGAAGGTGAAGAACTCAGCTTCAGGTGCGCCGGGGTCGGCAAGCGCACGTTGGAACCAGCCATGATGCACGCCGCAATGATTTGGCACGATGTCCAATACGTAGCGCATGCGCTGCCGGGTCAGGGCCAGGCGCAGTGCTTCGAGCGCCTGATTGCCGCCAAACGCGGGATCGACTTCGTGGAAGTCGGCCACATCGTACTTGTGATTCGACGGAGCAGTGAAGACAGGGTTGAGGTACAGCGCGTTAACACCCAGATCGGTCAGATAGTCCAGCTGTTCAGTGATGCCGGGTAGATTGCCGCCGTAGAAAACAAAGGGGAACGGGCGGTCCGGGGGTGGGGGCGCGCCCCAATCCGGCAAGGATTCGGCAGGTCCATCGTCGTTCTGGCCACTCACTGCGCTCCTGGCGAACCGGTCGATAAATATCTGGTAGAAGACCGCTCCGGTCACCCAGGAAGGCGGTTGGTAATCAGCGAGAAGTCGAAAGTCCGTCATATCCAGCGGGATGGCCAGCGACATGCCCGCTCCGGAAAGATGCCACACGCTGCCATCGGCCTCAAGCACGAAGCGATAATGGACCACCGGCTCGTCAATGGCCAGGTTGATGTGCCACCACTGGGCAGCCCCGGAACGGGCCTCCAGGCTCATCGGCGTGAGGCGCTGTTCGCCGTCCGGCAGCGTGCGCAGGAGAACGCGCTTGACCGGCGCATCGGCTGCCATGCGGATTCGCAACGTGACCTGATCGCTCAGGCGTGGTGTCGGATCGGAGACGTAGCGGGCTGACCCGTCATGGTGGACGGAGCCTAGCCAGGCTGGTTGGGGCTGATTCTTCATAGACTG
The DNA here is from genome assembly GCA_963753865.1 of uncultured Chloroflexia bacterium. Classification (GTDB taxonomy): domain Bacteria; phylum Chloroflexota; class Anaerolineae; order Promineifilales; family Promineifilaceae; genus Promineifilum. The sequence goes on from CAVWDW010000001.1 coordinate 155,188, forward strand.
CCGGAGTTGATAGCACTCTATCGACCGTCTGGCAACTTACGCAAGACGGTCGGGCAACCTGCCATCTGATGCAATCAGGCGGCTTTGATGCGCCCCGGCGTGCAAGGGCTGTGGGCCCGGGATGGTGGCTATGGTGTCAGCGCCGGTTCAATGGTGGCCAGGTCGCGCGGTGCGCTGTCCAGCGTTTCTTGCGCACGAACGATAAGCAGCGGCCGGTCAATCCGCTGCAGCACACCGGCGGCAACGCTGCCATAGTAGACGTCTGACAGACCACCTCGTCCGTGGCTGGCCATGGCGATGAGGTCTGCCTGTTCGTCGCGCGACGTGCAGAGGATGGTCGATACGACAGGCCCGTAGCGAGTGTAGGCGTGGGCGTCGATGCCCAGAGCGTCGAGCTTCTCCACCTGCCGGCCGAGGTAGCGAGTCACCTCAACAGAGCGCCGCTCCATCTCACGGTTGGTCGGCTGCGGCACCGCGTCATACTCGGCACACTCCTGCATGGCTGCCAGATGGGACAGCTCGACCACGGACAGTAGGATCAGGTGAGAACCAAAGTTGCTGGCCAGTTCAATGGCATATGGCAGGATAGATTCGGCCAGGTCCGAACCATCCAGCGGAATCAGAATTTTCTTGTACATGGCTTGCCCCCATTCTTCAGCCTGATAATCAGCCGGCTCCTCATTCAACGCTCTGTCGGGCTCCAGACAGAGACAGCGGAAACCGAAGAACCAGCCGGACGGGCCGTCTGTACCAGTATGATACTGCGAATAGATGGTTGATTGGAAGTGACAAAAGACACCTCCGAACCTGCCATTGATCACATACCGGCTGTCGCGAGGCGGGCAACAAGCGCCTGTAAGGCCCACAGCGTCCCCATACCGGCTACGACCGTCAGGAGCACATTGCGAGTGCGCCAGGCGACGAGGATGGCCACCAGACCGGCGATCAGCCGCAGATTGCCCAAAGAGATATCCAGCGTTCCGCCCGGCAAAAACAGTTCCGGGGCGATGATAGCGCTCAGGACGGCCGCCGGAACGTAGTTGAGCGCTCGCATGAGCCACTCCGGCAGTTGAATACGGCCGTAGAGCAGGAACATCGACAGGCGAATGGCGTAGGTGATAACACCCATGATCAGAATGGTGCCCGCCATGTACACCATTTCACCCATCGGTCGTCTCCGCCGGTGTGTCTGTTGTTGTCAGCGGAGGGTAGCGCCCGGCAGCACGGCCTTCAAGCAGCAGGCCGACTAGGATGCCGGCCAGCGCTGCGGCCATCAACCCGGACTTGTAGGGCCAGCCAGAAGTCAGGACGGCAACAACGCCGGCGGCGACCGCCGCGCCAATCTGGGGCCGATCGCGCAGCGCCGGGACCACCAAGCCGATAAAGGTGACGGCCAGCGCGAAGTCGAGAGACCAGGAGGATGGGACCTGCGCCCCGAGGAATATGCCGGCGGCCGTCGACAGCTGCCAACTGGTCCACAGGGTTAGTCCCGCTCCCAGGAAGAACCAATGCTTGTGCTTGATCGGCTCGGGTGACTCTTTGTAATGCAGAACGGCGACGACATACGCTTCGTCGGTCAGCAAGTAAGCAAGCACGCCTTTCCAGGGCAGCGACAGATGCTGAACGTATGGGGCCAGAGAAGCGCTGTAGAGCAAGTGGCGCAGGTTGACCACAAAGGTGGTCATGACAAGCACCAGCGCTGGCGCCGAGATAGCGAACAAGCCGGCGGCGATGAACTGGGCCGAACCGGCAAAGACGACCGACGACATCCCCAGGGCCAGGGAGGGCGGAAGACCGGCCGAGAGCGCGAGAACGCCGTAGATCATGCCGAATGGAATGACGCCGAGCACAATCGGCAGTTCGGCACGAACGCCGGCGACGAACTCGGAACGAGGCGTGCTGGGCGGCATGTCGGTGGATGATGACATGAAGGTGTCAGGGATGACGGCTGGACTCAGGCAACCCGCTGCCAGCCGGTCGTGGCTTGCCTTACTCCGGGTCGGGCGGGGCCGGAGCGATCCCGGAGGCGATCGCCAGGACGGTCCGGGCAAAGTCGTCGGTGCCGCCGGCTGCCGGGGATTCGGCCCACACGGCAATCTCCTGTCCGGGACCTTGCCTCAGCAGGAGCAGTCCGAAAACAGGTTCGTTGTCCGCGCCACGATAGGTGAAGGCGGTCTGATCCCACAAGTGTCCGGCCAGAAAACGCTGCTCGGTGGGGCTGGGGGTGAAGTCGACGACGCCTTCTGCCGCAGTGGCCAGCAGCGCATTGGTGGCCTCCGGGATGGTGCGGGCCGCGGGCTGCACCCGGACCGCCAAAAACGACTGCGGTGTATCTGACAGCCTGTGCCAGCCGTTCAACTCCTGATAGGCCAGGATACTTGGATACTGGACGCGCTGTCCTTCAACCGTGATTGCTGTCCAGGCATTGAGAATGCTTTCCGATGGCAATGTCTGCCAGGAGGCGGCTAGCATCTCAGACACACCGAGTGTCGCCGCTTCGTCAGTTTGAGGGCCGTCGATATCAATGGCGTAGCCCATGCCATTCTCCACGAAGGTCAGCAGGACACCGGTACGGGTGCCCTCGGCGACACTGTCGTAGCCGTACACGGTGCGCGCTGCCGTTTGCCCCTCAACCGCACCCAGCGGAATGTCGTCCTGGAACAGCAGCGCGATTGGGCCAAAGGTGGCGGCTACCTCCTGGTTGAGGCTGGCGCTGTCGGCCGTCCACTCCGGGAAGCGCTGCAGGCGCATGCGCGTTGAGCCGTCCCGGGCGGTCGCCTCGACGGTGCTCCCAACGATGGCGGGAGTGGCCCAGGTGACAGGATAGAGGAAGCGGATGTTGTTGACTCCATCGACGTAGCTGCGGAATCCGTCGACGGCCGTCTCGCTGTCGACCGTCAGCGGGACCGTCGCCAGGGTCGCTTGCCCGCCCAGAGCGACGCTAAGCACGCCCACGCCGTAGACGCCGTCCTGGAGGGGTCGGGCGCTGCGGTAGAGGGCGGCCATTTCGTCAAACTCCAGGCGCGCTCCGGGTTCTGTTTCCAGCCGGTCGTCGGCGCGGAGCAGCTGCTGGGCCGGGGTGAAGCTGTCGCCGGGCCGGGCCAATAGCTGGTGGAACAGCGCAGACCCGTCGTCGGCCCTTGCCTGATGCCAGATATGTGAAGGCACCTCGTTGCTGAGGGGGAAAGCCAGGGTGACCGCTTCCAAGTCAGGGTTGTTGGCTCGTCCGAATTGGCCTGAGGCGACGAGCTGACCCGGCCCGGGCGCCTGGTTGACGGTGCGCAGGGCGACCGTTTCCGATCTGTCTGCGCTGTCATACAGATATCCGGCGATTGAATCCCAGATAAAGCCGGAGGTCTGGCGGCCGTCCGGCCACAAATAGGCTGGCGGTTCGATTAGACGAGCTGCGGACGGTGGAGGTACCTGTTCTCGCTGCAAAAGCAAGCGGCGGCCGTCGGCCGTTTCCAGCGTCGTGACAAAGTCGATTGACTGGATCTGTTGTCCAATGATCTCGGACTGTACCACTGCGGGCTGGCTGGATGAGACGGGCTGTTCGCTGCCTGCGCTGACCGCCACAAACGGCCCTTCATTGGCCCCGGTGGTGGCTATGAACCGATCGATAAATGATGACCAGCCGGTCAGGTCTGTCGCAGCTCCATAGGCGTCGTTCTGTTCAGTGAATGTGGTTGGCCAGTAGACTGATATGCCGCGAGCGCCGGGTAGGCCCGCGCCGAAGTCGTAGGCAACGGCCGCTTCCTCCACCGCCACACTGACGGCGCGAGCGGCAATTTCCAGGTCGACGGTTGGGGCAAACGCGGCCAGAACAGCGGCTGCGTGTTGGAGATCGACAAGGGCCAGGGGGGATGTCGGTGCCGGCGCGGCCTGACCATACGCCAACGCCCCGCGACGTGCGTCTTCTGTCGCGGTTACGATGGCGTCGGGACTTTCGGCCAGGGACATGCCCAATGTTTCCAGCGCTGTAATCAGGTTGGGCAGGCGCGACAGATCAGTAGCCGTCATGGTGACGAACGGATGGCCGAGCAAGTCTCGCTGGTAGCCGATATAGTCGGCGACCATGTGGGCGGCCAACTGTCGTCCGTCCTTCGAGGGGTCGGCCACCAATGGGCCGAGCAGCGACTGGTAATCCCAGCCTGCCCCCGGCACCAGGTCAGGTGACGCGACCGCGTACGCCGCGTACGGCTGGATCGCCTGCAGGACATCGAGCTGGCTCATCAGACTGCTGCTGAACGCGACGACATCCAGGCTACGGCCTGTCTCCTGCGATGCTGTGCCCAATGCCGCGCCAATCTCGGCGGCCGTGAGCGCATCGTGGTCCCGTTGGTCGCCCGTATCCAGATCGAGGCAGCATCCTTGCCAGCCGCCGCCGTAGCCGCTCAAGATCAGGGCGTATCGCTGGGCGGGAAAGGCGTCGATGCCCCAGGTGAGAAAGTCGGTCAACGTCTCCGGGTCGCCGAAGTTTGCCTCCTCAAGCATTGCCGCGCCTTCGGACAGGATCAGGCTGGGGTCGGTGTCCCCTGAAATGAAGTAGCGCACGGGCTGGGAGCCGGTCCGGCTGTCTCCCCGCGCCCAGTCTACATCGGCGACGACCCTGACCTGCTCAGAGCTGCCGACTGCTTCCATCTGGTTGATTGCGTTCCAGACGAACGGGGCAGATTCGTTGTCCGCGCTGGCGTAATAGAGGATGGTCCAGGCCGGTAGTGTGGTGTCGGCGGCGGCTGGGGGCGCGGCGGGCGTCGGTTCGGCCGCTCCGCCCGTTGGGGCCTCCAGCGTGACGCCAAGCAGCATGGGCGTGGCCACCGGTGCGGTGACCGAGTCGCCGGAGGGTACAGTAGGCGCCCCACTGCATGCCGCCAGCAGCAAGGCAGCAAACATCAGCCAGACCATCAGTCGAAGCTTGATCGTCCAGCCTACACCGCTTTGGTATGGCTCCACCCATTGGCGCATGCCCAATTTGTAGCATAGAAACCGGGTTGGGCAACGTCTGGAGGAACAATTCAGGGGCGAATGCTGGCCAGACAGCGCTAACCTGCTACGATTGCGCCCGAGAGGGCTGGCCACGAACGGGCCGAAAGCTGCTATGGTCGAACTCGCTGGCAATCTGCACATCCATACGCGCTACTCAGACGGGCACGGGCTCCACGCCGATGTGGCCGACGCTGCCATTGCAGCCGGACTCGACTTTGTGATGGTGACCGACCACAACGTCTGGGTCCAGGGGGTCGAGGGTTACTACACCAGCGACGAAGGGCGCGTCCTGCTCATGACGGGTGAAGAGGTTCACAACGTCCGGCGCCAGCCGCAGGCAAGCCATTTTTTGGCCTATGGCGCCGGCAAAGAGCTGGCTGCCTACGCCGCCGATCCCCAGGAGCTGATCGACCAGACCCGCACAGCCGGCGGTTACGGCTTCCTGGCCCACCCTCACGAGAAGTCGCTTGACCTCATCGATTCACCAGAGTTGGGCTGGCATGATTGGGAGATTGAAGGGTTCTCCGGCCTGGAAATCTGGAACTACATGTCGAGTGTCAAGAATCGGGTGGCCGATGCCGTCGATTCGCTGCGATTCCGCAACATGCTCTCGGTTGCGCTGGTGGCGCTGCCGATTGCCTTTCATCCGGAACGATATGTTATTGGTCCTGAGCCAGAGACATTGGCCCTGTGGGACACTTTTCTGGCCCAGGGGATGCGCCTCTCGGCCATCGGCAACAGCGATGCCCACGCCACGCCATCCAGATTGGGGCCAATCAAACGGGTGATCTACCCGTATGTCGATCTGTTCAGGGCGGTCAACACCCACGTCCTGCTGGCGAATCCGCTCACCGGAGAACTGGTCGAGGACAAGCGGCAGATTCTGAAGTCCGTCGGCGAAGGCAGAGGGTGGGTTGGGTACGACCTTCCGCACTCGACGCGAGGCTTCAGCTTTACCGTTCAGGGAGTACGCCGGGGCACGATCGGCGACGAAATGTCACTGGGTACAGGCGCGACGCTGCAAGTGGGCACGCCCGCTCGCTGCCGGATTCGCCTGGTGCGCCATGGAGAGGTCGTTGCTGAGGCCAGGGCGGCAACGAATCTGACCCACACGCCCCTGGAGCCGGGTGCCTACCGTGTCGAATGCTTGATTCCGTTCGAGGGGGAAGAACGGGGCTGGATCTACAGCAACCCTATCTATCTACGGTGAGAGCAGTTGGTCGGACTCAGCCGCGGCCGGGTCAGGGGAGAGGGCGCTGCGCAGCATTGCCTCGCCAATCTGTTCGGCCTGGGCAGTGTCGTCGCTGTTCTCCAGGACCAGAGCCACGACATAGCGCGGCGCCTCGGCCGGAGCTGCCCCAATGTACCATGTGTTGGTGCCGCCATCCGGCGCGGCAAGGACGACCGACGCCCTTCCCGCAATCCCGCTCTCATCATCGGTCAGACTGGCCAGAATAGCGGCCGCCTGGGTGGCGTCGGCAATCGGTGCGGTAGACGATCCGGCGCTGACTTCCCACGGTTGCCACGTCCCATCCGGCTGCTGCACTGCCTCAACCAGTCTGATTTGCGGCAGCGTGCCGCCGTTGCCCAGGACAGCCAGCGCGGCAGCCACCTGGAGGGGTGTGACGGTCAGTGTGTCCTGGCCGAGTGCCGCCAGGTCCGCCTGGTCAACCGCTGCCGCTGTGTCGCCGGCAGTCGGAATGGCCAGCACGGGCGCAGTGGTCAGACCAAACTCCGCCCAGATTGACTCCAATACAGTGGCGCCAAGTCGATCGCCCAGTTGGGCCATCGGATCGGGGCAGCCCCAACTCAGGATTTCGGCCCAGCTGGCCGACGGCAGCTGCTCACTGTCTATCTCATCCGGCAAGGCCTGACATCCCATGACGTGCCCGTCGACTGGCACAGAGAGGCCGGGCGAGGCGACCGAATCATCAAGCGCTATCAAGCCGCGCGTGACGGCGCCGCTCAGCAGGAAGGGCTGCAGCACCAGGCCCGGCTGGTACAACCCCTGCGCCGCCCGATTGAAGAGTGGCGCGTTCGCGTCGGACGACAGGGCATCGAAGGTATTGTTCAGATCGGCGGGATCGTAGCCGGGCACGCTGGTCATCGCCCTGACTACCACTTCTGGCGGCGACGTGCCGGGGATGATTTCGAGGAGAACAAGTGCGCCGGGCTGGCCCTCCATCAAGTTGTTGGCGTTGCTTTGGGCGGGCGCATCGAGCGTCAGACGCACATCCTGACCGGCAGCAGGCTGGTGCAGAAGCTGGTCGATGAGGCGATCCGCGTCGGGCTGAAGCTCACCCCTCAGCACGCTGTCCAGGCTTTCTTCGATGCCGGACGTGCCGAATCGCAAACTGTAATAGCCGACGGCGGGGGACAGCGTATCATGATTGTAGAGACGCTCCTGACGCTCCGAGTTCAACTGGGAAGCAGCAAGTTCGAAGCCGCTTTTGTCGAGTATACGACCACGCTGGACGCGCAGTTCCGCCTCGACAAGTCTGGGGTTGTCCTCGCGGGCCAGCATGGCGGGCGCACGAATGACACTCCAGTAGACAAGGCCCACCGCAACGGCGCTAAACCCGAACAGAATCACCCAGAACAGGTGGCTGATACGATCGGAAAAGGTGTTCTCGCGGGCGTGCATGGGCGGATCAATCCGTGCTGGTTGCTGCAGACAGATAGAGCAGCAGCCCCAGCATGATGGCGCTAATGAGCAGCGAACTGCCGCCGTAGCTGACGAATGGCAGAGTGATGCCGGTAAGCGGCAGGAGCTTCGTTACGCCGCCCATAATCAGGAGAGCCTGCGTGCTGAAAACGACCGTTACTCCGGCTGCCAGATAGGCGTAGAAATGCTGTGGGCGCGGGCCTGACGAGAAGTCCAGAGCGATGCGCAGCCCACGCTGCGCAAGCACAGCAAAGCACAGGACCGTCACCAGCGATCCAACGAGGCCCCACTCCTCGCCAATCGCGGCAAATGCGAAGTCGGAGTGGACCACCGGGATGTAGTCCGGAAACCCCTGACCGATGCCTTGCCCGATCACCCCGCCGGAAGCCAGCGCATAGAGTGACTGAACGATCTGGTAGGCGCTGTCGCTGGCGTTGGGCCAGGGATTGAGCCACGCTGTGAAGCGGGGTGCAACCAGATCGCCAAAGGCAAAGTAGGACACAGCCGCAGCCGCCCCGAACAGCCCAAGGCCGGCGATTACATACGTCAGGCTGCCTGTCGCCAGATAGAGCAGGGCAGTGAAGAGCAGGAAAAAGAGGGTCGCCGCACCGAGATCGCGCTGCCAGACAAGCAGTACAATCGAGAAGCCCCACACGAGCAGGAGCGGACCGAGGAAGGGCAGCTGCTTGGTCAGGCTCTTGCGCCAGCCATCCTGCATGACCCGCGCTTCTATGTGGTACTGCATCTCACGCTCTGTGAAGTAGCTGGCAAAGAAGACGATCATGACCAGCTTCAGTAGCTCCGATGGCTGAAAGTAGATCGGCCCAACAAAGGGGAGTGGCAACGGAAGCCACAGCTGCGCGCCCCCACCGGAGGGATTGACACCGAACAAGAGTGTCAGGCCGAGAAGCAGCAGGCCGGCGGCGAGCAGGGTGTAGCGGTAACGCTGGATCTGCACCAACGGCCGCGGGAAGAGCGCGACCATGAGCGCTGCCGCAGCAGCGATGACAAGCCAGATGACCTGTCGACCGAGGAAGTTGGGTGCGAGCCGGTCGATCAACAGCAGCCCCCAGCCCGAAAGCAGCGCAAACAGCGGCAGCAGGTATGGATCGCGCCGTGGAGCCAGGTAGCGCAACGTGAGGTGGGCGGAAGCGATGACTACCAACCACACGCCCGCCGGCCACAGGTGCTGCCACCTGATTGCGCCGGTGTTGACGAGGCTGTAGGCAACCGCGTTCAGGAGGACAAAGGCCGAGGCGACCAGCAGCAAAGCGAGCTCGCGCCGGTCGCGTTGGGCGTCGCGTGGCTCCGCCTCCAGAGACCAGCCACTCGCCATGCCTGTCGGTTCTATACGATTGGCTCCCATCTCACTGACTAGTCCAGGTTGGTGCCCACCAGCGGCGCAAGCTTTTCCCTGGTGCCGGCAGCGATTTGACTGCGGTCTGTGATGATGGCATCGCCCAGGGTATGATGGGCCGGGAAATCGCCGTCCCACTCGCCCATCGTTTCAACCAGATGTCTGATGGCAGCCTTGGCCAGGGTTGTGTTTTCGTTCAGGATACGTATCACCATCTCGACTGTCACGGGCGCTTCTTCTGCGTGCCAGACGTCGTAGTCGGTGACGTGGGCCATGCAGGCGTAGGCGATTTCGGCCTCGGCCGCCAGAAACGCTTCCGGACTGGTCGTCATGCCGATGATGCTCATGCCCCATTGGCGGAACAAGTCGGACTCCCCTTTGGTGCTGAAGCGCGGTCCTTCGACCGTTATGAATGTGCCCGAGCGATGGCAGTTGCCGCCTGATGCTTCAATCGCGCCGGCAACGACGGCGCTCAATTCTGGCGAAAATGGGAACGGCACGGCCACATGGCCTACCAGACCGTCGCCAAAGAACGTACGGTCGCGCACCCCTTTGGTGAAGTCGAAAAGCTGGTCGGGGACAACGATGTCACGGGGAGCATAATCCTCCCGCAGCGATCCGCAGGCGCTGACCGACACGATATGCCGCACCCCCAACGTCTTGAGGGCGTAGATGTTGGCCTTGTACGGCACCTCGCTGGGGGTCAGCAGGTGGCCGCGCCCATGACGCGGCAGAAAGGCGACACGACGGCCGCTCAATTCGCCTACCGCGATGCTGTCGGAGGGTGCCCCAAATGGCGTGTCAATATCGTGCAGCGTCAGGTTGGTCAACCCCTCCATGTCATAGAGACCACTTCCACCGATGATTGCCAATGCAACAGATTCCATATCATTCTCCCGGCACATACAATTCGACGGCCCTTTCCGGTGCCTATCGTCGACCCAAACGGCCACTATCCACGCGATTATCGTTATATCACAATGCGTTCGGCAAGTCGTCCGCCTGGTGGTCGAATTCCCGCCGAATCGACGGCGCTGGGCCGCCATTACCGTTTCCGGTTGGCCACGCCCATTGCTTGACTGGTTCAAATGGACTATCATTAATCGGACATGAGAGGCACCCTGTTGCCTCTCGATTGACGATGCAAATCGCAGCAAAATGCTGCTGGGAGGAAGGTCCGATGAGACGCTTGAGCGGCCTGCAATGGGTCATTGTTTTGCTGACATTGGCCACGGCCATCATTCACTTTGCGCTGGCTGCCGGCAACTGGGGCACCGGGCTGCTGCCGATCATGTTCGCCCTCGATGGGGTGGGGTACATCCTGTTGATTGTCTTGCTCTACTTCAGCGGCCGTTCCGGAACAGGACGTTCCACCATTCGCTGGATCCTCATTTTCTACACCGCCCTTACGATCATCCTCTACTTTGTGTTCAATGGCGGCGATTCGTTTAGCTCGGCACTGGGTTTGGCTACGAAGGCGATTGAACTGCTGCTGATTATCCTCTTGCTGCTCGACCGTGGCAGTGATTATGAACAAGTGCCGGCGGAGACACCTGCCACTACCACAACCTATGATGCCGTCGCCACGCGCTCGACGACTTCCATCAGCACGGACGCTGACAGCGATGAGTGGGTGGGCACGGCGGGCCGTACGGCCGTCGTCGGTGCGGCAGCGGCTGTTGCTGCTGGTGAACTGGCAGATTCCGAGGATGAAGGCGACGACACGGCGGTCGATGTTGGCGCAGAGGCCGCGGCTGTTGGGGCCACCCGTTCTGCTGCCTACCGGTGGGAGGGGTTCGACGAAGAGACATTGACCAACCTCGACGCGTTGAGTCTCGACGACTTGCGGACGCGGTTGGAAGTTCATCTGGCGTCAATCGGTCGGCTCGACGAGTATCAGCGCCAGATTGAGTATGTCGAAGGAATTGGCGAGGTGCGCGGCGAAAAGCTGCGCGCGTTCGCGATGCCCACCGCACTGGCCTACTTCGCTCGCTGCATGACGCGCAAGGGCCGGCGGCAAGTTGCCCAGGAAACGGGCATCTCGGAGAAGGATATTTTGACCTGGGCCAACCAGATCGACCTCTATCGCATCCGTGGCGTCGGGCAGGAGTACGCCGATTTGCTGGAAGAGTCGGGCGTCGATACGGTCGTCGAACTGGCCCAGCGGAATCCGGCCAACCTGTACCAGAAGGTTGTGGAAGTTAACGAAGAGAAGAGCCTGGTACGACGGCTTCCGGGTGAGAAAGAGATCGCTGACTGGGTGGATCAGGCCAAAGAGCTGCCGCGACTGATCTACTATTAGGCAAAGTCAGGCAACGTGCCGACCGGCGGCCCGCATCGGGTCCAGCCGTACGACTTGTGTGATGCCGGAGCGCAGCGCAGCGTATGCGACTGCGCCCCTTGTTGGTTGGTTGGCCATCGAGTGCCGCCAACCCTATTTCAGTTCCGGCAGCCCTCAGGATTGGACATGAGCGAGACAGTTATCTTTCAGACTCTTCTCTTTGCCTGGCCAGACACGGAAACGGCGGACGCTGTAAGCAAGGAGATTCGCTACAACCATTTGCTTCGTGGAATGACCATCACCGACCACGCGATTGTGCGCCACCAGACCAACGGGAAGGTTAAGCTGGAGGCTCGCAACCGCAGCACGCTTGGTGCGCTCATCGGTGCGGGGAGTGGCGCGGTTGTAGGTATCATCGGCGGCCCGATCGGGATGGCCATCATGGCCGGTGTCGGGTCCCTCGTTGGAGCGTGGCTGGGTCGAGATGTGGGCCGTCCTGTTTCCGGGGCAGAGTTGACTGCCCTCGGTTACGAGCTTCCCCCGGGCAGCTCGGCCATTCTCATGCTGGTCGGCAACAATGATGTCCAGCATACCGTCGCGGCGATGGAACAGTTCGATGCCCAGGTGGCTAATTTGACCGCGGGAACGCTGTCCGACGCCATCGTAATCGGCCAACAACCGCCCGACGATGGCGCTAATCCATCAGTCAGTTAACAGTCGCCAACCATCATCTTCCTTACAGTCTACTTGAAATGTTAAAGAGTCTCTGCTAAACTGCGCTCATTATGAATGCCAGGGGGCGCTGGGTATTACTGGGTCTCGTACTGCTTGCTGCCGGCGTGTTGCTTGGGCTGTCCCGTGGGCGCTCGGAGGCTGCGCTGTACACGGGAACCACGACCCTGAACCTGAGCGATGTCACCCTGGATGTAATTGTGTCACCAGCAATCGCCCGTCCGGGCGACGATATCCAGCTGAATGCCCAACTGACCAACCTCTCATTCGGCCGTCAACTGCCGGTGGTCACGCTGCGCATCCCGCCCGGTGTGGAGGCCGACGTCTTTGCTCTGCCGCGCGGTGCGACGGTCAATTTGGCCGAACGGACCATCACCTGGACCCCAGCCGTGGACGCGGGTCTGTCCCAAACGTTGAGCGTGCCGCTGCACGTAGAAACGGCCGACACGCTGCAGCCGGAGCAGTTGGTCGCGGCCACGCTGTCCAACAATGGCCTGACGCAGCAGGCAGGGGCCCTGGTGTGGTTGGGGATTCCACCCATCATCGAGGCTGTCTATGCACGCCCGCTCGTTGCAGTGGGACAGCCTGTCCAGCTGACGGCCGACCTGAACGGGCCGGGACCGGCGAAGGAAACCTGGAGTCTTGCCGACGGGCGGACGCTGGCTGTTACTTCGCCAGTTGTCGTATTTCCGACGGTTGGCGAGCATACCGTCAGTTTGCTGGTCGAGAATCCAGCAGGGCGGGCAACAAGAACGACCACCATTACGGTCGTGCCCAGTCCGGCAGCCAACTTCCAGGTCAATGACGACACGCCTGGGGCAGGGCAGCCTGTAACGTTCATCAACCAGAGTGGCGGCCAACCACCGCTGCAGATGGCCTGGGACCTAGGGGATGGCACCCGGCTGAGCGAAGCCGGACCGTTCGACCACAGTTATGCTGTGCCCGGAGTCTATGAGGTGAAGCTGGTTGTCGCGAATGAGTTTGGCCAGTCTGAGGCACGCTGGCCGATTACGGTAGGGTCGCCGCCGGCGGTCGACTTGACCGCACCGGACCGGGTGTCGGTAGGCGAGTCGTTAGAGGCAACCGCTCTGGATGACGGCAGCGTGCTGGCTTATGAGTGGGATATGGGCGACGGTCGATCCCAGAGAGGCAGCACCGTTCGTCACCGTTACCGGCTGCCGGGAGACTACTACATCGTCCTGACGGCACGTAATCTGTTCGGTGAAGCAAACGCCGGGCGATGGATTCGCGTTGAGCCGGGGACGACGACTCTCTACATCCCATCCCTGTTCCAGGGCATTGTTGATTCAACGTCTGCCCTGAGTGCCGACACGGAAGGCATTGACGCTCTGGACCCCGCCGTTGTCGAGTTGAGCGGCCAATACGTACTGGAGCCGCTTGCGCTGGATCCGGCACTGTCGCCGGAAGAGCAGCTCTTTGCCTATCTGAACGAAGTACGCCGCCAGTTTGGCCTGGAGCCGCTGGCCTACTCCTACGAGTTGAGTGTTGCGGCACAGGCCCATGCTCGCGACAAGACATCTTTCCCAACGAATCCGCATGTCGGGTCGGACGGCGCGACGGCCGCAGAGCGCCTGCTGCGAAACAGCTATCCGGGTGCCTATGGCGGCGAGGCGACTGCGTGGGGGTTCAGTGATGCGCGTGAGGCAGTTGAGTTCTGGATGAACAGCGAATCACACCGTGTCATCTTGCTCAATCGTAATGTCACCGACCTTGGCGTGGGCTACATTGAGGATTACGCTTCCGGCAACATCTGGCACTGGACGGCCGACTACGGCAACCGGTTCGGCTCGGCGGTGCAGCCTTCGCTGCGCATCCAGGAGCCTGCTGCTAGCGCGCTCATGCTGGAGTCTGACTTCACAAACTTCGGTTGGTTCTGGCCGCTGCCGCTGGCCTCTGATCAGCAATTCCTGGTCTATCTGTTTGTTGATGATCAACCCCTGTTGGTCGGCGCTGTCAACCAGGCCGTCTATGGAAGCCGGTTCGTTCTGTCGGCCGCACTGGATGATCAGGCCGCAGTCTTCTGGGACGGTACGGGCGCTTTCCTCAACGCCGATTGGCAGGTACGTTTGGTAGACGCTCGTGGATCTGTCCTGGCGGAGAGCGCCAGACGGCCGCTTATCGTCCGCCAGGACCCGGCATTGGTCGCACCGCTGCCTGAGCCGACGCTTTCGCTAACGCCCACTGTGCCGTCGCTTGTGACCGCAACGCCGCAAGTGCCGGTGACGGCGACCGCGACGCCGCCACCCCCGACAGCGACTACCCAACCGGACGACCAACCATTGCCGTTGGTGACGGCGACGCCGCTGCCGTAGCCGGCCGTCTTGCCGCCACGCAGACGAGGCCGGTTAGGTCGGGCGTCTGACCTTAGCGGCGCTTGCCGCAGGGTGGGCAAAGCTTTACAATGCAGGTAGCATGACAGATGAACAAACGGTTCTGAACGGCCGTTACCGGTTGTTGGAGCGCATAGGCGTCGGCGGGATGTCGGTTGTCTATCGAGCCCAGGATCTTTCACTAGGGCGTATTGTGGCTGTCAAGGCACTCCACGAGAATCTGACTGACGATCCCGGTTTCCTGCGCCGCTTCCAACGCGAGGCCCACGCCGCCGCCAATCTCTCCCATCCCAACATCGTCACCATCCACGATATCGGACAGGACGGCAACATCTACTACATGGTGATGGAGTACGTCGACGGCCGCACATTCAAGCAGTTGGTCCGCCTGCAGAACCAGCAGGGCTACCCCATGCCGGTCAGCCGTGCTCTGGACCTCATTATTCAAGTCTGTGCAGGCATCGGCTACGCTCACCGGGCCGACCTTGTTCACTGTGACGTCAAGTCGCAGAACATTTTAGTGACGCGCGACGACCGGGCCAAGGTGGCGGACTTCGGTATTGCCCGTGCCATGAGTGAGGCGACCCAGCACACGCAGGACGCCCAGATTTGGGGCACCCCCCACTACTTCTCGCCGGAACAAGCGGCAGGACTGCCGGCCACCCCAGCTTCCGATGTGTACGCGATTGGCGTCGTCTTCTTTGAGCTGCTGACAGGCCAACTGCCGTTCAACGCTGAGACGCATACGGCGCTGGCGCTGAAGCATATGTATGAGGAGCCGCCTCGCGCCTCTTCGGTCAACCCGGCAGTGCCGGAGCAGCTCGACGAGATTATCCTGAAGGTTATGTCGAAGGAACCGGCGGCACGCTACCGGACGGCCGACCAGCTCGGACGCATCCTGATTGCCTATCGGGCCAGCAGTTTGCAGGCCACCGGCGCCGTTTCGCTGATGGACATGGCCCCGCCGACACCAGTCTATGAGCAGCCGACGGCCGTTTTTAAGATTCCAGTCGAAGGCGCGGCAGCAGCGGCGGCCATTGGCATGGTAAGACCCGAGACGGAAACGGGGGGTGTTGCGAGCAATCCGCCTGAATCGAGCTGGCCAGATCAAGTCTATCCCGTTGAACCGGAAGACGAACGCGACTGGGTGGCCATCAGTCTGGGGCTGTTGGCGGTACTGGCGCTCACCGGGCTGATTCCCTTGTGGTACTTTGTCTACCAGGCGTGGACCAGCTAGAATAGTCGATCAGGGGGACGAGAGGAACCATGATGAATTCGACCCGAACAACACGATGGCTGACCCTGGTGCTTCTAGGTACGGTCGTACTGGCCCTCATCTGGAACTTCAGCTCCTCACCCACCGAACCGGACTCTCTGCCTATCAGCCAGTTGGCTCAGGAAATACGCGGAGATCAGATCGCTGAGCTGCGGGTCGCGGGTGATGGACGGCAGATCGAGGTCGTCTACGTTGATGAGAACCGTCAGCCGGCCCAGTCGCAGGTCAGCGGCGTGAGCTCGATAGAAGAAGTGCTTGCCGCCTATGGTGTTCCCAGCGCCGCTCTTTCCGACGGACAGCCAGTTATCATCTACGAGCAGCCCAGCCAATGGGCCGGCTTGCTGGGCATGGTCGGCATCTTTTTGCCTGCTCTGCTCATATTCGGCTTCCTGTTCTTTATGTTCCGTCAAGCGCAAGGCTCCAATAATCAGGCCATGTCGTTTGGCAAGAGCAAGGCACGCATGTTCACGGGCGATCATCCAACGGTTGGCTTCGATGACGTCGCCGGTTGTGACGAAGCGAAAGAAGAGCTCCAGGAAGTGGTCGAGTTTCTGCGCGAACCGGAGAAGTTCGTGACGTTTGGAGCGCGCATTCCGAAAGGCGTCCTGTTGGTCGGCAGCCCGGGCACCGGCAAGACGCTTATGGCCAAGGCGGTTTCCGGGGAAGCCGGCGTCCCGTTCTTCTCGATTGCCGGCTCTGAATTCGTGGAAATGTTTGTCGGTGTGGGCGCCAGCCGCGTGCGAGATCTGTTCGATCAGGCAAAGCGTAACAGCCCCTGCATCATCTTTGTGGATGAGATTGATGCCGTCGGCCGCCAGCGCGGCGCCGGGCTGGGGGGTTCCCATGATGAGCGAGAGCAGACGCTCAACCAGATTCTGGTCGAGATGGATGGGTTTGATACCGACACGCATGTGATCATGCTGGCCGCGACCAACCGGCCGGATATTCTCGATCCGGCGCTGATGCGCCCCGGGCGGTTCGATCGGCGCGTCGTCATTGACCGACCCGACGTGCGCGGCCGCCAACAGATCTTTAGCGTCCATATGCGTGGCAAGCCGATCGGCAATCGGGTGAATGTAGAAACGTTGGCCAAAGCGACACCGGGCTTCGTTGGTGCGGACATTGAGAACACTGTCAATGAGGCCGCACTTCTGGCGGCACGCCGTAATCGAAGCAACATCGGTATGAGCGAGTTCCAGGAAGCCATTGAGCGTGTTCAGCTGGGCCCGGAGCGCAAAAGCCGCATCATGTCGCAGGAAGAAAAAGAGATCACGGCCTACCACGAGGCGGGCCATGCCATTGTCAGCCATCTGCTGCCCCATGCCCAGACGGTCCGCAAGATTACGATCATACCGCGCGGCATGGCAGGTGGCGTGACCTGGTACCTGGACGAAGACGCCTATTTCCACACCCGGTCCCGTTTCAAGGCGATCATCGCGACCGCGCTGGGCGGGCGAGTTGCTGAGGAGCTGGTCTTTGGCGAGATTACCACCGGCGCCAGCAATGATCTGCAGCACGTGACCAAAATGGCCCGTGACATGGTGACCCAGTACGGCATGAGCGACGAAATGGGATTACGGGTATACGGCGAGAAGCAGGAGATGGTTTTCCTGGGCCGCGAGATTAGCGAACAGCGCGACTACTCCGACGCGGTCGCTGAACAGATCGATCTGGAGGTGCGCAGCATTATTGACGAAGCGTACCAGGAAGCCGTTCGACTTCTGACGGAGAATCGGGACAAGCTTGAGTTGATCGCCCAGCGCTTGCTGGATATCGAGTCGCTCGAGGCGGAGGAGTTTACAGCTCTGATGGAGGGGCTGGACGTCCCTGCGCCACCGCCACCCCCGCCGGCAGAGGGATTGCGAGCGCCGGTTGCCAAGCCCGGCGAGCAAGCAGATTGGCCACGGCCGTCTCTGGATCTGCCGCCATCGCCGTCGCCCGCCTGATTTTGGGAATGTAATCGGCCGGCACACACTGACTCCGGCTGTTGAACCATGTTCAGCTCTTTCGACCTTGCCGCCTTTCTGGCCTACGTCAATGACGTTCTGCAAGCCATTATCGTCATCTTTGGCGTGGCGGTCGTACTCTACAACTTGCCTCGCCTGCCGCGGGGCGCCGTCATCCGGTCGTTCTCGGCCACGATTGCCTTTGTCGTCCTCGTCTACCTGACTGAACTCCTTGTCAGTCGCACAATCCGGCCCGATGCTGCCGAGTTGTTCCTGAGACTGGGCTGGATCGGTGTGGCCATGGTGCCTGCGGCCCAGTTCCACTTGTCCGATGCGCTGCTGACAACGACTGGCAAAGCGTCTGCACGGCGTCGACGGCTCGTTGCAGTTGGCTATCTGTCCGGTCTTCTGTTTGTTTTGCTCGGCCTCTTTTCGGATCTGGTGGTTGCGCCGCCCCTGGCGACGGCGACCACGCCCCGCTTGACAGCCGGTCCCTACTTCTTCGCGTTCGCTGTCTACTACTGGGTGGTCGCGGCCAGCAGCGTCTACAATGTCTGGCGTGCCCGAAGCCGCTGTCTGACACGCACGACGCGACAGCGCATGACCACCACGCTTCTGGCCATTCTCGCTGCGCCGCTGGCTGTGTTTCCCTACACGCTGTTAGCGCGGGATCCTGCCCAGGAAGTGCCGATCCCGTTGTGGTTCGTCATTATTTTGGGCAACCTGGTCGTCAGCCTCCTCTTCGGCGTCCTGACGTCCCAGCTGGTCTATTTCGGGGCCGTTTCGCCGGATCGTGTTGTGAGGGTGCGGCTCTACAAGTTCATGGCCCGCGTCCCCATGACCGCCACCATCTTGCTGCTGGTTTACGCCCTGGTGGCTCGCGCACCGTCGGTGTTCGGCCTGCCGAAGGAGGTGGCGCTCGGCGTGGCGGCGGTGGCCACTGTCATGATTGTAGAGTGGATGATCCACGCCTTTAAGCGTCCGCTGGAGCGCACATTCCAGTTGAACGACGACCCGGATGTGCGCCGTATCCAACTCTTGAGCGAGCGCCTGTTGACCACCAGCGATCTCCAGCAGTTCCTGGAGAGTGTGCTTGCGGCGACGTGCGAAGCGTTCCGGACGCCGACCTCATTTGTGGCCTCGCTGAATGCCACCGGACCCCATCTGGAAGCGGTGGTCGGCCCGCTGGGTCAGGTCGGCCAGCTCCCTGCGGCGACCGACCTGCAGCAGCTCACGCGCGTCAACGGCTCGACGGTTGTGGGAGATGACGAAGTGACCGAGGTTGGCGAGTTCTTTATCTGGGAAGATTACTGGATTCAGCCGCTGTACAGCAGTGCCACCAACTCCATGCTGGGTGTCTTCGGCATGCACGCCCGGTCGGAGTCGCCGGACTTCAGCGAGGAGGAGTTGATCCTTCTGACACGATTGAAGGCGCAGGCGGCGTCGGCGTTGGAGGATCGTGTGCTGCAGCAGGAGGTGTTTGCGGCCGTGGAAGGATTGCTGCCCGGTATCATCTCGCTGCAGCAGACACGGAGCGCTGCTACGTTTGGTGGTTTGCCGGTGCTGGTCTCGGATAAGTCGGCGGTCACCGAAGCAATCCTCCAGGACCCAGAGTTTAGCAGTATGGTGCGTGATGCACTGACCCATTACTGGGGCGGTCCCAAGCTGACGGAAAGCCCATTGCTAAACCTCAATGTCGTGCAGCGGGAGCTGGACGAACATGATAACAATCAGGTGAACGCCTTGCGCGCCATCCTGATCGAAGCGATTGAGCAACAGCGCCCCGATGGCCAACGCAATCTGACCACAGCCGAATGGATTCTCTATAATATTCTCGATCTGAAGTTCATTCAGGGGAAGCGCGTGCGGGATGTAGCTCGACGGTTGGCAATGAGCGAATCCGATCTCTACCGCAAACAGCGAGTGGCCATTGAGAATGTGGCTCGCAGCGTTGCCGTCATGGAGATGGCTACGCTCGAAGAAGATAGCGACTCCCCGGAACCAACGGCCGGAGACGAGATCGTTTCTGATCCCGTCCCCGGTTGATAATGTCTCCGGGCGCCGTCCGCCCTCTCGACAGCTAGGTAGTTCTCTGGCACGCTTCGTGCAGGTACGCCCACGTGTAGATGCCGGTGCTGTGCCCGTCGCCCCACTCGAACTGAACGGCATAGCTGCCGACGGTGTTGACTGACTCCAGCGTCAACGAATCGTTCTTCGCAGTGTGGAGCAGCGTCTTGTCAGGTGGCCCACCCATGTGCTCGTGGCCACCGCGACAGGAGACGCAGGGACAGATGGCCCGCAGTCCCGCGTAGGGGTAGTCACACTGGCTACCATCGCTCCAGGTAATGCTGACGACCCGCTGCGTACGGTCGGCCGTTACGCCGGTAGGTCTGACTTTGTTGTCCATGATGTCGCCCCCATTAAGCTTCTGTCGTCCCGATTTGATCGAGACGGGCCTCAATCTCTAGCAGGCTGCTTTCCAGTTGTGACAGCTTGTCACGCTCGTTCTGAACCACATTAGGCGGCGCCTTCTCGGCAAATGGACTGTTGAGCAGGCCGGTCAAGCGTTTGATTTCACCCGTCATGTTGGCCTGTTCTTTCTCGAGGCGCCGGCGCTCGGCCGCCAGATCGACCAGACCAGCCAGCGGTAGATAGCAGGTGATTGGCCCCAGAGCCAGTGTCAGCGCCTGGTCCGGCGCTTCCAGGTCGCGCTCAATGCGCAGCGTGGTGTCGTCCAGGCGGGCCAATGAGGTCAATGTAGCTCGCTCTGCCTCCAGGAACCCTGCCATGTCGCCTGCAGCAATGCTGGCCTCGATGTAGCGACCCGGTTCCACACCCTGTTCGGCGCGAGCGTTGCGAATCCGGCGCACTAGCTCGCGCAGCTGGTCAAAGCGGGCGATGGCTTGCTCATCCGGGGCCAAAGCCACGGGCCACTCGGCCAGTATCAGCGCTTCCGGCCAATCTCCAGCCGGCTCAATGCCAAGACCGGCGTCAGTGAAGGCGGTGCGAAGCTGCTGCCAGGTTTCCTCAGTCACGAACGGAATGTAGGGATGGAGCAGACGCAAGGTCTTGTCCAGTACCTCCAGGAGCACAGAGAGCGTTGTCCACGCTTGCGCGCCACCCTGGTTCAACTGCACTTTGGACGCTTCCACATACCAGTCCGCGAAATCATTCCAAAGGAACTCATACGCCTGACGACCTGCTTCGCCAAACTGGTAGATGTCGATGAGACGGCTCACGTCGGCGATCGTCTCGTTCATGCGGCTGAGAATCCATTTGTCAGCGGCCGTGTAGTGCGGCGCTTCCGGCTGGTCCGCCGCCGCTGCCCGGTCCAGATTGTGGACGATGAAGCGAGCGGTGTTCCAGATTTTGTTGGCGAAGTTGCGGTTGCTTGCCACACGCTCAACCGAGAGATTCATGTCCTTGCCTGGCGTGCCACCTGTTAGCAGCGTGAAGCGCAGGGCATCGGTGCCGTACTCATCCATCACATTGATGGGGTCGGTCACGTTCCCCTTGGTCTTGCTCATCTTCTGGCCGTTTTCGTCGCGCACCAGGCCATGGAGGTAGATGGTATGGAACGGGATGTCGTTGGTGAAGAGCGCCGCCGTCATCACCATGCGGGCCACCCAGAAGAACAGAATGTCGTAACCGGTCTCCATTACGTCGGTCGGGTAGTAGCGGATCAGGTCTGGTGTTTGCTCCGGCCAGCCCAGCGTCGAGAATGGCCACAAGGCGCTGCTGAACCAGGTGTCGAGCACGTCCGGATCCTGCTGGATAGCCGCGCTGCCACATGCCTCGCACAAGGCCGGATCATCGATCGCGACGGTGTCATGGGCGCAGTCGGCGCAGTGCCACACCGGAATACGGTGACCCCACCAGAGCTGGCGGCTGATGCACCAGGGATGGATATTGGTCAGCCAGTTGTCCCACACCTTCGTGAAATGGTCTGGCACAATGCGAATGCGGCCGCTGTGGACCATATCCAGGGCCATGTCGGCCATCGGCTGGCTGTTCACAAACCACTGCCGGCTCACCAGCGGCTCGATGATCTCGCCACCACGCTGGCTGCGCGGCACGCTCAATGTGTGCGGCTCTTTCTTGATGGTCAGCCCGGCCGCTTCCATGTCCGCCCACAGCTTCTCGCGCGCTTCGAAGCGGTCCAGACCGGCGTACGGCCCGGCTTCGCTGTTGAGGGTCGCGTCTTTGTTCAGGATCGACACAATGGCCAGGTCGTGGCGCTGGCCGATCTCGAAGTCGTTCGGGTCGTGGCCGGGTGTCACCTTGAGCGCACCCGTGCCGAAGTCCATATCCACGTAGGTATCGGCGATGATGGGAATCGGCCGGTTCAACATGGGCACTAATGCCGTCTTGCCGATGGTCGCCTGGTAACGTTCGTCGTCCGGGTGCACGGCCACAGCGGTGTCACCCAGAATCGTCTCCGGGCGGGTCGTGGCCACGGGCAGGCTGCCGCCTCCTTCCAGCGGGTAGTGGAAGTGGTACATGAACCCCTGTTCATCGCTGTACTCCACTTCGAGGTCAGAAACGGCCGTCTGTAGGCCGGGCGACCAGTTCACCAGGTATTCGCCCTGATAGATGAGTCCCATGCGATAGAGGCGCAGGAACGCTTCGCGCACGGCACGCGAGAGACCCTCGTCCATGGTGAAGCGCTCGCGATCCCAGTCGCACGACGCGCCGATACGGCGTAGTTGCTGTGTGATGTAGCTGCCGTAACTCTCTTTCCACTCCCAGGTGCGCCGCAAGAACTCATCCCGCCCTACTTCCTGGCGGCTGGTGCCTTCTTTGCGCAGCATCATCTCCACCTGGAGCTGTGTGGCGATGCCGGCGTGGTCGACGCCCGGCACCCAGAGAGCGGCCTTGCCCTGCATCCGGGCATGGCGTGTCATCAAATCTTCCAGCGCCACAAAGATGACGTGGCCCATGTGGAGTTCCCCCGTCACATTGGGCGGAGGGATCGCAATGACAAACGGTTCGGCCGTTTCCGGTCGGGCTTCCGGCTTGAACCAGCCGTTCTCCTCCCACCATTGGTAAAGTCGCTGCTCTGTCGCCTCAAAATCGTACGCCTTCGGCATTGTGCTCATTCGTTGTCGTCTCCAATATCCGCCATGCTGCAAACAAAAAAGCGCTCTCATCCAACAAGGACGAGAGCGCTTGGCTCACGTGGTACCACCTTGATTCCGGCCAGCGAGCTGTTGCCCATGCCGACCGGCACTCATTGATGCGTTAACGGGCATTCCCGTCCCTACCTACTTGCGTTCAGTAGAGAGACTCGAGGGCGACTTCAGCGCTTCTTTACCCTGCTGCGGCTTGCACCGGGTATGCCGCAGCTCTCTGGCGGGTTGAATGGCGCCTACTGCTCCCCTTCAACGTCGTTGCTGTTTCAATTGTGCGACAGTATAGCAAGCGGCTGATCCAATGTCAACCGCGACCTAGGACTCGACAATGGTGACCGATTCGATGCGGTCGCCAAAGTCGGGCCGGGCGCGCTGTGGGTCGCGCAGCTTGATGGCGGCGAGAACGTCGTCCCCTTCAACCACTTCGCCAAAGATGGTGTGACGGCCGTTCAGATGGGGCGTCGGCACAAAGGTGATGAAGAATTGGCTGCCGTTGGTGCCCGGTCCCGCGTTGGCCATGGCCAACAGGCCGCGCCGGTTGAACGTCAACCCGTTGTTGACCTCATCGCCGAAGCGATAGCCGGGGCCGCCGGAGCCAAGACCGGTGGGGTCGCCGCCCTGAGCCATGAAATTGTCCAGCACGCGGTGGAACAAGGTGCCGTCGTAGAAGCCCTGGTTGGCCAGGTAGACGAAGTTGTTGACTGTCTGCGGCGATTTGTCAGCAAACAGCTTGATGCGCATGGAGCCGCCGTCAACCAGCTTGATGATCGCTTCGTACTCCTTGCCGGGGTCGATGACCATCGGCGGGTACGCTTTGTAATAGTTGTTGCGGGCAGCTAAACCTACGTTCGCAAGCGGCCGATTGGCCAGTGGATTGTCAGTCATGATCACTCCTTTGATCGTATGTCAGTACGTGGTTCTTGTTGCCGGCTGGCCGTCTCTGGCTGGCTAGCGATTGGTGACAGGAATAAACAGTTGGCCATCAGGTGAGAGCGCGACCCGGGCCATGATCTCCGGGGGACTTTTGTTGTCGTCCCACAGCTGGCCCAGCACCTGTGCATCAGGGCCGCCCTTTTCGCGCAGAAACTCGATGTAGTCGCCCGATGACGTCTGATAGTAGAGCGTCGCCACGACGCGCGCCGTTTCCGCCGGCACTTCGTAGGTGACGAGGTCCCAGAACTGCCCATCGGCGTAGGTGGCGCCTACCGGGCGCATGCCCGGCTGGTCGAAGGCCGCGTTGGTGAAGCCACGCGGCGGAATGCGGTTGTCCTTGATGGTGGTATTGTTAAGCACGAAGTGGAATGTCTCGCCCGCTTCCATACCTAATTCGGCCGCCAGTTCGGGGGTCAGGCCCTGCTTGGCTTCGTAAACCTGCATCTCCGGGTCCGGGATCAGCTTGCCAGTGTCCGCGTCATAGGCGCCAGACTCGTAGATGAGCGCACCGGCCTCATCGAACGCCTGCAGGTTCAGCCACATGCGCCGTCCTTCCGGGTAGCCGGTTGGCAGCTTGTGACCGGTCTGGTTGATGATGCGCACTTCGGCCACGGTCTGACCATTGTCGCTGTCCAGCCGGGCAGTCAGGACGGCCGCTCGTCTCAGCATGCTGCGCGCTTGCTCCACCGTCTGCTGAAGCTGGGGCGCGTCGGCCCCGTTGTGCAGTCGCCAGCGGGAGTCCTGGAGGATTTGCGGCACCCAACTGTTGCCGCCGACGAAGATGTGGGCAGGCAGGCAGCCGGTCAGCAGGCAATCGCGGAATGTCGCGCCCAGTGCCGGAATCGCCGCATAGCCAGTCTGCCGCTCCATGTGACAATCCTGGCAGGACTCGACTACACCGCTTGGTTTGGCCCCGGCGAACTGCGGGGCAAAAATGCCACCGAACGCATAGGCGCTGTTAGCCCATTCGTCATAGGTGCGCTCGATAGGGAAGGTGTCGCCCTTGGCGAATGATGGCGCGGGGGCGTCGAACTCGTTCGGCCAGTACTGCGGTGGCCCACCGCCGGGCGGGGATTCCGTCCACGACATCACCGGGTTGTCCACGTTATGACAACTGGCGCACAGCCGGGACGAAGCAACCGCGTTGCTCTGGCCCACGAACTCGCTCTGAAACGCCGAATGGAAGCCGAAGCCCGGCAGCGAGAAAGGTCCGCGCCGGTTATCTTTGGGATCGAGGATCAACATACCGCTGCTGACATGACCGACGGGCAGAGTGGCGGTCAGGGCTGCGCGGATCAGGATATCGATGTCGGCTACCTCATCCTGCGCGCCCGGTACGGGATCGACCATACGGTGGCAGACCTCGCAAGCGACCCCTGCGCTGATATCCTCTTCGGTCAGATTGGTCCCGTCGGCCGGATGGCTGCGGCCCTCCATCCACGCCTTGGGCACGTGACAGCGTAGGCAGTAATCTCCGACGCCGCTGGCGTCTTTGTTGGCGACCTCCAGCGCGGCCCAGAAGACAGGGTCGCGCCCGGCCTGGGCCATCATGCTGCCGCGCCAGCCCGAATAGATGCCCGTGCTGTGGCACGTGCTGCACGTTTCGGGCGCAGGAATGAGGTCCTGAATGGTGTTGGGCTGAGTTCCAGGCAGAAAGACGTCACGGCTCGTTGTCGGCAGAGGGAGTGAAACGTCGGTGGCGTGCGGGGCGTAACTGGCTGCTGTTCCGGCTGTGTCGCTTTCGTCAGCCATCACCTGCTGCATATTCAACAGCAGCAAGCCCAGGACGGCCGCGGCTGTCAGGAAGACAACCGCCAGTCCGAGTGGGCGACTCATCGACTTTGACGACTGCTTAAAGGACGGTGTGCGTTTGTTGTTGTGATTGTGGTCAGGTAGGTCAGTCATGGTTGTTCTTCGTGTCCCAGGTCCTTTCCAGCCACCAGATGGCCAGGAGTGTCAGCAGGGCGGCAGCGGTCGCCAGCGCATACCCCTCAACGACGGTTGCTTGTGTTATATAGAGCGCGATCATACCCAATATTCCGCAGATGAGGTAGAGAATAAGGACGGTTTCGCGCGGATTAAACCCCAAAGAGACCAAGCGGTGGCTGGTGTGATCCTTGCCTGCCGTGGCCGGACTGATGCCGCGGCGCAGCCGTGAGGCGACGACCAGCGTCATGTCAAAAATGGGAATGCCAAACAGAAAGACCGGCACCATCCACGTGACGAAGTTGGAATTGTCGGGGAAACGGAGCTGCAGCCCAAGGACTGCCAGCAGAAAGCCGAGGAAGAGCGAGCCGACATCGCCCATGAAGATCGTGGCGGGGGGAAAGTTATAACGCAGGAAGCCGAGGCACGATCCGAGGATGGCGGCCGCCAGCCCGGCGACCAGCACCTGGTCGTTGAACAGCCCCAGCAGGAGGATGAACGAAGCGATGACAGCACTGACTCCGGCGCTCAGTCCGTCCATGTTGTCAAGGAAGTTGATGGCGTTGGTGATGCCCAGCAGCCAGATGAGCGTGATAGCGTAGTTGAGTGGTTCCGGGATGGGCAGTTGAACGCGAATGCCATAAGCGAGCAAAATGGCGAATCCGGCGAGCTGGCCGGCCAGCTTGGCCCATGCCGGAAGCGGCCGATAATCGTCAGCCAGTCCGGTCAGGGCGACCACCATGGTCGCCAGCAGCACCCCAATCACCGTGCGCGGCGGCGAGCCGCCATAGATGATCAGCACCGCGACAAGCAGCCCACCCAGAATCGCCATACCACCCAGGAGCGGCATGGCCGACTGGTGGACCTTGCGTGCCGATGGAGCGTCGACGAAGCCAAGCGTCAGCGCTGCCCGCCGCACCCAGGGCGTGCCAACGGCGGTGACGGCCAGGGCGATTAGGAAGATGCCGGCGAACGTAGCCAGACGACCCACCCTCCTCCGCCGATGCCCAGGGCTTTACTCATCGCCACCACCTTGCAGCTGCAGGAGCAGGTCTTCCAGTCCGGCGGCAGTTTGCGGCGAAGCGGTCGCCAGAGCGCGTTCGGCCAGAGCGCGTGCCTGGTCGATGTTGCCTCGAGCGGCCTCAATTCGTGCTTCGATGAAGTCGATATCGGCTGGCGGGAACGCCTCGCCGCTGTTGCGTGAGCGGGCTTCCTGGATGGCGGCAAGCGCCCGGTCATGGGCCGCAATCTCGCGATAGACCTCCGCCAGCTGGACCCACGCCCGCACATTGTCGGGACGCTGGTCAAGGGCTGTCAGCAGGCTGCCGGCGGCCGTTTCGTAGTAGGTGGTTCGATCCGGCTCGGGGAGCGGGTTGCCGCAGGCGACGTAGGCATCGGCGCGCGCCAGCCAGCTCAGAATGTAAAGCGGGTCGATCTCGACCGACTCATCATATAGCGCCAGCGCCTGATCACAATCGCCAATCAGTTCGAGGGCAAGACGCGCCCGCTCGTTGCGAATGACGGAGTTGTTGGGGCTGAGCGCAAGGGCGCGGTCGTAGAACGAATCGGCCAGCCGAACGCGTTGGTCCATCTCGTCGGTGTCGCCGACGGTTGCCGCCCAGCGCGTGTTCAGCCGGGCCAGATTGGCCGTGTGATCGGTATTTAGGGGATTGATTGCTTGCGCCTCCAGCAAGCGGTTCTCCGCTTCCTGCAGCAGCTGAATCCGCTCGGTACGATCCTGGGTAAGGGCAGACCGCTCCAGCAAGCCCCGACCGAGGAAGAGGTAGTAGAAGTCCTCGGCAGGAGCGAGACTGAGCGCCTGGTCATAGATAGCGATAGTCGCATCCCATGACTCACGGCTTGCTTCAGGATTGGTTTGAGCCAGCCGGCTGGCCTGATCATCGAATGGACGGCCGCGCTTGAAGACCATGTCGGCCTGGATGATGCGCAGGTTGGTCTGACCAATGAGGACGATTGCCGCGGCGAAGGCGGCGATCAGCACCGGCCATGTCAGCCACGATGACACCCAGGGACGGCCGCCTCGTCTCACACCCTGCCAGGTGGGCCAGGCGATAGCCGTCGCCATGAGGGCGATCAGGAGGAAGACAAAGAGGTAGTAGCCGGTTAGCAGACCACCTGCCTGGCTGGCTTCCAGGGCGCGCAGCTCCGCGAAACTGGTCACGGTCGCATCGGGCTGGAAGAAGAGCGAGGTCCGATAGCGCTGGGTGTGGAGCAGTGTGAAACCCAACCCGCCAGCCAGGGAGAGCAGCGCCAGCAGCGACACGGGCAGCATCGTCTTGCGCCACGCCGGGGACCAGAGGACGGCCAGGAGCGATGCGCAGAGCGCGGCCAGGCCCAGCCCGTAGAGCAGGCCACCGCTTATGACGATTACCGGACTGAACAGCAAGCCGCCCAGGGCCATCGCGCCGCCCACGCTTCGCGCCGCGCTGTGGTCGGTGAGCAGCAGGTAGGCGACAAGGACGCTGGGAAACGCCCAGGCCAACGCAAGACTCTGGCCCAGCACGCCGCTGGCACTGCTTCCATCAATGAGCAGAAAACGAGCCAGCACGGCAACTGCGGCCATGGCGGCAAAGCCCCCGGCTGCCAACAAGCGCCGGTTGTCGGGCAACCGGGCGCCGCCGTCAAGCTGCCAGGCCAGCTCGCCATGCTTGGCCATCTCGCTCAGAAAGACGAGCCAGCCCAGGACCCAGGTCAGGACGATCATCCCCAGAATGAACGGTGAGTCGACGAAGCCCCGCTGAGCATTTTGCAGGAACGCCTGCTGGAAGATTTCCAGCGTGGTCAGATCGGCGCTGGACGTGATCACCTTGTCCGGGGGCAGCGCGTAGGTGACGAACGAGTAGCCGATCGTGCCGATCATGAGCATGATGAGCAGGGCCACCAGGACAAGGCTGCTGAGCCCCTGCCGGGGAGCCGGATCGATCTCGGCGTCTCGTTTGCGCTTGCGTCCTGTTGCCTGCACCGCCTCTACCGCATCCGTCGCTGCTTGCAGTCTGGGCAGTGCATAGGCCAGGGCGACCATGAGGGCCACGTAGACAAAGAAGTAGAGCCGTGTTGCGCCGATGGCGATACCGAAGTGAATTTCGACGTAGTGGGCCAATACGGCGGCTACCAGGGCGTTCATAAGCAGGCGATCCACCTGAAATGGGGAGCCGCTCGGTTCATCACTGGCCTGTTTATCAGCCGGTCGGCTAAAGAGAGCGTAGTAGATGAGATAGATGACGATGCCGGCCACGACGCCGGTGGGAACGGCCACGCCCAGGTAAATCGTGCCTGCCAGCCACGCTGCGAGCGCTCCCAGCGCCGCCGAGCCGACGACCAGCCCGACAAAGACCCAGAAGTCGCGTCGAGACCGGACAACGCCGAGGTAGCGAAAGGCAAACAACACCACACTGAGATACAGGGCTTGCCAGCTCAGGAAGCCCAGCACGCCTGTAATTACCAGCGCGTCGAACGTTTCGTTATGGGAGCGGTCTGGCGATGCGTTGCGTGCTTCGATGGTGGCCAGTTCCGGCGGATAGAAACTGTTGTACGCGACGTACATCGACTCCGGACCATACCCAATGAGCGTCCGGATGGCGTTGAACGGATCGGTCGTTGCGTCAGGATAGATGAGCGGGTCATGGGGGGAGATGAGATCGACGACCCCTTCCCAGATCAGGACGCGGACGCGGCCGCTTTTTTCGCGGCCCTCGGTGTTGCTGGGGTCGAGCATCCGGCCATAACTGCCAATCGTGGGCAGGTCACGCCATTCATCCAGCGTGTCCAACACAGCTCCCGCAACGGGCACACCACGCAGCGATGCTGTTCGCTCGGCAGGTACATTGAACAGGAGCAGCCAGCCGCCGATGAAGATCGTCAACGCAATCCAGCCCAGCCACAACCAGCGCCATCCTCTCCCGGCCGCGACCATCAGGAAGATTCCCAGCACCGAAATCGCCACCGTGCCCATGAAGACGGCGAAAGCGATCAGGGGGGAGGTGCTGTCGCTGATAGGCTTGCTGAGGAGCAGGGCCAGCAATGAGGGCAGGAGGAGCAAGGCAGCCGGTATCAATCCTGGCGTCCGGTTGCTCGCTCCTGACTCGCTCTGCCGGGCTACGTCACGCAGCGACACCAGAAGGACGAGTGTGAAGGAGAACAGCCCGACCGCCAGACCGATCAGCGGACCGCGGCTGCCGGACCAGTAGATGGTGATCAACTGGATGGCCAGCGTAAAGATGTAGATGCTGGACCGCACGACGTCTGACGCGGCCAGTTTCTCGGAGCTGAGAATGTCGCTGAAGGCGTCGATGACGCGCGACAGGGTCAATGGCACGACCATGATGAGGTAGGCGGCGATGAAAATGGCGTTGCCCATGTGGCCGGCCACGCGGTTGGATACGTCGCCGCCCCACGGCAACGGATCCAGACCGAAGCGCTGCAGCAAGCCGTAGAAGGCGATGGGAATGCTGGTCACGATGGCCACCGTCACAACGCGCCGGACCTGCTCGCGCCGGTCAATGGTGGCGGCCATCAGCAGGAAGATCGTGATATAGGTCAGTGTCGTATAGGTGCCCTGGAGCCGTTGGTACGATCCAGCGAAGCTGACCTGCGGTGTCACTGAAAAGAGCGTGGAAACCAGGTAGACGACAGCCAGGATGAGCACCGCCAGAACGAAGGGACGGTGCCAGAACGACTCAGCGTTGGACGGCCGCAGGCGGTTCAGGTTGCGCCATTCACGACCGTCGACGAAACGCACCAGCCACGCCGCCACCATCACGAGGGCAATGGACCGCAGCAGCGCAATCTTGTCCGGCTCAAATACGCGGTCGGAGTGGATGTTGAAGAAGAGCGGGACGGTGATGATGGCCGCCAACCAGCCGGCCTCCAGAACACCACCTAGCCAGCGCGATAATCGGGTCTCCATAGGGCTTCACCATTCAGGCAACGGGTCGGGGTCTTCATACAGGATGTGTTGTGACCGGCGGGCTGACTCAGTTGCATCGCCGGTGACGTCCGTGAAAGGACGCTGCACCCATGGCGGCCAAGCATAGCATAGTTGCGCCCGATTCTAAAACAGAGCCCATAATGCTCCGCTTATGCTAACGCAGCCGGCCCGACTGGAGCCGGGCAATAGCCCGCAGCCGTTCACTCACCCGGTTCCAACTGAACGTTGATGTGACGAAACGCTGTCCAGCCTCACCGAGAGCGTCGCGCTGAGCCGTATCACGCAGGAGCGCAATGACCGCCGCGGCCGTGGGTTCCGCTCCATCAGCAATGATCAGATGGCGACCGTCCTCAGCCAGCAACCCTTCGTTCACACAGGAGGTTGTCACAACTGCCAGACCGGCGGCCATTGCCTCCAGCACCTTGTTTTGCACACCGGCTGCAAAACGCAGCGGGGCGACGAACAGCGACGCACTGTTCAGGGCGTCGTTCAGGTTGGCTACGTGACCTAGCACATCAACGCCAGGAAGATCGGCCAATCGACGCACGCGTTCTCCCGGTTCCGCGCCGACGATCTGAAGTCGGGCGGTCGGGAGATCCTGTCGCACGAGCGGCAGGATATCCCGGGCCAGATGTTCCGCCGCGTCGATGTTATGCAGCACACCCATATGGCCGACGAAGATCAGCGTGTTGGGTGTCTTACGTTGGCTGGTGGGGTGGAAGCGGAGAACGTCGATGCCATTGGGTACGACTTCTATCGGGCCAGTTGAGCCCAGCGCTGCCAACGCACCGCGTTCCGCCTCTGAGATGACCCAGGTCTCGTCGGCCGTCTGGCTCGCGGCCAGCTCTGCCTTTTGAATCCGCGGCAGTTCGACGCGATAGACGGCTCGCCAGAACGCGTCACGGTACGGCAGCGAGCGGGCGATCTCGGTAGAGATGACATCGGTCAGGTCGACGATTCTGTACAAGGAGTTGTGCCGTCGCACATATTGGGCCATGCGGAACAGATGGACATAGACCGCATCGAAGTTGTTGGCGGCGATCAGGCCATCGACTGCTTGCTGCATGCGGGGCGAATGGTAGTAGAGTGATTGCAGCGATTCGCGCTGCCACAGGCCGCGCACTGCGCCGATGACCGATTGGCGCCGGGGTCGATGGACAAGGTGGATCGAATCGCAGAAAGGGCGTAGGCCGGCCAACAGACCGCTCTCCGAGTCGTCGGCTACGAAAGATAGGAGCGTGATGCGGTGCTCGCGGGACAGTTCGCGAATGAACTGGTACGCACGCAATCTGTCGCCGCGATTAGGCGGGTAAGGCAGGCGAGCAGTCAGGAACAACAAATGCATAGCAAGCTCACAAACAAACTGGGCGACACAGCTTATGATAGCTTTCTCTGCGTTGTTGTCCACTGCACTTCTGACAGGTGGACGCGCTCGTGCTAGCTGCCACTCGGAGGCGGCAGGGCGTCTGTCAGAACTCGTTGATAGACGTCGAGAAGGCGCCTGGCCATCGGGTCCCAGTTGAACTGTTGGCGCACAAGCTGTTGGCCTGCGCGCCCCATTGAATGGGCCGTGGCTGGCGACTTAAGAAGCGTGATGAGGGCGGCTGCATGCGCGGCCACATCTGCCGGCGGCACGAGAAAGCCTGATTCACCGTCCCGAACGAACGGCTGTGTTGAAGCGAGGTCGCTGGCCACCACAGGCAAACCGTAGGCCATATACTCGAACAGCTTGGTCGGAATGTTATGTTGGTTCTTGGGGTACGCCTGCCACGGAACCCAGCCAACGGCTGCCTGGCGCAGATAGAACCCGATTTGCTCGAACGGAACGCGCCCGGTGATAGTGACGGCGTTGGCGAGGCCCCGGTCGAGAGCGTCGCGTCGCACTTCGGCCTCAAGCTCAGGTGGCATGAAGTGACCGACCAGCAACAACCGGGCATCCGGAATCCGGTCATGGACGATGGCGAACGCAGCCACCATTTCGGCTGTTCCCCGATTGCGCTCCATGCCACCCAGGTACAGGACGATGGGCGACGAGCGGTCCAGCTCAGCGGTCTGCTCGCTTGCCAACGTGACGAAGCCACGCTCGGGGTAGTTAAACAGCGTCGCTTTCGGCCGCTCGATAGGGTCAAAGCTGCGGGCAATCGCATCATCGGCGAAGAGCAGCCCGCTTTCCCGGCTGGCCAACCGTGGCTCCAGGTAACCCGTCAGGCGAGAGAGCGGCCCGCGCAGCCAGCGCGGTAGGTAATCCTTGACCGCGACAAACTCCGGGTACAGTTCATGACTATCATAGATTGTCGGCCGTCCGGTGAGTCGTCGGAGCCAGGGCGTGATGAGCAGCAGTTCCGGGTCATGAATCTGGTAGAGGTCGGCGTCAGTCTCGCGGGCCAGGCTGAGCAAGCGACGCCAGAGCAACGGCCGCTTCCAGCGAGGGACACGGTCAAGGCCGCGAATCGTGACGCCATCCTTGACCTCATCCCGGTCGTGGACAGCGATGAGGGTGACGTCATAACCGGCGCGCTGCAGCGTCCGGGCCTGTCGGTAGAAGACTCGATTGTCGAGAGCCAGGTGGACGGACGATAGAATAGTCACGTGAGGTGCCCTGCGGGCGTCGCTCTCACCCATGCGTCACCTCTGAGCCTGTAGGAGAAGGGAGGTGGCTTCGATAGAGATCGGCCGTTTGTTTGGCGATCGCCTCCCAGCTGAATGACGCGGCGCGACTGGCAGCCGCCACCCCCATGCGATCCAGATCAAGCCGCTTAATTTCGCGTAGTGACTCTGACAAGTCGCTGCCAACCGGTCGGTAGACCAGACCGGCATCATCCGTAACCAGCTCCGGCAGGCAGCCGAGGTCGGGCACAATGACGGGCAGACCGGCAGCCATGGCGGTCATCACCGACGCCGACGTCAGGATGCGCTCGAAAGGGGCCACCACGACGTCGGCTGCCCGCAGATACAGCTGCAGTTGGTTGTCCGGGATGAAACCGGCGTCGACTCGCAGGCGGCGGTCACTGCGGGCCATCTGTTCCAGCTCGCGGGTCAGGGCAGCATCTCTGTTGCGCCCGGCGATAAGGGCGAGGTCAGTCGGATCGGCCGTCTCCTGAAACAGGCGGGCGTAGTCAGCCAACCCCTTGTATGGGGCGATATTGCCCAGGCTGAGGTAGACGAACCGCTCGCGGCCAATCTCCAGCCGCTGACGTGCGGTGTCGCGATCGACTTCCAGCGGGAAGGTTCCGGCGTACGAGCCGATGGGCACAACATGAATGGCTCGGTCGACGCCGAACGTCGCGCGGAGGGCATCCCGTCCATACTCGCAGTGGGCGATGACCAGGTCAGCTTCTCGCAAGACACGCTGTCGCACCCGGGCGTGCAGGCGGTCCAGACCCGGTCGGTGGGGGAGGATATTGTGAGCGGTCCACGCCAGACGGTACCCGAGCGTTTGAGCGGTGTCGAGCCAACGCCAGAAATGGACCAGGGTGATTGGTGTGAGATAGCGAGACATGTACAACCCGGACAGCCAGTGGAGGTGCAGCCATGAGACCGCACGCCTGTTTTCGTGTAGCCATTTCGCGCTCGGCAATGCCTCCCGCATCATGACAGATACACCCTCTCCCGCCAGGGCGTCGCCAAGAAGGCGCTGGTACGGATTGGGATAGACCGGCGTGAATGCCACTTGCAGTGGCTCAGTCTGGGCACTGTTCATGTTAGCGCATATAGGTGCCGTGCAGGATGCGTTCGGCGATGAGTCTGGGCAGCGACGCCAGGCCTCTGAGGGGCCAGGCGAACGGTGCGGGCCAACGCGCTGTTGCCTGCTGAATCGATGCGTCAAATGCCCGGGTTCGCTGGACGAGATGGTTCGGATGCCAGAAGCTGCCATACTGGCGCGTGACGCGACCATGTTCCTGCTGCCGTGTCAGGCCGCCGGTGCGTGTTTTGGCGGCTGGTTGGATGCGGTAGCCCGCCAGAAACTGCGGCAGATATTCAAACTTAGTCAGGTCATAGGCGCGGATGAACCACTCCCAGTCAAAGACCCAATTGAGTCCACTGTTTAACGGGCCGGCGGCGGTCCAAAGCTCCCTTCGCCAGAAGGCGGCAGGCTGCAGGACTGGGTCGCGGTTCACCAGGTAGGTTCGGTTGAAGCGGCGCCGCACGAACCGGCAGGGTTCAATCCGCTCGCTGGACTCGTTAATGTACCATCCTTCCCCATAAATGAGTTGGGCCGCAGGCTTCGCGGCGAACTGCCGTCCGACCGACACGAGCGTGCCCGGCAAGTAGATGTCATCGGAGTTCAGCCAGGCCAGCACGGAGCCGGACGCCATGCCGAAGCCGCGATTGATGGCGTCGGCCTGCCCGGCGTCCGGCTGACTCTCCCAATGGGTGATGCAGCTGTCGTAATGGGCCAGTATCTCCACGCTGTTGTCGGTGCTGCCTCCGTCGAGTACGATGTACTCCAGACGAGGATAGCCCTGGGCCAGCACGGAGCGAAGCGTCTCCTCCAGATACGCGCCCTGATTGAAGGACGGCGTGACAATCGTCATCTGCGGCCACGACTCCGCCACCATGCCGGCGGGCGGCAAAGGCGGGTGCTCAACGTTCCAGGGCCAGCCGGTGCGGGTGGTGTCGAGAGGCGGTGGCAGTGGAGGAACTTCCATGGTTACTTGGCTACTTTGTATCGTGACCTGGGGCCATGCTTACTGGTCAGGTCCTTCAGGCCGCTGCGGGGTCAGAGCACGGCGAAACGTCTGCGCATAGTGGGATAGCTCATCACGCTCGGCCATGAACAGGACCGCGCCATAGACGGTTCCAAAGGTGATGCCTTTTGTCAGTCCGGCTGCCCATGGGCTGAGGCACTGTTCGCTGCCCAGCAGCGCCGGGCACAGCCATTGATCTGCAGCGACAGCGGCCGCCAGACCGAGGCCCAACGCAGCCGTGGGAGCCCCAAACAGCCGCGTGGCCGAAAACGTGACATGATCGCGTGCCTGGACCAGCAGCATGATCAGTCCGACAACGAGCATAGCATCGACCGCCAGCGCAACGCCAACAATATCATATCTGGGCCCGAGCAGAAAAAGACCACCCAGCAGGATCGCCAATTGGACGAGACGAGACAGGAGCAGCTTCTCCGGACGGCCGATGGCGACGAACAATGTGCCCACTGTCACGCGCAGCGGATCGAGCAGAGTGTAGATTAGCATCAATCGAAACGCATCCACCATCGGCAGCCACTTTTCGCCCAGTGCAACCAGCACGAGTTCAGGCGCAACCAGAGCCAATCCGCCGCCCAGCAGAAAGCCGGCCCGCACCAGAAGCGCGGACGTGCGGAAGAACGACTGCGAGAGCCGGAGCGGATCATCCTTGACTTCGGCGAAAGTCCCCCCCGCAACCAGATTGAGCGGATAGGCCAGGATGCGCCTGGGGTACGTGGCGAAGGCGTAGGCGCGGGAGTAGAAGCCGAGCGCCACCGCACCAAGATTGGCCCCGGTCCACAGATCGTCGATATCATCCAGCGCCGCGCCCAGACCAATGCTGACCATGTTCTTGCCGCCGAATCGCAGATAGTAGCTGGCTGTTGAGCGGGCCCAGGCGAGGCGCGGCTTCCAGATGGGTCGCCAGAGGTAGAAGCCCACCAGCGAGACGAGCAAGGCGATCAAGTCGGTGGACACCAGCGCTCCGAGCGTCGCGCCGCGCCAGGCCAACCAAACCGCGACAATCGACGAAAGAACGGCCGCCAGTAGATCAATGGTCGCCATGCGCCGGTGTTCCACCCGGCGCGTCAGGATAAACCGGGGCGTCTCTGTCAGGTGCAGTCCGGCGTAGATGGCCGTGAGCGCGATAAGCGTGGCGGTAAGCGGCGGTTCGGTCAGCAGTAGCGCTCCGGCGATCAGGCCAGCGGCCCAGACGGCCGTCAGGGCAATCTTCAATGAGAAGTGGACGGCGGCGGCGTGGTCCTCGTCGGCCGTCTCGGGCGCCCGGTGCAGATAGGCGCCGCCCATACCAAACGTGGGCAGGATGCCGGTCAACGTGACCAGGGAGAGGGCGAAGGTGTAGATGCCAAAGGTTTCGACTGGCAGCAGACGAGCCAGGATGATCATGCGAGCCAGCAGAACGCCAACCTTCAGCGAGTTGGTTCCGATGTTCCACGCAGCTGAGGTGACACTGCGTTCGGCCAGGCTCATGGTAGGTTGTCTGAAGCGTCAGATTCGTCTCAGCCGTCGCTCGGTTCTGACTGCTGCAGCTGGTGTTGGCCCACCTGCTTGTACCACTCGATCGTCCGCTTCAAACCCTCGTCAAATCCCGTCGTCGCTTCAAAGCCAAAGAGGTCTCGCGCCCGGTCCGTGTTCAGTGCCCGTCGCGGCTGGCCGTTCGGTTTGCTGCTGTCCCAGATGATGTCCCCTTCGAAGCCGCTGTAACGGGCAATCTTGGTCAACAGGTCCTTGATGCTGATCTCGAAGCCAGAACCAAGATTAACCGGGTCGCTCTGGTTGAGTCGTTCGGCGGAGAGGATGATGCCTTCGGCGGCGTCGGTTACATAGAGGAACTCCCGGGTTGGCGAGCCGTCGCCCCAGGCCACGATGGTCCTGTCGCCGCGTTCCTGGGCTTCGATGCACTTGCGAATCAGTGCGGGGATGACATGGGACGTCTCAAGATCGAAGTTGTCCCCGGGTCCGTAAAGATTGACGGGCAGCAGGAAGGTCGAATTGTAGCCATACTGTTGGCGATACGCCTCGCTCTGCACCAGGAGCATCTTCTTGGCCAGCCCATATGGCGCATTGGTTTCCTCAGGGTAGCCATCCCAGAGGTCATCTTCCCGAAACGGGACCGTCGTGAACTTTGGATAGGCGCACACGGTGCCGATGGCGACGAACTTGTCCACGCCCGCTTCCCAGCTCTCATGCAGCAGCTGTGTGCCCATGATGAGGTTGTCGTAGAAGTATTCGGCCGGATGAGCACGATTGGCTCCGATACCGCCAACGGTGGCGGCGAGATGGATGACCATCGTTGGATCGGCTTCATTCAGCAAGCGAACAATCGCTTCCTGTCGACGCAAATCGAAATCGCTGTGCAGTGGCACGACGATTTCTGCCGGGTTTCGCGCCTCCAGAGCGGCGACGACATGGCGGCCAAGGAATCCTGATCCGCCCGTTACAACAACGCGTTGGTTTGCCCAATCAAACATAGTTCCGGTTCCTCTTTCGTAATCTACTCAAGGTCAGGTAGTTCTAGCTGTTGGCGACGAAGCTCACGCAACCGGCTGACCACCATTTCCATCGCGACACGATTGTGACCGCCTCCGGGAATGATCACGTCGGCGTACCGTTTGCTCGGCTCGACAAATTTCATGTGCATCGGACGGACAGTGTCCATGTACTGCTTAACAACCGAGTCCAACGATCGGCCGCGTTCGTTCATGTCCCGGTCGAGACGACGGATGAAGCGAACGTCGGCGTCTGTATCCACATAGACCTTGATATCCATGAGGTCACGCAGCTTACGTTTGGTAAAGATGAGAATACCATCGACGAGGATGAGGGGAGACGGTTCCGTACGAATGGTCTGTTCAGTCCGCCGATGCTCCGTGAAGTCATAGACCGGCACTTCAACCGGGATACCCTGCGACAGTTCCTTAATGTGCCGGACCAGCAGCTTGGTCTCCAACGAGTCGGGATGATCGTAGTTGAGACGCGCTCGCTCTTCGAACGGCAGATCGCTTCGGTCGCGATAGTAGGCATCGTGGGGCAAGTAGGCGACCTGTGCGGCGCCGACCGCCTCCAGAACGGCGCGGGCGACAGTTGTCTTGCCAGAGGCAGTGCCCCCGGCGACGCCGAAGACGATGGGATCGTATTGGAGTGCCGGTGTTGCCTGTTCGCCCATGATCTCCTCGGTGCTGTGTTGGCTGCCCCTAACAAAAAGCCCTGGAGGGAAACCAGGGCACACTGTTCAAGCCACCCATCGGAATCGAACCGATAACCTAGCGCTTACGAAGCGCTCGCTCTGCCGATTGAGCTAGGGTGGCGTAGCTAAGGAATTATAGCATACGTCGGATCGGGCTGACAAATTGTGTGCAGGCTCAACAACCTCTCACGCTGAACGCTTGTTTGCGGTCGTCGATTGTGCTAGCATTACGTCGCTGTTCGTGACACATTCACGATTGCATGGCGGGTGTGGTGTAGGGGTTAACACGTCTGGTTGTGGCCCAGAAGATCGTGGGTTCAAATCCCACCACTCGCCCTGAGCTGATGATGTCCTGTCATTAGCTCTTTTTTGTAGACAGGCGCCCGTAGCTCAATTGGACAGAGTATCTGGCTTCGAACCAGACGGTTGGGGGTTCGAGTCCCTCCGGGCGCATTGCACTCCCACCGCGCCATCTGTCCCATAACCAAAACTCGGGCAGGCCTCTTCTCGCCACAACCACTGCCACAAGTTCCCGATTCGGCGGACAGGGGGCGCGAGATGTCATGGCGACAAGTGACAAAGATCACCCCCAGCCCATGACAAATGTCACTTCTTGAGGCGTGGCGACCGTGTATACTGAACTTACCTCGTGGGGGGTGAGCCAAATTTGGAGACCTACGAGGGGTGGTCTACACACTTACGGCTCGGCCTCGCCTAGCCGTAAGTGTTGTAACGTCTGGCGCGAAACCCTTTCTTGCTGCTTCCCGGCCACACTGTCACAACCGATCTCCCATGACGCAGCCGCCCAGGGTCACGAGTGGTCGCATGGACACCTCGGCTACTTCTGCATCGCGGCATGAACGCGTGCCGGTGTGAACGGAATCCCACGAATACGAACGCCAATCGCGTCATAGATGGCGTTGGCAATGGCTGGCGCTACGCCATCTTTGGGAATCTCAGCGATCGCTTTGGCGCCAAATGGCCCGGTTGGTTCGTGGGTCTGTACGAGAATCGCCTTCAGCCACGGCATTTCGTCTGCGCGGTAGATGTGGTAAGGACCAAGCGCCGGATTGACAAGATTGCCCACGTCGTCGTAGGCCATCTCTTCGGAGTGGCCGTAGCCCAGCGCCTGGACCATGCCGCCCTCGACCTGACCACTGGCGGTGATCGGGTTGATCGGCACCCCGGCATCGACCGCCATCACCAGTTTGGTCACTGTTACCTGTCCGGTTTCGATGTCGACTTCCACCTCGGCAAACTGCCCGGCGAAGGGAGGCGGTGAATCCATACTGACGAATGAAGCTGTGGCCATGATCTGACGCTGCTGGTCCTGATGCAGCGAGTGAAGAGCCAACGCTTCCATGTCCACGGCCCGACCGTCCGGTGCAATTGCCTGGCAGTCGCGCAGCACGATGCCTCGTGGCGACTCCAACTCAAGCATCAGCGCGGCCCGCTCCCGAATCTGGTCCGCCACCTGTTCGGCTGCCTTCTTGACGGCCGTCCCCGAAATGTAGGTGGTTGAGCTGGCGTAGGCGCCCGTATCAAACGGCGTGAAATCGGTATCGCTGGAGTAGATGATGATGTCGCGCAGGGGAACGCCGAGCACCTCGGCCGCAATCTGGGCCAGCACCGTGTCTGAGCCGGTGCCCAGGTCGGTGGCGCCCACCAACACGTTGAACGACCCGTCGTCGTTGATCTTGATGCTGGCAGCACCCATGTCGAGACCCGGAATCGCCGTGCCGTGCATACACATGGCCGCGCCCAACCCGCGGCGAAGGTGCGGTTTGCCCGGCACTGTTCGCCACAGCGGATCCTCCTTGCGCTCCCATTCAATGGCCCTTGTGCCCTGGACAAAGCATTCGTCCAGGCCGCAAGAGAGGATGATGGGGACAGTGATGACCGTCTCTTTCTCGCCCTCGCCAAGCAGCGGAGCAATAGACAGGGGATCCCCCGCCTGAACCCAGTTCTTTTGCCGGAACTCGATCGGGTCCATGCCCAACTCGTAGGCGATCTCATCCATATGGGATTCAAGCGCGAACAGCGCCTGCGGCGCACCATAGCCCCGATAGGCGCCGGGCACAGGCAGATTGGTATAGACGACCTGGCAATCAAATCGGCGGTTCGGACTGTTGTAGCTGCTCAGCCCGCGCAGACCTGAGACGGTCAGTACTGTCAGGCCATGCGTACCGTAAGCGCCTGTGTTGCCCACAACGCGCATCTCCATGCTCTGCAAGAGGCCGTCTTCGGAAACGCCGCTCTTGTAGGTGATTGTTTCCGGGTGTCGGGTGCGGCTGCTGCGAAACTCTTCCGAGCGGGTCAGCTCCAGGCGCACTGGCCGATTCGTGGCCAACGTCAGATGTCCGACGATATCTTCGATCAACATCTCCTGCTTGACCCCAAATCCGCCGCCAATCCGCGGCTTGATAACCCGAATACGGCTGACCGGCAGGCCCAGGAGGGGTGCGACCATCCGCCGCACATGGAACGGCACCTGAGTGGACGTTCGAATGACCAGCCGCTCGTCGGCATCCCACCAGCTGATGGCGATATGC
Organism: uncultured Chloroflexia bacterium; assembly: GCA_963753865.1. Taxonomy (GTDB): domain Bacteria; phylum Chloroflexota; class Anaerolineae; order Promineifilales; family Promineifilaceae; genus Promineifilum. Next base: position 196,163 of record CAVWDW010000001.1, read on the forward strand.
GGTTCGATGGGCACTTGCTGGACCTGGTGAACGGTGTAGGTATGTTCAAAGACGTGGGCACTGCTGGCGAAGCCTTGCTCTACATCGCCCAGATCGGCCTCGATGTGGTGGACGATGTTGCGGCTGGCGTCGTGGATACCTTCGGTGTCGCCTTCGTCATGGATAACCGGCGCGCCGGGCTGAATCGCTTCGGTCTCGTCAAAAACGGCCGGCAGCGGTTCGTAGGTTACGCCGATCGCGGACAACGCCGCTTCTGCCTGCTCCAGCGTTTCGGCCGCCACGGCCGCCACCCGGTCTCCGACATAGCGCACCTTGTCGTCAAAGCTCACTTGATCATGGGGCGGTGGATTGGGGTACGATTGGCCGCCGGAAGCATACTTCACCCGCTCGACATTCTTGTAATGGATGACGGCATGGACGCCCGGCAGGGCCAGAGCCGCGCTGCCGTCGATGTCGAGGATGCGGGCATGGGCGTGAGGACTGGTGAGCAGCTTGGCGTGCAGCATCCCGCGCATTTCAATGTCATCGACAAAGGCGGGGTTACCCTTGGCCAACTTGATCGCATCGACCTTCGTTTCCGGCTTGCCGACGACGTTGGTGTCGGGCACCTGGCTTTGCAGCACGATGTCGGTAATGTGCCGGATGTCCGTCTGAACCTGATTGCCTGAGGAGCCGCCGGTGACCGGGCCGTCATCAGCGTCCAGGTCGTCGGGCGGCCGTTCGCCAGGGTCTTCAGTCAGCAGGAAGCTGGCATCGACCATGTCCGGGCCGGGATAGGGTGGCACTGTTTCGCCACGCAGGTAGGCGGCGGCCCGCAAGACCGCCTCGACCGGCTTGAGATAGCCGGTCTCGCGGCAAAGGACCCCGGAGAGGGCATCACGCACATCGGCTTCACTCGGGTCCGGGTTCCCGGCCAGCAGGGCTTTAGCCGCCAGAATCATGGCTGGCGTCGAGTAGCCAGACTGAATAGCGCCGGTCTCGATGAAGGCGCGTTGAATCGGGTGGAGCTCGCCAATCTGGTTTGTCAGCCCCTCAACCGTTTCCAGCCGGTGACCGATGGCCTGGCCAACGAGCATGGTGTCCGTGCTGCGGAGCTGGCCGTCAATCAGGATGGCTGCCGCTCCCGTTTCTCCGGAGTGGCTGCCGAAGCGCACGCTAAAGAACCCTCCGGCACGCAGCGCATCTCGCAGATTATCCGTTTCCCGGACGTCGAACTGCACTTCACGATCGTTTACGGTCAGGATGATGGACACGGTACGCTCCTTGCTTGTTTGGTGTAGGTGCTGAACTCTCAACGACCCCCGGGGCAGGCCGCCGTCTGGCGGCGCTGCCCGGTGACGAGCGGCTACTCCAGGTCGCTGTCCCTCGTTCGCTGGGAAAGAAGGACGCTGAGATAGTTGGCCCGTTCCAGGGCCGCGGTGTCGCCAGTTTGAATGTGACTTAGCTTGCCGCGAATATCGTCGATGGAATCATAGTGGTGGGCGTCGAGCCAGTCGCTAATCTCCTGCAGCCAGGACGGCAAGTAGTCGATCCCTTGCTTGAGCAGCACCGAGGCCACGTTGACCACACTCGCTCCAGCCATAACGCTCTTGATCACGTCCGCCGCCGTGTGGACGCCGCCCGTAATCGCCAGTTCGGCCGCCAGCTGCCCGTACAGCAGCGCCACCCACCGCAGCCGAAGCCGCAGCTCTGACGAGCTGCTCAGATCGAGGCTGGGCACGATCGTTTCTGTTTCAATGTCGAAGTCAGGTTGGTAGAAGCGATTGAACAGAACCAGACTGTTGGCCCCTGAGTCGGCCGCGCGGTGGGCCATGTTGGCCATAGCGCTGAAGTAGGGGCTGAGCTTGACAGCGACAGGGATGCGGACTGACTGTCTTACACTGGCGATGAGATCGACGTACATCTGCTCGGTTTCGCGGCCCGAGACGTGCGGCTTGGTCGCCAGATAGTAGATGTTCAATTCGATGGCGTCTGCTCCGGCTGCCTCGAGCAAACGCGCATAGCGCGTCCAGCCACTGCCATAGTACCCGTTCAGGCTGGCGATGACCGGCATCTTGACGGCATGCTTTGCCTGATAGACGTGGGCCAGGTAGCCGCCTGCGCCATGATTGTACTCCTGCATGTTGGGAATGTGTCGAAGCGCCTCCGGAAGTTCTTCGCGGTGCGTCTTGTAATACTTGCTGTACCCCAGTTCGTCCAGCTCGATCTGCTCTTCGAACAGCGAAAACAGGATGACTGCCCCGGCCCCGGCTTCTTCCAGCCGCTTAATATTATCGATCGTTTCCGAGATTGGTGATGACGACGCAATGATCGGTGAGTTTAGATGTAAGCCGAGGTAGGTTGTCTTGAGATTGGCCATAAGGGTCTGTCATGCCTCTTAAGCTGTTTCGTGGCGGGTCACTTTCCAAGCGGCCCCGCGCCCGGTAGGTTGGTTCTGCTTCTATCCGTATTGTATTGTAACAGATTCACCCGACAGCCCGTAAATGAGTAACGTTTAACCCGCGTTTCGCCCGGTCCGGGCGCTCCGGTATAATGTGGGGCCGGAAGCTGCTATGGATACGGACGAGAACCCACCCGACGACGCACAGACCATCCACCGCTGCGCGCGCTGCGACAGCGTGGTGCCGCCGGGGGCAGTCCGCTGTGTGATGTGTGGCCTGGAGCAGCGGCAACCCGCTGCAGACCCGTCCGATGAGCAGAAGGAACCGGCCCGCCCGGAGCTGGTGTTTGCTGCGCAACCGACTGCACCGGTTGGTCGTGTCATCGAGGAGGCCACGCTGCCGGCAGTCACAACGTCGAAGGTCAGAGAGCGGCGCTCCTCATGGATTTTCTGGCTGGTGACAGCTGTGGTCGTCCTGGGATTGGGCGGCGCGTGGATTGCGCTGCGGGACAATGCGCCCCAGGTGATGGCGGCACTTATGCCGACACCTTCTCCGCTGCCGCTCGACCCGACGCGCACCCCAACGCCGTCCGCAACACCCTCCCCGTCGCCGGAAGCGACGGCTGCGCCGACCGAGACGCCGATCCCTGAGCCATCAGTCACCCCGCGTGATCCACGAGGCCATACCGTCTCTGCCGGTGAGACCCTGTTTGGTCTATCCTTGCTCTACCGCGTGTCGGCCGACAGCATTGCTGCGGCCAACGGGTTCGAGGTGGGAGCGCCGATCCAGTCTGATCAAACCCTGGTCATCCCCTGGCCAACCGCCACGCCACCGCTGGAATCGATACTGTTCGAGTTGAATGGCCAACTGGTGGTAGCCGATGTCACCGACTGCGACATCATTACCATCCAGTCCGGCGATTCGGCCTATGCGCTGTCGGCCAATCGTGGCGTGCCGCTGGAGGCCATTATCGCCGTCAACCGGCAGTCGATGGAGTCGATCCAGCTCCTCCAGCCAGGCGATACGTTGTGCATTCCGCGCATCGTGCTGGCCGACTCGCTGCCACCTACGCCTGGTCCTTCTCCGACGCCGCTGCCCACTGCGCTGCCGCAAGGACCAAGCTTGCTTTACCCTGCGGATGACGCACTCGTTGACATAGCCGCACCGCTCTTGCAATGGGTGGCCGTCAAGAATCTGGAAGACAGTGAGTGGTACATGGTCGAAATGCTCGACCTGGACACCGGCGACGCGCTGCCGCTGCGGGGCTTCACCCGAGACACATCGTTTCGCGTTCCCGCAGAGTGGCGACCTGCTGTGCCTGAGGCGCGGGCAATGCGCTGGCTAGTGAGCATTGTGCAGGTGAACGGCCGTCGCAGCGATGGCGCGTTCACCTACTCCTATGGTGGTGATGCCAGCACGCCGGGCTTCTTCACGTGGCAGGGTGCGGTGCCAACCCCGACCGCGACGCCGTCCCCCACGCTGACACCAGAACCGCCATCCAACTAATGTAGTTCAGCGAGAAAGGGATTGTGGCGGCGTTCGTCACCAATCGTCGTGGCCTCTCCGTGGCCGGACAACACGACGGTCTCGTCCGGCAGCGTCAGCAGCTCTGTCTGAATGCTGCGCATCAGGAGTGGATAGTCACCGCCGGGCAGGTCCGTTCGCCCGATGCTTTGCTGGAAGAGCACATCACCATCGAATAGAATGCCCTTGTCGGCCAGATAGAAACAGACATGCCCCGGCGCGTGCCCCGGCGTAAACAGGACGTCCAGCACCAGCGCGCCAACCTCAATGCGCTGCCCTGCGTCAATAAACTCAGTCGGGTCTTCGGGCTGTTCCATCTCGAACTGCCAGCGGTTGGCACTGGCCGACGCGAGACGAAGCATGGGTACCGACTCGGCATGGGCGTAGACGGGTGCGTCGGTGGCCGCCTGCAGTGCAGCCAAACCGCCGACGTGATCGAAATGGGCGTGGGTCAGCAGGATGTGGCTGACTGTCCACCCTTGTTCGGCGACATAGTCGGCGATCTCTGCTCCGTCCCAGGCGGGATCAATGACGGCCGCTTTGCCGGTTGTCGTGCAGGTGAGCACATAGCAGTTGGTCTGGAGCGGTCCTGCGGGAATGTGGGTTATCTGATAGCTCATAGGAAATCCGTTGTGTCTATGGGTGGATCTGTCAGGCTGTAGGATTGGGCGCGGGCTCGCGACGGCCGATCAGGCTCAGATTCTTGGGCAGCTGCGCCTGCGTTTGCCAGGCAAGATAGACCAGTTCGGCTATGACCGCCAGATTGAGCGCGACGGCCGCCGACGGCAAACCGGGCCGCTCCTGGGCCAGCGCGACCAGCAGAACGACGACAGTGACGCCCAGATTGATGAACATGCCGATGTTTACCTGGCGCGTAGAGCGTCGCTGGATGAGCAGACCCCGCACCCACGATATCAGCACAGCCAGCGTTGGATAGGCCAAAAACAGGGCCAGGCTGGACAGCACCAGACTGCCGACTGCCGGGGTAAGGTCCTGTACGCCGTAGACGTAAACTGTGGCCAGAGGGGTGAAGGTGAAGACGACCATTATTGCAAAGACTATACCCGCCAGACCATAGCTGAATCGTCGCAGCGCCTGAAAATCGGCGTCGTCCTCGTAGAGCGCGATGATGACTTCCGGCAGCGCCAACGCGGCCGCACGCCCCATGAGCAGGATCTGGAACAAGACGGGCCACGCCGCCAATGAGAGAGTCGGTTGGTCGAGCCGGGCCAGACTGGAGGTAACCAGCGGCTGCACCAGCAGGATCAGTAGCGACGTAGCCGCCAGCGGTAGATGAAAGCGGGACAGCTCTGAATAGGTCAGGGGTGTGGCGGAGTAGGGCGGTTTGTCTGGTGCGAGCTGGTTGTGGAGAATCGGCTGAACGATGATGGTCGTATAGATCGCCTCAGCAACTACTCCAGCCATCAGGGCAATCGCACCAATGATGACGCCGGACCAGGCGCCCCATGCTGCCAGCGTGATGACGGTTCCGGCCGAAGCCAGGAGCCGGATCGCGGTGCCCCAGGCGATCTTGCGCGTCTCGTTGAAGCGGATCAGGATGCCCTGCAGGAACCGTCGCCAGCCTATGGCCGCGCTCCAGAAGACCATGATCTGCATACCCGGTCTGACCCAGCGGGCTACTTCGTCCGGCACGTCAAGCAGCTGCAGGACGAGGAGGTCGAACAGCGGCGTGAAGGCGACGACGGCCGCTACAATCGTGAGCAGGATGCACCAGTGAAGCGTGAATCGCCGCACCTGCCGGTAGGAGGCGTTGTCACGCACCAGGGCGGTCGAGGTAGCTAGCAGGTTGATGATCGGGCTTTCGATGGTCACTGACAGGCTGATGACAATACCCATCGCCGCCAGCATCACGACCTCATTCGGCAGACGATTGATGGCCGCGCTGATGGTCGGTCCTTCGGCTGTCATTAGGAGCCAGCTGGCAAACAGAGGAAGCCAGAACAAGAGGATGTCGCGTTGTCGCATGGTTATTGTCCACTCAATTGGCCGGGAGCTGCCGCTCGCACAATCGCTAAGCGGCGCTGGTTTCGGTACAATATGGGTGCCCGGCCACCCGAGAGTATAGCATGCGCGAGCGGGTTGGTCGGCTAGCGCGTCCTCACCGCGCTCCCACAACTGTTATAGCCCTCAAGGAGAGTAACCATGCGCAAGAAAGCCATTCTCATCACGGGTGCTGCCGGGGAAATTGGGCAGGCCCTGATCGAGAGTCTTTCCGCAAGCCAGGCTCTGCCGATCGTCTCGATGGATCTGCAGCCCATGCCGCCCAGTCATCAGCAGAGTATGCTGCACATCACCGGCGACATTCTCGAACAGAGTCTCCTGTCCCGTCTGGTGACGGAGTATGAATTTGACAGCATCTACCATCTGGCGGCCCTCCTCTCCACGCGCAGTGAGTTCTCGCCAGAACTGGCCCACAAGGTCAACGTGGACGGCACGCTGGCCTTGCTGGAGTTGGCGGCCGAGCAAACCCAGCGCCGCGGCACGCCGGTCAAGTTTATCTTCCCCAGCTCCATTGCCGCCTACGGCATGCCGGATCTGGCAACCAAGCATCGGGAAGGGGCGGTGGAGGAGTGGCAGTGGAACAATCCCACGACGATGTACGGCTGCAACAAGCTGTACTGTGAGCATCTCGGCATCTACTACGCCCGTCACTATCAGCAGCTGGCCAACAACCCGCCCGTGAAGGTCGACTTCCGCAGTCTCCGCTTTCCCGGTCTGATCAGTGCGTATACTGTGCCCTCCGGGGGAACCACTGACTACGGGCCAGAGATGCTGCACGCGGCCGCAAAGGGCGAACCATACGCCTGCTTTGTGCGCGAGGATTCGGTTCTGCCGTTCATGGTCATGACCGACGCGGTCAACGCCATCCTCACGCTCGCCGAGGCGCCCATCGAGAAGTTGGCGGAGTTGATCTACAACGTGACCAGTTTCAGCGTGACGGCGGCCGAGTTTCGGTCGCTTGTGCTCCTTGCTTTCCCCGATGCACAAATCAGCTTTGCGCCGGATATGCGTCGTCAGGCGATTGTTGACAGTTGGCCCGCCGACCTCAACGACCGGCGTGCGCGTCAAGAGTGGGGCTGGGAGCCGCAGTTTGGCCTGGAGCGTGCCCTTAACGAATATCTGGTTCCCAACATCGTCAAGCGGTATCAGAGCTGACCGGACAGAGATTTCGGCAGCGCAAACAGTCGTGGTTAGAAAGAGCTAACTCATGGATGAACCGCTGCCATAGACGCCACGTCTGCTGATGGGCAAAATCACCGCTGTGGAGTCTCGCCGCCAACTAACCCGTTACGCGTGGCTGTCGATAGCGGCGGCCATCGTTACGATCGGCCTGAAGGTAACGGCGTACCAGCTGACCGATTCAATCGGCTTCCTTTCCGATGCGTTGGAGTCGGTCCTCAACATCATCACGGCCGTTCTGGCTTTGGTGACGCTGATCATTGCGGCGCGGCCACCGGATGAAGCTCACGCCTTTGGTCACAGCAAGGCGGAGTACCTGGCGGCTGGCCTGGAAGGCCTGTTTGTCCTGGGCGCTGCCGGCCTCATCGCGTACCAGGCGGTTCTACGTTTGCTCAACCCCGTCACGCTTGAGGCGGTTGGTCTTGGTGTCGCCGTTTCCGCTGTTGCTGCCGTAACGAACTTGGTCGTCGGCCGTGTTTTAGTGCGAGCAGGCACTGTCCATCGCTCGGCGACTTTGACAGCGGAAGCAAACCACCTGTTGGCGGACGTCTGGACATCTGTGGGCGTTATTGTGGGCGTGGCTGCTGTGGCCCTGACCGGCTGGCAGTGGCTGGACCCGGTCATCGCGTTAGCCGTGGCCGCACAAATCGTCGTGCTGGGCGTGCGCCTGCTGCGACAAACCATGGACGGTCTGATGGATGTGGCCCTGCCGGCTCCGGAGATTGCCGCAATCGAATCCATCCTGAACGACTATACAACGGGCCGGGTAACGTACCACGCGCTGCGCACGCGGCAGTCTGGTGCGCAGCGCTTTGTCTCCGTCCATATTCAAGTGCCCGGAACGTGGAGTGTCCAACGAGGTCACGAACTGCTGGAAGAGGTGGAGTCCGACATTCGCCGCGCTTTGGCTCCGGTGACGGTCTTTACCCACCTTGAGCCGGTTGAGGACCCTGCTTCCTGGCAGGATATCCCGCTCATCCGTCCGGATGGCGGCTGATTACGAGTCGCGATGGACAATTTGGAACAGCAGCAAGCCCACGATACCGCCGCCGAGCGTCGCCGCGAGACCGGAGAGGTTCCCCAGACCGGCAACCAGATCGCTCCCCGGCAGACCTAGCAACACGTAGATATAGGCGATCAAGGCACCCACGAATCCCCACATCAGACGGCCGATCCTGTCGGCCGGTGCGCGCGTTTCGGCGCTGTTCACCACGGCGCCTAGCGCGACGGTCGCCAGCAGTCCGCCGAAAAGCATCATTAGCCCGCGGATAGAGGTCACGTCGATAAGAAGCCCTTCGTTCGTAACCGGTTCAGGCGGCTGCGGCGTGGCAGTGGGCGGCAGCGGGGTGGCGGTCTCGGTTGGTTCCGGCGTCACTGACGAGGTAGGCGTTGGCTCGATGGTGGGCGTTGGCACCGGGGTGGGCACGATGATGGCCACCTGCGCATCGTCCTCAATCACAATGTCTACTTCCTGCGACAGCAGCGCTTCGCCAGATTCAGCTGTAATGCGGAACTGGCCTGGTCCCATCGAAGCGTCGAGCACATAGTCGAGCCTGGCCATACCAGCCTCAGTGGGACGGTCGCCGAGTATGGTAACGGTGCCCTGGACCCGGTCGCGCAGCATGAAACGGACGAGCGTGCCGTCGGGCACCTGATTCCCGTTGCGGTCTCTGACCACGCCCGTTTGCAGGTTGAGCGTTTCGCCGATCTGGGCGGCTGTTGGTTGTTGCCCAGACGGCGACTGGCTCTGGCCTTCGATAACAAAGAACAGCTCAATGACCTGTGCCGGGTTGGGCTGCGTCTGGGTAAAGAGATCGTAGCGGATGCCCTCCACATCGACGGGTGGCGCCCCGGTCAGGGGGCTTTCCAGGAAGAGCGCCCTGATCGATGAGTCGACGAACGCGTCCGTCCGGCTGTAGATGCCATAGTACGCCGTCAACTTGCTGATTTCAGTGCTGTCGAGAAAATAAGGGGCGTCATAGGCCAGGACGACGACCTGCCGGTTGCTTGCCAGATCCGCACGCTGGGCGAGAAAGCGATTGAGTGCGAAGGCGTGCTGGTCGGTGCTGTTGGCGCCCGCGTCCAATAGGCCAAAGACGAGCCAGTCCGCGTCCCGCAGCGCTTCCTGGACGCGGAAGTCGGCCGGTGGCGTGGGGGTGACAGCCGGGGTCGGTGGTGCGTCGTCGGTGGCCGTTCCCTCCGGCGCTGCTTCAGCCGTCAGGTCGGCCGCCAACTGCTCATCGACAGTCAGAGTGGGCGAGATTGGCGGCGTAGGCAGGGCGATTGGACCGGGACCAGCTTGCAGGAAAGCGTCAAGGTCGGCGAATGTGAAGCTGGTCACGTTGCTCGACTGTATCTGGGCGCTGCCTTGTGGCCCATACAGTCTAATCATGCGGTCGGCCAGAACGTCCCGGCCCAGCAATGGAGTGGGCAGGCAGTCAGGGCAAGCCCTCACTTCGCGGGCATCAGTGAAGATCACGATCTTGTCATTGATGCCGGGCGCTGTCACAATCCGGCTGCTCAACTCATCGAACGTGGGCGAAAGCAGCGTGACGGCAGCTTCCGAAACGGCCGACAGGTCGATTGGCGCCCCATTCGACTCACTGGTCGATTCCAGCTCGCCACCACTATCATCGGTGCCTGCTGCGGATCCGAAGTCGCCGTCATAGAGCCGCAGCTTGAGCTCCAGGATGCGGAGCAGCGCTTCGTCGACGCGCAGCTGAAAAGTTGGGTCGGTCAGGTACTTCTCCTCAAACCAGCGAATCGTATCCTTGACGTTGGCCAGCTCGGAGTCAAAGTTTCCAGACCCGAGGGCGAAGTCGGCGACATAGAGCAGGTCATTGCCGGCCAACAATGCATCTTTGGCCACTTGCCGGTGTGGAAACTCCCGCTCGGTGTCATCATAGAATCGTTCGACGCTTTGCACGCCGAGCGCATCGGAGATGATCAGGCCGCCGCCCGCCCGCCACGGCGCGAACTCCGGTAAGGCCATCAACGTGTTCAGCGCCTGCGGGTCAAGACTGACAGGTGCGGTCGTGGCGCGAATGTTACCCTGAAAGCCTTGGTAGCGAATGTGGGTGGCCAAGAGGGCATCGACAGTCGACTGTTCACCCGGCGCAGCCTGGGTCACGGCAAAGAACGGGGCCAGCTCGATCTGCTTGAGCTGTTCCAGGGAGCGCCGAACCGTGGGTACCTCTTCCGTGATAGGCCGGTCGCTGCTGCCCATGCCGGGAAAACGCTTTGCCGTTATCGCCAGCCGGTTCTGGCTGCCCTCGTGCAGCCCGCTTACGTACGCCTGCCCCATCAACCCGGTCCAATACGGATCGCCACCGAATGAGTTGGTTCCGAGGTCGCCGCTGTTGAGGGCGGACGGCCGTTCCAGTACATCGAGCGACGGGCCAAAGAGCAGATTGAAGCCGGCGTCGGACAGCTCGCCACCCGCAATCTGGCCAATCTGCCGGGCGTATTCCGGGTCCCATGTGGCTCCGATGGCCATGTTGCCGGGCAAATCGGTGAAGCCCGGGATTGAGTTGCTGAGCGGCAAGGCGTCGCCGTCCTGGGTGGTGGCCAGCAGGAGTGGGATGGGGATAGGTGGCGGTCGGGGATCGGGCGTGGGCGGGACGGCCTCAGCGTCGCCCTCATCTTCTATGTCGACCGGCGGCAGTCCCTCAATAGCCAGCTGCTGGAGAGTCATGGTCAGGCTGCGTGCTCGACTGGCTTCGTCGGGGCCGTCTTCGACTGCCTGGAAGTTACCGTTTTCGGCCAGCAGCATGACGCCGCCAACGTGATAGCCGGCGATCAACTCGGCGATCGCGCTCGCGGCGGACGCATCACTCCCTTCAAATGTGACGAGGAAGAGCTGGCCGACGCGCTGGGAAGAGTCCATCGAATCGAGAAGCGCCTGGGCCTGTTCGCGGTAGCCGGGTTGGGGAGGCGATTCATCCTGGGCCAACGTCTGGGCAGGGGCCAACAGAAGGCTGGTCAGCAAGACCAGGCCACATAAAATGGCAACCTTCCATGGTGAATGCATGTCCTTCATGATGCGATCGGTTGTCGGCCGTCCGCTCCCCAGTGGGGTGTCGGACGGGGAGTCTGTGGTCAGAGGCAAAGCGGCGTCTTTGGCGGACCACAGCGGTTTTCGGCTCACGGTTGAACGTAATCTGGCAACCGTTATGGTGTGTGCCAGCCCGTCAATCTTAAGCGGATTATAGCGCAGATTGTCAGTCAGAACACCTGTGTTACAATCGCCATCACCTGCAGCTAAGCTAGCTAGATCTCCTATGTCGAACCGACTCCGTAACGGCCTGACCGTGTTCATGCTTCTCATCCTGACGGTCAGTGCCTTCACCGTCGGCTATTTTACGCGTGAGTTGGCGGCCCAGCGCGGCGTCGTCCCGTTGGCACAGGCTGATCAGGACATCGGCTTGTTCTGGGAGGCGTGGGACCTTATCAACACCAGCTTCCTGGGTGAGCTGCCCAATTCGACTGAAATAACCTATGGGGCCATTCGCGGGTCGATCGCCATGCTGGATGATCCCTACACGGTCTTCATCGAACCGGCCGCGCGGGATGTTGAACGCGAACGCCTGCAGGGTCGCTTTGGCGGAATTGGGGCGCACATTCAGCGTGCCGAAGAGAGCGGCGACATTATCCTGGAACCGATACCCGGCAATCCGGCTGAGGCCGCCGGGATCCAGTCGGGCGATGTTCTTCTCGCGGTGGATGGTCAGGCCATCCCGCCGGAGATGACCGTGCCCGAGATTGTCGACTTGATCAAGGGAGAGTCGGGCACATCGGTTGTCCTGACGGTGCGCCATCCTGGTGAAATGGAGACAGTCGACGTTGAAGTTGTCCGGGGCGACATCCTCCTCCCATCGGTGACCTTTCGGCTAGTCACCGACGAGCCGACGGTCGGCTACATCGGGCTCAGCCGTTTCAGCGGGGAAACGGTCAATGAGGTAACAGACGCGATCGTCAATTTGCGCCAGCAGGGAGCGACCAGCTTCGTGCTCGACCTTCGCCAGAACGGCGGCGGGCTGCGGGATGCGGCCGTCGACGTGGCGAATCTCTTCCTTGACGAGGGCCCTGTACTCTTCATGCAAAGCCAGGAAGAGGGGGAGCGCACGTTCTCGACCACCAGTGAGACGCTGGCCTTGACTGAGCCGCTCGCCGTGCTGGTTGACGGCGGAACGGCCAGCGCTTCAGAGATTCTGGCGGGCGCATTGAGTGATCGCGGTCGGGCCACGTTGATCGGGTCCCAGACGTTTGGCAAGGGATCGGTGCAGCTTGTGTTTGAGTTGAGCGATGGCTCCTCAGTTCATGTGACGTCGGCCCGTTGGTTCACGCCAAACCGAACCCAGATCGACCAGGCCGGGCTTGAGCCAGATGTGGCAGTCGAGCAGACGCAAGAAGCGATCGATGCGGGTGTTGACCTGTTTGTACAGCGTGCGGTCGAATACCTGCAATCTGTCACAATTGTGCCGTAAGCGGCATTGAATCCATCTTAGCGAACGAGAGAATCGTACATGGCAAACTATTCGCCTTCGGGCACGCCCCAGAATACTCCACCCGGCCGACAGTTCAGCCCCTGGCTCGTTGTGGCGGGCCTGATCGCTGCGATCGCACTCGGTCTGCTGCTGGGTGTGGTGGTCGGTCGGACCATATTGGCCGACACGGCCCCGGAAGCAGCAGCAGAAGTCAGTGCCGGGAGTGCAGTAGGCGGGGCTGACGTGGCGGATGCCGGCGTGAGCGGGGTACAGGAGCCAGAGTCGCCGGCCGAGCCGGCTTCCCAGGCGGCCGACCCAACAGCGACTGCGGAGCCGGAGCTGACCGCGACCAGCGAACCGACAGCAGAGCCGACTATCGAACCGACTGCCACCAGTGAGCCAACGGTCGTGCCTGAAGAACCGACGCCGGAACCGGAGCCGACCGCCATCCCGGTGCCCAGCGGTGACTCTCCCCTTTCAGAGCAGGACCTTGCGGTCCTCTATGATGTGTGGGAGTTGATCGCGGATCAGTATGACGGCGCGGTGCCCCCCGGTCGGGACGTGTTGGACGCGCTGATTGCCGGGTCTTTGGAGACGCTGGACGATGAGTTCACGCGCTACGTACCTCCCGACATTGCCGAGCGTATGCGCCAGGATATGCAGGGAGCCGTTGAGGGCATCGGCGCATTTGTGCGTGAGAACGATGACGGACTGTTTGAAATCGTAAGGCCGATCGACGGTCAACCGGCCGATCTCGCGGGCCTGCTGCCCGGCGACGTGATTGTGGCGGTGGACGGCGAATCGGTCGAGACGATCAGTTTCGACGAAGTCATTCTCCTGGTGCGCGGGCCGCAGGGTACGTTGGTGACCCTCAGCGTCGCCCGAGAGGGAGAGCCGGAGCCGCTGGAGTTCACCATCGAACGGACGCGCTTCGAAGTGCCGATTGTCGAGTTCGAGATGCTGCCGGAGGAGATTACTGGCGGCGAGGGTCAAATCGCCTACGTTCGCCTGAGCGAGTTTAATCGTAACGCTGAGGAACGCCTGCTGGAGGCGCTTGACGCGCTGCTGGCGGAGTCTCCGGACGGTCTCATTCTTGACCTGCGTGACAATCCCGGTGGCTTCCTCGATCAATCGGTGGCGGTTGCCGATGCTTTCTTGCCGGAGGGAGTGGTTCTGTTCGAGCGCAACATTCGGGGTCTCGACCAGACGTTCCGCAGCGACGATGGCGACGTGGCTGAGACGGTGCCGATGGTGGTGCTGGTCAATGCCGGCAGCGCCAGTGCGTCAGAGATTGTGGCTGGCGCATTGCAGGATCGCGGTCGGGCCGTGCTGGTTGGCGAGACCAGTTTCGGCAAGGGGTCTGTGCAGCAGATCTACACGCTTTCGGATGGGTCCGAGCTGCGCGTCACTATTGCGCGGTGGTATACGCCAAACGACAGCACGATTGACGGTGCGGGCATCACGCCTGACTTCGAGGAACCGTCACCCGTTGATCTTGGTGGTGTGGACGACAATCAGCTGCGCCGTGCGGTCCAGTACTTGTTAACAGGTGAGTAGGGTTTTGCGATGAGTACACCATCAGGCGGCGTGAAGGTTGTCTTCAACAACAAACGCGCCAACTTTGATTACGAACTTCTGGAACGCTTTGAGGCGGGCTTGGTCCTGCGTGGCACCGAGATCAAGTCTATTCGCAGCCACAAGGCCAGCTTGCAGCAGAGCTTTGTCCAGGCGCGGGGCGGGGAGCTGTGGCTGATCGACGCTAACATCGCTCCGTACGACTTCGGGAGTACGCAGAATCATGATCCTGTCCGCCCTCGCAAACTGCTCCTGCACAAGCGGGAGATCGACCGCATCCTGGAAGGACTGAACCAGAAAGGGTTAACGGTTGTGCCGACCCGGCTCTACCTGCGAGATGGGCGGGCCAAGATCGAGATCGCGCTGGCCCGCGGCAAGCGCAAGCATGACAAGCGGGCCGACATCGCCAAGCGGGACGCCGACCGGCAGGTCGAACGAGCGCTCCGGGAGAAGTATCGCTAGCCGTTCTCCCAGTCGCGAGCCAACAGAACCAGGCTAATCAGAAAGACGAGGCTGATCAGAATAAGCTGAACGGCCGTCACCGGGAGCATCGTAGGTTGCGCCACACCCGGTGGCGTGACTTTCGCTGCCGGAGCGGCCTTGCCCAGGGGAGCCGCCGCGCCGCCGCCGATCTGCGCAGGTTGGGGCGTCACCTCATCCAATGTTACCAGCCACGCCACAAGCGTCTCCATCTGGTCGGGGGTCAGACGATTGGCGTAGTTGGCGGGCATGATGTTGGGGAGGCAGGGGCCGTTGGGACAGGCCGGGGCCAGATAGGCGTTCGGATCCACAATCGACTGGCGGATGTACATTTCGGCCGTCATCTCCGGCACACGGCCGTCGGCGATGTAGCCGATTTCGCTCAGGTCTGGTCCGACTTTGTGCGCTTCGCCCATGTCGCCGATGAGATGGCATGCGGTGCAGCCTGCGTTGAGGATGATCTCGCGCGGCTCGCTGCCTTCGATGGGACGGGGTGTGGCCGTGGGCGCGGGCGCGGCCCCGTCGGCCGTCATTGTCGGGAGGGGTGTCGGTGTCTGGGCTTCCAGAACGGCCAACTCTTCTTCTGTCGGCTGGCGCAGCTCCTCGCCCGGCTCTGCGACCAGGATAGCCTCGCACGGGGAGAAGTCCGGCTCAGGATCGGGCATACACCACCACGGCCCTCCCTTCTTGGTCTTCAGCAGGGGCACGAACCAGAGCACGGGATCGCCGCCAGAGAGCGGCTCGCCGTCGATCCATTGACGGGGTGGGATGAAGGTGTCGCCCGGCCCGGTTACAATCGGCCCTTCGCCTTCCATGTCGTTGCGCGCCAGCAGGAACATGTACCCTTCATCCAGGCCCAGCGGGTCCGTTCTCTCCATAGCCCAGCGGTAGTGCAGATCGCCGTTGAAGGTCGAGAGCATGTGGCCATCGGGCGACAGGTCGTCGACTACAGGAAACGTTTCGAACTCTTCGCTGGCCTCAACCCATTGCGTCGTGTCCCACAACCAGACTTCATCGTCACCGGCCCCATTGAGCGTCAGATCAATGCGCCAGAAGGGCCGGTAGACGGAGAGATCATCACAGCCCGGTCCGTGGGAGACAAAGCGCGGTTCGAAGCGGCCGTCTTCATAGAATCGCACAACCTGTTCATACCGGTAGCAGCAGATGCAGTTGGGCCAGCGCGTAAACTCTGTGAACGTCTGTCGCACTTCGAAGCCGTCGGAGAGATCGTTAATCTCCGTGCCGCCAAACGGAGGCACGGACGCGGCAAAGCCGATTTCGTCCCGGTAGCCACCCGGCCAGCTGGGGTACCACGCTTCAACTTGCCCAATCTTGGCGCTGGCGAAGATCGGCTGGCCGTTGAACGTTGCGTCCCGGAAGTCGATGCCGTCATGGGCGGTCATTTCCCAGCAGACGTTCCAGCCATACTGTTCATGACAGCCGTTGCTGAAGGCGTCGCGCTGGGCCAGCGGCTTGCCCAGCGAGCGGTCTTCACGGGCGCGGGTGTAGAAGGTGCGGGCGACCTCTTTCGTTTCCATGTTGACAAAGACGTGGAAAACACGACCTGTACCGTTGGGATCGTGGAAGGTCAAATCGACACACCAGGCATCGCGGCACGCGTCGTCGGCCAGCCAGCCGGACATGGGAATCATGGCCGGGTCCGCCGCGCCGATGTCGCCCAGGATGGCCTGGACCTGACTGTCAGCAGCGGCGATGGCGAAGGCGTCGTCGAGTACCGCCACGCTTCCGCTGGGTCGGGCATTGGCGTCGGTCCAGCGACCCACGATGGACTGGGACTCCAGATTGGCCACCGCCTCGACCGTCCCGCCGGACGCATAGTCGTAGAAGACGACGTGGACACAGTTGAGACTGTCACAGCCGTCCTCTTGCCAGTAGCGTGCCTCGCCGGCGCTCATGGGCATGGCAGACACAAAGGCGTAGTCGTCCTCCGGCAGCAAGGCGCGGAACAGCTCGTCACGCAGCGCGAGTTGTTCTGCGGCGGCTGTGTCGATGAAGAAGTCGGGGGACAGGCCGAGCACGGTGGCCGGCATCTCCAACATCTGCTTGCCCTTGGCCACGGCAACGGCCACGCTTTGGCCGCGCATATGTTGGCCCCAGACCAGCACTCCGGCTATGAACAGGAGGTTGAAGACGAGAAGGCGGAGCGCAGTGCGCTGCTTCGTGCGATTCATCACAAGCGTGGATTATATCCTCCTCGGCGTACCTCACCACGTTACTCTGTTGTGCGGCCGACCTTCTCATTTTCCGATTTGTGCCATTCGCACTAAACTACGGCTATGGATGCCATTACACTCTTCGCAGACAAACAGATCGTGCTGGGCGTTAGCGGTTCAATCGCCTGCTACAAGACGGTGGACCTCGCATCGAAGTTGACGCAGGCCGGTGCCGTCGTGCATGTCATCATGACGGAAGCAGCGACCCGGTTCGTCTCCCCGCTGACGTTCTCTTCGGTGACGGGCCGGGCAGCGGCCGTCGATATGTGGGATGAGTCGGTCCATGTCCAGCATATTGCGCTGGGAGAAACGGCCGATGTCATGCTGATCGCGCCCGCCACGGCCCACACGTTGGCGAAACTGTCGCTGGGCATGGCCGATAATCTGCTCTGTCTGACGGCGCTGGCGGCACGCTGTCCGCTGCTGGTGGCCCCAGCCATGGATGGCGGCATGTATGAGCATGCCGCCACGCAGGAAAGCCTCGATGTGTTGGCCAGGCGGGGCGTAGGGATTGTGGGGCCTGCCCCCGGTCGTATGGCCTCGGGACTGACCGGCCTGGGGCGTATGGTTGAGCCAGATGTGCTGTTTGGCGAAGTGCGCCAGGCACTGGCTCGGAGCGGGCCGCTCAGTGGTCGGAAAGTCGTCGTGACAACGGGGCCGACGCGCGAGCCACTCGATCCGGTGCGCTTCATCAGCAATCGCTCCACCGGCAAGCAGGGTATGGCCGTTGCTCAGGCAGCGCTGGATGCGGGGGCCGACGTCACGGTCATTGCAGGGCCGACCTGCGAAGATGTCCCGCTGGGCGCTCAGGCGATTCATGTAGAAACGACAGAAGAGATGGCCGACGCTACGTTGGCGGCCGTGCAAGACGCAGATGTCTTGTGTATGGTAGCGGCCGTTGCCGACTTCCGGCCAGAGTCGATGTCGAGCCAGAAGATCAAGAAGACCGAAAGCGAAGCGTGGGGCATGGCCATTGGCCTCGAGAAGACGCTGGATATTCTGACTGCCGTCAAGGGGCAGCGGGATGAAACCGGCTACCCGCGTGTCGTGCTGGGCTTCGCGGCCGAGACGCACAACGCGTTTGAGTACGGTCGGGACAAGCTGCTGCGCAAGGGGTTGAACTTCATCGCCGTCAATGATGTCCTGGCGGAAGGCGCGGGCTTCGCCGTCGACACCAATCAGGTGGTCCTGCTCAGCTCGGCAGGTATCGAAGAGGAGATGCCGTTGCAGAGCAAGTCGGCCGTCGCCGAGCGCCTCATGGAGCACATCACCAACGCGCTCTAACGGCGCCACAGCGGTTGGTCTCTTGGCCCTGTCCTGCGTATGAGATTGGTGCAGATGCGGCGCGAGCCGCTCTGACTTTCAGCGTACCAGCCCCAGCTGCTTACTGATTGCCATCGCTGCGACGTCGCCGGCTTCGCTGGCGCGTGGGCGCCGGCGCTGCGTTGGCGGCTTCGCCGGCCATGGAGGCTTCCAGCGCCGCCAGGTCGTCGGCCGAAATCGGCGTCTGTAACGCCTCGGCGATAGAGGCGATGTGGTCGGGCGTGTTGCCACAGCAACCACCGATGAAGCACGCGCCCAACGCCCGCACGCGCTGGGCATATTCGCCCATGCGCGGCGGGGTGGCGTCGTAGACCAGCTCGTTGTTCTTCCACTGTGGAATCCCGGCGTTTGCTTTGGCAATAAGCCGTACGTCCGGAGCGGCCTGATGCATCTCATGCACGACGTTCTCAATCTCGGCGATGCCGTTGCCGCAGTTGCCACCGATAGCGACCAGATCCCACGCTTTCATCGTTTCAACCGCTTTGGCCGGGGTGACGCCCATCATCGTGCGGCCGTTGGTGTCGAAGCTCATCGTGGCGGCAATGGGCAGGTCGGTCACCGATCGCGCCCCTTCAACCGCGGCTCTGACTTCTTCCAGATCGCTCATCGTCTCAATCCACAGCAGATCGACGCCGCCGTCGGCCAGGCCTTTTGCCTGTTCGGCGAACGCTTCTTTCGCATCATCAAACGTCATCGTGCCCATCGGCACCAGCAGTTCGCCGGTGGGCCCCATCGACCCGCCGACCAGCACCAGGTGAGGCGCGGCATCCGCTTCGGCGCGGGCGTTGCGGGCGGCCGCTTCGTTGAGTTCGTGGGCGCGATCCTGCAAGTTATGCAGTTTGAGACGATAGCCCGTGCCGCCGAACGTGTTGGTCAGGATAACGCGCGACCCGGATTCGATGTAGTGGCGGTGGACGGCGCGAATGCGGTCGGGGTGGAGAACGTTCCACTCCTCCGGCGGGTTTCCGGAGTGGAGGCCCGCCGCCATGAGCATCGTGCCCATCGCGCCATCAATTACAATATAAGGTTCGGTTGCCAGCAGCTGCTCAATCTTATCCATCGTCCTGTCCTCAACTCGTTGCCACGCTTCAGCCGGTCTGGCGGCTCTCGCGGCGAATCTGCATAAACTTCTTGGCCGTCTCCACCGCTACAGCGGCGTCCCGGCAGTAGGCGTCGGCCTCGATCTCTTCTGCAAACGCTTCGTTCAATGGTGCGCCGCCTACCAGGACGATCAAATCATCCCGGATGCCCGCTTCTTTCAGCGCCTGGATGACCACGCCCATGTAGGGCATGGTGGTGGTGAGCAAGGCGCTCATGCCTACGATGTCCGGGTCGTGTTGTTCAATCGCTTCCAGGAACGCTTCGGCTGAGTTGTTGATGCCCAGATCGAAGACCTCGAAGCCCGCTCCTTCCATCATCATGGTCGTCAGGTTCTTGCCAATGTCGTGGATGTCGCCTTTTACGGTGCCGATAACCATCGTGCCAATCTTTTCCGCGCCGGTTTCCGCGAGCAATGGCCGCAGGATGGCCATGCCCGCCTTCATCGCTTTGGCGGCCATCAGCACTTCTGGCACGAACAGAATGCCGTCGCGGAAGTCTACGCCCACGATATCCATCCCCGCGACCAGCCCGTAGGTCAGGATCTCGTACGGTTGTTGGCCGCGTTCCAGCATCAGGTTGACTTCCTCGACAATCTCGTCGGCATACCCGTCGTAGAGATCCTCTTTCATTAGTTCGTAGATCTCTTCGTTCGACATTTCCTGTAGATTGATTTCTTCGTCCATGACAGACTCCTGTAATTAGTGTCAGCTACTCGCCTACCGAGCGAGGGGCGCGTTTCCGGCGTCGCCGGCGGCCGTCTGGTGGTCCCCCGTTCATGCGCGGCAGAGGGGACGCCATTTCCAGTTCGAGATGGGGGAAAGCGTCACTGGCGTGCGGAATGTGGAGTGCACGCACAAATTCATCCTGAAAGTCAGGGTCAACAGCCGTTTCGATGTACGTCACCCGGTGCGAAATCTCCGCCGCCTCCACGCGTTTGCTCCGGTTGAGCAAGGCAATGCGAGCCCCATCTCCTGCCGCGTTGCCCACCGCCACGACCGCTGCCAGCTCGCAATCCGGGATGAGACCCAGCACCATCGCATATTTGGGGTCGATGAAGCTTCCAAACGCCCCCGCCAGCACAATCCGATCGACGGGCGGCATGCCTGCCCGCATCAGCAGGAGCTTGGACCCGGCGTAGAGGGCAGCCTTGGCCAGCTGGATGCTGCGCACATCGTCCTGCGTTACCACAATCGAATGGCCGGTGGTTGTTTGGTCGGCGGTGGCCAGGACATAGGCACCGCGTTTACCTCGCCACCTGATCCGGTCGATGTCAAGGTCGGGGTTGAAGCGACCGTCAGGCAAGATAATGCCGGTCAAGTACATCTCGGCGACTGCTTCAATGATGCCTGAACCGCAGATTCCGGAGGCCAGGTGTTGGGGCTGGCTCTCCAGCGGTGCGCCCTGATTCAGGTTCCATTCGTCCGACCAGCGCTCCTCACCGATGACCCTAAAACGGGCCGTATAAGTTACAGGATCGATGCGCACGCGCTCGATTGCTCCGGGCGCGGCACGCATGCCGTAGGTAATTTGTGCGCCTTCGAATGCAGGTCCGGTGGGGCTGGAGGCGCTGTAGAGCCAGGTGTCGTTGCCCAGCACAATCTCGGCGTTGGTGCCCACATCGATGATGAGGCTGACGGCGGGGTCCTGGTAGGGAACCTCGGCGATCAACGTGGCCACATTGTCAGCCCCAACGTGGCCTGCCTCAGCGGGCAGGACGTGGACGTTGGCGCCGGGATGCAGGCGCAGGTTCACGTCGCGGGCCTTGACATCCACACTGTCCCGCGTGGCCAGTGCAAAAGGCGCTCCACCCAACTCGCGAGGATTGATGCCCAGCAGGATGTGGACCATCGTCGTGTTGCCGACAAAGACTGCATCATGAATGTCGCGCGCCTGCAAGTTGGCGGCGCGAGCGGCCCGGGCGGCGAGCGTGTTCAGAGCGTCGATGATCGCCTCGTGCATCGTCGTCAGCCCGTTCTTGTTTGTCATGGCATAGGAGACGCGGCTCATCAAATCCTCGCCGTATGCTACCTGGGGATTCATGATCGCTTCGGTCGCCAACACGTCACCCGTGCGCAAGTCGCACAGATGGCCGGCGACGGTCGTGCTGCCGATGTCGACTGCCAGACCGTAGATGCCTTCTTTATAACCGGGCTGGACATCGATGACTTCCTGCTCGTCAAAGATGAGCACGGTCACCGCCCACTTCTCCTTGCGCAATGTCTCCTGCAAGCGGCGCAGAACGGGCAGGTCAATGCGCAGGTTGGTCAGATTCCATTGTTGCTGCAAGGCGTGCTGGAGCCGTCCCCAGTCGCCACGATGCTCACCCAGCTCGGCCTGATCCACCTCGACGTAGACCTGCCGGATGGCGGGGGCAACGTCGATGGCCCGCTCGGTGGCTGACTTGCGGATTACCTGCTTGTGCGCCCGGCTCTCTTCCGGGACGAAGAGTAGGGTGTCTCCCTGCACACAGGTGGAGCAAGAGAGGCGGTAGCCTGCCTCGACTGGCGACTCCGACTTCACCAGCAGGTCGCGCTCTTCATCAGACGCAGGGGACAGGTGGGACATCTCAGAGGTGATGCCATGCTTGGAAAAGCTGCCCGTCTCCACATGAACTCTACACTTGGCGCAGGTCAGTCGACCGCCGCAGATGCTTTCAATCTCGACACCCAGAAGCCGAGCAGCGTCGAGCAGCGTCGTGCCGTCAGGGACCGTACCCCGCCGTCCGGATGGCATAAAGATGACCTGGTGTTGTGACGTCGACGCGCTCATGGGCAATCGTACGGCCGCTTCGCGACGGCGCGAATAGCGGTAGTTTCCTTTTGGAAATAGTCAGCAAGCGTCAGGATTCTAGCACGACGCGTCTGGATTCGCATTGAAGTCGCCAGACCTGCGGCGACCAAATTGAGGCCCAGTCTACGCTTTAAGGCGGGTCATACTTGGGTCGAAGAGCGGGTCGTCGCTAACGGTCGCGGCCTGCTCCTTGCCCAAATAAGCAATCGTGGCTGGCTGTCCCTTGACCGCATAGCGGATGGGCAAGTAGCCGTAAGCGATCTGTTTACCCACCGAGTAGCCATAGTCGGTGCTGGTGACGTGCCCAACCGTTTCGCCGTCGATGCGAATGGGTTCCTTGCCCAGAACGACGGCCCCTGGTTCGTCCAGCGTCAGGCAGCATAGACGACGGGCCGGCCCGTTTTCTCGCGCCCGCAGGAGGGCTTCGCGCCCGATGAAGTCACCCTGGCCTGGGCGAACCGCCCAGCCGAGACCCGCTTCGTCCGGCGTGTACTCGGTGTGGATGTCGCTGCCCCAGCCGCGGTATCCTTTTTCGAGGCGCAGTGAGTTGAACGCGCCGTTACCCGCGGCAATCAGGCCGTGGGGGCGGCCGCTTTCCCAGAGGACATCCCACAGGTGCATGCCCTGATCGCTGGGACAGTACAGCTCCCAACCCAGCTCGCCCGCGTAGGAGAGGCGCAGCGCAATGGTGGGCACCGCTTCAACGAAAAGAGCCGTGGCGGAGAAGTAGGGCAGCGTACTGTTAGAAACGTTTGCCGGCGTTGTCGCTGCCAGAATGTCCCGCGCTGCCGGCCCCCAGAGGCCGATGCCTGCATACTCGGCGGTCATGTCGAAAATGAAGACCGAGCCATCCCGGGGTGCATGTTGGCGGATCCAGGCCAAATCCTGCGGGCCGTTGGCTCCGCCCGTAAGAATGATGAAGCGGTCGGCGCTCTGTCTGGTCACTGTGAGGTCGGCCTTGATGCCTCCTGCAGAGTTGAGCATGGCCGTGTAGACGATCGTGCCCGGGTCCTGGTCGATGTCATTGGCTGTCAGGCTCTGCAGCAGTTCAAGCGCACCCGGCCCGGCGACCATAATCTTGGTGAAACCGGACAGATTGAAAAGCCCCGCCCGTTCCCGGACCGCCAGGTGCTCAGCGCCCTGGATAGAGGACCAATGCCGGGCTTCCCAGCCCTCTCTTGCTGGAATCCGCTGACGATAAGCTTCCACCAGTGGCCGATTGGCATTATACCACTGCGCTACTTCCCAGCCGGCGCTGGCAAAGAAATGGCCATCCTGTTCAACCAGCCTGCTGTGGAACGGCGCCAGACGCAGATTGCGCGGCGACTCCATCTGCTGCAGGGGATGGATGATGTCGTACACCTCCCGGTATTGCTGGGCGCAGCGGGCGTGGACGTAAGGGCGACTCGTCTGATGCGAATGGAACCGGCTGATGTTGGCCTCGCGCGTGTCCCATTCGGTGTGACCATGGGTCATCCATTCGGCGATGGTCTTGCCGGCCCCGCCGGAATGGGTGACCCAAATGCCGATTGCGGTCCACAAGCCGCGCACCTGTGACTCGCCCATCACCGGGAAGCCATCGACCGTGAAGGTGAACATGCCGTTGAACCGGGTGGCGTATGGTTTGCCCCTCAGTGGGGGAAGCAGCTCAGCGGCCGCTTCTTCGGCCGCGCCGAAGTCGCCCGGTGTGAAAGGCCGCATCGCCGTTGGTCCGATGTCGCACGGGTCGACAAGCAGCGGATCGTGCTTGTATGAGCCAATGCCGTACGCATCGGCATGCTGCCGGAAATACATCGCATAGTCCTGGTGCCTCAGAATTGGATGGGTGATGAAACGGGTTTCTCCAGCCAGCTCAGCCAGCGGCTCCGTAATCAAGTATTGGTGCTCGACCGCCATCAGCGGCAGCTGGATGCCCAGCGGATCGGCCAGTACCGGCCCCCAGATGTTAGTGCACAGCAGCAGGTAGTCGCACGTGATGCGCCCCTGGTCGGTGTTGACTGCGGCGACATTACCGCCCTGTGTCTCGATGCCGGTGACCCGAATCTGTCCGTTGAACTCGGCCGCGCCGCTTTCAATCGCCTTCTGGGCCAGCGCGCCGGCTGCCTGCCAGCCCCGAGCGTCGCCGTCAGTGGGCACGTAGTAGCCACCCTTGATCACGCTATCGTCCAGGATGGGGATGTGGGCCTTGACCTCGGCAGGGGGGATCAGATGCGTCTCGATCCCGTAGGCGGTGGCCCATCCCTGCCGGCGCCGCAGATCGGCCAGACGATCGTCGGTGTATGCGACTTCGATGCCGCCCACCGGATAGAAGCAGGGTTCGTCTTCATAGCTCAGGTCGCCCAGCAGGTCAACCGTATAGGTGGCCATCTCGCTCATCAGGCGTGAGCTGTTCGTTTGGAAGATCAGGCCGGGCGCGTGGGAGGTGGAACCGCCCGTTTCGAACAGCGGCCCCTGATCTACTACGACAATATCCCGCCATCCAAGTTTGGCGAGATGGTAGGCGGCACTGCAGCCGACAATGCCCGCGCCGACGATGACGACGTTCGCGTGTGTTCGCATAGGGTACCCCCTTCCGTGATTTACCAGAACGGCTTGATATCTTCGTTTTCCCAGTAGCGGGGATCTGTTGAGTCGGAGGCCGGCCATGAATCGCTGCGAGTGGTCTCTGTCCTTGTGCGGGCAGGCGGTCGCTGCCCCGGCCCGTGCGGCAGACCGAGCGGCGTCTGCGGCCTGCGCGGGCCACGCACCTCGTAGGGCTGTATCGGAAGGCGCGATACCGGCTGGCGGCGAGTAACCATCTCCACCCGGCTGCGATGCAGGTCGCTAACCTGGCCTGTGAAGCGGGCCACATTGAACAGACTGATGTCGTGACGACTGCTGCGTCGCTGCGCGAGGTCGGCCAGCACCTCGCCAATCACGCTGGCGAACTTGTAGCCGTGGCCAGAGAAACCGGCAGCGAACGAGACCTGCGGATAGGTTGGATGGAGGTCGATGATGAAGTGCTTGTCGGGCGAATTGGTGAAGAGGCACGCCTTCAGGCTCATCGTCGGGCCTGACCCTTGCGGGAAGTAGCGTGCGGCAAAATCGCGGAGCGCCTCTTCGTCTTCCCGGTAGATCTCTCGCGACAATGTGTCGGCCATGCCGTGCTCTTCGAAGTGATGATACATGCCAAACTTGAAGCCTGGCACACCGTAGATGGGGAAACCGTAGTAACGACCTTCCGGCACCAAACAGTTGAAAACCGGGAAGTTCGCTGGCCGGAACAGCTCCGGTCGCTCTGGCTGCAGCCAGGCCAGAACCTGCCGCTCGGGCACTGCCAGCCCGTTGAGAAACGGCAGCATTTCCTGGCTCCACGAACCCGGTGTGAACACCAGGCTGTCAGCGGTGTACACATCGCGGTCGGTGCGAACACGCACGCCGTCGCCCCATGGCTCCCAATCCAGGACGGTCTCGCGCCCATGAATCTCTGCGCCCATCGCCTGGGCCGCTTCGGTGAACATGACGATCGACCGCTCCGGCACGAGGAAGCCGCCATCCGGCTGGAACACTGCCAGTGAATCGTGCGGCAGTTGGTAGCCGGGGAATCGCTCGCTCACTTCGCGTCCGGTCAGCACCTCATGCGGCAAGTCGAACTCGACACATGATTGCAGCGACCCCTTGAACACCCAGCTGTCGGCCGGACCGGCGTCGATTGAACCGGTGCGATGGAGGAGCTTCTCACCGGTGCGCTGCTCGATCTCTTCCCACAGTTCATAGGCTCGTCGGAGCAGCATGACGTAGGACGGGTCTTCATAGTAGGCGAGACGGATGATGCGGGTGTAGCCGTGGGATGAACCCATGTCGTGGGGAATGTCGAACCGTTCGATGCCGAGTACCCGCTGGCCGCGCTTGGCCAGCTGGTAGCAGGTGGCGCTGCCCATGCCGCCGACGCCGACGACGATCGTGTTGAAATGCTGGTAGTAGCCGCTCATGGTTTATCGTCCGCCCCGCCGCTTCCGGCTGGGTTGGGTGGGCTGCTCGGCCATCGTCGATTCTACTGTCCGCGGCCCGAGCGAGCGCAGGCGAATGCCGTCCGGGTCGAAGAAGGGTGTGTTGACCACCGTCGCTACAATCGGACGACCGCTGCACTCGACAATCAGGCGTGCGCCCGGCCAGGTATGGCTCACATCGACGTAGCCCAGAGCGAGCATCTTCCCGGTCGTATAGCCATAAGCGCTTGAGGTGATTCGCCCGACCTGGGTAAAGCCTGGCTGCTCGGCGTCAAACTGGTCTCCTGCCTCGCTGCCGCTGAACATCGTCTCGCGCAGCGTCTCAACCTCAGCCACGCTGTAAATGGGATCGCCCGTCGTGGCCGGAATGTCGCTGTCCATGACCAGCCCCACCCAACGCTCGCGGAGGCCCATCTCCTGCTGCTGCAAGAGCGCTTCGCGCCCCATGAAGTCGCGTTTGTCAAAGCGAACCCAGCGGCCAAGCCCCACCTCAAACGGGGTCTGCGTACCGTCAATGTCCGGCCCGTAGAGCGGCAGCGCCTTCTCAATGCGCAGCGATTGCATGGCCATGACACCATAAGGTCGCAGGCCGAACGGTTTGCCTGCGCTGATGAGATACTCCCACAAGACGGCCGCTTCTTCGGCGGGCACGTACAGTTCGTAGCCGAGTTCGCCTGTGTAGCCGCTGCGCGAGACGACCAGCTCGGTGCCGTTGACAACGGCGTTGGTGAAGCGAAAGAAGCGCAGCCCGGCGACCGCTTCGCCGTCTTCGGCCAGCGACGTCAGCAGGTCGCGAGAGCGCGGCCCCTGGACGGAAAGCAATGCGATTGCCCCGGACATATCGGTGACATAGGCGCTCATGCCGCTGGCGTGGTCGGCAATCCAGCGGGCCGACTGCTTGCGCGGCCCGGAGCTGGTGACGATCATAAAGTGCTCGTCACCGAATTTGTAGAGCGTCACATCGTCGACAATCCGACCCGCTTCGTCGCACATGGTGGAGTAGCGCACCTGGCCCGGATGCATATCGAGCACGTGGTTGACCAGCAGCCGGTTCACTAGCCGCTCGGCTCCCGGCCCCTTGATATCCACTTCACCCATCGACGACAAATCCTGAACGCCGGCGTTGGTTCGCGTGTTGGTATGCTCTTCGGCCGCCGAGCTGTACGTCATCGGCAGCATGTAGTCGCCGCCGCCGCGAACGAGTTCCCCGCCGGTACGTCGGTGGATCTCGTAGAGTGGTGAGCGTCGCTCGAGTTCTGCCGGTTGCTTCTTGGCCATTTACGCGTTCCTTTGGTTCGATAGGTGGGTCGGTTGGAAGATGCCCTGAAATGAGATGGTCAGTCGAAGGCGGGTTCGATCTCGCGCTTGCGTTTACTGATATACGCTTGTAGCGCTTCGTCCTGGGCGGCGTCAAGCGGGGGTGGCTCGTAGTCGCGCAGCAGCGCCTTGAAATGGGCGTTGGCCCGCTGCTCGGCTGTTTGCGAGCCTTCTTCCGCCCACTGCTCGTATGAATTGTAGTCGAACAGGTTTGCCCGATGGAACGCCGTGCGGAAGTTGCGCATCGTGTGTTCTGTGCCCAGGTGATGCCCGCCTGCCGGGACCTCACGCAGAGCATCCATCGCCATGCCGTTTTCTGACAGGTCCAGCCCCAGCAAGAAGCGATGGAACATGCCGAGCAGCTCACAGTCGAGAACGAACTTCTCATAGCCCGCGGTCAGCCCACCTTCCAGCCAGCCGGCGGCATGCAGCACGAAGTTGACTCGGGCCAGGACAGCCGGGAGCATGACCATCATCGACTCATACGCGCCCTGCGCGTCGCTGATCTTGGAGCTGGTGAACATGCCGCCGCTGCGGAAGGGCAAGCTATGTTTGCGGGCCAGCTGTGCCGAGGCGAACAGGGCAATCTGGCTTTCGGGCGAACCGAACACCGGCGCTCCGCTTTGCAGATCGATGTTGGTCTGGAAGGCGCCGTAGATGACTGGCGTGCCGGGGTTGATCATCTGGGTTAGCGCTACCCCAGCCAGCGCCTCTGCATTCAATTGCACTAGTGTCCCGCCGATGCTGGCCGGTGACATTGCCCCGGAGAAAAGAAAGGGGGTGATGATGAGGGCTTGCCGGGCACGAGCGTACGGGATGAGTGCGCTCAACATGCGGTCGTCGAAGCGACGCGGACTGCTCACGTTGATTAGCGACAGCAGCGCGGGATTGGCGGCCATCGCTTCCTTGCCAAACAGGATCTCCGCCATCAGAATGCTGTCTTCGGCGTTCGGCCCGGATGTGACCGACCCCATGAACGGCTTGTCGCTGTACCGCGCATGGGCATAGACCATGTCGAGGTGGCGCGTATGGACCGGTTCATCCGTTGGTTCAACGATGGTGCCGCCCGAATGGTGCAGATAGGGCGACAGGTAGGTCAGCTTGACGAAGTTATAGAAGTCGAGCAGCCGCGCCTCGCGCCGCCCGCGGTCCATATCAGTAACGAAAGGCGGCCCGTACACCGGCGCAAAGCAAATATGCTGCTCACCAATGGTGACGCTGCGTTCCGGGTTGCGGGCCAGCTGGGTGAAAGAGGTCGGAGCATACCCTACAAACGTCTCGATTTGTTCGGGTGTCAGATAGGCCGTCGAGCCGTCGAGCCGGACGCCGTTGTCGCGCAGCACATCGAGCGCTTCGTCGTAGTAGAAGTCGATGCCGACATCTGCCAGCAGCTCCAGCGACGCATCGTGGATAAGCTGAATACCCTCCGGGCTGACGAGGTCGTACTGGGGCAGCTCGTTGACAGGCTGCGTAATCTGGACGAGAGAAGCGGGTTGTTTCGCCGAGGTGTCCTTCGACCGCCGGCGACCCTGACGCCGTTGTCTTCTCTCGCCCATATTGTCTCCTGCGGATTCCTAGAAGAGGCCAACAACCTGACCGTCTTCGTCAATGTCAACATTCATGTAGGCAGGTTTGCTGCCCAACCCCGGCATGGTGCGCATCTCGCCCAACAGCGGATAGATGAACCCTGCGCCAACAGAAGCGCGAACCTCACGTACAGACAGCGAGTAGCCCGACGGTGCGTTTTTCAACGCCGGGTCGTGGCTGATGCTTAGGTGAGTCTTGGCCATGCAGATGGGCAGTCCGCCGAACCCGTTGGCCTCGTACGACTTGATCTGCTTCTCCGCCAGCGGTTCGTAGGTCACTTCGCCGGCGCTGTAGATATCGCGGGCAATGATCTCAATCTTCTCCTTGATCGACAGGTCGAGCGGATAAAGGAACTTGAAGTCGGCGGGCTGCTCGCACGCGGCGACGACTGCTTCGGCCAGCTCAATCGACCCATCGCCACCGTTTGCCCAATGGTCGCTCATGACGGCCGTTTCCGCACCGGCCTCGATGGCCGCCTGCCGGACCATCTCTACCTCGGCGTCGGTGTCATACTGGAACTTGTTCACCGCGACGACCACCGGGATGCCAAATCGCTTGGCATTCTTGATGTGGGCGACCATGTTAGCCAATCCTTCCTCAATCAGTCCGAGATTCTCGGTGGTGTAGGCCTCATCAAGCGGGCGACCAGGGATGACGCGTGGCCCGCCGCCATGCATCTTGAGCGCCCGAATGGTGGAAACGAGTACGACGCAGTCCGGTTTCAGCCCGGAGTAGCGGCACTTGATGTCGAAGAACTTCTCCATGCCGATGTCGGCTCCGAAGCCGGACTCGGTGACCACGTAGTCGCCCAGTCGCAGGGCCATAGTGTCGGCCACAATGGACGAGTTGCCGTGGGCAATGTTGGCGAATGGTCCGGCGTGGACAAACGCAGCCTGACCTTCGAGCGTCTGGAGCAAGTTCGGATGGATGGCGTCCTTCATGAGCACGGTCACAGCGCCGGCAACACTCAGGTCTTCCAGTGTAATCGGCTTGCCGCTCTTGCTGGAGCCGACAACAACCTTGCTGCACCGGTCCCGGAAGTCCTGGAGGACAGAGCGATAATCTGAGCCGTTGACCAGCGCCAGAATGGCCATAATCTCACTGGCTACCGTAATGTCGAAGCCAGTCTGACGGGGGCGACCATCGAGCGCCGTGCCAAGCCCGACGATGATGTTGCGCAATGCCCGGTCGTTAACGTCGAGGACGCGATTCCATGTCAGTTGGTACGGGTCGATGCCCAGCCGCTCCAGCCCGATGCTGGCCAGCTTCTCGTCATCCATCCGATCCTCGAAGTACCAGCGGGCGTCGATGGCGGCGCTGACGAGGTTATGGGCGGCCGTAATGGCGTGGATGTCGCCAGTCAGATGGAGGTTGAAATCCTCCATAGGAATGACCTGGCTATAGCCGCCGCCGGCTGCGCCACCCTTGATGCCAAACGTCGGTCCGAGGCTTGGCTGGCGAATGCAGGCCACCGAGTTGTGGCCCAGCCGCCCAAGGCCCTGGACGAGGCCAATAGCCGTAGTGGTCTTGCCTTCGCCCAAAGGTGTGGGCGTAATGGCCGTCACATCAACGTATTTACCCAGCGGCCGATCGGCTACTTTGGGCAGCGTATCCAGATGGACCTTAGCCTTGTATGGACCGTAGAAGATAAGGTCCTCTTCGGTCAGGCCCAGCTTCTCAGCAATCTCCATAATGGGTCTGAGTTCGGCTGCCTGGGCGATGTCGAGATCAGAGGGAACAGGTGAAAGTCGCTCAATTTGGGGATTCATTTTTCTCCTGAAGACCATCGTGGGTGCCGCGGCAGGTGAAGTCGCTTGCAGCACGATGTAAGACAATGGTACGTCATTCTACCCTATCCAGAAAAGGCATGCCAAGCAGTGGCGAAGCCTCTCGGGACATGGTTTCGGGGCATGGAAAGGCCCGCTCACCCCAGAAGTGAACGGGCCGACCTGGCCCTATTGGTGACCGCAGTTTTCTAGACGGTATGTCCCGGGCGCACTACGAGAAGCGCCTTCTCTGTGCCGCGCAAGACCTTTTCCGTGACGCTGCCGTATACCCATCGCTGGAGACCACTGCGGCCATGGGTGCTCATCGCGATCAGGTCGACTGCTTCGCCATTGGCAAAGTCGAGAATAGCCAGCGCCGTATTGGCGGCTCCGGAGCCGGCCGCTTCGACAGAGGCGGCCGTCAGCGGAACATCCCATTCAGCGTAGCGGGTCATCACGTCGTCCAGGTAAGGATCGGTTGTGTCAGCCAGCGCTTCAGCTGAGCCATGTGGCCAGACGCGCAGCAAAGTGACGGACGCGCCCAGACGCTGCGCCAGCGCGAAAGCTGAGTCGAGGGCCGTCTCCGACAAGGGTGACCCGTCGAGCGTCACCAGGATCCGCTGTGGGATAGCTGCGTCCGCGTGTGAATCACGCAGGAGCAGAACGGGGCAGGGCCCGCTTTCCAGCACCCGCTCAGCCACGCTGCCGATTACCCAGCGGGACAGACCGGTGCGTCCGTGAGAAGTCATGACGATCAGGTCAACATCCTGGTTGTCCGCTGTCTCCACAATGAGTTGTGAACGATCGCCTTCGAGGACGAGCACCCGGACGTTGAGGGCGGCGAGCGCTTTGCGGCCCTGAACTCCTTCAAGGTAGTCGACGGCTTGCTGGTGCTCTTCTTCCGGCGTCGTCGCTTCTTCGCCGTAGCCGCTCCAGACCATGCCATACTCCGCCATGACGGGCATCGGCATTTCGCTTGGAACGGCCACACGCAGGAGGATCAGATCGTCTCCTGACTCGCCCACCAGGCGCCGGGCGACCGGCAGCGCCTCTTCTGCCAGGGTCGAGCCGTCCAGAGGCACAAGTACACGATACGGTCGTTTATCAGGCATGACACACTCTCTTTACTAGGTGAATGGAAGCCAGGCTTGGTGCTATCAACGCCCTACGCTGGCCGTGAGACGGGAACACCGAACCCTTCGCGCAGCACACCGAGGTTCGCATCCACGAGGTGCTGCTTGCTGCGGGGCAAATGCCCGAGGATGGCCTGCTCAACTGCCTCAAGCGGCAGCACGGGGCGACGGGCCAACATCACACCCACCGCGGCCATGTTTAGCATCTTCACACTTCCATGTCGCTCAGCGATTTCGTTGGCAGGAATCGCCGCGGTCTCGACCGTGCCGCGCTCCTGGTCGAGATCCACCAACGAACTGTTGACGACCAGCAGCCCGTCCGGCTTGACCAGAGACAGATATTTGTCATAGGACGGCTGATTGAGGGCCAGAACGATGTCTGGATTGGCCACGATAGGAGACCCAATGGGTTCATCGCCAATGATGACGACGCAGTGGGCTGTGCCGCCGCGCATCTCCGGACCATAAGAAGGTATCCACGTCACATACCTGCCGGACTCCATCCCTGCATAGGCGATCAGTTGGCCCGCGAACAGGACGCCCTGTCCGCCGAAGCCCGCTACAACAATAGAGGATTCCATCAACTACCTCGCTTTGGCCTGGTCATGGCCCTCATATAACGATCAAGCAGCCATGAGAGCGGCTTCTCTGTTTGCCGAGGCTGGTGACTCAGCGACCGCTGCCATGAGCGCGTCGTCGATGACGACGCCCAACCTCTCGATACCTTTTTCGATCTGCTCCGGCGAACAGTAGGAGAAGTTCAGCCGAAACGAACTATTCGGTTCTGGTCCGGGATAGAAGCAGTGGCCCGGAACGAACGCCACGTCGTTCTGGATCGCCTGTTCCAGCAACGGTATTGTGTCGATCTGCTCTGGCAGCGTCACCCACAAGAACAGTCCCCCGTCGGGCCTCGTCCAGTGCACACCCTCCGGGAAGGTGCGTTCCATCGTCGCCAGCATCACATCCCGACGTTCCCGGTAGATCGCTCGCACCTGGCGAATGTGGTCCCGCAAGAACGTGGCATCCTCCTGCCCACCGGTCAGTACCTGATGGGCAATCATCTGCACCAGCGTGCTGGTGTGCAGGTCCATGCCCTGCTTGGCCATGACACAGCGTTGGATGACCTCCGCCGGAGCTACGATCCAGGCCAGCCGCAGACCAGGGGCCAACGTCTTGGAAAACGTACTCAGATAGATGACGTTGCCGGTCATGAACCCGCCTGCACCGTTGGCGGAGCGGCCGCTGCCGCTCTTGCCGCTGCACACCAGGCAGTCGGCGTCTTCGACGACGAGCGGTTTGAGATGCTCGCCGTCAAAGCGCAGTTCGCCGTACGGGTCATCTTCAATGATGGGGACACCGTACTGGTCGGCAATCTCGACCAGTGCCCGGCGTCTCTCTGCCGAGAGGGTGACGCCGCCAGGGTTCTGGAAGTTGGGCAGGACGTACATAAACTTCGGACCGGCGCACAGCGCTTCTTCAAGCAGATCGGTGCGCAGGCCGTGGTGGTCGATAGGTACTGTGGTGAAGTCGGCCTGATAGGCGCGCCAGGCTTGCAGAGCGCCCAGGTAAGTCGGCCGTTCGGTCAGAATGAGATCGCCCGGATTGATGAGCACCTTGCCGATAATGTCGAGCGCCTGCTGCGAGCCGCTGGTGATGAGCACGTTGTCGGTTGTCGCCTGAATGCCGTAGCGGGCCATGTAGGCGACGATCCACTCTCGCAGTGGTCGATATCCTTCCGTAGCGCTGTACTGCAAAGCCACCGCGCCATGCTCGTGCAGGACTCGATCAGACGCCGTGCGAAAGGCGTCTACCGGAAAGACATCTGGCGCGGGCAGTCCGCCGGCAAAGGAGATCAACCCCGGCTTTTCGGTCAATTTGAGCAGCTCGCGAATGGCCGAACCTCCCATTCGCTGCATGCGTTGGGCGTAGCGATGATTCCACGGCGTGGTCATGAGGACCCTCCTTCAGTAAGCAGGATGCTGATACAGACGATGCGGTCTAGCGGCCCTTACGAACAAGCTCAGGGCTGACCTTGTAGTCGCCCAAAGGGTACTGGGGAATCATCTCGTCCCGCACCCAATTGAGCGCCTCGTCCGGGGCCATGCCCCAGTTGGTAGGGCACGATGACAGGAGTTCCACGACGCTGAACCCCAGCTCCGCGATCTGGGCTTCGAAGGCAGTCTTGACAGCCTTCTTGGCCTGGATGACATGGCGGGCGTCATGCAGACTGCGCCGCACACTGTAAACCGTGCCATCCATACCCGCCAGCAGTTCGGCCATGCGAATGGGATTACCGGTCATCTGGACATCACGACCGAACGGTGAGGACGTTGTCACCTGGCCGGGCAGCGACGTTGGCGCCATCTGCCCGCCGGTCATGCCATAGATGGCGTTGTTCAGAAAGATGATGGTAATCTTCTCCCCCCGTGCCGCCGCGTGCATCACCTCACCCATGCCAATCGATGCCAGGTCTCCGTCACCTTGATAGGTGAATACGACTTTATCTGGGTGGACGCGCTTCACACCAGTGGCCATCGCGGGCGCGCGACCGTGGGCGGCTTCGCAGGCGTCGATATCGAAGTAGTTGTAGGCGAAAACTGAACACCCAACGGCGGCGACCAGGATGGTGTCCTCACGGATGCCCAACTCATCTATGACCTCGGCTACGAGCCTGTGAGCCGTACCGTGGGTGCATCCGGGACAGTAGTGGGTGGTCACATCGGTGAGCGATTCCGGACGGGAGTAGACCAGTTTCTCGGTGTGTCCGTTGGTTTCTGCCTTCACCGGGGTCGATGGCATATCACGAAGCACGGCCATTGTGCATCTCCTTTTGCAGCTCAGCACCGTGCTCACGCTGCAGCAGGCGCCGAATCTCACGTTCGATTTCATGTGGCAGAGGAATGGCTCCGCCCATACGTCCATAGAACTCGACCGGAATGGCACGCCCGACTGCTTCGCGCACATCGTGGAGCATCTGTCCGGCGTTCATCTCGACAACGAGGAATGTCTTCAGATTCGGCCGCTCGTCGGCCAAAGCTGCCAGCGCGTCTTCCGGGAACGGCCAGAGCGTGATGGGGCGAAACAAACCAACCGGCAATCCCTCGCGCCGCAGTTGGCGGATTGTCGATTGGGCGATACGTGCAGCCGTGCCGAACGCAACCACCACGACTTCCGCATCCTCTGTGCCGAACGTGTCGTAGCGGACTTCCTGGTTGCTGTTGATCAGACTCAGTTTGGCCTGAAGCTCCATATTGAGCGCTTCAAGCTGCTCCGCTCCCAGGTAGAGGGAGGTTACAACATTGCGCTCCCGGCCCCTGGCTCCGGTCAACGCCCACTCAGGACGCTTCTTCGGCAGCGGCCGCATCGGCGGGAGTTCGGCCGCTTCCATCATCTGGCCGATGGCGCCATCGGCGACGACAAAGACCAGCGTCCGGTACGTCTCGGCCAGGTCAAAGGCGAGGACGGTCAGGTCAATCGCCTCCTGCACGGTTGACGGGGCGAGCACGATGGGGTGGAAGTCGCCGTGTCCGGCGCTGCGCGTCACCTGGAAGTAGTCGCTCTGGCTGGGCTGGATGTTGCCCAATCCCGGGCCGCCCCGCATGATGTCGATCACGACGGCGGGGACGTTGGAGCCAGCCATGTAGCTCAGCCCTTCCTGCATCAGGCTGATGCCGGGGCTGCTGGACGAGGTCATCACGCGTGCGCCGGCGGCCGCAGCGCCATAGACCATGTTAACGGCGGCGACTTCACTCTCCGCCTGCAAGAAGACGCGGTCCAGCTCCAGCATACGGCGGGACATATGCTCCAGCAGTTCGGTTTGTGGCGTGATGGGGTAGCCGAAATACGCCTCGCAGCCCGCACGGATGGCCGCTTCGGCAAAAGCAATGTTGCCTTTCAGCAGTTCTTTAGCCATGAGCAACCTCCCCGGTAAGCTGACGCGCAGCCGCGGGTGGGCGGGCGGTGGCGTTTTTGTCGATAATGTCGCGATAGACGGTAATGCAGCCGTCTGGACAAACAGTTGCGCACAGGGCGCAGCCGGTGCAGTGGTGATCGGGATCGAGCAAGATTACTGGGCGATAGCCTTTGGCGTTCAGCTCATCAGCCATGATCAGCACGTCCGGTGGACACGCGTCACGGCAGAGCTCACACCCCTTGCATCGCTCGACGTCGATAACGACTCTTCCAGTTGCCATACAGAGTACCTCCAGTCAAGTGGGAATTTGTCTGGCGCAGTCTCTCCGCAGTTCAGAGATCAGCCGGCTGACTCCGTTCGGGTGAATGCGAGAAGAAACCCGAAAACGGCCGGCGGAGCGGCACTGATATGTTGTTAAGTTTCCCGGGAACGCGTGAGAGACATTGCGTACCAGTATTATCGCACAGGGGTGGGTGCTGCTTATAGTGACATATGGCAGTTGTATCCGTGTAGAAAGTCACATCTACTGCCTGATGAGTCAACTCGACGGCCTTCTCCCGGCCCAGGATATGACGGATGTCAGTCAATACCCATTACTTTACTCACTCCCTCTTTTCAGGAATCGGACTAGACTTAAGCAATAAGTCGTCCCGCCAATCTGGCCGGGCGAATTGAGGTGGGCGAAATCTGGGGTGTGGGGGCCAATCACTTTCCCGGAACGCGAGCCAGAGGCATGGCGGATCAAGCGGTCTGTCAGCGCTTCTTGAATGGAGGAAAACAAGGCATGGAGTTTGGCATTCCCAAGGAAGTGCGAGACCTGGAGGCTCGGGTCGGTCTGACCCCTAATGGCGTGGCCAGCCTGACTCGCGCTGGACATACCGTCTATGTGGAGAAGAACGCCGGGGCGGCCGCCGGGTTCGACGACGAAAGCTACCGCCGCAACGGAGCCCAGGTCGTTTATTCGCCTGCGGAGGTGTACGGTCGCTCCGATGTCGTCGTGAAAGTAACACGACCGACGGCCCAGGAGCACAAGTTGTTTCGTACCGGGCAGACGCTCGTCTCGTTCTTGCACCTCTCTGTGGCCTCGCCTGACTTTCTGGCGGCCATGCGCGATGCGGAGTTGACGGCCATTGCCTGCGAGATGATTGCCCGCCGTAATGGCGTGCGCCCGGTTCTGCTTCCAATGAGCGAGGTGGCTGGTCGAATGGCCCCCATCATTGCCGGGGAGCTGCTGATGACCAACAACGGCGGTCGCGGCACGCTGCTCAGCGGCATTCCCGGTGTCCCGCGAGGCAGCGTTGTCATCCTTGGCGCCGGCGTTCTTGGCAGCCATGCGGCGCGCGCATTTCTGGGCATTGGGGCGCAGGTGATCGTGCTCGACAACGATATCGGTCAGCTTGGTCGGCTGGACGAGGCACTCAGCGGACGAATCACGACCATGTTGTGCACGAAGTATAACCTGAATCGCGTCACTCAGTTTGCCGATGTCGTCGTCGGTGCCGTTCTGACCGTCGGCCAGCGCGCACCAATCCTGATCACCCGCGAGATGGTTCGGCAGATGCGACCCGGTACGGTGATTATCGACTTCGCCATCGACCAGGGTGGCTGTTTGGAAACAAGCCGGCCTACGACCATGCGCGACCAGACTTATGTGGTCGACGATGTGATCCACCATTGCGTACCCAACATTACATCTGCCGTCGCACGAACGACCAGCTATGGGCTGACGAACGCCCTCATTCCCTACCTGCAAGGTATTGGGACGCACGGTCTTCTGGGTCTGCTTGAGGAGCGGCCGTCAATCGCGACGGGTATCAATCTCTGGCAGGGAAAGATAGTCAACCCCGTTGTGGCCGCCGAGCTTGGCGTCCCGGTGGAAGTAGCCCTGCCACATACGGCAGCAAACAAAGGAGAATGACGGTGAATTGGGAAACCACTTACCGCAACAAGGTAACCGATGCGGCTTCAGCATTGGCTATCATCGAGTCCGGTAACCGCGTCTACATCGGAGGCGGGTCCGGTGCGCCGGCGACCTTGGTCGACGGACTGATCGACCGGGCCGACACATTACGCGACGTCGAACTCATCCATATTCTGACCTTCATCGACGCACCCTACATTGATCCCAAGTACGAAGGCTCTTTTCGGTCCAACTCGCTGTTTATTGGCCACAATGTGCGCAAGGCTGTGCAGGAAGGGCGGGCAGACTTCACGCCCGTTTTTCTGTCCGAGATACCGAACCTGTTCCGGCGCGACAATCTTTTGCCGCTGGACGTGGCTCTCGTCTCCTTGACGCCGCCAGACGAACATGGCTTCTGCAGCTTTGGGATCGAGGTCGGAACGACGAAACCGGCGGCCGAAGCGGCCCGGGTCATCGTTGCTGAAGTTAACCGGCAGATGCCGCGCACGCTGGGCGACAGCTTCATCCACGTCAGCCAGCTTGACCATATCATCGAGGTGGACTATCCGATTCCCGAAACCGTGCAGGGCGGAAGCTCCCCGGTCCACTTGCGCATCGGCGAACTGATTGCCGAGATGATCCCCAATGGGGCGACGTTGCAGATGGGCATTGGCAGCATTCCAGATGCGGTCCTGCAGAATCTTGGTGGTCACAAGGATCTCGGCATCCACACCGAGCTGTTCTCCGATGGGGTGGTCACGCTCTTTGAGGATGGCGTCATCACATGCAGCAAGAAGACGTTCCACCCCGGCAAGATGGTGGCCGGATTCCTGTTTGGCTCCAGAGCGCTCTATGAGTTCGTGAACAACAATCCGATTGTAGAGCTGCATCCAACTGATTATGTCAACGATCCGTTCAACATTGCGCGCAATGATATGATGGTCGCCATCAACTCCGCGCTGCAAGTAGATCTGACGGGACAGGTCTGTGCCGACTCGATTGGCCCGGTCTTCTACAGTGGCGTTGGTGGGCAGGTTGACTTCATGCGCGGCGCGGCGCGGGCCAAAGGCGGTATGCCGATCGTGGCGCTGCCGGCGACGGCGAAAGGCGACACAATCAGCCGCATCTCGCTGATGCTGACGGAAGGTGCCGGCGTCACTACAACCCGCAATGATGTCCATTACGTAGTCACCGAATACGGCGTGGCATCGTTATATGGCAAGACAATTCGCCAGCGTGCCTTGCAGCTGATTGAGATTGCCCACCCGGCATTTCGCGAGCAGCTGACAGCCGACGCCAGGGCGTTTGGCTATATCTAGCTTGCCGCCTTGCCAAAGGCGCGATGACCTGCTTCATTCGCCCATTATAACGGCGCCGGCATCACCCTGAGCGATGCCGGCGCTGTTACCGTTTATCAAGCCTTTAAGGTGCGTTAGGCTTGCTTGACGCGTGACTCATCGTCCTTTTCGCGGCTGAAAGGGTGACCGGTCCATGTGGGCCGCAGGTAGATAAACCAGTAGGCTAACCCAACCATGACCGCCCCACCAATGATGTTGCCGATGGTTACCGGGAGCAGGTTGGCGACGGCAAAGTTGGTCCAGGTCAAGTTAGGGTAGGTGGCAGCAGTCGTCCCCACGCTCTCCCAGAAGGCAGCCGGAGCGGCCGTCTTGATGAGCAGCCCGATCGGGATGAAGTACATGTTGGCGATGCTGTGCTCGAATCCCGCAGCGACAAATGCCGTGATAGGGAAGATGATCGCCAGAATCTTGTCGGTGGTGGTTCGGGCGCTCATGCAAAGCCAGACGGCGAGGCAGACCAGCGCATTGCAGAAGACGCCGAGCATCAATGCGTGAGTGAAAGTCAGGCCCACCTTGGCGTTGGCAATGTTGAGCGCGTTGAGGCCGACAGCGCCGTCGTTGAACAGATACTGACCGCTCAGGAAGATGCCGATGACGGTGGCCATGGCTCCGATGAAGTTGCCGATATAGACGATGGTCCAGTTGGACAACAGTTGGCGCGTGCTGACTTTCCGGCTGGCCCAGGCCATGACGATCAAGTTGTTGCCGGTGAACAGTTCTGCGCCCGCCACAACGACCAGAATGAGACCGAGGCAGAACACCAGGCCGCCGAGCAGCTTGGTGACACCAAAAGTGAGCGCTCCCGCTGCGCCCGTGGTGACAGTCGTGGCAAAGACGGCCCCGAGGGCGATGAAGGCACCGGCAAGAACAGCCAGGCCCAACATACGGAAAGGTCCCAGGTTGGCTTTGGCCACGCCGATGTTTTCGGCTTTCTTGGCCATCTCCCCTGGAAGAAAGGCGTCGAGGGAGTAGGAATTGTTAGCGAGTGTCATGAACGATCTCCTGTAGGTTGATTCGCAATGTGCAGGGGCGGACCCTCTCGGCCGCCAGTGCCGCGAGCCAACAGTAGGAGCATACAGCGCATTCACCGTAAATATTAGTGATATATTTCACAAATGGTTGTGACAAATGTCATGTGACAATATGAGCATCGACACTAGTCCTGCGCATGGCGATACAGTACGCTGTAGCAAGCTCGCAGAAAGGTGGGCGACGGTAGACGTAAGCATGTCAAGATCGGGATTGAGGAGTGACTAATGGCCAACGAGCAGTGGGTAACCATCGGCAAGAAGCATTGTGACCTCATCGAACTGAATGTTGAGCTGCGCGAGAAGCGGCTCTACACGCCCGACACGCTCCCGGATACGCCGGGCGCCCCGTTCCGCGTGCTTCAACGCACCTGTACGGCCGCCTGCGAATGCAACATGGCCGGCGTTCCCTGCTGTCATGCCTTCACCAATCCATTTGTCGACCGCTATCCTGAGTAGCGTCGACCCGGAAGCTGACCGCAGGCTGCTCTTCACGTCGGACACCCAACCGATTCATCATTGGAATAGAAAAAGTGAGATAGAAAAGGCCTGGACGAAAGCCCAGGCCTTTTCCACTTGACTACAACCTGGCCGGGACGTTGGGACGCCCCGGCCGCGAGCTGCCATTTAGAAGGTCGGCTGGAAAGAACGAACGATCTGGATGTAGTTTGCCCGTTCAAACGCAGCCGGTGCGGCGACGTTGATCTGGCTCAGACTACCTTGCAGTTCCTGAATGCTGGTGTACTCACGCTCATAGAGCCACGCCTCCATCTCTTCCAGAATGTCGCTGATTCGGCCAATGCCGTTCAGCAGCAGTTCCGAAGTCATCATGGTGACGTTTGCGCCGGCGGCCACACCTTTGAGAGCGTCCATAGCCGTGTGTACGCCAGTCGTAAGGGCCAGATCGGCTTCAATCCGCCCGTAGAGAATGGCGATCCAGCGCAGGGGCAGGCGGATCTCCTCCGAACGACTGAGGTTTAGATTGGGCACGACCTCCAGATTCTCAAGATCAAGATCGGGTTGGTAGAACCGGTTGAACAAGACCAGCCCGTTCGCGCCCGCGTCAGAGAGCTGCTTCATCATATTGGCGGTAGCGCTGAAGTACGGGCTGAGTTTGACGGCAACCGGGATCGAAATCGTGCTGCGAACTTCGCGGACGAGATCGGTATAGATCGCCTCAACTTCGCTGCCCGGCAGTTCCAGATTGGTTGGCATGTAGTAGATGTTGAGCTCAAGCGCATCGGCGCCTGCGCCCTCCATCTCCTTCGCATAGCGCGTCCAGCCGCCCGACGATACGCCGTTCAGGCTGGCGATGATGGGAATGCCCACCGCCTGCTTGGCCCGGAAGATGTGCTCCAGATAGGCGTCGGGTCCAATGGCGCGATATTCGCTCGCCTCGGGGAAGTAGGACAGCGCCTCAGCGAAGCTTTCGGTACCTTGCGTCAGGTACCGGTCGAGCGTCTGACTCTCGCGATTGATCTCTTCCTCGAAGAGCGAGTAGAGTACGACCGCCGCCGCACCTTCATCTTCCATGCGGCGAATGTTGGCGATCTCGCGCGACAAAGGCGATGCCGAGGGCACAATCGGATTCTTGAGCTTCATGCCCAGATAGTTGGTTGATAGGTCCATAATGGCCTCCTTGACTTACAGAGTTGCCTTTGCCGGCGACTACTCGCTCGGCTTCTTGTCTTCTGCCAGGTTTTGATACGTCACCCAGCGATTGTTGACGTCGGCCTTGGCCAACTTCAACAGCCGTTCGGCCGCCTCGGGCGAGCTTTGGGCGAGCATCCGGTAACGTCCTTCGCGATAGATGTACTTCTCAAGCGGCATGTTCGGCGGCTTGGAGTCCAGCTTGAACGGGTTCGCCCCGTTTGCCTCGCCGTCTTCGCCCGCTGCCAGGTCCGGGTTGTAGCGATAGAGTGCCCAGTAGCCGGAGTCGACGGCTGCTTGCTGCTGCTCAAGGCCAAACTTCAAGTCATAGCCGTGGGCAATGCAGTGGCTGTAGGCGATGATGAGCGACGGCCCATCGTACGCTTCCGCTTCCAGGAAGGCTTGTACGGTTTGGCGGTCGTTGGCCCCAAAGGCGATATGGGCAACGTAGACGTTGCCGTAGGTCATCGCCAGCACGCCGAGTTCCTTCTTCGGCTGCGGCTTACCAGCAGCGGCAAACTTGGCCACAGCCGCGCGGGGCGTCGCCTTGGACATCTGGCCACCGGTGTTGGAGTAGACCTCCGTATCCATGACCAGAATGTTGACGTTGCGTCCGGACGCCATGACATGGTCGAGGCCACCGTAGCCGATGTCGTAGGCCCAGCCATCCCCGCCGACAATCCAAAGGCTTTTCTTGACGAGGATGTCGGCCTTGGTGAGCAAGTCCTTCAGGGCTGGTCTCAGCTCGACGACTGCTTCGTCATCGCTCTCAAGAAGCGCCTCGATGCGTTCCTTCAACGCGGCGACTCGTTCGCGCTGGGCGCTGATGTCGGCTTCGGTCACCTGGTCGGCAAACAGCATCGAGCGGACCAGGTCCGGGCCGATGAGTTCCTGCATGCTGCGGAGCAGGTAGGTGGCGGCGTCTTGCCGCTGGTCTAGCGCAATGCGCATACCCAAACCAAACTCGGCGTTATCTTCGAAGAGCGAGTTGGACCATGCCGGGCCGCGACCGTCGGCATTTTGGGCCCACGGGGTCGTCGGCAGATTGCCGCCGTAGATGGACGAGCAACCTGTAGCGTTGGCTACGATGGCGCGGTCACCGAAAAGCTGGGTCAGCAGTTTCAGATATGGTGTTTCGCCACAGCCGGCACAGGCGCCGGAGAACTCAAAGAGCGGCTCCAGAAGCTGGTTGTACTTTATCTGATTCAACTGCACGTC
Organism: uncultured Chloroflexia bacterium; assembly: GCA_963753865.1. Taxonomy (GTDB): domain Bacteria; phylum Chloroflexota; class Anaerolineae; order Promineifilales; family Promineifilaceae; genus Promineifilum. The sequence goes on from CAVWDW010000001.1 coordinate 239,117, forward strand.
TTCGCGCTTCACATTGGACAGGCCCAGGAAGAACTCCCAGTTATCACGCTCGGAGTCGCGCAACGGTGCCTGCGGTTCCATGTTGATCGCCTTGAACTTGGGCTGTTTCTTGTTCTTGACCGGGCAGACATCGACGCACAACGTGCAGCCGGTGCAATCCTCGGGCGCGATCTGGAGCGTGTAGGACAGGTCTTTGAACTCCTTGAAGCGAGCTGGTGCCGACTTGAACGTCGCCGGCGCGTTGGCCAGTTCCTTGTTGTCATACAGTTTCATGCGCACGACAGCATGGGGGCAGACAAAGACGCACTTACCGCATTGGATGCAGATATCCGGATCCCAGACGGGGATCTCCGTAGCGATATTTCGCTTTTCCCATTTGGTTGTGCCGGACGGGTAGGTGCCGTCTACCGGCATGGCGCTGACTGGGAGCAAATCACCCTGTCCAGCAATAATCGTCCCGGTTACGTCACGAATAAACTGCGGCGCACTGTCGGGAATGAGCTGAATGCGCTGCAGATCGCTGTCGGCCGTTTCCGGCACTTGCACCTCATGCAGCCTCGCCAGTGTGGCGTCTACGGCGGCGAAGTTCTGCTGGACAACCAGCTCGCCGCGCTTGCTGTAGTTCTTCTCGATGGCCTTCTTGATCTCGGCAATCGCTGTTTCACGATCGAGCAGCGGCACCTCCGTCGCCCGTTCCATCAGGGCGAAGAAGCAAGTCTGCATGATAGTGTTGATGCGGCGACCCATGCCAGTCTCTTCAGCCACGGCGAAGCCATCAACAACGAAGAAACGCAGGTTCTTTTCCAGGATGGCGCGCTGCACCTCGACGGGCAGGTTGTCCCACACCTCATCCGGGCCATACGGGCTGTTCAGCAGGAACGTCGCGCCCGGCTGGGCCAGCGTCAACACATCGAAGCGCTCAAGGAAGTTGAACTGGTGGCAGGCCACGAAGTTGGCGTTGGCAATCAGATAGGTCGAATGAATCGGCCGAGGGCCGAAGCGGAGGTGAGATACGGTGACGGCGCCGGCTTTCTTCGAATCATAGACAAAGTGGGCCTGGGCGTAGTTCGGTGTATTCTCGCCGATGATCTTGATCGAGTTCTTGTTCGCGCCCACAGTGCCGTCAGACCCCAGGCCGTAGAAAACGGCTCGCACGACATCTTCCTGTTCCGTATTGAACGCGGGGTCGTAGGGCAGGCTCGTGTGGGTGACGTCGTCGTTGATGCCAATCGTGAAATGGTTCTTGGGGGCCGGCTTCAGCAGTTCGTCAAAGACGGCTTTCACCATGGCCGGGGTGAACTCTTTGGAGGAGAGGCCGTAGCGACCGCCGATTACTCGCGGCATCGTCTTAAACGGACCGTCGCCGGCGGCGACCGTCTCAACCAGAGCAGTGATCGTATCCAGATAGAGCGGCTCGCCGGTCGCGCCGGGTTCTTTGGTCCGGTCCAGGACAGCGATGGCCTGCGTGGTGGTTGGCAGGGCGCTCAGTAGGGCGGCAGTATCAAACGGACGGTAGAGGCGCACAATGACAACGCCCACTTTCTCGCCCTTGCTGACAAGGTAGTCTGCTGTCTCGCGCGCGGTTTCAGCACCGGAGCCCATCAGGATGATGATGCGCTCGGCGTCTTCTGCGCCGACGTAGTCGAACAGGCGGTATGCGCGCCCGGTCTGCTCAGCAAACTTGTCCATCATCTCTTGCACGATTTCCGGGCAGGCGTTGTAGTATGGATTGGCGCTCTCGCGACCCTGGAAGAAGACATCAGGATTCTGGGCGGTGCCGCGAATGAAAGGATGGTCAGGCGAGAGGCCGCGTGCCCGGTGGGCTTGCACCAGCTCGTCGTCGACCATGGTCCGCATCACCTCGGCCGGGATCGGCTCAATCTTGCTGATTTCGTGAGACGTGCGGAAGCCATCGAAGAAATGGATGAACGGCACGCGCGACTTGAGCGTCGAGGCCTGGCTGATAAGCGCGAAATCCATCACTTCTTGCACTGAACTGCCGCAAAGGAAGGCAAAGCCAGTATTGCGAGTCGCCATGACGTCGCTGTGGTCGCCAAAGATTGACAGCGCCTGTGACGCAACCGAGCGGGCCGCGACATGCAGCACGGTGGAGGTCAGCTCACCGGCGATCTTGTACAGGTTCGGAATCATCAGCAGCAGACCCTGAGACGCGGTGAACGTCGTGGTCATGGCCCCTGCTTGCAACGCACCGTGGACTGCGCCGGCGGCGCCGCCTTCAGACTGCATCTCGATGACCAGCGGCTCGGTGCCCCACAGATTCGTCTGGCCATTGGCAGACCATTGGTCCGCCAGCTCGCCCATCGGCGAGGAGGGAGTGATTGGGTAAATGGCAATTACCTCATTCACCTTGTGGGCGACCATGGCGGCCGCCTCATTCCCATCGATTGTTATCATTTTTGTCGACATCGTTTCTCCCTAGTGTCCGCATCGGCCCGGCAAACCTGCTGGTCTGCCGGGCCGTTAGTTTATCGACTCAGCCTAGACTACGCCGTTTTCGGCCAGGGCTGCATGGGCAGCTGCCAGGCGGGCAATCGGTACCCGGAACGGCGAGCAAGATACATAGTTCAATCCCAGCGAGTGGCAGAAAGCAATCGTCTTAGGATCGCCGCCATGCTCGCCGCAGATGCCGACTTCGAGCCCGGGACGGGTCTGGCGGCCAAGCTCAACACCCATCTTCATCAGCCGCCCCACACCAACGGTGTCGATTGTGGCGAACGGGTTCTCTTCGAGGATGTTGCGCTGCTGGTACTCGACCAGGAAGCCTGCTTCGGCGTCATCGCGCGAAATGCCAAAGGTGGTTTGGGTCAGGTCGTTGGTACCGAATGAGAAGAACTGGGCCACTTCGGCAATCTCATCGGCCGTCAGTGCTGCCCGCGGAATCTCGATCATCGTACCGAACTTGTAGGTTACGTCGATGCCCATCTCATCCATGACTTCCCTGGCCACAGCCTCCAGCGCAGTCTGCTGCACCTTCAGCTCGTTGACATGGAACGTCAGCGGAATCATGACTTCGGGGTGAACGTCTACGCCGTCCTTGGCACATTGACAGGCGGCCTGGAAGATGGCCCGGACCTGCATCTTGGTCAGCTCGGGGATTAGGATTCCCAGGCGAACGCCGCGCGTGCCCAGCATCGGGTTCATCTCGCGGAGCGCTTCGACGCGTTCGAGGTACGCTTGCTTGACGCGGATTTCCGACAACGCTTCGTCGATTTCGCTCAGCGTGTGGAAATGCTGCAACTGGACCTTGAGGTCAGCCAGACGCTGTACCAACTCTTCATACGACGGCAGGAACTCATGCAATGGCGGATCAATCAGGCGAATGATGACCGGTTGGCCATCCATGGCCCGGAACAGTCCGTCAAAGTCACCGCGCTGCAGCGGCAGGAGCTTGTCAAGCGCTTCGTTTCGCTCGGTAACGTTCTTGGCCATGATCATCTGCTGGACGACCGGCAAACGCTCTGCCTCGAAGAACATATGCTCCGTGCGGCAGAGGCCAATCCCTTCAGCGCCATACTCGCGGGCACGCTCGGCGTCGCGCGGGTAGTCGGCGTTGGCCCACACGCCCAGCGTGCGGATATCATCGGCCCAGCTCAGGACGTTGAGCAGGTACGGGTTCTGGATGTCGGGGACAACCGTGTCGAGTTTGCCCAGGTAGACATTGCCCAACGTGCCGTCGAGGGAAATCCAGTCGCCTTCGTGGACCGTCAGCTCTTCGCCAATGGTCATCGAACGCATGTCAAGGTCAATTTCGAGCTCGGTGACACCGACCACAGCCGGCTTACCGAACTGGCGAGCTACCAGCGCTGCATGGCTGGTGCGGCCGCCGCGGCTGGTCAGGATACCTTCCGCAGCCAACATGCCGTGGACGTCGTCCGGCTTTGTTTCCGGGCGGACCATAATGACCTGCCGCCCTTCTTCCTTCGCCCAGCGTTGGGCGGTGTCGGCGTCGAAAGCGACGATGCCGACGGCCGCGCCTGGGGAGACGTTCAGGCCCGTGGCGATCTTGCGAGCGGACTTGACGGCATCGGAGCTTAGCTGCGGATGCAGGAAGAAGTCGACCTGCGCGGGCTTGACGCGCCAAACCGCCTCTTCTTTCGTAATGAGACCTTCGTCGACCATATCGGAGGCGATGCGAACTTCGGCTTGCGCGGTGCGCTTGCCGTCGCGAGTCTGCAGCAGCCACAGGCGACCGGACTCAATGGTGAACTCCATGTCCTGCATATTGCGATAATGCTGCTCAAGCTTCTGAGCGATGGCTTCAAACTGCGCGTAGACGTCCGGCATCTCTGCTTTCAAGTCGGAGATGGGCTGGGTCTTGCGAATACCGGCCACAACGTCTTCGCCCTGGGCGTTCATCAGGAAGTCGCCTTCCAGCTCGTGCTCGCCATTAGACGCATTGCGCGACATGGCTACGCCGGTGCCGGAGTTTTCGCCAATGTTGCCGTAGACCATCGTCTGAATGTTGACGGCCGTTCCAAGGTCGTGGTCGATGCCGGCGGCGTTGCGGTAGTCGAACGCGCGCTTGCCATTCCATGACTTGAAGACCGCTTCGGTGGCCAACCGCAGCTGATCGTACGGGTCGGCGGGGAAGTCTTCGCGGGTGAAGGTCTTGTAAATCTCTTTGAAGCGGCGGGTGACAACTTCCATATCCTCGGCAGTCAGGTCGGAATCATTTTCCACGCCGGCTTTCTTGCGACGGGCGGTGAGGACAGCTTCGAACGCTTCGTCGGGAACGTTCATGACGACGCTGCCGAACATCTGAATTAGGCGGCGGTACAGGTCGTAGACGAAGCGACGGTCGTTGGTCAGCTCAACCATGGTCTCGACGATTTCGTCGTTGAGGCCAATGTTGAGAACGGTGTCCATCATGCCGGGCATGGAGAACTTGGCGCCGGAACGACAGGAGACCAGCAGCGGGTTCTTGGTCCCGCCAAAGACCTTACCGGTCAGGGCTTCGATCTCTTTAACGGCCGCCAACTCCTGTTCCCACATCCCTTCGGGGAAGGTTTCTTCGCTGTCCAGGTAGGCGTTACAAGCGCCAGTGCTGACCGTGAAGCCGGGAGGCACGGGGATGCCCAGTCGGGTCATATCGGCCAGGTTGGCGCCTTTGCCGCCCAACAGGCCGCGAACCCCATCCCAGTCACCGCTGTAGGCTTCGGCCTGGTCAACTTCGCCGAACAGGTAGACATACTTTGGATCGTTGGATTGTGCTTTTCCGTTGGCGCTGTTTTTGGGCGCACTCTCAGCGGGTGTAGTCAATGTATCTTGCGACATAGTAGAAATCTCCTTCTAGTGATATCGGCGCTCGCAGTCAAGTAGCAGGCGCGTATGGACTCAGGTTGTAATCGCTAGCAATTGTAGGCGGCACACGGTCCGGCAGTTAGTGACAGATTGCACCTGATCGCCTGACAAAAGTCATACAGGTAGAGAGAGTCGACAGCCAGCAGCGTGCAACGGTCGTGGTCTGGGCGTTGGAGGGGCCAGCGCCTTTGCGGTGGGAGCCGCTTCCCGGGCCAGTCGTCTTTGTGCCTGGGGGCCAGATTCGTTATACTCTTATCAATGACAAACCTCCGTCTCCTGCTCGTTGACGATCATGAAGTGGTTCGACTCGGCATGCGGGCACTCCTGGAACGACACGCCAATTTCACCGTGGTCGGTGAGGCATCGACCGAAGAGGAGGCCTTGCTGCAGGCCATTGAACTGACACCAGACATCGTCCTGATGGACATCCGTCTGGCCGGAGGCAGTGGCATTGAGGCGTGCCAGAAGATCAAGGACAACGTGCCCGACGCCCAGGTCATCATGCTGACGTCGTTTGCAGAGGATGAACTTTTATTCGCGGCCATTCGGGCTGGGGCGACCGGCTACCTGCTGAAGCAGATTGGCGCCAGTGATTTGATTCGGGCCATTGAAATGGCCGCCCGCGGTGAATCAATGCTGGATCCTTCGCTCACCCAGCGCGTCTTCTTTGAGGTGCGGCGTTCCATTCAGAAAGAGGAAGCGGCCGCTTTCCAGGACCTGACCAGCCAGGAGCGGCAGGTGCTTCTGCTCATCGCCCAGGGCAAGACCAACCGGGAGATTGCGACCGAACTATTCCTTAGTGAAGGGACGGTCCGGAATTACGTCAGCAGTATCCTGTCAAAACTCAATGTCTCCAATCGCGCCGAGGCAGCCGCCTACGCCATTCAACACCATTTGCAAGAACATATCGGGTAGACCGTTCCCGCACTGGGAGTTGCCATGACCTTTGAACATGACGAGACAATGCGTCCCGATGACGATTCGGCCGAGTTGGCTCTGGAAGCGCTGAACCAGGCCGCCCTGTCCATAGCGACGGAACTCGACGTGGAGCGAGTTCTGCAGCTGATTGTCGACTGGGCGCGCAAGTTGGGTGATGCCGAGTATGCCGCGTTGGCCGTTGGTGACTGGCGCTCGACGGAACTGGGAGATGTCCACCGCTTCGTGACCAGTGGCATGACTCGCGAAGTGGTAGAGTCGATGGAGCATTGGCCGCGCGGATTGGGACTCCTGGGAGCAGTCATCCACGAGCAACAATCCATTCGCCTCGCCAATCTGTCGGATGATCCCCGCTCTGTCGGTTTTCCGGAGAACCACCCGCCGATGGGTTCATTCCTCGGGGTTCCAATCAAAGGCGGAAGTGAAACGCTGGGCAATCTCTATCTGACCAACAAACGCACTGGAGACGTATTTACCGCCCGTGACGAGCAGCTGATTGAGATGCTCGCCGCCCATGCGGCAGTGGCGGTCCAGAATGCCAAGCTATACAGCCAGGTCGAGCGCCTGGCCATTTTGGAAGAGCGTTCGCGGATTGGGATGGACCTGCACGACGGCGTGATCCAGTCGATTTTCGCTGTGGGGCTGACGCTGGAATCGACGCGGTTGACGCTCCCGGCGGAAGCGACCGAGTCGGCGGCGCTGATCGATGCGGCCGTCGACGGACTGAACGACGCCATCCGGGATATTCGCAACTTCATCCTCGATCTGCGCCCGCGTCGCTTTCCCGGCGATGTTCAGCAAGGGTTGTCCCAACTAGTCCGCGAATTTCAGGCGAACACGATGGTGCCAGTTACGTTGTCGATTCCTGAAGAAACGAGCGACCTGCCGACACCGATGGCCCGCGCCGTCTATTTGACAACCCAGGAAGCGTTGGCCAACATTGCCCGTCACGCCCGCGCGGATAATGTGTCCGTCACGCTGTACTGCAATGATCAGCGAGTGAACCTGCTGGTGCGTGATGATGGCCGTGGGTTTGATCCCGATACTGAATCGGTGCGGATTGGTCACGGCCTGGCCAACATGCAAGCTCGCGCCGACGGGCTGGGCGGCCGCTTCAAGCTTGACACCGCGCCAGGCAAAGGGACGGCCATCTCCCTGGATCTGCCCCGCTAACGATCCAACCTCTCTCGACTTCGTATAGCCAACCCATCTCGGAGCGAATCATCCATCTGCGCTGTCTGCTCACATGATAGATGTCGTAGAAGACGGTGACGTTTGTCATTGAGTCGGTCGTTTGGCAGCGTATATACTGACCACAATGACAGAAGTAGGGTTACTGCTGGGTCATCTCAGTTCTTGCCTTCCGCAGCGACCAGGCAGTGGTCGGCAGCAGGAGAGTCGGAGCACGGGACTGGCAACCATGTTACAACCTCAGCCGAAAATGCACGCGATGCCCTCGACCGGAAACAAGCCCACGATCGGGGTGCTGATTGTTGAGCGCCATCCCGCTGTGCGGCAGGCGCTCTCACAGCGACTCAGTGTTCAACCGCAGTTGGACGTGGTCGACGCAGTCGCTTCGTTGGAGCAGCTGCCGGAGCCCAGCACGGAAGATGGGTACAGAGCGAACGACCGAACGGTCGATATCCTGCTGCTCGGTTTGCAGAATGGGACGGACGACGAGTTGCTGGCGACGTTGGCCACTGTGCGCAAGCTGACCGGACTACGGCTGTCGGTGGTTGTCCTGGCCCCATACGCCGACGAGGTTGAGCGCGCGATGCTCCGGGAAGCGGGGGTCGAGCATTATTTGCTCAAGCAGATCGATTCGACCCACTTGATCGAAGAGATAGAAGCGGCCGCTTCCGAGACTGCTTCACTCCTGGCGGCCGAGTAAGGCGTCACTCATCGTACCGGGCGTAGGGTTTGCTGTCTGCTCCAGACTCCTGCCGCCACTCTCGCACGACCAATCGAAAGACATCAGACTCTGTCAGGATGCCGCACAACGCTCCCTGGGCGTCCACCACCGGCAGCCCGCCGATCTTCTTGTCCAGCAACAGGGCAGCCGCCTCGCCAATCGTTTCGTCTGGACCGATGGTCACGGTGTCGCTGCTCATAATCTCGCTGACCGGCAGCTGCGTGAGCCGGTAGTTCAGCTCCCACAGGTCGAGGCCCGACGCCGGTGCTGCACGCGCGCTCCGAATGTCACCCAGGGTAACGATTCCAACCAGGCGGCCGTCGGCGACGACGGGCAGGCGACGCACGCCCTGTTCGGTCATCAGGCGCCCGGCTTCAATCGCCGTCATGGATGGCGCGATGATTACCAGGTCGTGGGTCATCCAATCTCTTACCAACTCCAGCCGCATCGCCATACGCTTTATCCCCGTCTAGACCGTCGCGTTGTCCCGCTCATGTTTCTTCCTGGACCCGGATCATGGGCACAGGCAGCAGTCTGGACCCGACCATGGTGCTGCCTGTGCGTTCTCGAATGTGCCTACTGACTAAGAATTGAGTTGATCGTCTGCTCAAAGACTGAGAAAGGCTGGGCGCCGGAAATGGTCACGTCGTTGAGAAAGAAGGTCGGCGTGCCGCTTACCTGGACGAGCGCTGCTGCCTCGCGGTTTTGGGTAACCGTGTCATTGTGGCGGCGTGAATCCAGACAGTCGACAAACGCTTCCATGTCCAGTCCCAGCGTTTCGGCCGATTGGCGAATCCCTTCTGACGAGAGGCGGACCGCAGTGTCCTCAATGGCGTACATGGTATTTGTGTACTCGAAGTACTGATCCTGTTCGCCAGCGCACAGGGCGGCAGCGGCGGCGGGCACTGTCTCTGGGCGCAGCGCGTAAGGCAGCGCGAACCATTCGACGGTTCCCGGCTCCACGAAGTTGGCTTCCAGGCTTTCGGCCGTGTTGTTGTGGAAGTCGGTGCAGTGCGGGCAGCCGAAGTCGGACACTTCGACCAACGTTACGGGAGCGTTTGAGTCCCCTTGCACCGCGCAGTTGTCCGGATTCTGCGCGCAGAACTCGCTAAGAGGCAGGACCGCTTCCGGTTCCGGGGTGCGCAATGCCAGGAACAGCAATCCACCGAATGCCAGTATGCCGATTCCAATCAGGCCACCAATGATAAGCCAGTTCGTCTCACGCTCCTGCGTGCTGCGTCGTGTTCGTGTCTTCGCCATGTTTCTCCTTATATTTACCCGTTGATTTCGCAAACATTCTATCTTTACCGCATATGACCGACAACCGTTCTCATGGCTGTCTGAAATTGCCGACAAATGTCATGGAGGAATCATGACATTCGCCACCATGAAGTCAGACAGTAATCTAGTACACTGGAGTCAACTGTAGGGAGGGGAGAGCGCTTGCCTTCCTGCATAAGGAGCGAGCAATGCTGACTGTCAACGACTTGATGACGATTATTCCGAACACGGTGACGCCGGATTCCAAACTGCGTCAGGTGATAGAGCTGATGAAATCGCAGAACTGCCGCCAGCTGCCCGTGTTGGAGAACGGTAAGCTGGTGGGCATTATCACCGACCGCGACATTCGCCTGGTGATGAATTCGCCGTTGGTGCTGCATGGTCGATGGCAGGACGAGGAGATTCTCGACCAGGTGACGGCCGACACGTGCATGACGCCTAATCCGATGACCGTATCGCCGGACACGCCAGCCTATCGGGCAGCCAACATGCTGAGCATCTACAAGTTTGGAGCGCTGCCGGTTGTGGAAGGGGACGAACTGGTCGGCATCGTCACGGTGACTGACTATCTGGACTACTTCGCCGCGCAGCAACCTGAGACGATTGACCACCAAGCGTAGCGGGTTTGTGGCGAGATCCGCTGCTGACCTTTCGATGCCCCAGGAGGCTATCACGATGACCGTTCACTATCGCAAGATTCTCGTTCCGCTGGATGGCTCGGAACTGGCCGAACGTGCGGTCAACCCGTCGCTGCGCATCGCCAGGGCGATGTCCCGCGAAGCGCAGCAGGCCGACGAATCGCCGGCCATCCATCTCACCTTGCTCCGCGTTGTCTCCACGCCCGCTATGGTGTCGGCCGATCCGGCGTTGTTTGACGAACTGGTGCGCATGGGCAGTGACGAATCGCAGGCGTATCTGCGCAGTGTGGCGGCTGAGCTTGAGGCTGAGGGTGTGGTTGTCGAGACGCGCACTGTCACCGGCCCTCCGGCAGAGGCAATCGTCCACTTTGCGGAGGACAATAAGGTCGATCTGATCGTCATCTCCAGCCATGGGCGGACAGGCGGCAATCGATGGGTGTACGGCAGCGTGGCCGAGAAAGTGCTCCATCATGCACCCTGTGCCGTTATTATCATTCGGGCCCAGGCCACGGTTGAGATGTTTGCCAACCGCTCGATTTTGGTGCCCCTCGACGGCTCGCCATTGGCGGAAGCCGCACTGGCCCCGGCAATGGCGCTCGCGAAAGGAGTCGGCTCGGACGTCAAGCTGCTCCGTGTTGTGCCGATGCATGAACCAGCACCGCAAAGTGTGGACCCGTCTTCCAGGCGGTATGGCGAACTGCTGGACGAGGCCCACCAGAGCGAGAAGGCAGCCGCCGAGTCGTACTTGCAGCAGATCTACAGTGGCTGGCCCACCGACCACGTCTTCTTTGATGTGCAGGTGACGGGCGAGAACGTGGCCGACGCCATCGTCGACTATGCGGAGGAACAGCGTGCTGATCTGATCGTCATGTCCAGCCACGGCCGTTCGGGTATGGGGCGTTGGCTCCATGGCAGTGTGGCCGAAAAGGTTCTGCAAGGCGCGGGCTGCGCGACGTTGATCATTCGCAGCAGCGATGAGTAGACGCTGCCTGCGCTGCCGTTGGTCTCCGGTAGTTTCGCTGCGATTACTCGCAGCGACCCCATGAAGCAACGCATTTGCGTGTTGCCTGTGCGGACGCCCCGACGAGGCGCTGCAGCGCTTGCACCGTTGGCCTGTGTCCACCCCAACCACAACGGCACTGCCGGCAGCGTCAGTACGTCCAAACGGCTTTTCACTGTTCGGTTGGCTGGTTCGCTGTAGAAACCGGTTTCTCGCCACCTGCCGCTACATCCGCTCGACGAGAGCAAAGAAATCCGGTTTCCAGGCCTGTTCGAGTCCGGCTACTGAAATGCCCTGAACAAGTCAGGCGGCGGGTTGCACAGACTGTAGCCCTTTGCTATCTTCCCTGTACCAACAGGAACGTATGAGCTACACACCTCCCGCCCACATCGGTGACATCCTGGCCAACTTACCCACGAAGCCCGGCGTCTATCTGCATAAGGATGCGAATGGCACCGTGCTCTACGTGGGCAAGGCGATCAACCTGCGCAGTCGCGTGCGGTCCTACTTCCATACCACTGTCGATTCGACGAAAACGCTGAGGCTGCGGCGGCAGATCGCTGACATTGAAGTGATCACCACCGAGTCCGAGCTGGAAGCGCTGCTGCTGGAGATGACGCTCATCAAACAGTATCAGCCGCGGTTCAACGTCCGGCTGAAGGACGACAAACGGTACCCCTATATCAAGGTTCATTGGGCAGATCCGTTTCCGAAAGTGACGGTCACTCGCCGGATGGTTCGGGACGGCTCTCGCTACTTCGGCCCGTATACATCGGTCTGGGCGGTTCACCAGACCCTCGACCTGCTCCGCAAGATTTTCCCGTACCTGACGTGTGACCGCGTGATCACGGGGCAGGATGAGCGGGCTTGTCTTTATTACGATATCAAGCTGTGCAACGCACCGTGTATTGGCGTGGTCGATCAGGAGACATACCGGGCGACCATTCAACAGCTGATGGATTTTCTGGAAGGCAAGTCAGACGCCATTAGTCGTGACCTGAACAGGAAGATGGTGGCGGCGGCGGAGTCGATGGAGTTTGAGAAAGCGGCCGACTACCGGGACCAGTTGAAGGCGGTGGAGAAGATTGTCGCCAAGCAGCGCATCATCGGCCCCAGCGACGTGGACCAGGACGTGATCGCCTTTGCCCGCGAGGACTCGGATGCTTGTGTGCAGGTCTTTTTCATCCGCAGTGGCAAGCTGATTGGCCGCGAATATTTCATGCTCGACAACACCGAGGACGAGCCGGATGAGGCGATCTTGCAGGAGTTCATCACGCAGTTCTACGATGAGGCGGCCCACGTGCCCAGAGAAGTACTGCTGCCAAGCGACGTGGCTGAGGCTGATGTGATTGAGGCGTGGCTGCGCCAGAAGCGCAGCAAGAAAGTCGCCCTGCAGGTGCCGCGCCGTGGCAAGAAGCGCGACCTGGTTCGTCTGGCCACCGAGAATGCAGAGGAGACACTGGCGACCCTGCGCCAGCAGTGGGCGGCGGATCGCTCTCGTCACGTTACGGCCATCGCGGAGCTGCAGGAGTCACTGCGCTTGCCGTCGCCCCCGGCTCGCATTGAGTGCTATGACATCAGCCATACACAGGGCGTTCAGACGGTTGGCTCAATGGTCGTATTTACGCAAGGGGCGCCGTTGAAGAGCGATTACCGCCGCTTCAACGTGCAGACGGTGGGCAATGACGATTATGGCGCGATGCGCGAAGTGTTGTCGCGCCGCTTCCAGCGTTACAAGGATACGTTGGCCGGCGAACTGCATGATCCCAGCAAGATGACGGGCAGCGGCACCCAGAAGCCGACAGCGTGGGCGCTGCTGCCTGATCTGCTGGTTGTGGACGGGGGCAAGGGCCAGCTCGGCGTGGCCCTGGACGTGCTGCGCGAGTTCGGTCTGCAGGACGAAGTGCCATTGGCAGCGTTGGCCAAGCAGGAAGAGGAAGTGTTTGTGCCGACCCAGATTGCACCAATTCTGCTGCCGCGCCGGTCGGAGGCGCTTTATCTGGTGCAGCGCGTGCGAGACGAAGCCCACCGCTTTGCCAATGAGGGCCATCGCAAACGACGGGCCAAGGTGGGCGTCGCCTCGGTGCTTGACAGCGTGCCCGGCGTAGGCCCAAAACGCCGTCAGGCGCTATTGAAGCATTTTGGCTCGCTGGATGCTATCCGTCTGGCGACGGTTGAGCAGATTGTTGAAGTGCCGGGCATCTCAACCGACGTGGCTGAGGCCGTTCGGGCACATCTGGAGTAGGGTGGTCCCGGTCACTCGTTCGCTGGAAGCTGGAGGTGGGCCAGGGCGATGTGCAGGGCCAGGGCTGATGGGCCATCGGTGATTTCGTGGCGCCGCAACATGCCGACTACTTCTTCCATTGAACACTGGTAAACCTCAATGACTTCGGCTGGCTCATGGGATACCGGGCCGGTTGTCACCCCGGTGGCCAGGAAGAAGTGGCCCTGTTCATTGCAGATACCATTGGCCATAAAGTAGGGGGCCAGGTACGTCAACGCAGAGCTGACGCCGCCCACTTCCTCCAGCAATTCGTCGGCGGCCGCTTCCGCCGCCGTTTGGCCGGGCTTGACGCTACCGGCGGGCACTTCCCAGCACCATTCATCAATCGTATAGCGGTAGTGTCGGAGCAGGATGATCGCGCCGGTTGTGGTGACGGGGACGATCCAGACGGCGTCTGGCTTCTCAATCGTGTTGTACTCGCCGACCGAGCCGTCGGGCCGCCGAATCTGGTCCTGACGCACCTGATACCACGGGCACGACCATACGACTTCGCTGGCTAGCGTTCTGAACGGCCGCTCACTGCTTGGCTCAGTCATTACCTATCGCCTCTCGGGCCAGCTGCACAAAGGTTCGTACAGCGTTGTGGTCCTTGCGGCCGGGGCTGGCCTCAACGCCACTGGCCACGTCGACCGCGAACGGCTGGACAATGCGGATTGCTTCGGCCACGTTTTGCGCCGTCAGGCCGCCCGCCAGCATGAGCCGCGACTGCCGCGCCAGTGTGTGGGCAACATACCAGTCCGTGACGTGTCCAGTGCCGCCGCGCAGCTGTGGATGATATGTGTCGAGCAGGAGATCGGGGCCGCCCGGCGCTGCCAGATTGGCCGCCGGTGTGTGCGCCGCCGCCAGCGCCAGCGCCTCGTCGGGGGTTGTCGGCCGAATGGAGCGATAGGCTCGCTGCGCCAGTGGCGAATCGTCGGCGGAGATGTCGCTGGCCGGTTCGTCACCTGAGAGTTGGGCCAGATCGAGATCGCATGTACTGAGGACAGACGATACAACCTGCGGCATCTCGTTGACAAAGACGCCGACGAGCCGGGGCGGCCGTTCGACAGCCGTCAGCGATTGCCTTAGCTGCGCGATGAGAGGCCGCGCCGTTTCAGCGGTAACGGTCCGTTTGCTCGGTGGGTAGAAGATGAAGCCGAGATAGTCTGCGCCGGCGGCAGCGGCCACCAGCGCATCCTCAAGGTTGGTCAATCCACAGATCTTAACCCGTACTGTCATCGCCCGCTCCCGCCGGAATCAGCGAGACCAGCGTCTGCCCGGCTCGTGGTATTGGCTGGTAGTCGCCGGTATAAATCAGGAGCTGGTCGCGCCCGGTTACAAGGAACAGGGGAATGGCCATGTCGTTGTAATGCTGCTGGTAGTCCGTGTACGTGAATTCGTTTGTGATGGGTGTGGCCCGAATCGTCCCGCCCTTATCCAGTTCCTCGGCCAGGAAGTCGTAGGTCAGTTCAGGCCCAAACAGGTAACGGCCGCGCAGGCTGGAAGGCTTGGAGGCGGGATCGGTCCCGTTCGTCATCATGGACAGTTGGTAGACCTCCGCCCGGCTGAAGACCTGGGGGAAGTGGAGCGAGGCCAACGAGTTAACTTCGTCGTTGGGCGTTAGCGCCAGGAGACGGCCGACACCGGAGAATTCCAGCTCCTCCAGGACTTCATCTGAGATGGCGTTGCCGTAGTGGGCTTCCAGCCCGGCAAGCTGACTCTCGAAGACGTTGTGCGGATTGGTGTCGACCAGGATCGCCCGGAACCCCTGGTCTTGCAGCGCCGCCGCCACCTCACGTGACAGCTCGTGTGCGCCCACGATGAGGACGCCTTGAGGGTCCTGTTCGGAGATGCCTAACCACCGGGCGACCGGAGACGCTGTCAGGCTGTAGAATAGAACAGTGCCCACAATGACGAGGAAGGTGACCGGCACCAGAAACTCAGCACCGGGCTGATCCAACTCGGCCAGTTCGAAGGCAAAGATGGACGCGACCGACGCCGCCACGATGCCTCGCGGGGCCATCCACGAGATGAACGTTTTTTCCTGCACCGTCAGTCCTGAACGCCACGTCGAGAGCCACACGGAGACGGGTCGGGCGATGACGATTAGCACAGCGACGAAGACCAGACCCTGCCAGCCGATCTCGCTGAGACTTTCCAGGCTGACGCGGCTGGCGAGCAGGATGAACAAGATGCCGATGAGGAGGACCTGCAAATTCTCCTTAAACTCGATAATATGGGTAATCGAGACGGATCGCTGATTGGCCATGATGATGCCCATCAGCGTCGCCGTCAGCAGGCCGGACTCCGGAGAAATGTAGTTGGATACGGCAAAGAAGCCGAGCAACACGAGCAGCGTCACCGGATTCTGCAGATTGTCCGGCACCCAGTATTGGCGCAGAACGAGGATGAGCAGCCCGGATGCCAGCAGCCCCAGGACAAGTCCAACGATAAGACTTTGAAGCACGCCCAGCACGATAAGCTCGGGCGAATCGCCCAGTTCGCCATGCAGGATTGCTTCGAAGACGATGACCGCAATGATCGCCCCAACCGGGTCGATCAGAATACCTTCCCACTTCAGAATCGTGCCGACACGACCCTTGGGCCGCACCTGTCGCAGCAGGGGGCCGACGACGGTTGGCCCTGTGACGATGAGTATGGCGCCGATGAGTATGGCAATGGGCCAACCAATGCCGAGAACGTAGTGGGCGGCCAGCCCGGCAATCACCCAGGTCGCGGCTGCGCCGATGCTAATCAGTCGAAAGATGACATTCGCGTTCTCGGGCAGCTCGCTGAAACGCAAACTCAACCCGCCCTCAAAGAGTATGATGGCCACCGAAAGCGAGACGATTGGGAACAGCACCTCGCTTGGCACGACGTCTGGACCGAGAAAACCGGTGATTGGCCCGGCGATGAAGCCGACCAGCAGCAGTAGTAAGATTGACGGCAAATGCAGCCGCCAGGCAAGCCATTGCGCGCCAACCGCAAGGACGACGACGCCGGCGAAACGTAATAGTAGTTCTTCCATTTAACTGTCTCCTGGAATGGTGGTAGTGGTCCGGTAGCGTGGAATCGGCCGCTGCGCAAACCGGTACTCATCGAATTCGGCAATCACGCGAAACCCCAACGTGTGGTAGATGTGAGTGGCCGTCGCGTTGGATCGGTCAGTAAACAGGGTGACCGGCTGCCGGCCCGCCTCAACCAGCTGGTGGCTGAGCCGAGCCACACAAGCGGTGGCATAACCCTGACGACGGAACGGGTAAGGTGTGTAGACCAGGTTGATGGCGATGCCGTTGGCGGTTGGCCGCGCTTTGGCTGCCATCGACATCGGATGGTGTGTGCTGGCTTCCCACACAAAGACGTTTTGCTCGGCAACCAGACGGCTCATAATGAGTCGAGCGGTGTCGAGGTCCGATGTCTCCTCCGGCAGCGCTTCTGCCTGGAATGCTTGCAGCCAACGACTGAGCAGGTCCTGGTCGGCTTCCTGCGCCTGGCGAAACGCGCCGTCTGGCCACTGTTCCGGCAGCGTCAACTCCGAGAGGGCGTGCAGTCTTTGTCGCACGCCGGGCTGGTAGGTGGCACCGGTGTGGTCTGCCCAAAGGCCGGCAAAGCGGGATGAAAGGGATGCCGGCCCAAACACAGCAGGCAGCTCCGGATGGGAGAGGCGCAGGTCGCCGACCAGCGCTTCAAGTGCAGCGTCGGGTACGTCGAGATGGGACGCCAGCAGCAGCCTGCGCGGGGATGTCATGGCCGCCGCCAGGATAAACGTTCCAGCATCTTCGACCGCCGCCAAAACCAGCTGATGACGCCGTCGTGGCCGCAGTTTGGCCAGGACCGATCTCGCCACGCCCAACAACAGGCTGTTGAACGCTTCATCTTCGGCCAGGAAGGGTTCAACCTCAGCCAGAAAGCTGGCGCCGCTGTCGAAGCGAATGACTCGCAGTTTCATCGGGATGTAGTGGCGACCTGGACCGCCGACGTTGTGTCAGCGCCAATCAGGGCCTCGACCGCTTACGCGGGCCGGGCGTCCTCATAGATGGCGTAAGTGCCGGTCCAGGTAGCGGTCGCCAGGCTGTTGCCCCTGATCGCAGCCAGCGCGTCATCACCTGAGAAGTTTTCTTCCAGTCCAAGCGTGGGGACAGACAGTGCGTAGAGCGCCAACTCATAGGAATGGATGCGCTCATCGTTCCACGGTGGAAACGGGCCGTCGTACCCACCGTACTGCCCGGCCATATCCGGGTCGGCCGCAAACCAGCCAGTGTAGCTGTTGACACCGCGCACGCCGTAGCTGGTACGGCTGGGCCTCTTGCCCCCGGGCGTGACACCCTCGGAATCGAGACCAGGGGTCAACTCGCCCAGTGCGACCGGTATGTCCACCAGCACCCAATGGTAGAAGTCGACGCGAGGCAGGGCGTGGGGCACTGTGACGTCCGGCTTGTTGACGTGGTCACCAACCGCCGGTGCGTGCCCGTCAACGAAAATCAGCGCCAGCGACTGCGTGCCTTCCGGGACGTCGCTCCAGATAACATGGGGGCTTCGGTTCGGGCCAAACGCAGCCGGTCCGTCGGTGGCGGGGATACCCATTGCGAACTCGGCCGGGATGGGTCCACCATTCGGAAATGAAGGTACGGTCAGTTTCATCAGTCTATCCTCCTTGCAATCTGCATCTTGCTCCACGCTTCATTGTCCGTCTATTGGGAAGCTGGGGCAAGGTCTGTCATTCCAGTCAGTTCCAGGCTGACCTCCCACAAGCGTGCCGCTGTGCTTTCATCGTAGCTGGCCACGGAAGACTGTACCGATTTGCAATCTGAGTAGTAGAGGCCTGTCTTGCCTGCCACGTCGGGGGATGTGGCCAAATAGATGGAGGTCTCGGCCCCTTTGTCTGGCGACCGGCCCATGATGCGCCCAATCGTTGACATGGCCAGGCTGGCCAGGCGGCCGTTGTTCTTGGCAAAGTTGGTGGCCACAAAGCCCGGGTGGAGCGCATTGGTCGAGATGGTGCTGTCGCCCAGCCTGCGAGCCAGTTCATAGGTGAACAGGACATTGGCCAGCTTGGAGTCTGAGTATACGCCGAACCCGCTGTACTTTTGCTCCGACTGGAGGTCATCGAACTTGATGGATCCGCCGCGGTGCGCATCGGACGAGACGTTGACGACCCGCGCCGAGTCGGCTGCTTCCAGCTCATCCATCAGCAGCAGCGTGGTCATGAAGTAGCCCAGGTGGTTGAGCGCAAACGTTTGCTCCAATCCATCAACCGTCTCGTTGCGTGAGCTGAAGAAGACGCCAGCGTTATTGACCAGCACATCGAGGTGAGTGTACTGTTTTTTGAACGCTGCTGTGAAGTCGCGGATCGAAGCCTGTGACGACAGATCGCACAGCATGAGATGGACGTTCGGGTTACCGGCTGCCTGCTTGATCTCGTCGACTGCGGCCTGGCCGCGTTCCTGGCTTCTGGCAACGGCGATCACGATGGCCCCCTGGGCGGCTAACTCTCTTGCGGTCACTTTTCCAATTCCGGAGTTAGCTCCGGTTACGATACAAATCTTGCTATCCATTGGATGGGTCATTTTCTACGGTTTGCTCCTGATGGTGGCAGTTCACAGATGTCCCGTGAACCGGTATGTATAAATCTGTTCGCGACTATTTTTTGCTCTGCGCGCCCGGGCGTTAGATGAGGGCGCGATCCATGGCGGCCGACATGCGCCGCATGTCGGCATAGAAGTCCGGCATCTGTGTCAGCGGTAGCGCCTGGTCACCATCTGACAGCGCCTTGGAGGGCGTCGGATGGAACTCGACCAGCAGCCCATCGGCTCCTGCCGCCAGCCCGGCACGAGCGGCCGCCTGGACCAGATCCGCCCGTCCGGTGCCGTGGCTTGGGTCGGCAATGATTGGAAATGGCGTTGTCTGCTTGATGAGGGCAACGGCGTTCACGTCCAGCGTGTTGCGGGTCGCACTGTCGAAGGAGCGGATGCCGCGTTCACACAGGATGATGGCGTCGTTGCCGCGCGCGCTGATATGCTCCGCCGCCATCAGCCACTCGTCGATTGTTGACATAAAGCCGCGCTTGAGAAGCACCGGCTTGTCCGTCTCCCCGGCGGCCCACAGCAGTGGGTAGTGCTGCATATTCCGGCTGCCGATCTGGATGATGTCGGCAAACCGGGCCACCATCGGTACGTGTTCCACACCCAGCGCCTCGGTCACGACAAGGAGGCCGAACTCGTCTGCCACTGTGCGCAGAATCTCCAGACCGTCCAGTCCCAGGCCTTGAAACGAGTGGGGGGAGGTGCGGGGCTTATAAGCTCCGCCACGAATGACCCGACCGCCGGCGGCGCTGATCGCTTCCGCGACAAGGCGTGTTTGCGTGTAGTCCTCTACTGAACAGACGCCCGCCATCATGATGACATCGTCTCCGCCTACCGATAAATCAG
The DNA here is from genome assembly GCA_963753865.1 of uncultured Chloroflexia bacterium. Lineage (GTDB taxonomy): Bacteria > Chloroflexota > Anaerolineae > Promineifilales > Promineifilaceae > Promineifilum. The sequence continues at coordinate 258,897 of CAVWDW010000001.1, forward strand.
GGGCAATGGCCACTGGAACTGTTTGGGTGGCTGGCGGGTTCTCATGGGTTCTGAATTCTCTTGTCAACTGTGTATCCATTATCAATCACTTGATCCATTTCTGAAAAAACACTATACCTTGATAGCGTTATGGCTGAGTTAACTCCCGTCACAAACCGGACTCCGGTCTGGATCGATGCGATGCGTCCGCGCACGCTGCCGCTGGCTACCGCCAGCATCATCATGGGCAGCGCATTGGCGGCCGCCACAGGTGTCTTTAGCTGGCTTGTCGCCCTGCTTTGTTTGCTGACTGCTATTCTGCTGCAAATTCTCTCCAATCTCGCCAACGACTATGGCGACTCGGTCAATGGGGCCGACTCCAGCGAACGTCAAGGGCCGCAGCGGGCCGTACAAAGCGGCCTCATATCGGCGGCCGAGATGCGCCGGGCTGTCTTGTTTTGCGCCCTGGCGACGATCGGCTCCGGCCTGGCACTTCTGTGGTTTGCCTTCGGCGCGGAAGGGTTTTTGCTGGCGCTGCTGTTCGCGGCCCTCGGTGGGACGGCCATTGCTGCGGCGGTCACTTACACGGCTGGCCGGTCGCCCTACGGCTATGCCGGGTTTGGCGATCTGGCCGTACTCGTCTTCTTCGGCTGGGTCGGCGTGATTGGCAGCTACTTTGTGCAGACCACGACGATAGACCCGCTGCTCCTGCTGCCGGCCACGAGCTGTGGTCTGCTCTCGGTCGCCGTGTTGAACGTCAACAACATCCGCGACCTTGACTCCGATCGCGCCGCCGCTAAGCGGTCGATACCGGTTCGTTTGGGGCTGGAACGTGCCAAGCTCTATCATTGGTTACTCCTGACAGGCTCCATTCTGTTTGCTCTGGTCTACGTCATCCTGACGTTCGCCACGATCTGGGATCTGCTCTTTCTGCTGGCCGTGCCCTTGCTTGTTCGTAATGGCCTGGCCATCTCGCGTGCGCAGAACCTGCCTGCCCTCAACCCGTGGCTCAAGCAAATGTCTCTGGCCACCCTGGTTTTTGTAGGTCTGTTCAGCGCCGGCCAGCTCATTTCTGCTCTGTTCACTTAGCCAGCCGATGACCCATTCGACGTAGGTGTCCGGCTGCTCCAGATGGACGGTGTGGCCCGCCCCGGTTACCGCAGCCATTGTCGCCTGTGGCATGGCGCTGGCCATCTCCTCGGCGATATGCATGAACTTGACATCATCCCGCCCGGCAATCAGCAGAACAGGCTGAGTGATGGTGCCGAGCGCCGGCCACAGAGAAGGCTGGACGCCCGTGCCCATCTGGCGCAGGTTTTTCGCCAGACCGGCGGGATCATTACGCAGCCGTCCCTGGCGCAGTCGGTGTTGCGCTTCAGGCGATAGCCTGTCACGTTGCGTACTGAACAGCGGCAGGCGCTCCCAATCCTCGACAAACGACCGGATGCCGAGCGCTTCAATCCTGGCCGCCAATTTCTCGTCGGCCGCCTGCCGAGCCTCTCGCTCAGTCTGTGTCTTGAGTCCCGGCGACGCGCTTTCGAGAATGACGCGATGGAAGCGATCCGGGTAGTGGGCTGCCAGATAGAGCGCGAGACGGCCGCCCATTGAGTACCCCAGCACGGCTGTTTGCGTGCAGCCTATTTCGCGTAGCAGTAAATCGATGTCGGCGGCTATTGAGGGTATCGTGAACCGGCCCGGGTCGTCGGGCATGACGGACAGGCCATGCCCAGGCAGGTCCACGGTGATGACGAGAAAATGGTGTGACAGGTGGCCGAGCAGAGGCTGCCAGGAACGGCCGCTGCCGGTGAAGCCATGGAGCAGCAGCAGAGGCAGCCCGTCGCCAACCTGTGCCACGTGGTACCGGGCACCGTTGATATCAAGCAGGGGCATGGTTCCCCTCCTCATGAGCCTGAAAGACGGCGGTGATGCTGTCACGACGAACCTTGCCGGAGGCGGTCAAGGGGAGCTCCGCGGCGAACGACCACAGGCGCGGTCGCTTGTAGCCTGCGAGGCGGGTTCGGACGTGCTGGTCAAGCTCGCTTATAGTTGGAAGCGTGCCTGGCTGCGGCACGATTATCGCGGCGACCAGCTGCCCCCATTCGGCGTCGGGCACGCCAACGACGGCCACGTCGCCCACCGCCTCATGCTCCCGCAGGACGCGCTCGACCTCCGCCGGGTAGACGTTTTCGCCACCTGTGACGATCAGGTCTGTGCGTCTGCCCAACACCCACAGCTCGCCCTCGCTGTCCAGCCGCCCGATATCGCCCGTATGCAGACGGTCGTTCTTCAGAACTGCGCGGGTCGCCTCGTCGTCTCCGTAGTAACCCGCCATGACCGTCGGGCCGATGACGACGATTTCGCCCGGCTCGTCGAAAGGGGCAAGGCGGCCGTCTTCGGTGCGAATCTCGACGGTCGTGAACAGCAGGGGGCGTCCGGCACAACCGGCTTTCGCCCCAGCCTCGGCTGGCGCCTGTGTGGCTACTTGCGAAGCGCATTCGGTCAGCCCGTAGGTCGCCGCGACCGGCACGTTCAAGCGGGCAGCACGAAACAAATCTTCCTCCGAAGGGGCCGCGCCACCGAGCAGAACAAGGCGCAAAGCAGGCCAGACGACACGCTCGCGCCCGTCGAGCAGCCGCTTCAACATGGTTGGCACCAGCGAGACCAGGGAAATGCGCTGTTCCCGCAACGCCTGGTCAACTTCGACCGGGTCGAAGCCGGATTGGATGACGACGGTTGTGCCATAGAGACAGGCGCGGAACAGGATCGCCAGGCCACCAACGTGATAGAGCGGCAGGCAGACAAGCCAGCGATCATCTGGCTGCGTCCCCAGGCGAAATGCAGAGCCCAGGGCACTCCAGAAGTGATTGCCAAAGGTCAGCATGGCCCCCTTGGGAAAGCCCGTCGTGCCCGACGTAAAGACGATGGCCTGCAGGCGATCCAGCGCGTAGCCGGGCGGTAAATTCGGGTCGCGTTCGGCTTCCGGCAGACAGGCCAGCAGTTCGTCCGTGTCGTCGGGCAGCGGGATGAGTTCCACTGTCGCACAGGTGGATCCATCCGGCATCTGGCCGAGCATCCACCGACAATCAGCGTCGTCCAGTTGGTGGGCGATTTCAGCCTGGGTCAGGCGGAGATTGATGGGCACCAGGACCAGACCCATCCGCGCGGCTGCATGGGCGGCCAGCACGAACGACAGCGAATTTGGCAGGCGCAGGGCGAGATGATCACCCGGCACCACGCCCTCTGTTTCCAACTGGACGCAGAGCCGGTCGACCAGCTCGTCAAGCTCCCGCCAGGACCATGCGCGATCGCCAACGACAACGGCCGTCTTGTCCGGCGTGGTCTGGGCACGGGAGCGCAGCCAATCGCCCGGCGTCATCGGCAGATGCACTGTCATCAGCGAACCGGCTCCTCTACTGCCATCTGGGCCAGATGCCGGCGGATAACTGCCGCGATGTGGGCCTGGGCTTCCATGTCATGGCGGCCGTCGGTGATAATCTCGACTAATTCTGTGCGCACCGGGTCGTCACCTTGCTGGCCCAGATGGGCGGCAACATCGCCTGGGGCGAGCCGAACATAGTCCAGACCGTAGAGTGCGGCGGCGTTTTCGTAGGTCAAGCCATGTGGCATTACGAACAGTTCGGTCGCAGCCTCTTCATACGCCGCCACGGGGAGACGACGGAAGATTCCGCCGCCATCATTGTTGAGAATCATGATGGTCACGCCGGGCAGCGCATTAAGCCGCGACGCCATGAGTCCGTTCATATCATGGTAAAAGGTGACATCCCCGAGGAGGGCGGTCACGGGACCATTGCCGGAGACGGCCAGGCCACAAGCGGCCGAGACGTTGCCGTCTATGCCACTCGCGCCGCGATTGCCTGTAATCCACGCGGGTCGGGTTGCTGGCTGCGTCAACTGGTCGATAAGCCGCACTGGCAGGCTGTTGCCCGCCAGCACAACGCTGTCGATGTCAGGCAGGGCGCCCATCAGCTGCCAGACGGCCGCCGCGTCCGACTGGGGGTGCGCCCGCAGGGCCTCATTGACAGCCAGCCACGTTAGTTGCTCAAGCCGTCGGAAGCGGGCCAGCCATTGGTCATTGTCCGGTTGCTTGTGCGGCGTCAGGACGTCTGCCAGGTGGTCGCACAATGGGCCCGTTTCCGCCTGAATCAACAGGTCGGTAACGTGAGCGTCGTCGGCCCACGTGCCGTCTGGTGTGATCTGGATGATCGTAGCCCCAGCCAGCCCTGCCAGATAGCGATTCAAAGCGGCGGAGGTTGGCACGGCGCCGAAACGAATGACCAGACGAGCTTCAGGGTAAACAGCGGGGTCAGCCTGAAGCAAGGCGTCATAGCTGCCGATCAGGTTCTTTGAATCACCGAGAAGCCCGCGGCGCAGTCCGGAAAGCGCATCCGCGAGAATCGGGTATCCGCTCGCCTCCGCCAGTCGTCTGAGCGGCTCCTCATAGCCGGGACGGACCGACTCCGGGCCACAGACCATGATCCCGTGCGGTTCGCTGTCCATCAGACGTGCGAGTTGATCCAGGGCGGACGAATCGGCCGACAGGGTGCCTCGGACGATGCGGGGCATCGGCACGTCGCTACCGGGTGGGCTTGTTGCAGGCAGGCTGTCGCTGGCAGCAGCGGATGGTTGAAGCGGCTTGCGAAAGGGAAAATTGAGGTGGACCGGTCCAGCCGGACGCCCGTTGGCCAGGGCCACCGATCGCGCGGCGAGGCTGTTCAGATAGCGCTCGACCACAGCAGGGGCCTCGTCGCCCGGCAGTGCCACGTCCACTGCCCACAACACGTGATCTCCGTATATCTTGACCTGGTCGATGGTCTGGTTGGCGCCGCTCTCGCGAAGCTCTGGCGGCCGATCAGCCGTCAGCACCAGCAGTGGCACGCGTGCATAGCGCGCTTCAACCACGGCAGGATGGAAGTTGGCGGCGGCCGTGCCTGACGTACACAGGAGCGCTACCGTCTTGCCGCTCCCCTTGGCCAGACCGACGGCAAAGAATCCGGCGCTGCGTTCATCGAGGTGCCGGTAGATCGTGATGCGCGGCTCGGCAGCAAAGGCAAGCACAAGCGGGGTTGAGCGCGATCCGGGCGCAATGCAGACGGCACCCAGCCCGGCGTCGGCCAAGGCGCGAACGAAACGGGCCGATGCCCGGGTGTTGGCGTTCCGGGATAGATCAAGCATGGTCCACCTCGACCGACAAGTGCAGCGCTTCGAGCATGGGGCGAAACTTCAGGTTGGTCTCGCGCCACTCCATCTCCGGGTCAGAGTCGGCCACGATGCCGGCTCCGGCGTAGAGCCAGGCGCGATTATGCTGGCAGACGGCCGACCGAATGGCTACCGTGAAAGCACCGTCCAGCGCGCTGTCGAACCAGCCGACCGGGGCCGCGTACCAGCCTCGTGGTACCGGTTCGGCGTCGACGAGAAAGGCCAGCGCTTGCTCGCGGGGCACACCACCCAGGGCAGGCGTGGGGTGCAGCTCGCGCACCAGATCGAACACGGTCGTATCTGCCTGCTGCGGCAGCCTTGCCCGGATTGGGGTGTGGAGGTGCTGGATATTATGAAAACGGAGAAGCGTGGGTGCTTCAGGCGGGCTAAGCTGCTCCGTCAAGGTCTCCAGTCTGGCCCGAATCGAATCAACCACAAGGGCATGCTCACGGCCGTCCTTTGGCGAGTTGAGAAGTTCTGTGGCGAGGGCCGCGTCCTGCGCCGGTGTCTGGCCTCGTCCAACCGAACCGGCCAGGGCCATGGTGCTGATCTGGCGATCGACCTTCTCCACCAACAGCTCAGGAGACGCGCCAAAGAAGGCATGGCCGGATACTGGCTCAAACATGAAGCGATAGCAGGTCGGGTACGTGCGTTGGAGGTACTCAATGGCATCGAGCGGATCAATGGGCGACTCCATGCGCACCTCCGCCACGCGGGCCAGGACGACCTTCTGCAGCGCTCCGTCCGCTATCCTATCGGTGGCACTATTGACAAGCGTGAACCAGTCCGCACGGCTCATTGGATACCGGATGGCGGACTGAGCGGGTCGCTCGTGCTCTATCGCCGCGTGTCGTGGCTGGCTGCCCCCGGTCACCTGCAGCAGGAGGGCATAGCGCGCACGGACGGCCGCCAGCAAGTCCTCGGCCACATCTAAGGCAGGATGGCCGCCCTGGTCAGAGGCGTGAATGGTCAGCCATGTTCCGTCAGCGGTCCCAGTCAGCAGGAAGTGGGGGAGGATGAAGTGGGCAGGATGGTAGACCGACCAGGTGTTATCCGGTACAAACTCTCTCTGGAAAGCAAATCCTCCGAACAGGCGCGGCACGCCGATCGATGTTCCCGGGGGTCGGTTCGCATCATCCATCGGCTGGGGCCGATCGTCGCCAAAGCTTTGGCGACGAACTGTCTTGAACCGGCCAACAACCTGACGGCGTCTTGCTCTATGACGGCGTAGGGATCACGTTCCGCCGACATGCCGTCGAGGTCCGGCAGCACGCGCAGTTCGGCGGCAATTCCCGACCCGGCAAATTGTGTTTCACTGCCGGCAGCAGCCGGCTCGGCCCAGAATATCCGCTCTGCGCCCGCGCTGGCGCTGAGGAAGGTCTGACAATCGATCAGGGGGGCGGGAATTGTCACGCTGATCAGCAGGGCGTCATCTTCCACGCGAACCGATGTGGCGCTGTCCCACGCCGCCGCGCCATCCATATGATACGATGCTTGTGTTGGCTGTGGCTTGTTCATCAGCTCGACTCATCACCCCGTATTTGGATCTGGTCAGCCCCTTGATCGTCGGGGGCAGCCTCCGTGGCGAAGCCGACACTGCGCAGCAGCACCGGCACGAGCGAGTTCAGAATGCGCTCCGGTTCCGGTTCGCCCGTGCTCACCCAGCGAATGACCACGCCATAAATGGCGCCCATCCAGGCGATAGACACCACTTCCGTATCGACGGGGGGAATGTCGCCTATGTCGATCGCTTCCTTGAGGTAAGACTCAATGAGACGGGCGAAGCGGTCGTTGACCTCTGCTCGTTTGTTTTCGAAGACGCTGCCCAGGCCCACGGCCTGGACCAGCAGAATCTTGGCCGGTCTCCGGTAGCGGGCAAACGTTTGCAGGCACGTTTCCAGCGCCACACGAATGCGGTCGATGCCTGCTTCTTCCGGCTCAATCGCTTCGCGTACGCGCTTCTCCAGGAGGTCGGCAAATTGATCGACCAGCGCCAGAAACAGACGCTCCTTATTGGCGAAGTGAAAGTAGATTGCGCCTTTCGAGGTGTCAGATTCGGAGACGATGTCGTCGAGACGAGTGCCGTGGTACCCTTGCCGCGAGAAGGCGAGCAGAGCGGCGTCCAGAATGCGGCCGCGCGTGGCTGCTGGGTCTCTGAGAACATGGGATGTATCCGGCGGCGCTGATTGCTCGTCCATAGTCGATGCCTCTGTTTGCCAACCGACTGGTCGGTCGGTTGGCCGCTTGAAAAAATCGCGCCTTGCTTGAGCTCTTGACAGTTGCCTGGCGCGCAGCGTTCAATAATTATTGAACGATCTGAACTCTATTCTAGCAAAATCGCGCTGGCGGTTCCACTTGCAGACGGCAAAACGCGGCTCTCTTATGGCGATCTAAGATGCGTTTGGTGGAGAGTTGGCATCGATTCCACCCAATTGCGCCAACTATTCAATCAATCACAATGATCGCCCTGATTTTGCTGGACATTTTGTTTCATCCCGTTATACTTCTGCCGGTTGGCTGAAACTTACCAAACGCTAACCTGTGCCCAGTGCCGTGGGTCCAGGGACATGAGCCAGGTTTGGACTCTCGTAGTTAGAAGTCGGCCAAGGAGAGGTTGGAGCCTTGCTGGAGCATGTGAAAGCCGAACAATCGGCGGTCGAGGAAAAGCGGCGTGAGCCTGTGCTCGCTCGTCGTTTTGCCGCACTTCGTTTTCCCCGCCGTTGGGAATGGCTGTACTTGCTCCTGATTCTCGCTGCTACGGCTCTCATCGGCTTCAACGTCTTTCAGCCCATCACCGTGCTGCCTCGCATCACGACATCACCCGGATATGCTTTTCACAACCAGAACGGTGAGCTTGTAACCAGCGAGGATTATCGCGGTCGCTTCACGCTGTACAGCTTCTCCCACTCAACCTGCGATGAAGGGTGCGCGCTGTCACTGCCGCAGATTGCGGCATTGCGCGACGAGGTGGCCTCCCGGCTGCCGGAGACGGCCGACGTGTCACTGGTCACCATCTCTGTGGACCCGACGTTCGACTCCAGCCAGCAGCTGCTGGCGACAGCGCAGCAATTGAACCTGCCCATCGACCAGCCGCCCATCCCCTGGAATCTTGTGAGCGGTGATCCGCTGCGAACCAAAATGGCTGTTGGCAGCGGGTTCAGCCTCTACTTCGGCGAAGCGACCGAGTCCACCGCCGGAGGTCGCACCAAACGCGCTATCACGTTCGATCCGCGCTACTACCTGGTGGATGGCTGGGGCATTATTCGTGCGGAGTACCGCACGGCTGAGCCAGATCCCGAGATCATTGCCCGCGATGTCAATTTGTTGATTCAGGAAGCCGAGAACAGTAACGGTGTCATCCGACTGGGCTATGAGGCCGCCCACCTGTTTTCCTGTTACCCACGATAGGCGCACCCTGGATATGAGTATGGCCAGCCACACCGAAAGCGCGAGCAACCAGCAGACAACGCGGCCCACATGGGTCTGGTTTGCGCTGGGCGGCACAGTCGTCTTGCTGGTCTCGGTCGTCGCGTGGTCAATTCTCAACGGCCGGTTGCCATTCGTTCCACCGGCCTTCCACGGTATGTTGATGCAATCCCCACAGCCGGTCAACGACTTCACCCTGACGGCCCATACTGGCGAAGAGGTGCATCTAAAGGATTTCCGCGGACAGGTGGTGCTGCTCTACTTTGGCTACACATTCTGTCCTGACGCTTGCCCGGCGACCATGACCGAATTGAAGACCATGCGCGACGCGCTTGGCGTACGGGCAGACCGGGTTCAGGTGCTGATGGTCAGCGTTGACCCTGAGCGGGACACGCCGGCAGCGCTGGCGGAATATCTGGGGCACTTTGATGACTCATTCCTGGGCCTGACCGGCAGCGAAGAACAGCTTCTGGCGGCGGCAACGCCTCTTGGCGTTTACTACAGCAAGAACGAAGGCTCCGCGGCGACGGGCTATCTCGTCGATCACACGACCTCTCTGGTCGCTGTGGACCAGGATGGCTACCTTCGATTGATTTACAGTCACGGTACGCCGGGCGAGGACATTGCGGAAGATATGCGGTATCTGACGCGCTAGGCGCGATAGATCGTGTGCCCCGAGGAGTATGGCGACTCCGGTCCGGGCGCAACAAAGATCATGGTTTGGCGAAGCGAAACGACTAGTAGGAGGCATTTATGGACGACAAGGACAAGTACAAGACACCTCAGGGAACGATCGCGATACTCATTATCTATATCATTCTTATCGTGGCGTTGTGGGGCAGCGCCTATCTGACGCTGCTCTCCAGGGGGGCAACCACCTGATGCATATGGATCGGCGCGAGCGCCTCTACTTAATCTTTACGATCGGGTTGCTGTCCGTGTTCATCTTTGCGGTGGCAGTCAGCAGCTTCGCCTTTGGAATTCAGGTTCCGACGCCCTATGAGCAGGTGGACCCGCGCACGGTCGCTACGCCGCCGTCGCCGTGGGGAATGCCTGTCGAAGAACGCGTCCGCGAACTTGCTCCAGGCCGCTACGAAGCGTTTGTCCTGGCCCAGATGTGGCAGTTCTCGCCCTCGACAATAACGGTGCCGCGTGGTTCATCGATTACGTTCTACGTCACCAGTCGCGACATCCAACACGGGTTTAAAGTCAGCAACACAAACGTCAACATGATGGCCCTGCCCGGAGAAGTGAGCCGGCTGACGGCCACATTCGATAATCCCGGAACGTATAACATCATTTGTCATGAGTATTGTGGCGCGCTCCATCATACGATGGTCGGCCAGGTGGTGGTGGAATAATGGCTGATCTCAAAGTGACAACCTCCCGAGAAGGGATGATGCCCATCTTCAAGCGAGAGGACCGCCTCACCGCCTGGTTCCTGGGTGTGGCCATGGTCGCGCTTTTCGTCGGCGGCGCCATGGGGCCGCTTCAGAAGCTGCAGAATGTGGGCATCAATCTGTATCCCGCGCTGGCAAGCATCGGCATTGCCACCTACTATCAGGGTCTGACGTTACATGGCGTCCTGAACGCTCTGGTCTGGACCACGTTCTTCATCGTTGGCTTCTTCACCTTCGCCATTCCGCGCAGCCTGGATAAGCCGCTCACCCACATTCGTCTGAACATCCTGGGTTTCATTCTGATGGTCCTGGGGACGGTTAGCGCCGGCGTGCCGATTCTGATGAATCTGGCCTCCGTCCTGTATACGTTCTACCCACCCATGCAGGCCAGTACCTTCTTCTACCTGGGTCTGGTGCTTGTTGTCGTCGGGTCGTGGGTCTGCGGATGGGGATTCTATCTAACTTATGGCGCGTGGCGGAAAGAAAACCCGGCCCAGCGCACGCCGTTCATCGCCCTGGCTGCGATCATTACGATGGTCATGTGGCAGATCGCGACCCTCGGTGTGGCGGCTGAGATCTTGTTCCTCATCCTCCCCTGGTCTCTGGGTTGGGTAGAAGGAACGGATCCACAGTTGGCCCGGACGTTCTTCTGGTTCTTCGGCCACCCGCTGGTCTATTTCTGGCTACTGCCTGCCTACATCTCCTGGTATGCGATGCTGCCGAAGCAGGCAGGCGGCAAGATGTTCAGCGAACCGCTGGCTCGCCTTGTCTTCTGGCTGTTCCTTGTTCTGTCCATTCCGGTTGGTCTCCATCATCAGTTTGTGGACCCGGGTGTTCCGGAAGGCTGGAAGATCATGCATGCGCTGTTGACGTACGCGCTGTTCATCCCCAGCATGCTCACGGCGTTTACCGTCGTCGCGTCTCTGGAGATTGGCGGTCGGGCCAACGACGGCAAAGGTCTGCTGGGTTGGGTCCCCAAACTCCCGTGGGGAGATCCGTCCTATGCGGCGCAGAACCTGGCGATGATCCTGTTCGCATTTGGCGGAATCGGAGGGTTGACCAACGCGTCGTATAACGTGAATCTGGCAATCCACAATACAGCCTGGGTGCCCGGTCATTTCCATCTGACGCTCGGTTCGGCTACGACACTAACTTTCTTCGGAATCTCGTACTGGCTGGTGCCCAAGCTCAGCGGAAAACAGCTATTCAGCCGTCGTATGGGCCTGTGGCAGGCGTGGACGTGGTTTGTCGGCATGCTGCTCATGTCGAATGGCTTGCACATTCTGGGCCTGAACTTTGGCGCGCCGCGTCGGGTTCCTCTTGGTCTGGCTCCCTATGTCGAATCGTCGTGGAATCCCTTGATGATCGAAGCGGCAGTTGGTGGTATCATTCTCGGCGTAAGTGGTCTGTTGTTCTTTGGCAACATGTTGGGGACGGTGCTTCACAAAAAGTACCTGACGGAGCCGATTGAGATGCCTGTTGCGGAGCCATTGGATCCCGTTCCTGTGCCCAAATGGCTGGATAGCTGGCGCCCGTGGTTAGTGACAACAGTCGTCTTGATCCTGGTCGCTTACGGTCCTGTACTCTTCAACATGATTACCAACATAAACATGACGTCACCGGGTTTCCCAATCCGCTGACGCTCGCAAAACGTTGTAAGTTGAAAGGACGGAGGTTGAATAATGCGGAAGAATATCGTTTTCATGCTCGTCATGGCCTTGGTCATGATCGCCCTCGTAGCTTGTGGCGGCGGTGGCACAGCCGATTCCGGTGATGGTGCTGGTGAGGTGGCGTCGGTAGGCAACGCAGCCAACGGCGAAGATCTCTACGGATCGGCCGTCATTGGCCCCAATAGTGCGCCAGGCTGCATCACCTGTCACTCGCTCGACGATGGTGTGGTGATTGTTGGGCCCTCGCACGCAGGTATCGCGGGGCGTGCAGGCACGTACGTGGCCGGTATGTCGGCTGAAGATTACCTTCGCGAATCGATCCGGGAGCCGAACGCTCACCTGGTTGAAGGTTTTGGTGCGGACATCATGTACCAGAACTACGCGACTGACCTGACCGAAGATCAGATCAACGACATGGTCGCCTATATGCTGACCCTTAACTGATCGATGTGAGGCGCGGGTGGTAGCAGGAGGGTCGTCCAGACCATTTACACCACCCGTACTCTGAAAACAAGAGGCGGCTCTCGGGCCGCCTCTTGCTGTTTTGGTCCGAATGCGATCGCTGGTAAGCAGCCTTTCGCAGAAGTAAGTGGACATGGCTGAGAAATCATCCAAGCAACCGGAAATCTTGCCCGGTGCCAACCTGGAGCAAGATTGTGACCGTCCTGACGGCATGGTCGATGCAACCTTCGATAGCGCGGAAACCACGCCGGCCCAGGAAGCTGACCCCACCTCTGCTGCCCGCGATCTCGATCATGACGACGAGGACGCACACGAGCATGAAGTGACGTGGAGCACTGTCGGTCTGGAAGACGGCGCGGCTGTGCGCGAGGCGATCGATGCGTGGCAGCCCGATCGGAGCAGATGGGCGGTCTGGCTTGAGCGCGTGGCGCTGGCCATCGAGCGGCCGGTGAATCGGATCATGGCGCCGCAGCTAAACCCGTTCTACCACACGGGCACAATCGCCGTTCTGTTACTTGCCATCGTCGGTGTGACGGGCGCCTACCTGTTCTTCTTCTTCCAGTACGGCTATGACGCCTCGTACCTCGCCGTGGAACGGATGGAGTCGCAGTTCATCGCCCGCATCATTCGTGCCACCCATCGATATGCATCTGGCGCGTTGGTCATCGCCACGCTGCTCCACGCCTACCGGACGCTCTTCCTGGAAAAGTTCAAGGGAGCGCGTTGGTTGGCCTGGGTGACTGGGTTGGGGATGACTGTCCTGCTGTGGCTCGCGGGCGTCACGGGATATTGGCTGATCTGGGATACTCGAGCGCAGCTGATTGGTGATCAGTTTCGCGCTTTTCTTGAGCAAGCGACCAGTTGGGCCCCGGCCTACATGGGCTACACTGTGTTCGCGGGCGAAAGAGAGTCAAGCTGGGCGCTGTTCCTGGTCCTGTTTGCGCTTCATGTCATCCTGTTTCTTGTGGTGGCTGCCTTCTTCTTTCTCCACATTCGCCGACTCGCTCGACCGCGCTGGCTCCCGCCGGTGGAGTGGGTCGTCATCATTGGCGTATCTGTCCTGCTTGTCTCGACGCTTTTTCCGGTGGGGATGCTGCCTCAGGCGGATCTCAATCAACTGCCGGGCACGATTACATTTGACCCGCTGTTCTTGTTCTATCTGCCGTTCGAGGGAGCGGTCTGGTTCTGGCTGGTGTTGGTCGGCGGTGTGCTTGGGTTGGCTGCGCTCCCCTGGCTCAGCCGCCTGCGTCGTCGCTCTGCAAGCAGTCGGCCGGCACGCGAAGCCAACGGTGCGCCTGATATCCTTATCCCTGTCACCGGGACACCTCCCACCGTCAACATCATCAAGGATCGATGTACGGGCTGCACCAAGTGTGCGCTGGACTGTCCATACGACGCAATTCAAATGGTCGAGCGCCACGACGACAAGCCTCACAAGTTCATTGCGATCGAAGACACCGGTCTTTGTGTCTCGTGTGGCATCTGCGTCGGCTCCTGCGATGGTGTCGCTGTCACCCTGGGAACGGTTGCTCCGGAGAGCTTGTGGGACCTCATCAAAGATCAGGCTCGCTTGACTCCGGAGCCAGTGACTGCCGGCCCAGTAGCAGTCGCTGTGCCGGCAGCAGAACCAGCAAAGATTGTCGTATATACGTGCGAGCGACACGCACGGCATGGCGCTCGCCCCTATCTCCAGGAGAACGGCCGCAATCCCGATCCCAACGTGGTCGTTGTTACGCTGCCCTGTGTCGGTGCTGTGCCGCCCGACATGCTGACGCGCACGCTCGATTCCGGCGCAGCGGAAGTGAAGGTAGTCGGTTGTCCTCCGTATGACTGCGCGAATCGCGAAGGCAATCTGTGGGCTGAGCAGCGTCTGACACGACAGCGGGTGCCGCGCCTGCGTAAGGCGTATGCCAATGCGCCGATTACCGCCCATTGGTTGGCTCCCAATCAGTTCGCCAGGGCGCTCGATTCGGAGGAGGCCGTTGGTGAGGATGGCGAGCTAGATTACGTGACCAGCCGCCGCTTGTTTCGTGATCTAAGCGTCCGCGACTATCTGCCGGCTGCGCTGCTTGTGCTGATTCTGTTGGTCCTGCAACTGCTGGTCAACGATATTCCCTATACGCCGCATCCGGACCAACCCGGCGTTGTCCAGTTAGTCTGGGAGCGTCCAGATGCGCCATTTGGTATGCTGCTCCCGGACGAGACGCTGGACGCGGCTTATGTCGTTGTTCTGTCAGTTGACGGTGAGACTGTATTCAGTGAAACGCTTTCGACCGAAGCGCTGTTAGGCCCTGGAGACGATCGGCCGCCTGTGGTTTTCGCTGAGGCGCCAGTTGCGCCAGGTCGCTACACGGTCAAGTTGACCCTGACCGGAGACGTTACCGGGGCAGAAACGATCCTGGTGGATGACGTCTGGGAGATTGCGCCCGGCCAGATTGTGCGACCTGACTTCTCCTTTGGCGCCTTCAACGAATGCCCCGCAGGAGCGACGCCGCAGGACCCGGCTTGCAGGCGTTGAGTAGGCGGTCATGATTGCGGTCTACCTATTGCGATCTACATACGGAAGGTGCCGTAGGTGCTGGGGCCGATAGGCGCGTTGGCCGTGACGGCAAACGCCAAAGCCAACGCCGTCCTTGTCTGCGCCGGATCGAGAATGCCATCGTCCCATAAACGAGCCGTTGCAAAGTAAGGGCTGCTCTCGACCTCGTACTGGTCGAGGATTGGCTTCTTGAAGCGTGTCTCCGCAATCTTGATCTCGCTCTCGGTTGGCTCGTCAAGCTGGTGAAAGTAGTCCCGCTTGCCGACCGTCCACAGCGTGTCAGCGGCTGAGTCCCCGCTCATGACGCTGATCCTGCTGTTTGGCCAGGAAAAGAGGAAGCGCGGATCATAGCCGCGACCGCTCATGCCGTAGTTGCCTGCGCCGTGGCTGACACCGTGGAGCAAGGTGATGCGGGGGACGGCCACGTTGCTGACCGCCATGACCATCTTGGCTCCGTCTTTGGCAATCCCGCCGACCTCGTACTGACGGCCGACCATGAAACCGGCAATGTTTTGCAGAAACAGCAGCGGCGTGCCGCGTTGGCCGCACAGCTCGATGAAGTGGGTCGCCTTCTGGGCCGACTCGCTGAAGAGCAGCCCGTTGTTGGCCACGATGCCAACCGGGATGCCCATGATGTGGGCGAAGCCGCACACGATGGTCGGTCCATAGCGGGCCTTAAACTCGCCCAGGCGTGAACCGTCCACCAGCCGGGCAATGATCTCCCGCACGTCGTAGGTTTGGCGGGGGTCGACTGGAATGACGCCATAAAGCTCTTCGGCCGGGTACAGGGGATCCTCTGGTGTCGTGGTGGCCAGCGGCACAGAGCGCGGCCGAAGCTGGGCGCTGTGCAGATGGCTGACGATCTCGCGCACTTTGGTGAGGGCATCCTCCTCGTTCTCGGCGAAATGATCGGCCACACCGCTCAGCCGGGTGTGGACATCCGCGCCACCCAAATCTTCGGCGGAGACGTCTTCGCCAGTGGCCGCCTTGACGAGCGGCGGACCCGCCAGGAAGATCGTCCCGTTGCCCTTTACGATGACGGTTTCGTCGGACATGGCGGGAATATACGCGCCGCCTGCTGTGCACGACCCGACAACAGCCGCGATCTGGGTAATGCCCTGGGCAGACATGCGGGCGATGTTGTAGAAGATGCGGCCGAAATGGTCGCGGTCTGGAAAGACATCGGCCTGCAGGTGGAGGAATGCGCCCCCGGAGTCGACGAGGTAGATGGTCGTCAACCGGTTTTCTTCGGCGATGGTCTGCGCTCGGAGATGCTTCTTGACGGTCTCAGGGAAGTAGGTGCCACCCTTTACCGTCGGGTCATTGGCGATGATCATGCAGTCGACGCCGGAGATACGGCCAATGCCTGTCACGATCCCGGCGCCGGGCGCGTCGCCGTCGTGCATTTCCCAGGCGGCCAGCGGGGACAGCTCCAGAAACGGGCTGCCCCGGTCGATCAGGGCGTCGATTCGCTCACGCACCAGCAGCTTGCCGCGCTGGCGCTGCCGTTCGATGACACGGGTTGGCCGATCGGTGGCGACGGTCGTCACGTTCTCGCGGAGGGACTGGGCCAGCGCATGATTGTGGGCGTAATTGTCCTGATAGTCGCTGCTGTCGGTTCTAAGTTGGCTCGCTAGTTCGGGCATAGGCACATCTCATGCGGGTTGTGGGGCCGAATCCGAAGGGCGGAGATCGACGCGATTCAGGTCTAGCCGGTCAAGCCTTCGGTCAATTCATCCCGATAGTACTCCAGTGTTCCAGCGTACGCCTGGATGTCCGCGTCTTCAGTCGTCCTCAGAATGACATCCAGAAGCGTGCCAACCGCGTCATCGGGCTGGTTATTGTAATGGTAGGCCAGGGCGAGAAAGACCCGGTTGCTGGGCCGATCCGGGAACTTCTTGAGGGCTGATTCCAGTACCGTGACCGACTCGTCCAAATCGCCCACAATGCCCAGGGTGTTGCCCAGGCAGATCAGGCATTCCTGGAGGTCGTCTCCCTCCAGGCCAGCGGCCACGGCACGGCGATAGTAGGGGATCGCTTTCTCTTCGTCGCCGAGCACATCGTAGGAGCCGCCTACTTCAAAGAGAACCAGTGGGTGCTTCTCATAGTCATCGAGCAGCGCGAGTAGCAGCTCCTGGGATGCTCCCAGGTCGTCGTCTCGACGCAGTTTCCGGGCTTCCTGAATCCTTGCGTATAGCTCCGGGTCTTGTTCAGCGTAAGTGGATTCGCTCATTCATGCCTCTTGGATGATAGTTTGACTGCGGCCCTGTAGCCGGTCGGTTGTGAATGTGAGGTGCGAAAGAATAATAGACTTTGCCGGTGAACCCGGCAAGCAATTGGGTTGCGACTGGACGGCCGTCTGCGCTACACTTCACTCAGGACGAACTGGGCGACGCTATGGCGACAGGGCTGGGGCGCAGGAATGAGGAGCAAGCGTAGATGAAGGTTGTGAGACAACGGATTCGCGGCCAGATAGCTGAGCAAAATGGTTTCAGAGTGCTCGTTATCGACCGTGACTCAAAGTCTGATGGGCCATTTGTTTGGCTGACCTACGCGCTTGTCACCATGGGCAGGGAAGAGCACATTCTGCCGAGTCTGGTTCTTGATGATTGGGGGAACGAGTACAAGACGTTGGCACTCTACGGTTGGATTCGTGAGAACGGCGACCGGTTTCCCCGGGCGGAGGTGTTTGGCACCGACATCGAGGGCGAGGAGCTTCAGCTGTTTGTGCGCGTTCTGGAGCTGCACGCTACGTACCCGGCCTACGTGGAATACGAAGGCAGCGAAGGCCCGGAACGGGTCCACGCTTTCATCTTGCCAGGCAGCGAAGGCAAGGAGCCCCAGCGTATCACCGTGCCTGCGCACATCGGTCTGCCGATGCGCGACGCGCGCGTTAGCTGGTGGCGCGCTGATCCCGGACAGTTGGGTTCCCTCGATGTCATGATACGGGCCCGACAGTCCGGGAGCGAGCGGTAAACCATGTTGGTCCGTTCATCCAATCCATTGGAGGCCCACTCGGTAAGCGGCCGCATCGGCCCGATGCACCTTGTGCGGTTGTTGATCATACTCGTACTTCTGTTGGCAGTGCCGGCGGGAGCGGCAGCTGCTCAGGAACCGCCCGGAGACGTGCCTGGCCAGAGTGAACCGGAAGCGATCGCGGCCGTTCCCGACGAGTCGTTGGCGCAGGTCGAGGGGATCTCCCCTTACTGGGCTTCCAGCATTCAGGGGTGGTCGGACTACATTCTGACCCTGTCGGACACTTATGGATTCGACCCGGACTTCATCGCGGCGATCATCCGCCATGAGTCGGCGGGCGATCATCGCGTTGTTAGCTATATGGGCGCTGTGGGACTCATGGGGGTTATGCCAACCGGTCCCGGGCTTGAGTGGCGACCCAGTTCCGAAGAACTTCTGATTCCGGCCACGAATCTGCGATGGGGGATGGCCATCCTGTCCCATGTGGTCGAGGCATCCGGCGGTGATCTTTTTGCCGCGCTGGCGGCCTACAACGGTGGATGGGACCAGGTGAACAGCCGCGAGCCGCGACAATACGCCGCCAGCGTGTTGGATAGTTATGCTCGAGCGCTGGTCGCTCGACACGGAATCCCGCCGGAGACAGCCGCTCAATGGACGATTGCGGTTGAGATTGTGGGCGGCAATGTGCCCGTCGAACCGCTGATGGTGCTGGGCCGGCAGCCGATCTCTGATCTCCGCTTGTTTGCAGAGCATACGGTCTTCCGCTATGGGCAGGGACCTGGTCAGTTTCACTATGTGCGCGGTTATGCGGTGCCGGTTGGGTTGACGGACATTGTCGACGGCATGACGGCGTTCGGCGAGCCGGACGAACTTGAAGCGGCGCTTCTGGCACGGCTCGGCGACAAAGCAGCTTCCAACAGCGACGCCGACGCCAGAGTCATTCTGGCCTGCCTGTCCAAGATGCCTCGTCTGCGCGGGCAGGTGACAACACGATGGTATGCTCCTTCTGGCTGTCCCATAGGTGATCGCTAGCCCCGCTGACCGATCGTCTGCGCCCCAACGCCGTCTACGATGCCCACACCCTTCATGCACCTTGAGTACGCCGAGCGTTTACGGCTGGCGTTGGCTACCGGCGTTGACGGGCGGCCGTCTGCTGCGCCGCGCGTGGCTGCCAGAGTCGATGCGGAGTGGTCCGCTTTCTGCCTTGGGAGCATCGCCCCGGACTATCAGGCGATCTGCGATGTGCCCCGCGAGCTGTCCCACTTCTATCCGCTTCCGCTCCCGGCAGATTGGGATGCTGTGGCAGCGATGCTGGCGCAGACGCCGGAGCTGGCGGACGCGGCGGAGCTTTTGGATCCTCATGCGGTCTTCATGGCCGCCTATCTGGCCCATCTGATGCTCGACGAGCTTTGGTATCGCGACATCCTGCTGCCGTACTTCGTCCAGCCCGAGCATCTGGGCGAGTCGAGCCGGCGTATGCTGCTGCATAACATGACGCTGATCTACCTCGACAGGAAGGCGCTCAACGCGCTGCCGCCCGATGCCGGATCGCTATTGGCTGCACCCCGGGCAGCGGGCTGGCTCCCGTTTGCGACTGACGACCAGTTGGCAGCGTGGCAGATGATGGTTGCAGACCAACTCCTGCCAGGAGCAGCCGTCCAGACGGTACCTATCTTTGCCGGACGGATGGGACTGAACGCTGACGAGATGGAAACGTGGCTGAATGATGCCGACTGGCTCGAACGAGAATTGTTTTCCAATGTGCCAATCGATCAGGTCGAGCTGAGTCTTTCCAACAGCTTGCCACAGGCGGTTGCTTGCGTGTGCACCTATCTGGGTGGAAGCTGCTAATGCTAAACATACGTACCTGACGTATTATCTACATGATGGCGGTTTACGAGACGACACAACGTGATACGGTTCAGGCACGCTTCACCGACGGCCGTGTCTTCGAAGCGCAGCGTGGAACGACGCTTGAGGAGTTTGTGCTGGCAGCCGATCCAGAGGCGGGCGTGCACAATGTGGCCGCCCTGGTCAATGGCAAGCTGCGCGAGTTGTGTCTGCCGCTGATGGAAGACGCCGATGTCGTGCCTTTGGGAACAGACACGTCCGACGGTTCGCGGATCTACAGGCGCAGCCTGACCTTTCTCTTGATTGCCGCTGCCGCCGAGGTGTTCCCCGACCAGCCGGTTACCATCCACCATTCAATGCCTTTTGGCGGTTACTACTGTGAGCGAGAGGGTGGAGTTCCACTGACTGATGCGGAGTTGGGCGCCTTGCGAGACAGAATGCAGGCCCTGGTCGATGCGGACCTGGCTATTTCGCCAGTCAGAGTGCCGCTGGCTGAGGCGCTCGACCTGTTTCGCGCTCAGGGTGACGCCGAAAAGGCGGAGCTGTTTGCACGCCGGCGCAAGGATTACGTGACGCTCTACGAGTTGAACGGAGTGCGGGACAACTTCCACGGCTTCATGGTGCCGCGCACCAGTTACCTGAACCTGTTCGACCTGCGTCACTACCGCGACGGGTTCATTCTTCAGTTCCCGCGCCGCCAGTGGCCGGACGCTTTGCAGCCCTTTGAGGATGAGCCACGTTTGGCCCAGGTGTTCCAGGATTACAGCGAATGGTTGGGCGTGATGGGCGTGAGCAATGTGACGGCGTTGAATCGCGCAATTCAGAGCGGTCGCACACGGGAAATCATCCTCGTCGCTGAATCATTGCATCAGCGCCAGACGGCCGCCATCGCCCACCAGATTGCCGAACACACCCCGGCCATTCGGATGGTCTCGATATCGGGGCCGACTTCGGCGGGTAAGACGACGCTCAGCAAGCGCCTTTCGCTGCAGCTGATGGCGCGGGGCGTCTTTCCAGTCATCATCGCGCTGGATGACTACTTCGTCGACCGCAAGGCGACGCCGCGTGACGAGACAGGGGAGTACGATTTTGAGTCTCTGGAGGCGGTGGACTTGCCCCTGTTCCAGCAGCATATGGCGGCGCTGGTTGCTGGTGAATCTGTTGTCCTGCCGCGCTTCAACTTCATGAGTGGACTCAGGGAGCCGGGCAAGCGTGTCCAGATTGGGCCGCAGCACGTGCTGATTATTGAGGGCATTCATGGATTGAATCCACGGCTGACTCAGGGAATAGACGATGAGCGCATCTACCGCATCTTCGTATCTGCTTTCACCCAGCTGAACCTGGACAAGCATAACCGCGTGCCGACGACCGACACCCGTCTACTGCGGCGGATCGTGCGCGATGCAGCGTATCGGGGCTACTCAGCCTCTGACACCATTTCGCGCTGGGCCAGTGTGCGTCGCGGCGAAAAGCGCCATATCTTTCCTTATCAGCATCACGCCAACGTCTTTTTTAACTCGGCGCTTGTTTATGAGATGTCGGTCCTGAAGCTGCTGGCCAAGCCGCTAATCCTGCAGGTGGAGGCCGGGACGCCAGAGCGGCTGGAGGCGAATCGACTGCTGGCGTTTCTGCAATGGTTTGAGACTGTGCCCCAGGAACATCTGATGGCGATTCCGAACCAGTCGATCCTGCGAGAGTTTACGGGCGGGTCGATATTGGCAGATTTTGAGCCCAGCCTGTGGTATGCAACGTAGCTTGTTGCAGTGCGTATAGATTGGCAGGAGATTATCAACATGCGAATTATTCTTTATCTTGGAAAAGGCGGCGTTGGCAAGACGACCGTGGCGGCCGCCACGGCACTGCGCAGCGCCGAGTTGGGTTACAAGACCCTGGTCGCCAGCACTGATATCGCTCACAGCCTGGCGGACTCGCTGGATGTTCCCCTGGCTGCCGTACCGGTACAGGTGGCGGAGAACTTGTGGGCGCAGGAGATCAGCGTTGTTGCCGATATGCAAAACTATTGGGGCACCATCCAGACGTTCATGTCCGGGATGATCAGTGGCCCGGGCATCAGCAATGTCGTGGCCGATGAGCTGTCGGCCTTTCCCGGGATGGACGAGATTGTCAGCCTGCTGCACATCAATAAACAGGCCAAAGAGCAGGAGTTTGACCGGGTCATTATTGACGCGGCTCCGACAGGCGAAACGATTCGTCTACTTACGATGCCTGATACGTTCCGCTGGTACGCGGGACACCTCACGCGGCTGGAATCGACGGTCATGCTGAAGGCGCTGAAGCCGTTTGCGGGCAAGCTGCTGCAAGGCCCGTCCGAAATCATCAACGCGATCAACATGCTTGATGAGGCAACGGCCGAACTGCGCGAGACGCTGAGCGATCCGTCGATCAGTAGCTACCGCGTTGTGCTTCAACCGGAGCGAATGGTCATCCGCGAAGCTGAACGCGCCATCAGCTATTTGGGCCTGTTCAACTATCCCGTCGACGCGGTGATTGTCAACCGCATCCTGCCGGAGGCTTCTGAAGAGGGTGAGTTTTATACGCAGCGCCGGGCCATTCAGGCCAAGTACATGGAGATGATTGAGGCCAACTTCAGTCCGCTGCCGCTTTTCTACGCCCCCTACTACGCTCATGAAGTTGTTGGCATCGAGGCACTCTCCCAGCTGGCCGATGATGCGTTCGGGGATACTGACCCCGGAGAAATCTTCTATGAGGGCACCCTGCAGGAGATTACCGAAGAAGAGGACGGTAGCTACCTGATGCGGCTGCCAATTCCTTTCGCAACGCGGGATGACGTCAAGCTGCGTAAGCGCGGTGATGAGTTGTTCATCACGATTGGGAACTTCAAGCGGGAGATGATCTTGCCGGCTGTGCTGGCCAAGCGGAGGACCGGAGGCGGCCGTCTGCGGGACGGTATGCTGGAAATAACGTTCCTGCCGCTCGAGAGTGTACCGGCTGCAGCAGCTTCCTGATGACGACTTAGTCATCCGAGCCACGTGGGATCATCAGGCCGGCGCTCCACTCAGGGCGCCGGCCGTTTCATTGCTTCATTCTCCGCTTTGCCAGCTCTGGCCGCTCTGACGGTGCTTATCAAATAGATGGGCGCACCCACGAGGCTGGCCAGCCGCTCCAGCCCGAAGACCAGCAAGGAAAGCGCTACGGCCTGCTCAGGTGGCACGCCGCCGCCGGTGAAGAGGAAGGGAGCCAACGACTCGCGCACACCGAGCCCGCCGATGGACGGCACCAGCAGAGCCAGCGACATGATGGGCACGACGAGCATGTAGTAGCTGTAACTCAGCTGGATGCCCAGCGCACGCCCCATGGCGTACCACCAGCCGACCTGCATCAGGTTGAACACAACTGATATGGCGAGGGCAATCAGAAGCGCCCTTGTTGTGCAGTGCCCGATTGGCGCGACGGCGTGGGCCAAGCGCGCCGGCAGGGGGCCGGGAAACCAGCCGCCCACCCAGGAGATGAGATGCTCGACAAAGCGGCCGTCAACGAGCAGCAGGCCGGCGATGAGGCCGCTCACGGACACGACAATGATAATGGCCAGCAGCTGCGGTGGGAACTCTGGCGGGCGGAAGGGCAGGACCGCAAGAGCCATGGCGAACAGGGCCATGAGACCGGTCAGGCGGTCGATGACCACGGTTCCGGCGGCAATGTTGGCGTCGACATCCCGCGCCGCTTCGGCCGCCCGCACCACGTCCCCCCCAATGCCCGACGGAAGAAAAGCGTTGAAGAAGCTGCCGACGAAGTACAGTTCGACCAGGCGACTGTAGCGGATGGACGCACCAACACCTTCCAGGACGATTTGCCAGCGGAAGGCGCGCACGAAGAGGCTGAGGATCATGAGGCCCGCACCGGCTGCCAGCCACAACGGATCGCTCTGGGTAATGGCCGTCAGGATGGCCTCTGGGCTGATTTGCGACAGGACGAGATAGAGACCGAGCAGCGTGACCGCTATCTTCAGCGCCGGCATGAGCAAGCGGCGGGGGCCTTGTGGCGTTCCGGCGTCGTTGTCGTTGGTGGAATCAGCGACCATATCGGGCTGAATTGTAATGGAAACCGGTGGCTGTGTCATCAGCGGCGTCAGGCGTGGTCTACTGCCCGCTGCGTTAGAGATGGAGATCCATGACTGGTCGTCGGTAGGTCGAATGGGAACTCAGGCTATAATACACGGTCGATATGCTCCCGCTAACCGCACCAGCCCGTCCGGCTTCTTCTCTGTCGCCACTCCACCTCGGTGTGGTGGTGGCGGCGATCCTGCTGTTTTTCTTCCTCGCCCTCGACAGCGTGATCGACGACAGTCCCGACGATGGACGAGCAGAACCATATTGCTCGTGGCATCGCCTTGCTGCGCACCGGCGATCCTCGGCTCAGTGTGGAGCATCCACCCCTGATCAACAGCCTGAGCGCGGCGTTGCTGCTGACGATGCCGGAGCTGGCCCTGCCGACCGATCACCCCAGTTGGGAGCAGCAAGATGGGTGGTATGAGTTCGCCCGGCAGTTTCTTTGGACCTACAACAGCGACGTTGACCGCATTGTGTTCCTGGCGCGACTGCCCGTAATCTTTCTGGCGTTGTTCCTGGGCCTCGCGGGATACCGGTTTGCCAAAGCCTATTGGCGGTCCCGCGGAGCTGCGCTGGCGGTGCTGCTGCTTCTCCTCTTTGAGCCAAATCTGTTGGCCCACGGCCGTTACGCGACGACCGATATGGGCGCGATTCTCTTCTCATTCCTGGCCACATACGCTCTCATGCGGCTGTGGTTTGCGCCGGAGGGCTGGTCGTGGCGAAGATGGCTTGTCGCTGCGCTGGTGATGGGGCTGGCGTTCAGCAGCAAGTTGAGCACCCTCGCTCTTGTGCCGGTCTGGTTGCTTATGGCGGCCGTCTCGCCGATGTTGCAAGCTGGTGGAGGTGATGCGACCCCGTGGCTGAGTTTGGCGGCCCGCCGGATCGCTCAGCTTCTGACGGCGGGTATTGGCTCTCTCGTCGTCATCTGGTTGGTTTTTGGGCTGGAGTGGGGGCCGGCTGGCTGGAGTTCGCCCCTGCTGGCCCCGTTGGCAGATCTACCCGTGCCTATGCCGACGTTCTGGCTGGGTTTGGAGCAGATCGCCAATCTGGGTCTGGAAGGCCGGATGAACTCGTTCATGCTTGGTCAGTTTTCGGAGTCGGGATTCTTGAGCTACTTCCCGGTGGCTTTTGCGACCAAGAGCACGCTGCCTCTGCTTGTGCTGGCGATGGTGGCGGCTGTCCTGCTCGTTGCCAGGCCGGTCACGCGACGACGGGCGCTTTTCCTGTTGCTGCCGTTCGCCAGCGTGTTCATCATCATGAGCAGCAGCGCTCTGAACATTGGCTATCGTCACGTCTTGCCTGCCCTGCCATATTTGATTGTCCTCATTGGCGGCCTGGCTTCCCCGGCGGCTCGGGAAGGCAAAGCGGGTCAAGCTCGCGGGCTGCGCCGTCCAGTGGTCTGGGTTTGGGCCGGTGTAGCCGCGGCACTCATTAGTGCTCTCCTGATCCACCCGCACTATCTGAGCTTCTTCAATATCGCTGCGGGCGGCCCACAGAACGGCTACCGGGTCCTCATCGACAGCAATCTGGATTGGGGCCAGGATCTGAAGCGGCTTGAGAGCTGGATGGCGGAGCATGATGTCGAGGAGGTCAATTTGGGCTGGTTTGGCACAGCCGATCCCGCCTACTACGGCATAGTATACCAACCGCTGCCGGGTGTGGGGCGCGATCCGTTCTTTCCGCTGTGGTGGGATGTGCCGTTTGATACCACCCGTCCTGAGCCGGGCGTCTATGCGATCAGTGCTACCAGTCTGTGGGAAACGCCGCTGCGGGAAGAAGAAAAGACCGTTTACGCCTGGTTTCGCCAGCGCGAACCAGATGACCGGGTAGGCTACTCCATTCTCATCTACGATGTCCGCTGAACCAACATTGCTCAGGAACTGGAAGCCAGACGTGGTGGGCCAGCCACTTTCTCAGCGGGTCTGGCTGGCTGCGGCTGTTGTTATCCTGTTTGCGGCGGCCGTCCTGCGGATGGTCGCCCTGCATGATGTGCCGCCCGGTCTCTCGCAAGACGAAGTGCTGAACGCCGACATCGTCCAGTTCATCCGCCAGGGCGAGCACGCATTCTTCTTCCCCTACGGCTTTGGCCACGAACCGCTCTACCATTACTTCTCAGTCCCGTTTCAGATATTGCTGGGCGACAACGTGCTTTCCATTCGACTGCCGGCGGTTTTCCTGGGGATGCTGCTGGTCGCCCTGGCCATGCGCTGGGGGCGGCGAGAGTACGGCCGCTTTGTGGGGTTGGTGACCGGAGCGGGCCTGGCCGTTAGCTGGTGGGCAATCGTCTTCAGCCGTGTCGGAATTCGGCCGATCCTCGAACCTGTCTTGCTCGTCGTTGCCGTGCTGCTGTGGCCTTTTGCGGCGAAGTCGCTGAGTCGCCGTGTCTGGGTCCGGGGGCTTCTGGCGGGAGCCGTTCTCGGCGTGGCGCTGTACAGCTACACGGCCGCCCGTGTGCTGTTTGCGCTGCCTGCCGGCTACTTGATCTACTCGGTCGTCATGGCTCTGCTCGCGACGCGTCGCCAGGATTCAGGAATGGCTGGCGATCTCATGGGAACGGGCGCCGCAAAACTCTATCGAACGCAGGCCTGGCTGGCTGCTGCTGCGCTGGTGGTCATGAGTGTGCTCTACCTACCGCTCTTCGTAACACTGCGCAATCAGCCGGACGTGCAGCAGCGAGTCGAGCAGCTGGCCGGGCCGTTGACGGCGCTTCAGACCGGGGATGTTGGGCCGGTCCTTTCCGCCTCGCTGGCTACGCTGGGCTACTTTGGCGTGACCGGCGATCCGCGCTGGACGTACGGCCTGCCCGGTGTACCGTTGTTTGGTCCGCTGCTGGCTTTGCTGTTTGTTGGCGGGCTCATTGTTGCGCTGCTGCGGTGGCGTCAGCCGGCCACCGCGTTTGCCTTGATCTGGCTTGGCGTGACGCTGATACCAAGTGCCATTACGCCGGATGCGCCCAGCTCGGTTCGGCTGGTTGGCGCGCTGCCGGTTGTCTATCTGATGCCTGCTCTGTTCGTTGGCGCCGTTGACCATTGGCTCTGGAGCAGGTCCGGCTCGCGGCAGCGCTGGTCTGCCGCTCTGGCGGCAGCAGTAGTCGTTCTCATTGCCCTTCATGGTGCGCGTACGATTCGCAACGGATTCGGGCAGTGGCCGTCTGACCTGGAGACCCGCCTGCGCTATCAGACAGCGCAGCTCGAAATGGCCCGGCTTGTGGCAGAACTGGACCCCGCCGGTATGGCAGTCCCGGTCCTGGCAGACGGTTTTGTGGAACCAATTGACGATTCATCTTTCCAGCGAAACGCGGCACAACCCAGGGAAACGCGCTGGATTCAGTCCGGCGCAGGGGTTGCCGGGGCGCTGGTTTGGCCCGGTGGGGCGGCCTACGGCGCTGAAGAAACGGTCTGGCTCCTGGTGCCTGAGTTTGCGCCGATCGCGCCGGATCTGGCTGAGGCGGCGGGCCTGCAGGCACAGCCGCTGTTGAGGACCGAAGGCCTACCATCAGTCGCCGTCTACGCTCTGCCGCCATCGGTCCCGGAGCATAGGCAACGCGTAGATCGTGCGTTTGTGAGTGGTCAGGGAGAAAACGGTTTCCAGCTTGTAGAATTAAGCAGCTACGCTATGCTGGAGAATACGGTGACGCACTCAGGCGAACAAGCCTTGCAGGTCGTAACGACCTGGGACGTCCTGGCAGATCTGCCGGAGGATTTAGCCCTGTTTGTCCATCTGATTGACAGCCAGGGACGGGTAGTGGCTCAACACGATGGTCTTGATGCCTCAGCCTTCTTTCTGCGTCAGGGCGATGCTTTCTTGCAGCGCCACGTCATTGCTCTGCCAGACGGGTTGGCATCTGCAGCGTATCGTCTGGTTGCCGGCGCATACCAGCGCACTGGCGAACGCCTTTTGACAAGTGACGGAAGCGATTGGGTCGACCTGGCAGAGTGTCGTCCAGATTCGGACGGCTCGTTGGTCGCTGCCAATTGCCTATTGCCCTGAACCAGGCCTGCGGCTATGATCAGGTGTTTGTGTGGTTACACATCAATTTGCGGAGAAAGATAAATGGGAAACAATGAAACGAACCAGAACGGGCGGCGTCGAAACAAGCGTACGCCTATGGCGCTGGTCAGTATGCTTCTGGCGATGACTTTGGTCATCGCGTTGGCTCAGGTAATTGCGGCGGCTGGGGACGGAACCCCAACCCCGCAGCCGACCGACAGTCCCGACCGGGTCCCGTCGGCTTATGAGGGTGTCCTTCCGACGAATCTGGAACTCCTTCAAGCGGAACCGGGGATCGAGCGCTACATTGCCGGACACTCTATTCCGGCTGAACTGTTGGTCCCGGCCGATCTGACCGGGTCCACCAAAGTTGTGGCTCCCACGATGACGCCGCCGGGCGGTCAGGTGCAGTTCACCGTGACGGTCAACAACAGCGGCGACACTGATATGCTGGTAACTGTAACCGACACGCTGCCTGCCGGTCTGACCTACGTGGATCATGAGTGCGTAGCGTTATTGACGAGCACGTGTGACGAAAGTGGCGGGGTCATTACCTGGGAAGGTACGGCCGTCGCGGGGCAGGTGGCAATCGTGTCCATCACGGCCAGCGTCAACGGCAATGTGGCTTCCGGCACCGATATCGTCAACATGGCGACTATTGTTACCGATGAAGAGACGTTGGAGCGCAGTGCTACGCTGGAAGTGCGCGAACAGACCGGTTCGCCGATTCAGTTCGTGCCGCTGACTGTGTTTGGGCTTAGCCCGGAACCTCAGCCGGTGGTTGTCTCCGCGGGTCGTGTGAATGGCAACAACGAATGGCTTGTCTCCTGGACGGATGCGCCCGGTTCGACGGCTTATGAGCTGCAAGAAGCGATCAGCCCGGACTTCGTTGGGGCGACGAGCTATCTGGTAGCCCAGAACAACTGGCTCATTCGCCAGACGCCCTCGTTCAACAACGTGTTCTACTATCGTGCGCGCAGCTACATTAGTGGCCAGGCCAGTCCGTGGTCGAATGTGATTTCAGTCGTTGGTGGGTACCGTGACGATTTCAACGATGTCAATTCTGGCTGGAAGATCCGCCGTACCACATATCTGGAAGAGGTGCGTACGTTCTACGAAGTAGACCGCAGCTGGTTGGTTATGCAGGTTGAGGATGCCTGGGACTGGGGCATTGCTAGCCCTGGCCGACCGGCCCCGCGCTTGCCGTATGTGATCGAGTTCGATGTGGAGCCCGCCAATCTGGCCAATCTGCTAACCTATGGCATGTCTTTCGGTGGCGACTGGCCAAGCACCGGTGGCTGTCCGTCTGATCCCGATTCATTCGACGGCATCTACACGCATACTGACTGCTTCAACCATTTCTACAACACGAATACGATCTACTACGGTTGGCAGAAGTTGTTGTTTGAGCGGGTCGATTCCCTCGTGTGGTGCCTGGGTTCTTGTGGCGGCAGCCCGATGAAGCGCATCGGTGACATCGACTCAGGTTCGGCCAAGGATCTCAAAGGTATCGATCCAGAGGGTTGGAATACGTGGCGGATCGAGGTTCGGGAAGATGGCATTAAGGTCTACGCGGCCAGCCGCGGTGCACCTTTGCTGCTCCAATATGAGTATGACGACACGCGTTGGGTGAATGATCCATACTTCGGCGTATTCGCTTCGGCGGATGAGTACAGCAACTCGACCTGGCGGTTTGACTATGTTCAGGTGATGCCGTTGGATGAGTAGTCCCCGGCTTCAGTAGTAGCAGGAATGCAGTAGAGTGGCCGGCCGTCCACGAGGGTGGGGCCGGCCACTTTGCTTAACTACCAACCTCTTCTGTGTCCATGCGACGACCCGCCTCCTCTCTCCTGACGACGCTGGCCATTGCGGCCGTTCTCCTGACCAGCTATGCGCTGGCCCTGGGGAGTATGGTCGAAAAGTCTCCCACCTTCGACGAGCAGGGATTTATCGTCCGCGGTCTGGCTTATGTGCGGCCTGAGGAGACCGGGCGCAATCGCGGGATTCGTGTCGGACATCCTCCCGGCCTCAATGCTTACAACGCATTGCTTCTGGCCAACGATCCAACGGTCCGCCTGCCGGTGGATGATCCTTCGTGGCAGGAAAGCAGCTTCCACCGACCGGCCGAGCTGTTCCTGTGGGAAATCGGCAATGATGTCGCCCACATCATGTTCCTTGCCCGGCTGCCTTCGATCTGGTTGGGGCTGCTGCTGGTGGCTGTTGGAAGCCGGTGGGCGGCCGACCTGATGCGTAAACGGGTTGATGGGCGCGGCGGGCGCAGACGCAGGGCCGGCGTCGCGGCCCTGTTCGCGGCGCTTCTGCTGGGCCTCGATCCGAACCTGCTGGCCCACATGCGCCTGGCCACGACCGATCTGGGATTGGCGGCGGCCGCTGCGTTGGCAGGCTATTTGCTGTGGCGCTGGCTGCGCACCCCAACGTGGACCAACGCGCTTCTGGCTGGAGTAGGCCTCGGTCTGCTGCAAAACACGAAGTATACGGCGGCCCTGTTTGTGCCGTTGTTCGCCCTGGTCTTTGCTGTGGCACTCCTGGTCTATTGGCGGGCTGCCCGGCTGTCCGACGAGAATGGCGACCGTCATCGCGTGCGGGCGCTGCTGGTGCAGTCGGTGGCTGCCTATGTCCCGCTCTCTATCTTCGTGCTCTGGGCATCCAGCGGATTCGACACCGGCACGCTGCCCCAGACGCTGCCCCTGTTCCCGCAGCTTGGCGGGTTGACGGTCCCGCTGCCCAACTTTATTGAGCAGCTCTTGGACATCGGCGGCCGCTTGCAGGTCAGCACGCCTTCGTTTCTGTTGGGAGCCTATTCCGACAGCGGGTGGTGGGCCTACTTCCCGGTGGCGTTCCTGGTCAAGACACCGCTGCCAGTCCTGATCCTCCTCGCGGCGGCACTGATTCGCGTAGTCATAGTCTCGTGGCGCCAGCGATTTCGACTGCCTGGGGCAACCGTGATCGACGCCACGGCATTGCTCGTGCCGCCGTTGGGCTTCTTTGCCATTGCGCTGACCAGCGACATCAACCTTGGCTATCGCCACCTGCTGCCGATATTGCCGTTCCTCTATGTGGGCATTAGTGCCGTGCTGACGCCGCTGATTGCTCCGGACAAGGCTCAGGCCCGCAGGGCAGAGAGTCAGCGACGCGGCGCGCGGGCGATGGTGGCCGTTCTGTTGGTTTGGTTGGTCGTGGTGACCATCGGGATCTATCCCAACTATCTGACCTTCTTCAATGTCTTCGCCGGTGGCCCCCAGGGCGGGTGGCGGGTGCTGGTCGACAGCAACATCGACTGGGGACAGGACCTTTCCCGGCTGGCTGAATGGCAAGCTGACAATGAGATCGATGATCTATGGCTGAGCTACTTTGGTGAGGCGCGCCCGGACTACTATGGCTTGGCGTACACGGGGCTGGACAGCTTTCCGCCCCGGCTGATGAACCCGGCTGCACGCCCGTTCTACCCCTACGACCCGGCACCCGGATGGTACGCTATTAGCGCCACCAACCTCCAGGGTGTGCACTTCGCCAACAAGGACCAGTTCGCCATCTTTCGCAGCTTGCCGCCTGAGGCGGTCATTGGCAACAGCATCTTCATTCATCGCGTTGAGCCACGCGGCGACGCGGTCAATCTGCTGCTGGACGGAGTGCAGATAGACGAGATCGACCCGGCCGACTTTGCCATGCTGGGCACCAATGACGTTCGGCCACACTGGATCGATGGTCAACAAGCCGTCCTGCTGCCGTCGGGCAGTGGGCCGACATGGCTGGCTGTGGCGGCAGGGAAAGATCTCGACGATCAGCTTCTGGACGCTGCCGGGCTTGTTGTGGGTGCGAACCGGGCTGCGTCTGACCGGTACACCCTCCATCCCCTCATGGCAGAGCAGACATTCGCGGTTGAGCCGATCGCCTCTCTGGCGTCGCAGGATGGCAGGCTGAGCCTGGTAGATTATGACGTGCGGCAGAGTGCAGATGGCGTAATCGAGCTAATCTCGGCCTGGCTTCAGGACGGTGAGGCGACTCCAGTGACGCTGTTCATCCATGCCCTGAATGAGCAGGGGGAGCTTGTCGGCCAATGGGACGGCCTTGGTGTCCAGTGGGAAGGCTGGAGACCAGATGCTATACTCCTTCAGCGGCACCGTCTCGAACTCGCTGAGGCAGCGGGCAGCCAGATACGCCTTGTCGCAGGCGCATACGATCCGCAATCAATTGTTCGCTGGCGCACTGCCGGCGATGCGGACTTCATTGAATTGGACTTCCCTTTCTCGGCACGACAGCAGGAGCAGTAAATGAGTTTTCATGGTGGCGGCTGGTTCGCCTTTCTTTCATATGACGAGGAGCAGGATAAACCTGTCGTGACGCGCGATCTACTGGAGCGCGTCTGGGAGTTTGCCAAGCCCTACAGGGGAAAGATCGTCCTGATCCTGATCTCTATCCTGATCATCACCGGCATCGGCCTGATTTCGCCGCTGTTGATTCGCAGCCTGATCGATACGGCGATCCCTGAAGCGGATATTCGTCTTCTCAACTTCCTGGCTCTCGGACTGATCGCCATTCCGCTGATTGAAGGCATCCTGGGCGTCTGGCAGCGCCAGCTCAACGCCACAATCGGGGAAGGGATCATCTTTGACCTGCGCTGTGCGCTCTATGATCATCTGCAGCGCATGTCGCTCCGGTTCTACACGCAGACACGCACGGGCGAACTGATGTCCCGACTGAACAACGATGTGATCGGGGCACAGAACGCGGTCAGCAACACAATCATCAGCATCATCTCGAATCTGGTTACCGTTATCAGCACGCTCGCCATTATGGCGCTGCTTGAGTGGCGGTTGACGCTCGTTGGGCTGCTGGTCGTGCCGCTGTTCATCATCCCCGCTCGGCGCATTGGTCGCGTCCTGCGCGACCTGCGCCGACGGTCGATGGTCCTCAACGCCGAGATGAACGCTACCATGAACGAAACGCTCAACGTCAGCGGCGCGCTCCTGGTGAAGCTGTTCGGCCGCGAGAATATGGAGATGGCGCGGTTCCGCAACGACAGCGCGGCCGTTCGGGATCTGGGTGTCCGCTCGGCCGTCGTCGGCCGCTGGTTCTTCATGATACTGGGATCGATCAGCGCGGTGGGGACGGCCCTTGTCTACTGGATCGGCGGCCGTCTGGCCATCGAGGGTCTCTTCACAATCGGTACCATTGTGGCTTTCGCCGCCTACTTGGGCCGCCTGTACGCGCCCCTGACCGGTCTGACGAACGCTCCGGTCGAGTTTGCCCAGAGTATGGTCAGCTTCGAGCGCGTTTTCGAGGTACTCGATATTCCCATTGAAGTTGACGAAATGCCCGATGCGATCGCGCTGACAGACGTTCAGGGCGACATCACGTTCGAGAACGTAGATTTCGATTACGTGACGCTGGCCGAGGGACACAGCCGTGGCCTGACTGAAATCACCCGCTATTCGATGCGCGCTCGCAGTAGTGGGGACAGCAACCTGGTGAAACGAGGTGTCGAAAAAAGCGCCGAGAACGGAGCCGACGATGGCGAGCCAAAGGCGGCAGACCTGCCGGAACCGCGTCTGGCGCTCAATGATGTCACGTTCACGATTAAGCCGGGCCAGCTCGCGGCGCTGGTTGGACCCAGCGGAGCGGGCAAGACGACCATCACCTACATGATTCCGCGCCTCTACGACCCGACAAGTGGTGTTGTGCGTATCGATGGGCACGACCTGAAGACGGTGACGCTGGACTCACTGTCAGACAATATCGGCATGGTCACTCAGGAGACATACCTTTTCTACGACACGATCCGGGCCAATCTGCTCTATGCTAACCCGGACGCCACGGAAGAGGAGATGATTGCCGCTGCGGAGGCAGCCAACATCCACGACTTCATCATGGGGTTGCCGGATGGGTACGACACCGTTGTTGGTGAGCGTGGCTACCGGTTGAGCGGCGGAGAAAGACAGCGCATCGCAATCGCTCGCGTCATCCTGAAAGACCCTAAGATTCTGGTGCTGGATGAGGCTACATCACACCTTGACACGCTGTCTGAGGCGCTCATTCAGGATGCGCTGCAGCATGTCATGGTCGGTCGCACCAGCCTGGTGATCGCCCATCGTCTATCAACCATCCTGGCGGCCGATCAGATACTGGTGATGGACCAGGGCGAACTGGTTGAGTCCGGGACGCATGAGTCGCTGCTGGCGGCCGACGGCCTGTATGCATCGCTCTACGAGACACAGTTCCGGCACGAGCGTGAGGTCGGCGACTAGACCATAGGGGTGGGCCGAGGCGAAGTTAGGGGTGCATCACAGTCGTTAGAAACAGCTCGAACAGCGGTTCGGGTGTCGTGCTGTCGACGAAGACGGCGGCGGTCGTGCCCCAATTGCCCGGAGCATCCTGACCCTCGATATAGACGATGAGCTGGGGATCGGTTCTGCCTTCCAGGTCGACCTCGGCCACGACGGTCTCAAGCGGGCTGTCGAACGCGCCATCTTCTGGCTGCATCACCACGAACTCTGCCTGGTCGGACCAGCTCGGCCAGCCAACAGACAGCCGTGCAGCGGTGACGACATCATTGCCATTGCTCGCGTCGCTGACGGCAGCCCGAATCTGCACCACACCGTCACCCAGCCGGGTGACCACGATGTCGCTGACCTCTGGCCCGTGGATCGTCAGGTAGGGAGTGCGTGCAATCTTGGCGGCGTGGAGCAGGGCGGGCCAGTTGGCGGGCCACTGTATGTCGTCGATTTCGCTGTATGGTGGCATGAACTGGCTGCCGACTTCGAAGGTGAACGCAGGGATGCCCAACTCGCCATATGCCCAATCGTCGGTCGCGCCGTTGGCCCCATACAAGCACTCCTGCGTTGGTTGGCACGAGAAATAGCCATTGAAGGTAGCCAGTCTGTCGCCGATTGCCTTCAGATCTGTGCGATTCGGAGCGTCCATGCTGCTGAAGCCCCATGGCCACAAGACCAGGTTTCCGTAACTGTGCAGAGTGATGAGTAGTCCGGTCGTATCAGGTGGAGCAAGATCGGTGAGCGCCTCGCCGCGCTGGTCGGGAATGAGGGTTCGCACCAGCGCCTCGATTGCCTGCGTCTCCGCCTCTGAGGCTTGCTCCGGACCACGGAAAATGGCGCTGCAGGGCTCGGAGCTTGACCCCGGCGGCCCCCAGGCAAAGGAGTGATTGCGGTTCAGGTCAACACCGAACTGCCAACCCGATTGCACCGGCCATTGCGAGCAGTCCGGTTCGCCGTTTTCGTCCGTGTCGTTGTTGAGGTTCTTGCGCTGGAAAAAGGGGCTGCTGGCGTAAGGAGCCTGTTCGCCCAATTCTACCAGCCAGTGCCCGTCCGGATTTGCGGTCGGCACCACCCATATCTCGTGCCAGTCGACAATCCAGGTGACGTCAGGATCCTCGCCATATGACTCGAGTAGGCGTGTGGCAAAGCGCATGGCCAGCTCCGGCGTTGTTATCTCGCGAGCGTGGATATTGGCCATGAGAAAGAAGAGTGGCTTGTCGCCCTGGGTGAGCGTGCCATCTTGGACTGCTGAACTGCCGGGCACCGCGTTGTTGGTGATGCGCATAGCCAGCAAATCATGCCCGGCCACTGCTTCGCCGCCCGGCATCACGCAGCCGCCTACGGTCTTGCAATGGCTGTCCCCATAGTCGAAGATGGTTGCCAGCGTGGGGTGATCGGCCGCTAGCTGATTCAGATCGGCCGTTAGCTCCTCCACCGTGCGATAGCCATCGTTGAAAAGAGCCGGGGCGCGGGTACGGGCCAGGTCAGTCGTTGCCCGCTCGTCGACTGCCACGCGCCAGCCTTGCCGGCGAAGATCGGCTGCCGTTTCGCTGGTGCCCCCGACCAGAATGTAGCGTTCGGTCAGGTTGTTGACCGACCACAGATCATATCCCACAAGCGACTGGAGGTCATTCGGGTGGTCGTAGTAGACGCGGAGCGCGAGGGGGCCGTCCGGGAACTCCTCGGTTGCCGTTGGTCCGGCCGTGACGCCGGTCAGCGAGAAACCAACGACCAGCACCACCAGCGCCATGCCAATGGCCGCGAGCCGGGAAGCCTGCGCTCGTTTGTTCAACGGGTTACTCTGATGGCTGACTTGACCCATCGTCAAAGAAGCGGGGCAGGACGATGGCGGCGATGACTAACAGAAGAAAAGTTCCAAAGACAATATAGGCGAGTGGATCCATCGGTTACATCCTTCTAATTCTGAATTCGGCGCAGGCAACGTACAGGTCGCACATTGCCAATGCAATTATACCCGGACGCGCCTTACCCACAACGGTCCGCATGCTCAGACGATGACGCGGACCGGTGATTGGCCAGTCAACACACGCTATCCCGGCTATAATTCACGGTATGAATCGTTTAGGGAGAAGCGTTATCGTAATCGGCGGCGGCCCGGCCGGGATCGCAGCAGCCGCCCGAGCTGCGGAACTTGGCGCCAGTGTGAAGTTGGTCAGTGGCGGCCCGGTGGGCGGGCGTGCCGGTTGGCATAGCCTCCTGCCGAGCAAGGTCTGGCTGTCGGCCGCAGCAACAGCCACGGAGCTGGAAGATGCGCCGGCGGAAGGGTTTGCGACAGCGGTCGCCCATCAGGCTGTGGATGAAGAGAGGCTGTTGGCGCACCTGGTGACGGTCAAGCAGCAGTGGAACGATGATCAGGCAGTCTGGCTCGAGCGGCGAGGCGTCGAGATTGTGCCCGGTCGCGGTCGATTCGTTGGGCCGGCTGAGATCGAGATCGCGGACGGAGATGCCAGCACGACACTTGCGGCCGACTTCGTCGTCATTGCGGCCGGCTCGGTGCCGCTCTTTCCTCCGGGACTCAAGCCGGATGGCGATCGAGTCATTGCTCCCCGCTTCGCCTCGACATTGGACGCGCTGCCGGCTTCGATCGTTGTGATCGGTGGGGGCGCTACAGGCAGCGAGTTTGCCTATCTGTTCAACCGGCTCGGCGTGCAGACGACATGGGTGGTCGACGAGCACGGTGTACTGCCCGGCTACCTGCCCGTGCTGGGCGACTACTTGCGTCGCGCCCTACAAGATGCCGGCGTAGCCGTCATTGCAGGGAGCGACGCGCAATCGATTGAGCGGCATCGTGCGGGTGTGGCCGTCCATACGGCAGCGGGAGAAACCGCCAATGCCGAGATGGCGTTTGTGGCCATCGGTCGCCGGCCCGACCTGGCTGGATTGGATCTGGATGCCGCCCGCGTCAACGTGACCGCTGGTGTGGTCGCTGCCGATGCGTTTGGCCGAACGAGCAATCCACGTGTCTACGTTGCCGGAGACGCTGCGGGTGGGCGCCTAGTCGCCAACAAGGCGATGTCACAGGGGGCGATTGCGGTGGCCCACGCGCTCGGTGCCTCTCCGCAGCCATACGATGCGAGTCAGATCGTGCTGGCCACCTATACCGATCCGGAGATCGCCCAGGTTGGAAACATGACGGATGGGTCCGCTCGTACGATTCGCCTGGACAGCGACACGGGCCTGAAGGGGAGGCTGGAAGGTCACGCGGCGGGCTTCGTCCTCCTCGCTTATCAGCCAGATAGCAGGCTGCTTCTTGGCGGAGCGGCGGCTGGTGGCCACGCGGCTGACGTTCTGGCGCCGCTGGCGCTCGGACTGCGGCTGAGCGCGACAGTCGACGACCTGGCGGCCGTCTATACGGCGCACCCAACCGCGTCCGAACTGCTTTTCGCCGCGGCTCGCGACGCAGCGTTCTCGAATGCCGGGTGAGAGCAGTTGCGACAGTTTACCCAGGTATGCTATAGTTGCATGCTGTATCCTATGCAAAGAAGGGGGTGAATACTCTGCCTAAAGTAAAGCTACGTCCTGATGAGTCTCAAGAGCAACTTCTGCGGCGCTTCAATCGCGAAGTTGTCAAGAGTCGGCTCATGACCGATGTCCGACGCAAGCGCTGGTTCGTTTCCAAAGCCGAACTGGAGCGCATCGCGCGGAAGAAGGCTTCGCGTCGCACGCGTAAGTCACAGAAAGAGCAGCAGCAGGGCGTCTAGTCCTATTCACCTCAATTATGAGAACCAAGTCCCCGTATCCACTGGATGCGGGGACTTTTTGATCCATCGGGCCACCATGTATAATGGACTTGTTCGCTTTGGGATTGCCCCATGCCTGACGTCCTTAACGACTACCTGATGATCGCCCTCGGGTGCTCTGGCGCTTTGCTGCTCGCTGTGTGGTTGGCGGTGGGTGTCTGGACGTTCCGCGACGTGCGCAGCCGCTCCCGTTCCGGGGCAGCGGCCGTTCTGGCCACCGCGTTGGTGCTGATTGTTCCGATTGCCGGACTGGTCATCTACCTGCTGCTGCGCCCTCGCGAAACGCTGACGGAAGCTTACGACCGGGCGCTGGAACAGGAGGCGCTGCTGCAGCAGGTCGAAGAACCGTTGTCCTGTCCCGGCTGTTCCCGGCGCGTCAATGAGGCGTGGGTTGTTTGCCCGGACTGCCGCACCCAGCTCCGGCAGCCATGCGCCGCCTGCGCCCAGCCGCTCGACTTGCGGTGGACAATCTGTCCGTACTGCATGACCGAAGTTGCTCAACCAGCGTCGCCCGACGTTGTGTCGGAAGCAGATGATGATGAGATGCTGATTTCGCCTCCGGTTCAGGCAGAACCCGGCGCAGATTAGCAGGGCAGGTTTACGATTTTGTAAATCGTAACTATACTAGCCTGCGGCAGGTACAGACAGGCAGCTGCCTCCTGTGATTGACAGTCCAGCGCACAACCCATTCAACAATACCCTTGGAGGAAACGATGGCCGACACGCCCGAAACACACCCTGATGTTTACTATCCCGCACCCGAAGTTGTCCAGCAGGCACTCATCAAGGATGTAGATGCATTGGCTGCTGAAGCAGCCGCCGACTTACCCGCCTTCTGGGGCCGGATTGCTGCCGAGAACTTCGAGTGGTTCTCCCCGTGGGAGCAGGTGCTCGATGATTCCAACGCCCCGTTCTACAAATGGTTCACCGGCGCGCGCGTCAACATTGTCCACAATGCCCTCGACCGTCACATGCGGACGGCGACACGCAACAAGGCGGCGTTGATTTTTGAAGGCGAAACCGGCGACACACGCACTTATACGTA
Organism: uncultured Chloroflexia bacterium; assembly: GCA_963753865.1. GTDB lineage: Bacteria > Chloroflexota > Anaerolineae > Promineifilales > Promineifilaceae > Promineifilum. The sequence continues at coordinate 297,594 of CAVWDW010000001.1, forward strand.
CCAGCAGCTCAATCACGAGGTGTCCAAGTTTGCCGGTGTGCTGGGGTCGCAAGGCGTTGGAAAGGGGGATCGGGTTACCATCTACATGGGCCGCATTCCGGAACTCATGATCGCCATGTTGGCCTGCGCCAAGATTGGGGCGATGCACTCCGTCGTCTACGGCGGATTTTCGACGGAGGCCCTGCACGATCGGATTCAGGACAGCGAGTCGAAGGTGCTGGTGACATGCGATGGTGCGTGGCTGCGCGGCAAGATCATCGAGTTGAAGAAGATCGCCAACGAAGCGCTCGACCACGGCACGACGGTGCAGAGCGTCATCTGCGTCAAGCGCACTGGCCACGATGTTGAGATGGTGGCGGACCGGGACCATTGGTACCATGATCTGATGGCCCTCCCCGTGGCCGATCCTAAGACCGAGACGCAGGTCATGGATGCTGAGGACCCGCTGTTCATCCTCTACACCTCCGGCACGACAGGCCGTCCGAAGGCGATCCTGCACACGCATGGCGGCTATATGGTGGGGACCGCCACGACGCTGCAATGGGTCTTCGACATCAAGCCCCACGACATTTACTGGTGCGCAGCGGATCCCGGATGGATCACTGGTCACAGCTACATCGTTTACGCGCCGCTGATCCTTGGCGCAACGAGCTTCATGTACGAAGGAGCCCCATCCCATCCGAATCCGGATCGCTGGTGGGCGATGATCGCCAAGTATGGCATCTCCGTCTTCTACACTGCACCGACGGCAATTCGTGGTCTGATGCGCTTCGGCGAGAGTTGGCCGGCGCTGCATGATCTGTCCAGCTTGCGCCTTCTCGGGTCAGTTGGCGAACCGATCAACCCCGAAGCATGGCGCTGGTACTACAAAGTCATTGGCAAGGAGCGCTGCCCAATCATGGACACATGGTGGCAGACCGAAACGGGGGCGTTCATGATCACGCCGATGCCCAGCGTGCCGCTGAAGCCCGGCTCTGCGACGCGGCCGTTCCCCGGCGTGGAGATGGATGTGGTCGATGATGATGGTGTGCCGGTCGCTCCCAACGAAGAGGGATATCTGGTTATCAAGACGCCCTGGCCCTCCATGCTGCGCACGATCTTTGGGGACTCCGATCGCTACGTTCAGGCCTACTGGAGCCGCTTTGAAGAGCAGGGTTGGTACCTGCCGGGCGATAGCGCGCGCAAGGACGAAGATGGCTACTACTGGATCATCGGCCGCATTGATGACGTGATCAAGGTCTCCGGCTATCGGCTGGGAACGGCCGAGATTGAAAGTGCACTTGTCAGCCACAAGGCAGTGGCCGAAGCGGCCGTCATCGGCGTGCCGGACGAGCTGCGAGGCAACATCATCCGGGCCTACTGCATTCTGCGGCAGGACGCCGATCCAAGTGAAGAGCTGGCGCGAGAGCTTGTTGACCATGTGTCACACGAGATGGGACCGATTGCCAAGCCCGCCTCGGTTGAGTTCGTTGAAAGCTTGCCCAAGACGCGCTCCGGCAAGATCATGCGCCGGGTGTTGAAAGCTCAGGCACTTGGTCAGGAGTTGGGCGATCTGTCAACGCTGGCAGATTAGGTCGACTGCAGCGTTATGCACAGCCGGGAAAATCCATGTTAGGTCAAAGCCAGGTACCCGGCTATCACGCGGCGGAGCTGGCGCAGAAGCTTGCGGACGATGAGGACGTTGTCGTGCTCGACGTGCGTGAGGACTACGAACTGCATGTTGCCGCACTGAAGACGGCGGTGGTCCATGTTCCGATGAGCCGCATGGCAGCCGAACGGTTGGCAAGCTTGCCACCACCGTTGGACGCCCCGACCGACCAGGAGATCGTTGTGATGTGTCATCATGGCGTTCGCAGCGCTCAGGTGACCGCCTGGCTTCGCCAGCAAGGTTATACTCAAGTTTACAATCTCGAAGGTGGTATCGATGCCTATGCCCGCGATGTAGATCCGGGCATAGGCCGGTATTAGGAAACATATCCCCATGATCCCAATTGAGTCTTTACTATCGGCCCGACTGTTCCAAAGCCCCCAAATCGTTGGGGATCGCATCTTCTTTGTCAGCAATCTGAGTGGACAGTTGAGCCTGTATGCGATGGATTATGGCGGCAGCGTGCCCGAACCGCTGCTCCCGCCAGATATTGCGCTGCAGAACCCTCACCATGTCAACGAGCTGTACCGCGTCCTGCCTCGCATGGGCAAAATCTTGTTGATGCTTGACCAGGACGGTGACGAGAACTACCAGCCTATGTTCATTTCGATGGAGGGGGGCTATCCGGAGCCTGCCTTTGGCGACCAGCTAGGCGGATATCGCTGCCACATTGCCTCCGTCGATGAAGATGCCAATGTGGTTTACCTGATGGGTGAATCACGGTCCGAGGCCAACAACGTCGCCTTTCGGGGTTATCTTGAGGACGGCCGCCTGGAACATCTGATGGAGAGCAAGTGGGGCGGCTTTGTCAGTGGCGCGGACGAGGCGAACGATCGGGCCATGGTCACGGAAGGATACACGGTAGGCGACAATGTCATGTATGTACTGGAGCGTGATGAAGAACCGCGACTGCAGTACGGCATCCCGCTGGACCGGCGCACGCCGGACAGCGTTGTTCCGCTCAACAGCCTGGGCGAGGGTGAGTTCACCCCATCCGGGTCGGGCCTGCTTGTGTTCAGCAGCATTGAGCAGGACACCTATGGTCTGAGTTATCTGCCGTTGGACGAACCACAATCGGCCGAAATGGTCGCTATCGAAGGAGTGGCTCATACGGGAGCGGGTGAGTTTGAGGGGATGCATCATTTGCGAGACGACCGGTACAGCCTGTTGTACAACATTGATGGTGTCTCCTGGTTGTACGAGGCCCAGTTTGATGAGCAGGCACGAACGATGACGGTCCTGCATGTCATTTGCGGAAAGGGCGACCTTGCAGACGGTGTGCTCGACAGCTGGCATTATGACAAGCACGGCGATCGCTTCGTGCTGTCCCACAGCACCGCTACCTCGCCCACGCAGATCTTCACGGTAGAAGGTCCGGATCGCGGGGACGTGCGCCAGCATACGCGTGAGCGCGTATTGGGCTTGTCCACTGATCTGTTGTCCCCGGGAGAGGACGCATCATTCACGTCATTCGATGGCCTTCGTACGTCGGCACGTTTGTATCTGCCGGCGGTCGAACTGGATCATCCCGCGCCGTATCCTCTCGTCTACTACGTCCATGGTGGGCCGCAGTCGCAAGAGCGCCCGGACTTTGCCTGGTTCTCAATGCCGCTCATCCAGTATCTGACGCTGAACGGCTTCGCTGTGTTTGTTCCCAATGTGCGCGGCAGTACAGGCTACGGGCTGGACTACACCAAGCAGGTCGACCGCGATTGGGGCGGGCAGGATCGGCTGGACCACGTCCACGCGCTGGAACTGCTGGGGCAGGACGACCGAGTCGATACGTCACGGGCGGCCGTCATCGGCCGTTCCTACGGCGGCTACATGACGCTGACGCTGGCCACGCGCCACCCGGAGCTGTGGTCGGCGGCCGTCGATATGTTCGGGCCGTACAACTTGCTGACGTTTATCGAGCGGCTTCCGCCGACGTGGCAGCCGTACTTCAAGATTGCTGTCGGCGATCCTGAGACCGACCGGGAGTTCTTGCTGGAGCGGTCACCCAACACCTACATCGACCAGCTGGCGGCGCCGATGCTGGTGATTCAGGGCAAGAACGATCCGCGGGTCATTGAGCAGGAGTCTCGCGACGTCGTTGAGCAGCTGCGCTCACAGGGCAAGGATGTCGAGTACCTGATGTTCCCGGATGAGGGTCACGACGTGTTGAAATATGAGAACCGGGTCGAATGTTACACTGCCATCACAGATTTCTTTCGCCGCCATCTAATGCCCGATAATGTGGCATGAATGACCTCCTGAAGGTCTATGAGGTTGGGCCCCGCGACGGCCTGCAGAACGAAGCGGTGGTGGTTGCCGTGGCCGACAAGCTGCGGCTCATCGACGGTCTGGTTGACGCCGGACTGCGCCACATTGAGGCCACCAGCTTCGTGCATCCAGACGCCGTCCCGCAGTTGGCCGATGCTGACACGGTCATGTCAACCGTTTCAACGCAGTATCGCCAGGCGCCGATCGAATTCACGGGCCTGATCTTCAACGACCGGGGGTACGAACGGGCGATGGCGGCGGGTTGTCGTTCGATGGCGTTCGGGGTCGCAGTCAGCGACACGTTTAGCAGGCGGAACACGCGGAACAGCAGCGAGCGGGCGATGGTCAGTGCTACGGCGCTGATCGCTCGTGCTCGCGGCGATGGGGTGCGCACACGGGCGTATGTGATGACCGCCTGGGTTTGTCCTTTTGAAGGGCTGATCTCCCCTCATCGGACTGTGGCCGTGGCCCGACAGCTCTGGGACAGCGGCGTCGAGGAGCTGTCGATTGCGGACACGATTGGCCACGCGGAACCGCTGGCTGTGGGACGGTTGATCGATCGGCTGGCGCGGCACATTCAGATGAGCGGCCTGGCGGTCCATTTGCATGACACGCAGGCGCTTGGACTGGCGAATGCGACGGCCGCCTTGCAGGCGGGCGTGCGAACGTTCGACACCAGTATCGGCGGCATCGGTGGGTGTCCATTCGCTCCCGGGGCAGCTGGCAATCTGGCCACGGAAGACCTCGTCTTTATGGCCTACAAGATCGGCCTCGGGACCGGAGTAGACTTCGCCAAGCTTTGGCCGGTGGTGAATCTCATGTCAGAACTTGTTGGCAGGCCAGTGGGCGGCCGAATTCGCGGCTGGTGGGAAAGCAACTATCATGATGAGCCTGGACTGGATCATGTGTAGGCAGCAGTCCGACCGTCAAAAGGGGAGCAGATGGACGTCTTCACGCACACACTCGCGTTAGAAAGCCGGGGCGACGGAGACGTGATAGACATCACCGATGCCGCCGCCAACGCCGTGCTTCGCTCAGGCGTGGCCAACGGCTTGCTGACCCTGTTTTGCCAATCGGCCACCAGTGCTCTGACGACCATTGAGTATGAGCCCGGCGCGGTGGCAGACCTGCGGCGGCTGTTCGACGAGATCGCCAATCCGGATCAGCCGTATGCTCACAATGCCCGCTGGGGCGATGGCAACGGCCACAGCCACGTCCGGGCGGCATTGCTCAAACCTTCACTGACGATTCCAGTGGTTCAACAGCGCCTCACTTTGGGCACGTGGCAGCAGATCGTCTTTGTGGACTTCGACAACCGGCCGCGACAGCGCACGCTCATCGCCCAGGTCATGGGCGAATAGCCCTGGCCAGGCGCCAGGCTAGTTATCTGACGGCACAGGGTGGGCCGCCAAACGATCGACCAGCCGGTCGATGTCTGCCGGGATCGAGTACGCATGGACGGAGGCCCTCAGGTATGCGTTGCCCTCGGCGTCCAGATGTTGGGCCACACTCACGCCCTCGTCTTCAAGATACGTCCTCAGCTTCTCGGTTCCCGCGGCGTTGTACGGAGAGTGGAAGGTGACAATCGGTCCCAGGGCGCTACGCGGCGTAATCACGTCATATCCTGCCGCTGAGAGCGCTTCGCATGCGTACAGACTGAGCGTAGTCGTATGGCGGTCTATCTGATCGATCCCCAACGACTGCAAAAGGCTGAGGCTCTCCAGGATGCTCCACAGGCCGGGCACATTCTCGGTTCCCATCCTGAACCGGGCCGCTCCAGGCAGGGGCGTCAGGTCGTAGGCCAGCCAATGAAGAAAGTCCTGTGTCGCATTGGCGCCCACTGTCTGCGGTCGCAGCTGTTCAGCGATCTCATCGCGAATGGCAAGGAAGCCAGAGCCCGTCAGGGCGAAGAGCGACTTCTGCCCGCCGGTGGCCAGCACGTCGATATTCATGGCCTGCATGTCGATCGGGATGTGGCCGATGGCCTGGATGACGTCGACGACGAACAGAATACCGTTGTCGCGGCAGTACGCGCCGATGGCGGCCAGATCGGTGCGGTGACCGCTGAAGAACTGGACGGCGCTGGCAGCTACGACGCGCGTGTTCTGGTCGGCAGCGTCTGCAACTGCATCGACGGTCAGCCCGCCTTCTCGCGCGGGTACGCAGCGCGTCTGAATGCCATGTCGTTCCAGCATCATCCAGGGATAGACGTTGGCCGGGAACTCCAGGTCGCAGAACAGGATGTTGTCACCGCGCTGGAGTGGCAGGGCCGGGGCGATAGCGCTGAGGGCGGCTGAGGTTGTTGTGGATAGGACGACGCCTGACGGAGAATCCGCATTGACGTACTGCGCCACCTGCTCGCAAAATTGCACGCCTGCCGGAACGATGTATTCTGTCCAGAATCGGTTGGGATTATGGCCCATCTGCTCAATCACCCACTGCACTTTCCGTTGGGTGCGGACGGGCAAAGGTGAAATGCCCGCGTGATTGAGATAGGCTATCTCGCTGCTGTGAGGAAATTCCTCGCGACGTAACTGATCAATATCGTAAGTAACAGGTTGACTCATTGGCTGACTACTCCCTCTTGCCGTGATTATAGCGACAACAGGCAGTGTTGGTCGAATAGCTAAATCGCATAGTCATGATTCTGTCACCGCAACTTCTGCTCAACGCGTACGCCCAGGGGATCTTTCCGATGGCGGATGAGACCGGCGAGATCGGCTGGTATCGTCCGGTCTACCGGGCCATCATCCCGCTCGACGGGCTGCACGTTTCACGCTCGCTTCGCCGTACGCTGCGACAAGAACCGTACGAGATCCGCGTGGACCACGCCTTTCGCCGGGTGATGGAGCAGTGCGCTCGGTCCATGCCCGGCCGCGAAGAGACATGGATCAGCCCGGAGATCATCGACGCTTACTGCCACCTGCACGACCTGGGCTATGCCCACAGTGTTGAGTGCTGGTCGGTCGATGGGGAGCTGGTGGGTGGGCTGTATGGTGTGGCGCTGCGGGGTCTGTTTGCCGGTGAGAGCATGTTTAGCCACGTGCGCGACGCCAGCAAGGTTGCCCTCACCCATTTGGTGCAGCGACTGAATGAGCGCGGCTTCAGCCTGCTCGATACACAATATGTCACCGACCATCTGGTGTCGATGGGCGCTGTCGAGATTCCGGCAACTGCCTATGATGGACTGCTGCAACAGGCGCTGGAGAGGGATATAACGTTCGTCTGAGACGGGCACCTGCCCACATGTCAGCAAGAGTTGATCAGGATGCGCGGCTCCTGCATAATCAGGCATCAGCTTCTGTCCCTATCAGCCATGGAGCCGGAGAATCCACCAACCATGACCCAAACGACTGCCCCGCTCAATCAAAAAGATGTCCGTCTGTTCAGCGGGCGCTCCAATCCTGCCCTGGCCCACAGCATTGCCACCCATTTAGGTGTTCGCCTGGAAGAAACGGAAGTGTCGCGATTCAGCAACGACAATCTCTACGTCCAGTTGGGGGCCAGCGTTCGTGGCCGGACGGTCTATCTGGTGCAGTCGCTCGTGCCGCCCGTGAGCGACCATTTGATGGAGCTGCTGATGATGCTGGACATTGCCAAAGGAGCGGCCGCCCGCGAAGTACACGCAATCATCCCGTACTTTTCCTATGCCCGGTCGGACAAGAAGGACGCACCACGTATCTCCATCACAGCTCGTCTGGTGGCCGATCTCCTTCAGACAGCCGGGGCAGATCATCTGATGACGATGACGCTCCATTCGCCGCAGGTGCACGGGTTCTTTCCCATGCCCGCCGACCCTCTGACGGCCCGCGGTCTCTTTGCAGAGTACTTTTTGCCTCGTCGGTATGATCCCGAAGGCACCGTGGTGGTCGCGCCTGATGTGGGCGGGGCCAAGTCGGCCGGGCGGTTCGCCGCCATGCTCGGCCTGGGAGTGGCGACCGCGAACAAGACGCGAATCGATGACAAGCGGGTTGAGATTGGCGGTTTGCTGGAGCGACAGGTAGCGGGTTTCAAGCGGGCGCTTGTCCATGACGATGAGATCGCCACCGGTGGCACGATTGTTGAACTATGCCACAAGCTGGTCGAATACGGCATCGAGGAGATTCATGTGATTTGCACGCATGGGCTGTTCCTTGGTCGGGCTCGTGAGCGGCTGGACGCGATTCCGGAAATCGTCGAGATTGTTGCCACCGATACCGTCCCGCTGCCGGACGAGAGGCGACCCGACAAGTTGGTGACGCTCTACACGGGCCCCGTGTTTGCGGGGGCGATCCGGCAGAACTACAGCCAGCAGTCGATTGGCGATCTGTTTGACTTTGCGGAGTATCTGGAAAACCACAACTAACTGCTAGGGTGTCACTTCGGCGCACGGGCGGCCAAGCCCCTCCAGCACCCAGCAGTCTATGCCCATTGCCCGCCATGAGGCGGCGTCTACCCAGACGCCATTGACCAGCAAGTCCCAGTGGAGATGGTTGCCGGTCGAAAGCCCGGTCGTTCCCACTTCGCCCAGCACATCACCGGGGGCGACTGCCTGTCCTGGTTGGGCATCGATGGCCGAGAGGTGGTAGTAGCCGCTGTAGATGCCCAGGCCGTGGTCGATGATGACGGCGCCCCCGCGGACGAAAAGCTCTTCAGCCAGCACAACTGTGCCTGCCGCTGGCGCCACTACCGGCGTACCTTTGAAGGCGCTGAAGTCTACCCCTTCATGATATGACCGGTACGGTCCCCCGTTGTAGGATCGCCGGCCGCCGTAGTCGGCTGATATCTCCAAATAGCCGGTCACTGGTTCAGCAAAGGCGGTCTGCCACAAGGCGCTCTCTGTCTGCTCCAGCCAGATTGCACGCAGTCGTTCACGTTCGGCAGCAATCGCTTCGGCGTCGATGGCCGCCGCGGCGCCGGTAAGCGTCAACTGTTGGTAGGTCCAGGCTCGATCCACGAAACGCCAAGGCTGCGACCACAGTGGCTCGCCTTCAACGGAGATCCGCAATTCGACGTCGCCAGGACTCTGGAAGGCCCCGGTGCCGCCAATTCCGACGACCCCGTCGCTGCCTGTGGCCATTGTGACCGGGTTGCCGGCCAAGGTGGCCGTCGTAGGTGGTAGTGGCTGTGCCGATTGGCCACGAAAGGCGACGGCTGTGCCCGGCTGTGCGGGGGCCTGTGACATCTCCATCGACAGCAACCCTGGTGGCAGGTCGCTTATGGTGGCGGCTGCATTGGGTACGAGGGTTGCGTGGTGGTGGCTGGGACGATAGGGGGAGGATAAGCCGTTGGCCAGGGCGATGGTCCAGGGATTGTCGGCTTGCCGGGCGGCCGTCGCCAGAAACCCGCCGTCTCCTGTGCGGATCAGATGCCCGCCTCGGGCCGGACTGGCCGCTGGCACCTGCACCACCGACCCGATAGACGGTTCGCGCGCGGTGTTCATCTGGCGGTTCAACGCCTGGAGCGACTGCTGGGGTGCGCCATACCGCAGTGCGAGAGCCGACCACGTATCGCCTGGCTGAACCGTCAGATCAGCCACGACGCTGTCCTGGCTTGCTGGTGCCCACGACGACGTGACCGGCCATGTTAGCACACTCAACAGGAGAAGGATCAGACTCACTCGTCGCATCCTTCTATTGTATCCTGCTCCAGCGCCAGAGTGATAGCAGGCTCAACGGATTCTGAGACAAGAGCCAGGCTCCCCCGTATCGTCAACCCGGTGGTTGACACCTATGACGCACCGTGTTATAAATAGTTCATATAATGCAGTGCGTCATATTGGGCATCTTGAACAGCCCGTATGGGGAACTGCTTGCACCAATCAAGTGAGCCGCTTCATGACCAATACCGTCTATTTCAGCATAGGATCCAACCTTGGCGACCGGTACGGCAACCTGCGTCGAGCCGTCGATATGTTGCAGCAGCACATGACGATTACGGCCGTTTCGCCCGTCTACTCCACAGAACCGTGGGGGACTCGGATCAGCCGGAGTTCCTCAACGCCTGTGTGGGAGCGGTCACCGACCTGGGCCCGGAACAGCTGCTGGAGCAGGTGAAGCAGATTGAGGCGGAGATGGGGCGCGAGCCAACCCGACATTGGGGACCGCGCCTGATCGATATTGACATTCTTTACTATAACAAGCTGCTGCTTGACACGGATGATTTGTCCATTCCGCATCGCTATATCGCCGAACGTGCCTTCGTGCTGGCTCCATTGGCCGACATCATTCCCGACTATGTGGACCCGCGCACGCTGAAACCGGTCCAGGCGATGCTGGATGCGGTTGACACAGTGGGTGTCGATCGAGTGTTTGAGATGCCGTTCCCCGGTGGCCGTATGGCCGCGCCCACCGCTGAAGGCAGCCTGCCGTTCTGAAACGGGTCAGCCGAGGAAAAGCCTGATTTGACCACCATCTGGGGAAGACGGAGCTATGTCATGGGGATCATTAATGTGACCCCGGACAGTTTTTCTGGAGATGGCTTGCTCGGCGAGGATGCGGTGGCGGCTGCTGTCGACCAGGCGCAGCAGTTCGTGCGAGAGGGCGCGGACATCCTGGATATTGGTGGAGAGAGCACGCGGCCGGGCAGTCAGCCGGTGACCGATGAAGTGGAGATGGCTCGCGTGTTGCCCGTCATTCGGGCGGTGCGACAGGCCGTCGCTGTGCCGATTTCCGTCGACACCTACCGGGCGGCCGTCGCCGAGGCAGCGCTCGATGCCGGCGCGAACTGGGTTAACGATGTGTGGGGGCTGCGCATGGATAAGCGCATGGCCTCCGTCGTGGCCGATGCTGGTTGTCCGGTGGTCATCATGCACAATCGCAGCCGGCCCAAGGATGTCGACCAGGAGCAGCGTTTGGGCGGCCGGTATGTCGGCGTTGCTTATGATGATTTGATCACCGACATCTCCCGAGAACTGGGCGAGTCAATTGAGATCGCTCTTACGGCAGGGATTCGTGATGACCAGATTATTATCGATCCCGGCATCGGCTTCGGCAAGACTGTGGAGCAGAATTTTGAATTACTGGATCGCCTTGGAGAACTGACCTCATTGGGCTATCCGATACTGATAGGCACGTCACGCAAATCGTTTGTGGGTTACGGCCTGGACCTCCCGCCGGATGAACGTGTGGAAGGGACGGCCGCTTCCGTGGCGATTGGCATTGAGCGTGGCGCCGACATCGTGCGAGTGCATGATGTGGCGGCCATGGTGCGGGTGGCCAAGACGACGGATCTGATTGTGCGGCGCACGGTCTACGATCCTACATTAATTCTAAGTTGAGCGACGCCCTGCCGCAAGGCATTGAGGCACATGGAGAGTGAAGCATGCTAGATTTTCGTCCTGATCAAGAGCAGAAGATGTTGGTGGATACCATCAGCCGCTTTGCCGAAGAGCGTGTGCGGAAGGTTTTCCGCGATGCCGAGGAAGACGGGCATATTCCTGTCGATGTGGTTCAGGCCGGCTGGGAAATCGGCCTGCTGCCGACCGCCATCCCTGAGGAGTACGGTGGGTTTGGTGAGTACTCCGGCGTGACCAACGCGCTGGCATTCGAACGGTTCGCCTTTGGCGATCTGGCCGTGACGATGAACATCATGGCCCCGAATCTGGTGGCCATCCCGGTGATGCTTTGTGGCACGGCTGAGCAGAAGGCCCAGTATCTGCCCCAGTTTGCCGAGGAGCAGATGCCCAAAGCGACCGCCGCTCTGACGGAGCCGGTGGTCCAATTCAACCCATACAAGCTGAAGACTGATGCAGTGCGCGACGGGGACGCGTACGTTCTCAACGGCGTCAAGACGATGGTGCCGCTGGCGGCGGATGCCGAGCTATTCCTCATCTATGCCAACGAGAACGGCACCACTGAGGCGTTTCTGGTTCCGGCCGAAGCGGAAGGTCTGGATGTTGGGGAGCGGAACAAGCTGATGGGTATCCAGGCGCTCCCGGCCTACAGTGTGACCCTGAGCGACTGCCGTGTGCCGCTGGCAAACAAGGTCGGTGGCGAGTCGGGCATCGACTTCCGGTTGATGCTGAACCACAGCCGCATTGCCCTGGGAGCGGCCGCGGTTGGCGTGGCGCAGGCCGGGTTCGAGTATGCGCGTGAGTACGCCAAGCAGCGCGTGCAGTTTGGAGAGCCAATTGCCCACCGCCAGTCGATCGCCTTTATGCTGGCTGATATGGCCACCGAGATTGACGAGGCGCGGCTGCTGGTGTGGGAAACGGCCTGGCTGATGGACAGAGGTCAGGACGTGACGGCCGAAGCGACCATTATGAAGCAGCAGATTGATCGCATGGTCGTGCAGGTTGCCGACCGGGCCCTGCAGGTGCTGGGCGGCTACGGTTACATTCGCGAATATCCAGTGGAGTTGTGGCTGCGCAATGCGCGTGGCTTTGCGGCGTTCGACGGAATGGCGATGGCCTAGGCGGTTAAGAATGGGGAGATGACACATGATTAGTTTTGAGATTCCAGGCTTCATTGAGAATCAGATGCAGTTGATCAAGATGGTGGCCGAACAGTCGATGCGGCCGTATTCGCGCGACCTGGACGAGCACGAACATGAGCGCCCGGATGCGTTTGTACAGATGACGTGGCCGTTCACGCAGGAGATGGTCAAGCGGAGCCTGAAGCCGCTAATGGCCAACGGTACAAATGGCGCCAACGGGACCAACGGAGCGGCCAAGCCAGAGCGTGAAGGGCCCGACTACGGCATCCTGTCGTTCATCATGATGATCGAGATGCTGAGCTGGGGCGACGCAGGCCAATATCTCTGCCTGCCGCATCCGATGCTGGGTGGCGCGGCTGTGGACTCCGCCGGTACACCGGAGCAGCGGGTGCGCTTTCTCCAGAAGTTCACCGAGGGTGAGCCCAAGTGGGGAGCGATGGCCATTACTGAGCCGGGCGCCGGGTCCGACAACAGCGCGATGCGCACGACGGCCATTCTGGACGAGGAGACGAACGAGTGGGTGATCAACGGCGAGAAGATCTTTATCACCAATGGCTCGCTGGCGCTCAACGAGTCGGACGGATTGTGCGTCGTGTGGGCGACCGTGGACCCCAGTGCGGGGCGTGCGGGCATCAAGTCGTTCGTCGTGGAGGGCAACACACCCGGCGTAACGATTGCCAAGCAGGAGCACAAGTTGGGCATCCGTGCCAGTGATACCGTCTCGCTCCATTTCGACAATGTGCGCATACCATTTGAGAACGTCCTCGGTGACCCCGGCGTCAAGCAGGCCGCGGCTCGAAAGGGGTTCGTCGGCGCGATGAAGACGTTTGATGCGTCTCGCCCGGCTGTGGCCGCCAGCGCGATTGGCATTGCCCGCGCAGCACTGGAGTTCACGAAAGAGAAGCTGGCGGAAGAAGGGATCGTCATCGATTACACCAAGCCGCTGCATGAGCTTACCGCGGTAGAGCGGGACGTCATCGAGATGGAAGCCCGCTACAAGGGAGCATGGCTCCTGACGCTGCGGGCGGTGGCACAGATGGCCCACGGCGAAAGCAATCGCCTGGAGGCGAGCATGTCGAAGTACCGGGCCGGCGACGCGGTGACCTGGATTACCCAGAAATCAGTTGAACTGCTGGGCCCGATGGGATACTCTCGCGACTGGCTGGCCGAGAAGTGGATGCGTGACGCCAAGATTAACGACATCTACGAAGGCACGAAGCAGATTAATCAGCTGATCGTTGCCCGCAGCATCCTGGGCTACTCGCGCCGGGAGCTGAAGTAGCCGGCGACGATTGGCCAAGGCTCATTATTCGTGGGCCGCGAACATTGAACAACCGTGGCGCACCCGAGACTATCATCTGGCACTCCAGCATGATGGGCGGGTGCCGCCACGCCTTGATTTCACAGGAGACAGGAAATGAGCTATCGGATTGACAAGGTTGGCATTGTTGGCGCTGGAACGATGGGAGGTGGGATTGCTGCCCATTTGGCCAACATCGGTATCCCCGTCGTACTGCTTGACATTGTGCCACCTGGGTTGAGTGATGATGACAAGAGCGATCCGGCCGCACGCAACAAGATCGTCCAATCGCTCTATGACCGGATGGCCAAGTCCCGTCCGGCGAATCTGGCCCGCAAAGACCGCGGCGACCTGATTACGCTGGGCAATCTGGAAGATGATTTCGATCTGCTGGCCGACTGCGACTGGATCGTGGAGGTCATTATAGAGCAGCTGGCCCCCAAGCAGGCGCTCATGGAGCGCATCGAGGCGGTGCGAAAGCCGGGCAGCATCATCAGCAGCAACACATCCGGCATTCCGATTAACCAGATCGCCGCCGGTCGATCCGACGACTTTCGTGCCCACTTTCTGGGCACCCACTTCTTCAATCCACCGCGCTACCTCAAGCTGCTGGAGATCATCCCAACCAGCGAGACAGCGCCTGATGTCGTCGCGTATATGAGCGAGTTCGGCACGAATGTGTTGGGCAAGGGGGTTGTGATCTGCAAGGACACGCCCAACTTCATCGGTAACCGCTTCTTCGCGGTCGTCTCCTCATTTGGACTCGAGTACGCCATGGAGAATGGCTACTCGGTTTCGGAAGTGGACGCCATCACCGGCCCCGTAATCGGCCGCCCCAAGACGGCTACCTACCGACTGCTCGATTTGGTTGGGCTGGACGTCATGGCCCATGTCAACGCCAACCTGTACGACGCCGTGCCCGACGACAGCTATCGTGCGGTCTTGCAGCCTGAGAAGACCAGCGCTGTGATGGAGGCGATGCTGGCCAATGGGTGGCTCGGCAACAAGTCCGGACAGGGTTTCTACAAGCGTGTCAACGTCAATGGCAGCCGGGAGTTCTGGACATTGGATCCGGAAGCGATGGATTACGTGCCCTCCGAAAAGGTACGTTTCGATTCGATAGGCGCGGTTCGCAAGGTAGATGATCTCGGTGAGCGGCTGACGAAGCTGCTTGAGTTCCACGATCGCGCCGCAACGTATGCCCGCCATTTGCTTTACTTTGGCTTTGCCTATGCGGGGTACGTGGCGCCGGAGATTGCTTACAAGCTGACGGATGTCGACGACGCGATGCGCTGGGGGTTCAGCCAGGAGGCCGGGCCGTTTGAAGTGTGGGATATGCTGGGCGTGGCGGAGACGGCGGCCAAGATGGAAGCTGCCGGCTACGAAGTGGCTGACTGGGTGAAGGAAATGCTTGCCAGCGGTCACGACTCGTTCTATCAGCGGCCGTCGCCCGATGCCGCGCCAACGGCGTACTATGACTTTGACTCCAGGGGGTACGCAGGCTTCGAGTCTGACGAGAGTATGATTCGGTTGACGGCGTACAAGCAGGCGGGGGCCGTTGTTGAGCGCAACGCCAGTGCCTCGCTCATCGATCTTGATGATGGCGTGCTGCTGTTTGAGTTTGATGCCAAGATGAATGCCATTGACCAGGACATCATCGACATGAGCTTCCGGGCGCTGGAGCGACTGGACAGCGATTTCGATGCGTTGGTCATCGGTAACGAGGGCAACCACTTCTGTGCAGGTGCCAACCTGTTCGCCGTTGGTATGGCGGCGATGCAGGGTCAATGGGACGCGCTGGATGAGATGATCAAGGCGCTCCAAACGGCGACCTACAACCTGCGTCATGCTCCGAAGCCGGTCGTCACGGCGCCCCACCAGATGGCGTTGGGCGGCGGTGCGGAGATGTCGATGGCGGGATGGACCACTGTCGCCGACCATGAGACGTACATGGGGCTGGTCGAATTTGGCGTTGGGCTACTGCCGGCTGGCGGCGGCTGTAAGGAGCTGCTTCGACGGCGCGTCAATCCTGTCATGAAGACCCCTAACGCGGACGTGCTGCCGATCATGCAAGCCGTGTTTGAGCAGATTGCATTGGCGAAGGTGGGCACAAGCGCCTGGGAAGCTCGCGAACTGGGCTTCCTGTCCGACAGTGACATCATCGTCATGAACAGTGATTATCGGCTGGCGACCGCGAAACAGCGAGCACTCCAGCTCGTCGAGATTGGCGCTCGTCCCCCGGAGAAAGAGCTGATCTACGCAGCGGGGCGCGACGCGCTGTATGCCTTGCAGTTGGGTGCGCAATCTTTGGCCTGGGGCGGATACGCCTCAGAGCATGATCTGTTGATTGCCAACAAGATTGCTTACGTGCTGACCGGCGGTGATCTGAGCGCTCCGGCGTGGGTCGATCCGTGGGTGATTCTGGACCTGGAGCGTGAAGCGTTCCTGGCCCTGCTTGGCGAAGAGAAGACGCGCGACCGGATGACCCACATGTTGCAAACGGGCAAGCCCCTGCGCAACTAGACTGCCTGACAGGGTACGAAAGACAGACAAAGGAGTTCAACGCATTATGACGCGAGAAGCAGTAATCGTAGCCGGGGCACGTACCGCGGTGGGTAAGTCAAAACGAGGAACGACGCGCAACTGGCGCTCGGATGAGATGGCGGCCTCGGTCATCCAGGCATTGATGCAGCGGGCGGAAGGGCTTGACCCGTACGCGATTGACGACGTCATCATTGGCTGCGCCATGCCGGAAGGGTCCCAGGGGCTGAACTTTGCCCGCACCATTGCCCTGCGCGCCGGGCTGCCGGTCGAAACGCCGGGTATGACGGTCAACCGCTTTTGCTCCAGCGGTTTGCAAACGATCGCGATGGCCGCTGAGCGGATTATCGCCAATGGGGCTGACGTCATCATTGCCGGTGGGGCTGAGACGATGAGTATGGTGCCGATGACCGGCTTCCGGGTTAATCCCAACCCGTACATGGTTGAGAACCTGCCAGAAGTGTACATGGGCATGGGCTTGACGGCCGAACGTGTGGCCGATGAGTTCGAGGTGACCCGGCAGGCGCAGGACGAGTTCGCGCTGGAGAGCCACCGGAAGGCGGCCGCCGCGATGGACCGTGGCGCGTTCGACGATGAGATCGTGCCCATCACCGTTGAAGAGGTGGCGATGGCGAATGGCTCCCAGACCCGGCATGAGTTTGTATTTGACCGGGATGAGCATGTGCGCCCGCAGACAACGCTTGAAGCGCTGGCGAAACTGCGACCCGTTTTTCAGGATGGCGGCACAGTAACGGCTGGAAACTCTTCGCCGCTGAGCGATGGAGCGGCGGCGGTCATCGTGATGGAGCGAAGCAAGGCTGAGGCATTGGGACTGCGTCCTATTCTGCGGTTTGTCGGCTTCAATGTGGGCGGTGTGCGCCCGGAAGTGATGGGTATCGGTCCGGTGGCGGCCGTGCCTCGCGTGCTGGACCGGACGGGATTGGCGCTGTCGGACATCGATCTGATTGAGCTAAATGAGGCGTTCGCCTCACAGTCCGTCGCGGTCATTCGCGAGTTGGGTCTGAACCCGGAGATCGTCAACGTCAACGGCGGCGCGATTGCGTTGGGCCATCCGCTAGGCTGCACTGGCGCCAAGTTGACCGTGCAGCTGATGCACGAGATGGGCCGCCGGGATGCTGAGCTGGGCATGGTGACCATGTGCATTGGTGGCGGGATGGGTGCTGCTGGTATCTTCGAGCGGCTGAACTAACGCTTGCGCCGGGGCATTGCCTGGCAAACGACAACGAGGGCATGGCCAACTACGGCCATGCCCTCGTTTTGCTTCTGCGCACCAGAGGCGCGTGTGAGCTGCTAGTCGTCGTACTTGAACGACAGCATGACCCGGGCGCGATACTCGATGATCTCGCCGTCATCGTTTAGGCGGACATCGAGCTTCATCACTTCGGCCACGCGCAGGTCGTGGATGGTTTCCCGTGCCTGGTCGACCGCCTCGCGGGTGGCTTCCTCCCATGACTTCGGGCTGGTGCCAATAACTTCGATTACCTTGTAGACACTCATGTGAGACCTCCTTGGTCTTGTCCTACTGTGGATAAGAACGGGGCAGACCCTGGCGACGGAGCGCCTTACTCAAGAGCGAGAAAGTCGCGGCCGCGCAGCCGGTCGTCGATACGCTGCCAGATCTGCTCCAGATGCTCCTCATAGCGTACATAATTCAGGCGATTGGTGTCAATTGTCAATACCGGGCTGAGGCTGAATCCCGTCGCCCATTCGTCGTACAGCGTGTTGAGTTGTTCCAGATAGGCATCCGTGATGGCTTGCTCGTACTCTCGTCCCCGCTGTTCAATGCGGGTGCGCAATGTTGGCACAGATGCGCGAAGATAGATCACCAGGTCGGGCGGGTCCAGCAGGGTGGAGAGTGTCTGGTACAGTTCGTGGTAGCATGACCAGTCACGTTCGGTCATTGAGCGCTGTAGATAGAGGTTGCGGGCGAAAATTTCGGCGTCCTCATAGACGCTGCGGTCTTGCAGAACGGAGTGCGAATTCTGCAGCAGGTGATGGTGCTGCTGGATGCGACGAACGAGGAAGAAGACTTGTGACTGGAAACTCCAGCGCTCCATGTCTTCGTAGAAGTCGGCGAGGTACGGATTGTCGGCCACAGCTTCCATCACCGGTTCCCAGCCCAGCTTTCCGGCGAGTAACTCCACGAGCGTTGACTTGCCAACGCCGATGTTGCCTGCAATGGTCACGAAATAGGAAGTCATAGGTCCAGGCTCCACTCCCTCGATGGGTTAGAGTCGAAAGTGCGTGACGAATGGTATGCCAAACCATGACATTTGTCACTTGAGCAGGGGAGCAAGATTGGCGTACTGTTGTAGCAAGGGAAATGGGCGGGTCGGCCAAACGGTCCACCGCTCACATGAGCCGATCTCTCTAGATCAAAGGAGCCAATAGCATGCGCGTAATCATGGACCGTGGAATGTGCAATGCAAGCCTGTCCTATTGCCAGCGATGTTCGGCCGCCTTCATCCGGTATCCGGAGGGCAGCGACCGGCAGTGCATTACCGAAATTCTCGACGACGACAGCGAAAGATTGACCATCGAACTGCGGACAGACGGCCGCGTGCTGGTAGTCGAGCTGTCTGATGAAGATCGCGAGATGGCCAGCGTAGAAGGGTGGGAGGCGTTGGCTGACTTTGACCCGGCCCTGTTCCGTACCGGCGCTATGCAGCGATGGCACGACCTGTCACGGCTGCCAACGAATAGCTAGGCCATGGTCGGCGGCGAGGGCCGCTGGTTATCGGCGGGCGCGGGGCCTGCCGCCGATCGGGCTGGATGGCGGGCAGCTTCCACTGCATCTTGACGCGGTGGGCTTCTTCGTCCATTGTCCGGAATCCGTGGCGGTGGTAGAGATCCGTTGCCCGTTGGTTGCTGCGCAAGACGTGGAGGGAAACGGTTCGCCCCGTTTCTTGTGCCTCTGACTGCAGGCCGCGGAGAATCTCTGACCCGATGCCCTTGCTCTGGAATGGTGGGGCAACCTCGATCAGACCGAGATAGATCGTCTCCTCGTCGCGTTCGATGACCACTACACCGGTATCGCTGTCACTTACCCGGATGATGAGGTAGGCCGCATGATCAAACTTGCGATCGAAGTACTCCCGCTGCCATGCATCATTCCAGCCCCACTCCTCGTCGACATACGGCCGCATTGTCTGGCGATGCAGGTCAAATAGCGCATCCCGGTCCTCTGGAGTGGCCAGCCGAAAGGTATACGTTGTCAAGAGTCAGGATGTGGGGAACACGATCAGGCCGCGTGCCGTGTCGCCAGCCAGCATGGCGGCATACGCTTCGTTGATTTCGTCGAGCTGGTAGCGCTGGCTCACAAGGCGGCCCAGGTCGAGCAGGCCGCGCCGGTAGAGGTCCGCGTACAGCGGGAAGTCGCGCTCCGGATTGGCGCTGCCGTAGTAGGAGCCGGTGACTGTCTTTTCCTGACGGGTCAGAATGGCGCCCGGCAGGTTGGTGCCGCTGCCCATCGATGAGATACCAGCCAGCACAACCGTGCCACCGGGCCGAATGGCGTCCAGACACGCTTCCTGTACAGCAGGCAGGCCGATAGCCTCAAAGGCGTAATCAGCGCCGCGCCCGCCGGTTAGTTTGCGAATTGATTCGATTGTTTCCGGGCTGGACATCAGGAAATCGGTGGCACCAAAGCTGAGCGCAATGTCGCCTTTCCCTTCGCTGGTGTCAACGGCAATGATGCGAGCCGCGCCGGCCAGCCTGGCGCCCATGATGATGTTGAGGCCCACACCGCCCGCGCCGTAGACAACCACCGAGCTGCCCGGCTTCACCTGAACGGTGTTCAGGGCCGCCCCGACGCCAGTCGTGACGGCACAGCCAATGAGCGCCGCAATTTCCATAGGAATGTCCTTGGCCAATGGAACACAGCACGCCTCGGGCACGACTGTATATTCGGCGAAACAGGCAACGGCGCTGAAGTGGTAGACGGTCTGGCCATTCTGTGACAGGCGTGTCGTTCCGTCCAGCATGGTTCCCGCCCAGGTAGGAGCGACGTAAGTTTCACACAGGCTGGGGCGGCCGTTGAGGCAGTAGAAGCAGTGACCACAGCTGGGCGCCCAGCTCAGGGCGACGTGGTCGCCAGGGACGACCCGCGTCACGCCCTCGCCAACCGCCTCGACAACGCCCGCGCCTTCATGGCCCGGGACTACGGGGGTGTTGTGGTGCGTCGCGCCGGTCATCAGGTGCCAGTCGCTGTGACATACGCCTGCGGCGGCAACGCGCACAAGCACCTCGCCGGATTTCGGCGGATCCAGATCCACCGCTTCGACGCTAAAGGGAACGTTTGGCTCACGAAACAAGGCGGCCTGAATACGCATGATTGACTCGCTATGTGGGTGATACTGAGGGGCCGACGTCGCTGGGCGTGCTACTCGCTGGACAGGACGTGCAGCTTGGCATGGGGCACTGTCTCATAGGCGCCAAAGTGCATCTTGATAGTGAACCCTGTGGCCAGCTCCGGATACGCTTCCACGTTGGCCTTGGCTTGCCGAATGGTCCAGTCGATCAGCGCCCGAAACCGTTCGCTGTTTTCGCTCTCCATCTGTTCGGTGCTGTATCCGCCGTCAAACGGCAGAGCGATCCAGTGGACGGCTGCCTCTGGCTCGAGACTGGCGATGAGCGCGAACTGCTGCTCATCGTCACGGGCAATCAACTCGCCCGGTTCGCTGCCGTCAAGAATCAGGGTAAATGGGGTTTCTGCGCGGTTGTCGCTTGCCATTGATCATTACCTCTCTTTTGGGTGCTGATAGGAGATGGGTCCTCGTCCTCAATTACTGTCAATAATGCGGCCATCGCCGAGAGCGTAGGCATGGGGCATGGCCAGGGTATTAAAGGCCGCCCCGACGTTGCCGCGCACGTCGACCGCAATGAGGCCGCCCGTTCCTTCTGTGCGCTCTTCCAACATGCGGATGGCCGACTCGCAAGCTGCCTGCGCCGACAGGCCCGCACCGACAAGGTCGCTGACACGCTTGCTGATGACGATTCGCATCAGGGATTCGCCATGCCCGGTTGCGCTGACCGCGGCCGTCCAGTTGTCGGCGTAGGCGCCGCTGCCGACCAGGGGGCTGTCGCCCACGCGTCCGGGCCGCTTATTGGGCGTGCCACCCGTGGATGTGGCGGCGGCGACATTGCCGTTGACGTCGAGGGCGACGGCGCCGACGGTATCGCCAACGGCCGTCGAGGGCTGGGTGCGCTCGCCTCGCTGCACTTCAGCGGCTACCCGGACCGCCTCCGGCACCAGCAGTTCATCCACATCGCAGCGGGGAAAGCCGATACTGGTGGCGAAATTGTCCGCCCCGACACCGACAAGGAAATGGTGGCCACTCTCGGTCATGACTCGCCGGGCCAACGAAATCGGGTGGCGAATGTTCTGAATGGCCGCAATGGCGCCCAGGGCGAGTGTGTCGCCATCCATGATCAGGGCGTCCATTTCGATATCGCCTCTGGTGTTGGGATAGCTGCCGCGCCCGGCGTCGAGGACGGGTGCATCTTCGAGAAGTCGAACGGCCGCTTCCACGGCGTCGAGGGCGGTGCCGCCACTGGCCAGGATCTCATACCCTAGCTCCACCGCCTCGCGGCAGGCCGTGCGCGCCTCTGACAAATGGCCTGGGTCTGCATCCCATGCCCCGGCGCCCCCATGAACAATCAGTGCGATGGTCATATTGAATTCCTCTTTGCCTGCTTGAAGGACTTAAATTAGTAGCACTTTTCACGAGATTTGTCGAAACGTGACGAGGCACGCTTATTCAGGATGGCAGACCGGGTCCAGTATGAGAAGTGGAACCAATGCGCAGTCCGAGACGTTACAATGGTATGGACAGGGGCTTTGGTTTTCAAGGAGATTCTTATGATGCGAAAAATAGCAATGTTGATGACAGTAGCCTTGGCAGCGCTGGTGTTCGCTGCCGGGTGCACACCGCAGGCGTCCGAACCGGCAGCACCATCGTCGTCGGAGGACCTTTCCACTAGAGAGCCGCAGGGCTCTCCGGAGCCTACACCCGACGTTGTAGACGAGGAACCAGATGAGGGGATCGATATGAGTGACCTCGAAATCGGCGAGGTGCCGCCAGCAATCTTCGCCACTATTCTGGCTGATCTGTCGGCGACTTCTACACTTCGTGTGGAAGATATCTCGGTTGTGAAGGCGGAGTCGGTGGTCTGGCCGGACGGTAGTTTGGGGTGCCCGGAACCGGATATGATGTACACCATGGCGACGGTCAACGGCTATCATGTCGTGCTGGAAACGTCCGACGGCACGGTTGACTATCGAGCTTCGGCGAATGGCACTGTTCGGCGCTGCGAGAACCCGCCATTCGCGCCTGCTGCGCCGATCGACAGCGGACCGCCCACCGAATAACCAGCGTTATGTCGAGTGTCAAACGGGTGACGGAGACCAGTCCGCTGCCCGTTTGTGATGCTTGACACAATGGACGCATTGGCTATAATAATCGCCTGATATTCCTCAGTAGCTCAATGGCAGAGCATGCGGCTGTTAACCGCAGGGTTGTTGGTTCGAATCCAACCTGAGGAGCTGGAAATCGTAAAGCGGCAGGCCGACCGGCCGGCCGCTTTTTTGTCGCCGGGTGTGTCTTTGCTCAGGTGACGACGGGAGCGTTCTTTGACCAGCCATCACACCACCAATGGCAATGCACTGTTAGCCTTCTTGCAGGATACCGTCGCCATTCTGAGCGACCTGGATCTACTCGGCTATTATCAACAGCCGCTGCCCTCAGACAGTGATCACCAAGTACGGCAGGTTGTGGACCGGTTCAGCACGTTGTCGTTGGGCGAGCAGGCCCAGTTCCTTGATGGCCTGGCCGACGACCGGCGGCCGCTCTTCGGCATCTTTGGCCAACGATCTGCCACGCTGAGCGTGCGCGAACAAGACCCGGCCTGGCTATCAGCCGGTCTGACAGGTGCGGTCATCGCCAACTATCATATCCCCAACGGCCGGCCGGTGGAGCCGGCGCTGGCGGTCTTCTACCACTGCGCGACCGAGTTGGGCCTTGATCCTGCGGTTCTCTTTGCGGTGGCCGCGCGCATGGCCTCGGAAGACATGGCCCTGCGCCTGACCGACTTCGGTCGCAAACCGGAAATCACATTGCGCCACTACGGCTGGAAGGTGGTGAAAACGCCGGACGGCGTTGTCTTCCGCAATGAGTGGCGCTGACCGGCGACTGTGTAGACAGCATCGGCGGCGTCAGGATCGTTGACGACAAACCGGCGCTCTGATACACTGTCCGCATCTGACGGAGAACCCGTCTCTGGTTGCCCTTACCCCGGAAGGTAGGGTGTAATCGCGAAACTGGTGCCCGGCCCAACAGCTCGTTGTGGTCGGAAGTCCAGTGCTGTTCCCGCAACTGTGATTCGGTCCAACTGTCCAGGAGGGCAGGACCGATAAGCCAGGTCGACGCCCAGAGATGAGTTTCTACCCTCGTGGAGAAGGGTTGGGAACTTGGCATGCATTTGCAAGGTCTTGTAATCTCAACTCGATGCGCCACGCATCGAGTTTTGTGTTTCCAGAGACCATCCCAACATCCGTTACAACAGTCATAGATGTCATAGGCTCGACTTCTGCCCAGCGGAAAGCGAGCGGGCTTCGTTGTGAAGTCGGGAGGTCGTGGAAATGCGAAGGTTACTGATTGGTTTGGTGGTCGCTGGCCTGGCGGCGGTTCTCGGTCTGGCGGCAACGCTGCAGGCAAGCGGGGCGCGCAGCACAGATAGTGCGCCGTTCCCGGACCAACGAGATTCGGTGCAGCAGGCCGCATACTGGCTGGTGCGTGAGCACCAGAATGTGGATGGGGGCTTTGCCAGCTTTAGCGCCGGGGCGGATACGAGCCCCTCTACCGTCGGCGGCACCCTGGATGCGATGTTGGCGCTGAGTGCGGCCGGGTATGGCATGACAGAGCCATTCCCCGGTAAGTCAGCTGCTCCCCTGGATTTTCTGGCCGACAACCCGGCGGCTGTTGTTGAGTATGCCGCTTTCGAAGGGAATCAGGTGGGTGGCAGCCAGGCGGGAAAGCTGGTGCTGGCCCTGACCGCTGCCAACCAGGATCCACGCAGCTTCGTCGATCACAATTTCGTTATCAGCGTGACAGAGAGGCTGGAACCATCTGGTGCGTTTGGCGTGGCGGACGCGTTCAAGCAGTCGTTGGCCATGTTGGCCCTGGCGGCTGTTCGTGAGCCGGTTCCGACTTCCGCAGTCAACTGGCTGATCGATCAGCAGGCAGAAGATGGATCCTGGGACGACGGATTTGGTACGCTCGCCAACCCAGACGCGACAGCCATGGCAATCATGGCGCTGCTGGCTGCGGGCGAATCGCCGGCTGATGACCCTATTTCTGATGCCGTTGCCTTCCTGGCCCAGGCTCAACTGCCCGATGGCTCGTGGGAGTACAGTGTCGGGTTCGGAGGCAACGCAAGCAGCACGGCGTTGGTGGCCCAGGCGCTGAGCGCACTGGGCGAAGATTGGTATTCCGGCGCGGGTGGATGGTCGGCGAATGGAGTCGCACCGTTGGCCCTGCTGCTTGCTGGCCAGAGTGAGAGCGGTGCATTTCAGGCTGACTTTGGCCAGGGGCCGTTTGACGACTTCTTCACCAGCGTGCAAGTTCTGCCTGCCGTGGCGGGCCAGAGCTATCCTCTGACGGCCCGTCATGAGGCGGTGCTGGCCGGACTTCTGTGCCTCGAAGCGATTCAAGACGCAAGCGGCGGATGGGAACAGTTTGCCGGCGCCGGTAAAGACGCGGGCGGAACCTCTCGGGCGGTTCAGGCTATCGCCGCCGCAGGCAGCGATCCCCAGGCCGCTCGATGGACGCCGACTGGCGGCAGCAATGCGGTTGAGGCGCTGGAGGCAGCCAGCGGCGCTTATGTCGATGGTGGTCGAGGCGGCCGGACCGGTATCGTCATGCAAGGCGTGGCGGCTGCCGGGCCGCCTTACGATGCGACCCAGTTCGGTGGCGAGAACCTTGTCTTGGTAATGAGCGGTTATCTATCGCCTACAGGAGCGTATGACAGCACCGCGTTCGGTATCTTTGCCCATGCTGAAGCGATGCTGGGCCTGCTGGCGGTCGACGCGCCCGTCGCTCCGAAGGCGATGGATGTCCTGCTGGATGCGGCCACCAACGGCGATTGGGGCGAGACTGACCAGAATGGCATTGCCCTGCAGGTGCTTGGTGGACTCAATCTCTCCCATTCTCAGGCTACCCTGTCTGCCTTGCGGGCCACTCAGCTTTCTGACGGAGCGTGGGGATTCGGCAGCAGTCCCAGCCCCAGCACCAGTTCAGAGGTGGTCCAGGGGTTGGCGGCTGTCGGTCAGAATCCGTTTGGCCCGCAGTGGCGGGTGGCGGCAGGGGGGCGTCTGGACAGCGCCGCAGAGGCCGTCATTGCTTTGCAGCAAGAGAGTGGCTGCTGGGAAAACGGGTTTACAACCGGTCCTGATCCGTTCGGGACGACCGATGCAATCATTTTGCTAAGCCTTGAGCCGGGGTGGGGGTTCAGTCAGGTGAATCTTCCCGTGGTGCAGGCGGGCCGATAAGTGTGACAAGGACGCCCCCGGCTGAGTACGGGCAGCGGCCAACCCGTCGTCAGGCGGCCCAGTCACACAGGACATCCAGGTCAGTATGAAACACAGCATCCGACTTCTCACGCTGCTTCTTCTGGGGGCTACTCTGGTTGTTGCGTCGTCTGCACTGGCGCAGGACCCACCCGGTCGCGCTGCGCTGGTCGTGAGACTTGGCGACGCGCAGACTGTAACGCGCTGCGTCGAGTTCGTCGAACCAGAGATTAGTGGACTGGAGCTGCTGGAGCGCTCAGGGCTGGCACTGGCTATCGATTTCCAGTCGGGCGGGGCGGCCGTCTGTGGCATTGAGGAGAGTGGCTGTCCCGCCGACGACTGTTTCTGCCAGTGCAAGGGCGGGGCGGACTGTGTCTACTGGTCGTACTGGCAGTTGAGCAGCGGTTCGTGGAACTACTCCCTGGCAGGAGCCGGGGCGATGCGGGTCGAGGATGGACAGGTGCACGGCTGGACCTGGGGGCCAGGCTCGGTGACGGAAGCAATTCCACCGGAACCGACCTCCTTCGAAGCGATTTGCACCAGCAGTGTGCCGCCGACCAACACCCCTGTGCCGACCAGCCCTCCGGTTATCCTGCCGACACAGCCAGCTGCTGGCGAGAGCGCTGCGGCGACAGCGACGCCACGGCCAACAGCAACGCAGACGGCAACGCCTGCTGCGGCCCAGGCGACGGCCGCTCAACCTGCGGCAACGGCGTCGATCGCCACGATTGGACCGGCAACCATTACCCGGCCTGCGCCGACACAGGCTGCGCCTGTTCCTGCGGTCGGAAGCGACCCGGGCGGTGCTGCCGCGACAATCGCAATCGCCCCGGCTCCGACCGGTGGGCCACAGACCGCGGAGGTCGATCAGGTGCCGCCCACTGAGGAGGCAGCGGCCGTCGCGTTGGCCGAAGAAGCTGCGCCGGGCGATTCTGAAACGACTGAGCCACACTTTGAACTCGTGCAAGATAGTGGGGATGACCCAACGAGTGCTGTGGCTGAATCAGGCTCGATCGAGAATGTTCAAGAAGCATTGGCGCAGGCGACATCTGTGGCGGTAGTGGGCGCCTTCGCCTCCGAACCTGAGGCAAGTCCGGCGACGGTGAACAGCGTGGACATGGAGTTAGAAGACGGATTCCCCGCTTCCCAGTACGCGCTGTTTGGCGCACTCGCCGCCACGCTGGCGGCGCTGTTTGGTGTGGCCTACTTGCGCCGCGGTTCATCACCGGAGCGTGGTCAGTAGACTCCATGAGCATCCAACGACTGCTGAGCGGATCTTTGTTTGCGATAGCGGCTATGATTGGCGTCGTAGCGTTGGCGCTGCCTTTCCTTGCCCCGGTGCTGCAAACGGACGCCGCCAGCGCCCAATCGCTGCGAACTGGCGAAACGCCGCTGCTAACTCTCGTGCTCATCACACTCTGTCTGGCAGTACTGCTGGTCGAGCTTCAGGGGCAGGCGGTCCAGGCGAAGACGATCGCGGCCCTGGGGATCCTGATCGCCATCGCTGCGACCCTGCGCTTCATCGAGGTTGGTATCCCTGGTCCGGGCGGCTTTTCGCCAGTCTTCGTGCCGATTATTCTCGGCGGCTACGTCTTTGGGGCACGATTCGGGTTTCTGCTGGGCGCGTTGTCCATGCTGGTCTCTGGTATCCTGACAGGAGGCATTGGACCGTGGCTGCCATTCCAGATGTTTGCCGCGGGTTGGATCGGCCTGTTCGCCGGTTGGTTGCCCCATTTGAAACGCCCTTCGCTTGAACTAACCCTCCTATGCGTCTACGGTTTGCTGACTGGCTTTGCGTATGGCGTGGTCATGAACCTGGTCACGTGGCCTTACCTGGCGGGCGATCCGGTACTCACCTGGCAGGCAGGTACGGGGCTGCGAGCGTCACTGGCGAGTTATGCGTCCTACTATGTGGTGACGTCTCTCATCTGGGATGCTGCCCGCGCGGCAGGCAATGTGGCTCTACTGCTTGTGGTCGGACTGCCGGTGGTGCGCGCTCTGACTCGCTTCCACCAACGACTCTACTTCACGGTGGCCGGCGCATGAAGCGATTTGATCCTCGCGCATGGCTGGTATGGGTCGGAGTTGTGGCCCTTATGGCGCTGCTTACACGCAATCCGCTCTATCTGATCTTGCTGTTGTTGATCACGCGCCTTGTCGCCTACGCCTGCCAGCCACGAGAGCGTGCAGGCTGGTCGTTGCCCTTCTGGCGCATTGCCGCTGTTATCCTGGTCTTTTCCACGCTCTTCAATGTCCTGCTGGCGCACGTCGGCGCAACGGTGCTGTTAACGCTGCCGTCCAACTGGTGGCTTATCGGCGGTCCGCTCACGCTGGAGGCGGCCGTCTATGGCTTCATCAGTGGTTTGAGTCTGGTCACGCTGCTTTCGGCGTTCCTGGCCTTCAACACCATCGTGCCTTCCAGTGAGCTGACGCGACTGATGCCGCCCGCCCTGCACGATGTGGGGCTGGTCTTGCTGGTGGCGATTACCTATGTGCCTGAGACGCTGCGGCAGTGGGAGCGCATTCGCGAGGCGCAGCTCGTTCGCGGTCACCGTATCAGGCGAATCGCTGACTGGCGACCCCTGCTTATTCCGCTGCTTATCGGCGGCATGGAGCGGTCGCTCAGCCTGGCGGAGACGATGGTTTCGCGTGGATACGGTGCGACCCGCGATGTGTCAGCCGGCTGGGCGTCGCGCCTGTTGTTTTTGGCCGGCCTGCTGTTGGCGCTGGTCGGCGCTGTGACGCTGGCCTGGGGGCAGCCGGCCGGCTGGGCGGCCATCGCCCTGGGGGCCGGCCTGACCGGAATCGCCTACTGGCTGTTGGCACGGCGGGTAGCGGTGACACGCTACCGACCCTATCGCTGGACGGTGGCAGACAGCGTCGTTGTCGGCTCGGCCGTCCTGTCCTTGCTGCTGGTTCGCGTCCCTGGGTGGCTCCTGGCCCGTGACACGCTCAGCTACTCGCCCTATCCGGCCCTCTCCTGGCCACCATTTGATCCACTTGTGGGCGCGGCCCTGCTGTTGTTGACCGCACCGGCGTTTTTGGAGATTCTGTCATGATATCAGTTCGAGACCTTGTCTATACCTACCCTGGCGCGACTGTCGCCGCTTTAGAAGTCGGCGCCTGGGAGATCGCTGATGGCGAGTTTGTTCTGGTTGCCGGGAAGTCCGGCTCCGGCAAGTCGACGCTCTTGCGCACGTTGAACGGCATTGTGCCCCACTTTACAGGCGGAACGATGGCGGGCGTTGTCGAAGTCGCTGGCCTGAATGCCATGACACAGGGGCCAACGGTAATGAGCCAGACAGTCGGCTTCGTGGCCCAGAATCCGGAGGCACACGCAGTCCTGGATCGGGTTGAGGCTGAGATCGCTTTTCCGCTGGAGAATGCGGGTTTGCCGCCAACGGAGATGCGTCTGCGGGTCGAAGAAGTGCTCGACCAACTCAGCCTGACCGATCTTCGCAATCGTCCCATCAGCTCGCTCTCAGGCGGTGAACGACAGCGAGTGGCTATTGGCGTGGCGCTTGGTCTGCGGCCGAGCGTCCTGGTGCTTGATGAGCCGACGAGTCAACTCGATCCCTTGTCTGCCAACGACGTGCTCCACGCTCTGGTGCGGCTCAATGAGGACCTTGGTCTGACGGTCATCCTGGCCGAGCACCGGCTGGACCGGATACTGCGCCATGCCGACCGCCTCACCTATCTGGACAACGGCCGCATTGTGGCCGATGGTGAGGCACGGGACACGGTGTCGGCGGTTGCCGGCGTGCCGCCCGTGGTCGAGCTGGGGCGACGTCTGGGCTGGCAGCCCATGCCGTTGACGATCAAGGAAGCTCGTTCGCATTCCCGCGGTCTTCATCAGAAGACGACGGAGCCGGGTAGGCCGAACGCGCAGAGCGCAACGGTGGATGAGCGCGGGCCGCTTCTGGAGGTCGAGGGCCTGGGATTCGCATATAATGGGCACCGAACCTTAAATGACGTTTCACTGGCTGTCGGTCCGGGCGAAGCGGTGGCTCTGCTGGGCCGCAATGGGTCCGGCAAGACCACACTGCTGCGCTGCATTGTCGGACTACTCCAGCGACAAGCTGGTGATATTAGACTGGAGGGTCGTTCGATAGTTGGCCGGGACGTGGCCGATATTGTGCGCACCGTTGGCTATTTGCCACAGTATCCGGATGATCTCCTGTATGCCGAGAGCGTTTCGGCCGAACTTGGCGCAACCCTCAAGAACCATGGTCTGATGGTCGATGATGAGTTGGTATTGAAGCGCCTGGAGGAGCTGGGACTCGGTCAGGAGGCTGACCGCTACCCGCGCGATCTCTCCGTCGGGCAGAGGCAGCGCGTCGCCTTTGGCGCGATCACCGTCAATCAGCCGCAGCTGCTCTTGATGGACGAGCCAACCCGAGGGCTGGACAGGCAGGCGAAAGACGCGTTGGTGGCGCTGTGGCGAGGATGGTTGGCCGCCGGAATGGGACTGCTGCTGGTGACCCACGATGTGGAGCTGGCAGCAGCGATTGCCAGCCGGACGGTCGTGCTCAGCGACGGCGAGGTTATTGCCGAAGGAAAAACGGCCGAGGTCTTGCGGGCGACGCCGCAGTTTGCGCCACAGATGGCGCGGCTGTTCCCGACTACTTCCTGGCTTACTGTTGACGATGTGCTGGCCGGTCTGCAAGTGCCGCCGGCGCGCTTGTGAGGAGCAAATAATGCCGCGATTGACGAAGATATATACCAAGAAGGGTGATGAAGGTACGACGAGCCTGGGCAGCGGACAGCGTGTGGACAAGGACTCGCTGCGCGTTGCTGCCTATGGCACCGTGGATGAGCTAAATTCGGTGATTGGCGTGGCCCTGTCGATGGGGCTGTCCGCACCGCTCGATACAGTCTTGCTGGGAGTGCAGAACGAGCTGTTTCATCTGGGTTCCGACCTTTGCTTTCTGGAAGAGGACAAAGCGCAGTATCAGATTCCACAGATCGAGGAACGGCACGTGGCGCGACTGGAGTCTGTCATTGATGAGCTGGTCGATGTCGTCGGCTCGCTGGAGAACTTCATTCTGCCGGGCGGCTCGCTGCCTGCGTCACAACTTCATGTTGCTCGCACGGTGTGCCGCAGAGCAGAACGAGACGTCATCGCTCTGGCTCGCGAAGAGGCGATTGGCGGCTACGTGGTCCAGTATCTCAACCGGCTGAGCGACGCCCTGTTCGTCATGGCCCGTTACGAGAATAAGCAGCGCGGCATCCCTGAGCCACTTTGGGATAGCATGGCCTAACTGCCGGGATAGGTTAGAATTCCTACCATCTGTGCGTGAAGCAGGAGCACAGCGATAATCAAGAAAATGAAACAAGACGCTATAGGAGATTAAGTTACCACTGCCAATCATGAATAGCCTATTTATTGCTGCACTAATTGTTGTCGTTATGTGGGTCGCTATCATGGGTATCTACCTTGTGCTATCGCGCCGGCAGCGCTCTATCGGCGAAGAGATTGCTCTCCTGGAAGAGAAGCTGGATGCTGCCGAACAAGATCAGCCTGGAGCGAACGGGATATGATCGCATTGCCCCGCATCGGTCGCCGCTTCCTGCTGCTGGTGATGGCCCTGACCATTGTCGGCAGCTCCGCCGCATGTGACCTTGTGGCCAGCGAGCCGGAGGCATGTGACGGTGAAGGCTACCTCTTTGTCGATACGTTCGAAGCCGACCGCGACTGCGGCTGGGCCACCTACAACCGTGGTGGGGCGGACGTCAGCATCGAAGAGGGCGAATTGCAAGTTAGCACCAGCCAGCCGGGGCAGATCTGGTGGACCAACCCGGGGCTGAACTTTGAGGATGTTGTCATTTCCGCGGAGACGCGTCAGCTTTCGGGTCCGAACGACAATGCGTTTGGCGTCATATGTCGCTACCAGAGCGAAGACAACTTCTACATCTTTCTGATCAGCGGTGACGGCTTCTATTCGATAGGTAAGTATCAGGCAGGCTCTGACGAAGTGATATACCTGACCGAGGACGGCCAGTTCGCCCAGTCGGATGTGATCAATCAGGGCACGTCTACGAATCTTATCGAAGCCAGCTGTATCGGCGATGAGCTTGGTCTTGCTGTCAACGGCGTTCCGCTCGTCACCGTGACGGATCCGACGTTTGTGACGGGCGACATTGGGTTGGCGGCGAGCACCCTCCAACCGGGCACGCTATTGGTTGCGTTTGATGATGTACGTGTCTCGCAGCCATAGCCGATTGGCCTTTGTCATTCTCGTCACCCTGTTGGCGGTGGGCTGTGCGGAAGTGGGCCTTGTTCCGCCGCTGACGAGCGAGGACCCGGGCGACGTGCTGTTCCGCGACCAGTTTGTTTCCGGACAGACGGGCGACTGGTTCCTTGAAGAGGATGAAGTCGGCGGCACGGCCATATCGGGCGAGCAGCTGGTTGTCTCGGTGTACGCTCCCAATACGCTTCAGTATGCGTCCTTGCGGGAACCCACGTTTGACGATTTCGTTCTGGAAGTGGACGCTCGCCAGCGCTCCGGTCCGCCCGACAGTAGCTATGGCGTCCTGTTTCGTGCCAATGGCGCCAACGGCTTCTATCGCTTCGACGTCACTGGAAACGGTCTTTATCTGGCGGAACGGCGCAACGCGGACGGTAGTTGGACGCCGCTGACCGGCGACTGGAAGCCTTCGGCCGTCATCAATCAGGGCCTCAACGTCGCCAATCGGCTCAAGGTGATTGCCAATGGTCCGGAGCTTTCGTTCTTCGTCAACGATATTCTGCTTGAGCAGGTTACCGACAATACCTTCAGCAGCGGGTCCATTGCCTTTGACGCCGGCACATTTGCGGGCACGAACCTGCAGGTTTCTTTCGACGATCTGGTCGTTTACGGATCGCGCGAGTAGCCCGGAACGCGACTGTGCAACCTGCACCGCACTCTCTGGTTGACGCGATCCAGGCGGCGACTGGGACCCGTCCAAAGGCGCTTGAGCCGCTGTCGGGTGGCTGTGTCAGTGTGGTCTATCTCGTAACGCTGCCTGATGACGATCGAATTGTGGCCAAGTGGGACGGTGTCGGGCGCACGCCCCTGTCCGTAGAAGCCTACATGCTGACGTTTCTGCGCACCCACTCCGAACTGCCCGTGCCTGAGGTTCACTTTAGCAGTGACGAGCTTCTCCTGATTTCCTACGTCCGCGGCAGCAACCGATTCAGTCCGGCGGCAGAGCAAGACGCGGCCCGTCACATGGCAGCGCTCCACGCTGTCACCAGTCCGACGTATGGACTGGAACGGGATACGTTGATTGGTGGATTGCCTCAGCCGAATGCACCTGAATCGTCCTGGCTCACGTTCTACGGCGAGTATCGTCTCATCTATATGGCTCGCGAGGCAGCGAAAGCCGGGCGAATGCCCGCCAGCCTGGTCAACCGTGTGGAGCGGTTGGCGGCCCGTCTGCCTGAATGGCTCGACGAGCCGGCGCGAGCGTCATTGCTACATGGGGATGCCTGGGCAGGCAACCTTCTGGCAGAGAACGGCCGCATTACTGCCTTTCTGGACCCCGCCGTTTACTTCGGGGATCCGGAGGTGGAGCTGGCCTTCACGACCCTGTTTGGGACGTTTGGCCAACCCTTTCTCGAGACATATGAATCGCTTCGGCCGATCGCCCCAGGGTTTCATCAGACGCGGCGTCCCCTGTACCAGCTCTACCCCTTGCTGGTTCATGCCCGCTTGTTTGGCGGCGGGTACGTCTCCAGCGTCGAACAGACAGTCTCCCGGTTCGGGTGCTGAGCTGACCATTACGTATAGTCAATCAAATGGACAGTAACACTGCGGAAAAACTGGTTGAACTGAATCGTACCTTTTACGATCGCTTCGCTTCGGACTTCGCAGCCAGCAGGGCCACGCCCCAGCCCGGATTTCAACAGCTGTTGAGCTGGCTGCCGCAAGGGGTGCAAAGCGAGCTGCTGGATGTTGGGTGTGGCAATGGGCGATTGGCCCACTTCCTGCGAGACGCCGGATATCTGATTTCCTATACAGGCGTCGATTTCTCGGAGAGCTTGCTCCACATTGCTGACGTTGGCGCAGAGGACAGGCTGCTCGTTCGCGATCTGGTGGCGACAGACAGCCTGGCAGGTCTTGGCCCGTATAACATCGTCACCTGTCTATCGACGCTGCAGCACGTTCCCGGCCATGAGAAGCGGCTGTCGTTAATGCGGCAGATGGCGGCCCGGCTGGCGCCTGGTGGATCGCTGATCGTGGGAAACTGGCAGTTTGCCGGCAGCGAACGCCAGCGGCGGAAGATTCGGCCGTGGGCGGAGGTCGGGCTTTCGCCAGACGATTTGGAGCCGGGTGACTATCTGCTAACGTGGCAGCGGGGCGGATATGGACTGCGGTACGTGGCGCTCATCGATGAGGATGCGATCGCCGGGATGGCGAAGGGAGCTGGTCTGCATGTGGTTGATCAGTTTCGGGCCGATGGACGCGAGGGAAATCTCAATCTCTACACCATACTGCGGAAGCAAACCTGAGCGGGTATGTTTGACACCCCTTGGCCAGATGCTAAAATGAAATGAGTCTGACGCGAGGCAATTGATGACACTAAAGTCAACCCTACAAGCGGATCTATCGACAGCGATGCGTGCTGGTGACCCCAAGCGACGCGATGTCTTGCGCCTGGTGTTGGCCGCAATTCAACAGGCGGAAGTTGACAGCCGTACTGAGTTGGACGATGCCGGCGTGGAAGAAGTGCTGCGGAAGCAGGTGAAGCTGCGCCAGGAAAGCATTGTGGATTACGTGAAGGCCGGTCGCGAAGAAGAGGTGGCTCGCGAACAGGCTGAGATTGACATAATCGAGCCCTATCTGCCCCAGATGATGGGGCGGG
Organism: uncultured Chloroflexia bacterium; assembly: GCA_963753865.1. Lineage (GTDB taxonomy): Bacteria > Chloroflexota > Anaerolineae > Promineifilales > Promineifilaceae > Promineifilum. The sequence goes on from CAVWDW010000001.1 coordinate 332,193, forward strand.
ATGAGATCGCCTTGTTGGCTGCCCAGGTCATCGATGAACTGGGCGCAACCGACGTCAAGAGTATGGGGCAGGTGATGGGTAAGTTGATGCCCCAGTTGAAGGGCCAGGCCGACGGCCGCGTCGTCAACGAAGTCGTCAGAGAGCTGCTGCAGTAGCCGTCGCGGCGACCAGGCCGTACCCAGCATGACCACAAACGCTCCGGCCACAACGGAAGACCGACTGCGAACGACCCTGAGGCGTTCGGCATTGTGGCTGTTCGCCATCGGCATGACGCTGGCCATGACGCTGATTCTGTCGCTCGACATCGGCCGCCAATCTCAGGTCGCCGTCGGACTCGGCGAGCCCGCGCCGGCCGATATCTTTGCTCCCCGTGCGCTGACGTACACCAGCGACCTGCTGACCCAGCAATCAAGGGAGCAGGCGGTCCGGTCGGTGTCGGAGAGTTTCACGACACTTGACCTCTCGATCGGCCGCGCCCAGCTGGCCCAGGCCCGAGCAGTCTTTGCCTTCATTGACACCGTCCGGGCAGACACCAGTGCATCCACTGATCGCAAGATCGAATCGCTCGAGAGCATTGAACCGATCAGAATTTCGGAGGAAGTGGCGCTCGGTCTATTGGAGCTTTCCCAGACTGAGTATGAGCAAGCCAAGGCCGACATTCTGGCTATCGTTGAAGACCTGATGCGCGAAGAGATCCGCCCCAGCCAACTGGGCGACTTTCAGCGCACGGCCCGCCGCCTGGCCAGTTTGGCCCTGTCGCCTCTGCAGACGACGGTTGTGACAGAGATAGCCTACCAGTACATCATACCGACCGTTTTCCCTGACGAGCTGTCGACGACCACCGCGCGCGAAGCTGCAGCTGCGGCGATTGAGCCGATCAGCCGGTCGGTGGCGGCCGATCAGCGGATTGTGCGAGCAGGCGACATTGTAACGGCGGCCGATATGGAGCTGTTGGCGGAGCTGGGTCTACTTCAGCGCGAACTCAGTTGGCGCTATGTGGCCAGTATGTTTATGGCATCGCTGGCGGTGGTTGGGTTGACACTCATCTACTGGCTGCGATTCCAGCGCGAGACGTTCCCGAACGGCCGTTACGTCCTCGTTCTGGCCATCCTGATGCTTATCTTCACGCTGGGTGCGAAGATCATGACCAGCTCGGATACGCTGCTGCTGCTTTATCCGCTGGCTGCGCTCTCCATGCTGCTGACCGTCGTCTACGACATCCGCTTCTCGATACTTGTGACGACGTTGATGGCGGCGTTGACCGGATTCATTGTTCCCAACTCGCTTGAGTCAGCCATATATCTTGCTGCCGGCGGCATTTTGAGTGCGATGACGCTTTACGACACGCAGCGTGTCAGCCGCTTTTTCCGGGGCGGTCTCCTGGCGGCGTTTGGCTATCTGTTTGTGCTGGTCATGTTCTGGCTGCCGCGCGATCTGGAGCTAACCACGATTGTTCAGCCAGCACTGCTGGCCGTGGGCAATGGTGTGTTGTCGTCCGGTCTCACGCTGGCGGGCTTTTACGTGTTGGGTGGCATTTTCGGAATCGTGACGCTGCTTCAACTTCAGGATCTGTCGCGGCTCGACCACCCGCTCCTGCGCGAGCTGCTGCGCCGCGCACCCGGCACCTATCATCACAGCATCATGGTCGCCAATCTGGCGGAACAGGCAGCGGAGCGAGTCGACGCCAACAGTACGCTGGTTCGTGTGGGCGCCTTTTACCATGACGTCGGCAAGATGATTCGTCCTGCTTTCTTTACTGAGAACCAGGAAGGGATTAATCCCCACGACTCACTTGACCCGTTTACCAGCGCTCGCATCATCATCAGCCATGTGAAGGATGGCCTCGACTTTGCCCGACGCTACCGTCTGCCGTTTCGGATTACCGATATTATCGCCCAACATCATGGCGAGCGGACCGTCAAGGCATTCTATTACAAAGCAGAAGAGTTGGCGGGGGATGAAGCGGAAGCGGTTGATGCAGCGCTCTTTTCTTATCCGGGACCGCGCCCACAATCTCGCGAGTCCGGTATCGTCATGCTGGCTGATGCGATCGAGGCAGCATCGAGCGCCGTGCGCCCGAACACGGAAAGGGCAATTGAGAAGTTGGTCGACACGATCATCGAGGACGACCTGCTTTCCCATCAACTCGATTACTCTGGCCTGACGATGGGCGACATCAAGCAGATCCGGGCGTCGTTTATCGAAACTCTGAAAGGACGTTTCCACGTGCGCGTCCAATACCCTGGCAATGACGAGATTACGGAACTGGATGTGACGGCGGCGGCCGAAGCGGCAGAGCTACTGGAAGAGGTGACGACCGACAGCGTCGAACCACCCGCAGCCGTTCAGTCCCAACCCATAGGTACAACCTCTTAGCCCAACGATGGAGCGCGAAACGTCGTTTGTCATCGAGATTGAACAAAGCGGCGACACTCTGGAGGAGCGTATAATCTCCGGCGTGCAGCAAGCGGCTGTCGCGACCTTGGTTGCCGAAGCCGCGCGGCCGGGCAGCGGCTTGACCATATTACTGACAGATGACGCCACGTTGCTTGAGCTGAATCAGCAGTATCGTGGCGAAAACCATCCGACAGATATCCTCAGCTTCCCTGCCGGCCCGCCGCCAGAAGGGGTGGAGGCGCTGGTGGGTTATTTGGGCGACATTGCGATCTCACTGGCGACGGCCGCCCACCAGGCAGCCGAGAAAGGGCATTCGACAACCGCTGAGGTGCAGCTACTGACCATCCATGGAGTCCTGCATTTGCTGGGCTATGATCATACGGACGAGAGCGAACGTTCATTGATGTGGGCCAGGCAGGCCGCCGTATTGATGTCGTTGGGTTTGGGAGATATTCAACCGACAGAGAGGGATCATGACGCCGAAGATTGAACCGCGTGAAGAGCTTCAGAGGCGAGTTCAGAGCTTTCAGTATGCGTTTGAGGGCTGGTGGTATGTGCTTCGCACCCAGCGAAACGCATGGATTCATGCCGTCATTAGCTTGGCGGTGTTGGCGCTTGGATTGTGGCTGCAACTCGGGCGAACGGATTGGGCTATCCTCATCCTGGCGATGATGGTGGTCTGGGTTGGGGAGTTTTTCAATACGTCGTTCGAAGCCATCGTCGATATGGTGATGCCTGATTATCATCCCAAGGCCAAAGTAGCCAAAGACGTGGCGGCGGCGGCTGTGCTCGTCGGCGCGCTGGGGGCCGCGCTCATCGGGCTGCTGATCCTGGGCCCGCCGCTCTGGGAGCGGCTTTTCGGATAGTCAGTCGATTGGTAGGGCTGCTGCCGGAATCTTTGCCAGGGGTGGGTTTGCGGTGTCTCTGGCAGACAGAACGGGTGCGGCATCAGGACGCCAGGGAACGGCGACGTCAGGATCGTCCCACGCCAGACCAAACTCATCAGCTCCATCGTAGTAGTTGTCGACTACATACATCAGCGTCACATCGGTCAGGGCCAGGAAACCATGGGCGACGCCAATCGGGATAAAGATGCCCGTGTTGTCGGCCGCGGTAATATCGATGGTGTGGGCGCTACCGTGGGTAGGGGAGCCGGGCCGGAGATCGACCAGGCCGACACGAATTTCGCCAGCCATCAGATACCAGTAGTCAACCTGATTGAAATGATAGTGCAGGCCGCGCAGCACGCCGGCGGCCGAGTCTGACCGGTTAATCTGGACATTGCCCCATAGTCGCTGGGGGAACCACTCTTTGCGGAATATCTCAGTGAAACGGCCGCGTTCGTCGCCAAAGGCGCGCAGCTCCGCGATCTGCACGCCGCTGATGGCGTTGCTTTTTGCAATGGTTGGCATGGGCATACGTGTCTACGCCTTGATGAAATTGGAGATGAAGAACCACAGGTTGGCCGGCCGCTCGGCGAGACGGCGCACGAAGTACGGATACCAGGCGTTGCCATAAGGCACATAGACGCGAACGCGATAGCCGCGACGGACCAGATCTTGCTGCAGATCGGTGCGAATACCGTAGAGCATCTGGAACTCGAACTGTTCCCGGTTGATGTCGTGGGTAGAGGTATAGTCGCAAAGGTCCTCAATGATGGCGGGATCGTGCGTCGCAAAAGCCGGGTAGGCGCCCTTCGCCTGCGCCTTTGGCCCAAGCATTTGCTGGGCAAGGTGGATGAAGCTGGCGTCCGTGTCGGCCTTGTCTGGGAAAGCGACCTCAGGTGGTTCGGCGTAAGCACCTTTGCAAAGCCGGACATTGGCCCCCTCATCGATCAGCCGAGCGATGTCGTGCTCGCTGCGATAGAGATAAGACTGGATGACCACGCCGGTGTTGTCATAGCCGAACTCGGCGCGCAGGGTTCGGTAGAGTGACAGGGTGGCATCGGTGACCGGACTATCTTCCATATCGATGCGCACGAAGATGTTGTGGCGGCGGGCCGTCTCGAGGATGGCACACAGATTGTCGCGCACGACATCATCACCGATGCGGAGACCGAGTTGGGTGAGCTTGAGGGAGACGCCGGAGGTGACACCGTCTGCCGCAACCCTTTCTACAAGGCTGCAAATCTCATCCCGCGCTCTGGCTGCCTCGGTCGCACTGGAGACGCTTTCGCCGAGAAAGTCGAGCGTCGTGGCCATGCCGGCGGCGTTGAGGTCGGCAGCGGTGCGCATGGCGGCGTCCTGGTCCGGACCGGCCACGAAGCGACCGGCAACCCGCTGGGCCACAGGCAGGGTGCTGACCGTCTGCCGCGCCCATTCAGCGCCAGACAGATAGAGCAGGATGCGTCGCAGCCAGATTTCACCGAAGAAGTAGAGCACGACTGCGGTGATGAGGACTGGGAGGACGAATAGCCACGGGCGAGGTCCTTCGTTGCGACGCATGGGATTCATTCTAGCTATCCTTTGCGATCATGCCAGCAGGGCATAACCACCATCAACCGTAATCGTCTGTCCGCGAATCATCGTCGCGGCCGGGGAGCAGAGGAAACGCACAACGGCGGCGACGTCCTCCGGGGTACACAGACGTCCCGCCGGTGTTTCACGCCGCATCTTGCCGGCGATATCGCGCTCTTCGTCCCGGAAAACTTCGAAATGGTCCAGCGCGTCTGTCTGGACCAGCCCGGGCGAGACAGCATTGACGCGAATGTCTTCGGACGCCAGTTCAACGGCGAGGTAGCGGACCAGCGATTCAACGGCCGCTTTTGAGGCGCCGACGGTGACGTAGTCCGGCAGCACGCGCCACGCTCCCATGCTCGACAGGGCAACGATGGCCCCGCCGCCGCGGGGACCCATAAGCGCCGTCGCTTCCTGGGCGGCCAACAGCAGCGACCGGGCGTTGATGTTCATCGTCCAGTCCCACCCCTTGACGCGCTGCTCGGCGACAGGGCGGTTGTAGCCGGAGGCAGCATTGTGAATGTAGTAGTCCAACCCACCAAAGGCGGCTTCGGTTTCCGCGAACAGACGTTTCAGGTCGTCCGGGTCGCCGGCATTGGCGCGAACGACGATGGCCTGCCCGCCCACCGAGACGATAGCCTGGGCGACTTTCTCAGCAGGGGCGCGGTTGCGATAGAAGTTGACAACGACCGACGCGCCGTCGCGCGCGAAACTGAGGGCGATTTCGCGCCCGATGCCCCGTCCGGAGCCAGTTACGATTACAATCTTTCCGTGCAGGTGACCCATCTCTTGGCCCTTATTCTAGCGCGACCGGCGTTACTCAGCACGCCACCGCGCAACGTATCTGCTGTCATTGGGTTATCATAAGTGAACAATAGACCATCAGGGACAGGAGAGAATAGATCAATGGCCTTGTTAGCCGGAAAAAAGGCGCTCGTATTTGGTGTCGCCAACAAGTATTCGATTGCCTGGGGAATCGCCCAGGCGCTGCACGAGGAAGGGGCGGAGGTGGCGCTGAGCTACGGCATCCCGCAGCTGGAGAAACGCGTCCGACCTCTGGCGGAGCAGCTGGGCGTCGAGTTTTTAGAGATGTGCGACGTGACCTCCGATGAGGAGGTGGAGTCGCTCTTTGCGGCGGTGGCCGAACGGCTGGGCCACATTGACATCCTCGTCCATGCCATCGCCTATGCGCCGTCGGAGGAGCTGGAAGGGCGTTTCTACGACACGTCGCGTGAAGGTTTTCGTATAGCGATGGATATCAGTGTTTACAGCCTGATTCATTTGGCTCGCCACGCGCTGCCCCTCATGTCATCGGGCGGCAGCATCATGTCGATGACCTACTATGGGGCGGAGAAGGTCATTCCCCACTACAACGTCATGGGCGTGGCCAAGGCGGGCCTGGAGGCAAGCACGCGCTATTTGGCGGCCGAACTGGGGCCGCAGGGTATTCGTGTGAACGCGATTTCGGCCGGGCCGATCAAGACGTTGTCGGCGTCGGGCATTGCGGGCTTTCGCAAAATGCTGGCCTACTCCGAGGAGCGGACCCCTATGCGGCGCAACGTGGATCAGGCCGAGGTGGCCCGAACAGCGCTCTGGCTGGCAAGCGATCTGAGCAGCGGCGTCACGGGTGAAGTCATCCATGTAGACGCCGGGTATCATGTTCTGGGCATGCCTGAACCGCCCGAGAAGTGGGAGTAGGGGCCCCGCATTTCGACGACGCGCACCGTAACCTACATCGTAAGCTTACGGCGCTATGCTACTTGACAGATACGCTTGAGATATCTATAGTTTGCGGTGATCGTTACATTACGAATACGCTAGGCTACTTATCAGGAGCAGTTGAGGGACCGGCCCGTTGACGCTGCAGCAACCCCCCATATAGATGAGGGAAGGTGCTAATTCCGACAGTGTGAGCTGGAAGATAAGAGGCAATCAGTTGACTTGTATCAACGCCTCTTGACCCCAGCAAGAGGCGTTTTGTATTCCCATGCAAGCCGCCGCAATGAATTCGAATTGGCCGCCTATGGCCAGATGGAGGTAAGACTAAGTGACAAACAACTTCATGTCCTCGCCCAGTACGCTGTTTACGTCCGAATCGGTGACGGAAGGACATCCCGACAAGATGTGCGACCAGATCAGCGATGCGGTGTTGGATGCGCTGCTGGAGCAGGACCCCATGTCGCGTGTGGCGTGCGAGACGGCTATCAAGACCGGTTTCGTGCTCATCCTCGGCGAAGTGACAACCACCGCCTTTGTCGATTTTGACAAGCTCGTGCGCGAAGTTGTCATCGACATTGGCTTCGATTCCAGCGACAAAGGCTTTGACGGCAACACGTGTGGTGTTCAGTCTGCCATTGCCGCGCAAAGTCCTGACATTGCCCAGGGTGTAGATCACGCCCTGGAAACTCGGCAGAACGGCGACTCGGAAGCGGCCATCGATTCCGTGGGCGCCGGTGATCAGGGCATGATGTTCGGCTATGCATGCAACGAGACCGATGTCTTGATGCCGATGCCGATCCATCTCTCGCATCTATTGACCAAGCGCCTGTCTGAAGTTCGCAAGAACGGCACGCTACCCTGGGTTCGCCCGGACGGTAAGGCGCAGGTGACGGTCGAGTACAGCTACGGCAAGCCGGTGGCGGTTCGTACCGTTCTGGTCAGCACGCAGCACGCCGATGGCGTCTCCGACGAGGAGATCGTAGACGGCATTATTGAGCATGTCATTCGCCCGGTCATTCCAGCAGATCTGGTTGGCGAGAATCGTAAGGTGGTCGTGAATCCTCGCAGTACGAATGAGTACACCGACGACGATCTGACCATCTACATCAACCCGACTGGTCGTTTCGTCATTGGTGGTCCGATGGGTGACGCCGGCGTGACGGGTCGCAAGATTATCGTCGACACGTACGGCGGCATGGGTCGTCATGGTGGCGGAGCGTTCAGCGGCAAAGATCCGACGAAGGTCGATCGGAGCGCGGCTTATGCAGCACGTTGGGTAGCAAAGAACCTGGTTGCTGCCGGGTTGGCCGAGCGGTGTGAGGTGCAGGTGGCCTATGCCATCGGCGTCGCTCATCCGCTGAGCGTCAATGTTGAGACGTTTGGCACGAGCCCCTATTCGAGCGAGCAGCTCGTTGAGCTGATCGAGTCCAACTTCGACCTGCGCCCGGGCGCTATCATCCGCGACCTGGATCTGCGCCGGCCAATCTACCGCGCTACAGCAGCCTACGGGCACTTTGGCCGGAATGATATTGAAGCGCCGTGGGAGAATACTGACAAAGCTGAACAGCTGCGCGAAGCCGCCCAATCGTTTGAACCGGCATTCGCCTAGCGCCCTGACCAGCGCAAGCGCCTTAGAAACGCCAATCGTCTCGCTGAGATGACGATTGGCGTTTTGTCGTGCCTCTTGACGCCGATTCAGCGCTGGGCTAGAATTCAACGTCTTGTGAGTTTTTCCATATAAGGAAGAAACTGTGTTTGAATCGCTGGGTACACGGTTGCAGGGTGTATTCGATAACCTGCAGCGCCGTGGCAAACTAACTGAGGCCGATGTCGATGCCGCCATGCGCGAGGTGCGATTGGCGCTGCTCGAAGCGGACGTCAACTACAAGGTCGTCAAGGACCTGGTGGCCCGCATCCGCGAGAGAGCGGTGGGCGCGGAGGTCATGGGCAGCCTGACGCCGGGTCAGCAAGTCGTCAAGATCGTCAACGAAGAGTTGGTGGAAACGCTTGGCGAACCGGGCCGATTGAACCTTGGGGCCCAGTCTCCGGCGGTCATCATGCTCGTTGGCCTGCAGGGCGCGGGCAAGACTACGATGGCCGGTAAGCTGGCGCTCCATTTGCGCAAGCAGGGACGGCGGCCGCTGCTGGTGGCGGCGGACGTATACCGTCCTGCTGCCATTGACCAGCTTCAGACATTGGGCAAACAGCTCGACATTCCGGTTTACAGTGAAGGGATCGATGCCAATCCGGTAGATGTGGCTGCCAATGGCGTGCGCCAGGCAGTTTCGACTGGAGCGACGACGGTCATTGTTGACACTGCCGGCCGCCTGAACATCGACGAGATGATGATGGGGGAGATCAAGGGCATCAAGGCGCGGGTCAAGCCCATTGAGACGCTGCTGGTAGCCGACGCCATGACCGGCCAGGAAGCGGTGCGGGTCGCGACAGACTTCAACGAAGCGGTTGAACTGACCGGCCTGATCATGACCAAGATTGACGGCGACGCTCGAGGCGGCGCGGCAATCTCGATGCGTGAAGTGACCGGTGTGCCGATCAAGTTCCTGGGCACAGGCGAAAAGCTGAATGCGCTGGAACTGTTCCATCCGGACCGGCTCGCGGGCCGTATCCTGGGTATGGGCGACGTCATGACGTTGATTGAGCAGGCTCAGTCCGAGATGGACATGGAGCAGGCCCAGCGCACGACCGACCGTCTGGCAAGCGGACAGTTTGACCTCGACGACTTCCTGACGCAGCTGCAGCAGGTAAAGCGCATGGGTCCGATTGGCAAGCTGCTGGAGATGGTTCCGGGCATGAACAAGATGGCTGCCGACGTCGATCTTTCGGACGCCGAGAGTGATTTGAAGCGCATTGAGGCGATCATCCAGTCGATGACGACCCATGAACGCCATAATCCGAAGATGCTGAAGGCCAGCCGCAAGCGACGCATTGCACGCGGCTCCGGCACTTCTGTACAAGAAGTCAATATGCTCTTGCGGCAGTATCGCGAGATGCAGACGATGATGAAACAGTTGAAGAAAGGGGGGCGCGGCCGGTCCGCGCTTGGCTCGCTCCTGGGCGGCCGTCTCCCGACTGACAATATCAAAATGGAGTAGAAGGTTCGATATGCTGCGTATTCGTTTGAGTAGAACAGGCAAGAAGGGACAACCGAGCTATCGCGTCGTCGTTAGCGATATTGAGTCGAAGCGTGACGGCCGTGTCGTCGAGCGCATTGGCCACTTCAATCCGCTGGCCGATCCGGAGCAGTACACGATTCAGGAAGATCGCGCGCTTTACTGGTTGAGCGTGGGCGCCCAGCCGAGCGACGCTGTCAAGCGTTTGCTGGAGAAGCAGGGCACCTATGGTCGTCTCGTTCGGCTGCATGCCGGCGAATCGTTCGATTCGTTGGTCGCGGAGTACGAAGGACTGACGCTGGGCAGCGAGGCAGAAGTTGCCGAAATTGAGGCAGATGTGGTCGCTGTTGCCGCCGCCGCTGCCGTTCTTGAAGAAGAAGAGTAGACCTTATGAAAGAGCTTGTTGCTTTCATAGTCGAATCACTCGTCGATAATCCTGAGGACGTGCATGTCTACGAAGTGCCGGGCCAGGGCTCGACGTTGGTGGAACTCTCGGTGGCTGGCCCTGATATGGGCCGGGTGATCGGCAAGGGCGGCCGCGTCATCGACTCTATCCGGGCTGTTGTCCAGGTTCGTGCGGCCAAGGAAGGGACGCGCGTCGATCTGGAACTGCTCGAAGCGGATGAGCCGCGCTAGTCTGGTCCTGACTCAAGATGGATAATGTCGAGAACGATCCGTTGGCGATCGTCAATCAAGGCTCTGCGGATGATTCCGCCGAGCCTCGTTTTTTGGTCATTGGGCGGGTCAACAAGCCCCATGGCATCCGCGGCGAGATCCGCGTCATGCCGCTTACCGACGATCCGGCTCGATTCGCACGACTGAAGCGGGTCTTCCTTGATGAAGAAGGTTCGCGTTCGGTAGAGGTAGAGAGCTCCCGGCTGCATAAAGGCGTAGCCCTTCTCAAGCTGGCGGGCTATGATGATCGGGATGCGGCCGACGGACTGCGCGAGAAGTGGCTGTTTGTAGCTACTGAGGACGCCGATCCATTGGCTGAGGGCGAGTACTATCTCTATCAACTCATCGGTCTTCGCGTGATCGACGACCAGGGTAATGCGCTGGGCGAGCTCACCGAAGTGATTGAGACCGGTGCGAATAATGTCTTCGTTGTGGAGGGTGAGTCGGGCCAGAGGCTCATTCCGGACATTCCAGATGTCGTTCGGGCGATCGATTTCGAAGCTGGGACGATGACGGTTCAACTGCTGCCCGGCATGTAGCGACCCCGAAACGGTCACCGCGCGGGCAGAACTTGAGCACCGAGTTTTTGCCGGAATAAAAGGCCGGTTGCACACACGATGTGGGCGATCGGTTCTTTGTTTAAGAGGCTATTGAGTATCATGTTGCATCTCAAATATTGGCTAGGCTTCAATCGCGTCAAAGGTATTGGCCCGACCAGACTCCAGGCGCTGCTCGACCGCTTCGGTACGGTTGAAGCTGCCTGGTTTGCGAAAGAGGCCCAGCTCTATGGTGCGGGCCTCGATAAGCGCGCAGTGGCCAGCATGATTGAAGCACGCCGTACCTTTGACCTCGATGCGTTCGTGGACGAAGTGGAGCGAAGTGACTGCGAGGTGCTTACCTGGGACAGTCCCGATTATCCGTCGCTGCTGCGGCAGATTAGCGCACCACCGCCAGTTCTCTATGTCCGTGGCAGCTTTGAGCCGGTGGACCAATGGTCGGTGGCGGTGGTCGGGACGCGGCGTTTATCGGCCTACGGCCGTATCATCACCCAGAAGCTGGTTTCGTCCCTCGTGGCGAACGGGGTCACGGTCGTCAGCGGCTTGGCTCGAGGTATCGACGCTGTAGCCCACAAGACGGCCGTTGAGCAGGGTGGTCGCACGGTGGCGGTGCTGGGGTCGGGTGTCGATCACATCTACCCGCCGGAGCACAAGCCCCTGGCAGAGCAGATTGCCGGCGGCCAGGGGGCAGTCGTCAGTGAGTATCCGCTGGGCACACCGCCGGACAGCAAGAACTTTCCCGGACGAAATCGGCTGATCAGCGGGCTGGCTCTAGGCGTGCTGGTTGTTGAGGCGGGCGCACGGAGCGGGGCGCTGATCACCGCCCGTTTTGCGCTGGATCAGGACCGGGAGGTCTTTGCCATTCCCGGCAACATCAACAGCCCCGTCAGCAAGGGCACTAATCGGCTGATTCAGCAGGGAGCGAAGCTGGTGGCCGATGTTGAGGATATTTTGACGGAGCTTAACTTGCGCCAGATCGTCGAGCAAGTCGTGGCTCAAACCATTTTGCCGGAGACGGCCGAGGAGGCAGCACTCCTGACTCATCTGACCGCTCAGCCAGTACACATTGATGAACTGATTCGCACGACCGGGTTGCCAAGCGGCGTCGTCAGCAGTACCCTGACTATGATGGAACTGAAGGGTATGGTACAACAGACGGGCGGCATGAATTACATCACCCTGCGCGAGAGCGAACCGGAGTATCGTGTCGACTCGCCGGGGCGCGAGGAAAACTAATCATGCGTATCTTGATCTTTGCCGGCGGGAGTGGCCGTCGTTTGTGGCCAATAAGCCGCCAGAAGTCGCCCAAGCAGTTTGAGCCAATTATCGGCAACAAGTCGACGCTGCGTATGGCCGTCGATCGGGTCCTGCCGGTCTATGGCGCCGACAGCATCTACGTTTCTACGAACGAAAAGTACGGTGACCTGGTGCGTGCCCAGCTGCCGGAGCTGGATGAGAGTCACTTCATTGCTGAGCCGGAGCGCCGCGACCTGGGAGCAGCCGTCGGCCTGGCGATGGCCCATATGGCGCATGACAATGCCACTGAGCCGGTTGCCATTCTGTGGAGCGACAATACGATCGAGAATGAGGACGTGTTTGTGCATCTGATTGAGGCGGCCGAACAGCTTGTTGCTTGTAAAGAGGCCGACATCCTTTTCGTCGGCGAGACACCACAGTTTGCCAACGCCAATCTTGGCTGGCTGAAGCTCGGAGAGCAGCGCGGCGAAATCGACGGACTGCCGTATTTCGGGTTCGAGTCGTTGAAGTACCGCCCGTCAGTTGAGTTGTGCGAAGCGATGTTTGCGAGTGGTGACTTCGTCTGGAACACGGGCTTCTTTGTCACTACGCCTGCATTTGTGCGCGGACTCTATGCTGAGCATATGCCAGAGATGAGCCGCCAGATAGCTGAAATTGAGAAGCATATTGGGCGCGATGGATATGGACCGGCTTTGTCCGCCATCTATCCGGAACTCGAAGCCATCAGCTTTGACGACGCCATACTGACCCACGTGGACAAGCAGCGCGCCCTGGTGCTCCACAATAACATGGGCTGGAGCGATCCGGGTACATTATACGCTCTGAAGGCGACGGTCATGCCCGATCCGGAGCAGAATGCTACGATGGGGCAGGTGGTGGATAAGAAATCGCGAGACAGCCTCATCTACAACTACGAACCTGAGAAGCTTGTAATGGCGATTGGGTTGGATGGCTATATCGTGGTAAATACAGAAGACGCATTACTTGTCGTCCACAAGGACGATATGCCGCTGTTGAAGGAAGCGGTCGATGGCCTGGACGGGTCTGACCTGGAATCCTTCAGTTAGCGCTGGGTTGAATAGACGAACTTATGAGTGACGAGCAATTACAGGCATACTGTTTCAAGTGTAAAGAAAAGCGGACGCTTCTGGATCCGCAAGCCGAATGGGCAGCCAACGGCTCTCCCGGGACGCGCGGTACCTGCCCGGTCTGCGGTGGCACGATATACCGGCAGGGTCGTACAGACGCGCATGAAACGCTGCCTAAACCAGAGATTGTGGCCAAGCCCAGGAAGAAGAAGGCCAAGAAGAGCAGCACGCCCCGTCGCGCCGGCAAGCTGGTGGTGGTTGAGTCGCCGGCCAAGGCGAAGACGATTGGTCGCTACCTCGGCAAGGGGTATACGGTCAAATCAAGTGTCGGCCACGTCCGCGATCTGCTCAAGTCTCGCCTCAGCGTAGATGTTGAAAACGACTACGAGCCGGAGTACCGCGTACCCAACGACAAGCGACCCGTCGTCAAGGATTTGAAGGCTGCGGCGGCCAAGGCAACGGAGATCTATCTGGCCACTGACCCGGATCGCGAGGGCGAGGCGATTGCCTGGCACGTCATGGAGGCGGCTGAAATGGATCCGGCACGCACAAAGCGCGTTGTCTTCAACGAGATTACGAAACCGGCCGTTTTGGAAGCGTTTGAGCATCCCCGCGAGATCGACATGAATCGCGTCGATGCCCAGCAAGCACGGCGAATCCTGGATCGTCTGGTTGGCTATGGGCTGAGTCCACTGCTGTGGCGGAAGGTGCGCGGCCGTTTGTCGGCTGGGCGCGTGCAGTCGGTGGCGCTGCGTCTGGTTGTCGACCGGGAACGCGAGATTGATGCATTCATTCCGGTCGAGTACTGGAGTATCGACGCGGATGTCAGCCAACACATGTATGCGGGCATGAACGGCGCTAGCCCGGAAGATCGGCCGTTCTTCCAGGCCCACCTGCACAAGATTGAGGGTGAGGACCCGGTGCTTGGCTCAGAAGAACAGGTTCAGCCCCATCTCGACGCGTTGGAAGCAGCCGACTGGCAGGTGAGCCGGGTCAAGATTGGGAAGCGTACGCGCAAGCCCTCAGCCCCGTTTACGACCAGCACTATGCAGCAAGATGCGTCGCGTAAGCTCAGCTTTGGGACGACCAAGTCGATGCGCATTGCCCAGCAGCTGTACGAAGGTGTTGACATCGGTTCCGCTGATGGGGCGACGGGCCTTATCACTTATATGCGTACTGACAGCGTCACTGTGTCGTCTGAGGCCCAGGAACAGGCCCGTGCGTACGTGGCTGAGGCGTTTGGCAACGATCATCTGCCGGAGAGCCCGCCCGTTTACAAGACCAAGTCGAAGACTGCCCAGGAGGCGCATGAGGCGATTCGGCCGACGTCCGTCGCCCGCACCCCTGCCTCCATGAAGAAGCATCTGTCTCGCGACCAGTACCGGCTGTACAAGCTGGTGTGGGAGCGCTTTGTGGCCAGCCAGATGGCGCCCGCAATCTACGACACCGTGTCAGCCGACATGATGGCTGGACCGGCGGGCGTGCCTGTGCTGGAGCGGCCGTATCTGTTCCGTTCATCAGGCTCAACGTTGAGCTTCCCCGGGTTCCTGGCCATCTACGGTGACGGCCAGCCGGATGATGACGAGGCGGAAGAAACGGCGTTGACCCAGGTGCCGCCCAATCTGCAGGAAGATGAGCGTCTCGACCTGCTGCGCCTTCTCCCGGAACAGCACTTCACCCAGCCCCCGCCACGCTTCTCTGAAGCCAGCCTGGTTAAGGAGCTGGAGGAGAACGGGATCGGACGGCCAAGCACTTATGCAATGATCGTCTCGACCATTCAGAATCGGGGCTATGTGGAACAGGATCAGCGACGGCTCTACGCCACGGAGATCGGGCTGATTGTCACCGACCTGTTGGTTGAATACTTCCCTGATGTCGTTTCCACCGATTTCACGGCGACCATGGAAGACAGCCTGGATGACATTACGCAGGGTACGCCCTGGGTGCCTATCATCGACGAATTCTACTCGGAATTCTCGAAGGAACTGGAGACGGCTGATGCCGCGCTGCCGAAGCTCGACCTGAAGAAAGAGACGGAGCTGGTTGGGCGCGACTGCCCGCTTACCGGGCATCCGCTTGTGTATCGTGACGGGCGCTATGGCCGTTTCATCGGCTGCAGCGACTTCCCGCGCTGCCGGTACTCCGAGCAGATTCTGGTCAAGGTCGGTGTGACCTGTCCCAAGTGCGGTGGCGATCTGATTGAGAAGCGGACCCGCAAGGGGCGGGTGTTCTACGGCTGCTCGACCTATCCGGAGTGTGATTGGACCAACTGGAAACGGCCGGTTCCGGAGCCTTGCCCCATTTGCAGCGGGGTGATGGTCATACAGACCAAGGATATGCTCAAGTGCACCAGTTGCGAGCACGTGCAAGATTACGAGCCTGCTGAGGCTGTTCCGACCGATTAGCTGCTTACCCTGAACTCTTCATGCAGGACGCGCACCACATCGGTGTCCGGCGTGAAATGGATGGCGTTCCAGCCCAAGGCCCGCGCAGCGGCAATGTTGGCTGGGGCGTCATCCACAAAAACGACTTCGCCAGGTTCCCTTCCCAGCCGTTCCAGCGTCCTCTCGTATATCGGTGCATCCGGCTTCATCGTCTTCTCGTAGGCTGAGCCGACGATCAGGTCGAAGGCGTCCGCCATCGGGTACAGGTCGGTCACATTCGTAAGCAAGGCATCGGTAGCGTTGCTGATGATTGCGGTCTGGTAGGTGGGGCGCAGATTGCGGATGAATTGGACGAGATTCTCATCCAGACTGTCGCCGGCCCAGAAGTCGTGACGAAACGTTTCCAGGTCATTGCCCAGGCGCAGCTCCTCGCCAATCCAGTGCCACAACTCCGCATCGGTCAGCTCGCCGCGCTGGGCACTCTGGCCGACTTCGCTGTTGAAGACGATGGCGTCCGCGCCGCCCGGGTGGAGCCCAAGCTGGGCTTCCCAGCGTTGACGGCCGCTCCAGTCGTGGGTGCGAATCAATACGCCCCCAACATCGAAGATCACTGCTTTTATCTCGCTATTCATCAAGGAGGATCACCGGTTCCTGATAGTAGCGCAAACGGCTCTGGGCCAGCCGGTTGGAGATGAAGGCGTCGAACCATGCCCGTTTGTTCTCCAGCGATTCATCGACTTTCAGACGGGCCAGCTCGGCATTCAGGCGCAAAATGCGACCGGGAATGACGAACCGGGTCAGGCCGGCCGGAAGGAAGTTCCCGGCAGCAGCGGCGTCAAAGACATCGTTCGGTGCAAACTGCGGGAACACCGCAATCGCCACAAGGTCCGGGAACTGCGTCTGCAGCCGGTCCATGTCGGTGTTGAGTGTGCGTTCGACGCGCCCCCAGGCGTTGTAGCCATCGACGAGAGTGTTCATCACGTCCAACTTGTCATACCCGGCGATGGCGTAGGTGGCGATGGTCCGGCCGGCTGTCGTCTTCAGGTAGCATAGAGCGTCAGGCTCTTGAAGCGTGCTTTGGGAGGCCGCCGGACTGATCTCCTTCAAAGACAGGCCTGGTATGGCCGACAACGTTTCCACCAATGCGCTTTCATCCTGACCAGGCATCTCGCTGGAAATCGCGTGATACCACGTATGCAGCTGTAGATCGGTGTGGGTCGCGGGAACCACCTGGACGATGACATGCGGGTAGCCAAGACCTGCCAGGGCACTGTAGCGCGTTGCCCCATCCAGGATGACATATCGCCCCTTCCAAAAGGTCGTAATCGGCGGATTCACAAGTAAACCATCCGCTTCGAGGCGAGACATGAGACGATCGACGCGCTTCTGGTCGATGTTCTCATGGGGGCTGACCTGGGCGACAGGCACCACTTCAAGATCGAGCGTGCGGGGAGTCATGGCCGCATTGAGCGCGTTCATCACTCCGTCCACAACTTGATCGGCTACTGTGCCGCCGCTCTCCTGGCTGCGGCTGGCAATAACGGGGTCGTACGCGAGAACATTGGGCAGCAGGCGCAGTTTGGTGGCGTAGGGTGCAAATGGCTCGTCGCCGGCCAGCAGCTCCGGAACGGCCGCTGCAGCCAGCTGTCCATCTATGAGCGCCGCCAGCAGCGCTTGTTCATCCACCAGCCGCGGATGGCCGCCGTTCAGCAGCGCTGCGCTCGGCCGCAGCCGGGCCAACTCCAGCGCGCCGATCATACCGTCTGTCTCCGGATGCAGCGGCAAATGCAGGCTGATGAAGTCGGACGAGGCGAGCAAATCGTTGAGATCTGCCGGTGTCACTGCGCTTTCCAGGGCCAATTCGGCAGTCAGACGCGGTTGGTTAACCAGGACGTTCATCCCAAAAGCGCGCGCCCGCTCGGCAACCAGACGACCGACCGGGCCGAAACCAACCAGCCCCAGCGTCTTGCCCTCCAGCCCCGGGCCATCCGCGACGTCGGACAGCGAGACGAGGCGAGCGATAGTTTGCTCGGCCAGCGTTGTTTCCTTGTCGGTGGGCGCGAAGATCACACTTACGCCCATCGCTCGAGCAGCGCTGACGTCAATGTTGTCCGGGTGGAAGGCAATCGACCCGATCACGCGAATGTTGTAGCCGTTCTCCAGGATGTCGGACCCGACAGCCTGCTGGGGTCCGGAAACAAGGGCAGCGTAGGACGCGATCTGGCGCGGGACGGGGGCGAGCGGAAGGTCTGGTTTGTAATCCACGTCGCCAAGCTGCGACAGCTTGCTGAGCAGGCGCGGCTCCAGCGCGGTCGTCACCAGAATGCGGGGGCGTGGAGGCTTCTGGGACGGAGCCGAGACGACAAGCGGGCCACCTTCGTCCGTTTCAGCTGGGGTACTCGCTCGCTCAGGGGGTGGAACGTGGCCCTCCTGGGGCTGGAGGAAGCCGCAAGCCGCGACGTTGACATTGCCGCCGCTCAACAGGACGCCGGCCCGACTGCCCGGAGGCAGCCCGTGGGCACCGGTCAGTAGCGGGGCCAGGGCCACGGCGGAGCTCGGCTCGATGACCAGTTTCAGATGCCCCCAGGCGAACTCCAGGGCGGCCATGATCTCCTGCTCGGACACCGTCATCATGTCAGCAACATAGGCCTGCATGACAGCGAGATTGCGTTCGCCGATGGCCCGGGTCCTGAGTCCGTCGGCGACTGTATCCGGAACGGCAGCCAACTTGTGGATGGTCCCTGACCGCCATGATTGGGTGGCGTCCTGGGCGATCTCCGGCTCAACACCAATGACGCGACAGTCAGATGCCTTGAGCTGGGCTGCGAGCGCGGACCCGCTGAGCAGGCCACCGCCGCCGACCGGCACAAACAGGGCATCGAGAGGTCCGCACTCTTCGAACAGTTCCAGAGCGGCCGTTCCCTGTCCGGCGATGATGTGATCGTTATCATACGGATGGATCAGGGTGTAGCCGTGTTGGTCGATGAGGCTGGCCGTCACCTCTTCGCGATCCTGGGCGTCGCACTCCACAATCGTGGCTCCGTAGGCGGCTGTGGCCTGTCTCTTGTTGGGCGGCGCGTCATGGGGCATGACGATTGTGGCCGCCACACCGTGTAGGCGGGCCGCCAGGGCCAGACCCTGGGCGTGGTTGCCGCTGGAGTGGGTAATTACCCCGGCCGCGCGCTGCGCCTCCGAGAGCTGATTGACGGCGTTGTAGGCGCCACGGAACTTGAACGCGCCGACGCGCTGGAAGTTTTCGCACTTGAGCCACACACTACTGCTGCAGATCCCGTTCAATGTGCGGGATGTCATAACGGGTGTGCGGTTGGCGATTCCCTCCAGGCGTGCGGCTGCTTCGAGGACACGTTGGGGTTCGAGTAGATGGATCACAGTGGATAGCGTAGCGGTCGAGGCAAATCGTTTACGGTACGGGTTGGGCTCAGGCAGGGGGTGGAACCGGCAGCTTGTCGACTGGTGTATCCTTCCACTTCTTGCCCTCTTCGATGAGCATGATCGGAATGCCGTCTCGTATTGGGTAGCGCATGCCGGACTCATCGCTGACGAGCCAGCAGCCATGAACAAGTTCCAGCCGTCCGGGATCATCGCCCATGTCGTCGGCCTGTACGGCGACCGGGCAGCGCAGAATCTCCAGCAGCTGCGGATTGAAGGATGTCTGTGTGGGTTCCTCACTCATGTCGCGGTGCTCCTCGTGTGTTGTTCAGATGGGGATGATACGCGCAAGGGGGCGACTCAGCAAGCCGCCTGCGCGTGCCCCCACACGGCCTCAACATAGGCCGGCAGGACCCCGGCTGCTGTCCCAATCACCCGGTAGTCCATGATGCCGCTTAGCTCCGTGGTGGTCGGGTTGACCTCAAGCATAAGGGCGCCATGACGGGCCGCCTCAATGGGCAGTGCGGCTGCTGGATAGACCAGCCCCGACGTCCCGACCGTGACAAAGAGATCGGCGCTGCTGGCGGCCGTCGTCGCGGCTTGGAGCGCCGCAGCCGGGAGCGGCTCGCCGAACCAGACCACATCAGGCCGCAGCAACCCACCGCACACCGGGCAGGCTGGCGGTTCCTGCGCCGCACGATCCCAGTCGAGAGGCTGGTGGCCACAGGCGAAGCAAGCCACGCGGTGAATGTTGCCATGCAGTTCGATGAGCTCGCTGCTCCCGGCGCATTGGTGCAGGCCGTCGATGTTCTGGGTAATGAGTGTCAGGTTGTCTGTGCTGCTGCCCAGTTCGGCAACGGCCAGGTGCCCGGAGTTAGGCACGGCATTTTCGGCCAGCTGCCTGCGCCATGCGTACCACTGCCAAACCAGTTCCGGATTGCGGCGGAAGGCGTCGGGCGTGGCCAACTCGTGGGGATCGTACGTCGCCCACAGACCGGTCTGGGCCTCGCGAAAGGTGGGCAGACCGCTTTCGGCCGACATGCCCGCTCCAGTAAAGATGACAATCTGTCTGGCGGCACGGCTGGCTTCGATCAGTGCTTCGGGAAAGTTGGATGTCATATTGCAGGTTGTCAGCCCGATTCGCTACCAGGAAGGTCTATAGTCCAAGGATGTAGGTAGCCAGTTCGAAGTAGATAAGCAAGCCGGTCGCATCGACGAGCGTCGTAATCATGGGACCGCTGATGACAGCCGGATCGATCTTGAGTCTGTCGGCGACGATGGGAACCACTGTGGCCGTGGCGTTGGCCCAGATGACGACAAGCGGCAGGGTGATGGCTACGACAATCGCAATTTCGTAGCCGGTGTCCCACAGGATTGCTCTGACGAAGCCCAGGACGCCCATGACAAGGCCGAGCAAGACAGCAACGCCGACTTCCCGGGAGAGCGCACGGCCGACCATACTGAGCCTGACCTCGCCCAGCGTAATGGCACGAATGATGGTGGCTACAGTCTGGGAGCCAGCGTTGCCGGCGGTACCGATGATCATAGGCGTGAAGTAAGTCAAGGCGATGGCCATTGCCAGCTCCTGTTCGTATAGTCGAGTGACCGTGCCGGTCAGCGTTGCGCCTACAAAGAGCAGCAGCAACCAGCCAACCCGCTTGCGAAAGACCTGGAAGAGGGACACGGAGAAGTAGGGCTGGTCCAGCGGCTCAGAACCACCAAGGCGCTGGATGTCTTCAGTTGCCTCTTCTTCAAGGATGTCAAGCACGTCATCGACGGTGACGACGCCCAGCAGCCGGTCGTCGTGGTCGACCACCGGGATAGCGGTGAAGTCGTAGCGGGCCACCATGTCGGCCAGCTGTTCCTGATCGACATCGAAGGGGACTGAAACGATCTCGGGCGCATCCGGGTCCATGAGTGACTCGATGGTACGGTCTGGCTGGGACAGGACCAGCATGCGCAGCGGCACAACACCGATGAGGCGGTCGCCGCGATCGACGACATAGAGGTACTGGAGCGTTTCGGCATCTTCCAGCGAGCGGAGATAGCCCAGCGTTTCAGCGACGGTCCATTGGCGGCGCAGCGCCACGACGTCGCGAGTCATGAGGCGACCGGCTGTCTCTTCAGCGTAGGTCAGCAGGTAGCGGACTTCACCGGCCGTCTCTTCGTCCAGCAAGTTGATGAGGCGATTGGCGACCAGGTCCGGCAGGTCTTCCAGAAACTCGACCGCATCGTCAGTCGGCAGCTCTTCAAGCAGGTCCGCCAGGCGCTCGTCATCGACTTTGTCGACCAGCTCCTGACGAACAAAGCTGCCGGTCTCGTCGAGCACTTCCGAGGCGTCATCATCGTCGAGCAGGCCGAAGGCGATGACCGCGTTCTCAGGCGAGAGTTCATCCAGAATCGTGGCGATGTCCGCCGGATGCTCCTGGCTCAGCAGTCGCTGGGCGTCATCAAGCTGTCCAGCGTCGATTAGACCGTCAATTTCTTGAATTGTGGCTTCCAGTTCGGGTTCCATACGGGCTGATGCCCTCCCAGTTATTCAGGCAGGATGATGTTGTCGATTAGTCTGGTCTTGCCGAAGAATACGGCCAATGAAACGGCAGCGCCGTGTCCAGCTGGGACATTGCCGTGCAGCGCTTCCAATGTCAGGGGATTGGCTGCGCTGACATAATCGATGCGGGCCAGTGGTTCGGCCTCAATCTGAGTGCGTATCGCCTGGCCGATCTGGTCAGCATCCCGTTCACCGGCGAGCCATTGCTCACGGGCGTGGCTGAGGGCAGCGTACAGGACGGGCGCAGCCGCCCGCTGTTCGGGCGTCAGGTAGCTGTTGCGTGAACTCATGGCCAGTCCATCCGCTTCGCGTACGGTCGGGCAGATGACAAGCTCGAGATTGAAGTTCAGGTCTCGTACCATCTGGCCGATGACGACGGTCTGCTGCATATCCTTCTGGCCGAAGTAGGCGCGATCCGGCTGGACACAGTTGAACAGCTTGGCCACGACGGTGGTAACGCCTTCGAAGTGGGTGGGCCTGCTGACCCCTTCGAGGACGCGCGTGATCTCGTCAACGGTGACACGGGTCTTATGCCCCCCTGCGTACATCTCTTCAGTGGTCGGCGCAAAGACGGCCGTCACTCCATAGGGGGAGAGCAGGTCCAGGTCGCGCTGCAAGTCGCGCGGATAGCTTTCAAGATCCTCGGTCGGGCCAAACTGCGTGGGATTGACGTAGATGGATACAACTGCAAGGTCGTTTTCGGCGGCGGCACGCTCGACAAGGGCAAGGTGGCCCTCATGCAAGAAGCCCATTGTGGGCACGAAGCCGACCGTTTGGTCACGACGATCTGCACGCCACTGGTGTATCGTCGCTATCTCTCGAATGATCTCCATGATTACTCTCCGCTGTGGGCGTACAGAAAGGCTTCCAGGGTAGTTTGAGGTGTCAGCAGCGGGTCGACATTGCCGGCCTCTTTGCGCCGCACCAGCTCCAGCAAGCGCGCATTGACGGGCGTGGGCACAGCTAACTCGTGCCCTTTGGTGACAATGGCCCCACAAATGGCGTCGATTTCTGTGGGACGGCCGCGCCGCATATCCTGGAGCATCGATGACTCGTTGACGGCAGTTCGGCTGGCCACGTCCCGTGCCTGTGCAATCGGGTCGCCGCTGGACAGCGTTATCCCCTGGGCAGAAGCAACGGCGGCTGTCTCGCGAGCCGCTTCCGACATAATCTCCACAAGGCCGGGACTGGCCAGCAGGGCCCCATTGGGCAGCTCAAGCAGGGCGGTCAGTGGATTGATGGCGGCATTGACGGCCAGCTTTGACCAGAGAAGTCCATCGATGTCGGTGACGGTGCGGGTATCCAGACCTGCGCTGTTGAAGACGCTGGCCAGGGCTGCAACATGCCTCGCGGCTGCGGCCGACAGCGTGCGGCGACAGCCCAAATCAGTCTGGCCAGCACCGCTGTCCAGCACGACACCAGGTTCGAGCAGGCGAGCGCCCTGGGTTGTGACTCCGGCGGTGCTGCGCTCCGGTCCGCACCTGGCATCGAGCAGGGTCAGATTTCCCACACCATTTTGGAGCGTAATCGCCAGCCCGTCTGCTGCCAACAACTGGGCCGCGGCGGCTGCGGCATCGTCGCTCTGGTAGCTCTTGACCGCCACAATAGCGATATCCTGTTCAGTTGGGAGCTGGTAGGTGGTGGTCGCTGTGACGTCGTAGGTGCGGCGCTGATTGTCGGCTGTCAGCACAGTGACGCCGTGGCGCCGCACCGCTTCAACCTGTTCCGTCCAGGAGCCAACCATGACAACGGTAGCCACGTCGCTCAGATAAGCGCCGAGCAGCGTGCCCAGCGATCCGACGCCGAAAATGGTGATCCTCATGATTCGTCCGATGTGTCATCGAGCAGCGCAAGGAACAACGCTTCTTCGCCGGCTGTCATCTTGTAGATGTGTTCTTCAGCCGGAAACTGGCGGGCTTCGACCTCATCCCGATAATTGCTAAATGCCGTGCCGATTATGCCTCGCAGGTCGGCGTACTGCTTCACAAAGCGGGGATTGAGCTGGTCGAACAGGCCCAGCAGATCGTGGAACACCAGCACCTGACCATCGCAGCCGGCTCCGGCGCCGATCCCAATGGTGGGAATGGACAGTCGCTCAGAAATGGCGGAGGCGACGACGGCGGGCACGGCTTCAAGTACAATGGCGCAGCAGCCTGCTGCTTCGAGGAGCAGTGCATCTTCCAGCAGCTGTCTGGCGTCTGTGGCCAGCCGGCCCTGGACGCGATAGCCGCCCAGCTGGCTAATCGACTGGGGAGTCAGACCGATGTGCCCGACCACTGGAATCCCGGCGCCGACGATGGCCCGGACTGTATTGGCCTGGGTGGCGCCTCCTTCCAGTTTCACCGCGTCCATGCCCGCTGCTTTCATGAAGCGTCCCGCATTTCGCACGGCTTCCTCTCTGGATACCTGATAGGACATGAATGGCAGGTCGCCGACCAGAAAGGCAGCGGCTGCGCCGCGCGAAACTGCGCGGGCGTGGTGGAGCATCTCCTCCATCGTGACCGGAACGGTGCTGTCCAGACCCATGACCACCATGCCGAGAGAGTCGCCCACCAGGATCATGTCGATACCCGCCGCGTCGACAAGCTGGGCGCTCGTGTAATCATAGGCAGTGAGCATCGTGATTGGGATGTCTGCCGTTTTCTTCTTCTGGAGGTCCAGAACTGTCACTTTCTTTCTGGGCATGGTAAAATCCGCCTCGCGCACCAACGCTTGTGTCTCCCCTGCTTCAATCAATATGTCTGACCGCTTGCTTGAGCCCCGCATCGTCCGAATGCCCGACCTGGTTTCCGGTTCCTGGCTGAATACCAACCAGGCCATTGAGAGTCGGCAGTTGCGCGGGAAAGTTGTGCTGGTTGACTTCTGGGATTATACCTGCGTCAACTGTTTGCGCACTCTTCCATACTTGCGCGAATGGTATGATCGGTACCACGACAAAGGGCTGGAGATTATCGGTATCCACTCTCCGGAGTTCCGGTTTGCGCAGTTCAGCAACCAGGTGGAGAAGGCAATCCATGAACAGGGTATCCCATACCCTGTGCTGCTGGACAACGGATATGAGAACTGGGAGCGGTTCGCCAACAAGGCGTGGCCGACGAAGCATCTGATCGATCAAGACGGGTACATCCGTCTGCGTCGCCAGGGAGAAGGGCACTACCAAACGATGGAAGAGGCGATCCAGCAGCTTCTACGGCAGCGAGATCCTGCGGTGGTCTTGCCGGCGCTCATGGAGCCGGTGCGCGCGGAAGATGGTGCGGGGGCGGTTTGCTACCGTCCGACACCGGAGCTGTATGCCGGCTATCAAATGGGTGGGCTGCTCGGCAATGCGCTGGGCAACCCTGAGGGCTATGCTGCCGAGGGGCCGGTATTCTATGAGTTGCCACCCTCAGACCAGCGGCACGACGGTCAGTTCTACCTGGACGGCATCTGGCGCGGGTGGCCGGAGTCGATGGCGTTTGCCGGGCAGAGCGGCGGTCGCGTGGTCGTGCCCTACAGCGCCGCCAGCGTCAACGTCGTTCTCAGCCCGTCGGCGGATCCGGTTACAACGGAGCTGGGCCTGGCTCCTGCGGCAGGCTTGCCAGCCGTGACGGTCCGCCAGGATGGTCACTATCTGACAGCGGATATCCTGGGCGCCGATTGCCGCTTGCAGCCAGATGGCCGGAGCGTGGTCGTGGTTGACCGCCCGCGCATGGTCGAGCTGGTTCGCAACCTGACGTTCGAACCTCATGAACTGGAACTCACTATTGATGGGAATGGGCTGGCGTTTTACGCGTTCACATTTACCAGCTGTTTGGTGGAACATGACCTCTCTCCGGACAGCGAGACCTACCGGGTCAATTAGACTGGGACACAGGCCAGAAGGAGCTTGAAATGGATCTTGGATTGCGTGGTATGACAGCACTGTTGGCGGCTTCAACGGATGGACTTGGTTTGGCTGCGGCCGAAGCGCTGGTGCGCGAAGGAGCGAATGTTATCATTTGCGGCCGCTCACCTGAACGTCTGGCGGCCGCTTTGGTGGCGCTGCGCAGCGCGGCCGCAGCCGAGGAGCAGGTCGCCGGCTTCCAGGCCGACATAACCGACGCAGCGTCCAGCGAGAAGCTGGTGCAGCAAACGATCGATCGTTTTGGCGGTCTGGATATCCTGATCACCAACGCTGGCGGTCCGCCGGCCGGCGCGTTTGACAGCGTGGAGATGGAGACGTTCGAGCAGGCGATGCAGCTGACGCTCCTGAGCGCCGCCAGATTGATCAAGCTGGCCCTGCCGTACCTGCGGCAAAGTAAGGCCGCCAGCATTCTTACCATTACCAGCATTTCCACCAAACAGCCGATCAATGGCCTGCTGATGTCCAACGTCTATCGCCCAGCCGTCGTAGGCTTGACGAAGACACTTTCGCAGGAGCTGGGGCCGGAAGGGATTCGCGTCAACTCGATCCTGCCTGGATGGACGGCCACCGAGCGGGTAGTGGAGATCTTCGAATACCGCAGCGAGCAGAACGGCACGTCGATTGACGACGAACGAGCCAAGGTGACCAATGGCATACCGCTGGGGCGTATGGCGGAACCGGCGGAGTTTGCACGAGTGGCGGCGTTTCTGTCGTCCCCTGCGGCCAGCTACATGAATGGAGCCATGGTGCCGGTGGATGGTGGATCCTACGCCGGCCTGCTGTAGACGATAATGGGCTGAGTCACCCTGGATCTTGCAATGAGCTTATGAGGGCGAGGGTGGTGACCATGCCGGTTTTGATGGCGCGAACGGCTCAACGGCAGCGAGACTCACCTTCGTGCTAACTGCTCCAAATGTCGTACTTTTCGTTCAGACTGTTCATGAAGGCCTCATCGGCAAACTGTTTATCCGTCAGCGCAGCCATTTCTGCCAAATAGTCTTCAAATCCTGCTGGGCTAAACAAGCTGAGCATCTTCGCTCCATGTTCCGAGCTCGCTTCGTGCCACACATTGGGCGGGACATTGATCGTTGTACCTGGTGTGGCGCTGACCAGTTCGTCGTCAAAGATCAGGGTCAACTCACCTTCCAGGATGTAGAAGACCTCTGTCATTTTCTTGTGGTAGTGACGGGCAAGATGAAAGCCGGGTTTGAGCGTATCCTCCACAAATGAGACGCGCCCCTCTGAATACACGCCCATCGTCTTGACATAGATGTGGTCGTTTGTCCAATCGTAATCTATGCCTTCGCCAGGCAAAACGATTTGTTGTTTCATCGTGATCCTTTGGTGAGTTGACGACAACGATTGCTGTTGCGGATCGACGGCCGCCAGCATTTGCTGTCGTGATCGATTGCTGGCGTTACGCAGCAAGAGTAGTCGTCTCTATTTTGAGTGATTCATCAGAGAACAGGAAGTTCAGAACAGAATCAATTGCCGTCCCTAGTCTGGTCGCGGATCGTTTCTCTCAGCCCGATACGCTTCCAGGACGCGATTCAGCTCCAGCACAAGGAGTGCTGCCTGTTCCGGGGTCAGGAAGATGCTTGTCTCGTCGACGCGAAACAGCATCTCTTCTTCGCTGCTGTCTTCGATGAAGCACAGACAAATGTTGTCCTCGAATGCTGCATCACGCTGGTCGCGAAACACTTGCAGACTGAGTGTCCCATCCAACAAGGTAATCGTTGACATAGCTCCTATTTCTCCTGCTGAACAATGTGCATATAGCCGCGCCGGACTGTTCGCGTGTCTTCTACCGTGATGAAGACGTTGGGGTCGACCGTTTCGGCAACGCCGACAATCTCGTCGATTTCGTTGCGTCGCACAACGGCGACGATCATTCCGACCGTACCGCCGCGGCCGTGGCCAAAGCCGACTGTGGCCCCATATCCGGCTGCGTGTATATGGTCAACAATGCTTTGTGCCTTGTAGCGCGAAATGATACGGATGTTGGCAAAGCCGCTGGATGTCCGGTCGTCCACCCACATGCCGACAACGGTGCCCAGGGAGAATCCAAGACAATAGGCCAGGATGTTCCAGACATTATTGAGGTTGTTGACGACTTCTGCGATGGCGATTACGTAGACCAGGACTTCGACAAAGCCAATAACAGCGGCAACCAGCTTCTTGCCGCGCATCATGATGAGCACGCGGACGGTGCTTAAGGTGATGCCAATGACGCGCAAGACAAAGATGAAAAGCGCGCCAGAGATGACACTGGTGGTCAGGGCTGGAATCTCAAACGTGGGCACAATGATTATCCCTCTTCTTCTGCCATCGCAACGAGGCGACGGCCGTCAATCTACGATATTCTACATCGTCACAAGACATATGGGTAAGGACGGCTGGGGTTCCTACCTATACAAAACAAACGACCCGGACCGATCTTCGGTCCGGGTCGACTCGTTGTTAGCTTGCTCCAGGCGGCCCGGCGACTACTGTGCCAGAACCGGAAGCGAAGCGGGCGGGACGTTGGTTTCGACGTAGAAACCGTTAACCCATCCCTGACGGCCGTCAGGCAGAATTACCTTCAGCCAGACACTGTCCTGGCTGCGTCCGATCAGGGACAGTGCCGTGCCGCCGGGAACCGTGGTAATGACCGGGAAGTTGACCGACGGCCCGGTGCGGACGTTGAGCCAATAAGCCCGAACGACGCCTGTTGGCTGCCCACCAGAGGGCGGCGGAGGGGTCGTGCCCGTAATCGGTATGAGATTCATGATGGGCACGTTGGCGGTGATATAGGTTGAACTCACCCAGCCAGTTGCACCACTGCTCAATGCAATCTGTACCCAAGAGCCGTTGCCGTTGCGGAAGCCTGTCAGGGGCACGGTCTGACCATTATCAAGCTTGGCGATGATCGCGAACTCCGTGCCAGGTCCGGTCCGGACGTTGAGCCGGTACGATGTGACGACCGCTGAGCCGGGGAACTGCCCGCCCGTCCCACCACCAGCGACGAGATTGTAGCCGACGGACACTTCAGCCAGTCCGAACCGCTCAAAATATTCGACGCGGATAGTCGTCGGCGAGCTGCCAAGATCGACGTCGGCGGTGAATGTCGTTACTGCCTGATCTTGCCAGGCGTCAATGATGATGCCGCCGTTTACGAAGACGCGAACACCGTCATCTGATGTCACGGTGAAGCGATAGCGTCCCGCGGGCTGCGCGACAGTCGTTTCCCAGCGGGCCGAGAAGTTGTCAACGTTGACCTGCGGGGCCGGCGAGCCGAAGCCCCAATCATAGTTGATCGCCTGCTCGCTGCGGGTCAGGACAGGCGCACCGCTCAGGTTGGTGTTGTTGAAGTAGCTCGCGTTCCAGGCGCCGGTGGGCGGGGTTGGATTGCCGCCCGACAGCTTGGTCCAGGTGAGGCGCGCCTCTGCCAGCTGGGTATTTTCGAAGTACTCCATAGTGACCACAGTTCCACCGCCAGGAACTGTGATATCGGCGCTGTAGGCGGTTGCCGCCTGCACCTGCCAGTCGTTGATGATCTGCGAGCCGTTGACTGTCAGGCGTACGCCATCATCGGTGACGGTGGTAAACCGGTAGGTGCCTGGCTCCAGCGTCAATGTGCGTGTCCAGCGGACTGAGAAGAAGTTGTCCTGAATGCTCGGCGCCGGGGAGCCATACCCCCAATTGAAGTTGATGTTGGCGTCGTCGCGGATGAGCGCTGGAGTGCCGGCGAGGTTGGTGTTGTTGAAGTACTCACCACGCCACGCCTGGGTTGTGGGCGGCGGTGGGGGAGCGGAGACCAGCGCGATATTGACACGGGCCACTGCCAGACCACCAGCCTCGAAATACTGGACGCGGACGGTATGGGTGCCGGCGCCGAGGAAGACATCGGCCGTAACGGTTCTGGCCTCGCCGTCGAACCATTGATCGATGACTACCACGTCATCGACGAAGACGCGCATGCCGTCGTCCATGGTGGCCGTAAAGCGATAGGTGCCTTCGGGAACGTTGGTGGTCTCAGTCCATTGGGCCGAGAAGTTGTCAGCGTTGACTCCAGGCGCAGGGGAGCCGGTTCCCCAATCGTAGTTGATGCTGCTTTCCTGACGCACAAGCACAGGAGCACCGGAAAGGTCCCTGTTGTTCCAATACTCTGCTTGCCAGTTGCCCTCTTGCGCATTGAGGTTCATGGAGCTGCTGGTCAGGGCCACGAGCGCGAGCAGAGCGATGATCATAATCGCCAGACCGGGTCCAAATCGTCGTTGAGCAATCCGCCTATTCATCACCAAGCTCCTTCTGAAAAGTCCATCTATCTAATGAGGTCGATCAGTCCAAAATGGAAAACCGCCGGTTAATCGGGCCGGCACCATGTGGGACGCAACAATACATGCCGCGTGGACATAACATAAACGGATGATAATGTTAGCGTAACGCTATGTCAAGTATCAAGCGGTCAAGGAAGGTTAAAAGAGCGCTGAATTCACGCTGCTTTCGCAGGAACAAGCTCGCGGTCGTCGCCAATGCGCCGTGTCAGCCGGATGTCATCGAGGTGTTCCAGGATAGCGATGGCGTACTTGCGGCTGGTGTCCAGCAGATCTCGCGCTTCCGGGGCAGAGATCGTGCCGTTGCTGATCAGGTAGGTCTGCACCTTGTCGATGATCGTCGCGTAGGTGCGGGCGTCGTAGACCACATCATCCGACAGCTGTCTCAAGATCCCCAGATCGAGCAGGGCGTAGTAGACGTCGTCGCCGACTATCCGGCGGCTGTCCTTGACGTTGGGCGAGTTGACTCCCGCTCGCGCAAGTTTAGCGGTCAGTTGGTCGACGGTGGCCTGCTGGGTGGGTGTGAAGGTGACGGTGTGCTCCGGCAGCCCGACCTGTGTCCCATTGGTGACGATACGCCCCGATTCGGTCATGTCTTCGACCAGTGCGCCAAAGATCGGGGCACTCAGTCTCAGCCGGTTGCGCAGTTCCTCTCTGTCGATTCCCTGCCGCAATGGATTGATGGTGTGGTACTGGGCCACCAGCGTGGTGGCTTCGTTGTGCAGCACTTGCCAGCGGGTGACCGGGAGCAGCTGCTTGCCAACCAACATGAGCGCTCCGCTCTTGATCAGTTGATCCACTTCGGCCAGTCCAACGTCGCGATCCAGCCCGGCTTTCTCAATGACTGCGGCCATAGTGGACGGACCGCTGCGTTCCAGGGCTTGCAGCAGTAGTTCGTCCGGCGAGCCGCGTTCCAGGGCTTCGAAACGGGCCAACGTCTCCGGTCGCAGGCGACGGTAGCGGCGACCAGGGTAGGGATCCAGAACCCGGCCACCGCCAACTGTTGCGCCGGGCGACGGCCGCCTGAGAATGAAGCGGTCTTGCTTGGCAACAGAGATCGGTTCCTGAAGCGCCAGCTGCAGCCAACCCGTCTCGCCGGGGGCAATTGCGTCGCGACCAATGACGCGGCACCTGGCTGGCACTTCCGCCGAGCCGGCGAAGACCTTTACTTCCTGATTATGTACCAGTGGCGCATCCGCTTCGGCCAAGTGGCGGTAGAAGGCATCAAACAGGATTGTTGGCTTGTAGGTGTCGGGGGCCACGACCACCTGACCACGCTTAAGGACATCACGGTCGACGCCTGTCAGGTTAATGGCGACCCGACTGCCCGGCGCGGCCGAATCCCGTTTGGTCTTGTGGGTTTGCAGCCCGCGGATGCGGGCAGAATGGCTGCCTGGCTCCACCGTCACCTCTTGCCCGCTATGGAAGAAGCCGTCTTGCAGTGTTCCGGTGACGATTGTGCCGAAGCCTGTCAGGCTGAAGACGCGGTCGATTGGGAGTCGGGGACGGCCATTGTCGGGTCGGGAGGCAGCCGTCTGGAGGTGTTCAATCAGCGTTGTTTGGAGCGTGGCGAGTCCTTGACCGGTTCGGGCAGAAACGGGCACGATGGGTGCGCCAGCCAGCGCTGTCGACTCCAATGCTTCGCCAATCTCCAGCGTTACCAGCTCGAGCCACTCTTCATCGTCCACCATGTCGGTCTTGGTCAGGGCGACGACACCGTCACTGACTTCCAGAAGATCGAGAATGGCCAGGTGTTCGCGTGTTTGCGGCATGACGCCTTCGTCGGCAGCGATGACGAGCAGGGCCAGATCAATGCCCCCAATGCCTGCCAACATGTTTTCGATGAAGTCGCGATGGCCGGGAACATCTACCACGCCAACCTCTTCCTCCCCGAGTTGGAGCCAGGCGAAGCCGAGGTCGATTGTCATCTCGCGCTCTTTCTCCTCAGCGAGACGGTCAGGGTCGATACCGGTCAGCGCCTCGACCAGCGTCGACTTGCCGTGATCGACGTGACCGGCGGTTCCAATGACAAACATGGCTACGCAGGGCAGGAGAGGAGCACGGACTACTCCTCCTGTTGGGTGGACGTTGTTGGCTGCCGGCGCCGGTTGGGATCCTGGTCAATCGCTTTTTCGACCTCTTCGAGCCACAGCAATGGCCACTTCTTGATGGCATCGGCCTGGGCAGTTTGAATGCGTCGGAGCGTGTCGCGATCCTGCTCCAGCACTTCCAGCAGCTCGTGGACAGCCTGGAGCTGCTCCTGGGTCTGCTTGTCGCGTCGGTCGTTGACGGACTGGCGCTGCAAGAAGTCGGTCTCGAAGTTCTTCCACTTTCTGGAATCCTCGCGGCTAAAGGCGTCCCATCGACTTTCCAGGCGGCTTGTCTCGACGCGCACCATCTCGCTGGATTCCTGCTGCTGCTGCGCCAATTGTTCGCGTAGTGATTTCAGATCCTCAACGGCCGTACGAGACTCGTTGAACTGATTGTTGAACTTCACCCACTCCTGGGTGAATCGCGCCAGGGAAACGCTGTGCTCATCCATCGCTCGCTGCCACGCCGCCAGACGCTGGTTGCGTTCGTGCTCGCCAATCTGGACCTGTTCCGACCAATCCTTGATGCTGTCCCGCAGTGCAGTTTGGGCTTCATTGGTCTGCTGGACGGCGGTCTGAACTTTTTGGTAGTTCAGATTGAGCACGTCCATTTTGCCCTGGAAGGTCTCGTAGTTCTTGCGGAGGTCGGGCAGGGCCGCTTGCACTTCAGCCAGGTTCTTGTTGGTTTGTTTCTCTTTTTCCTCAAGGAAGGCGATGGCTCGTTCGATGGCTTCCACCTGGGTGCGAAATTGGCTCTGGGCGTTCTGATAGACGCCGATGAGGTTGGCCAGGCGGGCGTCTTCGGCCTGCCGCAGCTCGAGGTCTTGCTCGATGCGCGTGATGGCCGGCAGCTGTTTGCGAATGTCGGCGATTTCGCGGGTCATTGACTCATGCTCAACGCGGCGCAGGCGATCCAACTCCTTGTCTGCCTCAATGCGACGTCGATCATACAGGTCGATCATCTTGGTGAGGTCGTCCTTAAACTGATCAAGCTGGGCATCGGTCTGCGGCAGCCGGGCGATCTGCATGTTGAGTGTGGAGAGCTGCTTCTCCAGATCCTGGATGCGCTGCTCACGGCTGGAAATCTCACGATCCTGCAGCTCTGCCCGCTGCTCCATTTCGGCCAGCTTGCGGGTCACTTTACGCCGCTCATCATCCAGCCAGTCAAGCCGCTTGCGCATTTCGCCCAGCTCTTGCTCGGTGGTGGCTGCGGTTGGGACACTGTTGTTGTTCGCCATCGCTGCATCTCCTCGCTGACGGGTCATCTCTAATTGGGTCGACGGTGCGCATTATACTTGTGGGCACGTGGTCTAGCCAGTTTGCTCAGAACTGCCCCACGGTCTTACAATTTGAGTATGCGTATTGGAATCGATTGTCGGCTGCCAACGTACCAGATGGGCGGGATCAGCCAGTATATGCTCCAGCTGCTTCCGGCCCTGGCAGAACTGGGCACGAATGACGACTATCTGGTCTATCATAGCCGGAAGGAGCAGCAGTCGTTCTTGCCGCCAGACGGGTCGTTTAGCAGGCGTTCGCTGTGGACGCCCTGTCACCATCGCTGGGAGCGGTATGGCGTTGCGGCCGAAATTGCGCGCGACAATCTGGCTGTGTTTCACAGTCCGGACTTCATCCCCCCAGCTGGGGGGGCGGCGCATCTGGTCATTACCGTCCACGACCTAACGTTCCTGCTGTACCCGGAGTTTCTGACCGACGAGAGCCGCCGCACCTACAACGATCAAATTGAGTGGGCTGTCGCCTCGGCCGACCATATCTTGGCTGACAGCGAAGCGACTCGCAATGACTTGATCCACATGCTCTCTGTGCCGGAAGACAAAGTGACGACGGTCCACCTGGCGGCCAACCCGTTGTTCGCAACATCCTGGCGTTCGGACGACATAGCTGCAACATTGCGGCAGTACAGCCTGGAGCCGGGTTACGTCTTGGCCGTGGGCACCCTGGAGCCTCGCAAGAATCTGATTACCCTGATCAAGGCGATGGAGCGACTGTGGCAGAAACATGGCCCGCGATGGCCGCTTTTGCTTGTGGGGCGCAAAGGGTGGCACACCGACGAACTGATGGAGTCGATTGCCGGGAGTCGCTACGCGTCATCGATAGTCCACCTGGAGGCCGTCGACAACACCTCTCTGGCTCATCTCTATTCGGCCGCCGGCGTCCTGGCTACCCCCTCATACTACGAAGGGTTCGGGCTGCCGCCGCTCGAAGCGATGCACAGCGGGTGTCCGGTTGTGGTCAGTACGCGCGGCTCGCTGCCAGAGATCGTTGGGCCGGCCGGACCGCAGGTGGACCCGGACGACGTGGCCGGCTGGGCGGTAGCACTGGAGGATCTGCTGGGTGATGAAGAGATGCGAGCAGCCCTAATTCGTGCCGGCTATGAGCAGGCGGCAACATTTACCTGGCAGGAGACCGCGGCCCAGACCCAGGCGCTCTACGAGTTGGTGACTGCCAGCTAATCCAGTTAGTGACATGGCCCACGTCCTCTTTCTCACGCCCCAACTGCCGTACCCGCCCATGCAGGGGACGAGTCTGCGCAATTGGCACATTATGCGCGGCGTTGCCGCGGAGCATCAGGTATCCTTGCTGAGTTTCTCGGAACACAAGCCGGCGTATGTGGCCCCCCAGCTGGCGGCCATTTCCCACAGGGTTGAAACGGTTGCGGAGCCGCCGGGCCGCAGCATGCGCGTGCGTCTGATGCAGGCAGCGCGAGACGAGCTGCCAGACCTGGCCCATCGTCTGACCAGCTCCCACTTCTCAACCGCGCTGCAGCGCCGATTGATCAGCGACCCGCCCGATATCGTCCAGATTGAGGGATTGGAAATGGCCGGGAGCATTCCCCTGATTCGCCAGGTTTCGCCCCTTAGCCGCATCGTCTACGACGCGCACAATGCGGAGACCCAGCTGCAGCGCAGGGCATACGACAGCGACCGAAACCAGCTGCGGCGCCTGCCGGCGGCCGCCTTCTCGTGGGTCCAAATCGATCGCCTCGCCAGGTACGAAGCGTGGGCCGTTGCCACAGCCGATGCCGTTGTTGCCGTCAGCGACGTTGACGCCGCTGAGCTGCGTCGCCTGCCCGGCGTCGAGCACCTGCCAATCACCGTCATCGCCAACTCGATTGACCTGGCTGAGTATTCTGCGGTCGGGACTGTTGCCCAGGAGCAACGCTTTGATTTGGTGTTCAGCGGCAAGATGGATTACCGACCGAACGTTGATGGGGTGTTGTGGTTTGCGGAGAACGTCTGGCCGCAGCTGCGCGCGCGGTACCCGACGTTGACCTGGGCGATCGTCGGGCAGCGGCCGCTGGAGAGCATCCTGGCGCTGCGCGAGCAGCCTGGCGTTACTGTCACAGGCCGCGTGGAGACGATTCAACCGTATCTGGCCGGCTCGAAAGTCAACATCATTCCCCTGCGCATGGGGAGCGGGACGCGGCTGAAGCTCATTGAAGCGATGGCCAGCGCCAGCGCGGTGGTCAGTACGCAGATTGGTGCCGAGGGGTTCCCTGTGGAAGACGGCCGCAACATCATGCTGGCTGACTCTGCAGACGCCTTCGCCCGTTCGATAAGTACAGTGCTGGACGACAATGCGCAGCGTCTGGCGTTTGGCCACGCAGCGCGTCAATTCGCAGAGCTGTATGATTGGCGACACGTGTCGCCCCGCTTTAACGCGCTATATACGACGTTACTCTAGAGTGATGACAGGGTCTTTGGGGGCGTGGCTGAGCAAGACGATGCCATCGTCGGTCAGCACCACAAGGTCCTCGATCCGGACGCCACCCCAACCTTC
Organism: uncultured Chloroflexia bacterium; assembly: GCA_963753865.1. Lineage (GTDB taxonomy): Bacteria > Chloroflexota > Anaerolineae > Promineifilales > Promineifilaceae > Promineifilum. The sequence goes on from CAVWDW010000001.1 coordinate 367,885, forward strand.
CAGGTAGATGCCCGGCTCGACAGTGACGACGGAGCCTGCCGGCAGCGGTGTGTCTGGTGCCAGGCGGGAGAGACGGGGCTGTTCATGGATGTCCAGACCCAGACCGTGGCCCAGACCGTGGCCGAAGTGCTCGCCATAGCCGGCCCCATCGATCACATTGTGGGCCAGCATGTGGGCTGTCTTGCCGGAGATGCCTGCCTTCAGCCCCTTCAGGGCGGCCGTTTGGGCGGTGAGGGTCGTGTTGTAGACCTCCGTGAACTTCTCATCCGGTGAGTTGCCCAGGAAGAATGTGCGCGTCATGTCGCTCTTGTATCCATCTAACGCCGCGCCCATGTCGATGATGATGGCGTCGCCTGCCTGGAGTTCGCGTTCGCCCGGGTGATGGTGGGGGCGGGCGGCATTCGGGCCGGAGGCGACGATGATTTCGAAGGCAAGGCCATCCGCCCCGGCCTCACGCATGAATCGCTCCAACTGCCACGCCAGCTCTTGCTCGGTCATGCCCGGATTGGCCAACAGGGGCACCTGCGCCATTGCTTGATCGGTGATGGCGGCGGCCCGTGTTATGGTGGCCAACTCCTGCTCGCTCTTGACCTGCCGCAATGGCGCGATCAGGTTCTCCAGCGGCCGCCACTCGACACCCTCGGTGCGGTCGCGCAGCTTGGCGAGCGCCGACACGGTCATGTCATCACCCTCAATGGCGAGGGTATGAACGCTAGCCATCTCGACCACGCGCTGCGCTTCATCTGGCTCGCTGGTCTGCTTGTACAGGGTGAAATGGGGTGACTGGACCGCCGCCTGAATGGTGTAGCGGGAGTCGGTGGCGAGAATGGCTTCGTCTGCCGTAATCACCAAATAGCCGGACGAGCCTGTGAACCCACTCAACCAGCGGCGATTGGTCGGATTGGTTATGTAGACGCCGTCTACATCCCACTCAACTAATTGAGCGCGCACTGCCTTCAATCTGTCCAGCATGACGTTGTCCATGGCACCGTTCCTTCTGAAATTGAACTTGCTGTGTAGTTCCGTCGCAGCTGTGGGTTTCAGCGCGGACGGTCGTGCTATCCATGCGGGCATCACCGAACGGTAATGTGTCCATTACCTTCTGTCACGTTGCCGATGATCGTTCCCGTTCCCAGCGCAGCCAGAAAGCCCGCGACCTCATCTGGCGACAGGGACAACAAGAGACCACCTGACGTTTCCGGCGTGAACAACAGGTCTCGCATGACGAAGCCGATGTCGTCGGCAAAGGTGACTGAAGATCCGAAGTGACGCTGATTATTGCCCATGCCCCCAGGGAACGTTCCAGCTTCGCCGTAAGCGATTGCGCCGGGCAGCCAGGGGAGGTCGGCGAGGTTGATTTCGAAGTTGACCGCACCTTGCCGGGCCATCTCGAGAGCGTGGCCCAACAGGCCGAAGCCAGTTATGTCCGTCATGGCATGGGCGTCGTGGGCGATTGCCGCTCGGGCGGCATCGCGATTGAGCGCCTTCATGCTGGCCACGGCGGTGGCGACATGTTCGGCGCTGGCACTGCCGCCCTTGAGGGCGGTCGTGATGACGCCGACGCCCAGCGGCTTGGTCAGCACCAGCACATCGCCCGGTCGGCCTCCCTGCTTGCGCTTCAGGTAGGCGGGGTCAATCATGCCCGTTACGGCAAGACCGTACTTTGGCTCTTTGTCGTTCACACTGTGCCCACCAGCGACAACGGCGCCGGCCTCGGCCACCTTTTCGGCCCCACCGCGCATGATCTCCTGCAAGATGGACATGTCGAGCGTGTCCGGGAAGGCAACGAGGTTGATGGCGAACAGAACCTCGCCACCCATCGCGTAGATGTCGGACAGCGCGTTGGCTGCGGCAATCGCCCCGAAGTCGTAGGGATCGTCGACGACCGGTGGGAAGAAGTCGGTCGTAGAAATGATCGCCTGTCGTTCGTTAATCTGGTAGACGGCCGCATCGTCGGCCGTTTCCAGCCCAACCAGCAGATTGGGCGAGACCGTGGCCGCAAACGTATCGCGAATTGGTTTGACGAGTTGCTCTAGCTCCGCCGGAGCCAGCTTGGACGCTCAACCCGCACAGGAGGCGAGCGACGTCAGCTTAATCTCATTCGCACTCATGGGATACCTATTCCCTGCGGACTCCGCGCCTCACGAGGCGGGAAGTCACACTGTTAACTCTGCAAGACAGACGCGAAGTATACTGTTTGCCAACAATTCGGCAATTGTGATTGATACCTTACGGAACGACACCTATAATCCTTCTCATGAGTCGTTCGCCCCTGCTGCGCATTGAGTCGCTGTTACGTCGTATTGTGGAGGAGCCGTTCGCCTGGGTGTCGGGTGAGGGGGTTGATCCATATGGATTAGCAGGTCACCTGCTGCGTGAGCTGGGTGAGGTGAGTAGTGCCGAAGGAGACGTGTCGAGCATCGTCGTTCGGGTCAACCCGGCGCAGTTGCCGCAGGATGCTGATCTGCTGGTGCTGGAGCAGGCAACGCTCAGCTATCTGGAGCTCCTGGCGGCGAGGACGGGGCAGCCATTGTCCGTTCGTCCACAGGTTCGTATTGTGGGGGATGCCGAAGTCAGCAGTCGGGGCGCGCGCGTGGAGCTGACCGCAGATGTTGCGCAGGATAGACCGCAATCTACGGCGATGTTCGCCAAATCGGAGCGCGACGACATCGGGCACGCCATTGAGGCAGCCGATGCTTTTCTCATTGTACAGGGCCGCCAGCATATTCCACTGCAGCGCCCTGTGATTCGCATCGGGCGTCGCGTTGACAACGACATCGTCCTCGATTCGGCAACGGTCAGCCGGTACCATGCCCAGTTGCAGTGGCGCGAGGACGGCTATGTTCTTTTCGACACCAGCACCCATGGCCGTACATGGGTCAACGGTGATGCGGTGCAGGAGCAGCGGCTTGAATCGGGCGACGTCATTGGCCTGAGCGACATGCTGCTGGTCTACGGAGAAGGCCGCGACGGGCCCGCTCCACTGTCCGACGCCACCGACTACCCCTCATCTGATACGTTGCTGGGACCCTGATGGTGTCACTACCCGTGCTTCTCTTCGTTCTGCGGCTGGCCGGCGGTGCCCTCTTGCTGCTGTTTGTCGGCCTGATTGGCTGGTATCTGGCGCGGGATCTCCGTGCAGTGCGGCTGCGCGATGATGCCAGCCAGATGATCGCAGGCGGGTTGCTGGTCGTAGATAGTCAGATTGAGGCGCTCAGTGCCGGCACGCGCTATGACTTGCTGCCGGCAACGCTTATCGGCCGCGGCGCCCGCTGTACAGTCATTCTTGATGAGCCTTATGTGTCGGTGGAGCACGCTACTCTGTCGCGCAGGGACAAGCGATGGTGGCTGGAAGACCTGGGGAGCCGCAACGGGACCTTGCTCAACGATATCGACGTTCGCGAGCCGACGGTCGTCACCAATGGGGACCTGATTACGGTTGGCAGCACGCGCTTTAAAATGGAGTTGAGTCGACCGTAGGGTCCTGCTGAGGGGAAGAGCGGCATCCGGGATTCGAACCCGGGATAACAGCTTGGGAAGCTGCTGTGATACCACTTCACCAATGCCGCACGTGGACGCGATTGCGTATCTGCATTATAGCCAACCCGGTTGAAATGACAACAACTCTGAAACAGGACTCAACGGTCACTCTGTTGAACCGTCCTGAGTGTCGAGACCGGTTTCCGACGGCCGCCGGGAGCGGATCCGGGGGCGAGACGCGCCGGGAGGGGGTGACGGAGGTTGCAGGCTGGATGGGGTAGCTGGCGGAGCAGGTGCCGTTTCCAATGCCGGAGATGGTGCAGACTCCACCGCGGGTTGCTCGGACCCGTATGTTTCGTCGCGGCTGCGTCGGCGGCGGAAGTAACCCCGTGGATGGTTCATGACAGTGTAGTGGAGGCTGGCGATCATGGCCAGCAGCAGCCACCAAACGAAGCTGGGTCGTGCCCCCAGCGCGATTGCGTCGACCAGTCCGAACGTCCAACCTGCGATCATCGACCCACCCAGACCAGCCAGCAGCGAATAGTACGGATGGTCACTGGAGCGGCTGCGGCGCAGCCTTCCCATTGCTTCCCAAATCAGAACGCCGCTGAGAAACCAGATTGCCAGATAGGCGACAAGGCCGGGAATGCCCAGGTCAAGGGCGGTTTGCAGAAGGTGGTTGTGGGCATGGGCCAGGTCCACACTTTCAGGGACGAGGAACGTGGGGTAGAGCGCGTGGACCACCCGCCGAAACCCGTTAAAGCTGACGCCAGTGATCGGGTAGTCGGTCAGCGCGTCAATGCCCCGTTCCCATATCTCAAGCCGGCTGTCGAGGCCCAGCGTGTCGCTGAAGATGTCGCTGGATTCGGGCGCGCTGCGAATCGCCAGGACAGAGGTGATGGCCAGGACGCCCGTCAGAATCGCCAGTACAATGCGCCAGCGAGACCGGACCATCAGAAAGGCGACGGTGAGGATACCAGCGAGTAGAGCGACAATGCCACCGCGCGACTGAGTGGCGACCAGGACGCCCAGGACAAGGCCGGTGCATGCCAGCAGGCTCACATACCACAGGCGGTGTTTTCGCCACAGCGGTCGACGCAGCCCCAGCGTGCTGGCTACCATGAGCGGGGCCAGCCAGACCAGCACACCAGCCAGCTCATTGGTGTTGACCAGTCCGCCAATGGCTCCGGGGACAGTTTGCCAGGCAACAGGCAAAGACGTTCGGGTCAGATTGAGCGGCTCAAACAACCCCGTCCAGGGTGTGCCGAAGAGGCCGACAAGGGCCATCATGGCGCCAGTGGCCACGACGAAGGCAAAGATGTACCAGATGCCGTTGGCCTGTGTCCGGGCGATATAGGTTGCGCTGCCAAACATGGCGATGCCGACGAGGAACACGGCGATCTTCGGCACGCTTGTGGCCGGATCGAAGGTGAACAGCAGGCTGATGACGGTCATGATAAGCATCAGCCAGATGCTCAGGTTGAATGGTGTGGATGGGAGGATGCGGCCTTTGGTCAGCCAGTTGACCAGCCACAAAGCAGGCACAGCGAGCAACACCAGCCTGGCCGGGCCATTCGGCAACACGGCAAGCGCCAGAAGACCCAGGAGAGCCAGCCACTCCCACTGTACCAGCTTCTCAGCATAAACACGGACGGTTGTCATGAGATAGTCTCGTTACCATAATAGTCCGCCAGCGACTTGTTAACAATAGAGCAAGCGTGAAAATGTCGTAGGGTTATTGGTCTTGCATCTGTTCCTTTAAGGTCTATAATCTTTAACGTAGCGGAGGGGAGACTGTTAGCTGCAAGGAACTTTGATGGGGATTGATCCGTATATCCTGCTTATTGAAGGCCATAGTGCTGGCCGATTGTCACTACTCCCCATCCTGGAGAAGGCTGGTTATCGCGTGGCGGTTGTCAATACGGGGACAGACGCATTCGACGCGCTTCATGGCAACGAACCCGATCTGATTATCTTCGACGCCTCCACCATGCGCACCAATGGCGTGCGCATTTGCCAGCGGCTGCGTAAGGCGGCCGAACGCACCCCAATCATCCACTGCCGCGCAGCAGGGGAGGAAGAGGATCGGGCCGCCGGGGCAGATGTCTACTTGCAGCGACCTTTTACCGGGCGCAAGCTGCTCAACCGGGTACGCGCTTTGCTGCCGGCAGACAGCCTGAAAGAGGAGATCATTCGCTACGGCCCGCTGACCTTGTATCGTGACAAGCGCTCGGTTGAGGTGGTTGGACGGGGTGAATTCATCCTGACACCCAAGCTGACACTGCTCCTGGAAACGTTTATTCGCCACCCCAGCGAACTGCTAACGCGCAAGATGCTGATGATGGACGTGTGGGACACGGACTTTATTGGCGATACGCGGACACTGGACGTGCACGTGCGCTGGATTCGCGAGTGCATCGAGGATGATCCCAGCCGTCCCCGCTACCTTCGCACTGTGCGGGGCAAGGGGTATCTGCTGGACGTGCAGGGGACGTAAAAGCCCTTTCTTGCCCACGCAGCCAAACACAAAGAAGAGCTACTGCACAATGCAGTAGCTCTTTTGTTTCTGGTGGCCCGTTGGGCCGGTTTGTTGCCAGCTCCGACTAGCTGGATTCTGCGGCACGCGCCGCGGCGAGAGCAGCCATCAGGCGACCCTTGCGACGTGCGGCGTTGCGAGGGTGAATAATACGGCGGCGAGCCGACTTATCCAGGGTCTGGTACGCATTGCGCGCCATTTCCTCAGCTTCATCCAGGCGCTTCTCGGCAATTAGCGAGCGCACCTTGCGAATTTGGGTGCGTGCGGTTGCGGAGTAACGGCGATTATGGGCCGTTCGCTTCTCAGTCTGTCGGATTCTTTTCTTCGCAGATTTTGTATTAGCCAACTTCAATTCTCCATGAAATAGATCACGACCATTGCAGGCGTGAGAGCGAGTGAATGATAGCAATGAGTTGCCATTATGGCAAGCTTTCTCATGAAGCCGGGACGAAGGTGCGTAGCAGGACGGCGTCACCGGAACCGGCTGCTACCGCGAATTGACCCAGGGAGGCGGGCAAGAGGGCGAACTGAACCGCCTCCAGGGCTACGCCGTTGATCTCAGCTCTACCGTCAATTACGCCCCAGATCTCGAATGTTGAGTCGTCGCAGACCCCTCTAAAGAGATGACCGGCCGGAATCTCGACTCGCTCTGTGCGAAAGTATCGATTTTCGCATAGCAAGTATCGATGCACAAAATTACCCTCTTCACTGACTCGCCGCGGGGCAGGGAGCTGCGGTTCGACCTGCTCAAAGTTGATGACATCGAGTGCCTTTGCCACATGGAGTTCACGAGGTTGACCATCTGTCAGGCGATTCCAATCGAATACACGGTACGTTGTGTTGGAGTTTTGCAGCACTTCGGCAATCAACGATCCACCCAGCAGCGCATGAATCGAGCCGCTGGGGATGCACACCACGTCTCCTGTTTGGATCGGCAGAACGTGGAGCATGGAGTCCAGTGTTCCGTCCTCCAACGCCGCCGCAAAGCGCTCGCGTGTCGTACCCGCCTTGACCCCGAGGTTGATGGCGGCGCCCGGTTCCGCGTGCAAGACAACCCACATCTCTGTCTTGCCGAGTTCGTTGCCTTCGTGCTCCAGCGCGTACGGATCATCGGGATGGACCTGAACCGACAGCTTGTCGTTGGCATCCAGCAGTTTGACCAGCAGAGGAAACTTGCCGCGCTCCTGCGCCCACATGCTGTTGGTTCCGATCAGATCGATGCCCAGCTCGTCATGTAGGCTAACGAGCGAGCGGCCTGCATACGAGCCGTTGGTGATGATGGTCGCGCCGTCCGGGTGGGCGGCAATCTCCCAGCTCTCGGCGACAATACCGGGCGGAATCGTGCGGCCAAGCTGTGTCTCCAGCGTGCGGCCGCCCCACAAATAATCTTTGAGGACGGGTTCAAAGAGCAGGGGGTACAGGTCAGTCATCGGTTCACTGTCTCGCTTGTGCTAGTCACCGGTGCGTTGGATGTACACGGCGGCCAGTGGGGGAAGGGTCAGTTCTATCGAAGACGGCCGTCCATGCCACGGTGTATCTGTGGCTTGCATGATGTCGTTGGTCACATTGCTCCCACCGAATTCGGCTGCATCTGTGGAAAGCAATTCCTGGTAACTACCCGGCTCGCTCACACCAAGCCGGTAGTGCTCGCGAACGACGGGTGTGAAGTTGCAGACGACCAGGATAGTTTCGCCGGTGGAAGGCGCGGTACGCTCGTAGGCAAGAATACTGCGCTCATTGTCGTGCAGATCGATCCAGTCAAAGCCCCGCCATGAGTAGTCCTCTTCGTGTAGCGGGCGCTCGCTGGCCAACAGATGGTTCAGCTTGGAAACCAGTTTCTGAAGCTGGGCGTGCCGGGCATCCTGCTCCAACAGCTCCCAGTTCAGGCTGGCTGCCTCATTCCATTCGCGCCATTGACCAAATTCGCTGCCCATGAAAAGCAGCTTCTTGCCGGGATGGCTCCATTGATAGCCGTAGAGGAGACGCAGGTTAGCGAATTTCTGCCATACATCGCCGGGCATCTTGTCCAACATACTGCGCTTCAAGTGAACCACTTCATCGTGGGAGAAGGGGAGCAGGAATCGCTCGCTGAAAGCGTACAGCAACGAGAACGTCAACGTGCTGTGATGGTAGGCGCGGTAGACAGGTTCATTCTCAAAGTATTGCAAGGTGTCGTGCATCCAGCCCATATTCCACTTGTAGTCGAAGCCAAGCCCACCTTCTGACGTTGGGCCAGTGACCAGGGGCCAGGAAGTTGACTCCTCCGCGATGGTAATGGCCGCAGGTGCTTCCGCATGCACGGCATCGTTGAAGCGCCGAATGAAGTCCAGCGCTTCCAGGTTCTCTCGACCTCCGTACCGATTGGCCACCCACTCTCCCTGCTTGCGGGAGAAGTCGAGATAGAGCATAGAGGCTACCGCGTCCACACGGAGTCCGTCGATGTGGTACTTATCGAGCCAGAAGACGGCATTGCTAATGAGGAACTGACTGACTTCGTTACGGCCGTAGTTGAAGATGTAGGTACCCCAATCGGGGTGGCTGCCCTTGCGCGGGTCGGCATGCTCATAGAGGTGGGTGCCATCAAAGAACCCCAGACCGTGTTCATCCATCGGGAAGTGGGCGGGCACCCAATCGACGATGATGCCGATGCCGGCCTGATGACATGCGTCGACAAACGCCATGAAGTCGTCGGGCGTCCCAAAGCGACTGGTTGGGGCAAAGAAGCCAGTTACCTGATAGCCCCAGGAACCATCAAAGGGATGCTCCGCGACCGGGAGCAGTTCGATATGGGTGAAGCCCATCTCCTTCACGTAGGGAACCAGCACCTCGGCGAGATCGCCGTAGGTCAGCCACTCCCAGCCGTTCTTGAGTCGCCACGAGCCTAGATGAAGTTCGTAGATGCTCATCGGTTGGTCGGGCTGCTGCCGCTGGCCACGCGAGGCCATCCAGTCGTCGTCCTGCCACTCGTGCTTGTTGATGTCCCATACGATTGAGGCCGTATTGGGACGCAGTTCATTGAAGAAGCTTACAGGGTCCGTCTTGGTCACTGTGTAGTTCTGGTAGTTGGTCTTGATCTCAAACTTGTACAGTTCGCCTTCGCCCAGCCCGGGCACGAACAGTTCCCAGACACCGGTGTCGTGATGGAAGCGCATCGGGTGGCGACGGCCGTCCCAAGTGTTGAAGTTACCCACGACGCTGACCCGGGCTGCATTTGGCGCCCAGACGGCAAATCGCACGCCATCCACGCCGTTGATTGTGGTCAGATGGGCGCCCAACTGGTCGTAGATGTGCAGGTGTGTTCCCTGGGCCATCAGGTACGTATCGAAGTCGGACAACTCAGCAGGCAAGGCGTACGGGTCGTCAATCTCTTCGGTGGCTCCGTCATAGTGGGTGAGTCGGAGTCGGTAACGCCCTGCTTTGTCGGCGCTGTCCAGGGTTGTCTGGAACAATCCTGCCGGGTGAACACGTTCCATCTCCAGGGCGGGACTGCCATCGACGATCACGGCGGCCGTCTCGACTTGTGGCAGGAATGCCCGGATGACGATCCGATCACCGACGACATGCGGACCCAACACGTCAAACGGTGCGCCATGGTATCCGTTAATAATGGCGTCAATTGCTCCCTCGGGTAAGTTCATTGCTTCCATTCACACACCTGTATTCTGCACTTTGATCCCTGAATGGGCGACTGCACCGATTCTAGCGCCGTTGCGTCAAATCCGCATGGCATTGTCGCCTGAATACGCCCGATTCAGGTCATTACCTGTGAGGCGAACAATACGGGGCTTGCGGTTTCCCGGCGCAATCGGTTATGATGTTGATTGCATCCCGCGCTTGAGCGTGGCGATTGCGCTCACACTCACCCAACAATAGCATTGCTGGAGGGACATATGCTCGACGTAAATCATGGATGGTTGCTGGCAACAGCCATGGCCTCTGGTGTTTTCTGGCTCATCGCCTATCTCCTGATTATTTATCGTGGCTTCAAAGACCACTCCTATGGTATGCCGGTGGTCGCTCTGGTGGGTAATCTGGCCTGGGAACTGATCTTCGGGCTGGGAATTGAATCGGGTTGTCCGGCTACATGGACCTCGTGCCCGGCTACCCTCATTCAGGTCCGAAACTTCATCTGGCTGTTCTTTGACTTTGTCATCCTGTATACCGTCCTCAAGTACGGCCGTCAATATTTCACTGGCATTCTGCAGAAATACTTCGCTGCCTTTGTGCTAGGAGGCATCGTGGTCGCCTTTGCCCTAATCTACAGTATCGTACAGGAGTTCTGGATTCAGAACGCCTGGGGCGTTGTGGTCGATGGTCAGACACCGCCGTTCCTGGCTCTCAAGATACAGGGCGGCAGTTACTACACCGGGTTTGGTCTGAATCTGATCATGTCGATTCTGTTTGTGACCATGATCAACCAGCGTGGCAATGTTGAAGGGCAGTCGGTCTACATCGCCATCAGCAAATGGTTGGGGTCGCTCGCTGCGTTCGGCTTCATGCTGGCTGATGGCGTGTTGTCCCCGGTCGTCAACGTCATCTATGCGGTTGTCTTTCTGCTTGATGTGCTCTACATCTGGCTCGTCTATAACCGATCGCACGCAGAAGGTATCAATCCGTGGCGACGGCCGTAGCCTGCGGGGCACGACCGTTATTCAGGCCGCGAGCTGAGCCAGTTTTCAACGGCGTGGCTGCTTGCGTTCTCAAGCTCCGCGCGCATGACTTGTGCCTGAGCAGCTGCGTCTTCATCGCCTGTGAAACGGCCGATTGTCTCCATGGTCATCGCCTTTTCCAGAGGCATGCCGAACGTGTCAGCCTGGACAATGCTCTTCTGCCATACTCTTTGGGCCGCGTGCGGTTTGCCGGACACCCATTCGTAGATGCCTTCGTAGCGCAAGGAACGGGCGCGGGCGAATGGGTACTTTCGTGCATAACTCTTTAGAATGTCAGAGGCCTCTTTGACTTCTTTACGCGTTGCCATGCCTTCGGCCCACAAGCGAATCCTGACTTCTGCTGGTCCAGAGAAGATGCCTAGCAAGTCAAACTTGAACTGCGATCGGTTCATTGCCTCAACTTGCCCCTCTGTCCACTGCTTGGCACTCGCAAGCTGCCCTGTTTCCAGAGCGTACCGGGCCTGCATGCTGTGCCATAGTCTCTCGTCGATGATCAAGTGCTCTGGATGCAACTCCATGATGTTTGCGACACCCCGCAGACAGGCACCGGCTTCTTCGAGCTTTCCGGTATCAACGAAGTTGAAGAACTGGCCGCCGCGCGCCCAAATTTGGTGGCGTGTATCTTCCGTCCTAAGCGCGATGTCATAGACCTCTGCCCACTGGTGAATGGCAAGGGTCAGGTCGCCAAGGCTCGTCGTAACCTGGGGCAAGAGCCAGCCCGAGACGCACCAGAGCCGCCAATCACCAAGCTGGGCGTTCAGGTCCATCGCTTCGGCTAGTTCAGACAGACAACGATCCCACTTGCCGTACCATAGGCTGTACGAGGAAAAGGCGATCTGGATCCAGGCTGTCGTGGGTAGGTGTTCAAGATCGCTGGCCATTGCCAGGGCGCGCTCTCGGTATCCATCAGCCAATGAAGTCAAAGTCATGAAACCAAGCGTGGCGCACATGTTGGCGTACCCTCGAACCAGCTCAGGTGACGGTCCACCTTTCTCGGCAAGGTTCAGCGCAGAGACAACTGAGTAGAACGATGGCAGCTCATCGCCTGTGTTGTAGTAGACCTCCGATATTCGATCAAGACTCATGGCGGCTTCTCTGAGAGAGGATAGCTCAGCCTCATCCTTAATCGTGGCGCCTGTGGAGACCTGTCGGTTGATGAACTGCCGCACCAGCGCACCCGCCAACCCGACCGAGACGCCCAGACTGGATGTTGGGACAGGGTGCCCCAACAATGCAAGTGCCGCTTCATAATGGGCCTTGCTTTCGTCGATGCGTGTCAATCGGTACCCAGCTTCGCCCATCAAACGATGCCAGTGCGCTCGCTGATCCACTGGCATATCGTACCCAAGTCTTGAGGCTTCTTCGAGGAACTGGATGGCCTCTTCGTTGGCATATTCGCGCAGGGCGTTCTCGCCTGCCCGGCCATAGTAGGTGGCTGCCCTGATGCGGTCACCGGCTCGCGACCAGTGGTAAGCCAGCAAGGGAATGGTTCGATTGTCAGCGCTTTCCGCTGCACGCTCATACCACAAGGCGATACTTTCGTGTAGTTGTTGCCGTTGAGCAGTGGTCATTAAGGTGTAGACGACTTCCTGAGTCACAATATGTCTGAACAGGTACGTGAGTTCAGGATCCACTGACTCCAAAGCGGTGAGGTCTAGTTGTTCCAGATGTTCGAGGTTGCTGCGGATCTTGTTGGCGTCTTGCAGGGTGGGGTAGACATCGCGCAGGACACGGTAGGCAAACACCCGGCCAATCACGCTGGCAACTTTGACAGTCAACTGTTCCTGGGGTTCAAGCCGATCGATTCGGCTGGTGATAACTCCCTGGATCGTGTCCGGAAAATCTACGACTGCCATGTCTGATCCAGGTGTAAACCTGACGACTCCGGAGTCCAGCGCAATCAGGTTTGCGTCACGCAGCGCGTTGGCCAACTCGACAGTGAAGTAAGGGTGACCTTCCGCCTTGGCAAAAATGTAGTCCAGGACTTCTCCATCCACAACGTCCGCTTCCAACTGGCGGGCTAACACGCGTTCGATCTCTGTAATCGGGAGCGTGTCAAGCACCATCTCTACAGTGCCTGGCGTATCGCGCAGGTCGTCCAGTGCAGTCGGTACGGCATTCATCTGTGGCCGCAAGGCCATCACGATCAGTGCCAGCTCCAGTTCACGGCTGGCTCGACGCACCAGCCCCATGGAAAGAGAATCCATCCATTGGGCGTCATCGATGACCAGCAGGAGCGGCAAACCCTCAGTAACCTTGCTGAGCATGCTCAGCAGAAGTTCCTGGGTGTTGAGCAGACGTCCTTCACCCGTCATCTGCTGGATGAGTTGATTCTCCGGCAAGTGGAGGCCTAGCAAAGGGTTAAGCAAGGGAGCCAGGACTCTCACATCAGGATCAAGCCATTGCAGCAAGGCGTCTGTTCGTTCTTCCCGGTCGTCGTCAGCGGTAAGGCCGGTGGCTCGATCCATAACCTGATGCAGAATGGGCTGCCACGCCAAATAGGGTGTTGTTTGCTCAATGGCATCCCCACCACCAACGAGCACAACAATCTCTGAATCATCCTGCTCATCTGCCTGATTCAACAGATCAGCAATCAGCAGTGATTTGCCAACCCCGGCACTCCCTTCCATAAACAGGATGCCGGAGACGCCCCCACACAACTCAGACAGTTTTGAGGCGATCAGCTGCCGTTCGGCGGCTCGGCCAACCATTTCAGGCTGGAGGGAGCGGCCGACCGACTCGTCGACTGGCAACTGCCTTCCTGTAAGACACCAGACCTCAAGAGGCCAGTCGATACCTTTTACGGTTACAGGTGGCAGCGGCTCAAGGGCAAAGGCTTCTTCAATTTCCTGGGCGACAAAACCGGAGACCAGAATCGTGCCGGGTTTAGCGGCCGTCGTGAGCCGTGCGGCTACATTGACTTCGCCGCCCAGCAGGCTGTAGGTGCGGCGAAATGGACTGCCGTAGGCGCCGCTGTAGACGACGCCACGGCTGATGCCGATTCGCAAACCGTCGAGAAAGCTAAACTCGTCAACCAGCCGACTGAGCCTGAGCGCGGCCGCGGCCGCACGCTCCGAGTCGTTCTCGTGGGCAACGGGAGCGCCAAAGGAGATATAGAGCAAACTACCCTTGTCTCCCATGGTCACCTGGACAAGATATCCTTCGTAGCGATCGAGAATGGTCTGTGCGGCAATGACTAGCTGGTTGAGCTTGTATCCGGCGTCCTCGTCACCATCGTAATCGATACCGCTGAAACCCATGAACATCGACACCGTAGACCGGAGATCGGCCAGGAACATCTCTGTGCCTTCACCAATGCGCCTGGCCACAGGAGGAAGCAGCCAACATTGTGCCAGCTGGTCGGTCACCACGAGCGGTGCGTCGTCGGGCAGGGCGGGCGGGCGTCCAGGCATGCTCGTGATCGTGGCAAAACGCTGTCCATCATTCACTCGCCACTCGCCGATTGAGACTTCCCCCGGCAAGTGGTCGACGACTTCGGCGGAAACGACCACCTCTCCGCGAAGCGCCAACGATTCTGCAGCCGCCATGCGGTCTAGCGTATGGCCAGCCAGAGCTTCGATTACATAGGATTCCGAGTCGCCGAGCAGGAAACGCCGGGCGGGGCCTGAGGCAATGCCAACCTTAATCGCCAGGGGAATCGCCGTGCCGCGGGGCGTGGAAATGGAAGCGATCTCATCCATCGCTGACTGCATTGCCAGGGCGCAGCTGGTGGCCCACTCGGCGGCGCTGCGGCCGTCGTTCCCATTGTGGCGCTCTGGGAAGAAGCAGGTGATCGCATCCCCGTTGAACAGAATGACGTCACCATGATAGTCGTGGACCTTTGAAATCAAGATGGTGAAGACACGGTCCAGGTGGCCAATCAACGCCTCGGCTCCAAGTCGTGGGCCCAACTCCTCGGCGAGCGTTGTTGTCAACTGCGTAAAGCCCGACAGATCGGCCAACAAGGCTGCCCCCGTCACACGGTCTGGCAGCTCGTTCTGGTCGAGCAAGGCAATGCGTCTGTCGCGTGGCAGATATGCGGAGTACAGTGACATAGGCGTTTCACCTATTTGCGTTGGCAATTACATCAGTTGATTGCAGCTACTTGTGCTTCAGTCTCTACTATAACTCGATTTCGATTGCTTTGCCGCTGCAAAACATTCCGGACCGAAAGTTGAGGCCGCAAGAGAGCAAAACAACTCATCATGTGTCGGCTCGGATTGACAATGTATCGTTTGATACTGTCGACACGCCAATGAATCTGGCATGATCCATCTTGTAAACCTTTTGGAAGGGCAAGTGAAGCATGACCACTCAACAATCCTATAGCCGGGAACCAACAAGTCTAGCCGAGCGGTTGCTGCCACATCCGATTGTGTCCGCAGCTCTCGCTCTCGGGTCAGCGGCGCTGGCGGGCATCTTGCTCGCGCGAACCATGCCCTATGGCCCAACAACGACGAGCCAACTGTTGATCACCATGACGGCCAGTCTGATAGCTGGCCTTCTGGGTGGCACGCTGCTGCAGTCTCGATGGGCCTTTTTGGTGATCCCCGTCGCCTTCGTTGTCGCCGTTGAGATCGCCCGACCCGATGTGCTGGGCCCAACAAGCGGCGCGGTGCGACTTGACAACACGTATGGAGTCCTCGCTCTCATCGTCGGGCGCGGGTTCAATGCCGTCGTAACATTGCTGCCACTGCTGGCCGGGGTGGGTCTGGCCCTGCTGTTCAGTGGCTACCTGTCCTCGACGGCCGGGCAGGGACAGGCGCTGGTCGAGCGTGTGCTAGTGACACTGCTTGTTCTGCTGGTGGCTGGACTGGCGGTTTGGGCTCTCATTCCTGCCAGCACGCCGCCCGTCGCAGATGCGGACGGGACGCCCATCGACGGCAGTATTGCCACGCTGGAAACGGTGCGCCTCGGAGGACATGATCAGGCGATCATGATCCGTGGGCGAAATGAGGATCTGCCTGTCCTGCTCTACCTGAGTGGAGGACCCGGACAGAGCGATTTGCCGTATTCGCGTGTCCTGTTTGACGACGTGGCACAGGAGTTCGTCGTTGTAAGTTGGGACCAGCGGGGCACAGGGAAGTCGTACGCAGCTTTGGACCCGGCTGATGCGCTGACGCTGGAGCAGGCGGTTGCTGACACGATAGAGCTGACGGAGCATCTGCGCAACCGCTTTGACGAGGACAAGATCTACCTGCTGGGTGAATCATGGGGCACAACGCTGGGAACGCTCGCGGTTCAGCAGCGGCCCGACCTGTACCATGCGTGGATTGGCAGTGGGCAGATGGTCAGTCAGCGAGAAACCGACCGACGGCTATATCATGACGTTCTGAATCTCGCGGACCAGCAGGGGGACGCAGCGCTGAGAGCTCAGATGGAAGCGTTTGGAGAGCCACCCTACGCCGATGTCCCTTATCCCAATGCCGTGGTGATGGGTCAGTATGAGCAATTGTACAAACCGTACACGCCACCACAGGATTACATCGCCAAGGGAACGGCCGCCAATCTGGGTCCGTGGGGCATTCTGGGCCAGGAGTACAATCTGGTTGAAAAGGTCAATGTGCTGCGTGGACTGATCGACATGTTCACAGTCATGTATCCGCAGCTGCAGGAGATCGACTTCCGCCAGGACGTCACGAGACTGGAGGTCCCCGTTTACATTCTCGATGGGGCGGCCGAACTGGACGCGCGACGCGACCTGACTCTGGAGTGGTACGATCAGCTTGAAGCGCCAATCAAGCAGCTTTTCACCTTTGAGAATGCGGGACACTCGGTAGCATTTGAGCAGTCCACAGCATTCAACGAGATTCTTCGGGACACGATCCTGCCGGAAACGTACCCGTAGACAAGGTTTGCGGCTCAACAGGTCTCTGAATATGCTCCCGCAACTGTCGTATTTCGTGTAGCAGTTAACACAGTCAGCGAGATCAGTTTGTGCAGTCTGGTACATACTTGATCCTGGGCCAGAGCTACCTGGAGAGGTGCTGCCGCGAACAGTAATGGCGTGATTGGCAGGGAATGCCGTGTGTCTCAAAGGCAGTCGGAAATGGCTGATAACGCTGAGCGCTACGCGGTGCGCGGTACAATGGCGAGCAATCCAGTGACCATCGACGCAAGCAATCACCTTGTATGCTTGCAGCGTAGTAGATGTGCTCAGGTTCTATCACGTGTCTGGTCTTGATCTTTTTTGGTGAGAACGGGACAACAGACCACGACGAGAGCCTACACAGCATCCTCATACATCGCACTGCTTGAAAGTATCACTAATAAACCTTAGTGTTAGTATAAGAATCGGTGTCGTGCATCGTGGGTACAGCGGCCGCCCTGCTGCCATTGTCTTCCTCAACTGTCAGATCTCATAATACCTGGCATTGTCTCATCATAACCTGTCACCGGGTGTCACTGAAAACTGGCAGAAGTGTTGTCGAGAACGGCATTGTCGTTGATTCTCGCATGCCTGGATGCCGAAGTTGCCGCCTGATGCCTTATCAGAACCACATCTGCAAAGGCGGCCATTCTATCGACAGTCCCCCCACCCTTAACTGAAGCGTCTCCTAGCCCTGCAATTGCCTTGAAGCTCAAGCGGAAGCGATAGTGATCTCCGCAGGGTCAAGTTCGACCAGCGATCGTCTGTGTTCATCAGAGCTTCTTCGCAAAGGCGGTCGGATTAGGAACATGTGTTCTACAAGCGCTGCTTGCCGCATTGTCAGGATCCTGCCGAGTGGACGAGGAATGCACTTCTTGGCCGTTTGGGGTCAGACGTGGGGGTGTTCGTTGGTCGCTGGCTCCCCTATGTAGATGAGACGCACTCTGGCGATTAACGAACGGCAAGGACAAACAGTCGAGTTTTCCAGAGATTTGTCCGTTCTCTGGGTTTCGATGGATACATGCTCCCTTTAGCGCAAACGAATAGCTACATTCTTGACTTGCGAATAGGAGCGAAGCGCCTCCAGCCCCTTTTCCCGGCCGAAGCCGCTTTGCTTGACGCCGCCAAAGGGCGTCTCCTCGCCACCGGCGTAGTACTCGTTGATATAGATCTGTCCGGCGTGCAAACCCTTTGCCAGCCGCAGCGCCCTGTTGATGTCGTTGGTGAAGATGCCTGCCACCAGCCCATACCTGACACCGTTGCCAATTGCAAGTGCTTCATCTTCGTCCTGGAAGGTGGTTACGGTGACGACGGGACCAAAGATCTCTTCCTGGGCCACGGCCATCTCCAGCGACACCTCGTCAAAGATAGTTGGCATCATGAAATACCCCTTCTCCAAATGATCGGGGCGGTGACCGCCATAGACCAAAGATGCGCCTTGTCGCAGTCCCAGTTCGACGTATCCTAGCACCCGTTGATGATGCTCTTCGGAGTTGAGGGGCCCCAGGTCCGGTTTGTCCAGACCCTGCCCAATCCGCAATCCCTGGCTGTGGGCGATGAATTTCTCCAGGAAAGGCGTCTTGATCTTTTCATCGATAACCAGGCGCGAACCGGCCGAGCAAATCTGGCCACAGTTGGTGTAGATGCCTTTGGCTGCTTCGGACACAGCCAGATCCAGGTCAGCGTCGGCGAAGATAATATGCGGCGACTTGCCGCCAAGTTCGAGAACGACAGGCGTTATGTTTTCTGCGGCCGCGCGCATCACCTGCTGTCCTGTCTGCACGGAACCCGTAAATGTGATCCCGTCAATGTCTGGATGACTGGTCAACGGCGCGCCTGCCTCCGTCCCATAGCCGGTCAGGACATTGTAGACGCCGTGCGGGAGGCCTAGGTCCTCCCACAGAGTAGCAAGCTTAAGCGCGGTCAGTGGTGTTTGTTCGGCCGGCTTGACCACGGCCGTGTTGCCCAATGCCAAGGCCGGGGCTACGCTGCGAGCCAGCATATTGAGCGGCATGTTCCAGGGGACAATATGGGCGGTAACGCCCAGCGGCTCGCGAAGCGTGAAGTCCAGATAGTCAGGTCCTAACGGGATCGTTTCCCCATAGAATTTGTCAGCTGCGCCAGCGTAAAACTCGAAGTACCGCGCCGCGCCGAGCACCTCATTTCGGGCCAACTGGAGCGGCTTGCCCTGATCCAGCGTCTCCAACTCCGCAAACTCCGACACGCGCTCGCGCAACAGGCGGGCTGTTTCGAACAGCAACGCCGCCCGCTCCTTTGGCGCGTATCGAGCCCATTCCCCTTCAAATGCCGCCCGTGCGGATGAGACAGCGGCGTCAACATCGACCGAGTTTCCTCTGGGCACAAGACCGATCACCGCTTCGGTGGCCGGATTTAGCGTGGCGAATATCGCTCCCGATGCGCTGTCTACCCACTCCCCACCAATGAAGAGCTTGTACTCGTGTGGTTCCACAGGGTGACTTCTCCTTGTCTTCGATCCGCTCGACCTTCTCCAGACGCTCAAGCGAAATAACTTGCTTCCGGATCGACGACCAATAGCGAGGCAATGATCTCGCCTTCATAGATCGCTTCGTTATGCGGACCGAAAAGCAGGGTACGGACATAGCCGTCCACCGGAGCGGTCACTGTTTCCAGCAAGTCGCCATACAGATTGCGAATAAGGGCCAATGGTTCACCTTTCCTAAGCCAGTCGCCCGCTTGCTTCTGGAAATGGATTAGGCCGCCAACATTCGATATGACCATCGCTCGTCCATACGTCCCCGGCGGCACCGGTAGATCTGGCAACGGTTGAACGTCCCCACCGAGCATGCCCAAATGGCGCAGCACATTTATCAGACCACCAACACCGATCCGGATGGAAGGCTCATGAAAGTAGCCTGTCGGTGGCAGCTCGACAATGAAGGTTGGCTTGCCTGCAGCCTGGGTCGCTATGGTGGGCCAACCGGACGGCGCAACCGGCGATGTTGCCTTTCCACCCACACGCATTTCTGTCAGAGGCAGCCCAAACGCCTTCGCCATCGCCACCGATTGCCGCTGCACCTCTGGGTCGGCGCACGTAGCCACGCCGGTGAAAGGCGTGGCTGGTGCTGTATTTTGATGGAGGTTGATGATGTAGTCGCAGCGCACCATCTCTGTGAAGATCCGGTGTGCTAGCCGATCGTTAAGTGTGCCCGTAGCGTCGCCGGGAAAAACACCGTGGACATCGGTTATGTCCATGGTGTCCTGTACCAGAGGAGTGCCCCGCTGCCCGGTGTAGAAGGCGAACGGATTGACAACCGGGACAGCGACAATGGTGCCGGACAGCTCCTCCGCCCGCACAACCTCGCGCATGACGCGCCGGATGACTTCAATGCCGAGCACTTCGTTGCCATGAATGCAGGCGTCGAGCCAGAGCGCCGGGCCGTCATTGACGCCATGGAGCGCCATTACAGGAGCCATGGCCGGAAGACCACCACGCCATTGACCGACCGGAAACTCTCCGAATACTAGTTCGCCCGGCTGAACACGCAATCCGGCGATTTCAAACGCTGTGGTCACGGGATTATCCTTATAGAATAGAAACGAAGTCGTGCCTAGTCGATGATGTGTAGATCACGCGGGAACGTTGTCAAATAGTCGACGCCATCCTCAGTCACCAGCACGATATCTTCAACGCGGTTGGTATACCAGCCTGACACCCGCACCGTCGGCTCCACGGTGAACGTCATTCCAGGCTGGATGATCGTGTCGTCTCCCAGCAGCAAAATAGGGTTCTCGTGGACCGTAAGGCCAATGCCATGACCGACTTGGGGAATGGTCGGCGGATAGCCCGCTTCAGTCAAGACATTTTGGACGACAGGGACTATCGATTCGCACGTGGCATCTTCGAGCTGCATGGCGTCCATGCCGGCGCGTTGGGCCTGCAACACGGTCTCATGCAGCGCCACATACCTGGCAGGTGGCTCGCCCACAAAGGCCGACCGACCAAAGTCGGAACAGTAGCCATCGACTACACAACCCACGTCAAACATGATTGAGTCACCAGGTTGCAGATTCTTGGGCGAAGCGGACGGTTGACCGGGGCCAGGCCTGCCAAAGACCACACTGGCAGGGAAAGAAACACCATCTGCTCCCTGCCGGCGAAACTGATACTCCACTTCCACAATGATGTCGCGCTCGGTCATACCGGGCTGGATTTGTTGTAGCACCTCCCCATACATCGCGTCGGTAATGGCGCATGCTCGTCGCAAGCTCTCCACTGCTGCTTCATCCTTGATTGCCAGCAAGCGATCCATCAGCTGCGAAGCAAACAGGATAGGGGTATCCGGTCGCAGATTCAAGCGCAGCCTCTCGCTCAGATAGGCCCAGCTTCGGTCAGCCAAAGCCACTGCGCCATCGCCCTGGCCATTTACCAATTCCCGCAGCAAGTCGGTGGAAGAGATACCATGCTCTACCACCCGTACGTCGCTGGTTATCGGGGTAATCCCGTCCGGGTTGCTCGACAGGAGCCGATAGACCATCCAGTGCAGGACGAGTACAGGTTCGCCCTCCAACCTGATCCAGAGGGTGCTGAGCCAGTCACCAGGGCCTTTGAGGATGTTAAAGAAGGGATGCGGTTGAATGCCACTGACATACTGCATATAGGGTGAAGGTGTCAGAACCAGCAGTTCGACACCCTGCTTCGCCATTTCTTGTCTTGCCTGGGCCAGTCGAGTTTCATAGATATTCATGAGCGGCTTGGGGATGTGAGGAAGAAGGCGGTGGGTAAGGGAAGAACCTGGGCTACAACAGACGCTGTTATAGCCCAGGCCCCTCTGAGGAGAAAGAAGGTCAACCTTATCCTTCGTTATCCAGGTACGTGTACAGGAACGAGTATTCCATGTTGCTGGGCATGCCGATCAGACCGTCGGCGAAGTACGGATTGTTGACGCTGGCCCAGGTGGGGAAGGCCGAGACACCATCAAGGAACGTGACCCGCGGCATATCATCCAGAAGAATCTGCTGTACTTCTTCATAGTACCCTGCGCGCTCGTCCCGGTTCGATGTCGACCGCGCCAGAGCGAACAGTTCGTCCACACGCGGGTTGCTATACCCCATCATATTGCGGTAGCCATCGGTAACGACAAACGGCTCGAAACCAGCCGGGTCCGGGCCCGCAAAACCGCCACCAGAACCGATCGCATAGTCGCGCTGCTCAACTGCTTTCTGAACATAGCCCGCCCAATCCATTGTTTCGATGTCGGTCTCAATGCCGATGTCGGCCAGGTTCTGTTGGATGACGGCAAAGACCTCTGGGAAGCTCATGACAGCTGCGGTAGTCAGCGTAGTCTCAAAGCGTACCCCATCCTCGTCAGGTGTAAGGCCTGCTTCATCCAGGAGCGCCATCGCCTTCTCAGGATCATAGCCAATGTCCATGTCTCCGGCGTAATGCCAGCCCTTGGGCATTGTGCCGTATGACGGAGGCAGATAGCCGAGGAAGACGCGCTCGCTGATGTCCTCGCGGTCGATTGCATAGGCAATAGCCTGGCGAACACGAACGTCATCGAACGGCGCCTGAGTAAGGTTGAAGCCGATCCAGTAGACAAGCGGTATGATGTTAACATCCACATCGTATTCTGGATCATTGGCCAACCGCTCGGCTTCGGAGAAGGGGAAGTTGTCGTAGGAGTAAACTACTTCGCCATTCTCAAAGGCGGAGATCAACCCTTCCAGAGCGTAGAAGCGAGTAAAATGACGATCCAGCAACGGACGACCACGATAGTAGTCGGGATTGGCTTCCACTTCGAGGTAGCTACCCTTCTGCCACTCAACAAACTGGAACGGACCACAGCCAACAGGCTGGTCGTTGTACTCGTTCGTGGTCCAGTCCGTACCCTCATAGAGGTGGGCCGGCATGATCTTGGGGCCATAGAACGAGCCAAGGCCATCCAGGAATGCGGCGTCCGACTCCTTCAGGGTGATCTGGAGTGTGTAGTCATCCGGGGTTTCGATCGACTCGATGCCTGAAAGGAAATCGACAGCGCCGCCTTCCTTGTCAATGATCTCGTTGAACGTCCAGGCGACATCAGCCGATGTCAATGGCATGCCATCGTGCCACGTCGCATTCTCCACCAAATAGAAGGTGAACTCGGTCGCGTCGTCGTTGATGTCCCAGCTTTCGGCCAGCTCAGGGTAGATGCCGGTGCCGTGGGTGAAGTCTGCATAGACTAGCTGACAGTACATCAAAGCGGCAGCGCGCAGCGCACCGTCATCACGCCGAAAATTGGGGTTCAGGCTCTTTGGCTCCAGACCCGAAAGCGCACCGGCTACCAGCGTACCTCCGACATTGCCATCGCCTGCTGTATGGACCATCTCTTCAGTCTCGGCCATTGCCTCTTCAGCCGGTGCCTCGGCTTCTGCCTCAGCCGGTTCCGCCTCGACCTCGGCAGCCGGGGCCGCCTCTTCCACTGCCGCAGCCGGTTCTGCTGCGGTTTCTGTGCTTGTCGTAGCTCCACCACACCCGGCAATCAGGGCTGCGAGAACCACTATCAGCATCACTGAAAACACTTGCTTCAATCGTGACATGTCTTACTCCTTTCCATAGTCCTGTCTGCAACGATTATTACTTCAACGACTCCCCGCCAGCGAACACATTAGCTGCCAGTCTCTTCTCAGTTACCCATAGAATTTCCTCGCTTCCTGGTCTGGGTTGATGAGTCCATCATCTCGTCGACAGTCTCTTCGCGTTGATTCAACTGCGGGATTGGATAAATGTCGCTATGCGATCCAGCCCTTGGACGAGCGACTCGTCATCAGCGCATAGCGAGAGCCGCACATAAGAATCAGCCGTGGCGCCAAAGGCCTGGCCCGGAGCTACAGCTACGTTCATCTCGTCCAACAAGGCAAAGGCAAAGGTTCGCGAGTCCATACGGGACTGCGAAACATCGACCAATACATAAAAGGCACCCTGCGGTGTATAGAGGAATAGATCGTGCTGCTTCAGCTTCTCGACAACGAGGTCGCGCCGCCGCTGATACACCTGGCGCATCATCTCCACGCAATCCTGCGGACCACGCAGCGCTGCTTCTGCCGCCTTTTGTGAAAGGGACGGAGCGCATGAAACCGAAGGTTCCTGGAGCTTCTGTATCTCTTCGGCCACTGCGTCCGGGGCCACGACATAGCCCAGGCGCCAGCCCGTCATCGAATAGGTTTTCGAGAAGCTAAACACGCTGATGACCCGGCCATCCTGGTCATAAGCAGTAGGGCTGATGTGCGGCCGGTCAAAGACCAGCTGGTCATAGACTTCATCACCGATAATCCATAGATCGTGGTCGTGGGCAAAGGCGACCAGCGCCTCCACGACTTCGGCCGGGTAGACAACGCCGGTTGGGTTGACAGGGCTGTTCAGTACCAGAACGCTGGTCCTGTCATTAACAGCCCCGCGTAGAGCGTCCATATCGGGCAAGAAGTCGTTGTCAGCGAGGCATGCATAGGGCCGCGACACCCCGCCAATTCCCCGGACAACCATGTCATAGTTAGGCCAGGCAGGATCTGGTATTAGCACTTCATCACCCGGTTTGCACAAAGTCAACATGGCCGATGCAATGCCGCCCATTGCGCCTACCGTGACAACCAGATTGTCTGGATGCGTCTCAATGCCATTGATCCGATCGAGCTTATCTACCAGCAACTCGCGTAATGAAAGATAGCCGGCGCTTTCTGTATAGCCTGTGTAGCCCTGGATCGCCGCCTCATTAGCTGCGTCGATAATGTGCTCTGGTGTGTTGAAGCTTGGCTGTCCGATCTCAAGCCGTATGACATCAGGCATATTGACAACTTTGTTGACGATTTCCCGAATGCCGGAGTGCGGCATCGATAGGACGCGAGAGTTCATTGGTTTCATACGACAGTCAGCTCCCGTTCGTGATGACAGTTATCTCGCCGTAGCGTCGCACGGCCGAAGTTACGTCGGCGGCCACTGCCCGTGATTGTGCAGCCAGCATGATGTTGTCGGTCAAATACCAGAAGTAACGAATGCCGGCATTGAGCCAATGTTCGAGGTCGGGTAAATTGCCGGCGAACGTGCCTACCACAATCCCGGCCTCCTGGCTAAGTGCCACAATGTCAGCCATGGCCTGACGCAAGGCGGGATCACGCACCTGACCGGGGATTCCGAGCGATTGGGAGAGGTCGTACGGGCCGATGAACACTGCGTCCAGTCCTGGTGTGGCCGTGATCTCCGCTGCGTTTGCGACACCGACTGCGCCCTCAATCTGGACAATGATCGCGGTGTGGTCGTTGGAATGCTGGTAGTATGTGTCGGGATCCTGGAATGAGTAGTCGCCTGCTCGCACAGTCGAATCCAGCCCCCGCTCGCCCAGCGGATAGAATTTGGCCGCCCGGACAGCGGCAGCCGCTTCTTCTGCTGTGGTTACGTGAGGCACCACCACGCCCATCGCCCCCATGTCGAGTGCTTTGGAGATCAGGGGGGCGCGATTCTCGGCAACCCGCACTACGGGAATCACCCCGACCAGGAGCGCAGCACGAATGAGATGTTCGATGCTTTCCTCGCTCAGCGTAGCGTGCTCCTGGTCGATGACGACTGATCGAAAACCAGCATGACCCAGGATTTCGATAATAGCCGGATCGCGGAACTTCAGGGACGGACCCCACACCACTTCTTGCTGTCGCCAACACTCTCGCAGACTTAGCATCACGGTTCCTTTTGTTTGTTTGTAAAGAGGCGGGCCTATGTCCTGGCCGCTCGCACATATCGAGCACGGGTTCAGTCACAGGCGATATGATGGGTCACGCTATTTCAGATATTGCGGGTTCTCAGCTGTCTGGAAAATCTCCAGTTGGATGCCATCCGGATCGGGGAAATAGGCAAACGCACAGCCGGCCAGGGGTCCCTCATCAAGATGGACGGGCGCCGAATTGAACTGGATGCCCTGCGCGGTCAGATGTTGGTATGCCTCTTCAATGTCGCTAACTTCAAAAGCTACGTGGGTGGCGCCAACGTCACAGTTCATGCCTTTGTACGGTTTTCCGGTCGGTGTGATGTAGTGGAGCAACTCGAAGATGGCGTCTCCTGCTCGAAGGAAAGCAAACTGGAGATGGGCGTTGGGCACGCCAACCGCCTTGGAAGTGTCCTCGCCGGAGCCTTCTGCTATGAAAAGCAGTTCCAGCCCCAGGACATTCTGATAGAAATCCAGCGAGCGCTCCATGTTGCTTACTGGGATGCCGACGTGTTGTAGTCCGGTTACGTTCATTGCACTTTTCTCCGTTGCTCTAAGAAATCAATGTCAGGTGAAGTCGAATCAGCTGCGAGCGGCTCTATGGAGTGTATGAAAACGTCTGCTCGAAAAATCCATCCCGGAAGTCAGACAAGTAAGCATGTTCCCATTCATTCCACTCTTCCCGGTCTGCTTGTCGTGCGGGATCTTTCAGCGCCTCAAGCAGCGCTGCTTGAGACGTCTCCGGGGCCAGATCATAGATGGTCATGTGCGTCTGGGTGCCGGGTATGCTCCACCGGCTAACATGCGTGATGCCGGGAATCTGCTTCACAAAGCGGGGGATGTAATCTTCCTGATACCATTTGGTAAACGCTTCTTCCTGCGCCGGATCCACATTTAGCCAGACAACAAGTTTCTTTGACATGGGTCTCCTATCCTCAATGCAATCAATACAATCACGGTCTAACGGTCCAGAGCCTTAAGGACTCCTGACCCCTATTCGCGGAACTCGCCGATCACGCTGTCGGCAAATGCTTCCAGGGCGGCGATGTGTCCTTCAACAGTTGTGTGTTCGAACTGGGCAATGTAATGGGTCGAGCCGGCGTCGGCAAATTCCCGCACCTGCTCATAGAGCTCATCCGCTGTCCCCTCAACGCCGGACCATGCGTCGGCGTCACGATAGTAGCCTTCGCCGCGTCCATTGTTCATGTCGGCTGCCCCTTTCACTCCCCGAACCTTGGTGGTCACACGGGTCGTGACATCAGCAGTTCGCCCTGTTTCGGCCAGGAGATCGTCTAGCTGTGCGCGGACATTGGCGATCTCTCCGGCCGGCGTGTCGTCGGCGTGCCATGCATCGCCGAAGCGGGCTGTGCGACGCAGTGCAGCCTGTGATCCCCCACCAATCCAAATGGGCGGCCCGCCCGGCGTGGCTGGCTGAGGTTCCAGGACCGCTTCTTCTATCTGGTAGTAATCACCGGCGTAGGAGGCCGGCACTGAGCCCCAGACTGTGCGCAGAATCTCCAGCGTTTCGTCGAACAGCCGTCCGCGCTGGCTAAAGTCCACATTCAGGTAGTCGTATTCCGGCTCCAGCCACCCCGCGCCCAGGCCAAGAATGAGTCGCCCACCGGACAGATAGTCGAGTGTGGCCGCTTCCTTGGCCAGAACGAACGGATTGCGCAGCGGCGCAATGACGACAGACGTGCCTAGTTCCAGTGTGCTGCTCATGCCGGCAACAACGCTCAAGGTGATAAGCGGGTCGGCAAAAAAGCGCATCCGCGTCTGGTCCGCAGGGACCAGCACATGATCCCCTACCCACACCGAATCATAACCAGCCTGCTCTGCCGCTCGTACAATTGCAAGAATGTGGTCAGTTGTTGGTTCGGCACCGTACCGAAATGTGGGCAGACAGACACCAAACTTCATAACATGTTCCTTTTGGTTAGACGGTATCATTCAGTCGTTGGTCAACAACAAGGACGCAAATGGTCCGCAGATCCGAAAACGACTATACGAATAGCGAGACAGATTGCGTACCCACCACTTGCAGACAGTGGTGGTGTCATCTATGAATCAGTTTGCCGCTGTATAAGCCTGGCGCTGAAGCGCTGCTTTTAGTCGTGGGAGGAGTCATGCGTTTGGGATTTTGGCTGTCAAGCCGCTAACTGCCACGATCCCAAACGCATGTGGTAATTCTAATAGTGATCAATATTGACCCACAAAGCTTTCATGGGCACGTCTCCGGCATTGCTCAGTCTGTGTGGGATGGCGGAGCTGAAGATGGTGCTATCACCCGCTTCGAGCAAGTAATTCTCAAACCCCAGTTCGAGCTGCAGCTTACCTTGCAGAACAAGTCCGAATTCTCGGCCCGAGTGCCTGTTCTTGGCCGGTCCTGACGTTCCGCCCACTTCGTAGCGAATTTCGAGAAACTCAATCCCCGTCTCTTGTTGCGGGGTTAGCCGTGACCAAACAACACCGCCCATCAGCTCAATAAACGGCCGCTGATCTGATCGAAGGACGGGTTCGCGCTCGTTCAATACTTCGATGTGCTTGGCAGGTGCTGCACTGACGCGCGCTGTGTCTGGTGTCGCGTGCATCTGGTCTGAGTTCATGTCAATAATCCACGAAGCCTCAGATTCCTCGCCCTCAGCTTGAGCCCATACATCAGCAACGGACCCATACACTTCTGTGTCTTGCTCAGAGAACGGGAAAAAGTAATGAACCGGTACCGAAAGCGCTGTGGCAATTGCAAATAAGGACATCACTGACGGGTTAGCCCGATCGTTTTCGATCTGGCTAAGTAAGCTGGCGCTGACATCAGCCTTGGCTGCCAGCTCGCGCAAGCTGAGATTCTGTTCTTTTCGAGCGGTGCGAAGCCTTTCTCCAATGTTTAACATAGGCGCTGTCTTTTGTTGCAAGCGTCATACATGCTATTTCTCGTGACCCCTTTCCACAGCTGTATGACATCCCAAAGCGAAGGGGTTGTTCAGTTCAATTGAACACATAATAACGATTGCGTCCAATTTTGTCAACAAGATAATCACCTCACTGTACACATTGTCCACCTAATCCTTACGGCAGTCGGGTAAAACTGCCCATCGTGGGGATTTCTGTTTGACATAGCGGTTTGATACCTTTATACTTGTTCAATCACACTGAACTTATGATTCAGTCCTTACGATTCTTCATTCTTGCCCTGCAGGTTATGACCACCCGATAGGCCGACCTCATGCGATGGGCAAGAGCGACCGAAAACATTCAGCCGTCGATAGCGGTGGACCCAAAACACCGACAGACTGGCGACATAGCGAACGTAGCAACAACCGAACACAGCGTCGATAAGTAGATACGAGGAGACAGCGTTCTCATGGATGTAGAACTTGGGCTGCACATGTACGAGCAGATGATCAAGATACGATCATTTGAAGAACGTGTGAACGAGCTATATACCTCAGCCAGGATGCCGGGTCTGGCCCATCTCTACATTGGGCAAGAAGCCGTCGCCGTCGGCGTCTGCGAGGCGTTGCGTCGTGACGACTACATCACCAGCACGCATCGAGGCCATGGGCACTGTCTGGCCAAAGGCGCTGAGGTTGATCGCATGTTCGCCGAGTTGCTTGGCAAGGCGGCCGGGTATTGCCGCGGGAAAGGGGGCTCGATGCATATTGCCGACCCCGACACCGGCAACCTGGGTGCAAATGCGATCGTCGGAGGGAGTGCAGGCATTGCCACGGGAGCAGCGTTCGCCGCCCGCCGTATGGGAACAGGGCGCGTCGCTGTTTGCTTTTTTGGTGAGGGTGCTCTGGGGCAAGGCCTTTTGTACGAAACGATGAACCTGGCCGCACTGTGGTCGCTGCCGGTTATCTATGTCTGTGAGAACAATCAGTACGGAGAATATACCCATTACACAGAGACGATGGCCGGTGAACTGATGGCCCGAGCGCAAGCATTCGGCATTGAGACCCAGGCCGTTGATGGTCAGCAAGTGGCCCAGGTCTATGCGACAGCCACGGGCTTGGTCGAGCGCACCCGTGCCGGCGACGGTCCCGCTTTCCTCATGTGCGAGACATACCGTTTTCATGGGCATCACGTGGGCGATATTGATCGCGCCTACTACCGGCCTAAAGAGGAAGAGAATCAATGGCGGGGCAGTCGCGATCCGGTTCACCTGTGCGCCGCCTGGCTGATCGATGAGTACGGTGTTTCAGAACAGCTTCTCGAAGATCTTGAGTCCACCGTTCACCAGGAGATCGCCACCGCAGTGCAATTTGCGCTGGACGCTCCTTATCCAGACACCAGTGAAGTGAGCGAGCATGTCTATGTCTAGTCAACAGCTTGCAGCTCCAGCCCAGGCGGGCCAACGCGAGATGACATTCGGACAAGCTGTTCGAGAGGCGCTTGCCGAGGAACTGCGTCGCGACCCGACGGTGTTCATTGTGGGCGAAGACATTGCTGAGGCAGGGACAGCATTCAAGGTGCTGACTGGCCTGGTAGATGAATTTGGGCCAGAGCGCATCCTCGACTCGCCCATATCGGAAGCCGGCATTACAGGGTTAGCTGTCGGCGCTGCTGTAGCGGGCATGCGACCTGTCGTCGATATCATGTTTGGCGACTTCGTGACATTGACGATGGATCAGATGGTAAACCAGGCGGCCAAGATCCACTATATGTCAGGCGGCAAGTTGCACGTCCCTATGGTTCTACGCACGACATTGGGCGCATCGCGCCGCTCAGGAGCGCAGCATTCGCAATCACTGCACAGCTGGCTCAGCCATATCCCTGGACTAAAGGTCGTTGTGCCGGCCACCCCCTATGACGCGAAAGGATTATTGAAGACCGCCATTCGTGACGACAATCCGGTGGCGTTCTTTGAGGACAAGATGCTGTACCAGACCAAGGGGTTTGTTCCCGACGATGAGTACACGATTCCGTTTGGCGTGGCAGACATCAAGCGGGTTGGGTCCGATATCACAGTCGTTGCTACAAGCAGCATGGTGCAGGTCGCGCTGGAAGCTGCGGAGATACTCGATGAGCTTGGAATCAGTGTGGAGGTTATCGAATCCACGCACAACCATTCCGCTGGATAGAGATGCACTGATCCAGTCAGTCATCAAAACCAGTCGGGCTATTGTTATTGATGAAGGGTATGAACAGTACGGGGTCACAGCCGAACTGGCATCTGTCATCGCAGATGGCGCCTTCTATCATTTGGACGCACCAGTTAAGCGATTGGGCGCAATGAATGTACCCATTCCGTTCTCGCCTGTGCTAGAGGATCTCACCATCCCCAGCACTGGCTCTGTTGTCGAAATGGCTAAGAACTTGTGTCAGCGCCAGTGACAAAAGGGGAAACATAGTTATGGCATTGAAGACTTTTGGGCTTATGGGTGTTGATTGGGAGGAACGAACGAACTTCGACCGGCTGCGCAAAGAACGCCTGGCACGGATCAAGACCATACTCGCTGAGTCAGAAGTGGGGTCACTGCTCTGCTTCGACATGAACAACATCCGCTACATCACCTCTACGCACATCGGTACCTGGGCAATGGACAAACTTTCCCGTTTCTGTCTGCTGCCGCAAAATGATGAACCCATCAACTGGGACTTCGGCTCTGCCGCGCGTCATCATGAACTATATTGCCCATGGCTGGGAGATGGCCGGTCGCGAGCCGGCATTTCCACGCTGCGCGGGGCTATGTCGCCAGAGTCCGGGCGCGCTGAGGATGTGGCCCGAAAGATTCGGCTGGAGCTGGAAGAGCGCGGGTTGGAGAACGAACCCATTGGCGTTGATGTGGTCGAGCCGCCTGTCTTCTTTGCGCTCCAGGCGGAAGGGCTAACTGTAGTTGACGGTCAGCAACTCATGCAGGAAGCGCGGGTGATCAAGACTCAGGATGAGATCACCTTGCTGAACACGGCCAGCATGATGGTCGATGCCGCTTATGAAAAACTCTATGAAACGATGCGCGCCGGCATGAGCGAAAGCGAATGCGTCGCATTAGTTAGCGAGTTGCTATATAAACTTGGCTCCGAGCAGGTCGAAGGGGTGAACGCTATTGGCGGCGAGCGGTGCAGCCCTCACCCCCATGTCTTCAGCGATCGCATATTGCGCCCGGGCGATCCCGTCTACTTCGATATCTTGCACAGCTACATGGGCTATCGCACCTGCTACTATCGCACTTTTGCGATCGGCAGCGCCTCCCCGGCGCTCATCGACGCCTACAAGCGTTGCCGCGACTATCTAGACGCTGCGATCGACCTGATCCGACCGGGTGTCACTACGGCTGAGGTGGTCAGTGTTTGGCCCAAGGCTCAGGAGTTTGGCTTCCCGGATGAAGAGTCCTGCTTTGGCTTGCAATACGGTCACGGCATTGGGCTGTCCATTTGGGAGAAGCCGGTCTTCAGCCGCCTGGTCTCTCTGGATCACCCGGAGACGATTGAGGTAGGTATGGTCTTTGCTCTAGAGACGTATTGGCCGGCATCCGATGGGTGGTCGGCTGCCCGGATTGAGGAGGAGCTGGTAGTGACTGAAGATGGATGCGAGATCATCACGCGATTCCCGGCAGAGGAACTGCTAATCTCTGGCGGCCGCTACCATACAGCCACAGGAGAGCTCGCGACATCCAGCCCTTCCTGGCTACGCTCGCACAACCACCAGGACGTACTGGCGACAGAGGTCGTCGCCTCGGCCCAGACGCTGACCCACTCCCCCACCGACGGACAAGGGACGTAAGAGGCTCACCTTGGCTACAAACGTCATTATGCCTGCGCTGGGCATGGCCCAGGAAACCGGCACTCTGATCCGTTGGTTGAAGGCGGAAGGGGAGCAGGTGGAGAAGGATGAGCCGGTTATGGAGATTGAAACTGACAAGGTAACGGTGGATATCGAAGCGCCGGCAACCGGCATCCTGAGTCATGTGACAGCAGCTGCTGGTGATGTCGTGCCCGTTGGTCAGGTCATCGCTCTCATCCTGGCGCCTGGCGAATCGGCTCCAGCATCGGAGCCGCCGGGAAACGGGGCAACGGTCGCTATGTCGTCTGTGCCCCCGGAAACATCAGGCGCGGCATCGCTCCCACCAAGCGATGTGGAGCGTCAGTCCGGTGGCCGCCCGCATGTTGGCTGAACACCGGCTCGATCCGTCCAGGGTCAAGCCGGACGGTGGTCTGATCAAGAAGCGGGATGTTGAGAGCTATCTGGCCCAGGGCTCTGCTGCCGCTGCCCGACCTGCATTGCTGGCAGCCTCGCCCAAGGCGCGGCGTCTGGCTGCTGAGCGTGGACTCGATCTGGCCGGCATCAATGGGTCTGGCCCGGAAGGGGCGATTCTGACAGCGGATCTGGACGGAATCACGCCTGCGACGGTTCAGTCCGCCCCCGCCTCCACCGCCACCCGTTCCGAGATGGGGACAGTATGGCGGGTTATGGCAGAGCGAACGACCCAGAGTTGGACATCAACCCCGCACTTCTATCTTATGCGCGAGGTGTTGGCTGACCGGCTTCAGGCGTGGCGGGCAGCCGTTCTGAGCCAGGCGCCGGTCAAGGTCACTTACACTGACTTACTCGTACGGCTCGCGGCGATTTCTCTGCGACGCCATCCGCGACTGAACGCCCAATGGGTCGGCGACACCATCCTGGAGAGCCAGGATATCCATATCGGTCTGGCCATGGGTGTGGATGAGGGGCTTGTTGTTCCGGTCATCCACGATGCCGATACGCTGAGTGTGCCGGCGATTGCTGCCCAACGTGCCGAGCTGGTGGGCCGCGCTCGCAGCGGCCGTCTACGTCCAGACGAGATGGCGGGCGGCACGTTTACCATCAGCAACCTGGGCATGTACGGTATCGACAGCTTCAATGCTGTCATCAATCCGCCCCAGGCCGCTATCCTGGCTGTGGGTCGCATTGCCGATCGGGTTGTGCCTGTGGATGGCCAACCTGCCGTTCGGCCGATAATGGTGCTCAACCTTTCGTGTGATCATCGAGTCGTTGATGGCGCCCGCGCTGCACTGTTTCTGGGTACGTTGGCGCGGCTCATCGAGGAGCCACTGATAGCGCTGTGAACGCCGCAATGAGACATTCATCGCAACCATCACATGAATGAACTTACGGATCGTCAATCATAAAGGAGTCTAGAGATGTCTAATGTAGTAGAGATTGCTGGAATGAGCGTTGAGCCGGGCATGCGGGCGTTTGGTTCGCTGACCATCGCCAACCGGCCGGGGACCGACCTGGAATTGCCAATCACAGTTATCAATGGTGCGCAAGACGGCCCGACGATGTCCATCACGGCCGCCGTGCATGGAGCTGAATATGCCGGCGTTGTCACCTGTATGCGTCTGGGCCAAGAGATTGATCCGCAAACGTTGAGCGGCACGCTTATTCTCATACCGGTGGTCAACCTGCCGGCGTTTGAAACACGCACCCCGTTTGTCAACCCGATTGATGGACAGAACGTCAACCGAGTCTTTCCTGGCAACAGGTATGGCACCGTCAGCGAGCAGATTACTTATACCATCTACAACGACATCATCAAACGATCAGACGTGTATATGGATTTACACAGTGGCGATCTGATTGAATTGGTCCCTCCGCATACATGCTGTCAGCGAGTTGGGAATGAGCCTGTTGATCAGCTTTCGGAGACGTTGGCCCGTCTGTTTGATATCAAGCTCCTCAACATCATGGGCAAGGGGATTGATGACCTGAGTGCTTCTGAAGATGAACAAGGTACGTACTTTGCGGGTTTGCAGTCCGGGTTGACCAGTGTGGGCAATGCGGCGCTGGCCGTGTATCTTCGGTGCTCATCGAGGCGGGCGGTGGCGGCACGCTGGATCCGGAAATCGTGGACATGGAGATCGAAGGCATTAAGAACTGCATGCGCTACATGGGCATGCTCGAAGGCGAAGTCCACGACGATATTGACCATGAAGAGTGCTTCGGTATGTACATCATGAAGTCCAGCTTTGGCGGTATGTTCTTCCCCGATGTTGCCATTGGTGACTATCTGGAGGTCGGCGATCGCATTGGCGAGATGCAAAACATTCGGGGCGAGGTCATTGCGACCTTTACTTCTCAATTGACAGGGGTTGTGCTGATGATGTACACCACCCCGGTACGCACATCTGGAGAAACGATTCTCATCATGGGCAAGATGGACGAGTTGCCGGCGTAATGCCTGTTTTCGATACAGTCCGGCAAAGCCGTAATTCATCAACTCGGGTGTCTAAATGACCCTTCTACAAGTATCCAATCTTCATGTCGACTACCGCGTTCACTCAAGGTGGATGACGGCTGTGAATGATGTCAGCTTCACCGTTGAGCGCTCTGAGACGCTGGGTATT
Organism: uncultured Chloroflexia bacterium; assembly: GCA_963753865.1. GTDB lineage: Bacteria > Chloroflexota > Anaerolineae > Promineifilales > Promineifilaceae > Promineifilum. The sequence continues at coordinate 402,481 of CAVWDW010000001.1, forward strand.
GTAGGGGAGTCAGGCTGTGGAAAGAGTACGTTGGCCTTTTCTCTTATGCGGTTGTTGCCTGACAATGCGCGTATTGAGCGGGGCCAAATTATGCTCAATGGTCAAGATATCGCCCAAATGACCAATGCAGATCTGCGCGTTGTGCGCTGGAATAGCATATCGATGGTGTTCCAGGCGGCTATGAACTCGTTGAATCCGGTTATGCGCGTCGGCGATATCATGAGCGAGGCTTTGCTAAATCACGAGAAGATGCCCGACGCCGATGTGATACGCAGGTGCGAGGAACTGCTCGAGATGGTCGATCTGGATCGGCGCGTATTGCGAAGCTATCCCCATGAATTGAGCGGCGGCATGAAACAACGAGTTGTCATTGCTCTGAGTCTGCTTTGCAACCCCGATTTGCTGATCGCTGACGAGCCGACTACGGCGCTCGATGTGGTTGTGCAAGGTCAGATTCTGGGCAAGTTGAAAACGCTGGCCAAGGAGTTAGACATTGGACTCATTGTCATTTCCCATGACTTGGGCGTGATCGCGGACACTTGCGATTCAGTAGCCGTGATGTATGCAGCCCAGATCGTAGAGTACGGCGATGTGTTCACCATCTTCAAGGAGCCTCGCCATCCCTACACCATCGGGCTGATGAGTTCCATCCCCAACTTGCATGGACCGAAGCAGGAGTTGATGTCGGTACCTGGCTCGCCGCCCAACCTACTCGATCCGTTGCCGCCATGCCGGTTCGAGTCGCGCTGCTTTTACGCCACGGCGCAATGCAGGACGACAGAACCGCCCATCATCCAACTGACGAAGCAGCATCTTTCCCGATGCCACTATGCGACTGATCCCAGAATCCTCGTCCCGGCCGGCCGCACAATTATTGAGGAAAGAGAATGATTGAGCCAACTGATATCCACGTTCGTACAGAGGGGCTTACTAAGCGGTTTCAGGCGCGCCGTTCTATTACGCAAACCGCGCGGGCTGAGACGCCGGATTTCACTGTCGCTGTGGACCATGTTGATTTGCTCATTGAGCGGGGAGAATGTATGGGGCTGGTCGGCCAGAGTGGTTCCGGCAAGACAACGCTGGGCATGATGCTCGCCTTGCTGGAGAAGCCTACCGAGGGCAGGATCTTGTTCGACGACATCGATATCTCCGCCTTAAGCTCTCGTCAACTCCGTGACTTTCGCCAGACGGTTCAGGTTATCTTCCAGGATCCGTACGACTCCCTTAACCCGCGTTATCGTGTCCAGGATACGGTTCTTGAGCCACTGACTATCCATCGCATCGGTCATCGGCATGAACGTCATGCGCATGTGGCGGCGACGATTGAACGGGTAGGCTTGCGACCGGCCGACAAGTACCTGATGAAATACCCTCATGAGTTGAGCGGCGGGGAGCGCCAACGTGTGGCAATCGCTCGCGCAATCATCCTCAACCCCACGTTCTTGGTAGCCGATGAACCTGTATCCATGCTGGATGTGTCTGTTCGGGCGGCCATCCTGTCACTCATGCGCGCTTTGCAGGACGAGCTGGGGCTAACTTATCTGTTCATCACCCATGATCTATCGGTGGCCCGCTACATGTGTGACCGCATCGCAATCATGTATCAGGGCCGAATTGTGGAGTATGGGCCGACGGATATGGTGCTGCACAATCCGCTGCATCCCTATACCAGGCGCCTTATCAACTCTGTCCGGGTGGCCGATCCCACAGTAGAACGCCCGGTAGATGACGATGAATGGACGTTTGAATTCGACCGGAGCGTGGCCCCGTTGCCCCTCGTCGAAATGGAACCGGGCCATTTTGTGGCGCAGGAAACGACATCGGAAGGCATCGCCTCGTTGAATGGCACCGGTGTAGTTGTTGAGAAGAACTAGAGAGCAGAAACAGGAAAAACATCATGTCAAACAGTACAAATGGACAGTCACGTCTGAACACAATTGTTGAGCGCGGCGTGGTTCGGATTGGAGTGCGTTGGTCGCCGAGTGCGGAGCAGTATATTGATCCTGATACAGGCGAGCCCTCCGGTGTTGTCGGGCTGCTGGGAAGGCAACTTGCTGCGGACCTGGGCGTTGAGGCAGAGTTTGTGGACCTGACGTGGGCAGATCATATTCCCGCATTGCTCGACGATCGGATCGATATCTGCATGAAACATACCAACACACCACAGCGCGCTTTGCAGGTGGAGTTCTCGACCGGCCGAGTGCTGAACTATGAGGGCAAGATTGTGGTGCGGCGGGATGGCCCCATTACGTCTGAAAGCGACATTAATCATCCAGACCGCACCGTTTCCTGCGGACGAGGCGACTCGCAAGAGGAGCAGGTCCGGCAGCGGTACCCGCAAGCGCAGATCAAATACTATTTGAACACAGAAATGGCCTTAGAGGCGGTCGATACGGGCGAGGCTGATCTCACCCTGGGTGACCAGGCTGTCCCGAACTTCTTGAAGTTGCACCCAGAATGCACCGTTCTCAGGGACAAGACCGGCTTGCCAATCATTACTTCGCTTGACTACTCCCACCCGGCTGTCAAGCCAGGCGATCAGCGCTTTTTGAATTGGGTCAACAACTGGATGGATTTTCACACAGTCCAGGGCACGATCGAACGGTTCAAGCAAGAAGCGTATCGCGATTTCGAGAAGAAGTTTGACCGTTTCTTTGTGGGGTCATAGCGTGGTTGGCCGTCTTCCAGGACAAGGATAAGCATGCCAAAATATGTGGTTCGGCGAATACTGCAAATCATACCGACGATAGTTGCCATCGTCTTGATGAACTTCATGTTGATCCGCCTGGCACCGGGCGATCCGGCCCGGGTCATGGCAGGCGAGATGGCGACACCAGAGAATGTCGAGGCGATTCGCGTCGCCTTTGGGCTGGACCAACCTTTAGGAACCCAGCTGGTGATCTATATACAGAAACTGTTTCAGGGCGATCTGGGATTTTCCTATAACTATCTGACACCGGTTTCGGAGCTAATTTGGGACCGGCTGCCCCAGACGCTGATCCTCATGATATCGGCTAGTCTGTTATCTATCATTCTGGGAACGCTGATTGGCGCCTACTCGGCCGGCCGGTATCCTTCTCGAACCGACTCTACTATTTGGATTACATCACTCATATTCTACTCGATGCCCATCTTCTGGTTTGGGCTGCTGCTCATCCTGGTTTTTGCGCGCACGCTTGACTGGTTTCCGTCCGGAGGTATGAATGACATCATCGCCAAACATACGGGTGTGCGCCACTACGCAGATGTCATGTGGCACGCTGTCTTGCCCATCCTGGCTCTAACCGCGTTCAATCTACCTATCTTTGTGCGCATCACTCGCGCCAGTGTGATTGAGACGATGGGAGAGGACTACATCAAGACGGCTCGCGCGTTTGGACTCAGCGAGAACCGGGTCTTCTTTCGCCATGCGCTGCGTAATGCGCTCTTGCCGACTGTAACTGTGGCGGGCCTGACGCTGGGGTTTATCCTGACCGGCGCTGTGCTCACAGAAACAGTGTTCAGTTGGCCGGGAATTGGGCTGCTTCTGTGGCAGGCCATCGGCAACAGGGACTATCCTACGCTCATGGGCATTTTCCTCTTCGCCTCTGCAGCGGTGGTGATTGCCAGCTTCTTAACCGATATGGCTTACATGTATCTGGATCCCCGGGTTAAATTTACCAATGAGTAGACTCGACGCTGATCTTAACGAAGTACAGCCCCCTACGGCCAGCTTTCGATTCTCGGCTCGTGTCCAACAGATGTGGGAGGGTGCGTCGAACTTCTGGACGCAATACAAGACGAACAAGACAGCTGTTCTTGGAGTCGTCATTGTTTTGGGCGCAATCCTGATTTCTCTATTTGCCAGCGCTATCGCTCCGTACGATCCATTTGAGCTTCTGCCCGACACGCTTCATCCGCCAAGTGTCGACTATCCACTGGGCACGGACCAGATTGGGCGGGATGTATTGAGCTGGCTGATCCATGGAACGATCATTTCGATGGCCTTTGGCTTTGGAGTGGCCGGTATCTCGCTGGTCATTGGGGTCATTGTCGGAGCCATCCCTGCCTATATCGGTGGATGGTTGGATGATTTTGTCTCGCGCATTGTTGAGATCTTCTTGATGATCCCGCAGTTCGTGCTCATCGTCACCGTAGTGGCCCTGTTTGGCAACAACATTATCTATACGATGATTGTCGTGGGGCTGACGCTCTGGCCATCCAATGCCAGGATCGTCCGTGCTCAGGTGCTAACATTGAAGACGCGGACGTTTGTGAAAGCGGCTGTGGCGTCCGGAGCCGGTCACTCGCGCATCCTGACTCGTCACATTTTGCCCAACGGACTCTATCCGGTTATCGCCAATTCGACCCTGCAAATGGCGTATGCTATTTTGTTCGAAGCATCGTTGAGCTTCCTGGGTCTTGGGGATCCCAACCACGCCAGCTGGGGTCAGGTTCTTGCGGCCGGAAATGTCCATCGTTCAGCCTGGTGGCTGTCGGTCTTCTCTGGTATAGCCATCCTTATTCTAGTTCTCGGCTTCAATCTAATCGGTGACGGTGTGCAGCATGTGCTCAGCCCGCGACAGCGTGTAGATCGCGGCTAGGTTATCCGAAATGGATCATGCTCCAGTAAAGCTAACACGCGCTGACAGTAGGAGGCATGCTGTGTCTGGATCCTCACATACACACTGGGTGACAAAAGCCATCAGGCAGTTGCTTTGTAGTCTTAAGCCGGGATGGGATCGCTTTTTGTTGGGCTTGTCGCACTATTATCCATCTGCTCCGTGGGACGAAGAAGGGGCGCGCCGCTTGGGCAGGGAGTTGCGAAAAACGAAAAGCACTGCGCCCGATGAACGTGATGCAGAGTGATAGGTCGCCTTTCTACTCCTCGCCGTCTGAATTAGTCGTTTTGAGTCGGCCAAGGCCGCCGACGTTTTTGCTTTGCGTCAAACGCCTCCACCGGAATTCTGTGTAAGAATATTATCCAGCGGTAGCCATCCCCAAAATTAGGCTCTTCGTCAATCTCTGTGGTTTATGCACGATATAGGACACATTGACGGAGAAGGTCCAGCTTCGCTCGGCCATACGTCTGTCGCTTCAACAGCTTCAATCGGTTGATCCGCCCTTCCGTTTGGCCGTTGCTCCAGTGGGTAGCAAGAGCAGCCTCTACGGCGGAGTAATCTTGAGTCAGGCTATCGGCGAAGCGCGCAAACGCGCCCAACCGTGACTCGTGACATCGAGCCAGCCAATCGTCTAACCTATCAGATTGTCTGTGACGAACCATTTCTTGAAAGTCGGTCGCTAACGTTGTGACGGTGATGATTTCAGGAATGGCACAGAGTCGCTCAAGCAACCACACTTCCTGAGCGGAAAGCGTATCAGGTTGTTTCAGCAGCAGTCGCCTTAATGCCTTGGCTGAGGGCAACAGCACAACTGGCGACCGGACATCCGTTACAGCTGGAACTGCTTCTTCTGGCCGATGCCGGCGCCAGGCCATCCATTTGCTGACCTGGCTCTTAGAGCCCGGATATCCTTGCTCCTTGATTTCACGCCACAGTTGGTGGGCATTCGAGCCTCCGGCCTGAAAGCGAGATTCGAGGTAAGGGAGGAAGGGGTCCAGGATGCTTGGTCTTTGGGAGTTTCTCGCTCGTTCAGGGAACACCTCCGCCTTGGCATAACGGATGACAGTGCCTCGACTAACATTGAGCAAGCGGGCAATGCGTCGCTGGCCGAGACCGCTAGCGCTGAAGTAGCGAATGAGTTCATATCGTTTCCGGCGCTTCAACCTTCGCTCCTGACGAGCCCGCTCGTCGGTCTGTGTCCGCGGAAAGGCATCCCGAAGGGAGTCAGTTCCCGATGGGTTGGATGCCTTGTCAGCCACAACCTGCTTCTTGAGTGCGGGATACAGTTCGTGGAGTGCCTTTTCCACTACTTCGCCCAGGTTCTTGAGCAGATGCCAGCGGTCAGCCACTTGCATAGCTTCCGGTGCGCCGTCTCGGATTCCCAGAGCATATTCCGGGGACCGATCCCGAGCGGTAACAGCGACACCAGGGTGCTCCTTCAACCAGGATGTCAGAGTGGCCGCTGTGCGGTCAGGCAGCAAGTCGACTACGCGACGTTGCTCCAGGTCAACAAGTATCGTCCCGTAGCGTTGCCCTCTTCTCATGGCCCAATCGTCAATGCCGAGGATTCTGGGCTCGTCAGGGCCTGTTTCCGGTCGGCGTCGGATAAGTCTCAGCAGGGTGCTGCCGCTCGTCGGCATGGCCAACTTGCCGGCCAACCGGGCCCCAGCTTGACCGCCAACCACCTGCGCAATGTGATACAAACTCATCAGTAGTCGCTCGGTCGCTCTCTGGTACGGTTCGCAAAGAATAGCGTAATTTTCTTTCTGTAAATTGGTGGCAAGAGGTAGGCCACGAATGTAACCTTCGGTTATCGCCAAACAACTGAAGGAGAAACATCATGACCTACCAGACAGATTGTACCTTACCAGATTCATTGTTAGAACAGATCGCCGAGCAAGGGCTGGAGATCCTGCCGGAGCTGATCCGCATCGTCATCAACACGGCGATGCAGGCCGAGCGGGAGCAGTACCTGGGCGCAGCAGCCTACGAGCGAGCGGAGACGCGTCGGGGCCACGCCAACGGCTACAAGCCGAAGACGGTAACGACGCGTGTGGGGTCGGTCACCTTCGATGTGCCGCAGGTGCGCGAAGGCGGCTTCTACCCTGAAGCGCTGGACCGTGGGCTGCGGACGGAACGGGCGCTGATGACCACGCTGGCCGAGATGTACGTTCAGGGAGTCTCGACCCGCAAGGTAGCGGCCATCACCGAGCAGTTGTGCGGCACAGCCATCTCCTCAGCTCAGGTTAGCCGGGCCGCGGCGCTGTTGGATGAAGAGCTAAGCGCCTGGCGCAGCCGGCCGTTGGGGCGTTGTCCGTTTCTCTTCCTGGATGCCCGGTATGAGAAGGTGCGCCAGAGCGGGCAGGTACGCGATGCGGCTGTCTTGCTGGCCGTGGGGGTCAATGACCAGGGCAAACGGGAGGTGCTGGGCGTTTCGGTCTCGCTGGGCGAACACGAAGTCCACTGGCGAACTTTCCTGAAAGATTTGCAAAGCCGTGGGCTGCGCGGTGTGGAACTCGTCGTCAGTGATGACCATCTGGGCCTCAAAGCGGCACGGCAGGCGGTCTTTGGCGGTCTGCCCTGGCAGCGCTGCCAGTTCCACCTTCAGCAAAACGCCCAGGCGTACGTCCCGCGCCACGCGCTCAAAGCGGAGGTGGCGGCTGATATCCGGGCGGTCTTCAATGCGTCCGACCGATTGGCGGCGGAAGCACTTCTGGCCCAGATGGTAGCCAAGTACGCTGCTATCGCCCCGAAGCTGGCAGAGTGGATGGAGACCAACATCCCCGAAGGCCTGACCGTGTTCGCCTGGCGGGCCAAGCAAAGACGCCTGCTGCGCACGGTCAATGGTCTGGAACGGCTCAACCGCGAGATTCGCCGGCGAACGCGCGTAGCGGTGATGTTTCCGAACGAACCGTCTTGTCTGCGTTTGGTGACAGCGATTGTGATGGAAGTCAGCGAGGAGTGGCAGACCGGTCGAACCTACATCCTGCCCGATGAGATGGACCGGCAACAATAATCTGATAACCGAGGTTATACGCTTTTACAGAAAGCTTGTTGCATTACCGTCAGTTGCTGCCAACGACTACGAGATCTGACATCAACGGAGTGCATTGGCGTCGCAGCAGCATATATGGCCGGATGCGATCAAAACCTGTGGCTTCGTCTCTCCGCCAAAGTCGGTCATATGAGTTCCCCAAGCGTGATTCGCTCCCTTGTATAGTGGATAGACAGACAGTCACATTGCTCAGCGCTCCACGCAACGCCGATATTGTGAACCTGCCCCTGCCTGCCACAACCAACAGATCTGACCGCGTATTTCTGGTCCAAACACTGACACCTCTGCTATACTTACATTAATCGGGCGGCACTCTTGTACTTCTATGCTGCCGTCTCAAGCACAAACGCAACCCGGAGGTGAACCTAGCATGCCCCGCACCAACGCACTGTTGCCCATCAGCGAACGGCCGCTGCCGGAAGGACCAACCTGGTTCGACGAACTTCCCTATCTGCAGGAAGCCGGCGCGCAAAGTCTCAAGACTGAATCAACGTATCGCAGCGGCTTGCGCCTCTTTGCCGACTGGCTGCAGCATTATCGCAAGGCTGGCTATGACAAGGAGGATGCCTGGCCGCTCGTGCCAGACGCCCTGACCACCGACGTGATCCTCGACTATCGCAACTGGCTGCTGGCCAACCGGTCCCGAGCAACGGTAACCACCTATATGTCGGCTGTCGTGGGCTACCTCCACTATCTGGACGGTCATGATCGACTCCCGGAGTCGATTCAGTTGGGAAAACTACAGCGCCAGATGGCCAGACGAAGCGTGGAGCGAAACCAGGCAGAGAGCGTCATCGACCTGGACGTTGCTCGCCAGGTAATCCCCCAGATTGTCGACTACTACGATTCGCTCCCCCTTCCCGCGGAAAACGATCAGTACAACCGCCGCCTCTCACTCCTGCGCAATCGGGCCGCAGTCAAGATGCTTTACTCGACGGCCGCCCGTATATCTGAAGTCGTGTCGCTGAATCGGGCCAACGTGGGCAACGGCCGCGCACCGTACGCAACGGTGATTGGCAAGGGCAACAAGGGCCGAACCCTGCACATCCGCGGCTATGCGCGGGAAGCGGTCGTGGCCTATCTGGCTGAGCGACAGGACAGTAATCCTGCTCTGTTCGTCTCCCACAGCCGGAACTCGGCCAATGCCCGTCTCACCATCACGTCGGTTCACAACACGGTGAAACGAGCGGTTCGAGCGCTGAAACTGCACGACAGTCTGTCGGCCCACGACTTCCGCCACTACCGCGCAACGCAACTGCTGCGAGAAGGAATGCCCCTGGAGGTCGTGCAAGAGTTCCTGGGCCACGCCGATGTGACAACGACGCGCAATATCTATGCCCCTGTTCTCGGCGTGCACGTGGTAACGGAGTGGCTTGACAATCTCGATATTGAGCCGCAAGAAGCGCTCAGGCGCGAGTCCTAAGAGGGCCAGGTTGCATCCAACAATGAGATATGGCGGGACGCAGCCGCCATATGCCTGATCGGATCGTAATCGGCATCGACCACGATCGCGAATCGCCGCAGATCGCCTGCACGCAGCACCGCCTCCCCTGATGCAGTCTTGTGCATCGTGGAGAGAAGCTTCCTGAGCTGCCGGGTTTCTGTGTGCTCGACGCTCCGGGCAACAACGATTGGCGGGATTGGGCTTGGTCCCAGTGAGTCGATAATGCGCAGTCGCGCGGCCAGGGACATCTCGTGGTGCATCTTCCAGGACAGCACCGTGCTGTCGATCGCAGCCGCGTCGACTGTTCCTGCCAAAACCGCCGAGAGTGCAGCCGCATGGGAACCCGCTTCTTCAACACAACCAAAGAAGTCGGCCGACTCGCTCATCGTGGCCAGCTGGAAGCGAGTGATGTGATACCCTGATTGCGAACCAGGCTCGTTGATCGCCCAATGCGCACCCCGCAGGTCGGCGAAACGCTCGTACGGGCTGTCTTCTCTGACGATGACGTCTGAATAGTAGATTGGCTGATTGTCGTAGCGATCTCCTACCATGACCGGAGCAACCAGCAGCTCGATGGGTGGTTCTACCTTCGCAGCCATCTGAACGTACGGCCAGCCGCATATCCAGGCCAGATCGACTGCCCCGGTGGCGACATCCTGGTAGACTTGCTGCCAATCATCTGCGTGCTCAAACTGGACAGGCACCGGGCCGTTAGTGCCCAGCCAGCCAGCCACGGCTTCTGATACGGGGACCGTATTCTCGGCTTGCGCCGTTACGAACCGGAGCGGTTTCATAGCCAACTTGCTAGACCCAGGGCGAATGGCTGTTGGTTGAGCCAAACGTACCGCCGGTTGCATACCGATCAAAGCCGAAAGGCTTAAGATCGGGGACCTGATCGCCCATCAGATAGCTGGCCACAAGTTTGCCCGCGCCCAGCATCTTGAAGCCATGATTGCTGTCGGCGATCATGTAGACGTTAGGCAGCGCCCAATCGAAGACAGGCACATTGTCCGGCGTGAACGCGCCAATGCCGCCGTTGCGCCGCTCCCGGAAGTTAGGCCGGCAGCCCTCGAAGCGGCTCATTGCCTGGGCCATGCCTGCACACAAGTAGTCGGCGAACTCTGGCTCCGCCTGGTAGGTGTCGTTGTCGTGGCCATACGGCTCGGTCATCGCGTTCGGTCCCAGCTTGATGGGATCCGCGCCACCCTGGAGTCCGGGCCGGTCCATGCGTTCATTGCCATTCTTGAAGTAGAGATAGGTGTAATCCTTCAGGACCCGCCCCGTCTCTTCTTCCACGACCGGCGAACTCATTTTCTCAATATGGAGAACTGGCGGATTTAGCCCGGCGGCTGTCAAGTAAGGTTCATCATAGTAGACTTCACCCTCTACCAAACGCCAATAGGTCCACATATCTTTCTCCGCCTTGGTCCCGTCCGGGTAAATGCAGTTGACGGTCATTGGCTTGTCCAACATCTGCCAATGGGCTGGCGTCCAGGCGCCCAATCCCCAGATGACAAGGTCACACACTATTGGACCCTTGTCCGTTAGGACGCGCGACACCTGCCCACCCGTTGTGTCGTAGCCCTCCACCGTCACGCCGCTGAAGATGCGCACGCCATGATCCGCGCACTTCTGGGCCAGTCCTTTGATCACCTGCCGCGTACCTGCGTAACCGCTCACGCGCTCGTGGATGGCGACGTCGATGCCGTTGGTCTTGAAGTCGGGCCAAATGGCTGTCAGGAAGGCCCGCGCTTCATTGCCCACGTACATGTCAGAATGGTAGCCGACGTTGTTCTGGCTGCGGTGGATCCGCTCGTAGTCGCTGATTTGATTGGATTCACCGACAGAAACGTAGCCGACCTGTTGGAAGCCGAAGGCGATCGGATCGGCCGTCCAGACATCGACGCTGTGCCGCAAAAGTGCGTGGATGGGCTCCGTCATGTAGAAGTTGCGCACGCAGCCGCAGGCAATGCCCGACGCCCCCGCACCCGGGCCGCTCTTGTCCAGCACGATAATGTCGTTGCCGGATCCGCGACCACGCTGTTCCAGCTCCATTGCAAGATGCCAGGCGGTGCTCAAGCCATGGACTCCTGCCCCGACAATAATATAGGTAGCAGATTCCGGTAGTTGATTCATCTGGGATTCTCCTTGTTCGCTGCGCCATGACAACGCAGTTGTCCACACGCTTATGCCTCACTGAAGCCAAGCGCTGCCTTGCGCTCGGTTACGTACGCCTGCAGCTCTTGCTCCACCGCCCTCGGCAAAGGCGGTTTCTCATAGGTTCGCAAGAGAGCTTCTCCTATCTCATGGGCGCGGCTGGCTGTGTCAAGTGCTCCATCTTCAACCCACTTGCCATGATTCTGCCTGTCACTGACGACGGGACGGTAATGGACGTCTCGAAAACGGCTCAGGGTGTGCTCGGTGCCAAAGTGATGACCGCCCGGCCCTACCTCAGCAATCGCACCGAGAGCCAGCGTGTCATCGTCGATATCAAAGCCGCGCAGCATCCGCTGCATGATCGCCAGGCCCTCGACATCGATGATGAACTTCTCCATCGAACAGACCAGACCAGCTTCCAGCCAGCCGGCGCTGTGCATGATGATATTGCTGTGGCCCATCACGGCGGGCCAGAGACTCATCTGGGTTTCGTAACTGGCTTGGGCGTCGGGAAGTTTGCTGTTGTTGAGTCCCCCACTGCCCCGATAGGGAATGGCTCGCCGTCTCGCCAACTGGGCGCCACAAAGCAGCGCCAGAGCACCTTCCGGCGTGCCAAACGCCGGGCTGCCTGACTGCATATCGATGTTGGTCGTGAAGCCACCGTAGACGACCGGCGTCCCCGGTCGCACAAGCTGCGTCAGGGCAATTCCAGCCAGTGCCTCAGCATGCTGCTGGGCCACAGCAGCAGCCATCGTCACGGGGCTCATCGCTCCGGCGAGAATGAAAGGCGTGACGATCACAGGCTGTCCGTGGGCGGCGTAGGTGAGCAGCCCGCCCAACATGCGGTCGTCATAGCGCAGAGGACTGTTGGCGTTGACGACGGAGGCGAAGACCGGCGTCTCATGGACGGCCTCAAGCCCGCCAAACACAATCGCCGCCATCTGCACGTAATCCTCCGCCACGTCTTCCCCGTGAGCGGCCGTCGTGATCGCCTTGTCAGCCTGTGTTAGCTGGATGAAGGCTTTCTCAAGGTGCCGGACCGGCACCGGGCGATCCTGCGGTTCGAGTAACAACCCTTCGATGATGTGGATCGGGCCGCACTGCTGCGCCAAACGCACCATGCGCTCGAAGGCGGCTAACGTTCCGGGACCGCGGCCGCGTCTCAGGTCCGAGTAGAAGGGCGCGCCACCGACTGTCACGAAGTTGATGTGATTCCCGCCAACGGTCAAGTTGTGGGTCGGATTCCTGGCTCGAAGCTGGAAGCTGGGCGGCACGGTCGAGAGGCAGCGGTCGAGCAGATCGCTGTCAATCCACACGTGCTGTGTGTCCCAATCCACTCGCGCTCCGGCAACCTCCCATAGCGCCAACGCCCCGGCATGGAGGAAGTCGATGCCAATTTCAGCCAGAATGCGCTGGGCGGCGCCTTCCAGCTGGCCCAGCTGCGCCGGCGACAGAGGCTCGATTGGCGCGTACGGATTGTAAACCTGCTCGAATGTCCACGACATGTAGCCGTCGTCGGTGGCGCTCCGCCGCTTCGCCCGTCTGCGGGCGCGGGATAGCCTTACTGGTTGTACCATGTGCTCACCTGGCGCGGCAGCGTCCGCTGTGCTCGCCAAATCGGATCAGAACGATAATCAAAGTACTTCACGATATCAAGACTGAGGCTGTCCATCCGGGTAATTCCGTGCTCAAGACGGCCGTTGTACAGCCGCACATTATCATAGAAGTCTGGCGTCAGCTGACGAACCGCATCAGCATGCAGCCGGCTTCCACCCCACTCTGCCTTACCCTGCGGTGACGCAAACAGCACCAGATTGGCGAAGTTACGAGTAGGCAGCGCCAGACTCAGGTAGCACAGCAGCTCCTTGTGGCGAAACAGCTCCGGCAGCAAGTTGTGGTCAAGCTCCTGGGCCAGCGGCAAGTTCGCATCCGGCTTGCGACTGCCAAAGAAGCCCACGGTTGTAACGACCTTTTGAGTTCTTAATGCGGCAGGTTGTGTGATGACTATACGATAGTTCCAGCTGGTGCGATCGGGAATGTAGTGAACCGGTGGCGTCCCTTCTGCTTCCCGGGTCATCCGTTCCTCCATAAGGAGGCAGACACAGGTGACCATAAACCGCATCGTTTGCAGGTCATACGCGCTGTGGCGCAGGTCGGTAAACGACCGGTGGGTCAGCCGCTCCATTGGCTCGATATCGTGGATGGTGATCATGCCTACCCTCCAAACAGTGCCTGTGGGCCTGCGAAGCCCAGCTCGGCAGATACGACGGCGGCCGTCTGTGACAGGGGCGCAACCATGGTGGCCAGCAGTTCAGGATCAAGACGTGAGCTGGGTCCGGACAAACTCAGGGCAGCCACGACCTTCCCCGCGTGGTTGATGATCGGTACGCCAACCGCACTGAACCCCAGCTCATACTCCTCAACAGCGAACGCAGCGCCCCGCCGCTGGACCTGTTCGATTTCCGCTTCAAGGGCGACTGTCTCGCAAATCGTGTGTTCCGAGTACGCTGCCAGCGGAAACGTGAAGAGGCGGTCCCGTTCCACCGGGGTCAGACCAGCCAGCAGCACCTTGCCGCTGGCTGTGCAGTGCAGGGGAAACCGCCTGCCGATCCAGTCAGCATAGCGCACGGAGCGAGGACTGGCCTGATGGTAGACATTGACACACTCGGAGCCATCGAGCACCAAAATGGCCACGTTTTCTCTTGTGTCCAGGGCCAATTGGTCCATTAAGCTGTAGGCCACGGTCCGCACATCGACCTGCCCCAGGGCAACACCGGCCAGACTGATGAGGCCGACGCCAAGCCGGTACTTGCCTGACACCGGGTTCTGGTTAACCAACCCATTGCGCTGGAGCGTACCGAGAATGCGGGAGACCGTACTCTTGTGCAGGTCCAATCGTTGACCAATCTCAGTGACGCCAAGCTCAGGCTCACGCTCGGTGAAGCAGCGCATGATAGCGATCGCTCGATCGATAGATTGGACTGTCGATGCTGGCTTTTTATGTGTGGTCATCAGACCCTTGTCTTGTATGGTGAAACAGTGTCGCGTAATGCGGGATTCTGTTGGCAGTATAGCAGACAGCCGGCTGAGGCGTCAAGCGCGGATCAGGTGGCACGATGCGCCCAACATGGGTATGTGGACAACTAACTGGCGTGGAAACGGGGACCAGTGCAGATCTGTCGGGAACAGTGTTTAGGAGCGGGAAGTAGTGCTGCCGGCAAACTGACGGCCAGCGCTGCTCTTGGCTAGAATAGGCATCACGGCCGAAGGATCAGCCATGGTCACCAGCAGCGAGGTCCGTTCAACTCTGCCACAGAGATCGACCAGCAGTGCCAGCTGGGCAGGCGTCAGCAGCGGCGAATCCGCCAACACGGTTGGCGTCTCGAATTGGGCGCACATAGCGGTTGCCTGGAGTATCTGGTCGAGATCCGCCCAGCCCCCCCACTCTACCAGCACTGCATCGCACGCCTCAGATTGCAGCACCAGGTCAAGGTCTTCAAGACTCTTTATCCCAAACTCCGATACAACCTTGACCGCCATGTCACGCCGGTGCATAAATAGGCGCAGCCGCTGCAGAGTCGCCGCATGCTGAGCCAGATCATCCAGCCGAATCGGATCCGCCACCCATAGAGGCAGCGGCTGTGAGGCTTGTTCCAGACCGACAATATGGCCTAACACCTTCCCGATGTGCTGCCTGGGGTCCGTTGTCAGGTCTCCCAACGCTCCATTCAACCGGAGCAACAGGCGTGGCTGATAAGCGCTATCCGGCAGAACGACCGGAAGATAGGCGACAAGCTCGCGCACAAACTGCTGCAAGAACTCGGCATCCGGGCCTATGCTCTGTTCTGCCTCGCCTGCCACCAGCCGGTAACCAATCCCGGACGGCGTCAGCGCAATCATTTCTGCAATCCGCTCAGCCGTCGCCACGTCATTGGCAACATCGAGGATCAGTGTGGCTGGCTGCGGTTCGGCTACAAGAGTCAGCTCGTATTCAGCTGCAACCAAATCGACCGCGAGCTTGCCGGTTGCGCCTGATACGGCCGCCAGCAATGCTTGCTGAATGCCGGCCCGGACCGATGGCAAGCGCAGGATGTCGCCGGGGAAGGTGACAGCGTCGTTCATGAGCGTCACCAGGCGGCGGAAGCTGTCCAGCCGTTGCCCGCCCAGGCGCGGTGTGATACGTTCCCCAAGCAGCGGGACGGGATGGACACCGCGTCGCTGCTGCAGCCACTCGGTGGGAAGAGTGCACTCGCCCCAGGCGATCCAGTCATCGTCGATCACCAGGCCGAGGGAAAACGACTGGAAGCGGGCTGATGGGGACACAGAGTTTGGCGCATGCGCCGGTATGACCTGGATGTATGTAATAGTGGGTGACGTCATGGCTGATAAGCAAGGCTTGAAAACTGGCTATCTGATTGGCGGAATAACAGCGCTGTTCACGCTGGGGTTGATCCTCTTTTTCGCTGTGTTTGTCACATTGTCGGTCACGCGCGATCGATCGGCCGCCCGCTACCCCGGTTCCACCGAGATCACCAGCCACAGCAACTACAGCGGTTTTCCCCGGCAGGTTCGGTGGGACAACAGCTATTATACCGCAGACGGCTTCACTGACGTGTACAACTGGTATTCTACTGAATTCAATCTGGGGGCGGAGTCTCGCGCCATTGGACGCTGCATCCTGCTCGATGGCCCGGTCGACTCAGTCGTCTGGCAGCGCTACTACTCTGTCCTCATCTGCAATACCGATGACGGACAGCTTGTCTATGTAACCCGTTCGACGATCCTGCGCTCCCCGCTCTAGCAGGTTAACAGTCATCTTTCGGCAAATCGAGTGCAGCGCGATCTGCTAAATCGTCTGGCAGGTCCGACACATACAGTTTGTTCAACGTCCAGCGTCACTCAGGCAATTTCCCGAACATCGATAATCTGTTGGTCCGGCACCTGGCTCAACACCTCTCGCACTTCAGCCACAGTTACCTTGGGCAGCTTGATGACCGCGTCATAGTAACCTGGCTTTCGCGGCGTCGGGAAGGTGCCAATGCCCATCACGCCCCAGTTCTGCTGGCCCAGCACGGTGGTCAACTTGATGAACTCTCCCGGCCGGTCGGGCATCCGCATGGTAACCCGGACACCGTCGGCAGGCAGGCCAAGCATTTGCTGGAACGCGTTGAGCAGATCGATCTCCGTCAACACACCCACAACCACATTATCGTCTTCCAGCACGACGAGACAGCTTGCTTTCTCATCGATCATCTGCCGAGCAGCCCGTTCGATCGTTCTATCCGGGACGACGGTGGACACCTTGGCTGCCGGCTTCATGACGTCGCCCACCGTCATACTCCCCAAATAGCTCGTAATCTCCCATACGTCAACACTGCCCAGGACACCCGGGTCGAGGGAAAAGCTCCCGGGGATAACAAGGCCTTGCAGTTGCTTGCCATCTCCCACAACCGGGAGGTGGCGAATCTTATTCTCCGCCATCAGCTGGCGTGCTTCTGAAGCAAGCATAGAACGTTGAACCAGGATGGGGTGTCGGGTCATACAGTCTGATACGAGCATGATTAGAGCCTTTGCTAGGTCGAAAGTTCAACAACGGGATTAAATGTCGCCAATGTTTCGAGTGGGATGTGACAGAATATGCGATGCCCGTCTTCCGTTTCTTGCCAGGGTGGCAGCTCCGTTTCGCAGATCGCGCCGCCATCTGGCAGCATCTGCCTTCTGGGGCAGCGCGTGTGGAAGCGGCACCCATTGGGCGGATCGATGGC
Organism: uncultured Chloroflexia bacterium; assembly: GCA_963753865.1. GTDB lineage: Bacteria > Chloroflexota > Anaerolineae > Promineifilales > Promineifilaceae > Promineifilum. The sequence goes on from CAVWDW010000001.1 coordinate 419,503, forward strand.
ACTGGGAACTGTTCCGTCGAGGCGGATCCGCTTCTGTTCCACCGACGGATCAGGAATGGGCACAGCCGACAATAACGCCTCGGTGTAAGGATGGTAAGGCGGCGCGTAGATCGCATCCGCCGGGCCAATGTCCATGATCTGTCCGAGGTACATGACGGCCACATAATCGGAGAAGTAGCGAACCACGCTCAGATCATGGGCGATAAACACCATCGTCGTTCCGTAGTCACGCTGTACATCCAGCAGAAGATTCAGGAGCGCCGCCTGCACCGAGACATCCAGCGCACTGACCGGCTCGTCGCACAGCATCAGGTCGGGCCGGCTCGCCAAGGCGCGGGCGATACCCACGCGCTGTTTTTCGCCGCCGCTTAGCTGTCGTGGCAGCCGATCGTAGTAGTTGGCCCCCAACCGCACCTCTTCCAGCAATCGGATGACTTCCCCACGCACCTGGTCTTTGGGAACGGTGCCAAAGCGTCTCATCGGACGGCCGATCTGCTGGCCAACCGTGTAGGACGGGTTCATCGTCGAATCCGGGTTCTGGAACACCATCTGCAGCTCCTGGATCAGCCGCTCGTTCCTTGTGTCCAGATCGCCCGTAATGTCGAGGCTCATGAACTCCGCCTGCCCGCCCGTGCTGGACTCCAGGCCGATGATGGTCTTGACGAGCGTGCTCTTGCCACACCCTGACTCGCCCACCACGCCCAATGTCTTGCCTTCGGGCAGCTCGAAGGTTGCGTCCTCCAGCGCCTTGACATACCGCTGCTCGTTCAGCCCAATCACATCCCTCAATGAGTTACCCTGAACCGGATAGTACGTCTTGAGATGATCTACATTGAGAATGATAGACTGGCCGGCCCCCTGCTCCCCTACGGGTTCGGCAATTTCCAGATCGGCCGGCGGCACCCAGACAGCCGGATCGATCTCTTCGGCGAAGTGGCAGCGGACGAGCGTGCCATTGGGCAGCGTCCGCAGCTTCGGTCTCTCCTCAATACAGCGGTCTTGCCTGTAGTCGCAGCGAGGGCCAAATACACAGCCGGACGGCCGTTGATCCGGCGGCGGCACGCGGCCCCGGATAGGATAGAGAACGCTGCTCGACTTGTCCGCGCCGATGCGGGGCACACAGCGAATGAGTCCCTGTGTGTACGGGTGTTCCGGGTCATCGAACAATCTCTGCACCGGCGCCTGCTCGACCAGTTCGCCCGCATACATGACGCCAACGCGATTGCATATTCGGGCAATCACTCCGAGATTATGGCTAATGAAGAGAATGGCCGTATCAAAGTCTCGGCGCAAATCGGCAATTAGGTCCAGAACGGCCGCCTCAACTGTTACGTCAAGCGCCGTCGTTGGCTCATCCATGATGAGCAAGGCAGGGTTGTTGAGCAGCGCCATGGCGATGACAATGCGCTGCTGTTGACCACCCGATAGTTGATGGGGGTAGCGCTCCATCACACTATTTGGGTCAGGCATTTGAACGCGATCCAGCATCTCGATACATCGCTCGTTGGCCACTTCTTTGGTCATGCTGCGATGAACCGTCAATACCTCGCGCATCTGGGCACCAATGCGCATCGAAGGATTCAACGCCTGCATCGGGTCCTGGTAAACCATCGCGATCTGATCGCCGCGCAGTTGACGCAGCTCCTCCTCGGTCCGGCCAATCAGTTCCTGGCCTTGAAATTTGATGCTGCCCCGCTTCACATAGCCGTTGGATCCGAGGAAGTTGACGATGGCCCACGCTGTGGTGCTCTTGCCACAGCCGGACTCGCCAACCAGACCGTACGTCTCACCTCGTGCGATCTCAAAAGAGATTTGCTGAATCGCTTCAACCTCCCCCTTGCGAATCTTGTAGGCCACAGCCAGGTCCTCAATCTTGAGCACCGGCCCGCGCGGGCCGGTGGAGGAATCTACCCAGGTCACATTCTTTATATCCGTGATACTCAAGTTCGATGCCCCTACTTTTGGTAGCGCGTAATCTCCTCGCGCAACCCATCGGCCAACAGATTCAGGCCAACCACGAGAGACGCGATGGCTATGGACGGGAAGATGACGCCCCAGGCGTCGGTGAAGATGAAGCGACGTGCGTCATTGACCATCGACCCCCAGTCGGGATCGGGCGGCGGCAATCCCAAACCGAGAAAGCCCAATGTCCCGATCGCAAAAATGGCGTAGCCCACGCGAAGCATGGCATCGACTAGAAGGGGGCCGCGCGCGTTCGGCAGGATTTCGCGAAACATGATGAAGAAGTTGCTTTCGCCACGCGTTTCGGCCGCCTTGACGTAATCTCGCGTGCTGATATCCATCGTCAAACTGCGCGACAGCCGGGCCACGCCCGGCGCGCCGGTAATGGTGATGGCCAGGATAACAACAAGGTCACCACGACCCAGCGCCGCAATGAACACCAGGTAGAGAACAATGGCCGGGAAGGCAATGAAGGCATCGAGGACCTGCATGATGCCCTGGTCCCACCAGCCACGCCTATAACCCGCAATTTGTCCGAGCAGAGTGCCCACCGCAAGCGCCCCCAACACGCCCCAGATGGCGACGCCGATGGGGAACGAATAGATTTCGTCGCCAATCGGCACACGCGTCTTGAGCAGAATGACCTGCGTACCCGTCATCAACCGCGACAGCGTGTCGCGACCGAGATGATCGGTGCCCAGCCAGTTGACCGTATTGGGCGGTAAATTCTGCTGGAACTCTGGTGCATTGGGCGGATAGGGCGTCCAGAACAGGGAGACGAATCCGACAGCGAACCAGAACAGAACGATCGCCAATCCCACGGTCGCCACGCGCGACTCGAATACAATCGAGAGCGGCGCATAGATCCGTTGCCAGATGGAGGGTTTCGGTTTCGTGCCTGTGGTTGGTTGGATCGTAGCCATATGTGTTGTTCCGGTGTCGCAGTGGAGAAGCCTAGGCGTAGCGTATGCGCGGATTTAGCAGCGTGTAAACAAAGTCACCGATCAGGCGCGTGGTGACGGCAATAATGACAAGAATCATGGCGGCGGCCGCCAGGGCGTTGTAGTCGCCGAAGATCGCCGCATCGAAGATGTATTCGCCCAACCCGGGATACCCAAAGATTACTTCGACGACGACTAACCCACCGATGAGCCAGTTGACATGGAGCATGATGATGGTGATCGGGGCGAGCAAAGCGTTACGCACCGCGTGCCGAAAAATGACCCGCCGGCGTGGCATGCCTTTGATGATGGCCGTCCGAATGTAGGCCGAGTCCATCACCTCAACCATGCTCGCACGCGTCATGCGCGAGATGTATCCTAACTCAACGGCCGTCAGGGTCATCACCGGCAGGATGAGCAAGCTGGGATTCTCAAAGATAGCGTTGGGACTGGTGAAGATGGCGACCGCCGGCACCCATTGCAACCAGATACCGAATACCAGAATAAGAAAGATACCGGTGACGAACTCAGGTGTCGCGGTCAGAGTCAGTCCGACGATTGATATGGTCCTGTCCACCCGCCTACCCTCATTCACTCCTGCGATAATGCCCAGCACCAGCGCCAGGGGCATCACGACGATGAACGCTACTCCCGCCAGGATCAGCGAGTTGCGCAATCTTGGCCAGAGCGTGACCGATACGGATCGCCCTGTCTGCAGCGATTCACCCGGATCACCGCGCAGCAGCCCCCGCTTTAGCGGGATGTATTGCACTGGCCCATCCCCTTCCTGGCGCAGACCTGCCTTGGTCAGCACCCACACCGACTCACCTCGCCCACGAACCCACTTCACGGCGTTGTTGTTCTCGTCGACGCCCCAGAAGAACTCGCCCCCTTCCGCGTCCGTCTGCCAGTTAATATCGGCGGCAACCTGCTGGCTTGTGCCATCTGGCTGCAGTATGAGGGCAACCAGCACACCGTCAATCATCTTCCAGCGTGTCAACGTCCCGTTGACATCCGCCCACCAGACCGTCTCGCCCGTAATCTGATTGTTGACCGTTACGAGATCGTAACCGACCTCGGATTCGGCGCGCCAGTCGTTCCCTGCCAGCCAATCCATATAGCGCTGCGCCGACGACGCATCAAGACCAAGCTGGGCACGATACGATGCCCGCTGTTCCTCGGTGGAAAAGACACCGAGGATCTTGATGGTCACATCACCCGTGCCTATGTCGAGCAGCACCCACAGCAATATGGATACGAGCAGCATTGTCACCAGCGTCGATATAACGCTCTTGATCAGAAATCGGGCCATTCAATCACTCGCTTCCCCGGGTTGGTGAACTGGCATTCAATACCCTGGGAGATGTCAGGGGGTTGCTCCACCTGAATAATCGACCAGACTGCCGGCACATGGTGCGCCGGCTGCCTGGCCGGACTACTGGTTACTTATAGTTCCCGTTCCCAAACATCATAGAAGAAGTCGTAGGCCGTCGGATGGGCATCGATGTTGACAAAGCGCTCGTGGGTGATGTTCCACACGCTCTTCCAGAAGCTGTTGCCGATCGGTCCGCGATCCTGCATGATCTGTTCGATGTTGCACATGATGTCGCGCCGTGCTTCCACATCGAGGGTCGAGGCCGCTTCGCGATAGAGCGCTTCAAACTCTTCGTCGGTCCAGCGGGTCTCATTCCAGGCGCCGATCGCTTCAGAGATATAGGCCAGCGGCAGCACCATCGTGCCGAGCGGGCGATGCGTCCAGGACGTAATGCCAAGGTCGACCTCCGTCCAACGATCCCAGTACCCGGACGGTTCGGTGATGTCCAGGGTAATGTCAAAGCCGGCGGGAGCTGCCAGCTCCTTGAGCGCCTGGGCGATCTCCGGTTCGTTCTGGTCATTCTTCGTGGCCAATGTCACTCGCAATGGCAGCTCGATGCCCTTTTCGGCAGCATACTCTTCCAGAAGTGCGCGCGCGCCTTCCGGATCGTAGCTGGGAATCGGCTTCTCGCAGTACTCTGGATGGATGGGAGCGACATGCGCATCAATGGACAAGGCGCCTTCGCCAAAGTAGGCAAGCTGCAGGATCTGGTCCCGATCCTGACACATCTTCAGCGCCGAACGGACACGATTGTCATCCCACGGCTCCAGGTCGACGCGCATGCGCAAGACCAGGCATTGAGCCGTACTGACTGCCTTCGTTACCAAACCGGGCACATCCTTAAGCGCCTGCCAGTCGCTCGGGCGCGGGTCGTAGAGCGAATCGACCTGACCAGACTGGAGACCGGCCACGCCGGCGTCCTTGTCCGTTGACACATAAACAATCTCATCCAGGTACGGCAACGATTCACCGTCCTCGCCGTTGCGCCAGTAGTCGGTACGGCGCGTGAAGACGGCCCGCTCACCTTCGGCATACTCCTGCAAGAGGAACGCTCCGGTTCCCAGCGGCTGGCGCACGATGTCGCCCTCAAAGCTGCGGTGCAAGATGACCGCCGGATAGTGGAACAGATCCTCCGGGACGCCGATGTTGGCGGTTTCCAGATTAAGGCGCATATGGTAATCGTCGATGACTTCCACGTTCTGAATACCGCCCAGGTAGGACAGCAAGCCCAACATCGACGAGCCAACGTTCTCGTCCAACCATTGCTGGAAGGTGAAGAACACATCCTCCGTGGTCATTTCGTCCCCGTTGTTGAAGGTGACGCCTTGCTTCAGATACAGGTCCCATGTCTTCACATCGGCGCTGGCCTCCCAACGATCGAGCAGATAGGGGCGAGTGACGTTGTCTGAGCCGGTTTCGGTCAGATACTCGCTGATCTGGCGGACGACATTCGCGCCCTCAACCCATGACAGGCGGGCGGGGTGGTCCAGGAGTTGGAGCTGCATCGATTTGGTGATGCGACCGCCACGGCGGATGCCACTGGTGTTGGGTGCGACCGACTGACCCGTCTCGTCAGATACGGCCGTCGGGTCGATGACGGCTGTCTCGCCCCCACCGGGAGCGGCACAAGCCGCAGCGATGCTGGCGGTGGCGGCCGACATTCCCAACAGCGTGGCAAAGCGCATAAACTCGCGACGCGAGATGCGCCCCTCGGCCAGCTTGTCGTACGCATCCGGAATCGCTGGATGCGTCTTCTCCATATCTTTCTTGAGCATTTCTGGAATTTTCATATGACTTATTCTCCTCCGGCGTTTGAATCGATTATCTGTCCGCGAATCGAGTCGGGACCATCTGAAAGTTTTCTTACTCTTGCTCATTGTACAGCCGCCGCAAAGATCATGCGTGAATCAGTGTTGTGGCACAGCATCACCTCCCAGGGTAAGCCTTCCAGCCAAACGGCAAGATAGTCAGTTAGCTTTTCGCACGTCTGAATCACCCGAGTCCAGAAGAGTCCAGTGAACAGGTGCTTAAAATCGTACAGCAAGAAAGGGCCATCCAACCGACTGGCGCCGGCTGGTCAAGGGGGTTTGCCAGCAAGCTGGCGTGTGGCAGATTCGTAAAAGACAGAATCACAAAAACTACGTCTCGCCCAACACTCAATTCATTCCTGGACTGGCTGCCGGGGCACCGACCTGCGCCTCACGGAGCGGGTAACTGCAATAGAACAACTGAAGTGATGATACCATTACTTGTTCTGATTGCAAGACGCAGGTGCACCTGAGTGTCTGACCGCCCCCTGGTGACGGGACCGGTGCTTTCCTGGATATTCGCCAGACGGACAATAGTGATTGACAACTTCGTGCCAAATACGATACCTTAGGCTCGCTGCTACTGAGTATCTCTGAACTCCATGACTCTAGCCGCCGGACATTAATGAACGCGACGACACAGGTTCACACAATTAGCGATATCGGATTCGTGGCTCGCAGCGAGTCGGGGCATGGACCGACGACCACTGCCTTCATTCTCTGCGGTGCGCTCGCACGAGAAGTGATCGCGGTAGTCGAGCGACATGGCTGGGCTGTCGATCTATACGGTATCCCGGCGCTCGACCATATGCTTCCGGAGCGAATCGCCCCACACGTCGCCCAGCGCCTGGACGAGATTGGCGAGCAGTATGCGCGCATCCTGGTTGTCTTTGGTGACTGCGGAACACGCGGTGCTCTCGACGCCTTGCTGACCGAGCGGAATCTGGAGCGGCTGGACGGCCCTCACTGCTACGAGATGTACGGTGGCGATGCGTTTGACGCAGCTATGGCCGAAGAACCAGGCACCTTCTTTCTGACTGACTTCCTCGTCAGAGGGTTCGAAGGCACTGTCTGGCGCGGGATGGGGCTGGACAAGTATCCACAGCTCAAGGACGACTACTTCCGACATTACAAGCGCCTGCTCTACTTCACCCAAATCAACGACGACAGCCTCGTGGCCAAGGCCGAGGAGATTGCGGCCCGCCTCAATCTGCCTCTGGAGGTGCGCCACACGGGCTACAATCGGCTTGAGTCTCAGCTAGTCGCCTGGATGGAGCGCCGTGCCACTTAATCTTCTACGGCATGCGCTGAGCGGCGGGCGGTCCCCTGCGCCAATGTGGCGGGCGCATGAGATGCAGGACAGCTATGACGTCGTCATAATTGGCGGCGGCGCTCACGGTCTGGCCTGTGCCTACTATCTGGCCACAACCTACAACCTGACCAATGTAGCTGTCATTGAGAAGCGCTACATCGGGTCGGGCGGAAGCGGTCGCAACACCACAATTATTCGCAGCAACTACCTGACCCCGGAAGGCGTCGAGTTCTACGATGAGAGCGTCAAGCTCTATGAAGAGATGTCGGCCGACTTTGACTTCAACGTGATGTTCAGCCAGCGTGGTCATCTAACGCTGGCCCATAATGACGGCGCGGTGCGAACCATGCGCCGCCGGGCCGAAGTCAACCAGATACAGGGCGTCGACTTACGCGTCATCTGGCCGGTTGAGATCAAGCGTCTCTGTCCATTGATTGACGTAACCGACCACCCTCGCTACCCCATTCTGGGAGCACTCTATCACCCACCCGGCGGCATCATCCGGCACGACGCGGTGGTCTGGGGATACGCTCATCACGCCGATCGGCGTGGCGTCCATATCCATCAGATGACCGAAGTCACTGGCATCACAACCGAAGGTGGACGCGTGACCGGCGTGGAGACGACGCGCGGCCACATCAACTGCGGCACTGTGCTCAACGCCACAGCGGGCTGGTGCACGACCATCGCCGACATGGTCGATGTGTCGCTGCCCATTACAACCTTTCCGCTGCAAGCATGCGTAACTGAGCCGCTGAAGCAGTTCCTCGACGTCATTATCGTCTCCGGCAGCCTCCACGTTTACGTGAGCCAGTCTGACCGCGGCGAGTTGGTGATGGGAGCGTCGGTCGATCCGTATGCCTCCTACTCCACGCACGGTTCGCTGTCTTTCGTTGAAGGATTGGCCGGGCACATGCTGGAGCTGTTCCCGTCGTTGCGTCACGCCCGGGTGCTGCGGCAGTGGGCCGGACTGTGCGACATGACACCCGACTACAGCCCGATCATGGGCATTACACCAGTCGATGGCTTCTTGCTGGACGTTGGCTGGGGCACATGGGGCTTCAAAGCCTCTCCCGTATCCGGCAAGCGAATGGCCGAGCTGATCGCGACAGGCCAAACCCCTGAGCTGATTCAGCCATTCCGCCTGTCACGGTTTGCGGAAGGGGACCTGGTTGGAGAGAAAGGTGCCGCATCCGTTGGACATTGAGCAGGATTGTGTGGAATCAGAGGACGGCCGCAAATGATTCAGGTTAGCTGCCCTAACTGCGGCGTGCGCAACGTGCAGGAGTTTCGGTATGGCGGCGAGTTGAACCCTCGTCCTGGTCCTGTGGCATCGGCCTCCCCGGCCGAGTGGGTCGATTACCTGTACATGCGCGACAATCGCCAGGGCGTGCAGATCGAATGGTGGTACCACCGTCATGGCTGCGGCTTGTGGTTCCTGGCAGAACGGCATACGCGCACGAATGAGGTGCTGCGCACGTTTCGCTGGCAGCCGGCAGCCAACTCGTCCGAGGAGGTATAGCGCATGCCTGCCCAGGACGCTGCCTCTTCAAGACGACTGGCGCCGACCCCCTCGGAGCAAATCGACCGCAGCCAGACCGTTTCCTTCACCTTCAACGGCAAACCCGTGACTGCGCTCACCGGTGACTCGATTGCGTCGGCACTTCTGGCAGCAGGCATCGACACATTCGGCCGCTCGTTCAAGTATCACCGGCCACGCGGCCCGATGTGCTGCGCCGGACATTGCCCCAATTGTCTGGTCCAGGTGGGTCAGGAGCCCAGCGTCCGATCCTGCACCCGGCTTGCGACGCAGGGCATGACAGTCCGCTCGCAGAACAGCTGGCCGTCCCTTGACAGAGACATCATGGCGCTGACCCGCTTCGGCGACCGCCTTCTGCCGGTTGGCTTCTACTATAAGGCATTTGTCCACCCGCCAGCTATGTGGCCAACCTACGAAAAAGTGCTGCGAAAGGCAGCCGGTCTGGGCCGCATCGACCCTGAGACAGATTCAGGCCGCTACGCCAAGACCTATCTGCATGCTGATATCGTGGTTGTCGGCGGAGGGCCATCCGGTCTGAGCGCAGCGCTGGCGGCCGCCGCTTCCGGCGTTCGCGTCCTGCTGCTGGATGAAAACCACGCCGCAGGCGGCCGCTTGCGCTATGGGGCCGTACCCGCACGCGAGGCGCTGGCCCGGATGCTCGACACGGCAGCCTCCTTCAGTAATCTGGAGATTCGCACAGACACAACGGCAATCGGCTGGTATGAAGGCAACTGGGTGGCGGCTGTCACGCCCAACGCCCCGGACGGGGGTGAGCTGCTCAAGATTCGCGCCCACCAGCTTGTTCTGGCCACCGGCGCCTATGAACAGCCGCTCGTGTTCGACAACAACGATCTCCCCGGCATCATGCTCGGCAGCGCCATCCAGCGCCTCATGCGGCTGCACAGCGTGGCGCCTGGAGAGGCGGCCGTCGTAGTGACGGCCAATGCGGACGGGTGGCAGGTAGCGGTCGATTTGCTGGAGGCCAGCGGCCGGTTGAAGGCCGTGGCAGACTTGCGACCTGAGCGCGACAATCCGCTTGTGCAGGCCGTTCGCAAGGCGGGCATACCAATCTACTGGCAGCACACCATAGTGGCGGCAGAGGGTAGTGGTCACGTCGACCGGGTCTTGCTGGCAAGGCTGGCCGATGACGGCTCGTTCAGGGACCAACAGCGAGTCACCATTCCCTGCGATCTGGTCGGTGTCAGTGCTGGCTGGGCGCCGGCCGGTGGCCTGCTCTATCAGGCGGGTGGACGGCTCGACTATGACCCAAACGAGCACGCGTTCTTGCCCCATGCTATACCTGACAACGTGTACGTGGCGGGTCGGGTCAATGGTACGTTCGAGCTTGAGCAGGAGACGGCCGAAGGGAGCCGCGCCGGGCGACTGGCAGCGGCCGCTTTGGGCGCGGCCGATCCGCCTGCGCAGCCAGACAGCAGCCTGCCAGCCGCCCCGTCTCCAGAAGCCAGAAGCACCCCCCACGTACACGCTCCCGGCGGCAAGAAACGATTCGTCTGCTTTTGCGAGGATGTGACCGACACAGATGTCACGATGTCGATTGCCGAAGGGTACGACAGTATCGAGCTGCTGAAACGGTACAGTACCATCTCGATGGGCCCATGCCAGGGCAAGATGTGCTCGCAGAACACGATCCACCTCTGCGCCCGGGCCAATGGCTGGAGCATCGCCGAGACTGGCACGACGACCGCTCGCCCACCGATGAGTTCCATGGAGCTGGGCGTTCTTGCCGGACAAAACATGGAGCCGGTCCGTTTGTCTGCCATCCATGACCTGCACGAAGCAGATGGGGCAAAGATGCTGGTGGCAGGCCTCTGGCTGCGACCTGAGCATTACGGCAACCTTGAGGCCGAAGTGCGTGCCGTGCGCGAGGCCGCCGGTCTGATCGATGTTAGCTCGCTCGGCAAGCTGCGCCTGACAGGTGATGGAGCGGCGCGGCTGCTAGATCGTCTGTATACCAACCGCTGGAGCCGGCTGCCTGTGGGCCGCGTCCGCTATGGCGTTATGTGTAACGACGAAGGTATCATCCTCGACGATGGAGTCGCGGCACGGCTGAGCGAGACCGAATACTATTTGACCACCACGTCTTCCGGTTCCTCATCCATGTATGAGTGGATTCAATGGTGGCTGCAATCCGGCTGGGGAGACGGCGTCCATCTGACCAATGTAACCGACGGCTACGCGGCCTTCAATTTGGCCGGGCCACGAGCGCGGGCCGTCCTCACGCAGTTAACGAGCGAAGACATCTCCAACGCCCGGTTCCCTTACATGCACGTCAAGTCGATGCTCATCGCCGGTGTTCCTTGCCGAGTGATGCGCCTCGGTTTCACTGGCGAACTGGCCTACGAGATTCACTGCCCCGCCGGTTACGCCTCGCACGTCTGGTCGGCTGTTCTCGCCGCCGGGCAGGATGTGGGGATTCGGCCGTTCGGCCTGGAAGCCCAGCGCATCCTGCGGCTCGAAAAGGCCCACATCATCGTTGGACAGGATACCGACGCTCTGAGCGATCCGATCTCCGCTGATATGGCCTGGACTGTGAAACTGGACAAAGATGACTTCCTGGGCCAGCGTTCACTAATTGCAGTCAGCGAAGCAGGACCCAAACAGCGCCTGGTCGGCTTTCGCCCTGAGGATCCACGCTTTGTGCCGGAGGAAGGCTTGCAGATAGTCCGGGACAGGCCGGGCCAGAAGCAGGAGATTGTCGGCTGGGTGACATCCAGCCGCTTCAGCCTCACTCTGGGATACTCAATCGGGCTCTGCTGGCTGGATGTAGAGATAGCAGCCGAGCCGGGAACACCGTTCACGATTCGCCGCGAAGGCAGATTGCATCGGGCGGCCGTCCACCACGGCCCATTCTACGACGTCTCCGGCGAGCGCCTGCGCACCTAGGAAGCCACCACGATGGATACGCCCTGCAAGCTTGCCCCCCTCTACCCAACGACACGCCATCTGGGGCCGACGATCGACGTTGGTAATTTCCGAACCGTGGCGTCTTTCCAGTCTACCGAGGAGGAAGAAGCCGCTGCCCAACACGCGGCCGTTCTCGTTGACATTTCGCCCCTCAGCCGGTATCAGATTGAGGGAGAAGCGGCCGTGCAGATCGTGCAGGAGGTCTTTGGGACGCGCGGCCTGAAAGTGGGCCATGGCGCACAAACAGAAGCGGCAGAGATCGCCTGCATCAGGAACGATCTGGTAACTGTGATCGCCTCCATTGAGACCGGCCACAAGCTCCTTGACGCTCTCGAACGTGCGGCCGCTGCGGCGACGGGCGTCACAGTGACAGATATCACAGACGGCAAAGCGCAGCTGTGGCTTGCCGGCCCTGCGGCGAGCAGCGTCCTGCGCCGGGTGTGCGGTCTCGACTTCGACGATCGGGCGTTCCCCGATGGAGTGTGTGCGATTTCCAGCGTGGCCAAGACCACCCAGTTAATCACTCGCCGGGATCGACGCCTGGACCAGGGCAGCACGATCACCGCCTACAGCCTCATTGGGGATCGCTCGCTGTCGGTCTATCTGTGGAGCACGTTGATTGAATCAGGCGAGCGGTTTCGTCTGGTTCCAGCCGGATGGTCCCTGTACGTGTCCATGGCCAAAGCCTGATCAATCTTCTACAGAGGAGAGTCGGCGGCCCCGGCCTGCAATGTAGACGGATATCTCGTTTGCAATCAGCATAGCCACCGAGGTGGCGACCAGAATCCAGCCGATGCTTTCCAGCCCGACACGCTGCGCGACATAGCCGGCCACGCCGGGCAGCACGGCAAAGCCAATGCTTGCTGCGCCAGTCTGGAAACCTATTGCCGTAGCCATATGCTTCAGGCCGACGCGACGCGGCGTGTCGGCTGTCAATGTCGGGAAAATGGTCGACAAAGCAAATCCGAGCAGGCCGTACCCCACGAATCCTACCCAAACCCCACCTATCGCGAGCAGGACCGAGGCAAAGACCGTGCCCACCATACTCCAGCGCAAAAGCCGCTCAATACCCCATCGCTCCGCTCCCGCGCCGAGGACGACTCTACCAAACGTCAGCATCCCCCAATAGACACTCGTCGCCAGCCCCGCTGCGGCCACCGAAATCCCTCGCGACTCCGTGAATACGGTAAAGGTCCACTGCCCAGCCGTACTCTCAACACCAGTGTAGAGAAAGAAGACCAGGATGCTGAACCACACCAACGGCATGCGGAGCGTCCGCAGGGTGGGCGCACGCTTTTCATGCTGGGCCTCGACGCCGGCAGCCTCACTCGCATTGTCAGCTGACAGCAGCGGCTGCGGAGCAGTTCGTTTCGAAACAAGGAAAGCAATCCCGAGCGCCAGGTGAAGCGCCGCAGCCACCGCATAGCCAGCCCGCCATCCAAACTGTGATGCGATAGCCCCCGTCATGACTAGCGGTCCAATCGTTGCACCGACTCCAAAGCTGGCATGCATCCAGTTCATCGTGCGCACCGAGTGCTTGCGAGCCACATAGATGTTCAGCCCGGTGTCCAACCCCCCGGACCCCCAGCCCACCAGGAAGCCAAGCGCCACCATGATTGCCCAACTGGGTGCGATGACATAGCCGGCGAGACCCGCGGCAGCAATCGCGTTGTTGAGGAACAGGAACGGCCGCATGCCCATTCGGGCGGATAACTGACCGGAAGTAACACTGCCAACCACAAAACCCGCTGTTGAGGAAGCCAGCAAGGGGGCTAGCGCATCGAGCGGCAGACCAAACGTATCGCGTACTGATGGCCAGGCAACACCTAGCAAGGCGCTGGCCACGCCGAGGCCGACGAACGTGCCAAAGGCAAGCACGAGCAAGTCAGGTGGGCGTTGGGCAATGCGTCGAGGTTGGGTCATCAGGCGTGTCGTCCTGTCCGTTAGGCTGCTGGCTTACGGACTGTCCATGCTTGCGCCGTGATTACATCTCTAAGTATACTGACTCTAAGCATAGGGGGTACCTTGATCACAAAGCAATTTGGCACCACTGGACTGACTGTTACACCGATTGGACTCGGTCTTGCCGCGCTGGGCAGACCCGGCTACATCAATCTCGGTCATGGAAACGACCTGGCAGGCGAGGTTTCGGTCGAAAGCATGCAAGCCAACGCCCACAGCGTGCTTGATGCCGCCTGGAACGCGGGCATCCGCTACTTCGACGCCGCCCGGTCTTATGGTCGTGCCGAGCAGTTCCTCAGCACGTGGCTGTCAGCCCGGCAGATTGCGCCATCCGACGTGACCATCGGATCGAAATGGGGGTACACCTACACGGCCGGCTGGCAGATTGAGGCGGAGCACCATGAGGTGAAGGAACACTCGCTGGCCGTTCTGAACCGGCAAGTTGACGAGAGTAGAGTGCTCCTCGGACCCCACCTCGATCTCTATCAGATCCATTCAGCCACGTTGGAAAGCGGCGCCCTTGTCAACCACGACCTGCTGGAGCGCCTGGGCGAGCTGCGTGACAGGGGGCTGGTCATCGGTCTGTCGCTCAGCGGCCCGGCGCAGTCGGAAACCCTCAGGCGCGCGCTTGATGTGCAGGCAGGCGGCCGCCCGCTCTTCGGTTCGGTGCAAGCCACCTGGAACGTGCTGGCCCAGGAGGCGGGTCCGGCGCTGCAAGATGCCCATGACGCCGGTTGGGGCGTCATCATCAAAGAAGCGTTGGCGAATGGCCGTCTTACCGAAAGGAATCAGGAGCCAGAATCCCAGGACACGCTGCGCCGTCTGAGATATTTGGCCGCCGCGCACGACACGTCCGTCGACGCTCTCGCCCTGGCGGCCGTGCTCAACCAGCCATTTGTCCACTGCGTACTCAGTGGCGCGACAACGGTGGATCAGCTGACATCCAATGTGGCTGCGGTCGATCTGGATGGGCAGCTGCTGGGGCAGCCGTTTGAGGAGTTCGCTGAGCCTGCCGAATCGTACTGGGCACGCCGCAGCGCCCTGGCCTGGAACTAGAAGCCAGGGAGCCGCTAGCTCGCATCGGCGCCCACATCCTGATCGACCGCCGGCGCATCGGGGGGTTGGAGCGTACCGGTGCTGTTCGCCAGTTGGCTGGATGACGGGCGACGAGACGCAGTGCCTTGCTGCGGTTTCGGTCCAAGCCGGCCCGTGTCGGGTCGCGTGGAACGGGAGACCGCCTTGGCCCTGGCCAGCGCTTCCGGTGATATCTCGGCGTCGGTCAGATCAACTTCAGTCAGATCAGCACCCGTCAGGGTGGCTTCGCTCAGGTTGGCCCAGCGCAAGTTGGCTCGCGTCAGGTCTGCTCGCGACAGATCGGCGTCGCCCAGGATAGCGCCGCGCAGAATGGCGCCGCGCAGAATGGCGCCCTTGAGCTGTGCTGCCCGCAAATCCGCCCCGCTCAGACCCGCTTCTTCCAGATTGGCTTTGTTCAGGGTGGCTCGGCTCAAGTTGGCAACACTCAGGTTTGCCCGGCCCAGGTCGGCGCCTGTGAGGTCTGCGCCGCTGAGGGCGACACGACCCATAATCGCGTCGCGGAGATTGGCGCCTGCCAGCTGAGTCTGGTTCATGACCGCACCGCGAAGATTGGCCAGGTTCAGATTGGCATTCTGCAGATTGGCGCCGGTCAGGTCCGCTTCGCTCAGCACGGCGCCACCCATGACAGCATCGACCCCCTGCGCCTCGACCAGGTTGGCGCCGGTCAGATTGGCCCCGCTAAGATTGGCGCGGTCCAGCGTGGCCTTGGATAGCTGAGCCTTGGCCATATTGGCCAGACTCAGGTCGGCCTGTTGCAGTGTGGCCTCCGTCAGGTCCGAACTGCCCAGCTTACTTCCGGTCAAAATAGCGCCCGTCAGATCGGCATTACGCAGATTGGCGGATGTCAGATTCGCTTCTGACAGGTCGGTATGGTGAATCTGGGCCCCCTTCAGCGACGCTTTGGTAAGCACGGCCCCGGCAAGATCCGCCTCGCTGAGGTTAGCTCCGTCCAGGATGGCGCCGCGCAAGTAGGCTTCTCGCAGCCGCGCACCAGAGAGATTGGCATTGGTCAGGGAAGCGCCCCGCAAATCAGACCCCAACAGTTCGGCACCCTCAAGAGTAGCACCGTCAAGATTGGCTCCTCGCAGGTTAACGCCGTTGAGCCGAAATCCCTGCAGCTCAGCCCCGCTGAGGTCGGCCGTTTGCAGGTCGATGACCGGAGAGTCAGCCGCCACAAGACCAGACTCATACAGAAAGCGGACCACGTCACCCTTGGCCGGTCCGTCCAGCTTACGCAAAATGGTCAGCGTCTGCGCACGAGCAACACGCGTGACTTCATCATTCTCGCCTGCCTCGCGCAGGTTCTCATGCAGCAGCAGATCGCTGATGCGAGCCAGATACGTATCGACCATTACCTGGGACTCTTTGGCAACAGCGAGATCCACTTCCGTCTTGCGCAGCGCTCGCGTCAACCAGAGAGCCGCAACCAGTAGGACGACAGGAATAAGGATCAAGTTTAGCCAGTCAAGCGCGCTCAGACTCTGATCCGCAATGGCGCGAATGAGCAGCAGGACCAGCGCAATCAATGCGACGAAGACCAGAATGGTCATCCCCGCGCGATTGGGGTGAGATTTGAAGTAGGCGACCGGCTGTCGCAGGTCGACATCGTCATCAGGTGTCATACACAATCCATTGTACGAGCTTGCCGCTCAGTTTTGCAACGCCCATGAGTCCAACGTCGACTGGACACCTTCGCGAATGACCGCTGCGTCTTCTGCTTCCGGCGCTTGCAGTAGGTACGACTCGAGATAGTGGGCCGCTTGTGGCAATGCGTTCTGACGGTAGTATACCAGACCCAGGTCGCGAAGATGTTCCGGTTCGTGCGGCTGAACGATGCGCAGCTGCTGAACAACAGCGACCGCTTTGTCCCACGCATGGTCGTTCACGTAAGTGGCTCGCAGATTGTTAAGCATGCGAACCAGAATCGGCTTCGCCGGTGCCGGCTGGAACCAGGCCGCGTCCAGTGGACCTTCATAACCAATGGACATCTGGATCAGCTCGGCGCAGTCGTTGAGCGACAACCAGCGACCGCCGTGAAACGGATCCAGGAGCCGTTCGGTGTCGCCGCTGCGCAAGCCTGCAATGAAGTGACCGGGCATGTTGACGCCGTATGCGGGCAGTCCCAGCCGTTGGGCAATGTCCACGTAGAGTACCGACAGCGTGATAGGGATGCCGAAACGCCGCTCAACGACATCGTTGAGGTAGCTGTTGCGCGGATCAGCGTAAGTCGATGTGTCGCCACGAAAGCCAAGCTCCTGAAACAAGTAGTGGGCCAGCACCTCGCCCTGCTCTCCGACCGTCAGGCCCGGATCAACCGCGTCATGGGCACTTTCAGCAATCTCGTTGAGAGCCCGCAGCGTGATCGAGATGTCCAGTTGGGGATAGGCAATTGCCTGGGCGAGCAACAACGCCGCTCGGGGGAGATTGATCGACGGTCGCGCCAGTTCATCGGTTAAGGTCCACTCGGGCATTGCTACATTATCAGCCATCCCGAAGGATTTGCAACCGTGTGAAAGAAGGCGCAGAGTGTCCGGGCAGCTGGGTCGAAACCAATAATTCTGAGTGGTCCGGACAACCGGAGGTAGCTGGTGAGCCATTCATGACCCAGCGCCGATTGTCCCGGCTGAACATACGTGCTCACTGTTTGAATGGATAAGTTTGATTTTCTGTTATGACTATGCGAATCACTGTCCTTCTGCTGCTCTGTATTGCTTTCTCCGTCCGTTGACGCTGTGCGCACCCACGAGCGTGCACTTTTCCTCGACGCTTCCCCTCGCTTCCGCCTGCGTCTATCTGATCTGACAGAGTAGCATGCTATAATCCTCGCTCTATGTTTGTGGAAGTCAATCTTGGTGACGTCGTCCGATTGCGCAAGCCCCATCCCTGCGGCGGCTATGAGTGGGATGTCGTGCGATTGGGCGCCGACATCGGCCTTGTCTGCAAAGGGTGCAGCCGTCGCATCCTGCTGCCGCGGGGCGAGTTCAACAAGCGGTACAAACTGACCGTCAGCCACGCCCCAAAGTCGGACTTATGACCGAGCTGCTGATAGCAATCTACTTACTGAGCGTTGCCGGCCTGGCATTGTACGGCGCCATGGGCTACTTCACCTTCTGGGTCTACGTGCGGCATCGGCATGACCTGTTTCCTGCCCACCCGTTGCCTGACGATCGCCTGCCTCCGGTAACGGTGCAGCTTCCGGTCTTCAACGAGAAGGACGTTGTCGAGCGGCTCATCCTCGCCGCAGCCGCCCTCGACTACCCTCGCGACCGCCTCCAGATTCAGGTGCTTGATGACTCAACCGATGTGACTACGCGAATTGCCGGTGGCTTGATTGAGCAGCTTGCGGCCGGCGGCATCGACATCGCTCTGTACCATCGCAGTGACCGCAGCGGATTCAAAGCGGGCGCTTTGCAGGCGGGGCTTGATGAAGCGACGGGCGAGTACATCGTCATCTTTGACGCGGACTTTGAGCCGACGCCTTCGTTCTTGCGCAGCACCATCCCGCACTTCGTCGACGATCCTCGTCTGGGCATGGTTCAGACGCGCTGGGGACACACCAATCGAGCGGACTCGATGCTGACGGCCGCCCAGGCAATCGCCCTCGACAAACATTTCGCGATGGAGCAAGTTGTGCGCCATCGCGCCCGCTACTATCCCAAATTCAATGGCTCCGGCGGCGTTTGGCGTCGAACGTGCCTGGAAGATGCAGGGGGCTGGGAAAGTGATACCGTCTGTGAAGACCTGTGCCTGAGCACGCGGGCAATCTTGCGCGGGTGGGAGTTTCGCTTCTTGCGTGACGTTGTGGCCCCGGCGGAGCTGCCCGGCACGATACTGGCCTTCAAGAACCAGCAGGCCCGCTGGGCCGAAGGGTCATCGCAATGCTTGCGCAAGTATGGGCGCGACATCTGGTCCGACAGCCACAACACGCGCGTGGCTCGCCTTTACTCGCTGTTCTCGATGTCTGCCTATACCACCCACTTTCTGATGCTTGTTGTCCTCCTTGTCCAGGTGCCCTTGCTCCTGCTAGACTTCCAGTATCCGCCCTGGCTCATCGTCGCCACCATTGCCGGACTGGGCCAGCCTATACTCTTTGTGGCCGCCCAGCAGGTACTGCACCGCGACTGGGTCAACCGGCTGCGCACCCTCCCCTTCCTGCTCTTCATTGCTATCGGCATGGCTCCGAGCAACGCTCGTGCCATCCTGCGTGGTCTGTTTGGGCAGGAGCACACGTTCATACGCACTCCCAAAGGCCGCTCCTCGGCCTATCGCCTCAAGGTCGACCACCTCTTGCTAGTCGAACTGGGCTTGGCCGCATATGCGGCACTGGGGCTGTGGCTGGCAATCAGTCGTGGCGCCTATGCATCTGTGCTGGTCATGGCCACGTGCATGGCCGGATTCCTGTATGTAGCCTCCCTCGGCGTGCTGGAAAGCGCACGATCTGCCCAAGAACGTCCAATCAGCGACTGATCTGTAGATATCTCCTAGTTTTACAACATCTATGTAATGATTTTTGATATAGATGTTGACATTTCTTATATCGTCAGTTATTATGTGCCTAGATGGCTTGATTTTGAGCAGCCACAGGTTGATAGCTCCATCGTGAGGAACACCATTCATGAACTCTGTCATCGGACAATGCCCAATCTGCAACGGTACACTCAATGTCACTCGGCTCCATTGCCGTGACTGTGACACCAACATTGAAGGCCAGTTCGCTCTGGGGCGGCTGTATCAGCTAACGCCCGAGCAGCTTGAGTTTGTCGAAATCTTCCTCCGCTGTGAAGGCAAGATCAACCGTGTGGAACAAGAAATCGGGATGTCGTACCCGGCGGTGCGCGCGCGCCTGACCGATGTGATTCGGTCACTGGGCTATGATGTCGGCGACAGTCAACCTGATCAAGGCGTCAGCGAGGCAGATCGACAGGGGATTCTGACGGAACTGCAGTCTGGTCAGATCTCGGCCGAGCAAGCTCTCAACAAGCTGCGCGGCGACGATTAGCCACCGACAGCACAAGGAATGGCTAGGAGGCAGAACGATGCTACACCCAGACACAGAGCACCAGGTGCTCATCTCTTTCGTTCGCGAAAGGTGTGACCAGACTCAGGCCAGGAATGCGAAACTAGCGACGTCCGACGCCACCCCATCCCGGTTGGCCCGCCTGCTCGCTAGCAGCGGCGATCTATTCATAGCGGTGGGCACAACGATGAAACGGCGCGCCCACGATAGTAGAACAAGCACCATGCCTGCGGGCATTGTGGAGGTAAAGTAACATGAGCGACAAAGAACGATCAGAGATCTTGCAGTTACTGGCAAAGGGCAAAATCAACGCCGACGAAGCGGCGGAGCTGCTGACCCAGGTTGAGCAGAACAGCGCCGAATTGGCCGCCGCCGCAGAAGCTGAGAGCGGTCAGGATACGGACGCCTACGTCATCAAAGTGACCGACGACCTGCCAGCCCTGAAGGCCGAAGAGGCGCAGGCGATGGGCCACAACGGCGAGAAGCCCCGCTGGCTGCGCATACGGGTCCGCGAGATGAGCAGCGATCGCAACAAGGTCACTGTCAATCTCCCAATCTGGCTGCTCACCGCGGGCCTGGGTCTGGCCGGCAAAGTCGGAGCCGATATCGAGGGGGTCGACCTGGACATGCTGCGCCAGATGATCAAGGAAGGAGAACGCGGCATATTGGTTGATGTCCAGGATCACGAAGATGGCGAACACGTTCAGATCTATCTGGACTAAGGGACAGGACAAGCAACATGACTAGACAAGAGTTTGAAACCGGTCCAGCCCCGGAAATCCATATCGAAACATGTCGCGGCGATTTGACGATCACGGCTGTCCACGAATCGATCGTCCGCTTCGAAGGCGACAATTGCACGGCCAAAGAGATCGACGGGCAGCTCTACCTCAACTGTGACGGTGACTTGCGCGTGCGAGTCCCCGCCCCGAGCACCCTCAACATCGAGGAAGTGAACGGTGATCTGGCGATCAGGCAGGTAAACGGAAAGGCGCGGGTTCAGAAAGTGAATGGCGATGCGTCGCTTTCCGGCCTGACAGGTGTAAAGATCGGAACGGTAAACGGCGATCTGACGCTCAAGCATTTTAATGGAGCCGCCCACGTGGAAACAGTCAATGGCGACATTGGCGCTTATCACCTCACGGATGATCTCAATGTCGGCACGGTGCATGGCGACTTGAGCGGCCGCCACATCAGTGGCTCAACTGCCGTTCAGCAAGCCGCCGGGGACGTCAACCTGAAATATGTGGCCGGTGACACGACGATCAGCCACTGCGCCCGGGATGTCAATCTTACGCAAATTGGTGGCGCAGTCAGCGTCGAGCAGGCAGCCGGAGATATTCGCCTCCGAGGGCCACTGTCCGCTGGCGATCATGCGCTGAAGGCGGCAGGTGATATTGTCGTCCGCTGGCCATCCGATGCCTCCGTCAATGTTCTTGCCGAGGCGTCGAAGATAGAGAACCGTCTTTCGTGGTCGACCGAGACGACAAAAGACAACGGTACCTTCATTGGCACAATTGGCGACGGCAAAACAAATCTCTCCCTGACAGCCGCCGGCAGGATCTACCTGAAAGGAGCCGAGGCCAGCTCCAAAGAATGGGACGCCTTTGGAATGCCGGAGATGGACCAGGATTTCGAGGATCTGGGCGAGCGGATTTCCGCGCAAGTGTCGGAGCAGATGGCCCGCATGGCAGTGGAAATGGAGGCCCGGTTCGGCGATGTGGGACAGCAGGTCGCTGAAAAGGTGATGCGCAAAGCGGAGAAAGCGGCCGAGCGTGCCGCGGCCAAGGCAGAGCGCGCACAACAGCGGGCGGGCCGTCGCAGTGGCTTCGCGCCACCGCCTACCCCGCCACCTCCCTCGCCCCGCCGTCAGGCATCCACTGAAGAACAGATGAAGATTCTGCGCATGGTGGAAAGCGGCGCGATTTCGCCGGAAGATGCCAACATGTTATTGGAAGCGTTGGAAGGCTAACGGCAGGTCCTTTCTACGACTTGGCAGCGGGTGGCGCGTGGGTAGAATAGTCTACGCCTCGCCACCCGCTCCCGCACCGCACCGGGTGCCAGGAGCAAGCGCCTTGTTGGAATCAGAGTTAGGTAGCTGATGGTCATTACAGTTCCCGCAACGACCCAGCCGGAATACGGTTTGCGGCCTATCGATGTCCGACGCGACATCCCACAGGTCGTGGAGTTACTGCGCCAGGTCTTTGGCAGCTCGCTCGACAGGGATGAGCGCCAGGCGTTTGGTGATATGGGTCCTCGGCCAGACTTCATGTGGCGGCTGGACGCAGCTGCGTCCCGGCTCTCGCAAGGCTACGTCTGGTTGGAGGATGGGCGGGTCGTCGGCAATCTGACACTATTACCCACGAAGGTATACGGTCGATTTCTGGTGGCCAATGTGGCCGTCAACCCGACCTATCGCCGCCGCGGAATTGCACGGGCGCTGATGGACGCCGCCGCCGACGAGGTCCGGGCCAAGCAGGGTCGCGTGATCTTGCTTCAGGTTGTGAAAGAGAACGAAGGCGCGGTACGACTGTATGAGAACCTCGGCTACCTAAACCTGGGCAATCTGACCACGTGGGGCGCATCGTTGTCACATGTGCGACAGATCCCCCCGGTTATCGCGCTGGAGGACGTTCCCGACATCGTGCCACTGCCCGGCAGAAAATGGCGCGAGGCGTATCAACTGGACACGTCCTACATGGGACCGGATCTCCACTGGCCTGAACCTCTGGCCCCGGATGCGTACAAGCAAACGCTGATGCGCAAACTCAGTAGTGTGTTTGGCGGGCCGCAGCTGGAATCCTGGATCGCCTACGACGGCCCAAGCCGCTTCGCAGCACTCGGCGTCATTGAGAGCGAATGGAGCCGCTCGCACCAGTTGAAGGTACGGGTTGATCCAGCATGGCGCGGACAGCTCGAACGGCCGATTCTGGCCAAGCTGATTCGCCGGTTGCGCTACCTCTCGCGACGTGCAGTGCGCATCGACCACCCCGATGATGATGTCGCGATGAACGCACTCCTACAAGAAGCAAACTTCACCAGCCACCGTACGCTGAGCTACATGCGGCTGGATCTCTAGACTTAGTTGATGAGGCTAACATGGCTACCACTGAAGAACGAATGCAGATACTGAAGATGATCGAGGATGGCAAGATCAGTGCCGGAGAGGGCGCAGCCCTGCTGAAGGCGCTGGAGCAGAGCGATGACAAGAGCCAGCCACTGGAACCGATGAAGGGTGCGTCGACGCCTCGCTGGCTGCGAATCCGCGTCACTGATGTCCAGAGCGGCCGCAGCAAGGTTAATGTGAACATACCAATGGGTCTTGTGAATGTTGGGGTCAAGATGGGCGCCCGCTTTGCACCCGAAATTGAAGGGGCACAGCTCGATACGATTATGGCCGCCATTCGCAGCGGGCAGCAGGGCAAAGTCATCGACGTCATTGACGAAGAAGACGGCGAGCGCGTCGAGATCTTCGTCGAGTAGGAATGCTGCTTCGGCATTAAGTCCTGGGCGAGACAACCACGAAAAGCTCGCGTATCATCCCGCTGAGACTCAATGCGCGGGCCGGCGGACGCTTGACTAGCCGCCGGCCCGCGTGATAGAATGTCCGCGAAGCAGGTACTGAATCACAACAGGAGGTAAGCAAGATGCAGAATAGTGTAAAAGCCCCACACACAGCGGTCGCCATGCATCGTGCGCTCCTGTCTGTTCCTCGCTCCTAAACGAACCCTCGTTTTCGAACTCAATTGAGCGGTGTGACAGGTCGGGCCAGGCCCGCCGCAACTGGTTGACCAGCTGAATTCACGCGTCTCCAGGCGGAGCGCGCTTGCATGTTGGTATTGGCACGATCACCGATTGTTTTGCGTTCGAAACACAAATGGACAAATACGAGAGTTACGAGAAGTACGAAGCTTACGAGACCTATGAAGAGGAGACATGGGGCGCACGTCGCTATACGAAAGAGCGCCCTACCTCTGCCGCTTCCTCACCCCAAAACGCGTCTAAAGACCTGGCCGAGCTGAGCGACGCTGCTGCCGACTTTGTGCCGACCTATGCTCGGCATCTGGATCCGCAGCATTACGAACGGCAGTGGGTCATCGATTCGGTCGCGCCGTTCTACCACGACAACATGATCACCGACGTCACACGCCGTGTGAAGGCCGGCAAGGAGGCCAACGTCTACTGCTGCACGGGTCACCCGGCAACGGGACTGCCCCTCCTGGCGGCCAAACTATACCGCCCCCGGATGCTGCGCACCCTCAAAAATGACGCCATCTACAAGGCCGGACGGTCGCTCCGGGGCGAAGACGGCAAACTGATGAAGGGGCGGCGAGAGAAGCTGGCACTGCGCCAAAAGACGCGCTTCGGGCGACAGCTGGACTCGGCCTGGTGGATCGGCAATGAGTTCCGCGCCCAGCAAACGCTGTTTGATGCCGGAGCCGATGTGCCCCAGCCGGTGGGCCATGTGGGCAACACTGTGCTGATGGCGTACGTTGGCGACGACAACTTACCCGCCCCGCCGCTCAGTGATGTCACGCTTGAGGCGGCCGAAGCGAGGACGTTGTTCGACCGGACCATGGGGAACGTCGCGCTGATGCTCGACCACCACGTCGTCCATGGCGACCTGTCGGCATACAATATCCTCATCTGGCATGACGACATCCAGATCATCGATTTCCCACAGATGGTCGATGCGCGGCTCAATCCGTTTGCATTTACCCTGCTGGTCAGGGACATCACGCGGCTGTGTGACTACTTCGGCCGTTTCAGCATCAGTGCCGATCCGGTACGCCTGGCCGATGACCTGTGGTTACCCTATATGGGAACTCATGGAGAGTTACTGGAACTGGAATAGACTGGGTGGCGGCAGGGGGCTCCAAACCCTTGCCGCCTTCAGAAGCGGAGAACACCTGTTGGCAGTAAGCAGCAAAGGGAAGAGAAAGGTCAAGGTAAACGGACAGAGCTACATCTGGTACGTGCAGGATGCAACGAAGCCGTTGATACCAGAAGAGGGATATGTTGGCTATGGTCTGTCGGGGCGACTGCTCCACATCATATCCAGCAACAAGCAGTTCATCGTCCATTACCGCGTTCCCGAAGCCGGAGACCCGGACACCATTCTCGATATCGAAGGCCCGGATTTTCCGCGCTCGCCCGGCGCGACGCAAGTGCGCGTGCCTCGTTGGCGGCATGACAGCAAGCGTTACCCGACGGCCGATTTCGTGCGACGGCTCATCGGGTGGTGCAAGGAATCACCTGAGTCGTAGGTGATGGGGAGTGGCGTTCATGCGACTTCATCTGGGCCACTGCGTACTGGATAAGTAGCATGGAACAACAACCTTTACTAAGCGCGCAGGCTCGTTCCGATCTGCGCCGCACAGCTCTGATCCTATTCGGCTTCGTGGCTGCTATCTGGCTCATCGAGCTGGTTGACTGGCTCCTCTTTGCGGGTCAGCTGGACCTGCTCGGTATCATGCCGCGGCAGATGTCCGGCCTGCGGGGCATCCTCTTCGCCCCGTTTCTACATGGCGGCGTACCCCATCTCCTGGCCAATACGGTGCCATTTCTGGTGCTTGGAGCGCTCGTCATGGTGCGTTACCATCGGCGCTTCCTGGCAGTCTCGGCCATTATCATCGCAATTGGCGGCCTGGGCACATGGCTCATCGGCCCGCCGAACTCTCTCCACATTGGTTCCAGTGTCCTAATCTTTGGCTTCATCGGCTTTTTGCTGGCGGCCGCTTATCGCGAACGCAGCGCCGCA
Organism: uncultured Chloroflexia bacterium; assembly: GCA_963753865.1. Taxonomy (GTDB): domain Bacteria; phylum Chloroflexota; class Anaerolineae; order Promineifilales; family Promineifilaceae; genus Promineifilum. Next base: position 445,201 of record CAVWDW010000001.1, read on the forward strand.
GCCATCCTGCCCGCCGTTGTCGTCCTCGTTCTGTACGGCGGCGTACTCTGGGGCGTGCTGCCGCAGCAGAACGGCATCTCATGGCAATCCCACCTGTTCGGGTTTGTTGGGGGTGTGGTAGCGGCACGCGCACTTATCACGGTGCGACGCCCGGAAGACGAGATTAGAATCGGTTAGACTGCGTCAGCGGCACGCTCGAACTGGCGCTGTCCCACCCGGGCCAGCCCGATACTCAGGATGTAGAGCGCAAACAGGGGAGCCATGGTCAGCAACATCGTCACCGGGTCGATCGACGGCGTGATGACGGCCGCCAAAACGGCAATACCCACCACCGCAAATCGCCACTGTGACCGCAGCGTTTCCGCGCTCACAAAGCCAACACGCGCCATCAGATAGACCACAACTGGCAGCTCAAACGCCAGGCTGATCCACAACAACAGCCGCGTTATGAAGCTGACATACTCCTGGCTCGTCCACTGAGTCAGGAAGATATCGGTCATGAAGTTGGCCAGAAAGAAGATGGCGGCGGGCGCGAGGACGAACCAGGCAAATGCCAATCCCAGCACAAACAGGAGCAAGGCAGCCGGGATGAACACATAAACGTAGCGCTTCTCATGTGCATGCAAGCCGGGAGAAAGAAAGCGCCAGATCTCGAACAGGACAACCGGCATTGCCAGCACCACCCCACTCAGCAGCGACACCTTGAAGTAGGTCTCAATACCCTCAGTTGGTCGGAGCGTCTGGAGTGCCGCACCAGCGGGGTTGCTGGCCGCGTAAGGCTGCATGAGAAATGTAAGCAGCTGTTCGGCAAACAGGAAACTAATGACCGTCGTAACCAGAATAGCTATCGCCGCATACGTGACCCGAATCCGCAGCTCACTCAGATGCTCCAGAATCGTTTGAGGACCGCCACCCGCTATGGCCTCAACGACGTCCTCGGGTGGCTCTTTTACCTGGTTCATTATTCAGGATCTTCAGGAACATCAACGCGTGATGGCAGCTCTGGCGGCGTGGGGGACGAGCCGTTGGTGTGCCCGTTGGACGGACTGGCGGACGAGAGTGATGGTGGACGCACGGACTTCGACTCAGGATTGCTGGCCATCCGCATGGTCGGAGGCGCAATCATATTCTCGGCTTCGGCACGCGTGGCGTCTATCGCCTGCTTTCCTTCGTCGACCGCATTGCGCGTAACCGTCGTCACTTCCTGGCGCAGCTCGTTTATCTGCTCGCGCAAAAGCTGGAGTTCGTTGTACGTCTCTTTGAGTTGGCCGTCGCTGTCGGCTGCGCTCAGTTCAGCGTTCAACTGGCGAAGGAAGGTGCGCGAGATGGACTGCAGTTGGCTGGTCGTCTTGCCCAACCAGCGGGCTGCCACAGCGATGCGCTGTGGGCCCATCACCATGCCAGCAATCACCAGAATCAGAATGATTTCTGGCAACCCGATGCCGAAGACGCTATCCATCAGAGTGAGCTATCAGGGTCGATCCACACAAGCAGGCCCGCAGCCTGCCTTTACTCTACTGGCTTCTTCTCAGCCGTGGTCGCTTCGGGCAGCTTTTCCTCGGTCTCATCCTGACCTTCGCGCAGTCCATCACGGAAGGCTGAGACACCCTTGCCAAGCTCACCGCCAACCCGCGAAATACGGCCAACACCGAAGATCAACAGGACGACCGCGAGGATAATGAGCAGTTCTGGTAATCCAATGCCACCGAGCATAATGTTCTTCTCCTTAAGAGGCAGTCAAAACCTACTTTGCGAGCGCAACGTATGGAGGAATTATAACGCACATGATAAACATGCGAAAGCCAGAGTATCGCCTCAAGCGACTTTACTGACTGATCCTTAACCGGACGGAGGACACGCCACCGTTACATCCCGGTAGAGCATAAACCATTGGGGCAAGGTGCGGAAGAGATCGCGCGGACGGTCCAGACGTCCAATTTCGACCTGCTCGACCGTGTCGCTCATGCCCACGGTCTGCACATGCTGGAACAGGGTGAAGGCCGGCAGATCGGCGTCGAACTGTCGCAGGAAAGCTTCATACTGTGGCAGGCGTTCAGCAGGATCGAGCAGTTGGCGGCCGTTCTCCAATGCCTCGCTGGCCCGGCGATTGTTCCACCCAGCGTAGTTCTGACCACGCACAATCGCCTCCTGGCTCCAGAAGTCGTAGAGGTCAGGATCCCCCGGCGGCACGACATCGACGAGCGCAATATCAAAGGCACGCGCAGACAGAGCCTCCCGCAGACTGGTCGGGTCGGGCATCACCTCCAGCTCGATGCCCACACCGATCTCGCGCCACTGCTGGGCGATGGCCTCGGCCAGTGCTACCTGAGTTGGGTCGTTATGCGTCAGCAGACGCAGCACGAGCGGTCCCTGTGCGGACTGGCGGGCCATCCCACCGTCCGGCAGCGTCCAGCCGGCCCCGTCCAGACGGACGGTTGCTGACAAAGGTTGGCTCTCATAGAGCGTCAGAAACTGGGGCGAGTAGGCCCATGACTCCGGAAGATACGGCCCCTCAAAGACAATGCCCTGCCCATTAAGAACGGTGTCGATCAACGCTTCCCGGTCCACTGTCTCGGCCAGCGCCTGACGGACGGCGAGGTCACCAATGCCCGGTGAGCCATCTGACGAAAGATTGAACAGCAGCGAACTGTAGCGTGGTACGCGATCGGAGAACAGCCGAATATCCTCAAACGTAGCGACATCCGGCGTCAGGACCGGCGCCACATCCTCCAGGGCCAGCAGTTGGCCCGACGTGAATCCTTGCAGCATGGCCGCGTCATCTGGCAGAAACTGGTAGGTTACGCCCGCAATCTGCGGCGGCTCCTGCCAATAGTCCGGGTTGGGCAGAAGCGCCAGCTGGCCCGTCTGCACCCAGTTCTGCCCAGGCGCGACACGAAAGGGCCCCGTGCCAACCGGGGACTGGTTGAAATCGGTGGTGGCCAGATTGGCCGCCGGGATATCACTCAGCAGATGGGCGGGCAAGATACCGCGAGTCAACGCTTCTGCAAACGGAGAGAAGGGCTGGGCCAACGTGAAATCGATAGTCAACTCATCGACGACGTCGATTGCTACAGTTTGCCACAGCGCCGCGACGCCCGCATTGCCGGCGAAGGCCTCGTCCTGCAGCAGCCCATAGGTAAACGCTACATCGGCCGTCGTCACAGGCTGGCCATCATGCCACAGCGCGTCGTCGCGCAGAACCACACGCACCGTCAGTCCGTCCTCGCTGGTCGTCCACGACTCCGCCAACGCGGGTTGGGGAAAGCCTGCTCGATCAGTGATGGTCAGCCCGTCATAGATGAGGTCGTTGAGCGTATTGTCAACGGGGAAGCCGTCGCTGAGCAAAGGATTGAGCGTGACCGGACGACCCACCAGACCTACAGCTACGGTTCCGCCACTTGATGGCACCGTTTCCGTGCACAATGCGGCCGACTGCACCTGGAATGAGAGTAGGGCAATCACCACAGCAAACCCGGATACAGCCAGCAGAAGCTGCCAGCGGATGTCAGGCCTATTCATGGGATCAGTTGGAGGGATGGCAGCTCATGGCTGCCGCCCAACAAGGAGGCTGGGCCATATCGGCCAGAGCAAGGGTTTAGCCCCAGGCCAGGAATGCGAGCAGCGTATTGGTGAAGAAGAGAGCGCCTACGACGATGGTCATGCGAAAGATCGTCTCTTCCACGCCGCGGCGGGTCCGAAACCCACCCGCCTCGCTGCTGCTGCCGCCACCGCCCAGCAAGCCATCAAGGCTGCCGCCCTTGGCCTGCACGACAACAAGAATAGTCAATACAACGCCGAGAATGATCTCGATAATGCTCAAATATGGTGCCCACGGCTGTAGATCCATCGCAACGACCCCTTCAATTCAGATTTTGAGGATGGCAGCTTCAACATCAGCCGCCATCACGACGCGTAAGTATAGCGAACTGGGTGATGAAAGTCGAAAGCTCGCCAATTGCGGCTCATCTTCCGTCAAGCCACCACGTCCACCCACAGGGTAATCGCGTGCTCAGAGCTCTGCCGGTTGAAACCAGACAGCCAATCGAGCAACCCTGATGAATCAGGTTAGGCTGACCATCTCATTTCGAGTACAAAGACAACCATGAGGATCGTTCCAAGTGCGATAAATCGCACTTTCTCGTTAGCCGAGTGAATTCATTCCACAGCGGATCTAGGGGCGATTGCCCTGCACGATTGCCCTGCATCCAACCATTGCCCACCCGCCGCCCTGTGGTACACTTCCGAAGGTCAGCCAATGGGTCCGCCACTGCATCTCTTGTCCACACTCGCAAATGAGCAACCTCCTGTGATTGAGTTCCAGCACGTCACCAAGAAATATTACTCGCTAACAGCGCTTCGTGACCTGACGTTGACCATACCTGCCGGCGAAGTAACCGGCTTGCTCGGCCCGAATGGCGCGGGCAAGACGACCTTCATCAAGTTGATCGCCGGGCTTATCTTTCCCACGTCTGGCGAAGTGCGACCGGCAGAAGCAACCTGGCCCACCATGGGCTATAAGCCGGAGCGGCTGGTCTTTCCAGGAAACATGCGCGTCAGCCAGTACCTCGAAATGGTCGCTGGCCTATGTAACATTGAGCCTGCCGCTGTTGACAACATGGTGCTGGAGAGTCTCGCCCGAGTCAACTTGCTAGGCTCGGCCAACAAACAGATACGCACCCTGTCGAAAGGAATGCGGCAGCGCCTCGGACTGGCCCAGGCTCTGATCGGTGATCCATCACTCCTGCTGCTGGACGAGCCGTCCAGCGGCCTGGACCCTGAAGGGCAAGAGGAGATCCTGACCTACATCGACGAACTTAGAACGGGTGGGCGAACCATCATCATCAGTTCACACCAGCTGCAAGAAGTGACGCAGGTATGCACCTCGCTGGTCATCCTGAAGGATGGCGAAGTGCTCTATCAGAACCGCATGGCCGACGCCCTGACGCTGCGACCTCACATGGTCATCGAGACGGATCGGTCGGCCGAACCGCTGGTCGGGCTGCTGACCATGGTCCACCCCGATATCACCGTCGAAGGCACCAGTGTCATTCTCCACAACGAGGCGATCGGCATGCGCCGGCAGATTCTCTCCATCCTCATCAACAACGGTTTCGATGTGCTGAAGGTGGAACAGAAGCGGGTGACGTTGGCAGAGATCTATGCGGAGGCGGTTCAATGATACGGCGCTTGCTCATCCTCATTGGCTACTTCGCCCGCAGCCTGTTCTTCTCGGTGGTGGGGGCGTTCTTCGTCATTGCCAGCCTGGTCTATTGGGCGGTCTTCTTCCCACCCGGACAGCAAACACCGGACCTTGAGAACTACGTCATCTTGGTTGGTGTCTTTGGCGCCTTTGCGGTCTTCATGGCCACAATTTCCGTTTCCGCCCGCGCCAGTCGGCTGGAGAACTATCCGCTGATTACCCGGCTCCCCAGTCGTGTGGAGTATATGACGGCCGTATTCCTGAGCGGGCTGCTCTCCGGGTTGTTGCTGCAGCTCCTGGTCGCCACGCTGGCGCTCATCAGTGGCCCGTCCATTACCATAGGCGCGGCCTTTCTGCTCATTCCGCTTTGGCTATCGGTTGATATCCTGGCTGGCGTGCTGGCTCTTCACGCGACCGATCTGGTCACGTCTGGCTGGTCGCGCGTCGTCGTTTTCGGCATCCTGGCCGTCTTGCTTATCCTCAACAGCATGAGCCAGGGGCCAGAGTCGTGGCTGGCCGACCGGCTGGAAGACGCCGGCTTCGCGCTATCACGCATGAATCTCAACTTCTTCACCGGGGTATTGGATACGATTGCGTCCGGGCTGAGAGGCGGACTCATGGATACGATCGCCAACGCCGCAAGTACAGTCTTCTGGCCATTTCGAGCGATGGCCGATGCTATCTTCGCCGGTGGATTCACTCCGGCCCAGGCTCTGGCGCCCGCAGTCCTGCTGCTCTATGCCACGATACTCTATCTGATCGCGGCCAATCTTCTGGCGAACAAGGACCTCGAGTTCACTGAATAGGCCCGCTAGAATGGGCTTTCCAATGCTGCGTCGGCCTCGTATGCTGCGTCCGGGAAGTAACGGCCGTTCAGGAAGCGCACCAGTTCGCCCGCGCCGATGGCGCTCAACGGCTCCGCAAACGGTATATGCCGGTACCCATAGTCGAACATCGGTTTGCCGCTCGCCTCATCGATGTAGAAAGGCTGAACATGCTCCATGTCGTAGGCATCGGTATTGCCCCACATTGAAACCGGCCGGCGCAAGACCAGCTCCTCACTGTTGATGAACATGATCTGTCGATTGGCCACCAGGCTGCCCCACTGCCGCCACAAGACCTTGCCAAAGCGATAGAGGACGTAGATGAAGATCACTATCATGGTGGTGAAGGCGAACGCATACCGCTCGCCAGAGAACGCCATCTGTACCCCAAACACAATCGCGCCGATCATCATGCCCAGCCAGAGCAGCACAAGCACGGTGTACAGGATGATAAGGGGGATGTTGCGTTTGACCGGCAGGACGATCTTGAGACGTTCCGGGGTTTGCTCAAAGTGGACGCCGGTAATCAGGGGTGGATTGTCAGCCATAGCCTTTGATTATAGCCAGCCGTCACAGAATGGGAAGTCTCGCGGCTGCTGCTTCGTTGCCTAACGACCGGGGACAGGTACAATTTTTCGCTATGCCACGCGCTCGCCATCTCTTTCGTTCGTCCGTCATCGTCATCTTCCTGCTTGGCCTGGGCAAGCTAACCGGACTGATCCGGGTTCGGCTCGTGGCGCAGGCGTTTGGCACGGGGTCAGAACTCGACGCTTTCACGGCCGCCAATCAGCTGCCGGAGGTGTTCTTTGTGCTGATCGCTGGTGGGTCATTGGCGGCCGCCTTCATTCCCGTCTACAGCCAATACCTGAGCCAGGAAAGCCGCGCGGAAAGCGACCGGCTGGCCAGCACTATTCTGACACTGGTCGTTCTTACTCTCGGCGCCATCTCGGCCCTGGGCGCCTTGTTTGCGCCGTGGCTGACGAGCAATCTCCTCGTCCCCGACTTCCCGCCAGACCAGCAGCTGCTTACGGCGCAGATCATGCGGGTCATCCTCATCCAGACGACCATCTTCGGCGTAGGTGGCGTGCTCAGCAGCATCCTGAACGCCCATCAGCATTTCGCCCTGCCTGCTCTCGCCCCCATTGCTCTCGACATTGGCTACTTCATCGGCCTCTGGCTGTTCGTTCCGTCCATGGGCATCATCGGATTGGCCTGGGGGACAGTCATCGGCGGCCTGCTTTTCGTGGCCATCCAGCTGCCGGCGCTGCGGCGCTTTGGCGTGCGGCTCCGGCCCGACCTCACGGTTCGCATGGCCGGCGTCACCGAGATTGTTCACTTGATGGGTCCGCGAATCGTCACACTGGGCGTCATCCAGACGGCCGATCTGGTCACGATTCGCCTCGCCTCAGGGCTGGCGGCGGGCGCCACGTCCGGCTACTTCCTGGCCTACAGCCTGATGCAGCTGCCACAGACATTATTCGGCACAGCCATCGCCCTGGTCGTCTTCCCTACCTTTGCCGAGCTGTATAACGCCGGAGACACCGAGGGGTTGAAGCAGATCGCCCGCAGCACACTGGGTATCATGTGGACACTGACAATCCCGGCGGCTGCCGTTGTGATTCTGCTGGGACGGCCGCTCATCGTCCTCCTCTTCCAGGGAGGCGAGTTTGACGAAGCGTCCACCACGTTAGTCTACACAATCCTCGTCATCTTCAGCCTGCGCATCGTCTCAGAGTCAACCCTGGAGATCGTGGCCCGCCTTTTTTATGCCCAACACAATACCCGCACCCCGATGTTTGCGTACCTCGGCTGGCTGGTCGTGACCGCCGGCCTGGCTTTTCTACTCGTCGGGCCGATGGGCATCTCCGGGCTGGCGTTGGCCACAACGATCAGCTTCTCGCTGCTGGCGGGCGTCCTGTTTGTGCTCAATGGCCGGGCGCTGGGCAGCCTGGGCAGTCGCACACTTTGGCTGACGCTCTTCCGGGCCATAGCCGCCACCGTCATCATGAGCGCCGCCATCCTGTTGACGAGCACGTTGGTCTCAGGAACATTGCTCACCGTTCTGGTGGGCGGTCTGACCGCTGGTCTGGTCTACCTCGCGGCATCATGGCTGCTGGGCGGACGAGAGCTGCTTGAGCTGTGGCGCATGGTCCGTCCGGCTGCCCGATCGAGTCACTCTTGATTTTGTGAACGACTGTTCATTTATTCAAACTCGGTATTGACATTGCCGAACATCCGTGCTAAACTACGTCCTGTAATAACAATTCGGGCGAGCCAGTTAGATAACTCTAACCTACCCGGCACCCCCTGGCACAACCAAAAAGGAACACACCCATGAGCGCTTCTAATGGCAACGGTGACGGCCGCATGGCCACCCTGGACAAAACAATCGACTCCCTGACCAAACGATTCGGCGAAGGCACGATCATTCGCCTTGGCGAAGGCCACACGCTTGATGTTCAGGCCATTCCCACCGGTTCGATCTCCGTCGACCTGGCTCTGGGCGTGGGGGGTATCCCGAGAGGACGGGTCATCGAGATCTACGGCCCCGAGTCGTCCGGCAAGACCACCCTTTGCCAGCACATCATCGCCGAAGCCCAGCAGCTGGGCGGCATCTGTGCCTTCATCGACATGGAACATGCCCTCGACCCGATCTATGCTGCTCGCTGCGGCGTCGACATCGACAACCTCTACGTCTCTCAGCCCGACACCGGTGAGCAGGCCCTGGAGATTGCCGATGCCCTCATCCGCTCCGGCACCATGGACGTCGTCGTCATCGACTCCGTCGCCGCTCTTGTCCCCCGGGCCGAGATCGAAGGCGAGATGGGCGACTCCCATATGGGCTTGCAGGCTCGCCTCATGTCCCAGGCTTTGCGGAAGCTTTCCGGCGTCATCAAGCAGACCAACACCGCCGTCATCTTCACCAACCAGCTGCGCGAGAAGATCGGTGTGATGTTCGGCAATCCGGAGACCACCACCGGCGGCAATGCGTTGAAGTTCTACGCCTCTGTGCGCCTCGACATCCGTCGCATCCAGTCGATCAAGTCGGGCAGCGATGTGATTGGCAACCGGACGCGCGTGAAGGTCAAGAAGAACAAGGTCGCCCCGCCCTTCACGGAAGCTGAATTTGATATCATGTACAACGAAGGCATCTCCCGCACCGGCGACGTCCTCGACCTGGCCACGGCCTACGAGATCGTCGACAAGCGCGGCGCCTACTTCCGCTACGGAGAGACCCTCCTTGGCCAGGGGCGCGAGAATGCCAAAGTCTTCCTGGCCGAAAATCCCGCCATGCTCAATGAGCTAGAGATGCTCATCCGTCGGGAAGCCAATCTCCCGGCCATGGAGCACGAGTTTGGCGCAGAAGAAACTGCCGAGCTGGAAGCCGAAGAGTTCTAGATCCGCAGCTAATATGTAGATGAACGGCGACCAAACTGGGTCGCCGTTCAGGTTGACAGTATGGAGCCTACTGTTATAATCCTTTTCGGCTCTATTATGAATGGGAGCAGGCAGTGTTCTTCCACAATCGAAAAACGCTAAATGCCAATTCAGCGGGCACGGTGAACGTGCCCGTATTCTATTTTAATCTCAGGAGAGTTCTGTCATGAGTACAGAAACCGTAGAGGGCGTTGCCGAAGCGCCCCAACTAACCACACCCACCAGCATCGACGAGCTTGAACCGAAGATGCGCCTCAAGGGCACGGTGAAGCGCCTCGAGCTGTACGGAGCGTTCATCGATATTGGCCTTGATGACGTCACCGCGCTCGTGCATATCTCCAAGATCGGCGGCGATCAGGTGAATCGCGTCGCCGACGTGCTCAACGAAGGGGATGAAGTACTGGTCTGGGTGGAAAAAGTAGACCCTGAACGCCAACAGGTCATGGTCAGCATGCTGGAACCCCTGGCAGTTGACTGGACCGATCTCGAGGTTGGTCAGGAGTATGACGGCACCGTCACTCGGCTGGAAAACTTTGGTGCCTTCGTCAACATTGGCGCGGAACGGGAAGGCCTGGTCCATATTAGCGAGCTGAGCCACGACTACGTCAAGAATCCTGGCGAAGTGGTCAGCGTTGGTGATGCCGTCAAGGTTAAGGTCCTGAACTACAACCGCCGCAAGCGCCGCATCGATCTGAGCATGAAGGCCCTCATTGAGGCGCCCGAACGCGAGGAACGGCCGCAGTCCAATCGCGGACGACGTCCTTCTGGTCGAGATCGTGATTACAACGCCAACCGCGAAGAGTACGTGATCGAGGAAGATGAGATTGGCGAACTGCCCACGGCGATGGAAATTGCCCTGCGTCGTGCGCTCGGTAACGAGACGATAACGTCGGTTAAGGATGAGCAGCGCGCCGCCAAGAAGGCCAAGAAGCTGGAGGCCAAGCGGCTGGCTCAGGAAGAGCTGCTCGAACGCACCCTGCAGATGCAGAGCGAGAACTAATCCACGACATAATTCGGTCTTTCGACTATTGAAGCGACCCCTCCCGGGTCGCTTTCCTTTTGTATGGTCTGAGGGTGATGAGGGGGTGTGGCTACAGAAGGGCACCCGCTGGCCAGTCGAGCATCATGGCAGACAACTGCTCACCGCTCTCCACACGCAGTTTACCCTCTGGAACGACGAGCAAAGCATTTGCCTGAACGAGCGATGTAATGATGTGGGAGCCTTGCGATCCGGTCGTCACCGCTTCCAACTCACCGCTGTCCTCGCTGCGCGAAACAACCACGCGAATGTAGCTCTCACGCCCGTCGGATTCGAATGCTTCACGCACAACAACCGGCAGCCGTGGCCGAAACAGCATCTCGTGCCCGGCCATCTTGAGCAGCGCCGGCCTGACGAACGTTTCGAACGACACCATGGCCGACACAGGGTTACCCGGCAGACCCAGATAAGGAATGCCGGCGTAGCTGCCAAATGCCAGCGGCTTACCCGGCCGCATGCGCACGCGCCAGAAACCAACCTCGCCATCCTGCTCCAGGACAGACTTGACGACATCGTATGCGCCGACGGACACTCCGGCCGAGCTGATCAGCATATCAACACCGGCGTCCACACCATCCTGAAGGCGCTCGCGCACGGATTCCTCGGTATCATAGGCCACGCCAAGCCAGACCGTTTCCGCACCCGCCTGCTCAATCTGAGCGGCCAGGGCGTAACTGTTGCTGTTGCGAATCTTGCCCGGAGTCAGGGGCTGGCCAACATCCACCAGCTCGTCGCCGGTGGCAAGCACGCCGACGCGCGGACGCCGCACAACCGGAACCTCGGCCACGCCCAGAGAAGCCATGACACTGGTCGTCTGCGGACGAACCAGATGTCCCGCAGGCACCACAGTCGCTCCTACCCGGACATCCTCCCCGGCCAGTCGCACGTACGCGCCAGCGTCTACCTCTCGGCGCACTGCGACATGGGACGGCAGCGGCCGTTCCGCTTCTCGCCACGCCTCGTCGGTGTCCTCAACCGGTACAACCGCATCAGCCCCTTTGGGCATTGGCGCCCCGGTCATGATGCGCGCCGCCGTGCCAGGTGTAAGGGCGAAGGTCGCCGGAGCGCCCGCGGCAATGTCGCCCACAACTGATAACGTTACCGGAGCCCCGGCAGTGGCACCGGCCAGGTCGTCTGCCCGGAGCGCGAAGCCGTCCATCGCCGAGTTGGTGAACGGCGGGAGGTCATTCTGGGCGACAACAGGGGCTGCAAGAACGTACCCCAGCGCCTCACGGAGAGGCACAAGCCGCGAGGCCAGCACCTTCACCCGGTCGAGAACCAGATGCTGCGCTTCGGCAACGCTCAAATCTTGCCTGGTTGTGGTCATAGTCAGGCTGTAGGAGCAGCCAGGCTGCCATCGAGCTCAAGGTCAACGGCCGCCTCCTGCATGGCTTTCAGGACGTTGTCGATGTGGCTCCACAGATCGAGCTGCCCGGCGAAACACGTCTCGCTAAACGCGATCGTCGCTCGCTCCACCTCTTCCCGATCGACGCCGGCAGCGAATCGGGCGTTCTTCCATTTCTTGCGGACCGACTTCAACGTCACGTCTGTGACACGCATTGACGGCCTCACCAGGGTGGTAGCAATAATTAATCCGGTTATCTCATCACAAGCCATCAGTGCAAAGTCAATCGGCTGTTGCTGGGGAACCCCCGTGCCTTCAGGGTAATGGGACAGGATAATCCGGATCGTCTCCTCGTCCCACCCTTCTTCGCGGAGAATCGGGGCGCCGGCAATCGGATGCTGGTCCAGATCGGGATGGACCTCCCAGTCGAAGTCATGAAGACGGCCCACTGTTTCCCAATAGTTCGGATCTTCTCCCAGAGTCCTAGCATAGTAGGCCATGGCCACGCCGACCGCCAGCATATGCCGCTGCAGGCCTCTGTCCTCGACGTAGCGTCCGACAAGCTCCCAGGCTTCGTCCTTGCTCTTGATATCGCCCATCGCGCCTACTCACCCTCTGCTGGTGTTGCGCCGGCGTCCTTGGCCCCGCAGTCGCAGCCGCCACCCTCATGCTTCGAGCAGCCAGCCGCAGCCTTGTCCTTCAACGCCTTCAACTCTTCAAGCGGCTCGAACTCTTCTCGCGTCACTTCAATATATTCATCGCCAATATTGACCAGGACGGCATCCTTGATGACGCGTACGTCGACGACGCGCCCCTCACCGTGCGGCGTCCCGATCATCTTGCCCCGTCTGGGCAATGTCTTCTTGGCAGCCACGTACTGTTCATACTCATAGACAAGGCAGCAGCGCAGCCGGCCACACATCCCGGTGATCTCCTGCGGACTGAGCGAGATTCCCTGCTCCTTGGCCATCTTGATAGAGATGGGGCTGAACTCGGTCAGGAACGTCGAACAGCATCGCGGTATGCCGCAGGCGCCATAGCCACCCATATACTTGGCCACATCTCGTGGACCGACCATCTGCATCTCGACTCGCGTATCGAGCCGACGCCCGAGCGTGTTTTGCAGGGAGCGCAGATCGATCTTGCGGTTCTCTGTTGAGTAGGCAATGGTCAGCCAGCTGCCGTCGTAGCTGTACTGCGCTTTCACGAACGTGGCGTCGTTAATGCGTGCATTACTCGCTTCTTCGCGGCATGTGATCAATGCCTCCAGCTCCTTGGCTTCCCAGGTCTGATTCATCACCATGTCAGCTGCTGTCGCCTTACGCTGGACAGGACGCAGCCCGCGCCGCCGGCTGAGCTGGTCCGGGTCAATGAAGGCGATCAACTGCCCAAGCTGGCGGCCGCGCTTCGTATCCACAATGACAAAATCGCCCGGCTTCAGGTCTTCTTCGTCGCCGACCCGAAAGTGGTATAGCTTGCCAAGCTTCTGAAAACGTACACCAATATAATCAGAGGTCTCGCCCTCTGTCAGCACAGTAGTCATTAGAATGATCCTTTGCGGGAGTGTTTATGCTATTTGCATCACAGTTATAGCGAATTTGGCAGCAAAGGCCAAAGACGGCCGTCGCAGGACGGCCGTCCCTGGCGGCTGCCGTCGCGCCTAACCGATCATCTGAATCGGGATGATGTTGTCGGCCTGTGACTGGAGCGTGATGACGCTGACGCGAGCCGCGACACTACGCGAAATCTCACGAATGGCCTGTGCGGCCTCAGAGTCGGGGAAAGCCACCACAATCGGTTCGCCATTGTCCCCGCCCCGGCGCACATTGGCGTCCATCGGCACGGAGCCAAGGTAGACTGTGTCATACGTTTCCGCCAGCTGGGGACCGGCGCCCGTACCAAAGAACTCGCCACTCATGTTCTCGACCACCCCAATGATGGGCACTTCCAGCTTCTCAAACGTCTTCAGACCGCGTACCGCGTCGGCGGCTGCCACCTGCATTGGCTGGGTGACGACAATCGCGCCAGAGAGGGGCAGCACCTGCGCCAATGTTAACTGAGCATCGCCCGTTCCCGGCGGCAGGTCGACAACCAGATAGTCCAGCTCACCCCAATCAACATCGGTCAGAAGCTGACGAATGGCGCTGTGGAGCATCGGGCCGCGCCAGATCAACGGTTGGTCCGGTTTCACGAGGAAGGCCATCGAAATGAACTTCACGCCGTAGTTCTCCGCGGGCACCATTTTGCGATCGCGTGGCGGCGGCATTTCGTTCACCCCCATCATCATGGGTACATTCGGACCGAGAATATCGGCGTCGAGCAGACCCACCCGCGCCCCTTCGTTCGCCAGGGATATGGCCAGGTTAACCGCCATCGTCGTCTTGCCCACACCACCCTTCCCGCTGGATACGGCAATTGTGTTGCGGAACTGCTGCCCAACCTGGGCGCCTATTCGCTTGTCCGCCGGAACGTCAGCATCCCACTTGATCTCGATCTGCCCGATGCCGGGCACAACCGCCAGAGCGGCCCGCGAGTCGGCGTCCATTTTGCCGCGCAGCGGACACGCCGGGGTTGTCAGCATGATGGTGAACTCCACATCACGCCCATCAACCTTGAGGTTGCGAATCATATTGAGCGACACCAGGTCGCGGTGCAGCTCTGGCTCAATGACGGTCGACAGCGCCGCCATGACCGCTTCTTCGGTTACAGGATTCTGAGACAGGTTATCTGTCATCTATTGATCTCCGTTGCTCATTATGCGAAATCGCTCCGTACGGAGCGATTTCGACGAGTCTGTTATTTCTAGAGCCGGACCAGGAGGTACGCTCCGGCCTGTTGTCCGGCTGATGGGGCAGCGCCGCTGATTAATAGAGCTTTCCCTTGTAGACCAGCTGATTGGCCATCGCATCCGCGATGCGCTCCTCGCGATCGCTGCTGTCCTTATCACGCTTCTTGCCCTTGTTGGCTTCCACGAACTCACGCGCCACATGTTCAGCGGCCGCCTTCTTCGGCGCAATCTCGCGCCAGTAGCTGAGCGGCTTGCTCAAGCGGGCCTTGTCGTGAATGTGGGCCGTCGTCCGATCAAAGCTGGCCAATTCGTAATCATGGTCCATCTTGATGGCGTCAAACGGGCAGAACTCGGCACAATATCCACAGTTCATGCAGATGTCAATGTCGATGTAGAAGTTGATCGGCTCCGGCTTCGGCCGTCCGTTCGGCAGCTTGCCTCGTTCGATCCAAATGCATTGGGGCGGGCACACCTTGGCGCAAATGCCACAAGAGGTACACCAATCCTGTCCCCAAGGCTGTCCGGGTGGCGGATCATCAGTGACCAGGAACGGCACAAACCGAAAGCGCTCCGGGACTTCCAGCTTCTCTTCGGGGTAGAAGACCGTGATAATGCCTTCGCCATCGAGGCTCTGCCGCTGCTGAAGCGCCTTTTCGTTGTAGTAGCGGCCGCCTTTGCCGACCCACCGCAAATCATCTGCGTAGCTTTCAAAGAAGTGACGAATGGTAACTGCCATCCCTTTGAGAATTCCAGTTCCGTACATAGTTTCTCCAGCGTGGGTGGCAGACCCTAGCGGTCCACTTCACCCAGCACAATGTCAATGCTGCCCAGGATAGCAACCACATCGGCAACTTTCGTGCCGATCGACATGGGTCCAAGTGCGGTCAGATTGATGAAGGACGGAGCGCGAACATGATACCGCTCCGGCGTCGAACTGCGCCGCTTTGTCGTGACATAGTAGCCCAACTCGCCCTTCGGATTCTCAACACGCCCGTAGGATTCGCCGGCCCGCGGCGCACGCAACGCGTACTGCGGCTTGTCATCGACAACCGGGCCACCTTCAGTGCGGCGCAAATGGGGCAAGACTTGCTCCAAAATGCGAAGACTCTGGCGCATCTCATCCATACGGACCAGATAGCGATCATAGATGTCGCCGTTGTAGCGCACGCTCACATCGAAGTCGAGGTGCTCGTAGTATGAGTACGGCTCGGCGCGACGGATGTCGTACGGCACGCCACTGGCACGCAGCATGGGTCCAGCCATGCTGTAAGCAATGGCATCCTTCGGCGACAGATAGCCAACGCCTATGCTTCTGGCGCGGACAATCTCATTGCCGGTAATGAGCTCATCACCCTGCTCCAGCGCCCGCGGCAAGCGATCGTAGATAAGCTCCTCGAGGAACTTCATGATTGACTGGCCACGCACATTGTCAGGCAGGTCGTAGACAACACCACCGAATCGCATATAGTTACACATCATCCGGGAGCCGGAGGCTGCCTCGAACATATCAAGAATCAGCTCGCGCTCAATGTAGAAGTAGAGCATTGGCGTCTGCAGGGCGCCCAGGTCATTGAGCAAGAAGCCCAATGCCCACAAGTGATTGCAGATGCGGGTCAACTCCGCCATCAGGATGCGAATCCACTCCGCACGCTCCGGCACCGTCATATCAAACAACTTCTCAATGGTCAGTGCGTACCCATGGTTGTTGCACATCGACGACAGATAGTCGAGCCGGTCGGTGTAGGGCATATTCATGATGAACGTGTTGCGCTCACCAATCTTCTCGTGATTGCGATGCAGGTAGCCCATTACCGGCTTTAAGTCGACGATAGTCTCACCATCCAGCGTGACAACCATCCGGAACACGCCGTGCGTACTGGGATGTTGCGGACCAAGGTTAACTGTCACCTTGTCAGTCTTGATGCCTGTAGGCGATTCGCGCGTGTAGGACAGTCCCAGATAGACATCGGTTTCTACGTCATACTCATCGCCAGTCGGCAACCAACCAGGTGGATACTGGACGTTTTTGCCATACGGGTTGCGCTCTTCCGCCCGAAACACTTCGCCTGCAGGCCAGCGACTGCCGAATGGCTTCTCCTCTTCTTCGAAGAACGGCTCCTTCCAATCCTTCCGGAGCGGGTGTCCCGCAAAGCCGTCCCACGTCAGGATACGGCGCAAATCGGGATGGCCTTCGAACTGAATGCCCATCATGTCGAACGCTTCGCGTTCCTGGAAGTTTGCGCCCGGGAAGACCGGCACCAGTGTCGGAATGACCGGGTCATCCCGGTCTACCTGAACTTTTAGCGCCAGCGCTGAACCGCCCTTGGAAATGCTGTAGGCATGGTAGACCGCCTCCAGCTTATTGTCGTCAATCAGGTCGACGGCCGTCACGCTGGACAAATAGTTGAAGCCAAGCTGGTCCCGCATCGCGGTAGCTACCTCGACGAGTTTGTCGGCGTCAACGACCAGCCCTTCGTACCCTTCGCGAGTGTCATCCACTACGCCTTCAGGGAAGAGCTCTTTCAGACTGGCGGCTGCTACTTCAGCAGGCGTTCCCACCACAGCCGGGTCGCCTCCAGCCGCAGGTTCCATAATTGCATCACTCATCGGAAGACTCTCCCGCGCTGCCTTCAGCCACGACCTCTGCAACCGCTTCGGCCTCAACAGCCTCATCTGCATGCTTGGCTGCTTCGCTGCGAATCGTGCCCAGCTGGCGGACATCCACCAGGTCCGGTCCGAGGACAGGAACCGGGTAAAGCCCGGCAGTCGGATCGTCTTTACGGTACCACGGAGCCGTGGCAATCGACTGCTGGTCAATCTTTTCCTGCAGGGCAATCAGGCCGTTGATCAATGCCTGGGGGGTTGGCGGACAACCGGGGACATACACATCGACCGGCAAAAACTTGTCGATCCCGTCCACCACGCTGTAGCCCTCTTTGAAAGGCCCGCCGCCCGAAGCGCACGCGCCCATGCTCAGGACGTAGCGCGGTTCCGGCATCTGGTTATAAAGCCGCACGATCGTGGGCACCATCTTCTTGGTCACGGTGCCAGAGACGATCATCAGGTCAGATTGACGCGGGGTGGCGCGGAACACCTCCATGCCAAACCGCGCCAGATCGTACCGGCTCGACGCCGTGCAGATCATCTCAATAGCGCAGCATGCCAGTCCAAAGACCATCGGCCATACCGAATTCTTGCGCGACCAGTTGTAGACGGGGTCAAGCAACTTGGCGATGTTGGTGATGAAGACATTGTTACTGACTTCATCCGGTACTACGATATCGCCACTTGCGGCTCCCGAATCGGCTACCGTCATAGGTTTGTCGCCTCCTCATACCATACAGATAAAATATCCAGCAATATACGTTCTGTGACTAACTCATGGGCATCGACAAATCCCGGGAGGGCTTCCACCAGCCCGGCCAACTCGTCGAGTCCCACATCGTCAGGGCTGCGCTGCGGGTAGGTCTCCATCAAACCAACGACTATCGCGTAGGTGGAGTCCCAATACAGTTCCCGCAACTCGTCAGTCATCGTTAAACTCTGCTCGCCTAGCCCTTTGTCAACGAGTATAAACCAAGGTGAAAAGTCGGTCGAATTATAGCACAAACACCGGATTCGCCGGGCTGCGTTCACGCTAAACCTATCTGGAATCGCACATGCATATCTATCTTCTCTCACCGTATCACGGCGGCAGCCACGAGGCATGGGCGCAGGGCTACCAGCAGCACAGCCGCCACACGGTTGAACTGCTCACGATGCCCGCCCGCTTCTGGAAGTGGCGCATGCTTGGGGGTGCGATGACACTGTCGAACCAATTCCAGGCGTTGACTGGCGACGCCATTCCAGCCGGCGCGATGATTCTGGCCACCGATATGGTCAACCTGACAACCTTCCTGGCCCTGACCCGTCGCCGGTCGGCCGCGCTGCCGGTGGCACTGTACATGCATGAGAACCAGCTAACCTATCCGCTGCCCGCGCAGGATCCGCGCAGCGGCCGTCGCCGCCAACCGCGCGAAGCAGACCGCCATTATGCGCTCATCAATCTTAAGTCTATGCTGGCAGCCGACCACGTCTTCTTCAACTCCGCCTATCATCGGGACACCTTCATGCAAGCGCTGCCCGCCTTGTTGAACCACTATCCCGAGTACAACGAGCTGCAGACCGTCGACGAGGCAGCCGGGCGCAGCAGCGTACTCCCTGTTGGAGTTGACTTCGCACGCCTGGACCCGCCGCCTGTCAAACTGAAGGAGCAGGCCTCCCCGCCGCTCATTCTTTGGAACCAACGGTGGGAGTACGACAAGAACCCGGAACTCTTTCTGGACATCCTGGCCACACTTGCCAATGAAGGGTATGCGTTTCGCGTGGCGTTATGCGGGGAACGGTTCGGTATTCATGCGCCCGCGTTTGAAAAGGCGGCGGCAGACCTCGGGCCGCGCGTCATCCAGTTCGGCTATGCCGACACAGAGCGCTATCGCCACCTGTTATGGGAAGCGGACATTACATTCTCGACGGCCCGACACGAATTCTTCGGCATCAGTATTCTGGAGGCGATCCACGCCCACACCCTGCCAATCTTGCCGCGCCGGCTTAGCTATCCGGAGCTGATTCCGGCTGCGTTCCACGAGCGCTGCCTGTATGATCGACGCGCCGGGCTGCTGGCACGTCTGCGAGAGGCGCTCGACGACCCACCCGCTGCCCGCCAGACAGCCGCGGCGCTGGCCCGAGAGGTGGCTGTATTTGGGTGGCCCCATCAAGCCCCGATCTATGACGATCGGTTGGCGGCCGTTCGCGCCCAGTAGCAGCTCTGACTACGCTGGCAGACGCTTGAACCAGTACCAGGCCGAACGCCAGGGCGTATTGTCTTCAACCTGCGTCTCGCCATACTCGACCCGTTCAAGGCGGAATCCATCGGCCATGAGCGACATGATCTGCACTTCATCGATGCCGCGTGGCCGCTTCTCGCTGTCAATGTCATCTTCATTGGCTTCGTCTTTGAGGTGGGCAAACAGCATATACGTCGCATTCGGCTTCAGCAAGCGATTAAGTTCCTGGCCGTAACCAGCCAGCATCGCCTCGGTAAACGAGTGCATGCAGCCAACATCAATCGCCAGATCAAACCCACCTTCCAGGAATCCCAGATCATCAGCCGATGCCTGATAGAACTGCGCCCGATCGGCCATGCCGCTGGCCGCAGCCCGCTCTGTGGCCACAGCAACGGCCTTGGGAATAAAGTCTACGCCCACTGCATACCAGCCATTTTCAGCGAGATAGATGGCAGCCCGTCCGTAGCCGCAGCCCAGGTCGAGGGCCCGTCCAGGTTCCAGTCGCTCGGCCGTCTCCATGATCTCCGGCGGCGGGAGCGTGTCGTCCCACGGCACCTGATCATCCTGATATCTCTGATCAAATCGTTCGAAGGCTGTGTCCTGATCACTCATCGTTGGGTGCGGCTCCTCTGTCTGGCTCGGTGGCATCTGGGCCAAGTTTACTTACAATAGCCACACAGTGGCAAACGTTCGGGAGATCTAAGGCACTCAGGCAATCATGGAAACCCACCCGCGGTACGAAGGCACTCGCAACAGCATACGAACCCATTGGCCGCTCTTCGTCGCGCTGTACGGCAGCGTGGTTGTCGCCATGCTGTTGATTGGGGTCGGTTTTGTGCGCGAATGGTACGCATTTGTACCGTTTGCCCTGGCCATCATCGTCGTCGCGGCGTACTTCCTGCTGGCAAACTTCTGGGCTGTGCACCACCTCTATGACACGCAAGGCGCCCGGCCGATCGACGTACTCTATCGAATGAGCCAGACACGGCCAACGCATCAGATCGCCTACGTTGACCTGGGAACGCGCTCCGGTGCAATCTTCGTCGCCCGACGCCTGACCACCGGCGTGGTTCATGACATCGACATCTACAATCCGGAAAGCACACCATCGGCCACGCTGCGCCGCCGCCGCCGCTCCGCACCACGCGCCCCCCACGACCCCCGGCTGCGCTGGCTGGACGGAACAGCCGCGCTTCTGCCGTTGGCCGACAAGAGCATGAACACAATCTTTCTCGACGCCGTCTGGTCAGAGTTCATTGTGCCAGAAGAGCGACAGATGTTGCTGGCGGAAGCGAGACGTATCCTGGCGCCCGATGGCCGCCTGGTGTTGGCTGAACGGCTGAAGTCTCAGACCAATCTACTTGTTCTGGGTCCTGGCTATTTCGCTCTGCCGGCAGAAAGCGAGCTGAAGCACGCGCTGCACCGCGCCGGCTTCGACATTGAGCGCACCGAAATCTTGCACGGCATGGTCTGGTGTCTGACGGCCAACAAGCCCAATCCAGGGCGGGCCCGTCAACTGGCGCTCAACCTTGAGTACCGCTAAGCAAGCGCCGACTGCCACAGCGCATGAATCTCATCGGCCGTCAACGACTCCTGGGCCAATATCCACCCCAGCATCTGCCCACAATCCTCACAAAATGATTCGCTATCATCGGTGCGAAAATCGTCCGGTCGCATCCATGTACCCGGTTCGGTCGCCTCGCGCGGGGCCAGCACCAGAATTGCGTCGTGGGTCAATGCCCGCATATTGGCCACATGGACAGAGACCGGGTGCTCCGAATGAACCACGTAGCGGTTGACGAGAACAAACCCGGCGTCGAGCAAACTGGACGCCAGCGCCGCCCACGCTTCCGCGCGCCAATGGTGGAACGTGAAGATGAGACGGCCGCAATCGTTCCGCAACACGCGGTGGCACTCTCGGAAGATGCCGGTCATGAGATGGCGGTACCGCTGGCTGTCCGAGTCCTGCCGCGTGCCAACGGCCGATCCACCCTGGTCGTACTGCCAGTCGGCGGCGGCCGGCAGCATGTCGCGCAGCCACACCCGAAAGTAGGCAGCCAGGTCGCTGTACTGGATGGAATCAAAGTACGGCGGATCCGTCACCACGGCGTCGACCGAGTTGTCCAGCAAAGGCAGGTCCGTCGCCGTTCCCTGATGCAGAAGGAAGTGGCGCTCGTGTCTTCCGAGATCTGCTTGAGAGCTGACTTCGCGGCCCTGGTCGCATTCTCCCTGTATCTCAACGAACGCAGCTGGGCCGGGCTGCAAAAGCCGTTCTCGCGGAGCGGCGGCCCACTGTTTGCCGCGCACGACCCGTCCGGCGAACAGCTTGGCCAGCGTCCCGGAGGAGCGGCGGCGATAGATGGGGTTGTTCTCCAGCGCAGTGTAGGGAAACGAGTAGGCGTGATGGGAAAATGTGTGCCGAACCGCACCCGAACGCCGCTTCTTGGTCCCCTTAAAGCCGCAAAGGAGGGAGTTGAACTCCAGCGATGTCGAGAGCAGCAGGGCCAGATTCAACCGGACCAACTCATCATCGTCGGGCAGCTGCTGAATGGCACGTTCCATTACCAGCAGCTGGCGCGTCGTGAACAGGTCGAGATAGCTGTCAATGCCCCGACGGATTAGCTGGGCAGATTTGTCACCAGCCACAACCCGAAACGCTTCCCGGTCAAAGCGCACTGTTTCGCGTTCAGCTTCGACCGCTTGCCAGCGCTCCCAGTCTGCGAGGTCGAGTGATTTGTAGAACAGATGGTGCTCCGGACAGTGACCGGCTACAGCCACAGGTGCATACCGTTGGTAGTAGGGCAGATCGGCAATATCCTCGACCGGTTGGCCACAGGCGTCACAAGCCGCTGCGTGACGGTCGACGATGCGCCGGCGGTAAGGTCGCTGCACGCAGTCGTGCTGGCCTTCGCGCTTCACCTCGCCACACAGCTCGCAGAAACGGAGCATGGTCCCGTCAGTCTCCTGCCGCAGATCGAGTGAATCGACCAGCCAGACCTCGCCGCACCCACACTGCTGGCGCAGCCCATAGAGCATGTGCCAGAATGGCACCGCGCTGGCGCAGGCCGGACATGCCGTCTCGAAGAGCGGATCCAGGTCATGCCGGACCGCAGCCAACAGCCGCGAGAACTGTTTCTGCAGATCATCCAGCGGAACCGGGGTCAACGTCGCCCGCGCCTGCAGGACCGGTATGGGATCGATATCGACTCCGATGAAGCTGCCTCCCAGCCGGATCGTCTCATGCGCCGTTGTTCCACCGCCCATCATCGGGTCGAGGATGACCTTGCCTTCCAGGCCGCCCGGGGCGTAGAAGTCTGTCTCTGCGTCTCCCGCCGCCAGACCCTTGAGAATCAGCCGAAACGTGCTCCCACACCGCCGCCCCCACCATTTGTGCAGATAGGTGTTAGGTCGATAATGATGCTTGTTGAACGTTTCGATTCGGGCCAGCTGGTCGGCAAACTGGGAGTCAAAGGCCGTGTCAATGGGAAGGCTGCTGTGCGGGGGCGTCATTGACTCCATTCTAACAGTCATGTTGGATTACGTACCAATTCAACCGCGAGTATGCTAAGATGGGCCTATCAACAATCCGTACGCCAACTGACCCATGAATCCAATTCAATCATTCTCCCAACAGGTTCTGGACAATGTACAGAAGGTCATTATCGGCAAGCATGTTGAGCTTGAACTGGTGATGGTGGCAGTGCTGTGCGAAGGGCATGTCTTGCTGGAGGATGTGCCCGGCACGGGGAAGACGATGCTGGCCCGTGCCCTGGCTACCAGCCTCGGCCTGAGCTTCAAGCGGCTGCAGTGCACGCCTGACCTGCTGCCCAACGATGTCACTGGTGTGTCCATCTTTCACCAGCCATCGCAGGCCTTCACCTTCATTCCGGGACCAGCCTTCACCAACATCCTGCTCGCCGACGAGATCAACCGGGCGACGCCCCGCACGCAATCGTCGCTGCTGGAAGCAATGGGCGAGCGCCAGGTAACGGTCGACGGCGTGACCCGGCCCTTGCCACGACCGTTCTTCGTCCTGGCCACCCAGAACCCGATTGAGTATGAAGGCACCTTTCCGCTGCCGGAAGCCCAGCTCGACCGGTTCTTTCTCAAGCTGTCGCTCGGTTATCTGAGCGAAGAGAGCGAAAGCCAAATGCTGCTCAACCTGGGCGGCGAGCATCCAATCGACAAACTGGAGACGGCCGTTGACAGTGACCAACTGGACGACTTGACGCGTCAGGTCTGGCAGGTCCACGTTGACGACACGGTCAGGGATTACATCGTGAGGCTGGTCTTTGCCACGCGAAAGCAGCCCGACTTCATCCTTGGCGCCAGCCCGCGCGGCAGCCTGGCGCTCTATCGCGCCTCGCAGGCGTACGCTGCTCTGCAGGGCCGCGACTACGTGCTGCCGGACGATGTTAAGTACCTCGTCCTGCCGGTGTTGGCCCACCGCTGTCTCTTGCA
The DNA here is from genome assembly GCA_963753865.1 of uncultured Chloroflexia bacterium. Lineage (GTDB taxonomy): Bacteria > Chloroflexota > Anaerolineae > Promineifilales > Promineifilaceae > Promineifilum. The sequence goes on from CAVWDW010000001.1 coordinate 469,122, forward strand.
CCCGGAAAGCGCGCTGCGCGGCACAACAGTGGACCAAACGCTGCGTCAAATCATTGCTGACACGCCACTGGATATCGGAGAACTCACCTGATGGCCCAGTACGCCTGGCTCATGCTTCTCCTGTTGGCCACCGCCTTCCTGCTGCGTGTCGACTTCGTCTTCTACATTCTCTATGTGGCGGTGGGAATCCTGCTGTGGAGTCGGGTTGTCACGCCACGCTCAGTCAAACATCTCGTTGTCGAGCGCAATTTCACGCGACGGAGCTTTCTCGGCGAGACCGTCAACGTCGATATTCAGCTGGAGAACAGGGGCCGGTTGGCCATACCATGGCTCCAGTTCAGCGAGAGCGTGCCGCCGGAACTACGTCTGAGCGAAACAACCCAGCGCGTCACGGCCCTCAAGGGGAAGAGTACGTTCCATTTCAGCTACCCGATCAAGGCCCAGAGGCGAGGCTACTACAAGCTGGGCCCGCTGCGGATGGTGAGCGGCGATCTGTTCGGCCTCACGTCCCAGCAGCGCGGCTACCTGGCGCCCGACTACCTGACCGTCTATCCACGCATCATCCAGCTCGCGCGGCTTGGCCTGCCCTCTCGCCTTCCGTTCGGGACCATTGCCAGCCATCAACGACTCTTCGAAGACCCGGCCCGCCCCACAGGCGTCCGGCAGTTCCGGTCAGGCGATTCCTTGCGCCAGATGAACTGGAAAGCGAGCGCCCACACGAACACTCTTCAGGTGCGCACCTTTCAGCCCGCCATCAGCCTGGAAGCGATGGTGCTGCTCAATCTGAACGAAGACGACTTCCAGCGCAGCAGCCGCTACCATGCCAGCGAATGGGCGATTGTCACAGCTGCCTCCCTGGCCAACCATTTGATCAACCAGCGCCAATCAGTCGGACTGCTGACCAACGGCGTTGATCCGCTGCGGCAGCAGGAAACCAGCCTGGAGTTCGACGAAATCAGCGGCCGCCTGGAGTTTGCGTCTGCACCAGTGAGTTCGGAGTGGACACCCTATATGCCCCCGACCATCAAACCACAAGGTGGCCGCGCCCAGCTCATGAAACTGCTGGAACAGCTGGCCCGCCTGGAGCGACGGCCGACGGTGGCTTTCTCAAGCTGGGCCAACGTCGCCTGCGCCGGGCTGAGTTGGGGCATCACCATCCTTGCCATCACCCCGCGAGGTGACATGGCCACCTGCAACGCACTCCATCGCCTGGTCCGCACCGGCTACAATCCCATCCTGTTTGCCGTCGAGCCTGATCGCAACTTTGGCGAGGTTCGGGAACGCGCAAGGCGACTCGGCTTTCGCGCATTCAATGTCACCGCTATCCAGGATTTCGACCAGTGGCGCACGCCTGCTGGCCTGTCGGTACCTGTCCCGGCTGCCTAGAAGACAATGAGAAAGTACCCCAGCAATCCCGGCAAAGCCCGGGCAGCGAACATCAAGGCCGAGATGGTGCGGCCGCGTCGTGTGTCGGACGAACGGCTGCCTTTTGAGACCGATCCGTGGACGCGCCGTTTCTGGCGGCCGCTCTTCATTGCCATCCTGGCCACCGCGCTGGGAACGGCTTTCCTGACCATTGTCGGCGTTGGCACACCAGAGCTCGCGTGGCTGCTCCTGGTGCCGCTTCTCTTCGCCGTCGCCCTTGAAGGCGCCCACACAGCCGCGTGGTTGGGCAACCCGGACAGCTTCGGTGTGGACAAAGCTGTCTACCGCATCACCGAGATCATCATCGTCGTCTTGCTGGCCCGTGTTGTCAGTTGGCTCTTGTTCACCGGCGGCCTGCCCTCGATCGACGAACTCCGCCAGATGATGCAGTCACCAACAGCATTCCTGTTGAACGGCGGATTCCTCACTACGGCCCTGATCAGCCTGATCGTCTGGTGGTTCGCCAGCAGTCTGGGCAGCCTGTTCAACCAGCTCGATGTGGGTCCGTATGAGCTGGAGTTCTACACGCTGTCGACGGCCGACCAGAAAGCCCGTGCCGATAACCAGCCAATGGGCCGTCAACGTGACCAACTGCAGGCCAACTTCCTGCGCTTCTGGCTAGTGGGCGCGTTCGTTATCGTCATCCTGACCGCTCTTAGCACGTTCGAAGTCAATCAATTCGCCACCGTTTCCAATCCATTTGACATCACCCGGCTCGGACTTGAGCCGTCGATGCTGCTCTCACTGCTGGTCTACTTCCTGCTGGGTTTTCTCTTGCTGAGCCACGCCCGGCTGCTGCGGATGAATGCCGGGTGGTTGATGGACGGCGTATCCAAAGAAGCAGCGTTCGAAGGAAGCTGGCAGCGCTACAGCTTGCTGCTGCTGCTGACCATCGCCCTGGCGGCCGCTTTCCTGCCCATTGGCTCAACCGTGCCGATCGCTCGCGTCCTCGAATATGGTGTGGGCGGCCTTGCAGTTGTGTTCAACTTCATCAATCTCCTGCTCTCGGCCATCATCGCCTCGTTCATGGCCCTGCTGGCAGCCATGTTGGGCAGCGAAGAGTCCACGCCTGTGCGGAGCTTCGAGATGGAGGAGTTCCAGCAGGCCGCCGCCCAGGCAGGCCAGAGCAGCGATACGCTGGCCCTGGTTGTCACATCAGCGTTCTGGGCGCTGGTCCTGGCGGGTAGTGTGGCCGCCACCTTGTTCTTCCTGCGCGAACGTGGCTTCCGCCTCGACCGGGCCAGCTTGCGAACGACGTGGAACCAGCTTCGGCTGTTGTTGGCCGGCTGGTGGGCCCAAGTAGCCGGTCGTGCTCGCCGTGCCGGACGACAACTGTCCCGCACGTTGACGATCAACTTGCCCAGCCGCCCCGACGACGGCGCCCTGCCCGCTCCTCCGCGCTGGCGCTTCCTGCGGATCAACGCGCTTTCGCCACGCGATCAGGTACGTTACTTCTACCTATCCACAGTCCGCCGCGCCCAGGAATCGGGCCTGGAACGCCGCCAGGATGAAACGCCGCTCGAATATGCACGTGACCTGAAGGGCCAGTTTCCGGATGCTGAGGAGGATGTTGAAGTGCTGACCGAGGCATTCGTGCGCGCACGCTACAGCGACCAGTCATTCGAATCCGATGATGTCAACCCGATCAAGGAGCGCTGGAAGCGGTTCAAAGCGCGACTTCGCCGGGTCCGCCCGTAACAGACAGCCACAAGCTCATCCAGCAATCTACCAATCCACGACTCGCAAGCCAGGAGGCAACTTATGCAGCAAATCGTCGAATGTGTCCCCAACTTCAGCAACGGCCGTGATCCGGAGGTCTACGACGCGATCGCCGATGCAATACGCAGTGTAGCCGGGGTTCAGGTCCTCAACGTCAGCGCCGACCCGGACCACAATCGGACCGTCATCACCTTTGTCGGCGGACCGGAAGATGTCAGCGAGGCAGCTTTTCGCGGCATCGGCAAGGCGGCCGACCTGATCGATATGGATCACCACAGCGGCGAACACCCCCGACTGGGCGCCACCGATGTTTGCCCATTCATCCCGGTCCGCAACATCAGCATGGACGAGTGTATCGCGATTGCCACCCGGCTGGGTAAGCGGGTCGGCGAGGAGTTGGGGATCGCCGTCTATCTGTATGGCGCAGCCGCCACACGTCCGGAGCGCGTCGTCCTGTCTCGCATCCGCAAAGGCGAATATGAGACGTGGCGGGCCGAGGTGGCCACATCGCCCGATCGCCAGCCTGACTTCGGGCCGGCAGAGCCGAAGCCGTGGGGCGCCACCGTGATCGGCGCCCGCCCGTTTCTGATCGCCTACAACCTGTACCTGAACACCGATGATGTGTCCATCGCCGAGGCGATCGCTCGCGCCGTGCGCTTCAGCAGCGGCGGCCTGCGCTATGTTCAGGCCAAAGGTTTCCTGGTCGAAGGCCAGGCCCAGGTCAGCATGAACCTGACCGACTTCACCAAGACCCCGATTCACACCGTCCAGGAGTTCGTCCGTCGCGAGGCAGCCCAGCGCGGAGTCACTGTAACCCGGGCCGAACTGGTGGGCCTGATCCCGGAACAGGCGCTTATCGACAGCGCCCGCTGGTACCTTCAGCTGGCCGACATGGACAGCGAACAGGTGCTCGAATTCAATCTGGCGCCCACCGCGGACAGCGACCAGACACCGGTGAGCGCGACCACAACCGCCTTCCTCGATGCGGTGGCTGCGCCGACGGCCGCTCCCGGCGGCGGGGCTGTGGCCGCGCTCGCCGGATCGCTCGCCGCCTCGCTGGCCCAGATGGTCGCCGGGCTAACCACCGGACGCAAGAAGTATGCAGCTGTCGAAGAAAAGACGCAGGCTATCCTCGCCAGTTCGGAAACGATTCGCCATCAACTCCAGGACAGCATCGCTGCCGACATCGCCGCCTTTGGTGTCGTGATGGACGTTATCCGGAACAAGGAGCTGGCGCCCGAAGCCAGGGCAACGGCTTTGCAAGCCGCGTACATGGGCGCAAGCGAAGTCCCGCTGCAGGTGGCCCGCCTGAGCCGCGATGCAGCCGTACTGGCCAACCAAATTGCAGCCATCGGCAACGTCAATGCGTCATCGGACGCAGCAGCGGCCGCTGCGATTGCTCGGACGGCTGTTCAGATAGCGGCCTTCAATGTTCAGATCAACGCAGCCAGCATCGATGACGAGGCAACCGCGGCAGCGTGGCAGCAGGAGCTTGCGGCGCTGGAGAGTGAAACCGAGCAGTTGGTCACAGAGACAATCCAGACCGCGCGGAATCGCGGCGGATTCTAGGATAACGCAGGGGAGCTATTGTGGAACGCAGATTGCAGACCCTGGCGGGTCTTATCATGGCGCTTGCCGTCCTGTCAGCGTGTAGGCCGGGGCCGCAAGATGCGGTCCAGTCGTCCGCTGCTGCGGTCCCGGCCGGTGACGCCGCCACGCCCCTGGCGTTTTCGGAAACGCCGCCTCCCGTCGCGCCAACCCGGGCCGCGGCCTTCACAGCGACCGCAGCAGTCGTGGCGCCTTCCACCCCAACGCCCCTTGCGCTGGCCACCGCTACGGTAACTGCCACCGGTACGATGATGCCGGAGCAGCCAGCAGCACCAACCGCCTCACCGACCCCTGCTCCGACCTTCACGCCGCCACCACCGCCACCACCGGACCCGGCTGAACACTTTATCTTGAGCCGTCCGGTCCCGGCTGACAGTCCGCAGTGGACCGACAAGGCGTATCCCTACGGCAGCACGCGAGGCGGAACGCTCCAAACCCATCACGGTGTGGAGTTCAACGTGCCCAACGGAACCGCCGTCCTGGCGGCAGCTGACGGCGTGGTCCGCTTCGCCGGCACAGATGATGTGGTCATCGCAGGGCCCCAACCAAACTTCTACGGTCAGGCAGTCGTTCTTGAGCACTCGCCGGCAACGAGCAGCAACACCCCCCTGTTCACGCTCTACGGCCACCTGTCAGAAGTATTGGTGGAGAGTGGCCAACGGGTCAACAGGGGTGAAGTGATTGGCATCTCAGGCGACTCGGGCGTGGCCTATGGACCGCATCTGCACTTCGAAGTGCGTCAAGGGACAAACAATTACAGCACGACTCGCAACCCCCTGTTGTGGCTGAAACCGTTCGACGGTCTAGGCGTGGTGGCCGCCCGCATCGCGTGGCCGGACGGCCGTCCCGTGCTCGAAGCGCCGGTCGTCCTGCGGCGGATCGATGGGCAAGCGCCCTACACCGCCGGAACCACCTACGCCACCGGCGGGGCCAATGGCGACGACCAGCGGCAGGAGAATCTGGTGCTGGACGATGTGGTGCCGGGCTACTACGAGCTGGAAGTCGGCAGCGATGCCGGCGCTGTGCGCCAAACGCTGTGGGTCTTTCCCGACCGGACCACGTTCCTGACCCTGGCGCTTCCGTAATCGCCAACTACGACGCAGTCGACGTTTTCAGCTCGCCGTCGACGGAAGAGTGCTGCCGGGAGCTATGCCGGTAGCCAAAATAACCCACCAGGGCAATCAGGCCGCCCAACAGCAACGTCCCGACACTGATAATGACACCCACGTCAAACCAGAACTGCTCCGGGAACAGGCGGATGAGCGAATCCGTATAGAAGAACGTCCAGGTCCCAGGCGGGAACAGGAGTTCATGGAACTGCTCAAAGAAGATCGGCCATGCCAGCAGGATGAAGAGCGCGATCGTCGCCAGGGCAACAACGGTAAACAGACCAGCCTGCATCAACGTCTTCCAGCCCAATGTCCGCGTCTCGGGCCGCAGAAAGAGGAATGCCAGGCCACCGACCACGATGATGCCGCCCACGATCAAGATGTTGGTCATCGCATCGGTGACGTGCTTGACATCAATCATATGCCCGATCTCGGCCTCATTGTACAGCGGGTCATTGGTGCCGGGCAGACGTAGGTCTTCCAGCATGAAGATAACCTCTTCAGCCGGCGCCGATTCACGCATGTAGTCCAGCGTACCATGCGCCAGGTCGAGACGTTGTTCGTCCGTCCAGCCGTACGCGTCAGGGGCAATGCGGGCGTATTCGAAGCCAGGATAGTCCCAGGCGATGACGGCCCTGACCATACCAAAGCCCAATACGAACGGCATGGCCACGATGACCAGCCAGCGCAAGATTGTTACCAAAGGATTATTACTCATTTTCATTTCCTCACGGCTATCCTGTGACAGGCGCTCCGCGAGCAGTCACAGGTCAGCAGGTTCAGCTCAGTTCAGCAGGCTGTCCAGACCATCCGGACCTGCTCCCAACAGAAAACGCAGTACGACGGAGTCGCTAATGATTTCAACAGGGGCACGGTCGTCTGTGAAGACCGGGCCTTCAAACTGCTGCGGACGTTCGTTCTCTACGGCCATGTCGAGCACAGCCGTTAGCAGCGGTGGCGCACCGGCAGACAGCAACGCCCGGTTTTGTGCCAGCGTCCCTGGCTCCGACGGCTGCATCGTGGCCACCAGGATCGTATTCAAGGTATTGGGCACGTCAACAGTATGGACCGAGGGAAAAACGGTCAGCATCGTGGCGCCTATCGCTTCAATCAGCCGCCGGTCTTCATCCGTGCGGCCGACATTGACGGCCAGCACGCCGTCGTCACTCATCACATCAGCCACCTCGCCGAAGAACTCCGCTGTGGTCAGATGCCAGGGAATATAAGGCACCTTGTAGGCGTCGAGCGTCACCAGATCATACGGTCCGGTCAATTGATTCAGCTCAAAACGGCCGTCGCCAATGATCGGCCGGATGTTCGGCTCGGTCAGCGCGAAGAAGTCGGCGCCCATACTCACAATCTCCGGATCGATTTCGATCGCATCGACCGGAATGGCGCCAAAGACCGATGTCAACTGCTTGGGTATGGTGCCAGCCGCCAGACCGATGACCAGCGAGTTGTCCACGCTCACCGGCCCCGAACTGAAGTACGGCGCTGCCAGCATCATACTCCACACGGAGACCGCCGGCACGCGTCCGCCATCACAGTAAAATGAGTGATACGCCTGCCCTTCATTCAGCAGCAAGTAGTTACAGTCGTTTTGGCGAATAACCTGGATGTAGTTGTAAGCTGACTCGGCTTCGGCGATCTGGTCGGGATGCGCCTTCACGCCACCCTGTAGCCAAACGGCCGCCCCACCCACCAACAGCGCCGATACCAGCATTGCTGCCACCGTCAGTCTGCTGCCTCCGGCATTCGCTCGCCGCGCCTGCCACAGACCAACCAGCCCAACAATCAACAGGATGGAGCCGAAAATAAGCGCCGTCGCCCGTGATCCGGCCAGCGGGATGATCAGCAGAACAGGCAAGTAGGTGCCCAACAAACTGCCCAGCGTCGAAATGGCGTAGATACGGCCGCTGATACGGCCCGCCTCGCCCACATCATCCAGCGCCAGTCTGACCGCGAATGGCGACAGACAGCCCAGAAGCGTGACCGGCACAGCCAGCGCCACCACGACCAACAGGAGCGAACCTGCCACCGCGCCCACATTGACGGCCGCCAGCGCGGCCGACGCTTCGCGCAAGATGACGCTCGTCAGCAGCAAGAAGAAGACAGCCGACACGCCTGAAGCAGTCACAATGAGGTAGAAGATGTCGGCACGAGGATAGCGATCGGCCAGGCGGCCGCCGACAAAGTAACCCGCAGTCAGCGACAACAGGACGAGACCGATAACATTCGCCCAGACAATGTTCGACGTGCCGTAGGCCGTTTGCAGCATACGGCTGGCCGTGAACTCCACAGCCAGGGTGCTCATCCCGGCTATGAAAACAGTTGCGTACAGATAACGTCGATCGTTGCTCATTGTGTCAGCCAACTTAAGCGATTACTCTGGCGATTATAGGCCACCCGGCGAACAGGCGACTTGCGATTCTCATGCACGGGTCAGTCACTTCCCTCTGCACCTGCACGTTGGATGCGGCTGGCCATTTCGCTGGCCGACAGCTCGCCCGTGTTCCGGAAAATCATGGTTAGCGGCTGATCGTAGACCGTGAAACTCTCGTCGACTCGACCCGCCTGCCACACGGGCAAGCTGTCGAGGTAGTCGGCAGCGCCAACCGGCGGCTCCAGACCCGGCCATGTAAACAAGTCCGGTGACAGCGAAACGCCGCCCAACGACGGAAAGCGGCCGCCGACCCAGACCAGCTCATAGCCGAGGTCTCCGTCGAAGAGCAGTTGATGGTACGTAGACGAAAGCGGAAAATCCTCAGGCAGTCGCGGCGTCACGCCGTACACGCGCTGGCTAACGACGGTCAGGTAGCCTGCTTCGGCCAGCAACGACGCATTGCGCTCCAACTTGGCGAGGTCATCCCGATTGCCGGTGCCGGTCAGCCAGCTAAGCTCTTCATTGCGGTACCCGCCGGGCAGCACGGCTCGCTCGCCCACGACCGCCGGAACCGGCAGCGAGTCATCCCACTGCTCGCTCACAATCAATGTGCCGGAGCGGACGTTGTCGTAGATCCAGTCTGACGCCGCGTTCCACGGATGGGGCTCCTGATAGATGGCCACAAAGGCAAAGGCGTAGAGAGCCGTCGGCACCACGACCGCCGCCAAAGCAATTGTTCTCACGGTCTGATTGGCTATGCGAAACAGCATGGCTGCGCCCAGCAGAATCACAATCGGCAGGATTGGCTGCATGTAGCGCATGAACTTGACGTAGAAGTTGCCGGTCAGCACAAAGTAGGGGACAACCCACAGCAGGAGAATGGCCAGCCCTTGTATCTCCTGGCTGGTCCATAGGTCTGCCGGGTCCTTGTCAGCGCTGACCCGGAATGCGGCCAGGACACGCCACCCGGCCCAGACGGTGCCGGCGATGGCCATCAGGCCCAGGAACGGACCAAGCCCCCAGCGGATCTGCATTTCCAGGAAGTAGAGAAAGGGCAAGGTGCCCTCGTACTGCCGCGTGAAGGGAAGCGGCGCGTCCCCGCTCACCATCGCATTCTGCACGAGTATGTTTTCGAGATAGCACGAATTGATGACCGGTTGGCCCAGCCTCAGACTGCCCACCTGGATGGTAGCGAAACGCACTTCGCAGCTGGTATCGAGCAACGCGAATGGATTGGTGAGGGCGAAGGTCAGCGCGACCACGCCAACGATGGCGGCTAACGTTAGAGCACGACGGCCGAGACGTTCCGGCACACTCCAGGCGACGATTGCCAGCGGCAGCAGCAGCAAGACCGCCGAGAACTTTGAGCCAACTGCCAGGCCAACAGCAACGGCCGCCAGTGCCAGATAGACCGCCGACCAGCGACCTCGAGCGTTGGCCAGAAGCATCAGATAGAGAGCCAGTGTCACAAAGAACGTCAGGTAGGGGTCGCTGATGAAGAAGTGGGCCAGCTGAATGTGCATCACCGTCACGGCCAGCAGCGCCGCGGCAACAAGCCCTACCCACACCCCAAAGAGATGGCGACCGATCAGAAAGATGAGCAGCACGGTCAACGTATCGACTAAACCGGTGAGCGACCGGGAAACGGCCGTCAGGTGGTTGAACTCAATGCGGTCCGGCGTATTGAAGACGTCGCTGGCCAGTGAAAAACGCTCCGGAATGCGCTCAACCCACGCCTCGGGAACCCGCTCAAACAGCCGCGTAGCGGCCACGCCCATGTACAGGGGAACATGACCGTAGGCAAAGGCCCGCGGCGTGTCCTGGACAACAACAATCCCTTCGCTGCTGGCCTCAGGCGGCCAACGGAAGGGATTGAACGGAGAAGTGGCCGGGTCCAGCGCCGTTCCGGAAACGATGCTGGACACAGCCGGAAACTCAATTGTCGTCGCTACCCAGGAAACGTATCGCTCATCAGGATGATGATGCTGATAGCCATCCCAGGCAACACCGCTCAAGCGCAGCGCAGCCGCCAGGAGCAGAATCGCTGCAAGCCCGATGCGTTGCGACCATGTCACGGCTTGGGCTACTCGAACGCTTCTTCGTCTTCGTCCTGCTTGCCCTTGCCAATAACCTCGACGTCTTCGGCCACCACACCAAATTCGTCTTCCAGTTCATCTTCCTCTTCCTCATCGGGCAAGGAGACGTATTCAAACCGGGCGACGGCTGTGTCCGGGTCGGCCAGAATCGTGACGCCCTTTGGCACCACAAGGTCGGCAATCGTGATGACGACATCCGGGTCGGTGATCAAGGACAGGTCGACCTCAATCTCCGAAATAAGGGCATCGGCCAGCGCCTCGATTTCGACGGAACGGAGTGCCAACACGCCCACGCCCAACCCCTCGGCACCGGGGGCGGACTCGCCAATCGGAACCAGTTCGGCCTCAACCTTAAACGTGCTGGTCATATCGATGACAAGAAAGTCAACATGGAGCACGTCGCCGCGCGTCAGATGTTGCTGGATGTCACGCACCAGAACGGGTCGCTGCTTACCCTCTACCTCAAGCTGGGCCATCTGGGTCGTGCCAACAACCCGCAGTGCGCGGCGGAGCGCCTTGCGCTCAATCTGCACACTGATCGTCTCGCCCTTGCCATATACAGTAGCCGGCACCCACCCTTCACGGCGCAGCTGGGCGACCTTCTTGCCAATCAGAGTGCGGGGTTCCGCTTCGATTACGATATTGTCAGACATTCAAATATTCCTCGCAGACAGCGCTTTCGCGACCCCACACAAATCAGTCGCACTTGCCGCCTTTTTCTAGTCACTATCAATCATTCGGCTATAATTCGCGTGAAAGCGAATCAAACGTGAAATTATAGCCGCTATTGGCACATAGTCAATCCTGGCAAACGGGACATTCATGGCAAACCAAGTATCTACTCTCGACACTTTCTTTACACAGGTCCAGCATGATGCCGGGCTGCGCACGGCTGAGCATGCCGACTTGTGGACCGAGGCCGTGCTGCGGACGCTCGGCTTTACGCTAAAGGGCGGCGCCAAGCGCGACCTGGCCAAGGCACTGCCAGATGAGTTAGCGGCCGAATTGAAGCGCGGCTGGCGCCTCATCAACTTCCGCGATCCCAACCTCACGGAAGCAGAGTTCGTCAAGCAGGTCGCCTATCGCAGCGGCAACACCGACGGCGCCTATTCGCGAATCGCGACATCGGCCGTTTTCCGCAACCTGAAGACCTTGATCAGCTCAGACGCGAGCGACTCCGTGGCCGACGACCTGCCGGAAGAAGTGGCCAGGCTTTGGGTCGAGGCGTAGCCACACCCGTGTGCACGGACTTGCGCCACAAGCGGGTTGCCGGTCCGCAGCGGCAGGCGGTTCTGCTGCTGGCCATCCTGTTGTTCGCTCTCACCGCCTGCTGGCCAGCGGCGACGACAGATACTTCCCTGTCCGCCGCTGACGCCCCCGTCTTGCAGCATCGCGACGTGCGCGTGATTGCCGACGGGGTCGAACAAACGCTCACCACCTCAGCCCGCACCGTCGGCGAGGCAGTGGCCGCAGCCGGGCTAACCATTGGTCCGGCCGATGAGGTTTCCCCACCGGCGTGGTCTCCGATTAGCGGACCGCCGCCCGTCACCGAAGTTACCATTGTGCGGGTCACTGAGTCGGAAGAAATCTCCTCGGCAACTATACCCTTCCAACGAGAATTTGTGCGCTCGGCAGAACTGTCGCCAACCGATCAACCGATCATCGTCCAACGCGGCCAGGACGGAGTGCAGGAAGTCGTCTACCGCATTACATACCAGGACGGCCTCGAGCGCGACCGCTGGGTGACGGAAGTACGAACCATCGAGCCGGCCATTGACGAGATCGTTATGGTTGGCGTTGGGGCCGACCAGAGCGAGCAGTCCGTTGCGGGAACGTTGGCCTACATCAGCGACGGCCGACCCGTCATCGTCCGGGACAGCACGGAACGCGCATTTAGCATCGAGACCGCCGGCGCACTGGACGGCCGCGTCTTCCAGCTTTCGCCCGACGGAGCCTGGCTGCTGTTTAGCAGAGCAGATTCGGATGCCGCGTTCGATAACAGTCTCTGGATCATGGCCACCAACCGGGACGCTGTCCCGGTTCCGCTGAACATCGACAATGTGCTGTGGGCGGCATGGGATCCGTCCCGCAGTGACCAACCACGCATTGCGTATACGACGGCCCGTGCCTTGCCCAATCCGCCAGGTTGGGAAGCGAACAATGACGTCTGGCTTCTGACATTGGACACGCTGCCTAGCGTCGATACCGCGCCAATCAGGCTCGCCAATGCCCTGCCTGCTACCTACGGCTGGTGGGGCGGGACGTACGCCTGGTCGCCCAACGGCAGTTTCCTGGCCTATGCGTTTGCTGACGCAATTGGCCTGCTGCCCGTGCCGGAGGAAGTTGCCGAAGAGACGCCGCTACTGGACGATCTGCTGTCCGCGGCCTCCGTCGAACCACAGCCGCTGCGTGCGTTCACTCCCTTTGACACGGGCGCGGAGTGGGCGTGGGTGCCCTCTTTGGCCTGGTCGGACGACAGCAATCACCTCGTCTACACAGAACACAGTTTGGGCGAAACAGATGGCGCGAGCCGCTTTGACGTCAGGCAGAGCACCCTGGGCCAGAGTGAGGCGACAACGGTCGCAACACAGGCCGGGATCTGGTCCCATGCCGCGTGGTCGGCACCCAACTCCTCCGCCAGTTCAGCGCTGTACTTTCTGCGGGCAACCGAACCGGGCACGGGTTTGGGCAGCGATTATGCGCTGTGGCGGGCCGAAGACAGTGGCGCGGATGCCGCGCAGGTGTTCCCGGAGCCCGGGCAGCCCGGCAGCTTCCCTGCGATTCCCCAATTCATCGCCTGGGGTCCGGGTGGTGAACAGGCCGCTTTCATCTTTGACGAGGCGCTGCATATCATCGACATCAACACCGGCGCTGTGTTCCGCCAACGGCAGGATGACTCGCTGGACAGCCATCCGACCTGGGCCCCCTACGGCCCCAACGCAGCCCGACCGTAGGCAAATCAGCCAGCGACAACAGGTCCGCCTGGCTGTGCAATCTGGTATGCTGGACCGGTAATGCTGAACACGACACCTGACCCCCGACGCTCGCGCGCTGCATCGCTGCTTTTTGCAGTGCTGGCGGTGTTGTCCCTGCTGGCTCTGATCGGGCTTGTCTATCAGTTCCGCTATATCACTCGGGGCGTCGCCGGCGCCGTCCCCCAGTCTGTCCCTGCCGGCGGCTCCTACCTCGGCCTCAACGTCGCCCTGGAACAGTATGACGAGCGTGAGCTTGATGAGAACTTACTGGCGATGCGATCGTCCGGTGTCACGGCAGTCAAGCAGACATTCCCATTCACAACGCCTTATGATTGGCCAGCCGCCCAACGAATCGTCAGCGCCGCCGCCAACGCAGGTATGCAGATGACTGCTCAACTGGACGGCGATCCGACCACGGGGTACACGCCGCCAGACCAGGCCGCCTTCGCCGAATGGGCCGGCGAGTTCGGTCGTCGCTTTGGCCACCAGGTCGACAGCTACATCATCTGGGATGAGCCTAATCTGGCGTCCCACTGGGGCGGACAACTCGTCAACCCGGGAACCTACAGCGCCCTGCTCGCAGCCACCAGCCGCGAGCTGCGCCGGGCGGACCCCGGCGCCTTCGTTGTCGCCGCCCCGCTCGCCCCCACTACGGAGTCAGGTCCGGAAAACCTGAACGAAACAGCTTACCTGCGGGCCATGTTAGGTGCCGGCGCGGCCGACACAGTCGACGCCTTTGCAGCCAAACCGTACGGGTTTGACACCGGCCCGGACGACCGGCGGGTGGAAGATGGCCGGCTCAACTTCAGCCGCGTCATCTTGCTGCGCGAAGAGTTGGTCCGGCAGGGGCATGGTGAGAAAGCGATCTGGGCGGGGAACTGGGGCTGGAACGCGCTGCCGCCCGGCTGGACGGGTGCACCGTCCGTCTGGGGACAGACTAGCGACCAGCAGCGAGCACGGTGGAGCGTCGCCGCACTGGACCGCGCCCGACGCGAGTGGCCGTGGATGGGGCCGTTTTTCCTCGAAAGCTGGAACAGTGCGGCTGCGCCAGATGACCCCCGCCAGGGGTTTGCCATAACGGGAACAGAAACGGAGGCCGCCCTGGGTGGCTATCAGGCGTCATTGGACCAAGCCCGCGCCCAACCGGGATACCATACAGCGTCACCGACAGATCCCGCCCAAACGTACAGCGCCGGGTGGCAGTTTGATCCGGCGCTGGGCGCCGACATCGGGGCCAGCGGCGACCGGGTGACATTCGACTTCTGGGGCACCGATATCGCGGTTGAGGTTCGGCGGGCAGATTATCGGGCGCGGTTCTATGTCACTCTTGATGGTCAGCCGCCCAATGGCCTCCCAGCCGACGAGATTGGCCCAACGCTCATCCTCACATCCCCTGCACCTGGGGACGACTTCATCTCCATCGAGACGATTGCCAGCAACTTGCCGCCCGGCCCCCACCGGCTCGAATTGACAGCCAGCGGCGGGTGGGACCAGTGGGCGCTCAAGGGGTTCAGCGTCGGCTACCGGCCCGATCCACGCCCCTATGTAGCAACCGGCATCGGTCTGGCTCTGATTGGTCTTCTCTGTCTTGTCGGCGCGTGGCAGGCCGCACGTACAGCACGTTGGCCCTCGGCCTCACAATCGTTTGGCGGCCGCTATACCGCCCTCAGCGACCGCACGCAGCTGCTCCTCATCGCCACAACCGCCGGGTTGGTCGGCCTGACCGGCTGGATGACCTGGGGCCAGGAGCTGGCAGGCACATATCGTCGCCTTGGCGACCCCGGGCAGATTGCCGCGACAGCAGCGGCCGCCACCCTCTTTTACATCACACCGTCATTCATCCTGTACGCCATCGCCCTGACGATTCTTTTCGTCCTGCTGGTGCTCCGTCCGGCGTGGGGCGTCGCTCTGATCGCCTTCTCGATCCCGTTCTACGTTGCTCCGCTGCCCAAGGAGATTCTCGGCTACCGCTTCTCGCCGGTCGAGATGTTCACCCTGGTGACGTTCGGTGCGTGGCTGACGCGCAGTCTGCTTGACGCGGGTCGGGCGGCAAGGCAAGGTCGGCGTCGCTGGATCTGGCCAGCAATGCAGCGCGCTGACTACGCCGTCATCGCCTTCGTGGTCGTGGCCACTGTTTCGCTGGCATTCACGGAGCGCCTCGACGTGGCCACCAACGAGTGGCGGGTGGTCATCATCGAACCTGCGCTGTTCTACTTGCTGCTGCGAGCCACGCATCTCAAATCTTCTGAGATGTGGGTCGTACTCGACGCCTTTGTCTTGAGCGGGCTGGTCGTTGCCGGGTACGGCTTGTGGCAATATGTGACAGGCCAGAACATCATCACAGCTGAAGCAGGCCTGATGCGCCTGCGCTCCATCTTTGGCTCACCCAACAACGTCGCGCTGTATCTGGGACGCATCCTGCCCTTGCTTGTCGCCGTCCTGCTGCTGGGCAATGCGCCCCCCAATCGCAACAGGCGCTGGCTCTATGGTCTGGCTATTCTCCCGATTGGCGCTGCCATACTTTTCACCTTCAGCCGCGGCGCACTGCTGCTCGGTGTACCGGCATCCATGCTGGTTGTCTTCTGGCTTTGGCAGCGCGCGAACGGCCGCCGCACATGGCCCTGGGCGCTGGCCGGCCTGGGCGTCGGGGCGGCTGGCCTCGCGATCGCCTCCCAAACACCACAACTGGCTGGTCGGTTCAATCTAATGGGCGCGACGGGCTTACTTCGGCTCAACTTGTGGCGCTCGGCAGCCAACATGATCGCCGACCATCCGGTGTTTGGCGTCGGTCTGGACAACTTCATCTACGCTTATCGGGGCCGCTACATATTGGACGCCGCCTGGCAGGAGCCGAATCTAAACCACCCGCACAACATTGTTTTGGACGTCACGTCACGCCTCGGGCTGTTCGGGCTGCTAACCTTCGGCTGGATGGTTGTCATCACGGCGCGATTGCTGTGGCAAGCGGTCAATGGGGTCAGCTACCGGTGGCTTCCAGTCGCTGTGGGCTTCGCCGGTTCGCTGGCGGCCACGGTGACCCATGGCCTGGTCGACCACAGCTTCTTTCTCATCGACCTGGCCTATACTTTTTTCCTGACATTGGCGGTGGCAGTCTGGCTGAATCGACCCGCAGTTCAGGAGCCGGATACCGCGTTAACCCCCATCCCAGCGCCCTCAGATGCGTGAGAGTCTAGTTAGGCCTTGCCCGATCCGCTTTATCTCATGGAGTAGGGTCGGTTACAATCTGCATCGGATTGTTGCGATATAGTTCTGTAGGCATATGCGAAGATCATGGATGTTAGGAGGCGGCCTGCTGCTGGCGGGATTGTTGGCTGTGTGGCTGGTACCGGCCGCGCTGCGAACCATGCCTACCCGGTATGCGCTCCGACTCCCGGAATCCCTGCAAGCGATGGCTCTGCCGGCCGATCCGACGCCCATCCTGCCGACCGTGGCAGCACCAGCAGATGCCGCTGAACGGCTGCTGGTGCCTGTCACTGCACCCACTTCAGTGCCATCCGATGCGACGGCAACGCCGCCGCCCTCACCGACACCCGCCCCGCTCGCGGTCAGCCAGACGGACGCCACCACGCCGACCCCCATGCCAACGCCAACGGCCGTTCCCCTGCCGACTGAACCGCCACCACCAAAGGCCGCACGGCTCAATGGCATTACCCACAAGTTTCAGGATTGGAACAACTGCGGTCCGGCGACAATGGCCATGGCCCTCAGCTACTACGGCCTGGGCCTCAGCCAGTATGACACGGCCGCCGTGTTGAAGCCGAATGAAGAAGATCGCAACGTTGGCCCCGACGAAATGGCCGCCTACGTGAACGATCAGACCGAACTGGGCGCTCTGTTCCGCACCAACGGCTCAGCGGAAACGCTGCGAGCGTTCATTGCAAACGGGATTCCGGTGATCATCGAACTGGGCATTGAGCCGCCGGGCGAGTTCCGTTGGCTGGGTTGGTATGGCCACTACTTGCTGCCGGTTGCCTACGACGACGTCCAGCAGCAGTTCTGGGTCTACGACTCCTGGTTCGGCACGAGCGAGGAACCGCTCCAGAACGCCGATCCCGACGGCCGCGTGCTGACATATGCGGAACTGGAGACGCTGTGGCCACAGTTCAACCGCAACTATGTGGTCCTCTATTCGGCGGAACAGGCCGATCTGGTCGCTCGCATCATCGGCGACGACATGGACGATGCCCGAATGTGGCAGAACAACCTGGCCCAAGCCCAGAACGACGCCACCGCTGCCCCGGAGAACGCCTTCTTCTGGTTCAATCTGGGAACTGTCCACACGGCGCTGGGTGACTTCGACAGCGCCACCCTGGCCTACGACAAGGCCCGGTCAATCGGTCTACCCTGGCGCATGCTCTGGTATCAATTTGGCCCGTACGAAGCTTACTATCAGGTCGGTCGCTACGACGACGTCGTTCTGCTGGCCGACCGCACGCTGGAAGAACGCCCTTTGTTTGAGGAGTCGTTCTACTATCGCGGTCTGGCCCGCATGGCCGCCGGCGATGAACGCGCCGCCCAGGCGGACTGGGAGCAGGCTGCTGCGCTGAATCCCAACTACCGGCCACCTGTTGACGCGCTGGCCGCTCTTCAGAATGGCAACTAGTCCGCTTTCGCAAATCGGCACCTGTAGAGGAACTATCTTATGAGTAACAGAACCAAACGACTGATCCTACTGATTGTTGGCATCCAACTGCTGCTGGTCATTGGCCTGCTGGCCCTGCCGACGGCCGTCCAGGCCATTCCCGGTCGCTATCGCGTTTGGCTTCAGGAGAACCAGCCCACGCTCAGCAGCGTTACCGAAGGGGTCATTGACCAGGTCGCGCCGGTGGCCACCGCGCTCCCGGCCCCCGCCCTGGCCAATAACGAGTCAGTCGACCTCAACGCTCTGATTGCGGCTGAGCCGGTCGACAGAACTGACGGTGGCTCGCTGAGCGAGACCGATCCAATTGCCCTGGAACCGCTGGCAACCGTGGCCCCGGTCGTCGAACCAGTGGTCACCATAGAACCAGCAGAAGAGCCGCCGGCTGACGCTCAGCCAACGCCAACGTTGGCCCCGACAGCCGAACCGACGCCCGCCCCCAGCCCAACGCCCCTGCCGCAGTTGGAACGCGTCAAGCTGGATAACATGGCCCGAATTCAGCAATCGTTCAACAACTGTGGTCCGGCAAACCTGACCCAGGTCCTCAACTGGTACGGCAACGACATCACACAGGAAGATGTGGCCGCTTACCTGAAACCCAACCCAGAAGATCGCAACGTCTCACCGTGGCAAATTGCTGATTATGTCAATGAGCAGGTGCCCGGCTACCAGGCCATTGCCCGCAGTGGCGGCGATCTCGATATGGTGAAGCAGTTCGTATCGGCTGGCATCCCGGTCGTCATCGAAAAAGGGTACGAGCTGCCGGACTCCGGGTGGTGGGGCCATTACCTGACGGTCTATGGCTATGATGACGAGTTGGAAGAGCTGTACAGCCAGGACAGCTACTTGCAGCCAACTGACGGGATTGGTCGCGTTGACAACTACGCCGACGTCGAGACGTTCTGGAAGCAGTTCAACAACACCTTCTACGTCGTCTTTTCCCCGGACCAGCAGGCAATGGTTGAAGCGATCATGGGCGAAGAGCTGCTTGACGACTTCACCATGTGGCAGAAGGTCGCCGGAGATGCCGAGCAGCAGACACGCGACAACCCTGAGGACGCCTTCGCCTGGTTCAATCTGGGTACGGCATTGACTCGCATGGGCGGCCTGACCGGCGAACCGCAATACTACCAGGGCGGCGGACAAGCCTACGACAAAGCCCGCGAAATCGGCCTGCCGCCGCGCATGCTGTGGTACCAGTTCCAGCCCTATCTGGCTTACCTCAAGCTGGACCGCTATCAGGATGTCATCGACCTGGCTGACGCAACGCTGGCCACCCAGGGCGGCCGTAACGTGGAAGAGACGTTCTGGTACAAGGGGCATGCGTTGGCCTATCTGGGCGACGTCCCGGGAGCGATCGACGCTTACCAGCAATCCCTGTCGGTCAACGAAAACTTCTATCCGGCCCAGATCTCGATCGATTCGCTGCAGCCGTCTGGCTAACCCATTGTCGCTGGCAGCAGCGAGCCAATGACGGCCGCCTGACGTGATGCAGGCGACCGTTTTGCGTGGTGCTGTCAGGGCGTTTGGAGGCGCGCCTGATTGCGAATATACTCCCTCGTGTGAGCACGCCTCGTGTTTGCTGGCGGCATGGTCAATCTGATGGCAATGACGCTATAATATGGGGCGTAGGCGCCGCCTGATTCTCAGGCACGCAAGTCCTTTTCCACCTATCCCACCCATCTGACTAGAGGAGGCTTCTATGACACAGGAACGCAAGTTCAAGGTCACCTATTCGACGCTGGCCAGCCCGGATCCGGAGCTGCACCAGCTTTACGACGAAGCCGTCGTAAACTTCCGGGCCAACAGCGGCCAGACATTTCCGCTTTACATTGACGGCAAGGAGCGCATGGCGTCCGAAACCTTCGCCAAAGTAAGCCCTGCCGATCTCGACCTGGTCATGGCCCACTTCCAGAAGGGCACCGAACAGGACGCAAAAGATGCCGTCGCCGCGGCACGGGCGGCGTTCCCCGCCTGGCGCGACACACCCTGGCAGGAACGCGTCGCCATCTTGCGCCGCGCGGCCGATCTGATCAGTGATCGCCTGTTTGACATGGCGGTGGTGATGAGCCTGGAAGTGGGCAAGAACCGCCTCGAAGCTCTGGGCGATGTCGAAGAAACAGCCGATCTCATTCGCTACAACTGCGATGCGATGGAACGGTTCAACGGTTTCGACGTGACACTGCTCTCGGAGAGCGACAAGCATCACAATCGCAGTGTGCTCAAGCCATATGGTGTTTGGGTTGTGATCTCACCTTTCAACTTCCCCGGCGCGCTGGCCGGCGGTCCGTCGAGCGCGGCCATGGTGGCAGGCAACACCGTTGTCTTCAAACCGGCCAGCGACACCCCCTACACTGGCTGGCTGCTCACTACATGCTTCCGTGACGCCGGTGTACCTGCGGGCGTGTTCAACTTCGTTACTGGTGGTGGGCGTTCGGTCGGCCAAACGATGGTCGACCACCCAGAAGTCGACGGCATCACCTTTACCGGCAGCTACGACGTGGGCATGAACATCATCCGCACGTTTGCCCAGGGACGTTATCCGCGTCCGTGCATCGCCGAGATGGGCGGTAAGAATCCGACCATCGTCAGCAAGCACGCCGACCTGGACAAGGCGGCCATGGGCGCCATGCGCTCGGCCTTCGGCCTGCAGGGGCAAAAGTGCTCGGCCCTTTCTCGCCTCTATGTCGACGCATCCGTCAAAGATGACTTCATGAAGCGGTTCGTGGGGCTGACCAGCGAAATCAAGGTCGGCGATCCAACAGCTCAGGAAAACTTCATGGGCCCCGTTGCCAACAAGAGCGCCTTCGAGGATTATCGCAGGTTCGTAGCCGACTTGCGACAGCACGGCGATATCGTCTACGGTGGCGACGTCCTCGAAGAGAACGGCTACTACGTCCTGCCTACCATCGTTGACAACGTACCGGAAGACCACGCCCTCTGGCAGCAAGAGATGTTCCTGCCCATTGTCATGGTCGAAGCGTTCGACGATATCAAGGCCGCGATGAAGAAAGCCAATGATGTGGAGTACGGCCTGACAGCCGGGTTCTTCAGCGAAGACAAGGACGAGGTCGCCTGGTTCTTCGACCATATCGAAGCGGGTGTCACCTACGCCAATCGCAGCGGCGGCGCGACCACCGGTGCGTGGCCTGGCTACCAATCTTTCGGTGGCTGGAAGGGCAGCGGCTCCACCGGCAAGGCTGCCGGCAGCTTCTACTATGTGCAGCAATATATGCACGAGCAGAGCCAGACGCTCGTCGACTAAGCGAATTGAAATGCGGGCCGGGCGGCTGTTTCTGGTCTCCCGGCCTGTTGGTCTCAACGCAGACGACAGCAAGCACAAACATAGGGTGGGCCAATGAGTTCAACGGGTAAAGTTGTCACCATGCGCGAAGCGGTGGCCAATCTGGTTGCTGACGGCGATACCGTGGCAATTGAAGGGTTCACCGCGTTCATCTGCTTCGCGGCTGCCCACGAGATAATCCGCCAGCGCAAGCAGGAGTTGGTGCTTTGTCGTCTGACCCCGGACCTCATCTACGATCAGATGATCGCCGCCGGGGTGGCGCGTAAGCTCGTATTCAGCTACCTGGGTAATCCGGGTGTGGGCAGTCTCCACGCCATCCGTCGGGCCATCGAGAAAGGCATTCCCCACCCGCTGGAGATAGAGGAGTATTCCCACTTCGGCATGGTCGGTCGCTATCTGGCTGGGGCCAGCAAGCTGCCTTTCTTCCCGCTGCGCAGCTATCTGGGCAGCGACATGCCTGCGGCCAATGACCGAATCCAGTTTGTTGACAGCCCCTATGGCGACGGCCCGATCGCCGTTGTGCCGCCGCTCAACCCTGACGTGGCGTTCGTCCACGCCCAACGGGCCGACGCGCAAGGCAATACCCATCTGTGGGGCTTGCTGGGCACGCAGAAGGAAGCGGCATTCGCCGCCAGCAAGGTCATCGTCGTCGTCGAAGAGATTGTCGACGAAGCGGTCATCCGTCGCGATCCCAATCGTACCTTGATCCCCGGGTTGATCGTCGACGCCGTCGTCCATGAACCGTATGGCGCCCACCCCAGCTATGTACAGGGCTATTACGATCGGGACAATGAGTTCTATCTGGCATGGGATGACCTGTCGCGAGATGCTGCCAGCACAGAAGCGTGGCTGGATGAATGGGTCTACGGCGTGGCCGATCGGACCGCTTACCTGAACAAGCTGGGCCAGAGCCGGTTGGAGGCGCTGGCTGCCGGCACGCTGGAAGCAGACCCGGTCAACTATGGTCAGTACGCCTGACCTGACAAACCTGTCGCTACACGAATTCTGACCCGGAGCATTGAGATGACCACCGACACCCTGAGCCTTCCCGTCACGCCATCAGAGCGAATGATCATCAACGCTTCGCGCGCCCTCGAAGGTAAGCGAGTTGTCTTTGTCGGCGTTGGCCTGCCGAACATCGCCTGTAATTTGGCGCGACGCAGCCACTCGCCAGAGATGGAGCTGGTCTATGAAAGCGGCGTCTTCGGGGCACAGCCGGCCCGCCTGCCGCTGTCGATCGGCGACCCTACCCTGGTCAGCGGAGCATTGTCCGTCGTCAACATGGCCGACCTCTTTATGCTCTACCTTCAGGGGGGCTTGATCGACGTCGCCCTGCTCGGCGGAGCGCAGATCGATCGCTACGGCAACCTCAACACGTCGGTAATCGGTGACTACACGCAACCGAAGGTTCGCCTACCTGGCTCCGGCGGCGCTTGCGAAATCGCTATCAACGCCCGTGAAGTGCTGATGATCATGCGCCTCTCCAAACGGGCGTTCGTCAATGAGCTGGATTTTCGCACCAGCGCCGGACACTTGCGTGCAGACAGATCGCGCGAAAGCGCCGGGTTGCCGGGCAACGGCCCAAGCCGCGTCATTACGGACCGGGCCTCATTCGATTTCGATAATCCATACAACGAAATGACGCTCGTTGAACTGGCCCCCGGCGAGACAGCGGAAAGCATTCAGGCTCAGATCGGCTGGCCCTTGCGCATCGCCGACGAGGTGCATGAAATGACACCTCCTTCGCCGGGTGAACTGACCATCATCCGTGAACAGCTCGACCCCGCCGGACTCTATCGCGGCTAGGATACCAACTTCATGAAGAACACTCGCTCGGTACTCATTGTCCTGCTGATCATAGTCGTCGGCCTGATCGCCGGTGCAGCCATCTCCTTTCTGTTTCTCAGCTCGCAGAACGCCGCCACCGATGAGGCATTGACAGCGTTGGAGTCGAGCGATCTGGTGATCGTTGAGCAAGTCGACGGCGAGGATTGGTGGAGCTTCCAGCCGGCTACCAGCGAGCCTGATACCGGTTTCATCATCTATCCGGGCGGCCTGGTCGATCCGCTCGCCTACGCCCCACTCGCCAACGCCATTGCAGCCGAAGGGTTCTTTGTCATCCTGGATCCGATGCCGCTTGACCTGGCCGTCATCGACTCGAATTCGGCCAGCGAGATCATCTCGGCCTTTCCGGACATCGAATCGTGGGCCATTGGCGGACACTCGCTGGGCGGCGCAATGGCGGCCGAATTCGCCGCCGGCCAACCGGAGCTGATAGACGGACTGGCACTGTGGGCCGCCTACCCCGCAGGCGGCACCGACCTGTCCGGCCTGCCCATTCAGGTCGTATCCGTATATGGCGACGCAGATTGCGTGGCCACGGTTGAGGAAGTGACCGCTGCCACTCCCTTCCTGCCTCCGGACACCGAGTTTGTGCGCGTCGAGGGCGGCAACCACACGCAGTTCGGCTCGTATGGCGAGGGCCTGCAGCGAGGCGACTGCCCGGCGACAATCAGCCGCGAAGACCAGCAGCAGATGGTGGTCGACGCCACCGTCATGATGCTGCAGTCGATCAGTTCAACCCCGTAGTCCACAACAGCCCATCCCTGTCGGGCGAAGGGAGCATGTCATGAGGTATTCACACCCGGACGGTCATGTATTCTATCGGTCGATGAACTTTGCCCGGCCAATGATCGCCCGAGGCGATGGCGTTTATCTGTTTGACAAGGACGGCAATCGATACATCGATGGCTCCGGCGGTCCCCTTGTCGTCAATGTCGGTCATGGTCGCCAGGCGATCGTCGACGCCATCGCCGAACAGTCAAAGGCGGCCGCCTACGTCCACGGCATGATGTTCACCAGCGATCCGCTGGAGCAGTACGCCGCAGCGCTGGCGGAGGTCGTCCCCCTTGTTGATCCGCGCTTCTTTCTGCTCAGCAGCGGTTCGGAAGTGGTCGAAGGCGCAATCAAGCTGGCACGCCAGATTCAGCTGGCGCGTGGCCAGTCGAACCGGCACCTCATCATATCCCGCTGGAACAGCTACCACGGCATGACACTGGGTGCGCTCGGCGTCAGCGGCCGTCCGGGGCTGCGCGCCCCCTATCTGCCCATCCTCCACGACATGCCCCACGTCGCCGCCCCCTACCCCTTTCGTTCCGACCTATCTGGCGAAGCGCTGGCTGCCCAGCTTGAAGAAGCGATCCGTGCCTACGGAGAAGAGCAGGTAGCCGCCTTCATTGCCGAGCCGATTAGCGGGGCCTCACTGGGGGCCGTGGTCCCACCCGACTCCTACTGGCCCGCCATCCGCGAGGTCTGTGACCGCACTGGCGTGCTGCTCATCGCCGATGATGTCCTCACCGGCATGGGGCGGACAGGCCGCTGGTGGGGGCTGGATCACTGGAAGGTGCGGCCCGACATTCTAGTTACGTCGAAAGGCACCGCCAGCGGCTACTTCCCGCTGGGTTTCATCGCGGCGCAGGGGCGGGACGTTGAAGCAATCCGCACGACGCTTGGCGACTTCAATCACGGCGGGACATACAGCCACCATGCCGTGGGCGCAGCAGCCGGGCTGGCCACCTTGCGAATCATACAGGACGAGGGTCTCGTGGAGCGCTCCGCTGTGATGGGTGACTATCTGGGTCAGCTGCTGCGCGACCGGCTGCAGAACCATCCTTTTGTCGGTGACATTCGCGGGCGTGGTCTGTTCTGGGGCATTGAACTGGTGGCCGACCGGGCAGCGCGGCGGCCGTTCCCGCATGAGGACAAGCTGGCCCGGCGCATCTGGCAAAGCGCCTTCGAGAGCGGCCTGATCATCTACTATTCACAAGGCTGCGCCGATGGCAAGAATGGCGACATCCTCATGTTCGGGCCGCCGTTCATTATCAATGAAACGCAGTGCGACGAGATGGTAGACATGCTGGTGACTGCTATCTCTGACGTCACCGGCATCTAGCCGGGTCGCAGCAAGACCTTGCGCACCCCGGGTCGGGCCGCATGCTCAAGCGCGGCCTGAGCGTCCGCCAGCGGGTATTCGGCGGCGATCAGCGGCTCCACCTGAATGCTGCGACCAGCGGCGTCGGCTCCAGAAGTCGCCTGCTCCAGCAGCCGCAGCGCCGGCTCGAACGGGCCACAGCGCGAGCCAACCACGTTAAGCTCACCCACCACCAGCTTGGTCAGGTCGATGTGTGACTGACCGACGAAGGTACTTTTCAGCACCAGCGTTCCTTGTGGACGAACGAGTCGCAATGAGTGGGCAAACCCCTGGTCGTTGCCAGTCGCCTCGACAACGAGATCGTAGCTGTTGTCACCTGCGCTCTGGACCAGTCCCACCTGCATTCCGAGCGAGCGCGGCAGCTCCAGACTCGTCTCGCTGCGGCCCAGCATCGTCACATCGCCGCCCGCCAACGCAAGCACCTGCGCCACCAACAGCCCCAGCCGTCCTGGGCCGACAACGGCTGCACGTTCAGCAGGGTTGACGACGATCTGTTGGCGTATTCGCAAGGCGGCCGCCAACGGCTCCGTAAACACAGCCAGCTCATCCGGAACAGCCGCAGGCACTTCCAGCAGATTGACGACAGGGGTGACAACGTACTCTGCGAAGACGCCGTCCTTGTCGATAATGCCCAGCACGGTTCGCTGCGGGCAGTGCTCCGGGCCATCATGCAGGCAGGTGGCGCATGCACCACAGCCAAGATTGATGGTGCTGACCACTCGCTTGCCCAGCCACGTATCAGCAACGCCAGGGCCTAGCGCAGCGACATCAGCGACAAACTCATGTCCCAGCACGCCGCTGAAGCCGGCATATCCCTGGACCACTTCGAGGTCGGTCGAGCATATCCCTGCCAGCCGGACGCGCAGCAACACTTGTCCCGCGGCGGGAACGGGCTGAGGATAGTCGTCACGTAACGAGAGACGGCCGTCTGCTACGGTCAATGCAAGCATGCTAGGGCTGTCTTCTCCGCCTACGCTCTGGCCTTGACCAGGGCGCTTACAATCGGAATCTCTTCATGTTCCCAGGACACCAGCAGCGGCACCGCGATGAAAATCGAGCTGTACGTACCGCTCAGCAGACCGACAAGCAGAACGGCGATAAACGGCTTAATGGACACGCCACCGAACAGCAGAATCGCTACCATGACAAACATCGCGCTCAGCTGGGTCACCAGCGAGCGGTGGATCGTCTCCAGGATGGAGCGGCTGGCCGTGGTGTCCAGCTTCTCATTTGGCCGCTTGGCAATGTTTTCGCGCATACGGTCGAACAGGACAATGGTATCTTGCAGCGAGAAACCGACAACAGTCAGAACGGCCGTCAGGAACAACGCGTCTACTTCCCAGCCCAGTACAAGCCCGGTAATCGCCGCGAAGCCCATGACGATAAGCAGATCATGCACCAGCGCCGCCACCGCACACGCACCGTAGCGAAACGGGGTCGGCACCTGCCTGAAGACGATGATGATGTAGATGAGGATGATGAAAGCAGCTACGGCGACAGCGATGAACGCCGCACGGGTCACTTCGTCACCGACGGCAGCGCTGACACTCTGCACCTGCGTTGTCCCCGGAACCAGTGGCCCCACATCCTCTTCGAGCGTGCGAACGATGTTCACCGATGCTTCCGCACCAACGAAGTCACCGCGTACCTGCCATGCGTTTTCCAGGTTCTCGCCGCGCAAGGCAATGACCGTCGGATTGGGCATGCCGCCGTCGATAAAGGCCTGACGCACATCCACTTCGTCGACGGGACTCTCAAACTGCACTTCAAAACGCGTACCACTTCTGAAGTCGACGCCGACTCGCACCGGCGAACCGGTGACCGCATACGAGACAAGCATGGCAACAATGCCAAGGCTGATCAGGATGGCCGACAGCAAGAAGTAACGATTTCGATTTTCGATAATGTTGAAGACAAATGACATAGGTTGGCCTGCTTTCGCTTGCTCGCCATTAGGCGCCGAGCAACCACTCTTTTTGATGCAGCCAGTTGGCGTTACCACCCATAACAACGCGAACCAACGTCCGGGTCACGAGGACTGCCGTAAACATGCTGACAAAGACACCGATGGCCAATGTAAGGGCAAAGCCTTCGACGGCGCTGGCCCCAAAATTGCGGCCGAACGTCCACAGGATCACGCAGATCACAAGGGTGGCGATGTTGGAATCACGAATCGAAGACCACGCTCGACTGAAGCCAGTGTTGATAGCATCGTCAAGACGCGCACCTCGCCGCAGCTCTTCCTTGATCCGTTCAAAGACAAGGACGTTGGCATCCACCGCCATCCCTGTAGATAGCAAAAAGCCGGTGATGGCGGGCAAGGTCAACGTTACGCCCACGCCTTTGAACACGGCAAAACTGATCAGCACGTAGATGACCAACGCAATATCGGCCAGGGCGCCCGGCAGCCGGTAGTAGACCAGCATGAACAGCAGCACAGTGAGGACGCCGATGGTGCCGGCGCGAACGCTGGCCTCAATCGACTGCTCACCCAGCGTTGCCCCAACCTGCCGAATGGCTTCGATTCGCAGAGGAACTGGCAAACTGCCGTACCGCAGCTGTAATGCCAGCCGTTGGGCCTCTTCCAGGTTGAAGTCGCCGGTGATGGTGCCCGACTCCTCAATGACAGCGCTAATGACCGGGCTGGAGATCACTCGTTTGTCCAGCACAATGGTCAGATGCTGGCCAATGTTCTCCCGAGTATGGTTGCCAAAGATCTCAGCCGCGTCATCGTTGAGCGAAAACGTGACGAAGAAGCCACCCAACTGCTCCGTCTCCACATCGGCTTGGCGCAGCCCTGCCCCGGTCATGACGACAGGAAACAACGGCGCGGGTGAAACAATGGTATCAGAGATAGTGCGGCCGTTTTCCAGCTCGCATCGGGAAGGCTCGCCATTGTTCTGTGTCGTCCGGACGCACAGACCCTCCGGCAAGGAAACACTGCCCGAGTCAACAAACTCAAGCAGGGCCGTCTCCTGAATGAGCGCCGTCGCTTCATCCGGGTTACCAAAGCCGGGCAACTCTACCAGGATGCGCCGGTCACCTTCGACCTGCACCAACGGCTCAGTCACGCCAATTGCGTTGACACGACGGTCGACAATTTGCCGTGCCGTATCCATCTCTTCTGGTGTCACGTCCTGGTCTTCCGGCACATCTGCCTCAAGCAGGATTTGCAGGCCGCCCTGGAGGTCAAGCCCCAATCGAATCGGGTAGTTCTCGTTCAGAATAACCCAGACCGACCCCGCGACGACCAGGACAATCAGTCCCAGCCATAGAAAGTCGTTACGCCTCATATTGAACCTCGGATAAGCTCACTGCGATGGCCGCTGGAAAGAAAGGCCTCCAGGCGACCAAGCGCGATTTCTCGTCAATGATGCAACCCAAGAAAGATAACAGCATTTACCATATTCGTCACTACACACCAGCGATCTTCATCTCACACCAGCCACAGGAACACAACGAAATACGCCAGTGAAGCGAAGACGGTGGCCCTTACCAGAGGGGCGTGGCGCTGGGCGCTGGGGCCTCGCAGCAGACGATGCAAGAGGGCGGGCGCCACCAGCAGCCCGAACGGCACCAGATAGACAGGAATCACCCCCAGGGCAAACGCAGCGACAGCGACGACGCCCAGGGTGACCGTCGCCGCAACGAGCAGTCGATAGGCGCGTTTCCGCCCAATGCGAATGACGAACGTGTCGCCATCCAGCAGGTCAGCGTCATAGTCACGAAGCTGCTGCTCAATCTGCGCCGACAGCGAACCGAGAAAGGCAATCGTTACCAGAAAGACGTCCAGCCCTGTCCACTGCGCCTCGATCAGGAACAGGACCATGACGAATGGAAACGTCTCCACGAAGCAGCAGTGGACCAGAAGATCCGGACCGGGTCGCGACTTCAGTCGCAGCGGCGGTGCAGAGTAGATCCACATGATGAAGAGGCAGAGCGCAAAGGCCAATATGCCACGCCAGCCAAACAGGGCAAAGACGGGTGCGGCCAGGACAACCGGGGCCACCAATAAGCTTATGGTGCCACCCCGGGTCGCCAGGAGACCGCCCGGGCTGACAAAGACGTTGCCCGCTGCCTTCGCCTCATCCAGCGAGTCAACCGGCGCGTCATAGTAGTCGTTGAGGGCAAAAGCCGCCCAGTAGCCCATCGCTACAGCGGCAATGAGGAGCACGTAGGGGCCAGTCACTTCCCGGTGGAGGACCACCGCAATCGTGGCCATGATAAGCGCCACCACCCACGCATCAGCATGGTTGAAGATCATTCGGCGGGAAGCGCTAAGCACCAGCCACCCACTTGTGCTTTGGCTCAACTTTCCGCGCACAGTCGTCCAATTTGGTCATCTGCCCCGTCCTTGCGTCTTTACTAACGCTATTTTAACCCGCGCTTCACGCGCGTAGGCAACAATCTATGTTACAAAAGTGTTGACCGTAACGGTAGCGTATTCTGAGGAGTATTGGTAGCGTTTTCGCCTTACTGGAGGGTATCCCGAATCGCATAGAACCAGCAATCCGAACAGCCAGCCAACGAGTAGTTCTTCAGGCGCCTTCACCCCACAAGACTCATCGGTAATGCGTGAGGTGTGCCCTTTTTCATACCGCATGCCTGGACACAGGCACAGCGGGTTCACAACAAGGAGAAATCAGTTATGAGCAAAGCAAGAGTTGCTGTCCTCATGAGCATTCTGCTCATCGTGGCCATTACAGCCAGTGTGTTCGCAGAGCTTGTCGTCACGTACACAACGTCCGACGATGGCCGCAGCGAGTACACCATTGATGACAGCGAAGAAAGAAATAGAGACGCTGTGGCAAACAGCCTCATCGACAATGGGGTGTTTACCACATGGGGAACCGGGCTGGGCCCGAGCGACCCGTGGGTTTTCTGGCGTGACACAACTGCCGGATGGACCGCTGGTCGACTGCATGAGTTTGATCTGGCCCTGCCGGCCAATCCGGATGGCATCAACAACGCCATGGGCTGGTTCATCCAGCACTCCGGCGCAAGCAGCGGCGGCTACTATGCCGGCGCGCACCAGCAGCTGACACGCATACCGGCTTCCGGCCTGTACTACGTTACCGTCAGCCTGACCGCTTTCGAAGACGGCAAAACCGGCCCGTACAACAGCGTAGCCTGGTATGCTATCAGCGACGAAGAGAACCCCGCTCTCGTTACCGAGTGGAAGGAACTGTTCCCGGATCAGTTCGTCTGTGACAACGGCGCCGGTCGTTGCAACTACGTTGGTCGCGACGAGACAGTCTCTATCAATCCTGGCCAGCACTTCCACGTGCAGGTCGGCCGCAAGTTCCCCGAGTTCTTCGGCTGGACGATGTTCGTCATTGATGACATCAGCATTGTCGCCGCTGACGGAACAACCGGGACCGAGAATGGCTTCTTCAACTGGTGCAACGCACGTCCGGAAGACGTCAAGGTCCACGACCAGTCCGACTGCTCGAACCCGACCGAAATCCACTGGGATCCGAACGCGATTCGCTAGGCGGCTGGCTGACCTCCATCTAGCAAGGGCCGGTCCTCACGGGTCGGCCCTCCTCTTACCTTTACCTGGCACCTGTTATCTGTCGTGAGGTCCATCCATGCCTGAACGCACCAAGACTCACTCTCATCGTCGCCTCTTCATTACGATCTGCCTGAGCATCCTGGTGCTGTGGACACTGACTGCCTGCACGCGAGACGAGGTAGCAGGTGTGGTGTCAACTGTGGTCTTTGACTTGCAGGCGACACTGGAGCCGGCCAATCTGACATCCGTTGCCATTCGACAGGGTGGATTGCCGGTGGTGCCAACCCCAACGGCCGCCGCGCTGGCCGTCGTGGTCCAACCGACCGAAACGGCCGTGTCTCCCGCTTCACCGACGGCTGAGCCAATCGCCCCGCCACCCACCGACACACCGCCCACGGTCGCGCCAACCGCGGCCCCCATCGAAGCCCCCACCCTTGCGCCAACCGACGCGCCAACGACGGCTCCCACACTGCCCCCCTCACCAGTCCCTTCGCCTACACTGGCCCCCACGACCATTGCGTCGCCAACACCTCTGCCAGCCCGGATTACGCAGGGTGACGCCGAGCTGCTGTTTGTGCCAGGCAGCTTCTTCAAACGCGGTGCCGATTCAGGCGAACTGCTCGAGGAGTGCAGCGCCTTTCGGCCTGGCTGCCAGGCGTCGTGGTTTGCCGCTTCGGAACCGGCTCATACCGTACTGGTCGCCCCGTTCTACATTGACGAGCATGAAGTCACCAACCTCTCGTTTGTCACCTTTCTCAACAACACAACCGACCCTGCGGCGTTGTGCGGCGACATCCCTTGTCTCGACTTCGAGCACACCGCCATTACCGAGACCGTCGGGGCTGGCTTCCAGATCGAGGCGGAACTGGCCGACCATCCCGTAACCGGCATCACGTGGGCCGGAGCGGCCGCCTACTGCGAGCAGCGCGGCGCACGACTGCCCACGGAGAGCGAGTGGGAAAAGGCTGCCCTATGGAACCCCGTCGATGAGCTGAAGACGCGCTACCCCTGGGGCGATGAGTTTGATGGCACGTTCGTCAACTTCTGCGATGCATCTTGCGAAGCGGAACAGCAGAGTGCCGACGTCGACGACGGCTTCCCCACCACCGCGCCGGTCGCCAGCTATGAAAACGGCCGCAGCCACATCGGAGCATATGACATGGCGGGCAACGTCTGGGAATGGGTAGCCGATTGGTACGCCGAAGATGCCTATGCAGCCATGGACACCGTCAATCCACAGGGACCAACGGAGGGGACTTCCAGAGTGGTGCGCGGTGGCTCCTGGTTCGACACGGGCAACTTCACCAGCGGTCTGATTCGCTTCCCAAGTCCACCAGAAAATGCGGATGGCACCATCGGCTTTCGGTGCGCCGCAGACCTCCCGTAGCCACCAGACCGGTCTAAAATCTGCGAAACTCGACGAGCGAGCCGGCCGTTAACCCGCCCTCATTCAGAGGCACTTTGATCATCCCGTCGGCGTTGACGAGAGTGTAGATGAGGTTGCTCTTGCCAAAGACCGGCTCGACAGTAGGCTCTGTCCCGCCCGCAATCAACTTGCCGGGTACGTAATCCTCACGACCCGTTTCGCTGGGCACATTTCGGCCCAGACGGGCCAAAATGACACTGTCTATCGGCCTTGTGCCACCTTGCAGATGGTAGAGCGCGGGAACGCCGAACATATCAAACTGGACCATGGCAGAGACGGGATTGCCGGGAAGGCCAATGACCGGCTTGCCATCCACCACGCCGACGATAGTCGGTTTGCCAGGCCTTGTAGCCACACCATGCAGCAGGACACCCGGTTCGCCCAGGCTGTCGATGACGTCCACGGTCATGTCGCGAGCACTGACCGATGAACCCGCGGAAACTACCAGCATATCGCTTGCATCCAGTGCCCTGGCGGCGGCCGTCTTGAGCTGCGCCAGATCATCGGGTACGATGCCGAGCACGGACGGAATGCCCCCGGCTCGCCGCGACAGCGCCGCGACCGTGTAGCTGTTGATGTCGCGAATCTGTCCACCACGCGGCGTCTGGCCCGGCTCAATCACCTCGTCGCCAGTAGCCAGGATACCCACTCGTGGCCGCGCAGCGACCGCAATGGCGGTCACGCCCAGCGCCAGCAGCCCGCCGATATCCTGGGGGCGAATCTGGTGTCCACGCGGCAGTACCTCGCTTCCCAGGGCCACATCCTCGCCCACTTGAATAATATGCTGCCCAGCGGAGGCAGGCCGCAGCAGTTCAATCTCGAACGGAGGGAGAGTGCCGGCTGCCGGATCCAGCAGCTGGGTCAGCTCAATCTGCACCACCGCATCAGCATCGGCGGGAATCATACCGCCCGTGTGGACCACAGCCACCTCGCCTATGCCCAGAGAGACATCCGCTTCGCCACCCATCGGCACCTCACCGACCACACTCAGGAACGCGGGCAGTGTCTCGCTGGCCCCAAACGTGTCGGCCGCGCGCACTGCATAACCATCCATTGTGCTCCGCCGAAACGAGGGCAGCGCATGGGGTGCGGAAATCGGGCTGGCGGTAAACCGGTCCAGCGCGTCAGATGTCGGAACTGTCTCTTCTGTGGACAGCGGGCTGATGGCGTTCAGCAACAGCGCCCGCGCCACGTCGGGGGGAAGAACGTTGAAGAATTCGGGCATAACTTACATCCAGCGCGTGGTCGAAGCGCGACTCAGGTCACGCTGACCATCGCCATGAGATCATCTTCACTGAGTATGGGCACGCCCAATGATTGCGCTTTGGTCAGCTTGCTGCCGGCTGAGTCACCGGCAACCAGGTAGTCTGTCTTGCCGCTGACGGAGCCGGTCACCTTCCCGCCGTTGGCCTGGATGAAAGCGCCGGCCTCGTCCCGAGACATCGTGGGCAGCGTACCCGTAATCACAAAGGTCAGGCCGGACAGCAGCGTGCCGCCCTCGCCCGCAGCGGGTTGGGCAGCTCCGGCGAAACTCAGCCCGGCTTGCCGCAGTTTGTTCACCGTGGCCTGATTGCTTTCATTTTCAAACCAGCAGACGACGGCTTCGGCCGTCTGGGGCCCAATGCCATCTATCGCTTCCAACTGTTCCTGTGTCGCAGCCGCCACCGCATCAATGCTGCCCAACTCCTCGATGAGCAAGCCGGCCACGACACTGCCCACGAAGCGAATGCCCAAAGCGGTCAGCAACCGTTGCGGCGGCTGCTGTTTGCTGGCGACGACGCCTTCGAGCAGCTTGTCGACCTTCTTTTCCTGGAAGCCTTCGAGCGCCAGCAGTTCCTCACGAGGTAGCGCATAAATGTCCGCCACATCATGGATAAGACCCATTTCTGGCAGCAGCGCCGCGGTCTGGGAGCCAAAGCCATCAATGTCCATAGCCGCCCGGCTGACAAAGTATTCGATTCGCCGGACGAGCTGCTCCGGGCAGGCGTTGTTCTCGCAGTAGATCGCCACCTCGCCCGGATACTGGACGACCGGCTCGCCACAGACCGGGCAAACAGATGGCCGCTCGACCGGTCTTTCGCTCCCGTCCCGCAGCTCCACAATTGGCCCGACAATATAAGGGATGACATCACCGGCCCGTTTGACCAGCACGCGATCCCCAATGCGAATGTCCTTCCGCTCAATCTCATCGTAGTTGTGCAGTGTGGCGTTGCGCACGATGACCCCGCCGATCTCGACCGGCTCCAGGACGGCCGCTGGCGCCAGGACGCCAGTCCGGCCCACATTGACAGCCACATCTAGCAAACGTGTGGTCTTTTCCTGAGCCGGGAACTTCATGGCAATGGAACCGCGCGGGTCTTTGCCAACGAAACCCAGGCTGTCTGCCAGCACACGATTATTTATCTTAACCACTACGCCGTCAACCTCGTAATTGATGGTATTTCGGCGTTCGATCCACTCCTGATACACCCCCGCCACAGCCGCCAGATCATCACAGTACTGATTGTCGGGCGAGACCGGAAAGCCCAGATCGGCCAGATACGCCAACCGCTCCCATTGCGTTGGCGGAATATCGCCGTCATCGGCCAGGATGACGTCGTAGCAGTACAGGCGGAGCGGTCGGTCGGCCGTCTTGGCCGGGTCCAGTTGGCGCAGCGACCCGGCGGCCGTATTGCGCGGGTTCATATACAGTGGCTCCCCCGCCGCCAGACGACTCTGGTTCAGCTTCTCAAACTGATCGAGCGGGAAGAACACCTCACCGCGCACCACCAGGTAAGGGGGCGGCACCAGATCGCTGTCTGGATCGACCGGGATCCGCTGCGGCAGGCTGACAATCGTTCGCAGATTGCTGGTGACGTTCTCGCCGACCTCTCCATTGCCGCGCGTCGCCCCTTCGACAAACAGGCCGTCCCGATAGGTCAGTACGACGGTCAGCCCATCGAGCTTCGGTTCGGCCACGTAGTCAAGGTTCATATCCGGGTCAGGCAACAGCCGTGCAGTGCGCGACTCCCAGGCACGAAGATCATCCTCGTTGAACGCGTTCATGAGGCTCAGGATTGGCGCCGGGTGAACGGACTTCTCGAACGATTCGAGAGGGGCCGCTCCGGCTCGCTGGGTTGGCGAGTCGGGCGTCACCAAAGATGGATCGTCCGCCTCCAGCGACAGCAGCTCCTGAAAGAGCGCATCGTACTCCGCGTCGCTTACGACCGGGGTATCCAGTACGTGATAGCGATAGAGATGAAAGTTTATCTGCTCGCGCAGTTCGCGGGCACGTTCAGCACGGTTATCGGCCATCTGCCTACACCTCTCAATCTACTCGGGTCAAGTCACGTTGCGGCTGGACGTCAGATTATGGCGCCGCTGATGGAGCCAGAAACTCGGCCGCCGCCCAGCCCTCCGTGCCATCGTCCAGGCGCACATTCCACCACAGCCGCGAATCGGCATCCTCCGGCCCTTCGATCACGTACAGGATAGTCCCTTCGGAAGCGAGTGATACGGGCACGGTACGCGTACTCGGCCCGTTGCGCAGGCGCACACCCACGCCACCCGTATCGACCACGACGGCATAGTAGCCCGCCGTCACTTCCGGCGGGGCAAAGGCCGGATCCACCGTGGGCACCGGCGTCGATGTGGGCGCAACGACCAGCGTCGGCTGCACCAGCAACGGGGTAGCAGTCGGCATCGGCGGTGCGGTCAACCGTATGATTGTCGGGTCAACGCTGGCGTTCCCTTCCGCAGGCGGCTCGGCCAGAAAGTTGATCAGGAGTAGAAGCAACCCCCCTGCAATCAGGAGGCTGATCACCGCCCCCATTCCCAGCCAAAGCCACGGGACCGACTGCTGGTTGCGCTGTTGTGGGTCGTTCGGATAAGTCATAAGGCGGATGGTCGAGGAGAGTCAGGTGAGGTCATGCCAGGCTCAAGCGGCCTCGGATTTAAGTACAAGGATTGTCAGATCATCAAACAACGGTTCATCGCCTCTAAAGCGCATCAAGTCATTCCAGATCAACATTGCCAGATCGCCCGAAGGAAGCCCGACGCACGTTGAGGCCAGGTCCTGCAAGCGTGCCAGACCGTAGTTGTTACCCTGGCCGTCCAGCGCATCAGGAAGTCCGTCGCTGAACAGAATCAACGCGTCGCCTGGGGCCAGGGTCATGACATACTCGGTCAGCTCCAATTCCTCAATCATTCCCAGGAATCGACCATCGCCTGTCAGAAAGGCCGGCTCTGAGCCGCTGTGGATCAAAAGCGGCCTATCGTGGGCTGCCCGCACATAGGTCAACTGTCGCGTCGGCCGGTGGAGCACGCCGTAGAACGCGGTGACAAACGTATCACTGTAGGCGTCTTCAGAGCTGGTCAGGGCCAGCAGCCCACGATGGACAGCCAAGGCCACAGCCGACGGCGACAGGTCGCGCCCCGATGCCTCGTAGAACAACGCCCGTGATACGGCCATCACGAGAGCGGCGTGCATCCCCTTGTCGGCTACGTCAGCGATCAGAATGCCCACGTGTTCGTCGTCAAGCTGGCGGACATCAAACAGATCGCCTCCGACGGAACGAGCAGGGGTCAGCAGAGCCGCAAAGGTGAAATCGCGGAACTGGGGCAGCGTTGCCGGCAGCAGACGGGTTTGCGCCTCTGCTGCGAGGTCGAGCTCATGTTCCAGTCGCTCCTTTTCGACAAGTTGAGCCTGCGCCGCCTTTAGCTCGTCGTAAGCAAGAGCCAACTGTTCGTTCTTGGCATGTAGACTGGTAATTGTGCGCTGATCCAACTGGCGCATCGATCCGAGCACCGTTTGGGAGATGCTTACCGCCAATGACGGGTTGGTTTGCATCAACATCATGAACCTGTTGGCATCAACCTCATGAACAGTCACCTCGCCAATCGCTTGCACCGTTGCGAAACGTGGCTGGTCGTCCAGCAGACCAAGTTCCCCGAAGTATTGTTCCGGGCCCAGGATGCCCAACGACCTCTCCTCTCCATCCTCTTCAACGCGAGTGACGGCCGCCTGGCCCGATTCGATGACGTAGAACGTCTTCTCAACTGCACCCTGGCTCGTCAGGAGCGAGCCCGCCGGGTACGTATGCCGGTCGGCGAGCTGGCGCAGCTCAGCCAACGCCCGGTCGTCAAGCCGAAGACGCTCGCCCACAGTCTCGCCGGATTTTGCATGATCCGTCATACCAAACCGTCCTTTGCTGCCCGGAATCTCTGCCATCCGATCATGCGTTTCGCTCCTGCAGGTGGGCCAACAACCGCTCCGGCGGCCATGCGTTCACCACCCGATCGGCCGTTGCCCAGCCGCGCTGCGCGGTGGAGACACCATAGTGGCGGTTCTGGAACTCATCAGGCCTGTGGGCGTCGGTGTTAATGGCCAGCAAGACGCCCAGCTCCAGAGCGCGCCGGACGTGCACATCGCGGAGGTCGAGCCGCTTGGGATGGGCGTTGATCTCCAGGATGGTGCCCGTATCCGCCGCCGCCTTAAAGATCTGATCCATATCCAAATCGGCCCCGGGACGATCGGGAAGCAATCTTCCGGTCGGGTGGGCAATCATATCGACGTGCGGATTGTGAATGGCGTTGAGTAACCGCTGCGTCACTTGCTCACGGGGTTGGCTGAGGGAGGTGTGCAGGCTGGCGATCACAAAGTCCAGCTCTGCCAGGATGTCGTCGGCGTAATCCATCGTTCCGTCAGCCTTAATCTCCATCTCCGTGCCGTGGAGGATGTGGAACTCTGGACCAAGTTCATCTCTGGCGGCCTGGACCGCATCCTTCTGCTCCCTCAGACGTTCCACCGACAACCCGTTGGCAATTCCCAGGCTGACGGAATGGTCGGTAATAGCGATCATCTGGAGTCCGCTGGTCCTGGCAGCCCGGGCCATCTCAGCTACGGGAAGTTTGCCATCCGACCACTCGGTGTGCACGTGCAGGTCGGACACCAGATCGTCCAGGGTGACCAGGTCCGGCAGACGATCTTCCTGCGCCGTTTCTATCTCGCCGCGGTTCTCACGCAGCGTCGGCGCAATAAACGGCAGACCGAGCGTGCTGTAGACGGCCGCTTCGTTTGCGCAAAGAATTTCGTCACCACCATCGACAGGCGTAAACGCATGCTCGTTCAGGCTAAGCCCCTGCTTGAGCGCCAACTCCCGCAGCCGGACGTTATGGTCCTTACTGCCTGTAAAGTAGACGAGCAACGTACCCCATCGCTCCGCGGGCAAGACCCGCAGGTCGACACCGATGCCGCTGTGCAGGACAATATTTGACTTGGTGGGGCCATGGCCACCGACCGACTCAACTTGCTCAAGATTGACGAAATGGTCCATGACAGGACCGGCGTCGTCGGCCGCCACCAATAGATCGATGTCGCCAATCGTCTCCCGTCGCCGCCGCAGCGATCCGCCAACGGTGGCGTGGGTGACGCCCGGCAGCGCTGCCAGCTCGGCCAGGATCGCCTCGGCAGCGGGCAGCGCGTCGCCCAGTAGCACCCGGTCATCTCCATGACGCGCCAGCGCCTCAATGGCTGCCTTGATCTTTGCTTCCGACCTGGCGCCCATGCCCGGCAGCTCGCTCAGCTTGCCCGCTTCCGCCGCAGCTGTCAGCTCGTCGAGCGTCGCAATTCCCAACTTCTCGTATATCTGTTTGACGCGCTTCGGACCCAGCCCTTCGACGCGCAGCATGTCGACCAATGTTGGGGGCACCTCTTCGGCAAGACGATCGTAGAACTCCAGCCGGCCCGTCGTCAGCATCTCCTCAATCTTGGCCGCCAGTGTATCGCCGATGCCGGGCAGGTCAGTCAGCGTGCCTTCCTCGTAGACCTGGTTTATGTCGCGGCCCAGGTCTTCGATGCTCTCAGCCGCCTTGCGATAAGCGAGTACACGATGAATCTGATCGCCGCGAATGGCCAACATGTCGGCAATCCGGCTAAAGATTTCTGCAACGTCAAGGTTCTTCATGGCGACGCATTATACACCTAACGCGAAACAATCTGGAAACGACCGGCGGAATGCTCAGGCACGGTCATCGTGTCCGGGAACGTGAGAGAATAGACCCTAAAAGGACCCTGAATTGTCACCAATAGTTCCAGGTGGCTTGCGTTTTCGTCATCTTGTGCTATCTTGTTAAATCTTCACGTAGGAGATCCCACATTGGGGATCGAGACTGTTTCAATGTTTGAGGAGAAAAGGAGATAGAGAGATGAAGAAGACCCGTCAAATGTGGCTTGCGGCCATGCTTCTGATGCTGGCTCTTGTCGTATCTGCATGTACGACTGGAGGCGCGGTGCAGGAAGCGGTGGAAGAAGCCGCCCCAACCATCGCAGCTGCTGTCGAGGAAGTCGCGCCGACTGTCCAGGCAGCCGTCGAAGAAGTGATGGAAGAAGAGCCCATGGAAGAAGAGGCCATGGCCGACTTCGAGACGATGAGCGTCGCCGCCGAGAACTGCGATTATGGTGGCAAGATTTCCTCCATCGAGTCTACAGATGAGATGACCGTACAGTTCAATCTGTGCAAGCCCGATCCGGCCTTCCTGGCCAAGATTGCCTTTATTCCCTTCGGCATTCAGCCGATGGAGTACATTATCGAGACTGGCGGCACCGGAGACATCCTGGAAAAGCCGATCGGTACTGGCCCCTACACGGTTGAAGAATGGATCCGCGGCGATTCCATCGTCTACCGCGCCAATGAAAACTACTGGGGTGAGGCACCCATCGCCGAGACCGCTGTATTGCGTTGGAATCAGGAAAGCGCTGCTCGCCTGGTCGAACTGCAGGCAGGCACGGTAGACATGATCACCAACGTCAGCCCAGATGATATCGAAGCGGTTGCAGCGGACCCCAACTTGCAGCTACTACCCAACCTGAATCCGAACGTCCTGTATCTGGGTATGACCAATACGTTTGAGCCGTTCGACAACCTCCTGGTTCGCCAGGCATTGGCCCAGGGCATCGATCGGGAGCGCCTGGTAGAGAACTTCTACTCACCTGGTTCCACGGTTCCCACCCACTTCACCCCGTGCACAATCCCTGGTGGCTGTGAAGGTGATTCCTGGTATGAGTTCGATGCTGAAGCAGCTCGTGCCCTGCTGGCGGAAGCCGGCTATCCGGATGGGTTTGAGACAAGCATCTACTACCGCGAAGCCCCTCGTCCCTATCTGCCAGAACCGAGCATTGTTGCAGTCGAGCTGCAAAATCAGCTTGCCGAGAATCTGGGCATTATTGCCGACGTGGTGGTCATGGAATCTGGTGAATTCATCGCTGAATCTACTGACGGCCGTCTCGATGGTCTGTATCTGTTGGGCTGGGGCGGGGATTATCCGCATCCGACCAATTTCCTCGACTTCCACTTTGGCGCGAGCAACCCGCAGTTTGGCGATCCGCATCCAGAGATCTACGAACCGTTGGAAGCAGCGGCGAAGCTGGGTGATCCGGCTGAAGCCGCACCTTTCTACGTCGAAGCCAATAACGCGATTCGCGCATTGATTCCAATGGTTCCTCTGGCCAATGGTGCACCGGCTGACGCTGCGCTGGCCAGCGTCGCCAATGCGTACGTCCCGCCTTTTGGCGCGACCCAGTTCTATAAGATGGATCCGGGCAAGGACACCGTCGTGTTCATGCAGAACGCTGAGCCAATCAGCCTCTTCTGCGCTGACGAGACCGACGGCGAATCGCTCCGCCCGTGCCAGCAGGTGCTGGAAACCCTGTATGAGTACGCCGACGACTCCGGCGACGTTGTGCCTGAGCTTGCTACGGCTTGCGAAAGTAACGCGGACGCTACCGTCTGGACCTGCACCCTCCGTGAGGGCGTGATGTTCCATGACGGCTCTATGCTGGACGCCAATGACGTAGTCTTCACGTGGTCGGTCGGCATCGACGCCGCCAACCCGTACCATGTCGGCAACACCGGCGGGTTCGACTACTTCTCTTACCTGTGGGACGGTCTGATCAATGCACCGCCTGCTGAGTAACCTTATGTGAACCTCGGATGGGGGCGCGTTTGCTGTGATGCAGCCGAACGCGCCCCTGTCCTTGTCTTAGTCCCCGCACCGTATCAACCGGGGTAGAGTCTTACTGGCAAGCCTGCGTCATCCCATTGCCGCGGCTACTTGTCTGATAGCTCCCGATTCGGGTTCCTGATACCCAGGCCCAGTTGGGTAAAGAACGTTAACCTATGGCCCAATATGCCTTGCGAAGAGTCTTGCTTACCATCCCGGTCCTTGCCGCGGTTCTGGTGCTGACGTTCGTCCTGTCACGCTCCATCCCGGGCGACCCATGCCGATCTATCCTGGGCGAAAAGGCGACCAAGGAGTCGTGTGATCGTTTCCTTGAAGCTCACGGATTGAACGAGCCGATTGCAGTCCAGTTCGGCATCTTCGTCAGCAACTTTGTACGCGGTGACCTGGGCGACTCGATCCGGTTCAGCCGGCCTGTCAGCGTCATTCTGGTTGAACGCCTGCCAATGACCATCGAGCTGGGCGTGACTGCCATGATTATGGCGGTGCTGGTTGGCGTGCCATTGGGCATCCTGTCGGCCGTCAAACGCAACTCAGGGATCGACGTGGTGACGATGATTGGCGCCAACCTCGGTGTCTCCATGCCGGTCTTTTTCCTGGGGCTGATGCTTATTTTCTTCTTCGCCGTCGTGCTCCGAGACACTCCGTTCGCCCTTCCCCCCTCTGGCCGCCTCTCTGCAGGTTTGTCACCCACGCCGTTCTACGAAGTCTACGGCATGGCCCTCGGAGAGCAGACAACACTGCGCTATCATGTGCTGGAATTCATTGCCAACCACTACATCTTTAACTCATTCATCACGGGTAATTGGGAAGTGTTCTGGGATGCCATCAAGCATCTTATCCTGCCCGCCGTGGCGCTGGCTACCATTCCGCTGGCAATCACCGCCCGCATGACCCGCTCCAGCATGCTGGAAGTGCTGGGTCAGGATTATGTGCGGACCGCTCGTGCGAAGGGTCTGAATGAACGATCAGTCGTCCTCAAGCACGCCTTCAGCAACGCCTTGTTGCCCGTCGTCACGATCGTCGGCCTGCAGCTGGGCGCTATTCTCAGTGGCGCGGTGCTAACCGAAACGATTTTTGGTCTCGCGGGCGTCGGACGTAGTGTCGTCGAGTCAATCTTCTCCCGTGACTTCCCTGTGCTGCAAGGCTTTGTCATCGTCATCGCGTTCATCTATGTCTTCTTCAATGTCATTGTTGACCTGTCATACAGTATCCTCGACCCGCGCGTCAGATACGACTAGCAGATACCGATCGATGAACCCAACAACCGTACACCCAGAGGATAAACACAATCGTGGCCAGTGATCCCGCAGTAACCCAGACCCCGTCAGTCGTTCAGATCCCGGACGACAACATTGCCGATCACGGGGATTACAAGTCCAACAGCCTGTGGCGGCTCACATTTCGGCGCCTCTTCCAGCAGCGCTCTGCCCAGATAGGTCTTGTCATCCTTTCCATCCTGCTGTTCACTGCCATTTTCGCCCCCGTCATCGCGCCTTATGATCCAACCCAGGTGCTTATTGGCATAGAGGATGTGCGCAAGCGGCAGGATCCCTGCATCCACCTGTTAGGCTGCCCGGAAGATCAGCCGCAGCACTTGCTGGGACTCGATGGCAACGTCCGTGATCAATTTAGCCGCCTTGTGTACGGCACACGCATCTCGCTGGCCATCGGGTTCATGGTCGTGACCATTGCCGCTCTGATCGGCGTCACGTTGGGCGCCATTGCCGCCTATGTGGGCGGCGCAGTCGACAACATCATCATGCGGGCGACCGATGTCATCCTCGCTTTCCCGGTTCTGCTGCTGGCGATCTCGATCATGTTTGTGTTTGAGAGCCGCAGCCTGACCAATGCCATGATTGCTATCGCCCTCGTCAGCATTCCCGCCTATGCGCGCGTCGTACGGTCCAGCATAATCACCTTGCGCGAGGCGGACTATGTGGAAGCATCGCGAGCCCTGGGCGCCAGTGACTTCAGCATCCTGTTCGGCCGCATTTTGCCGAACGCGCTGCCTCCCCTGATTGTCCTGGCCACACTCGGCATCGCCGGGGCCATTCTCGACACAGCCGCTTTGTCATTCCTGGGACTGGGCGCACAGGAGCCAACCGCGGAGTGGGGCACCATGTTGGGGCGGGAACGCAACCAGCTGTTCAGTGCCCCCCATCTCGTCTTCGCTCCCGGCATCGCCATCGCCGTCACGGTGCTGGCATTCAATCTGCTCGGAGACGGCCTCCGTGACGCGCTTGATCCGCGGCTGGTCCAGGGTAGTTCGGCCGACGAGTAGCCATTTTCCTCATCCAATTTGGCAACAAAAAGCGCCGGGTTCCTGAGAGGGACCCGGCGCTTCTGCTTATTGGTTACACGACCGAGACGAACTAGCCGGCTGCGGCCTCCGCGGTTGCGGCCAGCGCAGCATCATAATCAGGAAACTGGGCGATCTCCGGCACATACTCGATGTAGCGAATAACGTCATCCCGTCCCACCACAAAGATGGAACGCTGCTCCAGTCGCCACTCCTTGATGTGAGTGCCATACGCATCGCCGAACGCCATGTCGTAATGGTCAGAGAGGACGACGACGTCCTCCACCCCTGCGGCGCCACACCAGCGGCGCTGGTTGAACGGATGCTCCGCGCTGATGGTCAGAACTACGACATCATCAGCCATTTCAGCGGCTTCTTCGTTGAAGCGCCGCGTCTGCGCATCACAGATGCCCGTATCAAGCGAGGGCACAACCGATATCAGGCGCACCTTCCCGGAATAGTCGGACAAGGATACCGGTTTCTGGTCCAGTCCCCGCAGCGTGGAGTCCGGGGCGGCATCACCGACGGACATCTTGTTGCCCAGCAGTGTTAACGGATTACCCTTGGTGGTCAACTCACCAGCACGTTCGCTCATGCAGCTCCTTGTAAACTGATATGGTTGCTTCTGTCATAATCCCGATAGGGTATGCCCGTGCCGAACAGGCGTTAGCTTAAATCGCCGTCGTACGGTTCCACTTCGCTGGCTTCCGGTCCCTTGTGCGTTTCCTCAACGTCGTAGAGAA
This sequence comes from uncultured Chloroflexia bacterium, assembly GCA_963753865.1. Taxonomy (GTDB): domain Bacteria; phylum Chloroflexota; class Anaerolineae; order Promineifilales; family Promineifilaceae; genus Promineifilum. Next base: position 513,375 of record CAVWDW010000001.1, read on the forward strand.
TCCACTGACCGTCCTCGAAGTCCATCGGTTCACCCTTGGAAGACGACCGGTGGAAAAATATCTCCTCACCGCCGCCGCGCATGATGAAGCCGTAACCTTTCTTGGCGTTGTACCATTTGACACGCCCAACATATTTGCCCGTCATCGGGTCGATCTGCACCGTTGCCGGGCCTTCGAACTCTTCACGTGATGATGGCGCGGACTCCTGCGACTGCTGTTGCTGCTGCTCCCGCGGCGGCGCAGAGTACGACTCACTCACCGGGGCTGGTCGTTCGCCCAGTTCGGCCAACGACTCCGGCTCGACCGCCAGCCCGGCCTCGCTCAGCCGGCGCTGCATCTCAACGGTAAATACGAAGCGATTGCCGTCCGCGTCTTCTTCCCACCTGTCTCGAAAGTTCATCTTTTCTCCTCTCCCATCAATGGCTATGTTCCCACTAGTTCTTTTCAGTCAACCACCTGTAAATCAGGCGGGTGTTTTTGATTTTGCGGTCCTGGTCTTTTTCGGCTGTGGCTCTGGCGGTGCAGCGCGTCGGTTCCCACCAACGACGACCGCGCCGGTCACACGATTGCGCACTGCCAGGGTCATGATCGCCCGGGGCTTCACGGACCGGCTGCCGTCAGTCGCGTCACGCAAGAAGAGGCGCTTGGTCAGCCCGCTGGCGGTAGTCACGATCAGCTGCGAACTCTTGTCAACCATCAACCCCGCAACCACTTCGGCCGCGCCCTTGGGCATTCTGACGTTGATGACACCCTGACCATATCGGTTCTGGGTCGGGTACTCTTCTACCGCAGTTGACTTGGCCAGGCCATTGTCGGTGATGCTCAGCAGGTGCGTGCCTGCCTGGGCAATGTCCATCGAGACAACGCCATCTTCTACACCGGCAAGCTTGATGCCTTTCACGCCTGCTGCCGGCAGGCCCATCGCCCTGACCGATTCTTCGGCGAAACGGATGGCCATGCCGCCGGCTGTCACCAGCACAATTTCTTCGTCCCCTGTCGTCTCGCGCACCCAACCGAGAGCGTCGTCGTCGCCGACGTTCATCACGGCAAACGGCTCGCTCGTAATGCCCGGCAAGTCGGCTATGCGAATGCGTTTGACGACACCACCCAGCGATGCCAGCACAAGATACCCATCCTCCGGAGCATGCTCGCTCAAGACGAGAGCGGCAGCCAGGCGATCGTCGCGGCTAAGAGCCGACACGATCGACCAACTCGTTCCACCCTCAATCTGGCCAGTTTCCGGCAGCTGGAATACGGGCACACCAACCGCCTGCCCGCTGGCCGAGAATAGATACAGGGTGTCGCGTGTCCCGGCCGTCAGGAGCGCCAACGGCTGCTCAGTCAGCTTCCGACCAAAGTTGACTGGCTCGCTGGACGGTGTACGGCCGACACTGCCCTTTTCGCCCACCATCACCCACACTTCCTGATCAGGGACGGCGCCACCAAGCGTATGGGTAGCGGCGGCCGTTGAATCGACAACCTGAGTGCGACGTTTATCGCCGAAGCGGGCCTTAACATCCAGCAAGTCCGTCTTCACGGCATCACGGATGAGCTCTGGTCGCGACAGGAGCTTCTCCAGCGACTTGATGAGGGTGACTTTTTCTTTGTACTCTTCCTGCAGCTTGCGACGCTCCAGCCCGGCCAGGCGGCGCAGCTGCATGTCCAATATGGCGTGTGCCTGAATCTCAGTCAGGGAGAACCTCTTTTGCAGGTTGGCGCTTGCGCTTTCAACGGTACGCGACCGCCGGATCGTATCGATTACCTCATCGAGATTGTCGAGGGCGATCAGCAGCCCTTCGAGAATGTGGGCACGCAGCCGCGCCTTCTCCAGGTCATACTCGCTGCGGCGGCGGACGATCTCCAGGCGGTGCTCCAGGTAGACGCGCAGCGCCTGCTTGAGCGTCAACAGGCGTGGCTCTTCGTGCACCAGGGCCAGCAATGAGACACTGAACGTACCCCGCAGCGGTGTCATGCGGTACAGATCGTTGAGCACTTCTTCCGGGTCGGCCGTCCGACTGAGCTCGATGATGATGCGCAAACCATGCCGGTCCGACTCATCGCGCAGGTCGGTCAGCCCTTCAATCTTGCCATCCCGGTGCAGGTCGGCAATCCGACCGAGCAAGTTCGTCTTGTTCACCTGGTATGGAATCTCAGTGATGACGATGCGCGTCTTGTTGCGGCCCATCTGCTCGACGTGGGCGCGGGCCTGGACGGTGAGGCGCCCTCGTCCTGTCGCGTAGGCGCTGGCCAGGGCATCGGTCTCCATGTCGTTGCCGCGATGACGATAGACAATGCCACCTGTCGGGAAGTCGGGTCCTTTGACAAACCGCATCAGATCGGCAACGGTGATGTCGTCGAGATCTTTCCAGTTGTCGATCATGAAGGTCACCGCGTCGATGACCTCGCCCAGATTGTGGGGCGGAATGCTCGTAGCCATACCGACAGCGATGCCGGATGCACCGTTGACCAGCAGGTTTGGCGAAGTCGCCGGCAAAACGAGCGGCTCCTTCAACGTGTCGTCAAAGTTGGTGCCGAAATCGACCGTGTTCTTGCCTATGTCTTCCAGCAGGTCGAAACCCATCGGCGAGAGACGCGCTTCGGTATAGCGCATGGCCGCAGCCGCATCGCCGTCGATGGAGCCGAAGTTGCCCTGACCATCAACCAGCATGTAGCGCATGGAGAAATCCTGCGCCATGCGAACCATCGCATCATAGACGGCCGTGTCGCTGTGTGGATGGTACTTGCCCAGCACCTCGCCCACCACGCGGGCCGACTTCTTGAAGGAGGTATCGGGACGCAGCCCCATGTCGTACATGGCGTACAGGATGCGGCGTTGAACAGGTTTCAGGCCGTCACGCGCATCGGGTAAGGCGCGTGACACAATAACGCTCATCGCATAACTTAAGTACGATTCGCGCATCTCCTGATCGATATTGATTGGTTTAACTACACCTACTTCCATGGCACCATCTGGGTCAAAGCTCGACCCGCCTACTGAAAATTTGTTCTATAGCTCGGCAACTATAGGCAATAGCCGAGCAACTGTCAAACTTGCGCACCTGGCTGTGTGGGCCGGCGAGACGCTGTCTGCCGCAGCAAGCAGATGACCCTCGCCGCGTCGAGCTGGCGCAGGTTACCACGCGTCCGGCGACTCAACATAGATGTCGCCATTTTCGACCTTGACCTCGAAGGTGGGCACAGGCTCGAATGCAGGCAGCTGGGTTGCCTTGCCGGTACGAATGTCGAATGTCGCCCCATGTCGAGGGCACTCGATCTGGCAGTCGACGAGGTCACCATCTTCGAGCGGGCCCCCATCGTGGGTACAGAGATCGGCAATGCAGTAGAACGTACCGTCTACGTTGAACACGATGACGGTTTCTTCTTCAAATTCGAACCACAGTCTTTGACCGGGCGGGAGATCGGCGACGCTGGCTACTTTGACAAATTCAGTCATTAGTGGAGTGTGTCGGGGTCTGGTAAGCCGTACGCGCCGGCCTTGAGCACTTTGAGAGACAGCAGGGCACACTTGACACGGGCCATGCTGAGCGGAACACCAACCAGCTCAAGCAAGGTGTCCTTGTCGAAGGTGCGAACCTCATCGAGGGTCATGCCCTTGATCTCTTCTGTCAGCAGCGAAGCGGCCGCCTGGCTGATGGCGCACCCGTCGCCCTCCCAGGCCACGTCGGCCACACGGCCGTCGTCATTCAGGCGAACGGAGATGCGAATGACATCGCCACAGAGCGGGTTGTCTTCTTCGTAGGTAAAGTCAGGCTCCGCCATCTCGCCGTGATTCAGCGGATGTTCGTACAGGTCAATGATTTGTTCGCGGTAAATACCGGGATCCATGCTGTTCTCCCCGGGGCGGCGCCATCTTCGCTAGTACGTGATGGTCCATAGCCCGCCACCGTCTGCGCCTATAGTCTAAACACCTGTCGGGCGCGGTGCAAGCTGGCCACGAGTTGGTCCACCTCGGAGGTCGTCGTATGCACATAGAAGCTGGCCCGCGCCGAGGCGTTTACGCCCATCTTGTGGTGCAGCGGCATCGCGCAATGGTGCCCGGCCCGGATGGCAATGCCGTCCTGGTCCACAATCTCCGCAATGTCATGCGGGTGAACCCCATCAAGCGTGAAGGCCGCCAGACCGCTGCGCTGCGTGCCGGACGGACCAAGCAGCGTCAACCCTGGAACTTCACTGAGCGACTCCAGGGCATAATGCGTGATCGCCTGCTCGTGGGCATGGACGGCGTCCATGCCGAGGTCACCGAGGTAGTTGATCGCCGCCGCCAGTCCGATCGCTTCTGCAATCTTGGGTGTGCCCGCCTCGAACTTCCACGGGAGATCGTTCCAGGTGGAGCCTTCAAGCGTCACGCGCCGGATCATGTCACCACCGCCCATGAATGGCGGCATCTCGTCCAGGAGCTCCTGCCGTCCATAGAGAGCACCAATGCCCGTCGGCCCCAACATCTTGTGGGCCGAAAACGCCATGAAATCGCAGTTCCACACCTGGACATCGACGGTCATGTGGGGGACCGCCTGCGCGGCGTCAACCATCGCCAACGCGCCCACATCATGCGCGGCCTGCACAAGATCTTCTACCGGATTGACGGTCCCAAACACATTGGATACGGCCGTGAATGAGAACAGCCGGGTGCGGCTGGTCAAATGGTCCGCCAACTCATCGAGCTTAAGCAAACCGTGGTCATCAAACGGCAGATAGCGGAGGATCGCTCCGGTCTGTTCAGCAATGATTTGCCAGGGTACGATATTGGCGTGATGCTCCATCTCCGTCAGCAAGATCTCGTCACCCGGCTTCAGATTGGCGCGACCCCAGCTTTGGGCCACCAGATTGAACCCCTCGGTAGCATTGCCAGCAAAGATCACCTGCGCCGGATCGGGCGCGTTGATAAAGGCTGCCACACGGTCCCGCGCCCCTTCATAGGCGCTGGTCGCCTCCTCGCTCAGCCTGTACACGCCGCGATGGACGTTGGCATTGAGGCGGCGATAGTAGGCGTTCATCGCCTCAATCACTGCCTCAGGCTTCTGCGAAGAGGCCGCGCTATCCAGGAATACCAGAGGCACTCCGGGATAGACCTCGGTCGCCAGAATAGGGAAGTCCCGGCGGATACGTTCCACGTCATACATGGTGTCGGCTGTCCTTGGAATCAGTCAAGTTACGAGCGGGACGGGTTCTCAATCGGAACGCCTACAAGGTTCCCCCACTCCGTCCATGACCCGTCGTAGTTCCGAACGTTAGGATAGCCCAACAGGTAGGTCAGGACAAACCACGAGTGAGAGCTGCGCTCTCCGATGCGGCAGTAGGCAATTACATTGTCGTCGGGCGACAACCCCTGCTCCGTCTCGTATAGCTCGCGCAGTTCGTTGGGCGGACGGAACGTACCGTCTTCCGCCACAGCCTTGCTCCACGGGACGCTGACCGCACCCTTGATGTGTCCGCCTCGCAGCGCACCTTCCTGGGCTGAGCCCGGCATGTGGAGCAGCTCGCCGCTGAACTCCTGAGGACTGCGCACATCGACCAGCGGCTGACCAGCGGCAATGTGGGCCAACACCTGATCGCGGAAGGCCCGAATCTTGTAATCGGTGCGCGCAGCCGGCTTGTAGGACGTAGCCGAAAACCCAGGCTTCTCCCTGGTCAACTCTCGCCCTTCGGCAATCCACTTCTGACGGCCGCCGTCCATGATGCGGCAATCATTGTGACCAAACAGCTTGAATACCCAGAAGGCGTAGGTCGCCCACCAGTTATTCTTGTCGCCATAGAAGATGACAGTGGTGTCGTTGCTGATACCCGATCGGGACATCAGTGATGCAAACTGCGCTTCGTCGAGGTAGTCGCGGCGAATCGCGTCGTTCAGGTCCGCCACCCAGTCGATGTGGACCGCGTTGGGAATATGGCCGGTGCTGTAGAGCAGCACGTCCTCGTTGGACTCGACGAGACGAACGGTCTCTGTATCGCCCATATGCTCGCTGACCCAGTCGGTGCTGACCAGAACATCGGGATTGGCAAATCCACTTTCAGACATGATTTCTCCTCAAGCTGTTCCGGACCGGCCATACGTGCCGGGGCCCGAAACTGGTATTGATTCGTTTGGTTAGTAATGAAAAAGCTGCCGGAGTGGTTTCGCCTTCTCCGCTCGTTGGAAGCAATGCGTGAAACCTCTGCCGGCAGCTTGTTAGGTGAGTTGTGTCGTTGGGCGTTCTAGCCGACCTTGTCCAGGATGCGATCAAAGATGCGCACGCGCACACCCTCAAACGGAATCCGCTGCATGACCGGATCGAAGAAACCCTGGATAACCATCTTGATCGCCGTCGGGCGCGGGATGCCGCGGCTCATCAGGTAGAACACTTCTTCCTCGTCCAGCTTGCCGATGGTCGAGGCATGCGTACAGCGTACATCGTCGGCCTGAATCTCCAGTCCGGGAATCGAGTCGGCGCGGGCCGAGCGATCCAGCATCAGGTTGCGATTGGCCTGGAAGCCGTCGATCCGCTGGGAATCCGGCAGAGCCTTGATCATACCCTGCCACACCGAGCGAGACTTGTCGCGCAGTGCCCCTTTGTACAGGAGGTCACTGGTGGTGTCTGCTGCGTTGTGGTTCTGCTGGGTGTCCAGGTCGAAATGCTGGCGGCCGTTGGCGAAGAAGATACCCGACATGCGGGCCCACCCGCCCTGGCCATCGATTTCGGAAGTCTGGAACGCCTTCGTGAGGCGTGTACCCATGATGCTGGTAATCCAGTCCAGGCGGCCGTCGCGTCCCACGCGCCCACGCTCGTGGTTGAACTGCCAGACGTTGTTGCCAAAGTCCTGCAGCGCCGCGTAGGTCAGACTGGCTGAGTCTCGTACCAGGAGTTCAATGGCTCCATTGTGAAGCGCCTGCTCCCCTTCCTGCGGCGAGGCGTACTCGTCGATGAAGGTCGCCTGCGAGCCTTCCTCCAGGACTACGAGCGTGTGGGTGAACGTCCCGCCACTGGTCGCCCAGAGTGCGCTGTGCAGTGGCGCGACGGCGATCACGCCGCGCGGCACGTACAGAAACACGCCGCCTTGCCAGAACGCGCCGTGGAGCGCGGCAAATTTACCTTCTTCCGGGCGAACGGATTCAGTCATGAAGTGCTTGCGGACCAGATCAGGATAGTCCTGAACGGCCGTGTGCATGTCGCAGAAGATGACGCCCTGCTCGCGCAGTGCGTCACTCAACTCATACACCTTGACTACGCCGTTGACCTGCACCAGTGCGCCGCCGGTGGCATCCTCAGTCAACTGCTCTCCCAGATAGTCCGGAACCGCAGCGCCGTTGCTGCCATTGCCATTGAGGGCGACCCCAAACTTGTCGATCTTGAACCGGCGAATATCGGTGCGACGCCAAGCCTCGTCTTTAGTGGTCGGCATGGGCATCTGCTCGTACAGCTCCCAGGCCCGAAGACGAAACTCCAGCATCCATTCCGGCTCATTCAGCATGGAAGACAGCTGTTGAACCGATTCACGTGTGAATGAAGTTAACTCAGCCAATGGAACCCTCCATCTGCAGCTGAATCAACCGATTCATCTCAATGGCGTACTCCATCGGCAGCTCCTTCACCAGCGGCTCGATGAAGCCGTTGACGATCAGGGCATTGGCCTCGTCCTCAGAGATACCGCGGCTCATCAGGTAGAACAGCTGCTCCTCGCCCACCTTGCTGACCGACGCCTCATGGCCAATCGTCACGTCCTGTTCATTGATTTCAATGTATGGGTAAGTGTCTGAGCGGCTGTGCTCGTCCAGCAGCAAAGCGTCACAGACGACATTCGAGCGGGAGTTGTCGGCGCCCTCGCCAACCTTGAGCAGGCCGCGATATGACGAGCGACCGCCGTTCTTGCTAATCGACTTGGAGATGATGCGGCTGGTCGTGTTCGGCGCGACGTGGACGACTTTGCCGCCCGCGTCCTGGTGCTGGCCCGCACCGGCGAAGGCGATCGACAGTACCTCTCCATGCGCACCCTCGCCCGTCAGGTAGACGGCCGGGTACTTCATGGTGACCTTGGAACCGAGGTTGCCGTCAACCCACTCCATCGTCGCGTTCTCTTCTGCAACCGCACGCTTCGTGACCAGATTGTAGACGTTGTTCGACCAGTTCTGGATCGTCGTGTAGCGGCAGCGACCGCCCTTCTTGACGATGATCTCCACGACAGCGGAGTGCAGCGAATCGGACGAGTAGATCGGAGCCGTGCATCCTTCGACGTAGTGGACGTACGCCCCTTCGTCGACGATGATGAGCGTCCGCTCGAACTGGCCTACGTTCTTGGCGTTAATGCGGAAGTAAGCCTGCAGCGGCATCTCGATATGCACGCCGGGCGGCACATAGATGAAGCTGCCACCCGACCAGACGGCCGTGTTCAGCGCCGCAAACTTGTTATCATTGTAGGGAATGATCGTCGTGAAATACTCTTTGACCAATTCAGGGAACTTGGCCAGACCATCATCCATACCCAAAAAGAGGACGCCCTGCTCTTCGAGTTCCTTCTTGATGTTGTGGTAGACAACTTCAGATTCGTACTGGGCCGCCACGCCGGAAAGGAACTTCTGCTCAGCCTCCGGGATGCCCAGTTTGTTGAACGTATCTTTGATGTAGCTGGGTACGTCTTCCCAATCGTCTTCCTGGCGCTCCGACGGCTTGATGTAATAGTAGATGTCGTCGAAGTCGATGCCGCTCAGGTCAGCACCCCAATCGGGCATTGGCCGCTCCAGGAAATGCTGATACGCCTTTAGACGAATGTCAAGCATCCACTCCGGCTCGCCCTTCATCAGGGACATGGCGCGGATGACACCTTCATCCAACCCCTTCTCAGCTTTGAATACGTAATCCTCTGTGTCCGAGAAACCATACTTGGTCAGGTAATCGTCGTTTACGCCGTCCAGCAGTTGATCGTCGGTGAGGTCGACGGACGGTTCAATGATTGAGTTCGTCATTAAGCTACCTCCTCGGGGTTGCCGTGCTTTTCACGGATCCAGTCGTAACCACTCTTTTCGAGCTGCAGAGCCAGCTCCGGACCGCCGCTTTCCACAATGCGACCGTCGAGCAAAATGTGGACGTAATCGGGCGTGATGTAGTCGAGAATGCGTTGGTAATGGGTAATCACCAGGACGCCCATTTCGTTCTCCTCACGCAGTCGGTTGGCGCCATCGGCCACGATGCGCAGCGCGTCAATGTCCAGGCCGGAGTCGGTCTCATCCATGATGGCAATCTTTGGCTCGAGCATGGCCATCTGCAGAATCTCTGCCCGCTTCTTCTCGCCACCGGAAAAACCGTCGTTCAGATAACGCCCGGCAAACTTCTGGTCGATGCCCAACATCGCCATTTTGGAGGTCAACAGACGACGGAACTCGGGAATAGAAATGCCCGGGTCCTCGGGGTTAATCGCCTGACGGCGGCTGTTGATCGACTGGCGCAGGAATTTGGCCACAGTCACGCCGGGTACCGCAACGGGGTACTGGAAGGCCAAGAACAAACCCGCCCGGGCGCGTTCATCCGCTTCCATTTCCAGAAGCTCATGGCCATCGAAAATCACCTGTCCGGCGGTCGGCTCGTAGGCGGGATGGCCGGCCAGTGTGTAGGCCAGGGTGCTCTTGCCGGAACCGTTCGGACCCATCATCGCATGGGTTTCGCCCTGCCGAACGAGCAGGTCAATGCCATTCAAGATACGGTTGTCGCCAATGCTGGCGTGCAAGTTCTTGATCTCTAAAGCAGCAGTCATAACGTGTTTCACTCCTCAAAAAGGTATCTGCGCAGGCGCAGGACTTGACAATAGTTAGACAGGCTGAAGTATAGCACACGCCCAATTACGCGTCAATAAATATGATAATGATGATAAAAATAGCTGAAATTGACGGTTGCGTACCCCATTGTTATAATCGGCATGATAAAAATGGGTGGCAAGCTGTCCTGTTTGATGGACAGATGGGCCACTTGGCAGGCTGTTCAAGGATTGGACAACATGAAGGTAGCTTACCGATCTATATGACGACCAAGAAGCGCAGCACACGCGACACTGTGCTCCATACTATCAAGGCATCGCCCAACATTACGGTGGAAGCATTGGCCGTGGCGGCCGATGTCTCCCCGGTCACGGTTCGCCACCATCTCAACGCCCTGCAGGCCGACGGCCTGATTGAGTCTGAGAGTGTGCGGCGCAAAGTGGGCCGCCCTTACTATGTCTACTCCCTGACGGAAAGAGGACAGGAACAGTTCCCCAAGCGATATGTGCGCCTGACCAGCCGTCTGCTGGACGAACTCAAGGAGCGCTTGCCGCAGGCGGAGATGGACAGCATCTTCGTCTCGGTGGTCGACGCCATCCTTGATGAGCGCAAAGGGGAGTTTGAACACCTGACCTTTGAGAAGCGAATGGATTACCTCGTTAACCTGCTCGCCGACGAAGGCTTCTTGTCCACGTGGGAAGAAACCGACACCGGTTACAAACTGGTTGAGTACAGCTGCCCCTACATGTCAATTGGCGGCGAGCACTCTGAAGTGTGCACGCTGGATACCCGTCTGATCATGGGCGTGTTGCAGCTGCCGGTTCGCCAGCACAGCTGCATGCTTGAGGGCGACGCGTGCTGCGAGTTCACCTTCGACCGCGAACCCGTCTCAACGACGGCCGACAAGCCAGTGACCGTTACCGTCTAGCAAGATTTACTGTACCGAGACAGCCAAGGAGAACTTCGGATGATTGCAAGCAAGGAAGAAGAATTGATTGAATCGATGCGTGCCGTCATTGACCCGGAAATCGGATTGAACATCGTCGAACTGGGTCTGCTGCGAAACATCGAGATTGATAGCGAAGCAAACAAAGGCATGATCACCATGATCCTGACCACTCCGTTCTGCCCCTACGGCCCGCAGATCATCGAGCAGGTTCGGATGGTCGGCGCTCAGGTCATGGAGAATGGCGTTGAAGTCGAGATCGGCACCGAATTGTGGGACCCGTCCATGATGGAAGAAGGGGCCGGCGGCGACTGGGGTCTGTTCTAGCGGCGCTGCATCGCCAATTGTTAGCTGATAGCCGGCAAAACGCCGGGCCCATGGGCCCGGCGTTTTCTATTTCACAGCGGGTTGGCGCGCTGTCGGCCGTGGCCGGCGACATCGACGATGCGGGCGCCAGTCAGCTCGATCAATGAGTCGACTCCAACCTTGAGATTGATGCCGCGCTTCCCCGCGCTGACATAAACCGCATCGAGCCCCCCGCAGCTCGCGTCAAGCAGCGACCGAAAGCCGCGATTGAGCAGCGCCAGGGCCGAGATGCCACCCACTTGCAGGCCAGTCATCTCCTCCGCCTGGGCATGGGTCGCCATCTTCACTTTCTTCACGCCTACGCCGGCGGCAAGCTTCTTCAGGTCCAGCTGCTTGTTGGCCGGCATCATGACGAGGAGCGGTTTGCTTCTCGCGTCGGGCGGCATAACCACCAGGGTCTTGAAAACCACATCTGGTGGGACGCCCAGGATCGCGGCAATCGTCTCGGCGTCGTGTTCGTCGGCGGGAAAGGTCACGACCTCATACGGGACGCGCTTGCCTTCCAGCAGTTTCATCGCAACGGTCTTGTCGACGCTGGACACCGCTACTCCTCACTCAGTCCCAATACCCGCAAAGTATCTATCAGAGGGGTCTCGTCCGACATCACCATCGCCCCAGCCAGCCACAGCCCGTTGTTACCCAGAAAGACGTAGCGGTTGCCTGCGTGACGGCCTTCGATGGGGATTAACAACTGGTTGATATTGCGCATCCGCACCGGCGTATTGAACTCAATCGCCTGCGGATAGAGGATCTCCATCACCAGGCCGCTTTCTGTATAGTCCTCGACCGTCTCCTGCGAAATGCCAATCGGCACCAGACTGCTGTTGTCGAAATCCGACAGCGCTGCGTTCAGCGCGGTGGCAATTTGATCGAACTCGGGATCGTCCCGCTCAAAGCGGACCACCTCGCCGTTGCCACGAATGACGATACGACGCGGTTCGAACTCCGGCTGGAAGGGCAGAAACCACAACGCATTGCCCGTGTTGAGAAACTGAACCCCGTAGAAAACTGCCAATATAACTGCGAAAATAATGAACAAAAGCTGCCAAAGACTGCCGCCCTGTTGTTTCATCTGCATTCCTCTTTCGGTGGGTATTTGGCGCCGGCTTACCGGCTGCCCCGGCAAGACAATCCTGCCAGCTTAACGTGACGCCATACACCTATACGGTCATTCTATCAGATAGTTGCCACACGCCATCCCATGTAGTCACCAAAATGACCCTGGTCTGCTCGCTGTTCAGACGATTTCGCTTTACTTAACGGCACAAATATTCCTGTTATAATTACGCTCATCGATAGGCACCTCACCTAGTGAAGGAGATAACTACATGGCATCACTTGCACTGACCGTACGCGAAAGCATCCGCTATCGAGGGCGTAGCGGTCACTATAGCTGGCTGGCCCATCGGGTCTCCGGGCTTGCAATTCTCGCCTTCCTCATCATCCACGTTTGGGACACAGCAAACGCCTATTTCTGGCCCCAAGCCTATGCCTGGTCATTGGCCCTGTTCAAGAACCCATTCTTCGGCGCGGGCGAAGTCGCCGTGATGGCGGCCGTTCTTTATCACGCGTTCAATGGCATCCGCATTACGCTGCTCGACTTCCGCCCGGAATGGTGGAAGTACCAGCGGCAGAGCGCCATCGTCGTCTGGGTGCTGTTCTTTGCGGCCTTCATTCCCGCAGCATTTATCATGATCAGCAGCATTGCCGGACATTGCTCAGATTTGGCCGCCACCGGCGGCAGTTGCTTTGCCATCCCGCCGTTTAGCGACTTCGCTCAGTACGCGCGTTAACCGCCTGGAGAGAAAGGAAGAAATCAACATGGCAGCTATTTCGAGCGATTCATCAGAAAGCATCACCATTCGCACCATTCCGGTCCAAAGCAACCGCGAGCGCTACGCCTATATGTTCATGCGGCTCTCGGGAGTTGGCCTGCTGATCCTGGCCGTGGGCCATATGGTCATTCAGCATCTCCTGAACAGTTCAGCCAACCTGACCATTCAGTTCGTCGCCGTTCAGTGGAGTTCGTGGGGCTGGAAAGCCTACGACATCATGCTCCTCTGGCTGGCAATTCCGCACGGCTTCAACGGCCTGCGCAATGTGCTTGACGATTACGTTCACAATCCCGGCCTCAACCGTGCCATCTCGATTCTGATCGGCGTGGCCGTTGTGGCGACATTGGCCTATGCCACGCTGGGTATGGTCCTCTTCGATTCAGCGGCGTTCCAGTAGGACGGCCGTTTATTAGCGCAGCACGTGTAAGCGAGGCAACGAAACCTTCATGAAGATTCATACATTTGACGCGATCATTGTTGGCGCGGGCGGTGCGGGCCTCATGGCGGCCTTGTACGCCAGCCGCGGCGCCAATGTCGCAGTCATCTCCAAACTATATCCTACACGCTCCCACACCGGCGCAGCCCAGGGTGGCATCGGCGCCGCACTCGGCAATCTCGAAGAAGACCGTTGGGAGTGGCACGCCTACGACACAGTCAAAGGCTCCGACTATCTGGCCGACCAGGACGCAGTCGACATTCTGTGCAAGGAAGCGATCGACACCGTCATCGAGCTGGAGCACATGGGCTTACCGTTCGATCGTCTGCCCAGCGGCCGGATTTCCCAGCGGCGCTTTGGCGGCCATACGAACAACGACACGGGCAAGCCGGTCACCCGCGCCTGCCACGCCGCCGACCGCACCGGCCACATGATTTTGCAGACGCTGTACCAACAGTGCATCAAAAACAACGTCAACTTCTTTGACGAGTACCATGTCATCGACCTGATTCGCGTGGATAACACTGTCCGCGGCGTCATAGCCTACGAGATTGCCACCGGCGAACTGCATGTCTTTCATGGCAAAGCCGTTCTGTTTGCGACCGGCGGCTGGGGTCGCTGCTGGGAAGTCACATCGAATGCGCTCTCGCTGACGGGCGACGGCACGGCGATCTGCCTGCGTCGGGGTGTGCCGCTGGAGGATATGGAGTTCTACCAGTTCCACCCGACAGGCATCTTCAAGCTCGGCATTCTCATTACAGAAGGTGTCCGGGGCGAAGGGGGTGTGCTGATCAACGGCGACGGCGAGCGCTTCATGGAACGGTATGCTCCGTCCATCAAGGACCTGGCCAGCCGTGACGTAGTTAGCCGTGCCATCTATCTGGAAGTGCAGGACGGTAAGGGGATCGACGGCAAGAACTACGTCCATCTGGACATTACCCCCGCGACCGTAAATAAGTACTTTGAGGAAGCAGGCGAGAGCCGCCGCATCGATCGGGAGTACATCGAAGCCAAGCTTCCTGACATTGCCGACTTCACGCGCACCTACCTGGGAGTGGACCCTGTCGAGGAACCGATGCCGGTGCAGCCGACCGCCCACTACGCAATGGGCGGCATCCCGACCAACAACGACGCGGTCGTGATTGTCAATGCCGACAACACTCCCCTGCCCGGCCTCTATTCGGCCGGAGAGGCGGCTTGTGTTTCGGTACACGGCGCCAATCGCCTGGGAACCAATTCGCTGGTTGACCTGGTCGTGTTTGGCCGTCGCGCCGGTATCCACATGGCCGACTACTGCCAGCAAGCCGACCTGCTTCCGCTGCCGGATGACGTCACGGCCGAAGTCTCGGCCGAGCTGGAGCGCATCCGCAGCAGCAAGGGCAGCATGAAGGCGTACGAGCTGCGCCAGCGTATGCAGAAGACGATGACCGATAACGTAGGTGTCTTCCGCACGGAGCAGATGATGGAGACGGCTGTCGCCGATCTGCGACAGCTGCGCGAGGATTACCTCACCAACTTGCAGATTGATGACAAAGGCAGTACCTACAACTCCGATCTGCTGGAAGCGTGGGAGTTGGGATGCCTGCTGGAACTGGCCGAAGTGACGGCCATATCCGGCCTGGCGCGTACCGAGAGCCGTGGGGGGCACGCCCGCGACGACTACCCGGAGCGTGATGACGAAGCGTGGCTGAAGCATACGCTTTGCCATATGGAAGAGGATGGCAGTTTCCGTCTGGACTACAAACCAGTTGTTCTCGGCCGCTACGAACCCAAGGCGCGCGTTTACTAAGAGGAGCAAGCATGCAAGCTACTGTAAAGATTCGCCGGTTCAATCCGGACAAAGACAAGAAAGGATATTGGGGCGAGTACACGCTTGAAGACGTCAGCCCCAACGACTCGGTGCTCGACCTGTTGAACCGGGTCAAGTGGGAAATCGACGGCACGCTGTCGCTGCGGCGTTCCTGTGCCCACGGCGTTTGTGGCTCAGATGCCATGCGCATCAACGGTGCGAACTCGCTCGCCTGCAAGATGTTAGTGGCCCGCCTGAACCATAACGGCAAGCATGTCAAGGTACAGGTAGAACCGATCCTGGGTATGAAGGTCCTTAAAGATCTGATTGTCGACATGGAGCCGTTCTTTGAGCATTATCGCTCTGTCATGCCATTCTTTGTTAACGATACGCCTGTGCCGGAAGACGGCCGCGAGCGACTACAATCAATCGCCGATCGGGAGCGGTTTGATGACACAACCAAGTGCATCCTGTGCGCGGCCTGCACCAGTTCGTGCCCCAGCTTCTGGGCGGATGACCGCTACATTGGTCCCGCTGCCATCGTCCAGGCCCATCGCTTCATCTACGATTCCCGCGATGAGGCGTATGCTGAACGGCTTGACGTGATGGCCGAACAGTTCGGCGTCTGGCGCTGCCGCACTGTGTTTAACTGCACCAACGCCTGCCCGCGCGAGATTGAAGTCACACGCGCCATCGCCGATGTCAAAATGTCTCTGACCTCCGGCAAAGTCTAGGCGCTGCCGCCACCACTCTCCGAAACTGAAAAGGACGCGGCTTCTACACCGCGTCCTTTTGATTTCTCCGTTTGATTCCTCCGAAAGACTCGTTACGTGTGCTTACCACCTAGTGAGCGTGCCACTCCTCATCGCTCAGCAGCAGCGCGTCGGGAACCTGGCGCTGCTCCGAACCCGGGTTGCACAGGCAGACGTCTCCCTGCAGTCGAACATCCGCCCCAAAGCGCAGGTCACCGTGAACCTGCATACGTTCGCAGTCGATGAGCGAGGGCGGCCCCTGCGAAAAGCGGGTGTCCAAATCCATCACCAATCGGTAGTGGGCGCTGTCAAGTTGGACCACAGGCGGCTGGTCCTTCCGTTCCGGCGCCAGAACGACCCGGTAGTCATCGGTCAGCACATAGGCATCGGAGCGGATGGCCAGCAGATCATCGGTCCTCTTTACCGGCGCAAAACGGACTCTCGGCACCTGAATCGCCCTGGCCCCCTCAAAGACAGCGATAGCTGATCCCATCGCCGTCTCCAGCTGGTAGACAGGCGTGGAGTTCAGGTCGCGTGGATCGACCGGCTTGACATTGCGGATCATCGGCAGACCCAGGAAGTAATTGCGCTCCTCCAACACCCGCTTGAGTGCGGGCAAATTGATCCAGAGATTGTTCGTGTTGAAGTAGCGGTAGCGCGCAATATCCTGAAAGGTCTCCAGATCGCTCCTGGGGCATTGGGCCAACTCCCGCAGGATGAGACCGCCGTCCTTGTGGCGGGCCAGATGTCCACCCTTGCGATCGCTCTCTGTCCGTCGGGCGACTTCCATCAGAAAGGGCAAGTCGTTGGCCACGAAGTAGCCGAGAATGCCGGGCTCCAGAACCGCGCCAAGATTGTCGGCGTTGGACACAAACGCCACCTCATACCCTGCCTCAAGAAGGCGGTCGAGCATGCCGCTGGTGACCAGCGACACGTATAGATCGCCATGACCCGGCGGGCACCACTCCAGCAAAGGGTCGTCAGGCCACTCGGCCGGCGCCAGTGTATCCCGATCGACTTTGGGCTCCTTGTTCTGGACGAAACCACCCGGCAGCCCGTTGTTCAGTTCCGGGTAGTTGGCCAGAACCGCCATCGAATCCTCGTGCGTGACAAAGCTGTCCATGAGCACAAGGGGAACGCCCGCCAGCAGCGCCTGATTGGCAATGATGTCGAGGAACGTCAGACCGTCCTTAACAGTCAGCAGCGACTTGGCATAGCGCAAGCCCATGCTCGTGCCCAGCCCACCGTTGAGTTTGATGATAGCTGTGCGCCCCATAGCCGCCTGGCCGATCTCGGCCATCTCTGGCGAGAAGGATCGCGAGTCCGGCAGCTGCGTCACAGGCTCGATGACCGACTCGGCGATCAAGCCATCGGCTCCCTGTACCAGTTGATCGTAGTAGTGGGCAAAGCTGGCGATAAATATGTCGGGCAGGTCAGCTTCACGCATGCGGGCCGCAAACGGGGCGAATCCCGTCAGTTCTAGTTCCATTCAAAGTCCTCAGATCTGAATCCCGCCGGGCGGTTCAGTCAAATTGTGTCGTCGTCTTGTTCTATCCGACTATAGGACAGACACCTTAAGGTGGAGCTTACCCGCCGCCGAAAGGAGGAGCAACTGTCGGACCGGGATCAGCCGGACGCGTGACCCGGTCGCCAAACCAACAGGACGGCCACTCCCAGCCCTGCCAACAGGAGCAGCCCAATCGCCACAGCTTGCCACGGACTGTCTGTGCTGGCCTCTTCTGCTCCCCGGCGCAGCCACAACTGTTCGAGTTCGTCAACGCTGAGCTGCAGGGTCGTCCGGACGGCCGCCTCGCACTCCTCGCCGTTGGCAAAGGCAGTGATCAGCCGCCCGGCAGACTCAGGTCCATACTCTGTGGCAATGAAACGGAGCATCGACTCGCTTTGCGCCTGCGCGATAGCTACCCGATCGCCTTCCTCAGGAAACTCAGTGCACAGGGTCATAAACGAGAACGTCCGTCCATCAATCTCTGCTGCGGCAATAGCCGCTTCCAGTTCACTCTCCGGCACGGGCAGCGCACCCAGCTGGAGCCCCGCCCTGATCCACTGCGGCACCCGGTCCGCCGAGTCACCCAGCGCCTGAAACATCAACAAGTTGGTCATTTCGCGTGACAGACCATCGGCCAACTCTTGCTCGGCGGTGGTCTCGTTTACCACAGTCAACAGCGCAACACCCAGTTCCGGATAGCTCTGGCCCGGCAGCCAGTCCAAACCGGCCAGGCGCATGGCGGAGGCAAGATCGGCTGAGGACGGGTAGATGAATACGTTGAATGGCCTCACCTCTTGCAGGGGAAGAAGCGACCCAATTTCTGGCAGCATCAGCCCGACCAGGTCAAGGGCCCGATCACCTAGGTCGGTGCTCGATCCGGTCCAATAGGCACTCACACCGCCACCGCTGGTCGGGTCTGTACGAGTCGACCATTGCCACGAGAACTGATCATCCACATAGCTGATCTCGCGCTCCGGCACCCGCATGGTGTCGCCGTCCGGGCGCTCGAGCTCCCACCAGTAGGACACCGTGCTGAACGGCGGCAGTCGGGTTTGCGTCAGGTCAAGCGTATAAGACGCATCCACCTGGCTGGAGTTTTCGACAGGAATCTGAACTGCAAACGAATCGACCATGGCGTGGGGTCGGAAGAACAGCGTCACGCCCTCGACCGGGCCCATATTACGCGCCAGAAGCCGAAACTCCAGCGACTGTCCGTAGACGTAGTCAGCATCAGAACGCAGCTCCGTCTCGCTGTCCTGGGCAGCCGCAGAAGCGAACAGCCCGGCAAGCAAGAACGCCGCCAGCAGCACGGCCGACAACCAACCCGGTTTCTGTATACCCGTTCTCATAAGCCAAATAGGGCGATGGTCGCCGCTACCGTTAACGGACTGAGCAATGTGCCCACCACAACTATAGGAGCCACCGCACTGGTGGGCAACCCGAACTCACTTGCCAGCACAATCGTGAAGACGGCCGCCGGCATACTGGCCTCAATAATTGATGTACTACGCGAAAGCCCCTGCATCCCCAGAACGGCCGCCAGTCCGACCGCTACGATTGGGCCAACCAGCAGCCGCATGCTGACTGCCGGCCACAGCAGTCGCGTCGATTCACCGCGCCGCAGGCCGGCCATCTGCATGCCGAGTATCAGGAGCATGACCGGGATGGCCGCACTCCCCATCAGATCAATCGCACTCATCAGCGGACCGGGCACGTTGATCCCAAGCGCATAGACGACAAGGGCCAGCACCGCCGCATAGATAGCCGGCAGTCTGGCCATACGTGACAGCGTCTCCCGCATTGACATCGTACCCAGCGATGCGAGGAGGACGCCGACCGAGTAGAGAAGCATCGTACTGACTACATAGTAGACCACCGCCGTGGACTGCCCTGCTTCACCGTAACGCAGCAAGTTGAGGGTGATGCCGTAGTTGCCACTGTTGACGAACATCACCACGAGCATGAAGGCGGCCGTTTCCCGGCGGCTGAACCGCAGCGCCCGGCTCAGCGCAAAAGCCAGCAGCCCCATAGCAAAGACGATGGAGATCGTGAAGGTGGCAATTTGCAGAAGTTGGCTGCTGGGAAGGTCTGAGCCGACGAGCGACGAAAAGATGAGCGCCGGGCTCAGGACGTTAAAGACAAGGCTATTGAGTGTCGCCTTGTCCAGATCGAATCTGCGCTGGAGAAGATATCCTGCCCCTGCAACAAGCAGGATGGGCAGGATATTCTGCGTCAGGACCTGGAAGATCTCGTTCAATTCTCAAATATCTCTGGCTCGTCATCGTCGTCTTCAAAGGCGAGCAGGTCCAAGGCGCCCGACTGCCAGTCCATCTCTTCCAGTGCCTCTTCGATAATCTCCAGTAATTCAGGCCGCTCCGCATTCTCCAACATCTGGTTGAGGAAATCCTGGGCCTCTTCGCTGCCAATCTGGCCGAGCGAGAGAATCGCCGCGGCGGCCACTTCCGGCTCTTCGTCAAACGCGGCCTGAGCCAGATCGGACACAGCGGACGTGTCGCCAATTGTCCCGGCAGCCCGCGCCGCTTCCTCACGAACCTCGGCTTCCGGGTGGCTCATCTCTTCGAGCAGAATCGGCAGCCAACGACTGTCGGCCGACAGGCCCATCGCGTAGATGGCGCTCAACTGCATATCCAGCGAGCCGGACTCATACGCTTCCAAGATGTGCTCAGTCACTCTGGGCGTATTGGTGGAGGCGACTGCTTCCAGCGAGGCCCGGCGCACTTCGTCAGACACATCACGCGACTCCAGCTGTTTGTTGAGCACCGCCACAATGACATCACTGCTCTCGCGGCTGACCTGCCCCCACTCCGCCAGCAACACATAGTGGGCCAGGGCGCGGGCCGCGGTAGCGCGCACGATGACATTCTCGTCACCTTCGACCATCTCGATGACGGTCGGGATGAGTGACTCGTTGGTTGAGTCCCACAAGCCCTGGAGGGCGGAGATACGCACAGTAGGCGCGGCGTCCCTGAAGAGAAAGTGAAAGACCGGATCGAAATCGACCAGGAAGTTGTCCTCGGCCATTTCAGCCAGCAGGCGAGCAATATCCTCGCGGCGAGCCTGATCAACTGCAGGCCACGCTTGTTGAAACTCAGCTAGCTGCGCGTCCGACATATCAGACAGTCTGGTCAGGGTATTGAGCGGCAGTGGCTCCCCGCTCAGGAGATCGCCAAGCGCTTCAGAAAAAGGTTGTTCAGTCAGGTCATCCATAGTCAATTAATTCTTCGCCTTACAATCAAATCCAACGAAAACTCGCAGCGAATTATCGCTACTCGCCTGCATCGACGCAACCCGGCCCAACAGCCAGAGCGCTGCTACAAAGAAAGACGCCTGCACGGTCGCAGGCGTCCACAAATTAAGCGATGTCCAATTATGCCGGCTACTGCAGCGGAATAATCGGGTTAATGATGTCCTGCACAATCATCAGAGCCATCAGCCCCAGCAGGACAAGCATGCCGATGACGTGGACCATCCCTTCGCGCTCGGGCTCGATGCGACGACCGCGTACGGCCTCTACCAGCACAAACAGAATGCGACCACCGTCCAGGGCAGGAATGGGAAGCAGATTCGTCAGGCCAAGAGCAACGCTGATAAACGCCGCAATCGACAGCAGCGAATAGGGGTTGCGCGTCGTTGCCGACGACTCAGCTGCCTGCCCGGCAATCTGGCTAATGCCGACGATGCTAACCGGGCGCGCTTCCTGCGCCGTAATCTCGCCGCTCATGAGCATGCCTGGCAGACGACCGTAGATCGAAATGTACTCCCACATGAATGCGAATGAGCCCCCGATGGCTTCCATCGGGTTCTGGCTGAGCCGCATACCGTTCTCGGCCGTGCCCAGACCAATCCCCATCGGCCCTTCGACCGCAGGATCAAAATCACCTTCGTTGCGCAGGAATACCGGGATCAGGATTTCCTCGCCGTTTCGGTCGACCAGCACACTGATCTCCCGTCCGAGGTTTTCGTAAATCTCGCCAACCAGGACGCCGGAGCTGTCAACCTCCACGCCATTGGCTGCCAGGATGACATCACCTGACTGGAGGCCGGCGCTCAACGCGGGCGAGTTCGGCGCGACGTCGGTAATGGCGATGGCGGGCGGCCCAAGGACCAACGCCAGCCAGAACAGGAACAGGGCGAAGATGAAGTTGGCGGCAGAGCCAGCGGCCAGGACAAAGATACGCGCCCGCTTGCTGGCCGACGCCAGACCGCCGGGCACTGAAGGATCGTCTTCGCCAGCCGGACGCACAAAACCGCCAACCGGAATCCAGTTCAGCGTGTACTTCGTGCCGTTTCGTTCGGCGATGGTCAGCATCCGTGGCGGAATACCGAAACCAAACTCCTCAATGCGAATGCCGCTTAGCCTGGCGGCCCAGAAGTGGCCTAGTTCATGAATGAGGACGATTGGTGTCAGAACCAGAAGGAAGCCAGCAATTGCCCAGAGAAAGGTAAAGTTTTCCATAGTGGATAATCCGATGTAAAGCGCGACAGCTACAATCACTCCGCCAGTGCCGCCGCGTCATATCCTGCGCGAGGCGTTTGATGATTATAGGCCCTCGCCCATGACGATAGCAATAGCGGTCTCCGGATCTAAGCGCATTCTAACGGGCAGCAGCCGCAGATGATTCAACGATGAGCTTTTCGGAGCAAAGACACCCGGTTTTCACGCCGCTCGGTCTTGACAAGCGACCGTCGGATGATATCCTGATCACGTCGGCCAGATAGGATTGGCGGCAGGGATACAGCGGTGTGACGCTGCATTCCGGGGCGAGATAGCGCACGGACCCGGAAACGGGTTGACGAGGTGGAGGTTCCCTACTTCGCGGTAGGGCTAAGGGCCGGACAACACCGGCGTCGAAAATCGATCGGTCAGCGGATGCCTCCCAGGGATGACCACTCTCTGAAACTTTGCCCCTTCAAATGAGTCTGTTGCCAACACGGACCGAGCAATCGGCCGGCAACCCAGCAGACACGTGGTTGCGGATCATCAGTACGATCCGGTTGTCATTTTTGCAAGGGGCATCCCCATCCTCACACATGGGTATGCCACAAGCGAGCCGTCGGGCGGAGAGCGTACGCTGTGCGCTGCCTGGTGGGTCCGACCACGGAGGTCACTTATGTGTGGTATCGTCGGCTATGTGGGCAACCAGCAAGCCCCCCAGATTGTCCTGCAAGGTTTGAAGCGACTTGAGTATCGCGGCTATGATTCGGCCGGTGTGGCCGTCCTGGCCCAGAACGGTCACATTGTCATCCGGCGCGATATCGGCAAGCTATCCAACCTCGAAGCCATGCTCCAGGATATGCCGCTCCACGGCAACGTAGGCATCGGCCACACACGCTGGGCGACACATGGCGCACCAACACAGCGAAACGCCCATCCTCATATGAGCATGGATGCCCGCGTCGTACTCGTCCACAATGGCATTGTTGAGAACTACTACCAGCTGCGCGAAGAGCTGCAGGCAGAAGGCGTCCGCTTTGAGTCGGAGACCGACACAGAGGTCATCGTCCAGCTCGTCGAGCGACACATGGGGAACGGTGTCGCGCTGGAAGAAGCCGTGCGACAAACATTGCTGCTGCTGGAAGGAGCCAACGCCGTCGTCGTCATGGCCATCGATGCGCCCGACCGTCTGGTCTGTGCCCGCATCGGCAATGCCGGCGGCATCACGCTGGGCATTGGCCAGGACGAGATGTTCGTGGCCTCCGACATTCCCGCCATACTCGAACACACGCGCACCATGGTCTTTCTGGAGAGCCGTCAGATGGCGACGGTCACACAGGGTGATTACACCGTGACCGACCTGGACGGCCAGCCCATAGAAGTCGAGGTTCACGCCATCGCCTGGGACCCGGTCAGCGCCGTCAAGGGTGAGTACAAGCATTTCATGCAGAAGGAGATCTTCGAACAGCCCCGGGCGCTCATCGACACCATCGGTGGCCGGACTGACTTCGAGGACGGTCTGGTGCACCTGCCGGAAATGAACCTGACCTCGGACCTGATCGACCGGCTAAACAAGCTGACCATCGTGGCCTGCGGCACCAGCTACTACGCCGGACTGGTCGGCAAGTTCCAGATCGAGACGCTGGCGCGGCTGCCGGTCGAAGTAGAGTACGCCTCCGAGTTCCGTTACTACAACCCGATTATCGACGACGGGACGGCCGTCCTGTCGATCACCCAGTCCGGCGAAACGGCCGACACGCTGGCCGCCAGCGAGCAAGCGCGCAGCGACGGAGCCACGCTCTGGACGATTGTCAACGCCATTGGCAGCCAATCCATGCGTATGGCCGACGGCCACATCGCCATGCACGCCGGGCCTGAGATTGGTGTGGCCAGCACCAAGGCGTTCACCGCATCGATTACCGACCTGTATTTGTTGGGCTGCGCGTTGGGGCAGATGCGAGGCACGCTGTCAAAGGCGCAGATGCGCAAGCTGGTCGACGACGTGGCCCATCTACCTGCTCTCGCCGGTCGTGTGTTGGACAACGATGCGGCCTACGAAGCACTGGCCGGCGAACTGTTCAAGGCCGAGAATTTCCTGTTCCTGGGGCGGGGCATCAACTATCCCATTGCCCTGGAAGGGGCGCTCAAGCTCAAGGAGATCAGCTATATCCATGCCGAAGGGTACCCGGCCGGTGAGATGAAGCACGGTCCGATTGCCCTGATCGATGAGTCTATGCCGGTGCTGGCCATCGTCACCAAAGACAACCTGTACGACAAGATGCTCAGCCAGGTGCAGCAGGCCAAGGCGCGGGGCGGCGTGGTGATTGCGCTTGCTACTGAAGGGGATGAAGCGATTCGGCGAGAGGCAGACTACGTCATCTACGTCCCGGAAGCCCCCCCATTGCTGGCCCCGGTCATCAACGTCATACCGCTGCAGCTGCTCAGCTACCACATCGCTGTGCGGCGAGGGTGCGACGTGGACCAGCCACGCAATCTCGCCAAGAGCGTGACAGTCGAGTAGCCGCCCGGCTCTCAGCGAGCGTCGGCACGAATCTGGAGGCGGGTCGGTGTAAGGCCCGCCTCGCTCAATATCTGGGTGGCGAGATGGGAGTTGCTGCCCATCTGATCTGTCCGATGAGCATCTGAGTTGACCACGATCTGACGGCCGCCTTCCATGCGGTACCAAACCAGCATCGTCGTCAATGCTTCCTGCCAGACGGGCGATTGGCCCAGCATGCGCGTGTTCAGCTCCAGCGCAATACCTCGCCATGCAATCGTTGCCAGTGCATCGCGCACGACACCTTCCAGCAAGGGCGCGTTGAACGGCGCACCCAGCAGCGACCCGCGCCAGAGAATCCGGTCAAAGTGGGCCACGATGTCGATCCGCCCGAAGTCGTTGGCCATCCGCCCCAGCTCGACAAAGTAGTCGGCATAAACCTCTTGCGGATCCCGCCCCGCGAAACAGCTGCTCAAATGAATGTTCTTGCCATACAGCCAATGCTGGGAAGCGATCCGCACGTCAAATGGATGGTCATCAAGAAAGCGGTTGGCCTCGCGCAGATGGTCGTGGGGATTGCCCATCTCCACGCCAGTGAGAATCTGTAGGCCGCGCTCGCCAAACTTCCGGCGCACGCCGTCCATTTCGTCGAGATAGCCGGCGGCGTCGAAGCGGCCGACCCACTCCCCCTGCCACTCCACGTGGTCGGTAACGGCGATGGCGTCGTAGCCCAGCTCGCTGGCCCGCCACCCTAACGCTTCTGGTGAATCATGGCCGTCCGGGCTGAATTTCGAATGCATGTGATAATCGGTCGTAATGTCCATTGGAATCTCCCTGTTCTAGATTAGACCGAATCCGTCTCACACAGTCAACGGATTCTGGTTAAGGTCATGCAATGCTTTGGTTAGCAAGTTGGGATCATACGGGTACCATGGGTGCAGAAGAGAGGTTGGTCATTGCCGAACACGTCTCTATAATGGCGTCGTGGGCAAACCCGGTTATCCGACGGAGACAAAGAGATGACACAGCTAGAGGGCAAGATCACGCTAATTACGGGGTGTGCCGCCGGAATCGGGCGGCTGATGGCCCAACGGGCGGCCGCCAGCGGCAGCCATGTTGTGCTGTGGGACATCAACGAGCAGGGCATGGAAGCGCTGCGTGACCAACTGGCGCGGTGGGGGTTCGACGCGAGCTGCTATGCTGTCGACCTCAGCCGGCGCGATTCGATTGCCCGCGCGGCCGAACGGACGCTGGGCGACCTGGGCGGCGTCGACGTCCTGATCAACAATGCGGGCATCGTCTCCGGCAAACCACTGCTCGAACTGACCGATGACCAGATTATTCGCACCTACGACGTCAACACCCTTTCCCTCTACTGGACCACACGCGCCTTCTTGCCCGGCATGTTGGCCCGCAAGAACGGGCATATCGTAACTATTGCTTCGGCTGGCGGCATCGTTGCCGCTCCTCGGCAAACCGACTATGCGGCCAGCAAGTTTGCGGCCGTTGGCTTCGACGAAGCGCTGCGGGTCGAACTCAAGCGCGATGGACACGCATTCATCCGCACCACGGTGGTTTGCCCCTACTACATCGATACCGGCATGTTCGAGGGCGTCAAGACGCGCTTCCCCTGGCTGTTGCCTATCCTTCAGCCAGATGACGTAGCCGACAAGGTGATCGCTGCCGTTCAGAAGAACCGGGAGCGGGTCTTGCTGCCGCCCAGCGTCCTGGCGGCGTTTCCGGGCCGGCTGCTGCCGGTTTCCCTGTTCGACAAGCTGACCCACTTTCTGGGCATTTCCAGTACGATGGATGAGTTCACCGGGCACGACGGCCGCTGATGAATCCTGTGGCTCGCTCGCTCGTCCTCTACAAGGGCCAGCCCGCCCTGGTGACGGCGGTCGCCAAGAAGATCACCATCCAGCTGCCTGACGGCGCGAGCCTTGATGTACGTCCCAAAGACGTAGACCCGCTGCACCCCGGACCACTAGCCGCGCTAAGCCAGCTCAAGACGCCGAGCAGTGCGGGTGAGGTCCTTACGGCGTGGGAACTACTAGAAGGATCAACCACGACGCTGCCGGAGCTGACCGAGCTAATCTACGGTGACTTCACCCCGGTGACGGCCTGGGCAGCGTGGGAACTGGTCGCCGACGGCCGCTACTTCTCCGGCACCCCGGAACAGATTGCGGTGCATGACGCGGCGGCGGTAGCGACCATCGACGAGCGCCGGAACGCCAAAGCGGCGGAGGCAGCCGCCTGGGAATCGTTCGCCCGGCAGATCGGCGACGGCATCCCCTACGAACAGTTCGACCAGCACGCTCGCGACTATGTGGCTGAGGTAGAGCGACTGGCGCTGGGCCAGAGCGACAGCAGCCGCGTCTTGCAGACGTTGGGTCATGCACAAACGGCCCAGAGCGCCCACACCTTCCTGCTGACCATCGGCTGCTGGACCCCGAGCACCAACCCCTATCCGTCACGCGCGGGCGTGCCGTCTTACACACCTGATCTGGACGTTCCGCCTTTGCCGAACCAGCAGCGACGTGATCTGACCCACCTGACGGCTCTGGCGATCGACGACGAAGGCAGTAACGATCCCGATGATGCCATCAGCGTCGAAGATGGTCACCTGTGGGTCCACATTGCCGACGTCTCCGCGCTGGTCCAGCCGAGGTCCGCTCTGGACGAAGAAGCGCGCAGTCGTGGGGCCAACCTGTACCTACCAGAAGGCACGGCGCGCATGCTGCCCGATGACGCCACAACCCGGCTGGCGCTTGGTCTGCAGGAAACGTCTCCGGCGCTTTCGTTCCGGTTGGCCGTAGACGAAGCGGGCCGACCAACGATTGCGGAGATGACGCCCAGTTGGGTGCGCGTTGAACGACAGACATATGACGAGGCCGAAGACGTGTTAGACGCGCCGCCGCTTGGTGAGATCGCGGCCATCTGTGGCAGGCATCAGGCTCGACGCCTGGCCAACGGCGCGGTGGAGATCGAACTGCCGGAAGTAAAGGTCAGCGTCTACGACGATGGCGCCGTCAGCATCCGCCCCCTGCCTGCGCTGCGCAGCCGCGATCTGGTACGCGAGGCCATGCTCATGACCGGGGAAGCGGTCGGCCGCTATGCCCAGGAGCACGAGATCCCCATGCCATTCACGGCCCAGTCGCCGCCCCGAGGCGACGCCATTCCCCTGTCCGGACCAGCCAGCATGTTCGCTATGCGCAAAATTATGCAGCGCAGCCAGCAGCAGACCAGCGCCGCGCCGCACAGCGGTCTGGGGCTTGACGTCTATGTGCAAGCAACCAGCCCACTACGCCGTTACCTCGACCTGGTGGCCCACCAACAACTGCGACGGCATCTGCTGGGAGAGTCGCTCTTGTCGGAGGCCGAGATGACGCTGGCTATCGGCGCGACAGCGGCCGTAACCGGAAGTGTGCGCTGGGCAGAACGCCAGTCGCTTGTCCACTGGAAGCTGAACTATTTACTCCAGAACCCGGCATGGCGCGGTGAAGGGATTGTTGTGGAAGTGCGCGGCCGTCGGGGACTGGTTCTCATTCCGGAGCTTGCCTGGGAACAGCTGCTCAACGCCAACGGTCAGGGGGTGGATTCGCACCTGACGCTGGGGGTTGGCGGCGTAGACTTGCCGAATCTCTCCGCAGCTTTCCACACAGTTTAGGCGACGAGCCTGCAACGCAAAAGCGGCTGTCCCGATTTCTCAAGACAGCCGCCCAAGGACTAGCAGATGGCGCGTCCCCAGCTAGCTGCGGCGCGTGCGCCTGCGCAGGGCATAGAAGGCCAGGGCGTACATCGCCACGCCCAGAATGACACAGGCAGCCACACCTTGCATAATAGCCGTAGAATCCCACCCGGTATTGAGGACGGAGCGCATCGCCTCCAATACGTAGGTAATCGGATTGATGCGGGCGGCTGTTGCCAGCCAGCCACTCAGCAGTTCGAGAGGCACAAAGCTGGCGGTCAGAAAGGTCAGCGGAAAAAAGAGAAAGCTGGCGGCCTGGGTCACAGCCGCGCTGCCACTGCCAAGCGCCGCAGATACGGTGAAGCCGGCGAAGCCCAACCCCAACAACACACCAAAGCCAATCACCGTCAGCAAGCCCAGCATTCCGGTCGCTGAGTTCAGGCCCATCAGCAGGGCAACTCCGATGACGACGGCGGACTGCAGGCCCAGAATAGCCGCGCCGGCAATGATCGGCCCCAGCACTAATGCTCCACGACTGACGGGCGTGAGCAAGAGCTTGTCGAAGTAACCGGTCTCTATGTCACGGACTAGGTTCTGGGCCGCTATGCCGGAACCTGATAGCGAAGCGCTGACGATGGAGAGCGGCAGAATGAAGCCAAGGTAACTGTTGTCACTCAGCCCCGGCAGGAAACCTGCTGCCTCTCCCAGGGTCGATTCGTAGATGACCAGGAAGAATACACTGATGATCAGCGGCGGAATAATGGCCTGAGGGGTGCGGAAAATCGTGACCAGGTTGCGCCAAGTCACCAATGCGACTTCTGTCAAAAAGCCGCTCTTGTTTGCGCTTGCCGCCTGATTGCGGGGCTGTTCCAGCGCTGTTTGTGTCGTCATCGTACTCTTTTGTCCTTCGTCGTAATCTGTTTGCGTTTGTCGGTCTCAGCAGGCTCAGGCGAGTTCGGGCGCGGCCACGCCTTCGGAGGCAAAACTTTCGCCGGTCACCTTCAGAAACACGTCGTCGAGCGTCGGCTGGCTGAGGGTAATGGATACCGGGGTAATATCGTTGGCCTTGAGCTGCGTAACAACTTCGGCCACGGCCTCAGCTGCCTGCTTGACGTACAGGCGCAGCTCTTTGCGATCCAGCTGCGTTTGCACAGCTCTGTCGCCCACGGCATTCGCGGCCGCCTGCGCCGTTGCTTCGTCCTCAAAGACAAGATTGATCGACTCGCCACCCAGCTCACTCTTCAGTTGGGCGGGCGATCCTTCGACGGCAATCTTGCCCTTGTCAATAATGGCCACCACTTCCGCCAGTTCGTCCGCCTCTTCCAGATACTGAGTCGTCAGGAAGATGGTCATCCCCAACTCGCGATTGAGGCGGCGTACTTCGTCCCAGATATCGCGTCGGCTCGCCGGGTCCAGGCCAGTGGTCGGTTCGTCGAGGAACAGAATCTCAGGCTCGTGGGCCAGCGCCAGAGCGAGGTCGAGGCGGCGTCGCATGCCGCCGCTGTACGTCCCAACCCGACGGTCGACCGCATCGGTCAGATCGACCAGTTCAAGCAGCTCCTCGGCGCGCGCCTGTGATTCGGCCTTGCTGGCGCCAAACAGCCTGGCCTGTAGTGAGAGCAGCTCCAACGGCTTCATAATGGGGTCGAGACCAATGTCTTGCAGCGCCACACCGGCAATCTGCCTCACACTGGCGGCCTCGGAGACGACATCAAAGCCGCCCACGGTGGCACTGCCACTGGTCGGCAGCGCCAGTGTGGTCAATATCTTGATCGTCGTGCTCTTGCCCGCTCCGTTTGGCCCCAGGAAGCCAAAGATAGAGCCGGCCTTGACGTCAAACGTAACGCCATCGACGGCCGTTACATCGTCTCCATACTGCTTCACCAAATCATTTACCCGAATCGTTCTATCGGTCATACGTTGTCTTCTGCCCTTTCTAATATTGCTCGACGAAGACAAGTATACGAGTGTATCCATATTTTGTCAAGTTATTGTCTATATTCGGAAGATAGCTGCACGCCAAACGAAAGGCGCGGACTCCGAATGCTCAGAGCCCGCGCCTGGACTGCTCGACGATGCGAGGGGGGAATCTACGATTGGGCCGTCTGCACCCGAGGCGGGGCAGCGTTAGGCGCGTTTACCGCCAGGCGGTGCAGGGTGTCGATCTGCTCGCGGGATATCAGGCCTGCATAGCGACCGCCGCTGACGACGGGCAGCGCATCCAGTCCTTCCAACTCCATCCGGCGGCGCACCTCAAACAAGGGTTCGTGGGGCAGCACCGGCTCGATGTCGGTTCGCATGATGGTGGCGACCGTGTCATACGGCTGCAGCGTGCGCAGCGCTTCGACCAGGACCGCATTGGGCACAAAGCCAATCAACTGCTCCGACATGGTAATCGGGAAGCTGGACTGGCGGCCCAGAAGCATCAGGTCCGACGCCTGTCGAATCGAATGAGTCGGCTCCAGCTGGTAGGCCGAGGGAGAGTAAGCGTGCTGCACCGTGTAGCCCTTCAACGCCTGACGATAGCGCGTATACTGCGCTTCTTGCCCAGCAGCGCTGAAGATGAAGATGGCGATAAGGATCAGGAAGAATCCGCCTGTGCTCAGGCCGTAGATACCCAGCCCAATCGCAGCGACGCGCCCAACCGTAGAGGCGATATTGGTCGCCCGCACATAGTCGAGACGCATTGCCAGCAGGGCTCGCAGCACCCGCCCTCCGTCGAGCGGAAACGCCGGAATCATGTTGAACAGGGCCAGGAAG
The DNA here is from genome assembly GCA_963753865.1 of uncultured Chloroflexia bacterium. Taxonomy (GTDB): domain Bacteria; phylum Chloroflexota; class Anaerolineae; order Promineifilales; family Promineifilaceae; genus Promineifilum. The sequence goes on from CAVWDW010000001.1 coordinate 544,149, forward strand.
ATGTTGTAGACAAACACGTAGGAGAACAACGCCGCCAGCCCAAAGCCGGCCGCACCGCCGAGGATGGCGAGGGGGTTGACAATATCTAACCCAAACACCAGAACGGCCAGACCCATGATGAGGGCCGCCGCCAGATTGACCGCCGGACCAGCCAGAGCAATGACCAGCTCCTGAACCGGATTGTCCGGCATCTCTTCCAGCTGGGCAACGCCGCCGATCGGGGATAGCACAATCTGCTTCACCTCCAGCCCATAATACTGGGCCGCAAAGCTGTGACCAAACTCATGCAGCGTCACTAGGACAAACAAGAGCGAAATGGCCACAATCCCAAAGAGAGCGCCAGACAGGTCACCTGTCACGACACCAAACTGGAAGGCAGCGAAAAGCAGGATAAGAGGAAATGTAATGTGGACTTTGAGGTCGATTCCACGGACCGAAAAGAGCTTGAAGGATCTACCCATGTCACTCCTGTTATTGTGAAAGCGCCGGCAGCATGGCCGGCGCCACTAGGTTTCGGTTAAGTAAGCAGATGGGTTGCAGAGAACCTGTCTTACCTACCTGACAGATGATAGCAGGTATTTGTATGACAAAGGTTAGAAAAACCTGTACAAATTATTAACAACTCAATAGATCGGCCGTCACCCGGTGATCAGCTCCGGTGGCAGATGGTCGATACGATTGACATATCGCACGACCGCAACCTCTTTCCACAGTTCGATCCGACTAATTGAAGCGTTGCTGATCCCGTACCAGAGATCGGTAAGCCCCAGAGGGTGGTCATCCTGGGCCGGATCGCGGCTGGCGAGGACGGAAAGTAGTGATTGGAAGAACCCGCCATGGGTCACGATGGCGACGCGGTCGTCTGTGTCGCCATGACGCTGCCGGAGCTGGCCCCAAACGACGCGGGCCCGCACGTCCGCTTCTGCTACGTTCTCCTGGGGCCGTGCCCACCACCCGGTCGGTCCCAGATCTTCCGGCAGTCGCAGGTCTGGATAGGTGGTCTCAAAGAACGCTCGGCCTGGTCCCTCGATTCCTTTGTCCTCGCCGGTGGCTTCGTCAACCTTGTGCAGACCGCCGCGTTCGTGGATCTCCGGCCAGGCCAGCAAGGGTAGTCCCGTACTGGCGGCGATGTAGCCTGCGGTCGTAATCGACCGAATCATCAAGCTCGTATAGAGATGGGTCAGGCCGTAGCCATCAAGATTATGTCGTTTGGCAAACAGGTTGTCGCCCGCGGTGTCCTGCGCGTGGGCCACGTGCTGGGCAACGCGTTCGGCCTGCTTGTGCCCAAGCGGCGTGAGCGGCGGGTCGGCCACGCGACCCTCATTGGTGCCGGTTTTGGCCCACATGGCGTTGTTTTCGGACTGTGCGTGGCGAATGATATACAGCTGCATGCAGAACTCCCAGGTCTCAGATCGTCAACGCCGGTGATGGTAGCACAACGTTTGGCACCTGTTTAGGTGAATCAGAGCAGTGGCCTGGCAAGTTACGGGGCGATCATTGACCATCGGGGGTCAACTCCCCGTTCGACTCACAGCCGGCCAGGTTGGCGCAGAAGTCGGCGCAGACCGCTTCGGTGCTGCCGGCATAGATCACCATCATCGGCCGACCGCCGAAGATGACGCCATAGTCCCCCGAGCACGGCTGCAAGACGAGCGAATCGTCGGTCGATTCCAGGCTCAGCAGATCGGGAGCAAGACATTGGGCAAGCGTCGTCGGATCAGACAGCTCATCCAGGTCGGCGATGGCGATCGCTCCAGCGGCAAGCGGCTGGTCGCTCTTGCTGTAAACACGGGCCTGCACCGCGCCTACATCATTGAAACAGCTCGCCGTCCGGTCGACAGCGCCGACAGTCGCGGCCAACTGCGGCTGCCCGGCAAGCAGCGCAGCGCCCTGGGCCAGCGCCCCAATGTAATTGACAAGGGGCCGGCCCTCAATCTGGTCATAGCCCGTAAGATCGGGCATCAACGTTTGGACAGGAGGTGGTTCACCCCCCGTTCGATAGCGGTCAACAAACAGCGAGGCCAGAATAATGATGGCCAACAGCCACATGCCGAGGCGAATCCAGCGCTTCATCATATGAGCCAACTCCTTGCAGATAGGTCTGGTCTATAGACGACCAGCCCGCCGGGCTGGTTCCCGACTATACCGGATTGCCGCCCGCCTTGCCTACAGCGGCGGCAGCACCAGACCTTGTTCAGCCAGCAGAAAGATCAACCCAACGGAGGAGATGGCCAGCAGAGTATAGTACAGCTTGCTCCAAATCGATCCGGCGTCAGAGGATCGCCAGAGCAGCACCGTCAAAATGACGATGCCGATGGCCAGCAGCAGCAGCAGCAGCGGCAGCCACAAGACGGGGCCGGCTGCTCCCGAAACCACCATGCCTGTGGCCAGCGTTTGGTCGACTATGGAGGAGACCACAGCGGTCGCCAGACCCGCACTGAACACGATGGCCAGGATGCCGAAGCCAACGATCAGCGCACGGCCGATCAGCCGAACCCGCTTCCCCTCTTCCGAGAGCTCTGGTCGCTTGTCCATCAACGCCTGAACAAAGTACACAACCGGCCAGACTAGCAGGGGGCTGAGCACAATCAGCAGCAGCAGGAAACCTGCCCCGGCCTGCGCGACTATCCCTTCGTCTAGACTGTTCACGCCGGCAACTACCGGCAGGGTAATGGCCGAAGGGGGAATCACGTCGGCCGGCGTTTTGGCAGCAACACAGGATGCGTCCGGCGCGGAGCCTGGATCGGTCAGAAACGCCTGCATAATATCGTTGACACACGGATCGAGGAACGCCACGCCATGGCTGGCAGCCGGATCGACAACCGTGTACGCATTGGTCAGGCTGGCGGCGGCGGCATTGGCGAAAGCGGGCGTTGTAATGGGGTCAAACTGGCCGGCCAACAGGAGTGTCGGAATGTCGCTTACGACTGGGTCATCGACGCTGCCGGGCAGCAGATCAACCGGCCACAGGGCGCAGGCATCCAGGAACGATTGCAAATCCTCTTCGGCCGTTTCCGCAATGGCGGGACGCAGCACCGCCCCGGCCAGGGCGTCGGGCGCAAAGTCAGCATCTTCCGCACACATCACGGAGTAGTACATGCCCTCGGCAATCGATTGATCGAACAGCAGCAGCGGCCACATTTGTTCGAGATAGCGATAGTCGCCGTCCTCGAAGCTTGAGACCAGATACGGGAAAACGGCCGACATGTTGGGCAGATAGAAGAGTTGGAACATGATGCTGCGCAGCGCGGCGCCATTAATCTCGGCCTCGAACGTCTCGCCTGTGTCCGGATTCTGGACAGTCACGGTGACCGGGTTCTCGTCCAGCTCATCGAGGAGGGCGAAGTAGCGCGCCTCCAGATTGGGATACGCCTCATTGCAGGCCGGGTCGGCCAAACACGCACCGAACAGTTCATCGTAGACGCGATTCTCGCTGCGGGCCACTTCGGTGATGAAGTTGATATCAGTGGGTGCGACACTGTCGAGGATGACTGACCGCAGCCCGTCCGGGCGCTCCCGCATCAGATGCAAACCCAGCAGTGTCCCATAGGACACGCCATAGAAGTTGTACGACTCATAGCCGAGCGCCTGTCTGATGGCGTCTACATCGGCCGCGTTCTCAAGGCTGTTGAAGGCTGACAGGTCGACGCCCTCGGCGACAAGACGATCGTAGCAGGCCTGAAGCGCCTCATTGTAGAGTCGTTCACCCTCCTCCTCCGGCAGAGCCAGGAGATCGCCCAGGATGTCGGCTGTTTCCGGACAGCTCAGCTCCGGGTCGGCATATTGTGTACCGCGCTGGTTGAAGATCACAATGTCCCGGTCCACAGCCATGGGCGACGTGGGCGCCAACAGGGAGTAGATGCCGAACGCATCTCCACCCGGCCCACCCTGTGCCAGGAAGAGCGGGTCAGCCTGGGCGTTGGGCGAGGTTGCCTGGCGAATGGCGACAGGCAGTCGAATCGTTGGCCCATCCGGTTGGGCGTGGCGAAGCGGTACGATGACGTAACCGCACTCAAACCCTTGCTGTTCACCAGTGACCGAAACCAGGCCCAAATCGAGTCCTTCGAAGGGGCATACAGCCGACTCAAAGGTAAACGGCTGACTTTGGGCCGCGACACGTTGACCGGTCATGGCCAGGACGGAAAGGAGCAGACCAACGAGGAAGAGACCAAAAAGGCCTGTCGAGCGAGTGTGTTTCTTAGGTGACATAGTGCGTCCGATGTACTGATAATAGATGAAAGTTGGATGGTAGCACGGGGTAGATCGGGTGACAATCAAGCCTCACGTGTGGCTGATATACTCATCCCATCGCGGGCTGGCGCATCTCCCGCTGGCACAGCCGTCACAACGCCCGTAAAATGCAACTGGACACAGGGTTGTTGACCCGGAAGTCGTGGCAGAACAAGCGAGATGGAGGATAGGATGCGTTTCGATCTGGTGTTTGAGGGCGGCGGAGCTAAAGGAATGGCGTTTGTCGGGGCGCTGCAAGCGCTTGAGGCGCGCGGCCACACGCCGGGCCGCCTGCTGGGTACGTCCGCTGGAGCCATCGCGGCCATCTTCACGGCTGCTGGCTACTCCGTCACAGAGATGTTGGAGGCGCTTAGCGAAAAGGACGAAACGGGTCAGCCCATTTTTGCCTCGTTCCTGTCCGCGCCCCGCCCATTCACACGCGACGAGATCGACGCCAGCCTGACCAAACAGATGCTCAAGAACGTCGACTTCACCATTTTGCCGGACTTTATCGAGAACAAACTCGACGATCTGGTTCTAAGCCTTATGACCCGAGAGGCGTTTGGCAACCTGTTCTCGCTCATTGAGCGTGGGGGGTGGTATGGAGCTGATGTCTTCCTCGACTGGGTACAGACCAAACTGGACAGCGGGGACAACGACGGCCGTCCGCGACGCTACAGTCACATGACCTTCCTTGAATTCTACCTGGCCACCGGCAAAGATGTCACCCTGGTGGCGGCCGACACGACCGCTCACCAACTTCTCGTGCTGAACCACAACACCGCCCCACACTGCCCGGTGGCCTATGGCATGCGTATGTCGATGAGCTTGCCGTTCCTGTGGCAGGAAGTCGTGTGGGACGCCTCGTGGGGACCGTATCTGGGTACCGACATCACCGGGCATCGTGCTGTGGACGGGGGGCTGCTCTCCAACTTTCCTATCGAGCTGTTCCTTTCTCGCGATCCCCATGTCGTTGACCTGATGGGCGAACCGACCGAGGATGGTGTCCTCGGGCTGCTCATCGACGAAACCCGCTTCGTGCCGGGCGCAGACGAGCTGGCGGAAGAGTCGGCCAGCGCAGTCGCCCCTATTTCGCTCCTGGCCCGGCTGCGGTCACTGGTGGACACGGCCACCCAGGCGCACGACAAGATGGTCATCGACACGTTCGAATCGTCAGTTTGCCGCCTGCCGGCCAGAGGCTATGAGACTACCGATTTTGACATGAGCGACGAGAGGCGACTGCTTCTCATCCAGGCAGGACGCCAGGCGACGGAAGAACATTTCGACACAATGGCGCTTGAATCTGTGGTGGTGGATAGTGCCGCCCTGGAGTACGCCAATCTTCAGGCTGACAGTTGGGCCCGGTCGATGTTGACACCCTTTGACGCAACCCAGCCATAGCCACCGGCTGCTCCAACCGACGATCCGTCAGCCGCCCAGCTCAACGGTGCCCAGATCCGCGGGCTGCCCGAGAGGCGTTACGTCAGGCAGGCTGTAGAAGCCGGTCGAGAGGCGGTAGCTGCCCGGCTCAAGACTCGGCGGCAGCGCCAGGCGGAACGTGTCCACGATCAGTTCCCCCGTCTGCCACTCCGACGTAGGGTATCCTTGAGGCGGCCGGTCGACCTGAGCCACCAGATTGCCCGCAGCGTCGGTCAGATGGACGTAGACAGTGAAGTCGGCGACCATCAGCCTGAGCGCCTGCCAGACCAGCGTCACTGCCAGTTCCTCTCTGCCACTAGTCAAGGTTGACCCGGCTAACTGAATGTCGTCGCCAAACCGGTGGTCGCTGGGCACAGCCACGATGATGCGCTCGCTGTCCTCAGCGGTGAACAGCGCCTGATAAGCCGGCTCAGCGGCCACAATCTCGCCGTTGGGAAAAGCGACGGTCAGGTTGGCCAGTGCTGCTTGCTCTGACGGCCGGATCAGATGGAGCGCCGGTCGCTCCGCCACGCCCGACGGAAACAGCGTACCGCCACCGCTGAAACTCCGCAGCCGATCGGGATCACCCACAGCGAAGTAGATGGTCGCCATCTCCTCCTGCGTCGGGGTGAGGTACGGCACAGTGCCCGGAGGCTGGCTGGCAATCAGGCGGCCCATCTCCCAATCTGACTGTTGGAAGTCACGCGCCAGGTCGGGATGATTGGCATAGCGACTGAAGTAGTCGCGTGCCGTCAGGAACAGGCTAGGCAGAAACAGGAGCGCAACCAGACCGGCTGCAACGACCGAGGACGACCGCCAGCGCTCCATTACCGACTCCACCAGAGAAGCCGCGCCAAAGCCCACCAGAATGGATATTGCGGGCGCCGCACCGGTCAACCGCCCGAAGTGCGGGGCATCGCCGCTCAAGATCGACGGCAGCAGCATGACCGCCGTCCACGCCAACAGGAAGAACGCTTCCGGACGGCGCCAGCGCCACACCGTTCGCGCCGTGCCCAGTACAAACAGGCCGGCCTGCACCAAATCGAGATAAGGTCGTCCTGGTAAGTTGTGGCGCAGGTGGGTCTCGCCTTGCCAGAACAACCCACCAACCACCCGCCCCACATTCGTCAGCCACGTCAACAGCGGCGCATCGGGTACGGTGCCCTTACCCTTATTGGCAACATAGGCTATACGAAAGAAGAAGTAGTAGGGATAGCGGGCGAAGAAGTAGAGCAGGGGCAGAGCCGTCAGGACAGCCACGCCAACCATTACTGTTAGCGGCTGCCAGCGCTGCTTCAAAGCATCCCATTCCTGCCACGCCATATAGGCAAAGAAGATGACGAACAACAGCGGAAACAGACGCGCCGCCGCATAGGTGTAGAGGCCAAGACCGATGAAGAAACCGGCCCCACTCAGCCACAGCCACTGCCCACTACCCACTGCGCGCCACCCACGCCAAAAAGCGTAGACGGCCAACGTCGCGCAGGGCACGAACAGCATCGCGCGAATACCAAAGCGGCTGAAATGGACAGCCGGATAGAGGATGGCCAGCGTCAAGGCAGCCAGGAACGGCGTCAGAACACCCACCCACCTGTCGCGCTGGTCTGGTGGGATGAGCGCCCGCGCGGCGAGGAACGTGGTCAGGACAGCCAGCACGCCGGCGGCCGCCGGGACAGCTCGAACCGCAAACGGCGTGGCCCCGGCCAGCCAGATGGACAGCGCCATCAGGTAAACATGCAGCGGCTCGCGGCCGAAGTTCCCCTCAAAGAAAACGGGGAGTTGGGTCGGCACAGGCGGTCGTTCGGCGTGGGCATCCTGAGCATACAACTCCCATCCTTCGTAGAACTGGGGAAAGGTCTTGCCCGCCAGGAGCGACAGGGCGTCCAGTCCGTTGTACGCTTCGTCGTGGTAGAGTCCGGGCGGCAGTTCGCCCAGCCGCCAGAAGCGAAGCCCGGTCGCCAGCAACAAGATGGCCAGCAAGGCTATCGACACCCATTTATTTTGACCCGGTGACATGACGCCCGATTATCGCAACTTGGCGGGACAGGCACAAATGGCGGGGCGCTGGCGTCAGATAACCATAGGTCCTTCGTGGCGTTGCGGTTGACTTGGTGTCTGCTGTGCTATGATTGCGTCGGTAGAATGCAGCGTTGCTCGCACCCCGAGTGGCAAAAGGAGACCAATTATGAAAGGTTTCGAAGTCGAAGCGCTGGCCAATGCCCAGGCGGCATCAGGGAGTCCGTATCTGGAGTTTCTGCGCGAGTCGTCGATGAGTGCCGGGTTGTACGTGCTGCCAGCCGGGGCGACTGACGAACAGACGCCGCACAGTGAAGACGAACTGTACTATGTGGTCAGCGGCGCGGGCCAGATTCAGGTGGCGGGAGAAGATCGACCTGTTCGTCCCGGCAGCATTGTCTTCGTCGGCCAACAGGTTCCGCACCGTTTTCACACCATCACAGAAACACTTTACATCATGGTCTTCTTCGCCCCACCCGAGACCGTTAGTGGAGGCGAATGATGCCGGAAGACAGGCCAGAACCAATCAGCCACGTCCGCCGATCCGACCGTGCTGTCGACGATGAGAGCTGGATCCGTGCCTTTCTCCACGACAACGCCATCGGGGTACTGGCGACTGTCGACGACGGCCAACCTTTCCTGAACAGCAATCTGTTTGTCTATGATGAAGTCACCCACGTCATCTATATGCACACGGCCGCTCATGGTCGCACGCGAGACAATCTGGAAGGCGGTGCACCCGTCTGCTTCACCGTCACGGAGATGGGCCGCCTGCTGCCTGCCAAAGAAGCGCTGGAGTTTAGCGTCGAGTACGCCAGCGTGGTGGTTTTCGGCACAGGACAGCTCATCACCGAACAGGAGGAGTGCCGGCACGGACTGCAGATACTGCTCGACAAATACGCGCCGCATCTGCGAGCCGGGAAGGACTATCGGCCGATCACGGACGGCGAGCTAAAGCGGACAGCCGTCTATCGCATTGACATCACGGAGTGGAGCGGCAAAAAGAAGGAAGTAGCGCCAGACTTTCCGGGCGCGTTCCTGTATCGTCCACGTTCAGGCAAGGCGTAAGGTTGATGATATAGGCTACAATATAGCCAGATTTGACCTTAAAGCGACGACACTATGAATGCGACCAACAACGGCGTCACCTACGTGATAGGCCACGCCAACCCCGATACCGACTCGATTGCCTCAGCCATGGGGTATGCGTGGTTGCTGCGCGACCTTGGCCAGAACGCAGTGGCTGCCCGCGCAGGCCAGCTAAACCCGCAGACGACATGGGTTCTCAACCACCTGGAGCTTGAGCCGCCGGTGCTGTTGACAGATGCTTCACCCCGCTTCGAACACATCGCCCACCGGCTCAACACCGTCACACCTGATCGGCCGCTGCGCGAGGTGTGGGCAGTTGCCAACCGGACAGGTGGCGTCGCCCCAATTCTCGATGAAGATGGAAAGCCATTTGGGTTGGTAACCGTCCTCAGCCTCTTCGGGTTCCTGAGCCGGACAATCGGTTCCCACCCGCGTCGTGAGGAAACGCGCATCGGCGAGCTCATGGATATGCAGTCGCAGGAAGCGTGCGACCGTGACGTGCCCAAGTTCCTGGCCAACAATCGCGTGCGGGACGCGCTCAATCGCATCATGCGTGAAGAGCGCACGGAGTTCTGGGTTGTCGATGACGACGGGCGATACGTTGGCATTTGTCGCCAGCGAGAGGCGTTGAACCCACCGCGCATGAAGTTGATTCTGGTCGACCACAACGAGGCCAGCCAGGCGCTCGGCGCAGTGGACGAAGCAGACATCGTGGAAATACTCGACCATCACCGCCTGGGCAATCCGTCGACACGAACACCAATCCGGTTCACAGTCGACGTAGTCGGGAGCACCTGCACCCTGGTTGCCGAACGAGTCAACGAAGCTGGACTTAGCGCGCCACCGCAGCTGGCGGGTCTGCTGCTGGCGGGACTGCTGTCAGACACCCTCATCCTGACGTCACCCACTACTACGCCGCGCGATCATGCTGTGGCGGAGCTGCTGGCACGCTGGGCCTTTGCCGCCGGTTCGCCCTTGGCCGGGGAGACATTGCAATCTTTCGGCGAGCAGGTCTTGACTGCCGGATCCGGCCTGGCGACACGTGATGCCCAGGACATTGTCAGCGCCGATCTCAAACTATACGATGCCGCCGGCCTGAACTTCGGCATTGCCCAGGTAGAAGTCAGCACACTGGTTGAACTGGATGAACATCGTGAACGGATGCGCGAGGCGCTGGTCGCTCTCCGAGACTCCAAAAGCCTGGACTTCGTGATGCTCATGGTGACCGACGTGGTTCGCGGATCCAGCCGCTTGCTGCTAACGTCGGATGTACCTGCGCTCGGTGGCCTGCCGTACCCTCGCCTGAGCGATGGCACGCTTCGCGCCCAGGGCGTTGTCTCGCGCAAGAAGCAGCTCTTGCCCGCTGTCCTTGGCGCCCTGGAAGGCTAGCCAGATGCTGCCGCGGCGTGCCACTGCGCTGCCCGTCCAATGGCCAGCCAAAGCGCTTACCTGACCGCTCTTTGCAGCAACGAAAGCTGCCGCTTGCGCTTTCCAGCAACCCCCGAGGAGTTCGCCGGCCTGCGCTGCCCACTGTGTGGGGGCACGTTGGCCACTGTGCCGCGTCCCACCGCAGATGACGCTCCACATTCAGACACTTTCGCGCCTCAGACACCAAGGAGCAATGCGCCCCTGGTCGGTGTGCTGGACAACATCCGGAGCATTCACAACACCGGCTCCATGTTCCGCACAGCCGACGGGGCCGGGCTTAGCCATCTTTACCTCTGCGGCATCACTGCGACGCCCGACCAGCCCCGCCTGGCCAAGACAGCGCTTGGGTCAGAGAAAACGGTTCCGTGGAGCACCCATCTCAATGGAGTGGAGCTGGTGGCCTCACTGCATAAGGAAGGCTATGTTGTGGTCGCGCTGGAGCGAATCAGCGGTTCACAATCCCAACAGTCGCTGCTCGATAAATGGCGCGTCCCGCCGGCACGACCAGTAGCCCTAATCGTAGGCAACGAGAGGGCAGGCGTCGACCCTGCCCTCCTCCTGTACTGCGATCAGGTGATGCAGTTGCCAATGGCAGGCCGCAAAAGCTCGCTCAATGCTGCGGTGGCGTTCGGGATCGCCGCTTACCATCTTCGCTTCGGCCAGCCCCTGGAAGGATGATGGCCCGATGCCATATCTTGCGGCCCACAGGTCAATCGGATTAAGACTCTCTGTGGAATGAGTTCACACAGCTAACGAGAAAGTGCGATAAATCGCACTGGGAACGATCTTGAGGGATGCCCATGCAGCCCTGCGGATCAATTGGGCCAATTTGATTCATCAGGTTTTCTCGTTAACTGTCCGGTTTCAACCGGCAGCTTTGAGTAGGCGATTGCCCTGATGCGGCCCATTTCCGGCTTGACACAGCCGACTTGTCGGCCTAATATCTTCGACTGACTAATTAGCGAAATCTTTCACAATGCCCGGCAGCGGGACAGAGATGGTGGGGGCAAAGCGACATGAAGAAGGTAATCATCATTGGAAGTGGATTCGGCGGCCTTGGTGCAGCAGCCAGACTGGCAGCCGACGGGTACGATGTCGAGGTTTTCGAAAAGCTGGACAAGCCGGGTGGCCGTGGCTACGTCTTCGAAATGGACGGCTTCAAGTTTGATGGCGGTCCGACCGTCATCACCGCACCGTTCATGTTTGACGACATCTTCGCCAAAGCGGGCCGCCGCCGCGAGGATTATGTCGAGTTCGTACCCCTCGATCCGTTCTATCGCATCTTCAACCATGAGGGCCGCCACTTCGACTACAACAACGACGAAGCGTTCATCCTCAGCGAGATTGATCGCTGGTCCCCGGCCGACAAGGCAGGGTACACCCGCTTCATTGCCACCACACAAGCGATCTTTCAAAAGGGGTTCGTGGAACTGGCAGATGAAGCCTTCCTCGAACTGACCGACATGCTTCGCATCGCCCCGGACCTGATCAAGCTGCAATCATACAAATCTGTCTATGGCTACGTGTCACAGTTTGTGCAGAACGATTTCCTGCGCCAGGTCTTCTCCTTCCATCCGCTGCTCGTTGGTGGCAACCCGTTCGACACGACCTCGATCTACGCGCTGATCCATTACCTGGAACGGGAGTGGGGTGTCCACTACGCGGTGGGCGGAACGGGCGCACTCATCCAGGCGATGGTTGAGCTGTTCGAGGAAACGGGCGGCCGCATTCACTACAACAGCGAGGTCGACGAAATCCTGGTCGTGGGCAATCGCGTCAGCGGCATTCGCCTGAAGGATGGCGCCATCCACCGCGCCGACCATATCATCTCCAACGCCGACGTGGCCTTCACCTACCGCAACATGATTCCGGCCAAGTTCCGCAAGAAGAACAGCGACCGGCGCATCGAGAACCTCAAGTACAGCAATTCGCTGTTCGTCATCTACTTCGGCACAAAGAAGCGGTATAACAACACGAACCTGGCCCACCACAACATTATTCTGGGTCCGCGTTACAAGGGTCTGCTGGACGACATCTTTGACAAGAAGATTCTGGCCGACGACTTCTCGCTCTACCTGCACATGCCAACGCTGACCGACCCTTCGATGGCGCCGGAGGGACACGAAGCGTTCTACGTCCTGTCCCCCATCCCCCATCTCGGCGGCGATACGGACTGGGCCACGGCTGCCAAACCGTATCGTGATTCCATCATGCAGTTCCTGGAGGACAACTATCTCCCCGACCTTCAGGAAAACATCGTGGCGGAACACTTTATCGACCCGCTCTATTTTCAGGGTACACTCAACAGCTACCTCGGGTCGGCCTTTTCTGTCGAACCCATTCTGACACAGTCAGCGTGGTTCCGTCCCCATAACCGCTCGGAGGATTTTGACAATCTCTACTTCGTGGGCGCGGGCACACATCCGGGCGCGGGACTGCCGGGTGTTCTGTCGTCTTCGATTATCGCAGAAGATTTGATTGTGGCCGCCGACGGCCGCTAAAGGACATTATGCTGGTTGCCGCCGGAAGCTTATTTGTCATAGCGCTTTGCGTCTATCTGCTGACAATTGTAACTGACGAATACTTCATCGAGAGTCTCGACGAGATCTCGGGGCGGCTCAACCTGCCGGCCAATGTCGCGGGGGCATCCCTGATGGCGATGGGCTCCTCCATGCCTGAATTGACGATCACAATGATCGCGCTCGTTCAGGGTGGCGGCGAGCATAGTGACGTCGGGGTAGGCAATATCGTTGGGTCCGCAGTGTTCAATATTCTGGTCATCACCGGAGCGGCAGCGTTAATTCAACCGGCGCTTATCAGCCGCCGCGTCACCGCTCGTGATAGCTTCTTCTACGCACTGAGCATCGCCCTGCTGCTGCTCGTCTTCCGCGACGGGCAAGCCACGATTTTCGAAGCCGTGCTCTTCCTGCTGCTCTATGCCGCCTACATCGTCGTTCTGGCTTTCTGGTCGCGCCTGGCGCCCGATCCCGTCCCTGTCGAAGACAGTGCCGTCGCTGCGCTTGAATCGGCAGTGGAAGCGGAGTCGGAGCAGACCGGAGTCTATCAGCGTGTGACCTCGACCGTCAGCAAGACGATTGGCTTCGCCGCCGGCGACCCGCGCCAGAATTTCGTGCGGGCGTTTCTCGTGTCGATTCTCATCATCGTCGTCATCAGCTACTTGCTGGTGAACATGGCAGTGGCCTTCGCTGACGCCCTTTCCGTCCCCCCGATCCTGGTGGCTCTGACCATCCTGGCGGCCGGTTCCTCCGTGCCTGACCTGATCGCCTCTGTGCTGGTGTCCCGACAAGGACGCGGCGATATGGCCGTGGCTAACGCTGTTGGCTCCAACATCTTCGATATCACCGTCGGCCTCGGTCTACCCTGGCTCCTCGTGCTCCTGTTCCGACCGGGCACCATTGAGGTAGGCAGCTCGAGCCTGTTCGAGTCCGCGCTGATTCTGGGCGGGACCGTCGTGCTGTTGGTCATCTTCCTCTTTAGCGGCCGCCGGCTGAGTCGGCTCGAGGGCGGCATTCTCATGCTCGTCTACGCTGCCTACGTCATCTGGGTCTGGACTACAGCATCCGCCTGAGTCGCTACCCTGCTCCGTTGTCAGTCGCCACACTTTCGTGGGGTCAGTTACTGACCGCACGCCTGACGCTTCTCGAACAGCTCTCGACGCCAGACGACCTCGACATGCCCATCGACAGGCAGACGACTACAGCCGGCTCAGAGCCTGCGCCAGTCGCTCGACACCTGCCTCGATTGCCACGCTGTCCAATGCGCTGAAGCCGAGCAGCACCGAAGGGCGCGGGGAGTGCTCCAGGTGAAACGGCGATCCCGGATAGATGCGGACCCCACTGGCTGCGGCTTCCCTGATCAGACGATCTTCGTCAATGGAAGGCGAAAAGTAAACCATGACATGCAGCCCTGCCGCCACATCAGCAAAACTCACGGCATCCCCCAGATGCGTGCGCAGCGCATGGTCGAGCACAGCGCGTCGCTCCCCATAGACCCGACGCAGTTGGCGCAAGTGCCGTTCGAAATGCCCTTCAGCGATGAAATCTGCCACCGCCGCCTGGGTCAATGTGGGTGCACCCCGGTCAGTAAGCGATTTGGCCCGCACAAAGGGTTCGACGAGACTGGCCGGCAGCACCAGATAACCGACGCGCAAGGCCGGAAAGAGCACCTTGGAAAAGGTGCCCAGGTAGATGACACGCCCATCGACATCCATGCCCTGCAAGGAAGCAATCGAGTGGTCGGTATAGCGCAGATCGCCATCATAGTCGTCCTCGATGATTAGGGCGTGGTTGGTGCGCGCCCACTCCAGCAGCCGCGCCCGCCGGGCAAAGGGCATCGTCCCCCCGTGCGGAAACTGGTGCGCCGGGGTCACGAAAGCCAGACGAGCCGGGCTGTCTGCGGGAATGTCGTCTACCGGCAATCCTTGATCATCGACCGGCAGACCGACCAACCTGGCGCTGTGCAAACGGAACAGATCGAAGGCGTCACGATAGCCAGGTGTCTCCACGACCACGTCGTCGCCCGGACGCAGCAGGAGCCGCGCCAGGACATCCAGAGCTTGCTGTGCGCCGCTGACAATGACGACCTGCTCAGCGTCGCACACCACGCCTCGCTCGCGGACCAGATAGTCGGCCAACGTCTGGCGCAGGGGCCAGAATCCAGCCGCCGAGCCGTAACTGGACAGCAAGGCATCATCGGTCGACAGATAGCGATCGAGCAATCGCCGCCAGACCTCGTAAGGGAACGACTGGGCAAACGAACGGCCGAACCCAAAGTCGATCTCGGGCCGGGCTATCTCCGGCGGCCGCCGGGATGCGTGGCCCAGGTCCACTGCTCGCTGCCCCCAGGCCGTCAGTTCGAATGATGCCGGCGCAGACGCAGCAGCGTCCACCTCGCCAGGCCCGGTAGTCGCGGGCAGGTCAACGACGAAAGTCCCCGCACCCGGTCGCATCTCAATCAGCCCTTCAGCTTCCAGCTGCCGGTACGCCTGCAGAATCGTAACCCGGGCTACGCCAAGCTCCTTCGCCAGCCGTCGTGACGGGATGAGGCGCTCGCCCGGCCCAATCGCCTGGCTCAAAATCTGTTGGCGCAGCTGCCGATACACCTGCCGGTACGCCGGTTCAGATTGCTCCGGGTTTACGAAAAGGTCCACCATCATATTGCCATTTTACCTGAACCTCACTAAGATACGCGGCATCACTATGCCATACCAAAGCACTGAGAAGACACGCAAGAAGAAAGATGTAAAACGCACCGCCATGATGCAAGCGGCTGTTAAGGTCTTTGCCGAACAAGGCTACCACGCCGCCACCGTCCGTGACATCGTGGCAGCAGCCGACGTTGCGGTCGGCACCTTCTACTTCTACTTCCCCGACAAAGAGACGCTGTTCATCCATCTGTTTGATGAGACAGCGCAGTTCTTGTTACAGACGATCCAGCAAGCCCTCAACGGCCGCACAAGCTGGCCCCGGCAGGTAGAAGCCGGGCTGCAGGCGTATCTTAACGTGGCGCTCTATGAGCCGGCGGCCGTTCAGCTCGTCCTGGTGAGCGGGCCGGGTTCCATTCCGGCGCTGGCCGAGCGACAAACGGAGTTCCGCGACAAACTCGTGCGAGCGTGGCAGACGCCTCTGGCCGATGCCATGGCAGACAACGTCGTCGCCAAGCAAAATGTCAGACGGACAGCCGAGGCGCTCGTTGGCGCCTTCGACGAAAATGTCCACAACTTGCTGGCCCACCCAAACCCGGAGCATGAAGCGCCCCGCGCCCTGACTGACATGGTTCAGTTCACCCTGCGCGCTTCGGGCTATCGCGCTCCAGAGCCGGCAGCTGGCCGCGCCTGAGCCACACTTCCCTTTACAGGACGTTGATCTGAACGGTTGATCCCCGGTTCCCTTTTTCCACCACAATCCGCGCAGGAAAAGCATCACGCAGTTCTGCAATGTGGGTAATGACCAGGATACAGTCGAAGTCTGACTGGACGGTGTTGATCGCCTCCACAAGCCGCTGTCTGCCTTGAGGATCCTGGCTGCCAAACCCTTCGTCGATTACCAACGTCCGCAGCTTGGCGCCGGCCCGTTGGGCCAGGACCTGCGACAGCGCCAGGCGAATCGCAAAATCTACGCGGAACTGCTCGCCACCGCTGTAGTTCTCATACGGCCGTTCGCCAAAGCTGTCCCGGATGCGAATGTCCAGCGTTTCGGCCGTCTCATCCCGGCTCTTCAACTGCCGCTGCGTCTCGAAGCTGACCTGCATGTCGCCGCCAGTGAGACGATCGAGCAGGCTGTTGGCGTGTTCCTCGATCTCCGGCAAGGCATGCTCGATGAGAAGCGCCTGCACGCCCTTGCGGCCGCACGCCTCTTCCAGCCGTTTCAGTCGCTGAATGCGCAGATTCAGCGCCTCGCTCTCCTTGCGCAGTGCCTTCGCCTGCTTTTCGCGATCGCCCAGCACCAGGACGCGCTGGCGACTTGCCCCAAGCTGCTGGTCGGCAAGGCTCAGCTCGTTCTGCAGCCGCATCGTCTCTGCCTCAACAGCCCGCCAGTCAGCCGTCACTGCTTGCAGGTCAGCCAGCTGTGCGGCGGCGGCGGCATGTTGGCTCTGCTGCGCAGCCAACTGCTCCTGCGTCCGTTCTCGTCGCTCCTGCAAATCGACCATCGCGTCACGCACCGGGTTGACGGCTGCCTCCGCTTCCTTCAGCGCCTGGTGCAGCTCACGAGCGCCGGACAGCTCTTGCTCGTTGGTTCGGATCGCTTCGAACCGGGCTTGGTCAAAACCCAGGTCCGCTACCTGCTGGTCGACTGCCGCCAAAGCGGCCCGCGCCTCAGGTGCAAAGACAGCCATCTCAAGTACCTGCGCGACGGCCGCCAGCCGCGGTGCGCCCGAGTCTTGCCATGCAGCGTTCGCCTCGTCGATCTGATCCAGCTGGCTCAAGAGCTGCGTTTCGGCCGTCCGCACCGTTTGCAAGTCAGACTCGGCCTCGGTTGCCGCCTGGGCCACCGGTTCCAGCGTCTTGAGCCGGGCACGCCACTCGTCGAGGGCTGTGTCATCGGCCAGCATGGTCGTCAACTCCGTCAGTCGCCGGGCCTCGTCGCTCGCTTCCCACTCGGTCGCCAGACGGTTGATCTCATCCAGGTTCAGCTCGGCCGTCGTCAGCCGCTGACGCAGACCATCCACCTCTTTCGACAACGCCTGCTTGCGTGTCTCCGCCCCGGCAACCTCTGCGGCAGCGATCGTCAGCCCTTCCTGGCGCTCCTTGTTGGCGCGATAGTCATCCCCCCGACCCTTGCCGTCAGCTTTCAGTTCGCGAACCACATCGTCCCGGTGGGCCGGCGTCAGCTCCTGACCGCACAGCGGGCAGGTTGAGCCGCTCTCTTCCTGAAGCTGGGCGATGCGCTGCTGCAGGCGGTCCATGTCGGCTCTCAGCCGCTTCTGCTCTCCTTCGAGTGACTGCTGCTCCAGCGCAATGCTCTGCGCCTGAGCTACCTGGGCATCAACAGCCGCCAGAGCCGCTTCTTGCCGTTCCAGGCGGTGACGAGCTTCGGCCGCATTTGCCTCAACGACCGCGCGCTCCTCCAGGCGGCGGGTGAGCTCAGCGGCTCGCATTCGCAGCTGGGTGCGTTCCTGCTCCCACAGGCGGCGTTCGGCCAGCAGTCCATCGAGCGCTTTCTCAGCCGTACGTCGTTCATCTACCTGTGCCGCGAGGAAGACAATCCGCTCTTCCAGTTCCAGCCTGCGTCGGTGGAGCGTCTCCTGCTGGTCAACCAGCTCGCTACGCCGCGCCACCGCTTCGACAATATGCTGCTCGCGGGCCGACAGATCCGCCAGCTCCTGACGCAGTCTTGACCCCTCGCTGACTATCTCTCGCTCAAACGGCTGCCGCTCTTGCTGGAGCACCAGGTACGACTCACGCACTGCCTGCCATTCGGCCAGCCTGGCCGCCGCCTCCTCCCACGCTTCGTGCTGCCGTTGAATGCCAACGGCGTTCTCCACCAGCGACAGATGCCGGGCAAGCTCTTGTTCGCGTCCGGCCAGGTTCTCTTCAGTACGGGTCAGCTCGGCCTGAAGCTGCTCAAGATTGGCCGCCATGGCCACCAGCTGGTCCTTCTGCCGTTCGGCTGCTGTCCGGTTGCTCGCCATCTGATCCTGCAGCTGCTGCTGAACCTGCAAGCGGGCCCGAATGGCGGACACCTCTTCCTCGGCTTGCTCCAGAGCTTCCTTGCGTGACGACGCCTCAGTCAGCTCCGCCTGAATCTCCTCCAGCTGGCGATCCTGGACGTTCAGCTGCACCATCGCTTCTTTCCGCAGCGCGGCTGCCTGTTCGCGATATAGTTCCCACTGGGTGACGCCCAGCACTTCGGCCAGGATCTCTTTGCGCTGGTTCGGCGTCTTTGTCGTGAACTCATCCGCCTGACCCTGCAGGAAGAAGCTGGCGTTGGTGAAGACATCGTAGTTCATACGCAGCACACGCTCGACAGCCGCCTGCGTTTCCCGCAGCTTCCCTTCTGTCAGGCTCAACCACATCGGGTCATCGGCATCACCCTGGGCCACCTGTAGCTCCAGATTGGTCGCCTTCTTCGGCTGCTTGCTGCGAACAACGCGATAGATCGCACCTTCCATGTCAAATATGAAAGCGACCTCTGCCGCGTCGCCAGCCTGCGCTGCCTGGCGATTTACCAGATCGTCATCGCTTCGGCTGCGGCTCTTGCCAAAGAGCGTCCATGTCATGGCGTCCAGCAGCGTGGACTTTCCGGCGCCGTTGTCCCCCGAGATGACGGCCAGATGCACGTCCCGAAGATCGACCGTGACGGTGTCCCGGTAAGACAGAAAGTTCGTGAGTTTGAGCTGCAAAGGAATCATGACGGGGTTGAGTCCTGGTTAATCAACACATCTTTGGCCAGCCGGCGCATCTCATCGGCTTCTGCTTCGGAGAGTTCCAGGACGTCCCAGTAGATGTCCAGCAGCTCGTGAGGTGACATCGTCTCGACTTTCACGGTGTCCGGCAAGCGTGTGCGACTGCCGGCCAGACGGTCGCGCTTGATGCGAATGTCGAACGCCCCGTCCAGCGCAGTCCGGATCTGCTTTTCGTCCAGAAGCGGCTCCAGGTCCTGAGGGTAGCGAATGGTAATGCGGCAGATTGCGTCGCGAACACGATCCTGCGAGGGGAGCTGTCGCAGAATCTCGGCCATGAACCCGTCCGCCTCGCGGGCCTCGGCCACCTTGTCGATGAACGGGCGCGTCTCAAGGGGCATGAACTGCCACGAGGTGCGGCCCCGCTCGATAGTGGCCAGCACATACCCCTTCTCTTCCTTGGCTTCGCCAAAGTCAATTCGCTCAATGGAACCCGGATAAACAGCAGGCGGTCGTTTGTTGATCTCCTGGTGGCGGTGAATATGGCCGAGGGCCACATAGTCGAGACGAGGGTCACGGATGACGCGGCTGCTGAGCATCACCTCATGACCGAGCATCACCTGGCGCTCACTGCCGTACACTGCCCCGACCACGCTGGCGTGGGCAACGAGCACCAGAGGCAGTCCGGGATCGGCCGCATCGATGTGGGCTTCAATTGCCTGGGCCACGATCTCTTCCATCTCGTCTAGCACGTCGGTTGGAGCCTGACCAGTGACGTCACGCCGTGCAAGGAAGCGGCTGCGCGTCACCCACGGCAGCGTTATGAGCTGGATAGGCACGCCCAACTCATCCGGCCCCCAGAACTGGACCGCATCATCGGCCACCAGGATATGGGGCACAGCAAGCGTCTTGAACTCCTGCATCGTGTGGGCGCGTTTTTCCGCCGGAGCAATGTCATGGTTGCCAACGAGCAGCAGGGTCGGGATGCCCGCCTGTGACAGCCGCATCATGCGCTTGCCCCACTCTCGCTGGAAGGTCGGCTGCGGGTTGCGGTCCCGGTACGCGTCCCCGGCAAAGATGACCAGATCAACGTCGCCGCTTAGCGCTGCGTCCACAATCTGGTCCAGCGCCTTCAGAAAGTCAACGACGCGATGGGGCAAGCCGGTCGCAGGGTCGTGGCGGCCGTAATTGGCAATATCAATATGGGCATCGGCGAAATGAAGAATCCTAACCGTCATGCAGGCTCCTGAAGTGGCTATGTAATTGGTCAATGCGGCCTGGTCAGCCGATTACCGTGTCAGGCTGAGATGAAAGAAGTCGTTTGGATTGGGTATATCCTTCGGAAACAGCCGCTCCACAAGAATATAGTAGCGCCCCGGTGCCAGCGTCAACGACTCAGCCTTAACGCCACCGTACAACGCCTGGTCAGCCTGCACCAGCTCGACCTTCTGGCTGTCATAGACAGCAAACGAGAAGTTGCTGTCGTCCGGAATGTTGCTCAATGTAATGGTTGCCCGACCCGGCTGCAGCCAGTCGAAAAAGTAGGGATTGTAGAACTGGACGCTCTGCGAGAAATTTCCGGTGGCCGTCGTGTTTTCGCCAATTGGCGAAGCGTAGGCCAGGAAGTTGTCGCCCCCATTGCTCGCCTGGAACGGCAGCCGCAGGCGGTAGAACAACGGGGCCTGATTGGTGGGCACGGCAACGCGTTCGAAAGCGGAAATGACCCGCCGCTCCGGGAAGTCGTGGCCGCCAAAGACATACAAGTCGCCACCGACGAACCCGCCGCGTGGCCAGACGCGGGCCGGGTTGGTCGGACGGCCACCCAGGCTGAACGGACTGTTCAGCAGCTGCCACGTGTTCGATATGGGATCGAAGACTTCTGTCTCCGGCACGGAACCACTCGCGTCCAGGCCTCCGAAAATGTACCAGTTTCCTTCGGGCGAAACGGCGCTGCCGGCGCTGAAACGGGGGAAGTTGAGCGGTCCGGTGGGCACCCACCCGCCTCCGGTGTTGGGATTCAGACACTCTGCGTTGGTCAGCAGAACCGCCACCGGATTGTCATCCTCATCCGTTCCCGTCGACAAGCCGCCCGCTACGCAAAGCCCCTTGTTGGCGCGAGACACCCAGGCGGCCGTATGAGCGTAGCGTTCGGTTGACATCGGCGGCAGCAGCTGCCACAACCCTTCGTCCGGGATAAAGCGGTAGGTTTGGCTGAGCACGTCAGCATCGGCCGCGAGAAAGGTCTGGCTGCTAAGGCCACCTGTGAGGTAGTAGGACCCCCCACCCGGATCAGGGGCGGCTGAGGCCCAGGCAAACGGTTGGCCGGTTGGCAGCAGCGCGGTGGGAATCGGCGCCGCCTTACTCCAGCCATCCGTAGTGATGTCATAGACCCAATGGGTGGCATCATAGTTGGTCGTGTTGCCGTTGAAGCCGCCCGGAACGTAGATCATGCCGTTTAGCTGTACAGCCGTCGTGTTGGAGTAGCCGGGTCCGGGCATCGGCGCCAGCTGCATCCACGCTCCGGTGCTCACGTCATAGCGTTGATTCAGGTTGACCAGAATGGGGAAACCGCTCAGATTGCTCTGCCCGCCAATGATATAGAACTCGGTTCCAAACTGGGCCAGGGCGTGGCGGCTGACGCCACCAAGCGGGATGTTGCCAACTTGCTGCCACTGCGGCGGGTCGCCGTCCATGACGGCCGACAATCTCAACTCCGTCTGTCCGCTTACGCCGGGCTGCCAATCTGCGACTTCAATGTAATAGGTCTGGTTGCGGACGGCCTGAAAACTGGTCTGGGATTGCAGACTGCGGTAATCATCACTACACGCAATGTTTAACGGACTGTCGCAGCTGCCCGCGTAGATGGCCAGCACCGTATCGTAGTCGGTACCCAGCGTCGAAATAGTGACCAGGCCCGTATCGCGGGCAATGAAGCGGTACCAAATGGTGCGATAGCCCTGCGCACTGGTCGGCGTGCCCCACATGCACGACAGGCGAGGATCGCTACCCTGAACCGTATACGGGTTGGTCAGTGTGGCTCCACCGTCATTCGGACTGGTGAACGAGAGCGCCAAATCGGTGGCGTCTTCGCAGCTGTCGGCGCCAGGTCCGGCGTCCGTTTGGCGGGGATCGCGCGTCAGAGGCTCAAGATCATCCAGCGTGACGACCAACTCCAGCAAATTCGCCGGCGGGTCGATCTGCTGACCTTGTGGCAAAGGGGCACCGCGAACCGAACTGTATCGAATCACGGGGACGGCTGTCAGAAACAGGACGCTGACAGCTATGAGTGTGAGTGCTACCCTCCTCATCGTGCCGGTATGATAACAGTGTTGGCGTAGACGGGCACACTGCTCTTAACGATAGTCACAGACAGATTGTCCCCCTGCACGACAAAGCGAGGGCCACGATGTGACCCTCGCTGGAATCAACAGTGCCGAACTGAGCTTTCCTAGACCTTGACCAGCGTCAGGACGACTTCGCCGTCGCCAATTTCGGCCGTCAGCTCCGCCAGTGCATCTTCCACGCTGCCGCTGGCGATCTCTGTGGCCAATGTCTCCTCGCGAATGAACGTGTCAAATTCGGCGAACGCTTCTGCCACATCGTCTTCGGCTACGTAACCGATGCGAATCCGGTCGGAGATGTCGAGGCCCGCATCCTTACGCAAATTGTTGATAGTCCGCACCAGGTCGCGCGCATAGCCTTCCTGCACCAGCTCCGGGGTCAGGTTGACGTCAACGGCCACGGTCACGCCCTTTTCGCTGGCCACCGCCAGACCGCCCCGCGATTCCGTCTGTACGAGCACGTCTTCCGTATCCAGCGTGACCTGCTCGCCGTCGAGCAAGACCGTGAGCGGTTCGCCCGCCTGCAGCTGCGCCGCCGCAGCGGCCGCATCCAGCTGCTCAAGCGCCTGCCGCACCGCCGGAAACTGCGCGCCGAACTTCGGCCCCAGGACCCGATTGTTGGGCAGCAGCCGGTAATCCACCAGCTCGCCCACCTCAGACACGATTTCGATCTCCTTCACGTTGATCTCTTCGGACAACACGTCGGCCAACTCCTCAAGGGCGTCGCGCTCCTGCTGCGTGCCCACGAACACCTTCGCCCGGGCCAACGGCTGCCGCAGCTTGACATCGACCGAGCTGCGGGCCGAGCGACCGAGAGCGGCCGTCGTGATAGCCAGTCGCATCTGCGCCAGCAGCGGCTGGTCGAGTTCTTCCGCAGCGGCATTGGGATAGAACTCATGATGCACGCTGAGGGGCGCATCTGCAAACGGATTGCGCACAAGGTTCTGATACATCGTCTCCGTGACATACGGCACAAACGGGGCCAATAGCTTTACATAAGCTACCAGCACATCGTACAGAGTGCCATAGGCGGCCGTCTTGTCTGCGTCCGTTTCACTCTTCCAGAAACGGCGGCGAGAGCGGCGCACATACCAGTTGGACAGATCGTCCAGGAACTGCTCCAGTGCCTGCGTCGCCCGCTCGGCATCGAACCGGTCGAGCGCTGCCCGCACCTGCACGGTCGTCTCATCGAGCCGGGCGCGCAGCCACCGGTCCATTTGCTCATTGGCGGGCACGGGAGAACGAACATCGTCACTCTGCTCGCCCGGACGCCAGCCGTCGATATTGGCATAGGTCACGAAGAAAGAGTAGACGTTCCAAAGCGGAATCAGGAAGCGGCGGCGTGTCTCGTCGCCCCGGTTGAAGCCGAAGAGCAGATTCTGCTCCGGCTTGCTGCCGGCGTAGAGCCACCGCATCGTGTCCGCGCCCATCTCTTCAGCCGCCTGGTTGAACTCGATCGAGTTGCCCCACGACTTGTGCATTTCACGGCCGTCTTCGGCGTACAGCGTGGCGTAACCAAACAAGCTCATGAATGGCGGCTCATCGGCCAGCACCGTGCTCTGGGCCAGCAGGCTGTAGAACCAGTTGCGGAACTGGCCCGGGAAGCTCTCCGAGATCCAGTCAGCCGGATACCATTTGTCCCAATACGCTCGATCGAGACGGTAGCGCAGCGTACTGAAGGCGACGACACCCGCATCCAGCCACGGGTTGCCCACATCGGCGATCCGGCTGGAAGTGCCGCCGCAGTGGGGGCAGGCGATCTTGACCGCATCGATATAGGGCCGGTGTGGCGTATGCCCCTCGAACTCGTCCCAGCCATCGACCGCCATCTCTTCGAGCTCGACCTCGCTGCCAACTACGGTGAACTCGCCGCAGTCGTCGCACACCCAGATCGGCAGGGCCAGCCCCCAGTAGCGTTTCTTGCTGATCATCCAGTCGTGCATGTTGCGCAGCCAGTCCATTTCGCGGTCGTAACCAAACCGGGGGTACCAGGTGATCTGATCGACCCGATCCATGATCTGATAACGCAGACTGGCTTGCTTCTCAGCCTCGGTCACTTCCTCTCGTGGCTTGTCATATACCGGCCCCATGCTGATGAACCATTCACTGACCAGACGATAGACCAGCTCCGTCCCGCAGCGCCAGCAGTGGGGGTAACGGTGGGTGTAGCGCTGCTTGCGATACAGCATCCCTTTCTCCCGCAGGTTGTCGAAGATGTCATCGGTAACGCTGGCTACCGACTGACCGGTCAGCCAGCTAAACCCGTCGACGTAGATGCCGCTCTCGTCCAGCGGGGCGATGATCGGCAGGTTATGCTCCTTGCTGAGCGCGAAGTCCTCGGCGCCACAGCCGGGGGCGATATGGACGATGCCGGTGCCCTCATCGGCGCCAACATCTTTCCAGGCAACGACGCGATGGGTGTACTCGCTCTCGGCAAAGGCTTTGCTGGAAGCCGGCAGCTCATCAAACGGCCCGGTGTAGGTCCAGCCCACCATGTCGCTGCCCTTGAGCCGCTCAACGATATCGTTGTCTTTGCCGATGAGCGCTTCCTTGACACTTTCTTCGGCAAGGTAATACGTCCAGCCGTCGGCCGCCCGAACCTTGACGTAGTCCAGGTCCGGCCCCACGGCGGCGGCGACGTTGCTGGTCAATGTCCACGGCGTCGTGGTCCAGGCCAGCAGCGCTTCGTTTTCGCGACCCACAAGCGGAAAGCGAACATACACCGACTCATGGGTGACATCGCGATACCCGTCTGTCACAATCTCATGTTGGCTGATGCCCGTACCGCAGCGGGCACACCAGGGCATGACATCACGCCCCTTATAGAGCCAGCCGTTCTCGTCGCACTGCTTCAGGAAGGCCCAGATTTGATAGTTGTTCTCGTCGCTAAAGGTGAAGTAGGAACCGCCCATTTCCGGCAGGCCAAGCCGGGCAACGACCTGCTCCACCGTGCCCGTCACGGGGCCAAGCGGCCCTTCGACGGTAATCTCGCGAGTCGGATCCTCCTTCATTTCGCCGGCCAGATAGCGCAGCTGCGCCGTGTCGTTCCAATCCATCCAGTTGCCCAGCCGCTTCGTCTGTTCCGTCTGGACGGCTGCGAAGTTGAGCACGCGCGCCTTGCACAGGGCGACAAACTCTGCCAGCCCATACGCTTCGATGTCTCGCTTGGAGGTGAAGCCCAACTCTTTCTCGACCTCGACCTCCACCCACAAGCCCTGGCAGTCGAACCCGTTCTGCCAGCGCAGATTCTTACCCTGCATGGCGTGGTAGCGCTGGTACAAATCCTTATAGGTGCGGCCCCAGGCATGGTGGACGCCCATCGGATTGTTGGCGGTGATTGGGCCGTCGATGAAGCTGAATGTGCCGTGCTCCGCTTCGCTTTGAGCCCGCAGCCGGCGCAAGATGTTGAACGCATCCGTTTCGCGCCAGAACTTCAACACATCCCGTTCGGCCTCGACAAAGTCAACCTTGTTCGATACGTCTCCGAACGTCGCTTGTTCAGACTGATTTACATCCATCGTGCATTACTCCAAAAATTACTACTAAGACTGGTAGACCACAAGCTGTGTGGTCACTGCTTCAATTCCATCGGGGCGTGTTAGACGGACCGGATAACCATCTGAATCCAGCCACAGCTCGCGCAGTTGCGACGGCCAGGTTACGCGCAGATACGAGTGCGCGTCCTGGTCCTGAGCATCAGGTACCGGTTTCCAGGTAATTCGCACCGGCGTCGCGTAGAGCTTGAACAGCTCATCCTCATCATCGGCCTGGGACACGAGCGATGCGCCGGGCAGATCAGCCCCGCTTTCGCGCGGCTTGATCTGGAACCGGAGTGCTGCCAGCCCAAGAACCGAAGGGAACCAGAACGGTCCGCGAGGCACAACTTCCTCAAACGAATGATCGTTGACAGTCCGCGCCGCCGTCAGGTTATCAGGCTCCCAGACGATCGCGCCGCTGACCAGCAGCCCCGTCCCAAAGACCCGGTACTTCAGCTGCTCCGGCTGCCCATCCGGATTGAGGACCATGTGGAACAAGTACGAGCGGCCAGAAGCGGCATCGCGAGCGTCCAAATCGACGCGCAGGAACTGGAAGCCGTCCACAGCGGATGTCAGCCGCCACGCCTCCACAGCGCCCGTCGGCTCACCATCCTGCAAATAACGCAGCCGGCCCGCCGCCAGCGGCTTCTCGTACTCCAGTTCATGAATGATGAATCGCATGATCTCCTAACCCTGCCGACCGCGCCATCTAATCCAGCTCCACATAGATACGTTTGTTGATCTTGCCTTTGCTCTTGTAGTTGACCACCCGAATGCGGCCGACTTCTCGCGTATTGGCCACATGCGTTCCACCGTCCGCCTGAAGGTCCAGCCCTTCCAGTTCGACAGTGCGCACCTCGCTGATTCCTTCCGGCAGCAGGTTGATCTTGGTGCGAATCAGGTCGGGAATAGCGAAGGCGTCTTCTCTGGGCAGCACGCGCACCGTGACGTCGCGCTCTGCGTCGACTTCCTTGTTGATCGCGTCCTCAATGTCGGCGACCAGCTCCTGTCGCATCGTCTCGAACTCAAAATCCATGCGCCCTTCGCCGGGCTGCATGTTGCCGCCAGTCACCTGCGCCCCGTAGTCTCGCCAGACAACGCCGCACAGTATGTGCATGGCGGTGTGGGTGCGCATTAGCTTGTAGCGCCGGTCCCAGTCGAGTTGGCCGGTGACAGACGCGCCGACATCCGGCAGCTCGCCCTCGATGAAATGGACGGGCTGGCCGTTGACTTTCTTCACGGCCGTAACCGTCCAGCGCCGGTCACCCTCCACCAACTCGCCTACGTCACAAGGTTGGCCGCCGCCGCCGGGATAAAACGCGGTGCGGTCAAGCACGACGCCGCCGTCGACTTGCTCGACAACCGCAGCTGCGAACTCTCTAGCATAGGCGTCATCGACATACAACAGTTCACTCATTCTCTCTACGCTCCTGGCCCGCTCCGGGCAACAAAAAAACGCCTCGATCCCAATCGTTGGGACGAAGGCGCTGTGCGCTCCGCGGTACCACCCAGATTCCGGACCGAAGCCCGGCACTTAGTCGATAACTACATTATCGCGATCCCGATAACGGGGGACGAATTCGGCCAGGTCTACTCAACCGTGTGGTCTTTTGGCTGGCGGCTCCTGAGGGATTTTCGGTCGCTTGTCCGCGTCCGGCTTCCACTTTCCCGGACTCGCTGTTCGAACACCGACGACCTACTCGTCTCAATCATTGCCTTTGAAATCTGTTTCTTTCTCAAGTAGTATAGCCGCCGAAGGCGTTCCGTCAACCCGGCAAGCCATCGAGGGTTTATCACCGGCCGGGATCGAGACTTGCCGTTACTGGAGGATATGATGGCCCGACCTACAAGTAAAGTCGCATTGACCGAAGCGGCGAACAGGGAGCTGGCTGCGCTGCAAGATGAAGTGGCAGCACTGACACCAGAGCAGATGACCGAGCCGGACATCGTCGGACCCTGGTCCGTGAAGGATACTTTTGCGCACCTGACCGAATGGCACCAGTTGGCCCTGGGCTGGTATGAGGCGGGGCTGCGCGGCGAGCAGCCGAAGCTGCCCGCACCGGGGTTCAAATGGAACCAGACGCCCGCCCTCAACGCACAGATTTACGAACAGTACCGGGATAGACCGCTGGATGATGTGATGGGTTCGTTCGAGCGCTCCCACGCTGCAACTATGGACGTCATCAACGCCCTGTCGAATGAGGTGCTGTTCGGCCCAAGCCAATATGCGTGGACTGGCAAGAATACGCTGGGAACCTACTTCGTCTCCACAACCAGCAGCCACTACCTGTGGGCCAGGAAGGAGATTCGCAAAGGCAGACGGGCCAGTGCAACGGGCTGAGCCGTCACACTGAACCCGTCCGACCGCTAGAATGCGAGCAGCTCTTCCAGCTTATGGCGGATCTGTTCAGCGCGGGGAATCATCGCCGCCATCAGCCCGGTGTCGAACGGCACGAGCACTGACGGAGCAGCCAGGCGCTCGATCGGCGCGTCCAGGTCAAGAAACGCCTCGGCCACGAGCGTGGCCGCAATTTCGGCTCCGAAGCCCGCCACGCCAATATCTTCGTGCACGATCAGACAGCGCGAAGTCTTGCGCACTGAGCGCAGCACAGCGTCCTTGTCCCAGGGCACGATGGTCCGCAAGTCGATGATCTCGACCGCCGCATCCATGTCGGCCGCCGCCATCTCGCACTGCTCCACCATCGCCCCCCACGTCACAACTGTCACGTCGTCACCCTCGCGCACGATCCGGGCCTGCCCGAACGGAATGACGTACTCATCGCCCGGATACGGCCGTCGTGCCCAGGCTGCATCGAGCATCGCCCGGTGCTCGAAGAACCAGACCGGGTCGTTGGACCGCAGCGCCGTGCGCAGCAGCCCGACCGCATCCTCGGTGTTGGACGGGTAGGCCACCAGCCAACCGACCGAGTGGGCAAAAGCGGCCTCGTCCGTCACGCTGTGCCATGGATCGCCAATCTTACGATAGCCGCCGGGCACGCGCACGACCACCGGCGCAGCGAAACGATTGGCCGTGCGCCAGCGCATGGAGCCAAGATTGTGGAGCTGCTCCGTCGCCGGGTCTGCATACTTGCGAAACTGGATTTCCGGCACCGGCACCAGACCAGCCAGAGCCATGCCCACCGAACGGCCGATGATGCCTTCTTCAGAGAGACTGGTATCGAAGACACGTGCCTCGCTGTACTTGGTCTGCAAGCCAAGCGTCGCTGCATGCACGCCCCCTTTCAGACCCACATCCTCGCCAAAGACAACGCAGCGCGGATTCATCGCCAACTCGACATCGAGGGTGCGCCGGATCGCTTCCAGCATGTTAATGCGCCGGGGATCGGTGACGCGAGGCGTGCTTGTGCCCTTAGAATGGCTCAACCCTTCCGGCAGAATACCCCCAACGGCTTGCAGATCGTCCGGTGACGAAAAGGCGTGGCGAGTAACGGAGGCCGGGTCGGGGCGCGGCTGGGCGGTAGCATTTTCGCGTGCCTCGGCGACGGCCTGTTCCGCCTCGGACCAGATTGCGTGCCACCCATCCTCATCCAACAGGAACGGGACAAGGTGATCCTTGAGGGCGACCAGCGGGTCTCGCGCCCACTCAGCGGCCCGCTCGGCTTCCCCTTTGTACGCCTGGTTGTCCACGCTGGAATGGCCGGAGAGACGGGGCACGGTCAGCCGCAGCAAACCCGGCCCGGCGCCGGAGCGCACATGATCGACGGCCGTCTGAACCAGTTCTGCGGTAATCGCCGGGTCCGTTCCGCTGCCATCCCAGATCGTCAACCCGGCGAAGGAAGCCAGATTGGTGGCGATGCTGCCGCCCGGCGTCTGCAGGTGGCTCTTGACCGAGATAGCGTAGTTGTTGTCCTCGACCAGGAAGAGCAGCGGCAGCTCCAGCGTCGTCGCCATCGTTAGCGCAGACCAGAAGCCGTTGCTGGCCACCGCCCCTTCGCCGCTGCAAACAACGCAAATACTGCCCTTCGCCTTGCGCTCGCCCAGCTCCTCGACGCGATAGCGGATGGCCTGGGCCCAGCCCGCTGCCGGTGTAAACTGGGAACCGACGTCACCAGCCATCGGCAGGATGACAGCCCGCTCGCGGCGAGGCATGTTGAACACGACGCCCACGTCACGGCCGCCGCTGACGCTGCCCTGCCGCGCCATGTCGGAGGCCAGCGCCTCTTCGAGCGTCAATCCGCAGCCGAGCAGCAAGGGCCGCGAACGATAGTAGGCACTGACGGCGTCGAGCGGGTACGTAAGCAGCTGGCTGAGCAACAGTTGGCCCAGCTCATGTCCGCGCGCCGAGAACTGATACGTGACTTCACCTTGCGGAACCAGCTCGTTCTCTTCCAGCTCATCCATCAGGCGCGAGGCAACGGCCAGGCGGGTCAATGCGGGCCAGTCAAATCGGTCATCCAATACAGCCAACTAGATCTCTCCTTGGTCGTCTGAACTGCGGACAGAGTTCATGGTTGCCCGCGACGCTTCGTAGCCCCGCTGGATCAACGCCTCATACTGATCGAACGCCATAATCCCGAAGTCGGCCACGTCGGGTTCGATGAGGATGTCAGCCAGTTCACGGGCGGCTTTGCGGTGGTAGAGACTGTTGACCTCCATCGTCCGCAGCATGGTGCCCACCAGGCTTGGCGCTCGTTTGGTTGGGCCAAACGGATTCAGCCGGCTGAACAAGATCTCCCAGCCGGATATGCTGTCACCAAACTCAAAGGGACTGGGGCTTTCGGCGTGCGGGCTGACGTTGCTGCCAATCAGCAGACCGAAGTCGGCCCTGTCCGCCATGATGTCGAGCGGGAAGTTATTCATGACACCGCCATCGACCAGCAGCTCATTCCGGTCGTTGAGGATCGGCGAGAAGACGCCCGGCAGCGCTATGCTGGCCCGGACCGCCCGCCAGAGCGAACCACGATCATGGACAACGGGCGTTGCCGTCGACAGATTGGTGGACACGCAGAAAAACGGCCGCCACAAATCCTCAATCTGCCGCTCTCCGAACAGCTCTTGCAGAAGTGCGGTGACCTTGCCGGAGCTCATGATCGAGGCGTAGGGCAAGGTGCGGTCGATGATCGCCGCCGGATCGGCGAAACGCGCCGCCAGCGCCACCCCGTCGTCCGACGCATAGCCCATCGCCATGCCCGCCCCAATGAGCGCACCCATGCTCGTACCGCCGATGTAGTCGACCGGTTGACCCGCTTCCTCCAGAGCTTGCACGACGCCGATGTGGGCCATGCCGCGGGCCGAGCCGCCGCTGAATACCAGACCGACCGTCCGATCCGTCAGGCGACGTGCCAGACGCTGCCAATCCGCGGCATTGTCCCGGCGAACATGATGGTGGGCCTGGACCTCACGCACCTCCAACCATCCCAGCGTGCCTCGCGGCTCGCTGGTAGCCGCATCATGGAGCAGCACCAGCTCCTTGCGCGTGCGCGGATTGGGAACGAGTTCGCACGGGCCTGGACTGGGATCATCGGTCCCTGAGCCTACAAGGAGGACCCGGTCGGCCTGGCTGAGGCACCGTTGGGTCCACTGGTTGAGCGTGGCATCAGCGACATAGAGAATGTGCTGATAATGCTGTTCCTGCTCCTGCAGCCAGCTGTTGACCAGCAAGCTGAACGCCTCGTCCTGCTCGGTCTGGGCCGCGCCCGCCCGCCCATACGCTTCATCAAAGCGCTCGCTGGTAAAGATGACCGTCGGGCCAAACTGTTCCAGCTCAGCTTGCAGGCGCTCGGCGAAAGGGATGACGTGGTCCCCGTCACCAGTCGGGACAATGGCCATACCCAACGCTTGCCGGGTCTTGTCCTGCACGATGCGCTGGGTCCGCTGCAGCCGCAGCACAATGAGCCTGGCGATATTGTTCATGGCCTGCGGGTAGCCGACAATGAGCGCTTCAAAGACCGGTCGTGTCACTTCGACTACATCTGTATCGCGAATCGCGTAAACGGACGCAGAGCGCACCTCGTCGTTAATCAGGGCGAACTCGCCAATTGTCTCGCCCCGCCCAACCTCGCCGAGCGGCCTGCCGGGGGACACTTGGCTGGTGGCGTCGTCTTCTTCATAGACAACCTGCAGCCGCCCGGTCACGACGACAAACATCGACGTCGCCACCTCTCCCTGCCTGAACAGCGCTTCGCCATCGGCGAGGCGTCGCCAGACAAGCTGCTCCTGCAAGGCATGGAGCGCCGATGGTTCCATCTCGCCAAACAAATCCTGGAGCATGCCACCGACCTGCACCCGGTGGATGCGGGGGGTGACGGCAACGGCAAATCCCGCCACAATCGCCGGATACCGTTCTGCGAGACGCTCAAAGCCACTGCGGCTGAGCCGCACGAGCTGCGAGTCGACCAGAGCGACAACGCCGGCCGAACGGGGACGGCCGCTCATCAGCGCCATCTCGCCCACTGCCGCGCCGGGGGCCAGCCGGTCCAACACGCGCACGAGTCCGTCCTCGTCATGCATGCGAACTTCCAGCAAGCCGCGCTCCACGACGTACATGCTGTCACCGGGATCCCCTTGCGAGAACAGGCTGTCTCCTGCCGCCAGTTCCACTACCTCCAGCTCATCACTAATCTCCGCCCTGGCACGGCGATCCAACCGGCCGAAGAAGTCGCTGCTGCGAATCGCATCCGCTCCATGGTCGTCAAACAAGTAAGGGTTGTCGCTCATCGGGTTCCCACACTCTTCGCGTCAATCAGCCAGCAGTCATCGTCCACCGCCCAACTATCGTACCTTTGCATGCCATCTCATGCCAGAAACGGCGGCTCCACGTGAGGTTGGGCCGGTTCGTCCAGCCATGAGGCAGGGGGGGAATTCAACCTTGAGCTAACCATTATCTCGCCTTAAGGTCGTTATTCAGCTATCTCGCTTACTATCCTGTAAAGTAGAATACAGATAAGTGTTGCCTCGGCCACAGGCTGAATCATTAGTCGGTGGTATACTACGGACGAAGATGAAAAGCAGGCTCCTTTTCATGGACGCACAAACCGGCCGCATCGCGGCGCGTCACTAATCTGTAAAAACAGTCCTGTTAGCCAATAGACCGGTTCAATCGCATACCACGACGTCGATTCTTTGCGCGTTAACCATGTGAGTCAAGCGATTTGTAACCTTTCATAAGAACAATTGGAATTGGCCGATCGTTTCGGTCATCCGGTCCATGCCGTATTGTGTAAGTCGACTTTCGGAGGCGTTTTCGTGACATCCAAGCAATCATACTTCCCCAGCAATCTATCCAATCAAGCAGCTTCCCTGTTCGCGCGTGGGCGTGTTGTGGTGGGGCTTGTCGCCTTGCTGCTGGCCATCGCCGGTTTGATGGTACCCGGGGCCGTTTCAGCGGACCAGGTTGTCCTTCTTGCCTATGACAGCGAAGACCTCATATCCGCAATCAATGCGGCCAATGATGAGGACGCGTTCCCCGGTCAGGACATCATTGAGCTTTGTCCAGGTACTTTTTACACGCTGGATGAAGTTGACAACAGCTCGCCGTCTACCGGTGGCGACAACGGGTTGCCTGTCATCACCAGCAACATCTACATCCGGACCATCGCTGAATGTCCTCCCGAGGTTATTCCCAGTGGTTCGCCAGGCGATATTGAGTTGAAAGCTCCAGCTGACTCGTCGCCGCTGGCAATTATCGAGCGCGACAACGCAGCGCCGGCATTCCGTCTGTTCGAGGTCGCGCCGGGTGGAACGCTGACGCTGGACGCAGTCGTCTTGCGCAAGGGAGAGGCGCAGTTAGGCGGGGCAATATACAACGCTGGAAGCCTCTACGTCTCCAACAGCGTGTTGGTCAGCAATAGAGCTGTTGGCGAAGATGGTGACCACGGTCCAGCGACCGGTGGTGGCGGGCCGGGCGGTGGTGGCGCAGGCATGGGCGGCGCTATCTTCAACGCCGGCGACTTCAGCGAGACCGGATCGGGCTCTGCTTCGATTGAGTCCACGACCATATCCAACAACACGGCCGAAGGTGGCAACGGCGGCAATGGCGCCAGCCATAACGGTAATACGGCAGATACGCCGGGCGCGGATGGTGGCGGCCGCCATGCCGGCAGCGGCGGGGCGGCAAACGCAAACGGCCAAAGCGGCGGTCGCGCCAGTGGTGGCGGTGGCGGTGGGGCCGGAAACGTTAGTGCCTTAACGCCCGCAGGCACAGGCGGGAACGGTGGCTACGGTGGAGGCGGTGGCGCAGCCGGGGCCCGTATTTGGGGCAACGGCCTTGACGGCACCATTGCGGATGCGGGCGGCGTTGGCGGCTTCGCTGGCGGCGCAGGCAGCGCCAACAACTCCAGCGGCGCGAACGGCGCCGGTGGCGGCGCGGGTCTGGGCGGTGGCGTGGCCAACTTCGGCACGCTCAACGTCAACAACAGCACCATCCACAGCAACGAGGTCAGCGGCGGCAATGGCGGCAGCGGCTACACCGCGGGCGGCGCCGGCGGCCAGGGCCTCGGCGGCGGCATCTTCAGCGACGGCACCTGGAGCAACTTTGATACGCTGCGCATGACGAACTCGACTGTCTCCGGCAACGCCGCCACCCACAGCGGCGGCGGCATCTTTGTGCGCGATGACCTGGCCGACCTGTTCTTCGTGACAGTTACCAACAATACGGCCGACAGCGATTTCAATGGAAGTGGAAATGGCGGCGGCATTGCCTTTGACACCTTCGCAGATTTCTATCTGGAAAACAGCATTGTTGCCGGGAACTTCGATCCGGATGGGGATTCGGCCAGTCATCCTGATTGTTCGGCTCCTACTGCAGATGACATTATTGGCTACGTAGCCTACTCGCTTATTGGCGACGACACCGGCTGCAACCTAGACTACGAAGTCGAGCAGAACAATCTGATTGGCGAGGAAGTACCGATCGATCCCGGACTTGGTTCTTTGGCCGAAAACGGCGGACCGACCCCGACCCACGCCCTCCTTTCCAGCAGCATCGCCATCGACGCCGGCAATCCTTTCTACGTATGTGGTGAAGGTTTTCCTTGTGAGGACCAGCGCGGTTACCCTTTCGATCGCAATGTTGGCGCTGCGCCGGACATGGGCGCGTATGAGTTTGGCGATACGACGCCTGAGAATACGCCGCCGACCACCACCGGCATTCCGAACGTCAACGTGGACGAGAACGCCGAGCCTTACTACATCGACTTACTCGACTATTTTGACGACGAGGAGAGCGGCGCTGGTGAGCTGAACTACTCGGTGGTAGAGAACACCAACAGTAGCCTTGTCAGCACGGCAATTGAACAGGAACTATATCCGGCAGGGCTGGTATTGGCGGCCCCAGGTGATACACTGCTGGAACTCACTTTCCTGCCACATGCCTTCGGCACCGCTGACATCACTGTCAGAGCCGAAGATGAGTTCGATGAGTCGGTCGAAACAACCTTCACGGTCACAGTTGCCAGCACCAACGTCGCGCCGACGGCCGGCAACGACGGGCCGTTCTTCGTGGAGAATGGTGGGACTTTCAACTCCAATTTCGTGGACGAAGTGGGTATCAGCGTGCTCGACAACGATGACGATCCGGATTCGTTTGAGGGTAGTACGCTGACGGCTGTGCTGGTTGCCGGACCAAACCACGACGCCAGCTTCTCGCTGGATGAGGATGGTACGTTCGTCTATACCCACGACGGCAGCGCAACGACAAGTGACAGCTTCACCTATCGAGCCGTCGACGAAGAGTTGGCGCAGTCCAATATCGCTACCGTCACTTTCAACATTGAGTCGGACAATGCCCCGCCTGTCGCGGTGCCTGACCTGGCTTCTGTGCCGTTGGGTGGCGTAGTGACTGTCCTCGGGGGCGGCCAGGCCTCGGTGCTGGCCAACGACTCGGATCCGGAGTTCGATCCGTTCATCGCGCAGTTGGTAACCGGACCGAACAATGCCGACTCGTTCACACTGGACCCTGACGGTACCTTCAGTTATGACCACGACGGCACGCTGCAGCTGGCTGACAGCTTCACGTATGAAGCGTGTGATGACACCGGCTGCTCTAACCCGGTCTCCGTGACGATTTCCATCGAGAATGAGGCGAAGACCACTGCTGTCGAAATTCAGGACGAAGTACCGGTTGATGATACATCTGTCAACGAGACAGACCCCAACTTCTACGAAATCAACGTCCCTGTTCCCGGTTCGACCATCGAGATTGAGCTAAACAGTAACTTTGATTACGACCTCTATCTTTTCGCGCCCAACCTCGACGAGGAAACCGGGCAACTTCGTGACCTGGCGCAGCTAAGCGACATCGCCCAGCTAAGCGACATCGCCCAGCTCAGTGATATTGCCCAGTTGGCCGACATCGCCCAACTCAGCGACATCGCCCAGCTTAGCAACATCGCCTTCCTGTCCAACATCGGCGAACTGGTCGATCTGGCGCAGCTTTCCAATATTGCCCAACTGGCGGATATCGCCCAGTTGTCCAACATTGCCCAGCTGTCGAATATTGCCCAGCTATCGAACATCGCCGCTAACAACGTTGACGGCTCACTGGTCGCGCTGTCAATCAACAGTGGCCCTGCCAACAGCCCGAATGATGACAACGAGGGCATTACCCACGATGTCAATGAGCTGGCCGGTCCTTACTACATCGCAGTAGTGGCCAGTGACGAATCCGCAGTAAACCAACCGTTTACGCTGGAAGTCGACGTCATTGAGCCGCCGTCACCTTTGCCGGTCCTCAATACGGTGCCAGAGGCAGACTTCGTGACGCCAGCCACCGACACATCGGTAGAAACAATCATCCTCTACAACAAAGCACGCCTGACCGGTTTCTATGATGCCACCGGCGCGACTGATGTTGAGACGCAGCTTAACTTGCTGGCGGCCTCGTCCGCAGTCAATGGCGTCGTTGTCGACCTCGACAGTGTGCTAGACGTGACCGGCGCCCCAGCCATCCAGGCTGCCTACGCCGTCTGGGATGGCGATCCGACCAACCCGCAGGCGGCAAACCTGGTCGCCCGGACGATCAAAGCGTTCCTCTACGATCAGGTTCCGGCCTATCCGAACCTGGAGAGCATGGTGCTGGTAGGCGGCGACGAAATACTGCCCCACCGGCGCATTGTCGACCAGACGCTGGTAGCCAATCAGCGCAAGTACAACGGTGACCTGGGTGACGATAGCGACGACCTGGCACCGGATCCGCGCATCAAGGGCGCGTTCGACAACCGCTACTTCCTGAACGACGATTACTACGCGGCTACGCTGCCCATCAACGCCTTCGGCCGTGAGCTCTATCTGCCGCAGTATGCTATCGGCCGTCTGGTCCAAACGCCTGCTGAGATTACCAATGTCATCGGCGTCTTCCTGAACGGCAACGAAACGCTCCAGCCGCAGACCGCTCTGGTTACTGGCTACGACTTCCTGGTCGACCAGGCCACTGCTCTCTCCAGCGAACTCGATTCGCGTGGCATCAGCGGCGGCAACCTGACCACGCTGATTGACAACAACTGGCGTGGACCAGACTTCCGAGATGCGGTGTTCAATGGTGCCCGCTACGATCTAATCTCACTCAACTCGCATTTTGATCACCGGCTTTTCTATCCGAATGGGTTGCCGGCCGAAGCAGACAACCTT
Organism: uncultured Chloroflexia bacterium; assembly: GCA_963753865.1. Classification (GTDB taxonomy): domain Bacteria; phylum Chloroflexota; class Anaerolineae; order Promineifilales; family Promineifilaceae; genus Promineifilum. Next base: position 581,656 of record CAVWDW010000001.1, read on the forward strand.
GTGTTCGCCGACGAATTGGATGATGGCATCAACGATTTCGAAGGCACACTGGCCTTCTCCGTCGGCTGTCAGTCCGGTCTCAACGTCCCGGACGGCCTCTACCCAGCTAGCGACCCGTTCGACGGCGCGGACTGGGCGCAGATGTTCGCTCGCGAAGGCGCGGCCTTCATTGGCAACACCGGCTTCGGCTACGGCGACGGCGACTTGCTGGCCTACTCCGAACTGCTCATGCTCAACTTCGTCAAGGAGTTGGGTTACAACCCGACCGGCAACGCGGCGGGCAATCCGTCAGTGGGCGGGTCGCTGCAGCGGGCCAAGCTGGCCTACTTCAACAGCATCGCCGCCGGGTCTCTGAGCATCTATGACGAGAAGCTTCTGGGTGAAATGGTGCTCTACGGCCTGCCCATGCAGCGCGTCGACCTGCCAAACCAGACGAATGTCTCCCCCACCGGCCCCAGCGCCCTGGGCGAGGCCACGCCAGACCTGACGCCCGGCGTCAACGCCGCAGGCTACCAGACGACCGCGCCGGCAGCTGGCGCATCTGCCAGCGCCACGACGTTCAATCTGGACTTCAACTTCAATCTAACCGACCTCGGCAGCCGTGGTCAGTACTATGGCATCCAGGGCACGGATGACCTGCATCGCACGGGTGGCCGGCCAATCCTGCCGCGCACCTCCGAGAATCTCGACTCAGCCAGTCAGGTCGCCCACGGCGTTCTGATGCTGGGCGGATCGTTCACCGATGTCAGCAACTTCGACCCGACTATCATGAGCATCCTCTTTGAGGACAGCAGCGAGGTGACCAGCGAAGGTCGCTTCGACTTGCAGCAGTGGTATCTGCGCCAGAACGCCAGCATCAACCGTATCCGTACGGTCGACGGCCTGTACAAGCAGCGGCTGGTCATCACTCCCGGACAGTTCAAGGCAACAACAAACCTGAACCAGGGCGCCGCCACGAAGGGCATCATGCGCCTGTACAACGAGCTTGACCTGGTTGTCTACAGCTCGCCAACTGACGAGTTCGACTACACCGCGCCTTCGGTCTGGCAGGTATCTGCCACCCCGGGCGCCAGCCGGTCGCTCAGCTTCCGCGTCGTGGTCGAGGACCGCTCGCTGGACAGCTTCGTCGATGCCAGCGGTGTGATGCGAGTGGTGGTCCTGTACCGCAACCTGAACACCAACCAGTGGTCGCGCGTGGACCTGGACTACAACAGTGCAACCAAGGTGGCCTCGAAGACCATCGTCGTCCCGACCGCGGGCAACTACGAGTTCTTCGTGCAGGCCGTGGACAACGCGGGCAACGTCTCGCTGGTGCTGGAGCATGGTGACTACTATCAGACGACCGTCACCAACAGCCCGCCGCCGACGGCCGACGACCGCAATATCTTCCTGACGGCCCAGGGCGCCGGTGTTGCCGGCGGCGTTGGGTTCGATGAAAACGACGTTGTCGTCTTTAACCCCCAGACCGAGCAGTGGACGCTCTACTTCGACGGCGAAGACGTGGGCTTCAACCGGGGCGTCAGCGCGTTTGCCATGCTGGCAAACGGCGACATCCTGCTAACGCCGAATCGTCGCGTCTCCCTCGACGGCCTCGGCTGGATCGAAGAACACGACATCGTCCGCTTCACGCCAGCCTCCGTTGGCCCGTCCACAAGCGGCTCGTTCAGCTGGTTCATCGATGGATCGGATGTAGGCCTCACAAGAGACCAGGAAAAGATTGTTAGTCTCAGTCTCACCCCGGACGGCCGTGTGGTCATCAGCACGTTTGGTAACGCAGCCGTGCCCGGTACCGGCGGCGGAACGCTGCGGTCCAAGTATTGGGACTTGCTAATCTTCAACGCCAACGAACTTGGCGACGCCACCGAAGGCAGTTTCGAGCTCTATCTGGACGGTGCTTCAGCAGGCATTGAGCCGAACCGCATCTTCTCCTCGTGGATTGACGAGGCTAACGGTGACGTCTACTTCAGTTTGCGGTCGGACCAGGTGCTGGATGGCGTAGCCTACGATGACAACGATATCATCGTCTGTACGCCAATCGGACTCGGCGCAGGATCAGACTGCAGCTACGCCCTGTACTGGGATGGCGCGGCCAACGGCTTCGGCGCCAACAAGATAGGCGGGCTGGAGTTGGGAACCGGCCTCCCGGTTATCGTGCCCAAGGGCAGCATCACCGTTGTGAAAGCGGTGAATGGCTCTGGCGACAATATCCCGTTCGACTTCACCGGCGACCTGGGCAACTTTACGCTGGAGCTGCCCGGTCAGTCCAGCCAGGTATTCCCGAATCTTACGACTGGCGCTTACCAGGTAAGTGAGATTGTGCCTGCCGGCTGGGATGTCGAAAGTATTCTCTGCACCGGTGACTCCGATGGGGGCACAGTGGTGGCCGACGCCGACACCGTCATCATCGATCTGGATGCCGGCGAAACCATCACCTGTACGTTTACCAACGCACCGGAGGGAACGGTCAGCGGTGACGCTCGCTTCGTCGGCCCGCGGCAGCGCGGCACGACAAGCGACGGCGTAGTGTACAGTGATGCCGACATCCTGCGCTACCAGTCAGGCAGCTGGTCGATGTTCATCGACGGCAGTGACATAGGCGTCAAGAAACTCAACAGCTTCACCTTCCTGCCGGACAATTCGGTGCTGATGACCTTCACGCGCAATACCAACCTGCCCGGTCTGGGCAGCGTGAAGCCCAGCGACATCGTGCGCTTTGTTCCCACCAGCACCGGGAACAATACCGCCGGCTCGTTCGAACTCTACTTCGACGGATCGGACGTGGAGCTGACCAAGAATGCTGAAGGAATCGACGCGATGGCGTTCGATGCGGAAGGCAATCTGATTCTGAGCACGAAAGGCAATGCCAACGTTGGCGGCGCTGCGGGCAGCATCAAGGCGGCCGACGAAGACCTGTTGAAGTTCACCATTACGAGCGTTGGCGAATCGACCTCAGGTACATGGTCGCTCTACTTCGATGGCTCAGATGTGGGCCTGGTGAAGGAAGATATCGATGCCCTTTGGATCGATACTAACGGCGAACTGTACCTGTCCGTGATGAATGACTTCAACACAGGCAGCGTCTCCGGCGATGCCAACACCATCTTCGTGTGTACGCCGCTGTCGTTGGGCGCCACGACGGCCTGTGCCTTCCGTACGGATTGGGACACAGATGGCGACGGCCTGTCGGCCGATGTGGATGGTTTGTTCCTGGTACGCTAGGCTAAAAAGAGACCAGCTGGCATAGACAGTGCCCCGGATCTTGAATCCAGGGCACTGCCTACCCAACGATATGCATGACAGGCAGGTCGTGCCTGAACAACTGGACAGTCTTCTGGCAAAGACAATAACAACCATTGGTGCGTGCTGTCCACCATGCAGCGCATCCATCAGCTCAACTGTCAACTACAACACAGCCGTTGCTTGCAGGTATATGGTACTATTGTGTTCAGATCGGTTCCGTTGAGGGTTGCTTGCTCTCACCTTACCCTGTCACGCAATATCATAGGACTGTTCGGAGCGTTCCGTTTCAGCGGGGAATGGTCTGCACGTACCTGCCGACCTTCTCAACCGAGATCAACTTGGCTTGTGCCTTTAATAGTTAACTAGAAGTAATGTAGTTTTAGGAGCAACCATCATGAAGAGTATGTCAGCAACTGGGAAAAGAAGTCTAACTGCAGTCGCGATTGTCGGGATTCTGCTAGTCTTCTTGGTACCGTCATTGATGGCTGCCAACACTGTGAATCTTCAATCCCACTTCGCCAGCCCTACGTTTGGGACGGGTGGGAGCGACATTGCGCTGGCAGACATGGACGGAGATAGCGATCTCGATGCTGTCGTAGCTAGTGCAACCGGAGGGGCCGTCTGGTTTTATGACGCATGCACCGGGTATTTTGCGCTTCCTGAAACTTCCTGGCAGTTCCCAAAATCCAAGAATATCGCGCTAGCGGATGTTGATTCCGATAGCGATGTCGATATCGTCGTCGTTGAATCCGGCCAGCCGGCACGCGCTCGCGTCTACTTCAATACCGGCGCTGGCTTGCAGGCGTCGGCGGCGACGTTTGGCAGTCTTACACTAAGTGCATCATCGGCACGGGTAGGGATCGCGCTGGCCGACCTCGACGGAGATGGCGACGTTGATGCGGTGCTACCAAACCAAAAGGCATCTACAGGCAGTCCAGACGCCTTTGATATCTTTCTGAACAATGGCAGTGGTACCTTTACGGCAAAAACGGACAGTATCCTCCAGCCTGATAATAGCCAGTCTGTGGCCATTGCAGATGTCAACGCCGACACTTATCCTGACATCGTTGTTGTCACGAATGGTGGGGGGAACAAGCTCTATCTGAATGACGGTAATGCAAATTTCACCTACCATGCCAGCTTCGCGGGTGGCAAGGGCGTGCCGCATGCAGTCGCTTTAGGTGATATCAACAATGACGGGTTGCCTGACGCTGTGGTTGCTCTTTCCGGCAACGGGAAAAATGGGGCCAATCAAGTCTATTTCAACATGGGGGCTGGCACAAGTGTCTTTGCCTCCAAACCGGACGCAACATTCGGCACCGGAACCAGCCTGGATGTAGAACTTGGCGATCTGGATGGTGCTAACGGTCTGGACGCCATCATCGCAAATAGTGACGGTTTAAATATTGCCTTCCTAAACAATGGAAGTGGGCAATTTGCTCAGGACGCCACATTCGACTCAGCAGCCTCTTACTCCCTGGCCCTGGGTTCGCTTGATGCCGACGCTGACCTTGATGTGGTCGTGGCCAATTTCGGCAGTGCCAACACAGTTTGGCTCAACGGTGGCAACGCCGCTCCGACTGCGAATAACGACACCTATGGTGTGCTGGAAGGCGGCACTCTCACGATAACACCGCCGGGTGTATTGCTCAACGACTCAGATGCCGATGATTTCACGGCTGACTTGAGCGCCACCCTGGTTGGCGGGCCGGCTTTTGCCAACAGCTTTAGCTTTAGTCCGGATGGCTCCTTCTCATACATACACGACGGCGGCGACAACACAGTCGATACGTTTACCTATGCTACCAATGACTGCGATACAACATCTGCGACAGCGACAGTCACGATTAACATTACACCAGTTGATGATCCACCCACGATCACCGCTATCGGCAACCAGGTGACCGAATGGAACGCACCAGTGACCGTGAGCTTTGTAGTGGGCGATCCTGACACGACGCTGGGCGATCTGGTACTGTCCGCACAGTCGACGAATCCTGCGGTGGTACCAACATCCAACATATCCTTTGGCGGAAGTGATGCGAATCGCTCAGCTACCATCACGCCCGTATCCGGGGACAGTGGCTCGACGACGATCACAATCAATGTGGACGACGGAACGACAGTCGCAAGCAGTTCTTTCACTGTAGAGATAATCGCACCAAACTCCCCCCCTGTGGCCAATGACGATCGCGCTTCAGTTATTCCGGGCGGAACGGTCGATTTCCTTCAGACGGGCGAGGCCAGTGTGTTGGTCAACGATACAGATGCCGATGGAGATTCATTGACGGCTGCGCTTGTCGATGGTCCGCAGTACGCTGCTGCCTTCAGCTTCAATGTTGACGGTACATTCAGCTACACACATGACGGAACCGAGGCCGATTTCGATACCTTCACTTATCGATCCAACGATGGTGAGGACTCCTCCAACGTTGCTACGGTCACCATATATTTCCAGAACCAGAGTCGCGAAGCAGCCATCCGCATTCAGTGCGGTGTGCCCTATACCGACCAACCGGTTGGCTCAATCGACCCGAACTGGTACGTCGTTCAGATTGCTGAGGCTGGTTCGACGCTAACGCTCGATATGGAGAGCAACGGCGACTACGATATCCTTCTTTTCGCCCCGGCAATTGATGAAGAGACCGGACAGATCCGCGATTTGGCACAGTTGTCGAATATTGCCCAGCTCAGCAACATTGCTCAGCTGAGCAATATCGCCCAGCTAAGTCCAATATTGCCCAGCTCATCAAACATCGGTACACTGCTGGACGTTGCCCAACTATCTAATATTGCCCAACTCTCCAACATCGCTCAACTGAGCAACATCGCTCAGCTCTCCAACATCGCCCAATTATCCAACATTGGCGAGAGCGACCGAATTGGTACTCTAGTTGGCATTTCCGCCAGCGCGGGTCCAGCGAATGAGAGCCTGAGTCAGCAGGACAGGACGAACGAGCGCATTCAGCATTTCGTCCACGAACTGGCGGGCAACTACTACATCGGGGTTATCCCGCACAATGCGGAGGCTCTAGACTCCAATTTCACCATGCTGGCAACTTGTGACGAACCGACCGAGGTCATACCGGTACTGACTAATCAGCCGGCCACCGACTACGCGGAGCCCGCTGTGGACGCCGGCATTGAAACGCTCATTCTCTATAATCACGCGCGCCTTGAAGGCGAGTATCCGGCGAGGAAGCAACGGACGTCGCCAGCAAACTGCAGTGGTTGGCTGGCCATGACAGCGTCAGCGGGTCGAGTCATCGACCTCGACACTGTGCAGACGATACAGGGCGAGTTCGCCATCAGAGATGCTTACACATCTGTGGGACGACCCGCAGTATTACGGCACCAGTCCCCAAGCAGCGAACTATCGTGGCCCGGTCAATTAAGGCGTACCTGTACGACATCCTGTCCGTCATACCCGAATCTGAAATATATGGTCATCGTCGGAAACGATCAGCAGATTCCCTTCCGACGCATCCAGGATGCGACACTGGTAGCCAACCAGCGAAACTATACCGACGTGGCCGATCCGGCGATCAAGATCGCCTACGATTTGCGCTACTTCCTGAGTGACGATTACTACGCGGCTCCACTGCCTTTACTGGCTCTGGGACGCGAAGTCTATCTGCCCCAGTACGGAGCGGGTCGCTTGCTGGAAAGCCCCAGCGACATCATCAAGATGATCGACGTCTTCATGAATGGCGGCGACCTGATCGAACCGTCGTCAGCGCTCATCACAGGCTACGACTTCCTGATAGACCAGGCCAACGCCATCAGCAGTGAACTGAGTTCTCAGGGTGTGGACGACCAGAATACCATCATCAACGACACGTGGGATGGTGACTTCTTCCGCAGCCAGGCGTTGGCACTGAGTACGACCTGATCTCGCTCAATTCGCACTTTGCCCACTGGTTCTTCTATCCAAATGGCCTGCCGAATGATCTCAACCTCATTTATGCAAGTGAAGCGGGCAGCGTAAACGACTGGACGGCGAATCTTGAGGAGACGCTGGTCTTCTCCGTAGGCTGCCAGTCAGGACTCAGCGTGGATGACTCGTTCTACACAAGTGAGCCCGGAACTTGGCCTGGACTGGGCGCAGGAGTTCTCCGGACGTGGAGCAACATTCATTGGCAATACCGGCTTCGCTTACGGGGACCAGGATCTCCTGGCATACTCCGAACTCCTGATGTTGAACTTCGTCAAGTATCTTGGATATAAGCCAGGTGCTGATCAGCCGACGGTCGGGCAGGCGCTGAGACAGGCAAAACTGGCCTACTACAGCAGCCTTGCCGCGGGCACATTGAGCATGTATGATCAGAAATTACTGGGCGAAATGACGCTGTATGGCTTGCCCATGCAGGCCGTAAAATGGAACCAGACCGGCACGGACCCGATCACCGGCGCGGATCCGGCGTTCGCAGTCGCAACACCTTCGGTTTTCCCGGCGGCCACATTGGGCCCAATTACCAATCGACTGAGGAGACGGCAGCAGATCAGCAGCCTGTCGAGACTCCGACTATTCGCTGAACTTCAACTACACCGCCAACAATGGCAGCAAGGGCACGTACTACTCGATTCAAGGCGAGGACGACCTGCTGCGCACAGGTGGCCGTCCGGTCCAGCCACGCACAGTAATCAGTCGCGACTCCAGCGCGAAGATTCTCCACGGGGTCTTGATGACCGGTGGCGAATTCACTGACATAACAGAGTTCGATCCGTACATTCAGTCGATCATCTTTGAGGATTCGGGTGAAGTACCGGTCGAGGGGCAGTTCAATCTGGATCGCTGGTACCCGCTGACGGTAGCCAGCGTGAACCGAACCGTTGAGATCCCTGCTCTCTTCGCGCAGAACATAGTGGTTGTGCCTGGCCAGTTCTATGCGACAACCACTGGCAGCAACCCGACACGCGGCATCCAGCGACTGTACAACAGTCTGGACCTGACGGTATTCGAGTTGCCCGCTGGCGCGACCACTGACTTCATCGAGCCATCAATCTGGCAGATTGGGGCCACGACTGGTTTTGGCGGCGATGTCACATTCAAGGTCCTTGTAACCGATGAGACACAGTCAGAACCTGTGACAGACAGTGGTATCTATCGCACCGTCGTTCTCTATCGTAACCTGAACAGCACTGTCTGGGAGATGGTTGACCTGACGTACAATGCCACGACGCAGACAGCAGAAGGTACCATTACACCAACAATGGGCGGTGTGCACGAATACTTTGTTCAGGTAGTTGATGGTGCTGGTAACGTTGCTCTTGGTCTCGACCACAATAACTACTACCGGTTCACAGTGAGCTCTGGTCCCGGGACTTTTGAGCCGGGCGGCAGTTCCGATATCAGCCTGGGTGATATCAACGACGATGGTCTGCCCGACGTTGTCCTGGCTAACCCCAATGGCAGCAGCGGCGTCTACTTCTTCGATGGCGGCGGCTTTGTCTCCGCCGGCGCCGAGTACGACTTCACACCGTCGACAACGGTTACAACCGGGGACATTGACGGAGATGGTGACATTGATGTAGTTGCTGTCATCGTTGGAACGCCAACGCGAGCTTATGTGTACGAGAATACCGGAACCGGTCTGGTTCTGATTGATCAGTTTGGCAGCCTGTCAAGCAGCGCGTCTTCCGGTCGGGTCGGCCTGGCTCTCGGCGACATCGATAACGATGGCGATCTGGACGCGGTGATGCCAAATCAGAAAAGTGCGGCATCACAGGCTGACGCCTACGACATCTTCATGAACGACGGCACTGGAAACTTCGAACCGCTGACCACCGGCGGCGGCAAGCTGGATCCTGATGACGGCAAGGCGGTCGCACTAGGCTACATCAACGGTGACCAGTACCTTGACATCGTGGTAGCGGTCAACGGTGGCGGCAACAAGCTTTATCTGAGTAACGGAGTGAATGGCGCCAATCTTTTCCTCGGATTCACGCTGCACACCAGCTTTGGCGGTGGCAAGGGATTCCCGCAGGATATTGCTGTGGCTGACCTAAACGATGATGGGCGGGACGATATCGTAGTAGCCGTTTCTGGCAAGGGCAAAAACGGGAGCGAGCAGGTGTTCATGAACATCGGAAGTGGTCTGTTCTTGCCGTCGAATCCCACCAGTACGTTCTCTAACGGTGGCGACAGCACAGCGGTGGAGCTTGGAGATGCAGACAATGACGGCGACATCGATGCCTACATTGCCAATCGGGGCAACGTCAACTGGCTTTATCTGAACAACGGCAGCGGGATCTTCTCCACGCTCAAGCAGGCGTTTGAACCGGCGGACAGCACTGCGCTTGCCCTGGTTGACCTGACGCTGGACGGATATCTTGATGTCATTGTGACCAACGATGGGTCAGCCAACACGACTTGGCTGAACACAGGCGATGGAGGCCTAGTCCAGGCACAGTAAATCGGCTTTCGACCGTACGGTGACATCGTAAACTAGGCAAAAGGGAGAGCGGGAAGCCGCTCTCCCTTTTGCGTCTTATGTTGATGCGATCGTGTACTGATGTGTTTCCGCCACTGTGCAGTCTCTTGGCAAAAACATGTGACGTTGGTCGCAAGCGGAGCATCACTATTCCAGGGCACACTAAGAATCACTGTGTCGCCAGGCTCTGGATCCCTTGTGGCAGCAAGGGGCTAAAGTACTAATACGACTGGCTTTTGCCACCTGTGCTTCGCCAGCCCCTACCAATGAGCGGACATTTAGACGAAGCGATGACCCGGGCGTTCCACTCTGTCCACACCTTGGCGCAGGCCAACGGAGTCGACAACCGGGTAGCGGCCTATCTTGTGGCGGTCGAACGGGTCGCTCAGGCAGTGCGCCTTCGCGGTTGGGTGTAGCAGCCTCACGCCGGCATAGTCACCGGTGAATACTGTCCAGGAAACGCGCTTCGCCGCTACTGCAGTTGGGCCAGTTCGTGGCGCAAGCGTTGGGCCGACTCCAAATCGTTTGTAGCTCCAAGCGACTCCAGCAGCGGTTCGCACAGAGACAGCTGCTCAAGGCATGACTCATACTGTTCCTGGGCATAGTAGAGCTGCGCCAGCGCCAATCGCGCCTGGGCCAATCCGTACTCGTCGCTGGCCTCTTCGAGGATATCGGCGGCCTGCACCAGCGCCGCTTCGGCAGCGTCCTGTTCGCCGCGATGATCGGCGATGCGCCCGATAATGCGCAGCGCATGGCCACGCTCGCCGGCCATGGACAGCTCCTCAGCCAATGACAGCGACAACTGTATCTCTTCGTCTGCCTTCTCAAGCTCGCTCTGAACCAGATACGCCTCCGCCAGGCGACGGTGCATCTCCGGCAGCAAGTCTCGCACCTGCGCCTGGTCAAAGAGCGTCCGACTTGTCTCAAGGTGCTCGAACGCCCGCTCCAGCTCGCCGCGCTTCGTTTGGGTCGCGCCCAGATTCAGGTGCAGTGCACCCATCACCCATAGTGACCCGCCCAGCTGCTCCTGTGCTCGCAGCGCCTGAGTATAAAACTCTAGCGCATCGTCAAGACGCCCCTGATTGAGGGCAATGCCTCCGAGGTTATTGTTCACCAGCAGCCGGTTGTAGGCGTCACCTATCTGGCTGAAAATGGTACCAGCTTGACGATAATATCGCTCAGCATCGCCCCATTGGCCGACGCTGAAGTAGAAGTTAGCTGTCTGGTTCAGCACAACCGCTTGCCCACGCAGATTGCCATTGTTGCGATAGAGCGTAAGTGCTTCTTCAAAATGATCGAAAGAATTGGCCGCCCGCCCTCGCAGCCCGTCGATGAGGCCAAGAAGACTATGGGAACGCGCCACAATATTAGTCTCGTTCATTTCGCCGGCCGCCAGCAGACATGCCAGCGCTTGCTGCCGCCCCTGCCCGTAATTGCCCTGGCGCGTGTAGATCAGTCCCGAAATCAGCCGCATCTCTAGACCGGAGGGCGTCAATGACTCGCCCAGCGCGTTCAGTCCCTCGTCGATCCATTCGAGAGACGGCTGGTACTGGCCACGCATTTCATAAGAGCGGGCAATCCAGCGACACGCTTCTGCTTCCGCTGCCGCATTGCCTAGGGACCGGGCCATCTCCAGGGCCTTGTCGAGGTTGGCGCGTGCCGGATCATACTGGCCTGTGTTCAGCAACAGCTCGCCGAGACTACTATGAATCTCCAGCCGTTCGGCCGCTGTCTCGTCTTCCGGCAGATGGCTGGCACTTACCTCTGCTTTTTGAAAGTGGTCGATCGCTTGCAAGTTGGCAAACAGCTGCATCGCGCGCCGCCCAGACCGGAGCTGGTAGTCCAACGCCAGCCGCCACGACTCGCCCAGGAACGCATGGTAGGCGATCTGCTCGTTCGCTTCCGAAGATTGCTGAGCAATGAGGTCTGCCACGTTGGCATGCAGCTCGCGCCGCTGCGTATACAACAATGTCTCGTATGAGACTTCCTGCGTGGCTTGCTGCCGAAAGGCGTAGGTTTCGGACGGCTCCGCGGGTTCGGCTACCCGCTCGTGGAAGATAAAATCTCGCTGTTCGAGCATCACTGCCTGCGAGTGAACCTCGGAGCCAGTGGGTCGGGCCGGATGAACCTGTGCAACCAGACCCAGCTCAAAGCTGAAGCCAATCACACTGGCGACCTTGAGGGTCGGTTTGTGAGACTCCGGCAGCCGGTCAATACGGGCCAGGATTACTCCGTGAACGGAATCGGGAATACCCAGGCTGACGGCCGTCAGGTCGGCCGCATCGGCCAGCACCCAGACACCCGCATCCCGAATGAGCACGTTGGCCGCGCGAAGCTCTTCAATCATCTCCTCCGACAAGACCCACTCTTCTCCGGCCTGCACCAGTTGGCCAGACTCCAGCAGCGAATCGACCAGCTCCTCCATGAAGAACGGGTTGCCCTGAGACTTGGCCTCAATCAGAAGACGAACGAGCATCGAGGGCGGCCCACCCAGAAGATTGGCCAACAGAGGATCCACGCCCGCGCTCGGCAGCTCTGTCAGCTCAATCACCTCAGCATGGCGATAGGTGTCAAGCTGGCCGAGCAGACCGACGTCGGTGGCATTCTCTGTCCGCGAAACAAGCATCATCAGAATCGGCACATCCGCCACGGTTCTCACGATGGTCTCGGCCAAGGCCTGCGACGCTTCGTCCATCCAGTGGGCATTGTCGATGGTCAACAGCAAAGGCTGCGAAGTTGCCCACGTGGACAGGATCTCGGACACCAGGGCAAGCAGCGCTTCCTGTCGCTGGCGTGGATCAAGACTGGCCGTCGTGGGATTGTCAGGAATGGCAATGCCGAACAAGTCGCCGAGCAGCGGCACACGAACCGCCCAGTCAGGGTTCACTTCAGTCAGTGTTTTCCATATGTGCTCGGCCTGTTCGGCTTCACCCTCCTCAACGGATAGCCCGGCTGTGCTGGGAGGTACCACACCCAAAATCTGGCTCAGGATCTGCTGCCAGGGCGAGTAGGCATACGATTGCGAGATTCGCTGGCAGATGGCCGTCGCCACCTGGAACCCGTTGGCGCTGGCGCGTCGCCGGAACTCATGCACCAGATGAGACTTGCCAATGCCCGTGAGACCAGTGAGCGACGTCAGGCTCCCTTGCCCGGCCAGCGCACTATCCAGAACGCGCTCGAGGTAGGCGAGTTCCACGTCGCGCCCGACCAGCGGCCGCTCGAACTGCGACGTAGCCCAGGTCTGGCTTTCTGAACGACCCACCAGCTCCGCCACCGGTATCGGTTCTGCGCCACCCTTCACGGTAATTAGACCAAGCGACTGATACTGAAAGCTGTGCTCGGTGGCCTTGGCCACACGCCGCCGCACCAGAATCTGCAACGGGTCGGCCTTGGCCATCAGGCGGGCGGCCATATTAACTTCGTTGCCCATCACGCCATAGGTGTGGCGGATTCGGGCGCCGCACTCTCCGGCCCAAACGCGGCCCCGGCTAATGCCAATCTGCACCGGCTCAATGTAGTCAAACTCAGGCGGCGGTGCACGCAACTCCATGGCCGCTGCGACCGCGCGTTCGGGGTCGTCGTCATGGGCCACCGGAGCGCCAAAGCTGGCATAGACATAGCTGCCCTTGTCGCCTATGGTTAGCTGAATCAGGAACCCTTCATGCTTACTGAGTATCCGCTGCATCCACTGTACGTATGCGTCCAGCTTGCGCCCGGCATCCTCATCGTTGTCGTAGTCGATGCCGCTGAAGCGCAAGAACAGGGCCACGCTGGGGCGCAGTTCGGCCAGATACTTACCGCTCATCTGCAGCCGCCGGTAGACCGGCGCCAGCGCCCACGGACGAACCTGTTCCTCGGTCAGTGCGTCGGGTGGCAGCGGAGGAAGCGGCGCAGTAGACGGCTGGACCGACAAAGCATCAACCACGGCGAACCGGGCTCCCGTTGAGGGTTCGACGCGCCACGTCGCCACCTGGGCGGCCCCTTCAAGCACATCCACTACCTGCTCAGTGACCACAACTTCATTCTTTTCGGCCATCTTCTCGGCGTTGGCCACATCATCCAGCGTGCGCCCTGCCAGGACGTCGATAATCTGAATGTCCGGATCGCCAACCTCGAAGCGCCTGGCCGGGCCAACGGCGACCGCTACCTTGATGGCCAACGTAATCGGAGTGCCCGCCGGGGTATAGATCGTGGCGAACGGCCGCATCGCTTCTTGCATGGCCAGGGCGCAGGCCACCGCGCGGTGGCCATTGTCGCCATCAATCCAGCACGTGATTGAGTCGCCCGCAAAGCCCATGACGCTGCCGCCATACAGGTGAAGCCGGGCGATTAAAGCCTCGAAGACCGGGTTGATCTGGTTGAGGACTTCTTCCGCACCCCGCTGTGCGCCCAGTTCCTGGGCCAGCGCGGCCGTCAATGGTGTGAAGCCTGAAATGTCGGCAAAGAGCACCGCACCCTCCGTCCGATCAGGCAGCCGCTCACCACGAGCCATAGCAAGACGGCGGTCCATTGGAATAAAGGCGTGCAGTGACTCCATAAGGTGTGTGTCAGGCAGGCGACCAGGAAGAACGGTCAGAGTAGGTGGCGCGCATACCCGTGCCACAAAGTATAGGCATTATCGCCAACTGTAGCAACGCGAAGCGCGAGGAAACCGGCATCGGTCCAAAAGGTTGGCAGCTGGATCGGGAAAGCCGCGCGGCCGAGGCAGCTCCATTCGTCACGGGACGAACGCAGCGACGCCGGTCGGGCGGCTGATTTGAAGTAAGACTGTGCAGCCCGCAGGCGTTAAGACTCGGTGCCTTCCATCGGCATGATTGCCCACAGGATCGCGTAGAGAATGACGCCGCTGACGAAGAATCCCAGCAGGGTCAGAATCACAAACATAACCCGCACCAATACGGGATCAATTCCAAAGTAGGCGCCCAACCCGGTCGTCACACCGGCTATGATTCTACCATCCTCAACTCGGACCAGTTTCTTTTCTGACATCGTCTCTGTTCTCCTTGCCTGCCGACCAAACGCCAGCGACCGGGCCGTCAGCAGCGTGCTGTTCGGCCGTCGGTTCGCCTGCGAGCCGGCCAAGATGCGTGTTGATCGTTCTGCTACACAATACGCAGCCACACCGAACAAGTTTCAACCATTTTCTCGCTTCGTGTGGAGACCGTAACCATCGGTGACGGATCGTGTTCTACTAGTTGGGCGGCTCAAACGCGCCTGCACTGGTCATCTGTCGCTTGACAATTCGGCCCTTGGCCCTAAAATTCCTGACAATCATCAGCGTGCGCTGTACCCACCGCTCGTTAGTAAGGAGGGCGTCGGCTGGCTGATTGCTTGCCCAACGGGAGTTTGCGGGTCACTGTGGCATTCCCGGCGGCGCATGGCCACTTATCTGAATCTTGCTTGAAGGAGAACGTTTTAATGAGCGATACCGAAAACCGCGTACGCGGAATCATTGTGGAATTATTGGGTGTGAACGAAGACCAGGTGGTAGACACGGCTCGATTCCGTGAAGACCTGGAAGCTGACTCACTCGACCTTGTCGAATTGATTATGGCCTTTGAGGAAGAGTTCGAGGGTGAAATCTCGGACGAAGAAGCACAGAAGATTACGACGGTTGGTGAAGCTGTTACCTACATTGACAGTCACATGCGGGAGTAGCCCCGACCTTCTTTGCCATTCCGGGAAAACGGGGCTTGGCCTGGAGCACGTCCAACAGGCGGCGCGATCGCCAAGCCCATTTTCTCATCCGGCGCCCTCAACTGCCGGGTTTCAGGACCGGCGCAGCAGCAGCAGGGCGCCAAGCGTAACCAGACCAAACCCCACCATATTTAGCCAGACGCCCAGACCTATTCCGAGAGCGCTGCCAAGCACGCCCCCGACTATCGGAAGGATGGCCGCGTACTGCCATGCCGGCAGAACCAGACCCACGAGACTAACAACGACGATGGCCCACGCTGCGGCCGAGGGCAGAGTCTCTGACTGCGGCGCCAGGGACACCGACACCGCCACCAGCGCCACCAGGCCGATCAGCCCGACACGCAGCAGCCATTCGCTCCGAGGTTCCCCGGTGATTGCGGCAATGGCCGGCAGCGCAATCAACGCCACCGCTGCTGCCAGCAGCCGCATGATCCACGTACGCCACGCCCGATTGTCCCAACCAGTCGTGATCAGCGCGATGACCAGCCCAGCGCAGATGGGCGGCAGATAGAACAGGTTGCGTCGGGCGCCCACACCCAGGAACTTGATCCACTCGCCCAGCTCCAGGCCGATGAGGCGCAAGCCGGCAGAAGGTCCCGGAAGCCAGACCGCGAAGTAGCCAACCACGACGAGTGTCAACCCGGCGATGATCAGCAAAGGTGCTCGACTAGAGGTCATCCTGTTTACAACGTTGTGCCTCAGTCGGCGGGACGGCCCGCCGGCCCCGTATCATGGGCGCGTTCTTCCAGCCGCAGCGCCTGGCGATCCGCGCCGCGTTCAAAGCGCAGCTTCTCTTCTGGCGACACACACTCAAGGCGTGGCACTTCCGTCGGCTCACCATGCTCGTCCAGGGCCACATAGACGAAGTAGGCGGTATTGGTATGGGTCACTTCTCCGGTCATAGCATCTTCGGCCGTAACCACAACGCGTGTTTCCAGCGACGTCCGTCCGACCCAGGTCACTTCGGCTGTCACGGTAAGCAAGTTGCCGATGTTGACGGCCGAATAGAAACGCATCGAATCGACGGCGACCGTGACGACCGGGCGGCGAGCGTGCTTGACAGCCGCCATCGCGCCCGCCTCATCACAGAGCATCATGATGATGCCGCCATGAACATTCCCCAGGGTATTGGCATCGGTGACTCCCATGAGTTGAGTCAGGATAACGCGTGACTCGTCCACACGGCGCGACTTAACGACCATCGTCTGCCTCTCTGCTCTCGTTGGCCAGTGTCAACAAGAAGCGCTTATCCGCCTCGTCCAGCGTCGCTGTCAGCAAGAGATCAGGACGGCGCTGCCAGGTTCGCCTGAGAGCGCTCTCCCGTCGCCAGCGCTCGATATGGGCGGCGTGGCCGGAACGCAAAACGTCCGGCACAGCCCAGCCCCGGAACTCTGTCGGGCGCGTGTAGTGGGCACCTTCGAGCAAGCCCGTAGCATAGCTATCCGCGCTGGCGGCATTCTCGTCACCCAGGACGTCAGGCAAGGTGCGGGTCACGGCGTCGACCACCACCATCGCGGCCAGTTCACCACCGGTCAACACATAGTCACCAATGGACAGTTCCTCGTCCACAACGTGCTCCCGAACCCGCTCATCGACGCCCTCATACCGGCCACACAGAAGGATGAGCCAGGGGTGGGTCGCCAATCTCTCGGCGGCCGCCTGATTGAAAGGCTGGCCCTGCGGCGTCAGCAGGATGCGGTGGGGCTTCTGTTGCACTCCCCTCTCTGCGCCAGCGACCTCGGCCGCCTCAACCGCCCCAATGAGCGGCTCCGGCTTCAACACCATGCCACCACCACCACCATACGGCGGCTCATCTGTGACACGATGTTTTCCGGACGCATAGTCACGTATGTTATAAAACGTGACAGTCAGATGGCCCGCCGTCTGGGCACGCTGCAAGATGCTTTCGTCCAGGTAGGACGAAAACATACCGGGGAACAGAGTGACGATATCGATATGCATGGGTATCCCATTACTTCCCCGCACTTCGGGAAGGCGACCTAGTATTCTGCCGAACTGGTTCCGTGTCAAGCGCCGGACAGCCTACGCTCGACTACCGATCGTCGACCGACCGGACCCGGCGGATTGACATATGGGGCAACCGTCTCCACAATTGGCTCCATGCGAATTTTGATCACTGGCGCAAACGGGCAGCTGGGCCGTGCACTGCGACCACCATTGGCAGGACATAAGCTGTTGGGTGTCGATCTGCCAGATGTTGACATAACTGACAGCATGCAAGTCACCACTGTGTTCGAAGCCTTCCAGCCTGAGGTTGTCATCCACTGCGCCGCCTACACCGATGTAGACGGCTGCGCCTACGACCCGGCGCTGGCCTACCGTGTCAATGCGCTGGGCACCCAGCAGATCGCCCTGGCCTGCCGGATAGCTGGTGCGGAGATGGTCCACGTCAGCACCAACGAGGTGTTTGCCGGGGACAGGCCAGACGGTTACGAGGAGTGGCGACCACTCGCCCCGATGAACGCCTACGGGCGATCCAAGGCGGCCGCCGAGCACCATGTCCGCGCCATCCTGCCCCGCCACTACATCGTGCGCACCGCCTGGCTCTACGCTGAGGGCGGCCGGAACTTCATCCATGCCATCCTGCGACGTGCTGGCGAGACGGGGCAGCTGGCGGTCGTGACTGATGAAGTCGCCAACCCCACCTACGTCGTCGATCTGGCCACGGCAATTGCCAGGCTGCTGGACACGGGCCATTACGGCACCTACCATCTGATCAACGCCGGAGCGTGTTCACGCTGGGCGTTCGCCAACGAAATTGTTGAGCAGGCAGGTCTGACCGGGGTAACCAATCAGCCGATTCTGGCCTCCTCGTTCAAGCGGGCGTCGTCGCCGCCACCGTTTGCCGCCTTACTGAACATCAATGCGGCCGCCATGGAAATCGAACTCAGACCGTGGCAGGATGCCCTCGCCGCCTATTTGCAACACGCCGGCCGCACATGACCAGCGACGCTATCCCCGGCCACCGTCCGGCGATCTCGGTCATCATCCCGCACTGGAACGGCCGTCACCATCTCAATGTTTGCCTCGGTGCGCTGCGTGAACAGAGCTGGACCGACTTCGAAACAATCATGGTCGACAACGGATCAACCGACGGTTCACAAGACATGATCAGGGCCAACTTTCCCGAAGTCCAGCTCATCGAGTTGGGCGAGAATCGCGGCTTCACCGGCGCCTGCATTGCGGGCTATGAGGCTGCGCGAGGCGAGATCGTTGTCTTGCTCAACAACGACACCGAGGCCGACCCGACCTGGCTGGCTGCCATTCAGGCCGCCTTCGACGCGCACACGGATGTAGGCATCGTCGCCAGCAAGCTCCTGCTGTTCGACCAGCGAAACCGGTTCCACGCTGCTGGTGATTACGTCCGCGTCGACGGTCTGCCGGGCAACCGGGGAGTCTGGCAAAACGACCAGGGTCAATTTGATCGGGAGGAAACTGTCTTCAGCGCCTGCGGAGCCGCAGCCGCCTACCGCCGCACGATGCTCCTTGAAACCGGCTTCCTCGATGATTCATTCTACTTCTCATGTGAAGATGTCGATCTTGGCTGGCGGGCCAACCTCGCCGGCTGGCGAGTTCTGTATGTACCGCAAGCGGTCGTCTATCACAAGCTCAAGGCATCGGGAGGCGGTGGCGAAACGAGCAGCTACTACGACGGCCGAAACACGCTCTGGCTGATCTGGAAGAATTACCCCGGCTCGCTTCTGCGCCAGAATGGCTGGTCGATTCTCAAGGCCCAGCTGGCGATTAGCCGGGATGCGCTGCGTGCCTGGCGCGGCGCGGCGGCGCGAGCACGGCTGCGCGGCCAATTGGCCGGCCTGCTGGGTCTGCCCCGCATGTGGCCGGCCCGGCAGCAGATTCAACGAAACCGTCGCCTTGACGACGATTCCCTGACGGCCCGCCTCACCCGGGTTGACGACCTTTCCTAGCAACGGTATGATACCGTGCCCTGCGCAACAGGGGGCCGATGCAGTCACGCATCGCCGCCTCATGAGGGTCCAGAACGCCAATGAATCCGACAGCCACCCCCCTTCTAAGCCTGATTATCCCCGCCTACAATGAGGCTGAGCGTCTGCCACAGACCTTGCCGGGCGTGGTCGCCTTCCTGGAGGCACAGCCCTACGCGTCCGAAGTCATCATCGTCAATAACAACAGCCAGGACGCCACACGGGAGATCGCCGACGCATTCGCCGCCCAGTACCCCACCATGCGCGTGCTGGATGAAATGCAGCAGGGCAAGGGCGCAGCCGTGCGGACCGGCATGCTGGCAGCGCGAGGCGAGTATCTGTTCATGGCCGACGCAGACTTCTCCATGCCCGTGACCGAGATCGCCAAGTTTCTGCCGCCGGAGTTAAGCGACTACGACGTCGCCATTGGCAGCAGAGAAGCAAAGGGCGCCGTTCGATACAACGAACCGGAGTATCGCCATCTGATGGGACGGGTCTTCAATCTGTACGTCAAGGTGCTGGCGATTCCTGGCTTTGAAGATACGCAGTGCGGTTTCAAATGTTTCCGCCGGGCGGCCGCGCTGGACATCTTGCAGTACCAGACGATCGACGGCTGGGCATTCGATGTCGAGCTGCTGTACATCGCCCTCTATCGCGGCTACAAAGTCGTGGAAGTGCCGGTCGAATGGCATTACGGCGAAAACAGCCGCATCAGCCCTCTGCGCGACACAGTCAACATGATTCGGGAAGTGCTGCGAATTCGCGGCAACAAGGCCAACGGTCTGTACGACGACGTCCCCGACGCCAACCCCATTGTCACAAAACTGTAGCGGCGTCTTCGGCGCACGCCCACTCCTTCATGCCACCGACGTTGGAGCCTGAACGAAGCTTGGCCCGCGAACTGGCCATCACCTTTGTGGCCGGACTGGATGAGGCGGGCCGGGGTGCGCTGGCAGGACCGGTCTACGCGGCAGCGGTTATCCTTCCCCTCGCCTCTGATTCACTCCACGACGCCCTGGGCGATGTTGACGATTCCAAGCGCGTGAGACCGGAGCTGCGCGAACAGCTGGTGCCGCTGGTGCAGACAGCAGCTATCGCCTTCGGTATCGGGTCCGCTTCTGCGGAAGTTGTCGACCGTGACGGCATCATCGCCGCCACACAGCAGGCAATGACCGCCGCCCTGCAAAAGCTAAACGCTGAAGGACTGCTCATCGACGGCCGCATTCGACTGCCCCGCTCCAGACTGCCGCAGCGCTCGCTCATACGCGGCGATTCACTTAGCCTCAGCATTGCCGCCGCCTCGATTCTGGCCAAAGTGAGCCGTGATGCGTACATGATCGAACTCGACAGTCGCTATCCCGGCTATGGCTTCGCCCGTCACAAAGGGTACGGGACGGTCGCCCATCGCGAATGTCTGGCCGAGCTGGGCCCTTGCCCAGAGCACCGCCTATCGTTCGCGCCGCTGCGCCCGTCCCTTTTCTAGCACGCCAGCCAAACATCTCTGCGTGTGACCGGCCGCTCAACGTCTAGCTCACTATGCGAATCAACTTCTGGTAAACTGCTCCGCCAGCAGATCCACCAGCGTCGGCCGTCCTATCTCTTGCAGCTCGTACCGGACACGCTGGCTCGGCAACTTGATAGTGATGAGCTTGCCGAGGTCAATGGGTGTCGCAATAAGCACCAGATCAGCCGGCGTAGCGTTAATCGTCTCTTCCAGATCGGCCATCTGCGCCGCGCCGTAACCCATCGCAGGCAGCACCGGACCGGTCGTCGGATATTTCTCATACGTGTCGGCAATCGATCGGACCGCGTACGGTCGCGGATCGACGATCTCTGCGGCGCCGAACTGCTGTGCCGCGACTACACCTGCCCCATAAGCCATCTCACCATGGGTGAGCGTCGGGCCATCCTCAATCACAAGAACGCGCTTGCCGCGAATTGCTGCGGGGTCGTCCACAAAGAGTGGTGAGGCCGCCAGGACCATGGCCGCGTTTGGGTTTGTCTGGCGTACGTTTTGCTGGACTGTCAGCACGTTGTCCATGTCAGCCGTGTCGATCTTGTTGACGACAACCGCGTCCGCCAGGCGCAGATTGGTCTCACCGGGATGGTAACGCAGCTCGTGGCCCGGGCGGTGCGGATCGACAACCACAATGTGATAATCCGACTTGTAGAACGGCACGTCATTGTTGCCGCCATCCCAAATGA
The DNA here is from genome assembly GCA_963753865.1 of uncultured Chloroflexia bacterium. Lineage (GTDB taxonomy): Bacteria > Chloroflexota > Anaerolineae > Promineifilales > Promineifilaceae > Promineifilum. Next base: position 603,197 of record CAVWDW010000001.1, read on the forward strand.
TGATGTCGGCCTCCGCTTCCGCCTGCCGCAAGATCGCTTCGTAGTCGACGCCGGCGTAGATGACCGCGCCCTGGGCGACGTATGGCTCATACTCCTCCCGCTCCTCGATGGTGCAGTCGTGGTCATCCATATCCTGGTACGATGCAAAGCGCTGGACAGCCTGTGCAGCCAGATCGCCGTAGGGCATGGGGTGGCGAATAGCGACGACCCGCTCATAACCGAGATCGTTCTGCAAGATATCCAGCACACGACGCGACGTCTGGCTCTTGCCGCTGCCCGTCCGCACCGCGCCAACGGACACAAGCGGTGTATCCGACTCGACCATCGTTGCGCTGGGGCTCAGCAGGCGGAACCCGGCTCCGGCAGCCAGAACACGCGAGGCAAGGTGCATCACGGTCTCGTGGGACACGTCAGAATAAGAAAAGACGACGTCGTCGATCTCATGCTCAGCAATGAGCTGCTCCAGCTCAGACTCAGGATAGATGCGAATGCCGTCCGGATACAAGGGCCCAGACAGCTCCGGTGGGTAGCGGCGATCGTCAATGTTGGGAATCTGCGTCGCCGTAAACGCTACGACCTGATACTGGTCGTTGTCGCGAAAGAACGTATTGAAGTCGTGGAAGTCTCGGCCGGCTGCACCGGCGATGAGCACCTTGGTGGGGGTTGCAGTGGTCATAGAACGGGTTTCTCCTGTTGGAAATTTACTGGGTCGCCCTGCTTGTGGGTTTGCGGACGATATCTCTAGCAGAGTTAACGTGAACTTTACCCGAAAGTGGGCCGGAAGGCATTTGATCTTATGAAAAGCAGTGTTATAATGCGAACGTGTTTGCATGACATAATCATGTGATCCTGAACCCGTCAATCAGCTTGGCCGGATCCCTGTGGATCAGCGGCCAAGCCCTTTACTGAGCTGATTTAGTCGTATTGGTATTAGCATGAGTTCCGTCCTGCCCATTTGCAGAGGAAGGCGATGGACTACGCTACCCGGCTACTGAACAGGGAGTAACAGGCCATGGAAGAGCAATTGCTCGCCTTCCTGACATACCTGGAGCAAGAGTACCAATATTCCGAGAACACGATCGCAGCCTATCGCAATGATCTGGGACAGTTCCTGTCCTACCTCACAGCGAAAGGCAGCGTCTCTCCGGCTGCCTGGTCCGACGTGACAGAAGAGCAAATCGCGGCTTATCTTGCCTATATGAAGAATAAGCCCAAGCCGTACGCCTCCTCAACCGTGGCCCGCAAGGTCGCTGCCATCAAGTCGTTCTTCAACTACCTGAACTCCACCGGCCAGATCACGACCAACCCGGCGGTCGACATTGACTCGCCCAAGGTGAAGAAACGCCTGCCGCAGACGTTGAGCCACGAGGAAGTCGAGCGGCTGCTCGCTGCGCCGGGCGGAGGCACCTCACCCAAGAGCATCCGCGACCAGGCGCTGCTGTCCATCCTTTACTCCACAGGAATGCGCGTCACCGAAGCAGTCTCGCTTCAGCTCAACGACGTCAATTTCGACCAGGATGTCCTCTATGCCCCGGCCCGCCAGGGTGAGACCCGCGAGATTCCACTCGATGACGCCAACGAGGCAGTTCTGAACTACTATCTGACAGAGGGGCGGCCGCAGCTTGTCAAGAATCCCGACGAGAAGGCGCTGTTTCTCAACCATCGCGGCGACAAACTGACACGCCAGGGGTTGTGGCTCATCATCAAAGGGTACGCACGCCAGGCCGGGCTGGAGGCGGAAGTGACCCCGCACACATTGCGACACAGCTTTGCGGCCCACCGCCTGGACACCGGATCCGATCTGGAAGAGATCCAGCGCCTGCTGGGCCACGCCAACATTTCGACCACGCAGGTCTATACACAGTTGGAACCAGACGTCGACAACTAATTCCGTCTGGGTCTACAGAACTGATACCAGGAAGAACGCCATGTATGTGACGCCATCTGACATTGCCGAGACAACCGCCTTCGTCAAGGAACGATCGATCCACCAGCCTACTGTAGGAATCATTCTGGGGTCCGGGCTCAGCAGTCTGGCTGACACCGTCGAGAACCCGGTCATTATTCCCACGGGCGAGATTCCTCACTGGCCATCTTCGACTGTTTCCGGTCATGCCGGAAGATTGGTCATTGGTCCCCTTGAGGGACAGGATGTGATGGTGTTGCAAGGGCGCGCCCACTTCTATGAAGGGTACTCGCCCGGCCAACTGGTCGTGCCGGTTCGTGTCATGAACGCCATGGGCATTGAGACACTTATCGTCACCAATGCAGCCGGCGGGTTGAATCCGTCGTACCAGGAAGGCGATCTCATGCTCATCCGGGACCATCTCAACTTTCCCGGCATGGCGGGCAACAATCCGCTCCGTGGTCCCAACGACGACGCAGCAGGCGTGCGCTTCCCGGATATGACCAATCCCTATGACGAAACGCTGCGCGCACTGGCGCGACAGGTTGCCCAGGACAGCGGGTTCGATGTGCAGGAAGGCGTATACGCGTACGTCGCCGGGCCCAGCTTCGAGACCCCGGCCGAACTGCGCTTTCTGCAGATTGCCGGGGGTGATGCAGTCGGGATGTCGACCGCACCGTCGGTCGTAGCGGCTCGCCACGCCGGCATGCGTGTACTGGGCATCAGCACCATCACCAACATGGCTCTGCCCGACCCACCGCCCGGGACCGCCCATTCGCATGAGGAAGTGTTGGCGGCAGGACAGCAAGCGGTGCCACGACTCATCCAGGTAGTGCGCGGAGTGTTGCGAAATCTCCCGCCGCGGGAAGCGTAACCTGGTCGCTCCACCGTCTGGGACCCTTCCCGGACGGTGATGACACGCCCCATCCAGCGACACCTCTGCGCCCCACACCGAACTAACTCATGGATCGCGTCTTTCTCTTCTTTGTTCGCAACGATGTCTGGATATACATCGTCTGCGCGTTCGGCCTGTTCTGGTATCTGACCGAGTTCGTTCGGGCTCAGCGGCGGCTACGGCAGGCCATGTTCAGCCTGGAACGGGAAACCTCGTCGCAGGTCCGCAACAACGCCCTGACCTTCATCATCTTCTTTGGCGTCATTGCCGGATTCACCTACTACGTCAATGCATCTATAGCGCCCGGATTGCCGGAAGAGCTTCTCGTGCCGGCAACATCCACGCCCGACATCTTCGCCACACCACTCCTGCCGCCCACGCCGCTCAGCGGCACGACCGAGGCGCCTGCCAGCGGCGGCCTGCCCGACGGCCCTGCCCCGGCGCCAACCGTCACGTTGCCTCCTGAGCTGGGAGGGCCTATTCCGGAGACGGGCATCCTGACGGACACCACGTCTACCGAGACGACGTTGACGCCAGAAGCGATTGGCACACCATTTGTGGGCTGCCAGCCGGATCTACTCTTTACGTCCCCTCTGGATGGTTCTGTGGCGTTCAGCAGCGTCGAGTTTGTGGGTACGGCCAATACGGGCGAGACTCACCTCTATACCATTGAGCTTAATGGACCGCAGACTGAAGGGGCCTGGGCGCCTCTGTTTGAGACGCCAGTGGCTCAACCTGTCAACGACGCTGCGCTGGGAACGGCCGACCTGAGTGCATGGTCGGATGGTCCCTATCTGGCCCGGCTGCGAGCCACTGACCGGGGCGGGGTTGAGGTTGGACAGTGCGTCATCCAGTTCACACTGGACAACCGCTAGCTATCTGACGCTTCGTAGAAGCCCAACAAGGTGTTCCCGTAGCGGCGCTCGTCGACCAGCGCGAGCCGGTTGAGCGACAAGGGTTCAAACTCGCGCGGATCGATCTGGATAATGACCTGTCCGTTCTCCGACAGAAAACGGCCCGGCTCCTCGTCAACCATCGCCAGCACATCCTTCCACATCGACTTGTACTGCGGAGGCGCCACGTACAGCACGTCGAAAGGGCCGCCCGTCACGGAACGCAGGAACGCAAACGCATCGGTCTGAACCACCCTCGCGCCGTCTACCAGGTCTGTGCTTTCCAGATTAGTGTAGATCGTCTTGATGGCCGCGCGGGTGTTGTCGACAAACACGACCGATTGGGCGCCGCGGCTGAGAGCCTCAATGCCGACCTGCCCGGTCCCAGCGAACAGATCGAGCCAGCGCTGGTCAATCACATCCCGCCCGATGATGTTGAACAGGTTCTCCTTGACCCGGTCCATAATCGGCCGCGTTGAGTCTCCCGGCACCAGCCGCAGCTTGCGGCCTTTGGCACGACCGCTAATGACCCGCGGTGGCATGGCTTACCTCGCTCACAATCACAATAGCCTCACTCGATCTCAAACGTGAACAGCGTGGCTGTATCGCCCACCTGCTCGCCGTCGTCGTCGAAGAGGGGCAGCCGCCACCCTTCGTTCTGCACCCAGATGCCGGCTGTGGCCGTGTAGGTCCCCGGCGGCAGGTAGTCTGGCAAGACCAGCTCCAACCGATCGGCGACGTACTTGTCAACCGGCCAGCGCCGAGTTGGGAAATCGCCGGGGTTCAGTTTGTCTTGCTGGGCAACAATGTTCCCTTCTTCGTCTAGTATGTGGAGAAACGATTGATAGTCAATGGCCAGAGGCTGGACCGCCTTCCAGAAAAGCGTCGTATCAAACGTGTCGCCGGGGCGAACCGCCGGGGCAACGTCCGGATAGTAGCCGAGCAAGCGAATCTGATCGCCGAAATTCGCGCTGGCGGGCACGGCGGGCCGGTCCAGGGTCAGGTCTTGAGAGTCGTAGTGAAACAGCTGTAAGGGCTGCAGCAGCAGGGCCGCGGCCGAAATGAGGAGAACCACACCCCAGACGGGAGCATCGGCTTGTTTGACGACGGGCGAGGCCCCGCCGCGTTCTGCGTCCGGCTTGCTGGCCCGCAGGGACCACGCTGCTGCGAGAGCGCCCACCATGCTGGCCAGCGAGATCAACCAGGCGGCCGTCCGGGCAGGCGTGGAGCCAAAGCGCACGTCGACGACATGCTCGCCTTCAGGAACGAGAATCACGATGAAGCCCTCCGGCTTGGCCAGCTCTGTCATCGCCGGTTCGCCATCCACCGTCACCTGCCAGCCGGGAAAGTCGAACTGGAACAGACGCAGCCGGAACTGCTTTGGCGCAGTCACCTGGTAGCGCGTATGGAGCGGTCGAACTGTCTCTGCCGTCACAACCGCCCCGGCTGGCATCGCCTCACGGTTGACGCGATCCGGGGGCAGGCCAAGCGAAAAGTTCTCGACCACCGACGTCTTCCGCTCCGGCAGCATCTCGACCGTGGCAGGCACATAGTCGGCCGTCGATGTTGTGCCCAGCCAACGGCCGCTGTTCTCGATGAGCGACATACGCAGCGTGTTGACTTCGCCAAACGGCTCCCACGGTGGCGGCTGGCTCAATGTCAGGCCAGCCAGCAGCGGGATGGCCACGAGAGCCGCCGCGACCCAACCACCTCGGCTGCTTAGAGCCGGAATGCGGAGCAGGCCGTCGGCGCCGGCCCCGGCCACGATGGCAGCCAGAACGGCCGCCGCACCCAGCAGACGCCACGGGAACTGGAAGTAGGCCATGAATGGGATCGCTTCCCACACCGGTTCCGAAAGCGGCAGCATGAGCAAAATGATTATGGTGAAACTGAGTATGAAGAACCACAGCTGCCCTCGTTGGCGAATGCGTCCAGCCGCCATAAGTCCCGCAGCCACAACAACACCCAGCCATTGGGCAACGCCCAAATTGAAGCGGAATGGGGACTGGGTCGCCCCCCAATCAGGCCGGATCGAGACGGACAACAACTCGGCCAGGCTGAGGAAGTGGGTGCGGAAGTCGTAGTTGTCGTTGGCCCCAATCAGCGTGGTTAGATTGACAGCGTTCCGCTCCAGGATAACCGGTAGCCAGAAGAAGGCGGCAGCGCCCAGACCTAGCGACATGGCCGCCAAAATCTGGCGATTTGCAGGGCCAAAAGGTCGCGGCGCACTGTGCGACCCCGGATGCACGCTGCGCCCCGTCCACCACGTCAGGCCAACCTGCCACGCCACCCACCCGGTCAACACGCCGTAGAACAACAGGCCCATCAGGTTGTGGCTGAGAATGAGAGCGGCGACCAGCAAGACGGCCGCCAGGAATGACGTCGCCCTACCCGTGCGCCGCGTCCGGTCCAGCGCCCAGAGCGCCAGCGGAAAGAGGGCAAAGCTAAACGACTCCGGCAGCACGCCTCGAATGTGCGGATCGACGTACTGGATGTAGGGTGCATACATGACCATCGCCGCAGCCACGTAGCCGGCACGCCTGCTCCAGGTATCGCGCACAAAACCGTACACGCCAATGCCCGACAGGACAATGGCCGCAACGAAGAGGGTTTTGGTCGCCAACACAGGGTCAACAGCCGGCAGCAAGTCCAGCGGCAGGCCGAGATAGTAGATGAGCGGCGCGTAGTAGTTGAAGATCGGGTAGCCGTAACCGTGGTAGAAGTCCGGCGCCCAACGTGGATAGAACTCACCCTGGCGCACGAGCGTGCTCAACTCGTGCAGGCGAAAGATGTGTAGTTCGGCGTCGGTGCCCTCCGGCAAACTGGCGCGGCTGATGAACGGCCAGACGGCAATCAATGCCATCAGGAGCACGAGCACGTAGCCCCAGTCAATGCGGTTGGAGAGTTTCTGCCAGCGTGTCACGGGGTGGTATGAAACGAACAACGTGAGAGGCGTCCCGGGTGGCCAGACCGGCCACAACTACGCCGTCTCACGTTGTCCTGATTGGTCAATCAAGCAGCACGGGGCTATCGCCCTTCGCTCCCGATCAAACGATAAGGTCCACAATCTGATCAGGATTGTCGGCGACGCGCACGCCCGCGGCCTGCAGGGCAGCGATCTTGCCTTCAGCCGTGCCGCTGGTGCCTTCGACAATGGCCCCGGCGTGGCCCATCCGCCGTCCAGGAGGCGCGGTGCGTCCTGCGATGAACGACGTGACCGGTTTGGTCATATGCTTGGCGATGTAATCGGCCGCCTGCTCCTCCGCATTGCCGCCAATCTCGCCGATCATGATGACCTGCTCCGTCTCCGGGTCTGCCTCGAACCGGCTAAGAACGTCGATGAAGTTCATACCCTGAATCGGATCGCCACCAATGCCGACACATGTCGACTGGCCAATGCCGCGCTCGGACAAAGCAAAAACGACTTCATACGTCAGCGTGCCGCTGCGGGACACGACGCCCACATTGCCCGGCTTCACAATCGAACCCGGAATGATGCCTACTTTGGCCTCGCCAGGGGTAATCAGACCGGGGCAGTTGGGCCCAAGCAGCAGCGAATCCTTCTGATCGATGTAGTTCCGCACCGAGATCATATCAAGCACCGGAATGTGCTCGGTCAGACAGACGATGAGAGGGATCCCGGCGTCGGCCGCTTCGTACATGGCATCCGGCGCAAAGCGGGCCGGTACAAAGATGATGGTAGCGTTGGCGCCGGTCGCTTCGGCCGCTTGCCGCACAGTGTCGAATATCGGCACGTTATGGTCATTCGGCTCGAAGACCTGGCCACCCTTGCCGGGCACAACGCCGGCGACGACATTGGTGCCGTACTCAATCATTTGCAGGGTGTGGAAAGTGCCTTCCCGCCCCGTTATTCCCTGGACCAGGAGTTTGGTGTTGTTGTCTACTAAGATGCTCATTACGCTCTCCCACTCCGGGCGTTGGCGGCCGCAACAGCTTTCTGCGCTGCCTCGGACAAAGTTTTGGCGGTGGTCATATCGGCATCGGCCAGAATGATCAGTCCTTCTTCAGCGTTGGTGCCCGCCAGCCGGACCACCATCGGCACGTTGGTATCAATCTGCTCCAGCGCGGCCACGATCCCCTTGGCAACTTCGTCACCACGAGTGATGCCACCGAAAATGTTGAACAGGACGCCTTCGACGTTGGGATCAGAAAGAATCAGGCGCAGAGCGGTCGCCACCTGATCAGCCTGCGCGCCCCCACCAATATCGAGGAAGTTGGCGGGTTCGCCACCGAACAGGTTGGTGATGTCCATCGTAGCCATCGCCAGGCCCGCCCCGTTGACCATACAGCCGATGTTGCCGTCAAGCTGAATGAACGTAATACCCGCTTCGCGCGCCACTTTCTCGGCTTCCGGTTCCTCGGCTGTGTCACGCATTGTCTCTAGCGCGGGTTGGCGAGACAAGGCGTTGTCGTCAATTGACATCTTGCCGTCGACGGCCAACAGCTTGCCCTCGCCCGTGATGACCAGCGGGTTGATCTCAGTCAAAGATGCGTCATTGGCGGTGAAGCTGGCATACAGCCCACTGACGATGGTATGAAACTCCCGCCACAGCTCGCGGGGCAGCCCCATTTCAGACGCCAGATAGGTCGACTGGTATGGCCGGACACCGAGAGCCGGATCGACATGCACCGTATGGATCTTTTCCGGTGTCGTGTCCGCCACCTCTTCAATATCCATCCCGCCCGCGGCCGACGCCATGATCATGGGCAGCCGGCGACCACGGTCAATCAGTACGGCCAAATAGAGTTCCTGGTCGATGCCGGGGGCTTGCTGGTCCACCAGCACGCGATGAACCGTGTAGCCTTTGATATCCATGCCGAGGATTGCCTCAGCTGCTTCGGCCGCTTCGGCCGCTGTCTGGGCCAGCTTGACGCCGCCAGCCTTGCCGCGGCCGCCGGTCAGAACCTGGGCTTTGACGACGACCTTGCCGCCCAGTCTGGCAGCGATTTCGGCTGCCTCGACCGGGGTAGTCGCCACGTCGCCATCAGGAATCGGCACGCCATGCTCAGCAAAAAGGCGCTTGGCCTGATACTCGTGTAAATTCACTCAACACTCCTTCGTGGATTAGTCCGGCGGGTCATGTCGCGCACACCCGTGGCTCAACGGGCCAGAGAAACGTGCATGGTGTCCGCCAATAGTTGCCGTTAACAAACAGGCCAAATTATAGCACGCCACAGAGGGCGGGCGAAATGGCTCAGCCTTCCGTATGCGAAGCGGTGGCCAAACGCTGTCGGGCCATCTCATAGGCAATGATCGTCGCCGCGGCGGCCGTGCCCAGATCATACGGAACCGCGTTACGCCCGTACGGGATCGACACGCGAACGTCTGCTGCCCGAGCGAAGGAACGCGTTATCCCCCGCTTCTCTCCGCCGATAACCATCAACAGCTTCTGCGTCAGGTCGACGTCGTACATGGGTGTCGCGTCCTCTGTTGTGGCGCAGGCAACGACAAGACCCTGCTCGCGGGCCAACGCCGCCGCCGCATCGGCCGACTCAATCAGCGCTGCCGCAAGCCATTCGCTCGCCCCGGCCGACGCACGCAGCACAATCTGGTCCGCGCTGAGCCAGTTCCGAGGGCGAACCAGCTGCCCCGTGGCCCCGGCAGCGTAAATAGTCCGCACCGCCTGCCCATAGTTATAGGGGTCCTCCACACCATCCAGCATGAACAGCGCCGGGGCCTCCTCAGCTGCCAGCAGTGCCGCAGATTCCTGCAGCTGCCTCTCACCCACCTCGGCGACAATGCCGCCGTGTCGCTGGCCTGGGGCCACGTCGTCTATCTCAGCCGGTGCGACGCGCCGTACCAGGATGCCGCGCCCGGCGGCCGCTTGCTGCAACCGGGCTGTGCGGCCGTCTCGCCGGGTTTCGTCGACCAGGACGGCCGCAACCTCACGCCGCCCGGCGCCGACTGCCGCCTCTACCGGCACGAGACCTGCTATCCAGTGCATGGCCACCATCCTCTCTCTGGGTTCATGTGCAGACCGTCCAGATTGACAAAGAAAAAGGCCAGAACTGTCTCCTGGCCTTCGTCATTTCTAGTCGATGGGCAAACGCCGGCCCGCTACTCGCCGGTCTCCGTTGGCACCACCTCAACCGGCAGCTCGGTCGGAGCCGGGGTTGGGGCCGCCAGGAAACCCGGGTCAAGTCGCGGACGCTCGGGAACGCGCTGCCGCCACAGTTCGCTGATCTGAACGCTGCCCGCCAGGGCTGTGGTGACATAGGTGTCGACCAGCTCCTGACGGCGCGCTTCCAGCTCGCCTGGCTGCAGTTCACGGTCTTCACGGCCGCTGGGCATGACGATGTAGTAGGTGCTCGTGCCGTCACCATTGTCAACAGCAATCACCTCGCTGGTTTCGTTGACATCCAGCCCGAATGCCGCTTCGGCCAGCGCAGGTCCAGCAGACGCTTCCAGGTTGTCACGCGTGCGCCAGAGCAGCTCGAAAGCGAACGTCTGCGGCGCATCGGGATCAATGTCCTCGGCTGGTGTGCTCTGGACCGTGTTCCACTGCGTCAGGAAGTCACCATTCTGGACTTCAGCCAGCGTCTCATTCGCCTGCTCTTCGTCGTCAAACGCCAGCAGGAAAAGGCTTGTATGCGGAGCGACTGTCGCCAGCCCCTGCTCCTCGACCAACGCATCGGCCAGGCGATCCCGGCATAACTGGGCGCGGACGACCGAGCGATAGGTCGCTTCGTCAATCCCCTTATCTTCGAAAGAGGTCAACAAGCCGCCAAACTGCTCATCGAACGACTCCTGCGACACGGGAGTCGGCGTCGGGATCGGCGTCGCGGGCGGGCCAGCCGTAGCCGTTGGCGCGACGGTTGCCGTTGGCAGTACGTCGGTGATAACAGCCGTTGGAATCGGCGTCAGCGAAGGTGTCGGCTGGACTGTCGCCGTCGGCAGCGGTTGGGATGTAGGTGAGGCGCCATCGAAGAAGTTGAACGTCGAGCCGATCTCAGCGTCGACATCAGCTTCCGTAATCGTGATGCCCCGTTCCTCCAGAGCATTGCAGATGATCAACTCTTCGGCCGTCGCATCCAGCGCCAGCTGGCCAATTGCTTCAGGATCAAGCAGTTCGTTGATGACCTGACCCCCAAACTGCTGCACGATGCCAACATCGCCGCCGAACGCCTCCAGCTGGTTCTCCAGGAAGATGACGCGTTGGGCGCGTTCGTACTGGACACGGTCCTGCCAGTCGCTCAACGAAATCTCCTGACCGTTGATGACCTGCACGGGCCTGTTGGGCGAGATCACTAACTCATTGATGAGGGCAACCGCCAGAACAAGGCCGATCATGCCCAGAACAATGGCGATGCCCAAGCGCACAAAGCGCAGTTGCCGCTCCTGTTTACGAGCGATCAGCTCATCTTTGCGCGATTTGCGGCCTTGTTCCTCACTGTCTGTGTTCTTCGTAATGTCTTGACTTTTCTTCGCCATATCAAATGTCGCTGGCCCGCTGGGGGAGCAGCACTAATCCGTCACGAAGGGCAGCATGGCCAGATGACGCGCACGCTTAATCTCGCGGGCCAGGGCGCGCTGATGCTTGGCGCATGTGCCAGTCTGGCGGCGCGGTCGCATACGCCCAAATTCGTTGACGTACCGGCTCAGAATGTCGGTCTTTTTGTAGTCGATCTCGATCTTCTCAACGCAGAACGCGCAGAAGCGCCGGCGCTGATATCGACGTGGACGGCCTGATGATTGCATTTCTTGGTTTCCTTACCTTACACTGTCAGCACAAGCAGCTCTTGTGCGACGACTTCCGTGCGAAAGTGCTTGCGACCCTGGCTGTCTTCCCAGCCCCGCGTCTGCAGGCGACCCTCGACGTAAACTTGCATTCCTTTCACAAGCTCGGAACGGCACAGGTCGGCCAGGTTGCCCCAGGCTACGACGCTGAACCATTCCGTTTCCTCATGCCGCTCGCCTTCGGACGACGTCCAACTCCGGGAGGTGGACACGCTGAACGAAGCAACCGACCGACCGCTGGGCGTTTCCCGAACTTCGGGATCCTCACCCAGCCAGCCGATCACCATGACTTTGTTCAAGCCGCGATTGCTGGACATGAGATCGCTCCTCGAGCTACTCTTCCTTGCGCACGACTAGCGTGCGCAGGATATCGTCCATGAATCCCATCGATCGCTCGATCTCGCTGATGCGGGTCGGGTCAATCTTGGCCTCGTAATGGACATAGTAACCGTCGTAGAACTTCTTGATCTCATATGCCAACTGGCGCTGGCCCCAATGATGGACGGTCAAATTGCCTTCCTTTTCACCGGGCACCAACAACTCGCTGACACGCTCGACCAGCTCGTTCCTCTCTTCTTCTTCTAACTGTGGTTGGACAACAAGTGTGACTTCATAATCACGCACGTTGCACCTCCTTTCCTTGGAATTACTCTTGCGAGCTTTGCCCCCAGCTTGACACTTATGTCTCCGGGAGCGGAAACGGCGGACAGATTGATAAACGATTTTCTGTTGCCGTGCAACGGAGAGTATCATAACAGCTTGGGCCGGAAATTCAAACCTTTCTAAGCATTGGGCTGATTATGGGAGCGGACGGCTATAATGACGCCCATGAAACTGTCTCGAAAGGACGTCTGGCGTCCGCTTGTGCTCGCAGCCCTCGGGCTGGTTGTCTGGCTCGCGGCTGCGCTTCCGGCCCGCCCCACCACTACCGTCCATGCTCAGGGTCAGTCCGGGCTTGTGCTGGCCTTCTACTACGCCTGGTACTCGCCCGATTCCTTTGGCCCAGGACGCACCCCGTTTCAGCCGGCCCAAACCTACTTCTCCACCGACGGCGGCACCATTCAGCGCCATGTCTCGGAGGCACAGTCGGCCGGGATCGACGGATTCGTGCAGAGCTGGTACGGCCCACAGGTCGAGAACAACCAGACCGAACCGAACTTCCAGTCTCTGCTCAACATCGCCTCAGCCAGCGGCTTCCGGGCGGCCGTCGACTTCGAAGTGGCCAGCCCGTTCTTTGCCTCGAACCAGGACCGCATCGCCGCCCTCCAGACCCTGCTGGCCACCCACGCCACCCACCCCGCTTATCTTCGCGTGGACGGCAAACCGGTCATCTTCTTCTGGGCCAACTGGCTGCTGACGCCGGGTGAATGGGTCGCTATCCGCGAAGCGGTCGACCCCGGTCGCTCGACCATCTGGATCGCTGAAGGGGGCAGCACTGAGTATCTGGGGTCGTTTGATGGTCTGCACCTGTACAACACGGCCTGGTCCGCGTCCCCGGCCCAGACGGCCGCATCATGGGCAGCCAACACGAGGGCAGCAGCGGCCACCTACGGCGGCTTCAAATACTGGGTGGCTACGGCCATGCCCGGTTGGGACGACACCCTGCTGGGGCGCGGTGACTCGGCGTTCCGCAAAGATCGTCAGGACGGCGCATTTTATCAGGCCAGCTTCTCCGGCGCGGCCGCCAGCGCCCCCGACATGCTCATCATCACCTCCTTCAACGAGTGGGCAGAGGGTAGCCAGCTTGAACCATCGGTGGAGCACGGCCGTTTCTATCTTGACCTGACAGCGCAGCTGGTTGGGGCATACAAGTCCGGCTCGCTGGCTGTAGTCCCGCCCCCCGCACCGCCACCGGCCGAGGAGCCTCCTCCCGCTGCAACGGCTGCTGCCGGAGACGGTGAAGGGGCTGTGGTGGCGACGGTCGCCGCCACGAACACCCCCGGCCCAACTGCTACGGCAACGATTACGCCGACCGCCACAGCGACCTCCACACCGGTCGTTATGCCCACCGCGATGCCGGATGGTCGGATTGAGTATGAGGTCGTTTCCGGCGACACGCTGTTGACCATCGCCGACCGGTTTGACCTGCGGCTCAACGACCTGCTGGCCTTCAATACGCTGCAATCAACCAGCTTGCTGTCGGTCGGCCAGCCGTTGATCATCGGCTACGAGATCTTCCCGGACGGATCGCGCCCGGTCAGCGGCTTTCCAGAAGCGCGGCGTATGGACGATGGCAACATCATCCATACCATCAGCACAGGGCAGACGCTCAGCGACATCAGTGTCACCTATAACCTGACCCTGGAACAGATTTATGCGTTGAACGGTCTGGAGCCGGGCAGCATCTTGCAGGTGGGGCAGGCGATCATTGTGGGGCAAGAGCCGCGAGCGGAGGCGACGGGCGCTTCTTCGCTGGATCTGGCAGGGGCAACGGAGCCGGAATCCACGCCTGAACCAACTCTCGATTCGCTGCCCACACTCGCGCCACCTACAGCCACCGCGACCAGCAGCCCAACCCCTCTCCCTACAGCAGAAGCCGTCGCGCTGAGCACACCCGTCCCGACTCAAACGGATGAGGTTACCTTGCCTGCCGAAGCCTCTTCGGAGACAGAGGGCGAGGAGCCGCTCGACTTCGGCATCTGGCCGTTTGCGCTGCTCTTCCTCGGCTCGACAGTGCTGGGTGTTGGCCTGTGGCTGGTGCTGATGCGCCGCCGCTAAACTCTACTTCGCAGGCAGCAGCGCGTGGGCAACAGCATCGGCCAATGAACGACACTCGATAACTTCCAGCCCATCCGGAATCTCCAGCGGCTGGCTGCGGCGGGAACGGGGGATGAGACAGCGACGAAAGCCCAGCTTGACAGCTTCCTTCAGGCGCGTCTCCAACTGGCTGACCGCTCGCAGTTCGCCGCTCAGCCCCACTTCTCCAATAAAGGCCATATCGGCGTGGATGGGCCGGTCCTTGACACTGCTGGCAATGGCCAGGGCGACCGCCAGATCGGCCGCCGGCTCCCCGATCTGCATTCCCCCCACCACATTGACAAAGACGTCCTTGTCCTGCAGCGAGATATGCACCCGGCGGGTGAGAACGGCCGTCAGCAGCAGCAGACGATTGTAATCAATGCCGTTGGCAGTACGCCGGGGGTTGGGGAACGTTGTCGGGCTGGCCAACGCCTGCACCTCGACCAGCAGCGGCCTCGTTCCTTCAAGCGTGACGGCAATGGCGGAGCCGGGCGCGTTCGCCTGCCGTTCAGCCAGGAACGCTTCCGATGGATTGGTGACTTCGACCATGCCTCGTTCGCGCATCTCAAACACCCCCACCTCGCTGGTCGCGCCAAAGCGGTTCTTAACGCTGCGCAGCAAGCGAAACTGGTGAAAGGGATCCCCTTCCAGATAGAGCACAGTGTCGACGATATGCTCCAGCACGCGTGGTCCGGCAATGGCCCCTTCCTTGGTCACATGCCCGACCAGGACGATGACCACGCCGGTTGACTTGGCCACTTCCTGGAAGCGGGATGCGCTGTCGCGCACCTGGCTGACGCTGCCTGCAGCCGACTGCATCTCATCGTTATGGGTCGTCTGGATGCTGTCCACAATCACCAGCGCCGGCTTGACCGTCGCAATGTGCTCCATGATGCTTTGCAGGCTGGTCTCAGTCACCAGGTAGAGGTCGTCGGCCGTCATCTGCAAGCGATCGGCTCGCATCTTAATCTGGCGCGCACTTTCCTCGCCGGACACATAGAGGGACGGTCCATTGGCGTTGGCGCTCAAACCCGCCACTTCCAGCAGGAGAGTCGATTTACCAATGCCGGGATCGCCGCCAACCAGAATGATAGAGCCGGGCACAAGGCCACCGCCCAACACGCGGGAAAATTCAGGAATGGGGAGTGGCAAGCGTTCATGTCCGTCGACTGGGACATCGGCCAGCCGGAGTGGCGTGGAGCGCAGACCGGCGGCCGTTCGCTGCCGCGCCTGCGCCACCTTTTCGTTCTCGACAATCTCTTCGACCATCGTATCAAATTCGCCGCAGCGCGGGCAGCGGCCCATATAAGCTGGTGTCGCCCGTCCGCACGATTGGCAGACGTATCGTGTTTGTTGTTTGGCCATGCGTCTGAGTATACATCACGGCGCAACCCTGCTGCCCGGCGTTGTGCTACAATTGCCGCACACGGGGCGAGTCGCAGAATGAATGGGCAGTCTGCGAGACGAAAGAGGCTGGAGATGATCGACTGGAGTGCGGTAGCGAGTAATAGCTTGTGGATTGCCGGCCTGGCTGTTGTTCTGGCGACGGTGAGCTACGCTTACTGGGCTGCTGACCAGCAGCAGTCGTCGATCATGAAGGTCATCCAGGAGCGGCAGTTCATGCGCTTCGTTTACCTCGGCCTGATCCTGGTGGGCATCGGTCTGGCGGCAACCAGCAGTTCGACGCTGGAGCTTTTGTTAGGCGCCCTGTTTACGCTCGGCGCTGCCTATGGACTTTTCACCACCGTGCGGCCGGAGCCAGAAACCTGAGCTATACCATCCCGACCACCGAAAGCAAGCCTATGTCCAAGCGATCATCTGCCATCGTCTCCGCCATCATTGCGTTGTCATTCGCGCT
Organism: uncultured Chloroflexia bacterium; assembly: GCA_963753865.1. Taxonomy (GTDB): domain Bacteria; phylum Chloroflexota; class Anaerolineae; order Promineifilales; family Promineifilaceae; genus Promineifilum. The sequence continues at coordinate 619,247 of CAVWDW010000001.1, forward strand.
CAGCCTTCTGCTGACGATCGGTCAACCAACGGCCGCCCAGGACGCCTACCCTGCCCCGGACCAGACGGTGCCTGGCATCGGCGGACCGGACGCGTACCCCGCGCCCGAAAGTCTGGTCGCGCCGGGAATCCAGGCCTCACCCGACGGCGAAGCATTGGAGCTTGAGACGATCGGATCCGGACGCGGTGCCGACCCATTTGCCGGTCTGGTCGAACCGACGGAGGCGGAAGCGGCCGCCCAGGAACCACCCGCATCCAGCGGCGGCCTCTTTCTGTGGGGAAGCTTCCTGGCTGCGCTGCTCATCTTCGTTACGGCTGTTGCCGGTTCCATCGTCCTCTTCACGCGCCGCAGCGACGCCTGATCCGGGCCCTGGTTGCGATGATGTCACCTGAATCCAGGCCGGATCCGGATGCAAGCCCTGTCCGACACTTTCCCTGGATCAACCTGCTCCTGACCTTTGTCCTGGCCGGCGTCGGCCTGTGGTTCCTCTCAACCCGCGTGCCGCTGGCCGAGTTGGCCACGACATTGGCCGCGGCCAGTCTGCCCTGGGTCGCCCTGGGCTTGGCCATCATGCTGCTCACGCTGCTGCTCAAGGCGTGGCGCTGGCAGTTGATGTTCACACCCGAAGCACCCGCCGTCTCCTTCTCGACTGCTTTCTGGGCCAGCTCGCTCGGCCAGTACGTCAACCTGATTGTACCGTTCCTGCGTCTGGGCGAAGTGGCCCGCATCTACGTGCTCAACCAGGAAGCCGATATCCGTGCCGCGCGTACGATCGGCACACTGGTGCTGGAGAAAGTCCTCGACCTCATCTTCTTCGGCCTGACCATCCTGCTCGTGGTGCCCTTCACAGTTTTGCCAGATTATTTGGACCAGTCGATGGTTGGACTGATCGCCGTGCCCGCGCTCCTCCTGTTGGTGCTGTACGTGCTGGCCTACCGAACGGAGTGGGCGATCTCTATCCTGGAGGCAGCAGCCAGGCCGCTGCCCGACCGTTTGGAGCAGTGGCTCCTGCGTGTTGCTGTCTCTGGTCTGGAGGGTCTGTCGGCACTGCGAGACTCGCGGCTTATCCTGATGCTGCTCTTGCTGTCCCTCGTGATCGCCACGTTTGGCATCCTTTTGCCTTATGTGCTGTTTCCGGCGCTGGGGCTGGAGCTGGGCATCTTGCAGGCGGCGCTGATCCACATCGTCGTCAGCATCGCGGTCGCGCCGCCCAGCACGCCAGTCAAGATCGGGGTTTTCAACGGAGCGGCCGCTCTCATGTTGTGGCAAGCAGGCGTGCGCGATGAGACCAGCATCATCAGCTACTCCATTCTCTTCTATCTGGTGGTCATCGCTCCCCAGATTGTGCTCGGCATCATCGCCGCCGGACGCAGCAACTGGCGCTGGAGCGCCGGCAGGCCGGCCGATCTGGCCACCGACGCCCAGCACGGAGCATAGGCAGCCATGATCTCAGTTATCGTTCCTGCCTACAACGCCGCTGGCACGCTTGGAGCCTGTCTGGATGCTCTGGAGGCGCAGACGTTTGACGCACCCATTGAGATCATCGTGGTCGACGACGGCTCGTCCGACGACACAGCCCTCATTGCCCAGGCGCACGGCGTCCGGGTCATTCGTACCGAGCGCCAGCGGCCCGCTGCAGCCCGCAATGTCGGCTTTCGCGCCGCCCAGGGGCCAATCGTCTGCTGCACCGATGCCGACTGTGAGCCCATCCCCAACTGGCTGACCGAACTCGTCGCGCCGTTCACCGACGAGGCGATTGTGGCCACAAAGGGCACGTACCTGACCCGCCAGACCGAGATCGTGGCCCGCTTCGTCCAGATTGAGTATGAGGACAAGTACGATCGCCTGCGGCTGCAGCAGTCGATCGACTTCATCGACACCTATTCAGCCGCGTACCGGCGCGAGAATGTCCTGGCGGCGGGTGGCTTCGAAGAGAGCTTTGACTATCTTGAGGACCAGGAGCTGTCGTTCCGGCTGGCGGCTGCCGGCGATCAGATGGTGTTCCAGCCCGGGGCCATCGTCTACCACCAGCACGCCGACACGCTCGCGGCCTATATGCGCAAAAAGTTCCTTATTGGCTACTGGAAAGCCCAGGTCGTGAAGCGCTTTCCGGCCCAGGGTGTCAGCGACTCGCACACGCCACAGGTCATGAAGCTGCAAATGGGGCTGGTCGGCCTAACTCTGATCGCCCTGGCGGCGGCCGTCTCCGGGGCCCTGTTCGGCTTGTCGCCTGTGGGCCAAATCGCCGCCTGGGGGGCCGCCGCTCTGGGCGTCGCCTTCTTGCTAACCACCCTGCCTTTTGTGCGCAAGGCGTGGCCGAAAGACCCGGTCGTGGCCCTCCTCAGCCCGCTGCTGCTGTTTGCTCGCGCCCTCGCGCTGGGCGTGGGCACTACCTGGGGAATCGTGTCGCCTCCGACCACCCGACGCCCGTCCACCTCCTGACCACTGACATGGGCAGACCCCGGTGAGCGCGGTTGACAGCCTTAACGGCCCGCGGCATTATTCACGCTAGTTAAATGGTACTGGCCAGCTGGCCACGATACACTGCAAGGAGTGTCGGGCCGATGTTGCTGCACGTCAGTGCAGCAGGTTACATAAAACCTGCTGATTGGGGCGTTCAGCCGGGCCAGGCCATGTAAGGAGCAGCCGGTCTTACCCTGAGCTGACCGGTGTACAGGGAGGCATTCGGGTCTTCCCACGATCTAATGAGCGAGCTATCTGTCCAGACCCGGCGCTTGGTCGGAGTCGCCAGTTGGCACATGTCGGGCGCAAACCGGGCCCGACTGGCAGCGCGTGCCTGGACGCTGATGGCGTTTGGCACGGCCCTCCTGGTGTTTGCCATCACCGCAGCGCCCGACCTCACCTGGGCGCACGGTGGGTACGACGGCGGAGAGTTGATCACCGCTTCCTACACCCTGGGCATTCCCCATCCGCCGGGCTATCCCACGTATGTGTTCCTGGGCAAGCTGTTTAGCGGGCTGCCGGTTGGCACAATTGCCTTTCGCTTCCATCTCTTTTCGGCCGCTGCCGCTGCGCTCGCTGTGGCCCTGCTGGCCAGAACGCTCATGTCGTCAGGACAGCGGCTGCTGACACCGCCCGCCGCTGCCGCCATTGCCGTTGGCGTCGCCTTGCTGCCGCCCGTCTGGAGCCAGGCCACGATCGCTGAAGTGTACGGCTTGAATCTGGCCCTGGTGGCCGCAGCCGTCTTCGCGCTGCTGGTGCTGAAACGGCCGTTTGTGACCGGCATCTGCCTCGGTCTGGCGCTGACCACCCACACGACCTCGCTCTTGCTCATACCCCTGATGCTTCTCCTGACGCCACGCGCCGGCTGGCCGCGAATGGCGGCCGGCTTTGCAATTGGACTGCTGCCTCTCCTGTTCCTGCCCTGGCTGGCAACGACGGGCAGTCCGGTCACCTGGGGCAATCCGACAACCGCCACCGGCTGGTGGTGGCTCGTCAGCGGCCGCCTGTACGCCGCCAACCTTGCGCTCCCCACGCTGGACTCGCTGCTCGCGTCGCCGGCCCTCATTGGCAGCGCCATGGTAGCGTTGGTCGCCGCCATCGTGGCGGTCCGGGCGCGATCCGCGCGGGCGTCAACGCTGAGCACCCAGGACAACCGCATGGTGGGGCTCCTGTCATTGACAGCAGCCGCCTACGCCAGTTTCGCCCTGCTGTATCGCGTACCTGATGCCGATGTTTTTCTTCTGCCCGCCTTTCTGCTGCTTGCTCTGGCCGCCGCTCCGGTCGTGGGTCGAGCCGGTCGCTGGCTCTGGCTGCTGCCGGTCATATTGCTCGTGGTTGGCTGGAATCAGCACAACTTGCGTGACGACGTCACCGTGCGGTCATGGGCCGAATCACTCCTGGCCTCTGCCCCGGAAAGCGCCATCTTGCTGACACCTGGCGACCGAACGATCTTTACACTGTGGTATTTCCAGCACGTCGAGGGTCAGCGAACAGACGTCACGCTGGTCGACGAGAATCTCTTTGCGTTCGACTGGTATCGGGCGCAGCTGGGTCGCGACGTCTACTCACTGGCTGCAACGGCCGACGATGATCTCGCTCTATTTGCGACGACGAATGGAACCACCCGACCTGTCTGCCATGCGGGGCTGGTTGGCCCGGACGGGCAGCCATCGGTCAGATTGACCTGCGAGGCACTATCAGAATGAAGACCGAGACCCCACCCACCTACCCACAGGGCGACACGACGCCGCCTGTGGAGACCCGACCCACGCCGCCATACGGCCGTTATGCCCGCTGGCTGATTCTGGCTGGTCTGGCTGTCCTGGCGCTGTGGCTAGTGCTCAAGGTGGTGCGTGTGGCCAGCGCGACACAATCGCTCTTGAATACGCAGTCGGAAGCGGCCGCTTTGCTGGAAGGGGGACTGTCACAAATAGATCCGACCGGCATCACCGATCTCACCTACCAGGTTCGTGCGGACACACGCACGTTGGCACAGGAACTGGGTCCCCTGGCGCCGTTGGCCGGTTCGCTCGGGTGGGTGCCCCGTGTTGGTCCGCTGCTGGCGGCTGCGCCATCGCTGCTGACGATGGCCGACGCGGGCACCCAGGCGGCCGCCTTCGCCGTCACAGCGCTGGAGCCGGGTCTGGCGATGGTAGCGGAGAACGGGCTTGGCCTGGCAGCCGTCGGGGCGGTGCTGCCTGTCATTGAGGAGTCCGAAGCGGAACTGGTGGCTGCATCTATTGCTATGGACCAGTACGTGGCTGCCCGTGAACAGCTGGCTGCAACCGTCCCTCTGGAATCGCTGCCGTGGCGCGCCCAGCAGCTGCTGACCCAGGTCGATGCCATCACCCCGCTCGCTCAGGGCGGACTGGCTCTGCTGCCCAGTCTTCCCGCAATCCTGGGCGCTGATGGACCACGCACTTACCTGATCATGGCCCAAAACGAGGATGAGCTGCGGCCGACAGGTGGCTTCCTGACCGGAGCCGGCTTGTTGAGCATTGAGAACGGCCAAATCATTAATCTTGCCTTCCAGGACGCCAACCAGGTGGATAACTGGGCCGAAAAGCCATACGCCGCTCCGCCAGAGCCGTTGGAGAGATTCATGCTTTCCGAGCTGTTCCTGTTCCGGGACGCCAACTTCTGGGCCGACTTCCCCACCTCGGCCCAGATAGCGATGGACCTGTACGCCTATGGTCAGGACATCCCCGCCGTGGACGGAGCCATCGCCATTGACCAGGAGTTCTTGCGGCTGCTCGTCGGCGCGACCGGTCCCATTCCCGTGCCCGGCTCCGAGGCCACGATCAATCAGGACAACCTCATACAGACGCTGCGGCAGGCACGAGACGTTCAGGAAGGCCAGGAAGTGCGCGACTGGGTCAACAACCGCAAGGCATTCCTGGCCGGCTTCGCCGACGCCATTCTGAGCAAGCTCGAAGGCGGCGCCGGCGATATCGATCCGGTTTTGCTGGCACAAGCCATGAGCAAAGCGCTTGAGTCCGGTCATATGCAGATCTACATTCCTGACGAGACCGCTGCCCTGCAGTTGGCGCGTGCGGGTTGGGACGGCCGCCTGCCCGCGGCCCCTCCCGGCGACTTCTGGCAGGTTGTCGACACCAATATGAGCTTCAACAAAGCGAACGTCTATATCGATCGCCATTTTGACTATGCGATAGCGTTGGGCGGTTCGCCAACAGCCACCTTGACCGTCACCTACGTCCACAGCGGCCCCGCGCTCGACGAACCTTGCTACCAGGGTGTTTCGGAAGAGTTTGAGGAAGGAGCCGATTACCTGGCCCTGGCCGACAAGTGCTACTGGAACTACATTCGCTTCTTTGTGCCGGCGGGCAGCCAACTGCTGGACAGCACGCGGCACATTGTTCCGGCCGAAACGCTGTTCAACGCCACCACTCATGACAGCCAGGCCCAGCCTGTTGAAGAGCGGGCCAACCTGGCGACTTTCGCCAATTTTCTGCTCGTGCCCGTAGCCGGGACAGTCGAATCGTTCATTCAGTATGAACTGCCGCCCGGCGTTGTCACCCAGCAAGGTGGCACTGCCGTCTACGAGTTGAACATCGGCAAGCAGCCCGGCACACGCCCGGAACCTACTACCGTCGTCATCGATCTGCCGGCAGGCGCCCAGCTGCTCAGCGCCATGCCGGAGCCGCAGCGCATTGAGGGCGGCCGCCTGAGTTTTGAGCTGTTACTGGAGTCACCCACGTCAGTTACCATTCGCTACCGGTAAGAACCGGTGGTCATGGCAAAAGGAAAACGAGCTATGTTCCGTCGCATCGCCACACACCTGTTTATTGTTGGAATGGTCCTGGTTCTAATCCAGGGCTCTGCGTCGGCGCTGGCACAGGATCCGACGATCCCCACGCGCACGCCGACGCCCGATCCGAACGCGCCGACCAGCGTTCCACCGCCACCCACGTCCGTTCCGCCGACATCGGACAGCGGAGGCGGGAGCCAGCCGACGGCCGTCCCGACCGCCACCAACGAGCCATCGACCGGCAACCCTCCGGCTGCAGCGACGGCGACCACAGAGCCCGGTGTTACGGCAACAACCGCGCCCGGCGTCACGCCAACCGCCACGGTCGGCACCGAGGCCGGAGGCGAAGTCGCGCCTGGGGGGACGTTTGTTGTGCAGGAGTGCGGCACGCAGCCCTATGTAGCGGCCACGCGCGACGTTATCGTGTTTACCGGACCAGGCATTGATTACCCGGTTCTCAGCACCCTGCAGCGTCCCGAGATTCGGCCGATCATCGGCCGAGCCGAGTTTGCGCCGTGGTGGTATATCCAGCTGACGCCTGATCTGACGGGCTGGGTGGCCGACTCCGGCGTGGACGAATTTGGTGATACGGGCGGTGTGCCCCTTGTAGACATCCCCGCCCTCAATGGTATCGAGCCGACGCGCGGCGCCTTGTGGCAGCCAACGCCCATCCCGTTCGCGGCCTGCACGGCAACGCCCACACCCACTCCTTCGCCCAGCCCAACGGCCACAGCGACCGCAGCGGCCGACGCATCTGAGGCGGTCGTGGCAGTGGAAGATGGAGCGAACGGAGCCGGTTCCGGGGGCGAACAAACCGGAGCAGTATCGGTCGCCGACATTGCCGCCGCGGGGGCGCGTGGCGAGGCTGAGTTTGAGAGCAATAGCGGCGCAACCAGCGCCAAGCTACTGCAGGACGCTGAACTGGCCATTGCCGAGGCGACGGGAGGTCAGTCAACGACCAGCACACCGCTCTCTGGCCTGCTGTTCCCGCTGCTAGGCATGGGCCTGATCGGCGCAGGCCTGGTCCTGGCCCTTATGGCACGCAGTCGTAACAGTGCGGCAGCTGCAGGCACAGAGGCCGACAGCAGCACCAGCGACTAACAGCGGTGGCTGCTGCCGGGTTTATTCGCCGGGCGACGCGGCTGCCTCAATCGTCAGGTCGACCGGCAGCCGAAAGGCATCAGCCCCTCCGGGAATCGTGAGGCGGATGCCGGTTGCAGGTTCGTAGAGACCAACGGCAATCGAGGCAGGCCCCGTGAAATCGGCCTCGCGGAATAGCAACGCGCGCGAGTCAGTGATGTACTCGCCCGCCAGCCACGCTGTGGGCGGTCGTTGGCCATCACCCGCCATACTGTCCTGTTGGGCAATCAGCCGGCCATCTTTGTCAAGGAGCTGGGCGAAGACGACGTAATCCTGGGGCACATCGTCCCGCTCAGCCCGCCAGTAGAGTGTTACGGGCAAGGGGCTGTCGTTGGGATTCGTCAGGGTCGGGACGTCGAACCCGACCAGGGTGGCGACGTCACCGAACGGAACCTCAACTGGTACGGTCGGGGTTGGCGCATCGAATCGTCCACCACTGTCGACCAGCTCGCGCTCGTCCAGCAGCACACGCTGCTCTCCCAGGACGACCTCAACCCTCGCCGTGCCGGTTGCTCCGGCGGGCACAGTCAGGAAGCGCACCTCAGCAACATCTTCCCCCACCGGCCATTGCCCCGTCGGGAATCGACCTTGAACCGGAGCGTCTGCCGCTTCAGCCAGAGTCGTATCGCCCTGTCTGAGAACAACCGCCGGCTGCAAATCAGGGGCCAGCAGGTCGGTCGGGCCGGCCCAAAGGAGGTCGACGGCGACGTTCTGCCCGGGCTGGAAAGGTCCAGGTGACACACTCCCGCCGCGCAGACGAAGCGGCCCCAACGACACCGGTCCGTCGACGGACGATGGGTCAGGCTGCCGGTACGGATTGGATATGTCTGGATCTCCGGGCTGCAAGGACACGTTTCCCAGCCGGGCTGACTGACCACCGGGAGCGCCGGACTGATCGATCAGCTCCAACGGCCGCACGTCGCCCTCAGTCGAAAGCCCATAGGCGGTAGCCGAGAGCTCGTAAGCAAGGGGCGGCGCACCGACTGGCAGGGGCAAGACATGGTACGTAAGCACCGGAGCACCGGGCGCCCATAGAGAGGTCGGCCGGCCGCTGCTGTCCAGCAGCGGCGCATCGGCCCGGGCCAGGTCGCGCCGCGCAGCCGGGTCGGTCAGAGCCAGACTGGTCGAAATGGGCAGATCCACAGCGGCATCCACCGACCAGCAGAGAGCCACCGTCAAGGCGCTGTCGGCCGCTGCGGTCTGCTCAATCCAGGCATCGTGGAGCAGCAGCTCGCCGTAGCGCGCCAGCGGCGGGCTGGCGCTGTCGCAAACTGACAACGGCGCGGCCGCCTGGTTGACGACGTACGCGTCGACACGCAGCTCATCGACTGGCGCCGAGTTGACCAGCGATCCGCGGCGCTCCAGTTCGAACGGCAGGCGGTCTTGCCAGTCGCGTGTGCCCCGTTCGTAGTCAACCGCGAAGACCATGCGCGGCGCGGCGCAGTCTGCCGGTGAGCCGGCGGCCTTTTCACAGGCCAATGCCTCTTGCAGCGCTGGAGAGAGCGCATCCGCTGACTCGCCGAGCGCAACCATCATGATGGTGGCCGGGCCATCGTACTCAAACGGCAGCGACCAGTCAGTGTCCGGGATGAGAATGACGTCACCGGCGACCGCTTCTTCTTCCAGGTAGGCTGCGACAGAGCGCATGTCGGCCTTGGCCGCGCCGCTGTCGAAGAAGTACCGTCCCAATCCCCAGAAGCTGAGCGTCACCACGCAAGTCAGCAACCCGCCAACAACCATCTGGCCGGCCCAGCGCTTGCCCAGGGGATAGGCCAGCCCAGCCACCAGCGGGATAAAGGCGATGGTGAACATGATGGTGTAACGTGGATGCGAGAACGAACGAAGGCTCCACAGGAGAAAAGCGGCGGAGAGGGGAACCGCCCAATGGGCAAGCTGTCGCCACAGATCGGCCCGACCGGCAGGCGGAATCGTCGGCACAGTAGACGCCTGGTCGCGCGTGGCATCGTCGCCAGAGCGGGCTGCCAGTCGACTCACAAGGAGGGCAGCAAGCAGCACGGCCGCCGCCAATGCCAGCGCCTGCACCGCCGGGCTGGCCAGGGCACCGGCCAGCCCCGTCAGTTGGAAAGCCCACACCTGGGCGATCAGGAACGGGACGGGCACCGCTTCGGTGGCGAACGTTCCGGCGCTGGCTTCAGCCTGCACCGCCGCCCAGTTTCCCAGCACCGCCAGGAACCATGGCAGGCTGGCCAGACCGGCCAGCACGAACGCGGCGACAAACCGGCCCAGCTGTGTCCAACCACGCCGCCGAATCAGGGACGACGCCCCCCAGGTGCCCACATAAGCCGCGCCGAACAGGGCGATGTAATGGAGGTGCAGTCCCAGCCATATGACGGCCGCCAGCAGAGCGACCGGGCGCCAGGAAACATCGTCGTCGAGTACGATGCGCTCCGCTGTCCACAACATGCCGATATAGACCAGCGGCAAGAACGCGTAGACGCGAATCTCCTGGCCATAGATGACGGATACGGCCGAAATGGTCATCAGCCCGGCAGCCAGCCAGGGGAGCGCGGTGATGGACGACTGTCGGCCGCCAGACCGTCGCCCCACGAGCGCACGTCCGTAGCCCCAAATGAGAGCAATCTGCAGCCAACTGGCAAGCACACTTGAGTAACGGGCAGCGAATGGCGACACGCCCACCAGCGACACCCAACCTTTGAGCGCCGCGAAGTAGAGAGGTGGGTGAATATTGTCCAGCCGGTTGCGGAAAATCGTTTCCAGTGATGAGGTGGCAAGATGGAGCGAGATACCCTCATCCCACCAGATGCTTTGCGCCTCCAGTTGAAACAGGCGCAAGGCAAAGCCCAGCAGTAGCAGGAGGATGAGCAGAGGCAGTCGCCGCCAAATGAGCTGTGCGTTCATTGTCGAGGGTGCCTACTCGACCAGCAGCACATCCCGGAGCAGCAGCCGGTCAGTAGTCGCTCCGTTGGCATCTTCGAGCAGCAACCGTTCGCCACTCACCGGATCATAGAGCCCAACCGCGAGCGAGTAGCCACCCGCCGGCAGATCCAGCGGGAGCTGCAGGCGAATCGCATCGACCACGACCTGCCCACCCGCCCATACGTCTGTGGGCAAGCCACCCGGCCAATGGTCCGACTGGGCAACGATAGCGCCATCCGCATCAAGCATATGGACGAACACATTGTAAACCGCATCCGGTTCGCGCTCAGCCTGCCAGACCAGGGTCACCGGCCAGTCGCCTCCTGCGCCGGCCTCCTGCTGATCCACCCTTATGCCACGCAGCCGGAGCAGGCTGCCAAACAGCGTATCTAGCGGCATGCCAACGTCCGCGGGCAGATCATAGACCCGATCGATGTTGTCAACCCTGATCTCACCCAGATCAAAGGGGAAGTCACCAAGCGCCACGCCATCGACCAGCGGCTGGAAGACGAGACGATAAGACATTGCTTCCAGTTCCGGAGGCAGGGAGAGACGGTACTTCTCCTGAATCGACTCGCCCACGCGCCAGTTGGCCGTATCGTAGCGGCTCAGAGGCGGCTGACGCAGCGGCACCAGGGAGCCATCGTCCGCAGCCAACGACCACTGCAGCTCCATCTCTTCTTCCAACGCGCCTTCAGCATGCCAGAACAGATCGACGGTGAAGTCGGAGCCAGCGAGCAGTGCGTCGGGCAGTGTGCTGTGCCCCAAGAGGCGCAGCGCACCGTCCAGCCACTGCTGTCCTTCCGCCACCGGCACCTGAACCCGGGGCGTTGTGACAGGGAAGACCGGCGGGGCAATCTCAATGGTGCCGGCGCTGTAGACGACGCCCGCAAACCCGTCGTCACCCGCCAGCACGGGCAGACGGCCGCCGCTACGCTGATCCACCAGCGAAAGCTCGACCATATAGCTGCCCGGTGGGATGGCCGGCGGCAGTTCCAGCAGATAGCGCACCTCATTCGACACATCGCTGAGCCAGTCGGCGGGGTAGAAGTAGACATGGTCCAGCAGGTCCGCTTCCGTGCCCGCCCAAACGTTACCGGCCCCATCCCGCACCTGAATGGCGACCGTATACCGGGCGTCCGGCGGAAGGGGCTGCTCCCGCTGCCATTGTGCGGCAACGATCAACCTGTCGTCGGCCGTTGAGAGGGTGACGGCCGTCAGCGCCACATCAGACCCGAAGCGCACCGGCTCCGACAGCGGCAGGGCCGTGCGGCTGTCAGCCGCCTGCTGCGGCTGGCGAAAGATCCACGCCTGCTCCAACCCGCCGTACCGGATCGTCTCCAGCAGCTCAAGTGACTCACGTTGCTGTTCGAAGGCGGCGGGATCAAGCTGACGGCCGCCGGCGGTCAGTATCAATGTGCCCGCCGTTGCCGGATCATCGTATCCCTCGACGAGGGTCGTTCCGGAGAAGAACGGCGAGAGCGACGGGGCCACACCGCTCAGGGCACGTTCAGACGATGCGTTTGGCAGGGATTCGCTGAGCCATGTGCCAGAGTAGCTAATTGCCTCCGCCCAGCCGACCGGCAGCACGCGCTGCGCCGTCCACGGACCACCAACCAGTGGATTGTAGGCCGCCAACGGTGTCCACCAAAAGAACGCGAGGTAGGTGGCCTGGACAAGCAGCAGTGCCGGTACCCACCACCGGCCGCCCTTGCGCTGCCCCCACGTTACCCAGGCCAGCCCCGCCATCAGCACCAACGCAGGGATAACCGGAAGGATGTACCGGTCGAACTTCTTGGCCGCGAGCGTGACCACCAGCACGAACAGAACAACCCACAGGAGGAGCGGCCAGATGGCTACGTCGCCTTGCCTGACGGCAGTCCTGGCCCGATCAGGTCGCAGGGCCAGCCACAGCGCCGGAATGAGTGCCAGAATGACAACCGGACTGCTTCGCCACAGCAGCACGACCGGGTAGAAGAGTGGGCTATGCACAAACCCGGTCTCGCCGAGGAAGAAGGTTGGACGCAGCGCTTCTTCCAGATGGCGCGAGGCGTTGCCGGTGAGGGTGTCGTAGACGGACGTCGGAGCCGCCCACAAGGCAGGCAGCAGAATTACGCCGGCGAGCAGGAAGGGCAGCGCCCATGCCATCCCCCAGCCAACCATCCGGCCCAGCCGCCCCGCAAGTGGGCGTGTCGTGTCGCTCAGCGTGGTCACAGCAATGGCCACGGCCGCCACCACCGCCACCACGCCTGTCGGCGTCTTGGTCCACATGGCCAACCCACCTGCCGCGCCGGACAGGGCAAGCCAGACCAGAGGTCGACTCGGCCCGGAACGACTCACAGCCGGCAGCAACAGCAGCAGCGAGAGCGTGACCCACGTCGTACTCAGCCCGTCGACATGCAGCAGGCCGGACAGACCGGCCACAAACGGGTCCAGCGCCAGCAACAGCGCCACCAGGAATGCCAGCGTACTGTTCCAGAAGCGGGCGATGAGATAGTAGACAGCAACCAGACCAAGGGCATTGGTGAGCGCCACGGCCAGTCGGGCCCCACTGAGAAAGTTCGCCAACCGGTCAAACGCCTCCGTGTTGTCCGGCGTCAAGTAGGCCATCGTCGTCAGCCAGTCGTAGGATTCGCGATCATCAGGAAAAAGCGCCAGTTGGGCAGTGATCGCCGCCGAGCCGAGCCATGTCGTTGTGACGCCGGGATGGCCAGCCACAAGCGTATCCTCCCAACGGCCGTCGCTGAGCGCCTCGCGGAACTGAACGGAGCGATACATCCACGTCAGTTCATCGGGCGTGATGTACCGGTTGAGGGCGATGAGTCGAGGAAGAAGCGCGAGGACAAAGAGGATGATGGGAAACAACCCGCGCACCGTACGCGACGAATCCACCCCCCTTTTTTCGGGCGCATAGAGCATACCTGGCACCATGGATCGCACTTATACAATACATTAGTTTCTTTGCCAAGCACCTTAAACTCAGTATAATCGACGCAAATCGGAGGCCTTGCGGCCAGCAGGCGCATAGGAATTTTTCACATCATGACGTTAGACCCCCAAATTGGCGACAGTGACCACCCAATGAACTTCCTCTTGACCCAGGAAGTCTACATGCCCAAAGTCGGAGAAGTCCGGTCCGGCCACATCGTGGCCGTACGAAACAACGAGATCCTAGTAGATATCGGCGCGAAGTCCGAAGGTTTGATTACGAACCAGGAGATCAACATGCTCGATACAGCGACCAAAGCGTCGTTAATCGAGGGTGAGGAGATCATGGTCTTCGTGCTCGATCCTGAGGACGACAACGGTAATATCATCTTGAGTTACCGTCGAGCAGCCGAAGAAAAAGACTGGGTGACCGCTGCAGACCTGCTTGAGTCGCAGGACGTATACGATTCAGAGATCGTCGGCTTTAACAAGGGCGGCGTGTTAGTTACGTTAGGGCAGTTGCGGGGGTTCGTCCCGAACTCGCAGCTAGGGCGCAATCGCCTGCCGTCCGGCAGCTATGAAGACCGGCAGCGCGCAATGCAGACGCTCGTAGGCGAGCCTGTAACCGTCAAAGTGATTGAGGTCGATCGCGACCGAAATCGCCTTATCCTGTCCGAACTTGCCGCAACGCGGGAGATTCGCCAGGCAGCGAAGGATGAAATCCTGGCCAACCTTGAAGAGGGCGCGGTCATCGAAGGTCGGGTCGTTAACCTGGCTGACTTCGGCGCGTTCGTCGACATTGGTGGGATCGAAGGTCTAGTCCATCTGTCTGAGCTGAGCTGGAAACGTGTCCAGTCGCCAGACGAACTGGTCAATCGCGGTGATGTGGTCCAGGTTCAGGTGCTCAACGTCGATCAGGATCGCCAGCGGGTGGCCCTGAGTATGAAGCGCCTCGAAGCGGATCCGTGGAGCCATATTGACGAGTTGTATTCCGTGGGCCAGCTAGCAGAGGCCCAAATCACGCGCCTGACCAAGTTCGGCGCTTTCGCCCGTCTGGATGACGACTACCAGCTGGAAGGGCTTATCCATATATCGGAGTTAGCAGAAGAACGAGTTGAGCAGGCGCGCGACATCGTGAAACCGGGCGACCGGGTGACGGTTCGGATTATCCGACTGGACCCGAAGCAGCGGCAGGTGGGCCTGAGTCTGAAGCAAGTATCATCCGCAGAGTATATCGAAGCAGACCTTGCCTCCCTGAACACGATGTAGCCGACGCCAGGTACCTGGCGAACTATCGAGGTAAATGCCGTGAATTCAAAGAATTGGGAACGTTTTACGCAGCGCGCCCGCCGTGTGTTGAGTTTGGCCCAGGAAGAGGCCGAACGGCTCAACCACAGTTATATCGGAGGCGAACACGTTCTGATCGGTCTCCTTCAGGAAGAAGGTGGCGTAGCGGGACGCGTTCTCCGCGAACTCGGTTTGGAAGTGACACGGGTGCAGGCCATGGTCGAACGGCTTTCGGGCGGCCAGGGCACGCGCACACCTTTCACCAAAACTGAACTCTCCCCCAGCACCAAGCGTGTCCTCGAATATGCTGTAGAGGAAGCGCGGCGCATGGGTCAGCATTACATCAGTACAGAACATCTCCTGTTGGGCCTTGCACGCCAAAATGAAGGCCTGGCCATTGATGTCCTCCGCAAGTTTGGCATCAGCGCCGAGCAAATCCGCCGCCAAACCCGCCGGATGTTGAAAGAAAGTCCTGTCTCTTCGCAGGAAACTGGCTCCTCCACTCCGACACGGCGGCAGCCAAACAAGAAAGAAAAGAGCAAGACCCCGCTGGTCGATCAGCTGGCGACTGACCTGACTGCTCTGGCGCAGGAGTATGCGCTGGATCCGGTCATTGGCCGTCAGACAGAGATCGAGCGCGTCATTCAGATTCTTGCCCGCCGGACGAAGAACAATCCGGCCCTCATCGGTGAACCCGGTGTCGGCAAGACCGCGATCGTCGAGGGCCTGGCCCAGCGTATCGTGGACGGCGATGTGCCGGAATCGCTGCATGGCAAGCGCGTCCTCCAGTTGGACGTAGGCAGTCTGGTTGCCGGAACCATGTATCGCGGCCAGTTCGAAGAGCGCCTTAAGCGCGTCATCGAAGAGCTGAAGTCCAGCGACGCCATCTTGTTTATCGACGAAGTTCATATGCTGGTTGGCGCCGGCTCGGCTGGCAGCTCAGTCGACGCGGCCAACATCTTGAAGCCGTCCCTCGCCCGTGGCGAACTGCAATGTATCGGTGCCACGACCATGGACGAATACCGGAAGTACATCGAGAGCGACGCCGCACTCGAACGTCGTTTCCAGCCCGTGCATGTCGACGAGCCTTCCCCCGAGGAAGCAGTCGAGATTCTCAAGGGCATCAAGGGCGCTTACGAGCAGCATCACAATCTGTTGATTTCTGATGAAGCGATCGAAGCGGCCGTCAGCCTGTCGACTCGCTACGTGACCGAGCGCTTCCTGCCGGACAAGGCAATCGATCTGATCGATGAGGGCGCTTCCCGCGTCCGCATGTATCGTGTCCAACAGCCGGCCGACATCCGCGAGGCGTACGACGCCCTTCGCGACTTGCGCGTGCAGCGCAACGAAGCGGTTGAGGCGTCACAGTACGAAGAAGCGACGACCATCCGCGAGCAGGAAGAGGAGATCCAGCGGCAGCTCGATCAACTACGCGCCGGTCGGTCCGACGCGGACGAGAACGAGATGCTCATGGCCTCCGATATCGCCGAAGTGCTCTCCATGTGGACTGGCATACCAGTCCGTCAGTTGACTGAAGAAGAATCAGCCCGACTGCTGCGCATGGAAGAAGAGCTGGCCAACTACATCGTCGGCCAGGGCGAAGCGATCGAAGCGATTTCGAAAGCAGTGCGCCGGGCACGCGCCGGTCTGAAGGACCCCCGCCGTCCCATTGGTTCGTTCATCTTCCTCGGCCCGACGGGTGTGGGCAAGACCGAGCTGACCAAAGCGCTGGCCCGCTTCTTGTTTGGGAGCGAAGAGGCGTTGGTGCAGCTGGATATGTCCGAGTTTATGGAGCGTCATAGCATCGCTCGGCTGGTCGGTTCGCCGCCAGGATACGTGGGCTATGAGGACGCCGGTCAGCTGACCGAAGCGGTTCGCCGCCGTCCCTACTCAATCGTCGTCTTTGACGAAATCGAGAAAGCGCATCCGGAGGCGTTCAACCTGCTGCTGCAAATCATGGAAGAAGGACATCTGACCGATGCCAAGGGGCAGCTGGTCAACTTCCAGAACGCCATGATCATCATGACCTCGAATGTCGGCGCGGAAACAATCAAGCGTGGCGCAGGTGTTGGCTTCAGCTTCCAGCGTGATTCCGCTCTGGAGCTCGAGGAAAACTACCGCGAAATGCAGAAGAAGTTGATGGAGCAGATGAAACGCCACTTCCGACCCGAGTTCCTGAACCGGCTGGACAGCGTCATCGTCTTCCGCCAGCTGCAGCAAGAAGATATCCGCCAGATCGTTGATCTCGTCCTGAACGAGGTGAATGACCGGCTTGATGAGCAGATGCTGGTTCTGCAATCCACTGATGCAGCCAAGGATTGGCTGGCGACCAACGGCTATGACGCTGAGTATGGCGCCCGTCCGCTGCGCCGTCTGGTACAGCGAACGGTTGAAGACAAACTGTCCGACGCCGTGCTGGCAGGCCAGTTCAGCGAAGGTGACGTAATACTTATCGACGTCGAGGATGACGAAATCGTCCTGCGTGAAGGTGACACCGAGGCGGCCGACCCGGCCGAAGAGATGTTGCCCGCCATCTAGGCGAAGCCTAAGGGCTGTAGATAACTGAGTTACGAGTGGGGCCGGCGCAATGCTGGTCCCGCTTTTTTTGTGTCTCAGCGGGAAGGGACCGGAATCGGGGCTGCTTGCGCCGGCTGTTCAGCCTCGGCGGCATCGGCCACTATCAGGCGGGTTGACGCGGTCGCCAACCCGATGAACATCCAGAACACGGTGACGGCGTGGTGAAACTCCAGATTGAACAGGTAATGGTCAAACACCCCGGCAACAAGGCCACCAATGAGCGCGGCGTGGAGGCCCAGCCAGACCGCATCGTGCCGTTCATTCAGTCGCGCTGCCGCGCGATTGCGAAACGCGTAGATAAACACAGTAGCGATGACCACGAAGAACGCCAACAGGCCGACCAGTCCCATCAGCTGGGCGATCGTGAAGTAGACACTGGCCACGCCCAGATAGATGTCGACGTCAGGCGTTCCGGCAAAGCCCACACCGAAAATCGGGTAGCGCTGGATTAGAATGAGGGCGTCTTTGTACTCGCCAAAGCGCATCTGGGTGGCCAGGTCCTGCCCCTGAATCCCTTCTACAAAACGGCCGATGTAGCCCTGGGTGGCGGGCAACAGCAGCAGCAGCAGGCCGACAACGACCAGATAGGGCAGCAAACGCCGATAGCGAGCAACGGCCACGAATCCCAGCCCGGCAACCAGGCCAAGCATCGCGCCCCGTGAGAAGGTCAGCACTACAGCGACGAAGATAAGACCGGCAATCGTCAAAGTGACCGAACGCCGGAAAAGCGGCTGCTTGGTCACGACCTGCGGGCCGACCAGGGCGCCAATAATGAGCAGTAGGCCGCCAAGCACATTGGGATCGACCGATGTGCCAATGGCCCGTTCCGCCAACGCCGGGTTCTCTTCGATGTACCGGATGACCCAGCCGCCCGGATAGCCAATAATTTGCAAGGCGTTCAGCAGGCTGTTGGTGGTGTCTTCGGCGAGGAGCCAGAAGCCGATGGCTACAATGGCCGCCGCCCCGCCACCGAGCATGATGAGCTTGACCAGGAACTCCAGCTGCACCCAGGTCCGACAGTAGTCGACGATCACGATAACGAAGAACAGGCTGAGGATCAGTTCGGCGAACTTGCGCAGCAGTGTAGGCGTCAGGGGCCCGTTATTGAGACCGAAGATAAAGGCGAAGATGGCGACAATGATAAAGGCGATGAGCGGCAGCCCGATTGGGCCTGTCTCCAGACGTTGCTGCCTGCCGCTGACAATGCCCAGCAGCCAGACAAGCACTACGGCCGCCAGCGCAAGATCAAGGAACGTCGGCGTTATGCCAATGTCGAACGGCAGCGTGGCGAAGGGCAGTAGTGTGACGACCGCCACCAGGCCCAGAAAGCCAACGCGAATGTCGCGCAGTACCAGCACGACAGCCAACCCGGCAACCAGGACGGCCGCCCCGGCCAGCGGGCCACCAAACGCCAGCACCAATCCACCCAGCACGGCAAAGAGACCCGCCAGCACGCCAAGCGCCAGCGGCGAGCGCGTCGGGTTGGCTGCCTCGCGATAGCGTCCTGTGCGGCTGACACGGGACGTTGCTGCGTCTGCTGGGCTGTCTAGTTGTCCCATAATTAGTCGACGCGCACGCGCGTCAAAGTCAGAAAATCGTCCGTCAGGCGACCATCATCGGTCACCAGCTGCAGCCGGTTGAAACTGCCCTCATTATCCTGAACATACATCCCGACGATAAGCGGATAGGTGTCGGCCGGCGTCGCCGGATCGAGCGCAAGCGGCATCGTTACCGGATACGTCTGCCCCGGCGTCCAGCGTGACGTGGCCAACTCAGGCGTCAGGTCAGAACTAGCATAGCGCGTTGTGTCCGCGCCCACCACCTGTCCAAAGAACGTATAATCTTCCGGGAGTGGTTCCGACGGCCGCCAGTAGGTAGTGGCCATGATTGTCTCCCCTGCCGTTGTCCGGCGCGGCTCAACCAGGAATCCCACCAGCTCCAGCCCATGCTCAAAGAAGATCGAGACCGGATTGGGCACCGGTCCATTGGCACCTTGCAGCGCCAGGCGACCCAGCAGGGCTGCGCTGCCGGGGGAATCTGTGGGCAGTCGTTCACCTGTCTCGAAATCATAGAGACCAACAGCAAGCTCCAACTGCGCCGGAGCGACGGCCGTTTCCGGCAGGGTCAGGTAGATGCTGTCGACGAGCTGACTGCCCGGCTCCAGCAGACGCGTGGCCAGCAAGCCCTGTCCGGGATACATATCGCGCTGGGCAATGGGCTGGCCAAGGACGGGATCATTCAGATGGACGAACACACTCCAATCCCGATCCATCTCCTGCAGGACATCCCACTGCAAACGCACCCAGACTCCGTCTCCCGGAGCCGCTGTCTCTGGCTCCATCTCATAGGCGGTCAGACGCAGCGCATCACCAAACGTGGTGTCCGCCGGGAGCGGCCGCTGCAAGCTCTCTTCCGCGACCTCATACGCCGGGGTAATGACGAGAAACGGCGCGGCCACAGCGGCGGCGAACAGAAAGGCAGCGACGCCGCCCATGACTGCCCGCGCCGGACGCTCCGGCAGCCAACCCGCCAGACCAAGCGCCATCAGTGTAGCCAGCGGCGAAATGGCGGTGAATACGAGCCGCCCCTGCGACGACCAGGTCGTCGTCGCCCATTGAATCAGACCATAGACAACGGCCGCTGAAAAGACCAGGCAAACGATGAGGGCAAAGTTGCGCTCGACGGCCGCCAGCAAGCGAGCGAACCAATCAGTCACCATCTCGCGCCACAGCACCCACTCGCGCCTGAGAAGAGTCACCGCATAGACCCCAAACCCGGCCACACTGGCCAGCAGGACCGTGTTGAGCAGAGTGTAGACCCACATCGGATAGGGGATGTTGACGCCGCCAAACAAGCCCCAGTAAGACATCATGAAGCCACGCCGCTCGCCCCACAGCTGGAGCAGCGACGCCGGATGGGCCCGCTCGCCCAGCACGGCGATGAAGGCGTTCCAGCCCAGCCAGTCGCCATAGAGCACGATATTGCGGTAGTACCACCACCCCGCAATGAGCAGCACCGGCACAATGACCAGGAACAGCGCCCAGACCAGCCGACCTGCTGCCGGGACAATCCACGATGCCGGCGGCGGCGTGCCGCTGCTGCGGTCATGTCGCACTACCCACTGCCAAACAGCGACGACCGCCGTACCGAACGCCATTGGCAGCAGCCCGAGCGTCCCCTCTTTGGTCAGCACAGCCAGCCCGATGACAACGCCCAACCCGGCCCAGGTCGTCCAGGGCACGGGCCGGTAGATCGCCCGCCGGGAATGGACGACACGAATCATAATTAGCAGCGCCAGCGATGCCAGCGGGATAGCCAGATTGTCGTTGTTGACCGCTCCGCTGATGAACAGAAACATGGGCAGGAACGCATTCAATGAGGCCGCTCCCAACGCCACGACGGGTCGATCAGGTGCGGCTTCCCGCGCAATCTTGTAAGTCAGGTAGACCGTCACCGCTCCCATCAGGACCGAGAACAGGCGCACCAGCCGCACAGCCAGCAGCGTACCCGCCCACGGATCGGCCGCCGGGTCGTGGATGGCGAGATTGGTATTCCCATCAAGCGTAATCACGCCGTTGTCAACATGAGGGTTCAGCCAACGCACTGTTTCCATGTCGGCCGTATCAATCCAGAATGTCAGCGCAGCAGCGACGTAATAGTAAAGCGGCGGTTGACTCGCTTCCTGATTCCACGGCCCCGCCAACGCCGGATCAAAGACCTGTACAGGCAGCGGATTGCCGTCGGCCAAATGGCGCACCATCGGATAGTGCCACAGTTCGTCCGATGCCTCGAAAGCGGGGGTCACCAGCGCATAGACCGTGCCGAGGGCGATGAAGAGCATCAGGATAAGGGCCAACAGACGTCGCTCGAGCATAACCTCCCCATTCTAGCAGCACGCTCCAGCATAGCCACTGGTGGCTAAACCATGATTAACCTACGCCTTCGCGTCGCATCGCGCCTCAACCGGTTCGACGGTACAATGCAGCAAGAGTCGCCGTCCTCCCGGGAGAGATCGCCATGATCACATTGCGCCCCGCACAACCTGACGACAAACCGTTCCTGTGGGATATGCTGGCACTGGCGGTCTACACCGGCCCGGGCCAGGAGGCATGGTCGGTGGAGGCGGTCCAGCACAACGCCGAGCTGCGTCGCTACGTGGAAGGCTGGGGACGACCCGGCGACTTTGGGTTGGTGGCGGTGGCGGGCAGCGTGTCAGTGGGCGCGGCCTGGGCGCGTCTCATGCCGCCCGACGCACCCGGCTACGGTTACATCGATGCAGAAACGCCGGAACTGACCATCGCGCTCTTGCCCGGCTTTCGCGGCAAAGGAGTTGGCTCCCGTTTGCTTGAAGGATTGCTTGCCGCCGCTGAAGCGTCATCCTACCCTGCGCTCTCGCTCAGCGTGACAAAGACAAATCCGGCCCGGCGGCTGTACCGCCGCTTCGGCTTCATCGTGGTCGAAGAGAGTGCCACCGCAGTGACGATGGTTCACCGGTTCTGATTGCGGGCCGGCGGGGACACGGCAATCACCTTCTCGTAGAAGGCTGCGGTATCGCTCGCTATCCTGTCCCAGCCAAACGAGTTGCCTAACGTCCTGGCCCCGGCTGCCAGCGCGACCCTGCGCTCCGCGTCGCCGGCCAACTGCACCACGGCGGCCGCCAGCGCTTCCGGATCATCCGACGCGACCAGCCACATCGCCTCTCCCTGCTCGAACGACTCAGACGATTCGAACGACTCGGGCAACTCCGACGACTCTGGAGCTGTCGTGGTCAGCAACGGCCGTCCATGAGCCAGCACAGCCATAAGCGTCCCTCGCCGTAGACTAACACCGTCTCGATAGGGCATGACCATGAGGTCGGCTGCTCCCAGATAGGCCGAAACGCGCTGCGAAGGGAGAAAGCCTGTCCAGTGGACGCGACCGCCAAGTCCGGCCGAAGCAATCGTCGCTTCGAGCTGCTGGCGAAACGCCTCGTTGTTGGCCCGGTCGCTGTCGCCGGCCTGCCCGCCAATAAAGACCAGATGATAGCTCGAATCCAGCCTGGCCAGGGCCTCAACGAGCGTGTCAGCCCCCTTGGCTTGCGAAACAAACCCGAAGTAGCCAAGCAAGAAGTCACCTTCCTCCAGGCCCAGCTTCTCGCGGACCTCGGCAATCTCAACATGGTTGGCATGATACGTTTCGATATTGCTGCCAATCGGGATTTGTGCGAGGGGACGATTGCTCCATTCGTCCAGCCGCGCATAGTCGGGCGCATTGGTGGCGATGCTGCCCGACGCTTGCCGCGTCATGAACACTAGCGCCTTCTCGCGAAGGGAGCCGGCCTTTGGCAGCAGGTATGGCACGCGCAGATCATGAAATGTAACCACAACCGGGTGCACGGGCGCAAGCCGCCGAGGCAGGAAGTTGATGGCCGGGCTGTTCATGTTGTAGGCGGCTGCCTGATACTGGAGGTTCGACACCTCAAGTTCGTAGCGAACCACAATATCGGCCACGGTTGCCAGCGAGGGCCACCGCCATCGATTGACTCGTGGATGCAGCCAGCCGTACGGTTGTGCGAACGGTTCGCTGGACGCCGAAGGCTTGCGCGATACATCGGGCGGGCGGGCGCGAGTGGAGGTGATGACATGGACTTCGTGCCCGTCCGCACCCATCGCCAACGCCAACTGCTCAGTGAACGCGCCGACACCACCTTCCATCGGAGGATACTCCCCTGTAATCAGGCCTATACGCATGGTCTGCCTGTGCTCCCGTGTCTCACGAGTAACCCGCCGGATGCAGTCCCGATCGCAGAATCTCCAGATACGCCTCTACGCGCTGGCGGCGCAGGTCGCGCTTATGGCCTACCACCCCTTTGGCCCCTTCAACCGCAATCTGGGAGGCGTAGCTGAGCAGCAGGAACTGGCGCAGGGCGGCGGCCGTCGGGCGACCGTGGTACTTGCGGAAGTAGCGCAGTTTGGCTTGCTGGAAGTTGATATGTCGTGCGGTTACGGCCTGGTCGCTGCTCTGGCCCACGTAATGGACGATCTGGGCCGCCGGTTCGTAGACGATCCGCCATCCTGCCTGCTTGATGCGGCGGCACCAGTCCAACTCCTCGGAGTACATGAAGTAGCCCTCGTCCAGCCCGCCAACGTCCTGAATGACCTGGCGAGGAACCATGATGGCGGCCCCTGTGACCCAGTCCACATCGGTTGCCCGGTCGTCAGGCCAATCAGCCATGTAGTAGCTGTCCAGCACACCGGACGGCGCCACCGCTTCCAGCCACGTACTCTCAAACAGGCCGGTAGCTACGGTAGGGAAGCGTCGCCGGCTCGATTGGACCGTACCATCGTGATTGAGCAGCTGGGGCCCCAGCGCGCCAATGCTGGTGTCCTGGTGCAAGCGTTCGACCATGACTGTCAGCGCATCGCCCACCACCACAGTGTCCGGGTTCAGCAGGAGGACATATCGTCCAGTCGCCTCGGCAAATCCAATGTTGTTGCCTCGCGCAAAGCCGACATTGTCCGGACAGGCAATCAAGGTGACATCGGGAAACTCCTCAGCCACCATAGCCGCGCTGCCGTCCTGCGACCCACTGTCGACCACAATGGTCTGAATAGCCAGATCGCCCTGTCCGCCAGCGATCGACGCCAGCGTTCCCCGCAGCAAATCGCGTACATTCCAGTTGACAATGATGATGGAGAGATCGGACGCTTCAGGTTGCATGGGAATGGGTGGCTCTGACCAGGCGTGCCCTATAGAGACGGCCGTCCCTCAAGCCGAAAGAGGCGGCTGGCGTTGTCTGTCGTGGCGGTGGCAACTTCATCCACGGTCATCTCACGAACCGTCGCAATCGCCTCTGCCACAAAGCGCACATACGCCGGTTCGTTTCGCTTGCCCCGATGCGGCTGCGGCGTCAGAAACGGAGCGTCCGTCTCGATGAGCAGCCTGTCGAGCGGTACGGCAGCGGCCACGTCGCGCAGTTCATCCGCCTTCTTGAACGTCACCGGCCCGGTGATGCCAACATGGAAGCCCAGCGCCACTGCCTCGGCGGCCGCCTCGGGGCCGGCTGAGAATGAGTGGAGCACACCGGCGCGGGGCCGACCTGCCAGAGGCGACTCTGCCAGCAGCCGCAAGACGTCGCTCGTCGCCTCCCGGTTATGGATGATGACTGGCAGATCGAGAGCAGCCGCCAGTTCGAGCTGGGCGCGAAACGCATCTTGCTGCGCTGCCGGCGGGGTGCGGTCCCAGTAGTAGTCCAACCCGATCTCCCCGATCGCTGCGACATTGACGTGGGCGGCCGTTTCCTGGATGGCATCGAGCCACGCGGCCTGCCACGCAGCGGCCGAATTGGGGTGGATCCCAACGGCCGCCAGGACGCCGGGGTACTGCTCTGTCAGTGAGATCACGACCTGCATATTTTCCAGATCCAGGGCAGGCACGATGATCTGTGCCACACCCGCTTCCCTGGCTCGCGCCACCACATCGGGACGGTCTTCATCAAACCGATCGAAATCGAGATGGCAATGTGTGTCGACGAGATGGATCGTCATATCAGATCGGCGTCGTTGGCGCGTCCAGCACAGCAGCCATGAACGCTTCCGGGGCGAGAACAGCCACGACCTCGCCCTGCGCACAGACAACGTTTTCTGCTGTCAGTGTAACGGCTACAATGACCTTGCGGGCCGTTTGCTCTGTCACCCGACCGCGCAGCCGCACGACCGGTCCCAGCGGCGTCGGTTTGAGGTAGTCGACATGGAGAGAGGCGGTCAGGAAGCGCAGGGGTGGCTCCGTATCCATCGGCCGGCCCGCCGCTCGATGAGCGGCGGCCGCCGCCGTCCCTGTGGCGTGGCAATCGATCAACGACGCAATCAGACCGCCATAGACGAAGCCGGGCACAGCCAGATGCCAGGGCTGCGGCTGGAAGTCGCAGACCGATTCATCGCCATCCCAGAAGCTGCGAATGTGCAGCCCGTGATCGTTCAGACGACCGCAGCCGTAGCAGTAGCTGACCTTCTCCGCATACTGGTCCTGAAAGGCGGGCTCGCCAGTTGCCACAGACAGATTCCTATGCCTTTAGACCGGCGATGCGTAACCCGTCAGCCAGGATGTCATCGACGCGATCCTCGTGAGTCGTCTCGCAGTAGACGCGGATAATCGGCTCGGTGCCGCTGAAGCGGATAAGCAGCCAGCCGCCGTCTTCCATGATGTACTGGAAGCCATCGATCGTGATCGTATCGACCACCTTCAGACCGCCAATCGTCTCCGGTTGGGCCGCCATCACGCGCTCCCGAACGGCCTCCGTCTCGGACTGGTCGAACGCCGTATCAATACGGTCGTAGTAGTGCGGGCCGACTTTCTCAAACAGCCACTCCAGCAGCTCCGATGGCTTCTTGCCTGTCTGGACCATCAGGTCGAGCAAGTAGAGACCGGCCAAAATGCCGTCTCGCTCCGGTGCGTGGCCGCGGAACGCGTAGCCACCGCTCTCCTCTCCGCCCAGCATGGCACCCACTTCCATCATCTTGGGCGCAATATACTTGAAACCGACACCCGTTTCGTAGACCGGCACATCATACAGCGCCCCGAGTTTGTTCAGCATCTTCGTGGTGGAGATCGTCTTCACAATCGGCCCGCGCTCACCGCGCACTTCGAGGAAGTAGTAGCCGAGCAGTCCGTAGACGCGCAGCTGATCGATGAACTGGCCATTCTCGTCGCCCATGCCCACGCGGTCGGCGTCGCCATCGTTGATAATAGCCACATCCGCATCCAGTACCTTCACGAAGGACAGGCCATGATCGACATTGGGTGGGATCGGCTCCGGACGCGACATGTGAGGATAGATGGGATTGCGCTCGTTGTGGACCTCGTGCACTGTCGTACGGCCGCCCGCCAGAAGGCGCGGATACCAACCCGCCGCGTTGCCCCACATGCAATCGACCAACACAGTGAAGCCCGCCCGGCGAATCGGCTCCATGTCGACCAGACGATTGAGCAGTTCGATGTAGGCGGGAGCCGGGTCGAAGCGGGAGACCAGCCCATCAGTGAGGGCATCATCGAGAGCGAGACGGTTGGTGGGGGTTTCACCGGGGATGGCCGCTTCGATGCGCTTCAGGCCGTCCGGCGGAATCGCGCCGCCGTTAGGATCGCGAACCTTGAAGCCGCAGTCCTGAGGCGGATTGTGGCTGGCGGTGATGTTGATCGCTCCGCCTGCCTTCAGGTTCATAGCTGAGTACGAGATGGCTGGCGTTGGGGTCGCCCCTTCCGTCAACCAGACCTTGATGCCGTTGCCGGCCAATACTTCGGCTGCCGCCACCGCAAAGTACTCCGCCTGGAAGCGCTGGTCGTGGCCAATGACCACACCCTTCTCCGCCAGCCCCTCCGCCTTTAAGAACGTCGCGAATCCCTGGGAGCAGCGCCGGACGTTGTCAAACGTGTAATCCTCAGCAATTCGGCCGCGCCACCCATCAGTCCCAAATACAATCGTCATCGAGCAACCTTCCTCCTGCAAACCGGGCTTTGCGACCGGTGCTAATATACTTTCTCGCCTGACCGCAAGAGGGCCAGGTCAGCGTCGACCATCATCTCAACCAGCTCCGTAAAGGTGACGGTTGGCTCCCAGCCGAGCGTTTCCCGGGCCTTGCTCGGGTCGCCCACCAGCAGATCGACTTCAGCCGGGCGCATGAACTGGGGATCCTGGACCACATAATCATGCCAATCCAAATCCACACGGCCAAAGGCTACATCCAGGAACTCCTCCACAGAGTGGGTCTCGCCTGTTGCCACAACAAAGTCGTCGGGCTGGTCTTGCTGCATCATCAGCCACATCGCCTGCACGTAGTCGGCCGCATAGCCCCAATCGCGCCGTGAGTCCAGATTGCCAAGACGCAGTTCGTCCGACATACCCAGCTTGATGCGAGCAACGTGATGGGAGATCTTCCTTGTCACGAACTCAAGGCCGCGACGGGGCGACTCGTGGTTGAACAGGATGCCGGAGTTGACGTGCAGATCGTAGCTCTCGCGGTAGTTGACTGTGATCCAGTGGCCGTACACTTTCGCGACACCATACGGACTGCGCGGGTAGAACGGAGTCGTCTCCCGCTGCGGCACCTCGACCACCTTGCCAAACATCTCGCTGGAGCTGGCCTGGTACATGCGAATCTTCGGGTCAACGATGCGGATGGCGTCGAGAATGCGCGTCACCCCTAACCCGGTGACATCACCCGTGAATACCGGCTGGTTCCATGACGTCTGGACAAATGACTGGGCCGCCAGGTTGTAGACCTCATCCGGACGGTGCTCTTCGAGGATGTGAATCAGCGAAATCTGGTCGCCCAGGTCGCCGGGCACCAACTGCATCTGGTCCTGAATGTGAGCGATGCGGTGGAAGTTAATCGTGCTGGTGCGTCGCACCATTCCCACGACGTCATATCCCTTTTCCAACAGAAACTCGGCCAGGTATGAGCCGTCTTGTCCGGTGACCCCGGTAATTAACGCTTTGGGCATTGTATCAATCGTCTCCTCATGAAGGTCCCGGCCCTGTGCCGAGCGACCGCATTATAACCCATGCCTACAGGTGGGTAAACAACGAGGTCATGACTATGCGATACGTGGGGCGCTGTAGCAGGTAATCAACGCCGTAATGAGGGGCAGCCGTAGGGATCCGACCAGCTACCCGGGAACAAGCGCGTAGACGATGTGGGATTGACGTTTGCGCACGCTCTCCGGCAGCAGCGCTTCCGTCCGGGCATACGTTTCCAGCCCGCGCATTACCGACGCTTCGAACAGTCCGGTAGTTGCCTGCTCACGTTGATCCTCTGATCGAGTGATGCCAGGCGGGAACGGCGGCATATCAACGTAGCCGGTCCGGGCCGCGCGGCGGATATCCACCGGACTTTGGGCGAGCGACGTCAGCTCCGCCAGCGACAGCCCACCCAGCCCGCTGCGGTCGGTGTGGGCCGAGTTATCGGCGTTGGGGGTGAAGACCGCCAGATGGTCAGAACGCTCCCGCAGCTGTCGGACATAGGCTGGGCGCAAATCTTCAGGCAAACGCTGCACCACCTCAGAGCTTATCGCCAGATCAAATCCAGCCAACGCCTCCGGCAGCTCGCTCCACCTCTTAATCAGCACCATGTCTGGGACAGGCAGGGTCACCCCGGCCTCAGCGAGCGCTGCCAAAGATTGCTTCAATCTGTCGAGGGCGGCAGGCCGATCGTCGATGACCGACACATGGCGCGCACCTAACTCCTGGGCCAGCAAGATCGAGTCGAGGCTGGCGCCGTACTTCTCGGGCAGTCCCGCAATCAGGACATGGGTCGGTCGTGTGAACGCTTGCAGCCACTTGTCGAGCACCAGGCGCTTGGCGAAATACTCGTAGGCGGTGCCCATGCCTTCGCCTTCCGCCAAAGCCAGCGCGTAGAGATCTTTGATGGCGATATGCTTGAGCATGGTAGGTCGGCAGTGCTGACGGCGAGGCGCTTTGGTGACGGCGCCCGGCCCGTTACGCCTGGTCGCTGTCGGTCGCGTCTCCCAGTTCGTACTTCATCACAGGCCGGTAGACGCACTGGCAGTGCAGCCCCTTATCGCATTCGGTCAGGGGCAAAATCGGAGCGTCGTCCGGCAGGAAGACGGCCGTCTGGTCCAGATCGCGGCAAGCGGCGCAGCCATTCGGGTCAATCTCCACCCGTACACCGGCGATCGACCCCTTGGCCTTGATGCCGAGACGGTAAGCGGCGAGGGTCTTCTCTGCGTAGTTGGGCGCTTTTGTGCTTTCGCGCAGGAAATTGTTCAGCCAATCAAACGACATCGGGCACCTCGGTGTGGTCTGTGGGTTGTGGTTGAGGCGGCGAGACAGGGTCGGCGGCCGGGGCCGCGTCTTCCTCTTCCTCGCCGGCTGTGACCGTGTACCAGTCCCGGATCGCCTGGTAACGCTTGGGGCCAATGCCAGGCACGCGGCGCAGTTCCTCAACCGTCTCGTACGGCCTATGGCGGATGATTGTCTTGGCCAGCCGGTGACCGACGCCAGGAACGGCCGCCAGCGTCGTCTGGTTGGCCGTGTTCAGGTCGACGCGGACATCATCTGCAAAGAGTGCCTCATCCAACGAACCGAACCGCTCCATGAACGGCACCGGACGCTCCTCTTCCAGCACCGACATCAGATCCGGCAGCAACCCGCGCCGCTGACAGAAGCCAATGAGCTGCAGCGCCTTCTGCCCCTTTGTGGCGTCGGCCGTAAAGTCCTGGAACACTTCATGAAAGTGATCGAAGCAGAGGCGCGTCAACTCCGCATCGTCATAATGGTCGATGAGGAATTTGCGCAGCGTAGCGAGATCCGGTTCCTTGATCATCTGCCGTCTATCTTACCGCTACTCGACCGGGAGTGAAACCTTCTCCGGCGTTGCTGCGCGACTGTTGTCGTTCACCTGAATCTGGCTGGGCGAAATTACCTTGGTTCCTACTCGGGCCAGGGTTGGGACGTCGATCAGCATGTTAGTGTAGGAGGCGTTGGCCAATGGGCAGTGACACTCCCTGGCGGCGATGCTGCGCCGCACTTCCTGAATCGCCTCGCCAAACCAGATCTCCTTGAAATCGTAGTTGTGGTCGCGCAGATTGCCCAGATTGTCCGCCCGGACGCAGCAAGGCCACACCGTGCCGTCGGCATAGATCTGTGCGCTGGCCCAGCCAGCGTAACAGTCGATAACCTGATCTTCTTCGTCCAGAATGCGCTTCACCAGCTTGTAATACTCAACGCGAAACGCTTCGGTAATGCGGGACAACCCTTTGTACTCTTTGCTCTCCACGTAGCTAATTAGCCGGTTAATGGCCTCAGTGTACGCTTCCGGGCTGGGCGTAATGGGCAGTCCGACCGTGTCCAGCTCTACCCGCGGTTCGGCGATTTCGGTGATGAACTGGTCAGCCCCTGACTGATCTGCATATTCGATCAGCTCGTCCAGATGGTCGACGCTGAAGACCGACACAACCGAATGAATGCCAATCGTCAGATTCGGCAGGCTCTCCCGCAGTTCGAGCAGTTGTCGCAGACGTTCCTCAAACTTGACAAAGTTGCCAGGTACGCCTCGAATCATATCGTGTTTTTCACCTACACCATCCAGCGACAAGTTGATAATCAGCTGACTGTCGGGGCAGCTGGCAGCAATGCGCTCTACCCGGTCGGGAATTGATGACAGTATACCATTCGTGGGAATATTGATGATTCCCGGGCGGCAATGCTTGTAGGCCAACTGGGCCAACTCGACAATACCCGGGAACATAAGCGGCTCACCGCCGCTGATAGTAAACCAGTAAGGGGCTTCGCCAAGCGAAGCCAGTGTCTTGTCCCATTCATCCAGCGTCAATTCATTCTCGCGCTTCATCCAGATGTTGCACGTCAGGCAGCGCGAATTGCACTTCGGGGATGGGGACAGCGTGATGTTGAGCGGCAGCATCTTCGGCCAGCCGAAGCGCCGGTAGGCGCGAAACAGCGGCACACGGGCCAGCACGCCAGGCATCGAATTCACTGTAGTTCCAACTCCTTCGTTGTCGTCGCTATCTCCCACACGGTGTGGCTGCGACGGTTCTTGTAGTCTCGGCGGCCCAGCCAGCGGCCGGCCACTTCCAGGCCCACGACCCGCCATGTCCAGACGAACTGCTTCGGCCGCCAGTCGAGGTGGCGCAGGAGCAACCCGAGGATCGTCAGGCCGCTCATCGTGCTAACCGAATAGCCCAACTGGTTCTGCATTTCCAGATGCCCAGCATAGATTCGCCGGCGCTGGCGCAGGAAGTCATCGGCCGTCTCCGGACCTTTGTTGTAGACAATGGCATCCGCCACATAACGGACCTGAAAACCCTGCCCGCGGATCAGTGGCTCCACGCTCGCCTCATCGACGGCCGTAAACGGCGGGATACGTTGAAAGACACGGCGAAAGGCGATCAACTCGCCCGCCTTGAATCCAACCAGATTCATCTCGTGATGGAGATCCCAGAGCATGTGGGCGGCAAAGCCCATGAACTGCTCCGGATCATTCACTGGCACCGGATGGCTGGCCGTCATGCCGATCTCCGGGTCCGTAAACGGGGCCACCAGCAGCTCGATGGTGTCGGT
Source organism: uncultured Chloroflexia bacterium (assembly GCA_963753865.1). GTDB lineage: Bacteria > Chloroflexota > Anaerolineae > Promineifilales > Promineifilaceae > Promineifilum. The sequence goes on from CAVWDW010000001.1 coordinate 650,380, forward strand.
CGCGGGCAAGAGGTCCGCACTTGACAGCACGAGCACCGGCGCCGAGGCATGGCTCAGAAAAAGGTTCATGGCCGATGCCTTGCCTTCGCGCTGCGGCTGGACAAGGAGGATGATCCGTGGGTCGGCGGCGGCCACCTCGCGCACGATCGCCTCCGTGCCGTCGGTGCAGCCGCTGGCCACGACGACAATCTCGGCAACTTCAACCCGGTCCAGCTGTTGCTCTGCAAGGCGTTGGAGCAGCCGGCCAATATTGGCTTCTTCGTTGTGGGCCATGATGCCCACCGAGCATTGGATCGTATTCATAAATGCAGGTCGCCGGCGCAGCGGGCCGGTCGGTGCGGCTTACAGAGGTCCGGCGGAAAGCTAGTATAGCCCACGGTCGGACCCGTCGCTAACCGGCAAGCCTCCGTTACCCCATCGCTCATCTGCACGCCGGCACAGCCCATCGAGGGCTACCAGCCGGCAGCCGCTCCGTCATTGCGCGGCTCGCTGCCACCAATCAGAACGCCGCTCGGTGATTCACACACAATGACCTGCCCCCCACCGTAGTGGAGCGGCGTTCCGCGCGGCAGCAGGTCGTGGCCGCGACGCGCCAGGTCGGCGCGCACATCGTCGCCGATGGGCGCTTCCAGCGCGACCTGTCGACCCTCGATCCAGTTGAACCGGGGCGCGTCGAGGGCGGTTTGCGGGTCCATGCCATACTCGATCATGTTGAGACCCACCTGCAAGTGGCCTTGTGGCTGCATGAAACCACCCATCACGCCGAAACTTGACCAGGGCCGGCCATCATTGGTGATGAAGCCGGGAATGATCGTATGGTACGGCCGCTTGCCGGGTGCTGCCTCATTCGGATGGCCCGGTTCGAGCGTGAAGTTAGCCCCCCGGTTTTGCAGCTGGATGCCCGTTGTCCCGGCATTCAGCCCACTGCCAAAGCCCATATAGAGGCTCTGAATCCAACTGACCATGTTGCCCTCGTCGTCGGCGACGGTCAGGTAGACGGTGTCGCCGTGAGGAGGCGGGCTTCCCGGCTGCGGCAGCATAGCCTCGTCCATCACGATTTGCCCGCGCCGCAGTTCGGCGTAGCTGTCACTGAGCAGCGCCTGCACCGGCACATCGACCTGCCGTGGATCGCCAATGTAGCGATGGGCGTCGATGAAGCCCAGCTTCATCGCCTCAATAAGCAGATGGTAGTAGTCAGCCGATCCATAGGCGACCGACGCAAGGTCAAGGTCGCGGGCGATGTTGATGGCCAACAGCGCCGCCAGCCCCTGCCCGTTGGGCGGAATCTCGTGGAACGCATAACCGTCGCCATACGGCACGCTGATCGGTTCCACCCACTCGGCCGCATAGTCGCGCAGATCCATCTCGGTCATCAGACCGCCATCCGCCTGCACGGCCGTCACGATCTGACGAGCAATCGGGCCATGGTAGAACGCATCGTACCCTTCATCAGCCACGGTCTGAAGTGAATTGGCAAACTCCGGGTTGGCGAACATCTCGGCCGCCTGGGGGGCGCGGCCATTGGGAAGCCACACCCGTCGCGAATCAGCCTGCCCGCCCAGCAGCTCGGATGACCGCTGCCACGCATTGGCAATCCGTTGGCTGACCGGGAAGCCGTTGGCCGCGTAATCGATTGCCGGAGCCAGGAGCGTATCGAGGCCGAGCGTGCCGAACCGATCCAGCGCCAGCTCCCAGCCGCGAAGCGCGCCGGGGACCGTGACCGCCAGACCGCCTCGTTCCGGAAACATCTGATGACCGTGGGACCGAACGTGGTCGGCCGTCAGCGCCGCCGGGGCCGGACCGCTTGCATTCAGACCGTACAGCGCCTGATCCCTGGCCGACCAGATGAGCGCGAACGCATCACCGCCAACACCGGTCGAGCACGGCTCCACAACACACAGCGTGGCGACAGCGGCGATAGCGGCATCAATGGCGTTACCACCGTCCCGCAAGACGGCCAAGCCAGCCTGGGCAGCTAACGGTTGGCTGGTAGCCACCAGACCGTGGTGGGCAACAATATTCGAACGACGACTTGGGAATGAATAGGTTTCAAATCTCATGTTGACTATAACTTGACACCGAACAACTGTTCGTGCTATACTCAGAACAAATGAGCGGTTTTCCGATCATATCTTGTAGCGCCCTAGCCTTTCACTGAGGAGTGACGCACCAATGAGTGAAAAACCATTGTCGAAAAGACAGCAGGACATCCTTGAATTTACCCAAGAATATATGGTAGAACAGGGTCGTCCGCCAACCATTCGTGAAATTGGCAAAGCGGTCCATATCACGTCGACCTCAGTGGTCAACTATAATTTGGCCAAACTGGAGCAGCGCGGCTACCTTGACCGCGACCCCGACGTGTCCCGCGGCCTCCGGCTGACAGAGAAGGCAAGCGAGTTTGGCCAATCGGCCACCACCGCTGTTCGCGGCGCGGCCACCGCCGTCCGCACCTCCGTGGAACGGCTCGTCCAGATTCCGCTGGCCGGTACGATTGTGGCCAGCGAGCCGCTGGAGGTGGGCCACGACGGCTTCAGCTCTTACGGCGACGATGATGCCATTGAACTGAGCAGCTCAATGCTGCCGGACCGGACCGAAGGGTTGTTCGCCCTACGGGTCAGCGGTGATTCAATGATCGACGCAATGGTCAACGATGGGGACATCGTGGTCATGCGGCAGCAGAATGAAGCCAGTAACGGCGACATGGTGGCTGTCTGGCTACGCGGGGATACGACTACCCTGAAATACTTCTTCCGCGAAGGCAACCAGATCCGCCTCCAGCCTGCGAACCCGACCATGCAGCCCATCTATGTGGCCCCGGGCGAGGTGCAGGTGCAGGGCAAGGTCATGATGGTACTGCGTCAGACCTGATAAGTTGATCTCGCTCGAAAAAGGTGGCCCGGGCGGCCGCCTTTTCTTTTTCGCTCGAATTAGAACATTCGTGCTAAACTGGTGAATCATGACGTTAGAAGCTACTTCACACGCATCCTTAGAGCCACAGCTGGCGCATCAGCTTGGTGTACAGACCCAGCAGATCAACCGCGTCATGGAGCAGTATGACGCGGAGGCCGAGGTAGTCGGCGGGCAGATACATCAGAGCTCGATTACCTACGAAATCAAGAGCCGGCTCACCATCGGCTGGGAACGCCTCAGAGTGTTAAAGCAGGATTTGCTAACGGCACTGCGATCAGGCGATATCGGCGTGTCACGCGGTGACGATGGCTGGCAGCTCCGGCTGGCCCGTCCGGCTGAGCCGCCCGTGCCTCTCATGCGCCTCCTGGCCGGCATCGGGGCGCTTTCTCCTGCGACAGCTGCGGTGGGACTATCAATTGAAGGCAACCCGGTCTTGCTCCGGTTCGGGCCCGACGAAGTGACCCACGCACTCATTAGCGGTGATACGAATTCCGGCAAGACGACCCTCCTGCGCACCATCGCGGTCGGTCTCGCGCTCAACAATCGTCAGTCCGACCTCCAGCTGCTTCTCGTCGAAGGGCAGGAGAGTCAGCAGACACACGGCCTACTGGACGACAGCAGCGCACTTTACCCACTCTCTTATCTCCCCCACCTCCTCACCGATCCCGTAGCCGGGCCGGATGCTGCCGGTGAAGTGCTCCACTTCCTGGCGGCCGAGATGGACCACCGGCGCACTCACAAAGTGCGCCGCCCGGTTATCATTGTCCTGATCGATCACCTGGTCGTCTTGCTGGAGGCGAGTGAGGCATCGCTGACCGATGACCTCATTCGGCTGCTGCAGTACGGGCCGGCGGCGGGCATTCACGTGGTCGCCGCGACGAGCCGCCCTACCTCCGAAGCGATCGACGTCATGCTGCGCAGCAATATGCCGGTGCGCCTGGTAGGGCAGATGGCAGACCCGGAAGCGGCCAGACGCGCCGGAGGCATACGTAACACGGGCGCGGAGAATCTGGTCGGTGAGGGCGATTTCCTTGCCCTGTCCGATGGGGAGTGCGCCCATTTCCAGGCAGCAGCGATTAGTGACTACGAACTTCATTATCAGTTGACCCAGCTGTACCAGGCGGGACGCCCTCGCCTGCTAGCCCAGTCCTGGTCTACACGGCCAACCATGAAGCGTGAGCAGCCGCCCCCCAAACCTGAACCCGTTCCCTTTACCGCTCGCAATGGCACTGTTGAGGTGAAGCCACCACCACAGCCACAGCCGAAAAGCCGGCCTGCGCCCGCAGAGGACGGTGTCGAAGATAGTCCGGAACCCGCTCCCTTTACGGCTCGCAGCGGTGTGGTAAAGCCGCCACCCCGACCTCAACCCCGGAGCCGGCCAACGCCAGTCGATGACGAGTTCGAAGACAGTTCTGAACCACTGCCATTTTGATTGTTGAGATTTCTATTAGTCGGAGGATTGTGATGAAGACCGGAATGTTGTGGATGGATGCAGACGCCAAGCGCTCCCTGGAAGAAAAGATTATGCGGGCGGCCGACTACTACAAGGCCAAATACGGAGACGACCCGGACACATGCTACGTGAACCCGGCCTCGCTGAAGGAAGAAGAGACGACCGTTGGCCGGCTGAAAGTCCAGCACCTGCGGACCGTCCTCCCCGACCACTTCTGGCTGGGGGTCAGCACAGCCTAGGCCCGTATGCCTGATGGAATGATCGACGACAGGGTTGTTCACTGATTGGCGTGAAGCAGGCAACCCTGAGAGGGCGAGACAACCGGCGGTGGCTGGTGCGCCATTTCTATGCCACTGGGCCGGTTGTTTCGCCCGTGCACACGTGTTTGGCGCGTCATGGTCGGGTAGGAGCGAGCGTGCGGCCGTCAGCCCTCACTTCGCCCGATCATCAATGCCACGCTGACTCACTTTCCTCTCGACGAGTGAACAATTGTGGTTATGATCGCCCGGCGCTTTCAGAGTCGGCCGCCATTTGCTAGACTATATGGTACTCTTGGCAGCAAAAGGTAGGCTTCTGAAGCATGGCGGTCACACAAGCAGATTTTTTGGCGGCGCCCGATTACCGGGCAGTTTCCGCCACCCATTTCTTTGTCGACGTGCTGAACAGCAGCCGGACGATCTTGGTTGCCATCATCGCGGTGTCGATTGGCTTGACAAATGCGCAGGTCGGTCTGGCATTGTTGCTGTACAACGTCGGCAATGCGCTGTCCCAACCCTTTTTTGGCGCGTTGGCCGACCGGATTGGCCCGCGCATGCTCGTAATCGGCGGGCTGGGGTGGATGATTCTATTCTACAGTCTGGCCGCAATGGCGGGCGACTGGCTCGCGCTCCTCGCGTTGACGGTGGCCGGTCTCGGCTCCGGCGCATTCCATCCCTCGGGAACGATGGTCGCCAGCGAGGCCAGCGTTGTCAAGCGAACCCAGGCCACGTCCATCTTCTTCATGTCAGGCCAACTTGGCCTGTTCTTCGGCCCAATCGCCACCGGCATTCTGCTCCAGGCGTTTGGTCGTCCCGGTTTTCTGGTGCTGCCGCTTCTCGCGTTGGCAGCCGTCGCTTTCAGTTGGCGAAGCATCGACCGCGACCGGTATCGTTATGTGCAGGCCCGCCCCAAAGACGGCCGTCAATCAAACCCGGCTATTACCCTGCCACAGGGCGCGGTCAAGGACGCCTCCATCCTGGCCTTCATCATTCTACTCACGGCCACCGTCAACATCGCGACCATCAATTTCGCGCCGAAACTGTTCACTGAAATGGGTGTGCCCACCGCGCAGGTCGGCCTGCTGGCTGGAATCCTTATGCTCGGAGCGGCCGTCGGTGGGGTTGTTGGCGGCTCCCTGGCCGATCGCTTCGGCGGCCGGATCGTCATTGTCGGCGCCCTCCTGCTGGGCACGGCTCCCCTCTACTTCTATGTCGTCAGCGACGGCGTCTTGCGGCTCGTTCTGCTGGCATTGGGCGGTTTCCTGATGGGCATGCCCCACAGCATCCTGGTTCTGCGGGCGCAGGCGCTGCTTCCAGGGCGACGCGCCACAGCGTCCGGCCTCATTCTGGGCTTCATGTTCTTTAGTGGTTCTATCGGCAGCTATTTTCTGGGTATTCTGGCCGACCAGATTGGCTTGCCGGCGGCGATGCAGGCATTGGCTATCCTGCCTCCGTTCGCGGCAGTCGCTGCGCTCGGCCTGCGCAAGTTGGGCGCTCCGGAGCCCGCACCCGCCCAAGCGACCGATTAGCCGTCCGTGTCGGGTGGCTGGAAAGTTGATAAGATAGCGTCAATGAATATATGGCAGGAGTTTCATGGTCCCAATGCGGGCTATGTGCTGGAACTCTACGAGCGCTTTCGGCAAGACCCCAGCTCGGTGGACGCTGCAACGCGCGAAGCGTTCCAGGCATGGCAGCCCCCTGTCGACGGCGTCTCCGCCAACGGCCACACCGGATCGTCGCCGGCTCCCTTTGCCCCGGAAGCGGCCGCCGACCAGATTATGGGCGCCGTCAACCTGGCCACTGCCATCCGCGAGTACGGACACCTGGCCGCGAAGATTGACCCGTTGGGCCACAATAACCCACCCGGCGATCCCTCTCTTGACCCTGAAGCGCACGGGGTGTCCGACCCAGTGCTGCGGCAACTACCTGCCCACATCATCGGCGGTCCGGTCACCAGCGGAGCCGGCAACGCGGCCGAAGCCATTGAGCGTCTGCGCGCCGTCTACTCCCACACCACCGGCTACGACTACGATCACATCCGCATCCCGGAAGAACGGGAATGGCTCCGATTTGCAGCCGAATCGCGCCGCTTCCGACCACCTGTTGAGCCGCTCGACCCATTGTGGCTGTTGGAACAGTTGACGCAGGTTGAGGCGTTCGAGCAGTTTCTCCACCGCATCTTTCCCGGCAAGACCCGCTTCTCCGTCGAAGGGCTGGATGTGATGGTACCAATGCTCGACATCTTGTTAGGCGAAGCGGCCGAATCCGGCACGTTTACCATTCTGATCGGCATGGCCCATCGGGGACGGCTCAATGTGCTGGCCCACAACCTCCACAAGCCATATGATCAGATTCTTCAAGAGTTCCGCGACTCGGCGGATGAAACGTACGCCGCGCGCGACTACCTCGGGTGGAGCGGCGATGTCAAGTACCACGCCGGTGCGCATCGTTCTCTATCCAATGGCAATCTGGTCGACCTGATTGTCAAGATGGCCCCTAATCCGAGCCACCTGGAGCATATCAATCCGGTTATCGCCGGCATGGCTCGCGCCTCAGGCACACAGACTGACAGGCCGGGCCGGCCTCAGTTCGATCCGAAAGCGGTCCTGCCCGTCCTCATTCACGGTGACGCCGCTTTCCCTGCGCAGGGTATCGTGGCTGAGAGCCTGAACCTGCAGCGCCTGCGCGGCTATCGCATTGGCGGCACCATCCACTTCATCGCCAATAACCAGATCGGATTCACGACCAGTCAATGGGAAGCGCGCAGCACCCTGTACGCCAGCGACCTCGCCAAGGGGTTCAAGATGCCCATTGTCCACGTCAACGCCGACGACCCGGAGGCGTGCGTAGAAGTGGCGCGGCTGGCCTGCGCCTACCGGGCCGAGTTCCACACCGACATCATCATCGACCTCGTCGGCTACCGGCGCTACGGCCACAATGAAGGGGACGAGCCCCGCTTCACTCAGCCGCGCATGTACAAGGCGGTCGACACCCATCCGACAGTTCGCGAACTGTGGGCGGACGAGCTGGCAGAACGGGGAACGACCACCCGGGAGTGGGCCGATGAGCTGAAACAGAAGCATCTCGACCACCTGAACGATGTCTACCAATCGCTTCCGGACGAACCGGCACCCACCCAGCAGCCACAGCTGGAGCCGCCACCCGGCGGAGCCGCGAAGAACGTCAACACCGAGGTTCCGCTCGATCTGCTGTCCGCGCTGAACACGGAGTTGGTGCAGCTGCCGGAACGGTTCGAGATCAGCCGCAAGCTGATGCGAATGCTGGAGCGCCGCGCGGCCGCTTCCGAAGACCCGAACGCAGCTACGGTCGACTGGGGACAGGCGGAGAGCCTTGCCCTGGGCACCATTCTGGCCGAAGGCACCGCCATTCGCCTGACGGGTGAAGACGTGGAACGGGGCACATTTAGCCATCGCCATGCCCTGCTGAGGGACGAGCGCACCGGCGCACTGTACATCCCGCTGCAGCACGTCTCACAGGCGACGGCCGCCTTCGAAGTCCGCAACAGCCCGCTCTCCGAGAATGCGGCCGTGGGCTTCGAGTACGGCTACAACATTGAGGCGCCGGACCGGCTGGTCATCTGGGAAGCGCAGTATGGCGACTTCATCAACGGGGCGCAGCCGATCATTGATGAGTTCGTAGTCTCCGGCAAAGCCAAGTGGGAACAGACACCATCACTGGTGCTGTTGCTGCCCCACGGCTATGAAGGGCAAGGGCCGGATCACTCAACCGGACGGTTGGAGCGATTCCTGCAGTTGGCGGCCGAAACCAATCTCCGCATCGCCAACCCAACGACGGCCGCCCAATACTTCCACCTGCTGCGCCGTCAGGCCCAACTCCTCACGATCGATCCTTTGCCGCTGATCGTGATGAGTCCGAAGGGCTTGTTGCGCCATCCGCTGGTCGCCTCGTCGCTGCGTGATCTGGCCGAGTCCCAGTGGCAACCCATCATCGACGATCCGCAGGCGGCCGCCCAACCCGACAAAGTGACCCGACTCATCCTGTGCAGCGGCAAAGTCTACATCGATCTGATCACGGATGAACGCCGCCAGGACGCAGAGCTCCTGGCCATCGTCCGGCTCGAGCAGCTCTATCCCTTGCGCCACGACCGGCTGGAGGCGATCCTCGACCACTATCCAAACATCGAGGAGATCGTCTGGCTGCAGGAAGAACCGGCCAACGCCGGCGCGTGGGAGTTCATCTATCCGCACCTGCTGCGTCTGGCAGAGGGCCGCTGGCCTGTCCGGCCGATGAGCCGGCCGCGCCGCGCCAGCCCGGCCGAAGGGTCGGCTGCCGCCCACAAGCGGCACCAGGCGACGCTGTTGGACCGTGCATTCGACTTTTCGCGCTGAGAAGCACCCGTCAATCTGAGAGGTATGATTTATGGCCACTGAAATCCTTGTCCCCGAGCTGGGAGAATCCGTCATCGAAGCCACCGTCGGCGAATGGCTCAAGCAAGTTGGCGATGCGGTTGCCGTCGGCGACATCATCGTCGAGCTGGAAACCGATAAAGTAGACGTCGAAGTGGGCGCGACGACAGCGGGTGTTTTGGCAGAGATCCGGCATTCGCAAGGAACAGACGTCTCGATTGGCGACGTGCTGGGGCTTATCGACAGCAACGGCAGCACGCCCCAGGCAAGCCAGGCGACCGTCGAGGCGCAGCCCGACGCCGCTGAGAACGATAGCAGCCCGGATTCCGCTGAGGCGACGCCAGGACCAGCGGCAGATGGTGCCAGCAGCGAGCGCGCTACGCCTGTCGCCCGGCGGGCGGCGGTGGCCGAAGGGGTCGATCTAACTCAGGTGACGGGCACTGGACCCGGCGGTCGAGTGACCAAGCAAGATGTGGTTGCCCACCGAGCCGAACCAGCATCGCAGCCCGACACCGAGCCTCAAGCGGCAGCAGCCCCTGCCACACCCGCACCCGCCGTGTCCAGGCAGCCATCCGGCCGACCTGAAGAGCGCATTCGCATGACTCGCCGCCGCCGCACCATTGCCAACCGGTTAGTCGAGGTGCAGCAGGAAGCGGCCATCCTGACGACGTTCAACGAGATCGACATGACGGCCGTCATGGACGTGCGCAAGCGGCGCCAAGAAGCGTTTGTCGAACGCCATGGCATCAAGCTCGGCTTCACGTCATTTTTCGTAAAGGCCAGTGTCGGTGCGCTAAAGGCGTATCCGCGGCTCAACGCGGAAATCGACGGCGACGAGATGGTGCTGAAATACTACTACGATATCGGTATCGCCGTTGGCGCGGAAGAAGGGCTGGTCGTGCCGGTCATTCGGGACGCTGACCGGCAATCGTTTGCAGACATTGAACACCAGGTGCGGGAGTTCGCCACTCGCTCTTCCGCCGGAGAGCTGACGCTCGATGACCTGCGTGGCGGCACCTTCACCATCACCAACGGCGGCGTCTTTGGCTCAATGCTGAGCACCCCCATTCTCAACCCACCGCAGGTCGGTATCCTGGGCCTGCATAACATTCAGCAGCGTCCCGTCGTGGTCGATGGCGAAATCGTCATCAGACCGATCATGTATGTCGCTCTGAGCTACGACCATCGTATTGTGGACGGACGCGAGGCGGTCCAGTTTCTTGTCAGGGTCAAGCAGCTGATTGAAGACCCGGAGGTCCTGCTGCTGGAAGGCTAAACGGCCACCAGATCGATGATTGGGTCAATCGCAATATGCAAGGCGCTGTGGGCTTTCCGCAGCGCCTTTTCGACGGCCGCCGGGTCGGGACCGCGCGCGAAGATAAATCCCAGGTAGCTGTCCCCTTCCGGCAATGGTTTGACCGGGTAGTCAAGAGGCAAGGTTAGTTCGACCTTGTCGATCAGGGGCACGGCCTCAGCCGTCTCGACTCCGTCGATGCGTCGCAGCATCCCGGCGCCGGGGATGGGGATCATCATTACGCCGCTCGCCTGCGTGGCTCCGGCGTCACCGGGTGTGTCCAGGCCGATGGCCTGGCGAAGAATCAGCTCCTCCAGCGACCCGTCGACGCCAAAGCGCAGCACCTCCGAGCACAGCCCACCGATTGACCGCCCCGCTATCTCGACCACCCAGGCCCCCTGCTCATTGATGCGCAGCTCAGCATGCACCGGGCCAGTCGACAAGCCAATCGCCTCAGCGGCCGTCCGCGTCACAGCGACGACGCTCGCCTGGACATCAGCCGGCAATCGCGACGGCGTGACATAGATCGTCTCCTCGAAGTACGGACCTTCCAGCGGGTCCGGCTTGTCAAACAACGCCAGCACCTGCAGCTCGCCAGCGTCAAGCAGTCCTTCCAGCGCCACTTCAATGCCCGGAATGTAGCGCTCGATCAGGAAGGAAATCGGTGGAGCGCCTGCCTCCGGGGCCAGGAGACGGCGCAGCCGCGCGACAGCAGCCGCCAGGTCGTCCACGTTGTTGACGCGGATCACGCCGCGGCTCCCGTTCAGGTTGGTGGGCTTGACGACGGCCGGAAAAGCGATCGCATCTGTCATCTCTACCAGCTCGGAGTCGGTTGTGAAACGCCAGAAGGCAGGCGTATTCAACCCGGACCCCGCCAACATGCGGCGCATGACCAGTTTGTCACGGGCCGCCAGCGCTGCGTCTGGGGCGTTATGGGCCAGACCGAGCCGGGCGCTGGCCGTGGCCGCCAGAACACTTCCGCTGTCGTCAACGGCCATGATGGCCCGCAGCCGCTTCCGTTCGTTGAGTGCCTCAATCGCTGCCACGGCTGCATCAAGCCGGTCGAACGGCAGCGCTACAGCCTCAGGCCATTGGTCGGCCAATGCCGGGGGCAAATCCATCCCCGTGACCACTTCTACGCCCAGCCGTTCGGCCGCTCGCCGGAATGCCGGGAGCCGGTACGAGCGCACGCCGGTCAGCAGCAGCACAGTGGGTGAATCGGCCGAGTCAGAGGAGCGAACGATACTCATTGTGATCGAGTATACCACTGCCCGACATCGTGTTGTAGACCCGTTCGAGTGGATTAGTTTTAACAGGGCAACCGTTCCCGCGTACCGAAAGTCGTGTATAGTTGCGGTGTAGAGCAAGGAGCGTGAATGCAGAAAGGGAAGAGTTGGGGCACCCGTTTCCGCAGGCTGGCCGCCGCCTGCACCGTGATAATGTCGCTGCTGGTTGTGCCGGTGGCGATTCATTCGATGGTTGGAGCAGCATCGCTGACACCGCACGCGTACGGACAGCCGGGCGACCACGTCCATGAGGTCGAACCCTCCGATCTACAACTGGCCAGCACCCACATTACGACCACTACAGAAACAGCAGCCGTCTTCCTACCTGCTCTGCACACACCCACTCAGCCCCTCCCTCCGCCACTGGACGTTCCCGACATTCTCTCCGGCACGCCGCCGATTGATTTCGGTGAGGTCGAAGTGGAGCTGCGCGCCGAGGGCAAGGTCCTGTCGTTCAACAAGGTGGGCTTTCACGCCGGCGATCGCGGGCGTTGGGCCGATCTGGTCGACGCTATGACGGCGCTTGACGCGGCGGGCGTGCCGTTCTTCCTGAAAAGCACCGACAACGCCCAGCCGCTCTTCATCGCGCAGGAGTTGATGCGCCAAAGCGGCGTCCCCCATATCCTTGTCTACCGGCGCGTCTCCGGCGTGGACAATGTACCCAACTATAACGCGGACCCGGCCGCGGCCGCCGCCTTCCATTGGGCGCAGCACAAAGCCGTGTTTCCGCCAGAGCTGGATCCGGAGTTCATCTGGGTCGAAACGGTCAACGAAGTGGACAAAGGCCGGGCTGCCTGGCTGGCCGACTTTGCTTATGAGAGTGCCCAGTTGGCCCTGGCCGACGGCTTTCGCTGGGCTGCATTCGGCTGGTCATCCGGGGAGCCGGAACCGGAAGATTGGGAGTCGGCCGAGATGCTCCGCTTCCTGCGACTCGTCGGCCGCCATCCCGAACGGTTGGCCATCGCGCTGCATGAGTACAGCTATGAAGTGGACAGCATCAGCGCCATCTACCCGTATCTGATCGGCCGCTTCCAGTTCCTGTTTGATACTTGCGACCGTTTCGGCATTCCCCGCCCCACCGTCCTGATAACCGAGTGGGGCTGGACCTACAACCGCGTACCCGATGTCGACGAAGCAATGGAGGACATCCGCTGGGCTGCCTGGCTCTATGCCGCCTATCCACAAGTGAAGGGCGCGGCGATCTGGTATCTCGGTGACACGCCGGGCACGGTTGAAGATCAGACCGCCTTGCTCATCGATCCGGTAACTGAATACAGCCTCACCCACTACTTCGGGGTGACACCGGGCATTGGTCAAATAGACATGACCTTGTTCGCCCCCGACCCGCCGACGCGACAACATCGCGCAGCCGACCGGCGCTGAGCCGGCGACCGGCTGCCGTCCACCGTTCTTTCTTACAAGGAACTGACGAATGAACCAGACCAACAAATCTTTGTCACCAACACGCCTTCTCCTGCTGCTGGCGCTCGCTGCGCTGCCGATACTACTTCTGGCCTGTCGGGGCGTTGAAGCGAACGGCTTCGCCCGGCTCCAGGAGAGCGAGGAAGTCGGCTCCGTCTTCTTCCCGGTCGCGGTCGGCAGCGGCGCAGACACGGTGCCAACGCCGACCCCGGAGACGCCCGGCCCTACACCAACGCCGGAAACCACGCCGCTTCCCCCACCGCTCCCGCCACCCACCCGCGTCGCTGCTGCGCCACCCATAGACTTTGCAGCCGCTCGCGCCGCCGCCCAGGCACAGGGTCTTGATCTGGCCTTCAACAAGATTGGTTTCCATGTCGGACCCGGCGGCAACGCCAACGGTCTCGGCACCTGGATGAACGAGCTCAACGACGCCGGCGTGCCGTTCGTGCTGAAGAGTGTGGACTCGGCGGGGGCTATTCGCGAAGGCCAGGACATTATCCTGGCCAACGAAGCTGTCGGGCGCGACGTGCCCCACGTTCTGATCTTCCGCCGCACCGATCCGTTCTTCGAGACGCCCTTCTGGGATCTGCCACCAGCGGAAGCAGCCGCCATCAGCTGGGAGCGCAATCGCCCGGCGTTTGATGGCGAACAGTTCAGGAAAGATCTCGTCTGGATGGAAACGATTAACGAGCCGGGCCGTTTTGGCCCTGATAACACACTCAACATTGAGTGGTTGGGCGAGTTCTCGCTGGAGACAGCGAAGCTGGCGGTCGAGGGGGGCTACAAGTACGCCGCCTTCGGCTGGTCGACAGGCGTTCCCGAGCCGTTTGACTGGGAATCGCCTGCCATGCTCGACTTCTTGCGCTTTGCCGGGGAACATCCAGACCAGGTCGCAGTATCACTACACGAATATAGCCTGGTCAATGAGCTGATAAGCCGTGATTATCCGTACCTCGTCGGCCGCTTTCAATTTCTGTTCGACGTATGTGACCGGTATGGCATCCCCCGCCCAACTGTCCTGGTCACCGAATGGGGCTGGGAGTACAACAGCGTGCCTGAGCCGGGTCCGGCAATGGAAGATATCGACTGGAACGCCTGGCTGTACGCCGCCTATCCCGAAGTGCTTGGGGCCACCATCTGGTATCTGGGGCCGCAGTTCGGCGGCATTGCCAATCAGGCCCAGCGCCTCATTGCGCCTGTCACCGACTACAGCCTGAGTCACTACTTCATCTACGATCCCGGTATCGGGCAGATCGACGCTGAGCTTTTCCGGCCCAATCCACCCACGGTACGCGAGTCTGACAGCCGGCTCTGGCCAACACCCTATCCGCGCCCCCGTCAGTAGCCGCACACCGCGACCCAGCGGACCGAAATGAAAGAGCGGGACTGTCATCGAAGACAATCCCGCTCCAGGTTATCCGACTCGCCGCTTTCTGATCGGCTTACTGGCCAAGCAGATGGCGGGCAATGACCAAACGCTGGATCTCACTCGTGCCTTCCCCAATGGTCATCAGCCGCGTATCGCGGTACATACGCTCCACTTCAAACTCGCGGCTGTAGCCATAGCCACCATGAATCTGGATCGCATTGCGGCAGACGCGCTCGCTGACCTCGGTTGCAAACAGCTTGGCCATCGACGCCATCTGACTGTAGTTGCGCCCCTGCTCCTTGAGCCAGGCCGCCTTGTGAACCATCAGCCGGGCCGCCTCAATCTCTGTGGCCGCGTCCGCCAGCATCCACTGGATCGCCTGGTAGCCGGAGATAGATTGTCCGAACGCTTCGCGCTCCCTGGCGTAGGCAATCGCTTCCTCGAACGCCGCTCGCGCCAGACCAACCGACAAGGCTCCGATCCCGATACGGCCGTTGTCGAGCACCGACAACGTCTGGGCCAGGCCCTGCCCCTCTCCGCCCAACAAGTTCCCGGCCGGGATGCGCACTTCCTCAAACGTGACGGCGTGGGTCGGTGAACCCTTCAGACCCATCTTCTTTTCCGGTGGTCCGATGCTGATTCCGGGGGTATCCGTCGGCACGAGCAGATGACTCAGGCTGCGACTGCCGCCCGCCGGATCAGTGCGCACAAGGACAACCATCAGATCAGAGATACTGGCGTTGGTCATCCACATCTTGCTGCCGTCGATGATCCAGGAGTCCCCCTCGCGGACAGCGGTCGTTCGCACGCCGCCCTTCAGGTCGGAGCCTGCACCCGGCTCCGTTAGTCCCAGGCAGGCCAGCTTGCCCGCGCCGGACGTCAGCGGCGGCAGCCAGGTCTGTTTCTGTTCCTCGGTGCCAAAGGCGACGACCGGCCCCAGGCCAAGGCCATTGTGAGCCGCAATCGCCAACGCTGTGGAACCACAGCCCCAACCCAGCTCCTCAATCGCGTTGGCGACAGTGACGGCGTCCAGCGCCGCACCCCCGTACGCTTCAGGCACCTCCATGCCCAACAGCCCCATCGGGCCCATCTTGCGCACGGCGTTCCAGTTGAACTCACCCGTCTCGTCCGTATGCTGCGCGACAGGTCGAACTTCGTTGGCCACAAAGTCGTGGATCACATGATGCAGTTCGGTCTGTTCGGCAGTCAAGTCGAATTCCATCGATTCTACGCTCCTATTCCTGCGGCCGCCAGCGTGACCAGTAGCAGCTGGGTCATGCCCGCGGGCAGCTTTGTCGTGTCAATATGTTCGTCCAGGCGATGGGCATTACCCGATTCGGTTAGTCCCAAACAGACGGCCTCATACCCGCGGCTGAGCGGGATATTGGCGTCGGTGCTGCTGGCAATGTAGCGCACATGGTTGCAGCCAACCGCCTGGAGCGCCTCATCCGCCCAGCAAACCAGCGGGGCGCTGCGCGAGAGTGAACCCGCCGGGCGATTGCCGACCTCGGTGACCATCACCGATACGCCATTTGCCTTCAGTTGATTGAGGCGCTGATGCCGGCCAATGATCGACAGCGCCTGCTCAACGAGAACGTCGAGCGCCTCATGCGCCTCAGACCGCAGGTCGAGCCACAGGCTGGCCAACTGAGCGATGGTGTTGATCGACGTGCCCCCTTCGATAAGGCCAACATTGTAGGTCGTCTTGGGATCCGCCGGCGTGTCCAGCGTGTCGAGATCGGCGATGAGGTGGCCCAACGTATGGATGGCACTGGCCGCGCCGAAGCTACCCCACGAATGCCCGCCTGGCGCCCTGACGTCGACGCGATAGCGCCGCACGCCAACCGCCTCGCACGAAAGCTGGCCAAACAGACCGCCCTCAACAACAACATAGCGGGCAGAGTCGCCAAAGCGGTCAACCACGGCCCGCATACCTCGCAAGTCGCCCAATCCCTCTTCCCCCACATTGGCCACAATCCAGACGTTGCGCTCCAGCGGCCCGACCGGACCGACCAGCATCTCCGCCAGCGTGACGATGCCGGCCACACCGGTCGAGTTGTCCCCGATTCCCGGGCCATACAATCGCTGGCCGTTGCGAGACATTGCCAGGTCAGTCTCTGCCGGGAAAACTGTGTCCAGGTGGGCCGAAACGACAACCGATTGGCCATTCCCTTTGCCCGAGCCAGGAATGCGACCGAAGACGTTGTGCAGTGGGTCCTGACTCACGTCGACCAGACCAAGAGTGCGAAAGGTTTGCTCAATGTATTTAGCCCGACTGGCTTCCTCGAATGTGGGAGCCGGGATTTGCTGGATGGCGACAATCAGATCATGGAGAGTGCCCGGATTGTCGTACAGCGGGCGAATCGCGTCCTGCACATCAGGACGCCGAGCTATGGCGCTAATTTGATCCATTGCTGACACTATCCACACTAAACTCACTGAAGATCGGCACCAACCGATCAGGTACGCGCCCATAGAGGTGCGTTCCCTCACCAGTGTGCTCTTCCTGGTCAACTTGTCCGCGCTCGTAGAACAGCGACATGAGATCGCCACGATCATACGGAATCAGCAGGTGGACGGGCGTCAATGACTGCACCATAGCCGCTTCGACAGCGACCAGCAGCTCTTCGATTCCCTCTCCGGTACGGGCCGAGACCGGAACGGCCGGGCCGGTGAGCGGCAGCTCGCCCAGTGGATCGCTGCCCTCAGGCAGTCGGTCTATCTTGTTGAGCGCAATGACCATCGGCAGATGGTCCACTTCCAACTCGGCCAATGTATCCTCGACCGACTCCATCTGTGCTGCGGCGTGCGGGTGTGTGGCGTCCACCACATGAAGCAAGATGTCCGCATCGGCAATCTCTTCCAGCGTCGCCCGAAAAGCAGCCACAATCTCGGTCGGTAGCTTCTGAATGAAACCGACTGTATCAGTGAACAACACCTCACGACCGCCGGGCATTGCCACCTTGCGAGTCGTCGGATCAAGCGTCGCAAAAAGCATATCGGCTGCCATGACATCCGCTCCGGTCAGCTTGTTGAGCAGCGTCGACTTGCCGGCATTGGTATAGCCGACAATGGCCACCGTCTGAAGCTCGGTCTGCTGACGCATGGAGCGATGGCGCTCACGATGGGCGCGGACACCGTCCAGCTCGCCTTTGACGTGGGTGATGCGCCGGTTGATTTCCCGGCGGTCCGTTTCCAGCTGCGTTTCGCCCGGTCCGCGCAAGCCCACACCGCCGCTCGCGCCGCCGGCCCGGCCGCCCGCCTGGCGAGCCAGATGGGTCCACATACGAGTCAGGCGCGGCACACGATACTCCAGCTGGGCCAGCTCAACCTGGAGCTTGCCCTCGCTGGTCTGCGCATGTTGGGCAAAGATATCGAGGATGAGTGCTGTCCGGTCAACCACCTTGACGTCTTCGCCAAAGACACGTTCCAGTTCGCGCTGGTGGCGGGGCGACAGTTCGTCATCCATGATGACCACATCGGCATCCAACTCTTCGACCAGCGCCTGAATCTCCTCCACCTTGCCCGGCCCGACGTAGGTCGCCGGGTTGGGCTTGTTCATTCGCTGGAACGTCATGCCGACCACATCGAGGCCGGCGGTGTCGGCCAGCCGCTCCAACTCTTCGAGGCTTTCTTCAACGGTCAGGAGCGAAGGCGTATCACGCAGATCTGTTCCTACAAGGAAAGCGCGCTCTCGAGGAGCGGTCGTTTCATATGTGCTGGGTTTCGTAGTAGCCTCCTGCCGGGTTATCCCCGGCCTATCAAGCGCTGCTCAGTCAATCAATCAATAAGTCCGGCAACCGTCATCTCTCGCGGATGCTCGATACTGTATTGCAGGAGAATGGTTTGTTCGAACTGCGGCGTCATCGCCAGCTCCCATTCTAGCATATGCATGTCACTCTGGTCAGACGGCCGTGGCTGCACCGTGTCCAGCTTGACCTTAATCTGTTCGTGCTGAGACACCGGGTAGTTGTCCTTCACCGTCACCCGTGCCTTGGTCGCCATCAGATTCTTGAGTCGAGTTTCATAAGTGTACTGGATCTGGCGCACGTCACGCAGCAGACGCTTGTCCACATCCCGCTGCACCAGTTCACGCTCAACCTCAATGCGTTCCTCGGCGCCCAGGATGAGTTCCACCTCACCCCCGGCGGCCGTATACGCCATCCGATTGCTGCCAATGAACTCCTCGCCGGCGAAGAGATTGATCGGACCGGGCAGCCACGGTGCGGCCGTCGAGTTGGTGACAACGGCCCGGCGATACACAACAGTCGTGTGGCGCGGCACAGCGAGATAATCCAGCTCTGGCGTCAGGTCATAAACCGCCACCGTCGTCTTGTGTGGGGTGCCGTCGCCGCCCACATCACTACTTCCGGGTATAACAAACGTGACAACGGCACCCGACTGCTCAGTGGTGGCGACCTGAACGGCCGCCTCTCGCATGCTGGTGTCATTCGGCTGCGCGTCAAACACCGTGCCCGCTGGGGTCGCCGCGCTCATGAGGCTCTTGGCAGCCGCACGGGGCATGGGCCGAGGCTCGCTGATGTACCACGGGTGAAGGTCCGGGATGCGCTGGTTCACCGCCGGTCGGGCGGTGGAGAGCGTAAGCTGCACGCCCGGCCAGTCCTGCCCCGTATGCTGGCTGACCTCAGCCATGGCCGATACGGCCAACGTCACCGAGGCGGCATCATCCAGCGGATCCCGGAGACGAATGTCGTACAGGGGCTGCCAGCGAGCCTTGCCCACGACGTAGCTCAGTTCAACAGTGAATGAGCCGCCTTCGGTAACCATGACATCCAGACGCGCCTCGTACCGCTCACGTTGTCGCGCCGCCTGCAGCTCGGCAAGCTCCGCCATCTGCCGCTCCAGCAGCTGACCCCACTCACGCGCCTCGGCGTCCAGTTCACGCAGGGCAGCCCGCAGCTCGCCATCCTGCTCGGCCAGATACGCGAGTAGTGCCGTCTGCTCGGCAATGGTCGTATTACCCCGCGCCAGCCCTTTGGCGAAGGCGGCCGTCTCGCCGCGCATGCCGTCCAGATAGCCGAGCTGGGCCATCGTCGTCGCCCTGCGATCATCGATCACCGCCAGGTCAGCGCGGGTGTCCCTGATCGCGGTCTCCAACTCGGCCGCCTGCTCAGACGGCGCGCTGGCGTAATGCCGGCGGCGAACGTCCACACTCCGTAGTTGAACAGCTGCTTCGCCGTGGCCTGCCACACGCAGCGATTCTGGAACCATGACCATCGGCAGGTCACCAACCACCAGCATGTGGGCCCCAGGCTCCAGCGTCATCGCGCCGTTCATGGTTACACGGGCGCGATCAGGATATACGGTTACGGCCTCGACGGCCGCATCAACGGAAAGTTCCATGTCAGTTGGTTCCTTAGCGTGCCGCTGAATGAGCGGCTCCTGCGCGGGCAGGACTAAAATCGGACTGGCTACCGGGCATCGACAACTGGCTGTGCTTCGGCGGCGGCCTGATCGTAGCGCAGGCCGTGCTCCCGGGCAAAGCGCCGCAGCGCGGTCAGGGCACGTTCATGGTAGTAGGCACCGCGCTCAGCCTTCGGCAGCTTGTGGAGCGGCGGCGGGAACAAGCCGAAGTTGGCCTTCATGGGCTGGAAATCGCGCACGCGGGCGTGGGTGACATAGTGACAAAGTGCGCCGAGCATCGTGGCTGGCGGCAAAATCACCGTATGCTTTCCGGACAGCAGCCGCGCCGCGTTGACGCCAGCCAGCAGGCCCGTGCCCGCATTACCAACATACCCCTCGACGCCGGTAATCTGTCCGGCAAAGAACAGATCAGCCCGGCTGCGATACTGCAAAGACGGCTGCAGCATGGTTGGCGCGTTGATATACGTGTTCCGATGCATCATGCCATAACGAGCAAACTCGGCGTTCTCCAGGCCGGGAATCAGGCGCAAGACCCGCTTCTGGTCGCCCCAGCGCAAGTTCGTCTGGAAGCCGACCATGTTATAGAGCGAACCCGCCAGGTTATCTTGTCGCAGTTGGACAACAGCGTACGGCCGTCGCCCGGTGCGCGGATCTTCCAGGCCCACGGGCCGCATGGGACCAAATGCCAGCGCCTCTTCACCCCGCGCGGCCAACACTTCGACAGGCATACACCCTTCGAAAAAGTGGGGATCCTCACGCTCAAACTGTTTAAGCGTGATCTGTTCGCCGGCCAGCAGCGCTTCACGAAACGCCTCGTACTCCTCGCGGGTCATGGGGCAGTTGATGTAGTCACCCTCTTCTTCCTCGCCCCGGTCATAGCGCGACTGGCGAAAGGCGATCTCCATATTGATGCTGTCGCGGTAGACGATTGGTGAGACAGCATCGTAGAAGTAGAGGTACTCTTGCCCAGACAGACCACCAATCTGCTCAGTCAATGCCGCCGACGTCAGCGGTCCTGACGCGATGACGCTCGGCGTGTCCGGGATAATGGTCACCTCTTCCCGGACGACATCGATCAAAGGATGTGCTTCAATCTGTTCCGTGACGAGCTGGGCAAAGACGTCCCGGTCAACCGCCAGCGATGAGCCAGCCGGCACCGCGCTCCGCTCTGCCGACGCAATGATCAGCGAGCCAAGTCCGCGCAGCTCGGCCTTCAGCAGGCCCGACGCCTTGCCGTAACGATCTGAACCGAGCGAATTACTGCACACCAGCTCGGCCAACTGCTCAGTCTCGTGGGCGGGCGTTTCGCGCACAGGGCGCATTTCGAACAGTCGCACGGGAACGCCCAGTTGAGCCGCCTGCCAGGCCGCTTCCGTACCCGCCAGGCCGCCGCCAATCACAATGAGTTCTTTGGTCATAGGGTCAATTTTACCACATCCGCGATGCCAAATAGAATGCCTGTTCCATCAGCTTACGAGAGCACACTGCGACAGACGGTTCAAAGTTGTTATAATCGCCACACACTGATCCGGGAGAAAACGACTGCATGGAAGAGAAACGAAGTGTGCCAAACGACCAGGGCAAGTACGGGCCATACGGCGGCCAGTTCGTACCCGAAACCCTGATGCCCGCGCTGGAAGAACTGATCACCGTTTACGAAGAAGCCCGCCGCGATCCGGCCTTTATTGCCGAGTTCGATAACCTGCTGCATACCTACGTCGGCCGGCCGTCTCCCATCAGCTACGCCAAACAGCTCTCGGAAAAACTCGGTGGCGCGCAAATTTATCTCAAGCGAGAAGACCTGAACCACACTGGCGCCCACAAGATCAACAACGCACTCGGCCAGGCCTTGCTGGTCAAGCGGATGGGCAAACAGCGTGTGGTGGCGGAAACAGGTGCGGGCCAGCACGGGGTTGCCACTGCCACCGCCTGCGCCTTGTTGGGGCTGGAGTGCGTCGTCTACATGGGCGAGGTCGACATTGCTCGACAGCAGCCAAACGTCTACCGCATGCGGCTGCTCGGCGCAGAGGTTCAGGCGGTCACATCAGGCAGCCGCACATTGAAAGACGCTATCAACGAGGCCATCCGCGACTGGGTGACCAACGTCGAGACGACCCACTACTTGCTGGGGTCGGTGCTCGGTCCCCATCCTTACCCCCTGATCGTCCGCGACTTTCAGAGCGTCATTGGCACGGAGGCTCGCCAGCAGATTATGCAGACCAGCGGCCGTCTACCCGATGTCGTCATCGCTTGCGTGGGCGGCGGCAGCAATGCGATGGGCATTTTTCACGCCTTTCGCGACGACGACTCCGTCGACCTGCTCGGCGTGGAGGCGGGCGGCGAAGGCATCGCTTCGCAGCGTCATGCCGCCCGCTTTGCCGACCTGAATCTGGCGCGCATTGGCGTGCTGCACGGCACCAAGAGCTTTGTCATGCAGACGGCCGATGGGCAGATCATGGAAACCCACAGCATCAGCGCCGGTCTCGACTATCCGAGCGTTGGCCCGGAACATGCCTGGCTGCGCGACCAGGAGCGGGCTGGCTACACCTACGCCACCGATGAGGAAGCGCTGGCAGCCTTTCATGAACTGTCACGAACTGAGGGAATCATTCCGGCGCTGGAGTCAGCACATGCAGTGGCAGAAGCGATCAAGCTCGCGCCGCAAATGAGCCGCGATGCCGTCATTCTGGTCAACCTGAGTGGCCGGGGGGACAAAGACCTCGACACCGTCATTCGGGTCATGGGCGATCAGATGCCCTAGCTGGCCTCGTCGCTCGCCTCCGACTGCCCGGCCATCTTCCGCTCCAGCCTCGCCAAACGATGCTCAACCTCATCCATATGAAGCGCTGCCGCCGCACGGCCTGAACGTTCCAGGAGCGCGGCTGCCTGCCGGGTCCAGAGGAGCGCCTGGGACAGATCGCGCTCTTGCCACTCGTAATGCATCGCCAGTTCGATGTGGGCGTCAATTGCGTCATAGCTGGTGACCGCCACCTGCTGCCACAGCATCACTGCCTCAGCGCGCCGGTCCTGCCGCTTGTAGATTGCCGCCAGCCGGTTCTGGGCTTCCCGGTAATCGTCCATCGACAGTTCTGACTCCAACACACTCTGAAGCGTTCGTTCCGCCTGCTCGGCCAGCCCCCGGTCCGCCTGCCACTTGGCAAGGCTCAGTCGATCCAGCGGCGGATCGTCGCCGGTCACGGTCGTCATCTGGCGCAGCACCCTTGAGGCCAGCGTGACCATGGAGAGCATGTCAATCTGGTTGTGGTAGAAGACCCCGGCCAACGGTCGCGCATCTCCCGTGCGCAGATAGTCGGCATACATGCCCGGAATCAGCCAGCCGGGCACATCATCTTCGCTGCGGCGCAAACCGAGCAGCGTCTTCTCCAGCGAGCCCAGCGCACACGACCCAAGGCGTGCCCGCCACAAGCGCCGGGAAGGCGGGAGCAGATCGAGGTGGGCCAGATCGGACAGTTGGCCACGCATGCGGTTCATCAAATAGCGCGTGTCCAGCAGGGGGACATCGAAGGAACGGCCGTTAAACGTCACCAAACCTTGTTTACGAGCGGCCAGATCGTCCAGCATCAGCAGCATAGCCGCTTCGTCACCATGGTCTCGAAGAAAGAACTGCCGAACCACGAACGCTTCCTGGACCGACGTACCATTCTCGTTCTGCACCGGACGCTGCTCAAAGAACGCCACACCGACCATGAAGGCCAAGGTGCCAGCTCCCGCGAGGCCGGTCGTCTCCGTGTCCAGGAAGAGAAAGTCGCGAGGGTCCCGCCCTGCCAGCCGCCGGTCCAGCCCATACTCGACGGCCGCTGCGGGATCGAGCGACAGGAGATCAGAGAGCCGGTCCTGGCCGTGCACGTAGCCCAGACTATAGACGCGATCAACCACCAGGCAGGCGCCCGCGTCATTGCTGACCAGCGTACTGCCGGGCATAAGCTCCTCAGCCGGGACGGGACGTCCGGGCAAGTCAGGCCGCTCGGTGCGTAACTCAGTCGGCGGAACGGCCGGAGCCGGACGCAGATTGCGCGCACCACGGGTCACCCCCATACGCCGCAGTCGAGACCGCAGTTCGTCGTCCATATGTTCGATTGTAAGCGACCCAGAGGGGCCGGGCAAACCGACTCATAGGCAGCGAGGACCCATTTCCGCGAGCCGGAACCTGCCTTGTCTGCCCATTTCGCTTATGTGTAGGTGAGTTCCGGGCTGCTGCTCTACCCATCCGACGCGGTTCGCACTACAATAGGCAGTCAAATGAGCGCAGAGAATCCTTTTTACCATCGCGGCGCGATTCGCCGCGCCAGCGAATTCGTCGGCCGTGATAGTGAGACCAGCCAAATGCTGGGGCTGCTCCGCAACGGCCAGAGTGTTTCCCTCATCGGCCCGCGCCGCATTGGAAAGAGCTCCCTGCTCATCCATCTGGCCACACCCGACGTGCGCACTGCCTTCAGCCTGTCAACGCCGGAAGCGTTGTTTGTTCTGCTTGACTGCCAGGAGTTGGCCGGGTCGCCGCCGGAAGAGGTGTACGAACTGTTCCACGACTCTCTGGTCGACGCGGCGACAGACGCAGGCTTGACTATTGACGAGCCCACCCAGCCCGGCACCTACCGAGCGCTGGACCGTGCGCTCTCCCAGATCGGACGGCGCAATGTGCGCGTTATCGTCCTGATGGATGAATTTGAGCTGCTGGCTGCCAACGACTTGCTGACGCCCTACTTCTTCGCCCGGCTGCGGGGTCTAACGACCAAGTACGGTCTGTCATTCCTGACCGCCAGCCAACGGCCGCTCTTTGCCATAACGGCTGAAGAAGAAATCCTTAGCTCCCCATTCTTCAACATCTTCGTCACCGTTCCACTGGGTCTCTTTCAGGACGAGGAAACGGAACGGCTCATGGACGAACGTCTGGCCGGCACAGGTGTCGACTTTTCGCCGGCGCTGCGCGAGCATTTAATCTTCCTCGTAGGCGACCACCCTTTCTTCCTGCATATTGCGGGCTATCACGCGTTCCAGGCTGTGACCAGCGGCGACCCTCGTTATGAAGGGCTTCAGGAAGGTAACGAGAGCGCGCTGGCCCAGCTCGACGCCCCTATTGAGGTCGAGGCGGATTCGCATCTCAGCTACCTGTGGCAGAACCTGACAGACGAAGAACAGCATGTGCTGGCCATCGCCGATGGCCCGGTGGAGAGTCTGCGCCAGCTGGAACAGCAATGCCTGCTGGAGCAAAGAAACGGTGGCTACCATTACACCAGCGAAATCCTCAGACGGTTTGTCCGGCGACAAGATGTGCCGGGCCTTATCCAGGCCGGGCCGTTTGTCATTGACGAACCGCGCCACCAGGTCTGGGCGTATGGGCAGGAGCTAAGTCTGACGACATCCCAGTTCAGCATTCTGGTCCGCCTCTGCCAACAAGCCGGACAGGTCGTTCGTGGCGAGGACCTGGAGATGTCGGTCTGGGGCGACGCCTTGGTCGACGACCCCGATCGTCTGAAAACGTTGATCAAGCGTCTTCGCCGGGCGATCGATCCATACGGCACGTGGATCGTTAGCGAGCGTGGTGTAGGGTACGCCCTGCGCCCACCCGATACTGGCTAGTGTGAGCCGGAGCGCCTGTCGGATCCTCGCGCCTGCCGGGCAACCCGACCAGACATGAAACGCACCAGAATAGTTCGCTTTTGGCTTTTGGCAGCCCTGCTGACGGCGTTGGTGCTTGGATCGCAGCGAGAGGCTTCCGCCCAGGGGCAAGAGTCCGAGTATTGGCGCTATGCTGCCTCAGGCCGTTTGCAATCGGCCGAACTGGCCGACGTGAATGCTGACGGCATCGACGAGGTGCTCGTGGTCGACGAGAACGGCCGTGTAGCGCTCATCAGCGCCGATGGCCAGGTGCTTTGGTCCCACACATCCATCGAATCTGTGGCAGCGGCCACCCGAGGGAACTTCGACGGCTCAACCGACGGGCGACAGGAAATCGCCATTGGCGGAGACAACTGGCTCGCCTTGCTCAGTGCCACGGGCGACCTCCTGTGGCAAATACCGTACGAAGCGGAACCCACTCGCTCGTCACAGCCAACCACCCGCCGCGAAGAAGGCAGCGTGCTCACGACCAAGACCGACACCGTTGCGCTTGACCATATTGATATTGATCGAAACGGAACGGAGGAGATCCTGGCGCTGCTCAGCTCAGGTCGCCTGTTGGCCTACGACCGCAATGGGCGCGTCGTGTGGGAGTACATGGCCCAAAGCGACCAGGAAATTGACGTTGACCCGCAAATGCTGGTCGCCGATTTCGACAGGGATGGCTGGCGAGATATCGTCCTGGGACTTTTCACGCCCCGACGCTTCAGTCAATTGAGCTTCGTTTCCAATGGCGAAGAGCAGTGGACGCAGTCAATTTCTCGTCGCATCACCTCGCTCGTTGAAGCCCCATTCACAGCCGATGAATCCTATCTGGCAGTCGGCACCAACTTCGGCCAGCTGGATCTATATGACGCTGAAGGCAACCTGCTCTGGTTCCGAACAGTCAACCGCCCCATCACCGCCATGGCGTTTGCGGAGTTGCGCGAACGCCCGGTTATTGCCGTAGGCACAGACGCAGGCAGTGTGGTGGCCTATGCGGCCGACGGCCGCCGCGAGTGGACGAATAACCTCGACTCAGAAGGCTCGCGAGCGCTGCGCGCGCTCCTGCCTACCGCGAGTCGCACCTCCGCTGGGCAGGCCAGCCTGGTCGCCATCCTGGAAGGGGCCACCAACAGCAGCGACCTGTCCGACGTTCTCCTGCTGGGCAACAACGGCCAAACCCTTCTCAGACTGGGCGATACGGACCTGCCGAACGTGACCCAACTGGTTGATGTCAACCGTGACGGCCACCACGAACTGCTGCTGGCACGCTTTGCGTCGCTTGAGCTTGTCGGACTGGGGGTCGGCAACAGCGAATACGTAGAGGAGTGGGAGTACGTGCTCGACGCCGCACCGACCGCGTGGCTGGTGATCGACCTGGACAAAGATGGAGAGGACGAGGTCATCGTCGGCACGCGCGACGGCCGTCTGCATACGCTGGGCAGCGACCAATCCATCCGCTGGCTGCACGCGCCTGGTAACGAAATCCTGTTTCTGGACACGCTGCGTGATCCGCTTGGTGATACGCCGCGCATTGTTGTCGTCCGCCATGAACCTGGACCGCTCACTGACGCGACGGACCAGGGCACCAGCTGGCTCGAACTGCGCAGCGCCCAAGGTGAACGCCTGTGGGAGCTTTCATTCCCCGGGCGTGTCACCGCGATGGTAGTCGACGAGAGCGCGGAGATCGGCTCACCAGCTGTAACGGTTGGCACGTCCGACGGGCGGCTCCTGGGAGTGAACAGCGCCGGCGAAATCGTTCAGGAGTTTGCGGCGCCCGAGCTGGAAGGCGGTCCTTCGCAGCTGCTTCTGTTTGCCGACAGCACAACGGGAACCGAACAACTGTTGATCGCCCTTGGCACACAGCTGCTGCTGCTGGACCAGGCCGGCGATGAGCTGCAGCTCGTCGAGTTCCACCAGTTTCCGGCAGACGTTGTTACCATATTTGATGTGCAGCAGCCGGGCAGCGACGAGCTGTCCGTGCGTCTGGTTGCCTTCATCGCCGACGGCACGGCACATGGCCTGAGCCAACGGGGTATCGAGATGTCGCAGTGGCCGTGGCCCCAACGCCTGCCGGGTCGCCCCACCGAGATCATTTCGTCCAGCCAGGGTTCCGTCGAAGCGTTCCAGGAAAACACCATCGCCTATCTGATTGCCACCGTCGGCAACCGGCTGCTGCAGCTGACCGTGGCCGACAACCAGCCTCTGATCCCGTGGACTCTGGATAACCTCAACGGTGTGACCGCCATGGTGTGGGACGACCTCAACAAGGACGGCCGTCCTGATACGGCCCTGGTGGGCACAGAAGAGGGCCGCGTCTTGCTCTACGACCAGCTTCAATCGCGCGAACCAAACCTGGCCCTGGAACTGGACCTGGCCAGCACCGTCACGGCCCTGTCGCTAATGAGACGCTCCTCAAGCCAGTCCCCGGACCTGCTGACGGTTGCCGAGAACAGCGTTATACGACTATTCCGTGAAGAGGAGAATCGGCCGCCGCTGCTGACCAACCCGGAAGTCTCCATCGATGGCGACCAGATTGGGGCAACCATCTTTGTCAAGGATGTCGAAAACGACAACGTCAGTGTCCGGCTCGAACTGTGGGACCCGACCAGCAGAAGCTGGATGCCCCAGGCGGAGCAGCAAATCACCGCCGGGAATGGGCCCGCCTTCTGGTCCAGTGTCCAGCCGGTTGAAGGCACCGAGCGACTGGAGTATCGATTCCGCTTTGACGACGGCTTTTATCGCGGCTACGTGACACCGGCCATCGGCCCGCTGATTCCGGCAACCAATGCACTGCTCAACCTGACTCCCCTGCTCGGCGTCATGCTTGGCATCGCGGCTGTAGCTGCAGCCATCGTCTACGTTCGCCAATCGACATCTCCGACGACGCAAGCCAATCGCTTCTACCGGCGGTTGACCCAGGAGCCGGCCACGACGCTCAGGCAGGTGGAACAGGAGTACATGGAAGTCGATGGCTCGCCCGACTTCCTGCTGCAGCTTGCCAACCGCGCCAGACAGGCAGGCGATGACAGCCTGGCCAGTTTGGCGGACGGCTTCTTCTTGCTGGCCAACCGTCCCCAGGCAGGCCTTTCGATCATCATCCGAACGCTCGACCATCCAGACGACATGTCGGCCGTCTGGGAAACGCGAGAAGGACGCCTGCGGCTCTACCGCACAGCCCAGGCGCTGCTTGAGGCGCCGTCCATCACCGAAGTGACTTTGCTGCGACCGCAGCTCGTTGAACTGCTGGCCGAGATCGAAGCCCAGCATGATTGGTCACCGGTTTTTGGCAGTCTGCTGCCCATTCTGACCAACATGCGCGACAGCGTCCGGGTTGATGGTGTCGATGACCGGATCGTATACCTGAACCAGGCTGCCGTGCGGCTGCGCCAGCTCCAGGAAGAACTGCCGGAGTTCAGCCCTCGTGTCGAGCGAACAATGGCCAAGGCAATCATCCGGCGCTGGTCCGGTCTGATCACGGCGGAGATTGAAGAGCTGAAGGGCAGAGCTGAACTCGAGATTTCACTCAAGACGAAACGCGTCGTACCCAATGGCGCCACCGATGTTGCCATGGTCATTCGCAACAGCGGACGTGCGCCGGCAGAGAACATCGTCGCTGCGCTGGATATCAACCCCGCCTACGAGATCTTCAGTCCACCGCAGACGATCAGCTTCCTGCCGTCCGGCCGGTCACGCCAGATTCAGTTTCAGGTTGTGCCCAAGGTCAGGGATCGGTTCAGAGTTGCGCTCTCCCTCACCTACGATGACCGCAACCATCAAGACAAGACGGCCGCCTTTGGGGACATGGTCCATCTGCTGCCGCCAGAGCGCGAGTTCAAGCCCATCAGCAATCCGTATCTGCCCGGCACGCCGCTGCGACGCGACAGCGCCCTGTTCTTTGGCAGGGAAGAGCTGTTTGAGTTTATTGCCGAGAGCACCGGCACCCAATCGCGCCGCAATGTGCTGATGCTGGTTGGGCAGCGACGGACGGGTAAAACCTCCGCGCTGCTTCGCCTCAACGAACACCTACCCCCGGAACTCGTGCCCGTCTACATCGATTGCCAGTCACTTGGCGTCACCCCCGGCATGGCGGCCCTGCTCGAAGAGTTGGCCTGGCAGGTATCGGACACGCTGCAGGCACTGGACATCCAGTGCGATGTGCCGGAGCATGAGGCGTGGGGACCCGATCCCACGCGATATTTCGAGCGCACGTTCCTGCCGCTGGCCAGGTCGCTGCTGCCGACAGGCACCACGCTGTTGCTAGTGTTCGACGAGTTCGAGGCGTTCGAGACGATGGTTGATGACGGCATCCTGCCGCGCACCTTCTTCACCTACATGCGCCATCTGATGCAGCACAGCGAGGGGCTGAGCTTCATCTTCGTGGGCACCCACCGTCTGGAAGAGATGAGCAGTGACTACTGGTCTGTACTATTCAACATCGCTCTCTACCGCAAGATTGACTATCTCAGCGACCCGGCTGCCACAAGGCTGATTTGCGAGCCGGTCGCCCCCAGCATCATCTACGACGATCTGGCGGTCGACAAAATCCTGCGCGTAACCGCCGGTCATCCCTACTTCCTCCAGCTTGTCTGCTACACCCTGGTGAAGCGAGCCAACCACGACGGCACCGGCTACGTGACCATTTCCGACGTCAATGCCGCGCTGGACGAGATGCTGCGCCTGGGAGAAGTCCACTTTGCCTACCTGTGGCAGCGCTCCGACTATACGGAGCGCGCCTTGCTGACGGCCGCCGCCCAACTCATGGATCGCAACGAACCGCTGTATACCGAGGAGCTAATCGACTATCTGCAGGGATACGGAATCGACCTCGACCCGGCCACGGCAACCGAGGGCCTCAACTCGCTCGTCACACGCGAAATCATGCGCGAGATTAACGAGGAAGGGGCCACGCTGTACGAATTTCGTGTTGGATTAGTCGGTCTGTGGGTTGGGCAAAACAAGAGCCTGAGCCGCCTGCACGCCCATCTTGAAAGCTAGGTCGGTCAGGCCAGGTCGCGCGGGAACCAGAGGTTGACCAGGTCAGCCGTCCCATCCTCGGTCACGTAAGTCCACTGCTCGACAGGCCACTCGAAGTGTGCAATCGCCGCCGTCGGCATCCGATCCACGTCGCTGTTCCAGCTTGCCGCCAGATCGCTCATACCCGGGTTGTGGGCCACAAGCAGCACGCGATCCACACGATCATCGACGCCATGCAGAGCGGCGACGAGCGTCTCCCCATCGGCGTGATACAGCTCGCGAGAGAACTGGATCTCACCATCGTAGCCACTCGCATACGCCACTTCCTCGGCCGTCTGCGATGCGCGGATCGCCCTGGAGGCGATGATCAAGGTTGGCGTGAGGTCCTCGGCGCGCAGTAAAGCGCCCATACGCGGAGCGTCACGACGTCCACGACTGTTCAGCGGCCGTTCAAAGTCGCTCAGAAACGCATTGTCCCAGCTTGACTTGGCATGACGCATTAGCAAGATCGTTTTCATCCCAAACCCCATTAGCTAAAGATCGCTGTCAGATACGGAAGGAGGCGTGGCGATTGCCACACCTCCTCCGTCGTTCATCGTCCAGGCCCGACCAAAGCCGGACACTGCCAGCGATCTACTCGAGCTCAGTGGCCGACCCGATAATCGCGCCAACAAGCCCATACTCCTTGGCTTCTTTGGCCGACATCCAGAAATTGCGGTCGGTGTCTTCCTCGACCTGATCGATTTCCTGACCGGTCTGTTCGGCAAACGTTTCGTTCAAGCGCCGGCGCATCTTGAGGATCTCTTCCGCCTCAATGGCAATATCCGACGCCTGTCCACGTGCGCCACCCATCGGTTGATGCAGCAGGAATCTCGTGTTCGGCAGACTGTAGCGATTCTCAAGTTCAGTCGCCACGTAGATAAGCGCCGCTGCACTCGCCACCCAGCCTGTGCCTACCACACGCACAGGAGATTTAACATAACGAATGACATCGAAGATGGTATCACCCGACTCGACATGACCGCCCGGCGAGTTGATGAAGATGGTGATTTCATCACTCGACTCAGCATCCATCAACAGCAGCTTTTTGGTCACTTCCTGAGCCAGCTTCATGTCAATCTCACCAAAGATCGTTAGCGTGCGATTCTTGATGAGACGATCTTCCATAGAGCCTGCCGGTTCGGACTTCTTTTTGGAGTCCGACTCTTCTTCACTTTCCGGTTCGTCTGGTTCCACTTCAGGCATTTCCTCGCTGCGAACGAGACGCCAGTTCTTTTCACTTTCCATACGTCTACACACTCCACGGGCACGGTCGCCACTGGGACGACTGGTCCGACTTAACGATGCAAATTGGTAAAGGCGCTGAGGCCGGGATAGACGGCCGAATCGCCCAAATCTTCTTCGATACGTAGTAGTTGATTATACTTCGCCACGCGGTCGCTGCGAGCCGGCGCGCCAGTCTTAATCTGGCCCGCATTTAGCGCCACAACCAGATCAGAGATGGTGGCGTCCTCAGACTCGCCGCTGCGATGGGAAACGACGGCCGTCCAGCCACGACGCTGCACGTATTCGACCGCTTCGATCGATTCGGTCAGGGTACCAATCTGGTTAACCTTGCAGAGCAGACTGTTGGCAGCCTTCTCCTCTATGCCGCGCGAGATGCGCTTGACATTGGTGACAAGCAGATCGTCGCCGACGATCTGGACACGGTCACCAACCTTCTCGGTCAGCAGGGACCAGCTCTCCCAATCATCCTCGTGCAGACCATCTTCAATGGAGATGATCGGATACTCGTCGCACCACGCTGCCAGGAAGTCGACCATCTCCGGGCCGGTCAGCACCTTGCCTTCGGTCTTGAGGTGGTACTTCCCGTCCTCGTAGAACTCGGAAGCCGCTGCGTCCATAGCCAGCATGATCTGCTCGCCAGCCTTGTAGCCGGCGCGCTCGACTGCTTCCAGAATAAGGTCGAACGCTTCACGATTGGCCGAGACGCTGGGAGCAAAGCCACCCTCATCGCCGACCGTCGTGCCATACCCCTTTGCACTGAGCACTTTCTTCAAGCTCTGGTAGATCTCCACGCCCCAACGCAATCCTTCACGATAGGAACTGGCGCCAACCGGCATGATCATGAACTCTTGCAGGTCCGTAGAACCGGCTGCATGCTTGCCGCCATTCATGATATTCATCATTGGCACGGGCAGGGTATTGGCCGAGACGCCGCCCAAATAACGGTAGAGCGGGAGCTCCTGGCTGGAAGCGGCCGCTCTGGCGACCGCCAGCGAAACGCCCAGGATCGCGTTCGCGCCCAGACGACTCTTGTTTTCGGTGCCGTCGAGTTCAATCATGGCCCGGTCGATGCCGACCTGATCAGTCGCCGACCAGCCAACCACCAACTCGGCCAGCTCTCCGTTGACTGCGCCAACGGCTTCCAGCACGCCTTTACCATCATAACGCGACTTGTCACCGTCACGTTTTTCCCACGCTTCATGCACGCCAGTTGAGGCGCCTGACGGCACAATAGCGCGTCCGCCGGCTCCATCAAACAGGATAACTTCTACCTCAACTGTGGGGTTGCCGCGTGAATCAAGAACCTCGCGCCCATGCACTGATTCTATGTAATCCATTGTATTCTCCTTTACGGGTGTTAAGGGACCTTACTGCCTACGAGGGCCAACTAGACTATACTGAAATTGCGCCCTTTCAGCAACCGGCAAGCGTGGCTTGACGCCCCTTCCCTTAGCGAGGCTTGTCATGTCCGTGCGGGATGGTTATAACAACGACTGATGATTACCGCCGCCCAGGATAATCGACCCATTGACCACACCAGTCGCCTTGCCGATCTGGTGATGGCGCTTGCCGAGCAGCCGGACAGCCCGGCCATTTGCGGTGCCTTGGCGCATTGGCTGGCCAAGCGCACAGAGCGGACAGCGCTCGTCGCGATGGTAACGCCCCAAGGCAATTTCGACGTGTGGCAGGCGTCGACACAGTCCGGCGTACGGCGCGAACGCTGGGACCGGTTTGAGGCGGGCCTTGACCCGTTTCTCTCCCTGCCGCAGCCCGCCACGTTCGACAAGTTGTCCCAACCCGCAGCAGATCTCATGCGGCAGCAGCTGTGGCTGCTCCCTCGCCATTCGATCCTTGCCGTCTCATTGCCTGCCGGGAAAGCCGCGACACCGAATCTGACCAGCGGCTGCATCATCCTCATTGACCACGACCCAACCGGTCTGTCTCCCGCCGACCTGGGCGATGTGGCTCGACTGGCCACCGTTTTGATGGACCGAGCGGCTCTGGAACAACGCGTGATCCGGCAGCAAATTGAGTTCACAGCAGTAGCCGGCATTAGCCAGACGCTGGCAAGTTCGCTTAACCTGACCACCATCTTTGACCAACTCAACGGTCCCATACGATCAACGCTCGACGTCGAGACCCTCTCGGTGGGCATGGTCGAACCGGCGACCGGAGACATCATGTTTGTTAACGAGCTAATGGGGCCGGAGTTTGCCGACTTGCCCACCGTACGCGTCAAGAAAGGGCAAGGCATCGCCGGCTGGGTGGCGGAACATCGTGAGCCTGTCATCATCAACGATACCTACGCCGACAAGCGCTTCTTCTCTGGCGTCGACAGCAAGTCGGGCTTCCGCACCACCTCGATGATCTGCATACCATTGCAGGTCGATGAGCAAACCGTGGGTGTCCTGCAGGCCATCAACCGTCGCAGCGGTCAGTTTACCGAATCCGATCTGGCCGTCTTGCAGGCAACGGGCGGACCTCTTGCGGCGGCCATCGTCAACGCCAACCTCAGTCGGGACAAGGTGGCTGAAGAGCGCCGAAACCGAACCATTCTCACTACGTATTCGGAAGGTCTGGTCATCGTTAACCAGGAACAGATTGTCTTGCGAGCCAGCGAATCATTCGGGGTTCTGGTGGCTCGCCCACCGGACGAGCTGGTCGGCCAGTCCATCGGCAAGGTGCTGATCCTGGAAAGCGGTCACATCGGCGACCTGATCGACCGGGCATTGACCGCCGATGACGGGCGGTCTGAGCAAGTCAACACCCTTCAACGTCGAGGCCAGCCCGCCCTGCCCGTCCTGCTTCAATGTGCGGTTGTCGAGAGCGATGAAGTCGGCTTGACCGCAAAAGAGACCGTGCTCCTGGTGTCTGACCTGACGCTCGCCGTCGAGTTGGAGCGCATGCGGGACGATCTGTTTCAGAGCATTATTGGCGAACTGCGAACGCCGCTGGCGACCATACTCATGTATGCGCGACTACTGCGAAATGGCCGGGCGACGACGGAGGAGAAGTCAGACCGTTTCCTGGGCGTCATTGAGCGGGAAAGCGACCGCTTGCAGCTCCTAATCCGCCAGATGCTCGATCTGTCGAAGTTAGAGGCCAGGGAGTTCCGTCGGAGCGTCCGGCCTATTCGCATCGGCCCTGCCCTGACCAATCTAGCCGCCAGCGCTTCCGACCGGGCTGTAGCAAAAGGGTTGGTGTTTCGCACAGAGATTGAGCCTGACTTACTTCCGGTCATGGGCACAGCCGAGATGTTGGACAGCATCTTTGGTAGCCTGCTGGATAATGCCATCAAATACACGCCGTCCGGCACCGTCGAGCTGCGAGCGTGCGTCGAGGGCAAGACTGTAGTCGTCGAAGTTAAGGATGATGGGATTGGCATTCCACCGGAGGCCCAACCCCACCTGTTCAAGCGCTTCTATCGCACGAATCTGGCCGTGGAGCGCGGTGTCGCCGGCACCGGCCTCGGTCTGTACCTTGTCAAGGAAAGCCTTCGCACCGTAGGCGGGACCATCACCGTCGACAGCCAACCCGGTAAAGGCGCAACCTTCACCGTCAGCCTGCCGATTGTTGAGGAGTAAAGATGCCAAAACAAGATAACCTGCGCCGTTCCGTCTACATCGACCACGGCGCCACGACACCTGTTGATCCACGCGTCGTTGAGGCCATGGCCCCCTATTGGGGCATGGAGTACGGCAACCCCTCATCCCATCACTCAGCCGGCCATTCCGCCCGTCGAGCCGTGGAACGGGCACGCGAAACGCTCGCCACCTGTCTGAACACCCCGGCTGACAGCATCGTGTTCACCGGCTGCGGGTCCGAAAGCAATAACCTGGCGCTGCGTGGCGCCATGCTCGCCGCCAAAGAGGCTGGGCGCGGGCAGCACCTCATCACCGGGGCCATCGAACACGGCGCGGTCCTGGCAACCGCCCTGCAGCTTCGCGACCATTTCGGTTTCGATCTAACCGTCGTGCCGGTCGACGAAACGGGGCGTGTTTCACCCGACGACGTCACGGCAGCGATCCGGCCCGACACGGTCCTGATCAGCATCATGGCGGCCAACAATGAGATCGGCTCCATCCAGCCGTGGCGGGAGATTGGCGAGCTGGCCCGCGCCCATGACATCCTCTACCACACCGATGCGGTCCAACTGGCGGCCGCTCGGCAGTGGGATCTGCTGGGCGAACCGGTCGACATGATGACGCTGGCCCCCCACAAATTCTACGGCCCCAAAGGCGTTGGCGTTCTCATCGTCCGGGAAGGCATTTCCCTCTTGCCCACGCAGACCGGTGGCGGTCACGAGCACGGGCTGCGAGCGGGCACGCTGAATGTCCCGCTCATCGTCGGTGCGGCCGAGGCGTACCGCCTGGCGATGGAAGAGATGAGTGACCGCCTGGACCATCTTGTGCCGCTGCGCGACGCATTGATTGCCGGCGTCACGGCCATTGACGACGAACAGGTCCGGCTCACCGGCCATCCAGCGGAACGGCTGCCCCACCACGCCAGCTTTGCCTTCCAGCACCTCTCGGGCAACGACCTGCTCATGCACCTCGACATGGCGGGCATCGCCGCCAGCAGCGGCTCCGCCTGCAGCAGCGGCGATCCCAAGCCATCGGCCGTCTTGCAAGCCATCGGGCTGGAGCCAACATGGACGCGTGGCGGCCTGCGCCTGACCCTGGGACAGCAAAACAGTGCCGATGATATCCGCTACGTTGTGGATACGTTGGCCTCGGTCACTGCCCGCCTGAACAGCCTGGCCCCACTGACCGTCGCTTAGCCGCAGCAAAGTGCAGTTGTCACCACCGCTCCCGGCAGATAGAGTTAGGTGCTATGAGTGATCATCCCACCAGTAACGAGCGCGTTGTCGTCGCGATGAGCGGCGGGGTCGACAGTTCGGTAGCGGCGGCACTGCTTGTGGAGCAGGGCTATGATGTCGTCGGCATCATGATGCGGCTGTGGAGCGAGCCTGGTGTGGCTGGCAGTGCGCCCGTCAACCGCTGCTGCACGCCGGACCAGATGGCCGACGCTCGCCGCGTGGCCGATCATCTCAATATCCCTTTCTACGTCCTCGATGTGCAGGACCTGTTCCGCCAATCAGTCGTCCAGTATTTTATCGACGAGCACGAACGCGGCGTGACGCCGAATCCATGCATTCTGTGCAACCGGCAAATTCGCTTCAGTCACCTCTACGACCACGCTATGGCGCTGGACGCACGCTACCTGGCCACAGGCCATTACGCCCGGATCCAGCCCGCGCCTGACGGGTCCTACCAACTGCGAGAGGCAGTAGATGCCCACAAGGATCAGTCATACGTCCTCCATGTCCTGACCCAGTCACAGCTGCCCCATGTGCTGTTCCCTATCGGTGGCTACGCGAAGGATGAGGTCCGAGAGTTGGCCCGTGACTTCGGCCTGCCGGTGGCCAGCAAGCAGGACAGCCAGGACCTCTGTTTCCTGGGTGACGGTGACTATCGTCGATTCCTGCGCGACTACGCCTCCAAAACGGCTGAGCCTGGTCCAATTCTGGACAGTGACGGCCGTCACCTGGGCGACCACACCGGCCTGGCGGGCTACACGATCGGACAGCGTAAAGGGTTGGGCCTTGCGACGCCGGAGCCTGTTTACGTGCTTCGCAAAGACGTGAGCCGCAACGCGCTAATCGTCGGCGAGCGCTCGCAGTTGGGCCAGCGCCATCTGACGGCTTCCGATGTCAACTGGGTTGGCGGCACGCCGCCTGCCGCCGGAAGTGCGGCCCAGGTCAAGATTCGGTACAAGGCGCCGGCTGTCCCCGCCGCGGTCTATCCCGGCCCGAACGGCACAATGCGAATTGAGTTCGAGGACCCGGTTATGGGCCTGACACCCGGTCAAGGGGCCGTTGTCTATGACGGTGAGATCTGTCTCGGCGGCGGTCTAATCGAGAAGGCTCAGGAGCCTGCCGCGTCTGATCCTCAGCAGCACGCCATCCCCCTGGCACTGAAGGTGGCTGCCTGATGGCGTCGCTATCCGGCGCTGCATCGGCGCTCATCCTCGGCTTTCTGCTGGCTTCGGCCTACGCCACCGCCTTCCACTTCATCATGGGCGGTCCAATCCGGCGCATCCTGCTCTACCTGGTTGTGTCGTGGGTGGGTTTCATCATTGGCCAATTTGTCGGCCAATTCCTGGGCATCGACCTGTTCAAGCTTGGTGCACTCCATCTCCTCCCCGCCAGTATTGGGGCATGGGTGGCACTCTTGTTGGCCTGGTGGCTGTCGGAGTAGACTACCCGTCCTGACACCCACTCCCTCTTTTAAGGAACCGTCCCGATGGTTGACAATTGAGGCAAGCCCGTGAAACTGGTATACTTAGGTCGTTCAAGAATCAATCATGAGTAACTCGCAACTGCCCCCCGCACTCGAAACAATCGAGCAGGAGTTCGAACGGCAGCCGCTGATTCCCGCGGCCTACATCGTAGCCGGCGCCATCGCGCTTGTCGTCATTGGCGTGGGGTTTACGGCTACGCTGGTCTACCTGGCGAACAACTACGCGGAAACGATCATTGTCCTGCGAGACATTTTCATCATCGCCCTCGGCCTGATGTCGTGTGTCTCCGGCATTGTCTTAATGCTTCTGTTGATTGCGATCATGCGGCTTGTGAACATGTTAGAATATGAGTTGAAGCCCATTCTGCTCAAGACCAATGAAACATTGGGTACGATTCAGGGTACAACCAGCTTCGTCAGTGACAACGTCGTACGACCCGTTACCACCGCCAGCAGTTATGTCGCCGGGATTCGGCGTGGCATTTCGACGCTCTTCAGCGATCCGTGGGGCAACTAGGTCACGTGGGAGATTCAACTTATGGATGACAATGCAAGCAACTTCGGCTCCTTTCTCGCCGGCATCCTCGCCGGTGCAGTAATTGGCGGCGTCACGGCCGTTATTCTCGCGCCGCAGTCGGGTGAAGCGACGCGACGTCAGATCACCGACATGGGCAGCGGCGCCCGTGATGCCAGCCAGGAGCGAATCGAGCAGATGCGTGAAGCGGCCGATTCTTACAGCCGCGAATATCGGGACATGGCCAGCTCGGCGGTCAGCGACGCCCGCTCCCGTGCCCAGGAGCTGGGCGAACAGGTCCAGGAACAGACGAGAATCGTGCTGGATGCCGGTAAGGATTCACCTGCTCCGGACGCCAATCATTCGAACGTCAACGACACCCCAGACAGCTAAATAGCACGGCGTCGTAACGCTAACTTGCCGGTCTGCTTACTTTGTGTGCCAGTCGGTCCTGGGCTGCTAACGCCTTTATTCTGCTGGCTGGCAATGTAACCCTTCGCAATGGACGATATCCTAACGGCTGAATTGCCGCGCCATCTTCAGGAATTGCTTGCCGGGCTGGGCTCGGATGAATCTGCCCTGCTGATCGCCGCTTACGAATTCGCCCGGACGGCCCATCAGGATCACAACCGCCCCACAGGGGAGCCCTATCTGGACCACGGGGTCATCGTCGCCAAAGAGGTCGCCGACCTGGGTATCGACGACATCGACACGCTGCGAGCGGCCGTTCTCCACGACGTGATTCTCGACCACGCCCGCTGCCCCGACAAAGAGCTTGCCAAGCGCTTTGGCCAGCCTGTACTTAGCCTCGTGCGGGGCACTCATAATCTGGACGAATACGCCAACCGGGCCACGCGCGGCAAGACCAGCGAGCGGCTTGGTCTGGAAGTGATTGGCGACAGCGAGACGCTTGAGGCGATTCGGCGGGCGCTCCTCTCCATCATTGAAGGGGACATCCGTATCATCCTGCTCCGCATGGCTGACTGCTTGCAAGACTTGCGCCGCGCCAACCGTCTGAAGCCAACCCAGCAGCGCGAGCTGGCCTACCAGGCGATGCACATTTATGCGCCTCTGGCGAACCGCCTGGGTATCTGGCATCTCAAGTGGCAGTTGGAAGACCAGGCGTTCCGTTATCTGGATCCGGAGAAGTTCCGCGAGATAGCCCGCAATCTGGACACCATGCGCGAACAGCGGGCCACCAAGATCGAACGGGCGGCCGCTCGCTTGCGCCGGCGGCTGGAGGAAATGGGGCTGGAAGCCACCATCACCGGGCGGTCGAAGCACGTCTACTCCATCTATCGCAAGATGCAGCGCAAACGGCTCGACTTTGACCAGCTCCATGACATTCAAGCCTTGCGGGTCATCTTGCAGCCGCGCGACCGCGTCACCTATGATCAGTTGAATGTTAAGGCCAAAGAGGATGAGGACCGGGCGCTCTGCTACCAGGTACTCGGTTCAGTCCATGCCTTGTGGGAACCGATTCCGCGCGAGTTCGATGACTACATCGGTACGCCGAAAGCAAATGGATACCAATCGCTGCATACGGCCGTCATTGATGTGGAGAGCGGCCAAAAGCTTGAGATTCAGATTCGCACGCAGCGTATGCATGAGGAAGCCGAACGGGGCGTCGCCGCCCACTGGGCGTACAAGGAACAAGGCACCCACGTCAGCGCCTCTGCCCAGCGCCGTCTGAGCAACCTTCGCGAGCTGCTCGCCAACTTACAGGACGTTGAAGCAGGGACCGAAGACACCGATCTGCTCAGCGACGAAAAAGGGGATGAGCGCGTCTACGTTTTCACCCCGAATGACGACGTCGTCGACCTGCCTGCCGGCTCCACACCCATCGACTTCGCCTACCAGATTCACACCCAGGTCGGTCACCGCTGTCGCGGCGCTCGCATCAACGGCAAGATGGTCAGTCTCGACTACACGCTCCGTCCCGGCGACAAGGTCGAAATTGTGACCGCCAATCGCGGCGGGCCAAACCGAGCGTGGATGAATCCGTCGCTGGGCTACACAGGAAACCCGCGCACGCGCAGCAAGATCCGCCAATGGTTCCGCGAACAAGAGCGGGAACAAAATATCGAGCAGGGCCGGGATGCTGTGGAGCGGGAGCTGAAGCGGCTCGGATTTGCCGACATTCACTCAGTCGATGATATCGCCTTGCAGCTTCGCTATGACGACGTCGACGATTTCCTGGCCAAGATTGGCTTTGGCGACATTCAAACCGTCCAGATTACAGGGGCTATCGCGGCGCTCCACCGGGAGTATGCCACCAACGACGACGACATGTCATCGCTGCTGGACCCGCTGCCTTCCCGGTCCAAAGGGTTGACCGTTCGGGGCGTGGGCGGTCTGCACACGCGGCTGGCGGGCTGCTGCCATCCCATTTCGCCTGAACCGATTATCGGCTACGTGACCCGCGGTCAGGGCGTCACCATCCACCGGCGGGACTGTCGGGAAATCGAGGCAATCAACGAACCAGAGCGGCTCATCGAGGTGGACTGGGGCAGTGAGTCCCGCACCCATCCCGTGCCGGTCATGCTCAAGGCATACAAGCGGTCCGGCCTGGTGGAGGAGATCGTCAACGTGCTGCGCG
Source organism: uncultured Chloroflexia bacterium (assembly GCA_963753865.1). Classification (GTDB taxonomy): domain Bacteria; phylum Chloroflexota; class Anaerolineae; order Promineifilales; family Promineifilaceae; genus Promineifilum. The sequence continues at coordinate 691,445 of CAVWDW010000001.1, forward strand.
GTCAGCAGATCGGCGTGCCGCGCACCAAGCTGATCAGCGACGACACCACCATGACGGTGTATCTGGTGGCCGAAGTGACCAGTCTGGTTCAGCTAACCTGGCTGCTAACCAAGCTGGAAAACCTGCCCAACGTCATTGAGGCGCGTCGCCAGCGTTGGTCTTGATGACGACGCCCATGTCGTCGAGCAGCTCCGTGCGTGGTCCGTCGGCCTCCTCCAGAGTCAGACGCCGGGTGGCCAGTTCATAACTGAAGCGAGTGACTTCTTCTTCAGGCGTGCTGGCGCGGAAGACCAGCTCACCCCATACGACCTCGTCGTCGCGACCGCGCAGGCGCAGCTTGGCCCGCTGCCAGCGGCAGTAGTTGACAAGTGGTTTCACCCGGCTCGCTCCTGACTAATCATCCAACGCCTCATACTGGTCAAAGATACGCCGGTACGCCGACGAGGTTGCCATGAGCGTGTTGTGATCGCCAACGGCTTCCACACGCCCCTTGCGCAGCACGATCACCACGTCGGCCCAGCGAATCTGTGAAAGGCGGTGGGTGATCAGAATGGTCGTCCGGTCGCGGGACGCTGTCTGGATGGCCTGCTGAATCTGATCCTCCGTGGCGCTGTCCACTGCACTGGTGGAGTCATCGAGAATCAGGATGCGCGGATCGGTCAGGAACGCACGCGCCAGAGCCAGCCGCTGTCGTTGGCCACCAGATAAAGTAACGCCCCGCTCACCAATGATGGTGTCGTAACCGTCCTTGAAGTTGAGAATGAACTCGTGCGCCTGCGCCCCCTTGGCCGCGGCGATGACTTCTTCGCGGGTGGCATCGGGACGGCCAAAAGCAATGTTGTCCGCTACGGAACGCGAAAACAGAAACACATCCTGCTCAATGATTGATATCTGACGGCGCAGTGCGTCCAGATTCCAATCACGCACATCGACGTTGTCGATCAGCACGCGCCCCTCGCGCGCGTCGTACGTGCGGTTGATCAGCTTGACCAGCGAACTCTTGCCCGACCCGGTCTGGCCCACCACGGCGGCCGTCTGACCCGCCTGCACATGAAAGCTAATCGCCTGGAGCACATTGTTCCCGGCCACATAACCGGAATCGACCGCCTCGAAGCGAATATCGCCCTGAATCGGAGCGGCATAGCCACCCCGGTTCTCATCAAGATCAGCCTCCATCTTGATAAGCTCCAGAATGCGGCGCGCCCCGGCCAACCCCAGCGACACGCGGGAGTAGGCGACCAGCGAGATAAAGGTGGGGAAAGAGAACAACGACAGCAAGCCCATATAGCCCACCACATCACCCACGTCGATCTGTCCGTTCCGCAGCAGGATGAGCGCCTGGGTGAACCCTATGCCCTGGGTCAGGCCCAACAGAAGCAGCGGGAGGAACCGGGCCTCGACCTTGCCCTGCTCGACGGCCGCATCACGATAAGACGCGGCGTTGCTTTCGAAGCGAGCAATTTCGGCCGTCTCCTGGGCCGAACCCTTGACCATCTCAACGCCGTCAATGGCCTCCGCCAGTCGGGAATTCATGTTGCCGAAAGCGGCCCGCACATTATCCGATATGTCGCGCAGCACATTCATGTAGCGGGCCAACGCCAGGATGTAAGTGATGATGAAAAACAGCGGTGCGAGGATGAGCTGCCACGCGTAGGTAGGCGCAAACAGCAGCGGCATCAGCATGAAGTTGGCCGAGCCAACAACCAGATTGATTCCCGGATACATGAGCAAATTCACTTCGTGAACGTCATTGGTGGCCCGCGCCATCGTATCGCCGACCGGGCGAAGATCATGAAACGTCATGCTTTTGCTCAACAGGCTGAGGTACAGCTCCTGGCGCATGTCGCGTTCCAGCCGTTCGCCGATCACGGCGCTGGAGAAGTTGCGACCCAGCTGCAGGAACGCTCTCACTACCTGGCTGACGATAATGCCAATGGCGGCCCAGCCGATGAGTGTCATGTTAGCCGGCACATCCAAAGCGGCATCGAAGGCGATACCGACCAAAATCGGCACGACCGCCGCCAGAACGGCGTTTCCAAACGCGCCCACGAACATGACAACGACCAGGGGAATATGCTGACGAACATGCGACAACAACCAGCGCTCAGGAGTGCTCTGGTCAGACGCAAACGAGGTATCAGCAACAAACTCACCCATAATGACAAGGCCGTCAACCCAGACCTTTCGCCCGGACCTACGGCTCCCCACCACGAGATTACAACATTTGACGCCGTTATGAAAGCAGGCCCAAACGTGACGATGAGCGCTGGCAAACAAATGGCGACGCTTGGCAACAAGATGTGGTCATCTTGGAAACTCTCGGGTACCATTCCCATCGCTAATTGGCCTGCCGCCTTACCACCTCCGCTTCACCATTCTCGACGATCGCCCTTCCCTGGGAGTTTGTCTGATGATCGGCAGACTACAGGCTTCCGACCGAAGCCGAAGGAGCATCACATGAGCCACCTGAACGCGACCTCCCTGACCCTCCGCCGCCCCCTGATCGGGACGCTGCTTGCTATCGCCCTGTTGGCCGGCCTTCTGCTATCAGGCCAGCAAACGCGCGCCGAACGCCAGCTAATCACGGATCTGACTCCAGTCGGATTGAATTCGATAGACGGAGCAACAGGCTTTCCGCTCGTCGGCAATGCGCGTGGCGACCTTGCCGGGCGCTCGTCTGCTTCGGTGGGAGACATCAACGGCGATGGCCTGGACGACTTTGTCATCGGAGCCGGTTCGGCCGATCCCGACGGCAATCAGAACGCCGGCATCGCCTACGTGATCTTTGGTCGGACAGACCAGCCAGCCGACATTCGGCTTGGCGCGATGTTGGCCAGCGACGGCTTCAAACTGGTGGGCGTTCGTTCGGGCGACCTTGTCGGCGAGTCCGTTGGCGCAGCCGGCGATGTCAACGGTGACGGCTTCAAGGATTTAATCCTTGGCGCTCCCGGCTCAGACCTGGATGAGACTGAAGATGTCGGTGCGGCCTATATCGTATATGGCGCGGCGACATTTTCTCCGGTCCTCTACGTGAACCAGCTCAACGGCACAAATGGCGTTCGCCTGAATGGCATCGCCGAAGGCGACCTCACGGGCGTGAGCGTCAGTGGGGCCGGCGACCTCAACCAGGACGGCTACAGTGATGTGATAGTCGGCGCCAGCGGCGCACAGGCGGGGGGCAAGGAAGGCGCCGGCGTCGCGTATGTCGTCTTCGGCAGCTCTGCGCTCCCTGCCACTATGGACCTGGCCTCGCTGAATGGAAACAATGGCCTGCGATTGAGCGGCAACGAGACGGACGCGCAAACCGGCAACGCCGTCGCTGCCGCCGGGGACGTCAACCGGGATGGCTTCGCTGACGTCGCCGTCGCCGCGTGGAAGAGTTCCAAAGGCGCAAAAGCCGAAGTGGGTGCCGCCTATGTCGTTTTCGGCCGTCCAACGTTTGGGGCCAATCTGGTGTTGAACAAGCTCGATGGCAACAACGGCTTCAAGATGACCGGCGTGGAACAGGGTGACCGGGCTGGGCGAGGGTTGGCTGGAGGCGGTGACGCCAACGGAGACGGCTTCGACGACCTGCTTCTTGGGGCGCCGTTTGCCGGCAGTCTGACCGGCCACGCCTACATCGTCTACGGCAGCGCGAACCCGCCCACCAACATCGATCTGGGCGCACTGAACGGAAGCAACGGCTATCGCATCGTCGGCGCATCAACCAATGATCAGGCGGGCTTCTCGGTGAGCTTCCTGCAAGACATCGATGGCAATGGGCTGGACGACCTGCTCATTGGCGCTGACAGCGCCGGAGAAGGCAGTCGCCGTTTCGCAGGCGAAGCGTACGCGATTCTGAGTGCTGCGGGCACCCCCGCTTCGCTCACCGTCTCCTCGCTTCTGGCCGACCGGGGGCTGCGCTACTTTGGTGCAGTGGGCGGCGACCAGGCTGGCCAACAGGTTAGCACGGCGGGTGACATCAATGGCGATGGCTACGGCGACTTCCTTGTGAGCGCGCCGCGCTCCGGTCATGGAGAAGCAGAGAGCGTTGGTCACTCGTACTTGATTTATGGCGGCCCGACTCTGGGCCTGCCGCTGCCGGTCACAAACGCCGGGACGCCGGCGAACAATACCCTCAACGGGACAGCCAACCGCGACTTCATGGTTGGGCATCGCGGCGATGACACGATCAGCGGTGTGGGGAATGCCGACGTCCTGATCGGCGGGCAGGGCGATGACCTGCTGGAAGGCGGGCCAGAGGCCGATAGACAGAATGGAGGCAACGGTCAGGATACCGCCTCCTACGCCTCATCCGGCGGGGCGGTCACGATCAATCTGCAATCCCGCATTGCCCAGGGCGGCGATGCCCAGGGTGACCATTTGCGAAACATTGAGAATGTCATTGGCTCCGGCGGCAATGATTCGCTGACCGGGGACACCGGCGACAACATTCTGGACGGGCGTGAGGGAAACGATACGCTCGAAGGTGGGTTAGGCGACGACACGTTCCGCATCTTGCCCAACGCCGGGGCCGACACGATCACCGATTTTGAGGCAGGACCCGGAACTCCCGATTTGCTCGACTTCACGCAACGACCCGGAATCATGGGTCCGGGTGACATTCAGATTAGCCAGCAGGGCACGGATTCGCTGGTCACTTTGCCGGGTGGCGACTCAATCAAACTGCTCAAAGTACTGCCCGGGTCACTTCACACCGATGATTATCGCTTTGGCGGCAGCCCGGTCGCCGTTGGCGAAAGCTACACTACGACGCTGAATATCGTCCTGTCTGTTGGTGCGCCAGGCGTTCTGGCCAACGACATGAGCAATTCGGGTGCCACGCTAACGGCTGTGCTCGTGGACGCACCCGCCCATGGTACAGTCACGCTGCGATCCAACGGGTCGTTTGACTACACCCCCACCAACAACTTCACAGGCGGTGATTCATTCACCTACCGTGCCGACAACGGTCTGCCGTCGAATCTGGCGACGGTCAGCATCACGGTCACCGGCGTCCCACCCACGGCGCGTAACGATCGCTTCAGTACTGAACTCGGTGAAACGTTGATCGTCCCTGCGCCCGGAATCCTGGCCAACGACACGAATCCCGGCAGCGCGCCACTCAAGGCAGTTCTCGTGCAGGAACCGGTCGCCGGAAAGCTGACGCTCATGTCAGACGGATCGTTTGAGTACACGCCAGAGGTGGAGTTCGGGACGAGCGACCAGTTCAGCTATGTGGCCACGAATGGACTTACATCTGAGGAAGCGTTTGTGACCATCGAAGTCGGCTCGACTGTCGGGCCGCTCGACTTCGTGCTCTATCTTCCGGCCATCACAGCCGACTAGGTTGGCGGTCAGGAGAAGTGGGCGGCGCTGTCACCAGCGTCGCCCGGCAGAACCTTCAGCTCGACGATGTTGCTGGGCGCGGTCCCCGGTTCAAAGTAGAGGCTAGATGCGCCGTTGAGGGCGTCCCAGACGTCACCGAGCGAGTCCGCCAACGCAACAGGACGGCCGAGCGTGTTGGCAATGTCCTGCGGCGACAGATCATCCAACGCCACCGTGTCAGGATGGTCGAACATCACCCGCGGCAAAATGATCAGATCGCCATATCCGGCAGCCTGTACCTGATCAACTACGTCTGCACCCATCAGCAAACCGGCGGCGGTGATCGTGTCACCGAGACGGTTGTTGATAACCGGCAAGACGGTCACGTCACAGCCCGTTAGCGCCGCAAATTCGGCTGCCTTCTCGCGCAGCGTGTCAGCGAAAAGGGTCGCAGTCACCAACGTCACCACGGGCCACTGGGAGCGCGACAGGTCGGTCGGCCCAATCTCCTTGCGGACCAGCTCCCATTCATCCAGAAACGCCCGCACCATCCCCAGCCCATTCTCGTGCAGCTGCTGTCCGTCATAAGCCGAGAGCGGCGGCACCTCCCGGCCCGTCACCAGATACCATTCGTCCGTAGGATACAGAAAGCGTACGCCAAACCGTTCCAGATAGTGGGCTTGCAGCGACTCGACAAACGACAGGGTAGCGGCCGCCTCAGCAACCGTATGGGGCCGCATCGAGTACTTGTGCTGCTTGGTCAGCCCAACGGGGACGACGCTGATCGAACGCACCCCGCCGGCGTCATCTTCGCCCGGCCAGAGGGTTTCCAGTTCGCGAACCGATCGCTCCAGCCACTCGCCGTCGTTGAACTCCGGCACCACAACCAACTGGGTATGAACGTCAATGTGACGCTCCTTCAGCCAGCGCAGTTGGTCCATAATGTCTGGTGCAGTCGTGTTGCGCAGGAACCGGCGGCGCAGTTCCAGGTCGGTGACATGAACTGACACATAGAGGGGCGAGAGTCGCATCGTTTCAATCCGCCACCAATCATGCTCCGTGAGATTGGTCAGCGTGACGAAGTGACCAAACAGGAACGAATAGCGGTAATCATCGTCCTTGATGTAGAGCGTCCGGCGGAACTTCGGGGCCATCTGCAGGACAAAACAAAATTCGCACAAATTGTTGCAGCGCCGAATGTCGACATCGAATGTCGGGTGGGCAAATTGCAGACCAAGCTGCTGATCGTACTCCCGCTCGGCCTCGAACAGAAGGTACTCGTCTTGACGACGGATGAGCAGTTCCAACTCCTCATCTGCGCCGTAGAACTGCACGTCAATCACATCCCCTACGGGCTGATCGTTGATCGCCAACAGCTCATCACCCGGCAGCAAGCCGATGGCTGCACCCAGACCGGCCGGCTCCAACCCCTCGATGCTGCCGCCTGAGAATGTGGAAATGTCAACTTCGTTGAAGATCGCCATCTACGCTGCCTGGCTCGCTTTCCTTTCCGCCACCAGCGAAAGAAGATAGTCGACCACCGTTTCGGCATCCTGGTCCGTCGTGTCCACCGGGATGGCATCGAAGGCTGGGCGCAGAGGCGAATGCTCGCGAGAACTGTCGATTTCGTCCCGGCGTATGATATCCGCCAGGATGGCGTCGTAGTCGCCCGGGTTGCCCTGTGCCTGTCGGTCGCGCCAGCGGCGTCGGGCACGCTCTTCGGCTGACGCCGTTATGTAAAGTTTGAGCGGGGCGTCGGGCAGCACCACCGTGCCAATATCCCGGCCGACCATGATGACGCATCCACGTTGGGCAAAGCGTCGCTGCCAGGCGACCATCTCTTCCCGGACGTGCTCAAAGCTGGACACAGTGGAAACATTGCCGTCGACTGCCGGGCTGCGCAGCGCCCAGGTGACGTCCTCGCCATCCAGGAGAACGGTGTAGTGGCGACCGTCCGCCTCGCCCGCAGCAGGTTTGACATCGAACGAAAGCTGCTTTGCCAGAGCAACCAGCGCCGCCTCGTCACCTAATGGCACATCGCGTTCCAGTGCTGCAAGCGTCAACGCACGATACATGGAGCCGGTATCCAGATACAGGCAGTCCAACTGGTTCGCCAACATGAGGCCGACCGTCGATTTGCCCGAAGCCGCCGGCCCGTCGATCGCGATGACCAGAGGTTGTTGATTCATCATGTTCTCTTCTCCCGGCGGTCACACCCGCCGTTTCGTTTACTTGCCACCAGATTTGCCGCGTGCGGGTGGGTCTGAAGCCGCGTATGCCTGAAGCTCGGCCACTTCGCTTTCCGTCAGGTAACGCCATTGGCCGGGCGGCAAATCGCCCAGCTCCAGCGGGCCGATGCGGTCGCGAATTAGCTTGTGGACCGGATGACCCAGCTCGGCGGCAATGCGCCGGATCTGTCGCTTGCGCCCTTCCCGCAGGATGATGCGGAACCTGGTCAAGTTGTCACGGCGGTCCAGAATCTCAATGGGGGCGGGTGCTGTTATCCGTCCGTCAAGCATCACTCCGCGACGCCACTGCTCGACGAGATCGTCAGTCAGGCGGCCGTCGACAATGACCGTGTACATCTTTTCGTGTTCGTAGCGGGGATGCGTCAACCGGTGGGCCAGTTCGCCGTCATTGGTCATGAGCATCAACCCTTCGCTGGGCTTGTCCAGACGGCCGACAGGGTAGATGTGGACTGATGCATCGAGTGGAATCAAGTCACGCACGGTCGTGCGTCCCTCTTCCAGCTCATCTTCCAGCGACGAGATCACGCCTCGCGGTTTGTGGAGGACAATGTAGATGAGTGTCTCATCAGACGGGCCGATGACCTGGCCATCCACTTCGATGCGGTCAACGGTCGGGTCCGCTTTGTCACCCAGTTTCGCAACCTGGCCGTTCACCTGGACGCGCCCTTCGGAAATGATCGACTCCGACTGACGGCGCGAACCCAGCCCAGCCTTCGCCATAATCTTCTGCAATCTTTCAGCCAAACTTAGCTTGCCACCTTGATCAGGCTGCCAAAGGTCGGCAGCCTACTCTTCTTCATCTTCGCTGCCGCTTAGCGGCGGCATCTCTTCCAGCGCACTCAATCCAAAATGCTGAAGGAACTCGGGCGCCGTACCATAGAGAATCGGCCGTCCCGGTGTCTCCATCCGCCCGACTTCCTCGACCAACCCCTTGCTGAGCAGCGTACGCAGGGCGCCATCCGAGTTGACACCGCGAATCTGGTCCACGTTGGGCCGCGTAACCGGCTGCATGTACGCCACAATCGACAACACTTCCAATGCCGCCTGACTCAGCCGGCTGGTTACATCCACATCGAGGAATCGTTCCACGACGGCGCTGGCCTCCGGTGCCGTCGTCAGCTGCACCATCCGGCGGCTGCTCCACTGCAGTCGCAAGCCACGAGACTGGTACGCTTGATCCAGCTCTTCCAGCAGCTTGTCGACAGCGTTGGGCGTCACTTCAAGGGCCGTCGCCAGGCGTCCCGCCGAGACGGGTCCGCTGGCCACAAAAAGCAAGCTCTCCAGTTGAGCAAGCGGGGTCAGTTCTGTCAGGTTCTGGGGAGTATCCATAGGCAGTGATGGGAGATGCAGCGCCCACCCTGCAGCGGACTTTCAGTACCACACCTCGTTCCAGTCGAGTATTATACTCAGGCAACCCGGATTATTGCGAATTAAGGAGAATCATGGACGACGCACTGCAGTACGCCACCGACCACCAACAGACCGATTTGGACAGCCTGATATCGCTGCTCAAGATACCCAGTGTCAGCACCCAACCAGCCCACAACGCAGATACGGCCGCCGCCGCCGCACTGGTAGCGCAGCAGATGACCGACGCCGGGCTGGACAATGTGCGCCTCATTCCCACAGGCCGCCATCCTCTTGTCTATGCCGATTGGCTGCACGCGGGGCCGGAAAAGCCTACCGTCCTCATCTACGGCCACTACGATGTCCAGCCGGCCGAGCCGCTGGACCTGTGGTCTTCACCGCCATTTGAGCCTGTCATTACCGACGACTATATCTACGCGCGCGGGGCATCGGACGACAAGGGCCAGATGCTCATCCATATCAAGGCCGCCGCCGCCTGGCTGGCCACCAGCGGCCGTCTCCCGCTGAACGTCAAGTTCCTGATAGAAGGCGAGGAAGAGAGCGGTGGCGAGAGCTTGCATACGTTCATCCCCGAAAATCGAGAGATTCTGGCGGCTGACACCGCGCTCGTTTCCGACACAGCCATGTTTGCGCCAGGACAACCGTCGCTCGTCTACGGCCTGCGCGGCAACTGCTACATGCTGATCGACCTCACAGGCCCCACCCACGACCTCCACTCCGGCAGCTACGGTGGCGGCATCAACAACCCGCTCAATGCGCTGGGGCATCTCATCGCCGCGCTGAAAGGTCCCGACGGGCACATCATGATACCCGGCTTCTATGACGACGTACGGCCCCTTTCCCTGCAGGAACGGGAGATGCTGGGCAGCTACCCCCTGGATGAAGCGACATGGCTGGCTGAGACCGGCGCGCCTGCTCCCTGGGGCGAAGCTGAGTACAGCCTCGCTGAACGTCTGGGCGCCCGCCCCACGCTCGACGTCGCCGGAATCATCGGTGGCTATACCGGTCCAGGTGGCAAGACCGTCCTGCCCTCCACGGTGCACGCCAAAATTACGATGAGGCTGGTTCCCGACCAGGACCCGCAGAAGATTGCGGCGCTGTTCGAAGCGTTCACTGCCTCCGTCCTGCCCCCTTCGATTACCGCCACCGTTACGGCGCTGAGCGGGTCGGCCGCTTCGCTGGTCGATCCCAACACGCCAGCCATGCAGGCGGCAGCTTCGGCTTATGAAGCCGTGTTTGGGCGTGCGCCGGTTTACGCTCGTGAAGGCGGGTCCATCCCGGTCATCGGCCAGTTCCAGAGCGATCTGGGGTTAGAAACGGTCCTGATGGGCTTCGGGCTGCCCGGCGATCATATTCACTCGCCGAATGAGCGCTTCTATCTGCCCAACTACTATGCGGGCATCCAGACCAGCATTCGCTTCCTGCAGGCATATGCCCAGATGGAGACAGGCGCAGCGTGATGGCTCCCTGGCTGGTGCTGACCCTGGTGCTCGCGCTGCTCATCATCGCCTTCATCTGGGCGGTGCGGCAGCGACGCGCTCGCACGCTGGGCACAGTTGCGGTTGTCACCATCGAGGCGTTCCAATCGGACCGGCTTGGCAACAGTCGCTCCATTACCGTCTTCCTTCCGCCGGGCTACAACCGGTCACAGGCGGCCTACGATACGCTTTATGTCAATGACGGTCAGGATCAGGAGGCGCTCAGGCTGCACGAAACGCTGGCCGATCTATACCAGCGCCGCCAGATCCGGCCCATCCTTGTCGTCGCTGTGCCCACCAACGCCGACCGGCTGCAGGAGTATGGCACAGCTGTGGCGCCGAACGCCCAGGGGCTGGGCCAACGCGCGACGGAGTATGCTGCCTTCGTGACGGAAGAGCTGGTGCCCCACATCGCCGCCACATTCAGGACGACCAGCCGCGCCGCCTTCCTGGGTGCGTCGTTGGGCGGCCTGTCAGCCTTCGACATCGTCTGGGCCTGCCCTGAACAGTTCACAACGGTTGGTGTCATGTCCGGCAGCTTCTGGTGGCGAGCCGGGCCGGAGGAGACGCAGATAACACCTGAGGCCCTCATAGCCCATGAGCTGGTCCGGCGTGGTCCGTACCGGACGCCATTCCGCGCCTGGTTCGAAGCAGGGACCCGCGACGAAACGTCTGACCGCGACGACGACGGGGTCATCGACGCCATTCAGGACACGGTGGAACTGGTCGAGGAGCTGGAACGGCTGGGCTACGTGCGGGGTCGCGAGTTGGCGTACGTGGAAGTAGAGAACGGCCGCCACAACTATGAAACGTGGTCGGCCGTTCTACCAGACTTTCTGAGGTGGGCGTTTGGTCCGGGCACTGAGCGTGCCGCTGCTGCTACGCTGGTCCGGCAAACAACAGCACCGTAGAGCGATTGTCTCCGGCCTCGGTCACAATCCAGATTCGCGCGTCGTCGACGACATATTCCGAGATGACGCTGCTCATACCGGTCAGGGTGTTGACCTTGTTGCTGGGACCGATGCTGTTGGGTCGCGCTGCCAGATCGTGCAGCATCTCGTCAGTCACATCGATTGAGTAGAACTCGCCGTATTCGCCATAGTCACCGCTCGTGTGCCGCCACAGCAGGTGTCGAACCTCATCTCCACTCAGGCGGCCGCTGACGCCCGTTGTTACCACCACCTGCCCGGTTTGCAGCAGCTGCCCCAGCGCCGCATAGGGCGCCGCCTCGTTGCTGAACTCCGGTGTCTCCGACAGCGAATAGAAGCCAAGATCGTGATGAAATCCGAGGTCAGCGTACGGGATGAAGCGCCCGTCTGCAAACATCACGCCAATCTCATTGTCCAGCACGCGCGGGCGCGGCAGATCGACAGGCAAACGGTTCTGGGTGAAGTAAAGCTGGGACGCCCGATCGGCGACCATCCGCACAATATGGGGTTTAGGATTCATCGGTTTCTCCGCTACATCGCTGTCCAATCGGCCGTGTTCGCGGCGGCGGCGCCAATACAACGAACATGCAGCCATTGTAGCGGGAAATGGGGCCGGCACGGCAATTTTTGACGACGCTTTCACAAAACGTTTGCGGCCTCTACAGATCGCGGCGCGTGAAACTCCACAGGGCCAGCAACAGCATGAAGATGACGAAGAAGACCGAGTAGGCCACCATCAGATTACTGGGCTGCGAAGCGATGGCAAAAGGGCCGGCCATGAAGGGTGTATTGACATAACTAGGCTGAAACAGTGTCAACGCCTTTTTCCACAGGACATCAGCCGGCATGATCAGGCTGGTGATAATGCCGACATTGACGGCCGCTTCGTTCCGGAACAGCGCCCCGATCTGCTCCACCCACCCGCCAAGAAAGGCAATGCCGTAGAGCATGAACGCCACCACGCCATTCGCCAGCGTGGAGAGTCGGGTGCCGCCGGCAATGGTCACGGTCAGCACCAGCAGCGCTTGCAGCGCCATGAGGCTCAGCCCCGCGGCAATGTTCTCGTAGACAAAGCCGGAGCGGAGATAGACAATAAGCATTAACCCCAGCGCCAGCATTAGCAGATACAGGATGATGAGGACAGCCAGCGCCAACCATTTGCCCAGCACCACTTCCCAGCGGTTAATCGGCTTGGTCACAATCGCTTCGATGATGTGGGAGTCAATCTCGCCGGAAATTGTGGTGACCGACACGAGCACGGCCATGAGAATGACAAGAATGCTGGTAGCGTACAGACCGGCTGTTAGCAGGAAGCTGTAGATTAGCTGTGTATCGTCGCCAGGAACGTTGAGGTTCACTTCACGATAGATGTAGTGGAATCCGATGCCGAAGATGGCCAGGAAGCCAAGTCCCATCAACAACGCGACCCAGATGATCTTGCGGCGCTGCGCCTCTCGCGCTGTCAATTCTGCGATAATCAGTGTAGCCATAGAAAGTCTTCCTTGCTCGGAAACCAGCTACTCACCGGCGTCTTCGCCCACGATTTGCAGGAAGCGGTCTTCCAGCGACATGCGATGGGGCGTGAACTCGTAAAGCGTATACCCTTCGCCAACAATCCAGCCGGACAGCTCCGGCAGCCGAGCCTCGTCCTGCAAACGAAAGCTGACCCGGCCATTGGCGCGTTCGTGGGCGATATCAAAGCCGTAAGCAGCCAGGCCATCCAGCAGCCGCTGATCTGGTTCGCCCACACGAATGACCACTTCGATTGCTTCCTGCTCAAATGTCTCCAGCGTTGAGACCTGCAGAATACGGCCGTCGCGGATGAAGGCGACGCGATCGCACGTCCTTTCCACTTCGCTCAACAGATGGGAGTTGAGAAAAACGGCCGTTCCGGCATCTCTGGCGCGATTGATAATGTCACGTACCAACCGGCGGCCGAGTGGATCCAGTCCCGAGGTCGGTTCGTCGAGGAAGACAAGGTCCGGGTCATTCAACAGAGCTTGTGCCAGGCCGATACGCTGCAGCATCCCTTTAGAAAAGGCGCTCAGCCTCGTCGTCGCCCGTGCTTCCAGCCCCACGAGCTTCAGCAGGCGCGGGATCGCCTCCTGCCGCTGCTCGGTACTCATGCCATAAAGACGGCCGTGATAGTCGAGGAATTCGGCCGCCTGCAGCCACTCATGAAAGCGAAAATGCTCCGGCAGAAAGCCAACCTTGGCCCGCGACTCCCGGTCGCCCAGCGGCTGGCCCAACAACATCGCCGAGCCGGAGGTAGGCGCGGTCAGGCTGAGCAGCATCTTGACGGATGTAGTCTTGCCTGCCCCATTCGGCCCCAGGAAGCCAAACACTTCGCCGGCCTCAACCTGGAGCGTCAGGTCAGCGACCGCGACTTTCTCGCCAAACTCTTTCCGCAATGAGTGGGTATCGATTACGAGATTGGTCATACATGCACCAAAAAAGCCCCTGCGCCACGTTCATGGCGCAGGGGCCGCTGAGACGTCCGAATCTCTAGCGTAGCGTGTTTGTCAGTGAGAGCAACTCGTCCAGGCTCATGTCGCCGGCGAGCATGTTGACCATGCCATCGCGCTGCCACATGACGGCCGTCTGGTTCGAGCCATCCAGCGGAAGCAGCGCCACACCGGGCCCGCCGTCGACCGTCACTTCCTGGTAGGTCGCCAGGTCCTGCGGGAACGGCAGCAGCAAGGTGCTGGTCCAGTCGATGGTCTGGGCAATCTGCTGGGCAGCAACCGGGTCGACACCCAACACCTGCAGCAGCGCCTGGCCCAGGACAGCCGGGTCCACATCTTCCGGATAGGCCACGTACGGGCTTTGGGTCTGCATCAACATGACACCGTCGGACCAGATTTGCTGGACGCTCGGGAAGACGTTGACGTCAATCCGTGCGCCGTCGAGCGAGTCCGGCAGCAGCATCGGGTCGGCGCCAGCCGCTTCCACAATGGCGCGCGCGCCAGCCAGGTCGACGGTCAGATACCCACTGCCAGCATCCATTACATAGAGCTCAGATGCGGGGCCAAGTGCTTCCAGCGTCCCCAGAGTGTTGACCGCATAACCGGTCCGGGCGGCCGCTTCGCCCATCGAAAAGGCCAGCTCTGGCTCGGACGGTTCATCGACCATGACGAACTCGCCGGGGTTCAGCCCCTGCTCACCTAACTGCTCCAGCAGAGCAAGCTGTTCCGGAGAAATTGAAATAGGGGCGAACTTCTCGACCCGGAACAGGCCGAGAAAGTCGCTGGCGGTGGCACGCACCGCCGGAATCATGAACAAGGCGACGACAGCAATTACCATCGTCGCTCCCAATGCAATCGATCTACGATTAGCCATGTTGTTTACACTCCTAAAGAAATTATCAATAAGCGACGGCTGATCCGCTATCGCCTGCTTCGTTTGGGCCAGGGCCTGTGTCGCCGGTTGCGGCGCATCAGCCGGGCCAGGCTCCAACCACGTCAGTTGGTCCAGGACATCCTGAATCTCGTTATCGTTTTCGTGCATCATACCTCTCCACCATCAACTGACTGGTCCTCATATTCGGCGCGAAAGGCGGCGGCCGCCCGCGAAAGCAAGGTGCCTACGGACCCCGGAGCGACCTCACAAATGACAGCCAGCTCGGCATAGGACATGCCCATCTGGCGCAGCACCAACAGCTGTGCCTGGCGCTCTGTCAAACGAGCCAGCGTCGCTCGTACCCGGCGCTCGTTCTCGCGCTGCACCAGCTCGGCCTCGGCGCTCGGTGCACCCGCATTGTCTGGCACCAGCAACAGATCGCGCTGTCCCTGCCGCTTTCGGTCCCGCAACGCGTTGTAGCCCATGTTGGTGGCCACACGGTAGAGCCAGGCGCTGATGTTGTCCTCACTATTTCCTCGCCCTTTGGCGGCGTGGGCATGCAGGCGAAGAAAGACTTCCTGGACCAGGTCCTCAGCTTCGACCCGGTTGCCAACCAACCGGAACAGAATGCCATAGACGCGATCGTAGTGGCGGAAGAACAGGACATCGAACGATGCGGTGTCACCACGTGCCACCCGCTGCATCAGGGCGTTATCTGCCAGGGCCGTCAAGTCGAGTGTTGCTCCTTTCACGTTTCACACCCTACATAACACCGCAAAGCCTTTGTTTGTGACAAGTCTGGGAAACCAATGAACGGCAACGCTGCCGGGCCTGGCCTGAACGGTCGACCTTCTCATCCTGGAGGTGACAACTCTCATCACCAGGCATCTGGCAACCGGCAACCCGGCTAATTGATACTGAACGAAGTTGGATTCTGCTGCGACCACTGCATGGTGTACAGATTATAGTATCGACCCTTCAGCGCCAGCAGTTCCTCATGCGTACCCTGCTCAATGATACGGCCGTCGTCCAGCACGACAATCTGGTCGGCATTGATGATCGTGCTCAGCCGGTGGGCGATGACAAAGCTGGTGCGGCCTTCCATGAGCGTATCCAGCGCCTGCTGGATGACCTTCTCCGTCGCCGTGTCCACGCTGCTAGTCGCCTCGTCCAAAATGAGGATCCGCGGATCGGCTAACAGCGCCCGCGCGAACGAGATCAGTTGTCGCTGGCCCACGCTGAGGCTGCTGCCGTTCTCCCCGACCTGTGAATCATACCCTTCCGGCAGACGGCTAATGAACGGGTCTGCGCCCACGGCTGTGGCCGCGGCGATCACTTCTTCGTCGGTCGCATCAAGACGGCCGTAGCGAATATTATCGGCGATGGTGCCTGTGAACAGGAACGTATCCTGCAAGACAATGCCCAGCTGCTGCCGCAAGCTGGCCGTGGTGATTTCACGCAGGTCATGGCCGTCGATCCGAAGTGAGCCCTCGGTCACGTCAAAGAAGCGGGACAATAAACGGATGATGGTGCTCTTGCCCGCGCCTGTCTCGCCCACGAGCGCAATTCGCTCACCGGGCTTGGCCAGCAGATCGATATGCTTCAGCACCAGCTGTCCGTCGCGCTGGTAGGCGAATGAGACATCGTCAAACTCGACCTCGCCTTCTACCGGTGGAAGTGGCTTTGCATCCGGCGTATCGAGGATGTCGGGAGCCCGGTCCAGCAGTTCGAAGATGCGCTCGGAGGCAGCCATCGTCGCCTGGAAGACATTGTAGCGCTGGGCAAGCTCGCGAATTGGGTCAAAGAAGCGCTCCACGTAGAAGACAAACGCCACCAACGTCCCGGCTGTCAATGAGTCCTGCGTAACCAGCCAGCCGCCCACACCAACCACCAATGCCGTCGCCAGCGCACCGATGAAATCGACGCCCGGAAAGAAGAGCGCCGACAATCGGGTCGCCTCAACATTGGCGTCGAAGAACGAACGGTTCAGGTCATCAAAGTAACGCGCATTGCGCGGCTCGCGCACGAAGCTCTTCGTAACCCGGATGCCCGAAATCGACTCGTTCAAATAGCCGTTGATCAGCGAAAGGCGCTGCCGGGTGGCCCGGTATGCGTCCCGCACACGCTCGCGCCAGTAGTTGGTCAGCCAGACCATGATGGGCAGCACCGCGAACGTCACCAGGGCCAGCTGCCAGTTGAGCAGCAGCATCGCCACCACAATACCGGCCAGGATGAAGAACGAGCGGAACAGACCGGTTATCGACCACGTCACAAAGTCCTGCAAGACACCAACATCCCCAATGAGGCGGCTCATCAGCCGGCCGACGCTAAAGTTATTGTAGAAGTTCAAGGTCAGCGAATGGAGGTGGCGGAAGAACTCGCTGCGCATGTCGGCCACAACCTTGGTGCCGACATACGCCATAATCAGGATCCGGAAGCGATTGGTGATCCACTCCCCGACGGCCGCAATCAGGAAGATCCATGTCCAGGTGCGCAGTACGTCAAATGAGCCGGCTGTGATGCCGTCGTCGATCGCCTTGCCGATGATCCACGGCCCAGCCACGCTGAGCAGCGAGCTGATAATCATGAGGACGATCGCCACGATGAGGCGATTCTTGTACGGTCCCATGTAGCCAATCAGACGCCGCACTAGACGGCTGTCGTACGCCTTGCCGAGCAGCTCGTCATCGTCGTACAGCATCTGACGGATGCGTGCCTCGCGCTCCGCCCGCTCCGCCGCTTCTTGCTCGGCGCGCGTCATGGTGGGGCTGGCTTCTGACGATTTTTCGTTAACAGTCGTCATGATGTCATCAAACTAGTCGCTCGCCTCGCCGGCGGCCGAATCAGCCGCCATCTTCGATTCCAGCGCCACGAACTCTTCCTGGTCGCGCAGCTGCAAGTCATATATCTCGCGGTACAAACCACCCGCTGCCAGCAGTTCCTCGTGCGTGCCGCGCTGCACAATTCGGCCATGGTCGAGCACCAGAATCTGGTCGGCATGCATCAAGGTCAGCAGTCGTTGGGCAATAATGAACGTCGTGCGGCCGATCATCAGCGTTTCCAGCGCTTCCTGGATGAGATGTTCCGTCTCGGTGTCCACACTGCTGGTTGAATCGTCCAAAATCAGAATGGCCGGATCGGCCAGCAGGGCGCGGGCTATAGCGATGCGCTGTTTCTGGCCGCCGCTCAGCGTCACGCCCCGTTCTCCGACGCGCGTATCGAAGCCGCCTTCCGACGCCGTGATGAAGTCGTAGGCGCGTGCTGCCTTGGCTGCGGCCACAATCTCCTCAAATTCCGCCTCCGGCCTGCCGTAGGCGATGTTCTCGCCGATGGTCTGGCTGAACAGGAACGGCTCCTGCAAAACGATGCCGATACTGGCCCGCAAGCTTCGCAGCTGGAGATCCCGAACGTCGTGTCCGTCAACGAGAACACGACCCGCGGTCACATCGTAAAAGCGCGGGATCAAATTTGTAACGGTCGATTTGCCGGACCCGGTCGGCCCAATCAGGGCGATCTTCTGGCCCGGCTCTGCATGGAGCGAAATGTCCTCCAGCACATACAACCCGTCGCGATAGGCAAAATCAACCTGCTCAAACGTCACCGCTCCCTCGGGATGGTCCAACGGAATGGCCCCGGGAAGCTCGGCCACTTCCGACGGTAAGTCGATAATCTCGAACACACGTGAGGCGCTGGCGCCCGCAGTGGCCGTCAGGTTCACGAGGAAGCCCAGACGCTGCACCGGCGCGCTCAGCAGCAGGACGTAGGAGATGAGCACAAAGAGCGACCCAACGGTGATCGTGCCATCCAGCGCCTGAGGGCCGCCAAACCAGAGCAGCAGGAAGACACTAAGGCTGATTAGGAATGTCATGAACGGCCAGTTGTTGGACCAGATTCGAATCAGACCGTAGCGGCGGTCAAACCACTCCTCATTCTCAGCATCGAACTTATCAATCTCATGCGGTTCCCGGGCAAACGCCTTGACCACCCGAATACCGGTCAGGCTCTCCTGCATGACCGACGACAGGACACCCATCTGCTCCTGAATTTCCTTGAAGCGGGGACGGACCGTCAGGCCAAAGCGCAGCGTTGTAACGAGCAGAATCGGAAATGGAAGCAGGCCAATCAGGGCCAGGGGTACAGACTCCAGCAACATAGCCACCATGACGCCGCCAATGAGCAGCAGCGTGGCCACCAGATCCATAAGCCCAATGCCAACAAATCGCTCGGACTCACTGATGTCGCTCGTGGCCCGGCTCATCAAGTCGCCGGTCTGGCTCACGTCGTGGAACGCAAACGGTTGATGCTGCACACTGTCATAGAAGTCATTGCGAATGTCATAGGCAACGCGATGGGTAAGCCACTCACCGTAGTAACGTTGCGAAAAGCCAACGATCCCCCGCAAAATCGCCAGGCCCAGGATCACGCCACCGGCAATGAACAGGGCGCTGGCCTGGTTCTCGCCCACGCCGTAGTCGATGGCCCAGGCGATGATCTGGGGCACAATCAGATTCAGGCCCGTCGCAATGAGGACTGAGGTATAGGCCACCGCAACATAGGGCCAATAGGGCCGCAGATACCCCAGCAGACGCAAGGTGGCATCTTTCTTGGACTCTGTGGCTTGCACTTCAGGATCGCCGTTCACAAATTCGCCTCGTTCTGTCCGCCAGGTCGCACTGATCCGGAGGCAGGATGCCGTTCGGATTGATGGCTCATCCCGGCCTGGAGGTTAGACAGCTTCAGAGTATACCAGATATTCCGGCATTGTTAGGCTATTATCTAACGATTGACCTATGACTGCTGCCGGCAACCCGTTTCCCGACCCTGTCCCGGACGCCTGTGCAATCTGGTTGCCATTCGAAAATCTGCTAAAATACGGGTCGACTTTTACCGCCCGCGACGTGGCGCAGACCTGGTTCTGCAGAATGGCCACCTCGTGCACGAATCCCGTTGGAGGCTTGCGTCTATGTTGATCAAACGACTCATTTTGGTGGCCATTTCTCTTGGTGCCGGTTTTGGCATCACTGTTCTCATTACGATGCTGATTGGCACTACACCGGCCGAATACGGTGGGATCTACATGGTATTCACGACTCTGTCGCTGGCCATCGCCATCGGCATCTGGCTGGATCTGATCCTCGGCACGCAGATTCTCCCTAAGTAATTGGCCAACTTTGTTACGACCGTTGCCGGCATTCCCGGCGGCTGGTCCCCTGTTGATTCCGGGAGGGAATCCAATGACTGCCTCGATTATTGACGGCAAGGCTATTTCCAATAAGGTAAAGGATGAGGTTAAGGCGGCTGTTGCCCTGATGAAGGAGGAACATGGCTATGTTCCCGGTCTGGCGACTGTCCTGGTAGGCGACGACACCGCTTCAGCCACCTACGTCCGCAGCAAGCAGAAGACCTGCGAGCAGCTCGGCATCCGGTCCATCGGCCACGAACTACCCGCCGATTCGACTCAGGAGGAGGTTGAGTCGCTGGTCGCGCAGTTGAGCGCAGACCCGACCGTCAACGGCATCCTGGTGCAGCTGCCGCTGCCCAAGCATATTGACGAAGAAGCCGTGCTCAACGCCATCAGTCTCGAAAAGGATGTGGATGGCTTCCATCCGGTCAACATTGGTCGGCTGGCAATGAAAGGCCGCGATCCACTGTTCATCCCTTGCACGCCCAACGGCTGCATCCGCCTGCTGGATGAATCGGGCATCGAGATCAGCGGCGCCAACGCGGTTGTCGTCGGCCGTTCGAATATTGTCGGTCTGCCGGTCGCCATGCTGCTCCAGCAGCGCAACGCCACAGTCACCATTTGCCACAGCCGCACCAAAGACCTTGAGTTCTACCTCAAGAACGCCGACATCGTCGTAGCCGCCATCGGCCGGACCGAGATGATCACGGGTGACATGCTGAAGCCCGGTGCGGCCGTCATCGACGTGGGCATCAACCGCAAGGACGACCCCAGCGCGAAACGGGGCTACTGTCTGGTTGGCGACGTCGACTATGAGTCGGCCAGTGAAGTGGCTGGAGCAATTACGCCAGTGCCGGGTGGCGTAGGTCCCATGACCATCGCCATGTTGATGCACAACACGTTACGGGCGGCTGAAATGGCAGTGGCCCGCCAATCTGTAGCCTGACGACGATCGCGCAGTGACGCCTCGGTCAGCCGCGGGCGAGCAAGATGAGCAGCACCGAGACACAGGACACGTTTTGGCGTGACCGCCCAGTCCTGATAACGGGCTGCAATGGATTCGTTGGGTCGTGGCTGACTGCCGCTCTGGTGGCGGGCGGCGCCGACGTCGTCGGCCTGGCCCGCAGCCAGGAGCCAAAGTCCGAACTGGTCCGCTCCGGGCTGGACCAGCAGATCCGTCTTGTCTACGGCGAACTGGCGGATTATGCGCTGCTGGAGCAGACGATTGCCGAACACCAGATCGACACCGTCTTCCACCTGGCAGGTCAGACGATTGTAGGGGTGGCCAACCGGTCACCCCTTTCTACATTCGAAACCAACATTCGTGGCACATGGCTGCTCCTCGAAGCGGTGCGCCATACGCCGGTACGCGGCGTGGTCGTGGCCAGCAGCGAAAAAGCGTACGGCGAGCCGCTGGCATTGCCCTACGTCGAAGACCATCCGCTCCGCGCCCACCACCCTTACGCCGTCTCCAAGAGCTGCGCAGACCTCATCGCCCAATCTTACGCCCATATGTACGGGTTGGGTGTGGCCATCACCCGCTGTTCCAATCTCTATGGCGGCGGCGACCTCAACTGGGATCGACTTATCCCGGGCACGATTCGTAGCGTGCTTGGCAATGAATCGCCCATCATCCGCTCCGACGGCACGTTCAAGCGGGACTACCTCTACGTGGCCGATGCGGTGAGCGGCTACATGGCCATTGCGGAACAGCTTGACAACCCTGATGTCGTCGGCCAACCGTTCAATCTGGGCATCGGCGCTCCGTCCTCGGCCCTGGAAGTCGTCGAGACGATCATCGCTGTATCAGACTATCCGGAGCTTGAGCCGATAATTCGCAACGAGGTCCAGAATGAGATACAGGATGAGTATCTGAGCCCCGACAAAGCGGAGCAGCTGCTGGGTTGGCGACCTCGCTATTCGTTGGCTGATGGCGTGGTCGAGGCGATGGCCTGGTATCGAGCATTTCTCGCTGAGTAACATCCCATGCGATTTCTGGTAACCGGCTCGACCGGATTCATCGGCCGGGCACTGGTCCCGCGCCTGTTAGCCCTGGGCGATGTCGCGCTGCTCGTGCGAGAGCATTATGGCAATGGCCAGCCCCTTCCCGCTCCTCTGTCAACCCTGCGCCCTGAGTTTGACGTCGTCTACGCCGACCTGCGTAACTTCCAGCTAACATCTCGTGCCCTGCGCGCGGTCGAGCCGGACGTGGTCATCCATCTGGCGGCCGCCGGCGTCACCGATCCATTCCTGAACGTCCAAACTGCACTCAGTCATAATCTCACCGGCACCCTCAACCTGCTCCGCGCCAGTTTCGAGTCGGTCAGCACGGTCACACACCTCGTGGCCGCCAGAACGCCGGGCGAATCCAGCGCCATGAACGCCTACGCCGCCAGCAAGGCCGCAGCGTGGAGTTTCTGCCAAATGTACGCCCGGACGGCGCATTGGCCTATTGTCGGAGCAACGATCTTCCAGTCGTATGGACCTGGTCAGCAGCCCCACCTGCTGGTCCCGGCGGCCGTCCACGCAGCGCTGCGCGGCGAGCCGTTCCCGCTCAGCAGCGGCAGCCAGACGAAGGACTGGATCTACATTGACGATGTCGTCGACGGCTTGCTCGCCACAGCAGCTGCCGCGCTGCCTCCGGGCGCAGCAGTCGAGCTGGGGACCGGACAGGCGACGTCGGTGCTCGATGTCGTCACGACCATCTACGATATAGTCGGAGCGGGTGGACACCCACTGCCCGGAACGCTGCCAGACCGGCCCGGCGAAACGCCGCATCAGGTGGCGGATGCAGCTGCCACCGCGGCACAAATCGGCTGGCGCAGCCAGGTCGAGCTCACAGACGGACTGGAGCGGACAACAGCCGCAGCCCGCGGCGTATGAGCGGCAGCTCGATGCCCGTTGCCATTCGCCCACAAGTGACTAGAATTATGATGGCGTGGCGTGGTTGGGTCACCTGCAACAGCAATACCCGACACGCCGCTCAATTTGTGTAGAGAGATCATGAGACGCTGGCCACACTTCGACCATGTTTTCTTCGACTGCGATTCGACCCTGTCGGCCGTCGAAGGGATCGACATTCTCGCTGAATCAACGGGGCAGCAGCAGCAGGTCGAAACCCTCACCCACGCTGCCATGAACGGTCAGGTCGATCTCGACGATATCTATGAGCAGCGTCTCCGGGTCGTCAACCCCAGCCGCCAGCAAGTGCGCGACATCCGCCGTGCCTACAAGAAGCACATTGTGGAAGACGCCGCCCGTGTCATTGCGACGCTGCACGGCCTCGGCCATCATGTCTACATCATCAGCGGCGGTCTGGCCGAACCCGTCACCGAATTCGCCGTCTATCTCGGCATTCCGCGCCAGCGGGTACGTGCTGTCGACCTCAACTATGATGAGCTGTCCGGTCGCTGGTGGGACAAAGCCAACGACGGCAATGAACCATACCTCACCTACCAGCCGGGTGCGCTAACCGTCAGCAATGGCAAGGCAACCATCGTCGCCGATTTGCTGGGCCGTCAGCGCGGCCGTTCCCTCCTGATCGGGGACGGTACCAGCGATCTGCTCGCCGGTACGGCTGTCGACCTGTTCGTCGGCTACGGTGGTGTCGAAACTCGTCCGCGTGTCCTTGACGAAGCACCCGTCTTCCTGCATAGTCGCAGTCTCGCCCCCGTGCTGGCGTTGGCCGGCGGCCCAGCCGCCCTGCGCCAGGCCCGCACCTGGACAATGGCCCACCAAACCCTCGTCACCAAGACACGCTATCTTTTGCATACTGGAGCGATAACATTTAAAGATGAACAACTTGAAGCACAATTCGCCGGAGCCTTCGGCCTCCCGCAGCAATCAACACGTTAAGCTATTCATTCCCGGCCCCACAGAGGTCCGGGCGGAGATTCTCGATGCCCAGGCACAATGGATGGTTGGCCACCGCATGCCGGAGTGCGCCGACCTGATCGCCAGCATCCAGGAAAAGCTGCCGAAGGTCTTCTTCACCGAACAGACCGTCCTGATCACGGCTTCGTCCGGGACAGGATTGTGGGAAGCGGCCGTTCGCAACTGCGTCAACAAGAAAGCACTCAACTGTGTCAACGGTGCGTTCGCAGATCGTTTTCGTGAAGTTACGGAGCTGAACGGGAAAGCGAACGAGATGCTGGAAGTGGAATGGGG
The DNA here is from genome assembly GCA_963753865.1 of uncultured Chloroflexia bacterium. Taxonomy (GTDB): domain Bacteria; phylum Chloroflexota; class Anaerolineae; order Promineifilales; family Promineifilaceae; genus Promineifilum. The sequence continues at coordinate 715,464 of CAVWDW010000001.1, forward strand.
CCAGCCGATCATGCCGGAAGCGGTTGTCGAGCGTTTGGCCACCGGCGAGTTCGACGCGGTCACCATCGTCCACAACGAGACCAGCACCGGCGTCACCAGCCCCATCGCCGACATTGCGCGGGCCATCCGCGCCCTGCCCAACGGCGACGAGATCATGATCCTGGTCGATTCGGTTAGCGGCCTTTCCGGAGCACGGATCGAGATGGATGCCTGGGATCTGGACGTAGTTCTCTCATCCAGCCAGAAAGCATTTGCCCTGCCGCCGGGCCTGGCATTCTGCGCCGTCTCCGACCGGGCCATGGCCAAAGCGGCCACTGTGCCCAATCGCGGCTACTACTTCGACTTCTTGACCCTGGCCAAGTCGATGGCCAAGTTCCAGACGCCAGCCACCCCGGCCGTCAGCTTGCTCTATGCGCTCGACCGCCAGCTCGACGACATGATGGCCGAAGGGATGGAAGCCCGCTTCGAACGGCATCTGGCCCTGCGCGATCGGACGCTGGACTGGGCCAAAGGTCACGGCTTCCAGCCATTCGCCGTCGACGGCTACGCCTCGCCGACCGTCACGTGCCTGCACAACAACCTCGATATCAACATCGGCGCCTTGAACACATACCTGCGCACACGCGGCATGATTGTCTCCAACGGCTACGGCTCACTCAAGGGCAAGGCGCTGCGGATTGCCCACATGGGTGATATGCAGGTGGATGATATGGAGACGCTGTTCGCTGCCATCGACGACTATCTGGCCGGCGCCGCCGCCTAGCCCGAACGCCTCCTGAGGACACCTATGTATCGCATCTTAGTATCTGACAAGCTGGGCGAGAGCGGCCTGAAGCGCCTGGACGCAGCCGCCGACGCCACCTATGACATGAAGACAGGCCTATCGCCCGACGAGCTGAAGGCAATCCTCCCGGAGTATGACGCGCTCATCGTCCGCAGCGGCACCAAAGTCACGGCCGACCTGCTGGGCGCGGCGGAGAAGCTGCAGGTGATTGGCCGGGCCGGGATGGGCGTGGACAACATCGACGTGCCGGCCGCCACCGACCGCGGGGTGGTGGTCATGAACACGCCCGGAGCAAACAGCATCGCCACGGCCGAGCTGGCCATGGCTCTCATGTTGGCCGCCAGCCGGCACGTGGCTCAGGCAGACGCATCGCTTAAGGCAGGCGAGTGGCGACGCAGCGAGTTTGTCGGCCGCGAGGTCTATGGTAAGACGCTTGGCATCATCGGCTTCGGGCGCATCGGCCGCCTTGTGGCCGAACGGGCACTCGCCTTTGGCATGGAAGTGATAGCCTACGACCCCTATGTGACGGAAGAAGTGGCGCGCGAGCTGGGCGTGCTGCTGGTTGATCTCGATGTCCTGCTTGGCCAATCTGACTACGTCACCCTCCACACCGCAGTCTCGCCAGAGTCAGAAAAGATGATCAACGCCACCACGCTGGCCCAGATGAAGGATGGCGCCATCCTGATCAACGCTGCGCGGGGCAAGCTGGTGGACGAAGATGCCCTGGCTGAGGCGCTGACAAGCGGCAAGTTGAGCGCGGCGGCCGTTGATGTCTACAGCAAGGAACCGCCCACCTCCGACAATCCGCTGATCGGTCTGCCCAACGTCATCGACACCCCGCATCTCGGTGCCAGTACTGTCGAGGCGCAGCAGGCAGTCGCGGAGCAGATTGTCGACCAGGTACTGGCGGCTCTGCGCGGCACCGACTTCTCCAACGCGGTCAATATGCCATTTGACCTCAGCGACGAGTTCAACGCTGTCCTGCCCTACCTGGAACTGGCGGAGCGGATTGGTCGCCTCCATGCCGGCTGGACCGCGCCGCAACCGATTACCGAACTGGAGATTGAAGTGTATGGGGAGACAGTCAGCCGTCTGGTGCGGGCCATCGCCGCCGGTATTCTCAAAGGCGTGCTGTCTCTCGACTCGGACGTTCCGGTCAACTACATCAATGCGCCTTCACTCGGCCACGCCCGCGGCATCCAAACTCGCCAGGCGGTAGGAATCAACAACCGCGACTACCCCAATCTGGTCGCTTGCCGAGCCGTCTGGGACGGCGGCGAGCGTCTCGTGTCCGGCGTGCTCTTCGGTGGAACCGAACCGCGCATTGTACAGGTTGACGACTATCGCCTGGAGGCGCGACCCGAGGGCGTGGTGCTGCTGCTGCAAAACCACGACGTACCCGGCGTTATTGGCCAGGTGGGCACCATCCTGGCTGCCTATGACGTCAACATCGGTGAATGGCGACTTGGTCGCATTGAGCCGGGCAGCGAAGCGCTGTCGTTCATCAACCTGGACAGTCGCCCCGGTGAAGCGGTGCTCAAGGCGTTGGGCGAGATTACGGCCGTGACGCAGGTGTCGGTTCTCGATCTGTAACAGCGTGCATCAACCGGAGGGATTCCGGCCTGAGCGATCAAAAAAAGCGCGTCGTTTGACGCGCTTTTTGTTGATTTCCTGATGGTAGTTAGGCAGCACATCTACTTCTTTGGGTAGATGCGCACCTTGCGCTGCTTGCCTTCGCCCGCGCTCTCCGTATAGACCTCGGTCGAATCGCGGAGCGTCATGTGAATGATCCGGCGCTCGTAGGCCGACATCGGTTCCAGGCTGATGGGAGCGCCGCGCTGCACGGTCTTGTCCGCCATCCGTTCCGCCAGGCGGGCCAGCGCCTGCTCGCGTCGCTCACGATACCCTTCAACGTCGATGACAAAATGCGCCCGGCGGTGAAGCTGATGGGCCACCATCAAACGGGTCAGGTACTGGAGTGCCTCCAGGGTTTCCCCGCGCGGCCCGATGAGGACGCTCAGGTCTTCGCCCTGAATGTCGATGACATTGAGCACATGACCGGTGACATCATCCGGCTCGGTCAGGTGGGCCGTCACGGTTGCGCTGACATCCAGATGGGTCAGCAGCTCGTTGACGATCTCTATCGCCTTGTCACGTTCCGCTTCCAGTGTCTCTTCGTCGTCGGCAGGCCGTGGCGTACGCGGCGGCCGTTTGGCTGCCTGCGGCTTTTCCTGCCTGGCCGGCTTTGGCGCTGGTTTGGCACTAACCGTCTCGCGAGGTTGGGACTCGGCAGCGGCCGGTTTCTGCTGGGCCGGCGGTGTAGACGGCTTCTGCGCCGGCGGCTGCGATTGCGGCTCGCTGCGCCCGGCCGAAGCCGGCTTCAGCCGCACCACTGCCTCCCGGCTGCCAATGCCTAACAGGCCCCGACTCCCCTCATCAACGACGATAATCTCAACCTGATTGCGACTGACGCCCAACTTCAGGAGGCCGGCCTCAATGGCTGCTTCAACTGATGTTCCGCGCGATTCTGTTTCTCGAAACTTCTTGTCCGCCATGCTTCATCACCGCTTTGCTGACCGGCGCTTACGTTTGGACGTTTGCCCGGACTTTGACTTTGATTTTGAGTTGCTCTGGCTCGTTCCATTACTGGAACTGGAAGGTGCCGATGTGGCCACCGCCCCATTGGTCGCCGTTCCTTCGATGACGGTCGGCGCAACGACCGGCTTGGCCGCCGCGGCCTCGTTTTCCTTGGCCATCACCTGACGTACATACAACCCCTGGGCGATACCAATGATATTCGCCAGGATAAAGTAGATGGACAGGCCCGACGGGAACTGCAGCGAGAAGAAACCGAACATCAACGGCATCGTATACTGCATGGACTGGGTCATTGCCGCTGCTGGATTCTCTTGTTCAGCCCCCTTCTTCTTGGGGTCCTTCTTCGTAGCCGGTGAAAGCAGCTTCTGCTGCACGAACATGCTGGCGACAACCAGGATGGGCAGAATGAAGTAAGGATCCGGCTGGCTCAGGTTGAGCCAGAGGAACTTGTTGGCAATCGGAATCAGTTCGGTCAGGTTGATGCTCGAGTAAACACGCGGAACCAGCTCAAACAGCGCCTGCGGCGTTGTGCCCAGCGATATCGTGATCGCCTGATAGAGGCCAATCAGGATAGGGAACTGGATAAGAGTCGGCAAACAGCCGGTCAGGGAGTCGGCCGGATTGTAGCCAATCTTCTTGAACTCTTCCTGCATTTTTTGCGGGTTGTCTTTGTACTTCTTCTGAATGCCCTGGATTTGCGGCTGCATCTCCTGCGTCTTCATCATCGACCGTTGCTGTCGAATGTTCAGAGGCAGGGTAACCAGGCGCACGAGCAAGGTAAAGACGGCCAGCGCAAGGACGAAGTTGTTGTTCAGAATGTCATAGAAGAACAACAACGCGTTGATCATCGGGTCGACAATAAGAGTATTCCACATAAGGGTTGCCCGTTTGATCCTTTAGGATTAAGACGATGACGGTAAGGCGTAGCGCCAACGTTCTGTGCCGGTGGCGGTATCGAAACCGACCAGCAGCGCATCTGCGTTTTGTTGGGCCACGACGATCGTATCGTCATTAACCACGACTGGGGTCGTATAAAGCGGCACCAGAGTCGGAGTCCGCCACATTTGGGTGCCATCGACTGCCGAATATGCGGTCAGGGCTCCAGTCGGCTCGTCTTCCGTTCCGACTTCCGATGCGACAAACAGCATCCCATTGGCCAGTACCGGGGATGCCTGAATTACCACGTCTGAAGCGACCGACCAGATAGGCATGCCGGACGCTGCATCGACCTTGTAGATGTTGCCAAGGATATCGCCGAAGTAGACGACATCGTCGTCAACTGTTGGCGCGCCCCAGACGACACCTTCGGCCGGCGCTTGCCAGCGGATCTCTCCGTTGGCCCGGTTGAGTGCATACACACTGCCATCGAAGCTGGACACATAGACCGTGCTGTCGTCTACGATCGGCTTGCTGGGCAAGGCCCCGCCAAGCATCTGCTCCCAGAGCACATCGCCCGAAATCGGATCGAGCGCGTAGACAGACCAGTCCATATTGGCCACGTACAGCACGCCGTCGTCATACGTTGGCTGGCCCCACACGGCATGCCCCATCTCGAAGTCCCACAACTCCTCGCCAGTCGAGCGATTGAGAGCCAGCAAATGGTCATCAGCCGTGCCGACATAGACAATATCGCCGACCTGCAAAGCGGGCGCAACAATCTTGTCTGTTGCCGAATCGGAGTTGGTCCACTCTGGCTGGACAACGCCTGAAGCGGCGATGGGCAGTGAGTAGATAGAGACGGTTACACTGGGGCTGAGGAAGCCGCCAGAAGCGCCATAGTCGCCAAAGACCACCTGGTCTTCGTCGCTGTTTGGCGCGGCAAAGAATAACAGGCTGGCGTTCGGCTCTGGCGGAAAGATCCAGCTAGCATCCCGTCCCTCGACGTCGTAGGACAAGACGCCTGGACCATGGGCCAAATAGACATGTTCGCCGTCTGTCGACAGACCGGCGTAACTTTCGTTCGCAAGACGCCCTCCACACGCTGAAAGCACCAGCGTAACCAGGACACCTACGAAAAAGACAAGCGACCGTTTCATCGGCCGTTGCGAAGCTCCCAAAGAAACACCTCCATTACGGAACTGGGTCATAACCACCCGGATTAAGAGGATGGCAACGCCCAATGCGTTTGATGGCTAACCAGCCACCTTTGAAGAACCCGTACTTGTCAATAGCCTCATAGCCGTAATGGGAACAAGAAGGCGTGAAGCGGCAGCTCGCGGGCAATACGCGCGAAAAAGTCATCTGATAGAAGCGAATCAGCAACAGGGCGATGTATTTCACGTTGACTCCTTCCAGGTTGCCTTAGGCTAAGCAGAAACAGCTACAGGTCGGTTCGAAACGATTAAGCTGGCCCGTTCGAGCAAGCTCAGGACATCTGCTTCCATTTCGGCAAATGTAGCCTGGGCCGCTGGTGGTCGGGCAATGATCATACAGTCATATCCTGATTCAATCTCAGGCAGCTGGTGGCGCAAGATTTCGCGGGCGCGTCGCTTTGTGCGGTTGCGCACAACGGCATTGCCAACGCGGCGACCGGCGACAACAGCGAAGCGTGTTGCTTGCCCGACCGTCTCATCAGGACGCCGCGCAACAAGCAGGACGAACTGACCGCTCGACCAACGACGACCCTTCCGTCTGACATACGCCAGATCGGAGGCTCGCCTTAGCCGATGGCTGGGCGGCAGCATAGTCTGTCACGCCATCCACCTGACGCGGCTTAGCCGCCCCCGTAACGCTTAACGGAGCGATAGGCTGTAGCCGACGTGCCGTTCCAGTTGATGCGCTTGCCATAGTTGTTCATGGAAACGCTGAGCGACTTGCGGCCGCGAGCACGCCGATTCTTCAGGACGTTGCGTCCACCGCGCGTCTTCATCCGCTTCCGGAAGCCGTGCACACGCATACGGCGGCGAATCTTGGGCTGGTACGTTCTCTTGGTCATGAAACTTCTCCAAAAAAGACAGGGCTTTGTGCCCTGCCACCTTAGAATTCAAAAACTCAGCTATTAATCGATGCTATGGGCCAGACAATGCACACAAAACAGACGCCAAAACATCGGTTAGGCAAGACGGGATTATACTGCACTCTACGGGAGCCGGTCAAATGGGTTGCGATCCATTCTCTGGCCCTTAGCGCAAACTCACATAATCCGCGCGACGATCGCGAGCGCTAGGAAACCGTCTCATCCAGGCGGCGAATATGCGCCCCAAGCGAGCGCAGCTTTTCGTCGATACGCTCGTACCCCCGATCCACCTGCTGAATGTTGTGGATCGTCGTACTCCCCTTCGCGCACAAGGCAGCCAGAACCATCGCCATGCCCGCGCGAATGTCCGGGCTGGGCACACCTGCCGGGTTTGCGTAGAGGCGCGACTTGCCCTGCACCAACACGCGATGCGGGTCACACAGCACGACGTGCGCTCCCATGAACGTCAGGTTATCCACAAAGAAGAAACGGCTCTCGTACATCCAGTCGTGCAAGAGCACAGACCCATCCGCCTGGCTGGCTATGACCACGGCGATGCTCATCAGGTCAGGCGGAAAGCCCGGCCAGGGCATCGGCTTAATCTCGGTAATGCGGCCACCCAGCGCCGGCATAATCGCCATTTCCTGTTCGGCCGGGACAATGATGTCGGTGCCTTCTTCCAGCCAGCGCACACCGAGCCGCTCATACACCAACTTGATCATGCCCATGTCCGACGGCACAGTGTCGCGAATCCGCAGCTCGCCCCCGGTGACGGCCGCCGCGCCGATGAAGCTGCCCACTTCCATGAAATCGGCCCCGATCCGGTATTCTGTGCCGTGCAGCCGATCGACGCCCTGAATCGTCAGCCGGTTGCTGCCGATCCCTTCAATCTTCGCGCCCATCTGGTTGAGAAACAGGCAGAGGTCGCGGACGTGTGGCTCAGAGGCGGCGTTGAAGATAACCGTTTCGCCCCTGGCCAGAACAGCCGCCATGACCGTGTTCTCCGTTGCCGTGACACTGGCTTCAGCCAGCAGCAAATAGCCCGCGCCGTTGAGCTGCTCAACCTCCATCTCAAAGATTCCACGGTGGGCCATGCTGATGCCCACGCCCAGCGCAGTCAGGGCCTGCACGTGAGTGTCGAGCGGGCGGCCGCCAATCACATCGCCACCGGGAATCGGCAGGCTTACCTTGCCCATCCGGGCCAGCATGGGCCCGGCAAAGACGAAGGAGGCGCGGGTGCGGTTGGCCAGTTCCTGGTCGAGCGCCGTCTTGTTGATGGTCCGCGCATGCACGCGCCAACTGCCCTGGTCCAGGGGCGTCACATCGACGCCAAGATCACGCAGCAAGAGGATCGTATTCTCCACGTCGCGGATGTTGGGTATGTTGTGGAGAACGACCGGCTCGTCAGTCATGAGGCAAGCGGGCAGCAGTTTCAGCGCGGCGTTCTTGTTGCCGCTGGCGGTGATGGTTCCTGAAAGCGGGTGGCCGCCTTCGACAATGAATACAGACATAATGGCTTGTGGTCCCTTGGGCGCTTCTGCCCGATTGGACCCGAATTGTAACAGCAGCACGGGGGTAGACAAAGCTGCTAGAATACAGCTCTCATGCCAACCACAACTGTCCACCACACGCTCATCCATTTGCGACACGGTGAGGCTGACGATGCCAGCTCTCTGGTCTTCATTGCCGGCGCGGGCAGCAGCGCGGCTGTTTGGCCGGAAGCACTCTGGCGCCTCCCCAATCAATCGCCAAGGCTGCTTGACCTGCCGGGGCATGGGGACGCTCAGTCTCCCGGACGCCGCACTGTCATTCACTATGCGAATGAAGTGGCCGCTGTGATCCGCTCAGCCGCGCCGGCACGCATTGTCCTGGTCGGTCACTCAATGGGCGCGGCCATCGCTCTGGCGGCCGCCCGGATGCTGCCAGATGCTGTCCACGGCCTGGTCCTGATTGGAGCGGCAGCTCAACTACCCGTCTCCCCCGCCCTGTTCGATCTGCTGACTACTGACTTCCCGGCTGCGGCGACCTTTATCGGCCGTTACGGGTTCAGTCGTGACGCCGATCCGGCACTCGCCGAACGCTGCACCCAACACCTGTTGGAGACAGGACCGCTGGTAACAACCGGTGACTTCCTGGCCTGTCACCATTTTGACGGCCGGCCCCTGCTGGCAGACATCGCGCCGCCCGTTTGCGTCATCAGTGGCGATGCCGACCGGCTTGTCCCTCCCGCCAAGGCGGCGGCGCTTGCTACTGCGCTGCCGGACGGCGCATTTGTCACCGTGCCCGGTGCCGGTCACTTCGTGATGCAGGAGCAGCCCGAAGCGGTGGCCGAGATCATGTCGACCTACTTGCGACGGCTGGCGTAAGAACTGCGCTCAGGAGGTGCGGCCCATTTGTGATTGCAGCAGGGGCGCGATGGCGCGCAGCGCCTGACCGCGGTGACTGATGTCGTGCTTCTCCGAGGAAGATAGTTGGGCCAGCGTTTTCTGCGACCCGGCCAGCCAGAATACCGGATCGTAGCCAAAGCCGCCCTCTCCCTGCGCCCCCGTCGCAATGGCACCTTCCAGCGTGCCTTCAGCTGTACCAAGCACGTCGCCATCGGCGCTGGCCAGGACAATGGCACAGCGGAACCGTGCGGATCGCCGGTCATCGGGCACCCCGTCCAACTCGGCCAGCAGTCGCGCATACCGCTGGGCTGAGTTCAGCCCTTCACCCCCGTAGCGAGCCGTGCGCACGCCGGGACGGCCGCCGAGGGCATCGACCTCCAGGCCGGAATCGTCAGCCAGGGTGGGCAGACCGGTCAGCCGGGCATAGCCCTGGGCCTTGAGAATGGCGTTCTCCATAAACGTCTCGCCGCTCTCGTCAATCTCCTCGCTGACACCAGCCATGTCCAGCGTCATCAATGTCACATCGGCGTCGCCCAAAAGCTCCGCATACTCAGCCAATTTTCCCTTATTGTGGGTCGCTACCAGCAGATTCATACGCTTTCCTTTTAACCGAGACGCAGGTGAGACTAATTCGTTCCGCTCGGGTGATATGCTATACTCGGTTGTACTCCATTGCCGTAGGACAAACCAACATGAAACAGTCTAGACTACGCTTTAACTTTGGATTCCTGCTGGAAGCCGGTGTCGGCACCATGCGGGAGATTGAACTGGATTACCCCGAGGTTCGCCTCGACGAAGAGATCGCCCTGGTGCCTCTGAAGGGGAGCTTTCTGGCTACCCGAACGACGGAAGGAATCTATGTTCAGGGGACGCTCCACAGCACGACCACATTGCCCTGCACGCGCTGCCTGGAAGATGCCATCATCCCGATCTCCATTTCATTGGATGAGCTGTTCTATTACCCGCCATCGCTGGCCCCGGACGGTGAGGCCGTGATTGGCGAAGACGGCTTCATTGACCTGTCACCAGTCGTCCGCGAGATGAGCATGCTGGATATTCCAATCAAGGTGCTCTGCCGGCCCGACTGCCAGGGGTTGTGTCAGGTGTGCGGCCAGGACTTGAACCAGGGCGACTGTGGCTGCCCCGAGGACGACATCGATCCCCGCTTCTCAATATTGCAGAAGCTGCTGGATGAGTCTGAAGAGTAATTGATTACGGGTGTGTCATCGCAAGCGATGGCAACACTCACCGAAGTGACCATGTTTTACGACCGAGCAAAAGTGCAGATCAAGAGCGGCGACGGCGGCGACGGGATGATCAGTTTCCGTCGCGAAAAGCACGTACCTTATGGTGGGCCAAGTGGCGGCGATGGGGGCCACGGTGGCAACGTGTACGCGATCCCGTCGCTCCATCGCAACAGCCTGATTGCTTTCCACAATCAGACTCATTACAAAGCAGGCAACGGCGTGCACGGCCTGAACAAGAGCAAGACCGGCGCCAACGGCAAGGATGTCTACCTCGAAGTCCCTCTCGGCACCCTCATTCGCGATGCCGAGACCGACGAGCTGCTGGCCGACATTACCGACCCGGAACAGAAGGTGCTCCTGCTGTCGGGCGGTCAGGGTGGGCGCGGCAACATCCATTACGCCACCAGCCGCAACCAGGCACCGCGGTTCGCCCAACGGGGCGAACCGGGCCAGACCATCTGGATTGCGCTGGAGCTGAAACTGATTGCTGATGTGGGCGTGGTTGGCGTGCCCAATGCCGGAAAGTCAACCTTGCTGTCGGCCGTCAGCGCTGCCCGTCCCAAGATCGCCAACTATCCGTTCACCACATTGCAGCCCAATCTGGGTGTCGTCACCCTCGACGATTACGAGACGATGGTGCTGGCGGACATTCCGGGCCTTATCGAAGGGGCAGCCGAGGGCATTGGCCTGGGCCACGACTTCTTGCGCCATGTGGAGCGCACGCGGGTCCTCATCCATTTGCTGGACGGCATGTCGCTGGATCCTCTGGCAGATTGGCGGATGATCAACGAAGAGTTGCGCTACTATGGTGAAGGACTGGATGACAAACCGCAGATCGTCGTCCTGAACAAGATTGATCTGCCCGATGCCCAGGCATGGGAGTCGCTCATCAGGGAAGAGATCAAGCAAGCCGGGTATGAGTTGATGACCATCTCGGCGGTGACGGGCGAAGGCGTGCGCCCGATGCTCTATCGCGCCAAGCAGCTACTTGACACCACGCCGATCCCCGCTCCGGCTACTGTCGATCTTGAGGTTGTCATCCGGCCAACGGCCGAGGACGACGGCTTTCTCATCGAGCGCGAAGGCCACGCCTGGCGCGTATCAGGCCGGGTCATCGAGCGTATTGCTTCCATGACCTACTTTGAATTCGACGAGCCGTTGATGCGGTTCCAGAGCGTTTTGGAACGGATGGGCATCACTGAAGCGCTCAACGAAGCAGGCGTAAGCGTCGGTGATACCGTCTATATCGGCAATCACGAACTGGAGTGGGGCGACTAGAAACGGTGGACAGCAGCGACCCCTCAACCCCATCCGCACCCAGGATGTCGGAGACCAGCGATCTCCACAACCAGCTGCGTGCATCGCTGCTGAACGACGGCACGCTGGTCAGCGCCGAGTTTCGTCGGAGCCGCGCCGGCACAACGCTGGAGTGGGAGACGGTTTCCATCCGGCCCGTCAAGCTCCAGGACGACGTTGTCTTGCAGTTTACCTACTTCGATGGTCGTCAGGCGACCGCCAAGAACTACCCATTTATTGAAGCCACAGCGGCGGTCGATGAGATATTGTCGTCCGGGTTCAAGAGCATCATCGTCAACGAGACGACCGGTTCGTGGCGAGTGCAGTTTAGCAAGAAGGGCCGGGCCATCATCCATCATGATCCCACAGCCACCGCCGTACCGCTGCCTCTGGCCCATGATCGTGAAAAGTCCTATCTGATTGAAGCGGCGGACCCACCCCCGTTCCTGAAGGCGATTGGCGTGGCCACGCAGGACGGCCGCATCCGCAGCGGCCAGCAGCGCAAGTTTCGCCAGATCAACGAGTTCCTCCGCTTGCTGGCGAACACCGGCATCGCCGACGAGCCGCAGGAACGGCCGCTGCGTGTCGTCGATCTGGGTTGTGGAAATGCTGCCCTGACCTTTGCTACCTACCATTACTTGCACAACATGGCCGGATTGCCGGTCGAACTGACTGGCGTCGATATCAAGCCGCACCTGATCCAGAAGCATAACGAAACGTCCCAACTGCTCGGCTGGGAGGATGTCAACTTCTCAGCCGGCCAGATTGTCGACTTCCAGCCGGCAGAGAACCCGGATGTCGTCATCGCGCTCCATGCGTGTGACACAGCTACCGACGAAGCGTTGGCCCAGGGGGTTTGGGCAGACAGCAGACTGATCCTGAGTGCCCCCTGCTGCCACCATCATTTGCAGGCGCAGCTGGCAGAAACTCAGCCGCCGACGGAGTTCGAACCCGTCATGCGCCACGGCATATTGCGCGAGCGGCTGGGAGACAATCTGACCGACGCCTTTCGCGCCCAGATTTTGATGATGCTGGGATATCAGACCGATGTGATCGAGTTCATTGCTGTGGCCCACACACCCAAGAATCTGCTCATTCGAGCCGTTCGGCACGACACCACCCCGGCAGCCATAGAGGCAGCAGTCGCCGCCTACCTGGCGATGAAGTCGTACTGGAACGTCACGCCCTATCTGGAGACGCTGCTGGCTGATCGTCTTGAACCGCTATTGGCCGGCTGACGAAGACGGCGCACAACCATCCCCGTCCGAACTCAATCGAATACGTCGCGACGCGTCTCGGCAATGATATGGTCGACAACCGCAATCATCGCCTCATCATGATTGTCCGCTCCACCGTGTTCCCGGTAGACGCGCACTTGACGATCGGCGCTGGTGCCGTTGCGAAGAATATGGTTGACATAACTGACCTCTTCGCGGCTGTCCAGGTCGTCGAGGACGTCGTCCAGCAAGAGCAGCAGCTCGCCCATCAGAAAGTGGAAGGGGACGGCTTCCTGGATGCCGAAGTCGATCATGTCTCCTTCGATACCATAGCGCACTGCCCGCCACTTATTCTCGGTGATGTGGACATGCCGGTAGCGACGCCAGGACATATTCTGCTGGCGCAGCTTGATCAGCTTGGCGCAAATGGCCTGGAAGAGCGCCGCAATACAGACCGCCTCGTTCACCGTCGTGCAGATGTCGGTGATGCGAAACTCCAGCGTCCCATAGGTCGGATGGGGTCGAATGTCCCACCATATCTTAGCCACCGGGTCCTGTTTGCCAAAAGAACCGACTTGCGCGAGCGTCATCTCAAACTCCTTGTAATCTGCCCATGACATGAAGGAGTGGGGAATGCCCGTCCGCGGCAGCGATTCGAAGACCACGCTCCGGTACGATTTGAGACCGGTATCCTGCCCGCGCCAAAAAGGAGAACTGGTGGAGAGAGCCAGCATGTGGGGAATGAAGTATCGCGCCTGGTTCATCACATCAACCAGAAGCTCACGTGACTGGGGGTCCTGCCCAAAGCCGACATGGACATGCATCCCAAAGATGAGCAGTCGTTTGGCGACCGCCTGCATGTCGTGAAGCAGCTCCCGATAGCGGGTGCCTTCGGTAATCACCTGATCTTCCCACCGGGCAAACGGGTGGGTCGAAGCGGCAGCAATCTTCACATTGTTCTTGTCGGCCATTTCAATGACCTCGCGTCGCAGGCGGATGACCTCTTGTCGAACCTCTTTGACGTTGCGGCAGATGCGGCTGCCGACCTCAACTTGCGACTGCATTAACTCCGGCTTCAGATGAAGCTGCTGCGGTCGCTGACTATCTTGCGTGATGAAATCGGTGATATAGGCGCGCAGGTCACGAGTATCCGGATTGATGATCTGGAACTCTTCCTCCACGCCCAGCGTCAGCGGTTGTTGGGGTACGGACATATGGGCTTTCTCCTCTACGCAGCCAAGCGACTAAATCCTGTAGGCCTCAGCCGACTGTGCTCCGACATACCGTCTTCTTTGTTGCCGCAAAATGCAGTGTGATTCGCCGCACTAATTTACAGCAAAGATCGGGTTGCGCCACAATTCGCCATACGGGCAGGCATTCGCAGACTACACCACCAGTTCGCGCAGATACTGAACCAGCAAGCGAACCCCAAAACCAGTGGCCCGTGACGGCGTGTAAGCGTTTCCATTGTCAGTCAGCGCCAGGCCGGCAATGTCGAGGTGGGCCCAGGGGTAACTGGTAAACGCCTCCAGAAAAACGGCCGACGTGCCGACGCCACCAAACCGGCCACCGCTGTTCTTCATATCCGCCACATCAGACTCGATCGTATGGCGATAATCTTCGAACAGAGGCATCGGCCACAATCGTTCATGGGTAGCCTTGCTGGCATCCAGCAGCAGTTCCCGAAGACCGTCGTCGTTGCTGAACAGGCTGGCCGCCACACCCTGGCCAAGCGCGATGACCGAGGAGCCGGTCAATGTAGCCAGGTCGATCACCGCTGCCGGCTCGTAGCGAGCCGCATACCCAAGCGCGTCTGCCAGCACCATGCGCCCTTCAGCATCGGTGCTGATGATCTCAATCGTCTTGCCGTTACCCGCCGTGATCACATCCGAAGGGCGATAGGCAAGAGAATCGGGCATGTTCTCCGTGCAAGGCGTAATCGCAATCACACGGAGTGGCAGCCCGAGCGACCCAACAGCCCGCATGGCGCCGAGGACGGCTGCCGCCCCGCCCATATCCGCTTTCATCGTCAGCATCCCTTCCGGTGTCTTGAGCGACAACCCACCAGAATCAAACGTGATGCCTTTGCCCGCGAGAACAAGGGCCGGCCAATCGGTCCGGTCAGCGTTGTGTTCGAGGATGATGAATTTGGGTGGTTCGCCGGCGCCTTGAGCTACGGCCAGAAAAGCGCCCAGACGGCGCTCGGCAGCCCACGACCGGCCTCCGACCGTGAGCGTCATGCCGTAGGCATCGGCAATCTCCTGAGCCGCCTTTGCCATCCGGGTGGGCGTGGCATAGTTAGGTGGAAGGTTCACCAGGTCGCGGGCCAGGGTCACCCCGCCGGCAACGGCGACAGCGACTTTCGCCGCCGCCTCCATCAACGGGCTCTTGGCCGCGTCATATTCAACGAGCGACAAACTCTCGATCATTGGCCGGTCATCATCTGCCTGCTTGAACGAATCGAAGCGGTAGAGAGCGAGGAGCATCCCTTCGAGCGTGGCCTGGGCGGCATCCGCCGCGGGCAGACCGGCAATACCGGCGCCGTGGGCAATTGTGGCCACATGAGTGGCGCCAAGCCCGGAAGCACGCGCAGTGGCGGTGGCGGCGGCCAGTCGCACGGCTTCAAGATCGAAGCTTTCCCGATTGCCCAGCCCGACAACAATGACGCGCTCAGCTGCCATCGCGCCACGCGAATAGATGACGGCTGTTTCGCCCTGTTTGCCCCGGAAGTCGCCGGCAGCAATCAAGTCGCTAATCGCTCCGCCCAGCGCCGCATCCACCGCGCCAGTGGCACCCGCCGGAGAGATCACGCCCTGAAACAGATTGACAATCACAGTATCGGCAGCAGTTGCTTGAATCGGACCAGTCTCGACTTTGACTTCCACGGTCTGTTCTCCTATGTTACGATCACTGGTGGTACCTTTCCTGACCATCCTGGTCACGCTTGGGCGTGAATGATGAAGGCAGGCCCGTATTCTACACACAGGTCGTCCTGGCCCGCAATGGAGCAGAGGCCCTGCAACGCCTTGTGGTCCAACAAAGGAGTAATGCGAACGTGAAACTACTAATTCTTGGCGGAACGCGCTTTCTGGGCCGGGCAATTGTCGAAGCAGCCCTGGAGGCGGGCCATAACTTGACCCTGTTCCACCGCGGTCAAACGAATCCGGATCTCTTTCCCGATGTCGAGCACATAGTGGGCGACAGGGATGGTGGCCTTGACGGGCTGGCGGGTCGACAGTGGGATGCGGTCATCGACACGTGCGGCTACGTGCCACGGCTGGTCGAGCAGTCGGCACGCCTTCTGGCCCCCAACGTGGGTCATTACACATTCATTTCCAGCCTGTCCGTATACGCCGATCCCAGCCAGACCAACATGGCCGAAGATGCGCCAGTAGCCACCATCGAGGACGAAACGGTGGAGGAGATAACCGGCGAAACCTACGGAGCGCTCAAAGTGTTGTGTGAGAACGTCGTCGTCGACATCATGGGCCAGCGCGGCCTCTCAGTTCGCTCCGGGCTGATTGTCGGCCCGCACGACCCGACCGACCGCTTCACCTACTGGCCCGCACGCCTGGAGCGCGGCGGCGAGGTGCTGGCCCCAGGCGACGCTGCCTCACCCGTCCAGTTTGTCGACGTGCGCGACCTCGCCGCCTGGACGCTGGCGGCAACTGAGCGCGCATTGAGCGGTCCGTACAATGTCACCGGGCCCGCGTCCATTCTAACGATGGGCGAGGTCCTGGACAGCTGCCAGAGAGCAGCCACCCAGCCGTCTGAGCTAACCTGGGTCTCCGGGAGTTTCTTGCAGGCGCAGGAAGTCGCCCCCTACACAGAAATGCCGCTCTGGGTGCCGGCCGAGTACGCTGGGTACGGAACATTCAACATCGACAGGGCACTGGCCACCGGCATCGTCTATCGTCCGCTGGATGAAACCGTCCAGGACACCCTGGCCTGGCAAGCAACCCGATCGTCCGACTACGAGTGGCGAGGCGGCCTCTCGGTTGAGCGAGAAGCGGAGCTGCTCGCCGCGTGGCACGCGGTGCCCTGACCGGCGAACCTTAAAGCTTTTCCAGGGGGAGCCAACATCACACCGGCATAGGACAGGCGCGATCATTTCAAGTACAATTGGTCACCCACATTTCCCATTATTAAGGAGAATCGCATGTTAGTCGGCGTACCTAAAGAGATCAAGGACAATGAGTACCGTGTTGCTCTAACTCCAGCCGGTGTCCAACAGTTGGTCGAGCAAGGCCACACCGTCATAGTTGAGACGTGTGCCGGCGAAGGCAGCCGCTTCCCGGACGACCAGTACGTGGAGGTCGGCGCCCGAATCGTACCCACCGCCGCCGATGCCTGGGGCGCGGAGATGGTCGTCAAGGTGAAGGAACCAGTTGCGCCGGAGTATGACTTCTTGCGCGAGGACCTGGTCTTGTTCACCTACCTGCATCTGGCAGCCGAAGAAGCGCTCACCCGCCGCATGGTCGAGTCCGGCGTGACCGGCATCGCCTACGAAACGGTCGAGGCGCCCGATGGCAGCTTGCCGCTTCTGACCCCAATGAGCGAAGTGGCCGGGCGAATGGCCGTTCAGGTCGGGGCCCACTACCTGGAACGCCCCCACTTTGGACGCGGCATGCTGCTGGGCGGCGTGGCCGGCGTGCCGGGGGCCAATGTCGTCATTCTGGGTGGCGGTGTCGTTGGCACCAACGCGGCCCATATCGCCCTGGGCATGGATGCCAACGTGACGATTCTGGACACAAACCTGGACCGGCTCCGCTTTCTGGAGCATGTGCTCCACGGCCGATTGACAACCATCGCATCCAACTCCTACAACATCGCCGAGGCAGCCATGTCGGCCGACCTGATCATTGGTGGCGTGCTGATTACGGGCGCTCGGGCGCCACGATTGATCACGCGCTCCATGATCACGACCATGCGCGATGGCAGTGTCATCGTTGATGTCGCCGTAGACCAGGGCGGCTGCGTGGAAACTATCCGCGCTACCACCCACTCCGATCCTGCCTACATCATCGACGGAGTGGTCCATTACGGAGTGGCCAATATGCCGGGTGCGGTTCCGCGAACCAGCACGTTTGCCCTGAGCAATGCGACCTTGCCCTACGTCTTGCGCCTGGCGCGCCTGGGCGCGGAAGCAGCCATGGCAGCCGATCCCGGTCTGGCCAAGGGTCTGAACACGTATCATGGCCAGCTGACCTACGGCGCCGTCGCTGAAGCGTTTGACATGAGTTACACGCCCTATCCGAACTAAACCGATCGAATCAGGCAGGACCTATCTTGGATCTAATCGCGCTCTCCGCAGAAATCTCCATCGCCAACGGCGTCGCTGATACCTCGCATGGTGTGCCGGGCCTCCTGGCACAGCCTGCCCCATCCAAAGCGGCTCGTGGACGCGAGCGAGACTACCTGTTTGCCCATCTGGCGCTAACCGGCCCGCAAGAAGAGACAGACGTCCTGACTGAAGAGCTGCTGCAGCAGTTGAGCGCCAAGTTCTATCAGACAGGCGGCAGCGTGACGGCCGCTCTGCGCCGCGCCGTCCTGGACCTCAACGAGCGCCTCCTCTATACGAACTTGCAGAACAAGAAGAATTATGAGGGCGCCATCTCAACGGCCGTCCTCCATGGCAATGAGCTGTTCACGCTCCAGGTCGGTGAGGCACTTGCATTCCTCGGCCATAACTTCGGTGTGGAGCGGCTGCCTGCCAAACGGCCGGATGTAATCACCCCTCTGGGCCGGAGCGCAGGCATCGACATCCGCTTCGCCTACAACAGGCTTCAGATTGGCGACATGATGTTGTTGGCCGATCCCCGCCTGGCCTATCTCAACGGCACGACGCTCGGCCCGATCCTGGTCGACAGCGACATCGAAAGCGGCATCGACGGTCTGGTCGACGTGACCAGCGAGGACACAGCCCGGATGCTGTTGATTGAGTTCACCGACGAGGTGCCGGCCACACTGCCGGTCAACCTGACGCCGCAGGCGCCCTCCAGGGCAGCGGTCACCCGCACCCAGCCAACCCAGGCCGCGCCAACTGCCGCCTCTGAGACCGCTCCGCCCGACGTACAGGGACCTGTTCGCGAAGGCGGCCAACCGCCAATGCGCACCATGGGCGCACCTGCCTTAAGTTCCGCAGCTGTCGAGACAAAGGCGCGCCAGGCGGCCGCCCAGTCTGCGCGAGGGTTATCAGAAGCCAGCGGCTGGATGGCCGTCCTGGTATCCCGGATGCGGCCTGCGGAAGAGATTCCAGAGGAAGATCGTATCGGCTGGGCCGTACCCACGGCCCTGGCTATCATGATTCCGATTCTGGTGGTGGTAGTGGTGGCCAGCGTCTTCCTGCAGCGGGGCAATGTCCAGCAGTTGGGCGAGATCAAGACAGCCATGATTCAGCAAACGCTGCTGGCCCAGGATGTACAGGCCGCGGACCCGGCCCAGGCCAAAGTCCATTACGACTCCGTCCTGGCGCTGGCCGCCGAAGCCGAAGTGGTTCGCCCCGGCGATACGGAAGTTATCCGAATGCGCAACGAAGCCCGCGACTTTCTGGACAGCCTGGGTGGCGTCAGCCGGCTGCGGGCGCGCCCCCTGGCCTCAATGGGTGAAGACGCGCTGCTGGGCGGCGTGGAGGTGGGCGACGAAGAGGCCGGTGGCCTGTTCCTGTCGAATGAGGCGGCTGGGTCGGTTCTCTTCCAGCCGACCGATGCCTCGCTGACCACCGTTGAGGCGGACGCTTCCCAGGTCGCCTTTCTGGGTCAATCCGTCGGCACACAAGTTGTGGGGCCAATCGTCGACATCCTCTGGCGCGACACCGCCTCGGCCGATACACGACAGGGATTGGCGATGCTGGACCGGGCTGGTGTGCTGTTCACCTATTACCCCAACCTGGGCGACGTGCGCGGCGTGCCGCTTGACCAGAACGACGAGCTGCTCAACCCCCAGGCCATGTCAGAGTTCGGCACCCGACTCTACGTCCTGGACACCATCAGCGAGACGATCTGGAAGTACTATCCGGATGGTGAAGGGTTCTATCAAAATGCAGACGACAAGACGATCTTCTTCAGTGATCAGGCCGATCTGAGCCTGGCTGTCGACTTCGACCTCTACAGTGAAGACGGCAGCATGGTTATAGTCTACTCGGATGGCCGCGTACGCTACTACGACACGCGCTCCGGCCGGATACAATGGGACGAAACGACCTTGCTGGAGAACGGACTCGGCTCGCCGCTCGTCTCCCCGGTGGCAGTAGAGCTGGTGGGGCGCGGCCTCAATGCTTCCATCTTCGTCCTCGATCCGGGCAGCAGCCGCCTTGTGCAGCTAAGCCGGGCCGGGATTGTGGTGGCGCAGTACCGGATACTGGACGAACAGGATGTGGATCTGCTCAGTCAGAGCAGCGATTTTGCAGTAGAGGAGACACCGCTGCGTGTCTTCGTGGTGGCCGGGGAAAGGGTCTACGTGGCCACACGCGGCAACTAGCGCCCGTTGAAGCTGGCCTGGCGCTTCTCCAGAAATGCGACGACGCCCTCGGTGTTGTCCTCGGTGCGCCCGGCAATCTCCTGCAAGTGCGCTTCGTACTCCAGCGCTTCGTCCAGGGTCATGTCCAACCCGCGATACATGGCCCGCTTTGTCAGCCCAAAGGCCACGGTCGGCCCGGAGGCGAGCTGCAGAGCGTGGGCGGCGGCAATCTCAGCCAACTGTGCGTCAGGGACCATCCGGTTGACCAGTCCCCACTCCAACGCAGTCGCCGCCGGAACCTTTTCCGCCGTTATGGCCATCTCGTACGCCCGTGCATAGCCGATAAGCCGCGGCAAGAACCAGTTGACACCACTATCCGGAATCAGACCAATGCGACTGAAGGCAAGCATAAAGCTGGCACTTGAACCGGCAATCCGCATGTCGGCCGCCAGCGCTACCCCACAGCCGGCTCCGGCGGCAATGCCGTTGACAGCAGCAATAATGGGTTTTTCCAGCCCTACCATCCGCCGAATGAGCCGATGATAGCCGTGGCGCAGATGCTCGCCAATCGAAAATGATTCGCCCCGTTCCCACACGGACGAAAGGTCCTGACCAGAAGAAAAGCCACGCCCGGCGCCGGTCAGAACAATACAGCGCACTGCCGCATCCCGTTCCGCCTGCTTCAGCGCCGCTTCGGTCTCAGCGATCATCTGGTCATTGAAGGCGTTCAGTTTGTCGGGGCGGTTCAGCGTGATGGTTGTCACGCCGCCATCCTCAGCCACCAGTATCGTCTCGTAAGCCACGTTTGTTCTCCGTTAGCTAGCCCGGGGTCTAGAAGAGGTAATCGCTATCCTCGTCGCCGCTGTCGTCGAGGTCGGTCAGCTCGTCTTCGTCTTCCTCGTCCCACGGCAGGCTGACCCACATCAGGAGCATTTGCCCTTCGTCCGTTTCGGTTAGGCGCAGTGCGACAACATCGACCTGCTGGCGCAACCGCAGATCATCGGGATAGTCGAGCTTGACCGGACGACCCTCGTCCCACGCACGCTGGCAGCGCTCAATAATGTCGTCTCCGTTGCCCGTGCGCAGCTGGCAGAGCGCCACGTCAATCAACTCCGGGCCTTCGTAAACAGATTGGACCCATCCCTGTGGATTAGGCGTGAAGTCAGGTGTTGGACCTTCAACAATAGTGATCAGTTCGGGTTCCATGTGGCAGAAAAACCTCTCAGGTGAATTGGGTGCGAGGGATTATACATCGAACGCAGCAGATTGCCGCGCAGAATCCACCCGTACGTCGCAGTACGTAATGGACGCTAAGGTCCTGCTGAACTTGGCCGGATCCACGCTGCAAGCTGCGACAGTTGTTCGCGCGTACCGAGCACAATCATGCGGTCGCCCTCCTCAAACGGCGAGGTGGCGTCAGGCATAAAGGTCGATTCGGACGACTGGCGGTAGATGGCCACTATCGTCACCCCGGTCTGGCGCCGCACATCCGCCTCGCCTACCGACATGCCAACCAGACGCGAGGACGGTTCGATGGTCAGCTCTTCAACCCAGATCTCCTGCCCATTGTCCAGCGTCACCACGTCGAAAAAGTCCGTCACATGGGGCCGCACCATGATATTGGCGATGTGATGGCCGCCGATCTGGTAGGGAGACACCACCCGGTTGGCTCCGGCCTGGCGCATCTTGGTCTGATTATCCACCCCACTGCTCCGGGCCACAATGAAGAGGTCCGGATTGAGAAAACGGGCCGAGAGCACCACGAATACGTTTAGCGTGTCGTCGCCCGCACAGACAATCAGCCCGCCCGCCCGTGTGATGCCGGCTTCGTACAGGGTCTCATCCTTCGATGCGTCGCCGTGGATGACCAGATGACCGTCTGCTTTCGCAGTCTCAACCTGGACCTCATCCTTATCGATGATGACGAGCGGCCGACCGTTCTGCTGCAAGCTGAGCGCTGCGCTGCGCCCGACGCGGCCATAGCCGCATATGATTGTGTGATTACTCATGGCATCTAAAGCTGTATGCATTCTTCGACTCGCAAACTGACCGCCAAGCTTGCCGGCCAGCACATACTCCACCAGCGCACTCACACTGTAGGCTACCGTGCCGACGCCAAGGAACAAGAGGACGATTGTGAACAGACGACCCCCATCGGACAGCGGTCGCACCTCGGCATAGCCGACTGTCGTCAGAGTGATGACCGTCATGTACAGCGCATCAAGGGCGGTGTACCCTTCGATCAACATGTAACCCGCGACACCGAGCAAGAACAAGCCGGAGATCGTGACGAAGATGATGAGGGCGCGGTTTGGCGAATTGGCCATATCAGGTCAGTTACTGAACGAAGTATCCTTCGTTCACATGCAACAGGGCAAGTTGAAAGCCGGGCGGCCTGTCGCTGCCAGCGTCAATGGCAAGCACATTGCCGGTTCTTCCGGCAGTACCGCCTTTCAGCTCAGTCGACCGGACCAGGAACCACGCCACTACGCGCTGGTGTTGGTGCCCGGACGCCGTCTCGTGCGCATCCAGCCCGGAAGCGACCCCCAGCAGGCGTTCCACGACGGCCGCACCGCCAAGCAGGTCGGCAGCCAGCCGGCAGGCACACGTCGTCGCGCTCTCCCCCAGCCGGACGGCGCCGCTGCGGACGCGGAACGTGCCGTCGCTCACCGGGATGAGGACCGCCACTGTGCCGACTACAGCAGGCAGGCTTGCCTCGGGCGGCCAGCTTTCGCTCCCACGCCCGGCGGCGCTCGTGCCGGCAACCAGCGGATCCATGCGGGCCGGGCTGTTGCTTCGCCAATCAGCAAGCATATCCTCATACCAGCATGGCAGAGTGACATCCGACAGCGCGTCAAGGGCGACAAATCGTTGGGCGCTGGCTTCCTCGCCATCCACCCGCATCTGGCCACCGGCGACGGGACCGGCGAAACAGACAGTGAACTGCTGGGCCTGGTCCCCATTCGGATAGACGACATCATAAGCCGGGCTGCTGTACAGGCCTACCAGCCGCTGGGGACCGGCTTCCAGACCCGTCTCCTCCAGCAGTTCGCGGCGGGCGCACTGCTCCAATGATTCGCCCCACTCCAGCACGCCGCCAGGCAGGCCCCAAAACGGGAGGTCGGTCCGTGCCTGCAGCAAGACCCGCCCCTGATCGTCATGGAGGATGACAGTGGCATAGACCAGCACAATCTTCTGCGTGCCCACCAAACGGCGAATGGACGTGATGTAATCCATCTTAGTCGCGATCCGGGCCGGGACCTTGCAGCGTATCGAACCCGGCACGCCTGACGGCCACATCCGTCAGCTTGCGACACCACGCAACAGTCTCGCCCAAGGCCCGATCATGAGGCGTCGGCGCGAACTCGTAGGTAGCGGCAAACCGGGAGTGATCCACCTCGTAGGGCGCAGCGAACTGGTAAAGCAGCGACCGCACGAGTTCCTGTTCGCGGCTGACCGCGCTGCCCAGGCGCAGGCGGGTCCAGCTGCGATGGCGTAGGCGCAGGGGCTGCCCGGCCGCCTCATACAGCATCGCCAGCAGTTGTCGAACTGACAAAGTGGGCGCAGCCGGCACGTGCCAGACGCGACCAAATGAAGCGTCATCCTGTCCCAGAGTCACCAACCCGCGAGCGAAGTCGTCGACAAACATATAGCTGTGCGGCGCATCCAGGTCACCATAGACAGTGGCAGGCATTCCGTCCACTGCCGCAAACGGATCAAGACCGCACCAGAAGCGACGCAGGTAGGTGCCATAGAGATGTGCGGCCCGACCGATGAGCACCCGCGCTGTGCCGGACGCATGGGCGTCGGTCAGGATCGCGGCCGCTTTGGCGTGTGCGCGACCGAGCGGGTCCGCCGGCTTGATTGGAGTCTCCTCACGCATGGGACCGCTAGCGCGACCGTACAGGAACACTGCCTGCGCGGCGACAATTGGGACATTCAGTTCAGCCGCAACCGTCACAATGTTGTCCGTCACAGGCGCTAACAAGCCCATGTCCCGATGCGGGTGGAGGCAGTGGTAGATCATCGTCGCCCCCTCGCAAGCCGCGCGCAGTGACTCGATCACGACCGCCTCACCAACGCGCACATCAACGCCGTCTGGCAGATAGGGTACGCTACCGGTCCGGTTCACCGAGCGCACCGGACGACCCTGGGCAACCAGCTCCCGAACGACAGCGGACCCAACGCCTCCGCTGCCGCCGAGCACGACGTGGAGTTCAGGTTCGGAGGACATGAATCGTGTCAATCGGGGAACCGGGCCAGACGTGGGTCACATCGCGCCGGCGGCGTCACGTGATCCTCGGCGGTCAATGATGGACCATGAGAATGAATGGGGGTGTCGCTCGTCGGCAGCGTGCTCCTGGCAATATGATTCCGTCCATTCACCAGGTTCATAGGTGGGGAAGAACACATCCCCTTCCGTGACCGCATCCACCTGGGTCAGATAGATTCGATCGACAAAGGGCATCAGCTCCCCAAATAGCTCACCACCGCCCACGATCATGATCTCCGTGACATCACCTGCCGCTTCCAGCGCTGCCATGACGGAGTGAACCACCGAAGCGCCCGGCGCCTCGTACGTCAGATTGCGGGTAAGGACAATGTTCTTGCGTCCCGGCAGCGGCCAAAAACGATCCGGCAGCGAATCGTACGTCTTGCGCCCCATAATGCACGGCTTGCCCAACGTCTTGTCGCGAAACCAGACCATGTCGTCAGGCAGTCGCCAGGGCAACCCCTGATCGACACCAATCACCCGATTTTCGTCCATCGCCACGACATAGGAAATGCGCCGGTCGTTATACATCGCTGCCCCCCTTAAACCGCTATCTGAGCGGGAATGCGTGGATGGCTCTGGTAGCCAACCAGCTCAAAGTCATCATAGGTGAAAGCGAACAGGTCGGTGACTGCCGGGTTCAGCATCATCGTCGGCAGCGGGTACGGCGTGCGGCTGAGCTGGAGCCGCGCCTGCTCCAGATGATTCAGATACAGGTGAGCGTCACCGAAGGTATGGATAAACTCGCCCGGTTCGTAGCCCGTAACCTGGGCGACCATCATCGTCAGCAGGGCGTAGGAGGCGATGTTGAACGGCACACCGAGGAAGATGTCGGCGCTGCGCTGGTAGAGCTGGCACGACAAGCGGCCGTCTGCGACGTAGAACTGGAACAGACAGTGACAGGGCGGCAGGACCATCGACTCAACGTCGGCCACATTCCATGCCGACACAATGTGTCGCCGCGAGTCCGGCTTCTGCTTGATCTGCTCGACGACCTGGGCGATCTGGTCGATAGAGCCGCCGCCGGGAGTGGGCCAGGAACGCCACTGATAGCCGTAGACCGGGCCAAGTTCACCATCCGCATCGGCCCACTCATCCCAGATTGTGACGCCGTTGTCATTGAGGTAGCCAATGTTGGTATCGCCCTGCAGGAACCAGAGCAGTTCGTGGATGATGGAACGCAGATGGAGCTTCTTGGTCGTCACGACCGGGAACCCATCTTGCAGATCAAAACGCATCTGATACCCAAACGTGCTGATTGTACCTACGCCCGTCCGATCGTCCTTGCGGACGCCCGTATCCAGAACATGGCGCATTAGATCAAGGTATTGCTTCATGAGGTGTGTCGTGTCCAGGGTCTGATCGCCGTCACAGATGGCAGCGTGACCGACGTTCCCAACAATGGCCAGGAGTATATCAGCTTCTGGTATAATGGGAATGTGGGTGAGCAGGGTGAGCCACCTCCGCACCCACGTCACGATGATTGACACGACATTGACCCCGGCGGCCGCCCGCCGCTTCTACGATCGCCTCGGCGCCCGCCATGACATGGGCGCCATGTTCGAGCGCGAAGCCAAGGCCCGCGGGGTAGCACTCCTGGACGTTCAGCCCGGCGACACCGTTCTTAACGCAGGCGCGGGAACAGGCAAAGACAACGCCGTGCTGGCCGAAGCGGCCGCTCCGTCCGGCAGCGTCGTCGCCATCGATCTCTCAGCGATGATGCTCTCGCTGGGACGGCAGCGAGCCGCCCGCGCCGCTTACTGCCAGAGTGACGTGACAGCCCTGCCTTTCGAGGAGAGGCGCTTCGACCGGATTCTGGCCACCTACCTGATCGATCTGCTGCCAGCGACCTCGATTGCCGGGGCGATGGCTGAGTTTCGCCGTGTGCTGCGCCCGGGCGGCCGTCTGGCACTCGTCTCGCTGACCGAAGGGGTTGATCCGGCCAGCCGGGCGATTGTGGCTGCGTGGAAGGCGGCATTCGCTGTGCATCCGCTCGTCTGTGGCGGCTGCCGGCCCGTACAGCTTGTGACGTGGCTGGAAGCGGCCGATCTGGTTGTAATGCGTCGGGAACTGGTCACGCAGTTAGGCGTGCCCAGCGAGATCGTTCTCGCGGAACGGCCACGGCGGCTGTTGTAATGCGACTGCAACGCCGGTAGAATTGCGCTCTGCAATGGGGCGGTGGCGGAATGGCAGACGCAGCGGACTTAAAATCCGCCGGGGTAACACTCGTGTGGGTTCGACTCCCACCCGCCCTACTTGCTGCAAACTGACGGCTGCGACGCGAACCAGTGCGCGCCGGCAGTCATCACTTTCTACATCTCCTCGGGGAGCGGCGTGGCCAGAAAGTCCAGGATAACCTGATTGATATAGTCGGGTCGATCAAAAACGGCCGCATGGCCCGCATCTGGCACAATAACCACTTCCGCGTTTGGCATCAGCTGCGCCCGGGCGGCCGCTTTCTGCGGATCGTAGAGCGCCTCATTCTCGCCGAGCACCACCAGGGTTGGCACGGAGTAGGCGGCCAACTCTGATTCGGGTGTCGAGGTAGAGAATTTGGCCAGAACGCGCGAACCGGCAAACACCTTCTCAATGCGTGACGCGTCGGGCGACATACCCATAGCCACGCCCAGCCGGTAATGCCGCGTGGCCAGCGCCATCGCTCTGGCCAGCCGCTGGTCATACTTGTCACGGCCCGAAGAAGCCGCGAAGTCCCGGGCGGTCAGCCGGTCTTCAAGCTGGTCGTCGTCCGTGTCCGGTTTCATAGCGTTGCCGACCCAGCGGCTGCCGTTCATCTTGGCCCGCGCCAGGCGAAGCGGGCTGAGGAGAACGGCTTTTCGAACGCGCTCAGGGTGCAGAATGCCCAACCGAAAGATGGCCCAGCCGCCAATGGAGATACCCGCCAGATTCGCCTGATCCAGGCCCAATCCGTCAATGACGTCCAGCAGCCACAGAGCGTAACTGTCATCGGTGACAGAGGGCGGGTTTGGCGCGCTCCGGCCCGGCTGTCCGACCGTATCCAGCGCGTAGACGCGATGCTGGGTGGCAAACTCCTCGATCTGATGGTGCCACAAGATGGCACTCCCAGCCATGCCCTGGAGCAGGATCAGCGGCGAGGCATCCGGATCGCCGGCCACCAGCATGTGGGTCTGGCCAAAGCGGGTATCGACGTACTGTGACTCAACCGGGATGGGCAAGGCCTCAAGGGACTTGTCATAGAACGCTTGCATCTTGGCATAGGATTCGGCCGACTTATAGACTGGAGGGTAGGACAGTTCTTGCATCATAGGGTGACGATTGGGTAACTTACTGATTTGATGATGAATGTGCTATGGTTGTTAGACTATCGCGTCCGGCGCTTTGTCGGACCATGCAGCGTGACCGTTGGCGCCCACCTAATAGTAAATAGCAAGTAGAAGCAGTCATGTCCAGCATCACCTATTCAGCGCTAAACTTTGGCAGCCGAACGCGGATCGACGTGGGCAACATCCACACGCGCCCCCACCGGCGGAACCACCGCACCGGGGGTGTCGCTTGAAGCCGCCGGCAACCCGCGCCCTCCAGGAACGTCTGACAACTGCCTTCCAGCAGGCGAATGAAACGCTTGGGCGCGACCTGCGTCAGGAAACAGTCGTCGTGGCTGTCTCGGGCGGGCCTGACTCGCTGGCCCTGCTTTCCGGCCTGCGACAGTTAATGCCGCCGCACCAGCTCGTCGTAGCCCATCTCGACCACCAGCTGCGCCCGGACTCTGGGGCCGATGCCTCGATGGTCGCGGACCTGGCCCGTCAATGGGGCCACCCGTTCGCCGAAGCTGCCATCGACGTGGCCGAGTTGGCGGACCGTGAATCGATGTCGCTCGAAACGGCCGCCCGCACAGCCCGCTACGCGTTTCTGGCGCAGACCGCTGTTGGCCACAGCAGCAGCGTCGTCGTCACCGGTCATCATCGTGGAGACCAGGCCGAGACGGTGCTGATGCATATCGTGCGCGGCTCAGGTGTCGCCGGACTGCGGGGCATGGAGACGCTGGCCACGGTGCCGGGCCACCCAGAGATTCTGCTCTGGCGGCCGCTGCTGGACCTGGGCGCGACCACTCTGGAGGCAGCCTGCACGGAGCAGGGACTAACACCGGCGATTGATCCGACCAACGCCGACACACGCTTTCTCCGCAATCGCCTTCGCCACGACCTGCTGCCGCTGATGCAAGCGATCAACCCACAGATAGAAGCCCGACTGAGTACGCTGGCCTCCATCGTCACCGCCGACTACGATCTGCTGGTCTCCCTGGTCGATGAGGCGTGGAACCGCATCCTGCTGGAATCGGGCGATGGCTGGGCGCACTTCGATTGGCAGGCGTGGCTGGCCCAACCGCTGGCGCTGCGCCGGTCCACGCTGCGGCGGGCGATCGAGGTCGTGCAGCCCGGCACATCAGAATGGTCGTTTCAGGCGCTGGAGAGCCAGCGTCAAACGTTAGAGCGGGCCACAACCGGGGCCCGGATCGATCTGCAAGAGGGCCTGCTCCTTTCGCTGCAATATGGGATCGCAGAGCTGGTCAGCGGCCGTGCAACAGTCCTGCCACCACGACCAGGAGCGCCCCAACTGCCCGCGCCCGCTGCACTGTCCCTGCCTGTGCCCGGCCGCGTTGTCCTCCAGGATGATTGGTCGATTACGGCGCGGCTCGTGCAGGTGGATTCGCTTGAGAGCGTCACGGGGAACAGCGACTCGTGGCTGGCCACCGTCAAGCTCAGCGAGCAGCCGTTTGTCGTGCGCCCCCGGCTGTCCGGCGAGCGCTTCCCGCCGCTGGGCCTCGACGGTCACTACGCGAAGATCAAGGCAATGATGATCGACCGTAAGCTCCCCGCCAGTTTGCGGCCGCTCTGGCCAATCGTGGCCACTGACCAGGAGCCTGTCTGGTTGGTGGGCCTGTCAATCGCCGATGGATGGCGACTCACCACCGTGCCCATAACAGCCGTTGAGCTGCGCTGCAAGCAAGGTGAGTAACAGGCACGGAGCGACTACAACCTGTTGACTACCCCCCTGCCCGACAGTATACTTGCCTCCGCAGTGCAAGCGACGTTGCGGGGCGTAGCTCAGCTTGGTAGAGCGCTCGGTTTGGGTCCGAGAGGTCGTCAGTTCAAATCTGGCCGCCCCGACACGATGCGGCAGTGGTGTAGTGGTAACACAACAGCCTTCCAAGCTGTTATCACGGGTTCGAGTCCCGTCTGCCGCTCTTTTTCACTCGACAGTCTTCAGGGCCCGTAGCTCAACGGCAGAGCGGTCGGCTCATAACCGATTGGTTCCAGGTTCGAATCCTGGCGGGCCCATTTGGCGACCCGCCTCCCCCGTCATCACTCACCCACTTGTGCGTCACCCAGCGGTATCCAGGCAAACGCCGCGCGTATGCGCTCATCCAGCACCGGCAGCGGCCGATTGGTAAAAGCGTCGTAGAACGTCAATGCCCCGGTTAGCGCCTGACCATCCCACGCCTCTGGAGAGACGGTCACAAGGTGCGGGGCCAGCACGTTCGATCCGGCGACCCACTTGAGCGTCGGAAACGCACCCAGACCGGGAATCGAATCTTCCAGATCCCACCATGCCCAAAGCGCACTGTCCGGCTCCAACCCAATCAGACGCACCGAGACCACGTAGTCGCGCAGCTGCGACCTGTCGCTGTGCAGTCGCTGGTCGACTCCAATCGTCTCGCCGGGCACAAACGTAACGGGCGGCAGGCTTTCTCCCGTCCAGGTCAGGCCGTTCGCCAGCGGAACGTAATGAGTCCGCTCGTCCGGCAGGTCTATGGCCCAGTTGTCCCGCGTGACCCCCCACGGTCCGCGATACGCCGGCAGGCCCGTTTGCGCTGCCTCCGCTCCATCGCGCACGTCAGAGACATAGCCATCCGCTGTTTGCCAATGCAGGTAGAGTCGGGGCGCATCGGGTAACGTCCGATCCCAGTCGTAACCAATCAGGCGGGTCACGTCGCCTGCGTCGCCGTCGACCCGTCGCGAAACAGGGTGGCTGCTGTACGGCTCGTGGACGGCCGCCACAACGGCCGCCTCGCCCACCACAACCCGATCACTGCCATCGTCGCTCAACCACGGCTGGGCAGCGTAGACTCCGACCCTAACCGCCGCCGAGCCAGGTGAGGCACCCGGGCGCGGCGTAACCTGGAACTGGGTCATGGTCAGCCCATCCGGGCGAGCCACCAGCGGCTGGTCATCCTGCCCAATGACCTGACCATCAGCCGACACCAGCTGGACAACCATCGACACCGGCCCGGCCACCTGGCCCACCGGCTCCCAGACGACGGTCGCGGGGACCGGAGCGCCAATCGGTATCTGGTCTGACTCAAGATGCACTCCGGCCAGGTCGATCGTCCCGCCCTCGCCTGAGAATCGGGCGGACAGCGGCTGGTAGCCAGCGGGTAAATCGGTCACGGCCGTTTGCGGGAACAGGTACGCCTCACTAAACGGCAGCGGCGGCGGCACATCCGGCAGCGCGGCCGGATCGTAATAGGTCGTGATGACGGGAACGCCGCGAGCCAGGCTGTCCCTGGTGCGCCGCGCCCACGTCGCTTCGTAGGGCTCTCCCTCCGGAAAGACAAACCGCGCATCAACATCCGGCCGCCGGCCTTCGACATCCTGCAGGTACCACAACGGCGTGGCCCAATGCCAATGGGCGAGAATGGTCGCCCCCGGCGGCGCATCGCCCAGCATATCGCCCACCACATGCCGCGCCGATCCCTCAGCCCGCAGATAGGCGTAGCTCTGATAGTGGGTGGCCACCTGCCCAACGGCCGACACAAAGACGGCGGCCAGGACGAGATTGCCTGCGGCCCGTCCGACCGGCCCGTCGCTCCCTATCCAGTTCACGACGAGGGCTACCCCATAGCCCAGACCAATGACCGCGGCGACATAGGCGGGCATCAGATACTCGACCGTCTGCGGTGCCCGATAAGTGGCGGCGACGGCCGAAAACAGCAGCACACCACCAGCCAGCAGCAGCCCCGCCAGCCGGTCGCGCAAGACGACTGCCACCAGGCCGGCGACTATTGCCAGCAGCACAAGGGGCGCAAACTGGTTCTCCCAGATGTTGACCAGAATCCTCGCCCGCTGCCACAGGCTCGTCGGGTCGGTGAAGTAGAAGAAGTCGCCGCTAAACCCCTGCGCCAGAATATGCTCCAGAAAGCCGCTCCAGGTGGCCATGCCCGGGTCGGCTCCGCGTGCGCCCGAGTTGGCCCGCCACGGCAGATAGAGCAGCGGCAGCAGCCCGGTCAAACCGGCCACAATGGGCCACATCCAGCGGCGCGGCGTGTGCAGGAGCGTCCGGTCGGCCAGCAATACAAATGCCAGAGCCAGCGGCCCCAGAAAGACCAGGGACACATGGTGGGTGACGCCCAGCCCAAAGAACAACGCAGTCAGCACCAGCCAGCGGTCGGCGTGGGAGTCGCCCGCACCGGGGAGCGACCGGCGACGAAACTCAAACAACACCAGCAAGATGAGCGCCGTGAACAGCGCGGTCAGACTGCGAATGTTGGCTGTCGTCGCCTGCGCCCAGAAGGTCATGGCCGTGCCCAGTGCAATAGCGGCCGTCATCGCAGGCAGCTGCCGCCGTGCCAGCCGGTAGGTCGTCCAGTAGACGACCACAACGGTCAGGGTGCTGGTGATGGCCGAAAACAGGTTGACATTGTAGGCGGGTGACATGCCCAGCGGCAGCCGGGTCATGAGGTGGGCAAGCATGGTGTAGAGCGGGAAACCGGGCGGATGGGCAACGCCAAGCACGGCCGCGACCGTCTGCAGCTCGCCACTGTCCGCCGGCAGAACGTCGGGTGCAAGGGTAGCTGCGTAGAGAGCAAAAAACCCGATGGCCAGCGCGACCGACACAACGGCCGTCATCGTTCGCTTGGCAACGGCCGTTGGTGTCGATTTCGCCAGCGTCAGCCACCAGCACACGCCGGTGACCGCCATCACCGCCACGGCCACTCGCGGATCCGCCTCCGGGTATACGACGTATCCTAGCAGGAGCAGCGCGGGCCATGTGTGCGACAGCGGCCGCCGGGCCAGCACCCAGGCACCGGCCATACCGAGCAACGCCGAGAGCGCAGCGGCCGCCCACCAGCCGGGCAGACCGGCGATCTCACCAAGCAGACGCGCCGCAAAAAGGCCGAGCACGAAGCCCGGCGCATAGCGCCAGACCGAAGCGACCGGTGTTGAAGACGTCGATACCGAGGCGCTCAGCGTCCCCTCCCGCTAGGCTGCCGGGCGACGCCGGCGAGCCAACTCAGCCTCCACGTCCGACCATTCGAGATCGCGGGAGACCAGCAGGACAAGCATATGGTAGACGAGATCGGCCGACTCTTCGATCAGCCGTTCGTCTCCCTGCCGCGCCGCCGCCAGCACGACCTCCACCGCCTCCTCGCCCACTTTCTTCGTGATCTCATCCGCCCCGTCGTTGAACAGCGAGGTGGTGTAAGAACCCTCAACGGGATTGCGCTTCCGGTCCTGCAAAAGTGCTTGCAGCGCTTCAATTGTGTCAGACATGTTACCTACTCTTGTTGGAACGCGGCCGTCAGGTCGATCGACCGGTAGAAGCAACTCTGTTCGCCCGTGTGGCAAGCCGGGCCGGCCGGCTCCACCAGCAACAGCAAGGTGTCGCCATCGCAATCATACCGAATCTCGGCCACCCGCTGCACATTGCCGGAGGTGCCACCTTTGTGCCACAGCTCCTGGCGGCTACGGCTCCAGAAATGGGCCTCGCCCGTGCGCATCGTCTCGGCCAGGGCGACAGCATCCATCCAGGCCACCATCAGCACCTCGCGGCTCTCACGATCCTGGACAACGGCGGGAATCAGGCCGCGATCATCATACTTCAGCTCAGATAACGACGTCATGGCGCACCGGCACTCCTTGTTCGGCCAGATAATCCTTGACCTCAGCCACCGACAGTTCGCGATAGTGGAAGAGCGAGGCAGCCAGCGCTGCATCCGCCTTGCCGTCAGTGAAAATCTCGGTAAAGTGGGCCAGCGTTCCGGCGCCACCAGAAGCGATCACGGGGATCGACACGGCCTCGGCGATGGCCCGGGTCAGGGCGACGTCATAACCCGACTTGGTTCCGTCACCGTCCATACTGGTCAACAAGATCTCGCCTGCTCCCAACCGCTCCACCTCCACAGCCCACTGCAACGCGTCCAGTCCGGTCGGTGTGCGCCCGCCGCGCACATACACTTCCCAGCTGTCTCCCTCGGCCTGCCGCCGTGCGTCGATGGCGACGACGACGGCCTGGCTGCCAAAGGCCGACGCACCTTCGCTGATCAGCGCCGGCTCGCGAACGGCCGCCGAATTGACGCTGATCTTGTCCGCTCCGGCCCGCAGCATGGCCCGCATATCATCGACGGTGCGAATACCGCCGCCGACGGTGAACGGAATAAAGACCTGATCAGCCACGGCTCTGGCCATCGCCATCACCGTATCGCGAGCCTCATGGGTGGCAGTGATGTCCAAAAAGACCAGCTCGTCTGCGCCGGCCTGATCATAGAACTGCGCTTGTTCCACCGGGTCGCCGGCATCGCGCAGCTCAACAAAGTTGATCCCTTTCACAACCCGGCCGTCCTTAACGTCGAGGCAGGGGATAATGCGTTTAGCAAGCACAATGTCCTCTCTTGAACTTCGTCATCACTCCACCTCCGCCGCCAGCGCCAGCGCTTCCGCGAGGTCGATACGGCCATCATATAACGCCCGGCCAATAATCACGCCCACAATGCCGTCGGAGGCAGCCTCGCGCAGGCGCACCACATCGTCCAGCGAACTAACCCCGCCCGAGGCAATCACACCCAGGCCGGTCGCCTGGGCCAGCTCTCGGGTTGCTTCCAGATTGACGCCGGTCAGCACGCCATCGCGGGCAATATCAGTGAATACCACCGTGCGCACGCCAAGCGCCTGGACCTGCATGCCCAATGCCTCCGCGCTCACGGACGATGACTTCTGCCAGCCATGCGTCTTGACCTGTCCATCGCGGGCATCGATGCTGACCGCCACCTTTTCCGGCCCAAAGCGCTCCACCGCCTCGGCTAGCAGATCGGGGTCTTCGAGGGCGACTGTGCCCAAAACGATACGATCCACGCCGCGGTTGATGGCCACAGCCATATCCTTCAGCGTGCGCATCCCGCCTCCGAACTGCACCTTTGCGCCGGCAGCCGTCAGCTCCGGCAGCGCCAGCCAGTTGGCAACGCCCACTTCGTCGAAAGCACCGTCCAGATTGACGGTATGGATCCAGCCGGCGCCGGCTGCTACCCACTGACGGGCAATGGCGGCGGGATCGTCGCTGAAGGTCGTCTGGCGCTCCGGATCGCCATATTGGAGGCGCACAACGCGCCCCTCTCGCAAATCAATGGCCGGATAAACAGTGAATGTCATTAGGGTTGACTCCAGGATGCGGCTGACATCCTCACATGGTAACAAAGTTGCTCAGGATTCGCAGCCCTACGCTCTGGCTCTTCTCAGGATGAAACTGGATGCCCATCACATTGTCGCGCCCCACAACAGAGGCGAAGGGCAGTCCGTACTCGGTCGTTGCCACGACGGTGTCGTCGCTATCGGGCAGGCAGAAGTACGAGTGAACGAAGTAGCCGTGGGCGCCGCTGGGCACGCCGGCCAACAGCGGATGGTGACCGTCATGGACGATCTCATTCCAGCCCATGTGGGGCACCTTGAGCACCTGCTCCGGCGACGCGCGGCGCGGGAAGCGTACCACGCGGCCAGGCAGCAAGCCTAACCCGCGATGTTCGCCCATCTCCTCGCTCGTTTCAAAGAGGAACTGCATCCCAATGCAAATGCCGAGCAGAGGCGTCCCTGAGTGGGCCGCTTCGCGTGTTGCGTCCTCCAGCGCCCGGGCGCGGATGGCAGCCATGCCGGCACCAAACGCACCGACGCCGGGGAGCACCAGTTTCTCTGCCCGCAGTACCACCTCCGGGTCCTCGGTCACATGGACGTCGCCCCTCACGAACTCCAACGCTTTCAGCACGGAACGGAGGTTGCTGCCGCCATAATCGATAACAGTGATGGGTGTCGTTAATGCCATCCCAAATACTCCCTGAGCTAATCTGGATCAGGCCGTCAGTGTGCCTTTGGTGGAAGCGACATCGCTTCGTCCGGGGTCGATGGTCACGGCCATCCGCAGCGCCCGGGCCAACGCCTTGAACAACGCTTCTGCCTGGTGATGGTCGTTCCGGCCATAGGGGCAGGAAGCGTGAAGGGTCAACCGGGCATGGACTGCCAATGACTCGAAGAAATGCTCCACCAGGTCGGTCGGAAACTGGCCGATCGCCGGCGTGTGCCAGGTGGCCTGAAACACCGTATACGGTCTTCCACTTATGTCAAGTGCTACGAAACCCAGCGCTTCGTCCATCGGGACGTATGCATGGCCGGTGCGTTGGATGCCCCGACGGTCACCAAACGCCTGGTCCAGCGCCTGCCCCAGCACAATGGCCACATCCTCAATGGTGTGGTGGGTGTCAATGTGCAGGTCGCCCTGCGCGGCTACGTTGAGATCGAACAGGCCGTGGACGGCTACCGCCGTCAGCATATGGTCAAGAAAGCCGACGCCGGTCTCGATCTCATGTTGGCCGCTGCCGTCCAGATCGATGGTGATCGTAATATCCGTTTCGCTCGTAAGGCGACGAACGGTGGCCTCTCGTTTGCTCATTGTCCAACTCCATCTTGACCGGTGATGCGATCCAGCGCAACGACTAGTTTGTCCGTATCCTGCGGCCGTCCCGCGCTGATGCGGATGCAGTTCTCAAGGCCCGGTTTCTGGAAGTAGCGGACCAGCACGCCTTCCTGTTCCAACTGCCCCTTCATCACGGCGGCCGACCGGCCCTCGACGCGAAAGAGGACGAAGTTGGAGTGGCTCGGATAGGGCTTCAGGAATGAAAAGCGCTCCAGCCGCGCCACAATCGACTCGCGCTCGGCAACGATAGCCCGCAGCTTGTCATGCAGCCAGTCGAGATCGTCCAGCGCCGCGAGCGCGGCCAGAGAAGCAGCTACGTTGACGTTGTACGGCTGCTTGATCTTCCACAGGTGCGGCAGGAGCCAGGCGGGAAAGAGGCCATACCCCAGCCGCAGACCGGCCAGGCCGGCCAGCTTGCTGAACGTACGCAGCACGACGAGGTTGTCCCTCTCGGTCACCCACGACGCGCGGCTGCCTGCGCCTCCCACCTCGGCAAACTCGACATATGCCTCATCCAGCACGACCAGGACGGGCAGCGCCAGAAGGCGGCGCAGCGTTACGTCATCTATGATGCTACCGTCCGGATTGTTCGGCGAGCAGAGGAACAAAACCTTGGCCTCCGGCGTCTCGGCCACAACCCGCTCAATGGCGGCCACATCCAGAGAAAAATCGCTCAACCGGGGCACCGCCACGTAGCGACCCGCATTAACTGTCGTTGAGAACGGGTACATCCCGAACGAGGGCGGGCAATCAACCACCACGTCACCCGGCTGCAGCACCGCCCGCAGCACCAGATCGATCAGCTCGTCTGCGCCCATACCCGCGAGAATCATCGACCGGGGCAAACCGAGATAGGCTGACAGCGCATCGCGCACGGCGTTGGCTTCCGGGTCCGGGTAGATATGGTAGTAGCGACCGCTGGCCAGCGCCTCTGCCACGCCGGGTGACGGGCCATACGGGTTCTCGTTCGCGTCCAGCTTGGCCAGATCGGCCGCCTCGCGCCCCAGCCGTTCTGTCAGCACCTCGAACGGCACGATTGGCGTATACGGATCCATCGTTCGGATCTCCGGACGGACAAAGCGGTCGGTCCAGGTCATTTAGCCACCCGAAAGTCGGCCGCCGCTGCATGGGCGGTCAGCCCCTCAGCGCGGGCCAGCCGCGCCGCCGGCTCGCTCAACGCAGTCCCGGTCGCGTCATCCAGCTCAATAATGCTGGTGATACGCACGAAGTCGATGACCGACAGGGGCGAGGCAAAGCGCGCGGTACCGCCGGTCGGCATGCTGTGGCTTGGTCCGGCAACGTAGTCGCCCAGCACCTCGAATGAGCGCTCGCCGAGGAACAGGCCGCCCGCATTGCGAATCGTCGCTGCCAGCGCCTGCGGGTCCTCGGTGGCCAGGCAGAGATGCTCGGCGGCGAAATCGTCAGCCAGAGCGGCCGCTTCCGCGAGATCGGCCGTCAGCACAATCCCGCCTCGCTGCTCCAGGGAGGTGGCAATGATGGCGTCCCGGCTCAGCGTCTCCATCTGCCGTGCAACCTCGCGCTGCACCGCCTCCGCCAGCGGGCGCGACGGTGTGAGCAGAATGGCGGTCGCCAGCACGTCATGCTCGGCCTGAGCCAACAGATCGGCCGCCACCCAGGCCGGATCGGCCGTATCGTCGGCGATCACAATCGTCTCCGTCGGCCCATACAGACCGTCGATGCCCACCAGGCCAAACACCTGCTGCTTGGCAAGGGTGACGAAGAGATTGCCCGGCCCGACAATCTTGTCGACCCGCGGAATCGTCTCCGTGCCAAAGGCAAGCGCCGCTATCGCCTGCGCCCCACCCAGCGTGTAGACCTTGTCCACACCGATGACCGCAGCGGCAGCCAGGATCACGTCCGGCACGATACCATTATCCCGGCCCGGAGGCGTCACAATGACGATTTCGTCCACACCAGCCACCTGGGCCGGAATGGCTGACATGAGCAGCGACGACGGTAGTGGGGCCGTTCCGCCAGGGACATAGACACCCGCCCGCCGGACCGGCGTCACGCGCTGCCCCAGGCGGCCGCCCAGCGTCTCCGTCGTCCATGAGTTGATTGGCTGTAGGTCATGGAACGCCCGCACGCGAGAAGCTGACAGCTCCAGGCTCGCCCGCAGGTCAGCCGGAATCGCCGCCAGCGCTCGCTGCAGCTCGTCGGGCGAAACCGCCAGCGACGGGAGCGCGACCCCGTCGATCCGTTCCGTCCACTCCAGCAGCGCTGCGTCACCACGCTCCCGGACATCCCGCAGGATGCGCCGCACCGCATCAGCAGGCGAGAGCGGCTCGTCAAAGATGCGCAGCATACCCTGGCGCAGCACGTCTGGTATCTCCGGGTCCAGCGCCATTTCGCGCCGCAGTATCGTTTCCTGAGCTTGTGTTGAATCCAGAATCCTGATCATGGTTACACTCACCCCCACTCTCAAACACGATCGGCCGCTCAGGCGGCTGTGATAGCCAGCTGATCGAGCATCGCCCGATAGCGAGCCGGCTCCTCTTCAAAGATGTATGCGCACGGGGCCACGATGACACCACTGCCCCCAATCGCCCGCAGCTCACCAATAGCGTCAAACAGCTGATCCTGCTGCACGACAATATTGACCGCAAACCAGTTCGTCCCCGACTGCCAATGTTCGCGGGCCATGACGGGCGAGATGGTCGGCCCTTGCAGACCGCCGATGCTGGTGCGGTCAAACATCAACTGCGCCACCGATTCGGCCGACTCACCCCGCATGTTGGCCGTCACCAGAAATGAGCCAGCCGCCCGCTGGTGAGCTTCAATGTACTCAAGCAGATGATGGGCAACCGCCAGAACCTCAGGTCGCTCCTGAAG
Source organism: uncultured Chloroflexia bacterium (assembly GCA_963753865.1). Lineage (GTDB taxonomy): Bacteria > Chloroflexota > Anaerolineae > Promineifilales > Promineifilaceae > Promineifilum. Next base: position 754,248 of record CAVWDW010000001.1, read on the forward strand.
CGCCGCCCGGTTGCCAACCAGCACCGCTTCCGAGCGCAGGATCTCCCCGTCGGCCAGCGGGTGCAGATGGTTGTCGCGCAGGGTGATGCCGGAGGAGACCAGATCAGCGATCAGGTCCGCGTACCCGATAGCCGGAGCAATCTCCAGCGTCCCTTCCACGCCGATCAGCTTGTAGGGCGAGACACCGGCATTGTCTAGGAACTGGCGGGTCAGGTTCGGGAACTTGGTGGCGACCCGAACGGCATTGCCGTCAGCCGCCATCGCCTCGGCCAGGGCGCGAAGCTCAGCCGTCGTGGACACGTCCAGCGAATCAGGCGCGGCCAGGTTCAATGTGCACGGCCCAAAGCCAAGGGCGTCGTGGAGGATGAGCGCAGACCCTGCCCCGTTACTCGTTGCCTCCCCCGCCACCCGCTCTGCCAGCACATCGTAGCCTGTGATACCAAAGTCAATACTGCCCTGCTGGACGCTGACGACAATATCGCCGGGTCGCTGGAACATCACAACCAGACCGGGCAGTGCCGGAATCGTGGCCGCATATTGGCGCGGATTCGGTCGAAAGACCTTCAGCCCGCACGCTTCCAGAAACAACAGGGCACCCTGCTGCAATATACCTTTGCTGGGCAGTGCCAGCCGTATGTCCGTACGATTCATATCTCTATTCTCCCAAAAAAAAGCCCTCCCCAGGTTATGAGGAGGGCGACGTTCTTACACTACTGCGCAACCAACAAACATTCTCGTCCTCAACCTGGATACAGGAGCAGTCCTCCATGATGATGGGCGTGAGGATGGTGCTTGAAGATGGTAATCATCGTGTCCATTGCTTGCAGGAGAGGAGTCTAGCACACGGCATCCGGCGGGTCAACGGACGAACTCACTGCGCCGTGTGGCAAGCCGATCCGCTTGCGCATTCGGGCTGCTCGGCTAGCATTATAGACTGTAGCTGATGATGGCCGAATGTCCCGGTCGGGGACACGTAGATCGAGAAAGAGCGTATGAATCCATTCTCCAGATTCCTGGGTCAATGGTCCAGCAACGCAGGCTTCGAAGAGTTTGTCACCTACTGGGACGGACTCGAGTCAATTGTCGTGCGCGTCTATCGCCAGAAGGCGACGCCGGACGACGTGACGGCCGACTTTGACCGCATCTGGCCGTGGCTGCGCGAAGCGTATCCGGCGTGGCAGCCGATGCTGCAGCCGTATTGGGAAGCGACCAAAGCGGGCGGCGAGCCCACACAAACCGATCCTTTTGCACTCCTTCTCGCTTTCAGCGGACCCGCCGCAATCGAAGGTGACTGGCGGGCGATGCAGCATTTACCCGCCGCTCGCGAAGCAATCAATCGACTGCTTCAGGATCAGGGGGCCGCTGAGTAGGCCCGGGTCGCTTGTCGAAAGCGGGTCCACTCCTTACAATGCAGGGCGTAGACATTGGTGCAATAAACCGCAGCTCAGCATAGCTGCACAGGACGGCAGATAATGGGCAAGAACAAAGGCTCCACCTTTTTTACCGGTTTCGTCATTGGGACATTGATTGTGCTGCTGGTCTGGTACTGGCAGAAAAGCACGTCCGCCGAGGATGGGGCGCTCGACCTGCTCGATCGGTACGCTCAATCTGAGGCACGCATGCGCGAGCTGGAAGGCAACGGCGGTGTGACGCCGTCGGCGGCCGTTAGCAGCAGTCGCACCACCGGAGCAGCTGGTGGCGATGACCTCCAGGCCATCGTCGGCATCGGCCCAACTTATGCCCAGCGCTTCGCCTCCCAGGGCATCACCAGCTATGCCCAGCTCGCCCAACTCTCGCCGGACAAGGCCCGCGAGATGGTCGGCGTCAGCATGAAGCGGACAGCCGAAGTAGCTGAATGGATCGCCGACGCCCGTCGTCTGGCGGCCGCCTAGTCCTACCCTGAATCAAGCCAGTCGGGGTACAATCACGCCGTTCTCGGCCTCCCAGACGGTCGTCGCCAGACCCTCAATGAAGTAGCGGTCATGGACCACCGCCAGGATGGCGCCAGGAAACTGATGCAGCGCTTGCTCGAAGCGCGTTCGCGACGGAATGTCCAGGTGGTTGATCGGCTCATCCAGCAGCATGAATGTACACCCTTCCGCCACCAGCCGGGCCAGCGCCAGCCGCGCCCTCTCCCCATAACTCAGATCACCAATCGGCCGAACCGCGTCGTCTCCGGTGAACAGATAGTAGTGGAGAAACGAGCGGGCTTCCGTCTCGTTAAGCGGTGCGGCCAACTGAATCATCTCCAGCGCTGACTTGGCCGGATCCAGCAGCTCTTGCTCCTGGGACATGTAGCCCAGACGCACACTGCCACCGAGCCGCATTCGCCCGGAGAGAAGCGGCAGCTCCCCGGCAATCGAGCGCAGCAGCGTCGTCTTGCCCAGGCCATTGGGGCCGGTCAGGATGACTCGCTCGCCGCTCTGAATGGAGAGGCTAAGCCCGGACAACAGAGGCGCATGCGGCGCATAGCCAACGGCCGCTGCCTCCAGCACCAGCACATCCCGCCCGACGTGGGCTGCGTCGTCGAACTCCATCTTGAGCTGCCAGCTCAGGGCCGGTTTCTCCACCCGGTCGTCAGCCGCCAGATAGCGGTCGAGCTTCTTTTCGCGCGACCGGGCTTTGCGGGCCACCTTCTTGGCAATGCGGCGCACGCCGGGTTGGTTGGGGCTGGTACTCCGTTCGACAGAAGCGGCCTGCTCTTTGGTGCGGGCAATGTCCTGACGCATTCGGCGCACTTCGTACTCCTGATCGCGCCACTGCTTGTCGTGCCGATCATGTTCAAGCTGGATCGCCTCCACATACGCACTGAAGTTGCCGGTGTAGGCCGTCACTTCGTGTGTGAGCGGGTCCAGGTCCAGGATTGTCGTCGCCGTCCGGTCCAGGAAGACCCGGTCATGGGAGACCATCAGCACCCCGCCCGCAAACGACCGCAGCCACGCTTCCAACCATTCCAGCATGGCGATGTCGAGGTGGTTGGTCGGCTCGTCGAGCAGGAGGAGTTGGGGTTCATTGAGCAGCACGAGGACCAATGACAGGCGCGTCTTCTGGCCGCCGCTCAGGAAGCCGACCGGCTGATCGGGCGGCACATGGTCCAGATCAAACTGGGCCAGCAGAGTTTGGGCCAGGCCTGCGTCGACCTGCCCCAGCCGCTGCAAGACATCGTCATACGCTTCCTGCAGCGACGCCGACGCTGGCTCGATCATGAGCTCGGCTGCAAGCCGGGCCAGGTCCGCTTCCAGCACGGCCGGATCGCCACCGTACCGGCCGAGCAGTTCGCCCATGGTGAGCGCATCGTCTAGCTCAAAGCCCTGCGACAGATAGCCAATACGCAGGTCAGGCGGCGCCTTGAGCACGATTCCGGAGTCGGGCATTTCCTGCCCGGCAATGATGCGCATCAACGTCGACTTGCCAGAGCCGTTCGGCCCCACCAGCGCCAGGCGCTCGCCCGCGTTGACGGTAAAAGTGACCTCGTGGAGTACAGGTTGCAGGTTGTAGAATTTTGAGATTTGGTGAAGAGAAAGCATCAGTTCAGTTCCTTGACAGACAGCGAGCATGCTCAGCCGGCGTCCGGGACGCGGGCTGACACTCGTCAGCGTTGGTTTCGCTTGGAGTCAGGATGGGGTTGAACTTAGCTTGTCATTGGTCACCGCAAAGTTTGGATGGACCCATTATCGCCAGAATACCCGGTTCGTCAAACGGCCGACGCTGGCGCACCCGATCAGCTGCGAATGTAGCGCCACGCTGTCTGGGGCTTGCTCAGATAGTCGACGCCGGTATCCGTGACCAGGACATCTTCTTCGAGGCTGACAACCCCGCGTTCGGGAACGTTGACATGCAGCTCCAGGGTGAAGATGTTGCCCGCTTCCACCGGCAGTTCGCAAATCCCCTCATACCGCTCCCACCGTGGGCCGAGAATCGTCGCCCCATCGTGGGCCGAGCGGCCCAGCAGATGACCAAAGGCGTGCATGTACTCGGGATACCCATTATCGACGATGAAGTCGCGGGCGACTTCGTCGACTTCCCAGCCGGGCGCTCCGGGCCGGAGCGCCTGCTCACCCGCCTGAATGGCTCCCAGCACGACCTGAAATGCCCGCTGCAGCTCAACCGGCGCTTCTGTCTCACCCTCATCCAGGACGTACCACATCCGCTGAATATCTGAGCAGTAATGGTCCTGGCGTATGCCCAAATCGACGTGGAACGTATGGCCTGGCCGCAAGACCACATTGCCGGGTGCGGCGTGGCCAACGGCAGACTCAGGACCACAGGTAACAATGGGGTTGTACGGTTTTGGCCACGCATACCCGAGACCCAGCGCATCTACCCGCTCGTGGACGAAGTCGGCTATCTGCCGCTGCGTCATGCCCGGCCGGACAAATGCCTCGATCTCGTCAAAGATCAGTTCCGTTGTTTCGGCCGCCTGGCGTACCAGCGCCACTTCCGTGGGGCTGTTGCGGCCGCGCAGGGCGGCAATAATGCGCTCCGCCGAAACCAGGCGATCGGCATAGGGCGTCCCGTCCAGATAGCCGGTGAGCACGCGAAACTGGCCGTGGCTCAAGCCATCGGCGGCCGAGTTATGATCAGAGTAGTTGATGGCAATCATCGCCGGGTCATACGCTGCCAGCGCCGCCAGCAGCGGTTCGCCAATGCCATGATGGTAGGCAACAACCTCGTCATACGCCCCCAACTGGTAGACATTCTCGGCGTCGAAGTACCCGATGATGGCGGTATGACGACCATGGCGATCGATCATGAACGCCGACTGCCAGGTCATGTCCCCACCAAAGATCAGTTCCAGCGCCGGGTCGGGCTGCATCGACGTCTCGCGTACAAACGTTAGCCAGAGATCGATCCCTTGCTCTTCAAGAATAGCGGGCGCCTGGGCAATCTTTTCCCGAACTACATCAGCGTAGGTCATCGTTGTTCACCTCTAATGGGGCTGATTCACCTGAGGAACGGTCTACTGGTCGCCCGTAATGGCGTCGTAGATTGACTGCAAATCGTCGTCGGAGTAGTAATGGATGACCACGCGCCCGCCCTTGGCCCCCTTCTCAATGTTGACACGGGTACCGAGGCTCTCCTGGAACTGCTCCTGCAAAAGAAGGAGTTCAGGTGGCAGCGTCGCGCGGGGCTTTGGGTCTGGCTTCTTGTCGGCCATGAGATTCCTGACCAACGTCTCCGTCTGGCGCACACTGAGATCGAGGCGCAAAATCTGATTCATGGCGGCCGTCTGCATCTCCGGCGTCGGCAGCGGCAGGAGCGCCCGGGCGTGGGCGCCGCTAATTCGACCGTCAATCACCGCCTGCTGAATGTTCTCAGGCAGCGCGACCAGCCGCACCAGATTGGCCACGGTACTGCGTCCCTTGCCGACACGCTCGGCAACTTCCGCCTGGGTCAACCCAAAATCCTCGATGAGCTGCTGGTAGGCGTACGCTTCTTCCAGCGCGTTGAGATCATCGCGCTGGATGTTCTCGACCAGGGCCATCTCCAGCATCTCCTGGGTCGATGCTTCCTTGATCACGACAGGCACTTCCGTCAGACCCGCCAGCTTCGACGCTCGAAGGCGGCGTTCACCGGCAATGAGGACATACGTGCCCCCGCTTTCGGTCACGATCAACGGCTGAATCAGGCCGTGGGCCTTAATGGAAGCAGCCAACTCGGCCAGCTTCTCGTCATCCATATGGCTGCGCGGCTGCTGCGGGTTGGGCTGCACATTGTTAACCGGCACAACCCGAATCGTGCTGCGACTTGCGCCGCCTTCGCCCGAAGTCGGGATGAGCGCATCCAGCCCGCGTCCCAATCCTTGTCGTTTAGCCATGTGATCCTCCATCGGCACGGTCACCGTTGACCAGTTCGGCGGTCAGCAGCTTGTAGGCGAGCGCACCAGACGAGTCCGGCGCATAGAAATTGATCGGTTGTCCAAAGCTCGGGGCTTCGCTCAGGCGTATGTTGCGTGGAATAATCGACTTGAACACCCGGCTGGGAAAGTGGCGTCGGACCTCTTCCACCACCTGGCGGCTCAGATTCGTGCGACCGTCGTACATCGTCATCATGACGCCCCGAATGTGCAGCGCCGGATTAAGGTACTCCTGTACCAGCCCGATTGTCTGTGTCAACTGCGTCAATCCCTCCAACGGCAGGTACTCGCACTGGACCGGAATGAGGACGCCATCGCGGGCGGCCGTCAGGGCGTTCAGCGTCAGCAAACCGAGGCTGGGCGGGCAGTCGATCAGGATGTAATCATACGCATCCTCAATCGCCGCGAGCGCTTTCTGGAGCCTGTACTCCCGACCGATGGCATTCACCAGCTCCACTTCAGCCCCCGCCAGCGACGGATGCGACGGCAGCAAGTCCACGCCAAATTCGCCGTCAGTCAGTATGGCCTCAGCCGCGGGCAGCTCGTCGAGCAAGACTTGGTAGAGCGTCACATCATTGGCGTATTTGTCGTAGCCGAGAGTAGACGTGGCGTTGGCCTGGGCGTCCATATCGACCAGCAAGACCCGGCGTCCACTTTCCGCCAGAAAAGCGCTGATGTTGACAACTGTCGTTGTTTTGCCAACGCCTCCTTTCTGGTTCGCAACCGCATATATCTTCGTCATAATCTGTTCGCACCAAGCTGGGTCGGGGTATCCCCGTTATCTCGATCAAGTTCAGCCAGCACCAACCGCTCAATGGCGGCCATCTTGGCCGCGAAACCTTGCTGGGTTACGCTGCGAGCGGCGATGGCATTGGCAAATTCGGCCGCTGCCCACGGGTCGCCGTCAGTCTGCCGGAGCCTGACCAGAAAGGCGGCCGCAAAAATATCGCCCGCTCCGGTCGACTCCAGGGGCACAGTGGCGGGCGCCGGGAACTGTCGCACGTCGTTCTGCCAGTAGACGGTACAACCCGCCGCCCCGTCGGTCAGGACGAGCAAGTTGGCATACTGGCAGTACTGGTCAAGGTCAGCCGGCGTCACCAGATCCTCTCGGCTCAGAAACGTCACCGCAGCCAAAGGCAGCGTCACGGCGGCTTCTTCCCACGGCACGGCATAGACCCGCCCGGCTTCGTCCCAACGGCGCATCCATCCCTGCGGCGACACACCCACCAAACCGTTGCTGAAGCGGGTGATCATACTCGCGTCCACCTCGTTGGCGATTGGCGCCAGATGGACGATGGATGACCGGCTCCACGCCTCCGGCAGCGACTCAGCCGCCAACCAGCCGGCTACAGCGTGAACTGTTTGCACCCGACCGCCCGGTTCGTAAACGTTTTCAAACAACGTCGTACGCGGGGCCACAAGGCGTTCAACAGCCACGTGCGGAAGCTGGTCGCTCCACTCGTCGCGGGCGGCCGAACTGGTAAGCGCCGCTGCCCGGCAGCCCAGTACGTCCGCTGTGGCGGTTGCGTAGGCGGCCGCGCCACCCATTACCTTGCTGTTGGATACAAGATCGTAGCAAATGTGGCCGACCGCCAGGTAATCAGGTCGTTCACCGGCGATCATTTAACAATTCTACCTTAGCGACGGGAAGATTAGCAACAAAGACCCCTTGCACCGCGATCAATTCGTGGTTACCATAAGGTATCATGGCCAAGCGTTTCTTTGATGCCAAGGTGTTTCGACAGCGACCGCTTCTCAGCCTGACCCAAATCCTGGTTCTGGTTGGCATGGCGGCTGCCATTGTCATCGCCCTCGATCTGTCCCGCCGCGCTCAGGCAGGGCAACAGGTCGGCATCGGCGAAGAAGCGCTCCAGGTCCAGATTGAACGGGAAGCCACACGCCAGGTCGAGTTGATGGCAACGTTGGAGTACGTCAATAGTCAGGACTACGTTGCCTCCTTTGCTCGCGAAGAGGGACGCATGGTCCTACCCGGTGAGCAACGTATTGTGCCACTGCTAATGGAAGCGACCCCCGAACCGACCCCCCTGCCCGCAGGCACGCCGGACCCGATCGGTGAGGCGATGCCCTGGCAGGCGTGGTGGCGTCTGCTAACCGACGCGCCACAACCGACCCAATAGGCTCCACCTTTCTCGTTTCCCACGCCCTGCTGCCACGGTCATCCCGGGACAGCAGGATAAGAAAACAGCCGGCTCGACGGCCACTGCAGCGTTTAATCCTGAATGCGCAAGCGTCCGCCTACGTCACCCACAACGATTTCATCAGCTCGTGACCAATGACCACCTCGTCCCGGTCGACGCGTAAACGCATCGGACCGTTGAACGGCGCGCGGCCTACAATCTCCACCGGCTGATTCGGTACAAGACCGAGGCTGGCGAAATATTGCAGCTTTTCCGGCTCATGAGTGCGCACCCGGCTAATCACCCCTTTGTGCCCCACATTGAGATTGATGACACAGTAGTCGGTGATTTCCGGCAGCTTCCCGTTTTCGTCCGGTATCGGCTCGCCGTGCGGGCAGCGCTGGGGCTGGTCGGTCATCTGGGCCATGCGCTCGGTCAGGACGTCGTTCAGTCCGGCGCTCAGGTCATCAGAATGCTCGTGGGCCTCGTCCCAGGTGAAACCCATAATATCGACCAGAAAGACCTCCAGGATACGATGGCGGCGAATCTCACGCAGCGCTTCTTCGCGGCCCAGCTCGGTCAGCTCCACGCCCTGATACGGCACATGCTTGACATACCCAACGCTCTTCAACCGCTTGAGCATACGCGGCACAGCCGGAGCCGAAACGTTGAGCCGTTCAGCCAGGTTGGTGGTACTGACAGTGGGCGAGTCTTCCTGTAGGCGGTATATCTCGGCGAGATATTCACGCATTGCCGGGCTTGGTGTCATACGCCTCTTGCGACCACGACATGCGGTCGGCTGTTCACTCTACTCTTGTGCCGCCAGTTCTGAAAGCTCCGACGACGTCACTTCGATCAACTGCACCAGGTCCTGGAGCATTGGCTCATCAAAACGGAATGATGCGCCTGCGGCGGCAAACAGGTCGGGCAAGGTTTCCGTGCCACCCATTGCCAGCGCCCGACGGTACGCAGCGACCGCTGCTGCCTGATCGTCCAGCGCATTGCGCCAAACTTGCAGCGCTCCGACCTGGGCCATGCCGTACTCTACATAGTAGAACGGCGCATGGAAGATATGGAGCTTGCGATGCCAGCCGCTCTCGCGCTCGGCTTCGTAGCCTGACCAATCAATGCCTTTCATGAAGCGATCCCAGAGCGCCGTCCATGCTTCGTCGCAGTTGGCCGGGTCGGTCGCCTCGTCGGGATGAGTGTATACCCAGTGCTGGAAGGCGTCAACGACGGCCATATAGGGCAGGAACTTCAGGATGCTTTCCAGATGCTGCTGTCGTGCGCGGGCTGCTTCGGCGGTGGTATAGAAGCCACCGGCGTCGGCCGTCATATAGGGCGCGGCCAGCAGTTCCATCGCCATGGAAGCCACCTCAGCAAACTCCATTGGCACACCACGCTGCCATGTCAGGTCCAAGTTGCCGTAACTCTCAAAGGCGTGGAAGGCGTGGCCTGCCTCATGGAGCATCGTCTGAACATCATCGTGAGTGCCGTCACCGTTCATGAAAATGAAGGGCATCTTGCGGAGCGACAGACGGGCACAGTACCCACCCAGCGCCTTGCCCTGGCGCGTGTCCAGGTCGAGCAGCCCTTCCTCCGCCATCGTGGCGAACTGCCGGGCCAGGTGCGGATCGACCTGTTGGAAGATGTCCAGCGAGCCCTGCACCAGTTCGGCCTGACCCTCGTACGGTTCCAGAGGGGGCGCCGCACCAGCTTCCACCTCAACATCCCACGGGCGTACCGCTTCCACGCCCAGGGCCAGGCGCTGCCGTTCGTAATATCGCTGCGCCGCCGGCACCACGACCGCCTCGATAGCGTCGTGGAAAGCCAGAGAGTCTTCCGGCGTGTAGTCGAAGCGGTTCTTGCTGCGGTACGCGTACTCGCGGAAGTCGTCCAGCCCGGCGTTGGTAACGATCTGGCGACGAATTCCCAACATCTGCGCGTAGAGCGCGTTCAGTTCCGGACGGATGGTGGCCCAGAGGCCCATCATCGTCTCCCAGGCCCGCTGCCGGACGTCGCGATCGCGATCCAGCAGGAGTGAATTCAACTGGCTCAAGTTCTTTTCTTCGCCTTCCCAATCGGCCGTCAACCCACCAGTCAGCTTGTCGTACTCGTTGCCCAACTTGGAGAGCTGAGTAAACAGCGGGATGTTCTCGGCGCGGAACAGTTCGGCGTTGTTCTGCATGTTGCGATACGGCACAGCCATGGCCGGGTCAAGTTCATGACCATCCGCCACATAGGCCAGCAGTCGCTCTTTCATCGCCTGGTCCGCCTCGCGATAGCGAGGCTCAACATGCTCCAGAAAACTGAGGAAGGCCTGCTCGGCTACCTCATTCCTAGTGTCCAGCGACGTCTCGATGTAGGTCACACTGCCGACCTCATCGATAACATCGTTCAGATCAGACCAATCCTGCAGCCATTGATCAATCGTTTCGGGCGTCAGTTCCTGGGCCAACAGCGCATCATATCGTGCGCCATACGGCTCCCAGGAGGAAGTGTCGGCGGCAAATGGCAAGTTGGGAATGGGGGTTAGTGACATGTGTACTCGCTCCTAAGGTCTGATTACCTGAAGGATTGTAGGATATGGGAGCCTGTGGGGTCAACTTCTTTGCGAAGCTCTGAGACAGGCCAACGAGGTCTGGCAGGCAAGCAAAAGGCTCTTGCCTGCGCAAGAGCCTGATGAACACCGTAGGAGGCGACGACCGGATTCGAACCGGTGATGGAGGTTTTGCAGACCTCTGCCTTACCACTTGGCCACGTCGCCAAAAAAGACGGCAGGCCTTCTAAGGGGCCTGCCGTTTTCTTCAGAGCGGGCGACGGGATTCGAACCCGTGGCCTTCTCCTTGGCAAGGAGACGTTCTACCGCTGAACCACGCCCGCATTTATTAGGTGTTCGCAGAATACCTGATGCCAGGACCCAGACTCGAACTGGGGACACCTGCATTTTCAGTGCAGTGCTCTACCAACTGAGCTATCCCGGCCGGATCGGACCAAGCCACTTGTTAAGAATGACATTGTATCCAACTGCCGGTTGCGTGTCAAATCAGACAGCACCACTCATCTTCCATTGAACTGCGCGAGACGGGGGAAAGCGGGAGGGCAAAACAGAGTGCTTTGGCCGAACTTGTGCGCCCATCATCCCGGCACGTTGGCCGCAGCCAGGCAGACGGTCTGGCAGTGGTTGGCACACCAACTATCATCGCACCCCTTGCCCTACTGAGCGATTTCAATTGACAAATCACGCCGGTCGGCCCACAATGTCAAGTGGGAGTGATTGTGTCCCGGTGGGCGCCTCGGTCTTCAAAATCGGTGGCCGGTCGCGCTGAGCGAGCGGCGGTGGGTTCGACTCCCATTCACTCCCGCCTTCCACCTCCTCAACCTCATTCGCCCGCTTTCTGGCTCAAGGTCAACTCATAGGCCGCAGGCGTCAACGTGCGCGGAGCCGAAGCGGCGACGATCAGTGTGGCCGCTTCCGGCGAGTCCCACCGGATCGTTTCCGTCAGGCTGCCGTCCTCTCCCACATTGAGAAACTGCACCTGCGGGCCATCAGGCCCCGATGTAACCAGAATCAGGTGCCAGGTCTGGGCCAGCGCGCCAGGTGCGCGTACAAACCCGTCAACCGTCCACTCGCCCGCGTCACTCTCCGCATCATCAAAGAAGCCGATCTCCGGCACGGCGATATTGTCCAGAGCCAGACCATCGTAGGTCAGAACCGGATCCGTTATGTAGTCGAAACGGATCGCCACTTCCTCACCTGCAAAAGGCGTCAGATCGATACGCTCCTCAAGCCACGCCTCCGAACGACCCGTATAGAAACGGTCGGCCATCGCCGAGTCGGACGGATCGTCGACCGTCGCATCGCCCTGCATGCCCGCGGCGACGAGCGGCTGCCACGTCCGCCCGCCATCGGTGGAAGCCGACACGTAGGCGAAATCGTACCCTTCTTCAATGTCGGCATAGACCGCGTATTCAAGCGTTGCCGACTCAACGTCGCGCAGGTCAAACGTCCGGGTCAGCCGCGGATTGGCGTAGTTGTCTCGCAAGGCGTACCACAACCGGTCGCCATCGAAGGCGTCCACGCCGAGAAGGTTGACCTCGGGCGCACCAGCAAAGCTGAGCGTCAGCTCACCAGACGGGGCCAGCCGATAGTAGTCAGCTGCATACTGGTTCACCGTATCCGTCATCTCGGCAGGGTACGCATCGATCGCTGTTGAGGCCGGCGGGTTGAGGGGCGGTCCCTGCCACTCGAAACGGCCATCGCCAGCCACTTCGGGCTGGACAGCCAGCGTCACCAGCCAATCTTGCCACAGCGACTCGGCGGTCCACTCCGCCCCCACTTCCTCAGCCAGGACGTCGATAGCCCGCAGCCCGCTGGCCGGACTGACTGCCAACTGCCGGTAGCGTTCTGCGCCCAACCGGTCAAACAGATAGCGACTGAACAGATAGCCCTGACCGTAGTGGAGAAGCTGCTCGGTCTCGCTCCAACTGTTGAGCTGTTGGTCCGGTGTCGCCAGGAACAGATTTGCACGCGCCTGGGCCGACGCCTCATGGCCAGCCAGTTCCGCTGCGAGCATGGCTGAACCTTCCACCGCCCAATCCTCATCACCCAGATCGTAGCGTGCTTCGAGCATGTGGCGCAGCTCATGGGCCAGAACATCGAGGTAACTGCTGCGGCCGAACTGGCGCACGTTCATGACAAACATCTCGCGGCCGTTGGTGCGCGCATTCACCTCCGCCGGCAGCAGATCGCGCGGGCTGAAGTAGCCCGCCAGCCGGCACAGGTCGGCGGTATCCGCCGTGACATCGCAGAGAGAAAGCGGTGAAACATGAACCACGTGCACGCGCCGGTCGTCGCCCTCCCCACCTTCTGCAAAGAACTCGGCCACCTGGCCGAAGATGATGTCAAACTCCGCTGCTTCGGCGGCCAACGCCGTCGGGTCGATCGGCGTCGGATCGGCCGTGTCAAACCAGTAGTAGGCCCGGTCACTGACGTGCAGGAGTTCGGCCGTTATCTGCTCAACGGTGTTGGAATCCACATTACCGACGTAGAAAGAGTCCATCGCGCCGACTTCCCAGGGTGGAGGCGTGGCGGCGGGGGCCAGTTCGTCCAGTTCGGCGCCCAGGAACGCAGCTGCCAGTCTGGCATCGTCCCGAACGGGTGGTTCGGCACCCTGCAGCAGCGCAAGGACTGCCTCCGCCTCGGCCTCTTCACTGATCGCCAGCGGCGTGGGCGACGGCGGCGGCAGGGTTGGCGAAGGCTCGCTGGTTGCTGTCGGCGACGCCATAGGTGCCGGTGACGGCGTCGCTGTTGGCAGGGGCGTTGAGGTCGTCACCGGCGGAGGGAGCGACGCTGGTTCGGCAGCGGTCGGCTGCGCGGCCACGACCGACGTCACCGTCGCGGGTGTAGATGGCGCTTCGGTTCCTCCACAGGCTACCAGAAACAGCGCGACCAGAAGAGTGAGTGTGATATGCTTGGCTCCCATCTGGTTGATGATCGCGGAGTGGCGCATGCGCGGCAAGGCGATCCGCATCATCTCAGGCGATTCTCACCAATCGGAGCTAGAATATGGCTCATGCTCTCCCTTGATCAGCAAAACCAATACCGTGACCTCTACCAGGCACAGCGACCGGATTGGCGGCCCGCTACGGATGTGTTCGCCGAGGCGGTGGCGGAGCGCGGCCACCCGGACAGCCGTGTTCTCGATCTGGGCTGTGGTCGCGGAGGGTTGGTCGAGCAACTCACTCCCCGACCGCTGGTGATCGGCGTCGATCCCGACATGGTTTCGCTAGTTGACCACCGCCTTCCCCAGCTGCCCCGCGCCGCCGCCTTCAGCCATGCGTTGCCGTTCGAGAGCGGCGTCTTCGATGTCGTATACGCTACATGGCTGCTGGAGCATCTGGATTTTCCCGAACGCACCATTGGGGAAGTGGGCCGTGTGCTCCAGCCGGGTGGCGCCTTCGTCTTCATCACGCCCAACGCGCGCCACCCGCTCTCGGTGGTCAACCGGTCGCTCGGACGGCTGGGCCGGTGGCAGCAGGCGGTAGTCGGCCGCGCCTACGGCCGGGCAGGTGGCGACACGTTTCCGACGCGCTACCTCGCCAATACGGCCGCCGCTCTACAGAGGCTGGCCAGCACGGCGGGGCTGTCGCTGGCACGCCTGGCTGCCATCCCGGATCCAACCTATCTGGCATTCACGCCCGCCCTGTTCAGGGCAATGGTCCACGCGGAGGCAATTCTGCCGGCGGATCGTCACATCCATCTTGTCGGTGTAATGGAGAAGTGACAAGTTGGGACCCACTGCATACAATCGCTTCCAGATTATCACCCGAACAAAGCTGCCATGAACGAACCCAGCGGCCTCCGTCGCCTCTACTACGCCTATCTTTCCCGCATATACGCCCTTGCCTACTCCACCCGCAAGCGTAGAGTTCTTGGCCTGAGGGTCTCAACGTGGCTGTGGCTCATCCCGGTGGCTGTGCTGATCTACGGCTGGTGGCGCAACTGGCCTCCCTTCGCCCTCCTCCCGCTCGTTGTTTTCATCATCTGGCTGGTCGCTTCCTTCTGGGCCGCCCGTCGCGCCAATTATATGCGCTTTGTGGCCAATGATGTTCCACTCATGGCTGCCAGTTCGCTTGTCCCGCTGGGCAACGAGCAGCAGATCAAGCTGTTTGCGACTGGTGCGTTCGGGCTGTCGAGCCGCCAGAACAACGTCCTGCTGCAGCCCGCCACCTACTGGCGCGTGCCGCTTGGTGAGCATGTCATCATGGTGCAGGAACAGCCCGGTCGCTTTCTCTACCAGTTCTTCGACGCGGCAACGCTACAAACTGTATCTGAAGGGTGGCTGCTGTTTGGCTCAGAGCCACGCGATGCGCTGGCAGTGGAGTTTCTTGCCAACTGGGGCCCGGCCTTCACCAAGTTTGCACTCTACGACGACGGCAAGGAAGCGAGCAACTCGCCCGGTTCACAGACTATCTATCTGACGTTCAACAGTGAAGCTGACCGGCAGGCGGTTTGGCAGACGATCGTCAGCGATGCCCGAGATGCGCGCTCGGCCACCAACGGCGTGGACAGCTAAACGCGGCGCGAAACATCCACTAGCCAGTTCCCCACACGGAAGTTATAGTAGAGCGCCATGGATGAGTTGGAGGCGATTCTCTACCTTGAGCGCGGACCGCAACCGAATCTGCGCTTCCCTTTGCATCAGTTGCAGACGACCATTGGGCGCAACGCCGGCAACGATCTTGTGATTGTTGATCCGGAGGTGTCGCGTCGACACGCGCACATCCTGCGCCGCGAAGGACAGTTCACGGTCGAAGACCTGGGCAGCACGAACGGGACGTTTGTCAATGGCGCGCGCGTTTCGACCGAAACAGCGCTGCGCGATGGCGACACCATCGATCTGGCCGACACCGTCCGGCTGCGCTACATCATCACCAGCGGGCCGGTTGACGAGGTTCAACCGACCCCAGCAGAGGCCGACCAACCGCCGGCGACACCGGAGCCGCCGCCAGCCCAAAAGCCCGCGCCACAAGCGCCGGCCCGTGTCCTTGTCAACGACCCACCGCCGCGACCAACCAGCGAGATTGTTTTCAGCGCTGGAGACTCGGCCGCTTTTCCGAGCGGTGGCCAGGCAGCGATGCCCACCCAACCGTCGCGGGGCAGCAGTCGCTGGCTGCTGGGCTGCGTCGGACTCTTCGCCCTGCTCCTGCTCTGTATCGGCACGTTTCTCCTGCTTGATGCCTATGACCAGGGTCGCCTGCTGTACTGCGGTCCGCTGCGGCCGATTTTCGAACTCTTGCTTGGTCCGTTTGGTTTCGCACCCCTCTGCTGAGACGGCTGCCTGACCCCCGCGACCGGCCATCTGTCAGATCGACCAATCTCAGTGAGGAACCTTGGACTCTAAGACGCCCCGGTTGCGACCACTCGACTTTCAGCCAGTCTTCCATCAGGGCGAGCGCATGTGGCTGCTGCGCGACCCGCTCCAGCTCAGCCCGCGCCAGCTCATCTTTCCCCAGGTGCTGGCCCAGCTCCTGCTCTTCTGCGACGGCGGCCACACGCCGGATCAGATCGTGGAGGCTGTCGCGCTGCAGTCAGGGATCTCGCTGCCCATCGACGTCGTCGTGGAGGCTCTGCAGCAGTTGGACGACGCTTTTCTGCTGGATAACACTCGCTCTGAGACGGCCAGGGCCGAAGCCATTGCTGCCTATCGCGCCCAGCCGTTTCGTCCCCCGGCGCTGGCCGGTCTGAGCTATCCGGATGACCCCGATGAGCTGTCGGAGCTGTTTGCGCGCTATGCCACCGCGACTCCGACGAGCTTGCCGTCCAGCGGTACTGCCTTGCGTGCCATCGTCTCCCCCCACATTGATTACCAGCGCGGCGGCCCGGTCTATGCGCACGTATGGAGCCAGGCTGCCCCGGTACTCGACACCTATGATCTGGTGGTCATCTTGGGCACCGACCACAACGGCTCCAGCGGCAGCCTCACGCTGACCCATCTGCCGTATGCCACGCCGTATGGCGTGCTGCCGGGCGCGCCGGAACTGGTCAGCCAGGTGGCCGCTCGCATCGGCCCGGAGTCTGCATTCGCTGAGGAGCTGAACCATCGCCAGGAACATTCCATTGAGCTGTCGGCCGTCTGGCTCCACTATCACTATCACCAGGCGGGCGTGCCGCCCGCACCAATGCTGCCCATCCTGGTGGGCGGCTTCCATCACTTTCTGGCCAATGGCCACACGCCTGCGGAAGATCGCACAGTGGAGCAGTTCCTCGACGCCCTGCGCCAGGCAACGGCCGGGCAGCGTGTGCTGGTCGTGGCTTCGGTCGACCTGGCCCACGTCGGGCCGCAGTTTGGTGACTCATTCCCCATGGACAGCGGGCGGCGGACAGCGCTGCGACAGGAGGACCAGGCGATCATCAGCCGCGTCCTCGACGGCGACGCCAACGGCTACTACCACGAAATTGCTCGCGTCAACGACGTCAACCGTGTCTGCGGCTTCGCCCCGCTCTACTATATGCTCCGCTATCTGGACGGGGCCGAGGGGGTTCAGATCGCCTATGAACATTGCTCCGCCGACGCGGACGACACCTCGCTCGTATCGATTTGCGGTCTGCTGTTGGGGTGACGCAGCTACCCTGTTAGACCGTCCCCGAAATGACAAAGAGCAAGTCTTGCGACTTGCCCTTTGTCAGAGAAGAGAACCTCAGAAGAAAGAATCAGAAGCTTACGGGGGCAGACAACCTGCTTGTCTCGCGAACCTCGAAGCCACAGAACCGCTTGCCTCACTGAAGAGTATGGTCGTCGGAGTTTAACAATCGTTTAACGGATTGTTACCGTTTTGCTAAGGATGGCGCTGTCTCACCGATTGACACTGACTATCCGCAAAAGCCGGGGCCAACCTTAAAATGAGCACCCAGCGGTATTGACATATAGTGGCCTTTGCGTTAAGTTTGCTCCTATCTCGGCAGTCGTATCCATAAATGGTTTTTCTGGTCTCTGGCGCTTTGCTTGTCAGTACCAGTCGTGATGGCAATGAGCAAAGAGGATCTGTTGTACCGTTATGCCGACGTGAATGAAGTCAGTAAGCGTCTTGGCATCCATCCGGAATCGGTTCGTCGCCTTATCCGTGATGGCAAATTACCGGCTATCAAGTTTGGTAACAAATGGTTGATTGATAAGACCCTTTTGGATCAGTTTGCCAGTGGTTATGATGGTCGGCCCGGTAACAAAGCTACTTTGTTCTAGCCAAGTCCCTGCTACCTCTTCAATCTAGTTGGCCAACCACCTTTGCTCGGTAGAACACAAGGAAGGTTGGAGTTATGCAACGTGCACCATTGGCAGAAAGCACCGCGTCTATTCGCGTTGTTGGTGTAGGAGGCGGCGGAAGCAACGCTGTCAATCGAATGATCGAAGCCGGCGTCGCCGGTGTCGATTTCATTGTCGTCAACACGGATAATCAGGCACTCTCGCTCAGCAAGGCCCCGGTTCGGGTACGCATCGGCGATAAGCTGACTCGCGGCCTGGGCGCAGGCGGCAACCCTGAGTTTGGCGAGCGCTCGGCCAAAGAGTCGCTCGACGAATTACGCCAGGTCCTGGAAGGGTCCGACATGGTCTTTGTCACCGCCGGCATGGGGGGCGGCACGGGCACAGGCGCTGCTCCCATTGTGGCCAGCGTGGCTCGGGAAGTGGGCGCTCTCTCGATGGGGGTGGTTACACGGCCGTTCCTCTTCGAAGGCACCAAGCGGGCAACGATGGCCGAGCAAGGAATCGACAGCCTGAAGGACAGTGTCGACACGCTCATCGTCATTCCCAACGACCGTTTGCTGGAGATTGCCGACAAGCGCATGAGCCTGCAAGACTCCTTCTTCATGGCCGACGACGTCTTGCGTCAGGGAATCCAGGGCATCAGTGAACTGATCACCATCCCCGGTCTCATCAATCTGGACTTTGCAGACGTTAAAGCAATCATGTCGCAGGGCGGTGCGGCGTTGATGGCCGTTGGCGTGGGCAAAGGCGAGGAACGCGCTCGTATTGCCGCGCAGAACGCCGTCAGCTCTGCTCTGCTTGATGTCACCATCGACGGGGCACAGGGCGTGCTGTTCAACATCACCGGTGGCAATTCGCTGAGCTTGTTCGAAGTCAATCAGGCAGCCGCCATCATCCGCGAAACCGCCCACCCGGACGCCAATGTCATCTTCGGCGCAGTCATCGACCCTGCGCTTGACGAGGACATCCGCATCACCGTCATCGCCACCGGCTTCCAACGCGTGACATCTCGTCGCCAGATCATGCCGCGTCTGGAAACGACACCGCTCTTTGACGAAAGACAGGAGCGCGCTGTCCAGGAGCCATTGAAAGTGACGGTGGAGGCGGAAACGGAAGAGAAGCCCGCTGAAGTTGAAGCCGAACCCGGACAATCGCCCCGGTTCTCGCCCAACAATCTGGATATTCCGGCGTTCTTGCGCCGCAGCTGAGTTCATCCATAACCCAGACTTGACTGCCCGGGCCGGTCTTCGTCAACCTGTCTTCCGGGTTCGAACGGTAGGTACGTTCACCTTTGTTGCGCTCCCCTGTTTGTCAAGGCAGGGGAGCTTTCCATTTGTGGACATCGTCGGCGGATGGCGCGACGGGGGAGTTGCCTACGGTTCAACCGTACTGTCTGGCGGCGACTCGGCCAGCAGCCGAGTGTATTGAGACCCACCCGACACCCAGCACTGGGGGGCGTTGACCTCAGGCGGGCATCGAATCTGCCACCACCCGCTGTTGGGGTCCCGGCCAATGACTGCGGCAACATCCCCACCGAGCAGGAATCCAACGCGCGGGAACTGAACGCCTGGACCACCACGTACATTCAGATCAACCAGGATGCGTACGGCAGGGCCATCGATGGGCACGGTCGCCTCAGCCGGCAGGGTGACGGTGGGGGCCAGTTCGACGCCGTTGTCAGGATCGACCGGAGCGCTTTCCTCGGGCGTCAGCGCCGGTGGCACCGGAAACAACGCCTCTGGCTCGCCCGCAAATGCGTTGCACGCCAGACTGACGGCGGCCATTATCACCACACCGATTACGATAATTCTTCGGTCATTCAGCATAGAACCCTCGTTGCTTCTGTGTCAGCGTGCATCTGTCGCTCGCTGCGCAGCAGGCACCCGATCAGCGTGCGCCCGTCAGAGCCTCCGGTATAATACCAGTCTTGGCTGGCAATAACACTGCGTGCCCAGCCAAAGGAATCTGTCATGAGTTTTCGTCGTTTCATCGAACAAGCCAATGCCAGCGGCGACCTGGTCATCATCAACAAGGCCGTCGACACTACCTACGAAGTGGCCAATGTGGCCCATGCGCTTGAGGGTAAGGCGGTCCTGTTCAATCATATAAAGGATTATCCTGGATGGCGCATCTGTGCCGGTGCGTGCGCCGACCGGCGTTTCTTCAGCATGGACCTCGACGTGCCGATGGGCGACCTGATGGGACACCTGACCCACGCCATTAACAACCCGAGTCTGCCACCAGTGGTCGAATCAGCCCCTTGCCAGGAGGTCGTCGTGGAGAATGTCAATCTCTACGACCTACCCATTTTGTTCCACCTGCCCGAAGACGCCGGACATTACATCGCCAGCAATGTGGTCATTGTGCGCGACCCGGAGCTGGGTCGCAATATGTGCTACCACCGGCTGCTGCGCATGGACGAAAAACATTTTGCGGCGCGTATCGTTGAAAACCGCGGCACCTACAACGCCATGCAAAAAACGGAAGGTGACCTGCCGGTGGCGATCTGCATCGGTGTGTCACTTGGCGTCCATCTGGCCGCGTCGATGTCGCCTTCACCAGGTGTAGACGAGCTGTCTGTGGCCCATGCACTCTCACCAACGCCGCTGGTCAAATGCCTGACAAACGACCTTGAGGTCCCGGCGGACGCCGAAATCGTCATGGAAGGACGCATCACCCACCAGCGCTCCGGCGAGGGCCCGTTCATGGACCTGACCGAAACGATGGATATTACCCGCGATCAACCGGTGATCGTCATTGACTTGATCACCCACCGCCGCGACCCCATCTACCACGCGCTTCTGCCGGGTGGCATGGAGCATAAGACGCTGATGGGCATGCCCAAGGAGCCGACCATCTTCGACGAGGTCAACAAGGTCGTTCGTTGCACGGGCGCACTGATCACCCCGGGCGGCGCGTCGTGGCTTCATGCAGTCGTACAGATCGACAAGCAAGGCCCAGACGACGGCCGTCTGGCAATCGAGGCAGCGTTTCGCGGACATGGGTCGCTCAAGCACGTTTGGGTCGTCGACACAGATGTTGACCTTCACGATCCGGCCCAGGTCGAATGGGCGGTGGCTACGCGCTTCCAGGCAGACACCGATCTGATTGTGGCCGAGAATCAGCCCGGCAGCTCTCTCGATCCATCCGGGCGCCATGAGCCGGGACAGAAGAGCCGCACCGCCAAGATGGGTCTCGACTGTACAGTTCCCTGGGGCGGCGACCCACAAAAGTTCCAGCGTGGCCATTACGGAGCCGTGAACCTGGACGACTACCTCCAGTAACCCAATCGGTCCAGAAACAAAGACCCGACGACGCGCCGACAACGGCGCTTGACACGCCCTTCGTGGGCGAAAGATTACGACACCAATGGAAACCGCAGCGGCCGTAGCCCAGGAAAGCGGCCTCATTCAGCAAGAGATCGGCTTCGTCATCCTCCTGACGATTGCTGCCGGCGTCGCCATCCTTAGCCGGCGGATTCGGTTCCCATACACGGTAGCCCTGGTGTTGGCCGGGCTGGTTCTGGCATTCTTTCCCAACTTTCTGGAACTCGATATCAGCAGCGATCTGATTCTGGCTGTGCTTGTTCCGCCGCTGCTGTTTGAGGCAACGCTCCACATCAAGTGGCGAGCTTTGCGGCGCGACCTGCCACTCATTGTGGCGATGGCGACCCTGGGAACGTTGATCAGCACGCTGATCGTCGGTGGCATTGTGGCGCCGGTCCTCGATGTGCCCATCATTGGGGCGCTGGCGTTCGGGGCGCTCATCTCGGCCACGGACCCGGTAGCGGTCATTGCGTTCTTCCGCAGTCTGGGCGTTAGCAAACGGTTGAGTATCCTCATGGAAGGCGAAAGCCTCTTCAACGATGGTGTGGCGATTGTCCTGTTCAACCTGGCATTGGCCGCTGCGGCGACGATGGCCGTCAACGGAGCCGACGCCGTTACGTTCAGTCTGAGCAACGCCATCATCGAGTTCCTCCGCGTCTCGGTTGGCGGCCTCGCCACCGGCATGATCCTCGGCTTCATCGTCTCCTACGTCATTCTCAAGAACGTAGATGACCACCTGATCGAAACAGCCACCACAGTGGCCCTGGCGTTCGGGGCCTATGTGCTGGCCGAGCACTTTCACGTCAGCGGCATTCTGGCCGTCGTCGCCGCCGGATTGATGGTCGGCAACGTTGGCACCAACAACACGTCCCCCACAACCCAGCTGACGCTCGAAAATTTCTGGGAGTTCATGGCGTTTGTCAGCAACTCTCTTGTGTTCTTACTGATCGGCCTGGAAATTCAGATTGCCCAGCTTGTGGAGTTTGCCCTGCCCATTCTTGTGGCGGTCTTCGCGGTCCTGCTGGCGCGGGCGATCGTTGTCTACTCATTCACGGGCGTCTACAACCGCTTCACCTCACGGCGGCTCGATGTGCCGCGCTCGTATCAACATGTGATGTTCTGGGGCGGTTTGCGTGGCGCGATCAGTCTGGCGCTGGTATTGACGCTGGGACGCGACCTGTTCGGAGCGACCATTGCCGAAGAACTGCGCGTTATGACCTTCGGTGTTGTCCTGTTTACGATTCTCGTCCAGGGCACGACCATTGAACGCCTCCTCGACCGGCTGGGGCTGGCAGGCAGCTCAGAACAGTCGAAAGAGAGCCAACGCCGCCAGGCCACTGCTTACGCCAAGCGGGCGGGTCTGCAAGAATTGGATCGGCTGCACAACGAAGGTATTCTCCATCAAGACATTTGGCAGGCGATGCGCAGCGTCTATCGGGAGGAGTTGACTGTCGCGACCAGCGCTCTCAGCGATCATCTGCAGGCTCACCCGGAGCTTGAGCAGGAGATGTACTTGCAGGCGCGGGACGATGTGCTCAAAGCCGAGCGCAGCGCCATTCGTGACGCCGCCAGCCGCGGTTTTATCTCCGAGGACGTATACGAACACCTCATTGAAGACGCCGACACACGACTGAGCGCCCTGGCGGCTATCATGGAGAACCGGGGTCTGGAACCCGGCGAGCACAGTCCGGACATTGACACTCATGAAGGGTAACATTGTCTGCGCCACACGTGCCGGAGAAGGCAGCCGAACGGTTCAGCAAACGGCCGTCGCCCGGGCAATCGCTGAGGACAAGCATCTCATTTTCCTCTACGTCAGCGATCCAGCCAGCGTGGAAGGCATTGATGCAGCGGCGCTGCCGGCCGTAAGAGCGGAGCTGAACTGGATGGGACAAACGCTGCTGCGCATCGCTGAGAGACGGGCCCACGACAGCGGCCTGAAGGCTGAGCTTGTCCTGCGGGAAGGATCGGTGCGAGATGAAATCTGCTCGCTGGTCACAGAGGTCAACGCCGAGCTGCTGCTGTTGGGCGCGCCACGAGGTACGTCCGCCAACGTCTTTGGCAGCAGCGAGATCGAAGAGTTCGCGACATTCATTCATAACACCACGAGCGTCAGGGTGCAGATCGTTCGCCCTTCGCCCGTCGGGAGTGATGGATAAACACAGACAACATTTCACGGTTGCTCCGCCACAATCGGTCCTTCGGAATGGGCGTTGCCGGGGGCTGATGCGAGCTATTTACAAGGAACTGTTATGGGTATTGAAAAACAACTAACCGCCGAGCAGCAAGCGATGCTGCGTGGCGACCAGGGGCTGGCCCGCCAGATGGGCATGCGTCTGCTGCTCGACCTCGCCGCCATGTCCGGGGCGACGGAGCTGGTGCCGATCCAGAGCGCCCATCTGTCCGGCGTTTCACCGCTCACTGGCGGCTTCGGGCTGCGCCACTTTCTGTCCCGTTTGGCCACTGAACCGGGCGATGGAGTCGCCGTACCCACGACGCTCAACTCGGCCGGCTGCGATGAGGAGCAGTTCGACGCCATGCGAATTGTGGCCTCCGACTTTCTGGCTCACCATCAAGAGATCATCCGCTCTTACGCCGGGCTGGGCGTGCAGACCATTCAGTCATGCGTGCCGTATGAGTGGGAGGAACTGCTGCCTGAACCAGGTGACAGCCCTGCTCTGGTCGCCTGGGCGGAATCAAACGCTATTTGCTATGCGAACTCCTATGCCTCGCTGCGCACCAACCGCGAGTCGGGCCTCTCTGCCCTGGCCTATGCACTGACCGGCTATGCCCCGCGCTACGGCTTGCTCGACGAAGCGGCCCGGCTGCCAAATCTGCGTGTGGTTGTGACCGCCAGCCTCACAGAACCGACCGACCTTTCCATCCTCGGCGACTGGATTGGCAAGCAGCGCCAATCGTCCTGGTCAACCCCTTACGGCCTCATCCCGCTCATTGAGGGACTGCCGACTACGCTCAGCCATGAACAGAAGAAGGCACTCAGCGCGGCGGCCGCCAACTACGGATGCGCCCTGCTCTATCTGGCGGATCCTCAGCACCCGGTCAATGAGTCGGCGATCCAGGCGACCATCACTTTTGATACCGCCCAAATGGAGGCGCGTTACGCTGCGTTGGCTCCCAACGGCGCGGCATCGCTGGTCGTCATCGGCTGCCCGCAAGCGTCGCTGGGCGAGCTGCAGGCGGCCGCCCGGCTCCTACAGGGCAAGTCGGTGACCGCTGATCCGGCCCCGGCAGACGCGCCGCCGCCTCTCTGGTTCTTCACCTCGGCCCGCACCAAAGCGATTGCCGAACAGATAGGCGTGGCCGATGTCATCCGCAGCAGCGGCGCGCTGCTGCTGGAGAACACGTGCCCCGAGGTAGTCCCGTATGACCAGACGTGGGTCCACCACATCCTGACCAACTCCATGAAGGCCGAGCATTACATCCAGTCCGGCCTGAACGGTATCCCGGCATCGGTGATGCGCCTGGCGGACTGTATCGCCGTGGCAACCGGCGAGCTGCAGCTGGATGACCACCAGCCTGAACCATCCGAGCAGACCATGTCCAGGCAGGTGTCGAAGACTCATGCGCACTCCAAAGAGCAGCCGTTGGACGCAGCCGTCACAGAGACAACCCGAACGCCCAGCATCGCCCGTGGGCACGGCCTGCCATCCCAACCTGAATTCACGGTGCGCGGTGAGGCATTTGTGACACCTGTACCCATTACGTTTCTGGGTTATGTCAACCGCCTTACCGGCGTGATAGAGGAGATGGGCCATCCGGCTGACGGCCAAAGCATGGCGGGCAAGATTGCCCTGTTTCCGCGCGGTACCGGCTCCAGCGTCGCGCCCTATGTGCTGCTGGAGTTGTTCTACCGGGGTCAGGCTCCGATCGCGATCATCAACAGCGAGATCGACCAGCAGACCGCCCCGGCCTGCTCGCTGGAAAGCATTCCCTACGCTTACGACTTCGACACCGACCTCTTCGCTTCCGTCCAGACGGGCGATCTGATAGAGCTTACCCGTCGTGGTGATGTCGTGACGCTGCAAATACTGGAGAAATCCAAACGTGACCAGTGAGTTCCTGCATTTCATTCTGGCGATTGTCATCATCATCGTCGTCGCCAAGCTCAGCGGCTATGTCAGCGTTCGCCTGGGCCAGCCATCTGTTCTGGGCGAGCTGATTGCCGGACTGATTCTGGGGCCGACACTCCTCAACATGCTCCATTGGCCCATCTTCGAAGGTGACGAGGTGCTCGGCGAGTCGCTGACTCTTATGGCTGAGATCGGCGTCATTCTGCTGATGTTTCTTGCTGGACTGGAGTTGGAACTGTCAGAGCTGTTGCGCTCAGGCAAGGTGGCTGCCCTTGCCGGAACACTTGGCGTGGTCGTCCCGTTTGCGTCAGGTCTTCTCGTGGCGCTGGGCTTCAACAATGGGCTGAATGAGGCAATCTTCATCGGTCTGGCGCTCTCTGCAACCAGTGTCAGTATCTCGGCCCAAACGCTTATCGAGTTGGGCGTGTTGCGGAGCCGGGTTGGCCTGGGCCTGTTGGGGGCGGCCGTCTTCGACGATATTCTGGTCATCCTGATGCTTTCGACCATATCAATTGTGGTTGGCGCAGAAGTGGGAGCCGGGTCCGGCGGCAGCAGCATCTTGCTAACGATTCTGGCAATGGTTGGGTTTCTGGTGCTGGCGGTCGCCATCGGCCTGTTTGTCCTGCCCCGGTTGACAACCATTGTCAACCGGCTGCCCATCAGTCAGGGCACCGTTGTGTTTGCCCTGGTTACGTGCCTGATGTACGCCTGGGCAGCTGAGACGATCGGCGGGATGGCTGCCATTACGGGCGCGTTTCTGGCAGGTCTCTTCTTCGCTCGCACCAACTTCGTGGCGGAGATCGAGACGGGCATCGCGGCGCTGGCCTACGCTTTCTTCGTGCCCATCTTCCTGGTCAATATTGGCCTCCAGTCTGACCTGGGTGCAATTTCCGGCACGCTCTGGATCTTTGCCCTGGTGCTGACCGCCGTGGCCATTGTCAGCAAAGTGGTCGGCAGCGGGCTTGGTGCGCTGCTCGGTGGCTTCAATCGCCTGGATTCGCTACGATTAGGCGTCGGTATGATCTCCCGCGGAG
This sequence comes from uncultured Chloroflexia bacterium, assembly GCA_963753865.1. Taxonomy (GTDB): domain Bacteria; phylum Chloroflexota; class Anaerolineae; order Promineifilales; family Promineifilaceae; genus Promineifilum. The sequence continues at coordinate 780,461 of CAVWDW010000001.1, forward strand.
AGGTTGGCCTCATCGTCGCTTCCGTCGCTCTGGTTGAAGGATTCATCCGTCAGGATACATTTTCGATTGTCGTTTTCATGGTTATCGTGGCGACGCTGGTCACACCGCCGCTGCTACGATTGACCTACTCAGGTGAGCAGGAAGTGGTGTCAACGCCCTAGGACACGGTGCGCCTGCCCGCAGAACCGTTCCCGTCATATTGTTCAGACATGAAGAGGTTGCCATGTATTTTCTGGTCCTGCTAGTTCTCGACGACGCAAACAAGGGTCCCGCGCTGCTTGATGCGTGGGAAGCAGCCGGGGTAAGCGGCATCACCATGATCGAAAGCACGGGGCTGGGACGACTGCGCAATGTCATGGGGCTGCGCGACGACATGCCGCTGATGCCCAGCATTCGCGCCCTGATGCAGAGTCGCGAAGAACATCATCGCACGATTTTCAGCGTCGTCGAAGGTGAAGCGATGGTCGATAAGGTGATCACGGCCACGGAGACGGTCACCGGCGATCTGAGCGAACCAAACACCGGCGTCCTGTTCGCCTTGCCGGTCGCGCGGGTCGTCGGTCTGGCGCCGCCTGAAGTAGTCGCCAACCGCAAATAGCCCTCCGACTTCAACATCTGCCGATGAGCATGAATCGGCTCCGCATCCCATCTACTCAAGACCAAACGGGTCGCCTGGCTGTGCTGCGCCATAGACCCGCAGCACGTTGAACGCCCGCAGCGTATTCCAGCGACTCGGACCGCCCGCCTTCTCCATGTCAAAGTGGGTCTGGCCCGGGTGCCTGGCCTGGACCGGCCAACGGCCGTCTTTGCGCCGCTTCCCCTTCAACACATCCAGCGCAGATTGCATGCGCGAATCGTACGGCGCAGCAGCGGACACAAAGTAGACCAAGGCTCGCAAGATATCGTAATACCAGCGCGACGGAAAGGACAGCATTAGCATGCGCTTGTCGATGACCTCGCCCGTCCGGTCAGAGCGGAAGAGCTCGTGCTGGAGCAGAAATTCGCGGCCGAGCGCCGCCTGGTGCGCAAGCTCATCCAGCCGGTAGCGGTAACCGCGCCGTTCATACTCCATAATTCCTTCAAGCACCGAGATGGTGGAATGCATCGAGCTATGCACCGCACCCTGACGATTGGCCCGACAGTTGAACCCGCCGTCTCCCATGTGCTGCTCAATGATGAAGTCGACGACAGAATGAAGGTTCGCTTCGGGCGCTCCGAAGTAGCAGGCATAGGTCAAGAACATACCGTTGATGCACACGTCACTTTGCTTGATCATGCCATGTGGGTTGATGCCGCCATCCTCACCCTTGTGATGCCGCAGAATCAACTCAATCGATTGGCGCGGGGCGGGATGATCAGAAGGCAGCTCAAGATAGCGCAAATCGAGAAGAGAGTAGTGGGTAGATATCCACTTAGGCTGGTAGAACCCCCTGCCCCAATGGCCATCCGCGCCGCGTGCCGCCAGAAATCTCGCTCCCCAGCCTTCGGTGGCAATTCGGGTCTGAAGATCCGGCCTGTCGTTGTCCAGCAGATCGCGCTGCGTCTGGTACTGAATGGCCACATCTCCCGTCAGGAGCCAGTCCACAATCTTTTGGTTCGCGAGCATCTCTCCTCTCCTCTCCCGTCGCCTAGCTCAAGTAAGACCATAACGCCGCCGGCCAACCCTCCAACAACCTTCACGACCTGCAGACGCGGCTCTTTGACGGCCACTATCACGAATCTCGACCCGATGTTCTCATGTGCTCACGGCTAGTCGTCGTTGGTCAGCTCTTCGAGCAACTCTTTGGCCGTTTCCCACAACTCCCGCTCCTTGCCACGTGCCTCGGCAGCAGCAACCAGATCCGGCGGGAGCTTCGCCGCGACGTCGCGAATCTGGCGACCGGCAACATCTTCAAACCAGCGGGAGTTGGTGATGTAGGCGCTCTGGCGGGCGGCTGCGTACAGGTCAACTGCCCGCTCGCCGTCGCCCTCGTCGGCTGCAAGGAGAGCCATCACAGGCAGATCGAACCGCATCGTATTCAGCGGACCTGTTTCCAGAATGAGTCGCAGCGCCTGAACCATCAACTCAATGGCTCGCCCCCGATCACCTGATGAACGGTGGGCCAGCGCCATGCAGCAGAGAACTTCCGGCAGGAGCGAGCGCTCATTCATCTTCTGCAGGATACCCACGCTCTCCTCGAACTGCTTTATCGCCTGACCAGCATCCCCGGCAGCAAGATCCATACGGCCCAGGTTGTGCAAGGTGAAGGCGACTTTCCACCGATCATTGATGGCACGGTATGTTGCCAAACTGGCCTCAGCCCGCACGCGCGCGTCCTGATACTGCCCCAGGTTAATCAGTGATCGGGTCACGGTAACATCGGCCAGGAACGGTTCCTGAGGCAGCTTCAAGCTGCGGTAGAGTGCCCAACACTCTTCATAAGTGGCGATACATTCCTGGAACTTGCCGCCGAACAGCAGGTTGATGCCCAGCACTGCCAGCGGATTGGACAGGTCCGCGCGGTTGCCCAGCGTACGGTATAGTGCCAGGCTCTTTCGCAAGTACGTTTCGGATTGCTCAACTTGCCCAATGTGGAGCACCACCAGCCCCAGACTGTTATAGATACGAGCGACGCCACGCCGGTCGCCAAGCCGCTCCCGAATAGCGAGCGATTCCTGAAGCATTACCAACGCCTCTCCGTGCCGTCCCTGATTCATATACCGCTGGCTCAGTTTATCCAGGGCCATCGCTGTGCCCCACTCATCCCCGGCGGCACGATAGCGTGCCAGTGATTCCTGGCTCAGTCGCACCGCTTCGCCCGCAAAATCGTCATTGATGGCCAGATTGGACAGTTCAAGCAGCAAGAAAGCCTCCGCTGAGGCGTCGCTCCCGCTATTCGAGCTCAAGCGTTCATTGAGAAGAGAGGCGCGCCGGAGCGACTCGCGGGCTTCGGCGTACTGGTTAAGAGAACTGAGGAAAGCAGCCCGCCACGTCAGCACCTTCATCAAAGTTCGGGCAGCGTCTACATGCGACTGAGTCCACTGAGTGGCATACAGCTCACCCCGCTCACTAAACAGGAGCGTCGCCAGCGCCGAAGCGCCCAGACGACCGATCGCCTCACCTTCCGTCAGGCGACCATGCCATTGCAGAAAAAGCGCCAACGATGTGAGCGAACGCTCAAGCTGGACGAACTGATGATGCTCGGCCGACCATTGAAAGGCCAGTCGTGCGTTCTCGCTGTCAAGCGCGATTTCCGACAGCGCTTCACGCTGCCGTCCACTCTTCAACTCGGCTTCCCGCTGGTGCAAAAAGTCAGAGTAGTAACGAGCGTGGCGCTCATATGTTGCCGCAGTCGCCTCTCCCAGCCGTTCCGCCGCGTACTGTCGCAGCAGCTCGTGAATGTCGTAGCGCCTATCATGTGGGTCGTAGCGCAGCAGAGACTTGTCGACCAGGCGTCGCAGGACGGTCAGTGAAGCACCAGCCACTTCCTTTGCCGCTGCGTAACTGAACCCACCTCGAAAGACTGCCAGACGCGCATAGACTTCCTGCTCATGAGCCGGCAGCGCTTGCCAGGACGCGTCGAAGACCGCCTGCATACTGCGATGGCGATCAGGAATATTGCGTACATCGGCGGCCAGAAAATCCAGGTTGCCCTGAATCTCAGACGCGATTTCGTCGACAGACAATGTGTCCAGCCACGATGCGGCCAGTTCAAGCGCCAGGGGCATGCCTTCAACAAGGCGGCAGATTGCCGCCAGACTGCTTACCTCCGCTGCCGCCAGCTGGTAGCCGGGCAGTCGCTTACGGGCGCTCTGCAAGAACAGCGCGGCCGCCGCATACTCGACGTCTGTTTCCGTTTCGGCCGTCTCCAGCCCGGTCAGCGGAAAGCGCTGCTCCCCGTGCACATTCAGCCCTTCTCTCGATGTCGCCAACATCTTGATAGAAGGGGCGCGCTGCAGGAGGGTATCGATGAACGCAATCGCTTCATTCTGGTCGCCACTCAATAGATGTTCAAAGTTGTCCAGCACGAGCAGCACTGACCGCTGTCCCAGGTAGTCAGCCAGCTGCTGGGCCAGCGACCGCTGATCGTTTTGAAGTGGATAGCCGATCGCTTCGGCGACGGAGGGCACAATGTGGGACGGATTGGTGAGCGGGGCCAGGGCAATGAAGTAGATGCCGTCCTGGAATGCACGCCTGTCGAGCTGTTCGGCTGCCCCTGCCACAGCCAGCCGCGTCTTGCCAATTCCGCCCGGTCCAACGATTGTCACAAGACGCGTCGTGTCGTCCTCCAGAAAGTGTGACAGCTGAACCAGCTCGCCACGACGGCCGACAAACGGCGTTGTGCTTGACGGCAGGTTGCTTGGCGTTTCCGGCGCTGCCCGCTCCGGTGTCCGACCGTCAAGCACTATTGGCTCAGACGTCTCGCTGCTGCTGCCGGGCTGTCCGATCTGCGATCGACGAATCCGCTCAGCCAGTTCGATCGTCTCCGGAGACGGCTCGACGTCCAGCTCCCGCGCCAAGACGTCGCGACACTGCTCGTACTGACGCCAGGCCGCACCTTGCATCCCAGCTTCCGCATACAGCTGCATAAGCAGACGATGGGCCGGCTCGTGGAGTGGATCAAGGGCGACAAGGCGACGTGCATACGGAACGGCCGCCTCGTGCGACCCATCAGCGCTTAGCAAGAGCGCCAATCGCTCCAGCGCGGCAGCTGCCTGCTGACGCAGCGCAGCAGCCTCAAAGAACTGCCACTCATCGAACTCGGGGGCGTCGGGCAAGGTGAACCCGGCCATGAAGTCGTCGGTGGCCACGCCCACTGCCGCGGTCATCGCTTCCACGCACGCGGGGCATGCCTCGCCGGGAGCATGATTGTGGCGGCGGGCCTCGTCCATGAAAGCCAGGAATTGATCCACATCCACGACAGGAGGCCGCTTGACGTCGCCGGAATCAGGCTCCCCGTTGGCCAGACCGACTGTTTCCGTATCAACCTCCAACCAGACTCCTACCTCAGTCTGGTTAAGCGCCCACAACGCGCTCCGCAGGCCGGCACGGGCGCGGCTCTGGTCCGCCTCAGGCCACAACATCGCAGCGAGGGCATCTCGGCTGTGGGGCTGTCCAGAACGAGCCAGAAAGGCCAGCAAGGCGAGCGCTTTCTTGCGTGTTATGTCAACTACTTTGTTGTCAACCTTGACCTGTGGTGGGCCGAAAAGGTTGACCGACACTTGTGACATAGGCTCATTATACGAGATTTGACGCGGGAGTCAGTGTTGGCAGCGCCGTGACGCAGCCTGTGACGGCTGTGGTGACGGTGGCGTGACGCCGCATCTGTATGCTTTAGGCAACATCGAACGGTCCGGCACACACGAATCGCCGGCCTGAACCAACAGCGTGCCCAAGCGGCACGCCTGGACGAAGGAGATAAGATGTCAGAACTAACCTTGAGGTGGCCAGGAAGTCAGCAGGAGCAGCATGTCGCCGACGGCAGTACAGCCGGCCGGCAGCCCGTCGCCACAATCATGGGGCCTGAGGACGGCCCGGTGCTGCGTGCCTTTGGCGATGAGATTCGCGTCCAGTTGGGCGGCGCTGAGACAGGCGGCCGACTTACGATCTTCACGAACACCACGCCTCCGGGCGGCGGCCCGCCACCCCACTATCACGCCAACGAGGACGAATGGTTCATCCCCCAGGTAGGCCGTGTCGAGTTCTTTCTGAACGGCAGCTGGCAGGAAGTCGCTCCGGGGTCGGTCGTCTTCGTACCGCGCGGCACCGTGCACACGTTCCGCAACACAGGGGACGTCCCGCTCATCACGCTCACCCAAACGTCGCCGGCAGGCTTCGAGCTCTTCTTTGAGCGCTGTGCGGCCGAGTTTGCCAAGGATGGCCCGCCTGATATGGAGCGGATTGTCGAGATCAGCGCCGAACACGGCATCTACTTCGTTACTGACTGAACATGTGCTGGACAGCCTTGAACGGAACCGGGCTTTCGAAGCTGACACCGCATCCACAAGTTCAAGCAACGATCAGCCCTGTCCAGTACCGGTCCAATCAACTTAGTCCACATCAACCGTCTACGCAAGGAGACCACAATGAAACGCCTCTACATTCTGTCTGTTCTACTAATCACCATGTTCGCATCAGCCTGCACTACCCAAACCGCAGCAGTGAGCGAGCCGGCTCCAACTGTTCACACGCTCAACATCACCGCCACTGGCGAAGGTTGGGAAGCGGCCGACACTGCCCCCGAGGGTTGGACAACCGTCACGCTGGCCAACCAGAGTGACTTCATGCGCCAGGCCGCGTTCCTGCGCCTGGACGACGACAAAAGCATGGCTGATGTCGCCGCCGCCATCGAAGCAGGCATGGAAGGTGTGCCACCGTGGATGACGGCCTATGGTGGGGTATCTGGCGTCATGCCGGGCGAAACAAAGAGCGTCACCGCCAATCTACCCGCCGGGCAGTACATCGTCATCGACCCGGTGCCCGAAGCGGACGGCGTGCCGGGAATGGCCAAGGGCTACTTCATGCCCCTGCAGATCACCGAGAGCGACACGATGACGACCGCCCCCGTACAGGACATGTCGGTTGAACTCGTCGACTACAGCTTCAAGTTCGACCCGGATGCCATCAATGCAGGTGAGTACACCTTCCGCGTCACCAACAGCGGCCCGCAAGAAGCGCACGAGGTCGTCATCATCAAGCTGGACGAAGGGGCGAGCGTAGAGGACTTCATCATGGCGATGGGCCCCGATGCCCCTCCCGGCCCCCCGCCGGGACAGATCGTGGCGGGAACAGCCGCGTTTGACACGGAAGCCGAAAACTACGTCGAGGTAGCGTTCGAGGAAGGAGCGACCTACGCCTTCGTCTGCTTCACGGCCTCATCGGTCCATTCGGGCGAGCCGCACTTCATGCACGGTATGGTCGCCCAGTTTGATGTGCCCGGATAAGCGGGCCAGTCGCTCGTCTGACCAGACGAAACACAATTGAGCATAAGGGGCAGCTGCGTACGCAGCTGCCCCTTATGCTGCTGTTGGGAGTCAGGGAAATCTGTTTACGGTGAGATTTGGGTGGGAGAGTGGGCGCGAAGGGACTCGAACCCCTGACCTCACGGATGTGAACCCGAAAAGCGCTAATCGTGTCCCTAATGTCGCCCTGCCTCTACAAGTTCCCTTAACATTTATTGTTTTTCCGGGGGAACCGTGAGGTCTCAATTGCAGCACTCCCGTAAGTCAGCATTTACAGTCTTGCCAGAGTGCATTATGAACATGGTACCGAATCCTTATGCTTTGTCAATCTGCTGGTATGTAGCAGGGTCGGTGCGAACAACTGAGACGCCAGAATCAGTATCAATGAATCGCGGGAGCGACGGGAATGGGGCACTCACGTGTATACCTATGGCGGTGAAGTTTCTCCCCTGGTACGTTGTGGGATCGCAGCTCCTCGGGCCTCGCTCATATGCCGACATCTTGTCAAAACGTAAGCTGCGAAATCAAGTGGATGTGTAGCAATGCATGCAGGATGTCCAACACCTTCTGCGCCTCATCGGGGGGAATCAAAAGCAACTGCCACTAAACTAGACATCATTCCTCCGTTATGGGTACCGCACCGCCATTGCTAAACAACATCGACTGCGCGCCGCCGGCAGTCTGCAGCATCAATCCGCCAGCGCCATCCGGACCACCGGCAACCACATCACCCAGCAAGGTCAGAAACTGTTGATCCAGCGAGCCTATGTCGCAGGCCGCCATGATGTCGGGTCGCACGGTTATGAAGAAACCGCCTTCCTGGGAATAGGTCCCCGTGAATGTATTGCAGTCAACCTGTCCTTGCGTCGTGCCGTCCACATTGAAGATGATGGTGTACTGTTCCGGTTCATCCACACGCATCGATGTACTGGCGGCCGTGTCGTTGAGTGTCTGCCATTGCCAGACGATACCCTGGATGTCGTTGGTTGTGGCCGGCGCAGCAGGCGCCGGCTCCGTCGGCGTTGTTGTAGTAGGTGTTGAACAAGCTGCCAACAATGTAGCTGCCAACACCAGGACCACGAGACTGTGTCTGATTCTTTTCATTTCAATCTACTCCAGATAAAGCATTCAGGTCCCCCTCAGGGGTCGGGATCCGTTTGATAGGTGCCGCACTCGGCTGCACGGCTGGGCCTTCAAGCAACGCTTGATAGGTCTGGTGCAGCCAGCTGTTCGACCACCCTAGCAGGCGCGACGTGAGGACAATTTCCTTGACCTCGGCACGGCTCATCTTGGCCTCGCCCGTCAGGGTCAACGGGTTGTTTCGGCAAGCTGCCAACGTTCGCGCAGCAAAGAGAAACGGCCACATCAACGATAGGCGAGCACTGTGTTCGCTCCGCGGAAAGCCACAAATGTACTCATAGCCATTGTCCAGATGGCGTCTGGCCTTCTGTGCCAACATGTCCACCACTTGCATTGCCTGGTCACCGTAGTGCGCGTCAAACAGCGTTTCGCGGGTCAGCCCACACGAGCGGTAGTAAGTCTGTGGGACGAAGACCCAGCCTCGCTCGTAATCGGCGCGCAGTCCACGCAACACATTAACCGTTTGCAGGGCCAGCCCGCACTCGTGTGACAACGGCATCATTTGTTCGCGCCGCGCCATGACGGCGGGAATGTGAAGCGCGTAAAGATCGGTCACGAGGTAGCCTACCCTGCCGGCGACCTCGTGCATGTAGTCATCCAGCGCCACTTCGTCTTCCACGAAGGGACCATGCTCCTGCCAACGGGCCATCCCTATTGACGAGGCGGACGTTTGGCTACGCACTACACCCCGGAAGCTTTCAGGCAGGGCGTCCAGCCAGTTGAGAATCATGGGGGCGTGCTGGACAACCATCATCTCAGGATCACGGCTGTCCAGCCCCGCTGTTTGAATTGACAACTGCTCCACGCTCGCTTCGTCTTGAAGGATGCCCGCCCACAATCGCAGGAGTGCTGCCTTCTGGTCCGGCCGCATGGTCAGGTGGTCTTCAATGCCGTCGGCAACGCGAAAGCAGAGGTACGCCACGCTGACCGCGTCACGCAGAACCCCAGGCAGCACTTCAATCGACAGAGCGAACGTCCGGCTGACGCTGCGCACCAACTGATCGCGATACTCGCGCTCACCACGAGAGGTTAATTGGCTAGGGAGTGTCATGTCATGAATCAGCGCTTCGCGGCAGTTGGCGAGTGAAGCAGTAGTGGCGATTTACGCTTGGGTTGATCTAGTAGCCCTCGTAGCCAGGCAAGCGCTTGCGACCGACGCCACCCGTGTAAGAGGCGATGTCGGCTACCAGCATCAATCCGACCCAGAGCCAGTCCCAACCGGTCACGCCACCCGGGGAGACGATGACATACATGATCGTGGTCCAGGGCAGAAAGATAATGCCCAGGATTGGCCACAACCACCAGACGTTGCCACCTAGAAAGTCATTGAACGCCAGCTGCCAACGGGCAGGCTGGAAGATCCACCAGAAGGCGCCAAACACACGCGGGCCTAACAGAACCAGGGAAAGAAATGCACAGCACATAATAAGCTCTCCTTCTATCTAAACAGATTACATTTGCATAACAGTGTTAGCCGTCTCCGCGGCACCCTTCGTCGTACCGCTCCACGCGGTCGTCACGACGTCGCGGGATACCTGGACCTTTCGGTCTTGTCTAACGGCTAGTTCATCGGTTGCAATCAGGTCATATTGTTGTCTCCACTGATTCAGGTCTATGAAACAAGATCTCCAAATACCAATTCCTAGCTCATCGTCACATCGCCCTGGGTTTCGCCGGCCAACGGTTCGCCACTCTGTGTCCCACCTTTCTGATCTGCCCCTCGCTCAATCAGCGCAAGAGTGGCATCAGGAAATCTATATGCGATTGCCCTGTCCAACTTTCCCTTGAGGTGGGATCCTCCAGCAGAATGAATGTCATCTAAGTTCAACCAGATTCTCCCGCGACATCATGCCACCGGCGACATTGCGTGCATTGAAGCCATTCTGCAAGAGGATGCGCGTCGCGTAGTATGCACGCTGGCCAGAGCGGCAAACGATTTGAATCTCACGGTCACGCGGCAGTTCATCCAGACGCGCGCGCAGTTGATCCAGCGGGATGTTAACTGCGCCCGGCAGCGACTCAATTGCCAGTTCGGCCGGATGGCGTACGTCCAGATATACACCCGATTCGCTGCCATTCCAGTGGCAAAGCGGCATGTCACCGCGCAGGACATCAGCGGCCACCATGCCGGCGAAATTTACCGGAGACTTGGCGCTGCCGAACTGCGGAGCGTAGCATAGTTCCGCCTCTTCCAGATCGTAGATGGTTGCACCCAGCTGGATGGCCATGGCCAGGGCATCGATGCGTTTGTCGACTCCATCCAGGCCGACAGCTTGCGCTCCTAGCAGGCGGCCATCAGATTGGCGGAACAGAACCTTGATGGCCAAGTACTGCGCGCCGGGGTAGTAACCCGCGTGGGAATTAGGATAAAGGTAGATCTTTTCATAGTCCTTCTCGCCCAGGCGTTGCAGCGTGCGTTCGCTGGCGCCCGTCCAGGCAGCGGCGCCGCCGAATAGACCGATGATCGCCGTACCTTGCGTGCCACGAAAATGGGCATCGCGTCCGGCGATTACATCAGCTGCGATGCGGCCCTGGCGGTTAGCCGGCCCAGCCAGGGCGAGAAGTGACCATTCGCCAGTGATGATATCTTTCACTTCCACCGCATCGCCGACAGCGAAGATATCAGGGTCGCTAGTACGCATCTGGTCATCAACCCGGATACCACCCAGCGCGCCTATCTCCAGGCCGGCATTCTTGGCCAGCCAGTTTTCCGGCCGGACGCCAATACCCAGAACTACCAGATCGGCCGCGTATGTTGCGCCCGCCGCAGTTCGAACTTCCAGGGAGCCATCGGCAACTTGCCCAATTTCGTTCACATCGGCATTGAGTGCGAGCTCTACGCCATTCCTACCTAAATGGCGCTCAACGTAGCGCGCCATTTCCACATCCAGCGGCCCCAAAACCTGATTACCCTTTTGCAGCAGCGTGACGTGCAGCCCGAGATGGACTAAGTTTTCGGCCATCTCCAGGCCGATGAATCCGCCGCCGACTACGACCGCGCGCTTCGCCGGCATCATTGTCTGGAATCCCGTGTAGGCATCCATGCCGGAGGGCAGTGCCGTATGACCTTCGATCCATTCGCGGATGGCCTTTACGTCCGGTACAGTGCGCACGCGAAAAACGCCCGGCAGATCGATGCCCGGCATTGGAGGGCTGATCGGCGTCGCGCCCGGGGAAAGGACCAGCTTGTCGTAGGACTCGCTGGTCACCTCACCAGTAACGAGATTGTGCAGTTCCACCATTTTTTCTTGCGGTGAAATCGCGACCGCCTCGCAGCGGGTGCGCACATCAATGGCGAACAAATCGCGGAAAGTCCTTTCATCCGCCACCAGGAGGCTGGACTCCCGCGCTATAACGCCCCCGACATGGTAGGGCAGCCCACAGTTTGCATAGGAAACATAGGGCCCACGCTCGATCATAAGGATTTGCGCTCGTTCATCCAGGCGGCGTAGGCGCGCCGCACATGACGCACCGCCGGCCACGCCACCGACAATGATAACCTTCATGCCGCTCTCCCTCGTTGGTTTCTCCACCGATTGTCTCCTTCATCTCCAGATGAGTCGTTCAGAGTAGTCGTCAGCTTACTTCAGGAGTTAGCCCCATTCAACCTCATTCTCAAGTTCTCAAACGATTCGTCCTGTTCGCTCCTTTCATATCCGGCCGACATAGAAGGACTTGCTGCAGACTTGTAATACACTTCGGGCACTTCCCCACTTGGACTCCTATCCAGATCCGCTCTCAGACGTTGGATGACATCCCTATACAGGAAGATTGGCACATAGAGTCCAATGCGCACGTCTTCATATGCTGAAGCAGCTTCGATGACTACTTCTCTGATCCCTTCGCGTGACATCTCCCCATTAAATTCGTACCAGATCTGCTCTGTGGTGGCCTCTATATCCTGGCTCAAGGGGTTCGCTTCCGGCTCATCTTCGACTAACGGTTGTCTGGCGTCCAATGATTCCATCTCCTTTGCCTCTTCACCGACTTTTCGGTCGGCCAATTTAACCCTGCCTCCTTTGTCCCATTTAGGAGTCTCTGTGAGAGTTCAAGCTGTTGGATCCAACGCAGTAACAAAGAAGGAGCAGATGCCTTATTTCTTCTTCTTACCTTTCTTCTTATCTTTCTTGTCTTTCTTGCCTTTCTTGCCTTTCTTCTTGGCCATGACGACCTCCTTAACTAGATCAACCCCTATCCCCTCGGGTCAAGGGCTAAACGTAACAACCAAAAAACTGTCTACGCAAACGCCGCTGATGCTGGATCCAACAGCTTGCACACTCACAAACAGATTACCCTCTGGCGCGAACCTACCCAGTAGCCTTGCTATCGAGTTGTTTCGCTGATTGCACTGAGCTGATATTACCTGCCACGCTTGGACGACCTATGCTGTTTACCGTCTCATTTCGCTCCACGCTTGTCGGCATGATCTGAATTGGCAGACATCAGCGCCGGTCGGAATCGATCGGCGCCGACGTCCGGGCGTGGCTACGCACCCAGTATCTTGGCTTTCTGAGCCGAAAACTCTTCGTCCGTCAAGAGCCCCTGAGCATACAATGCTCCTAGCCGTTCTATCTGCGCGATCGGATCATCTTCTGCAGGCGCTGGTGCAGCAGGTGCATAAGCAGTCTGCTCCGCTTGTGCATACGCCTGAGCATTCTTATTCGCCTGCCGGCGGTTTACGGCTCCGCGAGTCGCCGTAGCTGTCCCGACAACAGCCGCCGTCCGAGCCATTCCTCTCATTAATCCGGGCATTTTCATTCTCCTTCTAGCTGAGCTAGTTTTCTTCTAATTGGGAGGCATACGCCTCGTCCACAATGGGAGCCGGCACGCGGAAGTTAAGAGCCACTTCGACACCACTGGCTTGCAACGCATTGACCAGGTCAATGGCCCAGGTGTGCTCGATGGCCAGGGCAATAACGCCCGAGTCAGGCACCATACCTTCCCACAGCGTCTCGGCGTCCTCCGAGCTAAACAGATTCCGCTTTTCAGATTGCCCAAACCCCAGCGCGGCGAGATCCGTTTGCGGCAAGTGCTCAATATCCATGCGGTAGCTTTCACCCGCAGGAGACTTGAACAAGACCATCGCGTCTAGCACCCGAATGGTCCCGGACGCAGTCTGCTTCTCGAGTTCTCTGATGATGCTGCCGTCGAACTTCGGCGCACCCAACGCAAACACAAGCACATCTACAGGTCCACGCTTAATCATCTTTTCATACCTCCAATTGTTTTGACCACATGTCACGTACCAGGTTCAGGTATTTTCATCTGCTAACTATGACGCTTGCCTATGCGTTCGCCGTGTTCCGGCGGCGCAGGAAGATTTTGATTACCTCATCAACCAACAGCAGCACAAAGGCAAACCCAAAGCAGATTAGCCACTGCTCCAGTGTCAGCGAATCGAAGTTCAGGACGTTCTGCAGGAATCCCAGCACCGTCGGCAATAGGACCAGCAAGAGCGCCAACCCATAGAGCATCAACTGGCTGCGATCATGGAAGATGTCGCGATTGAAAGCACTGGCCGTTTCACTGCGCGAGCTGAGCGCAACCGAGATGTTGAGCAGCGAAAAGACAACAAAGCCCATCGTTGCCGCCAGCGTGACGCTGGTAGGTTCGTAGCTTGCTTCCAGGAACAGGGTGAAGCCCGCCATCAGGAGGCCGATGAAGATGATGCGCAACCATTGCGACCGCGAAAGAATCGGCTGATTCAGCGGTCGTGGTTTGCGTTCCATCAAGTCATTGGCCGGCTTGTCAAAGCCCAGGGCAATGGCAATGGGCACCTGAACGGCGAAGTTGATCCACAAAATCTGGAGAGGCGCGAAAGGTATGCCACCCAGGATGAAGAAGATGGCCGCGCCCAGGAACGTGGCGATGAAGGCCACCAGAGCCGTCATCTGGAAGCGGATGAAGTGGGACAGGTTATCATAGATGGCCCGCCCATACTCAACCGCTTTCACGATGGTAGCGAAGTTGTCGTCGGTCAGGATCATCACCGCCGCGCCCTTGGAGACCTCGGTACCGGTGATGCCCATCGCGACGCCAATATCGGCTTTCTTCAGGGCCGGCGCATCGTTCACGCCGTCGCCGGTCATGGCGACGATGTTCTCTTGCTCCTGCAGCAACCGCACCAGTCGGATCTTATCCTCCGGCGCCACGCGAGCCACCACACCGATATTGGGCAGTCGCTTTTTCAGCTCATCGTCGCTAATGGCAGCGAACTCAGCGCCCGTGAGCGCCTCGCCTTCAATGCCCAGCTCATGGCCAATGGCAGCGGCCGTAACAGCGTGATCACCCGTGATCATCCGCACCTGGATCCCCGCGCTATGGCACTTGGCGATGGCGTCCTTTGCCTCGCTTCGCGGCGGGTCCACAATGCCAACCATGGCCAGCAAGGTCAGATCGTGCATTTCATCGATCAAGCTGGCTGTGGGATCGAACGTCTTCGGATCGAAGTCGCGCCGGGCCACAACCATGACACGCTCGCCGGCTGCGGCAATCCGCTCATTCTCGGCCAGCGCCAACTGCAGATTCTCATCAGTTACCTGGCGCGTCGCTTCGCCGGGCATCCAGTAGGAGCTGGAGCGAGCAATCAGCACATCCGGCGCACCCTTCACGAAGGCACGCACCACATCCTTGCCCTGTTCATCCACCATATTGTGGAACGTCGCCATAAACTTGTAGTCAGAGTCGAAGGGCACTTCGGCCACACGCGGATACATCTCGCGCGCACCTTCCACACTAATGCCGCCCTTCTCCGCCAGAACGATGAGCGCCCCTTCAGTCGGGTCACCGATAAGCGTCGTGCCATCCAGACGAGCATCAGCACAGAGCGCCATGGGAAGCAGTATCTGGTCGAGGTCCACAGAAGCTCCGCCGGCGCTCAACAACTTGCCTTCCGTGCTGTAGGCCAGGGTCGATTTCTGCCACGGTTCCAGCCCGGCTACACCTTCAGCCAGGGCCATGGATCCTTCGATCCCATACCCTTCGCCTGTGACGGTGAAACGGTTCTGACCGGGGATGGTGAATTCACGAGCCGTCATCTTGTTCAGCGTCAAAGTGCCGGTCTTGTCCGAGCAAATGGCCGAGACCGAGCCGAGCGTTTCCACGGACGGCAGGCGCTTCACGATGGCGTTCATGTCGGCCAGCTTGCGCGTGCCCATCGAATACATGGTCGTCACGACCGCCGGCATACCGGTCGGAATGGCCGAGATGGCCAGGGCGACACCGGCAATGAAGATCTCATTGAAAGGTTGGCCGTTAATGTAGCCCAAGATGAGCATCAACAAGAAGGCGATGCCGGCGATACCGGCAATGATCTTGGTCAGATGGTCCAACTGCTTCTGCAGCGGCGTCTTGTCGGTCTCGGTCTTGTTGAGCAAATCGGCGATGTTGCCCATCTGCGTAGCCATACCGGTGGCCGTGACCATGAACTCACCGCGACCTCGTGTCACAGACGTGTTCATAAAGGCCATGTTCGCCTGGTCCCCCAGAGGAACTTCGTCCTTTTCAATGACCGCGGTGTCTTTGGGCGAGGCAACGCTCTCGCCCGTTAGCGCGGCCTCCTCAATTTCCAATGTAGCGGCTACAAACAGGCGGCCGTCGGCGGGAACCCGATTGCCGGCCTCCATGAGCACCACATCGCCCGGCACCAATCCATCCGCCTCAATCTCGATCGCCTGGCCGTCGCGGCGCACGCGGGCGATATCTTTCATCGTCTTGGCCAGGGCGGCCAAACTGGCCTCGGCCTTAGACTCGCCGCGTAAACCGAGGACCGCGTTAAAGATCGTCAGGCCGACGAGCACGATTGTCGTGCCCCATTCGCGCGTAAAGATAAAGCTCACTGCAGCCGCCACCAGCAAGATGATCTGCATGAGATCATTGTACTGGCGCAGGAATGCCTGCAGGCCCGTTTCCTTCTTTCCTGCTGCCAGAACATTGGGGCCATATTGCTGCAATCGCTGCTGCGCTTCGGCCGCGCTCAAGCCCTTGGCCGGATCGACCTCGAGCTTGGTCGCGACCTCTTCGGCGGTCAGCACATACCAGGTTGTGTCTGTAGATGTTGTGTTAGACATTGTTCATCACCTTGAAGCTAATAGATGCTCGGAATGCGCCGATAGGCGTAGTCCGGCTCAACATAGTCGCCCTTTGCCTGTCGCCGAGGAAACTTGATGGGTTCGCGCGGCACTTCTTCGTAAGGAACAACAGTGAGAAAGTGGCTGATGCAGTTCAGCCGGCCCCTGCGCTGGTCGTTGGAGTCAACGACATACCACGGGGCGTAGTTCGTGTCGGTGGCCAGGAACATGTCGTCGCGGGCTCGTGAGTAGTCGTACCAGCGGCGCTGCGCTTCCAGGTCCATGGGACTGAGCTTCCAGATCTTGCGGTAATCCTCGTTGCGTTCTTTGAATCGCTTGGCCTGGTTCTCCATGCTGACATCCAGCCAGTACTTAATGAGTATGATGCCGGAGTCAATGATGGCCCGCTCTACAAGCGGGGTCAGTTTCAGGAACCTTTCCACCTGTTCTGGCGTGGCAAAGCCCATGACCCGTTCGACCCCAGCCCGGTTGTACCAGCTGCGATCAAAGAGCACGACTTCGCCCGCTGCCGGCAGATGGGGCATGTACCGTTGGAAGTACATCTGTGACTTCTCGCGCTCAGTCGGCGCCGTCAGGGCAACCGTACGAAAGACGCGAGGGCTTGTGCGTTCCGTGATGCGCTTGATGACGCCGCCCTTGCCGGCCGTGTCGCGGCCCTCAAAGATGATGCAGATTTTGGCCCCGCTGACCTTGACCCACTCCTGAAGCTTGACCAGCTCAGTCTGCAGGGGTCTTAATTCCGCTTCGAACTCTTTGCGTTTCATCTTCGGCTTGGGCTCCGTAGACACAAGCAGTTCGTCCAGATTGGGCGGCTCGACATTTACTTCTACCAATACGTCTTCCGTCTTGGCCTTGCTCTTCTGTTTCTTCTTGCTCTTCTTCTTGGACATGTTCTATCTCCTGTTACGACTTGTAGCTCATCTATCAACTTACTTCCGATCTACTGTCTACGGCCATGCGCCGGGACGATACCCGGTCGCATGGCACGCTGGACATTGCTATGTCTGGCGTTGTCCGGGGCTGGCCAACCAGTGACCACCACCTCCACCATTGCCTAAGGAACTGTTGTAGTCATAGACCGGTCTCCTCCCTTTCGCCACAGACGTTCAGTCGCTCCTAGATACCGTCGCGCAGAACGGGGCAGGTCATGCAGTGACCGCCACCGCGCCCCTTGCCCAGTTCAAAGCCGGCGATCTCCAGCACTTCGATACCGGCCTGGCGCATCTTGGCTATTGTATAAGTGTTGCGCTCGTAGGCGACGATCACGCCCGGTTCCAGCGCCACCGTGTTGTTGGCGTCGTCCCATTGCTCGCGTTCCATCTGGTATTCATCACCACCGGTTTCCACAACCGTCAGCTTGTCTACCTTGAGTGCGTCGGCAACGGCCGAGATGAAATTCTTCTCGACGGTCACATGGAAGTCACCTTCCTTCTTGCCGGGGCGCAGGCTGACGCAGCGGATGTTGTTGACAACTGCCGGGTATGCGGTGGCCACGTCGCGATCGAGCAGTGTGAACACTGTGTCCAGATGCATATGGGCGCGATCCTTGGTCATGATGGCCACAATCACGCGGTCGACTGCACCTTTGGCAAACAGCTCTTTCGCCACCAGCTCAATCATCCGGCCCGACGTCCGCTCGCTCATACCGATAGCGACGGTTCCATTGCCAATCGGCTGGACGTCACCGCCCTCCAACGAGGCGCGGCCGAAGTCCTGGATATCGAACCCTTCGACACCCTGCTTGGGATACCAGAAATTGAAGTCGGCCTCCTGGAACATGGGATGGTAACGATAGATAGTCAGCATGTTTAGCGCTTCACGGCGGCGCGCCGGCCAGTACATGGGGTTGACCGTGACACCATTGTAGATCCAACAAGACGGATCGCGCTGGAACAGCGAGTTGGGCACAGGCGGGATGATGAAGTAGCCGTCATCATCCACAGCGGCGGCGCCCAGAGAGATTTGCCGGTACTTCGCGAGATCGAACCCCATTTGCTCAAGCTCGCCCAGCGTCAGACCGCCGACGACATGCCTGGCCAATATGTCCGGCTTCATCTGCCACATGAACTCACGCACCTCATCAACCAGCGACCAGCCGACGGTGTACTCGGAGGCTACCATCTCGATCAGGTTGCGGCGGCCTTCCTCAGACGCACCCAACGCTTCCGCCAGCATCTCGACATGGATGTACACTTCAATGCCACGATCGCGCATCAACTGGACGAACTGATCGTGCTCCCATTGAGCGCGTTCCACCCAGAGCACATCATCAAACAACAGCTCGTCATGATTATTGGGGGTCAGCCGCTGCAGGTCTAGCCCCGGGCGGTGCACCATCACTTTGCGTAGCTTTCCAACTTCAGAATTAACACCTGTTTGAGTATTCATCGTCTTCTCCACTAATGGTCCTGTCAATCACTCAGTGATTTCCTAATCGATTCGGGTATGTATAACCAGGCGATCCCGGTCCTACCCCTTGTTTCCAACGATATTGGTGCCGGCTGTGCCGGCCACAATCTGCTCGATATCAGCCAGGCTGCCGATGGCCGCCCGTTTTCCGGTCTTGCGCACGAAGTCGATGGCCGCCTCAACTTTGGGGCCCATCGAGCCGGCGGCAAAATCATACTGTGCCAGCTCGTCGGCCGAGATCGTCTCGATGCGTCTCTGCTCCGGCGTGCCCCAATCGAGATAAACGCCATCCACATCCGTGGCCATAATGTACAGGTCGGCGTCGATATCGTGAGCCAGCAGTTCTGTCGCCCGGTCTTTGTCAATGACCGCTTCCACGCCAATGAGCGTGTCCTTGTTCTGGGGATCGTACATCGTGGGAATGCCACCACCACCGGCACAGATGACGACGGCGCCATGTTCGAGCAGCAACCGGATCGGCCGTTCCTCGAAGATGCGCTTCGGCAGCGGCGAGGGCACCACACGCCGCCACTTGTTGCCGTCCGGCTTGATGGTCCATCCCTTGTCGGCTGCCAGCTTTTCAGCGACCTCCTTCTCGTAGACCGGGCCGACGAACTTCGTCGGATCCTGGAATGCCGGATCATCCGGGTCCACTTCCACCATCGTCAGGATCGTGGCGAAAGGCACCTCGAAGGGCAGCAGATTACCCAGCTCCTGCTCGATCATATAGCCGATCATGCCCTGGGTTTGCGCGCCCAGTACATCCAGCGGATAGGCCTCGACTTCTTTGTAGGCGTCGGCCTGCAGAGCAAGCAAGCCAACCTGCGGCCCATTGCCATGCGAGAGAACCAGCTCATGCTCGATGGCGACCGGCGCCAAGGCCTGAGCGGCCGTCCGCGTGTTGTGCCGCTGCACATCAGCGGTCATCGGTTCTCCGCGCTGTAATAGGGCGTTGCCGCCCAATGCCACAACGACTCTCATGTTCATACTCCTTGTATGCCGACGATCATCGGCCTACCTCACTCCTGCATCCGCCTGCCGTGGAACCTGACCGTTGTCGCCATCCCATCAACCAGTAGCGACAGGAAGGTCGTGATACGAAAGGCGGAAAAGACACAGTAAGTAGTGGATAACATCGGTGCTTCCTATTTATCCAGAACGACCAGCGGCGCCTGGCGCAGCGAATCCGGTGACGGTTGGCTCTCAGCATCCAGATGCTGAATGTTGATTCCGGCAAAGCCGTAGATGAGGGCCAGGAGCGGGTTAATCAGGTTGAAGAAACAGTACGGCAAATACGTAAAGGTCGAGACGCCCAGCGTGGCTGACATATACGCCCCGCACGAGTTCCAGGGAATGAGCGGTGATGTCACGGTGCCGGAGTTCTCGATGGCGGTGGCCAACACTTCCGGGTCGAGGTTCCTCTCGCGGAAGGTCACCAAAAACATCCGGGCCGGCAGGACGATGGCAATGTACTGATCCCCGGCCACAATGTTGAAGCCGATGGAAGTAGCCATGACGGTCGCAATCGTGCCGCCGTCGGAATCCACCTTGCCAATCACCGGGTTAATCAGGCGCTCGTTGAAGCCGCCAAAGTCCATCATCGCCCCAAAGGACATCGCGCCGATAATGAGCCAGACCGTCAGAAGCATGCTGCTCATGCCGCCGCCGGAGAAGAGTTCGTTGATCTCCGGGTAGCTGCTGTTCAGCGTGAACCCGTTGGCCATGGCCACCCAAACCCCCTTGATCATGGCCAGGGGTGTGCTCAGGGAGGGATCGGCGGCAAATTCAAGGACCAGCGTGGGCTGCATCACCACAGCCACCACGGCTCCCACCAGCGTGCCGATCAGAATCGACAGAAACGCCGGATACTTACGTAGGCCGAGAACTAACAGCGCCAGCATTGGCAACAGGGTCCACAAGCTGATGGTGTAGACGCTGGACAACGCGGTCTGCGCCTCCGTTGTATCCACCATCGGGTCAATTTGCGCTCGCTGCCCCAGGATAAAGAACAGGATCAGGGCAATCATAAAGGCGGGCACACTGGCCTTGGCCATGCTGCGAATGTGGGTGTAGACATCGCTGCCCACTATCTGTGGCGTCAGGATGGTCGTTTCCGAAAGGGGGGTCATCTTGTCGCCAAAGTAGGCGCCGGAAATCACTGCGCCGGCGGCGATAGCTTCCGATGCACCGATAACCCGCGCCATACCAATGAAAGCGACTCCCAGTGTGGCGGCAGTGGTCCAGGAGCTGCCGGTGACAATGCCGATGATGCCGGTTATGAGTGCCGCAGCGAAATAGAACCAGGCGGGATTGATGAACTTGATCCCGTAGTAGACAACGGTGGCAATCGTGCCCGACATGTTCCAGACGCCGATGAGGGCGCCAACCATCAGCAGAATGAGGATCGCGCTCATGGCCAGGGAGATGCCCTTGACCACCTCTTCTCCCAGACGCTCCCAGGTGTGGCCGTTCTTGTGTGCTACGACCGCGGCAACGACGGCGCTCAGCATCAGCGCCACCTGCAAAGGCCCCTCAGCCGCATCGATCCCAAACATCACGATCGACGCAGCCAACATCCCGATCATAAAGAGCAGCGGGATGAGCGCATCCACCAGTGAAGGCGGTCGAACTGTGTTGCTGTCGCTGTTCATTCTTGCAATCCGATTGCGATAGTGAGTGGGCCTACGGCACGAGCCTGGGCGAGAAGACAGCAGCTGCCCCCGAAACCGGCGGTTTCCGAGCGGGCTGCTGTCTCCTCAACCGTCACACTCTCTAGTCTCCTAGCGTCGCCACCATGATGGCCTTGATCGTATGCATGCGGTTCTCGGCCTGGGCAAAGACGATAGAGCGTTCAGACTCGAACAACTCCTCGGTCACTTCCAGGCTGTCCATACCGGTGTGCTGGTACATCTCTTCGCCAACCTTGGTCTCGCGGTTGTGGAAGGCGGGCAAGCAGTGCATGAACTTGACGTTCGGGTTGCCAGTCTTCTTGACTGCTTCCATGTTGACCTGGTATGGCTTGAGGAGCTTGATGCGCTCGTCCCAGACTTCTTTGGGCTCGCCCATGGACACCCACACATCGGTGTAGAGGTAGTCGACGCCCTTGACACCCTCGTCCACACTGTCGGTGATAGTAAGGCGGGCGCCCGTTTCGGCGGCAATGGCCCGGCAGGTCTCTACTAGTTCTTCTTCCGGCCAGAGCGCCTTGGGCGCGCACAGCCGGACGTCCATGCCCAGCTTGCAGCCGATCACCATCAGCGAATTGCCCATGTTATTGCGGGCATCGCCCATGTAGCAGTAGGAGATATCACCCAGATGTTTGTCGCTGTGCTCCATCATCGTCAGGACGTCGCAGATCATCTGGGTCGGGTGGAACTGATCTGTCAGGCCGTTCCAGACCGGCACCCCGGCGTTCTCGGCCAGAATCTCGACCAGCTCCTGGCCGAAACCACGATACTCGATGCCGTCGTACATGCGCCCCAGAACGCGGGCCGTGTCCTTCATCGACTCCTTGTGGCCAATCTGCGATCCCGACGGTCCCAGATAGGTGACGTGGGCGCCCTGGTCGTAGGCCGCCACTTCAAACGCGCAGCGCGTGCGGGTCGAGGTCTTTTCGAAGATGAGGGCGATGTTCTTGCCCGTCAGCGTCGGGCGTTCGAACCCCCCGTACTTGGCGGCCTTGAGGTCGGCCGACAGCTTGAGCAAGAACTTCAGCTCTTCCGGCGTAAAGTCCAGTTCCTTAACAAAACTCCGATTACGTATATTGAAAGCCATGACTAATTCTCCTTATTGAGCATTCTTGGCCCAGGCGAGGGCCTCTTCCAATTGACCAGCTGCAAACTGTTTTTCTTCCGCGTGGGTTAGCGGGCCAAACCAACGCGTGAGCCGGCCAATCCATTTCTGGTCACCGACAAGCGCAGTCCGGGCAAAGTGCCTGTAATCTTCAACGCCGAACTTAAATCGTCCCAGCTGGCTTTGGTCAGCGTGAAGGTCGAATCATCAGATCGAGCACAAGCCCAATCTGATCGGTACCTGAAGGCGTACCTTGGCCGCTTCTGTGAACAGCTCATACTCCTCACCGGTCACATTGCCACTGAAACGTGCGACCAGGCAGGTTGGCGTTGACGATTCCAGAATCTTGATCATGATCGCATTCTCCTTATATCAAGTTGATCGTGGCAATTTACGCCCCTACCAGCACACCGATAGTCAGAGTAGCCATAACAACGACCAGCAGCATGATGGCCAACGGTACGGCGAACTTCCACCAGGTGTTGAGCGGGATACGGCCGATTGCCAGCGCGCCGGTCACTACAGCGAAAGTGGGCGTCAGCAAGTTCAGCAGCCCGGAGGCCGACTGATAGGCCGTGACGATCAGATGCTCCGGCACGCCCACAAACGATCCCAGAGGCGCCATAATGGGCATGGTCACGGTAGCCAGTCCCGACGACGACGGAATCAGGAAAGCCAGCGGCAGGTAGGCCAGGAACACGCCGTTGATGAACGGCACGGGCGCCAGCCCGGCGATCAAGTTGGCCAGCCAATCGAGAATCGTATCGATGATCAGGCCGTTGTTCATCAGCACCGAGATGCCCCGCGCCAGGGCGATGACCAGAGCCACACCGAGTAGATCGCGGGAGCCGTCGATGAAGTTGTTCACGATGTTTTCTTCACCCATACCACCGACCAACCCGATGAGAATGGCGAAGAACAAGAACAGCGCCGTCAGCTCCGTAAACCACCAGCCCAGTGACGGGATTGGCAGCCCCATGACGTCCCAGGGAATAACGCTGTAGATCATGATGAGGAATGCCAGCACAAACAGCGCCAGAGCTATCTTGCGACGCGTGGTGAATTCCACAATCTCGGTCTGGGACGTGTCGCCCAGGAAGAGCGAGCGGTTGGCCTCAGCGCGATCGGCCACATACGATGCCGATGGGTCGGCGTGGACCTTCTTGGCATAGCGCAGCACCCACCACATACCCAGGAGCGTGCCCACTACAAGAATAATCACGCGGTAGACAATGCCATCGCCCAGCGGGATGCCGGCAATGCCTGAGGCGATGCCGGTGGCAAATGGATTGACAGTGGACCCCAGCACACCAATGCCAGCGCCCAGCAAGACAATGGCCACACCAACCAACGCGTCAAATCCAAGCGCGATCAGCGTTGATATGATCAGAAAGTAGAAAGCCAGACTTTCTTCAGCCATGCCATAGCTGGTGCCGCCTGCGGCAAAGACGGCCATCAGGGCCACAATGAGCAGCGAGGACTTCTTGCCCAGCTTGCTCACGACATAGCCAATGCCCGCATCGACGGCGCCTGTCTTCATCGTGATGCCGAG
Organism: uncultured Chloroflexia bacterium; assembly: GCA_963753865.1. Classification (GTDB taxonomy): domain Bacteria; phylum Chloroflexota; class Anaerolineae; order Promineifilales; family Promineifilaceae; genus Promineifilum. The sequence continues at coordinate 804,386 of CAVWDW010000001.1, forward strand.
GAAGCCGCCGATCACTATGACAAAGAAGGCCACATCAATGGCGCCGTAGAGCCCACCTACATTGTAGGTACTGATCTGCCCTTCGGCGTCCTGGATGCCGTACATACCGTTGATCGGCGCAATCAGGACATCGAAGAAGCCCTGCTCGTTGGGGTCTACAGGCTGATAAGTTCCCGGAATGGGCTCGCCCTCCGCATTGCGATCATACTGCCCGGGCGGGACAATCCATGTCAGGGCGGCAACGACCACCAATAAGAAAGCCAGGACGGTATAGGCTGTTGGAAACTTGAACCCGCCCTTCTTCTCTTCTACCGGATCCGAAATACTGTTCGTAGTCATTAGTCACTCTCCTTGCCAAATCGCAGATGGATCATTCAATCCAGGACTCAACTTGCAGCAACTTTCGCAGGGTCCTTCCATTTGTCGGGATTCCCCACAGTTACCCGAGAATCGATAATTGCCTGCAAGTTCAATCATGATTTACACGGCTCATACGTATTCAACTGGGAGATAACCCAGGATCAAATGTCCAGGGTTGCGCGCAGCGTTGCCAGTTCGTCGCCGGTGGGGATCCAGACAAGCTCGGGATCGAGACCGTAGCCCCAGGGGGCGGAATTCTTCCAGCCATTCCTCATGCGCTTCCCGAAATAGATGCTTTCGGGATCATCGACCTTGTCCCCTTCAAACCCGTCAATGATGTTGTGTACGTTTGGATAGCCAGCTTTGGCCAGCGCATTTACTGCCTTGGCGCTGCGCCCGCCAGACCGGCACATGACCAGGACTGTATCGTCCAGCTGGAATCGCTCGCTCACGTGAGCGATGAAATCGGCATTAACTACCACCGTATAGTTCCCCTTATCGGCATCCCACTTGTAGGAGGGAAAGGCCAGAGGAACGTTCGCTGCCATCTCCGCATGGCCGATAAGCACGTACTCTTCGAAAGTACGAACGTCGAGGATCTTGATTTGCTCCGGATCAGCCTTCCACATGTCGTAGGCTTCGCGAGCAGTGACGTACTTCCCCAGGCTGGTCAACTTCTCTTCAGGCACCTGGTGCGTTGAGGATGGGGTAGTTATTTCTACTGTGTTCATGTTCACCTCAATTCAGTATCAGCCGGGAGTCCAATGCCAGCAGTCTGCAATTGGCGCCGGCGTATTCAGCAGACGACCAGTCGCAAACCTGTTCCGATTGATCCGGAGCGATATACATCAGATCTGGATGGAACCCGTATCCCCAGGGCAGCCCGTCGTTCTTCCAGCCGTTTCGCATATGCTTGTCATGGTAAACACTCCCTGGATCGTTGCCTCAATTACGATTGCAAACCACCTTCCCCTGATTATTGGGCAGCCGCCAAGCGTCAAACCGCTGAGGCTTGGCGGCCATTTTCAAGCTAAGGCAATCTCTCGATTATCCGAGCCGGACGCCCTCTGCTTCGAGCCCCTCCCCTTCAGGAAGTTTGCTCCAGCTTCTTCTCTCCCATTCCTCTTTGAGGACTTCCAGGGCCGCCTGCTCCAGGAACTCAGGCGCGGCCCACTCATCGACATCGAAGTCGTTCTGGATGTAGCCGTGGCTGAGCATGAAGTCCTTGCCGATCTTGACGCACTGGAGGTTCTGTGCGCTCAGGCTCGGCACCATGTCGACGTCCTTGATGCCCTCGTAGGTGTGCTCGGCATCCAGGTAGAACGTCTGACGGTTAAGGATCTCGGCCGCAGCATGTTTGTTCCGGTTCGCCCACCTGCCCACCTTGATCATCGCCTTCATGTACGCGATGACGAGCTCGGGGTGCTCCTTGGCCATAACGTCGGTGCAGGTGATGATAGCGGGGGTGTTGGCAACCTGAATCGTCCAGTCGGGGAGTTTGGACAGGTCGAAGATGGCCTTGATTTCGCCCGTGGCCTCCGAGAGCTGTCCTAATTGTCCCATCTGATTGTAGATGGCATCGACGGTCCCGTTCAGCAGTGCCTTCTCCAATGGTCGGAAGGCATAGTCGTGCTTGTGGTCACGGCGCAGCCACAGCTCAGACGGGTTGTTCATCGGCGGCACGAGCATCTCGGGCTTATCGTACCAGTCATCCGGGTAGGGGAACTCGACAAGCTCAATATCATCCATGGTCATGCCGTTCAGCATCAGGATATTTTCGATGCCCATGTGCTCCTGGATGCGCCACCAGTCGTTTTTGATGGTGTTGAGGCTCTTGGTGAGGCCGATCTTCTTGCCTTTCAGGTCCTGCACGCGGAAAATCTTGTCGCGGGCGCGCACCTGCATCACCCCACCCTCGTAGACCCACGTCGCCCCCAGCAGCACAGTGCGGCGGATGTCGGCGTTGACGGCGATCGGGGGATACAGGCCGCCGAAACGGATCAGATTGTCGAGATTGTGGATGTAGTGCGGGTACCAGTTGTTCTCCGGTGCGTGGCGGAAGTAGGCATACTCGACGCCGATCTTCTTGTATTCCTCGCGACACCATCCCAGCTCCTGGTCCACGTTATTAGCGGATACCATAGGGCAGTTGGTGAACCACACCTCATTCCAATTCAGTGGTACTGTCGTACTGACTCTTTCTGTTGCCATAATTAACTCCATTCTTGTTGGGCGACCTCTGTCGGCCATCAGTCATGACCCATCATATCGATGACGATCGCGATCAACAGAGCAACGGCCGCATCCTGCGGATTGTCAACTTCGACGCCATACATATCGCGTGCGCGGAACCATTTCTTTGAGACTTCAGCAATCTTGTCGTGCCCACGCTCAATCTTGTACTCGTGCTGCATAATGTTGCCGGTTGCGGACAAGTCCTTGCCGCCCGGCACATCAATCTGCCAGCGGTCGCGCGCCGGCGTCAACATGGCGTTGTGGACCTTCAAAGCGGTCTTGCCCGACGCGTCGTCGATATTCATCGTGTCCCTGGCGCGGGCCATCTTTTCCTGGATTGCGTACAGTTCATGCCCCTGGGCATCCTCGAAAAGCAGCGTGGAGCGGACGCGCATCGCTTTGCCGTCCACTTTAAATACCTTCTGTCCGCTTTCTGTTTCGATCCAGAAATCGTCGCCGATGGTGAACATGCCCTGGCGCACCTGGTAACGGGTGGGGCCGCCGCTGGCTTGCGGGGTGCTGGCTGGTTGGCCTGGCCCGCGGTCCGCCTGGCGATCATCTCGTCTATCTGCTCTTTGTCTATGTGGCATAATCTGTTCTCCTTTGGAAAACCTGTCTATTCTTCGCACCACCCTGGCAACTGCACCTCGGGCTGTCTAGTTAGCCTGGCGGTCAGCACCATCAGAAGCGTGCCCGTCCACCGGGATGAGAACCGGAACTACCTGGTTGGCACGCATCCGCACCATGCCGAGCAGCAATACCATGGCCATCGCCACAACCATGACCATATTCATCCACAGCACTGTACTCATCGTAAGACCTCGCTTGATTGACTGGCCGTTTTCGACCTGAGACGCTATCCAAAACTCGCCGATGCTGGTATGGCCGGAAGGTGTGGCGACGGCCGCCGGATCACCTACGGCGCCGCGCCACCGTTGCTGTACAGCATCTGCTCCGCCCCGCCGGCCGTCTGCAGCATCAGGCCACCAGACCCGTCCGGGCCACCGGCGGCAACATCATCCAGAAGGCGGAAGTACGCCTGATCCATCGAGCCGATGTCACAAGCGGCCATCACATCGGGCTGCACCGTAATGGTGAAGCCACTCTCCTGCGAATAGGTGCCGCTGAAGGTATTGCAGTCAGCCTGTCCTTCCGTGGTGCCGTCAGCATTGAAGATGATGGTGTACTTATTCGGTTCGGGTACACGCGTCGAACTGTCGGTGGTGGTGTCGTTCCACGTCTGCCAGTTCCAGACGATTCCCTGGATAGAGTCGGACGTGGCGGCAACAGGCGTCTCGGTTGGCGGTCCAACCTCAGTCGTAGACTCGTCTGCCGGCGTACACGAAACCAACAGAACAGCGGCCAAGATCAAAACGATAATGGCGGTTAGAAATTTATTCATCATACGCTCCCTTGCATTCGGTTCATTTCGCTCCGCTTATCTTTCGCGCCGGCTGATGCCGTTGCGCTCAATGACTGCAGCAGCCCCCGGTACAGCTCTCGATCTGGATAGGGCGCACGGCCGTCACTCATCTGTGTCCGCCTGCTCTGTCTCGTCGAACTCCTCCTGGGTAGTCACTTGTTCAAGCGCGACAACGGTATGCCCCATGTTGTAGAGGGCATTGATGATGCCAACGAGAGCAGCCTGATCGGCGACCTCGCCAACCAAAGCTGTCTGCTCTTTATCGATAGCAGCTTCAACAGGAACAGTTGTCATGCCCCACAGGCGTTCCACCCAACTACTTTCCAAAACGCCAAGAACACATATTCGATAGGTGGCGGGCATATCCATAGGCGTATTTGGGAGTAGTTCCATGATTGAGATCTATTCCTCACTGCCATAGCCAACCCTCACTCATCGTGGCAGTATTAAAACGACGACCTACCAACAGTGTAGGCCGACCGTCCGTCGAGCAATAGATCCCAAAAGATGTATTAGGGATGTAGACAGTGTATGCAGTTGGTGTCCAGGGAAGTTTGCTTTTAGAGAGGGGGCGGCAGCAGACCCAGGGTAATCGCCTTGTCCACGGCATCGCGCCTGCTGTGGACAGCAAGCTTCTGAAAGATATTACTCACGTGGCGCTTGACAGTTACCTGAGAAATAACGAGCTCAGCCGCGATCTCTTTGTTGCTGTAGCGTCGTCCCAACAGTTCCAGAATTTCCGCTTCGCGCTCCGTGAGCGGTTCAATTAGTTGCTCGCTGCCACGCCGCTGTCGATCAGTGAACGCCGTGTCTCCGAATGCACTGAGAATGGCTGCGACGTAGGCGGCGTAGGGCTCACGATTGGGGATGCGCCGCAGCAAACTGGCGATTTTGGAGCCAAGGTCAACGTAGAGACGGACGAAGCCGCTGGGCAGGGCAAGGGCCAAAGATTCTTCGAGGGCACTGATGGCGGCTGCATCGTCACCATTGGCGGCATGAAGCTGGGCTTCGAGGGCCAATATTTCGATGAGCATGCGCGTCTGGTGTCTGCTTTCAGCGAAGGCGCGCAGCTGCGTCAAGGTTTCGGCCGCCAGAGCACGGCTGTCAGCCGTGTCCGTGGCCAGGAGAACTTTGGGAACAGTGAGAGCAGGCGCATAAAAAGCAATCTGCGGGCCAACCTGCAGGTTGGCCGCCGCGTGCTCGGCCCACTGACCGACCTCATAGGCGCGCCCCTGGAGGAAGGCAAGTTCGACTTGAAAGCTCTGGACAAGCGCAGCGAAGGCGAGGCTGTGCAGTTCTCCGGCAAATTCCATACCCTTGGCAAGCATCTCGCGGGCCTCTTGAGGACGCCCATCGGCTTGCAGGATCATCGCCAGTAAGACGGCGCTGTCAACGTTGGCCGAAGGATGATAGTGACGGTTGTCGAAGGTAGAACGAGCATGGCGCTCGGCATGCTCCAGGTCGTTCCGAAAGTAATGCGCAATGGCCAGAAAATGGTTACCCCAGCCCTGTGTCTCCCAGTAGGCAGCCTCAGTGTCGAAGCCGATCATCAGCTCACCAACTTGCTGCAATCGAGCGAGATCCGCGGCCATCCAGGCCACAAAGCCTTCCGCAGCGACGTTGCGGGCACGCGGGCCACCGACAGCGTTCATGTCCTCGCGCTTAGCCTGATTCAACCAGGCTTGCACGCCCGCATGATCACCAAGGAGTTGAAGCGCAACCGCGCCAAACATCCAACAGTAGCTGCGTATAATATGCCACTCTCCTGGCAGGGCCTGCAATGCTGTTTCACAGCAAGTCAGACAGTCCTGGGGGTCAGGCGAGATGTACATCAGGGCAGCGCTGCGCAGGGCATTGTTTTCTGCTGCCAGCAGGCGAGCACGCTCCGGTTCAAGATCGAGACGGGCCAACAGGGCATCAATCTTCTGTACGAGTTGGTATAGCTCCAGGATATCTACACGGACCGTCTGGGCAAACCGCGCTTTGATGAGCAGAAGATCAGGCGATTCCTCAATGACGCTTTCGGGAAACATGCTGAGCCAGCGCGAGAGGCGACGGTAGCTTTCCTGATTGATCAGGTCATACCTGTGTGTGGCCACGAGTTCCACGGCGCTTGCCATATCACCTGCGGCAAGCGTGTGGCGCAGAGCCTCCTCAAGGAAGTCGTTCTCGGCGAACCAGGCGCCGGCCCGAAGGTGCAGAGCAGTCAATTCAGACGCAGAGTATCCTTGTGTAAGGCGAGACGCCAAGAACTCCCTGAACAGGTGATGGTAGCGATACCAGCGCCCTGAGTCATCAAGGGGGATCAGGAAGATGTTAGCAGCCTCGAGTTCATTCAGGACAGCCTGCATATCAGCGACGCTGACAGCTAGATCGATCACTTCGCGGCACAGCTCGGCGGACAGGCGATCCAGGACAGAGGACTGAACAAGGAACATCTGTGTTTCAGCAGGTAGTTGGTCGAGCACCTGAGAAATGAGATATTCTCTAATGAAGAGGTTGCTGCCGCTAAGGTCTTCGAATTCGCCAAACGTGCCACCACGGGATAGCGAAAGCACAGCGAGACGCAGACCAGCAATCCAGCCTTCGGTCTTCTGATTCAGGACAGCTACTGCAGCAGCGTCTACCGGGACTGAAAGCGCAAGTTCCAGGAATCTGGCTGTCTCGGACACCGAAAAGCGCAACTCTCCTCCACGGACTTCGAGAAGTTGACCGCTCGCGCGCCATTCGTTTAGCGGCAGCGGCGGATCGTGGCGGGCGGTTAGCACAAGGTGGAGGCGAGGATGGGGATGACGCATCACTTCGCGAACGAAATGGTGCACGGCGTCGTTGGTTATGACGGAATAATCATCGAGCACGAGGACCAGGTGCGAATCTTCTAGGGCAATGTCCTCTAAAATAGATGTGACGAAGGCCCGTGTCGACGGCAGTGACACGCTCTCCAGCGCAGCGAGCCAGTTGCGGCCAAGGTCAGCGTCGACAGTGCGAAGCGCAGCCAACACATAGGTCTGAAATGAGCCTGGGTCACTATCTTCGGGGTCAAGGGACAGCCATGCGCTGGGACAGGCGCACTGTTCGAGCCATGCGCTGACGAGAGTAGATTTGCCGAACCCTGCAGGAGCGGAGACGAGAGTTAGCGGGTACTGCGTGATCAAGTCCAGGCGGTCGTACAGGCGCTGGCGCAGCACGAAGTCGCCCATCAGGGGCGGGCGATATAGCTTGGTATGGAGGACGGACGATAGGTCGCCAACTGCGGTCAATTCAGGTCTCCTCAGTGACACGAGACATTATCAATGAATACTCAGCACCAGCCAATTTTGCGGGTCAGAGGGACCGTAGCGCACGTGTCAAAATCTGTTCCAGGACACGTCCATTCTAAGCAAGGATTCTCGACAGGGCAAGAAAATCGGAAGTGTAACTCTTCGGACCGAACGGTTATGGGCTCATGTGACGAGGGCGACCTTGCGAACACCCGGTTACCGTAAAGGAATTGGGCAAACTGCCGCGAAGAGTTGAAGCCTCCCCGCATTCCGGTGTACGTCTACAGAACCTTTGGGACACCTGAAGAACAGCGCCTACTCATTTTCCGTGCCCACTATCCTCATCTTCTTTTATGGGCGAGATTCATACACGGTGTTGGCAGTCTGGTTAGCCCTTCACCCCGCTATCTGCCAAAAGGGGCGGCTAGCACCTATCGGCGCAAGCCCGCAAGGCCACGAACATGATCTATAAGCCACGCCTCGAAGGAGCTTATGCCGGATGAGCCGGAAACATCACCATCAAGTCAACATCCTCCAGAACCTCGCTTCTTTGCTGCCCCAAGGCTCGGTGCGCTGCGCGACCACCCTATTATCGATCCGCGAATAGATCCCACGAAGACGGTCAGGAAGAAGTCAGGAAGGAAGAAGAAGAAAGTGCGATACGCAGCCTATGTTCGAATAAGTTCTGAAGAGCAGATTGGCAACTTTTCACTGGACGCACAGAAGCGGGCCATCGAGGCCTGGGTAGTGGCTCAGGGCGGACTGCTGGTTCGGACCTATGAGGATGAGGGGCATTCCGGACGCACCGCCGACAGGCCAGCATTCAAGGAAATGCGCCGTGATGCCCGGAAACACAAGTTTGATGCCGTCATAGTCCACAAGTTCGACCGCTTTGCTCGAAATCGAACGGATGCTTTGGCCATTAAGTCATTGCTACGTCATGACTATGGCATCAAGGTCTTTTCGGTGAGCGAACCATCTGAGGATAGCGATGGCCCGATGGGCTCCCTCATAGAGGGCATCATGGAATCGGTTGCCGATTGGTATAGCCAGAATCTGGCAGCGGAGGTGGCTAAAGGCAAGAAAGAACGAAGTACGCAGGGCAAGCACAATAATCAGGCCCCCTTCGGCATGAAGAAGAACAAAGACAAAGTGCTCGTCCTGACCCGAACGAGATAGCAGGTCTCGTCCTAGCTTTCGAAAGCTATGCATCCGGGGAACATAGTGATGCCGACGTGGCCCACCTACTCAACGAACACGGCTACAAGAGCAAGACCGGTCGGCCATTTTCCAAAGACACGGTACGTAGTTTGCTGCAGAATCAAACATATCTCGGGAAGATAAAGTATCAGAAGTACGGAAGAAGAAGGGATGGCTCGCGCAAATATGACGCGCCGGTCGAATGGTTTGACGGTCAGCATGAAGCCGCGATCAATGAGGAGCTATTCGACAAGTGTATGCAAGTCCGGGCATCTAGACGTCAGCATAGACAAGCCACCAAGAGATACAACCCCTATCTACTGCGGAACCTCGCCTATTGCTACCGTTGCTGTAGTAACCCTCCAGACGGTAAGACCTTCAAATACCACGGCAAAATGAGATGCCAATCACAATGGGGTGGTGAACACCTCTATTATCGCTGTCGAGCCAGCGACCTAGGTTACCAATGCGACCAGAAGGGTGTCCCAGTGGAAACACTTGACCAGCAGGTAGTCTCTACTCTCATGTCTCTGCGGCCACCTGAAAACTGGAGGAAAGGCGTAACGAAGGCAATGGGCGAGCTATTGGGTGAGAAGAGTCTGGAGGAGAGACTGGGTGAAATTGCTTCAGTAATCGAGCGAATGGATACCCGCTGGGACAACGGCTTCATCACAAATGAACAGGAGTATATGGACCAGCGCATCAAGCTTCAGATGGAATTGGAGCAACTGTCACCAGTGCCTGAAGATGACCTTGAACGTGCAGCGGAGCTCCTTCGGAACTTCAAGGAACACTGGGAGCGCCTCAAAGGCAGCCCGGAAGCACAACATGAACTGATCGAACTGATTGTAGAAAGGGTCTACGTGCAGGACGAGCTGGTTGTTGCGATGACCTTGCAGTCAAATTACCACCTTGTCCTGGGGCACAAAACAAATGGGCCAACTTTCTATGAAGTTGACCCATTATACGCCCACGGGAGCGACGGGGATCGAACCCGCGATCTTCGGCTTGACAGGCCGACGTGTTAACCGCTACACCACGCCCCCTTTCATACAGACCCTAAGATTATCAAAAGTCGTCATAGGTGTCAATAGCGGACCGGCGAGATTAACAGCCGCCTTCCCCACCTGGTCCGTCCCGTTTCCTTCTTGACATTTCGAGTCGTCACCTTTACACTACACTTTGTAAGTTAAGTTTACTTACTGTTGACTTCGGCTATCCCGGCTCATGGAAAAAGCAACCCGACAGCACACCCGCGACCATAACGTCCGCCTCGTTCTCAGGACGCTCTACGACGGCAGCGCGTTGAGCAGGGCCGATCTGGCCCGGGCAACCGGCCTCACCCGTCCGACCGTCTCCACACTCGTCAGTACGCTCATTGCGGAAGGGCTGGTCGTGGAATCGGGCTTGGGACCTTCGGTCGGGGGCAAGCCGCCGACGATGCTCGGCGTGCCCCCAAGCGGCCGCCAGATGATTTGCCTCGATCTGAGCGGCGCGGAATTTCAGGGCGCAGTCGTCGACCTGCGCGGCGAGATCCGGCAGCGTGAATCGATTGCCGTCTCCGGCGCTCGCGGAACAGCCGCGCTGGCTCTCGCTGTCGATCTGATTGAGCAGCTGCGGCAGGCCGCCACCGCTCCCCTGCTGGGCATTGGTGTGGCTACGCCCGGTCTGGTGGATCCTGGTCAGGGCATTGTCCTCAGCGCGGTCAACCTGGGCTGGTCGGATGTGGCGCTGGCCCAGATTCTGGAAGACCGCGGCGGACTGCCGGTTCATGTCGCCAACGACAGCCACGTAGCCGCGCTGGCCGAGTACATGTTTGGCCCCGCTCGCGACAGCGCCCACCTCATCACCATTCGTATTGGCCAGGGCATTGGCGCGGGGATCGTGTTGAACGGGCAGCCCTTTTATGGGGATGGCTTTGGCGCAGGCGAAATCGGTCATGTCGTGGTCCAGGTCGGTGGCGACGTGTGCAGTTGTGGCAACCGAGGCTGCCTGGAGACAACGAGCAGCACGCAGGCCATGCTGCGCAAGGCTGCCGCATCGGGCGTCGCGACGACGGCTGACGACGCCTGGGATCGCCTGGTTGACCGGACCGCTGCGGGGGAGAGCGCCGCGACCAGCATTGTACAGATGGCGGGTCGTTTCCTGGGTGTTTCCGCAGCCAACCTGATTGGCGCCTTCAACATCCACCAGATTGTGCTGTCTGGTCGGGTCGATGTGCTGGGGAGTCTGTTTCTGGATGCCGTCAACGATGAGATGGTACAGCGGGTACTCCCGGCTATGGCCGAAGCGACCGATGTCACGTATTCCAGCCTCGGCGATGACATAGTCCTGCTGGGCGCGTCGGCGCTGGTGCTGCAACAGGAGCTGGGGATTATCTGATGGTGCGTATCGGATTGGACATCGGCGGCACCAAGACGGCCGCCATGCTTGTGGACAGTCGTGGCCGCCCCGTCGTGGAGATGACCCAGGCGACCAACGTGGCCGGGTCGGCGCTGCTGCTGGCGGGCACGGTGGACCTGGTCGACCGGCTGCTGCAGGCGGCAGGCGAAACGCGGGCCTCCATCGAAGCAATCGGGGCTGGTGTTCCCGGCCTGATCGACGTAGAAGCCGGCACGGTGCAGCTGGCCGTCAATCTCAACCTGACCTCAGCCTACCCGTTGGCTGACGCCCTGAGCGCCGAACTCGGCGCGCCGGTAACGCTGGAGAACGACGTGCGGACGGCCGCATTGGGCGTCTATCGCTGGGTGAATGAGAGCAGCTCCACGCGCAGCGTCGCCTATCTGAGCATCGGCACCGGCATTGCCGCCGGCATTGTGCTCGACGGGACCATCTACCGCGGCGCGCATGGGATGGCCGGGGAGATTGGCCATTTACCCGTTGAGTTGAACGGGCCACGCTGCAGCTGTGGCGGTACTGGCTGCCTGGAGGCGATTGCCTCGGGCCCGGCCATCGCCGCGGCGGTCAGTCAGGCAGCCGGCAACAATGGCCGCGGGATCCTGAGCACACGCCAGGCGCTTGAACTGGCGGCCGCCGGGGATGCGGCCGCCGGCGCCGTCGTCAGCCGCGCCACTGCCTATCTCGCCCGGACCATCTACCTGCTCATCATGACGCACGATGTCGAGCGGGTGGTGGTGGGCGGCGGCGTCACGCAGGCGGGCGACCTGTTCTGGCAGCCCGTCCTGCGCAGTCTCGACGATTTGCGGCGCGGCTCGCCGCTGGCTGAGGCGATGCTCTCGCCTGAGAAGATCGTCCTGCTACCGACAACGTTCAATGCCGGCGTTCATGGAGCCGTGCTCCTGCCGGCCGCTGCAGCAACAAGGTGACCTACGGAGGTGCTCTTGAACAAACCCTGTCCCACTATATCCGTTAACCCGGCCCAGCCGGGCACTGAACAAGATTCACAGAGTTGAATCGGAGGAATGAAGATGTTTGCAAAGAAACAGTTCGTAATCGTTGGAATGATGATGCTAATGAGCATCCTGGTGCTGGCGGCATGCGGCGGCCAGGTCCAGCAGGCGGTGGAAGAGGCGGCCCCAACAGCCGCTGCCGCGGTCGAAGCGGCTGTCGAAGAAGTGGCGCCGACAGTCCAGGCGGCCATCGAAGAAGTGGCGCCAACGGTCGAAGCGGCCATTGAAGAAGTGGCCCCAACGGTTGAAGCGGCCATCGAAGAAGTGGCCGGCGAGGAAGAGATGGCCGACGAGAGCATGGACGGCGACAGCTACCTGGCCCGCGCCATGGCCGGCGAGTTTGCGGGCGAAGAAGTCCTCGTGCTCGGCGTCATGGTCGACGAGGAAGCGGTCAAGATGGAAGCGGCTATCGCTCCGTTTGTGGAAGCGACCGGCATCGACGTGGTCTACTCCGGGACCAAGGACTTTGAGACATCGATCAATGTCCAGGTCGATGCCGGCGATCCGCCCGACATCGCCAACATCTCGCAGCCGGGTATGCTGCAGCGTTTCGTTGAGGCCGGCGAGGTGGTCAACGTCAGCGAGTTCCTGAGTGACGAGCATCTGCAGGACAACTACATCGACAGTTGGCTCGACATGGCCACAATGACCGGACCAGACGGCGACATCATGTCCGGCGTCTGGCATCGTGCCTCCGCCAAGAGCATGGTCTTCTATCCAAAGGCTCGCTTTGAGGAAGCAGGCTACGAAGTGCCCGAAACGTGGGACGAGTTGATGGCCCTGACCGACCAGATTGCGACCGACGGCGACCCCGCCTGGTGCATCGGCATTGAGAGCGGCGCGGCGACCGGCTGGGTGGCGACTGACTGGATTGAGAACATCATGCTGCGCACGACGTCGCTGGAGAATTATGACGCGTGGGTGAATGGCGATCTGCCGTTCAACTCCCCTGAGGTTACGGCCGCAGTCGAGACCATGTCGGAAATCTGGCTGAATGATGACTACGTCTTCGGCGGCGTGCCTTCCATCGTTTCCACCTTCATCGGCGACTCTCCGGTGCCCATGTTCCAGGACCCTCCGGGCTGCTGGCTGCACATGCAGGCGTCGTGGATCACCGGTTTCTTCGGTGATGACGCGTTGGTGGCAGGCGAAGATTTCGACTTCTTCTATCTGCCGCCAATCGATGAGTCGCTGGGCCGTCCGGCGCTGGTGGCCGGCGACATCATGGTGATGTTCAACGACCGCCCCGAAGTGCGCGCGCTGATGGAGTACTTCTCCACGGCCGCCGGTGTCGAAGAGTGGGTGAAGCGCGGCGGCGCACTCTCCCCGCACAAGGGCGCCGAGATCGACTGGTACACTACCGAGGTTGACGCCGGTGTGGCCGAACTGCTGGCCAACGCCACAAGCGTCCGCTTCGATGCGTCCGACTTGATGCCCGGCGAAGTCGGCTCCGGCTCCTTCTGGCAAGCCATGGTCGACTACATCAGCGGCACGGCCGATCTGGAAACAGCATTGTCGGAAGTTGACGCTTCCTGGCCACGCTAATCCTGATTGTGCGATAATTCGCTGAATGGCCGGACCGCAGGTGACGCACTGTCGCCTGCGGTCCAGTCGCACCTGTCACGCGAACTCTGACTAGTAACAAGGACACGACACATGGCACTGAGCGCTGAAGAACAGATCGGCTACAAGTTTATGTTGGCTTTCAACGGCATGGTCTTGCCGGAGTCGGTAAAGACCTGGCTGGCCACGCGTCGGGTGGCGGGTTACACATTCTTTCGGGGCGCCAACTACACCGACCCGGCCCAGGCGCGGGAGCTGACCGGCTCCATGCAGCGGGCAGCCAGGGAGAGCGGCCAACTGCCGCTGCTCATCGCCGTTGACCAGGAAGGCGGCCAGCTGACGACGATGGGCGCCGGCACGACCCAGTTTGCGGGCAATATGGCGCTGGGTGCGACGCGGGACCCCGAACTGGCCCGCCGCGTGGGACACGCCATCGGCCGCGAGCTGGCGGCCATGGGGGTCAATATCAACTACGCGCCCATCTGCGATCTGAACACCAACCCCAGCAACCCCAGCCTCGGCATACGCGCCTTTAGCGACGATCCGCAGCTGACCGCCAAGATGGCGGCGGCGATGGTCGAAGGATTACAGGCGGAAGGCGTGGCGGCGACATTGAAGCATTTCCCCGGCAAGGGCCAGGCAGAGGTCGACTCGCATTACGAGATGCCGCTCATTAATCACAGCCGCGAACGGCTGGACAGTGTGGAGCTGCCGCCGTTTCAGGCGGGCATTGATGCCGGAGCCAAACTGGTCATGACCGGCCACTTCGCCATCCCGGCGCTGGGCACCACAACCGGCATCCCGGCCACCCTGTCGCGCGCGGTCATGCACGACTTCGTGCGCGACGAGATGGGCTTCGACGGTGTGGTGATTACGGACGCACTCGACATGGGCGCCATCACTCAGGGCGTGGGCCAGCTCATCGACGTCATCGCCGCGGTGCGGGCGGGTGTTGACCTGATGCTGCTGACGCCGAACGACGAGGTGCAGGAGCGGCTCTACACGGGTCTGCTGCTGGCCTACTGACGCGGCCTGATCACGGACAGCGATCTGAACGCCTCGGTCGGTCGCATTGCGGCGCTGAAGCAGTGGGTGACCACCAGGGAGCAGCCGTCGCTCGATGTCGTGGGTTGCCGGGCGCATCTGGAGATTGAACGCGAACTGGCCGAACGGTCGATCACGCTGATGCGGGACGAGGCGCGGCTGCTGCCGCTGTCGCTCCCCTCCGAGGCTCGCATTGCCGTCGTCATGCCCCAGCCCAAAGACCTGACACCGGCGGATACCTCCGAGACCATCCCCCCGGCGCTGGCCTGGGCCATCCGCCAACACCATGACCAGGTCGATGAGTTCATGACCAGCCAGCCACCAACCGGCGCGGAGATTGCTGCGCTGCGCGAGGCTGTGGCGGACTACGACCTGCTCATCCTGGGCACCATCAACGCCTCGATGGACCCGATGCAGGTGGCGCTGGCCAATGAGCTGTTGGCGCTCGGGCTGCCTACCGTGACGGTGGCGCTGCGCACGCCGTACGACCTGGCCGCCTACAACGTGGCCCAGACCCACCTCTGCACCTACAGCATCCAGCCCACGTCGATGGTGGCGCTGGCCAATGCGTTGTTCGGCAACATCACCTGCACCGGGCAGGTGCCGGTTCAGGTAGCTTCCTGACCGATGCTTCGCGTGCAAGGCGGCACACTGGTCATGCCGGATGGCGGCCAGGTGGCGGGGGCGCTGACCGTAAAGGACGGCCTCATCAGCCACGTCGGTCCAGCGGCGGCCGCGCCGCCCCCGCACGAGACCGTCGACGCCACCGGCCTGCTGGTCGCACCCGGCTTCATCGACCTGCAGGTCAATGGCGGCTTTGGCCACGACTTCACGGCCGATCCGACAACGATCTGGCCTGTGGCGACTGAGCTGCCGCGCTATGGGGTGACGGCGTTCTTGCCGACCATCATCACCTCCCCGCTGGCTACCGTCACCCAGGCCCAGGGTGTGATGGCTGCCGGGTCGGGCGAGCGGTTCCATGGAGCTGCGCCGCTTGGCCTGCATCTGGAAGGGCCGTTTCTGAATCCGGGCAAGAAGGGCGCCCACAACCCGGCCCATTTGCAGGGACCGGCGTTGGCTGCGGTGGCCACGTGGTCGCCGGAACAGGGCGTCCGGCTGGTGACGCTCGCGCCGGAGCTGCCGGGGGCCCCACTGCTCATTGCCGAGCTGACGGACCGCGGCGTCGTGGTCAGCGCCGGCCATTCGCTGGCCACCTTCGACGACGGACAGGCGGCCGTCGACGCCGGGGTGCGCTACGGCACGCATCTGTTCAACGCCATGACGGCCGTCCACCACCGCGACCCCGGCCTGCCTGTGGCCCTGCTCCACGACGAGCGGGTGACCATCGGCCTGATTCCCGACGGCCTCCACGTCCACCCGGCGCTCGTCCGGCTGGTCTGGGACGTGTTGGGGCCGGCCCGCCTCAACGTCGTGACCGACGCGATGGCGGCGCTGGGCATGCCACCCGGGGCGTACTGGCTGGGCGACCATGAGGTGACGGTGGATGAGCAGTGCGCCCGGCTGGAGAGCGGCACATTGGCGGGCTGCATCATCCCGCTTGATGAAGCGCTGCGCAATCTGGTCACCTACACCGGTTGCACCGCCGCCGAAGCGATCGCCACCGTGACCTCGACGCCCGCCCGGCTGCTGGGTCTGACCGAACAGCGCGGTACATTGCAGCCGGGTGCTTCGGCCGACTTCGTCTTGCTAACGCCTGATCTGGACGTGGTGGCCACCTATATTGACGGCGTTTGCATCTACCGGGCAGGCGGCTGACCCACAAGGACAGAAGTGAGACCCAATGAGTGAGATTACGACAACCCATCTTTTTCGCGAGATTCATGAGCAGCCGGCCGTCTTGCGTCGTTTGCTGAACGAGCAGCATGGCACAGTGAAGCAGCTGGCGGCGCTCATCCGCGAGCGGGACATCACCCATGTCGTTATTGCCGCCCGCGGCACCAGCGACAACGCCGGGCGCTACGCCCAGTATGCGCTGGGAGCGATGGACCGGCTGACCGTCGGCCTGACCACGCCGAGCCTGTTCACCATCTACGAGCGGCCGCCCCGCTTTGGCAATGCGCTCGTGCTGGGCATCAGCCAGAGCGGGCGCAGCCCCGACATCGTGGCCGTGCTGGCCGAGGCCCGCCGCCAGGGTGCACTGACGGCCGTACTGACAAACAAGACCGACTCTGATCTGGCGGCCCAGGGAGATGTGGTCGTCGACCTGAGCGCCGGGGACGAGCTGGCAGTGGCGGCGACCAAGACGTATACGGCCGAGCTGGGCGCGATTGCCCTGCTGGCGGCCACGTTGTCCGGCGAACCGGCGCGGCTGGCGGAGTTGCACAGCGTACCCGACGCGGTGGAGGCCACGTTGGCCATGAACGAGCCAATCGCCACGCTGGCCCCGCGCTATCGGTACATGGAACGCAGTATCGTCATTGGCCGAGGCTATAACTATGCGACGGCGTTTGAGATGGCGCTGAAGCTGAAAGAGCTGACCTACAGTATCGTCGAGCCGTACAGCAGCGCCGACTTTCTGCACGGGCCGCTGGCAATGCTGGAGCCGGGCTTTCCGGTCATGGTCGTAGCCCCCGCCGGGCTGATGGCGGAGATTTGCGGCCGTTCGTCCACACCGTGCGCGAGCGGCAGGCGGAGGTCATTGTGGTTAGCGATGACGCCGCACTGCTGGCCGAGGCGCGCATCCCGCTGCAGATGCCCGCGTCGCTGCCGGAGTGGCTCTCGCCCATCACCGCCATCGTGCCGGGGCAGCTGCTGGCCATGCACCTGGCGGCCGCCCGTGATTACGACGTCGATTCGCCCCGCGCCATTCGCAAAGTGACCGAAACAATCTGAGTGCCCGCTGCTGCTGTGATATCGGGACTGCCCTCGCCCAGCGTGAGGCCGGTCCTTTTTTGTCCCGGGGCGGATATGGTAAACTGCCGGTGTCCGGCAGCACCGGGCACGACTGGCCTGCCACCCGAGCGCGCGGCCACCAGCGGCCTAACGGCCCAAACGAGGAGCATATGACCGAAGCCGACCAACCCGACACACCCAAGAGCAAGAAACCACGCATCAGCATCGACATGCCCAAGGACCTGAAGCCTACCTACGCGAACATGGCTTTCATTGGCAACACGCCGGCCGAGATGGTCATCGACTTCGCGCTGGTGCTGCCGCGCACGCCGCGCGGGACGGTTGTCTCGCGGGTCATCATGAGCCCGATGCATGCCAAGATGCTCCAGTTTGCGCTGGCCCAGAACATCGCCAACTT
Source organism: uncultured Chloroflexia bacterium (assembly GCA_963753865.1). Lineage (GTDB taxonomy): Bacteria > Chloroflexota > Anaerolineae > Promineifilales > Promineifilaceae > Promineifilum. The sequence continues at coordinate 822,152 of CAVWDW010000001.1, forward strand.
CGAACGGCAGTTTGGCGAGATTAAGATTCCGACCAGCCAGCAGAATCAGTTGGCCAAAGACTTTTTCCGCTTTCCCCAGGACGAGAACGACGATGACAACGATAACAACGCCGCCCAGCTGGACGAGACATCGGCCGCCATCCGGGCCGACATGGAGCGGGTGCAGGCAGCTCGCGACCAGGCGTACCAACGCTCGCGGGAGTTGACCTCGCTCTGCGCCCGGACCATCCGGGCCATCCACCGCGAGGAGTGGGAGACGGCCGAAACGCTGCTGGCCGAAGCGCGCCGCAGCAAGGACGAACTGATCGCCGGCGTGGCCGATGACCCCAACCTCTACTTCGCAGGCTATACGCAGGACGCGGTCAAGGAGTTTGTGGAGGCGAATCTGGTCTATGCCTACATCCGCGAACGGCCGCTGCCCACGCCGGAAGCGCTGGGCGCGGAAGGCAATACGTGGCTCAACGGGCTGTCCGAAGCAGCGACCGAACTGCGGCGGCGCATCCTCGACATTTCGCGTCATGGCCACAGCGACGAGATCGCCCGGCTGCTGGATGATATGGACCACATCTACAGCACCCTGGTGACGTTCGACTTTCCGGATCAGATTACGGGCGGACTGCGGCGGCGCACCGACACGCTGCGGGCTGTGCTGGAGCGCACCCATGGCGACATGGCCACAGCCTACCGCAGCAGCCGGCTGGAGCAGGCGCTGGAAGCGCTGGACAACCGCATCCAGCGACTGACCGAGGCGGGTCTGCTGGACGACGAGCCGGGTTAGCGCTGCGGAACAAGCAGTGCCGCAGCCGCCTGGGCCACGTCCTCGACGGTAGTCGATTTCTGCCAGGAGAACGGCACGCCGCCCGGCCGCCAGACGTTGGTCACCGGTGTGTTGACCATGTACGGTCCGGAAACAGCCGGGTCAGTGGGGCCGTGGATGACGACCGTCGGACAGCCGGCGGCGGCGGCGATATAGGCCGGACCCACGTCGTTGCCGATGTAGAGGTTGGCCAGTTCACACAAGGCCCCCATCTCCCCCAACCCCATCTGGCCCGTGCGGTTGGCCACCGGCACCGACATCATGCCGGCCACGTCCCGGGCCACAGCCACATCCTTCGGGCCACCCACAAGAACAACCCGCGCGCCATGAACACGGGTCAGGTAGTTGGCCAGGCGGGCGTACCGTTCGGCCGGCCATTGGCGAACCCGCAATGATTCATCCAGCACGCCCGTGCCGGGATGGAGCACCACCAGCAGTGTGTCGCCCAGCCAGTCCAGCGACTCCACCAGCCAGCGCGTGACGTCAGCCCTGTCGTAGTCGGAAGGGTAGAACTCCATCTCAGCCGAATCAATGAGCGATTGCTCCACACCGGTGGCCGACGCCAGCGCCAGATACCGCTCACCCGGCAGGTGGTCGGCGGGCGCAGACCGGGCGCGTGTGGTCAGTAACAGCCCGAGACCGATGCCGCCGAAGCCGATGCGCTGGGGAATGTGGGCGCGGCGGGCGCGAAAGGCGAGGTCCCGCGTCGTATCCGGGATTACGCAGATATCGTAGTCGCCAGCCGTGAGCCGGGCAGTCCAGTCGTCGCCGGCCTCTCCTTCGTCGCCGTTTACCGGCGCGCTTTGCCCCGTGCTGATGAGACGGCGCAGGCGACGATTGCCGTTGAGGGCCGGCCGGGCGGCGTCGCTGACCACCCAGTCAACGCATATCGGGCCAGGCACGGCTCAACGCGGCCAACAGGGGCGTCGTCGACATCACGGTCGCCAGATCGCCGGGCTGGATGATGATCGCCTGGCGCTGGTGTTTGACGGTGGTACGTGAGGTGTAAGGAGCTGGTCATGAGGACGGCCGGCCGGCGGCCTAGCCTTTGACGACGGCAACCGGCACGATGCGGGCCACTTTTTTGGCGATTCCGGCCCCATGAACCACTTCAATGACGCGATCCACATCTTTGTAAGCTGCGGCGCTTCTTCGGCCAGACCGGGCATACTGCCAGCGCGGATGTGGATGCCCTCGCTTCCAATTCCTGGCGCAATTCGTCGCCGCGCACCGTCTTTCTTGGCCTGCGAGCGGCTCATCGTGCGTCCCGCGCCGTGGCAGGTGGAGCCGAAACTTTGGGCCATCGACTTTTCCGTGCCGACCAGCACCCAACTGGCGGTTCCCATCGAGCCGGGAACCAGCACCGGCTGGCCGATGTCGCGGTACGCATCGGGCAAACGGGCGAGCCGGGGCCAAAAGCGCGGGTGGCGCCTTTGCGATGGACGCAGACTTCGATCTGCACGGCCGTCAATCTCATGCGTCTCGATTTTAGCCATATTGTGGGCGATGTCGTAAACCTGGTAGACGGTTGGGTTGCTGAACTTTGCCGGCCAGACGTCTGCTCAAAACTGCGCCGGATGTGGAAGGTGAGCACTTGCCGGTTGACAAAGGCATAATTGGCCGCCGCCTTCATCGCCGCCAGATAATCCTGCCCTTCCGGGCTGCTCAGCGGGGCGCAAACCAGCTCGCGGTCGGGCAGATGGATGCCGTATTTGTGGACGACTTTTTGGAAACTGGCGCACATAATCGGTGCAAATTTGATGGCCAAACCCGCGCGAACCGCAGTGGATTTGGACGACGATTTGGCCGAGGGAACAGCCCATCCGCTGGGCGGCCTTTTCGTCGAAAATTTCATCGACCACATCCACTTCGATGAAATGGTTGCCTGCGCCCAGCGTGCCGAACTGTGGCTCCGCCGCGTTTGAAGGCGCGGTCGCTGACTTTGCTGGCATCGGCGCCGGCGAGACGGCCGTTTTCCTCCGTCCGTTCCAAATCCATGCGTCGTCGCATAGCCGTTTTTGAGCGCCCAATCGCCGCCTTGCTCGACCAATCGCTCCAGTTCATGCCGTTTCAGCTGGATTGTGCCGCCGTGCCCCACGCCGCTGGGGCAGTTGATTTGCAGCGCGTGGCCAACTCATCCAGATACGGCGCAATCTCTTCCTGTCCAGATGCGTTGCCAGTAGACGCACGCCGCAGTTGATGTCATAGCCGACGCCGCCAGGGGAAATGACGCCGTCGGGCAGTTCGGTGGCGATGACGCCGCCGATGGGGAAGCCGTAGCCCTGGTGGATGTCGGGCATGGCCAGCGCGTAGTTTGACGATGCCGGGCAGGGTGGCGGTGTTGACGAGTTGATCCAGGCTTTTATCGCCCAGCGCCATTTCCAGCAGTTCGCCATCGGCATAAAAACGGGCTGGAACGCGCATGTCGTGACGATATTATTGGGGGATTTCGTGAATATAGGGCGCTACGCGCACCAATGTCTTACGTTTCATCGGCTCCGTCCTTGGCCTGGTGCTCCGGGCGCACAGCGGGCTAGACATCGAAAACGATTGTGGCTTCCACGCCGCCAGGCACCGTCTGGATGGCCAGGTCGTGGTAGGTGACCGCCTTGATATGGTTGTGCAGGGAGGCTGCCGGACCGCCGCCAACCACCGCCCGCAAGCTGTCGCCGCCCGCCCGCCGAACGTTAATGTCCGGGAACACCAGGCCCTCCACCTCGGCCCAGTAGGCCAGTTCGCCCAGCCAGGCGACGAGCAGCGATTCGGCGTTGGCCGCTTCCAGCGTCACCTCGCGCGTCATCGTGCGCGGGACGGCCGCCGGTTCCTCGACCAGCAGCCGGGCCAAGCCGACTACCCGCCGCCGCAAACAGGGCAGGCAGATCGGTCGCGCGGACCCGCATGGCCCAGTCGGCGGTATGGTCGACGAAGGTGATGTCGGGCAGCAGGGTGCCCGCCTCCTCGCCGGTCGTCTCGTCAGGCGTCGTCATGCCGCCATTATACCTGATCGACCGGGAGCGGTTGGAGATGGAGGGTATTCGGTAGTCGCGATCGATAGCGCAGTTCACGGGTGTGGAGGACAAGACAGCGCGGACGCCATGAGCCGGCGCAGAGGCGGGGACAGGGCCAACCTGTCATCGCCGGTTGTCTCGCCCTCATGGTTCTGCTGAAGAACCCTGCCCTAGTTTTCGAGGAACTGGAAGCTGTCGAGGATCAAAAAGAAATCCCGCCGTAGGCGACCGTACCCGCTCTGGGGGGAACAGGCCGCGACGAGATAGGTGGCGGAAAT
>CAVWDW010000002.1:0-338113 GCA_963753865.1 uncultured Chloroflexia bacterium
AACAGAGTTCCAGAATCAAGAGAGGGTGCACCACGTCAACGATAAGTCATCGGGCGCCAGCTGTCCAATAAACCGACGGCTCTGATCGAAGGTTCTGTCCTTCCTCTGCTCTCGTTTGCTCGTCACCTCCTAGGTCTGGCCATGATAAACATCGGCCGGTGTCAGATTGTCCAGCGATTCATGGTATCGCTCATGGTGGTAATAGTTTTCGATAGCCTCGATGGCCTGCTCCAGTTCCCAGGGATAGAAGTAGGAATTGAGCTGGAACAGCTTAGGCCTGTACCGGATGATGAGCTACAGCAGGAGGCTGACATGCTGCGGAACTTCAGAAGTCGCTGGGAGCGCCTTGATGAGGATGAGGAAGCAAGGCACGAGCTTGTCAAGCTAATTGTGGAACGTGTACACGTTCGCGATGAGAAAGTAGTGGGGATGACACTACGTTCGAACTACCATCTGGTTCTGAACCAAAAAAAGATGGGCCAACCGAAAATTCGTTTGGCCCATCTTTTGTCAGGTGCGGGAGCGACGGGAATGGGGCACTCACGTGTATACCTATGGTGGTGACGTTTCTTCCCAGGTACGTAGCAGGGCAACAACTCCTCGGGCTTCGTGCATATGCCGACATCTTATCAAAACGTAAGCTGCGAAATCAAGTGGATGTGTAGAAATGCAGCTTGGTACCAACACTCTGAGTCGAATGGCTGGACAACATTCTCGTCCTGAACGTGACCCCGAAGGGTGCAATTACTTCAGAAGAACCAGTCAGCCGCAGTCCTCCTCAAGCGCGTCGTTGTCACAGCACGATAGAATCACCGAAACTCCAAATGAAGTAGTCGTTGCATGCTCTGGTCAGCTCTTGCCCACATCTTCCCCCTGCTGCTCGAACTGATTCGCATCGGCCGTCTCTCTGATCAGGAAAAAGACATACAGATCCTTGTGCTTCGCTACCAGCTCGATATTGCCGACGGGAACCGGGTCGCACCATTGGGCCCAAGCCTGTCGAGCGAATGACGCTTGCCCTCTTGGCTAATAGATTAAGGCGAGAGACCAATCAGACCACCAACCAGCTTGGTGTTTCGCTCAGGCTCTTCTCCCCGCAAACAGTCCTTCGCTGGCACAGTGAGCTGGTCAAACGCAAGTGGACCTACAAGCTCTGAACTTGTCTACGCACCGGCTTTAGAGCTCTGAGAAAGGACTTTGTCACCTCAACTGCCTTGCCTGGAGGTTTTGCACTTCACGCCTTATATCGGGCCAGGGCCTTGGCTCGCTTCTGCTCAGTCAGGGCGCTTAGTTCAGGTACGTCTTCCACCATCTGTGCCTCCTGTTGGATGACATGTGGGGCTTGATTCTTGCTGTAAGTTTATAGATAATACAACTAGATAAGTGTGCTTATCTGTAATAACGACGCGAAAAAGAGATGAAAATCGCGCAAAAAGCGCCGATTATCTATACGATTGAGTTTCGGATAATACTTTGGAGGGTCAACTATGAATGATGATGTGATTGCCACGAAAGAAGAGCAGAAGCGATTCGCCCGATTCCTGCAGGAGCTGCGGGAGAAGGGGCGCAGCCCGCGAACGCTGCGTGCCTACGAGTTCGACTGGTCCCAGTTTGCCGGCTGGTATGCGGAGGTGAACCAGGAACCATTTACGCTGGAGCGCCTGGCCGCCATGGATGTTCAGGATTACATGACCTGGGGCCGGCAGCAAGGTCTGAAAGCCAACGACGCTCAACCGGCGGCTGGCCTGGCTCAAGCAGTATGCAGCCTGGGGCGCACGCGAGAAGGTGGTCAACTCCGAGATGCGCCGGCGCATCAAGGCCATTCCCATTCAGAGCAAGCAGCAACTGGCCCCGCGGTCACTATCGTCGCGAGAGGCACGCAAGCTATTGAAAGAAGTTAAGGTACGTGGCAATTCGCGAGATGAAGCGATCATCTCCATCCTATTGTACACCGGTTTGCGGGTAGGGGAGCTGGTATCGCTGACGATGGATGACGTGACGCTTGTCGGAGCGCAAAGGGGTCATCCAGGTGCGAGCGAGATTGCCAAGGGTGGAAAGGAGCGGGCGGTGCCTGTGCCGAAGAAAGCGCGCGAGGCGCTGCATGGCTATCTGGAGGAACGCTCCTGAAGACGGCAGCGGAGCGCTGTTCATGGGCCGGCAAGGACCCTTGTCGGCTGAAGGGGTGGCTGCGGTGGTGGCCAAGTATGCGGCCTGGTCGCGATTGGAAGGGGTCACCCCCCACGTCCTGCGGCACACATTTGCCTACAGCTACCTGGAAAACAACAACAACGACCTGGTGGCGCTGGCCGATATTTTGGGGCACACCGATCTCAACACGACCCGTATCTACACCAAGCGGCGGTTAGCTGATTTGCAGGCGGGCGCTGAGCGCATCCAGTATTTTTAGGGCTATGTCAGATGGACAGGTGGGGGATCATTTAGCTCTGAAGAATTGGGATCATTTAGCGCTGAAGCTTACAGTCAGTTATGTTCAATCTATTACCACTGCTCTATTAGGTAGGCTTCCATGGTACGGCTTTCGGGAAATGTGGCACAGAATCTCGACAAGGCTCGTTCATCAATACTAGCTGCAGTCGAAATCTACAACAAGCCTAGCATAGCGTTTCGTACCCAGACTTATGTCATTCTCATCGTCATAGGTTGGACTTCGTTGTTTCACGCTATCTTCTACCGAAGAGGGCGTAAGCCTTGGTACAAAGCAAGCGGCACTGGCAGAGGCACCCGATACGTTAAGGTCGCAGGGGAACCAAAGCACTGGGAACTTCGCGAATGCTTAAGGCAGTTCTTCAAGGATCATAATCCTCCAGAACGCAGTAACATTGAGTTCATGTTGGCTCTTCGAAACAAGATCGAGCATCGTGATCATCCGGAGCTTGACCCAGCTCTATATGGGGAATGCCAGGCGATGTTGATGAACTTCGAGGATCTACTGGTCACCGAATTCGGAGAGAGCTTTGCTTTGACCGGTGGTCTGTCTGTCGCCCTTCAGTTTTCTGCATTGAGGCCGTCGGAGCAGGAAGCCGCTCTAAAGAGGCTGAAGACCTCCGTTGCAACAGATATCCTTGATTTCATCAGGCAATTTCGCTCTGGCTTGCCGTTGGAAACTTCGGATAGCACCAAGTTTGCGCTTCGGGTGTTTCTCGTCCCGAAGCTGGCAAATCGCGCAAGTGCTGCAGATCTCTCTGTCGAGTTCGTACAGTTTGACTCATCCAAGCCCGAAGAAATGAAACAGTTGGAACAGGTAGCAGCCCTGATTAAGGCAAAGCGTGTATCTGTTGCAAGAAGTGGCCTTCTTAGACCACGTGAGGTCGCACAGAGACTCGAGAAGTGTCTGCCTTTTGAGGTGTCCATGAGTACACACTCGAGCATGGAAATACTTTGAGGTTAGGCCTCCCACCAACTCCGATAGTCCCGAAGCAACGATCCCAAGTATTGTATATACGATCGGTTGATGGGTGCCTACGATTACACTGAAGAGTGGGTGGCGCAACTTTGCACCGAGCTTGGCGACAACGTTCGCTTCCAAGAAATCACGGGCAAAGCTCCTGTGGAGGTAGAAGCCAAGACCGAACCTATCAGATAGCTAGAAATCAGTGACGGGAGCTCTCACTCTGGTCTCAAACCAATCCAGAAACAACTTCGTGATGCACCTGTCCCGCACCAATACGGCCGTATACGAATCCACTCCCGGCAAAGCAATCACGACTTCCCGTTCGGACAGACCTTGCAGCGACAATCGATTGTCGTTCCTTTCATAGATGACGGCCGTTTCCACCGGATCAAACAGCGTTCTGAACTCGCTCGCTGAAGGCGAGTTGCCATTGATGATCATCTGAAAACGAACACCGCGGCCGGCAGCCTCCAGAATCTTCTTTCGGACCTCCGGCGTGAAGTCGGTGCAACGCACGCACTGGGCCCAGATGACGTCGCCGGCATCCGCTTTGTCATACATCTCCAGTAGGTAGCGGATCATTGCCTCACGAGACAGGAACAAGCCGGCTCGCCTGCCACTTTCAATGATTTGCTCGACCTGGCGTCGATGCTCAAGTCGTTTATAGTGTACGTCTTCAGAACCTTTGGGACAACAGAGTTCCAGAATTAAGAGAGGTTGGGTAAGGATCCCAATCTTAGTACCATTCATAAGTAGAATTTTCTACTAAGTTCTGGCCTCGGCTGCATACCGGTAAGGCGGCAAGCCACCTAGCGCCTCATGCGGCCGGATGGCATTGTATTCTTCTAACCACGCTTCGGTGATGGCTCTGGCTTCGGCCAGATTGTCGAATAGATACAGGTCAAGCACCTCCTCCCGATAGGTTCGATTGAACCGTTCGATATAAGCATTCTGGGCCGGTTTGCCGGGTTGGATGAAGTCGAGCAGAACACCGTGTTTCTCAGCCCACTCATCCAGTGTGTTTGAGATGAACTCCGGCCCGTTGTCCGAGCGCAGCCGCTGCGGATAGCCACGCCAGGCAGCCAACGTATCGAGGACACGCACGACCCGTTGAGCTGGCAGCGAGGTGTCAACCTCGATGGCCAGCGCTTCGCGGTTGAAGTCATCGATGACATTGAAGGTTCGGAATGTCCGGCCGGAAGCCAGACTGTCGTGCATGAAATCCACCGACCAGCAGCGATTGGTTGTTGCCGGCACTAGCAGCGGCAACGGCGAGCGGCTGGGTAACCTTTTCTTGGGCCGCACTCGGATATGGAGCTGCAACTGGCGGTAAACACGCCTGATCCGCTTGTGATTCCAGCGATGACCGTCAAGTCGTAACCGGCCGACCATCTTACCCAGTCCCCAGCGGGGCTTGCGTTCAGCCAAGTCCTGCAACCGGGCGATGAGTTCGCCATCATCCGGCCGCCGCGGTACATACCGAAATCCCGTCCGGCTGATGCCCAACAAGCGGCAGGCTTGCCGTTCGCTCAAGCCGTGCTCGCTGATGGCCTCCGTGGCCAGCTCTCGCCGTTGGTTGGTGGTCATGGCTTTTTTTCAACCACCTCTTTGAGCACCCGATGCTCCAGGCTCAGCTCAGCATACATCGCCTTCAGTCGGCGATTCTCTTCTTCCAGCTCCCGCAGACGGCGCACATCGGAGGCTTCCATGCCACCGTACTTGGCCTTCCATTTGTAGAAACTGCTCTGGCTGAACCCGTGCGTGCGACACAGGTCGGGCAAGGAAATACCCGCCTCCGCCTCTTTGAGGATCTGGACGATCTGGCTTTCGGTAAATCGGGATCGCTTCATGTGGAATTCTCCTAGGCAGATTATGCCCGATTTTTCCACTTATGTTTGGTATTAATCTCGGGGATGGTTACCGGTTCACCACTCCAACGATAAGTCATTCGGCGCCAGCTGTCCATTGAACCGACGCCTCTGCTCCAGCGTTCTCTCCTTCGTCTTCTGTCGTTTGCTCTTCACCTCCTCAGTCCGGCCATGATAGACATCAGCCGGTGTCAGATTATCCAGCGATTCATGATATCGTTCGTGGTTGTAGTAGGTCACGAAAGCCGCGATGGCCTGCTCCAGTTCCCAAGGATAGAAGTAGGTATCCAACTTAACCACATTCTTCATTGAGCGATGGTAGCGCTCTATCTTGCCCTGAGTCATCGGATGGTAGGGACGGCTGCGGACATGGGTCATCTGGTAGCGTTTCAGGTACCGGGCCAATGCCTGAGACACGAAGCAGGGTCCGTTGTCGGACAGCAGCCGCGGCCGGTGCCTGACCTTCACGCGAGTCACATCCACCTCATCCAAGGCCAGCTGCAGTGTCTCTTCAACGTCTGAGGCGGCCATCGTCGTTGACAGACGCCAGGCCAGGATGTAGCGGGAGTAGTCGTCGAGTACCGTGCACAGATAGTACCAGCCCCAGCCGATGACCTTGAACTGAGTGAAGTCGGTCTGCCACAGCTCGTTCACCCGCCGGGTGGGGTCCTTGAAGCGGTCGCTGGCTGTGACCATCTGGAAGGCGGGGCTGGTGACCAGGTCAAAGCCCTTGAGAATGCGGTAGGCACTGGATTCAGAGATGAAATACCCCTCATTGTCCGTGATGTGCCAGGCCAACTGACGTGGCGACTTATCTGGCGATTCCAGGGCCAGGGCCACCACCTGGTCGCGCACAGCCTGGGGAATGCGATTCCAGAACTGGCGGGGTGCCGGCTTTTGTGATGCCAAGCCCTCATAGCCAGTGGCTTGATACCGCTGATACCAACGGTAGAAGGTGCTGCGGGGCACCCCCAGTTCAGCCAGCGTCTGGGCGATGGGCAGTTCCGACTGCTCCACCAGCTGGATGATCTGCATCTTCTCGGCCTGCGAGTAGCGCATCAGTCGTCCCACTCGCTCTCCAAGCCAAGCACACTTTTTTTGAGGACTCGATTCTTGAGAGCCAGCTCAGCTACCAGCTGCTTGAGCTGCTCGTTTTCACGGCGCAGGTCCTTGACATCTTCGGTGTTGGCCTGGCGCTTGGTGTCGCCCACCAGCCGTTGCTTGCCGGCTTCCAGGAACTCCTTGCTCCAGCGGTAGTAGAGACTCTCGCTGATGCCCTCGCGACGGCACAGCTCGGCGATGCTCTCCTCGCCTCGAAGTCCCTCCAGGACAATACGGATCTTCTCTTCGCCTGAGTATTTCTTGCGAGTCCGACGGCGGATACTACGGACGGTATCTTCTGCGGTTGAGGCTTTCTTTCTGGGCATGTCGTCCTCCATGGTAGACAATGTACCGGAGGGCGAAAGTCTCTCTTAGTTTTTCCCCCTGATCTGTCTCATAGGCTCTGAAACGGAACAGCGCGCTCTAGGAGCGCCTCACGACCTCACAGCGCCTATGAGCTGGCAGGTGTGGAAGTAAGTAAGGAGGTGTTTTCATGGGACTACTCCCAGAACAGATTCGCAGAAGTTTGCCGCGGACACTTGCTCTCGACGGCCTCGGTATGGCAGCGATAGCACAAGCAAAACTGTACCTTCCAGGTACTTGCTGGACATGGTACATCACCGAATACGACGGGGACGACACATGCTTTGGCCTCTGTATTGCACAGTCTGCCGAGCTTGTTTACTTCAGCCTCTCGAAGCTCGAGGAAATAGTTGGACCGCTTGGTGCTGCTGTGGAGACATCACCCAGCTTCGAGCCAACTGCGTTGGAGGACCTCTTGGTTCGATTTCCAAGTGCATGGCAAGGCAATGTGAACGTGAACCAGAGAACAGAGAGCTACTCGAATCTTCTATTCTAGCGTCACTCAGTAGCACTCCGCTTGATTGGCTGAAGCGACTATCTATGTACTTAAAGAAGCGAAAGAACTATATCGTGTTAGGAACGGCAGGTCGTTTCGGTCTGAGACGAATTTGGCTTGGTGATACTGAGCGAAAGACCCACGCCTACATTGTCGGAATCACCGGCAAGGGAAAATCTAAGCTTATCGAACACATGATCTTTCAAGACATTGTGGGCAATCGAGGATGTGGCATTTTGGACCCGCATAGCGACCTGATTGATGATTTGCTCAGCTATCTGGTCTCGCGCCCGAATGCATTCACAGGATGCATTGGTCTCGTATTATCTATCTGGAGCCTTCTCGCACGGACTTCATTCTCCCGTTCAATGTTCTTCGGACCCCCCACTCACCTTACGAGACTGCTCAGGGGATTGTCGAGTCATTCCGCCGAGCTTGGCCTAATACGCTTGCCGAAGCTCCGCGTTTCTCAAACATTGTGGTCGCCGGCGTCCTGACGCTAATCGCCAACGATATGACGCTCGTCGAACTCCCACGACTCCTTACCGATAGAGCATTTCGTCACAGCCTACTCGCGGCAGTTTCAGACAGAGAGGTCACTTCATTTTGGAACGAACGCTACGATAAATGGGGGCGTGACCAACCGAAAATGATTGAGTCTGTGCTCAACAAGGTGACCGCATTCACGCTCAATCCTCAGCTGAGGCGCATTCTCGGTGCGCGAGAAAACAGCTTGGAATTCGGGCACATCATGGACAGTGGCAAAGTTCTGCTCGTGGATCTCGGCCGTTGTGACGTTGAGACAAGACGCCTGCTCGGAAGTCTGATTGTCACAGGCATGGAGCAAGCTGCCCGCTCGCGCAAGAATGACACGACGAAAAGACGTTCATTTCATTTCTACATTGACGAGTTCCAGGATTTCAGCGCTAATGAAGGTACCGCTCAGACATTGGCCCAGATACTATCCGAATGCAGAAAATACGGGCTACATTTGACACTGGCGCATCAAACATTGACCCAGATTGGCCCTCGACTAGCAGGCGCTCTTGGGAACATCCAGACCAAGGTGATCTTTGGAGTTTCAAGACAGGATGCGGAGTCGCTCGCAAGTCACGTCTTCAGGGTTGATGGGGAGCGAATACAAACACTTAGTCCAAAATCACGACCAGCAAACTCGGAGTCATCCGGTGTTCTACTCGTTACACGAAGAAAGAGAGCATGCGGCGCAGCGTCTTCAATCACTTCCTCCACGGAGGGCGTATGCCAGTCTACCTGGGCGATCAGACCCGATTCTGCTCACTACAGTCCACCTTAACTACTATAAGTTGAATGCCATCGAACTAGAACGAGTTCGCTCTCAGTTGGCGCGTCGAAGTGCTTCAGTAACAGGACTTGGTAGCGATCAGCGTGTCTGGAGGGGCAAAGCGAACGGCACCGGCGCGAATAAGCAAGTGAAGCTCCGAAGCAAGACCAAGAGTGCGAACTCCACTTGAGGCTATCTCAGATCACGTCAATCTCCGACAAGCGATCCTTCGTCTCCTGCCAACTGTTAACGTGGAATCTGTTGTTCTCATCTTCATAGTCGGCCGCGAATAGGATGTCTCGGTTACGCTGTCCAAGCTCTCGCAAGAAACGGCTAGTCTCTCCGCTTCCGTCACGTGCGTCCCACTTGAACCAGTGAATACGTGGTTGTAGCCTCTCGTATCAGGAACGATCGTAACTGAGCCGCTGTAAAGACAGGCACCAAACGCACTTGAAGATGTCCTCTTGTGATTCTCTGGATTACGAAGTGTCCTGGTTAAATGCTCAAGCGGGTACTCCTCGCCTCTAAATCCTAATGCATCTCGTCCACATGGCTTCAAAATCGCTGAACTGACTGCCTGCAACTGTCACAGTATCCGTCCCGATTAGAGCCTTGACCTGGACGGTAAATAAGTAGAGATGTACATCTTGGAAGAACAGGTCCACCGCTGGACTTGAAGTAACGATGTCGGTGTTATATGCGCATCACGAACAATCGAGTTCCCGCAAACTTCGTAGCCTATCACATGCCAAGTTTGCCAATAGCGTAGCTTGTCCTCATCTCGCCCTCTGTAATCGACGCCGAATAGCTCAAAGCAGGCACCATTATAGGCATGCACGAACCAGAGTTCATCCATGATAAACGCTGGGGAAGTTTCGAGCTCTAGTTGCGTGACAAGACTCTCTAGTTCATTAGATCTTCCCAGGTCTTGAAGATGACTCAGATCGATCACGGATAATTCCGCTTCAAGCCCTTCACGCAATTGACCTCGGCTATGATTTACTATGTTCACCAGTTGCCGTCTTCGCCGTGGGCTAAGTCCGGGATGGCCCTCTTCAGCGATAGTGTTGATGATCGCCTGCTCTGTTTCTCGGGTGCAGTCATCGTTAGCGAAACATCCGACTTTGCATTTTTAAACCTATCCCAGTTAGAGCATCGACTCTCTTTCTAGTAAGATCATGCTTATTCATGACATGTTCCAGCAACCTGCCGCTGTGTGGGAATGCAACATCCCAGTAAGTTGCGTTCAATAACGTTCTTCATAACCCAACACCACGGAAATCACATATTGTGAGATTGAGTCTTGTCATATGAGACTAAAAGGAGAGTCCCTCGATTATGCTGTGAGCAGCACACAATGAGCATCATAGAGGAACCTCTCGATACATGCATTCGAAGGACATTGTAACAGATGAAACGAGAATGACTGCTTTCGCTGAACAGCATTACGCTCTCAAGACAGTGTCAACGTTTGCTCAGAGGTCGTAGTTGACAATGGTAGGGGCGCTTGAATTCAGTAGCCGTGTCATTAGAGGCTTACGAGCACACTGAATGCCGAGAATGACGAAGAGGCTAGAAGACAACTTCTAGGACGCAATCATCATGAAACGATGCAGGATTTGCAGCCAACCGCTCAGGAACAAGGACATCTTCTGTCCGTACTGCGGGACTCGTCGCAGTAAGCCGGGCGATCCCTATGCTGGCCTTCTCATATACGCAGCCGGCGTTGTATTGATCGCCCTAAGCTGCCCGCTTAGCTGCACTTGTTACTGGCTCTTGCTCGCGGCCGTTCAGTTGTTCCAGTGACCTCAAAAAATGATAGCGTGCAGGAAACGAAAGGTGCCAACATGACGAGTAGATGCCAAGGCTGCGGATTGAACGACCCCCGGAGAAGCATCTCATTCTGCCCACGATGTGGAGGAGAACTAATGTCAGGAAATGCCACAAGAAACTCAGCACAGCTAACAACCCAGGTTCGCAATCGTCAATCTTACGGTAGGAGACGGCGCGAGCGCGTTAGGCGAGACTCTACGATGAGCTCTATCAACTGAGGGAGTCTACTGATGGTGGAACCCTTATCTGGGAACTTATCGGCAAACACTTGGCGGCATATGAAGTCAGAGAAGAAGTTAAAGAAGCTGGAAAGAAGCTATCTGCAGTCAAGCGCGAGGCCATCGTTCGTGCCGCGGCACAGGAGTACGAAGCGAGGCTTGCGTATCAGAACCTTCGAGCAAAGGACATCATCAGTCGCGCAAACATGAGTAACCTTGTCCGGTTGGCGGTGGACTTCGCTAAGGATGTTGACAAAGTGCTATCTGATCCACAAAACGCCAATCTTCCCGATCAACTCAAGATCGAGTTGGCGGAACAACTGATAACGAGAGGATTGGAGCGAATAATGACCGGAGGAGGCGAAGCTGGATCGCCTCGCCTTCTCAGCAGCGGCAAGCGAAGCCCGACGATTATCGAGCCAGATGAGTTTTGATCATGAACAGCTCTCCACTCTCAAAGGTCTTCCAGCGATCGGGGTCACGCATCGGTCGCAGCACAACTAGCGGTCGCTCTATCTACTTAGAGGACGCGCGGCGGTCAACCTACATTGTTGGTAAGCATGGTGTAGGCAAATCCAATCTCATCCTTTCGCTGGTTCTTGACGACATAGAAAGGGAAGACAAAGGCATCGTCGTACTAGATCCACACGGCGATCTGGCTAAGGATGTAGTGCAGAGATGCCCGCCAGGTCAGTCGGACCGAGTCGTCTACTTTGCGCCTGCGGAACAGCGAAACCGCATACTAGGTTTCAATCCATTTGAGAACTCCGATCAGGAAGCATATGAGCTCAAGGCGGGAGCCCTGATGGATGTCTTCGCCCACACGTGGTACGGAGGCTATTCCAGCGCGCCTACGATGCAGAACACACTCGAAACATTGGTTCGCACACTGCTGGCTGCCTACCCAGAGCACGAGACGACGTTTCTTCACATGCTTCTTCTTACGCAGATGGACAGCGTAGGTGACATCTGGCGACGAGAGCTAGCGCGATTCGTCTCCGACAATCCCGCGCTAAGGCAAAATTGGATCGAGTGGACAGAGCGCAAGCGTCTGAGAGTGGACATGGAATCAAGTCGTCAAAAGATAAAGCACATCATGACCAGCACCATGCTGTTCCCCATCTTGTGCCAACCTCAGTCTGCTCGCTGCTTCTCATTTCAAGATGTCCTGTCCAGCTGCGGAGTCTTGCTGATCAATCTAGATGGTTTGGACGACGAGGGGCAACGCCTACTTGGATCCTTGCTGCTGACCGCGTTGGTCGTCATGGCCAGGTCGCGTCATCGGGGAATCGATCGCACACCGTGCCACGTTTATGCAGATGAATTCTATAAGTTCTCGCCCCAATCCTTTGTGACAATCATCAACGAACTGCGAAAGTTCGGTCTATTCTGTACGATCGCACATCAGAGCTTGGCACAGCTCAGTCAGAGCGCTAAAGCTGCCGCCGCAAATTGCGGGAACGTGATCGCATTTCAGGTGAATCCGTCCGACTCTGCTGCACTTGCGCGACACTATCTCTCAAACGGCAGACCGTTGCCCGGACACTACCTCTCGAATCTACCCAAGTTTCGTGCACTGGTCCGCTTTGAAGGAAAGAATCTGCGTCACCAGACTGAGGTCGACACTTACCCCGAGAGTCGCAGGCCAGACGAGAACGTGGAACAAAGCATCCTTTCTCGCTCTTCAGCATATGGAGTGCCTCATGACCAGGTAATGCGCTTCATCAGGAATGCTATACTGAACACAGGGAGTGATACAAGCAAGAGAAGCACAAAATCAAATACGACTCGGCTCCGGAGGAGATCAGATGACCGCCATGAAACGCGTACGTGATTCAATCCCTCAGGGCTTTCGGATGACTAGTCGAGACGTTGACATCCTCGCCGCTGTCTATCGTTATCGTGTGCTTTCCACAGTCCAAGTCGAACGACTCCTATTCCGACCCAGTGGTGGCCAATCCCACAGGACAAAGACCTCGCGCTGTCGCCATCGCCTCAAGATGCTCTTCCAGCTCGGCTATCTCCATCGCGTGGAGCAACCAACAAGGCTTTCAGACGGGCGGAAGCCACTCTTGCATCTGCTAGACAAGAAGGCCTTACCAATATTGGCCGATGAGCTGGGAGTGTTCGTCGAAGAGATCGATTGGAAACCCACTGACAACCGGATTGGATGGCAGTTTATCGAGCATACGCTAGCCATTAATGACTTCAGAATCGCAATCGATCTGGCGGCGGACCAAAATCGCTTTCGAGTGTCGACCTGGCTAGACGAGAAGACGTTGAAACGCGAAGAGATGAAAGAACGAGTACACATTACGGGACCAGGCGGCGCCAGTCAGTACGTGACCGTTGTTCCTGACGGCTACTTTCGGCTAACGGCCGATGGGTACGATTACGACCGCTTTGTGGAGATCGATTTGGGAACCGAGACAGGACGCAGCAGCAAGTTTGGACGCCGAACATTCTTGCGGAAATTGCGCGGCTACGCAGCGTTCTACAGGGGTGGCAAGTATGAAAAGAGGTATGGAACAGACGCAATCGGTGTCCTGACTGTGACCACCAGCGAGCGGCGTCTGGCAAACTTGATCGACCTAGTTCCTGATGCTGACGAAGAGAGATCTGACATGTTCTGGTTCACCACTCTGGATCGTATTTCGGCCAAGACCGTGCTTACCAAGCCAATCTGGGAGATAGCAGGCAATGAGGGAAAGCACTCCCTTGTTTGGCCCGATCACCAGGAACGTTTGTGACCGCGCCGGCAAATGGATGAGGCTATCGCAATCGAGATAGCGGAACAACGATAAAAGGTTTCTTATGACACCAAAGATGAAACACCAAAAGGAGCTGGATCACTTGGCAACTGTGCTCGCTCGTCGTTTCATTCAACGGTGGGATCTGTACAGTGTGCAGCGAGACGACGGTCGATATCTGTGCGTCCATGACAAGCTGAGTCACAACCACATTCTTGACCATCTTGCTGGAGCCATAACCTTAGGAGCATACGTGCTCAGTGAAGAGAGTGCAGGCCGCTACTTGGTCCTTGATGCTGACAGCGAACCTGATTGGAGACGCCTGATTGCCATATCTCGTTCTTTGGAAGAGCTGGACTCGGTCTCATATCTCGAACGTAGTAGACGCGGTGGCCACCTATGGTTGTTCTTCAACGACGCGATGCCAGGATCGAGCATCAGACGTTTCGGCAGAGGGCTAATGCGCTTCTTCCAAATTGACACGATTGAGCTATTCCCAAAGCAAGGCAAACTGACGGGCGGTCCAGGTTCCCTCATTCGGTTGCCTTTCGGTATTCACCGTAAGTCGGGAAGACGCTATGGCTTCTATTTGCCATCCGGGTCTCCGTTAGCGGAATCGCTTCGAGACCAAATCCGAATTCTGGAAGATGCAGTCCCCATCACTAAGGGCGTGTTTGAGCGATTTGCGGAGTCTGCGGATCACCGCGTGTCGTCCCCTTCGAGCTCGACGTTGAGCGGAAGCAGACAGGCAACTAATGCCGACATACCTGATTACGAGTTGGTGAAGCGCTCCATATCGGTACGCGACTTTGTTGCCCGATACGTGGACCTTGCCTCCAACGGCACTGGCCGCTGTCCATTTCATGACGATGACGTTCCGAGCTTCAGCGTCCACGACGACGGAAACTTCTGGAAGTGCTTCGCATGCGATAAATCCGGCTCAATAATCGATTTCTGGATGTACTATCAAGACTGCGATTTCAAAACTGCTGTGGACGAGCTGACATCGATGCTCCTTCAACACGACAAACGCGATGTTGTTTTGCAGACTGAAGGATGAGGACTGTGGGTAGACGAATCATCCGACCAGGAAGGTTGACTGGAAGACAGCGAAATCGACTCAGGAAGTTGCTGAACATGCTCTACACGACTCAGGAGCTTGCCGACGAACTAGGAATCAATCCGCGACTCATTCGTGAGACTCATATCCGCCTAGGTTGTCCACACCAACGCAACGCCCAGAATCACATCATGATCAACGGCTCGACGTTTAGAGACTGGTATCTGGACACCTATGCGAAAACCCGCCTGGCAGAGGACGAAGCGTTCTGCATGACATGTAGGCGAGGGGTGAGATTGGAAAGTCCAACCAGAAAAGCATTTGATGGACTGGTTTACTTCACTGATGTTTGTCCAGCGTGTGGTCGAGTCTTGACAAGGATTCTGGAAATGAATCGAGCAAGATCATGATTAACCGGGGAAACTGGAAGTCTGTAAGGAAGTATCTGATGCATAGACGCCATGTCGATCAGGTTTCCCCTGGGACCGTCAGGTTGGAGGAGTGCCTTCTTCGACATGCTCTTGAATGGGCACGTGAAAGGCCGTTTGAGGAAGCGCATAGAATCAAGCCGCGCTTCAGTGAATATCTGGGGAGCGCCAGGCTCGATGGCAAGAGCGAGCCGCTGTCTTCCGAGTATCTTCGAAAAATAGTTGGGGTTACCAAACGGCTGTTCTGTTGGCTCAAGAGTAACGAGAGAGGCTATGGTGCGGTGCCGTCGGCCTGGATCACGGCGTTGCGGCCTCCGCGTTTCGGCAGTTATCCTCGCCAGTTTAAGGCCGTCACGCTAGAAGAAGCTCGTCGGATGGCGACGGCAGAAGCATCTCTACTTTGGGAGCTTCGTATACAGGCAGCAGCAGCGTTTCTCTTTCTTTCGGGGCTACGAGTCGGTGCCTTTGTGTCACTCCCACTACGTGCAGTCAAACTCGACTCTCGCGAGATTCGACAGTGGCCCAACCTCGGAGTT
The DNA here is from genome assembly GCA_963753865.1 of uncultured Chloroflexia bacterium. Taxonomy (GTDB): domain Bacteria; phylum Chloroflexota; class Anaerolineae; order Promineifilales; family Promineifilaceae; genus Promineifilum. Next base: position 15,369 of record CAVWDW010000002.1, read on the forward strand.
CAAACAAAGTTTGCCAAGCATGCGACTACGTTTCTGTTGGACATACCAGAACTGCACTCAGTCGTCCTAGCTTGGGATGAGTTGGTCAGGTCCGTACTGTCAGAAGACGGCTATTGGTTCGCTCCCCTCAACGCGCTAAAAGGTGGATTCGATACCGAAGCACGCCACGTTGGTCAGCATCGTCACGTTCGTGTGAGGAAGGACCTGAAGCGATGGCTTTCGAGCGTTAATCTTCCCTACCGATCACCACACCAGTTTCGCCATGGTCATGCGGTATACGCACTGACACACGCTCATGACGTTGCAGATCTCAAGGCTGTCAGCCTAAATCTGATGCACTCCAACCTGAGTGTTACAGACGGTGTTTATGGCATCATGTCTGAGAGAGACGTCAGTAAACGAATTCGCCGGTTAGGCATCATTGATCCTACAGAAGAGCAAGTCGACGCCAAGCTACAAGATCGAGTCAACAGGCTAGAGGAAGTGCTAATCGCCTTGTTGGACAGGCCCGATTGATAGGAGGTTCACACACAAGGGCGATGTCGCTTAGAGGCCCCAATTATCAACCGGTCCAGCCTTGCGATGTGCTGCTTCCACGTCAGACTGCGCGATGGACAAGTAACGTTGAACCATGTCAAGACTGCTATGACCCAATAATCGCTGAAGGGTGAAGACATCTCCACCGTTCCGCAAGTAGAAAATGGCAAACGTATGGCGAAAACGGTGCGGGTTGCAGGGCAACACACCAGCTCGCTCGCCCAACCGACGCAAGTGGCGTCCGAGTACATCCCTGGTCAACTGTCGGCCGTTCGTAGCTACAAAAAGCCATGCTTCGGGCTCGTCAGCCTTGCGCTCCAGGAGATAGCGGTGCGCTGCCCTTTGGGCGCGGCCACCAAGAAAGACTATGCGCTGACGGCCAGTTCCTTGGTCAAGCCGACCCTTTCCCCGAACAATCGCTGAGCCCTGCTTCAGATCTACGTTCGCCAGCCTCAAGTTACATAACTCAGAGGCACGGGCCCCGGTATCTAAGAGAAACAGTATCATGGCGCGGTCACGATAGCGCAGTTCCGACGTCGAACCCTGGCCTGCCTGACGCAGGACTGCCCGAATGTCGCGCTCCTCGAACGGCTTGATTGTCGGCATCTGGGGGTTGGGCGGCCGTATGGTGCGGACGACATTGGTCTCGACCAGTTTCTCCTCGATGGCCCACTCCCACAGCGATGACAGAGTCGCATGGACATTGCGAATCGACTTGGGGCTGAGTGGCCTGACCGACCGCGGAATGGTCGCAGACGATGATGGTGCCGTGGTCTGTAGCTGATGCAGAAACTGGCGAATCTCGCGAGTCGAGACATCGCATAGGAATGGATTTGCGCCGTCAAAGGACATCCGAAACCGTGCCAGTGTAAGCCGGTAATTGCGGATTGTATTGGGGCTCAGGCCCTGTATTTCTTTGGCGAACAGAAAGGCTTGAATTGCTTCAGATAGTGTCATCCCGGTTTTGAGCCGTGAGGTCAGGTCACACGCATTGTGAATGAAACCTTAAATTGTTGACCTCACGGTTCCTCAAAACCGCTAACCTTGCGGTCAGAGTGGGCGCGAAGGGACTCGAACCCCTGACCTCACGGATGTGAACCGTGCGCTCTAACCAGCTGAGCTACGCGCCCTGAGTGTGCTATAGTATAGCATCTGGGCGCGTGCCTAGCAATTCACACTGAGCGAGATTCTTAACGCCTATGACGCACTCCTTCGGCCGACGATTACCCCCCTTCCTGCTGCCACTGCTGCTGCTGCTCGCACTGGCCCTGTCCGCCTGCACCTCTGGAGGCGAGGGTCTCCCGTTCGAGGAGACATTTGATGAAATCGGCTCCTGGAGCAGCGGCGAAGACACCTACTCATCCGGAACGGTTGTCGATGGCGTCTACCGCTTCGAAGTCAAGGAGGCCGACATCAGCCGCTGGGCGGCCGCCGGGCAAACGTTCGGCGACGCCAGTTACTCGGTCGAGGCCAGGGCCGTTGCCGGGCCGCTCGATAACGGGTTCGGCATGCTCTTGCGGGCCAACCCGGAAGCTGGTGACTTCTACCTGTTCAAGATTTCGGCCGATGGATTCGTCTGGATCGGCCGGTACGTCGATGGTGCGGAAGAAGCGACCATCGTAGGGGATCACTGGTTCGCGTCTCCGGCTGTGGAACAAGGTCTCAACGTAACCAACCGGCTTCGGGTGGACGCAGAAGCGGGCAATCTGATTTTCTTTGTCAATGGCCGGGAGGTTGGCCGCGTCACTGACAATACGTTCGCCTCTGGAGATGTCGGCCTGCTGGTACAGTCGTTGGGACAGGGCGGCGTCGTCGTCGAGTTCGACAACCTGGCTGTGCGTCCGCTGGAAAACTGATCGCGCCTAGACATTGGCTGAGCAGCCATGTTCAGGCGGCCGTTCTATGCTATCATTGATGCGTATCCACACGACATCCCATTAGAACCGGAGGTTAGCTGAGCCTATTCAATTGATTTCCGCAACTACTTCACAATCCAATCTATCAGTCTCGCCGCTTCGGTTCCGGAGACGTCCATTCGGGGCGGGTTCATTGAACCGCGCGGCCCTTGTCGTGTGCCCAGACATCGACGGCCCCGACCGGGCAAACTGCTTACTACGTGCCAGGAGGTGAACAACGGTATGGTCGACGTGCACCAGGACAAGAAACAACGTCAAGTCACTGCCAACAATGTGATGCTCAGCAAGACCGACATCCTGCGCGACTATGCGCTGGGCATGCATAGTCGCCACACCAGCCTGATCGGCCGCCGCGAAGTATTGAGCGGCAAGGCCAAGTTCGGCATCTTTGGCGATGGCAAGGAGCTGGCCCAGATCGCCATGGCCAAGGTCTTTCAGAAAGGCGACTTCCGGGCCGGCTACTACCGCGACCAGACGTTCATGTTCGCCATTGGCGCGACGACGTTCCAGCAGTTCTTCGCCCAACTGTACGCCCATCCCGATGTTCAGGCCGAACCCCACTCCGCCGGGCGACAGATGAACAGCCACTTCGCCACCCGCAGCCTGAATGAAGACGGCACGTGGCGCAATCTGACCGAGCAGGTCAACTCATCAGCTGATCTGTCGCCGACGGCCGCGCAGATGCCACGACTTGTCGGGCTTGGCTACGCATCCCGCCTCTATCGCGAGCTGGAAGAACTCCAGCACCTCACCCACTTCTCCCGTCAGGGAAACGAGATCGCTTTTGGCACCATCGGCAACGCGTCGTGTGCGGAAGGGATGTTTTGGGAAGCCGTCAACGCCATCGGCGTGCTGCGCGCACCGGTGCTCCTTTCAATCTGGGATGACGATTACGGCATCTCTGTGCCGAACAAGTATCAGATTACGAAGTCGAATCTGTCGGAACTGCTCTCCGGTTTCCAGCGCGAACCGGGCACCACAGAAGGGTACGACATTTACACGGTCAAAGGCTGGGACTATCCAGCCCTTATTGAGACGTACGCGAAGGCAGCCGAAAGCGTGCGCCGGGACCACGTACCCGCCATCATCCACGTCATCGAACTGACGCAGCCCCAGGGTCATTCGACCTCCGGCAGCCACGAGCGATACAAGTCGGAAAGCCGGCTGGAGTGGGAAGCGACCCACGACTGTCTGGCCCAGATGCGTCAGTGGATCGTCGAGGAAAAGATCGCCACGCCGGGCGAGCTGGACCAGATTGAGCGCAACGCTGAGAAACTGGTCGAGAACTTCCGGATGAAAGCGTGGCAGGCGTTCAGCCGCCCCATCTACGACGAGCGCGAGACCGCGCTGGCGTTGATCGAGAAAGTGGAGGCGGAAACCCAGGGCGCCGCTGTCGAAACAATAGCCCAGATTCGCCGGCAGCTGCAGCGCAAGAACAGTCCGCTCCGGCGCGACGTTCAGTCGGCCGTCTTTGGCGTGCTGATCGCCATGAGAGCGGAGCCCGAGCGGCCCGGCAGTGCGCTTGAGACGCTGCGAGTCTGGCAGTCTGAGCACGCTGCCGAGAACCTGACCCGGTACGGTTCGCATCTGTACAGCCAGTCGATTGAGTCGGCTCTCAATGTGGAAGCGACGCCAGCGCAGTACGAAGCGGACGCACCGCTGGTGCCCGGCGCAAAAATCCTGAACGCTTGCTTTGACGCGATGCTGGCCCGCGATGTCCGCGTGGTCTCCTTCGGTGAAGACGTGGGTGCGCTTGGCGGCGTCAACCAGACCTGGGCCGGCTTGCAGGACAAGTACGGCCGTCTGCGCGTATCCGATACGGGCATTCGTGAGGCGACGATCGTCGGGCAGGCCATCGGCATGGCCATGCGCGGCCTGCGTCCTATCGCCGAGATTCAGTACCTCGACTACCTGCTCTACGCACTGCAAATCATGTCCGACGACTTGTCCACGCTGCAATGGCGCACGCGGGGCGGACAGAAAGCACCGGTCATTATCCGTACGCGGGGCCATCGTCTGGAAGGCGTCTGGCATGCGGGATCGCCAATGGCCGGCGTCGTCCATCTCCTGCGCGGGATGCATATTTGCGTCCCCCGCGACATGACCCAGGCAGCAGGCTTCTACAACACCCTGCTGCAAGGCGACGATCCCGGTCTGGTCATCGAGGTCCTGAGCGGCTATCGATTGAAAGAAGAAATGCCGTCGAACATCGGCGAGATCACCATTCCATTGGGCGTGCCCGAAATATTGCGGCCCGGGGACGATGTAACCATTGTGACCTATGGTGCAGCCTGCCGCATTGCCGCCGACGCAGCCGACATGCTGGCTGACACGGGCATCGAGGCAGAGATTATGGATGTGCGGACGCTGCTGCCGTTTGACCGTCACGAAATGATTATCGAATCCCTGAAGAAGACCAGCCGCATCGTCTTTCTGGACGAAGACGTCCCCGGCGGCGCAACGGCCTACATGATGCAGGAAGTCATCGAGAAACAAGGCGGCTTCTACTGGCTGGATACCGAACCTCGGACCATCGCCTCGCAGCCCCACCGCCCGGCTTATGGGTCCGATGGCGCGTACTTCTCTAAACCGAACGCTGTTGACGTCTTCCGAGTCGTCTACGATATGATGAGTGAAGCTGAGCCGGTCCGTTTTCCGGCAATACCCTAGCGGCCGCAGTGGCAGGAGTAAGCATGGCCCAAGAAATTATCTTACCGGAGATGGGTGAAGGCGTGATTGAGGGAACAGTGGCCAAATGGCTGGTAAAGCCCGGCGACGTCGTGGAAAAGTACGCGCCCATCGCTGAAGTTGAGACCGACAAAGTAACGACGGAAACTACCGCTGAGACGGGGGGCACTATCCTTGAGCTGTGCGTGGCCGAAGGGGCGACCGTCCCGGTGGGCACCGTGCTGGCGTATATTGGCGAGGCCGGCGAGACAGTACCTGATGGAACTGCGCCGGCCGCCGTGGAAACAGCCGCTCCTCGCGAGTCTGTGCCAGCAGAAACGCCCTCGCCTGCCGCCGCACAAGCACCGCCGCTCCCACCACCGACCGGCGGCTACACGGGCCGCATCAGCCCGGTCGTGGGGCGCATCGCCTCCGAACACCAGGTCGACCTGGCGCAGGTGCACGGCACGGGACGAGACGGCCGCATTACCAAGCGGGATGTACTGGCATACATTGAGCAGCGTGGGGAGGCTACCAACGGGTCTGCACGAACGCCTGCTCCGCCTACTGCGGCGCCACAGATGCCCGCTGCGGCCACGACCCAACCAGCCGCAGTTCACACCACGTCTATATCGCCGGGCGAGAATGACGAACTGTTGCCGCTGACGACGATGCGACGCTCAATTGCGGACCATATGGTCAACAGCCGTCGCACCAGCCCCCATGTAACCTCTGTCTTCGAAATCGACTTCTCGTCAGTCGCCGCGCACAGAAGAGCGCACAAAGAGCAGTTTGCTCAGGACGGTGTAAATCTGACCTTCACCGCCTACATCGTGGCCGCGACCATCCAGGCGCTGAAGGCACATCCGCTGGCCAACAGCAGTTGGAGTGACGACGGTATTATTCTCAAGCGAGAAATAAACGTGGGCATCGCCGCGGCCATCGAAGACGGACTGATTGTGCCGGTCATTCACAACGCCGATGGTTTGAATCTGCTGGGCCTGGCGCGCGCCATCAACGACGTGACCGCCCGTGCGCGCGACAAGAAGCTCAAGCCGGCTGACGTCCAGGGCGGAACCTTTTCAATCACCAACCACGGCACATCGGGCAGTCTGTTCGCCATGCCGATCATTAACCAGCCACAGAGCGGCATTCTGGGTGTGGGAAAAATTGAAAAACGGGTGAAAGTAATCGAAGACGCCATCGCCATTCGGCCGCAGGCCTATGTCAGCTTCACCTTCGACCATCGGATTCTGGATGGAGCGGGTGGTGATGCGTTCCTGAGGTCGATTCAGAACACGCTGGAAGGGTGGCGCTAGCCGCCTGACTGGCAGCTGGCGTCAACCAGTTTTCCGGGCGTCATCCCATACCTGGCGCAAGGCAGCCGGGATGCGGATGGGGCGCAGCGTTTCGAGGCTGGCAAAGTAGCCGACCTGGGTGGCGTCTGCTGCCAGCAGTTCCCCATTCCAGATCTGTCCCCGGACCGTCCAACGGCTGCGGCCTAGGTCATCGACCCACATCCGGCCCAGCACCGTATCCCCCATCGTTACCGGTCGCTTGTACTCAATTGTCGTGCGCACCAGGATCGGCGTAATGCCGTCTGTCAGCATCTGTTCGATGGGTAGGTAGTCGGCCAGAATCTGGAACCGAAGATCCTCCAGCCAGCGGATGTAGACCATGTTGTGGACAATGCCGGCGAAGTCAACGTCATACGTCTTGACGGTGACAGGGATCTCGATAACGAGCAAAGATTGGCCGATATCCATGCTGGAGTTGCGCTGAAAGGCGGCCCTTAGAAGTCGCGCTGTTTATCGTCCGGCGATGGATGGAGTGCAATGTCGACTATCTCATCGACCCGATCAACGAGGATATACTTCAACTGCTTGCGCAGCTTGACGGGAATATCTTCCATGTCAGGGCCGTTTCTGCTGGGCAGTACAAACGTCTTGATGCCACTGCGGCTGGCCGCCAGCGCTTTTTCGCGCACGCCACCAACGGCAAGCACTCGACCTCGCAGCGTGATTTCGCCCGTGACGCTGACATCACGGCGAATCGGCCGTCCGGTGAAGGCCGAGATCAGCGCCAGAGCCAGCGGCGCACCCGCCGATGGCCCGTCCTTGGGCACTGCGCCTTCAGGCAAGTGAATGTGCACGTCGACCTTTTCGAAGCGCTCCGGGTCAATGCCCAGCTTCTCCGCCTGGCTCTGGGTGTAGGTCATCGCGGCACGAGCGCTTTCGCGCATGACATCCCCAAGCTGTCCGGTCAGGATGAGGTTACCCTTGCCGGGCATAAGATTGACCTCGACAACCATCAGCTCTCCGCCGGCAGCCGTCCAGGCGGCGCCGATCGCCACGCCCACTTCATCCTCATCAGGGCGAATATCGCCCGTGTAGCGAGGCGGTCCGAGGTACGTCTGGACATGCTTGGTCGTCACCTGCTTCGGGAACCGTTTGCCTTCCGCAACGAGCCGTGCAATCTTGCGGCAAATCGTGGCGATTTCGCGCTCCAGGTTGCGCACACCGGCTTCGCGCGTGTACTCGCGGGTCAACGACTTAAGAGCCGCCTCATCAAACTGTATCTTCTTGTCCAGCAGGCCGTGCTGCTCCAGCTGCCGCGGCAGCAGGAACTGCGAGCTGATGCCAAGCTTCTCTTCCTCAAGATAACTGCTGAACTCGATCACTTCCATCCGATCCTGCAGGGCCGGCGGAATGGTGTCGAGGAAGTTGGCCGTGGTCACAAACAGAACGCGCGACAGATCGTACTCCAGGCCGAGATAGTGATCCACGAAGGCGTTGTTCTGCTCCGGATCCAACACTTCCAGCAGCGCCGCAGCCGGATCGCCGCGAAAATCCTGACCCAGCTTGTCCACCTCATCCAGCATGAACAGCGGGTTGACCGTGCCTACCCGGCGCATGCCCTGGATGATCCGCCCCGGCAGAGCGCCAACATAGGTGCGACGATGCCCGCGAATCTCTGCCTCATCCCGCACGCCGCCCAGACTGATCCGAACGAACTCCCGGCCCATGGCGTTGGCAATCGAGCGGCCGAGCGACGTCTTGCCTGTGCCCGGCGGCCCAACGAAGCACAGAATGGGGCTGCGCATGGTGTCGGGGGCAATGCTGCGCACGGCAATATACTCCAGCACCCGATCCTTGACCTTGTCCAGGCCATAATGGTCGGCGTCGAGGACACTGGACGCGTGCTTGACATCGAGATTGTCGGGCGACTCTTCCATCCACGGCAGCTCGAGAATCCAGTCAATATAGGTGCGTATGATGCCGATTTCGGGCGACATCGGTGACATTGCGCTGAGCCGGGCCAGCTCCTTCTGAATCTTCTCGCGTGCTTCTTCCGGGAGCTGCTTGGCGGTCAACGCCTCTTGAAGTTCGCTGATCTCTTGCCCAAAGACATCGAGTTCACCGAGCTCACCCTGGATAACCCGCATCTGCTCGCGCAGAAAATGTTCGCGGTGGGAGCGGTCAACTTCTTGCTGGACCTGGGACTGGATTTCGTCCTCCAGCTCCAGCACTTCCAGCTCTTTGGCCAGCAGGATACTGATTCGCTGCAGCCTCTGTGTCGTGTTGACCGTCTCCAGAATCTCCTGCCGCGTGGTGACATCGATCGGCAGCGTGGACGCAATAAAGTCAGCCAACCAGCCCGGCTCGCTCAAGTTCAGGGCGTAGGCATAGGCGTCTTCGGGCAGGTTCTGATTCAGGTTGACGACCTTCTCGAACAAAGCCTGTACGGCACGCGTCAATGCCTCAGTTGTCGGCTGCCACTCGTCAATGTCGGGGACGACCTGCGCCTTCACCCGGATGTACGGATGCCACTGTGTGAACTCAACAATCTCGACCCGGCGGCGGCCCTGGGCCAGAACGGTGGTCGAGTCATCAGGCATGCGCAGTACACGACCGACAGTAACTTCGGTACCGTATGCATAAATCTCGGCCTCGTCAGGGTCGAGGGTTTCGACATTGCGTTGGGCAGCGACAATGAGGTTCTCGCCGCTGGTATAGGCGGCGTTGATGGCTGCCAATGAGCGCTCTCGCCCCACAAAGAGCGGCATGACCATCTGCGGGAACAGCACCATATCCCGCAGCGGAAGGAAAGGGCACTCAATCAGGCCATCCTCGTCAGCCGTTATGGGCTGATCGAAGAGTTCATCTTCCAGTTCGGGAAAGAGCTCCGGAAAGTCGGGGTACTGGGCAAAGTCAAAGTCATCCATGGGCACCGGAAGGCGATTGTAGACTGTCCCAATGATTTAGCAAATCGCCGACGACGATGATGGAGCCGGTAACGCACACCATGTCATCGGGGCCAGCGAGACTGAGGGCCAGCTCCAGGGCAGCCGCAGTCGATGCGGTCGAGGTGGCGTCGTAGCCGTTGCGGCTCGCCTGCTCCGCCAACCATTCCGGCGACGCTGATCGCGGATGGTTGGCCGTTGTCAGTACGATCTCATCGGCCAGCGGAAACAGGATATCCATCATCCCGGCGATGTTCTTGTCCTCCGGCGCGCCAAACACCAGGATCAGCCGCTCGTAGCTGAACTCGGTCGTCAACGCATCAGCCAGTCGGGAAGCAGAGGCCACGTTGTGGGCGCAGTCGATGAGCACCGCAGGCTGGTCATCAGCCGTCGCCAGCAGTTCGAGGCGGCCATCCCACTGAACCCCTCCCAGACCAGCACGAACCGCCGCCTCGTCCAGTGTCGGACAACGGCCGGAGACAAACTGCAGCGCGGCCATCGCCACCGTCGCGTTGAGCAGCTGGTGATCGCCCGCCAGGGCGACACCAAACTCGGCCCCTGCCGGAATGAACTCCGGGGCCGGCGAGCGGGTGATCCGCAGGCCATGCCCAGCGGCGACAGCGTCACCACCGGACAGCGGGTCATACTGCCAGTCGCGGCCGATCAACGTCAGCGGTGAACCGCGCTCGTCGCTAATAGCTGCCAATTTGGCCAGCGCTTCATCCTCTTGCGGTGCGGTCACTACCGGGATGCCGGGCTTGATGATGCCGCCCTTTTCGTAGGCGATCTCAGCCAGTGTATTGCCCAGCAGCTGCGTGTGGTCAAGGCTGAGACTGGTGATGACTGACACGTCCGGCAGCAGCACGTTGGTTGCGTCCAGACGGCCGCCCAGCCCGACCTCAGCCACCAGGACGTCGATGCCCGCCGTGGCGAAATGGTGAAAGGCAATGGCCGTTACGATTTCGAACCAGGTGATGCCCGGCAGCGCCTCGACCAACGGACGTACATCATCCACACGGGCCACGAAGGCGTCCTGATCAATGAGCCCCACCGGGTCATCAGGGGTGAGGATGCGAATCCGCTCCCTGAAGTCCCGCAGATGGGGCGACGTGTACAGCCCCACGCGCAAGCCCGCTGCCTGAAGGCAGCTGGCGCACATGGCCGCGACTGAGCCTTTGCCCTTCGTCCCGGCGATATGTATGGCGGGATAGCTTAGCTGCGGGTCGCCAAGCGCGGCCAACAGGTCGCGCGTCCGGGTCGTGTCGATCTTGCTCGCCTGATAGCGATCAATCGGTTTCTGCTCCAAATTAATGAAGGCATACAGGTAATCCAGTGCTGCTTCGTAGGCGTCGTTCATACGGCTGGAATTGTAGCGTATCCGGGCTGTTGGGACAGGGCAAGTTGGCCATCATCCGCTGAACGGCCAACGCAGTCGAGCTGTGGCGGGCTTTGACAAGGCACAGCGCTCTGGCTACACTCCGCATCGAACCTGTTTCAAGGAGCATCATGGGAACCATCGAGGCCATTCACGGCGCACTTTCAAACACAGCCTGGCTCTTCTTTCTGGCGCTTGGGCTTTGGGGCTTGTTTCGGGCTGTTCGCGGACAGAGTGTAGACGGAAGCTACATGGGCGCGGCGGTCATCGGCCAGATCATCTTCATCGTCCAGACGATTCTCGGCTTTGCCCTCTGGCTCGGGGGTGGTGACGCCAACATCGCCAGGGCCGGCATCCATATGCTCTACGGCCTCTTTGCCCTCGTCTTCCTGCCATTCATCTATCTCTCTGTGCTGAAGGGCGATACGTCCAATCGTGCCCAGTGGGTGCTGTCTTTCACCACATTCTTCCTGTTCGGCATCGCATTGCGCTCCATCTCGACGGCCGTCTAGTCTGCCCCGGCGGACGCATGGGATGCTGGCCAGGCATCTTAAAGGACAGGCTGCTCGTCGCCGGCCACAACCGGCGCTGGGACATCCGCAGGCGCCTTCCACGTCGTGTCCTCAAGATCAAGCAGTGAAGGAACAAAGAACCCGCTGATCCCCGCCAGAATCGTGATGGTCCCACCCATCACATACCATGCCTGCACCCCAAACGTGTCGGCCATGGGCCCCGCAAGGAGTAAGCCCACGGGCATCATCAGCCCGGCGGCGCTGCCAATCAGGGTAAAGACACGCCCCTGCATCTGCGGGTCGACCGTCGATTGGATGGTGGCCATGATCGGCCCATTCGTAATGGAGCTCATGATCCCGGTGATCGCCATGCCTACCAGTGCCACAGTGAACAATGATGCGGGAGCCACTCCGGTCAGAATGACCCCGATACCGAGCCCGATGAGGCCGACCAGTGATGTTACGATCTTGCGCCGGAAGCCACCCCACACGCTGAGGAGCAATCCACCAACCACAATACCCAGGCCGATGGCCGACTCCAGCGCACCCAGATGCCACGCCGTTCCACCAAAGTGATCCGTCACCAACAGCGGCACCAGACTTGAGCTGGGCACCAGCACCATGTTGATCAGCATGGCGTATCCCATAAGGATGAGCAAGCCGCGCCAGCCTCGCACATAGCGCAGGCCATCGACCAGATCGTCGCGAAACGTTTGCCACGCCTCTCCGGCCTCGGGCGCAGCTCTATCTTGTGGAGGCTGCGGAATGGGGATGACCAGAATCGTGCCGATCGCCACCAACGCCGTCAGGACGTCGATAGCCAGGATACCCTGCACCGGCAGTGTGGCGATGAGCAGCGCACCCAACGGCGCCGCAACGATGTTGAGACCGCCCTGCAGCATCTGGTTCATCCCCTGAACCCGCGTCAGCTCATCAGACGGCACCATGAGGGATGTGGAGGCTTGCATGGCCGACCAGTGGAACGTTCCGCCCAGGGCGCGGACAAAGAGAATGACGTAGATGTGTACCAACTGTACCTGGTCGGTTGAGAAGAGGAGTGCCAACACGACCGTCGCCAGCGCCACCGTGACATCGGCCGCCAGCATCACCCAGCGGCGGCTCCAGCGATCGACCAACACACCGGCGAAGGGGCCCAGCAGCACCTGCGGCAGCAGTCCGACCAGCGAGGCAAGGGCGAGAACAGTCGCCGAACCAGTCTCCTGGGTCAGCCACCAGATCAAAGCGAACTGGACGAGCTGGCTGCCAAATAGCGAGACGGCCTGACCGGACCAAAGTACCATGAACGATCGTATCGATTTCTGGCCAGGATTCTGCTCGTCCATCGTCTGATTCTCCCAGGTCATACCATCATGGAACGGAAATGTGCCGACATCATAGCGAAAACAGCTATCAATGTCAATAATAGATATAGTTGTGTTGATATTATTAACATCATCGTGAACTTTTCGGGGTGCGTGGGCCGCCTTGGCAGCGACAGCTAGAACTGCCCATTTCTGGGCAAAACCTGGGCAGAATATGAGTTTGAGCTTAGCAGTACACTTCTGTCCGGTATTTGTCTATAAACTAGAGGTGTTGGGGGCTGACCTACGCACACAATGCAAGGAGCAGTCTGGCCTCAACAACGATTGATATTTCCCAAAACATTCGGAGGAATTCACAAGATGAAACGTAAGATGTTGTTACTACTTTCCCTGATTCTGGTTCTGAGTCTTGGCGTCGTAGGTGGCGCAGCGGCTCAGGAGCGCCCCACCGAGAACATCGTTGACATTGCGGCCAGCAACGGATCATTCGATACACTGCACACCGCCATCGTCGCCGCCGGCCTGGCCGACACCCTGGCCTCGGCCGATTCCGAGTTCACCGTGTTCGCCCCGACCGACAGTGCTTTCGCAGCCGTAGCGGCCGCGTACCCCGGTCTGCTCGACACCTTACTGGCAGACCCAACCGGGGCATTGTCCACGATCCTGACTTACCACGTGGTTTCGGGCCGCCTTGACAGCGGTGACGTTTTGGCCAGCAGTTCCCTGACCACCCTGCAGGGCGAAGAACTTCCTGTCACGCTGCGCGATGGCGTTCCTTACATTGGCGACGCCCAGATCGTGACCGTTGATGTGCCCGCCAAGAACGGCGTCATCCACATTATCGACTCGGTGCTGATCCCGTCCGCTGTGACGCTGCCTGCTCCGGGCGTAGCTGAGGACACGACCGAAGCTGTGGCGGATGAGCCGATGATGGAAGAAGAAGCGGCGGCCGATACCGGTGCTGACATGGTCACAGAAGAAGCCGCAGACTCCGGCGAGTTGATGACCATCGCCGAGATCGCCGTGGATGCCGGCTTCACCGAGCTGGTAGATGCGCTGACCGCCACAGGTCTGGTCGACACCTTCGCCCAGCCGGGCAGCTACACTGTCTTCGCGCCGACCAACGAGGCGTTTGAGGCCATCAAGGGCCAGTTTACCGCCGACCAGGTGGAAGCAATCTTGCTCTACCATGTGGTCAACGATGTCCTGACGCGTGACCAGATCGCCAACAGCGAACTGATCCCCACGCTGTCGAACGGTCTTCCGTTGTTCGTAAACAGTGACAGCGACAACAACATCACTGACATCAGCGGTGCCCAGGTTGTCGTATTCAACATTCCGGCCAGCAACGGTATCATCCACGTGATTGACACCGTCATGGTTCCGTAATCGACAAAACAGCCGACCAGCGTCATCCAGCAGGATGCCGCTGAATACAAAGCCTGCCGCGTATGCGGTGGGCTTTTTCTATGGTATAGTCGGGCAGATTTTTAAGTGAGAGGATCATGGCACGTGTAAGACCGAAGTCGACCAAAGAAATAGTCCGCATGCGCGCCGCCGGTAAGCTGGTGGCCGAATGTTTTGCCCTGCTGGAAGAGAGTGTCCAGCCCGGCGTCAGCCTGATTGCGCTGGATCAGATCGTTGAGCAGTACATCCACAATCAGGGAGCCGAACCGCTCTACAAGGGGTACAAAGGCAGCTCCGAGGGCCACCCGCCCTTCCCCGGCGTCATCTGCGCCTCGGTCAACCACGAAATTTGCCACGGCTTGCCAGACGGCCGCATCCTGCAAGAGGGCGACGTCATCGGCATTGATATCGGCCTGCGCTATAAAGGGTACTGCGGCGACGCCTGTGTGACCTTTCCCGTCGGCCGTGTCTCTCCCCATGTTGAGCACTTGCTGGGCATTGGCCGGAAAGCGCTGCAGCACGGTATCGACGCGGCGACCAGCGGCAACTACCTCAACGCTATCGGCTACGCCATCGAGGATTATGCTGACAGCCAGGGGGTGACGGTCGTCCATGAGTGGGGTGGCCACGGCATCGGCCGCGTCCTGCACGAACCGTTGTCCGTCTCCCATGTGCGCCAGCAGTCTCGCGGTCCCAAGCTCGTCCCCGGTCTGACGTTCACGGTCGAACCGATGATCAACGAGGGCACCCACGAATGGATTTTGCTCAATGATGGCTGGACCGTCATTACGGCCGACGGCAAGCTGTCGGTGCAGTTTGAGCATACTATCGCGGTAACCGACAACGGCCCGGAAATCCTGACCAGCCTCTAGCCACTGTCCAGAGCGCATCAATTCCGGGGCAAGGCATGTTCCTCTATCTGACCCAGGGTCTCATCCTGGGAGCAGCTGCAGCAGCCCAACCCGGCCCCTTCCAGGCGTTTCTGCTTTCGCTCGTCTTGCGTAAAGGCTGGCGGCGCGCTCTGCCTGCCACATTCGCTCCACTCATCAGCGATGGCCCGATCATTGCGCTGGTCCTTCTTGTCCTGACGCGGCTCCCACCCTTCTTCCTGTCGGTCCTGCAGATTGGCGGTGGGGTATTCCTGCTCTACCTTGGCTGGTCGGCCTACAAAGGCTCACAAACGATTGCTGCCGTCGAACCGACTGCAGCCCCGGCAGCGACACGCACGGTTGGCCAGGCAGTCCTGATGAACTTTCTCAGCCCGGCACCCTACATCTTCTGGGCCACGATCGGCGGACCCATTCTGATTGAGGGGTGGCGCACATCTCCGGCGCTCGGGCTAACGTTTCTGGCAGGTTTCTACATTGCCCTGATTGGGGGGCTGATGCTGCTGGTATTCCTCTTCTCGGCGATGGGGAGCGTGAACCCGCGTGTCACGCGGGCGCTTGCGCTCGGGTCGGCCGCTGCGCTGGTCTTGTTCGGCCTGTACCAGTTGGGACAGGGGCTCCTTGCGGTACAGGCCGAACTGCTTTAGATGACGATGTTGACCAGCTTGCCGCGCACGACGATCACTTTGCGCGGTGACTTGCCGTCCATCCACTTGACCACTTTGTCCGACGCCAGCGCCAGCGCCTTCAGTGCCTCGTCATCCGTGTCGGCGTCGACGTCGATCTTGTCGCGCATCTTGCCGTTGACCTGGACAATCAGGCTGATGACGTCTTCCTTGGCCAACACTTCATCCAGCACGGGCCACGCTTGCTGGTGGATGCTGTATGTGCCCCCGCGCCGCGCCCACAGCTCCTCAGTCACATGAGGAGAAATCGGGGCCAACAGCAGCAGCAGTGTATCCACCGCCTCGTTCCAGGCAGGCTCTGAGACCGCCCCTTCCCGTTCGGCAGCCAGAATTGTGTTCCGCAGCTCCATGATGGCGGCCACAGCCGTGTTGAAGGAAAATGCCTCCATGTCACGGGTCACTTTGCCAATCGTCTGGTGGGTCTTCCGCAGCAGGCTGCGGTCGGCGGCGACGTCATAGGCGTCCGGCGTGTAGTCGGCCTGCGCCATCTGCCACACGTCTTCAATCATGCGCTGCGGCCCCTTGATCCCTTCGTAGTTCCAGGGCCCACCCTGATCCCACTTGGCAAAGAACATCAAGTACGCTCGCACCGTATCGGCCCCGTATTCGGCTACCAGGTCGTCGGGATTGACCACATTGCCCTTGCTCTTCGACATCCGCTGGATCTCCAGATGATGGCGCAGCTGGTTGACCGTATTCTCTCCCTCAATGGCCGGAATGCTGACCGCGGCATCAGGACGCACCTCAACGATGCGGTCATCCGTCTCGCCGGCATTAACTTGCAGCACGTTCTCCGTACGGCGCATGATTTCGCCAGTGATGCTGTTTGAGCCAACCCCTGCCGGCAATGCGCCTTCGTCAACCACATCAATCTGGTCAGCGATCAGCCGCTGGCCGTCCCAGGCACCGGTGGCGACAATGAAGTCACCTTGCTGCTCCGCGCCCAGGATTTGGCCCTGGTTGCGCAGCATGATCATCGGTTCGTTGAACATGCCCTCCGGGTCGCGTCCGTGAGAGCGCATCTCCTTGATCGTTTCGTCAAACACACCGCGATCGCGCATCGCCTTCGTGAAAAAGCGTGTATACAGCAGGTGCATGGTCCCATGTTCGGCCCCGCCAGTGTACGTGTCCACCGGCAGCCAGTACGCCGCCTCAGCCGGATCAAACGGTCCGTCGCTGTAGCCGGGACTCAGGTAGCGATATTGGTACCACGATGAGCACATGAAGGTGTCCATCGTGTCGGTCTCGCGCCGCGCCGGCCTGCCCTGCGAATCCGTCGTTTCCAGGAACCCTTCGTGATAAGTCAGGGGACTACGACCGGTCGGCATGAACTCTACGTTGTCCGGCAGCAGCACCGGCAGCTCGTCTTCCGCTACCATCTCGATGCCGTCTTCTGTGTAGATCGCCGGAATCGGCGCGCCCCAATACCGTTGGCGGCTGATCAGCCAGTCACGCAGCCGGTAGTTGATCGCTTCCTTGCCCGTGCCCTCTGCTTCCAGCCAGTCAATAACGGCCGCAATAGATGGGTTGGCCCGCCCTTTCGCCGTTGTCACCTCGGTACCATCGAACTGATCGCTGTTAACCATCACGCCGGGGCCGACGTACGCCTCGGCCATCTTGGCTCCGTTCAGGGCCTCGCCCTCGGGCTGGATAACGGGCACGATCTCCAGATCGTACTGATGCGCGAACTCGAAGTCGCGCTGGTCGTGGGCAGGCACAGCCATGATAGCCCCGGTTCCGTAGGTAATCAGGACGTAGTCGGCAATCCACACGGGTATGCGCGCGCCATTGACCGGGTTGATAGCGTAACCGCCGGTGAATACACCCGTTTTCTCGTCAGCATCGGCCAGTCGATCCAGTTCCGATTTCCCGGCAGCCTTCGCCCGGTACGCTTCAACCTCAGCCCGCTGCTCATCAGACGCGATCTCGTCTACCAATGGGTGCTCCGGGGCCAGCACCATGAACGTCGCTCCCCACAGCGTGTCCGGGCGGGTGGTGAAGACCTGAATCAGGTCGCCTTCCTCGCTCCTGAAGTAAACATCGGCCCCTTCGCTGCGGTCGATCCAGTTCGTCTGCACCGCCTTGATCCGCTCCGGCCAATCCAGCCCTTCGTAGCTCAACAGCTCGTCGGCATAATCTTTGATGCGGAAGAACCACTGTGACATCATCTTCTGAATGACAGGCTGGCCTGTGCGCTCGTCCTTGCCGTCGATAACCTGTTCATTGGCCAGCACCGTTTGCAGCGTGGGCGACCAGTTGACTCGCGCCTCGCCCCGGTACGCCAGATCCCCTTCAAAGAAGGTCCGGAAGAACCACTCGGTCCACTGATAATAGGCGGGGTCGCAGCTGACGGCTTCGCGCTGCCAGTCGAACATGGCCCCCATGCGCCGCATCTGCGTGCGCATGCTGTCTATGTTGGCATAGGTCCACTCCTTAGGATCGATATTGCGCTGAATGGCGGCGTTCTCGGCCGGCAGGCCAAACGCATCAAACCCCATTGGGAACATCACATTGTAGCCCTGCATCCGCATGAAGCGGGCGCGGGCGTCGGACGGTGTCATGGCGAACCAGTGGCCGATGTGCAAGTCGCCGCTCGGATAGGGCAGCATGGTCAGCGCGTAATGCTTCGGCCGGTCCCAATCCACCTCAGACCGGTACAGTCCATCGGCTTCCCACTTTTCCTGCCATCTCGGCTCAATCTCAGCCGGGTTGTATGTCTCACTCATGTTCTTTCTGTCTCCTGTGGCCGCTTGGCCACATTAATTCCCTGTTTGCATGTTCAGGAACGAAACCGCACGCTCGGCAAAGTCAGCCGCATGCTTCGGCGCGGCGCTGTGGCCACCTGTCGGGTAGACCACAAACTCAAGCGTTGGCACGCGTTCGGCATACTCGGCGGCGGCGGCGATCGGAATAACCGGATCGTCTTCCGCCCAGGCGAGCAGGACCGGCGGTGCCAGGCTCGTAAGTCGTTCCTTCTCCGCGAAGGCGGGAGCGGTTAGCAGCAGATGGGAGACGCGCTCCGGGTGGTCCAGCGCCAGCGACAGCGCGACGCCACCACCCCAGCTCTTGCCCATCAGAACAGCCGGTTCATCAGCCGAGACCTGTTCTAGCACAGCCATTATGACCTTCACCGCCTCATCAGCAATCTGGGTCCGCGAATGGGAGCTTTCGCTTTCGCCCCAGCCGGGCATGTCGATGGCGATGGCCCGAAAACCGGCAGCGGCCAACAGCGGCAGCATGGGCTGCCAGGTGTGCCAGCCATTGCGCTCGCTCCAGCCATGCAGGCCCAGCACGACCCGACCGTCCAAGGGCCCGGCGGCGCGGCCGACAATGCGGCCATAGGGTGTCATTACCTCAAACTCATCCATTTGCAGGTCGTCCATAAACAACAAAAAACCCCTCTCGTTCAGAGACGAAAGGGGTTCCGCGGTACCACTCTGATTGATGGTACGGAAGTGGACCTGAAGGGGCTCGAACCCTTGACCTCTACAATGCCATTGTAGCGCTCTCCCAGCTGAGCTACAGGCCCATACCATCCTCTTGAACACGTAACGTGTGTGATCCGGCGCCGGCTAACAGTTGCTCACCGACGCAGCTCACAGGCGAGTTCGGCCCTGGTGTTGTCCCTTTCAGCCTGCGGGAACAACTCTCTCGTGACGTGCCTACTACTCCTGATCAACGCTGATAACTCTTCAATTGTTGCAACGGGCCTGGAAAGCGTACGCTTGCCAAGATTCCGAAGGTGGACCTGAAGGGATTCGAACCCTTGGCCTCTACAGTGCGATTGTAGCGCTCTCCCAGCTGAGCTACAGGCCCTGACAGCATCGTATATACTAGCCCGACCTTGTGATAATGTCAAGAAATGTCGTGCCCGGTTGAAGGCATTCTCAGCCACTCCACTATCCCGTTGGCTGGAACACGCCGATGCCAGCACTTGTTAACTGTGGCGCTCTTCGCTACTATCAACAATAGGTATCCAACTCGCGCCACCCACAACCGGCTGGAGCATCATATCAAAGGAGACTACATGGACAAGTACAAGGTCACTCTCGAATACTGCGTACCCTGAAACTATCAGGAGCGAGCTGCCCGTGCGGCAGACGACATCATGAGCAACTACCAGCACGTCATCGAAACGTTCACCTTCATCACAGGCTCTAAAGGCGCCTTCGAGCTAAAGGTTGACGATGAGGTGCTGTTCTCCAAGAAGGAGCTGGGCCGGCATGCGGAGCCGGGCGAGGCTCTGGAGCTTTTCAGAGAGTTAGTCGGGCCGGATGTGCCCACCTACCCTCAAAGCAAATAATCATTCAGGGAGCGGTCAGCCCGCTCCCTTTTTGTGTGACTCGTCCTTACTGACCGTTTGCCGCGTAATCATAGAAGCCGCCGCCCGTCTTCCGGCCCAGTTGGCCAGCCAGAACCATTCGCTTCAACAGCGGGGCCGGACGATAACGGTCCTCTCCCCACTCATTGTAGAGTCCGGTCATCACGCCCAGGACCGCATCCAGCCCAATCCTATCCCCCCACTCCAGCGGGCCATACGGATAGTTGGTGCCGAGCTTCATCGCCTGGTCGATATCCGCTACCGACGCCACCCCCTCCATGAGGGCGGTCGTTGCCTCGTTGATGAGACAGCAGACGATTCGCGCCCGTACAAGACCTGGCCCATCGGCCACGATCATCGTCTCCTGGCCAATCCCATGCCAGAACAGCTCAGCCTGCCCCAGCGCCGGTTCTTCCGTTTGCAGCGCCTGTGCCAGCTCCACAATGCCGTTGGCCGGGAGCGGTGGCAGCACACCAAATCCGACAACGCGGGTTGGGTTAGACACCCACGAGGCAGCCAACGTCGTCGAGGTTGCCAGCGCTGAGGTCATGATCAGCGCTTCCTCAGGCAGGTTGGCGCTCAAAGAGGTCAGAAGCTCCTGCTTGGCTTCGGCCGATTCGTTGTGAAGCTCAATGGCAATATCAATGTTGGCCAGGCTATCCTTGGTAAAGCTGGTGCCAATCGCGTCCAGGAAATCCTCGACCAGCACAACCTGGACCCGGTGGCGTGTCTTGCGACAAAGCTCGCCCACCTCAGCCGCAAACGGGTTTTCGCCCGCAATCAAGACTCGCATAATATCATCTCCCGCTGCGCAGGCGCACAGCCGAACGGAATGGTTCCTGTTGGCTCTCACTCATCCTGGAGAAAGCCGTGCGGATGGTAGCGCAATGCGGCCTGCCTGCCTACCCTGGGGACAGCTTCGCAGCCATCTCTCACCGTCACTCAATCACGCGAACGTTGCTCTGGACCACGACCGTCGCTGGATACAGTCTGATAATCCAGTCCGCCAGGCCCTGCACCGCCATCTGGACGCCGCGTGTCGGGCGAGGGTTGCCCGCCTCATGCAGCTCAATCAGAATGTCGCCACTCGTCCGGGCACGCATGGAGATGCCAAAGCGCTGCACCAGGGGATCCTCGCTGACAAACGTGTCGACCAACAGACGGCCGTCGTTCAGCGATTGAAACAGCTCGAGATACTTGATGCGCATACCATCCTCCTCCAGCGAGGCTGGCTCAAAGCGCTGACCCAGGCCGGCCAACGTCGCCGGTGTGCGCACGATAATGTGGGGCATGGCAAACTCCTCTGGTAGGGAAAACTGATCGGCAGCCGGGCTATCATTGCGCTGCCAGCGGAAGTAGGCCGGCTCGCGCCCCTCTCCCAGCGCAAAACGCTCATATTTGGTATTGATGCGCGCCGCCTCACCCTGCACATAGGCGACAGGCAGGCGGCTGTCAAAATAAGATGAGGCAGCGAGACGCTCGCCAATCACCTCCATATAGGCCGCGTGATCCGTGCTGATATCCAGCGGGCCCTGCGGAACCATGCGCGTGGCCAGGAGGCTCAGGAAGTCGCCCTCGATAACACGACGGCTGTGGTGGCCCTTCTTCGGCCAGGGGTCGGGAAAGTGAATATAGGCAGCCTCTACCGACTCCGCCACAAACAACAGCCACAGGGCCGTCCTGGCGCTGCTCTGGAGCAGCCTGACGTTGCCGAGCCCATCGCGGGCCACTTTTCTGGCCGCATTGCGCAAAGACGGCCGCGACACTTCCATCCCAACCAGGTTCAGGTCAGGCCGTTCCTTCGCCAACCGCACGAGATACTGGCCGCTGCCAAAGCCTATTTCGACGTGCAGCGGCGCCTGGCGACCGAACTCCGCCGGCCAGTCCACCGGCCACGGTAGCTGGTTAATCATGTACCAATCAGGACGCACCATGAGGCGGATTATAGAACGACGGCGCGACGCGGCAACCGCCGGGTTGCGAACTGGGTGCTGCTGTGCGTAAAATACGTCTATGGAATCCCGCTTGAGAACCCTATGAACAACCGCACCATCCGCCTTGTCGGTGTGCCCATGGACCTGGGCCAGAACCGACGCGGCGTCGACATGGGCCCCAGCGCGCTACGCTATGCCCACCTGCAAGCCCATCTGGAACGCCTGGGACATACCGTCCACGATGAAGGTAACGTCCTGGTCCCCAATCGCGAAGAACACATCGTGGCCGGAAGCGGCCGCCGGCGTCACGCGGTGACGGCCGTCTGCCAGCAGATCTACGACAGCGCCTATGAATGGGCCAGCGCTGGCGAATTTGGCATCTATATGGGCGGCGACCACAGCATCAGCATCGGTTCCGTGGCCGCCGCCGCTGCTCTGCCCGGCTCGCTCGGCGTTCTGTGGATCGACGCCCACAGTGACTTCAACACCCACGACACGTCGCCGACTGGCAATATTCATGGCATGCCGGTGGCAGTGATGACGGGCGACGGACCGGAAGAACTGGTCAACGTGGGCGCGCCCGGCCCAACCGTTGAACCGTCCCATATCGTGCAGGTCGGCATCCGCAGTCTGGACGAAGGCGAACGGCGGCGCCTGCTCGACAAAGGCATCACCATCTTCACGATGCGACATGTTGATGAGATGGGCATGGCGGCCGTCGCGAGGCAGGCCCTCGACCGGCTGCGCCACGTCGACCGCATCCACGTCAGCCTGGACATGGACAGCCTGGACCCCACACAGGCTCCCGGTGTGGGCACGCCCGTCCCCGGCGGCCTGACATACCGGGAGGCCCATCTGCTCATGGAGATTCTGGGCGACAGTCAGCGGGCGAACTCACTTGATATCGTCGAAATCAACCCGATTCTGGATGAGATGAACCGAACGGCCGAACTGGCCGTTGAGTTGGCAGGCTCGCTTCTGGGCCAACGTATTCTGTAACGGAGATAGTCTGAGGTGGCAGCCGTAACTCGCGGATTGGAAGCAGAGAAGTACGACCGGGCATACAGTGACCGGGATCTCGTCGGTCGCATTCTCGCCTACTTCCGGCCCTATGCCTCCAAAACCATCGTGGTGGTCATCGCCATTTTCCTGATGGCGCTGGCCAGCTCCGCCCTACCGATTGTCATTGCAGAGGGCCTGAACACCGAAGTGAGTGGGCCGGGCACGCCATTTCCGACCTTCCTCGTCGGGCTGGTCTTTGCCACCGGCATCGCCATCTGGGGCCTGAACTGGATCCGGCGGCGGCTGACGACGGAGGTAATCGCCGATGTCGTTCTCGCCATGCGGTTCGATGCGTTTGAAGCCGCGGCGGAACAGGACCTCGCCTTCTATGACGAGTTCAGTTCCAGCCGGGTCGTCAGCCGAGTTACCAGCGACACGCAGGAGTTTGGCGAAGTCGTCTCAATCAGCACCGACGTCATCAACCAGCTGGCGGTAGCGATCATCCTGATCGTGCTGCTGTTCACGATCAATGCGCGACTGACCCTGCTGGTTCTGGCGATGGCCCCC
This sequence comes from uncultured Chloroflexia bacterium, assembly GCA_963753865.1. GTDB lineage: Bacteria > Chloroflexota > Anaerolineae > Promineifilales > Promineifilaceae > Promineifilum. Next base: position 38,745 of record CAVWDW010000002.1, read on the forward strand.
CTGGTGAGCATTGCCGCGCTGGCGTTTCGGCGGCTGGCGCGCGACGTCACCCGCCAGAGTTCGCGGGCGTTGGCCGAGGTGAACAAGTCCATCCAGGAAGCCGTGACCGGCATTCGCGTTGCCAAAAACTTCCGGCAGGAGCAGGCGATCTACGACGACTTCGTCAGCGTCAATAACCAGGCGTACGAGATCAACGTTCGCAAAGCGTTTGTGCTGGCCAACATCTTTCCGACTCTCAACATTCTGGCAGGCATCGGCACCGCAATCCTCGTCTACTTTGGTGGCCAGAGCGCTGTGGCCGGCGTCATCACCATCTCGTCCTGGTACCTGTTCGTGGCCACGGTCGATCGCTTCTGGTTTCCGGTTACCAACCTATCGGCGTTCTGGAGCCAGTTCCAGGCCGGCCTGGCTGCCACTGAGCGCGTCTTCGCACTCATCGACGCCGAACCAAGTGTGGAGCAGACAGAGGACCACCCCACGCCGCGTCTCAAGGGAGATATCCGATTCAATGACATCGACTTCCGTTACTCCGAACAGGAGCAGGTGCTGAAACACTTCAACCTGCACATACAACCGGGAGAGAGCATCGCTCTTGTGGGCCACACAGGCGCCGGCAAGTCGAGCATCATCAAGCTAGTAACCCGGTTCTATGAGTTTCAGGGCGGCGATATCATGTTGGACGACCGGGACATTCGCTCGTTCGAGCTGACCTCACTGCGACATCAAATTGGCGTGGTCTCCCAGGTGCCTTTTCTGTTCGCAGGCACCGTAGCGGACAACATTCGCTATGCCTGCCCCGACGCGACGGACGAAGAAATTGAAGCCGTGGCCCGTCGCATAGGCGAGGGAGAGTGGCTGGAAACCCTGCCGGATGGCATCTACAGCGAAGTTGGCGAACGTGGCAGCCGCCTGTCGCTGGGTCAGCGGCAGCTGGTGGCCCTGACTCGCGTACTCATCCAGTCGCCGCAAATCTTCATTCTCGACGAGGCAACTGCCAGCGTGGACCCATTCACAGAGTCACAGATCCAGGAAGCGCTGGACCTGATCATGCAGAACAGCACGGCGATCATCATTGCCCACCGGTTGTCAACGGTGCGCTCTGCGGATCGGATTATAGTCCTGCAGGATGGTCAGATCATTGAGGAAGGTAGCCACAACGCCCTGATGGCTGCTGAGGGACATTACGCTGAGCTGTACGACACCTACTTCCGCCACCAGTCACCGCGCTACATGCAGGCCGCCAGCCCTGAAGCCGCGGATTAGCCCAGACCTGACCGCGTTCTAGGGGGCGGGTTCCTGGAAGACCAGAAACTCGCGAGCCACCCACCCTTCCAGGCCAGTCTCCTCGAAGCGAACCTGCTGCCAATCGAGCCCGTCGGCCGTCTCCGATCCGGCCAGCAGCGACACAATCGTCCCATCGAGAAGCCATTCCAGCTGCTCGCCATTGGTGCTGGGAGCAGCGCGGAGCCAGACGCCAACGCCGCTGGTGACGACGGCCGTCTCTGGCGCCGGGATAGGCGTCAGCGTAGGCATGGGCGTGGCCGTCGCCGGCTCAGAGGGTGTTGTCGCTGTTGCCTCAATGGTCGGGGTTGGGCTGCTGATCGGGGCCAGCGTGGGCAAAGGGGTTGGCACTGCTTCCGTATTCGGCGTCGGCAGCAGAGGAGCAGCTGGTTCTTCCGGCGCAGTAGCCGTCAACCGGGGAACCACGGCAAACACCGCCAGAAAGATCAGGCCCAGCAGGAAGAACAAGACCGCCCGCATTAGATTGATCTGCGTTTCCCGCCGCGTCTCCACTTGCCCCACGCCGTACGCCTGACGGGCTGCGCTGGAGCGCGTCCCGAAAGCACGAAAAAGAAAGGCGAGGGCAGCGAAGAACGAAAGACCCGCCAGAACCAGAAAGAGGATGTTGATAACGCTAGATAACATGCTGCTTACCGCATGAACAGACTAAACCGTACTGTATATCAGGCTAGTCGTTCTGCGCAACCAATCGCTTGGCTTCTTGCCATAATGTTTCCAGTGCATTAATGTCCATCTGCGTCATATCCAGCCCACGCTCGGCCGCCAGCCGTTCCACCTGCTGATACCGCAGCGTGAAGCGGTTGTTAGCTTCGCGCAGCGCACTCTCAGCCTCCACATCCAGCCAGCGAGCGAGATTGGCCACGACAAAGAGAATATCGCCCAGTTCCATCTGACGTTCTTCTGGCTTCTGTGCCGCCCGCAGTTCGGCCACTTCCTCGGCCAGCTTGTCATACACGCCTTCGATGTCCGGCCAATCGAAGCCCTGGCGGGCGACCCGGCCTTGAATCTTTTGTGAACGCGCCAGGGATGGGAGCTGCTCAAGGATGCCATCGAGGATCGATTCCGGTGTCTGGCCCAGATGGGACTTCTCCTGCTCCTTCAGCTTGTCCCAGTTGAGCAGCACCTGGGCCGTATCACTGACAGTCCAGTCACCCCAAACGTGCGGATGGCGGCGCTTCAACTTCGCTTCGATGCCGGCGACGACATCGCTCAACTTGAACGATTCGGCTTCGCTGGCCATCTGGGCTTGCATAACGATGTGGTAGAGCAAGTCGCCCAACTCTTCACGCAGATTGTCCTCATCGCCGGTGTCCAGCGCCGCAAGCACTTCATACGCCTCTTCCAGGAACCCTTCGCGCATGCTTTGCGGCGTTTGCTCGATATCCCACGGGCAACCCTCAGGGCTGCGCAGCACCGCGACCGTCTCCGCCAGCGCCGACAGGTCAGCCTTGACCGGCAGCGGTGGGATGTAGAGGGACGTCAGATGGCTAATGTGGTCGCTGCGATCAATCTCATACAGCGGGAGATGCTCAACCAGCTGTTCGGGCGTGCCTGCGGCGTGGATCAGAGCGACATCATGTTCCTCGCCGTAGACTGTGAGCAACACCAGCTTCAACTCGCTGGCTGCGTGCCGGCTGTAGACCTGGCCAACCACCACGGGCACATCGGGATTCAGCGGGGCGAACAGGAAGCCAGACAGCGCCAGGGCGTCGACTATCTGCACACCGTCCAGCAGATCGATTTCCAATGCTGCCAGCACCGGCTCCACAAAGCTCAGACCGGGCAGCGTTGTGACGGCAATAGACGCCTCGCGCGCAGCCTGATTGACAGCCGTCACAGTCGCCTCGCCGACATATGGATTGCCCGGCACAGCGTAGATGACGTCCTTCGTCGCAGCCAGCTCGACCAGCGTCCGGGCTATCGTTTCGTAGACGTCGGCGAACGCATCGGCCGTTTCATAGATGTCGTCGAAGCTGTGCAGCTGCAAATGGGGAGGAAGCTGCGCTGCCGCGGGGTGGCGACTCGTGCGCAAATATAGCTCCGAGGCAGACGACAAGAGATGCCAGACCTGACGGGTAATCAGGCTGGCATCTCCGGGTCCCAGACCAACGATGGAAAGTGCCATCGGTCAGCGTGTTCGATTAGGAATCGCCGCGCGTGGCGAACCGACTAACGCTTGGTGTAGGTCGGCGCCTTGCGGGCACGCTTGAGGCCAGGCTTTTTGCGTTCCTTGACGCGTGCGTCACGGGTCAGATGACCCTCACTGCGCAGCTGGGAGCGCAGCTCCTCATCATACTTCACCAACGCACGGGCCAGCCCCAGCCGGACCGCGCTGGTCTGGCCAGATACGCCGCCGCCGTTCACAAGCACGGTCACGTCGACCTTGCCCAACAGCTCGGTATCCTCCAGGGGGCCAATCAGCGTCTGGAAGTCACCGTAGCGCGGGAAGAACTCCTTGACGTCCTTATCGTTGACAAGGAATGATGGTGCGCCTTCCGAAGCGGCCGTGCGCATATAGATACGCACGCGGGCGGAACTACTCTTACGGCGGCCAATGCCTTCAATATATACGGTCATAGTTGCAATCCTCTCTACTTACTGCCCGACGGCAGCTCCATCGGAACGGGCTGCTGCGCCTCATGCGGGTGTTCTGACCCGGCATACACCTTCAGTTTCTTCAGCATGTTACGGCCCAGCGTATTCTTGGGCAGCATACCACGCACAGCCAGATGGACCACGCGGGTCGGGTGACGGTCCAACTGCTCACGCAGCGTCATTTCGCGCAAGCCACCGGGATATTGCGAGTGACGATAGTAGCGCTTCTGATCCATGCGCCGGCCCGTCACTGCAATCTTCTCAGCATTGATGACAATCACAAAATCCCCGGCGTCCATATACGGGCTGAATGTCGGCTTGTGCTTACCACGCAAGACCGAGGCAATCTGGGACGCCAGACGACCGAGCGTCTGCCCCTCAGCATCGACCACATACCACGCGTGTTCCACTTCCGCCGGTTTAGTCACGTATGTTTTCATCTCAATCCTCCGCCGGCGATTCTCTGCCGGGTCTTTCCATCTATAGTCTACTCGTAATCCACCGCTGCCAGATACAGGCCATGTGCCGGTGCGGTGGCGCCGGTCTGTGCCGGGTCATGCGCCGCCAGCGCCTGTCCAAAACCTTCAACCGACAACCGCCCCACGCCCACATCTTTGAGCGTGCCGACAATGCGGCGCACCATTCGGTACAGGAACGCGTTGGCGCAGATGCGAAATTGCACCTCGTCGTCGTGTCGTTCCCAGACGGCTTCGTACAGGGCACGAACCGTGTTGTCGCCCACCGGCGCGGTTCCGAATGTGGCAAAGTCCTGCGTGCCCACCAGGGCCGCAGCCGCTTCGTTCATTCGCTCCACGTCCAGGTCGCGGCTGACATGCCACGTCCGTTTCCGCCGCAGCGGTTCACGGACCGGGGTGTTGAGGATGCGGTAGACATAGCTCCGACGCCGGGCGTCGAATCGCGGATGGAACTCCGCTGTTGTCCTGGCCACATCCAGCACCGCAATGTCCGGCGGCAAGTTCGCGTTTAGCGCTCGCCGCAGGGCATCCGACCCGTGCACTTCTGGCCAATCAATTGTAAATCTGATGACCTGACCCAGTGCATGCACACCGGTGTCGGTCCGTCCTGCTCCAACGACGGCCACAGGATTGCCTGCCAAAACCGTCAGCGCTTCTTCAAGCGTGCCCTGTATCGTCGGCGTCCCCGCTACCTGACGCTGAAAGCCATAGTACGCGGTTCCGTCATACTGAACAGTGGCGCGATACGTCTGAGTCTCAGACGGCCCGCTTACAAGCTCGCTCAAGGTCGACTACTATTCTTCGTCATCCTCAACCAGCATCAGAATGGCCATGTCGGCGTTATCGCCGGAACGACGACCAATCTTGATCATGCGTGTATAGCCACCCGGACGGTCCATGTAACGCGGCGCCACTTCCTCAAAGAGGTACTGCACCACGTCCACTTCCTCGAAGTAACCGTATTCGTCCTCAACCGTCCGCTTTTGCGGCAGGCGGGATGCAGCCATTCGTCGGGCATGGACCACGTTCGCCGGATTTGCCTCGCCTTTTGCAAGACCGCGCTTGGCCAGCGTGATAACCTTCTCGGCCGCCGGGCGGATCGTCCGCGCCTTGGCCTCGGTCGTCGTGATCTGACCATAGCACAACAGGTCTGCAATCATGTTACGTCGCAACGCATTGCGATGAGCCGTGTCTCGGCCCAGCGTGCGGCCAAATATTTTATGTCGCATAGCTCAACTCCTCAAGAGATTCATACGGCGGTGTGCCGGACAAGAAGTCCGGACCGCCGGTCGGCAAACCATCCGCTAGGCGGCGTTCGCCTCTTCGTCTTCTTCTACCAAGAATCCCTTGGCAATCAACTGCTGCTTCAACTCGTCCAGCGACTTCTCGCCGAAGTTGCGAATGGCCAGCATCGTTTCTTCGCCCCGATCCAGCATCTCCAGCATTTCACCGACCTTGGTAATGCCGGTGCGCTTCAACGAATTGAAGACGCGCACACTCAGGTCGAGCTGCTCAATCGGCGTATCGTAGATCTCGTTCGGGATCGCTTCTTCTTCCTCTTCAACTTCGACAGTCACGAACGTCTCTTCGCTGACGCCGGCAATCGGACGCAAATGCTGCATGAGGATCTGGGCGGCCTGAGCCATCGATTCCTCCGGCTTGATGGTGCCGTCGGTCCAGATCTGCATGACAGTCCGATCGTAGTCGGCCGCCTGACCAACGCGCGTCTTCTCGACCTCATACGCCACGCGGCGAATGGGGCTGAAGATGGCATCGACCGGCAGCTCGCCAATCGGAAGCCGACCGCGATCCTCGGCAGGCGAATAACCCCGGCCTGTTTCGGCCGTCATCTCGATCTCAAGGAACGTGTCGTCGGAATCAACGGTGAACAAGTACAGGTCCGGGTTGATGATCTCAACCTCAGGCGGGGTCTGAATGTCGGCCGCGGTAACGGGGCCGGCCCCCTGCACTTCCAGGCGCATCCGCGCCGTTTCGGTGTCGTGCAGCTGCATCCGCAGCTGCTTTACATGCAGGATGAACTGCATCATATCTTCGCGCACGCCCGGAATGGCGGAGAATTCGTGGGGCACGTCGGTCACGCGAATGGACGTCACAGCCGCGCCGGGCAATGAAGCCAACAGCACGCGGCGCAGCGCATTCCCTATCGTCGTGCCGTATCCACGCTCCAGTGGGCCGATCAGGAATCGGCCGTATTCGGCGGACATGGCGGTACTTTCAATTTTAGGCATTACCAGATTACTAACTGCCAAGGCGACTACCTCCCTCAGAGAACATCTTCACCGGTCAGTGCCGGGCACCGGGCGGGGCCACGATAGCCCCAAACCCGGCGATGCTCCCTGTGGACAATTCAATACAGGTCAATTAACGAGAATAGTACTCGACGATGAGCTGCTCGTTCAGCGATACATCGATATCTTCGCGCGTCGGCGCGTGCAATACAGTGCCACTCATGGCCGATGTATCCATTGACAGCCACCGCGGGACGTGCCGGTCGTCGAAGTCCTGGCGCAGATCCTTGAAGTAGGTGCGAGCAGTACTCTCCGGACGAATCGACACTTTGTCGCCTGGCGTGACCAGAGCAGACGGGATGTTAGTCTTGCGACCGTTCAGCATAATGTGACCGTGCTGAACCAGCTGGCGTGCCTGCGCACGCGAATCAGCCAGCCCCATACGGTAGACCACATTATCCAGGCGGCGCTCCAGAATCGACAAGAGATTCTGACCGGTAACGCCCACTTGCTGGGAGGCGCGCTCAAAATAGCGGCCGAACTGGCGCTCCATCACGCCATAGACGCGGCGCGCCTTCTGCTTCTCGCGCAGCTGCAGGAGATAGTCGGACGCGCGACCGCGACGATATTGCCCTTCGCGGCCATGCTGCCCCGGCGGATAACTCCGGCGCTCAAACGAACATTTCGGGGTCAAACAACGCGACCCCTTCAGGAACAGCTTTTCGTTCTCACGACGACAAAGCTTACAAACAGGACCAGTATAACGTGCCAATTTTCTTACCTCCGTGGTTTAGCTGGTTCGGCAGTTGCCCATGCCAGCAGGGAGAGGTTTACGGGCTTGGCCACCCTTCATCCCTCTCAACAATGGATTGATAATGTCTTGCGACCTAGATGCGGCGCTTCTTCGGCGGGCGGCAGCCATTGTGCGGCACCGGGGTAACGTCCTGAATGGAGGTTACGCGAATGCCGGCGGCCTGAATCGACCGGATGGCAGCTTCGCGACCCGGGCCAGGGCCCTTAACGAACACGTCCACTTCCTGGACACCATTGTCCATCGCCATGCGCGCCGCGTTCTGTCCCGCCTGGCGTGCCGCATAGGGCGTGCTCTTGCGAGAACCGCGGAAGCCGGCTGCACCGGCGCTGTACCACGAGATCGTGTTGCCCCGCGGATCGGTGATCGTCACGATGGTGTTGTTGAAGGCCGCGTAAATATGGGCCTGCCCCTTGGGCACCATCTTCTTAACTTTTCTCGTGCGTTGTGCTTGTCGTCTACGTCCCATGTCTTCTCCAGGTTCAAACAGCGTGCCGCTGCCAGAGCAGCGCCCGCCAGTTCGCTAAAAACCTTACTTGCCACCCTTGCGGCGACCACGTCCGGCCACAGTCTTTTTCGGGCCTTTGCGCGTGCGCGAATTCGTGCGCGTGCGTTGGCCATGGGCCGGGAGATGCCGGCGGTGGCGCAAGCCACGGTATGAGCCGATTTCGCCCAGGCGCTTGATATTCATCGCAACTTCACGACGCAAATCACCTTCGACCATATAGTCTTTCTCGATGATTTGGCGCAGCTTCGTCACATCGGTCTCCGACAGATCGCGGACACGAACGTTCGGGTCTACATCAGCAGCACCCAAGATTTTCTTGCTGCTTGTGTTGCCAATGCCGAAGATGTAGGTCAGCGCGATTTCAACGCGTTTGTTACGCGGGATGTCTACCCCAGCAATACGAGCCATTCCGTTTCCCTCTTATCCTTGACGCTGCTTGTGGTTGGGATCGCTGCAGATCACGCGTACCACGCCTCTTCTCTTAACAACTTTGCACTTCGGACAACGGCGTTTCACCGACGATGATACTTTCATCTTATACTCCATTCCCTGCTTTGCAGAGACATCAAATCAGGCTGCTTGCTTAATCGCGTTCTGCAGATCCTGTTGCACAGCCTCGATCGACTGTTGCCCGTTTATCTCGACGACCAACCCACCCTGCCGGTAGTAATCCAGCAGCGGCTTGGTCTGTTCTTCGTACACTTGCATTCGATGGCGAATCGTCCCCTCATTGTCGTCCGCACGACCTTCCAGCTCGGCGCGCCTCAACAGGCGCTCGATCAGGACTTCCTTCTCGACAACGATATGCGGCACAATGGCCACATGACCGCCCAGTTCGTCCAGCAGCTCATCCAGCGCTGCGGCCTGGGCCGTTGTCCGCGGGAAGCCGTCCAGAATGGCCCCGGCGGCCGCATCGTCCTGCGCCAACCGATCGCGCACCATCGCAATGGTTACGTCATCGGGAACCAGCTCACCTTTGTCCATATAGGACTGAGCCAGCTTGCCCAGGTCGGTTGCTTGCTTCAGGTTGTACCGGAAGATATCCCCGGTCGAAACCTGCGGCAAGCCCACTTCTGTTTCCAGCAGTTTCGCCTGAGTGCCTTTGCCGGCGCCCGGCGCGCCCATAAGGATAACAAACCTCATGTCTTCATGAACCCTTCGTACTGTCGCATGATTAGCTGCGACTCAAGCTGGCGCATCGTGTCGATGACGACACCCACCACAATGATGAGACCCGCGCCGCTGACAACCAGCACACTGCGTTCCAAACCAGGTATCTGCAGAATCACACTCACGACCGACATGATGCCCGGCAAGACAGAGATGAAGCCCAGGAAAAGGGCGCCCACCAACGTAATGCGGCGCGTCACCGACATGATGTACTGCTCCGTGCGCTTACCCGGACGAATGCCCGGAATGAACCCACCTTGCCGCTGCAGAGTCTGGGCCAGATTCTGCTGGCGAATCATCACATCCGTATAGAAGAACGTGAACGCCACCACCAGGATGAAGAACGTCACCCAGTACAGCGTGAAGCTAACCGGCGCTACGGTCACATCCTGCTGCGTGCCGAAGCTCGCGAATGTCGTGGCGACCCGATCCAGCGTCGAACCGCTGCCGGAGACGAAGATACCGAACAGCAGAGGCGGCAGGGTCAAAATGGCCTGGGCAAAGATAATCGGAATCATGCCCGCGGTATTAACCTTGAGCGGCACATAGGTGCTCTGACCCTGATACACTTTCCGGCCGCGCACCCGCCGACCATACTGCACCGGTATTCTGCGCTGTCCTTCCTGAATATAGACAATCACCAGCACGGTGATAATCATGTAGATGAAGAAGGTAGCGATGCTGAAGATACGAGCCGACAGCTCCGGCAGTGTGAACAGATCAGCCAGATTTGGCAGAATGCCGGCCACAATACCACCGAAGATAATCAGCGAAATACCCTGGCCAATACCGTCTTCGGTGATGCGCTCACCGAGCCAGATGGCAAACATCGTTCCACCAACCATGGCGACCAGGGTGGTCATGGTCGGCAGCAGCTCGCCGGCGCCAAACCCAAAGTTCGGCATAATCGACTCCACACCGCCCGGCAGGCTCAACCCGATCAAATTGACCTGGCCAATCGCCTGCAGGAATGCCATCGGAATCGTCAGATAGTAGGTGAACCGCGTCAGTTTCTCCTGACCAGAAGGGCCTTCCTGCTGGAGCTCTTGCAGCTGCGGAATGATCGGCGTTAGAAGCTGGACAATAATGGAAGCCGTAATGTAGGGATAGACACCCATTGCCATCACGGAGAAATTCCGCACCGCACCGCCCGATAACAGATCGAGGAAGTCAACGACCGAGTTGCCGCTGCCCTGACTTGAGAACACCAGCCACGCTTCGAGGTCGACACCCGGGACAGGGATGTTCGCCAACAACCGGTATACAACCAGGATGAAGATGGTGAACAAGATCCTGCGCCGCAAATCGGGCAGCGTAAACGCCGCGCGCAATGATTCAATCATGGATATTCATTACTCCTGCGTAATCCAGCATCGATAAGCCAACCGATAGCAACGCACCCTTAGGCGCGTTCGGCAACAACTGCCTTGCCCCCGGCTGCCTCAATCTTCTGCCTGGCGCTGGCGGAGAAGCGGTGGGCAACGATCGTTACCGACTGCTCCAACTCACCGTCGCCCAGGATTACCACTGGGTCTGTTGCTTTTTTGATCAGGCCAACCGCAGCCATCAGTAACGGCGTCACCTCTTCGCCACCGAAGTCAAACTCCGACAACTGATAGAGATTCACCGGCTTATACTCGATGCGGCGGATATTGGTGAAACCACGCTTGAACGGCAGACGACGAGCCAGAGGCAGCTGTCCACCCTCAAAGTATGCACCTTTGCCACCACCGCTGCGAGCGCCCTGGCCTTTCGTACCGCGACCGGCGGTCTTGCCCTGCCCGGCAGAGATACCACGACCCACGCGCTTGCGTCGCTTCTTGGATCCCGGATTCGGGCCCAGATCGTTGAGTTTCATCTTACTTTACCTCTTCAACCGTCACCAGATGACTGACCTTGTTAACCATGCCCCGAATGTCCGGAGTGTCTGGCTGCTCAATCGTCTGGTTCAACTTGCGAAATCCGAGAGCCTTGATCGTCGCCTTCTGCGTCTTGTCGTAACCAATGGCACTCTTGGTATAGGTAATCCGTAGCTTATGTGCTTTCTTGGCCATTATTCACGTCCCCAGAACGGCATCACATCAGCCGGGTCCTTGCCCCGGTCAGAAGCGATCTCGCGAATGTCGCGCAGTTGGTTCAACCCGTCCATTGTCGCCATCATGACGTTGAGGACGTTGCTGCTGCCCAACGACTTGCTCAGGATGTCGCGGTAGCCGGCAGCTTCGATGACCGCACGGACGCCGCCACCGGCGATGACGCCGGTACCAGGCGATGCCGGCTTCAGCAGCACCTTGGCCGCGCCATGCTGGCCGATGACCTCATGCGGAATGGTCGTGCCGAAGCTCGGCACCGGCTGCATTTCCTTGCGTGCCGCTTCCACCGCCTTACGAATCGAATCAGGCACAGTACGCGCCTTGCCGATACCTACACCGACCTTGCCGCGGTTGTCGCCGACAACCACTGTGACGCGGAACGCAAAACGGCGACCACCCTTGACCACCTTGGCCACACGGGTGATGTCGATGATGCGCTCGTCGAAATCATCTTTCTGATCGCGGAAGTTCTGTCTTCTCTGACCCATCTTGTAACTCCTTAGAGCTTCAGCCCGCCCTCGCGCGCACCATCAGCTACGGCCTGAATACGGCCGTGATACAGATACCCACCCCGGTCAAAGACGACCCGCGTGATGCCGGCATCCAGCGCCCGCTGCGCTACTGCCTTGCCCACCAGCGCCGCCTGTTCCTTCTTCTTCTTGCCGTTCATCTCGCCGGCAAGCTGCTTGTCCTTTGTGGACGCAGAAACCAGGGTATGGCCCGTTTCATCATTGATAATCTGGACATAGATATTGTCCAGGCTGCGAAATACGTTCAGACGCGGAATATCGGCCGTACCGGTAATTCTTCGACGAATGCGACGGTGACGTCGCTTTCGAGCTTCGTTAGCACTCTTTGCCATGATCTTTCTATCCTAGGTTCAACCAGCAAGTGCGAACACCTGCCAGACTTCTTAGACCTTACCGGCCTTACCGGCCTTACGCCGTACATACTCGTTTTCGTAGCGGACACCCTTGCCCTTGTACGGCTCGGGCGGACGCGTCTTGCGAATGCGGGCCGCGATTTCACCGACGAGCTGCTTATCAATGCCGCTCACGGTCACCTTGCGTCCACGCTCCTCAACCTCGAAGGAGATACCATTATCCGGGACAAACGTCACCGGGTGGGAGTAGCCAACGTGCAGCACCAGCGACTTGCCGTCCAACTCTGAACGGTAACCAACGCCCTCAATCATCAGGACTTTGGAGAACCCATCGCTGACGCCCATTACCATGTTGTTCAGCAGCGCGCGGGTCAGCCCATGCAGCGACCGATGCTGGCGGCTGTCGCTCGGACGACTGACAGTCAGGATGTCATCGTCCAGCCCGATCATCATCTCAGGATGGAAGGTCTGGCTGAGCGAACCCTTGGGACCTTTTACGTCCACCTGGTCGCCCTTGATATCTACCTTCACGCCTTGCGGCACCGGAATCGGCGCTTTACCAATTCGTGACATATCTCTAATCCTCCACGGCTGCACCCGGTCTGGGCGCGAGGCCGGTTTCGTACGCTTAATTTACCAGACCTTGCAGATGACCTCGCCGCCAACACCGTGACGACGGGCATTCTGGCCAGTCATAACACCCTTGGATGTCGTCATAATCGAGATGCCCATCCCACTCAGCACCCAGGGCACTTGCTGCTTGCCCACGTAGATGCGACGCCCTGGCTTGCTTACTCGCTCAAGGGCCGTGATGACGGAACGTCGCGAACGACGATCACCAATGTACTTCAAGGTAATGACGAGTGTGGACTGGGGCTTCTGCTCCACCACCTCGTAATCTTCAATATAGCCTTCGTTCTTCAGTACCTCTGCAATATCGCCCTTCAGCCTGGAATAGGGCATAGCTACCGTCGGCTTTTCGCGGCCGAGGCCATTGCGGATACGAGTCAACATGTCGGCAATCGGATCACTCATTGACATAATTGCACCTCTACCAGCTGGACTTGACAACGCCGGGGATATTGCCCTGCAGCGCCTGTTCACGGAAGCAGATGCGGCATAGGCCGAAGCGGCGCATGTAGCCCCGCGGACGGCCGCACAACTGACAGCGATTTCGTACTCGTACCTGATACTTGCGATTATTCTCGCGCGCAACCATTGATTTCTTCGCCATGACTTTCTTCCACCTCTAGATCAATTCGGCGACTTCGCGCCGGAAAGGCATCCCCATCATGGACAGCAGGCGCCGTCCTTCCTCATCCGTTGTGGCTGAGGTTACGATGGTTACTTCCATACCACGTATCTTGTCAATCTTATCGTAATCGATCTCCGGGAAGATCAGTTGTTCGCGCAAGCCAAGAGTGTAATTGCCACGGCCGTCGAACGAATCGGGCGAGATGCCCTGGAAATCGCGAGTACGCGGCAACGCCACATGAATCAGGCGCGTTAGAAACGCCCACATGCGCTCACCACGTAATGTAACCTTAACCCCAATGACTCGGCCCTCGCGCAGCTTGAAGCTGGCGATAGACTTCTTCGCCTTGGTCAACACCGGCTTCTGGCCGGTGATTTTGGTCACATCATTGACTGCGGCTTCGATCGCCTTCGCATTGTCCAGCGCTTCGCCGAGTCCAATATTGACTACGACTTTCTCGACCCGTGGCACTTGCATCACGCTCGAGAACTCAAATTCTTTCTGCAACGCCGGCACGATCTCATTCTTATAGAGCTCGGGCAGCGGCGTAAACTCATTCGCCATCATTTGCCTCCAGGTAAAGTAGCAGGCCGGCACACGACCCAGCCTTATTGTGGGCCGCTCTCGTCCGCCTGGCTCACCTACGGTTCAAATCTCGATATAAAGTTGTTAGTCCAGGTCGTTGCCAGTCGCCTTGGACACGCGAATACGCTGTCCATCTTCGCCGCGACGATATCCAACGCGGGTCACCTGATCCGTCGCCGGATCGACCAGCATCACCTTGGACACATGAATAGGGGCATCAAACTCAATGATGCCCGTCTGGGCAGGCGTCCGGCCGGCGGTCGGGCGTGCCTTCTGGTGCTTCTTGGCAATGTTCACGCCAGTAACAACGACCTTGTTGCCCTTCAGGATGACCCGTTGGACACGGCCGCGCACGCCTTTGTAATTGCCTGAGATAACTTCTACCTCGTCATCAACTCTAATCCGCATGGTTACCTCACGTCCCTATAGCGCTTCCGGCGCCAGCGATAGAATGCGAGCAAACCCTTTGTCGCGCAGCTCGCGGGCCACTGGCCCGAAGATACGCGTGGCAACCGGGTTCTTGCCTTCCGCATCCAGAATGACGGCCGCATTGTCGTCGAAACGAATGTAGCTGCCATCCTCTCGCTTGTACTCTTTCGATGTACGGACAATGACGGCCTTGACGACCGTGCTCTTCTTGACAGCCGAATTCGGCGCAGCCTTCTTCACTGTCGCTGTGACCACATCACCGACACTACCGTAGCGGCGCCGCGACCCACCCATTACCTGGATGACCAGCAGCTCACGCGCTCCGGAATTATCAGCTACCTTGAGACGACTTTCTTTTTGTATCATGATCGCCTCACCTATTTGGCCCGCTCGACAATGGTGACGAGCGCATAGCGCTTCAGGCGGCTGTACGGCCGGGATTCAATAATCTCGACGGTATCGCCGACATGACACTCGTTGTTTTCGTCGTGTGCCTGGTACTTCTTGACCCGGCTAACGACTTTGCCGTAAATCGGGTGGCGCTTGCTCATCGACACCGACACAACAACAGTCTTGTCCATCTTGTCGCTGGTCACAACGCCCACCAGTCGCTTACGTTGATCTCTCATATCGTTCCTCTTCTCACTGCGCCACAATCAGCCGGGCGCTCTCGTTAGCCGGCCAGCTCGTAACTGAGCACAAGGTGCGGCTGCTTGCTGCTCGCGCGCGCTTTTCGCCCGCGCGGTTGGGCTTTGTTCAAATCGACCAGCGCAGAGGCCAGCGCCCCGCCTTCGAGGTCGGAGAAGTTCACATGCCACGCACTGTCTTCGTAGACAAAGCGGGCCGTCGACTTCCAGTTGACCCCATCGAGGACGGCCGCGATCTGTGGCACCGAAGCCGCAGTCTGCTTGGCCAGACGACGCATGTTCAACACCGTCTCCAGCTGGGCGGTTTCGCGACGGACGTGGCGGATGCGGGTGGTGTCTTCCAGCCCGGCGGCCGCCTTCTGGAAACGCAGGTTGAACAGTTCCTCGCGGTTGTTCTCCAGCATTTCCTCAATCTTGTCCTGGCTCATTTGCCGTAGTTCAACAATAGATGCCATTACAGTGTCTCCTCCCGCGAGATTACCTGTGTCTTAATCGGCAGCTTGTAGCCGGCCCGATGCAGCGCCTCACGGGCTACTTCTTCCGGCACACCAGACACCTCAAAGATAACACGGCCAGGCTTGACGACTGCGACCCAATGGTCAACCGCGCCCTTGCCCTTGCCCATGCGCGTCTCGGCCGGCTTCGCAGTCACGGGCTTGTCCGGGAAGATGCGAATCCAATACTTTCCGCGACGCTTCATCTGCCGCACGATTGAGCGGCGAATGGCCTCGATCTGCCGGCTGGAGATCCAGCCCGGCTCTAGCGCTTGTAAGCCGTACTCGCCATTGAGCAGCGTGGTGCCGCCCTTGGCCATGCCCCGCATGCGACCACGGAACTGCTTGCGATATTTCACGCGCTTGGGCATTAACATGATTCTTTCTCCGCTATTCGTTCAGTCTAATTGATGCGAGGCACGACTTATTCGCTGATATAGACGTCGGTGGCTTCTACACGCTGCGGCAAAATCTCGCCGTTGTAGACCCACACCTTGACGCCAATCCGACCATAGGTCGTCAGAGCCTCGGCAAAACCATAATCAAGATCGGCGCGAATCATGTTGCGAGGCACACGGCCTTCCCACATTTTCTCTTTCCGCGCCATTTCCGAACCCGAAAGGCGGCCGCTGGCCTCAATTCGGACTCCCTTCACACCGGCCCGCATCGCTTGCAGCATAGCCCGCTTCATGGCACGACTATGCGAGATGCGACGCTCCAACTGGCTGGTGATGTTCTCGGCGATGAGCTGGGCGTTGGCGTCTGGCTGAGTAATCTCCTCAACCTCGACACGCACCGTCTTGCCGGTCAGGTCGCGGAGCTTGGCCCGCAGTTCCTTAACCGTCGCACCCTTACGGCCGATGACGATTCCCGGTCGGGCCGTGTGAATAGTCACCTGGACCTGGTTCGGGAAACGTTCGATCTCCACCTGGGCGATGCCCGCCGATCCCATCTCTCTCTTAATCAAGTCGCGGATGGCCACATCCTCGATTAACAAGGTGCGATACCGTGCACCTTCCGCAAACCATCGGGCATTCCAATCACGAACTATATTCAGGCGGAAGCCTACCGGATGTACTTTACGTCCCAACTTAATCCTCCATTCCGATTAATCGGATGAATCCTGCGTCCCTACTCTGCCAACTCACGCTCGGCGAGCACAACTGTAATGTGTGACGACCGCCGCATGATGGGGCGGAAGCGGCCACGGCCAGCAAAACGGCCCCCGTAAGGCGCTTTGCGATGGCGCGGTCCTTCGTCAGCATAGATCTTGCTGACTACCAATTCGTCAACCTCAAGACCGTAGTTTTCTTCTGCGTTGGCCACGGCCGAGGCAATCAGCTTGAATACGGGTTCGGCTGCTCGCTGAGGCATAAACCGCAGCGCGTCCAGTGCTTCACCGGCGCCTTTTCCACGCACCGCGTCCACAACCAGGCGGACCTTGCGGGGCGAGATGGCGATATGACGGGCAATTGCCCTTACTTCAAATAACTCAGCCATGATTACCGGCGCCCTTTCTTCTCAGATTTCGCAATATGGCCACGGAACGTCCGCGTCGGCGCAAACTCGCCCAGCTTATGTCCGACCATATTCTCGGTGATGTAGATGGGGATGTGACGACGACCGTCATAGACAGCAATCGTATGGCCCACCATCTGGGGGAAGATCGTGCTAGAGCGCGACCACGTGCGAATCACCTGACGCTTTCTTTCGCTGTTCAGATCTTCGATTTTCTGTAAGAGTTTAGGGTCGATAAACGGCCCTTTCTTCAACGAACGTGACATGTTCTGTCCTCTCTTCTCGTCTGTCGTCCGCGCTCAGCGGCTCAATTCTCCGGACTAACGGCGCTTCTTGCTCCGGCGACGGAAGATATACTTATCCGTCTTCTTGTTACGGCGGGTACGAGCACCCAGAGCCGGCTTGCCCCAGGGTGTCTTCGGGCCTGCCATACCAACGGGCGAGCGACCTTCACCACCACCATGCGGGTGGTCTTTCGGGTTCATGGCCGAGCCGCGAACCGTGGGACGAATGCCCATATGGCGCTTGCGACCCGCCTTGCCCAGGCTGATCTGGCCGTGCTCCACGTTGCCAACCTGGCCGACGGTCGCCATGCACCCTTCGAGCACAAAGCGTTCCTCACCAGACGGCAAACGCACGGTGACGTAACCCGGACGGTCCTTGGCCAACAGCTGGGCCGAAGCACCAGCCGAGCGAACCATCTGGCCCCCGCGACCCGGGTACAGTTCAATGTTATGGATCATCGTGCCGAGCGGGATGCTGCTAAGCGGCAGCGTGTTGCCCGGGCGGATGTCCACTCGCGTCCCGCTCACAACGCGGTCGCCCACCTTCAACCCCATGGGGGCGATGATGTAGCGCTTGTCGCCGTCGGCGTAGACCACCAGCGCAATACGCGCCGACCGATTCGGATCGTACTCAATCGAATCAACACGACCGGGAATATCCATCTTGTCGCGCTTGAAGTCGATCTCGCGGTAACGCCGCTTATGACCGCCGCCGCGATGACGAACCGTCACTTTGCCGCGCACATTACGACCGCCGCTCTTGCGCAACCCGCGCGTGAGGCTCGGTTCCGGCGTCGACCGTGTGATCTCTTCGAATGTGTAGCCGCTCATGTCGCGCCGTCCGGGCGAAGTTGGCTTAAATACTTTAACAGGCATGATACCTCCAGATTGTGCGCCGGCCTAGACGCCTTCGAACAGCTCGATGCTGTCGCCAGCCCGCAACGTCACAATCGCTTTCTTCCAGCCGGGCTTGCGAACCGCCACCCGGCGCATCCGCCGCGACCGCTTGGACGGCATATTGGCAATACGCACCTTCTCGACCAACACGCCGGGCCAGGCGAGTTCAACCGCCTGCTTGACCTGCAGCTTGTTGGCCTTCGAGTGCACGGCAAACGTGTACTGATTGGAAAAATCGACCAGGTAGTTGGACTTCTCTGTCACTACGGGCCGACGAATAATCTCGCGCCAATGCATGTTACTCCTCCTCGGAGGCGTCTACTGCGTCCGCCCAGACGCCGTCTTGATCTTGCTCAAGAAAGCCGGTAACAGCCTCTAGCGCCGAGAGTGGCATGACAATCTTGCCGTGCCCCAACAGATCGCGGATGTTCAGATAAGTCGCACGCAGCGTCTTGACATTCGGCAGATTACGAGCCGACAGCTCCACGTTGGCGTCCCGTTCGCTGAGGAGCAGCAGCATGCTCTCCCCGCCGCCCAGGAGCTCGGCCACTTCGGCCATACGACGCGTCTTGGGCGCGTCCATCGTCAACGTGTCGAGCAGCACGATGTCGCCTGCTCCGGCCTTGGCCGAGAGCGCAGAACACAGTGCAGCGCGGCGCATCTTGCGCGGCATCTTTTTGACATACTTGCGCGGCAGCGGGCCATGAGCCTTGCCGCCGCCAACAAAGATGGGCGCCTTGCGGCTGCCGTGGCGAGCGCGGCCGGTTCCCTTCTGGCGGTAAATCTTCGCCGTCGAGTAATTGACCTCGCCGCGGGTCTTGGACTTGTGCGTCCCTTGCCGGGCATTCGCCAACTGCCGCACCAACGCCTGATGCATCAGGTCGCGATTGACTTGAGCTTCGAATATGCTGGCGGGCAGCTCAACACTGCTCACTTCTTTGCCAGACATGTCTAGTACAGAAACTTTCATGGTTAACTCTCTCGCTAGCGATTTACCCGCCGGGCGGTCCGCCTAGCCCTTGGCCGCATCGCGGATAATGACCAATCCGCCCTTGGCGCCAGGCACCGCCCCTTTAATGGCGATCAGATTGCGTTCCGGATCCACGCGCACAACCGTCAGGTTCTGAGCGGTCAGGCGATCGTTGCCCATTCGACCGGCCATGCGCTTCCCCTTGGGAACACGAGCCATATCGGTCGTTGAGCCAATTGAACCAGGCGCACGATGGCGGTCAGACTGGCCATGGGTCTTGATGCCGCCCTTGAAGCCATGTCGCTTCACATTGCCGGCGAACCCCTTGCCCTTCGTCTTACCAATCACATCGACCGCGTCGCCAACCTCAAACTGCTCGACGGTAATCGTCTGACCAACTGAGTAGTCGCCGGCGCTGCTGGTGCGGAACTCCCGCAGATGGCGCATCGGCGGCAAGGTTTCGCCTTTCTTCTTCGGCTTGCCCTTCTCGGCCTTCAGCGCTCCCAGGTGGCCCAACTCGCCGCGGGACAGGCGTTTCGCCGACACGTCGCCGAAGCCCATTTGCACCGCGGAATAGCCGTCGGACGCTTCGTCTTTCACCTGGGTCACATAACACGGCCCAGCTTGAATGATGGTTACAGGCGTCACCATCCCGGCCTCGTCAAAGACCTGGGTCATGCCCACCTTGATACCAATTAATCCTTTCACATCTACCTCCACGGCCTGAAATCTGCCGCATGCCTTTGGCTATAGCGAGATTTCGATATCGACGCCAGCCGGCAAATTCAGCCGCATTAGCGTGTCGATCGTCTTGGAATCAGGATTGATCACGTCGATGAGCCGCTTGTGCGTGCGGATCTCAAAATGTTCGTGCGAATCCTTGTCAATGAACGTACTGCGTCGGACCGTAAAACGCTCCAAACGTGTCGGCAGCGGTACGGGGCCAATCACCTGGGCGCCAGTTCGTTCGGCTGTCCCGACGATGCGCTTGGCCGACTGATCCAGGACACGGTGATCGTATGCCTTAAGGCGAATACGGATTCTCTGATTTGCCATCTAAATCCTCTCTCTTCTCGTTCAGACCGTTTCAGTCTATTGTTGCTACAGTGACCAACGCAGTGCAGTTTGTCTTTAGCCTATTTGTCCAGGATTTCGGTGATGACACCGGCGCCGACGGTCAGGCCACCTTCGCGAATGGCGAAGCGGCTGCCCTCTTCCAACGCCACCGGCGTGATCAGCTCCACTTCCAGGTTCACGTTGTCGCCCGGCATAACCATCTCCACACCGTCCGGCAGCGTAATCGCTCCGGTCACATCCATCGTGCGGATGTAGAACTGCGGCCGGTAGCCCGGGAAGAACGCCTTATGCCGTCCGCCCTCGTCCTTGCGCAGCACGTACACCTCGCCCATGAATCGCTTGTGCGGCGTGATGCTGCCCGGCTTCGCGAGCACCTGGCCACGCTCCACGTCGTCCCGCTGGATACCACGCAGCAGCAGTCCGGCGTTGTCGCCCGCCTCGGCCGCGTCCAGCTCTTTGTGGAACATCTCCACGCCCGTCACCACTACCTTGCGGATCTCTTCGGTCAGCCCGACGATCTCCACTTCCTTGCCCTTCTCCATGATCCCGCGCTCGACCCGGCCCGTCACCACCGTGCCGCGACCCTTGATCGAGAACACGTCTTCCACCGGCATCAGGAACGGCTTGTCCGTCTCGCGCTCCGGTGTCGGAATGTACTCATCCACCACCCGCATCAGCTCCCAGATCGGCGCGTACTCCGCTCCGTCCGGGTCGTCCCCGCCTTCCAGCGCCTGCAGCGCGCTTCCGCGCACAATCGGCGTCTCGTCGCCCGGGAACTCGTAGCTGTCCAGCAGCTCGCGCAGCTCAAGCTCCACCAGCTCCAGCAGCTCTTCGTCGTCCATCATGTCGACTTTGTTCAGGAAGATGACCATCGCCGGCACTTCTACCTGACGCGCCAGCAGTACGTGCTCCCGCGTCTGCGGCATCGGCCCGTCCGGCGCGGCTACCACCAGGATAGCCCCGTCCATCTGCGCCGCACCCGTGATCATGTTCTTGATGTAGTCGCGATGTCCCGGGCAGTCCACGTGCGCGTAGTGACGGTTCTCCGTCTCATACTCCACATGGGCAATCGAGATCGTGATGCCACGCTCCCGCTCTTCCGGCGCGTTGTCGATCTGGTCGAACGCCGAAAAGTCGGCCCAGCCCTTCAGCGACAGCGTCTTGGTGATCGCCGCCGTCAATGTCGTCTTGCCGTGGTCGATGTGCCCGATCGTCCCCACGTTCACATGCGGTTTATCTCGATTAAATTTCTCGGCCATTGCGTTCGTTTCCTTGTCTCATTCCGTCGCGCCCGGTCACCCCAGGGCACGCACCCTTTCAATAATTGCTCTTCGATGCAGTCCGCCGCTTACTTGCGACCCTGCAAAACCTCTGCCGCCACCGATTCGCTGACCGGGGCGTAGTGATCAAATTCCATCGTGAAGGTGCCGCGACCCTGCGACATTGAGCGCAAACGGGTAGCGTAGCCAAACATTTCAGCCAAAGGCACCTTTGCCTTGATCGTCTGCAGACCGTCCGTGCGCATTTCCATGCCGTCGATCAAGCCACGGTTGGCGGAGATATTACCGATGACGTCGCCCGTGTACTCTTCCGGGGCTACAACCTCAATCAACATGATTGGCTCCAGCAAGACCGGCCTACCCATGGCGATGCCTTCTTTGATAGCCATCGAGCCGGCAACCTTGAAGGCCATTTCCGACGAGTCGACTTCATGGAACGACCCGTCATACAACGTAACCTTGAGGTCAACGACAGGATATCCGGCCAGCACACCACTCTCCAGCGCTTCCATGATCCCCTGCTCGGCAGGTCGAATGAATTCGCGCGGGAGGGTTCCGCCAACGATGGCATTTTCAAATTCAATACCACTGCCCGGCGCAGTCGGCTCCAGACTCAGCACGACATGGCCAAACTGGCCGCGCCCACCAGACTGGCGAACAAAACGCCCGACTGCCTTGTCTACCGGACGCGTGATCTTTTCGCGATAGGCAACGCGCGGACGGCCAACGTTGGCTCCTACCTTGAACTCTCGCATCAGGCGATCGACCAGCACTTCCAGATGAAGCTCGCCCATGCCATACAGCACGGTCTGGCCAGTCTGGTCGTCAACACGCACCTGGAATGTCGGATCTTCTTCAGCCAGCGCACGCAGAGCATTGCCCATTTTGTCTTGATCCTGGCTGCTCTTTGGCTCAATGGCCAACATGATAACCGGCTCTGGAAAGTCAATTGCTTCGAGGACGATGGGGGCCGACGGATCACAAAGCGTTTCGCCAGTGAAAGTCCGCTTCAGGCCAAGTGTGGCCGCAATGTCACCGGCTCGCACTTCCGTCAAATCCTCGCGATGGTCGGCGTGCATGCGCAGGATGCGGCCAACGCGCTCTTTCTGATCCTTGGCGCTGTTTAGCACCGAATCACCCACGCTCAAAACACCGGAGTAGACGCGAAAATAAGCCAGACGGCCGACGTACGGATCGGTCACGATCTTAAAGACCAGCGCCGATAGCGGTTCGTCCACATCGGGCTCACGCTTTTCTACGTTGTCGGTGTAGGGATTGACGCCCTCAATAGCAGGGACTTCAACCGGCGAGGGGAGATAGAGAACGACAGCATCTAGAACACGCTGGATACCGCGATTGCGAAGAGCGCTGCCGCAGAGAACGGCCGTTGCCTGACTGTTGATGGTGGCCGCGCGAAGCGCAGTCCGCAAATCATCCTCGTTAAACTCTTCACCTTCGAGATAGCGCAGGGTCATGTCGTCATTGGTTTCTGCAATGCGCTCCACCATATCGTGATGCGCCTTCTCGACAGCCTCTGCCAGATCTTCCGGGATCTCAATCTCGACGGCGGTTGTGCCCTGGTCCTCATCCTGCCACTCAAACGCGCGCATAGTGATGAGATCAACGATGCCGCGAAAGTCCGACTCCTGCCCAATCGGGTACTGAATAGGAATTGGATTGGCGCTCAGCCGCTCCTTGATCATCCCCACTGTGCGGTCAAAGTCCGCACCGATGCGATCCATCTTGTTCACAAAACAGATACGCGGCACCTTGTAGCCGTCAGCCTGACGCCACACCGTCTCCGACTGTGGCTCAACCCCGGCTACAGCATCAAAGACAACGACCCCACCGTCGAGGACACGCAAGCTGCGCTGCACCTCGGCCGTGAAGTCGATATGCCCGGGCGTGTCGATAATGTTGACCTGATGATCCATCCAATAGGTCGTCGTCGCGGCGGACGTAATCGTAATACCGCGCTCGCGCTCTTGCTCCATATGGTCCATCGTCGCCGTACCATCATGAACCTCACCCATGCGATGGATGACACCCGTGTAGTACAGGAAACGCTCGGTCGTCGTGGTCTTGCCGGCGTCGATGTGGGCAATAATGCCAATATTACGAATACGTTCTAACGGATATTGCGTCATGTAAGATGCTCAATAGGGCCTAAACACGGAAGTGCGAGAACGCACGATTCGCGTCAGCCATACGATGGGTATCGTCGCGGCGTTTCACCGCGGCACCCTGGTTGTTCGCCGCATCCATCAATTCGCCCGCCAGCTTCTCGGCCATCGAACGGCCGCTGCGGGCCCGCGTGGCCGTCAGCAGCCAACGCATGGCCAGTGAAGTTTGGCGATGGGAATCAACAGGAATCGGCACCTGGTAAGTGGCGCCACCGACACGGCGAGGACGAACCTCGACCTGCGGCATAATGTTTTGCAGCGCCTGCTCGAACACCTCGACGCCGGGCTGCTCAGTGCGCTCTTCAATAATATCGAAGCTGTCGTAGATAACACGAAGAGCGGTGCTCTTCTTGCCGCCGTACATCAGCCGGTTGGTGAACATCGCCACATGGATGTTCCCGTACTTGATGTCCGGCACAACCTTACGCTTTTCGGGACGAATACGTCTGGACATAGCTCTTTCTTCCCTGGGCCTTTACTTCGGCGCCTTGGCACCGTACTTGGAACGGCCCTTTTTACGATCGCTAACACCACTGGCATCCAGCGTTCCACGAACAATGTGATAGCGAACGCCGGGCAAATCCTTCACACGACCGCCACGCACCAGAACAACCGAGTGGTCCTGTAGCGAATGACCCTCGCCCGGAATGTAGGCAGTCACTTCGATGCCATTGCTCAAGCGAACACGGGCCACCTTACGCAACGCCGAATTCGGCTTCTTGGGTGTCATCGTCTTAACCTGCGTGCAGACGCCGCGCTTCTGGGGTGCACCCTTCTGCTGGCGAGTACGACGCTGGTTGTAAGAGTTGAAGGTCCACTGCAGTGCAGGAGCCTTGCTCTTCTTTGACTTACTGCTTCGCCCCTTGCGGACGAGCTGATTAATTGTGGGCACGCTAATGCTTCTCCTTAATCGACTTCTTCGCTCAAAACCACGAATATTGCAAAACGAAAAACCATGCCAACGAATTGGTTGGAACTGCGCACAGAAAAAAACTGCTGTCGTCCACCCTTACAGCAGTTGGCCTGGCTTTCATTCGGTTGTCAACTGCGACAGACTAGTGCATAGACAGGCAGGATGCAGGCACCCCGCAGCAATTGACCGACAAATGGAGGCCATCGCAGCAAATACACTCGATGGCCTCCAGTCGCATCCTACTTATCGAATTAGTAACGGTTAGTAAGTCGTTACCTCTGTACGGTTAGACATACGAATTAGTAGTCTACCATATTCACCTTACTTGTCAAGCGCCCTGAGCCCCATTTGGGGTGGGCTTATTCTCTGCAAAGGATCCTTGATTTGGGCGCGAATTAGCTGCCTCGCGTGGCCAAATTCATGAACTCATCCCCTGCCCACCGGCGCTGGGGCCGCTTGTCATCTTCCTTGCCAAAACGAATCACATCGCCGCCCTCGGTGACCGCTTCCACGGCCAACCCCAGGCTCTGCAACTCCTTGACAAGGACTCGGAACGAGGCCGGCACACCCGGCTCTTCGATCGTCTCGTTCTTGACAATCGCTTCGTAGGTCTTTACCCGACCGACTGTGTCATCAGACTTCACCGTCAGCATCTCTTGCAGCGTGTACGCCGCGCCATATGCTTCCAGCGCCCACACTTCCATCTCGCCGAAACGCTGGCCGCCAAACTGGGCCTTGCCGCCCAAAGGCTGCTGCGTAACGAGAGAGTACGGGCCGGTCGAACGGGCATGGGCCTTGTCTTCAACCAGATGGGCCAGCTTCAGCATATGGAGCACGCCCACCGTAACAGGTTGGTCAAACGGGCGCCCCGTCTTTCCGTCAATCAGACGCTCCTTGCCGATCACAGGATTCGGCACATGGGTGACAATCGTGATCTTGGTGCCCAGCTCCCGCAGCATGCTCAACTCACTCGTGAGTGGGTCGACCTTTGTCTCCTCGGGCAGCTGGTCCCCGTACTTTTCAAGCATCAGTGTGTACCATTCGCGGATGCAAACGTCGAGCGCCGCCGCGTTGTACGAACTCCACTGAAGTTTCGGCAGCATAGCCGGATCGTCCGGGAAGATAGTTGCCGGGTCCCAGTCGCGACCACGCAGCCATTCGTTCACGACGGCCTGTCGCGCATAGTTCTCGTCCGTGTCCAGGCGGTCGGCATCGTAGCCCAACTCGCTGAGCCACGCGACGATGAACAAACGCCGCGCATGATCGTCATCTTCAACCAGCTCGAGATCATAACCGATCTCATCCAGCCAGTCCCAGGCCCAGTCGCTGGCCACGCCCCACGCATAGTCGACCAACCAGGCTCGACCCAGCTCGGCAGAAATCTCTTCCTCCGTCGCTCCGTCGAACACCGGCGTTATGGCCCGGAAGCCCAAACGATGGGCCGCCCAGCCAAGGTGCGTTTCCAAAACCTGGCCGATATTCATACGACCCGGCACACCAAGCGGACTGAGAATGATATCCACCGGCGTTCCGTCGTCCAGATACGGCATATCCTCAACCGGCACGATCTTGGAGATAACACCCTTGTTACCATGACGACCGGCCATCTTGTCGCCCTCGGAGATCTTGCGCCGCTGGGCCACGCTGACCCGGACCATCGTCTCTACGCCGGCGGGCAGGTCGCGGTCGTGCTGGCGATCGAACACCTGCACATCCACCACCTTGCCGCGAGCGCCGTTGGGCAGCCGCAAGCTGGAGTCCTTTACCTCACGCGCCTTGTCACCAAAGATGGCACGCAGCAGCTTCTCTTCCGGGCTCAGCTCTTTCTCGCCCTTGGGCGTGATCTTGCCGACCAGAATGTCGTTCTCGTTGACGTCGGCGCCAACGCGAATGATGCCGCGCTCGTCGAGGTCCTTCAGCGCATCTTCGCTGACGTTGGGAATGTCGTAGGTGATCTCTTCCGGACCCAACTTCGTGTCACGCGCTTCAACCTCGTGCTTCTCGATATGAACCGACGTGAAGCGGTCGCCACGCACCATATTCTCACTCACGAGAATCGCATCTTCGAAGTTGCCGCCTTCCCACGAAAGGAAAGCGACAACCACATCCTGACCGAGGGCCAGTTCGCCGTGGTTGGTCGAAGAGCTGTCCGCCAGCACGTCATTAGCCTGTACGCGCTGTCCGCGATAGACAACCGGGTGCTGGTCGATGCAGGTACTCTGGTTCGAGCGATTGTACTTGCGCAGTTTGTAAGTGCGCGGACCTTCCTCGCCCATCACCACAATCTTCTCACCCGACACGCTGACAACTTCGCCGGGGCCATCGGCCAGAATCACCTGACCGGAGTTCAGCGCTGCCTGCAGCTCCATGCCCGTGCTGACCATCGGCACATCCGGCTGCAGCAGCGGCACGGCCTGGCGCTGCATGTTGGAACCCATCAACGCACGGTTGGCGTCGTCATGCTCCAGGAACGGGATAAGCGCCGCCGACACACCCACAATCTGGCGCGGGGCGACATCCATGTAGTCGATACGCTGCACCGAGGTGAAGCGGAACTGCTGGTTGCGGCGGGACGAAACGCGAGCATCCACGAACTGGCCCCGGTCATCCAACTTGGCGTTGGCCTGGGCGATCGTGTAGGCGTCCTCTTCATCAGCCGACATGTAGACCACTTCTTCCGTCAGGAACGGCTTGACCTGGACCTCTTCGATCTTCGCTTTCTTGATCGCCTTGGCCACGCTCTTGGTGATCTCCTCACCAGCAGCGAGGATGATCTCGCCCGTTTCCGGGTCGACCACGTTGGCAAACACATCGTGGCCAATCAGCTCATCACTGTCGCCGGCGATCTTGTTCTGCACGCGCCGGTACGGAGTCTCGATGAAACCATACTTATTGACGCGACCGTAAGTGGCCAGACGGCCGATCAGACCGATGTTCGGCCCTTCCGGCGTCTCGATCGGGCAGATGCGGCCGTAATGGCTGTGATGCACATCACGCACCTCAAACCCGGCACGTTCGCGGCGCAGACCACCAGGACCCAGCGCAGACAGTGTTCGCTTATGAGTCAGCTCTGCCAGCGGGTTCGCCTGCTCCATGAACTGGCTCAACTGCGAACTGCCAAAGAACTCGCGAATTGCGGCTACCACGGGACGGATGTTGATCAACGTCACCGGGGTCACGTTCTCGCTGTCACGAATCGACATGCGCTCGCGCACAACGCGCTCCATCCTGCGCAGCCCAACGCGCAGCTTGGCCTGGATCAGCTCGCCGACTGTCTTCACCCGGCGATTGCCGAGATGGTCGATGTCGTCCGGACCTTCCAGCCCGTTGTTAATCAGGATCATGCGGCGGACCAGATTCACGATATCGTGCTGAGTGATCGTCCGGTGCGTCAGCGGCACTTCGTTCTGCAAATTCAGGCGCTTGTTCAGCTTGTACCGCCCAACGGCCGCCAGGTCATAACGGCGGCTGTCGAACAACTGCTCCTGCAAATACTGCTCGGCGTTGTCCTTGGTCGGCGGGTCGCCGGGGCGCATCCGCTTGTAGAACTCAATTAGTGCCTGCTCGGGAATAGGACGGGTGTCGTCCCACGGCGGCTCCTGCTCAATGCTGCCCTGAATGTAAAGATGTTCGCCATTGGTATCGACATCAGCAAACAAGGCCAGCAGCTCTTCGTCAGTGCCGTCCTTCAGAAGCGGATTCCCCAGACCGTCGTCAATCGCGGCCATCGCCCGCAGGAAGAGCGTCACCGGCACGGTGCGCTTGCGGT
Source organism: uncultured Chloroflexia bacterium (assembly GCA_963753865.1). GTDB lineage: Bacteria > Chloroflexota > Anaerolineae > Promineifilales > Promineifilaceae > Promineifilum. Next base: position 67,133 of record CAVWDW010000002.1, read on the forward strand.
TGAACTTGACCGTCAGGTAGTCGGTCTTGCGGGTCTCGAACTCCATCCAGGCCCCACGGTCAGGAATGAGCTTGCCCATCGCCAGCGGTCGTCCGGTAGCGCGCTCGTCCTCAATCTCGAAGTACGCGCCGGGCGAACGAATCAACTGACTAACGACGACACGCTCGGTACCGTTAATAATGAAGGTGCCCGCCGGCGTCATCAGCGGGAAGTCGCCCATAAAGATTTCCTGGACAATGGGCTGATCCAGATCCGTGCTGTAGAGCAGCACATTTACATAAAGCGGGGCAGCGTAACTCATGTCACGCTCCACGCACTCTTCTACAGAGTACTTCGGCTCACCGAACCAATGCTTGAGATCAAAGCCCTCAACCTCAGGCCGGTTGGAAGGAAAGAAAAGCTTGAGATCGCCATTGTAGCTTTCAATGGGTGAGATCTCGTCAAACAGCTCGGGCAAACCCTCTTCAACAAACTGATCGAACGAGTTCAACTGCACATCAATGAGTGTCGGCAGATCCATCGGTCGGGTTGTTCGCGCGTAGCTTTTGGTATAAGAACTGGGCATGTAAGTTCCACCTGCTCCCTGACGGGTCAACGTCTGTTGGCCCGCATTGAAAAAATTACCTGTTCACACAGAAAAGGCGCAACGTGCTGGTTGCACCGCGGATTGACTATCGCTATGTCATTAGACTGATTGGCCATGAGACATATTTACGCGAACTTGTAGTATAAAGGCATATTAGACATTTGTCAAGTCCTCGTACACCTCAACAATTCGGGCGGCGGCGGCTGGCCAGCTGAACGTTTCCACAGCTCGAGCACGGAGCGCCTGTCCCAGTTCGGCCCGCCGCTCCGGATCGTGAGCCAGAGCCGCCAGCGCATCAGCCAGCCCGGCCACATCCCCACGCGGAATATAGACGCCCGCCTCGCCCAGGTATTCGTGATTGACCGGTGTGTCATAGGCCACCGTAGGTAGGGCCATTGCCATGTAGTTGAGCAGTTTGCCGCTGCCTTCCGTCGCCGACAGCTTAGGGGCCACGGCTACGTCACAAGCCGACAGGAAGAACGGTGCGTCGTCAAACGGGACTCGCCCTGTGAACGAAACCCGATCGGCCACCCCCAACTCAGCGGCCGCCATCTGGTAATGTTCGACGTTCGGGTAGCCCATGATCAGAAAGTGGCTGTCGTCGCCCGCCGCCTTCAACCGTGCTGCTGCCTCCAGGATATGGGGCACACCCTGGTAGTCCGTCAGCAAACCAAGATAGCCGATCACCGGCTGCTCCGGTCCGATGCCATACTGTTGTCGCAGCGGGTGCTCCCCTACCGCATAGACAAACCGCTCAGGGTCAAATCGCTCCGAGTCAGCGCAGTCGGGCAGCTCCGTGATACGTTCAGCCGGTACGCCGAACTCGTCCACCAGCAAACGGCCGGCCAGACCGGAGCTCGTCAGCACCGCCCCCGGCAGCGCTGTCGTGATGTAATGTTCCATCCGCCATATATAAGGAAAAACACGGCCGTCCTGGTCGAGAAACCGATGATCAACCATCTCGGCCGTCAGGCTGCCCTGGAAGTCAAACACCAGCGGTATGCCCAACAAACGGCCGACCACGCCGCCAATCAGAGCGCCCTCATGCATATGACCATGAATGACGTCAGGCCGGAACTGTCGGGCTTCCCGCAGCGAGGTCACGGCCAGATAGGCATCGAAAGCGATTTTGTGTCGCGAGGAGCCCACTTCATAATCCGTGCGCCACGGTAGCGGCGCGGTGCGTCGAATGTCGAGGCCGGCCACGTCATTCCCCTTGTAGTAGGTGACGACTGCCACCTCAACCCCTTGGGCAGTCAGAGCCTGCATCTCTTCCCGGATGCGGATATGACCTCCATAGTCACTAAAGAAGGAGGTGGGCGCAATCATCAATACCCGCACAGATCATCTTCTCCGGGTGGCGCTGCAGGCAAGGGTGTCGCGTGCCCGGGAACAAGCAGCGAAACCCATCGGCCGAACGACTTACTTTTCCTTGCCCTTATCGCGATCAGCCGCGCCGGCGATCCAGGTCCCGAATAACTGCTCCGACATGTTGGGTGACTTCACGTTTGATTCAGTCAGCTCCACCCAGTCGTTCTTGGCCCGCTCGGCCAGCCACGCTTCTCGCCTGGTCAGTACATCCACGATGGTCAGGTCGAGAATCTCCGGATCCCCCTCCTCCACCAGATTGCGCCACCGACCTAGCTCAGCCAGGAGCGCATCCAGCCAGCGCAATGTGGCCGTTTTGTCGTTCAAGATCTTGTGGACAATGTCAGTCTCCTGCGCCAGCGGCTGGGTCGCCGTGCCGAAGGAACTGTTGGCAAAGCGCAGCATATCGCGCCAGCCCTCGGCTCCTTCCACGGCGCCAAACAGGGCCGCGGCCATGATACCCGGCAGCGTCTCCACACCCTGGACAAGGCTATCATACTCAGCCGGGTCAAGAAAATACGGCTTGGCGCCCAGCAGCGACCCAAAGTTAACGGCCGTCGCCACGGCCTGCGGATCCGTATCAGCGGCAGGCATGAGGCAGAAAAGGCTGTCGCGGAACAGGTCCGCGCTGGCCGCGGCTACTTCCCGGCGGCCGTCCGGCAGATACGCTGCTGCCAGTGTCGGCATTGCTCCGACATAGTAGCCCGCCCGCAGGTACGTTTGCGCCCAGCTCAGCGCCGGAGATTTAAGCGGCGAAAAGTCAAGGAACAGGGCATGAGGCTGGAGATCTTCACCGATGGCCATCAGCGTGTTCTTCAGCTCGTACAATGGTGACGCAAAGACGACGATGTCCGCCTTGGACACCGCATTAATCAGGTTCCGTTCAATTCGATCGACGGTGCCGGCTTCCTTTGCCTGATCAGCCACATTCCGGTTGCGGTCGTGGCCAATAATGGTCAACGGCAACGTCGCTGCCTTGAGTGCGAGCCCAACCGAGCTGCCTACACGCCCCGTGCCGATGATCGTTACTGTTTGTGCTTTCATTCTGCCTCTTTGTTACTGCTGTTCATCCGCCTGACGCAGCGCGTCCAGCCACCGACTTTCCTGGGCGGACAGCGTGTTCGCTTGCGGCGACTGATGATTGGCAATCAGCTTGACGATCGACTCGTCGCTGCCAGCCGCTTCAGCCAGCTCCGCCCCCCACGCCGGGTGCTGCTGACGCATGGCAAACGGTCGTCGCCATCCCGTTCGCGGACCATTGCCCCACGCTTCGACCCGACTGGGCCACATCTTCTCCACCGCCACAACCAGCGACCGATCCCACATGGTGTTGTCACAGTCCGTCTTGCCCACATCGTGCAGAAGCGCGGCTGCCAGGAGCGGCCTGTCCGTCATCCCCTGCTGGCCTAACGTCTTGAACACACGATAGCTGTGCCACCGATCAGCGGGCGTGAAGCGGCGAAACAGGTGCAGTTCGGACGGGGTCAGTACAGCCTCGATCTCCTGCCATGCACTGTCCGGCAGCGGACCTGCACTCATGTTGCGCCACAATTGACGCAGACGGTACTTGATCCGCACGTCAACCGACAAGGAAACGCAGTGTGAACAGCGCAGGCGCCATAACCAGGGTATTCAGGACAGCCGGAAAAACGAAAACGATGGCCATAAGAATAAGGAATCCGTACTGTTGGATGGGCTGCAGTCGAAACGCAATCTCAGCCGGCAGAATGGCAAACAGAATCTTCGAGCCATCAAGCGGGGGAACCGGGATCAAATTGAAGAACGCCAAAATGAGATTGATCCAGATGAACTCCGACAGCAGGAACGGGACCGAGAAGATAGTGCCCGGCGGGGGCGAAAAGCTGAAGTCGACCAGCCCAAGCTGAAACGGGATTGCTGCCAGTCCCGCCATCAGAACGTTAGACGCCGGACCGGCAATCGCCACAATCGCCATCGACGTGCGCGGACTGCCTCGCATGTTCATCGGATTGACCATGACCGGCTTTGCCCAGCCAAAGCCTGCCACCAGCAGCAAGATCGTGCCGATGGGGTCCAGGTGCTTCAGCGGGTTGAGCGTTATCCGCCCCATGTTGCGGGGTGTCGGATCGCCCAGAAAATCGGCCGTCAGTGCATGAGCCAACTCATGGATCGTAAACGCGATGAGCAAAACGATTGCGCGGGCAATCAATACTGCGGGATCGAGATCTAACATTCAGCCACCCACTCCCTCCGGGATTTGCAATCCACATCGCCAGCCAGTTCAAACCCTGCCTTCCGGCGAATCTCATTGAGTTTCAAGTATAGCGTTGCACCCATAGCGGGGCGAATCAAGCCGCTATTCTATAATAATGTGGGTGGATAGAGGATCATCTGCTGTGGGGAGACAGTCACCTCGACCTGGTCACCGGTCCCAAACGGGAGCGAACCACTCGCCTCAAACAACAACCGCCGCCCCGCACTCTCCAGCCACACCTGGGTATAGCGCCCCCGGAAAGAGAGCGCTGTCACCTCAGCGTAGAAACGATTCGGTTCAGACCCAGCGCCGACCGGAACTCCAACCGGAGCAATGACTGCTCCCTGAGGCTTAATCAATAGAAGTGTGCCTTCGCCAGATTCGGGCCTAGACTCGTCATTATTCTCGAATGAGCCTATTCCGGTCTGTACAATGTTACCCTCCACGCTCGACACAGGCACCAGATTCTCGAAGCCAAAGAAGTCTGCCACGAACGGTGTCGCGGGGTTGGCATACGCGGCCTGTGGGGCCGCGATCTGTTCGAGTCGACCGCGATTCATGATCGCTATCCGGTCGCCGATAGCAAACGCTTCTGTCTGGTCGTGGGTCACGTAGATGGCAGTGACGTGGACCTGCTTGAGGATGTCGCGTACATCCAGCATCAATCGTTCGCGCAGCGACCGATCGAGCGCGCCCAACGGCTCATCCAACAGAATAAGCCGCGGATCCGGAGCAAGCGAGCGGGCCAGGGCCACGCGCTGCTGTTCTCCCCCGGAAAGCAGCTCCACATCGCGCGTCGCGTAATCGCTCATGTCAACCAGCGCCAGCATCTCCGTCACCCTGGCTCTGATAACGTCTTCAGGTTGGCGGCGCATGCGCAGGCCAAACGCGACATTGTCATAGACGTTCTTGTGCGGAAACAGGGCAAAGTCCTGAAACATCATGCCGAAGTCACGCTCGTGCGGGGGCACGCCGATCATATCCTGGCCACCAAACGAAACGGTGCCTGTATCGGGCAGTTCCAGCCCGGCAATGATGCGCAGCAGGGTCGTCTTGCCGCAGCCGGAAGGGCCGAGCAGACAGACGATTTCGCCCGCCTTCACGTCCAGACTGACGCCCGCCAACGCCTGCACATCCGGCGGATACGCCTTGCTGACCTTCGACACCCGGAGAATGGGTTGTCCTGCCCTAGAAGGCATCATCACGACCTCCCCCCACCCGCTCGATCAGCAGGAATGCTATCGTGCAGATCAACAACAGAAGTGAACTCATGGCCAGCGCCTGCCCATAGTTGAGCGCCCCGGGCTGCCCCAGAAATCGAAAGATGGCTACGGGCATCGTCGGCGTCTGTGGGCGAGCCAGAAAGACGGTTGCCCCAAACTCACCCATGCTAATGGTAAAGGCAAAGACCGCTCCCACCAATAGCGCCGCTCGCAGAAGGGGCCAGTCAACCTCTCGCCAAACGCGCCAGTTGTTCGCCCCCAGCGTGGCCGCCGCCTCGCGCAGCGAGGAACTGATGCCGCGCGACGCAGGCAGTACACTCCGCAGCACAAACGGAATGGCCACCAGCGCGTGGGCGATCGGGATCAGGAAGATTGATGAGCGCAGGTCAAGCGGCGGCTCATCGAGCGCCACCAGGAAACCGAGACCGAGCGTTACGGCCGACGTGGCGATGGGCAGCATGAACAGTGGGTCGAGCAGACGGCCAAGCTGTGGCGCGAATCCGTGCGGCCGTCGTTGGCCGCGAGTCAGGAGCTGAACACTCAGCAGACCAAGCGTGGTCGCCAGGAACGTCGCCACAAGCGCAAACAGCAGCGAGTTGCGGATTGCCTCGACCGGGGGAACAAAGAACAGCGAACCGGTCCGATTGATGAACAGTTCGCGGTAGAAAACGAGCGTCGGCCCATCCGCGCCCTGAAAAGAGCGGCTGACAAGTGCCAGCAGCGGCGCCCCGACCAACACCAGAATGAGCCCAACCGTAGCGACAACAACGATACGCTGCCGCGCTGTGGTGATCGGACGGGAAGCAGCCCGCCCGCCATTGGCCTGCCCGGGTCGCGACAAGCGGGCCTGGGTGCGGGTGTAGAACCACATCAGAACAAACGTGAACGTTATCTGCCAGATGGACAGGACGGCCGCCACCGGCAGGTTCAGGAAGTTGAGCGTCTGACGGTAGATTTCTACTTCCAGCGTCGCAAACTGCGGCCCGCCCAGAATGACAATGACGCCGAAGCTTGTGAAGCAAAAGACAAAGACGAGGACGGCGGCAGCCATGATAGCCGGTCGCAGCGCCGGAAAGGTCACCTCCCAGAATGCCCGCCACGGCGATGCGCCCAACATCTGGGCCGCCTGTGACAGATCGTCCGGGATGCTGCTCCAATACGCGGTGATGATCCGCAGCGCGACGCTGTAGTTGTAGAAGACATGGGCCAGCAGAATGACCCATACGGTCTGGCTAATCCGAATCGGGCCTGTTTCCAGCCCAAACGCATCGACCAGCCAATTGTTGATGATTCCCTGTGGGCCGATCAGCGCCGTGAACGCCACGGCTACCAGGACGGTAGGCAGCACGAATGGCAGCGTGGCCACCGCTCTCACAACACCCTTGCCCCGAAACTTGTAGCGCGACAGTACATACGCACCCGGCATGGCCAGCGTCAGGGTAAGTACCGTCGACAAGACAGCCTGCCAAACAGTAAACCACAGGACGCGCCAGAAGTAGCTTGATGTCGAAACCTCAACAAACGGCCCGAGGTCAAGCCGGCCTTCGGGGAACAGACCAAGTTGGAGCAGCGACGCTGTCGGATAGAAGTAGAACAAGGCGAAGAACAGCAGCGGCAAACTCAGCATCGCCGCCGTCACCACCCGTCGCCCTGTCTTGCTCACGTTCATGATCCAACTACCACCGTCTACCGCACGGTTAGCTGCTCTGTCACAGCCGGGTGCGGTCTATCCGCTCATCTCTATCTGCCTATCTACTGAAGCACCAGTTCGGCCCAGTCGCGCAGCCACTGTTCCCGGTTCGCCTCAATGAGGGCGGCGTCGATCGTCACTGGCTGCTCAGGCACCTCGCTGAACGCCACAAACACCTCAGGCAGCTCGGCCATTTCGTTCGCCGGATAGACAAACATGCGGAGCGGCATATCTTCCTGGAAAGTACGGCTCAACATGAAATCGACCAGCTCGCGAGCCGCCGCCTCCTTTGTTGTGCCGCGCAAGATGCCGGTAAACTCGATCTGCCGGAAGCACGTATTGGGGTTCGTCACGGCGGCCGTCGGCGCTCGCTCCGGCGGCGTCTCGGCGAAGAACATCTCGGCCGGCGGGCTGGAGGCGTAGCTGACAACAATCGGCCGGGCGCCATCAGAGACCGCACTGAACTGTTCATAATACGCCTGCTCCCAACCGTTGACAATCAACAGATCGTTAGCCAGGAGAGCTTCCCAGTATGGCAGGTAGCCGTCTTCGCCGTACGCCCCAATCGTTGTCAGCAGGAAGGCCAGCCCCGGTGTGGAAGTCGTCGGGTTTTGCACCACAGTCAGGCCAGCGTAGGCGGGCGCTGCCAAATCGGCCAGCGATTGCGGCGGCATCAGGCCGTTCTCCTCAAACCAGGCCACATCGTAGTTCAGGCAGACATCGCCGTAATCCACCGGCAGCGCCCGGTTCTCCGCATCAAGCTTCAGCGCATCGGACAACTCAGCCAGTTGGGGCGAGTCATAGGGCAGGAACAGATCGTTGTTCAACGCCCGGCTGAGCAGGGCGTTGTCAACACCGAACAGCACATCAGCCAGCGGATTATCGCCCGCCAGAATCGCTTTGTTAACCATCTCTGCGCCGTCCCCTGATTTCAGGATCTCCACCGTATGGCCGGTTTCGGCCTGAAACTGGGCCAGCACGTCTTCGCTCACATCAAAACTGTCATGGGTCATCAGGCGAATGGTTGTCGGACCCTCCACCTGAGCGCCTGCCGGAGCACAAGCAGCCAGTCCGACGACCAGCATTGTCAGCACCCACAATCCGCGTATCTGCTTCATCATATATTGTCATCCACCTTCCAAAACAAAACGCCCTCCGGTCCAGACCGGAAGGCGTGTGCGTCATCGTAACTTGCATTCCCTACGCCAGCATAATCTGGATCAGGTTCGACGGTTCGCTCCAGACCAAAGAGCATCTCAGCCCGCCAACCGCGGGCACCCGCATGAACTTCTATTCGGTTAATCAACTACTGTAGAGCATTATAGGAACTACGGGCGTGCCCGTCAAATCAATTTGACATTTTGCGGCGATATGATATGATATAGATTCTGCGTTGCGGGGTAGAGCAGTGGCAGCTCGTCGGGCTCATAACCCGGAGGTCGCAGGTTCGAATCCTGCCCCCGCTATAACAGGTCAAAAAAACCGCATCCAAAATAGATGCGGTTTTTTCTTGCGTCCTGCTCGCCGGCACCGCTCTCTAGCTGTCCGCGGCCCTGTCCATTATCTTGGCCAGCTTAACGTCCAGATCACTGATGGCGTTGCCCAGCTCGTGGGTGGTCAGATCGACCGTCACCCGACTGTAAACGTTGCTCCACTCAGGATGATGGTCCATCTTGTCAGCCTCCACGCCAACCATCACCATCCAGCCCAGCGCCTGGCCGAAGTTCGCGAACTTGAACTGCTTGTGCAGCTTGTCATCCTTCACTTCCCAGCCTGGCATCTCTGTCAACGCAGCCTTAACTGCGTCTTGCTCCAGTTTCGTTGCAGCCATATGCTCATTTCTCCTTGCCGGCCTGGCCGACTCATACGTCACGCCGCGCCAGAATAGGTGCGGACCAATTCTATTCTAGACAATGATCCGGCGCGGTGCAGCCAGTTCTGCCGGTAGGTTCAGGTAGCGGTCGGGACAGCCCAGACCTAAATGCCCAGGGACCAGACCGGGAAGTGTTGACCAGTCGGTTCAAAGCCAAACCGAGAGTACAGCTTGTGCGACGGCTCATTCGTGCGCTGAGTGTTCAGCGTCGAGTAGGCACTGCCCGCAGACTGATAGGTAGCCAGCGCCTCGGCCAGCAGGGCGCCGCCGATTCCCCGCCCCTGCCAATCAGGATGGATGGTCATGCGGGCCAGATGGGCGCTGTTCTGGCTCCGCGTGCTGAACTGGAAGCCCACCAGAGTGCCCCCCACCTCCGCCACATCGAAACACAACGATTGCTTGCGAGCCATACCCAGACCGTCGGCGCTGTGTCGCCAACGCGGCTCGAAGGCAAGCTCCTCAATGTAGGCCAGCTCGTCCATTTCGTCCTCATGCGCCGGGCGAATGTGCAGATCCGTCACGCTCTCGACGGGGGGTATCGAGAAATCGTGCTTGCGGTATGTCAACACATCGTCCGCCACCGCAAACCCCTGTTGCTCCAACCAGAAGACCGGCCATTGGTCGGTGACAAACCAGGCGATTTCGTTCACTTCCGGACGGACTACATCAATGGCTATGCGAATCATCTCCTCCAGCACAGTCAGCTCAGCAGCTTCTTTCGCGCCCGAGATTCGAATCCAGGCGGCGGGCGGCGGATCGGCCGCAACACAAAGAACCGTGTCCAAAGACGGCCGCGTTCGGGACAGAAAACCCAGGTGGCTCCCATCCTCAGACGGCCGTTCATGCACCAGAAATGCTGGCTCGCCCAACCACTCACCCGGAAGCCGCCAATCCACATGGACGTGCGCCAATTCGGCCGTTTGCAGCAGTCGCATAATCGGCCCGGCGTCCCGTTGAACCGCCGTTCGAATTCCCTCAGTTTGCCCGTTAGCGCCGGGCGTTCTGTTTGCCAATTGCATAACGCTATTGTACACTACATAAAGACCTTAAGTAATTCAGCAGACTCTTTAACGCAAAGGTACAGTGCTGGCTTTGCGAGTGAATACAACCTGATGGCAACCAACGACCAGGCCCGGGATCGTGCCCTTGAGGCCACTCTGGCTAATCTGAACAAACGATTTGGTGACGGCGTCATTATGCGCCTCGGCGATACCACCAACCTGGATATCGACGTCATACCGACGGGCGCATTGTCGCTCGATATTGCCCTGGGCGTGGGTGGCGTTCCTCGCGGCCGGGTCATCGAAATCTACGGCCCCGAGTCGTCCGGTAAGACCACCCTTTGCCAGCACATCATCGCCGAAGCCCAAAAACTGGGCGGCATCTGTGCCTTCATCGACATGGAACATGCCCTCGACCCGATCTATGCTGCTCGATGCGGCGTAGACATCAACAACCTCTACGTCTCTCAGCCCGACACCGGTGAGCAGGCCCTGGAAATCGCCGATGCCCTCATCCGCTCCGGCACCATGGACGTCGTCGTCATCGACTCCGTCGCCGCTCTTGTCCCCCGGGCCGAAATCGAAGGCGAGATGGGCGACTCCCATATGGGCTTGCAGGCCCGCCTCATGTCCCAGGCTTTGCGGAAGCTTTCCGGCGTCATCAAGCAGACCAACACCGCCGTCATCTTCACCAACCAGCTGCGCTACAAGATCGGCGTGATGTTCGGCAATCCGGAGACCACCACCGGCGGCAATGCGCTCAAGTTCTACGCCTCCGTGCGCCTGGACATCCGTCGCATCCAGGCTATCAAGTCGGGCAGCGATGTGATTGGCAACCGGACGCGCGTGAAGGTGAAGAAGAACAAGGTCGCCCCGCCCTTCACGGAAGCTGAATTTGATATCATGTACAACGAAGGCATCTCCCGCACCGGCGACGTCCTCGACCTGGCTACGGCCTACGAGATCGTCGACAAGCGCGGCGCCTACTTCCGCTACGGAGAGACCCTCCTTGGCCAGGGGCGCGAGAATGCCAAGACTTATCTTGCTGAAAACCCTGAGATGTTGGCCGACCTGGAAGGCCAGATTCGCCAACAAGCAGGCTTACCTGGAGTAACAGTAGAAGCCGAATGAGATGGAAAGCCTGTGCCCGGCAGCGGGCAGGTCTGGCCATCCATTCGACATGGAACGACTAATAGAAACACGACCATTTTGCCAGGGCTATTGAACCCGCGAGCTAAAGAGTTCGCACTATTGTGCGGCAATTCGTGTCGATAAGGATTACCCAGTAGCTGGTGTTAGGCGGAGTTGCTCTATCTAACGAACGCTATTTTACCTGTTCTAATAATCTAACCTGGAGTATCCGGTTAATAAATGCGGTCTGCACCGTCGATAAATGGAAGAACGTGTTGCCTTGTGCAATGAAGGTCGCCGGAAGCCAGTAGGTAAAGAAATGTGGGGCCTGCGTCCCCGGTAGAATACAAGACGCTAGACGTGATTAGATGTCTTGTTCGGCCTGACAGCCGGCAAGGCTTTTCCCGCAATCCAGCCCAATTGGGTCTCTGCCTTCCTCATGGCAATGGCAGAGCTTTATTGACAATTGAACGTGAAGCTGGCACTGCCTGTTCATTAGCCGTGGCTCATGGGTCACGGCTTTTTGTATTGGCACAGCCATCATGAACACGATTACGGCGCTGTCCGTCCAGAAGAGAGACCCCACCCGGGTCAACGTCTACCTCGACGATGCCTTTGCCTTCGGGCTGGACATGGATCTTGCGCTGCGCCTCAAGGTGGGTCAGACACTCCTTCCGGAAGAGATCGACTCGCTGCAAGCGTCGGACGAAATTGAGAAGGCCAAGGATCGTGTCTTGCGCCTGCTGGCCCGACGCCCCTACAGTGTCACCGAGATTCGCCGCTACCTGCGTCGTCATCGCTACAACGAGACGGTCGAAGCGGCCGTAATCCACTACGTCGTCGACGCGGGCTACGCAAACGATGAAGCATTCGCTGAGTTCTGGGTCGAGCAGCGCGAGACGTTCCGACCCCGCAGTCAGCGTGCGCTGCAATACGAGCTGCGCGGCAAAGGACTCGACCGCGAGGCCATTGATAACGCACTTGAAGAATACGACGAAACGGACGCCGCTCGACGTCTGGCCCAGAAGAAAGGCCGGCGCTGGCAGCGCCTTACTGAAGAAGAGTACAGAAACAAGCTAGGCAGCTACCTGCAGCGGCAGGGATTCCCGTACGACATCGTGCGTGTAGTCGTGGCCGAAAGTTGGCAGGCGCTGCAATCTGAAACACATAATAACGCATGAAGGAGACCTCATTATGCCCCCCTGGACTTTCCTGTTAATCGGTGCACTTGTGGGAGCCGCAATTGCAGCCGTTGTGATGTGGCTCATCTTGAAGCCACGTATGGAGGCAGAGATTGCCGCCGTGGAGGCCGAGATAGCGCAGAAGCGCCAGGCGGCTGAGCGGGAAGCCGAAGCCATTCTCAGAGCCTCTCGCGAAGAAGCGCAAGAGATTCGCCAGGAAGCTGAAAACGTGATCAAACGTCGGTACGAAGACCTGGCCCGCGCCGAGGAACGTATCGACCGGCGCAGCGAGAATCAGGACAAGACGGCCACCAAGCTGGAAGCGCGCGAGCAGATGCTCAACAAGCGCCAGAGTAAGCTGGACCGTCGTCAGAATGAGATGACGGACCTGGAAGAAGAGCAGCGCCTGAAGCTGGAAGAGATCGCCAGTCTGACGAGCAGCGACGCCAAGGCCCTGCTGATCGAGAAGGTGGAAAAGGAAGCCCAGCAAGACCTGGCTCGCGTCATTCGCGAGATTGAAAACCGGGCCAAGGAGAGCGCCGAGGACCAGGCCCGCAAGACAATTGCCATGGCCATCCAGCGCTTGGCCACCGATCAGGTCGCTGACATGGTTGTCTCGGTAGTGCCGCTGCCCAGCGACGAGATGAAGGGGCGCATCATCGGCCGCAACGGCCGCAACATCCGCGCCTTTGAGCAGGCGGCCGGCGTCGACATCATCGTCGACGATACCCCGGAGGCGGTCACCGTTTCCAGCTTTGATCCGGTTCGCCGCGAAGTAGCGCGACGGGCACTGGCCAAGCTCATTGTCGACGGTCGCATCCATCCTGCTCGCATTGAGAAGCTCATCCAGGACGCGCAGTCTGAAGTAGACTCCGTCATCAAGGAAGCCGGTGAACAGGCAGCGTACGAAGCGAACGTTCACGGCCTCCATCCGGAAATCATCAAGACGCTTGGTCGCCTCAAGTTCCGGACTTCCTACGGCCAAAACCAGCTGCAGCACGCCGTCGAAGCGTCCCATATTGCCGCCATGTTGGCGGCCGAGTTGGGCGCGGATATCGAACTGGCCAAGATGGGCGCGCTGCTCCACGATCTGGGTAAGGCGATGGACCACGACCAGGAGGGCACCCACGCCCAGATTGGCGCGGACTTTGCCCGCCGCTTCAAGGTCCCGCCCCTGGTGGTCAACGCCATTGCCGCTCACCATCACGAGGTCGAACAGGAAACGGTAGAAGCGATCCTGGTGGAAACGGCCGACGCCATCTCCGGCGCGCGCCCGGGCGCCCGGCGCGAAAGCCTGGAGAACTACATCAAGCGCGTCCGCACGCTGGAAGAGATCGCCACGTCGTTCCCCGGCGTCGAAAGCGCCTATGCGCTCCAGGCCGGGCGGGAGATCCGCATCCTCGTCAAGCCCAACCAGATTGACGATCTGGAAGCGGTCCGGTTGTCGAAGGAGATCTCGCGCAACATCGAAGACAATATGCAGTATCCAGGTCAGATCCAGGTAACCGTCATTCGCGAAACGCGAGCTGTCGGCTTCGCCAAGTAGCAGGCCTGCTGTTTCACCGCCCGATCAAAAAGAGCGCCAGGGACCGTCCTGGCGCTCTTTGCTTTCCGACGTGGCCTGCGCAATCAGTCGTCGCGATAGTCGTAGAAACCACGACCGCTCTTGCGGCCCAACCGGTTGCTGCCAACCATCTGGGCCTGAATTGGGTGCGGACGGTAGCGCGGTTCCTGGAAGTAGGCGTCGTACACCGACTGGGTCACGGCGAAGTTGACGTCCGCGCCGATCAGGTCGATCAACTCGAACGGCCCCAGACGAAAGCCAAGCGAACGCGTCAACCGATCAATGGTCGCTACGTCAGCCGCGTTTTCTCCGAGGAGGCGAAACGCCTCGCCATAAAACGGCCGGGCCACACGATTGACGATGAACGCCGGGGTATCCTTGCAGATGACCCCCGTCTTGCCCAGCCCATGAACAAACGCCTGGCAAGCCGCCACCGTCTCCTGGCTGGTCAGATCGCCGCGCACGATCTCCACCAGCTTCATGATGTGAGCCGGGTTGAAGAAGTGCAGACCAATGACCTGCTCCGGCCGGCTGGTGGCCGCCGCCATCGCGCTGATGCTCAGGCTGGATGTGTTGCTGGCCAGGATCGTATGCGCCGGAGCCAGTTCATCCAGTTCGGCCAACAACTGCTGCTTCAGCTCCAGTCGCTCCGGCACCGCCTCGATCACCAGGTCAACCGCTGCGGCCTCGCCTAGCTGAGTGGTCATCGTCAGATTCGCACGCGCCTTCTCTCCCGCCGCAGGGTCCGTCTTACCGCGCTCGATACCCTTTTCGATGGAAGCCAACATCTGCTCACGAGCGGCCACCAGCATGGCATCATCAATGTCGTAGACAACCACCTGATGCCCCGCGACTGCCGCTGCCTGGGCAATGCCGCTGCCCATCGTTCCCGAACCCAATACCGACACACGTTGTATGCTCATCATTCCTAACCCTTATCGATGTCCCAGGACCGGATGAGGCTGGTAGGGCGCTTCGAGCCGGGCCACATCCTCGGCCGACAGCACTATATCCAGCGCCGCCACCGCTTCCTCAAGCTGATATATCTTGCTTGCCCCAATAATGGGCGCCGTGACACCCGGCAGCTGCAAAAGCCACGCCAATGCCACCTGTGCCGGAGCATACCCCTTCTCGGCGGCGATAGCGACCACTTCCTCCACGACATCATAATCCTCAGGCGCGAAGTACAGGTCATGGGCGAAGGTATCTGACCCAGCCCGCCTGGTCGGTGCGTCCTCCGGCCGCTTGCGATTCCCGGCCAGGAAACCGCGGGCCAGAGGGCTCCAGGGGATGACACCAACGCCCTGGTCGAGACAGAGCGGCATCATCTCCCGTTCCTCTTCCCGGTAGACCAGGTTCAGATGGTTCTGCATCGACACGAACTGGGTCCACCCATTCTCGCGAGCGACGCTCTGGGCCTTGGCAAACTGCCACGCATACATGCTGGAAGCGCCGATGTATAGCGCCTTCCCCGACTTCACAACATCGTGCAGCGCCTCCATCGTCTCTTCGATAGGCACCGTCTCATCCCAGCGATGAATCTGATAGAGATCTACGTAGTCGGTGCCCAGCCTGCCCAGGGAGTTGTCAATTGCCTCCATGATGTGCTTGCGAGATAGTCCTCCGCTATTCGGCCCGTTGCCAATGGGGAAGTAGACCTTGGTGGCCAGCACCACCTCTTCCCGCCGGGCCAGGTCGTTGAGCGCCCGCCCGGTGACCTCTTCACTGACTCCCAGTGAATACATATCGGCCGTATCAAAGAAGTTGATGCCCAACTCCAGCGCCCGCGCAATGAACGGACGGCTTTCCTCTTCGGTCAGAACCCAGTCCCGCCAATCCGGTGTCCCATAGGTCATCATACCCAGGCAGATTCGGGATACCTTCAGCCCTGAGCGGCCGAGATTTACATACTCCATTATTCAGCACCTCCACGTGCGTTCGCGTCGACAAGCAAGTCGCGTGACGATACGTCTATGATACGTAGGGGAACAAGTGGTGGCAAACATGCGTACCCCAACGGGTTGCTGATACAATTGCCGGCTTATGGAAACGCGTTCTCTGGCGAGGCAGTGGCAGCTGTGGCTTGGGTTGCTCATTGGCGCAATCAGCCTGGCGGCAGTCTTCATCCTCTACGCTAGCCCGGCTGAAATCATGGCGGCACTGCGCACCGTCAATGCCTGGTACCTGCTCCTCAGCGCGGCGGGCATCGTGGCCTTTCTGGTCATTCGCGCCGTGCGCTGGCGCTTCATGCTCACCAACGCCGTCCCGTTCAAGAGCGTCTTCCACATCCAGAACATCGGCTATATGCTGACCCAGCTCCTACCGCTGCGGCTGGGCGACGTAGCGCGGGCCATTCTGATCGGCAATGTCCCCCCGGTCACCGTGCCGTGGGGTTTGTCGACGATGGTCGTCGAGCGCCTGCTCGACATGCTGTTCATCGTCGTCCTGTTGCCCTTTACCCTCTCCGGGCTGGGCAGCCTGCCGGACTGGCTGCGCTCGGTGGCGCTTGGCTCCGGTATCGCCGCCCTGGCCGGCATCGCCATTCTGGTCGTGGCGGCCAACCAGCGTGCCCGCGCTCAGGCCGTCGGCGGCTGGGTGCTCGACCATCTGCTGCCGTTCCTGAACCGGGAAGCGTGGCTGCGCCGCCTGGACGAGCTTCTGATGGGACTGAGCAGTCTGACTAACGTGCGCGACGGGCTGACGCTTATGGCGTTGAGCGTCCTCGTGTGGCTGCCCATTATCGCCGCCTACTACACGACAATGCTGGCCGTCCACCTGGAACCGACGTGGTCGATGGCGGGCTTCGTCGTCTGCGCCGCGGCCTTCAGCGTGGCCATTCCTTCGACACCGGGCCAAATCGGTCCGTTCCACTTTGCCGTCATTACCGCATTACAGCTGTATGGCCAGCCTGCGGCCGAATCCGCCTCCTTCGCCTTCGTCTACCATCTGCTCAACATCGTCGTGCTGGTCACCTTTGGCATGATTGGCGTGGCTGGTGAGGGCGTCACGTTCAAGCATGTCCTCAACTCCGCCCAGAGTGCAGTCACACGTCAGAGCGCGGACGAGTCCAGCCCGGTCTGAGCGACGATGCGCCCCACCCGACTACAGTCAACACGACGGTGTCGTGCGATTTATCGGCCGAAGGCGTGTATACTGACATGCGACTTTGATGAGACCAATTCGTAGAGTTTGATAGCCATGAAGATTCTTGAAGTTCTGACTTACTACCGCCCCTGGGTAAGCGGCCTGACCATTTACGTCGAGCGGCTGAGCAAGGCGCTCGTCCAACAGGGCCACGATGTGACGGTGCTGACGTCCCAGTACGAGCCGTCCTTGCCACGCTATGACGTCGTCGACGGCGTGAAAGTGGTGCGTATTCCGGTTGCATTTCGTGTCAGCAAAGGCGTCCTCATGCCCGACTTTGGTCCTATGGCCTGGAAGCTGGCCAGAGGCGTCGACGTTATCCACCTCCATCTGCCGCAGTTTGATGCCCCCGGGCTGGCCCTGCGCGGCCGTCTGTTGGGCAAACCCGTCGTCCTCACCTATCACTGCGACCTGCAGCTGCCCACCGGTACATTCAACCAACAGGTGAATCGCGTGGTTCTGTTCCAGAATCAGATGGCCGGTCAACTGTCGGACGCGGTCGTCACCTACACCCGCGACTATGCGGAAAACTCACCTTTCTTGTCACAGTTTATCGACGACAAGCTGTTCATCATTCCGCCACCCATCGAGCTGGATCGTGTCAGCGACGAGGAAGTGGCTGCGTTCCGTGAGAGGCACGAACTTGGCGATCGGCCCGTCATCGGTATATCAGCGCGGCTGGCCTCTGAGAAAGGCGTCGAGGTCCTGCTGCGGGCCCTGCCGAAAGTGCTTGAGCAGTTCCCCGACGCGCTCGTGCTCCACGCCGGGCCGTATGAAAACATCATTGGCGAAGAGGCGTATGCGGCGCGTCTGGCGCCGCTGTTCAAGAAGTACGAGGCCCAATACAAGCTGCTTGGCACGCTGCACGGGCCGGAGTTGACCGCGTTCTACCGCAGTCTGGACGTACTGTGTATTTGCAGTCTGAACAGCACCGAAAGCTTTGGACTCGTGCAGATTGAAGCGATGCGCAACGGCGTTCCGGTAGCGGCCTGCAACCTGCCTGGCGTGCGCCAGCCAGTTACCATGACCGGTATGGGCGAGGTATCAGCCATCGGCGACCCGGACGCGCTGGCCCAGTCGATCATCAACATTCTGGCCGACCAGACAGCATACGTTCGTTCGCCATCCCAGATA
The DNA here is from genome assembly GCA_963753865.1 of uncultured Chloroflexia bacterium. GTDB lineage: Bacteria > Chloroflexota > Anaerolineae > Promineifilales > Promineifilaceae > Promineifilum. The sequence goes on from CAVWDW010000002.1 coordinate 85,261, forward strand.
AGCGACAGCTTCTCACCCGCGCAAACTGCGGCCGAATATGTGCGCTTGTTCGAATCCCTGCAGCGCGGTGAACAACCGGGCACAACCGAAGAGCCAGCCGTCTACCACGAGCTGCGCACCATGCGAGACGAATCAGCATGAGCCACGTTTACGAAAACGGCAATGCCGCCAACGAGCAGGACGACATGCTCTGGAGACAGCTAAAGAGCATGCCTGCCTTTCGCGCTCTGCTGCGCTCCGTTGAGGCACGCTTTTACCACCATATCGAACTGCCGGGGCCGGTGCTTGACGTAGGCTGCGGCGACGGCCACTTCGCCCAGCTAACCATGCCGGGGCCGCTGGCAGCCGGCATCGATCCGTGGTGGGGACCGCTGCAAAAAGCGAGTCGCACCAACCAGTATGACGTACTCGTCCAGGGGTTGGGCGACAGAATGCCATTTCCCCGCCATCATTTCGCCAGTGCATTCAGCAACTCCGTTCTGGAACACATTCCGGACATCCAACCGGTACTCAACGAAATCAGCCGGGTCTTGCAGCCGGGCGGCCGTTTCGTCATGACCACCCCCAGCCACTTGTTTACCGAATGGCTCGGCGGCGGGCAGATTCTGTCGGCCCTGAAGATGAACGGCCTGGCCAGCCGCTATCGCGGCTTCTTCAACACGATCAGCCGCCACGCCCACACTGATACACCCGAAGTCTGGGCCAACCGCCTGGCGGAAGCCGGACTCCGCGTGGACTTGTGGCAGTACTATTTTTCTGAAGCGGCGCTGCACGCACTGGAAGTGGGCCATGCCCAGGGCGTCCCCTCTGCCATCATCCACGCCCTCACCGGTCGCTGGATCGTGGCCCCGTGGCGCAGCAGCCTGCAGTTGACTGAGCGCTGGGTACGTCCGTTCTACGAGGAAACGCCGACGGGCGAAGGTGCGTACTTGCTCTTCGTGGCCCGCAAGGTGAGCGACGGCCGGGTGGAGCCGATCCTGCCACGCCAGCAGCCGCTCCTGTCGGCCGTAGAGGCGAATTCAGATGGGCTGCCGAACCCATAGCCGTTAATCGTTGCCTGCGTTACAGGATATAATGACCGCCATGACAGCAGGACAGGCCAAATAACCATGACAGCACAGCCACAGCCGCGAAGTTCCCCACCCTGGAGCACTGCGACCAAAGTCATTCTGGTCGTGGGCGTTTTGCTGCTGTTGGCCCTGATGGTCTGGCGATTCCAGTCGCTCATCGGCATGATCGTCATCGCCGCCATCATCGCCTACCTGCTCAACCCGATCATCGTCTTCATTGATGACCGCACCGGCATTCGGCGCGGGTTTGTCATTGTGTTTGTCTACGCGCTGCTTGCCATTCTCATTGCTACCGGCTTCTCTGCGCTCGGTGTCGCCGGCTATCAGCAGGGCGTCAACCTCATTGACCAGGCCCCCAGCCTGATCGAATCGTTGACGGAAGGCGCACAGGGGTTCATTGGCAGCACTGAGCCCATTCAACTTGGACCCATTTCGATCACACCGATCATGATTCCGTGGGACTCGATCACGGAGCAGGTCCTCGGCCTGGCCGAACCCTTCTTCAGTCAGAGCGCGGTCATCGCCAGTCGCGTGGCCACAATCACCGTCCGCACCGTGATCAACGTGGTCTTCGTCTTCTTCGTCTCCATCTACCTCGCGTCTGATCTGTTGAACTTTGACAGCTATTTGCTGAGGCTGGCCGAGCGGCCCGGATATCGCGAAGATATGGAGACGCTGTTAGTGGAGTTAAAAGGGGTGTGGAGTTCCTATTTGCGCGGACAAGTGCTGCTCGGCCTTGTCGTCTTTGTCATGTCGTGGCTGGGCCTGACTGCGCTGGGTGTGCAGAACTCCCTGGCTCTGGGTCTCATCTCCGGTCTGCTGGAGTTTGTGCCGACGATTGGGCCTGTTGTCAGCGCCATTATTGCCATGGTAGTCGCCTTCTTCCAGCCGGAGAATTATCTCGGCCTCTCGCCCTGGGCCTATGCGCTGGTCGTCCTGGCTCTGATGATCCTGATCCAGCAGCTGGAAAACTCGATTCTGGTGCCGCGAATTGTGGGCGGTGCGCTCAACCTGCACCCGTTCATTGTCATCGTGGGCGTGTTCATGGGCGCTTCGCTTGCCGGCGTGCTGGGCGCCGTCCTTGCCGCCCCAATCATCGCCTCGCTCAAAGTGTTTGGCAACTACGCCTGGCGAAAGCTGTTCGACCTGCCGCCGTTCCCGGAGCCGGAGCAACCCCCTCCCCCGCTGGAAGAGATCCCGGTGGCGGCGGTTGAAGATGGGCCGTCCCTGCCCGCCAAGCCGACGGCCGACAAGCCCACTTAGCTGCGCCTGCTTTCGCCCTGTCCCGCCCGGGCCGCGTCGCCTGCGTCATCCCGCTCGCCAATGAGCTGATAGACTTCTTCCCACGTCTTGCGACCCTTCACTTGCAAGGGCGGCAGAGGTTCCGCCAACACCCACGAATCGACCTCAGCATACACCGCGCTGCTAGCCAGAATCTGGTCGAAGCCGGCCATCTCTTGCAGCCGCTTTGTCAGGTTGACCACATCACCGATGGCTGAGTAATCCTTGCGCTGCTCGCTGCCCACATTGCCGACCACTGCCTCGCCGGTGTGGATGCCAATGCCAAAGTGGAGCACCTCCTCCTGCGGCAGAGAAGCCCGAAAGCGTCTGACGTTGTTCTGAACGTCCAGGGCGGCGCGAACAGCCTGTTCCACATGATCCTCACTCGGATTGAGCGGCGTGTTGAACAGGGCCATCACCGCATCGCCCACAAACTTGTCGATCAATCCCTGATGGGCGCTGATCGCGGCGACCGCTTCAGTGAAGAATCCGTTGGCCAGGTGGATCAGCTCTTCCGGGTCCAGATGTTCGCCGATGGTGCTGAAGCTGCGAATGTCGGCGAAGAGGACAGTAATGGTTCGCCGCTGCGGCCGCTGCGCTGCGTCCAGATCACGCACCTGGTCGACGAACTGGGGAGGCAGATAGCGGCGCAAACTCTCCACACGCTTCTTCTCAGACACGTCGTCGAGGACAATAGCCACACCGCCCAACTCCTCGTCCCGGGCTGTGTGGAGCGGCGACAGCGTCAATGACAGACTGGACGCGCCCGGCGTTCCTTTCCCATCCAGCTCAAGGTCAATCTGGCGCGTCGTGCCGCTGGCTTTCACTTCAGCCACAACCTCGGCGATGGGTAGCTCCAGCCTCTCAAAAACGTCCGCCATCTCCCGCTCAAGCACATCACTCGCTGCCACGCCCAACAAACGCTCGGCCGCCTTGTTAAACAGGGCGATGCGCCCGGAGCCGTCGATGGTGATGACGCCGCCGGCAATGGAGGCGAAGACACTGTCCATGAGGTCTTTCATATCGGCCACTTCGTTGAACAGTCGGGCATTTTCGATGGCGACGGCCGCCTGGTCGGCAAACGCCAGCAGCGCATCCCGTTCGCCATCGCCGAAGATACCGCCTGCCACGCGATTGTCAGCGTAGATGACCCCGATGATCTCCTGCTTGATGCGCAAGGGAACACACAGGATGGACCGCAGCTTGTAGCTGACGATGCTGTCCTGAGCTGCAAATCGTTCGTCCTCTTGCGCGTTGACGGTGACGACCGGTTCGCCCGTCTCGGCGACGTGACGGACCACACTGCGACTGATCTCCGACGACGCCTCAGAGTCGAGCGTCGTCTGGTCCATGTTGCGGGCGATGGTCACCCGCAGCTCATGGTCGGCACCATAGAGCAGCAGCATGGCCCGTTCGGCATCTGTCAGCTGAATAATGGCGTCCATCACCTTCTGGAGCACCACATCAAGGTCAAGGGAGGAGTTGATGACCCGGCTGACTTCCTGCAGCACGTTCAACTGGCGTTGTTCGCCCACCTGCTGCTCCAGCGCTTTGCCCAACTGCCCCATATCGCTCTGGATGGCCAGAATCTGGCGCACCAGGTCACCGGACGTGTGGAGAGCGACGCGCTTCGCCTGCTGCTCCTTCGCGCCCATCAGTTGGCGCTGCTGCTCAGTAACCGACGCCTGCAGACGCTTGACCCGCTGGGCAAGGTCGTCGAAGGTCTGGCTGGGGCTGGGCGCAAGGTCGCTGTCCAAAATCGATTCTCCGGTGGGCAAATTGTGTGGCACACATGGTCGCACATGCTGACCAGGCCCCATTATACCAGACACTCCCCAAGCCGTGAGAGAGTCTGCAGGCACAAAGAAAGCCCCACCACCATACGCAAGATGGAGGTAGGGCTGGGTTACATACAACCGGCCGTTGCTGATGCTAGGTCGAGCTGTCCTTCTTCGAGCCGCTGCGACCGCTGCCGTTGAGGAAACGGACAATGCTCTCGCGCAGAAGTACCGGCCGCAATACGCGCCACTCCTGCTGCGGATCGATCTCGCCGTCCGCCCCGTGTGTAGGGCTGAAGCGCTGTAAGACGAACTGTCGGGTCAGATTGCGAATAGGCACTTTGCCTTGCGGCACAACAGATGTGAGCATGTCAGCCCGCTCATACGGCGTCTGGTTGGGCTGCCATTGGACGCCCACCCACTGGGACCAACTGCCAAGACGGCCGAAGCTGCGGTCTACATCTGCCTCCACCTTTCGGTTGTAGTTGGCAGTTAGCGCCAGGGCCAGCCCCGCCAGCAGCAGCAATCCTATTCCCAGGCCGACCTGCCAGGGGGCGACCCGGCTGAACAGCCCGGTGTTGGTCGGCTGTGGGAGATCCGGCAGCGCAATATCGGGCATTTCGGCGTCGTTCAGGTCCTCTTCCGGCAGCAGTGAATTGCGATCCGGACCGGCGTCAAATCCTGTCGACCCCGCCCCAAACGCGTCGCCGCCACCCGCCGACTCGGGCCGGTCAAAGGTGGGAATCGACGCCGTCGGCTCAAACTGTATCCAACCATAGCCAGGGAAGTAGACCTCAACCCAGGTATGCAGGTTGCTCGTTCGCACGCGGTAGGTTTGGCTCGGCTCGTCATAATCGCCCAATGCGTAGCCGCTGACGACACGCGCCGGCACGCCCTGCGACCGCAGCATAACCGCCATCGCCGCGGCGTAATAGTTGCAATACCCTTCCTGGATATCGAACAGCGTATAGTGGACCGGATCAACCCCATCGGGAGCGGCCGCGATCTGGTCATTGTAGGTGATGTTAGCCCGCAAATAGTCGCGCACGGCAATGGCCTTGTCGAACGGGTCGTCGTACCCGGCTGTCAGCTCGGCCGCCAGAGCAATCGTCTCATCGCTGATCGTATCAGGCAGCTGCAGGTAGCTGTCGGCGATATAGGCCGGGTACACCTCGGTTGCGTTGCGCAAGGCAGTGGCATCAGCCAGCGACACCCTTGACGCCACCTCATACTGGTCGTTCTGGCGCAGCACAAATCGCGACCGAACTGAGGTCACAAGCAGCTGTCCGTCATCATCCAGATCGGCATCAACGAGCATCTGTTTGGAAGTGTTGATCACTTCCGGAGCGGCATAAAGGAAGCTGGAGTTTGGCAGGTAGTTCGTCACCGTCTGCGTAATCACTTCGCGAGACAACGAGGACGGGATTTCCAGCACACCATCGTCAGGGAAGTGGACGATCGGATCTATGTTGTTCGGGGATGCAGTCCAGCGGCCATCGGCGTAGGTGTCGTAGGAGATCGCCTGCCAATAGACGCCATACGGCAGTTCCTCGATCACCCGGACGTCCATGACCAGGGTATTGCTGACGGTGCGCGGACCACCCAGGACGAGCGTGTCCTGGTACGGATCGCTGGTGCCGGTGCCATAGGAGCGCAGTGAGGAAAACAGGCGCGTCCAGTCATCCTGGAAGCCTCGCCACGGTCCCTGCGCCCCGGAGAACGCATCTCCCACCGCCGCATTCGCCTGCATCGTCGGCAGGCTCCAGGCCACAACCAGGGCAATCAGCGCCGCCAGAATGCCGGAGCGCAAGAAGTCATAGCGAATACTCTTCTCGTACCGAACCGTCTGGCTGCGCCACTTGCTCTCCTCTGAGGTCAGGTGGGTGACGGCCACGTAGATGAGCGCCAACAGCGTGTAGAGCGCCATATAGAGCAGGAGCGGGGCCGGACCGTTGTAATAGTAGACAACGCTGAGCAGGACCACGCCCGTTGGAATGACCACCCGCCAGACGTGCGGCTTGCGAAAGGTGTACCACGCAGAGAAATAGCCGAGAAGCCAGAAAACGGCCGAGGTCTGGAGAACAAAGATAATGCCATCCCGGCTGGTGCCGCCAGTAACAGCCTTTTGCAACCACGTTGCCTGGCGGACTGCCAGATCAATAATGCGCTCGCGCCACGGACCATCGTAGGGCAATGTGGTGCCAACAAGGTAGAAGATGAAGAACAATCCGTAGACAAAAGCAAACAAATGGGCTGTGCGGCTGGAGAATTCGCTCTTGGACAGCAACCAGCCGGCAAACAGCGCCAACGTGGCAACCATCGGCAGAATTTCCAGTCCATCAATCAGGTCGGCCTGCACCGTCGCGAAACTGGCTATCAGCAGCATGGCCCACACCAGAAGCAATAGCGGCCACCCGTCCTTGAGTCGTGCGATTGTCTCTCTCATCGTTACCTCTCAGGTTGTCTTGCCGTTGTGTGGGTTCTTCGGCCAGAAAGGCACGCCCAATGGAACGCATCATTCCTGCATTCAGCCCGCCAGCCTGGAACAGGTAGACAGCCAGCATCTGAATGATTGGTAGTATAACTGTCAGGCGCACGATCGTCACTGTCATCTGCGCGCCCCTAAGTCTCATCTCATGAGACGGCGGTGGATGAGGAACCGTCGGGATCGACCGGCATCCGCTCATCCGGTTCGGTCCGCAGTTTGTGATTCACGAAGATCACATAGGCCACGCCCAACCCCGCGGAAAAGATGAACCACTGCATGGCATAGCCCAGATGCGGACCTTCAGTCAGGTCGACTTCTTTGGCAAGTCGTATCGGCGGTGCGGTCTCATCTCCCGAAGGCGCTTCACGCACATACATGGGCGCCAGCGGGTAGGGAATAATCTGTTGGATACCGGCGATATCGACGCGAAAGATCTCGTTGAGCGGCCCTGTTGGAACCGAGGAGCCGGCGCCCTGACGACTGATGATCTCTGCTGGGGCCAGATAGCCATCGACCGTTACCGTGTCGCCCAAATCGTCAGTGTAGAAGTTGCCAGCCTCCGCATCGAAGTCAGAAATCCAGCCACGATCGACCAGGACGGCCGACTCAGCCCCATCGAGGATGAGCGGTGTAATCAGGCGCACGCCCGGCACTCCATTGAACGTCTGAAGCTTAATCACGAGCTGGCGCTCCACATCGTACTGCCCCGTCAGTACGGCGTCACGGTTGGTCAACTCTGCCACCTGGTCGTCACTCAGCTCGGCGGCAAGGACCTGCGTCGCGTTGAGGTCAAGAGGCGCAGCGGCAAGAGCGGCCGCCAGGTCAACATTCTGCAATCGCCGCTCTGCAAGGCGATTCAACTGCCAGACACCGAGCCGCCCGAGCACCAACATCAGCAGGATGACCCCGAGCGTCACCCAGCGCCAGCGCGGGCTGACCAGTTCGGCGGCCGTAGCCTTTATCTGATTCATTCACTTCTCCCCGCGGGCGGCAGACCGGGCGCAGCCACTAACTCGTCCGCCTGCCATGCCGGGTGGCTCTGGACCGGCTTGGCCTGTTCGCCAGTCAGCAGCCCGGCAATGAGCACCAAAGCCGCGATGAAATACATCATGCTGCCCGGAATCCACATAATAACGCCGCTAATGCGCTGGTCGTCAAGCGCCGACATATTGATGACGCGAGGGACGTCCAGATAGTAGGTGTAGATCACTTCCGGGCTGAAGGCGAGGACAATGCCGAGGATCATGTTTGGTGGAATGGCCGCCAGCACGTAAACGATCTTGCCAAACTGGCCGAACTGCTTGTGGAGCACCGGACCCGCCCCAATGACATGCCACCAGAACAACATGCCGACCCCGAAGAACATCAGATGTTCCAGGTCGTGGACAAGGCCACTCCTCAGCGCCCAGTTGTACAATCCCGGGTCGTGCCAGCCAAAGACGGTGATCACATACAGGAGCCAGATGATGCCCGGCGCAGTCACTTTGCGAATCAGCTGCCCGGAGGTTGTGTCCTTGTTGATGACATGACCAATCGTCCGACCGGCGCGAATCCGCAGCCTCTGCGGTAGACCCCACAACAGGAACGGCATCGGATTGGCCAGCAGAAGGAGCGGCGGGGCAATCATGATCAGCAGCAAGTGCTGGATCATGTGCACAAAAAATAGCTGCTGGACGAGGACGTCAATCGGGGAAAGGAGGGCAATGCCAATAACCGCCAGCCCGGCAAGATAGGAGACGGGCCGCCATGGCGCAGACAGCCTGCGCCATGAGCCGGGACCTTTCGTCCGGCTCCGTCCGGTTCTTGCTCGAAGTCGCCACCAGCCGATCAGGTACAACGCGGCCAGTCCGACCAGGGCAATAATGACTTCCGGACGCCAATCCCATGAAGAAAGCGCTGCTCTCAGGACCGGGTCCATGGCTCCACCATCCAGTTGTTGCTCCGACGATATCAGGGGAGCGCGATCCGTTCCAACGAACCGCTGCGCCCACCTGCCGCCTTAAACCGCGGTGCCGATCAGGTACAGCGCGGGATAGAAGACAATCCAGACCACGTCGACAAAATGCCAGTAGATTGCGGTGCCTTCAACGCCCCAATGACGCTCCGGCGTGAACTTGCCGCGGCGGCCGTTAAAGTAGATGACCGCGATGAGGAATAGGCCACTGATGACATGAATGGCATGCATACCTGTCATGGCAAAGAAGACGCCACCGTATACGCCATCCTGGGTCGTCAGATGGCCGAACAGCTCGATACCGAACAGCTCGCCGCTCAGACCAAAAATGTTCCACTCAAAAAAGACCACACCGAACAGGAAGATCAGGCCCAGGAATCCGGCCAGGAAGGTGCTGTTCAGGAACTTCTTGCGATCGCCATACTGGGCAGCCGTCTCACCCCGATACATGAAATAACTACTCAGGAGCAGGACGCTCGTGGTGATGAGTCCCATCTCCTGACTCAGTTCAGGGCGGGTGTTCCCCCACAGGACGAACCGGGCCGCCAACAACGCTCCAAAGAGAAACACTTCGGAGAAGCAGAAGAGCCACAGTCCCAGGCGATTGGCCCGGACGCGCTGTTCGTACGGAGGCTCATGATCTTCGTTATGATCCGCCTGATGATCGCGAACCGGAGCGGTATAGGCCATTAGTGACTCTCCTCGCGCCAAAGGCGAGCGATATGCATGAAGTTGTTGATGACGACTACCGCCTTAATGAGGGCAATAATCAGCAACAGGACGGCTGAACCCAAATAGACAGCCACAAAGAACTCGACGACGGTTAGCGCCCCTAGAATGAGCAAGGTCGTGATGCCCAATCGATAGGCAGCTGCCTTGCTTTCGTTATTTACACTCATCCTCTCCTCCATGCGTTTACCAGATAGTTACGCTTGCGTCTCTTGCGCTAATCGCCTGATGGGACCGGTACGGGCTGCGTATAGATTGAGCCAGTCAATCCGTAGTCGTAAGGCTCGCCGACAACCTCAAACGGAACGTCATAGTTGAACTCCGGCACCGGTGATGTCGTCTCGGTCCACTCCGGCGAGCGCGAGCCCCAGGGATTCGGGACAGCCGCGGGCTGCGTCGCCCGGGCGCTCGAGATCAGGTTGTAGATCATGATGAAGATCGACCAGGCGATGAATAGCGCTGATAGGGTAATCAACAGCTGCGTGGCATCGATGCCCAAAGCGGGATCGTAGTCAGCAATACGACGACGCATACCCAGCAAGCCCACGCTCATCTGGCCAATACTCATGACCCAGAAGGCTGGAGGCATGATCCAGAAGTGTACCTTGCCCAGCCTTTCGTTATACATCTTGCCCGTCATCTTGGGATACCAGTAGTAGATCGCTGCAAAGAAGGGGAAGATGTACCCCCCGAACATCGTGGCGTGGAAGTGACCCACGACCCAGTAGCTGTCATGCAAATGCAGGTCGGTGGGCACCGTGCCCAGGATGGGGCCGGTGACGCCACCAATCAGGAAGATCGAGATGGCACCCAGAACAAATAGCATGGGTGTGCCAAACGTAAGCTTGCCACCCCACATCGTTGCTATCCAGCTAAAGAATTTCACACCTGTTGGCACAGCCACCAACATGGTCGAGAACATGAACGGGATGCGCAGCGCATCCGGCATGCCCGAGGTGAACATATGGTGGGCCCAGACAAGAAAGCCGACCAGGGCAATGCCCAGACTGGAGAGCGCAATCCACCTGTAGCCAAACAACGGTTTTCGCGAAAAGACCGGGAGAAGCTCGCTGATGACGCCCAAGCCGGGCAAGACAAAGACATAGACAACCGGATGTGAGTAGAACCAGAAAAGATGCTGGTAAAGGACCGGATTGCCTCCGCCGGCCGGATCAAAGAAGGTCAGGCCAATGGCCCTTTCCGCCACTGTCATGGTCAGCGCAACGCCGACTGCCTGGGTAGCTGTAAACTGAATGATTGACGCCGAAATGGCTCCCCAGACGAAGATGGGCATCCGGAACAGCGACATACCGGGCGCACGCATCGTCGCCACTGTTACGAGCAAGTTAATCCCGCCCGTGATGGAAGAGAAACCGTTGATCCAGAAGCCAAGCAAGAACAGAACGACACCAATAGGAGCCGCCAGACTGAGCGTCGCGTAGCCGACCCACCCCGTGTCCCAGCCGCCAATGACCATACCGGCGAGGATCAAGGTCACGGACGGGATAGTGACCCAGTAGCTGAACGCATTCAGCCGCGGGAACGCCATGTCAGACGCGCCAATCATCAGCGGCACCAGGTAGTTGACCATCGCGCCGACACCCAGCAGCATACTGGCGATCATGACGATGCCGTGGGCGCTGAACAGCGTGTTGTACTGATCGTTGGTCAGCCACTGCATACCCGGCTGCGCCAACTCAATGCGGAACATAACCGCGAACAGACCGCCAACCAGCAGCACAGCAATGGCGGTCACGCCGTACTGGATGCCGATTACCTTGTGGTTGTAGTCGACATTGAAGTAGCGCGACCACTCCGGCTTACCTTCCGGAGCGCCATGCTTCAACGGCACTTCTTTGCCAAAGATCCATTTGATCCAGTCAGTCAGCACGCCGGCACCCAGCAAGAAGCCAATGACGCCAAGAATCGCGCCAAAGGCGACGATGGGATCGTCCAGAAGCGTCGTCGTTTCAACGCCCCGGAGCGCCCGAAAAGCGACGATCGACCCCATACCAATGGCGGTGCCGATAATCTGACCGATCAGGCCGCGCACAAAACTTGAGCTTAACAGAATCCAAAGCGTACTCATACGTGTGTGTCCTCGCTACTCGTACCGCACTCCTGCGCGTCCTACTCCAACGTCTTGATGAACGCGATCAGGTCGGCCGTGATATCAAGCTCAATCCCTTCACTTGCCAAAATCTCAGCCTCGCGAGCCGCGAACTGCTCCGCGTAGTTTTGGGGCATAATGTTCGGGTTGTAGCCCGCCACGATCTGGTCGTTGGTGTTGATTATCGAGTTCGTGATGTAGTCGTCGTCAGCGATAATGGTCGAGCCGTCGGTGAGCTCCTCTTCGCGCAAGTACAATCCCTGCCACGTAGGGCCCACACCGGGGGAGCCATCGATGCTGTGACAGCCGACACAGCCAAACCCTTCAGCCCCATACCAGAACTCGCCGCGTTCCTCTGCCGTCATCTCGCCGAACTGCGGCGCGGCGTTCTTCTCGTCGACCCAGGCCACAAACGCAGCTTCATCGAGAACCCGTACATTGGCCAGCATCTGTGTATGTGCCTGACCGCAAATCTCAGCACATCTCAACACATAATCGCCCGCCACAGTCGGGGTAATACGCAGCTGTGTTTCCCTTCCGGGAACAAGGTCTTGCTTGACGCGAAACTCCGGCACCCAGAACGAATGCAGCACATCCTCAGCATTCATCTTCAGCAAGACAGGCTGGTTCACCGGCAGCACAAGTTCGGCCGAGGGGAAACCGCCTTGCTCAGGATAGCCAAAACTCCAAACCCATTGGCGACCTGTGACCTCTACAACCATTTCGCCCGGCTCTGGTCGGGTGATGTCGTTGAGGATAATCGCGCCCCAGACACCAAATCCCAGGACTACGATGGTCGGGACAATCGTCCAGCCAATCTCCAGGGCGGTATTGCCATGGACGTGCGGTCCGTCTGTGTCATCATCCGGATCGCGCCGGAATACAACGGCAGCGTAGAGCATGATCACCATAATCAACGAAAAGAGAAAGGCGATCATCCAGAAGTGGGCATCGAACAGTACGTCGATCGGCCCTGCCTCCAGGCTGGCGGCAAAAGGCAGCGCAAATATGTAGGTGAACGCGTATCGCAACGCGACGGTAGAAACGATCACAAGAAGACCGACTATAACAATATGTCGTATGCGTCCCATTCAGAGATTCCTATTGAATTATGCCTCTGGAGAGGCTCCCATTTCCCACAATCCTACTACCTCTGTTTTACACACCTAGGCAGCCCGCCGGCAGGGCAGGCAAGCAGATTCTAACCCGGTGCTAGTGAGCGGCCGGCGAGCGTTCACGCCCGACTATCTCACCCTTGTCATACGGCTGGATTCAAGATCGCAATAATCGCAATACCGACGCCTACGATGATCAGGCCTGTTAGAACAACCACAATGAAGTCCCACGGAATAGAGGTCGTTGCCGCGCCGTCTTCGACGGCAAGGTCATCTCGGCGGCCCATCCGGAGGAGCAGGAAGATCAACGCCATGCCCATGAACGCCAAAGCCAATATCAGCGTCGCGTTGACGATTTCATCACCACGGATGACGCTTCCTTCCGGAAAGAGTTGGCTGGCGATGAGCAAACCAAAGAAGCCTGCAAACATCAATCCCACCAGAATCGTGGTGGCCGCTGCCCAGCGATCCCATGTGCTTTCCGGGATGGAATGCGTCGGACGAGCTGCCTGCTCGGCTTTCAGCTCTTCCTTCTCATGCTGTTCAAGCTCGGCCCACTCTTTCTGGAATTCAGGGTCACTCTCGGTATTGGTGACGAATCGGGAGAAGAAGTAGTTGATAATCGCAATGCCAACGCCGGCAGTGACGACGGCGCCAATGATGAGGAAGGCCAATATACCGAACAGCTGCCAGCTCTGCAGCGCCACCTCAGTCTGTTCATTGATTGGAATTGGTAGCGGGATCACGATGGTCTCGGGGCCAGTAACGCCCGTCGACGCCGATTCTCCGGAAAGCAAGCCGGAGAAAACCGGCCAGGCAATTGTCAAAAGACCAGTGCCCACCAATATTAACAGGACGATTCCCCACGTGATCAGATTGCGATTCTTGTTCAATATCCGTCTCCTGCTACGGGCGTGCGCCACTCGCCTGCCCCGGTCCGGTTGCGAATTTTAGCACAATTCAAATAGCGTTCAACCAAGTTGCGTTATCACAACAATCTTAGCGCCAGCGCCGCCTGATGACGCGCAGGAAACGGCTGCGCCCTTCCTCCTGGCTTTCTTCTTCGGCTGGGGCAATATCATCCCGCAGCGCCAGTAAGGTCCGATGGTAGAGTGACTTGATGGCGCCTTCGCTGCGCCCCATAACCGCCCCGATCTCGGCGTTGGAGAGGTGGTCGACGTACTTGAGCGCCAACAACTCCTGGCGATCGCTTGGCAGACGGCGGATGGCAGTCAACAGCAGCTCACGATCCTCAGAAAGAACCGCCGCCGACTCCGGCCCGTTCTCATTCACCTGCCACTGGTTAAGATCGTCCAGCGAAATCACCTTGCGACGGCTGTTGTCACGATGCCAGTTAGCCACCAGGTTATGGGCGATGCGATAGAGCCAGGCCGAAAAGGGCAGTCCACGATCGTCGTAGCGGCCGATATGCTCCCAAGCACGCATAAACGTGCGGGCCGTCAGGTCTTCGGCGTCCGCATCATTGCTGGTTCGGTAATAAATGTAGCGGTGAATACGCTCTACGTAAATCTCGTAGAGTTCGCCAAAGGCGGCCTGGTCGGTCTTGGCCGCGGCAATCAGGGCCGACTCATCATGGTCGGCGGGGGCGTCTCGCCGCGTCATGCGACTCCTGGCATACAGCCATTCTCTTCTCTGCGGTTCATAGTGGTGAGATGGCCAGCAGTATAGCAAAACGCCCGCCTGCTGGCGAACGATGCGCTACAAACGGGATTGCTGCCGGGAACCGGAATGAGTGCGCCGCGCTAACCCAGCCTTTCGTTAGCGCACCTTGACGCGCTGTCACCGCAGCGATATTCTCCGGACTGATGGAGCATGAATCTACATCACGTTTCGATCCGTTGGGCCTGGTCGGCATTCTGTTACTGGTCGCCATGGGCGTTATTCTCAGCGGGGCTGTTCTGTCCGCGCGACAGGCCAGCGGCGCACCTGAACAAGAGCCCGGTCTGGCGGCTGTTCCCGCCGATATGGCCGCAGGTGGCGCATTGGCCCCGACCAGCCCGGATGAGACGGCGGCCGATGCAGCTACTGAGGCGATCGTCGTGGAGGCGTCAACCGCCGGCGCAGAATCTGGCGGGTCTGATGCACAGCCGTTAGCACCCATCGCACCCCCGGCCTCCCCAACGCCACCACCGACAGCCACGGCGCCGGTAGTTGAAGCTGTGGTAGAGACCCCTACCGTTGAGGCGATCATCGAGACGCCGGAACCGACCAGTGTGCCGGCCCTGGCGGAAGCGCCCTTGCCCACGCCTCCAGGGGTGTACAGTTGGACGCTCAAAGTGCCCATCCTCATGTACCACTACCTCAGCACGCCGCCGGAAGACGCCGACATCTACCGCGTTGACCTATCCGTGTCGCCTGAGTCGTTTCGCGAACAGCTTTCCTATTTAAAGGAGAACGGCTACAGCACCGTTGACTTCTACGACCTGTCGCGGGGAATCACCAACCAGGGCGACCTTCCCGAAAAGCCGATTATCCTGACCTTTGATGATGGCTATATCGACAACTACGAGTACGCATTCCCCATTCTGCAAGAACACGGCTTCACGGCGACGTTCTTCATCGTCACCGATTTTGTCGATGAGGGGCGGGCCGGCTATATGGATTGGTTGATGATCGAGGAGATGGCGGCCGCCGGGATGCGCATGGAGTCCCACTCTCGCAACCACCCTGACCTGCGCACGCTTTCACGCGACGGCCTGATCTGGGAGATGCTCGGCTCACGAGAGACGTTGGCAGCCCACATTGGCTACACACCCCGATACTTCGCCTACCCCGGCGGCACGTACGACGAGGCGTCGATCGAGATCCTCGACGAACTGCAGTTCTGGGGCGCCGTCACGACCAAAGGCGGCACCTGGCATGGCTTTGATGATCGGTTCGAGTGGACGCGCGTTCGCATTCGCTTCTCCACCACCGTGTCCGAGTTTGCCGCCCTTGTTGATCTCCAGGGCACATCGCAAGGCAAGCTCATCGACTAAGCCCGCTGTCCTACTGAAATCAATCAGCCGCCTGCGGGACCATATCACCGGCAACCTGGATGCTGCCAGGCTGCCGGATTATGTGAGGAACCTTAGTCAGAAATTTTGGTCGCAATATACCATTGCAATAGCATGACAAATGCTGTACAATACTCGTGTTGGTGAGTAACGGCAATTGCTTATCAACGACGAGGTTCATTTTTCCTCCTCCTCTCCTTTGTAAGCGAGACGGGGCAAGTATAGCCAGATACTTGCCCCGTTTTGCGTGCAGGCAGGAGCGTCGTCAACATTGCCTCGAGCATCCATCTGAGCTAAAGTGCCGGATATTAACCTACAGGAGTGGACACATGGCTTCCGATCGTATTCTCATCAAGAACTTGCTGCTGCGGGGCATCATCGGCATCAACCCCGACGAACGGACCAATCAGCAGGATATTCTGATCAACATGGTGCTGTTCACCGACGTTCGGGCGGCGGCCGCCTCCGACGCCATCGAAGACGCCACCAACTACAAGGCCGTCACCAAGCGCATCATCAAGCACGTCGAAGCGTCTGAAGATTTCCTGGTCGAGAAGCTGGTGAGTGACATTGCCCGCATCGTTCTGACCGAGTTTCCTGTCAATCGCGTTCAGGTACGGGTGGAGAAGCCCGGCGCCCTGCGCTTCGCCGAGTCGGTCGGGATCGAGATTGACCGCACGCGCGATGACTTCCCTGCCTAGTCACGACGCCCTATGCCGATCCATCGCTACACAATTCTCCTGGGCTCGAACATTGACAAGGAGCGCAATCTTGCGGCGGCCGTTCGCCTGCTTGCAGAATCAGCCACGCTCATTGCCGTCTCCTCCGCCTATGAAACGCCACCCCAGGGATTGCGGGAGCAGCCTGCCTTTCTCAACGCGGCGGCCGAAATCGAGAGCGAACTGCCGCCTGATCAGCTGAAGGCTGGACTGCTGAGCGACATCGAGCAAGCGCTCAGGCGTGTTCGGGTAGCGGACAAAAATGCCCCACGCACTATCGATCTCGATATCGGCCTGATGGACGATACCGTTGGCGCGTATGATGGCCCGGACGGCCGGCCCCGGCCCATCCCGGACCCTGATCTGCTGGTCTATGCCCACGCTGCCGTGCCCGTGGCCGAATTGAGACCGCAGGGCCGTCATCCTGTAACGGGCGAATCATTCGCCTTCATTGCCACACGCCTGGTAACGGCCGCAGCCGTCGCCGGCGAACCACCTATCCGGCGACGCGACGATATTGACCTGAAAGTTGCCAACCGCTAGACGCGGTGGGGGCTACTGCTCATCATCCAGCGGCACGGCGATCGCTTCACCCGCCGGGTTGGCAGCCTCATCAAGCAGTGAAACACCGTCCAGCTCCGGGAATCGGTACATGCCAGTGCTAACCTCAACTGGCGGCCCATCCTTTCCCGACCAATCGAACACAAACCGGCTGATGACACGATCGCCGGGACGCCACTGCTCCCCAGAGAAAGCCGGTTGGTCGTCCTGGGCAATCCGTTGATCCCTGTTCGACAGGGCATGGGCGAAGAAATGGTAAGTCGCCGGATCCGGGTTCTCGCCCGGCGTCCAGTGCAGCTGCCAGACGCCATCTGTCACACCCTGCCCAACCAGCCAGTCCGCCCCGGTCAGTCGCACCCAGTTCGCCAGCAAGTTCGGGGGTGGGATCTCGGTGGCCGGCGCTGGGGCGCTCTCGCCGGGAAGTGCCAACAGCAAGAGGTTACCCTCACCAGTACGAAACGGGTACGCCTGCTCACTCGCTGCGGCCGTCTGGTACAGCGCTATCATCGACTGCTGCCCAGCGAGACGCCCGTCCGCCAGCACAACGGCGGGCGACGCCGGAAACAGCGCTTCCGCCCGCAGATCGACAAAGCGGCGAGGTACGTCATGCAGGAGCGCGTCGTACTCGGCCGGAAAAGAGTCCACTCGCGGCGACGATCCCTCACCCGCGATGATGACCTCGGCCGCGCCGCCCATGACGTCCGCCCGTGCAGCGTCGGCCGCCGCCAGCTTCATGCTCAAGGGGATGCCAAAAGCCCCGGGTGTCGGCCTCGTGGCCAGAACGGACAGCAGCGTCGCCCATGCGAACAGCTGCACCATCACCGAGGCCAGAAGCAGTGACCAGCCAGCCACCCTCCCCCAACGCCCAACCGCACCCACTACCGCCGCAAAGGCCACCCCGGCGATCATGTATTGGGCCGGAAGGGTAGAGATGAAGTAGTGGGGGAACGATTGGGTCCATGTCACCGTAAATACAAGCAAGGGAGCCAACAACCATGCTGCCAGGATAAGACCGACCTGTGATCGCTGGTCACTCCAGTGGCAAGCGATCTGCCAGATAAGCCACGCCAACCCACCCAGGATCAGCCCACCCCACAGCAGATAGACCGGCAGCATGGGCGGCAGCCTGTCGAGATACGCCTGGAACTCCAGCGGTCCAGCCAACGACTGTATGTCGCTGCCGACGCTGACCATGCTCGCGAAAGTCAGCGCTCTGGCGCTCAGGCCCACCGACGCCGCCGCACCCGCCTCCTCCGCCCCGCCCAGCGCCGGCAACCCGGTGCCGCTCTGGGCCAGATAGACAAAGAATGGAGCAGCCGTCAGCAGTGCCACGCTCACGCCGACACCAAGCGCCACCCAGCTGACACGCCGGCGGAACACCACGAGAAAGAGCAGCGTGGCCGGGACCAGGGCGACGGCCGCCAGATGGATCTGCACGGCGACCGCCAGGCTGACCAGGTGGACCACCAGCCAGGCCCGACGGCTTTCCACAAATGCCAGCGCGGCGCTCATCCCCCAGATCATGGTGAACAGGGGCAGTAGATTCTGGGCCCAGATCTTGCGCGAGTAGATGATCGCCCACGGACTGACGGCCAGCATCAGCAGCGCCGCCAGCGCCGCAGTTCGACCCCAGTAACGGCGCACCAGCCAGTACGCGCCCAGCAAAGACACCGTGTTAAGCAACCCCGTAAACAGCGTGGCAGAGTACGGATGGGGCCAGACGAACAGCGGCAGGCTGTACAGCCAGACGCTCATGGGAAAGTTGGGAAAGCCGACGGAGCTGCTGATGCCGCGCAGCGCCAACTGGCCCTGGCTCATCTCCAACGCCAGGACATACAACCGGGCTTCGTCTGCCTTGAACTCAGTCAGCCCGGGCCAGCCCATTCGCAGGACGGCCGCCACGAGGATAATGCCCGCCACAGCCGCCACCTCCAGCAGCAGTGCCCGTCGCTTATCACTCGCCATTGTCACTCAGAGATAGGCCAACCGGGCAATGATCTGAGCCGGTTATGTCCTGATGAATGTGCGCGCCGGCCACGCGGGGCCAGAGATCGGGCGAGACAAAGAAGTAGTCCAGTCGCCAGCCGACATTGCGTTCGCGAGCGGCCGAATGGTACGCCCACCAACTGTACGCCCCCTCGCGCTCAGGATACATCTGCCGGTACGTATCGATGTAACCGGCCTCAACCACCTCATCCAGCCAGATGCGTTCCTCGGGCAAGAAGCCGGTCGCTTGCTGATTCTGGCGCGGCCGAGCCAGATCGATATCGTGATGGGCCGTGTTGACGTCGCCGCAGAAGATCACTGAGCGACCGTCCGCCCGCAGCCGGTCGCAGGTGCGCAGGAACGCTGCCTTGTACGCCATCTTGAACGGCACCCGGCTGTGGTCGCGCGAGCCGTTGGGAAAGTAGGCTGTGATGAAGACGAAGTCATCGAAGTCGGCGATAATCGTCCGCCCTTCCCGGTCATATTCCTCGATCCCCAACCCAATCTGCACGGAGCGAGGTTCTGTCCGGGTATACAGGGCGACACCGCTGTAGCCGCCCCGCTCGGCGGCCGCCCAGTAGGTATGATAGCCGGGCGGGTGGCGCAGCTCATCGGTCAACTGCTCCGGACGGCACTTCGTCTCCTGCAGCCCCAGGATGTCGGGCTGCGCGTCTTGCAGCCAGTCGAGGAAACCCTTCCGGTACTGGGCGCGTAAGCCATTGACATTCCAACTCATCAGGTGGCGCATGGCGCGAATTGTACCATGTTCACCCCAGGCCTGAATCGTAAACGCCGCGACAGCATGAACGCTCTCCGGGCAGGATTGGACGGCCGCTCGCCACGCGCTACAATGAACCGATGGAGATGAGTCTAACAACCCATGACGCACCAGACGATGGGCGGCCCATCAATTTGCTCGACCTTGATCAGCAGGCGCTCGGCCGCCAGATGCTGGCGTGGGGCTACTCTGATTACTACGCGAAGCAGGTCTGGAGCGGACTGTATCGAGAGCTGCACACCGCCACCAGCGACCTCCCCAACCTGCGCCCGGACCTGCACGCCCTTCTGCAAACCGAGGCGACCATCGCCCTGCCCCGCGTCCAGCAGGAGATCGCCAGCAGCGACGGCTTCACTCGCAAGTTCCTGCTGGAGCTGGCCGATGGCGAAGCGATTGAAACAGTCTTGATGTATTTTCGCGGTCGGGCAACCGGCTGCATCAGCACGCAGGTCGGCTGCGCCATGGGCTGTGTCTTCTGCGCCACCGGACAGATGGGATTTCGTCGCCACCTCTCGCCAGGGGAGATCGTCGGTCAGGTGTTGTTCCTGGCCCGGCTGCTGCGAGAGCGGGGCGAGACGCTGCGCAATCTCGTGCTGATGGGCATGGGTGAACCGCTCCACAACTACGACGCCACGATGACGGCGCTCGAAACGATCATGGACCATCGGGGACTGTCCATTGCTCCGCGGTTCATCACGTTGAGTACGGTCGGCGTCGTGCCGGGTATTCTGCGGCTGGCCGACGAACGTCGCCCGATCCGCCTGGCCGTCAGCCTCCACGCCGCCACCGACGACGAACGGGCCGCCCTCGTCCCGCCAGCTCGTCGCTGGCCTCTGGCCGATCTGATGGCCGCTTGCCGCACCTACAGTGAGACACTTGGCCGCCGCATCTTCTTCGAGTGGACGCTCATTGCCGGGCAGAACGACGGCCAGGACCAGGCCCACGCCGTTGGTCGGCTGCTGCACGGCATGAACGCCCACATCAATCTCATCCCGCTCAACCCGACGACCGCGTATGACGGACTGCCCGCCAACCAGGCAGCGATCAAGGCGTTTCAGGCCACATTGCGTGACTACGATCTGCCCAGCACGGTGCGCCAGCGACGCGGCATCGACGTGGCCGCCGGCTGCGGGCAGCTGGCCACTGCCGGCTAACCCGTCGTCTACGCGTCCCGCTCTGCCCACTCCGGCGGATCCGGTGTCGCATAAATGAGCGGCATGCTGACCAGCGTCACCGCATACTTGACCGCCAGGTTGAACAGGAAGATCTGGCCGACGACGGCCCACGGCACCGTCAGCGGATTGTCCAGCAGTCCGGGCAGCGGCGCGAAGGCAATCACTGAGAAAATCAGGCTGTCGATTGGAATACTGACGCTGTTGCTAACCAGCACGCGCAGCCATTGGTAACGAGTCGTCACCCGCGTCACAAACCAGTGATAGACCTCGGTATCGACAAATTCACTGACCAGCTCGGCCAGCATCGACGCAATGACGATGCGCCACACCGGGCCAAGGACGGCGCTAAACTCGGCTCCCAAGCCCCACGCCGGGTCGCTGGGCACGCTGGCCGACCAGGCCAGATAGGCCGCCATGACGAAGTTGATGACAACGGCCGTCACGATCAACACCTGGGCGTTGCGCTTGCCCATCAACTTGTGGACCATGTCGCGCAGCGTGAACGTGATCGGATAGATGAACGTCCCCATATCGACCGCGAGGCCCAAGATGATGCCGATCTTCAAACTGCTGATGTCGGCCAACATCTGGGCGGCCGCGTAACTGGCGGTCACGATGATGGCGGCCCTGGAGAACGAAACAGCCACTGGGGGTAAGCCAGTGGCTGGAGTGCCAACTTTCATGCTAACTATCTCCTTTGATTTTGTTGAGGCGGGTGCTGCGACCGCCGCAGTTTTGTTAAGCCGGGTAAGCTGCCACCGGCAAGTGGAACAGTATAACAGGAGTAGGCTGCTCCGAACCAGCCCAATCCGTGCGCTAAGAAACAGCTAACGCGACGAGCGGACCTGTGGGACGTTCAATCATCTTCCGGGCAGCCGTGGATGCACATCAGCAACCCACTCGCGATGGTCACAGCAGCCACGTCACCTGTCATCTCGTTGCTGATGCCCCGAGCCTGACCGAATGACAGCGTCTCATCCTGCAGCGGCCACCGTAGTCCGGTCGTCTCCTCAACCTGGACTGGCCCTCCCACAGGCACCAACGAGACAATGTCACCCGCTCGCCCTTCGAAAGTCGCTACATCGTCGACGAGCCAGGCCCGTTGGCGTTCTTCCATCAACGTCACTGACCGATCGATTAGGCGTGGGTGGGCCAGGAGCATGATGTTGGCCAGGGTTTGGTCCAGCCGGCCCCCAATCGCCCCAAAGACCAGCATATCATCTGGATACTGCTCAGCGGCATAGAGCAAAGCCAACTCCAGGTCGGTCTCGTTTTTGTCCGTGTCGTAGGACACAACTGCCACCTGATGCGCGGCCAACGACGCTTCGATGCCAGTCGGCAGCGAATCGTTGTCGCCAATGATGGCGTCTGGCCAATGGCCGAGCCGCAGGAGATGGCGCATGCCGCCGTCGGCCGCCAGAACGGCTGTCGCCGGAGACAGGTACGGTCGTATCCATTCAAGCTCATCGATGCGCCCATTGGCGAATAGAATTACAGTCACTGGAATGTTTCCTTTGGTTCCTAGCGAAGCGCCTTAAACGAAAGATGATAGCTTGAGCCGTGATGTGAGGCCAACGGAAGCAATCCTTGCCAATCGGCCGGTCTGTCTTAATATCAAGGGAAAAGGCGGCGAGCTGTTTCTCGCCCTGCCCGAAAAACGAATGACAACATCAAACGATTCAACTTTTTGGAAAGACCTGCGTAAGGGGATTAGTCACGGGTGGCAAGCGTTCACCCACAGCCTGGCCACTGCCGGAGCGCGGATGCGCAACCGGCGCCGGCGACGCCGCAAGACCTACGCCGACTTCCTCATCATGCCCGTGGGCGGCTCGCTGCCCGAACGCAACGGCCCGCAGCCAAACTTCTGGCAGCGACGTCTCCCGCTTCGCAGCAGCCCCGGTCTGACCATCGAAGCGTTCGACCGCCGCGTGCAGCAAATTATCGACGCAGACAACGTCCGTGGCGTCGTACTCCTGTTTCGCGGTTTCGGCAGCGGGTTGGCCACCATGCAGAGCTTCCGACAAGGTATGGAACGGCTGCGAGCGGCGGGCAAGATCGTGGTCGTCCACACGCCTTACCTTGACATGCGCCACTACTATCTGGCATCGGCGGCCGACAAGATCATCGTGCCACCCGGCGCCCGGTTCGAAGTACTGGGGCTGTACTCCGATATCGTCTTCCTGAAGGACGCGCTGGCCCGTATCGGGGTCCATGCCGATGTGATCCAGATTTCGCCGTACAAGACAGCCTTGGATCAGGTTGGGCAGGCCGAGATGACGGCCGAATATCGGGAGCAGCTTGACTGGCTGCTGGACGAGCAGTATGACCAGCTGACCGCGGCCATGGCCGCCGGGCGGGCCATTGGCCAAACCACCATTAAGCGCTACATCGACGAAGCACCTTTTGCGGCGCCCATGGCCGTCGAGCATGGATTGATCGACCACATCGCTTATGATGATGAGCTGGCGACGCTTCTGGCGCAGATCTACCCGCGCGAGGCCTCCGATCAGAAAGCTACCAAAGCAGAAGCGGTCGACTTGCCCGACAAACCGCTCGCCCCTCAAGCCCGGCTCGTCAACTGGTCCGGTGCATCGAAGGTCATGGTTGAAAAGCCTCGCAAGCGTATTCGGAAGTTCGTGGGCGTTGTCTCCCTGGAAGGTTCGATTACGATGGGGGCCAGCCGCACCACGCCGATCGACCTGCCGATCCCGTTCGTTGGCGGCAGCTCCTCGGGCGAGCAGACGCTGGTCGGACTGCTGCGCAACGCGGAGAAGATTCCGGAGTTGGCGGCCGTCATTCTCCACGTCAACTCGGGGGGCGGCTCGGCGCTGGCCTCAGACCTGATCGGCCGCCAGATCAAGCAGTTGGCCGCCAAGAAACCGATTGTCGTCTACATGAGCAACATCGCCGCGTCCGGCGGCTACTACGTTGCCGCACCGGGTCACCACATCATGTCCCAGCCGATGACGATCACGGGCTCCATCGGCGTCATCACCGGCCACATCAGCACCACCGGTCTCTTTGAGATGTTGTCGGTCAACCGGGTTGCGCTGCGGCGAGGTGCCCATGCAGGCCTGTACGCAGACCCGGCCCCCCTGGATGACGTACAGCGCGACATCTACAGGCGCAGCATTGATGAGACGTATCTGCAGTTCAAGGAAGTGGTGGCCGACGGCCGAGACCTGCCGCTGGAGACGCTCGATCCCATTTGCGAAGGACGCGTCTGGACGGGCCGGCAAGCGCTGGAGCAAGGCCTGGTGGACGACCACGGCAACATGCTCGATGCCGTCGCCAAAGCAGTGGAGCTGGCAGAGCTGGATGTGGACGATCTACTGACGGTGCCGGTCGTCAATCTGTTCGCCAAGAGTTCTGCCTACGTCATCCCCACACCGGAGACGGGGCAATCGCTCGTCGAGGCGCTCGAAGGATGGCTGGCAGGCGAGCAGCTGCGCGAATGGCACGGCCGTCCGCTGGCGATGATGCCGTTCACGATCACATTCAAGTAAGCAAAGTCGGGGCAGGAGCCAGTCGTTTGAGAGTCAGCTTTCGCCGAATGGCGTGCAGCGCGACTTGCTAAATCTCAGAGAAAGGCGGTTTGGCAAATCGTCCTACGGGCCAGAAACGCAGGTTGCTGGCCTGCTAGCTTCTGGGCGAATCCAGATCGAGGATGACCTGGGTGAAGCTTCCTTCGGTCGTGCGCCCCAATTCAACGGGAATATGTTTCAGCATGGCCCAGACGTTGGCGTTGTCGTTTTGAATGAGACCGGTCAGGCGTTGTATACCGTCTCGTCGCCCCTCCTCGATGAGCAGGTTGACCAGTTGGCGGCCAATGCCTTGCGACTGGTAGTCGTCCCGCACCGACACCGCCAGTTCCGCTTCATTCGCGGCCGTTCGCACATAGCGAGCGGCGCCAATCGGGATGTCCTTCCGCTCCGCCGAATCGGTAAAAGCGATGACGCCCCGACTGTTCAGAGCGACAGCGTGGGCAATTTGCTCCGCTTCGCTCCAAACACGCTCGATATCGGGCTGGTCGAGGGTTTGGTTGAAGCGGCGGTAACGGCTCTGGAAGCTCATCCGTTCAAAGATCTCGACCAGAAACGGAGCATCGTCAGGCAGCAGCGGCCTGAACCGCACTGTCTCACCGCTTGCTAGCTGCATCGTCTGATTGATCATTTGTCCGTACATAACTTCCTTTGTGACGCAGTGCGTCATTAGCTGAGAGTTTAGCATACCGCACAGCAGGGGTCAATGGTCCTTGACAAGTCAAACGTAAAGCTAATAAACGTGGGGTATGCTTGAACCTGGCGAATATAGCGCCTCTTGCGCCCATCCTTGCGGCCCGCTGCAACCTTGGGCGAAGAATGGCGTATTGTGACATAGACTATAATGAGTAGGGATCATACCGCCTGCTCTGTCAGTTTGATGGCAGTGAGTTAGATTGCCCGACAAGATAAGGAATTCAAGATGACGAAGAATAACAACGAAACTCTCCAAGCGTCTCTGGAGGAACTGCCGTTCATTAGCCCGGCCCAGGTCGAGCAATGGGTGGATCTCCAGCAGACGATCGATCGCACGCGCGACTACCTGATCCGCGCCGTTCCCCAGGCCCAGCAAAGTATTGATGAGGCACAGAAGATTTTGTCCCAGCGTACGTATACGCTGGTCTTCTTCGGCGGCACCGGCGTGGGCAAGAGCACGCTGATCAACGCCCTGCTTGGTCGCAACCTGCTGCCGACCGGCGCTGTCACAGCCGTCACGGGCACCATTGTCTACATTGAGCAGGCCGATGAAGACGAACCCGAATCCCTGATTCTCACTTATTGGAGCAAGGACGAGTTCGCCGAGCGCACCCGCCGCCTCTGCCAGTTGGCCGAGATCGACAGCTTCGACATCACCAACAGCGGCGAGCGCGAGCAGGCCCGCAAGGATATCGAAGCGCTGATCAAGGAAGGCAAGGAAAACGCCAAGACTGAGCGCGACGAATATCTTGAAATCCTGATCGACTGCATCGACTCCTACGAGAACAGCAAGGAGTTGTTCAAGGCCGGCACGCCGCCGCCCGTCAGCCTGTCGCTGGAAGACGAAGAATCGCTGAAGCATTTGCGCGAGGACGGCTTCAAGGGCAGCGACCAGCGTCAGATTCGCCTGGTCAAGTCTGCCACGTTCCGCATTCATCCGCGCACCGGCACGCCCAACCTGCTAATGAACGGCTACCTGCGCATCGTCGACGTGCCCGGTCTGGGCGCGGGCATGCGTCTGCACGAAGAGATCACGCTCGAAGAGATGAAGCGTGAAGACGCGATGGTTGTCCTCGTCACCGACGCCGGTCGCCAACGTGTTGATGAGATGAAATCCCTGTCGGCCGTCAACTGGATCAAGGAGAACCGTCTCTTCGGTCTGAGCGGCGGCGATCTCGACGACGCGGCCTCCAAGATCTTCCTGGCCGTCAACGGCGCCAACGTGCGCCAGGCGTTCGACCGCCTGAACTCCGGCCTGCCCGAGGCAGAGCTTGAGGTCAAGGACGTCACCCGTTACATTGCCCCCAACTATTGGGAGCGCTACGGCGACCGCGGCCACAACCGCCCCTACTTCCTCGTCATGGCTCCGCCTGCGCTCTACGTCCAGGACCCGGAGAACGCGCCCAGTGAATTCGCCAGCGAAACCGAGCGCATTCTGAAGGTCTTTGAGGACCAGCTGGGCAACGTCAAGAAGAAGGACCCACTGGAGCCGGAGACCAAGGAAGCGCTGCTGGAACTGAGCGAAGTGCCGCTGCTGCGCGAAAGTCTTATCCACTTCATCCAGCACGAGCGCGTCCGTAGCCAGCTGCGCGAGGCCGCTACGCGCACCCGCAACGCTCTGCAAGCCCTGCGCTTCTACTATGAGAAGCAGTTGGCCGCCCGCGGGGTCCAGCCGCCATTCGCCACCAGTTGGGAATCGCTGCAAGAACGGCGCTACGAGAACATACTCAACCGCCAGCAGAAAGAGCTGCCGCGCGGCTTCCACAACGCGCTGCTCGAACTGAGCAGCCGCACCAACAGCGACGAGCGCTTCCGCACTTTGCTGCGGCCAACCCTGACCGGTGTCAAGGGCATGGTCCAGGACGCGGTCCAGCGTGAAGTGGAAATGCTGCTGGAAAATTACGGCACCGAGTACTGGGACGGCCGCGACGTCACCTACGACAACCTCGTCTGGGGCACAAGCGGCATCGAAGTGCCCATCAAGCGCATCCTGTTCCAGGTTGAGCTGATCATGCAGGATGCCGTGTCCAACTTCATGCCAGAAGTAGCCGATGTCATCGTGGACGAGTTGGAGCGCACGCTGGAAGCACACGAGGTGCTCTCGCGCCTGGAACGCGCCACCTATGACCAGGAGTACAGCTACACGATTCCCGGGGAAGCGGACAACTCAGTGCCGCTGCCGGTCGCTTACGAGCTTCTGGTCAAGCGCATTGCGCGCAATTTCCGCATGATTGCCCAACAGGCGACCATGTACGAGTTGATGAAGAGCGATCGCTCGGTCAACGCCCGGCTCCAGTCCGGGGAAAAAGAGTTGGCCCTGCCGACCAATGAGCGTCTGCTAGATGTCGCGCTCTACGGACCGGAGCGGGTTGCCCGCGAGATTGCGGCCTCGATGCCGCAGCCGGCAGCCGCCGAAAACAACAACCAGCCCGCCGCAGAAGCAGTGGCCGAAGAAGGGTTCGAGATCAACATCCTTGATACCCAGGCCGATGAGGTAGCTGACTTCGACATCAGTCTGGTCGGCGAAATGGGCAGCACGCCCGCGCCGGCCGATCTGGAAGCCAGCTATGCAGACCTTCTCGACAATGTGGCCGTAAAGGTTAACCGCATCTTTGCCGCCATCCTGGACGACCTGTTCAGTGACGACGAGTTACTGCCCCGTCTGCGCCGTCTCTTCTGGCTTGAAGCCACGAAGACCGAACGCGACTTCAACAACATGATTGTCAAGCCAATGATGCGACAGCATGACCGCAATCTGCACAAGCTGGAGCTGCGCAAGGCGATGGAAGTGGATCTCGAATCTGTTTCCGACATGGAAGAGTTGATGCGTGTCTGGGACGGGCTGCACAGCCTCGAATCAGAAGTTACCATCTAGCACCCTACGGAACGCAAGAAATCCGGGACCAGCTGCGCCCCTAACGGCCGGCTGGTCCCAGGACAAAGGAGCATGCCCTCGATGCAGGAATCAGCCGCCAACCTGATCCGGGCGCTGCCCGGACAGGCTCAAGGTTATCTTTTTGCCAACCGTCTGTTGACATGGTTGGCCGACGATCTGAATGCGGGCGACGACTCGTTCACCGAGTCCCGGGCCAGAGCGCTCTTGCTCGCCGGGGACCTGCTGGACGACCCCACGCGCAACAGCTTTGCCAATCTGGTGGAATCAGAAGCAGGCACGCGTCTTGCGCTGGCCGACCTGCTGCAAGACACGGGCCTGGCCGAGAACGACGAAGTGCGTTCGCTGGCAGCCACAGCCGGCAGCAGCGCGGCTGCTGAGGCGGCCGCTCCGTCGTGGCTGGCGCTGGTCGTTGCCGCCTATGCTTGGCGGAGCGACTTCTTGCTCAGCCAGCTTGACCCTGCCTCCCCGCCGGAGCCGTTCAGCCCGGCCGGTCAGGTACTCAAGCGATCGGCCTACTTCACGCGCCAGCAGATTCAGCGCAGCGCCACAGAACGGGACAAAATGCTGCGGCAGCTGATCTATCAGGCAGGCGCCGCGGGCACACCGTCGCTGGAGACGCTGCCCGACGGGTCGCCGGCCGCGCCGCTGCCGCCTTACTATCGCCCGCCAATTCCGGTCAACTACCCGGAGTACAATCGTGAGACCATCCAGGTTGATCCGGACACGCCGCCTGTGTCAACGCCGCCCGCCGCCGACCGGGGCGAGCCGATCAAGATAAGCAGCGATGACCTGCCCGGCGAACAGCCGGACACGGCCACGCCGCCCACGACGCTGCCGTCTATTCGCATTGACGCCAGCCAGGTGTCTGATCCAGCCGCGCCATCGATACCGGCCACGCCACCTTCCAACGTGACGCTGCCGAATGCGTCCGTTTCTGCGCGGACCAACGCCTATCGCGCCACCCGCCAGCGGTCTCGTAATCGCAAGAAGCCGATGAAGACGACCAAGCTTCGCGTGGAGGTCAAGGATCAAATGGACGGCAAAGGGCTGTACGGTCTACAGGTGCGCGTCGGAGCCTCCGGGATCCGACGCTATGTGGCCGGTACGACCAATGAAGAAGGCCAATTCACCTGTGAGCTGCCGGTCTACGCCGATTCCGGCCTGACCTACGACATCGACGTCACCTGGCCCCGCGACTTCGGCGGCGAGGTGGAGCGTAAGTCAATTACCCTTAACGCAGACCGGACTTTGTTTACAGTGCCGTTCTACCACACGCTAAAGACATAGCTCATGAGCGAACGGCTAACCGTTACCAACGAGGACATCGCGGAACAGGCCAGCCCGCCGCCGGCGCTGACCATCCATACCAGTGACTTACCAGACGAGCGGCCCAGCCGCCCTGCTGGTCAGTCGCTTACGCTCTCTGTTGGCGACGTGGATGCCATTTCGCCCGCTAGTAACGGCGACATTGCCGAGCTGGAGCAGGCGATGTTTCGTCTGGTTGTTGCCGCCCGCCGCCGCTACATCCCCGGTTGGATGCCGCAGAAGGCTCTGCGTTGGCACCCCGGCGCGGCAATGGTCAGCCAGCAGCACGCAGCCGAGATACTGGCGCGACACCAGCCCGGCCACGCTCCGCCCGACAGCCTGCCGCTAAGCCAGCGCCTGGACCGGACCGGTATCACCTTCCTGGCCTGCGGCGAAAATGTGGGCATTGCGTCGGGCCCTGTGTGTCATGGCGAGGGCGGCGTCACAGAAGTACAAAACGCTTTCATGAACCAGCCGCGCAGCATGACCAACCATCGCGGCAATATTCTAAATCCTGTCTGGACGCATATCGGCATCGGCATCGCCTATGACCCGGAAGGGCAGCTGGTTGTCGCCCAGACATTTATCACAACGCTAGGCAGCGGATAACCGGACAACAGATCCGGCAGCGGTCCTGCAGCCGCCATCTTTTGCGTTATTACTGAGGCATGTATGACAGACATGAGTGAAACGATCGTTATAACCGATCCAGATTCCGACCGGTACCACACCTTCGGTTACATCAGCTGGTGGCAGCAAGAGGTCGTGCGCGACGCCACCGTACTGGTGGTCGGCGCGGGCGCCCTCGGCAACGAGGTCATCAAGAACCTGGCCCTGATGGGCATTGGCAACATCCTGATCGCCGACTTCGACACCATCGAAGACAGCAATCTGAGCCGGTCGGTGCTCTTTCGCGCCTCCGACCGGGGACGTCGCAAGGTCGACGCGGCTGCCGAAGCAGCCAAGGCGCTCAACCCCGACGTCAACGTCATGGCGTGGCACGGCGATATCAATTACGAAATGGGCATGGGCGTCTTTCGCCATGTCAACGCCATCGTCGGCTGTCTGGACAACCGCGAGGCGCGGCTTTCCATCAACCGCTTTAGCTGGGCTGTCAATCGCCCGTGGGTCGATGGCGCCATCCAGGAGTTGATGGGCATTGTGCGCGTCTTCTGGCCGGGCGACGGCGCCTGCTATGAATGCACGCTGACCGACCTTGACTACCAGATCATCAATCTGCGCTATTCATGCCCGCTGCTGGCCAGAGAGAACATTCTCCAGGGCAAAGTACCCACCACCCCGACCAGCGCCTCAATTGTGGCCGCTTTCCAAACACAGGAAGCGCTCAAGCTCATCCACCAGATGGAAGTGCAGCCGGGCAAGGCGTTGATGATCAACGGCCTGACCAACGACATCTACACCACAGAGTATCCGGTCAAGGAGATGTGCATGAGTCACTCGATGCTTGACCCGATCGTGGAGATGCCGGAGGCAACGGCCGCCGGCACCACGCTGGCTGGTCTGCTGGAGATTGCCCGCGAGGAGTTGGGGCCTGAGGCGGCCATTGAATTCGATGGCGAACTCGTGGTCTCCATGACCTGCCTGGGCTGCGGCGAGGAGACGCCCATCTTCAAGAAGATGGCCAGCCTGTACGAAGACATTGCCACCTGCCCCACGTGTGGCGGGCGGCGAGAGATGAACCTGACCCATCGCATTTCCGGTGACGAAGATTTTCTCGACCGGACATTGGCCGAAGTCGATGTGCCGCCATTGAGTATAATCAGGGCACGCAACGGCAAGGAACGCGTTTACTACGAGCTGACCGGGGACGTCGAAACGTTCCTGCAGTTCGCCTAATTTGGTTGATCACGCAAACGTGCAACCAGAACGCCCGTTTTGCGTATTATGTTACGAAGCATATGGAGGCTTTTGAATAATGGCTAGTACGAAAGTAATCATTTACGATCCCACCGGATCCAAGAAGACCCCAGTGGAACTCCCGGACGACGTCCCGATGCGGCGACTGATTCCGGCGCTGGTGAGCAAGATGGGCCTGCCGACAACGCAGGGCGCCAATCCGATCACCTATCGCCTGGACCATCGCTCCTCCGGCAAGCGCCTGGCGGACGACGAGTCGTTGTCCGATGCGGGTGTCGTCGAAGACGACATCCTCAGCCTGTTCCCTGAAGTAACCGCTGGCTAGCTTCCAGCGGCAGCGCACCGGCAGCCTGCAAGTGGCCACGTCGCGTCTTTGGGCACGGCTGGGCACTTGTGGGTTCAATGCCCCGCACGCAGCGCCACGCCCGGACCTCCAACAAAGGTCCGGCGAAGGCGACAGCGTCAGCGGGCATTTTATCTATTTACCAGAGGTAATTGACAACCATGTCGTTTGACATTCGAGAGACACGGCTGCGTAACGATTATCAAAAAGTACGCGAACTCCAGGATCGCAGTGAATTCATCCGCATTGTGCGCGTGGAAGGGGATCCGCCGGAGAAGTACGTCATCCGCTATTCAGTGAAGGGCGTCGAAAACGTCACTGGCTCGGGCGACCCGTTGTACCGGGAACAGCACGATGTCAGTGTCTATCTGCATGCCGAGTACCCGTACAAGCAGCCGCAGCTGAAATGGATGACGCCGATGTTTCATCCAAATATCCATGTGACCGGTGCAGTCTGTATTGGCGCGTGGTGGCCGGCCAAGACCCTGGACGAGCTGCTGCTGACGCTTGGCGAGATGATCCAGTACAAGAATTACGAACCGCGCGATCCGATGAACTCGAAAGCGGCCACCTGGGCATTGCAGCGCAAGTCGATCTTTCCCATTGACGAACGCGAGCTTAAGGGCATGGCCCTGTCCGAGTTAATCAAACTCGGTGACGAGGAATCCGATGAGTTCGGCATCAACTTACTCTGAAGCTGAATCGACCGCGACTGCCGGCGCAGCGGACACACCGCCCAGCGCCGAGGAAATGGCCAATGACTTGTTGAGCCATTTGCCACAGCGCGATCTGCCCAGCCCGGCGGATACGTGGCTGCTTCATGGCGACGTGCCCTCGACCGACGAACCCGTGATTGTGCTCCACCAGTCAGCCATCCAACAGATTGACGCCCATGCCCAGAGCAATGTCGGCACAGAGCTTGGCGGAGCGCTTCTGGGCCAGGCATATCGCTATCGCGAAGGCACGATTATTGAGGTGAAGGCAGCCCTGCCCGCCGTCAGCGGCGATCATGGGCCTGTCCATTTCACGTTTGCCGCCGACTCGTGGTCGAAGCTGCAGCAGGATCGGGCCGCTCATTATCCAGCAATGGATATTATCGGCTGGTTCCACACCCACCCTGACCTCGGCGTCTTCTATTCCGCCGACGATGTCGTTGTCCATTCGGCCGCTTTCACGCTGCCCTGGCACATCGGTCTCGTCGTGGATCCCGTTCGCCATGAGGCCAGTTTCTTCGGCTGGCGCAATGGGCAGATCGAGCCTATCTCAGGCTTCTACGAGCTGCCTGACCTGCAGTCGGAAAGTATAACTGGCTGGAGAGCCGTTCGGTCGGCCGTCTGGGACCATCCCTACGATGCGCCCGCCGCGGCCATACCCGCAGCTTATGCCCAGAGCGAAGTCTACCTGCAGCCACAAAGTACAGGCATGGCCTTTTCGGGTCGCGAGTTAAGCCTGCTGTTGAGCACGCTCGCCCTCCTGGCCACTTTTTTTTTGGTCGTTGGTGGTATCATGCCCCTCACCGAACGGGTCGACGTTCTGGAGACGACCGTCCTGACGCTGGCGGACCAGACATTGGCTGACAGCAACGCCGCAACGTGCCCGGACCCGCGCCTCCGAATCATTACGCCTATCAACAATCAGATTCTGCCGCTCGGCTCGGAAATACCCCTGGTAGGCACTTCGCTCGTTGAAGGCGCAGTCCGCTATCAGGTCGAGATGCGACCTGCCGGTGATCAGAACTGGTCCCTGGTCGAGCGCTTTACCCGCGACACGCGTCTTGGCGAGCTGATCAGCTGGGACACGACCGGCATGGCCTCCGGCCCCTACGAGCTGCGCCTGACGGCCGTTGACCGCAACAACATTCGCCTCGGCAACAGCAGCGCCTGCCTCGTAGGCGTCACGCTGGCTCCGTAGCCCGGGCGACTGCTGAACTGAACAGAACTATGACTAACGAACTGACCGTCCCCTATGTGGCCCAGCTGGTCTTGGCCCTGCCGGATGACGCTGAACAAACCACGCTCACCCTGACGCTGGCCCCGGCCGATCGCGTCCCGGTTGGCGGCCGCAGCAAGCCGCTGGCCGACTGCACGCTGGCTGAGCTGCGCGACTACGCCCACGCTCTGCAAGACGAGATCTGGGCCACCTATGATGACATCACCCTGCTCTCGCTCGATGCAGATGAGGGCGTGGCGGTGACCGTCACCTTGCTGGACGAAGCGGGCAACATCGATATCGAACTGGAAACGTGGCAGGGCCACCATGTCATCTTGCCGGAGAGCGAAACGGCCGCCGCAGACGACGAGGTCGCCGACAACCCCGCCCCGAAGAAGCGCACAACCAAACCGGAAAAGCGTGAAGCAGCCGCAGCGCCGCCCGACAGCAAGAGCGACTCCCCTGCGGACGAGGCACCACAGAACGACGACATAGCCGACGAGCCACCACCAGCAGCCAAACCGGCCAAACCGACCGTGCCGGCGCAAGCACCGGCCGATCTGGCCGACGTGAAAGCGGCCATCGACATTCCCCCGGCCGAGCCGGAGGAAGAGGATGACGGCGCCCCAGTGGCGGCCATCCCCGCCATTGCGCCCAGCTCGGCCCGCGTGCGTGTTGCCGGACAGCAGCTGCCGATCGGCTCTTACACCTCAGCAGCCGTCGATGTCCTCATGGACGAACCGCCGCTGCGTACCATGCAGGCCCACGCGCTGAGCAGTCTCGATCGCGAAGTAGCCGGCGTGATGGTCGGGTCCCGGCCGGAGAAGCAGCCCGACGGCCGCTACGTCGTGCGCATCATCGACAGCATCGCCGCCAAGTATACCGTCATGCAGGGCGCCAGTGTCACCTACACGCCCGACAGCTGGCGCTACCTCAATGACACCCTGATGGAGCGCTATCCGGATGAAACGGCAGTCATGGTGGGCTGGTATCATACCCACCCCGGCTTCGGCATCTTCCTGTCGGGAATGGACATGTTTATTCATCAGAACTTTTTCACCCAGATCTGGCACATCGCCTATGTGCTGGACCCACGAGCGCGGACCAGCGGCTTCTTCTGCTGGAATCGTGACCGGACACGGGTGAACCGGTATGACTTCGCCTGGCCCGAATGGTCAGCCGGGTCATGGTAGGCTGGACCTTAGCATCGCTTGCGTCCTAGAATTGGAGCCTGAAAGTAGTGTATAATCAAGAAGATTCGAACGGGGCTATCTCCCCTCAGGTTGCTCAGACGACGGACATTCATCGTGAGAATGGCAGTTCGTCAGGGCGCAGGTTGCATGCAATGGACGCCAGCGAACAAGCATTTATCCGCATCACCAGCGACGACGTCAGCCAGGCCAATCAGTTGAGCCTGCAATGCCCCATATGTGGCAGCGCCGTGGAAAACCACGTGCATACCCGCGATCTCGTCCCGGTGGTCTGTGACCAGTGTGGCACGCTTTACCACAAGACATGCTGGGAACAGAGCGGCAACAAATGCGCGGTGCTGGGCTGTAACCACGACACGTTCCATTTGTACGGCCAGGAGACGGGTCCTGTTTTGCAGGTCAATTACACAGACCTGCCCACGCCATCGGTCAATGGTCGCGGACCCGGTGGCCGCGACTCTCGCCGCCTCAAGGAAGAGCAGCGGCGTCAGGTTGAGCAAATGCGCCAACCCGGTCTGCTGGCCCGATTCTGGCAGTGGCTGCTCGACCAGATCCGCATCGGCTAGGTCAGCTGGCCCGTCAACACCCTATGCAGATTTGCGTGACCCTGTCCTCCGGCCAGGGTCGTTTTGTTTCTGCCGGAAGAACCGGCCATCAACTCAGCGTGACGCCGGGCCACCCGTGAGCTAAACTCGAAAACGGCCGTCCGGCCCATTCATGATGACAAGTTAAGGAGTGCAACCGATGACACAGTACGAAACCCTCTTGACAGAAACGCGCAAGATCAACGACCTCGGCAAGGCGCTGGCGCTCATGTCGTGGGACCGCGAGACCTACATGCCCAAAGGCGGCGGGGTCGAGCGCATTCAGCAGATGACCACCCTGAACAGCCTGATCCATCAGATGTCGACTTCGGATGAAATGGGCGAACTGATTGCCGCCGCCCAGGCCGAGGTGAATGGGGCGGAGTACGAAAGCACCGAGGCCAGCCTGCTGCGCTTCCTGCAGCGCAGCTACGCCGACGACCGCAAGCTGACGGCCGACTTCGTCACTCGTACCTCTCAGGTCAGCGGCCAGGCCCGCGAAGCGTGGATCGAAGCCCGCTCCAACAACGACTTCTCCACCTTCCAGCCGTGGCTGGAGCAGGTCGTGGAGCTGTGCCAGGAGATGGCCGAACTGTACGGCTACGAAGACGAACCGTACGACGCCTTGCTCGACAAGTACGAGACCAACATGAAGACGGCCGAAGTACGGTCGATCTTCGAGCAGGTGAAGTCCGAGCTGATTCCGCTGCGCGAGGCGATTGAGGCCAGCGGTGTCACAGTCGATGACAGCCTCCTCCATCAGCCGTTCGATATCGACACGCAGAAAGCGTTCGCCCACTATGCCGCCGAGGCGATCGGCTATGATTTCGAACGCGGCCGCCTGGACACGGTCATCCACCCGTTTGCGACCAGCTTCAGCCGCAACGATGCCCGCATAACGACGCGCTGGTACCCGGACTTCATCAATCCGTCGCTGTTTGGGACACTCCATGAGTGTGGCCATGCCATGTATGAGCAGGGCACCCACCCGGACTTTTCGCGCACCCCGCTCGCCCGCGGCACGTCGCTGGGCATCCATGAGTCCCAGTCGCGCATGATGGAAAACATTGTCGGCCGCAGCCGCGGCTTCTGGCAGGCCCACTTCCCCAAGCTGCAGGAGATGTTCCCCGACGCGCTGGCCAACCACGACGCCGAGGCGTTCTATCGCGCCGTTAACAAGACCCAGCCGTCGTACATTCGTGTCGAGGCGGACGAACTGACCTACAACTTCCACATCATCCTGCGTTTCGAGCTGGAGCAGGCGATGCTGAACGGCGATCTGGCCGTCGCTGATCTGCCGACCGCATGGAACGACAAGATGGATGAGCTGCTGGGCGTTGTGCCGCCCACCGACAGCCAGGGCTGCCTGCAAGATGTTCACTGGACCCGGCCCGGCTTCGGCTACTTCCCCACCTACGCCCTCGGCAACCTGTACGGGGCGCAGTTCTTTGAGACCGCCGTCGTCCAAAAGCCGGAGATCGAGACCGAGTTGGAAGCGGGTCAGACAACGGCGTTGGTGGCCTGGCTGCGCGAGAACATCCATCAATACGGCCGCAAGTTCACACCCGGCGAACTTGTACAGCGCGTAACCAACCAGCCGCTGTCGCACGAAGCGTTCATGCGCTACGCCAACACCAAGTTCAGCGACATCTACGGTCTCTAGCGACGAGCCAACAGCCAACAGCAAAAGAGGCCATCGAGCTATATGCCCGATGGCCTCTTGTTGATCCAGACAACTGGCAGCCAGCCGCTGTCAACGATTTAGAAGAAGCCGCCGCCGTAGAGGACCATGCGCAGGCGGATGACGCCCAGGACCAGGATGACGGCCGACAACAGCACCATGAAGAACTGATTGCGGTACTTGATGGTGGAATCTGGATTGGAACGCCAGATCGCGGTCATATGGGCCGCCACCACCGCCAGAATCATCGTCACCGCATGCTCCAGCCGGTAGGTGGTGGAGAAACTGTTAGGTGTAAAGAAGAACAAACCCAGTCCCAGCAGCAGGTTGATGTCCATCAAGGCTGTGTAGACCAGCAGCAGCGTCCGGTCAATCGACTTGTACTCTTGCTTGCCAAGCCAGCCAATCAGGAATTTAATCAGCACTACCACGGCCACAATGACCAGAATCCAGCGTAACTCACCGTGAATCGTACGAATAATATCCATATCTCTCTCCTCGCTCTGTTAAGTTGATAAAGGGTGGGAATCTTCAGAAAGCAGGCCATGGTGTCGGCCCGGCCTTCGCTAATGCTTGCCGTTGGGCTCGTTCGGTGTCTCATCGGGCGTGTCCGGCACAGGGAATTCAACCCGCGCCCGGGTCACTGCCAAACCTTCGACGTCCAGCACCGTAAAGACGATACCATCACCAAACTCGCAGATGTCGCCCGTGACCGGCGGCCGCCCCAATTGGGCCACAATCAGACCGCCAACCGTTTCGACATCCGGCAGCGTCTCTTCGTCCCCAAGGTACACGTCATCGCTCAGGTCGTCCAGTAAATAATCACCTGACACCTCAATGACCCCTTCCTCAAGCTGGACGTAAGGCTCGCGCTCCAGGTCGAACTCATCGCGAACTTCCCCCACGATTTCCTCAACGAGGTCTTCCAGCGTGACGACGCCGGCCGAACCACCGAACTCGTCACGGACGATTGCCATGTGAAGCTTCTCGTACTTGAACGCAGCCAGTAGCGACTCCACGCTGTAATCCTCCGGCACTTCTGGCGCTGCTCGCAGGATAAGCCGCAGATCGAATGGGCCGGTTGCGTTCAGCGTCTGGTTGACCAGATCCTTGAGGTGCAGAATGCCGGCAATGTGGTCAGGGTCGCTGTCGTAAACGGGGAAGCGACTGTGGCGGCTCTGCGTCACAGCAGCCAGCAGCTCGTCGTGGGGAATGTCCAGCGGCAGCGCCTGCACTTTGCGCCGTGGCGTCATCACCTGCCCCACCGTGCGTTCGCTGAAGTCAAAAATGTTGCGAATGATCTCTTCTTCGTCAAGGTCGATGAGGCCACCCTCGGCGCTCTCCGCCACAATCAGCTCCAGCTCCTCAGCCGCCAGCAGGCGGTCGTGTCCTTCGGCCGGCGGAATGCGCAGCAGATGGAGCAGACCGTTGCCTATGCTGTTCAGAATGCGCACCGGGAGACCCAGAATCGTCCCAGCAATGGCCATCGGCCGCGACAGCCGCAGGACCATCTTCACCGGTTCGGTCAGCGCCAGCGCCTTGGGCACCATCTCGCCGACAACAACGTGCAGATAGGTCAGCATGCCCAGCGCCACAAAATACCCCACCCGGTTCGCCGCTTCCTCGCTCCAGCCAAAGCCAGCCACCATGTACGGCTCAATGAAGTGACTGATCGCCGGCTCGGCATACATGGCCAACCCCAGCGATGCGGCCGTAATCCCGAGCTGGGCCGTAGCGATATACTGGTCCAGTCGCGGACGGGCATCGAGCACTTCCATGACCGTAGCGGCCGTGACATTGCCCTCGTTGGACAGATGCTCCACCTTGGTCGACCGCACGCCGATGATGGCGAACTCGGCCGCGACAAACAGACCATTGAGCAGCACCAACAGGATGATGACAATTGCCGGCACAATCAACGTCGTCACCGACGGCAGGGCGACATCTTCCGCCGCCACGCTGCCCAGCGTCAGCAGGAGAGCGCCCGGAACGCCTAATCCGAGAAGCAGGAGCTTAATCATGTTCAGCTATCTCCCACTCCGAGAACGGTGAATCTTCGTCTCCCGGCGGCATCTGCAGCGACACCTCATCGACACTCAGATCCTCCATCGTTTCGATTCGAATCAGGACGTCGCCGAAGGTCACCTCTTCGCCGACAACAGGCGGCCGTCCCAGGGCGCTGAACACCAGCCCGCTCAATGTGTCGGCCGACTCGGTCGGCAGCGAAAGCTCCAGCGACTCATTGACATCCGTCACCAGCAGATCGCCGCGCAGATAGATGCGGCCGTCTTTGTCGCGGGCAATGACCGCCATCTCGTCGTCGAACTCATCCTGCAGCTCGCCAAAGATCTCCTCAATGAGGTCTTCCTGGGTAATCAACCCGGCTGTGCCACCAAACTCATCAAAGACGACGCCCAGGTATTTGCGTGCCGCATTCAGCTGGTCCCAGACTTCATTGATGGGCAGCGTCTCCGGCAGATAATGGACTTCCCGGATCACGCTGCTGACATCAGACTCCTCTTCGATGTAGAGACGAAAGACATCCTTCACATGGACAAAGCCGACAATATCGTCGATCGATTCGCCGTAGAGCGGAATGCGCGAGTACCCCGCCTCGATTGCCTGCTCCAGCAGTTCAAGGGGCGTGCTGTCGGCGGGCATGGCCACAATCTTCGTGCGGTGGACCATGACCTGACGCGCCGTCAGATCACGCAGGCGCAGCGCGTTGCGCAGAAGGCGGCGTTCGTTGTCGTCCAGCAGACCACCTTCGTGGCTCTCTGTCACCAGCAGTTCAATCTCGGCCGCCGAGTGAATGCGCGCGCCCGGTTCTTGCACACCCCGACCCATCAGGCGCAGGAGTATCGAGGCGCTGCCGTTGAAGATCCAGATTGGGATGGCGAACACGGCCAGCGACACGCGCATGGGCCAGTAGACGCTCATCGCCACCGTCTCCGGATACTGGATGGCCAGCGACTTGGGGAACAGTTCGCCGAAAATAACTTGCAGACCCGTCACAAAGATGAGCACGGCAATGACCGACACCGACTGGGCCGCGGCCATGACCACATCGCTGTCGGCCGTCCAGCCTGCCCACGACATCGTCTGGGCCAGCAGCGGCGCCAGCTCGCTGGCGATCGAATTCTGGGCAAACGCACCCAGCACCAGCGACGATATCGTGATGCCAATCTGGCAGCCGGCCACATAACGATCAAGCTTTGGGGCGCTCTCCAGCGTCGGCAGCAGCAGCTTGGCCAGGCGATTATCCTGCGCCGCCATCTGGCTGACCTTTGTCCGCCGCGCGGAGACGGTGCTGAACTCCGCCGCCACGTACAGCGCGTTGAACATGATCATCACGGCGATGAGGGCGACTACGATAACAATCGTCATGTTGTCCACCGGGCACGGAGCGACCAGCAACCTGTCGAACAGGTCGGCTGCCCAATCTCTGCTATCCGGTTCCTCGCTGTTTCTGGCTGGAGTCGGCGCTGACGCGCCCACGACGTCTGCCAACCGGCAAACGCCAGGCCACGACTGACAGGGTCCCCCTCAGGCGGGGAGTCGTCGGTTGAAGGAGGGCGGGAGGTAGGATCGGATCGTTCGGAGGAAGGGTCGGACACCTCTAGCGCACCCCCCGGTGTCCGGGCAACAACCGCACCCAATTGTCAGAGCCACAAATTGACATTAGTATCCGTTCGATCTGCATGATGTGGACCGCGCCACAGGTGGATTCCAGACGCGCTCCATACTGGAGAATTATAGGCCAGTGGGCACAAAAGTCAATTTGAGCAGTCCGGGTTTCATGCCGAGAATCCATCGTCCCCGAACACGGGCCAGGACAACGTGCATTGTGCCCGCTGCGGAACCGGCTGCCGCCATGGCTGACCGGAGTCGGAGCAACATACCGGGTCACGCATGCGGGCCAGATTTGCTACAATAGCAAGGTGACTGATTCACCCAACCCCACCACACCAGCCCCCCTGCTCGTCGCCTTCGTCAGCGATTTGATGTTCTCCATGCGAATTGGCAATGTCGCCCGGCATCTGGGCTACGATGTGACCTGGATCGAAAGCCCGGCCGACCTGGGCGACTTTGACCCGTCAATCGCACGCGAATCACCGGGCGAATCGCTGCATGGCCGCGACGGCTTGCTGTTCCGCAAAGTGACCGAATGGCAGCCCGCCCTGCTCCTGTTTGATCTGAATAACGCCGCCATTCCCTGGGAGACATGGATCGGCATGTTGAACGCCTCCCCTGCCACCCGCCGCTTTCCAATCATGTGCTTCGGTCCGCATGAAGATGTGGAGGTCATGACGCGTGCCAAGAGTCTGGGCGCAGACGCCGTCCTGGCTCGTTCGCGCTTTACGGCCGACATGCCCGCGCTGTTTCAGCAGTACGCCCGGATCCCGGATGAGGCGGCACTCACCGCCACCTGCGCGGAGCCTCTGTCCGACCTGGCACGCGAAGGGATCGATTTGTTCAACCAAGGGGAGTACTACAAATGCCACGACGCTCTGGAAGAAGCGTGGATGCTGGACAAGAGCGAAGGTCGGGATCTCTACCGGGCCATGCTTCAGGTCGGCATCGCCTACTACCAGACTGACCGGGGCAACTATCGCGGGGCCGTCAAGATGCTGCTGCGCGTCCGTCAATGGCTGGAACCGCTTCCGCCTGTCTGCCGCGGCGTGGACGTGGCCCGCCTCCGCGAAGATGTCGAACGGGTTTACGCCGCTCTGGTTGAGCTGGGGCCGGAGCGTCTCGATGATCTCGACCGCGCGCTGTTCCGGCCCATCCGCCTTGTCTGACAACCGCAGCTTCGTGGTCTAGTAGAATAGATAGCCCCGACGGCGCAGCCACTTTTCCACTTCCACTGCCAGGAACACCGCGAAGAACGCCCCAATGCCGATGGCCATATCTTGTGCCGACAGCGGCACAGTGCTGAAGAAACGGTTGCCGAGGGACGTGTAAATCAGGCCGAGCTGCAGCAAGAACGTCACGCCAATAGCCAGGACCATCAGCCGGTTGGAGAACAACCCGATGGCGAAGGTCGAGTTTTTGTCAGAACGCAACGCCATCGCGTTACCCATCTGTCCCAACACCAGGACAGTGAAGACCATCGTCTGCCACGGTCCGTTCGGGTCCTGCTGGTAGTAGAGATAGCCGACGAGCAGCGACAACAAGCCCAGGAAGGCGCCAATCCAGACAATGCGCGGGCCGACGCCACGAGCCAGTACGCTCTCTTGCGGCGGATGGGGCGGCCGTTTCATGATGCCCTCTTCGCCAGGCTCCACTGCCAGCGCCAACCCCGGCAGACCGTCAGTCACCAGGTTGATCCACAGAATCTGCACGGCAATGAGCGGCAGCGGCAAGCCCAGGAACGGACCGATGAACATCACCAGCAGCTCGCCCATGTTGCTCGACAGCGTGTAGGTGACGAACTTGCGGATGTTGTCATAGATGTTGCGGCCCTCTTCAATCGCCGCCACGATGGTGGCGAAGTTATCGTCCACCAGAACCATATCGGCCGCTTCCTTGGACACATCCGTGCCGGTAATACCCATCGCCACGCCGATGTCAGCCCGTCTGAGCGCCGGAGCATCGTTCACGCCGTCACCGGTCATGGCCACAATCTCGCCCTCGTCTTGCAGCGCCTCCACAATGGACAGCTTGTGTTCCGGCGAAACGCG
The DNA here is from genome assembly GCA_963753865.1 of uncultured Chloroflexia bacterium. Lineage (GTDB taxonomy): Bacteria > Chloroflexota > Anaerolineae > Promineifilales > Promineifilaceae > Promineifilum. The sequence continues at coordinate 127,771 of CAVWDW010000002.1, forward strand.
GGCGTACACCTGTACATCGTGGACGATCCCGTGCAGATCCTCCGATGACATCGTGGAGAGCTGCACACCGGTCACGGGCTTGTCATCTTCGTCGGCGATGGTCAGCTCACGCGCGATATGCTCGGCCGTCAGTGGATGATCACCCGTAATCATCACGGGCCGAATACCAGCCTCGCGGGCGCGCGCGACGGCCGCCCTGGCCTCCGGGCGCGGCGGATCGATCATGCTGATTAACCCGACAAAGCAGAGATCAGACTCCAGTGCCGCCTCTTCTTCCAGCCCACTGCTCACGTGCGGCATCTCGTCCAGCGTCTTGAAGGCGGCGCCGAGCACGCGCTGGCCCGACATGGCCGACTTGGCGTTGGCGCTGCTGATGCGCTGGCGGTACTCATCATCAAGGGGAACCATCTCGCCGTTCACCCAAACCGTCGTGCAAATCTCAAGCAGCCCGTCGACGGCTCCCTTGCAGAAGACGACATAGGGCGCGTCTTCCCACGCCGCCTGCCCGCTCGAATCATTGACCTCATGAACCGTAGTCATGCGCTTGCGCTCAGACGTAAACGGCACTTCGCCAACACGCGGCAGCTGCGTCTCAAGGTCGTCCTTGCTCATGCCCAGCTTCTGGGCCGCCATCACCAGCGCCCCCTCAGTCGGGTCACCAATGATCTTGAAGCCGCCATCAGGCTCAACCTGCAAGACGGCATCGTTGGACAACGCACCCGCCTTCACCAACAAGCTTAGCGAACGCTCCTCTGGCGGCAGTTGTGTCTGCATCTCCGCCGCCAGGATGTTGTCATCATCCTCAAGCAGCATCTCGATCGATTCCATATGACCGGCCACATCGAGCAAGGTCACTGTCATCTGGTTTTCGGTCAGCGTGCCTGTCTTGTCCGAACAGATAACGGTGACAGACCCCAGCGTTTCCACCGCCGGCAGGCGCCGAATCAGGGCATTGCGTTTCAGCATTCGCTGCGAGCCCAACGCCAGCGTGATGGCCACCACAGCGGGCAGCCCTTCCGGCACGGCTGCCACAGCCAGGCTGACACCGACGAGGAACAGATCCGCGAGTTCTTCGCCCCGCAGCAGACCCAGACCAACCACCAGCGCGACAATAACCAGTGCCGCAATCGCCAACACGCGACCCAGATTGTCCAGGCGGCGCTGCAGCGGCGTCTGCTCCATCCCAACCGACTGCAGCAGGTCAGCGATGTTGCCCAGCTCTGTCTCCATGCCCGTGTCAGTCACCACCGCCGTGCCCCGACCATAGGTCACAGCCGTGCCCATAAAGACCATGTTGCGACGATCGCCAATCGGCACCTCACCGCTGCCCGGGGGCACGATCACTTCGTTGGCATCCTTCGCAACTGGTTCGGACTCGCCGGTCAGTGCCGCCTCCTGAACGCGCATATTGGCGCTCTCAACGAGACGGCCGTCCGCCGGCACAACCGCTCCGGTCTCCAGCTTGATGATATCGCCCGGTACGAGTTCGACGGCCGATACCTGCTGCAGCCGGTTGTCGCGCCGCACCGTCACTTCCGGCACAGCCAGTTTCTTCAACGCCGCAATCGCCTGCTCAGCCCGATACTCCTGCGAGAAGCCGATGATGGCGTTGAGCACCACGATGGCCAGGATGATGATGACTTCTTCCCACTCGCCAAGAAAGCCGGAAACGACGGCCGCCGCAATCAGGATGATGACCATCAAATCCTTGAACTGGTCGAACAAGATCGCAGCCCAGCTCTTGGCTCCCTTCTCGACAAGCTCATTGGGACCGTACTGCTCAAGACGCCGCGCAGCTTCGGCGCTGGTCAGCCCCGTCTCAGCAGACGTTTGCAGCTTGTCAAGGGTGGCGTCAATTTCTTCTTGATACCATGTGGTCATTGAATCAATCCTTTGGTAGGCGAGGGCATAGACAGGGAGGCTGGGGAGTCACTCATTCCGAAAACGGCTAGACGCTCAGTGTGGTCGTGCAGCGTGCAGTCGCGCAGAACGAAAAGCGGGCCGATGAAAGCCCTTCGCCGAAGGTGGCTGTCCCCATATCATCTGATGCGTTCCAGGCATGAAGTAGTTGGCCGATGGTCCTTGCAACCATCACGTTACTCTGGTCAAATCCTCTCTCGTCGGCGAGGCGCATTCGTCTCGCACCCGTCTGATTCTGACCAGTCTTAGACGTGATCGAGTATACCGCGATGCCCCTCAAAGACAAAGCACCGATAACTGAGTAGAATCGTTGGATGAACCCGGCGGGCTCGCGATTGAGGACCAGGCGCGACCTGCCCCAAACGGAGATTGTATGACCGACTTTTATGTACCAGAGACATCCATGTTCATATTTGCCCACCCGGACGACATCGAGTTCGGTGTGGCCGGCACGGCAGCCCGGTGGGCCAGGGCTGGGGGGCGCGTCATCTACGTCCTTCTGACTGATGGCAATGTCGGCAGCCATGAAGACGGCATGACGGCCGTCGAGCTGGCGGAGATTCGTCGCGCCGAACAGACCGCAGCAGCCGACGTTGTCGGAGCAGAGTGCATCTTCCTCGGACACCACGACGGCTTCCTGCAGCCGACACTGGAGCTGCGCAAGCAGCTAGTCCGGCTCATCCGCCAATACCGCCCCAACGCGGTTGTCTGTGGCGACCCCACCAACTTCTTCCCGAACGACCAGTACATTAACCACCCGGACCATCGTGCCGCCGGGCAGGTCGTTCTCGACGCCGTCTTCCCGGCGGCCGAAATGACGCTGCTCTACCCGGATCTGGCAGCCAAAGGTCTGGTCGGCCACAAGGTCAACTTTGTATACGTCAGCTTTGGCCAACGCACCAACTACTTCGTCGACATCAGCGAGACCCTGGATCTCAAGATAGAGGCGCTGCACAAGCATGTTAGCCAGCTCGGCGGCTGGGATCCGGCCGACCGGCTGCGCGAATGGTCTGCGGAAACAGGAAAGAAGGTGGGCTTCCAACACGCCGAAGCGTTCTGGCGCATTATGCTCAAGGACCCGGCCACGACCGACGGGACGCCGGAAGCTGCCGACCCGGAGGCAGAGGCGCTGAAGGAGTCAGGAACCTGATGGACCAACCGTTTATCCTTGGAGTCAACTACTGGCCGCGCCGCAAAGCCATGTACTGGTGGCAGGATTTTGACGCGGGCGAAGTGCGCGAAGAGTTCGCCATCATACGCGAGTTGGGGCTGGGTCTGGTGCGCATCTTCCTGCTCTGGGAAGATTGGCAGCCGGAGCCGGACACAGTCAGCCAGACCGCTCTGGGCGACCTGGAAGTCGTGGCAGACATCGCCACCGATCTGGGGCTGCAGCTGGACGTCACATTTTTCACCGGCCACATGAGCGGCCCAAACTGGGCGCCATCGTGGATGCTCTCTGCCGGGCAGCCGCCGGCGCCCGGTGTCAAACAGGTGATCAGCCAGAGCACGCCGGTGACCGGCGGCTACCGCAATATGTACCATGACCCGGTTTCCATTGCTGCTGCAACCCTGCTGTTGCAAGAGGTCGTCGGACGCTTGCATGACCACCCGGCCATCGGCGTTTGGAATCTTGGCAACGAACCGGACCTGTTCGCGTGGCCGGACAGCGTGGCCGCGGCGCGAATCTGGATCCGGCAGATGGTGCGCACAATCCGCGAGCTTGACCCGGTCCATCCTGTCACCTACGGCCTGCACGCCGACAGCCTGCTTCGAGACAACAAACTGCGCGTGCCCGACGTCTTCGCCGAGGTGGATTGGGCGGTCATGCACGGCTATCCGATGTATACCGGGTGGGCCAAAGGTCCGCTGGATCCCGATTTCGTGCCCTATCTCTGTGCGCTGACAACAGCGCTGTCCGGCAAGCCAACCCTCATGGAAGAGTTCGGCGGCTGCACCACCGCACCCGGCGAGCCATCCGCCACGTGGGAGTGGACCGCCTTCGGCCAACCCCGCACGCAGTTCATGGCCTCCGAGGAAGCGCTGGCAGATTACATTGCCGGCGTGCTGCCGCGCCTGGTTGATGTGGGCGCGACCGGCGCCGTCCTGTGGTGTTTCGCCGACTACGTGCCCGAGCTGTGGGACCGACCACCGTGTGATGAGGTCATCCACGAGCGGTTCTTCGGGCTGGTGCGACCAGACGGCTCCCTGAAGCCGCACGCCACCGTCCTGCGCGACTTCGCCGCCACCAACCCAATTGTGCGTCCGGCAACGCGCACCATTGAACTTGACATAACAACAGACAAATATTACGAGGATCCCTCGTCACACGCTCAGAGACTGTACACCGCCTTTCTCGACCGGTAGCGAGAGACGGCAGGCAACACGTCACTCAGCGGGACGAGCATCGATCTGAATGGTGACAGAGTCAACGGTCGAGCGGATGGGCAACGCAGCCATATCAAACGGGAGCGAAGCACCCGGCGCCATCGCTCCCGGAAGTTCCAACTGACGATAGCCGGTGTAGGCGCCGGCAGCGTTGTAGAACGTGACCGTCAGCAGTAAGTCGGTGACGGTCTGGTCGCCTCCGTTGACAAGACGACCGCTAATCTCGGTCGCCCCGCCGGCTGTGGCCACGACCACATCAGTCGCGTCGAGGTCGGGCCACAAGGACGCCCCTACCAGACCGGGCGGCACAACGGTTACTCTGGCCACCAATCCGTCGTCGCTCAGGTCCGGAAAGTAGAACGCATAAGGGACTGTGCTGCCTGCATCGATGCGCCGCCCGGCGGTCCACACAGGTACCGACTTCAACTCTGCCTCATCTTCTCCCAGCAGCGTGATCGTCAGTTGGGCCGGGGCCAGGGCGACATCCCCTTCGTTGGTCACCTGGCCCAGCACCCACAGCCCCGGACCAGCGGCTACCACCACAGGATCGCCGGCGACGATGGACCAACCGTCTTCGCCACCGGAGGCGACCGGCGCGGTCGATGATGCCGCCGGAACAAAGATCTGCTGCCCAATCTGTAACGCTTCGGCCCGCACATCCGGATTCAACGCCTGCAGCTCGCTCAACTCGATGCCTCGCGCCAGCGCCAGACCGAGCAGTGTATCTCCTGGCTGAATGGCGACCGTTTCAGTTGCCGGTTCGGGCGTCGGCGGGACGGCGGTTGGTTCGGGCAGCGGTGTCGGTTCGTCGAGAGAGACTGGCGGCTCAGTCGCCTCTGGCGGCAGCACCCGCACAGTGGCGGGTGCCGCCGTCGGCGATGGCGGCGAGGTCGACACCGGCGCAGTGGCTCCCACGAGCGTAGCGACGCCCGGCGGTTCGACCACCTCGGCAGTGCGTCCACAGCCAGCCCCAATAACTGCCACCATTATCCCTGTCACAACAATCCGCCACATGGCCTTGTCTCTCATGCCGCCCATTATAGGGCTGCTGCCTGCATCGCGGCAGGCCGTTAACAAAGCCGTAACGGATTGTTGATCTCGTGATAAACAGCATTTGTTACGATTGGGGCAAAATCCACTGATGGTCAGCACACACTCAATCAGCTGCGATTTCGGTCCACCGTGCAACCGGAGGTATACTACTGACGCTTGGCTGGGCGACGGCGGGTCAGATGAGCAGCACTTGAGCACCGGACAACGCCTCCCGGGAGCCTGTGTTGTACTCGTGGAGGCAGACGTTGGGCCTTCTAGAGGCGGAGTCACGTGGAATCAACTTACAAAAGGGTGTAATATATCGCGGTTATGGCAAAGCAATCGATCCTCTTTATCGGCGGTTCGTTGAATATGACGCGGATGGCGCATGAGGTCGGAACGCATCTGATTGATGAGTACGACTGTTACTTCACGCCCTTCTACTCCGACGGTCTATACAACATCCTGAATCAGCACACCCGATTGCTGGACTTTACCGTGCTGGGTGGAAACTTCCGCCGTCAGACCGACGCCTATCTACAGCATCACGACCTGCCTATCGACTACCGCGGCGAGGGACGAGAGTATGACCTGGTCGTAACAACCAGTGACCTCTACGTTCCCAAGAACATCCGCCACAAGCGATTCATCCTGATTCAGGAAGGGATGACCGATCCGGAAAACATCATCTTCCACATCGTCAAAAACCTGAAGCTGCCTCGCTATCTGGCCAGCACGTCGACCAACGGATTGTCCAACCAGTTCGAGCATTTCTGTGTGGCCTCCGAAGGATACCGCGACTTCTTCATCCGCAAAGGGGTGCGTCCGGAAAAACTTGTCGTCACCGGCATCCCCAACTTCGACAACTGCGCGTCCTATCTGGACAACGACTTTCCGTACCATGACTATGTGTTGATCGCCACGTCCGATGCCCGCGAGACGTACAAGATCGACCTGCGCAAGCGCTTCCTGCGCAAGGCCGTGAAGCTGGCCAACGGCCGCCCCATACTGTTCAAGCTGCATCCCAATGAGAACCCCGACCGGGCCATTCGGGAGATCAGGGCCATCGTGCCCGACGCCACCGTCTTTACCGACGGCAACACCGACCATATGGTGGCCAACTGCCAGGCGCTCATCGTGCAGTACTCGACCATCGTCTACACCGGTCTGGCGCTGGGCAAGGAAGTACACTCGTACTTCGACCTCGACATGCTCAAGAAGATGGTTCCCATGCAGAACGGGGGGACTTCCGGGCGCAACATCGCGCAGGTCTGCCGGCATATGCTGCGCGGTGAACCAGTCACGTCCGAGGAGTTCAGCATCCATGTCTCTGCCTGATACCGGGCGCGCGCCGCGCCTTGTGACAGTCGTCCAGGCCCGCATGCTGTCGACACGCTTGCCCAACAAGGTCATGCTGCCGCTGGCCGGCCAACCCCTGCTTATGCGCATGGTCGAGCGGGTCCGGGCAGCCACACTGGCGGGTACGGTCGTCGTGGCCACCACCACCGACCTGGCGGACGATCCGATCGTCCATCTTTGCGAGGCGACCGGCCTGCCCGTCTTTCGTGGCGATCCCGACGACTTGCTCGACCGCCACTATCAGGCGGCGCTGGCCCATAACGCGACGGCCGTCGTCAAGATTCCGTCCGACTGTCCATTGATCGACCCGGCAGTCATCGACCTCGTTCTTGGTCACTATCTTGAACAGGCAGCCGAAGTTGATTTTGTCAGCAATCTGCACCCCGCCACCTATCCGGATGGCAACGACGTCGAGGTGATGAATTTACCGACGTTGGAAGCGGCGTGGCGCGAGTCCACACGAAAGATGGAACGGGAGCACACGACGCCCTACATCTGGGAGCATCCGGAGCGCTTTCGCATGAGCAACGTTGTCTGGCCCACCGGGTTAGATTATTCGATGACCCATCGCTGGACAATCGACTACCCGGAGGATTACGACTTCATCAGTGCCGTCTACGATGGGCTGTATCCCCGGAACCCGCTCTTCACGCTGGAGGAGATACTGGCCTACCTGGACGACAATCCGCAGGTTGCCGCCCTCAATGCTGAGTACGCCGGCGTCAACTGGTACCGGCACCATCTGGACGAACTGACCACTGTTTCAGCGGAACAAACTCGCCAGGAACAGCGCACCACGTCCGACGAATAAGGAACGAACATGAAGAAAGAAGAAATCGAAGAACTGGAGGCGATGGCTCTACGCGTGCGCGAGCATATTGTGCGCCTCTCCACAGACGGCGGTTGCTTCACCGGCGCGTCGCTGTCTTGCACCGATCTGGTTGTCTACCTGTACACCAACTTCCTCAACGTCTCGCCGGAGACGATGGACGATCCCAACCGCGACTATCTGTTTCTCTCCAAAGGGCACGATGTGCCGGCGCTGTATGGGACCTTTGTCGAGTTGGGCTGGATGGAAGCCGACCGGCTGAAGAACCATCTGCACACCAACGACACCATCTACTGGCATCCCAACGTCAACGTGCCCGGTATCGAGTTTCATTCGGGGTCGCTTGGCCACCTGCCCTCCGTAGCCATTGGCGTCGCGCTGGACTGCAAAATGCGGGGCCAGGATAACAAGATTGTGGTCATTACCGGCGATGGCGAGCTGGATGAAGGATCAGTCTGGGAGAGCATTCTTGTAGCAGCCGCCCACAAGCTCGACAATTTGCTGTTCATCGTCGACCGCAACGCCTTCCAGGCCAATATGCGCACCGAAGATTTGATCCCGCTGGAGCCGCTGGCCCCCAAGTTTGAGGCGTTCGGCTGGAACACCCAGCGCACCAATGGCCATTCCTTCCAGGCGCTGGAGAAGACACTCGACCAGGTGCCATTCGGCAACGGCCGCCCCAGTATTGTCATCGCCGACACCATTCGCGGCCGCGGCCTGCCCAGCATTCAGGAACGGGCCGACCGCTGGTTCTGCAACTTCACCCATGAGGAAGTCGAGCAGTTACTCGAAGAACTCCACGGCGCAGGCCTGGCAGAGATCGAATCGGAAGCGCTGCACGTCCGCTAGGAGGCCACCATGAAAAACTACGAACAAACATTGCTGGAGATGGCACAGGCCGACGAGCGCTATGTCGTCATGACGGCCGAGAACCGGGCGGCCATCCGCAATCTGCCCGACCTGCTGGGCGACCGCTTTATCGACACCGGCATTACCGAACAGACGATGGTGGGCGCGGCCGCCGGGCTGGCGCTGCGCGGCCGAATTCCCATTTTGCATGCGCTGGCCACATTCATTACCCTGCGGGCCTTCGAGTTCGTACGCAGCGATGTGGGCATCGGCAACCTGCCGGTCAAACTGGTCGGGGGCGTGGGCGGATTCCTGTCAGACGGCAACGGCCCCACCCACCAGGCAATCGAGGATGTATCGCTCATGCGCGGTATTCCCAACATGCACGTCTTCTGCCCGGCCGATGAGCAGGAACTGGTCATGGCCATGCCGGCCGTGCTTTCCAGCCCGCACCCGATGTACATCCGTCACAATGCGCTCAAGCCGGTAGTCGACCATCAGCCGTTTGAGATCGGCAAGGCGGAGCAGCTCTCGGATGGCAGCGACGTGGCCATTCTGGTCTATGGCATGCTGCTGGCGCAAGTGTGGGAGGCGAAGCATCTGCTCGAACAAGAAGGTATTTCCGTGCGCGTAATCAATGTGCGCATGCCCAAACCAATCGACGAGGAAGCCGTCCTGGCGGCCGCTCGTGAGACCGACCTGCTGGTCACAGTCGAAGATCACTTCCAGACCGGCGGGCTGTTTTCGATTGTCAGCGAACTGCTGGCCCTGAGTCAGGAAACGGCCGACATACTGCCCATCGCCCTGAATGAGCGCTGGTTCAAACCGGCCACCCTGCCCCGTGTCCTGGAGTATGAAGGGTTCACCGGGCCGCAGCTTGCCGACCGGATCCGCACCCGAATGCCCATTGCCCACGCCTCATAACCCATCTAGGAGAACCGCTATGCCCAACAAAGTCAGCCTGGGTCAGGATTACCCCGACATCAGCGAATCTGAAAAGCTCTACGCCCGCGCCAATGGTCTCATTCCCGCCCACTCGCAGACGCTGGCCAAGGGTCCGACCCAGCACGTCGATGGCGTCGCCCCCAAGTATCTACAGCGTGGCAAAGGGTCCCACGTCTGGGATGTCGACGGCAACGAGTTCATCGATTACAACATGGCCATCGGACCGCTCTCGCTCGGCTACAGCTACGAAGCCGTCGATCAGGCGGTCATTGCCCAGCTTGCCGAAGGCATCACCTTCTCGCTGGTCCACCCGCTGGAGGTGGAGGTCTCTGAACTGCTGCGTGACATCATCCCCGGCGCGGAGATGGTCCGCTTTGCCAAATCCGGCGCGGAAGCGACCAGCGCGGCCGTCCGCGTGGCCCGCGCCTACACGGGCCGCGACAAGGTCCTCTGCTGCGGCTACCACGGCTGGCACGACTGGTATATCGGCGTCACCGCCCGCAACATGGGCGTTCCCCACGCGGTGAAGGATCTCGTCTACACCTTCAGCTATAACGATATCGAGTCGGTCATGGATGCGCTGGATGACGACACCGCCTGCGTCATCCTGGAGCCGATGACGTTCGACTTCCCCAAGGACGACTTCTTGCTTAAGCTCAAGGGAGCGTGCGAGGCCAATGGGACATTGCTCATCTTTGACGAGATGTGGACCGGCTTCCGCTGGGACGTGGGTGGGGCGCAGGCGTACTTTGACGAAACAGCCGATCTGGCGTGCTTCTCCAAGGCGATCGCCAACGGCATGCCCATCGCCGCGCTCACCGGACGAGCCGATGTGATGGAGCTGTTCGACGAAGAGGTCTTCTTCTTCTCGACCTTTGGCGGCGAAGCGCTGTCTTTGGCGGCCGCCCGGACGACGATCAACGAACTGCGCGACAAGGACGTGCCCGCCCATATGCTGCGCCAGGGACAGCTCCTCATGGACGGCTACAACGATCTCGCCGACGAGTTAGGGCTGCACGATGTCACGCAGTGCAAGGGCCACCCCGCTCGCGGGATGATGACCTTCGACGACAAGAGCGGCCAATCGCTGCTCATGAAGTCGCTGGTCCAGCAAGAGCTGATCAAGCGCGGCATCCTCTGGGGCGGCTTCCACAACGTCAGCTACAGTCACAGCGGCGCGGATGTTGCCTACACGCTCGACGCCTACCGCGAAGTACTGCCTATCCTGCGCGCGGCCCTGGAAAGCGACAACGTCGCCAGCCAGCTGCGCGGCCGTCCTGTCCAGCCGGTCTTCCGCAAAACGGGCGACTTCAACATTAAGCCCAAGGTGAAATCGGATGGCAAATGAGAGTGATCCGGGCGGCCTGAACGCCTCATTTTCCCTGGAGGGCAAGACGGCCGTCGTCACCGGCGCGCTGGGGCTGATCGGCCGCCACCATTGCCAGGCGCTGGCCGAGGCCGGGGCCAACGTAATCGTCGCCGATCTGGACGAATCTGCCTGCACCGAGTTCGCCGCCACGCTGCCCACGGCCTCGCTGGGCGCAGCGCTGAACGTCACCCAGGCGGAGTCGATCCATGCCTTGCGCGAGCGGGCTATCAACCGCTTCGGCCATCTCGACGTGCTGGTCAACAATGCCGCCATCAATGACATGTTTGAGTCGCCCACGATGGCCGCCGAACAGTCGCGCTTTGAAAACTACCCGCTCGAAATGTGGCAGCGCTCGATGGACGTCAACGTCACCGGTGTCTTTCTCTGCGCCCAAATTCTGGGCCAGCCGATGGCCGAGCAGGGCAGCGGCAGTATCATCAATGTCGCCTCCACCTACGGCATTATGGCCCCGGACCAGGCGCTCTACCGCACACCGGACGGCCGCCAGCCGTTCTACAAGTCACCCGCCTACCCGACGACGAAAGGGGCGGTCATCTCGTTCACGCGCTTCCTGGCCGCCTACTGGGGCAAGGCCGGCGTGCGTGTCAACACCCTCTCGCCGGGCGGGGTGGAAAACAATCAGGACGATTACTTCGTCCACAACTACTCAACACGAACCATGCTCGATCGCATGGCCGCGGCTGGCGACTATCGCGGGGCGGTCGTCTTCCTGGCCAGCGACGCCTCGGCCTATATGACCGGAGCCAATCTCGTCGTCGATGGCGGGTGGACAGCGTGGTAGGCGCGGCAAACAACGACCCCGTCGAACGTGCCCGGCAGATCCGCTGGGTGCTGACGGATGTCGATGGCGTGCTGACCGACACCGGTGTCTTCGTCTCCGATGAGGGTGAGGTGTTCAAGCGCTTTTCGGTTCGGGACGGCATGGGCGTCGAAAGACTGCGCACGCTGGCTGGGATCGACGTGGGCATCATCACCGGCGAACTGTCCGGCCCCGTTCGCCAGCGGGCGGGCAAGCTTCACATTCAGGAGCTCCATCTCGGCATCAAGGACAAGTTGGCAGTGTTGCATGATATCATGGAACGCCATACCCTTGCCCCACACGAAATCGCCTACATTGGAGACGATACAAACGATCTTGAAATTATGGCGGCCGTCGGTCTGACGGCGTGCCCGGCCGATGGCATCTCGTTTGTTCGCGATGTGGCCGACTACATCTGCCCCAGCCGGGGCGGCTACGGTGCGTTCCGCGACTTCGCGGAGTTTATCATTGCCGCCAATCAGCCGGACGGGGCAGGAAGAGAGTGATCATGGCTAACGGAAAGGTGCGGGTTGGGGACCGGTTTGTCGGTCCGGGAGAACCCGTCTATATCATTGCCGAAATCGGCATCAACCACAACGGTTCGCTGGAAACGGCCAAGCGGCTTATCGACGGCGCTCTCTTTGCTGGCTGCGACGCGGTCAAGTTTCAGAAGCGCACGCCCGAACTGGCAGTGCCCCGCGACCAGTGGGAGATTGAGCGCGAAACCCCCTGGGGCCGCATGACCTACATCGAGTACAAGCACCGCATGGAGTTCGACGCGGAGCAGTTCGGCGAAATCGACCGCTACTGCCGCGAGAAAGGGATCGACTGGTTCGTCTCGTGCTGGGACGAAGCATCGGTCGACTTCATCGAGCCGTTCAATCCCCCGCTGCATAAGGTGGCATCTGCTTCGCTGACCGACAACACGCTGCTGGACCGCTTGCTGGAAACCGGCAAACCACTCATGCTCTCCAGCGGCATGTCGGAGATGTGGCAGATTGAAGAAGCAATCGACCGGGTGGGCACCGACAATACGCTGCTCGCCCACTCGACCTCCGCCTATCCGTGCCCGGCCGAGGAACTGAACCTGCGCATGATTACGACGCTGCAAAGCGAGTTTCCCGGCATCCCCATCGGCTACTCCGGTCACGAAGTGGGCCTGGCCCCGACGTGGGCGGCCGTCGCGCTGGGCGCCTCCTTCCTGGAACGCCACATCACCCTCGACCGGGCGATGTGGGGGTCCGACCAGGCCGCCTCCGTCGAGGTAATGGGCATGCACAATCTGGTGCGCAACGTCCGCGACATCGAGGCCTCTCTCGGCGACGGAATCAAGCGCGTCTACGACAGCGAACGCTCGGCCATGAAGAAGCTGCGCCGCGTGCAAAGCGAGCAACCAGCCAATGCGCGTTCGTAAACTGGACGCCAGCCAGACTCGCGAACGGGAGCTTTTCGTCGACTTCGTCTTCGAGCTGTATAAGGATTCCGACCTGTGGGTCCCGCCCCTGCGTGGGGACGCGGCCGGCATCCTGAACAAAGAGAAGCACCCATTCTACGAGCACAGCATTGCCGACTTCTATGTGGTTCAGGAAGGGGAAAATATTCTCGGCCGCATGGCGATGCTCGACAACCGTAACTTCAACGGCTACCACAACAGCAAGACCGCCTTCTTTGGCTACTTTGAAGTGGTCGAAGATATCGAGGCGGCCCGCGCCCTGTTGGCCACGGCCAAGAAGTGGGCCCGCGAGCACGACATGGACTGCATCATCGGGCCGCGCGGCGTCGTCGGCATCGACGGCAGCGTGCTTGTGGAAGGGTTCGAGCACCGGCCTGCTCTGACCATTCCGTATAACTACCCCTACTACGATGCCTTCATTCAGGATTCAGGGTTCGTCAAGGATGCCGACTATCTGTCTGGCTACTCCGCCGGCGATCTCATCCTGCCCGACCGGATCGAGAACGTGGCCGCCAAGGTTAAGAAGCGTGGAGGCTTCACGATCAAGACGTTCAAGTCCAAAGACGAGATTCGCGAGTGGATTCCCAAGGCGCTTGAAGTCCACCGCGAAGCGATGAGCGGGCTGCACAGCTACTATCCGCCAACCGAAGCCGAAACGCGCAACGTCATCAACACCCTGCTGACCATCGGTGATCCGAAGATGGTCAAGCTGGTGATGAAAGGTGATCAGGTGGCCGGCTTCATTCTGGCCTACCCGGACGTCTCGGCGGGGCTGCAAAAGGCAAACGGCCGTCTGTTTCCCATCGGCTGGGCGTACGTCCTGCGTGACCGCCAGAAGACCAAATGGGCCAATGTCAACGGACTGGGCCTGCTGCCGCAGTACCGCGGTCTGGGCGCCAACGTCATGCTTTACTCAGAGCTGGCCAAGACGGTTCGCGATGGTGGCTATGAGTTTGTCGACGTCGTACAGGTGAACGAGGAAAACTTCAACAGTCGCTCCGATATGGAGTCGCTGGGAGTTTCATGGTACAAGCGCCACCGACATTACAAGTATGCTCTGACCGAGTAACCGGCGGGTTGGTTAACGCGCCGCTAAATGACCCAGCGCCAGGCGCGTATTGGTGAAAGCCAGCTCCGGCAAGGCGCTGGTTTCGAAGAAATCTACCTGATCCGCATCATCCCCGGCCCGCATCTCGCCGCTGATCAGGCTGGCTGCATAGAGGATAAAGATCGACGCCCCGCCCTGGGCCGGTGGATTGTGGTACACATCCAGCAGCTCGTCGATGGCAACGACCAGACCCGTCTCCTCCAGCACCTCGCGGGCGGCTGTCTCTCGTGGGTCTTCGCCGTGGTCAACGTAGCCCGCCGGAATGCTCCATTTGCCCTTCTCTGGCTCCACACCCCGGCGCACCAGCAGGACGCGGCCCGCTTCCACAAGCAAGACACCCACGCCGACTTTGGGGTCGGTGAAGTAGATGAAGCCGCACGCTGGACAGCGGCGGCGGGGTTTGTCCATCACCGGCACAGTCACCATGGACGCGGCACATCGCGGGCAGTAGGCCACCCACTCCGGTGCACTTGATGGGATTGCGGTCATGAGGGGCGGAAAACAGGCGCGCTAGACGCGGTTCTGCCGGCTGGCGAGAATTGTCATGAGCAGCAGGGCGAGGAGCGCCAGACCCAGCACCAGCAAGACCCATGGCAACCAGTCAGCGGTTCCTGTCGCCGTCGCTGCCGCCTCGTCAGCTGCAGCTCGCTCCGTCCCAGCACGCGGCTCGACCACCGCAGCCGCATCAGCCTGGGCAGCTTCGGCCTCCGATGGGACCAGGTCCTTGGCCGCCTCCTCGTCCGCTGCCTGGCTGTCGCTGGCTCCCGCCACAGCGGTGTCTTCAGTATTAGTGCTGTTTAGATCGAGTGCGTCGGCCGGAAGCGCCAATTCGGCCTCGGCTTCCGGCTCGACAAGCAGCGTCTCCGCCGCCGCCGACTCCAGCGCTTCTTCTTGCATAGCCTCTTCTTCTACGACCACTGCCGAAGACGCCGCGCTCAGCTCTTCCGCCATCGGGGCTTCGGCCGCCAAAGGAGCCTCGGCCACCTCCGCCACAGCTTCGTCGGCCGCTTCAAACAGGGCGACCTGCGCCGAAGGCGCCTGCCCCCCGCCCACCGATCCCTGGACCAGCGACAGACCCAGCACAAAGACAAACAACAGCGCGGTCAGCGCTGTGGCGGTGCGCAAGGCCGGGTAGGCGCCGGAAAGCGGCCGTCGCTCCGGCGCACCATAAACTGTCGGGTCCAGCACAAAGCTGCGTGGAACCCGGCGATGGGGCAGCGCCCGAAGCTGCTGCTTGAGGAGCAGCAGCTGATTGACCTGCGCCTGCAGCGCCGGATCAGCGTGGATCTTCTCTTCCATACGGCGCGCATCGGCAGCGTTCAACTGACCATCGACGTATGCATTCAGCATCTCGCGGTCTTTCTCTGCCTGTGGCTTGCCTATGTCGCGTATGAAATCAAACATTGCTCACTGCCGGCAACACGCATCATCTCGACTGCGGTCGCTTATGGCCCTTCACCCTGTAGACGATAGGATTGGGGCAATAGTTCCCCGCCCGCCGTCTGGAGGCAGTCGCGCAACTTCGCCCGCGCCCGGCTCAGCCGGGACTTAACGGTGCCCAACGAAACCTGGGTAATGCTGGCAATCTCGCTGTAATCGTACCCTTCCACGTCGCCCAACACGGCCGTCACGCGCTGGTCTTCCGGCAGCGTCCCCAAACATTGTTCAATGAGCAAGGCCAGCTCCACCCGCTGCCGGTGGGCTTCCGGGCCATCTGTCGGACTGCGCAAGAAGGATAGCGACTCGTTCTCGTCGGTCATGGCGTCGAGCGAGGCTTCCGGCCTGCGCTTGTGACGGCGAAGTTCGTCGTAGCAGTTATTTGTCGCTATGCGAAGAAGCCACGACTTGAAGCTCCCGCCCCGGAACGAACGCAGCGCCTTGTGCGCCTTAATGAACGTTTCCTGCGTCACATCTTCGGCCGCTGCCGGGTCGCCCATTATGCGATGGGCAACGTTAAACACAAGCTCCTGGTAACTGCCCACCAGCTTGTTATAGGCGCCAATATCGCCTTTCTGCGCGGCCCGGATGAGTGCGTCTTCGTCCATGATTCAGCGTATCGTTTGTCGCTCTCGATGCCGTCGTCTGCCTCGCCTGCCGATTGACAGAAGTCGCCCATTCCTCTATACTTCGCGGCGATATCAGGTCAGCCGAAGTGGCGGAACAGGCAGACGCGCACGACTCAAAATCGTGTTCCTTCGGGAGTGTGGGTTCGATTCCCACCTTCGGCATCTACCCTGCGAATTATAGGACCGGCCCCATAACCCGGCAACAAGCGACCCCATCTGTGGCGTCGCTTTCTTCTTGCGCGTGGACGGCTGCGGGGAGCTAGGTGCGGCCGAACTGGCGGGCCAGCGTTGCCGCCGAGAGATGGATCATCGTCGGTCGCCCATGCGGGCACGTATGCGGGTTGTCACACGCCTCAAGTTGTAGGATAAGCGCTTCCATCTCCGGGCGGGACAGCGTCTGCCCGGCCTTGATGGCGGCCGTCTTGCACACCCGCCGCACGAGAATCGCCTCCACTTCTTCTGCCAGAGGCGACTTCTCGCTCTCCAGGTCGGTCAGCGCACCCACCAGCGTCTGGGCCGGATCGCCGTTGGCGACGATGGCAGGCACAGCGCGAATGATGAACCCGTTCGGACCGAACGCCTCAGTGCGAAAGCCCAGCTGTTCCAGCACTGCCTGATTGGCTTCGAGCAGCGTGGCTTGCGACGGAGACAAATAGACGGCGGCCCCCGACACCAACCCCTGCGAAGCAACCTGCCGACGCTGCCACGCCTCCATAAACTGCTCATAGAGAATGCGCTCATGGGCGGCGTGCTGGTCGATCAGGTACATCCCCTCCGGTCCTTCGGCAATGATATAGGCTGCACCAACCTGGCCCACCACCCGCATGACCGGCAGCTGCGCCTCCTCAGCGCCATTGACCTGCCCCTCATTCGACCGGGCCGGACCCAGCGAAACGTCAGGCGCGGGCCAGCGCAGATCAGCGGCCGTCTGCGTGGCCTCACCCTCGTCACGTCGCACAAACGCCTGCTTGTTGTCGCCGCCCCAGCCTGCCAGCTCCGCGCCCGACGCCCACGCGCCCAAATCACGCACCGGCGTCGACTCAACCAGGGTCTCGCGCACCGCACGCTGCACGGCTGAAAAGAGCCGGCCCTCATCCTTAAACCGCACCTCTACCTTGGTCGGATGGACGTTGACATCCACCTCGTCGCGGGGCATGTCGATGAAGATCAGGGCCAACGGATAACGGCCGCCCGGCAGCAAGGTGTGGTAGGCCTGCGTCACCGCATAGCTGAGCCGGTGATCGCGTATCCAGCGACCATTGACGAACAGATTAATGTGGGTGCGATTGGCGCGATTGACGGAGGGTTCAGCGGCGTAGCCGGTCACCCGGATGGTCCGTTCCCCCGCCGCCTCTGCAGTCTGCGTCCCCACAGAAAGCAGCTGCCGTGTCGTGTCCGGACCGTAGATGGCCAGGAGCACATCCTGGACGTTCCCGCTGCCTGTCGTTTGGAAGGCAACGCGGTTGTCGTGGGTAAGGCGAAAGCGGGTCTCTGGATATGCCAGCGCATAGCGCGTGACAAATTCGTCAATCAGCCGTTTTTCAGTCGTGTCCGTCTTCAGGAACTTGAGCCGGGCCGGCACGTTGTAGAACAGATTCTCAACGGCGATAACGGTTCCCGCCGGCGCGCCCGCTGTGGCGCTGCTGACTACCTCGCCCGCTTCCAGCACAAGTCGCTGGCCAGTCGTGGCGTCCCGCTCGCGGCTGACAACGGTCACCTGGCTGACCGCACTGATGGCGGCAAGCGCTTCCCCACGAAAGCCGAGTGTGCCGATGGCGTTGAGATCCTCAACGCTGGTCAGCTTGGAGGTCGCATGCCGCACAAAGGCCATCTCCAGCTGGTCGGCCGGCATACCGGCGCCATCGTCGGCCACCTGAATGAGCTGCCTGCCGCCTGCCCGGATCTCAATCTGAATGGTCGTCGCGCCCGCATCGATGCTGTTTTCGACCAGTTCCTTGACCACGGAACTCGGCCGTTCGACGACCTCGCCGGCGGCAATTTGCGAGGCCAATTGGTCAGACAGAATGTGAATAGGCATTTGCCTATTGTAGCAGAAAGCAAATAACGTCGTTGGTCCATCGACCGCCTGGCGGTTGCCTCGCCCCCGGTCCGGCACTATACTCCAACAAGCAAGGAGACTGTCTATGCCCTTCCAGCCCGATTACGATGTAGCCCCCGAACGCCTGCCATACACGATGGTCCCTTCACCTGCAGTTCCGGAAGGGAAACGGGTGGGCATCCTGATGCTCCACGGCTTCATGGGCAGCCCGCTCAGCTCACGTCCGATGGCCGAGTACCTCAGCGAGCAAGGAATCTTCGTCCACTGCCCCCTCTTGCCCGGCCACGGCAGCTATCCCGCCCAGTTTCACAATGTCAGCCGCCGCCTGTGGCTGGCCGAAGCAGAAGAGGCATTCGACTACGCGGCAGCCCAGGTCGACGAGCTGTTTGTCATCGGTCACTCGATGGGCAACATCCTCGGCGCCCACGTGGCTACCCGAAATCCGGGTGTCCTGGGAATGATCATGCTCGCGCCGGTCTACGATGTCCCCGACCGCAGGCTGCGTTACGTCGGCCTCGGCCGTCACTTCATTACCTGGTACTACCCGCACAAGAGCAAGCGGGAGAGCATGCAGGCGCTGGTGCGCGAGCGCGTCACCGACTTTGATCCCACCATCGACTTTGACGATCCGGCATTTCAGGCCCAGCTGCCTGAACTGTCCAAGGTACCCCTGTCCGGCATGCATGAGATGGCCGAGATGATTAAGTACGGCCGTGAGCTCTGGCCCAGGCTCAATTTGCCGGCCCTCCTGTTCGCCGGCGAGCATGACGTGGCCGCGCCCCCGGAAAACGCCCGGGCCATTCTGGCCGAACTCCCGCACGCGGACACACGCCTGGTCGTCTATCCTGAAGCGGGCCACGAGATGATGCGGCCGTCTGATCCCGTTCATCCTGACGTCTGGTCCCGTGTGGCCGCGTTCGTGCGCACCCACGCAACGATCGGCCTGACAACACCGCGTGCGGCCTGATCAGCTCCCTGTCTCAAAACTCGGTCGATTCATTACCAGGCACCCGGTCACCCAGCCAGGCCCGGCCTCCCTCTGGCCAAGCCGGCCCGGCAACCGCCGGCACACAGAAATTGACGTACAACTGGTTTGTCTTTTGCCGGAACTTGCTGCAAAATACGGGAGTTAACCTGTGGGCGAGATGAGGGAATGGACGTCAGATGCGATTGTGCATCCGCCGCCACAAATGGCCCAGGTGAGCCTGACGCCAAACGCCCACAATTATCGGTGTATCTCTATTAGCAAAGAGGAGAAGAACGAGAATGAGTAAGCGTTTTGGATTGCTTCTGGCCGGGATGATGCTTCTGGGCGTTTTCCTGGCTGCCTGTACGCCTGCCGGTGGTGATGCCACTGAGGGCGGCGAAGTTGATTGTGCCAACGAAGAGACGTTGTGCATCGGTCTCGTGACCGACGTAGGCCAGATCGACGACAAGTCGTTCAACCAGTCCGCCTGGGAAGGCGCGCAAGCAGCAGCAGCAGCATTGGGCGCTGCTGAGATTAACTTTGTCGAGACGGTCGATGCCAAGGACTATGCGTCCAATATCGACCTGTTCGTCAATGATGGCTATGACATCATCGTAACTGTCGGCTTTGCCATGGGCGAGGCGACAATCGCAGCTGCGGGCAACTACCCGAACGTCAGCTTCATCGGCGTTGACCAGTTCCAGGTTGAGCCCGTCGCTAACCTGGCCGGCGTTATCTTCCCCGAAGATAAGTCCGGTTTCTTGGCCGGTGCCTTGGCTGGTATGCTGACCGAGACGAACACGATCGCTTCTGTGCTGGGCACCGATCTGGTTCCGCCTGTGGTCGCCTTCAACGAAGGCTACAAGGCCGGCGCAGCTTTTGTCAACTCTGACGTGAACGTCATCGACACCTACCATCCCGGTGGTCTCGATGTAGCCTTCACCGACCCCGAGTGGGGCGCCAGCACTGCCGCCCAGGCGATGGACCAGGGCGCAGACGTTGTCTTCGGCGCGGGTGGCCAGACCGGTAACGGCGCCATCATCGAAGTCGCCAGCAACGAGGGTGTCTTCTGCATTGGTGTTGACACCGACCAGTTCGAGACCGTTCCCGAAGCGCGTCCTTGCCTGGTCTCCAGCGCCATGAAGCTCATCACCCCGAGCGTTGAGACGTTGATTACCGACGCAAGCGCCGGTAACATGGCGTCCGGCAACTTTGTCGGCCCCGTAGGCCTGGCTCCGTTCCATGATTTCGAGGACCAGGTTCCTCAAGAAATCAAGGACAGACTGGACGAGATCGATGCTGGTCTGGCTGACGGTTCCATTACCACCGGTTACGGCGGCTAATCTGGCACCAGGTGACAATCTTGCGCCTTTGTAGGACGAATCATCTAGAAGATGGTCTGATCACCGCTTGGGCGTGACAACGATAACCAAATGTGCGACGTGTCTCTTGCGGGCACGTCGCACATTGTCTATCTAGCGCAAAGGGAGACACCATGACATCCGTTCCTGTTGGCGATGAAGAACAGACCAACGGCTTTGTTAAGTGGCTGAAGCGTACGTGGCGGAGCATCAGCGTCCCCCTGTTGGCCGTAGTCCTGGCCCTGCTAATTGGCGCTGTTTTGCTGGCAATTTCGGGAGCCAATCCTTTTGAGGCGTATGCCGCCCTCTGGGAAGGGGCATTTGGCAGCCCGCAAGCCATCCAGCGCACGCTGGAAAAGTCCACACCCTTACTGTTTAGTGGCCTGGCAGTCGCCTTTGCGTTCAAGGCAGGTCTGTTCAATATCGGTGCGCAAGGCCAGCTGCTCCTGGGCGCTATCGTCGCTGCCTATGTCGGCTTCAGCATTGATGGGCTGCCGGCGATCATTCACGCCCCACTCGCCCTGCTGGCAGGTGGCGCCGCCGGTGCATTGTACGGAGCCATCCCCGGCGCACTGAAGGTCTACACTGGTGCGCATGAGGTGATTACGACCATCATGCTCAACTACATTGCCATCAATCTGACTGACTTCCTTGCCGATGGTCCCTGGAAGGACATTTCAACCGGCAATGTCGTCGCCCGCACCCCTCTCATTGCCGACGCAGCCAGACTGCCTCTGCTGGGCAACATCCCGTTAGGGTTTATTCTGGCGGTCTTTGCGGCGTTTGTGACCTGGTGGATTCTGTACCGCACCACGTTAGGCTATGAGATTCGCACCGTCGGCCTGAACTCCAGCGCCGCCCAATACGCGGGTATCAGCGTGGCACGCATCATCATTTTGGCAATGGTCATCAGCGGTTTCCTGGCCGGCGTCGGTGGCGCCGTGGAAACACAAGGCATCGTCGGCCGTTTCCAGCCAGGCTTTAATCTGGGTCTCGGGTTTGACGGCATCACCGTCGCCCTGCTCGGCAAGACCAGTCCATTCGGCGTCATCCCTGCCTCGATTCTGCTCGGGGCCATGGCCGCCGGCTCGACACAAATGCAGTTCAACGCCGGCGTCGCCCAGGAGATTACCGACGTCATTACCGCCTTCATCCTGTTCTTCGTGGCGGCCGACATCATCATCAAATGGATCCTGCGCGACCGCGCGACTGATGACGACAAGGTCACGGTCAGCACCGGTTGGGGTGGCTAGACGAGGCGCTCGCTCCCAGCATCGCCCTGATCACAGGGAAGACGATTATCGAGAAACGACAGCAAAGGGGATCACATGGAACTCTCTGCACAAGCGCAGGCCAAACCGAAAAGCTGGCTGGCCGAACATTGGCTAATGGCCCTGATCATAGGCCTTATTCTCGTAGCCATTGCCTACTTTTACGCCGTAGCTCCGCGCCAGACGACGGCCGTTCTTGCCTCGACGCTGCGCCAATCAATCCCGCTCATTCTGGGAGCGCTCTGCGGCCTCCTTGGTGAACGGACGGGCGTTATCAACATCGGCATCGAAGGACAGATGCTGATGTCCGCCTTCGTTGGCTTCATGGTCAATGTATGGACCGGCAACCTGTGGCTGGCCGTATTGGCCGGCATGCTGACCGGGGTCGCGCTCGGTGCATTTCTTGCCTTCATGTCCGTCACGCTCAAGATGGACCAGATTATTGGCGGCACCGTGATTAACATTCTGGCCGTCGGCCTGACCGGCTACTTCTACGTGGTCGGACTGTCCACCCTGGGCAAGATTCAGCCCATCCCGCTGGGGCCTTTGGCCGACATTCCTTTGATTGGGCCAGTGTTGTTTGACAACCCACCCATCACCTATGCGGCTCTGATCATCGTCTTTGTTGTTCAGTACGCGCTGTTCTACACGCGATGGGGCTTACGCAGCCGGGCCGTCGGGGAGCATCCCAGCGCGGCCGACACCGTGGGCATCAGCGTCTTCAAGATGCGCTACATGAACGTCATGCTCGGCGGCGCGCTGGCCGGTCTGGCGGGGGCGTTCCTCAGCCTGGAATCGGTCGGTTCATTCGAACGGGGCATGACCAATGGGCGCGGTTTTGTCGCCCTGGCAGTCATGATCTTTGGCAACTGGACGCCGTTGGGGGCGCTGGCGGCCTCCCTGCTGTTCGGCTTCTTCATCGCTCTGCAGACACAGCTCCAGTTCATGGGCATCTTCAGCATCCCGCATCAATTCATCGGGATGCTGCCCTATCTGTTTACGATTGTGGCGCTGGCCCTGTCTGGCTTCATCGGGAGGTCGCGCCCTCCGGCGGCGGTTGGCCAACCATATGAAAAGGGAGGGTAGCAGACATGACCGCTAATCCCACACCAGAAACAACGACACCCGATGCGCCCGCCGGCGCTGCCCAGCAGCCCGCCAACGCGCCGATCGACTACACCACCGCTCCCGTCGTGCTGGAAGCGCGCGGCATTACCAAGCGATTCCCCGGCGTCCTGGCCAACGACTCGGTCGATCTGACGCTGCACAAGGGTGAGATTCTTGCCCTTCTCGGCGAAAACGGCGCGGGCAAGAGCACCCTCATGAATATCCTCTACGGCCTCTACGAGCCGGATGAAGGCGAGGTATGGATCAAGGGGGAGAAGGTCGAGCTCAAGAACCCGGGCGACGCCATCGACCGCGGCGTTGGCATGGTCCATCAGCACTTCCAGCTGGTGCCGGTCATGACCGTGGCCGAGAACGTGATCCTGGGCGCGGAGGTGACGCGCTTCGTGGGTCACATCGACCGCAAGGAGACGGTTCGCACCGTGCGCGAACTGTCGGAACAGTACGGCCTGGCCGTAGACCCGACGGCCACCGTCGAAGATCTGCCGGTCGGCATCCAGCAGCGCGTGGAGATCGTCAAGGCGCTCTATCGCAAAGCCGACATCCTCATCCTCGACGAACCGACGGCCGTCCTGACACCGCAAGAGTCCCAGGAACTATTTCGCATCATGCACGAACTGACCGATGCGGGTGCGTCGATCATCTTCATTACCCACAAACTCAAAGAGGTGCTGTCCGTCTCCGACCGCGTCGCCGTTCTGCGCGGCGGTCGCATGGTGGGCACAGCCGACCCTGCCACCTCCACAGAAGCCAGCCTGGCCGAGTTGATGGTTGGCCGCAAGGTCATTCTGCGCGTGGAGAAAGACGAAGCAGAACCCGGCAAGCCCATCCTGCAAGTGCATGACCTGTTCGTCAAGGATGAGCGCGATCAGTTCACGGTCAATGGGTTAACCCTTGAAGTGCGAGCCGGCGAGATTCTTGGTGTGGCGGGCGTGCAGGGCAACGGACAGCGCGAGTTTGTCGAAGCGCTCACGGGGCTGCGTCATGTCGAACGCGGGCGCGTCCTGCTCGACGGGCAAGAGGCCACGAGTCTTTCGCCGCGGGCGTTCTCAGAGCTGGAAGTGGCCCACATTCCCGAAGACCGGGAGAAACACGGGCTGGTAATGGGGTACAGCGTGGCTGACAATATGGTGCTAAACCAATATTATCACAGCCCATTTTCCCGCGGCCCGGTTATGGACAAAGATGAAATCGCGGAGAACGCCACGAGACTCGTGAAGGAGTATGACGTTCGCACGCCCATCCATTGAGACCCATGCCAGCACGCTCTCTGGCGGTAACAAGCAAAAGGTCATCGTGGCGCGAGAGTTCTCGCAGCCGAGTCAAGCTGCTCATCGCCAACCAGCCTACGCGAGGCATTGATGTTGGCTCGATTGAGTTTATCCACAACCAGATTGTGGCCCAACGTGACAGAGGCATTGCCGTCCTGCTGGTATCAGCCGAGCTGGACGAGATTCTGGCGCTGGCAGACCGGGTAGCCGTTATCTTCGAGGGCGAGATCGTGGAAACGATGCCGATTGAAGAAGCCAGCCGCGAGCGCATCGGCCTCCTGATGGCCGGATCCGAAGCGTAGCGACCCTCAAGCCTCGATGCGCCGGGCCAGAGTCGGGTCGCTCTCGTGGTCGACGCCGGTCCTGGCCCGGTGTATACTGAAACGTGCAGAATGATGAGCCAAGTACGCATTGCTTCCCGGGTCGCACCTGGCCCTGTCTGTCGAGTTGGGCATCTGCCGGACGCCTGCTTGCATGACCAACTACCCGAGTTTTTGGACAAGTAGACCCGTGGCCGTGGGTGGCCGCGGCACGACATCGAGCGACTGAGAAGTCGCTGTGCGTGCCGCCATTCCCGCGCATCCGCCATGCCGAGGAGAACCGATTGATGGATAGTTCAAGTGTCGTCTACGTAACAGCCGAGGGGTTGCAGCAGATGGAGAATGAACTCCGCGAGCTGAAGACAACCCGCCGCGAAGAAGTCGCCTTACGCCTGGAAACCGCCATCAAGCAAGGCGACCTGAAGGAAAACGCCGATTATCACGACGCCAAAGAGGAACAGGGCTTGATGGAGGCGCGCGTGCGCTATCTTGAGGATGCCCTGCGACGCGCCGAGGTTATCAAGAACGACGGCCGCACCGACAGAGTACGCGTCGGCAGCAAGGTGACGGTGGTAGAGGCCGGCACTGACGATGAAGAAGTGTACATGATCGTCGGCGCCCAGGAAGCCGACCCGGCCAACGGCCGCATCTCCAACGAATCACCCATCGGGCAAGCGCTGCTCGGCGCTCGCGTAGGCCAGACAGTCTCCGCCGCCAGTCCAGTGGGCGAAATCAACTTCGAAATCCGACAAATCGAATAGTCTGTTGTGGGAAGGTGTCTGACAAACCCGGCGCCTTCCCACCCTTTCAACCAGTTTCCCCGCCAGTTCGACAGCGACAGCCCGCAACCGGCCACGCAAATGGGCCGCGTTTCTGCCCAAACCTGCCAAATCTGTCCCAAATGATGAACTGTTCGTAAGAATTTCCGTAAGGTAGAATCGCTAAACTCGTGTGAAGAGTAGGTGAATACTTTAGCATGGTTGCGCTCCCGGGCAGTGAACGTGATGAGTCCCAGTCCTCGACTGCGTTCTTCTTCCCGGCACCGATACCAAAGAGAGGGAGTCTGGCGGGGTAGTTAAGACCACACCTGAACCCAATTTCAATCATTTCATAACAGGCACGTTCATTGACCCAAGGTCGTATGCAGGTTGCTCGGAAACGCCATATGCGGATCCAGAAGCCGGCATGTGACTCGCCGCCGCCGTGCCTCTTTACTAATTAGCTCGTATCTCACGATGCGTGCCATTTTCACAAATCGCCCCTGGGTATTTCCCGGCCTGCGATACATAATTGTCACCGGGCGTGCTCCAGGCTACTGGCAGGGCAGCGTCGCCCACCATTCTGTCTTGAGGAGGACAAGAGTGACTAATTTCATGACGCGACACCGCTTGCGAGCCGGTGTCATCTTGGCCGTTGTCGGCCTTGTTTCCGTATTCATTGCCAGCAGCGTGGCCGCGGCCACGCTTGACTCGGCACTCGTCGTCGTCACCGACGGCACCGCTCCCTTCGAGGACTGGGCGCCGGGTGACGATTTCAGCACTGGCCCTACCGGCGATTCAGTGAATGATCCCGGCGACGACCTGGACGCCAACAACGGCATTGTCCGTACTGGCGACACCGTCCTGTACAGAGCGGCATGGAGCATCAACGACTCGGCCGCGACCAATGTGGTCGCGGTAATTACGCTTGGTGGCGATGCCGACGCCTATTGGGACGTCGCCAAACTACCGCCGGGTACCTGCAAGACCGGGTCTGGCGTCTCTCCTGACGGGCAGACCCTCACTTGTATCGTCGGCAGTGCCGGCATAGCCGAAACGTTCAGCCTCGACCTCCCGGTCGTCGTCACCTACGCATCTGAGCAGGGTGACATTCTGAACGCCACGATCGAAGTAACCGCCGATGCCTCGGCTCCCTCGACAGCCACAAGCGTTGACACTGAGGTGTCTGCCGCTCCACGCTGGGACCTTGTCAAGACGCAGAATGGCAGCACATCCTCCGTGCAAAGCGTCGGCGGCGACTACGGTTACAGCACGCGTTGGAATATCCAAATTCGCGGCGGAGATGCGGACCCGCGTGGCAACTCTGCACTGCAACAGCCAATCACGTTCGTCGATCATCTTTATTGGTCGGATCCCGACCAGCAGTCCACCGAAACTGTGTTGCTGGACAGAAACGAGAATATTGTGAAAGATGGGACGCTACCAAATACGAACTGTTTGGAAAGCGGCTTCAGTACGACCCATAGCTGTGAGCAGACAACGGCGGGTGGCGACATCACCTGGACGTTCGACAATATCGACTTCGCCGACATCACGCCCGGCCCGAACGGCGGCGTGGCGCTGAATGTGACATTCGACACCTTCACCCCGTTCACGGAGCTGGAGTTGCTCAACGACGCCACACCCGGCGACAACGTTGGCAACGGAAGGCTGCAGAACGACCTGGCTCTTGCTGATCCCACTGATCCGGGCAACAGCGCAACATTGTGGGATCCGGACGATTCCAGTGGCACATCCAACTGGGGTACCGGCACCGAGAACCCGGGCAATAACTACGACGATGCCACGATGGAGTTGGGCACCGGTCGCAGCATAGACAAATCCTTTACTCCGCGTCGCAACGGTGATCCAGCCCGTGTTGTCGACAATGCCGAAATCAGGGCCAATGCCCGCTTCGATACCGGCACCAACACGGCCGAACTGACCAACCCCATCATCTGCGACAAGTTTGACAACAGTCGCTTTGTCTTACGTCAGATAGGCAATACCGGTCAGGCATCCACTGTCAGCTTGGGTTCCGACAACGACATCACCAGTTCTGTGATCCAGTACGGCGCCAACAACGGCTGGGGTACCTATACCGGCGCCCAACGATGGTAGCGATGACGCCACCGACTGGTATACGCAGCACACTACGCGATGTGGTGATGGTGATGCAACCATCGGTTGGTTCACTGGTGCGCAGGTCGACTGGACCAACAGTGGCACGAAATCCATTGACGCGGAAGATGTTAACATGGTTCGTGTCAAGGTAACCGGCACTATCCGGCCCGGCACGTCTAATCGCGTCAACCTGCAAACCAACTGGACTGTTCTGGACAACGATTCAGGTGAGTACCTGATCAACTCCAGTGCCTTCTACGATGACACGCTGGGCTGGGCGACTAGCAGCTGCACAGGAGCTTCGGGTTCCAGCTGCCCAACTACACCTCCCTTCTGGAACAGCTCGGCTCGACCGGGCCCGCTTGCCGACATGTATCAACATGTGCAGGCGCCGGTCTACATCCGCAAAGAGGTCTGCGAGAACGTGGCCCTCGACGGCTGCACCGACACCAGCGTCATCGTGTCGCCTGGTGATGTGGTGCCGTTCTTCCTTTTCCCGCAGGTATCCACACAGAATCTGAACACCAGTGAACCGGCGTTGCCGGCCTCTGGCGCCAACGCCACCGACGTGGTGGTGACGGACGTGCTGCCGGTCAACATCAGCTATGTGGCCAACAGCTCGTTTGTCGATGGCATCCCGCAGGAGCCGGATACGATCCAGCTCAATACCCCTGGCACCGGGCAGACAACGCTGATCTGGAATCTGGGCACGATCCCGTTCGACTCCGGCGTTGAGATCAAGTTCAACGGCGCGGTCTCTGCGTTCGCAGCTAACAATGTTTCGCTACAGAACAACGTTGAGATTGCCTCGCCGGACGATCCGAGCAACTCCCAGTTCCACAGGGACGCGGTTGGCGTTGTTCCGCTCAGCTCGAGTATCGCTCGCGTCGGCAAGCAGACAGTAGATGACATCGTTGATCTCGACACACCGATTCAGTGGGAACTGGGTTACGGCAATCTGAGCTCCGAGAACGTCGAGTTTGCCGACCTGGTCGACATCCTCCCGTACAACGGCGATCCGCAGGGCACCAGCTTCAACGGCACGTTTGAGCTGACCAGTGTTGCCGGACCGTTCTCCTACCCGCTGGCCAACGGCACAGCTCAGCCAGTCGAGATCTGGATTAGCTCGGTCGACCCGGCAACGTTGGACGCCAGAGACGGCTCCAATGACGGCTTCCTGGAGCCGGTTGAGGCTTATGGTAGTTTCTTCGCCCAAACCGGCAACGGCACCGACTGGCCCTGCCAGATCGGCGCTGCCGGCAGCGGTGGGTGTCCTGCCCTGGCAGACGTGACCGCCATCCGAATCATCGGTCGCGATCCCAATGGCGGCAGCAGCGGCCCAGGAAACAGCTTCCTCGCTGCGAACGAAGGCCCTCACTACCTGACGCTCACCATGACGCCCAACGGCAATGAGCTGGGTGACTTTTACGGCAACAAATGGGGCGGCCGCTTCGAAGGCTTGCCCTTGCCCGTCTGGTCGCCTGCCGTAGCCGGCGTCCGCACGCCAAACCTGGTCCTCGGTGATCTGGTCTGGCTGGACACCAACAACAACGGCATTTATGACGTGGGGACGGACCTCGTGCCGCCTCCTGGTGTGTTGATCAACCTGCTTGACGGCGCCGGTAACCCGGTGCTCGACGGCTCCAGTCAGCCCATCACGACCACGACTGACAGCGACGGCCGCTACTTCTTTGACAAGCTCGAAGAGGGCACCTACATCGTGGAGATCGACGCGTCGAACTTCGCCGTGGGTGGCCCGCTGGAAGCAGCGACGGCCAGCACCAACAACGCCGACACCGGTGTGATTGCTGACAACGACAACGAAGACGCGGACCACAACGCCTCGTTCGTCCAGGGCAACGGCGCGGTTCGCAGCGGACAGGTCAACCTGACCTTCGGCACCGGACCGCTCAATGACAACACCGGCGGCCTGCCGATCAACGCCGTCGATGCAGATACCAATCTGACCATCGACTTTGCCTTCGACCCGCCGCCGCGCGACTACGGCGACCTGCCCGACACCGGCAGCGGCACGGGTGCAGGCAACTACGAGACGCTGGTGGGCAGCAATGGCCCCAGCCATATCGTCAGTCGCAGTAACGTGGTCCGCCTCGGACCGATCGGCCCGGACGCTGAGCCGGACGGCCAGCCCAGCGCAGACGCCACAGGCGACAACGCAAACAACAGCAACGACGAAGACGGGCTTGTCTTCCTGACGCCGCTCGTGCCCGGCACGACAGCGCAGATTGAAGTCACGACCTTCGCTCAGGACGGCAGCGGCAACCTGAGTCTGTTCATCGACTTCAATGGCGATGGCGACTTCAGTGACCCCGGCGAGACGATCCTGGCTGACCAGGCGTATACCAACGGCACGCGCACCATCTCGGTGAACGTCCCGGACGATGCAACCGGTGCGATGGGCGTACGCGCTCGCTTCACCGACGGTCCGAACCAGGGCGGGGCCAGCCCCGTGGGTCCCGGAAGCTACGGTGAAATCGAGGATTACATCCTCGCCGGCCTGGGCGACTTCGTCTGGGAAGATCTGAACGACAATGGCTTGCAAGACAACGGTGAGCCTGGTGTGAACGGCACAATCGTCAATTTGCTCGACGGCTCCGGGAACCCGGTATTCGACAGCAACGGCGATCCGATCACGACTGTAACGATGGACAACCCGGACTCGGGCGAGCCTGGCTACTACACGTTCCCCGGTCTGCTGCCCGGCAGCTACATCGTTGAGTTCATCCCCGTTG
Organism: uncultured Chloroflexia bacterium; assembly: GCA_963753865.1. Taxonomy (GTDB): domain Bacteria; phylum Chloroflexota; class Anaerolineae; order Promineifilales; family Promineifilaceae; genus Promineifilum. The sequence continues at coordinate 157,915 of CAVWDW010000002.1, forward strand.
GACGTGAGATCACAATCCAGAATGCCGACGGTCAGGGTATGGACGGCGCTGTCAACAGCGACCCGAACCCGGCCACGGGCCGGACGCCGGTCATCACGCTCAATCCGGGTGAGTTCAACCCGAACATCGACGCCGGCCTCAGCGAACTGCTGACGGCCTGCCCGGTGCCCGGCAACGAACTGACCACGATCATCGGCAGCGGTATGGGCAACAATCAGCGCGGTCGCAAGGCTGTGCGGGTGAACATCCCCGACTACCAGAACGTGACTGAAATGTACGCTCAATACGCGGGCAAGGACAACGACCGTCTGCCCAAGCGCGTACGCTTCATGACAAGCGTGGACAAGCGCATCGACGTGCAGGGGCCGACCAGCGAAGCATATCGCAAGTACGCGGTCTATCTCTACAGCACCGAAATGCAGCCGGCACGCTGGGCCAAGGTTCGCGTCTGGATCCAGAACGTGGCCAAGCTGGCTTCACAGCGCGCCCTGATCGTCTACCCGACCTACCAGACCACGGAAGAGTATTCCAACGTCTGGCGGACGTTCGAGGAGAGCACCGAGAATCATGTCTACTGGGAAAACGGCTGGTATCAGGAGCAGACATTCGTCGCTCAGCTGCCGACCGCCCCGCTGACTGAGGTCACGATCAAGGCTCAGTCCGCACTTGTGGAAGATGATGACGACGGCCGTCCTATCATCCTGACCGTCACCGCCGGTGGTGTCACAAAGCAGTTCGTCGAGTTCAAGTCTCGCGACCGCGACATGCTGACTATCATCGACGTCGAACTGGAAAACGTACCGGCTGGCACCGACGGAAGTGGTCTTCCACCTGTACTCCCCCGGCCCGTTCGAATCCGGCCAGGGTTGGGAGACGGGTGAAGATGGTGGTGACTCGGTCTCCATCGTCGGCATCGCGGCCAACTACGAATGTGCCTTGCCCTAAGGCAATCACCGGGCAGTCGGCCGGCCTAAACTGGCCCACTGCCGCAGAAACGGAATAGAAAAAGGACCGGCATTGAACGCCGGTCCTTTTTGTTTCGCTGGTGAATCGTCTGCCGCCGACCGTATCCGACCAGCCGGTGCAGCGTTATGGATTCAACTCGACAAACTCGCCGGCGGCAACGGGCAGTCGCTCGCTGCTGTCGGGATCGTACACGCCCAGTCGCAGCGTGCCTGAAAGCGCCGGCAACGCAAACTGCTGCATGATGGTGTCCCCGGCTTGCCAGAAAGCGGCGGGCGCACCCAGGCGGTCGTCCTGGGCCAGCATCCCGCCTTCCTCATCGACCATATGCAGAAAGAAACGGCGCGGACCGTCCGGCGCGGACACGACGCGCCAATGCGTCAGGACCTGGCAGCTTGCAGCCTCGGCTTCCGCACAGGATGGCGACAGGTCGTAGCCCAGAAGCTGAAGTTCTCCGCCAAAGTCGGCCGCCAGCGCCCTGTCAGGTGTGACGCCAAACGGTGATGCAAACGCATAGCTAACAAAGGACGCCGCCGGATCGCTGGTCAGCATACCTCCGCCTAGCCTGGCCTGTATCAACTCGGCCAGTGGCAAGGCAGCCGGATAGACAATGCGAGACGGCGCGTCGCCGGTCGTTCCGGGCACAATCACGCTCTCTTGCGGATCGAAGTAGCGCAGCGACAGGTCGTCCCGCCGCAGCGTCAGCTCCATCGTCGGCGGGTCCATCGTTTCCGGCGTCCAACCGCCCACCGCCACCGGCCCTCGCTCGGAAGAGGCGTCCAGCGCAGCGGCCGCCTCGGTCAGCGCCACCTGCCACACAAACTGCACCTCATCGCTGGCAGGCCAGACGCGCCACAGCCCATTTACCATCCTGGCTGTCGTGAACAACAGCGATACAGCGACCAGCCCCGTCATCAACAGAACAGCCGTTCTTGTGGAAAACTTATCCCAAGCCGTGGATAACTCAACCCCTTTGTGGATAAAAACGTAAGGGAACAGCATCAGGAACGGCAGCAGATTGACGATGCGGATGCTGCTTGGCGCGTCAATCGTCGCCACACTGGGCAGCACCGAAGCCGCCAACCAGAGCAGCATGAACGCGTAACGGGAATCGCGCCAGCGCCAGAGGCTCAGGCCGACGCCCGCATAAAACAGCGCCCCCATCAGCCAGCCAAACGTTGGCCAATCGGCCACGTTCTGCCGCCAGAGCGGATCCCCGGCCACGCCAAACATCGCCAGAATGCGCCAACTGTTCTCCAGCACCGGCCCGAAATCACCAGCGAGCAGCGCTCTGAGCGGCGCATCCACCTCAGCGATACGATCCTCAGCGCCGGGATTGGCCACGAGAAACCAGACCAACGGCAGCGCTACCAGCGCAAACGCCAGCCAGAACAACGCGACGCCCCGCCAGCGACGGCGCAACAGCGGCCACTGGAACAGCAGCAAGTAACCGAGAAACAACGCGAAAAATATCGGCACGGCCCGCGCCGCCATGTAGGTATGCAGAGTGAGACCTGCCAGCACCCCACCCACAACGAACGGCCATAATCTGACCGGGTAGCGGTCGACCACCGAAGCGGCCTGCGTTCGAGGGCTTTCGAAGGCCGGCCCCCACCCCACCCACCAAAAGTAGGCAGCCAACCCCGACAGAACCGGCAAGGAGATGGCCCGCAGCGCCAGGCGACTGTAAAACACCGGCCACAGCAAGACAGCCAGAAAGGCGGCCGCAAACAGGCCCGCCGGCCAACCGAATAATCGACGACCCAGCGTGTAGCTGACCGCCACCAGCAGCACACCAAAATAGGCGGCGGGCAGCCGGAGCATCAAGGCATTGTCGCCGGTCAGTACGCCAAAATATGCCTGCACATAGTGGAACAACGCCTCATGGCCGTAGGCGTCGGTGAAGTAGATAGCGTGGTTGCCGGCCAGAATATCCAGGTTGATGAGCCAATGGGCCACTTCATCATGCTCAAGGCCGGGCGGGGTCGTGTTGTCCAGCCCGACAAAGCGCACGAGCGAAGCCACCAGCAAGATGCCGACCAGACAGGCCAGCCTGCCCCGGCGACTGAGGCGCCATACTGCCGGCGCAGCGGTTTGCACCTGGTAACTCATCAGGACACCAACCCCAACCGGCTGGCCAGTGACACAGGCAGGACGTTGGCCAGAGCGCGCTTCTCGTCCGGGCCAATGATCTTCAGCGCAGCGAGACCGACAACGTAGATCAGAGCACCGGCCCCCAACGCCAGAATGGTGCTGTACTGGCTGATCACCCACATGACCGCCACCATGACGGCCGTCAGCGCGACGGGCCGCCACGCAAAGCGCACCCAGTCCACCCCCTCCATTCGCTGCCGCAAGAAGCGATCGAACAGGATCAGCAGCAGCACTTCCGAGAGAATAGTCGTCACCCCGGCGGCCACATAGCTGTACCGGGGAATGAGCAGCCAGTTGGCGATGATATTGAAACCCACCGCCAGCGCAAACGCGCGCGGCTGCATCCCCTCCAGACCCAGCGCAATCAGCACGTAGTTGGTCACGCTGTTGAGCCAGCCGAACGGGATCGACCAGATGATGATCTGCAAGGCAATGGCGCCGTCGGGCAGGAACTCACGACCGCCCAATAAGCCGATCAGGATGTCGGCGGAGAACGTCGTCAGCGCTGCAATCGGCAGCGCCAACAGCAGCATCAGCTTGAGCGACATCTGATACATGCGCCTGGCCGACTCCTTGTTCTCCTTGATCGCCCGCGAGATGATCGGGAACAGTGCCAGCGTGAAGTAGGATGGAATGATCTGCAGCGCGTTGAACCATTTGTAGGCGCTGTTGTACCAACCGACAACCTCCTCGCCGTTTACGAGGCGCTGGCGCAGAATGAGCACGTCCACCGAAATAAAGACCGTCTGCAGCAGGTGGATCAACATCAGCGGAAAGCCGAGACGCAGCATACTGCGCTGCATGTTGGTGTCCAGCGTATACGGTCCCGTGATGGCGAAGCGGCTGAAAGCCAGCACGCTCAACGTGACGAGCGTGATCAGGTTGACCAGAATGGAGACGGCCGCCAGCCCAACGAAGCTGAAGCCCAGCGAAAGGACGGCCACGCCAAAGCCGACCTTTAGAATCGTTGTAACCGTAGCCATCGCCGCCGGAATCTCCGCCTGTTCGTGGACATAGAACAGCCCGCTGACACCCAGCGACAGGCCGGAAAAGATCATGCCGATCATCATCAGGACGATGGCCACAATTTCGGCGGTCGAGAGCGGGTTGACGCTGCCGGAGCTGGCCCAGATGTAGATGGCGATCGGTATGGCTGAGACCAGTCCGATGCCTATGCGCAAGATGCTGGAGTTGAACAGGAACCGCCCCGCCTGCGAGCGGTCCTGCGAGATTTCGCGCATCAGCAGAATGTTCAATCCGTAGTTAGCCAGGATCTCGAATATCCCGGCGACGGCGATGGCCGTGGCAAAACTACCGGCATTGGCTGGGCCCAACAGCCGCAGGTAGTAGGCTGCGAACACAAAGTCGATGCCCTTGTTAAACAGGTTAAGGAACATCGGCGCCGCGCTGTTCTTGGCCACGCTGCGCGTGGTCGAGCTCATCGCCTCGGCCCGATAAAAGCGCCGCCAGCCCCAGACCCCGAGCATGAAGACGAGGATGATTCCGGCCATGAAGCTGGCCAGCCCACCCAGCTGAAAGCTGCGCGGACTGTAGCGGAAGCGCACGCTCCACTCGCCGGGTTCCAGCAAGACGCCGCGAAAATTGCCGTTCACCAACGTGATCGCCGCTTCCGTTTCCTCTGACTCGCCCCCACCCGCCGGTCGCACAAACGCCCGCCAGCCGGGAGCATAGCTGTCGTTCAGGATCAACCATGACGGCTGGTCTACAGCAGTAGAGACAACGAGTTCCAGATTGCTGGCGCTGTCCAGCGTCGCAGCTTGCAGCGTGCCGCCCGTCGGGCCCCCTGCGGGCAATTCAGCTCCATCGGGCACGTCACCCTCGCCCACCACTACATAGGAACGCGGGTCCCACGTTTGCATCGCCTCCAGCGGGTCGGCCGCCACGACTGTTGCGGATTGGGGCAGGACGTAAGCTCGCGGAGCCACAGCCAGATTCTCGTAAATGCGAATCCCCTCGCCGGACCAGACTTCCTGCAGCTTGGGCAGATCCAACGTCTCCATGCTGGCGATGTAGCGCACACCCAGGATGTCCAGCAGCGGCGAGTTCAGAGAGTCCAGATTGCCGATCGACTGCACGCGGTTGAACTGAAGTCCGTTCTGCGGCTCGATTGCGGCCATGAAGTCGGTATACTGGCGTGGAATAATCGAGTCGTAGCCGCGAACATCCGACAGACCAAACAGCCCCGGCGTGTTGGCATTCAGGACGTTAGCCCCCGTCGGGTCAAACGTCGTCAGCCGGCCCGGGTCGGGTTGGGCCTGCAGCCAGGCGATCACTTGCGGCTTATGGGCCAGCAAGGCCGGATCGACGGCCGCATTGAAGCCCGCGCTGGCCACAAGCAAGTCTGCCACAATCAGGGCTGCCGCCACGCCCACCCACCAACGCCGCCGTCGCAGCCAGAGTACCACGCCGGACCCAACCAGCAGCAGCCCCAGGACGGCCGCCTGTCGGACCTGATAACTGTAGAACGCCTCAGTCGTGGGGAATGCCTCCGTCGCCTTCGCCAGACCCAGGAACAGCCGCTCAATGAATGGCGTCAGTTGGTCGTAGAACAACCAGCTGGTCAGCAGCCCGGCGAGGACAACAACCCCGGCTACCAGCGCCAGCACCGAGACCACCGTTACCAGCGTCCGCATCCGTTGGCAGACGACCGCTTCCGGCTGCGGCCGTTCGACCCGCTCTATGGCGTCGACGCCAAAACCGGCCAACGCCGCTACCGCCAGCGACAGCGGAAACACCCAGCGAAACGGCGTATGCAGCTGGTTGATGAAGGGCAAGCCGTAAAACAGGATAGCGTAGAGCGGCGTGCCAAAGATAAAAGCGACCGAGAACGCCGACAGCCCCAGGAAGAACAGAGTATGGGCGCGCCGGGCCGCCGATATGACCCGCCAGCAGACCAACCCCAGCGCGGCAACGGCCGCCAGCAGCAGCGGCAGAATCCCCAGATAGTACGCTCCTTCGACGAAATTCTTGATGCCCCAACTGGACGTAAACGCGCCATTGGGGTTAAGCTCGCCAAAGTGATTGAGTTCGAACGGCACCTGCTGCCGCGTGAACAGGTCGAAGTAGGCGTGATGGGTCGGGTTGCCGTAGAAGTTGGGCATGGCCAGCGAAACCAGGTCGCGCCACGGATAGGCCCAGCCCAACACTTCGCTGAACGTGGCCGAGCCTTCGCGAAAGTTTACCTGACCTACTTCGTACAGAGGGATCAACTGGACGGCAGCCAGCATCAGGCCCAGACCGACCATCGCCGCCAGCCACACCGCCGGGCGACCCAACCGCTCCAGCCAGCTGCCAACCTTTTCGCCATCAGTCGAACGTCGCCCGGACCAGGCGACAGTAGCCAGACGCCACGCCGCATAAAGCGCCATGATCAGCAGCGTATAGTAGGTGAACTCGGCGTGACCCGCCAGCGTCTGCAAGCCGAGGGCGCCCGCGCCGAGCGCCACCCACCAGACGATGCGTCCCCGCACGCCTTCCGGACGGCCGCTCAGCTCAATGATCCGTTCGATGCACGCCAGCAGCAGCGGCAGCCAGGCGACGGCCGCCACGATCATTGGGAAGACGGCCGCACTCGTAACGATGAATCCGCCGCCCTGATAGACCAGCCCAGCAATCGCTGCCCCGCCCCGGCGCATGCCCAGCACCCGGCCCAGCACGTACATCAGTGCGCCGGCCAGCCATAGCTGCGACAAGGCAAACCAACCATACGCCTTCGTCAGCGGCAGAATGAGAAAAAGCAGGCTAAACGGGTACAGGGCTGAATGCTGACCGGCGGCAAGAAACGGCACGCCGGCGAACTGATTGGGGTTCCACAACGGAATCTCGCCCTGAGCCAGCGAGTCGAGCACAAACTGCTTCCACACCAGGTTCTGGATGACCAGATCGCTGATGAGGGCGTTGTGTGGTGGCGTGGCCCCGAACTCCACAGCAGCGGCCGACCAGGGCGCCCACTGATAAAGATTGTCGGCCGGGAGCATCGTATTGGGCCCAAAGGTGACCCCCGCATAGAGCAGAAGTGGCAGGAGAAGATAGCCCGCCACAATCAGCAGGTCCCAACGGTGGGCACGTAACCACACCCTCATTACACCCTCTGCCCCGGCAGCGCCGACCCGCCACCCCCCGCCACACGCTCAACCGGACTGTAGGTGAGGTCGGTCTCCTGAGCGTCGAGGTGTTGATGGCGTTGAAGGATGAAGGATGCCTGGTGCGGCATAGTTTTCTCCGGGGAAGCTCCGGTCCTCTCTGAGCGTGACAAAAGTCGCCGTTCGCGACCATCGCTGAAGAGCGGATTCAAGTATAGCGACCGTCTGATCATTCCACAAAGCAACAGTGCATGATTATAGGTATTGCGTTAGGATACCGTTCGATTATCGTGGCCGACGCAACCCTCACCTTCCCGCCCGACTTCCTTTGGGGCACCGCTACCTCCGCCTACCAGGTCGAAGGCCAGAGCGCGAACAGCGACTGGTGGACCTGGGAACAGGAAGCAGGACGTATCATCACCGGCGGCCGATCGGGTGATGCGGCCAACTGGTGGGCCAACGCGGAAGCTGACCTGGCGACGGCCACCGCGATGGGCACCAACGCCCACCGCCTCTCACTGGAGTGGAGCCGGATCGAGCCGGAACCCAGCGTCTTCGACGACCACGCCCTGACCCGCTACCGGGAAATCCTTCAGGCGTGCCACGACCTCGGCCTGCAGCCCATGGTAACGCTCCATCATTTCAGCAACCCCCACTGGCTCAGCGAAAAAGGTGACTTTTCGGCTAACATCGTCGTCGACTACTTCCGACGCTACACCGCCAAGACCGTCGCTGCGTTGGGTGACCTGGTGCCGCACTGGATTACGTTCAACGAACCGGTCTACTACGCCTTCCAACGCTATCTGGCGGGCAACTTCCCGCGCCCCGGGGCCAGTGGCTGGACCGCTCTGATCCGGGCCATCCGCAACATGCTGGCCTGCCATGCGGCTGCCTACCACACCATCAAGGAAGCCACGCCCGACGCTCAGGTGGGCGGCGCCCACTACATGGCGGCGATTGCCCCCATCCCAAAGTCCAACCGGCTGGACGGCTACTGGGCCGGTCGGCTATCCATGTGGCTGAACGAGGCGTGGCCCGACAGCCTGGTGAGCGGTACGCTGAAGACGCCCCTTGGCCGGATTCGGGTCAAGAACCTGGCGGGCACCTCCGACTTCATGGGGATCGACTACTACGCCCGGTATTATGTCAAATTCCCGCCCGCCAAGGATATGCTTGAGCGACAATGGACCAGTGAGCCCAACACACGCGAAGGCGCGTTCGGCGATCCCTATCCCTACGGTCTCTATGAGGCCATTAATCGAGTCAACAAACGCTACAATCAGCCAATTTACATAACGAGTAATGGCTTGCCGGATCATGGCGACGATGAGCGACCGGGCTACCTCATGGATCACTTGCGCCAGATATGGCACGCCATCAGCTTTTGCTATCCGGTAATGGGATATTACCACTGGTCGCTGGTTGACAACTTCGCCTGGCATTATGGCTGGGAGCGGCGATTCGGCCTGATCGCGCTGGACGAGGCAACGCAGGAACGTACCTGGCGCCCGAGCGCCTATCTCTACCAGGCGATCTGCCGCTCCGGCACGATGTCCAGCGATATGGCCCGACAGTTTGCCCCGGATATGGCGGATGTTCTGTTCCCCGGCGGTCCGCCCCCTGCCATCGACTGACCAACCCTCACATATCCCGAACGGAAACCGGACAGCTGCCGAGCAAGCTTGATGAATCAGGCTTGCCTGACCATTCATCGAGGGTATATGGGCGCCCTTGAGGATTGTTCCCAGTGCGATTTATCCCACTATCTTGTTCGCTGTGTGAATTCATTTCACAGCGAACCTGTATGCGATTGCCCTTCACTGCTGCCGGTAAGGTCGCCAGCGCGGGTCGGGCTGTGCTATAATCAGGACCTTAACAGAGATATCAAGACGCTTGGTCGCAGCCGAATAGAGAGCGCTTTCCGATGCCGGGTATCGGTCACTGGAAGCCCGGCGCAGCGCCACTAGAATGGAGAATGCCATGTCAGGTCACTCAAAATGGTCCACGATTAAACACAAGAAGGCGGCCAGCGACGCCAAGCGCGGCAAGCTCTTTACTCGTCTGGCCAAGGAAATTACGATCGCCGCCCGCGAAGGGGGCGGTGACATCGCGTCCAACAACGCCCTTCGCCTGGCGGTCGACAACGCCAAAGCCGCCAATATGCCCAAGGACAACATCGACCGGTCCATCAAGCGCGGCACCGGCGAACTGGAAGGCGGTGAACTGGTCAGCATCGTCTACGAAGCGTATGGTCCTCACGGCGTGGGCATTCTGGTCGAGGTTGTCACCGACAACAAGAACCGCGCCATCGCCGACGTGCGGCACACCGTCTCCAAGTACGGGGGCACGATGGCCGAGGTCGGCGCGGTCTCCTGGCAGTTCACGCGCAAAGGGTATATCAGCGTTAGCGAGCCAGCCGACGAGGACGAGCTGTTTATGGTGGCGGCTGAAGCAGGCGCCGATGACGTCGACTTCAGCGAGGGACTGGCCGAGGTGTATGTCGAGCTGGAAGCGTTTCATGCGGTGCGACAGGCGCTGGAAGAAGCGGGCTACAAGATGGACGAGGCGAATCTGATCCTTGATCCGGACAACCCGATCGAGCTGGAGCCGGCAGCCACAATCCAGGTCATGAATCTGATCGAGCGCATCGAGGATCTGGATGACGTGCAGAACGTTTACTCCGCGCTGGATGTGACCGACGAGGCCATCGCCGCCATGGAAGCAGCCTAGTCGTTTCCGATTTTTGATACCACTCATGCGCGTCCTTGGTCTTGACCCCGGCACAGCAACGACCGGCTTTGGCGTGGTTGATGTCATTGATGGACAGTTGAGCATGGTCGAGTATGGAGTCATCTCTACGCCAGCCGGCGATGAGCCGGCCGACCGCCTCAAGTCCATCTACGAACAGCTAACTGCGCTGCTGGCCACCTTCAAACCGGACACGTCGGGCGTGGAAAAACTGTTCTTCGGACGCAACATTACGACCGCCATTCGCGTGGGTGAAGCGCGTGGCGTGCTACTCCTGGCGCTGGCCAACGCCGCCATTCCGATCGGTGAGTACTCCCCGCCCCAGATCAAGGAGGCGGTAACAGGGTATGGCAAGGCGGACAAGGGTCAAATGCAGTTGATGGTTCGCCAGCTTCTTGACCTGACGGAGACACCGCGGCCCGATGACGCCGCCGACGCCCTGGCCGTGGCCATCACCCACTACCAGTATCATCACTATCATTCTCTAATCGATGCCGAATGATCGCCTCACTCAGTGGCAGTATCCAGAAAGTTGAAAAAGACAGCCTGGTCATCGCCCTGGGCGGTGTAGGTGTGCGTGTCATGGTCCCGCGCACCGTCCTGGAAAACACAGGCGGAATCGGGCGGGCCATTAGCCTGCACACCCATCTGATCGTCCGCGAAGATGACCTGACCCTCTATGGCTTCCACAGCGAGGAAGAGCTGCAGCTGTTCCAGTTGTTCCTGGGCATCAACGGTGTCGGCCCCAAGGTAGCCTTGGCCATCCTCAGCACACTCAGCCCGGAGCTGCTGCGCTCCGCCGTCATGCGCGAAGAGACGGCCGTCCTGCAGCGTGTGCCCGGCATCGGCAAGAAGACCGCCGAGCGCATTATGTTCCAACTGCGCGACAAGCTCGATCTGACCGACATTGACGCGACCACACCGTTGATCAGCGACGTGGATGCCGACGTCATCGACGTATTGACCGGACTTGGCTTCAGCATCGTCGAGGCGCAGGCGGCGCTGCAAAACGTGCCTCGCGACGCGGCAACCGTCGATGAACGAGTCCAACTCGGCTTGCAATACCTTGACCAACGCAGCAGCCGGTAAGAGCACCACACGATCAGGCCAGCCAGGATGCTGCTCGTAAGGAGCGGCGTCGCCATATCGTCGAGAACTCAGGAGCACAGTCCCCACGCTTGCCCAACACATTTGCAGCCAGATGCCGGATGCCCATTGGAGACAACCATGACCCATTTTCCTACACTCGACGATTTCGGCCCCACCCGACAGACACTCCACACCTACGTCAAAGCGGTCGGCGCCGTCTTGCGCGAGCACGCCGTCCCTCACGAGAAGTGGTGGCACGTCGCCTTGCGCGTCACGCCCGAGGGCCTCGTCAGCGACAATGTCCCTCTGCCCGCCGGCGGAGTCATGGCCTTGAGGATCGACATGCAGACCCATACCATCCAGCTGCTGTCGAGCGATGGCGATGTAACGTCATTCGACATGATCGCTGGTCTGAGCGGAACCGAGATGGGCGAAGCGCTCATCGAAGCCGTCGCCGCTTTGGGCCTTCATGCCGAGTACCAGCGCGAGCGCTTTGCCGACGACACCCCCGCCACCTACGATCGCGAGGCGGCCGGCCGGTTCTTCACGGCCCTGGTCAACGCCGACCGGGCGTTCAAGAACCATCGCGCCACGCTTGCTGGTGATGTCAGCCCCGTCAATTTCTGGCCCCACGGGTTCGACTTGTCGATGGAGTGGTATGGCAACCGGATGGTGGAGTACGCTGAGAACGGAAACGTAAGCCAGCTGCCGGCCCAGCTTAATCTGGGGTTCTACGCCGGTGAATCAGACGACGCTGCCTACTTCTACTCCAACCCGTGGCCATTTGAGGCAGAGCGCCTGACCAACCATGCGCTTCCCGGCGCAGCCAGCTGGCACACCAACGGGTGGCAGGGCACTTACCTGCCCTACGGTGCGGTGGCAGCCAGCGACGTGTCGGATGAGACGCTGCTGGCGTTCGCCCGAGCCGTGCACGAAATCGCCGCGCCTACCCTCGAAGCCTGAGCGATGGTGGGCCGGCTGCCTCCCGCGGCCCAGGTTGACTGACCTCAAATTGACCAACTTTTGACACTCAAGCCGCCCACCAGTACAATACCGAAGTAGGCATCTGTTTACTCTGAGTCTAGGTAGACGATTGTCTGGTCCCAAAAATGGGCGCACCGATTGACAACTACACCTCTGTCATATGCGGCATTTTGCGCCAACACCCTTGTGTTGGTCGGCCGATTTCGGCATGCGCTCTTCCCACTGAATTTCAGCCTCAATCAAATACATGCAAGTTCGCCTGTTTCCCGGGGGAGGTGATGTATTCGGCATACTTGACGGATTGTTCGAGGTAACTGATAAGCAGATCACGATTGTTACGGAGGAGAAAATGCGCAAAGTAACCTGGTCCCTTCTACTTGTGGGGACGCTCATGCTGGGTTTATTCCTGGCAGCCTGCACCAGCGGCGGCCAAACGACCGAAGCACCTGCCGATACGGCAGCCGAAGTTGTCGAAGAAGCGGTTCCTGATGAACCGGCCGACGTGGCCGAGGAAGTGATGGACGAGGAGCCGATGGAAGAAGCGGCTGACAGCGGGGAAAAGAAAGTCGCCACGTTCATCTGGACTCAGGAGTTCGACTCGCTAAGCCCACTTTACACCGGTATGTGGTTCTCAACCATCACCTACCCAATCTGGAATGTGTGGGCCTGGCACTATGACGAAAACAACGAGGTCATTCCCGTCCTCGTGACCGAAATCCCCAGCGAAGAGAACGGCGGCATCTCTGAGGATGGCACAACCATCACGTTCAACCTGCGTGATGACATCGTCTGGTCAGATGGCACGCCCATCACCTCAGAGGACTTCCTGTTCACCTACCAGATGTCGATTGATCCGGGCAATATTGTCCAGTCGACCTACCCCTACGATGCAATCGAGAGCGTAGAGACACCCGACGCACAAACAGTCGTGGTCAACTTCGCAGAACCGTTCGCGCCGTGGCTGGCGACCCTGTGGCACAGCCTCCTGCCGGCCCACATCCTGGGTCCGGAATTCGAAGCCGAAGGAACGTTGGATAATTCTTCCTGGAACATTGCCCCAACCGTCAGCGCAGGGCCGTATGTGTTCGACGAATGGGAGTCGGGTAGTTTTGCTCGCTTCGTTCGTAACGAAAACTGGTTCGGCGAGCCACCGATCATCGACGAGATCTTCTTCCGGTTCGTGCCGGATGATGCCTCGCAGGTGGCCGCGCTGCAGACCGGCGACGGCGACCTGGGCACGTTCGTGTCTTACTCTGACGTGCCGACGCTCGAAGAAGCCGGCGTAGCCATCAAGACGGTCGCATCTGGCTACCATGAAGGCTGGTTCTTCTACCTGGGCGAGAACGCTCACCCGGCGATGATGGACGTCAATGTACGCCGCGCAATCGCCATGGGCCTTGACCGGCAGACACTCAACGAGGACCTCCTGCTTGGTCTGACATCACCGTCAGAATCCCTGTGGGACGGTATGCCGTTTGTCAGCCCGGACATCGAGCAGATCCCGTACGATCCGGTGGCCGCTGCGGCCATGCTGGACGAAGCCGGTTGGATCGACTCGAACGGCGACGGCGTGCGCGATAAGGATGGCGTCGAGCTAATCCTGACCCACGGCACGACCATTCGCGAGATTCGCCAAGATGCCCAGGCGGTCGCCCAACAACAGTTGGCCGAAATCGGCGTCGAGCTGGATCTGCAAAGCTTTGACAGCAACGTTATGTTTGCCGGCTACGGTGACGGCGGTCCTGCAGCCACTGGCGAGCTGGACATCTTTGAGTGGTCGGACGGACCGTTCTACCCCGATCCCGATCATTACTACTGGTACTGCAGCGAGATTCCGACGGACGAGTACCCGGACGGCGCCAACTGGCAAGGTCTGTGTGACGAGACGTTGGACTCCCTTTTCACCCAACAAACAACCCAGACCAGTTTCGAAGACCGCCAACAGACGTTCTTCGAAATTACCCAGTACATGCATGACAACATGATCTGGCTGGGTCTGTGGCAGGACCCCGATGTTTGGGCGCTCAGCCCGAAGCTGGAAAACGTGCGCATGTCAGGAGCGACACCGTTCTACGACATCGTCTCGTGGGATCTGTCTGAGTAAGCCGAAAACGTACTGAGAGAAGGGCTGGTCATCGAAGCCGGCCAGCCCTTCTCTCTATCCGGAAGCAACCATGAGTCGCTACGTCATCCGCCGCCTCTTGCAGGCAATCCCGCTGCTGCTGATTGTCAGCATCATTCTGTTTTTGCTGATGCAGTTTATGGGAGATCCCATCGCCACCATGGGTGGTCGCCGGGCCACGCGCCCCGACGATCGCGAGCGCCTGACCCGTCAACTGGGTCTCGACCAGCCCATGTACAAACAGTACCTGTACTGGCTAATTGGCAACGATTGGGAAAGGATAGATCTGGACGGAGATGGCGTGGCCGAAACAGCCGGCACACGCAAGGGCGTTGTCCGAGGCGACTTTGGCAACTCACTGATGAAACGCGGCCAAACCGCATGGGAGGTGATATGGGATCGTATCCCTAACACCTTGCTCCTGATGGCCGTCGCGGAGGTGGTCATCATTGTCTTCGCCCTGGCGATCGGCATATTCTCGGCCGTTCGCCAATATTCGGCGGCCGACCACGTCATCACCGCTGTCTCGTTCATCGGCTACTCCACGCCTATCTTTTTCATTGCCCTTGTTCTAATCTATATCTTCTCGGTCAACTTCCAAAGATGGGGCCTGCCCCATCTGCCTGCGGTGGGCATGTTTGATCCACGAGTGGGTAAAACACCGGGTCAGGTGGCGCTGCATATGATACTGCCGGTGACCAGCATCGCCATCGTCAGCATTGCCGCCTACAGCCGCTACATTCGCAGCACCATGCTGGACGTGATGAACCAGGATTACATCCGCACGGCGCGTGCCAAGGGATTGAAGGGCAGCACTGTCCTGCTCGTCCACGCCCTAAAGAACGCGTCGCTGCCTATTGTCACGCTCGTTGGGCTCGACCTGGGCCTGCTGCTGGGTGGCGCGCTGGTGACAGAGCGTATTTTCGCCTGGCCGGGAATGGGTCGACTGTTCCTGGATCACGTCGTCCGCTTCGACACGCCAGTCGTCATGGGCATCCTGATCATTCTGTCAGTCACTGTCATCTTTTTTCAGATATTGACAGACCTTACCTATGCAGTCCTGGACCCACGGATTACTTATGAGTAGGCTGCATCCGATGACTCCCGCATCGACCAGAGGCATCCTGAGGAAAGCGAATCGATGACAACCGTCGACACAACACCTGTCGTCCTGGATACCGGTGCGGATGAACTCGCGCCGCCGATGACCTTCGGCCAGATGGCGACCCGCCGTTTTCGTCGTCACAAGATGGCCATGTTCGGCGCCATCATGCTGGTCTTGTTGTTCGCCTACGCTTTCCTCGGCGGACTGTACTTCACGGCAGAGAAGGCCAACTTCACAGACACCAGCCTGCGTCTGAACCCGCCCTCGCTGGAACATCCCTTCGGCACCGACACCGTTGGGCGCGACATTCTGGCCCGCACTGTACAGGGTGGTCGCGTTTCGCTCATGATCGGATTGACAGCCGCCGTGCTGGAGATCATCATCGGCGTGATGATCGGCGCGATCGCCGGCTACCGGGGCGGCCTTGTCGACAGTGTGCTGATGCGCTTCACGGAGGCGATGCTCATTATCCCGGCACTCTTCCTGCTCATCGTCATGGCCCGAATCGTAGGTGGCAGCGTTACATTCATCATCATCATCATCGGTCTCACGAGCTGGATGTACGTGGCGCGTATCGTTCGCGCGGAGTTCCTGTCGCTGAAGGAAAACGAATATGTTCTGGCGGCAAGAGCCATCGGCACACCAAACAGCCAGATCATCTTCAAGCACATCCTGCCGAACAGCATCGCCCCGATCGTCGTGGCAGCTACGCTGGCGGTCGCCGCCGCCATTTTGGCCGAAGCATACATCAGCTTCCTTGGCCTTGGCGTCCAGCCACCCACCGCCACCTGGGGCAATATGCTCGACGGGTCGTACAACTACATCGAGACGGCGCCCTGGCTGTGGATTTTCCCCGGCCTGCTCATCCTGCTGACCGTGTTGAGCATCAACTTTGTCGGGGACGGTCTGCGCGACGCCCTTGACCCACGCAGCCGCAACGTCTAATGGCTATCAAGCAACCCACGACGCTGCCAGCCGGCAGCGCCAACAAACGCAACACACTGCTTAGCGTCGAGGATCTGCAAGTGCAGTTCAACACGCCTGAAGGCGTCGTCCATGCGGTCAACGGTATCTCCTACATTGTGCGCGAGGGCGAAGCGCTGGCCGTGGTCGGCGAGAGCGGCTGTGGCAAGTCGGTCAGCATGATGTCGATTCTGGGCCTCATCGCCATTCCGCCCGGCGAAATCGCAGGCGGCAAGGCAATGTTCCTGAACCGTGACCTGCTGCAGCTCAGCGAGGATGAACTGGAAAACCTGCGCGGCAGCGACATCGGGATGATCTTTCAGGACCCAATGACGTCGCTCAATCCCGTGCTTAGCGTGAAGCGCCAGATGACCGAAGCGCTCGAACGCCATTACGGCATGAACGACGAACAGGCGGAAGCGCGGGCCATCGAACTGCTGGAACTGGTCGGCATTCCGGACGCCGCCCGCCGCCTTGACAGCTATCCCCACCAGTTTTCGGGCGGCATGCGCCAGCGCGTGATGATCGCCATGATGCTTGCCTGCAACCCCAGCCTGTTGATCGCCGACGAACCGACTACCGCACTTGATGTGACCATTCAGGCCCAGATCGTCGACCTGATGCTGCGCATGCGCGAACATCTGGGCATGGCGCTTATCTGGATTACCCACGACCTGGGTGTCGTGGCCGGCATGGCCGAACGGGTGATCGTCATGTACGCCGGAACAATTGTCGAAGAGGCCGACGTCGACAGCCTGTTTGAGACGCCGCAGCATCCCTATACGTTGGCGCTGCTGGGAGCACTGCCTCGAGTCGACCGCCGTCGCGAACAGCGCCTTAAGTCAATTCCCGGTGCGCCGCCAAATCTCTTGATCGAACAGAAAGGGTGTCCCTTCGCCGCCCGCTGCGATCTGGTGAAAGACAAGTGCCGCACCGAGCGACCTCCCCTCCTGCAGCGCTCGCCCACCCAACACGCCGCCTGCTGGGTCGATATCAATACCGGCGAGCTGCGCGACGGGATAGACGCGGCGGGCATCTACCAACCGCCCGCGACCGACTAATAACCATGAACAACGAAGCCAACGGCCAACATCCTCTCGTCCAGGTAATCGAACTAAAGAAGTATTTCCCCATCCGTAAAGGGCTGCTCTTTCAACGCACGGTCGATCAGGTTCAGGCTGTTGACGGCATTTCGTTCGAGATTGCCCGGGGCGAGACGCTGGGGCTGGTTGGCGAGAGCGGTTGTGGCAAGAGCACGGCGGGACGAACGCTGCTGGGGCTGTATCCAGCCACCTCCGGCTCTACTATCATCGACGGGCACAACGTCCAGGAAGCGGACGAAGAAGAACTGCTGGACATCCGCCGCAAGGCGCAGATGATCTTCCAGGACCCGTTCGCCTCCCTGAATCCGCGCTGGACGGTCAATGCCATTATCGGCGAACCATTGCGCGTCCACAACCTGCTGGAGAACGAAGAAGCCCGCATCGAGCGGATCAAGGAATTGATGCATCTGGTCGGGTTGGACGGCCGCTACCTCAACCGCTTTCCGCACGAATTCTCCGGCGGACAGCGGCAGCGCATCGGCATCGCCCGCGCCCTCGCGTCTGATCCCCTGTTTCTGGTCTGCGATGAACCGATCTCGGCCCTCGATGTCTCGATTCAGGCCCAGGTTGTCAATTTGCTGGAAGATTTGCAGGATCGGCTGGGGTTGACCTACCTGTTTATCGCCCATGATCTCAGCATGGTGCGCCACATCTGTGACCGGGTGGCAGTCATGTACCTCGGCGCTTTCGCCGAGTTGGCCGACAAAGACGAACTGTACGAGAATCCGCTCCATCCCTATACGCAGGCGCTCCTCTCTGCCGTTCCTGTGCCTGATCCCAAAGCCGCCCGCAAACGCCAGCGCATCATCCTGGAAGGGGACGTGCCCAGTCCCATCAATCCGCCGTCCGGATGCCGCTTCCACACCCGCTGCCCCATCGCCCAGGCACATTGCAGCACCCACGTGCCGGAGTGGCGCGAGGTGCAGCCCCATCATTGGGTCGCCTGTCATGAGGTGGAGCCGAGGTTTCAGGCCCACCCTGCTGCGTAAGGCAAACCTGATACACGCGTGACAAGCCGCACAATCCGGTGCAACTCGCTACAACAAACTGCGATTCCTGAGTACAATCTTCCCCAATGGAAGAACAAGCTACACCCTGGCACACTCTGACAGTCGACGAAACGACGGCGACTCTGGACGTAGATACTGAGTCTGGTCTTTCGGACCAGCAGGTCGCCACGCGTCTGACCCAGTACGGCCCGAACGAACTGGAGGAGCGCGGCGGCAAGAGTCCGTGGCTCATCCTGTGGGAACAGTTCAGCAACATCATGGTGCTGATCCTCATTGTTGCTGCGATCATTTCCGCTTTGCTGGGCAAGGCCACCGAGTCAATCGCCATTGCCGCCATCGTCATTCTCTTCGCTCTGCTCGGCTTCTTTCAGGAGTACCGCGCCGAGCAGGCGATGGCCGCCTTGCGAAAGCTGGCGGTGCCTGTTGTGCGCGTCTTGCGTGGCGGAAAGCGGCGCGAGATCTCTGCCAACGACCTGGTGCCCGGCGATGTTGTACTTCTGGAGGCGGGCAACACGATTCCTGCCGATCTTCGCCTCGTCGAAAGCGCCAATCTGCGCATTCAGGAGTCGATCCTGACCGGTGAATCAGAGCCTGTCGAAAAAGAGACCGTCGCCTACGACACGGTCAATATGCCGTTGGGCGACCGTCGCAACATGGGTTACATGGGCACCGTCGCCACCTACGGCCGGGGCACCGGCATTGTCGTTGAGACCGGCATGCGCACCGAGCTGGGCAAGATCGCCGACCTGATTCAGGATGTCGAAACGGGACCGACACCCTTACAGAGGCGTCTCGATCAGGTGGGCAAGGCGTTGGCTGTCGTGGGCGTCATTGCCGCCGGCCTCGTCCTGCTCATCGGCGTGCTGCTCAACGAGCCGCTCGATGAGATGTTCCTGACGGCCGTTAGCGTGGCGGTCGCCGTCGTCCCGGAGGGGCTGCCTGCGGTCGTCACCGTCACCCTGGCCCTGGGTGCACAGCGCATGCTCAAACGCAACGCGCTGATCCGCAAGCTGCCGGCGGTGGAAACCCTGGGCGCGGTCACCGTCATCTGCTCCGACAAGACCGGCACCCTGACCGAGAATCGCATGACTGTGACCGTCATCGACGTTGCCGGTCACTTGCTGGAGCTGACAGGCACAAGCCAGCCAGTTCCGGCGCTGAGCGGTCCGGCAGACAACCAGCCGCTGGCCCTCAACGAACAGCCACCCGCCATTGGCCTGACATTGGCCGGTGGAGCGCTTTGCAATGACGCCTCTCTGCAGCCGGACGCGGAAACCGGGCGCTACACCGTCATCGGCGACCCGACAGAAGGAGCGCTGCTCGTAGCGGCCGCCCAGGCGGGGCTGGACGCGGAAGCGCTGGCAGACACCTTACCTCGCGTTGCCG
The DNA here is from genome assembly GCA_963753865.1 of uncultured Chloroflexia bacterium. Classification (GTDB taxonomy): domain Bacteria; phylum Chloroflexota; class Anaerolineae; order Promineifilales; family Promineifilaceae; genus Promineifilum. The sequence continues at coordinate 177,645 of CAVWDW010000002.1, forward strand.
AGCTGCCGTTTGACTCGGAACGCAAGCGGATGACCACCGTCCACGCCTATCCGAATGAACCGTTTGACACCGGCGCTCTGCTGCAGCCGCTGACCTACGAAGCGCCGTATCTATCTATCACCAAGGGCGCAGTCGATGGCATGCTGGACATCAGCAGCTACATCTGGACGGAGAACGGCGTACTCCCGCTCGATGCAGAGTGGCGGGCCCGCATTCAAGAGGCCAACGAGGCGATGGCCCAGAACGGTATGCGCGTTCTTGGCGTCGCCTATCGCTGGCTGGAATCGACGGAAGCGGTCATCGAGTCCGACCTCGTCTTTATGGGTCAGACGGGCATGATCGATCCGCCGCGCCCGGAAGTGAAGAATGCCGTCGCCACCTGTACTACGGCGGGCATCCGGCCGATCATGATTACCGGCGACCACCCGCTTACCGCCCGCTTCATCGCCTATGATCTCGGCATCTCCAAAAACGGCCGCGTCAAGACCGGCCTCATGCTCGACGACATGTCGGACGAAGAGTTCTTTCAGGTTGTCGATGACGTCTCCATCTACGCCCGTGTCACGCCGGCGAACAAACTGGAGATCGTCGACATCCTCCAGCAGAAAGGGCACATCGTCGCCATGACCGGTGATGGTGTCAACGACTCCCCCGCCCTCAAAAAGGCCGACATCGGCATTGCGATGGGCATCGCCGGCACGGACGTGACGAAAGAGGCGTCCGACATGATCCTGCTGGACGACAACTTCGCCACTATCGTTTCGGCCGTTGAAGAGGGCCGGGTCATCTACGACAACATCCGCAAGTTCGTCAAGTTCTCCGTGGCCGGAAACATCGGCAAGGTGGCGGTGATGCTGCTCGCTCCGTTGGTCCTGGGCATGCCGGTCGGCCTGCTGCCGCTCCAGCTGCTGTGGCTGAACTTGATGACCGACGGACTGCTCGGTCTGGGTCTCGGTGTGGAGCCGGCCGAAAAAGGCACGATGCAGCGACCACCGCGTGATCCGCAAGCAGGGATCTTCAGCGACGGGCTTGGTGTCCATGTAGCCTGGGTCGGTGCGCTGGTCGGGGCCGTGGCGCTGTTGGCCGGTTGGTTGACTCTGGACCGCCCCGGCGAACACTTGGCAAACCATGATGTTCACCACCCTGGCTTTCCTGCAGGTGGGCCAAGCGTTGGCCTCACGCTCCAGCCGGGCTTCATTCTTCACTCAGGGGCTAACCACCAACCCACTGCTGCTGGGGATGGCTGTGCTGACAATCGTCTTGCAGTTGGTCGTCATCTACGCACCGTTCCTGGAGCAGTTCTTTGGCGTGGCCGCCTTGTCGACCAACGACCTGCTGCTGGCGGCGGGATTGGGCAGCATCGCGTTTTTTGCCATTGAGATTGAGAAGTGGATTCTGCGCCGCCGCGAAGCTTAGGAGGCTCCGGTCCCGGCAGATAGACGTCTCACCAAACACGCTAGCTTGAATGACACGGCACGGCGGCTCTGACAGGATGATCCTGTCATCGGTCGCTTCTTTACCGATCCCAACCAGTCGAGGAAGTGAGCCAAGATGAGCCAAATTAACTTGACAGAAAAGTACGAGCGGAATGGATGGCCCTCTCTCGACCGGCCTGATCTGCCGACGCCGGATGGGTGGAGCCTGGAGCTACTCAATTCGCTCAATCTCATCCATCATCACGCGTTGTCGCCTGATGGGCAGCACGTCGCCTTCGTCTGGGAGCGCGACGGCCGTTCCGATCTGTTTATCATGCCCGCCACCGGCGGGTGGCCACGCCGCCTTTCCCCGAACCGGGCCAAAACAATCTACTGGTGGGACAGGGCCCCAGCCTGGTCGCCGGACAGCAACTGGCTGGCGTTCGGGATGGATGGCCATGTCTTTGTGGTTCCCGCTACAGGGGACGCCTTGCCCCGCCGCATCAGTGACTTCGCCAACGGTGCGTCATCCCCCGTGTGGCTGCCCGATAATCAGCAGCTCATCGTCAGCAGCGAGCGGAGCGACGGCAATGTGCTGCTGCTGACCGACCGAGACGGCAATTGGCCCCGGCTGTTGGCCGGTGGCGCAGGCGACAACGGATCGGCCGCTCCGTCTCCTGATGGCAGCGCCGTGATCCATGTCTTCAGCCCGTTCGACGATCTCAATCGCTGGGAACTGCGGCTGGTGGAGTTGGCTAGCGGACAAACGCGAGAGCTGGGCGGGCAGCCCGGCACGAAGGATTGGGCACCGGCCTGGTCGCCGGATGGCCGGGAGATCGCCTTCCTGTCCCAGCGATCCGGCTACACAGAAATCTGGCTCACCCGCCCCGACGGTGAAGGTTTGCGCCAACTCACCCATCTGGGCCGGGATGTTGCCGAGTTTGCCTGGTCGCCGAACGGTCACACCATCGCCGCCACCGTCTACCGGGAGGGAGCGGCCGATCTCATCCTGGTCGATCCCGCGGGCGGCGAGGCCACCGATCTGCGCACAGGGGCTGGCTTTTATGGCGGTCTGGGGTGGATGCCGCAGAGCGATGCGCTCGTGGTCGCCTACGAAGACACGACCCAGCCACCCGACCTACACCACATCGCCCTGCCTGGTGGAGCGATAACCCAGCTCACCTTCTCCCAACCTCCAGCATTGGCAGCGAAGAACCTGGTCATACCCGAACACTTCACCTATCGTAGCTATGACGGGCTGGAGATTCCGGCCCTGCTGTGGCGGCCCGCCAATCCCAACGGCGCGGCCATTGTTCGGCCGCATGGCGGTCCGACCGACCAGTATGCGTTCGTTTGGGATGCCCTGGCCCAATACCTGCTGGCCAAGGGGTATACATTCCTGACACCCAACTTCCGCGGCAGCAGCGGCTATGGCGTGGCGTTTGAGCATGCCAATTACAACGATTGGGGTGTGGGCGATACGCAGGATGTGCTCTACGGGGCGCGTTACCTCAGCACACTGCCGGAGATCGACCCGGCTCGCATCGGCATCTTTGGCTCCAGCTACGGCGGCTACATGGTCGCCTGCTGCCTGGCCAAGGACCCCGACTACCTGTTCGCCTGCGGCGTCAGCAAGTACGGAGATGCCAATCTGTACAGTTCATGGGCGCTGTGCGAACGTACCACCCGGCTCTACACCGAAATGATGATGGGTCACCCGCGCTCCAACTGGCCCGCCTACCTTGCCGGTTCGCCCATCTGGGACGTGACCAATATCCAGAAACCGGTGCTGCTCTTGCACGGACTGGAAGACGATGTGGTCCCTCCGGAGTCCTCTGAAGAGTGGGCCGAAGCCATGCGACGTCATGACAAACTCTTTGAGTACAAGACGTATGCCGGAGAGCCGCACGGCTTCCTGCGCTACGAGACCGAGATGGATTGGCAGCGACGCACAGAACGCTTTTTCGACTGGTATCTGCGCGTCTAGCGTGCAGCGACTGGCCGCGAATGGCGCACGCGGAACCATGCCAGCGTTTCGGCGATGGCCGTATCGTGGGGTGTCACCTCGCTGGGAAAGGCGGCGCGGAAGTCGCTGTCGTCCACCAAGAACGGCTCGTTGAACTCGTAGAGCATTTCTCGCATCTCGCGCACGTCGGGAGAGAACAGGCCCAGCACCGACACCATAAACGGGCCGGCAGCCCGCAGCTTGACGGGCTGACCGGCCTGCTCGCCCACCCACTGCGCGAACTCACGCGTGCTAACGGTCGGCCCGCTGGGCACATGCCACGCGCGACCAAACGCTTTCTCGTGCTCGCTGAGCGTCACCAGCCCCCGGGCGAAGTCGCGAATGTAGGTGTAGGTGTGCGGTAAGTCCGGGTTACCCAGTACGTTGATGCTCTCTCCAACCAGCGCCGGGCCGAAGAACATCTCTCCCAGGGCCGACCCCAGAACGCGCGGGCCATAGAAATCGGACGCTCTACCCAGCGTGGCTTTTACCTCACCCCGTTCGTGGGCCGCGAGCACGGTCTGCGCCATTTCCGCCCGGCAGCGTCCCTTGCGGCCGCTCGCGGCGTAGGGCATACTTTCGCGAATGGGTTGGCCACCGGTTGGGCCATACATATAGAGGTTGTCGCCCATCACCAGCCGCACCCCCGTCCCACCGCCCCCGGCCAGAATGCCATTGGTAATGGGCGGAAACTTCTCCGGCCATTCATGGTAGCCGGGTTGCGCACAGTGGAAGACCACATCGGTCTCCGCAACGAGGGCCGCCACCTGGGCCGGATCGCGGGCATCGCCCGCCTGTACGGCAGCGCCAGCAGGCAGCGCTTCGGATACCCGGCCAGACCGGTTGACCAGCGTCACCGATCGCCCGCGAGCAACCAGCTCATCCATCACGGCCAGACCCAGCGGCCCGGTTCCAAAAATCACGTTCTTTTCTGCTTGTAGCTGTGTCATCTCTTTTCTCCTGCAGCTGATTCAAAGTTGCCTACAGCATACAGGTTGACACAGTGTCAATGTCAAGAAGCAGTTTGCAGCCGGGGGCAAGGCGATGGGCTAGGCGGTCGCCGGCGCGATAGGAATCTGTAGCTCGAGAAGCGGGGATTCGTCCAGCTCTCCGCCCGGATGGGCCGGCCCGGACAGATGGAGTTCGCGCAGCGGGCCGGCGGGAACGTGCCCATTCACGCCAATCCAGCGCAAAAGGTCCAACACCGCACCCTCCACGTCACGAAATGGCCCTTCGTAGAGCAAGGCGGCTGCCATCTCCGCTTCCGGAAGCTGGCGCAGTTGATAGGGCCGGTCGGATGAATGCGCCGCCGTGACATCACGCCCGACTACGACGGCCGTTTCCACGTCGAGGTCCTCTTCATGGTATTCGGACGCATGGTAGATGGTTAGCTCCGGCTCGGCAGGCGTCACCCCCGCGGCTGCCAACGCGCGGTAGAGCTGCCCAAACATGAGCCGGCAGTAGGTGTCCATCTCGGATACATGGGGGACGACCTGCCGAACGGAAGCGATAGTCAGCGCATCCAGCCGCTTGATGACGACTTCGTACGCGGGCGGGCGGCCGTCCTGCTCAATTTGCTGCAGGCGTAATTCTATCTGGGCCAGCTGCCGCTGCCCCGCATCCAGCTCGCGCTGCAGCGCCGCCTGCCGCATCTTCAACATCCCGCGCAGCTGCTCAGGTGAAAGGTCATCTTCTCGCAGCAGGGTGGACACCTGCTCCAACGAGAAGCCCAGCTCTTTGAGCGCTATGATGCGGTGCAAACGAGGCAGCTGCTCGATGGCGTAGTAGCGGTAGCCGGTCCAATCATCCGTACTGCCCGGCTTCAGCAGGCCGATCTGATCGTAGTGGCGCAGCATGCGCGTCGACACCTGGGCCAAACGGGAGAACTCACCGATCTTGAACATACCAAATCAAGTATAGCAAGCGCTGCTGCTTCTTGCTTCTGCTATAATTTCGCGATGAGCCGAACCCGCACCCGAAGACCACGCGAACAACGAGCCACAATCCCACTGCTGGATATGCCTTTTCGCCTGCTGCGTAACACCCGGCCACCCGCCGGCATTGCCTCGGACGAAGATATCGACGCCATCCACGACGCCTCGCTGCTCATTTTGGAGAATATCGGCATCGAGTTTCTGGATGACGAGGCGCTCCGCATCTGGCAGCAGGCAGGCGCCAAAGTCGACATCCCGGCCCGACGAGTGTGGCCGGATCGCGGCCTGGTGATGGAAGCGCTGGCCAGCGCGCCGCACTCATTCACATGGCACGCCCGCAACCCGGCCCACAACGTCATCATGGGCGAAGATTACATTACCTTCGGCCCGTGCGGCGGCATGGCATACGTCGACGATCTGGACCGCGGCCGACGGCCCGGCACGCTGGCAGATATGGAGCGCTTCCTCAAGCTGTCGCAAAGCTCCGACGCTCTGCACTTTGCGGCGTGGGAACAGGTCGCTCCGCAGGATATCCCCGCCAGCACCCGCCACCTGCATCGTCTTCGCTCCAGCTACACATTGACGGACAAGGTGGTCATGGAGGCGGCCCATGGCCGGATTATCAGTGCGGACGTCCTGGCTGTGGCCGAACTGGTATTCGGTTCGCTCGACGGCGATCCGGTCACCGGCGACGTCATCAACGTCAACAGCCCCTTACGCTACGACGACCGTATGCTCGGGGGTCTCATCACCTATGCTCGCGCGGGCCAGGTGACCTATATCACGCCGTTTATCCTCGCCGGGGCAATGAGTCCGGTGACGATGGCGGCCGCTCTGGCCCAGCAAAATGCAGAGGTGTTGGCCGGAATTGCGCTGACCCAGCTAATCCGACCCGGAGCGCCCGTCATCTACGGCGGCTTCACCACCAACGCCGATATGAAGTCGGGCAGTCCCAGCTTCGGCACGCCCGAAGGCGCGTGGGCACTGCTGGCGGGCGGCCAACTGGCCCGGCGCTACGGCCTGCCCTACCGGGCCAGCGGCAGTCTGACCAACAGCAAAGCGGCGGACGCCCAGGCCGCCTACGAGAGTGCCTGGACGCTCTGGCCGGCCGTAATGGCTCATACCAACTTGATCGTCCACGCCGCCGGCTGGGCGGATGGTGGCCTGACCGCCTCGATGGAGAAGTTCGTCATCGACCTGGAAAACGTGGCCATGTTCCACGCTTACCTGGACGGCTTCAAGGTGGACGCCGCGAGCCTGGCGCTGGAAACGATTGCGGCCGTCGGACCAGGCGGTCACCATTTTGGCACCGAGCATACGCAGGCCCGCTATCGGGACGCGTTCTACGCCACCTCGCTCGCCGACCGGCTGGGGTACGACGCCTGGGTGGCGGCGGGCGCGCAGGAGACGGCCGTGCGAGCCAACCGCCTTTGGAAAGCAATGCTGGACCAGTATGAGCAGCCGCCGATTGACCCCGGTCTGTCGGACGCCCTCGACGAGTTCGTTGCCCGCCGCGAACGCGAACTGGCCGGTGCATCCCTGTACGAATAGACCTATCTGGGGGAGATCCATGACACGCTTCTTTGAGTACGAAACCATGACCTGGCCCGAAGTGGCGGCCCTGCCACGCGACACCCCACTGGTCATCCCGCTGGGCGACGGGTACAACCGGGTCCAGTTGGCCGAAGCGCTTGGTCACCCCGCGCTAATTGGGCTGCTGCCACCCATTCCGTATGGGTGGCGGGGCAGCGGCCTGGCAATACCGCTGGACATCTTTGCCACGCTGATCAGCAATCTGCTGGGAAGTCTGCGCGACGACGGCTTCAGCCGCGTCTTCGTGCTTCAGCCGCAGGGCCTGGAGCTTGGCCTGGGCGTCAGTGCAGTAATTCAGCCGCACGAAAGCCAGAAACATATCCCCCACTTCTTCTTGCCCGATGACGCCCGCGACAGGGTCATCCTGGTGCCCGTCGGCCACACGGAGCAGCACGGCCATCATCTCCCGCTGTCTACCGACACGTTGATCATCGGAGCGATTGCTGCCGGCACGGCGGCGGCCGTTCCCGAGCAGGCGACGACGCTCCCGGCCTTCCCGTACGGGGCCAGCACCCACCGCGACTCCTTCGCAGCGACATTGAACACGGGCGGGCGGGCGTTCGAAGATTTCTGGCTGGCCGTGGTAGACTGCCTCGTTGGGCGCGGCTATCCAACTATCTACCTCATGAGTGGCCACGGCGGCAACTGCTCCTTTCTTGTGAACGTGGTCAAGTACGCAGGCGAACGCCACCGCCGTATCTTCTGCGCCACCACCTGGCTGCACACGTCCGGCCACATTGCCGCGCCGGTCGTCCAGGCCCACCGCCACTCCCAACGCGGTGGCATGGGGCACGCCGGAGAGCTGGAGACAGCGATGATCCTGGCTCTCCGGCCCAATCTGGTTCATATGGACCGGGTCATTGATGAAACGGAGTTCGTCAGCACAGCCAGCTACTACATGGACTGGATCGAGGGTGGCGCTCTGGTGGCCAATCCGCCCTGGGACGACGACACAGCGACCGGGGCGTACGGGGCGGGCAGTGTGGCCACAGCTGAAAACGGCCGCCTCTGGCTCGACGCAGCCATCGAGGAAAAAGCAGCCCACGTAGGCGAAATTCTGGAACAGCACGCCCGCCGGGAAGCACGGCGCGAAGCCGGCTACGGGCTGTGGGGCAGCTGAGGAACGCGCCGGTCCCGGCCTATGCCTAGCACATGAAGTTCAGTTCGGGATCCGCCTCATACAGAATGGGACGGTCAATGGCAAACGGCGAAATATCGGCCGTCGTCGTGCCATCGATTGCCAGTTCGCTCAACGTCTTGCCAATCACGCTGGCAAACTTGTAGGCGTGGCCCGCCCCGATGGCCACCGAAATGGCGGGATGCTCCGGCAGGGTGTCGAGTACGAAATCCCGGTCGGGCGGCATGGCGTAGAGGCAGGTGCGCGTCAGGATGGGCGGACCCAAGACTCCGGGCAGCACGTTCCCCAGAAACGCTTCCAGCCGGGCGGCCGCTGCCGCGTTGGGTTCGAACGTGCGCGTCCGGGCAGTGACCCGGTCGCCGCCCACATCCTGGGCCGCCTTCGGCCCCGCCTCGCCAAAAACCGGGAAGCCGTAGAATGACGGCTCGTCCATCCAGATCCAGACCGGAAACCTATCGGGCATGAAGTCGGCCGTTCGCGGTGAGTCGTAGTAAGTCACTTGCTCCTGCGTAACCGTCAGATGGACGGGGCGGGCAATCTGGGCCAGCAGTTCGTTGGTCCACGCACCAGCCGCCACCACCAGATGGCCACACCGGTAGACGATGTCACCCGCCACCACCTCCACGCCGCCGCCGGGCAGCGGCGTCACCGCCTCAACCGGGGCATTGTCGCGAACGGCCGCTCCGTATCGTCGGGCCAGCCGCAAATGAGCGGCATTGCTCAGGTTGGGCGTGGCCATGCCCGCCTGCTCCTGGAAGATGCCCGTCACCTCATCCGTCAGGCGGAACTGCGGCCAACGCGCCATCACCTCGGCGGCCGACAGCCGCTCATACGCCACGCCCGCAGCGTCCATGCTGCCCGTATAGTCGGACATCGGATAGGCCGAGTCGGCCGGCCACAGGTCGATGCCGCCCGTCTTGAAGATCAGCTGCTCACCGGCATCTTGCTCCACCTCTGCCCACGCCCCATACGCCTGCCTGGCCAGATCGACATAGGCGGGGGTGTGATAGGAGAGGCGAATGATACGGGAATGATCCTGGGAACCACCGTTGAGATGGCCAATGTCGAACTGTTCCAGCCCCAAGACGCGCTCACCCTGGCGGCGGGCTAACCAGTAGAGCGCTGCGCTTCCCAATCCGCCCAGTCCCACAACGATCGTGTCGTACTCGTTGGTCACTTGCTCCCTCTCAGTTTGTCATGGCTTTCTACCTGTGCACGGCATCTAGATCAGCGCCGTGCGCGCTTCGTAGGCGCGAGCCATTAGTTTTTGCAAGACGTCGACCGGCACCGCATGGGCTGTACGTCCCTTGTACCCGGTCATCGTTTCTGCGCCGATGACTGCGTTCAGAATCGCTTCCTCAACGGCATCGGCCGTCGCTGAAAACATAGGGTTCAGATGACCGTTGGGCATCATCGTCAGCGCCGGGTGAGAACCGGCCCCTGGCGTCAGGCTGTTGCCGGTGGCAAAGGCCAGGTAGATATCACCGCTGCCGTTGTGCCCCACGCCGCCCGCCCTGGCCAAGCCCACCGTCGCCCGCTGGGCCAATCGCCGGCATTGGAACGGCAGCAGCGGCGCATCCGTACCGACGATGATAAGAATGGAGCTGTTGTCCCGCAGTTCGTCCCACGGTGCAGGGGTATGGGCCAGATTGATGAGACGGCCGACAGGCACGCCGTCCACGCGAAAATCTTCGCGCGAGCCATGATTCGCCTGCACCAATGCCCCAACGGTGAACGTTCCGCTCTGCGTCTCCACCACCCGCGACGACGTGCCAATGCCGCCCTTGAATTCGTGGCAAATCATGCCCGTGCCACCGCCAACATTTCCCTCGGGGACAGGACCGCCAGATGCAGAAGCCATCGCTTCCAACAGATGATGGCCATGAACGTGAAAAGCGTCGAGGTCATTAAGCCAGCCGTCCCACGTCTCCGCGACCACGGCCAGGGCGGAAAACTCCGTGTGGCCGTTTTCCTGGGCGTAAGCCACCATCGCTTCGTGAACGGTGCCTACGTGATGGGTGCTGGTCGTGGCAATCGGATAGGCCAGTTGGCCCGACTCCTCCAGCCAGAGCACACCGGTCATTTCACCGCAGCCGTTGAATGAGTGGTACGCTGCAAAGGCCGGATTGTCCCAGATGGCGCCCTCACGCGGAATGACCACCGTCACGCCAGTGCGGGCCACCCGAGGCGTATCGTAGATGACCGTGCTGTGGCCGACCAGCGTGCCCGGCACGTCGGTAATGGCGTTGTGCAGGCCGGTGGGAAAGGTGCCGATAGTGATGCCCAAATCGCGGGCGCGGGGTCGAGTTGACATAAAAATCCTCTATTGATGGTCTCGGGGGATCGCTTTGGTCCACGCCTTGGTGAACACACGGGTGTCCCCTTCGTAGCCGTCAATCACGTTGGTCAGATGGAAGTGCGTGGCGTCGGCCGTCATGCGGCTGTCTGTTTCGATTGTCACCCGCCACTCACCGCGCTGGTAGATGAGGCGACGCTCGATGTGGACGTTGAGGGACAACGGATCATCCTGGACGGCCGCATACGTTTCGCGCCCCCAGTCATCGACCTCCATCCCGCTGCCAACCAGCCGCACCCGACCCGCATCGGCCTCCAGCACATAGCGTGTCGTATTGTCGACCACATCATGGACAATCTGCTTGTGGGTGACGTCGGGCCGCAGCTGTTCGACAGCCAGCGGGGCTGATATCTCCGCCGGGGGAAAGGGCTGCAACAACTCGTCCAACGCATGTGGTGTCCGTCGTGGCAGCCGCAGCCGCGACCCGGCGCCGGTCGTCAGCGCAAGCTCGACCCGTTCCGGCGACGGCCACGCGTGACGCATGTACTCTGTGGCCACACTCACCCGCCACCGATGCCCGGCCTTTAGACGGTGGCCCAGCACATTGAGCGGCACCTCGACATGGTACGTCTCTCCTGGTGTCAGGCGCTCCGGTTCTTTGTGGCTGTCGCGATGGGTCAGATTAAGCAGCCCCCAGCTGACGAGCGTCGAGGCCCCATCGGGAGCGACATCGCACAAGCGCACCGCTACCAGCGCCAGCGGCCGATTAACTGCCAGCTCCAGGTCGACGACGGGATAGCCCAGCAGATCGACCGCCTCCTCAAGGGGCGGGCTGGTGAACGACAGCGATTCGCCATCGGCCGCTCGCTGGTCACCGGCGAAATCACCTGGATACCCATACGCCCCCCACGGACCGACGTCCATATTCTGGCCCAACCGCCCGCGATGGCGCAGGGTGATGGGCGGAGCCGCTTGCCGCCCCAGTACGCCCGCTCCGCCATCGCTGTTGAGATACCAAATCTCGTCCGCCACCTGCGGGGACGGCCACTGCCCATCGGCCACCCAGCGGCCGGGCCGTTCGGTATGGTAGGTTGCGGGCGGCACGCTCTCCTGAATCCAGGTCCGCAGCATTGGTTCGTCCATCATTCCGCTGTCCTGACCCTTCAACCAATGGTCCCACCAGCGAATGGTGTCCTGCAGGAAGCCGATGGCCGGGGCGGGTTCGCCAATTTCGGGGAAGGTGTGGGCCCACGGTCCGATCAACCCTTTGCGAGGCACCGACAGACCGGCCAGCAAGCGCGGCACGGAGTTGTTGTAGCTGTCGGCCCAACCACCGACTGCATAGACCGGCACCTGAATGGCGTCATAATCTTCGCCCACGGAGCCGTGTTCCCAGTACGCATCGCGGCGCTGGTGGGCCAACCACGCCTCGACAAACGGCGGACTGTTCTCCAGCCGGTCCAGCCACATCGTCCGCCATGCGTCACCAACGAGCGCCGGATCAGGCGGCGCCCCGTTGTAGACGAACATGATCGACGACCACGACAGCATCTGCGAGGTCAGCACGCAGCCACCCATGTAATGGACGTCGTCGGCGTAGCGATCATCAGTGAAGCCGATGACGACGACAGCCTTCAGAGCCGGTGGCCGTCGCGCCGCCACTTGCAGGCTGTTGAAGCCACCCCACGAGATGCCCATCATGCCCACGTTGCCGTCACACCACGGCTGCCCGGCTGCCCAGGCGATCAGCTCGACCGCATCGTCCAGCTCCTGATTCGTGTACTCGTCCTCCAGAATGCCATCTGACTCCCCGCTGCCGCGCATGTCGACCCGTAGAACGGCGTAGCCGTGGCCTGCGTAATACGGTTGGCGCATGGCGTCGCGCATCGCAGTGCCGTCGCTCTTGCGATACGGCAGAAACTCCAGCAGCGCAGGCACCGGCAGCTGCTCGGCATCCTCTGGCAGCCACATTCGGGCGGCCAGCCGCGTGCCATCTTTGAGAGTAATCATCATGTGCTCGATTTCGCGGACCGGGCGAGGAAAGTCGGTGCGTATACGGTATGGGGTCTGCATCAGAGGCGTCCTTTCTGAGCGGTATGGTTCTCTCGAAATGATAGCAGTGTGTGATATAATCGGCAACATATATTGAACAAAACGTTCACATTATGAACATAGTCACCACATCGACCCGGACGCTTTTATCATTATTGGCCGCGCACAGGAAGTACTGGGCGAAGGGTTCCGGCGTCTGGAGGACATGGCCGCCTGATTCGGCTCTTTGACGCTGGGCGACCGTATGATACAATGCGCTTATGAACAAAGTGTTCACCATATGAACAGATCGTTATGCGACCTACCATTCAAGTTTTAGACCCCGATCTCCTCGCCCGAATCCTGGATGAAGCCATGCAGATTCTGGCCGAAGTGGGCATGGAAGTGCGCGGTCAGGAGATGCGCACGCGGCTGCTGGCAGCTGGTTTACCCACGGACCAGTCGGGTGAGCGCGTCTTGTTCCCGCGTGATGTCGTCGAGCGGGCCATCGCCAGCGCACCGCATTCCTTCACGCTCTACGACCGGGACGGCCGCCCCCACGCCGACCTCGGCGGCGACCGGGTCCACTTCGTCCCCGCCTCCAGCGGCCTCAAGATACTCGACCACCGCACCGGGCAGACCCGGCTGGCCAACTCCACTGACTTTGTCGAGTACATTCGCATCGGCGACGGACTGGACAACATTCGCAATCTGGCCACCGCGTTTTCCACCAACGACGACATCGAAGCAGGTGTCTCGGATGCATGGCGGCTCTACCTCACGCTGACCAACTCCAGAAAGCCGGTTGTTTCCGGCGCGTTCACCGAGCATGGCGTGGGCCGCATGGTGGAAATGATGGAGCTGTTCCGCGACGGCCGCGACGACCTGATTGCCCGCCCCATGTCTATCTTCACCATCACCGCCACCGGCATGTTCCGCTACAGCGAAGACTCCTGCCAGAACTTGCTCGACTGTGTGGCGGCGGGCATCCCGGTCGAGATCGTGCCGGTGACGCTCATGGGGCTGATCGCCCCGGTAACGCTGGTCGGCGCCACCGTCTTCCACACCGTCGATGTGTTGGCCGGCCTGACGATGGCCCAGGTCATCAAACCGGGAGCGCCGGTCTTGTTCGGCGGCGCGCCGGCGGAGTTCCACATGCGGGCGGCCTCGTCCCCGATGCTGGGCGTTCAGGCGCTGCGCCTCGACGTCGCCTACGCCGAGGTGGGCAAGTCGCTGGGGCTGCCCACACAGACGTACATGGCCCTCGGCGACGGCAAGTTCCTCGACGCCCAGGCCGGCGCGGAGACGTTCGCCAGCGCCCTTCTGGCCGCGCTGGCGGGGTTCAACTCCGTCTCCGGCCCCGGCATGCTCGACTTCGTGCTGACCTTCAGCCTGCCGAAACTGGTCTATGATGACGACCTTTGTGGTCAGGCGCTTCACTTCGTGCGCGACATCGAGCCGGTAGACGATCTACCCACCCTCGACCTGGTGCGCGAGTTGATGGCTGAGCAGCATCTCATTACGGCCGAACACACGATGACCCATTGGCCGAACCATCTCCACATGCCGTCGCCTGTCACCGACAGGGAGAACCGCGAGAACTGGGTCAAGGCTGGCAGTTCGACACTACTGGAGCGAGCGACCGCAGAAGTCGAGCGCCGTCTGGCTGCTTACGAACCGATCGAGACGGACCCGCTGCTGGTGGCCGAGATGGAACAAATCATCCGCTCCGGCATGACCGGTGATGCGCCCTTGCCTGAGGTCCCGCCTGCCCGCCCCGGCGGCTCCGACGACAGCAGTCCGCGCCGCCGCAAAAGGCGATTTGCCCGATGACGACGCGACAGGAACCAATGGCCGGCACCCAGTCCGTCTTGCGGGCGTTGGCCATGCTTGAGGCGTTTACCGACGAGCAGCCGGCCTGGACCGCCACGGACCTGGCCGAGTCGATTGGCCTGAACCGCACCACCACCTACCGCCTGCTGACCGCGCTGGAGAGCATGGAACTGATCGCCCGCGACCCGGCCACGGACATGTATCGCCTCGGTTCCGGTCTCATCGCGCTCGGCAGCCGCGCCCAGCGCGCCAACTCCGTGCGCGAAATTGGCCGGGCCGAGCTGGAACAGCTGGCAGAGGCCACCGGCGAGACCGCCACGCTTGAGATTCCGTCCGGGGCCGAGATGGTCATCATCGAAGAGATTCCGGGCGAATTCGTCACCAGCGGCAGCCAGCACATCGGCTCTCGCTGGCCAATCTTTGCCACGTCTACCGGCAAGGCGATTCTATCGACCGCCACGCAGGCCGAACTGGCCGAACTGCTGCCGGAGAGCTGGCCAGCCGTGACGCCGCAGACTATCACCTCCCGCGAAGCACTCACGGCCGACCTGGCCGAGACTGTTCGCCGGGGGTATGCCGTTGCGGCGGGGGAACTGGAACTCGGATTCATCGCCATCGGCGCCCCGGTACGCACAGCAGCTGGCGAACCGGTCGCCGCGATCAGTGTCGGCGCGACGGCCGTGCGCATGACGCCGGAACGGATTGACGAAATCGGCCATCTGGTCCAACAGGCGGCCGCTCGCATCTCCCATCAGCTGGGCTACCGGCAGCCGCCTTCCGCCACAGCCGCTGCCCGATCCCGCAAGCGCGAGGCAGTCACCCATGAACAGTGAGCTGCATGCCCAAACCGACACGATCTTCGCGGCCTGGGACCGGCCCGACACGCCTGGCTGTGCTCTGGGCGTTGTCTACCACGGCGAGCTTGTCTACTTCCGAGGCTACGGACAGGCCAACCTGGACTATGGCCTGCCGATCACCAGCCAGACCGTTTTCGACATCGCCTCCACGTCAAAGCAGGTGACGGCCGCCTGCATCGCCTTGCTCATGGAACAGGGCCGCCTGGCCCTCGATGATGATGTGCGCCGCCATCTGCCGGAGCTGCCGGAGTTTGGTCATACCATCACCGTCGCCCATCTCATCCACCACACCAGCGGCTGGCGCGACTATTTGACGCTGATGGAGTTTGCCGGCTATCGGGACGAAGATTACATTTCGGTGGCCGAGGTGCTGGCGCTGCTGCAAAGACAACGAGGACTCAACTTCACCCCCGGCGCAGCGTACCAATATTGCAACACCGGCTACTTCCTGTTGGGCCAGTTGGTGGAGCGCCTGAGCGGGCAACCATTGGCTGCCTTCGCCGACAAGCACATTTTCCAGCCACTCGGCATGACCCACACTCACTTCCAGGACGACCAGACACGGATCGTTCCCAAGCGGGCCACCGGCTACACTCCGGCTGACGCAGGGGGCTACCGGCTCGATATGTCGACGTTGGACATGGTCGGCGATGGTGGTCTCATGACCTGCGTTGACGACCTCGTCCTGTGGGACCGTAACCAGGTTGACAACAAGCTGGGAAACGGTGGCCCGCAGCTAATCGACCTGATGACGACGCCCTCCCGGTTCAACGACGGCACGCTGGGAAGCTACGGCTTCGGGCTGGAGCTAACGCCGTTCCTCGGCTTGCGCTGCGTCAGCCACGCGGGTTGGTGGGCGGGCTACCGGGCCGAACTGCTGCGCTTCCCCGACCAGTCGTTCAGCGTCATCTGCCTGGCTAACACCAACGACCTCAATCCGACGGCCCACAGCTTGCAGGTTGCGGCGCTGTGGCTGGCCGACGCAGTTGACATAACCGAAACGACCCCCGCGGCCACCCCGATGGCAGCCGTTCCCGATTTCGACCCTGCCGCGTTGGCCGGTCTGTACCACACGGCGTCGAAAGACCGCTACCTGACGATCGCCATCGAGGATGGGTCGATGAGCGCCAACTTCGGCAGCCGCGAGCGTCCGGTGACGTTCGGGCAGGACGGCCGCTGGCACAGTGACACATCTGACTACCTGCTCGAATTCAGTTTCACTGAAGATGGCTTACTCGTCAGCGCCGATGGTGTGCCATATGGCAGCTTCGAGCGCATTGGCGACGCGACCTTGCCGGCTGACCCACCGGCTGCTTACGTCGGTCACTACCTTTGCGACGAGCTGGGAACCGTTTACACGGTCGCTGAGACAGATACCGGTCTGACCGTCAGCATAGCTGGCCGAGAGCCGGCACCCTTGCGCCACGTGCACGAGCACGCCTATCAGCTGGGTGACAAGACAGTGCGCTTTGAGCTTGGCGACGAGGGCCAGGCCACCACATTCACCTTAAGCTCGCCTCGCGCCCAGGGCCTTGGCTTTGCGCGACGGCCGCAAGATTCAATCAACCGATAGGTGGGAAGACAACCAGGAGACCTTATGCCACTTCCATCCCCTTTTCACTCTCGTACCTCGCCCATTTGCGAGAGTCACGAATGGCGCAACTGGGCCGGCTATTTGTCCGCCGGCCTGTATGAGCCATCCCATGAACGCGAGTATTACGCCCTGCGCAACAGCGCCGGGTTGATCGACATCTCGCCACTGCACAAGTATGAGATAGCCGGCCCCGATGCCCTCCACCTTGTCGACCGGGTGGTCACGCGCGACGTCAAGGCCAGCCATGTCGGCCAGGTGCTGTACACGCCATGGTGCGACGAACACGGCAAGGTGATTGACGACGGCACCGTTTCGCGACTGGCAGAGAACCATTTCCGCGTCACGTCGGCCGATCCCAGCCTGCGCTGGTTCCAGGACGTCGGCTACGGTCTCGACGCGACGGTCAGCGACGTCACCGACGATCTGGGGGCACTGGCGCTGCAAGGGCCGAACAGCCGGGCCATCCTCGAAGAACTGGTCAGCGGCATCGACATGACCTCCCTGAAGTACTTCTATCTGGCCGAGGGCGAGGTCGACGGCTTCCCGGTTACGATCACCCGCACCGGCTATACCGGCGACCTGGGGTACGAAATCTGGGTCCGGCCGGAACATGCCGAGCGGCTGTGGGATTGCCTGACCGAGACCGGCCAACGGTACGGCATGCTGCCGGCCGGCATTCTTGCCCTGGATGTGGCTCGCGTGGAAGCCGGGCTGATCATGATCGACGTCGACTATGTCTCCTCTGCCCACGCCATCATCGAAAGCCAGAAGTCGTCCCCGTACGAGATCGGTCTCGGCTGGGCGGTCAAGCTGGACCGGGGCGACTTCATCGGCCGTCGCGCTCTGGCGGCCGAGAAGGCGCGTGGCTCCACCTGGCGATTCGTGGGCGTCCAGTACGACTGGGTATCGCTGGAGAAACTGTTCGCTGAGGAGGATCTACCGCCCCAGGTGGCAGGTCGGGCATCCCGGTCGGCCGTTCCGGTCTACCAGCGCGGCACCTCTCCACGGACGCAGGTCGGGCAGATCACCAGCCATGCGTTCTCACCTATCCTGAAACAGTACATCGGCATCGGCACCGTCCTGGCCCCCCACGGCCAGCTGGGCCAGCGACTGGATGTAGAAGTGACCGTCGAATATAAGCGCAAGCTGTGCCCCGCCACCGTAGTCAAGACCCCGTTCTTCGACCCATCCCGCAAGCGCAGCCTCGCCGCAGCACACTCCGGGGGACAATCATCATGAGCAATCAATACGACGCCATTGTCATCGGCGGTGGCCACAACGGGCTTGTCGCCGCGGCGTACCTCGCCCGCGCCGGCAAGAAGACGCTGGTGCTGGAAAAGCGGTATCTGGTTGGCGGCGCGTCTGTCACTGAGGAGGTCTTTCCCGGCTTCAAGTTCAGTGTCTTCTCCTACGTCGTCAGCCTCTTCCGCCCGGAGATTGTGCGCGACCTCAAGTTGCCGGAACATGGCATGACCATCCTCCCGCTGGAGAGTACGTTAACGCCTCTGCCCGGCGGCGACTATCTGTTCCGCGACAACGATCACTATGCGACGCTGCGCGAGATCGCCCGTCATTCGGAGCGGGACGCCGGCGCGTATGACGAGTACAGCCGCAACATGTACTTCATGGCCAAGGCGGTACGCTACATCCTCAACGTCATCCCGCCCGATCCCACCACCCTTAACCCGAAAGACCTGATGGGCCTGCTCGACATGGCCCGTCACTTCCTCGACCTGGATGAGGATCAGTTCTACATTCTGACCAAACTGATGACCATGAGTGCGGCCGACTTTGTGGAGCAATGGTTCGAGTCCGAGCCGCTCAAGGCGACGCTCAGCGCCAGCGGCATCATTGGCACCTTCCTCGGCCCGCGTTCACCGGGCACGGCCTACGTCCTGCTCCACCATTACATGGGCGAAATTGATGGAGCGTACCGGGCCTGGGGCTTCCACAAGGGCGGCACGGGCGGGCTGGCGGAAGCGCTGGCCAGCGCAGCACGTGCCCAGGGCGTCGAGATTCGCTGCAATGCCGGCGTCTCTCAAGTGATGGTCAAGAACGGCCGCACGACCGGCGTCGTCATGGAAAACGGGGATGAGATTCGGGCCGACCTGGTCTTCTCCAGTCTGGACCCCAAGCAGACGTTCCTCAATCTGGTGCAGCCCACCGACCTGCCCGGCGACCTCGTGAAGGCGGTCGGTAACTTTCAGACGGTCGGGTCGTCCGGCAAGGTCAATCTGGCGCTCGACCGGGCGCCGGAACTGGCCTGTATGCCCGGCACAGGCCGCCATCTGGCTGGGGCCATTTCGATCAGCCCCAACCTCGACCATCTCGAACGCGCCTATGACGACGCCAAGTACGGCAACTTCTCGAAGCGACCGTACATGGATGTCATTCTGCCGTCGATGATCGACCCAGATATGGCTCCTCCGGGCAAGCACGTCATGTCGTGCTTCGTCCAGTACGCGCCCTACAAGCTGGCGGACGGAGAATGGACCGACGAAAAACGAGAGGCGTTCGGCGACGCCGTTGTCGACACCCTGGCTGAATTCTTCCCCGACATCAAGGACATCATCCTCCACCGGCAGGTTCTGACCCCAATCGATGTGGAGCGGATGGTCGGCATCTCGCAGGGCAACATCTTCCACGGCGAGCTGAGCCTGTCCCAGCTCTTCTTCCTGCGCCCGGTAGCGGGCTACGCCAAATATCGCACGCCGATCCAGGGCTACTACCAATGTGGCTCCGGCACCCATCCGGGCGGTGGAATCATGGGCGCACCCGGACGCCTGGCCGCGCTGGAAGCGTTGAAGGACGTCGGCCGCTAAGGAGCAACACATCATGACTGATCAATACGATGTAATCATCATAGGCGGCGGACACAACGGCCTTGTGGCGGCCGCGACGTTGGCCCAGGCGAGCCGGCGTGTGCTGGTTCTGGAGCAGCGGCCTGTGCTTGGTGGCGCGGCAGCCACAGAGGAGATCTTCCCCGGCTACCATGTGGACACGGGCGCCCACGATACGACCCTGTTCCATGATGAGATCATAAGCAAACTGTTCCTCAAGATGCAGGGGCTGGAGTTCCGGGAGAGCAACGCCCTGCTCTTTGCGCCCCAGCCAGACGGCCGCGCCCTGACATTTTGGGCCGACGAAGCCCGCACGATGCAGGAGTTGGCCCAGTTCAGCAGCCACGACGCCGAACAGTATCCCGCTTTTCGCCGCCAGGTGGAGGCGATGGCCGCCAAACTGCGGGGCATCACCCTGCTGACGCTACCCGACCTGACGGAACGCAA
This sequence comes from uncultured Chloroflexia bacterium, assembly GCA_963753865.1. Lineage (GTDB taxonomy): Bacteria > Chloroflexota > Anaerolineae > Promineifilales > Promineifilaceae > Promineifilum. Next base: position 197,628 of record CAVWDW010000002.1, read on the forward strand.
CCTGGGCGACTTGCTCCCCTGGGGCGGCCTGGGCTTGCAGGTCAAGCGCGGCGGCAATACCGAGATGATGGAGTTCTTGCGCGTCCTGCCTATGGCCGTGCAGGGATACCTAGACGAGTGGTTTGAGAACGACGCCATCAAAGGCGCGTTGGGTGGCTCCGGTATTGCGGGCCTGACACTTGGCCCGCGCAGCGCCGGAACCACCTTCATGTTCATGTATCAGAATATGCAGGGTTTCCTGCGCCACCGAACCGTATTGGGCGGCATAGGCAGCTTGTCGGAAGCGCTGGCGAGCGTGGCCCGCGACGGCGGCGCGACCATCCGAACCGAAGCGGCCGTCGCCGACATTCTGCTCGACGAAGCCGACATGCAGCCGCGTGCGATTGGCGTGCGCCTGGCCAGCGGCGAGGAGCTTCGGGCGGCCGTCATCCTTTCGAACGCCGACCCGCGGCGCACGCTCTTTGGTCTGGCCGGGCCGCAAAGTCTGTCGCCAACCGAGATGCGCCACGTCCGCAACATCATCTACCGGGGCAGCACGGTCAAGCTCAATCTTGCGCTCGACGGTCTACCCACCTTCAACGGTCAGACCAGCGTCGATCAGCTCGCCGGGCGAATCCGCATCAGCCCCAGCCTCGATTACCTGGAGCGGGCCTACGACGCCGCGAAGTACGGCCGCTGTTCGACCGCCCCCTATCTGGAGTTGACCATCCCGACGATGCAGGATGCAACGCTGGCTCCCGCCGGCAACCATATCCTGTCCATCACGGCCCAGTTCGCCCCCTACCAGCTGCACGAGAGCGACTGGGCGGCCGAAGAAGTGGCGTTTACCGATGTCGTGCTTGACACGCTGAGCCAGTACGCGCCGGATGTGCGCCAGCGCATACTCCACTGCCAGATCATCACTCCCAAAGTGTGGGAGGAGACCTACGGGCTGACCGAAGGCAGCATCTACCACGGCCACATGGGGCTGGACCAACTGGTCATCATGCGGCCGATTCCTGGCTGGAGTCGATACGAGACGCCAATCAAGAATCTCTATCTGTGCGGCGCAGGCACCCACCCCGGCGGCGGCGTCACCGGCGCGCCGGGCTACAACGCGGCGCGTGCCGTCTTGAAGGCCGGCGTCTGAGTTCGTCCAGCTTCACACGCCGATAACACAGCCCGCGTTTGCGGGCTGTTTCCGTTTATGCGCCAGCCGGGTTCTCCGCCGATGCATTCTCGCCGGCACCGTGTCAACAGCAAGAAGCTTTCATGAAAAGGCCACCTAACGGGGTCTAACCGCCACCTATTTGACACGCTCACCGACAGAATCTTCGTAAGCAAATCGCGTATAATTGTGGCGATAACCTGGGCAAACGAAAAAACTGTCCGTTACCAGGGCTGTTGATAAGGGTAACTTCCTATGACGAACGATCCCGTCGATTCCGACCTGGTGCCGGTTGTGGCTGACCCTGTGCTGTCGCCGCTCCCCGACTCTGTCCAGGTCCCGGAACCAACCAATCCCGGTCTGCTCGCCACGCTGCGCCACTTCTGGGAAGCGATTTCCTGGCGCAAAGTTGGCATCTTCATTGTCAGCCTGTTCCTGTTCATCCTCGCCCTGACGCTGATGAAGGAAGGGGCCAAAGGGCTGACGCCGCTTGTCCAGGGGCGCTTCGCCGTCTCTAACCCGGCCAACAGTCTCGGCTTCGGCTGGCTGTTTGCCTATGTCATCATGAGCGGGTCGCCGGTCGCAGCATCGGCCCTGACCTTCCTGGATGCGGGCATCCTAAGCCAGTTGAGCGCCTTTACGATGATTAGCGGCAGCCGCCTCGGCTCCAGCTTCATCGTGCTGTTTATCGGCTTCATTTACGTCCTGCGCGGCCGCAACCGGTCGACGAGTCTGAGCATGGGGCTCCTCTCGTTCACCGTCACCGGCACCATCCATGCCGGCGTGCTTGTCCTCGGCTTTTTCCTGCTGCGCACCACCTTGCTGGAGCGCATTCCACTCGAATCGGGCATGCTGCTGACCGCCATCACGGATCTCATCTTTGATCCTGTGGTGAACTTCGCCTCCACCTACCTGCCTGACTGGGGACTCTTCGTGGTGGGACTGGTGATCATCATGGGCAGCTTCAGCCTGTTCGACAAGTGCCTGCCGGAAATGTCGTTGAAGGAGAGCCAGGTCGGCCGTGTTTCTCGGCTGGTCTATCGCCCGGCCATCATGTTCCTGCTCGGCGCATCGATCACCCTGATCTCCATGTCGGTCAGCGTGTCACTCAGCATCCTCGTGCCGCTCAGCCACCGCGGATTCGTCCGCCGCGAAAACGTCATCCCCTACATCATGGGGGCCAACATCACGACGTTCATCGACACGCTGCTGGCGGCCGTCCTGCTGAACAACCCGCAAGCCGTAACCGTGGTTATGGCCCAGATGGTTTGCGTGACCGCGGTCTCACTCGTCATCCTGGTCTTCTTCTTCCGGCCGTATGAACGGATTGCGCTGCGTTTCGTCAACTGGGTCACCCTGGAAAATCGCAATATGGCAATCTTCATGTTCCTGATCTTCTTCATTCCCATTTTGCTGCTGTTCGTGTAAGATGCTCGCCACTATGAAACCAACAGGAAATACCTCACGTCAGACTGGTCCAGGGGCAACCGCAGGACCATTTGCCACTCATCGTGCCGCTACGAGAGCAGTCGGTGCCTATTTCGGAGGTAGACTATGCGCGTCCTGATCGCCACAGGCGGCGCCGCCCAGTCAGAGATCGCCATGCGCCAACTGGCCGAGCTGGCGCTGACAGTGCCGGTGCATGCCACCGTCCTGAACGTCATCCACTCGGCCCACGACCAGGGAACATCCGAGGCGGTGCTGGCCCATGCGGTTGAACTGCTCGAAGGTTTTGTGGAGGCGGTCGACACGCTTACGGTCGTCGGCACGCCTGCGGACGAGATCGTGCGCGAGAGTCAGACGGGCGACTACGACCTGATTCTCATGGGTGACCGGCGCAGCCACAGCCTGCTCTCGCGCCTGCGTGGCGCGGTCACCCAGCAGGTCGTCAGCCAGTCCGACCTGCCGGTGCTGGTCGCCAAGCAGGAAGCTCGCCCCATACAGCGCATCCTCATCTGCGACAGCGGGGCACAGTCGCCAACCTTACTGCAGCTCTTCAGCCGCCGCTTGCCGGGCCTGCTCAAGAACGTAACGGAGATTGCGCTCCTTCATGTCATGTCCCAGATTAGCGCTGCGCCGGGCATCACGGGTGTTGATCTGCGAGCCAGCGCCGAGGAGCTGATTGACGCGGAAACGTTCGAGGGCACCATCCTGGAACGGGATGTCGCCTTTCTGGAGCGGCTCAATCTCTCGCCGACCGCCATCGTGCGCCATGGCCTGGTTGTGGATGAGATTGTGGAGGAAGCGCGCGCAGGCGACTATGACCTTGTCGTCATCGGCGCCCACCGCGAGGCCAACCTGCCCTGGTACCTGTTAGATGATCAGGCGCGAGATCTGCTGCTGGCTCTGGACCGGGCTACGCTGGTCATCCGCTAGTCGGCCGCTTGCTCTGAGCTAACCCGCAGCTCCGCCGCTCCGCTCGACCCGCGCCAAATGAAGACGCCGGTCAGGAACCGCGCCGCGGCGGCGAAGAGCAGCGCAAGTGGAATGCTCCAGAACCCGGCCAGAACAGGGGCCAGGAGCGACCCGCCCAAAATGCCCGCCTGGAGCGCCATGTTGTACCACGCCAGATAGGCGGGCCGTTTATCGTCGGGTGTCTCTGCCAGCACATAGTTACCCAGCGCCCCACCCACCAGTGACCAGCCCAACCCACCAGCAAGGGACGCCGCCAGGAACAACCACACGCCCTGAGCCATGGCGAGAAACGTGGGATAGAACGAGATGATCATCAGACCGAGGGCAATCGTCTTGCGGTAGCCGAGACGTTCACTGACCGCAGAAAGGCGTAGCGAGCCGAGAAAGATGGCCACATAGAACAGGCTGTTGCCCCAGCCAATCTCGCTGTCCGACAGCCCAATCTCCGACACCATCATCAGCGGGAACAGCGGGACCGCCAGATACAACGTCAGATGGAGCGCGAAGACGATCAGCAGCACGCCCTGGTAGCGAGGGTCGCGCACCGGCAGCAGCGACGAGCTTTGCTGCCCACCCCGCTCCTGGCGGCGAGACAGGAAGCGCAAGCCAATCATTGTCCGTGCGCTGGTCCACATCTGATCGATGCCTGGTTGGGCCCAGTCGCGCAAGCGGACGGCCATTCTGGTCGATGCCCGCTCGCGATCATCCACCTTGATGTAAGCCAGATGGACCGTGCTCATCATCGCGCCGACGAAGCCGATGAAGAAGACGACCTGATAGCCAAGCGGAAACGGCAGCGCATCCAGCAAGAACCCGCAGGCCAATGTCACCGCAATCGAGGTCAGCGCGAAAGCAGCGTTGCGCACGCCAGCGACCTGGGCTCGCCACTCCGGCGGAACGGCCGCCGCAAACAACGCATTAAAGGAGATCGCCAACGCCGTGCCGGGGATACTCATGAGCAGCGTCGTGACAAGCAGCGCCGTAATCTGCCCGGCGGGCGCGAACAGCAGCGGCAGAAAGACCCACACCAGATAGAACCAGCGCTGGCCAATCGAGGTCAGCACGGTGGCCCGTCCCACCGGCTTGTCGCGCAGCCAACGACCCGACGGCAGCGCGAATGTCAGGATCACCAGTGCGGGAACGGCGTTGAGCAGTCCAAGCTGAAACGCATCGGCACCCAAACGGGCAGCATAGACCGCCACAAACGCGATGGCGCTGCCGTTGAGCACACCAAACCAGGCGATGTCGTACACGAGGTGGTTGAAGTTCGAGCGGTGGGCTTCCGGCACGGGCCGTGCTTTGGTTGAGGCAAACGACAGACGCATAAGTTCCTCACGCTTGCCGCCGAACCAATCTCAGGTGGTCACCCGCGTTGCAAGCCAGCCTTGAATTCTAGCACGAAACGCGGTCCATGATACATGGGAATCATGGACGATTCCCCTACCTCTCTATCAGCAAATCAATGATGAATCTGTTTGCGAATCGTCCGCCGAATTGCTATAATGCCCACTCATTGAGGGATAGTTTAATGGTAGAACAGCGGACTCTGACTCCGTCAGTCCTGGTTCGAGTCCAGGTCCCTCAGCTCAGTGCAGACCAATAGCCACCCGCCGGGGGTGGCTTTTGCGTTGGAGCAATCAATAGAAGGTCAGAAGGTCGCCGTCCACATGGACGAGCGGTTTGGGTCTATGGACGATGAACATTCGACCGGCACGCAGCGAAGACATTCCGGGCATCCTGGAGCTTGTGGCCGAACACGCTCGCCGCGGCGATTTGCTGCCCCGCTCGCCAGAATCGATTGCCGAATCGCTGCCAGACTGGATTGTGGGCAAGGATGAGACGGGCCGCCTGGTCGCCTGCGTCTCCTTGCTCGGCTATACCCCCGCGCTAGCCGAAGTCCGCTCCCTGGCGGTAGCCGACGAAGTCAAAGGGGCCGGCTGGGGCCGGACGATTCTAAAGGCCGCCATCCACGAAGCGCGCCGCCGCGACTACACGACCCTTTTCGCACTCACCCGGGCCATTGACTTCTTTCACCGGGCCGGCTTCCAGACGACCAACCGCGAGCGCTTTCCGGAGAAGGTATGGCGCGACTGCCGCAGCTGTCCATTGCTTGAACATTGTGATGAGACGGCCGTCGTGCTAAACTTGCGCGAACCACAGGTGGCGCGGCCCCCACAGCCCGTCGCCCCGAGCCACCACATACCGCCGCACCGCGCCCAAGCCCCTATTGAGCGACTTATCAATCCTGCATTCATCGGAGGAAAAACAATGTCCACATCGAAGGTCAACAAGGTCGTACTCGCCTACTCAGGCGGCCTGGATACGTCCGTCATTGTGCCCTGGCTGCGTGAAAACTATGACTGCGAGGTCATCTGCTTCTGCGCCAATATTGGTCAGGGCGATCACGAGCTGGAGGGCCTGGAGGAAAAAGGGTTGGCCAGCGGAGCCAGCAAAGTCATCATCGAAGATTTGCGCCATGAGTTTGCCAAGGATTTCCTGTTTCCGATGATGCAGGCCAGCGCCGTTTACGAGCGTCAATACTTGCTCGGCACCTCGGTTGCCCGGCCCCTCATCGCCAAATGGCAGGTCGCCGTCGCCGAAGCCGAAGGGGCTGACGCCGTGGCCCACGGCTGCACCGGCAAAGGGAACGACCAGGTCCGCTTCGAGCTAACCTTTCAGGCACTCAACCCAACGCTCAAGGTCATTGCGCCCTGGCGCGAGTGGTCCATTCGTTCGCGCGAGGATGCCCTGGCCTACGCCCGGGAGCATAACGTGCCGGTCGTCCACACTGAGAAGTCGATGTACAGCCGCGACGCCAATCTGTGGCACACCTCGCACGAAGGCGGCATTCTCGAAGACCCGGCCAACGAACCCGAATCCTCGATGTTCCTGCGTTCCAACTCCCCGGAAGAGGCGCCGGATGAGTCAGAGGAGATTGAACTGACCTTCGAGCAAGGGCTGCCCGTCGCCCTGAACGGCACCCAGCTGCCGCCCGCCACCATGATCGAAGAGCTCAACAAACTCGGCGCCAAGCACGCCATCGGGCGCATCGATCTTGTTGAGAACCGGCTGGTCGGCATGAAGTCGCGGGGTGTATACGAAACGCCGGGCGGCACGATTCTTTACGCCGCCCACCGTGAGCTTGAGTCCCTCTGCCTCGATCGCGAAACGCTCCACTACAAAGAGCAGATGTCGCTGCGCTATGCTGAACTTGTCTACTACGGAATGTGGTATCACACGCTGCGCGAGAGCCTGCAGGCATTTGTGGACGAAACGCAGCGCACGCTAGACGGTTGGGTCAAGCTTAAGCTGTACAAGGGTAATCTGATCGTCGCCGGGCGCTACAGCCCGAACAGTCTCTATCGAGAAGATTTCGCCACCTTCGGCCAGGAAGATGTCTACGACCAGGCAGACGCCGAAGGATTCATCAATCTCTTCGGCCTCCAGATGAAGGTCAAGGCAATGATGGAAGTCAGCGATGGGGGCCAGACCCGCTACGCCGCGCCCGACTACTCCAAGTTCAAGCGCGACTAAGGTCTGGCGTATGACTGACAAACGAAACAAGAACCACGCCGCCACCTGGATTGATGGCGGCGTGACCGCCCCCGAGGGGTTTGTGGCCGGAGCCGTCGCCTGCGGCATCAAAGCGTCCGGACGGCCGGATCTGGCTGTGTTGGCTTCTGACCGTGACTGCTGTGCTGCCGGTGTCTTCACCAGGAGCCAGGTCATCGCTGCCCCGGTCATTGTGGACCGGGAAACGTTGGCCGGCAACCGCGATGCGATCCGGGGCGTTGTGGTCAATGCAGGCAATGCCAACGCCTGCACCGGCGAGCCCGGCCTGACCAACGCCCGCGCCATGCAGCAGCTGACGGCCGTCGCCCTCGGCTGCGCCGCCACACAGGTTCTGGTTATGTCAACCGGCGTCATAGGCGTGCAGCTGCCGATGGATCGGGTCAACAAGGGCATCCACGACGCGGCCGCCCAGTTGTCGGCCGAGAACGGAGCTGCCGCCGCCCGCGCCATCATGACCACCGACACCCGGCCGAAGGAAGCGGCCGTCGTGGTCGCTCTCCCGCATGGCTCAATCATGCTGGGTGGCATGGCCAAAGGGTCGGGCATGATTCACCCCGACATGGCGACCCTGCTTGGCGTCATTACGACAGATGCCGCGATCGACGCCGGACTGTTGCAGAGCTGCCTGGCAGCGGCCGTAGACGGGAGCTTCAACCGCATCTCGGTCGATGGCGACACCAGCACCAACGATACCATCCTGGCACTGGCCAACGGCGCGAGCGGCATGACGATCAGCGGGCCGGAGGCAACCGAAGCGTTTGCTGCCGGCCTCAACGCGCTTTGTCATGCACTGGCGCAGATGGTGGTCGCTGATGGTGAGGGAGCCAAACGGGTGGTGGAGATTCGCGTCAGCGGCGCCAGGTCGGCCGCTGACGCGCACCAGGTAGCCAACACCATTGCCATTTCGCCGTTGGTCAAGACGGCGTTTGCGGGCGCAGATCCCAACTGGGGTCGCATCCTGATGGCCGCCGGGCGCAGCGGCGTCTCCTTCGACCAGACGGCGGTCAGTCTATGGGTCGAAGGCGAGAGTGGCGAACGGCTGCAGCTGGTCGGCGAAGGCACGCCCCGGCCGTTCGCCGAGAGCGATGCCGCCGCCATCTTTGCCCAGACCGCCTTTGTGGTTCACCTTGATCTGGGCCAAGGCAGCGCGGCGGAGACAGTCTGGACCACCGATCTCACCCACGATTACATCACCATCAACGCCGACTACCGGACTTGATGAAGGAACGGCTATGAGCAAGCTGTGGGGCGGCCGTTTCAGCGGCCAGACCAACCAACTCGTCCACCAGTTCAACGCCAGCATCGGTTTTGACGTTCGCCTCTACGATGAGGACATCACCGGCAGCGTGGCCTGGGCGGCCGAACTGGGCGACAGCGGCATCCTCCCCGACGGCGATATCGCTGAAATTATCGCCGGGCTGGAACAGGTGCGAACAGAGTTCGATTCCGGCCAGTTCACCATTGCCCCCGACGACGAAGATATCCATTCGGCCGTCGAGCGACGGCTTATCGAGCTAATCGGCTCGACCGGGGGCAAGCTCCACACCGGACGCAGTCGCAACGACCAGGTAGCCACCGACCTGCGCTTGTGGGTCATGGGTGCGTGCGACGAGCTTCAGGAGCAGCTGGCGGGCCTGCAGCGGGCGCTCCTGGCCAGCGCCGAGAATGACCTCAATCTGCCGATGCCCGGCTACACCCATTTGCAACATGCTCAACCCGTCACCTGGGGCTTGTGGGCCATGTCCCACTTCTGGCCGCTGCTGCGCGACCGGGAACGCTTTCGCGGCGTCTGGCGCGAAACGGCTGTGCTGCCGCTGGGAGCGGCGGCGTTGGCGGGCACCGCCTACGACATCGACCGGGAACGGCTGGCGGCACGGCTGGGTTTCCCGCGCGTCTCGCCCAACAGTCTCGATGCCGTCTCCGACCGCGACTTCGTGGCCCAGTTTCTCTTTGCGGCGGCCATGACCGGCGTCCACCTGAGCCGCCTCTCGGAACAGCTCGTCCTGTTCAGCAGCGCCGAGTTCGGCTTTGTCCGCATCGACGACGCGTACGCCACCGGCTCCAGCCTGATGCCACAGAAGAAGAACCCGGACACGCTGGAGCTGACCCGAGGCAAGAGCGGCCGTCTCATCGGCCATCTGACCGGATTGCTGGCCACGCTGAAAGGTCTGCCATCGAGCTACGACAAGGACCTGCAGGAGGACAAGGAGCCGCTCTTTGATGCGTTTGATACGCTGGCAGTCGCCCTGCCGGTCATGGCCGGGTTGATGGAGACGCTGACTCTGGTGCCGGCGCGTATCGCTTCACAGCTGGAGGCCGGCTTGTTGGCGACTGAACTGGCTGACTACCTCGTTCGGCAGGGGTTGCCGTTCCGCGATGGCCACCATGTCGCCGGACAGGTTGTCCGGCTGGCTGAAGAGCATGGCATTCAGCTCACCGACCTGACCTCCGAGCAGCTCCAGCGAATCCATCCGCTGTTCGGACCAGACGCCAAAGAGGTACTCACGATTGAGTCAGCGCTTGGCCAACGAAATGTAACCGGAGGAACGTCGGAAGCGGCGCTGGCTGTGCAGCTCCATCGCGCCCGGGAAGCAATGGCCACAGCGTCGCTGCACTAACCCCAGATATACCCGGCAGCAACGATAGCCACGTAGACCAGGCCCAGCGCTGTCTCGAATAGACCGAACGCCTTGACTGAGGTGCGCCAGCGCCACGGCGAGAGGCCCCACGCGGCCCGCAGGAGCATGAGCAGGGAAGCGGCAGCGGCCGACCAGACCGTCAACCCACCCCACACCAGCCCGACAATGGCCAGCAGCGCCACCACGTGGGCCAGCAGCGGAGGCCAGAAGGCGATGGGTTTCCCCTTGTCGAGCCGCAGCCGCACGCGCACATACAACACAGCCGGTATGGAGCGAGCAATCATGACGCCCCACAAGGCCAGGGCCGGGCCGGCTGCCCACCCGGCCGCCAGGGCTATAACGGCCGCGCTGGCGGCAAACGCTGTTGGCGCCGCCAACTCCGCCTGCCAGCTTCGACCCGGCTTCTGGTCATAGTAGACAAACAGCAGTATGAGCGGCAGCGCCAGCAGTCCCGGCATCAGAACAGCCGCCCCGCTCTGCCACGACCCAGCGGCCGCGGCGAGGGCTGCTACAACGAGGTAGACAACCGCAAATCGGCGAGCGACATCCGTGCGGGCGAAGTGACGGCCGCGCCGTCTGTCTGACCACGCCACCGAAACGGGCTGGTAGGCCAGAAACAGAGCGAAGGCAGCGACAGCCCACGCCAGCCCGCCCAGCGAAGGGGCAACGAGCAAGGCCAGCACAATCGGCTCAAGCACCAGGCTCCAGCTGCCATGCTCGGCAGGCAGCGCTACACCGCTCAACGCCGGCTTGCGCGGAGCAGTTTGCTTCGTGGCTGGTGGGTTGGTCTGCATACAGCTCCCATCCATGCGGCCTGACAGCAGGCACGATCCGTTCGTGCCACACCCGACATCACATGGCGTCTATTGTAAGGGTTGTGCTTTGATTGCTTGGGTGACAGAAGTCACCCTTCAAGGAGATGATCGTCACGACTCGGCGAGATGCCGATCAGTCAGTCTAGCCGGGTGCGGCGCCGTTGTGGCTGCTCTTCTCATAAACTTCAGCCACCGCCAGGTGAACCGTGTTGAGGAGTTTGTTCACGCGCCGCATCAGCCGCACATTGGCCTCAGGCCGGATGTTGGCCGTCTCCGGCAGCTGCAGCGCCGTTTCGATGAGGCTGTCACGGAAGAAGATAGAAGCCTCAAGCGTAGCGCTCAGGCTGAGGCCTTGCTCGATCGCCATAGCTGCATAAGACCAGCCGATGTTGCGCGCCTCGGCCAGGATGTCGGCCTCGTTCTCGTCGCTGGCCAAATATTGCAGCGTCAGGCCCATAAGCTGCTGTCCCATCGCCCGATTCCGGCTGCGCGCGTCGCTGTCCAGCTGCATCATCCAGGCATCATCGCGACGACCGGCGACATTCTGCCGCGCCTGGGCAATCGCCTGCGTGGCCCATAATCCGGCGACCCCGTTGGCCGGGCGCGGGGCGCTCCGTTCCTGGGCAAAGCGAGCGATCTCAGCCGCAGCAAAGCGCCGGTGACCGCCCGGCGTGACCATCGTCGGAATATCGCCATTGTTAGCCCATCGCCGCAGCGTGCTGGGATGGACGCTTAGCTCCTCGGCCGCTTCGCCAAGGGTTAGCCATTTCCCAGCCTGATTACCGCTCTCAAGTTGTTGAGCCATGTGTGATCGTTTGTCTGCTTTGCTATTGGGGGCCGATGAAACTCACTCAAATTGCCTGCGGAGCGACACCATCCACCCTGAAACGACATCCGTGAACGATTCAAATCTATAGAAAGTTGAGCATTTGTACCGTATTCTACAAGCGTATGGTCGTCCGTCAACCATATACCCCGAAGGCCCCGTCGCTCTTCATTCTCCGTTCAGCCACCCTCGTTACGGCGTCCAGACCGTCACATCTTCAGCCGACTGCTTGCGGCCGCGCACCGGTACATCGTCGGGATATCCGATGTAGAGGAAGCCAACGATCAACTCGATGTCGGGCTCAACACCCAGCAGCTCAAACGCAACCGGGTCACTGATCAGGATACTGGTACTCCACTTCATCCCCACACCTTCGGCCCATCCGGCGAGCTGGATATTCTGAATGGCACAGCACGCCGCGGCGTAATCCTCCCGCAGGCGCTTTGCGTCCCCCTCCTGATTGACGACGACAGCAACAACGTTGGGCAGCCCGGCGAACTTCGCCACGCTATCCAGCCGGACCCGCTCCCGGCGCGCTTCTGCATCCTCTGGGACCTTCATCGCCCGCAGCTCGCCGTACCGCTCGGCCAGCGCTGCCTGCGTCTCCGGACCCACAACGACGAAGCGCCACGGTTCAGTCAGATGATGATTGGGCGCCCAGATGCCTGCCTCCAGGATTTGCAGTAACTGTCCGGCCGGCACTGACTCGTCGCGAAAGCGAACGATCGAACGCCGTGTCTTGATTGCTTCCCAAACATCCATAGCTGATACCTCGCTAAACTGCATCGTCCCCATAGAAACAGGGCAGCGCGTGGTCGCCGGTGAAGCGCACCACCACGGCCGTCCCGACGTCCATGCGGTGTGTATGTGGCAGACGACTGCGCAGCACCGTGCCATCTGGCAGCGCCACATGGTAGATATAGGTCATACCGACAAACTCGCGATCCACTACCCGTCCGGCGCCCGTATCGCTGGCTTCGATGATGATGTCGTCCGGGCGCACCAGAACATCAACCCTGGCCCGGTCAGGCGCCGCCACCAGCCGCCGCAGCGGGCCGACGGCCGTCGTCACCTGTCCCGACTGGACGACGCCGGGCAAGAAATCGCTCTGACCCATGAACTCAGCCACAAAGCGGGTTGCCGGCTGGTGGTAGATCAGCTCCGGCGGCCCAATTTGTTCGATGCGACCCTGCTGCATCACAGCCACTTCATCCCCCAGCAGCAGCGCTTCTTCCTGGTCGTGGGTGACGAAGACGGCCGTAATGCCGCGTTCCTTCAGCAGATCGCGCACTTCCCGCCGCACGCCGTGGCGCAGGGCCGCATCCAGATTGGAGAATGGCTCGTCCAGCAGCAGCAGATCCGGGTCCATCGACAGCGCCCGAGCCAGCGAGACACGCTGCTGCTCGCCGCCGGAGAGCTGGCTGGGCATCTTGCTGCCAAAGCCGTGCAAGCCGACAAAGGTCAGCAGCTCGTCGACCCGTGCCCGCGATTCGACCCCTTTCCCCAGCGCAAACCCGACGTTGTCCTGCACATTCAGATGCGGAAAGACGGCGTAATCCTGAAAAACCATGCCCACCCGGCGGCGCTCCGGCGGCATACCACGCTGGCCGTCGGTGACCAGTTGACCAGCAATCTCAATCGTGCCGCTGTCGGCCGCTTCAAAACCGGCAATGAGGCGCAGCGTCGTCGTCTTGCCGCACCCGCTGGGGCCGAGCAGCGTAACGATCTTGCCTGCACCCGCCTCCAGCGAAAGCCCGTTCACAACGGACAAAGCGCCGTATGACTTTGTCAGATCGTGGCAGACCAGAACCGGTCCAGGTGAGTAGCGTGACACAGGTGACAGGTTGACTGCGAAGGCGTTGGCCACCTAGCGGCGGTCGGCGCCATCCCGCAGGGTAAATATCGCCAGAGGCACTGACGACAGCAAAACAAGCAGCAGCGTGGGCACAGCCGCCCGGGCAAAGAACGCTTCGCTAATGTTGGCCCATATGTCAGCCGCCAGGGTCTCGAATCCAATCGGGCTCAAGATCAGAGTGGCGGGCAGCTCCTTCATACACGTCAGAAAGACCATGGCCCCGGCGGCCATGATGCCCGGTCGCAGCAGCGGCAGCGTCACACGCCGGAAGACAGCCAGCGGCCGCTGGCCGAGGCTCCGGCCCGCTTCCTCCAGCGAGGGCGGAATCTGCATGAAAGACGTGCGTTCAGAACCAATGGCCTGGGGCAGGAACAGGACGGCATATGCCACCAGCATAAGCGGCAGTGTCTGGTAGAGTGGTTGGGCGTAGTTGGCCCCGACAAACACATAGGCCAACGCCACGACGATGCCGGGCAGGGCCGCGCTGACATAGGCCAGGCGCTCTGTCATGTGACTCAGTTTGCTGGGATAGCGCACCGCCAGAACCGTGATCGGCAAAGCCAACCCAACGGTTAGCAGCGCCGCCAGCAGCGACGCGCTCACGGAGTTCCACGCCGGACGCAGCAGCGCCACGAACGACCCCCCCGCCACCTGCGTCGCACCCAGGTCACGCACCAACCAATCCTGGCTGATGCCCCGGCCAATCCAGTAGAGCAACCCACCAGCAGGCACCAGCAGCGCCAGGGTCACAATGCCGCCGACAAAGAGCAGCGCAGGGAGTTTCCAGCGGCCAAGCGGCGTTATCGGGTAGGAGCGGGCGCAGCCGGACGACAGGCGGGCGTAGCTGCCGCGCCCACGGCTCTGGTGGTCCAGATAGAGGATGAACAATGCCAGCAGCACCAGCAGCAAAGACATCGCCGCCGCCTCGTCCAGGCGATACGCCTGATACCGGTTGTAGATGATGCGCGTGAACGTCCCAAACTGCAGCAAGTTGACCGCCCCGAAATCTCGCAAGCAGTAGAGCGCTACAAGCAAGCTGCCGGCGGCAATCGACGGCCGCAAATTGGGCAGTGTCACCCGCCAGAATGCCTGACGCGACGACAGCCCCAGACTGCGGGCCGCTTCGGTCAACGACGGATCCATCCGGTTCATGGCCGCCCGGACGGAAAGATAGACAAACGGGTAGCTCATCAATGTCAGCACAAAGAGCGCACCGGGAAAGCCGTAGAAGGCAGGCAGACGCTCAACGCCCAGCCAGGGGCCGATCGTCTGGTAGAGCAGGCCCCGCGGGTTGAGAATAGAAGCGTAAAGGTAAGCGGCCACATAGCTGGGCACAACCAGCGGCAGGGCCACGACAACTGACCAGAACCGTCGCGCGGGCAGATCGGTCCACGTTGTCAGCCAGGCCAGCGGCACAGAGATAAGAACCGAAAAGGTTACGACCGACACCGCCAGCAGGACGGTGTTGCCCATCGTCTGCCAGGTGCGCAGCGACAGCAGGGTCTCGATCGTCTCTTGACCCGCCCCAAGCGACCGCAAAATCAGGTAGCCCGGCACCAGCAGAACCAGCGCCACCGGCACAAGCGCGGCGGCGACCAGCAGGGGCGACGCCGTTGCCCGCCGGCGTGCCTGGCGCACGGCCGTCCAGCGCCGGTCAATGGCGCTGCCGACGATGCTCTGCTGTGTGGTGACAAACTCTCCGATACTCATTTGCGTTTGGTTGATTGTCCTGGGTCGCTGCAACGGACCAACTATAGGCGCGTGGTCCACAGATACAACAAGCGGCGTTAACCACGAATTTGAGTGTGGCCAGTTTCAGATTTAACCAAGGTTCATCCTGTGCCGGCAGGCACTATTCAATAATGCCCAACTCGATCAACATATCCTGTGTCCCGGCCAAATCAGCCAGATCGGCCACCGAAACATCGGCCGCCAATGCATCCAGCTCAGCCAGCGGCGGCAGCTGCGCGGGCAGCGTGACGCCCTCTACCACAGGATACTCAAAGGTCTGGGATGCGAAGTACTGTTGGCCGGGAACGGACAGCAAGAACTCGATGAAGCGTTGGGCGTTTTCGGTGTTATCGGCCGTCTCCAGGATGCCCGCGCCGGAGACCATCATCAACGAACCAGGTCCGCCACCCGGCAGGAAGTAGTTCCGCGCACCGAACGTTTCCCCTTCCTCGGCCAGGAAGCGGTACAGGTAGTAATGGTTGACGAAGCCCACATCCGCCTCACCCGCGCCGACGGCGGCGACAATGGGCGTGTTACCTTCGTAGACAGATGGGTTATTGGCCTGGATTCCTTCCAGCCACGTGCGCGTCTTCTCCTCGCCCCACGCGCTCCGCATCGCCGTCACCATCGCCTGGAATGAGCCATTGGTCGGCGCCCACGCCAGACGGCCGTTCCACTGTGGATCCACGAAGTCGAAGATGTCAGCCGGCAGCTCGGTGGCCGGATCGCCAATGGCATCGCTGTTGTAGACCGCCACGCGAGCCCGCCCCGATATGCCCGCCCAGCTCCCGTCGCTGGCCTGGAAACGGGCGGGAACGGTCGCCAGAACCGATGCGGGCAGCGAAGTGAAGAGGCCGGCGTTCTGGACTGCGCCCAACCCACCGGGGTCCTGAGCGTAGAATACATCCGCCGGGCTGTTCTCGCCTTCTTCCAGCAGCACACCGGCTATCTCCGACGTACTGCCATAGCGAACAGCAACGTCGATGCCAGTGGCGGCCGCAAACTGATCGATGATAGGCTGGACCAGCGTCTCGCTGCGGCCCGAGTAGATGACCAGGCTGCCAGCCTCATCGGCCGTCGCCTCTGGCTGCTCAGCCGTCTGACAAGCGGCCAACCCAACAATCAACAAGGTGACGCCAATGAGCAGCGTCGCAACCGATCGATGAATCCGTAACATGATGATACTCTCCCATATGCCGATGGCACAATATAATATTATAACGTTTAGACGTTTGCAACCAATCACATTATGCCGGGCGCGCAGTGCTCTGACAATGGAGCAGGTTCATCCAGAAATGAACGACTGGCCAGGGTGAAATTTGAGCGAGGTTAAGCCCTGTTCTGGACAGTGGTTCATCCCACTTCTGGCCGCATGCACAAAGAAGCCCCCAGCTACAATCACGTAGCTGGAGGCGGATGGGTAGCCGTGTGCGATGTGGTGACCGGCCTAGCCGCGGAACAGTTCGCGCACAATGATGTTGCGCTGAATCTGGCTGGTGCCTTCGTAAATCTGGTATATCTTGATGTCGCGCATCAACTTCTCCACCGGATACTCGGCCATATAGCCGTAGCCACCAAAGACCTGGACGGCGTCGGTGGTTACTTTCATGGCCATGTCGGCCGCATACGCTTTGGCCATGGCAGCGGCCGTCGTGTTGCGCGTGCCGCTGTCTTCGGCCCAGGCCGCTTTCCAGACCAGACCACGCGCCGCTTCAACATTCATAGCCATGTCGGCAATCATGTGGCCAATCGCCTGGTGCTGCCAGATAGGCTGCCCCATCGTCATCCGCTCCTTGGCGTACTTGATCGCCTCATCGAGCGCACGCTGGGCGACGCCCACGGCGCCAGCCGCCACAGACGGCCGGCTCTTGTCGAACACCTTCATGGTCGTTGCGAAGCCGGAGCCTTCTTCACCGAGCCGGTTGGTGGCCGGCACACAGACGTTGTCAAAGATAACTTCGGCTGTGTCGGAGGCGTGCTGGCCCATCTTGTTGAACGGCTTGCCAACGGTGACGCCGTCCAGATCCCGCTCCACCACGAAGAAGCTCATGCCCCCGTAGCGCCGGCGGCGATCATCGCGCAGGTCGGGGTCAGTGTAGGCCAGGACGGTGTAGAAGTTGGCGTTGGTCGCGCCGGTAATGAACGTCTTGCCACCGTTGAGGACGTAGTTGTCGCCATCACGCACAGCAGTCGTCTTGATGCCCGCCACATCCGAGCCGGCTTCCGGCTCAGTGACACAGTAGGCACACAGGGCGCCGTCGGCCATTCGCTCGCCATAGTGGGTTTTCTGCTCCTCGCTGCCGGCAATGAGGATGGGCAGCATGCCCAGGCTGTTAACGCCGATAGCCGTGCTGATACCCGAACAGCCCCACGCCAGCTCTTCGCTAACCAGACACTCCTCAAACATGCTGAGGCCGAGGCCCCCATACTGTTCGGGAATGGGCATGGTTGTCAGGCCCAACTCCTGTGCCTTCTTGATGATTGGCCACGGGTACTCGTGGTTCTGGTCGTAATGCTCGGCGTTCGGGGCGATTTCGTTGCGGGCAAAATCGCGAGCCAGGCCCTGGATCATCTGCAGTTCTTCGTTCAGTTGAAAGTTGATCGAACCGTTACTGCCGTTGGCGCTCATAGATTTCTCCTGGATTCGGCGTTCAAGTGGGACTTGGACCGTTGTATTCGCATCAATAGATATAACGCATTGCGTTATGGATAGTTTAGCCTACGCATTGGGGAGCGTCAAGCAGCCGAACGGGCCTGCCGGGCAGTAGAGATGAGACGCAAAAGGCTGGGCCTACCATGCAGGTAGCCCAGCCCAGAGTAGCGCACGACTGCGGCGCTGTTCACCGCTCGCAGCGCTCTACTTTGCCCGGAATCCGTCCGGCAGCGGACCGTAGTTCAGGTCAGTCAGGTTTTCCAACAGGTCGAGCGTCGGCGACAGACAGGTGATTGTCTCCCGTTTGTTGTCGGGCCGCGCTCCGGAAGCGTGAATCTCGCTGATGTGGCTTTTGCCGCGATCATTGCTGGCCCAACCGACCAGCCCGTACCCTTCGGCGTAGAAGTAACTTTCGATCGGACTGCCGTCTGGCTCCAGCAGCCAGGCAAGCTCAATCACATTCTTCAACTCAATGCCGGTGGTGAACTCGTACGTCGGGTGGAACGCATCGAAACGCAGCCAACTACGCTGGAAACCACTGGCCACGATCTGACAGGTGTCCTTGCGGTAGAACACCACGAACGGATTGCGCTCGTACAGATCGCCCACCCGCCACTGGCGCGGACTCCACTTCGACCCGACTACATTGTCCTCGAAGAGCGTGTAGTACTGCCCATTGCCGGGGCTCGTATCTGTGCCCCGATAAATCGTATCATCGGTGGCCCAAAGCTCTTCCCATTCGGCCGCCAGCTCGTTGCCCTTCGTGTGGAAGAAGCGGGTGTCGGCCGTCTGGGTCTGGTGTCTGGCCTGCGACCCGTTGCTGTGCCGGACCTCGTACAGGACGGGATCGCTTACCATGTACTCGGCCATGTCGTACAGTGGCGCAGCGCCCGCGCCGACAACGATAGGTAGATAGGAACTATATTTCATCGCATCACTCATTGCTAGCCAGTCGGCCCTTACATCTTCCGCCAGCTGAGTTAGCTCCATCGACTCTTGTCCCGCGGCAGGCGGCGACTCGACCGCCCAGGAAAGGGCTGCCAGACCTGTCAACAGGCCAAGCGCCATGATCGCTATTCTTTTCATCGGACGTTCCCTCCACCAGCGTCAGGCGACGCCAGTGTGTTGAAGTTGAACATGACGATTATGACAGAAAGGCCAGACGGTGTATAGGGGGCCTGCTCCTTCTTCACATCATCTTTACAGTCCGGCAATGCGCGCCCATGCAACCGTTGCTCCTCAATCGATGGCATTTGCGCACGGAAATTGTCAGCAGCATTGTCCTGACAATCCCTCAAACACACGATAAACCACGTCGGAGAAAGGAAAAAGCCACATCCGGCAGCGGATGTGGCTTTGCTCCAGATGCCCGACTGGTCAAGCCAATCGGCGATCTGTTATGTAAACTTTCTGTCCTACCTGCTAGTGCAGACCGCCTCCGGTCGCGTTCTCAAGGTTTTCGAGAATGCCGTCCAGGTTGAACGAAGCCGGCTCCTGTCGAGGCGGATACTCGATCAACGATTGGATCTGATTGGCAACCAGGTTTTGAGCAATGTACATGATATAGACATGGTCGAGATGCCACTCCCAGTATGCATTGGAGTTCTCATCTGCCCGCTCGAACGGGTCCCGCCGCAGATTGAAGATCTTCGGCAGTCGCAGCTCAACAAAGGGCTCTGCCCAGAGGGCCATCGTCTTGGCTCGCTGTTCCTGGAAAACGACCTTCCAGTCGCCACCGCGCAGCGCGACAAGCGCTCCATCGTCATTGACATAGAAAAAGGAGTCCCTGGGCGACTTGTCTGTTTCACCTTGAAGATACGGCAGTAGATTCTTGCCATCAATATGAACGTTGAACGTCTTGTCTCCGGCCTCGTGTCCGTCGAGCAGCTTCTGATTGATGTCCGGCTCACCGGCTGCCGCCAGCAGCGTTGGCAGCCAATCCTGGTGGGACGCAATACCGTTCAGCACCTTACCCGCCTCAAACTTGCCGGGCCACCGGGCAAAGGACGGAACGCGGAAAGCGCCTTCCCAGTTGGTGTTCTTTTCGCTTCGCCATGGGCTGATGCCTGCATCTGGCCACGTATTGTAATGGGGGCCATTGTCGGTGGAGTAGAGAACGATGGTATCGTTAGCAATCTCCCATTCGTCCAACTTGTCGAGCAGACGGCCGACCGCCTGGTCATGAAGGACCATCGCGTCGGCATAGAAGCCCTGGCCACTAATACCCTTGGCATCTTCGGGGATGTGCGTCCGGAAATGCATGTGGGTAGAGTTCCACCAGACGAAGAACGGCTGATCATTTTCAATCGCCTGTTCCATGAAGGCAATCGTGCGGTCGGTGACATCATCGTCGATTGTCTCCATCCGCTTGCGCGTCAAGGGGCCCGTGTCCTCAATGCGGCCGTCGGAGAACGAATGGATGACCCCGCGTGGGCGAGGCAGCACCGACTCTGGTAGATTGTGGGGGTAGTCGTCGTTCTCTGGCTCTTCCTCGGCGTTCAGATGGTAGAGGTTGCCATAGAACTCATCAAAGCCGTGGTTGCTGGGCAGATGTTCGTCCTTGTCGCCCAGGTGATTCTTGCCAAATTGGCCTGTTGCATAGCCAAGAGGCTTCAACATCTCGGCAATGGTTGGATCTTCAGGAGCCAGGCCAATGGGCGCACCCGGCGCACCCACTTTGGTCAATCCCGTACGCAATGGATTCTGCCCAGTAATGAACGCTGCGCGCCCGGCGGTGCAGCTCTGCTGGGCATAGTAGTCGGTAAACTCAATGCCCTCGCGGGCGATGCGGTCGATGTTGGGCGTCTCGTACCCCATTGCCCCGCGATTATTGTGGCTGATGTTGTACCAGCCAATGTCATCGCCCCATATTACAAGAATATTCGGTTTCTTTTCTGCCATCCCTACTCCTTGAAAGACATGTAACCCTGCATTCGAAACATGGTCCGCAGTTCTAATCAATCTGATTCTACATCATCCTTCCTCAGCAAGGTAATGGATCTGGCGTGGCACCAGGGCTTTTCAGTTGTCAAGCCTGCGGGTTGAAACCTGACAGCTACCGAAGAAGTGGGTCAAAACCCACCAGGAGCGAAGCCCACCGGCCACCCCTTCTGCAACCCGTCTTCGGTGGATTCGCTCCGGCAGCAGGTTGTCATAACGGACTGTGTTCGACCTGAACCAGACAACCGAAAAACCCTGAGCGTGGCAAAACGAGAGGCCAGACCCGTCCCACGCTTTCCTGCCGGGAACTACAAGAAACGGCGTGACAATTGAAGAACCTTGAATGCCTACCAACCTGGTTCGCCACTCCAGCAAGATTTCTCTAGAATGGAGGGATGCACACAAATCCTCACACCCTTGATCCCGTAGCCATTCGCGCTGAGTTCCCGGCCCTCAACCAGAGTATCGACGGCCGAACACCCGTCTTTCTGGATGGCCCGGGCGGCACCCAGTCACCCCATGCCGTGCTGGATGCCATGAGTGGCTACTTACAGCACGGCAGCAGCAACCAGGGCGGAGCCTTCCACACCAGCCGGGCCACCGACGAAACCGTGCAGGCCGCTCGGGAAGCGATGGCCGATCTACTGAATGCTGAGCCGAACGAGATCGTCTTTGGTCAGAACATGACCAGCCTGACGTTCAGCATGAGCCGGGCATTGGCACGAACGTGGTCAGCAGGGGACGAGATCATCGTCAGCCGCATTGACCATGACGCCAACATCTCACCGTGGCTGCAAGCGGCGGTCGATCGTGGCGTGACGGTTCGCTGGCTCGACTTCCGTTCTGAGGATTGCACTCTGGCGCTGGATACGCTGCCCGCGATGCTAAACGAGCGCACACGACTGATCGCCGTCAACTACGCCTCCAACGCTGTGGGCACAATCAGCGACGTCGCCCGCGTCACTGAGCTGGCCCATGCCGCGGACGCACTGGTCTACATCGACGCCGTCCACTTCGCGCCCCACGCGCTGATCGACGTCAAGGCGCTGGACTGCGACTTCCTCGCCTGCTCCGTCTACAAGTTCTTCGGACCGCACACCGGCGTGCTATACGGCAAGTATGAGCTGCTCGATTCGCTGGAAGCGTACAAAGTTCGCCCCGCCCCCGCGCGACCGCCCGGCAAATGGGAGACGGGCACGCAGAGCTTCGAGAGTCTGGCCGGTGTCACGGCGGCCGTCAACTACATGGCCTCGCTTGGTGAAGACGCCGACAGCCGCCGCGCTCGTCTAGAATCGGCGCTGGGGGCGATTCAGGCGTACGAGCAAACGCTCTGCGCCCGCTTCCTGGAACAGGCCACCCGGACACCCGGCCTGCGTGTCTACGGACTAACCGATATCGAGCGACTGGACGAACGCACGCCAACCTTTGCCATCAGCCTCGAAGGTCACACGCCCGAAGCCGTAGCCGCCTATCTGGGTGAGCGGGAGTTCTACGTCTGGGATGGCCACTACTACGCCATCGAAGTCATGGACCGCCTCGGCACGCTGGAGCAAGGCGGCCTCGTGCGCATCGGCTTCGTGCATTACAACACACTGGACGAAGTGGACCGCCTCTTCGATGCCCTGCGCGAGCTGGCCAAAATATGAGTGTCTGGGTGAATATGCGTTAATGGTTGACATGGCACAATCGGTGTGCCATAATCCCGCTCATCATTATTGATTGCAGCAGAAGCTGCCAGCCATCTTAATAATGAGGAGGTGGTGCGTATGAGTAGTTACTTATCTACCTGCACCGTAGCATTACCTCCTCGTGAGAGCTAGTAATGCTGCGGTGCAAATCAAAGGCCCTGTGATAATCACAGGGCCTTTGTCTTTCTAATGGGGTGCTTGGGCTGAGCGGCCGCCCGGCTGGCGCTACTCTACGTCTTCCGGGGGATAGTAATCCAGCGGTGACGGCGGCGTCATCTCCATCTCCGGCGGCGGGGGCACAGGCACATCTTCGCCGGCCTGGCGCCGCAGCCAATCCTCGTACTTCGTTCCGTCCGGCATGGTTGCCCCTTCCAGCGACTTGGCCGTCGAGAGAGACTTCAGCGAGACGCGCGCCCCAAACAGGAACGCGCCTTCGAGGTTTGCCCCCTGGAGCCGCGCCTCTTCCAGATTGGTGCCGCTGAGGTTCGCCTCAGTCATATCCGCCTTCTCCAAATTCGAACGGCTCAGGTTGGCCCAGCCGAGGTTAGCTCCAGTCAGAACAGCACGCTCCAGGTTGGAGTTGCTCATATCAGACTGAACCAGGTTTGCCCGCTCCATGTTGGCGCCATTGAACGAAACCCGCGACGCCTGCGCCTTCTGCATATTGACTTCCACCATCGTCGCGCCGCTCAATGTGGCTTCGTCCAGAACCGTGCCCGTCAGATCGGTCTCCGTCAGATTAGCCAGGTTCATGTTGGCGCCGCGCAAGTCGGCTTCCGTGATGCTGGCCAGACTGAGATCTGCCTGGACCAGATTGGCGTCACTCAAGTTGGCGCCGGTCAGATTCGCGTAGCTAAGATCGGCGCCTTCCAAATCGGCCCGGCTCAAGAAGATGTTGCCCAGATTGGCCCACGCCAGCGCGGCCGACCGCAGGTTGGCGCTGGAAAGGTGGGCGTTGGCCAGCGAACCGTCGGTCAACCAGCCCCGCTCGTCCATCTCTTTGATGGCTCGGGCAGCCAGACCCATATCACCGCTGGCGATTTCGCGAATAAGCTGCGACTTGAGGCCGGCTTCATCGCGCATCGTCTGGCGCTCGGCTTGTTCAGCCTGCATCGTCTCCAGGTTGCGCCGGAACGCACCCATCTGCTGCTCGATCAGATGGTTGATAATCAGCGCCGTAATGGCCACACCCAGCAGCATAATGCCGACGCCACTGGCATACACACTGAAGAAACTGCCCGGCTCGTAGCCAAGCCAGCCGAAAAAGATGGCCAGCACAACGAGGATCACCACGATCCATTGAATAGTTAATCCACTAGGCTTCTCAGACATCCCGATTCTTGTCCTCCATCATCATCTTCGCCAACCCGGTCGCCACGGACGCAGACGGCTGATGATGCTGCCGCTTTCAATGAGTGCCGCGACGCCTTAGTCAGCGCTGTCGGTCTCGTCGTCTTCGTAATCTACTTTGATCAGACCTTGCTCAATCGCATCGTCGATACTCATATCACCGCGAGGTGCAGCGCCAGGCAATGTCTGCAGCCGGCGGTTGGGATTCAGCTCCACCGCCTTCTCAACCTCTTCCAGCAGCAGACGCGGCCACTGTTTGATGGCATCGGCCTGGGCCGCCTGTACGCGCCAGATCAGGTTGCGGTTGTCTTGCTGCAGCTTCACCAGCAGTTCATCAATCGACGCCAATTCGTCCCGCCACTGCTGTTCGCCGCGACGCACGGCCGCCCACTTCTGCTCCATATCCAGTTCAAACGTCTGCCACTTCTGGGCCACGTCCAGCTCGGAGTTCTTGAGCTTCTCCTGGACTTCGAGCAAGAAACCGTCCCAACGTCCCTGCATCCGGTTGGACTCAACGCGCAGCATCTCCGACGCCTCGCGCTTCTGCTGCTCAAGCTGCTTCTGCCAATGGGCGAAGTTCTGCACGGCCATCCGCGCTTCCTTGTACTGATTCGAGAGCGCCAGCCACTGCTGGGTAAACCGCTCGACCGTATCTTTGTGCTCGTCAATCATCGCCTGCCAGCCGCTCATCTGCTGCTCGATATCTTGCTGGTTCAGGCGCACATCGTCGCCAACTCGCACCAAATGGTCGCGCAGTTCGGCCTGGTCCTCGGTAAGGCTTTGCAGCCCAACTTCCGACTTGGTGACGGCGTTGCTCAGTGCGGCTAGCCGCTCGGTTAGCGGCACAATCTGGCGGGTCGTCTCGTTGATTCGTGGCTTCCAGTTCTCCACGAGGTCCTCGTAGCTCTCGCCGAGTTCGGCCAGCTGCTGGGTCGAGCCGGCCATCTCGCTCTGGAATGTAGCCAGAGTGGAGGAAACACCAGATAGCTCGTCGTTGATCGCTTCGAACCTGCTGTCCTGCATCGCGATCAGGTTTGCCAGACGTACCTCTTCGGCCTGCCGCAGCTCCAACTCCTGATCGATGCGGGCCAGCGCCGGCAGCGATTCGACAGTGTCACTCAGTTCAGCCACCGTCGCCCGTATCTCGTCAGCGCGCTGGGCGTACTCGTTTTGTACGGCCTGAATCGACTCGCGCAGTTCCTCCGTCGCGCCCTCGGCCAGCTCCAGCTGGACCTGGCGGCCCACTTCCGCCTTCATCCGGGCTTCCAGTTCTTCCTGGTCCGCCAACACTTTGCTTTCCAGCATCTGGTAGGAGGTCGCCAGCCGCTCATCAACTTCAGCCAGTACGGCCGCCCGGGTCTCGTCGAGTAAGTCAGGCGAGATTCCCGACTGCTCCTCGACCATTTGGCGCACCTGAACCAACTGCTCATCGAGTGTCTGGCGCATTTGAACTGACTGTTCATCGAACGTTTGGCGCACAGTGACCAGTT
Organism: uncultured Chloroflexia bacterium; assembly: GCA_963753865.1. Taxonomy (GTDB): domain Bacteria; phylum Chloroflexota; class Anaerolineae; order Promineifilales; family Promineifilaceae; genus Promineifilum. Next base: position 222,750 of record CAVWDW010000002.1, read on the forward strand.
CCTCATCGACCAGTTGTCGAACGCCAGCCAGTTGTTCTTCAAGGCCTGCTTTAGCGGTCATAGCACGATTGTCCAACTCCACGGAAAGTCCGGCGATCTCCTCATTCAGGCGCGCCGACCACTCCTCGCCAAGACGCTGCGTGCTCTCATCCTGCAAGGCGATCATGCGCCCCTCAAAATCGGTTGACGCACCGGCAAGCTCCGCCTTGAAGCTGGCCAGCTCATCATCAATCTTGGGCAAGCGGACCAGCTGGGCGTTGATGTTAGAGAGATGCCACTCCAGGTCCTGGAGCCGCTGTTCGTGCCCGCTGCCGCTGGCATCCAACTCCGGCATCTGTTCCACGCGCTCTGACATGTGCGCCAACTGCCATTCGAGTTCTTCGATACGCTTGTCGCGCTCCGTCAGGTCGCGGCCCTGCTGGGCCAGGCGCTGTTCGACTTCGGTCAGCTTGCGAGACGTCTTGCGACGCTCCTCGTCAAGCCACTTGAGGTGGTTGCGCAACTCAGTCATCTCGCGCGACTGCGTTGTATTTGAGCTGAATGCCATCGTTAGAACTCCTTCGGATGCCGTAGGCCACCACCGGCCTTACTTATCATGGCAGGTCACGAATGTGCTGGTTGTGTTGTCATATGCAGGAACCCAATTCGGGGTCTGTCACAAGTCAGCCATCCAGTCAGACGGCCGACATGCTTCTGCAGACATTCCAATAGTGCCACAATCACCGATAATGGAACATAAAGGTGACGTGAAATGTAAGGGTGGAGAGCGATAAGAAAAGAGGGAGCGCCTTCGCGCCGGCGAGACGGTGGTTCGAGCCAGGTATCTACTCAGCGTCCGCGGCCAGCAAGAGGAACAACACGTCGATATCGGCCCCCTGAATGCGCACAGTCGTATCCGGCCCGTTGGGGAATTCGAACGTTTCCGTCTCGCCCTGGTCCTGGTGCAGCACAGCGTGCAGCGGTCCCGGCTGAGGCTCCGGATCCAGCAGGACCGCGACGTCCCTGTTCAGGCCTTCCGCCACCCAGGTTGTACCCAACAGATCGCCCCGCTCGCCGTCAGCGTCAGCGTAAATGACCAGCCAGCCGTTGGTCACCGAGGCAACCAGCGGTGCCACGACAGTCGCGTCATCGCCCAGCGTCTGGTCGGCGATGACCAGATAGCTGCCCACGTCGGTCCGAAACTCATTCGCTTCCGGCAGCCGATTCTCGTACCGGACCGGCGGGTCGGTCCGCGGAAAATCGAACTCGCCACCCGGCTCGCTGTCCGTGTGGACACGAGCGTACATCACCGGCGTGATCGCCACTTCGATCAGATCGACGACGAGCCGTTCGTTCAGACCGTCTTCGAGCGCAACCGAGCCGATGATCAACCCTGGCTGGCCGTCGTCGTCAAAATGGATCGCTACCCAGCCCGGGCCGTTGCTGATGACCCGCTCGACAATGATTTCACCATTAACGACGGGTTGGTCGTAGATGACCACATCCGGCGGGTAAGTCACATCAATGGTCGCCGTCACCGGCTCGCCATTGACGACAATGGGTAGATCCGCCTCCGGGTAGTCCAACACGCCCGCCTGGCCCGAATCCTCATGAAACACCACATGCAATGTCGGCGTGCCGTCTCGCCAGCGAACAGGGATCACCACGTCTTCGTAGAATCCCGGCTCAAGCAGCAGTCGACCCAGCACCACCCCGCTCGGGCCCCCATCGTCAGCATGCACCAACACCCAGGTCGGCTCAAGGACGAGCATTTCGTCGATGGACAGATCCCCATCGTCGCCCACTTCCTGACCCTGAACGACCAACTCGGGTCGCGGAAGCAGTACCTCTAAATCAAATGTGGTCGTCGCCGCTGCCAGACCTGCCTCGCCTTGCGGCGGGGCAAACTCTGTGCCCGGCTCGCGTCCAATGTACAGCATCGCCGCCAACGACCCCGGTACGGTGCGGGGGTCGAGTGTGACGGTGACCTCTTCCTCGACACCTGCCTCAACCGGAACCGCCAGAATCAACCCCTCCTCGCCAATGCTGCTGGCGTCGTAGAACGCCAGCCATCCGTTCTCCGGCAGGGCAAGCAGGTCAATCTGGAGAGCGCCGTCTTCGGTGATCGTCTGATCAGCTATATCCACCTGGGCGGTAATTGGTGTCGGCTCCGGCGTTGTAGTGGGTGCAGCCGTTGGATCCGGCAGCGGCGTGGCTGTCGGGACGACAGCGGCCGTTTCCGTTGCCACCTCGGCGACGGCCGTTGGCGACTCGGCAGGAGGGTCCTGGCCCGGCAGCAGGGAACAGGACGCACCGGACAACAGCGCTAGCAATAACCCAAGCAAGAGCATCACTCGCGAGAAAGAAGGCACATGGGTGCGCGGCAGGGCAGTCTGGCGCTTCATAGGTACAGCGCGCGATTGTAACGTCTAATCAGTCGTCTGCCACCACATCGAACGGCCGTCGCTACTTAACGTTAATGTGCCCTGTTGATCGGTGCGCAGTACGCGGGCCCCACTGGCGGCGAACCGCTCCAGGACGGCCGGGTGGGGATGGCCATAGGTGTTGTCGCGCCCGGCTGAGACCACAACCACCATCGGCCGGACCGCATCAAGGAACGCCTCGCCGCTGGAGCTGTTCGCGCCGTGATGGCCTGCCTTCAGCACCACGCTGCCCAAATTCGATGCGCCGGCCAGCAGCGCCGCCTCTGCCGCAGATTCCGAGTCGCCCGTCAGCAGCACGCTCAGATTGCCATAGTCGAGGCGCAGGACGACCGACATCTCGTTCGGACTGTCGGCCCAGAACCCGGGCGAGGGGTGGAGCACCTCCAGGACGACGCCTTCGTCAATCGCAATGCGCTGCCCCGCCTGCGCCGCTGTCAGGGTCACACCCCGCTCCCGGGCACTCCACACCAGGGCATCAAAGGCGGGGTCGGACAACGGCTCCAATCCGTTGGTCAACAGATGATCGACCCGGTATCGCTCCACGACCTCCACCAGCCCGCCTACATGATCGTCATCGGCATGGGTGGCGACGACAACATCCAGGGACCGATCCCAAAACGGCATCTGCCGGCCCAATTCGGCGAGGAGCACGTTCGGATAGCGTCCACCATCGACCAGCACCTGCCGCCCGGCTGGCGACTGAATCAGGATCGCGTCCCCCTGCCCCACATCGAGGAAAGAGACGTGCAGATTACCGTCTGGTCGGTCGCCCAGCAAGACGGCCGACAGCGCCAACGACCCAATCATCACAGCCACCAGGGCGGGTCGTTCGCTGCGAGCCCAGCGTGCCGGCTGGCTGTCGAGCGACTTCTCATCTGGCGGCGACAGACGGACCAGTGCGGTGACAACGCCGATGGCAACGTAGACGGACGCCAGACCGACGCCTGAGAGCTGGAAGGGCACAGACGCCCACGGCACCCTCGCCAGCAGGTCGATGACCGCGGTTGAGTAGGCCAGGAACAACCACGCCACCCAGCCCATCGCCTGCCCCAGCGGTTCGGAAACCGCCCCGGCGAGCACGGTCATGCCGCCAGTCAGCATCACGCCCGGCTGGGCTGGCAAGACCAGAATGTTGGCCGGCAAGTTGACCAGGGCGAGCTGGCCGAAGTAATAGAGGATAAGCGGCAGGGCGAGCACCTGCGCCGCCAAGGTGACCACAAGACCGTCGCCCAACACGTTCGTTACCTGCCTGCCAGTCGTCGGGCTGAGGCGGCCGTCCAGTCGCTTCTTCATCCAGCGCAGCCACGGGCCGGCGTAGAGCACCAGACCCAACGTCGCGGCAAGACTCAGCTGGAAGCCCACATCCATGATCGCCAGCGGGTTGACGGCCGTCATCAGCGCCGCCGCCACCAGGAGCGAGGCGAGCACATAGGTCGGCCGTCCGAGCAGCCGCATACTGAACAGGTAGACAACCCCCATGACGGCCGCCCGCACTACCGACCCCGCCCCGCCCACCATGATCGCGTAGAGTCCGATAATGACAGCAATCAGCAGCGCAGCCGAACGGCGCGGGAGGATCGGCTTGGACAGCGCGTCGAGCAGAGCGACGAGCAAGGCGATGTTAAAGCCGGAGATGGCAATGATGTGGGTCATGCCGGTAGTGCGAAACGCGTCGACCATGTCCGGGGCCATGCCGCTGTCGTCGCCGAGCAAAATGCCGACCAACAGCGCCGCCTGTGGTTCCGGCACCGAGCGTTCGATGATCGCCTGGGCACGGGACTTAACACCGAGCAGGACGCGATCGAGCATGGTCGTTCGGCCGCCGGGAAGCGCGGTCACGGCCGGATAGCGCATATGGGCCTCAATGCCCTGGCGCTCCAGATAGGCAACATACCCTTCGTTCTCCAGCGTGACCAGCGACGCCAGCTCCCCCGACAACCTCAGCCGTTCGCCAAGTCGCCTTTCCGGGTAGCGATTGGTCTGGACGAGGATGACGCCTTCCACGAGGTAAATCTGACCATCGATCTCGATCTCTTCGATGGCGACGCGCAGATTGGTCGACCGGTCACCGGCCTGTGGCTCGGCCCCAACATAGCCGTAGGCGATCACCGTCTGCCCGGAGGCGAGCGGCCGAATCATACCCGTCTGGTCATCTGGCAGGGCGAGCGACATCCGGGCCGCGCCAAAGGAGAACGCCGCCACCGCCGCGAAGATCAGTCCAACGGCTCCCTTGCGCCACGCCCCTATCGCGCCGGCGACAGCCAGCCCGGCGGCCACCAACCAGACGCCAACCGCCAGGTCAACCTGGGCGGCCAGCCAGACGCCGGCCAGCCAGCCGGTGGCACAGCACAGAGACAGAAAATGCCTGGGTTCAAACGCCACAACCCGCACCCTTCAAGGTGCGCCGGCATCAGGCGGCCGTCAGCTAAACCGCCGGCCGATGCCAGCGCCTTGTGACTTCCCAATTTCCTTGAATGCTGTCCCTTTCCAACGAACGGCCGAGGGCCGTCCTATCCCCTACCATATGCCCGGTGGCACAGCGCTATTTTAGCACATGACCACGCGCTGCGGCTGTCAATCTGGCGGCGAGATCGGGCCGGTCAATGTCGGGGGTCCGTCGCCGCCGATTGAGGTCGGGCATCAAGTCAGTCCATTATGCGAAGACCCGGTGATCCTCCGGATTGGGGCTGTCACAGGCCGCGGCACTGGGAAACAAAAAGGACCGGATTCTCCGGTCCTGCTGCCCTTCGGATCAACGCTTGTTCCAGATGGCCTGCATCCAAACAGACGACCTTTTGTGTGGGTGAGGTCGCAACCTCAGACGCCAGACCTCTACTCCTGCACATTCTCCGCCGAGGACGACTGCTCCGCCTGCACCTTGTGCAATCCGTTGCGCACAACGGTCAGAACACGCAGCAGGTCTTCCTCCAGCTTGCCGAGCACATCGACCACGTAGACGTCGGCGTCCTGACGCAGCCCTATGGCATCGCGGCGGGCGCGTTCCATCACATGCTCCGACCGCTGCTGGGCGGCCGATATGATGGCGTCCCGCTTAATCAGTTCGTCCGCTTCCTGGCGGGCCAGCTCGCGGATACGTTCTGCCTCTTCCTTGGCCTGGGCCAGAATGCGGTCCTTTTCGGCCTCGATGCGGGAAGCCCGCTTCACTTCCTCCGGCACAGCCACGCGCATCTGATCGATGATGCCGAACACCTTGTCTTCGTTGACCAGCAGGTACGCACTCATCGGGAGATGGGTGCTATCATTGAGGGTTTCTTCCAGACTGTCAAGAAGATGTTGGATATCCATGGCTGTCACCTAATCACGCAAGGAGGTCGAAGTGCCCAGGAGCGTGGCATCCTCCGCCGCAAAGCGTGCATATAACTGCTCCGCCACATACGGCGGAACCATACTGCTCACATCCCCCCCGAGGGAGGCGATCTCACGAACCGTCGAACCGCTCAGGAAAGAGTTCTCCTCGCGGGTCATCAGGCTCACGGTTTCAATTTCCGGGGCCAGGCGCTGATTGGCCAGTGCTGACCGGAATTCCATTTCGAAGTCAGAGAAAACACGAAGACCACGCACAATGACCTGCGCGTCGATGCTGCGCACATAGTCGACCAGCAGCCCGGTAAACGGCACGACAACGATTTCAGTGGGCGTACCCAGGGCAACCTTGACCATCTCCACCCGTTCCTCGACAGGAAAGATGACCGACTTGGTCGGCCGATTATGATCGTAGACAGCGACATAAATCTCCTCGAAGAGATTAGCAGCCCGCTTGATCAGATCAAGATGTCCAAAGTGTACGGGGTCAAAGGTCCCGGGATATACGGCCCGAATGAACAAACTGTGCTTCCTCCACGAGCGAACGAGCACTCCTCGTACGCCTGTCTCATTCCGTCAGCCGGCGGCGCTGCCTAGCTTATGTCACCTGCCGACTGCCAGAATTGTGCCACAAGATCGCGCAAAAGGCGATGTTCAGGAGCCTCCAGCGCCGGATCAACCTTAAATAATTCGACGGCTTCAGTCTGGGCCTGCACCATCACGTCCACATCATGCAGGAGGGACGCCAGCTTCAGCTCCGGCAGACCGCTTTGGCGGCGGCCAAAGAACTCGCCCGGCCCGCGCAGCTCCAGGTCCCGCTCGGCGAGAATGAAGCCGTCGTTCGTCTCTTCCAGTGCACCTAGCCGCTGCTCGGCGTCGTTGGAGACTTCATCGGCGATCAGGATGCAGTAGGAAGCGTGTTGGCCACGGCCCACGCGACCCCGAAACTGGTGCAGTTGGGCCAGCCCAAAGCGGTCGGCGCTCTCAATGACCATGACCGAACTGTTGGGCACATCCACACCAACCTCAATGACCGAAGTGGCAACGAGGATCGACGTCTCGCCCGCGGCAAAGGCGCGCATCGCCTGCTCCTTCTCCTCGGATCGCAGCCGGCCATGGACCAGCCCGACCTTCAGGTCCGGGAACACCTCTTGCTGGAGACGATCGTACTCGGCGACGGCCGCCGGAGCGTCAATCGACCCGGACTCCTCCACCAGCGGGTAGATGACAAACGCCTGTCTGCCCTCAGCCACCTGCTTGCTAATGAACCGGTAGGCGCGTTCGCGTTCTGTCGCCCGCAGCCAGCGGGTTTTGATCTCCTGCCGGCCCGGCGGCATCTCGTCGATAACGGATACATCCAGGTCACCGTAGAGCGACAGGGCCAAAGTTCTCGGAATGGGCGTGGCCGACATGACCAGCAAGTGGGGGCTGATTCGCCCGGCGTCGCTCTCCGGACCCTTCTCCCGCAGTGTGCCGCGCTGATCCACACCGAAGCGGTGCTGTTCGTCGATGACTGCCAACGCCAACTGCTCAAACTGGACGGTCGGCTGAATGAGCGCATGGGTGCCAATGATGACCTGGAGTTGGCCATTGGCCAGCGCGGCCAGCAGCACTTCGCGATCCTTCGCGGGCGTGTTGCCAGTCAACAACCCGACAGAAACACCCAGCGGCTCAAGCAGCCCGCGCAGTCCGGTGAAATGTTGTTCGGCCAGAATCTCGGTCGGCGCCATGAGGGCGGCTTGCTTGCCGTCGCGCGCGGCCACGACCATTGCCGCCGCCGCAACCGCCGTCTTGCCCGATCCAACATCCCCTTGCAGCAGCCGGTTCATGGGGCGGTCGACAGTCATGTCATCGATAATCTCGCTGATGACTCGCCGCTGCGCCTTCGTCAGTTCGAACGGCAGCTGGCGCATAAACTCGCCCAGCACGGCTTCGCTGCCCCCAACCGGCAGTCCGGGTTGTGAGGTCCATGCGTGGCGCTGGCTCTGCATGCCCAACTGCAGCAGCAGCAGCTCGTCAAACGCCATCCGACGACGCGCCTGCTCCAGCGCTTGTTGATTGTCAGGAAAATGGATCTGCTGCAGCGCCTCCGTCAGGTGCATGAAGCGATGGCGGCGGCGAATGTCATCCGGCAGCGGATCGGGCACGCGAGGGGCCCACTCGTCGACCGTGCGCTGCATAATCTCGCGCAGCTTGTTGGCCTGCAATCCCTGGGTCAACGGATAGACCGGCACGATGCGCCGCGTCTTCAGCGGGTCCATCTCCAGCGGTTCCCACACCGGCGAGTTGAAAACCAGACGGCCGAGAAACAGGTCCACCTTGCCGCTAAGCACAATCTGCATCCCGGCGGCGAGCTGGTCCTTCAGCCACGGCTGGTTAAACCACGTCGCTTTGATGTTGCCGGTCCCGTCACTGATAATCGACTCAATCATCGTCTGGTTGGTGCGGGTGCGGCGCACGCGCGTCTGCCAGATGGTGCCGATGATCGTCACTTGCTCGCCATAGGCAAGTTCGTTGATCGGCTTCATGACGCTGTAGTCGTCATAGCGGCGCGGGAACAGGTAGAGCAGTTCCCAGATCGTCGTCGCACCAAGGTTGGCCATCAGGTCGGCCGTCTTCGGCCCCACCCCTTTCAAGGCGGAAACTGCCTGGGAAAGCCCTTCGATATCGGGTTCCTCAGGCGGCCGCTTCTTGACCGTGGCGTGCGCCGCTTCTGCGCGCTGGGGGCGGCTGCTGCCCGATTCACCTCGCTGGCGAGGCTCCTTTTGGCGCGGCGGTTCGGGCTGCTTCGATTCCCGCGCGGGAGGCGCCTGCGGCGTTTCTCGTGGCGGCGGCGTAGACTGCGAGGCAGGCGTCGCCTGCGGGGCAGGCTTGGCCTTTGGGGCGGGGGGGCCTACACGGGCGCGGCGTCGGGCAATGCTGTCGAACAGCGTGGTAATCGCCTTCTGGCGTGCTTCAGTGCCGGATAAACGGCTGTACTCCATCAGCACATCTGAAATCTGCTCGGCCAGGGCCTGGTCGGCTTCGTCGACCGCCTCCTCCTGCGCCTGGGTCACCCAATAGACGGCGAACTGGCGGATGCCGCCCACCACCGCCTTATTCTGATATCCCTGTTCCTTTTCCAGCTCCAGGACACGCTCCAAACGCTCCAGTGCTCGCTCCATGTTTCGTTTGTGTCCTTATGGCAGTCGATTGTCAGTCAAGATTATTCGGCTCCCAAGATGAAGAAGTAATGCTTCTGTCCACCTTGCAAAAGTTCAACTTCCAGGTGGGGGTGGTCGCTCATAATCTGATCGGCCAGCGCTTGGGCCCGCTCCGCGAGGACATCCTCGCCGTAGTAGATAGATAGAATCTCACGATTGGCGACGTCCAGGGCAGCCAGCAGCTGCGACAGCACGTCATCGAATTCGAGGCTGGAGGCACACAGGTGGCCGTCCACCAGTCCAATGATCGCCCCTTCCTGCACCTCGACATCATCGAGAGTCACCGACCGGGTGGCAGTCGTAATCTCACCTGTAACCACCTCGCTGGCGGCCCGTTCCATCGTCTGGGCCAACTCGTCGAGGTCACCATCCGCATCCAGGGTAAGCAGCGCGCTAATCCCCTGCGGCACGGTGCGCGTGGGCACAACAGCGACCTGCTTGTCGCTCAGATCACGGGCTGCCTCGGCTGCCAGAAAGATGTTCTTGTTATTGGGCAGCAAAATGACTTTATCGGTCGGCAGCAGCTCGATCGCTTCAAGCAGCTCCTCTGTGCTGGGATTGTTAGTCTGACCACCGTGCACCAGACTCGACGCGCCGAGACTCATAAATATGTTGCCCAGCCCTTCGCCAGAGGCCACCACCACAACCCCTATCTGGCCAGGCTGCAGCTCGTTCTGAATTGGTCGAGGCACCGTACCTGCAAACGGCGCCTGCGGCACACCCACGATCTCTTCCATCTGTGATTGCATGTTCTCGACCACCACATCCGTCACAGCGCCCAGACTGGCCCCATAGCTCAATGGCTCGCCTGGGTCTTTGACATGGATGTGGACCTTGATCGTGGTGTCATCACCAACGACCACCGTGGAATCGCCCATGCTGTCGATCTGGTCCCGAACGGCCAGCACATCGAGACCGCTGCCCATCAGGATGAACTGCACATCATACGGAAACTCCAGCTCGCCCCCTTCGGGAATGGCGTGAGCTTGCGCCGGGGAACCCGCCTCTGCACCATGGAGGGACATTTGCGCAGGCCCATTGTGGTTGCTGGAATGAACCGTGATCTGATCGTGCAAGTTCAGCTCCCCTTCCGTGTAGCGCAGCATGCCCTGGAGAATATAGACCAGCCCCTGCCCACCAGAGTCGACAACACCGGCCTGGGCCAGGATGGGCAGCATGGAGGGGGTGCGCTCCAGCGTTTGCTCGCACCGTTCCAGCACACGTTCCAGAACAAACCGGAGATCGTTGCTCTTGCGGACGGCGTCTTCCGCTTCGTTGGCTCCCGCGCGAATGACCGTCAGAATGGTTCCTTCTACCGGACGCATCACGCCTTTGTACGCCGTATCGGCCGCATCCTTGAGAGCAGCAGCCAGGTCGGCCGCTTCAAAAGTCGGCTTGTCGTTCAGGCTATGGGCCAGCCCGCGCCAAATCTGGCTGAGGATGACACCCGAATTGCCGCGTGCGCCCATCAGTGCGCCCTGGGCCAGCTGGCCGGCCACCTTGCCGACGTGCTCTTCGTCGCTGCTGTCAATGCGCGCAACGGCCGACTGCATCGTGAGCAGCATATTGGTGCCGGTGTCGCCGTCGGGAACCGGGAAGACGTTCAGCTCGTTGACATGCTTGTGGTTGGTGTCCAGCCAAATGAGGCCGGCCTTGGCCATTGTCTTAAGCTGGTGGCCGCTGCAAAGAAGCCATTTATCAGTACGTGTGGACATGGTGTTTGTTGACGTCAATGCCGTAACCAATGCTACCTCAACCTCCGGGAATGTGCCGCCCTACTCCCTGGTGCTCTGGCGCAGACCCTGTACGTAGATGTTCACAGAGTGGACAGGCAGACCGACTGCGCGCTCCACATGGAACTTGACTGTTTGCTGGATACTTTCGGCAACGGTGCGCACCCGAACGCCATATTCGACGATCACGTAGATGTCGATGACGATCTCCTCGCCTTCGACTTTGACGTCAATCCCGCGACGCGAATCACGCAGCAGCAGCTGGGCAATGCCATCGACCAGGTTCTTGCTGGCCATGCCGACCACACCATAGCACATGTTCACCGCCTGGCTGGCAATGGTGGCGATGGTGGCCGACGAAATATCGATTTGACCTTGCGAGTCTGATTTGACAGGCATGTGACTACTGCTCCTCAACCCTGATTGCCGGTTGCATTCCGAACGACCCAAGCCTATAATAGGAGGTCGTTCCTTCAAATTGCAAAGTAAACAAGCGACCGTGTTGGTCGCCTTTTATTTGGGTGGCTGACTTTCGGCCGCCGAGTAAGGTGAAATTATGGCGAAATGTGAAAATTGTGGCAAGGGGCCGATGTTCGGCCACAAGGTAAGTTTCTCGCAGAGGAAGACCAATCGGCAGTTCAAGCCAAACATTCAGCAGGTTAGCGTCTACGAAAACGGACGCAGCATTCGCAAGAAGCTTTGCACCCGCTGCATCAAAACGCTGTCCAAGGCGTAAGATCCGCCTGAAGCAAGGCGTTTTACTGCGGTCTACCGGGTCGCAGTAAGCCGCACCATCATTTGCCCCTGGGGCCGGCGCAAGCTGGCTCTTTTGCGTTCCAAAAGCTCGGCCACGGCCCAGGCGTGATGCCAACTGCCTGACATTCATCATCCCTTAACCAATTACCGTCCTGAGAACGCGAACTGCCCCGGCACGATGCAAGGCCTGCTCCACCGGCCCGGCTGCGTCTGGCTCCACCAGAGCGATCATATTGCCGCCCCGGCCTCCGCCGCTGAGCTTGGCCCCTGTGGCCCCGGCTCCCAGCGCCGCCGACACCAGCCGTTCCAACGCCGGCGACGACACAGTCATTCGCTCCAACTCGCGCTGGTTGGCGTTCATGAGACGCCCGACCAGTGCCAGGTCGCCGCCGGCAATGGCCGCGCGCGCCTGTTCGGCCAACGTCCCGCACGCGGCGAACAGGGCCTCGAAAGCTTGCGGGTCTGCCAGCCACTGCCGCCGAACATCGCCGACCACATCGCGCGTGCTGCTGCGCACGCCCGTATCGGCAATCAGCAGAGTCAGCGGATGGCCGATCGAAAACGGTTCAATCAGGTTCTGCGGCGTTTGGCGCCGGAAGTAGACCGGCTGCTCGAAGGCAATGACGGTGTTGTCTATCCCGCTCGGTGTGCCGTGGTGGAGCTTCTCCACCTCGAACACCAGACCGCTGATGACGTCGGGGGACAGCTCAGCCTCCAGTCCCAGGTAGCGACCAGCAGCCCGGATGACTGCCGTGGCAATGGCCGCCCCGCTGCCGAGGCCGCTGGCGATAGGCAGCTGGCTGGTCACCGTGACGGCGAATGAACGGTCGGTCCGGTCAGGCGCCCGGGCCAGCAGATAGCGCAGGGGCGCCGCCAGCGGATCATCCGGCGGCGCATCGCCCAACCACCCTTCCATGCCCAGATCAGGCGCTCGCAGCAGGATGCCTGTGCCGTGCAGTGGTTCCACATCTGCCCGGGCGCGCACCTGGCTGACGGGCGCGGCGATGGCCGGCTGGCCATAGACCACGGCATGTTCGCCAAAGAGAATAATCTTGCCGGGAGCGGTTGCCGTCACCATGATCGATCAGTTTATGACGTAAAGGGCGAGGACAACCATGATGCCGTACAGAATGAGGTTAGCCTGGAATGGACGGTCGCGGAGCACAATCTCTTCCGGCGCGCCCCCTTCCTGGCGGACATGGATGAGATAGAGGTAGCGAAACACGGCATAGAGGACAAACGGAATGGTCAGCATCATGGCGTGGTTCTCCGGCACTCCTTCGGCCAGGAACGTGTAGAGGCTGTAGGCCACAACAGAACCGCTGGTGACAATGCCCAACATCCGGTCCGTCAGGTCAATCGAGTAATCGTCGAGGATGGCCCGGTGACTCCCGGCTTCCTCGCCCAGCAGGACCAGTTCGTGGCGTCGCTTGCCGATGGCCATGATGAGGGCCAGCAGGCCCCCAAAGACATAGAGCCACGGCGAGAATCGCTCCACATCGATGACCACCACACCGGCGGCGATCCGCAGGACAAAGCCCGCGGCGATGACCATCACGTCCACCAACACCACGTGCTTGAGCCACAACGTATAGGCCACCTGCAGCAGCAGATAGGCCAGTAGAATGATCGCCAGAGCAGGCGTCAGCAGATAGCCGCCGACCAAGCTGACGGCCGCCAGCACAACCGCCGCCACGCCCGCTACCTGCGGGCTGAGCTGGCCGGACGCCAGGGGTCGATCCTTCTTGACCGGATGCTGGCGGTCGCTCTCAATGTCGACCAGGTCGTTCATGAGATAGACAGCGCTCGACATCAGGCAAAGCAGGACGAAGGCCAGCGAGGTGGCCAACACACTCGCCGGATCGAACAGCTTCCTGTCGAACAACAGGGGCACAAAAACAAAAATGTTCTTGGGCCATTGGCGCGGTCGCATCGACCGAATTAAGCCTGAGAACAAAGGGAACTCCTATCACTCAGCAACAAAATAACCCCCTGTTTCTATCATGAATGGGGTCCGAAGGCCAATGCACGAGCGGCTCATGAACAGGCAAAAGGCCCCCTCTGTCGCCTTGACAGAGAGGGCCCAAATTACTCGGTGCCTGGCCATGTGACCGGGCTGATGATTTAGCAAACAGTCGCCGTTGTATTGAAGAACCAATTGTAGGCGAAGAACGGGTAAGCCTGACCGGTCTGGGCGCGAATCGCGATCTGGGACGCACCGACAAGCTCGGCCGGGATATTGTACGACGCGTTCAGCTGACCACCCGCGCCCGAAGGCAGCGTGCCGACAACGATGCCGTTAATGCCCTGCGTGCCCATCCGCCCCATCGTTACAGTGAACGTCTGGTTCGGCGGGAAGTTGGTGGTGCGGATCGTAACCATCTGGTCTCGCATGACCGAGCAAACGGTGAAGGTCGGAACGCCCGTGTATGCAGGCGTGGTAACCGCACCTTCGCCACCCTTGCCGGGGCTACCGGCGGTTGTGTTGTTATAGAACCAGTTGTAGGCGAAGAACGGATTCGCCTGCGCGGTCTGCGCCCGAATCGCGATCTGATAGGAGCCACGCAGCTGTTCTGGAATGTTGTAGGTGGCCGACAAGGCACCGCCTGCACCGGAAGCCAGCGTCCCAACCACAATGCCATTCACACCCTGGGTGCCCATCGGTCCCATCGTGATCGTGAACGTCTGGTTGGCCGGGAAGTTGCTGGTCTGGATCGTCACATTCGTATCGGTCTGCACGGCTGCAATGGAGAAGGTAGGAATGCCGGTGTAATCCGGCACGCCGCCCGTACCCGGGTTGCCGGTTCCAGGGCCGCTGGTCGATGTGTTGTTATAGAACCAGTTGTAAGCAAAGTATGGATATGCCTGGGTTGTCTGCATCCGTACGGCGATCTGATACGAGCCACGGAGTTGTTCCGGAATCGTATAGGTAGCCTGGAACGTCCCACCGGCTCCAGAGTTGGTGGTGGCCACGATAACGCCGTTGACCCCCTGTGAGCCCATCGGGCCCATCGTCACAACGAAGTTCTGGTTGGCCGGGAAGTTGCTGGTCTCAACCGTGACGGATTGATCGGCAACTACACTGACGATACTAAACGTTGGGATCGTTGAAGATTGCGCCGGCATTGCCGAGAAAAGCACGGCCAGCACTAGAAATGCTCCCAGAATTGGGTAGCGGTAGCGAAGAGCTACCCCCCATTGCTGCAGCGATACTGCAGTACGGGTCTGTTTCGCAGACGACACAACTGACATATGAAACCTCCTGGGATATCCCTGATGAATGAACTCTCGGCACTTGCGGCAGAGTCGGAAAAACGCCGGCTCCAGCCGCCTTTGTCACAATATACTCATCTCAGCCAATACAGTATACATAACAAGCGATGAGATATCTATAGAACGCAAGTTCTTGATTGTCATAATGACCTTAAAGCGTTCCCGTGACATAGCGCCGGGCCGTTTCTGCCAGCACAGCCGCGCCTTTGGGAAGCACCGTTTCATCAATGTCAAAGATGCTCGTATGGTGATGGCGCACCAGATCATCAGGCACCGCCGCGCCCAGCATAAACATGGCGCCCTTGGCCTTGTTGGTCATATAGGCAAAGTCCTCAGCCCCCATACCGAACCGGGCATCCTCAACCACATCGGCGCCAAGCAGGTCGACCGCGGCGCCGCGCATCCAGGCGTTGGCATCCGGGTCATTGTTCATACTGGGATATCCCTGCGTAATGGCCAGATCATACCGTCCGCCGAGAATTTCACTCAACTGCAGCGCGCGTTCCAGCTCCGCCCACAGCTGCTCCCGGGTCTCCTGCGCGTACGACCTGATAGTCCCCAGCAGATGGACGCGGTTGGGAATAACATTGGGGGCAGCCCCACCACTCACCTGGCCCAGACTCACGACTACAGGATCCAGCGGATCGATCCGGCGCGACGGGATCGCGTAGATGGCGCTCAGGATCGGCGCCAGCATGAAGAGCGGATCGCTGCCGGTATGCGGGTAGGCGCCATGCCCGCCGTCGCCATGAATATTGGCCTCGAACGAGTCGACAGCAGCCAGACTGTACCCGTCCTGGAACATCAACACGCCGCTCGGCTTGTCGGATGCGACGTGCAGGGCGATGACCGCGTCGGCCTTTACCAATGCGCCGTCGTCAATCATGGCCGTCGCTCCACTGATTCCGTTTTCGTCAAACGCTTCTTCTGATGGCTGGAACAGCAGCCGCACCCGCCCGTGCCACGGATCTTCGGCGAAGCTCTGCCGGAGCAAATGGGCCACGCCAAGCAGGATCGCTGTGTGCGCGTCGTGACCACAGGCATGCATCACCCCATCGACGGTCGAACAGTAGCCGGCGTCTCCTTCCTCAGCGATGGGCAGCGCATCCATATCGGCCCGAATGGCGATGGTTGGACCGTCCTCACTCCCAATCTCCGCCACCACGCCCGTGCGGCCGACCCCTGTCTTGACCTCATAGCCGCCAATCTCCGCCAGCGTATCGGCTACCAGGCCCGCCGTGCGAAACTCCTGAAAGCCCAGTTCAGGGTGGGCGTGGATATCCTGCCGCAGCCGAACCATCTCGTCGTTCAAAGCTTGTGCACGTTCCAGCATATTGTCCATGATTGTGTCCTCTGTCTTCTTCTTTAGTTCTTCTTGTTCCCGGCCACGTGGAATGGCCCGTCCATCTGCGATGGTCTACCCACTCCGCATCACGCCTCAGCCAAGGCGATCACCGTCGCCGCAACCGCTTCATCAGCCCGCAGGGTCATGCAGTTCACGCCCTGCACCACACCATGCTTCGGCGGCACCGACCCGGCATCGAAGCGAATCATTTTGGTCAGCCGCGAGATGACCATGATGTCGGCTGGTTCGACAACGGCCGCCACACTGATCAACCGGTCGGTCTTCATGGCCAGCTTGCCGCCCGCGCCCGGTGCGCGATTGGCCGCGAAGCCACCCATCTCACGAATCGTGCCGCGCCCATCCTCGCCCAGCAGAAAGACCTGACCATCGTCAGCCACACCCGCAATGCCGACCGCCTCGTCGCTGGGATCGAGCCGGATGCCCAAGCAGCCGCGCCCTGGAACCTGGGACTCGTTGAAGCGGATCCCCTTGCCGTCCCGTGTGCCGATAAACAGGTCGTCGCTGCCCGACGTCCAGCACGCCCCAACGAGCGGGCCGCCCTCTTTCTGATCGTGGAAGGTCGTGCCGGGGATGAGACTTGAGCCGAGATAGGCAGAGCGGACGCGCCGAACCCAGCCGCGCTGGCTGACGAGTGCAATCGTACTGCCGCCGCGCTCGGCCAGCAGGGCCACGACACGGTCGTGGGCGGAGAGGGGTATCAGCCCGGCCAACGGCTCGCCGCGCGCCCGAACGGGTTGTTCCGCCAGGGCAGAGGCTGGCAGCCGGTAGGCGCGGCCGTCCCGCGTGAAAACGAACAGCATGTCGTCAATGTCGGCTGCCGCCACCACCGCTGGCGCATCCGCTTCCGGCAAGTCGATATCGAACACGCCCATACCGCCGCGTCCCTGCCGGGTATAGAGATGGCGCGGCGTGCGCTTGGCCAGGCCGCCTGCGCTGATGGTGATGATTTGCTGCGTGCCAGGTGGCTCGGAGACGTCGGCGGCGACAGCCACAGCTCGGGACGGTGCAGGGGCAGAGGCGCCTGCGGCGAGTCTTGCCTCCAGCCGTTCAATGTAGGCCAGCACATCAGCCGGCACGCCGGAAAGATCGGGTCGCTCAAAGGAGTCGGGCATAGGCTTTCTCTACTCGCGCAGCGCCTCCGGATGCTCCCTGGCCAGCGCGGCGACGGTTGCTTCCACTTCAGCAAAGTTTGCGAAGGTCAGGTCGTCGAACGCCAGGCCGTAAGCAGCCTGCAGATGGGCCATCAGGGCGAGATAGTTGGTCGTGATGCGGGCTGACCAGTCAAGACTTAGCCGATCGGCCGCTTCCCGGATGGACGCTTCCGGTCCCTCCAGCTCAACAAAATCACCATACGGCATCTCGTCCAGCACAACCTCCACATCATTCCAGTCGAACGTCTCGCGGTACTTTTCGTACGTCTGAACCGGTGCAAAGCCCAGCCGCTGCAAGATGGCGCTCATGGTGTCGAAGTCGGCCACCGCCACTTCAATCTCTTCCCGCACCTTCACTTCACTGGTGGCGTCTTCCGCTGCCGGTCCTTTGAACGTCAACCTCACACCGGCATCCTGGCGGAGCCGCAGCAGTTCGCCGCGCTGCAGGAGCGCAGTATCGGCTGTCTCAAACCGCTCGTTGCGCTCGAACACGCGAGGATGCGACGGCTGCGCACCCAGCTCAAGCAGACGCCGGCGCAGCGCAGGCAGGTCCGGCGCAAGGAACTTAACCTCGACCTCCAGACTATCGGCCGGTCCGGCGCCGGGCGCGGGTTCACTGCTGGTTCGGCTCACGAGCGGTTGGCTCCATCCATTGAGATATTACTCGGTTGCCTGAGTGATGGCTATCAGGGGCTGATCCTTCTCCACGCTGTCGCCGCCGCTCACATGAACATGGGAAACGATGCCGTTGCACGGGGCTTTCAGCTCGTTCTCCATCTTCATCGATTCGAGAATAACCACCTTGTCGCCAAACGACACGTGGTCACCCTCCGCCACGGGCACGGTGACGATAATGCCGGGCATAGGTGACTTGATGACCGCCTCGCCATCCTCGCCCAACTCGCCGCCCCGCTGCCGGTTCAACCGGTAGGCCCGTTCGTCCTCAACATTGACGGAATACAGCTCGCCTTCGATCAGCACATCCCAATGGTCGCGCCGGTCTTCAACCGTGGCTGCAATCGAGCGGTTGTCCAGGAGGAGCGACGTAATGCCGCCCGCCTCCAGACGTCTGAAGTCGACCTCCACCCGTTCGCCATCAATCGTAATACCCTTGTCCTGATCAATCTCAATCTCGAACTCAGTCCCTTTTACAGAAGCAATGTACTTCATATGGTTCAGTTCCTCAGCGGCGCAGCCGTTCCCAGCGGCTGTACCACTTCCAGTTGCTCGTATCGCGCTCGCCGGGAGCCACCAGCTGGGCCGCGCGCTGACTCTGTTCGTGGGCCGCCAGCACAGCCAGCAGCGCCGCCTCCTGGGAGTGACGCGCTTCGCGGTCATCCATGCTGAACCGGTTTTCCACAAAGCTCGTGTCAAACTGTCCCGACAGGAAGCGATGGCTGTCCATCATGTGCTGGTGGAACGGGATGTTGGTCTTCACGCCCATGATGCGGTACTCTTCCAGCGCGCGGCGCATGCGCAGCACCGCCTCCGCCCGCGTTTCTCCATAGCAGATCAGCTTGCTGATCATCGAGTCGTAATAGGGCGTGATCTCATAGACCAGAGAAGACGCCGGTATCGACGCGCACGCCCGGCCCGGTCGGCAAGCGGCTGGTGCGTAATCAGTGCCGGTCGACGGCAGATAATTGTTGTACGGGTCTTCGGCATTGATGCGGCACTCAATCGCCCAGCCCTGCATGCGAATATCTTCCTGCTGGATGCGCAGACTTCTGCCACGCGCAATGCGCAGCTGCTCCTGCACGATGTCCATGCCCGTCACCAACTCGGTCACCGGATGCTCCACCTGCGAGCCGCGTATTCATCTCCAGAAAGTAGAAGTTCTTGTCCTTGTCGACCAGGAACTCAATCGTGCCGGCGTTGACATAATTGACCGCTTTGGCGGCCGCCACGGCCACCTCGCCCATCGCCCGGCGCAGATCTTCGTCCACGACAAACGACGGCGCTTCTTCAATCAATTTTTGATGGCGGCGCTGCAGGGAGCATTCCCGCTCGCCCAGGTAGATGGTATTGCCATGACATCGGCCAACAGCTGAATTTCGATGTGGCGGGCTTCGGCAGATCATCTTTTCCAATATAGACTGTGCCATCGCCAAAAGCGGCCTTCGCTTCGCGGCGGGCGGCCGCAATCGCATCCGGCAAGATCTTCCGGCGTCGTGGACCGGGCGCATCCCCTTGCCGCCACCGCCCGCCGCCGCCTTGACCAGCAGCGGGAAGCCCATCTCAATGGCCGGCGGCCATCAATTCCTCATCCGACAGTCCGGGCCTGGTGCCCGGCACGACCGGCACGCCGGCCGCTTTCACCGTCTGCCGCGCGGTCTGCTTGTCGCCCATCGTGCGCGATGGCCTCGGCCGGCGGGCCGACAAAGACAATGCCGGCATCCACGCACGCCTGGGCAAATTCGGCCCGCTCGGCCAGGAAGCCATAGCCGGGATGAATGGCCTGCGCGCCGGAGCGCTTGGCCACGTCGAGAATCTTTTCGATGACCAGATAGCTTTCGCGCGCTGGAGACGGGCCAATGTGGTACGCCTCATCGGCATAACGCACATGGGGCGCATTGCGGTCGGCATCGGAGTAAGACGGCCACCGTCTGAATGCCCAGTTCATGGGCCGCCCGCAAGATCCGCATGGCAATCTCGCCCCGGTTGGCGATCAGCAGCTTGTCGAAATTTCTGCGTTAGTAATCCATCGTTTCGTTTAACATCGCAGCACTCACTTCAGCTATCAGTGTCGGCTTCAGATTCTAGGCATCGCTACAGCGGAATATTGCCGTGCTTCTTGGGCGGGTTTTGGTCGCGTTTGTTTTGCAGCATGTTGAGCGCATTGATCAGGCGCGGCCGGGTCTGGCTGGGTTCGATCACATCGTCGATATAGCCGCGCTGGGCAGCGACATAGGGATTGGCAAAGATGTCTCGCGATATTCGGCGACCAGTTCCTTGCGCTGGCTGTCGGGGTCTTCGGCTTCGGCCAGTTCGCGGCGGAAGATGATGTTGACGGCGCCATCCGGCCCCATGACGGCAATTTCGGCCGTGGGCCAGGCCAGATTCAGGTCGGCGCGGATGTGCTTGCTGTTCATGACGCAGTAGGCGCCGCCATAGCTTTGCGGGTGACGACGGTGATTTTGGGCACAGTCGCTTCGCAGAAGGCATAGAGCAGCTTGGCCCCGTTGCGGATGATGCCGCCATATTCCTGATCGACGCCGGGCAAGAAGCCGGGCACATCTTCAAACACGATGAGCGGGATGTTGAAGGCATCGCAGAAGCGGACAAAGCGGGCCGCCTTTTCGCTGGCTTTGATGTCCAGCACGCCGGCCAGCACCATCGGCTGGTTGGCGACGATGCCGACGCTGTAGCCGCCCAAGCGGGCAAAGCCGACGACGATATTCTGGGCGTAATGTTCCTGAATTTCGTAGAAAACGCCATCATCGACGATGAGATGGATGACATCTTTGATGTCGTAGGGTTTGTTGGGGTTGTCGGGAACGATGTCGTTCAGCGCGGCTTCGGTGCGCAGATTGTCGTCGTCTTGCTGGGTTTGAAGGGCGGGTCTTCCATGTTGTTGGAAGGCAGGTAGCTCATCATTTCACGAATGAGGAAGAGGCCATCCGCTTCGGATTCGGCGGCCATGTGGGCCACGCCGCTGCTTGGCGTTGTGGGTCATGGCGCCGCCCAGTTCTTCAAAGGTGACGTCTTCGCCGGTGACGGTTTTGACCACATCGGGGCCGGTGATGAACATGTGGCTGGTGCTCTTTGACCATGAAGATGAAGTCGGTCAGGGCCGGGGAGTAGACCGCGCCACCGGCGCACGGCCCCATGATGGCGCTGATCTGGGGCACGACGCCGGAGGCCAGGGTGTTGCGCAGGAAGATGTCGGCGTAGCCGCCCAGGCTGACGACGCCTTCCTGAATGCGTGCGCCGCCGGAGTCGTTGATGCCGATGACCGGGGCGCCGTTGCGCATCGCCATGTCCATGATTTTGCACATTTTCTCGGCATGGACTTCGCTGAGGCTGCCGCCAAAGACGGTGAAATCCTGGCTGAAGACGTAGACCAGACGGCCGTCGATCGTCCCCCAGCCGGTGACGACACTGTCGCCGGGAATGCGCTTCTTGTCCATGCCGAAGTTGTGTTCGCGGTGGGTCACCAGCGCATCAATTTCATGGAAGGAGCCTTTGTCGAGCAGGAGATCGATCCGCTCGCGGGCCGTCATTTTGCCCCGGGCGCGCTGGCTCTCCATCCGCTCTTCTCCGCCGCCGGCGGCCGACTGCTGCTTTAACTGTCGTAGTTGTTCAATTTTGGGGTTCATGGGATGCGTCGCTCCGCTGCCTCCTAGCAATGTGGGAATCGAAGTACAATTTCGCCGGTGGTCGGTTCAGCAACCACCACGAAATGCCAATAAGAGCCGCATAGGACAGTATGCGCATGGGGGCTGGCTCTCCGGCGCCGGAGAGCAGAGGAAATGCCAGCTCAGAAACTGCGTAGAGAAGAAACAGTGCCGGTGTGCCTCGGCGAGCAAAGGGCACGCCACGCCAGAGCGCAACGGCCGCCACCACAAACAGAACAGCCCACAGCAGCGACAATCCAATTCTGATTTGGGCCGCTGAGTCAACTTCCAGGCTAGCCAACCATGTTAACTGTCGCCAGATCGTCAGACTACGTACCCCGTTCCACAGCCCAACGAGCAGGAGGACCCCGGCCAGCACACGGACAGAAAGTGGGCGAATCGGACCGGGCGGGATACGCATTACGCCGGATTATATCCCAAGCCCGCCGAGGGGCCACTTGCCACAGGGTTCTTCAGTGTTCGAGTGGCCGTAGTGCCCGGACGCCGTTCCGGTCTTCAGAGTCGGCAGAGAAAACGACATTGGCATGTCGCGGCTACGTCCAACAACCCGATACCTGAAAAGCCGGGCCACTTGACGGCTGGCGGTGTGCCGGCGCAACGGGAGGCCGTTAGTTTGCGTATCGTGTTCGTCGGGTCTATGGAGTTTTGTCGTCCAGCGGGCGAACTTTGCTGAGCGTAGGATCGGGCGTAGTATGAGTCATGCGAGGCGAGCTTTCGAACCAAAGACAGGAGGGCGGCGGGCTGTCGAGTGGCTGAGCGCGGTCTATTTGATCGGCTTGGTGCTGGTGCTCTTCGCGAGCCAGCTCTTTGCCGACACATCTCCCTCATTCGCATTAATCAGCACGTTCAGCCCGTTTCTGTTCTTGCCGGCCTTGCTGCTGCCTGTCGCTCTGGTGCTGTTCCGCTCGACGACGATCCTGGGCATCTGTGTGGCAATCGCGGCACTGTTCCTGGTGACCTACCAACCCGTGCCTGCCTCCGCCTTCAACCGGACCGCTTCCGAGCGCCCGTCGTTGTCGATGATGACCTTTAACCTGAGCGTCACCACCCCGGCAGAACAGCTGGCGACCACGATCGCGCTGGAGGACCGTGACATTGTGGCCGTGCAGGAGCTGACGCCCCGATCAGCTGCGCTGTTGGACAGCGCTCTGGCCGACCAGTACCCGTACCGCATCCTTGATCTGCAAGCCGGCACGGTCGGTCTGCTGAGCAAAATGCCCATTGTCGACTATACGTGGCACTATCCTCCGGTGGGCCG
Source organism: uncultured Chloroflexia bacterium (assembly GCA_963753865.1). Classification (GTDB taxonomy): domain Bacteria; phylum Chloroflexota; class Anaerolineae; order Promineifilales; family Promineifilaceae; genus Promineifilum. Next base: position 245,595 of record CAVWDW010000002.1, read on the forward strand.
GCCATTTATCCAAGCACTTATCGACTGGCCGTTCAGCCCGGTCAATCTGTTTGCGGTCCATTTCAGCTCGCCCGGCATCATTTGGATCCGACCGCCGTTTCTGCCAGGAGGCATCGTCAACAACAATCTGGAGATTGAGATCGCCAGCTTGCTGCAGCAAACGCTTCTCACACCGGGGCCAGTCGTTGTCATGGGCGACTTCAACATGAGCGATCAGTCCCGCGCCTATGACACGATCGCCGGGCAGCTGACAGACGCCTTCCGCGAAGCCGGCTTCGGTCTTGGTCTCACGTTTCCCAACGACCTGAGTCTGGGCCGGATTCCCATTCCCGGCCCTCTCGTTCGCATTGACTACACGTTTCACTCACCTCATCTTCAGGCCAGCAAGGCCACTGTCAACTGTGTTGAGGGCCAGTCAGATCACTGTGCGCTGCTGACAACCTTCCAGCTCAATCAAAAATGGATGGATCGCCGCTCAGCTTCCGAGACGGCGGCGCTGCGCTAACACCCCGCCAAACGCTTAAGAAACCATTACACCCGGCCCAATCTAATCCGGTTCCAACGGTTCCTGCCTACAATAAGAGAACAAGCAGATACCAGATGGAGGTAAACATGACGGAAAAGATCGAGAAGAGTGATGCCGAATGGCGGGCAGAGTTGACGCCGGAGCAGTATCACATCATGCGCGAGAAAGGCACGGAGCGAGCGTTCACCGGCAAATTCAACGGACACAAGGCTGACGGTACATACGTTTGTGCCGGGTGCGGGGCGGAGCTGTTTAGCTCCGAGCAGAAGTATGACTCCGGCAGCGGCTGGCCCAGCTTCTGGGCGCCGTTGAATGGGGAGAACGTTGGCGAAGATACCGACCGCAGCTTCTTCATGGTGCGCACCGAAGTGCACTGCACGCGCTGCGGCGCCCACCTGGGTCATCTGTTCGACGACGGTCCGAACCCGACCGGACAACGCTACTGCGTCAACTCGGCCTCATTGGATTTCCAGGATGACGAGTAGCCCGCCGGGGTTCTGAGAGGAACCAAGACTGACAAGAAGAAAAGAGGAGCCTTCACGTGAAGGCTCCTCTTTTTTTGTTCTCATTAGCGACTATTGGCGTCGCCGTAGTTTAGGCGACGTCGTTGTTGTTCTCTTCAACCTCGGGCATCGTCTTGCGAAGCTCTTCTACGCTTTCGCGCAGCGCGTCGATCTGGGTCGACAACGCCGTGAGCATGCTGCCGCTGGCGACGAGGAACTGCTTGCGCGTTTCCCCGGCAACGGTTGTCGCGGTCTTGGTTGCTGAATGTGTGGCCTGACGACTGGCGTCACTGGCAGCATCAAAAGTGCCGCGCAGACTTTCCTGCGCCGGATCTGTCCATTGGCGCAGCTGCTCGTCTTCGAGCGCCAGCCCGCGCTCCACAAGACGATCCATCGTCGGGCCGATCAGGCCGTCGACCATGCCACTAACGCGGTCGCCCACGACGAGCGCTCCGCCCAGGCCCGCCAAATAGAGACGACGAAAGCCCATCGGCTGATCTTCACCCAGGTCTTCCAGGGTAATCTCAACCGCATCAATGCGATCTTCTACCTCGTCGAGTTCTGCTTGTATTTTTGTTTGCTTGTCCATCGGACTATCTCTCCCGTCTGTGCTGTGCACCATTTATCTGTTGGCAAAGGTCCGAATCAACGAACCTCCCAATAATATAATGCAATGCGTCATAAGGGTCAAGCATCACCGGCGATACTCATCACCACAATCACCAATGACAACGAAGAGATCGGTGGCTTGCGCAGTGACAGCGGCGATGGCTGCTAGCTCCGCTTCGGAAAGCTCGAATGAAAAGACGCGCAGGTTGTCGGCGATGTTCTCGCTCACACCCAGGCGTGCGCCGGCAATGACACCGCCCACCGCCCGCTGCTGCAGCACGAAGCGAACAGCCACATTGGCAATGCTGACGCGGTGATGACCGGCAATCTCAGCCAATGTCTCCAGAAGGGATTGGAAGAGCGCCCACCCACCCCAGGCGTCGATCATCTGCTTGTACTTCCGCAGGCTGGCCGTATTGAGGCTGGCGGTTGATGGCTCACCGACGCCCAGGTAGCGGTTGCTTAGCAGCCCGCCACACAATGCGCCATAGGCAAAGAGCGAGATGTTGTTCTCGATACAGAACGATTGCATCGCCACCAGCGGCCGTTGGTCCACAATGGAAAACTGCACCTGGTTAGAGACAACGCGAATATCCGCGTCCGCGATAATCCGCATACGCTCGGAGTCGAAGTTGGTCAGGCCGACATGACGCAGCAGCCCTTCATCCCGCAGCGCCGCCAGATAACGCAGCGCATCCAGGTAGGCCGGGTCCCGGTAATCCCACCAGTGGAACTGCAGCAGATCCAGGGTGGACACATCCATGCGCTGCAGGGAGCGTTCGACTGCCTCGCGGACCAGGCCCGCCGGCATCGGACCTGGGCGAGGCACCCACTTGGTAAACGCCTGAACCTCGTCAAGCGCCGCCGCGCCCCGTGCGGCCGCCAGCCGGCGTCGAAACTCGCCAATGAACAGTTCGGCTGGACCATAATGATCGGCCAGATCCCATGTGGTAAGCCCTGCGTCGTGGTAGCTGAACATGGCCGCGATGGCATCCTCCGGGTCAATGGAACCATGCGCCCCAGACACCTGCCACATGCCATTCAGCAGACGGCAGATGCGCAGGTCAGACGTAAACTGAAACGTACCGTCAGCCGGCAAGGTCATATTCACCACCTCGAAGATCAATAAGTGAAGCGTGTGTCATTCGGCAGCCAGCAGATCCATGCGCATCACATGTTCGCCATCGTGGACTTCACCGGTGTTCTCGAAGCCGAGTTTGCTGTAGAAAAGCTCTGGGCCGCCGTCCTCCGGCACATAACTCAGCAACATCTCCGTAGCGTTCGGGCGACTGCGAACGTAGTCGATAACCTGTTCAAGCGCTTGTCTGCCAAATCCCATGCCCTGGTAGCGTTGGTCGACCATGTAACGCCAGAGGTAGTACTTTGGCCCCGTCTCGTCGTCGAAGAGCATCACAAAGCCGATCGGGGTCTCGCCCGCGTAGATAGCCCGGTACCACGCCTTTTCTTCGAACAGCGCTTCAGCAAGGGAGACGGAGTTCGGCGCTACCAGGTCATCCTGTTCCGGGCTTCACCTCAAGCCGCACGATGGCGCGCACAGTGTCCCGGGTAATCTCGCGCAAGGTCACCGGCGCATCCGGGTCAACGGTTTCTGGTTGGGTTACAGGTTCAGTCATGGTCCAACGATAGACGATTTCTGGACACGGGCAAGGTTCGCAGATGCACACGGCTGCCAGAACGCTCCCCGATAACAGGAGAGTAGCGTACCGTTAGACATGCTTGCCCACCCCCCTATTCTCCCTTATAGTAGCCGATGGTATGGTCCGTCTACGTCATGTCATCGCCCTAATCGGACTTGGGCTCCTGGTCCTGCTAAGCGGCGTGAAACCCGCCCTGGCCCAGGGCAGTCCCACCGATGAAATCTTTCGCCTCGTCAACCAGGTGCGGGCCGAGTACGGCTTGCCGCCCTACACCTTCAACGGCACATTGGCCGCCGCCGCCCAATCCCACGCCAACTACCTGGCTGCCAATGGGTACTACTCCCATTACGGTGCAGACGGCAGCTCGCCACAGGACCGCGCCGCACGCGCCGGCTACACCGGGTGGGCAGGCGAGAACTACGTCGCCGGGACCAGGCTGACCACTGGCCAGGGCGTGACCTGGTGGCGCAACAGTCCGCCCCATTTCGCCAACATGGTCTCACCGCGCCACACGGAAGCCGGCGTGGGGTACGCCTTCGGGCACGACCAGAACTACTATGTGCTTGTCGTGGGCGAGCCGTCCGGCTCCGCCCCGCGTGCCCGAACACCGGAGCAGCTGGCCGACGTGGTCGCCTTTGTTGCCCCAATCGAAGTTTCAGGTCCGCGAGAGGACGGTTCCATCGTCCACTCCGTTGAAGCAGGCCACACATTCTGGGCCATTGCTGCTCGCTACGACGTCTCCCTGGCCGACATCTATTTGTTCAACGGTCTGAATGAGGACAGTTTCCTCAGTCCGGGTGACGAACTGGTCATCCGTCTGGCCGATGGTCAGGCGCCGCCGCCCACCCCGACGCCGCCGGCAACCTACAAAGTGCGCGAAGGAGAGTCTCTCTGGGCGATTGCGGCGTGGAACCAGATTGATTTCAACGACCTGCTGTGGCTCAATGGCTTCTCGGAGGAAACAATTGTCCATCCCGGCAACGAAATCAAGATTCGCCTGCTGCCCGGCGAGGCCCCGCCGCCAACACCAACACCGCAGCAAAGCCACTTTGTTGACACCGGGGATACGCTGTGGGGCATCGCCCTGCGCTACGGCCTGTCGCTGGAGCAGCTGCTGGACTTCAACCAGTTGAGCGAGAGCGCCTTGCTCCAGGTCGGCCAGGAGCTGCTCATTCGCGCACCGACGGCCGTACCTACCGAAACGCCACCGCCCACGTTCACCCCGCGCATGACACCCACCACCGAGGTTGCAGCGCTGGAAACCCCCACCCGGACGCCGACCCGTACACCAGAGGCTGTGGCGGAGAGCGTCGTGGCCACACCGGACCCGGCCGACACAGCCGGAATCGATTGGGCCAATGCGCTAGGGATGGTGGCCATGATTGCGGGACTTGGCCTGACCGTTCTCGCGGCCGTCGCCGTCATGGTATTGTGGCGGGGCAGTTAACCTTGTAGGATCTGGATCGGTCACTTTGGCGGATTCGATCTCGTTGTCAGTTATTCTGGAAGGGAGCATCACACTATGAGCGAAACCACATTGAACTATGGCATGCGGACGCACCTTGACCTGCCCTATGACGCAACAGTCGAGCGAGTCACGGAAGCGCTGAAGGCAGAAGGCTTTGGTGTACTGACGGAGATTGACGTCAGGGCCACGCTCAAGCAGAAGCTGGACGTCGACTTCCGCCGTTACATCATCCTGGGCGCCTGCAATCCGCCGCTGGCCCACCGCGCTCTGTCAACAGAGCTGGAGATCGGGCTGATGCTGCCCTGCAACGTCATCGTCTACGAGGACGAAGACGGCGAGGGCACGACGGTATCAATTGTCAACCCGGTCACGATGCTGGGCATGGGGATCAATCCTGACCTGGAGCCGGTCGGCAGCGAGGCGGATGTCCGCCTGCGGCGTGTTCTGACTGCCCTGGAGTCCGCCGCCTGAGCGACCCGCAGCATCCTGCCATCCTGGTCGCAGCCGGGCTGTCTGGCGTCGGCCTGCCCGTCCGACTGCCGTAATTTTTAACCTCCCGGGTCACCCAATCGGGCGGCTTGGGGTTGATATCCCACGTCCAAAAGGGCACAATACGTGCTGCCGCGCCTTGTCCGGAAGCGGCATCGTATTGGTATGCCACCACGCAACCGTCTGCAATTCGCACATCGCAAGCGTGACCGGCGACGTCTTATTTACGGCAAGGATACCCGATGGGCAAACCACTCAAGATTCTCTTTCTCAGCGCCGAAGTAGCTCCATTCGCCAAAACGGGTGGATTGGGCGATATCGGTGGGTCGCTGCCCAAGGCGCTGGCAGAGATGGGCCACGACGTACGTGTCGTCATGCCCGCCTATCGCGCCATCGAAGCAGGCTACCCCGGTGTGACCAGCATGCCGCTGCGGCTGGATGTACCGACCGGCAGCGGCATCATCTCCTGTGGGGCGTTCAACAGCACCTTGTCAGACAGCGAGGTGCCCATCTACTTCATTGCCGAAAAGAATCTGTTCGACAGGCCCACTCTCTACGGCTACTGGGACGATCCCTACCGCTTCGCCTTCTACAGTAAGGCGGCGCTGGAGTTGGCCCGCAAGCTGGAATGGCAGCCGGACGTCGTCCATGCCCACGACTGGCACACCGCGCCGGCAGTCACCTGGCTGGCCACGGCGGGGCAGTCCGACCCATTCTATGCGCGAACGCCAACCGTCTTCACCATCCACAATCTGGCCCACCAGGGCAAGACGAGCTGGAACGTTTTTGACTACCTGCAGATTCAGACGCACTCCCTGGCCGAGGAAGAGTACGGTGAGGTCAACTTCATGGCCCGCGGCATCTACCACGCCACGATGGTTAACACCGTCAGCCCCAGCTATGCACGCGAGATCATGACGCCCGAAGGGGGCGCGGGACTGGACAGCCTGCTGCGCTTTCGCAGCTACGATGTCCACGGCATCCTCAACGGACTAGACTACGACCAGTGGAACCCCACGACGGACCAGCGCATCGCCCAGCCGTTCGACAGCGCTACGCTGGCTGACCGCGCCGCCAATCGCCGGGCGCTGCAAAAAGCCGCCGGACTCCCCCAGGTCGAGAACGTCCCGCTCGTGGCGATGGTTTCCCGGCTGGACTGGCAGAAGGGGTTGGACATCACCGGGCACGTCATCCATATGCTGATGAACGAGTTCGCCGGCCCCGCCCAGTTCGTGGTGCTGGGTACCGGCGACAGCGGGTACGAAACGATGTTCGCCCAACTGGCCAGCTACCACCGTGACAAGATGACGGCCTACCTCGACTATAACGCCGGACTGGCCCCGTCCATTTACGCAGGCAGCGACATGTTCATTATGCCCTCGCTGTTTGAGCCATGCGGCCTGGGCCAGATGATCGCCATGCGCTACGGCAGCGTGCCGGTTGTTCGGGCCACCGGCGGTCTGGCCGACACGGTCAGTGACGGTATTACCGGCTTTTCGTTTTATGAGTTCAGCAGCCCGGCCTTCTGGGATGCCTTGCAGCGCGCCATCTACATCTACAACGTCGATCGCACAGCGTGGCAGGCGATCCAGAAGAACGGCATGGCGGCCGACTTCTCCTGGGACCGCTCGGCCATGGGCTACCAGCAGCTCTATGAGTGGGCCGAGGCCCGGGTGCGTGGCTATTGAGCAGTTTGCTGAGGCACAGCGACGTTGGCGCGACGCAGCTCGAAGCGGCCACGCCATTCTTCCTGGCCAATCCGGTTGACCGCAAGTTCCTGGTCACCAACGCCTTCAACGCCCCACGCCCCTACGCCAACGGCCTGCACGAAGGCATCGACCTGCGCGCGCTGGAGAATGGGCGGGCGGTGGACATTCTGGCCGCCCAGCGCGGCGTAGTCGACCGCATTCGCACCGGCGTCAACACGGGCTACGGCAACTACGTCCGCGTTCGCCACGACTGGGACGATGGCACGACCTGGGTCACATGGTATGCCCATTTGGCCACCATAGATCCCGGCATTCGTGAGGGAACATTCGTCCAGATTGGCGACCGGCTCGGTCTGGCGGGCACCACCGGCAACTCCACCGGTGTCCATCTCCATCTCACCCTCCAGCATCTCGGCTATGGGCTGAAAGGGTACGTCCTGCGCGACGTCGTGGACCCGCGACCTTACTTCAGCGACCGCGACGTCAGCGAGATGGATCAACTCAGCTACATTGCTGACCTCACTGTGCCTGACGGCTCGACCGTCACATCAGGTATCGAGTTCCTCAAGGAGTGGCGTGTCCGCAACACCGGCACCCAACCCTGGACCGATGGCTACGCGCTCCACTTCGACAGCGGCGAACAGATGGCTGGGCCGGACGCCGTCGCGCTGCCGCCGCTGCAGCCGGGCGACTTTGGCGTCGTGACCGTGCCGCTGGTGGCTCCCCAACTATCAGGGCGCTATCGTTCGACATGGAAGAGCCGCAATGCGGCTGGCGAGCCGTTTGGCCCCGGCCTCTATGCCGACTTGATTGTCTCAGCGGTGCCTCGCCGCGAAGGGACCATTTTCGTCAGCGACGAAACGATCCCCGACGGCACCGTCATTGAGCCGGGCGCGACCTTCCTCAAGACGTGGCGCGTGCGCAACAGCGGCAATGCAGCGTGGGACATTGGCTACAGCCTCAGCTTCCATACGGGCAAAGCGATGGGCGGCCCGGACTATGTCGTCGTGCCGCCGGCCAGACCCGGTTCAGTCGTCGACGTCTCGGTCACGCTGACCGCCCCGGACGAACCCGGCACCTATCGCTCGATCTGGCGTGTCCGGAACCCGGTCGGCAAGCAGTTCGGCGACCTGCTCTTTGCAGAGATTGTCGTGGAGCGGCGGCCTGATCTCGAATCAGCCCGCGACGCGGCCATCTGCCTGGCCGGACACGGCGACGATGATCGCTTGCGCGTCGCCACCGGCGAGCATTTTCACAAGCGGTGGCGTCTGTGCAACACAGGCCGCACCAGTTGGGATGGCGGCTATGCGCTGGCCCACGTCGGCGACCATCCGATGGGCGGGGGCGCGGCGGCGCGGATTCCAACAGCCCTGCCTGGCGAGACGATCGAGGTCGTCGTTCCCCTGACCGCGCCGACCCGCCCGGGACACCATGTCAGCTCCTGGCAAATGAGGGCGCCGGGCGGCCGTCTGTTTGGCCCGATTGTCCAGGCGGCCGTTGAAGTCGTGCGCCTGGGCACCGAAGACAACGCCCGCTTCGTGGCCGATGTGACCGTACCGGACGGCATGACCGTCCAACCGGGCCAACTGCTGACCAAGACATGGCGCGTGGCCAACAACGGCACATCCGCCTGGGTGCCAGGCTACTCGCTTCGCTTTGTGGCCGATGAGCAGATGGAGGCGCCCGTCAGCGTCGCGCTGCCGCTGGCGCTGCCTGGCGAAGAAGTTGAGGTCACGGTCACGCTGCGGGTGCCGGAGGTGTCTGGCCGGCACCGCTCTACATGGCGGCCCCGCAGCCCGGAAGGCCAGCTGTTCGGCCACTTTCTCTACGCCGACATTGAGGTTGAGCCACCGTCCGCACCCGGCAGCAGCCAGGACAACGCCAAACTGGTCGCCCACGTCACCATTCCCAACGGCACCGAGTTCGAACCAGGCGCCCCCATTCGCAAGACGTGGGCCATTCGCAACACCGGCGCCACCGTCTGGGACGACGCCTATGAGCTGGTCCACGTCGGCGGTGATAGTCTCGACGGGCCGTCGAGCGTGCCTGTTCCAGCGGCTGAACCGGGCAGCGAAGTCAACGTCACCGTCAACCTGACCGCACCGCCTGCTCCAGGACAGTACATGAGCCGCTGGCGGCTGCGCAACGCAGACGGCAAGTTGTTCGGCCCCACCTTCTTTGTCTCCATCAAGGTTGTGCAGGAGAAAGAAGAGATGGTCGACCTGCTCGACTATCTGCGGGGCGACGGCCGCCTGTACGAGATGAAGCACATTTTCGACACAGCCGCCGGGATGCATATTGGCCAGCAGCGGGTCCAAACCCAGGGCGACGGCCAACGCTTCTTCACCGTCAAGAACGAAGAGTGGGAGGAGATGTGGGTAGACGGCCGCTTCATCTATCGGGGCACCGACACCTCACCCGGCAATGGCAACTTCTACACCCTGATGGAAGGCAACCGCTACGGCAGTCCCTGGGTGCCCCGCCAATTTGCCGTCGGCAAGCCATATCGCCGCAGTCCCACAGTTGTCAGTCGCCGGAAAGCCGACTGCAATGTAAACTTCCAGTTATCAGGCACCCATGTGACCTGGATCATCCTGGAACGAATTGTGAACCGGCTCCGTCTGCCGAATGTCGAAGGCAGCCAGTCCGGTGGTTTGTCCATAGACGACGTCGCTGTGCTGGCGGCCTTCAATGACGTGAACGGCCGTCCGGCCAGCCAGCCGTTCGAGCGCTATTACTACGCGAAGGGATTTGGTCTGGTGATGTGGGAAGGGATTGAGGTTGACCATATCGGCCAATCTTTCGTGGTGGAGATCCACGCGCCCGGTGTACGACCGAATAACGTGCGCGAGCAAATCCCCTGCCTGGAACGGTTGATGTACGGGCAAAGCTGACAACGTGCGGCGGCCGCGCCCGATTCGCCGGCAAGATGACTCGACCAACTTAGGAGATTGCAACGATGCGCTTTGAACGTGCCGCCGGTGTGCTTTTGCACCCGACCAGCTTACCCAGCCCCTACGGCATTGGCGACCTGGGCCAGAACGCCTATGACTTTGTTGATTTTCTTGTGGCCGCTCGCCAACGACTGTGGCAGGTGCTGCCGATCGGCCCGACGGGCTACGCCGACTCCCCCTACCAGAGCTTTTCCTCATTCGCCGGCAACCCGCTGCTGATCAGTCCGCAGAAGCTGGTGGACGACGGTTATCTGCCTGCCGAAGCGATTGTCAACCCACCCCCCTTCCCGGCCAACGAAGTCGACTATGGGCCGGTCATTGACTATAAGCAGGGTTTGCTGCAGCTGGCGTTCGACCATTATCAGAGCCACGGCACCGAGGCGCAGCAGGAGGCGTTCGCCGCCTTCCGGGAGTTCGCCGCCTACTGGCTGGACGACTTCGCCCTGTTCATGGCGCTCAAGCGCCATCACATGCATCTCGATGGCGGTGTCTGGAGTACGTGGCCCGAAGACATTGCCCGCCGCGAACCCGCAGCGATGGCCGCCTGGGGCGAACAACTGGCCGCTGAAGTCGAGTTGGCCCGTTTTCAACAGTTCCTTTTCTTCGAGCAGTGGTTGGCGCTCAAGGCGTACGCCAACGAACGGGATATCCGCATCATCGGCGACCTGCCCATCTTTGTCGCCTACGACTCGGCCGACGTCTGGTCCCACCCCGATCTTTTCTATCTGGACGAGCAGGGCCAACCAACCGTCGTCGCCGGCGTGCCGCCCGACTACTTCAGCGCCACAGGCCAGCGCTGGGGCAACCCGCTCTATCGCTGGAACCGGATGGCGGAGGATGGCTACGCGTGGTGGGTGGCCCGCCTGCAAATGTGCTTTGAGCAGGCTGACATCGTGCGCATCGATCATTTCCGAGGCTTTGCCGCCTATTGGGAGATCCCATCAGACGAGCCGACGGCCGTCGTCGGTCGCTGGATCAAAGGGCCCGGTCTGGGCTTCTTTGAGACCATCGGCAAGAAGCTGGGCGAGATGCCGATCATTGCCGAAGACCTGGGTGTTATCACCCCCGATGTGGAGCTGCTGCGAGACACCTTCGACTTTCCCGGCATGAAGATTCTCCAGTTTGCCTTTGGCGGGGCACAGGACAGCGACTTCCTGCCCTTCACCTACCCCAAAAACTGCGTCGTCTATACCGGCACCCATGACAACGAAACAACCCTGGGCTGGTATCGCAACGCCGCACCACAGGAGCAGGATCACGTGCGGCGCTACCTCTCGGTCAGCGGCCAGAACATCGTCTGGGACCTTATTCGACTGGCCCACGCTTCGGTGGCTGACATGGCTGTCATCCCCATGCAAGACCTGCTCAACCTCGACAACAGCGCCCGCATGAACTACCCCGGTCAGACAAGCGGCTGGTGGCGCTGGCGCTACACGAAAGAGATGTACCGGACGCGCTTTCCCGATGTGGCCAACGGCCTGGCTCAATATGCCGTGCTGTACGGCCGTCTGCCGCCACCGGCCGAAGAAGCGGACGAAACGGAGAGCGCCGCCAGCCTGGCCCAGGACGCCGAGGCCTGATCCCGGCCGCCTGCGGGAAAGACCGGCGCCAGCTTCGCCGGTTTGACAACCCACCGGCCGTATGCGACAATTTTATGCTGCATTGTAGCAAGCCCCTGTAGCTCAGAGGATAGAGCGCTGGCCTCCGAAGCCAGGTGCACAGGTTCGAGTCCTGTCAGGGGCACCACTCCCAACCACACCTTTTCGCGACAATCCTATCCCTTCTGACGAGACGGCCATCCCCCCGGTCGTATACGTGACTGATGACACGGTGCATCATGCTGTATGACGCCGATATTGGTTACATTTGTCACGTCGTCAATCGCTCTCCGGCCTTTACAATGTGGGCAATGGATCGGATGACTGGTCGCAGGCACGTTGTGCTTCCCGCAGGCCTTGTGGAAGCATCAGCCCATGACCAGCGAAACACCCAAACGCGCAGCGATACCGGAAGGAGACAACGATGGCTGGATTAGATCATGAGACGCGCGAGATGATCCTCGACACCCTGAAGAAGTATGCCGACCGCAAACTGACGGTCGACTACCTTCTGGAGCTGGACCACGAGGACCGGTTCCCGCAAGAAGTGCTCGAGGAACTCTACGACCCGATGCAGCTTGGACTGCATCTACTCTTCATCCCCGAAGAGTATGACGGATTGGGTGGGGGAGCCTACGATATTTATCGTGTATCTGAGTTGATGGCCTCGATTGACCTGGGAATCGCAACGGGCGTATTGGCGACTTTCCTGGGTTCGGACCCCATTCGCGTTGGCGGCACGGAAGAACAGACCGCATACTGGATGGGTCGCGTGGCCAACGAAGCGCTGCTCATGGCCTATGGAGCCACAGAGCCGCAAGCCGGCAGCGACCTTGCGTCGCTGGGAACCAAAGCCGTGCCCCAGCAAGACAACGGCGAAGTCACCGGCTACAAAATAAGCGGGCAGAAACAGTGGATCAGCAACGGTTCGGTCGCCGACCTGTACACCATTTTGGCCAATACCCCGGGCGGACCAAGCTGGTTCGTCGTCGACAAGGGCACCGAGGGCTTTTCTGCCGGCAAGCCGGAGGACAAGCACGGCATTCGCGCCAGCAACACAGCGGCGCTCTTCCTGGAAGAGGTCTACGTCCCGGCCGAACGGTTGATTGGTGGTATTGAAGGCCAGGGGTTAGCCCAGGCGCAAGCAGTGTTCGGCTATACGCGCCTGATGGTCGGTGCGTTTGGTTTAGGGGCGGGCTGGGAAGCGCTGCGCCGGGCCATTCGCTACTCCCATGAGCGCATCCAGGCCGGTTCGACACTGAGCGAAAAGCAAGGCTATACCCACAAGCTGATTGTTCCCAACGCTGCCCGGCTGGAAGCGGCCCGTTCCTACATTGAGTGGGTGGCCGAACAACTGGACGAAAGCGAACATGCCGGCTTGCAAACCGAAGGCGCCGTAGCCAAGTACATGGCCACCGAAGCAGGCAACAAGGCCGCAGAGGATGCAATCCAGGCACTGGGCGGATACGGCTATACCAAAGAGTATATGGTCGAGAAGATTAAGCGCGACGTCCGCATCACCTGCATCTACGAAGGGACAAGCGAAATCATGGAGTGGACCATCGCCCGCGACCGCTGGCAGCAGCACCTCAAGTCGCGCGGAGCGTTCTATGAGGAGTGGGCCGCCCGCATGGACGCCGTCCACGCCCAGGAGCCGGAGAGCGGGGCCAATTACGCCGCGCTGGCGCTGCGGGCGCTGGCAGCCGTGCTGGAACAGTGCCGCATCGACCGGTTGACGCGCAACCAGCACATCCTGTTCCGGCTGGGCGAGTTGATTGCCTGGGCTGAGACAGCGGCCGTCTTCGCGGAACGCGTCGTGGCCAACCCGACTGAAGCGATCAACCTGAGCGTCCCGGCGCGGCAGGCGTTGGCCCGCATCTACGGCCGTCAGGCAGCACTCAAGGTAGCCACCGACGGTCTGCAATGGGCCATTGGCGGCGGCCAGACCAACCCGAATTTGGCCGGCTCCATCAATCTACCCGCGATCTATCAGGCCCAGGATGGTCTGATCGCAGACATGGACCTGGCCAAAGATTACTTGAACAAGACATTTACCTGATAAGCTGCCCGGCAGTTGATGAAATGGGAGCAGTGACGGTACAGGAGACAGACACATGAACAGTGCAGCACAAGCTATTGCGATTGTCGGGGTGGGGGCCATTCTCCCCGATGCGCCGAGTGCTGCGGCTTACTGGGAGAATATCATTAACAGGCGGTACAGCATCAGCGACGTTCCAGAAGATCGCTGGAGTGCTGACCTGTATTACGATGCCGATCCGAAAGCACTGGACAAGACGTACAGCAAGATCGGCGGCTGGGTGAAGGATTTCGCCTTCGACTGGCGGCGCTTCCGTATGCCGCCCAAAGTGGCGGACGCCATGGACGAGGGCCAGCAGTGGGCCGTCACCATCGCCGCCGATGCCCTCGACGACTACGGCTACCCCGACCGGCTGCTCAACACCGACCGCACCGGCGTCATCATCGGCACGGCGATGGGCGGCGAACGGACCTATATGACCAACCAGCGCATCGTCATGCCGGAGTATGCGCGCTGGCTGCAGCAGTCCGAAGCGTTCGGGGCCTTGTCCGGCACAGCGCAGGCCACAATTCTCGACGAGTGGCACACCCTGATGGATGGGAATCTGCCGGCCATCACCGAGGACACGATGCCAGGCGAACTGCCCAATATCATCTCCGGGCGCGTCGCCAACATCCTCAACATGCGCGGGCCGAACTTCATCACAGACGCGGCGTGTGCGTCCAGTTTCGCGGCCATTGAGGCTTCAATGGAGCTGCTGGTCGAGCACAAGGTCGATGCAGTCCTTTCCGGCGGCGTCGACCGCAATATGGGCGTGGGCACGTTCGTCAAGTTCTGCAAGATCGGCGCGTTGAGCGCAACCGGCACCCGACCCTTTAGCGCCGGAGCCGACGGCTTTGTTATGGGCGAGGGCGCGGGCGCATTCCTGCTCAAGCGGCTGGAAGATGCCGAGCAGGCGGGCGATACGATCTACGCCGTCATTCGCGGTGTGGGCGCCTCCAGCGACGGCAAGGGCAAAGGAATCACCGCCCCCAACCCGGCGGGGCAAAAGCTGGCCATCCGCCGCGCCTGGGAAAACGCCGGACTGGACCCAGCGACAGCGTCCTTGATCGAAGCGCATGGGACAAGCACCCGTGTCGGCGACGTCGTGGAAGTGGAAAGCCTGGCCGAAGTCTTTGGCCACGCCCCTGCCGGCAGCATCGGTCTAGGCTCTGCCAAGAGTAATATCGGCCACCTGAAGGCGGGCGCGGGCGCAGCCGGTTTGCTGAAAGCCACCCTGGCCCTGCACCATCGCATCATGCCGCCTACGCTGAACGCCGACCCGCCGAATCCAAACATTGATTTTGCCCGGACGCCTTTCTATGCCGTCAGCGACGCTCGCGAATGGCCCCGCGTCAACGGCACACCGCGCCGCTGCGGCGTCAGCGCCTACGGCTTTGGCGGCACCAACTTCCATCTGGTCCTTGAGGAGTACGAGCCAGGCCTGATTCCACGCGAGGAGAAACGGTACACTGGCGTGTCAGTCGAAAACGGCCGCACGCCTGAAACCTTGCCGCGCCCCCCGTCGGGCGACAACCGCCCCCTGCCGCCACGCGGCATCCTCGCTCTGGGCGCCGCCACCGCCGACCAACTCCACGACCAGCTGGAGGAAGCGATTGTGCGGGTCGAGGCCGGCTGGACGCCGCCGCGTGCGCTACCGTCGGACGCCGACATCAGGGCTGCTGAACGGCTAGTCATCGACTTCGGCGACCGCGAAGAGCTGCTGGACCGGCTGCAAAAAGCGCTGAAGGTCATGGGGTTCGACACGCCGCAGGCGTGGAAGGCGCTGGAAGCCCAGGGCATCTTCCGCGGCCACGGCCATCCTGCCGGGAAGCTGGCCTTCCTCTTTCCCGGCCAGGGCAGCCAATACGTCAACATGGGCAAGGAGCTGTCGGAGGTTGCGCCCGTTGTCCGCGCGACGATCGAAGAAGCTGACCGCACGATGACCCCCATTCTGGGCCGCCCGCTTAGCAGCTACATCTTTGTCGACGGAACGGACAGCGAGGCTATGCAGCAGGCGCAGTTCGACCTGATGCAAACTGAGATCACCCAG
Organism: uncultured Chloroflexia bacterium; assembly: GCA_963753865.1. GTDB lineage: Bacteria > Chloroflexota > Anaerolineae > Promineifilales > Promineifilaceae > Promineifilum. The sequence continues at coordinate 261,239 of CAVWDW010000002.1, forward strand.
CCGGCCATGCTGACGCTGGATGAAGCGATTCGTCGCCTGCTAACTGAATATGGCTTTGCCCCCGACATGGTCATGGGCCATTCACTGGGTGAGTATGGCGCGTTGGTGGCGGCAGGCATCATGCCCTTCGCCGAGGCGCTGGAAGCGGCCGCCGGTCGCGGCCGGGAGATGGCGCGGGTCGAGATGGAAGACAACGGCTGGATGGCGGCCGTCCTGGCTCCCTACGAAGTTGTTGAGGAAACGCTCAAGGGCATCGACGGCTACGTCGTGCCCGCCAACGTCAACAGCCGCAGCCAGAGCGTCATCGGCGGGGCGAGCAAGGCGGTCGAAGCCGCCATCGCCCGCTTCCAGGAAGCAGGTTACCAGGCCATGCAGCTGCCCGTCAGCCATGCCTTCCACACCAGCATTGTGGCGCCCGCCAGCAAGCCGCTACGCAACATGCTCGACCGGATGGACATCCAGCCGCCCCAGCTGCCCATCGTGGCCAACGTGACCGGCAACATCTACCCCACCGACCCGACAGCGATCAAGGACATGCTGGAGCAGCAGATTGCGTCCCCGGTGCAATGGGTCAAGGGTCTGGAAACGCTCTACAACCACGGCGTACGCACCTTCATCGAAGTAGGACCGAAGCGGGCCTTACGAGGCTTCGTCAAGGACGTCTTCGCCGAAGCCGACGACGTCGTCGCGCTGTTGACCAACCATCCCAAGACGGGCGAGCTGCCCGCCTTCAACCAGGCGCTGTGCGGCCTCTACGCCGCCGGCTATGGCGCCCCCGCCCCGGCCGAGATCGGGCAGCCGGACGCTGTCTCAACGACGGCGACGCAAAGTCGGGTTGCTCCCGCCACGGAGAATAAAGTGCAAACACAACCAACCAGCTTCCAGCCGCCCTCCGAATCCAGTGCGGCGCTGGGGCTGAATGAGGCCGTGGCCAACGCGGTCGAACAACTGGCCCGGATGGGTCAGAACCAGCCGTATGACCGGAACACGCCGCCGCTCGGCTCTGTGGTCATTAGCGGCACTGGCCTGGGTCTTCCCGGCGCAGAAAAGCCGATCATGGACCCGGACAACGCTCTGCGCATCCTGCAAGGGGAGCAGTTTGTGGACCTGATCCCGGAGCGGTTCCGCCAGCTGATGATTGACAAACGGATCACCCGGCTGGTGAAGGGTGAAGACGGCAGCGGCCGCTTCGAAACGATCAACGACACCGACGACGCCATCAAACTGGCCGGGCGACCGGGCACGTTTGACCTCGCCGAAGAGTATGGCGTGCCCGACCAGCTGGTAGAGGCGCTCGACATCACTACCCAGCTCGCCATGGCCGCAGGCCTCGACGCGCTGCGCGAGGCAGGCATCCCGCTCGTGCAAACGTTCAAACATACCAGCACCGGCAAGCACCTCCCCGACCGGTGGATGCTGCCGGAAGCGCTGCGCGACGACACAGGCGTGATTTTCGCCAGCGCTTTCCCCGGCGGCGATCGGTTCGCTGAGGAGTTTACGAACTACTACAGCTATCGCAATCGTGTGGAGCAGATGGAGATGCTCGAAGAGCTGCGCCGCTACACCACCGACCCCGCTACAGCAGGCGAGATCAATCGCCGCATCGGCGCGCTGCGTGATGAGCTGGAACGCGAACCGTACATTTTTGACCGGCGCTTCCTCTTCCGCATCCTGTCAATGGGCCACAGTCAATTCGCCCAATACATCGGCGCGCGCGGGCCGAACACCCAGGTCAACGCGGCTTGCGCTTCCACAGCGCAGGGCGTGGCATTGGCCGAAGACTGGATCCGCAGCGGCCGCTGCCGTCGTGTGGTCGTGCTCGGTGGCGACGATGTCACCGGCGACCATCTTCTGGAGTGGGTCGGCGCAGGCTTCCTTGCCGTCGGCGCAGCCACAACCAAGGACCGCGTGGCCGAGGCTGCTCTGCCGTTCGATCGCCGCCGGCACGGCACGATTCTTGGCATGGGCGCCTGTGCACTCGTCGTCGAAAGTCAGGATGCAGTCTCCGAACGCGGCATGCGTGGCATCGTTGAGCTGCTGAGCAGCGAGACAAGCAACAGCGCCTTCCACGGTACCCGGCTGGACGTCAACCACATTTCGATGGTGATGGAAAGTCTGGTGTCGGCGGCCGAACGGCGCTTTGGCCTCAACCGTCTGGCGATGGCCCCGCAGACCGTCTTTGTTTCGCATGAGACATTCACCCCGGCCCGCGGCGGCAGCGCAGCAGCCGAAATCACGGCCTTACGCCAGACGTTCGGCGACGCGACCAACCAGATCGTCATGGCCAACACCAAAGGGTTCACCGGGCATCCGATGGGCGTCGGCGTAGAGGACGTCATTGCCGTAAAAATTCTGGAGTACGGCATCGTTCCTCCGGTGCCAAACTTTAAGGAAGTCGACCCGGACCTCGGTCCGCTGAACCTCAGTCGGGGCGGCCGTTATCCGGTGCAGTACGCGATCCATCTGGCAGCCGGGTTCGGCTCGCAGATCGCGCTTACCCTGACCCGCCGCATCCCCGGCAACCTCGACCGGATCGACAGCCCGACCCGCTACCAGCAGTGGCTGGACGGAATGAGCGGCTACGACCGCGCCGAAACCGAAGTGATGAAGCGCGTCCTGCGCGTCAAGTCGAACGGCAACCCGCCCCGCAGCCCGGTCGCGAATACGTGGCAGCCTGGCACCGGACCAGCCGTTCGCACCGCAGTCGCCCCGGTGGCCGCCGGTAGTGGTCATCCAGCCCGGATGATCATGCCGGACGCCGCTCCGGTGGTCGATGCACCAGCCGCGAAACCGGCTGCGCCCCAGCAAGCGGCCGCTCCACCTCCGGCCCCGCCGCCCACACCGCAGCCGACCATCCCGGAGCCTGCGCCAGAGTCGGCAGCGCCCGTCGTAGAAGCACCCGTCGCAGCCGAGCCGGTTGCTCCGCCAGCGGCCGACCCGGTCGTCAGCCGCATCATCGCCCTGGTGGCCGAGCAGACCGGTTACCCACAGGATATGCTCGACCTCGACCTCGACATGGAGGCGGATCTGGGCATCGACACCGTCAAGCAAGCAGAAACGTTCGCTGCCATCCGGCAGGCGTTCGACATTCCCCGCCGCGACGACATGAGCCTGCGCGACTACCCGACACTGGAAGCGGTAATCGGCTTCGTACGCGAGATGCGGCCCGACCTGGCGGCGGCCCCGCCAGTCGAGACGACTCCCGTACCGCCAACCGCCGCACCGGTGCAGCCCGCACCCGTCCCGGCAGAAGCGGTCGATACCGTCACGCTCCAGGTCCTGAGTATCGTCGCTAAGCAGACTGGCTACCCGCAGGATATGCTCGACCTCGACCTCGACATGGAGGCCGACCTGGGCATCGACACCGTCAAGCAGGCAGAAACGTTCGCTGCCATTCGGCAGGCGTTCGACATTCCCCGCCGCGACGATATGAGCCTGCGCGACTATCCGACGCTGGAAGCGGTGATCGGCTTCGTGCGCGAGATGCGGCCCGACCTGGCAGCGGCCCCGCCAGTCGAGACGACTCCCGTACCGCCAACTGCCGCACCGGTACAGCCCGCACCCATCTCGGCAGAAGCGGTCGATACTGTCTCCCTTCAAGTCCTGAGCATCGTTGCTGAGCAGACTGGCTACCCGCAGGATATGCTCGACCTCGACCTCGACATGGAGGCCGACCTGGGCATCGACACCGTCAAGCAAGCAGAAACGTTCGCTGCCATTCGGCAAGCGTTCGACATTCCCCGCCGCGACGATATGAGCCTGCGCGACTATCCGACGCTGGAAGCGGTGATCGGCTTCGTGCGCGAGATGCGGCCCGACCTGGTGGTCGAGACGCCCGCACCGGCCATCCCTGCGCCATCTGTCGCCGCAGCGCCGGCGACCGTGGCACCGGCCGCGGAGACAGTGACTGTCCCGGCGGATGACCCAATCGCCTCGACCGTGGTGGGCATTGTCGCCGAGCAGACCGGTTATCCTGAAGATATGCTGGAGATGGACCTCGACCTGGAGGCCGACCTGGGCATCGACACGGTCAAACAGGCGGAAACGTTCCTGGCCATTCGCGAAGCGTTCGACATCCCCCGTCGCGACGACATGAATCTGCGCGACTATCCGACGCTGGAAGCGGTGATCGGCTTCGTGCGCGACAACCGGCCCGACCTGGTTGCAGCGCCGGATGCTACCAACGCCCCGCCGCCGGCGTCGGCCGCTCCTCCGACCGACGGCGTCATGGCCCAGGTGCTGGCCATTGTGTCCGACCAGACCGGCTATCCGCAAGATATGCTGGAGCTGGACCTCGACCTCGAAGCCGACCTGGGTATCGACACGGTCAAGCAAGCGGAAACGTTCCTGGCCATTCGCGAAGCGTTCGACATCCCCCGTCGCGACGACATGAATCTGCGCGACTATCCGACGCTGGCCGCGGTCGTGGGCTTTGTCTACGCCATGCGCCCTGAGCTAAAAGATGGCGCCGCGGAAACGACCGCGCTACCCGCAGCCGCAGCTGGGCCAGATGGCGCCGCGCCGCAAACCGGCGCTGCCGCCGGGCAGGCAGCGTACCGGCTGGAAGATGCCGACACGATGCCACGCCGCGTCCCGACGCCTAACCTGCGTCCGGCATTGGCGTTCTGCAAGCCGACGGGCGTGACGCTGGACAACACCAGCCGCGTCATCGTGATGATGGACAACGGCGGCGTTGGCAAGGCCCTCCTGTCCCGGCTGGAAAAGCTGGGCGTGACAGCACTGGTCGTCGAACCGCAGCCCGAACCGGCAGCGCTGGCGGCGCAGATCGCCGAGTGGCAAACCGGCGGCCCCATCCAGGGTGTTTACTGGCTGCCCGCGCTCGATGTTGAACCTGAGCTATCGGAAATGGATCTGGATCTCTGGCGCGCCCACAACCAGATCCGCGTCAAGAATCTGTACGCCACCCTGCGCGCCCTGTATGATGAGATCAGCACGCCGAACAGCTTCCTGGTCTCGGCCACACGGCTGGGCGGTCTGCATGGCTACGGGCCGGACGGCGCAACCGCCCCGATGGGCGGGGCTGTATCCGGCTTCACCAAAGCGTACAAGCGCGAACGGCCGGAGGCGCTGGTCAAGGTCGTCGACTTTGAGCCAGGCCGCAAAACGGCCGCGCCCGCCGACGCGCTCATCGCCGAAACGCTGACCGATCCCGGCATCGTCGAAGTCGGCTACATCGCAGAGCAGCGCTACGGCGTCACCCTGGTCGAGCGCCCGGCCGCCAATGGCGAGGCGGGACTGGACCTGAACAGCGAGTCGGTCTTCCTCGTCACCGGTGCGGCGGGCGGCATCACCAGCGCCATCATCGGCGACCTGGCCGCCAACAGCGGCGGCGCCTTCTACTTGCTGGACCTCACACCGGAACCGGACCGGAACGATACGCAGATCAACCTGTTCCGGACCGACCTGGATGCACTCAAGGCCGCGCTCATTGCCGAGGCGAAGGCAGCCGGCGAAAAGCCGACCCCTGTGCTCATCGACAAGCGCGTCATGGCCATTGAGCGCAGCGAAGCGGCCCTGCGAGCCATCGAAGCAGTCGAGGCAGCGGGTGGCACAGCCCACTACCGCAGCGTCAACCTGCTCGATGGGCCTGCGCTGGCGGCCATCGTTGACGAGATCCGCGAAACGCACGGTCGTATCGACGTACTTGTCCACGCAGGCGGTATCGAAATCAGCCGTGCGTTGGGAGACAAGCCGCCGGAGCAGTTCGACCTGGTGTTCGACATCAAGGCCGACGGCTTCTTCAGCCTGCTGCACGCGGCGGGCGACATGCCTATCGGCGCGACTGTCGCGTTTAGCTCGGTAGCCGGTCGCTTCGGCAACAACGGTCAGACCGACTACAGCGCGGCCAACGACCTGCTTTGCAAGCTGACCAGCAGCCTGCGCCGCTGGCGACCAGACACACGTGGCATCGCCATCGACTGGACGGCGTGGGGCGAAATCGGCATGGCGACGCGCGGTTCCATCCCCCGAATCATGGAGATGGCCGGCATCGACATGCTGCCCCCGGCGGCAGGCGTGCCCACTGTGCGACGCGAGCTGGTGGCCGGTTCGTTCAGCGGCGAGATCGTTGCCGCGGGTGCGCTGGGTATGCTGGTCGACGAATGGGACGAAACGGGTGGTCTGGACACCGCCCGGGCCAACGAATGGCTGGCTGCTGAACACGGCAGCCTGCTGATGGTCGGCACAGTGACCGGCGCGCCGCTCTACGGCGGCATCACGGCGGAAACCACGCTGGACCCCACTGAGCAACCGTTCCTGTTCGACCACGCCATGGACGGCACCCCCCTGCTGCCGGGCGTCATGGGCACGGAATCGTTCGCGGAGATGGCCTTCGTTGCCGCGTCCGGTCTGGCGGTGCAGGCGGTCCACGACGAGCAGTTCCACAGCCCGTTCAAGTTCTATCGCATGGAGCCACAGACGTTGGTCCTGTCGGCCCAACCGGTGGTGACCGCCGACGGCCGCGTGGAAGTGATCACCGCTCTCCGGTCGCGGCGAGAGCTGGGCAAGCCCGGCCTGCCGCCGCAGGAGAAGCTCCACTTCACCGCGCAGGTGAGCATGGACACGGCCCCGCCCGCTGCCGACGATATCACGTTCACGGCCCCGGATGCCACAGCCCTGTCAATCGACGCCCCGGCAATCTACGACATCTACTTCCACGGCCCCGCCTATCAGGTGCTGGAAAGCGCCCGGGTCGATGGCAACAGCGCCATCGGCTTGCTGGCGGCCGATCTGCCGCCCAACACCGCCTCGGCTGACGCCGCCGGCATCATGGCCCCCCGCCTGATCGAGCTTTGCTTCCAGGCCGCGGGAGTGTGGGAGATTCGCACCAACGGCACGATGGCGCTGCCCCTGAGCATCGCCTCCGTCAGCACGTTCCATCCGGGTGAGCCAGACGGCGACCAGCGCCTTTACGCGCTGGTGACGGCGCACGATGGCGGCGAAAGGTATGACGCGCAGGTCGTCGACGAAGACGGCCGTGTCTACGTCACCCTGACCGGCTACCGCACGGTGGCGCTGCCCGGAGACGTAACCCTCTAGGCGGCCGCACCTTGTGAGATCAACCGCCCGGCACTTACCAGCTGGGCGGTTTTGCTTTGGGCCAGAAGATGTTACGCTTACCTCACGACCGACCGATGAGTATCCCGACTACCACTGTGTCCCACTCGGGGGCGACCGTCCACTGCCTGCTGCTGCGCCAGTCGACCGTGCCGGAGCCGGATGGCACGACCATCCCCGGCTTTCTCGCCGCGAGTGAGCGTGAGCAGTTCGAGGCGCTGACGGTTCCCAAGCGACGCGCCGACTGGCTGCTGGGCCGCTGGACGGCCAAACAGCTGGTCCACAGCGTCGTCGCCGGCGGACCACCCGATGACGCGGCGCTTCGCCAGATCGTCATCGCTCGCCGGGCCGACGGCTCGCCTTACGTCGTAACCGAAGGCGGGGCCCGGATGCCTCTGACATTGAGCATCAGTCATTCGCGCGGGCACGCCTTCTGCGCAGCCATCGCGGGTGCAGAACGGCCGTTGGGGGCCGACATCGAGTTTGTCGAAGCCCGCTCCCCGCTGTTCGCCACCGACTACTTCACCGAGGCGGAACTGGCCACCCTGCCGCCCGACCTGCCCGACGCCGAGCGCGACCTGCTGGTGACGGCCGTCTGGAGCGGCAAGGAAGCGGCCCTCAAAGCGGTGCGCGCCGGGCTGACCGTTGACACGCGTACGATCAGCTGCCTCTTTGACACCCTGGCTGTCACCGGCGAGTCGTGGTCGCCGTTCAGGATTGTGTGGCGTCCGGGTGCGGCAGCGGCTGCTCGTCCCGCGCTGGAGGGCTTGTGGCAGCGCTCTGGCCCGTTCGTGCTTACCCTGGCCCTGCCGGCCGCAAACGCCGCGCCACAGTCGCAGGCGTAAGCGCGGCATTAGCTCTATTGAGGTTTCGTTCCCGGGCTGCCTATAATCCGGGCATAAGGAGGCAGCTGCCATGCGACCTACACCCGTCACACCTGGCCCCGGCCAGGAGTCCGTCTGGGACTATCCGCGCCCGCCGCGGCTGGAGCAGACCAGTAAACGAATCGAGATCATCTTCAACGGCCAGACCATCGCCGACACCCGCGCGGCCTACCGCGTCCTGGAGACGAGCCACCCGCCCGTCTACTACATCCCGCCCGGCGACATTGTGATGGCCTACCTTGTGCCGGTCAGCGGTGGATCGTGGTGCGAATGGAAGGGGCAGGCCAGCTACTACACGGTGGAGGTAGACGGCCGTCGTGCGGAGCGGGTGGCCTGGGCCTACCCGAAGCCCACGGCCGCCTTCAAGCCGCTCAAGGATTACATCGCCTTCTACGCCGCGCCCATGGACGCTTGCTACGTGGACGGAGAGCGGGTAAAACCACAGCCGGGCAACTTCTATGGAGGCTGGGTGACAGACGACATCGTTGGCCCCTTCAAGGGAGAGCCGGGAACGATGGGCTGGTAACACGCCAACAATACGCCTGCGGGCTGCGCAGGCGAATGCGGTTCACTCGCGGCCGGCCCCATGTCGCTGGATTCATGGACCATAGCGAAACTACTCCCCACTCATTGGAAGCCGCGTCGCTCACTGCTCTTGTTCGCGAATGGCGGCTGGTCGCTGCGCTCTGGCTGACCGTCTGGCTGCTGAGCTACGCCGGGCTGCGCCAGGTCTGGCCCCTCACGACTCAATGGCTCGCTCTGTCAGGCATCGTGCTGGCGACCGGGCTTTGGATTCTGCGCCGTCATCTCCCCCGGAACCGCGCGGCCGACGGGGCGCCGCTACGGCCCCGCCTCGGGCCGGGTAATCATTTGACGCTGTTTCGCGGTCTGTGCGTCGGCCTGATCGCGGGCTTCATCTTCGGGCCATGGCCGGCAGGCGGGTTGGGCTGGGCCATCGCGCTCGCCTATACGGCCGCCGACATAGCCGACTATTTTGACGGGTTCGTGGCCCGCCGCAGCCACCATGTCACCCAGTTGGGCGGCGTGCTTGACATTGAGTTCGACGCCTTGGGCGTCCTGGTCGTCACCCTGCTCGCCATCTCCTTCGGCCAGCTTCCGTGGTGGTACATCAGCCTCGGCCTGGCTCGATACCTCTTCGTCTTCGGCATCTGGTGGCGGCAGCGTCGGGAGCTGCCCGTCCATGACCTGACGCCCAGCATCCACCGCCGCCTGATTGCCGGGCTGCAGATGGGTTTCATGAGCGTCGTCCTGTGGCCCGTTGTGCCCGCCGCCATGACGCAGCTGGCCGGCAGCATCTTCTTCGCCGCCTCGGCCGCCAGTTTCGGCCGCGACTGGCTGATCGTCAGCGGCGCCATCGACCCGGCGTCGGCGGGCTACCGCAATGTCCAGCAGACAGCGGTTCGCTGGCTAACCCGCTGGCTGCCGCTGGTCTGGCGGCTTGCTGCGGTCGCCGGCCTGGGTTCGATGCTGATGGCCGCCGAACCGACGCTCCAACCAGCAACATGGCAGGGATTGCTGGCCTCGTGGCCCATTCCCGCGCCGGGCTTCTGGGCGACACTGCTTGCCTTGCTGACCATCGGCGGTCTGCTTGGCATGGCATTGGGCGCGGCTGGTCGTTCCGCCGGCATCATGCTCTATCTGCCGATCGGCTTTGATATCGCCACGCGCGGCCTGCTCTGGGACAACGGCGCGGCGCTCGTCGGGGTGACCTTCATCATCCTGTTCGGCACCGGTCCACTCTCCATGTGGCGTCCCGAGGAACGCCTCGTCGGCCGTCCGTTGGGGGGCAATGAGTAGACGAACCGTCCTCCGCGCCCTGCCCTGGATCATCGGCCTGGCCGTCCTCTTCTGGGTCCTGCGGGCTGTGTCACTGGCCGACGTCTGGGCCATTCTGAGCGGCCTGACGCTGTGGGAGATCGCCGCGCTGGCCCTGCTGAATCTCGGCGTCATCGGCACCTTCACGGCGCGATGGTGGCTGCTGCTGCGCGGCCAGGGTTACACGATTCCGTTCCTGCGCCTCACCGGCTACCGGCTGGCCGTCTTCGGTCTGAGCTACTTCACGCCCGGCCCACACGTCGGCGGCGAACCGCTGCAAGTGCTGCTCGTGGAGAAAGAGGACGACGTCCCCCGCGCCACGGCCGTCGCGGCCGTCACGCTCGACAAATCGATCGAGTTTGCGGTCAACATCTCGCTGCTGCTGGCGGGCATCACCCTGGTGCTCCGCTGGCAGTTCATCGACGACCAGCTCGGCTGGCAGGCGCTGGGGGTGGGGGTCATTCTGCTGGCTTTGCCGCTGCTCTATCTGGGCGCGGCCACAGCAGGGCGCCGTCCATTGGCTGCCGCGGTCGGCGTCCTGCCTCGCTGGCCGGGGCTGGGGCGCTGGGCCGGGTCGCTGGAGCGCGCCGCGACAACCCTTGCCGACAGCGAGCGCGAGGTCACCCACTTCATCCGTCGCGCTCCCGGCACCCTGATTCTGGCCGTCCTGATCTCCGTTGCCAGCTGGCTGGGGTTGGTCTTCGAGTTCTGGCTGATGGCCGCCTTTCTTGGCGTACAGCTGACCTTTCCCGAGCTCATCACTGCCCTGACGGCCGCGCGAATCGCCATCCTGCTCTTTCTGCCTGCCGGGCTGGGCGTGCTGGAAGCCAGCCAGGCGTTGGCGTTTGGGGCGCTGGGCCTCGACCCGGCGGTCGGCGCCAGCCTCAGCCTGCTCATCCGCGCCCGCGACTCGGTTCTGGGCGGGTTCGGCCTGTGGTGGGGAAGCCACCGGCTCAAGAGCTGGCCAGATCAGGCAGCGTTGGCAGCAACAGAGCCAGCCGCCGAAGACGATCTAGGCGAAGAAAGCGCCAACCATATCTAGTTGGTGGGCGATGTAGATTAGCTCTCCGGCATCGATTTGCGCGTGCCGGCTCCTGATCCACCGGGCGAACGTCTCGCTGTCCAACTCCGCATGTCCGGCCAGTGCCCCCTCCATCGTACTTATGATGAAGTGCAGAAAGAACGCCTCATCCGCCACGTACCCACCGTCGAGCGGCGCCACCACCCAATCCGAACTGCCTGCCGCCAGAATGCGCCCCCCGGCTTCGGGAATCTGGCGCAGCAAGTGACGGCCGCTCCGGCTGTCTCCGGACGGACTGCCGTCGATGAGCCGTTCGTCCATCGTCCGGTGGTACAGGGCCATGATCCGGGTGTCGAGCGCCGGGTCGATGACCGGCTCAAGAATGGTGTGGCCGTCAAAGTTAATCGTAAAGTAGAACAGGCCACCGGGCCGCAGCAGGCCGAACAAGCGGGGCAGTGCTGCCGGCGCATCGACCAGATCGAGAAAGGCGTGGGCGATCAGCAGGTCCCATTGGCGGCGCCCCTGTTCGCGGGCCATGAAGTCGAACAGATCGACAGCCTCCAGCTCCAGCGTCACAGGCAGCGCCCTGGTGGACAGGCGCGTCTGGGCGGCCATGACATTCTCGGCTATGGCATCGACGGCCGTGTAACGCCCGCCCTCCAGCACGCCCGGCCAGCCGGTCAGGCGATCGATCATGGTGCCCGTGCCCGCGCCGACTTCCAGAATATCGCGCGGGCCGGGCGGCAGCGCCGCCAGCAGCGTGCGCCGCACATGGCCGTTCAAGGCGCGGTCATCGACGGTCTGCTTGGCGGCAAGGTAACGCTGAAACGTGTTGTCTGTCATCCGAGAGAACCTTCCTTTCGACTCAGTCGTTCAACAGAGTTCATTTGCCGGACCCGCAGGACGATTTGCCAAATCGTCGCTTCCTCTGCGATGAAACAGACCGCGCTGCAGTTTGTTCGGGAAGAGATCGCTGTCAACCTGCCAGCCCATCCAGGTAGGCCCGCGCCGTCTGCGCTGACTCGGCCCACGTGGGATGGCGTTCGTAGCGGGACCGCGCCGCGACCCCCATGCGGGCCAACATCTGCCGGTCGCCGTCCAGCCGCTCCAGACAGTCACGGAGAGCGGCCGCATCCCCCGGTTCCACAAGAAAGCCAGTGACGCCATCTTCGACCAGCTCGCCCGCCGCGCCGGCGGTTGTGGCCACTGCGGGCAAGCCAAACGCCATGCCCTCCAGATAGACAATGCCAAACCCTTCGTAGGTCGACGGCATCACAAGGATGTGGCTCTCAGACATCAGTTCAACCAGCTGCGCCGCTGCCACGGCCCCTACCAAACTAACCCGACCGGCCAACCCGGCGGCGGCGACAGCGTCCCTCAAATGACCGGTGTAAACCGGGTCGACTGTCTCATCGCCGGCAACAGTCAACTGCCAGTTGGCGGGCGAGCCCAGCGCCAGCGCCTCGACAATAGTCAGCGCCCCCTTGCGAGCGATCACGTTGCCGACAAACAACAGCCGAAGCGGCCGCTCTTCGGCCCGCGCCACAATGCGCTCCTCTCTCATCTCCGCCTGGATATGGTCGGCCGCCGGGTAGGCGACGACACCTCCAACCTCCCGCCCCAGCAGTTCCGTCACCGTTCGCTGCGTCGTCTCGCTGTTGAAAATATACCCGTTCACCGTTTCCAGATAGCGCCGCTCAATCTCCCGGTAGCCGGCCAGCTGCCACGCCGGGTGCAACTCGCTGGAACGGAGATGATGGACGATGCTGACCAGGGGCGGCCGATCGTCCGGCAGCCGCGCATTGAGCCACACCAGCGAGGGATGATTCAACTCATCCTGCACAATGGCGTCATACCCCCCACCAACGAGCCGCGCCGCCAGCGAGGACGATAGATTATCGAGCAGATGACGGCCATAGGAGCGCCACGGCAAAGCGATGAGATCGACCGTATCTCCCGCTGCCTGCCACTGCTGCACCAGCATGCGATCGTACAGATAGCCGCCGGAAACCCGGTCGAGCGACCCATAGATCACGAGTCCGATGTGCATGGCAGTCCGGACCTGTTTCGCCAGACTCAGCGTGCCAGCCGGTAGCTGGCCCAGGCGATCTCATTCTCCCAGAGCACGACGGTGATGGTCTGAATGTTAGGCGCCGATATCTTGTCAGCCAGCTCGAGGCAGAGAATCCGCGAGAAGTGCTCAATGCTCGGGTTCAGACCGTCAAACGCGGGAAGGTCGTTGAGGGTCTTGTCCCGGTGGGCGGCGACGGCCGCGTCGAGATGGTGCTCAATATCGACGATGTCGACAAGGTAGCCATGCTGGTCCAGCGCATCCCCTTCCAGCTGCAGCTCAATCTGGTAATGGTGGGAGTGCCACTCATTCTCGGCGCCCCAATCCCCACCGATTAGAAAGTGTTGGGCGACGAACTCTCGTTTTACGGCCACGGTATACATGATCACACTCCTCAATCCTGTTTCGCTCAATAGGTTAGAACAATCTGACCGGCCTCGCCGGGCGACTGGTCCAGCAGCGCATAAGCCGCGGCGGCCGACTCCAGCGGGAAGCGATGGGTGACCAGTCGCTCCGGCGAGCAGCGCGCCAGCAGCCCCTCAGCCACTGCCAGGCGGCGCGGCTTGGTCCAGCGAGCCAGCCAGCGCGGCCCCAAATGACTAACCTGGCTGCTGATCAGGCGCATATGGGCGCGGTGGAACCGGCCGCCGAGGTCTACGTCTACCCGCTTCTCGCCATACCATGACCCGACCACAATACGGCCGCCAAAGCCGGTCAGGGCAATGGCCGCATCCAGCGCTTGGGGGTTGCCGCTCAACTCAAGCGTGAGATCCGCGCCGTCCGGGCCCGCCTCCGCCGACGACCCGGCCAATGCTCTGACGGCACCGTCAAGCGCCTCCGGTCCGAGCGACACCGTCGCGCCCATCTGCTCAGACCAGCGGCGGCGCAGCGCCAGGCCATCCACCGTCACCAGCGTCGCCAACGACAGCTGGGCCAACAGCCACGTCACCAGAAGCCCGACCACACCCTGCCCGACGACGGCTACGCGCTCGCCCACCACAGGGCTGCCATCCATCACCAGCGAGACGGCCGTTTCCATATTCGGCAGGAACACCGCCGCCTCCGGCGCGAGCGCAGGCGGCAGCAGCCGCAGGTTGGCCACGTCGGTGACAAAGTGAGAGGCGTGGGGTTGGAAGGCGAAGACGAGACGGTCCCGCCACGATGGCTCGACGTCTGCGCCGAGGTCGCGAACACGGCCAACGGCCGCATAGCCGTAGCGGACCGGATAGTCGAACAGGCCACCGAGGGCGGCTATCGTGTCGTCTACGGCGAGGTCTCGCGGCATCTGGCCCCGATAGACCAGCATTTCACTGCCTGCGCTGATGCCGGAAACGACCGTCTCCACCACCACCTGCCCCGCTTGCGGCGGCGGCAGCTCCGACTCCACCACATCAACCTGATGCGGAGCCGTGAAGACAAGTGAGCGACTCGTCAGAGGCACGCTACTCCCGAATTTCAATCGAGTGAGTCAGATTGGCCACGCCACGAATGGTGGCAGCGACCGCGCAGTACTTGTTGATGGCCAGGTCGACTGCCCTGGCAACCTTCCTCGGATCCAGGTCTTGACCTTCCAGAATAACGTGCAGGTGGATGTCGGTGAACGCCCAGGGTGCTTCAGCTTCCTGCTTACCTTCGACCTCGATGTAGAGGTTGTCGAGCTGCTGGCGCTGGCGCTGCAGAATGGAAACGACGTCGTGGGCCGAGCAGGCAGACAGCCCCATCAGCAGCAAATCGGACGGCTTGGCCGCCTTGAACTCCATCCAGTCCGGATTGTCTTCTGGCCACGATCCGGACGGCACGACATTGCCGTACGAATCGCGTGTCACAAAGAGACGGCTGTTGCCTCCCATCCATTTCATAGCGACATTACTCATGCGGTTGCTCCCTTCGCTCCCTTTCCTACAGGCATCTACTGGTGGCTATGGCGCGGCGCAAGCTGCCGGCACGACATCCGACGGAAAAGCGCCTCCGTCCGGCCCAAAACATTGGCAGAAGGCCACATCCTGGCCCTCATCACGCTCGCCGGACCATATCCAGTAGCTGACTGTCGTTTGCAGGCAGCTCGCCCCGACCGCGTCTTGCGGCGGGGCTACCGGCCTGGCTCGTTCTAATCCCAGCCCTTCGACCTCGCTTTCTTGCAGAAGAAACACGCGGACGTGGCGTCCGTCTTGCGGGCCAACCTGAAGCTGACCACGGGCGGCCAGAACGATCGCCAGCGCCGGTGTGAACAAGACGACCAGCCACGCCAGCACAAACAGGCTGATGAGAAGGCGCTTGACCCAGACGTTCATGCGGTAGCGTTTGCCCTGTCCCCCTGCCAGCTGCCTAGCCGGCTTCCGGCGTCAGCGCGTTCTCCATCGCGCGCAGATACAAGTCGGTGGTGTAACCCTTCACCATCCGGCGCGTGCTGAAGAACGGCGCATTGGTGCGAATCGCCTCGCGCATCACGTCAACCCAGCCCCGGGGAATGCCGTCCTGGTCGCGCGTGTAGTACAGCGGCACGATCTCCTCTTCCAGCAGCTCGTAGACACGGTTGGCGTCGTAGGCGTCCTGCTCCTCAGGGCTGTCGGCAACGTAGCCGTTGATGGCCCAGCCGTTGGCCCCGTTATACCCTTCGACCCACCAGCCATCCATCACGCTGAGGTTCGGGATGCCGTTGAGTGAGGCTTTCATGCCGCTGGTTCCGCTGGCTTCGCGCGGGCGGCGCGGTGTGTTCAACCACACGTCGACACCTTGCTTGAAGTATCGGGCGGTGTGCATATCATAATCCTCGATGAACGCCACGCGGCCCGCCCAGATCGTTAGCCTGGGCGAAGTTGTACACCTGCTGGATCAGCATCTTGCCCGGCTCGTCGGCCGGGTGGGCCTTGCCGGCAAAGACGATTTGTACCGGTCGATGCGTGTCCAACATGATCTGCTTCAGACGGTCCAGATCGCGGAAGATGAGCGACGCCCGCTTGTAGGTGGCGAAGCGGCGGGCGAAGCCGATCGTCAGCGCCTCCGGGTCCAGCAGCGTGCCGCCGACCAGGACCTGCGTCGGATCGCTGTCGCCGTCAACCCAGCCCCGACGCGCCCGCGACCGCAAGAAGTTCATCAGCTTGGCCTTGAGGATATTGTGGGCGGCCCAAAGCTCCTGGTCGGGCATGTCGGACAGCCGTTCCCACAGGACAGGATCGTCGTGATTGGCCTCCCAGTCCGATCCAAGATACTTCTTGAATAGGTGACGCATCTCGCCCGCCGTCCAGGTGGGCACGTGGATACCGTTTGTCACGTAATGAATGGGCGTCACGTCCTCAGGGAGATTATCCCATAAGTGACGCCACATCTTGTTAGACACCTCGCCATGCAGCTTGCTGACACCGTTGCTCAGCCCCGCCATACGCAGGGCCAGGACAGTCATATTAAAAGCATCACCCCACGATTCCTGATGCGCTCCAAGCGCCAGGAACGACTCGCGCGAGAGTCCAATCTGCTCCCAATACCCCTGGAAGTACGACTCCATCAGATGGTAGGGGAAGGCGTCATGACCGGCAGGCACTGGCGTGTGGGTGGTGAAGACAGTCTGCTCACGCACCTTCTGTGCAGCCGCATCATACGACATGCCGTCCTGCACGTACTGGCGCATCGTCTCCAGAATAAGGAAGGCCGAGTGACCTTCGTTCATGTGCAGCACCGACGGCTCATAGCCCAGCGCAGCCAGCAGCCGCACCCCGCCGATGCCCAACATCATCTCCTGGCGAATACGCATCTCGTTGTCGCCGGAGTAGAGCCGGGCCGACAGCTCGCGGTCCCACGGGCTGTTCTCCTCGACATCGGTGTCCATCAGATAAAGCGGAATCCGGCCCACGTTTACGCGCCAGACTCGCGCCTGCACAGAACGACCGCCCATCTCGACACTGATGCGCAGCTCGCCACCATGATCTTCATACACCCTGGTCAGGGGCACGTCGTCCAGGTTAACCATCTCATAGACCGCTTCCTGCCAGCCATGCGACGGAATGCGCTGCCGGAAGTAACCCTGCGGGTAAAGGAATCCAATGCCGACAAAGGGCAGGCCCAGATCGCTCGCTTCCTTGGCGTGGTCACCGGCCAGAATGCCCAGACCACCCGAGTAGATGGGCAGCGAGCTGTGAAGACCGAACTCAAACGAGAAGTAGGCGATTGTCTTGTCCGTCATCTGCGGGTAGGTGACATGGAACCACGAGTGGCCGTTCTCCATCTCCCGGTCAAAGTCCATCATCACTTTCTGATAGCGCCGCATAAAAGATGCGTCACGCGCTGTCTCATCCAGCAGCTCCGGGCTGACTTCCTTCAGCATCTTGACCGGGTTGTGCTGGGTGCGACGCCACAGGGGGTAGTCGAGCAAACGGAAAATCTCGCGCGCCTCGGCGTGCCAGCTCCACCACAGGTTGTAAGCTAACTCCGGCAGACGCTTCAATTTGGTCGGCATCTTCTCTACTAACTCGTCCATCTGGTTCTTATCTCCTCCGACAGTTCACAGACACCCAGCAGTCAACATCAAACGACCGCAGCACCGCACTGCGCCAATCAGGTTGTAGCGATCGAGGTAAGGGAAAGGCGATCAGTTCGCCAACCGGTGAGTTTGACTATGCGTAAGGGGTAGATCATCGACAATGAATGTGCGTCTTTGAACCGCGTGATTGTCAGGCAGTTGAGGTGTCAACGACCTGCCAAATGATTATAGCACCCGCGGGGGCGGATGCACGTTGAGAGGTAAGCGCTGAGCGTGAAAAATGGGTAGATCAGTCTGGAAGAACGATAGTGATCGGCTGTGGCAGCGGTTTCCTGGCCCGCTTGATGGCCAAATCGGCCACCGCCTCAACCGTCCAGTCAAACTGCTCGCCGGTCATCAGGTCGCGATCGACCAGCGGTGACGGATTCGTGGCGTTGATGATGTAGACGGTGCCGTCCTTGACCACAAACTCCGGCAGATTGAAATCGTAATCGTACAGTTTGGTCAGCGCCAGCGCCGCGGCCCGGATCTCCTCCTGTTCGCTGTCGCTAATGTTCAGCCCACCCTCAAGGTACGTCTTGTCATCGAACGAGTACGGCATCAACATCGTCTTGTCCTGACCGATGACCATACAGTGGATGTGATGATCAGTCTCCAACACCTGCTGCAAAATCATCGTCCGGGTGCCGCTCTCGTCATAGCGCTGAATCAGCTCATCGACATTGCTTACCCGATGGGCAAAGCGACGGCCTCCGCTGCGCACATCCTTGAAGATGGCCGGGCTGCCGATGTAGTCGATAATCCCCTGCCAATCCATCGGGTAGTCGAGGTTTCGGAAGCTGTCCGGCACGGTGTCGGTGTCCACGTCTTTGTTCGGCAGCACCATCGTGCGCGGCGCCTTCAGCCCAAGCTTGTGGACGACGGCGCTGGCAAAAAACTTCGTGTCGGCCGACCAGGTGAATGGGTTGTTGATGAGGTACGTGCCATGCAGGCAGGCGTACTTAACATAACTGCGATAGTACGGGATCTCATGCGACATGCGATCGATGATCACATCATACGAAATGGGGCTGTCCTGAAACGTACCACCCAACTTGATCATCTCGGCCCGAATCTCGTCTGGCCCGTCGTTGATGATCGTGGTGACGGCATCGGGCAAGTCGTTCTCCCGGCCAATGAGAAGTCCGATCAGCTTCGGTTCGTCCGCACTCATCCAGAATCTCCCATGTTGTCGTGTCGCCCACAGTACGCAGCCACTGCGCACCAGTTCACAGCCCTCAAACTATACTCCAAAGCGGCTGACCTGCCTACGCCAGAACGTCCGCAATGGCCGGTGAACCGCTGCTCCGCGCGAGGCTACTCCCCGGCCACCAACTGGTCGATGGCCTGGGCGAAGACGTCAAACGGCTGCGCCCCGGACAGCAGTTGGCCATTCAGAAAAAAGGCGGGCGTGCCGGTTACGCCAAGGCGAACGCCTTCTTCCAGATCCGCCTCGACGGCCGCTTCATACGTACCGCTCTCCAGACAGGCGGCGAACGCTTCGCCGTCCAGTCCGGCATCGATCGCGTAGCCGGTAAACAACTCCGCAGCGTTCGATTGGCCCGACCACGCCTGCTGATTGGCAAACAGCAGACCATGCATGGTCAGATAGGCGTCCGCGTCCTGCGCCCCGGCGCAGCGGGCTGCCTCCGCCGCCAGCACGGCCTGCGGATGGATGTTGGTCAGCGGGAAATCCTTGAACACGTAGCGCACCAGGCCCGTGTCGATGTAGTTGGCCTTGATCTGGGGGAACGTTTGCTCATTGTGGCGGGAACAGAACGGGCATTGGAAGTCGGTAAATTCAACAATGACCACCGGCGCATCCGGGTCGCCAATGCTGAATGAGTCCCCGATGTTCACCTCCACCGGCCCACTGGGCGCCGGCGGGGCCTGCTGCTGCGGCGGCTCCTCGCTGGGCGCATAAGCGTCAGCCAGAGTTCCTTCTTCGGCCAGACCCACCGCATACTCGAACAGATCGTACGGCTGTGCCCCGCTGACTGGGAACCCGGCGATGAAGAACGACGGGGTTCCCCGCACGCCCAACGCCAGACCCTCATCCAGATTGGCCTGAATGACGTCGTCGAAGCGGCCGCTGGTCTGGCAGCTCTGGAACGCAGCTACGTCCAGCCCCAGGTCGGCGGCATACGCGGTGAAGATGTCGCCCGCGCCCGCGCCAGAACCGGACCAGGCGCTTTGCTGGGCAAAGATCAGGTCATGCATCGGCCAGTACTGATCCTGTTCACCCGCGCACCGGGCGGCCACCGAAGCGCCTCTGGCTTCCGGGTGGATATTATCCAGCGGGAAATCCTTCAGCTGATAGTAGACACGGCCGCTGTCGACCATCTCCTGAATGACAGTGGGCTTCGTCTCCAGCGAATAACGCTGGCAGAAGGGGCATTGGTAATCGGTATACTCCACAATGGTGATCGGCGCGTTGGGATCGCCCAGCGACGCGGCCACATCGTCGGCGGTGATCGCTGCCGGGGTCGGCCGGATGGCCGGAGCTTGTGGTTCCGGTGCCGCGGCAATCGAATCGCCCTGCTGCACACGGTCGATGGCGGCCACAAAGACGTTGAGCGGCTGCGCCCCCACCAACGGCTGGTCGTTCAGGAAGAAGCTGGGCGTGCTGCCCACGCCGCGACTGCGCCCATAGGCGATGTCCTCCTCAATCTTCTCCTGATACCGCATCTCCTCCAGGCAGGCCATAAACGGCTCGGGCTGCAAGCCTGCTTCATCACCCAACCGGGCAAACGCTTCGTTCGGGTTGGCGTTGGACCACGCTCTCAGGTCAGCGAAAAGCAGGTCGTGCATCTCCCAGTAGGCGGCCGCTCCCTGCTCCCCGGCACAGCGCGCCGCGTTGTGGGCGGCCATCGCCTGGGGATGAATGTTGGTGAGCGGGAAGTCATAGTAGAGCAATACCACTTCGCCAGTCGCGATCTTCTCTTCGAGCAAGGTCGGCAATGTTTCTTCCGAGAAACGAGAGCAGAACGGGCACTGGAAGTCCGAGAACTCCTCCAGAATGACCGGCGCGTCGATGCTCCCGCGATAGGGAATGCCCGTCTCCGTGAAGCCGACCGGAATGCCCAGCGGATCAGTTTCCCGCCCGCCCGGCTGGAGGCCGGCAGGCGACGTCGCTGCCGCGACCGCCTCGTTCTGGTCGGCGGCGACAACAGGCAGGCTGGCTGCGCCGCCCTGTG
Source organism: uncultured Chloroflexia bacterium (assembly GCA_963753865.1). Lineage (GTDB taxonomy): Bacteria > Chloroflexota > Anaerolineae > Promineifilales > Promineifilaceae > Promineifilum. The sequence goes on from CAVWDW010000002.1 coordinate 281,838, forward strand.
GCGACTCGGACAACGACGGCGCGTCCCCCCCACCTTCGCCCGACTGGGTCGTGCAGGCCACAGCAGTGCCGAGAACAAGAACAAACAGGGCCGCCACAAGGACGCGCGTACGAGAAGAATGACTCATTTTGCTTCCGCTTTCCAGGCCAGCGTCCTACGCCGCGAGGATGAATTCATGTCAATAGAAGGTCGCCGAAAGTCTGCTCACATCAAGATGACCGCACGCTTTCGACTCAGACAAGTATAGCGGGTGGCACAGCACAAGACAGACATGAGAAACGCTTTCTAAGCAAGCCGTAACAGGTCGCCACCCCTTGGCGATTGTGCTAGACTAACCTATTGAACATTTATCGCCAACAGCACGCAAGTCGGGCATTCTGGTCCTACGCACACAGACCGACTGACATGCTGCAACAAACGACACACGGACGAAATTGAACGAACGAATGGCCGCACCGCGATTGAGACACTGCGTCTGGTCCCTGCTTCTGGTTGGGATGTTGTTGGCTGCCTGCCGCCAGGAACCACCCACGGCGACCCCGCCGGATCCCACTGCCTCGCCCGCTGCGATCGTCAATGCCGCTGAAGACGGCGAGACCACGCCAGCCACCAGCGAGCCCGCATCTGTCCCGACAGAACTGCCGGCGACAGCTCTGCCCCAGCCCACGCTGACACCCACGCCCCTGCCGCCCAAACTCATTACCATCTGCATGGGCGACGAGCCGGAAAGCCTCTACCTGTACGGAGATGAGGCGACCTCCGCCGTCGGGATTCGTCATGCCCTCTACGAATCCCCCTATACCAGTCTGGGATTCGCTTACCAACCGCTGGCCCTGGTGCAGGTACCCAGCCTCGCCAACGATGATGCCCGTCTCATTGAGACAAGTGTCTCCGAAGGCGACACCGTTGTCACCTCCAACGGCAGTCTGACGACCGTTGGCCCTGGAATCGAGGTGCTCAACAGCGCCGGGGAGCTGGTTGTCTACAGCGACACGCCCATCCCGATGCGGCAGCTGCAGGTCGACTACACCTTCCGGCCCCTCGTCTGGTCCGACGGCACGCCTGTGACGGCCGATGACTCAGTCTTCAGCTACGAGCTGGCAGCCGATCCCGGCACACCGCGACTGGACAATCAGATTCGCTTCACCGCAGGGTATGAAGCGCTCGACGAACGCACCGTGCGCTGGACCGGGCTGCCGGGCTATGTCGATCCGACCTACATGACCCACGTCTGGACGCCGCTGCCCCGCCATCAGCTGGGCGACATGAGCGCCGCGGAAATCGTCGAGGCCGAGATTGCCTGGCGAACGCCTCTTAGCTACGGCGCCTTTGAGGTCAGCAGCTGGGAGCCGGGGGTCGCCATTGAGATGACCCCCAACCCTTACTACGACCGGCAGAGCGAGGGTCTGCCCGCCGTGCAGCGCCTGGTCTTCCGCTTCATCGGCGAGAGCCTGGGCAGCCTGCCTGCGGACGCCACCGATTGTGACGTCATCACCCAGGACGCCTTGACGACAGCCGCTCTGGCCGACCTGGCCGAGAGCGAAGCCGCGGGTGGTCTGGTCGCCGTCACCACAGACTCGCCCGTCATCGAATATATGATCTATGGCGTCGATCCCATCCCGTTCTACGCCGGACAGCGGCCCGACTGGTTCGAGCAGACATCGGTGCGCCAGGCGATGGCGCTTTGCACAGACCGGCAGCGTCTGGTGGACGAGCTGACCGACGGCCGCTCGTCGATCACCAACGCCTACGTGCCGCAGACCCACCCGCTCTACCCGGACGACCTGGCAACGTGGACATACGATCCCGCAGCCGCCAATGCGCTGCTCGACGAGGCCGGCTACACGGAACGAAACGAAGAAGGCGTCCGACTCAACATCGGTTCGACCACACCGTTCTCCGTGACGGTGGGCACCAACAGCGAGAGTCCGCTGCGCGTCCAGGTGATCGAGCGCATTGCTGATGATCTGGCCGAATGCGGCATTCGGGTGACGCCGGAGCCACAGATTGCCGGCACGTGGTTTGCCCCAGGTCCGGTTGGGCCGGTGTTCGGCCGTCGTTTCGACCTGGCCCAGTTCGCCTGGCTGGGTCGCATTGAGCCGGGTTGCGACCTGTTCGAGACGCGCAACATCCCGGGGCCAGAGGACCAGGGCTTTGTCGGCTGGAGCGGCGTCAACGTCTCCGGCTGGTCCAGCGAGGCGTATGACGCAGCCTGCGATGCGGCGTTGGCCCTCCTGCCCGGTCAAGCCGGATACGAAGCGGCCCACGGCGCGGCGATGGTTGACTTCGCCCAACAGCTGCCCGCCCTGCCGCTCTTTACGCGGCTGAAGGTAGGCGCTGCCTCGCCGGATCTCATGAACTATCGGCCGGACACCACCCAGCCCTCTGATGTATGGAACATGTTTGAGTGGGACGTCCCATTGAGCGAGTAAGTGAGCACGTGACAGACCAGCAAACACCGGAACTCAACGAGGCAGCTCCCCAGCGCTATCTGGTGGTCGGCCTCGGCAACCCGGGCCGCGAGCACCAGTCCAATCGTCATAATCTGGGCTTCATGACGGTCGACCGTCTGGCCCACCGGCACAACATCCCGCTCAGCCGCGTGCAGCAGCGGGCCATCATCGGCCAGGGAACGATCGAAGGCCAACCGGTCATCCTGGCCAAGCCACAGACCTACATGAACGCCAGCGGCGAATCAGTAGGCGCCCTCGCACGCTACTACGAGGTGCCCCTTTCCAACGTGATGGTCATCTACGACGAGCTCGACATTCCGTTCGGGTCGCTGCGGCTGCGCGAGAAAGGCGGCCCGGGCGGTCACAACGGCATGCGTTCGATTATCCAGCATCTCGGCGAAGCGTATCCTCGCCTGCGGCTGGGCATCGGCCGCCCGCCCGGTCGCATGCCGCCGGCCGCGTTCGTCCTCCAGGATTTCAGTAAGGATGAGCTGCCAATCGTCGATGAGGTTCTGACCAGTGCGGTCAGCGCAGTCGAGACCTATATCCGCGCCGGCATTGACCTGGCTATGTCGCGTCACAATGGCCCGTTGGCCAACGTGGACGGCAGTTGACAGACCGGTATGAATATCTCAGGACTTCTCCAGCTCTTTGACGAGCTGCCACCCTTCCAAACACTCCAACAGCGGCTGGCCCAGCCCGAGACGGCCGCCGCGCCCTTGCTGCCGCTCGAGTTGTCGCGCGGTCTGCGTGCGCCGGTCGTGGCCCAGCTATATCGCACCGTCGCCGCTCCGCGCAGCGCCCCGCTCATTCTCATCACCGGGCGGGTCGACGCGGTCTCTCCCTGGCAGCAGGCGCTTGAGTCGTGGCTGCCGGCAGGCAGCAACCTGCGCCGCTTCCCGGAACCGACGCCGCTGCCCTACGACCGCGGCCCGTGGAGCGACCGCACCATTCAGGCCCGCCTTCGCGTCCTGTCCGACCTGATCAGCGGGCAGCACCCGATGATTGATCCGCTGACCGCCCCGCCCCTGATCGTAACATCGGCACGGGCCTTCCTGCAGAAGACAATGCCGCGCCGGACCTTCATCGCCACGACCAAGGTGCTGCGCCTGGGCCAGACACTCGACCTGGAGCAGACTGAACGGACCTGGACCGACATCGGCTATGAGCCGGTGAGTGTTGTCGAGGCGCCGGGCCAGTTCAGCCGGCGCGGCGGCATCATCGACATCTACCCCGCCGCCGCTGCGCTGCCCGTGCGCATCGAACTGTTCGGCGACGAGATCGATTCGCTGCGCTACTTCGACCCGACCACCCAGCGCTCAATGGGCACGGACAACAGGGACGAACGGCCGGCGCGAATCATCATACCGCCCGCTCGCGAGGCGATGCCCGACGGCGGTCGCGCCCTGGCCGACATGTGGCCGGAAGGATCGTTCCCGCCCGGCGACGGCCTGCCCTCGTGGCGCGACGACCTGCCCCATCTGCGCGACGGACTGGCGTTTGAGAACCTGGAGTACTACCTGCCGCTCATGTATCCGCAGCCTGCTACGCTGCTGGACTACCTACCGAAGAACGGCATCGTGATGGTCGATGACTGGAATGGACTGGTTGAATCGGTCGCCGACCTGCACACCCACGCCGAGCAGGTGGCGGGCGAGCAGAACGACGAACCGCCCGGCTACCCCGGCCCTATCTTCGGCTGGTCAGAGCTGGAGTCGCAGCTCAGCTGGTGGCAGCCCGTTGTCCTGGGCGATGGACAACCGGAGTATGCGGTCACGTCAGAATCCGAGTCGCCGGTCTTCATCGACCTGGCTGAATCGTTTGATCCTGGCCCGCGCTATGGCGGTCAGGTGCGGCCGTTTCTCAACCAGGTCAGGCAAGCCCAGGCGGAGAACGAGCGGGTGGTCGTCTTCAGCCGCCAATCCTCGCGGCTCAACGAGCTGTGGCGCAACGAACGGGGCCAGGCCAACCAGCCGACCAGCGCCATCGTCGACATTCCCACCAATGGCAAGCTCACCACCGACCTCGATGAAGTCGCCATCGGGGCCGACCACGCCGACCCGCTGGGCGCCCTGCCCGCCGTGCCGCCACCAGGCAGCCTCAACTTCGTCCAGGGCAGTCTGGCAGAAGGGTTTGTGCTGGTTGACCGCAACAGCCACCAGGTCAAGCTCCATCTGCTGACCGACGCTGAGATCTTCGGCTGGAGCCGGCCGGCTCCCCGCCGGCTGCGCCAGCCACGACCGGCGGCGCCTGAAGCGTACTTCGCCGACATCAAACAGGGCGACTACGTCGTCCATCTCGACTACGGCATCGGCTACTTTGAGGGGCTGGTCGTTCGCAACCTGGGCGGCACGGAGCGCGAATACCTGTTGGTCCAGTTTGCCAACAACGACACGCTCTACGTACCGGTCCACCACGCCGACCGGATTGGCAAATGGGTTGGGCCCGACGACATACCCCCGGCCATCCACCGCCTCGGCGAGCGCGGCTGGACCCAGACCAAGGCGTCTGCCCAACGAGCGGCCGACGAACTGGCAGGCGAACTGCTGGAGCTGTACGCCTCACGGGAGGCGATATCTGGCCACGCCTACGCACCGGACTCCGATTGGCAGGCAGAATTGGAAGCCAGCTTCCCTTATCGGGAGACAGAAGACCAGCTGCGAGTCATCGCCGAGGTCAAGACCGATATGGAGCTGGAGCGCCCCATGGACCGGCTGATTTGCGGCGACGTCGGCTACGGCAAAACAGAAGTGGCGCTGCGGGCCGCGTTCAAGGCAGTGATGGATGGCAAGCAAGTGGCCATTCTTGTGCCCACGACGATTCTGGCGCAGCAGCACTACACAACCTTCCGCGAGCGGCTGGCTCCCTTCCCGGTCGAAGTCGAGATGCTCTCCCGCTTCCGCACAGCAGGACAGCAGCGACAGATCGCCCAGGACCTGCGCCACGGCAACGTCGACATCGTCGTCGGCACCCACCGGCTGCTGTCCGATGACGTGTCATTCAAGGATCTGGGACTGGTCATCGTCGACGAAGAACAGCGGTTCGGCGTCGCCCACAAGGAGCGGCTCAAGCAGTGGCGAACCGAGGTCGACGTTCTGACCCTGACCGCCACCCCCATTCCGCGAACGCTGCACATGGCCATCTCCGGCGCACGGGACATCAGCATCATCGACACGGCCCCCGCCGAGCGTCTGCCCGTGCAGACCTATGTTGGCGAGGCAGACGAAGCCCGCCTGCGAACGGCGATCCTGCGCGAACTCGACCGGGGCGGCCAGGTCTTCGTCGTCCACAATCGCGTGCAAAGCATCCACATTGTCCGCCGCCAGCTGGAGAAGCTGGTGCCGGAAGCACGCATCGTCGTCGGCCATGGCCAGATGAGCGAGCGCCAGTTGGAGAAGATCATGATCGATTTCGCCGCGGGCGACATCGATATTTTGCTGAGCACCACCATTATCGAGAGCGGGCTGGACTTCCCCAACGCCAACACGCTCATTGTCGACCGGGCCGAAAAGTTCGGGCTGTCGCAGCTGTATCAGCTGCGGGGCCGCGTCGGGCGGGCGACTCGCCGTGCCTACGCCTACTTCTTCCACGCGCCGTGGCGCACGCTGACGGCCGACGCCCAGGCCCGGCTGGAGACGATTGCCGAGCAAACCCAACTGGGCGCAGGCTATCTGATCGCCATGCGCGATATGGAGATTCGGGGTGCAGGTGACTTCCTGGGCAGCCAGCAAAGCGGCCACATCGCTTCCGTCGGCTTCGACATGTACACCAGGCTGCTGACCAAGGCAGTCAAGCGCCGCAAGGCCGAGCTACGCGGGGAAGTGGTCCCGGCCGAGATGCCGGACGGCACCTTGATCGACTTGCCGCTGGCCACCTACATTCCCACCGACTACGTGCCCGATGCCCAGCTCAGGCTGCGGCTGTACCGGCGCATGGCTACCCTGGACACGCTGGCCGAAATTGATGAAATGGCGATGGAACTGGCCGATCGCTTCGGTCCCATCCCCGATCCGGTCCACAACCTGCTCTATCAACTACGCATCAAGGCGCTGGCCCAAATGGCCGAAGTGGCGGCGGTGGTGACGGAGTCCGGGCAGATCAAGATTCGCCTGCAGGACCTCGGTGGGCTGGACCGCTACCATCTCCAGCGCTATCTCGGCAGCAATGTGCGGGTAAGCAAGAGCGCCATCTGGCTGAAGCGCGATCAGGGCACGCATGAGTGGCAGGTCGATCTTGTGCAAACGCTGGAAAGGCTGCGCACCTTCGAAAGCCGCCCGGAGCCGCAAGGCTAGCAGAAGCGCCGGACTGGTCGAGCGCCAGGGTAGACGCAGATGGCCCATGCGCAGATAATGAGACGTGTTGCTCTGGACGCAACTAAACCGGTATAACCAACGTCATATTAGTATGGATATCCAGTTTTTCGATAACCCGCTGCAAGGGCCACGCGCACCGGAAGATGTGCGCATCAAGCAGATCGGCCTGTTCATCTACCCGGAATCGCGCAGGCTGGCGTTCGGCATTGAGTTGACGCGCTTCATCGAGCGGCCGAGCATCGAGGTGCGCATTCTAAACGGCCGCGACGAGCCGGCCGGCTCACTCAGCGTCATCGACACCTTGTCGCCCAACTTCAGCCTGAATATGCACTTGCGGGACCAGGAAGACGCGAACCCATACGAGCTGACGGCCATCGTCTACTACGCTACCCCGGAAACGGAGCGGCAGGACGTCGACCAGCAGACGATCAGGTTCGACGCCAACCAGGGCGGCGAACATATCTTCCAGTTTGACGTAAGTGAGGGTTAGGCCAGCCCTTCGGCCACCATTTGCTGGTGCTCAGCCAGCCGCTTCAGCTTGGACTTCGTCTCGCGCCAGGCAATCTTGGACAGACCGAGCTTCTGGCGAATGTCGTCCGCTTCGACCTCGTTGTACCAGTCGTTCAGTGCGCTGGCCCAACGTAGATTCTCAAACGACAACACACCTTTATCCAGCTCGGCCGCCTCGCCAATATCCCGCAGGATGTACTCCAGATTGCGAGCCGTACAGGTAAACAACGTGTCCACCGGCTGATACTGGTTCAGGTACTCGTCGAGGAGTGACAACCATTCCGGGTCCAGGGGAATACGGCGCTCTTTATAGCGCAGGCGCGGATTGGCATAGCGAATGTAGAGGACAGGACTTTCCGGGTCGCTGGCGTCAATATGGTTGGGGACGATGGCCATCGCCTCCCCCTTCTTGATGCCGGTCTGGATGAGCAGCGTCAGGAGCAAATGGGGACGCGCATCAACCTTGTGGTCCATCTCCCCTACCCGCCACGCTTCTGTCACAGTCAACGCCTTGTCAACGTCTTCAGGAAAGGGCGCCGAGGGCAGCGGACTGCTCACGCTTTGCTGGATGACGGCCGCCGACGGATCGTGTGGCAGCACCCCGGAATCGTGGAGCCAGCCAAAGAAGACCTTCAACGTCGTGACGCGCCGGGCGTACGACTTCGGACTGCACGGCACACCGCGCTCGTACAGCAACCAGTTGAGAAAGTCGTTGAGGTTCTTCGTGCCGATTTCGCCAACCGGCTGTCCAATGCCCAGGTACTTGCCCAGCAAGCGAATATCACTCACAAACGCTTTGACCGTATTGACCGAGAAGCCTTCATTCTGCATATGCTTCTCGAACAACCCCAGGGCGGCCTGGAGGGACGCATCCGGGGTCAGGGGTATGGATTTGCCCGGCTCGTCGGCTGCCGGGGAATGAGTCGCCAGAAGCTCTGGCTGCGGCCGTTCTTGCATGTTCCTCTCCCATAACAGGCACAAATAATGCACTGATATGCGAAATTATAGAACATGCGGGCGAATGTGTCAAGGTGTCGCCGTCACGATCAATTCGTACGGATCAACCACACCTGCCGGCCCATCGTTGATGGTATAGATGTAGTACAGCCCTGGCGAACGGCGTCCAAGCGCCACCGTCTTGTCCGGCATGTCGTCCCCATTGTTGCCCAGCAGCGTCAGGTTTCGGCAGCCGCTCTGGCCGCTGGCCACGAGGAGCTGGCCCATCCCGTCGGCGAAGGAGCGCACCGTCACCGTCAGGTCGGCCGTCTGCTCCAGCCGAAAGACAAACCAATCGTTCTGGTCATCGGCCATGAAACTGTCGGATGGCAATACAGTTATGTCAAGTGCCTGCTCGCACGTGTCATTCGGCTCTTCGCTCCGGCGGCTGAGAACCGGCATCCAAATCTGGCTCGTCGGCGTGGGCAGAATGCGCACGATCGACGTCGCCGGGTCGCTGCTGTCGCTGCCATCGCTGATGCGGAAGACGACGATCCGGTCGGCCGTCTGGGGCTGCTCGCGGCTGTTGTTGTAGGTCACCGTCCGCAGCACGCGCTGGTAGTTGGCCACGCTGTCCGTCCCTTCCAGCTCCAGCGTGCCTGTCGCGGGGTCAAAGTTCTTGGTGGAAATATTGGTGCCGGTCAGGTTGGCGTTCAGAATCTCGGCCGAGCGGTCTAGTAGATTGGTAATCTGGATCGTGGCCGAGACCAGGGTGGTGTTGTCCACATCGGTGACGGTCATGTTGCGGTCGACAATGGTCACCGGACCCCATTCGATAAAGAAGTCGGCCACGTGGTCGCTGCCAACCCCGGCTCCGTTCAGATCAATCACGGGCGCGTCATTGAGCGGGACGACGCTGACCGTCGCGTTGAGCGGATCACTCGACAGATCGCCATCATTGACGAAGAACTGCACAACCCGGTCGCCTGCCGTGGGGTCCTGGGACGTATTGCGGTAGCGAATGGAGCGCAGCACCTGTTGATACGCAGACAGCGACGCCTCACCCGTCAGCGACAACACGCCTGCTGCAAACTGCCCGGTAATGCTGGTGCCGGTCGTGTCGACCAGCAGCCATTCCGCATCGCCGTCCGGTCGCTGGGTCAACGTCACAGTGGCGCTGGCCAACAGGGTGTCGTCGATATCGCTGACGACGAGGGAGCTGTTGAGAACCACAACTCCCGCCCCCTCTTCTTCGAAGACGGGCGGTGCGCCGGGCGTGTAGCTGAGCACAGGCCGGTCATTGACCGGTAGAACCGTGAAGGTAGCGTTGGCCGCTGCCGCACTGTACGGCGTTGCCCCGCCGTTGACCGACACGTCGACGTTCTTCTGTCCCGTCTCGCCTCCGGTCTGATCCCAGGCCCGGAAGGTCAAGGCGCCGCCAGGACCGTCATAATCCGGGCTGGGGATAAAGCGGACCATCGCCTCGCCATCCAGCAGCAAGGCGGCCGTATCCGACACAACGCCGACCGGCTGCCATGACACCGATGTGGTCACCGGCATTGTCACAGCAAACTGCCACGTGCCGTTTGTCCCGTCTGCCGCCATAATCGCCAGACCGCGTTCCGCATCCGGGTCGGAGTCGGTGATGGCCCCCGGTCCACCGCTGCTGATTAACGCTCCAATCGATTGACCGAGCGGATCCAGGGCATCCTCATTGACGTTCGGCAGGGTGAAGAGAGCTGCCGGGTTGAGGACCGGCGCACTGTTGTCCGGATTAACCGTAATTGTGCTTTGCGCCGGCATACTGCTGCTCGTGCCATCGTTGACCACAACCTGCACCGTGCGGGCGCCGCCGGTCGGCGTGAGGACCGTATTGTTATAGATGGCGTGACGCAGAACCGTTTGGAAGTTAGCCAGCGTGTCCGGACCATTGAGCCTCAGCACACCGGTGGCAGGGTCGTAAGGCACGAGCGTAATGTTGGTCGAGATTGTGTTGGTCGATAATATCTCAGACGCGCCATCAGGCCGCGTTGTCAGGGTCAAGGTAGCCGAGGCCAGAATCGGACTGTCCTCATCAGTGACAGTCGCGTTCATCGCCGCTATCTTCACCGGCTGGCTGCCACCCAGAAACGTGGTGCGATAGCCCGTTCCCGCCTCTGGCCCGTTCAGGTCGACCACCGGCAAATCATCCACTGGTATCACCGTGATGACAGCGTTCTCGGTGGCGGTACTGTAGGCGGTTGTTCCGCCATTCGTAGAGACATTCACACCAGTCGCGCCATTAACGCCCTGTGTCTGGTCCCAGGCCCGGAACGTGATCGACGAGGAACCGCTGAACTGCGGCTTGGGCACATAGCGGACGCGGGCAGCCACGTTGAGAAGCACGGCCGAATCGTTGGACACCTCACCAAACGGCAGCCATGTCGCACCCCCGGTTGTCGAATACTGCCACGTCCCGTTACTCGTGCCGACATCGATGACGGCAATGCCTTCAACGGCGTTGGCATCCACATCAGTGATGCGGTCTTCACCGCCAGTCTCAGCGCTCTGAATGACTTTTTCAACCAGATCGCCTGACGACATCGTGTTGTCCTCATCGATCGACGTCAGGACCATATTGCCGCTGTTGTCGAGCACCGGCGCATCGTTGACAGCGTTAATCGTCACCTCACTAGTCGCAGGGTCACTGATTGCCGTCCCATCGTCAACCACCACCAAAACGATACGATCGTTGATCGTGGGAGACTGGGAGGTGTTGTTATACGACAGCGTGCGCAAGACCTGCTGGTACGCCGCCAGAGAAGCCTTGCCTGTCAACTGCAGCTCACCGTTCGTGCCCCGGTAACGGACCTCGATGCCTGTATCGCCTGGGTTCGCCGCCAACAGCTCCAGCGAGCCATCGGGCCGGTTAGTCAGCGTGGCCGTCGCCGAGACCAGTTCGCCACTTTCGCTGCTTACTACGAGGCCAGTCGTGTCGACGATCGCCTTCTGGCCCTCGTCCTCCGTGAAGATGGCTGTATAAGACTTGGTGCCGGGGTCGCCATTCAAATCGATAGTAGGTACGGCCGCGCCCAAACTGAAGGCGACACTGGCCAGGCCACCAATTAGCAGCAGCGGTAAGGCGAGCGCCACGGCCAAAAACAACAGGCGGTGAAGGCGGTTGGTGTGGAGCAATCGTGTATCAGACATGAGTGGTTCTCGTTGGCGATTGCGGCTTGCGCCTACAACCGGTGACATCATTGTTATGAGGCAGGCTCATCCGCCGATTGGCGGTGGCGTGCGTGTTGGGTTGGTCGGTGGTGGTTCGGTCGCGGGCGGCTGGGATGTCGCCGGTGGCTGTCCACCGCCGTTGTCTCCCCCACTGTTCCCGCCCCCGCCGGCAGGCGGCGGTGTGCCGGTCGCGCCCACCGTAGCGGTGGCCGTTGGGGTGGGCGTCATGGTCGGCGTGGGACTGGGCGGAATCGTGGCCGGCGTGGGCAAGCTGCTCAGAAAATCATCGCTGACCGGGTCCGCCACCGACACCGCCAGCCACGCCGTCTGGCCATCCTCTGTCAGCACCAGGAACCACCCAGTGTCGCGGTCGCCCCACAGCGCCAGCAGGTCGACCTGTTCGCCATTGCGCAAAACACCAACTTGCGGATAAAAGGTGCCGGGCCCGCGGCGCAGAAAGGCAGAGTTCAGAGCCACGCCAACGCGCGGCACCGGTGTGTTGGTGGCGGTGGGCAATGGGGTAGCCGTGCTTGTTGGCTCCATCGTTGGCGTTGTCGTCGCGGTAGCCGTCGCAGTGGCGGTCGGCGCTGTGGTTTCTGTAGGCATGGGGGTCGCGCTCGGCTCGGGAGGCACAATCACAACCGCGGCTTCACCAGCTTCAGAGTCGCCCGGGTCGTTGGCCGTCCCGGTGGCGCTCTCGCCGTCACCGCCCCCGGAATCTGCACTCGTCTCGCCGTCCAGGGTCGCGGTCGCGACCTCCGCCACGGCTGCGGCAACCAAACCCGGATCGTCCGGACGGCCGCGAACCATCGCTACCGCCAGGACAGTGGCCACCACCATCAGCGACGTGATCAAGAGCGGCACCAGCCACGCCCATATCCGCCGCCGCGGCCCGTTGACCGCCACCGCCGCCGCGCCAATGCGTGACTCCTCGGCCACGACTGCCTCATCCAGTGCCCCGGCAAACAGCTCAATCGTCTCATATCGCTGGCCGGCGTCCTTCCGCAGCGAACGGTCCACGAGATAGTAGGTCGGCCCGCTCAGTCCGGGTCGCACCTGTTCAAGCGGCGAGACTCCAGCCGTCACGCGCCTGGCCAGCGCATCGCCCAGGCCAACGGCACCCAGCGGCGGCTGCCCGGCCAGAAGCTGGAAGAGCAGCGCCCCGAGCGAATAGACATGGCTCGCCGGGTCAATCTGCTTGCCGCTTCGCTGCTCCGGCGAGAGAAAAGCAAGGCTGGCCACGTCGCCGTCATCCGGCCACTTCTGTGGTTCAAACGGCATGTAAAGGTCGGTCAGCAAGACGGAGTCGTCCGACGGCAGGGTGACGTTCTTCAGCAGGACGTTGTGCGGGCGCAAATCATAATGCAACAAATCGAGGCGCGACGCCAGCAGCAACGCCTGCACCAGCTGGCGCACCAGCTTCAGGGCGTAGATGCTGTTGACTTGCGTATCCAGTTTGGCCAGCTGCTCCAGCCGCTCCGACAGCGGATAGCCGTCAAAATGCTGTTGGGCTACATAGGGCAAGTCGGTGTTCGTTTCACCCACGCCATAAACACGGGGGATGTTGGGGTGGCGAATCTGGGCAATGGCGCGGGCACGTTGAACAAACCGGGAAGCCAGGGTTGCTTGTTGAGCGAAGGCTGGTTGCAGGATGTCCAGGTCAACCAGACGATCTTCGTCCACATCATAAGCAAGATACAGGTCACTGTATCGCTTCTCAGCTACATGCTGTTCGACCTTATATTGGTCGATCAAATCTTCCAGTGCAATCGCTTCAGCCATTGGTTATTCGTGATTCGCCGCTGCAAGGATGTTGGTTTGGGCGAGGCTATCACGGCGTGACCATCAACCGCCTGGCATCTCCACCGGACGTTGCCGGTCAGGCCAGTTCAGCGGACGATCACAATACTCAAACCATACAGAATAGGATAAAGGTCCTAGATGAAGGAGAACCTTACGATTTAGTTGACTCTCACAAAGAGCCGGTAGAGCGAATTCGGCATAGGCGGGCCATCGTTGACGATCTGGATCAGGTAGCGACCAGCAGGCTGTGAGCCGAGATTGACGATCTTGTCAACGGTCGGATTCGCATTCTGACCGACAATCACGAGGTCATCACACTGACCGCGACGCACGACTATCTGCCCCTCTTTCGGCTCGAAACCAGTCATTTCCACAGTCACCACCTGACGGCTTTCCAGGAAGAACTCGAAGTAGTCCACATCGGCCGGGAACGTATTGGGTGGCGTAAAGAAGTACGGAAAGTCCAGCGACAGTGGGAACGCCCGCGTACAGCGGTCGTTTGGCTCCACAACCGTGTCGATGACTTGCGGCAGGAACAGCTTCTCAGGCGATTCAACCACGGCCACCGTCAGGGTGCCGCTGGCGGAAACGGCGTTGGGTGACGGATCGTCGTCGAATCCGGCCGCGTTGACTGTGAACACGCGGCTGTCCCCAATCTGCCCGGTAATCACGGATGTAAAGGCACACTGGTACGTCTCGGCTGGTCCAAGCATGGTAATCGGCACCTCGCAGTCGCCCACGCCATCCAGATCGCCCAGGACAGACTCCTCAAGGGCATCGATCGTCAGCGTATCCGCCTCGCTGGCATTGGTCAGGCGCACCGTCAATGCCACCGGTCCACCGGGCGCAATAACCAACGGCGGATCGGCCGTCAGATTGACCGTCAGGACCGGGTCCAGATTCGTAATCTGGATGGCCGTCTGGGTATTGGCTGTCACCGAATTATCGAGATCATCCGTGGCGCTGGCCGACAGATTGATCGCCACCTGGGACGGAGGTCCGTTGACCACCGCCGCAAACTCACAAACAAAGGCGCCCCCACTGTGGGCAATGGTCACACCCGCACCTGCCAGACATCCGTTACTTGCGGCGGGCACCTGCGGGTTGGTGGCATTGAGCAGGTCGCCAAACTGATTGGTCGACAGGGTGGCTACATCGATATCGACGCTGCCGCTGTTGACCAGCTCGACTGTAAAGGTCACCGGACCACCTGGTTCGGGAAGCGCCGGCGGCTGCCCGGCAATCTGCGCCTGCAGCTCAATCAGCTCGACCCAGGCCACGTCGTTGGCCGAATACTCGCGCTCGTCGCCGGGGTCCGTCGCCAGGAACTCGGCCACACCTGCCACCGGACCCTGCACGTTCTTCAATTGGCACGGGTAGTCAAACGAGTTGTTCTCCCCGGTGCCGAGGTTGAGCGGCGGCTGAGGGTCGAGCGTGCAATCCGGCATACCGGAGTCGAACACCCGCACATTGGTCACCGGCGTGGGGAGGTTGTTGAAGATGATGACCGTGAAGCGGGCCGTTTCACCCCGCTTCACAACCTGGTACGTCGGCCGTTTGATAATGGTCAGGTCAGAGTTCTTGAGGAGCACAAAGGCGTCGGTCGAGTTCTCCACGCGGTTGACACCGGCAGCCGCTGTAGCCGTAAAGACCTCCAGGAAGCTGGTCGATGGGTTCGATCGGCCACAGGTGTAGCTGGTGCTCTGGCCCGGCAGCAGCGTGCCCAGATTGTTACGCGCACAGCCGGCTATCGACGAGCTTTCCGTGGCCACGCCGGCAAGAATGACCGTGCCGGTATTGGTCACATCGACCGTAAAGGAAGCGTCGCCGCCTTCGAAGAACTCCTGCGAACGTGGATCAACAGCAATCGAAATGTGGGGGACGTCAACCTGCGCCGGCGACGTTTCGTCGGCCGCCAGGCTGCCGGCCGTCGCGGCCAGGCCAACCACAATGGCAACAACCAGCCCCATCAGACCCATGATGGCCACTGGTACCCACGTCCGTTGCTCACGATTCACTAGACCGACCATCCCCCGGTGTCAGGCCCGCCGCTCGTGTACTTACACGATAGGGCGGGCCTGCCGTTAACTGACACAAGGTGTCTGCCTGGCACGTCTGCGGTCACCCCGTTTTCACGATTGCCCCACAAGCGCCCAGGCTTCTCGCTACTGCTGCGTTACCAGTTCGACGCGCAGCGTGTACTGCTCGCTGCTGAAGCTGCCCGGCTCGCTGCGAACCAGGATGTAGTAAGTGCCCGGCTCCTGCACGCCCAGCGACAGCTCCTTAAGCGGCTGCTGATTGCCGTTGTTCTGGATGAAGCTGGGATTGGTGCAGTCGCCTCCGTAGATGACAAGCTGACCGTCCGACTTGAAGTTGCTCAGCCGCACCATGATCCCCGCCGCCGTATTGAGCTTGACTGCGTACCAGTCATTGGCATCGTCGGACAGGAAGTAGTAGTCGAGATCCGTCATGAGCGTCATCGGCGAGCAAACGTTGTCGTTCGGCTCACCAGCCGTCGCGGCATGGCTCACCAGTGGCAGGCGGGCCTGCCTCTGGCCCCGCTCGACCACCGGCACGATCACACTGGCGTTGAGCAGCTCGCCGGAGACAGTCGCTGTCACGTTGTAATCCAGCGACGTGCCCGCCACCACATTCTCCGCCAGGACCATGTAGGAGCAGCTATAACTGTCGTTCGCCGCCACCGATTGCGGTACGGAGCAGTCACCGACGCCATTGAGGTCCCCAAGGTCGTCATCGGCCAGAGTCGTGATGTTGACCTCACTGGTCTGATTGTTCGTAATCTGGACCATCAGCTCAATCTCGCCATCCGGCGCGATGACCGAAGCGGGGTCGGCCGACAGCGTGACGCGCACCGGAACTTCGTCCGTGACCGTCAACACGATCTCGCCCCGCGCACCGATCTCGGTGCCGTTCGTGTCGCTAACCGCGGCAGCGATCACATTGGTGTAGCTGGGAGAGACACCAATGACCGAAAGGTCATAGGAACAGCTGAACGTGCCGCCATCCGCAGGGATCGTCGGCGCGGCGCCTTGCGAGGCACACGTGTTGTTGCTGACAATACTATTGCCGCCGTCAAGCAGATCGCCGTGCAAGATGCTGTCGTTGGCGTCAAAGCTGTTCAACTCGTCGACGGTCAGCGTCTTGGCGCCCAGGTTGGTCAGCGTGACAGTGAAGGTCACATCCGTTGCCCGCCCCACTGGCAGTTCAAACGGCTGCGACGTGACTTCGACGAGCAGGTCCAGCACATACAGGTTGGCCTGGTCGAAATCCTCAACCGGCTGGTTCAGACTGGTCTGGCCCGTGGCCACCACCTCAACCGTGAACGACTCGTCGATGTCAGGGATCGTGCAGTTGTACTCCTTGTTCGAGCCACCGCCGATATCACCCACATCGAAGGCACAGCTCGTTACTTCGACCGGTTCTGTGTCGTCGGCCGGACCGTCGCCGCTGGCCAGCGGCCGGATGAACGTGCGCACCTCGACGTCTGTCAGCGTCGACTGCTGGGCCGGATTCAGCACGATAATGCCGAAGCGGGCATCGTCACCACGGGCAACCGTGTCGCCGAACAGCGGGAAGACATCCACCTGGATGTTCGGATTGTCGATGCGGACGACGGCCGTCTTGGTGTCGCTGACTTCCGGGCCGCCGGCAGTATCATCGGCTACGACGCTCAGGACGTTGTCGATTCGCTGCGTCACATTCGACGCCGTACAGGAGATGGGCGGCAAGCTCTCGCCCGCATCCAAACTCCGGGCCAGGGGATCCTTGTCACAGTCGGCCACGGAGTCAGAGAGTAGTCGCACATCCTCAAGTCGGACATCGCCCGTATTGGCCACTTCGACTGTGAAGACCGCCGATGTCCCACTGATGATCGTCTGCAGGGCCGGCGTCACGGTCAGGCTGATGCGCGGATTGACCAGCGAAACGGTTGTCGTCGGACGGTTACTGAAGCTTGAGCCGTCGTAGACCCGGAAGGTTACATTACGATCGGTCGTGTTCGGCGTTTCCGACGTGTTGTCGTACATGACGGTCCGCAGCACCTTCTGGTAGTTGGCTACCGTATCTTTGCCATTGAGCGACAAAATACCCGCGCTGAAGCTGGACGTAATGTCGGTGCCAGTTGTGGTGGCGCTCAATTTCTCGGCCGATCCGTCTCTGCGGTTCACAATCTCTACCGTTGCCGACTGCAGCGTGTCGCTGTCAACATCGGAAACGGTCATCTCGCTGGACGTGATGTTGACCGGGCCCACATTCGAATTGAACGTTGCCGAGTAGTTCACGCCGCTTTGCGGCCCGTTCAGGTCCAGTTCCGGCGGATCGTTCGAGGGATTGATCGTAATCGTCACTGTAGCCGGATCGCCAGAGTAGAGCGTCCCGTCGCTGCCGTCCCATTCGAACGAAGTCGTCCCGTTCCAACTTGGATTCGGCACAAAGTCGAGGTCGTCCAGCGCATTCTCAGAAATCTGCTGGTTGGGGGTCACATTGGCTGCCCCAAGCTTCAACGTGCCGTTGGCGGGCAGCGTCTCAATGCGAATCTTCGACAGCGTATCACCGTCCACATCCAGGAATGCATTGGCAAAGTCCGCCTTCGAGAAAGTGATCGTCTCGTTCTCATCGCCTGACTTGGAGAAGTTGGAGACGGTTGGCGCGTCATTGACGGCATTGACGTTGATGGTCACCGTCGCCGCCTGCGTCGCGTAGACCGTGCCGTCGCTGCCGGTCCATTTGAAGGTTGTAGAGCCGTTGTCCCAATTCGTCTCCGGCGTAAAGACCAGGTCGTCCAGATCATCGGCCTCAATCACTTCATTCAGGGTCACAGTCTCGCCGCTGACCACGAGCGTTCCTTTGGTGGGCAGCTGCGTGATCCGCACTCTGACCAGATCATCATCATCCGGATCGTTGAAGCGTGACGCGAAGTCAGCTTCGCTGAACTCAAGCGGCTCGTCTTCGTCAATCGTCTCACTCCAGCCCGATACCGTCGGCGGATCGTTCTCGCCGCTGACCGTCACCTTGAACGACGCATCGACGAACTTGCCGCCGGTGTCGGTGGCCCGAACGGTCAAATCGGCAGTGCCGGAGGTGTTGGGCTTAAAGCTCAGCGTCAACACATCGGTCGTCGGATTGATCGAATCCTTGGGCAGCGTCTGGAACAGACCAGGATTGCTATTGGCCGTGACCTCATACTCCATCTGGTCGTCTTCATCTTCCACGTCCTCAAAGCGGGCGCGGAGATTGATCGGGAAAGGCGGCGCGTCTTCGGCCACGTTGACATCGTTGATGCCGCTGGTGGTCGGCGTGTCGTTGACAGATGTCACCGTCACGGCCACCGTCGTCTCCACAGACAGGCCACCGCCGTCGGTTGCACTGACCGTAATCGTCGCAATGCCGAAGGCGTTCGGCGCGAAGTCGAGCACAAGATTCGGTTTGCTAATCGTCGTGGACGTAAAGAGCGGCTCGTTGGTGTTGTTCTCTACCTTGTAGGTCAGGTCTGCGTCCGCTTCTTCTGCATCGCTGAACAATGCGTAGAGATTGACGTTGGCGTTGGGGGCATCCTCAGCCACTGTCACGTTGCCCGTGCCTGTGGCCTGAGGCGCTTCGTTGATGTCGACGGTAAACGTCGTCTCAACAAACTTGGCCCCGGTGTCGGTCGCCCGCACGGTGATGTTCGATACGCCGGTTCCGGCCGCGGCAATCGTCAGGGTCAGCTTGCCAGTGGCGTTGTTGGGAACGGCCGCCGTAACCAGCGCCGGGTTCGTGTTACCGGTTACCGAAAACTGGAGCTCGTCGTCATCATCTTCCGTGTCGTCGAACGCCGCCCATAGGTCGACCATCGCCGAAGTCGTGCCCTGATTGATGATGACATTATCAATGCCATCCGTCGTCGGGTCCTCGTTGACGTCGGTGATGTTGATGGTCATCGTGCCGTTGGTGCCGTTGCTGGCGGGATCGGCCGCACGCACGGTGATCGTGCGCGGATTGACCCCTTCAAAGTCGAGCTGGCTGCCGTCGGCAACCGTAATCTGGCCCGACGAACTGCCAATGGCAAATGGTGAGACGCCGACAATGCTGTAGGAGACGGCCAAACCTTCGGGATCAATGCCGGCATTAACGGTGCCGACGACCGTTCCGTTCGAGGAGTTCTCCGGGACGGTGAACGACTTGGGGCCAAATGTGGGCGGTTCATTGACGTCGTTGACGTCAATCGTCATCGTGGCGGTGTCCATGAGACCACCATCGTCGGTTACCTTGACATTGAGGCTGTAAGAGTCCTTCGTCTCGTAGTTGAGCGAACCAGTAGGCGCGACCTTGATAGTACCGTTATCGTCAATAGTGAAGTCACCAGCACCATCACCGCCAGTGATGTCGAACTCAGTTGTTGCTCCAAAGTCAGGGTCGTCAACCGAGACAGTCCCCACCACCGTATTGGCCGGGCTGTTCTCGTCAACATCAAACGTTTCGTCCCCAATATCCGGAGGCTCGTCCGAAACATCGTTGAGATTGATCGTGACGATGGCCGATTGGGTCAGGGTCTCGAGATCCTTAACCTCCACCAGCAGCGTCAGCACGGGGGTCGCCTCAAAATCGAGCGCGGCGCTGTTAGCCACCGTGATGATGCCAGTCGAGAGTCCAACGTTGAATACCGCCGCGCCCGAACCGCCGGTGACCGTGTATTCCAGGGCGCCACCTTCCGGATCGGTGGCCGTGACCGTGGACGGGGTTGTCGTTGACCCGTTGGGGCTGTTCTCGTCGATGGTTTTCGTCTGGGCTTTGATGCTGGGGCCAACGGCTAACACTGGTCTCGCGGCGGCCATAACCAGGCCCGCAAGCAAAACCAACCCGACGGCGTACGTAATGACTCTCGTCTTCATAATGCTCCTACTCCTCAAATTGCGTGGGCTGGCAGTGGCCAGTGAGCTTCCCGGGGCGTCACCAGCATGCAGTTATGCCAGGCCGTCATGGCGACAGCGGAGACAAGCCCACGCGCTTATCTTACCGCCTTGAGAATCACCAAACGGTTAAAATGCAGTGAAAAGTTAATCTTCGGGCTGGCTCGCCCGTTACCTGGCGAACAACAGTTGGGCTTCATCCCCCACATTGCCCAGCGGCTCATGGTCAAGTTGAACATTCAACACCACGCAACTCCCGCAAGCAAGTACATGTAGCGACATGACCCTCGATATCTGCCCAGGCCCCTTCAAATACTAGGGTTCTTCTGTTGGAACGGGTGGCGGCGTGCTCGTTGGATTAGGCGGCACCTCTGTGGCAGGGACGTCGGTGGCCGGCACGGTGGTCGGCACAGCCGTTGGCGGCGGCGGATTGTTCCCACCACCATTGTTGCCGCCTCCAGGCGGTGGCGACGTAGGCTGCGGAACCGGCGTGGCAATCAGGGCTGGCGTGGCTGTGGCCGGCGGGCCGGGCAGCCACAACTGCTGGCCCACGCTCAACAGATCGTTCTCCAGACAGTTGACGCGCATGACGGTGGCAATCGGCAAGTTGGCGTTCTGGGCCAGCCGGGCCAGCGCGTCACCCTGGCGCACCAGATAGATGCTCCAGCCGGACGGCGGCGAAACGACACAAGCCGATTCGGTCGGCGTTGGGCTGGGTGTTGCGGTCGCGGTGGGCGCAGGTGTAGCCGTTTCAGTGGGCAGCAGCGCCCGCACAATAATCGGTATCAGATCGCTGGCCACATTGATCTCACCGGTGGCGATGCTCTCCAGGCGCACCTGCCACTGCAGTTCCTCATTCTCGGTCGGCAGCTGCTCGCCGTCTACCCGAACTCGATATGCCGAGCCGTTGTTCGGTTCGGCCAAACTCTCGATCAGGTACTCACTGTTGCCGTCGACCAAATAGAGGGAGAACTGCTCACCCGGTTCCGGCAATGTCGGCCAGAACCAGTCGAAGTTGATCGTTTCCAGCCGCGTAAATTCCCGGTTGGGCACAGGGGCCAGCACCGAAATGGTGAAATCGAAGGGTGCTTCCGTCGGCAGCTCGACCGTCGGCGAGGGCGGGAGCGTACTCGTCATGATCGGATCAGGCGTCCCGGCGCCCACCAACCCGCCGGCGGCTGATTCATTCGAATCGTTCTCTCCGGCCACAGCCCCTACAGTCACAGTCGGTAGATTGGCAACCGGAGCGACCTCGTCCTCGCCGCCCCTAAGACTGCGAACGGCCAGAAAGCTCAGGGCCAGCACGCCAATGATGGCGATGGGTACCAGGAAGACCAGCGAACGGCTGCGCGACGGCGCCCAGGCGGCCGCATTGGGCAAATCCTGCTCGGCAAAGATCGCCGTCTCAATGGCGGTCAACATTTCGTCGGCCGTCTCGTAGCGGCTCCACTCTTGCCGCCACAAGCAGTTGCGGACCAGACGATACGTCTCGCCAGCCAGTCCGGGGCGCGCATCTTCCAGCGGCTCTTCCTTGGGCATGTTGGCCTGCGGGAAGATGTCGAACGGCAGCTCCGGGAGCTTGGGCCGGTGGCCGGCCAAAAGTTCGTAGAGCACCACACCCAGCGAATAAATGTTGCTGCGCCGGGTAAGCGCCTTCCCTTCCATCTCTTCCGGTGCGGCGTAGTCGAGCATCTCGGTATCGGCGACGCCGAGAACCGCTTGCTGGGCGGGCAGGGTAACCGGCACGCCGAAATCAACGAATACCGGCGCTCCCTCTTCGGTCAGAAGGATGTTGGACGGCCGAAAATCATGGTGGACCAGCTCAGCAGAGTGGGCGGCGCTCAGCCCCATAGCCATCTCTTTCGTCAACTCCAACGAGTCGATCGTCGACAGCATGTCGCCTGCATCGGCCAGGTCGTCCAGCTTCTCCGCCAGCGTGATGGCCGGGAAGTATTCGATGACGGCGTATGGGTGGCCATCTTCGGTCACATCGACGTCGCTGACAACGCCAATGCTCTCATGCTTGATCTGGGAGACGGTCTCCATGCGGCGCTGGAAAGCGGCCGCCAGCTCAGCGTCTTCATCAAGCGAACTGCGCAGTAGTTCGAGGTATACCAGGCGCTCCAACTTGACGTCACGCGCCAAAAACAGATCGCTTACCTGATGGTCAGCGATGTGGGAAACCAACTCGTAGTTTCCAATCTGTTGCCCGGACAGATCCTCTCTATCGTGCGCAATCATCGTCTGCTTTCTCTACCCAATACTACCCGTTTTTTGACGCATCGTAGGCCGACACGCCAGGTTCTCAGCACAAAGCTCTCCGCCCCTGCTAGGACAATTTACCTACGTTACTATTATACACATAAAAATGCAATCACCGCCCAGGCTTATTCATGCTTTGTACACGCTTAGCCTACGATGGTAAACGAGCGCGGTGGAGCCACAATCTGGCCGTTTCCCCCGGCTGCGCTCTCCAGAACGACTTGCCATTGAAAGGAACCGGCCTCCAGCCCCACTGCCCCGGAGTCGACAGTAACGCGATAAAGTTGACCCAAATTTACACCATCTACGCGGCCGATTTCACGCCACTGACCATCCGCCCCAACCTGGACGACGAACGACTGTCCCTCCTCCAACTCGCCCGGCCATTGCCAGTAGAAGCTGATGCCGCTGCCGGTGGTGAAAAGGCTGTCCGGCGGCGGGCCAAGCAGCAGCACCGGCGGGACGGCCGCCTCCAACGTCACTGCCGGCGTTTCAGTCGCTGATGGCTGATTGGCGGGCAGAATCCCCCACGGCGTTGCCAGGGCAACAGTCGGTCGGACCGGCGCTTCGGAAGCAGATGTTGGGAACGGCGTGGCCGTGGTCGCCTCGGCGACGGCCGTCGCGGGAGGCAGTTGTTGCCCGCGCGAACTCTCCAGCAGGACAGCCAGCACGCCAACAACGAATGCCACGATGAGCAGCGGGGCCACAAGCAGCACCGTCCGTCTGGCGTCGTTTGTGTCCGCGGATGAATCGCTCAAACACCTACCCTCATCTGGCTACGCGTCATTTGTGAATGCTAGCACAATCGAAGGGTGAATGCTATCGCCGCACGACGGCGGGCAGGGCTTTTCAGTAGACGGGTTGTCAGCCGTAGCCGCGACATTCCTTGTCGCGTTCCCTGCCGCCCCAGGAGACCGGAAAGGGAACCGGTCCTACGGTCGCTCGAACAGTGAAAAGCCCTGGACCGCAGGAACGTGATCGGCGCATCGTACAGAGGGCGCAAGCCGGGACATAGCGAACACAGCGCTTCTATTCCGGCAGTGCGCGAAGGCCAGGACCTGCCCCCGGCCCAGGCCGTTCCGACGTCAGATCGTCGTCCCGTCCGGCACCACCGCGCTCTTGGGCACAATCACGATGCCGTCACGCGATACCCAGAACGGCTCTTCCGTATCTGGCCGGTTGGGATCATAGGTTATCGTCACATCGTTGCCGATGCGGGCGTTCTTGTCGATGATCGCCCCGGCGATGTTGGCGTTCCGGCCGATGCCGATATCGGGCCGCTTCAGAGCAATGTTCTCCTTGCGGTCGGCGTCGCTCTCAAAGTAGTCGGCGCCCATCAGCACCGTTGACTGGAGCGTGGCCCCGGCGCCGATCTGGCTCCGCAGCCCAACCACACACTCCGTCACCACGGCGTTCTGGAGACGGCAGCCATCCGCCACCAGCGCATCGTTGAGTTGGGTGGCGTGGATCTCCGAGCCGGGCAAGAAACGGGCGTGAGTGTAGATGGGTGCCCGCGCATCATAGAAATCGAACGGCGGATCGGGATGGGCCATCTTCAGATTGACTTCGTAGAAGCGCCGAATCGTACCGATATCTTCCCAGAAGCCGTCGAATACATAGCCGCACACGCGCCGGGTGGCAATCGATGCCGGGATAATGTCCCTACCGAAGTCGTCGCCAACCTCGTTGAGCACGTCGAGCAGCACTTCAGTGTTGAAGACGTAGATACCCATCGACGCCATAAACGGCCGTTCAGGATCGCCGCCGCTCTCGAAGCTGTCCAGCACCTGCGGGTCTTTCGGCTTCTCGGCGAAGCTGGTAATCTGGCTATCGCTGCCGAGCTTCAGCAGGCCAAAGCTCTGGGCTGCATCGCGCCCCACCGGTTGGACGGCGATGGTGATGTCCGCTTCCAGGTCGATGTGGCGCTGCACAAACTTGCGGTAATCCATCCGGTAGAGATGGTCACCGGAGAGAATGAGCGTATACGGCGTGTCCGCTTCCTTCAGCTCGATCCACTGCTTGCGGACAGCGTCGGCCGTTCCCTGATACCAGTCACGGCTGCGCGGCGTTTGCTCGGCCGCCAAAATCTGGATCCAGCCCGGCGTAAAGACGTCGCGGTTGTAGGTGCTCCAGATATGGCGGTGGAGCGATGCGGAGTTGAACTGGGTCAAAATGGCGATCTTCTCGATGTCGGCGTGGAAGCAGTTGCTCATCGGAATGTCGATCAGCCGGTACTTGCCTGCCAGCGGCACGGCCGGCTTCGAGCGCTCTTTGGTCAGCGGATAAAGTCGTGTTCCCTGACCACCACCGAGAATGAGAGCCAGGACCTGCGTGTTTACACTTTCCATTCGTTATGATACCCCCTGGTACTCTACAGCCCGGGCTTTGTGTGCTGGTTGGACGGGCTGTCTATGCGGTTAGCTTGCTTACTATCGAATCATATCTGTCCTACCGCTTTTTGGCACACATTGCCGCCCATGCTATGATCCTGCGGCGCTGGACACCATCCCATCGGCGCCCGCAGGAAACGTATGAGCCGAGTCATCAACACCGACAGCCCAGGCAAACGCCGCAACCATGCCCGACGTTCCATCGCCGAGATCCTCCGCCATCTGATGCAAAAAGGGGCCATCGACGACGAAGCCCGCGACATGACGGCCATGATCGTCTTCCTCCTGGCTGAAATCCGGTCAACCGTTATGGAGTCGGTGGAAGCGTGGGAAAAGCGCGGCTACTGGATGAAGTCGGAACGGTTCATGCGTGACTGGGAGTGGATTCCGGAAACGGCCGCCAATATCGACGACGTGCTGCGCCATGAGGCGTGGGATCTGCTGCCCGACCTGCTGGGCGAGCTGTCCCCCCACTTCGACGACATCCAGGTCAAGTCGATGACTCGCAAGAAGTCGGACTGGCAGGGGGCATATGCGAAGCTGCTGGCCGAACCGCCGCTTGAGCTGCCATACTGAGCGGCCGCGTTCCGGTCCATTGACCCTCGCAGTGAGGGCGGCGGCAGGCATCGTAGGAACCGCATGAAGCGCCACTCACAACCCGGTTTGCTCCTGCTGTTGCTCCTGCTCCTGGCCGCTTGCGCCTCCACGCCCGCAGCGTTCGAGCCGTCCACCGGCCCACCGACCGCCTTCCAGGGCGGCAGCGTCGCCGCCACCGCCCCACCTGCCGTCGCAACGCCCACTCTCGCTGTCCAGATTCCACAGGCAACCACCCTTCCACTGGCGCGGGCCACCATTACGCTGCCGGCCCCCACGCCGGAAGCCACATCGCTTCCGACCAACGTGCCCAGCCCGACGCTCGCGCCACCACCCACCGCGACCCCGGAGTCGGTCTGCGATCAGCCGGGACGCATGGAAACAGGCGTGCTTAACAGCACCATCACAGGCGAGCCGCTGGCCTACCGCGTCTACCTGCCGCCCTGCTACGGTCAGGACAACCGCGCCTATCCTGCGCTCTACCTTCTGGGCGGCAATATCCACAACGACGATGTCTGGGACCGGCTGGGCATGGACGAAGCGGCCGAAGCGGGCATTGCCGCCGGCACGCTGCAACCGCTCATCCTCGTCATGCCCGATGGCGGCTGGATTGCCAACCAGACCTCCGGCGGGCCGTTCTCCTATGAAGGGCTGATTGTCAATGAGCTGATCCCCCACATCGAGCAGACCTACTGCGCGATGGACGAGGCGGCGGGCCGAGCGCTGGGCGGGTTATCGCGCGGTGGCTACTGGTCGCTGGAGATCGCCTTTCGCCAGCCGGAGCTGTTCCGCAGTGTGGGCGGCCACAGCTTCGCGCTCCTGGACAGCCACGCCGGGCCGGACATGGACCCCGTCTCCACCGGCGTGGCCAACAATCTGGGCGAGCTGCGCATCTACCTCGACATCGGCGCCAACGACTACCTGCTGCCCCGCGCCCAGCCGCTTCACGACGCGCTGACGGCCGCCGGCATTCCCCACGTCTGGCAAGTCAACGACGGGACACATGAGGAAGCGTACTGGCAGAGCCAGGTGGGCGCCTATCTGGATTGGTACAACGCGGGGTGGGACAGCGTGCCGGAGCGTCTGTGCCAGCCGGCGACCCCGTAAGGCGCGGCAGCGCTCGCTACTCGATCTGCGGCTCCGGGCCTGACCCACGGCTCAGGCGCATGAGCAGCGCCACCACCGCCAGCGCCAGCGCCGCCAGCATCACCAGCTTCAGCGTGGGAGAAGCGACCAGCACAGCCACCAGCCCGAACGCAATCGCTACACCGTAGTAACCGAGGACGATCGACCGGGTCGAATAGCCCCGGTCGGACAGCCGGAAGTGGAGATGGCCGCGATCGCCCTGGAACGGATTGCGCCCGCGTCGCATGCGCGAGACGATCTGCCAGGCCACGTCGATGATGGGCACAGCCAGCACCAGCAGCGCCGTCGAGAACTTGGCGGGAGAAATGATCGACAGGGTCGCCATCTGATACCCCAACAGATACGCCCCGGTCGCACCCAGAAAGATCCGGGCCGGCGCGAAATTATAGAAGAGAAAGCCGAGCAGCGCCCCGGCCAACGCCAGCGAGAACAGCGGGACAGTCGTTTGCCCCAGGCTGTAGCCGTGCCACGTGAAC
Source organism: uncultured Chloroflexia bacterium (assembly GCA_963753865.1). Classification (GTDB taxonomy): domain Bacteria; phylum Chloroflexota; class Anaerolineae; order Promineifilales; family Promineifilaceae; genus Promineifilum. The sequence continues at coordinate 308,839 of CAVWDW010000002.1, forward strand.
AGCGCGGCGGCGATCAGGCATACGCCGGCTGCCAACCCGTCCAGCCCATCGAGAAAGTTGACCGCGTTGATCATGCCCATCACCCAGAAGACGGTAAACAGCAGGGCCAGCGGCCGCCAGATCCAGATCAGGTCACCTTCCACGCGGAACAACACCGAGAAGATGGAGTCGGCCCAGAGCCAGTCGCTGGGAAGCGGGTTGGAGAAGACTTCAATGAAGATGGTGTGGCTGATGGCCACCAACGCGCCGCTGAACTGGATGAGGAACTGGTACGCTGGTCGCAGGTCGAGCCAGTCATCCAGCAAGCCGCCGCCGACCACCAGGATGCTGCCCAGCAGCACGCCCCGCAAGCGCAGCGCATCGGCCGGATTGTCGGGCGGCATGAGCCAGTAGACCAGCACCACACCCACCAGCCACGCCAGCAAAATGGCCACACCGCCCAGCTTGGGCACGACCCCGCTGTGCCTGCGACGGCCGCCCGGCTCGGCCACAATGCCCCAGCGGGACGCCAGACGACCGGTCAGCGGCGTCAGGGCCAACGCCGTGCCCGCGGCGGCGACAAATACCAGCAGGTAAATCATCTCATGTCAAATCGACAGGTGGCCGGACCAGTTCACCCTGTGCCAAACTGGCGGTCGCCCGCATCACCCAGCCCGGGCACAATGTAAGCGTCTTCATTCAGATGGGAGTCGATGGCGGCGAGATGGATGTCCACGTCCGGGTGCGCCGTCTGCATGCGCTCCACCCCTTCCGGCGCGGCCAGGATGCCGACGAACTTGATCTTTCTGGCCCCCCACTTCTTCAGGATGTCGACCGTTGCCACCGCCGAGCCGCCCGTCGCCAGCATCGGGTCGAGCACCAGACAGACGCCGACGGTTGGGCCGGTGGGCAGCTTGTTGTAGTAGGAGACCGGCTTGAGCGTTTGCTCGTCCCGGTAAAGGCCAATATGCCACACCTCGGCTCCCGGCATCATCTCCCAGATGCCCTCAACCATACCCAGCCCGGCCCGCAGCACCGGCACCAGACCGATCTTATCTTCCAGTACCTGGCCTTCGGTCGTCGTCAGCGGCGTTTCGACCTCGACGGAGCAGGTCACCAGGTCGGCTGTCGCTTCGTAGGACAACAGAAGTGCCAGCTCGCGAATCAGCTCGCGGAACTTCTTCGGCTCGGTCGTGACGCTGCGCATGATTGTCAGCTTGTGCTTCACCAGCGGATGCTGTGATACGTAGACCATCCTCACTCTCCTGTGTTGATGGCTCCATTGTAACGAAGGTGAGGCGGGTTGCGAAATGATAGGGCTTGCCGCCAACCGCAGTCGGGACACTCCCTGTCGCGTTCTCTGCCGCCGCCAAAGGGACCGCAGAAGAGGCCGGTCCTGCAGCCGAGCGCAAGTCGCACCGTGCTGGCACAAACGTCAATCGAAAATGACCTCGTCCTTCCCGGACAGCTTGTCGTCGATGCGCTGCACTACCACATCCAGATGATGCGGTTTGGTGACGAAGTTCAGTTGCTGGGTACGAATCGTCAACACCGGGCACAGGTCAAAACCGTCCAGCCACTCGTGGTAGAACGAGTCGAGCAGTTCAAGGTAGTCGGAGGTGATGCCGTCTTCCATCTGGCGGCCGCGCCGCCGGATGCGCTCCAGCAGCACCGGCACGGGCGCGGTCAGGTGGAGCAGCAAGTCGGGCCGGGGCAGATTGGCCGAGACCAGCTCGTACACCTGACGATATGACTCATAGTCCCGTTCGCTGAAGTTGCCCATGTGGTGGAGCACGCGCGAGAAGATATGGGCGTCTTCATAGATGCTGCGGTCGCCAATGGCCGAGCGCGGGCTGTTGGCCAGCGCCAGATGCTGTTCCGCCCGGTGGCCCAGGAAGAAGACCTGCAGATGAAACGACCATTGCCGCATGTCGCCATAGAAGTCGGCCAGGTAAGGGTTGTCGCCCACCGACTCATAGCCAGTCTGCCAACCCAGCCGCTTGCCCAGCCGTTCGGCCAGCGACGTCTTCCCCACCCCGATATTCCCGGCCACCAGCACAAAACGCTTTGTCATGGCCGGATTGTATGCATCGCCCGTCACACGTCAAATGGGAGGTCCGGGAACTCAAGCAGCCGCGACGCATGAGCCAGGCCCTAGCGCCGCTTGCAATAAGGATACTTCTTTGACAAGATCAGCAGCAATCACCCTATCACGGAGTATCGCCTAATCATGAAGAGAGTTGTCATCGTTATTCTGAGCATCGTCGCCGTCCTCGCTCTGATCGTTCTCGTCGGACCGTTCCTCGTGCCTGTTTCGCCCCTGGAAGGGCTGCAGCCGCCGGAAGCGCTGGCGGATGAGAACAGTCAGTTCATGACGGTGCCGTTTGAGGGGACCGACGGCATTGCTCTCCACTATCGCGAGGCGGGTGAAGGGGATCCATCCTTTGTCTTGCTCCACGGCTTCAGCAGCAACATCTACACCTGGGATGAGGTCTTCGACACCTTCGCCGCAGAAGGGCAGACGTTTGCCTATGACCGCCCGCCGTTCGGCCTGAGCGAACGGCTCGTCGACGGGGACTGGACCGGTGAGAATCCGTACGCTCCGGATGCGGCTGTCGAGCAGCTCATCGCCTTTCTGGACGCGCAGGGCATCGAACAGACGACGCTCGTCGGCAACTCGGCCGGCGGCACGGTCGCCCTGCGGGCCGCCCTGGCCCACCCGGAGCGCTTCGAGTCGCTCATCCTCATTTCGCCCGCCGTCTACACCGGCGGCGGCGCTCCGCCCTTCCTGCAGCCGTTCGTCGACACCCCCCAGTTCCAGCGCATTGGCCCCCTCGTGTCGCGGCAGTTTGCCGCGCTGGGCGATTCGCTGGCCGGACAGTCCTACCACGACCCCAGCCGTATCACGCCGGAGCAGGCCGAGAAAGCGCAAATTGCAACGCAGGTCCAAAGGTGGGATGAAGCGCTGTGGGCGTTTACGGCCGCTTCCCAGGAGTCGGACCTGGCCCAGCGACTGGGCGAGGTCACCATACCGGTTCTGGTCATCACGGGCGATGACGACCGTATTGTACCCACCGAGGAGAGCATTCGGCTGGCCGGTGAGCTGCCCAATGCGGAGTTGATCGTGGTCGAAGCGTGTGGCCACGTGGCCCAGGTCGAATGCCCGGCGGAGACTATTCAGGCCATCGACGCCTGGCTGAACCAGTAGTGATGGCCGAGCAACGGCCGTTACGGTGCGGTGGCGGTGCGCGAGGCGGTCAACTCATAGGCAGGGTTCGTGGGCCGTTGCAGCAGCTCCGCATAGTAGCGGCGGAGCCACGCATTGGACCAGCCCAACGCCGATGAGCGCGTGATAATCGACTTAACCTCGCTGCGATCCATTTTGGCCTGACTCTGGAACACCAGAGGATTACCCTCACAAATTGCCAGGGTGCGAGCGGCGAACAGAAATGGCCACATCACCGACAGGCGCAGCCGGTGTTCGGTGCGCGGAAAGCCCATAATGTACGCCAGACCGAAATCCAGATGGCGTTTGGCCTTGTCCACGAGCAGCTCGACCACCCGCATCGCGTCCTTTTGGTGATAAGGGTCGAACAGACTGTCGCGCGTCAGCCCATACCGTTCGTAGAACGACCGGGGCACGAACACCCACTCCCTCTGCCGATCATCGCCCAGACCGCGCAGCACATTGACTGTTTGCAGCGCCAGCCCGCACTCGCGCGAGAGCGCCATCAATGAATCGCGCCGCGACCTGATCGCAGGGGAGTGCAGCGCATAGAGATCGGTGACGAGATAGCCCACGCGCCCGGCCACTTCATGCATGTAATCGTCAAGTGCAAGCTCATCCTCGATGTAAGGTCCATGCTTCTGCCAGCGCGCCATACCGGTCGAGGTCGCGATGACGTGGGTGCGAATGGGCGCCTGATAGGATGATGGCAGCTCGTTGAGCCAGCCCACGATCTGCGCCGCATTGCGCACCGCCGCCACCTCGTGGGTGCTGCCGGGCAGTTCCCGCACCGCCTGTCCAAACTCATCGACCGAAGCCTTCCCCGCCACAGACGACGCCCACAGCTCCAGCAGCCTCACTTTGGTCGCAGGCAGAAGATCGGGGTGGTCCTCAATGCCGTCGGAGACACGAAACATCAAATACGCGATGCCCATCGCATCGCGCAGCGTTCCTGGCAGCACGTCGATCGACAGGGCGAACGTTCTACTGACGTTGCGCACCGTCTGGTTGCGCAGCTCACGCTCGCCCCGTTCCGTCAGGCCGTCAATCATAGGGTCAGGTTCACCCTGCGGCACCAGGCTCTGGCCCGCTCGCTCTGTTCTCGCAGCTCCGGCAGCCGGATGGCTACTGATCGAGCGCCTTCTTCAGGCTCTCTTCGGCTTCTTCCGACAATGTCGTCTGGATAACCGTGCCGTGATGATCCTCCAGCGCCGCGCGGACAACTGCCGGGTCCGCGTCCTGGACCAACACAAAGAGCGCAGAGCTGTTGGGCTGGAGCGAATCACCCACCTGCTTGACGAAGTCGCCGTCCACGCCCAGATGCATCAGACGGCCGACGAGCGCGCCGCCGCCCGCACCGAGCAGGAGGCCACCAATCGGAAAGAACAGCCCAGCCAACAGCAATCCGAGGAGTGCGCCCACACCGGTCGCCGTCATCGTTCCGTGGCTGACGTTGTTCTTGATGTGTACTTTGCCGTCGGCGTCCTTCGTGACGACGGCTGTGTCATCAAACGAGATGTTGCCGTACTTTTTCTGGCCGCGCAGCGTATCCAGCACTGCCTGCGCCTCATCGGGCGATTCGAAAGAAATCACTACCAAACTTGACATGGTCTACCTCGCTTCTATCTATCTATTCAGTGCAAAATGGCGGGGCGCACATCCTCGAGCCGAGGGGTGCGCCCCTGTTTACACGATCTCTAGTAACCTTCGTAGCCGGGGATGCGCTTGCGGCCCAGGCCGCCCGTGTACGACGCAATATCGGCCGCCAGCATCAAACCGATCCAGAGCCAGTCCCAGCCGGTAATGCCACCGGGCGCCACGAGGACGTACATCAGCGTGGTCCATGGCAGGAAGATGATGCCCAGGATGGGCCACAGCCACCAAATGGCTCCACCCAGGAAGTTATTGAAGGCCAGCTCCCAGCGGGTGGGCTGGAAGATCCACCAGAACACATTGAAAACGCGGGGGCCTAAGAGAACCAGGGATAAAAATGCACAGCACATGTCTTTTCTCCTTCGTCAAATGAATAAAACTCGCTGGCAGGATGCCACCACCGGCATACTCGTCAGCGAAAACTGTGATTAACTTGCTCCACCATCGTCATCCATCGCTTCCGCCACTGCCGGGTCGCTGTCGATGGGTGGAACATCGCTGCCCGCTCGCGACGGGATGCGATCCTTGACACGGTCCCAGACGCCTTTTGCCTTGTCAACGGCCTCCGGATCAACCTCCGTCTCGCTGCCGGGCACATAACTCATCAGCCGGGCAATCCAGGCGGTCGTCGAGAAGCTCTCCAGAACCACGATGATCAACATGGTCAGGGGAATGGCCAGGATGGCGCCGATGCCACCCAGGAGCGAGCCCCAAATGAACACGGACACGAACACGATGAGCGGCGAAATGCTGAGCCCCTTGCCGAGCACGCGCGGAGAGATGATATTGGCAGCCGTCCCGTTGATGACCGCGTAGCCGACGAAGACGATCAGGGCTGTCGATGTGCCGAACATACTGTATGCCAGCAGCACGGGCGGGATCAGGGCGATCCAGTAACCGACCGCCGGGATGAAGCCCAGCACCCAGGCGATAAGCCCCCATAGAATGGCATACGGCACGCCCAGCCACCACAGCAAGAGCGCATCCGCAATGCCCACCAGCAGGTTGATGCCCGCGGTCAGCGCCATATAGCGCCGCACATCACTGGTAAGGGGGATCAGCTCATCAACAATGCGTGACTCCTCGCTAATGCCCAGGCTCGAAAGATTGGGCAGCGACAGCGCCGTATAAAGCATGAAGGCAAAGATCAGAAAGGTCAGGAACAGTTGAGCGATGCTGGCGCCCAGGAAGGAAAGCATCGAAGTCAGGAAGTCGCTATAGCGCTGTTGGTTGAGCACCCGCATGACCGAGGTCACAACCTGATCGATGGCATCCGCGCTGCCAGCCAGCGTTTCGCTTTGACTCTGGAATCCCTCCGAGAGCGACGGCACTTCAGGCTCCATGCTGGAGATGGAAGCCAGCACCACCCATGAGAAGCCGACCACAAAGACCACGACAAGCGCGATGGTCAATAGCAGCGCCAGCCCGGACTTAAGCCCCCGTTTCTCCAGCGCCTTCGGCACCGGCAGCAGCGTGATTGTGATGACCGCTGCCAGCAATATCGGGTTCAGGATCGGCGACAAACCGCGGATGCCCCAGATCACAACGATCACAGCCGCAGCGACAACGATCGCGAAGCCAAGCCGCAGGCTGGATGATTCGCTGCTCGCCTCGCGGCCTTTCTCCATCAGGTTCAAGCTCATAACAATCTATGCTCCCCCACGCCAAAATCAGGCGCTCGCCCCAGGCCCTGTCGATACCGGCCTCTCTCGCCGGCTCCCACTACTGAATCTGCTGCCCGGTTTCGTCCTGCTGCGCAGCGTGGTCTTCTGACGGACACTGCTCTACGGAGAGTACAGCGTAGCCATTGTTGTAGAGTGTATTGATGACGCCCAGCAGATGGGCCTGATCAACCACCTGCACCTGCAGCAGCGAGACTGGCTCTTCATCATCTGACTCGAACTTGACAACCCCATCCATGCAGAGGTTCTCTATCAGGAACAAGGCAAGACGACCGGCTACCCGGATCTGGTAGCTTGAAGGCTTGTCCATGGCGTGTTGTTGCTGCCCGCCCATATGATTTCTCCTGCCATACTGTGCCTGGCGAGGCAACTTTCCTCTCGCCTGGGTCAATGCCAGTATGCTGCACCCATGGTATGCGATTGAGCGGGGACAATACAGCACCAAAAGGGTGCAGAAAAGGTGAAAGCCGGGGCACAGCGCGAGAGACGCGCCGGGGCGAATCGTGAATGCGGGGACAGGAACAGACGTGGGGAACAGGCGAGGGAGCAGTTAGCAGGCCGCTAGTCGAGAATGCCGAGGGCCAGGGCGGCCTCAACAGCATCGCGCCGGCTCTGGACGCCGAGCTTCTGATAAATGTTGATCGTGTGGCGCTTGACGGTTGACACAGTAATCACAAGCGTATCCCCAATCTCTTTGTTGCTCAGCCGCCGGGCCAACAGTTCCAGAACCTGAAACTCACGATCTGTCAGCGATTCAATCAGCGCGCCACTACTCCGCTCAGCCACGTAGATACCCCCGCGAGCCTCCACCCGAATTCGATTAACAAACTCTGCGGAGGTGTCTTGTTGAGCGACGCGAGCCAGCAGCCCCCTCATCTGAGAGCCGAGATCGACGTACAACCGCACGAATCCTGAGGGCTCCGCAAGGTGAAGCGAACGATCCAGAGCGGTCAGCGCAGCTTTATGATCGCCCTGTGAATCTTGATACATTGCCTGGAGGGCCAGCACCTCGATCAGGACGCGCACATTGTGTGTGTCTTCGGCATGCCGTTGTAGTTTGCCAAGACAATCAGCCACCTTCTCGCTTTGTCTCAAATCGTTTCGGGCGACCAAGGCTCGGGCCACAGTCAATTGGGGCGCATAGAAAAACGCCATCGCCCCTAAGAGCATGCGTTCCATGGCAAGATCGGTCCAGTGAATTGTCTCCGCTACCTGACCGCGCCTCAGCATCAATTCGATCCGCATGCTCTCCACCAGGGTCACAATTGGTTCACTTCGGACCCACATTGAAAAGGTGACCAATTCGTCGATTATCTCATCGACCTTATCAAGCTCACCTCTGACGAGATAAGACTGGGCCAGAATCATGCCGCTATGAACCGCACCATGAACATGGTGTCCAAATCGACGGTCAAACACCATCTTGGCCTGAGTGATAGCGTCATCAAGCCGGTTCTGGTGATAAGAGGCGCACGCCAGAAAATAGTGTCCCCACTGGTAACTTTGAGGTTGCTGCGCGGGAGAGGCTGCGCCCACCATACTTTCGCCGGCTTGCCTCAGTCCGCGCAGATCCGCCGCAATCCAGCTCACGAATCCCGCAGTCGCACCCGCTCGCGCTCTGAGTTGACCCGGCCAGGACATGTCCTCGTGGCGTGCCTCCCAAATCGCATCGTGGGCGCCCGACAAGTCGCCAAGCATTTGTCTGGCCGTGGCACCAATCAGCCAGCCACGGCTGCGAGCAATATAGTGGGACTTTGGCAGCACCGCCAGCCCTTGTTCACACAGTTCCAAGGCAGCTTCTGGTCTGCAACTCAAATAGTATGACAGCGCCTTCAGGATGGCATTCTCTCCAGCCAGCTGCTGGGCGCGAACGGGGTCAACTGTCGGGTGAGCGAGAAGCTCGTCGACCTTGCTGGCGAGCTCGGAAATTCGCTCCAAATCGAAGTGGCGAAACTGAATGTTCCAGGCCTGGGTTAGCAGGAGCTCGGGGGAGGACTCAATCGTCGAACTGGAAAAAACCCGGTACCAGGACTCAAGATCCTGCCAACGGTCTTCACTCATCAGATCCTGACGCTTCTCTGCAACGAGAGATAGCGCTGCATCAAGATCGCCGGCGGCATGGTAGTGGCGGATAGCTTCTTCAATGTAGCCGTTTTCCGCATACCAGAGGCCGGCCCGTTGGTGCAACCGGGCAACGTCCTCGCGTGCATAGCGGGACTCGAGCGCACGCCGCAGGAACTCCTGAAAAAGATGGTGGTATCGAAACCATTGCCTGTCAGGGTCGACAGGCACCAGGAACATGTTCTCGCGATAGAGGCTCTCCAACAGCGCCTGTCCGTCCCCGGGCGTCAACGTTTCCGGCATGAGCGCAGCGCATAATGATCCCGAAAGGCGCTCTAACATCGAGGTCTCCAGGAGAAACTGCTGCGTGGTTGGCGAAACAGCCCGAAATACGTGACCGGTCATGTACTCTAGCAGGTCGTGGTCAACGACTCCCGCCTCTGGTGCGCCCTGCTGCCGGTCACCATCTCGTCCCATTGCCAATGTGACCAGGCGCAGAGCAACCACCCACCCCTCAGTTTGAGCTTGCAGTCTCGCCACATCCTCCTTGTGCAGCTCGACCTTCGACGCTCTACGCAAGAACTCGGCCGACTCATCAGGGCTGAAGCGCAGGCCATTTGAGCGAATGTCCAACATCTGGTTGCGGGCCCGCCAGGCGACCAATGGCAGACCAGGATCATGCCGTGTCAGCAACACCAGGTGCAGGCCGGGATGCGGGTGCCGCATCCATTCGGTCAGCAGGGCAAGGATCTCAGCGTTCTGAATCACCTGGAAGTCGTCCAGCACCAGAACGACGGCCCGATCGAGCAGTTCCAGTTCGTCCGCCAGCGTCGCAATGAAGTGGGAGTTTGGTGGAACGTTTGCTCCCGTGACCACGGCCGCCAACTCATCGGCAAACCCCGGTATGGCCTTGCGAATGGCCGCCAGAAAGTACGTCAGGAATGTGGCCGGCGCGTTGTCGCTCTCATCCAGCGAGAGCCAGGCGCGGTAGCTTCGGGACGACTGCAGCCAGGCGCTAATGGTCGTGGTCTTGCCGTAGCCCGCCGGAGCGGAAACAAGGGTTAGCGGCCGTCGACCGATTTCATCGAGGAGTTCCTGCAAGTGGCGGCGTGGCACAAAATCTTCCGGCGCCGGAGGCCAGAAGAGTTTCGTCACATTGAGGCGAGCAGCTTCGCTTGACTGTCCCATGAGATGACCCTACTATCGTACCATTTGCTTCGATGAGCTAGCATAGCCGAACGCCAACAACGGTGCAATTTTGGGGTAATCTGTGGGCAGTTGGCGTGCAATGGCAGGCCGAAAGTTGGGAGCAGGGTAGGCCAGGGTTTCAGTCTGAAAGGGCCGGGACAGGGGGAGGGCGCACTGGGTGCGGGCCGCCTGACGGCCAACCATTGTGCAGGGTCCGGACCCCGCCCCCTGTGCCTGACCACAGGGCGCGACTGCAGAGCTGAGATCAGAAACCAACTGTCGGGAAGGAGCGCGTTGGGCCGGTGGAACGACTCGACTTGTTGACAAATCGCTCCACCGGCCTCACTCACCGGTTTGGGTCGGGAAGAGTGATGAGAAACGGCGCTGGGGGTTTCCAGCGCCGGCTTGTGTCATTACCGGCGCAATCAGGCGCTGCGCTGCTGGAAACCGCGGATGATGGTGAAGATACCGGCGACGATCGCCCAGATGGCAGCGACCCACAGCAGGCTCAGGCCCATGCCTGGCGCAGTGTAGTTAAGAATCAGGATGCCACCAAAGACGATACCGACGACGCCCAGGATGCCGAGACCCCAACCGCCACCGCGGAACGCCAGGATCAGGGCAATGATGCCCTGCATGACGCCCCAGATACCTAGCACAAGCACAAACACTCGCGGCAAGGTTACGGCCGCAGCCACCGGGTAAGCGACAATGTAGAAGCCGGCAATGATGCTAATCGCACCCATGAACAGCTTCCAGCCCCAGCCGGTGTGATCGGTGAACATGTGGACGAGGTCCAGAACACCACTAATGATCCAGTACACACCGAGTAGCAGCACCAATAGTTGGTACGTATCAATGCGTGTCTTGGCTGGCGCCCAGAGCAGGATCGCGCCAATGATGATCATGGCGGCCCCCTGAATGACAAGGAACCCCCAGGGACGCGCTTTCGTTTCGAGCGCTGTGGGAGAGGGTGCAGTTGATGTAGTCATAATTTCTTCCTATTGATTGAATTATTCGAAACTAGATATATCCGACCCAATACGGACCACCACATAGGTTCGGCCCGTCAAAACTGACAAATCGTTTCCCACCGGCGTTCTCAGTCAGTCGCTGTCGTCGCCGGGGCAGGCTGGCTGCGGGCGCCAAAACGCTTGGCAGTCGGAAGCAGCACCAGCAGCAGCACAATTGCCGCTACCAGAACATAAGGCAGCGTATTGGTTCCCGGAAAATTCTGGGCGCTAACCAGAATCGCCGCTGATACGTTGCGCTGCGCCGTGCCCAGACCCATCACACTGCGAGTGCCCGGGTCGCGGCCTCCCAGCAAGTACCCAATTAGCAGCGAGCCAATGATGAACAGCAGCAAGGCCAGCAGACCAAGCGAACCGATCAAACTGATGATCGTGGATACGTTCAGGCCAAGGCCCACCACCAGCAAGACCAACATGGTCACACTGGAAGTCTTGTTCATGAACGGTTGCCAATGCTTTGCTGAGTCCGGCGAGTGCGAGTTCATCAGCAGGCCGAGGATCAGCGGAATCAGCATAAGAACGATCAGGTTCTTGGCAATATCCCACGGATCAACGGACACGCCCGGCAACAGGAGCGGCAGAACGATGGGCATATAGATGATGGTCACAACCATTAGCAGAACCATCAGCCCCACACCCAACGCCACATCTCCCTTGGCGCCCTGTACGAGCTTTGGAAGAAACGGGGCGCCCGCGGCAGTGGCCAGCACGATCAGACCGACCTGCAACGACTGCTCGAGTGGAATAACCAGCGTAATCACATAGGCCAACAAAGGGACCAACACGAAGTTCGCCAGCAAAGCCACGACCACCAGCCGCACATTGCGCAGTGGCTCAATGATTTGGCTTGTCGTCAGGCTCATTCCCATTGCCAACATGCTGCTCACGATGAACAACAGACCGGCGATCTGGGCAACAGCTATAAGCAACTCATTTAGTGTCACGGTCGTCTTCCCTTGTGCAGCGAGTCAGATCGTACTGACCACCGCTATAACTTATCTAGCGCCGGCGATCCCGACGGTCGTCGCGCCGGTCGCGGCGATGGGCCCCGGCCACTGATACGGGCGACATCGGCCGCCCGATGACATCGATGAACAAGGCGCTTGGCCCCCCACTCGCGGGCATCTCGCCATCCAGAATTTCCACGCTGTAGGTGAGGCTGCCATCGCTGAGCACTGGCTCCGTCAATTCAACGACGATATCGCTAACCATATCCGGGTGGAATATGGAAAGGACAGCGTTGGGCGGATTCGATTCAAAGCTGTCCGGGCCCTTGTCCCACGAGTCGACAAACTCCCGGGCGGTGATATGCCCGGTCACCCGGTCGGGCCGGTCGGAAAAGAACAGGGTGGTCGGGGCCAGCGTATGTAGGGTGATTTTCCCGTTATCGTAGCTCATTGCGTGGGCGGTCTGCACAAACAGGGCTTCGATTTCGTCGGCTTCGACGATGGATTGCATGTGATCTTGTTGCTCGGTCATGGTTATTCCTGTTGGGCTCGATCCATGGATCGAGCCCATTTGACATCAAACTGTATCTATTGTAGGGACATGGCGACACGCAGCCGCTCGTCCGGGTCAATCATGTGATTATGATCGTCAGCGCCGGCGTCAACCTGCACCCAGTGGATCTTGCCGGTGAACTTGCTCGAACCGTTCTCGGTCGAGTAGTCGGGACTGACCGCTGTGCCTGACTCATAGCCAATGTCGGTCGTCTCGTCGGCGGAGAAGATCATGGGATGAGTCATATCGACCCGACCCTTGCCAACTTCCTTGCCATCGTAGTAGAGCGTCACATCGCCGCCCTTACCCATACCGCCGCCATCGTAGGCAAATTCCACGCGCACTTGATGCTTGCCTGTGGGAATGTCTTCTGTCGCTTCAGTCGGGTACTCGTGAATACCGAGGACATTGTACGTGTACTTCAGTTTGCCGTCCTTGGCGTAGAAGCTCCAACCGCCAAACTTGCCGCCCTGGGCAATGATGACGCCGTTGGCAGGCTTGTCGCCCACTTCGATCTCAGCCGAGACAGCGTAGGACCTGTTCTTGAGCGTGACGACGCTGTTTTCCGACAGGCGACCCATGCCCGGGAAGAACTGCTGCGAATCACCATGAATGAGCGTCGGCCGTCCGGCCAGTTCCGGAATGATGCGTTCCGTCTGGCGATCATCCAGGGGCAGGACGTTGTAGCGAGTCGCCTCGATCAGGAAGAGCCGCTGCAGCTTGTGCAGCATCTCCGGGTTCTCTTTGGACAGGTCGTTGGCCTGTGACCAATCCTTGCTGCCGTCATACAGTTCCCAGATGTCGTCGTCAAAAGCGACCATCTTCTGCCCGACCATCTGCCAGGGCGTGCGGTGCTTCGTGACAGCGCTCCAGCCGTTGTAGTAGATGCCCCGATTGCCAAACATCTCGAAGTACTGAATCGTGTGCCGGTCCTCAGCGTCGGCATCATTGAAACTGTACAGCATGCTGGAGCCTTCATACGGCGACTGGCCCACACCGTTGACGATGCTCGGCTCAGGAATGCCGGCAGCTTCCAGAACGGTAGGCGCCACATCAATGACGTGGCTGAACTGCGTGCGCAGCCCGCCCTTTTCCTTGATTTGCGAAGGCCAGTGGATGATCGTACCGTTGCGCGTGCCGCCCCAGTGCGAAGCCACCTGCTTGGTCCATTGCAGGGGCGCATTCATGGCCCAGGCCCAACCGACCGCGTAATGGTTGTAGGAGTCGGGGGAGCCGAATTCATCGATCTTGCTCAGCATAAACTCGGTCGTTTCCAGGGCGGCCATGCCGTTGAAGTTGGCCATCTCATTGAACGCGCCCTGGAGCGTGCCCTCGGCCGACGCGCCGTTGTCGCCGATGATGACGTAGATCGAGCGTTTCATCCAGGATCTCCAGCTCTTCCAGAGCGGCGATCACCCGGCCGACCTGGTGGTCGGTATGCTCCATGAATCCGGCATACACTTCCATCTCGCGCTCCAGCACCGGCTTGATCTCATCAGGCATGTCGTCCCAGGCCGGAATCTCAGCGTGACGCTTGGTCAGCTCGGTGTCCTGGGGAATGACGCCCAGTTCCTTCTGCTTCTTGAAGGTGATTTCGCGCTGCTTGTCCCAGCCGTGGGCGAACTTGCCCTTATACTTGTCGGCCCACTCCTTAGGGACATGATGCGGGGCATGGGTGGCGCCGGGCGAAAAGTACATGAAGAAAGGCTTGTCGGGCATCAGCGCCTTCTGGGTTCGAACCCAGGTGACGGCGTGGTCAGCCAGATCCTCGGTCAGATGGTACCCTTCTTCCGGGGTCGCCGGCGGCTCGACCGGCGTCAGCCCCTCATACAGCGCCGGGCTCCACTGGTTGTCCTCACCGCCAATGAACCCATAGAAATACTCGAAGCCACCACCACCGGCAGGCCAATGCTCGAACGGGCCCATCGGGCTGGCTTCCCAGACCGGGACCTCATGGCATTTGCCGAACATGGCGGTCGAGTAGCCGTTCAGCTTCAGCGTCAGGGCCAATGGTGCTTTAGTGTTGGGTCGGAGGGAGTTTTGGCCGGGCGCGCCGGTCGCTGTCTCCGTGATGTTGCCCATACCCACTGAGTGATGATTTCGGCCAGTCATCAACGCCTGGCGCGTAGGCGCGCATAGAGCCGTCGTGTGGAAGCGGTTGTACTTCAGCCCACCCTCGGCCAGCTTCTCAAAAGTGGGTGTATGGCACGGGCCGCCAAAGGCGCTGGACGAACCATAACCCGCGTCATCGATCAGCACGACCAACACATTCGGCGCACCCGAAGGCGGCCGCAGTGGCTCGATCGGTGGAAAGTGAACGTCCGGGTCTTTGGCATCATACCAGATCGTTCCCGCATAAGCTTTGTCCGGAATGGGCAACACAGACCGCTGTAATTTGTCATTTGAATTTGTCACTTGCAATTCTCCTGTTCGTACATGTCTTGCGCTTCTACACGGATACCAAAGGCTCTCATCATCATCGGTCAGGCTGTTGTGCCGTTCCCAAACGGAACACAACGGCCAAACAGTTACTGAGCCCTAGTTCGACGCCGCCCCACCATTCTGGAAGATCATCCGCTGCTCGCCGCCGGCTGTTTCCAACGCCAGGCCACCCTGGCCGTCCGGACCGCCAGCCACGACATTGGCTAACAGGTCAAGATACTGGACGTCCAGAGACGCTTCACCACAGAACGCCATCGTTGTGGGCCCAGCTGGAATGAAAAGCCACCTTCCTGCGAATAGGTGCCGGCGATATTGTTGCAGTCGGCCGTGCCGGTGAACGTTCCATCGGTATTCAGGACCAGTGTATAGTTCTCTGGCGACGGCACGTCCTCAGTGGTGCGGGTAGTTTGATTTGTGACGCTTACCCATTGCCAGACTATCCCTGTGAGTGTGTTTGGATCGGCCGGCTCGTCAGTTTCTGCAGACGTGCAGGCAGACAATGCTGCCAGGGCCAACAAGACAAACGCCATCACAAGAACCAATCGACTACGAGACTGAGTATTGACTATCATTGTATTTCTTCCTCCGAACTTTGGGGTTTGCTCCTGCAACAAACCCCTGGAACTATTTGCCCTGTTGCCGCCGCATACAAACCAATGCGCAGGATACTGGCGGGCCGGGCAATCTCACATTCGCCTGCGCGGTTGAGAGACCTCATTTACACACATCTAGCTTGCTCCACCATCTGCTGGCACAGCCTCTTTCTGCGACATAGCCGCCAGATACTTGAGCCCCAGATCCCAGGCTACATCCTCGGCCCCAAAGACACGGGAGGTGGTCGGTATGATATTTTCTTTGCCAATCTTGTCGACGTAACCGCTCTTCTCAAGTACCTCCATCACCTCAGGCTGCACGTCCGCCAGAATCAACTCGCTGCCTGCTGCCTGAATCGTCTTGAAGTAGCGATCGAACCAGCGCAAACCGGTACTGCTGATGTCACGCATATCACGCAGCACCAGGATGACGACCGCTTCCTTCACGTCCTTCGCCGATGGCAGCTGGTCGTCCAAACTGGGCACCTCGGCAAAGAAGTCAAGACCTTCGATGACGAACAGGTTGATTTCGTTGGAACTCAGCTCCTTTGGCATCTCCTGAACATTCCAGGTTCCGTCATCCATACGCACAGCTTGTTCCACACGCAGCTTCCGGGCGGCGGCAACGACATACAGAAGAAGCGAAAGACCTGCACCCAGGAAAATGGTGTATTGCAGCGGAATAAACAGGGCGGTGAAGAACGTGATAGCCATGGCGGCAATCGAACCCCACTCACGTGTATGCAAAATAAGCCTGGCGCTGGGAACGCGTGCCATGATGAGCTCAACGCCCACTACCGTCAACATACCTCCGATGACAGCGAGGGGAACCTTCTCGGCCGAACTGCCGAACAACAGGACAATGAGGCCCAGCCACAGACCGGCGAACACACCACCCATGCGGCTAGTCGCGCCAGCGCCCACGCTGATGCCCGTGCGCGAGAGCGATCCGCCGGTAGCCATTGACTGAAAGAAGCTGCCGGCCAGATTGCCCAGATCCTTCACCGATGAAGTCCCTTGACTGGCTGGCCTTGCTCCCATCAGGGTTGGGCATCGCTGTACTGATACCTGCTCCCTGTGCCAGGGCAACCAGCGCCACAGACAGCGATCCCAGGAACAACTGCGGAATCAGACTGAAGTCCGGAACCATCAAGGCAGGCAGACTATTGGGAATAGTGGCAATATCGCCCACCAACTCCGTCTGCACGCCGAGAAAGGCCACCAGCGCGCTGGCAACAACGAGGACAATGATTGGCGCAAACTTTTCCAGGGCGCGAACCCGCTTCAGAAGCACCATGGCAATGATGACAAGAACCGACACGACAACGGTCGTCGGATCCCACTGGTCAATATTCTGAAGCCAGTTGATCGTCTTTTGAAACTCGTTGGCGCCGACCGGATCATACCCGGTCAGATGCTTCTCCTGGCCGAGGATGATCAGCAGCGAGGCCCCGGCCACGAATCCGGTCATCACCGCATTGGACACGAAGTTCACAATGTTCCCAAGGCGAGCGATGCCCAGCACGAACATGACCACACCGGTAATGAATGTAATGGTGAACAGAGCGCCCGGCATCTGACTGTCCTGGATGCCGGCTGTTTGCAGCACGCTGCCAGTCGCCAATGCAATGGCGCTTGTCAGGGTGCTCATCATCAGGATGGTGCCTGTGGTCAACGAGGACACAATCACCGCCACAATGCCAGAGTACAGGCCGTAGACAGGATTGACGCCAGCCAACTGCGCATACGCCATTCCCTCAGGAATGCTGAACAAGCCGGTGGCCAGACCGGATATGATATTGGGCACCAAACCAGTCCGTGGAGACGCCTTCTTTGCGGGTTCTTGCGCTTCAGTTGTCATGCTATCTATACCTCACGTCAAACAGCACATAATCTACGCCTGCCCAGTCGTGGCAGCCGCTCGGGCTACCTCTATCTGGATACCATATTGCCGCCTTCTCGGCCACAACCACAACAAGGCACAGGCCAGCCCCGCAACCACCAGGCTGAGCTGGGTCTGCGACGCATGAAAGGCCGCGCCGACAGACGGCAAGGCCACATGGGCCATGGCCACCGGCAAGTAGGCAGCAGCAGTCACCATGATCAGAGCGACCATAAAAGTCCTCACCTGCTCTGGTCCACTGCTGGTCATCGCTCCTGCGCTTTCGAAAGAACGTACCTGCAAGATCGCTTCGTCGTTCATGTTGCAGCTATCTCCTGCCAGGACCTCTGCCTACCGGCGTGTAGATGCACGCTCAAGCGAGCACACAAGCCGTGCACCCCCTGCATATTCGCCATCATAGGGCGGGAAGGTGCCAATCACATGCTCCATCTGGGTGCATAAAGGGTGTATACACCCACCCGGACTGATGAAATGCACCGTACATGCACCTTTTTGGTCAATTGCCTGCGGCCCAATACGTTCTATCATGGGGCAACTAGGTTGAGCCCGTCAACAGCTTAAGGCCGAATGGGCCACGCTGACGACACTATCTAAATGAAGGAGACTCGCAATGACATATGGGCCTATCGATTTCATAGCCCTGGAGTTTGAGGGCAACAAGTTCAAGGGTGACATTCTTACCAGCCTGATGGAACTTGTAGAACAACAGATCGTCCGTGTTATCGATCTGGTAGTGGTGATGAAGGATAAAGATGGCGAAATGGCCGTCGTCGAGTTCGAGCAGCTTGGCCCCGACCTGCTGGCTGTCTTTGATCCATTGAGCATCCAGGTCACC
Source organism: uncultured Chloroflexia bacterium (assembly GCA_963753865.1). Classification (GTDB taxonomy): domain Bacteria; phylum Chloroflexota; class Anaerolineae; order Promineifilales; family Promineifilaceae; genus Promineifilum. The sequence goes on from CAVWDW010000002.1 coordinate 326,932, forward strand.
GGGATGGTCACGGCCGGCGACATCGAAATGATTGGCGAACAGTTGAACAACAACGCCACGGCCGCTATCATGCTCTTCGAGAACCTGTGGGCGATCAAGTTCAAGGAAGCGCTCATTGAAGCCGACGGCCGTCTGCTGATGCAGGAACGCATTCCGCACGAGGCGGTTCTCGCGGCATTGGTCGACATGGCTGCTCTTGACGAGTCTGAAGGCTAGCGCCAGACAACCGGAGACGAGTCGAAACGAACATCGATTGAACACGTATTGACGCTTGATACTGGAGGTATGTGATTATGATGCGGAGACGAGTACGACGTAGAAGATTGGTTGGGGCAGCGGCCACAACGGCCGTCGTAGCCGGGACGGCCGGAGCCGTTCGCCATCACCAGAACCAGAAGTGGACCCAGCAAGATGAGGCAGCCGCCTATGAGCAGCAGCAGGCAGCAGGCGACGACTATGACGATGCGCCGGCGCCGGCAGCCGCTCCGGCAGGCGATGACCTGACCTCTCAGCTGAATCAGTTGGCCCAAATGCACGCCAACGGCGTCCTGGATGACGCCGAGTTCGCCGCGGCCAAGCAGAAGTTGATCGCCAGCTAATTGTGTTATCAAGTAGGGGCCGGGCCATCCCGGCCATTCGTTGAACCTTCCTTAACCTGGTGGCTGGGTGCTCAAGCATCCGGCCACTTCCCTTATCTGCACTCCTCAACTACACAATTGCACGATTGCAGTCACCACAGGAGATGAACTCATGGAGAACAAGTCAGCACCAGGCGAACTGAAGAGCTTTGGCTATGAGGTCTTTATTGCGCTGCTGTCTATCCTGTCCATCGTCAATCTGGGGCTGGTCTGGCTGCCCGGCCTGAACGATGAGTCCAGGCAAGTGATTGCCATCTTTCAGGCAGCGATTACCGTCATCTTTCTGGCTGACTTTCTCTATCGCCTGTTCACCGCACAATCGAAATCACAATACTTCTTCCGAAACTGGGGTTGGGCTGATCTGCTGGCCTGTCTGCCCACTCTGCGGATCTTGCGTCTCTTCCGAATCTTTCGCGTCTACAGACTGATGCGCGATGTTGGTCCCGGTGTCATTCGCGACCAGCTGCTCTACGATCGTGCGGGCAGCATTCTTTACCTGACCATCTTCTTCGGATTAGTCATCATCCAGACGGCCAGTGTGCTGGTTCTGGAAGTCGAAGCGGGCAGCCCGGGCGCCAACATCGAGACGCCCTCAGATGCAATCTGGTGGAGTTACGTGACCATTACCACAGTGGGCTATGGGGATCAATACCCAACCACGAACCTGGGGCGCATCGTCGGCGTCTTGCTGATGACCAGCGGTGTGGCGTTGTTCGGTGTCTTCACCAGCTTTCTGGCCAACCTGTTCCTGTCGCCCAAGGAGAGGCCAGAAGACGAGAAGGATACGCCGGAGGAGGACAGCGTAGTCGCCAAAATTGAGGCGGTCAATCGGCTGCTGGAAGAACAGGAACGGACAACAGCCGCCATCCGCGGCAAGCTGGCCGAGCTCGAAAACTCTTTGCCATCCTGACCGGCCAAGCGGCCGGTTGACCATCGTTCGAGACGCAAACCAGCGCGGCCCTCGCGCCGCCCCGCTGACACATTGCAAACGACCAGGCACCCGTCATAAACTATGGAATCCACAGTGAATAACACTACCGACAAGAAAGCTCGTTTCTCGGTCTTGTGGCCCAAACCGTTCGTGGCCCTGCGCGGAATGGACCGCTCCGACTGGGTTCGCGAGATCCTGGCCGGCGTGACCCTGGCCGCCCTGATAATCCCGTTGAACATCGGCTATGCGGATGTGGCCGGTCTGCCGCCCGCCGTCGGACTGTACACCGGTATCTTGCCGATGATCGTCTACGCCTTATTCGCGACTTCCCGTAACGTCATCGCCAGCCCGGACGCAGCCATTGCGGCGCTGATCGGCTCGCTGCTGACGTTGCTGGCTGTGCCGGGCAGCGAGGAGTACATCCAGCTGGGCTACGTCCTGGCAATCGTTTGTGCCGTCTTCTTTGGCTTGTTCTGGTTGTTCCGGCTCGGCTTCCTGGCCAACTACCTGTCACGAGCCGTACTCGTGGGACTCATCACCGGCCTGGGCATCGAAGTGCTGCTCAGCCAGATCCACAAGATTATGGGCATCCATGTGGAAGCCGGGGGATTCTTTCGCGAGTTGGTGGCAACCATCCAGGCCATCCCTGAGACGAACTGGTACTCGGTGGCCGTCGGCGTCGGGACCATTGCCATCATGCGCCTGATGAAGCGATTTGTGCCCAAAATACCCGGGGCGCTGGTGGCCCTGATCATCATGACCGTGGCGGTCGCCGCCCTGAATCTTACGCAGTATGGCGTGACGGTCGTTGGCGAGATCCCGGCCGGCCTACCCCGCCCCACCGTTCCGTCGGCAACCTACCAGCAGTGGGTCTTGCTCATCCCCGGCGCGCTGGCCATCGTCATCCTGACGCTGGCCGAGGGGCTGCTGATGGCGCGGAAGTACGCCCAGAAGTACGACTACAAGGTCGAGTATGATCAGGAAGAGTTCGCCTATGGCGCCGCCAACATTGCGGCCGGGTTCTCTGGCGCGATGGTCATCGGCTCCAGCGCCTCGCGCACGGCGGCCATGGATGACGCGGGCGCACGGACACAATGGCCCAGTATCGTCGCCGCCGGGCTTGTCGCCCTGGTGCTGGTCTTCTTCACGGATCAACTCGCGCTGCTGCCCACCGCCGTGCTGGCCGGCATCGTGGCCAACGCCGTGCTCAAGCTGATTGACATCGCGGAGTTCCGCGAACTGTACCGGCTGCGGCCGTCGGAGTTCCTTATCGCCCTGGTATGTACGATCAGCCTGCTGGTCCTCGGCGTATTACCCGGCCTGACCATTGCGTTTCTTGTGACGACAATTGAAGTGGTCCGCCGGGCTTCGCAGCCAAAGACGTCAATCCTCATCGACCGTCCGGATGGGCGGGGCTACGACACGCATCCCGTTTCGGACCAGGTCGAGACGGCGCCGGGCGTGGCGGTCTACCGCTTTGGCGGCCCGCTCTTCTTTGCCAATGCCAATCTCTTTAGCCGGGACGTAGAGGCGATTGTCGAAGCCGCCGGCGACACACTCACCTACTTGATCCTGGATGCGGAGGCTATCAACGACATCGATACGACAGGCGTGGAGGCATTGGAGAGCTTGCTGAAGCTGTCGCGCGAAAAAGGGTTCCAACTGGCCATCAGCCGCGCCTACTCACCTGTGCCAGAGTTGTTGGAACGGTACGGGCTGCTGGAGCAGATCGGCCAGGAGAACATCTTTGCGACGAACCGGGAGGCGGCTGAGACGCTCCTGGGTCAGAACTAACTGCGATCCGGGCCAGTCGCCGTCGCCATCCCGGGCACCGCGGCAGACAGGCACAGCAACGCGCCCGCAAAACAAGAAGGAGCGGACTCTATCGCGAGTCCGCTCTTGTTGTTCTGGTCGGTTGCTGCAGGTTGGTAGGCGCTACTCGACCAGGGCATCCAGCTTCTTGAGGGCCTTTTCCGGACTGTCGAATGGTGCGGTTACGTTGCCGTAGACCCAGACCCGTTTCTTCTGGGCATCGATAATGGCCGGATACCAGCCATGGCCGGCAATCGATGGGCGGACGGCGCCGCTCAGTCCGCTGCCCCTGGGCTGCGGGAACTGCCAGATAACCCAGTGCCGCAGTTGGTGCATGGTAAGGCGTGTCGGCCCGTCTTCACTGAACGTAATGCCGAGCGCGGCTTTGATCTCTTCGTCCATCAACCCATTCCCTCCATAGTGTCTCGCTGCCGGTTCTCTGGCGCTGTCAGCGCTGCCATGACGGCTGCTGTGTCGTCGAGCATCTCGAACCAGATATCGGGCTGGCATGCCTGCAATGCGCCTGCCGACCCGCTGCCCGTGCCCACAGCTACGGATCGTGCGCCTCCTGCCTGGGCACATGCAATATCAGCCACTGTGTCGCCAATGACGGTTGTGTTGTGCCGGTCGAAACGGTGTCCGGTGGGCGCTCCTGCTCGCCGCAGAGCAATAGGCAGCAGGTCGTTGCGATCGTCACTATCCGCGCCATAGGCTCCGGCCACGAAAAGCGCCGGGTCGATGCCCGCCGCCCGCAGCTTGAGCCGGGCCGTCGCCTGTATATTACCCGTAAGCAACCCCAGCGTCACGTCGGATCGCCCCGCCAGCTCTGCCAGCAGCGGGACCACGCCCGGACACGGGGCAAGCGTGCCGGGCAGGAACAGGCGCTCACCCTCCGCCGCCATCTCGCGGTAGAGTGCGGGCAGCCCGTCGAGAAACGCTTCAGCCGACACACCGCCGGACGCCGCCAGCTCGCGAGCCATGCGCCGGTCTGTCTTGCCCGCGAAGGCGTAGCGCTCAATCGGCCCGCTGGTACCGTAGACGACGGCAAGCGCGTGGCCCAACATCGCCCGACCCAGCCCGCTGATCTGGATCAGCGTTCCGTCGATATCAAACAGGATCAGCTGCATCCGGCGTTCGCAGGGCGTCAGGCCGCTTCGGTGGCGGCAATGAGTGACGCCATCTTGCTCCAGATCTGCTCCGTGGCCGCGGACAGTTCCGGCACGGGCGGGCCGACCGGGATGCCCCGCTCATCAAGGATGCGCTTGATGCCGCCAATGCGCTTGCCCGGCGGCAGCAGCCCGAGCAACTGCGTCAAGGTCTGCTGCCACTGCTGGGCTTCAGCCATGCGGCCGTCGCCATAGGCGTCGAGCAGGCTGACGATCACTTCCGGCACAGCCGTGCCCAGGCCGCTGATCATACCGTCGCCACCCAGAGCCATGGTGGCCAGCACCATCGCCTCGTTGCCCACCAGGACGATGCGCCCTTCCGGTCGCGCGTCGATGAGCCGGCGCACGGCGTGAAGATCGGTATGGCTGGTCTTGACACCAGCCATCATAGGCAGCTCCTCGCTCATCCGCACCAGCAGCGCCGGACTGATGCCGTTGACAGCGAACTGGGGAATGTCGTACATGAAAAGCGGCCGGTCCGGGGCGGCAGCGGCAATGGCGTGGAAGTAGCGGGCCAGCGCGTCCTCATCCATGCCGTAGAAGACGGGCGGCACGGCGACGATGGCGTCGGCGCCGATGTCGGCCGCGTGGCGGGCCAGATGGACGGCCGTCTCTGTGCGCTGCGCGCCCACATGAACCAGGACCGGGACGCGTCCGGCAGTGACCCGGACTGTCTCCTCATGCAGCCTGCGTCGCTCGGCCGGGTCCAGGTTGATGCCTTCTCCCGTTGTGCCGCCGGCGAACACCCCGGCTGCGCCGGCCGTCAACAGGAAGTCGACCAGCTGTCCAACGACCGGGAGCTTGACCTCATAGGTGCCCGCCACCAGCGGCGTGGCCATGGCCGGGACGACGCCGTTGCGAAAGGCGTCCTTCAGAGCAGTCACTTCTCTAGCGACCATTGCGAAACCCTCCCGCCGGGGCCAGGTGGGCGGCTTCGACACTGGACAAGGCCGCTTCGAAAATCTCCAGCCCTTCGTCAACCAGCTTCCGTTCGATATTGAGCGGCGGCGTCATGCGGATGGAGTTGGTGCCGCAGGGAATGAGCAGCAGGCCGTTTTCGAACGCGGTCTGGATGATGTCGTTGCGCAGCTCGATGGCCCGCTCTTTCGACTCACGATCGGTGACAAACTCCATGCCGAGCATCAGGCCGCGCCCGCGCACCTCGCCTATCGTCGGATGGTTGAGCTGCATCTCCAGCAGCCGCTCCATGATGTAGTCGCCGGTGTCGGCCGCCTGGTCAATGATGCCTTCGCGCTCGATGACTTGCAGCGTGGCCAGCGCGGCGGCCGCCGCCACCGGGTTGCCGCCAAACGTACTGCCGTGGGAGCCGGGCCCCCAGATCATCAAATCTTCACGGGCAATGATGCCGCCGATCGGCATGCCGCTGCCGACCCCCTTGGCAAAGCAGACGATGTCCGGCTCGACCTCTTCATGCTCAATGGCCCACCATTTGCCCGTGCGGCCGACGCCGCTCTGAATCTCGTCGGTCATCAGCAAGATGCCGTACCGGTCACACAGCTCGCGCAGCCGCTTGAAGAAGTTGGGCGCGGGCACGATGTAGCCCCCCTCGCCCTGAATCGGCTCCACCAATATGCCGGCCACGTCGGTGGGGGAAAGCATGTTGCGGAACAGCTGGTCTTCCAAATAGTTGATGACCGTGTCGCCATAATCCTCGTCCGGCTTGCCAATGAGCACAGGCCGGTACGGGTTGGGGTACGGAATGTGGAACACCTTCACGCCGGAGAGGTAGTTGGCCCGCTGAACCGCCTTGCTGGCCGTGAAGGAGAGCGAGCCGAGCGTCCGGCCATGGAACGCGCCCATGAAGCCAATGAACCGCGTCCGGCCAGTGGTAAACATGGCCAGCTTGATGGCCGCCTCCACCGCTTCGGTGCCGGAGTTGCTGAAGAAGACCTTCGTGCGCTCATGCATGGGGGAAATCTCTTGCAGCTTCTCGCCCAGCTCTACCGCTTGCGGATAGTAGAAGTCGGAGAGGCAGATGTGCCAGAACTTGTCGATCTGTTCCTGGACGGCGGCGACGACGGCGGGATGGCGGTGGCCTACATTCAGCACGGCCACGCCGGCCATAAAGTCGATGTAGCGGCGGCCGTCCATATCCCACAACTCAGACCCCTGAGCGTGGTCGACGACCAGCGCATATTCACGACTGTAAGATGGGGAAAGCGAGGCGGTGTCACGCGCTATCCAGCTTCGGCCGACGGGACCGGCACCGTTGAGTGAGAACTTCATGGTGTGCTCCTTAATACATAACCGGCTTGATTCTAGAGTTGCTCCGGTTCAATGGTAAATGTAGAGGGAATCCTTCGAGGCTGGCGGCAAAGTGGGCCTGGCCAACCCGTTTCTCAGCTTCCGATTTCGGCAAGGTCGTGACATAGGCAATGCCGCTGTGGTGGGCGACAAAGGTGACATGCTCCGCTTCCAGCGGCGACAGACCGAAGAAGCGCAGCAAGACCATCACAACGAAGTCATAAGGCGTCACGTCGTCATTGTGGATGAAGACTTTTGCCCTAGGCTCGAGAGTCTCATCTGACTCTGTTGTGGTCTCCCGTTCGGTGTCAGTGTCATGTAGCAGGTCGCCTGCAGGCATCTTTCCTCACCTTCCCTCACCAATTCTACCTGCACGTCCAGAAGGTTCAAAAGGGTTCGTTTCTGGTCGAATGTCGGTGCATCAAGTTTGCTCCGGATCTGCCGTGCCAGTTGCAGAACAGACTGGATGTCGTCTTGGGATATTGTTTCCTGCAACAGAGAGGATTGCAGTGCTCGCTGCTCGGTCTGAAGTACCTCGCGTTCTCTGGCGGCCGCTTTTAGCTCTGTCTGATACGCAGCTGCGAGGACGTCGTCCTGCTCGTTAGCAAATGCCGATGTCAGGCGCTTGATCTTACGCTCTGAATCTCGAATCAGATCTTTGATGATCGTCAAACGCTCTTGTTTTGGTTCGTTGTCGGCGCCCCTCTGACTGACAAGCTGATCCAGGCCCTGCTTCAGCCGTTCCTCGTCACAGAGTACTGTTTGTAGCCAGGCCCAGACGAGAGAGTCGGCAACGTCTGCCCGGAGGTGGCGCTCTTCGCACTTGTTTAGATGCTTGCTGTTCGTGTTTCGCGTGCAACCATAGTACAGGTATTTGCCCTGCTGCATGGGTTTGCCGTTCATGCTGCCGCCGCAGCTACATGCAATGTGGCCGGACAAAAGAAAATCGTACTTCCTTTGTTTGACAACGGCTGCACTACTCTTCGTACGACGTTGCTCGGCTGCCGCGAAGACTTCATCATCAATAATGGCCATTTCCGGTAGTTCGACGGTGATATCGCCATAGACAAACTCACCGATGTATCGGCGACTGGCTAGCAGATTGCGGATTGTACCTCGGTACCAACCTTTGCCGGGATGGGCCGCGCCGTATCCGCGATTGGGTGGCGGAACGCATTCGTCCGTCAGGGTCGAGGCAATCGTTTGCAAGGGAACGGGCCGGCCGTCGCGACCGATGTACATGTCGAAGATACGCCGCACGATTGCGGCCTCTACTTCATCGATGGCCAACACGGCGTCTTTGCCTTTGCCAACCTTGCGATAGCCGTAGCCGGCATGACCATCGGCAGGCCATTTACCGGCAGCGGCTTTGAGACGGCGACCACGCGCGCTTCTTTCGATGATCTTGAGGCGTTCGTACTCAGCCACGACTGCGCGAACGTTCTTCATCAGATTGCCTTCCGGCGTGTTGGCATAGTCGCCAAGCACGTAGGTCAACTCGACTCCGTGGCGGCGGAACTCTTCTTCGAGCACCAGCTGCTTGGCCAGTCCGCGAGCCAGGCGATCCAGTTCCCGGACTACCAGCACGTCGTACTCACCGTCGCGGGCCATCTCGAGGGCGTGATTAAGCTGAGGATTGCTCCAGCTAGCCCCGCTTGCGCCACGCTCGTCTTCAGCAAGTTCAGCGACGATCTGCCAGCCGTGCTCGCTTGCATACTCGCGGCACATGTCAAGCTGTCCGCTGAGGTTCCGGCCCTGATTCCCGCGATCGTCTCCGCTTACCCGTGCATAGAGTACTGCTCGGCTGGTCATGATCGTCTATTCTCCCTTCAAAATATGCTCAATCAATTGAACATATTATACCACATTTACCACCCTTGATGGAGGCTGTGACAACCTATTTCGGGCCGCGCCGCTTGTCGCCCGATTCCTCAGCTGACTTGATGTACCGGAGCAAGGTCGGCCGATGCACCTGCCAAACCGGGCCGAACTTTCGAGCCTTGATGTGGTTGGTGTGAATCATCCGGCGGATATGATTCACGTGATAGCCACTTATCTCGGCCGCTTCTTCTGTCGTGATCCATTCTTCTGCGTCTGGCATAAGCCGAATTGTACCCTTGTTTCGTCGTTCATGAATTGACCTGATTCACCTGCTGTTCGCCGATGTTGATCTGTAGGGCCGGGAGGGTCAGCTTGCGCACGCGGGCCAGGGTCTCGATGGCCCGGAGATAGCGGCGCTGGGCGGCGCTCAGGCGCTTGTCCCAGTAGGTCAGTTGCCTTGCTGTGGCGTTCGGCTGCGTGCTGACGGCCGAGTACTGGTACTCGACATAGGCCAGCCGCAGCCAGCACATCGTCACCTGCTGGATGAGCAGTTGCTCCAGCGGCCCGTCACCGGGTTGCGCCAGGTCGGTTGGCAGTTGCTCAACGGCCGTTCGCAGTCCGATCCGGGCGACGGCTGATGCATCCAGATTATCGATGAGGCGGAGCATGGCCTGCTCCATCAGGTCGCCGACATAGCGCCAGAGGTGGGGATGCTCCCGCAGAAATTCTGACAGCGCCTTGCGGTCGGCTGGGTCCGGGTCGGACCGGTCGACTTGCTCCAGCAGCGCCTGGAGCGTCTCGATGTCGGCGGGATAGGCGACTACCAGATCATGCTGACTCATGGCGACTGGCCCTCCATTGGCGGCGATGGGTGTGATAGCCGCCGGCAAGCAGAACGGCCGCTTGCAGGTCGCGGACCAGACGGCCGATCTGGAGCAGCTCCCTGTCGAGGCTGAGATCGGCGTTGCGGGTGCGCTGCCACTGCTGGCGGGCGGCGTCCCGTTCCTGCCGTTCGTAATCGTCGAGTGTCGCCACCCAATCCGCCAGCTGGCCGCCGCCAACGTAGTCACTGACCACACGGCCGTACTGCCGGCGCTTGCGGTAGTAGTAGCGGTTGTTGCCCCTGGACTCCCAGCCCATGATTACGCCCTCCCCGGAATTGGGGCATCGGCCGCAGCGTAGCACAAGGGCGACAACCAGATGCATTCGGTGGCCTGCCCGCCGCTGTTGGTGCGCTGCGTGCGCTCCACCCGTCGCCAGCCATGCGCCTCATACAGCCCCCTGTACAGGTCGGACGCATAGCCGGAGACGACGACCGGGCCGTCGTGGTTTCGCAGCAACCTGCCGCGGCCACGTGCCAGTCGTCGTCGGGTTCGTGCCGGTAGCCGAGCCGGTTGGCGCGGGTGCGGTGCAAGTAGGGCGGGTCGAAGTAGATGAGCGCCCCGGTGCCGGCCATCTTGCCGATGAGGTCGAGGGCATCTTTCTGGACAAACTGGACGTTCTTCAGCCGTGCGGCCGCCGCCAGCAGGTGGTCGAGGTTGGCCACATCCTGGACAGCGGCCGAGCGGCGGGTCAGCTTCTTCTGCCAGCGGAAGTCGGACGGGCCGGGCAAGGGCCCACCCTTGACGCTGGCCCAGCAGGCGAAGAAGAAGCGGCGGGCGTCTTCGAGCGGGTCGGCGGCCGGGATGAGCGCCTGCTTGAAGGCGGCTTCGTGCCACGGTGTCAGGTTGATGGCGCGGAGCAGGTCGTCGGGCTGGCGGCGCAGCGTCTCAAAGAAGGTGACGACGCGGCCGTCGAGGTCGTTGGCGATCTCCAGCTTGGCCGGCGGCTTGCGCAGCAGGACGGCGCCGGAGCCGAAGCACGGCTCGCAGTAGACGTCGTGGGCCGGGAAGTGGTTGATGATCCACGGCGCGCGCTGCCAGCCGCTGCCGTAGTAGCGGAGAGGTGGACGCTTGGTAACCCTTGTCATAGCCTTTCTGTTCCTGTTAGGTCCTGGAGGGTATCTCGACCACCGAAGGGTTCGGAGGGTTTGAACAAGACCAAACATATAGGAAGTAAATAGTCACTCTTGCGGGAAACCATCCGAAACCCTCCGTTAACCCGTAACCTTCCGGCTTACTGCGCCCAACTCTGCTCGGCCAGCAAGCCTATGCCCTGGTAGACCATGTGCCCTGACGAACCCTTCTTCTTGGAGAAGCTACGTTTCACCCAGTCACGCGCAAACCTGACACTTGATAACGGACCCAAGCCATTCATCACTGCCCACGATTTGTCAGGCATCGTACTGTTCGCCACCACGCGCTGTCTTGTCTGGTCCTTCGATGCATGATTCTTCGATAAACAGACCGAGGATGTCTGATTCGCTGCGGAAGGTGTCAGTCGCATCTGTGACGGCTGATGGCACTGCGAGGCCATATTGTTGGTACGCTTTTCCAGCCCGCTACGGCCAAGGTAGCAAGATTCCTGGGAGTTCCGACCGCAGCCTGGCCGGCAGTGCCGGGTCTTGTTCGCCCTTCGGAATCTGGACGGTGAAGGGAATCAGGCGGATG
>CAVWDW010000003.1:0-335405 GCA_963753865.1 uncultured Chloroflexia bacterium
GGTCTGCTTCCGCTGGCGCTCTATGGCGTGGCGTCGGTCGCCGGAGCGTTGGATGCCCCGACTTCTCCTGAGGCCATCCCCACCGCCCTGATCAGCCTGCAGGCGGGCTTTTTCACGTCGCTCTTCCTGCGCGGCGCGTTGGGGAGGAACTGGGGTTGCGTGGGTTTGCCCTACCGCGGATGCACAGACGATGACGCCGTTCCGGGCAAGCCTTATCGTCGGCGTTCTGTGGGGCGCATGGCATCTGCCGGTGCTCATCGGCCGCGACCTGCTCTCCATCGTCGCCTTCAGCCTGTTGGCAATTGGGCTGGGCTTCGTCTTCACGCTGCTGTTCAACGGCAGTGGCGGCTCGCTGATCCCCGGTCTGCTCTTCCACGCTACACAGAATTGGGAGGAAGGGTTCGAGACGTTGTTCCCCGGGCTGGTCGGGACGGAGTGGGAGCTGGTCTCGACCATCCTGCTGCTGCTGATGGGGATCGTGGCGGCGGTGGTCGTTTGGCGGCGTGGCTCCGCGGGCAAGGTGGTCGTGCCGGCGGCAGCGAACCTCAGTCAACCGATCGGTTGACGGCCGAATCGACTGGATGTTGCTCCTGTTTCCACCGCCCGATTGGTTACAAAACGTGGCCCAGACCGTATCCTATACCTAGATATCCGGTCGGCCAGCCAGCCTGGCCAGAAAAGCATTTAGCACACGAGGAAACAACCATGAGCAACGAATCTTTGAAGAACCCATTCCCCACACGACACAATCCGCAAGTTCAGGGCGGCGTGTTCCTTATCCTGATGGGCGGCATTTTCCTGCTGGCCATGAGCGGCGTGACGGTGCTGGGCTTCAGCCCCTGGATCCTGATGGCTTTCCTGCCCGCGTTCTGGGTGGGGGCGGCGGCCGTCAATGCGTATCGCCACGGGGAGCTGATGACCCGCCACATTCTGACCATGCTGCTGTTTGGCCTCATGCCGTTCGCCTACATCTTCGGCTCCAGCCTGGGCATCAACCTCGCCGCCATCTGGCCCGTCGGCCTCATTGGGATGGGCCTCATCATTCTTTTCGCTCGCCGGTAGGCGGACCAGCCAGAGAAAGCGTAGAAACCGGGTTTTTTGAAAAAACCCGGTTTCTACGCTACAACCTTACCCGTGACACACTCGCAGGCAGCTAACGACACCAAGACACGATGAACACACAAACGCACCAGCAAGCTGACGTTTGGGAGCGCTATAGTTGGCTCTGGGACTTCATCTTCTACACCACCTTCATCGGCTCTGTCGCCCTGACCTACTTCGACGACAGCGCCACCGCTCCCTTCTGGCTGACTGCCCTGCTGACAACCGTTCTTCTGCTGTGGCATGCAGTGGGCATGGCGCTGATCTACCGCCAGATGACCACCTGGGAAGCGTACGCTGGCGTGCGGTTCCTGATCATCGTCGGCGACGCCCTGCTGTGGATGGTGCTGGTCAACATATCTCCCGCCTTCTACCTGGCGCTTTTCGGCCTGTTCAGCCAGGTCTTTCGCCATCTGCCCATCCGCTATGCGGCCGTTGCCATCCTGCTGCTGACGGTGGGGATCATCAGCGAACAGGCGGCCGACAGCGCCAACCCGCTCAGCCTGACCGATCCGCTGTTGTGGCTGTTCGGCTTCATTGGGCTGGCCACGATTCTGCTCGGCCTCTGGGTGTCGGCCATCATCGGCCAGAGCACCCGGCGGCGCGAGCTGATCGAAGAACTGGAGGCGACGCAGGCGGAGCTGGCGGCGGCCGAACGGCGCGAGGGCACGCTCGAAGAACGGCAGCGGTTGGCGCGGGAGATCCACGACACGCTGGCCCAGGGGTTCACCAGCATCGTGCTCCATCTGGAAGCGGCCGATCAGGCGCTGCCCGACGATCTGGAGAGCTTGCAGCGCCATCTGGACCAGGCCCGCGCCACCGCCCGCGAGAGTCTGGACCAGGCGCGGCGGGTCGTCCAGGATTTGCGGCCCGACCTGCTGGAGCAGCAGTCGTTGCCCGACGCCATTGAGCGGACGGCCGCCCGCTTCCAGGTGGAGAGCGGCCTGCGCGTGGGCAGCCAGACGACCGGCACGCCTGTCCCGCTGCACCCGGAGATCGAGGTGACGCTGCTGCGGGCGACGCAGGAAGCGCTTAACAACGTGCGCAAGCACGCCCAGGCGACGGCCGTCCAGGTGACGCTCTCCTACATGGGCGACACGCTCATTCTCGACGTGCAGGATGACGGCGTGGGGTTGGCCGGGGCTGCGCCGTCGCCGTTTGCCGGTGGCTACGGTCTGCAGGCGATGGAGGAGCGCGTCCACCAGTGCGGCGGCGAGGTCATGATTGAGAGCGAGCCGGGCGAGGGCACGACCGTCGTCGTCACCATTCCTCTGGCCGGTGGCGTGATGGCACAGCAGGAAGCCGGGGCCGCAGCGGCCGTTGAGCAAGGGGAGCAAGGACAATGAGCGAGACCGACACATACGTATTCTAATTACCGACGACCATCCTGTCGTGCGCGAAGGGTTGGCGGGTATGCTGGAAGGGCAGCCGGACTTCGACGTGGTGGGCGTGGCCGAAGACGGGAACGCGGCCGTCCGGCTGCATGAGTCGCTGGCCCCGGACGTAACGCTGATGGATTTACGCATGCCGGGGCTGGATGGGGTGGGGGCCATTCAGGCCATTCGCGCCCAACAGCCCGCCGCCCGGATTCTCGTGCTGACCACCTACGACTCCGACGCCGACATTGTGCGCGCGGTGGAAGCGGGGGCGACCGGCTATTTGCTGAAGGACACACCCCGCGATGAGCTGTTCCGGGGCATCCGCGCCGCCGCCGCCGGGCAGTCGGTGCTGGCCCCGACCGTCGCCGCCCGGCTGATGAGCCGCATGGGCGCGCCCGCCGAAGACAACCTCAGCGCCCGCGAAATCGAGGTGCTGGAGTTGGTGGCCAAAGGCAACAGCAACAAGGAGATTGGCAAGGCGCTCCACATCTCCACCGCCACCGTGAAGACCCACCTCATCCACATCTACAGCAAGCTCGGCGTGGCCGACCGCACATCGGCGGTGACGACGGCGCTGGAGCGGGGGATTATTACGTTGTAGGGCGGGTGGAATCAGTCGAAAAGCGAGCTTTGTTTGTAGCCTGGATCGGTGGACTGCGTGCCAAACGCGACGCGCAGGAAATCGTCGGGCGACTGGAGTGCCTCATCCAGCAGATCCGAAGTTCGCAGTCCGACGTAAAGCGCGGCTGATCGCGCCTGGCAATTCAACGACTTCTTGGGATTGAACTCGATATCGGTGAACCCGTCATAGGTTAGGATAGTCTCAAGCTCCTCCGGGTATTGCTCAGTATTCTGGTGCAGCGCGGTCAGGTAGAGCCAGTCGTAGAATGCCGTCGTCGGGTCGAGTGCCCACCTTCTTCCCATCCATTCGAATCCAATCAAGGTACCAGAGTCGCGGAGGCGTGGGTTGCGTTTGGCGTCTCGCGGCTGCCGCTGATACAGATCAGTAAAGGGGCCGCCGCGCTCAAAGACCTTGCTCCCCTGAAACGCAACTTCGACCGGGATGCGACCAAGATCGCCGGCTTCGATTGTCAGGTTAAAGGCGCTCAGCTGGACACCCAGTCGCTCAGGGGACTTGCTAGAGATCTCCAGAGGGTGGTCAATCTCAGACTCGCGGGCGACTTCGTGTAGTGAATGGATGGAGCGCTGCTTCTGCTGCACAGAGAAGCCGGGGTGCCAGTGGAAGTCGACGTCCAGCACCTCGACGAAGGGAGAGTCAGAATGAGGTTTGAATACGGGGCGGGTGGCCATATCGTATTGTCTCTACTCTTCCAACCGATGGCAATGTTTGCTATGTCAGATGTTTCTGACGTGGTCGGAAATATCGCCGCGAGACGACGTAATGCTGACAGCCCCATTGCTCAAGGTAACTCAATGACTGGTCATGTGTCTCGACATGAACATCGACTATATAGTCGCGGCATATTGGATCAAAGACCAGCACTTCAGCCTGTACGTTATCAGGTTGTCGCCGTCTTACGCCAAAATGGGTTTGGTGAGTCGCACCATTTGTACAGGAAAACATTTGTCGCAGCGCTGAAAACGTCTTGAACTGTGCGACGGGGGCACTACGAACGCTATGATGGGCTGCGTTCTTGTCAATAAACGCGCAGTCAAGCTCCCATAACACTGACGCTCTAACCCGGAGAACAGCCCAGCACGCCACATGACTAAACTCTTGTCGCTTTGCATAGAACATGAGGCTGTTTGGGAAGTCTATCGAAAGACAGATCGCGTCCCTATGGCCATCCAGACGTTGGGCATCTGTGAAGCTATAAGGCAGACCTCGTTGGTCCAGCAGGTCGCGCGACAATAGACCATGTTCCAATATGCTGGAAACGTCGCTCGCCTGGGTGAAGTGGACAAGATATCTAATATTGCGACTGGTCACAAAATCACGTATCTGCGTTCGTCTCAACTCTGCTGCATTCTCAAGGGCGGCAGGGTCCATTTGGCCTTCCATCTACATTTCCCCTACCTGGCTCCCCGTGAAGACAATCTGTTCCACGAATCCAGTCTATCAGGCAAAGCTTACTGTTTTGCTTACGTGTAGTGATACAGGGTGCGGAAGAGAATGCTGGAGTATTGCAAAGTGCAGGGGAGAGCTTCGGCGTGATGGTGCGTCATCACAGCACTTATGTTCAAGGATATTGGCCGCGTCACTTGCTTGACCCGCGTTGAACAGCAGGCTGATAATACCATCGTTAAGCGTTCGATAGATCGGTATTTCCAGAGTTTTCCACATTCAACATTGCTGCCTTCACCCAAAGACGAAAAGTGACCGACAGGAGATTTATGATGACAGAGAAAAAGACATTAGCCGAACGGTATACCGAACAGGTATTTAAGGGGAAAGTCGAACTTGATGTTCGCGACTCAGTAGCCGACTGGGGACCATACATGCCCCCGATGGCCCCCAAAGACGCACCGAGCGTCCTCTTCATTCTGTACGATGATACGGGGTTGGCGGCATGGTCACCCTACGGGGGCGGGATCAATATGCCGGCAGCACAGAAGCTGGCTGATCGCGGTCTCATTTATACGCAGTGGCACACGACCGCTTTGTGTTCGCCGACCCGGTCCACCTGCTTGACCGGCCGTAACCACCACCTCAACGGCTTCGCCAGTATCGCTGAGGGTACCAACGGCTTCCCCGGCCAGCACGGCCGGATACCCGACCAGTGCGCCACGGTCTCCCACATCCTCCAGGATGCCGGTTGGAGCACGTTCTGGTTGGGCAAGAACCACAACGTGCCCGAGCAGGACAATGCCCCCGGCGGGTACCGGGCCACGTGGCCCTTGCAGCAGGGCTTCGATCGTTACTACGGGTTCCTGGGTGGCGAGACCAACAATTGGTATCCGGATCTTGTCGAAGACAACCATTACATCGACCAGCCTTACATGCCCGAGGATGGCTACCATCTGTCCAAGGATCTGGCCGACCAGGCCATCCGCATGATCCGCGACCAGAAGGCCAGCAACCCCTCGAAGCCGTGGTACATGTGGTTCTGCCCCGGTGCGAACCATGCCCCCCACCACTGCCCCCAGGAGTACATCGACAAGTACAAGGGCAAGTTCGACGACGGGTACGAAGCGTACCGGGAGTGGGTGCTCGCGCGCATGATCGAGAAGGGTGTCATGCCCGAGGATACGAAGCTCACGCCGATCAACCCGATGCCGGACGACCAGGCGGTCCCCGCGGATTACGTCAAGCCGTGGGACACGTTGAGCGACGACGAGAAGAAACTTTTCTCACGCATGGCTGAGGTGTTCGCAGGTTTCTCGGAGTACACCGATGCCCAGGTCGGGCGCCTCATCGACTATCTGGAGGAGTCCGGTCAGTTGGACAATACCCTCGTGCTCTACGCCGCCGATAACGGCACATCGGGCGAAGGCTCGCCGAACGGCTCGGTCAACGAGAACAAGTTCTTCAACGGGTTCCCGGATACGCTTGCGGACAACATGAAGCTGTACGACAAGCTCGGTTCACCGGATACGTACAACCACTTCCCGACCGGCTGGGCAGCCGCATTCTCGACGCCGTTCAAGATGTTCAAGCGGTACTCGGAGTATTCCGGCGGGACCTGTGACCCGATGATTATCTCGTGGCCAAAGGGTATCAAGGCACGCGGGGAGGTCCGGCATCAGTACCATCACTCCACCGACATCGTGCCGACCATCCTCGATGTCTGTGGATTGAAGATGCCCGACTCCTATCGCGGCGTGGAGCAGTACCCGCTGTCGGGTGTTTCGATGCGGTACAGCTTCGACGCCGACCCGGACGGGCCGACCCAGAAGAAACGTCAGTACTTCGCGATGCTCGGTACGCGCGGCATTTGGGAGGACGGCTGGAGAGCCGCCGCCGTCCATGCGCCTATCTCTGGCCATGGGCATTTCGACGAGGACAGGTGGGAGCTTTACCATGTCGACGCGGATCGCTCCGAATCCACGGACCTCGCCGACAAGTACCCGGAGAAGCTCGAGCACCTGAAGCAGGTGTGGATGGACGAGGCCAAGAAGAACCTCGTGCTTCCCCTCGACGATCGCACCGCAACGGAGGTCCTCGCCGGCATCGAGCGGCCTTCCTCCGAGCCGCCCCGGGAGCGGTACGTCTACTACCCGGACACGACGGCCGTCCCTGAAGGCGTCGCTGCCAACATCCGGGGGCGCTCCTACAAGATCCTGGCCGATGTCGAGGTCAGCGATAGCACCTCAGGCGTCCTCTTCGCCCACGGTTCCCGCTTTGGCGGGCACTCGCTCTTCATCAAGGACAAGAAGCTGTACTACGTGTACAACTTCCTGGGCATCCCGCCGGAGCAGAAGTTCGTCTCCAGTGAGGAGCTGGCGCCGGGCAACTATACGCTTGGCGTGGAGTTTACCCGGGAGAAGGCTGGCCAGTACGGCGAGTCGCACGGCACAACCAAGCTGTATATCAACGACAAGGTCGTCGCCGAGGGCCCCATGCGGGCCCAGGTCGGCAAGTTCACCCTGTGTGGTGACGGCCTGTGCGTCGGGCGCGACAGCGCGGACGCCGTCGCCGCGGAGTACACGCCCGAGACCCAGGGCAAATTCACCGGCGGCACCATCAAGTTCG
Organism: uncultured Chloroflexia bacterium; assembly: GCA_963753865.1. Taxonomy (GTDB): domain Bacteria; phylum Chloroflexota; class Anaerolineae; order Promineifilales; family Promineifilaceae; genus Promineifilum. The sequence continues at coordinate 7,135 of CAVWDW010000003.1, forward strand.
TGGAGGTGTCGGTGGAGAAGGAGCAGTACCGCGACCTCGAAAGAGAGATGGCTGCGGCGTTCGCGGTTGATTAAGCGTCGAGCCTGTTCGCTTCTGACCTTTTGCGAATAAGACAAACAGAAAAGCGCCGGTCGAATGAGCTCGACCGGCGCTTGGTCCAGACCGCCTGCATGCGGCAGGCTATTCAAGTAGCTAGCGCGAAACCTTGACTACCTCATACGGCGTGCCTGCGGGCGGCGTGCCGAACTTGGCGTTGACCGCGTAGAGCGAGCTGCCGAACGGGGCGGCCGTTGTGGGGACGTCGAAGGCGGGGCTGGTGATCGGCTCGCCTACCGTGCCGCTGGACAGATCCGGCGAAAGGGTGACGACGCCAATCTGGTTCAACTGGTTCTGCACGACGTAGAGCGTCCGGCCCAGCAGCACCAGGCCGTCGCCGTTGGGCAGCGATTCGCCGCCGAGGTCGATCTCGCTCGCCACACCGGTTTGCGGGTTCACAGCAAAGACCGCTGCGTCGCCGCTGCTGACAATGACCAACGTCTTGCCGTTGGCAGAAGCCTCGATGCCATTGGCGCCAAAGCCTGACGGCTGGGACCAATCGCCCGTCAACTCAACCGATTGCACGTCCGCCGGGTCGGGCAGCTCCCCGCGCGAGCCAAGCGGAACCACGTAGAAATAAGGGGCGAACGAGTTGGTGAAGTAGGCTGCCTCTCTGGTCACCACCACATCATTGATGAAGTTGTTGGGCCCGCTGGTCATCATGGGGTACTCGGCCAGCAGGTCGCCTGATTGCGTATCATACACTCGCCCGACGCCGGCAGGGCCGCCGCCGACAAACAGGTAGCGGCTGCGGGGGTCGAGGGTCACTTGACAACAGGACATAGCCGGGCCCGTACGAGGCCCGGCTATCCTGCTATTCTCAGTTGCCAGCAACAGCCTCTCGAACATCATCTCTCGACCGCGGAACGAGTCACCCAACCGTGAACTGCCCCATCATGCCATACTCTTCATGCTCAAGCATATGGCAATGGTACATGTACGGGAACTCTTCAGTTGCTTCATGATCGAAGCGCACAATGATTTCGGTCACTTCATCCGTCACCACAACCGTATCTTTCCAACCTCGATCCGCTTCGGGTGGTGGCGCACCGTTCAGCGTTAGGATTTGGAACGATGCACCATGTAGATGGAACGGGTGCGGCATTCGCTGACCTGTTATGCGCCATATCTCAACCTCGCCCTTTTGGATGCGCTCGTTGATGTGGTTCATGTCCATGGAACGGCCGTTGGTTGCAAACAGGTCCATGTTGTCTAGGCTGCCTCCCCGTACTTCCATCTCCAGGGAGATCGTTCTGCTGTTGGTCGCATCTGCGCGGTCGAAGTAGGAGATATCGTTGAGCGTGGTTGGCAGCGTCCCGGAAGCTTGCTTCGTGGGGTCTACCCGAAGCTCAACCACAGATGCTTGCGGTGCATTTGCCGCCCAAAGGCCGGCATCCTCCGGGTCTGCGGGAAGCAGGTCGGCGATCAATGTTGCGTCTGACCCGCCAGAGAGATCGATCATGATTTCATTGCGCTCTCCCGGCGCCATATCGATAAACTCCATCTCAACCGGCTGGTTCAGGAAGCCACCTTCCGTGGCGATCTTGAAGAACGTCACATCGTCCCCGAAGTGAAAACGGTAGAATCGTGCATTTGAGCCATTGAGGAGCCGCAAGCGAACCCATCCCTGGGGGACCATGTGGTAGGCGTCCACAGTGCCATTTACCACCAGCGTGTCTTCTCGCAGCCCGTTCATGATATCGTCCTCGGTTACAGCGTACTCGTTCATTACCCCATCTGTGAACGAACGGTCCTGCACGACCAGGGGAATGTCATTGACGCCATACTCATTTGGTAGATCAAGCGACTGTGAGTTTTCATCCTCGATGAGGTACAGTCCCGCAAGACCTGCATGAACATGATGGGCCGTTTTGCCCATCATATGAGGATGATACCAACTTGTCCCCGCCTCTTGCCTGACCGGTATGGTGATCTCCCAGCTTTCTCCTAGTTGAATGCGTGATTGTGGCCCCCCATCAATCTCTCCATTCACATGCAGGCCATGCCCATGCACCGTCGTCGGTTCTCCGATGTCATTGACAAACGTAATGGTCGCATCGGTGTCATCGTAGAGCCGGATCGTTGGCCCAAGATAATTGCCATTGAACCCCATAGTCTCGCTCGGTACACCTGGATAGAACTCATGCGCGCCGTTTTGCATGACAAGCGTTATCTCTGGATTGTCTCGCGTATCCAACAACTCGGGAATATGCAGCGGATTCAGTCCGGCCTGTGATGGTCGCTGCACACCACTGCTTGTTCCACACGCCGAAAGCAGAATTGAGATAAAGAACGCAAAATAGATGTAAAGCCTCATTGTATCGTCCCTCTTGGACTGCTACCGCAGTTCGTCTTCAAAAAGTGTTTCTTGATACGTCGTATCGAGTAGTGGGAGTCTAGCAACTCAGCCTTGGGGAATTGTTAAGATAATGTAGGTTTGCTATTAAGATATACCCATGAGCCGCGTCGTCAGTTGCCTGAGCGCGTCAACACAGATTTCGTGTATAACCGGGCAAGACGGTCTTGCGCCGGATAGTCTCACACACCGACACCGAGTCCTCAATGGCGTCGGCAATGTGTGGGGCTGGATCGCCATCGCGATCGATGGCCTTCTGGCTAGCGGAGTTGGCTGGATGCTGCAGGTTGCGACACGAACTCAGGCGGAGCCTAGAAGGAGCGTGGGTCTTACTCAATCTGGCTACGCCCAGACAGAAGAACGCCGGGACAGGAACCGGATTCGTTGTTTCTACCTGCTGACCTAGGTAGTGTTGACATTTCACCGAAGCCAGATTAATGTGCTGACAAACTGCAGGAAACCCAGATAGCGGCCAGCCAGTTTGTCGAAGCGAGAAAAGACGCGGCGAAAATGTTTGAGCTTGTTGATGAAACACTCGATCAAATGGCGTTCACGATACAGCCACTTGTCATAGGGACGGTCGGCTTTCTCGTTCCTGGCACTCGCATGGGGCGGGATCACCGGTTTCATCTCCTGGTCCACGACCCAATCAAAGAACTTCTGGGCCGCATAGCCCCGGTCGGCAATGAGATGGTCAAAGGAGAAGCCATCCACCAAATCAATCGCCTGACCAATATCCGACGCCTGTCCAGGCGTCAGCCGCAGACGCAACGGATTCCCCAGACCATCGACCGTGACGTGAATCTTGGTACTGAAACCGCCGCGACTACGTCCCAACGCTTGCGCCTCCTGGCCGCCACTTTTTTTGGGCGCCGGCCGCGCAGGGATGGGCGCGGACAACCGTGCTGTCTATCATCCCATGTTCCATATCCGGGTCGTCGGCAAAGTGGAGCAACATTCTCTCCCATACGCCCTGGTCGCACCACCGCGCAAACCGCTTGTAGACGGTGTTCCAACGTCCATACTCAGCCGGCAGAAGCCGCCACGGCGCTCCACTGCGGGTTATCCACAGCACGCCTTCCACAAACCGGCGACATTCGCCTTCGTCTTTGCCGATGTAGGCATTCGGGTCGTCCCTTAAGAATTCTCGAATCTTGTCCCACTGATCATCCTGGAGTTTCACCTTTGTCATGAGACAAGTTTATCGTTATTTCCTAAATGTCAACACACCCTAGGCAGGACCGAGCAGTCTATGCCTCAACTGCGGCCTGACTGCTCTTCTCGCATCGCAACTTCACGCTGAATTGGCCCGGTGGGGCGACCTGACAAGTGGGCGGGACACCTGTCAGGTTTGGGCCTTTACCGCAGCACTCGCACTACTTCATACGGCGTGCCTTCGGATGGTGTGCCGAACTTGGCGTTGACGGCGTAGAGAGCGTTGCCGAACGGGGCGGCCGTTGTCGGTACGGCGAATGCCGAGTTGGTGATGGGCTCGCCCACCGTACCGCTGCTCAGGTCAGGCGACAGCGTCACGACGCCAATCTGATTCAGTTGGTTTTGCACGACGTAGAGGGTCCGTCCGAGCAGCACCAGACCGTCGCCGTTAGGCAGCGATTCGCCACCCAGGTCGATCTCGGTGGCTACGCCGGTCTCCGGGTCCACGCTGAAGATGGCCGCGTCAGCGCTGCTGACAATCACCAGCGACTTGCCGTTGGCCGTCGCTTCGATGCCGTTCGCGCCAAAGCTCGGCGGCTGGGAAAAGTCGCCAGTTAGCTCAATGGCCTCGACATCGGCCTGGTCGGGCAGCTCCCCGCGCGTGCCCAGCGGCACCACATAGAGGTAAGGGGCGAACGAATTGGTGAAGTAGGCTGCCTCTCTGGTCACGACCACATCATTGATGAAGTTGTCGGGCCCGCTGGTCATCTCGTATTCGGCCAGCATGTCGCCGGTCTGGGTGTCGTAGACGCGGCCGACTCCGGCCGGGCCACCGCCAACGAACAGGTAACGGCTGCGCGGGTCAAAACTCATGCCGACGGCAGGCACGCCCGGCGTACCTTCGGCCAGCAGTTCCACCTCGCCGGTGCGCAGGTTGCCCTGCACGATATCGCCGTTGGCCAGCGACCCGGCATAGAAGGTCTGGTTGAGGCCAATCTCGATACCCTCGCCCGCGAAGCCGGTTGGTAGGGCGATCTCATCCGGGAATACAGGTTGGGCCAGTGCGGGGATGGCCAGCGCCAGCAGCATCAACAAACTGACGGTGACTGTGGTTATGCGTTTCATGCGATTCTCCTTGTTTGGCGCTGGCTGGGCGGTCTCGTCATCAGGTCGGGCGGTTCGCTCACCAGCCAGCGTCACTTCTGTGTGCCCATGCATTGTAGGGAATTGCGCGGGGAAGCCGGGTAGATTGCTATGAAACGCTCACACCGCACGGTTTGTCACGGTTCGGTTGACTGGTGCGACCGGATTCTGTTGCGGGTTGAAACCCGACAGCTACCGCAGAAGTGGGTCAAGACCCACCAAAAGGCGAGAAGGAAGCGTACCGGCCCCCCGTCTGTAACTCACCTTCAGTGGGTTTCCTTCGATAGCAGGCCGTTTCAACGGCCTGAACCTGAACCCGAAAACTGAAATACCCTGTGCCACACCGCCACACAATACCCGTCTTGCCTCCCATCTGTTATGATTGCCAGATTGACACGTCTGGAACAGATTGAGATGCTGTCCTGTGGACGAGTGTCGAGCGATGCCTCGCACGGATGAGGCTGGAGCCAGTTCCAAACTCACCATGACTTTGATCGCTGCGGGCACTGTCCTGCTCATCCTGCTAATCGTATTCCTTGTCCTGGGCTCGCTGCCCTGGTCGGATGAAGGGTTGGCGTCCGTGCCGGATCCGGCCCCTACTTATGACGAAGCAGTCGCTCGCTTTCAGGCCATTGAGCTGGCGGAGCAGGGTAAGGTCAAGGACGTGGCCCGCTCCTGCCTGCTGACCCACGGCGAGCCAACCCCAACGGTCTACGTGATGGTCCACGGCTTGACCAACTCACCGCTGCAATGGCAGGAGTTGGGCAGAACGCTGTTTGAAAAAGGGCACAACGTGCTGATCAACCGGATGCCCTACCACGGTCTGCCGAGTGGCAAAGTCAGCGAACTCAGGCGTCTGACCAGCCGCGACCTGCGCGCCTATGCGGATGAGACCATTGACATGGCGGCGGGGCTGGGGGATGAGATCGTCGTCGTGGGCATTTCGGGCGGCGGAACGGTCGCGGCATGGATGGCCCAGCAAAGGGCCGAGGTCGACAGGGCGGTTCTGCTCGCGCCCTTCTTCGGCCTGATAGGGGTGCCGCCGTCGTTCAACAACTTCCTGGTCAGCGCCTTCAGCCGCGTGCCGAACTTCAGTCCGTTCGATCCGCTGGAGCCGAAGAAGGCCTGGGGGTACCGGGGCGAGGCGTCGCGGGCCGTGGCCAATTCGCTGATGCTGGGCCTCTACGTCGGCGAACAGGCTGAGGCAGGGACGGTTCCTCGCGGAGAGGTGATCGTGATCACGACGGCCGTCGACAACACGACGAGCAACAGCGCCATCGCGACCATGCTGGCTCGCTGGCAAGCGGGCGGAACGCCGGTCACAACGTTCGAGTTTGCCGCCGACCAGGAGATGCCTCATAACAGCGTCGACCCGGCGGCCGATCCGGCGAAGAAGCAGCAGCTGTATGAGGTGATGCTCAGGCTGCTGGGGGAGTAGCGGAAACGACCCGGGTTTCTACAGGCGCCGGTCTGCGGGCATGCTATGGAGTACCCGGCCGCCACGGCCGTTCGTCCAGCAGCGGCGCCACACCGTAACTGGCCAACTGCTGGAACGTGGCGTTTATCGCTTCCGGGGAGACGCGACAGCCGGCCTCCAACCAACCGACCAGCACCGATTGCAGCGCGCCCGCCAGGAAGTTGATGATTACCTCAATGGGGATCTCCGGCGGCGGGCCGTCAGGGAACCTCGCGGCGAGATGGCTCTGGATGTCCAATGCCATATGCCTGCGACCCGCTTCCAGAATCACTTCTGCACCGCCGCCATCCAGCACCGCCCGGTATAGCGCCGGATGCTGAGCGGCGTGCTGAAAGAATGGCAGACTGTGCAGGATGTGGCCCGCCTCCTCCCCGGGGTGGTCCGCGGGTCGTCCGCTGGCCAGCGCCAGATCATGGGCATCGGCCAGCTCCGCGTCCAGGTCGGCCGAAAAGATCGCCATGCCCTGCACCAGCAGATCATCCTTGTCCCGAAAATGGGCATAGAACGTTGACCGGCCCACGTCTGCCCGGTCGATGATGTCCTGCACGGTAATCTTTTCATACCGTTTTTCCAAAATGAGCGACAACAACGCGTCGTGGAGGGCAGTGCGCGTGCGCTGGATGCGGCGGTCGGGTGTGGTGCTCGTCATGGACTCTCCCACATAGCAGGCCCATTACCGGACAATTTCCCTGCTCTGTCCGGTAATGGACAATCGACCGATCTTATATATTGACCGGTTCTCGAAGGCCATTATACACTACTCGCCAAACAATTTGTTCGGAAACGAACGAACTGTGCGTCAGGACAGTCTGCTGCTTGAAGCGATCGGTTCGATCCGTTTCCTGTAAGGAACCTGAATGAGTGCACCACACAGCGAACAACATCTCCACGACCACGACCATCTCCACGACCACGCGCATGGGCATGATCATGATCACGAACACCCCACTGGCCTGCGGGGGGTGGTGGAGGGAATCTTCCGGCCCCATAGCCATGATCATGGCGAGCTGGCGGCCGACACGGCCTTCGCCAACAATCAGTTGGGCATTCGCACCGTCTGGCTGGCGCTGGTCGCGCTGGCCGTCACATCCATCATCCAGCTCATCATTGTCGCCGCCAGCGGCAGCGTTGCCCTGCTGGGCGACACGGTCCACAACATCGGTGATGGTCTAAACTCCATCCCGCTGTTAATCGCCTTCTACCTGGCCCGGCGCGTGGCGACGGCTCGCTTTACTTATGGGTACGGCCGGGCCGAGGATGTGGCAGGCGTGTTTATTGTCCTGTCGATCATATTCAGCGCGGGCGTCGTCTTCTGGGAGTCTTTTCAACGCTTGCTGGATCCGCAGCCGATGACGGCTATCGGCTGGGTGGTCGCCGCGGCCGTGGTCGGCTTCGTGGGCAACGAACTGGTGGCCCTGATGCAGATTCGCGTGGGCAAGCAGATTGGCTCTGAGGCGTTGATTGCCGATGGACTGCACGCACGAACGGACGGGTTGACCTCGCTGGCAGTCCTGCCGGCCGCCGGCGGGGCGCTTCTCGGCTTCCCGCTGGTCGATCCAATCATCGGCATTCTGATGGGTATCGTCATCCTTTTCATCACCTGGGATGCCGCCAAACGCATTGGTCTGCGGTTGATGGATGGCGTTGACCCGGCGTTGACAGCTCGTGTTGAGCAGGTCGTCCTGGCTGTGCCGGGCGTCCTGGCCGTTGACCGCCTGCGGCTTCGTTGGTTGGGCCATCAGCTACAGGCAGATGCGCGCTTGCTGGTCGATCCAGCGGGCGACGCCGCGCTGGTCAAGGCCGAGCTGCGTCATCAACTCGGCCATCATGTACCTGAACTGGCCGAAATCACCATCGAGACCACAAAACGGCAGGAAGCGGCCCGCGAGTAGGGGCCGTCACCCATAGGCGCGATAGAGGCCGCGGTGGTTGGGAAGGGCCACTTCCATCTGGAGGGTCATGCCTGCCGCTTCCATCATGTCCACCTGCTGCGCGAACTGCTCGTGGGTCAGAAAGAGATGGCCATCGAAGGTCCAGTCATCCCGAAACCACGGGCGAAGAACGTCGAGAAAGCGGCGGTCGAGTCCCTCCGCCAGCCGCGACTGCCGAATCCAGAACATAACAATGGCTTCGTAATCGTTCCATGCCGCGTCGCCGGCTGATACTGCCTGTGCGCCGGTCAGCCAGCGCGCCGTCAGCGGGAAGATATAGACGCAGCCAAGACACACGGTCTCATCAGGATTCATCACCGTAAAGGTGAACGACTCGCCCCGGATATGTTCGCCTTCGTGCCGCTGCAAATCTTCAAGGTTGTCAGCCAGGGTGAAGTCGTCGGTTGGCCAGCTGGATTGATCCCACTTGCGCAGGAACGCCTTACTCTCCATGACAGCCGCATAATCCAGCTCGACGTCGGTCGCCCTTAGCGGCCGAATCAGAAAGCAGCTAGTTTCGATTCCTTCTGGAATCGACTTGTTCTCTTTGCCAAATACCATCTGCTCAATCTCCTCCCACTATATACCGTACACGCTTATAATTCCATTGTACGCCGTGCCAAAAGTGGGTCAACAGCGAGCCGTTGATCATGTTCGAGCTGATAGATGGGTGCGCGGCCAGGTGAGGCAGCAAACAGCAGCGCACCGTTCGGCAGGAAAGGGAGCAGCCGGCAGCGTTGCTGCGCGGCGTCTACGGATTGTCGTAGACGAAAAAGATGTAATCCTGCGACACCGTCTTCGCGCCCATGTCGTGGAGCGTGCGCAGCATCTGCGCCCGGTGGTCGGTGCCGTGGTTGACCACGTGCAGCAGCACCTGCCAGGCGATGAGGTCTTTGTCGTCGTCCACAATGAACGGCTTTTCCGACAGCATCTCATCCGTCAGCCCCGCCAGGTAGTCGCGCATCATCTGCTCGACGCCGTCCCAGTGGGCGCGGATGGCCGCCCGATCTCCGTAGGCTGCCGGCTCCAGCCACTCCGGCGACTCTATACCGCGCAGGCCGTAGAACCATGTTTCGTCGACGTTCATCAGGTGGACGCACTGGTTGCGCAGCGAGCTGCGGGAGTAGGCGACCTCCTGCGTGAACTGCTCATCGGTCAGGGGCATGATGTACTTGTCCCACGTGGCGCGGTTCTCTGCGAAGTGATAATCGTAGAAATGGCGGAAGGCAGCTGCGTTCATAGGGTTTCTTCCTTTATATGTAGCCCATGGTGACAAGAAGGTGGTCGGGCTGTGGAGAGTAGGCCAGTCGATTGTCTCCGTTTGTGGCCCCGGCGCAAGGAGAAAGCTCTGGCAGGGAGCGCGACAAGGAATGTCGCGGCTACGGTTGATGGCTGACGGCCGCCTCAGGGCAGCCGCCGCTTCATAAAGACCGCCATCTCGCCATCGGGGTAGTCAATGTTCGTATAGTACGACAAATCCAGCCCTTCCAGCCGAAATCCCAGCCGGCGATAGGCGTCGATGCCGGTGCCGTTGGTGTTCTGCGCTTCGCAGACAATGGTGCGGAAGCGGGCGGTCGCGCCGCGTTCGGCGAGGGCGTCCATCAGCCGGCGGCCGATTCCCAGCCGCTGGTGGGTGGGGGCGACGTGGAACTCCCACACCCAGAGGCTGCCGTTCCAGCGGCGCGGCTCGACGACGACGAACCCGACGAGCATCTCGCCCTCATAGGCACCCAGCGACCAACCGTCTTCCAGCACGCGCCGGTAGCGGGTCATCTCATCGTCGTCGAACGTCCATGATTTGACGTAAGGGGTATCCAACGCGGTGCGCGTCAGCGACATGGTGATGGTTTCAGCCGTTTCGCCGGCGATGACGGCATAGGCGATGGAGGAACTGTAGCCCGGGGCGATGCGGGCTGTTTCGTCGGACGTAAGCTGCTTCAAGGAGCGAATGTCGATCATGGTACTCTTCCTCACGTAATGATGGCAGGCGTCTATCATACCCGATACAGTGTCGTGACGGCGAAAGAAAGACCGCTCGCCGGCGGCGCGAAATGGATGGCAGCGCCATTCCGACGACGGCCTGTTTCGCTTGACCGATACCCGACCAACGCCTATCCTATTAGTGATTAGTGGTCAGTCTGGCACCCGCCCCGGTCGTCCAGGCGCGGCGCGACTTTGTCCAGTAGAGAGGTCGCAGATCGCTGTTGCACCATCGACGCCAACAAAAAGAGGATCTCATGAGACGCAGTGAACCAGATGCCAACGCGGAGCAGCTCCCGCGCACCAACCAACACCAGACGGAACTGGCGGAGCGGCTCAGACGGGAGTCGGGTTCGGCCGAGAGCTTTGATTGGCAGGCGGCCGACTACACAATCCCCCGCCGATTTGCCGAGATGGTCGCCGCCCATCCCGACCGGCCGGCAGCCCGCGATCTGGAAACGACCTACACCTATCGCCAACTGGACGAAGCTTCGAACCGGGTTGCCAACGCGCTGTTGTCGCGGCGCGGGCCGGGATCGGAGATTGTGGCCTTGCTGGTCGGCCGCGGCACGCCATCGGTCATCGCCGCTCTCGGCGCGCTGAAAACCGGCAAGGCATATGTAGCGCTCGACCATGAGATGTTCGCGGATCGGGCTGTCGCCATTCTGTCGGACTCGGAAAGCAGCCTCCTGCTCACCGACTCGCCTGGCAGCGACCTGGCCAGGCAGCTGGTGGGGCAGGTGGAGGACGTTGTTCAGCTTGACGACGCGCTTCGTTCGGCCGCCCAGGCGCCCCAGGTGTCGTTTGCGCCCGGCGACCTGGCAGTGTTGGCCTACTCCTCCGGCACAACGGGCCGGCCCAAGGGGATCGTCCAGACCCACTACACGGCGCTGGCGCACGCGGCCAGTCTGGCCGACCTCGAATGCTATGGCGTCGATGATCGCGTCTCCACCTTCAGCGGGTTAACCTCCGGCAGCAACTTCCTCAAGGTCTTTGCCGCGCTGTGCGTGGGCGCCTGCGTGGCTATCTATGATGTGCGCCGCTACGGGATCGACCGGCTGCTGGACTGGCTGGAGGAGACGGAGATAACCGCCTGCGGCAGCCGGGCCATATTTCGCCAGCTATATCCTATTGCTGGCGGCAGACAGCTGCCAAAGGTGCGCACCTTCACGCTGGGCGGCGATACCATCTACCGGCGTGACGTCATTGAGACGCGGCAGATGTTTCCCAACGGCCTGGCCAGCGTCGGACTGGGCATGACGGAGGCCAGTCGCATTACGCGGTGGCTGGTCGATCCGTCCCTGTCGCTGGAAGAGGAGGTGGTGCCCGCCGGCTTTCCTGCGCCCTGGGTCCGCATCGTCATTCTCAACGAGGCAGGGGAAGAAGTGGAGCCGGGCGAGACGGGTGAAGTGGCCGTCCTCAGCGACTTTCTTGCCAAAGGTTACTGGAAACAACCGGAGCTCACCGCCGCACGATTCCAGCACGTGCCGCGCTACGGGTCCACGCCGCTCTACAAGACGGGCGACATGGGTTGGCTTGGAACCGACGGCATGCTGCGCCATCTGGGCCGCAAGGATTACCAGGTCAAGATACGCGGCTATCTGGTGCCCACCAACGACGTGGAAGGCGTGCTTCTGATGCAGCCGGGCATCAGCGAGGCGTGCGTGGTGAAGGTCACGATGGGAGCGGATCGCAGCACATTGGTGGCCTACGTCGCCACCGACGACAGCCACCCCCACACAACCGACGAACTCCAGGCTGCGCTGGCGGCCCGATTGCCGGATTACATGGTGCCCCAGCGGATTATCTTCATGGACAAACTACCCCGCAATGTTCGGGGCAAAGTCGATCGCAGCCTGCTGCCACTGCCCACGTCAGGCCGTCCGGCGCTGCACGCAGCGTACGTTGCGCCGGCGTCCCCGCTGGAGGAGCGTGTGGCTGCCCTCTGGCGCGAGATGCTGGGCATCGACGACGTGGGCATGGACGACGAATTTCTGGCGCTGGGCGGTGATTCGCTGCAAGCGATGCGCCTGGTCAACCAGGTAAATGATCTGTTCCAAATTGACCTGGCCCCAGCCCTGCTGTTGAAGGCGGCAACGGTTGCCGACATGGTTGCCCTCCTGCGAACCCACCTATTCGATACGCTCGCCGACTCAAGCGACTTCGACAACCTCAGTCAGGCCGGGTGACTATGCAGATGAATGACAACGATCTGACGCGCGAATTTGAGACCGTTCAGGGCGAACTGCGCTCGTTCATCCTGCGCATGACCGGCAGTGTCCAGGATGCCGAAGATATCGTGCAGGAGACCTACATCGCCGCCCGCACCAAACTCGACACCTTTCGCGGCGAGTCGTCGTTGAAGACGTGGCTCTTCGCCATCGCCGCCAACCGCGCTCGTGACCTGCTGCGCAGCAAGAAGCGCTGGCCAGAGAACGTGACCGACATCTGTCGTGATGCCGCGCTCAGCGATCCTGAGTTCTTCCAGGAGGCGATGGACATCCGGGCTACCTCGCCGCAGGGCCATTTCGAGATCAAGGAACATATCGCCCTGTGCTTCACCTGCGTCTCCCGCTCCCTGCCGCTGGAGCAGCAGATCGCCCTGTGGCTGAAAGAGGTCTACGGCTTCAAAGTCAGGGAGATTGCGGGTATCATGGATCTGTCGGAGGCGATGGTCAAGTATTATCTGCGCACCAGTCGCCAGACGATGATAGCCGTTTTCGACCGGCGCTGTTCGCTTATCAATAAGGAAGGAGTCTGCCACCAGTGCACCGAGTTGAACGGCATCTTCAACCCCAAACAGAGCGAGCAGGAAGCGCTGGCCCGGGTCAGGATGGCGCAAGACGCGGTTTCGGGCGACAAGGAGCACCTGTTCGATCTGCGCCTGCAAATCATGCAGGAACTGGACCCGTTCGAGTCCGGCGCGGCTGAGCTGCAGCTGCACCATCTGGAGCACAACCGGCGCGTCATGGAGGCCCATCTGGAAGATAACCCGTAGCCGGCCTATCGTTTTCCGCGCGGCGTTCGTCTAAGAGGTATAAGGAGAAAGTCAATGACTCAACAACCTCTTGGAAAAGCAGTCACGATCAGGAAGACGTTCAGCCGCGAGACGACGGTCAGCGTGCCCATCGCCGCCGACCCGTCCATTGTATGGGCACTACTGACGCAGATGGCCGACTACCCGCGCTGGAACTCGACGGTGATCAGCTTGTCGGGCGACATGCGTCCGGGCGGCGATGTGGCGCTGGTCTCCACGCTCGACCCGGCCCGCACCTTCAAGCTGACCGTTCGCGAGATGACCCCGGAGACGCGGCTGGTGTGGGGCGACGGGATGGGCGAGCGCACGTATGCGATTGTCGCTGGTGGCCCCAACGCGGTCACGTTCACGATGAGCGAGCGCATCGGCGGGCTGATGTTCCCGCTGTTCGCCGGGCAGATCCCGCCGTTTGACGATGCGTTCGAGCAGTTCGCCGCCGACCTCAAGCGGGAGGCGGAAACGATAGACCAGTCGGAAGGGTAGGGCCGTCGCCGGCAGCCCGCCCAAAAATACACAAGGAGTGACAATCATGGAAAAGCGTACGAAAGAGAACCCCTGGATCCTGAAGACCCCGCCGCTTTCGTCGGAGTACCAGATGTATGTGGACGAGAAAGACGGCCGCGAGGTGATCGTCTGCACGGTGGGCAAGACGGTGCTGCTCTACGACTATCGCTGTCTGGCAGACCTCCACGCCATGCTGACGGAGCACGGCGACTGGATGGAGCTGGGCAGCAAAGACGAGAAGGCAGAGGCGAAAGAGGGGACTGTCGAGTATTGGGCCCGCTCGCCGGAGAACCCGGTCGGCGGCTGGTACGGCCTGAAGAAAGGGCTGCGCGGCCGCTTCGCCAACTACGTCCCGCCGCTGATGGAAGAGTTGGGCCTGGCGGAAGTGGAGCACAATAAGCGCAATAATCGGATGCGAGCGATTTAGTCGGGTTGCCGGGGCGACGCTAAACGAGAAGGGTGGGTGCGCCCCGGCGACCTCGCAGACCATGGCTGTGGCGGGCTGGTTCGGCCGTCTCCGCGCCGAATGTCGCTGGTCAGCCAGGCGTCGGACCCGCCTGAAGCTGCCCAAGGCAGCGCGATCGCCAACGCTTCCACCCCTCTGCTGCCTCGACCAAAGTGTGCAGCAATCGTAAGGCGCAGCCGGGCTGTGTGAGATGGTCGGGCCGCCTGCAGTTCACAGTAGGCCAAATTGTGCCAGTCTGAGCGGTCTTATCCGGCCTAAATTCCACTAATCAGAGATTGACGCATCCAGATATACGATGTTCGCAGATTTGTGGCGGATTATTTGACATTATCGTATTTTCGCGTTATTATGCATGCAACGTGACGATTAAGCTGGACGAATTCGATCGGAAGATACTTGCCCTCCTTATGGAGGATGCGTCCCAGACCAATACGGCTTTGGCTCGTTCTCTGGGTGTTTCCGATGGCACCGTTCGTAATCGTATCCAGCGCCTCATTGAACAAGGCGTTATGCAGATTGTGGCTATCGTCGATCCCTGGAAGGTTGGGCGACGATATCAAATCTTCTCCGGTATCGAAGTGGAACTGGACAAGATCGAAGAAGTGGCTACTGCCCTGGCAGAATGCCCCGAAGTCACCTATGTGAGCTACACGTCAGGACCGTATGACATCATCATGGTGTCCGCGTTCACCAGCGAGGAAGAGATGTTCAACTTCCTGGTGGGCCGTTTAGCCAAGATCGAAGGCATACGACATATCACCTCAAGTCACGTTCTTAAGGCCGTCAAGCGCACTTTTCGTTACGATCAGTTTCTGATGGAAGAAGATGAAGAAGTGATGCTTTCCAATAATGGCGACCAGTAGTCGCCCGTTCTCCAACCCATTTCGTCTGCTGACTCCGGCTTGAAGCCAGCTTAATCGCTCATTTCGTGAGCGTAGCCCGGATAGGCACCAGGTAACTCATCTCTATCGCTGTCTTGTGCGCAGGCGTCTACGCCTGACCGTTATTCAGCTTGTCTCATGGTAGAGCAGCAGTTTGTCTCAGACGGTGTTGATAGTCCAAAAGAGAGGAGAGATTTAATATGTCCCGTTCAAATCGTTTTTTAAGTCCAGGTAGTCTGGCAGGGCCTCGTTATTCATTGATCATCGTTTTGGCGATCTTGATGGCGAGTTTTGTGCTCAGCGCGTGCGCGGCGCCCACGGCCACAGAAGCGCCCGCCGAAGCAGCGACAGAAGTGGTGGAAGTACCTGCGGAAGAGCCGGCGGAGGCGCCTGCCGAACCTGCCGCAGAAGTCGTCAGCCCCACTGACGAACCTGCCGAAGAGATGGAGAGTCCGACAGAGGAGCCAGCTGAAGAGCCGGCAGAAGAGCCGATGGCGGAAATGGGAGCAATCGTTCCTCCGCTCGTCGTTTCACAGTTGACATTCCCGTCGTATGAGGAGTGGTGGCGGCAGATTCCGGGCGAACTGGCCAAGGTAGGCATCACCGTTGATGTTCAGCCTATTGAAGCCAACACGTGGATTCAGAACTGCAATGTCGAACGAGATTGCGGCACGTTCACATCGACCGGTACCGGCGTCACAGATGACCGGATTGACCCCAACTGGTTCGTTTCTGAGGTGTTGCATTCCAGCAAAGCCGGAGCGAATGCGGGTGGCAGCAACTTGTCCAACTACTCAAATGAAGCAGTGGATGCGTTGATCGCAGCCCAGGCAGTCGAGCTTGATCCGGCAGTGCGCCAGGATCTGATCATGCAAATCCAGGCGATTTTTGCCGAAGATTCCCCCATGATTCCTGTCTACTTCATCAACGACGTACAGGCGTATGATAAGACCAAGTTCGAGGGATTCCTGGCACGCCCTGGGGCCGGCATCTCGCGCTTCAACAACCTGACCTCGTTCCTGAATGTGCGGCCGTTGACCGACCAGACAACGCTGCGGATTGAGAACAACCACGACGGCAACTCGACGAATCCGTTCGTTGCCTCCGGCGGCCTTTTCAACACCGCCACGATGCTGTGGATCTATGACACCCTGGCTCGCAAGGATGAGAATCTGGAGACGATTCCCTGGGCGGCTGAGTCCTGGGAATGGGTCGACGACACGACCATCGATGTCAAGCTTCGCGAAGACATGACCTTCCACGATGGGGAAGCCGTGACGGCCGAAGATCTGGTCTTTACCGTCAACTATGCCCAGGCGAACGAGTTCGCCAACTGGACGAGCATCTTCTCAGTCGTTGCCGGTATTGAGCAGCTCGATGAGTACAGCGTTCGTATGACCCTGAATGCTCCGTTCTCGCCCTTCGAGTCCAACATCCTGACTTCAATGTACATTGTCCCCCAGCACATCTGGGAAGCTGTAGACGATCCGCAGACGTTCGAGAATCCGGATCCCGTCGGCAGCGGCCCCTTCATGTTTGGGAACTGGCGCAAGAATGAGTCCTGGCTCTTCGAACGCAATCCCAATCACTTCCAGGCGCCTCAGGTAGATGTCCTGGTGGCCATCATCCCGACGCCGGAGACCTGGATCGGTATGCTGGAGAATCAAGAGCTGGACGCCAACGGAACCTACATCCGGGGCGACTCGCAGATAGAGACGCTTGAGGCGATGGAGCATCTGGAGCTGGTCATCTCGCCAGGAATCGGCGTGCAATCCGTCTACATTGAGAACCGCACGCTGCCCGGCAGCGACCCGGCCTTCCGGCGCGCCGTTCATCATCTCATCCCGAAGGACTCCATCCTGGATGTCGTAGCGGGCCTGGGTGGTGGCACAGCAGCCGATGCGAACTGGATGTGGGCCGAGAGCGAGTTCTTCAATGCGGACACCGCGTCCTATCCTTACGATCCTGAAGCGGCTCGCGCGATTCTGGCCGAAGCCGGCTATACCTGGGATGAAGACGGCAATCTTCATTACCCGGCGTCCTATGGCGAATAGCCGAATCTGTTGAATTGGAAGGCGGGGATCGAAGGGGATGCCAACTGTCCCCCACTCGATCCCCGCCTTAGACTGTCGACACCGGACTAACTGTGGATAGACAATACGTACTTCAACGCTTCATCCAGATGATCTTCACGCTATGGGTTGTGATGACGATCATCTTCTTCATGTTCCGCATGATTCCGGCCGATCCGGCGTCTCTGCTGGTTGACTCTTCGCTGTCGCAGGAAGCCCAACAGCAGTTGCGCGAGTTCTGGGGCATCGACAAACCTATCATGACCCAGTACTTTGTCTATCTGGGCAACCTGCTCCAGCTTGATTTTGGCCGTTCCTTCTTCTACCGGGTGCCGGTCATGGATGTGCTGGGGCCGTTTCTCCTGAACAGCCTGGTGCTCATGATTCCGGCCGTTCTCCTGGCCACGGTGGCGGCCATTGGCATCGGCAGCTACATGGGCTGGAAGCGCGGCTCACTCATAGAGCGCTGGGGGATTGCTGTTCCTCTTTTCCTCCATGGCGTTCCCCTCTACTGGCTTGGCCTGATCGCGCTGATCATCTTCAGCTTCTGGCTGGGGTGGTTCCCGTCCAGCGGAATGCGTGAACTTGGGTACACAACGAACAGCACCTGGGATATCTATTTGAACACTGACTTTCTGAGGCATCTGGCCCTGCCTATGCTGACGGCCGCCATCTACTTTGCCGCCAGCCCGCTGATCCTGATGCGCACCAGCATGATAGAGGTGCAAAACGAGGAGTTCCTCGATGTCATTCGGGCCAAGGGCGTATCGGAGAATGTGGTTATTCGCCACGCCATGCGCAACGCATTGCTGCCCGTCGTGACCTATCTGGCGCTGCTGGCCACGATTGCCGTTGCCGGCTCGGTCCTGCTGGAGACTGTCTTCTCATGGCCGGGAATCGGTCGCGCGCTTGTGGAGGCGGTGAATTCACAGGATTACCCGCTGGCGCAGGCGGCCTTCTTCATGTGGTCGGCGTCCGTGATCTTCATGTACTTCCTGGTCGATATTCTCTATTACAAGCTCGATCCGCGCATTAGTCTGAAATAGGAACACCTATGAGCCTGAATAGCGATATTCCTGTCGAAACCACCAACGACATTCCCGTGACGAAAGGCGTGAGGCCCAAACGCAGTTCGTGGTTCTCAACGCAGTTCCGCGAACTGCTGCATGACGGACCCGGAACCATTGGCCTGATACTGCTCCTGCTGTTCTTCTTCATGGCGGCCTTTGGCGGCGTTCTAAGCCCGTACGGTCCAAACGAACTTCAATATCTTCCGGACGGCACGCTCGCTCGCGGTGAACCGCCATCGACGCGCTATTGGCTCGGCACCACAACACTGGGCCGCGACGTCTTGAGCCAGACACTGTCGGGTGCGCGAGTCGCCGTCATCGTGGGCTTTCTGTCCGCGTTCTTCACCGTCTTTATCGGCAGCAACGTTGCGTTGTGGGCTGGATACAGCGGAGGGAGGATGGACAACGTGCTGATGAGAGTTGTCGATATCACCTACGGCATTCCCTTCTTGCCATTTGCAATTGTGCTGGTGTCGCTTCTGGGCACTAGCATATGGAACATCATCCTCATCATCTCCCTTCTGTTCTGGCGCAGCACCGCACGGGTCATTCGCTCCCAGGTGCTGAGCCTCAAGCAGCGCCCTTTCATCTGGTCGGCGAGAGCAGCCGGGGCCAGTCGAGGGTACATCATCTACCGTCACGTTCTGCCCAATGTTCTCCCCCTTATCTTGCTCTACACAGCGCTGGCTGTGGGCACCGGCGTGTTGACCGAAGCGGGGCTGAGCTTCCTGGGCTTTGGCGATGCGCGTTATCCGAGCTGGGGGACGATGCTCAACGACGCCTTCCGCGCCGGCGCAGCGCGCAGCGCCTGGTGGTGGATTGTTCCTCCCGGCCTGTGCATCGCTCTGTTTGTGACCTCAACGTATATGGTGGGTCGCGCCTTTGAGTCGTCCACTGATCCTCGGCTGAGGGATTATGGAGGTTAACCTGTTCTATCCATATCGGGCCGGTAACCCGGCAAACTCCCTGTTCTCAACTGCCGTGGGCAGCCGGGCCGCAGGCCGCCCATCCGTCGCCGCGTCATTTGCAGCCCGGGAGGAAATCGCCTGGTGAGTCTCCTAACTGTTGAAGACCTGGTTGTCGAGTACAAGTTGCGCGACGGCTACCTGAGAGCTGTAGACGGCGTCTCGCTGACCGTGGAGAAAGGTGAGTACTTTGGACTCGTTGGCGAGTCGGGCAGCGGCAAGACGACATTGGCCCGGGCCATCCTGCGCCTGCTGCCGAAGAACGGGGCGATCACGAACGGGAAGATCGTCCTGAATGACAAAGACATCACTCACTGGTCTGAGAAGCAGCTGCGTTCTGTTCGCTGGCGCGAGATGTCGTTCATTCCACAAAGCGCCATGAACGCGCTCGATCCCGTCGCCCGGATCGACGATCAGATTATCGAGTCGATCCGTGCCCACGAAAGCATAAGTAAGGAAGAAGGCCAGCAACGGGCTGCGAAGCTGTTCGATCTGGTCGGCCTGGACCCGCGCCGATTGCGCGACTACCCCCATCAATTCAGCGGCGGCATGCGCCAGCGCGTTTTGATCGCCATGTCCCTCTCGCTCAATCCGGACCTGATTGTGGCTGATGAACCGACCACAGCTCTGGATGTCATCGTCAAGGACCAGATCCTGGGCCAGCTTGAGAACGTTCAGAAGAAGCTGCACAAATCCATCTTGCTGGTCACCCATGACATTTCGGTGGTCGCCGAGAATTGTGAGCGGACGATGGTCATGTATGCGGGCAAGATTGTTGAGTATGCCGAGACAGGCGCGCTCCTGCGCCGCCCTTACCATCCGTATACGATGGGGCTGAAGAACGCATTCCCCCGGATAAGAGGGCCGCATCAGGAGCTGATTTCCATCCCCGGCAGCCCGCCGAATCTTGTCAATGCCCCGAAAGGTTGTCGCTTCCATCCACGCTGCCCCTTTGCCCAGCAGCAATGTATGGACGAGGAGCCGCCCATCCTGGAAGTGGAGCCGGGGCACTTCTCGGCCTGCCACTTTCCGGAGCTGGCCGACGAGTTCAGGGTGCGTGCCACCTCCGGCGAGTTGTGGAAGCAGGCAGCAACCGGAAGCGGACCCGCCGCGCAGACCATCAGCGCGGCGTCGAGCGCCATCCCGCTCGATCCGCCCATGCCGGCGGACGACGAGGTGCAAGCAACCCCGCAGGTAACCGTGAACCAATGAGTAACGACCAGAACATGGAAGTCATCAGAGTCGACGACCTGCAGAAATGGTTCCCCATTCCCCAGGGCTTTGTCGATGCGATCTTTCGACGGGTGGAGCCGGACTACGTCCATGCCGTCGACGGTGTTAACTTTGCGATCTGCGCCGGGGAGACGGTCGGCATTGTGGGCGAAAGTGGATCGGGCAAGACGACGGTGGGTATGACCACTCTGCGCCTGTATGAGCCGACCGGTGGGACGATCCGCTTCATGGGCGAGGATATCACCGAGTTGGAAGGCCCAGGCCTTCAGAGTTTTCGGCGGCAGGCCCAGATCATTTTCCAGAACCCGTACGAATCGCTCAACCCGCGGGCCACCGTCTACCAATCTGTTGTTGAGCCGTTGCAGCTGCACAAGATTGGCGACGCCGAGGAGCAGTTGGCGAGGGTGCTGCAAGCTCTGGAAAGAGCGGAGATCAGCACACCCGAACTCTATCTCGACCGATATCCACATGAGCTAAGCGGCGGACAGCGCCAACGGTTGGCCATCGCCCGCGCCATCGTGCTGGAGCCGAAGTTCCTGGTGGCGGATGAGCCGGTTTCCATGCTGGATGTTTCCGTCAGAGCCGGCATTCTCAATCTGCTCAAACGGCTGAGCGAAACGCTCGACATGGCCATTCTGTACATCTCCCATGACCTGGGAACCGTGCGCTACATATGTCGCCGCACCATGACGATGTACGCCGGTCAGGTGATCGAATTTGGCGCCACCGACACGATCATTGATCGACCCTTCCACCCCTATACCCAGCTGCTCATCAAAGCCATTCCCGAAGTGGACCCCGACATCAAGCGCCAGCGCGTGCAGCTTGATGGTGAGGTTCCGGACCTGGTTCATCCTCCCGCCGGATGCCGCTTTCATCCCCGCTGCCCCTATGTGATGGATGAGTGCCGGGTTGATGTGCCGCTTCTCCAGGAAGTTGAACCGGGTCATTGGGTTTCCTGTCACCTTTACTGATGCGGCGCCATAAGGACTCTATATGAAACAAGATCTGACTATTGAGGAAATCACGGCCGCTGCCGGGCAGCGAGCCACAGGCTACGTCACCGTAGACCAATCGGCGGCGGGGACGCGGGTTCGCATCCCGGTCATCCTGTTGAACGGGGCGCACGAGGGGCCGACGCTGATGATCGCCTCCGGCGTCCACGGGGACGACCTGAACACGGTGCCGATGGTCTGGCGCATCGCCTCCACGATCGACCTCGGTGAACTCCGAGGTCAGCTGATTGCCGCCCCGGTCATCAATCCGCTGGCGTTCGAGGCCGGCTCCCATTTGACACCGGCTGACCAAATGTCGCCTGCTTTTCCCGGTGATGCGGCGGGCACAATCTCGCAGCGTATCGGGCACCATATCCATAACAAGCTGCTGGTCAAGGCGGACTACGTGATCGATATGCACGGCGGCAGCAAGAACGCCACCCTGGCGACACTGGCCCATATCGATGGCGGCAGCGAGCCGGACATCTTTGCCAGAACCCGGGATATGGCCGCCGCGTTTGGGCCCCAGCTCATCGTCGTGCAGGAAGGGAAGCCCGGCCAGCCGCCGCGCGGCATGGCGCAGGTCGCTTCCCGGCGCGGCGCTCCCGGCATCTATGTCGGCATGGGCCGCATGGGATTCAACGAGGAAGATACGGCTCGCGGCACGGAAGGCGTGTTCAACATCATGAGGTTGTTGGGCATGCTGCCCGGCGAACCCGTGTACGGCGACCCGCCGCGCATGACGCGCACCGAACTGTACCAATCCACAGCATACGGCGGCGGTTTCTTTCCGGCCGTCGTCGCGGGGCAGGAAGTGGAGACAGGCGACGTGTTAGGCGTCGTGTTTGATATGTTCGGCCAACAGAAGGCCGAAGTCAAAGCCGAGACGTCGGGCATTGTCGACGCTATCCGTTTCTACCCGGTTGTCTCTGCCGGTGACTGGGTGGCCAGCATCGCCCGGTGGCAGGAGTAACGATGAAGACTGAACTGAAGATTGATGATCTTTGCGCCCAACCCGGAGAAACTGTGAAGGGGTTCGTCCTGTTCGACGAGTCGGCCGCAGGTGTCCAGGTGCGCGCCCCCGTCATTCTGGTGAACGGCGCGTTCGAGGGGCCGACCCTGGTGGTTACGTCCGGCGTCCACGGGGACGACCTCAACACCATTCCGATGACCTGGCGCATTGCCGAGCAAGTGGACCCGGCCGAACTGCGCGGCCAGATCATTGCTGTGCCCGTCGTCAATCCGGTCGCCTTCGAGGCCGGCTCCCATCTGACCCCGGCCGACAATGACACACCGTCTGTGCCGGGAAACGCGCACGGCAAGATTTCGCAGCGAATCGGCGCCAGCCTGTACGAGAAGATCGTCGTGCAGGCCGACTACCTGATCGACATGCATGGCGGCAGCAAGCGGTCGACGCTGGCCGCTCTGGCCGGAATCGACGGCGCGGCCCCCGATGACGTGGTCGCTCGCGCCAGAGGCATGGCCGAGGCGTTCAACACCGATCTCATCATCATCATGCAGCCGAAAACCGAAGGGCCGCCGCGAGCCATGTTTCAGGTCGCCAGCCGCAGCGGCGCTCCCGGTCTGATCATAGGCATGGGACGGATGGGGTTCAATGAAGAAGACACCGAGCGCGGCGCGCGCGGGGTAATCAATGTACTCAAGCATCTGGATATGCTCGAAGGCGAGCCGGAACTGGTCGTCACGCCGCGCGAAACGGGTAGTGAACTCTACCATTACACGCCGTTCGGTGGCGGCTTTTTCCCGGCAGTGGAGGCGGCGCAGGAGGTCCGCGACGGCGATCTTCTGGGCACAGTTCGCGATGTATTCGGTGACGAGGTTGGCCAGATTCGATCGCAGACCAGCGGCATGGTAGCTGCCATTCGCTTCTATCCGGTGGTGAGCGCAGGCGAATGGGTGGCCAGCGTTGCCAGATTCTAGGTTCACCCGCGCGGGAGCCGCCACCGAACAGAAAATTCGATCAATCAAAGTGGGGGCAGGTTGATCCCTGCAAGAGACCCATGAAAGGAGAATATGACGATGGATTTCGATGCAGCGGTTTCAGAACGAGTACGGGATTGGCTCCCCAGCAAGGTGAGCAAGACGGTGCGGACGGGAGGGATGTCGTCCCTGGTGGCCCAGGCGGACGAAGTGTTTCATCTGGGGCAGGGGGATGTCGGGTTTGTCACACCCGACCATGTTTGTCGGGCAGCTATCGAAGCGATTGAAGCCGGGCAGACACGTTACAAGCTGCTGCCGGAACTGCGACGGGCGATCACGGACAAGTTGCGGGCCGACAATGGCATTGAGGTGGACCCGGACAAGGGGGTGCTTCTCTCTGCCGGCGCCCATGCCGTCCTGTTCCAGGTCATGTCTACCCTGGTTGGCCCTGGTGATGAAGTGATCATGTCCACACCGGGCGCCTATTACGAGAAGAACACGCTGTTCCAGGGCGGAACGCCGGTAACCATTCCTTTGTCTCCGGCTGACGGCTTTCGCCTCGACCCGGCGGCCATCGCAGCGGCCATTACGCCGCGCACCAAGATCATCGGCCTGACAGTGCCCAACGCCCCGACCGGCGTCGTGCTCACCCGCGCCGACCTGGAGCAGATTGCCGAACTGGCCATGCAGCATGATCTGCTGGTCATCTCGGACGAGATTTACGAGAAGATCAATTACGGCCGCGTTCCCCACTTCAGCATCGCTTCCTTGCCGGGTATGGAACAACGCACCATCACGGTCAACGGCTTCTCCAAAGGGTATGCCATGACCGGCTGGCGCGTCGGCTACGCGAGCATCCCCGAATTCCTCTTCCCCGCCGTCAGCCGGGTGAACGCTCTGAATACGATCTGGCTGAATACACCGGCCCAGTATGCTGCCCTGGCCGCCCTGACCGGACCTCAAGAGCCATTTGCAGAGATGACAGCCGAATACAAACGGAAGATGGGCGTGGTGGTCGACGGGTTGAACGGCATCGAAGGCGTTCGCTGCTTCTTCCCCGATGGCACCTACTACACCGTGGCCGACATCAGCAGCTTTGGCTACACGTCCGAGGAGTTCGCCACCCACCTCTTCCTGACCGAACAGGTGCTTGTTCAGGCCGGCACCATCTTTGGAACGGCCGGGGAGGGGTTGATCCGGGTCTCCTGTTCGGCGCCGGAGTCGGAAATCCTGGCCAGTATCGAGCGGTTTGCGCGCTCGGTGGAGCGTCTGCAGCGCGACGGATTGGCCACGCTTGAGCTGGCTGTGCAGGCATAGGAACCTATGGAACGATTCATCTGTATTGCCGACCGGGACGAGACCCATTTCTGTCTGGTCGATGCAGGCGGCGTCATTCACAAGCTGAATGGCGCTGCCGGCGCGCCCGCCGACTATCTGGCTCTGTGGCAGCACGCCCGCCAGGAAGGGGTGAGCGTGAGCGAGATGGCCGGTGAGCTGGCCCGATCCGGTCGCCAACTGGACTGGACAATCGCCGAGCTGGACGTCACGCCGGCGTACGACAAACCCCATCTCACGTGGCCGTTCACTCCGCCGGAAGTATGGGGAGCGGCCTTCACTTACCTTCGTGGCGAGCAGACCCTCGATACGCCGCTCATCATGGAACGACGGGCCACGGAGCCGATCATCTTCTTCAAATCTACACCCCATCG
This sequence comes from uncultured Chloroflexia bacterium, assembly GCA_963753865.1. Lineage (GTDB taxonomy): Bacteria > Chloroflexota > Anaerolineae > Promineifilales > Promineifilaceae > Promineifilum. The sequence continues at coordinate 32,146 of CAVWDW010000003.1, forward strand.
TTACGTGGCTCCCAATGATGCCGTGGGCAGCCGGGCCGACGCCCGGCTTATGATTCCGGAGCCGGAGCTGGGCCTGATCCTGTCTGCCGATGGAGAGGTCATCGGCTACACCATCGTCAATGACGTCAGCTCCCGCGACTTTCCCCAACGGGACCCCCTGTACGTCACATACTCCAAGACCTTCGATCGCTGCGTGAGCTTCGGCCCGATCGTCGTGGCCCCCGAATCGGTCAATGATCCGCTGGCTCTTGATGTCACCTGCCGGGTGACACGCGCCGGCAAGCTGCTCTGGGAAGAGACTGGCAGCACCGGTCGCATTTACTGGTCCCACGAAGAACTCATCCATTACCTGACTGCCCACAACCGTCCGCCGGATGGTACCTTGTTGGCCACCGGCACCGTATTGGGGCCGCCGGCCGATATGCATATTACAGATGGTGATTACCTGGAAGTGGAAATAGACGGCATCGGCCGTCTGGCCAATCCGGTTGTGACTGTCTGAACCGTCACCTGACAAAGGAGTCATCTCATGCCAGGCACCTTACCTTCTCCCACAACACAAGCGTTAATCAGGACGCGCCAAGAGCGAAACGCCCATCATGTGGTCGGCAGCGGCGTGGAGCCGATTGATCTGAATCGCGGCCATACCGGATTTGTCACCCCCGATCATATTCGCGAAGCGGCCCAGGCCGCCATCCGGGACGGGCACACCCATTATGAGGACCTGATACCTTTGCGAGAAGCCATCGCCGCCAAGTTGGCCCGAGACAACGACGTTCAAGTCGATCCGCTGCGGGAGGTTGTCGTAGGCGGCGGGTCTCATCTGGTCCTGTTTGATGTGATGAGGACGTTTGTGGGGCCGGGTGATGAAGTTGTCTTCGGCCGCCCCGGTTCGCCAACCTACTTCTACTACAACACCATAATCAACGGCGGCACACCGGTCTTCGTGCCGCTGAAGGCAGAACGGCGCTTCAAGATTGATCCGGATGATATTGCCGCCGCCATTACGCCGCGGACCAAGGTCATCGGCATTACGACGCCCGACACGCCGGCCGGAGCGATATCGGAACTTAACGATCTTGAGCGCATTGCCGCGCTGGCCATTGAGCATGATCTACTGGTTGTGTCTGATGAGATTTACGAGAAGCTGATCTTTGGCGACACGCCGCACACCAGCATTGCGTCCTTGCCGGGCATGCGCGAACGCACGATCACCGTAAACGGCTTCTCCAAATGCTACGCCATGACCGGCTGGCGTGTGGGCTATGCGGCCGGGCCGCAAGCGCTCATGGAGCCATTGCGCGACGTCTTTCTGACCAACTGCATATGGCTCAACACACCGGCCCAGTATGCAGCGCTGGCCGCCCTGACCGGCACGCAGCAGCCGCTGGAGGACATGAAGTCGGAGTACAGAAGGCGCATGGAGATTCTGGTTGAGGGCGTCAACGCCATCGACGGCATCACCTGTCAGAAGCCTGAAGGTGGCTACTATCTCTGGCCGGACGTCAGTGGCTTCGGACTGCACTCTACGGAGTTCGCCCGCAAGGTGATGGAGTATGGGGATGTACGCGTCGGGCCAGGCGAAGGCTTTGGCCCGATGGCGGGAGAAGACAACCTGCGCCTGTCGTTCTCGGAGTCAGAGGAAAACCTGAGAGAAGGGATACGTCGTTTGTCGCTGGCCTGTGAACGGCTGCGTGACGAGTCCACCAAGGAGTAAATTGCCATGACAGTCATTGACATTCATACCCACATTTTCGCCTCCGCCAAGCCGTTTCCCAGAGCGGCGCTTGATGACCCGATGTGGTCGGTTTCCGATCGCATGGGGCCCGGATTCAAGGCCAAAGCTGAGGCCCAGGAGTTGGCCCGCATTGAGGATTACCTCGACCGCATGGATGAGTGGGGCGTCGATATCGTCTGTGTCAACAATGTCGCCAACTCCGGCGACGGGGCGCGGGCCATGAACGACTACAACGCCGAAATCATCGCCGCCAATCCCGGTCGGATGATTGGCTTCGCGGCGCTGCCGATGGCCGCCGGCGAGAACGGGGCGCGCGAGCTGGAGTATGCGATCAAGGAACTGGGGTTCTATGGGGCCAAAATCTATCCCAAAATTCAGAACGTGCCCTTGGACGCGGATTCGATGCATGAAGTCTATGCGGCCGCTTCCGAGCTGAATGTGCCGCTGCTGACGCATACAACAGCGCTGCCCCACGCCTACAGCGGCATACGCGGCATGGACTGGATGGATCATACCTATGACAATCCGGCGCGCGTGTTCGACTCCGGGATGATGGCCAAATACCCGAACCTGAAGTTCATCTTTGCCCACCAGGCAGGCGGCTATGTCTACTACAAGGATATGCTGATTGGCCGCGCTCCTGATTCAGAGCCACTGTGGGATCGCTTCTACGTCGACATGTCGCCCATGTCTCGCTTTGACCAGGCCCAGACGCAGGCCGCCATCGACGCGCTTGGGCTGGACCATGTGCTGTTTGGCATCGATTATCCGTGGGCCAACCTGGAAGAGGCCGGAAAGTGCGTGGCCCATCTCAAGGGCATGGACTTCCCGGAATCAGTCAAGAGCGCCATCCTGGGCGAAAACGCCATCAAACTGCTCAATCTGGATCTGAGCCAGGTCTAGCCATTAGCCGGCGCCTGCACCCACGAACCCGGAGGAACAGCGAGTTGACGCTGATACCGTTATGCTAAGGCCGTTCGAGTATGTCGCCCCGGCCACCACGGCCGAGGCTGTTGCGTTGTGCCGGACGGAAGGTCCCGGCGTGCGGCTGCTTGCCGGCGGGACGGCGCTGCTTCTGGCGCTGGAGCGGGGCCAGACAACGGCCACGACTGTCATCGACCTGAAGCGACTCGTGAATCTGGCTGGAATCGAGGTCACGGCTGAGGGCGAGCTGAAGATCGGCGCTCTGGCTACGCTGAGCGAGCTGATAGCGTCCGACCTGGCGCGCGATCTGGCGCCGGTCCTGGCGCAGACCGCCCGGCAAATGGCCACTCCCCAGGTGCGGAACCTGGGAACGGTGGGCGGCAATATTGCCTCCGGTCTGGCGGCGGCCGATCTGGTCGTTGCGCTTCTGGCACTGCGCGCCGAGGTGCTCCTGGCCACGCCGGAAGGCGAACAGCGCCTGGAGCTGGGCCGGTTCCTGGCGTCGGCCCGGATGAGCGGCCCCCATCATGACGGGCTGCTGACCGCTGTGCTCATTCCCACCACAGCGGGCCGGGCCAGTTACCAGAAACTTATGGTGCGTCGGGCGGCCGATGTCCCGCTGGCCAATGTCGCCGTCCGGGTGCAGATGCAGGCGGGCCACATCGTCGAAGCGCGGATCGTGGCTGGCGGCTGCGAAGGACGGCCGATGCGACTGCGGGAAGCGGAGGCGGCGCTGCATGGCAAGCCGCCCACGGCCGAGCTAATGGAGCTTGCCGCCCATGTCGCGGCCACGACCGCGCCGCAGCCCGCCGACGGACGCGCCTCCAGCGCCTACCGGCAGCGCATGGTGGGCGTTCTCACGCGCCGTGCGCTGCATCATGTAACAGGGTCACCATGAGCCAACACACCATTACCCTGACCGTCAATTCGACCGTCCATGCCGTCACGGTCGCCGCCCATCACACGCTGTTGGATGTGCTGCGTGACGATCTCGGCTTCACGGGGACCAATGAGGGTTGTCGCATGGGCGAATGTGGCGCGTGCACCGTCCTGCTCGACGGACTTCGTGTGCCCTCTTGCCTTGTGCTGGCGGTCGGGGCAGACGGCATGGCGATCCAGACAATCGAAGGGCTGGCTTCGGGCGGACAGCGCCATCCCCTCCAGGACGCTTTTATCTCTCACGGCGCGCTGCAATGCGGCTTCTGCACGCCGGGCATGATCCTCTCCGCAATGGCGCTTCTGGATGAGATCCCGGAACGGCCGCTGACGGAGGAACCTGTGCGGGAGGCAATGGTCGGCAATCTGTGCCGGTGCACCGGCTACCCCAAAATCATTGCCGCCATTCTGGAGGTAGCCAATGGCTGAGCGCTGGGTTGGTCGTCGTGTATCTAAACGGGACGCGCCCGCCAAGACGATGGGCAGCATGATCTATGGCCATGACCTCAACGCGCCCCGGCATGTTGCACGGCAAAATCCTCCGCAGTCCCCATCCTTCAGCCAGGATCGTCCATATTGACCTGACGCGGGCCGCAGCCGTGCCGGGGGTGCGGGCCATTCTAACCGGTCAGGATATCCCGGAGACCCACGTTGGTCTGGGCCGGGACAATCCGGTGCTTAACCGCGACCTGGTGCGGCGTGTCGGGGATGAGGTCGCTGCGGTAGCCGCCACTACAGTGGACGCCGCGCTGGAGGCGCTTGCGCTGATTGAGGTTGTCTACGAGCCGCTGCCCGCCCTGTTCGACGCTGCCGAAGCGCTGCGCGCAGATGCGCCCCTCGTCCACGCGGAAAAGGAGAGCAACCTGTTTGGGCGACGTACGTACGCCCATGGCAATCCGGACGCCGCGCTGCTGGAGGCCGACGTCGTTGTCGAGGACACCTTCACGTTGCCTTACGTCGCGCCTGCCCCGATGGAGCCGTCGGTCGTTATCGCTGAATTTGATGCTGTCGGGCAGCTATCGATCTTCACGACAAACCAGGCGCCCTATCTGATGCAGTACGAGCTAAGCCGCGCCCTGGGGCTGCCGGCGGCGCGCATTCGCATTGTGCAAACCGGCATTGGCGGGGCGTTTGGTCGTGGGCTGGATGTCTACCCATACGAAGCGATTGCCGCGCTGCTGGCCCGCGCCACCGGCCAACCGGTGCGTATTGCTTTCGACCGCAAAGAGGAGTTCCTGGCGACGCCCCTGCGCCAGCCGGTTCAGGTGACGATCAAGTCCGGGGCCATGCGTGACGGGACGCTCTGGGTGCGCGACGCCCGGCTGCTGCTGGACATCGGCGCCTACGCCTCTCTGGGGACGGTTATTCCTGTGGTCATGGCCCAAACAGTGGGTTCGCTCTACCGGCTGCCCCATGCTCGCTTTGAAGCGGATCTGGTCTATACCAATAACCCCTTCACCGGCGCGATGCGCGGCTTTGGCGGGCCCCAGGCTACGCTGTTCGTCGAGGCGCAGATGGACCGGCTGGCGGCCGAATTGGCGATGGACCCGCTGGCCTTTCGCATCCAGAACGCGAACCGACCGGACGAGACGACACCCCAGGGATTGAAGATATCGACCTGCAAGTTGAAAGAATGCCTGGAGAGTGTCGACCAGCTGCGTGATGCAAACGACGGGCCACCACCGCCGGGCAAGCTGCGGGGCGTCGGGTTCGCTGCCACCATCAATGTCGGTGGCGGTGCGCGGATGCACCGCTCGGATGGGTGCGGCGCGATCGTCCGGATGGACGACTTTGGCCGGGTGACGATTCTAACCGGCGCCACAGAGATAGGGCAGGGGGCCGACACCGTCATCAGCCAGATTGTGGCCGAGATTCTGGGCGTTTCGATCGATGTCGTCAACTTTGTGAACGGAGATACAAGCATCGCGCCCTGGGATGTTGGCGTCCACGCCAGCCGCACGACGTTTGTGGCCGGCAATGCGGCTGCCCTGGCGGCGCATGAGGCCAGACGCCAGATCCTGGACACTGCCTCGGAGATGCTGGAGATAGAGATCAACGAGTTGGTGACCGGCGAGGGTTACGTCTATGGACGAACTACCCCGGACAGAAGCCTGTCTCTGGACAAAGTTGTCCGCGCCCGTCACTTTCGAGAGCAGGGTCAGGTGGTGTCCGGTCAGGGGTGGTACGATCCGCCCAACGAGCAGGTCGACGCCCACATGGTTGGCAACCTGTCTGCGACCTACAGCTTCGCCGCCCAGGGCGTCGCCGTGGAGGTCGACACGGAAACAGGCCAGGTTCAGGTGCTGCGCATAATCTCGGCCAACGATATTGGACGCCCCATTAACCCGATGCTGGTGGAAGGGCAGCTGGAAGGCGGCATCCACATGGGGCTGGGCTATGCCATGAGCGAAGCGTACTTTGTGGAAGCGGGCCGCGGGCTGAACGACTCGCTGCGAGAATATGGCATTCTGACCGCGCTGGACATGCCGCCGGTGGAGATTGTCCTCATCGACTCCCATGATCCCCAGGGGCCTTTTGGTGCGAAGGGCGTAGGCGAGATTGGCGTGGCCCCGGTTGCGCCCGCCGTGCTCAACGCCATCTATGCCGCAACAGGCGTACGCCTGAGCCGGCTGCCTGTCAGCGCGGAAGAGCTGCTGGCCGGGCTGGATCGTCTGTCGCTGACCGGCAAGGCGGCGTCCGACCCGGTTCCCCGGTAGAGCCAACTTCGATTATCATAGCCATCGGTAGCTAATGGTACGAATTCCAAAGTGTTTTACACGAAATATTGACAATTCGTTACGAACTGTGCTATGATGCTCTGAGTTGCTTCGATGACACCCATTTAGACCAGCGGTAGGATCTAGCGTCCTTCTGCGGAATATGCGAGATCGCTTCCAAGGCGACTTTGCTTTTCACTTGACCGCAATTGCATACGGAAATCACCTGAGACATCGTCTCTGTCTGTGCGTCTGCGCCTATTTCCTGGCTGGAAGGGGAAGGAAACCATGAACAAGAACAACGAGAGTCTCCATCCTGTCCGTGTAACTGTCACTGAAACCCACCCGACGTGCGCTGCCGGACACAAGGTCGGGGATGAGTGGATCTGGGAGGACACGACGCCGCCCGGTATGTGCAGTTCAATCTTTGCCTGCTCCTTCAACGCCTACCTGGGGCTTCGCTTTGGGGGCAAGGAGCCGGAGGCGGAAATGATCCTGCAATCGCGGCCCGGCGAGCACGGATCGGAAGGGTACACCAATGAGGCAATGACGGTCATTTATCGTCGCTGCCCGGATCCGAACAAGCGCGTTGTTGTCTCGTTGGAACGGCTGCCCGCAGCCTTGGCAACGGGCGAAGCGGCCGACTCGTCTGCTGCCGGTCAGGGAGAGTGAATCATGGGTAACAATTTCGAAGGTGTGATGTTCCCGGTGAAGGCGACTGTTGTCACGGGCTGTGGGCCGGCGTGTCGCGCTCCCCATGAAACCGGCAAAGTTTGGCACATGCGCAGCACGCCACCCGGCATTTGCTCGTTTGCGTTCAACGCCATGTTTCCCGCCTACTGGACGCTGCGTTTCGGTGGCACCGACCCCGCGGAGGCCGACCCCGACGCCATGCACGTGGGATGCAGCGTGCCGGGCTGCCACGCCCAGTTTCGTGTAGAGCGCATCTCAGAGGCAGAGGCACAAGAGCTGCAAGCTCAAGCTTCGCTCATCACCCTGGATGATCTACTCAGCTCCTTTCCGGAAGGGCTGAGCGTGCAGAGCAGAACCGGCTGAACCATGTTAGGTCAACGACTCACAGGGAAGGTGGCGATCATCACCGGGTCCGCTTCCGGCATCGGACGAGCGACGGCCGTCCTGTTTGGGCAGCATGGCGCGAAGGTGGTGGTCAATACAGATCGCAATCTGACCGGTGGGGCCGAGACGGTTGATCTGGTTCAACAGGCCGGCGGCGAGGCGATCTTTGTGCAGGGCGACGTAGCGTCCGGGCCGGACATGAAACGGCTCGTTGATTCAACGTTGGAGCGATTCGGCAGACTTGATATCGTGGTCAATAACGCAGCGGTTGTCGCGCCGAATATGCTGGCCGATATGCCGGAAGAAGATTGGGATCGGACGACGGCCATCGTCCTCAAGGCTGTCTACTGGACAACCAGGTACGCTGTTCCGGCGTTCAGGGAAGCGGGCGGAGGAGCCGTCGTCAACGTCTCCTCAGTCAACAGCGGGCCTGTCGCCAATACCTCCTGGCCGGCCTATGTTGCCGCCAAAGGGGGCGTCAACGCTCTGACCAGACAACTGGCCGTCGACTACGGTCGCGACAACATCCGCTTCAACGCGGTCTGCCCGGCCTCGATCAGCAAGATGGACCTTGAGACCCAGCTTGAGACCCAGCCCCGCACGACGCGGCATCGTGTCGATGCGTACCCGCTCGGTCGGTTCGGCCGCCCCGAAGACGTGGCCAACGCCATTCTGTTCCTGGCTTCCGATGAGGCCGCCTTCATCAGCGGCGCACATCTTGTCATCGACGGCGGGTTGACAAGCCAGACACCGGAACTCTTACTCTCGCCGGACGCCCGCGAACGCCTGGGCCGCGAGCCTCTTTATTACAAGGACGAGCTGGAACCCCGATGAGATCCTATCTCACACGTCAGCTTCTGCTGGCCATCCCGGTCTTGCTGGGCGTTTCCGCCCTCGTATTCCTCATGCTCAGCTACATTCCCGGGCAGGCTCCGGAAATCCTGGCTCTTCAGTCCGGCTCGGCTGTGACGGCCGAGGAAATGGATCGCATCCGGGAGCAGTTGGGACTGAATGACCCTGTGATTGTGCAGTACGGTCGTTTTCTGGGCAACGCGCTGCAAGGCGATCTGGGACGGTCAATCCGCTCCAACCGCCCGGTCACTGAAATCCTCGCCGGCGCTTTCCCGGCCACGCTGATGCTGGCGGCCGCCGGTATGTTTGTGGCCATCGTCATCGGCATACCGCTGGGGATCCTGGCCGGGATCTATCGCGGCACATGGGTAGACGCTACCACCATGATCACCGCCCTGATCGGCTGGTCCATTCCCAGCTTCTGGCTGGGGATCATCCTGCTGTTGATATTTTCCGTCCGGCTGGGCTGGTTTCCCATCACGGGGCAGGGCGGCATTGAGTACCTCGTTCTCCCGGCCCTGACGCTGGGGTTGGCCGGTGCGGGGATCATTGCCCGACTGGTGCGCACCGAGAGCCTGGAGCAGCTGGGTCAGGAGTACGTGACTACGGCGCGCGCCAAAGGGTTGAACGAGAGAAAGGTGATTACGCGCCATGTCTTCCGCAATTCGATGATTCCGGTCATGACCGTCATTGGCTTGCAGTTCGGGCGGTTGTTGGGCGGAACGGTGATTGTCGAGAATGTCTTTGCCCGGCAGGGCATTGGCCGCGTCGCGGTTGATGCGCTCCTGGAACGGGACATGCCCGTGCTCCAGGGCGCGACGCTTCTGCTGGCCCTCATATTCATCCTGTCCAATCTCGCCGTCGATATTCTATATGGATTCCTGGACCCACGAATTCGTGTAGGAGAGCAGAATTAGCCCATTATGACTGCCGAGACACAAATCGACGCCGGGCCTGGGCCTGTTGAGGATGTCAATCTGGATGAGGTTGAACGGAGCAGTTTCGTTCGGTCTGTTCTGCGGCGCATTTCCCGCAGCTGGGGTGGCGTTATTGGTGGCGGCTTTCTCATCCTGCTGGTGGTGGTCGCCCTTGCGGCACCCGTGCTGACGCCCTATGACCCGATCAAGATGTCGCCCACAGAAGCCTTGCAATCGCCCTCATGGTCGCACCCTGCGGGCACCGATCGCCTCGGCCGCGACATCATGACCCGAATTATGTACGGGGCGCGAATCTCCCTGCAGCTCGGATTCATCAGCGTGGGCATTTCCATGATCGTGGGCGGCTTCCTGGGACTGATGGCCGGCTTCTTCGGCGGGTGGGTCGACACCTCCATTATGTTCGTGACCAATATCTTGCTGGCCTTGCCGGGCGTCTTGTTGGCTCTGGTCATCCTGGCCGCGCTCGGTCCCGGGCTTGTGAACGTCATGATTGCCGTGGGCATCTCGGCCATCCCCAGCTACATCCGTGTGGTGCGGGGAAGTATGCTCTCTGCCAAGGAATCTGACTATGTGCATGCCGCCCGCGTTACCGGCGGCTCGAATACTCGCATCATCTTCCGTCACATTGCCCCGAACATCCTGTCACCGGTCATTGTCCTGGCCACGCTCGGTTTCGCCACCGCAATCCTGATTGGCGCCGCCGTGAGCTATCTCGGCCTGGGCGCATCACCGCCCACGCCGGAGTGGGGCGTCATGGTCAGTGAAGGCCGGGGCCAACTCCAGCGTGCCTGGTGGCTGAGCACCATGCCCGGTCTGGCCATTATGCTGACCGCTATCGCCCTCAATCTGTTGGGCGACAGCCTGCGCGACGCTCTGGATCCGCGCCTCAGGTCATAGTCATCCGGTCTTACTCGTCAACGAATCGTTCAAGGAGAGCTAAAGGAATGAAACCAGTATCCAAGCGCATCGACCATATCGCCAACACCGGTGGTCGCGAGATGCTCAAGATAGGCCCCGATGTTCACTACATGGGCATGGGCACTATTCAATTTGACACCTTCGATCATATCCATGAGGCAGGCATCAAGGCGATCGAGGACGATCATGTCGGGTATACCGCCAACGTCGGTTTGTTGGCGCTGCGGGAGGCTATTGCCCATAAACTGGACACAGAAAATGGCGTCCATTACGATGCCGATGAAGTTCTGGTCACCTCCGGCAGCAGCGAAATCCTCAGCGCTATCCCCCACGCCTTCATGGAGCCTGGCGACGAGGCGATCATGTTTGATCCCCATTACATCGGGCACTTCGCGGCTGTGGTCGAGCTGGCTTCCGGCGTGCCGATCATCCTCAAGACGCGCGGCGAAGACAATTGGCAGCCGGACCTGAAGCAAGTCGAGGAGAACATTACTCCCCGCACCAAGCTGCTCTTCATGGTCAGCCCCAGCAACCCGGTCGGTTCGGCGCTCACTGAAGAGTCGGTCCACGGCCTGTGCGAGCTGGCCATCAAGCACGACCTCTATGTCGTGGCCGACGAGCTGTACGAGCGCATCATGTTCGATGGCAAGAAGGTGCTAAGCCCCGCCTCTTTGCCCGGTATGCGGGAGCGAACCTTCACGATCAACGGCTTCTCGAAGGCGTATGGCATGACGGGCTGGCGTGTCGGCTACATGGGCTGTCCGCGCGAACTGTTGGGGCCGGTGCATCGAGCACGCATCTATGTGGGCATCTGCGCCCCGTCCATGTCGCAGTATGCAGCTCTGGCTGCCCTGACAGGCCCCCAGGAACCGCTGGAGGCGATGCTCGCAGAACTGGACCGCCGCCGCCACTATCTGTGCGACAGCCTCAACGCCATTGAGGGCATCCATGCGCCCCTTCAGGATGGCACGTTCTATACCTTTGTGGATGTGCGTCCTTTCATGGAGCAGAAGGGAGACGCTGTGCGCCAGGTGTTGACCGACGAAGTGGAAGGATACGTGCTGCCTGACTCGGTAGACCAGCAGTTCACCGACTTCATGATCGTGCGCGGGAAAGTCTACCTCTCGCCAGGCGCCGGATTTGGTGAGGCAGGGAAAGGATGGTTCCGGATATCCGGCGCGGACTATATGGAGAATTTGCAGAAGGGAATGGACCGTATCACTGAGGCGGCCGCCTCAGTTTAGGCGTTCGCTTTGGCCCCGGCTGCCCGGGCGCCGATCCGCTCTGGTAGGAGAAGCTATGTCACGCAAAGTTGAGAAGAGATCTGTTGAACTGTCCGAGGTAGGCCCAACGGCTGTCAACCCGTACTGGACCCGTGTCGTCATCACCGAAGAGGACGCCAGGACGTTTCCTGGCGGCAAGGGGTGGAGCTATGTAGACAGGGATGTCTGCGGTGCGCTCACGGTCAATGCCGGCATCTTCGAAATGGCGCCGGGAACCGGATCGGCCGACAAGGAGCTGCACTCCCACAGCCAGGAAGAGTTTGGCTACATCATTAGTGGGGAAGGGTTGATCGCCGTCGAAGACGAATACCATCATTTCGAGACCGGCGACTTCGTCTTTGTGCCCGCGTTTGCACGGCATGGGTGGAAGAACTCTGGACAAGCACCATTGCGCGTCCTCTTCTACCGACCGATCAAAGCGGAGCCGGAGAAGCAAGAGAACACTACCTTTGATCTCCGGCGCTTCACGGTTGTAAACGCAGCGGATTAAGTAAGTGGGCAGTCCCAGAGGGTGACGGCATGTGCCGGACCGCCTTCTGTTGTTAGTTGAGTCCTTAGCTGTCGAATCTAGGAAGAAGGAGAAAACATGAAACTTTCCCGTCATTCTGTTGTAGCCCTGCTCGTGTTCCTTGCCCTGCTGTTGGCTGCGTGCCAAACAGCAGCCGAGGTAGCGCCGGAAGTGGAAGCGACTTCTGCTCCGGTTGAAGAAGTGGAAGAAGCTGTGGCTGAGGAGCCTGCTGAAGAACCGGCCGAAGAGCCGATGGAACAGCCCACTGAAGAGCCCGCGGAAGAACCCGCCGAGGAACCTGCTGAGGAGCCGGCGGAAGAAGAAGCGATGGTCGAGGAACCGACCGAAGAGCCGGTCGTAGAGGCCGCGCCTGTGGCCGGAGGTAACCTGGTCTGGGGTACGCAATCTGAGCCGGAGACGCTCAATCCGTCGTGCACCTTCTCCAGCATTGCTGACAATCAGTACAAGACGCTCTACGATTCACTCGTGTTCTGGGAGCCGTCCGATCAGGAGTTCTATCCCTATCTGGCCGAGTCCTGGGAAACATCGGATGATTTCCTGTCGTTCACGTTCAACCTGCGCGATGATGTCGTGTTCCAGGACGGCACGCCGTTCAATGCCGAGGCCGTCAAGATCAATTTCGACCGCGTCGCCACCATTGCGGAGAGTGAATCATGCTCCTCGGCCAGCGTGGCCCAGGCTCGTCTGGGATCAACCTACGAATCGACCGAGGTGATCGACGACTACACGGTGAAGGTCAACTTCACCGACCCCAATCCCATCTTTTTGATCGGCGCTTCGGACCTTTACTTCATGTCGCCGGCGTCTCTCGAAGAGTTTGGTGACGAAGACATCGGCCGCAACGCGGTCGGCACGGGCGCTTTCATCCTTGATGAATGGGTCGACCAGGCGTTCATGCGCGTTGTGCGCAATGAGGATTACAACTGGGGCCCGGCCAGCGCCGACCACCAGGGACCGGCCCTGCTGGAGAGCGTCACCTGGCAGTTTATCCCGGAAGCCACCACCCGTCTGGCCAGTCTGGAAGCGGGTGAAGTGGACCTTATCAACCGCGTGGAGAGCGACCAGTATCTCCAGCTGATTGAAAACCCAGACCTGGTGACCACCGCGCTGCCGGGCCCGGGAACACCGAACGGGTTTGTGTTTAACGCGAGTATGCCGCCCCTGGATGACATCCTGGTGCGCCAGGCGCTGGGTCATGCGATTGACCGGCCTCTGATGCTCGACGTTCTGTTCAACAACACGTTCCCCATCGGCAACGGCGCGATTTCGTCTTCGACATGGTCGTTCTGGGAGGGTGTCAACGAATACAACCAGTATGATCCGGAGATGGCTTTGGCCTTGCTCGCGGAGGCCGGTTGGACAGACACGGACGGAGATGGCGTTCTGGACAAGGATGGCGAGCCGCTGGTCTTGTCTCACATCGAACTATCCACCTTGCCGGACCGGGCCATCGCAGCGGAGTTCGTGCAGGCGCAGTTGGCGGAACTGGGCATCCAGCTCGATCTGGAGTTCGCTGAGGCGGGCGTGGTGGTGGAAGAGTGCCACAACGCTCAGCGCAACATCTGTGGTTTGCGCTGGCGCATGGCCGACCCGTCCAACCTGAGTGCGATGTGGTCCTCGGCCAACATCGGTACCGGTTTCAACTGGTCCCACCTGGCAGATGAAGAGATCGACAGTCTGCTGGCAGCCGGCGCCGAAGAAGCTGACCGCGATGCACGCCTTCAGGTCTACCAGGACCTGCAGAAGCGCATCATGGACCTGGCCGTCTGGCTCCCGCTGTGGGATGTCCAGATTACGCATGGTTCGGAATCCGGTTTCCAGGGTTGGGAAGCGATGAACAATCCGGAGTACATCTGGCTCTATGATGCCACGGTAACCGAATAGTCATCTAGAGAACAGCCGGGAAGAGAACGCAGCCGACCGGGACACAAACCGACCGAGCTGCATTCTCTTCCCACCTTGCAAAGGCGGGGGCGTGCGCTGCGCCACGGCTGCTCCGGCTTCATGATGGGCCGGGTGCGAAGCCTGGCAGCGCAAAAAGGAGCAAGCGTGGAGATCTATATCACCCTCGATGTTGAAGGCGTCACAACGGTGACGAACCTGGAGCAAGTGCGGCATGGCAACCCTGAGTTTGCCGGGACCCGACTGCTGCTCACTCAGGAGATCAATGCTTCTATCGACGGCGCTCTGGCTGCCGGCGTGGAAGGAATCCTGGTCAATGAAGGGCATGGGCAGCACCGCAACGTTATTCCCGACCTGTTGAACAGCAATGCGAGGTTGTTGACGGGGCGCAGCAAACTCTTTCATCTGATGGAGGGGATTGACCGTGGGTTCGAAGCGATGTTCATGATTGGCTACCATGCAGGAGCCGGAAAACGGTACGGTATTTTGGGCCATACCTTCCATGCCTTCAACTGTACAGTCAATGGGCGCTACATGTCGGAGGTCGGTCTCTGTGTCGCCCTGGCAGGCTACTACGGCGTGCCCACTGTGCTTGTAACAGGGGACACGGAGACGTGTCGGGATGCACGCGATCTGGTGCCGAACATGGAGACGGTGGCCGTGAAGGAGGGCGTCAGCGCCGCTTCCGCCATCAACCTGCACCCGTCCGTCGCGCAGCAAGAGATTCGCGAGGCGGCCGAACGAGCGATTCGGCGCCTGCCTGACATTGCGCCTTTCGTTCTTGAGCCGCCCCTGGTCATGGAGCTGGACCTCTACAGCCCGCTCATGGGCGACATGCACGGCCTCATACCGGGTTGTGAGCGCACGGGCGACCGGTCAGTGCGGTATGAATCGGACGACTATGCTGATCTGTTCAAGTTCTTCTTGCTCAGCTCCACGCTTTCCATGACCACCTATGGTCTCGGCGTCATGGTCTAGTAGTCGACCATCATCTTTCGTCGAAAAGACGGTAACGCGATTTGCTAAATCGCGGAGAACGGAGAGCGGAGAACGATTTGGCAACTCGTTTTACATCATCCGACCCATGCAGGTTGTCGAACCAGTAGCCTGCCAGACAAGAAATAACGAGAGGAAACGCAACCATGCAGCAGCTTTCTACACGCATTCAGAACATCAAGCCTTCAGGCATTCGCAAGTACTTTGACGTAAAGCAGGCCGATCTTGTCTCGCTTGGCGTGGGCACTATCGACTTCGAGCCGTTTGAGTCCGTTCAGCGGGCCGCCGTCCAGGCGGTTGAGGAGAACTTCACGGGGTACACGTCGAACAGCGGCATTCTTCCGCTGCGGGAAGCGATCGTGGAAAAACTTGAGCGTGAAAATGGCCTGACCTACGACATCAGCGATATCCTGGTGACATGCGGCAGCAGTGAGGCGATGGCGGCCATTACGCAGGTGATCCTGAATCCGGGAGACGAAGCAATTATGTTCGGCCCGGCTTACAGCGCCTTTGCCCCTCTCGTCGAACTGTGCAACGCTACGCCAATCGTGATTCCCACACGCGGCGAGGATAACTGGAATCCCGACATTGCCGCCGTAGAAGCAGCCATCACGCCGCGAACCAAACTGTTGTTCATGAACAGCCCCGGCAATCCGACGGGCGCAGCGCTGAGTCGAGAAGTGTCCGAAGCGCTGGCGGAGCTGGCAATCAGACACGATCTATGGGTGCTGTCGGATGAACTGTACGAAAGAATCATGTTCGACGGCCGCAGCATTCTTAGCCCGGCCACATTGCCGGGCATGCACGAGAGAACATTCACGGTCAACGGCTTCTCCAAAGGGTTTGGCATGACCGGCTGGCGAGTGGGCTATGTCGCCAGTCCCAAGGGTCTGACGTCATCCCTGGTCAAGGCCCAGCAGTACGCCAGCATTTGCGCCCCGTCCATCTCCCAGCGTGCCGCCCTCGCCGCTCTGGCCGACGACACCAACTACTATGAGCGCATGCTGGCCGAGCTGGCCCGCCGCCGCGACTACATTGTCGACCAACTGTCGCAGGTTCCCTACCTGAAATGCACCCCCCAGGACGGCACGTTCTACAGCTTCGTCGACGCGCGTGACTATCTGCAAGAGAAGGGGGACGCCATGCGCGACTACCTGAGGGAGAACACCAGTGAGTCGCTGTCCGTTTCCGAAGTTGAGCAGCTTACGGACTTCGTTCTTGTGCGCGGGAATGTGGCCCTGACCGCCGGCTCCGCTTTCGGGCCAACCGGCGAAGGCTGGTTCCGGGTTTCCGGGGCGAGCCAGATGGATGTGCTGGAGAAGGGGCTGTCTCGCGTGCGCGAGGCGCTGGGCTCGCTTTAGGAGCAGATGGACATCTATCAGGACATCACGCTGGAACGGCGGGGCGCCGTGGCCCAATTGACGATCAACCGGCCGGAGCGGCTGAATTCGCTGCGCCTGCCCGCCAGTCGCGACGAGATGCTGGCTGCTTTGGATGAGGTCGACCGGGATGAGCAGATTCGGGCGCTCATCATAACCGGCGCAGGCAGCAAGGCGTTCTGCTCCGGTTGGGATATGGAGTCGATTGACGAGTTCAATCTGGCCCAGCTGGAAGCGATCTTGCGCGGCAACCTGGAGCTTTTCTTCAAGGTCTGGTACTTGCGCCAGCCGGTCATCGCCGCCATCAACGGCTATGCGCTGGCGGCGGGCGCAGCTTTGGCGATGGCCTGCGATCTGGCCATTGCCGCAGACCATGCCCGGCTGGGAGAGCCGGAGATCCGCCACTTCGCCCTGTCCCCCTTGCTCATCATGCCGTTCCTGACCCACAGTAAGTTCCTGCACGAATATTACTATATCGGCGACATGATTGATGCAGCGGATATGCTGCGCCTGGGCCTTGTCAATCGCGTTGTGCCGGCCGACCAGCTGCAAACGGCGAGCTGGAAGCTGGCCGAGCGAGTGGCCAAAGTGCCGGCGTACCCGCTGGAGATGACCAAGCGCAGTCTGCGCGCTGTCTATGATCAGATGGGCTTCCAGACGGCCATGCGCCAACACGGGCTCGCCGACGCGCTTGTTCTGGGAGCGGACCTGCCGGAACAGCGCGAGCTGATGGAGATAATGGTCCAGGCCGGTATGGGCGCTTTTCTGGAAGCGCGTGATGGTCCTTTTCGGGAGGACAGCTAAGGGATGAGCACCGTCAACATCGGCTCCTTTCTGGCCCGCCGCGCCTTGCTCGAACCAGACAAGGTGGGGCTGATTGCCGGGGAGCAGAGGCTCACCTTCGCAGAGATGAATCGGCGGGCCGACCGTCTGGCGGCGGCCCTGTCGGCCAGGGGGATCGAACGCGGCGACCGGGTGGCTGTGCTCTTGCGCAACTCCATCGCATATTACGACTTCTACTTTGGTCTGGCCAAACTGGGCGCCATCCTGACCGGCATCAACTGGCGGCTGGCTCGCCCGGAAATCCGTTATATTCTGGAAAACTGCGGGGCGAAACTGTTCGCCTACGACAAGGAGTTTGAGTCAACGGCCGCCGGCTTGCAGCAGGAGCTGCACGAGCTGCAAGGCGAGATAATGGTTGGCGGCGACCAGAGCAGCCACGCTCTGCTCTACGAAGAGTTGCTGGCGGGGAATGAGCGCGGCGATCCTTTCCAGGCCGCGGGCGGCGACGATGACGCCCTGGTGCTGATGTACACATCGGGCACCACCGGCTACCCGAAAGGGGCGCTGCTGACCCACCAGCAGATGTTCTGGTGTTCGGCGACCATCACCCACACTCTGGACCATCGCCAGAGCGACGTCAACCTGCTCCCCTTGCCGATGTACCATGTCGGCGGGATCAGTTTCGTCACTACCTTTGTCCATCTTGGGTCAACCGTTGTGCTGATCCGCGAATGGGACACCATCAGGGCGTTGGCCCTCATTGAACAAGAAGGCATCAACCATTTTATGGCCGTGCCCACCATGCTCGACGGCATGCTCAACTGCCCTGATCTGGACCGTTATGACCTGAGTTCCTTGCGCTGGGTGCTGGCTTCGGCCGCCCCGGTGCCCGCCGCCCTGATCAGCGCCTATGACCGGCGCGGTATTCTGGTGCTGCAATCCTACGGGCTGACAGAAACAGCGGGGCCGGCCACCGCCATCCCCAAAGACAGGGCCATAGAAAAGGCGGGGTCAGCCGGGCTGCCGTTCTTCCATACGGAGGTCCGTCTTGTGGGATTGAGCGGCCAGGATGTTGCCCCCGGCGAAGTGGGCGAAGTCTGGATACGGGGCGAGCATGTTATCTCAGGCTATTGGCGCAACGAAGCCGCCAGTCGAGACGCCTTCTCCGACGGCTGGTTTCGCTCCGGCGATCTCGCTGTTCAGGATGCAGAGGGGTACATCACCATTGTTGATCGCCAGAAGGATGTGATTATTTCCGGCGGGGAGAACATCTATCCTGCCGAACTTGAACGGTTCCTGTATGGCCACCCCAAGCTGGCTGAGGTGGCGGTCATCGGCGTGCCGGACGACCGATGGGGCGAAGTGGTGTGCGTGGTGGCTGTCCTGCGCGCCGGCACAACACTGACGCTGGAAGAGCTGCGCGACTACTGCGACGGTCAGATTGCGCGCTTCAAGATGCCGCGGCGGCTCATCGTGCGGGACGATCCGCTGCCTCTCAATCAGACGGGAAAACTAATCAAGAGCAAACTACGCCGGCAAGTCTACGAAGAATTGGAGGGACAACCTGATGAATAAGATGAAAGCTTTCTATCTGACCGGGCACGGTGGCCCGGAGGTGACTGAGTATGGCGAGGTCGATGTGCCCGCCATCGGGCCAAACGAGGTGCTGATCAACGTGCGCAGCGCCGCCCTGAATCGTCTGGATATCTGGGTGCGCGAAGGATGGCCGGGCCTGAACCTGCACTTCCCCCATGTCCTCGGCGCAGACGGGGCCGGTGTGGTCGCCGCGGTCGGCGAAGCCGCTTCCAATGTCAAGGTGGGCGACCGGGTGGTTGTCAACGCCACGCTGAGTGATCCGCTGTCGCTGAACAGCCTCTCCGGCAAGGACAATCTCAGCGCGTCGCTGGCCATTCTGGGCGAGCATGTGAACGGGACGTATGCGGAGTACGTGGCTGTTCCGGCGCGCAACTGTCTCGTCATGCCCGACGACGTCGCGTACAGCGTGGCCGCAGCCGCCTCGCTGGTCTACCTGACCGCGTGGCACAGCCTCGTCACGCGCGCCAATCTCCAGCGGGGCGAACGGGTGCTGATCATCGGCGCCGGCGGCGGCGTCAACACGGCTTCCATCGACATCGCCAGACTGCTGGGAGCGGAGGTGTTTGTGGTGGGGTCGAATGCGGAGAAGCTGGAGAAGGCAAAGGCGCTGGGCGCTGATGTGGTCATCGACCGGTCGCAGGAAGATTGGTCGCGGGCGGTCTATAAGCTTTCCGGCAAGCAAGGTGTTGATGTGGTGGTAGACAACGTGGGAGCGGCGACGTTCCCCCAGAGCATTCGATCGCTGCGTGTGGGCGGCCGTCTGGTGACGGTGGGCAACACGGCCGGCCCAACCTTTGAGCTGGACAACCGGCTCATCTTCTACAAGCATCTCAGCATTCTGGGTTCCATGATGGGCACGACGGCCGACTTCTATGCGGTCATGAATCTGGTCTTCGACGGCGCGCTGCGACCGGCCATCGACAGCACATTCCCTCTGGCCGAGACGGCCGCAGCCCAGGCCAAGATGGAAGCCGGCGACTTGTTCGGCAAGATCGTGGTCGACGTGAGCAGCGACTAGGGAGCCACCATATGCCGGATTTTGCACGCTACTTCGCCAACCAATCCTATGCTCAGCTTGAAGAGCGCCAGCGCTCCGGGCGCAAGACGGTGCTGCTGTTTCCTGTGGGGGCAACCGAGGCCCACGGCCCCCACTCACCGTTGAGCACCGACGTCATTATCTCTGACGGGATGTGCCTGCGCGCGGCGCGGCGTTTGGCGGGCGACCCCCACGTCGATGCCCTGATCCTGCCCAGCCTCGCCTACGCCGTGACGCGCTACGCAGGCCGGTTCAAGGGCACGATTCACGTCAGCGAAGCGACGTTGCAGGCTATGATCGTGGACATATGCCACTCGTTGATTGAGCAGGGCTTTCCCTACATCATCCTGGTCAACAACCACTTCGAACCCGAACACGTGCAGACGCTGCACCGGAGCATCGACACGATCCTTGAACAGACCGGCGCTCTGGTCGGCTATCTGGACCTGACGCGCCGCGAACGGGCCATGATGCTCACGGAAGAGTTCAGGAAAGGCGAGTGCCACGCGGGCCGGTATGAGACCTCGCTGGTGTTGGCCGACCATCCTGAGCTGGTCGATCCGGAGAGGATGGCGCAGCTGCCGGAAGTGCCGATCAGTTTGGTGGACGTGATCGGGCAGGGTCAGAAGGGGTTCATCGAGATGGGCCTGACCCAGGCGTACAACGGGGACCCGGCGCGGGCGACGGCCGAAGAAGGGCAGGCGTCGTTTGAGATCCTGACCGATATGCTGGTCGATCTTGTCTATGCTCTGGCCGATGGGACAGGCGGACGGGATGAACCCGGCTTTTACAACCGGGTCTGATTGAAAGAGAAAAACCAAACCGGGACGTAAACGCGATTTACCAAATCGTCCTACTCTTATTTGATACGGAGAGTGTCGGAATGCAATATGTTTTGGCTGTAGATATTGGCGGGACCTGTACAGACAGTGTGATTGTGGATGAAGATGGGCGGGTTGCTCTGGGTAAAGCGTTCTCAACGCCTCCTGACTTCTCGACCGGCATCCTGGACTCTCTGGCTGTGGCCGCCCAAAGCATCGATGTCCCGCTGCCGGAACTCATACACAACACACGCTTGTTCTTGCACAGCACAACTGTGGCGGAGAACGCGGTGGTGGACGGTACATTGGCCGACGCCGGTCTCATTACCACCCGCGGCTTCGAGCAGACTCTGTTCGCGACGCGCGGCGGCTACGGGCGGTGGTCGGGGCTGACCGAAGACGAGAAGCGCAATCCGATTGAAACCGAGAAGATGCCGCCCATTGTGGCCGGGTCGAACATTCGGGGCATCAAGGAACGGACTGACGCCGGTGGTCAGATGCTCTTTGTCCCGGATGAAGGGGAGATCGAGGCTGCAGTGCGCAGTCTGCTGGATGCCGGTGTGGAAGCGGTCGGCGTCTGCTTGCTCTGGTCGTTTGTCAATCCTGAGGTTGAGAAGCTGGTGGGTAGAATTGTGGCCGATGTCAGTCCGGAGACGTTCCTGACTCTGTCGCACGAAATCGCCCCGATTCTCGGTGAGTATGAGCGCACATCGACGGTGGCCCTGAACAGTCGTCTGGGGCCGGTCGTCAAGCGGTACATCAGCAATCTGCAAGAGAAGTTGGACGAAGTTGGCTTTGGCGGCATTTTGCTGGTCGCCCAGGCGTATGGCGGTCTGCTCCCGGCTGACAAGGCGTTGGCCTTCCCGGTCGGCATGATCGAGTCCGGCCCCGTCGCCGGGCTGGTTGGGTCCCGTCATCTGGGCAAGATGCTCGGCAATCAGAACATCATTGCCGCCGACATGGGCGGGACGACGTTCAAGGTGGGCGTGGTGCGCGACGGCCTCATCGAGTATCAGCGCGAATCGATGGTGCTTCGCTATCACTACGCCATGCCCAAGATGGATGTGGTCTCTCTCGGCCTGGCCGGAGGCAGCATCATTGCGGTGGACAAGCGAACCGGGATGCCGCAGGTGGGGCCGCAAAGCGCCGGTTCCTACCCGGGGCCGGTTTGCTACGAAAACGGGGGCGAGAATCCGACCATCACCGACGTCGACGCTATCCTGGGCTATCTGAACCCCGACTTCTTCCTGGGCGGTCGGGAGAGGTTGAACATTGAGAAGGCAGAACGCGTGTTTAAGGAAAAGGTGGCCGATCCGTTGGGCCGCAGCGTGCCGGACGCCGCCGCCGCCCTCTATCGTCTGGCCAACAGCATGATCTACGATCTGCTGCACAAGGTGACGATCCAACGGGGGCTTGACCCGCGCCAGTTTGCGCTCTTCTCCTTTGGCGGCACTGCCGGCATGCACGTCGCGGCTTATGGGGATGAGCTGGGTGTGGCCCAGATCGTCATCCCTCACTCGGCCTCGGTCCACGGTGCGTTTGGCCTGACGACCGCAGACATTGTGCATGAAGATCAGACCACGAAACCGATGACTGAGCCGTGGGACATCGCCCAGCTCCAGGCCATATTCGGTGAGCTGGCGCAGCATGTCAAGGCCCAGCTTCGTCAGGAAGGGTTCAGTGACGAAGAAATTACACTGGAGCGCTCCATCGACATGCGCTACCGGCGACAGGTTCATATCCTGACCGCCCCGGTTGCGGGGCAGGGGGAGATGACGGCCGATCTGCTGGAAGACACAATCGCCCGATTTGAGGCGTTCTATGAGGGCCGCTACGGACAGGAGTCGGCCTATCGTGAAGCGGGCATCGAGATGGTGAGTTACCGGGTGCGCGGGGCCGGCGTCGTCAAGACACCGCGCCTGACGGAGTATCCCACCGGGGACGCCGGCGCTGAACACGCTGTCGTGGACACGCGCCGGGCCTGGGTCGAGAAGGCGAAAGCTTTCCAGGACGTGAAGGGGTATGACTTTGAGCAGCTCGTTCCCGGAAACAGGGTGCCCGGCCCGGCCATCATCTGGACACCCATTACAACCGTTGTCACCAACCCGGATCAGTTCGCCACAGTAGACAAATACAAGAACCTGATCATCACGCGCGAGGAGACCTTATGACAGCCGTAGACCCGGTCACATTTCAGATTATTCGCCACAAACTGGTGCAGGTCATTGATGAAGCGATTATCGCGCTGGAGAATGTCTCCGGCTCGCCCATCACCAACGAAGGGCACGATATGATGGTTTCGCTCTACAAGGCTGACGGCGGCCTGATGGTGGGCGGCGTCGGCTTCTTGCACCATCTGACCAGCGCCTCTCAGGCAGTGAAGCATGTCATCGCCAACTTCTCGGAAAATCCGGGAATCTACGAAGGGGACGTCTACTTCTTCAACGACTCTTACACCGCGGCCCTGCACCCGCCGGATGTCTATCTCATCTCACCTATCTTCTTTGAGGGTGAGCTGACCGGCTTCGTGGCCAACTTCGTCCATGTCACCGACATCGGGGCGATTGACCCCGGCGGCTTCTCGCCTAATGCTACGGAATCCTACCACGAGGGGTTCCAGACCAAAGGGCTGAAGATCATTGAGCGCGGCGTGATGCGTAAGGATGTGGTGGAAACGTTCCTGAACATGGTCCGCGACCCCGGCATGACCCAGCTCGACATGAAATCCCAGTTGGCCGCCAACTTCGTGGCCAAGGAGCGCATGGACAAGCTCTACCAGACCTATGGCGTGGCGACCGTCAATGAGGTGTCCGAGGCGCTCATCCAACAGTCGGAAGCGCTGGTTCGCGAGCGACTGCTTGAGCTGCCCCAGGGTTCCTGGCAGGCGCGTGAATACATCGACTTGCACGACGGCTCCACACTGGTCGTCCAGCTGACCGCGACCAACCAGGACGGCACGCTGACGTATGACTTCACCGGCTCCAGCCCCCAATCGCCGGTGGGCGTCAACTGTTGTTATTGGGCCTCGTGGGGTGCCCTGTTCGCGCCCATCTTCCCGCTGCTTGCCTGGGATGTGACCTGGAACGACGGCGTGACGAGACCGATCCGAATGATTGCGCCCGAAGCGACTGTCGTCAACTGTCAACGGCCGGCGCCGATCTCAATCGCCACCGTCGGGACCATCCAGATCGTCAACAACCTGTCGACCATTGTTTTGTCCAAGATGATGGGCGCCAGCGAAGCGTACCGCGACCGGGCCACCGCTGTCTGGCATGGCAGCCACGCCCACATTGAAACACACGGCCTCACCGCCTCCGGTGAGTTCTTTGTGGCCCCATTGACCGACACCTTCGCCGGTTCGGGTGGGGCGCGGGCGCTGAAGGATGGGGAAGACATCGGCGGCGAGATCCCCAATGTGGTTTCGCGCTGGGCCAACGTGGAAAGCCAGGAGTTAAACACACCGCTGCGCTATCTGTACCGCCGACCGGTGCCCGACTCCGGCGGCCCCGGCAAGTTCCGGGGAGGTGTCTGTCATGAGTACGCCTTCACCCCCGGCGCCATCGGACCGATGCCGATGGGTCTGACCCTGTTCGGCAAGGGCACGCGTGCGCCGATGAGTCTGGGCATCTTCGGCGGCTATCCCGGCTGCAACGTGGGCTATGCTACGTTCCGCGAGGGCAATCTCGCCGATTTGCCGTTCAGTCGCGATACGACTGAGGGCGCTGAGGTGGAAGCCATTCAATGGGGGTCGGTCGATTTGGAGAAGGGAGACATCCAGTACATTCGCTTCATGGGCGGAGGTGGCTATGGCGACCCCATCGACCGCGAGCCGGCCCTGGTCCTGAACGATGTCTTGACCGGGATGGTGACCGCGCCGGTGGCCAGAGAGATCTACGGTGTCGTCGTTGAGAATGACGCCATCGACTCCCCGGCGACGCTTGCCAGACGGGCGGCGATTCGGGCGGAGCGCATCGAACGCTCTGTCGACGTGGGGCTGGCCGAGCGCCAATCAGTCGCCCCCAGCGGCCGTCGCATCAATGAGTATTTGCAGCAGAGCAGCGCCGGGGCGACCGAATGCACCTGGTGTGGCTATGAGGTCGCTCCTGCCGGTGCTGACTGGAAGGCCCACGCCGTTCTGCGCCGGGACGACATATCCAGGGCAGGGCCACTACGCACTGCCGGATACGGGTATGTCCTGGTTGAGGCGTTCTGCCCGCAGTGCGCCACGCTGCTGGATACGGACATCGCCCTCAACGACGACCCGCCGCTCATTGACCGTATCGAGATGTGGCCCGCATGATCGGCTGTCATCAACGAACGGACTGCCCGGTCGGCTGTCCCGGTCACTGACTGAATGATGACCTACGACACCATTCCGCGTCAGTTTAATCTGACCAGTTACTTTCTGGATCGCAACCTGACGGAAGGCCGGGGCGACGCAGTCGCTCTGCGCGTGGGCGAAAGCGACTACAGCTACCGTGCCGTTGCCGAGCGCACGAACCGGATTGGGCATGTGCTCCGCTCGCTGGGTGTGGAGATGGAAGACCGCGTCCTGCTGGCGCTCAACGACAGCGTCGACTTCGTAGCAGCATGGTACGCCACGTTAAAGATCGGCGCCGTGGTGGCCGAGGTCTATACGTTCCTGCAAGCCCACGACTATGCCTACTATCTGAACTACAGCCGGGCCAGGGTCATCATCGTCGACCAGAGCAACTTGCAGAGAGTGCGCGAGGTCGTCCCAGACTGTCCCCACCTGCGCACCATTCTGGTGGCCGGGGAGCATGGAGCGCTGGCCCGAAACGAGCGGAGCCTCAACGAGCTGGCGGCCGACGCGCCGGTCGAGCTGGCGGCGGCCGAAACAACGAAAGATGACATCGCTCTCTGGAAGTTCACGACGGGCAGCACAGGCAAGCCGAAGGCGGCCGTCCATTGCCAGCATGATCCGGTCATCAGCTTCGAGGGGTACGCGAGACAGGTTCTCCAGCTGCGTTCCTCCGACCGGGTGCTGGCGGTTCCCAAGCTGTTCTTTGGGTATGCGCGCGACCTGGTCACTCTGTTTACCTTTGGGGTCGGCGCGTGCGGCATTCTGTTCCCGGAACGAGCGACAGCGGAGAGGATGCTGGCTCTGGTGGAGCAGCAGCAGCCCACGATTCTCGTCAATGTGCCCACGATGATGAACGCGATGATCGAACAACCCGGCGCGTCCGACTTTGACATGAGCAGCCTGCGCCTGAACACGTCCGCCGGGGAAGCGCTGCCTTCGGTTATTCATCAGAAATGGCTCGACACGTTCGGTGTGGAGACAATCGACGGCATCGGATCATCAGAAGCATACCATATCTACATTTCCGGCCGGCCCGGATCGCCGGCGCCGGCGGGCAGTCTGGGGCAGCTTGTCCCCGGCTACACGGCAGAGATTGTGGCGACTACAGGCCAGCCGGTGGCGGATGGCGAGACTGGCGAGCTGTGGATCAGCGGAGAGAGCGCCGCCCTCATGTACTGGAATGAACATGAGAAATCCAAGCGGACCTTTGCCGGAGACACTGTCCGGACAGGTGATCTCTTTCGGCGCAATGCTGAGGGCTATTTCTGGTATCAGGGCAGGGTGGACGATCTCCTGAAGGTAGGGGGGATCTGGCTTTCCCCGCTGGAGATCGAAGCGTGCTTGCTGGAGCACGCGGCCGTTCGCGAATGCGTCGTCGTTGGTATTCAGGGTGAGAGCCTGACCCGCGTGCGCGCCTACGTTGTCCTCGCATCTGAGGATGCGCCGCATCCGACTCTCGCCGACGAGCTGCGACAGCATGTCAAGACGCACCTTGCGCCGCACAAATACCCGCGAGAGATCGAATTTGTTCGCAGCCTGCCCAAAACTGCGTCCGGCAAAGTGGACCGCAAATCATTGGCCCGCCCCGAAGCCACAGGCCCGACTGTCGCATCGTCCGGATCACCCGCCAGACAGGAACGAGTATGACAAAACTACTGGAAGTCTCCGACCTTGTGACGCAGTTCAAGACCATGGATGGCGTGGTCCATGCCGTCAACGGCGTCTCCTTCGCCCTCGATGAAGGGGAGATTATCGGCGTCGTCGGTGAGAGCGGCAGCGGCAAGAGCGTGACAATGCTCTCGCTGCTCGATCTGTTGCCGAAGCCGGCTGGGCGGGTGGTGGGTGGTCAGGTCATGTTCATGGGCAACGATCTCCGGCATGGCACTGATGCCGACCTGCAAAAGGTGCGGGGCGGGCAGATTGGGATGGTCTTCCAGGATCCGATTGCTTCACTCAACCCCGTCCTGTCGGTCGGCCGCCAGATATCTGAAGTGTTGCTGGAGCACTTCCCGATCTCGGGCGCGGAGGCTCGCCAGCGGACGGTCTCCCTGTTGGCGAAGGTGGGTATTCCGGATGCCAATGCGCGGTATGATGACTTTCCCCACCAGTTTTCCGGCGGCATGCGCCAACGGGTTATGATTGCGATGGCGCTGGCCTGCGACCCGAAGATCCTCATCGCCGACGAGCCGACGACCGCGCTTGATGTCACCATCCAGGCGCAGATTGTGGAGTTGATCAAGAGTCTGCGGCAGGAATCCAACATGGCCATCATCTGGATTACCCATGACCTGGGGCTGGTGGCCGGAATTGCGGAGCGCATCGTCGTCATGTACGCCGGATACATCGTTGAGCACGCGCCGGTGATGGAGTTCTATGAACACCCGCAGCACCCCTACTCAATCGGTCTGCTGGGGTCGGTTCCCCGGCTGGACCAGGCCAAGAAGGTGCGATTGGTGAACATCAGAGGCACGCCGCCCAACATGCTCAACCCGCCGACCGGCTGCCCTTTCGCGTCCCGCTGTCCTTACGTCTTTGACCGGTGTCTGGAAGAGAATCCCATGCTGCTGCCGGCAGGTGAGGATCACGTTGTCGCGTGCTGGTGGGACATCAAGGAACAGGCGCCACGCTATGTCTAAAAGTGATGTAAACGATCCCATCCTTCAGGTGAAGTCGCTGAAGGTTCACTTTCCGATTAAGGAAGGATTGCTCCAGCGACAGGTGGGCCAGGTCAAGGCTGTCGATGACGTCTCATTCGATATCTTCCGGGGTGAGACATTCGGGCTGGTCGGTGAGAGCGGCTGTGGCAAGACAACTACCGGACGCTCAATTGTGCAGCTCATCAGACCGACGGCGGGATCGATCATCTTTGAAGGCGACAACCTGACGTCCCAGGACACGGCCGATATACGCCGCGCACGCCGCCACTTTCAGATGGTCTTTCAAGACCCTTATGCTTCGCTCAATCCGCGCATGAATGTTGAGGCAATCATCGGCGAACCGTTGATCGTCCACAACCTGGCCCGCGGGAAG
Source organism: uncultured Chloroflexia bacterium (assembly GCA_963753865.1). Classification (GTDB taxonomy): domain Bacteria; phylum Chloroflexota; class Anaerolineae; order Promineifilales; family Promineifilaceae; genus Promineifilum. The sequence goes on from CAVWDW010000003.1 coordinate 59,925, forward strand.
GCCGTCACCAAACGGGTGGCCGAGCTGATGGACATTGTGGGGCTTGAACCTGCGTTCATGTATCGCTATCCGCACGAATTCTCCGGCGGCCAGCGCCAACGCATCGGTATCGCCCGCGCTTTGGCCGCCAACCCGTCCTTCATCGTCTGTGATGAACCGATTTCCTCTTTGGATGTGTCGATTCAGGCCCAGATTGTCAACCTGCTTGATGATTTGCAGCAAGAGTTCGGCCTGACCTATCTGTTTATCGCCCACGACCTGAGCATGGTGCGCTACATCTCCGACCGCATCGCCGTTATGTACCTGGGACAGATCATGGAGCTGGCGACCCATCAGGAGTTGTACGCCGAGCCTCTGCATCCGTATACGGTCTCGCTGCTGTCGGCCGTGCCGTTACCCGATCCGAAGAAGGAGCTGACGCGCAAGCGCATCGTGCTCTCGAATGAGATGCCCAGCCCGGCCAATCCGCCGGCCGGCTGTCCTTTCCATACCCGCTGTCCGCTTGTGACCGAAGTATGCCGAACGGAAAAGCCTGCGTTTACGGAGGTTCGTCCAGGCCACTTTTCGGCCTGCCACAGGGTGGATGAAGCGGGAGCGGGCACGGGCCTGCCGCCTTTTCCAATGCTGGATGCCACGCTTGACCAACGATAGAAGATCCCCCACAGTCTCAATAACCAACCAGGAGGCCACAGATGACCGAACACTATTTGGATGACTCAATCGTTCATGCGTTTTGGGATCGTTCTCTCGCACCGCGACTGGAGATTGACCCCGGCGACACGGTTGTGTTCGAGTGCCGCGAAGCCTCAGACGGCCAGATTACGCCCGAGTCGGACACAGAGACCTTGCGAAGCCTGGACTTTGGCCCCATCCATCCCCTGACCGGCCCCGTCTATGTGCGCGGCGCCGAACCGGGGGATGCCCTGGTCATCGACATTCTGGAGCTTACGCACAAGGGCTGGGGGTGGAACGGGGTTCTCCCCGGGTTCGGCCTGTTGGCCGACGATTTCCCCGAGCCATACCTGCATCATTGGCAGCTTGAGGGCGACGTTTGCCGGTTCGGCCAGGGACACGCCATCTCCTTGCCGTTCGAGCCGTTCTGTGGCGTGATGGGCGTAGCGCCGGCTGCGGAAGGCCGGTTCGATACCGTTCCTCCGCGAGCGAACGGCGGCAATATCGACATCCGGGGTCTGGTTCCGGGAGCAACGCTCTGGATGCCGGTTGGCGTGCCGGGGGCGCTCTTTTCCACAGCCGATTGTCATGCGGCCCAGGGGGATGGCGAGGTGTGCGGGACCGGCATTGAGACACCCATGACCGTTACGCTCCGCTTTGGTCTTGAGAAAGGGGCCAACGTGCCGGAGCTGCGCTTCCGGACGCCCAGCCCACTGACCCGGACGGATAGCCAGGGTTACTTCGCGACGACGGCCCACGGCCCCGACTTGTTTGTCAACGCGCAGAACGCGATTCGCTATATGCTGGATTATCTGGAAGCGCAATATGGCTTGAGCCGCAACGAAGCGTACGTCCTGTGCAGCGCCGCGGTGGACTTGAAGATCAGCGAGATTGTGGACGCGCCAAACTGGATTGTGTCTGCCTATCTGCCGTTGAGTATTTTCGGCGCGGCATCCTAGAATTCGTTTGGGTCAAGTTCAAGACGGACGGACCTGATGCTCCCACGAGCTGAGCCTGCAGCAGGTACTGAAAAGCAGTAGGGCTCTTCGTGCGTCCAGATATGTTCTCGCGACCCGCCAGGTCATCGTGGAACATCTTGGTCATTTTTGTCGCGCAAGAGGGCAGGGGGATGATGTAACCACCACCAGACGACTATGTTATCATAGTGGCACCTGGCAGCCGGAGTGGTTATCGAGCCTGATGGAGTGGAACATGGCTCTATGCTCGTACCAGACTCGAGACAACAAGGAGAGACTATGATCCTTCTCATCCGTCGCCGGCTGCTGCTGCCGCTTCTGCTTGTGTTCGGTATGATGCTGGCCGGGTGCGGGCTGGGGCGCGGCAGTGGACCACCCGACCTGACCCTGACCGCCAATGGCCTTGACCATGTGACTGTTACGGGCACCTACTGCTGGGACGGCCTGTGTGTCGACACCGTGTACCCGCCGGTTGTGGAGACCTTTGTGGAGCTGGCGCCCGGCGAGCCGCTGGAGTTGGCGTTTGCTAGACCCCAACCGGCCACCGCCTTCATGGCGCTCGACCGTTACGACACGTTCCCAAACGCGGATTCGGCCGCCAGCCAGCGGCTGGACCCGGTGACCACGCCCATCATCTGGTCGCCCGATCTACCCGCCGGCGACTACGTCCTGTTGGTGAGCGCACAGTGGGATGATGGCGACGCGTCGTATCATATGGGAGTGACGATCCCCTAGCGACTCCGAAACCGTCCCATCACAACCGCATAGGGACCAGCCCCATCGCTCCGCTGGCGTTTCATCGCATGGTACACTCTTTGTGCGGCACTACCTCCGCAACAGCAGGGGGGGTGGCTGTCCCCTTCTGACATAGAACCATCTCCTGTGAGCGGGCTAACATCGACTGCTGGAACATTTACCAGGACGCTTCCCATGCAAAACACCAACGACAACCCCGAAATCACAACGCTTCTCTTCCTTATAACCGGCTTCGAGACGGGGGTTCTTTTTGTCGCCGGCCTTGGCCTGCTTTTCGCCCCGGGCGTGCTGCGCCCCATGTGGCCCTGGCCCCTGGCGCCATTCAACGCGCTGTTGTTGGGGGCCATCTACTCGTCCTCAATGGTGGCGACGGCCATGGTGGTTTATATCAGACGGTGGGCGCCGGCACGCGTTGTCCTGCCCATGATCTTGATCTTTACGACGATAGTGCTGATCGTCTGTCTGGTCTATATCGATCGTTTTGAGTTTCAGCGCTGGGTAACCTGGCTCTGGTTCGCGCTGTACATCATCATTCCCGCCAACGCGGCCTACCATATGTGGCTGTACCGGGACCTCAGGCCGTTCAACCCGCTGCCACTGCCCGCGCCGTGGCGGGGCGTGCTGTTGATTCCTACCATGTTGCTGGGGGTGTATGGCCTTGGCCTGCTGATTGCGCCAGACACCTTCAGCAGTTTCTGGCCCTGGCCCATCGACGACTTTCACAGTCGGGTCTACAGCGTGCTGTACATCACACCGGCGACAGGGGCTGTGCTCCTGTTTGGCGCGGCAGCCTCGATTGAGCTGTTGACCCTGGGACTGGTCCAGGTTGTTGGAGCTGGCATTGTCATGGGTGGTCTGGTACTTATTGACAACCAGGTCGGCAGAATAGAGTGGTCAGCCTCGGCCACGTGGGTGTGGATCGCAACCTTTGCGATTCTTTTCGCCACCGGCGCCGGTCTGGTGTGGCAGTCACGCGTAAGAGCAAGGAGCGAAGCTTCTCTGGCGGCGATGGATTCGGCGTCAGTCTGAGTACTATTTGAGGAGCTTGAAGGACATTCTGACATCAGGCGCGTTTAATGATTGAGTGTCAAAGGCGTGCTGACAAGCCCATGAAACAGATAGCACCTCGGTTGCATTCGTCAATTCTCAATGAATTGATACGAAGAAGAATAGTCCGCACCAGGAACAATCTCGTACTATTGTCGACGTTGTCAGGGCTGAAGCTTGCGAGGCGGAGCGATCGCGATGCTGAATGGATGCTCCGATATCACGGTCATTGAATTGAGCCGTCCAAACTTCCGCAGTGGCCCACATACTCCAGTCATTCAGCTTGGGGCGTAAGTTGTAAGCGCATGAAGCATTTAGCAGCTACATACAGGTCCCGCTCCCAGTTGCCCGTGCCTTCCTACTTCAACACCTCTGCCAGTCCGACTCAACAGTAGATCCGTACCGCTTCCAATGGCATCAATTCTATATTGAACGATCCGCTCTCAGTTGAATAGGTCTGCGGCAGTCGCTGCCTAAACAGCATGGGCGATGCCATTGCCTCCACTACCGTGGTCTCATTCAGCCGGCGCACTTGAACTGTTGTCGGCAGATCGGTGAGACGAACCGGCTGGACATGCGGTGTCAGGTTTGACAGCAGCAGCATCCGTCCCGCATCGTTCTCGATCATCAAGCTTTCCACCTGAAGTGGCCGGCTGGAGCGTGTTGCGACGAGTCGCCCACTTTTCATCTCGCCCAAATCTGCCAGAAGATGGTAAACAGGATAGACACCGCCTGGAATGAACCAAAACGTTGGGGTTGGCGTTTCGTCTTCCGCGGCGATTACACCACCACGACCGGTCGTTTCGAAGTAGGTGATACTGTCCACGCTGCTCTCGGCTAAATGCTTTACACTGCCCAGGGTCCAGCTGAGACCGAACAAGGAACTCTGTCGCTCGTCTACCTGGAGCAATCCTGATTCTGAGCCAGGTTCCGGTTCGTTCTTCCAAGCGGCAGGATCGAGTCGTGGCTTGAGCGTGACCGGGCTAACGACAATGGGCTTGCCCTCGGCAAAGCGCCTGGCGGATTCGACCGTCTCTGCCTGAGCCGCCAGAGTTTCTACAAGCGAGGTGTTATCAAAGGCATGGACCTGGGGGTTGATTGAGTAGGTCACGAAATCCATCTGGGCCATTGGGGGGCGCCTTGCATTGATGGCGACAAAGTCGCTGTTGGTGCCCGCTCCAATCGGAATGTCTGCTCCCCAACTGGCCAGCATGTCGCGAGCCAGCTTGATCCAGGTCTCCGACGTCGTTCTTTCGGCCACATGGAAGATCAGCCATTGTCGAATCGACGGCGGATTCGCCGACAAGACGCTCACCAGGTCGGCCAGTTCTTGCCGGGCATTGTCGGTCAGAAACAGGGCTGCTTCCAGTTGCGCTCCGACTGCTCTGGCCTCGACCGCAGCTTGTTGAAGCCTGGCTTTGTAGGCCGGGTTAGCCAGGTACAAATCGACGCGCAGGTGCGACAGGTTCAAGGCTCTGATCAGGTCGATCGCCTCGTCGGGCAGCGAGTGACCGTGGCTCGCCACGCCCAGACCAAGAGTCGGCAATGGTCTTCCCTCACCCTGTGCCAGCGAGATGACGACCCGCTCATGCTCTGATTCATCCAGTGCCACCGAAGGAGTCTCCCCCGCAAGTGTCAGGCGAACAGCCTGCCCGATTCTTGTTCCTTTCTCAATCGGAACAGGGAACGGTTGGCTCAGCGGCGTGCCGTACACCTTGAAGGAGGCATCTGTCCAGTTGCGCTGGTCTTCCATTTCAAAGACCTCCCCCTCAAAGTCCACACGCGCCCATAGGTCCGGCAGCACTTGATGCGTGAGCGCGCGCAGGTTATCGAACGGCTGTACGGGACAGAGATGACCGTTCCGGCTTAATTGCGGGGCAATTGTCGTGGGGAAGAAAGAGGATTCGGTAGATCCATCGGTATGTTCAACGATTGCTGTTCCTCCGGCGCACCCTGGGGGGTAGAGCACGCAGAACCCGATCCGGTTGCGACGAAAAGTGGATAGGGCTTCACCGTGCATGGTAAATGAAATCACGCCGTTGGCTTGCCCAACAATGCTGCCCTGCCATTGAAACGCAGCGATATCGCCTTGCCGATGGCTTGCGTCATAGGCGATTTCAAATGAATCCTGGCGCGCCTCAATCCGCACGTTGGAGAGAGTCGCAGGAACGGTGCCCCACTCATCGTCACGCACGGCCACATAAACACGTCGCAGGATCTCGACGTTCCACCAGCTAATCGTGCGCAAATCACCGTCTTCATAGAGCAGCGACAGCGACCCCGCCTGTAGCGGTATGCGTGGTGGAAGTGAATCGGAACGACCGTAGTAGAGTACATTGGTAGTCGGCATCACTCATCCTCCTGGGACAGGACGGTTTTCAGATAGGCAACGCTTTCTCGCGCCCAGGCCGTTTCCTTTTCGAGGGTCGCCTTCACGGTGGTTTCCGGCGGTGTCCACAGCTCCAGGACGGCCGTCGGGTGGCGGCCGAACGGTTGCAGCGTGTCTCGCAACCAGGGAATGTCCAGTTGTCCCTGCCCGGCCGGGGTCCCTTCGATGGTGAAGCCCATCATGTGGTCCGCCCGACGAACCCGAAAATCCTTGATATGCAGGTTCATTGTCCATGGGGCCAGCGCAGCTACAACCACAGCTGGCCCTTCCAGCGCACCGAACGAGTTGACCGTGTCCAGGCAGATACCGAGGTCATTGCTTCCAATCGTTTCCAGGATATGCAGGAAGTCAGCGGTGGTGAAGCGGTCGTGATTCTCAAGCGCCAGGGCCACTCCAAAACGCTGGAAGAGAGGTAGGCCTTTTTGTATAAGGGCAATTGTCTCAGGGACGGTTGGTTGGTGGTTGGCGGTGTCGATGACAACTCGCACAAACGGCGAGCAAAACCGGTGGGCCAGTTGCACGTAGGTTTGCAGGTGTTCGAGGGCTATCCCGCGCGTGCCCACCTCAATCTGTATGTCGAGGTCGGCCGCTTGCGCCACAAGCCCGGCTAGTTCGGTTTCCGGCAGGTGATGGAGGGGCATGTTGTCTGCAATCTGTACGATAGACACGCCCAGGTCAACCGCCTTTTGCAAGAGGTCGGCAGGGGACATGGGCCGTGGGGGTTCCTGGCCGGGCACGCCAATGGCCCATGTGTAGGTGTAGGAACTGATTCCGAGATTCATGGTGTCGCCATTCAGGCGCCGGCCAATATAGCCTCGACCTGCTCATCGACGTTGTCCCATTCGAATACCTTCTTCCAGTCTGGTTGGATCAAGTTCTTCTTGGCGTTTTCCACCATGAGCAAGGCAGCATCGGAGAAGTCCGTGTTGAGATAGCCGTACTGGATGCCCAGGTTGACGTTGATATGCCCCATAAGAAAATCCATCGCGGCCTCTTCCGGCACCCCTCGGCTGACTGCCTCTTCCATGGCCTCTTTCATGATGAACATACAGGTCAGCACAACCGTCTCGGCCATCGCCGGTTCCAGCAGAATCATCTGATCGAGCGTGATGCGGTGCGTACGCAGCACCGGCGCAAACATGACGCGCACGATCTGCTCCCCAAGCGCATAATCCTCATCACTGCCCTGCATCAGTGCGCACACAAGAGGCTGTTTGGCCCTGACGCCACCATAGAAGTCCAGTTTCGCCTCCGGGTCTGTTTCGTCGTTGACCACCGGAGGATGGCACGGATGAACGATGAAATAGGCAATGTCTTCGCGCTTGGGCATCTTGCCTGCATAGGGTGCGGCAGGATCGAGCGTAATGACCAGTGCCCCGGACTTCAGTCCGGGCACAATATCGTGGGCAACCTGCTCAAGGATCACATCCGGTACGGCTAGAATGATAGCGTCGGCGGTCGCCTGAGCCTCTTCCCTGGTGGATGGGGTCAAGCCCTGAGCGAGAAGGCGCTCCCGGCCCGCTTGCCCGGACTCCACATAGAGAATCGCATAGTCATCGACATCCCGAAGTCGGTTCGCAATGCGAGTGCCGATCTTTCCGCCGGCTCCGAATAGAGCAATGGTTTGGGTCATGGTGTTTCTCCTATCTCAATTTCCTGGAACAGAGGTTTCTGTACACGATGGGTTCGGGGGAATGCATGCTAGAGTTGGACTACTCTGCCATCAGAGGCAGAATCATACGCAGCAAAGACAAGCTGCATAGTCTTCAGATTATCTTCCGCACTGGTTTCAGCTGGTTGCCCGGTGCGCAGGGCATGAAGCAAGTCGCTGTTGCAGGCAACGATGCTGGCGTGGACAGCGTCATAGGCAGGGTCGGCCCAGCTGTAGCGGGGTGGGGGAAAACGACGAGCCAATGTGCCCGCTTCTGTGGTCGCCCTTATCCAGAAGTCAGGAGCCAGTTCCACCGCCCCTCTTTCGCACTCCACGTGGACATAGGTTTCAGGGAAGCGGTTCTGCTCGACAGGGCTGGCATAGCTCATGGAGCAGACAACGCTGATGCCCGGCCCCATCTCCATCATGACCGTCGCCACATCTTCCCCCTTGATACCGGGAGTTATGCTGGCGATCTGGCAGTAGACGCTTTTGGCGTCGCCAAAGAGGAAACGGGCCGTGTCCAGAATGTGGCTGCCGATGTCGGCGAGGATGAATTGGTCCAGTTCTTTCAGAAACGGTTGGTTATCGAAAACAGGAAAGCTGTTCGTGTAGTGAATGTGGGCGCGAAACGGCCGGCCCACGTCGGCCCTATCCAGTGTTCTCTTCAGTTGGCGAATCTGATGCTGCCAGCGCCAGTTTTCGTGGATCATCATGGGCACATCCGCCTCTCGGCAGACAGAGACCATCTGCTCCGCGATCGCCAACGTGGGAGCCATCGGCTTCTGACAGATAGCTGGAACTCTATACTCGGCTGCCAGGTTCACAAATTGACTATGTGTGTCGACATCAGTAATGATATCGATGAAATCTATCTTCTCGTTCTGCAGCAGCATCTCAGGATCATCGTAGATTGCCGCTATTCCAAACTGCTCCCCTATCGCCGCCGCCTTTGGCAGCGTGCGATTGTAGAGCGCCACACATTGCACTCCAGCCAGTTCTTGCCATCCGGCAAGTTGAAAGCGAGACCAGAAACCTGTGCCAAATATCGCGAATCGTAGACTTTCCAATGTGCCCCCCCATCTAACGTGACAGAATTTGATGTAAAGTATAACTGAGATTTCAGTTATGTGTCAATCCTGTTTGCGGGTATAATGTGGGGGCTAGAGGGAGAAGTCAGCACAATGGAGGATAGTCGATGAGTGCAGAGGTTGGGTTCAGGAAAGTGCTGCTGAAGGAGCAAGCCTACGAACAGCTGAAAGGAATGCTGTTGGATGGCACCTACTTGCCCGGCACATTCTTGTCTGAGCGGAAGCTGGCGGAGTCACTCAAGATGAGCAAGACACCCGTGCGGGCTGCCCTGGAGCGTTTGGACCAGGAAGGATTCATCGCCGTCTCGCCGCAGCAGGGCATTGTGGTGCGCGACCTGTCGCTGCGCGAAGTGCGCGAGCATTATGACATTCGCATTGCGCTGGAAACGTTCATCGTCCGTTCTTTGGCCGGCAATCTGACGGCCCCACAGTTCGATCTGCTGGCGCAAAACCTGGCCGAACAGCGGCGATGCATCGTTGACAGTGATGTACAGAGTCTTGCCAACCTGGACCGTGACTTCCATTTGCTTCTAGCGCGATTTCTTGACAATCAGGAGATTGTACGTGTTATGGAGCATCAACGAGACAAAGCATACCGCATCACCAATCACATTTCGACGATGTATCCGCCGCGCATGCAAGCCAGTTATGACGAACACCAGGCCATTTTCATGGCCTTGCAAGCCGCGGATGGAGAGGCGGCTGTGGCTGCCATGCAAGCCCACCTGCAAAACGGTCGTCAGTTCATCCTGCAAGGATAGGGGCCGTGATACCAACGATCCAGAGTCAAAATGCCGTCCACGCAGCAGCCAACGTGCCACAATTGAACATAGGTCTGATCACAGGCTCTCTCTACGAGGACAGCATTGCCATCCTGTCAGGTGCAATCTCTGCGGCGCGGCAGCACAATGTCAACCTGGTTTGCTTTCAAGGGGGGCAAATCGGACTGGGACTTAATGAAGAGTCCGTCTATCGACTCATTACCCCGGACTACATCGACGGGCTGATTCTATGGGCGGGTTGGCTGGGGCAAAACGCCAGCTCTGAGGACATGGCCCACTTCAGCCAACTGTTTTCAAGCATCAAGACAGTCAGCATCTCGCAGCAGTTCAACGACTCGCCCAGTGTGATGATTGATAACCGGCACGGCATAAGGGAGGTTCTGACGCATCTCATTCGTGACCATAATCGGCAGCGTGTGGCCATTGTCCAGGGGCCAGGGGGGCATTTCGAGTCGGAAGAGAGGTATCAATCTTATCTGGAAACGCTGACCGCCCAAGGCATTCCTGTTGATCCGGCGCTGGTGGCCCCGGGCGTTTTCGCCAAAGAGTCAGGCGTGGCGGCCGTCAACCTGTTACTGGATGAGCGGCAGGTCATGCCCGATGCCATTGTGACGCTCGATGATTACGTAGCCATTGGCGTCATAGGCGAGCTTCAGCGGCGCGGCCTGCGCGTGCCGGACGATATAGCGGTCACCGGCTTCGACAACGTACCTGAAGCAGAGGTGTTCAGCCCACCTTTGACCACTGTCTTTCAATCCGGTTTCGACCAGGGACGGCAGGCGATGAATTTGTTGGTTGGCTGGCTTGCGGGCGATGACATTCCCAAACAGACAAACCTGCTGACCCCGCTGATTATCCGGCGGTCCTGTGGATGTCCGGACCCCATTCTGGCCACCTCGCCGCTTGGCGCGCCCGAACGGCAGAACGGGCAAGCAGTGGCAGAGAACGACAACGACCTTTCCGCCACACTCGCCACGCTGCTTGCCGAGCAATTTCCTGGCGTCGGTTCAGGCTGGCTGCCGACATTCGTACAGAGCTTGCTAGCTGCACTGGAAACCGGAGAGAGGCAGGCGTTCCAATCTACATTGGAGATGATCCTGACCAGCGAGATCCGTCAGGATGCCACCCTCGCCAATTGGCAGCAGATTTTGTCAGCCATCACGCCGGACATTCTAACGAGCTTGCCCCAACCGATCGCCCAGAAGGCTGTTGGTTTGCTCGAACAGGCCCGCTTGATGGTCAGCGAAAGGCAGCGCCGGCAGGAAGGGATCAAGCGGCTCCAGGCCGAGCGGCAAGCCTTTGCGCTGCATCATATCGGCCAGGAGCTGATTACTACATTCGACCTGGACACATTGGCGGAGTTGGTCAAGACTCGCTTTCCCGAACTGGGTATTCCCGGCTGCTCAGTGGTGCTGTTTGACAATCCGGCGGATAGTATCTCAGTCTCTTCCAGACCGGTCGCGGAGAAGCGTCTGCATGTCCTGACGGGCTATGGGGCCGGTTTCCCGACTGGCAAACCGGCCATCACGCCCTGTCAACCTGTCGATGAGCATCTGACCAATTTGAAAGCCGCCGGCACCCTCATTGTTGAGCCGCTGGATTTCCAGGATCAGCACCTGGGCTACATCGTGTTTGAGATTGGCCCGTTGGACGGCATGCTATATGAAAAGCTGCGCAGTTACCTCAGTTCGGCTATCAAAGGGGCTTTGTTGTTCCAGCGCAGTGAATCGCTTTTTCGCCAGGAGATGGCGGCACGACAGAAAGCGGAGGAAGCCGACCGGCTCAAGACGACCCTTCTGGCGAACGTCAGCCATGACTTGCGCACGCCATTGAACGTTATTCTCGGCTACACTCAATCGGCGCTCAACGATCCCAATCCCTACGGGCGGGAACTGCCGGGTGATCTGATTGAGGATTTGCGCTACGTGGTAACCAATGCGGAACATCTGACCCGGCTGATCAACGACCTGCTGGACCTGTCGCGCGCGGAGATCAATGAACTCAATCTCCACCCCGAACCGATCGACATACGAACGTTCTTGCTTGACCTATTCGAGGCCATGTCGGGCACCGACCCACAAGATGACGTCAAGTGGCTGCTCGACCTGCCCGCACGGATGCCCATTATCATGGCGGATCCCGTGCGGCTGCGCCAGATCGTGCTCAATATTCTTAGCAATGCTGAAGAGTTCACCGATCGTGGGACTATCACTCTGGGGGCAACCATAGAACCGCCTTTCCTCCACATTTGGATTCGCGACACAGGCGCCGGTATCCCCGTCAAGATGCAGGAAAAGATATTCGAGCCGTTTGTGGCAGCCAACTCCCCGTCTGGTCGCCGTGGAGGCATTGGCCTGGGCCTGTCCATTACACGTCGCCTGGTTGCCTTGCATAAGGGCATAATCTCCCTCGAAAGCAAACCGGGCGAGGGCAGCACCTTCCACATCTTCCTACCGCTGCCCAGCCTGGAGGGAGAGGCAATCTCGCAGAAACCGGCCGGGAACCCGGTCTTGCTCTACGTCTCAGGGATCAAGACCCCGGAGACAATCCGGGAGCTGTGCCACCGCGCGGGATGGGGATTGGTGCGGCTGCAAAACTATGATGACTTGGCCGGCCTGCTGGCAGACTGTTCGCCAGTGGCTGTCAGTTGGGATGTAACCGACGTTCGACCCAGCGATTGGGTAGTCATCCAGAAACTGCGTTCGAATCCCTACCTGTCGATGCTGCCCTTGCTCATCTTTGATATGCCTGCCAACCGAGCCGCTAACGGTGATTTGACATCTGTGTTTATGAAGCCGCTGCACAGCGAGAGCCTGATCAACTTTATTGAGGCGCTGGGTATCGCCGGACCCGACAGCACAATCCTGGTGGTCGACGATGATCCGCAGGCCAGGGAGTTGTACGGGAGCTTGATCGAGGATATCTTGCCCGATTGTCAGCTGCGGTCTGCTGCCGACGGTGTCGAAGCGCTGCACGCGATCAAGCAAGAACGCCCTTCGTTGATTATTCTGGACCTGATGATGCCACGACTTGATGGCTTCGGTGTTATTCGTCAACTACGAGCGGACCCAAAGACAGAGTCTATTCCGATCATTGTCCTGTCCGGCAAAGTCCTCACCCCCGGCGATATCCAACAACTGAAGGGCGAGCGGGTGTTTCTACAATCCAAAGGCATCCTGTCGGAAGAAGAGTTGAGCGCGATCATCGCCAGGGTCATAGGGGAGGGCGACAGTCTGAAGCCGGCCAACGACATCGTCAAGATAGCGCTCGGTTTCATCCACCAACATTATTCGGAACCGATCACGCGGACGGAGATCAGTCTGGCCATTGGCGTGGACAAAGATTACCTGGGACGCCTGTTTCGCGAGGAGTTGGGTATGACCGTAGGACAGTATATAGGGCGCTTCCGCATCTATCTTGCCAGGCAAGCCCTCCGCCAGACCGATCTTGACATTGCCCATATCGCCTATCAGTGCGGATTTCAGGATGCAGCCTACTTCAGCAGGCTGTTTCGTAAACTGACCGGCACGTCCCCACGGAAGTACCGTGCCCAGAAGTAACAGGCGCTTCATTGTATTTCCCCACATAGCTGCGCAGGATGAACAGACATGATTGAACTGGATGCCGTGATGATTGTGGCTCACCCTGATGACGACGGGCTTTTTGGTGGCGCCTTGCAGAAACGCCTGCGCTTTCTGAAATGGGGGATCGTTTGTCTGACATATAGCCTGGACCATCAGCGCGGTCAGGAGTTGGTGTCCTGGCAAAACTCCCTTGGTACGCCGACCGCAACCATTCAGTTTCTGAACTTCCCGGATGATCCGTCTGACCTCCTGCGAAAAGAATCAAGCTTCTCGGTCGCGCTGATCAAGGATGCGCTGAACGCATTGGATATTCGGGCAAAGTTAGTCGTGACGCACAACTCCCTGGGTGAATATGGGCACCCGCATCACACAGATCTCCATCAAGCAGTCGTTGCAAGCTTCATCAATCCTGTCTTCTTTGGCACAGGCAGCCGGAAATCGAATGTAGTCATAGACGTCGAAGATTTTTCTGATGATCTATGCTCGTTCTATCCAAGTCAATCGACTGTAGTCCGAACGACCCATGAGCAGTTCGGCTGTTGTCGGACCGCTGGCTACATCTTTCCCTGAAGCGGCAGCCCTCATCCGTCATCAGCCAGCCCGGTCCGGCGCCTGTGAAACAGACAGGCAGCGGCCGTCATGCTGATGCCCCCACGCAGCTTTGAAACCTCCTGGAGCATACGCCGCCACTGATGCCTGTCGCGCTCTGGCCCTGATGACAACGGCCGGGGGTTCCCAAGCCAAGTCGCTGTAGTCCAAAAAGTCTGCGCTGTTGTCCATCCGCAGCAAGGCATTTCGCCTATAGTGGAGTCAGGTTCATAGTGATGACTTCAACGCACAGCATCCTGATTATTGACGCAGACAAGGCCACCAGCAGGCTGTACCAGCGCGAGATCGGCAAAGTCTACAACGTCATCGCCTGTGCAAATTGGGCCCAGGGACTGGAAATCGTCAAGACGTTCGACATCTCGGCCATCATTCTGGATCCATATCAGCCCGATCTCCAGGACTGGCCCACACTGGATGATGACGCTGTGCAGCACCAGGAGATTCCGATCATTATCTGCACGACAGCGGACACGAGCCTGGCCTCAAGTCAACGTGTCCGGAAATACCTCATCAAACCAGTTTTGCCCACGCAACTGCTCATAGAGTTGGCCAGCGTGTTTACAGAAAGGAGGCCGCATACATAATAGCGACATAGCCCATAACCCACATTCTCGTCTGTCTATCTATCCAAAATCTTGGGAGCGAGTATCTTTAGGAGAGGAATCAGAAATGAAAAACAACGTTGTGAAAATTCTCTTGCTCATCGTTATGGCCGCCCTCATTGCAGGGTGTTCTGCGCCGGCAGACACGGCGACCACCGTGGCTACGGCCGTTTCAGAAGTCAGCGAATCGGCCGAGGCTGCTGTAAGTGAGCCAACCGAAGCAGAACCAGCCGAAGAGATGGCTGAAGCTGCTGTCGACGAGGTCATTACGATCGAATACTGGATGCCCGATTGCGACACGGCATGTTGGGCGCCGCATGAGGCGTGGGCCGCGGAGTACAGCGAACTACATCCTAACGTTCAGTTTGTCCATCGCGGAGCGTCTTGGGGCGATTACTGGACCAAGCTGCCTCTCGAACTGGCCGCCGGAACCGGGCCTGATATGTGGTGGCATCACAACGCCTACAATTCGCTGATCGGCGATGGTCACGTTGCCCCGCTGCCGGCCGAAATGGTCGCAGAACTGCGGACCACCCACGACAACATTGACGCCAATATGATCAACGGTGAACTCTACACGTTCGATCAGGGCAACATGACGGGCCTCATCTTCTACAACAAGGCGATGTGGGCCGAGGCTGGTCTGACCGAAGACGATATTCCCACCACGTGGGACGAGATGGTCGAGGTAGCCAAGCAGCTCACCGTGACCAATGACAGTGGCGAAATAGAGCGTGCAGGTTTCTTGCCCGAAGCAGTTATCTGGTGGGCGCTCAAGTACCAGACGGGCGAATTCAATTTCACCCCGGATGGCAGCCAGGTCTTCATCAATACAGAAGGCGGCCGCACAGCTACGCAGATGATGAGTGATTGGATCAACGTGGACAAGATCTACTCCACTAATCTGCCGCCAAGCCAGGAGGCACTCGGCTCCGATGTAGCCGCCATGATCTACAACTGGGGTTGGGCTGCGGGCTGGTTGAATGACAATGCGCCTGATCTCGATTGGGGTGTCTTCCCGCTGCCGACCATCGACGGGTCGGCTCCGGCGGTAGATCGCATGAACGGCGAAGCGACCTCTGTGGTCAGCGCCCACACGTCCGCGGAGAAGCAAGCAATTGCCTACGACTTTATCAATTGGTATACAAGCGACCCTGAGAAGATGGCGGAGTTCGCCTTGACCGGCGTGGCCCCTGTCTTGAAGAGCATCAAGGATGACGCAGATCTCCAGGCGGTCCCTGTAGTCAGCGCCTCCATCGCGCAGACGGAGCGTACCATGCTATTGGGTTCTCCTCCTGCCTATGAAGATGCACTCAATCAGGAGATAATCGACGCCGTGCTCATTAGTGGCGCAACCAGTATCGAAGATGGACTGAAGAACGCGCAAGCTCGTGTTCAGGAAGCCATCGATGACTCAATCGCTGCGGGGGATCTGGTGCTCTGGGGATTCCAGGAACGCGCCTATCCGCATGCAGATGATATGCATCAGCCGGAGCTGCTGCCCTAGTTGAACAATCTGGTTCAATAGGCGCACGAATGGAAGTTAGTCTGCCAGCCAACGGCCGCAATGCGTTGGCTGGCACTAACTTCCATGACGCACGAGTTTGGGCGCAGCGACCAAGTGGAGGCAGAAAGAAGTATGACTCAAAACGAATTGAGATCGGAAAGATCCCACGGCCTGGAACTGGACAGGCCCCAAAGTTTAGAGTCTGACCCAGCCAAGCCGTCTGCGCTGAAATCGTTCCTAAGTGGAAAGACCTTCCTCGTTATGTACGCGGTCGTTCCGGTCATGCTCTTTGGCATATTCATGTGGCTGTACCCAACGGCCTATGGTATCTATGCCGGCAATACGAGATGGAACCCGATCGCGGTTGACAACACACCCGAATATATCGGGCTTGACAATTACCGCCGCATTTTCGAACCCGGCTCCATTCGCAATCAAGACCTTATGACGGCGCTATCCAACTCCGTCAAATTCGGTGTCTTCACCGTGGGCATCGGTATTCCGCTGGCTCTGGTTCTGGCCACCATGATTAACTCGTTGGGCAGGGCGGGCAGCTTCTTTCGATTTATCTACTTCTTGCCGGTCGTGACATCGACCATTGCCGTAGGCATCATTTGGGGGTTCCTGTACCAGCCACAGTTCGGTCTGTTCAATGCGATCCTCCGTGTGTTTCGCGATGGTCTGGGACTCAACTTTGCCCTGCCTACCTATCTGCTGGATCCCAGGATCGCTCTGTACTGTATTGGCGTGATGGTCATCTGGCAGACGCTAGGATTCAATATCGTCATCTACATGGCAGGCCTGAGTGGTGTTCCCAGGGAGTATTATGAGGCTGCTTCTATAGATGGTGCGGGCACATGGACTCGTTTCCGGCATATCACAATTCCACTCCTGCAGCCGGCAATCCTCTTCACAACAATAACCGGCGTGGCGGCTGCGCTTCAGGCCTTTGACGCGATGTACATCTTGTCGCCAAATCGACTTAATCTGGGCGGACCCGCCCGATCGACGCTGACCCTGGTAATGCTGCTCTTTAACCGGGCGTTCCCCACCTCCGGCAGATACGAGTTCGGCTACGCATCCGCGTTGGGTGTGATCATCTTTGCGCTGGTATTGGTCGTGAGTCTTATTCAACTGCGACTGAATCGCAACAACTGGGAGTATTGAAATGGAAACGACAACTCAATCTTTCAAGAACCCATTCTCCGCAGTGTCGCGTGCCGGTCTTGTCAAGTCATTGACCTTTCTTGTGGTTGGACTGGGTGCAGTTGCCTCAAGCATCCCGTTCATCTGGATGCTCCTTTCTGCCTTTAAGAGCAATGCGGAGCTGTCGACATTTCCGCCAACCATCTTTCCACAGCAATGGACGCTGGAAAACATCAGCTGGATGTGGAACACGATCGGGTTTCCGCGGCTTCTTCTCAACAGCCTGATTGTGTCTGTGGTCGTCACTGGGATAGCACTCTATACCAGCTCTCTGGTCGGGTACGTGCTAGCCAAGTTCCACTTCCGCGGCAAGAACCTGCTCTTCCTTTTCATCATCTCGCAGATGTTCATCCCGTGGCAAGTTGGGATGATCGTCAGGTGGTTCATGTTTGATTCGGCCGGCCTTCGCAACTCCCTCTTCGCCCTGATTATTCCCGGCATATATAGTGTCTTTGGCATCTTCCTGATGCGGCAGTATATGCACACAATTCCCAACTCGCTTATGGACGCTGCCCGGATTGATGGGTGCTCGGAGATTGGCATCTTTCATCGGATCGTTCTGCCTAATCTTGGCGCACCCCTGTCTGCTCTGGCTGTCTTTACTTTCATGTTCACCTACAACGATTTCTTCTGGCCTCTCATTGCGCTAAACAACCCGGATCAATACACCGTTCCGTTGGGATTGGCGTTCAGTCAAGGCCAATACTTCAATAACAATGCGTATGGCATGGGAGGAGCCGCGATTGCCGTCATTCCTATGCTCCTTGTGTTCATCTTCTTCCAGCGACGGATTACAGAAGGAATCACCTTGACAGGCACAGGCGGGCATTGAGACGGCCGTTGCACTAGCGGCAAAACGACTCCTATGACTATTGACTCACGCGCCGTCCGGATTACCCACTGGCTGCTTGGCCTGAACCGCAGCGCGTCGAACGTACACCAGGGGCCGACGGCACATCTACACCTACACAGGGCACATCAATGACCAAGATCGCTTTTATTGGGGCAGGCAGTACCGTGTTTGCCAGAAACCTGATGGGGGACATTCTCAGTTTTCCGGAACTGGCTAATTGCACCCTGGCTCTACACGACATCGATGAAGACCGGCTGCAAACATCGGCCGTCGTTGGACGCAATCTGGCAGCGGCTATGGACGTGCACCCAACCATCGAAGCCACCACCGACCGCCGCGCCGCGCTGGATGGCGCCGACTACGCCATCAGCATGTTTCAGGTGGGTGGCTACGAACCCGGGACGGTCACTGACTTCGAGATTCCAAAGAGCTATGGTCTGCAGCAAACTATAGCAGACACATTGGGCGTCGGCGGCATCATGCGCTCCCTGCGTACCATCCCGGTATTCCTGGACATTCTCGATGATATGGAAGAGCTATGTCCCGATGTAACCTTTCTCAACTACGTCAACCCCATGGCCATGATTTGCTGGGCCATTAGCCGGGCCAGCAAGATTAAGACAGTCGGCTTGTGTCACAGTGTCTTTCATACGGCCCACGAACTCTCGCTCGACATCGGTGTGCCGGTCGATGAGATCAACTATGTGGCGGCGGGCATCAACCACATGGCCTTCTACCTCAAGTTTGAGCGAGACGGCCAGGACCTCTACCCTCTTATCCAACAGGTCGTGGATGAGGGCCGCGTGCCGGACTGGAACCGCGTCCGTTATGACCTGTTCAACCGCCTGGGATACTTTGTCACTGAATCCAGCGAGCATTTGAGTGAGTATGTGCCCTGGTTTGTCAAACGTGACCGGCCCGATCTGATCGAGGCCTACAACATCCCGATTGATGAGTACATATGGCGCTGTGAGAATCAGATTGCCGGCTGGGAACACCTCCGGGCCGCGCTGGAAGATCCGGACCCACTGGCCGCAGCGCGATTCGAGCAAACCTACACGCGAGACCTGCTCCACACGCTGGATGCTGCGGACCCCTGGCACGCCGCACAGCTGCGGCGCTGGGGGGCACGGGACGAGGAGCTGGAAGGGCCGACCGTGCGCCATTCGGGTGAGTACGGTTCGCTTATCATACACGGTCTGGAGACGGGCGAGCCGCAGGTGGTCTATGGCAACGTGCCCAACAACGGGCTGATCGACAATTTGCCCCAGGGCTGCTGTGTCGAGGTGCCCTGCCTGGTGGACAAGAACGGCATCCAGCCGGTCAAGATTGGCCCACTCCCTCCCCAGTTGGCTGCGCTGATGCAGACCAACATCAATGTGCAGGCTCTGACGGTAGAGGCGGCGCTAACCGGCCTACGTCAGCACATCTATCACGCAGCCATGCTGGACCCCCACACGGCGGCCGAGCTGGACCTGGATCAAATCTGGAATCTGGTGGATGACCTGCTGGAAGCGCACCAGGATTGGCTCCCTGCGTACGAGTGACACGAGTTATTGTCTGGCAAACTGAAATCATTGGGGAAATCATTTTGAGCGAGTATCCATTGCAGCCAGAACTCAGGAATCTGCTTAGCGACCCATCCTGGCTAATCACCCAGGGCGACTATATACCTGATCTGAATCTGATTTACGAAACAAACTTTGCCCTGACTAACGGCTACATGGGCACCCGCGGCTCGCTGGAAGAGGCGGTCTGGCCCTCCCGTCCGGGAACCTTCCTCGCCGGTGTATTCAATCAGGCCGAGGATGTGACAAAAGCGCTGGTCAACACGCCCAACTGGCTGCCGCTGCGCATCTACGTGGATGGAGCTAGTCTGACACCAGACACCTGCCAGGTCGCGCACTTCCACCGGACGCTAGATATGGCGTTCGGTATCCTGTTTCGCAGCATGGTGCTGCGTGACGCGCAGGGACGCGAGACACGAGTGGAAGGTTACCGATTCCTGAGCCGTCACAACGTCCATCGCGCCGGGCTGCGGCTCTATGTTACACCTTTGAACTACAGTGGTGCGCTGGATATCGAGAGCATTAGCGACGGGACGATCACCAACATCGTCGCAGATCAGGGTCCGCCTTACGAAGTCAAACATCTGCGGTTGGTGACCAATGAATCGATTTCCACTGGCACGGGCGGCTATCTGGAGATGGCCACCCGCGATAGTGACCTGCGCATCGGCCTGGCCACAGCGGTGCAGGTGTCCGACGTGAATGGCCACGCGCTGGAGAGGGTCCACACGCTTGAGACGGCGGGCGAGCAGCAGATCGAGCGGATTACAGTGACTGTCGAAGAGAATGAGACGGTGTGCCTCGACAAGTATGCCCTGACCTATACCACCCGTGACATAGAGCAGTCGAGGCTACGGCAGACTGTTACGGATGGGCTGCAGGGGTTCATTGCCGAGGGTTTGGTCCCTGAAATGAACGCCCACCGCCACGCTTATCAAGACCTGTGGGACGTAGCCGACATCACCATCCTGGGCGATGACCATGCCCAGAAGCTGCTGCGATTCAACATCTTTCACCTGATGAGCAGTGTCAATGCCAACGACGACACAGTCAATCTGGGCGCCAAGGGGCTGCACGGCGAGGGCTACCGGGGGCATGTTTTCTGGGACACAGAAGCCTATCTACTGCCCTTCTTCACCTATACGTGGCCGGAGGCGGCGCGAACCTTGCTGGTCTACCGCTACAACCTGCTGGACGATGCACGCCGCAATGCAGCCGCCAACGGCCACAAAGGGGCGCGCTTTGCCTGGGAGTCCACCGACACTGGCGAAGAAGCGTGCGTCGAGTGGTGCACCAACATTATGGGCAAGCCGGTTCGCTGCTGGTGTGGCGAGCTCGAGCTGTTTGTCTCGGCCACCATTGCGTATGGCATCCAGGAATATGCGCGCATCACCGGCGACACGGACTTCATGCGCGACTATGGCCGTGAGATCATTGTGGAAACGGCGCGTTACTGGGCGTCGGCCTTCACCTATAACGCCGCTGCTGATCGGTATGATCTACCTGACGTGATTGGCCCTGACGAGTTCCACAATCATGTGGACAACAACTTCTTCACCAACTACTTCGCCCACTGGAATATTGACCTGGCCATCACTATTCTGGATAAGCTGGGCCAGGATGATTCATCCGGCTTTCAGGCGCTTGTGGATCGCATTGGTCTGACCCCGGATGAGCTGGCGCAGCTCAAGGAAGTGGCCGGCAAGATCACAATCCTCTTTGACCCCGACACCCGGTTGGCCGAACAGTTTGCCGGCTACTTTGAACGAGAGCAGTTTCTGATCGTTGAGCATGATGAGAACCATATGCCTCTTTGGCCGGAGGGAATCGGGCAGGATTCGGACCTGGGAGATACTCAACTCATCAAACAGCCCGACGTGGTCATGCTGATGCTGCTTCTTGGGAACGATTTCGACCTGGAAACCAAGCGCATTAATTATGAGTTCTATAAGCCACGCACCACCCATAAATCCTCACTCAGCGCCAGCGCCAGTGCGCTGATGGGGCTGATCGTTGGCGACACGGCCGAGGCTTATACTGATTTTCTGCGCACAGCCGAGACAGATCTCGTTGACAATCAGGCCAATACCGATCTGGGGCTGCATCTGGCTTCAACCGGCGGCACATGGCAGGTGGCCGTTCTGGGGTTTGCCGGGATGCACGTGGACGGCAGCGGCACCCTGTGCTTCGCCCCGCAACTTCCCCGCCATTGGCATGAGATGTCGTTCAGGGTGTGGTGGCGGGGGGCGCTGCTGGAGGTCACCATTGAGCAAACGAGGGTCAACGTCGAAGTGCTGCAAGCGTCCGGCGAAGGCCCGGATATCACCGTCAAGCTGGGATCGGAGTTGATTGTTGTCGCATGAAACAGTATAAGGCCATCTTCTTTGACTGGGACGGAACGGCCGTCGCATCGCGCAGCGCGTCGGCAGATGAACTGCTGCCGCGCCTAAGCCGGCTCCTGGCACAGGACGTGTTACTGATTGTGATCAGCGGCACCACATATGGCAATGTCGCGCAGGGATTGCTGTATGACCGGCTGCCGGAGAGCCAACGACACAACCTCTTCATGGGTCTTGGTCGTGGCGCCTATAACTACGGGTATGTTGACGGTGCCGTGAGCATCCTGCACGAGATAACACCTGACCTGCCAACACGGCTAAAGATCGACAAAGTTGCCTTTGACATCCACGCCCACTTGCTGGGACAGTACCAATACAGAACAGACATCGTATTTAGCCGGCCCAATTACTGCAAGATTGACCTGCTTAGTGAGGTTGACCGGGGAGATTCACTGCATTTTCAGCCCGGTGAGCTTGACCTGGTCAATCGCAATCTGGAACGGCACAGCTATCAAGGTGGGGTGCGCCGGCTCATAGATGAAGCAATAGAAGTTGCAAGCGGCGCGGGACTGTCGCTGCAGGCAACCACAGATGCCAAGTACCTGGAAATCGGCATGGCGACGAAGGCCCACAACGTAGACTGGATGTATGAGAACGTCGTCTTTGACCGGGGTATCTCCATCAAGGAGTGCTGCTTCTGGGGTGACGAGTTCATGTTCCTGGGGCAGGGGGTGCGCGGCAGCGACGCGATGATGATAACTGACAAGACACGACAAGCGGACTTTTTCGATGTTTCAGAAGACCCCGGCCCTTTGCCGCCTGAGGTGCAGCACGTGGGTGGCAGCGTCTCGCGGTTTCTGGAGTTTCTGGACACCCAGGGCGCCGCGCAGCCCAATCAGCCGGAGCTTGATCGCAATGAATGACGGACAGAAAGTGATTGTGTTCCAGGGTGATTCCATCACCGATGCCGACAGAGACCGCAACCCGATGCATGCGGATAGTCCCAACGCGTTCGGCTCGGGATATGTCAACTTGATTGCTGCCCAACTGCTGCACGAACAACCCGGTGCGCTCCAGATATACAATCGCGGGGTTGGCGGAGACCGCATCCTCGATCTGTATGCACGCTGGAAGGCTGAGTGCATCAACCTCAATCCGGATCTCATCAGCATCCTGGTGGGCGTCAATGACACCTGGCACGAATTCATCAATCGTAACGGCGTGAGCGTGGAACGGTACGAAACTGTCTATCGCGACCTGCTGATTGACACCAGGACGAAATTGCCGCAAGTGCGTCTGGTTCTGTGTGAACCGTTTGTCCTCCTTCACGGGGAGGTGACTGAGGCGTGGCTGCCGGATATTGCCCGGCGGCAGCAGGTGGTGAAACGATTGGCGTCCGACTTTGATGCTGTGTTTGTCCCATTTCAGGCGGCGCTCGATGCCGCCGTCCACCGTGCGCCGCCGTCCTGCTGGCTGGTTGACGGGGTTCATCCGACGGCCGCCGGGCATCACCTGTTGGCTCAAACCTGGCTGGATTGTGTGAATGGATATTGACAGGGAGCTGGCATCTTGCGACGGTTTTCCGTGCGGCAACTTCGCGTTGGCGGCCACGGTCTCTCAGAGCGGCCACGTGGCGGGGTTCATCCTGCGCAACCCGGGCCGGCTCCATCGCACAAAGGAATGAATACATGACGACCAGTAACACCACCGCTCGCTTTCCGGCGATCTTCGATTCAGCCGGCTTCTTTCGGGACCATCCGGCCACACCACCGCTGGCGCCCTTTGAGGTTCGGCCGTCCACGGAAGCCGAACGCGAGGCCTTGTACGCCGCCATGGGTGACTGGTCCACGAACCTGATCAAGCAGCCTCAAGGTGTCTTGCGCTACCCGTACATTGTGCCCGGCGGCGAATACGACCAACTGTGGGACTGGGATGGCTTCTTCTGCGGACTGGCCATAAGCGAAGAACGGCCGGCGTTCTTCCAGGGCTGCGTGCTCAACTTTCTCGACCACATACTGCCGGACGGCAAGACACCCAGCGTGATCGCGCCGACCGCCCCCCATTATGAAAGCGTGCCCTTGCCCCTGATCGCCCAATGGATGGCCATCGCCTGCCGATTGGTCGGAGACGTCGAATGGGCACGACCCTGGTGGGACCGTGTGCTGCGCCAGCGGCAGTGGTATGAGGACAACGGTCGCGGGCGGCGCGGTCTATACCGCTTGCTTGTCTGGCCCGGGCATGGTCTGGATAACGACCCGGCGATCTACGGCCGACGGGGGGAAACCGTCGCCGCTGTTCACGTCAACTGCTACCATTATCGTGAGCTGGTCGCGCTGGCCTATTTGGCCCACGAACTGGGCGACACGGAGCAGGCCTCCCAACTCAGCGCACGGGCCGAAGCCCTGCGCGACAGCATCAATGAATTCATGTGGGATCCGATCGACGGCATGTACTACCATCTGGACCTCAGTGATTTCGAGGATGTGCGCGGGCAAGCGATCACCTGGGAGGTGCCCTACAAGGTTCGCTCCTGGGCCTGTCTTTTCCCGCTGTGGGCGGGTGTCGCCACGCCGGAACAGGCCGAGCGGATGGTGACTGAGCACATCCTCAACCCGGATGAGTTTCTCTCGCCCTACGGCATTCGCTCCCTGGCTGCCAACGAACGCATCTACAACAATGAGCCGATGGGCAACCCATCGAACTGGCAAGGGCCGGTGTGGGGCATGTCCACGTTTCATACTGCTTACGGTCTGCTGCGCTATGGCTACGCTGACGCAGCAATGGACGTGGCCTCGCGCCTGATCGATGTGTATGTCGGGGACTACCAGAGGAACGGCGTAATCCACGAATATTATCACGCTGACACCGGTGCGCCGATCATTGGGCCGGGATTCCTCAGTTGGAATATGCTGGGACAGCGGGTGCTGGGGGACATTGCGGCGGGTATGGATCCGTCTCGTATCCCGACGCCAGACGCGACGTAATCACCCAATGGATTGGCCCTTGTTTCGAGATTGACTATGCATTGTCGCCAACAGTTCGCTCTCGATGGAGACTGGCTTTTCTGGCCGGATGAGACCGCTTCCCTGACCCCAGCGACGCTGAGTGCAGACACCGCACGTTCCATTGCCGTGCCGGGTCCCTGGCAGGCCCAGTTTGACGATTTGCGCGATTACAGCGGACCAGGCTGGTACCGCCGTTCGGTCGACGTGCCCGCCGCCTGGGCTGGACTCCGGGTCATTCTGGGGTTCGGCGCGGCAGATTATCTGGCCGAGGTGTGGGTTAACGGCATCGAAGTGGGCCAGCACGAAGGCGGCTATTTGCCGTTCGAGCTGGACATCACCGATGCGGCCCGACCCGGCGAGAATGTGCTGGTGGTCCGCGTCACCGACCCGCCGGAGCTTCTGGCCGAGATCCCCCACGGCAAGCAAAGCTGGTATGGTCCGTTGAGCGGACTTTGGCAATCGGTGTGGGTGGAGAGCCGTCCGGCGCAGCACATCCTGAACGTGCGCCTTACGCCGGACGCGGCGGCGGGCGTGGTGTCGGTGGACGTAGCCACCAGCCATCCGCTGTCGTCGACCGACCGGGTACAGGTGAGTATCGTCTCACCGGATGGTGCACCGGTGGCGGACGGCCAGTCTGCGGGCGCAGACCTGGCGCTGTCCATCGCGGACCCGCAGCTGTGGGATGTCGATACACCGAACCTGTACACAGCCACGATCACGCTTGACTCTGCGACAGGCCATGACACGGTTGTGGACACGTTTGGCTTTCGAACTGTCGAGACTCGACAAGGGCGGATATGGTTGAACGGCCGTCCTCTCTATTTACGCGGCGCTCTGGATCAGGATTACTATCCCGATCTGATCTGCACGCCGCCCTCCGAAGCGTACATTGAGAACCAGTTTCGGCAGGCCAGGGCGATGGGGCTGAACTGCCTGCGCATCCATATCAAGATTGGGGATCCACGCTACTACGCCGCCGCCGACCGCGTGGGCTTGCTCATCTGGACCGAGCTGCCCAACTGGGGGCATTTGACGGAGGCTTCAGCCAAACGAGGTCGCGAGACGATCGCCGGCATGATCGATCGCGACTGGAACCATCCCTCGATTATTGTCTGGAACATCATCAACGAGGCGTGGGGCACCGAGTTATCGATCAACTCCGATCACCGCGCCTGGCTGGCGGACCTGTTCGAACGGGTCAAGGAGCTGGATCCAACGCGGCTGGTGGTTGACAACTCGGCATGTTTTGACAACGCTCACGTAAAGTCTGATCTGGACGACTTTCACTTCTATGCCGCCATGCCCGAAGGCGCAGAGCGTTGGGATGCCTGGGTTGAGGAGCTGGCCAACCGCCCGCCGTGGCTCTATGCGCCGGAGTATCAGGCCAACCGCGAGCACGGCGCACCACTCATCGTGTCAGAGTTTGGCAACTGGGGTCTGCCTGACATCGGGCCGCTGCTTGAGCAGTACGGTGGCGAGCCGTGGTGGTTCGAGTCCGCCTACGACTGGGGCGGCGGTGACGTTTATGCTCATGGGGCAGAGCGGCGACTGCGCGACCTCCATCTGGACAAGGTGTTTGGCGACTTCACCGGTTTGGCCCGCGCCGCACAGGAGGCACAGTTTGAGGGCCTCCGCTATGAGATCGAGGCCATGCGCCTGCGACCGCAGATATCCGGCTATGTCATCACCGAGTTCACTGACGTCCATTGGGAGAGTAATGGTCTGCTGGACATGCTGCGCCGGCCGAAAGTCCATTTCCAACGGCTGGCTGAGATCAATGCCGACACCATGATCATTCCCCGCACGACGCGGCGGTCGTGGCGAAGTGGTGAAGCGGCAATCGTTGACCTGAATTTGGCTCACAGTGGGGCCGAAGCGCTGCATGGCGCGACGCTGACCTGGGCACTGACCGGCGACCAAGTGACCATTGAGTCTGGAGCCGAGAAGAATCTGAGCCTCGACTCGTTCGGGGTCGTCAAGCTGCCGCCGCTGGAGCTGGCCATGCCGGCGGTGGCTTTTCCCAGTCCGGTCATTCTGGACCTGATCGCAGCCGACAACACCGGCAAGCAGATCGCTCATACCTCGCTGCCGCTCATAATCTTTCCTCCGGCGACCACGCCACCCGGGACCGTTGTCTGCACGGACGAGATTCTGGCGGCCGCCCTGACGCGCGGTGGGTGTGAAACTGTGGCCGAGACCTCGCTTGATGTGCCGTGGGTCACCGCGACGTTTGACGACAGCCACCGGCGCTTTGCACAAGAGGGAGGCAAGGTGCTCTTTCTGGCCGAGACGCCCGACGCCCTGCAAACGTCAGTGCCGCGCCTTTCGCTAGCTGCACGCCAGGGCACGCCCTGGTCGGGAGATTGGGCCAGCAGTTTGTCCTGGTACCGGCGTGACCTGTGGGCCGGGGCGCTGCCCGGTGACGGCCTGCTGGGCTTCGCCTTCTCTACGGTGCTGCCCCAGACGGTCATTAGCTCGGTGCAGTCGCTGGACTTCCGCGAGGAGGTGGTGGCAGGCTTGTTCGTTGGGTGGCTGAGACGGCCGGCCGGGCTGGTGCAGAAACGGCCGCTGGGCAGGGGCACACTGCTGGTATCAACCCTGCGGCTTGTAGATGCGTTGGGCCACGACCCACTGGCAGACTACCTGCTGCGAGAACATCTTTTGTTGCTTTAGCGGGTTGGGCTGCAGTACCTGGTTTTTGCGGGTGCCCATGTACCGATGGACAGGGATGCGGCCCAACTTCTATGCGATCGCAATCGAGATCTGCCGGTCCAGGACGTGTTAGGAGAAGAAGATGGTTAAGAAGGACATTGTAGAGGAAATTGACTGGGGCCAAACCGCCCTCGGTATCGAGTTCGGCTCGACCCGCATCAAGGTGGCTCTCATCGGGACCAACCATGTTCCCATCGCCTCGGGCAGCCACAGCTGGGAAAACCGGTACGACGATGGTGTCTGGACCTACAGCCTCGACGATGTTTGGACCGGTCTGCAGGCTGCCTATCAGTCGCTCAGCGACGAGCTGTTCGAGACCTGCGGCGTGCCGCTGCAAACCGTAGGGGCCATTGGCTTCAGCGGTATGATGCATGGCTACATGGCCTTCGATGCGGACGGCAATCTGCTCGTCCCGTTTCGCACCTGGCGCAACACGACAACTGGCCAGGCCGCCGAGTCCCTGACCGAGCGCTTCCAATTCAACATCCCACAGCGCTGGAGCATTGCCCACCTGTATCAGGCCATCCTGAATGGCGAACCCCAGGTCAAGGACATCAGCTATCTCACTACGTTGGCTGGCTATGTCCATTGGCAGCTGACGGGGCGGAGGGTGGTGGGCATCGGCGAAGCATCGGGTATGTTCCCTATCGACGCCACGACCGGCAACTACGATACGCAGATGCTCGCGCAGTTTAACCACATACTTGAAGCGGAAGGCACGGCGTGGAAACTGCAGGAAGTCCTGCCGGAGGTACTCTACGCTGGAGATGCTGCCGGCGTCCTGACATCCGAAGGCGCCAGGCTGCTAGATCCGACCGGCCAATTCCAGGCCGGGATCCCGCTCTGCCCGCCGGAGGGCGACGCCGGGACGGGCATGGTGGCTACCAACAGTGTGGCCGAGCGAACGGGCAATGTGTCGGCCGGAACCTCCGTCTTTGCCATGATCGTCCTGGAGCAGGCACTGTCGAAACGATATCCGGAGATAGATATGGTGACGACGCCCACCGGCAAACCGGTGGCCATGGTCCACAGCAACAACTGCACCTCCGACCTCAACGCCTGGGTCGGTCTGTTTCAGGAATTCACCACGGCCCTGGGTGTGGACATCGACCAGTCCGCGTTGTTTGAGATGCTCTATCAGAGCGCACTCGGCGGTGAGGCCGATGGTGGC
The DNA here is from genome assembly GCA_963753865.1 of uncultured Chloroflexia bacterium. Lineage (GTDB taxonomy): Bacteria > Chloroflexota > Anaerolineae > Promineifilales > Promineifilaceae > Promineifilum. The sequence continues at coordinate 88,446 of CAVWDW010000003.1, forward strand.
GGGATGCTGGCTTACAATTACCTCTCCGGTGAGCACTTAACCGGCTTTGAGGCGGGTCGACCGTTGTTCGTGCGCACGTCCTGGCAGCCGGTTCACATTAGCTAACTTCATGCGTACTCATCTCTTCGCGGCGCTTGGGGCCTTGAAGATTGGCCTGGATATCCTGTTTGAGGAGGAGCAGGTCACCATTGACCAGGTCCTGGGCCATGGTGGATTCTTCAAGACACCGGAAGTGGGCCAGAAGATGATGGTGGCGGCGATAAATGTCCCTGTGACGGTTATGGAGACAGCAGGGGAGGGCGGTGCCTGGGGGATGGCTCTATTGGCTGCGTACATGCTCCACGGGGAAGAGAATGAACCGTTGGAAGGGTATTTGGGGAACAAGGTCTTCGCCGGGGAGCAGGGCACAACGGTCGCCCCAGACCCGGTCGATGTGGCCGGCTTTGCGGCTTTCATGGCACGCTACAAGGATGGGTTAGTTATTGAACGAGCTGCTGTAGATTCACTCTTGCTGCCACCATATGCGTCAGGGGAACAACATGCTTGACTCACTGAAAGAAGACCTGGTGCAGCTGCACCTGGAGCTGCCCAAGAACAACCTGGTCGCCTGGACCAGCGGTAACGTCAGCATCCGCGACCCGGAGACCAACCTGGTGGTCATCAAGCCCAGCGGCGTTCGCTTTGAACACCTGACCGCGGCCAGCATGGTTGTTGTTGATATCGACGGCAACCTGGTGGAGGGCGAATACAAACCTTCGTCCGACACCGCCTCCCATTGCTACATCTATCGCCATATGCCGGAGGTCTACGGCGTGGTGCATACCCATTCGCGCTACGCGACGGCGTTTGCGGTGGTCGGTCGCTCCATTCCCTGCCACACCACGGCGATGGGCGACGAGTTCGGTGGGGAGATCCCGTGCGGCGGGTTTGCCCTGGTCGGCGGGGAGGAGATTGGGCAGCGTGTCGTCGACACGCTGGCCGGCGGCCGCAGCCCAGCGTGCTTGTTGGTCAACCACGGCGTCTTTGCGGTGGGGCCGTCGGTGGAGAAGGCGGTTAAGGCCGCTATCATGACCGAGGACAACGCGGCCGTTATGTGGCTGGCCTATCAGCTTGGTCAGCCGCTGCCTCTCTCACAATCCGACATCGACAGCCTCTACGACCGCTATCAGAATGTCTATGGTCAGTGACGCGCATCTGATAGTAAGGACATCTAGCCATGAATCCCTTGGCTTCGAAAGTGCCCGTTTTACGGGCCGATTTCATCTGTATGCGACAACGAATTTCATCTTCATGTGACTTGATTTCATCTGTTGTGACAACCTGCAACCAACGGGGAAGTGGGCAGCAGGACGCGCGTCCCGGACAAGTCCGGTACTGATACTAACATTAATTGACGTTAGTATAACTGTGATTATGGCGTAGCGTGACGGGCGTCGCATCTGTGGTATGCTATGCTCGCACACTCTAATTGGGCGAGAAACGGAGTTGACAGGCTGGAACACGGCACAGTTGTGACGCACAGGTGGCGCCGCGGAACAGATGGGCCTCATGGTCTTTGTCGGCCTGACCTGGTTCGGCTGTTACAAGGAGATGTCTATGGATAGAGCGATCCCTGATCCGCAGCAAGCCCCCGGTGTTGGTCTGCGCCACGTGCTGTTGACCACGCCGCCAGACCAATTCGATTTCTCCGCTGATGCTGACTGTCCGACCGTCTACGGCGTTCTGACAGATTGGAACCTGGCTGACACCACGGCCACGATCGTCGGGCTGCGTGACGGCACCGCCAGCCTGTACACGACGGGAACGTTTGGCATCATCGGCGGCTTCGCCCACGAAGCCGTCCGCTCAGCAGCGCTTCGCTATGTGCAAGCGGCTGAACAACTGGCGGACTATTGCGTCCCCGTCACCGACTTCCCTTATCCAGCGCCGGGCGACGTAACGTTCTATCTGCTGACCTACGACGGTGTGGTCCGCTGCGAGGCCAGTGAGCAGGCGCTGGCCCAACGCACAGATCCGACCACACCGCTGTTCGCCGCCGCGCAAGACGTCCTGACCCAGCTGCGGCTGATCGTCAACTGACGGCCGTGCCGCACACTCAAATTATGACTAACGGAGGACACCCACCATGGCCCAACAACTGAAGATTGCCCGCCTCGACGAAGACGCAGTCGCCAGCATCCAGGAGCTGGAAGCAACGACCGGCAAGCATATCATGGCCTTCGAGACCGGCCCCCACTTCGCCACCCTCTCCGACGAAGAGCTGGAGCGTGTGCAGGCGCTGGAGAAGGTGTTGAATGTCATTCTGATCGTTTACGAAGGCTAAACGAAGTGCGGATGGTCGCTATTGCAATACAGACTACACGAAAAACGGAGGGTAGAACGAGGCGATGGCGCATCTCAGAGAAAAACTACGCCACTTCCGGGGCGCCATCCGTTATGACTTCGCGGAAAATCCTGCTATCTAGCGGCAGGATCACAAGCAAAAAGCGCTCACAAGAGCGCTTTTTGCTTCCGACAGAAGACTGAGTTGTTAGGTTGCTCCCAACAGAGGCGATCTCATTCGCACTCGTCGGTCCAGTGCGATGGCCGTCAAACCTCTCCCACTCCCACACCAACCTCCGGTTAGGTCGCCGCAACAGGAGCGTCTTCTTCTCCGGGCATAAGCACTTCGGTGACTCCCTGCCCTTTCTTGAACATTGTGCTGCGGTTCAGCCAGACAACGATGACGGCAATTGCGATCCACAGGATGTTGTCCCACGGTTGGGCATCAGGAAAGATGGGGTTCATCATCTGGAAGTGGTAGAGAACCGCGATCAGAAGGCTTCCCCTGGAAACGTTGAAGAACGGCGTCAGGATGACGGAGAGGGCGATGATGCCCAGGAAGTATGGGCCGGCAACCCAGGTGCCCTGGGGCAACCCGCTCAACAGGAACGAGGGGACGTGCCAGAGAGCCCAGATGACGCCAAGGATCAGGCTTGCCCAGAACGGAGCGAGCCGACGCTGCAGCAAAGGTAACGCCACCCCTCGCCATCCGAACTCCTCGATAGGACCGAGCAGCAAGGCGACTACCAGTGCCGGCAGCACCTGATACCAGGGCGAAAACGGAAACGGATCGCTGATGGTGCCCTTGATGGCGGCGCCCAGGTAGGTGACTGCAGGAATACCCACGATCAGGAACAGCCACCAGCCCACCGGCGCACGCCACAACGTCAGTCGCTTGAAGAAACTGCCCAGGCCCCGGACTCCGTAGTTACGCCACACCAGGAACACGCCGACCAGACCAGGCGAATAGACGGCCAGGATGACCAGCGGGTTGGACAGGTCAATCTCGCCAAAGATGGCGGCAACTGCATCGGGGAACAGGATCAGGAGCGCCGCAATGCCCCAGGTCAAAACGAAGGACAACAGTACAAACGGGATCAGGGTTCTTGTCTTCATCGTGCTTTCTCCTTGATGATGGACTGGACTGAATGCTCGAACGGATTCTGGACTTCCTGGCGATGGTTCTGACTGCTGCTGAATAAGTTGACTTGACTGGTTCATGTTTAACTCCTTTCAAAGACCGCTCATGTCGTGATGTCACCATCATAGGCGAACCCGGCTTCCCCCACATCGTCCGCACGACCATGGTCCATCTTGCCCTTTCGGGCACTGTCCAGATGGACCATGGCCAAGAGCGAGGGACGAAGTACAATGACGGGATAATGACTGGTTTACGCGCCCGCCTGGGCCGCTTACGATGGAAGCTCACCTGGAGCTACACCTGGGTAGCAGCCTTGTCGTTTTTGATTGTCGAAACGGTGCTGTTGGTATTGCTGATGGTGGCGCTTGGGTTCAATCCGCTGCAGCGGGACAATCAGTTCTACAATGATATTGTCGCGCCGGTCCTCGTGGATGATATTCGGCCGACGACGATGTCCTATCTGCGCAACCAGCCGGTGAAATCAGCCGCTCTGCAAGCCGATCTAGAGGAGGTTTTGGGACTTGATCCGCTGACGACCGCCAGTTCTCCGTTCGAAATCGAGCAGTTTGCCTCTGTCTTCGTGCTGGATGCCCAACAGAATCTCCTGGCTTCGACACCCCAATTCACTGCACTGCCGGCGGACGGCCGTTTCTTTGACCCCACCCTCCTGACAGGCGACGACAGCCTCTTGCCGCTGGTCACGGCCGCCTATGCCGGAGACACCAGCCTTGAGCAACCCTTCGTTAGGACCACACCGGACGCGCTCTATCTGGTCTTTGTCGAACCACTGTCGGATGAGAACGATCGCTTGCTGGGTGTTGAGCTCGCGATCCTCCGGACGCCGACACCCTTGGCGGTGCTGCTGCTGGTGGGGATCGTCGTGGTGGGCGGCCTGACGATCTTCTCTCTGGCGGCGGCACTAATCGGGACGTTGTTTGGCTGGAGCACGGCACGGAAGCTCAGCGGACGGCTGGCGCATCTCTCACAGATCACAGCCGCCTGGGGACAGGGTAACTTTGAGCGGCAGATTCAAGACAACGAAGAAGATGAAATTGGTGAACTGGGAGAGAATCTAAGCCGGGTGGCTGCCGATCTACAGACGCTGCTGGCTGACAAAGAGCAGATCGCCGTCCTGGAGGAACGAGACCGCATGGCGCGGGAGCTGCACGATACGCTGGCGCAAGGCGTGGCCGGGCTGGTGTTGCAGTTGGAGGCGGTCAAGTATCACCTGGACGAGGGCGAAGTTTCCGAGTCGCAGCTGATTATCGCTGAGGCAAGCACGCAGGCACGGGATGCGCTGCGCACTGCCCGCGAAGCAATTGACGACCTGCGCGCCGAAGCGTTGTTTGCCCCCGATTTCGTCGCGGCGGTTGACCAACAGGCTCAGACGTTCAGCGCCGCCAACAACATCCCGGTTGAACTGGAGGCCCACCTGCCTGATTCGCTGCTGCTGCCATCCACGACGGCCCTTCATGCGCGGCGGGCCTTGTCCGAAATGTTGGCCAATGTGGCCCAACACGCACTAGCTTCCTCGGTCTCGGTGGGGCTGTGGTTGGAAGAAGACAGTCTGGTGATTGAGGTCGTGGATAACGGGGCAGGGTTTGATGTAGAAACGGCCGTTCGGCCCGGACATTACGGTATCATCGGCATGAAGGAGCGGGCGCGGCTTACCGGCGGGCAGTTATCCATCACCAGTTCGCCTGGAAGCGGCACAACGGCCCTTCTACGATTGCCATTGGAGAAAACAGGATGAGTGATTCCATTCAAGAGGTCCAGGACACCCCCATTCGTGTCTTGATTACGGACGATCATCTGATTGTGCGCCAGGGCTTGCGGCTCATCTTGAAGACGGCCGCTGATATCGAGTTGGTGGGTGAAGCGACCAATGGCGAGGAAGCGTTGCAGCTAACGGCCGAGCAGCAGCCGCACGTCGTCCTCATGGATTTGCGGATGCCGGTCATGGATGGCCTAACCGCCATCGAGCAGCTGAGGGAGCTGCACCCACAAGTGGCCGTCATCATCCTTACCACATATAACGAAGATGAGATGATGCTGCGCGGCTTGCAGTTGGGGGCGCGGGGCTATTTGCTGAAGGACACCGATCGAGAGGCCCTGCTGAGTACGATTCGCGCGGCGGCCCATGGTGAATCCCTTTTTAATCCTGACGTTGTGCAGCGTGCGCTGTCGGTACAGGCAGCAGCATCGTCCCCCGGACAAACTCCCCCACCCCCGGATTCCATTCAGTTGACGCCACGCGAGCTGGAAGTGTTGCAAGCCGCCGCGACGGGAGAGCGCAACAAGGAGATCGCCCTGCGCCTGGACATCTCGCCCCGCACGGTGAAGGCCCATTTGACCAGCGTGTACAACAAGCTCGGCGTGGATTCGCGGGCAGCGGCCATTGCCATCGCCGCGAAGAACGGCTGGCTATAGTATCTGGCCGTGTTACTTCAGGTGTTCCTGTAACGAGAACTGGCAGCGTGCGTCGCGCTGCATTCTGATCCTCTGCAAAGGCTGAACAGCCCGCAGGCCGGCACCCTTAACGAGTGCTACGCGAAGATAACATTCGTCAGAAGGCGATCCATCCAGGTGGTTTGTCCGGGTGAGGTCGTCTCACCGGCCGCCTGACAAGTCCGCGTTACCACCCTTCACCTCCACCGTCACCACCTCCAGCGGCCCGTCGCCCACCACTTCCAGGGCGTGGGGCGGCAGGGCGTCACCCCATTGCACCGCGCCCGGTTCCGGCGGCGCGGCCAGCGTGCGGGAGTCGAGCAGCAGTTCGCCGGCTGCGTCGGTGCGGCGGAAATGGCTCCAGCGGATGATCTGCTGCACCCCAGGCCAGCGGTGGGTGTGGACGGCCGTCTTCTCCCCGGCAGGGATCAGCGTCCGCAGCACGCGCACGTGTTCGTTCTCCAGCAGCAGGGTATGGTGGGCGGGCGCCGCGCTGAGCGCGTCCAGCTCGTCCGGCCAGGGCCAGGTGGGAATGGTCGTCATTCTGTCTCCTTGCGGTGTGGTTTGCTGAGAGTCGAACCAGTATACCGGCCGGATGTGGGCGGGTCGACCGGATTGGAAGCGCTTTGGAAGCGCTTTTCCTGTATAGTGGACAGCATGATGGGGTGCTGCGGCCATCGTGCCTTCGCAGCTGCCAGCCCTGCGCCACATTTCCACCTCAATCCATCGACAACAGGTTCGTACTTATCTCATTAAGGAGACAAGACATGGCAATGGTAAGCGGAGTATCGGCCGGTTCTGACGGCACGGTTTGGTGCACGGACAGCGACGGCAACATGTACATGCGCAGCGGCAACGGCTGGCAGTGCAACGACAAGGGCAAGGCCAGCGAGATCGCCGTGGGCGGCCGCACAAGCGTCTGGTGTCGCAATGACGACGGCCACGTATTCAAGTTGAAGGGCACTTCAGCCGGCGACGACTGGGAGAAGGACTCCGTCGCCAGCCAGGTGACATCGATCTCGGTCGGAGCAGACGGCACCGTGTGGGTCACCAACCGGCAGGGCCAGGCGGTCAAGCTGGAGAGCGGCACGTGGAAGGCCAACCCGTCTTCGAAGGACGCCGTCGAGGTGGCGGTTGGGGATGCGGGCCACGTCTGGTATCGCAACAAGGCAGGCGACATTCTCAAGCTTCAGGGGTCCGGCTACAACAGCCCCTGGTCGAAGGACACTGTCGCCAAGCACGTCGAGTCGATCACCGTGGGTAATGACGGCAGCGTCTGGGTGACCAACACCGACGGCCAGCTGGTGACGAAAGTCGACCGGGAATGGAAGACCAACGACAAAGGCAGCGGGGCCACGCAGGTCTCGGCCGGCAAGAAGAGCAATGTCTGGTGTGTCAACGGCCAGGGGGAGATGTTCCACGCCGAAGCCAACGATTGGCGCACCCACTGGACGGCCGTTCCAGCACCGTCGGGCATGGCGAAGTCGACGATGTACACGATCAAGGACGGCGACCAGCTGCTGACGGTGCTGCGCGACAAGTACGCGGGCATCAGCGCGGCCGATCTGGCCGAGAAGGCGGGCCGCGTGGCCCGGATGAACGGTTGGACGGGCACGCTGGATAACAACTACGACAGCGCGGCCACCAGCCTGAAGGCCGGGGACAAGATCGTCATCGCTGCCTAGCGGGGCCGGCAGCGTGTGGGTTGCCTGCCTGTGTAGAACAGGTTGGCAACCTGTTCTGCGAGGGAGTGGACAACGGGTGGATATCCGGGGAGAATAGCGCCATCTTTCAGTATCAGGAATGCGCCCTATGACCGCCCCACCCGACAGCATCGACGCCTACATCGCCCCCTTCCCGACCGCGATCCAGACGCGCCTGCAAGCGCTGCGCGGGACGATCCGCGAGGCCGCGCCGGGGGCGACCGAGACGATCAACTACACTATGCCCACTTTCAAGCTGCACGGCAAGAATCTGGTCCACTTCGGCGGCTATGACAAACATATCGGCTTCTACCCCGCCCCGTCGGCGATGACTGCCTTCGAAGAGCGGCTCACCGCCTATAAGCGGGCCAAGGGGTCGGTGCAGTTCCCCCACGACCAGCCCTTGCCGCTGGAGCTGGTGCGGGAGATGGTGTTGTTTCGCGTGGCGGAGGACGAAGCGAAAGCGGCCGCCGCGAAGAAGCGGTAGCCGGTGGACAGTCTGATCATGCCCGACCCAGTACGACGATTTGCCAAATCGTCTCCTCCCTCGCACCCTACAAATCGGGCCACAGGTGCGCATCAACCACCAGCGGCAGGCCGCAGCAGACCGCGCCGGAGGGACGATGTTTGAGTGTTTTACGTTGGCCTTCATCGCCCTGACGGTGGGGCTGCTGCTGACGCGTTGGCAGCAATCGGACGAGAAGAAGCGGCAGGCCCGAGGCGAGGAAACCCGCCGGGGCGACAATAGCTGGTAGCCCACCGGCCCGACCAAGGAGACAAACCATGAACACCATTCTAGAGAACGAATACCCCGGCAACCATGACCTGCGCGACCAGATGCTCGACATCCTGAGCGACGCCGATCTGGCCTACCAGCTGCCCGGCAACAACCTGACGCTGGGCGCGTTGATCGAAGAGATGGGCCGCACGCAGCAGATTTACACCAACTCCTTCGCGACGGGGGAAATGGATTGGCTGCTGGAGGCCCGCCCGCCGGCAGCGAGCGGCAGCGTGGCCACCTTGAAGGTGTGGTTCGAGGAACTGGACGCGGAGATGGTCGCCGCGTTGGAGGCGCTCTCGGAGGACGACATCCAGACCAAACAGATCGACCGGGGCCACGGCTTCACCCCCACCCCGCTGGACCAGTTCCAGATCTACCGCGAGGCGCTGCTCATTTTCTGCGCCAAGGCCAGCATCAGCCTGCGGGCGCTGGAGAAGCCGCTTCCCCCGCAGTGGCGGAGCTGGATCGGGTAGCGGCGGTCTGGGCGCGGATCGTATTTCTCAAACATGTCAAAATCCTCGGAGCGATCGGCTGCTGGCATCATGCCGCTGCTGATGGATGGCCTGCGGCAGTCGATGCAAACACCTGCCGGCTAGCTCGTCTCGATTGGCGAGAGCTTCGATGGCCAACTCCATAACCGGCACACGGCTGCGCAGATCCAGCAGCACGGACTGGCTGGTAATGGAACTGACATCCGACCCTTTCTAGCAGGCACCTGAACTGCTCACCATCTTCCTTGACTGACCCACAGCCATTCGATATAGTCATTGATGAATGAGTATTCATTCAAACGAATATTTATTCAGGTTGACGCATCAGTGCGACGCGGAAAGCTGCTGCATCCTCGGAAAGACGAGAAACCATACATCGTAGGAGCCTCAGTGAACAACTCGCATTCAGACTTGAGTGAGACAGAGAACCGAGCGGCCGAACCAGATCCACCAACAGGCAACCCTCCTCCCCGTGGTCGATGGTACCGATCACAGGGCTGTAGGCCAGGTCTTCTTGCCCTGATCGCGTTGGTCGCGCTGGGGGCAATAGCGATAAGCCAGACCCGGCTAAGCTGGCAGTTGGGCGAGATGAGCGCCTTGATGTCACTTGGCGGTGCGGCGCAGGCTGCGACTGAACACCCATTCGAAGGAACGGTCGAGCGACTTGATTTTGGGGCGGATCCGCAGCAGGATGCGCTCGTTTATCTACCGCCGGCGACGGCTCCCAAGCGAACTTCAGCCATCTATTTCATACACGGTGGCGGTTGGGATCGGGGCAACCCGGAGACTTACAGTTTCGTCGGCCGCTTTCTGGCCGAGCGTGGGTATCCGACCATTCTTGGCGGGTATCGTCTGACACCCGACCATCGCTTCCCAAGTCAACTGGATGACACGACAGATGGTCTGCGCACAGGCCTCGACTTCCTGGAGGATCAAGGACTGCCCGTTGAGCGACTCATACTTGGTGGCCACTCTGCTGGCGCGCAGCTCGCCGCATTGATGGCGTACGACACAAGCATCACAGAAGTAGACCGCGACTTGTTCGGTGGCCTATTTACGCTGAGCGGCCCCCTGGACTTCTCGCTCAACCAGCGCGGGCAGATCGCCGGAATGCTTGATGCTTACGTCAGCCATCTTGCCGATCCAAGCGCAGCCAATCCTGTCTACCACGCCGACTCAGACCAACCGCTTTCAGTCATCGTGATTCACGGTGACCAGGACCCGGTCGTAGATAGCAACAACGCGCACGCCTTTGTCGACAAGCTCAACCAGGGACCAGTCGAACGAGCCCAGCTGCACATGTTGCCTGGAAGGTTCCACACAGACCTATTGGAACTCTTCCTGACGCCGTCGACCGAGAGTCAAATCTTGACTGATTGGCTGGCCGCCGTCGACCAGCAGTAGTTACCTGTGAATGAGCATAGCCTAACGGAACATCACCCATGACCACCGACCCCATCCAGCAGCTCCGCATCACCGCCCGCGAGAACCAGATCCTCGATGCGGCCGTCGCCGTCTTTGCCGAGAACGGCTTCCACGCCACCACCATCCACGCGGTCGCCCAGCGTGCGGGGGTGGCGGACGGGACGATCTACACCTACTTCGACAGCAAGACCGACCTGCTGATGGGCATCTTCGAGCGGCTGCGGGCGGCCGTTCTGAACGACGCGCCCCCCGCCCTGCCCGGCGCACTTGACCTGCGTGACGCGCTGGCGCTGGCGCTGGGCCAGGCGCTCACCGCGCTGCAAGCGGACGAGTTCGCCCTCTTTCGCGTCGTCATGTCGGAGATGATGGTCAACGCCGAGCTGCGCCGTCGCTACATCGACACCATCCTGGCCCCGACGCTGCAAACGGCCGACGCGCTGGTGGCGGCGGAGGCGGAACGGCGGGGCATCGACCTTGATCCGGCACAGGCCCGGCTGGCTGTCCGCACCGTTTCCGCCACGGTGACGGGGCTGATGTTGGCCTACGTGATGGGCGACGACACGATACGGGCCGAGTGGGAGCGCCTGCCCGATTATCTGGCCGGCCACATTGTCACTCTTATCGACACAGCGGAAAGGAACCGTCCATGACCCAAATTACCCTGGTTGCTTCCGGCTCGCGCGGCGACGTGCAGCCGTATATTGCCCTCGGACGCGGCCTGCTGTTGGCGGGCTATGACGTTCGCCTGCTGGCCACCGACGACTTTGCGGAGCTGGCGGCCGAAGCGGGGCTGGCGTTCGCCTCCACCGGGCCAAGCCTGGAAGCGCTGATCCAGAGCGACGAGTGGCGCGAGCAGATCGAAGGCGGCAATCCGCTGTCGATGATGGGCAAGATGCGGTCGGAGCTGGAGAAAGCCGCCGGACCGCAGGTCGACCGGCTGCTGGAGCTGCTGCCGGGCAGCGACCTGATCGTCACCGGCATGGCGGGCATGTCCCTCACCCCCGCCACCAGCCATTTCGATATCCCCGTCATCCACGCCTACGTGGTGCCGTTCACCCCCACCACCGCTTTTCCCAGCCCGCTCGCGCCCGGACTGCCCGACATCGGGCCGCTGAACAAGCTCTCCTTTGACCTGACGCGCCAAATGTTCTGGCAAAGCTCCAAAGCGCCCGACGCCGTCTTCCGCGAGAGGCTGGGCCTGCCGAAGGGGCGCTTCTTTGGGCCGTTTCGGCAGATCGACCGGGGCACGGAGCCGGTGCTATACGGCTTCAGCCCCCACGTTCTCCCCCGCCCGGACGACTGGGACGAGCGGTATCACATTACCGGCTACTGGTTCCTGGACGAACCCGACGACTGGAAGCCGCCGGCCGATCTGCTGGCGTTCCTTGACGCAGGCGACCCGCCCGTATACATCGGCTTCGGCAGCATGGGCAGCCGCGACCCGGAGGAGACCGGGCGTCTCGCGCTGGAGGCGTTGGCGCTATCGGGACAGCGCGGGGTGCTGGCGGCGGGCTGGGGCGGCCTGCGGGCGGATGTCCTGCCCGACAGCGTCCATCTCGTCGGTTCGCTGCCCCACGCCTGGTTGTTCCCGCGCATGGCGGCCGTCGTCCACCACGGCGGCGTGGGCACAACGGCTGCCGGGCTGCGCTCCGGCGTGCCCTCCATCGTAACGCCCTTCATGGCCGACCAGCTCTTCTGGGGACGGCGCGTGGCGACGCTGGGCGTCGGCCCGGAGCCGATCCCGCGCAAGGAGTTGACGGCCGAGCGGTTGGCGGCGGCGATTATGCAGGCGGTGGGTGACGAGACGATGCGCCGGAAAGCGGCCGCTCTGGGGGCGCAGATTCGGGGTGAGGATGGCGTGGGGATGGCGGTGGCGATCATCGAATCCTACCTGAACCGGGTAGAATGAGAACTCGTGTGCTCATTGTCGTCAGGAAATACCGAGTCAGGCTTCTAGACCGCTAGCTGCGTATGCGAATGGTGGCGAGACTTAAGGAGATCACTTTTGTATCTGGATCGTCAGCTTGTACAGTCACTGTTCCCCTCTATGGGGCAAGTCGTCTACTTCAACACAGCCACCATGGCCCTCGGCGCAGCACGTGTGCGCGAGGCGTACGAGCGAGCGCTCGCCGACTGGGTCAGCGGGCGGTTTGATTATACTGCTGCGGAGCAGGCGGGTGAAACGTGCCGCCGCATTTTCGCCGAATTGGTCGGCGCCACACCCGAAGAGGTCGCGCTCATTCCCGCAGTGAGCAGCTCCGCCGGTGTAGTGGCTGCGCAGTTAGGACCAGCCCGGACAGGCGATAACATCGTAGTGGCCGCTGAAGAGTTCACCTCCAACTACTATCCCTGGCTGCTCCTGCGAGATAGGGGTTATGAGGTCCACACGGTTTCGTTAAGCGACCAACAACCGTCAGTCGATGAGTACGCAGCCGCCGTCAACTCGCAGACTCGCCTTCTGGCGGTATCTGCGGTGAAGTCCTCCACCGGGGTAGCAGCGGACCTCTCGGCGCTGGCCGACATCGTGCATCGAGGCGATGGGTGGTTATTCGTTGACGCGTGCCAGGCTGCTGGAGCTGTCCCCCTGAATGTGCGTGAGGCGAATGTAGACTTTCTCGCTACCTCCAGCCACAAGTTTCTATGCGGTACCCGTGGCATGGGTTATCTATTTGTCCGCTCGGAACTGGTTCCAGCCATGCGCCCCGTTACACCCGGTTGGAAGGCGGCCCACGACCCGATGCGTAGTTTCTATGGCCCGGTGATGGACCTCTCCTCCACAGCATCGAAGTTGGACACGTCGCTGGCGTGGTTTGCAGCCCTGGGCGAGCAGGCGGCCCTGACAATTTTCGAGGAGTTAGGGGCACAGCAAATCTTCGAACATAATCAAGACCTCGTGCGGCGGTTCTATGAACGCATGGCGGGTGAGAATCTGTCCCCACAAGACAGCGGTGGGGCAGTAGACTCAACAATCATCTCGATTCCGGTTAAAGACCCGGAAGAAGTAATGAGGCGCTTTGCTGCGGAGCGGATCATGGCCTCGGTTCGGGCTGGTCGGGTGCGCATCTCGCTGCACTTCTACAATAGCCCGGAGCAAGTAGATCTCGTGACCAGTATTTTATGTGGCTGAGCCTTTCCTGGAGTCATGCTTGCCGGGTCAGCTGCCGGTGACGTGTCCCGACAGCAGGGTCTCCACTCCATACCGATGAACGCGCAACGCAGCCAAACGGCTGCCAGTACACTTGGGCTTTTTTGTATTCGAGCGACCGTAGTGACCGATTTCATTTTCGGTCACTTGGCGTCGGCAGAATACGCGACAAGGAATGTCGCGGCTACAGTTGGCAACCCGACTACTCAAAGACCCTTTTGGTACACCGTGTATTCGCCTGCTTCGGGGCGTCGGCTATAATCGGCGACGAAAGGAGCAGGACAACTCGATGGACGATCTTCTCCAACAAGCGGAAAACCTTCTCAACGAATTCCTCCAACCGCAGGGTGATTTGCTGGGCCTGGCGATCCAGGCGCTGCTGTTCGCGCTGGCGCTGCTCATCACCCCGCTCATCTACCGCTTCACTGCCCGTTACTTCGACAAGTTGACGGCGCGGCTGGGGCAGTATGACCGGGTGCAGTCGATGCCCGCCTATGCCGAAGGGTTCGCCACCTGGCGCGGCGTGCTGCGGCCGTTGGTGGCCTGGCTGCTCATGCGGATCGGCGTGGTGGTGCTCGACCAGATCGGCCGCCCCAGTTCCCTGCTGCTCTGGCTGAGCGGCTTTTTCCTTATCTGGCTGCTCTACCGGCTGGCCCACGCCATCATGACGCTGTGGATGCCGCTGGAACAGGCCGAACGCATCACCAACCGCATCATCCGGCCCATCGCCATCATCATCGCCCTGGTCCACACAAGCGGCCTGCTGGATGAGTTCCTCGACCTCGGTTTCACCATTCAGACGGCCCGCATTACGCTGGGCGCGGTTATTGCCGGGCTGGCAGTCTTCGTGCTGGGCATCGTTGCCTCGCGGACGTCGCGCAGCTGGCTGCAGAACAGCTTCCTGCCCAACGCGGGGATGGACGCTTCGCTGTCGGCCGTCCTGGCAACGCTGGCCAGCTACCTTGTGCTGGTGGCCGGGCTGTTCGCGGCCCTTATCGTAGCCGGCTTCGACCTGACCGGGCTGACCGTCATCCTCGGTGGTCTGTCCGTCGGTCTGGCGTTCGGTCTGCAAGACGTCATCGCCAACTTCGTCAGCGGCTTCATCCTGCTGTTCGAGCGCTCTGTCGCCCACGGCGACGTAATCGGCATCGAGGAAGAGTTCGGTGTGGTGCAGGACGTGGGCATTCGGGCCACCGTCGTGCGCACGGTTAAAGACGTAGAACTGATCGTCCCCAACTCGTCGCTGCTGACCAACGTCGTCACCAACTATTCGCGCGGTGAGAACCGGTCCATCCGCCTGGAGATCGCCGTCTTCACCTACTACGACAAGAACCCGAAGCTGGTGCGCGAAGCCATGATGACGGCCGCCGGGCGCGTGGACGGGCTGGCCGAAAAGCCCGCCCCCTATGTCGAGTTCCAGGCGTTCGGCGCCGACCGGACCAACGAGTTCACCCTCGAAGTGTGGATCGAAGACATCGGCGAGTTCGACGAGATCAGCAGCGACCTGCGCTTCTACATCTGGGAAGAGATGGAGCAGCGCGGCCTCCACTTCCCGCCGATGCAGCATGAGGTGGCGATACGGGAGGGGCGGGCGCCGTAATCGCAGACCTCAGAGGTCTTGAAGTAGATGGCGACGTGACAACTTCTGTCCTGTCGCACAGGCGGTTGTTGGCAGTGGCAAGCAGTGACCTCTCCGTGGCGACCGGAGAGTCACCATATTTACCAACTTCACAAACAGGTTGCCTGCGATTGCGTTATATTGCTGTCTTGCCAGCCTGCTTCGCAGCACTGTACCAGGGTTTTTCAGTTGTCTGTTTCGGCCGGAACACAGGCCGTTTCAACGGCCTGCTACCGGAGGAAACCCACCGAAGGTGGGTTGCAGAAGGGGTGGCCGGCGCGCTGTCCTTTCCGGGTCAAGTGGGTTTTGACCCACTTGCCCGGTAGCTGCCGGGTTGTCAACCCGCAGCGGCTTGACAACTGAAAAGCCCTGAGCACTGTACCGCAGCAGTAGTGACTATCAGCTGTTTGCTATACAATAGCAGAACATATCTCGCCCCACTTTCTTTGCTTCCAGATGAATAGGTTCGTATCAGGGCAGGATACCCGTTTTCCCGTGGTGTCGGCGTTCTTGCCGCGCACCTGTTATGATCGCATGGAGGTTTCTAATGAGTGAACGTGCAGATGCTTTAGCCAATCGGATTATGGAGGGAGCTGAGGCGTTGGCCTCTTTCACCGAACACCTTTCTCCGGCAGGATGGGCGACGATCGTTCCCGGTGACCAGCGCCCGGTGGGCGTATTAGTTCACCACGTAGCCAGCATGTATCCACTCGAAGTGGATCTGGCGCGGTTGTTGGCTGAGGGCAAGCCAATTGCGGGTGTGACCTGGGACGATGTTGACCAGGGCAATGCCGATCACGCCCATACCAACGCTGAGGTGGCCCAGGGGGAAGCCATCGCCTTGTTACGGCGTAATAGTAAGGCAGCTGCCGATCGCGTCCGAGAGTTCACTGATGAAGAATTGGACAATGCGGCAATCGTCTCTCTCAATACCGACGCGCCTCTGACCGCACAGTACTTTATCGAGGATCATGCCTTGCAGCATAGTTTCCATCATCTGTCCAGTATCCGTATGGCCCTCGACGCCTAGAGGACTGGAGGGGAGCACGTTCGTCAGGTACGCGCCAAGGACGTGCTCCCATATGGGTTGCTAGTCGCCATTCTCCTCCCTCTCGGCGCCGCCGACCACCCTGACCGTTTGCGCCAGGATGCGCTTTTCGGCGTCGCTCAGGCGGGCTTCCGGGTGGGTGATCAGAAAGACAGCCGGGGGCATCTCACCTTCCAGAATGACTTCGGCCATCTCGTCTCCTTCTTCACCTTCGCGGTCTCCCTTGCCCCACTCAGAGAAGTTGAGGTATTGCCGCCCCTCAACTACGTCACGCTGCACCAGCCAGGAAACAGGGGCCACATTGCTATACCAGGGCCATTCTGTCTCGTTGCTGTGGCAATCGTAGCACGCTCGCTCCGCCAGCTCCCTGGCCTCGGTGTCGGTCCAAACCAGGTCGTTGGTAATGGGTGGGTTCGTATGGTTCCGTCCATAGGGAACCAGCTGAATGAGAAGAAACCCGCCAGCGACAACGACCACCAGAACAAGAAATAACCTGCGCATCAATAGACCCCCCTACAAGAATGACTGAATCAGCCATCGTGATAGCTGACGACTCGATTTCACCAGTATAGCGTAGCGGCGCGGCAGTTGTCCTATATCGAAGGGTACTGAATCCGGTGTGCTGGAGACGTGACGTACTGGTGTCAGCCTCCATATCGGCAGCCAGAAGAGGGCGGGCAAAACAAGAACCGGACTGAGGGGCGGAAGGCGGCTGCCCACCCGCGCGAACGTTCCGGGGCGAATCAGACCTTTGTCTCCCGCAGTGAATAGGCGGCGGGTCTGGGCCTCGTAGGCTCAGGCCCGCATTACCCTGCATAACAGCGGCGAGACGTTCTGCGTGGACGAGAACGGATCAGCACGGTCGACGGCTGTTGATCCGCCGGCATTCGACGCCATCGGTTTTTCGATTGGGCTGCCAGGCGCCAGCGCGAAGCCGACAGCCGATCAGTTGATGTGGCCAGGGCTGCGGGCATCAGGCATGCGGGTGCTGGCTACGCTTCGCTTGCCGTCTGCTCCGCAATCCACGCCCAACTGTCTGCCTCTGCACTTGTCAGGGCGGCGCCAAGCGTCTTCTCCGCCGGGTAGACGTCATCGTCGCCCAGTTGGTCCAGCACGCCGGTGCGCTCGAACTGTTCCATCACCCGGTCGTTCATGCCGACCAGCTTCAGCTTGTTGCCGCTTGCTTCCAGCTCCTCGTGGTAGCGTTTGATCACCTGGATGAAGGTGCTGCCCACCTCATCCCGGTCACGCAGACCAAAGATGACGACGGAGTTGGTCGCCTCGCCCACGTCCGGCAGGTTTTCTTCCAGTTCGGCCGCCCCGGCAAAGAAGAGGCTGCCGATCGGGTTCAGCATGTACACCTGCTCGCTTTCCATGAGTTCGGGCATCTCTTCTTCTGCGAAGGTGCCGTCGGGCTGGTGGACGAGACGTTCAATGCGCACCGACTCCGACGAGGAGAAGACATAGAGCAGGATGTGGAGCAGCACGCCGATGCCGACGGCGTACTGGATGGGCAGGAACAGCGTGGCTACGAGGGTGATGCCCATGATGGTCATGGGGGCCGGGCCGGTGAAATAGACCGTCTGTAAACGGCCGACATTGATCATGCTGATGCCGACCATGACCATGATGCCTGCCAGCGTCGGCAGGGGAATGACGCCGATAAGCGGCCCGATGGTCAGCATGGCCAACGCAGTGAAGCCCGCCGTGAACAGATTGGCCCAGCGGGACGTACCGCCGACCTGTTTGAGGACGGCCGTTCCGCCCAGCGACCCGCCCACCGGCAGCCCGCCCGCAAAGCCGGTGGCGATGTTGGCCAGCCCCTGCCCGCGAAAGTCGCCATTAGGATCGGGATACTCGCCGTCGGGGTTGGGCACGCTTTGGCTGACGCCCGCGCCCTGCACCAGAATGATGAGTGACAGGGCCAGCGCCGGCGGAATGAGGCGCACGACCAGCGACAGGTCAGGCAGGTTGAAGGTGATGGCCGAGCGGGGAATCTCCGTGTTGTCGCCGACGGTCAGCAGTCCCTCTGGCGACCAGACGGCGACGATGAGCGTGGTCACTACCAGGGCAACCGCATACCCATATCGCCCATACTTGGTGCGCTCAACGGTGAATATAATCAGCATGGTCAACAGACCGATGATCAACGATGTCCAGCTGATCAGTTCCGGGTTGAGCAAGGTGTCGAAGGTGCGCATGACCGAGTTGCCCGCGCCGCTGTAGTAGCCAGTCAGGTCGCCCACCTGCCCCAGAATGGTCAGAATGCCGATGCCGGTCAGGAAACCGGTCATGACGGAGTTGGAGATGAAGCGGGTCAGGAAGCCGAGCTTGAGCACGCCGAACAGGAGCTGGAACAGGCCAATGAGGATGCCCAGCACGACGATAATCGCCAGCTGGTCCGGCTCCGACAGGCCGGTCACCTGCTCGCCGGTGGCGATGGCGGTGGCGCTGGTCGAGTCGACGTTCATGATCACCGAACTGGTGAACAGCGCCGCGACGGCCGTTCCGGCAACGGTCGAGTAGATGCCATAGACCGGGTTCACCCCTGCCAGCAGGCCGTTGCCCAACGAGCCGGGGATGGTGATAACGGCCATGATCAGGCCGGAAATGAGGTCGTTAATGAGTGTTTTTCGCGGGACTCGGAATCCTTGCATACGTATCTCACCTCATCTACTGGGTACACTGTCGAGGTCGTGTGCTCCCCTAACCATAACAAGGAAGACGCGTCGGGGCGAAAACTCGGCGGGGCAGTTTTGGGGTGGTTTTGAGCGAGTGGGCCGAATGGAGGACTGGACGCCGGCGGAGGTGGGCCGGGTCAGATTGCCTCTTGACAGGCAAAGGATGTGGCTCTATACTTACTTTATTCAGTGAATAAAGTAACAAACGCTTATGTCTAACCCCACCCGTGGCAACCGAGATCTGATGCGAGCTATCAACCGTTCAGCCGTGCTCAACACGATTAAGAACCACGGCCCACTGCCCCGCACCGATATCGCCCGGACGACCAATCTGAGCGCGGCGACGGTGACCGGCATTGTCAACGAGCTAATCGGTGAGGCACTTGTCTTCGAGAAAGCGGAGGGCAGCTCCAGCGGCGGCCGCCGGCCGATTCTGCTCGCCCTCAACCCGCGCGGCGGCTATGTGATCGGCATCAAGCTGGCGGAGCGCACCATCACCGGCGCACTGGCCGACCTGGAAGCGACGGTCCAGCAAGCGTACACCGCCCCCCTGCCCCCCGACGCCGATTTGACGGCCGTCCTCGATACGGTTGCGGCGGTTGTCGACCATCTGTTGGCCGGGGCGGGCATCGACCGGGACCATCTGTTCGGCGTCGGTGTTGGCGTGGCCGGCGCGGTCGATCCCGGCCACGGCGTACTGCGCTATAACCCGTTCTTCGCCTGGCGCGATCTGCCGCTGGCCGACCTGTTGAGCGAGCGCCTGGGCGTGCCGGTGGCCATCGACAACGACGTCAATACCCTGACCATCAGCGAGCTGTGGTTCGGCCGGGGCAAGGGCATCAGCAACTTCCTGGTCGTCACGGTTGGCCGAGGTGTAGGGCTGGGCATCGTGCTCAACGGCCACGTCTATCTGGGCGCCCACGGCGGCGCGGGCGAGTTCGGTCATATGGTCATCGATGCGGACGGCCCGCTCTGTGAATGTGGCAAGCGGGGCTGTCTGGAGGCGTATGTGGCTGACCCGGCGCTGCTGGCGGCTGCCGCTGACGCTGTCGCCGCAGGCGCGTTGTCGCCGGACGTGGCTGATCTGGACGCGCTGATGGCCGCCGCAGCCGCCGGGGAAACGGCCGCCGCTGAGATCTACACCCGGGCGGGTGATGTGCTGGGGATCGGCATTGCCAATCTGATCAATGTTCTCAATCCACAGCTCATTTTGATCAGCGGCGAGGGCGTGCGCTCCGGCGATCTGCTGTTCGAACCCATGCGCCAGGCGATCGATCGACACGTGATGCCCGGCCTGGCCGGGGACACCGACATTCAGATCGACCCGTGGGATGATCACGCGTGGGCGCAGGGGGCGGCGAGCCTTGTGCTGCGCCATCTATTCGAGTCACCACTGCATCGTGAGTACCAAACGGTCATCGCCTGAGGCGCTTCCTGCAATGACTTCAGTGAATCAGGGTGCATTGACGCCCGCCCGCCGCAAAAGTCTGCGCAACTTAATGTGGGCTCTGTTCTTCATCGCCCCCAGTCTGCTTGGCTTGTTGGCCTTTCTAATCGGCCCGATGGTGGCCTCGTTAGGTCTGTCCTTCATGGCCTGGGACCCATTATTGCCATCACAGTTCACGTTCGTCGGTCTGGACAACTACATTGAACTGGCCAATGATCCCGACTTCTGGCAGGCCCTGCGGAATACGCTCTTCTTCATCGTCGGATATATTCCTCTCGTTCTGGTTATTGGGCTTCTGGTGGCGCTGCTCCTCAATCGTGGTTTGCGCGGCATGGCATTCTTCCGCGGGGCGTTCTTCATGCCTGTCATCTCAGCCTGGGTGGCTGTGGCTCTGTTGTGGATGTGGATCTTTAACCCGCGTTTTGGTCTGGTCAACTATCTGCTGGGTCTGATCGGGATCGACGGGCAGGCATGGCTGTTCGATCCAAACTGG
The DNA here is from genome assembly GCA_963753865.1 of uncultured Chloroflexia bacterium. Taxonomy (GTDB): domain Bacteria; phylum Chloroflexota; class Anaerolineae; order Promineifilales; family Promineifilaceae; genus Promineifilum. The sequence goes on from CAVWDW010000003.1 coordinate 109,189, forward strand.
GCCATGCCTGCTATTATCCTGACCAGCGTCTGGAAGGATATCGGATTTGTCTCGGTCCTGTTCCTGACCGGACTGCAGAGTATTCCACAGGAGTATTACGAGGCAGCGTCCATTGACGGAGCCAGTCAGGTGGCCAAATTCCGCAGCATCACCATTCCCCTGCTCTCCCCGACTACCTTCTTTGTGCTCATCATCTCGCTCATCAACTCCTTCCAGGTGTTTGATCAGGTGTGGATCATGACCGAGGGTGGCCCAGCCGGAGCGACGTCTGTTCTGGTGGAACAGATTGTGAACAACGCTTTTCGCTACAGTCGGATGGGGTACGCGGCAACAATTTCCTGGGTGCTGTTCGCTCTAGTGTTTGCTGTCACGATCATCCAGTCTCGTATTCAGAAGAAGTGGGTGAGCTATGATTGAGACAACCCAACCGGCCAAGGCTCCGGGGCCCTCATTCAGGCAGCGGCTGGGCACCGGGCTAACCTATCTCCTGCTGCTGGGCGGCGCGGCCATCATGCTCGTACCATTCATGTGGATGGTCTCGACATCACTGAAAGCCAACGAGTTCGTCCTGACGATGCCACCGCAGTTTATTCCCCAACCGGCCACGCTGGACAGTTACCGGCGGCTGTTCGACCTGTTCCCCATTGGCCGCATGTTTGTAAACAGCCTGTTCGTGGCACTGGCGGTTGCGCTGGGTCAGCTGGTCACGTGCTCGATGGCTGCCTACGCCTTTTCCCGGATGCAGTTCCGTGGCCGCGACGCTCTGTTCCTTGTCTATCTGGCGACGCTGATGATCCCGTTCCAGGTCACGATTACGCCTTTGTTCATTTTGATGAGTCGTTTGGGATGGATCAACACCTATCAGGGCCTCATTCTGCCGGGTGTCTTCAGCGCTTTTGGCACGTTCCTGCTGCGCCAGGCATTCCTATCTATTACGGTGGAGTATGAGGAGTCGGCCGTGCTGGACGGGGCTAACCCGTTCACGATTTACTGGCGCATTATCCTGCCTCTGGCCAAGCCCGCTCTGGCCACTCTAGGTGTATTTGCATTCATGAGTTCGTGGAACTCGTTCCTGTGGCCGCTGTTTGTAGTGCGCGATGAACTGCTCATGACGCTGCCAGTGGGTCTGGCTACCCTCCACGGCAGCTGGCTGACCGAGTGGAATCTTGTAATGGCCGGCACGCTCATTACCGTTGTACCGATGGCTATTGTCTACCTGTTTGGCCAGAAGTATCTGGTGCGCGGCTTCGTAACGAGCGGCCTGAAAGGCTGATTCGCAGCACAACTGCCCACCCCACCTTTGAAAAGGAGGCGAGAATCTATTGCTGGCAGCTTAGTCAAATCACTCGACTCGTAGTCTACATTGGAGAGAAGAACTGATTCATAAGGAGAATCAAGATGATTACTAGATGGAAACGTAGTGTAGTTGTTAGCCTGATGACTGTGGTACTGGCGGCGTTGGCTGCTTGCGGTGGGCAAGCTGCTGCCACGGCTGAACCGCAAATTGTCCAGCAGACTGTTGAAGTGCCGATAGAAGTGCCGGTAGAGGTAGTCGAGACGGTGGTAGTCGAATCTATCGTGGAAGTTCCGGTCGAAGTGGTCGTCACCGCTACGCCGGAGCCGGCCGCCCCGTCCGAACCGGTGGAACTGGTCTACTATACGTTCTGGGCCGCACCGGACCATCTGGAGGACCTGGACCAGATGATTGCCGCGTTCAATGTCGAACATCCTAACGTGGCGATTAAGGTTGAGACCGCGCCGTTTGGTGATTACTTCACCAGACTTCAGACGCTGATTGCCGGTGGAACAGCGCCCGATGTGTTCGAACGAAATTACGAGAACTTCGTCACCTACGCCGACCGCGGCTTGCTGCTGGATCTGTCCTCGCAGATGGCGGCCGACGACACGCTCGACCCGGCCATCTACTACCGCGCGCGCTGGAGGCGTTCAGCTACAACGGTATGCAACAGGGTTTGCCGGCCACCTTCTCCACAGTTGTGATGTTCTACAATCAGGAACTGTTCGATGCTGCCGGGCTGGACTACCCGACGGACGAATGGACATGGGATGATGTGCGCACCGCCGCTGCGGCCATTAACGACCCGGACAACGGCGTATACGGTTTGCATTCCGGCATCCAGTTCTGGGAGTTCTACAAGAAAGCAGCCCAGAATAACTGCCAGTTCTTCAACGAAGACCAAACTGAAGTGCTGATCAACTCGCCAGAGTGTGTTGACGCCTGCAGACGATGGTCGATTTCGTTGAGGTAGATGGAGTAATGCCAGCGCAGCCGACATGGGTGGCGTTTCTGATGGCGATATGTTCCTGCAGGGTAACCTCGGCATGCTGGTTAGCGGCATCTGGATGTTCCCCGCGTTCCAGGACGCGCCGTTCGCCTGGGACATAACCGTGGAGCCAGGCATGGAAACGCAGGCGACCCACTTCTTTGCCAACAACGCGGCCGTCTTTGCAGCCACCCAGCACCCCGCTGAGGCGTACGAATGGACCAAGTTCCTGACATCCAACGCGGAAGTGGCCAACATTCGTGTTGCATCTAACTGGGAGCTGCCGGCGCTGAACAACCCGGAGTTTTTTGCTGACTATCTGGCGCAAACACCTCCAACAACCGTCAGGCCGTGTTCGATTCGCTGGAGTACGCCATCGTGCCGCCAGTCATCGTCCGTCAGAATGAGATGCAGGACGCCGTGAACCAGCTCATTGAGCAGGTCACGCTGGACCAGATAACCGCTCAGGAAGCGCTCGACACGGCGAAGGCCGAAATCGAAGCCTTGCTCCAGTAATTGTTTTCCACGCTTAACACCGATATCCGACCGGAAAGCCGGTGGATATCGCCACCCTTCACACATCGAAAGTCGGAGACTGCCTCTATGATCATCCATGAGCCGTATGGCATCGAGCATCTCTACGAACCCCAGCCTCATGAGCGCTTTCGCGTTATCCCCGGGCGGGACAACCGTGTCTGGGCGTCAGCCTGGCTGGCGATGTCGTTGTCGACCGTGTCTGGGCCGTATGGCGTATAGCAGATGGTCCGATGAGCCAGACGGCCAACGGACAAGCGGCCACGGCGGCTGGCGTATCGACCTTCCGCCGTTTGAAGCGGGACAGCACGTGGCTTACAAGGTTTGCGCGGCTGGCCCAGACGGCGTAGCCGAGACCCAGCCATTCACGTTTGATGTGCCCGGCTGGCAGCATCCGCAGCGGGTTGACCTGCTGGAACAACTATCAGATGGCGTAGTGCTCCGGTTTGCATTCGCAGACCCAACCTATCTGCCGGTGATCTGGACTGTGCGGATCGATAGAGCGGATCACATTCTCTACGAGGTGACCCCGGCCCTTCGCGCGAGCTTACCTACTGATGATGTGCTGCAAGCGGTGACTGTGGAGGTCGGCGGTCTGCGGCTGACGGTCTGGCTCGCCTCTTTCCGACTCGAAGTTCGCGAAGCCGGCGGCACGTTGTTGCCGGCCCAGACGCTGCCCGAGCTTCTGCTCCTCCCGTTCAACCGCCGATGGTTGTGCGACTGGCAGCAGAATGCCCGAATAAGGAGCGTTTCTACGGCGTAGCGACGCAACGCGTTTGACAGCGGGGCGTTGAGCTCGACACGTTGGTTATGAGCAGTACAGAATCAGGGTACACGCACCTACATCCCCATACCTGGCTCCTGTCTTCGCAGGGCTATGGCTTCTTCGTGGATACAGCCGAGCGGGTGCAGTTCGACCTCGCCGCTACGGACAGCACAGTCTGGACGGCCGACGTGCCGCTGGTTGATGGCCACCTGCGCGCCCACCTGTTCGCCGCCGGCAGCCCGCTCGCCAATCTGAGTGCCTATAGCCGGCTGACCGGCCCGGCCGAGCGGCCGCCCGACTGGATCTTCGGTCCGTGGATGAGCGGCAACGAATGGAATACGCAGGCCGAAGTGATGCGCCAGATTGACCTGACTGCGGACCATGACATCCCGGCTTCTGTCCTGGTCATCGAGGCCTGGAGTGACGAGACGACATTCTACATATGGAATGGCGCCCAGTACGACGCTCAACCCAGCGACCAACCACTGCGCTATGAGGATTTCAGCTTCAGTCCGGACGGCCCCTGGCCGGATCCGAAGGGAATGGTCGACGAGTTGCACCGGCGGGGCATCAGGCTCGTGCTGTGGCAAATACCGATCCTGAAGCATATTGACGAGCCACACGCACAGCACGATATGGACCTGGCGATGGCGCGCGAGCGCCGCTACAGTCTGAGTCACGCGGATGGGTCGCCCTATAACGTGCGGCCGATCTGGTTCCATGACTCCTTGTTGCTCGATCCATCGAACCCGGAAGCTCGCGACTGGTGGCTGGCCAAGCGAGCGTATCTGTTGGACGATCTGGGCGTCGACGGCTTCAAGACAGACGGGGGCGAACACCTTTGGAACAGCGACGTGGTCATGGCCAATGGGGCACAAGGCGAGGCGGCCATCAACCTCTATCCCAACCTCTATATCAGCATGTACCATGACATGATGCGGGAGCGCGGGCTGGAACCGTTGACGTTTAGCCGCGCCGGGTTCACTGGCATCCAAGCCCTACCCTGCCATTGGGCGGGCGACGAAAACTCCACCTGGCCCGCCTTTCAGGCCAGCGTGCTGGCCGGGTTGAACGCCGCACTCTCCGGCATCAACTTCTGGGGCTGGGACATCGGCGGTTTCAGCGGCGAGATTCCCGACGCGGAACTGTATGTACGTGGCGCGGCCATGGCTGCCTTCTGTCCTATCATGCAGTATCATTCCGAACTGAATTTTCATCGCCAGCCAAGCCGCGATCGGACGCCTTGGAATATTGCCGAACGGACCGGTCACCCAGAGGTCATCGACATCTATCGCCACTTCGCTAAACTTCGCCTGAGCTTGATGCCTTATCTACAGGCTGAGGCGCTTGCGCGTCGAACATGCCGAGCCGCTCATGCGGCCGCTCTTCCTCGACTGGCCGGACGTTCCTGAGTGCTGGACCATCACCGACCAGTACATGCTTGGCCGGGCCCTGCTGGTGGCTCCGGTGCTGGAGCCGGACGTCGAGGGACGAACCGTATTCTTGCCGCCCGGTGACTGGCTCGACTTCTGGACAGGCGAGCGGCTGGATGGCGGTCGCCGTGTGGCGGTCAATGTTCCCTGGGATGCATTCCGGTCTTCCGGCGACCGGATGCGGCCTGGCCGCTTTCCGAGGAGGCACAGGAGGAATGACCGTAATCTCCGACGAACTCGAGCGTAGCATCGCCATCATCCGCGCCAACCAGACGGCCAGTGGTGCGTATCTGGCCAGCCCCACTTTCCTACCTACCATTACTGCTGGTTTCGCGACGGGGCGTTCATCGCTTATGCGATGGACCTGACCGGGCAGCACGACAGTGCGGCTCGCTTCCATTCATGGGCTGCGACGACCATTGCCGGGCAGGCGACGGCGTCCGGCGAGCCACCGCTGCGGGCGTGGCGGGCCGCGCCCCGAATCCGGCCGATCTGCTCCACACGCGCTACACGGTGAACGGCGAACCGGGTGAGGAAGAGTGGCCCAACTTCCAGCTCGACGGATTGGGAACGTGGCTGTGGGCGCTGGGCGACCACAGCCACCGCACCGGGCACGCGCCAGACGCGGCCGTTCGCGAGGCGGTTGGGCTGGCGGCCGACTACCTTGCCGCGCTGTGGTCGCTGCCTTGCTATGATTGCTGGGAGGAGTTTCCCGACGAGGTCCATCCTCATACTTTGGGCGCCATCTACGCCGGGTTGGGCGCAGCCGAAGCGCTGACAGGCCACGTCTATGGGACAGTGCGCGAAGCCATCCGCGCCCGGGTGCTGGACGAAGGTGTTGCTGACGGCCGTTTCGTCAAGTACCTGGGCAGCGATACAGTAGATGCCAGCCTGCTGGGCCTGGCGGTGCCGTATGGGCTGGTCGCTGTCGATCACCCCACCATGCAGCGAACCGCGGCCGAAATCCAGCGTACGCTCTGCGCCGGGGGCGGGGTTCACCGCTATCTGGACGACACCTACTACGGTGGTGGCCAGTGGGTACTGTTGACGGCGTGGCTGGGCTGGTATCTGGCGCAGGCCGGGCAGCGTGAAGAAGCGGCCGCGCTGCTGGCGTGGGTGGAGGCGCAAGCCACGCCGGAGGGGTGGCTGCCAGAGCAGGTGCCGGACGCGCTCAACGACCCGGCCTGCTACGATCCCTGGCTGCGACGTTGGGGGGAAATCGCCAGCCCGCTGCTCTGGTCGCATGCGATGGCCATCGTGCTAAGCAAGGAACTGACATCGACCGGTGCTGCCTACCGACTTGGGCGAGGTATTCGTTGCCATGCCCTGCCCGAAAAGGCGGTTGGCTGAATCGCGTTCCCGCTTTATGCTTGAGCGCATGACTACCTCTACTCCCCGCCCCCAAACACAGTCAGACCCTCTGGAAGGCAAGATCATCTATGTCCTGATCATGACGTTGATGGTGCAGTTTCTGTATCCGTTGTCCAGTGGCGACTCGTTGTGGCGGACGATCTTGTTCCAACTATTCTACGTTGCGCTGTTCCTGGCTGGAATCTACATGGTCGGCAAGAACAAGGTGATCGTGCGCTCACTCATCATTGCCACTATTGCCTGGATTGTTATCGGCACTCTGGGTGCCATGAGACCAGACTTGCAGTGGGCAAATGTAGTGGGCTATCTCCTGATCATCTTCTTCCAACTGATGCTGACCTACGTACTGATGCGTTTTGCCTTCCGCGCCAGCAGAGTCAGCAGGGACGTCCTCCTGGCTGCCATTACCATCTATCTGCTGCTCGGCGCCGTCTTTGTGCCGGTGTATGGGTTAATCGAAACGTTTACCTGGTTCCCCGATGAGGTAGCCCACGCCTTTATTGATGGCCAGAATACGTATGAGAGTCTGGCCATTCCCTGGCAGACGTTTGTCTATTACAGCTACGCAACGCTGACCACGCTGGGTTATGGTGACATTGTGCCGGTGACGCACTGGGCGCGGTCGGCGGCTACACTTGAGGCGGTCATCGGCGTGCTGTATACGGCGATTATCATGGCTCGGTTGGTCGGGCTGTATGCTGGGCGGGATGTGGGGACCGAAACAGTCTCCGGCCCGGAGGCAACGTAGGTGCTTGCCAACCCGACGGCCGTCTGGAACATGGCCAGCCAGAGGTTGTCACGGCGCGCCTCAGCAAGTTGATGCGATAGGACGGCGTCGAGATCGGTCGTCGCCGGCCGCGCTACTTCAGACGCGACAGGGTTATCACCGGGATCTTGCGCTCCGTTTCCTCGCGATAGGTGGTGAAGTTGTCGAAGGCAGCTTCCATCCTGGCGTACAGTTCATCCCGCACACTGCCGTCGACGACCTCGGCCCGGGCGCTGAACTGGGCCGTGCCGTACTCCACGAACACCTCCGGGCGCTTCAGAATGTTGTGATACCAATCGGGGTTATTTTCCGCGCCGCCGTTGGAGGCGACGATGACCAGCTTGCCGGCGTTCTCGATGGTGACCAGCGGGTTGACGCGCTCTTCGCCGCTGTCGGCTCCGAATGTATGGAGCAGCAGCAGGCGGTTGTCGGCAAAACGGCCGCCAACCATGCCGTCGTTGGCGCGAAACTCTTCGATAATCTTCTCATTAAAGTCTGACATAGCGTGTATTCCTTGCAAGACGGCCGCCCCGCCGCTCGGGGCTGGACCGCAGTATACGTTTGTTGAGTGCTTGGGTACCATGATAGTAGCAGATTTTGGCCAACTTGCCTCATTTGTTGGCGCCAATCAGTTTCGCGCCAGGGTTATGTAGTTGTCTGTTTCAGGTGGCATACAAGCCGTTGGAATAACCTGCTGCTGGTGGCAACCCGCTGGAGATGGGTTGCAGAAGGGGTGGCCGGTGCGCTTTCCTTCTCGTCTTTAGTGGGTTTTGACCCACTTCCCCGGTAGCGGTCGGGTTGTCAAGCCGCTGCGGCTTAACAACTGAGCCCCTGAGTCTCGCGCACCGAACCTACCGCGACGCAACCGCCTGCGGTATACTGGCGTCGGGTTTCCCACCCTGAACCGAATATTGCCGCTCAACATCCCCCTATAAGAAGGAAGCGCCCATGCAGCCCAGCCTATTTGACACGGAAGTCAAACTCGCCGTCTACCGTCATCTTGCAGAGAGTGGCCGGCGGCCGCCGGTGGAGCAGATCGCCGAGCGACTCGAGGTCAGCGTCGGCCGTATTCTGGCCGCCTATGAACGTTTGCAAGACCAGCGGCTGCTGGTGCTGGAGCCGGACCGGGCCACCATCCGTATGGCCCCACCCTTCTCCGGCGTGCCTACGCAGCACGTGGTCGAGTCCGGCGGCGTGCGCTACTTTGCCAACTGCGCCTGGGATGCGCTGGCAGTGCTGGCGGCGCTGCGTCGACCGGGGGTGGTCCGCTCAGCCTGTGCCGGGTGCGGCGAGGCACTCCATTTACCCGTCGGCGTCGCTGGTCCGGAGCCGTCCGACTGGCTGTTCCATACGTCTGTCCCGGCCGCTGCCTGGTGGGACGACATCATCTTCACCTGAAGCACGATGTTGTTCTTCCGGTCGGAAGACGACGTGGCAGCGTGGTGCGCGGTGAGGGATGTGGAGCCGGGACCAATGGTCAGCCTGGACCAGTTGTGGGGCATGGCGCAAGCATTCTACGGCAACCGGCTCGATCCAGATATGCGCCGCCTGCAGGCGGACGAGGTGGTGGCGGTGTTTGCTGGATTGGGCCTGCATGGTGACTTCTGGGATCCGCAGGCCAGACGTTCCACCTGAGTCACGGCGACCACTTCCTTTGCCTGATGACCAACGACGAGAGGTTCGTTCCGAATGGCCCAGCCTGATGCATTTGATTTCTACTGCGAAGAAGCGTTGTCGGGCAAGACGGCCGTCGACACCCTGTATGAGTCCGACACGGTGCTGGCCTTTCACCACACCCGGCCGAGCTACCGGACCCACATCGTCATCATTCCCAAGGAGCACATCCACGACCTGCAAGCTCTGGAAGCGCGGCACACTGGGCTGATGGCTGAACTTCTGACAGTGGCCCGGAACCTGTCGCGTGAGCTGGACAAAGAGGGACAGGGCGTGCGGCTGGTCACCAATCTCGGCCGTTTCCAGGAGTCGCCCCACTTGCACTTTCATCTGATTGAAGGCGCGGCGCTCCGGTAACCGGTAAAATGGCCTGATGAACAGCGACGAACAAGCACTCTTGCAGCGCATGAGGGCGCTCACGACTGATTGGCAAACGGCCGGCGACGGTCGCTACACTTTCCTCGCCTGCTACCGGATGATGACCAGCAATATGCTGGCGGGGGTGGACGAGCAAACCTTCATCGATCATCGCTGGGTGAAGACGTTTATCCTGCGCTTCGCCGGCTACTACGAGACGGCGCTGGCGGCGTATGAGCACGACCCCGCGACCGCGCCGCCGGTCTGGCGGCTGGCCCATGATTCGGCCCGCGCTGATGACACATGGCCGCTGCAGGACCTGCTGCTTGGTGTGAACGCCCACATCAACTACGATCTTGTGCTGACCGTAGATGAGCTGCTCCACCCCACATGGGCCCACCTTTCGCCCGATGAACAGGTGGCCCGACAGCAGGATTATGACCGGGTCAACGACATCATCGCTGCCACCATCGACGCCGTGCAGGATGAGGTTCTGGAACCGGCCATGCCCATCATGGATTGGGTCGACCGCTTGCTGGGCCGCACAGATGAGTGGCTGCTCTCCCGACTATTGATCGCCTGGCGCAGCGACGTGTGGACCCAGTCGGCCCGTCTGCTGGCGGCCGACGACCCGGCTGACCGAACGGCGATCGTTCGCTCTGTGGAGATGAACGCCCTGCGCCGCGCCGACGCGATCCGGCTGGCTGACTGGACGGCGATCGATGAGCTGTTTTAGTGGCCGCGGCCCGCTGTACGGGAGAGACGTCTCTCAGGGATGGGGCGGATCAGCGACGATGCTGTGGTTCTTGTCCGCGGCGGAAGAGTATTCGGTTCATGTGGGCATCACGGGGACACTGGTCGATCTCGTTCCAGGACTCAATTGTATGACGTGGGGACAGGAACCATGAAAGAAGTCGTACTGATCGCTTGTGCCAGCAAGAAGCTTGATACGCCCGCACTGGCAGCAGACATATACGCCAGCTCCCTGTTTCGGTTGAATCTGGCGTACGCTCGACTGCGTAAGCCTGATGCCATATACATCCTGTCAGCTAAGTACGGCCTTGTCGGGCTGACCGATCTCATAGAGCCGTATGACGAGACTCTGAACAGTATGCCGGCTTCAGAGCGCCGTGCCTGGGCGGCGCGTGTACGCGGCCAACTTGAAAACGTAGCCGATCTTCAAGCAGATCGATTTGTCTTTCTCGCCGGCGAGAAATATCGACGGGACCTTGTTCAGTATCTTTCACATACCGAGGCCCCAACCCAGGGCATGCGAATTGGTCAACAACTCCAATGGCTCAAGAGCCAGACTCAAGGCACACCAGCCTCTGGTGAACCCAGGAAGGCCAGGGCAAAGAACGTCGTCAATCATTGCCCCGAGGTTCATGCCCTTGTCCGGTCGTTACCCCGCTACCAGTTTCCGTTTGATCCGCAGTCGCTGCCCGAAAACGGAATCTATCTGCTGTTCGAGCGCGGTGAGCGTGCTCATGGTGGTGAAAGAATCGTTCGGGTCGGCACGCACCGTGGGCACGGAAAGCTTCGGTCGCGGCTGCAGGAACATTTCTTGAAAGAGAACAAGGATCGGAGCATTTTTCGGAAGAACCTCGGTCGCGCCATGTTGGCGCAGCGCAATGACCCGTTCGTGGAGCAGTGGGAGTGGGATCTCACAACATCTGAAGACAAGCGGAACTATGCTGACTTGCTGGACAAGACGCGACAAGCTGCAATCGAATCCGAGATATCTGCCCGTCTGCGGAACAGTTTTAGCTTTTCGGTGATTGAAGTGGCTGGGAAAGAGAGTCGCATGGCCCTGGAAGCTGCTCTCATCGCTACGGTTGCCGCATGTCCCGATTGTCACCCTTCACAATCATGGTTCGGTAATTACGCCCCCGATGCTCGCATCCGCGACAAAGGTTTGTGGCAAGTTCAGCACTTAAAGGGTGACCCGCTTACAAGAGAGCAGCTCGATCTAATTCGCGTTCAGGTCCAGTCGGTACACAGAGACTCCGCACCACCGCAACATAAGATAGAATCTCCCGATAGTGGCAGCTTGTCCAACAAGATGGAGATACCTATCATGAATGATGCGGCCTTACGTACCGAATTGCTGCACCTGCTGACCCTCCGGCAGGCGCACATGGATTTTGAAGACGCGGTGGCTAACTTCCCGGCCGACCAGATCAACACCCGGCCTCCGCACACCGACTATACGTTCTGGCATCTGCTGGAGCATCTGCGGCTGGCCCAGCGGGATATTCTTGAGTACATCATCGCCGACACCTACCGCTGGCCAGACTTCCCCGGCGACCTCTGGCCCGACCGGGAAGCGACCACCGATCTCGCGGGTTGGCAGGCGACGATTGAGCAGTTCATGGCCGACCGGCAGGCGCTGGCCGATCGGGTGGCCGACCCGGACACGGACCTGTTCGCTCCCCTCCCCCACAGCGGCGACGCAAAGCATACGATGGTGCGCGAGATCAACATCATCGCCGCCCACAATGCGTACCACACCGGCGAGCTGGGGATTCTGCGACAGGTGATGGGATTGTGGTGAGGAGTCGACAGGGGGTCACGTTGTCTGATAGTCACGCAGTTGACCGGGGGTGCACCACCTCGCCGCCGGCATCCCGGATCGAAGACGACATGGGCATGTCGGGGCTGCGCTGGGCGGGCCAATGGCGTTGCCTGTCCACAGCGGAATGCTTCAGATTGTGGGTGGCGCAGCGCCTGGTTGAACTTGTCTAGTTTGTACTGGATTGGCTATGCGAAGAATATAGCGCTAAGCTCGCAGCCAGTTCGTCTCGCTCAGATCCGCTATAAACGGCGACGCCATCGCCCTGTCGTAGGTCACAAACAGGTGGCGCATGGCGCGGGTGCAGCCGACGAAGAACAGCCGCCGCTGGCTCTCCTCATGGACCGCCAGCTCTTCCATATCAATGGCGTCGCTGTCGATTGGCAGTCGCCCCGCCTCGACATGGGCCACCACCACGATCGGAAACTCCAGCCCCTTGGCCGCATGCAGGGTCGTCACCTTGATGCACGGCTCGTCCAGGTCGAACGCCTTGCTGTTCATGAACCGCGCCGGCAAGCCGTGGTCGCTCAGCGCAGCAGCGAGTGGTTCGCCCACAACTCCCGAACTGACCAGGACCGCAGCCGCATTGACCGGCAGGCGCAGCTGGCGGGCGGCAGCGTAGATCTGTTCGGCAATCCAGCGCCACTGGTCGGTCATGCCGTCACCCGCGTAGATGATCGGTTTCGGACCGCTGTGGACAAACTCTTGCTGTATGACGTCCTTGTCCACCCCCGATACCGGGGCCAGAATGTCGGCCGCCGCCGCCGCAACCTGGCGCGTGCTGCGATAGTTGCGCCGCAGAATGCGCGTTCGCCCAGCCACGTTCAAATCCTCGTGGACGTTGGTCCAGCGAAAACCGCGATTGTAAAGCGACTGGTTGGCGTCAGCCGTCAGGAAGACGCCGCTGGGATGGCTGGCCAGCTCCACCGCCAGGGACAACGCCGCCGGCGGCAGATCCTGGGCCTCATCCACGACGACATAGTCCCAGCGCTCCCGAAAGGCCCCGGAGCGAACCTGATCCAGCGCCACCTGAATGATGTGGCCCCAGCTGTAACAGCCGCGATCCACCAGCGCCGTCAGGTAGGTCTCGTACACCCGCCAGACCGCCCGACGCCGCGTCTCCGTGAAGGGAATACCGCGCCCGGACCGGTCGGCCGCCAGATAGGCCGCCTCGTCGCGGCAATCCTGCCCTTCGACAACCCAGTCGAACTCCTCCAGCAAGTAGTCATCGCGCAGCGCCTCCACCGCCCTGTGGAGCGGGATGAGAGCAGCATCGCCCAGCCCCTTTGGTCGGACGGCCGCCAACCCTGCGTGGAGTGCTTCACGTCGCTGCCACTCGCTGGCGATGGTGAACGGTTGGCCACTGCTGCGAGCGGCCCACAACGCTGTCTTGTGCAATGTTGAAATGCGGAACGTGCTGGGCGGTTCCCCCTGGCGTCCGTCGGGAGCCAGATCGCTCAGCAACTGCCCCAGGAGCGATTCGCTGAAGTTGACGAGCGAGTTGGTGTAGGTGGTGAACAGCACGTCGGGCGGACGGCCGTGCTCGCGCACATAATGTTCGACCAGCGCCCGCAGCCGGTAGAGCGCCACCGTCGACTTGCCCGACCCCGGCCCGCCCTTCACCAACGTCGGCCCGCGCAGCGCAAAGCGGGTCAGCGGCTCCTGCTGGTCGTCCAGATGGAGCAGGAAACCGGTCAGCGTGCCCTCCGCATAGCGCATCAGGTCTTCGGCATCGAAGAGACGCAGGTCGGGCTCGATTGCGAGTTGACTGGCGGTCGATGGGTAGAGCCGGTCGACTACTGCCATCTGCACCTCACCCGGCACAACGGCTTCGTCCAGGTCGTAGAGGTCGTCTTCCGTGCGGCATCCTACCAGGGCCGCATGATAGCTTTCGTCAATACCCCAGCCGGTGAGCAGTGTCGGGGTCAGTCGTTTGGGTAGCGGTTCCGATGGCTGCGCTTTAGGCCGGAACCATTCCGGGTCCATCTGAAACGCGTCGTCGTCGGCCAACTCCGGCCCAAAGATGGCAGTGGCCTCCGGGCCGTCCCACCCCGCATAGTTGAACCGATCGTAAATCTTGCCGCGTGGGCCAATCGCCAGCAGCTGCACGATGGGCTGGCTCGGGTGGAGGGCATAGATCAGCCGGTGGTCACCGAGACGATAGCGATAGACGTTCTTCCATCCCTGCAAGGCCTTGATGACATCGCTTCGGGTTGTCGCCGGATCGACTTCCAAACGCGACACCGCGTTGACGGCTTTGTGCTGCAAATCCTTGCTCAGGTCGATGAAATCCCGATCGTAGCTGGGTTTGTGAGTGATGGTCCATTCGTCCATAAGCGCCCGCAACCTTCCTTATGTACTCAGCAAGATGAATGATGTCAAACGGCCGTGCGGCCCCACTGTGCCCAGTATACTCCCGACCCCTTACGACGCACCTTGATCGGGCAGCCCGGTTCTCTGGACGCAGATGTCCAGGGCTATTCGCTGTTCGAGCGACTGTAGGACCGGATTCCTTTCCGGTCTCCTGTGGGTCGGCAGAGGAGGCGACAAGGAATGTCGCGGCTACGTCCGACACCGCTTCCCTGCGCCGCCGTCCAGGGTTTTTCAGTTGTCTGGTTCGGCTGGACACAGGCCGTTGAAACGGCCTGCTACCGGAGGAAACCCACTGAAGGTGGGTTGCAGAAGGGGTGGCCGGCGCGCTTTCCTTTCCGGTTTAAGTGGGTTTTGACCCACTTACCCGGTAGCTGCCGGGTTTCAACCCGCAGCGGCTTGACAACTGAAAAGCCCTTTGCCGCCGCCCTGTTTGGAAGCGCTTTGGAAGCGTTCGGTGTATATTGTTAGGTATGTCGGATGGAGACCCGGTCTGTACGGCTGACTTGCCTCCCCCCGCCACGACCCACCTGGGCCTTTCCTGATGTGACAGTCTACTTTCTGGAGAAACAAGATGACAATGGTAATGGGCGTATCTGCCGCGGCAGATGGCACCGTATGGTGCATGGATTCAGATGGCAATATGTACATGCGCGTTCACAACGAGTGGCGGCGCAACACGAAGGGCCTAGGCGAGGAAATTACCGCCGGCAACCGAGGTAATGTCTGGTGCCGCAACAGCGACGGCTTCGTCTATAAGCATATGGGCACAGGGTATGACCACGTCTGGCAGAAGGATACGTCTGCCAGCCAGGTAACATCGCTTTCCGCCGGCGCGGACGGGACGCTTTGGGTCACCAACGCCAAGGGGCAGGTAGTTAAGCACGAGAACGGCGCCTGGCAGACCAACCCGACGGCCAAGGACGCAGTCGAGATTTCGGTCGGCGACGCCGGCCATGTTTGTTATCGCGACAAAGACGGCCAGATTTTCCAGTTGAAGGGCACAGCCGCCAACGGCGCCTGGACAAAGGACAAAGACGCCAAGAACGTTACCTCGCTGGGCGTGGGCAACGACGGGGTCGTCTGGGTGACCAACTCGACCGGCGAACTGTGGCGCAAGGACAGCAGCGGCTGGAAGCAGAACGACAAGGGCAGCAACGTGCGGCAGATTTCGGCCGGCAGCGCCGACCGGGTCTGGTGTGTCAGCGGCCAGGGCGAGATATTCCACGCCGAATCGAACGACAGCGGCACGCACTGGACGGCCGTCACTGCGCCGACCGGAATGGCCAAGCCGACCACCTACACCATCAAGGACGGCGATCAGCTGCTGGCTATCCTGCGCAGCCAGCACCCCTCTTACAGCCCGGAGAGGCTGATTAAGGATGCCGACGAAGTGGCCCGGCTCAACGGCTGGTCCGGCAGTATCGACAGCAACTACAATGGCCGCGCATCAAGCTTGAAAGCGGGCGACGTGATCGTCATGGCGGCCTGATCTGCGGCCGCTCTCTCCGGCAACCGGCGCTGCGGTGCCGGTCGCCGGCTTTTGCCTGCCCCCGGTCGGCCCTGGCGCCGCCGGTGTGGGGTTGCTGAGGCGGGGTCGGTCGAGGCCGCGACAAGGAATGTCGCCGCTACGTCTGGCAACCCGGCTACTGAATAACCTTGGGTACGACCTGATGACGCCTCTGCGAAGCCGGGGACTGAGGGTATAATGACGGGCATGGCATTCACTCCCCACCCCGACAGCGGCAGCCACCCCGCCTTCACCACGCATCGACCATCGTCCCTGGCCGCTGCCCGACGGCCGCTGGACGTGGCGGCAGTCGTGGGTCGATTTGCTCTTCGCCCATTGGCCAGTGCCCACCGACCTGATCCGGTCACTCGTGCCGGCCGGTCTGAATGTGCAGACGTTCGACGGCGTGTGCTGGCTGGGTGTCGTGCCATTTCGGATGAGCGGCGTCTCGCGGCGGCCGTTCCCCGATGTGCCTGGCTTGTCCGAGTTTCCGGAGCTGAATGTGCGCGTCTACGTGGAGCGGGACGGCAAGCCTGGCGTCTGGTTCCTCAGCCTGGACGCCACCAACCGGCTGGCGGTCTGGGTCGGGCGCACAATCCACCACGTGCCCTACTACCTCGCCGCCATGCGCCACGCGCCGGACGGGGACGGCTTCGCTTTGCGCAGCGTGCGGCGAGGCGGCACAGCGCCGGCCGAATTCGACGGCCGTTACCGGCCCGTCTCCGAGGTCTACCGCGCCACGCCTGGGACGCTGGAGCATTTCCTAACTGAGCGCTACTGCCTCTACGCCGCCGCGCCGGACGGAACGCTCTTCCGCACCGAAGTCCACCACGCACCCTGGCCGCTGCAGGCCGGGGCGGCCGAAATCGTCACCAATCGCGTGACGGCCGCCGGCGGCGTGCCGGTCGACGGCCCGCCGCCTCTGCTGCATGTTTCGCGGGGCGTGGATGTGGTGGTGTGGGATCCGGAGCGGCTGACGTAACTGATACGGTTCCACGACCAGCGCCTGCCTGGCAGTCCGATTTCCGCTACAATGTGCGGCAAAGGTTAGGAGGCAATGTCCATGAAACTGGCCGAAGCATTGATCCAGCGCGCTGATCTCCAGCGCCGTATCGAGCAGTTGAAGAACCGTGCCGTGCAGAACGCGAAGGTGCAGGAGGGCAGCTCGCCCGCCGAAGACCCGAACGCGCTGCTCGGCGACCTGTACAAGGCGACCGACCAGTTGACCGTGCTGATCCAGCGCATCAACCGCACCAACGCGGCCACGCCGCTGGGCGGGGAGGACGATCTCACCATCGCCGACGCCATTGCGCAGCGCGACGTGCTGAAGCTGCGACATGCCGCCAGCAAGACAGTGGCCGAAGCGGGGCTGGTGCAGCAAAACCTCTACAGCAAGTCGGAAGTGCGCTTCAAGAGTCTCGTCGATGTGGCCGCCCTGCAAGCTCAGGCCGACGACCTCGCCCAGGCGTATCGCGAACTCGACACCCGCATCCAGGCGGTTAATTGGAGCACGGATCTACTCGACTAGGCTGAAGTTGGTAACGCGCTGCACCGGGGCGAGTGCAACCCCCGCCGGCGGGGTAAGCCGGCAACCTTGGTGACACAAGAGCCGTGTCTGTGGTTCAACTCCACTTTCTTAATGTCAAGGCTCCTACTGTGACAGGTGATTGCGTACCGGGTATTGTAACAACCGACGTACTGACCGGCACGGCGCGTGAGGGTGGGATTTGGGGATTTCAGCCTGGAAGCCACCGACAAACAAACAAGGAAGAGCGCGATGAGCGACGAAGGCGAGCTGCTTGATTTCCACTGGATAGCCGATGAGCTGGTGCGGGTGGGCGTGTATACGCTGCTGGCGGCGTACGACGCCCCGCCAGATGACCTGCCCTCCGACGCGGTCGCGATGGTCGGCGACGCACTGCGCCTTTCGGCCGCCGTGCTGGATGCTGACCCAACCACCCTGCCCGGCCAACTGCTCGGCCGTCTGGTGGCATGGGACGAGGCGTGGCCCGATCTCCCGGCCCAAATTCGGGAGTGGCGCGAGGCCAACTGGCTGGAGCCGCTGCAGCCGATGCTCACACCGGCCGGCGGGGCACAACGGCAGTCGATTCAGGCCCACACGGAGTTTGTTGTCGCTGCCGTAAGCCGGGCGAACGAAAGTGAGCTGTTGACCTGCGGCAATCGCGATCCCGTCATTCGCCACTGGAACTTGACCGACGGCCGTCTGCTGCGGGAATTCGGCCCGGCGGCGGCGGGCGTCAACACGCTCGCCCTGCTGAGCGACGACACGTCGCTGCTGGCGGGAGACGGTGCGGGGGTGGTGCGCCGCTGGGATGTGGCGTCCGGCGCGATCGCTTACGAAGCGGTGCTGGGGAAAGCGGCCGTTCTGCGCCTGCTGGCTGCCGAGGAGAGCGGCGTGGCCATCGCCAGCAGCGAAGACGGCCATCTCGCCATCCTCGACCTCGACGGCGGTGCAGTAGTCCACGACATCGCCGCACACAAGACCGCCATTCGCCACAGCTACCTCGTCGCCGACGCGGCCCAGGTTGTGACCATCGGTGATGACCGGCATGTCAAGCTCTGGTCGGTCGAAACGGGCGAGATGCTCCACGACTGGGATGAGCTTGAGGATCGACCAACGGCCGTCCTACTGTCCGACGACCACGCGACGCTGGTCGTGGGCGACCTGACGGGCACGCTGCTGGCGTGGAATCTGGCAGCCGGCGAGCCGCTGACGCCGTTCGCGGGCCATGGGTCGGGCGTCAACGCGCTGGTCTGGCTGGGCGACACAGGTCAGGTTGCCTCGGCGGGGTCGGACAATGTGGTGGGCGTCTGGCAGCTGGGCGAAGCGGAGCCGGTCCACTGGCTGGAAGGCCACAGCGGCGAGGCGTGGCGGCTGGCGGCGAGTTCGGCCGGTGACCGTCTGGCGTCCAGCGCCAAGAGCGACGAGGTCATCATCTGGGACACGGAGACGGGCGAAGCGCTCCACACCCTGCCCGGTCACGGGCGAGGGGCTGGGCCGCTGCAGTTCATCAACGACGACACGCTGCTGCTGTCGGCCGATTTCGACGGTCTGTTTCGCGTCTGGGACACGGCCACCGGCGAGCTGGCACGCACGCTTCCCGGCCATTCGCGGGCGGTCTCTTCCTTTGTAGTCAGTGACGATGGTGACACGCTGATGAGCGCAGGGCAGGACGGGGCGATCAAGCTGTGGCGGCTGTCCAACCCGGTCGAGCCGCTGCCCCGTCACAGTGACGATCCGCGCACGCTCCTGCCGCTGCCGGCGGAACAGACGCTCGCCTCAACCGGCATGTCGCCCGAGCTGCTGCTGTGGGATAGTCAAAGTGGGGCGCTGCGCCACCGGATTGCCGCCCACGACGGCAACATCACCCTATTGCAGGCAGGGACGGTCAATCAGCCGGTGCTGACGGCGGGCTTCGACGGGGCGGTCCGCGCCTGGGATCCCGTGTCGGGCGAGATGCTGCTGGAGATGAACGGCCACGACGGGCCGGTGCGGGCCATGCTGCTGGTGGCCGACGGCCGTCTGGTGAGCGGTGGCGATGACACTGAGATTCACCTTTGGGACCTGACCACCGGCGAGATGGCGGCGACGCTAACCGGGCATGAAAAGGCGGTGTTGCGGCTGGCGCAGGTCGACGGCGCAGGCGATCTGCTGTCGATGAGCAACGACGGCCAGCTGCTGCTGTGGAGCCTGGCCGACCATACGCTGGTTGCGGGCGAGATGGGGGCGGTCCGGGCAAGCGGTGGCTTCCAACTCGACCGTGCCGGTGCAGTCGCGCTGGGCATCGACCTCAATGGCCAACCCCATCGCTGGTTGCTGGACGAACCGGACCCGGGCGTGGCGTTGGCGGGCCACTCGGGCAACCTGTCGAAAGTGGCGTTGGGCGCGGACGGCCAGACGGTCGCTTCGGCCGCCGGCGCGGAGCTGATCGTTTGGGATGTCGCGCCGGGCACGGCGCGCCACACGCTGACCGGCCATGCCGCGCCGGTGGATGCGCTGCTGTTGGACAGCGAACGGCGGCGTCTTGTTTCGGCCGCCCACGACGGCGCGGTTCACATCTGGGACACCGCTTCGGGCGAGCAGCTGGCCGCCCACACGCTGCACACCAACTGGATCACCCAGCTGCTGCCGACCGGCGATGGCCGCGCCCTCACGGCTGACGGGGATGGCCTGATCGGGTTGTGGGACATCGCCAGTGGGACGCAGCTCGCCAGCCTGACCGGGCACAACGGCAGCGTTGTTCGCCTGCTGCCCCTGGCTGCCGCCGAGCTGCTGGTCAGCGCCGGAAGCGACAACTCGGTCCGTGTCTGGTCGCTGGGCGACGGCCGCCAGATGGCCCGCTTCCAGCTGGATGCGCGACCGGTCAGCCTGACAGATGCCACCCCGGGTGAAGTCATAGCCGTCAGCGACACCGGCGGCGCGGTCCACTTCCTGCGGGTGCGATCGATTTAGGAGCGTGATCGCGCTGCTGCCGCCACGTCTGCGCGTTGCTGATCGTCGTCATGACCATATGGATAGGGGCGGCGTTGAAGTAGGGCCGCGCTAGATGAACGCCCGCTAATATGTGCGGGAGGTGGGCCGCTTTGCCAGCTCGGATATGGCGGTGTTGGTTGTTGGGCAGTTTAATAACGCTATTTTGACTATGCGAATTTGACATGAATGATTCGACTGATGTCTCCTTCCATCTCAAAGATCAGCACGTCATACGGGGTAACAGTTTGCATACTGCCACCCACCCATAGCTGGTCTGCCGCCTTCAGAACGAGCTGAATGGCCTGGAACCCATGATGACCTGCCGACAGACCGACGACATTCGTGGTTATACCCATATCCGATCCGTCAAAGAACATCATCCACTTCTCGTGGCCATCGGGGAACTGATAGTAGGCGAGTACATCGCTGCTATCAAACCGGATGCCCGCCACCGTGCCGCTGCGATTGGCACTGATGAGCAAAGGGCGGTAGACCGACAACGTATAGGTGTAATCCGGGCCACCTGCGTTTGGATGGTAGAAATCGCGCACGCGAAGGTAGTATGGACCGCCGGGCGTGTTTCCAGCCGGATTGAGCTCGTGGAACAACAGTGAGTCGAGCCAGTTGGCGTCGTCATTGCAAGCCAACTCCGTTCGGTCTCGATCATACAGACAGATGACCGGATCCAATGCTGAGCCATTCACGTAGGCGTCGATGTCGAACAGGGCCATGTAGTAGGTGTCTGCAGGGATACGGATCCGATAGTAGTCGCTGTCTCCTGATTGTCCGATACTGCCCTGAATCACATCGCCCACATTGATCGGATTCGCATCACCAAACTTGTTGTTTGGTTCGCTCTCAGTCTTCCCTGTCGCTCGTAGTATCGTCTCGTTGATCTCCCCATCCGAACGGGTCAGATGAGCCTTCAGCGGCACCGGTGAGTCCTGGGCGAGAGCCAGCGAAGCGCATAGCCCTCCCATCAGCAGCACCATCAGCACCACCACAACCATTCTTCTGGTATTCATGGTATTATCCACGATCCTTTTCGGGCAGACGTGAACCAATGGTCGCCTCCGCCCGTCTCGCTGGGCCGCAGGCTTGCGGCCTAACCCAGTTAGCGGAAGGTGTCAACAGGCTATCTCCTTTGCACCTGAGCAACGGCCGGTCAGATCTTGCCGGTGCCGTGGGCCTATTTCAGGTTGTAGTGGGTGAGCAGCGTATGGCGTCGGCTGCAAAACGGCCGTCGCAGTGATCTTCTACTGTGACTGAGATCGGACAGTGGTCTGGCTTGTCATGGCTTCCCCAAGCATCAAGGCGTCGGGTTGTGCCAGCTTGCAAAACGTAGGCTGGCACGTCCTCCACGCTTGATTTGGACGAACAATAGATCGCCCATACGATAAGAATAACAGACGGTGCCTGCAACCGTAAGTGACGAATGTCATGTTTGGTTCATTCGCTCTTGCCCACGTATCTGAACTAGCGGCATAATCTGTTCCAGGAGGTTAGTGACATGGATGGCGATGACATTAGGACAGTCCGCCCCTTCCCTCGCAGCCGCGAACTCGTGGTCGATGCTGGCTATCTCGCCGGCAAGCGCCACATCATCCACGGCCTCGTCGAAGTCGATGTGACCGACGCCCGGGCACGGCTGCGGACGCTGTCGGCCGAACGGGGCGCGACTCTCTCCTTCACCGCCTACATCGTCGCTTCGCTCGGCGCGGCACTGGCCGCCATGCCGGCCATTCAGGCGTACCGCGACTGGCGGGGCCGTCTGGTCATCTTCCACGACGCAGACGTTGTCGTCCTCATTGAGCCGGATGCAGGCCGGGTGGCCATCCCCCACATCATCCGCGCCGCCAACCGCAAGAGCGTCCAACAGATCAGCGAGGAGATTCGGGCGGTGCAGGCTCGCCCGGCCAGCAGCGCGCAAAGCAGCGGCGGGCTGGCGAAGCTGGCCCCGCGCCTGCCCCGCTTTGTGCGTATGCTGTTCTACCGCGGACTGCGCCTGTCGCCGAGCCGCTTCAAGCAGGCGTCGGGAACGGCCGTAGTGACGTCGGTGGGCATGTTTGGCCGGGGCGGCGGCTGGGGTATGGCCTTTCTGCCCCTCCATACAGTCGGCCTGACGGTCGGCGGCATCGCCACCAAGCCGGGGGTAGTCGAGGGCCAGATTGTGCCGCGCGACTATCTCCACCTCACACTGTCGTTCGACCATGATGTCGTCGATGGGGCGCCGGCCACACGATTCGCGCAGGAGCTGGTCGGCCGTTTGGAGAGCAGCGTCTCCCTCCAGGACACCCCGCCACCCACCGTCCCCGCCGCCGTCTGACTCCTCTGTATGGCTGCCTGCTGAACGGCCGTTGGCCAGTCGCGCAAGTTGCATTACAATCACCTTATTCACATTGTGACTATCCACAGTGTGACTACTGATCACGATGCCCAGCGAAATCGCCCTCCTCGGCTTCTTGCGCCACCAACCCTTGCACGGCTACGCCATCCACCAACGGCTGTCCGACCCATCCGGTCTGGGGCCGGTCTGGACGATCAAGCGCAGCCATCTCTATGCGCTGCTGGGCAAGCTGGAAGACGCAGGCTATGTCACCACGACGACTGAGCTGCAGGACAGTCGCCCACCCCGCAAGCTGTACCATCTCACCGAGACAGGCAATCAAACCTTTCAGGCGTGGCTTCGTCGTCCCGTCACCAGCGGCCGTTCCCTGCGGCTCGACTTCCTCGTCAAGCTCTACTTCGCCCGGCAAGAAGGCCCGGAGGTGGCCCCGGCACTGGTAACCGCGCAGCGGCGCGTCTGCAACGAGTGGCTGGCCGAAGCCCACAGCCGCATCCACGAAAAGCACGCAGCAGGCCAGCGCTACAGGCTGTTGGTTGACCAGTTTCGGCAGGGGCAGATTGAGGCGATGTTGGCCTGGCTGACGGCATGCGAAGAGGGCTGGTCCGGTGAACAGTAGACGGACCGGCACGCTGCTTTCTCTCTGGTTCGCCCTGTTTGCGTTGGCGGGCTGTGGCGGTGGGTCCGGCTCGAGTTCGGCCGCATCGCCAGAGCTGACCATTCTGGCCGCCGCGTCTCTGACCGATGCGTTCAGCGACCTGGCGACAGCGTTCGAGGCCCAAAATGACGGGGTGACGGTCGTCCTCAACTTCGCCGGCTCCGCCCAGTTGGCCGCCCAGCTGCGCGAAGGTGCCGCGGCCGATCTGTTCGCCTCCGCCAACCCGGCGCAGGTGCAGGCGGTCGTCGACGCCGGTCGGGTGACCGCCGGCGCTGCCGAACTGTTCGCTTCCAACCGCCTGACCATCATCGTGCCTGCCGGCAACCCTGCGGCCATTGCCACGTTGGACGATCTGGCCCGACCAGGCGTGCAGCTGCTTGTGGCCGCGCCCGGCGTGCCGGTGCGCCAGTACACCGATGAGGTGCTGGCCCGACTGCCGCTCTCCCGGAAAACGGCCATCACCACCAACATCGTTTCCGAAGAGAGCAATGTGCGGCAGGTCGCTGCCAAGATCGCACTGGGCGAGGCGGACGCAGGCATCGTCTACACGACGGACCTGACCCCCGACATCGCCGGTCAAGTGCAGCAGGTGGCCATTCCCGCCGCGCTCAATGTCGTCGCCACCTACCCCATCGCCCCGCTGAGCGACGCTCCACACCCGGCGTGGGCGCAACGTTTCATCGAGTTCACGCTCAGCCCGGAAGGCCAGGCGATTCTGGCCGGCTGGGGCTTCGTCGGGCCGCCGGAGGTAGCGCCGTGATCAGTCCGGCCCAGCAGGGCAAGGGGCCGCCCCGCCATCCCGTAACCGCTCCTTCGTGGCCCGATCGGCTGGCCGGGGTTGTGGCCGTCACGCTGGCGGCCGTCATGGCCCTGTTCTTCGTGCTGCCGTTCGTCGCCCTCATCTGGCGGGCGCTGACGCTCGACGGCCCAGTGGCGCTCGACAACGTCTCCATCCTGACCGCGCTCATGCTCAGTCTGGGGACGACAGCGATCACGATGG
This sequence comes from uncultured Chloroflexia bacterium, assembly GCA_963753865.1. GTDB lineage: Bacteria > Chloroflexota > Anaerolineae > Promineifilales > Promineifilaceae > Promineifilum. The sequence goes on from CAVWDW010000003.1 coordinate 133,324, forward strand.
GGCTGATTCTGCTGTTCGGCACGCCGCTGGCCTACTTTCTGGCCCGCCATCAGTTCCCCGGCAAGCGGCTGCTCACCGTCCTGATTGAGATCCCGATCGTCATGCCGCCGGTGGTGGCGGGGCTGGCACTGCTGTCGGCGTTTGGGCGGCGGGGGCTGCTGGGTGCGCCGCTGGCGGAGATGAACATCACGATCACCTTCACGCTGGCGGCCGTCGTGCTGGCCCAGCTCTTCGTCTCGTCCCCCTTCTACATCCGCGCCGCCCAGAGCAGCTTTGAATCCCTGCCGCGCGAATATGAGGACGCGGCGGCCGTCGATGGGGCCGGGCAGTGGACAACGTTCTGGCGCGTGATTCTGCCGCAAAGCTCGCGGGCGCTGCTGAGCGGGCTGATCGTCAGTTGGGCGCGGGCGCTGGGCGAGTTTGGGGCCACCATCCTGTTCGCCGGAAGCCTGCAAGGGCGCACCCAGACGATGCCCCTGCTGGTCTACGGCGCGTTCGAGCAGGATTTACGCGTGGCGTTTGTGACGGCGCTCATCCTGCTGGGCTTAGCCGCGCTGGCGTTCACGCTGACTCGCTGGCTGGCCGGAGTGGACGATGGAGATGGCGATCCGATGGCGTCGTAGCGTGATACACCGATGTCGCAGGCGCCATGTAGCGCGACATTCTTGTCGCGGTCCGGGTGGCGAGAAGGAATCTCGCTCCACACCATCATTGTCGCAGGCGCCATGTAGCGCGACATTCTTGTCGCGGTCCGGGTGGCGAGAAGGAATCTCGCTCCACACCATCATTGTCGCAGGCGCCATGTAGCGCGACATTCTTGTCGCGGTCCGGGTGGCGAGAAGGAATCTCGCTCCACACCATCATTGTCGCAGGCGCCATGTAGCGCGACATTCTTGTCGCAGTCCGGGTGGCGAGAAGGAATCTCGCTCCACACCATCATTGTCGCAGGCGCCATGTAGCGCGACATTCTTGTCGCAGTCCGGGTGGCGAGAAGGAATCTCGCTCCACACCATCATTGTCGCAGGCGCCATGTAGCGCGACATCATTGTCGCGGGTGCGAACGGACGGCACGCGCAGGACGCAAGATCGGTGTTTTGCGCTGCAGGGTCCGGCAGTCGGGGTATGCTATAATGGCCGCAAAGACCCGTCCGCGTGGTCTGCCTGGGGCAGCGCGGTACGCTTAAGAACTGTGAGACGTATACAGACCCCCACCCGCCGGACCAACCGGCACATCGCCCTCTTGCTGCCTGCGCTGCTGCTCCTGGCGGCTATAGCACTGGCGGCCTGTGCGGGTGGTTCCGAGGATGTCGGGGTCGAGCAGCCTGTCACGGCCGTCCATGTTATCCCCACGTTGGATGTCGCGGAGGACCCCCTGGAGCAGCCAACAGTCGAGAACGTCGTCGATGCCGTCGAGGCCATGACCCCGGAGTTGGCCGAAGAGCCGCCCATCATCGCCACCGGCGAAGATGACGTGTCCGGCGAGGAACCGGACGAGCAGCCTCCGGATCCCACAACCGCACCCGCTACACCCGCCCCGCGTCCGACACCTGACTTTGGTTCGGTGGCCTATGACGTGCCTACGCAGATGGTGCGCGGCGAGATTGTGCAGGTCATTCTGCTGGTCAGCCCAAACGAGGGCGATTCGGAAACGCTCACCACCCAGCTGACCAAAGAGCTGGAGGAGGTCGACCAGACGCCGGGCAACGTCATTACCGCCACCGTGCGGACGGCCCGGCGCATGTCGGCCCAACTGAGCGCCGTACCATCCGATGCGTTCGACATCGTACCCCTGCAAACGAGCAACATCCAGTTTCTGGACGATGTGGAGCCGACGAAGTGGGAGTGGTCGGTAAGGCCGCTCACCGGCGGCACCCACCAGCTTTCTCTGGTCATCGAGCGATTCGAAGTGATCGACGGCGAGCCGACGCTGCGCGGCGAAGAGTCGTACCGCGACGCCATCACCGTCGAAGTGCCACCCGCCCAGCTGGTGGGCGACTTCGCGGCCAGCCCGTTGGGTATTCTTGCATTCCTGGCGCTGGCCGGGGTCATCGGCCTGACGCTCTATCTGCGCCGCCGCGCGGCGGTCGATCTGCTAAGCGGCCGTTCGGTCGACGAAGCCCTCTCCCGCGAACAGCTTCACCGGGTCACCCCCATTCTGGCCGATGCGTTGGCCCAGCTAACGGCCGAGCAACGCGTGGCGTTCCTTTCCCAGGCAGGCGTCGGCGAAATTGTCGATGTCAACCTGAACGGCAGCGCCCGCACGGTGGCCATGACCATCCTCGCGGAACTCAACCGCTATGGCGAAACGGCCGGCGACCGCCCGGCAATCTTTCTGCTTCTCGACTACCTGGCCGCCAACCCCGCCCTGCCCCGCCGCGATAAGGCGACGCTGGACGACCTGCTCGGTGCCTGACGCAGCCCCAGGATACCGGCTCGGTCTGAGAATGTTCGCCTCCTGCCTACGCTTGCCCCGCCGCCCTCTCCCAGAGCTTTTCAGCTACCAGGCCGCTGCGGGTTAAAACCCGATACCACCGAGGACGTGGGTCAAAACCCACCAGGAGCGAAGCCCACCGACCATCCCTTCTACAACCCATCTTCAGTGGGTTTCCTCCGGCAGCAGGTTGTTTCAACGGCCTCTGTTCGACCTGAACCAGACGCTTGAACAACCCGCTGCGCTCTCTGACTTAACTGGACGGCGTCCGATTCCTTACTATAATCTCTTCTGGTTTCGCTCCTCCGATGCGATGGGCTGCGAGGCAACAACACCTTCAGGGAGATAGCTTATGACGACTGAGCCTTTGCCCGGCAGCGGCGCAACCTCAAACTTCGACTGGCTGCTGGAACTGCTCGCCGAAGAAAGCAGCAACGGACTGGACGCCCATATGCAATGGGTGGAGTTGGCCAAAGGCGAGGCGTTGTTCGAGCAAGGCGACTCCGGCGACAGTATGTATGTGCTCAAGACGGGCGCACTGGGCGTCCGTGTCCACCACGACGACGGCTCCAGTACGGTCATCGACCACCTCGCGCCCGGCGCCCTTGTGGGCGAAATGGCGCTGCTCAGCGGCCAACCCCGCACCGCCACCGTCTTCGCCGTCGTCGATTCCGGGCTAATCTGCCTGACCCAGGAGACCGTCGACAAGCTCACTACCGCCCGTCCGGAAGCGGCCGAATCGCTGGAAGCGACTGTCATCCCCCGGCTCCAGCGGCTGCAGCTGGCCGCGGCGCTGCGGGAGTTGTTCGGCGACCTGGAACCCGCCACCATCCGGGAGCTGCAGGAGACGCTAACGTGGCGACGGCTGGCCAATGGGGACGTCCTCTATCGCCAGGGCGACCCGGCCGGCGAGATGTATCTGGTCATCAACGGCCGTCTCCGGGGAACCACCACTGCCAACGGCCGCCAGCGAGATTTGGGCGAGTACGGCACCGGCCAGCTTGTGGGTGAGTTTGCGATGCTGACCCACGAGCCACGCGTAACGACGGTGACGGCCGTCCGGGCCAGCACCGTCGTCTCCGCAGACCGGCGCGTCTTTCAACGCCTGACGACCACCTACCCCCAACTGATGGGGCGCATTACCCAACACATTGTCGACCGGCGGCTGCACGAGCTGGCCGCAACGAAACCCAAAGCGCCCCCTTCGCTCAGCGTCGCCATCCTGCCCACCGGGCCAGACGTCGACAGTTGGGCGTTTGCCCAGGCGCTCGCGACGGCTCTGGGCGCCCACGGCCCGGCTCTGGCCCTCGACAGCGCCCAGCTCGATACCCACTTTGGCAAGCAAGGGGCCGCCCACAGCCCACCCGATAGAACGCTCGACGCGCTGGTCGCCACCTGGCTGGACGAGGTGCAGGCTGACCACGCCTACCTCGTCTTTGCGGCCGACCCGGAGCCAAATGAGTGGACCAAACGCTGCATCGACAACGCCGACCGGGTGCTTATTTTGTCTGACCCGACCACGGATCCGGCCCCCGGCCCCACCGAAGCGAGGCTGGACCAGATGGAGACGCCGATCCGCAAGGAGCTGGTCCTGTGGTGGCCCGCCGCAACCGAACGGCCGTCGGGAACGGATGCCTGGCTCGACGCGCGCACCGTCCATACCCATCATCACGTCCGCCGCAACGACGACGCCCACATGCAGCGGCTGGCCCGGCGGCTGAGCGGTCACGGCATCGGCCTGGTCTTCAGCGGCGGCGCGGCCCGCGGCTTTGCCCACCTGGGCGTCATCCGGGCCATTGAGGAACTGAACCTGCCCGTCGACTACATCGGTGGCACCAGCATGGGCGCGGTCATCGCCTCGGCCTACAGTGCCATGACCTACGAAGAGATGCTCAACAACGTCATCACCTTCAAGGACCCCAAAGCTGTCTTCGATCGGACGCTGCCGTTCACCTCAATCATGGCCTCCGAGAAGGTCACCGCCCTCATCAAGTCCTATTTCGAGGGCATCGACATCGAGGATCTGTGGTGGCCGTTCTTCTGCGTGGCCACCAATCTGACCACGGCCGAAGAAGTCGTCTTCACCCGCGGCCCACTCTGGCGAGCGGTGCGCACGTCGCTGGCCATTCCGGGGGTCTTTACACCCGTCATGGACGATGGCGATGTGCTGGTCGACGGTGGCGTGCTGGACAACTTCCCTGTCGCCCTCATGGCTGAGCTGGGTGAAAGCGATCGGATCATCGGCGTCAACGTTGCCCCGTTCTTCGAGAAGAAACGCAGCTACGACTTCGAGGCCAGTATTTCTGGCTGGCGCATTCTCTGGAGCCGCCTCAATCCGTTCAGCAAGCCGGTGCGCTCCCCCGCCCTGGTCGGCACCATCATGCGGGCGCTGGAGATCAACAGCGTCCAGCGCAGCAAGTCGGATGAGCAGCTGGTCGATCTCATGATCTACCCCGACACCGGGCAGTTCGGCCTGTACGACTTCTCCAACTACGAACCGATTGCCAGGGCCGGCTACGAAGCGTCGATCGGCCCGCTGGCCGACTGGCAGGAGCGTCGTGGGATTGGCGACAGCTAGCGTCTCCTGGTCGCCTGACTGAGCTGATCTAGAGCTGCCCCAGACCACCACTCTCGCCCCCACCACTGCCATAGGCACCCACCCACTCAAACCTCGCCGAGTTGGCTGATGCGTCCCGACAGGGTGTGGCAATCGAGCAGGAAGCCCGCGCCCTACCCCACCGGCGTCAGCGGCTCGCCCCCGCCCAGCAGCGCCAGCACATTGTCGGCTGCCAGGTCGGCCATGGCCCGGCGCGTCTCCACGGTGGCGCTGCCGATGTGGGGGGCGACGACCAACCGGTCGCGCATCGCCACCAGATCGGGGTGCAGGCGCGGCTCGTCCTCGAACACATCCAGCGCCGCGCCGGCAATCACCCCCTCCGCCAACGCTTGCGCCAGGGCGGCCTCATCGACAACAGGACCGCGGGATGTATTAATAAGGAAGGCCGACCGTTTCATCGCTCGAAACTGGGGCATTCCGAACAGGTGGCGGGTGGCGTCGTTGAGCGGCACATGGATGCTGATGAAGTCGCTCTCAGCCAGCACTGTCTTGAACGAAACATACCGCGCACCCAGCTCCTGGTCCGCTTCGGGATGGGGTGACGACGCGGTGTAAAGCACCGGCATGCCAAACCCCAGCGCCCCGCGACGGCCAACGGCCGTCCCGATGCGCCCCAGCCCCACAACACCCAACGTCTTGCCGTGCACATCCGCCCCAGCCAGCGGCGGCATCAGCTCAAAGCGCGTATACCGTCCGGCCCGCATATAGGCGTCGGCCTCCGGAATGCGCCGGGCCACCGCCAGCAACAGCGCCCACGCCAGATCGGCCGTCGTCTCGGTCAATATGTCGGGCGTGTTGGTGACGATGATCCCCCGCTCCCGCGCCGCCGCCACGTCGATGTTGTCATAGCCCACCGCCACATTGGCGATGATTCGCAGCTTTGGGGCCGCGTCCATGACGGCGGCCGTCATGCGGTCGGTCAGCAGGCAGATGACCGCGTCGGCATCGCGAACGGCCGCTTGCAGATCGTCGGGCGGCAGCGGGTCCAGCCGGTCGTGGGTGTCGATGGTGTGGCCGGCGTCGCGCAGGCGAGCGACCGTTTCGTCGGGAATAGTTTGGGTGATGGTGATGCGGCTCATGGGTGCGTTTGCCTACCGCCGACCGCTGCGACGACCCCAGAGCAGCAGGCCCAGCAGCGCCACCACCCCGGCCAGCAGCGCGGGCCACACCCAGCGCAAATCTTCCTCCAGCGGCGGTTGCGCATCATGCTGCTCGCCCGTCACCGGCTGGAAGGCCAGCACATGGTAGGCGTCCTTGTTGGCCAGAAAACGGTCTCGATCCATCTCGAAGCCCATCGCCTCCCAGATTTGGCGAAGCTCCTCCCCGGCCTGACCATACGTGTTGTCGTACACCTCGGTCAGCTCGGCCGCATCGGTCAGGCGGCGCACGACCACATGCTCCACACCGTCGGCCGTCTGGATGGTCGCGCGCGGGTCGGCCTGCAAATTGCGATACCAGTCCGAGTCCGGCCAGGCGGCGATGGCGTACTTGGTGTCGCCGTACCGCTGGTACTCGACTACCGCCCGGCGCGGCAGCCCGCTCTTGCGGCCGGTCGTCGTCACCACCATGAACAACTGCCCCACCAGCGGCCCCAACCCCATCCGGTAGAGCAGCAGCGGGGAGCGGACCAGGGCGCGCATGGCCGGGTCGTTGGGATAGGGCACCGTCACAGGTGTCGTTGTCTCACTCATCAGTCATCTCCTGTGGCATACCGGCCACGTGCAGGTGGAGCCGTCCGTCCTGCTCACGAACTGTCAGCGCGTCAATAACGGGCAGCACCGCATCGGCGGCGCTCAGCTGCTCCGGGGCGTGGGTGGTGGCCACGGCCAGGACGCGCATCCCTGCCGCCCGACCTGCCTCGATTCCCGCCGGCGCATCTTCCACAACCACGCAGCCGGCCGGCTCCACCCCCAGCCGTGCGGCCGCCTGCAAGTACGGCTCCGGGTGCGGCTTGCCGTGGGCCACATCGTCGGCCGTCACCAGCACTGGCGGCGTCGGGAAGCGGCCCAGCCGCAGCCGGGTCGTCGCCGTCACGTTGTTGCCGCTGGTGACCACCGCCCAGCGGCCGTCCGGCAGCCCGGCCAACAGCGACCGGGCCGCGTCGAAGATGGTCAGCCCGTCCTCGTCGACGGCCGCCGCCGCTTCCATCAGCCGCGCTTCCTCCACCGCGTCCAGATGCGGGGCCACAGCGGCCATGACTTCCACCGACGGCCGTCCGTGGGCCAGCGCCATAATTCGCGCCAACTCCACACCATGATGATTGCCCCAGCGCTGCCAATGACGCTCGATCACGGGTGCAGAATCGACCAGCACGCCGTCGAGGTCGAAAAGGATGGCCGAACAGATGAGATTCATACCGTTGATTATAGCTGCAATACCGGCGTAGTTGGGGGCAGATCACGCGAAAGGCGCGAGAGGTCTCGCCGGCGCCTCCCGTGCGGGCATGGCTTCGCAAGACCTGTCAGATCTTCGCGAATTGCGATCAACCGTGCGCTTCCAGCAGGGCCACAATCTCCTCGTGCCCATTCTCGCGGGCGATCTCAGCGGCCGTCTTGCCCTGCATATTGCTCCAGCCAGTGTCGGGCGACGTCGTCTCCAGCAGCCAGCGGGTCATGGTCACGTCCCCCCGCCCCACCGCCATGCTCAACGCCAGATCAGTGCTGCCGCGTGCGCCTTCGTCGTAGAGCCATGCCACCAGCTCCGGGTCGCCGCTCAGCACGGCGTGGGTCAGCAGCGGGATGAAGTGGGCGCCGTGCGCCTCGATCTGGGCCGGGTCGGCCGCCAGAAACGCGGCCACATCCTCCCGCCGGCCCAGCATGGCGGCGGTGCAGATGTCCAGCGGCGCGCCCTGCGCCAACAGAAACTCCGCCACTGGCCGGCTGCCGACATGGGCGGCCGCCTGCAGCGCTGTCTCCGTGTCGCCCGGTCGCCACGCCTGGGCCACGTTCAGCAGCCCCGGCTCCTCGGCCAGCATATGCTTCACCTTCGGCAGATTGCCATGCCCGGCAATGACAAAGGTGCGGATCGTTTCCGGAGAAAATGTGGGGGAATCGGTCATCGGTTTTCGCTCCTCGAACAGAGATAGGTCGGCGGCCATTGTACCGCGATGCGCCTGTGGGGGGCCAATCCAGCCAGACCGCGCCGGTCACCGTATCTGGCACGAAAGGGACAGCGAACAAGCACCCCATGTCGCGGTGTCTGCCCGGCCCACATCACCTCACCTCCACAAACAGCACTGGAAGGGCATTCGTTGGCTGCCATGAGTAGACACGCGACCAATCCTCGTGGTACACTCGGCGCAGGAAGTCCAAAGGAAAATGCAAATGAGGAGCAGTGTGCGCCTGACTTGGGGGAGAGGGCCGCAGCTGCTCGTTTTGTTGGCAAGCTGACACTGCCGCCTCGTCACACGCTGTGCATCGTACCCCGTCAGCAAACGGCCTCCGAGCCGACCATCACATGTCCATGACCGATGGCCATGTCAAACTGGAGAAACAAGATGAGACAGTTTCGACGCATGATCGCAGTCAGCCTTGGGCTGCTCCTGCCGCTGGTGGCCCTGGGTCTGGCCTTCACCCTGACGAACCAGGCCCTCGCTTCCTGCGGTGGCACGACCAACGTGGCCACTGAAGCGCAGCTCAACGCCGCCATCGTCGCCTTCAACGCCGAGACCGGCCCCTGCGACTTCACCATCGAGTTCACCAGCGACATCACCCTGACGGCCGACCTGACCCGCATCAACAACACCGATGCGGCCGTCAATCTCCTCATCGAAGGCGACGGTTTCACGCTGGACGGGGACAATCAGCAGTGGGATGCCATCTACACGGAAACCACGTCCCAGACCGACCTGACTGTCAACGAGCTGACGGTGACCGGGGCCGACAGCAACGGCATCCGCTCCAGCTTCGCGCTCACGCTGACCAACAGCGTCTTGCGCGGCAACGAAGAAGGGCTGCGGCTCACCGGCGGCACAGGCGACGTCAGCGCCACCACGATCAGCGGCAGCCGGTTTGGCGGCATCCAGAACAACGGCACGCTCATGATGGTCGACAGCACCGTGAACGGCAGCGGCAGCGCCGGCATCTTCATCGGCAGTGGCGATTCCCTGCTCCTGGTCAACAGCACGGTCAGCGGCAATGGCAGCTCCGGTATCGAGATCTCCGACGGAACCGCCACGGTGACCAACAGCACCATTGCCGGGAATCGGGGGTGGGGCATTGAAACCCGCAACAACGGCACATTGACGCTGGAGAACAGCATCGCGGCCGGCAATGGAGAAGCGGATTGCGTGAATCGCTTCGGTGGGACATCCGATGTCGACAACAGCCTCTTCGAAGACAGTGGCAGCCAAGCCTGCGACACGACCGACGGCGTAGACGGCAACATCGTCGGCGAAGACCCCCTGCTTGGTCCGCTGGCCGACAACGGCGGCCCCACCCTCACCCACGCCCTGCTCGAGCTGAGCGGCACAGTGACCGCCGCCAGCCCGGCCATCGACGCGGGGGACAATAGTTTCGCCGCCGGGCTGAGCTTCGACCAGCGCGGCTCCGGCTTCCCCCGCCTGGTCAACAGCACCGTCGACATGGGGGCCTACGAAGGCAGCCAGGCCGTCGTCTGCCCCGCCTTCCCCATCACCGCCAGCAGTGAAGCCGAACTGAACGAAGCGATCGCCTGTTACAACGCCCTCACCACCCCCGGCACCTACACCATCAACCTGGGAGCGGATATCGACCCGACTTTTTCCACCCAGCCCATCGACAACGCCACGCCCGGCGTCCTGCTGGCCATCGACGGGCAGGGGTTCACCGTTGACGGGCAGGATGGCGTCAGCGTGCGGCCGTTCGAGATTCGGAAGGATACTAATGTCGACCTGCGCGACATCACCATCACGGGCGGCAACGCTTTGTCTGGCGGCGGCATCCTGAATAACGGCACGCTGGATGTCGTCAACTCTGTGGTCGGCAACAACAGCGCCGAATTCGGCGGCGGCGGCATCTTCAACAACGGTGTCCTGTTTGTTGTGAACAGCCGCGTCGAGGGCAACATGGCCCTCGATTCCGGCGACGGCGGCGGCGTCTATAGTGCACCCAACTCGGTGACCGCGATCCTTTCCACCACCGTTGACGCGAACACAGCCGACGTCGGCGGCGGTCTCTTTGCTGCCTTCAACAGCCGGCTATCTGTGGCGGACAGCACCTTCAGCAACAACAGCGCCGAGGACGGCGGCGGTCTCGCCACCGACTTCAACGACGGCGAGACCGTCATCGCCAACACAACCTTCAGCCACAATACGGCCGAGTTCGCAGGCGGCGGCGTGGTCAACAGCACCACAATCATGCGTATTGAGAACAGCACCTTCGTGGGCAACGTCTCCGAAGACAACGAGGGCGGCGGCATCGCCACTGGCGCATTCTTCTGCTTCACCGAGGATGTCGAAGTGCTGCTGGCCGACGGCACGACCAAACGTATCGCCGACATCGTAGCCGGCGACCAGCTCATCAGCTACGACTTCGGGCGCGACGAGCAGGTGGTGACGACCGTCCAGAACACGATGCAGAAACGTGTGGGCGACTACTTGCGGATCAACGGCCTGGAAGTGACGCAGGAGCATCCGTTTGCCGTCGGCCACGACGACTGGGTGACGGCCGGCGAACTGCGCGTGGGCGACCGGATTCTGAACCAGGACGGCGGTTGGACGACGATCACCAGCGTCGAGACGGTCGAGGAGACCGTCACCGTCTACAACATCAGCGTCGACGGCCCCAACAACTACTATGTCAGCGACGGCGTGGAGACGTATCTGGTCCACAACAAGCAGATTGCTGACCGGGGCGATGCCACGCTGGAGAACACGATCATCACCGACTCCACCGGCCTCGACTGCTTTGCCAGGGGTAGCAGCGACTTCTTCCTGGGCAGCAACAACCTGGTCGACGAGTTTGCCGCCGGGGATTGCAGCGCCGTCAGCACAGCGGCCGTCACTAACATCGACCCGGTCTTGCAGGACAACGGCGGCCCCACCCAGACCCACGCCCTGCTGCCCGGCAGCAATGCCATCGACACCGGCGACGCCGGCGTTTGCAGCGATGATTTCGTCGACGACCAGGATCAGCGCGGCGTCGTCCGGCCCCAGGGTACACAGTGCGACATCGGCGCGTATGAACTGGAACAGGTGGCCAACGCCTGTCCGTTCGTTCCGGCGTTCGGCACGGTGGGCAGTGAACTAACCACGGTCCTTGGCACCGGCATGGGCAGCCCGACGCGCACGCGGATGGTGGCCAAGGTCGTCATCCCCAACGCAAATGACGTCGTCGAGCTGTATGGCCAGATGGCCGCCAAGGAGTACAGCGGCGTCAAGTACGTCCGCTTCATCTTCGGCGACAAGAGCTTCGAGCAGGTCCAGCCCGAAACCGACCTGGGCGAAACGGCCGCCATCAGCTGGTGGGGGGGCGACCTGACGACGCAGTTCCAGGGCCAGGCCAAGCCGTTCGTCAAGGGGCGCTGGTTCCTGCAGAAGGGGATGAAGAAGATGAAGCTGCCCCGCGCCATCGTCTTCTACGCCACCCACGATACGGGTGACGACGAGTTCGCCAACGCCTGGAGCACCTTCGGCGCGACCGACAACTTCGTCGCCGGGACACCGGGCTTCGACCAGACCAACACCAACATCCTGCCCATCCCGGAGACGCAGGCCACCACCGACATCACCGTCCTGGTCGCCGTCACCGACGTCAACCGGGACGCCCGCACCGTCGATGTGATTGTCCGTGCCGGCGGCGTCGAAGAAACGGTGACGCTCACTGGCCCGACGACGAAGAAGTCGGAGCTGCTCAACATCTTCGAGGTGACGCTGGAAGGCGTCCCGGCGGGCACGGACGAAGTGGAGATTGAGATGGTGTCGGTGCTGGATGAGGGCGATTCGGCCGCTCTGCTTGGTGCGGCGGCCGCCTATGAGTGTGTCGACATCGACGAGCCGCAGACCGGCTCCATCACCATCATCAAAGAAGTGGCAGAATTCAATCAGCCCCCGGGCAGCGACTGGGAGTTCACGCTCACGTCGCCGACAGGGCCAGGCGACTTCACCCTCCCGGCGGCCGGCGGCAGCACCGGCGAGGGCGGCTTGCCGGTCGGGGCCTGGACGTTCACCGAAACGCCCAAGCAGTTCTGGGAGGTCAGCGTCGAGTGCAACACCGGCGAGACGAGCAACAACAACAGTATCGCCTTCACGCTGGACCCCGGCGAAGACGTGATCTGTACGTTCTACAACGACTTTCCGCAGTAACAGACTAACTTGTCGACACACCTCTGAGGTTTTTGTAAACCTCAGAGGTGTGGGGGCTGCGCGCCTTCTTTACAGCGTCGCCATCTCCGTATTGTTGAAGCGGCGGCGGTAGAACTCTCCGTACTGCACCTTGCGCTCCAGCGCATCCAGCACCGCGTTGGTGAAGTTCACCTTCTCAAACTGCTGGGCGCTGCCCAGACCGCCGGGGCTGAAGACGTTGATCTCCATCAGCTTGTCGCCCACAATATCCAGCCCCACAAGGAACATCCCGTCGGCCACCAGTTTGGGGCGGACAATCTCGGCAATGCGCAGCGCCGTGTCGTCGATGATCGCCTTGTCAATCTTGCCCCCGGCGCTGATGTTGCTGCGCATGTCGTCGCCGCGCCGGATGCGGCGAAAAGCAGCGTACTTTCCTTTATAGCGCAGCGGCTGGCCGTTCATCAGGAAGAGGCGGGTATCCCCTTCGGCGGCCGCCGGCAGATACTCCTGGCCGATGATGTAGCCGTCACGGGCCAGCGTCTCGATGATCTGGTTCAGGTTCGACAGGTCATCGTTGCGCACCAGAAAGACGCCCTGCCCCCCGGAGCCTTGCAGCGGCTTCAGCACCACGTTCCCGCCGTGCGCTTTGGCAAACGCCTTCATCTCGTTGCGATCGCGGGTGATGATGGTGGCCGGGCGAACCTCCTCCGGGAAGCCCTGGAAGTACATCTTGTTCACCGCTTTGGCCAATCCGTTCGGGTCGTTGAGGACAATGACGCCGCCGCGCATCGCCATGCGGCCGAAGATGATCCCGGCCGAAACCGCCCACGGACGGTTGCTGGAGTCGTCGGACGGGTCGTTTCGCAGCATCACAATGTCGAGTTCGTCAACGACGATGCGTTCCTTCCGCGCCTTCGGCCCCTGCAGCTCGTTGAGGTACGACTCGGTCGTCTTGTAGTTGGTGCGGTTGACCGAACGGGCCAGCGCGTGGATCGTGTCGCTGGGATCGTAGATGAGGTCGCCGACGCCCATCACCCACACTTCATGTCCCTGATTGACTGCGTTCATGCCCAGGCGGGTGGTGGTGTACCCTTTCGCCTCTGTATTAATATCGTTGACCACAAATCCGATTCTCATTTCCTCTTCTTGCTTCCTTTTACCAGATCGAGGACCGTCAGGCCGCGACCCAGTAGCTCTAATTTGGCTGCCGATTCAGGCGACGTCAGAAAGTGCGGCCGCCAGCGAGGCGGCTCCAGCACGCGACGTCGTTGTAACTCTTCGATGATCGGAATGTGCTCGCCGGCGATCTTGCCGACAAAGAACAGATCCGTGAGTGGTTCTTTGGTTAAGTAGTCCAGTAAAGCGATGAGACCGCGCAGGTAGACCGCGTCCTTGGTCAGCCCCCCGGCCCGGTAGGTGCGCATGGTGATGGTGTACCCCGTGCGCCGCGGGAAGCGGTGGGTGTCGGTCAGAAGGCGAAACGTCTCGATGAAGGTCGCCCCATTTACCAGCGCGTCGGCGGCAAGGACCCGACCGGCCAGCAGGCGGATGCGTGGCCGGCTCAGCCCGCCCACCATGTACTCCGACAACACGGCCAGCCCTTCCTGCAGCTCCTCGTACCCGGCCAGCCCGGAAGCGAGTAAGGTGAACCGTTGGGCGCGGCCGTTGAAGTAGGTCAGCGAATGGACGCTGAGCTCATGGCTCAGCAGCGGCAGCACGCGACTGGCGGCGATGTTGACCGTCTGGCCCACCAGCAAGTTACCTTGCGAGACCATCAGCCCGGCCAATCCCTTTTGCACCACGACACGCGCGTCAAAGCCGGGGGTCTGGGCCTGATAGCGAGCAATTTCGGCTCGCGCCTGGTGGGCGAAGGCTGTGGCGTCGAGCGGGGGCGGGTCGGAGATTTCCCGGCTGCCGGCAGGGATGGCGGCCAACAACTGCGCCGCCGTCGCCACCAGACGCGCATCCGGCTGACCATACAACTGGCGGCTTTGCAGCAGGAACTCCGGCCGGTTGATATTGCTCAGCATCGAGATCTGGAGGTCCAGCTCCTTCCGCTTCTCATGGAACAGATGCTGCAGCGTGGGATCTTCGACGTGCTCGACCTTGATCCCCCACAGCTGACGCTTGAGCAGCGCCGGATCGGCCGTCTGGGGACGGTAGCGAAAGACCGGTGTCCTGGCGAACCCCCGCCGCTTGAACAGACGCCACGCCGCATGCGGATTAATCGGCGTCACCTGCAGCAGGAAGTCGAAGCTGTCACCGACGGCCGACAGCTGCTTGTCCACATGCCAGACCGCCTTGACCGTCGCCTGGCGCCCGAGCATCTGATAATGGCGGGGTTGGTACGGCGTCTGGGTGCGGGTAAAGGTGAAGAAGGCGCGCTGCAGCGCCCGGTTAAAGTCTCGCACCAGCGCCGCCAGAATCAACGGCAAGAGCTCGCCCGTCTCTGCCTGCCGGTAGATGGGCCGGACGGCAATGCCGATGCGCCCCACGCCCAGCGCTGCCGCGTCCGCTGCGTCGAGCAGTGGGAGCATGCGCGGCGGGGCCGGACGGCCGCCCGTCGTCTCTTCCACGATGGCCCGCTGGCGTCTTATTCGGATGGCCGCCAGTTCCGTTTCCAGCGTGGTCAGCGTGTTGCTCAATGTGTTCCGGTCGGGGCTGGACACCCGGAAGGCGGGTCGCGGCAGCGCGAGGCTGTCGCCCGCGCTCTCGTCGTCGCTTGTGTCTGCCCAGACTTCGACCAGCAACGTCCGGCCAAACGCGCCGGACTGCGTGCGAGCCACGTTCGTGACCAGACTGGTCAGACCGGGCGCGAACGAACGCTGTCCGGGCGCAAGAATGTAGGCGGGTTGACCGGTAATCAATTGATCGGTGCCCACGTCCAGACGGCGCGGGGGCAGCCGGTAGACGCACAAAAACGGCAGCGGGCGATCGATGTGGATACGGCCGTCGCGCGGCAGCGCATGGCGAACGCGCTTGCCACCTTCCAGTCGGTCGGCAAGCTCGGTAACCAGCTGCGCGGGAATGGTGGTCGCTGCGGTCTGTGTATTAGCTTTCATCGAGGGCGGTCAGGACACCGGGAATGGTCGCTGCCAAACTGTGTCGAATGGCTGTTAGCTGGGTCGGATCGGCCTCGCCGGTCCATTCATCCATAAAGAACTTTTTGAATTCAATGGACAGCACACAGCCGCTGTCCGGGAACTGTTCGTGGGTCCAGCGAGCAAACTGGCCGCCGCGAAAGCGCACATTCTCGCGAACGTCGAGCGACCGGCCCATATAGTCGTGGGCACGCAGGTCGCCCATGAACCGCTTGACCACCTTCGCCCAGCGCAGGCGGTTCATGGTCCCGGTGCCGACGTTGACCTCCGGGTTGCCGGCTGCTGGCGCAGGCGGGGCGTCCGGTCCGTCGCGACGGTGATTGTAGGTGTGGAGGTCGAAGACGACAAAGTGCCCGTACCGCTGCTCCAGGTCGCTAAAGAGGGCATGGGCGGCGGCGTAGAACGCATCGTAGCCGGCCAGCGACCGCTCGACCAGATCATCCGGCGGCGGTTCGCGCCACACATCCAACCCCCAGCAATCCTCTGGTACACGGTAGACAGCATGGTCGCGCGGCCGGTTGAGATCGACCTCGAAGCGGGAGTTCAGGCCGATGATGCGATTCTCGGCAATCGTCGTCCAGCTCGCTGTGTGTGGATCTTCCTCACGCAGGCGGCCGTCATCGGGCAGCTTCATCAGCCCCGCCACTTCCGGCCGCAATAGATGGCCGTCATGAATGGCGGAGGCGACAAGCGGACTGCCACCATAGAGCACTTCGTACACTGATTGCACTGATCGTTCCGCCTTTTGTATAGGGTTGCCGCAGTTGAGAATAGAGGACGCATGCAGTGTACCAGATCGTAAGGTGGGGCGCTACTCAACTGATCCGTTCAACAGGGTTTTTCACTGCTCGCGCGGCCGTAGTCCCCAGACGCCGTTCCGGTCTTCAAAGCCGGCCAGGAAGACGACATTGGCATGTCGCGGCTGCGTTTGACAAGCTGACCGTAGCGACCGGATTCCTTTCCGGTCTCTTGAGGGGTCGGCGGAGAAGGCGACAAGGAATGTCGCCGCTACGACGGGCAACCCGGCCGTTGTCTCCCGTTTCGTTGAACGTCGCCCGCTTAGCTGAGAGACGGCCCACCGGCCTGTTTCTACACGCACAATTGGCCTGTCGCGCCAGCGCCCTGCGCCTGATGGTATTGCACCCGTTCCCGCCGCGGCAATTGACCGCACCTCTCTCTTTCTGATACACTAGACTCGAGTCCGTCACCTATTACAATCACATAGTCAGACAAGGAGCAGAACGCATCTTGCTTGGGGGCAGGGCGCGGGTGCGATTTTTCGCGCACACTTTGAGATTCAGGTCGTCCGAACCCGCGCTCGCGCTGGGATTTTGGCCACACTATTTGCCGGAGGAACGATGAACAATCGTACCCATGTATCCAGAGCGCGTTTCGCGCCGATATTGATAATAGTCGCTGCCCTGCTGATGGCGGCGCTGTCCCGGACGGCCGCTCCTGTCGCCGCCGCGTGCGGCGGCACAACCAACGTGGCCACTGAGGCCCAACTCAACGCCGCCATCGTCGCCTTCAACGGCGAAACCGGACCTTGCACCTTCACCATCGCCCTCCTCAACGACATCTCCGTCAGCAGCGATCTGACCGACATCGATAACAGTGACGCAGACATGGTCCTGATCATCGACGGCCAGTTCAACGCGCTGGTCGGCCAGGACAACCGCAATCACGACGGCTTCGACGTCCGCAACGGCGAGGTTGCCGTCTCTGATCTCACGTTCCAGAATCTCGACACTGCCCTTCGCGCTGAGGATTCCTTGAGCGTGACGCGCAGCACGTTCGTCGACAACTTCCTCGGCGTCTTCCCTGTCGGCGCTGACGTCATCGTCGAGGATTCGATCTTCCGCGACGGCGAGCTGGGCATCATCGCCAACAGCGGCGCGTACACGCTGATCAACAGCACCATAGTCGGCCACGGCACCGGCGTCGGCGTCACCTCCAACGCGACCGGCCTGGTGACCAATGTCACTATCAGCGGCAATGCCACCGGCGTCTCCAACAACAATAACCTGACCATCAACAACAGCATGCTGGCCAACAACGACGTTGACTGCGACAACTCCGGCACGATCGCCATCAACAACAGCCTGCTTGAGGACACCGGAGCCGACGCCTGCGGGCTGGCGGCCGCCAACCCGGACGGGGACGGCAACATCGTGGGCGAAAAAGCGTTCCTCGGTCAGCTGGACAACTACGGCGGCCCGACCGACACCCTCCCGCTGCTCATCCTCTCCGGCGGCATCGTCGCTACCAGCCCGGCCATTGACGCCGGCAACAACGCCCTGGCCGTCGACGAAAACAGCGCTCCTCTGGCATTCGACCAGCGCGGCAGCGGCTTTCCTCGCATCCTCAACGGCACGGTCGACATGGGCGCGTTCGAAGGCAGCCTCGCCATCGTCTGCCCCGCCTTCCCGGCCACGGTGCAGACGAGACCGAGCTAAACACAGCTATCCTCTGCTACAACTACGCCACCACCTCCGGCGTCTACTCTATCACCCTTGGTGCCGACATCGACCTGACGGCCTCCACCATAACCGTCGATAACGATGACCCGACCATCTCCCTCGTCATCGAAGGCGACAACCGCACCATCGACGGCCAGGATATCGCGGGCGTACGGCCGCTAACCATCGCCGAGGAGACCACTGTCACCCTCAACGACGCCACTCTGACCGGCGGCAATGTAAACAACATCCTCAACAGCAACGGGAATGGCGGCGCCATCCTGAACAGCGGCGTGCTGACGATCAACAACGTCACGCTGACCGCCAACACCGCCAGAGACGACGACGGCGGCGGGTTGGGCAGCGAGCCCGGCTCCACCACGACCATCAACGACAGCACCATCAGCAACAACACCGCTGGGCAGTTGGGCGTCGATGGGTCACCCGGCGACGGCGGCGGCATCAGAAACGAAGGCACGATGACCATCAGCCGCAGCCTCATCGACAACAACAGCGCGCTCGGAACACTCGGTGTCCGTGGCGGCGGCATCTACAACACGGGCGTGCTGCGCGTGGAAGACAGCACCGTCAGCAACAACACCGTCTCCGGCACCGAGAATGAAATCTACGGCGGCGGCATCTATGGCCAATCTGAGACGGTCATCATCGGCAGCGCCATCATCAACAACAACGCCACCAGTTTGAGCGAAGCTGAAGTCGGCGGTGGCGGCATCGCCTATGCTCCTGATTTCCCCTTCCAGGATCCGCTGCCGGAAGGGCTGTGGCTTATCAACAGCACCGTCAGCGGCAACTCCGCCGCCGGCGCCGATGACGTATACGGCGGCGGTCTGCTGGTCTTCTCCAACGGAGAGCCGGGCAGTGCAACGCTTATCAACAGCACGATCAGCGATAACAGCCTGACGGCCCCGGGCGGCGAGCTCTGGCGGCGGCGGCGCGGCGTTCATCGAGTTTGACAGCCAGGGTCTACCCCTGACCGTCACGATCAATAACAGCATCCTGGCCAACTCGACTACCGACGGCTCGGCGGGGGGCGACTGTTACGCCTATAACGTGGACAGCTTCACGGCCAACCATTCACTGTTTGAAAGCGACACGGGGGATGGCTGCGACAATGGCTCCGGCAATATCGTCAACGAGGACCCGGTGCTTGGCCCGCTGCAGAACAACGGCGGCCCGACCCTCACCCACGCCCTGACGATAGCCAGCCCCGCTGTCAACAGCGGCAGCAACGCGCTGGCCGTCGACGAGAACGCCGCGCCGCTGACCACCGACCAGCGCGGCGCGGGCTTCCCCCGCATCGTGATGACCACGGTCGACATGGGCGCTTACGAGCTGGCCACTGTCGTCTGCCCGGCGTTCCCCATCACCGTGCTGGACGAAGCCGAGCTGAACACCGCCATCTTCTGTTACAACCAGCTGACAACCAGCGGCGTCTACACCATCAACATCGGGGCCAACATTGACCTGACCACCTCCAGCGCGACCATCAACAACCCCGACCCGACCATCTCGCTGATCATCGAGGGGAACAACCGGACGCTCGACGGCCAGGACACGCCGGAACTGCGCGTGCTGCGCGTGGCCGAGCTGACCACCGTCACGATCAACGACATCACCCTGACCGGCGGCTTCGTGACCCAGGGCTTCGACGACGGCGCGGCGTCTGGCCAATGCCGGCGACACCACGCTCAACAACGTCACCGTCACCGGCAACTTCGTCGACGGCGACGGCGGCGGTGTCAAGAACGGCGACGAAGGCCACCATGACCATCAACGACAGCGACATCAGCAACAACCAGGCCGGCTTCGACAACGGGGACGGCGCAGGCGACGGCGGCGGCATCGCCAACGACGGCATCATGTTCATCGCCAACAGCGTCATCAACAACAATAAGGCGGTCGATGACAGCGGCGCCAACGGCGGCGGCATCTTCAACCAGGGCGAAATGACCATCGACGGCAGTACGATTGACGGCAACACCGTCACCACCCTGGACGGAGAAGCCAGGGGCGGCGGGATTGCCAACGACTTTTCCGGAACTGGTTTGACGGTGACCAACAGCACGATCAGCAACAACACGGTGACGGCCACAAATGGCACGGCTTCAGGCGGCGGCATCCGAAGCGAGATTGATCTGACGATCATCAACAGCACGATCAGCAACAACAGCGTCACCTCTACCGACGATGCTAACGGCGGTGGCTTGCTGGTAGAAAACGACCAGACGACGACCATCCTGCTGACCAACGTCACGATGAGCGACAACAGCGCCACCTCCACCGTCAACGGCGACGGCCTGGGCGGCGCGGTCTTCCGCGGGGATCCGGATCTCACCATCACCATCAACAACAGCATCCTGGCCAACGCCACCAGCGACGGCGCCCCGGGCGGGGACTGTGTCCTTCGTGGCGACCCGGTATTCAACTCCAACTTCAGCCTGTATGAAAACACCGGCGATGGCGCGTGCGGCCTGGCAGCCGCCAACCCGGACGGCGACGGCAACATCGTGGGCCAGGACCCCAACCTGGGCGCGCTGGGCAACAACGGTGGCCCGACCGAAACCCACCTGCCGCTCGCTGGTAGTCTGGCCATCAACAACGGCAGCAATCCGCTGGCAGTGGACGAAAACGCCGCTCCCCTGACGGCCGACCAGCGCGGCTTCACGCCCCGCATCAACGACGGCACGGTGGAGATGGGTTCGGTGGAAGTGGGCGCTGCCGGCCCGCCCAGCGACAACGCCTGCCCGGTCGACCCTGAGTTCGGCACCGTCGGCGCTGAACTCACGACGCTTCTCGGCACAGGCATGGGTAGCCCCACCCGTAGCCGCATGGTGGCCAAGATCACCATTCCCAACGCCGGCGACGTCACAGAGCTGTATGGGCAGATGGCGGGTAAGGAGTACAACGGCGTCAAGTACGTCCGCTTCATCTTCGGCGACAAGTCGTACCAGCAGGTGCCCACCAACGGCGGCACCTTTGACCTCGGTGACACCGGAGCCATCTCCTGGTGGGGCGACGACCTGACGACTCAGTTCCAGAGCCAGGCTCGGCCGTTCGTCAAAGGCCGCTGGTTCCTGCAGAAGGGCATGAAGAAGATGCGCATCCCGCGGGCGATCGTCATGTACCCAACCCATGACACCGGCGGCGACGAGTACGCCAACGCCTGGTCGACCTTCGGCTATCCCGATAACTTCGTGGCCGGCACGTCCGGCTTCGACCAGACCAACACGAACGTCCTGCCCATCCCGGAGACGCAAGCCACGACCGACATCGTCGTCCAGGTGGCCGTCACCGACGTCAACCGCGACCCCCGCACCGTCGATGTGATTGTGCCCGCCGGTGGCGTCGGCGAGATCACCACTTTGACCGGCCCGACGAAGAAGAAGAGCGAACTGCTCAACATCTTCGAGGTCACGCTGGAAGGTGTTCCGGCGGGCATGGACGAGGTCGAGATCGAACTCGTCTCCGTCCTCGACGAAGGCGACAGCGCCGCCCTGCTCGGAGCGGCCGCCAGCTACGTCTGCGAGGTGGCAGCGCCGTAGTCTGCACGCTCCCAGAGCTGACAGGTGGGCGGCCGATCCTCGGCGCCCCGCAGCGGCACCCTCGCCCACCTGTCAGCTCTTTATGTTAACATACCAACTCCTTGCCGCCCCGCTGTTCTCGACTATGCTTGGCTCGGAGTAGAGGCAGTTGGTCAACACGTTGTTGACGGCTGCCTGTTTTTCTTTCTTCCGGTCGCGGGGCCGACGCCAGTTCTGGAAACAAGCGCACTGGAGGCGCGAAACAATGAATCAATCAACCCAATCCAAACGGGCCCTGGCCACAGCCGGTCAGCGCCTCTCCGGTCGCGCCTCGATGCTCATCCTCACGATGGTCATCCCGCTCCTTGCCCTGGGACTGCTTCTGGCGGTGGCCACACCGGCGACGGCCGCCTGTGGCGGCACGACCAACGTGGCCACTGAAGCGCAACTCAACGCGGCCATCACGGCCTTCAATGGCGGCGGCGCAGGCTGCGACTTCACCATCGCCTTCACCGCCGACATCACCCTGACGGGCAATACCACCGAAATCGACAATGCCAGCGCCACGTCCCGGATGTTGATCGAAGGCAACGGCCACATCCTGGACGGCAACGGCGTGGGCGAAACGTTGTCCACCGACTTCTTCTCCGAGAATCCGCTGACCGTCGACAACCTCATCATCAGCAACAGTGCTGATAGGGGCATCAAGGCCGATGGACCCTTAACCGTTACCCGCAGCACGATTCGCAACAGCGCTGACCACGGCATATTGATTTGGGACGATCCCGGTGTGATCTTGACCACCACTGTGGCCAATGGCGCCCAAACGGGCATTGTCGGCCTCGTGGACGGGGCCGCGCTGACGATACGTGACAGCAGCGTGTACGGGAACGGCAGCAGCGGCATCTTTGCCGGGTTCAAGCTGACGATGACCAACAGTACCGTCCACGACAGCGGACTGCATGGTGTGACCCTCGGTTTCACACCCGCAACCATTCTGAACAGCACCATCAGCGGCAGCGCCAGCACAGGCCTCGTCAGTGCGGCCGGCACGACGCTGCAAAACAGTGTCCTGGCCGATAATAACGAAAACTGCGCTGGCAACCTGACCAGCACGAACTCTTTCTTTGACGACGCCACCTTCTCCTGCGCCGTGGTCAACGGCGTGGGCGGTAACATCGTCGGCCAGCCGGCGTATCTCGGCCCGCTCCAGAACAACGGCGGTCCCACCTTCTCCCGGCAGCTGCTCGACCTGAGCGGCCTGATCGGCCTCACCAGCCCGGCCATCGACGCCGGCAGCAATGGGCTGGCCACCGGCCTGGCCTTCGACCAGCGCGGCGCGGGCTTCCCCGTGTCGTCAACGGCACAGTCGACATGGGCGCGGTCGAAGGCCCCAGGTCCATCACCTGCGCCGCCAACAG
This sequence comes from uncultured Chloroflexia bacterium, assembly GCA_963753865.1. Classification (GTDB taxonomy): domain Bacteria; phylum Chloroflexota; class Anaerolineae; order Promineifilales; family Promineifilaceae; genus Promineifilum. The sequence goes on from CAVWDW010000003.1 coordinate 156,156, forward strand.
CATCGTGAACGACGAGGCCGAACTCAACGACGCCATTCTGTGCTACAACCTCTACACCACTCCCGGCGTCTACACCATCGAACCGAGCGGCAACATCAACCTGACCGCATCCACGCTGACTATCGATAACAGTACAGCCGGGGTCAGCCTGCTCATCGACGGCATGGGCTGGGTTATCAGTGGCCAGAACATCCCCGGCGTGCGGCCGTTCACCACCAGCGCCGGCTCCGTCCTGACCATCCACAATATCACAATCGCGGCGGGCAACACGACGGGCGACGGCGGGGCGATCCTGGCCGGCGGACCGCTGACCGTCCTCGACAGCACGCTAACCAACAACACCGGCGGCCATGGCGGGGCCATTCGCGCCAACGGCCCGCTGACGATGACCGGCAGCACGGTCAGCCAGAACGTCGCTGGAGCCGGCAAGAATGGTGGCGGCATCTACGCTGCCGGCCCCACCGCCTCCATCTCCGGCAGCACCATCCTCGACAACTTCGCTTCAGAAGATGGTGGGGGCATCTACAGCAATGGATTGCTGACCGTAACCACCAGCACGATTTCTGAGAACATAGCCAGTGGTCAGGGTGGTGGCGGCCTGTACAATGATGGTGGATCGGCCGTCGTGAGCTCGACAACCCTGCATGATAATGAAAGCTTTGATGGAGCCGGCATCTACAATGACGGCACTCTGTCGGTTGCCAACAGCACGTTCTCGGACAATGACGCCGATCCAGGAACTGGTGGAGGCATCTACAACAAGAGTGGAGCCGCCACCGTGACCAACAGTACTTTCTTCGACAACAATTCAGGCAATGCCGGCGCGGTTCACCGGGAAGCTGGGACGTTTGCGCTCACCAACAGCCTGTTCCGTCTCAACAATGCCAACACATGCAGCGGCGTCACGGCCGACAGCTCCAACATCTCCGATGATGGTTCGTGCGACAACGCCACAGAAAAAACAGGCGCGGAAATCGCCCTGGATCCGACCCTGGCTGACAACGGCGGCCCGACCCGCACCCACGCCCTGCTGCCCGGCAGCGCCGCCATCGACTTCAACGCCTCCGCCAGCTGCCTCGGCGACCCGGTGGAGGGCGGCGACCAGCGCGGCGAAGCCCGCAACGTCGATGTTCCCGGCGAGGGCAGCGACGGCGGGGCCACCTTGTGTGACACGGGCGCGTTCGAACTGCAGCCGCCGCCCGCCGGAACGATCGTCATTATTAAGGAAGCCATCCCCGCCGACGACACGGTGTTCAGCTTCACCGACGACATCGAAGCGCCCAACGGCTTCACGCTGCAAGACCCGGCCGACGACACCAAGACGTTTGTCAACGTCCCTGTCGGAGGCAGCTACACTGTGACCGAACTACCGGTTCAGGGTTGGACGCTGAATGACATCAACTGCACCGCCGGCGGTTCAGAGGTCACCGAAGACCCGGACAACAGGCTGGTGGTCATCAACAATCTGGTCGACGGCGACACCGTCACCTGCACCTTCATCAATCAGGTGGACAGTGCCTGCCCGGTCGACCCCGCCTTCGGCACCGTCGGCACCGAACTGACCACCCTCCTCGGCGCGGGCATGGGCAGCCCCACCCGCAGCCGCATGGTGGCCAAAGTCGTCGTGCCCAACGCCGGCAGCCTGACCGAGCTGTACGGCCAGATGGCCGCCAAGGCGTACAACGGCGTCAAGTACGTCCGCTTTATCTATGCGGATAAGAGCTTCGAGCAGGTGCAGCCCGAAACCGACCTCGGTGACACGGGCGCGATCAGCTGGTGGGGGGCCGACCTCGACACGGCCGAACTGGCGAACAAGCCGTTCATCAAGGGTCGCTGGTTCTTGCAGAAGGGAGCCAAGAAGATGAAGCTGCCCCGCGCCATCGTCCTCTACGCCACCCATGACACCAGCAGCACGCAGGCTGACTATGCGAATGCATGGGGCACCTTCGGCGCACCCGGCAACTTCGTCGCCCACACCCCCGGCTTCGACCAAAGCAACACGAACGTCCTGATGATCCCGGAGACGCAGGCCACCACCGACATCACGGTCCAGGTCGCCGTCACCGACGTCAACCGGGACGCGCGCACCGTCGACGTCATCGTCACCGCCGGCGGCGTCAGCGAGACCGTGACGCTCACCGGCCCAACGACCAAGAAGTCGGAGCTTCTCAACATCTTCGAGGTGACGCTGGAAGGCGTCCCGGCGGGCGTGGATGAGGTCAAAATCGAACTCGTCTCCGTCCTCGACGAAGGCGACAGCGCTGCCCTGCTCGGCGCGGCGGCGAGCTACGTCTGTGAGGTGGCGGCACCATAACGCGATTTGCTAAATCGCGCTCCCAACCCTGACAGGTGGGCGGTCGGACCTCGCCGCACCGCGGCGGCCCGCTCGCCCACCTGTCAGCTCTTGCTGACCCGATTGCTCCCACAGTCCGCCAACCGTAGCCCCGGCATGCCAATGCCGTCTTCCCTCGGCACGAAGACCGGAGCGGCGTCCGGCCACCACGACCTACCGCCCGCCTTAGCCGTTAGACAGGACGCACGGGCAGGGCCGCCTGCGCCTACTCCCGCCGCCCGTGATACTGGTAGTACTCAACCCGAATCGGGCCGTTGTAGAGCTTGCGCACCCGGTCCGGCCGCGCCCGCTTGAAGTAGTCGGGGAACTTGCGGTCGGCCGTCAGCACGTAGACCGACCAACCCGTCTTCTTGCGCAGCATCTTGTGCAGCGTGATGTAGATCTCGTTGACCGTCTGGAAGTCGGCCAGCCGGCGGCCGTATGGCGGGTTGGAGATCAGGATGCCGTACTCCCGGTCAATCCACAGGTCGTGGACATCCTTCACCTCGAACACAATGTCGTCCCCCACCCCCGCCAGCGCGGCGTTCTGCCGGGCAATCTCGATGACGGCGGCATCCTTGTCATAGCCGAACAGCGACAGCTCGCCCGACCGGTCGACGGCCGCTTCCGCTTCCGCCCGCGCCGCCTGCCACGCCGCCTCCCCCACCGCCGGCCAGCTCTCCGACGCAAAGCCGCGCCGCAAACCGGGGGCCATGTTCCGTCCAATCATCGCCGCCTCAATCAGGATCGTTCCGGAGCCGCACATCGGATCGATGAGCAGCCGCTCCTTGTCCCAGAACGAGAGCAGCACCAGCGCCGCCGCCAGCGTTTCCGTCAGCGGCGCGTCCCCCGCCTGGGCCCGGTAGCCCCGCTTGTGCAGCCCGTCGCCGGACGTGTCCAGCGTCAGCAGGGCCTGGTCCTTGCGAATCGTCACCTGAATGCCGTAATCGTCTCCCGTCTCCGGCAGCTCGTCCACGCCATGCGCCGCCGCCAGCCGCTCCACCACCGCCTTCTTGACAATCGCCTGACAGCTGCGCTCACTTTGCAGCGCGGAGCGGACAGACCGCGCGTTGACCGGGAAACGGCCGTCCGCTGGAATCCACTGCTCCCACGGCAGCGCCCGCGTCTGCTCGAACAGCTCGTCGAAGGTGACGGCCGTAAACTCGCCCAGCTGCAGCTGCACGCGGCCGGCACAGCGCAGCCACAGGTTGGCGCGAGGAATGGCGTCGGGCGTGGCGACAAACGCCACCCGTCCTTCGCTGACCACCGTATCGACAAAGCCCAACGCTTCCAGCTCCCGTCTGACCACCGCCTCCAGCCCGAACTTGGCCGTGGCGATCAATGTTATCGGTTCCATAGCTGCTATTGTACCCGACTCCCGCCGGGGCGGTTGGCCACCACGCCGCAAAGCTGCGATCATCGCCCGGATTGACCATGCGAATACCCGGCGCACCTTCGGCACACCGGCAACTTCGTCCCCCAACCTCCCGGCTTCGACCGGAGCAACCGTAACATCCCGGCGATCCCGGAGACGGAGGCCACCACCCCCTAACTGAAGCGCCGCGCAGTTGTCCCGCCCCAGCCGCCAGCCAGAGTAGTTCATTTGCGGGTTCAGGCCGTTGAAACGGCCTGCTATCGAAGGAAGCCCACTGAACGTGGGTTGCAGAAGGGGTGGCCAGTGTGCTTTCCTTCTCGTTCCTTAGTAGGTTTTGACCCACTTCCCCGGTAACTCTCGGGCTTCAACCCGCAGTGGTCTGAAAACTGAAAAGCCCCCAGTCCCAATTTCTTGACACCCCCGCCCCCTCGCGCTATCCTTCCCAATGTAAGGGGCAGTTCGTCATTTTGTTGTTGACGGCTGCCTGTTTTTATGTCTGCTGACCCACCATCGCGCGGGCGGCAGACCCAGGAAGAAATGCGCGCAGGAGGCGCAGAACAATGAAGCAAACACCGATGTGGAAACGGGCGCTGCCCACCCTTGGCCTGCTGGCCGCGCTTGTCCTCTTTGTCTTTGCTTTGGCCGTCCAACCTGCGGCGGCCGCCGGAATCGTCGTCGATACCGATTCTGACGCGGGCGGTGGTTGCACCTTGCGCGACGCCATTACCGCCGCCAACACCGACACCGCTACCGGTAGCTGCTCGGCCGGCGCCGGCGCTGATACGATCACCTTCGCCGCCGACTACACCATCACCCTGGCCGGCAGCCAGCTCCCGGCAATCACCACCGCAGTGACCATCACCGGCAACGGCCCGGCCAACACCATCATCCAGTCTAACGCCGCGCCAAACACCGCCACCTACCGCGTCTTCGAGGTAACTGCCGCCGGTAACCTGACCCTGGACGGCGTGACCGTGCGCCACGGCCGATGTGCCGGGTCATGTACCGTATCACGTCCCTTCGACGGAGGTGCCATCCTTAACTTCGGCGCGCTGACCGTGACCAACGGCACTCTCTCCGGCAGCACGGCCGATCGGCGGCGGCATCCTCACCTCGCTCGGCAGCACGACTATCACCAACAGCACCTCTCGGCAACTCGCGTAACAGCGGCGGCGGCATCTTCAATAGCGCCGGCACGGTGGCCGTGACCAACAGCACCCTTTCCGGTAACTCGGCTGACAACTTCGGCGGCGCCATCATCAACGAATTGGGCACGGTGACCGTGACCAACAGCACCCTTTCCGGTAACTCGACCCGCGTCCGGCGGCGGTATCAGGAACTTAACGGCCCACTGACCATAACCAACAGCACCCTCTCCGGGAACTCGGCCGGCGACACCGGCGGCGGTATCTATAACGATAGCGGCACGCTGACCGTGACCAACAGCACCCTCTGCGGGAACTCGGCCCTCAGAAGCGGCGGCGGCATCTGGAATGGTGCCGCCATGCTGACCGTGACCAACAGCGTCCTCCTCGGCAACGCGGTCAACAGCAGCGGCGGTGGCGTCTTCAACGCCGGCGCCGGTGACCGTAACCAACAGCACACTCTCCGGGAACTCGGCCACGGCAGCGGCGGCGGCATCTACACCCGCGACGGCACGCTGACCGTGACCAGCAGCACCCTCTCCCTCAACTTTGCTTTCAACGGCGGCGGCATCCACCACAACGGCGGCGCCACCACCATGACCAACAGCACCCTCTCCGGCAACATGGCCGGCGGCGGCGGCGGGGGCATCTTCAGTACCAGCACGCTGGACCGTGACCAACAGCACCCTCTCCGGCAACAGCCGACCGCGGGCGCATGAAATCAACGGCTCGGCGACCGTGACCAACAGCACCGTCTCCGGCAACTCGGCGACCGGTTCTGGCGCTGAGGGTGGCGGCATTTTCGTCGGCACGGGCAACCTGACCCTAGTGCGCAGCCTGGTCTCCGGCAACAGCAGCGATAGCAACGGCGACGAAATCACCAGAGGCATCGGCACGGTCAATGCCGACGCCTTCAACGTCTTCGGCCACAGCGGCCAGACCAACGCCGATCGCCTTGTTTGGCTTCACGCCCGGCGCAAGCGACGTCACCGCCACGAGCGACGGTACGACCGATCGCCCTGACCGACATCCTCGACACCACCCTGGACGACAACGGCGGCCCGACCCAGACCCACGCCCTCGTCGCCGGCAGCCCGGCCATCGACCTCGGCCCGACGGCCGCCTGCGCCGCCGCCCCAGTCAACGGCGTCGACCAGCGCGGCGAACCGCGCAGCATGGACATCCACGGTGAGGGCAGCCACACGACCAACTTGTGCGACGCGGGAGCCTACGAATACAACGGACCGCCTGCCTTCTGCACCGGCTTCCCCATGACGGCCGGCACCGAGACCCAGATCAACGAAGCGATCACCTGCTACAATCTGCTCGATCGCGGCGGGGTCGTACACCATTGACCTGACGGCCGATATCGACCTGACCGCCAGTACGGTCGCCATCGACAACCCCATCGCCGGCATCGAGCTGCTGCTGGACGGGCAGGGCTTCGCGGTCGACGGGCAGGATATCAGCGGCGTGCGGCCGTTTGAGATCGAGTCCGACAGCAATGCCACCTTCGACGATATCACCATCACCGGCGGTAATGTTTCCGACGACGGCGGCGGCATCTTCAGCGACGGCACGCTGACCGTGACCAACAGCACCCTCTCCGGCAACTCGGCCGGCGACCGCGGCGGTGGCATCTTCAACCGTGACGGCACGCTGACCGTGACCGACAGCACGCTTCTCCGGCAACTATGCCGACACCGGCGGCGGCGGCATCTTCAACCGCCTTGGTACACTGATCGTGACCGGCAGCACCCTCTCCAGCAATTCGACCCTGGGGGATGGCGGCGGCATTTACAACGACGAAGGCACGACGACCGTGACCAGCAGCACCTTGTCTGGCAACGAGGCCGACTCCGGCAGCGGCGGCGGCATCTACAACAACAGCGGCACGACGACTGTGACCGGCAGCACCCTCTCCGGCAACAAGGCCATTTCCGACTTCGGCGGCGGCATCTATAACCAAGACGGCACGCTGGACGTGTCCAACAGCACCCTCTCCGGCAACGAGGCCGTCAACGGCGGCGGCATCTTCAACCGTGAAGGCACGACAACCGTCACCGACAGCACGCTTTCCGGCAACCCGGCCGGCGACCGTGGCGGTGGCATCTTCACCCGTGACGGTACGATGACCGTGGCCAGCAGCACCTTCTCCGGCAACTCGGCTAATACCGAAGGCGGTGGCGGCATCTACATCAACGGCGGCGATCTGACCGTGACCAACAGCACGCTTTCCGGCAACTCGGCCCCCCTTGGCGGTGGTATCTATAACGACGGCGGCACGACAACGGTAACGAATGCGACCTTTTACGGCAACAGGGCGGCCTTGCCCCTGGCGCGTCGGTCGCCAGCACTGGCGCCACGACACTGACCAACAGCCTGCTGACCGGCAGCGTGAACGGCGACGAATGCAGCGGTGTCACCGCCGATGCCTCCAACATCGACGACGACGACTCCTGCGACAGCGCCACGCAAAAGACCGTGGGCGAGATCAATCTCGACACGACGCTGGCCGACAACGGTGGCCCGACCTTCACCCACGCCCTGCTGTCCGGCAGCCACGCCATCGACTTCGACACGACGGCGTCTTGCGCCGCCGCCCCGGTCAGCGGCCTCGACCAGCGCGGTGAACCGCGCAGCATCGACATCCCCGGCACGGGCAACGACGGCGGGGCCAATCTGTGCGACGCGGGCGCGTTTGAGGTGCAGCCACCGCCAACCGGCACCATCGAGATCATCAAAGTCGCCAACCCGGCCGATAACACCGTCTTCAGCTTCACCGATGACATCAAGTCGCCCAACAGCTTCACGCTGCAAGACCCGGCCGGCAACACCAGGACGTTCAGCAGTGTGCCTACCGGCGGCAGCTACACCGTCACCGAAACCGACACACCCGGCTGGCCGCTGACCGCGCTCGCCTGCAGCGCGGCCGGCTCGTCCACCTTCGACGACACCAATCTGGCCGGCGGCTTCGCCGTCGTCACCAATCTGGACGCGGGCGATACCGTCACCTGCACCTTCACCAACACCCAGTGCCAGCCCGGCACCTACGACAACGGCGGCAACGAATGCGTCCCCGCCCCGGCCGGCTCCTTCGTCGACCAGCCTGGCGCCACCGAGCCGACCCAATGCCCCACCGGCACATGGCAGGACCTTGAGGGCCAAACAGCCTGCAAAGACGCTGACCCCGGCAACTTCGTCCCCGGCCCCGGCGCCACCGAGCAGACCGAATGCTCGCCCGGCTCATGGCAGGACCAGAGCGGTGCAGACAGCTGCAAGCTCGCCGACCCCGGCTTCTTCGTTCCCGAACTCTGGCGCGATCGCGCAAACGCAATGTCCGCAGGGCACCACCTCGCAGGCGGGCGCCACTGAATGCACCCCCATCGTCGCCGGCAACGCCTGCCCCGTCGATCCGGCCGATGGTACGGTCGGCAGCGAACTGACCACCCTCCTCGGCGCGGGCATGGGCAGCCCCACCCGCAGCAAGATGATGGCCAAGGTCGTCATCCCCAGCGCTGCTGACGTCACCGACCTCTACGGCCAGATGGCCGCCAAGGAGTACAACGGCGTCCGCTACGTCCGCTTCATCTTCGGCGACAAGAGCTTCGAGCAGGTCCAGCCCGAAACCGACCTGGGCAAGACAGCCGCCATCAGCTGGTGGGGGGCCGACCTGACCACCCAGTTCCAGAGCCAGGCGCGGCCGTACGTCAAGGGCCGCTGGTTCCTGGACAAGGGCATGAAGAAGATGAAGCTACCTCGCGCCATCGTCTTCTACGCTACCCACGACACGGGTAACGACGAGTTCGCCAACGCCTGGAGCACCTTCGGCGCGACCGACAACTTCGTCGCCGGCACCCCCGGCTTCGACCAGACCAACAAGAACGTGCTGATGATTCCGGAGACCCAGGCGACGACCGACATCGTGGTCCAGATCGCCGTCACCGACGTCAATCGGGACGCTCGCACCGTGGACGTGATCGTCACGGCGGGCGGCGTTAGCGAGACGGTGACCCTGACCGGCCCGACCACCAAGAAGTCGGAACTGCTCAACCTGTTCGAGGTCACTCTCGAAGGCGTTGAGGCCGGTGTGGATGAAGTCGAAATCGAACTCGTCTCCGTCCTCGACGAAGGCGACAGTGCCGCCCTCCTCGGAGCGGCCGCCAGCTACGTCTGCGAGGAGACGACCCCGGACCCGTAGCCCAACGCTGTCACTCGACCTTCCTGGCCGAGCAAAAAGGGGCGGGACAACCCCACGGTTGTCTCGCCCCAGCCCCGCCACCCTAACCTGACAGATATTGAAGAACGCCTGTCAGGTTAGGGTGTTCTGATCAACGAAAGCGAATCGCCAGCCGCCCATCCTCCCCCACCGACACGTCCAGCGCGCCCAGATCATCCACTACCACGTCGGCCATCGCCAGCTCAGCGCGCGCGTGGGTCGAGGCCACGCCGATCACCTCTGCCCCTGCCAACAGACCTGCGCGGATGCCCGCAGGTGTGTCTTCAATGACCACACAGTCTTTCGCGTTATAGCCCAGCGCGGCGGCCGCTTTCAGGTACGGCTCCGGGTGCGGCTTGCCCTGCGCCACGTCACCGGCCGTCACAAAGACATCGGGGATGGGCAGCTCGCCAAAGGTCAGCCGCGTCGTGGCCGTGGCCCGGTCGCCGCTGGTGGCCACTGCCCAGCGGCCGTCCGGCAAGGAGCGCAGCAGCGGCCCGGCGGCGGGGAAGATGACCAGCCCGTCGGTGTCGGCCGCTTCCGCCGCCTGCATCCGCCGGCCTTCCGCTTCGGCGTCGAGATGCGGCGCCAGCAGGGCCACCACCTCCGTCGATGTCAGGCCAAAGGCAACCGATTTCAGTTCCTCGTAGGAGATATCATTGGCGTCCGCCCAGCGCGTCCAGTGCCGCTGCACCACGGCGATCGAGTCCACCAGCACGCCGTCCAGGTCAAAGAGTATTGCCTCACAAGAGATATTCATGGTGAGGGATTATAGCGGAAAGCGGGGAGTGGGGAGCAGCCGCCGGCCCGGCGGAAGATACGGACGGTACGCTGTTCGCTGCACAATCCTCAACCCACTCGCTAACGTTATCGCCCTCTTTGTCCCCACTCGCTATCGCCAACGTAATCGACCCGGTTCGAAACAGCGTCCCGCGCCGCCGGCAGCCACGCCCCCCAGATGTTGCCCGGCAGCCATCCATTCCACTATGGGGGATGCCTGCGCCACAGGCACTCAGGCGAACTGCTGGATATCGCCCGGCTCGACCGGGATGCCGTCCGGCTGGTAGGCCGCTATTTGGGGTACGTAGTAGAAGATTTTCGAGTTATCGACGGCGAACCAGCGACTGACCATCTCGCCTGTCCACAAGTCGGCCGTCGCCGCGAGATTGTCGGCCGTCAGCGGCAGCGAAACACGCTGCTCATCGATGACATAGGTCAGCACGCTGGTGGCCGGGTCCAGCCGCGAGACAGGCACCTTCACCCGCGTCCGGTTAAACAGAAGCGAGCCAGGCATCAACTGGAAGTCGATAGGCGAGACAAAAACGCCGGAATTGAGATACGGCTTACCCACCACCGGCTCAGCGATATCGGCATACAGCTCCTCGAAGAAGCCCGGCATGTGGGTTTCAATCTGCTGCCACCGCTCGCTCTCCGGAAAGTCCGACAGGGGCCGCAGCCCGCCGGCCAGGATGGAAGCGATCAGATCGTCTCCGGGGTTGAGCAAGTTGTGATAGACGTACTCCGTCGAGCATACGCGCATCGATTCCTCCATGATAAGTTGGTCGACTGGGTCGCCAGGATTGCGACCATAGCTTAGCATAGAGTGCCGGACACGAATCAAGTCCGCTCCACGCCGGTACAGCCCGCCAAACTGCTCCAAAACACACCCATTCGGTCATTGATTCACCCGCTGCGACTCGCTAAGACTTGGAGGTGCGTCGACAATACGGACGCGATCACCGGTCCGAATCGCATGCAGGGGCTGCGAGATGTGGGCCACGACCGCAGCCGAAGACGCCTGTCCCTGGGGAGGGACAGCCGGCAGCAGTCCGGGGCGCAGACGCGACTCGGGCTGCTGCCCGTTTTGTCACCATAGGGGGAGCGGCCGTTCGCTGGAGATAGCTTTCCGGCGGACGGTCGTTTTTTGATCCCCTGTCCACAAACAGCCGGTTTTTGGCCGGGCGCTTCACTGAAGGCGACAAGGAATGTCGCCGCTACGTCTGACAACTCGACTACTGAACACCCGAGGGTGTTTCAGTTTTCGGGTTCAGGCCGTTGAAACGGCCTGCTATCGAAGGAAACCCACTGAAGGTGGGTTGCAGACGGGGTGGCCGGCGCGCTTTCCTTCTCGCTTTTAGTGGGTTTTGACCCACTTCCCCGCTAGCTGTCGGGTTTCAACCCGCAGCGGCTTGAAAGAAAAGCCCTACTGAACACCCTGCGGTTTTTGGCAAGTGACTACCCACGCGCTACAATAGTCGCGGTGTTTGGGGACGCCACTGAATCTACTTGCTCAACGCAGGTGATCTGCCGGGGCAGATCGCGCGGGCCATAGGAGGCCAAGATGAAGACAGTCGTTTCCGAAACCAGCGAGTCACCGACTCCACCTGCCACCTGGCTCGCCAGCATCCTCGCCAAACAGAACCCCGCCTGGCTCGCCCGCTACGTCGCCTTCCGGCGGCGCATCCAGCATATGACGCAGGGCAAGCGGCGCTGGCTGCTCAAGCGAGCGGCCGTCTCCGTCACCGGCGCGGCGCTCTTGCTGGCGCTCTCCCAGGCCCCAACCGCCCACGCGGCGACCATCACGGTCGACAACGGCGTGGTGGCCATGGCCGACGACGGCCAATGCTCGCTGCCCGAAGCGATCCTCAACGCCAACCTCGACAGCCAGCTCTACATCACACCCGGCGAATGCGCCGCCGGCTGCGGCGCGGACACGATCACGCTCCCGCGGCGGCACCTACACCCTGACGACCGTCGACAACACCGCCTATTACAGCGACAACGGTCTGCCGCTCATCGAAAGTGAAATCACCATCGACGGCAACGGCGCGACTATTGAGCGGGACAACGCCGCTCCCGACTTCCGTCTGATGGCCGTGACGGGCAGCGGCTACCTGAAGCTCAACGACACCACCATGACCTACGGCTATTCGCAGGAAGACGGCGGCGCGCTCTATGTCGCCAATGGCGGCACGTCCTCATCACCGGCAGCACCTTCACCTACAACAGGGCTCGACGAAGGCGGCGCTATCGAGCAGACGGCGGCGTATGATCATCGACAACAGCCTCATCGACAACAACTGGCCGTCCGAGATGGCGGCGGCGTTTCCAGCGAAGACGGCGGCGACCTGACCATCCGCAATGGCACGATCATCCGCAACAACTGTGCCTGCGACAGTGGCGGCGGCGTCTGCAAGAGCTCGACGACGGCCCGCTGACCATCACCGACAGCACCATTAGCGGCAATGAAGCCGGGTTCGCGGGCGGCGGGGTCTTCGTCTATGGCGACGGCGGCACGGTCACCATCGACAACAGCACGATAGACGATAATGAAGCCCTAAATGGCGGCGGCATTGCCAGTTTCTACGGCACCTGATCATCCGCAACAGATACCATCAGCCGCAACACGGCCGACGGTAGGCGGTGGCATCGCCGCCTACAAAGCTACCGTCACCATCGAGAACGGCTCGGTCATCAGTGGCAACTACGCTGACGGCATCGGCGGCGGGGCCGACCTCTACCTGAGCACGTCACCATCAGCGACAGCGAAATCAGCGGCAACACCGCCTACTTCGAAGGCGGCGGCATCCACAGCGACGGGAGCTACGTCTATATCTCCGGTTCGCTCATCGACCAGAATATCGTGCCGCCCAACCAGGGATTTAACTTTGGCGGCGGCATCGCCGCAACGTCTGGGTACGATGACGACACCCAGACGGACGTCCCCGGCCAGATGATCATCATCGACAGCACGATCAGCGGTAACACAGCCGCAGTCGGCGGTGGTATCTACAACACCTAGTACAGCACGCTCTACATCGTCCGCAGCACGATCAGCAACAACCAGGCGTATTACGGTGGCGGGTTGTTGAATCTCGGCGGGCGCTGGATCATGGTCAACAGCACGGTCAGCGGCAACCGGGCCGGTATTAATCAATTTCCGGACAGCGGCGGCGGCGGCATCTTCAATATCAGCTCCTCTTCCGGCGAACCCGACGCCTTGCTATACAACAGCACGGTGACCGGCAACGAGGCCAACGTGTATGGCGGCGGAATCGCCCATGTGTACGGCGCAATGCTCCTCGGCGGCAACGTCATCTCCGGCAATACCGCCGGTGAGGTTGGCAGCGAAATCTACAACGACGACGTTCTGTTGGCCGACTCGTACAATATCATGGGCCATGGCGGTGAGACCAACGCCGACGCCTTCGAAGGGTTCACGCCCGGCGTCAACGACCTGAACCTCACCAGCGACTACGGCAACATCCCGCTGACCGATATCCTGGAGACAACGCTGGCGGCCAACGGCGGCCCGACGCTGACCCACGCCCTCGTCAGCGGCAGCCCGGCCATCGACTTCGTGCCCAGCGACTACTGCGACAACCCGTTTACAGAGCTTGTCGACCAGCGCAGCTTCCCCCGCAACATCGACATCCCCGGCACAGGCAGCGACACCACCGACCTCTGCGACGCCGGCGCGTACGAAGTACAGCTGCCGGTCGCCAGCTACTGCCCGGTCGACCCCGAGTTCGGCACGGTGGGCAACGAACTGACCACCATTCTTGGGGCGGGCATGGGCAGCCCCAGCTCGCAGCCGCATGGTAGCCAAGATCGTCGTCCCCAACGCGAGCAACCTCGACCGACCTCTACGGCCAGATGGCCGCCAAGGAGTACAGCGGCGTCAAGTTCGTGCGCTTCATCTACGGCGACAAGAGCTACGAGCAGATTCAGCCCGAAACCGACCTCGGCGAAACGGCCGCCATCTCCTGGTGGGGAGCCGACCTCGACGAGAGTAAGCTCCTGGCCAAGCCGTTTGTCAAGGGGCGCTGGTTCCTGCAGAAGGGGATGAAGAAGATGAAGCTGCCGCGGGCGTTTGTGCTCTACCCGACGCACACAACGGCCGACGAGTACGCCAACGCCTGGAGTACCTTCGGCGCGCCCGACAACTTCGTCGCCGGCACCCCCGGCTTCGACCAGACCAGCAGCAACGTGCTGATGATTCCGGAAACGCAGGGACCGACCGACATCACCGTCCAGGTGGCCGTCACCGACGTCAACCGGGACGCCCGCACCATCGACGTCATCGTCCGCGCAGGCGGCGTGGAGGAGACCGTGACCCTGACCGGCCCGACGACCAGAAAGTCGGAGCTGCTCAACATCTTCGAAGTCACGCTCGAAGGCGTCCCGGCGGGCGTTGACGAGGTGGAAATCGAGATGGTCTCGGTGCTGGACGAAGGTGATAGCGCGGGCCTGCTCGGCGCGGCGGCCCACTACGTCTGCGAAGACGAGATCGCGCCGGACCTGGACAGCGCCATCACCTGGGGCGCCTTCAGCCGGCTGGACGCGCCGCAGGCCATTGGCCCCGGCGAACGGGCCGGGCTAGCCGACCGCTGGTCCGCGTTCAACTGGCTCGACCGCGCCGCAACCGAACGGCCGCATGTCGACCGCTCTCCCGACACGGATAACTAGACACCCACCGACCTGACAGGTCGTTTACAGACCTGTCAGGTCTTCGGCAACACACAATGGCAGCACCCGGGGACCACCCAGCAGACCGATCATCCACCACCTGGCTCGCCAGCATCCTCGCCAAACAGAACCCCGGCTGGCTCTCGCGCTACGTCGCCATGCGGCAGCGCATCCGCCAAATGTTGCAGGGCAAGCGGAGCCGGATGGTCCAACGGGCCGCCGCCGCCGCCCTCGTGCTGGGCGCTGCGGGAAGCAGCGCGTTTTCTGACGGCCCCATCACCAGCGCCGAGCCATCCGACCGGCCGAACATTGTCGTGCTGATGACCGACGACCAGGACACCGCCTCCATGCCGGTCATGCGCAACGTGCTGGCCGAACCGCACGGCGGCTGGACAACCTTCAGCAACGCCTACATCGCCAACGCCATCTGCTCGCCGTCCCGCGCCACACTGCTCACCGGTCAGTACAGCTACAACCACGGCGTGCGCGGCAACAATTGGGGCGACCAGCTCGACGACAGCAACACGCTGCCCGTATGGCTCGACAACGCCGGCTATCGCACTGCCCTCGTCGGCAAATACGTCCACAGCTACGACGACATCACACAGGTGCAGGGCTGGGACCAGTTTCTCAACGTCGGAGGCAATGTAGACAGCCATACTGACATGGCAGTCGACTTCATTGAGGAGAGCGGCGACGACCCGTTCTTCCTCTGGCTGGCCTATCGCTCGCCGCACCGACCGGCCAGGCCACCTGCCCGCTACGAAGATGCCGACGCCTACATGCCGCCCGACAGCCCCAACATGAACGAGGCTGACGTATCCGACAAATCCCCCTGGCTGCGTTCCGCAAAGCTTCTGTCTGAGGAGACGCTGGCGGCCGAACGGGCCGAGCGGCTGAATGCCCAGCGCGACACGCTGGCCCTCGACGACAGCTTCCAGACAATCATCGACACCCTCGTCGCCAACGGCCATCTCGACGACACGCTGATCATCTTCGTCTCCGACAACGGTTACAGCTGGGGCAACCACCGGCTGGTCAAAAAGCAGTGCGCCTTCGAGGAGTGCAGCCATGTGCCCATGCGCATCCGTCTCCCCGGCCAAACTGAAAACCGTACGGAGCCGCGTCTGGTCAGCAACGTTGATCTGGCCGCCACCATCGCCGACTTCGCAGGCATAACGCCCGGACTGCCCCAGGACGGCCGCAGCCTGATCCCGCTGCTGACTGACCCGCAGGCTGCGTGGGACAACCGGGTGCTGCTCGAACGGCCGCACGGCAATCTGGAGTATTACGGCCTGGTCATCGACGGCTGGAAGTATGTCGATTACGTCCGGGAAGGCGACGTCGAGCTATATGATCTGGCCAACGATCCCTACGAGTTGGAAAACCGCTCGCGTGACAGCGCCTACCGGTCGGTTCGGGATGAAATGGCGGCCCGACTGGCGTCCGTCCTGAATGAGGAACCGCCCCCACCCCAGGCCACTGCCACACCGCCGCCACAGGCAACTGCCACGCCGCCGCCACAGGCAACTGCCACGCCGCCGCCACAGGCAACTGCCACACCGCCGCCTGAGGCAACTGCCACGCCGCCGCCCCAAGCCACCGCCACGCCGCCGCCGCCAGAACTGGGCGAAGGTCTGCTGCTCAGTTCAACGTCTGCCGTAGTCATCGACGGCGTCAAGTACGGGGACGAGGACATTCTGGCCCACGACCCGGCTACCGGCGACTGGTCGCTCTACTTTGACGGCTCCGACGTGGGGCTGGCGAGTACGGACATTGATGCCCTGGCTGTGCTGGATGACGGCTCGCTGTTGCTCAGCACCGACCGGACGGCCGCTGTGCCCGGACTGGGCAGCGTGGCCGAGAACGACATCGTGCGCTTCATTCCGTCGCAGCTTGGCCCCGACACTAGCGGCGTTTTCGAATGGTATCTGGACGGCTCCGATGTGGGCCTGAAGGGCGGGCGCGGCGACATCGACGGTCTGGCGTTGGCCGCCGACGGCTCGCTGCTGATCAGTCTGGCGGGCAACGCGACAATCAACGGACAAGCGTATAAAGACGAGGATATCCTCCGTCTGGCGCTCACCGCGACGGGGGCCAATTCCGCAGGTGAGCTGTCGCTGGTCTTTTCGGGCACGGAGGCGGCTCTGAAGGGGCGCAGCGAAGATATCGACGCCCTGGGCCGTTATCCCGGCAGCGGCGCACTGCTCCTGTCGACAACCGGCACATTTCGCGTGAACGGCAGCCAGGGCGGCTTCGGCGATCTTTTCAGCGCTACGCCTCTGAGCGGCCCGACGGCATTCGACTACATCATCGACCCTGGCCTGGTCTGGGAGGCGGCCCTGTACGGATTCGGCCGCGAGAACGTGGACGCCATCCACCAGCTTGCACCGTAACAGCTCTCACCGCCGCGCCGTGCCAGGCATCACAACCGGGCCACGTTTCCAGCAGTCCAGCTATCAGACGTAGCCGCGACATTCCTTGTCGCGTTCTTTCCCACCCCCAGGAATCCGGAAAGGAATCCAGTCACTACCGTCGCTCGAACAATGAAACGCCCTGGATGCTGCCCGGCACCCATCGATCAACAGCGCCCTGTTGGGTACAATCATCGGCAAGCAACGCGGCGGCCGCCGGCCCCGGCGTATGCCTGACCCCAAGTCACCCACGTTGGCGTCCAGAACGCCGCCCGCCGCCCCGGCCACGCCTGGTCGCGGGTATATCAGACAAGGAGTAGACCATGTCCGACGAAAAAGAAGCCGACCTCATCTACCATAACGGACCCATCATCACGATGGACGACGGCCGTCCGGAGGTCGAAGCAATTGCGGTAGCGGGAGGGCGCATCATCGCCACCGGCCAGCTCGACTACGTCATGCGCACCCGCACCGACAACAGCACCGTCATCGATCTGGAAGGCAAGACGCTCATGCCGGCGTTCATCGACGGCCACGGCCACTTCGCCAACGCGCTCCAGATCGTGGCCTGGGCCAACGTGTCCATCCCGCCCGTCGGGCCGGTAACTTCCATTCCCGACGTCATCTCGGCGCTCCAGGAGCTCGTCGGCGAACAACCGGTGGGGCCGGGCGACTGGATCATCGGCTATGGCTACGACAGCAGCGGTCTGGCCGAAGGACGCGACATCACCCGCGACGACCTCGACCCCCACTTCCCCGACAACCCGGTGATGCTCATCCACAACTCCAACCACGGCGGAGTGCTGAATTCGGCCGCTTTCGCCGTCGCCGGAATCGACGAAAACACCCCCACCCCGCCCGGTGGCCTCATTGCCCGCAAGCCCGGCAGCAACGAACCGGCAGGCCTGCTTATGGAAACCGCCTTTATCCCGATCTTCTCCGGGATGCCCCAGCCGACGACCGAGGAACTGCTCGGCCGCTTCGACGGCGCCCAGCAGATCTACGCCTCCGTCGGCGTCACCACCATGCAGGAAGGGGCCACCACCGCCCGCGACTTCCAGCTGCTGCGACAAGGGGCCGGCGAAGGGCGGCTCTATCTCGACCTCGTCGTCATGCCCGCCATCAACGAAGTGCCCGCCCTGGTCCGCGACTACTTCCCCCAACCAGATGAGTCGGTCCTGTCCGTCTCCGACACGCTCAATGAGCAGTTCGGCCATTACGACAATCGATTCAAGGTCGGCGGCATCAAGTTTGTGCTTGACGGCTCGCCGCAGGGCAAGACCGCCTTCTGGAGCGAACCGCTGCTGACGCCCGGCCCGGCGGGCGAGGCGAACTGGCGCGGCGCGCCCCTTGCGCCGCCGGAGTTGATCACGGCCGTTTTCCAGCAGGTCGTCGACCACGACATCCGCGTCTACGCCCACTGCAACGGCGACGCGGCCATCGACATGCTGCTTGACGCCTGCGAGGCGGCGGGCGTGAAGGCCAGTGACGACCGGCGGGATGTGGTCATCCACTCCCAGTTCATGCGACCCGACCAGCTTGACAGGTATGTCGAGTATGGCCTGACGCCCAGCTACTTCACCGTCCACGCTTTCTTCTGGGGGGATATTCATATCGAAAACCTGGGCCAGGAGCGGGCGTTCTTCCTGAGTCCCATGAAGTCGGCGGCCGAAAAGGGAATCCGCTTCTCCAACCACAACGACTACTCCGTCACCCCGCTGGACCCGATGCGCATGACCTGGTCGGCCGTCACCCGGCAGGCCCGCAGCGGCACGGTCATCGGCCCGGACGAGCGCGTCTCCGTCTGGCAGGCGCTGCGGGCGCTGACCATCGACGCCGCGTGGCAATATAAGGAAGAGGACGACAAGGGCAGCCTCGAAGCGGGCAAGCTGGCCGATCTCGTCATCCTCGACGCCAACCCGCTGGCGGTTCCGGTCGACGACATCCTGACCATCGGCGTGGTCGAGACGCTGAAGGAAGGAGTGACGGTGTATAGGCGAGAGGCCGGAGAGTAGCAGATGGGGCCTGGGATGGGACGACGCCGACCTTGTGGCCCAACAGGAGAGCAAGGCAAATCACCATGAACGACGACCAGAAAACCAACGCCCTTTCCCGCGTCCCAACGTCCCCGGACAGCGTCCGAACGCCGTCCGCTGCTTCCCCCCAAGCCCCAGCCACCCTCCCCATCACCTTCATCGGCGGCTATCTCGGCGCGGGCAAGACCACGATGCTCAACCATCTGCTGCGCCATAACGACGGGCGGCGGCTGGCCGTGCTGGTCAACGACTTTGGGGACATCAACATCGACGCCGACCTGATCACCAGCTACGACGGCGAGACAATGCGGCTGGCCAACGGCTGCATCTGCTGCACGATGGCCGACGGCTTCCTGCGGGCGCTGGGCCAGATTCGGGCGCGGGCGGACGAGTTCGACCACGTTCTCATTGAAGCGAGCGGCGTGGCCGACCCGACGAAGTTGGCCAACTACGCCGCCGCCCTCCAGTACGATCTCAACGGCACGATCGTGCTGGTCGATGCCGAACACGTCCGCGAACGCGCCGCCAACAAGTACGTCGGCGAGACGGTCATCCGCCAGATTCGGGCGGCCGACCTGCTGGTGCTCAACAAGAGCGATCTGGTCAGCGCCGACGAACTGGCGGCCGTCCGCCATTGGCTGCGCGAGCTGGCCCCCGACACGCCACTCATTGAAACCAGCCACGGTGTCATCCCGCCCGCCCTGCTCGTTGGCCCCTTCCCCGACCCACCAGCCGACGCCGCTTCCGGCCCCTCACCGGACGAGCCACCAGCCGGGCTGTCTATCGACCACAATTCACTATACGAAACCATTAGCTACACCTCCCCCACCCCGCTCGACGGCGACGCCTTCCGCCGCTGGGCCGGCGCCCTGCCACCCGCCATCATTCGCGCCAAGGGCATCGTCCATCTGCAAGAGGACCCTGGGCGGCCGTTCGTCTTCCAGCGCGTCGGCCGTCGCTGGAGCCTGTCGCCGGCTGACCGGGCCGGCACAGACCTCAGAGGTCTCTCAAGACCTCTGAGGTCTGACTCGCGGCTGGTGCTGATCGCTCTCCCCGGCACGACCCTCCCGGCCCAATCTGACACGCCGTTTGGCGCCGGCTAACAACCGCCTGCCCTCCCCGTCGTGGCTTGCTGGAATCTTGAACAGAATTGGCGGCGGTTGGCCGTTCAGGGGCAAGCGCGACTCAAGCGGCTTCAGAACCGGCCTCCATACCCGGCTGCCGCGCCGCTCACCCGGGCGTTACCACCCGCTCTGTCCCACGCAGGTGGACCATAATTAACCCGTTTGATCTCGTGACATCATGCCGTATCGCGCTAGAATCAAGTGGGCAGAGACGCTGCGAGTGTGCCTATGCCAATCACTGTGCTTCAACTACCGTGGATCATCGAACTGCTGGCGACCTTCACCTGGGCGACCAGCGGCGCCATCGTCGCCCGCGCGCGGGGCTTCGACTTCATGGGTGTCTTGTTCATCGCCATCATCAGCGCCACCGGCGGCGGCCTGCTGCGCGATGGCCTGTTCCTGCAGCGCACCCCGGTTATGCTGACTACCCCACTCTACCTGATCGTGCCGTTCATCGTCATGGTCGGCATTAGCCTGTTTGGCGGGGCGCTGGAGAACAACAACTTGTGGCCCAAACTGGTCAACATCATCGACGCTTTCGGCACGCCCGCCTTCGCCCTGCTCGGCTTCCAACTGGCGCTGCTCGGCGGTATCAGCCTGGCTGGCGCAGTCTTCGTGGGACTGATCAACGGCGTCGCGGGCGGCATCCTGCGCGACGTGCTGGTCGGCGACACGCCCCAGATCTTTCGCCCCGGTCAATACTCCGGCTCCATTGTTCTCATTTGCATCTTTATCTATTACATGCTTATCACCTATGCAGCCGTCGACAGCGACACAGCAGTCTGGATCGCCCTTATTGTCGCCGCGGCCACGCGCATGCTCGTTATCCGCCTGAACTGGCAGTCTCAACCGGTAAACGAATGGCATATGGAGCGCACACTCGCCCGCATGCCTGCCACCATGTCCCAACAGTATCGTCGCGCGTGGCTCCTTAGAAACCGCGATGACAAGAATCAGGACCCACCATGAACGAAGAACAATCCCGCTCATTCCGCGACCTGCTCGGTCCGTTTGTCCGCTATGGTCTGATTGCACTGGCCGTGGTCGCCGTGCTGGCCGTCCTGGTGCGCCTGCTCGGCTGGCAGCCACCATCTGAGTTCACCATCGCCACCGGTCGGCAAGGCGGCGCCTACTACGCCTTCGCCAAACAGTACCAGGAGGAGTTTGCCAAGCAAGGGGTAACGCTCAACATTCGCGAGACCGCCGGCTCGCTGGAAACGCTCGAACTGCTCAGAGAGGGTGAAGTCGACGCCGGGTTCGTACAGAATACGGCGCTGGGTCAGGGAGACACAGAAGGGATAAGCACCCTGGCAGCAATCTACTATGAAGCAATATGGATCTTCTATAACACAGAAGAGAATACGCTCGATTCGTTCGAGGACGTTGAAGGATTGACCATCAGTATCGGTGAGGAGGGCAGCGCAACGCAGGTTACCGCCCTTGCCCTGCTCGCGCTCAACGGTATCAACAATCAGAATGCCACAATTGTCACTCAATCGACCGGCGAGGCGGCAGAGGCGCTGCGCAATGGCGAGATTGATATCATGATCTTTGTCGCCGGTACTGCTTCAACGTTAGTATCAGACCTGCTGCGCGAGCCCAACATCGATCTGCTCAATCTCCGTCGCATCGACGCCTACACCAGCCGCTTCAAGAACATTGCCGGTGTGACGCTGCCGGAGGGAGCGCTCGATCTGCCCAGCAACATTCCGGCCGAAGACAAACAACTCGTCGCCGCCCAGGCAACCCTGGTTGCCGGACCTGAGCTGCATCCAGACCTGGCCCGGCTGCTCCTGATCATCGCCACCAATGTGCACCGCAACGGGGGCATCCTGGAGGACGTTAACGAGTTTCCCTCGGCTACCTTCATCGGTATCCCCATGAACGCCGACGCCCAACGCTTCCTGGAAAACGGTCCGACTGGGCTGGAGCAGTACCTGCCGTTGTGGCTGGCCTCCCGCCTGGAGCGTTTCCTGTTCCTGCTGCTGCCCGTCGCTCTTATCCTGTTTCCGTTGTTCCGTGGTCTGCCCGCGCTGTTCGCCTGGTTCAACAACTACCGCATCAAGCGACGCTATCAATATCTGCGCTCCGTCGAGATGCAGTATGAGGAGTACTCGCCCGAACAGCTGCAGCAGGCAATTGATGGTCTGGAAGTGGCACAAGATAACCTGCGTGAGCGCGTGAAGGTGCCCACGACGATGCTCGACCAGCTCTACAGCCTGCGCCGCCACACCGACCTGACCCTGAACAAACTGCAAGAAGAGCAGGCCAGGCAGATCGCAGCCCAGGAGGCGGTCAAGGGTGAGGAAACAGGCTAGGCCGTCGGCCGGCCCACTTACCCTACTCGCCTTCGCCAAGCCGCAGAACCGCCAGCGGCGCAGCCGTTTCTGTGCTGCTCGCCAACGGCCGTCGCACGAGGTCCGGCCAGCTGTAGAAGCCGGTCACGAGGTTGTACTCTCCGGACGGCGTGTCGGGCGGAATGGTCAGCGTAACGGTATCGCGCAGAATGTCGCCAGCCAGCCAGCGGCTGGTCGGCACGGCCCCACCGCACGGCTCGCTGTCCGCCTGCGCCCAGAGCGGTCCGCCGGTCGCCGGGTTGTCCGGCCCCAGCAGATGGACAAACGCCGTCAGGTCCGGCAGCGGCTTGCCGTCGGTGGTGTAGAACAGCTCCACCGTCACCGTGTCGCCCGGCTGCGGGACAGCAGGACTCAGGTTGTGGCCTAACAGGCGCGGTCCCCCTTCCCAGACAACGGCCGTCTCCGTCCCAAACGCCACCACCGGCTCCACTCCGGCCCCAACCCGAACACGCTGGAACATCGGCCGGTCGCTGTTCGGTCGCAGCGGGCCGTCGTCCACGGCGCTGTCCGGATACATCAGTCGCAGCTGGGCCAGGCTGGCGTCCTCGAAGCCGGGCACAATCAACCACGTCGCGGGCGGCTGCGGCCCGGCAGGATCGGGATAGAGAAGACAGAAGCGGCCGTTGTAGCCCGCCACATCGGGCCGCAGCCTGGAGTGGAGCTGGATGACCGGCTGCTCCGGCGGATACGGGGACAGGTAGACCCGCTCCCCGGCGGGCAGCGTGGCAATGGCCGTGCCGATCTCGCGGTGGTCGGTCTGAAAATGGTTGGGCAGGTCGGGGTCGGCTGCCCAGACCACGAAGTAATCCCGGTAGGTCAGCCCGGCGCTCGCCAGCAGCCCGACCCCCAGCAGCGCCGCATATACCCATGACAGCGCCCGCCGTTCCGGCTTGCCGCGCAGCCACGCCAGCGGGACCAGCAGCCCCAGGGCGATCAGCATCATGGCCGCCGGGAACGCGCCCAGCGCCCGCTTGGCTGTCGCCGCCAGGTCAGCCACCATCGCCGGGGCGGTCATCACGGCCAGCCACGCGAGCAGGAACGGATAGGTCGGCCTTCGCCAGCGCCACAGCGCCACACCGAGGCCCAGCAGCAGGAAGGTGAACAGAAACGGGTTGAGCGACGGCCGGCCGGGGATGGTGAACTGCGGGTCCATATCGCCGCGCACGCCATACATGGCCAGTGCCGCAGTCGCCTGCCTGGTCAGCGTCTCCAACTGCGCGCCCAGCGGTTGGGCCGCGTCGAGCAGCACCGCCTGGTCGATGCGCTCAGTCAGCGCGCCGGGGTTGGCCCGCGCATAGAGACCCAGCGGCATGTAGACCAGCAGCGCCACGCCGGTGACGAGCAGGACGCGCACCGTGTCTTCCCGCGTCCATGCCCGCCGGGCCAGCGCGTCGAGCGCGAAGGCCACGCCGACCAGCACCGGCAGCAGCCGCGCCGCCTGGTAGGTGTAGAACCCCGCGCCCAGCAGCACGCCCGCCACGGCAAAATCGACCCACCCCCCTCTTCGAAAACCGCGCCATAGAAAGAAGAACAGCAGCGCCGCCACCAGCGGCACCAAAATGACCCGCAGCCCCAGCCGGCTCCATGTCAGATGCCAGTAGGAAACGGCCGTCAGCAGCGCCGCCACCAGCGGCAGCCAGGCCATCACCCCCTGCCGCTCGCGGATCAGTTCGCGGGCAACGAGGAAGATGGCGGGGATGGTCAGCGTGCCGATGAGGGCGCTGGTCAGGCGAATGCCCAGTGTGCCCGGCCCGGTGATGCCGTAGGTCAAGGCGACGAGGTAGCTGAACAAGGCCTCGCGGCCGAAGTTACTCTCCAGAAAGATGGGCCGTGCCCCGCCCAGGATTCGAAGCGCGTCGACGCCGTATTGGGCCACGTCGTAGCCGTCGCCCGGCGGCAGCGCATCCAGCCGGAAGAAGCGGAAGAACGCGCCGATCAGCGTGATGGCCAGCAGCAGCCAGAGTTCGTAGGGGGGACGGTCGGAAGTCATGGCAAGTCTCACCCCGATTATGCCCGGAATTGCGTGGGTTACTAGCCAGGCCGGACTTTTCTCAAACTGAATGTTGGAGAGTTCATGGTCGATTGGCGGGTGGCGTCCAGATTGAGTCAATGATACAACCCCGTTGAGGAGAATTTTGCATGGCATATTGGCGAACCTGCTACCACTTTGTTTGGGCGACGAAGGACCGGCGGCCACTCATCACACCTGAGATCGAGCCTGTCTTGTTTCATTATCTGGACGGCAAAGCCAGGGAGTTTTCGGCAGCGGTTTATGCGCTGGATGGGTGGACTGATCATGTCCACATGGTCGCCAGCCTTCCGCCGCGCTATTCGGTTGCTGAATTTGTGAAAGGGCTTAAGGGGGCAAGCTCCCATTACCTGAATCATCGTCCGGGGGTGGTCGGTGACTTCTATTGGCAGGAGGGGTATGGCGTCTTTACGCTGGGCGACCGGCAGCGACCGGCGGCCGTGGCGTATGTGGAGAATCAGAAGATGCATCATCGACGCGGCACAGTGAATCGCTGGCTGGAGCAGACTGCGGATGGTCCTGAAACTGACAGCACCGAGCGGACGCGGAATGACTCAACGGAGCGGATCCTGCGTGAATCCGCAGCGCGTTATGATGCGGGATTGCCTGAGGATTGGCCATTTTGAGATTCGCGTTTGCTGGATGCTGCCGGGTGATGGCGGGGGTAGCCGGGGAAATGGTTCCCCGCGCGGTTGCGGGTCGGTGGTTGTCGGTGGTCGGCGGTAGCCGCCGGTGGTTGAAACCACCGGCTAGCGACGGAAATCCACTGATGTGGATTGGGGAGGCGCGGTCGCGCTGTGGACCTCGTCAACGCATCTTGATGCGTTCTCGTCGTTAGCCGGGGAATTCATTCCCCGCGCGGTCGCCAGTCGAGGCGCCGGTGGTGGTCGCCGGTGGTTGAAACCACCGGCTAGCGACGGAAATCCACTGATGTGGATTGGGGAGGCGCGGTCGCGCTGCGGACCTCTTCAACGCATCTTGATGCGTTTCCTTCGTTAGCCGGAGAATTCATTCCCCGCGCGGTCGCCAGTCGAGGCGCTGGTGGTGGTCGCCGGTCGGTTAAAACCACCGGCTAGCGACGGAAATCCACAGATGTGGATTGAGGAGGCACGATCGCGCTGCGGACCTCGTCAACGCATCTTGATGCGTTTCCGTCGTTAGCCGGGGAATTCATTCCCCGCGCGGTCGCCAGTCGAGGCGCTGGTGGTGGTCGTCGGTCGGTTGAAACCACCGGCTAGCGACGGAAATCCACAAATGTGGATTGGGGAGGCGCGGTCGCGCTGCGGACCTCTTCAACGCATCTTGATGCGTTTCCTTCGTTAGCCGGGGAATTCATTCCCCGCGCGGTCGCCAGTCGAGGCGCCGGTGGTGGTCGCCGGTGGTTGAAACCACCGGCTAGCGACGGAAATCCACTGATGTGGATTGGGGAGGCGCGGTCGCGCTGCGGACCTCTTCAACGCATCTTGATGCGTTTTCATCGTTAGCCGGGGAATTCATTCCCCGCGCGGTCGCCAGTCGAGGCACTGGTGGTGGTCGCCGGTGGTTGAAACCACGGGCTAGCGACGGAAATCCACAAATGTGGATTGGGGAGGCGCGGTCGCGCTGCGGACCTCTTCAACGCATCTTGATGCGTTTCCTTCGTTAGCCGGAGAATTCATTCCCCGCTACCACCTCAATCAACACCTTACCCGCCACCTGCCCCGCCGCCAGCAGCCGCATCGCGCCGGCCGTCTGGTCCAGCGGAAAACGCGCCCCGATGACCGGCGTTATCTCGCCCGCCAGCACCCGCTCCGCCAGCCACAGCAGGTCATCGTGGCTGCGCCGACCCATCAGCAGGCCGAGACGTTGTTCGCCTGCGGACGGGGTCTGGCTGGCCATAAACGCCGACAGCATCGTCCGGGTGCTGCCGCCTACCATCACAAACGCCCCATCCGGGCGCAGGACGCGCCGGTACGACCGCATCGAGCGGTCGGCCACCGTGTCCAGAATGAGATCGTAGCGGGCCTTGTTGCGCGTGTAATCCCAGCGCGTGTAGTCGAGCAGATGGTCGGCCCCAATCGCCTGCACCATCTCCAGCTTGTCGCTGTGGTCAACGCCGGTCACATCGGCCCCGTACCATTTGGCAATCTGCACGGCGAACGTGCCCGCCCCGCCGCCCGCGCCGTTGATGAGCACCTGCATACCCGCCTTGATACGCCCGTTGTCTCGCAGCCCCTGGAGCGCCAGCACCCCCGCCTGGGGAACGGCCGCCGCGTCGTCCAAGCTCAACCCGTCCGGCATGGCCACAACTACATCTTCCGGCACACACGCAAACTCCGCCAGCCCGCCAAAGTTGACATCAGACAGGTCGCCGAACACCCGGTCGCCCACGCAAAAGCGCGTAACGTCCGGGCCGACGGCCGTCACCGTCCCGGCAATGTCGGAGCCGAGGATGCGGGCCATCGGGGCGCGCAGCCCGCCCAGCCGCACAAAGAACGGCTTCCCGGCCAACACCTCGACGTCGGTGGCGTTCAACGACGCCCGTTCAATCCGGATCAACAGCTCGTTACCGGTGGGGACAGGCGTGGGCATGTCCTCGTAGCGCAGTACATCGGGTGTGCCGTATTGGTCGGCGACGATTGCTTTCATGGTGCTTCACTCACTCCCTTTTTCCCACCCCAATCAGGAGTAAGTGTACCGCAAACTGCCATGCGATTGACAGATTGCTCGCGTAAGACTTTCCGACCGGTCGGCCGAACGCTACAGCCACAAACCCTGCTTCTGCAGCGTCTCGATCAACATCTCGCTCACCTCGCGGTGGAGCGCCTTGGAGTATTTGAACTCGGATGTGTAGTAGTCGGTGACGCGGGTGATGCCCGCTTCCTGCAGCCTGGTGCGGATGCGCTCCACCGCGTTGTAGCGGGCCCAGGCGTCCTTTTCGCGCGCGGCGTGCTGCCGGCGAATCTCGTCGTCGTCCAGCCGCCGGTACCGTTCCTCGTGGACGATCAACTCCAGCGGCAGCCGGTCGCGCAGTTCCGGGATGTGGGTCGGGTAGCCGACGACCAGACTGGTCACCGGAAAGACGCCCGGCGGCAGTTCCAGAAACTCGATGAGCTGGTCGGCCGCCCACCACGTCGTACCCATGTAGCAAATGCCCAGCCCGACCGATTCGGCCGCCAGGCTGACGGTCTGCGCCGCAATGACCGCGTCAACCGCCCCGGTCAGGAAGCCCAGCAGGTCGTCGAAACTCTGGCGGGAGTCGTTGACCCGAATCCACTCGCGCATGCGAAAGACATCGGCGCAGAAGGTCAGCACGACCGGCGCTTCCAGGATCATCGTCTGCCAGCGGTGCAGTTCATAGAGCGTTTGCTTTGCCGCCTCCTCGCGAGATACGATGACCGACCACGTCTGCATATTGCCGGAACTGGAGCTGCGCAGCCCGGCGTAGAGCAGATCGTGCAGCAGCGCGTCGTCAAAAGGCTGGTCGGTGAAGGAACGAATGGAACGGTGTAAGTTGGCGAGGTCAAACATGCCGGAGATTATAGCGGGGGTCGCTCGCGAGGGCGATGAGCGCGGCCGTCCGGCACCTGCGGCCGGCAACCGAACCTCCTGAAAGAGCCCGATTTCCAGCGACGGCAGTCCACCCGGTGGCTCCTCCCATCAGCGCCGCAGACCGCCCGACCGCCCAAAGAACGACATCCCGGCCAACATCTCCACACCGGTCGCGCTCAGCGACGCCCGCTCAATCCGGATCCACAGCTCGTGGGACGCCGGGCCGGGCGTGGGCACATCTGCGTTACAAAGCACGTCCGGTGTGCCGCCTTGGTCGGCGACCGTTGCTTTCATCGTTCTTTACTCGCTTGCATCTAATCCATCAGCGTGGCCAGGAAAGTTACCTCGCCGTTCTCGCGCCGTCCGGCCAGCAGCAGGCCCGACATCGCCTCCCCATCGCCGATGGAGTAGACGCGCGAGTCAGTTACCTCCGGATCGTCGTAGGCGGCTGAGAGCGCCTCCACCGCCGCGTCCGGGTCCTCCATCGTCTCCAGAACGAGAGGGACGGAGATCGACGCGGCGGCGGCGTCAATCCCTTTCCACTCCTTGGCCACGTCGCGCCTGGTCCCGGCCTTGCGCACGAGAATCCCTGGCAGCTACTCGGCGTCCTTCCGGTTGTAAAGACGCATCGTCAGCGGGGCGAAGACGCCGACCAGCACGGCACAACCCAGCAGCATCAATCCGATGTCGCCGGACGTAGCCGTGCCGTGGGCTGCACCGCGCACCGCCGTGGCCGTCAGGCTGATCGGGCTGTAGCGCACCAAAGGCTGCAGGAACGCAGGCATAGTCGCCGGGTCGGCAAACACATTACTGACGAACAGCAGAGGAAACGAGACCAGTGAGGCAATCATCCCCACCGTGCCCGGGTCGTCGATCAGCAGGCCAAGCGACGTCCAGATCCACGACAGGCTGAAGGCGAACAACAGCGCCAGACCAAAAGCGGCAGCCAGACCGCCCAGCCCGGCCGCCGGCCGGAAGCCCAGCGCGTACCCCAGCGCCACCACAACAACCCCGGCCAATGTATAGCGCACCATATCGCCCATCAGCGCGCCGACCAGAACGGCCGGTCGCCAGAAAGAGAGTGCGCGGAAGCGGTCGAAAATACCCTTGTGGATGTCGGTGTTCAGCCCCAGCGCCGTGTGCTGGGTGGTCATCGCCACCGTCAGAACAAGCACGCCCGGAATCAGCATGTGGATGTACTCCTCCACCGAGCCGCCCAGTGCGCCACCAAAGACGAAGGCAAACATCAGCGTGATCAGAATCGGGAACAGAATGGCGTCAACCAGTTGCGACGGCACGTGCTTCAGCTTCAGCATCGACCGCCAGCCCAGCGTTAGCGAGGCTGACAGGGCGCCGGGCGGGTTCGGCCGCGCCTCCGGGGACAGGGTCGAAGCGATGCGTTGTTCGTCCACCGGGCGAACGAGTACAGTTTCCATCGTGGTCATCAGGCGGTCTCCTTACCAGGTGAGTCTTTGGATGTCGGCTGGCCAGTCAAGGCCAGGAAAACGTCGTCCAGGCTGGGTTGCTCCAGCGCGAACTCGGTCAGGGCGATACCAGCGCCGTTGAGCGCGGCAATCACGCCGGGCAGTTGCTCCGCGACGGCCATCTGGGCGGAGAGCACGGCCGGGTCGGGTTCAGGCTGGGCGGCCGTTCCCAGCGTTTGGGCCAGAATCAGCTCCGCCGCCGGGCGCTGGCCAGCGTCGACCAGCCGCAGGCGTAGCACGCCAGACCCGACCGACGCCTTCAGCTCGCCGGGCGTACCATCGGCGATGATCGCCCCGTGATCGATGATGACGATGCGGTCGGCCAGCTCGTCCGCCTCTTCCAGATATTGCGTCGTCAACAGCACGGTCGTGCCCGCCGCCCGCAGCGCCCGGATAACGTCCCAGATCTTGCGTCGGCTGCGCGGGTCCAGCCCGGTGGTCGGCTCGTCCAGAAAGAGAAGCTCCGGGGCGGCGACGATACTGGCCGCGATGTCGAGGCGACGACGCATGCCGCCGGAGTACTGTTTCACCTGGCGGTTGCCCGCCTCCGTCAACCCGAAGGCGTCGATGAGGTCGGTGGCACGGGCGCGGGCGGCCGTTCGCGAGAAGCCCAGCAGCCGCGCCACGAGAATCAGGTTCTCGATGCCGGTCAGATCGTCGTCGACCGAGGCAAACTGCCCTGTCAGGCTGACACGACGGCGAACGGAATCGGCTTCGGTCAGGACATCGTGGCCGAAGACGCGGGCCGTGCCGCCGTCGAAGCGGAGCAGCGTAGCCAGGATGCGCACCGTCGTGGTCTTGCCTGCTCCGTTCGGGCCGAGCAGAGCGAGCAGGCTGCCCCGCTCCACCTGCAGGTCTATTCCTTTCAGCACCTCGACCGCGCCGTAGGATTTACGCAGGCCGTTCAGTTCAATCGCATTCATAAGGTTTCTCCTTGTTGGCTAACCCGATGGTCGGGTCAGGCTGTCTCGGTCAGGGAGCGAACCGCCGGCTCGGACGGCATTTCCGGCACACGCCAGCGCCAGGCAACGATCACGACCGCCAGGACGGCCAGCAGCTCAAACCCGAGAAAGACGTAATCATCGGCGTCATTGAGCATGGTGCTGAACAAAAGCAAGGGAATGCCCACCACGCCCATCACCAGATTGGCCCAGCGACTGATACTGTTCGGCAAGAGGTGGGTAAGGATGACCATCCCTATCAGCAGCTGCAGCACCACGGCCGAAACCACCAGGAGTATCTCGGGTGGCGAGCTGTTCATCATCTCCGCCAGCATGCCGGGCCGCCCCATCTCGTGTATATCGCGGAACAGCATGTTCAGCAGCACATAAATCCACAGCGCCGACAGGGTTCCTTTCGTTTTCAGCGCGGTCAGTTTCTCGGTCGTATTCATGGTTGTCTTCCTTATGTATTCGGTCTATTTGACTGCTGTCTTCCGGCGGGAGGCGCGGGAGCAGAATCCGGGCCGAATCCGGCTGCTGCTGGTCGCGCTGTCCTCGTGGGCAGCGCGACCACCTCCTCACTTGTTCGTGTTACGTGGTTGGGTCTACGCCCGCAAGCGGGCGGTAGTGAGCGTGATGCTGTTCAGAGTATCAGGCTGCGCCTACGCCGTCGCGCCGGACGCGCCGTTCATTGTCACGATGACCTTGCCCGTCGCGTGGCCCGCGTGAATGTAGCGCATGGCGTCGGCCGCTTGCTCCAGCGGGTAGCAGCGGTCGATCACCGGCTGCACCTGGCCACTCGCCAACCACTCGCTCATCAGCTCCAGGTCGGCCCGATTCGGTTTGGCGCTGACGCTCGTCAGCGTCTTGCCGCTGGTGCGCGACTTGATCGCCCCCAGCAGCACCGTCTCGAAGATCTGCTTGTTCGTGCCGCCGGCCATCACATAACGGCCGCCCGGGGCCAGCGACCCGGCGTACTCCGACAGCGAACGGTTGCCGTTGACGCCCAGAATCAGGTCGTAGGTCTGCCCGTTGCGCGTGAAATCTTCCTTCTTGTAATCGATCACGTGGTCGGCCCCCAGCTTGCGGGCCATCTCCACCTTGCCGGTGGAGCAGACGGCCGTCACCTCCGCGCCCATCAGCTTGGCGATCTGCACCGCGAATGTACCCACGCCGCCGGACGCGCCGTGGATCATCACCTTCATGCCCGGCTTCAGGCCGCCCGCGTCGCGCAGCCCCTGAAGCGCTGTTAGCGCCGCCATCGGGACGGCCGCTGCCTGCTCGAACGTTAGCTCGGCGGGCTTGTGGGCCAGCGCCGACTCCGGCGCCGCCACATACTCCGCCAGCCCGCCGCCGCCGCCGGCCGACAGGTCACCGTAGACCACATCACCCACCCGGAAATCGGTCACTTCGCGGCCGATTGCTTCCACTCGCCCGGCAATGTCGGCTCCGCGGATGGGGTTCTTCGGCCTGAACATGCCCATCGCCGGGCGCACGATGAACGGGTCGGCCCGCATGAGGTGCCAGTCGTACGCATTGAGCGACGTCGCCTCAAGCTTCACCAGCACGTCGGTCGGGCCGGGCGCCGGCTTGTCCATCTCCACCAGCTTCAAAACATCTGCTGTACCGTACTCTGTCTGAATCACTGCTCTCATCTTGTTTCTCCTCTGTGTAAAAGTGTAAAAGTGTTGTTGTGCTGGTTGGCTGGGAACCGGGTTTCCAAAGGTCTCACGCCAGAAACCGGGTTTCTTGAAGAAACCCGGTTTCTAAAGAGTCCCCCTACCCTTCCGGGTTAAACGAGACCGACGGCATGTCGGCTCGACCGCGGAAGATGATCTTCATCATTTTGCTGAATGTGCCGATGAGCGTGATGAAGCCAAAGAAGACGGCCGCAATCAGCGGGGCGTTCTCCGCAAACGGCAGGTTCAGCAGCGCCGGGATGCGGTCGAACAGCCAGGTGGACAGCGGGAGCAGGAGGACATAATAGCCAGCCACTGCCGAAACCAGTTCCAGGCCCATCTCCGCGAGCAACAGCGAGACGCTCCATCTGCCGCGCCGCAAGACGATAATCTGGTGAATAATCATCAGGATGGTGACCACCAGCAAGGTTATCAGCCAGCCCGTCGGCACGGCAAGAACCTCTGATCCGGCAACACCGTCGATGTTAAAGCGCATGGTCAGACCACCGACCCGCAGGAAGTAGAACAGGATGAATGCCCAGAAGGTACTGAACGCAATGCTTCCCACGACTTCACCTTTGTCGATGGCCGCCGGGTCGTTGATGCGCGGCAGGTTGAGCGGGTCGAACGCCCTCTGGTGCTCGTCGAGATCTACATCCTCATGCTGCAAGATGGCAAAGATCACCACCACGATGCCGCTGAAGACAAAGAGCGCCTGTAGCACCACGAAGAACGTGCCCAGGAACAGGCCCACCACGCTGCCCGGTTCGCCGGAGGCAAATGCCGCGATGACGCGCACCAGCACAACGATGATCGGCACCCACATCCAGCCCCGCTGCAGCACCGCCACCATGGTCGGATACAGGTCCGGGCCGATGAGGTACTGCTCGCGACCGTAGCTGGCAGCCATTTCGCGCGGGTCGCCGAACTCGGTCAGCAGTTCCACCACGTCGTCTTCGGTCGGCTCGCCCTTGAACCGGTCGTCGAGCTGGTCGTAGAGCAGAGAGCGCAGCTCATTCTGCACTTCTTCCCGCTCGCTTTCGGACAGATAGCTGCCCACTTTGTGTACGTAACGTTCTACTAAATCAGTCATGATGTCCCTCCGTTTCGGAGCAGCTTGCCCATGATGTCGACGGTCTCATACCAGTCGCCCGTCAGGGTGTTGACGACTTTGCGTCCTTGCTTGCTAATCTTGTAATACTTGCGGGGCCGAGCTTCGCCGACTTCCCATTCACTCTCCAACAGACCTTGCTTTTCCAGCCGTCGCAGCAGCGGATAAAGCGTACCTTCCTCAACATCCAGTCCTTGTTCGGCCAGCCGCTGGACGAGGCTGTACCCGTATTGGGGTTCTTCCATCTGGCTTAACACCGCCAGGACGACAACCCCACGCCGGAGTTCAAGCCGTAATTTGTCAATGCTGTCGTCAATATCGCTCATTTACTGTGTGTCCTTTGGTACTGTGTAACGCTTGCTACTGTGTACCGTACAGTATTGTACAATCGGCAGTATACTATATGACATACAGTATTGTCAACCCCCAAGTATTAATTGATGGCAAGTATGGGTGGAAGAAGGGCCTGGGGGCAGGGGATTGGGGGCTGGGGCAGAAGACGGCATCGGCCTGCAAGAGCCACGCGTCTATCCGTGTCTATCCGCGATCCGTTCTTCGACGGAGCCCGGCATGTCGAAACTGCACCCGCCGACCGGTTGCCACTTCTCATCTCCACGTCATCACTTTGTAACAGCCGCCCCTCTATACTGGCTGCAAATCGACCTGCCGGGGCAGCTTGCTCCGGCCCACCCACACAAGGAGACAACGAGACATGAAAGAAACACAGGCAACCAATCGCACGCCGCTGCTGCTCATCCTGGCGGCCGCCACCCTGCTGGCGCTGCTGGCCGGCGGGCTGGCGTTGGCCGGGCGAGCGCTGGCCCAGAGCGACACGCCGCCGCCGCAGGAGCCAGTCGAGGTGACCCGCGACACGGTGGAGCGCATCGTCGCCGATGGCACGTTCGTCTTCTCCGCGGGGACGGAAGGCGGCTGGGGCTTCCCATTCGAAGTGGCGCTGCGCAAGCTGGCGGCCGAAGGCGCCATCGCTCTGAGTGCGGTTGACAGCATCATGGACGACCTGTCCGGGCTAACCGATGCCGTCGACTACCAGTCATCGACCACCCCCGACGGACTGACCGAAGTGCTGATCGACGTCACCATCGACTCCGGCGACGCAACGGTGCGCCCGGCGATGGAGCAAGCACTCGACAACGCGGTGGCTGCCGGTTTGCTGACAGCCGACCAGGCCGCCGGCGTGCTGGCCCAGGTGGACGCCGCGCC
Source organism: uncultured Chloroflexia bacterium (assembly GCA_963753865.1). Classification (GTDB taxonomy): domain Bacteria; phylum Chloroflexota; class Anaerolineae; order Promineifilales; family Promineifilaceae; genus Promineifilum. The sequence goes on from CAVWDW010000003.1 coordinate 190,623, forward strand.
TGACGACCCGTTTGGGCCCGGCGGCGAAGTGACCATCGTCGAGGCGTCGTTAGGGTCGCCGGCAATGACCGAGATGATCCAGGGTCGGTTGCGTGCGGCCTTGACCGCCGGAACGATCACCGCCGACGAAGCGGACGTTTTCCAGTCAATCCTGGACCGGCTGCTGGCGGCCGAGTAGGTCGGTTGCCTGGGCCGGGCCGTTCCTTCCTCCTCGACGACCCGGCCCGACAGACCGCCCCCAAGACCCTACCGGACTGGCAGCGCTTCGATTGACCCGACGTCATGCGGGTCGAGCACCGAAGCGTTGTCAGCTCTCAAGGTGAGCAAAGTGGCCACTCGCACCAACGGGCTTTACAATGGCGTCATGGCCCAGCACGGCGACATCCTGATTATTGAAGACGACCGCAAGACGGCCGATTTGCTGCGCCTGTACCTGGAGCGCGACGGCTACACCACCCGCATTGCCCACGACGGCCGTCGCGGGTTGGCGCTGGCCCAGACCACTCGCCCCGCCGCCATCGTGCTCGACCTGATGCTGCCGGAGATGGACGGACTGGATATCTGCCACGCGCTGCGGGCGAGCAGCGACGACCCCGGCGTGCCGATCCTGATGCTGACCGCCCGCTCCACCGAAGACGACCTCATTTTCGGTCTGGAAGTCGGCGCCGATGATTACCTGACCAAACCGTTCAGCCCTCGCGAACTGGTGGCCCGGGTGCGGGCGTTGGTGCGGCGCGGCCGGAATGGCGACCCGCCACCCGATCTGATTGCGGTCGACGACCTGCGCATCGACCGGCTGGCCCACGAGGTGCGGCGTGGCGATACGGTGCTGCCGCTCACCCCGGCCGAATTCCGGCTGCTGGCCACGCTGGCAGCCGAACCGGGCCGGGCGTTCTCGCGCCAGGCGCTGCTCGACCGCGTATTCGGACTCACCTACGATGGCCTGCCGCGCACCATCGACGTCCACGTCCTGCGGCTGCGCAAGAAACTGGAGCGCGATCCGGCCGAGCCGGAGCTGATTGAAACGGTCTACGGCTACGGCTACCGGCTGCGCGCTGCGCCGGAGGAGACGAACGATGCCACTTAGCTTTCGCGTGCGGCTGTTCATCGGCTTCCTGCTGGTGGCGTTGTCAGCCGTCGCGCTGGTTGCCATGCTCACCGGGCGCGGCGTCGCCAGCGGCTTCGGCCAGTTCCTGTCCCAAAGCGAGCAGGTTGAGAGCCAGGCCATTGTCGAAGTGCTGGAGTACCAACTGGCACAGGATGGTGTGGAGGGAATCGGCCCGTTCGCCAACGAAATCGGCAGCGCCTTTGGCCGCGCCATCACGCTCACGGACGAGAATGGCGAGATCATCTTCGCCCCGCCCACATCCGGTGGCACGACCGAGATCATTGAGGAACAGCTCTTCCTCAACGAGTCCGCGCCGCCCATTGGCCTGACGGTCGTTGATGGGGACGTGCGGTTCAATGCTGAGACTGAGCTGCGTTCGACGAGCCGGACCACGACCACAATCATCGACGGCGTGCTGACGACCACAACGACGACCGCGCCCGCCGAGGCGTTCTTGAACGAGACCAACAACCTGCTGCTGACGGCCGTTCTGGTCGGCCTGCTGCTGGCGGGCGTGGCCAGCTTGTGGCTTTCCCGCTCATTCATGCGGCCAGTGGCGGCGCTGACCGATGCGGCCGAGCATCTGGCCGAAGGCGATCTGTCGCAGCGCGTCGTCCCGACCGGCCCGGACGAACTGGGCCGGTTGGCGTCCAGCTTCAACGCGATGGCCGCCGGTCTGGAGCAGCAGGAGCGGCTGCGCCGCACGATGGTGGGCGACATTGCCCACGAACTGCGCACGCCGCTGGGCAATGTGCGCGGCTATCTGGAAGCGATTCAGGACGGCGTCGTGGCCGCGGACCCGGCCACCATCGACTCGCTGCTGGAGGAGACGGTGCTACTGGGGCGGCTGGTCGACGACTTGCAAACGCTGTCGCTGGCCGAGGCGGGGCAGCTGCAGATGACGCTGGAGCCGGTGGCGGCGGGTCCGCTGCTGGAAGCGACCGCTCGCGCCCAACGGCCGCTGGCTGAGGCGAAGGAGATCGCCCTGTCGGTCACCGTGACCCCTGCCCTGCCTGAGATGCTGGCTGACGGCGAACGGCTCACACAGGTGGTGGGCAATCTGCTGGCCAACGCGCTGGCCCACACGCCGCCCGGCGGCACGGTCGCGCTCGAAGCGGCCGTCGAGGGCGATGGCGTCCGCCTCTCCGTCCACGACAGCGGCCCCGGCATCGCCGCCGACCACTTGCCCTACGTCTTCGACCGCTTCTACCGCGCCGACCCGTCGCGGGCGCGCGCCAGCGGCGGCACGGGGCTGGGGTTGGCGATTGCCAAAGCGTATGTGGAGCAGATGGACGGCCGTCTGGGAGTTGAGAGCGAAGTCGGCGAAGGGGCGACGTTCTGGGTGTGGCTGCCGGGCGTGGGGGCTGGGGCTTAACGAACCGCGTAGAACACGGCACTGGCTGGCCTGCCCGACCACGACGGCCGAAACCGGCCGCTGGTTGCCATCCGTCGCTCAACCAGTTACACTGACCCCACTTAACCCGCCCTGAAACCAGCAATTCAGACTTCACCACCGTCCCCCCAGGAGGATCCGATGTCTCACCGTTCCCGGAAGCTCATGATGCTCGCCATCACACTGTTCGCTTTCCTGTTTGCCGTCACTGCAGCCGGCAGCGCATCAGCCGGGCAGAGCCGCAGTCCCAACGCGCCGGCCGAAACGCCGCAGCGCGTCATCAACTCATCGCTCACCCAGTGGACGATGGACGATACCTTCCTGTACTGGTCGGACCAGTGCGAGTTCATTCCGCGCGGCGGCGACGCAGCAGCGGCCGACTCCCTGCTGATGCGGCGGGCCGTCGGCGGCGGGGTCGAGCGGACGCTGGACAGCCAGCCGTCCTGCCTGACGTTCGAGCCGCTGGCCTCCGACGAGAGCGGCGTCTACTACGCCGACAGCGAGCAAGGCGGCCGCATCCTGCGCCACGCCCCCGACGACCCCGACACCCCGATCACGATCACCAGCGGCATCGGCTCCGGCGTGAACCAGATTGAGCTAACCGACGACTTTGTCTACTGGACCCGGTCCGGCGACAAGATCAGCCGGGCGCCCAGAACGGGCGGAACGGCCGTGATCATCGCCGACCTGCCGACCAGCGTGATCGACTTTGTCGTCGAGGGAAGCCAGATCTACGCTGCCGGCTTCGCCGACGGCGTCTACTGGGTGAACAACGTCAACTGCCCCGGGCCGCCGTGCGAAGCCAGGAAGATTGCCACCACCAAAGCCAGCCACATTCTGGTCGGTTCCACCCCCCTCGTCGGCACGTTCTACGTCGTGGAGCGGGACACGCAGCAGCTGCGTCGGCTGGGCTGTGACGTGGTCAACGGCGGCTGCACCACCCAGACGCTCCACGACACGCCGGCCGGCTTCAGCGTGCGCGGCCTGGTGGAAACGTGCATCCCCACGTTTGGCAACTTTTGCAGTGGGGACTCCCACATCTTCCTGACCGAAGTGAAGGACATCGGCGTAGGCAGCCGGGTGGTCCGAGTGGCCCTGTCCGGCGGCGCAGACGAAATCGGCATCGGAGATCGCTTTCTCGACGGCATCGCCATCGACCGCGGTTATGTCTACTACGCCGAAAAGGCAGCAGGCAAGGCGGGCATCTATCGCCTGCCGTTCCGGGCCGCTTCCATCACGCGCGACCTGGAAGCGGCCGCCTGGGAAGTGACGCAGGCCATTCAAAATCTGGACAACGACATCGGGCTGGTCGCCGGGAAGAAGACGTTTGTCGTCGCCCACGGCACGCAGGCGCTGGGGCCGCGGGCCATGAGCGTGGAGGCGGTGCTGGTCGGCAAGCGGGGCGGCGTGGAGCTGGACGATTCGCCCCTGAACTCGCGCGTGATCCCGGCCGAGCTGCAAACGGGCCAGGCACTCACGCGCTTCTCGCTGGACCAGGGCTGGCTGTTCGAGCTGCCCACCGCCTGGGTGCGGGAGGGCACGCTGGAGCTGGAGCTGGTGGTCGACCCGCGCGAAGCGTACTCCGACAGCGACCGCAGTAACAACAGCCTGACCGACACCTTTTCCTTTGTCGACGACTCCGACGCCTGTTTGCTCTTTTCGCCCGTGCGCACCCATGCGGGCGTGGCCGACATCGGCGATCCCAATGTCGGCGCAACGATCAACCGCTTCACGAGCCTGTGGCCGGTGGCCCGCACAACCCAGCTCTGGATGGGCGAGCCGATCGAAGAGCTGGAAGTGTGCTTTGCCGGCATCGTGCCCTATCCGTGCATGGGGCCGTATGAGCTTGACCAGGGGCTGTCGATCGGGAACTTCCCGCCCGACCGCGACCGGGTGATCGGCAAGCTGATCATGCGCCAGGCGCTGCTGCGGACGGTTGCGGTGGCGTACTGCAGCGACAGCCTGTCCGCGCAGCAGCATTCGGTCGGCATGGTCCATCCGGAGAGCGACACGACCGACAGCGAGGGTACCACCTTCGGCTACGCCAACCTGTTCTTCAACGCCTCCTGGGTGAAGTTCCCGGCCCATGACGCCACACCCGACAGCCCACGTTCGGGCTGGCCGTTCGAGGGCGGCGTTATGGCCCAGGAGATCACCCACAATCTCGGCCGCAACCATGTGGACTGCGGCGACCCCGACAACATCGACAACGGCTACCCCTACGACCCGTGCAAGCTCGACGACGGAGCGCTCGACGCGCCCGACACCTACTACGGCTTCGACTCCGTGTCGCATGAGATTGTGCGGCCAGACCAGGCCAAGGATTTCATGTCCTACTCCACGCCGTTCTGGGTCAGCGACTACACCTACCGCGCCGTGCGCAGCGACATCCGCGCCCGCATCAGCCGGCAGGCAGCCCGCAACGAGCTGGCGGCCGCCGGTGAAATCATCTACATCAGCGGCTACTACGAGCCCAACGTCAACCAGGGCGCCCTCGACTACGCCTACCGGCTGGACGCAGCCAATCTGGAGCCAGCCCAGCTGGCCCCGTTCAGCGCACCCGATCTGCTCAGCGGCTTCCCCGCCTATCAGCCGTCACACGGTGGCGTGGAGGAGATCGCCGCCCAACTGCTGCTGAAAGACGCCGGCGGCGCGATTCTGGGCAGCCGGGCCGTGGAGCTGATTCCAACCGACAACCATAAGTTCGACGCCGACAGCCACTTCTTCGCTGCCGCCTTCCCCGCGCCGGCGGGTCAGGTCGCGACGGTTCAGCTGGTCGTCGGCAATCAGGTTGTGGCCGAGACGACGCCAGGTCCCAACGCGCCCCAGGTGCAGCTGCTGGAACCCACAGCCGGGGCCACCCTCGACCAGACCATCCGCGTGCGCTGGACGGCCAGCGACATCGACGGCGACACCCTGCTCCACACCGTCAGCTACAGTCCCGACGGCGGGCAGACGTGGATCACGCTGGTCACCAACTACCCGTCGCCGAACCCGCTGGGGGATGAAGTCGTGCTGACGCTGCAAAACCCGCAGCTTGTGCCCGGCAGCAATGGGCAGGCGCTCGTCAAGGTGGCCACCAGCGACGGCTACAACACGACGGAACTGGTGTCGTCGCCGTTCAGCGTGGCCGGCCGCGCCCCGGTAGCCATGATCACCAGCCCGGCCCCGGAGCAGGTCTATGAGCCGGGCGCGCCGTTGCTCTTCAGCGGCGCAGCCTACGACGCCGAAGACGGCTCGCTGCCCGGCGAGGCGCTGGCCTGGAACATCGACCGCGACACACCGGTGGGCAGCGGGGAAACGCTGGTCGTCGAGGGGATCGGCCCCATGCGCGGCTTTGTCGTGCTGACGGCGACCGACAGCGACGGCCAAACCGGTGACGCAACGGCCGAATTCGAGATTCTGCCCGTGCCCGTTCCTGAGTCGGCGCTGACCCCAACGTTGGACGGCCGCTGCGACGACCTGGCCTACGCGGACGTGACGGCGCTCGGCCTAGCGCCCTACCCCGGCGGCGGACAGGCGTTTGCCCGGCTGACCCGAACGGCAACCGACCTCTACGTCTGCTTCAGCGGGCTGGAGCGCGGCGCGACGGAGCTGACCGGTCTGGCGGGACTTTACCTGGATGGTGACTTCAGCCGCAACGGCGAACCGCAGGACAACGATCAGGGCTTTGTGATTGGCGAAGACGGCACGCCCCAGCGGCTGGTCCCCGGCTTCGGGGCCTCGCTGTGGCAGAAGGGCGAGCTGGCGGGCTTTGCGGCCAAGATGACGTCGGACAACGACACCATCTGGCAGGCGGAGCTGCGCATCCCGGAAGCGCTGGTCATCAACTGGGAAGGACGGGTCGCTCTGGCCCCCATCCACGCCCTGGTGGAAGCGGGCGGCGCGACGTTTGGCTGGCCGTTTGACGCCAGCGAGGTCAGCACCGGCACGTGGGCGCAGGCACTGCTCGGCAGCCAACCGCGCCTTGACGGCGTGGACCCGCAGCAGGCGACGCTGGGCGACAGCCAACTGGCGCTGACGCTGGACGGCCGTCTCTTTGAGCCGGACGCGGTAGCGAGCTGGGACGGCGTGCCGCTGCCGACGACGGTGGTCAGCCCGACACGCCTGACAACCGTGGTGCCGGGCAGCCTGCTAGACGGCGCGGGGGCGAAGCTGGTGCGGGTCACCAACCCGTCGCTGAGCGACTTCCCGTCCAACGCCCGGCAGGTCGTCGTGGCCAACCCCACGCCGGTCATCAGCAACCTGTCACCGGCGACGGTGCAGGCGGCGTCCGGCGGGCTGTCGCTGACCGTCAACGGCAGTGGCTTTGTGCCGGGAGCCCAGGTCCAGCTCAATGGTGACGCGCGCGCGACGGCTTTCATCTCATCCGGCCAACTGCAGGTGTCATTGAGCGGCAACGACATCCTGAACGGCGGCGTCATCATGGTCACCGTGAGCAATCCGGCCCCGGTGGCGGCCGTTTCCAACAGCGTCCCGTTCACCATCGTGCCCCAGCCGGGCGCAGTCTCGTTCACGGCGTATCTGCCGGTGGGCATCGACCGGTAGGGTCAGCACGGCGGATCAGGGCGGGCCGGCAAGCGCGACAGTTTCATGTGCGGGAACCGCAGCTTGTCCGATCACCCACCGCAACCTGACCCTCGCCAGCGGCGCAGCCTTTGCCGGTCTGACCCACCCGGAGTCAGATTGGCCGCTGCCGGCCCTGTCGCAGCCACTCTTAAGTCAGACCGCAGCAGAAATATGGTATACTGAAAGCGGGGGCGGTCATCGAGCCATTTAAGGAGATGCCTCGGCACACGCCTTCCTCATAGCGGTCTTCGTCCCAACATCGCGTGGAAGCCCACCGCCAGGTTTGGTCGCGTGCGCCGGGCACCATGTGGGGTGATCCGGCCCTCTCCGGATCAGGAGCTAACCATGAACCGCAAACTGTTTGTGTTAATGCTCGCCATGTTGGCGGGTCTTTTGGCTTTGGCTGGGGGCACACCATCGCCCGTGCAGGCCGCCTATCCCGGCACTCCGGGCAAGATTGTCTTCACGCGCGGTGGAGAAGGCCTGTATCTGATGGATTCGGACGGAAGCAATCTGGTTCCGCTGGGCCTGGACTGCAATGATCCGGTTTGGTCGCCCGACGGAGTGCGGATCGCGTGTTCGCGGCAGACAGAAGGCACGAACTCAGAAATCTATGTCATTGATGTGGAAACGGCTCAATGGCAGCAGTTGACCGACAACCCCGGCGAAGTTCTCTGGCCCACCTGGTCACCGGACGGAACGCAGGTTGCGTTCAGCTACTGTCCAACAGCCGGGGACTGCCACCTGCGGGTCATGAATGCGAATGGCAGCGATCAGACGCAGCTGACCACCGGAGATGATCGGGAGCCGGCCTGGTCCCCGGATGGATCGAAGATTGCGTTTGTGAGCCTGCGCACCGGCAGTTGGGAACTGTATGTCATGAATGCCGACGGCTCGGACATAACCCAGCTGACTTTCGACACCCGGCGAGAAATGAGTCCAGCGTGGTCACCGGATGGCCAGACGCTGGCCTACCGGGCGGTCTTCGACAACCACTGGGAGATCGCGGTTCGCCCTCTGGAAGGGCTGGAGAGCCGGCTCACCTTCATCGGCGATCAGATGGTCGTCGGTGAGGCGGCCTGGTCCCCGAACGGGAAAACCTTCGTCATCGAGCTGGACAAGGACCTCTACCTGATGAGCGCCAACGGCGCCGGTTTGATGCCCCTGACCGATTCGCCCACATGGGATCGTGGCCCGAACTGGCAGCCGCTGCGCACCACGCTGGAGGTGACCGCATACATCGACGGGCGCAGCCAGCTCGTTATCCAGCGGGGCGCGGTCTACTGGCATCACTTCGACTTCGCCGCGCCGGGCCGCCACTTTGACGCGCCCGGGGGCAATGTGCCTACTTACTTCAACGGCGATCCGTGGTTCCCGGTGTGGCCCGGCGACCCGCCAGACCACAACCCCGCTGACCCGATTGACAACGAAGTGAGATGTGGCGATTGCACGACGCTGGACCAGTACGAGCAAGCGCCGCCCCTGGCCACAGATGACCAGATTGTCGCCCTCAACGCGGTCGGCGCGCGGGGGGACATGTCCATTGTGCAGCAGCCAGCCCCGGACAATGCGTACACGCTCATCGTGGAGTTTGACGACAACTCGCTATCCGGTCCCGAATGGTACACTGTAGTCCTGGCCTACGACAGGGCGCCTCTAACACCCACCAACGACAGTTATGTGACCCAGAGAAGGCCCACCAAGTCGTTTGGCTCCAGGCACCGGCTGCTGGTCCAAAATGCGGCTCGCGACACCGACACATACATTAAGTTCAATGCCGCCCGCGCCGGCGGAACCGTCGTCCAGGCCACGCTGCGGCTCTACGTGGTCAACCCCGGACCCGACGGAGGCCGGCTCTACGCGGTGTCACCCTACTACAAGGGGACGAATGATCTGTGGCTGGAGAACGAGCTGACCTGGCGCAACGCGCCGGACATCGACGGCCTGCCGCTGGCCTCGCTCCGCAGAGTCAGCAGGCAAGAGTGGGTGGAGGTCGACGTGACGCAGACGGTCATCGACGCCCTGGAGAATCAGAATGGGCGCGTCAGTCTGGCCCTGCACAACAGGTCGCGCAACCGGGTTACCTTCAGCAGCAAGGAGGGCGAACACCCGCCGGAGCTGTTGCTCACGACCCGGTAGATCGGCTGCTTGCCGCCGGCACGCGGCATCCTCCGCAGGCACGGCCCAGCCCGTCCATCACCTGATGGATCGGGCCGGGCTTGTGCCCCTGGCGGCCGCCTCTTGCGGTGCGTCGCGCCTCCTGTATTGACCCACCCATTATTCATGGCTAAACTCCCAAGTCCGAGAAACGTTCTAACCACAAACTATTCGCGGCGTGGGCCCGCAGGCCGTACGTGTGTCGACCCTCACAAGGAGATTGACCTATGCCGAAGCTTCCTTTTCGCTAACGATCCTTTTCGATCCTGCTTATCGTCCTGCTGTTCGCGCTGACGACGACAGCCGCCCTCGCAGCGCAGGCTGAGCCCGCTGGACCCACCACAACCGACGCCATCACCCTCGCCCCGCCTGTCGAAGCGTTCCGCAATTGGCAGCGCCAGGGCGAAAACAACCAGTTCGACCTCAATCGCTGCCAGATTGTCGCCAGCGGCGATGTCAACGGCGACGGCCGCCCCGACCTGATCTGCCCCTACAACTACGGCGGCAACCAGACGCGGAGCTTCGTCCAGCGGACCGACGGCCTGGGGCTGAGCGGCTGGTCGGCGCAGCGGGCGACCTTGCAGACGGGGTTCGACCTCGGTCGCTGCCGCGGTCTTGGCTACGGCGATCTATCCGGCAACGGGTTGGTCGATCTTGTCTGTGTTTACGACTACGGCGGCAACGTGACCCGCACCTTTATCCAGGTGAACGGCGGTAACGACGGTGTCGGGTTTGGCGCCTGGAACGACCAGCAATCCCAGTTCGACCCGAACCGCTGCACGCCGGTCCTCGTCGCCGATGCCAACGGTGACGGCTTCGATGACCTGATCTGCCCCTACAACTACGGCGGCAACCTGACCCGCACCTTTGTCCAGTTCTCCGACGGCGACAGCCTGACCCCCTGGCAGGCGCAGCGCCCCACGTTCCAGACCCAGTTCGATATCGGCCGCTGCACGGCTGTGATGGCCGGTGATGTCAACAACGACGGCGAAGCTGACCTGATCTGCCCCTACAACTACGGCGGCAACCAGACGCTGACGTTCGTGCAGCTCTCCGCCGGCGCAGGTGGGGTCGGGTTTGGCCCCTGGAGCGGCCGGCGGCTCGAGGGCGGATTCAACATGGGACGCTGTAGCTTGCTGACCGTAGGCGACATCAACGGTGACCAGCTGGATGATCTGGTTTGCGTCTACGACTATTTCGGCAACGAGACCCGCACCTTTGCCCAGCTTTCCAGCGGGACCGACCTGACGCGCTGGAGCGCCTACACCGAGCAGCTGCAGACTCAGTTCGATCCGGGCCGCTGTACCTATTCGGAGGGCGACTTGAACGCCGACGGCCGTCTGGACCTGTTCTGCAACTACGACTACGGCAGCGCGAACACGGCGACGTGGGTGCAGATGGCGCGGGATAACGAGTACGGCACATGGCAACGGGCGACGCCGAACACCGGGCCGAGCCAGTTTGCGATGGGCCAATGTGTGAAGGGCGTCGTGGCCGGTGACTATAACGGCGACGGCCACACCGATATCGCCTGCCCGTACGACTACGGCAACAACTTCACCCGCACGTTCATCCAGTTTGCCGACCTGTATCGGGTGAACCTGCCGTCGGTGATCCGGTAGCCGAGCGGCGATCGCCGCTCGGCACGGCCTGGCAAGCCGGATAGCGCAGAATGGTCGCGGACAACGAGGCATCACCTCGGGTCCGCGACCATCCTGATGAGAGTGCGCATCGTTTGCGGTCCATTCTCTCTTTCGCCAACTCACCCATTCACAAGCGACGACCGACCCTCATATAATAGATGACTAGGCTGCGCGGCCGCCCGGTGCGGCTGCGAGCACGGTCAAGGCGCAATGGGCATGGGCAGCAAAGAACGTATCAAATCGGGGGGCTACTGGTTTTCCCTGCTGCTTGTGTTGGGCCGGGGTATCCTGGCGGTGGCGATGGGGGCCGTTCTCTTCTTCCAGCCTGATCGAAGCGGCACCCTGCTCGGCTCGTTTATTGGGGCGTACTGGATGGCGGCGGGGATGATCAGCCTGGGCGCAGGCCGCAACCGGGCCGAGGGCCGCCGGCTGACCCTGCTCGTCGGCGTCATCGGCATTGCAGCCGGTCTGACTGTGCAGACGCGCCTGATTTGGGACGACCTCGTCACGGTCGACCTCTTCAGCGACCTGCTCGGTGCGGTGGCCGTGCTTACCGGGCTGCTCCACATCACCGGCCACATCCCGGTCTGGCGTGAGAAGCCTGGCCAGCGCAGCGGGTCGGGCTATCTCCTGGGCGCATTCGAGATTGGCCTGGGCCTCATCCTCTTCTTCTCATACCTCGAAAGTTCGCTCGTCCGTCTCGCCCTCATCGTCTGGGCCATTGGCGGTGGCCTGCTGCTGGTCCTTCAAGGCATCGCCATGTTTCGCGAACGGCCCTACGATCTCGACCCGGACCAAACGATCGAGCCGGAATAGGGTCGCCGGCGGGTGACCATCGCTCGCTCAACGGCAGAAACGACAACACGGATGACACGTTGGGCGGTCTGCCTCCAGCGTCATCCGTGTTCTCCGGCAATCAGATTGTGTCGTCGGGTTGGCGATCAGCCCAACTCAGGCCCCCCACCTGCCCTATCCGTCGCCGCACCTTCGCAGTGCGCCGTCGCCGGACAGCCGTTACACCGTTTCGGCCGCTTCCGGGGCCGGGGCTGCCGCGGGCGCTGCCAGCTGCGGGGCCGAGCGACCCAAAAGGATGAAGGCCAGCAAACCGGAAGCAATCGTCAGGATAGCGGCCCCGTACATGAGGGTCAGGCTGCCCAGCGTGTCGGCCAATGCGCCGCCAATCCCCGCGCCGATAAACATGACCAGCGCCGACACCGCGCCGAACAGGCCGAAGACACGGCCCAGATAGGCGTCTTCGGTCCCTTTCTGCATCATCGTCTGGGCGCTGATCATGGCGATGAGGCCCATGATGCCGACAAAGATTAGCAGGGGCAGCACCACCGTCAGCGTCGGGAAGAAGACGGCCACGACCAGGGCCACGCCGGTGGCCGTCAGCCCAACCGCCAGCAGGCGTCCCGGCATCAGCTTCGCCCCCAGCTGGGCCGCGAGCAGGCCGCCAATGATGCCGCCGATGCCGCGAGCGGTCATCATCCAGCCAAACTCCACCGCGGTCAGCCCCATATCCTCCTGGACAAAAACGACGAGAACCGCGCTCAGGATGGCGTCGCCAAAGAGCATCAGGCCCAGCACAACAAACAGCGCGATGAGCAGGCGGCTGTGGCCAACAATCGCCAGCCCCGCCTTCCACTCCGTCCACAAGCTGCGGAACGCCCCCCCGACATCGGCCGACTCTGTGGGCACGACCTCCGCCCGCCGGGCGCTTTCGGGAAGCTGCACCAGCAGAATGAGAAAGGCCGCCACCACGTAGGTGGCCACATCGACCACAACCACGCTGTAGAAGCCGACCAGCCCCAGCAGCAGCCCGCCCAGCGCCGGGCCACCCAGCCGGGCCAGATTGTCGTTGAGCGCATTGAGCGAGTTGGCCGACAACAGTTGGTCTTCGCCGACCAGCTTCGGCAGCAGCGCATTTTCGGCGGGGCGGAAGAACCGCTCCAGGGTCGATTCAACAATCGCCACGAGATAGATGAGCCACAGCCAGTCGGCCGACTGGACGAACAGGAGCGTGGCCACCATAGCCCCCTGCAGAATTGTGGTGATCAGCATGGTCCGCTTGCGGTCCCAGCGATCGACATAGACCCCGGCAATCGAGCCAACGACGATGCCCGGCGCGACATACGCCATGAGCAGACCGCCCGTGGCCAGCGCCGACCCGGTCAGGGCGTAGATGTGGAACGGCATCGCCGCCAACAGCACCCAGTTGCCGATCATGGAAACAAGCCCGCCCAGCCACAAGAGTGAAAAATTACGTTGTTTCAATACTGCAATCATGATGATGACCTCCCATCTGTTGAATCTGCCAACAGGATAGCGGAGGCCCCGGGGGGTAAGTCACCACCGAAAGGGGTGAGATGGGTCTGGCGGGGGGGTGAGATTGGGGCGGCGCGAGACGCTACAGCAAGCCCAGAATCTGCGCCCGCTGCACGGCCTGGGTGCGGCTGCCCACGCCCAGCTTGCCGTACAGGTTCTTGATATGGCTGCGGACCGTGTTGTTGGTGATCACCAGCCGCTCTTCGATCTCGCGGTTGCTCAGCCCGGCGGCAATGAGGCGCAGCACTTCGTACTCGCGGTCGGTCAGCGGCTCCGGCAGCGCAGCGGGGGCGACCGTCGGCGCGTGGCCGGTCTCGCGGGCAAAGGCCAGCAGCAGGCGGCGCACCGGGCGGGGCTGGATATTTCGCGCCTCGGCCGCTTCCAGCAGCACCTGGACGCCCGGCCCCGCATCGAGGAACGTGCGGGTCAGACTGCCCCGCTCGGCCGCAGCCAGCGCAGCCGTCATGTTGTCCAGCGCCCGCTCTTCGTCGCCCAGCAGAACGTAGCCCTGGGCCAGCTGTAAGCGCAGCCGGATCGCCTGGGTCACGTGGCCGGCCGATTCCGCCAGCCCCAGCAGATGCTCCCCGTAGGCCAACCAGTCGGCAACGCCATCTGTTGTGCCCAGGGCCCGGCTCTCTGCCAGCCGCGTCGCCAGCAGCGCCAGACGCGATCGGGCGTCGCTTTGGGCGGGCCGTTCGTCCGCGCTGTGGCCGCTGGCATTGGCCCAGCGCACAGCCGCATCCAGACGATTCAGGCGCAGGTCATAGAGCACCTGGACGGCCGCCAACTGCTCGATAACGCTGCCTAGCCCGCTCTTCTGCACGAACTGGCGCACGCGCGTCAAATGCGCGTCCGTCGCCACACCGTCGCCCCGCATAGCTGCCAGATCCGCCAGCCCCAGCTCGGCCGAAAACATTGTGTCGCTCAGGCCGGTCAGCGCATAACTCTGGAGCGCTTCTTCATAGAGCGCTTCGGCCGCCGCCAGCTCGTTCCACTCATACTGGATGGAGGCGAGGTCGGCCTGGATGACGCCCGTCGTCGGACTAATCGTGCCGTCGGGCGCTGTTGTCAGGGCCAGCGCGTCGCGCCAGATGCGTTCGGCCGCATACGTATCGCCCCGAGCGAACGCCACCATGCCCGCCAGCCGCAGCACTTCCAGATTCATGACGGCCGCCGGGCTGCCGGGTCGCAGCAGGGTGCGGGTCGCCTCAATCTCGGCCTCGGCCTCGTTCCAGCGACCCAGCTCAAGGTTATTGACCGCCAGCTGCAGCCGGGCCATCGCTTGCAGGACCGGGTCTGCCTCCTCCTCCATGCCGGCCAGCGACTCCTTGAGCAGCTCCAGCGCCGCCTGCGGCTGGCCTGAGTTGCGGACAAGAACGGACTGGAACAGCAGATAGGCCGGCCATAACGATTCCACTCCTTCCATCTGGGCCATATAGCGGCGCAGGTCGTCCACCCGCCCCAGCAGCAAGTTGGCTCCGGCAGCCAGCAGGAGCGTTCGCGGTTCGGCCCGGCGCACCGCTTCCGGCAGTGCCTCCACCCACGCGGCCAACTGATACGCCCCGTCCTGCTGCCAGAGCACGTGGCTGGGCGTGGCGGCGATCAGCGCAGCCGCCAGCTCCCTATCGCCGGCGGCCAGCGCATGTTGCACCGCTTCCTCCCGGAACCCGTGCGCGTCGAACCAGCGGGCGGCCCGGCTGTTGAGGGCGTCGATGGCTGCCCCGTCTGCTTCACGGCGCAGCCGGTCTTGGAGCAGCTCGCCAAACAGATGGTGGTAGCGATACCAGCGCCGCTCGTTGTCCAACGGCACGAGAAAGAGGTCGCTCCGCTCCAGGTCGTCGAGCAGCGCCCGGCTGTCGCTGCGCTGGAGCACGGCGTCGCCCAGGTCGGCGCTGAAGCGGTCGAAAAGGGACGTCTGCAGCAGGAAGGTATGAATATCGGCCGTCTGGTGATCGAGCACCTCGGTCAGCAGATAGTCGGCCACGAACCGGTCGCTGCCGCTGAGCGAGTAGGCAGCCGTCTGGCCATCTTCGCGGCGCAGCGAAATGGCCGCCAACTGTAAGCCCGCCACCCAGCCCTCGGTGCGCTGCTCCAGCTCGGCGACGGCCGTCTCGTCCAGCGTCAACCCCATTGTCTCGTGCAAGAATAGTCCCGCCTCAGCCGCGTTGAAGCGCAGGTCGTCGGCGGTGATGGTCGTCACCTGGTCGCGCACCCGCCAGCGCGGCACGGGCAGCGGCGGCAGATCGCGAGCGGTTAGCACAAACTGGACGGCCGGCGGCGCGTAGTCGATCAGGTCGGCCACAAGCTGCTGGACGTCTGCGTTGTCTATCGCATGATAGTCGTCGAGAACAAGGAGCAGGCGCTCGTCGATCGAATGCAGGGCGTTCGTCAGCGCGTGGGAGATCGCCTGCACATCCGGCGGCCCGGGTGTACTGGTCGTCGCCCCCACGCTCTCGCCGAGACCGGGCGCAAAGCCGGGAAACGGGTCGCGCACGGCGGCAACGAGGTAGCGGATGAAGCGAAGCGGCTCGTTGTCGTGGCCGTCCAGCGAGAGCCACCCGACGGCCGTTTCCGGCGGCAGCGTCGCCAGCCAGCTGGTGACCAGGGTCGTCTTGCCATAGCCGGCAGGAGCGACCACCAGGGCCAGCCGTCGCTGCCGGGCCACTCCCTCGTCCAGGCGGGCCAGCATCCGGGGGCGGGCCACCAGGTTGGGTCGCGGTGGCGGCGCGTGGAGCTTCGTCTGGAGCAGCCCGGTGGTCATGGGCGCATTATAGCACTGATGGGGGATAGGGTCTGGAGACTGGAGATTGGGGGTTGGGGGGCGCTATGTTTTGCTGGCGACGAGGAAGTAGCTGCCGACACTGCCGGGCCGCAGCTCGGCCTCGGTCTGCTGCAACCCCGCCCCGGCGACCAGGGCGTCGATATCGTTGCTGCTCAGGGCGTTCAGATGGGGGACGATGCCGACCTTGCTCAGGCCGCGCATGAACAGACCGATCATCGACCGCTTCTGGCCGAGGCACGGCGTTTCGGTGATAAGACGGCCGCCGGGTCGCAGCAGAGCGGCAAGCTGCGCCACCGTCCCCGCCCCGTCCGGCAGCAGATGGATCACATTCAGCGCCAGCACCACATCGAACGAGCCGTCCCCGTAGCCCGCTTCTTCGAGCAGCCCGGCGCTGAAGCTGACGTTCTCCACTCCGGCGGCGGCCGCTTTCTGCCGGGCGATGGCGATCATCTCGCTGGACAGGTCGCGCCCCTCGACGGCCGCCACGCTCCCGGCGACCGCCACGCTGTAGCTGCCGGTGGCGCAGCCGAAGTCGAGCAGCCGGTCGCTGGGCCGCAGATGGCGCTGGATGTCGCCCAGCATCGTCGGGTCCGCCTGCCCGCCGTCCTCGCTCGTCCCCTCGTCGTAGGAGGCCGCGCGGTTGTCCCAGAATTTTCGTGCTTTGCTGCTCATTTGGTCTCGTAGTCTGCTGGTCCGGCAGTTTCGTACAGGGCTTATCAGTTGTCAAGCCGCTACGGGTTGAAACCTGGCAGCTACCGGGCAAGTGGGTCAAAACCCACTTAAACCGGAAAGGAAAGCGCGCCGGCAACCCCTTCTGCAACCCACTTTCAGTGGGTTTCCTCCGGTAGCAGGCCGTTTCAACGGCCTGTGTCCGGCCGAACCAGACAACTGAAGAACCCTGCAGTTTCGTAGTCTAGGGAGGCCAAGAGGACAGTAACAGGATACACTAAAGTAGCCGGGTGGGCGACACTGGGAGGAAGGGGTCTTCAGTAGTCGGGTAGTCACACGCAGCGGCGACACTCCTTCTGGCTGGCGTTACCTGCCGGCCCCAGGAGACCGGCAAGGAATCCAGTCACACCGGTCGCTCGAACAGTGAAAAGCCCTGCTCCGAGAGGCGAAGTTGCCGGCGCATCCCCGGCCACAGCGCCCGCCGCAGGAGGACGATCATGCATGTAGGCTTTGATTACTGGAACACCGTCAGCCACCACACGGCCGTTTTACTGCCGCTCATCGACGCGCTGCTGGCCGCCGGGCATGAGGTGACGATTATGTCGGCCGTCGGCAAGAAGCGTATCGAGACCACGCAGGAAGAGATTGAGGCGCTTGGCCTGCCGGATGGTGTAACCATCGAGGTCCTGACCTGGGGCGAACGCGGCCCCGGCAGCGCGCCCCAACTCAAATATGAGCGGTGCGTCGAACTGGGCATCCAGCTCTTCTTCGACGACCGGTCCGACACCTGCCGCTACATGAGCGTGCGCGGTATACCCGCCTTCCAGTCGCCGCCGGCCACATTCTTCGAAGCGGCCGTTGTGCCGCCAGATGGGATGTAGCGCGACATTCCTTGTCGCCGTTCCGGTCGCCGTCCTGGTCCCGCTCGCCCCGCAGGAGCGATGGAGTGGTCAGATTACGGGCCGAGATAGCTCCACGGCCACGCATCCCAGGCGTCACATAACCCTGACTTGACCGGATTGTTGAGGACATACGCCACAACCCGCTCGTATTCGGCTCGGTCGCGGATAAAGTGGTCGTAGCTCTCATGTTGCCAGAAGCCGCCGTTCCGGCCAAGCTGCCTGTTAGCCCCTATGGCCGTCTGGCGCTTGAGCGTATACATGATGCGTTGCAGCGCGATGGGTGTTCCGTCTTCGGTCGCACGCGGCGTCAGCACCAGATGGATATGGTTGGGCATAATGGTATAGCACGCCAGATCGTAGAGACGGCCGTCGTGTTCGTGGATGATTGAGGCGACGAGTTGGGCGACTGGCGACTGTCGCAGCCAGGTCGGTCCCCAGCGAGTGAGATCGAGGTGCCGGTCGTATTCGCCGAACGCGCGCTTCTGCAGCGAGTAGCGGCGAGCGTGATAGTTCGGATCAGCCGGGTCGAGCTGGTCCAGTTCGCTACGGAGTCGGTCCCGAAGCTGCTGCTGCAAGGCAACCGGCAGCGTGCCGTGCAGCCGGGTTGTCAGAAAGAATGTGCGGCCGTCCGGCTGGATGTGCGGCAAATTTCGACGATAGACGGGCCGGTAATTGAGTGGTTTGACCATCGCTGATCGCAGCGTAAAGGGTGTAGCTTACAAATCAGTTTGCGATACGCTGCCTCTCTCGACAAGGAATGTCGAGTTACGCCTGTAGGGCGACATCATTGTCGCCTCTCTCTCGACAAGGAATGTCGAGCTACGCCTGCAGGGCGACATCATTGTCGCCTCTCTCGACAGGAATGCGAGCTCCCTGTAGGGCGACATTGTCGCCTCTCTCCGGCAAGGAATGTCGAGCTACGCCTGTAGGGCGACATCATTGTCGCCTCTCTCTCGACAAGGAATGTCGAGCTACGCCTGTAGGGCGACATCATTGTCGCCTCTCTCGACAAGGAATGTCGAGCTACGCCTGTAGGGCGACATCATTGTCGCCTGTTTCGACAAGGAATGTCGAGCTACGCCTGTAGGGCGACATTATTGTCGCCTCTCTCTCGACAAGGAATGTCGAGCTACGCCTGTAGGGCGACATCATTGTCGCCTCTCTCTCGACAAGGAATGTCGAGCTACGCCTGTAGGGCGACATTCATTGTCGCCTCTCTCTCTCGACAAGGAATGTCGAGCTACGCCTGTAGGGCGACATTATTGTCGCCTCTCTCTCGACAAGGAATGTCGAGCTACGCCTGTAGGGCGACATTATTGTCGCCTCTCTCTCGACAAGGAATGTCGAGCTACGCCTGTAGGGCGACATTATTGTCGCCTCTCTCTCGACAAGGAATGTCGAGCTACGCCTGTAGGGCGACATTATTGTCGCCTCTCTCTCGACAAGGAATGTCGAGCTACACTTGGGCGACATCGTTGTCGCCGCCCGCCCGCGCCAGATTCAACGCCAGCAGCCACTATATCCGACCAGCCATCGTCGCTGCCGGGTGGGACGACGCGGCTATTCGCGAGGAGTACCACTGTACCGGCGGCCGTATGGAGGTCACCGGCGAGAGCCGGCGCGGCGAGCGCGAGTTTATCGACTACCTGCTAATCTACCGCAATGTGCCGCTGGCCATGGTGGAGGCCAAGGGCAACAAGCACCCGCTCGGCGGCGGGATGCAGCAGGCGCTGGTCTACGCCGAGATGCTCGACGTGCCCTTCGTCTACAGCGCCAACGGCGACAGCTTTCTGGAGCATGACCGATTGGCCGTTTACGGGCCGGTGGAGACAGAGTTGTCAGACGACGATCTCCCTTCACCCACTGAGCCATGGCGGCGCTACCAGCTGGCTAGGGCGCTGTCGCCAGGGGCAAGAACGAGTGCACCTGCTTGCACATTACCGGGAAATGAACGATCATGAGACCGTAGCGTACGCCTAAGGACATTCAACACAAAGGGAGGGTCACATGACTGCAAGCGGAACTGTGCCAATCGGGACGCCGGCCGAGATGGAGAAGAAGTTCACTGATCTGCGGCGGTTCAACCTGATCATGGGATTCCTGCATCTCATCCAGGGTATCTTCATGATCGTCGTCAGCAATGACACGACTTACCCGATCTATACTAATTTCCTGAATTTCGATCTCGCTACCCTTTCCCTGAGCCCTAACCCGCAGCTTCTGTACAACCTACCGTTTGGGCCGGCGGTGGCTACCTTCCTGCTCATCTCGGCCGCAGCCCACTTCTATTTGGCAACTATCGGCTACACGCGCTATACGCAGAATTTGCAGAAGGGCATAAACCCCATCCGGTTCTACGAATACGCGCTCAGTTCGTCGCTGATGATCGTGCTCATCGGCATGTTGGTCGGCCTGTGGGACCTGGGCGCCATCATCCTGATTTTCACATTGAACGCGACCATGAACCTCTTTGGTATCATGATGGAGCTGCACAACCAGCATACCGAGCGCACGGACTGGACGGCCTTCATCTATGGCTGCATCGCCGGGGTCGTGCCCTGGATCGTGATTACTCTCTACTTTGTCGGTGCGGTGAACTCCGGCGACGCCAAGCCACCGGCCTTCGTCTATGCCATCGTGCCGATTCTGTTTGTCTTCTTCAACATCTTCGCCCTTAACATGATCTTGCAATACAAGAAGGTCGGGCGATGGAAGGACTACCTGTTTGGGGAGCGCGTCTATATCATCTTGAGCCTGCTGGCCAAGACCGTCCTGGCCTGGCTTATCTTTGCCGGGACGCTGGCGCCTGTTTGAGTTTTAGAGGTTGGCGCGTCCGGGCGGCCGTTCGGGCAGGCCGTCCCCTGCCTTGACACCCCGCCCCTTCGCGCCACCCTGTCCCCGTGCGGGGGCAGGGTGCGGGGTCTACTCGCCGCCCGCCCGCGCCAAATTCAACGCCAGCAACCGCTCCAGAATCTGCTCGTCCGTCAGCGTCTCCGGACGGCTGTTCCCATCCACCCAGCCATACGCCCGGAAGACGGCTATGGGGCCGGCCGTGTTTCAGAAATTCAATCCCAGAAGGCCTGGAATTCGGCAGGTGAATGGCCACACGCCGCCATTATCTTCGCAATCAACGAAAGAATTGAACGAGAGCCAAGGTTAGTTTCCACCCAGATCCCCGTCCCCTCTATCTTTGCGGGAGAAAACATGCCTTCACTTGTGTACGATAGGTACTGCCGTGTACTACCCGTTACTGTGCCAGCTCTGGCCATGAACTTATCAGCTCCGTCTCGCTGGGCAAGTAGCGTTAGGGTCTTCAGATAGAGTCCCTTCCAAGAAGTCGCTTGGTACTCTATGCCGAATAGTCGGAAATGTGTAGGTTTGCTGCCAGTTGGATCCTCGTGTTTGGCAACAGCCTCGCTGATCGGTGGGCGTGACCATATCTCGATTGCGGTTTCAAAAAGGATATTGCTGCGCTCAAGGATCGCTTCCCGGTTCCAATGATCGACATTCCCGAAATGCTTGTTAAGAGCAAAGTTGCTTTGGCCAAGAGTTTGCTTCTTCTCAGCAAACGGTCGATTTCCCATCGGTGAATTAGAGCCAGTAAGGGTAAGGTTGCCGAGCGTGTGCAGATATTGAGCATGTACTTCAAGAGCATCCTCTCCTAGCTCCAATTGCCACTCTGGTGTCAATGACTGAGGCATGACATGCTCGATTGAAATGCTCTTATGGGCAACATCTACTGGCTCATTATTGCTGAGAAGGCGTTGCTCAATTGATTCCAACACATGACGACACCGTGTCCGGCTTTGATATAGACCATAGCGATTCCAACCATCCTGAAACTCCTATCATCTGGCCAGCGTCTTGCTGCGAGATGAGTCTTCAAGGAACCAACAACGTCTGTACGGTCAAGGTTTTTGTAGATCCCAATAAACATTCGATTGAGGATATTTGATGGAATGTCGCAGAAGGTGCGCCTTACAAGGAACGACTCGATTGCATCTAGCACGTCACAAAACTCACCTGCAGAGACTTCACCATGCTCATAGTCGTGATAAAGAGCCAAGAGAAATGGCAAGGCCGTACTGATTTCCCAGCGATGCAGTCTTAGTAGACGTGTGCGTACACCAACGTCAGGCTCGTGCTTCGTATCTATTAGGCGTGCGTAGAAGGTTGAGTATGTGTGCATGTCAGCTAGGACGTCGATGACTTGCTCGGTTGAAGCGAGGTTTGAGAGCCGGGATTTGATGGCCTCGTAAATTGAATTTTGCCTCACAAACGTGCCATCCTTAGTAAGATGCAGCGCCACATAAAGTCGGGAAGCTCGCCGTCTAGCATATCTTCCATGGGTCGCCAGAGTTCTTCGTATGCTATGCGTTGCTCTTCTGGATTTGCCACACGCATGAACAGATAGTTCCTTACGAAGATCCGCCTGGGTGAGTGGTTGTCCTTTTGCATTCAGGCTCTCAAAGATCAAGTACGGATTCTCATCTGGAGCCAGAACAATCATGACGATGACGAAACGCTGTATCAAGATATGATGAAGCCTACCTAAGTCATATTCCTGTCCTGATCACTTCGCTTCTTCACGTGTTTATGAAGTATCGATATGCTTTCTGCATCGGACCATCAATGGGGCTACCTTTCATAACTCCATCGAAGACTTCTCGATCAGAAAGAGTTGGAAGCAATTTGTAATGGTTACGACGTTCCGCCCATTTTAACAAGATACTGCTCGGTGATCTGTTCTGCTAGAAGGTTCTCTCGCGAAGCCGCAAGATCGCGAATAGCGGCTAGCAGGATGAACAGCGTTGTCATTCGCTGCTGACCGTCGATCAAGAGATACTTGCTTATTCCGGCGGGCTGAAGGTCAACTGGCATTGTCACGATCGCCCCAAGGAAATGATCTCTGCCGTCTTCTGACTCGTATAATTCTTCAAAGATCTTCCCGCAGGGTTCGCCACTGCTTTCGGCGCCAGCTGTATTGGCGTTGGAACATGGGTACAACGTATTGCTTGCTACCTTCAAGAACGGGTTGGAGTTTGGTTTCACTAGCTTTCATATTCCCTGCCTCAGAATTCCAATCGGTTGTCAGATTTCGGATAATTTGACGGACTTGCGACTAGAGCAGCAGCATACGAAGGATCCTGCGACATGACGCCATAAGGAGTGTGCGCTCGTCTGTAAGGTTATCCAACTAACGCGCGAGACTACGCGGGGGCGTAGGCCGCGCTTGTTGTCGATGTCCCAGCCCAGCGCTTCGAAGAACGGGTTGATGAACTCGACGCGGGCCTGCGTCTCGTTGTAGCGGGCGCTCTTGTGGTGGGCGAGATTGCTCTCGAAGTTCTCATGAATTGGTAGATGCTGTCGGGTGCAGGCATAGGCCTCCTCGTTAAACTGGCGAACGAATGCTAGATGTTGTAGCCCCATTTCCCCCGCGCGGCAACATCCGGCCGTCTGTGGTATAATAGTGACAATTCAGGTGTCATTTCGTGGGCATTGCGTCGGGCAGGCCGCGTCGTTTTCCTTTATCCTGTCAATCAGCGGCGGCCTCCGGATCGCCCATCTTTCTGCCGCCACCGAAACGTGGCCGGAGGTTCTTCCTATGCGTCACTCACATCTTCTTGCTGCTGTCGCGTTCCTGTTCGCGCTGGCGGCGTGCGCGCCGACCACGACACCCGGCGCGGCCGGCGGGTCGGAGCCAACCGCCCCCGCTGTCGAGACCGCGCTTTCCGCGACCGTGTCGCCCACCGACCGGCCAACGGCAGCGCCCTCGCCCACCGAAGCACCAGCCACCGGGCTACCCATCGAGGCCACGCCGACCTTCGTTCCGACGCCGACAGCCGCCCCCACCGCCACCGCCCCCACCCTGGAGATGTTCATCACCGACCTGACGACGGCCGTCGCCAACCAGGAGCTGGCGCGGATGGAATCGCTGATGAGCGACTCCATCGCCGTCGGGGCGTGGCGCAGCGAGTGGCAGACGATGGCCCCCGCCCAGCTCATGGCCGCCTTCCAGAGCGGCAGCGTGCCCCCGCCCTACGGCGTCCAGTTCACCCAGCTTACTGAGGACGACCTGACCGCCCTGCTCGGACAGCCGCCGTCGACCATGCTCGGCCCGGATGCGGGCTACGTGACGGCGCTCCACACCACCGGCTGGGGGCAGTCGCTCGGCGACGATGCGGTCCTGTTCATCACCGACACCGGCAGCGGCTATGAGTGGAGCGCCTTCCTTTATACAAACGGCCGTTTCGCCGACACCTACCTGCCCGCTGTCCCACCGCCCGCAGGCCTGCTGTACTCAGTCTTCAACGAAGGAGCGTTCGAGGTGCTGCCCGGTGGCGAGATACGCCGGCTTTTGGACGCCGAAACCGCGGCCACGCCCAACCTGCGCCTCTCGCCCGACGGCCGTCACGCTGCGTACCTGACCGACGACCGCCGGCTCTGGCGCATCGACACCACCACCGGCGAGCAGCAGCAGTTGGCCGCCGACCTGAACCTGTCCTACTTCCTGATGTGGGCCGACGCCGACACGTTGTTCACCGGCGTCTGGTTCTCGCCGGAAGAAAGCGACGGTCCCAACTCCGGCCACCTGACGACGATCTATCGCGACGAAGCGCCCCGGATCATCGACGAGGAGTCCCTGCTCAGCAATCTGCCTGCGCTGTCGCCGGACGGTCAGACGATCGCGTTCGACGGCATACCGACCAGCGCCGGCGCCAACCTGACCGGGCGGCTCTATACGCCTGAAGGGGGTGTGGAACTGTTTGATCCGGCGGCGTTCACTCCGTCGGGAAGATGATCGACGGGCCGGTGTTCAACCCGTCCTGGTCGCCCGACGGCCGCCGCCTGACCTGGCTGGCCACCACCGGCGAGCGCGTGGGCTTTCAGGTGTACAACTTCGATACGGGAATGGCCATGCAGCTGTTCGACTGGGACCCGGCCCGTTTCGGCGGCACGGTCCCTGCTCCGGTATGGAGTCCGGACGGCCGCTGGCTGGCGTTGACCATCCTCGCCAATGGGCCGCAGGGGTCAGGACTGCATCTCATCGCCGCCGACGGCAGCGAGGTCGAGGCTGGTAGACGCCCAGGGCTTCAGCCCGTACTGGGTCGACGAGACGTCACTGGTCTTTGGGGCGGTCGGCCTGCCACGCATCTATGACCTCGCCACCGGCCAGCAGCGCTGCTCGACCTGCCCGAAGGCAGCTGGCCGCAGGGGGTCGTCAGGCCGTAGCGCGGGAGGCTGGGGACCGGGTCCAGGGGCTGGGGCGCAGCGGTCGCTGCCTGGCCCCGGCCCCCAATCCCGCGTCCCCAGCCCCAACGCCCTACCGCACCGCCCAGCCGAAGCGGAACGGCATGAGGGTGTTGGAAGCCGGAGCGGACGATAGCTCCTGAATGCCCGCACCGGTCAGGCCGATGACGAACCGGCCGTAGAAGACCAGCGCCCGGCCGCGGAAGTAGTTGGAGTTCGTGTCGGTCGTACCGCAGGTCCACGCCGGTGGCCATGTCCCAGATGCCGTCGCCGTTGTAGTCGCCCGCCGTCACCGACCGGCCCATCCAGTCGCCTTCGCGTTCTGCGCTTGCCGGGATACGACCAGCCCTGCGCCGTCGCATCGTCGAGACCGTCGTCGCTTCCATAGAGAATGACCACCCAGCCGGCATTTTCAAGCGACCCGATATCCTCTTTCGGCGCGCCGATGATCAGGTCGATCGTGGCGGTCGCCATCCAGGTCGCCGGTCGCCAGCGAATAGCCAAAGTAGTCATCCGCCTCGTTGGCGCCCGGCCACGCCGTTGTCAAATCCCTCTGAGCGCGACCCGGACAGTTCATCGCCGCGTTCGCCGTAGAAAACGACAACGCGGCCTGAGGCGCTCTCGCCGGACAGGTCTTCAAACGGAATGCCCACGGCCAGATCGTCCACGCCATTGTCGTCAAAATCGCCGGCAGCGACGGAGAAGCCGAACTTGTCGAAATCCTCCGAGCTGCCACTGACCCCGAAGGTGGACTGTGACAGGAGCGTCGTGATTCACGCTCGTCAGCCCGTTGGACGAACCGTACAGCACATACACCACCCCGGCATCTTCACCGAATCCTACGTCCTGCGACGGAACGGTGATGGCCAGATCGTCATAGCGGGAGTTGGGGCCAAAGTCGCCCGCCGCCAGCGCCCAGCCGAAGAACTCATCATTGACTTCATTCTCGGCGTCGATGCCCGGCGACGCCTGGTTCCACTCCTGGGCGCCGTCGGCCGTCAGCCCGCTGGGCGACCCGTACAGGACGATGACATAGCCCGCTCGGGACACGCTGCCGATCGCCTCGTTGGGTATGCCGATTGCCAGGTCGGAGTGGTTGTCGCCGTCGAAGTCGCCGGTCGCTAACGCCTGGCCGAATAAGTCGCCGTTCTCTGTACCGCCCGGCACGCCCGGGGTCGCCTGATGCCACTCGGTCCAGTTGTCCGGGTCAATCCCCTGCGGCGAGCCGGGGAAGACGTAGATCGCCCCGGCATTGTCCTGACCGCTGACCAGATAGCCGATGGCGCTCGACGACCAGGTCGCTGTAGCCATCATTGTTGAAGTCACCGGCAGCCAGCGTGCGGCCAAAGTAGATTGGTCTTCGGGCACGGGCGGGAGCACAATTTGCCCCTCGTTCGCCAGACCACCGCGACTGCCGTAGAAGATTTCGACCATCCCGGCCCGGTCGGTGCCGAACACGTCGCTGAAGATCGCACCAACGGCCAGGTCGGCGCAGCCGTCGCCGTTGAAGTCGGCCTGGAGCTTGCCCGCTGCGCCCCGTTGAGGCGTGGCGTCCGGGCCCGTCTTCCGTGCCCAGCGCGCCGGGCAAATAGGCGTTGTAAGTCAGGAGACAGCGATCGACGGCCGCCGCCGGTCGGGCCGCGGGGGCGATGAGAACGGCCGCCAGCAGGCAGGCCAACAGAATGGTGATCCGCTTTGACATGAGAATGCTCCTTCAACCGGCTCGATAAAGGAGAATCGAGTCCGACGCTAGGTTGGGTGTGCTGTGGTCGAGTATAGTGAACCCGGCAAGGTCGGGCAAGCTGGCGGCTGCTCCCAGGGTTTTTCAAAGGTCGTACGTAGAAACCGAGTTTCTCAGGGCCAGCCGCGTATGCGCTCGACGAGCGCCCAGAAACTCGGTTTCTAGGCCTGTTCAAGTCCGACTACTGAAAAGCCCTGCCGCTGCTCCGGGCCAGTTCGCACCGGCGCGCCGGGATCGGGTAAACTAGGTCGATAATTCCGCGACCCTGAGCCGGGCGGCCGCCCGAACAGCCTGCTGCGGAACCCCGGCCCGGTCAGAGCTGCGGCGGGTCGTGGAAGCGCAAGAAAGCAATATTCGATCAGGCCGGCGTGTTGATTGACGCGCCGCCCGCCACGCCGGAGCGCTGATTTCCGGCGAAAAGGAGACGGGCCATGCAAGCCGTCATCTGCACGAAGTATGGACCGCCGGAGGTCTTGCAGCTTCAGGAGCTGCCCAAACCGGAACCGGCCGACAACGAAATCCTGGTCCGGATCCACGCCACCACGGTCCACACAGGCGACGTGCGCATCCGCAGTCTGAACGTGCCCGGCCCGGCGTGGCAGCGGTTTGCGGCCCGACTCTATCTGGGCTTCTCGCGGCCCAAGCAGCCGGTGCTGGGTATGGACCTGGCCGGGCGGGTGGAGGCGGTCGGCAGCGACGTGACGCGGTTCAAGCCGGGCGATGACGTCTTCGCCTCCACGCTCTGGGCGGGCTTTGGCGCGTATGCCGAGTACAAATGCTTGCCGGAGGACACCAAGGTGGCCCTCATGCCCGCCACGCTGTCCTATGAGGAAGCGGCCCCCATCCCGTCCGGCGGGCTGACGGCGCTGTGCGTGCTGCGGCTGGCGGCCATCGAGCCGGGCCACGCCGTACTGGTTTACGGCGCGTCCGGCAGTGTCGGCTCCTTCGCCGTCCAGATTGCCCGCGAGATGGGAGCGGCCGTCACCGGCGTGTGCAGCACCGGCAACGTGGCGATGGTGGAGGCGCTGGGCGCGGAGCGGGTGATCGACTACACCCGCGAGGATGTGACGGCGGGCGGCGCAGTCTACGATGTGGTGTTCGACGCGGTCGGCAAGCTGCCGGAGGAGCGGGCCGAGCAACTGGTGCGCGAGGGCGGCGTCTACTTAAATGTCAACACCTCGTCCGACCAGTGCGACATTCTGCCCGACGACCTGGACACGCTCCGGCAGTGGGCGGAAGCAGGCACGCTCCGCGCCGCCATCGACCGCCGCTATCCGCTGCGCGAAATCGTCGAGGCCCATCGTTATGTCGAGTTGGGTCATAAGAAGGGAAATGTGGTCGTGGTGGTGGGAGGGGACTAGGGGCCGGGGAGTGGGGCGCACAAACTGCCGGCGGCCGCGAACCTGTCTCGCTCTCCAGCCGCCACCACAAACAGAAACCGGGTTTCCGCCAGAAACCCGGTTTCGCACTCATCTTTCAAACCAGCGTCTCGTCTGACGACACCGGCGGAAGCTCAGAAACGGATGTCAGGCAGCGCGCGACGCAGCCCAGTGGCCCATCGCCCACGCCTAACGGCCGCTGCTGGCCATCATGTCGACGGCAATGACCATCATCAGGATCAGGGCATCATCGTTGCCCGGCTGAATCTCCACGCCATACGAGTCGCGCACGCGGAACCACTTCTTCGACACTTCGGCAATCTGCTGGCGGCCGCGCTCGATCTTGTACTCATGGTCCAGCACGTTACCCTGGATGCTGATATCCTCGCCACCCGGAATGTTGACCGTCCAGCGGTCGCGAACCGGAGTGATCATGGCATTCTTGATACTGGCCACCGCCCGACCACGCCCGCCGTCTTCGATGTCCATCGTCTCGCGCGCGTGGAGCATCTTCTGCTGAATCTTGTACAGCTCTTTGCCGTGGGTGTCCTCAAACAGCAGGGTGCTGCGGGCGCGCAGGGCCTTCCCGTCGATCTTGTAGATCTTCTGGCCGTGCCCTGTCTCAATCCAGTAATCGTCGCCAATGGAGAGCATGTTCTGGCGCAACTGATAAGTCGTGGGGCCGCTCGCTGCGGCTGGTGCTGCCGCGGGGGTGGCTGCTGTGCTTCCGCCACGTCTGTCTTCTCGTCGGTCTCTTCTTCTGCCCATGGTAATGGCTCCTTTGATATGTGAACGGACATGGCGGCGTCGCTTGACAAGCAAGCTACCATGCCACCAGGCTAATTACCCAGTATATCATAAACCTGACTCAACCGTTGTCGATATTGCTCGTGATTCAGCATAGGCTTACTATGGCAATGACTCACCGGCCGGCGGCCGTTTCCCCCCGTGCGCCACGCCCCGCACCTGCTACACTCACCCCATGATCCACCGTCTCGTCCGCACCCTGGCCCTGGCCTTCCTTCTCGCCGCCACCATCTACCTGCCCATCCTGCTCGGTGGCAGCGCAGCCGGCCGATCCGTGCGCCGGGCGCGTCAACGACACCACCGACAAACTGCTCGAATGCGTCACCCTCGACGGCGTGCGCGCCCATCAGGCCGCGCTGCAGGCCATTGCCGACGACCACAACGGCAATCGTCTGACCGGCACGCCCGGCTACGAAGCCAGCGTCGCCTACGTCGCCGATTCGCTGACGGCCGCCGGCTACACCGTCACGCTCGACCCGTTTCCCTTTCGCTTCGTCCCGCCGCCCCTGCTCCAACAGCTCACCCCGGTTGCCGGCCCGCTCCTCGCCTCCCGCTTCGGCGGCACGGGGAGCGGCGACGTCACCGCCCCGATCACGGCCGTCGACATCAACCTGGCCCCGCCCCGCACCACCACCAGCGGCTGTGAAGACGGCCGACTTTGCCACCTTCCCGCCCGGCCACATCGCCCTCATCCAGCGCGGCGGCTGCGACTACGCCACCAAAGCAGCCCACGCCCTCGCCGCCGGTGCAGCGGCCATCATCTTCTTCAACCAGGGCGACACCCCGGACCGCGAAGGGCTGCTGTTCGGCTCGCTCGGCGCGGCCGTCCCCGTGCCCGTTGCCGGGGCGCGCTTCGATGCAGGCGTCGCCCTCTCGCAGCCTGCCGCCACCGCCCGCCTGACCATCGACCCTATCCGCGACATCATCGTCCACAACGTGCTGGCCGAAACGAGCGGCGGCGACCCCGACCGCGTCGTCATGGCCGGGGCGCATCTCGACTCAGTCGCCGTCAGCCCCGGCATCCAGGACAACGGCTCAGGAACGGCCGCCCTGCTGGAAGTGGCCCAACAGATGGCCCTTGTCGATCCGGTGAACAAGGTGCGTTTTGCGTGGTGGGGGGCGGAAGAGGCGCTGCTGGCTGGATCAACCGCTTATGTCAATCAACTGAGCGGCGAGGAGCTGGCTCGCATCGCCCTCTACCTCAACTTCGACATGATTGGGTCGCCCAACTACGGGCTTTTCGTGCTGGATGGTGACGACTCCGACGACGTGGGCGGCGGGCCGGGGCCGGACGGTTCGGCGCCAGATCGAGCAGCTGTTTGAGCGATACTACGCCGGAATCGGCCAGCCGGTGCGCGGTGTCGACCTTACCGGGCGCTCCGACTACGCGCCGTTCGTCGCCGAGGGCATTCCGGCCGGCGGCGTGTTCACCGGCTCAGACCGGCATCAAGACGGCCGCCCAGGTCGCGCTGTGGGGCGGCATCGCCGGCGCACCGTTCGACCCGTGCTACCATCGCCCCTGCGACACCTACGACAACATCAGCCTGTTCGCGCTCGACATCAACGCCGACGCCGTCGCCTACAGTGTGCTTCAGTTCGCCATGAACACCCAGGCGATCAACGTCCAGCGCGGCAAGGGTAACTTCAAGCCCGCGCCAGAGGCGCAGCCGGCCGACTAACCGTGCAGGGCATGTTCCCCGCGCCGGAACATGCCAGAAAATCAAACCGGCCATCGCAAGCTATCTGCTCGCGATGGCCGGTTTATTGTCTGATGCAGTTGTCCGCGGCGCTTTCGCCTCCTGCCCCACCGGGCCGAGTCACCGGAAAGCAGACGGCACCGGATCACTCTTTGGCAGCGTCTAAACCCCCGCGTTGCCTAAATCGTAAATCGCCAGACGCATCTTCTCTGCCAGCGAATGGTGGTCTGCGTCGAACTCCACCAGCGCCAGCTCCATCCGCTCACGCAGCGTCTGGTGGTGGGTTTCCGGGTCGGCGTGGAACTCATCGATGTGATTGCTGAGTTCGCCGGCTGTCGCCGCCTGGCTTTCCGTCAGGTCGGCTGTCGCTATTTCCTTCTGTACGTCGCTGACTGATTGTTTTGCTTTGTCCATCTTTGTTTCTCCGTTGCTTCAAGAGCTGTCAGCTCCTGGTCCATCAAAGCGGCTTCTTCTCGCCCACCAGCGTCGTCGCCGTCGGCAGCGCCTCCAGCCGCTCGATCGGGATCGGCTCGCCCGAGACCTCGCTCAGGCCGTAGGTGCCGTCGGCGATGCGGGCCAGCGCGTGGCGAATACGCTCCACATCCTCCTCCAGCAGCTCCTTCTGCCGCATCAGCCGGTTCGCCTGCTCGGCCTGCAAGCCGCTGTCGGACCAATCATCCGCCTCGTCGAAATGGTCGGCGGCCAGTTCGGCCGTCGTCTCCCGCAGCCGTTCTTCCGCATGGGCCAACTCCGCATCCAGCAACTCGCGAAAATGGTCCATCTGTTTCTCGGTCAACATCGTCTCACCTCCGTCTGATCTGTGGCAGACCGGCCACTGCCGATCCGTACCCCCCTGGTGTAGCTGTCGCTCGGGCCGAACGCAGCCACCAGCCGCCCCATTGTAGCGCGTCGCCCGACCGCAGGCGACTGGCCGGCCGGCACCCAATCCACAAGACAACCCGACCCAACAACGACCTGACCCGTCCTCCCCCACCCCGATGCACCACTGCCCACGCCTCGATTGACGGCCGTCTCCCATCCCGTCTATACTACCGTCATCGCATTCGCGACCGGAGCCATTTCCCGGCCTGTTTCCAACACGGAGGTGGGTTGTGTCTAACCATTCCCGCAGTCGCGCTGCCGGCTTCGTCCTGCTGGCGCTGGTCTTGTCCTTGCTGCTGGCCGGTCGCTTACCGGCGGCTACGCAAGCCCGTACAACGCTGTCCGTTGCTACACCTGCCAACCTGATGGAGGTCAGCCACACTGGCGGACGCATTTACAGCGTCACCACCCGCAACGATCTGGCCTATGTTGGGGAGAGCAACCGGCTGACTGTCCTCGATATCAGCACGTCCGGCGCGATCCCTAAAGTCATCGGCAAGAGTGCTCCGCTGCCCGGCGTTGTTGAGCAGATTGCCTTGGCGGGCAACCTCGCCTTGCTCGCCGCCAGAGAAGGCGGTTTGCTAATCCTCGATATCGCCGATCCCGCCCACCCCCAGCAGATTGGCGCGTTGGCGTTGCCCAGTAACGCCGTCTCGGTGGCCGTCGACGGCGACATTGCCTACGTATCCAGCCAGTTCCACGATCTGCGCATCATCGACATCAGCGATCCGACTTACCCGGTGGAAACTGCTGCGCGAGCTGTACCCGGCTATACCACCCACAACCTGGCTGTTGCTGGAAACTACGTCTACATCGCCGCTGGTGATGAAGGTCTGCAGATCGTCGATGTGACCGACCCTGCCCGGCCACTCATGGCCGGCGCGTTGCCGACCGAGCGCCCCGTCGTCGACGTGGCCCTGTCCGGTAACATCGTCTATCTGGCCGCGGCCGCAGGTGGCCTGCTTGTCGTCGACATCAGCGATCCGAACGCGCCGGTTGGCCTGTGGCAGGCCGTCCCTACGCCGCGCTGGGCATTGTCCGTGGCGGTTGATGGTGATAAGGTCTACTCTTATCACTTCACCGGGCTGCAAATCTTCGATGTCAGCATTCCCGCTGCGCCCGTAGAGATAGCCTTTCTTCCGTTCGACGACGTCATCGGCACTGTCCACGCCGACAGGGACACGGTCTTCATCGCCGGCTACGCCGACGGTCTGCGACTGGTAGATGTCGGCGACCCCGCCCATCCTGTGGAGCAAAGCCCTTATGATCTGCTCGACGACTCCCAGCATGCGTCCCTAGCAGGCGACCTGCTATACGTAGTCGCGGCATATGATGGCCTGTCGATCTTTGACGTATCCGCTCCGGAACGCCCTGCCCTGCTCGGCCATGCCGAAAGCATCGACGAACTGAACCAGATCATACTCGAGGGCGATATCGCCTACGTCACCGCCCACAACGGCGGGGTTTACCTGTTCGACATCAGTGACCCGACCCGGCCCAGCCGGCTGACGCAGTACAATTGGCCGGGCGTCGTCGATCTTGCCGTCGAAAGCAGCATTCTCTATATCGCCTCCGACAGCGGCTATGGGCTGCGCATCTACGATGTGATTGACCCGTTCAACCCCCGTTCGCTCGGCATCTATGACCCGCCCAGCAACGTTGGCTATCTGACGGTGGTGGTGGAGAATCAGTTTGCCTATCTGATCGGTGACGATGGCAACCTCCATATCTTGGACGTTGGCGACCTCGCAAAACCCGTTCCGGCCGGCTTCTTTAGCACCGGCGGTTACAGTCGTGATGCGGTCGTCGATCGCGGACTGGCCTATCTCAGCGACGATCGCCACGGTCTGCGAATCGTCGACGTTGCTGATCCAGCTAATCCGGTAGAGCTGGCCGCCATTGGCGACCCGAACGTCACCGACGACACATTCGACACCGGGGGATTGGTGAAGGAGGGTGGATACGTGACGACATGGCGCTGGCCGGAAGGGGTGCGCCACTTCAACGTGGTTGATCCGACGCGCCCATTCGAAGTCGGACGGCATGAGAACAGTGGCTCCTTTGGCGCAGCGCTGTCCGGCGACCTCATTGCTTCCGCAGGCGGCGACAATGGCCTGCTTTTGCTACGCTACACCGGCCCGCGCACTGTCGCCGGCCGGGTTGGGCTGGCTGGCGGCACGCCCCTCTCCGGCGTGACGGTCTGGGCCGGTCCCGCCCACACCACCACAGACGACGACGGCGCTTACTACATCATCGACGCGCCCCCCGGCGACCACACCGTCCGCCCCGCCCTGGCCGGCTACACCTTCGACCCGCCCCAGACGGCCGTCAGCCTGCCGCCGGATCGGGTCGATCTGAACTTCACGGCGACGGCGTGGGCGGAGAGGCGGCGGGTGGTGCTGCCGGTGGTCGGGCGGTAGGCGGCGCGGCGCGGCTGGGGGCGAGCCGGCACCGCGGGTTCGTTCGTAACTGGCCAGAGCGCAGGGGCGACAAACTGCCTGCACTCCGGTAGAATTGTGGCATCATGGGCGGGACACAGGAGATGCAAGCCCTTCCGCTTGAGTTCCTGAACGGCTGGCTGTTCGGCATCAATGTCAACCGGGTCAAACCTGAACTGCGCGAGGCGGTCTTTCGATATCGGAAGGAGTGCTACGA
Source organism: uncultured Chloroflexia bacterium (assembly GCA_963753865.1). Classification (GTDB taxonomy): domain Bacteria; phylum Chloroflexota; class Anaerolineae; order Promineifilales; family Promineifilaceae; genus Promineifilum. Next base: position 224,586 of record CAVWDW010000003.1, read on the forward strand.
CGTAGTGGCTGAAGCGTTTACCGACGGCCGTCTGACGCTTGATCCGTCCTACAGCGACCTGCTCCGATCCGACTCCCGCGCCGCCCAGGGATACAAGATGGCCCAGGCGATGATACAGCTGGCCCGGCAGCCGTGGGAAAGAAGGGGGTGTCATTTTGACACCCCCTTTAGCGAGAAGGCAAGGCAGACCGAATTGCCCAGCCCCAAACCCGTGCCGGACCATATAAACTCGACTGCCTTAGGAACTGTCTATGAGTGAACAACGCCTTGTCCTATTCTACGACGACGAACTGACAGCGATCCGTGCCGCCGACGGCCGTGTCTATGTGTCCTTGACGCAAATGTGCAACGCACTCGGGTTAGATGCACCGTCACAGCGGCGGCGCATTCGCAACCATGTTGTACTGGCTGACGGAGCCAAGTTACAACGCATCGACACGCCTGGTGGACCTCAGGACGCATTCATGCTCCAGGCCAGCCTTGTCCCTTTGTGGCTCTCCGGTCTAAGAGCCAGCATGGTTCGCGCCGAACTGCAAGAGAAGCTGAAGCGATTCCAGACAGAAGCCGCCGATGTATTGTGGCAAGCGTTTCAGGACGGCCGTCTCTCGACCGATAACAGCTTCGATGAGATGCTAAGTAAAGTGTCGCCCGAGACGGCGACAGCGTATCAGGTGGCCCAGGCTGTGCTGCATTTGGCCCGGCAGCAAGTGGCTCTTGAAGCGCGGTTGGGAACAACTCTGGCTGATCACAGTCAGCGTCTCGAGGCGTTGGAGGCCACCCTTGGCAGCCCCGACCGCTACGTCACGCCGGACCAGGCCAGCCAGATCAGCCAGGGCGTCAAGACGGTAGCGATTGCTCTGGGCAAAAAGAGCGGCCGCAACGAGTTCGGAGCCGTCTACGGCGAGCTGTATCGCAAGTTCGGCATCACCAGCTACAAACAGCTTCCGGCGACCAGATTCCAGGAGGCGATGGACTGGCTGAACGAGTGGCGCGAACATATCGAAGGCGATCTGCCGTTTTAGGCAGAACTTGAAATGGGCGGCGCAGCCTGTGGGCTGGTTCTGCATGAAGCATTCAACTCCATGCAGAACCGCCGGCGAGAAAGGGAGGCAGCATGACCGGAGACCTCGCAGTCGTCGAACAACAGGTCGTGAACTTCTACGACGATGAGCTGTTGGCCATTCGGCTGTCCGACGGGCAAATCTACGTCGCCATCAGCCATATGTGTGATGCGCTGGGGCTGGACACTCAGGGCCAGGTGCGCCGGATGCAGCGTCATGCCATTCTCGCAGAGGGCGTGACCTGGGTAGACATTTTGTCTACTCAGGTTCAAAAGGGGACCGAGCATTCCCAGAGCCGGCAGCTCCGCGCCGTGCGGGTCGATCTGGTTCCCCTGTGGCTGTCCGGCGTACGCGTCAGCATGGTCAAGGAAGCGATCAGGCCAAAGCTGGAGCACTTCCAGCGCGAGGCGGCCAAGGTCTTGTGGCAAGCGTTTCAGGAAAGACGCCTGACCATGGAACCGGACTTCGATGCCCTCCTTTCACAGGATACGCCGGAAGCACAAGCGGTCCATATGGCGCGCGCCATCTTGCAGCTGGCCAATAATCAACTGCTGATGCGGGGCCAGCTGGAGGAGCAGGCCGGACAACTGGCCACCCACGACCAGGCGCTTGGTGACCACGCCCAACGGCTCGAGACACTTGAAGCGACGCTGGGCGACACGGGGCGCTTCGTCACGCCTGACCAGGCCAGCCAGATCAGCCAGGGCGTCAAGACGGTGGCCATTGTTCTGGGCAAGAAAAGCGGCCGCAATGAGTTCGGCGCGGTCTACGGCGAACTGTACCGCAAGTTCGGCATCACCAGCTACAAGCAGCTTCCGGCGACCAGATTCCAGGAGGCAATGGACTGGCTCAACGAATGGCGGGAGCATATCGACGGGGATTTGTCTTTTTAGGGGCTGGGGATTGGGGGCCGGGGCGTTGGAGCAGCTTGCCTTTGGCGGCTTTCGTATTCGCTAGCGCCATTGAAACCAACGCCGGCAGGCGCGGGCGGAGGTCTCGCAGCAATGGGCCAAATTGCCCGTCGATAAGAAATCCTCTCGTTGGCTACCGGCCGGCCCCCGCTTCTTGCTATACTTCCTCCACCACGGCCCTGGCCGACCGAACACCATGAACCGCCTGCCCCTACCCACGCTCCTGCTGCTGCTCCTGCCGCTTCTGGCAGCGTGTGGCGGCTCGGCCGATGGCCCGGCTGTGGCTGAGGTAGTCGACGCGCCCCCGACGGCCGCCGCCACCCAACCGCCCAGCGCCACGCCGACAACGACCCCCACCCCATCGACGACACCCACGCCGCCTCCGACGGCCACCGCCACCCAGACGCCGACACCAACCGAAACGCCCACCATCACCCCGACCCCCGAACACCCGCTGATGATCGAGGTCATGCGCCGCGAGAGCTATCCCGGCAGCCAGATGGTCGTCGAGCAGGTGCTGGAGCAAGGGGACAACTACGAGCGGTATATCGCCTCCTACGAGTCGGACGGCAATACGATCTACGGCCTGCTGACCAAGCCGCTGGAGCCGAAACCAGCCACCGGCTTCCCGCTCATCATCTTCAACCACGGCTACATTCCACCCGACGAGTACCGCACCACCGAGCGGTATGTGCTCTACCAGGATTACTTCGCCCGCAACGGCTACATGACCTTCCGCTCCGACTATCGTGGTCACGGCGAGAGCGAAGGGGAGCCAGGTGGCGCGTACAGTTCGCCCGACTATACAGCCGACGTGCTCAACGGGCTGGCGGCCGCCAAGACGCTGCCCAGCGCCGACCCGGAACGGATCGGCATGTGGGGCCATTCGATGGGCGGCTACATCACGCTGCGGTCGATGGTCATCTCCGACGAGATTGACGCGGGGGTCATCTGGGGCGGCGTTGTGGCCCCCTACCCCGACCTGTTCGCTCGCACCGAAGCGCGGGCCACCGCCATCGCCGCCACCGTCGAGGCGGGCGGCGCCGCGCCCACACCCGAACCCACGCGCGGATTCGGCCGCTGGCGCAGCTCCTTCTTCAGCGTCTATGGCACGCCGGAGGAGAATCCGGCGTTCTGGGATTCGATCTCGTCCAACGCCTACCTGGCCGACATCTCCGGCCCGCTCCAGCTCCATCACGGACTGGGCGACGACATCGTCCCGCCCACCGCCAGCATCATCTTGCAGGAGCAGATGGACGCCGCCGGCATGCCGTCCGAGCTGTTCCTCTACGAGTTCGACAACCACGACATCGACAACAACTTCTTCGTCGCCATGCGCCGCTCGTTGGCCTTCTTTGATGAGCATGTGAAGTGGGGCGGGCGGGAGTAGCGGCTGGGGCAAGGGGCCGAAAGCGACGAACCGTCGCATCGCAATCGCGGTCGATCACAACCGTGACCCCGACCACGCCTGCCAACACGCCTTCAACGCAGCAGCAACACAGTTGAACAGCAGGCCGCGCCCGAACACAGCCAAACCGCGCAGAGAGAACGACGGCCGGCTCTCCTGCCCGCCGGCCGCCACGGCCGCTGCCGCTCGACAGGTCATTGTGCGGCGGCGTGCTGCCTTACGTCCGACCGGTGACCGGGCCACCCGCCCAGCCGGCCAGACCGGTCGCCCACCCATCACAACCGCACCCTGCCCGGCGTCCAACCCTACCCGGCGACCCCACTTCCCGCCTCAAGCCCCTCGCGCGACTCCGGTCGTGGCGGCCGGAACTGGCGAACGGCCGCCACGCCGTAGACGACAAAGCCCGCAAGCATCAGCAGCGGCACGGCGAGGTCGGCCAGCGGCAGGATGATGCCTGCATTGTAGACGACCGTATACGCTCCGGCGGCCGCCAGCGGCATGAGCAGCAGCAGGACGTAGTTGCCCCAGCGCGGCCGGACGGGGAAGCTGGCCAGGATGTCGGGCCGGGTCTCGCGCTGCCGGTTACGATAGAGCAGCCAGACCGACAGCCCCACCACGGCGGGGAACACCACCAGCGCCAGGGGGAAGACGGTGGCCACCTGGGCCACCCACATCAGCGCGGTCAGACCAACGACCACGCCCGTCTCCAGGCGCGTCGGGGTGAAGGAACGGCCGCCCCAGCGGTCGAGCACCAGCGTGCCGGCAATCCACATCACGCCCGTCACGGCCACCAGCGGCACAAACGACGCCGGCGTCATCAGCGGTGTCTCGACGGCCGTCCAGGTGGCCCAGACGCCCCACGTCAGGCCGAGCACCAGCGCCATGACGGCCGTCAGCCAGTAGGTGTCGCGCTGCAGCAGCCGCCGCACCAGCACCCAGCCCAGCAGCACATCGACCAGCGCGTGCCAGCCCAGCGGCGTCCAGGAGATGGTGACCGGCAGCGCCTCATACATTTGCAGGGCGATCACCCCTTCAACCACATACCCGAACAGCGACCCGGCCAGGAACACCGCCCAGACCGTCCGCGCCCGGAACAGTCCGACGGATATAAGGAAGATGTAGGCGGGGATGGCGTACCAGAGGATTGTTTCGCCGAGCATGAGAACGGCCGCCGGCGGATCCGTTTGCAGCAGGCCCCCCACCGTATTGACCGGCCCCTCGTTGGCGAAGAAGAATTCGGAGAAGAACATCAACACCGTACTCGTCGCCAGAACAGTCAGCAGTCGATTGACAAAGGTCATAGGCGCTCCTTGTGTGCCTCGCAGGTCGGATATCCTGTTCGCCTATACGCACGACACGCTCGTCTGTTGCGCTCCCGCCCGCAGGCTGCAAGACGGCCGTCGTGGTCCGGCAGGCCCATGCCGTCTTCGCCCCAGCCCCCCGACTCCCCAGCGCCAATCCCGAAAACCCGGTATAATGAGCCTGCTGGTCGGATGCTTCCCCAGTCCCCAGCCCCAGCCCCTGATCCCCACCAAGGAGAACCTGACCATGCAGAAATGGGAATACTGCGCCCTCTTCGGCGCGAACAAGAGCGAACGAGAACTGAAGCCGAACTATCCGACGCTGGTCTACTTCACGAAGCAGGGCCAGCAGACGGTTGAGCTGGACAATGCCCACCGCAGCGAACGGCCGTCTGCCTGGCAAGATGCGGACGAGGCGGAGTACGTGGCCCACACCATCGCCACGCTGGGACTGGACGGCTGGGAGCTGACCACCACCGCCCGCGGCTCCAGCCTGGAGGGCAGCGGCGCGATCACGCTTTACTTCCGGCGCTTGGTCGAGGCGTAGCGCAGGACGGCCCCGCCTGCGTTCGGCGCACATTGCCCCAGGGCTTTTCGCTGTTCGAGCGAGAGCGTAGAACCGGATTCCTTTCCGGTTCCGGTCTCCCGAGGCGGCGGGGAACGCGACAAGGAATGTCGCTGCTACGGTTGACAACCCGACTATTGAAAACCCTGTACACTGCCCCAGGGCTTTTCAGTTGTCAAGCCGCTGCGGGTTGACAACCCGGCAGCTACCGGGCAAGTGGGTCAATACCGACTTAAACCGGAAAGGAAAGCGCGCCGACCACCCCTTCTGCAACCCACCTTCAGTGGGTTTCCTCCGGTAGCAGGCCATTTCAACGGCCTGTGTCCAGCCGAACCAGACAACTGAAAAACCCTGCACACTGCCCCTGCCCCATTGACGGCCGTCGCCAAAGTCCTTATAGTGTGCAGACCGTGACCCACTAGTCACTGTCGGGCTACGGTCGGGCAGCGAACCCCAGGAAGGTCCCACATGAGAATAGTATCTGCTCTGCGTTCCACGCCACTGGCGGCCGTCGCCCTGCTTGCGGCCTTCGTGTTGCTCAGCCTGCTGTCCCTCTCCCCTTCGCAGGCGGCCCGTCGAGCATTGGTCACTGTCAAGCTGAGCGGCGACATGCCAGCCTTCGGAGATGTCGTCATGTTTCAGTTCAGTCCGGACAGTCAGTATGTGGCCTTCGTCGCCGACCGGGACACCGATAACATCTACGAACTTTACGTCGCGCCCTCCACTGGCAGCGCCCCGCCCGTGAAGCTCAACGAGCCGATGCCGGCCGGGGGCTTTGTGGACGACTATATGTTTGCGCCGGACAGCGGCCAGGTCGTTTTCATGGCTCCGGACAGTGGTGGCGTCGTGAGGCTGTACAAGGCTCCAGTGACCGGCGGGCCGCCGGCCGAACTCAGCCGCCCGCTCCCCCCTGGCGGCAATGTAACCCGCTTCAAGCTCAGCGCCGATGGGCAGTACGTCGTCTATCGGGCTGACCTGGAAACGGACGAAATGTTCGAGCTCTATGCCGTGCCGCTGGCCGGAGGCACGACCTTCGGTCTGACCAGTGGTCTGCTCCCCTGGGCCGACGCCAGCTCCTTCTACGACATCAGCAGCGACAGCAGCCAGGTCGTCTTCATTGCCGACCAGGACGTGGACGAGCGGTTCGAGCTGTACACCGTGCCCATCGACGGCGGCGTCGCTGTGAAGCTGAACGCGCCGCTGGTGGCGGGCGGCAACGTCAACAGCTTCGTCATCAACTACGCCAGTACCCATGTGGCCTATCAGGCCGACGGCGATACGGATGAGGCGTTCGACTTGTACTACGTGCCGATGACCGGAGGGCCGGCTGCGAATGTGTCACCTGGGCTGGTCGCCGGCGGGGATGTCTTCAACTACAAGTTCAGTCCGGATGACACCCGTCTGCTCTACTATGCCGACAAGAACGTGAATGGGCAGTATGAGTTGTTCTCGGTGCCGATTACACCCGGGCTGGGCTTCACGATGAACGACCCGCTGCCGCCCGGCGGAGACGTTGGCTCCACATGGTTCATCGACGCTGCCTCAACCTATGTCGTCTACCGGGCTGACCAGGACACCGTCGACGTCGTCGAGCTGTACGCTAACCCGATCAACGGCGGCCCCAACAGTAAGCTCAACCCCGCGATGGTCGTCGGTGGGCAGGTGTCGGGGTTTCAGCTGACCGGCGACGGCAATCGTGCCGTCTATGTGGCCAGCGTCGATGATGCCACCGTTCCGGAGCTGCACAGCGTCGTCCTCCCTGGCGGCCCCGACGTCAAGCTGAACCCGCCGCTCGTCGCCGGCGGTGAAGTGGAAACCTTTCGTCTCAGCCCGGACAGCACCTACGCGGTCTATCTGGCGGACCAGGACGTGGACGACCAGCTCGAACTGTATTTCGCGCCGGTGGCGGGTGGCGCAGCCATCAAGGTGAGCGGGCCGCTGGTGGCGGGTGGCGATGTGGGGCAGTTCTTCAGTATCAGCCCCGACAGCGCCCGCATCGCCTACGCGGCCGATCAGGAGGTTGACGACAAGGTGGAGCTGTACGTGACGCTCAACGACATTTTGCTGACGCCGACGCCATCGGCAACAGCACCGGTCATTGCCACGCCGACGGCTACAGCCACCGTAGCGGCGACAGCCACCCCAACCGCAACTCCCGATCCGTTGGCCACGCCCACCGCGACGCCGGACTCGTCAGCCTACATGCCGGTCGTAATCGATAAGTAATGAGGCGGGGCAACTCTGCTTGACGCTTGACGAAGGAGCGGCGCATCAATGACCCGGCTGACAGGCGCGGCATCACCGCCGCGGCCGTCAGGCGGTGTCGAGGGATGCTTTGGCCGGCTTGGCGTCGTCGTCTTCGGCGCTTTCCATTGCCAGTATAAAGAAGACGGGCACAAACCCGAACGGCACGAAGAACAGCAGTTGCCACCAGCCGCTCTGGCCGGCGTCGCGAAGCCTTCTGGTCCCGGCGGCCAACAGGGGGACGAGCAGGAGCAGAATGGCCACCCCCCCGGCTCGCTGGTCGATGACCGTGGCGATGGCGCAGACGAGCAGGACGAACACCAGGAACCACCAATACTCTGCCCGCCCAGCGGTGCCGGAGAAATCGGCAAAGTTGGCCAGTCCCGACCGGATCGCTTCTCCAGGCGCCATAGGCGCGTTATTCTCGATCACAACCAGATCGGCCGGATCGACCTCCAGCGCCGTCGCCAGACGGTTGATGGAGTCGGGCGAGGCCTTACCCGTGCTTTCAATGCGCTGAATGGTGCGCGGGTCGAGGTCGCTCGCTTCGCCCAACTGCTCCTGCGTCCAGCTCTTCGTGCTGCGCAGTTTTCGTACCAGGTCGGAGTCAATTTTCATACGTAGGTTCCTTTGTCTGCCCGTTCAACCGGCCAGCACAGCTGATTATATCCAATCAGGCCGTGCTATTGCGACGACAGGATGGCGACAGTTGGGCGACAATGGCGCTCGACCGCCTCTGGAAGCGGCCGGTTGGGGCAGATCGGACGCACCTTCATGCCGCCAAGCTTCTAATCCAGCCAACAAGAAACAGCCCGGCAAGGTACAGCAACGCGAGTAACATGAGAGTCATAATGAACCTCACCATCCACAACCCGACCGTGTACTCCCACGCGCTGGGCTTGCCGTGGAACATGCGCCCTTCTTCCACCCAGTACCGGACAATGTCGGGCCGGAACCAGGCGACGCTAAAGCCGTAGACGACCATGCCGGCGGCCACAATGGTCATTAGCAGTTCGATGGTACTCATGTGCGGGACGTCACGATCCTCGTTGCCAACAATCCGATGCAAACCTCTATCATAGCGCAGTCCGGCTGCACCATCACGCGGCCACAACGGCCAGCCATGGTTTTTCAGTTGTCTGGATCGGCCGGACACAGGCCGTTGAAACGACCTGCTACCGGAGGAAACCCACTGAAGGTGGGTTACAGAAGGGGTGGCTGGCGCGCTTCCCTTCCCGGTTTCAGTGGGTCATGACCCACTTGCCCGGTAGCTGCCGGTTTCAACCCGCAGCGGCTTGACAACTGAAAAGCCCTGAACGGCCAGCTCTACTTCCACCAGATCGGCCGCTCGCATATAGCCACCCGCCTCGCGCAGCGTCGCGCCGATGCGTTCGGCTGCTTCGCGGTAGGCCGGGTCATCAAGCACGGTGTCGAGCGCCGCTCGCAGTTGGGCGACTGTCACCTGCCCGTCCGTCGTGCCGGAGCCGAGCAGCACGCCCGCCCCCGTCGCCGCCACCTGTTTGCCGTTCAGCAGCTGCTCGACATGCTGGGGGATCACAATCTCCGGCACGCCAGACAGCAGTCCTTCATGAACGCTGTTCATGCCGCCGTGGGTAATAAAGGCATCGACCTGCTGCAGGATGTCGAGCTGAGGCACGTAGGGGCGAACAATGAAGTTGGCCGGTGGATCGCCCAACGTCGCCATGTCGGTGTTTTTGCCCGCCGCAAGAATGAACTGCGCCGGATAGCCGGCAAAGGCAGCGAAGGCCGTGCGGTAGAACGCCGCATTGAGATGGTTGATGGTCCCCAGGCTGATATAGACCTTCGGCCCGGTTACCAGCTGCTCAAAGGGGAACGCTCCGTCGCGGGTGGCGGGGTTGATCGAGGGGCCAACAAAGCTAAAGCGCTCGTCGATGAACTCGTTGGGCGGGTGGAATGCCTCTGACGTGAAGACGATGTTCTGGTCGGCATACTCGGTCAGGCCGCCGCTGTTCTCCGGGCCGAACTCGCGAGCCATCGACCGCCGCCAGCGGAGCAGGCGGGGCACGTGGGGCAGCGCCGACCAGATGTAGCGGGCCATCGTCCCCAGGCCAATAGCGCGTGCCGACCCATCCAGCACAAAGGTGGTGATGAAACAGACCTGCGGAATGTCGAGGTAGCGGGCGGCCACATACCCCCACATGGCGGCGGAATCATAGATGACCAGGTCGGGCCGGTCGGCGGTGAAGGCATCGATCAGAAAGCGGGTCAACCCCGGCGCGACCGAGGAGAGAAGCAGCGGGGCGTTGATGAAATCATGCAGCGCCTCGGCCACCTCCCGTTCGGTGGGCATTGGCTCCGGCAGTGGCCGGAACGCGGCCCTGGTGGGCGCAAACTTCTCCCGAAAAGCGGCTGCATTGTAGACGACCACCTCATGCCCCCGCTCAACCAGCTCCTTGAGCACGGCGAGGGCCGGGTTGCTGTGCCCGTGGGCGGGCAGTCCAACATAGGCGATTTTGATCATGAGGTTCCTTCTGCCAGTGTCAATAGCTGTCGAACCGCCCATCTCTCTGGCCTCTGCGCTCGTGGGCGTAGAGGCTTGCGGCTACAGGACTACAGACAACGAAATATTTTACTCAATCTATATTAATTATTAGACGTGACTAATTATAAGGCCAGTCAAGCATTCTGTCAACCGCTGTCTCTTTTTTTGCAAACGCTTTGTGGGCGGTTTGGTCGGGGCACGGGCCGCATTTCTCCGCCACGGCAACAAAAAAACCGGGTTTCTGGGAGAAACCCGGTTTTTACAAAAGTATGCAGGTCCGCGGCCTACCCCGTAATCGGCAGCGTCGGGATCGACGTCGTCGTCACCATAAACGGTGCGCTGAGCCAGCCGACCGTGCCGTCGGAAGTCCGAACTTGCAACCAGCTTCCGGCGGCGTTGCGGCCGATGAGCTGCACCACCGTGCCATTACGCAGCGCGCGAATGATCTCGAACTCGACACCCGGCCCGGTGCGCATGTTGAGCGCGTAGACCGACGAGCCGACTGTGGCCAGCGGTCCGGTGGGGATCGGCTGGCCGCCGGTGATCGTGCTGCTCCAGGCCGGCAGGCTGCTCACCGGCACGGTCGTCGACAGATAGCCGGGCAAGGCACTGATCCAGGCGGTCGTGTTGTTCAGATTGATCATCGTCCACGTGCCGGTCGCGTCGCGATAGCCGGTCATCGGCGCCGTTTGGCCCTGCGTCAGGACGGTGGTGACCGGGAAGCGCGTGCCCGGCCCGGTGCGGACGTTCAGGCGCGGCACCAGCACCGTCGCCGTGCCGACCTGCGTGCCGGGAGCCGGCTGTCCGCCGCCGCTGCTGCTCGAAAGCTGCTGCCAGGTCACATTGACCTGCGCCTGATCCAGATGTTCGAAATACTGAACCTCCACCGGCACGTTGCCGCCCGGCACATTCACTTCACCGGAAACGGTCCGCAAACGGCCGTCCTGCCAGGAGTCGATAATCCGTTGACCATTGACCCAGACGCGCACGCCGTCATCAAAGGAAGCGGTGAAGCGGTAGCGCCCGGCGGCCAGCGACAGGCTTTGGGTCCAGCGCACCGAGAAGTTGTCGGCGTTGACGGCGGGAGCGGGCGAGCCGGTGCCCCAGTTGAAGTTGATGGCCGCATCCGAGCGGGTCATCGCCGGCTGGCCGGACAGGTCGCGGTTGTTGTAGTACTGGCCAAGCCATGAACCGGTCGGGCCGCCTGTGCCGTCGGTCCGGCCCCACGTCAGGAAGGCGCGGGCGTCGCCAATATTCTCGTAATACTCCATCTGGATGGCCGTGGAGCCGCCGGGCAGGTCGATTTCGCCCGCGTACGTCTGGCCCCGCGCATCATGCCACTCGTCGATAATCTGACGGCCGTTCACCCACAGCCGCACGCCGTCATCGGTCAGCGTCTGGAAGCGGTAGCGGCCCGGGTCCAGGTTGACCGCGCCGGTCCAGCGCACGGAGAAGCGGTCATTGGGCACGTTCGCCGCGGGCGAGCCGGCGCCCCAGTTGAAGTTGATCGCCGGATCGGTGCGCACCAGCAGCGGCGACCCGGACAGGCTGGTGCCGTTAAAGTAGCTGCCCTGGAAGTTGGCCACCGGCGGCGTGGGCAGCAGCGTGCCGCCACTGCCGCTCCCACCGGCGGGAGGCGGGCCACCAACCACCGCCCAGTTCAGTTTGGCCACGGCCGCCCCGCCCGCGTCGTAGTATTCCACCTTGACGCTGTGGTCGCCGCCGGTCAGCCCCACATCGGATGAGAGGCTGCGCGCCTGGCTGTCGATCCACGAATCGATGATCAGGCGGTCGTCGACCCAGACCCGCATCCCGTCATCCATTGTGGCCGTGAAACGGTAGGTGCCCGCCGGGAAGCCGACCGAGCGCGTCCAGCGCGCCGAGAAGTTGTCCTTGTTCACGACTGTCGCGTCAGGGCTGCCCTGACCCCAGTCATGGTCGATGTTATTCTCCTGCCGCCGCAGAACGGGATCGCCGGCCAAGTTGCGATTGTTCCAGTAGCGGGCAGTCCATTGCGAATCGGCCGCGTGGGCGACCGAGCGGCCGCCCAGCAGCGCCGGACCGGCCATCAATCCAATCAGAAACAAGAGAAACAGGGGAAAGCGTTTCAACCAGGCGGTGTACATGAATGCACTCCTTCGACCAAGCAGTCATCCCAGTTTGTGATACTAAGGCCCCGGGAAGAGCCCCGCACCGATAGGATAGACGAAGTGACACCAGGTTGTCACTACTATTACCCTACGATCTGTCCGCGAGGCAACGGCAGAATCAACGACTTGCGCCGCGTGTCGGGCGTGTGGCCGGGACGGGCGACGACGACGGCCGGTCCTGGGGCGACAAGCCTACCGAGTCACTGCCCACCCTCCCCGGCCGAACCTCAGCCCTGTACAGCATCTTGTTATGCAATGCACCCATTGCCATGCATATCTATTGTTGCTACCCCCTCAATTGCGCCCTCGCGCGAAGGCGATTCCCCGACCCGGCCCGCTGCCCTTTGCGGCGCTCGAGTCCGGAGCGGCAGCAGCACCCTCCCCCGCTTCGGCGAGTCCGCGGCCTCTTTCCCGCAGCGGCCGTTCCCCCCACCCTGCGCGGCGGATGCTGCCCCCTGCGCCACGGCCAGGCAAGCGGCCTTTCGTCTAATTGCAAGAATCATTATGCATTGCAATGTATACATAGCAACGATGCAATGCATGGCCGATCATCAGCCCGGCAGCCGGCAGCGCTCTCGCGCGAGGGCCAGGCCGCGCCGATACAGCAATTCGGAAAGGTCGCCGGCGGGGTGGGGGAGGGGGACGGCCGTCGCCCCGGCTGATTTCGCGCCACAGCGACAGCCAGCACTCCGGATCCCTGCCGATGGTGCTGTCTGGCCCCAAAATCGCAAATAGACCGCTTCTGCGCGCGCTGGTGGCCAATTGCGGGTCTGATCGCGGCGCCATTTCGCGTCTTGCGTGCTGAATGTGGCTCTGCCGGGCGGGGCGGGCGGGTGTGTGGCGGGTGGGTGGCAGGCGTTGTCGGGCGGGCCGGGCGACCGTCGCGCGGGGCTGCCGGCCACATGGCGCGTCTCGTGCGAGGAAGGGGCGTTGTCGGTCAAAGGCTATGCTATCATTGCAATGCATGTCTATTGTTGCAATGTCGTCGATTCGCCTTCTGTCCCGCGAAAACGGCCGCCCGTGTCGTCGCCATCAGCAGGGGTGCCCGCCTCCGAAAGCGGACTGGCCGAAGCGGTGCGGGATGGGGGTTAGCTTGTACGCCTGTCGCGTTGGGGCCTGGTGCCGAGCGGGCGGTCCCGGCCCACCACCTTGCTGCCGCCCTTGCACTCGCGCGTGGGCGGCGGCGCGGGCGATTCTGTGGCGCGGTTGCTCTAATAACGCTATGCATACATTGCAATGCAATATCTATCTTGCAAGTTGACTCTCCGGGATGGGATACGCGGGATCGAGACGGTCAGTCGACCCCAGGGCAGGCGGGAGACAGCGCAGCCGGTTCCTGCGGGGCCTGTCCCTGTTCGAGCGACCGGTCACCTGGGGCGGCAGAGGACCCGACAAGGAGTGTCGCGGCTGCGTCTGGCAGCCCGACACCTGAAACATCTTGCCACAAAGTTGACCAGAACACCCGTTTTTGCGACAGTAGCGGCAGATTACGCACTCATCATGACCCAGCCCAGTCCAACCGCGTCCAGCGTCCCGCCCAGACGGCCGTTTGCGCTCAAAGCGATCAACGTGCTGTTGCTGCTGCGCGGCGCGTCCTATTTGATCGGCTTTGTCGTGGTTCTCCTTGCGGTTCGGAGCGGCGACGAAACCCTGACGACCACGGAGTTGGCCGAGGGCGGGGTGTTGGCGCTGTTCATGGGCGCATTGAACCTGGCGCTGGCCATCGGCATGTGGCGGCTGCAGCCGTGGGCCTGGCGGCTGACCATCATCACCGCGGGCGTGCTGCTGATCATCGACCTGTGGGGCTATCTGAGCACCGACCGCGAATTCGGCCGCACGGTGGGCTTGCTGCTCAACGTCCTGATCGTCTTCTACCTGGCCCAGTCCGACGTGCGCCATCTCTTTGCGGCCACATTGCCCGGCGACGCGCCGCCCAACGCGCCGGATACGACCCCACCGGATCGCCCATGACCGACCTTGACCTCCTGCGCCGCTATGAACCGGTCGTTCGCTACACCCAGGGCGAGATGTTCTACCCCTGTGCGGTTGACGGCTACCTGGGCTACTGCAGCCTGTGGCGGCGCAACGCTGAGGGCGCGGACACCCAGCTGCTGCCGCGCGGCGCGGTCACCCCGGCCAGCCTGATCGCCCACGACCGGGAGGCGGGCGGCCGTTCGCTCTACTTGCGCTTCACCGGCGAGCCGCTCAGTCCGACGGCGTACCAGCAATGGCAGCGCAGCCCCGACCATCCCGCATTCGACTCGGCCGGACGGCTGGCGCGGGTGGGCATTGCCGGGCGGCTGGCGGAAGCGTTGTTCGACTTTTCGCTGCTGGTGCGCGGCCGCGTCCCCGGCGGCACGACCGGCAAGGCCCAGCAGCAGTACAGGCAGATGATGGCCGACGATCCGCGCTTCGTCTACTACGGCCGGGTGCTGCGCGACGGCGACTACACGGTGCTCCACTACCTGTTCTTCTACGCCATGAACGATTGGCGCAGCAGCTTCCACGGCGTCAACGACCACGAGTCGGACTGGGAGCAGATTTTCGTCTATCTAACGGAAGAGGACGGCGAGCTGCTGCCGCAGTGGGTGGCGTTTGCGGCCCACGACTTCTCCGGTGACGATTTGCGCCGCCGTTGGGACGACCCGGAGCTGACCATTGTCGACGGCCGTCATGTGGTGGTCCACGCCGGGGCCGGTTCCCACGCCGCCTATGTGGTGGGGGGCGAATACCTGATGCACGTCGAGCCGCAGGCGGTGACGCCGGTTCGCCGCGCCTTGCAGCCGGCCAGCGACTTTGTGGCGGCGGCGGTCAGCCAGCCGGGCGTCCAGAGCGATGCCGAGAGCGGGACGAACGTGTTCTCGCTGGCCTTTGTCGACTACGCGCGGGGCGACGGCCTGTCGATTGGCCCCGGCCAGCCGCAGGCGTGGTCGCCGGAGCTGGTGTCCGACGACGTGCCCTGGGTGGCGGCCTATCGCGGCCTGTGGGGGCTGGACACACGCGACCCGTTTGGCGGCGAGCAGGCCCCGGCGGGACCGAAGTTCAACCGGGACGGCTCGGTGCGCCAGTCGTGGTATGACCCGCTCGGCTGGGCGGGGCTGGACAAGGAACCGGCTCCCGCTGTGCTGATCCCGGAGACGGAAACGACCATCGCCTCGCTCGAGGCGGAAGCGGCCGCTCTGACGGCCCAGATCGACGCCGGGCGGGAGCAGCTGCGCGAACAGGGGCTGGTGGCCCGCGCCCTGGCCGCGTCGCCCGACCTGCAGAAGCAGGCGGCAGCGGGGCTGGAGGCGGTGACGGCGTCGGAGGAGGCGGTGGCGGCGCTGACCAGCCGGCGAGCGGCCGTCCTGGAGCAGCGGCGGGTGCTGGGCGACCATCTGGCCCGGCTGCAGGCGGGTGACCGGGGCGATCCGCAGGCCCATCTGCGCCATCGGGCCGTGCCGCAGCCGCCTCCGCCGTCGGGGGCGCGTCTGATGGATACCTGGGCGGCCGTCAGTGGGGCGCTGCTGGTGGGAGCCGTGCTGGCCCTGCTGATCTGGCGGCCGCCGCAATGGCCGCTGTGGATTGCCCTGACGGTGCTGATCTTCGGCATGATTGAGGCCGGGCTGCGCGGCAAGCTGACCCGCTATCTGCTGACGTCGGCCATTGTGCTGGCGGCCGTCGCCCTGGTGGCGGTGACGGTGGAGAACTGGCGCTGGGTGATTCCCGGGGCGCTGCTGTTTATCTTCCTGTTTTCGGTGGTGAATAATCTACGGGAACTGCGCGGGCGGCGCGGGGAGTAGGATCGGGCAGGCCAATGGCGTCTGCTCCGGCCGCACGAAGACCGGAACGGGGTCCGACCTCTTCCCCCAGTCCCCAGGCCCCAACTACGGCATTTTCAGCTTCTTCTTCGACTCCGGCGACTCAATATCTTTCGCCAGATTGATCGACCCGGCGTTGTACTGCATCAGGAAGTAGCGGATGGCGTAGCGCATGAGGGCATTGCGGGTGATTTCGAGGTCGCCGACAATCTGGTCCAGCTCGGCCACTTCGCTTTCCTTCAGCCCGACGCCGACGGAGAGGGTGCGGCCCTCGGCGGGAACGCTGCTGCCGGACGAGCCGCCTTGCTGCGTTTGCTGCTGGGCCGGACGGTCGCCCGGTTCGGTGCGTTTGAAGATGTCGTCTAGGGAGCCGCGTTGTCTAGCCATTGGTTAATCACCTCGCTTAACACCCGGTAGGCTTCGGCCTGCGGGTTGTTCGGTTCGTAGGTCACGACCGTCTCGCCGTTGGCGGCCGCTTCTGCCACGCGCACGCTGCGGCCGATGCGCACCGGCAGGACGGGCAGCCCGGCCCGCTCCATTGCCTCCATCGCTTCCCGGTGGTGGATGAGCCGCGCGTCATAGAAGGTGGGCAGCACGCCCAGCGTCACCAGATCGGGGTTCAGCTCGCCACGAATGCTGTCGAGCGTTTGCAGGAACAGACTCAGCCCGCGCAGGTCGACCGCCTGGGGCTGGGTGGGGATGAGCACGGCGTCGGCGGCCGTCAGCGCGTTGACCGTCAGCAGCGACAGGCTGGGCGGGCAGTCGATCAGGACGACGTCGACGTATTCGCGCAGCGGGGCGAGCGCCTTCTTGAGCACGTTCTCGCGCCCCATGCGCGACGACAGCCCCAACTCCGTAGCCGCCAGCGCCAGATCGGCCGGGGCCAGATAGAGGTTGTCGTCCAGCTCAATGATGATGTCCTGCAGCTGGAGCGTACCGGGGGTGGCCCCGCCGATCACTTCGGCCAGGCTGGCCCCGGCGGCGTCGATCCCGGCGCTGGCCTCGGTCAGGCTGGACTGCGGGTCCATATCGACAAGCAGCACCTGACGGCCGTAATCGGCCGCCAGCACGGCGCCGAGCGCGTGGGTGGTGGCCGACTTGCCCGTGCCGCCTTTCTGGTTGGCGATGGCGATGGTTATCATGGGGGGAAGGATACCGCAGGTGGTCGTTGCAAGTCAAGGGTTGCATTGCAATGGTACGAAAACTGAGTGGTTACGGTAGGGTGGGGCGGAGGGGCACGTTCTCCAGCCTGGCCCCCAACCCACCGGGGCAGCCGGCCCTGACCTATCCGGACGGACGGCCACGGGTCACGTGAACCGCAGCCCGCGTGGCTGGGCGCTATGCTATACTGTAGATGTGGCCGGGGGACAGGGTGGGGCCTTCATCCGCCGGCTGTGGGGAGTTCGAATCATGAAACCGACAACGAGCGACAAGCGTCTGATCACCGTCCTGCGGTGGATCGCCCGCGTATGGAGTCTGATCATCCTGGGTGTTGTCGTCCTGATCGCCGTCACGCCCGACCCGAACGTCGTGGGGCCGGTGCCGGTCGTCGAGTGGGTGGAGGTGGGCTTGGTCGGCGTGGCGGCCGTTGGCCTGGTGCTGGCCTGGCGCTGGGAGGCCACCGGAGCGCTCATCGCCCTGGTCGCCGTGGCCGTCCAGGATATCGTGTTCCGCCTCGACCGGGGCGTCTGGTTCCACAGCATGGGCAGTACGGCGATCCTGATGCTGGTCTTTGCCGTGCCGGCGGGGTTGTATCTGCTCTGCTGGTACCTGTCGCGCCAGACGTTGGACCAGCCGCAGCTGCGGACCCGGACGTAGTGGTCTGAGCGGTGTAGGGTGGGGCAGCCGGGCATGCCGGGGCGTCATCTGGGAGGGGCAGAGGGTGCGGGCTGTCCGCTTAATCAGGACGGCCGCTTGCCGGTTGGGTTGGGGCTGCTGCGCCGTTGCGGGCCACGCCCATCAGCACGGCCATCGCACCCGCGTCGTGTTCCAGCGAGAATGCGTTGGTCACGGCGACATCGGTCAGCCCGGCGTCATGCAGCGCCCCGGCCATCATCTCCGCCGTAAACCCGAAATCCGGCTCGGCCTCGGTTCGCTGCCAGTCCCACTGGACGAAAACGCCGCCCGGCTTCAGCAGCGACTTGAAAAGATGCAACGTGTGGGGGTAGTCCGGCAAGAAGGCGCAGACGGACGAGGCCACGATCAGATCGAACGGGGTGTGGAGCAGCGGAGTGGCGGCGATCGTCGCTTCCGACAGCTCGGCGACGACGGTGTCGACAGGGGCAAGCTGCTTCCGGCGCAGGACAGCCACCATCGCCGGCGACGGATCGAGCGCCACAATGTGGGCGGCGTGCGGCGCCATACGTTCGGTCAGCAGGCCGGTGCCGCTGCCGAAATCGAGCACGGTCCGTCCTTTCAGATCGACCACGCGCCGCAAGGAGTCGAAGGCCAGCCCGGCATACCGGACGACGTCGGCGTTACTGTCCCACTCTGCGGCGTACTCATCCCAACTTGAATCCATACTGTTCTCCTCGAATCAGGTAGTCAGCCGGATGACGGTCCGGCACGCTGCTGCCGTCTTCACCCCGACCCCCAGTCCCCAGCCCTGTCGGCAGAAGAAGACCGGATTGGCATCCGGGGGCTACAGGTTCGGGAGCGGATAGCGCAACAATGGCGCGACCGCCCGCCAGCCGTCCCGGTCGGCGTCCCCGCGCAGCAGCGGCTCGAAGCCGAACTGCAGGTAGAGGTTGAGGGCGGGGAGGAGGTGGGTGCTGGTCTCCAGCATGGCCCGGTTGAAGCCACGCTCCCGCAGCAGGGCGATGGCCGCGCTCAACAGCGGCTTGCCCAGCCCACGCCCCTGCGCCACCGGGTCGATGGCCACCCAATGGATCTGGCCCACCGGCACGCCCGCCGGTTCCTCCGTCTCCCAGCCGGTGATGGAGCCGATGTCGGCCCCGTCCGGCGCGACGAGGAACAGCACCCGCTGCGACCAGAGCGCGGTGTCGCCGGGCATGGAGTCGCGGAACAGATCGGCCGTCACGGTAAACTCCGGAATGGCCGACTGCTGCACCCGCACCCAGGTGGCGATGTCCCCCTCGCGGAAGAAGCGGAACGTATACCCCGGCGGCAGGGGGTGGCGCGGCGCGCGGGCCAGGTCGCGGTGGATCATCCAGACGCTGACTTCGGGCAGGTCGGGCGGTTGGGTGGGTGGGGGGTGGGTGGTCATGGGCGGTATCCTGTCCAGCAAGTATGGTCGTTCCCGCCGGTAGGGGCAACCCCCTGTGGTTGCCCGGTATCCCCCGCCGTTGCCCCCATGATTGGCCGTGTGCAGCCGCAGAGGGCAGGCACGGGAGCCTGCCCCTACCCGCTGTTCTCCGCCGCCCGCAAATGCCGCAGCGCCGTCTGCGTATAGGGGTGCTCCGGCCCCAACACGCCGGTAAAGACCGCCACCGCCTGCTGCAGCATGGCCAGCCCGGCTTCCCGCTCGCCCTGCTGCACCAGCAATGATCCTAGATTTACATAACGTATAGCCGTGTTGGGGTGGTTTGTTCCCAGCGCCTTCTCATCGATGGCCAGCGCCCGCTCATACAGCGGCCGCGCCGCCCCGTAGTCGCCCTGCGCCTTGTGCAGCCCCGCCAGGTTGTTGAGACTGGTGGCCACATCCGGATGCTCCGGCCCCAGCGCCGCCTCCCGGATGGCCAGCGCCCGCTCATACAACGGCCGCGCCGCCCCGTAGTCGCCCTGCGCCCGGTGCAGCCCCGCCAGGTTGTTGAGACTGGTGGCTACATGCGGATGCTCCGGCCCCAGCGCCTCCTCATCGATGGCCAGCGCCCGCTCATACAACGGCCGCGCCGCCCCGTAGTCGCCCTGCGCCTGGTGCAGACCCGCCAGGTTGTTGAGACTGGTGGCTACGTACGGATGCTCCGGCCCCAGCGCCGCCTCCCGGATGGCCAGCGCCCGCTCATACAGCGGCCGCGCCGCCCCGTAGTCGCCCTGCGCCCGGTGCAGCCCCGCCAGGTTGTTGAGACTGGTGCGCCACGTCCGGATGGTCCGGCCCCAGCGCCTTCTCATCGATGGCCAGCGCCCGCTCATACAACGGCCGCGCCGCCCCGTAGTCGCCCTGCGCCTTGTGCAGCACCGCCAGGTTGTTGAGACTGGTGGCCACAGACGGATGCTCCGGCCCCAGCGCCGCCTCCCGGATGGCCAGCGCCCGCTCATACAACGGCCGCGCCGCCCCGTAGTCGCCCTGCGCCTCCAGCAGCCCCGCCAGGTTGTTGGTCGCTGAAGCGACATTCGGATGCTCCGGCCCCAGCGCCGCCTCCCAGATGGCCAGCGCCCGCTCGTACAACGGCCGCGCCGCCCCGTAGTCGCCCTGCGCCTCCAGCAGCCCCGCCAGGTTGTTGAGACTGGTGGCCACATCCGGATGCTCCGGCCCCAGCGCCGCCTCCTGGATGGCCAGCGCCCGCTCGTACAACGGCCGCGCCGCCCCGTAGTCGCCGCTCATTTATAGATAGAAGCCAAGATTGTTTGCCAGCGAGGCTGCCTTTTCGTCCTCGCGCTCAGAGCTGTCATCGGTGACTTGACGAAGCTGCCCGACCCAGGCTGACAAGCGCGCTGGGTAGTCCGCCATCGTTCTGCTCGTAAGCCGAGACGATCACGGCATCCTCCACCGCCGCCTGCGCCGCCGCCATCCGATCCTCCTCACCCGCGACGGCCGCCAGCTCCCCGGCCACATACCGGGCCAGCAGCCGGTGCAGCCGGACGCTCTCCGGCCCGGTGCGCTCCAGCAGGCCGAGGGCCAGCAGCCGCTCCAGCCCGTCGTCGGCCAGCGTGGGCGGCTCCGTCTCCAGCGCCGCCAGCAGCAGATCGTCCGGCAGCGGCTCGCCGGGGGCGAAGCAGGCGGCGCGGGCCAGCAGGTCGCGGGCGGCCGCGTCGGTGGCGTCCTCGTCGGGCCGCAGCTGCTCAAAGCTGACGGCGAACGTCCGGGCCACGCTCAGGTCGTGGTCGGTGCTGGAATGGTCGGCCCAGTCGCCCAGCAGGGAGGCGTGGGACAGCAGGTCGGGCTGTTGCAGTGCCGCCAGGTAATCGGCCGCGCTCACCCGCTTGTAGCGGCGCAGGTAGCCGCCCGCCAGCCGCAGGGCCAGCGGCAGCTCCCCCAGCTCGCGGGCGATGGCCGCCAGCTGGTCGTCGGTCAGGTCGGTGCGCGGCGGGCGGCCGTCCCCCTCGGCCAGATGCTTGCGCAGCAGGGCCACGCTGTCCGGCACGTCAAACGGCTCAAGATGGCGGGTGCGCACGCCCAGCGACGGCTCCCAACTCTCACGGCGGCTGGTGACCAGCACCACGCAGCCGCCGCTGGACGGCCGCCATTGGCGCAGCAGGGCGGGCTCTTCGCAGTTGTCGAAGAGCAGCAGCCGTCGCTCCGGCCCGGCCCAGACGCGGCCAACGGCCGCCACCTTGTCGGCGGTGGGCAGCTCGCTAAAGGCCGCGCCCAGCCCCATCGCCAGCCCGCACGCCGCCACCTCCTCCTCCACCGTGGTCGGGTCGGCCAGGCTGACCCAATGCACGCCGCTGAAGTACCGCCCCCAGCGATGGGCGAATTCGGCCGCCAGCTGCGTCTTGCCCACGCCGCCGATGCCGGTGGAGATGATGAGGGAGGGGGCTGGGGTCTGGGAGCTGGGGAGTGGGGCGGGGGAGGTGTCGTAGAGCAGCGCCAACGCCAGGTCGGCCAGGTCGGCTTCGCGCCCGGTGAAGAACGGGTTCGGCTGGTAGGGCAGCCGGGAGCCGGGCGGGAGCGGGCCGGTGGGTTGGGTGGGCGGACGGCCGTTGGCGGCGCGGTCGGGGAGGGGTGGGGGTGTGTAGACGGGCGGCCGCCACCGTTCAGCCGCTCGATCAAACGCCCTGACGATCTCCTCTGTCTGTTCAGCCAGATCATCCTTAGTGGCCACTTCCTCACGGACCAGCCGCAGAATCTCCCTGACGTCGATGCCGACTTCGCCGAGGCCAGTCTGGATGGCGACGGCCGTCTGCTGCCCTTCTTCGCCCTGTTCCTCGACGAGTCGATACAGCGCCTGCCACTGGTCGCCAGTCACTATCTCGCCCAGCGCGGCGCTGTGGTCCTTCATCAGTTGGTACAGGGCCGTCTCCGGCAGGATTTCGTCCAGCGTCTCCAGAATGTCGTCGCTGCTCTCTTTCTTGCCGTCAGCTATGTCGCGAACAAGGCTGCCAAGCCCGCCGACACCGGCAGCAAAAGCGGCCAGCTGCGGCGGTAGTTCAATCGAAGGATCGATGATCTTGGCCACGCCGAGAAGAATGGAGACGCCCAGAACATATTGCGCCTGCCGCCGGGGCGTAATTCGTTCCAATATCTGCCAGCTTGCGAGCCGGAGTTTGAGGTCGAGATCTTCCTTTATGCTCATTGGGCCAAAACGGCCGCCGGGCCAGCACCCACCGGCCAACTAAGCACGAAACCTGGCCAAGTATAACCCCGCAGCGCAAGACCGGCGAAGAAGCGGCGGCGTGGGCAGCAGACCTCGCAGGTCTCACAGACCTGCGAGGTCTCCGGCGTGGCCAGCCACGCCCCCAGGGTTTTTCAGTTGTCTGGTTCGGCCGGACACAGGCCGTTGAAACGGCCTGCTACCGGAGGAAACCCACTGAAGGTGGGTTGCAGAAGGGGTGGCCGGCGTGCTTTCCTTCCCGGTTTAAGTGGGTTTTGACCCACTTGCCCGGTAGCTGCCGGGTTTCAACCCGCAGCGGCTTGACAACTGAAAAGCCCTGGCCACGCCCCGCCGCTTGCGCGCTGCGCCGGGCACTGTACTATAAGAAGGAACCGACCCGACAACAAGCGACTATCACAAGAGGATACCCCCATGAAAGCCATCATCTGGACCGCCTACGGCCCGCCGGACGTGTTGAAGCTGCAGGACGTGCCCCGCCCGGAGCCGAAGGAGGGCGAGCTGCTCATTGGCGTCCATGCCACCAGCGTCACGCTGGGGGATTGCGAGACGCGGGGGATGTCGTTCGCCCCGTACCTCAGCCTGCCGCTGCGGGTCTACATCGGCTTCACGCGGCCGTCGCGCATCAAGATACTGGGCCAGGAGCTGTCGGGCGTGGTGGAAGCGGTCGGGCCGGGGGTGGTCGGGTTCAGCCCCGGCGACGCCATTCTGGCCACGACCGGGTTCCGCTTCGGCGGCCATGCAGAGTTCGCCGTGCTGGCGGCGGCGTCGAACGACGGGCTGGTGGTCCACAAGCCGGCGGGGGTCAGCTTTGAGGAAGCGGCCGTCTTGCCGACCGGCGGGCTGGAGGCGCTCCACTTCATGCGGCTGGGGGAGGTGGGGCCGGGGCAGCACATCCTCATCAACGGCGCGGGCGGCAGCATCGGCACCTACAGCGTGCAGTTGGCCAAACAGCGGGGCGCGGAGGTGACGGCCGTCGACAGCGGCATGAAGCTGGAGATGCTGCGCTCCATCGGGGCCGACCACGTCATCGATTACACGCAGGAGGATTTCCGGCGCAACGGCCAGACCTACAACGCCGTGCTCGATGTGGTCGGCACGATTGCGCTGGACGACGCGCTGGCGGCGCTCTCGCCGGGCGGCGTGCTGCTGGCGGCCAACCCCAGCCTGGCGGTGCGGCGCGGAGGGGGGGCGGCCCGTCGCGCGGGCAAGCGGGTGGTCAGCCAGGCGGCGGGCCGCGAGCCGGCCGATCTGGCCTGGCTGCTGGAGCAGGTCGAGGCGGGCACGCTGACCCCGGTCATCGGCCACCGCTTTCCGCTGGAGCAGGTGCCCGACGCCCATCGCCTGGTGGAGTCGGGGGCGAAGATCGGGAATACGGCCGTTGTGGTGGTGGCTGGGGCTTAGGGACTGGGGCCGCGGAGTAGAGCTGACTACTTGGTCGAAAACGACCAGGTGACGTTTACGCTGCTGGTCACCACAGGCTTTTTCCGGCTTGGATTCATAGTGTGGACTTATCGCTATCGGCCCGATTGGGACGACAAGCTGATGCGTCCGGGCAAAACGCGCCTGTCTCCGTAGCCGCTGAAACCCGAAGCCGACATCTACTTCAAGCTGTTGACCTATGTCATGTTTCTCTTCATGTCATTCCTGATGTGTTTCGTCGTCTACGGCTGGATACGGGTTGCCATCGCCAGCTTCAGTTCGTGAGGCTGGCTGACGACGGTTCGTTCGCACGATCAACGCTCCCCTGATCTGGAAGGTCGACCGGCATCAGCGCCATGAGGCCACGCTGGTGCGACCAGAGATTGGCATCCGGGCGCAGCGCTGTTTTGATGACACGTTGTGCGGCCCATTTCGGGGTGAAATCCGGTTGACGGTCGTCGGGAATTCGAGTACGGTTGCCGGTGAGACCAGTCGCGCGGCTCGCCCAGTTTTACAGTCTGAACCATACCAACCGGAGGTAACCGATGTCGTCAGGTTCTCGTTCGTTTTCTGTTCGCATGTTTGTCGTCGGGGTCGTTTTGCTGGCGCTGGTGGCCGGAGGCGTGGGGGCCGTGGTCACGCAGGTCAGTTCGGCCGCGCCGGGGGAAGGGGCCAGAAGCGCGGCAGCCTACCCGGCCGCGGCGTCGGCGATGCTGCCCGCAGTGATGGCCCAGCCCGCGCCGACGGCCGTTCCGCCAACACCTCCACCTTCAGCCAACAGTCAGATTGTCAACGGCAACTTTGAGCGCGGGCCGGACGGTTCGTGGCTGGAGTTTTCGCTGAACGGCTGGCGTATTATCCTGCAGGAGGCTAATTTGCCGGTGGATGCCCACAGCGGAACATGGGCCATCTGGCTGGGCGGGGACTATGACGAGATTGGGGGCATCGAGCAGCAGGTCACCGTTCCGGCAGCCGCCCCCTATCTGACCTACTGGCACTGGATCGCCTCGCAGGATTCATGCAACAACGACTTCGCCGGGACGATCATCGACCGCACGACGGTGGTCGACGCCTACACGCTGTGCGGGGCAACCACCACGGAGGGCTGGACGCGCCATGTGATCGACCTGCGAGCCTACGCGGGCCAGAGCGTGGCGGTGCAGATCCGGGCGGAGACCAATGCGACGTTGAACAGCAACGTGTTTATCGATGATGTCTCTTTCCAGAGTCGGGCGGCGCTGATGAACAGTCCGGCGGTGCGGCCGTCGCGTGAGAGCATCGGTCTGGCGCAGCTGGTCAAGGGGGAGCCGTTGGCGGCGCGTGACACTCGCCCGGAAGTGGGCGGACGCCTGTTGGGGCCATCGATCGACAGGTAGCGAGACGCACCCGGGCGTGGCCAGCACACCGCTGCTTGTCCCGCCAGACTGGCTATTCAAGTAACCGGGTTTCGGCGACGAGGTCGCGGCTGAAACCCGGTTTTTGCTGGGCGCTGTGCAAGAGACGGGGTATGCGGCAGCCACCCCGTTTCTCACTGCACGGTGCCAGCTTACGGCGTATAGCCGGCGTAGACAGTGGCCTTGCCTTCGGCGGTGAAAATGACAACGTCGGAAGGCTGCGACGATGTCGGGCCAGGATGCGGCCAGAGCTTTTCAGTTGTCGAACTGCGGCGGTTTGAAACCCGACAGCTTCCGGGGAAGTAAGTCAAAACCCACTGGGAACGAGAAGGAAAGCACACTGGCCGCCCCTTCTGCAACCCACTTGCAGTGGGTTTCCTCCGCTAGCAGGTCGTTTCAACGGCCTGTGTTCGACCTGAATCAGACAACTGAAAAGCTCTGCGTCATCGGTCGGGGCTGATGATCGTCATGGGTTGGGGGTGGGTGGCTGGCGTCGGTGGTGGCCTGGCGCGGCGGCCGCCTGGCCGGGCCGCAGTGACCTCGATGAGAGCTGTCGCCAGGGGAGGATGGCTTGTCGTATACTGGACGCCAGATTACGGAGGACGGGAAAGGAGCCACCAAATGTTAGCGAAGCGATGGATGAGTTTGACGGTCTTGCTGGTCGTCTTGCTGGCGGCCTGTGGTCGGGCAGAAAGCCAGGTTGAGACCGCGCCGGAGGCGACGGCCGCTGCCCCGAGCGCCACGAGCCAACCGGCTGCGGAAGAGACGGGCGAGGAGATGGGTCAGGGCATGGGTCAGGGCATGGGTCAGGGCATGGGTCAGGGCATGGGCCAGATGGGCGGGATGCGGATGTCCCACCACGGCCCCATTGCGGAGCCGTATGCCGGGCTGACCAACCCGGTACCGGCGACCGAGGAGTCGCTGGAGCGGGGTGCGGAGATTTTTGTGACGAGCTGTGCGGTCTGCCACGGCGACGGCGGGATGGGGGACGGCCCGGCGGTTGCCGGTCTGGACCCGGCCCCCGCCGCCATTGCCCACACGAGCCAGATGTTGGGCGATGACCATCTGTTCTGGCGCGTCAGCGAGGGCGGGCAGGGGGATCCGCTGACGTCCTCCATGCCGGCGTGGAAAGAGATCCTGGACGAACAGGCCCGCTGGGATGTGATCAACTATATCCAGGCGCTGGGCCGGGGGACGATGCAGCCACGCGCCATGATGGGCGGGGCGATGTTCGACCCGGTGGTCGAACAGCAGAACCGGCAGGCGATGGTGGATGAGGCGGCGGCGGCGGGGCTGATCGACGAGGCGCAGGCGGCGACGTTCCTGTCGGTCCACACGGCGCTGGACAGCCTGATGGTGGACACGGGGCTGCGGATGCAGGGCAATAACCTGCCGGCGCTGCTGGCGGTTCTGGTGGAGCGGGGGGAGGTGGCGCAAGCGGAGGCGGACTCGTTTGCGGCCGTCCACGACCTGCTCATTGAAGCGGGCCTGATGCGCTGAGGCTGGTTCGGCGCGGGCTGAGCGGAAAACGACAGGCGGCGGGGGCAGTTGTCTGCCCACCGCCGCTTTTTGCTGCCTGCCGGGTGGTGGCCCGGCGTGCGTCCGGGTGGTGGCCCGGCGTGCGTCCGGGGTCTAGGGCGCGTAGCTGGCGAAGATGCTGGTCTGTCCGTCTTCGGTGAAGGCGATCACGTCGTAGGGCTGGTCGGCCACGCCTTCGGTTTCCATGCCCGGTGAACCGATGGGCATGCCGGGCACGGCGAGTCCGGCGACGTCGGGCCGCTCGGCCAGAAGCCGCTCAAGGTCGGCGACGGGTACGTGTCCTTCGATAATGTAGCCATCCACGATGGCTGTGTGGCATGACTGGAGCTGCGGTGGAACCTGGTAGGTCTGCTTGACGGCCGTCAGGTCGGTTGTGTTTTCGACCTGGACCGCATACCCATTGGCTTCCATATAGGCAACCCAGTCGCCACAGCAGCCTCAGGCGGGCGAGCTGTAGACGGTGACGAGGGGGGTGTCGGGGTCGACAACGGCCTGGTCGGCCGTCGTTTGGCTGTCGCACGCGGCCAGCGCGCCGACCACCAGCACGGAGAGCAACAAGAGTAGTCGTTTCATCTGGTGAGTCAACCTCCTTGGTCTGGGTGTTCGCCCCGGGCCGTTCGCCGGGACGCGAGGGAAGTATAGCGCAGAACGGCCGCCGGTGGATAGGGCTGTGCGGCAAGGCTCAGGTTGGTCACATGTGGGGGGTCGCGAGGGCGGGGCGGGGTGGGCGAGTCGTTGAGGCTGCGGTCCGGACAGCCGTTCCGAACGGTCGTTCCTGCGCAAGGTGCTTCGGCCGCCGGCTGTCTGCGCCCGGCGCGTTTGCAGGCCCGGCGGGGGGTGTTATGATGGGCACGCGACCGGTTCGTCCGTCAGGGGCGGCCCCGGTTCCGAGCAACCCAACCATAAGGAAACGGTCCCATGCAAACTGTGAAGATTGCCGAGGTGTGCGAGACGTCCCGGATGCAGGCGATGATCGTGGACGGCGATATGCTGCTGGACGATGCGGTGCGGCAGTTTGCCACCAACCACGATCTGCGCGGCATCTTCCTGACAGGGCCGGACGGCCGTCTGACCGGGGTGGTGAACAAGATCGATCTGCTCAACTGGGTCAGTATGCAGCTGGACCAGCAGCCGGCGGGCGAGCCGCTGAACAAGGGGCAGCTGCGGCGGCTGCTGATGGCCAAGCATGTCAGCGATCTGGCGGCCAAGGGCAGCGCGGAGGCGGCCGTTCGGCTGGACCAGACGCTGGCCGACGCGCTGCAGCAGATGACGTTCCACAAGCTGGCCGATATCCCCGTGGTCAACGAAGACGGCCGTATCGTCAACGACCTGCGCCTGAGCGAGATCCTGGCGTTTATGCTGGATCAGCGGGAGTAGGGGCGGCGAGGACCAGGGGGCGCCCGCCAACCAGCCAACCCTGTGGTGATGATGGCAGGCGACGGCCGTTCCGAATTGACCTTTCGGTGCAAAACCAGCCACTATACATTTCGGGTCCGGTCCCATAAAATGGGAGACAGTCTGCTCCACGTGCCGGGGCGGGTCCACTTGATTACCCACTACAAGGAGAATAGCAGATGTCGATTGAGCAGAACAAGGCTTTGGTGCGGCGGTTGGTTGAAGATCTAATGGGCGGTGGCGATGTGTCGCTGGTGGCGGAGATGCTTTCCCCTGACTTTGTGGAGCATGAGGAGCTGCCGCCGGGTACGCCGTCTGGCTATGAGGGCTTCGCGCAGTATGTCACGATGATTACACGCCGCGTTCCCCGACTTCACGTTGACGGTCGAGGATATGGTGGCCGAGGGCGACAAGGTGACGGTGCGGCATACCGGGACCGGCACCCACGAGGGCGAGTTCATGGGGATGCCGGCGACCGGGAAGTCGATCACGATTCCGGGCATCGACATCCTGCGCGTCAAGGACGGCAAGGTCGTGGAGCATTGGGGCCTGACCGACATGAGCGCGATGATGTAGCAGGTGGGGCTTACGCCGGGGGCGTGGGCATTCGCCTATACAAATCGGGTCCGACATCGTATACTCGGAGAGGGCCTTCGCCACCGGAAGGGGCGGGGGCTTTTCTTTTGTCCAGTAGACGACCCCATACACAAGGAGAATAGCAGATGTCGATTGAGCAGAATAAGGCTGTGGTGCGGCGGTTGGTTGAAGATCTGATGGGCGGCGGCGATGCGTCGCTGGTGGAGGAAATCATCTCCCCCGACTTTGTGGAACATGAGGAGCTGCCGCCGGGTATGCCGTCTGGCTATGAGGGCTTCGGGCAGTCGATCGCGATGTTCCACGACGCCTTTCCCGACGCCCAGGGGACGATCGGGGAGATGGTGGCGGAAGGGGACACGGTGGCCGTGCGGTGGACCTGGAGCGGCACGCACAAGGGCGAGTTCATGGGTATGCCGGCGAGCGGCAATTCGTTCTCGATTCCGGTCATCGACTTCCTGCGCGTCAAGGACGGCAAGGTGGTGGAGCATTGGGGCGCGACGGATATGGGCGCGATGATGGCGCAGCTGGGGCTTCAGCCGCCGATGTAGTCTGGCGATGACGTGGCTGTTTCAGACCTGTCCGGTCGGTGGCGCAGCGGTGCGCGACAACCGGGCAGGTCTGTTTTTGTTTGGGCGGCCGTTCTGGAACGAACGCGAACGGCCGCCGGACCGGCAACCGGCTAGACAGCCTTGATCAGGTTCATCGTGTAGGCCGGCAGCCCGCCGATCTGCTCCCGGACGACAAAGCCGGTGTCGCGCGCCAGCTGGTGGATCGTCTCCGGCGACTGGTAGTCGGGGTCGGGCAGCATCTCGGTGATGGAGAGGACGCCCTCCGGCTTCAGCGCCCGGTTGATCTCGCGCAGCGCGGCCCGCTTGTCGGGAATCTCGCCCAGGACGGTGACCAGGAAGGCCCGGTCGAAGGCGTCCGGTTCGGTCTTGTTCTCGCCCGCTCCCGCGTGGATCAGGCGCACGTTGGTTAGATGCCGGGCATCTACCTTCTCCTGCACCCGGTCGAGCATCGCTTGCTGCACGTCGAGGGCGACGACTTCACCTTCCGCGCCCACGCGCTCGGCCGCGGGCACGGCGACGCGCCCCGGGCCGCTGCCGACATCGAGCACGCGCATACCCGGCTCGACGCCGGCCCGGTCGAGCAGCAGCTCGGCGCCGGCATAGCGCTCCACATACGGATTTTCGACGAGGAAGCTGAGGCTGGACGGGCAGGGGAGTTGGCCGCTGCGGCGTCGCCAGTAGAGGAAAGCGGCCGTCGCCGCGGTCACTCCGCCGAGAAGAGCCAGGACCGTTTGAATGTGGCCATGTTGACCTCCTTGTTGGTCGGAATGGCGCGGGCCGGACGGACAGGAGACAACGCCGGCCCGAATTGGATCTTAGAAGACTATACGTAGCGAGGTGGGGGGAGGTTGCGGTTATCGGGGGTGGGGTAGGCGATGTTCCAGGAGCTTCCCCGACGGCCATCCGCGCCAGATTCAACGTCATCAACCGCCCCAGGATTTGCTCGTCAGCGAAGGGTCAATCCGAAAAATAGCTTGCTCTGTCCTATTCATCTTCGAACAGTGTTCTGCATTTGGCAGTTCACAGCGCCTGGGCTACATTCTCAAGGTCAATCATGGTTGTTCTCATTCTAGGTGCTGGATTTTCGAAATGGGCTGCAGGGCTTCCCCTGGCGAGGGAGCTCTTTGACTTTGAGATTGAGCCTTCTGGCGTCAGGGAGGAGAAGAAGCTTGCGAAAGTCAAGACTCTCAAAGACTCGTGGGACACAGAGCACCCTGGCGAACCAGCAGAAGCGTTTATCGACTTTGCCATGCGTCAGTCAGACAAGATCGCAGAGTTAGTGACATGGTATATAGTACGTCGCCTCTCTGATCCCTACATCTGGCATGAATGGCATGCAGGAAGAAATCGGCGACATGTGTTGATGATAGATGAGAACCGCAAGTGGCAGCGACCGGGAGTCAAAGAAGCTAGTAGCTTTCTAGTCGATCAACTTGGCCCGCACCTTGACGGAATATTAACAACCAACTACGACCTATTGGTTGAATATGCTTTGGGGACGAAAGGCTTCAATTACGGAGAACATGGCGAAGTTCTGGCAGGTCGAGGTCCGTATCCAGTTTCAACTTATCGGAATCCAGTCACATTGAGCGGCGTCCTACCTCTTGCCAAGGTTCACGGCAGCATTTCGTGGGATAAGAGTGGTCGATACACGGATGGTCGACGCGCTATTTCAGGCAACGCCCTTATCGTGGCTCCTGTTCACGGAAAAGAATCGCAGTCGGCATTGATACAGCAATGGCAGTTGGCAGCAGCGCTCATCAAAGACGCGACAAGAGTGATTGTTTTTGGTTTCGCCTTCAATCCGTATGATGATGAGTTGTTAGATTTTCTTAGTTCCTATGGATCGAGAATCAAAGAAGTTCTCATAATCGACATCAAACCAAATGTAGATGCTGCTACACGGCTTTGGCCAAGTGCGAATATTGAGACGCTTCTGCCACCCCCTGAATCTGACTTCCAGCTTCGTGAATGGCTATTGAGTTCAGCATGAAGACAAGAAATTCACTCCCCCTCCACAATCGCGATCTCCTCGGCCGTCAGCTCGTGCAACTCGTACACCAGCCGGTCGGTCAGGTCGATCTGGCGATGCAGGGTGGTCTTCACCTGTGGTCACGATAGTCGTTCACCTGTCGTTGCCAGGGAGTATGAGCACCGGCCATCTGGAATAGCGAAGTGGTAGGCCTTCGCAGGCAATTCCATTGCCATCACCATCAAGACCGTGAATATCACTTCCTACCTGCTCGAAACAATAATCGTGGCAGGCCTGTGCTTCGGCCTGGGTGGCGAAGTCCCCACAGTTGTATTCATCTCTGTCGCAAATAGTGCAGTTGCCAGGCGGGGATGGTGGTCGCGTGGCCGTTGCCGTAGGTGTGGGCGTCCGAGTTGGCTGCGTGGTGGGCGAGCTGGTGGCGGTTGGTAGAACGCTAGCCGTGGCTGTCGGTACACTCGTAGTCGTCGGCTGTAGCGTTGGTGTGGCGGTAGGGGGTAAGCCATTTAGAAGGATAGGGAGCACCAGGTTGAACGAAAGCGGCGGCAGCGTTGGTCGCACAGTGGGCGTGACGTCCGGGGAGAGTGTGCTGGTGGCAGTGGGTGTGAATACAGGATCTGTCGGTGTGCCGGTGCTCGTGGGCGTTACGCTTGAGGTTGGCGATGGCGATGCAGTTGCAGTGGGCGTTTCTGTGGGAGGGATGGTAGCGGTTGGAGTTGCCGTCGGAGGACTGGGATCGAACTCAAAGGGAGTGTCAGAAATTGTGTGTAAACCCCTATCTCGGTTCTAGTAATCTATCCGGTCTTCAAAGCGTATCACCACCTGGTTGAGCACCTGGGGCCAGTTCCGGATTGGCATCGTCCATTTGCGGGTGATGTCTACCGTGGCCAGGTAGAGTAACTTGCGAGCTGCTTCGGGCGACGGAAAAGAGGACTTGGTCTTCGTCACCCGACGTAGCTGGCGATGATACCCCTCAACCGTGTTGGTGGTATAGATGATACGTCGAATATCCGCCGGGTAGTCAAAGAAGGTCGTCAGGTCGTCCCAGTTCTTTTCCCATGACTTCACCGCAATCGCATACTGACCGCCCCATTTTTCAGCCAGGCGGTGCAGGTTGGCCGTGGCCTGTTCCAGAGTGGGCGCCTGGTAGAGTGTCTTCAGGTCGGCAACAAAGGCCTTGCGGTCTTTCCAGGCGACATAGCGCAAGCTGTGCCGGATTTGGTGGACGATGCAGCGCTGAACCTGGGTCCGCGGAAAGATGGATTGTATGGCTTCCTTGAACCCTGGTAAGCCATCGACACTGGCGATGAAGATGTCCTTCACACCACGGACCTCAAGGTCGGTGACTACGCTCAGCCAGAAGTTGGCCCCTTCCGAACCATCCCCTACCCAGTGGCCCAGAACATCGCGATGGCCGTCCATGGCCACGCCCAGCACGACATAGACGGCTGTATTCTCGATCTTTCCTCCCCGTCGCAGTTTGAGGTGCAGGGCATCCAGGAAAACGAAGGGATAGATAGCCTCCAGCGGCCGGCTTTGCCACGCCTCGACCAATGACCAGACCTTGTCGGTGATGGTGCTGATGGATTGGGCGGATAGCTCAACTCCGTACAACTCGTGCAAGGTATCCTGAATATCCCGTGTGCTCAGCCCCTTAGCGTACAGGCCGATGATCTTTTCTTCCAGCTCGTTGGTGTTGCTCGCATACCGGCGCAGGATCTTGGGTTCGTAGTCGCCGTTGCGGTCGCGGGGGATGCGCACATCGGTGTCCCCCTCCGAGGTCCGCACTTTCTTGTTGTAATACCCGTTGCGACTGTTGCCGCTATGGTGCCCTTTGGCTTCATACGGCTCGTACCCCAGATAGTCGGTCAGCTCCTCCTCCATCATCGATTCGAGCGTGCCGGCGAACAACTTGGCAAAGATGCCGTCTTGGCCAAAGAAGTCGTCCATCGACTCTGCTTTGGCCAGTTCCGCCGCCACGTGCTCCGCGTCCGGCATATACTCCTGTGGATTGGCCCGCTTACGGCCCTTTCTCTGTGTCATCGTGTGTTCTCCCTTTCAAGCGTTGCATCTTAGCTTGATTTCGGGTTTACACAATATCTTGGACACTCTCAACTCAAATGCGCCAGCATCGCATTCATTGATAGTGGGGTTTCCGTCGCCATCAATATTCCGGGCTATGCCGCGCTGGTCAAACGCGCCCACACAGTCACTACTCGGCACAAGGTCAATTGCAGGGCTCCCTGGCAAGAGCGCGTGAGTATTCGTCGGTCCGCCATTGTCGGCAAGTTCTCCGACGATGGTGTTTGCACCAACATTTGGAACAAGGTCGTCTGCGTCCAACGTGGCTCCGATGACACCAGACACCCCACTAGACCCAACGACATTATTTCCAAAGCTGATCAGGTCTGCTGGCAGAAGCTCACGTGTATATGCGTTCCGTAAGTACAGATTCGGTCCACTATTGGCACTGTTGCCGGAAACGATAGAACGGTCGAGTAGTAGCCTAGAACCCTCCGATAAGACACCGCCGCCAAGATTGCTCCTATTGAGGGTGATCGTAGTACCTTGCAAAGTCACTTCGCCGATTGTCTCACCTAATGCGTAGCTACTGCCCGTGTAATCTGGCCAGACGAACATGCCTCCACCTTCTTCTGCTACATTGCCAGACAAAGTACTGTTTTCGATATCCAGGTAGCACCAACTCGAACTAACACCACCGCCGCGGGTTGCCTCATTGCCAGTAATGAGCGTCTCTTGGATGGAACCGCGACCAAACCAGCAAAGGATAGCACCACCTGAATTAGCAGCAGTATTGTCGCTAAACGTGCTTCGAGCGATGTAAAGAAAGCTCGTTGAAACAGCACCTCCACCCCAGTTCGACGAGTTACCGGATAATGTGCTGTCGCTTATATTGACATCTCCTCCGTAACGATAGTGGGTGTAAATTGCGCCTCCCCATACCTCAGCAGAATTCATGCGCAGCGTACTGTTGACAATGTATATTCCAGCGTAGTAATAGGAATAGATGGCTCCTGCTGACTCCGCCGCCGTGTTGCCCGAGACAATGCTGTTTTCAAGAACCAAGTCATGATAGCTGATGCTGATGGCTCCACCAGTGCTCGCTGAGTTTCCACTTATCGCGCTATTCTTTATCGTCGTGGGAGCCCCAGAGATAATTGCACCGCCTTGTCCTCCAACGCTGTTTTTATTGAGATCACTGTCTAAGATGACTAGCCAAGACTCCTCGTTGTAATCTGAATTTTCATCAGAGTATGCGTTGGATATTGCCCCTCCACTATTGGCCGAATTCTTGGAAAGTTCGCTTCCAGATATTGTCAAGTAGCGCTCGTTCCTTATGGCTCCACCACTGCGGGCTACGTGACCTGTCAATATCGAATCCTTAATCTCAAGAACTCCTTGATTCAGAATCGCCCCACCTGACTCACTACCAGCATCACCGTTCCGCAGCGACACGTCATCCAGGACAAGCGATCCGTCCGGCCCAACCGCAAACAGCCGAAACTCAGGCGCGTTGTCTGCACGGCGGATCGTGGATCCACGGCCTTGAATGGTGATCTCCGTGCCAATCCAAGGCAGCCCGTTGCTCCCGTCGTCACTGCTGTTGTGGGCCTGATTGAGGACGAACTCCCCATTGTTTGGCAGGCGAATGGTGTCTGCGCCTGAAGGATTTCCGGGGGCGCAGTCGTCGTGGGGTTGGCCGGATACATCGTTGTTGGCGTTGCGAATCGCCTCAATCAGCGAACACTTCCCGTTGTCGGCAATCGCCACCTCACCGTTGGCGACCGTGATCGCGTTGCTCATCGCCGGAGCCTGACTCAGCGCCAGCAGCAGGGCCGCGCCGGCCATCGTGACGGCCGCCCGGCGCATGATCCAGCGCCGTTTCTGGGCGGAGAGATTGAGCAGCCGCTGTCGGTAGCGTCGCAGGCGCAGCAAGAGGCCGGCGTCGGCGCGCAGCAGAATGGGGGCAAGCCAGTTGGCAGCCGCAGTTGGCGGAGATTCATCGGGCTGACCGTCAGATGGCGCAGCGTTCGGTTGTGACATCGCGTTTCCTCTTATGCAAATACTGGCAGACTGACCGCTGCATACGGCCATGATAGTATGATAGCCGATCGGCCGCCAATTGGTGGCAACAATCGTCATGGATTGCGCCTGACGTTCGTCACTTTTTGGCGGTGAAGTGTCGGGCATGGGCGGGGTAGGCGGTTGGCGTGCGCTATCGACCGGGCAGGGCGGACGGCCGTCAATGGCAGCAGCGGTGTGACGTGACGAAAGATACTGTCGCGGCAGCGGTCACGTGACGTATCCTGTATGGGCAAGCTGGCGCATTGTACAGGATGCGCTGGCCCAATCACGCGCTGCTTCCGGTGAGCCAGGGTCCATTCGATGCCCGAGTGTGGGGTGGACCGCCAGGGAGGTATCATGTCCAGCAGTCAAGCGACCACGGGGCAATTGCCTGGCGTCCGCGGTGCGGCCGTCTTCTACCTGTTGGCGTTTGCCATCAGTTGGGCGATTTGGGGAGCCCAGATCGTGCTGCCACAGTTGGCCGAATGGGATCTCATCCTGATCATAGTGGGTGCTTACGGCCCATTGATCG
The DNA here is from genome assembly GCA_963753865.1 of uncultured Chloroflexia bacterium. Taxonomy (GTDB): domain Bacteria; phylum Chloroflexota; class Anaerolineae; order Promineifilales; family Promineifilaceae; genus Promineifilum. The sequence goes on from CAVWDW010000003.1 coordinate 260,526, forward strand.
CCGCTCTTGTTCTGTCTCGCATTGCGGGCGGACCACGCGGTGCCTGGCACTGGTTCCGCAGCGTATCCGGCGTGCGCCGGCAGTGGCGCTGGATTCTGCTGGCGGGCCTCGTTCTGCCGCTGCTCATCGCGCTGGCCCACCTGGTGCTCTACCGCGTTCTGGTTGGCCCGTCTACGCTGTCGGCTGATCCGCCCTGGTATTGGGCCGTTTCCACCTCGCCGCTGGCTATCCTGTTCTTGTTCTGGATGAGCAGCGCCGTTGAGGAGTTCGGCTGGCAGGGGTTTGCCATGCCGCGGCTGACTGCGGACATGCACCCCCTGATTGCCTGTCTGATTCACGGTGTCCTGTGGGGTACGTGGCATCTTCCCCTGTATTACATCGCCGGTTGGAGCGGCGGCAGTCAGGATATCTGGCTGCTCTACGCCATCACGATTACACTGGCCCCGACAATGTTCTGGCTGACACAGAGTGCGGCCGGCAGCGTCATCCCGGCTGTGGTGTTCCACGCAGCGACCAACCACTACACGTCACTCTTCACGGAGCAGGGCGAGTTCCCGGTCTTCGTCGAGCCATTGGTCACCTACTTCGACGAAATCAAGGTGGCGATCTATCTGGTCGTAGCCCTGGTTCTTGTTGTTTACACGCGGGGTTGGTTGGGCATGAAGCCACGAGCAACCGGGGAAGGAACGCGCCTCATTGAGGCGACGTAGACACAGCCCGGTGGCCTCGTCTCTTGTCTCCGGGGTGCCGTGCTGCCGGTTGATTGTTGAACACCCCTGCGCTGATCAGTTCTGCGCGGCCGGGCGGCCGTGGATTTATGAACTTGTGGACGGCCGTTCCCCGTTGCGGGTGTCTCGAGGGTGGGCAGCGGGAGCCAAATCAGTCCAGTATGTCGGTGATCAGCGTCAATTCGGCTACGCGGGAGAAGTGTTGGTCGGCCGTCACCAATGTCAGGTCCTGCACAAGGGAGGACGCGGCGATGATCGCGTCCGGCACGCGCAACCCATAGCGACGGCTCAGGTCGACGGCCGCATCAACAACCGGCTGGTCCAGGTCGAGGCGCTCACAAGTGGACAACAGACCGCGAATGTCGCTGGATTCTTCGTCACCAAGATGAGGTGATCGGAGCAACTCGATCTCGGTGATGGGTGAGTAGTACACCCCATCTGCCTGCAGCACAAGGTCGGCTACATTGACCCGTCCTTCCAGAAAGTAGATAAATGCGTTGGTATCCAGCAGGATACGCTCACCAGTCACGCCGAACTTCCTTCTGATAGGCGAGGCCGTCCTGGGGCCAGGAGACGCGGCCGCTGTAGCTGAGTCGCTTGAGGCGCGTTTCGTAGAGGCGCAGCAGTTCCGCCATCATCCGCTCGGGATCGTTGGCGAAACGCTGCTCCAGCAGCTCGGCGATTTGCTTGCTCAGACGGTGGTCATTGATTTCCAGCGTTAGCATGAGTCGCTCCTTTGACCTGATTATACCTTCGATTCGGGCGAATTTGCCATGATGTCTGCCGACTTTCCCCAGGGTGTCTAAAAATTCACTTGACAGCCTTATATAATTGGATCAGAGGCCCGCGCGAGACCGTCATAGGTCAATTAGCGGTGGGGGTCGCGGCGGGGGTGGGGGCAGACCTCAGAGGTCTTGCAGCCTGATCCGGCCCACGCTCGCCCTGCCAGACCTCTGAGGTCTTTCCGACGGCCCGCAACGAGGTCGCCTTAGTAAAGTGGCGGCCGAAATGGAGGTGTTGTAGTAACACATCAAAACTCGTCCGGTGGATCGATCTCACCGGGATCTGGGCCGATTTTGGGCCGAAGTGGATCAGATCACCCCGGATCAGGGGGGTGAGATCAACATAAAGCGATCCATTCGGCCCGCAAACGGCCGTTTCAGGCGAACAGATGATCGTTTTTGGATCTTGACAACACGTTATGTCAGTGTATAGTATAGGTGCAACTACGCTAGTTACGACTACACTATTTGAAACTATTATGTTTAGGGCTGAATTTGTTGGGCGAAGTCGGGAACTGGAAGTGCTGGATAATCTCTGGCGCTCCACACGAGCTACACTGCTCATTCTATACGGCCGCCGGCGTGTTGGCAAGACCCGTCTGCTGACCCATTGGTTGCAGCAGCATCCGGGGCAGGGGTTGTACTGGGTAGCCGAGCCGACGTCGTCGCTGACGCAGCTGCGCTCGTTCTCTCAGTCGATCATGGCGTTTATGGATCCGGAGGCAGATGTGCCGCCGGACTTTTCGTTTTCCTCGTGGGAGCTGGCGCTGCGGCAGCTGGCCCGCCACGCCCAGGAAAAGCGCGTCGCCCTCATTATTGACGAGGTGACCTACCTCATCGACGTGGACCCGGACTTCGTGGGCAATCTCCAGAAGATTTGGGACCACTGGCTGAGCGACGCCAATCTGACGCTGGCCCTGTCGGGGTCGCAGATGGGCATCATGCGCCGCAATCTGCTCAACTACGACGCGCCGCTGTACGGGCGGGCGGCCGCCCAGATGCAGCTGCCGCCGCTGCCGTTTGGCGTGACCTCCGACTACTTCCCCGGCTACGACGCCGCCGAACGGGTGGCGCTCTACGCCATGTGGGGCGGGGTTCCGGCCTATTGGGAGCGGCTGGACGCGGAGCAGACAGTGATGCGGAATTTACGCATCAACATTTTGCCGTCCCATTCGTGGATGATCGACGAGGCGCGCATTTTGCTCTCCGACTTCATCACCGACATGCACAACTACGTCGGCATCCTGCGGGCCATCGCCGACAACCAGCAGACGATGGGGCAGATCAGCAAGCGCACCGGGCTGAGCAGCGGCAAGGCGTCGTTCTATTTGAGCGTCTTGCGCGACACCGGCTTTGTGACGCGCGACGTGCCGGTCAGCCATCGCAACCGGGAAGATTCCCGCAGCGGCCGTTATGTGGTCACCGACCCGTATCTGCGCTTTTTCTATCGGTTCATCTCGGCCAATCAGTCGAAGCTGGCGCTGGGGCAAATCCAGCCGCTGCTCGACGAGATTGCGGCCGATACGCCGGCGTTCATCGAGGCCAATACGTGGCCGGAGATGTGCCGGGAGTGGCTGCTGCTGGCGGCCGGGCGGGGGGAGATTCCCGTCCCGGTGGACGTGGCCGGCAGCGAATGGGCGGCGAGCTTTACGATTGATGTGGTTGGCGCGAGCGATGACTCCCGCTCCCTGGTGCTGGGCGACTGCTTCTGGCAGGACGAACCGGTGGGGGCGGAGGCGATTGACGCGCTGGCCAAGAAAACGTCGCAGGCGCTGCCGAAGGGCGAGACCGACGAGGAAGACGGCCCGTGGGAGATCTACTACACGCTCTTCTCGAAGTCCGGCTGGACAGAGACGGCCCGGGAACGGGCGGAGTCGATTGTGCAGCAGGCGGCCGCTCGCAGCCGCAAGGGCTGGCAGCCCGCCGGCATCCGGCTGATCGACCTGGATACGGTCGACGCGGATCTGGCGCGGTGGTCGGTGTAGGGAGAGAGGGCTGGGGGATAGGGCCTGGGGAGGGGATCGCGCTTGTGACCCAACCACCCGACTATCCGAAAACCCGCAGTTACCCGCCCAGTCCCTAGCTTCAACTAGGCTAGATTGAACTGGACTATAGGGTGGGGGATTGTTGAACGTTTAGGGTATAGAAGCAGGGGTTTGGCAGCAGGCCCGGTCGATGACAACGCCACGGCGACGATCTGACCGAAGGGCCAGCACACAACGAGGCGACCCAACCCCACTTAAAAGCAGCGAATCCAGGGCATGTAGCCCTGATAAGCAATGAGACCCAGGGTCGTTACCACTGGGCCTCACGGACATTGGTGTAAGCCGTTTCAGACAACGCGGCGGTGTCGTTACCACCGGATCGCGAAGCGCCCCTTTGATGGGGAGGGGGGATCTGCGCCTCCCAACGGCTTCTAGTTATGTGATAGGAGTATACCCGCAGCTGATCCTGGCGTCAATGGGCCATGCGTTCTGTTCGTGTAGTTGCTCATTTTCTCCGGCTCAGCTTCGAGTGCACCCATGCTGCGGGAGGACGAGCCGCGCCTATCTCCGGAAATGGCAGCGGCGCAAGAGAAGCTGTTGGCGATGCGGCAGGCACTGGGGAGTGCGCCGGCGTCGCCAGACCTGACAGGTGCGACACCTGCCAGGTCTCGACGCGATCGCCCGGATGCGGCCGCTCCGAATTGGCCGCTGCGCAACGCGCAGGCCGAGCTGGCCCGTCGCCGGGCGGAGCTGGGGGTTGCCACCAAAACGTGGCCCCCGGATGCCCGTCCGGTCTTCTCCGAGCAGGGCGACAACACGGCAATGGCATGCCGAACCACGACGGCCGATTGCATCCCACCCGACCACCCGGCTGCTGTTCTCCCTCCCAGTCCCCAGCCCCCAGGCCCCAACCCCATCCCTCGAGTCTTCACTGCCCACCCTTCCTTATTAATGGCCGTACTGCGCCAGAAGCGGGAAGCGGCCGGGCGGGTGTGGTTCTTGCTGCGGCTGGCGGACAGCGACGGGCGCGGCTGGCTGACGGCCGACGAGGTGCGTGCGGCGCTGAGCTGAGGATGGGTCAGCACTGCGGGTGTGCGGCTGGCGGCGGCTGCGGCAGCTGCTGGCCGAGGGAGATGGCGTCTTCTGGACCCGCGACGCGGGCGGCCGTCTCTGGCTGCGCGGCGCGACGAAGGTGGCGGCGGCGCTGGGGGTGGGGCGGCTGCGCGGTGCGCCGGTGGAGCTGCCGGTGGCGGCCCTGACCGGCGGCATCCAGCAGACCCGCGCCCATTTCTACGCCGCGTTCCACAGCAGCCGCGAGGCATCACCCATCAGCCGGTCGGCGCTGCGCGAGATCTCCGGCGTGCCGGGCCGGACGCAACTGGCGTATGAGGACGTGGCCCGTGTCCGCGTGCGGCCGAATCTGGCCGTGGCGGAGCGCTATAGTAGGGAAGGCCACCAGCAACGCGCCTGGGAGCGCGGCCGTTCGACCTTCCGCTTTGTCGACCACAAGGGCACGCTGGGCAAGCCGGGGAACGATTACCTGGCCTGGCGTCTGCCGAACAGTTACGAAGGACCCCACGCCCGCCGTTCACGCGGCGGCCAACGACGACTCAACCGCCAACTCGGCGACCTGGTACAGAAAGGGATACCGGGCAACGACGAGAATCGTCCTGGCGCCGACCGGCGCCGCAACGACGAGAAGCAGGCGGCGGAGCGCGTCTTTTGGCCCAGCGGGAGCAAGGCGGCGCGGGCGTTCAATCGGGAGCCGGAGCGGGATGCGTTCTGGCCGGTCAATGGAACTGACGGGCACTCAGTCCCACGCGAGCGGGTGTGGTCGGTGATCGATCGATGCGGGGAGCAACCTGACAGGTCTGTCCGCAAGACTTCTGGTCGCTCCGGATGATCGGGAGGCCGGAAAGAAGTGGCGGGTATTGAGAGGGATTTATACAAACAATCTGAGAAGTGGTCTATTCTGGATTGGTACCACTCAGGCTTATAGATACTCGACGCGACCAACCATGTCGGTATCACTCAAAACTGCATCCATCAGTTCCAGAAATGTAACCCACGCACCAATGTAGTGACGCTCTGGATGACCCACCACGATCCCTGCATGAGAAAAACCTTGTAAAGCCAATCCTACAAAGTCGGTATCATAGGTGCACAACACGCAGCCCAATGTGGTTGCTCGTTCGAGATGATTTGAGTCGGTATCGCTAAGATACCCTAGATCTCTAACGGTAACCGCATCGACCCCTCTTGACCGTAATTGCCGAGCAATCTCCACCGGCAGGTTCTCATCCCGGTAAAAGCGAAGACCCATCGTTACCTGCTTGCTCGTCCTTGTATGCCTGCGCCTGGGCAAGATTCTGCCGGATATCTGCGTCCAGCGCAACCTTGTTTTCGTAGTAGTAGGCCAGCGCCGCATGGACGGCCGCCAGCGAAACGTCGTAATCAGTGGCGATTTCAGCCGGCGTACGCTGGTGGAAGAGGCCGGCCATGACCACGTCGATGACGCGCAGTTCCGTACCGGCCAAACAGGGCCTCCCGCCGCGTACGGCCGGATTGGTCGTGATCAGGTTGATGCTTTGAATTGCGTCCATCAGGTCACCTCATCCTTCATTATACGCGAATCGGGAAGGCTTTTCACACGGCTCGCACTTTGTGACAGTGCCGGCCAGCACTGCCAAGTCTCCTTCCTCGACGGCGGAACATGGTGGTCGGGAACAAGCGCAGGGTATTGAGAGGGATTATAATCATCTATCTGAACGACTGAGGTTTGACACCCAGTCATGGCAGCAGCCTTCATGCCAACAGGGTCAGCTCCCAAGAAAACGGCCGTCTCGCGAGTATTGATCGTTGCCAATCGCAGGTTAAACTAGTCATACGCTTCGGCGCACCCGATTACCCTGCAGCGAACGCTGCACCACACACAACAACGTGGCTGCCTGACCGACAGGAGGTCATGGTGGCATTCGATGGTACGGAGGTATGATGCGATCCGAAACCCATATGTGTACATTTGACGACCTGATTGCCAAAAGCGACGATGAGGTGCGAGCTATCGCCATCGCCTTGCGGGCGCTGGTCGACGAGATCGATCCGGAGGCGGTGGAGGTGCCGCGCCCCGGCGACCGGGCGGCCACCTACGGCATCGGCCCGAAGAAGATGAGCGAGGCGTACGCCTACATCATGCCGCAGACGGACCGGGTTAACCTCGGCTTCCTACTACGGCGTCGATCTGCCGGACCCGGATGGCCTGCTGGAGGGCACGGGCAAGAAGCTGCGGCATGTGAAGGTCTATGACATGGAGACGGCCGACAGCCCGGCCATCCGGGCGCTGCTGGAGGCGTCGCTTGCGGAGCGGAAGGCGACGCTGGGGCGGTAGGAGACTGGAAGACGGCCGTCTTTTGTGTCATATAATTGACGGTTTGCAGGTCCACAATCTCGACGTCCGTCCCAGGTTCCGGGCAGGCGTTGCCAGGATAGCGTGCTTCATTGCCCACCTTGTGTTGCTAGTATATACTATTCGTGGGAGAGATCTGCGTTCGTGCCGGAGAGAAGTCCATCACAATCTAATACGGTTTGATACGTGCCAGTATTGTGGAGGATGGAAGTTACATGCAAAAGAAAGACGTGGTCAAGTTCGCGACGGGCGCTGCGGCCGCTTTGCTGTTGGCTGTCAGCTCAACATCCGCTTTTTCGGCGTTTCAGGACACGTCTTCGTTTGCGCCGGAACCCGTGGAGCGCCCCAACATTATCGTCGTCATGGCGGATGACCAGGACGTCCGCAGTCTGTATATGGACCAGAACGGCAACTCCAACATGCCGTATCTCAACAGCTTGCCGGAGGGCGGCTGGCAGACCTACACGCGGGCATATGTGAATGATGCCATCTGCACGCCAAGCCGGGCCACGCTATTAACCGGACAGTACAGTCACAACCACGGCATTGATCGCAACGGAAAAGGACCCACCGCAGATATTTGGCAGACTCAGGATATGCTGCCCCACTGGCTGCGTGCGGAAGGCTACAGTACGGCGAAGCTAGGAAAGAATATGAACGGGGTCTTCAAGAAGTATCCTGGCGGCGGTTCGTGGGACCGCGACGGTGGCTGGGATCACTATGACAATGCCTACGGTAATACGCGCTACCTGTTTGACAAGGCAATGATTATCCTTGAGGCATTTGCAGCCCTCGACCAGCCTTTCTACATGGAGATCACCCACGTAGCCGGCAAATACTCGGTAAAGTCCTCCAGTGCCTCGGACCGAGACCTCGTGGTCCTGCCCCCACTGACCCCCGATATTTATGAAGAAGATATCAGCGACAAGCCTGTGCCTTTCTTTGAAGCGTCTAGCAGTGAATCGCAAGGTATGAAAGCTTTCGATCTGTGGCGTCGGTACGATGCCTATCAGACACTGCAAGACGCCGACTATGGGATGGAACGGTTGATGGCTACGCTGTCGGAAACCGGCGAGTTGGAAGACACGATTATCATCTATACCTCCGACCACGGTTTCAGTTATGGTTCACATCGGTTCGAACGAAAGCATACACCCTACGAGGCCGCCATGGAGGTTCCCTTCATAGTCCGCCTGCCCTGGGGAGAGAATGAGATCCGTGACGAGGTCATCAGTAATGTTGACCTGGTGGCCACAGTTGTAGATTACAGCGGCGCATCCCCGACGATTCCGCAGGATGGTCGCAGCTTGAGACCGCTCTTCGAACAGGACGAGCCGCCGTGGGCGAACGCGATGCTGTTCGAGAAGCATGAGGACGGCCGTTGCCCACCGGATTACAACTATTTCGGCGTCCACACCGGTGACTGGAAGTATCTGGAGTACGAGACGGGTGAGCGGGAGATGTACGATTTGGTCAACGATCCGTATGAGCTGGAGAACATCGCCGACCAGCCGGCGTACGCGGCCCAGCAGGCGTTTCTCGATGGATTGCTGGATGACCTGCTTGCCGGAGAGCCACTGGCGACACCAACGCCTGCGGGCACGCCGACCGAGACGGGGACGCCGACCCAGACGCCCACGCCATCAACTACCCCGACGGCGACGATCACACCGACAGCGACGGTCACGCCGACAGCGACATTGACGCCCAGCCCCACGGCCACACGTGATCCATCACTGGCGCAGACCCTCTACCTGAGTCCTGCGTCCGGCGGAGCGGTAGGCGGCCTGACGTACGATGATGAGGACATCCTCGCCTATGATCGGGTCACCGGGCAATGGTCGCTCTACTTCGACGGCTCCGATGTGGGCCTTGGTGGGGCGGATGTCAATGCGTTCCACCTGCTTGCAGACGGGTCGCTGCTGTTGAGCATGGACGCGACGGCGGACGTGCCGGGTCTGGGCAATGTCGGCGAGATGGACATTGTGCGCTTTGTGCCGGCATCGCTGGGCGACACAACCGCCGGCGCCTTCAGTTGGTACATGGATGGCTCTGACCTGGGGATGCGCGGCGGTCGGGCCGACATTGACGGGTTGACGATGATGGAAGATGGCGCGCTGCTGGTTAGTACAGCCGGAAACCCGACGATTGGGAGCGAGAGGTACAGCGACGAAGACATTCTCCGCATCAATCTGTCACAGGCCGGGACAACTACGGTGGGTACCATTGAGAAGGCGTTGGACGGGGCAGAGGCAGGGCTAACGACCAGCGACGAGGATATTGGTGGGTTGGCAGCAGACTGGACGTCGAACCAGCTACTGCTGACGACATGGGGGCCGTTTGACGTAGGCGCGAGCGCCGGGAGCAGCGGAGATGTCTTTGTCTGTACGCTGCTGGGGGCAGGTGTGCCCTATGATTGTCAGTACGAGCCGGGTCTGTTCTGGAAGGGGTCGAGTGCCGGGTTGAGTGGGGTGAACGTAGATGGACTGCACCTGGATGGGTGGGTGACACCACCGCTAACCCCGACAGCAACGCCAACGGCCATCGGGACCGCGACGCCCACTGCAACGCCGTCGCATACGCCGACGCCCCTGGTCACGCCAACCGAAACGGCTACGCCAACCGAAACAGCTACGCCAACGGCTACAGCGACGCCGTCGCATACGCCAACGCCCTCGGCCACGCCGACTGAGACAGCAACTCCGACAGCGACGGGGACGCCAACGGCTACAGCGACGCCGTCGCATACGCCAACGCCCTCGGCCACGCCGACCGAGACAGCAACTCCGACAACAACGGGGACGCCAACGGCTACAGCGACGCCGTCGCATACGCCAACGCCCTCGGTCACGCCGACCGAAACGGCCACGCCGACCGAGACAGCAACTCCGACAGCAACGGGGACGCCAACGGCTACAGCGACGCCGTCGCATACACCAACGGCGACAGCCACTGCAACGGAGACACCGACGGCCACACACACGCCCACGCCTTCAGCCACTGCAACAGAGACGGCAACGTCCACGCCTCTGCCTACGCCAACCCCAACGGCCACGCCCGACCAGGGAGAGCCGCTGTACTTCAGCTTTGGCGGGAGCGGGTCGGTTGGTGGCGTCGGCTATGCCGCGGCAGATATTCTCAAGTACGACACAGCGACAGGACAGTGGTCGCTCTACTTTGACGGCTCAGACGTCGGGTTGAGTAGCGCAAACGTGCATGCGCTTCAGGTACTGGCTGATGAGACGCTGCTGCTGAGCATGGATGCAGCCCAGTCGGTGCCCGGCCTCGGCAACGTCGGGGAAATGGACATTGTTCGTTTTCTGCCGCAATCGCTCGGCCCCGATACCAGTGGCGCGTTCGAATGGTATCTGGACGGCTCCGATATCGGGCTGTCGGGCGGCAAGGCCGATATTGATGCGCTGGCGATGAATGAGGATGGGGCGTTGCTCATCAGCACGGTCGGCAACCCGACAGTAGGTGGACAGCAGTACAATGACGAGGACATCCTGTTGGTGACGCTCAGCCGAACCGGGTCTGATAGTGAGGGGACCGTCGCGCTGGCGTTACGCGGAGCAGACAACGGATTGACTACGCGCGACGAAGACATCGACGGACTTGCGCCAGGCAGTGCCGGCTGGCTGCTTTCAACGATTGGCTCGTTTAACGCGGGTGTCATATCGGGTGGAGGGAGCGACGTCTTTTCGTGCATGCTGGTCGGCCCAGCGTCACCCTTCGACTGCGCCTACAGCCCGGACCTTTATTGGACAGCGTCAGAGAACGGGGCGGTCGGTCTGGAGATAGACGCCATTTCCCGTGGCGCGCCGTAGGCGAAGCGGTTACATGTACATCATGCCGCAGAAGGACCGGGTCAATCTGGAATTCCTCTTCGGCGTCGACCTGCCGGACCCCGACGGTTTTATGGAAGGCACGGGCAAGAAGCTGCGGCACGTGAAGGTCTATGATATGGAGACGGCCGAAAGCCCGGCGATCCAGGCGCTGCTGGAGGCGTTGGCGGAGCGGGAGGCGGTGCTGGGGCGGTAGCTGACCTTAACCCAACGGCTGCGCGAAGTGGAGCAGCACGCCGGACGGGTCCCAGACGTAGGTGACGAGCGAGCCGTACGACTCTTCCTTCGGCTCCCACAGCCGGGCGGGGCCGTAGTTGCCCGTGTCGATGACTGCTTTGGCGTGGTCGTGCCAGGCGCGGGCGTCGTCCACCGTAATGTGGAACATGAAGTTGTTGGCCCACGCCTTGTTGTAGTAGTTCTGCAAATAGAAACGGCCGCCGGCCAGCTCCAGCTCGGCCAAGCTGTTGTCGTCGGTCAGCATGGTGCGCGTCCAGCCCAGCGCCTCGTAGAAGCGGAGCGACTGCGCGAACTCTTTGGCAGGGACGAACACCTTCACATCGGTTACAGTAAGATTCATACGTGACACCTCCGCCAAAAGGATACCATAAGTCGTGGGCGACTGTGAGCTTCGCTCTCAGTGGGTTTGGACCCACTTCCCCGGTAGCTGTCGGGTTTCAACCCGCAGCGGCCTGACAACTCAAAAGCCCTGGGGTGCAGGCGTCCGGCGGGGGTGAGCGCCGGGTAATGGATGGTAGAGTCGCGCCCCGCAGTTTGCTATGCTCACCTGAAAAGACGGCCGCCGGGCGAGGCGGCCGCCAACACGCAGAAGGAGCAAGCAATGACCGGAAGACGATTGGTGGCACTGTGGAGCATCATGGCGGGCCTGATACTGATGGCGGCTTGTGGGGCCGGAGACGGGACAGCGACCGGGTCGGTGGCAAGTGATCTGCCGGCAGCGACCGTCGCCGCGCCCGCAAGCGACAACGGAGCAAGCGACGGCGCGGTGGAGGTGTTGGCCTATACGCCGTCGCAGCAGACCGGGCCGTACTACCCGGTGGAGAAGCCGGCCGACCGGGACAGCGATCTGGTGGCGCTGGCGGGGGCGGCGGGCGACCCGGCGGGGCAGGTGGTGGCGTTCGGCGGGACGGTCTACGATGCGGCCGGACAGCCGTTGGAAGGGATCACGATTGAGATCTGGCAGACGGACGCGAGCGGTGTGTATGACCATCCTCGCGACCCGGGCACGGCGACCCGCGACCGTAACTTCCAGTTCTACGGCGAGGCGACGACGGGGCCCGACGGGGCGTATGCGTTCCGCACGCTCATGCCGGGCGAGTATGAGCCGCGGCCGCGCCACATTCATGTGCGGGTGCGGCGTGGCGACACCCAGTTGTTGACGACCCAGTTCTACTTCGCCGGCGAGATTGATTTGCGCGGGGCAGACGGTCTGCTGCTGATCGATGCGCAGCCGCTAGTGGAGGAAGACGGCCGCACGATACTGTCCGGGCAGCGCGATATCTTTCTGAACGTGGGCGGCTAGTGGCGCGGGACGGCCGCCGGTTGGTTCGCTGCTTCCCCGTCACTGCCCGGTTGCCGCAGCAAGGGGACGCGCTAGAATGGTGCAGAGGCTGGCGGGCGCAGCTGCTCAAGGGTGACTGCGCGTGGCGTCCCATCGTGGGTGATAACTCTCAACTGTTCGAAAAGGAGATAAGATGGCTAGTTTAGTCGTGGTGTCATTCAAGAATCCGGGTAAGGCGGAGCAGGTCCTGGAGACGTTGAAGGGTCAGAAGAAGTACGGCAACATTTCGTTCGATGATACGGCGGTGGTTAGCAAGGATGCCGACGGCAAGGTGCATGTCAAGAACAACGTCAGCCACGGCACGATGACGGCGACCGGCGTGGGCGCTTTGCTGGGCCTGCTGCTTGGCGTGTTCTTGTTCCCGATCGGCGGCATTTTGCTGGGCGCGGGCGGCGGCGCCATTGTGGCGAAGTTCATGGACCTGGGCATTGACGGCAAGTTTGTGAAGCAGGTGTCGGAGTCGCTGGAGCCGGGGACGTCGGCGCTCTTTGTGCTGGTCCACGACGCCAATCCGGCGGTCGTTCGCGCGGCGCTGGAGGGGCATGAGGGGACGATTATCCAGACGACGCTCTCCGAGGAAGCGGAAGAGAATCTGAAAAAGGCGCTAGACTAGGTCGTGGGGTGGAGCCGTCCGTTGCATCAAGGGTGCGCCGGCAAGTCAGTCTAGTCGGCAGGGATGAGGATCAACAAGGCAGGGTACGCATGAGTTACAGTTACGATTACACGCGGTTGCTGGTCGATGATTTTGCGGCTTGTTTTCTGTTCTACAATGGGGTGTTGGGTCTTGAACCGACGATGGGGACGGAGGACGACGTCTATGCGGAGTTCAAGACGGGCGACACCACGCTGGCCCTGTTCAAGCGCGAGGCGATGAATGAGGCGATCGGCACGACGGCGCTGCCGGCCCCTGCGCCGGCGCAAGACCGCGTGTGCCTGATCTTTGACGTCGAGGACGTGGACGCGGAGTCTGCCCGGCTGAGCGGGTTGGGCGTGACGCTGCTGGCGGAGCCGGCCGACCGGCCGGAGTGGAGCATCCGCACGGCCCACTTCCGCGATCCGGACGGGAATTTGATTGAGATTAATCAGCCGTTGTCGGATTAGATGGCGGTGCGAAACTTCAGAGGTCGTCGGTGGCTTGAACAATGTCCGTCGGAAAGGGAACAGGCGAGCGCGCTTTGTGCGGCTCGCCTGTTCGAACACCCCCGTCTGGCAGCACGGGAGCGACAGGAACCGGTCACTTGCTGAAAAACTGGTGCTCCGGCTCGCGTTCCGGACGATGGGCGCGATACGATTCGCGACTTGCCGGCCAACAGCCGCTCCAGCCGGTAGCGAAGTAGGTAATCACAGTCGCGCCAGTGAAGACGTCAGACGTGTGGTGGTCCGCGCGACTTCGTTCCAAGGCGGGCGGTAGAACCGGCTGGCGCGCAGCCAGAGGTCTGCCGAGCAGCAGCGCGAACATGGCGGAGTCTTCATCCAGCGCCTCGGCTAACTGCTCAAGCCAGGTCTGCTGCACGTCGTCAGGGGCGTATAGGCCACTTTCCAGCCCGATGAGCACCGCCTTGGGCAGCGCGGCTTTCCGAGAAACGGTGTCGATGGACAGATTTCGACTGCGCCGCGCTGCGCGAAGAAATCGGCTAAGGGCAAGAGACTCGGGTGACCGCACGTCCGACGCGCCGTCTTGTGGTGGGCTTGCTTCCCGTTGTTTGTCGGACCATGGACGCAAGCTTCTCCGATCCTCTTCCAACTCATTCTCCTCGTAATCGATGGGCAGCATACTCATTGTACCTCTCCTGTATACATAATAGCGATATGAAGTCCACGAATGGGAATCTGGGCCGTTCCGGGTTCGGCGACAGGGAACGACAACTGATAATACGGGAAGACCGTGGTGACCGTGACCGAACGGCCACGATCACCACGATTAGCAAAGTGTCTCATTGTAGAGATTCCACAGGTCGGATAAACGCCGCAGCTTCTCCAGCGCGCGCTTGTGGCGCTGGCGAACAGTGGCCGCGGTGATGGGCCAGTGGTGTTCAAACTGGGCGTCCTGGTTAAGCAGTTGTGCCACGCGTTCCCATGTGAGTTGACCTCGGCCATCAGGGCCGGCACTGAAATAGCGTAGGGTTAGAATATAGCGGTCCAGAACAGACAGACCGCCGACCCGATGGATCAGGTACATAATCGTGTCACGTTCGTCCTGGGTCAACTCCGGCCGTTCATGGTAGCCGGCCGCCTCGTTCCGGTTGCCGGCCTGGCTGCGCCAGGCCAGGTGATCGTTGGCCAAAATGCTAGCGATTTCTTGGTCCAGCGCATGGTTATCTGCTTCATCTTCGTCTCGAGCCAGGTCGCTTTCAGTGACTGTTTGCCGGTCGATCTTGCGTGGTCTCAAGGCTTTCATGCAGAGAATGTGGGCCACGCGCCGGTATAGGTGTGCTAGGGGCTTGCCACGTAGCTCGTATTGGGGCAGAAGCACAAGAATGACGACGAGAATGTCGTGCATCACATCGTCGCGGTCGTTCGGATGAGCTAGCCGGTAGGTGATAATGGGACCAGCCGCACCGATGCAGTGGCCTACGCATACAAGAATTGCCTCGCTCTTTTCACGGGGCGAACCACTTTGAATGCTTAGCACCAGTTGGCGATCGCGTTCCAGTTCACTTTGTGGATTCTGTTCGCCACTATCCCTTTTTGACAGCATGGAAGACGCCTCCTTGTTCCCGGCTGTATGCACCTATCTTCCCAAATGGATCTCCTCCACCGACACAAATTACACGATACGCTACAGTATAATGCTATTCGCGCCCGAAGTGTGACAATGAGTTTCACAACTGGCGATATCTTTGTCGGCAAGCGGTCTAATATCGCGGTGGCCGGTTGATGCGCACGCCCACGTACAGGCCAACGAAGAGAGCGACAAGGACAATGATCAGTAAGGTATGTGGGGTCAGCTGGATTAGCGGCACCTCCGTATGTGGGCTACTTTGGGCGGCCTGTCCTGGCAGCGCTAGCGCCAAAAGCGGTATCGTGGTCGTAATCGCTTTTAGTTCCATTTTTGCCCCCTTTCGAGAATCTTGTCACCTGGCCTGTCACTTGTCTACTCTATAATGCCGCCGCGCTGCTGCGTGTGACAGTGACTGCCTCATCATCCGTCGGCGGCTCGAACAGCGTCTGGCGGAAGCGGTCGAACTCGGCCAGGTCGATGGGGTGGACGCCGGGTGGGGCGGCGGCGTTGCGGGCGACCAGACGACGGCGAATGGTCTCGTGGGGGATGTCGAGGTAGATGATCCGGTAGTCGTAGCCGGCGACTGTTGCCCGGGCGGCCCACTCGGCGCGGGCGGCGCGGCTCCAGAGGCTCCAGTCGATGATGACGGAACGGCCGTCTGCCAGGACGGCTAGCGCTTCCTGCCAGATCGTCTCTTTCTCCAGCACGACCAGACGGCCGTATTCATCGTCATAGATCGTCAGATGCGGATGGGCGGCAATCATGCGCTCGTCCAGGGTGAAGCGGACGGCGTCCTGTTTGCCCGCCAGCCGGCGGGCAAGGGTGGTCTTGCCGGAGCCGGGCAGGCCGGTCAGAAAGGTGACGGTGGGCATGAAGGGTAGTATACCGGAAGGTAGGGCCATCGACCGGGGTGATTTCAGTGGGGGCCAGTTACGACTGACCTGTGCTGGTTGAGGGTAACGCAAAACCGGGCAGACTGGATAGCCTGCCCGGTCTGTTCGCTACCGGTTAGCAGTGCGACCCGCTGCGGGTCGCACTGCGCCGGATAGTCGTCTCGCGACTAGTTGTTCGGGTCGGCGCAGGCGTAGTTGGCGGTGGCGCCAATCATCGCTGCGGAGTCGCCGCCCTCTTCGCCGGTGCTGTATTCGCCATCGAACGGCTGGGGCGAGAACAGGGTGATCTCCACCTCGTTGGTGCGGAAGGGTAGGTCGGACAGGGTCAGCTCAACGATGTTGAGCGTGTCCTTCTTGTCTGGCCCGTTGGCCCACCACGTTTCCGTGACGCCGCCGGCGGTGACCATCAGGACCACAGGCCGGTCGTCGGCATTGTTGTCGACGATGGCCACCTTGACGGTCAGCTCAGCGCCCGGAGCCTGGGTGGCGGGTATCGTCAGCGTCTGGGTCTGTTCGGCAATCCAGCCGTTGGCCTCGTCCCAGAAGACGTGGTTCTCGCTGCTTTCGTCGAACAGTTCGAAGACGTTGGCGTACTCCTCGTTCACACTGTGGGTGGGCCAGAGCACGAAGGCGCGGGGCGCTGTCTTGCCGTTCTTGCCCCAGAAGAACTGGCCCTTGATGTACTTGGCCGGTTCAAGCTCTGCTCCCCACCAGGTAACCGCGTAACCACGGTAACCGTAGCTGGTGGGGTCGCTGACCTTGACGTTGGTCTTGTCGGGGTAGCGGAAGCGCACGAAGCGCATCTGGCCGACTTCGACGGCCGCCAACTGACCATACAGCTCAACGACGTTCTGGTAGTTGGGAACGACGAGCTTGCGGGTGCGGAACCCCTTCCTCGTGCTGCCCTGGCCCGTGCCGACGACGTCGGTCAGCTCGAAGTTGACGTTGGGGTCGACCGGGCAGAAGCCGTCGGCGATGATCTCGACATCGGCATCGCCGTCGTCACACAGGTTGCCTTCGCAGGCGGTGACGATGTTGGTATGGGTGTCGCCGGGCTGGCCGGAGACGGTGGCGGTGAAGGCGCACTCGTAGAAGCCCGAGACCGGGATGGGTTGAGGGGTACTACAGGTGGTGGCCGTCACGTCGCCCTGGACGGTGGTGATGTCGCCAAAGCGGTTGTCAGACAGGCTGTCGATAGTCAGCGGCACGTCGCCGGTGTTGTCGATGCGGACGGTGAAGAGGACCGGACCGCCGGGGGCGAAGACCACGCCGGGATCGGCCGTCTTGGTCACTTCCAGAGCCGGCGTGCCGATGATGTCGACCGTTTCGGTGCCGTTGGCGCACAGGTTGCCCTCACACGCGGTGACCGTGTTCTCGTGGACGTCGCCGGGCTGGCCCGTGACGTTGGCGGTGAAGTCGCACTCGTAGAAGCCGGCCACCGGGATGGGTTGAGGCACACTACAAGTGGTGGCTGTCACATTGCCTTGCACGTTGGTGATGTCGCCATAGACACTGTCGGACAGGCTGTCGATGTTCAACGGCACGTTGCCGGTGTTGTCGACACGGACCGTGAAGATGACGGATTCGCCTGGGGCGGTGACCGTCGTCTTGTTCGCTTGCTTGCTAACCCGCAGGTCGGGCGTGCCGACGATGTCGACCGTTTCGGTGCCGTCGTCGCAGACTTCCGGGTCGAATGAGGTGTCACAGGCCGTGACGGTGTTCTCGTGGATATCGCCGGGCTGGCCGGAGACGTTGGCGGTGAACTCACACTCGTAGAAGCCGGAGACCGGAATGGCCTGTGACACACTACAGGTGGTGGCCGTCACGTCGCCCTGGACGGTGGTGATGTCACCGTAGAAGTCGTCGGTCAGGTCGTCGATGTTGACCGGCACGTCGCCGTTGTTGTCGATGCGAACCTTGAAGACGACAGACTCGCCCGGAGCGACAACGCTCGTCGGGTCGGCCGTCTTGGTCACTTCGATCACCGGTGTGCCCTCGATGTCGACCGTTTCGGTTCCGTCATCGCAGACGTCCGGGTCCAGCGAGGTGTCACACGCCGTTACGGTGTTCTCGTGGACGTCTCCGGGTTGGCCGGAGACGGTGGCGGTGAAGGTACACTGATACGAGTTGCCGACTGTGATGAGCTGAGTCAGGCTGCAGGTCGTGGCCGTCACATCGCCCTGAACAGAGGTGATGTCGCCATAGACGTCGTCGGTCAGGTCGTCGATGGTGACCGGTACGTCGCCCGTGTTCTCGACGAGGACAGAGAAGGTCACTGAGTCGCTCGGGGCGGTGATGGTCTCTTTGTTGGCCGTCTTGGTGACTTCGATCACCGGTGTGCCCTCGATGTCGACGGTCTCGGTGCCATCGTCGCAGACGTCCGGGTCCAGCGAGGTGTCACACGCCGTTACGGTGTTCTCGTGGACGTCTCCGGGTTGGCCGGAGACGGTGGCGGTGAAGGTACACTGATACGAGTTGCCGACCGTGATGAGCTGAGTCAGGCTGCAGGTCGTGGCCGTCACATCGCCCTGAACAGAGGTGATGTCACCATAGACGTCGTCGGTCAGGTCGTCGATGGTGACCGGCACGTCGCCCGTGTTCTCGACGAGGACAGAGAAGGTCACTGAGTCGCTCGGGGCGGTGATGGTCTCTTTGTTGGCCGTCTTGGTGACTTCGATCACCGGTGTGCCCTCGATGTCGACCGTTTCGGTTCCGTCATCGCAGACGTCCGGGTCCAAAGAGGTGTCACAGGCCGTGACGGTGTTCTCATGGACGTCGCCGGGTGCGCCGGAGACGGTGGCGGTGAAGCTGCAGTCATAGGAGCCGTTGACCGGGATGGCCTGCGACACACTACAGGTGGTGGCCGTCACATCGCCCTGGACGGTGGTGATGTCGCCGTAGACGTCGTCGGTCAGGTCGTTGAGGTTGAACGGCACGTCGCCCGTATTCTCGACGAGCACGGTGAAGACAACCGAGTCGCTCGGGGCGGTGATGGTTTCCTTGTCGGCCGTCTTGGTGACTTCGATCACCGGTGTGCCCTCGATGTCGACCGTTTCGGTTCCGTCATCGCAGACGTCCGGGTCCAAAGAGGTGTCACAGGCCGTGACGGTGTTCTCATGGACGTCGCCGGGTGCGCCGGAGACGGTGGCGGTGAAGCTGCAGTCATAGGAGCCGTTGACCGGGATGGCCTGCGACACACTACAGGTGGTGGCCGTCACATCGCCCTGGACGGTGGTGATGTCGCCGTAGACATCGTCGGTCAGGTCGTTGAGGTTGAACGGCACGTCGCCCGTATTCTCGACGAGCACGGTGAAGACAACCGAGTCGCTCGGCGCGGTGATGGTTTCCTTGTCGGCCGTCTTGGTCACTTCGATGGCCGGTGTGCCTGAGATGTTTCTGATCTCACAGGTAAGGAACTCGTTGCTTTCCAGCGTGAACGGTCCAGCGGGCAGCGACGCGATCGGATACGGCACGTCGGGCGTCTGATCGTCGTCATCCTTGAGGAGACAGAGGCCGGAATCGAACAGGAAGCCTGGCTGGTCTGTCTCGGTGAAGCTGACCAGCGACTGCCACGGTTCGGGGACGTCCTGGGTGTTGGGCGTCCAGGTCCATTGGGCGTTGCCGTCGTTGTCGGTGGTGTCGTTCTGCGTGGTGCCGATGTTGGCGGCCAATCCGTCGACCGGACTGGTCCACTCGTAGTCGTCGGCCGCCTGGCCCTGTTCGGAGATGGTGGCGGTGGCGGAGAACTGCCAGCCGGATGCTTCGACCCCGTCCACAAGCTTCTTGATGCTCAGGGACGGCGAGCAAAGCCCGGCGAACGCTTCTCCCAGAGCTGCGGCCAAATCTGCCGGGTCCGGGGAGACGACGTAATCGGCGACGAGGAAGTTGACGGTCGGCGGGTTGAGGACATCCGGCCCCGACACCTTGACGATGTTGGCCGTGGTGACGTTGCCAAACGCCGGTACGAAGATATGGCTGCCGTTGGTCTTGAGTACGTTGGCCTGGCCGACGGCTTCGTCCAGGGCGGTGGCGTCACCGCCGACGTTGGATACATTGCCGCTGCCGTCAATATACCGGTTGGGATTGCCGTCGGTGAAGAAGATGATTAGTGGTGGCGTGCCGCTGACCCGCTCGCCGATGTTGGTAGCTTTGATGAGAGCGTCTTCCCAGTTGGTGAAACTCCCGGGGTTGTACCCGTTGTTGCCGGTCCAGTCGGCGTTGGCTGCGTCGTTGTCTACATAGGCATCGAAGGCGGTTTCGAAGGCAGCGTCAACTTCCTGGTAGCCGGTGTTGCCGCCGATTACCGCGGGCTGGGCATAGGTGCTGAATTCGACCACGGCCATGTAGGAGCCGGTGCCTTGCAGGGAGCTTACGATGGCTTTGGTGGCGGCGCGCACGCTGGGGACGGCGCTGGGCGCTCCGCCACCAGGATTGGCGATGGAGCCGGATTCGTCGAGAATGAAGATGACATCGAGCGCACAGGCGGGTTCGAGATCGGGGTTGGGCAAGGGGGTGTTGGCGGCGAATGCGGTTGCTGTGACTTGCAGCAACAGCAGCGCCACGATGAGCACGGGTAAAATCTTGCGAATAGCGGTCATGTGAGCGTCTCCTTACTTACAGGCAAGAGACGCACGACGTTGTGATCAGGTCGACAGCACCGGGTAAGCGGCGTCGTCCGAGCATCCAGCACGGCCACGCGTTCCCCAACCGTGTGACCTCATGGCGCGGGCGTCATGTGGGTGGCTAACCTGTTGGCTGCGACGAAGCGGACAATGAAACTGGCGGTCCATCACACTTCATGCGTCATAGGGCTATCGTCGGACAGCCCGATTCCAATACGTAGGACCATTGTACTGGTCGGGCAGCGGTGCTGTCTACTGTGTTAACCCCTAATTGCTCTATGACTTTGCTGTAGTAGGGCGGGTAGTTTTGCATGGGTAGAATGATGAGATGGGGGCTGGGGGAAGATGGCATTGGCATGCCGGGGCTACGAACGGCCTGTGCAGCGTGGTGACCGGATGCCGATACCGTCTTTGGGGTGTGGGAGAAAGACGGCATCGGCGTGCCGGGGTTATGGATGGGGGGATTGGGGCCGCACCGGGCTAGGGGGCGGTCTCGTCGAACAGCGCCGGCAGGTAGACGGGGAATGCCACCTGGGGAGTGGCGGTGGCCGTGGGCGTCGGCGTGGTGGTGGGCGGCAGGGTCGCTGTGGCGGTCGGCGTAGAGCGTGGGGGTTAGCGTGGCCGTCGGCGTTAGCGTGGGCGTGGCGGTGGCGGTGGGTGTCTGCGTGGCGGTGGCGGTCATGGTCGGCGTGGCCGGTGGGCCGAGGAGGCTGTCGTCCAGCGTGGCATACAGCTCGATCAGGTTCTTGACGTCCTGGTCGGCCCAGTAGATGACCCGTTCGCTGTCGGGGCTGATGCGATAATTTTCCACATCGCGCCCCTTGAACATCGGGCCGTTGAGCTTGGTCCACGAACCGCCGTCGGCGGGGGCCCAGAACAGTTCGCGGACGCGGTCGATGTTGGCGTCGGCCATCCAGACGACCCGCTCGCTGTTGGGGGTGAACGCCGGCGCCTGGGCATCGCCGTCTTCCACCAGCGGGCCGTTGAGCTTGAGCGGCGACCCGCCAGCGAGGGGGGCGCTGTAGAGTTCGAAGACGCCGAGTTCGTCCTGGTCGGCCGTATAGGCAACGCGGCTGCTGTCCGGGCTGAGGACATAGCTCTCCACCGTGCCGCCGGTCGGGAGCGAATCGTTGACCCTCGCCGCAGAACCGCCGGTCAACGGCACGCGATACAGGTCGAGCTCGCCGTCGGTGTCCTGGTCGGCGCGATAGACGACGCGGCTGCTGTCGGCGCTGATCGCGTGGCTTTCAACATTGCCGTCTGCAACCAGGGCATCGTTGAGCTTGACGTTCGCGCCCCCGACGAGCGGCACACTGTACAGTTCAACTTTGGCCAGGTCGTCCTGAGTGGCCTGGTAGACGACATGGCTGCTGTCGGGGCTGATGGTGAAGTCGTTGACGAAGCCGCCAAACTGGATCGCGCCGTTGAGCTGGATCACCGCGCCGCCGGTGAGCGGCACAGCGTAGATCTGGTCGAAGTCGTTGAAATCTTCGTCACTGCTGTAGACGACACGGCTGCTGTCGGGGCTGATGGCGTAGCCGGTGACGTCCCGGTTGGTGGCGGGCATGGGGTTGTTCAGCCGGACGGCCGTTCCGCCGCCGATGGGCACGCTGAACAGCTCGCGGACGTTGTCGGTGATCTGGTCGGCCAGGTAGACGACGCGGCTGCCGTCGGGGCTGATGGCGAAGTCGACCAGGCTGGCGTCGAGGATGAAGGTGTCGTTCAGCTTCAGGGGTGTGCCGCCGCCGATGGGCACCTGGTACAGCTCGACCATGCCGGCGGTGTCCTGGACGGCGCTGTAGACGACGGTTGTGCCGTCGGGGGTCAGGGCGAAGTCGTTGACGCTGCCGCCGCCGACCAGCGCCCCGTTGAGCTTCAGGGGCGTGCCGCCGCCGCGCCCGACAACGAACAGTTCATCCGCCGCGCCGGGCGCGCCGGGGCCGAAGAAGACGGCCTGGCTGCTGTCCGGCGTCCAGACGAATTTGCGAATGTCGTCACCGGCGGCCAGTCCCGCGCTGAGGCGCACGGGCGGGGCGTTGCCGTTGGTCGGAGCAGCAAACAGTTCGTACGCTTCGTCGGTGATTGCGTCGGCGGCGTAGAGCACCCAGTTGCTGTCCGGGCTGATGGCCGGCGGGGGCATGTCGTCGATGGCGGCGGCCGTCTGGAGTGTGCCGCTGAGCTTGACGTTGACGAGGGCGGTTCCGGCTGCCTGGGACGGGGCGCGGAGCAGAAGGAAGCTGGCCAGCAGGGCAGCAACGACGGCGAAGGCGACGAAGAGGCGTCCTGAGCGTGAATGGGGTTGGGTACGCATCGGATACTCCGTATGGCGCGGCCCCGCGAGGACGCGTCGCTTGTTGGAACTGGAACCGGTCAGTGTGAGGATACCCAAGATCGGGCGGGCTTGTCAAGCGGTGGGCCGGGATGGGTGTAGTTGTTTGGCACAGGAGGGGCACAGGAGGGGCACAGGCCGTTGAAACGACCTGCTACCGGAGGAAACCCACTGCAAGTGGGTTGCAGAAGGGGAGCGGAGACCGGGGAGGGGGACGGCATTGGCATGCCGGGGTTACGAGGGTCGGGCTGCGGGTTGGGGAAGAGAAAGACCTGACAGGTGTTCGGCAACACCTGTCAGGTCCGGTGGGCGCAAGAAGGAATCTCGCGCTACAGGTTGTTATGGCTCAGGTTCGGGGTCGGGCGGGATCAGGTCGACGCACTCATACCAGGCGGAGGCCCCGAGCAGGCCGGCGCTGTCGCCGGTGTCGAGGGCGCTGGTGACGACGATTTCGATTTCAGTCACGCCCGCGGGCACGTCCGGCAGGGTGAACTCCTCGATGTTGAGGAGGTCCATCTTGCGGTTGGGCGGCTTCTTGATGGTGCGGGTCACTTCGACGCCGCCGGCTTTGACCGTGACGTCGACGGTGCGGTCGTCGCGGTTGATGTCGGTCAGGGCGACCTGGACGGTGATGTCGGTGGTGGCCTGGGTCGTCGGGATGCCGAGGAAGTTGGTGATCTCCTGCGGGAAAGCGGCCGTTCCGGCGACGAAGTTGTTGGGCGAGGTGAAGGTGGTCCAGTTGGCGGCGGTACTCCTCGTCCATCTGCTGGGTGGCGTAGAGGACGAAGGCGCGTTGCAGCTTCATCTTCTTGACGCCCTTGTCCAGGAACCAGCGGCCCTTGATGAACGGCTTGGCGAGCTTCGTTTCGTCCAGATGGGTCGCCCCACCAGGAGATCGCCTTGTCGACGCCGAGGTCGGTTTCGGGCTGGACCTGGACGTAGCCATCGGCGCGCTTGGGGTACATGAAACGGACGTAGCGGACGCCGGAGAAGGTGCGGGCGGCCATCTGGCCGTAGAGGCTGGTGGTGTCGCCGGCGTTGGGGATGGGCAGTTTGGCGGTCAGACGGACGCGCTGCGGGCTGCCCATGCCGACGCCGTAGATGTTGGTGCGGAAGATGTTGACGCTGCCGACAGTCGGGTCGACCGGGCAGGTGTTGCTGGCATCGATGGGGAAGCATTCGGTTGCGCCTGCCTCGGAGGTGGTGCCGGCCGGGCATGCGAGCTGCTGGATCGCGCCGGGTTCAGGGACGTAGAAGCCGGGTTCGGCCAGCTTGCAGCTGTCGGCGCCTTCCTGGTCCTGCCAGGTGCCGGCGAGGCATTCGGTCGGTTCAGTGGCTCCGGCTTCGGGGACGAACGAGCCGGCGGGAGCCGGGACGCATTCGTTGCCGCCGGCGTCGTAGTTGCCGGGCTGGCATTGGGTGTTGGTGAAGGTGCAGGTGACGGTGTCGTCGGCGTCCAGATTGGTGACGACGGCGAAGCCGCCGGCCAGATTGGTGTCGTCGAAGGTGGACGAGCCGGCGGCGCTGCACGACAAGGCCGTCAGCGGCCAGCCGGGCTTGTCGGTTTCGGTGACGGTATAGCTGCCGCCGGTGGGCACGTCGTTGAAGGTTTTGGTGTCATCGGTCGGGTCTTGGAGGGTGAAGTTGTTGGGCAACTCGATGTCGTCGGTGAAGCTGAAGACGGTGTCGTCGGACGGGTTGGCGGACTTGATGATCTCGATCGTGCCGGTGGTGGGGGTGGTTGGTTGCGTGTTGGTGAACGTGCAGGTGGCATGTTCGTCCGGCGCCAGCGTCACCTCCACGGTGTTGCCGCTCTCGGTTGCCGTGGCCCCGCCACAGTCGATGTCGCTCAGCGTCCAGCCGTCCGGCACCAGTTCGCTGACGAGATAGGTGCCCGGCTCCATCGTGAAGGTGTCGTCCTGGCCGTCGTCGAGGACGGTGGACAGCTCATGGGTGATAATCTGGACGCGGTTGTTCTCGGCATCGGTCATGTAGACTTTGCCTGCGGCGTCGACAGCCAGGTAGTATGGTTCATCGAACTGGCCGTCGCCCGTGCCGGCGCTGCCGAAGGTGTTCAGGAAGTTGCCGCTGCTGTCAAACTTCTGGAAGCGGTGGTTGCCGGTGTCGGCAACGTAGACGTTGCCGGCGGCGTCGAGCGTCACACCATACGGCAGCCAGAATTCGCCGGGGTTGCCGCTGCCGGTGCCATCGCCGCCGTTCTTGCCCCACTTGGTCAGGAAGCCGCCGCTGCTATCGAACACCTGGATGCGGTGATTGGCGACGTCGCCGACGTAGATATTGCCCGCGGCGTCAAGCACCAGGCCTGCCGGAAACTCGAGTTGGCCGTTGCCGGTTCCCGGCACACCCTGCTTACAGGTGTCGGTTGGCAAGCAGACCTCCAGGCCCGTGCCGCCGCCGCTGACCACATCCCAGCCGAAGGCCATGAGGAAGCTGCCGCCGGCGGTGAACTTCTGAATGCGGTTGTTGCCGGAATCGCCGACGTAGACGTTACCGGCGGCGTCGAACGCCACGCCAGACGGAGCGAAGAACTCGCCGGCGCCGAAGCCGACGGTGCCGTCGCCACCGTTCTTGCCCCACTTGAATAGGAAGTTACCGCTGCTGTCGAACACCTGGATGCGTTCGTTGCGGTAGTCGGCGACATAGATATTGCCGGCCGCGTCCACGCCCAAATCGGAGGGAAAATCGAACTGGCCGTCGCCGGTGCCGACGAGACCAGTCTTGCAGGTATCGGCCGGGGTGCAGACCTCGAAGCCGGTGCCTGTGTTGTTCGGCCCGCTGGCCACCACATCCCACCCGAAGGCCATAAGGAAGCTGCCGCCGGCGGTGAGCTTCTGGATACGGTTGTTGGAGCTGTCAACGATGTAGACGTTGCCCGCCTCGTCAAGGGTAATACCCCACGGGTCCTGGAACTCGCCGGCAGCGGCGCCAAGCGAGCCGTCGCCGCCGTTGGCCCCCCACTTGGTCTCAAAGAGGTAGTGGCCGGGGTCGACGGTGAACGGGAAGCCGGTGCCGCCCGCCGGGTCGGTGACCTTGGCGATGGTCAGGCTGGCATCCTTCTTATTGTTGAAGACACAGGTGACGTCGTCGTCAACCGCCAGTGTCAGTTCTACGAAGGTCTGATCAGTGATCGGGTCGCCGCCGCAGAAGATTCCGGCCAGCGTCCAGCCACTGGGGACGGTCTCGCTAATCACATACTGGCCCGGACTCAGGTCAAAGCTGTCGCTCTGGTCGTCGTCGAGGCTGAAGTTGTAGGGCGCGGGCCCGGCCGCGAAGACCTGAATCCGGTTGTTGGAGGTGTCGGAGACGATGACATTGCCGGAGGCGTCGACGGCCACGCCGTACGGATAGTCAAGCTCGCCGTCGCCTGTGCCGTAGCTTCCCAACTGCGTCAGGTAGGTGCCGCTGTTGTCGAACTTCTGGATGATGCTCCAGCCATCGGCGACGTAGACATTGCCGGTAGCGTCGACGGCCACGCCGTTCGGGTAAAAGAAATCGCCGGGGGGGGCGTTGAGGGTCCCCCACTTGGTCACGAAGTTGGCGCTGCTGTCGAACTTCTGGACGCGGTTGTTGTAGGTGTCGATGACAAACAGATTGCCGCTGCCGTCGACGGCCACGTCGCCGGGGTAATTGAACTGGCCGTCGCCGCTGCCGCTGCTGCCGGCCTGGCAGCCACTGGTGCAGACCTGGAGGGCGGCTGTGCCGTCGTCGACGCCCCAGCCCCACATGCGCAGGAACGAACCGTCACTGCTGTCGAACTGCTGGAGGCGGAAGTTGTAGCTGTCGACGACGGTGACAATGCCGCTGCTGTCGACGTCGAGGCCAATCACCCCGAAGAACTGACCGTCACCTGATCCAAAACTACCAACCTGGCAGCCGCTGGTGCAGACCTGGAAGGCGGGCGAGCCGTCCTGCACGCCCCAGCCCCACATACGCACAAGATTGCCGCTGCTGTCGAGCATCTGGACACGGTAGTTAGACGTATCGGCGACGTAGATGTTGCCGGATGCGTCGACGGCCACGCCGGACGGGAAATTGAACTCGCCGTCGCCGCTACCTGACGATCCGTCGCCGCCGTTTTTGCCCCACGCGGCCAGAAAGCCGCCACTGCTGTCGAACTTCTGGATGCGGCTGTTGTTGGTATCGGCGACATAGATGTTGCCGGCGGCGTCGACGTCTACGGCGTAGGGGAAGTCGAACTCGCCGGTGCCGTTGCCGGACGTGCCGTCGCCGCCGTTGGCCCCGAACTTGAAGTCAAAGGAGTAGGGTGGGGCGACCAGCGTAAAGGGGAAGCCGGTCCCGCCGTCGGGGTCGGTCTCTTTGGCGATGGTCAGTCTGGCGGTCGCGGGTGCGTCGGCGGTCTCGTTTGACTCAATGCCGCCGGCCGCCCGCACGGACTGGATGAACACAGTGAACAGGACAAGGATCAGGACAGTGGCCAGCCAGAGGACAGGCAGGGCTCGTTTCGACAACGCAGACATAATTTCTCCTCCTAAGAGCATAGTGGCCTGGTACACCTGGCTTCTGCCGCAAACCGTACCCAACCGGACAACAAAAAAAGGCAGCCGTCAACAACATGTTGACGAACTGCCCCTACTCCAGGTCAAGATTAGCCGAGTATGAGTTGGGTGTCAAGGAAGTGGGGCGGGCAGTTTTTGGGGAGGGGGAAGAAGAAAGACCTGACAGCTCGCGGAAGAGCTGTCAGGTCGGGTTGGTCCGGGGCGTCGCGCGGCGGGAAGGAGTCCCGCGTTACGGGGCCGGCGGTTCGCAGACGTAGCTGGCGGCCGCACCGAGGAGGGCGGCGCTGTCGCCGGTGTCGAGGACGGAGACGAGTTCGATCTCGACTTCGTCCGTGCCTGCCGGGACGCCTGCGAGGGTAACCTCGAACAGGTTGAGCAGTTCCGACTTCTTGGTGGTCGGGCCGGTGAGGGTGGTGGTCACTTCGACGCCGCCGGCGCGAACGATGACATCGACGGTGCGCGGGTCGCGGTTGACGTCGGTGACGGCGATCTGGACGGTGATGTCGGCGGTCGTTTGCGTCTCCGGGATGGGCAGGAGGCTGGTGTTGGACTGCGGGAAGCCCGGCGTGCCGGCCACGAAGTTGTCGTGGCGGTGAACGTCTGCCAGTTGTTGGCGTATTCATCACCCGTGTCGTGGGTGGCGTAGACGACGATGGCGCGGGGCAGCTTCATCTTCTTCATGCCCTTGTCCAGGAACCAGCGGCCCTTGATGAACGGCCGTTGCTGGAGCTGGTCTCGTCCAGGTCGGCGCCCCACCAGGAGATGGCGGCTTGAGCGCCCAGGTCGGTCGCCGGCTGGACCTGCTCGAAGAACTTGTCGCCGTAGATGAAGCGGACGTAGCGGACGCCGTTGTACTCCTTGGCGGCCATCTGGCCGTAGAGGTCGGTCAGGTGCTGGCGTTGGGGATGGTGACTTTGGCGACCATCTTGGTGCGGGTGGGGCTGCCCATGCCGGTGCCGAGCAGGGTTGTCAGTTCGGCGCCGACCGTGCCGTCAGCCGGGTCGACGGGGCAGGCGCTGGCCGGGGGGATGGCGGTGCATTCGGTGGCGCCCGCTTCGGAGGTGAAGCCGGGCTTACACGCAAGCTGCTCCGTCGCGCCGAAGCCGGGGACGAAGAAGCCGGGGTCGGCCAGCTTGCAGCTGTCGGCGCCGCTCTGGTCCTGCCAGCTGCCGGGGGAGCATTCGGTCTGCTCGGTGGCGCCGGGGCCGGGGACGAAGTTGCCGGGGTCGGCGTCTATGCAGGCTGTCTGGCCCGCCTGGTCCTGGAAGGTTCCGGCGAGACATTCGGTTTGCTCTGTCGCGCCGGGGCCGGGGACGAAGTTGCCGGGATCGGCGTCTTTGCAGGCTGCTTGGCCTTCCTGGTCCTGGAAGGTTCCGGCGAGACATTCAGTCGGCGAGGTTGCGCCGGCGTCGGGGACGAAGCTGCCGGCCGGGGCGGGAACGCATTCGTTGCCGCCGGCGTCGTAGAAGCCGGGCTGGCACTGGGTGTTGGTGAAGGTGCATTCGACCGTGTCGCCTTCGACCAGGTTGGTGACCACCGCGAAGCCGCCGGCCAGATTGGTGTCGTCGAAAGTGGACGAGCCGGCGGCGCTGCACGCAAGATTGGTCAGTGGCCAGCCGGGTGTGTCGAGTTCGGTGACGGTGTAGCTGCCGCCGGTAGGTACGTTGCTGAACGTTTTGGTGTCATCGGCCGGGTCTTGCAGCGTGAAGCTGTTGGGCGACTTGATGTCGTCGGTGAAGCTGAAAATGGTGTCATCGGCCGGGTCGGCGGATTTGATAATGGTGATCGTGCCGGTGGGCGGCGGCTGGTACTCATACGCCCCTGCGTCGCACTCGTTGGCCGAGGCGACCCCGTTGCCGTCCACATTGCGCGGTTCGCCGCGCTGGTCGAGGCCGTCAACCGGGGCGGCGGCGCAGGCGGCCGTCGGGCCGAGGTCGATGGCGGGGCTGCCGGCGACGAGGGCGTGGGTCTCGGTTGGGCCGCCGTTGCCGGCCAGAGTGGTGTCGAGGATGTTGGCCAGGGCCACCGGTGTGCCGCTGGTCGTGGCGTTGAAATCGTTCGCGCCGGGCACGAAGCCGTTGAAGGCGAGGGCGTTGCTCTGGCCGCTGTGTCCGAAGACGTTGAAGGCGTTGGCCGTGATCGAGCCGATCCCTATTGTGATTTCGTCGCCGTTGCTATCGCTGCTGTTGCCGGAGACCAGGCTGCGCACCAGGGTCAGGTTGCCCGTGCCGACGAAAATGCCGCCACCCTCAGCGCCAGAACCGGTCGCCGAGTTGCCGGAGACGGTGCTGTTGGTCACGGTCGCCGAGCCGTTGATTAGCATGCCGCCGCCGCTGTTGGCTGTGTTGCCGGAGAGGGTGCTGTTGGTCACGTCCAGCGTGCTGGTGCTGAAGATGCCCCCGCCGCCGCCGCCGGCCATGTTGCCGGAGAGGGTGCTGTTGGTCATGGTGGTGGCGCCACCGTTGTGGTGGATGCCGCCGCCGTTGAAAGCAAAGTTGAGGGAGAGGGTGCTGCTGGTCATGGTCAGCGTGCCGGCGCCGTTGAAGATGCCGCCTCCGCTGCCGTTGGAGCCGGCCGAGTTGCCGGAGAGGGTGCTGTCGGTCACGTTCACCGTGCCGCTGGCGTTGAAGACGCCACCGCCGCTGCTGTTGACCGCGTTGCCGAGGAGGACGCTGTTGGTCACGGTCAGCATGGCGGCACCATTCCAGATGCCGCCGCCGCTTCTGAGGGCCGAGTTGCCGCGGAGGGTGCTGTTGGTCACGGTCAGCGTGCCGCTGTCGTTGTAGATGCCGCCGCCGTTTTGCTGGCCGAGTTACCGGAGAGGGTGCTGTTGGTCAAGGTCAGCGTGCCGCCGATGTTTAGATGCCGCCGCCGGAGTCGCGGCCGAGTTACCGGAGAGGGTGCTGTTGGTCACGGTCAGCCGTGCCGCAACGTTGTAGATGCCGCCGCCGCTATTCGTAGCCGAGTTGCCAGAGAGGGTGCTGCTGGTCACGGTCAGCGTGCCGTTGATGTTGAAGATGCCGCCGCCGGTGTTAGCGCGGAGTTGCCGGAGAGGGTGCTGTTGGTGAGTCCCGCTGCCGAGCGGGTTGAGGATGCCGCCGCCGAGGTCGGCCGAGTTGCCGGAGAGGGTGCTGTTGTTCACGGTCAGCGTGCCTTCATTGTGGATTCCGCCGCCGTGGAGCTAAGTGGTGCACGCCCCGAAGCAGCGGCCGTTCCGTACCGTCACGCCTTCCAGCGTCAGATTGCCGGTTGAGGACACCTGAAGGACGCGGTAGGTGGCGGTGAAGGGGGCGGCGTTGGCCTCGATGATAGTGTTGGCCGCGCCGTTGCCGGTGATGGTCATCTCGGTCGTGACCGCCGGGAGTTGGCTGCCGATCAGAGTGATGGTGTAGTCGGCGGCGAAGGTGATCGTGTCGGGGCCCGAACCGCCGTGCATTCACCGAGCGGCCCACGGGGGCCGTGTCGGTGTTGGCGGCGATGATCGCCTCGCGCAGGGTGCATTCGCCGTCGAATGCGTCAATGTGTTCGGCCGCGCTGTTGACCACGATGCTCGCCGCGGCTGCGGGCTGGACGGCCAGGCCGAAAAGGACAAAGATGAGTACAGTGGCCAGTCCGATTACGGGCAGGGCTCGTTTCAACAGAAAGGTCATTTGGGCTTCTCCTGGAAGCGTGGCGGCGTGGGACGCCCGGTGTTCGCTCTCGGACCGTCCCCGACTGGACAACAAAAAAGGCAACCGTCAACCCCAATTGACGAGCCACCCTTACTCCACGGGTAGGATAGCTGAGGTAGAGTGGGGTGTCAAGAAATGGGGGGCGGAGATTGCGGAATGCGGGACGACAACCCCCAGGGTTGTCCCGCCCGTACACTTAGTGTGGAGGTGGGACGGGTTGCCAACCCGTCCTACGGCGCGGTCACCTCGCAGACGTAGCTGGCGGCCGCACCGAGGAGGGCGGCGCTGTCGCCTTTGTCGAGGACGGAGACGAGTTCGATTTCGACCTCGTCCACGCCCGCCGGGACGTCCTCCAGCGTGACCTCGAACAGGTTGAGCAGTTCCGACTTCTTGTTGGTCGGGCCGGTGAGGGTGGTGGTCACTTCGACGCCGCCGGCGCGAACGATGACATCGACGGTGCGCGGGTCGCGGTTGACGTCGGTGACGGCGAGCTGGACGACGATGTCGGTCGTCGCTTGCGTTTCCGGGATACGAGGAAGTTGGTGTTGGTCTGGTCGAAGCCCGGCGTGCCAGCGACGAAGTTGTCGGGGTAGATGAAGGTCGACCAGTTATTGGCGTACTCGGTGTCACCGGTGTCGTTGGTGGCGTAGAAGACGATGGCCCGCGGGATGCGCATCTTCTTCATCCCCTTTTGCAGGAACCAGCGGCCCTTGACGAACGGCCGATTCTGGAGCTGGAAGTCGGACGTGATCCGCACCCCACCAGGAGATCGCGCCCTTGTCGCCGAGGTCGGTTTCGGGCTGGACCTGCTCAAAGCTCTTGTCGCCGAAGATGTAGCGCACATAGCGGACGCCGTTGTACTCCTTGCCGGCCATCTGGCCGTACAGCTCGGTGACGTTGTTGGCGTCGGGGATGACAACCTTGGCCACCATGCGGCTGCGCGTGGGGCTGCCCATGCCGGTGCCGAGGAGGGTGGTCAGATCGGTGCCGACGTCGGGGTCGTCGGCGGGGCAGATGTTGACCAGCACGTTGTTGAAGGTGCAGGTGACGTTGTCGCCATCGACGAGGGTGACGTCGACGCCGCTGTCGCCGTAGGCCGGGCTGCCGCCGTCGCAGAGGAGGCTGAAGAGCTCCCAGTTGGCGGGAACCAGCTCATTGACGGTGTAGTCGCCGGGCGCAAGGGCGATCGTTTCGCTCTGGCCGTCGTCGAGGGTGAAGCCGAGGTCGGGGGTGAAGACCTGAATACGCTCATTGTTCGTGTCCGCCACGAAGAGTGTGCCGACAGTGTCGACGGCCACGCCTTGCGGGAAGTCAAACTCTCCATCGCCGCCACCCTGCGTGCCGAACTGGGCCAGGTAGGCTCCGTTGTTATCGAAAACTTGAACACGGTGGTTGTTGGTGTCGGCCACGTAGAGTGTGCGAGCAGCGTCTACGGAGACGCTCTGAGGGAAGTTGAACTGCCCGTCACCGCTGCCTGGCGTGCCGAACTGGGCCTGGTAGATACCGCTACCGTCGAAAATCTGGATACGGTTGTTGAGGGTGTCGGCCGCGTAGACAGTGCCAGCGCTGTCGACAGCCACGCTGAACGGCTGATTGAATTCGCCGTCGCCGCTACCGAAGCTGCCGAACTGGCCGAGATAAGTCCCGCTACTGTCGAAGAACTGAATACGGTGGTTCTGGGTGTCGGCCACGTAGATTGTGCCACTGGCATTGACAGCCACACCGCGTGGGAAGTTGAACTGCCCGTTGCCGCTGCCGAAGCTGCCGAACTCGTCGAGGTAGGTTCCGGCGCTGTCGAAGATCTGGATGCGGTGGTTGTCGGTGTCGGCCACGTAGATCTTGCCGTCGGCGTCGAAAGCTAGACCGATTGGGCTGTTGAACTCCCCGTCGCCCGTCCCGAAGCTGCCGAACTCGTCGAGGTAGGTTCCGGCGCTGTCGAAGATCTGGATGCGGTGGTTGTCGGTGTCGGCCACGTAGACCGTGCCGGCGGCGTCAACGGCCACGTTGATCGGGTTGTCAAATTCTCCATCCCCGGTTCCAGCGTTACCCCACTGCCGGTCGTAGCTGTAGCTTCCGGGGGCGATGACGAAGGGGAAGTCGGTGCCGCCGGCGGGGTCGGTCGTTTTGGTGATGGTCAGGCGGGCACATTCCTCATCGGAGGCGGTGTAGAGGAGGCCCTGGGGTGAGGTAGAGTCAAAGTGGGCGATACGCGGGTTGCCGCAGGCGTCGAGCGACAGTGAGGTGAACTGGCCGACGGCGTTGCTGTTGTCGGCTTCTTCGTCATCCCAGGTCGCGCCGTTGAAAGCAGCGTACCTGAGGGCCGTGTTGCTCAAGTCACGATAGCTGATTCGGGGCAGGCTGGTGGTCGGGTCCAGCGCCAGCGAGGTGTCCTGGCCCAGATTGCCTGTGGTGTTGACCGTCTCGATATCCCAGGTCGCGCCGTTGAACGAGGCGTACTCCAGTGAGGTGCCGCTGTTGGCATAGTAGCTGATGCGCGGATCGCCGCTGGTGGGGTCGAGCGCCAAGGAGGTGTGCTTGCCGACGTCGGCACTGTTGTCGGGCGTCTCAATGTCCCAGGTGGCGCCGTTGAAAGAGGCGTACTTGAGGGCCGTGCTGCTGGCATCATAGTAGCTGATGCGCGGGTCGCCGCTGGTGGGGTCGAGTGCCAGGGAAGTGTACTCCCCGACATCGGCGCTGTTGTCGACCGTTTCGATGTCCCAGGTCGCGCCGTTGAATGAAGCGTACTTAAGGGCGGTGTTGTCGACGTCGTAGTAGCTGATGCGCGGGTAGCCGCTGGTGGGGTCGAGCGCGAGTGAGGTCCACTGCCCGACGTCGGCGCTGCTGTCGACGGTTTCGATGTCCCAGGTTGCGCCGTTGTAGGCGGCGTATTTGAGGGCGTCGTTGGAGGCGTCGTAATAGCTGATGCGCGGGTAGCCGGTGGTGGGGTCGAGGGCCAGGGAGGTGTATTCGCCCTGGGCCTGGCTGTTGTCGGGCGTTTCAATGTCCCAGGTCGCGCCGTTGAAGGCGGCGTACTTGAGCGCCGTATTGCCCGCGTCGTAGTAGCTGATGCGCGGCAGGTTGGTGGTGGGGTCGAGGGCCAGGGACGGGAAACGGCCGACGCTGCCGCTATCGACGGTCTCGGTGTTCCAGGTCAGGGCCAGGACGGACCCGAGGGCGGTCAGGGCCAGGGCCAGAGCGGCCATGAGGGCGAGAACGAACAGGGTTCGGCTTCGCATGGTGGTCGTGTTCATTGTAATGCGCCTCCTGTGCGCGTCTCAACTGTTTGTGCAGGCCCACTTGCGAAAGAAAGCCCGCGGCCAACGAAAAAAGGCAGCCGTCAACAACAATTTGACGAACTGCCCCTACTCACTGTCAAGGATACCTTGCGCGGTGGGTGGTGTCAAGGATTGGCAGGGCTTTTCAGGTATCTGGTTGAGGCCAGGCACAGGCCGTTGAAACGACCTGCTGCCGGGGGAAACCCACTGAGAGTGGGTTGCAGAAGGGGAGCGGCGCGCGTTCCTTCTTGCTCATCGTGGGTCTTGACCCGCTTCCCCGGTAGCTGTCGGGTTTTGCCCGCAGCAGCTTGAAGACTGAAACGCCCTGGGCTAGGGTGGGGAGGAAGACGGCATTGGCATGCCGGGGCTACGATGGTCGGGGCGTTGGGTAGACCTGACAGGGGGAAGAACACCTGTCAGGTGCGGGGCTGCGGATGGTGGGGGTTACGGTGTGGCGGGTTGGGCGGGGGCGAAGCGCAGCTGGTGGTAGGTGGGGCCGTCGGTGACGGTGGTCAGGGCCAGACGGCCGTTGTTGAATGTCCAGGATTCGACCAGGGCGAGGTGGCTCAGAAAGGCGGTCTCGGCTGCCATGACCGGGTCGTCGCACAGCATGTCGGTGGAGCTGATGGCGGTGACGGTGAGGGCGTTGGGGCGTGGGTCGTCGCTGCCGAGCGCGGCGGTGTAGCGGTTGCAGCCGGCCGATCCGCTGAGTTCGCTGCCGCTGAAGACGGCCGTTATGGTGACGCCGTCGGGCAGGGGCGTTTCGTCGTCGTCCAGGCTAAGGAGCTGCCAGGAAGTGCCTTCGAGATCGGCCGGCGAGATGGGGGAGGTGAGGGCGAAATCGTGCTCGACCAGACGGCCGTCTTCCAGACCGAGCGTCATGCGGCCGTTCCAGGAGGCGCAGCACAAGGGGTCGTCGGCTCCCTGGGTGATCATGTCGACGAGGACGGTTGGGGCGGCGCTGCCGGTCGGGTCGCTGATGGTGAGCGCCTTGAGGTTGATGCGGTCGCCGATCATCACGGGTTCGGTGGGACGGGGGGTGCCGAAGATGTCGAAGACGGCCGCGAGCAGGGTGAAGGTGCCGGAGCCGCTTGAGTTGTCGACGAGAACGGCGATGGTGTCGGTGGTCCCGTCGCCGTCGAGGTCGGCGGTGGGCGCGAGATGATCCTGAAGCAGGACGGTGGGCTGGGCGGCGCTGCCGTCATCGTAGGTGGCGAAACCGTTGATGAGGGTGAGCGGTTCCGGCCAGAACGCTCCGGCGTAGGTCAGGTTACCGAGAATGGTGGCCAGGTCGAGTTCAGCAGCGGCCGGCTGCGGTGTGGCTTCCTCGACAGGCGGCTGTGTGGGCAGGACGACGGGCGCGGCCGTGGGCACAACGGCCGTCGCGGTCTGCGCAGGGGCCACGGCTGCGGCGGGTTCGGAGCCACCGGGCGTCGAACAGGCGGCAAGGGTGAGGGCGGCAAGGAACAGGAACAGGGTGCGGGCAATCATGATGGGTCCTTATCGTTGGTTGATAGATGTTCAGCCAGTCACAGGCTGCTCCATTCTATACGCGATGGGGACGAAACGGGTGGCCCGGACGGGGGATGGCTCATTGATTGCTCAGGCAGGCCGGGGCGGCGGGTTGGGGTGTGGCAGCACGTGAGGATGGGTGCTGGGGCAGGCGGTCGTAAGCCGGGCCCTGTTCGGCGTGGAGGGGTGTGGATTTTTAGCCTTCCCTGAGGGTCTACAATGGATCGTAGTGATTAGGCGCGGGCTGACGGCCGTTCGGACGACGAGCAGGCCGGAAGGAGCGAACGATGACAGGTGATCCGTTGGGGGGCGTTGGTGCGCAGCCGGAAGGTGTGGCTGGCGCTGGTGGCGGTGGTGCAGACGGCCGTCTTTGCGCTGTGGCCGGCGTTTCCGGACGCGGTGTGGCAGGCGATTGATCTGATCCTGCTGTGGCTGATCGGGATGATCGCCGTGGAAGATGCGGCGTGGAAGCTGGGGCGGCGGTAGAGCGGCCGTTTGCGCTTTGTAGTGACCCCCAAAAGCTGGACACAAAACAGATCGACTTAAGGGGATTCTAGCGCCACCTGTTCGGCGCGCCATTGCGCTTCAAACTCCACCGGGGTCAGATAGCCAAGTGAGGAATGGATGCGCTTGTGCATATAAACCTCATCCAGAAACCGGCCCAGCTCGTGGTAGGCGTCGTGGAAATTGTGATAATCCGCCAAATACACCTCCTCTTCTTTAATCGTGCGAATCAATCGCTCAGCATAGCCATTCTGCCAGGCCGCGCCGACAGCGGCCATGCTAATTTGTGTGCCGTCCGGCAGAGCGTCCACATAGTTGCCGGCGGCATACTGCACGCCCTGGTCTGAATGATGAATGCCGGGCCGGTCCCCATCGCGCAGCGCTCGCTCCAGAGCGGTGATGGTCAGCGATTCGTCCAGATGGCGCGACAGATGCCACCCGCAAATACTGCGCGTGAAGACATCCATCAGCACAGCCAGATAGACGAAATCGCGCAGCAGCCGGATGTAGGTAATGTCGCCCACCCAGACCTGGTTGGGATGGTCTACCGCCAACTCCAGGACCAGATTCGGGTACCGTGGCCAGTTGTGGCGACTGTCCGTCGTCCATCTCTTTCTCGACGACGGCTGGACTTGCAAGCCCATCTCGCCCATGAGCCGGGCCACCCGCTTGTGGTTGACCGCCCATCCTTCACGCTGCAACTGCTTCGTCACCCGGCGATAGCCGTAGGTCGGCCAGTCGCCGGCTACTCGCTCGATGGCCGCCTTGAGCGACTCCTCATCGGGGCTGGCCGGTTGATAGTAATAGCTGCTGCGCGGCACATCCAGCACCTGGCAGACCAGCGCGACTGGATACGTCCCGCTCAGGTTGTGGGCTATCTCTCGCCGCTGAGGTGGCGAAAGATGCTGGAGGCTTTTTTTGCCGCTTCCAGCTCCAGCGTCTTCTGGCCCAATGCCCGTTCCAGTTCGGCGATACGCGCCTCGGCCGTGCTGTCGCTCTGGTTGCCCCGCTCGAACAGACTGGCAGCGTTGCTCAGAAACTGCCGCCGCCAGCGCACCAGGATGTCTGGCTTGATGCGATGCTCTCGCGCTACCTCGGCTTGTGTCTTGGCTCCGCTGATGATTTCCAGCACCACCTGAGCCTTGAATTCCGGTGTGTACTTCCTGCGTTTGACCGTCATGGTGACCTCTCTGTTTGAACATCATATCCGACTTAGCTACCTGTCCAAACTTTGGGGTTCACTACACTTCAGGCGGTTATCAGTCCGACTCCGTGTCGATGCGTTGGGTGTCGATGTCGTGGATCGTTGCGGCGAGACGCTTCTGCTTTTCGCCCCAGCTGCGGAGGCCGAGGAAGGCGGCCAGGGAGAGGATGACGGCCCCGGTGCCCAGCCCCTGATCGAGCAGGTCGACGTCTTCGCCGGTGAAGACGATGGTCATGAAGTGGACGGCCAGGACGACGACGGTCACACCGATGAGGGCGGTTTCCAATTCGTCGGTACCTTCGACGTTGAGCCATTCGGGCACATCGACGTTTTCGATGAAGAGCTGGTAGAAGCCGATGGCGGTGATGAGCAGGACGGTGCCGACGAGGAAGGTATGGACGTATTCGACGACTTCGACCAGCAGGGGGGTGCCTTCGTGGGCGGCTTCGGCTGCGGCCGGCGAAGTCACGACCTCGATCAAGCTCTGGACGAGTAGCAGGATGAGGTTGATGCCGCCAAACAGGAAGAAGGCGGCGGCGGCAAGGATGAGGCCGACGATGGGCACGATGACGATGTAGCGCGTGAGGCGAAGTATGATGGACATATTGAGTCTCCCAGTTTGAGACCCATTATAGCGGTCATTGGTGAATTGTCAGGCGGCAAGTTGGAGCGGGGTGACAGATGAGCAACTGGTGGCAGCGGTGGCGAGGACGACGGGCGGCGCTGGCCGGCGAGGCGACGGCCGATTTGCGGGAGACGGCCGCCGGCTGGACGGGGCTGCCCGCGCTGGGGACCGCCGACCGGACGGATGGGTCGTGGCAGCGGCAGTATGACGAGGCGCTGGCGGCATGGCGGGAGAACCCGTATGCGAAGCGGGCCGTCGACATTATCACCGACTATACGGTGGGCGACGGGCTGCGGCCGGAAGCGCCGGGGGAGATTGGCCGTTTTGTGGATGCGTTCTGGTCGCACCCGCAGAACCGCCTGGAGACGCGGCTGCCGGAGTTGATGGACGAGCTGAGCCGGGCGGGGGACCTGTTCCTGGTGCTGTTTCGCAATGCGGCCGACGGGATGAGCTACGTGCGGGCGGTGCCGAAGACGGCTGTGGTGGAGATTGAGACGGCGGAGAATGATTGGGAGCGGGAGGTGGCGTATGTGGTGCGGGCAGCCGAAGACCTTCGAGGTTTTCAAAACCTCGGAGGTCTCGGCAGCGAAACCCGCTACCTATCCCCCGACCACCCGGAGGCGGCGACGGCCGAGGCGGTGATGGTGCATGTGAGCATCAACCGGCCGGTGGGGGCGCTGCTGGGGGAGTCGGAGCTGGCCACAATTCTGCCCTGGACGCGGCGCTACAGCCAGATGTTGGAGGAGCGGGTGCGGTTGAACTGGGCGGCGCGGACGTTCCTGTGGTTTGTGCAGGTGCCGCCGGGCCGGGTGGGGGAGAAGGCGGCGCAGTACGCCAGACCGCCGGAGCCGGGCAGCATTGTGATCCACGACGAGGGGGAGCGATGGTCGATGCAGACGCCGTCGCTGCACGGGCTGGACGCGCAGCACGATCTGCGGGCGCTGCGCCAGGCGATTGCGGCGGGATCGGGCCAGCCGCCCCACTGGCACGGCGACGGCGGGAACGTGAACCGGGCGGTGGCCCAGGCGATGCAGGACCCGGCGGTGCGGCGGCTGCGGCGGAGGCAGCGCCATTTGCAGCAGTGGCTGATCGAGCTGTGCCATGTGGCGTATGGCCGGGCGTGGGAGCTGGGGATGGTGACGGAGCCGCCCGACCGCGCGGCGCTGCGAGTGGATGTGCCCGACATCAGCCGGGAGGACAACGAGAGCCTGGCGCTGGCGGCCGAACGACTGACGGCCGCGTTTGGGCGGCTGCTCGACGGGCTGCCGGGTTACTCACCGACGCTGGCGCGCGAGCTGCTGCCGCTGGTGTTTAAGTTTGCCGGGGAGCGGCTGTCGCCGGACGTTGCGGCGCAGATTCTGGACGAGTTGGGAAGTGACGGGCGTAGAGCAGAGGCGGCACGGCTGGCAGGCTGGCCGCGTCACAGTCTCACCCCAGTCCCCAGCCCCCCAATCGCGGCCCCTCTCTTCCTTATATATAGGGGCGCAATGGCAATCAGACAGTATGCAGGACGATTGGTGATGGCGGGCCGGGTGCGGACGCTCGACGGCGGGCCGGGGCGGTATGTGGTTGCGGCGGCGGCGGTGAGCGGGCGGTGGTAGCCGGGCGATTCGCGGGCTGGCCTGTTTTGTCGACCATCAGCCGGGGCAGCGTTCGGTGCGCGATCTGGTCGGCGTGTGGCGCAATGTGCGCTGGGACGGGCAGGCCGGGGCGGCGGTGGGGACGCTGCAAATGTTCACCACGACGCTGACGGCGCCGGTGGTGGCGCTGCTGGACCAGTGGTTAGCGGGGGCGGCGGACGGCCGTCCGGATGTGGGCGTGAGCCTGGTGTTCTATCCGAAGCTGGCGGGAGACGGGCTGACGATCACGGCGCTGGGGCGGGTGGAGTCGGCCGATCTGGTGATGTTCCCGGCCAGTGTGGGCAGCCGGATTGAGGGCAGTATCGCATAGTCAATTAGGGAAAGCGTGGTGGTGCGACGGGCGTAGAAACCGGGTTCCTTCAAGAAATCCGGTATATCAGGTGTGAGAGCAGCAGAGGCAGGAGGCAGCCGAATGAATGGTGGGCAAGTGAGCAAGGCAGTGCTGATGGAGGAGGTAGACGTGGCCGAGATGGATTCGCATAGTCAATCTGAGGAGATGGGGATAGAGAACGTGACGGGTAAGGAGCAGGGAGACGGCCGTCCGGCGGGGCGGGTGATGCTTACGACGGGTGCGTTGGGTCTGGACCTGACGGGAGTTGAGGGTGATGTCGGACGACCGGCAGGTGCTGACCATCTGCCAGGACTTGACGATGAGTCGCTGCGTGAGCGAGCGGCCGACTTGACCGAATGGGCGCTGGCGGCGCAGCGGGCGGCTGCGCGGGCGATCATCAAGGCGTCGGGGCTGCCGGTTCGGTGCAGGAGCGGCTGCGGACGGCCGACTACACGTCGCCGGAGGCAGTGGACGCGGCCATTGACGCGGCGCGGACGGAGCTGGCGGCGGTGCAGGCGGGCGGCGTGGTGCAGTTGGGCGGACGGCCGTCGCGCTCGCTGACCATAAGCGACCCGTTGGACCAGGCGCGGGAGCTGGTGGGCTTCTTCTTTGGGGCCGACGACGCGCCCGCTCCGCCGCCCAATCTGCGTTCGTTCGCCGACCTGTACGTGGCGCTGACGGGCGATGTTTACTTCCGGGGCGTGTTCGACGGCGGGCGGGTGCAGTTTGCCGGGGCGACGACCAGCACGCTGCCGAACCTGGCTGTGGACGCGATGAACCGGGTGATCGTGCAGCAGTTCCAGGCGCTGGGCCACTACCGCTGGTATGAGCGGGTGGCGGCGGTGGCCCCCAACGACTGCCGTCTGCACGCCATGAAGTGGCTGACGCTGGGAGGCGTGGGCGACCTGCCGGCGGTGGCCGAGGGCGCGGCCTACACCGAACTGGACGTGGCCGACGCCCAGGAAACGGCCGACTTTTGAAGCGGGGCGGCTATGTGGGCATCACCCGCGAGATGATCAAGAACAGCGACATCATGCAGCTGCAGGCGATCCCGCGGGCGCTGGCGACGGCCGCCGTGCGTACCCGGTCGGCGGCGGTCGCGGCGCTGTTCACGGCCAACAGCGGCGTCGGCCCGACGCTGGCCCAGGACAGCAAGGCGTTGTTCCACGCCGACCACGGCAACATCCAGACCACAGCGCTGGGGACGGACGCGGCGGCGTGGCGGGCGGCGCGGGCGGAGTGTTTCCAACAGGTGGAGCTGGGCAGCAGCAAGGCGCTGGGCATCTTCCCGCGCTACCTGCTGGTGCCGGCCGAGCAGTATGAACGGCGTTGAGCATTCTGGGTTACGGCGAGGGGATGCCCACCGCCTACGCGCCGGAAGCGCAGGATCGCGGCTTTGCCGACCCACGCCCGGTGCCGCTGGTGGTGCCGGAGTGGACCGACGCCAACGACTGGGCCTATCTGGTCGACCCGGCGGTCTATCCGGTGATCCAGATGAGCTACAGCCAGGCGCCGGGTGGCCGTTCCCATCCCGCGCCGGAGCTTTTCGCGGTGGTGTCGGAGACGTCGGGGCTGATGTTCAGCAACGACGTGCTGCCGGTGAAAGTGCGCGACGAGTTTGCGCTGGGCGTCAACGGGCCGCGCGGCATCGGCAAGCGCAACGTCGCCTAGCGACGCGGCGAGAGGTAGGCAGGAGCAGGGGGCGACCCCTGCTCTCTTCCTTATATAGACGTGATAGTTACGTGCGTGGAAACAGGGGGTGACGATGAATGCGAACCGGGCGATCAACGACCTGCTGGCGGCCCACAAGCTGGCCTGGCGGGATGTGTGAAGGCGACGCTCGACCTGGTGGGGACGAGGTGATTGTGGTGCTGAAAGACGGCCGTAAATTTGCGGGTCGCTGGCGACGCGCCCGCGTGGGAGTAGGGCGTGGCGGGTAGGCGAGCGGCAGGAGGCGGGGGGCGATGACGACCTGGACCAGGACGATTGCCAGCGGCAGCGACGACGCGCAGGAGTCGGGCGGGACGATGGATTTGGGCAGCTCGATTGAAAGCGAACGCCACCACCCATCTGTGCGGTAGCGCTTCGCCGGGGTGACGATTCAGGCGGGCAGCACGGTGACGAGTGCCGCGCTGGAGATTCACCTGCCGTCGGGATCGTTTGACAACCCGGATGTGACCTTCAGCGGCGAGGCGGCGGCGAATGGGCCGCTTTTTCGACGAGCAGCGACGACCTGACCGACGGATAAAGACGACGGCGACGGTGACGTGGGCGGCGAGCAATCTGGGCACGGGGGCGAGACGACCCCGGACCTGAGCGCCATTGTCGTGGAGCTTGGCGGGGCGGGCTGGGCGACCGGCAGTGCGCTGGTGCTGTTCGTGGCAGGGCCAGAGCGGCAGTCGGCTGCTGGGCGGCCGCGGCGGCAACCCGGCGGCCGACAGCCGCAGGAACCCGCGGCGCTGGCGGCTTACTATATCGGGCGAGTGCACCGGCATGTGGCTCCTCTCTGCCGGACGCCGGTCCGGTCTCCTGGTGGCGGGGAAGGCGGCATCGTATGCCGGACCACGATGCTAATTTTCAGTAGCAACGGCGGTCCGGTCTTCTGCTGCGGGGAGACGACATTGGCATGCCGACCACGATGCTAACTGTCATGCCGGACGCCGGTCCCCATATCCTGGTGCGGGAGAAGCGGCAGATGGGCGTGCGGACCACGATGCTAATTGTCATGCCGATTTCTACGGTGCCAGTCTGCCTGCTGCCGGTAAGGTACAGGTGTCGGGCGTGCCAGGCTGCGATGCGAGGAGGAGTAAAGATAATTTTGCGACAGGGCACGGCGACGACGATTTCGCTGGGGCCGTTTGTGGACGAGAGCGACGGGGTGACGGCCGAACAGGGCTGAGCCTGACGGTCTATGTCAGCAAAAACGGCGGGGCGGCGGCGGTGCGGAGCAGCGGGGGGTCGATCGTCCATGATATGAGCGGCTACTATCGCGTGGCGCTGGACGCGACCGACACGGCGGCCGCGGGCCGATCCGGGTGCTGGCTTCGCCGTCGGGCGCGCTGCCGGTCTGGCGGACGGCGGCTGGCCGGCGGCCGGTGACGATGCGCTCATTGCCGGGACGGCCGATCTGCCGGTGGAGGCGGTGGCCGTAGCGGCTGGGGCCATTGACGGTGACGCGCTGGCGGCGTCGGCCGGGACTGGAGCTGGCGGATGCGGTCTGGGATGAGGCGTTGAGCGGCCATGTGGCGGCGGGCAGCGCGGGCGAGGCGCTCAGCAACAGCGGCGGCGGCGGGGCCGACCCGTGGGCGACGGCCGTTCCGGGCAGCTACGCGGCGGGGACGGCGGGCTGGCTGCTGGGCAACGGGCTGGAGGCGAAGGTGAGTGCCGTGGGCGGCAGCAGTCCCGGTGCGGGGGCGGTGGAGCTGACCTACACGCTGACCGACAGCGAGACGGGCGACCCGATTGGCGACGCCGACATCTGGGCCACGACCGACACGGCGGGCAGCAACGTCGTGGCCAGCGGCCGCACCGACCAGAACGGGCGGGTGACGTTGTACCTCGACAGCGGGACGGTCTATCTGTGGCGGCAGAAGTCGGGCTGGGATTTTGCCGATCCGGACAGCGTGGGGGTGGCGTAGCCGGGGCAAGGCCAGGTTAGCCGGGCGGCCGTTGTCGGCCGGGTGGACAAGGGTGGGCAGTACAAGGCCGATTCGCGTAGTCAACGGGATAGGTGCCTGGATGGACCACACGGTAGACAAGGCGACCGGGCGGCCCGGCGACGGAACATTCAGGAGGTAATCGACG
Source organism: uncultured Chloroflexia bacterium (assembly GCA_963753865.1). Classification (GTDB taxonomy): domain Bacteria; phylum Chloroflexota; class Anaerolineae; order Promineifilales; family Promineifilaceae; genus Promineifilum. The sequence continues at coordinate 304,521 of CAVWDW010000003.1, forward strand.
ATGACGACAGGCAGCGGGACAGGAAAACGGGCGACGGCGGGCGCAAGCGTACCGGCCAGCGAATTGGTGGCGCGGCTGCGACGATGCTGGGGGACGCGGCCGCTTCGACATGGAGCGATGACGAATGTTGGCGATTCTCAACGAGGCGGTGGAGGAGTATTCGGTTCATCTGCCGCGCAGGGGCGAGGTGCGGTGACGGCCATAGCCGGCGCGCGGCGGTATGGGCTGCCGGTGGATACGGCCATCGTCACCGGCGCGGTGGTCGGGCCGGACGAGGCGTCGCCGGTGCGGCTGCTGCGGCTGGGCGAGGCGAACGGCCATTTCCGGGGCGGGGCGGTCTACGATGTGGCCTGGAGCGACGACGCGGCCACGCCGCCGGTCCTGGTGCTGGGGCGGGAGTGGCCTGCCGGGACGGTGCTGGCTGTGCGGCTGCTGCGGCCGCAGACGCAACCCGTCGCCGACGACGGCCGTCAGCGTGCCCGCCGCCCACCATCATGTGCTGCTGGCCTACGGGCTGTTTGCCGCCGCCCGGCGCTTGCAGCAGCAGGAGCAGGCTAACCCGACGAGCAGCAGCAGCCTGCTCATGTCGCAGTTGGCCAGCAATGTGCGCCGGCTGGAGCTGGCCTACCTGAACGCGCTCAACCGCATTCTCACGGACCGGTTGGGGGAGAGCGAGCGGGTGGTGTGGGGAGCGCGCTGATGGGCAAGCGCATCCAGTTGCCCGGCAGCGGGGCGGGCGAAACGGCCGAATTCGACGCCCGCAGCAACCGCTTTTCGGCCGTGGAGAGGGATACGCTGGCGGAGCTGATCCGCTGGTGGCAGCACCGGCGCGCGATCGGAGAACTGGCCGAGCCGCTGGCCTCGCTCGTCGGCGGGGTCGACGTGCGGTCGACGGTGACGACCACCGGGCTGGTCCCGGCGGCCGTCTGGGGGCCGGAGTCGTTGCTGATCGAACGGGGGAAGGGTGGTGCGTCCAGGCGCTGGGCGTGCCGGAGAACCGGTCGATTGCCGGGGGGATGCCCTGGTGGCCGGGCTGGCCCACGTCTACCGGGACGAGACGGCCGGCTATCTGGCACGCTACGGGACGGTCGGCCGTCTGCCGCTGTGGCAGGACAGCACGGGGGTGCGAGTGGCCGTCAGTGGGGATCGGCCGTGCCGGGGTTGTGGGTGGTCGGCGTGGCGGGGTTGGTGATTGGGTGGGTGGTGGAGGTGTGGCGGTTGGAGGTGGGTAGCCAGTAGCCTGCCGACCGGATACCGTGATGTGGATGGACCTGAGCCTCGCCCTGCCGGCGGGGCTTTTCTTTGTCAGCCGCTGCCGTCCGCCTCGTCGCGCCACTTCCAAGAAGCTCTCGCACATTCTTCTGCGTGCGGCGACTTGATTTCAATGTGAATGGCCAATGCTTCTTCGGCCAGGGAGATGGCTTTCGCAGTGTGTCCTTGCGCGTGAAGTGCCTCGGCGAGCCCACCAAGGTGATTGGCCTCCCCACGGCGAAATCCAATCGAGCGAGCGAGCGTCAAGGCTGCTCAAATGGTCGAGCGCTTGTTGGGTAAAACCAGCGACAGAAGCGCTTCACCCAGGTTGTGCAGCCCGACACATTCGCCCTGATGATCGCCGACTTCGCGCGCAATCTTTAAACTCTCCTGTGCGAAAGTTGCCGCTTCATCAAACTTGCCAAGTCGATAGGAGGCATAGCCGATACTGCCCAGGTAATCGCCCTCGCCGTTCCGGTCGCCAGTTTCCTGGGCGATAACCAGAGCCTGCTGATAGAAATCGATGGCTTGCTCGAGCTGGCTGAGGCTGTCGTCGGCGCTGCCCAGATTGCCGAGGCGGCTGCCCTCGGCACCGCAGTGGCCAATCTCGCGGGAGATGGCGAGAGCCTGCTGGTGGAACTGAATGGCCCGCTCGACCCGGCCGAGGTTGCGGTAGGCGAGGCCCAGGTTCCCGAGGTCGCTGCCCTCACCGCGGCGGTCGCCGATCTCACGGGAGATAGCCAGCGCCTGCTGGTCGAATTCAACAGCGGTCTCGACCTGGCCGAGGTGGCGGTAGGCGAGGCCCAGATTGCCGAGGCGGCTGCCCTCGGCACGGCGGTCGCCAATCTCGCGGGAGATGGCGAGAGCCTGCTCGTAAACTCGATGGCCCGCTCGGACCTGGCCGAGGTTGCGGTAGGCGAGGGCCCAGATTACCCGAGGTCGCTGCCCTCACCGCGGCGGTCGCCATTCACGGGAGATAGCCATGCGCCTGCTGGTAGAACTCAACAGCGGGTCTCGACCTGGCCGAGGTGGCGGTAGGCGAGCACCGGTTGCCCAGGTGGTTGCCCTCGGCGCGGCGGTCGCCAATCTCGCGGGAGATGGCCAGCGCCTGCTGGTGGAACGTCGACGGCGGGTCTCGACCTGGCCCAGGTCGGCGTAGGCGAGCCCCAGGTTGCCCAGGTCGCTGCCCTCGCCGCGGCGGTCGCCAATCTCGCGGGCGATAGCCAGCGCCTGCTCGTAGAACTCGATGGCGCTGCTCGACCTGGCCAAGGCCGTAGTAGGCGTTCCCAGATTGCCCAGGCTGGTTGCCCTCGCCGCGGCGGTCGCCAATCTCGCGGGAGATGGCCAGCGCCTGCTGGTGGGAACTCAATGGCGCGTCTCGACCTGCGCCCAGGGTCGTAGTAGGCGAGGCCCAGATTGCCCAGGTGGCTCCCCTCGCCGCGGCGGTCGCCAATCTCGCGGGCGATGGCCAGCGCTTGCTCGTGGAACTCGATGGCGCTGCTCGACCTGCGCCCAGGGAGCGCGTAGGCAATGCCCAGATTGCCCAGGTGGTTGCCCTCGCCGCGGCGGTCGCCAATCTCGCGGGAGATGGCCAGCGCCTGCTGGTAGAACTCAACAGCGGTCTCGACCTGGCCGAGGGCGGCGTAGGCGCTGCCCAGATTGCCCAGGTGGTTGCCCTCGCCGCGGCGGTCGCCAATCTCGCGGGAGATAGCCAGCGCCTGCTGGTAGAACTCAACAGCGGTCTCGACCTGGCCGAGGGAGTAGTAGGCGGAGCCCAGATTGCCCAGGGCGTTGCCCTCGGCGCGGCGGTCGCCAATCTCGCGGGAGATAGCCAGCGCCTGCTGGTAGAACTCAACAGCGGTCTCGACCTGGCCGAGGTCGGCGTAGGCGTTGCCCAGATTGCCCAGGTGACTGCCCTCATCCCCGCGCGCGCCGGAGGCGCGCGCCGCGGCCACCCCATACTGCAGGGTGCTCACCCAATCGCGGCTGTAACCGCGCACGTCGAGGTAACTTTGAATGGCCCAGACCAGATCGTTGAGCGCCGCCCACCGTTCGGCCTTTTCCAGCCGGGGCAGCAGGGCCATGATATGGGGGCGGGCGTCGTCGAGCAGGGCGTAGCCGGGCAGCCCTTCTTCGCGGTGGGTGCGGGCGAAGCGAGTTGTAGTAGCCCGCCAGCCGCTCCAGCGCCGCCGGGGTCATATCCAGCTGCTCGCCGGCGTATTCGTGGAGCAGGGCGTGGGCGATCTGGTAGTTGCCGTCCGGGCGGCGCAAGAGGCGGTAGGCGACCAGCTTGTCCAAGGGCTGGCGCAGCGCGTTGACGTCCGTTTCCAGCGCCGCCGCCAGTACCTCGCGCGGTACAGGAGCCAGCGCCAGCCGGCCCAACACCGCCATGATGTCGGGGGCCGCGCCGGCCCACAGCGCCACTTCGGCCAGGCTCTTCCGGAAAAGCACCCTGACGCTTTCCTGCCGGTGGTGGCCGTCGCCGAGCGCCGCCAGCCCTGCCTCTTCGAGCCACGCCAGATAGCCGGCGGCCGTCTCTTCGGACTCGTGCAGATAACTCCCGGCCAGCGTCACCGCCAGCGGCAGGTAGTCGATTCGCCGGCAGATCGCCTCGGCGGCTTCACGGTCGGCCGCATAGGATCCACCCCAGCTTTGCAGCAGGTCAGCCGCTTCGCGCTCGCCCAGCAGTTCGACCGCGACTTCAACGTCGTAGACGTCGCTCCGTCGCCGGCTGGTGATGAGCACGCCGCTCCGGCCGCGCCGTTCGAGCAGCTTGGGCAGGTTGTCGGCCGCTTCCGCGCCGTCGAGCACCAGCAGGGCGGTGCGGCCGCCGAGCCGCACCGCCATCGCCCCCAGCGGGTCGCTGAGCATCTCATCCGGTGGGTCAGACAGGCACGACTTGGCAATATGGTCGGCCGCCCGCTCAATGTCGCTGTCATCGTAGAAGCCGTGGACGATGACGCCGCCGGGGAAGGCGGCGGGCGGCTGGTCGCCGTCAAACAGCTCTTCGACGAATTTGGCAGCAATTGAGGTCTTGCCCATCCCGCCCATGCCGGTCAGGGTGACGATTCGGCCGGGGGCGACAAGCTGGCGCAGCTCGGCCAGCTCCGCCTCGCGCCCGGTGAAGTGGGGGGCGGCGGTCAGCCATTGGAGGGGGATGGCGTTTGCGGTGGGGCGGAGCGCGTCGACCTTGTCTTCGATCCGCTCCACGGTGCCCTGGATTGATACCAGGGTGACGCCTTGTTCCTCAAATGCTGCCCGTAGCGCCAGCGCCAACTCGAAATCGGCAGCCTGTATCGCCTCCATCTGCTGCTGAACAACTGCCATACGACCGATCTGCCGCAGGATATCGGTGTTCTGGGCGGCTAGTTTGTCGAGTGACTCCTGGGGAATGGCCCGGTGGATCTCAGCTACGATCTCCTTGTCGCTCAGCGTTTCGCCCTGTCGCAGTCGGGTCAGCAGGCCATAGGCAATGCCCAGCGCCTCGCCGCCGAATATCCCGACCAGGCTGGCAATCTGCGGCGGGAACGCGCCGGCGGCTGTGGCCGGGTCGAGCAGCGTCGCCCCGGTAAACAGCAACGTCGCCCCCACCATCGCTTCCGGCCAGTGGCGGCGGGCGGCTGACAGAATCTGCCGGACGAACGGTTCGTCGGCTGGGTCGTAGGTTGGTTCCGCGTCGGTTGTCGTCGTCATCGGCCCCCTGGCTGCGGGACTGAACGGCCGCCGGTCTCGCATGCCGGCGGGCTGGCGCAATTCTAACCGGGGCGAGGGTCGGCAAACACCCCCGCCCCTCGGCCGCCAATCGCCAAAACGTGGGTCATTCGTCAGCCCGGCGACCTGCGCTTCGGTAGAATAGGGGCCATCAGCGCGGGCTGCGGCGCGACGGGGCATCTACACCCTTGCCGGCAAGCGGCCGCGCCGGAGACGACGATCCGACCTCGCCTGCGGGCATACCTGAGGAGGGTGAAGCCATGAGTTACCAGGATATCATTAGCGATCTGGGCGACGATCCCGAACAGTTGGAGCAGCTTACCAGGCGGCGCTGCAGGACGGCACGACGTCCGGCTTCCAGCAGGCCATTGAGATCGGCCACACGTACGCGCCCGACAATCTGCTCTACGCGGCGTGGTATGTCCGGTTGCGGCAGGCGGCGACCGAGGCGAAGGCGTCGTTTATCGCCTGGGGCTGGGTGATCCCCTTGGCGCTGGCCAATGGACTGCTCTTCTGGCTGCTGTCCGACGACCAGCGGTTCACGACTAAAATTGCCGCTGTGGGTCCGGGAGCAGACACCAACTTCCTGCCCACGCTCCTGCTGCTGGCCGGCCCCATCGCCGGGCTGTTTGTGCTGGGCTATCTGACGGCCGCCGGCAGTCGACGCTGGGGGCTGAGCGCGGTCATCGGCGCGGTCCTGCTGGGCGCTGCCGGCTATGTGCTGCTGGTCTATCCGCAGACGGGTACGCGGCCGTTTCAGGAGCAGTACCTGACGCTGATGGCGCTCCACCTGCCGCTGCTGGCGTGGGCCGGGGTGGGGGGCTATCTGCTCTGGCGGCATCGTGACCCGGAGAACCGCTTCGCCTTTCTCATCAAGTCGCTGGAAGTGGCGATCATGGGCGGGCTGCTGCTCATTGCCGGGGGCCTGTTCACCGCCATTACCGTCAGTCTCTTTCAGGCGTTGAACGTCGTCATCCCGGAGCTGGTGCAGCGGCTCCTTCTGGCGGGTGGGGCGGGATTGATTCCGGTGGTGGCGACGGCCGTCATCTACAACCCGCGCCGCGCTCCGGCCCGGCAGTCGTTCGACGACGGGCTGAGCAAGCTGGTGGCCATGCTCATGCGCATCTTGCTGCCGCTGACGCTGCTGGTGCTGGTCGTCTATCTGGCGTTCATCCCGTTCAACTTCCGTGAGCCGTTCGACAACCGGGACGTGCTGATCATCTACAACATCATGCTCTTCGCGGTGATCGCCTTGCTGGTGGGTGCGACGCCGCGCCGACTGTCCGACCTGTCGCCGGGGCTGGCCCGCTGGCTGCGGCGTGGCATCATCGCCGTGGCCGCGCTGGCCCTGCTGATCAGTCTCTACGCCCTCGTGGCGATCCTCTACCGCACGGGGATCGACCGGCTGACGCCGAACCGGCTGGCTTTCATCGGCTGGAACGTGGTCAACATCGGGCTGCTGGTCGTGCTGCTGGTCTACCAGGCGCGGGCCGGGGCGGCCGACTGGGTGGTGGCGCTGCACCGGGCGTACAGCGTGGGCACGGTTGCTTATGTGGTCTGGACGGCCGTTGTCATTCTGGCTGTGCCGTGGCTGTTTGGTCTGGACCGGTCGGCGATGGCTACGCTGCCGAACGAGGTGCAGCGGATCATGTACAACGACCCCGCCCCGATCCTGCTCAAGTGCCGGTCGAGCAACCCGATCTATCTGCTGGAGGATGGGGAGAAGCGCTGGATCGACTCCATTGAGACGTTTGAGGCTGAGGGTTATCTCTGGCGCGACGTGCGTTTCATCAGCTGCGACGATCTGCGCCTCGTCCCCGACGGCGTGCCCATTCCGCCGGACGCCGGGCCGCCGCCGGTGCCTTGAGGATGGGGAGAAGACGGCATTGGCATGCCGGGGCTACGGTCGCCCTACTCCCCCGCCACCAGCCGAAAGACCCGCTCCGACCCGGCGAACTCGCCCAGGTACAGCTCGCCGTTGATGTCCTCGCCGAACGTGGTCCAGAGCACGCCGGGGAAACGGCCGACTTCGACCACCTCCACCTCGCCGCCGGGCTTCTCCCCCAGCGCCCAGAGCGCTCCGGTGCACAGGTCGGCGAACAGGTAGCGGCCGGTGAACGCCGGCATCTCCCGGCCGCGATAGACGTAGCCCCCAATAATTGAACACGGCCTATCGGCCTGCGCGTGGGCGTAGGCGTAGATGGGGAAGGTGTGGTCGCCTGCGGAGCCGCAGCCGTCGGGCGACGGTCCCGGTGCGTTGCCCTGATAACATGGCCACCCCAGGCTGATGCCCGCCACACCCGGCGCAATCCGGTTGACCTCCTCCCACCGGGTCAGCCCTACATCGGCAACGTAGAGGTCGCCGTTCAGCCGGTCGAAGCTGATGCGCCACGGGTTTCGCAGCCCATAGAGCCAGATCTCATTCAGATAGTTCGGGTTGCCCACAAACGGGTTGTCGGGCGGAATGGCGTAGCTGTCGCCGTGGGCCGGGTCGACGTCCAGCCGCAGAATCTTGCCCAGCAGGTTCCAGCCTCGCAGCGCGTTGGGGTGTTCGGTCGGCCCGGACACCAGCTCGCCGTCGCCGGAAGCCATGTAGAGGTAGCCGTCTGCCCCAAACTGGAGGTCACCGCCGTAGTGGAGGTCCATCGGGTGGGGGATGGTCAGCAGAATCTGGCGGGTCGCCGGGTCCACCGGGCCATTGCTCGCCGGGTCGGCCGTGAAGCGGGCCAGCACCAGCGGCGGGACCGTCGGCCCGTCCGGGTTGGCGGCGTAGCTGACGTAGAAGACGCCGCTGTCGGCGAAGTCGGGCGCAAAGGCCAGCCCCAGCAGCCCCTGTTCCCAGAAGTTGGTCTCCATGTCGTCGCGGATGTCGAGGAACGGCTCCGGCAGCACCGTCCCGTCCGGCTGGATGATGAAGATACGGCCGTCGCGCTGGGTGGCGAACAGCCGCTCGTCACCCGCGTGTTTGATGCTGGTCACGTCGCGCAGCCCGACCGCGAACGGCCGCAGCTCGAGCGCCAGCGGGCCGTCGGGCACGGGCGGCCCGCCCCGGACCAGCGGGATGTGGATCGCGTGCTCTCCGGCGGCCGCCGCGGAGACCAGGCCGACCATCAGCGCCATGAGAGCGAATAGGAAACCAACGCTTGTCCACCTGCGACTGTTTGACATACCCCTCTCCCGATACTCGTGGCTCCAGTGTCGGGCAGGAGTGTAACCTCAACATGGTCCGTCTGTCTAACGTTTCTCCACGGTGGGTTGGTCGCAGGCAGCCGGTTCAGTCGTTCATTTCGAAGATCTGGATCAGGTTGCCGCAGGTGTCGTCGAGGATGGCCACTGTGGTCGTGCCCATGTTGGTCGGCTCCATCGTGAACGTCCCGCCAAGGTCCCGCAGCCGATCGTACTCCGCCTGAATGTCGTGGACCTGGAAGGCAGTGTAGGGAATGCCGTCCTCAACGAGCGCTGCCTTCAGCGCGACCGTGGCGGGGTAGTGGCCGCTGGGTTCCAGGACGATTTCCGGGCCGTCGGGGGCATCGGGCGAAACGGCTGTCAGCCAGCGCGCCCCGCCGCCGAGGTCGATGTCGTGCTTCTTGACGAAGCCAAGCTTCTCCGTGTAGAAAGCCAGGGCATGGTCGTAGTCGGTGATGGGGATTGACGAAAAAACAATACGCATGATGAATCATCCTTGTCTGAGCAGGTGGGTGGCCGTGTGGCAGTCCAGTTCGCGAAACGCGCCGGGTGTCAGTCCGAAGTGGCGTTTGAACGCTTTACCGAACGCGGCCTGGGAATCATAGCCGGCGGCCAGAGCCACTTCGGTCACGTCGACCGCCCCCATCCGCAGCTTGCGCCCGGCGCGGACCAGACGCTCCCGCCGGATAAACGTGCCGACGCTCACCCCCGTCCTCTTGGCAAACAGCCGGTGGAAGTGGGGGACAGAGAAACCGGCCAGCATGGCCAGGTGACGCCGGTCCAGCGGCTGGCCCAAATGAGCCATAATGTAAGGTTCGATGGCCGCCAGGGTGGCATCGTGGTGGGCCGGGGCCAGTTGGTCGTTCAGCATGGGTGCATCATACCAAACTGCCGCCACGCGCACTAGTCCGAACGTATCAAGATTGCCGTGGCGGCCGCCACCGACTACCAGAACTGCCGGCCATGAGAATCCCTGTCCCCACATGAGCAACCCTTGCACGCCGCCTTCCAGCGTGCCATACTTCCATCCGTTTGATCGCGCTGTCCGCGATCAGATAACCCATGTGAAGGAGCTGCCTAGTGCTTACTTACCGTCGTCTTGTTGCTCTTGTGGCGGGAATCCTCCTGCTGGCTGCTTGTGCCCAGCAGCCGCAAACGGTCGAGGTGACCCGCGTTGTGACCCAGGAGATTCCGGTCACGATTGAAGTGACCCGCCTTGTGGAGGTGGCTGTGGTGGAGGAAGTGGAAGTGCCGGTCGAAGTAACCGGTATCGTCGAGGTCGTGCCGACTGCGGCGGTCGAGCCGACGGCCGCCGCGCCGGAACCGACGGCCGAACCAGTCCCGACCGAACTCCCGCCCACGCCGACCCCGCCCGATCCTGCCGCGGGCAGCGCCTATACGGTCGCTTCCGGCGACACGCTCTCGTCGATTGCCGCTGCCACCGGCGTGACGGTGGCCGAAATTATGGCCGCCAACAGCATGGGCAGTGACGCCATCATCGTCGGGCAGGAACTGTTCATCCCCGGCTGGGATGGCGGCGCACTGGCCGCCGCGCCGGCGGACAACAACGCCCCGCCCGCCGCCGACGAGCCGCCGCTGCCCGTAGTGGCCGCTGCCGGGCCGAACCTGCTGCCCAACCCCAGCTTCGAGGGCGACTGGTACTTCTACCTTTATAATGAGCTGCAAATCCCCGACAACTGGCAGATCGTGACCGACGAAGGGCCGAACGCGCTGGAACCCGGCTCCGGCGGCGTCTTCAATCGGCCGGAGGTACGCGTTGTCCCGGCCAAGGACCTGCCGCCCGCCGAACAGAGCAGCTTCATCTTCGAGGGCAACAAGACGCTGAAGGCGTTCAAGGGCGCGGCCCCGACCAGCTTCAGCCTGTTCACCGATGTGGCCTTGCCGCCGGGCGCCTATCGTCTGACGGTCAACTTCTTCCCCGACGCGGTGGCCGGCTACGACAACCTGAACAAGACCTACGCCACCGACCCGCTGGCGGCCGAAATGCGCATCGTCCACAACAACGGCGGCACCGGCTGGCAGACCACCCAGATCGGCCAGCGCAACACCGTCACCTACGACTTCACCGTGGAAGAGGGCGGCCCGACCCGGCTGGGCGCGGGCTTCCGCAACCGCTTCGCGCTGGCCAACAATGGCTGGTTCATCGACGGCTGGTCGCTGGAAGCGCTGCCATAGGTGAGTGCAGCGTCGAACGAGACCTGACAGCTATTCACGACACCTGTCAGGTCTCGTCAGGCCCGCCCGTCAGGTCCGCCCCATTTCGCCTACAGCCGGTCTGTGTGCCAACGGTACAGGGCCGCGATGAACGTCAGGGCGGCGCCCCAGATAATGAAGCCGGCTCCGGCCCGCACCTGGACGGCCGTCTCGCCATACAGGTCGGGAAACCACGTCAGGGCAACGCCGTCGAACAGCAGGGCGACCGCGAAAAAGAGCATGACGCCCGGCACAACCTGGTCCGGCGACAGCCCGCCCAACCGCTGGGTGAAAGACACCAGCAGCCAGCCGACGGGGATGGTGAGCACGAACAGGATGGCGTTCCAGATGCCGGTGTCGAGCACCATCGGCAGCAAGCGGATCAGAAGGGCAAAGCTGGCCCAGCCGACAATACCGCCAATGACGAAAATGGTAACTTGTTTGCGAGAAAGCATCATCAATCTCCTTGTTGATTTATTGTAGCACTCGCTACATAATGGTGATTGTAGCATGTGCTACATTGTTTGCAAACAACCGCGGATGCTACAATGAACCGATGAGCAAAGCGGACACCAAGAAGCGCCTGGCCGTCGAGCGCATTATCGCCTACGTCATGGAAGACGGTCTGAGCGATGTGGGGCTGCGGAAGCTGGCCAGTGTGGCCGGCACCAGTGACCGCATGTTGATCTACTACTTCGGCACGAAGGATGAGTTGATCAATCTGGTCCTGAACACCATTGCCGGCGCGTTTACCAACGAGTTGGATCGGGCGATGGGCGGGGCGCTGCGCGAGCCGGATGTGCTGATGCGGGAGCTGACCGAGCTGATGGAGGACGACGCTTTCATGCCGTCGGTCCAGCTTTGGTTCGAGCTGGTCGGTTTGGGCGCGCGCGGCCAGGAACCGTACGCTTCCAACGCAAAGCTGCTGGCGGCCAACTGGATCGACTGGATCAACTCCCGACTGGTCGAACCGTCTGACGAGGTGGCCAGCGATCTGTACGCCCACCTGGACGGGCGGTTGATGCTCAAGATGATCGACCCGTAGCCAGGGTGTAACGAAAGGCACTGTTACCCACCGCTGCCAGACCGTACAATAGCGGCATGATGAAACGGATTCTCAAATGGGCCGGCATTGTGATCGGCTTTCTCTTGATGGTCCTGTTCGGCGCGGCGGCTGTTTCGCTGCTCGTCAACCAGCAGCAGCCAACCTCCTCCGCCGACCCCGACCACCTCAGCGACCGGCAGCAGGCGCAGGCGAGCGAATATCTCCACCTGCAAAGCGAACTGGGCGACACGGTCTGGCCCGGCTTTGGCGACCCGCTCATTCCCGCCGTCATCTACAACGAAGCGACCGTCTTTCTGGTCGGGCTGGACGACCCGGCGGCGGGCTGGCAGTCGATACCCACGGCCGTCCGCAAGGCGGCGCGTGGCAGCCTGTTGAGCAGGCAACGGCCGCCGGTCTGACCCTCTACCGCCAGCCGCTGCCGACCACCGGCCAGACGCCGCAGGCGTTCACCGTGCGCGTTGGCGACGACTGGGCAGCCAGTATGACCACGCTGGAATGGATGCGCATTGGTCTGGCCGGCCAGATGCGGGATGAGATGGTGCCGCTTCTGGCCGACATCTTCCCCTACAGGCTGTTCATCGACCAGTTGGTCAGCGGCACCGACCAGTTCGAGTCGCTGCTGGTCCACGAAGCGTTCCACGCCCACCAGGGCCGGGTCGCGCCGGAACGGTTGGCTGCGGCCGAAGCGGCGCTGGCGGCCCAGGACGGCTACCCGTGGGACGAACCGGCTGTCGAGACAGCGTGGCAGGCGGAGCTGGACTTGCTGGCCGACGCGCTGCGGGCCGGGGACGATGCCACGGTGGCTTCGCTGGCGGCCGACTTCCTGGCGCACCGGGCCGAACGCCGGGCAGCCACCGGCCTGACCCCGGCGCAGATCGAGCTGGAGCGGCAGCGGGAGTGGCTGGAGGGGCTGGCCCGCTACGTGGAGCTGGGCATCTGGCGCGAGGCGGCGACCAACCCGACCTACCAACCGGTGACCGCGCTGGCGGCCGTCGACGACTTTAACCAGTATGCGGGCTACGACCGGCGCTGGGAGCGGGAGCTGGACCAGATGGGGCGCATGGCGGGCGATCCGGGGGAGGGGCGTTTCTACTACAGCGGCATGGCCCAGGCGATGCTGCTCGACCGGCTGGACCCGGCTTGGAAAACGGCCGCGCTGGAGCCGGGCGTCTTTCTGGAGGATCAGTTGGCGGCGGCGCTGGCGAACGGCCGTTAGCGGGACGCAAGCGCAGCAGACTTGTCAGGTTTCCCCCCCGGCAATGACGTTCGGCGGCGCGATGGGTGACATCCGTCACATGCGGTTGGGGGTCGGAATACCGTATCCTTAGCGTGACCCTTTTGTCCAGTCCGGGAGCGCACGCCAGATGACCGACGACAAGCTGTATCACCAACTCGCCGCCCACCTCGACAAGCTGCCCTGTGGCTTCCCGTCCACCGAGTCGGGCGTGGAGTTGCGCATCCTGCGCCGCCTGTTTGCACCGGAGGAAGCGGCGCTGGCGCTGCACACGACGCTGCTGCCGGAAGAGCCGCGCGTGGTCGCTCGCCGCGCCGGGCTGCCGGTCGAGCAGACGGCCGCCATGCTGAAGACGATGGCCTCGAAGGGGCTGCTCTACGCCCTCTACCCGCAAGGCAAGCCGCCGAAGTACATGGCCGCCCAGTACGTCATCGGTCTGTTCGAGTGGCAGGTCCACCGCATGACGCCGGAGCTGGCGGCCGACCTCGATCAGTATTTCGAGACGTTCGGCCGTCCGGAGTGGTGGCAGCGCGGGCCGCAGATTCGCACCGTGCCGGTGGCCGAGTCCATCACCGTCCAGAACGACGTGCTCGACTATGAGCGGGCCGAAGCGCTGGTGGAGCGGCAGACCCGCTTCGCCGTCGCCCCCTGCGTCTGCCGCAAGGAGCGCCACATGCTGGGCCACGGCTGTGACAAGCCCAGCGAGACGTGCCTCGTCTTCGGCAGCGCCGCCGAGTATTACGTGCGCCAGGGGATGGGCCGCTTCATCGACAAGCGGGAGGCGCTGCGCATCTTGCAGAAGGCTGACCGGGCCGGTCTGGTGCTGCAGCCGGGCAACGCCAAAAAGGCGTCGTCGATCTGCTGCTGCTGTGGCGACTGCTGCGGCGTGCTGCGGGCGGCCAAGAAGCACCCCCAACCGGCAACCGTGCTGGCCTCACCGTTCACCATCGCCCACGACCGCGACAAATGCACGGCGTGCGGCCTCTGCCTGACCCGCTGTCAGATGGAGGCGGTCGATCTGGACGACGACTGTTTGCCCGTCTTCGACCTCGACCGCTGCATCGGCTGCGGCCTGTGCGTGACGACCTGCGCCACCGAAGCGCTGTCGCTTAGGCGCAAGGCGAAAGCCGACCAGCCGTTCGTCCCCGCCACCCTGGCCGAGGCCAACATCCGGCTGGCGATGGCCGGCGGCAAGATGGGGTTGACCGATATGGCCGGGCTGGTGGTCCGGTCGAAGGTGGACCGGCTGCTGGCGTAGTCGTCCCAGACCTGTCAGGTCTCTCTGGCCGCCATACCTGCGCTTGCCTTACCAACTGACATTCCGATGGAGGCATCCTTCATGATCCTGCGTTCCCACGCTCGACCATTGTTCCTTTCCTTCTTTATAGCCCTTGTCACGCTGCTCGTCCTATTGGCGGGCGGTCGTTCTTTCGTCGCCGCCCAGGTCGCGCCGGAGGGCCCGCCGGTCGTGCGCTACAGCGATGATGTGGACCGGCCGGTGGTGGAGCTGCCGGCAGTCCATCATGCTAGCGCATCTGCTGCCGAAGTCACGACGGCCGTCCGTCACCATACTCTTGGAGGCGACATACGCGCATCCATGCGGGCTACCCAGATTCTGAGGAACAGCAACTGGGAGATATATGTGTACGCGATTAATGAGGATGGGAGGTTTTCTGACGCCATAGTAACCGGGCGAGACGCAATTGATGTGGAGCCGAGTGCTCGGCGTGGTGGTCAGGAGATTGCTTACTCCAGCAATGCCGGAGACGACTACGAAATTCGTGTTGTTGATGTATCAGGCGAGAACGTTCGCACGCTGACCAGCAACGATGCGACTGACGCTCAGCCTGCATTCTCGCCAGATGGAAGCTTGATCGCGTTCGTCTCTGACCGGGATGGGCAGGCCGACATCTACACCATGCGGCCGGATGGATCGCATCAGAAGCGGCTGACCGACTCCCCAGCCTATGACGGCCACCCGGCCTGGTCCCCCGACGGGACACAGATCGTTTTCTCATCGCGTCGAACCGGTGGTTATCGCATTTTCGTGATGGACGCGGACGGAAGCAACCAGCGACAGCTATCGGATGAGCCGGTCAGTATACGGCCCTCCTGGTCACCGGACGGACGGCGCATCGTCTACAGCGCGGACGCTGACCAGGACGGCTGGCTCGATCTACGGATCATGAACGCCGACGGAAGCGATCAGAGAGGTTTGCGCAATCCCAGCGGCGCGGTTGACGCCTGGGCTGATGACTGGTCGCCGGACAATGGCTCCGTTATCTACACCCTCATTACGTATGTTAGCTATCAGGGGCAGTGGTACATTCAAAGAGCTGAGTCGAAGCTGGTTGGAATGGAAGAAGATGATCGTGCAGCTGCTGAGAGTGTCTCAGTCTTCGACTTTGAGCCATCCTGGGAGTCGCTGGACAATCACGTGCCAGAGACAAACGTTATTGCACTGCCCCAACAATCGCCGGCCACGTTCACCGTGACATGGCAAGGTAGCGACACCGGCGGCGCAGGCCTTGAGGTGTATAACGTCCAGATGCGGATCGACGACGGACCGTGGCAGAACTGGATCCAAGGCACGCGGCAGACGAGCGCAGAGGTCAGTGGACTGGCCGGGCAGCGCTTCGCTTTTCGCAGCCGCGCCAGAGACCATCACTACAATATCGAACCATGGCCGGAGACGCCGGACGCTGTGACGACGATTGAGACCGCGCCCCCGGTTTCAACGCTTGCTTCACTTCCGACAACGATGCGTGCGGGGGGTAGGTTTCTAGTCACACCGCATGGTCATGATCCCGGCGGCTCAGGTATCGCCGCCCACGACATAGAGTACGGGGTTGATTCGGGACCGTGGATAACCGGCATGAGGGTGCAGCCCGGCGAAGGGTGGTTGTTTGACCCTCAGGCTAGCGGCGTGGATCACGGTGTGCCTATTGCCTTCAGAACACGGGCCAGCGACAATGCAGGCAATACAGAAGCATGGCGCGGGCAGGCTGACACGACCACCATGCTATATCCCTGGCGTGTCAGTGGATATGTCAGCGACAATACAGGCAATCCATCAGCTCGTGTGGTGGTAGAGGCGGATCCCGCCTTGTCTAATCCATCAGGAACAGGTGTGCACGGAGACTTCTCAGCGGTGGGTGGTGAAGTCGCCACCGAGGCGCGGCTGCATTGGATGAAGCCCGGCTACGGTTCACCAACGCCGACCCTTTTCGCTACGACGATTGACCGTAGCGTTGCTCTAGTCATGCCCCCGTCGAATGATCTTGTCGTTGATGGCGGGTTCGAGTTGGCCTGGCCATCCGAGAGCTGGTCTGCTACGGGCTTTCTGCCGATACGCGTTTCCCGTGAGGCCAGAACCACAGGTTCGCAAGGTCTAAGTCTGGGTGAAGATCGCGAGTTTGTTGCGCCGCTTGAGCACATTGACGGCAATGTCCCGGATGATGATGTCGAGCCGGTGCTCCATGCCTTTGACGATGGTGCGTTGGTCGCGATCTGGTATGGAGATCGGTCGCTGGTGTCAGAAAAGAAAGCCGGCGGCGAATGGTCTCCGCCCGCCCCTCTCTTCCCTGGGCAGTCTGAATACTATCCACACCAGATAGAAGCAGATGGTCAGGGTGTTCTGCACGCCATAGCCCGCAAGTCTGCCAGAGGCTTCTTGTATACGCAGAGAACGCCGGGCGGCCGCTGGACGGAGCCAATCCTTGTGCCGGGCAGCGATGACAGTGGGTATGCAACACTCTTCTCTGGCTCAGGAGATACAGTCGGCATCTTCTACGAAGCTAGCAGTAACAAAAGGGGCCTGGTCTTCCGCGACCCAAATGGCTGGACCGAACCAGAGCTTGTCGACTTGCAAATTCAACAGGGCAGCTTCTTTCATTCCAGAGTGAAATCGGTCATGGATTCAGAAGGAAATACCCACTTGATCGCCTATCAGGAAGACTACCCGCAAGCCAGAGTTATGGTAGCTACGCGATCCGCGAGTGGGCAGTGGAGCGAGCCAGTCGTGGCGTTCGAGGGCACCTATTCCTCATTTGAGAAAACGTTCGAACTTGCTGACGATTTGGGCCGCGTGCACTTGTTCTGGCATAACCAGACTGGATACGCGACAAACTTCCAATACTTGCGTTATCAGGAGGGTCATTGGCAGAGACTTCTGAATGCTCGCCCATCAGGTCGCGTGTCATTGGTTGACATTGTTCTTACGAAGGGTGGCGAGCCCGTCATCCTCGTGAAGGACGATGATCTGCTGCTCTATGAGCATGACCCTGGAGGGTGGTGGCGCGATCCGGAGGTCATCGTGCCCGGGGACCATTATGGTAATGCCCTTCTTTCGCAGCCGGACACGAGTGATCGGATCACGATTTCGTGGACGAGGCGTCTTTATCCCGGACCCCAATACACAAAACTCTATGCACACCGCTACCCCGACGGAACCCTCTCGCCATCTGTTGAAATGGCCACTGGCCGATTGGCACGGGGAGCAGGGGCAATTACTACTGACCGAAACAGCAGGACTCACGCTATCTGGATAGGTGAAGACGGCCCATACAATCACGCTCTATACCACGCCGGTCCTAAACAGATCGCCCAACCCGGCGACGCCGCCATCACCCAGGCCGTCACCATCCCCGCCGACATGACCAACCCGGTGCTCTCCTTCCTCTACAAGAGCAGCGACGACAACGTGTTCGAGGCCGAGGCGGGCGACATGCTCCGCGACCTGCCGGCGGCCGCTTTCGACACCGCCCACCACTGGCTGGACCTCTCCGCCCACGCCGGGGAGACGATCAGCGTCACCTTCACGCTGCGGCAGGAGGCGAACCGGCCCGCGGCCTGGGCCATGCTGGATGACGTCTCGCTCGGCTCGGCCCATGCCGACGTTGCCCTGAGCGGCTGGAGCGGAGGCGCGCTGCCGGGCGAGCAGACCACGCTGACGCTGACGGCCGCCAACCCCGGCGCGCTGCCCGCCGAGCCGGTGACGCTGACGCTGCACCTGCCGCCGGAGCTGTCGTTCGTCTCCGCCGTGCCCGCGCCGGATGGGAATGCGCCGCCGGTGTGGAATCTGGGCGCGTTGGCCCCCGGCGAGACGACGACGGTTGACATAACCGTGCGTGTCGGCGGGACGGTCGCCCCGTTCGCGCTGCTGCGCTCGACGGCCGCGCTGGAAACGGCCGGTGAGCTGGAGACGGCCAACAACGCCGTCGAGCTGCGCACGCGCGTGGCCCGGACGGTCTGGCTGCCGGGAATTGCCGGGGAGTAAGCAGATACATGAATGACAGCTCAGAGGTTGATGACCGTAGTTCAACCTCTGAGCTGTCGCTTCCAGATAAGGCTGGTCGATATGGCCGGGCTGGTGGTGCGGTCGAAAGTGGACCGGCTGCTGGCGCGGGGAGACGCCTGACCGTCCCGCTGACGCTGACAATCCACCGACGCGACCTCGAATCAGATGGCCGGCTGCGGGACCAGCCGGTCCGGCTGCGGCACCTCCAGCCCCTTCAGCAGAATCCAGAGGCCAACAACCAGTTCAAATGGAACGTAGGGGACGTAGAGGAACATCGGCACTGCGTAACCGAACATGCCCGCCACGGTTCCGAAGAGGAGAGGCAGCAAGCTGATCAACCCCCAGAGTGACAGGGCGCGCGGGATAAGGCGAGACTGGTAAAATAGCCCGTAGAACAAGAGCGCTCCGATGCAGAAGACAAGCATGTGCAGTGTCATCCCAACGAACTCCATTGACTCCACGGCTATCGTGCCCATAGATGCCAGCAGGGCAGGCTGAGTTGATGTCGCATATGCCTCGCCGATACCTACGAGCGAGTATGCGGCCATTTTGCTGGTGGCCAGCAGCGCTGCTTCGAGCACGTACAGGCCGAGTGCCACCCCGGCTACGATTTCGTTCTGCTTCCTCAGGGTGATGAACAGCATAACGCCCAGGAAGATGATGCCCATCGCGGTGAGCATATCGAACAGGATGTAGGCCTGCATTAACGCGGGGTTGTTGGCGATGTTGGTCAGCGTCTGGTTGATGTCATCGGCCACGAATAGCGCTGGCTGCAGATACAGACCGCTGAAGATCGACGTAGCAAACTGAAACAGGAATGCAATGCCCAGAATACGAGAGAGATTTTTGACCGAGACCATTTTTCCTACCTTGTGTTTTTGACGACCTCAATCGCGGCAACGATGGAAATCGCGGATGCGTCCGAGGCTGTTGCGCCAGGGAACCACTACTGTCCTATACGCCCTGCTTCGTGAATAGTTTCACAAACGTCACCTTTGGAGGACGCTGGCGCAATCGTGTGTACAGGTACGACCCGGCCCACCAGTGACTCGACCTGTCCGCCTATGCCCGGCAGACGAGCAGCGTCGTCATCTTCCGGCTGCGGCAGGGGTCCAACCGACCCGCGGCGTGGGCCAAGCTGGACGATGGACGGCTCGCTCGGCTCCTCCCACGTCGACATTGGGCTGTCGTTCGTCAGTGTCTATCCCGCGACGGTGGCGGTCAATCCGCTAAACAAAAAAGGGAGCCGGATCTTCCGAAGAAGTCCGGCTCCCTTTTATGGGTCGGTCGTGCGCTGGCTCCAGCACGGGACCAGCGCGTCAGACCGTTTGGTTCAGCACACGCTTACGAACCAGGGATGACCATCAGCATCAGCTGGCCAGATTCGCGCTTGTAGAGCACGCCGTCGATCAGCTCTTCATCAACGTAAGTGCCGTGCCCCTGGACATCCAGCAGCCAGGCGCCGGGACCGAACCATTCGGAGGCATCGACAATGCCGCTCGACTCGCCGTCCGGGTCGTTTACCGTGGCCGCCACGCTCCACGTGCCGCCGGAGAACTCATACCACCAGACCGCGGCGTTATCGGTGTCTTCCTGCACCATCAGGCTGTTGGCGCTGGTTTCGATGTTGTCCGGGCTGGTAAACGGTACGTACACCGACGAACCGGGGGCGTCGCCATCGGCGTAGACGGAGAAGCTGTCCACCATGCGCGGGTTCTTCTTGTTCATGACGAACTTGTAGATACGGCCGTTGTCGGCCTGGCCGACCGTTCCGCTGGGGCCGCGCAGCAGGCGACCGGTTGTCGGATCGGGCACGACGCGGCTCGCGCCGGTGTCGGCGACGTAGACAACGCGTGGTTCGTTGCGATCATAAGCCAGGTCTTCCAGCCGGATGAACTGGAAGACGTTGTGCTCGTTCGACCATTCCTCAAGCGCAGCCTGCGGGGCATCTCCCGTTACGCCACGCGCAATCCGCTTGGGGACGCGAATGAACTGCCCCTGCCAGTCGTCGCCGGGCTGGATGTCAAGGTAGTCGTTGGCATTGTTGAACGGATTATTCCGCTTGACGCGACCGTCGTTGGTGTGGGTCACACGGAACGCCCAGAGGCTGCCGTTGTCGTTCCAGAGCTGTTTCTCGTTGTTCGCCAGGTAGAGATACAGCTGCGAAGACGGGGCGTTGAAGGTGTCATCTCCGGAGAGCATGGCGATCTGGTTCCAGCCGCCCGGAACCACGACGGTGTTCTCATGATTGTGACGGCCCATGCCGGGCACGTCGCGGTACTCGCCAGTTTCGGTGTCCAGAATGACCGCAAAGCCGCCCTGTCGCTGGGGGTCCAGCGCCGGATCAGGACCGTACGGCGCCCCAGCCGGAACGTCTACAATGTCGTTAGTCTCCTCACCCGTGAAGAATGTATAGGTGGAGAACCCTTCTGCGGGACCAGCCATGAAGGCCGAGCAGAAGCGCAGGTAGCCATCGGAGGCCGGAATGGCCACCGACCCGCCCAACACCTCCGCCGTCGCCGTGTCCAGCGTCCATGTCGTGATGGAAGCGTCCTCGAAATCGGCCCTGCCGAAGAACGGCACCGTGCTTTGCTCATGGGTGACGTAAACGTCAACCGTTCCAGCAGTCGGGCCAGGGGCCAGCCCGATCCCGTCGGGAATACCCTCAAACGTCACGCCGCCCACGGATTCGCCGCTGCTGATGATGGCGGTTACCGAGGAGCCGGCGGGAAGGCCGGGATCCAGAGTGATGTACGGAGCCTCTGGTGTCATGAAACCGGCACCCGCCGCTGCGAGCGCGGGGATCACGGTCGCCATGATCAGCAAGACGGCCACAAAGGGCCAACGAACCTTCCGATATCTGGACATGTTTCTCTCCTGTTTGAACGTCAGTCGAAATGGATGCGAGGCGTGCACGTTCGGCGAGACCGAGCCATGCACAGTTTTTATTATTGATCCAAACGGAATCAATTGCAATAGCCAATTGGTCGCATCCGTCAAAATTGGTCTGTGTTGGTGAGGGCAGGGCCGCGCTCTGGAATCAGTTTCGGATGGTCATGGGCTGGGCTGCGGCGGCCGCTTGATCCGCATGCGCCCCGCGTCTGTTATGCTGATGTGCCCACCCCATGTCACCGGCTGATTATCGCTTAGTTGACACCCCATGCTTCCTTCCCTTATACTGAAAACAGGTAGTTAGGGCCATTGCCTCATCGCCTGCTGGGGGAGCCAAACCCCAGGACGCCGGTTTGCTGGCCCAACCGGCTGCACTTTCGCATCTGGCGAGAGGAAAGGGGAGTTGTCATGAAATACCGCGTGCATCGTTTCAATGTCAAAGGTTTCTCGCTCGACGAGGACAAGCTGGAGCAGTTTCTGAACGATTTGAAGGGTGAAGTGCTGTCAATCGTGCCGAATATCGTCCCGCTGCCCGGCGCCCATATTGACCGGCTGCTCATCGTCGAGCAGGTATACTCAGCGAAAGATCAGATCGAGATCTTGAAAGAGGCTGAGAGAGTCGGCGCCTGACGCCTCAGCAGCGGTATCGGGCAGCGATTCATCGCCAGCCGTTTCACGGCGGTCGTAGGTCAGCCTGCCTGTCCAGACCGCTTTCAATCGCCTGCCGCACTGCTTCGTTGTCGCCGGTGACCGGGTTGAGGACGACATAGCCGCGGCCGGCTGGCGGAACGGTCATATCGTGTGGCCGGCCTCGCGGAGCTTCTCTTTGATGGCCGGCAGCGCCATTTCCGCCTGCTCTCGCCCCCGGGCGATCAGCGTGTCGGTGTAGTCCATATCGAGAATAGAGATGTAGTGGTCGGGCTTCAGGTCGAGCACCACAACGGGCACATCGGAGGTCAGCGCCAGATTTTCACGCGTGAGCGCTACCTGCGTCTGTAAGAGAAGATCGATGCTGTGGAGCAGCATATCTATGGCCGTTTGGCGTTCCTCGAGCGGCTGAAGCTGGGTGAGGATGTTGAAGCCGATGATGGCCGTCGCGCCCCGGTCGACGGCCGCTTGCAAGGGCAGCGCCGCAACGATGCCGCCGTCGCCGAAGTGCCGCCCTTGGTAAAGCGTGGGCGGTTGCAGGGGCATGATGGCCGCGCTGCTCATGACGGCGGACACGACTTCGTCGTCGGGGTCGTCGCCAAATAGATGCAGCGTGCCGTCGTCGATGTCGGTGGCCGCCAGATAACAGGGAAGCTCCAGGTCTCCCGGTCGATCGCCGTCAAAATAGTGGGTCAGGATCGACTCCATGCCATCGTGGTCAAAGAGGCTCTGGCGCCGCAGCATCAGGTTGGCCATTGCCTGGGGAATGCCGCCGCGGAATATGTCTTCAAAATTGGTGCGGTTGAACAACGCCTGCAGCTCGTCGATGGCCCCCACCGTAGGCGACTTGGCCAGCCAGGCGGCCGTCAGCGCACCGATGGAACTGCCGAGCACCATATCGGGCCTGATGCCGGCCTTGAACAGCGTTTCCACCGCCCCGGCCTGCATAGCGCCCCGGCTGCTGCCTGCTCCCAAAACAAAAGCGAGAGTCATCAGGTTGTGTTGTTGGGCCGGCGGGCCGCCATTTGAAGTCAGGCGACCCACCGGCAGAAGCGGCCGGGTGTCAATGGAGACAAATCCCGGCCGCATTTTGATTAATAGGGCTTACTTGTTATCGAACCAGTCGTCGACTTCCTGCTCGGCTTCGGCGTGGGACTTGCCGTACCGTTCCTGGATCTTGCCGACCAACTTCTCGCGGCTGCCTTCGATCTGGTCCAGCTCGTCGTTGGTCAGCTCGCCCCAGCGTCGCTGGATGTCGCCCTTGAACTGCTTCCAATTGCCTTCCAGAATATTCTCATTAAGTTTCATAGTCGTACCTCCGTAGGTTCAAGTGTCGTTCTGTTCTAATTAACCGGTCGCCTGTCTTGTCTGACGAACAAGCCGGGCGGCCAACGACAATGCGACTATACTGGGGGCAGCGCATAATCTCCATAGGTCAGGGCACATCTGACCGGTATAGATTCCGGTCTATCCTGCGCTCCGGCGCAGATCAGGGGACGTTCGTCCAGAATTGGCTACAATCTCATTGAGGCAGCCAATCTGCCTCCAGCCTCAACGAGTTGTCACTGCTGCGGGACATCCCGACCTGGGCAGCAGCGCGCCAAGCAATAAGGAGAAGACGATGGACGAGAGTTTTGATGCGTTCTTGACCCGAGCGGAGGATTTCTTCCTGACGTCGGTGAACCGGCTGCCGTCATTTCTGATCGCTGCGGTTGTGCTGGTGGTGACGCTGATCCTGGCGCGGCGGCTGTCCCGGCTGGCGGCGACGGTGCTGGCTTCGCGCGGCCGTTCCCCCAACGCCACCACGGTCATTGAGTTGCTCACGCGCTGGTCCATCATTGTTGGTGGGGTCCTGCTGGCCCTCTCCATCGCCGTGCCCTCGTTCAACCTCGGCGACCTCATCCAGATTCTGGGCATCACCAGTGTGGCCATCGGCTTCGCCTTCCGGGACATCTTCCAGAACTTTCTGGCGGGGATCATCATTCTACTGACCGACACGTTCCAGATTGGCGACCAGATCATCATCCCTAACGAGAACCTGGAAGGGACGGTGACCGAGATCGACACGCGGGCAACGACGATTGAGACGTACGACCAGCGCGAGATCATCATTCCCAACTCGATCCTGTTCACCAACCCGGTCATGGTCAACACCTCCACCGACCGGCTGCGCAGCGAATACGAAGTCGGTATTGCCTACGACGCCGATATCGACACGGTCAGCGCCCTGCTCATCGAAGCGATCAAGGGCGTTGAGGGCGTGATGGCGGAGCCGGGGCCGGATGTGCTGGTGAAGGAGTTTGGCGACTCCAGCGTTGTTCTGCGGGCCAGATGGTGGACCGACTCCTACCGCAATATAGTCACGCGCACCCGCAGCGCGGTGGGCCGGCAGATCAAGTATACATTCGACGCCAACGGCATCGAGATTCCGTTCCCCATCCGCACGCTCTATGTGCGGGATGAGGTGGGCGTGCGGATGGCGGAAGAGTAGTCAGCCGATCCGGCCTGAACGTCGACACCTTGCAGCCAGGCACACCAGGTAGTTGCAACCAACTTGAAGGCAACCAGAAACCGGGTTTTTTTGAAAAACCCGGTTTCTACCCTTTCTACGCCCCGCCAATCAACCATCCGGTTGACTGCACAATCCACCCCCTGCCGGCCCAACTTCCACCGGCTGATGGATTACAAAACGCGGCCGCCCCGCTATCCTATTACCAGTTATCCACACACACAGTTTTAGGAGAAATGAAATGACCGCAACAAATGAAATGCCCCCCGTCGTCGTCGAATCGAAAGGCCATCTGAGCCGCCTGCTCTGGGTCAGCCCGCTGGCTATGCTCGTCTCATCGGCCGTCAATCTGGGCCTCTACGCCGCCGCCGGACGGTTGTTCCCCGAAGTGGCCGCCTGGTCCGGGGCCGGCCCCACGCAGATCATTGGCGCCACCATCGTCTACCTGCTCATCGGCACGATTGTCTTCGCTCTGACAGCGCGGTTCGCTCGTCGCCCGGCGCGGACCTACACCATTCTGGCCACCATCGGCCTGTTGTTCTCGCTGTTCATGCCCATCTCGGCCGCATTCGGTTTCGGCGCACCGGGCGCACCCGTACCCGACATGGCCACTGTGGCCACGCTCAGTCTGATGCACGTCGCCGCCTACGCCATCAGCGTGCCCATGTTCAACCGCATGGTGCTGGACTAAGGCGACCGCAAGAGATAGAGTGGGAAACCGGGTTGGGGAGGCGAGGATGCTCCACCAGCCCGGTTTCCCTGAATGCGAGGTATCTCATGACCCAACCAACTCACCCGCTTTTTGACGCTTACCCGCTCGACGGCGAACACAGTATTTCCACCGGCAGCGTGCCCACGCCCTACCACATCTACGACGGCCACGGTCTGCTCATCGGTGGAACGGCCGACCTGGCTTCGGCCAAAGCGCTCTTGCAGCATGAGGATGTTGTCCCGTTGGAAACGACGGCAGGCCGGGCTGTGGCCGGTGTCTGGGTGGTCGATGGAACGGCCGCCAGCCTGGGGCCGCATATTGAATTGCAGGTCAGTCTGCTGGTGGCCCACCAGCCCCAACCACCGATCGACGACCACCCGCTGACACTGCTCAAAGCGCTGTCGGTTAATCCGCAGGCGCGCATGTTCTGTCACGGACTGTGGAACAACACCGCGACGGTCGTGGCCTACAACCGCGAACTGCTGGGCCTCGACGCCCGGCTGTGCGAGGGCGAAATCGACCGGGCCGACGGCCGCAAACAGTTCCGCATCACCGATGAGGCGGGGGCGCTGCTTGCTGAGGGCACGGTGCGGGAAGATGAACGGCCGTCTTCGAAGATGGCCTGGTCGCTCCTGCGGCTGCTGGGCGTGCGCCAAATGATGGCTGCTGCTTCCGAAGGGTGGCTGGGGGCCAGTGTGGTCAATCCCAAGAGCGATGCCCTCCCGCTCAATGGTGACGCCCAGACCTATGTGGCCGCCGATACACCCGTCGTCCAGCTCTTCGACCCGGCGACCGACAGTCTGACGCTGGGGCCGGAGGCCGACGCGGGCCTAGCGTTCCGGCCCTCGTTTCTTGAACATTTCAGCCCATTTCGATTCGTCTACCTCTCTCCTGTCCGCGCTGCCTAGCGGTGGAAGACAAGGTGTTCGACGACCTCGACCTGTCTTGTTGTGCTGAAACAATCTGAAGTCGGCCGAAAGGAGGCCATTATGAGCAGTTTGGGATGGATTCACGTTGTGTTTGGGATGGTTGCTTTGCTGGCCGGCGCCGCCGTCCTGCTCATCCGCAAAGGTACGCGCTCGCACCGCACGCTGGGGCACGTCTACCTGACCAGCATGATTGGCCTGAACGCGACGGCTCTCTTCATTTACAATTTATACGGCCACTTTGGCCCTTTCCATTGGCTCGCGCTTAGCAGTCTGCTCACGCTGACTGCGGGCATGGTGCCGGTGTTGCTCCGGCGACCGCGCGGCCGTTGGCTGGAGTGGCACGCCATCTTTATGGACATGTCCTACGTCGGTCTGGTGGCGGCCACAGCGGCCGAGATCACCAGCCGCATCCCGGGCACCGAAGATAGCTTCGGCCTGGTGGTCACCGTCACAAGTGTGGCTATCATTGGAATTGGCACGGCGCTGATGTGGCGTAGCCTGCCCGGAAGCATCCGGGGCACACCACACCAGGCGCGTCGGGTTTCGCAGACACAGCCGTCGCAGTAGACAACCGGTTACAGCTTATAGACAGATAAGGGCGGTCGGGTTGCTCCAGCAACTCGGCCGCCCACCCCAAAGAGAACGACCATGACCTCAACCGACACGACGACAATGACCAGCAAGCAGACGACACGCACCGTTGACTGGCCCCTCACCCTCTTCTTCGCCCTCGCCTACGCCCTCGCCTGGGGGGTGTTTGGTCTTATGGCCCTCCTCGCCCGGCAGTCGGGGGTCGACAGCGCCCAGGCGCTGATGGCGATGGGCGATTCTTTCGACTTCGCCGGGGCCGAGCTGAGCGTTTCACCCTGGGTAATCTACGGCCTGACCCGCATCGCCGACTTCGCCTTTTCCATCTCCGGCGTCATCATGATCGCCGTCACCGCGGGGCGGGGCGGGCTGCGCGAGCTGTGGGGACGGTTGACCAAATGGCGCATCGGCTGGCAATGGTATGCGCTGGGTTTGCTGCCGCTGGCGCTGTATGGCGTGGCGGCCGTCGTCGCCGGAGCGCTGGGGTCGGCCGACTTCTCCTGGCCCGCCATTCGCACCGCGCTGTTCAGCCTGCAAGCGGGCTTCTTCGTCTCCCTCTTCCTGCGCGGCGCGTTTGGGGAGGAGCTCGGCTTGCGT
Organism: uncultured Chloroflexia bacterium; assembly: GCA_963753865.1. GTDB lineage: Bacteria > Chloroflexota > Anaerolineae > Promineifilales > Promineifilaceae > Promineifilum. The sequence goes on from CAVWDW010000003.1 coordinate 331,357, forward strand.
GGCTTTGCCCTGCCGCGCATGCAGCAGACGATGACGCCATTCCGGGCCAGCCTCATCATCGGCGTGCTGTGGGGCGCGTGGCATCTGCCCGTCCTCATCGGCCGTGATCCGCTCTCCATTGTGGCCTTCAGCCTGCTGGCGATTGGCCTCAGCTTCGTGTTCACGCTGCTGTTCAACGGCAGCGGCGGGTCGCTCATCCCCGTGCTGCTCTTCCACGCCACCCAGAACTGGGAGGAAGGGTTCGAGACGCTCTTCCCCGGTCTGGTCGGGACGGATTGGGAGCTGGTGTCGACCATCTTGCTGCTGCTGGTGGGTGTTGTGGCGGCGGTGGTCGTCTGGCGGCGCGGAACAACGGGAGAAGTCGTTGTTCCGGCGGCGGCGGGCCGCAGTCAACCGATCGGTTGACGGCCGAATCGACTGGTTGTTGCGGCTGTTTCCACCGCCTGATTGGTTACAGAAAGCGGCCCAGACCGTATCCTATACCTAGATATCCGGTCGACCAGCCAGCCTGGTCAGAAAAGCATTTAGCACACGAGGAAACAACCATGAGCAACGAATCTTTGAAGAATCCCTTACCGACACGACACAACCCGCAAGTTCAGGGCGGCGTGTTCCTTATCCTGATGGGCGGTATTTTCCTGCTGGCGATGAGCGGCGTGACGGTGCTGGGCTTCAGCCCCTGGATCCTGATGGCTTTCCTGCCCGCGTTCTGGGTGGGGGCGGCGGCCGTCCATGCGTATCGCCACGGGGAGCTGATGACCCGCCACATTCTGACCATGCTGCTGTTCGGCCTTATGCCGTTTGCCTACATCTTCGGCTCCAGCCTGGGCATCAACCTCGCCGCCATCTGGCCCGTCGGCCTCATCGGGATGGGCCTCATCATCCTTTTCGCTCGCCGGTAGGTGCACCAGCCACAGAAAGACTGGACCGAGAAAGCTTGGAAACCGGGTTCTTTCAAAAACCCGGTTTCCAGGCTACGGTTTCTGCCGAGGCTTGGAAAAATCCGCCTTCTACGCTACAACCTGACCCGTGACACACGCGCAGGCAGCCAGCGGCACCACGACACGATGAACACACAAACGCACCAGCAAGCTGACGTTTGGGAGCGCTATAGTTGGCTCTGGGACCTCATTTTTTACACCACCTTCATTGGCTCGGCTGCCCTGACCTACTTCGACGACAGCGCCACCGCTCCCTTCTGGCTGACCGCTTTGCTGACGGCCGTTCTTCTCCTGTGGCATGGGGTGGGCATGGCCCTGATCTACCGTCAGATGACCAGCTGGGAAGCGTACGCTGGCGTGCGGTTCCTGATTATCGTCGGCGACGTGCTGCTGTGGATCTTCCTGGTCAACATCTCGCCCGCGTTCTACCTGAGCCTGTTCGGCCTGTTTGGCCAGGTCTTTCGCCATCTGCCCATTCGCTACGCAACCGCCGCCATTCTCATTCTGACTGCCGGCACCATCACCGAACAGGTAAGCGACAGCAACGCCCCGGTCGACCTGACCAGCCCGGTCGTCTGGGTATTTGTCCTCACCGCCCTGGCCGCGATTCTGCTCGGCCTGTGGGTGTCGGCCATCATCGGCCAGAGCACCCGGAGACGCGAGCTGATCGAAGAGCTGGAGGCGACGCAGGCGGAGTTGGCGGCGGCCGAACGGCGCGAGGGCACGCTCGAAGAACGGCAGCGGTTGGCGCGGGAGATCCACGACACGCTGGCCCAGGGGTTCACCAGCATCGTGCTCCATCTGGAAGCGGCCGATCAGGCGCTGCCCGACGACCTTGAGAGCTTGCAGCGCCATCTGGACCAGGCCCGCGCCACCGCCCGCCACAGCCTGGACCAGGCGCGGCGGGTCGTCCAGGATTTGCGGCCCGACCTGCTGGAACAGCAGTCGTTGCCCGACGCCATTGAGCGGACGGCCGCCCGCTTCCAGGCGGAGAGCGGCCTGAGCGTGGCCAGCCAGACGACCGGCACGCCTGTTCCGCTGCACCCGGAGATCGAGGTGACGATGCTGCGGGCACGCAGGAAGCGCTTAACAACGTGCGCAAGCACGCCCGGGCGACGGCGATCCAGGTGACACTCTCCTACATGGGCGACACGCTCATTCTCGACGTGCAGGATAATGGCGTGGGGTTGGCCGGAGCGTCGCCGTCGCCGTTTGCCGGGGGGTACGGCCTGCAGGCGATGGAAGAGCGCGTCCAGCAGTGCGGCGGCGAGGTCATGATTGAGAGCGAGCCGGGCGAGGGCACGACCGTCGTCGTCACCATTCCTCTGGCCGGCGGGGTGATGGCACAGCAAGAAGCCGGGGCCGCAGCGGCCGTTGAGCAAGCGGAGCAAGGACAATGAGCGAGACCGACACCATACGCATTCTGATTACCGACGACCATCCCGTTGTGCGCGAAGGGTTGGCGGGTATGCTGGAAGGGCAGCCCGACTTCGACGTGGTGGGCGTGGCCGAAGACGGCAACGCGGCCGTCCGGCTGCATGCGTCGCTGGCCCCGGACGTGACCCTGATGGATTTGCGCATGCCGGGACTGGACGGGGTGGGGGCGATTCAGGCGATTCGCGCCCAACAGCCCGCCGCCCGCATTCTGGTGCTGACCACCTACGACTCCGACGCCGACATCGTGCGCGCGGTGGAAGCGGGCGCGACCGGCTATCTGCTGAAGGACACGCCGCGCGATGAGCTGTTCCGGGGCATCCGCGCCGCCGCCGCCGGGCAGTCGGTACTGGCCCCGACCGTCGCCGCCCGGCTGATGAGCCGCATGGGCGCTCCCGCCGAGGACAACCTCAGCGCCCGCGAAATCGAGGTGCTGGAGCTGGTGGCCAAGGGCAACAGCAACAAGGAGATCGGCAAGGCGCTCCACATCTCCACCGCCACCGTCAAGACCCACCTCATCCACATCTACAGCAAGCTCGGCGTGGCCGACCGCACGTCGGCGGTGACGACGGCGCTGGAGCGGGGGATTATTACGTTGTAGGGCAGGTTGCCAATCTGCCCGAGCGGGGGAGTTCAGGTTGTCCACCTGAACCATGACATACGGAGATGCTGCAACGCTTCTAACGCGGGTGGGCTTGACGCTTGACCGCCGACTACGCTATACTGCTGGTATGATCATGTCGATACTACCACGGAGATAGCAACAATGGCCCTCTACACCGAACGCGTCCAAACTGTGCTGACGGCCGACCAGTACGAAAAACTGACCAGGCTGGCCGCCGAGCGCAATATGCCTATCAGCGTTCTGATCCGCGAGGCAATTGAGAAGGCGTATTTCGACGAGATCGACCGCCGCCGGCGCGAGTCGGCTCTGGAGCGGCTGCTCAAACTCAATGCGCCGGTGAGCGATTGGCCGCAAATGGAAGCAGAGATAGAAGCGGGGGCAGGCGGTGAGTGAGCAGCCGTACTTCCTGGACGTCAATATCGTCATGTATGCGGCCGGCCAGGATCATCCCTACAAAGAACCTTGTGTGGCTGTGATGCGGCTGGTAGCGTCGGGCGCGCTGCCGGTCGTCATCGACAGCGAGATTATTCAGGAGGTTCTCTACCGCTTTGGCGCGCAACGACGCTGGCAGGACGGAGAGGTGATGGCGACCAGTCTGCTGGAGCTTGTGCCGGACGTGCTGCCCGTGACTCGCGAGGTGATGGAAACGGCCGTGGCGCTCTTCAGTGAGTATGGCCCGGCCGGGGTCAAGGCGCGCGATGTCGTCCATGCGGCTGTGATGCGACATCATGAGTTGACCGCCATCATCTCCACCGACCGTCACTTTGAGTTGCTTCCTGGCGTCAGGCGGCTGGACCCGAACAATGTGGTTGGGTAGATTGGCAATCTGCCTGGGCGAGCTGCCGAACGGAACGGCCGTTGTAGGGCGATATGGGATGTTCATATCGTCTATCTCAGCCCGCGAAAGCACCCCATCTTCAACCATATTTGCCTCGCCACTTGCTTGACCCGCTTTGAACGCGGGCTGATAATTCCAATTGTTAAGCGTTCGATAGACCGGTATTTCCAGAGTTATCCACATTCAGCAGTGCTGCCTTCGCTTCAAGACG
>CAVWDW010000004.1:0-11065 GCA_963753865.1 uncultured Chloroflexia bacterium
TGTATGGCGTCCATTGCGTCACCTCATCATTCATTATACGTGATTCATGGGCGGCTTTCCAAACTGTGGTTGTTCACGTCGCCAACGGTTACTGTTCCTCTTCCAACGTCCGCATTCTTGCGCAGCACGTAATCGACCGTCAGGCCTGTGCCAAAGCCATAGACCGCGCCACTTAGTAGGATGGCTGCAAATACTAGCGCAACATACCCACCCATCAGCCAAGGATCGTCTCTCAGGCGCAAAGGGTCAAGCTGACCCGCAATTACCATGGCTCCGATGAAGGCGATGAAGCCGACAACAATAGCCACAACTCCGCTGCCCACGACGCCGGCGGCCGAGGCAGCCACAAGGGCTGGCCTGCGCGTTAGAATGAGGCCGTGCAGGAGTCCAATCAGCAGGAAGGTCAGAGGTAGATAGAACGGCGGATTCAGAGGAAGCGCGCCAACGGCGGCCACACCTACCGCCACGACCGGCCACAGATAGGCACGCGGCACTTTCTGTCGCAATAGCAACCATTGCGCCAACCCGACGACCGCAGCGATGGTCGTCATGGTGACGAACTGATCCTCCCCGTACCACCAGATCCCCATCTGGCGCAGCGTGCCTTCGAGCCAGTCGACGACGACTGACGAAAAGGGAGCAATCGCAACCGTCCAGACTGCGACAGCCAGTGTCGTCACCAGCGTCCATCTGCGGACGAAACGCCAAGACGGGCGGGTCGCACTGTTAGGCGTGTCGGGTGAGTCGCCGGCTGCATTCGGCCGTTCGATCGCGGTGTCTGCCATGTCGGTCGGTTGGATGCTCATTGGGCTCCTGTCGGCTCCGTTTGTGGTGTTTCCACTACTGGGTAGACATATGGACGGATGAACCAACCTGTAACCAGGGCATATACGAGGCCAAATGGAAGGGCCAAGATAATCGATGCCCCAATCGAACTGGCGGGATTAAGAACAGATTCGACGGACCAGTCCCATGGACCAAGCAGATTGTCGACTACATAGGTAACCAGTATTGCGAAAAGTGTCCCGACATAAATCACGAGTAACGACGTGATAAACATGACGCTCATCCAGGCAATGATCTGCGCCGCTTCGCGAGACAGGACGAGGCCCTGGAGGATGCCGGTTACGACATATAGGACGATCACACCAGGGATCACACCATAAGAATCATACGGACCCAGTAGTCCGAGCAGGCCACCACCAATGCCTGCACCAACGATAGTCACCACGGGCCATGCGTTGGCGGTTGGCACATGATGGCGCAGTAGTAGCCACTGGCTGCCGCCAATCAGCGCGCCGAGGAGCATGGTCATTGCCGCGAAGTAGACCTCCCAATTCTCGTCGAAAGTCGGGGGCACCGCGGAGTCGACGATTGCCAACGGCGTGCAGGCGATGGCCACCCACAGCGCCCAGGCTAGCGTGGTTAGGAACGTCCAGCGAAACATCGTAATCAGTAGCGATTTCAGCCGGCGTACGCTGGTGGAAGAGGCCGGCCATGACCACGTCGATGACGCGCAGTTCCGTACCGGCCAAACAGGGCCGCCCGCCGCGTACGGCCGGATTGGTCGTGATCAGGTTGATGCTTTAAATTGCGTCCATCAGGTCACCTCATCCTTCATTATACGCGAATCGGGAAGGCTTTTCACACGGCTCGCACTTTGTGACAGTGCCGGCCAGCACTGCCAAGTCTCCTTCCTCGACGGCGGAACATGGTGGCCGGGAACAAGCGCAGGGTATTGAGAGGGATTATAATCATCTATCTGAACGACTGAGGTTTGACACCCAGTCATGGCAGCAGCCTTCATGCCAACAGGGCCAGCTCCCAAGAAAACGGCCGTCTCGCGAGTATTGATCTTTGCCAATCGCAGGTTTAACTAGTCATACGCTTCGGCGCACCCGATTACCCTGCAGCGAACGCTGCACCACACACAACAACGTGGCTGCCTGACCGACAGGAGGTCATGGTGGCATTCGATGGTACGGAGGTATGATGCGATCCGAAACCCATATGTGTACATTTGACGACCTGATTGCCAAAAGCGACGACGAGGTGCGGGCCATTGCCCATTGCCATCGCCTTGCGGGAGCTGGTGGGCGAGATCGATCCGGAAGCGGTTGAGGTGCCGCGCCCCGGCGACCGGGCGGCCACCTACGGCATCGGCCCGAAGAAGATGAGCGAGGCGTACGCCTACATCATGCCGCAGAAAGACCGGGTGAACCTAGGCTTCCTCTACGGCGTCGACCTGCCGGACCCGGACGGCCTGCTGGAAGGCACGGGCAAGAAGCTGCGGCATGTGAAGGTATATGACATGGCGACGGCCGAAAGCCCCGCCATCCGAGCGCTGCTGGAGGCGTCGCTTGCGGAGCGGAAGGCGGCGTTGGGGCGGTAGGAGGCTGGGAGACGGCCGTCTTTACGCACCTGTCGGACTCCGTTACATGTGGGCCGGGTGGTCGCCATCGGCCCGCCATTTGCCGTCGAGCGACAGGGACTTCCAGTCAACTGCAATTCCTGTGCTGAATCCCCATACCAGCCCCAAGGGTACAAGCTGCAGCCCGCTCACCAGCGCACTGTTCAGCCATTCGAGCAGCCCATCCTGCGACATTATCCCTCCCCCGCTGGGGATCATCCCGCTGAGGATCAGAATGAAGAGGATGAAGCCAACAAATGCAGCAGGAATGAGGCAGAACGTATTCCAGAACACCCAGAAGAGCGCGACGGGGAGTTCGCGCGAAAGGACCAACGCCTGGAGGAACGCAGCCAGTAAGGCGGCCACGCCAAATACTGAGTAACCAACCCCGCCCAGGATGACATATCCGAGAATGCCACCAATCCCTGCGCCGGCAGTAGTGGCCAGCGGCCAAAGGTATGCGCAAGCGTCATAAGGGCGCAGGACGAGCCACTGGCACAACCCGACCACCGCCCCCAGCACCCAGATCCAGGCCATTTCCGAAAACGGGCTGCTGAGGTAATCGGCCAACTCATCAGGAAGCTGGATGGCTTCGGCCAGCACGAACAACACGCCCATCGTGAAGAAAGCGATCGCCGTCATGAGCGTCCAGTAAAGCAGCAGACGGCGCGGGTGGCTTGTCTTTTGCGACATGAGCTGGCTCATTTTCATTTCTTCCTTGCGCGACTGCTCATCGCTGTCATTTCAGTGCACCATCATAGGGAGTGTGGTTGGTCCTTTCGCAGCACGAAGTCGGCGATCAGCCCGGTGCCGAGTCCGTAAACTGCTGCACAGCCCGATAGAGGGACAACAACCATCAGGATAAGGCCCGGGGTAAGCAGAGGGTTGTCCCTGGAGGTGGCGGCTTCCAGCGCAATAACCAGGCTTGCGACCAGCACGTAACTGAGCATCAGGACGACAACCCCCACGACGGCGCTGACAAAAACGCCGACGGCCGAGACGAAGACATACCGTGCCTTATCGGAGAGAACGACGCCTTGCAGCGCCCCGACCAGCAGCAAGCCAAACGGCAGATAGAACAGCGGGTTCAGGGAAAGGCCGGCAATCGCCGCTACGAAGGTGGTGACGAGCGGCCAGCGGTATGCTCTTTCCAGGCACCGGCGAAGTGGTATCCACTGCAACAGGCTGACAACTGCGGCAGCTGTCGACCAGCTGAGGACCTGCTCTACCCTGGATTCCCAGCGATAGCTTGGCCACGGCAGGTCGATTCCCAGCGATTCGCTCGCGACAGACACCAGACTGAACAGGATCAGCAGCAGGAGGGAAGCGAGCGTCGTCAGTAGTGTCCAAACGAGGATGAAGCGGCGGGAACTCTCTGGTTCCGCGTGCGTTCCAGCAGTGGCGTTGCTGTCGTCGAGCGGCCGCTGCGGGGAAGGCTCTGGGGCGTTGGGTTGTTGAGTGGTCATGCTTTCTTCTGGGCGATAGTCAGATCATCGGGCAGGGTGGCGCTTTCCGGACGGACTTTAATTACCCCGTCCACGACCCAGGCGGTCGTGAAGCCGAAAATCAGGCCGTAGGGAACCATGATCATGCCCATAAGAATGTTGACAACCACAGGGTCGAAAACTGGCGGTAACCCGTTGGTGCTGGGCAGGATAGTGACCAGTGCCAGTGAGCCAAACATTCCTATGGTGCCGAGTACAACAGTCACGACGATACAGATGGCATGGTAGAACAGCCAGCGGAGAATGCCGGTTGGGCTGCGCACCAGCGACAACCCCTGGGCGGTCACCACAACCATCCCGGCGATCATGTAGCTAACGAAAAAGTTCTCGACTCTCAGTTGGATGGCCAGCAGACCGCCGAGAAGCGTGCCGGCGATGGTGGCCAGCGGCCAGAGCCACGCCCGTGGCATGTGGCGGCGTAGCGGGATGTATTGCAGCCACCCGACGAGGGCGCCGAAGCCGAGCAGGAGCAGTATGGCGGTCGAAATGGGCAGCGGCTCGTCGGTCGAGATGTAGTCGCCGTAGGGGACCACGACATAGGACAGGAAGTAGACAGGCGCGGGCAGCAAGAACCAGGCCAGCGTCGTCAGCAATGTCCACGAGAGGATGAAGCGATCCGATTGAGTCGGTTGTTCGAGCATCTTACCTCTTGCTGCAAAAGCCCGTCTGTGACTGCATCAAACTGGATCAGAACATACCCTGATTCTGGCAATAAACTGGATTTGTGACAAGTTTCACAAATAGACGTCAAGACGTCTCCATCGAACGAGGCCATTATGCCGTATTGATATTACGGTCGATCTTGCTAAACTGGACGACAGGCAACTAGCACAGGTAGCAAGGAGGCCGCCATGCAATCCCTAACCCATATGTGTACATTTGACGACCTGATTGCCGAGAGCGACGACGTGGTGCAGGCCATCGCCATCGCCATCGCCTTGCGGGAGCTGGTCGACGAAATCAATCCGGAGGCGGTCGAAGTGCCGCGCCCCGGCGACCGGGCGGCCACCTACGGCATCGGCCCGAAGAAGATGAGCGAGGCGTACGCCTACATCATGCCGCAGAAAGACCGGGTCAATCTGGGCTTCCTCTACGGCGTCGACCTGCCGGACCCGGACGGCCTGCTGGAGGGCACGGGCAAGAAGCTGCGGCATGTGAAGGTTTACGACATGGAAACGGCCGACAGCCCCGCCATCCGGGCGCTGCTGGAGGCGTCGCTTGCGGAGCGGAAGGCGGCGGGCTGATGCTCCCGTTTGCTGCCCGTCCCGGAGTTGAACAGCAGACAATATAGCGCGGCGATGGGGTGGACCGGCGCGTTCAGACAGGGTGCGCAGGCGAACGTTGCCCCTCCGTCCGGCAATCGCCCGCTTGGCGTCTATCATTTGACGGCATAATCGGCGATAATAGGGACATGTCTCGGATGGTGGCTGCGGAGGTGAATGATGCGTCGCTGCGTGGTTGCCCAGATTGCACTGTTGTTTTTCGCGTTGGCCGGCTGTGTGCCTTTGACCAGCCCGGAAACGGCCGTTTCTCTGCCGGAGCCGGCCGCTGTCCTACAGGCGACCGAAACGCTTGGCGCTTCGGTCGAGCCAACCGGCATCCCGCTGGTGACGCCGTCTGATCCGTCTCCGCCCACCCCCTATCCAGCGCCGGCTGTAGGGGCAACTCCGACCGCTCCGCCGGCCACGACGCGGCCACCTTCCGCAGCACCACCGACGGGCACGCCCTCACCGACCGCCGTTCCCACGGTGACCGCCATACCTACGGCGTCCGACCTCCCGCTGCCCGCTGCCACTCGTACGTCGGAGCTGGCGGCGTTTTTGGACGAGTTGGAGACGGCGTTGGCGACGCAAGATTACGAGCGGCTGCGCCCACTCATGGCGGACATGATGTACAGCGGCTGGTACGCGACGGAGTGGGGCAAGGGACCGGCTGAGGGATTGATTGAATCGCTGCAGGAGAGGTGGCAACCGTTCAGCGCCACGGCCGTGCGTTTCACCGAGCTGGACGAGGCGGCCATCGCGGCGCTCATTGACCACGAACCGCGCCATATGGCCCACACGCCGGAAGGGTATGCGACGGCCGTCCACAGCGCGGGATGGGGGGAGCACGGCTACAATGAGGCGATTCTGGTCATCTATGAGCAGGATGGCCGCTATGTCTGGCAGGATTTCGTTTTCAACTGGCTGCGCTTTGGCGAATTTGCGGGGTATGACAGGGAAGTCAACGCGCCGCGCACCCTGATCTACCTTGACGCTGACCTGGACGAAGTGCGGCGGGGGTATTTTCGCGGGCAGTCGGAACAGATTCTTGATTGGGAGACGACGCAACTGCCCAACATCCGGGTGGCTCCGGACGGGCAGCACGCCGCCTGGATCACCGACGACGGGCAGTTGTGGCTGCTCGACACGGCGAGCGGGGAGCGGCGGCCGCTGGGAGCTGAGCTGCGTTTTGCCCCACACCTGCATTGGGGGAACAGTCGGACGCTGCTGGCGGGGGTGTGGTCGACGCCGGAAGAGGCGGACGGGCCGAATATGGGCCACCTGACGCGGATTGACCTCAGCGACCCGACGCCGCGCATCCTGGATCCGCAGCGGCTGCTGCGCGGTTTTCCCGCTCTGGCGCCGGACGGAATGCGCATCGCCTACGGCGTGACGGGTCGCTCGCCGACCGACTCGTTGACGGCCCGCGTCTATGATCTGGACGAGGGGCCGTTGCTGTTTGACCGGCGCGAGTTCGTGGCGCAGTCGGAGATGCAGGCCGGGGGGCTGGATGGTCCGGCCTGGTCGCCGGACGGCCGCCGGTTGGCGTGGCTGGCGCTGGATGGTGAGCGGGTGGCGTTGCAGGTCTATGATCTGGTGGCGAAAACGGCCGTCCAGTTGGGGCAATGGCCGGGTGCAGGATTCGGCGGGCCGCTGCCCGCGCCGGTGTGGAGTCCGGACGGGGCGTGGCTGGCGCTGCAGGTGGTCGGCAACGAACCGGAGGAGAATGGGCTGTGGCTGTGGCCGGCCGATGGTGGAGAGGCGTTGCTGCTGGACGAAGCGGGAGTAGATCCGTTCTGGATGGAAGACGGCCGTCTCATCTTCGACGCGGTCGGACAGCAGCGCGTCTACGACCCGGTTAGCGGCGAGCGCACCCTGCTCAGTCTGCCGTTCAAGAGCGTGGTTCTGGCCGTGGGGCCGTAACACCGGGCTAACGGATTGCCATCGTTGCTCGACACTTTCGCTCCAACGTCGGCCGTCTCACCCCAACGGCTGCGCGAAGTGGAGCAGCACGCCGGACGGGTCCCAGACGTAGGTGACGAGCGAGCCGTATGACTCTTCCTTCGGCTCCCACAGCCGGGCGGGGCCGTAGTTGCCCGTGTCGATGACTGCTTTGGCGTGGTCGTGCCAGGCGCGGGCGTCTTCCACCGTAATGTGGAACATGAAGTTGTTGGCCCACGCCCTGTTGTAGTAGTTCTGCAAATAGAAACGGCCGCCGGCCAGCTCCAGCTCGGCCAGGCTGTTGTCGTCGGTCAACATGGTGCGCGTCCAGCCCAGCGCCTCGTAGAAGCGGAGCGACTGCGCGAACTCTTTGGCAGGGACGAACACCTTCACATCGGTTACAGTAAGAATCATACGTGACATCTCCGCCAAAAGGATACCATAAGTCGTGGGCGACTGTGAGCTTCGCTCTCAGTGGGTTTGGACCCACTTCCCCGGTAGCTGTCGGGTTTCAACCCGCAGCGGCCTGACAACTCAAAAGCCCTGGGGTGCAGGCGTCCGGCGGGGGTGAGCGCCGGGTAATGGATGGTAGGGCGGTGGCTCGCAGTTTGGTATGCTCATCTGCAAAGACGGCCGCCGGGCGAGGCGGCCGCCAACACGCAGAAGGAGCAAGCAATGACCGGAAGACGATTGGTGGCACTGTGGAGCATCATGGCGGGCCTGATACTGATGGCGGCTTGTGGGGTGGGGGGCGAGACGGCGACCGGGTCGGTGGCAGGCGATCTGCCGGCAGCGGCCGTCGCCGAAAATGCCGGCGACAACGGAGCAAGTGACGGCGCGGTGGAGGTGGTCGCCTTCACCCCGGCGCAGCAGACCGGGCCTTATTACCCGGTGGAGAAGCCGGCCGACCGGGACAGCGATCTGGTGGCGCTGGCGGGGGCGGCGGGCGACCCGGCGGGAGAGGTGGTGGCGTTCGGCGGAACGGTCTACGATGCCGCCGGACAGCCGCTGGAAGGGATCACGGTGGAGATCTGGCAGACGGACGCGAGCGGCGTGTATGACCATCCGCGCGACCCGGGCACGGCAACCCGCGACCGCAACTTCCAGTTCTACGGCGAGGCGACCACCGGCCCGGACGGCGTTTACACCTTCCGCACCATCCTGCCGGGCGAGTACGAACCGCGACCGCGCCACATTCATGTGCGGGTGCGGCAGGGCGACACCCAGTTGTTGACGACCCAGTTCTACTTCGCCGGCGAGATTGATCTGCGCGGGGCAGACGGCCTGCTGCTGATCGATGCGCAGCCGGTTGTGGAGGAAGACGGCCGCACGATACTGTCCGGGCAGCGCGATATCTTTCTGAACGTGGGCGGCTAGTGGCGCGGGACGGCCGCCGGTTGGTTCGCTGCTTCCCCGTCACTGCCCGGTTGCCGCAGCAAGGGGACGCGCTAGAATGGTGCAGAGGCTGGCGGGCGCAGCTGCTCAAGGGTGACTGCGCGTGGCGTCCCATCGTGGGTGATAACTCTCAACTGTTCGAAAAGGAGATAAGATGGCTAGTTTAGTCGTGGTGTCATTCAAGAATCCGGGTGAGGCGGAGCAGGTCCTGGAGACGTTGAAGGGTCAGAAGAAGTACGGCAACATTTCGTTCGATGATACGGCGGTGGTTAGCAAGGATGCCGACGGCAAGGTGCATGTCAAGAACAACGTCAGCCACGGCACGATGACGGCGACCGGCGTGGGCGCTTTGCTGGGCCTGCTGCTTGGCGTGTTCTTGTTCCCGATCGGCGGCATTTTGCTGGGCGCGGGCGGCGGCGCCATTGTGGCGAAGTTCATGGACCTGGGCATTGACGGCAAGTTTGTGAAGCAGGTGTCGGAGTCGCTGGAGCCGGGGACGTCGGCGCTCTTTGTGCTGGTCCACGACGCCAATCCGGCGGTCGTTCGCGCGGCGCTGGAGGGGCATGAGGGGACGATTATCCAGACGACGCTCTCCGAGGAAGCGGAAGAGAATCTGAAAAAGGCGCTAGACTAGGTCGTGGGGTGGAGCCGTCCGTTGCATCAAGGGTGCGCCGGCAAGTCAGTCTAGTCGGCAGGGATGAGGATCAACAAGGCAGGGTACGCATGAGTTACAGTTACGATTACACGCGGTTGCTGGTCGATGATTTTGCGGCTTGTTTTCTGTTCTACAATGGGGTGTTGGGTCTTGAACCGACGATGGGGACGGAGGACGACGTCTATGCGGAGTTCAAGACGGGCGACACCACGCTGGCCCTGTTCAAGCGCGAGGCGATGAATGAGGCGATCGGCACGACGGCGCTGCCGGCCCCTGCGCCGGCGCAAGACCGCGTGTGCCTGATCTTTGACGTCGAGGACGTGGACGCGGAGTCTGCCCGGCTGAGCGGGTTGGGCGTGACGCTGCTGGCGGAGCCGGCCGACCGGCCGGAGTGGAGCATCCGCACGGCCCACTTCCGCGATCCGGACGGGAATCTGATTGAGATTAATCAGCCGTTGTCGGATTGAGCTAGTTATCCCCGCGCTGCGCACTCCGGGGCTACGCGTGGTGTCCGGGGAGAAGACGGCATTGGCAGGCCGAGGCCACGGGTGACGGGCGTGGTGTCCGGATGCTAATCCGGTCTTGGATGGGCAAGGAGAAGACGGCATTGGCAGGCCGAGGCCACGGGTGACGGGCGTGGTGTCCGGATGCTAATCCGGTCTTGGATGGGCAAGGAGAAGACGGCATTGGCAGGCCGAGGCCACGGGTGACGGGCGTGGTGTCCGGATGCTAATCCGGTCTTGGATGGGCAAGGAGAAGACGGCATTGGCAGGCCGAGGCTACGAGTGACGGGCGTGGTGTCCGGATGCTAATCCGGTCTTGGATGGGCAAGGAGAAGACGGCATTGGCAGGCCGAGGCTACGAGTGACGGGCGTGGTGTCCGGATGCTAATCCGGTCTTGGATGGGCAAGGAGAAGACGGCATTGGCAGGCCGAGGCTACGAGTGACGGGCGTGGTGTCCGGATGCCAATCCGGTTTTGGATGCGCGGGGAGAAGACGGCATTGGCAGTTGGACGACACTTCCAAAACTACTGCCGTAGAAGGCTCCATGGCCAGGCATCCCACGTTGCGCACAGGTCAGCCTTGACGGGATTCAGTAGAATGTATTGGATGATGCGCTGGTGCTCGACCTCGTTGCGAACGATGTGGTCATAGGTTTCCTCTTGCCAGAAGCGTCCTTTTCGGCCGAGTAGTTTGTTGGCCGCTGTGGCGGTGTAGCGCTTCAAAGAGTAGTTGATGCGTGGGAGCGCGTGGTAGGTGCTTTCCCTTTCTCCAACGGTGTGATAAGCAAGTGAATATGGTTGGGCATGATGGTGAAGGCGATTAATTCGTATTCGCGATTATCCCGATGATGAATGGCGTCAGCAACGAGGTTGGCTATGTCGTGCTTGCCTAGCCAGGTGGGGCCGATTTCGGCACGGTCGAGCCACTGGTCGGTTCGGCCGAAGGCTCGCTTGTAGGCTTCATACCGCCGCTGGTGGCGTTTGCCAGTGCCGGCCAGTTGCTCCGCTAGTTTGAGTTCGGCTTGCATCGTGGCCCGTAGTTCAGCGCCAACCTGGGCGGGTATGGTGCCGAAGAGCCGCGCGGTCAGAAAGAATGTGGCGCCGGGCGGTTGGATATGGGGCAGATTTCGGCGGTAGGATTCCTTGTATAGCAGGCTGTTGGACATCTCGTTGGAATCGTACAAAAGGGAACTTACGCGCTGTCTTTCGGAGCGGGCGGGTGAAACTGGTGGGGCGTGGTGGTCGGATGCCAATCCGGTCTCCGATGCGTGGAAGGAAGACGGCAACGGCGTGCCGTGGCTACGGGCGGCCCGTGGAGCGTGGGGTCCGGATTGCGGGCGCAAGTAGGCTGAGCAGCTAGCGCGCCGGTTGCAGGTTCAGCCCCTCATCATCCA
>CAVWDW010000005.1:0-34730 GCA_963753865.1 uncultured Chloroflexia bacterium
CGATGACATCGACGGTGCGCGGGTCGCGGTTGACGTCGGTGACGGCGAGCTGGACGACGATGTCGGTCGTCGCTTGCGTCTCCGGGATCGACAGGATGTTGGTGTTGGTCTGCGGGAAGCCGGGGGTGCCGGCGACGAAGTTGTCGGTGGCGGTGAACGTCAACCAGGCGTTGGCGTACTCTGTGTCACCGGTGTCGTGGGTGGCGTAGAAGACGATGGCCCGCGGCAGCTTCATCTTCTTCATCCCCTTCTGCAAGAACCAACGGCCCTTGACAAACGGCCGTGTCTGGCTCTGGAACTGGGTCGTCAGGTCGTCGCCCCACCAGGAGATGGCGGCCGTCTGGCCGAGGTCGAAGGTGCCGCCGTTGGTGGGCACCTGCTGGTAGCTCTTGTCGCCGAAGATGAAGCGGACGTAGCGGACGCCGCTGTACTCCTTGGCAGCCATCTGGCCGTAGAGTTCGGTGACGTCTGAAGCGTTGGGGATGACCACTTTGGCCACGCGCTTGCTGCGGGTGGGGCTGCCCATGCCTGTGCCCAGGAGGGTGGTCAATTCGCTACCCACGTTCGGATCGACGGGGCAGATGCCGTCGGGCGACGGCTCGCGCCGCCAATCTGGCTCGTTATCTATAGACGCCGGGCTATTGGAGATGTTGGTCTGGCCGGTGCCGTCGGCGTTCATGACGTAAATCTCGGCGTCGCCGTCGCGCTCGCTGCTGAAGGCGATCTGGCTGCCGTCCGGCGACCAGGTGGGGCTATAGTCTTCGCCGGGGTTGTTGGTGAGGTTGGTCTGGTCGGAGCCGTTGGCGTTCATGACGTAGATCTCACCGTTGTTGTCACGGAAGCTGCGGAAGGCGATCTTGGTGCCGTCGGGCGACCAGGCTGGTTCCCCGTCAATAGAGGTATTGATGGTCAGGCGGGTCTGGCCGGAGCCGTCGGCGTTCATGACGTAGATTTCGCTGTTGCCGTCACGCCGGCTGGTGAAGGCGATCTGACTTCCGTCGGGCGACCAGGCGGGCTCATTGTCACGGGCGGTATCGTCGTTGGAGAGGTTGGTCTGGCCGGAGCCGTCGGCGTTCATGACGTAGATCTCGCTGAAGCCGGTGCGAAAGCTGGTGAAGGCGATCTTGGTGCCGTCGGGCGACCAGGCTGGTAATTCGTCAGTAAAGGTATTGTTGGTCAGGCGGGTCTGGCCGGAGCCGTCGGCGTTCATGACGTAGATTTGGGCGTTGCCATCACGCCGGCTGGTGAAGGCGATCTTGGTGCCGTCGGGCGACCAGGCGGCCTCAATGTCAAAGGCCGGGTCGTTGGTAAGGTTGGTCTGGCCGGAGCCGTCGGCGTTCATGACGTAGATCTCGCGGTTGCCGTCGCGGTCGCTGGTGAAGGCGATGTCGTTGGGGAGCGTTTGCCAGTCGGGTTGAAAGTCAAAGGCCGCGTTGTTGGAGAGGTTGGCCTGGCCGGAGCCGTCGGTGTTCATGACGTAGATCTCGAAGTTGCCGTCGCGGAAGCTGGTGAAGGCGATCTGGCTGCCGTCGGGCGACCAGGCGGGTTCAAGGTCATTGGCCGCGTTGTTGGTCAGGCGGGTCTGGCCAGTGCCGCCGGCGTTCATGACGTAGATCTCGCCGTTGCCGTCGCGGTCGCTGCGGAAGGCGATCTGGCTGCCGTCGGACGACCAGGCGGACCCGCTGTCAAAGGCCGCGTTGTTGGAAACGTTGGTCTGGCCAGAGCCGTCGGCGTTCATGACGTAGATTTCGGAGTTGCCGTCGCGTAAGCTTTGGAAGGCGATCTTGGTGCCGTCGGGCGACCAGGCGGGCTCAAGGTCATTGGCCGTGTTGTTGGTGAGGCGGGTCTGGCCGGAGCCGTCGGCGTTCATGACGTAGATCTCGGCGTTGCCGTCGCGGGTGCTGGTGAAGGCGATCTGGCTGCCGTCGGGCGACCAGGCGGGTTCAAGGTCATTGGCCGCGTTGTTGGTCAGGCGGGTCTGGCCAGTGCCGTCGGCGTTCATGACGTAGATCTCGCCGTTGCCGTCGCGGTCGCTGCGGAAGGCGATCTGGCTGCCGTCGGGCGACCAGGCGGGGTCACGGTCAGTGGCCGCGTTGTTGGTCAGGTTGGTCTGGCCGGTGCCGTCGGCGTTCATGACGTAGATCTCTTCGTTGCCGTCGCGGTTGCTGGTGAAGGCGATCTGGCCGTTGGGTCCGGGGACGACGGCGCCGGCGGGCGGCGGGGCGGCCAGGGCCAGCCAGAGGCCGAGCACGAGAGCGAGGGCGAGCAGCGCCGGCTTGAGCCAGGCGGCGCTGCGGTTGGGCAGAGCGTTTGGCCAGGTGTTCAAGTTATTGATCATGGTGTGCCTCCCGGGGCAAACTGGACCGGTCCCGGCTGGCGCGACCGAAAACAACAAGAAAGGCAGCCGCCAACGGCAAGTTGACGAACTGCCACGACTGCAAGGTGAGGGTAGCGCAGGCAGGCGGAGGTGTCAAGGAATCGGGGGCTGGGGATTGGAAGAAAGACCTGACAGCTCGAAGAAGAGCTGTCAGGTCTGGTTGGTCACGCTACGGCGTCGGCCGTTCGCAGACGTAGCTGGCGGCCGCGCCGAGCAGGGCGGCGCTGTCGCCTTCATCGAGGACGGAGACGAGTTCGATTTCGACCTCGTCCGTGCCCGCCGGGACGCCTGCGAGGGTAACCTCGAACAGGTTGAGCAGTTCCGACTTCTTGGTGGTCGGGCCGGTGAGGGTGACCGTTTCGCTTCGGCGCCGCCGGCGCGTAACGATGACGTCGACGGTGCGCGGGTCGCGGTTGACGTCGGTGACGGCGATCTGGACGACGATGTCGGTTTCACCCTGTGTCTCCGGGATGGGCAGCACGTTGGTGTTGGTCTGGTCGAAGCCGGGTGTGTGGGCGACGAAGTTGTCGGGTGCGCCGAAGGTGGACCAGGCGTTGGCGACCTCGGCGCCGCCGGTGTCGTTGGTGGCGTAGACGACGATGGCGCGGGGGAGGCGCATCTTCTTCATGCCCTTCTGCAAGAACCAGCGGCCCTTGACGAACGGCTTGGCCTGGAGCTGGAAGTCGCTCGTCAGGTCGTCACCCCACCAGGAGATAGCGGCCGTCTCGCCGAGGTCGAGGTGCCGCCGTCGGTGGGCACCTGCTGGTAGGACTTGTCGCCGAAGATGAAGCGGACGTACTTGACGCCGTTGTACTCCTTGGCGGCCATCTGGCCGTAGAGTTCGGTGACGTCGGCGGCGTTGGGGACAGTGACTTTGGCCACCAGCTGCTGGCGGGTGGGGCTGCCCATGCCGGTGACCAGCAAGTGTTGTCTGGGAATCGGTGCTGGCCGACGCCGGGGTCGCCCACCGGGCAGACGTTGACCAGCAGGTTGTGAAGGTGCAGGTGACGTTGTCGCCCGCCCGGTTGAGAGTGACGGTGGCGGGAAGGATGCCGCCGGTGAGGCGCTGACGGCGTCGCAGTCGATGCGGTCAGCATCCAGCCCGTCGGGGACGAGTTCGCTGACGGTATAGCTGCCGGGGGCGAGGTTGAAGCTTTCGCTCTGGCCGTCATTGAGGGTGGAGCCGAGGTCAGGGGTGAAGACCTGGATGCGGTCGTTGTAGGTGTCGGCCACGTAGACATTGCCGGCGGCATCGACGGCTATGCCTTGCGGGAAGTCGAACTCCCATCGCCGCCGCCTAGTGCTGCCGAACTGGGTGAAGTAGGTCCCGCTGCCATCGAATATCTGAATACGGTGGTTGTTGGTGTCGGCCACGTAGACATTGCCGGCGGCGTCGACGGCCACGCCTTGCGGGAAGATGAACTGCCCGTCGCCGCTGCCATTGCTGCCGAACTGGTCGAGGTAGGTGCCGCTGCTGTCGAAAATCTGGATGCGATGGTTGAGGGTGTCGGCCACGTAGACGTTGCCGGCGGCGTCGACGGCCACGCCGAACGGTCGGTCGAACTGCCCGTCGCCGACGCCAATGCCGCCGAACTGGCCAAGATAGGTGCCGCTGCTGTCGAAGATCTGAATGCGGTCGCTGAGGGTGTCGGCCACGTAGATTGTGCCAGTGGCGTTGACGGCCACATCGCGCGGGAAGTTGAACTGCCCGTCGCCGACGCCGAAGCTGCCGAACTGGTCGAGATAGGTTCCGCTGCTGTCGAAGATCTGGATGCGGTGGTTATCGGGGTCGGCCACGTAGATGTTGCCGGTCGGCGTCGAAAGCTATACCGATCGGGCTGTTGAACTGCCCGTCGCCGACGCCGAAGCTGCCGAACTGGTCGAGATAGGTTCCGCTGCTGTCGAAGATCTGGATGCGGTCGTTGTCAGTGTCGGCCACGTAGACTGTGCCGGCGGCGTTAACGGCCACGTTGATCGGGTTATCAAACTCCCCATCCCCGGTTCCCGCGCTGCCCCACTGCCGGTCGTAGCTGTAGCTGCCGGGGGTGATGAGGAAGGGGAAGTCGGTGGCGCCGGCGGGGTCGGTGGCTTTGGTGATGGTCAGCCGGGCACATTCCTCATCGGAGGCGGTGTAGAGGAGGCCCTGGGGTGCGGTGGAGTCGAAGTGGGCGATGCGCGGGTTGCCGCAGGCGTCGAGCGCCAGCGACGTGAACTGGCCGACGGCGTTGCTGTTGTCGGCTTCTTCCACGTCCCAGGTCGCGCCGTTGAAGGCGGCGTACTTGAGGGCGGTGTTGCTCAGGTCGCGGTAGCTGATGCGCGGGTCGCCGGTGGCCGGGTCGAGCGCCAGCGAGGTATCCTGGCCCAGATTGGCGGCGTTGTCGACCGTTTCGATGTCCCAGGTCGCGCCGTTGAAGGAAGCGTATTGGAGCGACGAGCCGGTGTTGGCGAAGTAGCTGATGCGCGGGTCGCCGGTGGCCGGGTCGAGCGCCAGGGAGGTGTGCTTGCCGACGTCGGCACTGTTGTCGGGCGTCTCAATGTCCCAGGTCGCGCCGTTGAAAGAGGCGTACTTGAGGGCGGTGTTGCTCTCGTCGTAGTAGCTGATGCGCGGGTCGCCGCTGGTCGGGTCGAGGGCCAGGGAGGTGTACTCCCCGACATCGGCGCTGTTGTCGACCGTTTCGATGTCCCAGGTCGCGCCGTTGAAGGCGGCGTACTTGAGGGCGGTGTTGTCGACGTCGTAGTAGCTGATGCGCGGATAGCCACTGGTGGGGTCGAGCGTGAGTGAGGTCCACTGGCCGACGTTGGCGCTGCTGTCGACGGTCTCGATGTCCCACGTCGCCCCATTGAACGAGGCGTATTCGAGGGCGTCGTTGGAAGCGTCGTAGTAGCTGATGCGCGGGTCGCCGGTGGTGGGGTCGAGCGCCAGGGAGGTGTACTCGCCCTGGGCCTGGCTGTTGTCGGGCGTTTCAATGTCCCAGGTTGCGCCGTTGAAGGCGGCGTACTTGAGCGCCGTATTGCCCGCGTCGTAGTAGCTGATGCGCGGCAGGTTGGTGGTGGGGTCGAGGGCCAGGGACGGGAAACGGCCGACGCTGCCGCTGTCGACGGTTTCGGTGTTCCAGGTCAGGGCCAGGACGGACCCGAGGGCGGTCAGGGCCATGGCCAGAGCGGCCAGAACGGCGAGAACGAACAGGGTTCGGCTTCGCATGGTGGTCGTGTTCATTGTACTGCGCCTCCTGTGCGCGTCTCGAGTGATCGTGCAGGCATGCTTTCGAGGCGAAACCCACTGTCAACGAAAAAAGGCAGGCGTCAACACCATGTTGACGAACTGCCCCTACTCACTGTCAAGGATACCTTGCGCGGTGGGTGGTGTCAAGGATTGGCAGGGCTTTTCAGGTGTCTGGTTGAGGCCAGGCACAGGCCGTTGAAACGACCTGCTGCCGGGGGAAACCCACTGAGAGTGGGTTGCAGAAGGGGAGCGGCGCGCGTTCCTTCTTGCTCATCGTGGGTCTTGACCCGCTTCCCCGGTAGCTGTCGGGTTTTGCCCGCAGCAGCTTGAAGACTGAAACGCCCTGGGCTAGGGTGGGGAGGAGACGGCATCGGCATGCCGGGGCTACGATGGTCGGGGCGTTGGGTAGACCTGACAGGGGAAGAACACCTGTCAGGTGCGGGGCTGCGGATGGTGGGGGTTACGGTGTGGCGGGCTGGGCGGGGGCGAAGCGCAGCTGGTGGTAGGTGGGGCCGTCGGTGACGGTGGTCAGGGCCAGACGGCCGTTGTTGAATGTCCAGGATTCGACCAGGGCGAGGTGGCTCAGAAAGGCGGTCTCGGCTGCCATGACCGGGTCGTCGCACAGCATGTCGGTGGAGCTGATGGCGGTGACGGTGAGGGCGTTGGGGCGTGGGTCGTCGCTGCCGAGCGCGGCGGTGTAGCGGTTGCAGCCGGCCGATCCGCTGAGTTCGCTGCCGCTGAAGACGGCCGTTACGGTGACGCCGTCGGGCAGGGGCGTTTCGTCGTCGTCCAGGCTAAGGAGCTGCCAGGAAGTGCCTTCGAGATCGGCCGGCGAGATGGGGGAGGTCAGGGCGAAATCGTGCTCGACCAGACGGCCGTCTTCCAGACCGAGCGTCATGCGGCCGTTCCAGGAGGCGCAGCACAAGCGGGTCGTCGGCTCCCTGGGTGATCATGTCGACGAGGACGGTTGGGGCGGCGCTGCCGGTCGCGTCGCTGATGGTGAGCGCCTTGAGGTTGATGCGGTCGCCAATCATCACGGGCTCGGTGGGACGGGGGGTGCCGAAGATGTCGAAGACGGCCGCGAGCAGGGTGAAGGTGCCGGAGCCGCTTGAGTTGTCGACGAGAACGGCGATGGTGTCGGTGGTCCCGTCGCCGTCGAGGTCGGCGGTGGGCGCGAGATGATCCTGAAGCAGGACGGTGGGCTGGGCGGCGCTGCCGTCATCGTAGGTGGCGAAACCGTTGATGAGGGTGAGCGGTTCCGGCCAGAACGCTCCGGCGTAGGTCAGGTTACCGAGAATGGTGGCCAGGTCGAGTTCAGCAGCGGCCGGCTGCGGTGTGGCTTCCTCGACAGGCGGCTGTGTGGGCAGGACGACGGGCGCGGCCGTGGGCACAACGGCCGTAGCGGTCTGTGCAGGGGCCACGGCCGCGGCGGGTTCGGAGCCGCCGGGCGTCGAACAGGCGGCAAGGGTGAGGGCGGCAAGTAACAGGAACAGGGTGCGGGCAATCATGATGGGTCCTTCATCGTTGGTTGATAGATGTTCAGCCAGTCACAGGCTGCTTCATTCTATACGGGATGGGGGTGAAACGGGTGGCCCGGACGGGGGATGGCTCATTGATTGCTCAGGTAGGTGGGGTGGCGGGTTGGGGCGTGGCGGTGCGCGCAAGGATGGGTGCAGGGGCAGGCGGCTGTAAGCCGGGCCGGGGTCGGCGTGGAGGGGTGTGGAATTTTAGCCTTCCCCGGGGGTCTACAATGGATCGTAGGTTGTCAACGCGGGCGAGCGGCCGTTCCTGAGAACGGGCCGGAAGGAGCGAACGATGACAGGTGATCCGTTGGGGGCGTTGGTGCGCAGCCGGAAGGTGTGGCTGGCGCTGGTGGCGGTGGTGCAGACGGCCGTGTTTGTGTTGTGGCCGGGCTTTCCGGATGCGGTGTGGCAGGCGATTGATCTGATCCTGCTTTGGCTGATCGGGATGATCGCCGTGGAGGATGCGGCGTGGAAGCTGGGGCGGCGGTAGAGCGGCCGTTTGCGCCTCAGGCGGTTATCAGTCCGACTCCGTGTCGATGTGTTGGGTGTCGATGTCGTGGATCGTTGCGGCGAGACGCTTCTGCTTTTCGCCCCACGACCGGAGGCCGAGGAAGACGGCCAGGGAGAGGATGACGGCGCCGGTGCCCAGCCCCTGGTCGAGCAGGTCGAGGTCTTCGCCGGTGAAGACGATGGTCATGAAGTGGACGGCCAGGACGACGACGGTCACACCGATGAGGGCGGTTTCCAATTCGTCGGTCCCTTCGACGTTGAGCCATTCGGGCACATCGACGTTTTCGATGAAGAGCTGGTAGAAGCCGATGGCGGTGATGAGCAGGACGGTGCCGACGAGGAAAGTGTGGACGTATTCGACGACTTCGACCAGCAGGGGGGTGCCTTCGTGGGCGGCTTCGGCTGCGGCCGGCGAAGTCACGACCTCGATCAAGCTCTGGACGAGTAGCAGGATGAGGTTGATGCCGCCAAACAGGAAGAAGGCAGCGGCGGCAAGGATGAGGCCGACGATGGGCACGATGACGATGTAGCGCGTGAGGCGAAGTATGATGGACATATTGAGTCTCCCAGTTTGAGACCCATTATAGCGGTCATTGGTGAATTGTCAGGCGGCAAGTTGGAGCGGGGTGACAGATGAGCAACTGGTGGCAGCGGTGGCGAGGACGACGGGCGGCGCTGGCCGGCGAGGCGACGGCCGATTTGCGGGAGACGGCCGCCGGCTGGACGGGGCTGCCCGCGCTGGGGACCGCCGACCGGACGGATGGGTCGTGGCAGCGGCAGTATGACGAGGCGCTGGCGGCATGGCGGGAGAACCCGTATGCGAAGCGGGCCGTCGACATTATCACCGACTATACGGTGGGCGACGGGCTGCGGCCGGAAGCGCCGGGGGAGATTGGCCGTTTTGTGGATGCGTTCTGGTCGCACCCGCAGAACCGGCTGGAGACGCGGCTGCCGGAGTTGATGGACGAGCTGAGCCGGGCGGGGGACCTGTTCCTGGTGCTGTTTCGCAATGCGGCGGACGGGATGAGCTACGTGCGGGCGCGTGCCAAAGACGGCGGTGGTGGCGATTGAGACGGCGGAGAATGATTGGGAGCGGGAGGTGGCGTATGTGGTGCGGGCAGCCGAAGACCTCCGAGGTTTTCAAAACCTCGGAGGTCTGGGAAGCGAAACCCGCTACCTCTCCCCCGACCACCCGGAGGCGGCGACGGCCGAGGCGGTGATGGTGCATGTGAGCATCAACCGGCCGGTGGGGGCGCTGCTGGGGGAGTCGGAGCTGGCCACAATTCTGCCCTGGACGCGGCGCTACAGCCAGATGTTGGAGGAGCGGGTGCGGCTGAACTGGGCGGCGCGGACGTTCCTGTGGTTTGTGCAGGTGCCGCCGGGCCGGGTGGGGGAGAAGGCGGCGCAGTACGCCAGACCGCCGGAGCCGGGCAGCATTGTGATCCACGACGAGGGGGAGCGATGGTCGATGCAGACGCCGTCGCTGCATGGGCTGGACGCGCAGCACGATCTGCGGGCGCTGCGGCAGGCGATTGCGGCGGGGTCGGGCCAGCCGCCCCACTGGCACGGCGACGGCGGGAACGTGAACCGGGCGGTGGCCCAGGCGATGCAGGACCCGGCGGTGCGGCGGCTGCGGCGGAGGCAGCGCCATTTGCAGCAGTGGGTGATCGAGCTGTGCCATGTGGCGTATGGCCGGGCGTGGGAACTGGGGATGGTGACGGAGCCGCCCGACCGCGCGGCGCTGCGGGTGGATGTGCCCGACATCAGCCGGGAGGACAACGAGAGCCTGGCGCTGGCGGCCGAACGACTGACGGCCGCTTTTGGGCGGCTGCTCGACGGGCTGCCGGGCTATTCGCCGGCGCTGGCGAGGGAGCTGCTGCCGCTGGTGTTCAAGTTCGCCGGGGAGCGGCTGTCGCCGGCGCTGGCGGAGCAGATTCTGGACGAGTTGGGAAGCGACGAGGCGTAGAGCAGGGGCGGCCCGGATCGGCAGGCTGGCTGCGTCACAGTCTTCACCTCAGTCCCCAGCCCCCCAATCCGCGGCCCCTCTCTTCCTTATATATTGGAGCGCAATGGCAATCAGACAGTATGCAGGACGATTGGTGATGGCGGGCCGGGTGCGGACGCTCGACGGCGGGCCGGGGCGGTATGTGGTCGCGGCGGCGGCGGTGCGAGCGGGCGGTGGCGGCCGGGGCGTTTCGCGGGCTGGCCTGCTTTGTCGACCATCAGCCGGGGCAGCGGTCGGTGCGCGATCTGGTCGGCGTGTGGCGCAATGTGCGCTGGGACGGGCAGGCCGGGGCGGCGGTGGGGACGCTGCAAATGTTCACCACGACGCTGACGGCGCCGGTGGTGGCGCTGCTGGACCAGTGGTTGGCGGCGGCGGCGGACGGCCGTCCGGATGTGGGCGTGAGCCTGGTGTTCTATCCGAAGCTGGCGGGAGACGGGCTGACGATCACGGCGCTGGGGCGGGTGGAGTCGGCCGATCTGGTGATGTTCCCGGCCAGTGTGGGCAGCCGGATTGAGGGCAGCATCGCATAGTCAATTGGGGAAAGCGTGGTGGTGCGACGGGCGTAGAAACCGGGTTCCTTGAAGAAATCCGGTATATCAGAGGTGTGAGAGCAGCAGAGGCAGGAGGCAGCCGAATGAATGGTGGGCAAATGAGCAAGGCAGTGCTGATGGAGGAGGTAGACGTGGCCGAGAAAGATTCGCATAGTCGATCTGAGGAGATGGGGATGGAGAACGTGACGGGTAAGGAGCAGGGAGACGGCCGTCCGGCGGGGCGGGTGATGCTTACGACTGGCGCATTGGGGCTGTCGTCGACTGACTGGGAGTTAGGGCGATCTCGGACGACGCGGGGGTGCTAACCGATCTGCTCAGGACTTGACGACGGTCGCTAGGGCGCGAGGCGAGCGAGCCCACTTGACTGAATGGGCGCTGGCGGCGCAGCGGGCGGCGGCGCGGGTCGATCATCAAGGCGTCGGGGCTGACCGGTTCCGGTGAAGGAGCGGCTGAGGGCGGCCGACTACAGTCGCCGGAGGCGGTGGACGCGGCCATCGACGCGGCGCGGACGGAGCTGGCGGCGGTGCAGGCGGGCGACGTGGTGCAGTTGGGCGGACGGCCGTCGCGCTCGCTGACCATAAGCGACCCGCTGGACCAGGCGCGGGAGCTGGTGGGCTTCTTCTTCGGGGCCGACGACGCGCCCGCTCCGCCGCCCAATCTGCGTTCGTTCGCCGACCTGTACGTGGCGCTGACGGGCGATGTTTACTTCCGGGGCGTGTTCGACGGCGGACGGGTGCAGTTTGCCGGGGCGACGACCAGCACGCTGCCGAACCTGGCGGTGGACGCGATGAACCGGGTCATCATCCAGCAGTTCCAGGCGCTGGGCCACTACCGCTGGTATGAGCGGGTGGCGGCGGTGGCCCCCAACGACGGCCGTCTCCACGCCATGAAGTGGCTGACGATGGGCGGCGTGGGCGACCTGCCGGCGGTGGCCGAGGGCGCGGCCTACACCGAACTGGACGTGGCCGACGCCCAGGAAACGGCCGACTTTGTGAAGCGGGGCGGCTATGTGGGCATCACCCGCGAGATGATCAAGAACAGCGACATCATGCAGCTGCAGGCGATCCCGCGGGCGCTGGCGACGGCCGCCGTGCGTACGCGTTCGGCGGCGGTGGCGGCGCTGTTCACGGCCAACAGCGGCGTCGGCCCGACGTTGGCCCAGGACAGCAAGGCGTTGTTCCACGCCGACCACGGCAACATCCAGACCACAGCGCTGGGGACGGACGCGGCGGCGTGGCGGGCGGCGCGGGCGGAATGTTTCCAGCAGGTGGAGCTGGGCAGCAGCAAGGCGCTGGGCATCTTCCCGCGCTACCTGCTGGTGGCGGCCGAGCAGTATGACACGGCGCTCAGCTGCTGGGCTACGGCGAGGGGATGCCCACCGCCTACGCGCCGGAAGCGCAGGATCGCGGCTTTGCCGACCCGCGCCCGGTGCCGCTGGTCGTGCCGGAGTGGACCGACGCCAACGACTGGGCCTATCTGGTCGACCCGGCGGTCTATCCGGTCATTCAGATGAGCTACAGCCAGGCGCCGGGCGGCCGTTCCCATCCTGCGCCGGAGCTGTTCGCGGTGGTGTCGGAGACGTCGGGGCTGATGTTCAGCAATGACGTGCTGCCGGTGAAGGTGCGCGACGAGTTCGCGCTGGGCGTCAACGGCCCGCGCGGCATCGGCAAGCGCAACGTGGCGTAGGCAGGACGCGAGGTGGCAGGAGCCTGACAGGTGTTCTTCACCTGTCAGGTCTTGGAGAAGGGGGAAATGATGAATGCAAACCGGGCGATCAACGACCTGCTGGCGGCCCATAAGCTGGCCTGGCGGGATGTGTGGAAGGCGACGCTCGATCTGGTGGGCGGCGAGGTGATTGTGGTGCTGAAAGACGGCCGTAAGGTTGCGGGCCCACTGGACGGCGGGCGCAGCGGCGCGTAAGTCAGGACGGCGGGCGCAGCAGCGGGCGCGCTCTCTTCCTTATATAGAGGCGACAGCAAGGTGAAGCGGTATGGCGACATTTATGGCCGGAGCGGTGGGCAGCGGCAGCGACGACGCGCAGGAAAGCGGCGGGGCGATGGATTTGACAGGGACGAATCTGAACGCCAACGCCACGAGCCATCTGTCGGGGATGCGCTTTACGGGCGTGACGATTCCGGCAGGCAGCACGGTGACGGCGGCCACGCTGGAGATGTATCTGCCGTCGGGGTCGTATGATGATCCCGATGTGACGATCAGCGGAGAGGCGGCGGGGAATGCGGCCGCTTTTTCGACGAGCAGCGACGACCTGACCGACCGGACCAAAACGACGGCGACGGTGACGTGGGCGGCGAGCAATCTGGGCACGGGGGCGCAGACGACGCCCGACTTGAGCGCCATCGTGGGCGAGATTGTTGGCGGGGCGGGCTGGGCGAGCGGCAATGCGCTGGTGCTGTTCGTGGCGGGCAACAGCGGCAGTTCGGCGCTGCGCTGGGCGGCGGCCGACGGCGGCAACCCGGCGGCCGTATTGAGCGTGACGTATACGCCCGCCGAGCAGCGGCCCGGCGGTGGCGGTGCTGGCGGCTTACTATACCAGGGGACGAGTGCAATAGGGGCATGTCCTGCGTAGTGCCGGACGCCGGTCCGGTCTTCCTGGTGCCGGGGTGAGACAGCATCGGCATGCCAGGCTGCGATGCGGAGGAGTAATCATGATCTTACGACAGGGAACGACGACGACGATTTCGCTGGGGCCGTTTGTGGACGAGAGCGACGGGGTGACGGCCGAAACGGGGCTGAGCCTGACTGTGCTAGGTCAGCAAGAACGGCGGGGCGGCGGCGGCGCGGAACAGCAGCGCCTCGATTGTCCACGACCTCAACGGCTACTACCGGGTGGCGCTGGACGCGACCGACACGGCGGCCGTCGGGCAGATTCGGGTGTTGGCTTCGCCGTCGGGGGCGCTGCCGGTCTGGCGCGATGGCGTGGTCTGGCCGGCGGCCGTCTACGATGCGCTCATTGCCGGGACGGCCGATCTGCCCGTGGAGGCGGTGGCCGTGGCGGCGGGGGCGATTGACGGGGATGCGCTGGCGGTTTCGGCCGGGGCGGCGCTGGCGGATGCGGTGTGGGACGAGGCGTTGAGCGGCCATCTGGCGGCGGGCAGCGCGGGCGAGGCGCTGCAGCAGCAGCGGCGGCAGCGGGGCCGACCCGTGGGCGACGGCCGTTCCGGGCAGCTACGCGGCGGGGACGGCGGGCTGGCTGCTGGGCAGCCGGCTGGACGCGAAGGTGAGTGCCGTGGGCGGCAGCAGTCCGGGTGCGGGGGCGGTGGAACTGACTTACACGCTGACCGACAGCGAGACAAGCGACCCGATTGCCGACGCCGACATCTGGGCCACCACCGATACGGCGGGCAGCAGCGTGGTCGCCAGCGGCCGCACCGACCAGAACGGGCAGGTGACGTTCTACCTGGACAGCGGCACGGTCTATCTGTGGCGGCAGAAGTCGGGCTGGGACTTTGCCAATCCGGACAGCGTGGTGGTGGCGTAGACAGGGCAGGGCCGGGCTAGCCGGGCGGCCGTTTCTCTGCCGGGTGGTCAAGGAGTGGGCGAAACGAGACCGATTCGCATAGTCAACAGGGATAGATACTGGATGGACCACACGGTGGACAAGGCGCTTGGGCGGCCCGGCGACGGTACGTTCAGGAGGTAATGACGATGGCGACAGGCAGCGGGACAGGGAAACGGGCAGCGGCGGGCGCAAGCGTGCCGGCCGGCGAGTTGGTGGCGCGGCTGCGGACGATGCTGGGGGACGCGGCCGCGGCGACGTGGAGCGATGACGAGTTGTTGGCGCTGCTCAACGAGGCGGTGGAGGAGTATTCGGTCCATCTGCCGCGCCGGAGCGAGGTGCGGTTGACGGCCGTCGACGGCGAGCGGCGGTATGGGCTGCCGGTGGATACGGCCGTCGTGACCGGCGCAGTGGTTGGGCCGGACGAGGCGTCGCCGGTCCGGCTGCTGCGGCTGAGCGAGGCGAACGGCCGTTTCCGGGGCGGGGCGGTCTACGATGTGGCCTGGAGCGACGACGCGGCCACGCCGCCTGTTCTGGTGCTGGGGCGCGACTGGCCCGCGGGGACGGTGCTGGCTGTGCGGCTGCTGCGGCCTCATGATGCGAATCTGTCGACGGCGACGGCCGTCACCGTGCCCGCCGCCCACCATCATGTGCTGCTGGCCTACGGGCTGTTTGCCGCCGCCCGCCGCTTGCAGCAGCAGGAGCAGGCTAACCCGACGAGCAGCAGCAGCCTGCTCATGTCCCAACTGGCCAGCAATGTGCGGCGGCTGGAGCTGGCCTACCTGCACGCGCTCAACCGCATTCTCACGGGCCGGCTGGGCAGCAGCGAGCGGGTGGTGTGGGGGACACGCTGATGGGCAAGCGCATCCAGCTGCCCGGCAGCGCGGCGAGCGAAACGGCCGAATTCGACGCGCGCAGCAATCGCTTTTCGGCCGTGGAGCGGGACACGCTGGCGGAGCTGATCCGCTGGTGGCAGCACCGGCGCGCGATGGGGGACGCGGCCGAGCCGCTGGCCTCGCTCATCGGCGGGGTGGATGTGCGGGCGACGGTGACGACCACCGGGCTGGTCCCGGCGCTGGCCTGGGCGCCGGAGTCGCTGCCGGCCGGCGCGGGGGAAGGGTGGTGGGTCCAGGCGCTGGGCGTGCCGGAGAACCCGTCGATTGCCGGGGAGATTCTACTCGGTGGTCGGGCTGGCCCACGTCTACCACGACGCGACGGCGGGCTATCTGGCGCGCTACCAGACGGTCAGCCGCCTGCCGCTGTCGCCGGACAGCACGGAGATTCGGGTGGCGGTCGGCGGCGGGTCGGCCGTGCCGGGGGTGTGGGTCGTCGGCGTGGAGGGGTTGGTGATTGGGTGGATTGTGGTGGTTTGGCGGTTGGAGGTGGGGGGACCATAGCCTGCCAACCGGATACTCTCAAGTGGATGCAAGGAGCCTCGCCCTGACGGTGAGGCTTTTTGCTGCCAACGGAAGCCACCACCACAACCTTAAGCCGAATAAGATTGAAATGGAGAAGACGTCAGTGCCCACATATCCAGGCAGCTCGAACACAACACCACCGATGGCAAGAAATCGGAGCACTCGGCGGAGACTTATAGCTCGTTCAGGATCTCTTGCTTCCGGCGCTCATACTCTGCCTCCGAAATCAGTTCGTCTGCAAATAGCGACTTCAATTCCACCAGTCGTTCCTTCGCGCCCTTTGTCTGCACAGGTTGGGGTCCGGCATTGCGTCCTGTAGGTGGAATAGCATTCAAGTCATTCATTAGAACAGTTTCGCTGAATACATCGCTTCTTGAAGCGGTCTCCACATACATTCTTCCAACTTGTAAGACTGCCTGTCGCAGTTCTTGGTTGTCTGGATCATTACGAAGTAACCCAAGACCGCGTTCGTACTCGGAGCGAGCTTCCTCAATCCTTTCTTTCCGACGATCCTGTTCCCGGATAACGGCATATCCAACCATGACGATTGTTAAGAGTAATGTCCCAAGCATAGATAAGTCAGTTCCATTCGGTTAATCCTTTGTCACTATTGTTAAGTACTTGTGACTGAAAGCGGTTCTATTGGTTGAAATCCCTTCGTTTTCAGGAAGCGCATGTTGTGTTTGAAGTTGGTCAATGCGTCAGATGGGTCGATCGTTGCAAGGTTCGAGTGCCGCCAGAGTTTCCTGCACAAACATCACTGACACAATTGGCGACAGCTCAAAATAGCCAGTCTGCGTATTCAGTAGCTTCGTTTCCGCCGTAACAAACACATTTTCCACTGGCAACAAAGCAAGAATCTCGCAACCAACGCGAATGACCGTTGACAAACGAAGTCTTGGTAGACACCATAGTACTTTGACTTTGGCATATCTTTGACCGACAGCTTTCCTGATTTGAGTAATGATTTCATCTCTTCGGGTACAATGTCTTGCCCCGGCACGACAACACCTGCGACGAAACTGCCGTTCTCCCCTGTATAGCCGCTGACCGACACTCCAAACTCATCTAGTTCATCAAGAGACCCGAATAAGTCAAGCACTTCATCGTAAGCCAATCTATCCTCTGATATAACTCGCTCGGCCAACCGTTTCTGGTGATGCCATTCGCGATTGTTACGTTCAAATTCCTCGATTGCGCGGCGAAAATCGGACTCGTCGCGCTCTGCAGCGAAGACAACTTCGCGAGCGAGTTCCTCCTGTTTCTTCTTCGCGCGCCCCGAGAAGACGGTCGCTTGCGGATGGACTGTAGCCGTCAAGTGCGCGTTTAGCTGCATCTTCATTAACCGTCTCGCGCACAGGGCGAGTAGGCCCTGGCTGCCTTGCCAGACTAGTCCAATCTACGTTTGGCGTGCAGTAGCGGTGGATCGAGGTAATTTGCTCTAGGTATTCTTCGAACAGTTGAACTTCGATGGACGCTTGCTCCATTTCCTGGAGTTTCTGATGCTGTTGCTGCTGTTTCAGGAGCTGGCGCTGCCGTCTCTGTTCCTCTCTCTGTCGCTTGCGTTCGGCAGCAGCTAAAGAGTTCAGGGCGCTTTTCCATCCATATCTCGTTCCTCCAATGGCTCTTGGCACTTCTTTGTACCAATGATGCCTAACCACTTTAACAACCTATCCCATCGTTGTCAGCGTAAATCTGTGCGGTATCCTGTAGTAACACTGTGCAACGTCGATGAAGAGATTTGATCGCAGGCAAATCAGTCAGGCTTGTAGAAGTATTGCCTTTGAGCTGACTGAACTGGATTGAACGGCCGCCAGTCTCTTGCGTCCACGGATTGTGACAATTCTAACCGGGTGGTGTTCTGGTCGCAAAAATAGAGTCAGACGCCGCGCACGTCTACGTGTCCATCTCTTTGGGCTGCTACCTCTCTTCGTAATTGCATTCGTAAGAGTAACCGTTCATAATCCATAGTGTTCCATTCGCGCGAGTCCACAACCAGATAAGGGGATACATCATGCGACTGTCAGTAGTTATTGTCCTGTGCTTGGTCCTTGTTGCTTGTGCACCTGGCGCAACGGAAGAAGATGTGAACGCAACTGTGGTTGCAGCGGTGGCGGCGACGCAGAATGCAGCTCCTACGAGTACGCAGACGGCAACTGCAACCAACACGCCTGAGCCTGCAGCAACAAGCACATCAACGGCAACATCGACGAGTACCCCCACCAACACGCCAACATCGACGCCAACGTTTACTCCCACACCGACCATACGCCTACTGCCACGCCCACCGTTACCCCGGCAGGCACGATCATATCCATGATCGGTTCAGGGCAACTGCTTGCTGCACCTGCTTCAGAGGCATCGCAGGTGTCAGACATTTATGAAGGCGATGAGATTGCTATTTTTGGTGCTACGGAAGAGGAGACTTTTCTGCAGGTACAGCTCTGGCCGTCTGGTGAAACCGGTTGGATTGATCGCGCGCTCGTGAACGACGAAATCCAAATCGACATCGCTGCATTGGCTGTTGCCACCAATACCCCCACGCCTACGGCGACTTATACGCCGACCGCCACACCAACCAGCACGCCAACCAATACACCAACGGCTACTCCGACCAGTACACCAACGGCCACTCCGACGAGTACACCGACGCCGACGCCGGACCCGCGTGGTCTATACGAGGAAGTAGACATCCGCGATCTGGATGCTTTTCCAAGCCGCTATTTGGGAGACCTTTTGAAACTGAGAGGTCAGGTTTTCAACATTGGCGAGGGCGGACTACAAATGTGGATTCAGGTACCTGGTGGTAGCCGATTTGACCGAACCCCTGTCGTGATAACTTGGATTGACATTTCCGTACTGCCAGAGCAGGTGTATAGACGACACCTATATCACGGTATACGGTACAGGGGCCGGCACGTGGAGGGAAGCTAACTCCTTTGGTGGCACAATCACCCAGCCTCTGATCTTGGCCGACATTATCGAGAGATAATGCAAAACGTAAGCGACCCCGAGCCGTATGTCGGCTTGGCGTGGCTTGTTGTCGTCATCGGCCCCCTGGCTGCGGAATTGAACGGCCGCCGGTCTCGCGTGCCGGCGGGTTGGGGCAATTCTAGCGGGGTGGGGTGGGGGTGGCAAACAACGCCGCCCCATCGGCCGCCAATCGCGCAAACGTGGGACATTCGTCAGCCCGGCGGCCTGCGCTTCGGGTAGAATAGGGTCCATCAGCGCAGGCTGCGGCGCGACGGGGCATCCACTGCCCGGCCCGCGAGCGGCCGCGCTGGGAGACTGGTCGGCGCAACCGCGCCGCGCCGCGACTGACGGAAGCGCCTGATGCTTTGCCATCAGTCACAACTCAACATCTCATCGCTGCCGCTCTTCGGCACGCGGAAATCGCCCGCGATAGCCACCTTACCTACGGGCTGAAACTGAGCGTTGACCTTGCTGGCCGTGCCGCTGAAGGTGCCGCCGATGAAGTTGCCGGCGCTCTCGGTTATGGTCATCGTGCCGCCGTCGCCGCCCTCCGAGACAATCACAAAGCGCGTCTGCCCGTCTTCAATGATGCCGAATCCCTCCAGCGCAAAATCACCCACCTGCCCCTCGGTATATGGCGCTACTCCGACCTGCACCGACGGGTTGAGCGTGTCGGAGGTGATCAACAGCGGCGCGCCGTCAGCCGCGTGCAGGTACACCCCGCCCGACACATAGTAGCGGTCTTCACCGTCGGTCACGCGCACATTCAGGTAGCAGATGCAGTTTCGCTCTTGCGCTTCGAGTATATCAATGCTCATATCCGGGTCGCTGCTGGTGCTCGCAAAAGTCGCGGAAGTTAGCAGCACGGTACGTTCTTCGTGACTGTCGCAATCGGTGAGCAGCGGATTTTCCAAAGGCAGCCAGAGCAGGTTTTGCACGCTGAGGTCGCTGTTCAGCACCGGAGCAGGGCCGGTTGGCTTCATGGAATAGGTGGCAGTAGACGCGGACACCTCTTGCTCAAAGAGGGTCCCCCGACCAAACCTTAGTTTGTAGCGAGCCAGCACGAAGAAGCTGGACTCAAAAACGCCACGGTCGCCCTTCTTCCCAAACTCGCGTGCTTCGGAGGAGGTGTAAAGTAGCGGCAGCTCGTCACTCCTGATGCGCTGACCACTGCTGTCGATGATCGTGCCGTCCAGCCAAGCTTGACCAAAAGCATGGAACAGGTTGCTCATGCCCGGTTCGGCCTGCAAAGTCGTGGCCTGGCTCTCAAGCGTTCGGCCACCGGCCAGCTTCTTAAGCAGATTGATGATGCCTACATTGCCATATGAAGGGTGGTTTCCTAGATGCTGAAAGAAGACGTTGCCGGCATAGGTCATAGTGAGCACGCTGTCGTTTGCTGAGACTTGATTGAACTCCGCGTGTGTCCGATGTTCATAGTCGATTGTCGGGTAGACCACGTTGCTGAAGTAGTCGGCCGAGCCTTCAGTCCACCATTTGTGTGCTGCTTCGATGAACTCCTGGTCGACATGCTTGTCCTGGTAGCAGTGGAACAGTTCGTGGGCTACGACCTGGCGCAGTTCGTCGAGCGAGGCGCCGGGCTCGGTCACTGACCGCCATAGAGCGAGCGGGCAAACGCCGTCCCAACCCATTGCGTCGGCCACATCGGAATGGAGACCGAAAGTGGTGGCTTTCGTTATATAGCCGGGTCTCTGGTCGGGATCAACGATAGGCGTGAACATCACGCCGATGCCCGGCATGGGACCGTACTTCTGGAACTCCAGAATACTCAGTTCCACGGCTTCCCGCACGGCGTTCCACTGTGCCAGCAAGGCGGTATCGTCCCGCCAGTTCATAGGCGTGTAAATGGTGACGCGGGTCGCGCCGACGAAGAACTTGTAGCGCCAGAAGCAGTCGGCCTGCAATGTCTCTTCAAGCGGCAGGCCGCTTTGCCAGGCGGCCGCGCAGGCAGGGCTGATGGCTGAGGCATCGCGTACCGCCGCTCCCGGCAGCCCATACGGCGCGGGCGGCTCCATTCTCCACGGAGTAGAAGTCGACGTTGGCCTGGGGCGGGAGCTGAAGAAAGAAGAGACGCTCGATTTCGGCGCGGGCCTGCGGGTCTGCTCCGTTCTGACGATACTCGTCGGCCATGCGCATGACGCTGGTGGCCTCGAGGCGTGCGACGGTGTCCAAGTTGGGCAGCTCGTCGGCCGTCTTCTCGTCGGCCATGTAGCCGAGAACGTGGATCAGCCCTTCCTCCAGCGTCCAAACGCCATCCTCGACATTGCGCTCGATCAGGTCCGCCAGATTGCCGCTGGGGCGTGTCGCCGGTTCGGGCTCGCCCGGGTTCAGGACAACAGGTAGGTGCACCGTGCCGGAGGCGGCGCTCGCGGCCCGGGAGGATGACACAGACAACACCGCCGACAGCAGGATTAAGATGGCAGCCGCCATCAGCAGGACAGGACGGCCGAAACGAGAGTCTATTTGTGATGGCATGTTGTGAACCTCTGTACGGTGGGGCGCATGCGGTTAACCGTCTGACCGGATGCCTATGAGGCTGACACGCACCAGCGCAACAAGCTGGGTTCGGCCCGGATCGCATTCCTGGCGCTGCCCCAACTACGGACAGGATGGTTTGCGCGAAGTGGTGTGGTCGTGGATGCTCTGCAAACCGGGCTCCCGGACTCTGGCGCGGGGAACCCATTGCAATTCTAGCCGGGCAGGGTGGGGGCGGCAAACGACCCCCGCCCCATCGGCCGCCAATCGCCAAAACGTGGGACATTCGTCAATCCTGCGGCCTGCGCTTCGGGTAGAATAGGGACCATCAGCGCGGGCAGCGGCGCGACGGGGCATCCACTGCCCGGACCGCGAGCGGCCGCGCCGGAGACGACGATCCGACCTCGCCTGCGGGCATACCTGAGGAGGGTGAAGCCATGAGTTACCAGGATATCATTACCGATCTGGCCGACGATCCCGAACAGCTGGAGCAGCTCTACCAGACGGCGCTGCAGGAGGGTACGACCGGCGACTTCCAGCAGGCCATTGAGATCGGCCACACGTACGCGCCCGACAATCTGCTCTACGCGGCGTGGTATTACCGGCTGCGGCAGGCGGCGGCCGAGGCGAAGGCGTCGTTCATCGCCTGGGGCTGGGTGATTCCGCTGGCGCTGGCCAACGGGCTGCTCTTCTGGCTGCTGTCCGACGACAGCGTTTCATGATCGAGATCGCCCCCGTCGATGGCCGATGCGGCCACCGACTTCCTGCCCACGCTCATGCTGGTGGCCGGGCCCATCGCCGGGCGTTTGTGCTGGGCTATCTGACGGCCGCGCGGCAGTCGACGCTGGGGGCTGAGCGCGGTGATCGGCGCGGGCCTGCTGGGCGCGGCCGGCGTATGTGCTGCTGGTCTACCCGCAGACGGGCACGCGGCCGTTTCAGGAACAGTACCTGACGCTGATGGCGATCCATCTGCCGCTGCTGGCGTGGGCCGGGGTGGGGGTCTATCTGCTCTGGCGGCGTCGCGACGCGGAGAACCGCTTCGCCTTCCTGATCAAGTCGCTGGAGGTGGGCATCATGGGCGGGCTGCTGCTCATTGCCGGCGGGCTGTTTACGGCCATTACCATCAGCCTCTTTCAGGCGCTGAACGTCGTGGTGCCGGAGCTGGTGCAGCGGCTGCTTCTGGCGGGTGGGGCGGGGCTGATTCCGGTGGTGGCGACGGCCGTCATCTACAACCCGCGCCGCGCTCCTGCCCGGCAGTCGTTCGACGAAGGGCTGAGCAAGCTGGTGGCCATGCTCATGCGCATCTTGCTGCCGCTGACGCTGCTGGTGCTGGTGGTCTATCTGGCCGTTCATCCCGTTCAACTTCCGCGAGCCGTTCGACAACCGGGACGTGCTGATCATCTACAACATCATGCTCTTCGCGGTGATCGCCTTGCTGGTGGGCGCGACGCCGCTTGCCGCCTGGCGGACCTGTCGCCCGCGCTGGCCCGCTGGCTGCGGCGTGGCATCATCGCCGTGGCCGCGCTGGCCCTGCTGGTCAGCCTCTACGCCCTGCGTGGCGATCCTCTACCGCACGGGCGATCGACCGGCTGACGCCGAACCGGCTGGCTTTCATCGGCTGGAACGTGGTCAATATCGGGCTGCTGGTCGTGCTGCTGGTCTACCAGGCGCGGGCCGGGGCGGGCGACTGGGTGGCCGCGCTGCACCGGGCATACAGCGTGGGCACGGTCGCTTACGTGGTCTGGACGGCTGTTCGTGATCCTGGCTGTGCCGTGGCTGTTCGGTCTGGACCGGTCGGCCATGGCTACGCTGCCGAACGAGGTGCAGCGGATCATGTATAACGACCCCGACCCGATCCTGCTCAAGTGCCGGTCGAGCGACCCGATCTATCTGCTGGAGGATGGGGAGAAGCGCTGGATCGACTCTATTGAGACGTTTGAGGCGGAGGGCTATCTCTGGCGGGACGTGCGTTTCATCAGCTGCGACGATCTGCGCCTCGTCCCCGACGGCGTGCCCATCCCGCCGGATGCCGGGCCGCCGCCGGTGCCTTGAGGATGGGGAGAAGACGGCATTGGCATGCCGGGGCTACGGTCGCCCTACTCCCCCGCCACCAGCCGAAAGACCCGCTCCGACCCGGCGAACTCGCCCAGGTACAGCTCGCCGTTGATGTCCTCGCCGAACGTGGTCCAGAGCACACCGGGGAAACGGCAATGGGCGGTTCAGATTTTAGCGGTCAGGGCGGACACGAATGCGATGTTCAGTCACGACCGTGAATGCCGATTCAAGCCGGCTGCTGTGTCTGGCTACCACGTTGGAGACGAGATCGGCTTTCTGTCCGAGGGTGAGACCGGAAAGGCGAAGCAAGATGACGCCCGCGTGCACCTGACGTTGCTGAAAGACGAGAGCGCCGAAGTCCTTGTCGTTGGTGAGTAGAAGGGCATTCTGCGCTTCGGCCAGGGCAAGAACGTCTTCATCACTCATGCCAGGTGTCAACTCCGCCACGTACCAGACGTCATGCCTATCCTCGCGCAGACGACTCACAATAGGCGCCTCGAACCCTCGTCGGCCACAAATCTCATATCGTTGGACTTTCAGACGGATAGATGAGGTCAGAACGCATCGTCTCGGCCGCAAACGCCAGCGCCGCCTGGACGCCTTCGCGGGACAAACGCGGATGAGCTTCCAGAAGCTGCTCCACGCTTTCGCCCGCGCCGAGCCGCTCAAGGATGCTTTCGACCGTAATGCGCGTTCCAGCCACAACCGGCTTACCCAACATCACGCTGGGATCAGAAACGATCAAACTCTCTTTATCCATGACGCGATTATACCATAGCCGAGCGCGTCAACGGGTGCGCGGCACTCACATTAACCCGCCCCTACTCCCCCGCCACCAGTCGAAAGACCCGCTCCGACCCGGCGAACTCGCCCAGGTACAGCTCGCCGTTGATGTCCTCGCCGAACGTGGTCCAGAGGACGCCGGGGAAACGGCCGGCTTCGACCACCTCCACCTCGCCGCCGGGCTCCTCCCCCAGCGCCCAGAGCGCTCCGGTGCACAGGTCGGCGAACAGGTAACGGCCGGTGAACGCCGGCATCTCCCGGCCGCGATAGACGTAGCCCCCAATAATTGAACACGGCCTATCGGCCTGCGCGTGGGCGTAGGCGTAGATGGGGAAGGTGTGGTCGCTTGCGGAGCCGCAGTCGTCGGGCGACGGTCCCGGCGCGTTGCCCTGATAACATGGCCACCCCAGGCTGATGCCCGCCACACCCGGCGCAATCCGGTTGACCTCCTCCCACCGGGTCAGCCCTACATCGGCAACGTAGAGGTCGCCGTTCAGCCGGTCGAAGCTGATGCGCCACGGGTTTCGCAGCCCATAGAGCCAGATCTCATTCAGATAGTTCGGGTTGCCCACAAACGGGTTGTCGGGCGGAATGGCGTAGCTGTCGCCGTGGGCCGGGTCGACGTCCAGCCGCAGAATCTTGCCCAGCAGATTCCAGCCTCGCAGCGCGTTGGGGTGTTCGGTCGGCCCGGACACCAGCTCGCCGTCGCCGGAAGCCATGTAGAGGTAGCCGTCTGCCCCAAACTGGAGGTCACCGCCGTAGTGGAGGTCCATCGGGTGGGGGATGGTCAGCAGAATCTGGCGGGTCGCCGGGTCCACCGGGCCATTGCTCGCCGGGTCGGCCGTGAAGCGGGCCAGCACCAGCGGCGCGACCGTCGGCCCGTCCGGGTTGGCGGCGTAGCTGACGTAGAAAACGCCGCTGTCGGCGAAGTCGGGCGCAAAGGCCAGCCCCAGCAGCCCCTGTTCCCAGAAGTTGGTCTCCATGTCGTCGCGGATGTCGAGGAACGGCTCCGGCAGCACCGTCCCGTCCGGCTGGATGATGAAGATACGGCCGTCGCGCTGGGTGGCGAACAGCCGCTCGTCACCCGCGTGTTTGATGCTGGTCACGTCGCGCAGCCCGACCGCGAACGGCCGCAGCTCGAGCGCCAGCGGGCCGTCGGGCACGGGCGGCCCGCCCCGGACCAGCGGGATGTGGATCGCGTGCTCTCCGGCGGCCGCCGCGGAGACCAGGCCGACCATCAGCGCCATGAGAGCGAATAGGAAACCAACGCTTGTCCACCTGCGACTGTTTGACATACCCCTCTCCCGATACTCGTGGCTCCAGTGTCGGGCAGGAGTGTAACCTCAACATGGTCCGTCTGTCTAACGTTTCTCCACGGTGGGTTGGTCGCAGGCAGCCGGTTCAGTCGTTCATTTCGAAGATCTGGATCAGGTTGCCGCAGGTGTCGTCGAGGATGGCCACTGTGGTCGTGCCCATGTTGGTCGGCTCCATCGTGAACGTCACGCCAAGGTCCCGCAGCCGATCGTACTCCGCCTGAATGTCGTGGACCTGGAAGGCAGTGTAGGGAATGCCGTCCTCAACAAGCGCTGCCTTCAGCGCGACCGTGGCGGGGTAGTGGCCGCTGGGTTCCAGGACGATCTCCGGGCCGTCGGGGGCATCGGGCGAAACGGCCGTCAGCCAGCGCGCCCCGCCGCCGAGGTCGATGTCGTGCTTCTTGACGAAGCCAAGCTTCTCCGTGTAGAAAGCCAGGGCATGGTCGTAGTCGGTGATGGGGATTGACGAAAAAACGATACGCATGATGAATCATCCTTGTCTGAGCAGGTGGGTGGCCGTGTGGCAGTCCAGTTCGCGAAACGCGCCGGGTGTCAGTCCGAAGTGGCGTTTGAACGCTTTACCGAACGCGGCCTGGGAATCATAGCCGGCGGCCAGAGCCACTTCGGTCACGTCGACCGCCCCCATCCGCAGCTTGCGCCCGGCGCGGACCAGACGCTCCCGCCGGATAAACGTGCCGACGCTCACCCCCGTCCTCTTGGCAAACAGCCGGTGGAAGTGGGGGACAGAGAAACCGGCCAGCATGGCCAGGTGACGCCGGTCCAGCGGCTGGCCCAGATGAGCCATAATGTAAGGTTCGACGGCCGCCAGGGTGGCATCGTGGTGGGCCGGGGCCAGTTGGTCGTTCAGCATGGGTGCATCATACCAAACTGCCGCCACGCGCACTAGTCCGAACGTATCAAGATTGCCGTGGCGGCCGCCAACCGACTACCAGAACTGCCGGCCATGAGAATCCCTGTCCCCACATGAGCAACCCTTGCACGCCGCCTTCCAGCGTGCCATACTTCCATCCGTTTGATCGCGCTGTCTGCGATCAGATAACCCATGTGAAGGAGCTGCCTAGTGCTTACTTACCGTCGTCTTGTTGCTCTTGTGGCGGGAATCCTCCTGCTGGCTGCTTGTGCCCAGCAGCCGCAAACGGTCGAGGTGACCCGCGTTGTGACCCAGGAGATTCCGGTCACGATTGAAGTGACCCGCCTTGTGGAGGTGGCTGTGGTGGAGGAAGTGGAAGTGCCGGTCGAAGTGACCCGTATCGTCGAGGTCGTCCCGACTGCGGCGGTCGAGCCGACGGCCGCCGCGCCGGAACCGACGGCCGAACCAGTCCCGACCGAACTCCCGCCCACGCCGACCCCGCCCGATCCTGCCGCGGGCAGCGCTTATACGGTCGCTTCCGGCGACACGCTGTCGTCGATTGCCGCTGCCACCGGCGTGACGGTGGCCGAAATTATGGCCGCCAACAGCATGGGCAGTGACGCCATCATCGTCGGGCAGGAACTGTTCATCCCCGGCTGGGATGGCGGCGCACTGGCCGCCGCGCCGGCGGACAACAACGCCCCGCCCGCCGCCGACGAGCCGCCGCGGCCCGTAGTGGCCGCTGCCGGGCCGAACCTGCTGCCCAACCCCAGCTTCGAGGGCGACTGGTACTTCTACCTTTATAATGAGCTGCAAATCCCCGACAACTGGCAGATCGTGACCGACGAAGGGCCGAACGCGCTGGAACCCGGCTCCGGCGGCGTCTTCAATCGGCCGGAGGTGCGCGTTGTCCCGGCCAAGGACCTGCCGCCCGC
The DNA here is from genome assembly GCA_963753865.1 of uncultured Chloroflexia bacterium. Lineage (GTDB taxonomy): Bacteria > Chloroflexota > Anaerolineae > Promineifilales > Promineifilaceae > Promineifilum. The sequence continues at coordinate 26,548 of CAVWDW010000005.1, forward strand.
CGAACAGAGCAGCTTCATCTTCGAGGGCAACAAGACGCTGAAGGCGTTCAAGGGCGCGGCCCCGACCAGCTTCAGCCTGTTCACCGATGTGGCCTTGCCGCCGGGCGCCTATCGTCTGACGGTCAACTTCTTCCCCGACGCGGTGGCCGGCTACGACAACCTGAACAAGACCTACGCCACCGACCCGCTGGCGGCCGAAATGCGCATCGTCCACAACAACGGCGGCACCGGCTGGCAGACCACCCAGATCGGCCAGCGCAACACCGTCACCTACGACTTCACCGTGGAAGAGGGCGGCCCGACCCGGCTGGGCGCGGGCTTCCGCAACCGCTTCGCGCTGGCCAACAATGGCTGGTTCATCGACGGCTGGTCGCTGGAAGCGCTGCCATAGGTGAGTGCAGCGTCGAACGAGACCTGACAGCTATTCACGACACCTGTCAGGTCTCGTCAGGCCCGCCCGTCAGGTCCGCCCCATTTCGCCTACAGCCGGTCTGTGTGCCAACGGTACAGGGCTGCGATGAACGTCAGGGCGGCGCCCCAGATAATGAAGCCGGCTCCGGCCCGCACCTGGACGGCCGTCTCGCCATACAGGTCGGGAAACCACGTCAGGGCAACGCCGTCGAACAGCAGGGCGACCGCGAAAAAGAGCATGACGCCCGGCACAACCTGGTCCGGCGACAGCCCGCCCAACCGCTGGGTGAAAGACACCAGCAGCCAGCCGACGGGGATGGTGAGCACGAACAGGATGGCGTTCCAGATGCCGGTGTCGAGCACCATCGGCAGCAAGCGGATCAGAAGGGCAAAGCCGGCCCAGCCGACAATACCGCCAATGACGAAAATGGTAACTTGTTTGCGAGAAAGCATCATCAATCTCCTTGTTGATTTATTGTAGCACTCGCTACATAATGGTGATTGTAGCATGTGCTACATTGTTTGTAAACAACCGCGGATGCTACAATGAACCGATGAGCAAAGCGGACACCAAGAAGCGCCTGGCCGTCGAGCGCATTATCGCCTACGTCATGGAAGACGGTCTGAGCGATGTGGGGCTGCGGAAGCTGGCCAGTGTGGCCGGCACCAGTGACCGCATGTTGATCTACTACTTCGGCACGAAGGATGAGTTGATCAATCTGGTCCTGAACACCATTGCCGGCGCGTTTACCAACGAGTTGGATCGGGCGATGGGCGGGGCGCTGCGCGAGCCGGATGTGCTGATGCGGGAGCTGACCGAGCTGATGGAGGACGACGCTTTCATGCCGTCGGTCCAGCTTTGGTTCGAGCTGGTCGGTTTGGGCGCGCGCGGCCAGGAACCGTACGCTTCCAACGCAAAGCTGCTGGCGGCCAACTGGATCGACTGGATCAACTCCCGACTGGTCGAACCGTCTGACGAGGTGGCCAGCGACCTGTACGCCCACCTGGACGGGCGGTTGATGCTCAAGATGATCGACCCCTAGCCCGCTTGTAACGAAAGATACTGTTGCCCGCCGCTGCCAGACCGTAGAATGGCAGCATCATGAAACGGATACTCAAATGGGCCGGTATTGTGATCGGCTTTCTCTTGATGTTCCTGTTCGGCGCGGCGGCCGTTTCCCTGCTGGTTAACCTGCAACAGCCAGCCACCTCGGCCGACCCCGGACCGGCTCAGCGACCAGCAGCAGGCGCAGGCGAGCGAATATCTCCACCTGCAGAGCGAACTGGGCGACGCGGTGTGGCCCGGCTTTGGCGACCCGCTGATTCCCGCCGTCATCTACAACGAAGAGACCGTCTTTCTGGTCGGTCTGGACGACCCGGCGGCGGGCTGGCAGTCGATGCCCAACGGCCGTCCGCAAGGCAGTGGGTGGCAGCCGGTTGAGGAGGGAACGGCCGCCGGTCTGACCCTCTACCGCCAGCCGCTGCCGACCAACGGCCAGACGCCGCAAGCGTTCACGGTGCGCGTCGGCGACGAGTGGGCGGCGAGCATGACCACGTTGGAATGGATGCGTATTGGCCTGGCTGAGCAGATGAAGGATGAGCTGCCGCCGCTGGTGGCCGACATCTTCCCGTATGGCTATTCATCGACCAATTGGTCAGAGGCACGGACCAGTACGAGACGCTGATCATCCATGAGGCGTTCCACGCCCACCAGGGCCGGATCGCGCCGGAGCGGTTGGCCGCGGCGGAAGCGGCGCTGTCGGCCCAGGACGGTTACCCGTGGGACGACCCGGACGTGGAGGCGGCGTGGCAGGCGGAGCTCGACGTGTTGGCCGAGGCGCTGCGGGCCGGCGACGATGATGAGGCGGCCGCGCTGGCGACCGAATTCCTCTCCTTGCGTGCCAATCGTCGCACGACCACTGGCCTGACCCCGGCGCAGATTGAGCTGGAACGGCAGCGCGAATGGCTGGAGGGGTTGGCCCGCTATGTGGAGCTGGGCATCTGGCGCGAGGCAGCCAGCGATGCGGCGTATGAACCGGTCGCCGCGCTGGCGGCCGTCGACGACTTCGACCGGTACGCCGGGTTCGACCAGCGCTGGGAGCGGGAGCTGGACCAGATGACGCGCATGGCAGGCGATCCGGGGGAAGGACGTTTCTACTACAGCGGCATGGCCCAGGCGATGCTGCTCGACCGGCTGGCCCCCGGCTGGAAGTCGGCCGCCCTGGAGCCGGGTGTCTTCCTGGAGGACCAGTTGGCCGCGGCGCTGGTGCCGTAGACCTGACAGGTCTTGGTAACGTGACCCGGCACGTAGTGCGGGTTCGCAGACCTGTCAGGTCTTCTCCCGCCCGTGACGTTCAGCGGCGCGATCGGTGACATTTATCACATGCGGCCCGGTAGCGGAATGGCGTATCCTTAGCGTGACATCCTTGTCTAATCCCGGAGCGCCACATGACCGCCGACACCGTCTACCACCAACTCGCCGACCACCTCGACCGCCTGCCGTGCGGCTTTCCGCCCTCCGACTCCGGCGTGGAGCTGCGCATCCTGCGCCGGCTGTTCGCGCCCGACGAAGCCGCGCTGGCCCTGCACACCACGCTGCTGCCCGAAGAGCCGCGCGTGGTGGCTCGCCGGGCTGGACGGCCGCTCGACGAGACGGCCGCCATGCTGGAGACGATGGCCTCCAAAGGGCTGCTGTTCGCCCTCTACCACGACGACAAACCGCCCACCTACATGGCCGCCCAGTACGTCATCGGCCTGTTCGAGTGGCAGGTCCACCGCATGACGCCGGAGTTGGCGGCCGATCTGGCTGAGTATTTCGAGACGTTCGGCCAACCGGAGTGGTGGCAGCGCGGGCCGCAGATTCGCACCGTGCCCGTCGGCGAGAGCATCGCCGTGCAGCACGACGTGCTCGACTACGAGCGGGCCGAAGCGCTGGTGGAGCGGCAGACCCACTTCGCCGTCGCCCCCTGCGTCTGCCGCGTGGAGCAGGGGATGCTGGGCCACGACTGCGACAAGCCGCTGGAGACGTGCCTCGTCTTCGGCAGCGCGGCGGCGTACTACGTTCGCCAGGGTATGGGCCGGACAATTGACAAGGCGGAGGCGCTGCGCATCCTGCAGAAGGCCGACCGGGCGGGGCTGGTGCTGCAGCCGGGCAACGCCAAGAAGGCGTCGTCAATCTGCTGCTGCTGCGGCGACTGCTGCGGCGTGCTGCGGGCGGCCAAGAAGCACCCCAAGCCCGCCACCGTCCTCGCCTCGCCCTTCACCATTGCCTACGAGCGCGACCGCTGCACCGGCTGCGGGCTGTGCCTGACCCGCTGCCAGATGGAGGCGGTCGATCTCGACGACGACTGCCTGCCCGTCTTCGACCTCGACCGCTGCATCGGCTGCGGCCTGTGCGTGACCACCTGCGCTACCGAAGCGCTGTCGCTGATGCGCAAGCCGAAGGATGAGCAGCCGTACGTCCCCGCCACGCTGGCCGAGGCCAACATCCGCCTGGCGATGGCCGGCGGCAAGATGGGGCTGGTCGATATGGCCGGGCTGGTGGTGCGGTCGAAGGTGGACCGGCTGCTGGCGAAGTAGCCCAGACCAGCTGGATCTCTTTCGCGTTTTGCAAGCAGGCCGCCATGCCTGCGCTTGCCTTACCAACCGTACATTATGATGGAGGCTGTCTAATGATCCTGCGTACCCACGCCCGACCGTTGTTCTTTTCCTTCTTCATAGCCCTGAGTATGCTGCTCGTCCTGCTGGCGGGCGGCCGTTCCTTCGTCGCCGCGCAAGAAGCGCCGGAAGGTCGGCCGGCGGTGCGCTACAGTGATGAGGTGGACCGGCCGGTGGTGGAACGGCCGACGATGACGGCCGCGCAGACCGTGCCTGACCTGATCCGCAAACAGCGCGGCCTCTTTCACTACGTCGAGAACAGCCGCGTCGCGTTCTACGATCACAACGAGGCCAGGTGGGACATCTTCATCAGCGACGGTCAGGGCGACAACGCGGCCCAGTTGACCAACGACGGCCCGCGCGAGACGTCGCCGGACCTCAGCCGCGGCGGGCAGCAGGTGGTCTATGTGCGCAGCGAAGGGGACGAAGACAGCGAAATCTGGACCATGGACCGGCTGGGCGGCAACAAGCAGCCGCTGACCGACAATGAGGCCGACGAGGGCCAACCCGCCTGGTCGCCTGACGGCCGCACCATCGCCTTCGTTTCCGACCGGGACGGCCAGCCTGAAATCTACACCATGCAATCCGACGGCTCACAGCAGCGGCGGCTGACTGTCTCCGGCGACTACGACGGCGACCCGGCCTGGTCGCCCGACGGCACGCAGATCGTCTTCTCGTCCCGTCGCTCAGGCGGCTATCGCCTCTACACGATGAACGCCGACGGCAGCAGCGTCAAGCAGATTACGTCGACGCCGGTCAGCATCCGGCCCACCTGGTCGCCCAGCGGACGCTATATCGCCTACACCGCCGACCACGACGGGGACGGCTGGCTGGAGCTGCGTATCGTCGACATGGAGACGGGCGAGATTCGCATGCTCCACAACCCGGTCGGCACGGTCGATGCCCTGGCCGGGAGCTGGTCGCCGGACGAATACTACGTCGCTTACACGCGCTATGAGTACACCAACTACTTCGGCAACTGGTATATCACCCGCACGGTGCTGCGTGTGGTTGCGCCGCGCGATTCCAATCGGACCGAAGACCTGATCGACGGCATCACGTTCCCGTTCGAGCCATCGTGGCAATCGCTGGACGCGACCGCGCCGTCGTCGCAAGTTGAGCCACTGCCGGAGGTTTCGGCTTCGCCGGTGACAGTCAGCTGGACCGGCAGCGAACCGTACAACAGCATCCACTTTGACATTCAGGTGCAGGTCGACGGCGGCCCCTGGACCGACTGGATACGCGACACGAAGGAGTGGAGCGCCGTCTACGACGAAGGACCTCCGGGCGCCCGCGTCGGCTTCCGCAGCCGTTCCCGCGACGCCCACTTCAACCGGGAGGCATGGCCCGCAGCGCCCGATGCGGAGACGACCATCGACGGCCTGCCGCCGCAAACGTCGGTCACGCCGCTCACGCCGCGGATTCGCCTGGGCGGTCCATTCCCCGTCCTGTGGGAGGGTATAGACCCGGGTGGATCGGGCATTGCCGGCTATGACGTTCAGTACCGCGTCGGCACGGGGGTGTGGACGGATTGGCGGATCGGCGTCGCCGAGTCGTCGGCGCTCTTTGGCCCCACGCACCACAACGTGCCGCCCGGCGAGCGTTTGGCGTTCCGGGTGCGAGCGACCGACATCGCCGGCAACATCGAAGCGTGGCCGCCGGGCGACGGCGACACGAGCACCATAACCTACGAGTGGGCGGTGGAGGGTCGCATGACCGACAACGTCGGCACCGCCATCGAGAATGGGACGGTCACTGCCAACCCCGCTGCGTACGGGCCGGTGCGGTCGGACGCGAGCGGCGCGTTTGCGGCCGTCAGCGGTAGCAAGGCGGCGACCGCCACCCTCACCTGGATGAAGTCCGGCTACGGAGCGCTGCCCTCGACGCCGTTCTCCACAACACTGGATCATCAGGTTGATGTCGTGCTGCCCCCTGTCAACGATGTCGTTGTCGACGGCGGCTTTGAGGCCGGCTGGCCCGGCGCGGCCTGGGCAGGCGGCGGCACGCTCGCTCTCGCGCCCGACGCCCCGGCCCGAACCACAGGCGAGAAGGGCCTACGCTTCGGTGCCACCGAGACCGGTTTCGGTCCCACCCAGCAGATAGGCGATGAGCGCCTGCGCCGGGACGACGCATCCCTATTCACCGGGCCGGACAACCGGCCGCTGGTGCTGTGGCTCGGCAGCGAGGACCACTTTCTGATGACGAGCGAGCAGAATTCGACTGGCATCTGGCAGCCCCCGCTGAAGCTGGCCGAAACGAATTTGTACCGGGCGGCCGAAGATGACCAGCACCGTATTCATGTCGTCTACATGGACGGCGGCGCATTGCAGTACATTCGGCGAACGCTGACCGGGTCGTGGACCAGCCCGGCGCAGCTGCCCGGCCCAACCCCGCAGTGGGTGGGCGATCTGGTGGCCGGGCCTGGCGACATGCTGGGCTTGCTGTCGGGATCGTGGGCGGGCGAGATTACGTTCTATGCGCGTTCGTCAAAAGGGTGGGGGTGGCCTGAGGTCGTGCGTCAGAATGTCGCGCAGCCCGGCCCTTACAATCTGCAAACCGTCTTTCGTTCAGACGGAACTGCTTATCTGTTCAGTCTGGAGTCGATCGCAAACCCGAATACCGGACAGCATGTCCAGCGTCTCTCGGCCCAGCGTCGTTTGGCCAATGGCAGCTGGCCGCCTGGCGATATTCTGTTTCAGGAACGAGCCTATATTCACAACTTCCGGGCGATAGCCGACAGCCACGGCCAGCTCCATGTCGTCTGGCTGATTGACGAGGAGTATCAGGAGCCGGTTACGATGATGTATGCCCGCTTTTCTGATGGACAGTGGCGCAGGGGTGCATCGTTTCAGTCGCCCTTTGGTGGCTATGGCAACCGGCTGGTTGGCCTCGTCGCTTCAACGGCGGGCGAACCGCGGGCCGTCAACGCCTACGGCGCTGTGACTGTTCTGACGGAACACGATCCCGGACGCGGCTGGCTGGCATCCGAAACGGTGCTGGACAGTGGCGACTGGTTCCAGACCGCCATCGTCGACGGCAACGACCGGACGCATGTGGCGGCCCGGCGCTATCGGTCCGGCCCGAACGGCAGTCGCATCGTCTATCGCTGGCGTGACAGGGACGGTGTTCTGTCACCGTCGGTACAGGTGTTTGGTCAGGATGTGGAACATACAGTGCCCCAGTTGACGGCGGACGCGGCCGGCAGCGTGCATCTGCTCTGGCTGGGGATGGAAAGCACACCAAACAACGAAACAGTGCCGTCCCACATTAACTACGTCGGCCCCGCCCTCACCGCCCAACCCGCCGACGCATTCGTCTCCCAATCCGTCAACATCCCTGCCGACATGACCAACCCGGTGCTCTCCTTCCTTTACAAGAGCAGCGACGCCAACGCCTTCGAGGTCGAGGCGGGCGGGACGCTGCGCGATCTGCCGGCGGCCGCTTTCGACACGGCCCACCACTGGCTCGATATGTCCCCCTACGCCGGGCAGACGATCAGCGTCACCTTCCGGCTGCGGCAGGGGGCCAACCGGCCGGCGGCGTGGGCCATGCTCGACGACGTGTCGCTCGGCTCTGCCCACCCCGACGTCGCCCTGAGCGGCTGGAGCGGCGAGGCGCTGCCGGGCCAGACGGCGACGCTGCGGCTGACGGCTGCCAACCCCGGCGCGCTGCCCGCCGAGCCGGTCACGCTGACGCTGCAACTGCCGCCGGAGCTGTCGTTCGTCTCCGCCGTGCCCGCGCCGGATGGGAATGCGCCGCCGGTGTGGAATCTGGGCGCGTTGGCCCCCGGCGAGACGACGACGGTGGACATAACCGTGCGTGTCGGCGGGACGGCCGCCCCGTTCGCGCTGCTGCGCTCGACGGCCGCGCTGGAAACGGCCGGTGAGCTGGAGACGGCCAACAACACCGTCGAGCTGCGTACGCGCGTGGCCCGGACGGTCTGGCTGCCGGGAATTGCCGGGGAGTAGGAGCAGTCCCGGCGTGTGCGACGGCCGCCAAAGGCCACGCCGGATCACAGGAAGCCGGGCTTCCTGAGGAAACCCGGCGCCCTGTTTGGACTGCGAACGCGCTGCCCTCGTCCAGGGGGCAGCGCATTCAGTTGTTTAAGTCAGAAC
>CAVWDW010000006.1:0-664202 GCA_963753865.1 uncultured Chloroflexia bacterium
GTCAAGTCCCAGTTCTTCTGTAAATTGCGGTTACTCTCGGCGAGCCATTTAGTCTTCGGTCAGATTCAAATACATCTTGCCGGTCACCCACTCCTGCGACGTTTCCATCAGTACCGCCGTGACCAGACGCAAGCACGACGCCTCGTTAGGAAACAGCGTCGCCACCCTGGTGCGGCGCTTGACCTCCTTGTTCAGCCGCTCGACCATATTGGTTGTCCGCAAGCGCCGACGATGGGCTGCCGGAAAGGCGAAAATGGTCAATCCTTCGGCCAGGTTCTCTTCGGCCCAGGCCACCAACGCCGGTGCCGTTTGAGCATACTTGTCCAGCAGGCGCTGCAGCAGCCATCAGCATCAGCCCGGTCAGGGGCGTTGAAGATCGCCCGGATATCGGTCGCCACCTCTTGCGCAGCAGCTGGCGCGGGACATACCGCTGCGCATTGCGCTGCAGATGCGTCTGGCAGCGCTGCCAGGGCACGGCGGGAAAGACAGCGCTGCGAGCCTTCTTGAGCCCTTCATGGGCATCGCTGGTGAAGAGGCGCACGCCATGCAGACCACGCCGCTTCAGCTCCTGCAGAAAAGTGCGCCAGTGCACCTCATGCTCGGAGAGGGAGACCGAACAGCCCAGCACCTCCCGCCTGCCGTCGGCCTCGCGGATGCCGGTGGCGACCAGCACCGCCAGCGTCACCACGTTCCCGCCATGGCGCACATGCTCGTAGCGGGCATCCAGAAAGACATAGCGGTAGGCGCCCAGCGGCCGGGTTCGCCAGGCTTCCAGTTCCTCATCCAGCAGGGCAGCCGCCCGGCTGACATCGCTGGAGGAGACACTGAACCCGCACATCTCCTCGGTGATGCGCTGCAGCTTGCGGGTGGACACACCCTGCACATACATCTCGGCCAGCGCCAACTTCAACGCCCGTTCGCTGCGCAGCCCTTTCTCCAGGCTGCTGGGGTAGAAGTCCCCCTCGCGCACCTGGGGCACCGCCAGCGCCAGTTCGCCGATGCGCGTACGCACCCGCTTAGGCTTGTAGCCGTTGGCATAGCCGCGCCGCTCCGCGCTGCGCTCATAGGGCTGAGCCTGCAGGTGTTGGCTGCGTTCCAGACGCATGACCTCGTTCAGCAGCAAGGTCAACGCCTCGGCCAGACCGTCGAACCCGGTGTCGACCAGCACTTCATAAACCTGGGAAAGTACGTTATCATCCATCTCATGGGCCATTTTGTTACTCCTTTTGATCTTGACAATCACGAGAGTAACGGATGGCCCGCCTGTTTCAAAACGGACCCGAATTTACAGAACTATAGGGACACTAACCGTGCGACCGGGTAAAGGATCCCCATCTTAGTACCATTCATAAGTAGAATTTTCTACTAAGGGCCGACCTCAGCCGCATACTGGTAAGGCGGCAAGCCACCCAGCGAGTCATGCGGCCGGATGGCATTGTATTCTTCTAACCACGCTTCGGTGATGGCTCTGGCTTCGGCCAGATTGTCGAATAGATACAGGTCAAGCACCTCCTCCCGATAGGTTCGATTGAACCGTTCGATATAAGCATTCTGGGCCGGTTTGCCCGGCTCAATGAAGTCGAGCAGGACACCGTTTTCTCGGCCCACTCATCCAGCTTGTTGGAGATGAACTCCGGGCCGTTGTCCGAACGCAGCCGCTGCGGATAGCCACGCCAGGCAGCCAGGGTATCGAGGACACGGACGACCCGTTGAGCTGGCAGCGAGGTGTCAATCTCGATGGCCAGCGCTTCGCGGTTGAAGTCATCGATGACATTGAAGGTTCGGAACGTCCGGCCGGAAACCAGACTGTCGTGCATGAAATCCACCGACCAGCAGCTATTGGTCGTCTCCGGCACGATCAACGGCAATGGCGAGCGGCTGGGTAGCCTTTTCTTAGGTCGCACCCGGAGATGGAGCTGCAACTGGCGGTAAACACGCCGAATGCGCTTGTGATTCCAGCGATGCCCGTCAAGACGCAGCCGGTCGACCATCTTGCCCACTCCCCAGCGAGGCTTGCGTTCGGCCAGGTCCAGCAACCGGGCGATGAGTTCCCCATCGTCGGGCCGCCGCGGTACATACCGAAAGCCCGTCCGGCTGATGCCCAACAAGCGACAGGCCTGCCGTTCACTCAAACCGTGCTCGCTGATGGCCTCTGTGGCCAGTTCTCGCCGTTGGCTGGTGGTCATGGCTTTTTTTCAACCACTTCCTTGAGCACGCGATGCTCCAGACTCAGCTCAGCGTACATCGCCTTCAGCCGGCGATTCTCTTCTTCCAGCTCCCGCAGACGGCGCACGTCGGAGGCTTCCATCCCGCCGTACTTGGCCTTCCATTTGTAGAAACTGCTCTGGCTGAACCCGTGCGTGCGGCACAGGTCGGGCAAGGAAATACCCGCCTCCGCCTCTTTGAGGATCTGGACGATCTGGCTTTCGGTAAATCGTGACCGCTTCATGTGGAACTCTCCTGGGCAGATTATGCCCGATTTTTCCACTTATGATTGGTACTAATCTTGGGGATGGTTACCACTGTGTTGCACGTGGATGTCAGTTTTTTAGGTTACCCTCCTAACCATCCGTGTACCGGTGGTACGTTGGAAGCTAATGGAATGATCACGGTGGTTATACATCCAACAGGTCAGGGATATTTTGTTCATATAGGTGGAGGCAGGGGCGGAACCACTATGACTGACGTAGATACCGGTGAAGTATACCGCTTCGTTGGCGCATTGAATGATCACACCACCGTGTCTGGTGGGGGTATAACTGTTCATCATTTTAACTATATCAGCCCGGGACCTGACGGCAATTTTGTGGGGCAATTTGTGCAACACACGACAATCACCCCAAATGGAGATGTGACTGCCACATTTGATTGGGGAAATGTCTCTTGTCAATAGTGACGGCTAATAGACATCAATCATAGGAGATTATCAAATGACAACAATCGAACGATCCACTTTTTTGAGGCTGCACCAGAAACGGTAACGGCCGTTACAGAAAATGCTCATCGGTTTCCAGAATGGTTTACCGGTGTGGAGAAAGTGGCGGTCGTCGGCGACTGGCCTACCGTGGGTAGTGTGGTGCAGATGCACATGAAATCGCCGGGGCTCGCCTTCAAGTTAACCTTCATCTCTCCGGAGCATCTCGCTGGCGAAAAGTTGAAGGCCCGGATGTAGGGGCTAGGCAATGGCACAAATACGTGGCATTTCAAGGCAGAGGATGGCGGTACGGCCGTTTCCTACAAACTGGAATATACCTTGTCTGACGGAGCTGAGGGGCAGGCCAGGGTAAAGGAACCGGCTACCCTGATTTCGCTACAGGCACTTTCCCGGTTCATCAATGTGGTCCGGCGCATTAAGCGCTACACATGTGTACCCTAATGCCACCGTTATCGGAACCATAAATTTAGGCCAACCCCTTAAAATAGCTACTTGATCAAGGCGATGGTTTTTGGGATTGGCTTGAGGCCATTACTATTTGTTTCGGTGCTCAATTTTTCAATAGGAGATTCCAAAATGTCTGTAGAAAACACCCGCAAAACCATCACCCAATACTTCAACTCGAATCATGATAATCTTACGATGATGGCCGATGATGTCATCTTTACAGTTATGGCCACAGGTGACGAACACAAGACACCTGAGGGCGTGGCCCAGATGCTGCATTACTTTTACCAAATTGCTTTCGCGGCAGATGCCACGCCCACCAACTTGATCATCGACAATGGACACGCCGTTTGGGAAGGCACCTTTCACGGCAAACATATCGGCGAATTTGCGGGCATCCCCGCTACTGGTAAGGATGTGCGCGTCCCACTCTGCGTCGTTTATGATGTTCAGGAAGAGCAAATCACACGTGGCCGGATCTATTTTGAGATGCCTGCGCTGTTTGCCCAACTTGGTGTCGTCTGACCCCTGTTTTATCAGTACTGTTTTCCTAGATGTGCCTAAGATGGTTGCAAACTTCAAGATTACACCCATCTAGAATGTGGCTGGTCCATGCATTGTCCTGGAAATGGAACTAAATGGTCAAGGACATTAAGAAGGTGATGCAAATATCGTAAATGGAGGTAAATGATGATTTTAATTGTAGGTGGAACAGGCGCATTAGGCAGCGCGACAGCGCGGCGTTTGCTGGCAAAGGGCACGGCCGTTCGCGTGATGACACGCACGCCGAAAAACGCAGTTGAACTACAGAAATTAGGCGCTGAAATCGTCGAGGGTGATTTGCTGGACAAGGCATCATTGGCGCAGGCTTGTCGTGGTGTTGAGAAGGTGTTGGCCTCGGCCCATTCAATTCTGGGGCGCGGTCGGGAAGCGTCCAAATATGTGGATTGGCAAGGACACAAGGATTTGATTGACGCGGCGAAAGTAGCTGGTGTGGCGCATTTTGTGTATCGTCTCCATCTATGATTTTGGTCCAAAAAACGATACGGTGCCGTTTTTCCATATCAAACGTGAAGTAGAACGATACCTGCAAGCCAGCGGATTGAGCCACACGATTTTGCGACCGACGGCGTTTATGGAGTCGCACGCTGAGATGTTTATCGGCCAGCCAATCCTGGAAAAGGGGAAGGTGTCGCTGTTTGGCAAAGGGGAAAACCCGCGCAATTTTGTCGCTGCCGACGATGTGGCTCAGTTTGCGGTCATGGCGCTGGAGGATGACGAATTGAACGGCCGTATCATCAACATCGGCGGCCCGGAAAATCTGACGAATATGGAGGTGGTGCGACTCTATGAAAAACTGGCCGGACGGCAGGCAAAGGTAAGCCATGTGCCGTTGGGGATGTTAAAGGTGATGTACCGGTTGTTACGGCCGTTGCACCCCGGTCTCAGTCAAATCATGCAGTCCAGCATTTACGCCGACACCCAGGACTGCACTTTTGACCCGACGCTGATGCTGGCCGTTACCCGGTCAAACTGACCCGGCTGGCCGATTGGGCCGCGCAGCGGGTGGAACAAGGTGTGGCTGCGCCCAATCTGGCCCAAGCTTAAGCCCCCGTTTATGGAAAACGTCTTATCCAAAATATGAGAATTTAGCAGAACGAAGGAGAACCTCTTATGAAACTCAGTACCTTATTTTCAATTCATGCAGTCGTCGCCGGTATCTTTGGCCTTGCCTTTACCTTAGCGCCAGAGTCCTTGTTGTCATTTTATGGTGGTGCTCTTAATCCAGTGGGGGTCGTTGTGGGCCGGCTCTTTGGGTCAGCATTACTTGGTATTGCGGCAATCGCCTGGTTCGCCCGGAATATTGAAGCGCCCGAAGCGCGGCAGGCTATTGTCCTGGCTCTATTCGTCAGCGATGCTGTCGGTTTCATCGTAGCCTTGCTGGGCCAACTTTCCGGTGTCGTGAACGCACTTGGCTGGACAACGGTTGCCATCTACCTGCTGCTGGCATTGGGCTACGGATATTTCCAATTCGTCCGGCCAAGCAGTTAATTGAATCGTGGCACAGGCTCGTGAAACACGATTTGTACAACTCGTATCTGGTGCGCTTTTGGCGAGAGGGTGATGGGGAGAAGCCAGAAGGAGCGTGGCGCGGTGAAGTGGAATCCATCCAGACCGGCCAGAAATGGCGATTTCATCATTTGAGTGAAATGCTGCAATTTATTCAGGCACAGGCGGAAGTCCATGTTTCCGGTTTTTCAAAACCAGGGCAGCTTCTTGATGATTCCATTACCCAAATAGACCAAAGTGAAAAGGGAGAAACACCATGCTGAACTGGACATGTACACAGTGTGAAGCCTTGAATTCATCCCGCCGCAAAACGTCTTGGAATTGCAGTCACGGCCGTTTCCTTACCTTTCATTTCCCCCTGTATTCCAAATATTTTTTAACTGCTGTTTACTAACTATCCCACCGGCTGCACGGTCTTCCTGGTCCCGAGCGGGTATTGGCGACCTGTGGCGCGGCGGCGGGCGCGGCGAGGTGAACCGAAACAGGCGGGGCAAGGCGGCGCGTTTGCCCAATTCTGGCATTTCCGCGTGGCATTCACGCGGGAAAAGTTCGCTAAGAACATACTCACCTGCCCACACATATGGCTCTTCGTCAATCTCTGTGGTTTATGCACGAGCTCAGAGGGAGATGTTGACGGAGAAGGTCCAGCTTCGCTCGGCCATACATCTGTCGCTTCAACAGCTTCAATCTGTTGATTTGCCCTTCCGTTTGGCCGTTGCTCCAGTGGGTGTTCCGTTTCAGAGCCTATGAGACAGATCAGGGGGAAAAACTAAGAGAGACTTTCGCCCTCCGGTACAATGTCTACCATGGAGGACGACATGCCCAGAAAGAAAGCCTCAACCGCAGAAGATACCGTCCGTAGTATCCGCCGTCGGACTCGCAAGAAATACTCAGGCGAAGAGAAGATCCGTATTGTCCTGGAGGGACTTCGAGGCGAGGAGAGCATCGCCGAGCTGTGCCGTCGCGAGGGCATCAGCGAGAGTCTCTACTACCGCTGGAGCAAGGAGTTCCTGGAAGCCGGCAAGCAACGGCTGGTGGGCGACACCAAGCGCCAGGCCAACACCGAAGATGTCAAGGACCTGCGCCGTGAAAACGAGCAGCTCAAGCAGCTGGTAGCTGAGCTGGCTCTCAAGAATCGAGTCCTCAAAAAAAGTGTGCTTGGCTTGGAGAGCGAGTGGGACGACTGATGCGCTACTCGCAGGCCGAGAAGATGCAGATCATCCAGCTGGTGGAGCAGTCGGAACTGCCCATCGCCCAGACGCTGGCTGAACTGGGGGTGCCCCGCAGCACCTTCTACCGTTGGTATCAGCGGTATCAAGCCACTGGCTATGAGGGCTTGGCATCACAAAAGCCGGCACCCCGCCAGTTCTGGAATCGCATTCCCCAGGCTGTGCGCGACCAGGTGGTGGCCCTGGCCCTGGAATCGCCAGATAAGTCGCCACGTCAGTTGGCCTGGCACATCACGGACAATGAGGGGTATTTCATCTCTGAATCCAGTGCCTACCGCATTCTCAAGGGCTTTGACCTGGTCACCAGCCCCGCCTTCCAGATGGTCACAGCCAGCGACCGCTTCAAGGACCCCACCCGGCGGGTGAACGAGCTGTGGCAGACCGACTTCACTCAGTTCAAGGTCATCGGCTGGGGCTGGTACTATCTGTGCACGGTACTCGACGACTACTCCCGCTACATCCTGGCCTGGCGTCTGTCAACGACGATGGCCGCCTCAGACGTTGAAGAGACACTGCAGCTGGCCTTGGATGAGGTGGATGTGACTCGCGTGAAGGTCAGGCACCGGCCGCGGCTGCTGTCCGACAACGGACCCTGCTTCGTGTCTCAGGCATTGGCCCGGTACCTGAAACGCTACCAGATGACCCATGTCCGCAGCCGTCCCTACCATCCGATGACTCAGGGCAAGATAGAGCGCTACCATCGCTCAATGAAGAATGTGGTTAAGTTGGATACCTACTTCTATCCTTGGGAACTGGAGCAGGCCATCGCGGCTTTCGTGACCTACTACAACCACGAACGATATCATGAATCGCTGGATAATCTGACACCGGCTGATGTCTATCATGGCCGGACTGAGGAGGTGAAGAGCAAACGACAGAAGACGAAGGAGAGAACGCTGGAGCAGAGGCGTCGGTTCAATGGACAGCTGGCGCCGAATGACTTATCGTTGGAGTGGTGAACCCTCTCTTAATTGGGAGTGTCAGAAATTGTGTGTAAACCCCTATCTCGGTTCTAGTAATCTATCCGGTCTTCAAAGCGTATCACCACCTGGTTGAGCACCTGGGGCCAGTTCCGGATTGGCATCGTCCATTTGCGGGTGATGTCTACCGTGGCCAGGTAGAGTAACTTGCGAGCTGCTTCGGGCGACGGAAAAGAGGACTTGGTCTTCGTCACCCGACGTAGCTGGCGATGATACCCCTCAACCGTGTTGGTGGTATAGATGATACGTCGAATATCCGCCGGGTAGTCAAAGAAGGTCGTCAGGTCGTCCCAGTTCTTTTCCCATGACTTCACCGCAATCGCATACTGACCGCCCCATTTTTCAGCCAGGCGGTGCAGGTTGGCCGTGGCCTGTTCCAGAGTGGGCGCCTGGTAGAGTGTCTTCAGGTCGGCAACAAAGGCCTTGCGGTCTTTCCAGGCGACATAGCGCAAGCTGTGCCGGATTTGGTGGACGATGCAGCGCTGAACCTGGGTCCGCGGAAAGATGGATTGTATGGCTTCCTTGAACCCTGGTAAGCCATCGACACTGGCGATGAAGATGTCCTTCACACCACGGACCTCAAGGTCGGTGACTACGCTCAGCCAGAAGTTGGCCCCTTCCGAACCATCCCCTACCCAGTGGCCCAGAACATCGCGATGGCCGTCCATGGCCACGCCCAGCACGACATAGACGGCTGTATTCTCAATCTTTCCTCCCCGTCGCAGTTTGAGGTGCAGGGCATCCAGGAAAACGAAGGGATAGATAGCCTCCAGCGGCCGGCTTTGCCACGCCTCGACCAATGACCAGACCTTGTCGGTGATGGTGCTGATGGATTGGGCGGATAGCTCAACTCCGTACAACTCGTGCAAGGTATCCTGAATATCCCGTGTGCTCAGCCCCTTGGCGTACAGGCCGATGATCTTTTCTTCCAGCTCGTTGGTGTTGCTCGCATACCGGCGCAGGATCTTGGGTTCGTAGTCGCCGTTGCGGTCGCGGGGGATGCGCACATCGGTGTCCCCCTCCGAGGTCCGCACCTTCTTGTTGTAATACCCGTTGCGACTGTTGCCGCTATGGTGCCCTTTGGCTTCATACGGCTCGTACCCCAGATGGTCGGTCAGCTCCTCCTCCATCATCGATTCGAGCGTGCCGGCGAACAACTTGGCAAAGATGCCGTCTTGGCCAAAGAAGTCGTCCATCGACTCTGCTTTGGCCAGTTCCGCCGCCACGTGCTCCGCGTCCGGCATATACTCCTGTGGATTGGCCCGCTTACGGCCCTTTCTCTGTGTCATCGTGTGTTCTCCCTTTCAAGCGTTGCATCTTAGCTTGATTTCGGGTTTACACAATATCTTGGACACTCTCTAATTCTGGAACTCTGTTGTCCCAAAGGTTCTGAAGACGTACAACCCGTACCATCTGAAACACCAATTGGCAGCACTGCGATACCGTCACCTTCTCAGACACCAACAGCCACTAGCACCCAGCCCTCAATATTCAATTTTAGATTGGTGATTCCGATGCTAGTGGCACGAATTGATCCGACTCAAACACCAGTACCAACAGCAACTGCAACAAGTATTCCAACGGCTACTCCCACTGTCAGACCCACAAGTACGCCGCGACCGACAGCTACGGTTACCAGATCGCCTTCCTGCCATCCATCCTATCCAACTGTCTGTATCCCGCCTCCACCGCCTGACCTAGATTGCCCGGACATACCCTACCGAAACTTTCTAGTACTGCCCCCCGATCCGCATAGATTCGACTCGGACAAAGATGGAGTAGGGTGTGAACAGAACTGAACTCCTTCCGCTGGGACGGTCGCCTAAGCAAGATCCTGTTGTATGTAGGTTGTTTGGGACGAAAGAGGGGTGATGAAGCGAGAGCTTGCTCACTCGATAATGAAAATGTGCCCGTTCTACGGTCCGATTTCATCTACAAGTGACAATGCATTTCACGCTTATGTGACATAATTTCATCTATTGTGACAACCTACAAATGGCAGAAAGGGGGAGACACATTGAGCAGTGGCAGTTCACCGTGAGAAACCTTAGTTACATTAACCTACATTAGTGTTACTAAAAAGACCGCCTCCATGTGCCGCCAAAGCACACCTCATCTAGCTCCGCTGACGCGACTTCAGCTGCAGCAAACACCAGTGAACCACCAAGCGATCACCAGGCGCTTCGTTCTGGCGTCAAGCGGTTGAGCTGACGCAGGCAGCCCACAGACATCAACATCACCGAACGAGCGTTCTGGCTCGCAGTAAAACTTTGCCAGGACCTACCGGTCCGCAGATTCGTTATCTTGAGGGTTGAACTGCTCCCCGGTCAGCTTTGCCCACTCCAGAAGCAGTTCGGCCAGTTCCTCTTCGGCTGTATGCTGCTCCAGGGCAAGCTCTTCAACACGCGCAAAATCACCGACTACACGAAATTCGTCGATCGTCTCCTCGATTCTGGCTAGCCAATCCTCCAGATCTTCGCGTAGTTCTGCTAACTCGCGCAATTTACGGGCCTCGTGCGGCTGCAGGCGCCTTCTTGCGGCTTGCGCTCCTTCGAGCGATTCCTCCGTCAGTTCGACCGGGGGTAGTTCAGCTGGCAGCGGCGGCACGATCTCCGGGACTGCACCCTCGCCTGCTCCGCCCTGCTGCTGGGCGCGGTAATCCTGGTACGACGCAGGATAGACCTCCAGACGGCCGTCTTCGATGGACCAGATTTCTGTCGCCAGGCGATCCACAAGGTAGCGGTCATGGGAAACGATCAACATGGACCCGTCGAATGATTCCAGCGCATCTTGCAGCACTTCCTGCGACGGAATGTCGAGATGATTGGTCGGTTCATCCAGCAGAAGCAGGTTCGCGCCGTTCAGGGCCAGCAACGCCAGGGCCAGGCGCCCCCGCTCTCCCCCACTGAGCTCGGACACGAGTTTGAAGACGTCGTCGCCTCTAAACAGATAGCGAGCCAGATAGCTGCGTACCGCCTGGGTGCCCATGTCAGACTTGGACAGCAGTTCGTCAATCACCCGATTCTCCAGCGTCAACTGGTCATGGGCCTGGGCAAAGTAGCCGATCTGTACGTTTTCGCCGCGCTCGAAGTCGCCTTCCAGCGGGTAAAGCTCATTCATCACCGTGCGCAGCATCGTACTCTTGCCACTGCCATTGGGGCCAAGCAGCGCCACGCGTGCGCCTCGCTCCAGGCGTACTTTCGCGATAGAGAACAGCGGGCTGTCCGGGTAGCCGATGACCATATCGCGTCCTCGCAGAACGGCTCTTCCACTGCGTTGTCCGGTGTCGAGGTGCATATCCAGGCGCGGCGGCCGTTCGTCTGGCGGGCGCAGCGCTCGAATCTGCTGAATGGCCTCATTGATGGTCAGCGTTCGCCCGCGCGTTCCTACCTCCAGCCATCCGCGGTTGCCACGGCGAATCTCGGCCATTTCAACAATGCCAACCTGTTCGATAAGAGCGAGGTCGCGCGTCAGCTGTCGCAGCCGGCCCTTGGCCAGATCAGTTTGTCCACCGGCTATATGTTTCTGGATGAACTCGGCATCGCGTTCCAGACGGTCGCGCTCTTCTGTGAACAGTCGCTGTGACCGCTCCCACGCTTCGTCTCGCTGCCGCACAAACGCTGTGTAGTTGCCCTTGTACGCCCGGACCTCTGCGGGTTCGTCGTTGGCCTGGGGCACCATCTCCCAGACGCGGTTGACGACGCGGTCCAGGAAGAAACGATCGTGGCTGACAATGATGAGCGCTCCTTCCCATTGGCGCAGGGTCATCTCCAACCACTCGATGGCTGCGGTGTCCAGATGGTTGGTTGGTTCGTCGAGAATGAGAAGCTCGGGCGCCTCCAGAAGCAATCGGGCCAGCAAGATGCGCGTCTTCTGCCCGCCGCTCAACTGCTGCAGCGGCGTACTCCACTGCTCCTGGGTGAAACCCAGACCCAGCAGCACGCGCTTGATCTCCTGTTGATAGTCGTAGCCGCCCTCCAGCTCAAACAACTCCTGCAGACGGCCGTACTCAGAGAAGAGCGCTTCCGTGCTTTCACCATCAGCCATACGCGCTTCAAGTCGCCGCAGCTCCGTCTCCTGCTCAACTAGCGGGGCGAAGACGGTCAGCATTTCTTCGAAGACGGTGTTGTCCTGGCCAGCAAACATCAGGACTGCTTCCTGGCGCAGGTAGCCAAGTTTAAGGTCGGCGTTGACGATAACGCTGCCGCTCGTTGGCTCCAGCAGACCTGCGAGGTTGAGAAGCAGCGTGGTTTTGCCCACACCGTTTGGGCCCACAAGGCCGGCGCGATCACGGACGTCAAGCGAGAGGGTCGCTTCGTGGTACAGTTCCGTGGCGCCAAATGCGTGGCCGAGGTCGATGGCGCTAAGGACTGGCATGCGACTGCTCTACTTGTGTTCCTGGATGAGCTGCTCCAACGCATCCAGACCCAAAACCAGCGTTTCCATTTCCGGCCCAAAGCTGATCCGGGCGTAATTTCGGTATCGGGCATAGCTGCGTCGCCGTTCTGGATTCACGTCAAAGAAGACGCCCGGCACAGTTATGACGTTCTTCTCCAATCCGGCTTCAAAGAAGTGGATACCGTCGTTGAGTGGTGATGGCAGCTCGCTGAGATTGGCCCACACGTAGAACGTGCCGGCAGGCTCGACCTCGACGCGGATACCCATCTCATACAGCCGGCGCAGCATGAAGTCGCGCTTGGCGCGAAACTCCGTCTGGATGGCGACCGTTTCCTGAATTACGCGCTCAGGCTCCAGCAGATCGAGCACCTGTTCCTGGAACGGATTGTTCGCGCCACCGTCGAGGAAAGACCCGGCGCTCGCAATGGCCTGGATGACCTGTTTG
Source organism: uncultured Chloroflexia bacterium (assembly GCA_963753865.1). Classification (GTDB taxonomy): domain Bacteria; phylum Chloroflexota; class Anaerolineae; order Promineifilales; family Promineifilaceae; genus Promineifilum. The sequence goes on from CAVWDW010000006.1 coordinate 12,505, forward strand.
GGTCCGAGCGTCCAGCTGACGCGCCAGCCCGGATAGCGCCAGTTCTTGGTCAGCCCATCCACGAGTATGATCGGGTCGCGGTCCACGTCTTCGACATGCTCGGCGGCCGAAATCATCGTTGGCGGCGCGCCCGGCTCCTGGCCATTGTAGATGTAGTGCGAGTAGAACTCATCCAGTATCAGCGAGCAGCGGTAATTCCTGGCCAACTGGACCCACCGGCCCAACCTTTCTCCCTGAATGAGTTGGCCGGTGGGGTTGCAAGGATTGCTGAGCAACATCGCTTTCAGCCCCCTGCCCTGGATCTCTCGCTTGACCGTTTCCAGCGGAGCCTGGTAGCCCATGTCCGGGTCTAGCAGAATGGGGATTGGGATGAACGCCTTGAAGATACTGAGCAGCTCTTCGTACGCCGTATAGTCGGGCAAAAAGTGGCCCATGTTAATATTGCCCAGAGCGGCCGCAATGCGCGTCAGAGCGACACGGCCACCGCCGGAGATGCTGACGTTCTCCCACGTATACTGCGACCGGCGTCGCTTGCGGTACAATGTGTTGTACAAATCAGCGACTTTCTGGCGCAGCTCGACCTGGCCGGTGATGGGGCCATACTCGTGCTGCCCCGGGTTCATGGTGAGCTTGTCGATGCGTGGCGGTGCGCCGGGCAGTTCGCCTGTTTCTGGCGCGCCCTGGCCCAGGTTAGCCCACGACTTGTTGGCATAGCTAAAACCGCGCTCTGTGGCGCGGTGCATGACGTAGATGACGCCCGTTCGTGGTACATCACGAAAACCGGGCATTCGCTGTTCAGACATCGCTTAGACCTGTCCCTCGAACCGTTGCATTTTGCCGGTCACATCTGTATAAATCAGAGTACGATTGTGGTGTGAAGCAAGACGAAAGTCAACTAGATCCCAAGAGCGTGCCCATGAGCAAGAACAAGCCGGAAGCAAAGCAAGGCGCCAGCGAGCATCCATCCCGGAAGGAACTGCGCTCCAGTGTCATCTGGCCAGTGATTATTTCGGTCGCAATCTGGATTGTGGCGCTTGTCGTCTGGCTCTTTGTCCCCGGCCAGTTTGATGTGCTTGTGTCGGCCATCATTGGAGTTGGTCTGCTTATCTATCTGGTCTACTACCAGCGCAGCCAACGACTTACGCTCAGGGAACAGGTAGTCTCGCTCGCTCTCGCCATTCCGGCCATTGCTGGCATTACAGCCGGGTTGTTTGCTGGACAGGCCTTGTATGCGATCACCGGCGTCAGCTTGACCTTGCTGCTGCTTGGCGCTCGCCGTCTGGTCACGACACCGCTCTCCTACCGCCTGGCTCGCCGCAGCTTCTTCGCCGGCGATCTGTCCACCGCCCTCGACCTGGCCGACAAGTCGATTAAGGCACGGCCGGACTTCTGGGAGACCTATCAACTGCGTGCCCTAATCTTCCTGAGCAATATGCAGTTCGGCGCCGCCGAACGGGACGCGAATCAGGCACTAAAGCTCCGTCCCGACGCTCACCCTGCCCTGAACACGTTGGGCCAGGTCTATCTGGCGACGAACGAGTTCGAGAAGGCGGAAAAGATCTATACGCGCGCCATTCAGTTTTCACCCAAGAGCGCACTCTATCATTATTATCTTGGACTCAGCCTCTACCGGCAGGGTCAATATCGCAATGCCACTGCTGCCTTTGCCACCGCGACGCAGTTCGGTTTGCCGTATGTAACGTACGAGCTGCAAGCATATTACTACCTGGCCCGCAGCCTTGAAGAGAACGGCGAGTCAGAAAAGGCCGAAGAAGTAGCCATTGACATGCTCGCTTTCAAGGAAGGGCTGCCACAGCTGCAGGAAGAGCTGGCTAACCAGCCCGACTTCCCCCACCTGGGCCTTCTGCAAAAGGATGTCAAAGAGATCGAGCAGCGCCTTGCTTCGGGTGAAGCGTCGCAAACTCCCGCTGCTTAGGCCGGCGGTACAAGCCTGCAACCAGAACTGCCCTATACACAAAGAAGGCTGACATGTGTCAGCCTTCTTTGTGTATCAAGGTGTTCGGTAGTCTTCGCTCAGCCCCGGCAATCTCTACAATCTGTCGAATCTTGTTAGCATCATCCCGACCGTCAGGGCGTAACCCGATCATCTGATGATAGGTCGCCCAGTGGGCTGGCCAGCCAGACACGCCCGTTGTCCGAGGAGACCGACGTGGGTAACTCGGCCCCACCGATGTCACGCGTTCCCATGGGCTCCAGGCGCACGTCATCAATGAAGAAATCCTTGCCACGCGGCCATTTGCTCTTGACGCGGATCAGCACCTCAATGCGGCCGTCGCCGGGCACGGTGACCTCGGCCTGATGGTAGAACCACGTCCGGTCGCCCATTGTCCCGCCGGGAACCCAGCCGCCGGCTTGCTCGGCGCTGGTGATGGCCCACACGCCGGACTCGGCCGCCCAGAAGTCGGTGTCGCCGTGGAGATGGGCCTGGATGGGTACAGTCAGGCGCCAGCGGGAGCCGGGTGGCAGCCCGCCAACCACCTGATACAGCTGGCTGCCAAAGGGCGCCCCGAAGTGGAACATCTTGTAGGTAACTGTGCCTTCAAGAATGAGCTCGTCCGCATCGGGCAGCTGGATCTCCAGTTTGTGGAGGCATTCCGGCACACCAGCGGACAAGGTACCGGGATCGGCCCACAGCGGAGCACCGATATCGAGCCAGTTCAGCTCCCACCCCAACGGCTGCTGGTTGATCAGGAATCCGGGCGCGGGTGGCAGATCGGTCCAGCCTTGTTCGAATGAGCCGTTGACAATCGCGTTGCCACCCACGGGCGGCTGGCTCGTTGGCATTGCCGTCGCCGTGGGGCTTGGAATCAGCGTTGGTTCCGGCGTTGAGGTTGGGGCCGGTGTGTTGGTCGGCTCAGGCGTATTGGTTGGAATGGGCGTCGGCGTATTCTCCGGCGCCAGAATGATTGGCAGCTGGTACGACGTATTGTTGACGTCGGCAAGCGCCACCGACTGCCTGCTTTCGGTTCGCGTCAACCCGCGATCAAGGGCCAACCAGTTGAGGATGGCGAACACACCAAGGGCAAAAAGAACAACTGCGGCTGCAGCTCTCCGGTGAATCATACTGACTCCTTGCAAAAATTAGACGAACGCGACGGCCTGTCCCGAAGCCGCCTCCGCATGTGTCATTATACTGGAGGGGTGACCGCTGGTCAGTGAAAGCCGTGTGAAGGCTGGGCCAACGAAAAACCCCCTGGTTGCAAAACCAGGGGGTTTGAATGGTCGGGGATGGTGACCGTCTGTCTAGTTCAGCAAGAAGGCAAAGTCGCTGAGTTGGCGGCTGCGGCGCAGCTTGCTGAGTGCGGTCTTCTCCACCTGACGAATGCGTTCGCGGGACAGCTCGAAGACTTCACCCACTTCCTTCAGTGTATGGGGCTCGTGGCCCTGCAGACCGTAGCGCAAGCGAAGGATACTGGCTTCACGCGGGGTCAGTTCGCCCAGGATTTCGCCCATCTTCTCGCGGAACAGGCTCTGCGCAACGATATCAGCCGGCTGCTCGGCGTCGTGGTCTTCAATGAAGTCGGCCAGTTCTGCGTCCTGGTCATCGCCTGCCGGCTGCTCGAGTGCCAGCAGCGGTCGGGTTATCTGCAGCAGCCACTGAACCTGGTCAGGAGAAATCTCCACGATCTTGGCCAGTTCCTCGGTCTCGGGGGTGCGACCTTCCTGCTGCTCAATGTCGCGAATCGTGCGGTACAGTTTGCGCACGTTGCCGGTCTGGTGGGCTGGAATGCGAATCATGCGACCGTAGTTTGAAAGGGCGCGCGTAATGCCCTGCCGAATCCACCATGTGGCGTACGTGCTGAAGCGGGTGCCGCGAGTATAGTCAAACTTGTCGACGGCGGTCAGCAGTCCGATGTTGCCTTCCTGAATCAGGTCCAGAAAGTCAAGACCCTGGCCAAAATATCGCTTGGCAATGCTGATGACGAGGCGTGTATTGGAGCGAACGAGCATGGTGCGTGCTGCCTCAGATTGTTCCTGAATGCGCAGCAGCTCTTCTCTGTCCAGCATGCTCAGAAGTTCGCCTTCCTCAAGCTGCTCGGAGGCAAAGCGACCGGCCTCAATCTGCTTGGCCAACTCGACTTCCTCATCGGCCGTCAGCAAGCGCTGACGATTCGTTTCCAGCATGTATCGGCTGAGGAAATCGCCGGTCGGCACATCGCTCAGTGCGGAGCTGCGCTGCTGCTTGACTTCCTTGAGCCGCTCGTAGTCATCGCTATGCTGCTGGTCGAACTCATCCATGTAGGACTCAATATCGGTGAAGGAGTCGGTATTGGTGGACAACTCTTCATCGACGTCCAACTCAACCTCATCTTCGACCACGTCCGCCAGAGTAAGCGATGTGTCAGATGAGCGGGAGGGTTTTCCAACGGCGCTCTTCGCCCCGCCCCTGCTCGAATCCTTCAGCGCCACATCCATCCACGACAGGTCCAACAGCGAGCCGTCACTTTCTTTGTTCTTCTTTTCTGTCAACAATTCAACAGTCATAATGCCTTGTCCCAAAACCATTCTGCTTTCCGAGAACAGTTTGACTCCAATTCCTTGTGTTCACTGATGGAGGCCATTATAGAGCGGTGTCCACGTTTTGTCAAGCATTTATCTATAATTGGTGCGAACAGGTAAGAATGCGACTCATTTTCGACTAACCGTCGTGCCATTCAGTCTCGCAGTGCTTCACGGCATCTCTTCTTGGACTCTGCGGTTGCCACGGTGTTCGGTTCGAGGATGTGGAGTGCGATGTTGATGACCGATACACAGGAGAGCGCCGCTAGCTTAACTGCCGTGGCGCTTGTAATCTTTCCAGTTCGTGTTCCAGCGTCAGTTTGTACATTTCCAGCCCGCGGCTGGGGCGGCGCAGATTGTAATCTGCTATCTGGCTATTGAGTGAGACGATCTCTGCGGCCCATTCCTTACATCGATCATCCCATCCGAGCGCCAACGCCGTGCGGACGCTGTCGCTTGCCGACTGGGTCCACGCTCGTTGGTAACGCTGCCACTCTCGCGTCATGCGCTTGCGGAAGTCGGCGATCTGCTCATCAACTGCCACGCGCATCGCCAACCATGGCGGCCGTAGATCGTTGTCTGCCAGAAGCTGGTTGGCCAGGCTGTTGCCCTGCTCGTCGCCTGGCCGTCCCAGGTCAAGCGGCTTCCCCTTTCCGGGAAGGTTGTCGAACAGACCTCGCTGGCGGCCGTCTTCGATCAGGTCCTCGATCAGATTGTTCCAATCGAAGCGCATACGCAGGCGCTTGTCAGCCTCGCGCTCTGTGTGCGTGTCATCTGCTTCGGGGTTCTGGTCCGTGCCAGATACATCGTCTTCGACCATAGTCAAATGTGTCATGAAACCCGGCAGGCACCATGTCACCGCCCCATGATATAGCAAGCCAGCGGCGAACTCCAGAGACCATGGTACCAGTTACGGCGCAAGTTTCGCCCGACCTGGCCTCCTGCTTGAGTTAGAAAGCTTGGCCAATGAGCCGATTTTGGGCACAATAGGGCGCGTTTCGGTGGCCTCTCTGACCGCGGCGACCTGAAACGACTTGAAAGACGGCCTCAGTAAGCAGTTGATGCCGGCGTTCGGAGACAAGCTTGCAAGAGATTCGCTGGCATACCTACCACGACTACTACGCCTACGATCCAGTGCACGATGGCCACCATTCGGTCAGCGGTCGGCTGCTGATCGCTCCCGATTTGCACAGTCCGCAATTGGATAATGATCGATATATCCTGGCCCACCTGCCCCCGTCGTATAACCTGTCAGACCGACGCTACCCCGTGCTCTACATGCACGACGGGCAAAACCTGTTTGACAACGCCACCAGCTACGCCGGGGAGTGGGGCGTGGACGAGACGATGCAGCTGCTTGGGCATGAGGAAGGATTGGAGGCGATCATCATCGCCTTGCCCAATATGGGCGTCGAGCGCATAGACGAGTACAGCCCGTTCATCATGCCTCGACTCGGTGGTGGTCGCGGTTATGAGTACATGCGTTTTCTCGTTGAGACGGTCAAGCCGCTGGTCGACGGTACGTTCCGCACCATGCCCCAGCGAGAGCATACGGGCATCATGGGGTCGTCGCTGGGTGGGCTGATATCGCTCTACGGCTACTTCAGCCACATTGACACGTTTGGCTTTTCCGGGGTGATGAGCCCGTCGTTGTGGTTTGGTGGTGACGCCATCTACGACTGCGTGCAGTCGGCCCCGTTCCGGCGCGGCCGAATCTATCTGGATGCCGGCACGCGAGAACTGGGTGAGGATCTACAGCAGGGTATGCCTCACAGGGCCACATCGTCGAGGCGATACTATGCGTCGGTGCGCAGGATGAAGCGACTGCTCATTCGCAAAGGCTTCCGACCGATACGCGATCTACTGCATGTGGAGGAAAAATGGGCCGGACACAGTGAGTCGTCCTGGGGCCGGCGGTTGCCCGGCGCTATCCGCTTCTTCCTGACCGGTGACCCGAATCCGCCGCAGTCACCGTCCTAGCGGACCACAACCAGCCACCTAGTTGAGCGAAAACGTCCCCTGATCGGAGGCTGGCAGCCAGCGCATCACGGCCACTTCGCTGCGATATGCCTTCTCAAGAGCGCCGGCGAGCTGGGCGGCGTCATTCATGACCAGAAAGGTTTGCTTGTCTTCGGGTGACATCTGGAGCAGCGTCGCGGCGAGGTAGATGAGGGCGACCGGCTCAGTGGGTATCTGGCCGTCGTCAAGGTCGACATTGCCGGTACGGGACAGGATGTCCAGATACTCCCCAACCAGCGGGCGGAGCGCGGCCACGCGCTCCTCAACGACACGTTCGTCCGCAACATCAAGCGACAGGGGCTCGACAACGCCGACATGGTAAGGTCGCCCACTCTCAAGGCGCACGATCCGGAACCGTTCGCGCCCGATACCCATGATGAGCATGCGCCCCTCATCGAGAGGCTCAACCTGGGCGATCTCGGCCGTGCAGCCAACCGCATAAGGCGTGGCCAGCGACCCACCCTCAGCCGAACCATCCTGGATCATGACGACGCCAAATGGCTTGTTCTCCTCTATGCAGAAGGCGATCATTTGCTGATACCGCTCCTCGAAGATGTGCAGCGGAAGAGGCATCCCTGGGAACAGGACGGTATTGAGTGGAAACAACGGGATCTCGTACATAACTCAGGCTCCTTCACGCGATCGTTGGAAGGATTATACAAAGTTCTGCGCCGGCTGCGGCCCGAAGTTACACGTTTCCAATAACACGTTATGCAAAAAACGCCCGCAGTCCTTGATGACTGCGGGCGTTTGGTTCACCGCCTGTTCGGTCAGGGAGATGTCGATTACTTCGGACCGGCTGCGACGACCTCCGGGCTGACGTCACTGGCAAACTGCTCGAAGTTCTTCTTGAACATACTCACCAGTTTGGTCGCCTGGGCATCGTACGCTTCCTTGTCTGACCAGGTGTTGCGGGGCATCAGGACTTCGTCAGGCACACCGGCGACCTGCTCCGGCACAAGCAGCCCAAAGAAAGGTTCCTCGACGGTGGCCACGTCATCCAGCTCACCAGTCAGGGCAGCGCTAATCATGGCGCGGGTGTAGCCGAGTTTCATGCGCGACCCTTCGCCATATGGGCCGCCTGTCCAGCCGGTGTTGACGAGCCACACCTGCGAGCCATGACGCTGGAGCTTGTCGCCGAGCAGCTCGGCGTAAACACGCGGATTGAGCGGCATGAACGGCGCCCCAAAGCAGGTGCTGAAGTTCGGCTGCGGTTCAGTGATGCCCCGCTCCGTGCCCGCGACTTTGGCCGTGTAGCCACTCAGGAAATGGTACATCGCCTGTTCTGGTGTCAACTTGCTGATGGGAGGCAGGACGCCGAAGGCGTCTGCGGTCAGGAAGAAGACGTGCTTCGGATGGCCGGCCACGCCGTCGCGGACCGCGTTTGCGATGTGGGAGATCGGATAGCTGGCCCGCGTATTCTCCGTCAGCGAGTCGTCGTTGAGGTCGACACGGCGAGTGCTCGTGTCCATGATCACGTTTTCCAGAATTGTTCCAAAACGACGGGTGGTGTCATAGATTTCCGGCTCACCTTCCGGATCGAGGCGAACGACCTTGGCGTAACATCCACCCTCATAATTGAAGATGCCGTCGTCGCTCCAGCCGTGTTCATCGTCACCGATCAGGGTGCGGCTGGTGTCGTTACTCAGGGTCGTCTTGCCGGTGCCGCTCAGCCCGAAGAAGAGGGCCGAGTCATCGCGAGACTCGCCAAAGTTGGCGCTGCAATGCATGCTCATTACGCCCTGCTTGGGCATGTAGTAGTTCATGGCCGAGAAGATGCTCTTCTTGATCTCCCCGCCATACTCCGTGCCGCCGATCAGGACCAGTCGCTTGGCAAAGTCGACAACGATGAACGCCTGGCTGTTGGTGTTGTCGTGCTCCGGTTCCGCCCGCAGACGCGGCATGTCGATGACTGTGAAAGCGGGGACATGCTGGCGCAGTTTCTCAGGCTCAAATTCACGAATGAACATGTTACGGGCGAACAGACTGTGCCAGGCGTACTCGGTAATGATGCGCACCGGCATCTGATACCGCGGGTCCGCACCGACATAGCCATCAAATACGAACACGTCGCGGTTCTGGGTATAGGCCAGCATTTCCCGATACAGCTTGTCGAAATCTTCCTGCGCGAAAGGCCGGTTCACCTTGCCCCAATGGATCTCGTCCTCAATCTCCGGCTCGCGCACAATGAACCGGTCATTAGGCGAACGTCCGGTGTGGCTGCCCGTTTGCACCACCAGTGGGCCAAGGTGGGCGATGGCTCCTTCATGCCGGCGAACGGCTTGCTCGTAGAGCATAGATGTGGTGAGGTTCCAGTAGACGGTTTCAGCATTGCGAATCCCATGATTCTCAACCCCGTAGTTACTTACGTAAGCACCGAAGTTTTGCATGAACTTGCTCCTCTTTAGCTAATGACAGTTGCGTTCCAAACCCGCTCTTTAGTGTAAGGGATTGCAAAGAGGTTGACAATCGATCTTGTTTACGTATTGTCATCATTTGGCTACGCCGAAAGTCATGATCGCTCCAGGAACACGAACAACGTAAGGATATGGCGCGCACTTAGTCTAGAATACAGGCCAGACTCCCGGAAATTGGATCCGGTCACCGGGTCGCCAGCTCGCAATCAGGAGATGCATTACGACATGCAGAACGAAACGATAAAACGTAAGATCATGGAAGAAACGAAAACAATTGCTGTGGTAGGATTCTCGTCCAATTCGGCCAAGGCGGGCTACTACGTGGCCGACTACCTGCAGCAAGCCGGCTATCAGATCATCCCCGTTAATCCCAACCTGACGTCCGGGTTGGGCCAGAAAGCGTATGCGTCGTTGGCCGACATTCCGGAACCGGTTGACCTTGTGCTTATCTTTCAGCGGCCGCAAAACGTGCCGCCTTTCGTCGATGAAGCGATCGCGATTGGCGCCAACTCCGTCTGGATGCAGCTTGGCATCAGCAACGAAGCGGCTGCCGCCCTGGCGCGTGAGCACGGGCTTGATGTCGTTGAGGACGCCTGCATGATGGTGGACCATCGTCGCCTCGTCAACAGCTAGGCAAATTTTCGCAACCCTGACCCCGAATGCCCGTAATGGATAGTAAGCGCAGGCGGACATCCATCCCAACCTCATGGCTGATTAGCCCGTTGGAAGACGGCCGCCCCGCTGCACAATACAAGGAATCGTAGGTTAGGAGAATCATCATGACTGACAAGATTGGCGAAATCAAAGAGTCTGAGAAGCAGGCCATGCAGATTGACATCCCTGATGAGAAGCAGGTCTCGGCGTCCGGCCACGGCGGCAAGAACCCCGCATGGATTCCGGGACTGATACTGATCGGCATCGGTGTCATCTTCTTGCTCAACAACCTGACCGGCTTTCAAATCAATAACTGGTGGGCGCTGTTCATCCTGATACCGGCTGTGTCATCCTTGGGCAATGCCCTACGGGTTTACCGTAACACCGGCAGGCTGGGCGACGACGGGCGCGGCTCTCTCATCGGCGGATTGATCATGCTGCTCGTTGCCTCCACGTTCTTGTTCAGCTGGAACTGGGCCTATATCTGGCCCGCCTTCCTGGTGATTGGCGGCATCGGCCTGCTCATGGGCGCTCTCCTCGACTAGGTTAGTTCCTGGAGTCACCTAATTGAACCGATCTGGATTGTTCTGGGGCAGCCTGCTCATTATATTGGGCGGGCTTTTCCTGTTGTCCATGTTGGGCATCCTGACCATCAGCGTCTGGTCGGTCTTCTGGCCGCTGGCGTTGGTCCTGGGCGGTCTGTCGCTCCTCATGTCCGGCATCCGGCGCGACCAGCCGCACCCGCCCCAACACGTCACCATGCAGCTGAAAGGCGTGGAGGCGGCCGAAATCCGCTTTCGTCATGGCGGCGGCCGTCTCATTCTGGATAGTGACACTGCGCCGGACGAGCTGCTCGACGGCGTCTTCTCCACCGGCCTCGACCATGAGATGGAAGAGCTGGACAATGATCACGCCATCCTGACCCTCAGGCCGCGCACAAACTCCGCGAGGCTGGGCCGGAAGGCGGGCGGAGTCGATTGGGACATCGGCATGAACGGCCTGATCCCCATGTCTCTTGACGTAGAAACAGGCGGTGGCGAGCTGTTTGCCGATTTGCGTGCCATGCAGGTGACGGAGTTCCATCTGCGTACCGGTGCATCTCGTGCGACGCTGGACCTGCCTCATTCGGCCGGTCATACGGTCGTCCACATCGAGGCCGGCGCAGCAGATGTGGTAGTGACCGTGCCTGATGGAGTGGCCGCGCAAATTGAGGCGCAAGTCGGAGCCGGCCACATGGCCGTTGACGAGGAGCGGTTCCTTCTGACCGCGGGCGTCTACTGTTCGCCTGAGTACGATAGTGCCGCCAACACGGTCGAGATACATCTCACGGTAGGGGCAGGACGGGTCGAAGTCCGGTAGAATACACTATGCTTACGCCACTATTAGTAGCAAGTCACCTGACCAGAGAGTTTGGTGAGTTCACGGCCGTCGACGACGTTTCGTTCAATATCGATCATGGAGAGATTGTTGGCTTCCTCGGCCCAAACGGGGCGGGCAAGACCACTACCATTAAGCTCCTCACCGGCCTGCTGGATCCAACCGAAGGCAGCGCCGAAATCGTCGGCCATGATATCCAGCAAGCACCACTCGCCGCCAAGGCGCGAATCGGCTACGTTCCCGACACGCCGAACCTGTACGGCAAGTTGAAGGCCAGCGAATACCTCCGCTTTGTGGGCCAGCTGTATGACGTGCCGCCAGAGTTGGTCGAGGAACGCATGCGGGTCATGCTCGACCTGTTTGAGCTGACTGATGTAGCCGGCAACTATTTGGAGACGTTCAGTCACGGCATGCAGCAGAAAGTAGCAATCACGGGCGCATTTCTCCACGATCCCGACATCGTCTTTATGGACGAACCGACAGTCGGGCTTGACCCACGCTCGGCACGGCTCATCAAGGATTTGATGATGACCAAGCGTGCAGAGGGTCGCTCCATGTTCTTTTCCACCCACATTTTGGAGATTGCGCAGAGCATGTGCGATCGTGTTCTGATCATTAACAAGGGACGCATCATTGCCGACGCCCGTGTGGATGAAATGCGGCGTTTGCGTGGAGAGCAATCGCTGGAAGACATCTTCCTCGAACTGACCGGCGGCAGCGACGTCGACGACATGGTGAAGGAACTGGTGGATGGCGGCTGATACGCTGCTCCTGATGCAGCTGTACTGGCGGTTGGACCGGCGCGAAGTCGAAGGCCGTCGCCGTATCCTGACCCTGGGCCTGCAGATGGTATTCGGCATCGTGATGGCCGTCTTTTCCGGCTTCCTCGGCTTCGGCGCCGCCGTTCTGGTGCGCGAACCACAATCGCCAATTCGCCTCAGCCCCGACCTGCTGCCCGGCGTGCTGTTTACACTGGTACTGCTGGGTGTGCTCATTACCGGGCTTAACCAGGCGGTGCGGGCGCTCTTCCTGAGCGGAGACCTCGACCGGCTGATGGTCGCTCCGATCGAACCGCGCTCGGTCATGGTGGCCAAGCTGCTCAGCCGATTGCCGTGGAACATCATCTTCCTCCTGCTCATCGCCGCGCCCGCGTTTGTCGTATTCGGCATTGGCATTGGCGCTGGACCGCTCTACTTTGGTGTAGGCCTCCTGCTGCTTCTGCTGGCCCCTCTGTTCGGCCTCTCGCTTGGAGCGATACTGGCCATGCTGCTTGTGCGCGTCCTGCCGGTCAATCGCCTCAACGAGCTGCTGGCGGCCGCCTATTCGATCATCGGCCTCGGTGTTGCCCTGCTGTTCCAACTGCCGCGCTTCTTTCAGGGCGGCGATGCGCCGGAGATGGAAACACTGCAATCGCTGGGCGAACTGGCCAACGGCATCACAGACTTGCCCGTGCCGACATTGATGGCGGGTCGCGGTGTGATTGCGCTCGACCAGGGGCGTTACCTGGCGGGGCTGGGCGATATCAGCGCCTACGTCGTCCTTACGTTGGGGCTGTTCATGGTGACGGTATTTACCGCCGACCGCCTGTACCTGTCGGGCTGGCTGCGCACGCAAGGCGGTACGATGCGCCAGCGGGGCCTGGAAGAAGCCGACCGCGGCTTCGGAGGCAGTTCGCTCAACAACACCATCGTCCTGAAGGATTGGCTGCTGCGCATGCGGGATCCGCGCCAGCTCGTCAGCCTGATTGGCAACGCCGTGGTTGCCGTGGTCGTGGGTGGGCTGGCGCTGTTTCGCTCCACGTCAGCGAGCGGTGGCAGCCTGTTTGAGGCATCCCAGTCGCTGGCGGGCGCGCCGGAGCTGGCCTGGTTGGCAGCGCTCACCAGTCCCGGAATCCTGTTCTCAGCCTGGGCCGTGTTTGTGGGCTACGTGCTCCTCTCGCAGCCGGCCTCGACCGCTCTGGCCCTCGAAGGACGCTCCTTCCCCATTCTAAAGGCTGCTCCCGTCGACCCGGCACGAGTCTGGCGAGCCAAGACCTGGGGCGTCATGGTCCCGTACATGGCGGTCGTCACCATCATGATTATCGTGGGCTGGTTCCTCGTTCGCTACAGCTTGCTTTGGACCCCGTACGCCTGGATCTGCGCTCTGCTCTTCGGCCTGGGGATGATGGCCACGAGCACGTCGGCCGGGTTCATGTACGCCAATCTGGAATGGGATGATCCCCGGCGCATGACGACCAGCGGCGGTGGCTTCCTGTCTTTGCTCCTGACGGTCGCCTATGCCCTTCCGTCCATTGCCCTCATCATCCTGCCTTTTGTGCTGTCCACCGTCTGGCCCCAGGCCACTCCCGTTTTGCTGATTGCAGGACTGGGACTGCTGGCAGGCTGGACGGCCGCCTGGACCATGTGGCAGCAGCGTCGCGCCGTCTCCGGTTGGCACAAGCTGGCCCTGCCCTGAGGGGTACCCACGCCGCTACTGTGGCGCCACGCCGCTACTGCGACTCCACGCCGCGCAGCACATCCACAGTTCGCATGACTACCGCCTGCGTTGCGCCGTCCCTGTCCAGCCGTGGTGCCCATAGGGATACTGAGATCGCAACAACACGTCCGCTTGCGGCCAAAGCCCGAAACAGCTGCTCAATGCCGGCCGCTTTTGGGCCGCCGCTGGTCGGGTAGTTCATGGCAGGTGCGTCGGACGCGTCGATGACGTCCGTGTCATAGTGGACATAGATGGGGCCGTCCGGCAGGCCGCCTGGGGTCAACAACCCAGCCAGACTGCGCTCATGGCGAACGGCCGACTGCTCAACCAGCCCCCGCTCGCCGGGGTCGAGGTCCCGACCGTCGGCCAGGATGACGCCGTCTTCCGGCCACGGCTGCATTCCCAGCTGGTCGAGCATGCGCTGCTCGCCCAGACCCACGGCCATCGCCAGGGGCATACCACCCAGAAAGTCGCTGGGTGTCGTCTCCCACGTGTTAAAGTCGCCATGCGCGTCCAGCCACAACAGCGTGGGGCTGATGCCTGCACGCTGCAACCCGGCCATGACGCCGAGCGCGGCACAGCAGTCACCGGCCAGGCTAACGGGCCGGTCACCCCGCGCAAGAGCCGCGGCTACCTTGTCCGCAATTGTCGCATGGAGCGGTGCAATGCGAGTCTGCTGATCACCCTCCGGTAGAACGGCCGAAACCATTGTCCAGCCCGGTTCAGCCAGAGCGTCGAAGTCCGGTACAGGCTCATCAATGAAGTAACTCGTCAAGATCATCTGATCGGTCATTGGGGCACCTCCTAGCTATGAACGGTTCGGCCGTCATTGTAGCCGAGCGCCCGTTTCGCTGCGAGAGAGACCATGAAACGACGAATGGGCGCAAGAGTGCAGTTGCCAAGCGATCCAGAGACCCGTATCATGGTATCGATGGCCAGCCAGCCCGCAACCAATCGCACCTCTCTCTTCGGCATACTGCGCAGCCCGCATGTGGCTACGGTTACCGTCATCCTCCTCGCCTATTTGCTGGCTTATGTCGAGTATGTTGTGGCAGCGAACAGCCCTTCGGGTGCTGATTACTCGCTAACCAACCTGTTGGTGGCAACGTTGTTGGGCGTCATCTATCTGATATTGTTGGTCCGGGAAGAACCGTATGTGGAGCCGATCTTTGGTCGCTACGCGAAGGTAGTGCACTTCGTGATGCTGATTGCGCTCATGACCGCCATCCAGTTCCTGATGGCGGGATCGAATGGAATCTGGTTGATCGCCATGCCTTTGGTCGCTGTGGCCACAGTCGAACTCGGAACGGTTGCCCGGTGGTTCGTCTACTTCGCCGCACTGTTTGCTATGGCTGGCCCTTTCTTCCTGGTCACCGGCAGCACGACGGCCACGCTTTCTGCGGTCTTGACCTTCAGTCCGGCCATCGTCTTCGTCGCTGTCTTTGCCCTGCTGACCGAAAGAGCCGAGAACGCCCAGGTTGAAGCAGAGGCCCTGACGGTGCAGCTTGAGGATGCGAACAGCCAGCTGTCCGCCTACGCTGTTCAGGCCGAAGAGATGGCCACCACACAAGAGCGCAACCGGCTGGCACGCGATATCCACGACAATCTCGGTCACTACCTGACCGTCGTCAACGTCCAGATCAAGGCCGCGCTGGCGGTCATGGACAGCGACCCGACCGCAGCGAAGGCGACGTTGGTCAAAGCACAACAGCAAACACAAGACGGCCTGGCAGCCGTTCGGCAATCAGTCGCCGCCCTGCGTGAATCGCCGCTTGGTCATCGTACGTTGGCCGACGCCGTGGCAGACTTGGTTGAAGATGCCCAATCATCAGGCCTCTTCGTAGCCTATACCGTTCATGGGGCGCCGCGACGGCTCTCTCCCGCCCAGGAGCTAACACTGTTTCGCGCGGCCCAGGAAGCGCTTACGAACGTCCGCCGCCATGCGGCCGCTTCCCGGGTGGATGTGATGATCGATTACGATGATCCCGCGGCTGTGCGCTTGTCTATTGTCGACAATGGTGTCGGCGTCGACATGGACGAACATAAGGTGGGCTTCGGGCTGATCGGCTTGCGCGAGCGAGTGCACCAACTCGAGGGCGAACTATCATTTGGCGGCCAGCCCGGCGAAGGATTTGCTGTGGCTGTCACGCTGCCCACTGCGGCGGCTGAAGCCGCAGCCTCTCCTGTGGACCCGCTGGCGGAGACAGAAGATGGTTGACACCGCGCCCGTCCGGGTCATGCTGGTCGACGACCAGGCGCTCTTTCGGGAAGCGCTGCACACACTTCTTTCGACGTGGGACGACATTCTAGTCGTTGGTGAAGCATCGGACGGCTACGAAGCCCTGGAGGTCGCCGCCGCCACGCAACCGGACGTCGTCCTGATGGACATGCGTATGCCCCGGATGGATGGCGTGACCGCGATCCGAAAGCTTCGCGAACTCCAGCCCGACTGCCATGCCATTGTTCTGACGACTTTCGACGACGACGAGTACGTCTTCGATGGCTTGCGAGCCGGAGCGGTCGGCTATCTCTTGAAGGACGTCTCCTCAGAAAAGCTGGAAGAAGCGATCCGGACGGCCGCTCGAGGTGAGACGTTCCTCCAGCCGTCGGTGGCGGCCAAGGTCGTGGCCGAGTTCACGCGTCTGGAACCGGACCAGAAGCCCAGCCAGCAAGAAACACTCGTCGAGCCGCTTTCTGATCGGGAGCTGGAAATCCTGCGGCTGATGGCGGATGGGCTGAGCAATCGTGAAATCGCCAGTCAGCTGGTTATTACCGAGGGCACGGTGAAAAACCACGTCACCAACATCCTGGGCAAGCTGGGTGTGCGCGACCGCACCCAGGCCGCACTCAAGGCCCGCGATATCGGGCTGCTGTAGATTGACAGAGTGGCTGGTGCTTGTCCTCAGGAGGACAGGATGGCAGAACTGGCGGACGGCCGCAACGGTTCAGTAGAACGTTGGCGCGGGCTGTCATCTTCCTGATGTTGATCCATCAGATCAAACAGATCGACAGTTCGCTCTGTGCTTTCCCACTCCCCTTCGAGCACACGCCGGCGCCGCAACATGGCGACAAAGATGTCGGGGCCGAGATACATCTCCCCTACCTCTTTCCCACTTGTCCCGTCACCTTGCTGTAATAACTCGTCGAGGGCCTCGCGTACCTTCATGGTTGGCTTTGATGATAGTCTGGTCATTGAGTCCCTACGGTTACATACCGATACAACTTTTTGTCGGCGCTATTGTACCGGCCTGCTCTCATGCAGCGTGTAAAGAACGCGTTGATAAGCGGTTAGCGTCCCATGAGCGCCTGCCCTTCCAGTGGTCATGGTCTACCAGCGGCCAGAACATGACCTACGATATGACCCGACCATGACTTCCGGCAGATGTGTTCCGCGCCAGGGTCGTCTATGATGGTATCAACATTAATCATGATACGTCCGGAATCGGTTCCGGGCAGGATTAGAAGACACACGAGGAGTGTAAAGATGGACACAAAAGAGCGGAATGGTGCATTGGTCGGTGGATTTGTGCTGGTATTGATTGGATTGATGGCTTTGGCATTTCAGTTCCTGGATGGTTTTGACGCGGCGTTCCTGGGCGCGCTCATCCCGTTGGGCCTGGGCTTGCTCTTCCTGGTTGCGGGCATCGTCTCGCGTGAGGTAGGCTGGCTCATCCCCGGTGGGATTCTGACCGGGATTGGCACCGGCATCGCTTTCATCGCCGGTCCTCTGGATGGCTTCTTCCCCGCAGCAAATGAAGGTGGCGTGTTTCTGCTCGCTTTCGCAGCCGGCTGGGCGCTCATCACCCTTCTCAGCGCTGTCGTGACGGACGAGACCCAGTGGTGGCCCCTCATCCCCGGTGGCATCATCGGCTTCATCGGGCTGGCCATTCAGTTTGGCGGCGCGTTCGAGACGGTACTGACCTGGATAGGCTATCTGTGGCCGCTGGCCCTCATCATTGGTGGGGTGGTCCTCCTGCTCCAGTATGTTCGCAGCAGTAACAGCGAACCGGAAGAGAAGCAGCCAGTCGAGAAGAAAGCGTAAGCAGCGCTGCCCAAAGGGCAACCTGGAAGACAGCAGCCCGCGTCAGACTGCCAAGGCGCGGGCTGTTCTGCGCCATACGCCGGACCACAGGGTCACCTGCCATTCGCAGCGAGAGAGCAATAGAAGGATACAACATGAACCAGACAATCATGACCGTAGACGAAATTAGCAAGCGATTCGACGAATTGCAGGCCGTCCGCGACGTATCGTTCTCCATGAAGGAGGGCGAGATTTTCAGCCTGCTGGGTCCAAATGGAGCCGGCAAGACCACCACCCTGTCCATGCTCAGTTGTCTCATTAAGCCAACCTCAGGCACAGCGACGATTGCAGACCACGACATTCTGACCGACTCGCTGGCCGTGCGCCGCATGATCGGTGTTGTGCCCCAGGAGATCGCCCTATACGACGATCTGACAGCCAACCAGAACCTGCGCTTCTGGGGCAGCCTCTACGACCTGAGCGGCGAAGAGCTGAAGAGTCGAATCGAAGAGGTACTCGAACAGGTCGGTCTGAACGACCGCGCGGGGGACAAGATCAAGACCTACTCGGGCGGCATGAAGCGGCGCATCAACATTGCCGCCGGACTGCTGCATCGACCCCAACTGCTTTTCATGGACGAGCCGACCGTGGGCATCGATCCGCAAAGCCGCCGCCGCATCCTGGATATGATTCTCGAGCTGCGCGAACAAGGTATGTCGATTCTGTACACCACCCATTACATGGAGGAGGCTGAGGAGCTGTCCGATCGTGTGGGTATTATCGACGACGGCCAACTGGTCGCCCTCGGCACCCAGAGCGAGCTAACGCAGCTGATTGGCGGGCAGGACACCGTGCGGCTCCACCTGGCCGACTATGAAGGTGTTGCGCTGCCGGACCAGCTTGCAGAGCTGCCAAGCAACGGGTCGCTGCTTGCCCTCTACTGCGAACTGCCGGGTGTCATCGATGCGTCGCGCACCGACGGCCAGATCATCATTAACGTTGACGATGCTGGCTCCGTACTGCCGGCCATCCTCAGCCGGACCGACGCCGCAGATCTGCGCATTCGCAGCGTCGATATTGAGGAGCCGAACCTGGAAGCTGTCTTTCTGCACCTGACCGGCCGCGCACTGCGCGATTGACGATCAAGAAAAGGAAACCACAATGAGCAAAATATTGCGAATCGGTTGGAAAGAGGTGCTGGTTCTACTGAGTGACAGAGCCGCGCTGCTTCTCATCATCGGAGGGCCGCTCATCCTGACGCTGGGGCTGGGTCTGGTGACCGGAAGTTTTACGACGTCAACCAACATCGGAATCAGTCAGATTCAGGTTCTTGTTGTCAACGAGGATGAGGGCGTGCTCGGTCAGGCATTGGTTGATAGCCTGACCGGTGATGACCTGGCCAGCCTGCTTGCTGTCCAAACGGGAAGTGACCTGACAGCGGCCAAGGAAGCGGCACAGGCGGGCGACGTCGCCACCGCTATCTGGATTCCAGCGGGGTTCTCCGCAGGCATGCTGCCCAATCCGGAAACAGGGGTGGCAGCCGCAGCCGACCCGATCATCCTGTATGCTGACCCCGGACGGCCGATAAGCGGTGGCGCAGTCGAATCTGTGGTCAACCAGTTCACCAGTCGTGTCACGCTAGATGTAGTTGCTGTCCAGGTAGCGATGGCGAACCTTGCTCCCCAGGCCACGCCAGCCCGCCTTCCCGAGCTAGGCCAGTCACTGAAATCGGTCGTCTCGACCATGCCGGATGAAACCATCCCGTTCAGTCTTGTTGTCGGCGAGGCGGCTGTTGAACAGACAACGTTCGATCCGTTAGCCTACTTTGCGCCGGCCATGGCCATGCTCTTCCTCATGTACACGGTCACGCTCGGGGCACGCTCCTTCCTTGAGGAGCGCAACCGCAAGACGTTGGCGCGTATCCTGGCCTCTCCCATCCGTCCGTCGCAGGTGATTGGGGGAAAGGTGTTGGGCATCTTCCTGAGCGGGTTTGCCCAGGTGGGGTTTCTCATTTTGCTGAGCGCCTTGTTATTCGGGTTGCGGTGGGGCAGTCCGGTCGGAGTTGTCCTGATCATTGCCTCAGCGGCACTGGCGGCCACGGGATGGGGGATGTTGGTCAGCACTCTGGCCACGACACCTTCGCAAGTCAGCACCATCGGCACAACCCTGATGCTAGGATTCGGCATCTTGGGCGGCAGCTTCGTGCGGCTCGATGACCCCGGTCCCGTGTTGGACACACTGGGCAAGCTGACGCCAAACGCCTGGGCGCTCGACGGGTTTGTTGAGCTGGCTGAAGGCGGCGGGTTGGCGTCCATCGCACCGATTGTTGGCGCACTGCTGGTCATGGCCGTCGCCTTGTTCGCCCTCTCAGCCATCATCTTTCGGCAGCGGCAGTCAACGCTGCTGACCGGCTAGTTCTACGTTAACCCAGGAGTCCTACGATGCTAAACAAACAGTTGGCCATTATCCGTCGTGATTTCATTCAACGATTCTCCAGCCGCAGCGAGCTGCTGTTCTTCCTAATCCTCCCGATCATCTTTACGACGATTCTGAGCGGAGTAATCGGGGGCGGGCCGGACGACAATCGAGTCGAGGTAGCCGTTGTCATGGAGGATCAGAGTACGGCCGCCACGTCTTTGCTCGCTGAACTGGACCGCTCCACCACCGTTCGCGTGACCGTTGAGAGTCGGGAGGAAGCATTCTCCCGGTTCGAGAGTGACGACGTGGCCGGCGCCCTCATCGTCCCGGCCGGCTATGGAGCAGCGCTGACTGAATCGACGCTGCGAGAAGACCCGATCGCGCCCTCCCTCTACGTCGATCCGGCCAGCACAGCGAGCCGCGTCGTGGAACAGACAGTTGCCGAAGCGCTGGGCGTGGTTGGCAATCCGGCGGCCGTCGCCAGAGCCGCCACCCAGGCAGCAGCAGCCGTCGAACCGTTCGCCGGTGATGCCGAGCGGGAGGCGTTCTTCCAGCAAGCCATGACACGCGCCGAGGGACGCGCTGGACGAACAACCGGGCCAGGTACGTCGCCTGTTGCCCGGGGCCGTCTCCGAGGACGACTACAACCCCGCCGCACAGGCGTCTGCCGGGCAGATGGTCACATGGGTGCTCATCCCGCTGCTGGGCATCGCGTCGCTGTTCACGTTCGAGCGGCTGGCGGGTACCTTGCGCCGCTTACTGGTCACACCGACACGCAAAAGCACTTACTTGCTCGGCACATTGAGCGCCCAGCTGATAATGGGCCTCATTCAGATCGGGCTGCTGGTCGGGTTTGGCATGCTCGTCCTCGGTGTCGATTACGGATCCTCGCCGCTGGGATTGATCATCTTGATGGTCGCCTTTGCCCTGTCCGGGGTGGCTCTCGGCACGCTGATGGGCACCTTTACCCGGACGGACAGCCAGGCCAACAATCTGAGCATCATGCTCGGCATGAGCATGGCGCTGCTGGGCGGCTGCTGGTGGCCCATGGAGCTGTTTCCGGAGACGGTACAGACGGTGGTGAAGGTCTTGCCGACAACCTGGGCGATGCAAGGCCTGACCGATCTCATCATGCGGAACCAGGGCGTGGAGGGTATCCTGCTTGAGTCCGGCGTGCTGGTCGCGTTTGCTGCGCTCTTCTTCGTCGTCGGAGTGCGTCGTTTTCGGTTCGAATGAGGGCATCGCCCTCGTCGCCAGCGCAAGTCGAATCGTCAGATTAGCGTGCTACAATCCTCTCCTAGCTAGGAGTAACAATGAGCAAGCAAGCATTTATCGTGAACTGGAACGGCAAAGATGCCAAGAACGCCGCCGCCCTCGTGAAGCGCAGCGGCTGGGATGTGGCCGGGACGGAGTCCAGGAACAGTGACAAGGCGTTCAAGGCGATCGCCTCGAAGTCACCCGACGCCGTCATCATCTATCTGACGAGCCAGCCGGCCGACGGGGCAGAGCTGGCCCAGGCGCTCGCCCAGGATGCCGCCCTGGCTACCATGCCCATCCTGTTTGTCGGCGGAGCCGGCAAGCTGACGGCCGCCCTGAAGCAAGAGATGCCGGATGCCCACTATCTGTTCCTGGAGTCGCTGCCGGTGCGTCTACAGCAGTTGGCGGAAGAATGAGTGAGCTGATCCGCTGCGAATGGGCAGGCAGCGATCCGCGCTATGTCGCCTACCACGATGAGGAGTGGGGCGTTCCGGTCCACGACGACCGGACGTTCTTTGAGTTCCTGATTCTGGAGGGCGCGCAGGCCGGGCTGAGCTGGTCGACCATTCTCAACAAGCGTGACAACTACCGCCGTGCCTTTGACCGCTTTGATCCGGCTGTCGTTGCCACCTACGACGACGACAAGATCGCCGCGCTGCTGCAAGATCCGGGCATCGTGCGCAACCGACTCAAAGTCAACGCCGCCGTCAAGAACGCCCGCGCCTTTCTGGCCGTCCAACAGGAGTTCGGCAGCTTCGATGCCTACATCTGGCAGTTCGTTGGTGGCGCACCGCGCCAGAACGCGTGGCAGTCGCTGTCCGAGGTTCCGGCCGAGACGGCCGAGTCGCAGGCCATGAGCAAAGACCTCAAGAAGCGTGGCTTCACCTTCGTCGGCCCCACCATCTGCTATGCATTCATGCAGGCAACCGGCCTGGTGAACGACCACATCATTGACTGCTTCCGCTACCACGACGTCCAAAGCAAAACGGGCTAACCGCTCAGGCTGGTCAGCCCGCATTCATACAGTTTGGAGCCGCGGCCAGCGCGGCCTTTTCAGCTATGCTCCAAGCAGCTGGCTCGACAACAGAAGGCCAATCAACGGCAGGCCAAAAGTTAGCACCACGTAGGTCAGACCAAGCGTAGCGACGGCACGCCAGTAGCTGAACTCATGCGCCACAGACAGAGACTTGATCAGGATGATGAACGCCCACAGAAAGGCGAGCAGCGCCAGGATACGCCCGAGGAAGATCAGGGCGGCCGCCACAGTCACCGAGAACGAGTCTGCCAGTCCCGAAAGAGAAGCAAACGAGAAGAACAGCAGAAAGGCTGGGGCAACAGCCAACGACGCGGCCACGAGATGCTGCGTGATGGTGCCTTTGCCGCCCAGCACCTTGGCTACCAACAAGCCCACCAGCACGAGCGGCAGCCAACCAGCCATAATGATGAAAGGCGATGAAAGCCATTGGCCGAACAGTCGGATGGTCTGGCTAAATCGCGAGCCAAGAGGCGGTTCCAACGTTTCTACCGTGCTTTGAGCGGCCCGGATAATGCTGTCCGCCTGCTCCGGAATGTCGTTGACAGTCTCTGTCAGATTGGCCACTTCTTGCGGATCGAGGCCGATGCGAACTGTAAACGCACGCAGCTGTTCTGGGGCCAGCGCAATGTTGACGATCACGTCTTGCAGCTGCTCCGATGTAATCGGTATGCCAGACAACCCCGTCCCGGATCCCGCTGCGACAGAAGCGCGGGTCAGGATCGCTTTCAGTTCAACGGCGTCCACGTCAGTCTCGGCGAGAAGTGACTCGATCAACTCGGCAGACACTGGCTCTCCACGAAGATCCGCCACAACCGCCGGCGAGACTGTGACCTCTTCTCCGACCAGCGTCAGGAGATGGCCAGATGTCAGTCCGGCCTGACGCATTGCTTCGGCGAGCGCTTCAGGTGTGACGCTGGCGTCGGGCGGCAACAGCTCGCCCAACGTGAAGCTCAGATTATCCTGGCTGATGGCCAGGAGCGACTCATCAACGGTCGGTATGATACGGTTGGAGACGTTCTCGACAACCCCGGCGGCCGTACCAATCTGCTCAGACAGAATGGGCCGGCTGACCACACCCGGAAACGTAAGCCAGCGCCCGCAGCCGGCGATAAGTGTCATAGTAAAGAAAAGAAGGAGGGCGAACGGCACCGCCGCCCGCGAAAACTTGATCATGCGGTAGGTCGCATCGTCAAGGGTTAATACGTTGGAGTAGATTCGTAGCAGGTTTCTCATGGTAGGTTGCTGGCTCCTTTTGATGCCGACGGGTTCTTACAGCACCAGGAAGCGTAGAATCTGATCCAGTAAAGGAATCTGATTCAGGCCGATGGCTGCGCCGAGAAGCACTGCCGTGATGATGAACAGAATCATAATGACATAGGGCGCAATATTGGCAGCCAGACTGTAGCCGGGACCCAGATCATAAGTGCGCTTGATGGCCTGGTACTTGGTGATGAAGAGCAGCAGGAACATCAGGGACCACGGAATCTGGAATCCGGGGATCAACTCCAGCGTCAGCAGCAAGAGGGGCGCGTAGGACAGGCCCAGCGCACCGTAGAACTGATACGGGGTCGCCTTTCCGCCAAACCAGCGAGCTATCCAATGGGCCACAATGCCGAACAGAAGCCAGCCCAGCAGGGTTGAGCCGATCAGGGAGAGAATCCCCGTCACTGTACCAGTCGCAGAAGGCAGGCCGAAGGCGATCCGAAACGCTTGCCAGGCGGCTGTGTAGCCCGTCGCGAATGTGCTCTCAAAGGCCGGATCAGCGGCGGCCGAGTTCAGGTACCAGTCAAACTGGACGACCTGCTCCAGCACAGCGTCTGACAGAACGTCGACACGGGGCGTGGTGAGCAGTCCGAGGCCCAGGCCAATCAACTGGGCCAACGACACAATGCCCAGGATAATGAGCAGGATGACAAAGCCGCGCTTCATCGGTGCTCGGTCGTGGGCAACAACTTCGTAGGCGCGTTCGTTTAGCAGCAGCGCTTCACGAATCAGCGGCAGCGGCTGGTTGTTGACATCGTAGCGCCGCTTCACCCAGGGTACGAGGAGTTCGTTGGTCGCCAACGCGTCCGTGTCGACGACCTTTGCTCCTCCAGATGATGATCTTTTCTTCGCAGGTTTTTTGGTCATTGTTCTCCTTGGTATGGCCGCCTCTGCGCTCAGTACAGGTCGGAAATTACCTCATGCTGGCACACGGAACTCCTCGGCCTATACAGCTAAGTGGTGATTCTTGCAGATACGACCGGGAATAGCAAGAGGGTCCACAAACGTGGTCCAAAACTCCCCCACTCGAGCAGGTCGAGATTTCAGGACCTCGCGGATGATGTGGCGATATAGCCGCGGCTAGCCCGTTGCCGTTCGCAGCATGGGTGCGAATTCTGACGGCATCGCACTTTGCTCGATAGCTGTGGCGGCCGCCTCGACATCATACGGAACCCGCACGAACTTGACGTCAAGGGTGGTTCCGCCGGCGCTGAGCACAACATACCCTGCCCGCGGGTCGCCGTCCTTTGGCTTGCCCACACTCCCTGCATTGACCACATGCCGCCCGCTGGGCAAGATGCGATGATACGGCAAATGCGTGTGACCACAGACCAGCACATCTGCCTCCACCAGATCGAGAAGCCGCTCCAGACTCGATGCCGGCCGATCCTCATAGAGATACTCATTGACACGGCGAGGGCTGCCGTGGACGAGCGCAACACGCAGATCGCCCAGCGGCCGCTCGATCGTCTCAGCCAGGCCGCGCAGGTACGCCTTGTTGGCCGGTGTGGTGTGGGCGTTGCTCCAGGCGATTGACCGTTCGCCAAGTGCCTGGGCTTCCGCCGTTCTGTAGGCACAGCCACAGTCATCGCTGTCATGCCCGACACCCTGGTCGTAGTTGCCCATAATCGTGGGGACGTCGTGGTCGCGAATAAAATCCACCACTTCATTCGGCGATGTACCGTAGCCAACCAGATCGCCCAAACAGCAGCGGGGCAGACCCGGATAGGATGCCATGTCGTTCCATACGGCCTCCAGTGCGGGCCAGTTAGCATGAATATCGCCAAAGACAATCAGTTGCTCAGACATCTTTCTCCTCAGATTAACTCCACGGTTCCGATAGGCAGGGCGACGAGACTGTCAGGGCCATGTCGCCTCTGCTTTCGGGTCTGCCGGCCACACCTGGCCCCGGTTGTCCAGGTCATCGTGGGTAGCCCATATGCCATAAATCGACGGCCGTCATTACTTCAGTCGGTCGTGACCGGGAGGCGATGCAAGTTGTAGGTGTCTGGCCCCCATGACGCGATAGCGCATCCGGGCCGGCTTCTGCGGCAATCTACAGGGTTCTCACACGAGATCATACCCGAAAACAGGTGGCGTTGCACACGCCTGCGAGCGCCCTCGCCTGGCCACTGCCCAGATGCACCAGCAGCCCGTGTAACGGTTTCGTAAGCAGTCCGCAATCAGGGTGTAATCCGCCGGACGTATTCTGATGGGGCTGGTCAGCGAGGCCGCACAAGCCAGGCGCCCAGCATATTGAAACCGTTGATTGTGTTTGATTCAGTTCAAGTTACAAGGAGATTGCACGATGAATGTCAAGAGAGTTGCAGTGGTTGGCAGCGTGATGACCATGCTCCTGTTGAGCCTGGTCCTGTTTGCCAGCGCCGACGTGGCCGAGGCGGCGCGTGAGCGCAACGTTCGCCTTTCGCTGCGTTTCGATGGCCTGGAAAACCTGGGCGACAACTTTGTTTATGAAGGATGGGTCGTGGTAGACGGCCAGCCGGTTTCCACAGGCACCTTCACCATCGACGACCGCGGTCGTCAGAGCGAGACGCGCTTCCTGATCCAGGAAACGCGCAACAGTGTCGAGGCCTTCGTCCTCACAATCGAGCCGTATCCGGACAGCGATCCGGCGCCGAGTGCCACCAAGGTACTGGCCGGCGAGTTCAACGGCAACCGCGCCCGGCTGTCGGTCAGCCATCCGGCCGCGTTGGGCAGCGACTTCCGCGGCATTGGCGGCAGCTACATCCTCGCCGTACCAACCGACCAGAGCGGTGCGACGCCGTACGATCAGGGTATCTGGTTCCTGGACCCGACCGCCGGTCCTGGCGCTTCCCTCAATCTGCCCACACTACCCGCTGGCTGGGTCTATGAAGGGTGGGTAGTCGGACCGAACGGCCCCGTCTCCACCGGCACGTTCACAGACGTCGCGGCTGGCGACAGCGACGCGGGCGGCCCCTACGCCGGCCCCGACGCCGCGCCCCCGTTCCCGGGACAGGACTTCGTCAACCCGGGCATGAGCCTGCTAGGGCAGGCGGCCGTTATCAGCATCGAGCCTTACCCCGACAACAGCCCGGCTCCGTTCGCCTTCAAGCCGCTTATTGACCATTACATTGAGGATCCCGGACAGCCCGGTGGCTCACAGGAACTGAGCGCTAACCGCCGCACGCTGGCTGACGGCTTTGCCCGGCTGGGCCGCACAGTCTTCTCGACTCCGTAGCTGAGATTCGCTCCACAAGCCTGAACCTCAGGCAATAAAAGGCCGGCCCCTCTTGACGAGGGGCCGGCCTTTTCTGGTTTGCAAATCAGCAGCGCGGCTGCGCTCGCCTAGGCTCGACCGAGGACACCTGCCAGCAAGGCCATACGAATGTACATACCGTTCTGCACCTGGCGGAAGTAGGCGGCCCGCGGGTCGCTGTCCACTTCGGTCAGAATCTCTCCCACGCGCGGCAGCGGATGCATGACGACCATCTTGTCTTTCGCTTGCTCCAGCAGCTCTGGCGTAATCGAGTAGTGGCCCTTCACTTCCTCATACTGCGCGAGGTCGGAGAAGCGCTCTTTCTGAACTCGGGTGACGTAGAGCACGTCCGCATTCTCGATGACATCAGCCACATCATGCGTCTCGCGAGCGTCCAGGTTAGCGTCCCGAACCTGGTTCATGATCTTCAACGGCATGCGCAAAATCTCCGGCGACACGAAACGCAGGCTGACGTCATACTGCAGCAGCAGCTTGGTCAGGCTGTGTACCGTGCGGCCAAAGCGCAGGTCGCCAACCATCGCAATCTTCAGCCCGTCGACGGTACCCAGCTCCTCACGGATGGTGAACAGATCAAGCAGCGCCTGGGTCGGGTGCTCACCCGCGCCGTCACCCGCATTGAGCACGGGCACAGACGCCGCTTCGGCAGCGAGCCGGGCCGAGCCGATCTCCGGATGGCGCAGGACGATGACGTCAGCATACTGCTCCAATGTCCGGATGGTGTCAGCGAGCGTTTCGCCTTTGCTGACAGAGCTGAACTGCACGCCCTGGGTAATCGGGATAATGCTGCCACCCAGCCGCTCCATGGCGGCGATGAAGGACGAGCTTGTGCGGGTGCTGGGCTCATAGAACAGGCAAGCAAGCACCTTGCCCTTCAGCAGATCACAGCCGTCTACGGCATCGACCATCTCCTGCATCTCACGGGCACGCGTAAACACATAGCCCAGCTTCTGACGGTCAAATTGGTCAACCGACAGAATGTCCATGTCAGTCAGCGGGCTGTCTATCTGAGGACTGCGCTGAGCGGCCTCGGCAACCATCTCGTCCAAATCAAACAACGGTTCCAGTTCTACAACTTCCATCGCAATGACTCTCCTCTCCAAAGATGAATGGTCTACAACAATAAACGGTAAAGCCCCTGCTTATGCCTGGGCGAACAGCACACGGCCGCTCCCCGGTGCGGCGAGCAGTTCTCCGGCCGCCCAAACCGGTTCGCCGCGCAATACGACTTCTTCGACGCGTCCGCCGGCGGCCATCCCCGCGAAGGGGGACCAGCCGCACTTCGTCTGCCAACCGTTCACCGGGAATGTGTACGGCGTCATGTCGACGGTCACATAGGTATCGTGCTGCTCCGGCAGGCCAAAGATTCGGCGCGGATTGGTAGCCATTAGCTCAATCAGCCTGTCTACCGTGAGGCGGCCGTCTGCCACGGCGCTGAGCATAAGCGGCAGTGATGTCTCCAGCCCGGGAACGCCCGGCGGTGGCGGATCACCTGACTTCTCCAGCAAGGTATGGGGAGCATGATCGGTAGCCACGCAGTCAACCGTACTGCCCAAATGGTCCCAAAGTGCGGCCACATCGTCCGCCAGTCCCAGCACCGGTCGCATGTCGCCCAACGCACCCAGACGCGGGTTGTCGCTGGCGGACAGAAAGAGATGGTGGGGGGTCACTTCGCACGTCACCGGAAGCCCGCGCGCCTTCGCATCGGCAATCAGCTCGATTTCTTCGCGGCGGCTGATGTGACAAAAGTGGACGGGCCGGTCGTACGTCGCCGCCAGCCCCAGACCAACTGCGACACTCTGTTTCTCTGCATGCATGGCAATCAGCTTCTCGCGAGGCCACAGCTGAAAGCAGGCGCGCATGGTCGGCACGTCATCGACCCGCAGCTTGCCGAACGTGTCGTTCAGATAAATCTTGAGAGCGGCCGCTCGCGAAGCCATCTCCGGCAGGTGGGCCACGTCCTGCGGGCTGGCCCCGGCAAACAAACCGACATCGCACCGCGCATCCGCTTCGGCCTGGGCGATGGCCGCGTCCAGTGCCACACGATGTCGTCAGCGGCGGATTGGTGTTGGGCATCGCCAACACCATGGTTACGCCGCCGGCGAGCGCAGCGGCTGTTCCGGTTGACGAAATCTTCCTTGTACTCGCCTCCGGGGACACGCAGATGTGTGTGAACATCAATCAGACCCGGCAATGTCAGGTCAGCCATAGACTTCTCCTTGCGGGACCATCATGCAGGCAAAAAAAAGCCTGATCACACTGATCAGGCTAATGAATGGGTCAATTGTGAAGGACCGGACACCGAAGGCGTCGCCTCGATGCCAGCCCTCATTGAAGACGTCTGCTTGCCGCAGCCCCAGCATGTTACGAATAGTGCACACTGGGATGCCAGTATACCGATCGTCCTGCCCGGAGGCAAATTAAGGGCACAAGAGATCGTCTCAAGAAAGGCAATCTACAAAGGCCAATCCTTCAGGATGCGGGCCGTCTCCTCACGATGCTCCGTCTCGTCACGCACCATATCTTCCAACTGCACCTTGAGACCCACGTCGCCAAACTCGCCTGCCTGGTCGGCGCGTTCGATGTAGCCTGTGACGGCCCGAGTTTCGGCCGCCAGCACCGCCTCGACCATCTCGCGATTTGTCTTGGCCGGGGCCACGGGATTGGGCGTCGTCGTTGGTTCGCCGCCCAGGGCTACGATCTTGTTGGCCAGGAACTGGGCGTGCATCTGCTCGTCCGCCACTTCCTTGAGGAAGAAGTCGGCCAACTGGGGGCGATAGGGGCCGGTCGCCTTCGAGGCGTAGGTCAGGTACTGGATAACGGCACTCAGTTCTTCGGCCAGGTCTTCGTTCAAATGCTTGATCAGAGTTTCTTTGTCCACGCTGTTCTGCTCCTTAGACTGAAATTGACATACCAAAGCAATCGCAGGCAAGACCACTTCGCACACAAAGGATGTCCGGAAAACATGTTGATTTGATTGGAGTGGCTACCCACCCTCATCATACCATAGTCACACAGAGTGTGCAGCCTGTCGCTGGGTGGAAAGGGGTGGCCTATTTCGCCGCAGCCACGCCGTCTTCCGCAGCCACTTGCTCCACTACCTGCCGGATCATTTCGGGCGGCTGCGCGCCGCTGAATGCATATTTGCGGTTGAACACGAAGAACGGCACGCCAGACACGCCCATCTCTCTGGCCAACGCCATATCTGCCATGACGGCCGCTTCGCCCGCGTCGCTCTCCAGATAGGCACGCACGTCGGCCTCACTCATCCCTGCCTCGACGGCAATCTCCACGAGTGTGTCAAGATCGCCGATGTTTCGGCCGTCTTCGAAGTAGGCAGTATAGATGCGGTCGACCATCGCTTCCCGCTCGGCTTCCGGCGTGTAATTGATCAGCCGGTGAGACAGGAGTGTATTGGGGGCAACCTCAATGTCCTCGAAGTTGAAGGTGATGCCCACTGCCTCCCCTCGCTCTCGAGGCGCAGCGAAGAAACCTTCCAACGGCATTTGTCCCCCACCCTTGGCTTCCATATACGGTCTGAACTCGTGCCCTTCGGTCGGGATATCGGGGTTTAGGAAGAAGCTGCGGTAGGTTACATGCACCGGCTCGCCGGCCCAATCCTCCAAAGCTAGCTGCAAATGGCGTTTGCCAAGACGACACCAGGGGCAGACCGTGTCGTGGAAGAGTTCAATTTCCATTATTGAGTTTTCTCCTCAGGAAGCAGTCGCTTCCTTGTAATCGGTAGCCGTCGATCGAACTTCCCTGAGGATACTCAGAAAGGGGGCGAAAGAAAAGGGGCGTCGACGACGCCCCTCTGCTTACCTCAATTTGTCCGTCATCCGGCTCGACCATCAGGTGCGGACGGCCGGCTGGCGCTGTTCCTACGGGGCCATCATGTAAAGGGCATCCAGATTCGTCGGCAGGCCTGCCTCAGACCCGTCCCAGAACAGTTCAGCAGCCTGGTAGCTGCCATCGGCGGGTGTCAGGCGCAGGATGTCGCGGCCATTGCCCTTAACGCCGCCGATATTGAAGCCGCCCAACACGGTCATATACAGATCGCCTGTCGCTGCGTCAACGGACAGCCCGCCTACGTCTTCGCCTGCAAGACCGGCTATGTCAGACCCATCGAGGAACAGCGACCACTGCCCGGCAGTTTGTCCGCCAAGCTGGCTCGGCGCGAGGCGCAGGATATCTTCATCCCGGGCCACCAACGTTCCACCGGCGGTGGAAACCTTGGCGGTACCAGTCGTGCTGAGCAGCACATCGCCATTGGGCAGTACGGACAGGGCATCGATCTTCTCTCCGCTGCTCGTCAGATCAACATCAGAGCCGTCGAAATACCATTCAAACTGACCCGCTGTAGATTGGCCCAGCCCCGTAGGCACAAAGCGTACAACGTCACTGGCTGTCACTGTTCCCAGATTGCCAATCTGCTGATTGTTGACAAATGTCATCAGGATTCCGCCGTCGTCTTGGAGGAAGACGCTCTTGATGTTCTCTGTGATGCCAGCCAACGATCCATCGAAATAGAGGGTCCACGTGCCATTGGCCATATCGTAGGCGACGATATCCTCTGCACCGGCCGAACCGCCCGGCAGATCCGACGCCTTGGAGAGGCTGGCCAGGAATGTGGTCGATGCGACCGTTTCCTCGACGGTGATATACGCGGTCTTTCGCTCGACATCACTACCGGCTCCATTTGCCGCACGCAGTTCAACCGTATACAGGCCGGGGGCATGGTAGACATGTGAGGGATTGCGCTCATTCGATGTTCCGCCGTCGCCAAAGTCCCAGACCCAGGTCGATGGGCAGCCCGTCGACTGGTCGTTGAACTGAACGACAGCGCCTGTCCTGACCGAAAGTGGTTGGGTTGTAAAGGCGGCCGCCGGCGTAGAAGTGCCTGTTGAGTGGTAGGAAATGAGAAGCTGCGGCGGCGCAGCGCCTTCACGACTGCTGTACTTGACGATATTGGAGCTGGCATTTTGCAGCGCGAAACTGACTAACCCGTTTCCAGTTACAGCATCTGTCACATCCAGCTCGACCCATTGCCCAACCTGAACAGCACCGGCTGAATCCAGCGCCACGCCCGTGACCTCCGGCGCGTTGCTCCACGTGACCGTCGATTCCGTCCAGCTGTTTGGCGCCTGATAAACGGCACCGCCATCCGAGCCGTCATCAGTGACTTTCAACCGCAGGGTGGCTCGATCGACAATCGCACAGCCGAGGTCTTCCACGCTAAACTGCAAGAAGCTCTTGTAGTCGCTGCTCCCGTCTCTGACGCGCAATGTCGTTGCCGAAGCATAGTTGCGAGTTGAGCGAGCGGAATAGACTGGCGCATCACCCGCAGGAGTGACCACGAGCTCCGGGCCAGTCGGTGGCGTCGCTGTTGGTGTTGGTGAAGGTGGTGGCGGCGTCGCGGTCGGTGTTGGGCCCGGCGGCGTCGCGGTCGGCGTCGGGCTAGGTGGAGGTGGCGGCGGCCCACCTCCGAGATCGTCGTAGGCTAGGTCGTCCATACAGATCGTGCCCCCCACCTGGCCACTGGTCCCGAGACGGCCGTAATCCGAGCGGTTCGGACTGGGCATATGCTCGCTGATCGCCGTATATCCACCACTGCCGTCGATCCATAATCCTACCCGGCGACTTGTCGCGTCCCAGACAGTCTTCAGCAGAAATGTCTGGCTCTCGGGTACGGGTCGCCAATCGAGGTTGGCGCCGGCGGGCTGGTAGCGAGCAACGATTTTGCCGCTGCGACGTCCAAGCTGCAGCACAGCCACTGGTTCAGGGGAACGCTCGCCGGCTTCTACATACTGCTGAAACAGGTCAACGGTCGCATCCGGGCTAAGATTCAGATCAGCCACATTCATGTACAACTGGGTCTGGAGTTGACTGACCGGTGCGAAGTTCTGACCCAACTGCGATGCATAGTACACGCCACTCTGGCCGATCTTCAAGGCCAACCCCGTGCCGGTGACGCCACACTCGTTGGTAAACCGGTTAGATGTCGCGCCAACCGCTGACTCATAGTAATTGAGCCGGGTCATGTCATCAACCCAACTTGAATTGTTGAAGCGTCCGGAAGACACGTTGTCACAATTGAATCGGTCCAGGAACAAGTGGCCAGAATCGGGGCCTGCCGGCTCCTGCGGGAACGTCCCCGCGACAAATCGATCCAGTACGTTGCGCGTTATCTTATCTATTTCAGGGTACTGTAGACCGATGGGCCATCCGGTGGTTCCGGCAGAGAAGACAGCCCCGCCCTGTGGATTTGTGTACAAACCCATCATGCCGAAGCCATCGAGCTTGCGCTGCTTGCTGTACACAGGGGTAATGCCAAGAACGGTGAAGTTACCGGGCGCCATATTGCTGCCGGTGGGTCCGAGGATCGTCTTCCCGTCCGCGGCACAGTTAAACGCCATGCCGTCAGTCTCTTTGTCCTGAATCGAGGAATCGACATTTGGGCCAACGCCAATCATTTCGTTCTCTGCCACGTTTGCGCCGTTGAAGATCCAGTGGCCAGCGTTGACCACCGCATAGCCTTTCTCAGTAGGATAGCCCCCGAACGGCCAGTGCAGGCCAATAAGCGGGAATGATCCATCAAAGATCGGGTATTTCCAATTCTCGTCGGTCGTCAACTGTGGTGACTGGATGGGGTCATTCTTCCAATTCTTGTAGCCGATCATCTTCCGGCCATTATCTTCGAAGCGCACCTGCCACCACATCGTATTGCCACTGAGGTTCATCAGACGGCCGCCGCGCTCAATAAACGCCTCCATCTGACCGCGCATCGCCCAGGTCCAATACTCACTGTGCCCGGCGATGATTGCCACATCATAATGATCAAGCAGGTCCGGCGCATACTCCAGATCGTAGGTCGTGGCAAACTCCATTTCGTATCCGGCCCCGTCTGCCCAGTCAACGAAATGCTTTTCCCAGCGCGGATACTTGCCGTCGCCACCGCTGTATGGGCGGTCAAAGCTGACCCATTCAGCCTTGACGGTATCGCCAAACCCGTAAAGCGAGCCACCGCCATAGTCGTTGTAGGCCTGATAGGTGTTGACTGACGCGAGGAACAAGATCGGCGACCGGCTTCCGGGATTGGGTTCGCGGACCCAGAAAATGATGGATCCACTGCCGCCCGTACTGCGCGGAAACTCCGCCATGTAGACGCCCGATGGCCAATCAGCAGGAATGGTGAACGTAGCCGAAACCGGCCAACCACAGCCCTCGTCATACCCACCAACACAGCCGCGGTTTTGGGAGTTCACATTCGGAACAGTACCCATCAACAATCGAGGAGCACCTTCCCGATAGATTCTCAGATCGTACGATCCGCCATAATTATTGGAGATATGAAACTTGACCTGCTCGCCCGGCAAGTAGCTCACTCGTGATGTATAGCCGCCCGGCCCGGTTGTTGAGCCTCGAGTCTCGTCATCGGAGGGGCTATCGACGCCCGACTCTTGGGCGGATTCATCAGAGAGAGCGGCAGGATTGGGGTTGAACTGGCAGGCTGATATCCCAAGCAAAAGCAGAAGACCAAAGATCAGCGAAGAATAGGTAAACCGAACCGTATACATGTGGCTCCATACCCTATTCGGCAGAGACGTCTGCCTGTCCAACTGGCTTGGAAGACAGGCCCTGTCGACGCAAACAGTGTTAAGACGAGGTGAGGCGATCGATTCTGCCTGAGGTTTCTAGAGACGACTGACAGGTTGGGACTGGCGACTACTCAACACTGCCAGGGGAAAAGCAAGCAATACCTCAAGCGCCCAATACGCAACAAATACACCTCAAGTTAAGGGTATGCCACCAACCTTACAACAAATCTTGAGGTCGAAAAGGAGCGGCTGTCTGAAAAGCGCGGGCGCATCAAAGCATATTAGAAGTTGGGCGAGCGATGCTTGTGCTCCACCATCATGCAGTGGTTCATCACCACGTCCAGCCCGGCCTCGCGGGCCATGGCGGCTGCTTCATCGTTGCTAATGCCCAACTGCATCCAGATCGCCTTCGCCCCAATCTCAATCGCTTCCTCCACAAATGGAGGCGTGCGCTCTGCGCGAACGATCAGCTGGACGACGTCCACAGGCACCGGAATATCGGTGAGTGACGCGTAGGCAGTCTGACCCAGCACCTCATCGAGCTTGGGATTGACCGGAATAATCGTGTACCCAACGCTCTTCAAATAGGCCGGCACGAAGTAAGTGGGCCTGCTCTTGTCATCACTAATTCCCACGACAGCAATGGTCTTACTCTCGCGAAGGATACGGTCAATCGTTGCGTCTTCCGTGCTGCTCATATGGTCACTGTCCTATTGACTAACGGGTTTGCTGTTCGGAATGCCAGCAGGAAGGGCGACCCGTGAAGGGCGACACTTGCCTGCAATCGTGGAGATTATAGGCGACATCGGAAGAGCTGTCTATGCGTGTTCGAACAGGGACAGGGCGCTTCAGCTCTCACGTCGCTGCGGGTTGAAACCCGACAGCTACCGGGAAAGTGGGTCAAGACTTGCTGAGATTGAGAAGCAAAGCACACCGGCCACTACTTCTGCAACCCATCTTTAGTGGGTTTCCTCCGGCAGCAGGTTGTTTCAACGGCCTGTATTTGACCTGAACCAGACAACTAAAAAGCCCTGCGAACAGGAAGCACTCGCGGGGTGAAATGTCTTCCGGTCAGCCTGGTGGTTTGCCAGCCATCTATCGCCGAATAGACTGTCGCGCGATCTGCTGATTCGCGAGGGTAGGACGATTTAGCACGTCATCCTACATCTCTGGCAAACGCAGTTTGTTGACCTACTAGTAACCAATCACATCGAGGGGGTTGATGTTGGCGCCAAGTCGTTTGTCATAGATGTTGAGATGCGTGTGATAGCCGCAGTCACGCCCCGCACAGAGACGTCCCTGCATGTCCATCGTGTAGCCGTGGTTGCTCTCGGTACCCACCTGCTGTCCAATCTGAACGGCATCGCCAATATTGAGCGCATAGTCGCCATGATACATGGTCACCTGATAGATTTCGTTCTCAATGACGATGATCGGATTGTTCCACTCGTCGGTGTAGCGCTGTGTGACCGAACCGTTGATTGGGGACAGAATGGGCTCACCCTTCCCGGCCGCAATGTCGATGGCGTAGTGACCGTACGACATGCCGTGCGGCCCCTGGGTCAGCACATAAGTCGTATACGGCGCACTGATCACCTGGTGCCACTCAATCTGGGATGGCGTCATGGGCGCAGTTGTGACATCGGTCGTCTGGGCGGGCGCCGCGGGAGCTGCCGTCTGCTCATCGGCGCGACTGTTGGCAGGCACATCGATGGCGTTTGGCAATCCCGACCCTACCACACTGCGAATAACGTGAAAAGCGAACAGGAGAAGTATTCCCAGACCGGCAAGCATCATGCCGTCAATCGGCCGTCGCCCTTCCTCGTAACCATGCTCGGCGTATTCGAAGTAGTCGCCCCATTCATCTTCGACCATGCAGACGATTATAGAACAAATATTCTATCGCGCAACTTGTTCGGTTGGGTCAGGTCGGATAGAATCCGCAATGAGTGGCCGTGTGTGGGCCGTCCCCTGAAGATCTTGTTGAGGAGCTAGACAGATGTTGCGAAGAACTCATCATGAAGCCGTTTACAACAGCGATCAGTTGATCGAGGCGGGCTTGCGTAAGTACGCTACAGTCGTGACGAAGGACGAGGATGACGTGGGCTTGGCCATGCGGCTGCATCTTCGCCCGTCTGACGATGTCAATCCCGATCTGAAGCTGTACGCCTCCTACCTGGAGATCCAGACAATCGAACTCGGCGGCACGGCATTCATCCCTATGGAGTACGTGTCCATGGTGGACCCCATCGAGCAGCGGGTGATGCTGGACGCTACTTTGGCGACGGTCAAGGATCAGGTCTGGAATCGCAAGCCTGACTTCATTGCACGCGGGTTGAACACACGGGTCGAGCTTCCTGCAAGCGCGTAGCCGCAGCCGTAAACTATTCACCACAGCAGCCACCGGGCCATCAGGGTCGGGTCTGTTGTCGGCCCATTTCTCCAAACGCTCGTGCGCAGTTCCTGAGACGGGCAAAGGACAGCTACTGTGAAGATCGGTCTGCAAATCCCCAGCTTTTCATGGGACGGTGGTTCGGCGTCGCTTGCGCCCAGGTTGGCCGAGATTGCCCGGACAGCCGACGATGCCGGCTTCGCCAGCATATGGGTCATGGACCACTTCTTCCAGCTTGAGCCTATGCTCGGTCCCGCAACTGAACCGATGCTGGAAGGGTACAGCACCCTGACCTACCTGGCAGCACTGACGAAGAACGTACGGCTGGGCACGCTTGTCACCGGCGTCATCTATCGCCAGCCCGGCCTTCTGGTTAAGGCTGTCACGAATCTTGATGTCCTGTCAGAAGGGCGTGCCTACTTTGGCGTGGGAGCAGCCTGGTATGATCGGGAGGCTGCCGGCCTTGGCTTCCCCTTCCCACCGGTGGCCGAGCGATTTGAGTGGCTGGAAGAAACGCTCCAGATTGCCCATCAGATGTGGTCCGGAGAGCCGGTCAAACCCTATCACGGTCGCTACTTTCAGCTTGAGGAGCCAATATGCAGCCCAGGTCCGATCAGCGCCCCGCACCCGCCGATCATGATTGGCGGGATGGGCGAGAAGAAGACGCTGCGTCTCGTGGCCCGCTATGCCGATGCGTGCAACCTGTTTGCCGGCGCCGGACACGACGTTCTGCGCCACAAGCTTGATGTCTTGCAGCGTCACTGTGACAACGCTGGTCGTCCGTACGAAGAGATTGAGCGGACGACGCTGGGCACGGCGTACCTTGCCGCCGGACAGATGAGCGCCAGCGACATCATCGCTGAATGCCGCGCCCTGGCAGACCTCGGCATCCAGCACGCCATCTTCAACATGCCAAACGTAGCAGACATCAAGCCGCTGGAACGTTTCGGCCGCGAGATTATTCCCGAAGTCGCCGCAGTCTAACGCCACTGATCGTCGAGAACAAGGACGACCGCGGGCCCCACTCAGGTGGGACCACCGGTCGTTTTTCGTTGCGGGTCATCCGTGTGCGGGACAGCTAAGCCCGGTCGCGGACGCGGTACGGATCCTTCGGCGTGCGGTCGTCGGAAAGCGTTCGCGTCGTGCGCGTTGTCAACCGCTCAAGGGCATCGGCCAGGTGCGACTCGTCGATGTTGTAGTCACCGCGGTCGAGACGTATCAGGTGTGCCTCCAGCAGTACTTCGGCATGGGTCACGCCGACCGGCGGATCGAACTTGTAACATGCCAGCTCGATCAGAAACCCCAGCGGATCACGGAAGTAGATTGAGTCCATGAAGCCCCGATCCACCTCCCCGCTGTTGGCTATGCCTCGTTCTCCCAGCCGCCCGACCACCTGGCTGTAGGTAGCTTGCGAGACGATAAACGCCAGATGATGGACCGCGCCACCAACTTCTGGAGTGGGCGTGGCGTCCGGCTGCCGGTCTTCGCGGGTAAACACGGTGATGAGACGGCCGTCGCCCGGATCGAAGTAGAGATGGTTCTCTTCGGGAACATCCAGGTTTGGCTGCTCGAAGATGAACGGCATGCCCAGCACGCCTTCCCAGAAATCGATCGACGTTTGCCGGTCTGCGCCAATCAGAGTGATGTGATGGACACCCTGCGTTTGTAGTTTCTGCATCTCAATCGTGCTCCTTATCGACTGCCAAGCGCTTGCTTAAGCAACGCCTGTGCAGCCGTGATTTCGTCTTCAATAATCGTATGGGGCATGCCCGGGTAGATCCGCTTGTCGACGGTCGCCCCCATCTCCGCCAGCGTGTCGGCCGTTTCATTCACGCGGACCAGCGGGATGTGGGGGTCGACATCGCTGCAGCCGACAAAGACAGGCATGCCGTCGAAAGAACCCGGGTAATCTCGCGGCGTTCCAGGTGGCCCGATCAGGCCCCCGCTGAACACCATCAGCCCACCATATCGCTGGGCGTTGCGTGCGGCGTATTCGCTGGCGAGACAGGCTCCCTGGGAGAAACCACCCAGGATAATATGGTCTGTGGGAATCCCGGCCGCCTGCACCTGGTTCACCAGATTGTCGACAGCCTGGAGTGCGGAGGGTAGGCCCGGTTCATTTTGCTCCATGGGGGCCAGAAACGAGTACGGATACCAGACATTGCCTGCCGCCTGCGGGGCCAGATAGGCGACACCGTCAGCCGGAATGGCGGAGGCCAGCTCAAGGATGCTTGGGGCCGTTGCGCCTCGCCCGTGAATCAGTATCACGACACCGGTAGCCGACTCCAGCGGCGTTCCGGTGGCGTAGACAGCTTGGTCAACGTGGGGGTTTGTGTCACTCATTGCTTCCTCGCTAGTACCTGCTCGCCGACGGTCCGGTCGAGGGCTGGTAGATGTGCTTCAATCTCCTCTCGTCTGTCTTCGAGCCAGGGCGGCAGCTTGAGGCTGTGGCCCAGGCCCGCTTCACCTTCATCAAGAAGAAATCCGGGCGGGTCCGTGGCCATCTCAAACAGTATGCCGGCTGGCACGCGGAAGTAGATGGAGTGGAAATACTGACGGTTCTGCACCGGGGTCACCGGCATTCCGGCTTCTTGCAGCCCCAGTTGGCATATTTGTTGCTCCGCGTCATTGGCTACACGAAATGCGATGTGGTGGATGGAGCCGGCACCAAAACGTCCTCTGGACTGTCCGGGCCGCTCTAGCAGATCGATGACCGGACCCATCGCCGCGCCAGCAGCTTGATAGCGCGTGCGTGCGCCCACAGTGCCGATCAGCCGGTACCCCATCTGATTTGTCAGCAGCGCCCCGGTGGTCGCCGCTTCGTCCACCCATAGAGTTGTGCCGTGGAAACCCCGCAGCGCCATCGACTCAGGCACAGGCCCCTCTTGCCAATGATCGAACTCTGGCAGATCGGCCGTCTCTACCAGTTCGAGGATCATTCCGTCTGGGTCCCGGAGCGGCAGAACGGGCGCCCCAAAGCGCGTCTGAAGCTCGCCGGACGAGACGCCGAGCGCGTTCAGGCGCCGCTGCCAGGCCGCTGCGGAACCTTCCGGAATCGCGTAGGCGACGGCCGCTGCTTCGCCGTTGCCGGCATTGCCACGGCGAGCATGGGGCCAGGGGAAGAATGTCATGATGCTGCCCGGACTGCCGGTTCGGTCGCCGTAGTACAGGTGATACGTGCCGGGATCGTCGAAGTTGACGGTTGTCTTGACGAGGCGCTGTCCCAGCACTTCCTGATAAAACGTTACGTTAGCCTGCGCATCCCCGGCCATTGCAGTGATGTGGTGTAAACCCT
Organism: uncultured Chloroflexia bacterium; assembly: GCA_963753865.1. GTDB lineage: Bacteria > Chloroflexota > Anaerolineae > Promineifilales > Promineifilaceae > Promineifilum. The sequence goes on from CAVWDW010000006.1 coordinate 52,504, forward strand.
TAATCGGTTCCATGAAAAGCGTTACCTTCCTTGCTTGTGATACAAAGGATCATGGCAGACAAAATGGCGCGAACCACTACGCTCATCGACGTTCGAGCTGGGCCAAACCCAGACGGCGGCATAGCCGGCCGAGCTGCACCATTTCTTCCGGCGACAGCACGGCGAACGCGCCAACCACCCCGTCGACATGAGCGGGCAGAATGGCGGCGACCAGGTCATGCCCGTCGTCAGTCAGGCTAACATCGACGCGACGCCGGTCATCCTCACGGCGTTGGCGAGAGACCAGGCCGCGCTTGACAAGATTGTCGACGACCAGCGTCATGTTGCCACTGCTCTTCAGAATCTTGTCTCCCAGTTGACCCACCGGCATCGGACCCAGGTGGTAGAGCGCTTCCAGAACGCCAAACTGACTGCCGGTCAGGTGCACGTCTTGCAGGTGATGATTGATGCGAGCGTTGAGCACGTCTGAGGCACGCGAGATCTTGATGAACGTGTCCAGCGCCATTCTCTGTTCGTCGGTTCCTTCGAAATGTGTTGCCATGTGTTATTACTTTGATATCGTACTATTTGATATAGAGTATATTATAGTGGAGATAAATGTCAAGGCTAATCAGGATGGTTCAGTTCGCATTGGCGACGAACGAGATGGGTCAGCAGGGTAACGGCGCCAATGGAGGCGGTGACAAGAATCCCGGCAATCACCACCCCGCCAGCAATGGTGCAGACCAGCAGGCCAACCGAGTCCCCGGACGGTGCGGTCGCGAGGGTCGAGTTGATGACCAGTCGCCCGACACCGGGCATGGAGGCATAGAGCGGCGCCATCACCAGGCTGTTCCAGGTGGCCATCGCCGCCAGGTAGGGCGCGCGCGGAAGGCGGGGCATGAGACGGAGCAGCAGCAGCGCCAGCACCATGTCAAGCACCGGCACCGGATTGAGGCTCATCAACGTTCCCAGCCCAAAAGCAATACCGACGTGGACGGGTTGGTACTCGGCCGACTTCAGATCCGCGACAGTCTGCCGCATCCGGCAAACGATCAGTTGTGGCAGCCGGTTGCCCCTAAATGTGGTCAGAAAGGTGAGTGGCATCTCCATGTTCGCTCCTCGCGCTGTGTGCTGGTCTCGTGTTGTTCAGCGGCTTCATCACGAAAACGACTGGCAGCCGGGCGAGGTTCCGCCTCGGAGCACAGCGTAGGCCGTCCGGCGACCGGGCGTTGGCGAGGCGTAGATTGGTGGAGAATTGAGAAAAGGGAACGAGTGGCTCAGACGCGACTGGACGCGGAGTAGAACCCCTTCAGGAAGCGACTGGGACGGCGCTGCAGGAGTTCTACCTGCGGCAGACCAGCCTCGACCGACAGCCGTCTCCAGCTCTCAAATGACAGCGGGTAAGGTACCCAGCGGTTGCCCTTGTCGACGTCATACTCGACCAACAGAAAACGGCCGCCCGGTTTCAGGTAGTCGCGCAGCTTTTCGACCACCGGCCGTTTGTTCTGGATGAAGTGGAGTGAGTTGGCCATCACCAGGCCATCGAGCGGTGGCAGCTCAAGCTCAGCCGTGAAGTCGGCCACAAGAAAGTCGACGTGGACTCGTGGATAGTGCCGGCGAAGGGTGTCGGCCTGGCTGCTTAGGGAGCGACGGTCGCGGTCGACAGAGATGATCCGCGACTCCGGTCCGAGCAGCTCGGCCAACGCCAGAGTAAACGCGCCACCGCCCGAACCGAAGTCGACCCAGACACCGCCCTGATGGGGGATGCCCGGCCTGAGCAAGGCTACATGGTCGCTGTGATTCATCGACGAGCCGCAGCCTGGCTCCGGCTATACGGTTCGCAAATATTGGTGCAGTTGGCTAATGGCGTTTGCCCCTTCGCCAACAGCGGCGGCCACACGTCGCACGGCGCCCTGACGGATGTCGCCGGCGGCAAAGATGCCCGGCACACTGGTCTCCAGCAGATACGGGTCGCGCTGCAGTCGCCATCCCGCCGGACGCTTCCCGTCTACCACCAGATCCGAACCGGTCAGGATGAACCCGGTACTGTTGCGCTCCACAACCCCGGCAGCAAGTTCACTGCGCGGCACCGCGCCGATGAACAGGAACATGGCCGGTGTCTCAACGTCCCAGGATTCGTCGGTCATGCTGTTCTTCAGCGTCAACCCTTCGAGTTTCTGCGTGCCATGGACGGCCGTCACCGTTGTCCGGGTCAGGATGTCGATATTGGGCGTCGACTCAAGCTGATCGATCAGATATTGGGACATGCTCTTGGTAAGCGAGCTGCCCCGGACCAGCATTGTGACTTGTTTGGCGAAGCGAGAGAAGAACATCGCCCCCTGCCCGGCCGAGTTGGCCCCACCGACCACATAGATGTGCTCGTCGCGATAGAAAGCTGCTTCAGTCAGGGCCGCGCCATAGTAGATGCCCGCCCCGGTCAGCTCGTCGACGCCGTCCACATTGAGCCGGCGCGTTTGTACGCCGGAAGCGATGACCATCGCCCGACAGCCGAGCTCAGTCCCGTCCGCCAACTTCAGGTAGCGGTACGGTTCTTCAACCCGGATCGACATAGCGTCCTGGGCCAGCAGGATCTCCGCGCCCAGTCTGACAGCTTGCGCGGTGGCCCGTGTCGCCAGGTCAGCGCCACTTATCCCTTTGGGGAAGCCGAGATAGTTCTCAATACGCGAACTGGTCCCGGCCTGTCCACCGGTTGCCTCACGCTCGATGAGCGCTGTGGTCAACCCCTCTGATGCGCCGTAGACAGCCGCGCCCAGACCCGCCGGACCGCCACCGACAATGATAAGGTCGTAGAACGGCTCCTTGGCATCGGTTTGCAATCCAGCTTTGGTAGCCAGCATCCTGACGTCGGGGTCGATCATCGTCTCGCCGTCAGGGAAGAAGACCACAGGCAGCTGGGTGCTGCCCTGCAGCACCGATTCGGCCAGCGTCTTTGCTTCTGCGTCTTTCTCGATGTCCAGCCATTGGTACGGAATGCGGTTGCGGGCCAGAAAATCCTTCACACGGTGGGAACTTGGTGACCACAACGTACCTGCTACACGAATTCCTTCGTAAGGCAGGACAACCGACGACCACCAATCGCCCAGCAAATCGTCAAGAACCGGGTAAAGATTCTGCTCCGGCGGGTCCCACGGCTTCATGAGATAGTAGTCGAGGCCCACCGAGTTGATGCTGGCAATAGCCGCTTCGGTATCGGCGTAGGCAGTGAGCAAGACTTTGCGTGCGTCGGGGTAGAATTTGGAGGCTTCTGCCAGAAACTCCACACCGCTCATCTCAGGCATGCGCTGGTCCACCAGGAACAACGCGACCGGCGTGCCCCGCTGCTTAAGCTGGGCGAGCGCTTCCAGCGCATCTGTGCCGGACCCGGCGCTCATGATCCGATACTCCTTGCGAAAATGGTCTCGCAGGTCCCGTCCGACAGCGTTGAGCACCTGCGGCTCGTCGTCTAGTGTAAAAATCACTGGCCTGATCATTGCGACTCCTCAAGGCATGATGGTATAGATTCAGCGGCAGCTGATCGCATTAGGCGACCTGCTGGATTGGTACTGTTGTGGTCAGGCTGCTGAATGGGGCAAAGGCGCAAGACGAAACAGCTGGATTCCGAGTGCCGCATAGTTCTCGATCCCATACGTGTGGCCATTCTCCCTGGACGCATGCAGCGCCTGCCGAGGTATTGGGATTGGTTCAAAGTGTAGCTGTGAACACCGACTGTGGCAACTCAGTTTCGCGGGACCGTTCAGAAGGGACGATCTGCCGTTCAATCGTCCTTCTCCAGATCAACCAGGCCGCGTCGCAGTGCGTAAAGCGCGGCTTGCGTCCGGTTCGCCAGATGCAGCTTGCGCAAGATACTGCCGATGTGGTTGCCGACCGTCCTGTCGCTTATCTCGAGGGCTTCCGCGATATCCTGGTTAGTCAACCCCTGGGCGACCAGGCGCAGGACATCAACCTCCCGATCAGTCAGCGGATCGCTGCTCAACTCCACCGTATCGAGATCCGCCGCCCCACTGTCTATCTCACGCAGCATCTTGAGAGCGATCGTTGGATGCAGGTACGATTCGCCACGCGCTACCTCGTGGATTGCCGTCAACAGCTGCTCGGCCCCGGCATCCTTCAGCACATAGCCAGACGCGCCGCCGCGGATGGCCGGGAAGACTTTGTCGTTGCCTGCAAAGCTCGTCAGCACCAGGACGCGAGCATCCGGGTTGTCTTCACGAATCAGCGCTAATGCGTCTAGGCCGCTCTGCACCGGCATGACCAGGTCGAGCAGGACGATGTCCGGGCGCAGCTCTCGTGCCAACGTCACCACTTCGGCGCCATCAGCTGCCTCACCCACCACCGTCAGATCCGGCTCGCCATCGATCAACGTCTTCAGCCCGCGCCGTACAATGGCGTGGTCATCGGCAATCAGCACCGAGATCGGTCTTATCCCTTCCATTATGTGTAACTTCCTTGATGTGACTTGTTCACGTCACCAGAGGTACGCCGCTCAGCACGACGCGCGTCCCCTCGTCCGGTCCGCTCTTGATCTGCAGCCGCGCACCCAGCCGCTCTGCTCGCTCGCGCATCGAGGTCAGACCAAACCCGCCGGACTCAGCCGACGCTTTGACGTCGTAGCCACGCCCGTTGTCCACAATCTCCAGTATCAGCTCCTGCGGACCGATGCGCAAGGATATCGTCACTTCGGTAGCTGATGCATGCTTGATCACATTGTTGAGCGCTTCCTGGGCAATGCGAAACAGCTCGGTCTCCAGGGCCGGCGGCAGTTGATAGAACTCGATACCCGGCCCATCGGCCGCTGCCAGCTGCGACATGAGTGGGTTGCCGTCCAGATCGGAAACCACCAGACGGGCCGTCAGCCCCGCCCTGCCCTCCACCGCTTCCAATCGCCGGTGCAGTGCGCCAATCAAGCCTTCCTCGGCAAACTCAGCCGGTCTCAGCTCGTAAATCAAAAGGCGTACCTCTCTCAACGCTTGCAGCGCCAGGTCGCCCAGCTCTTCAATGTGCTCGGGCTTGGGCGTAAGCCGCTCCGCCGCAATTTGTCGCCGCCAGGCGGCCGACAGCACCGCCATGCTGTAGAGCGACTGGGTCACCGCATCATGCAGCTCGCGGGCCAGCCTGGCCCTTTCTTCCAACATGGCCCGTTCTTCACGTGCCTCCTGGGCCTGGGCATGGAGCTGGGCGTTGCGAATGGCAATAGCCGCCCACGTGGAGGCCGCCGCCAATACGGGCAGATCCTCCGGGCGCAATCCGTCCGGATCGCTGTGGGCCGCCTCAAGCACACCGATCACGTCGCCCTCTTGCAGCAGCGGCGCCGCCAGGAGCGACCGGGTGTGAAAGCTGCTAACGGTCTCGATGTCGCGGTAGATCCGCAGCCCGGTCACATTGCTGCCTCTGGTGTTGAGCCATACTGGTTCGCCAGTTGACATAACATGACCCACGACACCGGCTTCGCGCGGCATGCGCTCGCCTTTCAGATTCTCGGCCGCCGATCCATTGACCGCCACAAACTCCAACTCGGAACCTTCCAGCATCAGAATGGCCACGCCTTCAGCATCGAGCAGCGCGGTCACCTCCGTCAACACACGCTGCAGCACTTCATCCAGTTCAAGGCTGGATGTCAACGTCTGCCCAAGCTTGGCCAGCGCGAGGATGCTCTTGTCGGCGATCGTTTCCGGCAAGGCAGCGTGAGCGTTAGTCGTCACGTCAGCCATCATACAAAACTTTTACTGCTGTTCGAATGGTCCCAGCTACTCCAGCACATGCCGCCATTATAGGATAATGGGGCCGCTTTCTCAATGCGCGTCGCAGTTGCTCATCCTCACCCGGAACCAAAACTGCCGGGCCTCACGCAGCGAGACCCGGCAGCAACCTCACACCTGCGTCAAACTCTGTCTACAGATCGTGGATAGCCTTGATCAGATCGTCCTCCCGCTCAAAGCGGAAGCCCAACTTCTCGCAGACGCGGATCATACCCCGGTTCTCCGGCAGCATGTAGGCCACAATGCGCTTGATGCCTTCGTCGCGACCGAACTGGATCAGATGGCGCAGCAGCTCAGTGCCAACGCCTCGCCGCTGATGATCGTCACTGACCAGCATGGCAAACTCTGCTTCCTCCGGGTTGGCCAACCGCGAAAGGCGGCCTGCTGCCAGGATCTCTTCCTCGCCGTTCTCGGGATTCGTCCATTCGACGACCAGCGCCAAATCACGGTCATAGTCGACATAGCAGATACGGGTCAGTCTTTCATGTTCGACACGCTGGCTCAGCTGGAACGAACGGAAGTAGCGCAGGTAAACGCTCTGCTCTGACAGCTTCTCGTGGAACTTCGCCATCTTCGGCTCGTCCTCGGGACGGATGGGCCGGATCGTGAACTCCGTGTCCCCGCTGGTGAAAGAGGTGATGTACTGCGCCGGGTAGGGTCGAATGGCCAGCTTGGGCAAATCCTCCTCTCTGACATCCTTGTCATACAGGACCACTCGTCCATCCAGGGCAATGAGCCGTTCATGGGACGCAAACAACGGGTTGATATCGATCTCCCGAATCCAGCGCTGTTCTACGACCAGTTCGCTGAAGCGCACGAAAATCTTCTCCAGCTCGGCCTGGTCCACCGGCGGCCGTCCACGGATGCCCTGCAGTGCTCCATATATCTTGGTGCGCTGCATCGTCAGCCGGGCCAGCGTCGTATTCAACGGCGGGATGGCCAGAGCGCGGTCTTTGAAGACTTCGACCAGCGTGCCACCCGTGCCAAAGAGGACGACCGGCCCGAACTGCGGGTCGGGGCTGGAGCCCAGGATCAGCTCATACCCGTCATTCACCTTCAGCATCGGCTGGACAGTGACGCCCAGAAAATCTTCCGGGCTGAACTTCTCGGCCACGGACGCTTCCATCGTGTCGAACGCATGGCGAACTTCGTCGGCCGTATCCAGGTCGAGGCGAACCCCACCGACGTCAGTCTTGTGGGTGATCGTCTCGGAGTTCAGCTTGACCACCACCGGGTAGCCAATTTCTTCGGCTACGGCCACTGCTTCGTCGGAGCTGGTGGCTACGCGGGTGGTCACGGTCGGGATGTCATACGCTTCCAACACCTGCTTGGACTCGTACTCGGTCAGAATCACCCGGCCTGTCTCGCGAATGCTCTGGATCATCTCGCTGACGAGGAAGCGCTTGAAGCCGGCCTCATCATAATCCTCGGCCAGTTGAGGCGTCTGGTAGAGCGCCGTCAGCCGCCGCTGGTAGCGAACCATGTAGTTGAAGATGCTGGCGGCCGTATCAGGATACGCAAACGTCGGAATGTTGGCCGCGTTCAGAATCGCTTCGCCTTCAGCCACTTCCGGGCCGCCCATCCAGCTGGCCAGAATTGGCTTGCCCACCGACCGGTGAGGTTGGTTGCCAAACTGGGCCGTCACCGCTCTGGCTGTCTCTGTCGGATCAGTCATCGCCTGAGGCGTCAGGATGACCAGCGTGCCGTCGCTTTCCTTGTCTTCGGCCGAAATCTTCATCGACTCAGCGTAGCGGGTCGCGTCCGCATCACCCAGGATGTCGATGGGATTGTTATGGCTCCAGTGCGGTGGCAGCAGGGCGTTGTAGGCGACCATCGTCTCAGACGAGATTGGCGCGAGTTCCCCGCCCGTCGTGATCAAGGCGTCGGTAGCCAGCACGCCAGGGCCACCGGCATTGGTAACGATGGTCAGGCGTGGCCCGCGCGGGCGTGGCTGCTTGGACAGCACCTCCGCCATGTTGAACAACTCAGCGATGGTGTTGACGCGCAGAACGCCGGAACGGCGGAAAGCGGCCGCCAATACTTCGTCGCTGCCGGTCAGCGAACCGGTATGAGAGGCGGCGGCTGTCGCTGCCGCTTCCGTACGGCCGGGTTTGATGACAATAATCGGCTTCGTCAGCGCTACTTCGCGCGCTGCTGACAAGAAGGAGCGAGCGTCCCCGATCGACTCCATATACAGCACAATGCTGCGCGTATTGGGATCGTCGCCGAGATAGTAGATCAGATCACCCCAGCCCACGTCGAGCATGGAGCCAACAGAGACGAAGGCGCTGAAGCCAACGTTCTCGCTAAAACTCCAGTCGAGAATCGCCGTCAGCAGTGCGCCGCTCTGGCTGATGAAGCCGACCGAGCCAGGCCGGGCCATCTTGCTGGCAAATGTCGCGTTCAGGCCGCCAATAGGGTTCATCACGCCAAGACAGTTCGGCCCCACGATGCGCATGCCACCCTGGCGGGCGATCCCAAGAATCTCCTGCTCCAGCGCCGCGCCTTCTGGCCCGGTCTCCTTGAAGCCCGCCGAGATGATGATCGCCGCCTGGACGCCAACAGCCACGCACTCGCGGATGATATTGGGCACGGACGGGGCAGGTGTGACGATGACCGCCAGATCTACGGGGTCCGGGATAGCGCCTATAGATGGATACGCTTTAATGCCGAGGATACTGTTGCGCTTGGGGTTTACCGGAAAGATCGTCCCGCCAAACGTCGAACTGATCAGGTTCCAGACGATGGTCCGTCCCACGCTGCCTTCGCGTTCCGTTGCGCCAATGACAGCAACAGAACGTGGCTCGAACATCACTTGCAACGGATTATCTTCGTACCGCAGCACGTCGTGGGCTGTGCTGCGCTTTAGCTTCTCACTTATCCTGGTCATGAATCTCCTCAGTCAAAAAAAGAGTCCACTGCAGGCCGACACCTATTACCACATTCGTCTGGTAATCGACCGCACCAGTAGACTCAAGACAATACGTGGCTGACCTTCAATTCGGCCAGACACCAGTAGGCATCATTCAAGCGGCCAAAGCCACTGCTTCATTGTTTAACAGCAACGAACCTAGTTTGCCAGCGAAGCGACGATTTCGTCGCGCTGGCGGTCCGTCAGCCGTTGGTGTTCAACCAACGTGTCCAGCATCTCGTCCAGGGTAAGCACCGAGTGCAGCCTGTAACCTTGCTCGGTCAGGAGTTGGCTGCCACCCTGCCCCCTGTCAATGAGAACAACAGCATCTCGGACGCGAAGCCCTGCCGCCTTCAGCGACGCAATCGTGTCCAGAATACTGTCACCCGAAGTAATCAGATCGTCAATGGCCACCGCCGTCTGTCCGATTGACCATTTGCCCTCAATCTCTTTGCCCGTGCCGTAACTCTTGGCAGTCTTGCGTGGATAGATCATCGGCACATTCATGTCGAGGGAGATCGCTGTGCCAATGGGCATGCCCGCCAACGGTGTGGCCGCCAGCATGTCGAAGGTTAGGTCTTCCAGGACACCGCGATAAGCAGTGGCCACCTGCCGCAGCGCATGTGGGTAGGACACAAGCACACGCAGATCGATATAGATCCGCGATTCGCGCCCGCTGTGCAGTCGAAAACGGCCGAATTGGAACGCCCCAATGTCGTAGAGGGTGATGACCAGGGCTTCGTTGGGCGAGAGAGTCAGCATACGGTGCTACCTTACCTTCTGTCCTTCGCGGGTCCACAAGCGAACCACGCGAATACGATGGTATTGTAGCAACCTTTGGCGAATCTCAAACCGCTGGGCAATCGCATTTAGATTCGCAGTGGAATGAACTCGCACAGCCGGCAGGAAAGTGCCATAAATCGCCCTGGGAACGTTCCGCAAGGTTGCTCACAACCTCTCAATGGATTGGTTCGGTTAACCGGAGTTATCAGGTTTGATCGTGAACTGTCCGATTTCAAGCGGCAGCGTTGCGTATGCGATTGACGGGTCTCAAACCGCTGGACGGATGTTGTCGCGCAGGTAGCGCTGGTACGCTTGCAGTAGGCTCAGGCTGACCGGACCGGGGCGGCCGTTGCCAATCACCTGGTCGCCAACTTGCACCACAGGCAGCAGGGCACGTGACGAACCGCTCAACGCGGCTTCATCCAACAGACCAATCTCACTGATCGCCACCGGCTCATAGCTGACGGGTATGCCGAGTGCGACTCCCTGTTCCAGAATGATGCGGCGTGTAATGCCTTCCAGTACGCCGTCGCCGGCGGTCTGCAAGACACCGTCGCGGACGCCGTAGAAGTTGGTCCCGCTCCCCTCCAGAATGCGGCCGTCGGCGGTCGTCAGCAGGTATTCGTAAGGCCGCTCGGACGATGCCGCGTCCATGGCCAGCGGCGGTCGCCGGGCAGCGAACCCGGCCGTCTTGGCCAGCGGGTTCTCACGGGTCAGGTCAGGATCGGCAAGCGCGACCCTCACACCTGTTTCGTACAGGGCAGGCGGCGGCGGCTCAAAGGATTGCAGCGCAATCAACTCGCGACTGGTCGTGCCCAACACCGTGGCCGGGGCAGCAAGCACATCGAAGCGCACGCGCATCTCCGGCGCAGGAAAAGCTCTGCAGACGGCATCAAGCGCCCGGCACAGGCGTTCACGGTCCAGCTCATATTCCCACCCCAGCAGCGACATCGACTGTTCCGTGCGGTCCAGATGGCCATCAAGCGCCAGAAAGCTGTGGTGGTCAAAGGTCCGCAGGGCCGAGTAGACACCCAGCTCAACTTCGCCATACAGATCGGTCAACGCTCCAGCGCCCGGCGGGAGTGGCAGGCTCACAGGACCGGACGGCTCGACAGCGAAAAGCTGGAACAGCGTCGCCGGTGAGTTGCCCGGTCCACTTGCAGGATTAGATGCCAAGCGCCGCCTCCCGCTCGCGCCGGAACTGTCGCGTATACAGGTTGTAGTAATGACCCCGAGCCTGAATCAGTTCCGCGTGCGTACCGAACTCTTCGATGCGGCCGTTCTCGATGACCAGAATGCGATCCGCACGGCGAATCGTTGAAAGCCGGTGGGCGATAACAAAGCTCGTCCGGCCAATCATCATCTGCTCCATACCCCGTTGAATCAGGGCTTCGGTCAGCGTGTCCACCGAACTCGTCGCCTCATCCATGATAAACAGGTCCGGGTCTGCCAGAATGGCTCGCGCCAGGCTGATCAGCTGTTTCTGACCGACCGAGAGCATGCTGCCGCCTTCGCCCACTTCTTCATCGTAACCTTCTTCCAGCGTCACAATGAACTCGTGGGCACCGGCCAATTGGGCCGCCTCGACGATCGCTTCATCGGTGGCATCGAGGCGGCCATAGCGGATGTTCTCGCTTACCGTTCCGGAAAAAAGATGTGGCGTTTGCAGCACCATGCCGATGTTGGACTGGATCGCTTCCTGCGTCAGCGTTGTGTAATCCGTGCCGTTGAACGAGATGGTCCCGTGTTTCGGTTCGTAGAACCGACAAACCAGGTTCACGATGGTCGACTTGCCGCCACCTGTCGGCCCGACCAGAGCAATCGTCTCGCCCTGGCGCACCGACAGGTTGAAGTCCTGCAGCACCGGCTTGTCTTCCTCATAATAGAAGTCCACATTGTCAAAGACGATCTCGCCGGCGAATAGAGCCGGGTGTCGCAGCGTCCGGGGCGTCCTGCACCGCAGGCACAGCGTCCAACAGCGAGAAGACGCGTTCGCCCGAGGCCACCGACTGCTGCATCTGGGCGAAGACGCGGGCCATCTCCTGCACTGGCCACAACATGAACGTCACGTAGCCGACAAACGCCTGGATGTCGCCCGGCGTTATAAGCCCAAATCGCAGTGCCAGCAGGCCGCCGTACCAGACGACGAGGGCCACACGCCAGCGCACTGATGAGCTGCACAGCCGGCAGAAACATCGCCGACAGCCGGCCGCCTGATAGGACGCATCATACATGTCTGCCGCTGAGATCCTGGAACTCGACCAGATCCTGCTCTTCACGCGCCATCGATTTCGTCACCCGCACGCCGGTGATGTTTTCATTGTAGGCGCCAGTGATTTTGGAGTTGATCTTGCGAACTTCGCGAAACTCGGCCAGGATGCGACGTCTTGAAAGAAGCAGGCCACAAAGACCAGACAGCGGCACCGTGATCAGACGAGGCCGGCCATGCTGCCAGTTGATAGGAACATGAAGACGATGGCGACCGCAATACTCGTGATACCCCAGGTCACATCGAGCAGGCCCCACGTCACCAGTTCGGCAATGCGCTCCGTGTCCGACGTGACCCGTGACATAATCCAGCCAACGGGCGTCTTGTCGAAGTATGAAAATGAAAGCCGCTGCAAATGATCGAACATGCTTTACCGCAGATCGTAGCGCATGCGTCTCGCCCAGAATGCCGGTCAGATAGATGAAGCCGAAAACGCTCCCGCCATCAGCGCCGAAGATGATGCCGTAGCTGTGTCAGAATCTCGCGCAGCGCTGCCGTGTCGCCAGGGATGATGGCGTCGTCAATCAGCCGCTTGCTCAGATAGTTGAAGATCGAGTCGGCCAGCGCAGACCCCGACAATCAGATCAGGAACCCGACCACCATCGGCCAGTACGGCCGGCCTGATCGAAAATGCGCAGGACAGTCTGTCCGCTGAACTCTGTCGAAAATTCTTCTTCCTCGAAATAATCGTCCATTATTGCCTCATGTCCACGACTGGACGGCCGCTGCGCCTCGCCACCTTCGCTCAGGCAGGCGCAACGGCGGAAGCCAAATCTTCCTGGAGCTCATCTTCAATCTGTGATTGCAGACAAAGATCGTCTTGTACGTGCCCGGTTGGTCGATCAGCTCGCTGTGCGTGCCTGACTGGACGACCCGACCATCGTCCAGCACCAGAATCAGATCGGCCGTCCATGACCGTCTGGATGCGGTGGGCGATGATGAAACGTGGTCCGTCCCGGAATCAACTTCTCCAGCGATTCACGGATCGACGACTTCTGTCTCCGTATCCACCGATGAGGTCGCGTCATCCAGAATCAGGATGGCCGGATCTTTCAGCAGCGTTCGCGCAATCGTGACCCGCTGCTTCTGTCCGCCGGAAAGCGTCACGCCTTTCTCGCCGACAATCGTGTCGTACCCTTTCGGGAAGCCAAGAATGACGTCATGAACCGCCGCAGCCTCTGCCGCCCGGTAGATCTCTTCCTCGGTTACATCCCGACCCACGCCATAGGTGATGTTGTCACGAATCGTGCGTGAGAAGAGGAACGGTTCCTGCTGGACAATGCCGATTTGCTGGCGCAAGTAGCGGCGCGGATAGTCCCGCAGTTCAACGCCATCGAGCAGTATGCCGCCTTCGTACTCATAGAAGCGGGGCAGCAGATTCACCAGTGACGTCTTGCCGGAACCGGTCGCGCCGACGAGGGCCACCGATTGACCTGGCGGGCAGTGGAAGCAGACGTCGTGCAAGACCGCCATCTCTTCGTCGTAAGTAAACGTTACATCCTCATAGACCACATCACCTGTCAACGGGCCGGTCGGCTGATAACGTTCCCGCGTCGACTGGCTCACGATCTTGCTTGATAATCTCAGACACACGGTCGTAGGAGACCAGCGCCATCGACATCTGCACAATCAAACGGCCCACATTGCGAATGGGCCACATGATCCAGCCCAGCATACCCATGTAAGCGATGAACGTGCCGACGGTGATCGTCCCTTCAATGGCCATCAGCGCACCGACGGCATAGCCGATCACCAACTGCACGCCAACAATGATGTCGGTTGTCGGCCAGTAGATCGCGTGGAGCAGCAGCAAGCTGCGCCCACTGTCGTAACGCCCGCGGTTGTCGCCTTCAAACTTCTCAATCTCGTAATCCTGGCGTGCAAACGCCCTGACCACGCGAACACCGGACAAGTTCTCCTGGAGTGTGTTGGACAGCTTTGCTTCCTGCTCCTGGAACAGCTCGTACCGCTCGCCAATCTTCTTGAAGAAGTAGACGGAGATGAGCACGACAAAGGGCACGACAACGACCGATATCAGCGCCAACTGCACATTGAGCGTCAGCAAGGCGATGAAGTTGACGACAAACAGCATGATGACGCGACCAAAGCCGATCGACTCTTCGCCATAGAAACGGCGCAGGGCGTCGACATCGGAAGTCGAGCGCTGGATCAACTCACCGGTCGGCGTCTTGTCATGGTAGGAAAACGTCAGCCGCTGAATCTGGTCATACAGATAGTCGCGCAGGCGACGGGTCACACCCTCGGAGGTCTGGGCCGCCCAACGGCCGCCGATGTAGGTGAATGTCCCCTGCAGCGCAGCCAGCCCCATAAACCCGGCAGCGACCCATACCAGCTGGTTTTGGGCGCTCGGCACGCCCAGGACGTTGTCCATGAAGTACCGCAGCAGGTAGTAGAAAGACGTTTGGGCAACGGCTGCAAGGCCGATGCAGATAAACGCCCCAATATAGATCAGATGGTATCCGGAAAGCATCCGCCACAGTCCGACAGGGCGGCTGTCAGACAACGTCTGCTTCAGATCATAGTTTTCAGACATGATACATGACCACTATAGGCTACTCAATTGCTATTGAACGACATGTGGTACGGGGCATGAGCCGGCACCAGAAGGATACCAGGCGCAGTGTGTATCCCGAATCGACAGGAGGTCGACGCCGACACCGCGCAAAAGGACAAGTTGGGGGCAACTTAACTGCTCATAGGTAATAGTCTAACGGCTTTCACCGTCAAAAGCAATGGGAAATTGCGAGAGGGTACTCGCACGCCATAACCAAAGACCATTTCAGTAATCGGATTGTCATACGTAGCCGCGACATTCCTTGTCGCGTCCCCTCACCATACGTAGCCGCGACATTCCTTGTCGCGTCCCCTCACCATACGTAGCCGCGACATTCCTTGTCGCGTCCCCTCACCGACCCCATGAGACGGGAAAGGAATCCGGTCCTACGGTTGCTCGAACAGTGAAAAGCCCAGGGCCATGACCAACAGGGTTTTTCAGTTGTCTGGTTCGGCCGGACACAGGCCGTTGAAACGGCCTGCTACCGGAGGAAACCCACTGAAGGTGGGTCGCAGAAGGGGTGGCCGGCGCGCTTTCCTTTCCGGGTTAAGTGGGCTTTGACCCACTTGCCCGGTAGCTGCCGGGTTTCAACCCGCAGCGGCTTGACAACTGAAAAGCCCTGCCCCGACCAAGCGACCGCGTGAATTTTGGTCGCATCCGCATTACAATGTGAGGCACGATGAGCGTCAACCCGGATCCCTCCCTTGTTCCCTTCTTTACTCCACGCGGCGTCGTCGTCATCGGCGCGTCCACCAATCCGACCAAGCTCGGCTTCGGCCTGGCCCGCAATCTGGTACAGAGCGGCTACCAGGGCGCGATCCACTTCGTCAATCCAAGAGGCGGCCGTCTGCTGGAGCGCCCTGTCTACGAGAGCGTGGCGGACGTGCCCGATCCGGTTGATCTGGCTGTCCTGCTCATCCCCGCCCCGCTCGTGGCCCAGACGCTGGCAGAAGCCGGAGAGCGGGGCATCCGGGCCGCCATCATCGCCTCCGGAGGCTTTCGCGAGGTCGGGCCGGAAGGCGCGGCGTACGAAGATGACTGCCTGCGTGTGGCCCGCGACTACGACATGCGCCTTATCGGGCCGAACTGCATCGGCGTGCTCGACACCCACGTGCCGCTGGACACGACCTTCCTGCCACCACCGGGGCCGACACCGGGTGGCATCGCATTCATCTCCCACTCCGGCGCAATCTGCGCGGCCGTCATCGATTGGGCGCGCGGGCAAGGATTTGGCCTGTCGCGGCTGGTCAGCCTGGGCAATCAGCTCGACGTGCGCGAGACGGATATGTTGACCGCCGTCGCCGCCGATCCGCATACGCGTGTCTTGACGATGTATCTGGAAGGCATCAGCGACGGCCGCCGGTTCGTCCATGTCGCCAGTCAGGTCTCGCAAGAGAAGCCGATCATCGCCCTGAAAGTGGGCCGTTTTGCAGCGGGACAGGCGGCTGTCGCCTCCCATACGGGTGCGCTGGCGGGCCAGGAGTCTGCCTTTAACGCAGCCTTTCGCCGGGCAGGCGTTATCCGCGCCGACACCAGCGAAGAGTTGTTCGACTGGGCGCGTACGCTGGCCTGGTGCCCGCTCCCGGACGGACCAAACGTGGCGGTGCTGACCAACGCGGGCGGCCCAGGCGTCACGGCGACTGATGCGCTGGAATCGCACGGTCTTCACCTGGCGTCCCTTTCTGCAGAAACGCAAGCGGCGCTGGCTACTCTGCTGCCGGCAGGAGCCAGCCTGCGCAACCCCGTCGACATGCTGGCTGCGGCGACGGCCGAACAGTACGCGGACAGTCTGCGCATCTTGCTGGACGACCCGCACGTCGACAGTGTTATGGTCATCCTGCCGCCCCCGCCGATGGAGTCGGCCGGTGGTGTGGCCCGGGCGATGATCCCCATCATTTACTCCGCCAACAAGCCGGTCGTCGTCGCTCTGATGGGTGAGCGCATGATTCAGGAGGCGGTCGAATACTTCCGCGCAGCCCAGATTCCAGACTACCGCTTTCCGGAACGAGCGGCCGCCGCCCTGGCCGTTCTCGTCCGTCGCGCCGAACTCCTGCGCGCCCGCTCCATCATGGTTGACGCCGATGACGCGCAGCTTGACGGTCAATCTGAAACTGCGCTGCATCCGGAGCGAGTCTTGAAACTGCTGGCCACCTTGCCGGACGCGGATGGCGACGAGTTGAGGTCGCTGCCGGCTGAGATGGTGGAGGCCGTTGCCACTGCGTACGGCATCCGCACACCGGCGGCACGCCTGGCTGCGTCGGCAGAAGAAGCTGTCACGGCAGCAAGTGAGATTGGCTACCCGGTGGCGCTCAAGGTCGTCTCACCCGCCATCTCCCACAAGAGTGATGCCGGGGGCGTGCTGATTGGGCTGGACTCGCCGGAAGCTGTCATGGCGGGCTACGAGACGATCCGCCGCAACGCCCATCAGTACGATCCGGACGCGCCCATCGACGGCGTACTGGTGCAGCAGATGATTCTCGGCGGCCAGGAAGTGATCGTGGGAGCTGTGCAGGACCCGCAGTTTGGGCCACTCGTCATGTTTGGGTCCGGCGGCATTGAGGTCGAGGGGTTGGGCGACGTGACGTTTGCACTGGCGCCAGTCCCTTCAGAAGAGGCCCGGCAGATGCTCCGCGAAACGTGGGCCGGGCGACGGCTGGGCGGATTCCGCCACGTACCGGCGGCCGATAGCGAAGCGGTGCTCGATGCCATCCAGCGGTTAGGCCAGCTCGCCGCCGACTTCCCGCAAATCGCGGAAATCGAGATCAACCCCCTGCGGGTGATGGCTCCCGGCGACGGCGTCTATGCCGTCGACCTGCGCGCCTCGGTGCGCTCCAGCTAGCGACTACATCTCAGGGTCGCGACGTTGTCATAAAGCGTATGGTATCGAGGATCACGCCTACTAGCGGCAGGAGCTGGGGCAGACGCGGGGCCAGCCGCCGCGCTGCTCGCTGCAGGCCGTCCCCAATCTCGTTGATGAGCGACTGATCGGGATGGTCGTTCTGGGCTTCCTCAGCCAGCACCTCGACCCGCCGAGCAATGGACCCGGCGTCGGCCGCCAGCTCCGGGGGAACCTGGGCCAGCATCCCTCGCAGCTGGGCGATTAGCCGGGCCAGCTCCGCCTTGTCTTCGGGTGTTCCCTGGGGCATGGCAGCAATCGACTGCACGGCGTGCTCCAGATGACTGTCAACGTTGACCACGCCGCCTCGAAAATCGCCGGACAGTTCAACCTGATCCCCACCAATGGCGTCTCCGGCCACCCAGTTGTCGCGGCCGGTGAAGTTCCCGCCGCCGGTGGCAACAGAGCCATGCACATACGCCCCGCCGCCGGTGTTGACCACATAGGTTGCCGGCCCATACCCGTTGTCGCCCACGACTTGAGGCAGCTCAAAATGTTCGGGCAGGTCGGGCCAGACGACATGGTTGCGATCCTCGCGGGTTTGCTCCACCAGCTCCGGCAGACGGCCGTTGCGCCCCATGAACATGATGAGCGAATTGACCTTGGTCTGTTTCGCGCCGCCGCGCAAGCTGTCGTAGTCGATGCCCAGCACGAAGCATAACGTTTGCAATTCCTCGGCATCATAGAGCGTGATGAGCTTCTGCTGGATGTCAACTAGGTATACGCGGCTGGCTTCGTTCATCACTTCTCCTGATTGCTGGTTGGGTTAACGGGCAAATTGGCGGGCAGCGGCCACGATCTTATCTACCAGATCGGGAATGGTGGTTCCGAGCACCTCAAACGGCTCGGCGGTCCGCAGCAAGCTCTCGCCCAGAAGTGTGATCATCTCCCGGTCGCCGCGATCCAGCTCGGTCATCAGCCCGGTCAGGCGGTGGAGCAGGCCGTCGGCTTGCTCACGCTCGCCGGGCGGCAGCTGTTCAAGCGCCGCCTGGAGGCTGGCCACAAGCTGGAGCATCTCGGCCCGACCGGCCATCGACTTACCCGGTGCGCCTTCAATTCGCTGGGTAATGCCGTTCATCTGCGCGTCAATGTTGAGGATGGAGTCGGTGAAAGTGCCGGACAGGTTGTACTGGCTGCCAGAGATGACATCACCGCCAATCGTCTTGCTGCCCCCAATGAAGTCGCCGCCACCCGTGTGGACATCACCCGCGATGGCCAGGCCCGCGGGCTGGGCCGCCTGGACGGGCGGCCAATAGGTCAACGTCTCCGGCGTGGGTGCAGGGCGACCTTTGGCCAACCCTTCGCCTCCAAGCAGCAGCGCCACCGGGAAGTTTTCGCCGCTCATCTGAAAGTACGGTGTCTGCGACAGGCCGTAGTCGTTCATGGTTGTCTGCGGCACAGTGCGACTCACATACCCCATCACATCGCTGACCAGCACATCGGTGGCGCCATTCACGGGCGCACCGTGGCCGCTCAACGCTTCCACCAGATGATAGGTGAAGACGCTCATCGTGCGGTCCATGCGCACGTACGACTGCTCTTCTCCGGTCGATGAACTGAGCACCGCTCTCCCGCGACCAAGCGCAAGAGCCGATATCGACTCCGAGTCGGCCGGGGCTGCCGCGTGCCGCAGCCCTTGCTCCTCCAGCGGATCGTCACCCTTGATGCCCAGTCCGGCGGCATGGCAGCAGTCGAGGACGACCAGGAGGCGTTGGGGTCGAATGATGCTGACCGCCGTAACGATGTCGGCCGCCGGGATGGCCCGTTCGGCAGCCGGCAGCCCAAAGTCATACGGCAGAATGTAGTAGCTGTCGTCCGCCGTGTTGCGAGCGCCGTGACCGGTGTAGTAGACGATCGCCGTCGTGTCGCCGCCCTCATGCAGACGCAGTCGTTCCTCCAACCAGCTCAGCCCGTTGAGAATGCCGTCACGAGAGGCAGCCGCCCCGCGCAGGACGCGGACATTCTCCTCCGGATACGCACAGCGCTCAGGGTGAACCAGCACAGCATGCAACGCCGCCGCATCCTTGGCGACCGCGGGCAAGGCATAGCCGGGCATCTGGTTTTCATCAACCGCAATTAGCAGCGCGTAGCCGTTGGTGAACTGATTGGTCAAAGGCGGTACTCCTGTTGGTACACTGTTCGACCCGTATTATAACGGAAAACCCGCGCCAACTGACCCGCCGAATGTAAAAGAATGTGACCGACAGCGTGATTCGCCTGCCCTCACGCAGCGATGACGCTAGCTGATCTCCTCTACATAGACCCGTTGCCCCCGCTTTGCCGACTCGAGCAGCGCCAGAATCGTGCGCACGTGATCTCTGGTTTCCAACAGTGACAGATACGGCGTCGCTCCGTCAAGGATGGCCGCCTCCATGTCCTCCACCTCACCAAGATACAGCTCCTTCTCTTCGACCGGGAGTTCATGCTCCTGACTGTCGGCGTCCACATGCAGCAGCCGTCGCTCACCCGGCGTTAGCGCCGTGAACGGTCGATTGAGGACCAGACGTCCTTCGGTGCCCAACACGTCCGCAAACGTATACCAGGGCGTCCGCAGGCTGGAGCTGATCTGGGCCATCATGCCGTTCGGATAATGAAGCTGCCCCATGAACGTTTCGTCAACTCCGGTAGCGCCCAGGATCTGGTCGCCTTCAACCCACTCCGGCGGACCGCCGGCAACGTATTGGGCGAAGCTCAGGGGGTAGATGCCGACATCCCACAAGCTGCCGCCTCCCTTTTCAAGCGCGAGACGAATGTTGTCCCGATTGGTGAGCTTGAAGTTGAAGACGCCGCGCACAACGCTGAGGTCGCCCAGACGGTCGCTCGCCACCCACTCCCCCACCAGCTTCGTCTGGGGATGATGACGGTACATGAACGCCTCCGCCAGCACGCGGTTGGTTCGCTTTGAGGCAGCCATCATCTCATCCACCTCACGCAAGCTCAACGCGAACGGCTTCTCGCAGAGGACGTGGACCCCGGCATCGAGGGCCCTGATCGTCCACTCGGCGTGCAGGTGATTGGGCAGACTGATGTAGACGGCATCTACCTCACCCGACGCCAGCATCGCCTCATAGGAGCCGAACGACAGCGGAATCTCCCACTCGGCCGCATACGCCTCGGCCCTGTGCCCGGAGCGGCTGGCAACTGCGACCAGCTCGCTGCGCTCGGCGAGCCGGATAGCCGGAATCAGGCGCTTGTTAATATTGGCCGTCGACAGCAGGCCCCATCTTACCTTCTCGCTCATCTCATCTCCTTGTTGTGTGGGTATGGTCATCACTCGATATGGCAGGTCGCCGTTGATTCTAAGTGTGTGGCTGCGGCCACGCAAAAGACGGCAAAGCAGCAGTGAAGAGTCGGCCATTTTGGTGGACGATTTGACCGATATGTGATTAAAATCACAAGGGCCGGAGCCATTTGCCTTGAAACAGACTTGCCTAACCATGTCCGGTGAATCGAGCAGCTCATGAATTTGACCAACCCCGACTCCCTTCCCACCCGTCTGCCACTGTCCCGCGCCCGCCACGCAGCCATTCTGACCGTCATGGTAGCTGCGGCCATGCTCCTCGGCGTCATCACATTCGCCGCCGGGGCCAGCTCGGCTGAAGACCCGCCAGCGGGCAGCATCTTCCTTCCCTCAGTCATGGTCCCACCCGCGCTGCAAGTCATTCCGACCGGCCATCACATTCGCCAGCCGGTGGCGATCACCCACGCCCGCGACGAACGACTGTTCATTGGCCAGCGATCCGGAGAGATTGTCGTTCTGCAGCCAAACGGCTCTGAGACGATCTTTCTCGATATCAGCGACCGCGTCGTTACCAATGGCTCGGAGTATGGCTTCTACGACATCGCCTTTCACCCGCTCTACGAGCAGACGGGCCTGTTCTACGTCGCCTACACGGGTCAGATTAGCGAGACGGTATACCTGAACATCTCCCGCTTCCATGTGACCGACGATCCGAACGTGGCCGATCCGGCGACGGAAGCCATTCTGCTGCAGCTTGAGCAAACGTCACCTGTCCACAAGGGGGGCGCACTCGACTTTGACCGGCGCGACCATCATCTCTATGCCGGCATCGGCGAAGATTGGAAGTCGCCTTTCGCGCAGGACCCGCTGCTGCTAAACGGCAAGATCGTGCGCTTCGACGTGGACCGCATTCCTCTGGATGCGATCGGCGACGTCAGTGACTTCGTCCCGCCGGAGCTGATATCGATGGGTCTGCGCAATCCGTGGCGAATCGACGTCGATGAGCAGACCGATCGCATCTTCATCGCCGATGTCGGCAGCAGCGCGTGGGAAGAGATCAACATCCAGCCGCTCTCGGAGCCGGTTCTGAACTTCGGCTGGCCGTGCCGCGAGGGGCCTGAGACCGGGCGCGACGTGCCCGAGGGGTTCGAGTGTGATCCGACCGCCGTCTTCACCGAACCGGCCTTCGCCTACGCCCACAGTGGCGGGCGCTGCGCCGTCATCGGGGGCGGGGTCTATCGGCCCGCTGGGAACCCCAACGACGGCCGCTACCTGCTGGCCGACTTCTGCACACGCGAGGTGATGATGCTCAGCGAGGACCGCGACGGGAACTGGACGGGGGCCAACCTGGGCGTTGCCGACTTGCCCAGTCTGGTCATCACCGCCGGAACCGGGCCGCAAGGCCAGAAGTACCTCGGTGCGGGCGTGGCCGTCGGCCCCATCTATGAGGTGGTTATTCCTTAAGTGGCACGCAGCCACAACGCCCAGAATATAGTGGACATTAACGTAGAAGGCAGATCAAGATGAATGAGACGCAATCTTCACCACACCCATCCATGAAACAGCCAGGCCGATGGCTGGCTCTGCTGCTGCTCGGCGCGCTGGCATCTCTACTGCTGCTGGCCAGCCAAAGCGACGCCTCCGCCGGAAAGAGCCGGACGGCAAGCGGCACGGTGCAGCTGCCAATCATTGCCAGTCCCGAGGCGTTCGCCACCACGCCCCTGGGCAGCGGCTTTTCCGAAGTGACAGCCATCACCCACGCGGGCGACGGCCGTCTGTTCATTGCCGAGCGCGCCGGACGGGTCTGGATCCGCCAGCCGGACGGCAGCCAGTCGCTCTTTCTGGACATCAGTGATCGCGTGATTTCTGGTCAAGGTGAGTACGGGTTCTTCGACATTGACTTCCATCCCCAGTATGCAAGCAATGGTTTCTTCTTCGTCAGCTACACGACCGGCTTCGATTTTGGTGACAACAAGGACGTGCACACAAAGGTGTCGCGCTTCCGGGTGTCGGCCGATCCCAATGTCGCCGACCCCAATACCGAAGCGTATCTCATTCGCGAGGCCCAGGCGTTCGACGTTCATAAAGGTGGCGGCATGGACTTCGATCCGACCACCAACAATCTCTATGTGGGCATCGGGGAGGATCGCGGCCTGCTGGTGGCCCAGGAGATCAACTCACTCAAGGGCAAGGTTGTCCGCCTGAATCCCGACGCCGTGCCGCCGGACGCCATCGGCAACGTCCAGAGCTTTGTTGATTCGCAAACATGGGCCATGGGCCTGCGCAATCCGTGGCGCATCGAAGTCGACGCACCGGGCCAGCAGATCTATATCGGAGATGTGGGCGACCTGTTATGGGAAGAGATCAACATTGCGCCGCTCTCCGTCCCCTACTTCAACTTCGGCTGGCCGTGCCAGGAAGGACCGGATCGGATACCGGGCGCCAACGACATTCCACAGTGCAAGACCCAGTTTGTGCCCGCCGTTCACGAATATCCACACCGCGACGGCAGCGGTCGTTGTGCCGTTGTCGGCGGCCACATCTACCGGCCAGCGTGGAACCCGGGCGACGGTCGCTACATCTTCGGTGACATGTGCACCGGCGAGATCTTCTCGTTGTCGCTGGCTACGGGCACATGGGAGCGGACTTTGCTGGGGACGCTTCCTCCCGGCGAGCTGCTAGCCACGATTGGAGAGGACGCAGCTGGCAATCTGTACGCGGGGACGCTGAGCGCCTCCGGCCCGGTCTACCAACTAACGATTCGGTAGGCATGTCAGACAGAGGGTGACGGCGGTTCGGTCAACGGCACGGTCGGAAACTCGCTCGCTGTCAGTTCGACAAACGCCCTGGCCACGGGCGACAGGTGGCCGTCGCCGGCCCAAAGCATCTTGAGTGTGCGCCGCAGGGGACGGCCGATGATCGGCAGCGCCTGTAGAGTGCTCGCCTCCACATCGCTCCGCACGGCGTACTCCGGCAGGATGGTCACATACGATCCCTGGGCCACCGTGCGCTTGATCGACTCCACATTATCAAACTCTGAGGCGACAACAGGAACGACACGGTCGGCCGCCAGTGCCGCATCGAGCCAGATGCGCGTCTGGCTGCTGGGCGGACGCATGACAAATGGCTGGCCATACAGCTCGGACAGATGGACCTGGTCCCGGCCCCACCATGCGTGGGAGGGGCCAATGACCACAAGCTGTTCGATCTCCTCCAGCTCCAGCCACGCAAGGCGGGGTTGGCGATGGGCGTCCAACTCGCCTTCAATGTAGGCCAGGTCCAGCCGCCCCGCCAACACATCTGCCACGATCTGTGACGTGATGCCGGTTTGCACGGCGACATTGAGGAGCGGATAGCGGCCACGAAAGTGCTCCACCCAGTCGGGCGCGAGATACGTGGCAATTCCCGGTGTGGCTCCCAGCTGCAAACGGCCGCTCTCCAGCCGGCCAACATCGGTCAGAGCGACCTCCGCTTCCCCCACCAGATCCAGAATGCGGCGAGCGTAACCGTACAGCACATCCCCATCATCGGTCAGCCGGACCCCGCGACGTCCCCGATGGAACAGTGTGCTGCCCAATCCCGCTTCCAGCTCTTTCATGTGCTGGCTGACGGCCGACTGGGACATGTAAAGACGTTCCGAGGCGGCGGTAAAGCTGCCCTCGCCGGCCACCACGGTAAACAGATACAGCTTGTACAGATCAATCATAGTGCGCCGCCAGCCATAAGCTGCTGCTTATAGCATAGTATAAGCGATTGCGTCTAACTCGTCATCACCCGGCATGGTACGATCTTTTCATATCGCTAAGAGGTTCGCCGGTCCTATCCGCCGAACCAGGAGTATTTGTGACTTATGAGCTTCTTCGCCAAACTGTTCGGACAATCAAGCGCTGATCTGACGGCTGTGGAGGCGCATACGCGGCTGAGTGAGGCGAACCCGCCCTACTTGCTCGACGTCCGCGAACCGCATGAATACCACGATGGTCACATTGCTGGTGCCCATCTGCTACCTCTGGGGGAACTGGGGAAGCGTCTTCAAGAGTTGCCGGTCGATCGGGAAATCTTGTGCGTATGTCGTTCGGGGAGTCGCAGCGGCCGAGCCGCTCGGCAACTGAACAGCGCCGGATTGACAGCGATTAACCTGAAAGGCGGGATGATTGGCTGGCAACAAGCGGGACTTTCTGTCCGCAAGGGCAAAGCCCGCAAAGCGACAGCACGCAAGAAGTAGAGCATGGACAGCATTCTTCTTGGCCTCGGGCTTGGGTTCACCATTGGTGCATCGCTGGGCCTGCTGGGAGGCGGCGGTTCAATTCTGACCGTCCCCGCACTGGTCTATCTGGTTGGCCAAACACCGCAGGTCGCTGTCATGACTTCGTTGGCCATTGTGGGTGCGAACAGTGCCCTCGGGGCCATGTTCCACCGCGCCCAGGGCACCCTGAACTGGCGCGTGGCCCTCATCTTTGGCGGCACCGGGATGGTGACCGCCTACTTCGCCGCCGGACTTTCTCGCTACATTCCCGATGATATACTGATGGTGGCCTTTGCCCTGCTCATGTTGTTCATCGGCGTCTTGCTGATCGTTCGCAAACCGCCGACACAAACAACGGAAACTGTCGATATCGCCGTCTGGAAAGTCATTGCCAGCGGTGCAGTCGTCGGTCTGCTCACCGGCGTCCTGGGTGTAGGCGGCGGCTTCCTGATTGTGCCGGCCCTGGTCATGCTGCTTGGGCTGCCCATTCAGCAAGCGGTGGGAACGTCGTTGGTTATCATCGCCATGAACAGCCTGGCCGGTTTTGCAGGCCATTGGGGCGATGGCGCACTGGACGTTCCGGCCCTGGTCGTGTTTGTGGCGGCCGGGCTGGCGGGAACGTATACGGGCGCACGCCTGGCCAATCGTCTGCCGGCCGACCGCTTGCGCCAGATATTTGCCGTGTTCGTCATTGGTTTGGCACTATTCCTGTTGGTCGATAACGTACCAAAGGTGTTGGCCGGCTAGCCCTTCGGGCCAACCGGCGCGGGAGAAAGCACATTATGTATCTTGAACAATTCTTTATCGATGGTCTCGGCTGTGCGTCCTATCTGGTCGGCTGCGAAGGCCACGGCGTAGCCGCCGTTGTCGACCCGGACCGCGAGGTCGACAAATATCTGGCGGCCGCCGAAGCGCGTGGTCTGTCAATCACCCACGTCATTGAGACCCATCTTCACGCCGACCATGTCTCCGGCAACACCGACCTGGCCGATCGGACAGGCGCCACAATCTATTTGCACGAAGGGGCGGCGGCTGAGTTCGAGCACGAAAGCCTGGCAGAGGGCGACACGATCAAGCTGGGCAACGTGCTGCTGAACGTGCGGCACACACCGGGCCACACACCGGAGAGCATCACCCTGCTGGTAACCGACAAGACCCGCGCCGACGACCCGTGGATGGCCTTGACGGGGGACACGCTTTTCGTGGGGGATATCGGCCGTCCTGACCTGGTCGGAATCGAAGCCGCTCGCGCCCTGGCTGGTGACATGTACGAGTCGCTGCACGAAGAGATTCTGCCGCTGGCAGACGGGGTGATGATCTTTCCGGGCCACGGCGCCGGCTCTTTGTGCGGCAAGAGCATCGGCTCGGTCCGCAGCTCAACCATGGGCTACGAGCGCCAGTTCAACCCCGCTCTTTCACCGCGAGCGTTCGACGACTTTGTGACGTTCGCGATTAGTGACCTGCCGGAACAGCCGGGCAATCATACGCGGATTAAGCAGATGAACCGGCGTGGTCCGCGCCCTTTGGGTCAGGTCGAACCTCGACCCCTGACCGTGCAAGCGGCCGTCGATCAGTTCCGTTTGGGAGCAGCTATGCTCGACCTGCGCGACAAAGAAGCGTACCGGCAGGAGCACATTCCCGGTTCCGTCCATCTGACCGGCGACGACCAGCTCAGCAACCGGATCGGCTTCGTCATGCCGCCCAATATTCCCATTGTGCTTCTGCTGGAAGACGTTGATGATTACGCGGAAGTTGTCTATGCGCTGGCCCGGGTCGGCTACGACACGGTCGCCGGCTACCTCGACGACAGCCTTGAAACGTGGCAGGCAATGGGCCTGCCCGTTACCAGCGGCGATGTGCAGGATATTCAGCCGGACGAGCTGAACGCCCTGCTGCAGTCTGGGAACGGCGACCAGCCGCTGGTGGTCGATGTGCGCGAGCCGTGGGAGTACGAGCAGGGGCACATCCCTGGCGCGCTGCTCATGCCGCTCGGCGATTTGGGTCAGTCGGTTGAGGACCTGGACCCGCAGCAGCCGGTGGCTGTTGTCTGCGCGACGGGCAGCCGCAGCCAATCGGCCGCCGCGTTATTCGGCCAGAAAGGGTTCGAGACGGTGTACAACGTCGTAGGCGGCACCATGCGCTGGATGCAGCGCGGACTGCCGCTGGAGAAGTGACCGTCATCGACCGGCAGCTGGCTGGTCAATCAGATTGACACAGATACAGAAGGCGTCCAGGTGGGCGCCTTCTTTCATTCATTGGCTTGCCCGCGCGTGCTCGTGCGGCCTCAGAACCGGGGTCGCAGCTCGCGCTGCTCAAGCCAGGCGTCCAGCAGGAACATCGCTCCAATCAGAAACAGGGGCATGGACAGCAGGAGGCTGACCGCCCATTCGTTTTGAAACACGAGATTGAAGGCGATTCCACAGGCGATAAACGCGAGGCCACCCCAGATCGGCCATCGCCAGCCAATCACCAGCGCGGCCACAATAAAGTAGGTCGGCACCAGGTGAATCAGCAAGCCAACGACGGTTTCTGAGAACGATGCATCCTGCCCAAAGACGTCCAGCGCGAACAAGCTGATGAACCCGGCGTAGAAGATGCCCAGGATCCGGGGCGTCCACTGCATCAGCCGCATCGAGGTATCGGTCGTCATGGCTCCACACTCCCTTTGCCCCGGGAAGCGACCGCCATTTCCCGGGCAACAGCCTGTACCCTGCTCTGGCCACTACTGGCAGCATTGATTAGGAAGGGCATCGCTCCTGCCACAGGCGTCCAACTCCTGGCCAGAACAGCGGCGTGCCCCAACGCTCCACACCCCCATTGTAATCCTTCACCAGCGGCCGTGTCAGGTGACAAACGTCACATTCGGGACGCGGCCCGGTTCGGTCGAAGCTCCAAAAGGGCAGCTGTTTACCATTGACTACACGAACTGGGTGCCCCCGTATAGGTCAATTCGCCTATAGACAGGCCGTCTGGCCGCCACTACAATGAAAACCATGATCCACTTACACTCTCCTCGCCCGGTGGCTCCGCGCCATACGCACCGTGTCCTGCCTGCTTTGCTGGCCCTTGTTCTCCTGCTGCTGGTTTCTGCGTGCGGAGGAACCACGCTGCCCGACGCCGAGCCAACTGAACCGCCGCAAGCCACCCAGGCAGCACCCGCTGCCGCAGTGGCTACCGACGCTCCAGAGCCAACTGCTGTGCCGGCGGCGACAGAACCGCCACCGACCGATGTCCCGCCAACCGAACCTGCGCCTGAGCCGACGGATGCCCCAACTGCCGAGCCAAGCAGTAGCCTTGCCGGGGGCACCTGCCTCAATCCGTACTTGCCGGTGGTCAGCGGACGCACGCTGGTCTACCAATCTACAAGTCCGCTGGCGGGCACGACCACCTACTCGATAACCTATGGCGACACCAGCGACGTCGGTTTCACAGCGTCGTTCGAGCTTGAGGGTCAGGCGGAGCCGTTCACGCTTGAGTGGATATGCACCGAAGAAGGCCTGCTGTCACCCAACCTTTCCAGTATGCTCGGCGACACGGCGGGCATTGAGATCGAAGTGATTGAAGCTTCTGGGGTAACGCTGCCGACCGCTGCCGAGATGGAGGTGGGCGCGTCCTGGGCCACCAACTACGAGATGCGCATGGTCTTTTCTGACGAGACCATTGGCAGCATGGTCATGAACCAATCGATCACCAATTCAAGCGAAATCGTTGGCCGAGAATCGATCACAGTACCCTACGGCACCTTCGACGCCCTGCGCATTGAGACGGCCGGCTCTGTTGCAATGTCGATGGACCTTGACGGCACGCCGATGCCCACGCCCGGTATCGAGATCAACTCAACGACGTGGTATGTCGAAGGGATTGGCATGGTGCGTGAGGAGACGCCCGATCTGATGGGCACCGGCGCCGGACCGAGTGTCATAGAGCTGGTTGACATTCAGGAAGCCCCCTGATAGTCTGACAGTCATCTTTCGCCGAATAGACACCGCAGCGCGATTTGACAAATCGCCACACGGCAGATGCCGTTTGTTGAACGACTAACTCGCTGAGATCATCTCACGTTAGAAGAAGAAAGTGCGCTCCAGCCAGGGAGCGCACCTTCTTTCATTGCTAGCCACGTGGGATTCGGTGGCCTTTACCCGAGTAACCCCGCCAGCAGTCCCAGAATGTTGCCGTACGCATTGCGGACGAAAGCGGGCCAGCCGTCGCCGGGAAGAAGGGGTGGGAAGCTCGACGCACCCTGCTCGTCAAAGCGATTGTCAGCGCCAGTTGTGTCCCACAACAGATCGCCAGAGGGCACGCCAAGTTCGGCCACAATCGCATCCGGGTCGTACCCATTGTTGCTGTACTGGTTATTGTAGATGTGGTTTCCTTCCGCCAGCGGTCCCACGTCCAGCTCATTCTCGTTAAACATCCCCGACCCGGTCAGGCTGAACACGGCCACGCCGGCAGTCTTGTTGTCAGTGATGATGTTGTCATGGACCTTGTTGTTGTCTGAGCCGATAATCAGGATGCCCGTTCCGGGCGGTACAATGCGGGCAATCGCCCCTTCCGGCGCGAAGTTCTCCAGATTGTTCGACTCGACACGATTGCCGTAGATGTCGGTGTTGGCCGAGATTTTGGACGTCAACTGCGGCAGCAGAACAATGAGAATACCATTGCTGTTGCCATGCAGATAGTTGTCGTACACCTCGCCGTTGAGCGTGTTCTCCAGCTCGATGCCGATGACGTTGCCGAACGCCTCGCTCTCACGGACGATCACATTTTCGCTCTGTCCGGCGTAGATGCCGGCATCGTCGACGCCGCTCACTACAACGCGCTCGATTAACACGTCGGTGCTGCGCACGGGATAGACGCCGTAGGTGCCCACGTTCTCAGCAATCAGATCATGGAAGTGGACGCCGCGTGCACCTTCCACCAGAATGCCATTGGTCGTAAAGTTTCGGGTGTGCAGTTGGCCCACGCGGAAGTTGTTACCGGAAGCGATGACGCCTTCGGACAGGACACCTTCACCATCCAGAATGGGGTACTCGCCCGCCTCATTGGGAATGCCCAGCAGCGTGATGTCGCTGACATCAATCGCCACCCGCTCGTTGTAGACGCCATAGGCAACTTCGATCGTATCCCCGGGCAGCGCCATGTCGACGGCCGCCTGGATGCTGCCACCGGGCTGCACCACATGGGTCATCGGATCGCGGGCGGCCACATTGGCCCCGGTTGTCCCGGCATTGGTTGCGGCCGAAATGGCCCGTGCGGGGTTGTCCACGCGCTCCACGACAGGCAGGCCGGAGAGCGCCGCGGTCGGCACGTCCGGCACGTTGCTCTCGTCGGTCAGCGCATGGAGAAAGGCCAACAAGTCTGCCCGATTCTGCTCAGTCAGTTCGAATCCGTTGACAAACACATCTACCTGTTCGGCCCCGTGGGCGCGACCGCCGCCAGCGGCGTAGAAGTCGACAACTTCCTCCAGAGTCGCCATTGAGCCATTGTGCATGTACGGCGCGGAGAGGGCAATGTTGCGCAGTGACGGCACCTTGAACGCGCCCGCAACTCCGTCATCGACGACACCTGCCCGGCCGGGATCATCACTGGGCACGCCCACAACGCGGAAGGTGTCGCTGCCAAACGTGGGCGCGGTGTGGCACTCGAAGCAGCGGGTAGCCCCTGAGCGAAAGACTGCCAGGCCACGTCGCTGCTGCGGCGTCAGGGCGTCGAAGTCGCCTGCCGCGTAGCGGTCAAATGGACTGTCGCCCGTTGTCAACGTACGCTGGAAAGCGCTCAATGCGCTCTGCACGGTCTCGACCGACATTGCATCGACCCCACCGTAGGCTGTCTCAAATGCGTCCGTATAGGCGGGAATGTCGCGCAGTTCGGCCACCATCGCAGCCACGTCCGTCACGCCCATCTCATTCGGATGGGTCAACGGGACCAGCACCTGCTCTTCCAGCGACGAAACGCGGCCGTCCCAGAAGAGATTCTGGACGTAGGTCACGTTCCACAGGCTGGGTGTGTTGCGGTCCAGGGGCGTGCCGTCGTGTCCGGCGGCCGTCGCCAGCCCGTCGCTGAAGCCGAGATCAGGATGATGACAGGTGGCGCAGGAGACGTCGTTGTTTTCGGAGAGCACCGGATCAAAGAAGAGTTGGCGACCCAGCTCGACCTGGGCGGCCGTTGCCGGTTGGCCGTCCGGCTCATTAGTCGCCGGGTATTCGCGCAACAGACCGGAGTAGGCTGGTTCAACACTGTCCGACCCGGCGCCATGATTGCTCATGTCGACCGGCGGGTCTTCCTCAGCAGGCATCAGCGCGGCCACACCAAACCCGACCAGCAGCAGCAAGGCGACCGCACCCAGTATCCCGAGCACCCATTTCAAGGCTGTGTTCATTGTTGTTCTCCTCTCCGATGTTCTCGTCTATAATCCGGAAGGGTAGCCGGCAAGCTGCCCAACCGGTGGCTACGCTACTCCAGGGTCAGCAGATAAGCGACGACAGCGTCGATCTCTTCCCCGGTCAGGGTCATGCCAAAGTTTTTCGGCATAACGTCTTCAAACCCTTCTACTTGAAAATCTTCTGGCTGCATAATGGCGCCGTACAGATAAGCCTCTGCGTCAAGGCCGTCGACGCGCTCTCCGGCTTGGCTGGCAATACCCTCGAGGGACGGGCCGACAATGACAGCCTCCGCGCCAACGCTGTGGCACGCACCACAGTTGGCGACAAACACCTGTCGGCCCGCTTCCTGCTCAGCGGTTAGCACCGCCGTCGGTTCAGCCGGAATCTCAGGTTCACTTCCGCACGCGGCAGTGATGCCTGCCAGTACAAACAGGGCAAGCGCGGCAATTGGCCACATTGAATAACGTTTGGTCTTGGTCAGAATAACTCCTTTGTCGCCGTCTGGATAGTTGGTGGTCTGAGCAAAGCGGGAGAATTGTACGTAAGGGGGAAAGGCTGCGCAACCGGACGACCAGATGCTCAGAAAGCAAGAGAGGCGACCATCGATCGCCTCTCATCTCAGGAGCTGCTGCTTTAAGCTGGCGTCTACAGTTTGAGCCGGCGCAGTCGCAGCGAGTTACCGACAACACTGATGCTGGAAAAAGCCATTGCGCCCGCAGCCAGAATCGGGCTGAGCTGGCGCAAGAACTCCGGGGCCCACGCAAACGGCGCCAGCACACCGGCTGCAATCGGGATGAGCAGCACATTGTAGCCAAACGCCCAGACCAGGTTTTCCTTGATGTTGCGCATCGTTGCCTGGGAGAGGTGAATCGCCTGCGGCACGCTGCGCAGATCGCCGCGCATGAGCGTCACATCAGCCGTTTCCATCGCGATGTCGGTGCCAGTGCCGATGGCCAGACCTACATTGGCCTGGGCCAGCGCGGGCGCGTCGTT
This sequence comes from uncultured Chloroflexia bacterium, assembly GCA_963753865.1. Lineage (GTDB taxonomy): Bacteria > Chloroflexota > Anaerolineae > Promineifilales > Promineifilaceae > Promineifilum. The sequence continues at coordinate 84,560 of CAVWDW010000006.1, forward strand.
GATGCCGTCGCCCACCATACCGACTCGCAACCCTTCCTCTTGCAGCTTCTTGACGTAGGCGGCCTTGTCAGCGGGCAGCACTTCCGCAAAGACACGGTCGATGCCCACTTCCGCAGCAATCGCTTCTGCCGTCGCCTGATTATCGCCCGTCATCATGACGACCGTCAGACCGAGGTCGTGCATCTCGCGCACGGCATCCACTGAGCCTTCCTTGATGGTGTCGGCCACACCAATAAGCGCTGTCGCAACCTCATCCACCGCAAGCCACATCACTGTCTTGGCCTGCTGCTCCAGCTCAATGGCAGAGGTCGCCAGTTCGCTCGTATCGATACCCTCGCGCTCTATGAGCCGGCGGTTGCCAACCAGCAGCGAGTGGCCATCAACCGAGGCCGAAATGCCAAAGCCCGGAATCGCCTCAAACTCCTCCGGAATGACCAGATCGATCTCGCGCATCGATGCTTCGCGGGCGATCGCTTCTCCCAGCGGGTGCTCAGAGCCTTGCTCCGCCGAAGCCGCCAGATACAGGGGCCAGGCAGCCGGATCGGCATCCAGGGCCGAGGCACCGCCAGCCATCGCCACCACCGGTGTGGAGACCTGTTGGGCGACAATAATGTCGGTCACAGCTGGCTCTCCGCGCGTAATCGTGCCGGTCTTGTCGAGAACGATCGTATCGAGCATGTGGGCCTCTTCGAGCGCCGCACTGTTCTTGAACAGGATGCCATACTCGGCACCCTTGCCGATTCCGACCATGATGGAAGTGGGTGTAGCCAGACCCATGGCGCATGGGCAGGCAATGACCAGGACGGCCGTCAACCGCAGCAGTGCAGGGACAAAGCCCGCCCCGGAGAGCATCCAGATGGCGAATGTCACCAGAGCGATGACGATAACTGCAGGCACAAAGACAGCTGCCACTTTGTCGACCGTGCGCTGTATCGGGGCCTTGCTGCCCTGGGCCTGCTCCACCATGCGGATGATCTGGGACAGCACCGTATCCCGTCCCACACGACTGGCCTCAACCGTGAGGAAGCCATGGCGGTTCATCGTCGCGCCGATGACCATATCTCCGGGGCCCTTCTCAACCGGGAAGCTTTCGCCGGTGATCATGCTCTCGTCGACTGTCGAGCGGCCTTCGAGGATCAAACCGTCCACCGGGATGCTCTCACCGGACCGGATACGAAGCACGTCGTCAACCTGCACTTCAGCGACCGGGATTTCGGTTTCGACCCCGTCGCGGACGATCCGGGCTGTCTTCGGTTGTAAACCGATGAGGTTCTTGATCGCCTCGCTGGTCTGCCCCTTGGCGCGCACTTCAAGCAGCTTGCCGAGAACAATCAGCGTGATGATCATCGCCGAAGTCTCAAAGTAGACGTGATGGCCGAGCGCCATCGAACCCATCGTCAAGGCAATGAGGACGGCGACACTATAGAAGTAAGCCACCGACGACCCTAGTGCCACCAGGACATCCATGTTGGCGCTGCCATTGCGCAGGCTCTTGTACGCCCCGGTATAGTAATCCCAACCGACATAGAACTGGACCGGTGTTGCCAGAGCCATAAACAACCAGCTCACCCAGAGGGCGTTGGCCCACTCACCCAGCAGTCCCAAATCGCGGCCCATGCTCAGCAGGAACAGAGGCGTCGTGAAGATCGCGCCGACGATGAAGCGACGTCTCTGGTGGGCGATCTCTTCCTGACGGGCGGCCGCTTCGGCGTCCAGCACATCATCGACATCGCCGTCCGCTACCACTACGTCGTAACCGGCCTGCCGAACGGCAGCCACCAGCTCAGCCCGGTTAACGGCTCCGGGAATGTAGCTGACGGTGGCCCGCTCGGTAGCGTAGTTGACGTTGACGTCAAGCACGCCATCAACCTTGTTCAACCGGCGATCAATCGTGGTGGCACAGTTGGCGCAGGTCATCCCAAGCAACGGCAGCTCAATCTCGGCCGTTGGGATCTGATAGCCCGCCCGGTTGACGCGCTCGATGACCTGGGAGGTGACTTCGGCCGGATCAACGTCCGCATCATCCAGGGTAATCGTCACCTTTTCGTTGGCAAAGTTGACGGTGGCGGCCGAAACGCCGGGCACCTTTTTTGCGTTGCGCTCAACAGCAGCCACACAGTTGGCACAGGTCATGCCGATAACCGGCATGGTTAGTTGCTTCTCACTCATTGTCGTCTGGCTCCTTCAGTGCGGCGCCCGACTGCGGCGTAGTGACAGGGTATTGGCGGCGGACTAGCTCAGCGTAATCAACTCTTCGGGCGGATAGTTGATCTCGACCAGCAGACCGCGAATGGCATCCCACGAGGCCGGGTCTTCCCAGTTAATCGTGACCATCTTCGACCCCTCATCGGCCGTCACCAGCGTCACGCCGGGTACATCGCCGACTTCCATCTCAACCGTATGGACACAATGGCCGCAGCTGATATTGGGTACTTTGAATGTCTTGGATTCCATCTTGAACTCCTTATCAAAAAAGTTGTGTACGATCTGTCTGACTGGACGTGGTGCTGCTCGAACGAAGCGAACGTTACTTCTTGCCAGTGACGGCAAAGACGCTGGTAATCTCCTCCAGCATCCGTTCGCGCTCGTCGGCATCATCGCCTTGAATCGCGGTGGTGACACAAGTATGCAGGTGGTTGTCGAGCATCATCGTGTTGACTTTGCTGAGTGCGGCCTGCACAGCCTGGATCTGCCGGATGACGTCGATACAGTACGTATCATCCTGCACCATGCGTTCAATCCCTTTGATATGGCCGGCTGCGCTGGCCAACCGTCGAGTCACATCTGAGCGAGTTGCTTCATCCATCATAAGACAGCTATCCCTACCCCCCTGGGTGGGGGGTGTAGCAGTATATTAAGACACGTACCTTGGGATGTCAAGCCACTCTAATCTACTGGGGGCGATTACATTTGGAGGCCGGCTGCGAGACGTTCAACGAAACGTCTCTACAAGAGAAGAGGTCCCTGATGCGAGAAGGACGAAAAGTAATCGCACTCTGGCTTGCTTTGCGGGCTTAATAAGAAAAGCACGACCTCGCGCCCCCCATTACGGGACGGCGCGAGGTCGCTGGTCTGGTGGCCCGGGTGGGTTCGTACCAATTGCCGCTGCCTAGCTGCGGCGGTTCAGCGCATAGTAGGTAAAGCCCATGACCACACCAAAGAGCATGTGCCCGAGCAGGCTCATGAGCATCGGCTGGGTAAAGGCAGCGCCAAACTGAAGACCCATGCCCATCATCAGAGGCATGATGACCAGCGGGCCGAGCACCCACCACACCACGCCATACAACAGCCCAAACAGCAGAGCCGACCCGCTGCTGGCCACCCGACCGCCAACGATCACGCCGAACGAGGCGCCAATCAGGAAGCTGATGGCCATATGAACAAGGAAGCCAACGACGGCGCTGTCGCTGCCCACGAGCGAGGCGATCATGGGCAGCATGCCCATCAACGCCATCATCATCCCGAAAGCGAGACCACCGACCAACCCCGCCAGGCCGCCATTCAACCCATACTGGGCCACGCCTCTCTGTGTTCCACTCAATTCTGTCATTTCTTGCCTCCGTGTGTGTACTCAGCCTATCAATCGTGCGTCCAATCTGCGGGCGCAGTGGCGCTGGCGCACCGGCCCATTCCCTGTCGTCAACCACGAATCAGTATACGGATCTTCCGCCCATTGTTTGTCAGCGTGCTTACCTTTCCGTGACAGTCACCACCCAACCATCCGGGCGCACCACTCTGACCGGCACGTGGAAGCGACGTTAGTTATGGGTAAAGCCATCGTGAATAATCCACTCCACTGGCCTGGCGGCTGAGATTTGCCGCGCCCATTGGTCTATACTTGCCATTAAGTGCAGTCACATTGGAGCGGTTGCCTCGTTGCGCAGAAAGGGACCTGCGGAAATGAGGGTTGGCTGTCACTGTGTCCGTCTATGCAATAAGGAGCTAGAAACATGTATCCAGTACGGCCATTTCAAACGAGCCTATTGTCCAGCGGTGCCCGGGCGCTGCTTTGTCTATTTCTGGTCGCCACTTTTCTGATGCTGACGTCCGCCGCGCGGGCGGCCGACTTTGCAGCGAGCAACGAAGCTGAGTTGGTCGACGCGATAACCCTCGTCAACGGCGCGGGCGTCGGCGTCCATACCATCACACTGACAGCCGACATCAACCTGACCGCGCCGCTGCCGTCGCTGTCAAATACGGCCGCTGACGAGATCACGCTGGCTGGCGACGGCTTCACATTGACGGGCGACGGAACCAGCGCTGTTCTCCAGATCAGCTCTGATGTAACGGCCGTCATCGAGAATCTGACCGTCACAGGCGGGGCCGGCACCAAAGGGGGCGGCATTCAGAATCAGGGCGACCTGACCGTGCGCCAGAGCACCATTACCGGCAATGAGGCGGCCAGTGGCGCGGGCATCCACAGCGAACCGTTTGAGGGGCTCAAGGCCAGCTTGTCGATAGAAGCGAGCACCATCTCCGGGAACTCCGCGTCCAGCCTTGGCGGCGGACTACTGGTCACCAGCAACTCGGGCCAGTCAACCGCGGACATTTCCGACTCGACCATCAGCAACAACCGCGCCACCGATCTGGGCGGCGGACTGTTGAGCAGCGGCCAGTCGGGCAAGACCGACGTCACGATCGTCCGCACGACCATCGCCGGCAATGAGAGCGGCTTGGGCGGTGGCATCTTCAACAATGGCAACGGCGGCGAGGCCACGCTCACGATCAGTGACAGCACGCTGAGCGGAAACTCTGCTGTCGGCAGCGGTGGCGGCTTGACCAACAACGGCAACACGGGCACAGCCATCGCCACCCTGGTCAATGTGACGCTCTCCGGCAACAGCGCCAAGAACGGCGGCGGCCTGGCCAACACCGACACCGCCGGTACGGCCGTCATGGAGACCAGCTATGTGACGATCGCGGCCAACACGGCCCAATTCGGGGACGCCGTGTTCAACGTGAGCGGCGCTGAGTATACGGCGCGCGGCACCATCCTGGCCCACGGCGCCGGGAATGCATGCTATTTGGTCGGCGGAACGTTCACATCGGCGGGCTACAACCTGTCGACCGATGAGAGCTGCGGCCTGACCGAATCCGGCGATCTGCAGGGCGTCAGTTCCGGCCTGACGCCGCTGGCGCTCAATGCGCCCGGCGCCACGGAGACGATGGCACTGTCGGAAGGCAGCCCGGCACTTGGAGCGATTCCGCCCGGCGCAGCGGAGTGCGGCGGAAGCGTGACGTCTGACCAGCGCGGCGTCGTTCGGCCGCTGGACGGCGGCTGCGAGATAGGCGCGTATGAGGCAGGTGACGAGATTATCCAGCCACCGGACGAATGCGTTCCGCCCTATGCACCCGCCACCGAAGAAGCGCTTAACGAAGCGATCGCCTGTGTCAACGCTGCCGGAACAGGCACACACGTCATTACCCTGGCGGCCGACATGACGTTGACCGGACCAACAACGCCGTTCAACAATGCTGCTGCCGATGAGGTTCAGGTCGAAGGTGACGGGTTTACGGTCGACGGCGACGGGACCGGCACCGTATTCTCAGTCAGTGCTGATACGGCCGTCGCCATGCACAACCTGACCATCACCGGCGGGGCGGCCAGCGCCGGCCCGAGCAATGACCAGGGCGGCGGCATCTATAACCAGGGCGATCTGTCCCTGACAGCCGTCTCCATAACCAACAGCTCGGCCGAATCAGGCGGCGGGCTGTACAGTGAAGGGTCAGTGATGGTCGAGGCCAGCACCTTCTCCGGCAACAGCGCCAACGGAGCGGGCGGCGGCGCGTACATCGTCTCCGATGGGGGCACGTCGACGTTCTTCGTCGGCAACGTCACTTTCTCCGGCAATACGGCCGCCCAGGGCGGGGCGATTGCCGCTGACGCTACCACCGGATCGGCTGACATCGGCCTTGGCTTTGTGACGCTCTCTGGCAACAGCGCGGGCAATGGCAGCGCCTTATTCGCCAACTCCGGCAGCACCTTCACCATCGGCAGCTCCATCGTGGACGGCGACCCTGTGTCCGACCAGTGTGTGACCAACGGGGGCAGCTTTGTCTCGGTCGGCTACAACATCAGCAGCGATGCTTCGTGCAACCTGTCGTTGGATACCGATCTGGCCAACACTGATCCCGGTCTGGCAGCGCTGGCGCTCAATGCGCCCGGGACGACGGCGACCCACGCCCTGCTGCCCAGCAGCCCGGCAATCAATCATATACCCAACGCAGCCAACGGCTGCGGCGACCGGGTCACGACCGACCAGCGTGGCGAAGGACGGCCGTTCCCCGGCGGCGGCATGTGTGATGTGGGCGCGTACGAGGCCCAGTTCGATCCCGATCTCCCGCCGGGCGGGACGTTCGGTCTCTATCTGCCAATCATCCGCTAGGCAGGAGGCGGAGAGAGACAATAACTGAACGGTGACGGGCGGCTGCATGAATCAGCCACCCGTCGCCGTTGTCGTTCATGTTGGGTCAGCCGTGAGGGCGTTGTTAAGCAGCGAGTGAAAGTGATGGACGCCATTCTCTCGCTTGACGGATAAACGGCCGATATCGTACGAGCGCGAACGCAGCCCTTTCTGTACCGTCTCGCAAATCTCGATATCCTCGCGCTGCACTTCGTCTGAGAAAGCGATCGACTGCTGCATGCTCTCCCAGCCGCCTCCGGTTCCCGGTTGCTCAAAGTACCACTCGAAGATCGTCAGCGTCCGTTCGTGGTCCAGCGGTACAATGACGTTCAGCTGCATGTTGTCCGGGTAGAAGTTGAACATTGTGTTGGGGAAGACCCAGTAGTAGAGCGCCTCTTCCTCGGCCTCCGTGCGAATGAAGCGGCGGTCGCGGTTGAGCGCCTCCACATCGCTGGCCGGGCGCATCGGCGCGTGCTGTTTCGAATACCCGCCCAGCGTTTCAACGAAGTAGTTATCGTAGTCGACCTCGCGAAAGAGGCCGGGATGGGCTATCGGGATATGATATCCCTCCAGATAGTTGTCGACGTACACTTTCCAGTTGCAGTCGATGATGTAGTCACGCCGTTCAATGAAGCTCATGGTCTCGATGGGAATGCCCTTGTGGGCGACTTCCGCCATGATCGAACCCAGAACGCTCTCCAGCGGCGGCGCGTCAGGCCGCAGATTGGCGTAGATGACCGGCCCCCACTGCGCCACGGCAACCGGCGTCAGGCAGATGTCTGCCTTATCCCAGCCCGTCACCCCATCGAACTCCGGGGCACTCAGCAGCCGGCCGTCCAGCCCGTACGTCCAGCCATGATAGCGACATTGCAAGCTGCTGCGGTTGCCCTTCCCGGAAGCCACCGGCCCGGCGCGGTGCTTGCACACATTGAAGAAGCCGCGCAAGCTGCCATCCTTACTGCGGGTGATGACGAGCGGTTCCCCGGCTATCTCCGCCGTGAAAAAGTCGCCTGCCCTGGCCACCATCTCCGCACGGCCGACTGGCTGCCAGAAGCGACTGAATAGTCGTTCAGTTTCTAGTTCAAGAAATCGGGCGTCCGTATACCAGCGGGACGGGATGGTCCCCGCTTCGGCCAGTGATTCGCGATGCTGGTAGTCAGACAGATCGAGCGGTTGATGGTCGGACATGTCCACTCACCTCCGGCGTACCGAATATCAGGGCGCGTCGGTTGGGTCCCACCCGGTCGCGAGCGCCTCATTGAAGCTGTCCAGCGTGGCCATGTCGGCCGCGCTGATCTCGAAATCATAGACGTCTGCGTTTTCTACGATGCGGCTCTGTTTGCTCGACTTGGGCAGGCTGACGAATCCTTTCTGCAGCCCCCAGCGAATCAGAACTTGCGCCGCTGTCTTCCTGTAGCGGCCGGCGATGGCCAGCAGACGGGGGTCCTTGAGCTTCTGGGCCTTGGTCAACGGGCTATACGCCTCGACGACGATGTCGTTGGCCTCGCAGTAGTTCAGCGTGCCCAGCCGGTGCAGGTAGTTGTACGGGCTAAGCTCAATCTGGTTTGCCGCGGGCTGAATGCGTGCGTATGCCCGCATCTCTTCCAGATGGTGGACCATGTAGTTGCTGACTCCAATGGCCCGAATCTTGCCTTCTTCATAGAGCGTTTCAGCCGCCCGCCACGCCTCCCGGCGCAGTTCCACCACAGGCCAATGGAGCAAGTACAGATCAACGTACGACAGTTGCAGCAGTCCCAGGCTGTTGTTGAACGCCTTCAGCGCCTGGTCATAGGTAAATTCGTCACGCCAGAGCTTGGTGGTGATGAAGAGGCTCTCGCGGGGCAGGCCGCTGCGGCGCACCGCTTCACCCACGTCCCCCTCGTTGGTGTAGATGCTGGCTGTGTCGACATGCCGGTAGCCTGCTTCGAGCGCATAGCCGACGGCGTTGCGGGCTTCGCGCCCTTTACGCGCCTGGTAGACGCCGAGGCCAAGTCGCGGAATCTCCACGCCATTGTTGAGTGTGACTGTACTGGAGAGCGATAGCATTGACGTTTGCTCCTTTGCTTTCGGCAGCATTCCTAATAAACGGCCGCCTAGAGGGGCGGCGCGACTTCGCTGATCGGCTCAGCATCGATCGCCCGCTTCTGGTCCTGACCCTCGCGATACCATGTCCACGCAGCCAGCAGGAAGGCAACAAAGGTTATTCCGGCCACGACCAGCATGGTCTGGTCCAGGCCGGCCACCTGGGCTGCCGCTTCTGCTTCGGTCGCGCCGCCCGGAACCGTACCGCCTGCCGCCTGGAAGACGAACGCCGCCCACGTTGCGCCGAGCACCGCAATGCCGACGGTCTGTCCGAGGCTGCGCGTCATGGCCAACAGCCCGGAGGCGATTCCCAGTCGCTCTCGAGGTACAGCGCCCATAATGGAGCTGTTATTGGGCGACTGGAACAGCCCGACGCCCACGCCAATGAGCGCATAGCGCCACATGAAGTCGACGGCCGTTGAGTCGATGCGCAGCGTGCTCAGGCTCAGGTAGGCGATGACAACGACTGCCAACCCGGCGACGGTAATGGGCCGGCTGCCCATCCGGTCGGACAACGCACCTGACAGCGGGGCCACAATGCCCAGCGCGATGGGCACGACAGCCAGCAGGAAACCGACCTGCTGCACGTCGTACCCGAGCACGCCTTCCAGATAGAACGGGATCAACAGCGTGCTGCCCAACCCGACAAAGACCAGAAAGCCAGTAATGAGATTGACGCTGAACATCCGGTTGCGAAACAGACGCAGCTCAATGATAGGCTGGGGATGACGCCATTCGACGATCAGAAACAGGATGAGGGAGATTACCGAAACGATGAACAGACCGACCGACAGCGGGCTGAGAAAGCCTTCGCGCTGGCCGTTGGTCAATCCCAGCAGCAGCGTCAGCAGCGAGGCGAACAGCAGCGCGGCCCCGGCAATATCGAACTGCTGGCCACCAGCGGGGCGGGTCGCGGGCACGTAGCGCCACGCCATCCAGCCACCGATGATGCCGATCGGCACATTGACAAAGAAGATCCAATGCCAGGAAACGTTCTCAATGATCAGGCCGCCGAGCGTCGGCCCGAGCACAATGCCGACGGAGACGATCGCCCCGCCGATGCCCAGCGCCCGGCCCCGCTCAGATGGCGGAAACGCTTCCGTCAGAATCGCCAGCCCCAGCGCGAGCAGCAGCGCGGCGCCCACACCCTGGAAGATGCGGGCGGCGATGAGCCATCCCGCCGTCGGGGCCAGGCCACAGAAGAGGGAGCCAAGCGTGAACACCACAAAGCCGGCCGAGTAGAGCGGCTTCTTTCCGTACATATCGGCCAGCCGCCCCACCGTCGCCAGCAGCGTCGTGACGGTCAGCAGGTAGGAGAGGACTACCCACTGAATCGTAGCGAAGTCCGTGTCCAGCGCCTCGACCAGCGTCGGCAAAGCAACGTTGACAATGCTGCCGTCGATGGTGGCCAGGAAGATGCCCATGGCGACAGCCGCCATGACATACCATTTGCGACTGTAATCCGGTTCGCTCATCATGTCAGATCAGTACTGGAATCAGATGGGGGCACAGCCGGTCGCTGTTTCTGTCCGAGCGCCAGCCCATACGAACGGTGCAGCAGCTCGATTGCCCGGTCAACATCAGCAGGTTGGCGCAAGTAGATGCTCACCCAGCCCGTGTCGGGCAGCAGGTGATGGGGTTCCGCCTCCCCTGCCTCGATGACCGCCACGCGCACGCGAGACGGGAACGGGATGTCGACCAACCGGTTGCCGTGAACATGCCCGATCTCGCGCCGGCCGAGTCGGAACTCCGTGCCGCCAAAACGGTGCGGGGCGGCCGTCACCCCTTCCCAACTGGTCGCCGCCGCCAGAATACGATCTGCGTTTGAAGGTTCGGGCATGGTTGTCTTCCGTATTGGTGCAGGCTCCACAGCGGCAGGATCGCCAGTCCGTTCGCGTTTCGTATCGACGCTATCCCGAGTGGTCGACCCCTTTCAGATGATCGGTGCGGCTGTGATAATGCAGCCGCCACAGTTCGCGGCGTGGATGGTCGACCAGCTGAAAGCGGGTCACGCCCGTATTCTTGCACCACACCTCGCTGCGGCGAAATGGCCCGATGTTGAAGATGTGGTCGAAGGTGATTTCGATGACGCCGCCATGACAGACGACCATGACCGTTTCGTCCCGATGCAGTTCAACGATCTCCTCAATGAACGCTCCGACCCGCGTGCGGAAGTGCATGAGGCTTTCGCCGCCGTCGCGCGCCGGAGTAACCGAGCTGAACGGCCGTTCGCTGCCCCAGAAATCGCTGTACTCCGGCAGATCTTCGCTGGGCCACGGCAGATGATCGAGCCGGTTGTTGCCGATCTCGCGGATGCGGTCGTCAGGGATGATCGTCATGTCGTACGCTTCGGCCACGTAGGCGGCCGTTTCCTGTGCCCGGCGCATGGTGCTGGCGTAGAGAACGTCAATGTCGGTCAGTTCGCTTGGCAGCCAACGCCCCAGCGCTTCGGCCTGTTCGTTGCCCAGATCGGTCAGGGCCGTATCCTGATTGCCACCGTCCCAATCGCGCAGATTAACGTAGCTTTGTCCGTGTCGTACCAGATAGAGTTGCATAGGTTCAGGGTTGCTCCCGCCCATGACTTTACCACTTCTGGACGCCGATGGCATGCATCGCGGCGGTCATTGTGGATCAAGAAAGGGCCAGACTCCTGATGAGCCCGGCCCCTGATCGTTGCAAGGAAGTAGGGCGCAGACCGCGCCACTTACGAGACGCTGCGACCACGCCGGGTCAACGCATCGACCAGCACGGCGATGAGCAGCACACTGCCGGTGACAACGAACTTGACACCCGCGCTGACGTTCAGCAGCCCCATGCCGTTGTCGATGGTGGCGATGACCAGCGCGCCGAGGAAGGCGCTGATGACGCGACCGCTGCCGCCGAACAGGCTGGTGCCGCCAATGACCGCAGCGGCAATCGAGTTGAGCAGGATGCTGCCGCCGCCCGCCGCCGTATCGACCGAGCGCAAGCGCGAGGCCAAAATGATGCCACCTGCGCCCGCCATGATGCTGGATATCATAAAGACCAGCACCTTGATGCGGTCAACGGAGATACCGGCCCGGCGGGCTGCCTCCTCATTGCCGCCAATGGCGTAGACGTAGCGGCCAAACTTGGTCCGGTTGGCCAGGAATGTGAACGCCACCAGCAGAACCAGCATGATCAACCCGACCAGCGGCACGCCGCGATCCTGATTGGCGAAGTAGACCGCCACGCCGGAAATGGCCGCCAGCAGCACGATCTGGAGAATGACGATGGGCATGGGCACAGTAGGCACGCCCCGGGAACGACGCGAGCGAACGTCGTTGAGCAAGCCCACGGCAAAGAGCAGCACGGTGCCACCCGCCGCTATCCAGCCCCACAAGGGCGGGAGGAAGAAGTTGGCGATGCCGATCACAACGTCGTCCTGAATGACCACAGTGCCCGCCCCGCCAATGAGGATGAGCACTGCACCGTTCCAGATGAGCAATCCGGCCAGCGTAACCACAAAGGACGGCAGCTTGAACTGGGTGATGATCAACCCCTGGGCGATGCCGATGGCGGCTGCCAGAGCGAGCGCAGCGACGATGGCAGCCACAAAGTGCCAGCCGTCCGGTTCCCGCAGACGGAGAGCCATGAACACGGCCGCCACCGCGCCGACATAGCCGATCGACAGGTCAATCTCACCCAATAGCAGCACATAAACGACGCCGATGGCGATCGTGGTGATGCCCGCCATTTGTACAATCAAATTGACGAAGTTGCGTGGCGAAAGAAAGTTCTCGTTCAGTAGCTGAAAGATACCGGCAATGACGATGAGGCCGATGATAATGGGCAGCGAGCCGACGTCACCCGAACGCAGACGTTTGGCATAGTCGCTGGCGTACTGGCCCAGATCTGAGGCTTCGGGGATATCGGACGGTGGGCCGCCGGGGAGTTGTTGTTCTATGTCGCTCATTTGCTTGCTTCCATACCGGGAACGGCTCCCAGTTGTCCGGCTGTGATGGCGTGGACCACATCTTGCTGGGTGACTTCGCTTGCTTCAAACACGTTGACCATCTGGCCCAGGCGCAGCACCGAAATGCGGTCGGCAATCTCGAAGATATCGTGGAGGTTGTGGGAGATGACCACGACGGCGAGGCCCTGGTCACGCAGCCGCTTGACCAGCTCCAGCACCTGGCGCGTCTGGGCCACGCCGAGGGCGGCCGTCGGCTCGTCGAGAATGACGAGTCGCGAGTTCCACATGACCGCCTTGGCCACAGCCACCGACTGGCGCTGGCCACCGGACAGCTCGACGACTTTCTGTCGCACGGAGCGGACGGTAGTCACCGAGAGCGACGTCAATGTCTCCATCGCCGCCTTCTCCATGGTGATCTCGTCGAGGCGAAACGGCGACTTGATCGACTCGCGGCCGAGGAACATGTTGGCCACCACGTCGAGGTTGTCGGCCAGAGCGAGGTCCTGGTAGACGATCTCGATGCCCAGGTCGGCGCAATCACGCGGGTTATGGATCGTCACTTTCTGTCCGTCGAAGTAGATTTCGCCGGAATCGAACGGGTAGATGCCGGCCACGCCCTTGATGAGCGTCGACTTGCCGGCGCCGTTATCGCCGACCAGGGCCATGATCTCCCCGGAGCGAACCGAGAAGTCGACATTGGTCAGCGCATCGACCGCGCCGAAACTCTTCGACACGCCTCTGAGGTCGAGTAACGGATTGTCTGCCATGTAAGCTCCTGAGCAGGACCCGGACGCGCCGGAAGGCGGTCAGGGCCGATTGCGTTGGTGTGCCCGGCAGCCTGCAAGCGCCGAGCGAAAGATTAACCGAACATTAGCGCCGCATTATAGCAAAGTTGTCCGAATGTCCAACTTATCCTCGGCAGTCCAGACGTCTTCTCCGGCTATGGGTTATTGGTGTGGCCTGATTGGCCCTGCCTTGTAGCGATCCTTTCTGAGCTGGCCAGTCAGGAGGATCTGTATCTGACTTTCTACGGGGACGATCTGACCTATCGTTATACGGTCGCTCTGGCGCAGGACGAGCAGCAGTGGCAGGCCCTAGATGAGTTGACGGCTGAAGCACTGGCTTATTGGGAGAGCTTGCCGCCGGGGAGGAAGGATTATGATAGGGCTAAGGCCGACTTTGTTAGCCAGACTTCTTAGCTGGCTGACTCACAGTACTAGCATTTTCACCTGTTTGCGTCTGTCTCAGCATTATTTGGTACCCTCCCCACAAGGATAACCCAAACACCAACATGCCAGAAACCACTAGAACCAGATTCAGTGAATATTTCTTGACAACACTTGACATACTTCCATGCTACAACTTGCACCCTACGAGTGTAAAAATCTAGAAAAATCTAATGAGTGATTTACTCTCAATTGACACTATTCAAACTGAACAATCCATACATCCAATCAAAACTAGCTCCCAGCCATATTACTGCAGATCATTAACCAATGTCATAAGTGTTTCTTCAGGCAACACCCCTCCCGCTAAAATCAAAGAACGCAAAGTTGGCATATCCAATCGATCCATTTGACCTAGGCGCAACTCGATTCGTAAAGAGTCGGTTGGACCATCCGTACGAAATGAAAAGGATCCTGTATTCACACCCGAAAGTCTACTGATGGGGTAAGGCCCACCATTGTTAATAGCAACTTCCCCATATATGGGTGCTACTATTGAGGTTGTTGCACCATTGTCTGGATTAGAAAATTCAATATGCACATCAGCTTTTTGTGTCGCTAGTACATTTCCATGATACAAAACTAATACCTCTGATCCATTCACTTCTCTCAATACACCTTCCAAACTCATCGTACTATAACCATCATGATCACTTATCAACATTCCAGTGAATGGATAAACTGGAGGTGCAGGATTAGAAAAATGAAAACTATCTGGCCACACCAGCGCAACCCTATTTGTATTCATATAGTTCTCCACATAAACTAGTTGCTTGTTATATTCGTAACCGTTATTGGTTTTGTAAAATATTGGGGAGTCTTTCAGAGTAGATAGCTGTAGTGACCCCCAAAAGCTGGACACAAAACAGATCGACTTAAGGGGATTCTAGCGCCACCTGTTCGGCGCGCCATTGCGCTTCAAACTCCACCGGGGTCAGATAGCCAAGTGAGGAATGGATGCGCTTGTGCATATAAACCTCATCCAGAAACCGGCCCAGCTCGTGGTAGGCGTCGTGGAAATTGTGATAATCCGCCAAATACACCTCCTCTTCTTTAATCGTGCGAATCAATCGCTCAGCATAGCCATTCTGCCAGGCCGCGCCGACAGCGGCCATGCTAATTTGTGTGCCGTCCGGCAGAGCGTCCACATAGTTGCCGGCGGCATACTGCACGCCCTGGTCTGAATGATGAATGCCGGGCCGGTCCCCATCGCGCAGCGCTCGCTCCAGAGCGGTGATGGTCAGCGATTCGTCCAGATGGCGCGACAGATGCCACCCGCAAATACTGCGCGTGAAGACATCCATCAGCACAGCCAGATAGACGAAATCGCGCAGCAGCCGGATGTAGGTAATGTCGCCCACCCAGACCTGGTTGGGATGGTCTACCGCCAACTCCAGGACCAGATTCGGGTACCGTGGCCAGTTGTGGCGACTGTCCGTCGTCCATCTCTTTCTCGACGACGGCTGGACTTGCAAGCCCATTTCGCCCATGAGCCGGGCCACCCGCTTGTGGTTGACCGCCCATCCTTCACGCTGCAACTGCTTCGTCACCCGGCGATAGCCGTAGGTCGGCCAGTCGCCAGCTACTCGCTCGATGGCCGCCTTGAGCGACTCCTCATCGGGGCTGGCCGGTTGATAGTAATAGCTGCTGCGCGGCACATCCAGCACCTGGCAGACCAGCGCGACTGGATACGTCCCGCTCAGGTTGTGGGCTATCTCTCGCCGCTGAGGTGGCGAAAGATGCTGGAGGCTTTTTTTGCCGCTTCCAGCTCCAGCGTCTTCTGGCCCAATGCCCGTTCCAGTTCGGCGATACGCGCCTCGGCCGTGCTGTCGCTCTGGTTGCCCCGCTCGAACAGACTGGCAGCGTTGCTCAGAAACTGCCGCCGCCAGCGCACCAGGATGTCTGGCTTGATGCGATGCTCTCGCGCTACCTCGGCTTGTGTCTTGGCTCCGCTGATGATTTCCAGCACCACCTGAGCCTTGAATTCCGGTGTGTACTTCCTGCGTTTGACCGTCATGGTGACCTCTCTGTTTGAACATCATATCCGACTTAGCTACCTGTCCAAACTTTGGGGTTCACTACAAGCATCACCCCCCACCCTCCAGCCAGCTTTCCTCACACCCTCTATACTTCCAGTCCCCACTCTCCCAGCTTCCAATATCGGCACCACATGCTCTGGTACTGCCGCAGCAACCTGCACTCCATCTATTTCCTTCTCAAACACCACCTCCCCCTCAGCCACCTCTATCTCAGGTGTGGGCGGTAGTGGGGTTGCGGTAACTGTAGGGCTAGAGGTAGCTGTCGGCGACGGCTGCGGCGTCTCCGTTGGCGGCACCGCTGTGGGCGTATGAGTTGCGGTCGGCTGCAATGTTTGAGTTGAGACCGGCGAGGGTTGGATGGGCTGGGCTACCAGTTCGGCTGGTGTTTCTGTGACAGGTAGGCTGCTGTCTTGAGTCGCCTGGCCAGCTCCGCTACAGGCTGCCAACAGGCACAAGGCTAGGAACGTGCCCAGAAACAATAGATGCCGACTACTTCTTCCGCTGGACGAGATCATTTACTTGCCTGGCTGACTGAATATCCTCGACGCATTTTCCGGCGAACAATGACCTTTGCCAAATCGAAGGCTTCTTCAGACGAGGCGGTCGGCAGAATCCGCAGCCGGTGATAGCGACTTCTTCGACTCCCCCAGGCACAAACCACCGCATCGACTCGTTTCATGGATGAAATCATCTTCGCAAGTATACCTCCGCCTGCCGGATACGGCCAGCACCAGTTCCTGGAAGTAACGGCCTGATCCTGCCGCCAATCCATGACCTGAATCAGCCGAAAACTGACGAGTCGTACTGCTCGTGGTGTTCAGCGCTCTCCACAAACGCCAGCGTCTCCGCCATCGACCGCGTCGCTCCGGCTGCGCCGACGCCCATGACCGCCAGGGCGCCGGTCGCGTTGCCTAGCTCCGCGCAGCGCTCCAGCGGCCAACCCTGCCGCAGTCCCGCCAGGAAGCCCGCCACAAACGCATCCCCCGCCCCGGTCGCGTCCACCGCCTCGACGTCGAACGCCGGCACATGGAACCAGTCGCCGCCCGCGCCGGCCACCACACACCCTTCAGCGCCCATCTTGATGGCCACCGTGCGCGCGCCGGCCGTTTGCAAGGCGCGGGCCATCGCCACCGGATCCCACTCGCCCGTCAGCTCCCGCGCCTCGGCCCGGCTGGGCAGGAAGAAGTCGGCCTCCGGCAGCACCTCAGCCAACTGCGCCATCCAGCGGCCCGTATCGTCCCAGACAGTATCCAGCGTCGTCAGCGCCCCGGCCGCCCGCGCCGCCCGCAGCAGCTCCGCCAACGGCCGTCCGTCGATCCCCGGCAGCACCAGCGCCCCGCCCGCATGGACGATCGCCGCGTCAGCAAACAGGCGCGTATCCACGTCAGCGGCCGTCAGGGCAGCGTTGGCCCCCAGGTAATGGATGAAGCGCCGCTCCCCGCCCGGATCAACGATGACCATCGACGCCGATGTGCCTGTCTCGTCATCCCGCACCACGCCCCGGCTGCCCACGCCGCGGCGGGCCAGTTCGCCTACCAGGAAGTCGCCCAACGGATCGCGCCCGACCTTGCCGACGACCTCCACAGGAAAGCCGAGCCGGGCCAGGACGGTGCCCGTATTGACGGCGCACCCGCCGGCGTGGAGGCTCATCTCATCGACGAGCGCCAGCCGGCCCGGCGAGGGCACTTCCTTCACCGGACGGCCGACCAGATCAGCTACCAGAATGCCCAGACAGATAATTTGGTCCCGTTGCGGCATCATCACCTCGCAGTTTGGCTTGACGAACAGGCGGCGGTACGATGGAACGATCCTAGACCGGTCACCAGACTGCCCGGACGTTTCATGGTCACCACCACCACCATACCATCGCCCAACCGCCCCAGCCCCAACGATACTGCCGACCCGTGGTTTCGTCCAGCATTCTGGCCCGCCACGTCAGAATGGCTATGCGAATCGATTGCGGGCAACGGGTGGCGGCTGGCCGGGCCGATCGACGTGGTCAAGGTTCGCCCCTGGGCCGCCGTCTGGCGCGTGCCCACCAACGCCGGGCCGCTCTTTCTGAAAGCGGCCGCCCGCTCGCAGTGGCACGAGCCGCCCCTGGTCGCCTGGCTCGCCAATCGCTATCCGTCGCTTCTGCCTGTGCCGGTGGCTTCCGACCCCGGTCGCGGGCTGCTGCTGACCGCGAACTGCGGCCCCAGTCTGCGCCACCTCGCGCCCGACGAACTCGACCGCACCCTGCCGCTCATCGAGCAGACGCTGGGCCGCCTGGCCGTCTTGCAGCGGGACAAGGCCGCTGCCGTGCCGGAGCTGTTGGCCCTGGGCGTACCCGACCGACGGCCGTCATCGCTGCCGGCACAGGTCGCCGCCCTGCTGGCCCGCCCCGACATTCTCGCGCCCGGCGACCCGCAAAGCATCGACCGGCCCGAAATGGGGCGTCTGCGTCTGGCCCTGCCCGCCGTCGCCGCGCTGGCTTCCAAGCTGGCCGCCGGCCCGGTGCCCAATTCGCTCGACCACGGCGACCTCTATCTCCACCACATTCTGCCCGGCCCAGCCGGAGCGCGGGTGCTGGATTGGGGCGACGCCACGATCACCCATCCGTTCACCCTGCTGCTCCCGCTCTTTCACCAGCTTCGCACCGGCTTCGGTCTGTCCAGCGGCCATCCGTCTGTGGAACGGCTGCGCCGCGCCTACCTCGCGCCGTGGGCTTCCTACGGCACGATCGCCGAGTTGGACCAGCTGCTCGACCGGGCGCTGACGGCCGCCAATCTGAACCGCGCCCTCAACTACGCCCACGCGCTCGGCCCCCACGTCGAACGCCTGACACCGTCCCTGCGCCGGATCTATACCCAGGGCGTCGCTCTCTGGCTGCGCGAGGCGATGGAAGGCCTGGAGATTGCCTGATCGATGTCATCAGCGCCCGAACAACCCCACTTCGTCTACCACGTCAGCGAACAGGCCGATCTGCCCCACTTCGAGCCACGGCCTGTCGCGGCAGGCCATTCCACCGGGGTGACCGGCGCGGCCGTCTGGGCAGTTGATGACTCACCTCTACGCCTACCTGCTGCCCCGCGACTGCCCGCGAGACCACCTCCACGCCTACCTCCTGCCTCGCGACTGCCCACGCCTCGCTTGCTACGCGAAACCGGATAGCGACCCCGACGACGTGGCGCGTATCATGGGGCCGTCCGGCGCTCGCTATCTGGTGGTCATCGAGGCGGGCTGGCTGGCGGCCGCCCGCGATACGCCGCTGACAATCTACACCTTCGACGGCCGTCCGTTCCGCTGCGTGGATGCGGGCGCAGGCTACTGGACCAACGAACAGCCGGTCACGCCAATCGACCGCGAGACGCTCGCCGACCCGCTGCCGGAGATGCTGCGGCGGGATGTCGAGCTGCGGGTCGTGGCCTCGTTGTGGCCCCTGCGAGACGCCATTCTAGCCTCATCGCTCCAGTTCTCATTCATTCGCATGCGCAACGCCCGCTCACGCAGGTGATCTTTTGTTCCGGATCGCGTGACAATCATCACTAACACTTTCGCCTCGACCGGCCTATCATAGGGGGCGACAAGTGGGAACATGATCTGACAAGGTGAGTACGCATGAGTGAAGACGCCCAGGACCCGCACCGCAATCTCCCCCCGCTCGAACTTGATTTCGCCCTCCCCGACCGGGAAGCGTGGGAGGCGGCGGCCGTCGCTTCCAACAAGGACAAGCCGATCGACCGCCTGGTCACAGCCACAACCGAAGGTCTGGCCATCCAACCGCTCTATCGAAGCGAGGATGTGGACGGCCTGGACGCCACAGGCACGCTGCCCGGACGGCCGCCGTTCGCGCGTGGCCCGTCCACAACCGGCTATCTTCTCGCGCCCTGGCTGGTGGCGCAAGAGATTGGCTACGCGACGCCACAGATGACCAACGCCGCCCTCCGTCATGACCTGGCGCGTGGCCAGACGGCCGTGCGGCTGCTGCTTGACCAACCCGGTCGGGCCGGTCTCGACCCTGATGATGCCGCCCAGGATGTCGGCCGAGCCGGGCTGTCGGTGGCCACCGCCGGCGACTTGAGGCTGGCCTTTGATGGAATCGACATGGCGGCCGTCCCCGTATCGCTCCCCACAGGCCAGGCGGCGCTGCCGCTGCTGGCCCTGTGGCTGGCGGCCGCCGGTGAAGCGTCGGACCTGTCCGGCTGTCTCGAAGTCGACCCGCTGGGCACGCTGGCTGCAGCCGGTCAACTGCCGGGTACGCTGGCCTCGGCCTATGATGAGATGGCCTGGATCGCTCAATGGGCGGCGGAAAACGCGCCAAATCTGGCCACCGTGGCCGTCCGCACCTCCCCCTACCACGATGCGGGAGCGGATGCAGTGCAGGAGCTGGTGTGGGCGATGGCGACGGCCGTTGCCTATGCGGAAGCGCTTGGCGAGCGCGGCATCAACTTCCCGGCTTTCTCCGCCCGGCTGCGCTTTGAGATGGCGCTGGACGGCGACTTCTTCATGACCATCGCCAAACTCCGGGCTGCGCGGCAGCTGTGGTCGCAAATCGCTGAGGCGTTTGGCGGCGACGAGACGGTGCAGCGTATGTCGCTCTTCGCTCGCACCGCCCGGCGCAACAAGACCCTCACCGACCCCTACAACAACATGCTTCGCGTGACCACCGAAGCGCTCTCGGCGGCGGCGGCAGGCGTTGACGGACTGCACATTGCGCCGTTCGACGAACCGGCCGGGCCGCCCTCTGAATTCAGCCGTCGCATTGCCCGCAACGTGCACCTCATTCTGGGCGACGAAGCACGGCTGCGCCATCTGATCGATCCTGGTGGCGGTGCGGGTGCGGTCGAAGTCCTGACGGCACAGCTTGCCGAAGCGGCGTGGAAGGCGTTTCAAGTCATCGAAGGTATGGGCAGCATGGCGGCGGCGCTGCAGCAGGGCACGATCCACGACGCCCTGGCCCAGACCAGCGCGGTGCGCCAGGAGGCGTTCGCCCGCCGCCAACACATTCTGGTCGGCGCCAACCAGTTCGCCAACATCAACGAGACGCCCCTGCCCCTGGACGCCGCCGATTATGACACCATTGCTAACGAACGGGCGGCACAGGTGGCGCAGCACCGCTCGACGCGAGCCGACGTCACCGCCCTTCTGGGTCACGCCCGTCAGCTTCGGCGGCAGCCAGACCCAGATGCCATTGAGCTGGTGGAGGCGGCCGCTGCCGCTGCCGCTGCCGGCGCGACATTGGGCGAGCTGGCCGAAGCGCTGCGGCTGTCGGAGGACCCGCTCCTCATCGACGCGCTCCCGGCATGGCGATTGAGCGAGCCGTTCGAGACGCTCCGCGCGGATGCTCTGGCCTACGCGGTCGCCACCGGGCACAAGCCGTCAATCTTTCTGGCCACAATGGGACCGCTGCGGCAACACAAGGCGCGCGCGGAGTTCAGCGAGGAGTTCTTCCACGCCGGCGGGTTTGCCATGACCGGCGGCGAGAGTTACGCGACGCCTGAAGCGGCCGTCGCTGCGTGGCAGCTTGCCCCAACCCCGGCTGTCGTCATTTGCTCAACCGATGACACCTATCCGGACCTGGTGCCGCCGCTCGTGGATCAAGTACGCGCCGTCGCGCCAGATACCCTTTTCATTCTGGCCGGATATCCGAAAGAGCAGGTTGCCCGGCACGAAGCAGCCGGCATTGATGTGTTCATCTATATGGGGGCCGACTGCCTGGCCACCAACACATGGCTGATGACTCAGTACAGCGAGAGTGTGGCATGACCAAGCCCGACTTCACTACCATCCCGTTCAACCCAACGTTTCCGGCGGCGACGATGGCCGACTGGCAAGCCGACCTGGAACAAGCCACCGGCCAACCGGCCGAAGCGTTCGTCTGGGAGACGATGGAGCAGATTCCGGTACGGCCGCTCTACGGTCCCGAAGATATGGTCGGATTGAACCATCTCGATTACGTGGCCGGCCTGCCGCCTTACTTGCGCGGCCCTTACCCGGCGATGTACGTCGTCCGGCCGTGGACGGTGCGCCAATATGCGGGCTTCTCGACGGCCGAGGAGAGCAACGCCTTCTACCGCCGCAATCTGGCCGCCGGGCAGCGCGGCCTCTCCGTGGCCTTCGACCTGGCCACCCATCGCGGCTACGACTCCGACCACCCCCGCGTCGTCGGCGATGTGGGCAAGGCGGGCGTGGCCATCAGCTCTGTCGAGGATATGAAGATCCTGTTCGACGGCATCCCGCTGGAGAAGATGTCAGTCTCCATGACGATGAACGGGGCGGTGCTGCCGGTGCTGGCGTTCTACATCGTGGCTGCAGAAGAAAAGGGCGTCAGCCATGGCCAGTTAACCGGCACGATTCAGAACGACATTCTCAAAGAGTACATGGTGCGCAACACCTACATCTACCCGCCCGAACCGTCGATGCGCATCGTGGGCGACATCTTCAGCTACACGGCGCAGGAGATGCCCCGCTTCAACAGCATCAGCGTTTCCGGCTACCATATGCAAGAGGCGGGGGCGACGGCCGACATTGAGCTGGGCTACACGCTGGCCGACGGGCTGGAGTACGTCCGTACCGGTCTGCGCGCCGGTCTGGCCATCGACGAGTTTGCGCCGCGCATCTCCTTCTTCTGGGCTATCGGCATGAACTACTTCATGGAGATCGCCAAGATGCGGGCCGGGCGGCTGTTGTGGGCGAAGCTCATCCAGCAGTTCGAACCGCAAAACCCGAAGTCGATGGCGCTGCGCACCCACTGCCAGACCAGCGGCTGGAGCCTGACGGAGCAGGATCCGTTCAACAACGTGGCCCGCACCTGCATCGAAGCGATGGCGGCCGTCCTGGGCGGCACGCAGTCGCTCCACACCAATGCGCTCGACGAAGCGATTGCCCTGCCAACCGACTTCTCCGCCCGCATTGCCCGCAACACGCAGCTATACTTGCAGCATGAGACGGGCATCACTAACATGGTAGACCCGTGGGGCGGCTCCTATCTGGTCGAAACGTTGACCGACCAGTTGGCCCGCCGGGCATGGGCCCATATTCAGGAAGTCGACGAACTGGGCGGGATGGCGAAGGCGCTGGAGACCGGGCTGCCCAAGATGCGTATTGAAGAAGCGGCCGCCCGGCGACAGGCGCTCATCGACTCACAGCAAGAAACGATCGTCGGGGTCAACACGTACCGGTTAGAACAGGAGGCGCCCATTGACATCCTCGAAGTCGACAACACGGCCGTCCGTGAATCCCAGGTGGCCCGGCTCCGGGCGTTACGCGCGGCGCGTGACGAAGGGGCGGTGGCCGAAGCGCTATCAGCCCTCACCGGCGCGGCAAGCACAGGCCAGGGCAATCTGCTGGAGCTATCGGTGGCGGCGGCCCGGGTACGAGCAACACTGGGTGAAATCTCTGCTGCGCTGGAGACCGTTTGGGGCCGCCACAAAGCGGTGATCCGCAGTATATCGGGCGTCTATCAGACGGAGTACGGGGAGAAAGACGAGATCGACACAGTGCACCAAATGGCAGCCGACTTTGAGAAGGTCGAAGGGCGGCGGCCCCGCATCCTTGTAGCCAAGATGGGCCAGGACGGCCACGACCGGGGCGCGAAAGTGATCGCCACCGCCTTCGCCGACCTCGGCTTCGACGTCGACATCGGCCCGCTTTTCCAGACACCGGACGAAGTAGCCCGGCAGGCGATGGAGAACGACGTCCACGTCGTTGGCGTCAGCTCGCTGGCGGCGGGGCACAAGACGCTCCTACCCCAGCTGGTCGACGAACTGACCAAGCTGGGCCGCGACGACATCATGGTCGTCATCGGCGGCGTCATCCCGGCGCAGGATTACGACTACCTGGTCGAACGGGGTGCAGCGGCCATCTTCGGGCCGGGCACGGTCATCCCGGTCGCGGCGCAGAAGATTCTGGTGGAGTTGAAACGGCGGTTGGGGCATACGAGTTAGCCGCCCGCTTCCAATCATGTAGATGCGCCGCGGCGGGCAAGCGCACGCCGTGTGATCGTCCAACGACGACATTGCGATACAATCCAGCCATGTCGCTCACCCAACAGGCATGGTCCATGTTCCGCCTCGCACGGCCGCTTTTCCTCGCGGGCGGCTTCGTCTTCCATGCCCTCGGCCTCTCCATTGCCCTGTACAGCGGCATTGAGCTGAACTGGTGGCTCGTCATCTGGGGGCAGATTGCCATCACCTCGATCCATCTGATGACCAACTTCAGCAACGACTACTTCGACCTGGCGGCCGACCAGGCCAACACCACACCGACCACCTGGTCGGGAGGCAGTCGGATGCTGGCGGACGGCCACCTGCCGCCTGCGGTCGGGCTGCGCGCGGCGCTCTTCTTCGCCGCCACGGCCGTTCTGTCCATCATCATTATGGTTGTCTGGCTGGGGATTAGCGGCTGGGCCGTCGGCTTGCTGCTGCTGGCCATGTTCCTTGCGTGGGAGTACAGTGCGCCGCCGCTGCGCTTGCACTCGCGTGGCTGGGGAGAGCTGACCGTCGCCCTAACTGTGCCCGTGCTGACCCCCCTCGTCGGTTACACACTGCAAGCCGGCAGCCCGGAGTGGCTGCCTCTGCTGGCGACCATTCCTCTGGCCTGCTTCCAGGGAGCGATGATCCTGGTCATCAACATGCACGACGCCGCCGGAGATGCCGTCGTTGGCAAGCGAACACTTGTCATTCGTCTGGGAGATGCGCGGGCGGTGCGGCTCTACCTGTCGCTGCTGCCGCTGGCGTACGGGGTCCTGCCCTTGCTGGTATTGGCGGGCCTGCCCACAACGGCGGCTGTGGCCTTGCTGGCCGTGTCGCCCATCGCCATCTGGCAGTGGATAAGAATGGCCCGAGGACAGTGGGCCGACGAGTCAGCGTGGAACAGTCTCGCCTTCTGGAGCATCGGTCTGCTGATGGCCTCGGCCCTGGCGGAGACGGCAGCCTTTCTCTGGCTGGCGCTTTTCGCAGGCTAGAGGCCACTTCCGGCGACGGCCGCCAGCGAAAGCACCAGGTATTCGCTGTAGAACACCGCCCACAGCGCCAGATACAGGCGCATGATCGAGGCCGGGTCGTCCGGGTCGGTCCGCAAGCTCAGATACCAGAATAGCGCCAGCAGCCCCAGATGGGCGACGACCAGAATGACGCCGTCCAGGCCCGGCAGCCGGGTAATGCCCGCTACGATCGGAATAAAGAAGATCGCGGTCAGAATCCAGCGACCAACCGCAAACACGCGCTTCTGACCCAGGCGCACCGAGTAGGTACGAACGTCGTACGTCTCGTCCCCGTCTGTATCGGGAATATCCTTGTAAAGCGCGATCACCAGACCGAAGCCAAAGAAAAAGAGCAGCACCCACGCCATCGTCGCGGTATTGACCGGGATGTCGAGCTGGCCGGTGTAGTTGAGGTATAGACCAGCATTGGCCATGAAGCCACGGGCAAAGGCGATGCTGAGCGCGGCCAGGAGCGGCCGTTCCTTGAAGCGCGTCGGCCGCAGCGAGTAGAGCGTGCCGATCGTCATGATCACGGCGAACGTCACGAACAGCGCCAGCGACTGCGTCGCCCCAACGATGAGGGCCGAGACACCGGCGATGGCCACAATCCACCGCCCGTTTCGGGTCGAGAGGTCTCCGCTGGCCAGCGGCAGAGTCGGCTTGTTTAGCTTGTCGATGTCAACATCGGTCAACTGGTTGAGACCCACGACATACAGATTGGTCAACAAACTGCCGATCCAGGCCACGACAAAGAGCCACAGCGCCTCCGTGGTGAGCGGGGTCCCGGCAATGGCCAGGATGAAGATACCCGCTGCCTGGGCTGCCGTGGCAATGATGGTGTGGGGACGGCCGAATCGGAACAAGACCCTGCCGGGTCCTATCGGTTCAGAATCTGATGGCTCGATTTTTGCTGGATTGCTCTCAGGCACGCTCATACTTTCTCTCTCATACTATCCCTCTATTGTACGACAAACCGGGAGAAGATGGTTGAAGTGGAAGATGAGTGGGCCAGAACTACGCCAGAGACAGGGCCACATGGCGACTGGCTCAGCCGACCAGCAGGGTGGCTTCAGGATAGGAGATGAGACGGGAGGATGATCGGCGCTGCAAGAGGGCAATCATGATGGTCATGGCGCCCAGCCGCCCCCAGAACATCGTCGCCATAACGATGATGCGGCCGAAGGTGGTGAGGTCGTCGGTGACTCCCAAGGTCAACCCGCAGGTCGAAATCGCCGACACAATCTCGAACAGCGCAGTATCCAGTGTGAAGGGATGGGACAGCAAGAGCAGCCAGGTCGCCACCCCCACGAAGGCAACGGTAATGACCAGGACAGCCACGGCGCGGCGCACTGTGTCGTCGGAAATGGTCCGCTTGACGAGCCGCGTGCGCCGGTGGCCACGTATGTAACTGGCCACGCTAAGACCCAGGACGGCAAAGGTGCCGGTCGTGATGCCGCCACCCATCGATGCCGGACCGCTGCCGACAAACATCAGGCCGATGAGCAGCAGCCGGCTGGATTGGTGAAGCTGCTCGAAACTCTCCAGACCGGGGAAGCCCGCCGTGCGCGCCGACACCGATTGGAACCAGGCCGTCACAATGCGCTCCAGCGGCGTCTCTGTGCGCAGCAGTTCGCCCGAATAGAACTCGCCAAAAATCAGCCCGACCATACCCAGAAGCACCAGAAAGAGAGACGTAAACAACGTAACACGCGTGTGGAGTGTCAGGCGCACACCCGGTCGAAAGAGCAGGTCCAGGTAGACCGGAATACCCAGGCCACCTGCGATCACGAGTGTGCCGAGAATGATCAACGAGATCGGATCGTCTGGAAGGCCTGCGGGGAAGAGCGGATGCCCGGCAAAGAGATCAAAGCCTGCGTTACAGAAAGCGGTAATTGAGTGGAAGATTGCATAGAACAATGCCTGGTCGGCGGGCACAATCCCGTTCACTTCCCAATGTATGTAGAGCAAGAAGGCGCCAAGCGTCTCAATGACCAGCATGATGACGATGGTGCGGCGCAGCAGCACCCAGACCGAGCCAGACTTGTCCACGCCCAATTCGGTCGACAGGGCCAGGCGATCGAGGAGCGAGATGTTTCTGCCCAACAGTCGCAGCGTCAGGGCGAAGAGCACGATGAATCCCAAACCGCCAACCTGAATCAAAGCCAGCAGCGTAATCTGACCAAGGAAAGTAAAGTCGGTGCTGGTGCCCACAACGGTCAGCCCGGTGACGGTAACGGCCGACGTTGCGGTGAAGATGGCGTCCATAAAGGTTATGGGACGCGTCGTCATGCCGGGCAGCAGCAGAAGAACTGTTCCCACGGCGACCATAGCGGCCAGGCCGAAGACCAGCCGCATCGCTGCCGGCGGCCGAAACGAGCGATCGCTCGTAAACTTCTTTATGATTCTCTCGAACGTCGTCACGATTAGGGCACTACGCTTCGAGTCCGAACTTGTTGACCCGGTCGGCTTCACCCAGGAGAACAAGCAAGTCGCCCTGCATGAGGAAGAAATCCGGCGAAGGGCTGGGGGTGACGGTGTCGCCACGAATGACGGCCAACACCATGAGTTGGCGGTTTTGACAAGCTGAGACGGGCTTGCCGACCAATGTCTTCGGCACGACCAGCTCGGCAATCTCACGATCCGGAGTCAGCATCATGCTCTGCACAATACCGGTCGCGGCCAGGTCGTCGGCCAGGCGATCGCCGCTCTCCTGAACCGGCTGCACGACCCGATCAGCGCCTACCTTAAGCAGAATGTCGCGGTGCCTGTCGGAATGGGCCACGCCGATAACATGACGCACGCCAAGCCGCTTGAGCGAAATGATAACCAGGGTGGAAGCTTCAAAGTCATCCACCATTGTGACGATGACTGTGTCGTAGGAAGAGATATCGATCTCTTTCAACGCCTCCTCGTTCGTGGCGTCCATGATCAATGCTTCCTGAATCTCGTCCGCAATATCCTGGACCATCCCGGGGTCGGTGTCGACTCCAAGCACCGTATTGCCAAGTAGAACCAGCTTACGGGCCAGCGAGCTGCCAAAGCGACCCAGTCCAATGACCGCATACTCTCCAGATGACTTGTGTTTCCGTTCCCATGGAATCGATGCCATAGTGACTCTCCCCCCTGCTGTGTACGATGCTGCAATGCACCGGCATTAGCCTCGATCTCGCTAATGCCAGACGATTCGTGTTCTGGCGGAAGATAGTAGCAGTCCATGTCAATTTGGGCTACTGGTTTAACATTAACATCAGGGTTTTTCAGTGATTGGGGTGTCAGACTCAGCCGCGACATCATTGTCGCGTTCTCTGCCGACCCCAGCGGACCGGAAAGGAGTCCGGTCACTACGGACGCTCGAACCGTAAAATGCCCCGACGCTACCATTCAGTCCCGAGTCAGGTTCCACGCAGCGCTGTGGTACAATCTGTCGCGTGATAGAACAAGCACCCCCCACCCTGGAACAACAGCAAGTCTTCGACCTCATCTGGTCCCAAATGCCCGAGCTGCAGAATCGGGCCTCATCGGCCTGGTGGTTCTTTCTCCTATTCCCGAAGGGGGAGCAGGGGTACGGCCCACGACAGTTGGTGTTTACGATTGCCGCCCGCGCCGGCGACCGGATTCGCATCAACGACCTTGACATGCAGGGCATCGACCTTAATCGCCAGGTTGTCGACGGAGAAGATGCATTCGACGCGGCTGCGCTGGGCTGGTACTGTGACGGGGAGACGGTCCACCATGATTACCCCGACATAGCCGCCCCAACAACCATGTCCTTTCGAGACGGCGTCATCCAGACCGGCGAGATTGACGATCTTGGCCCGGCCCGGGGAATGCTCTTCCGCAAGTCGTCGGAGCGCACGCTGGGCATGGAGGCGATCATCCAGAACGATCTCGGCCAGACCCGCTTCGAAGCATGGGGCGACCTCGACTGCCATGCGACTTCGCCTGACAACTCAATGAACATCGACACGCCGTTTGGCGGCACCCATTACATCGGCTGGCGGCGCATGCGCTTTGACGGGCTGTTCCAGCTGCCGGACGGACCGGAGCAGTTGGAGGGCATCGGCTTCTTCCAGCGCGTCAGCCTGAACGTCCCTGTCTTTCCCTGGAAATGGATCTGGGCCATCATGCCGGATGAGTCCATGTTCTCAGCCTATGTGCCTTACATTGGCCGCAATCTTCGCCGCAAGCGGTACGAATTCTTCGAGACGACGCAGCAAGAGCAGACGGCTCTCACAATTTCCCAGTCAGCCACGTGGATTGGACCCGGCGCGGCGCCGCCCGTGACCTTCAACCGGGTCGATGTGCGACCTGTCCTACGTCCCGGCTTGCCGCCTGCGTTTACGGTTGCAGCCCACAACGTCCAGGGTGACGAACTGTCCTTCACAGCCGACTCCTACGGCCACTCGCGCTACACCATTGACCGGCCTATCCTCGGCGGCCGCTTTCAGTCACATTGGGATTACAACGAGTACATGTTCCGAATGGCCAACCTGGACGGCCGCATCAACGGCCAGGCCATCAACCAGGCGACGATGGGCCAGGGGTTTGGCAACCTGGAATACACCTGGGGATTGGGGCTGTAGGCCGCCATGTCCCGCCTCGCATAAGAACACCGATGTCCGACGAACCATCTGCCAGCTCACACAAGCCAGATTGGGCGCCTGAGGAAGACACGGCGGGCTTTGCTACGCGCATCGTCTCCGGGGCGGAGTCCGGCAGCCCGCACCCGGCAGCCGTCGATCCACCCATGCGGCGCCCGCTCTCTACAGATGAGTATGTGGCGGGCGTCTTGGCTGGCGATCGGGCCGTCCTGGCCCGCACGTTGACGTTGGTCGAGAGCAACGCCCCCGCCCACATCGAGCAGGCGCAGGCCGTCCTGGGCGCATTGCTCCCCCACACAGGCCGGGCTGTCCGTATCGGCATTACCGGTGTGCCGGGCGCGGGCAAGAGCACCCTGATTGAGAGCCTTGGCGGCGATCTGATTGCCCAGGGCCATCGCGTGGCCGTGCTGGCCATCGACCCCACGAGCAGCGTCAGCGGCGGCAGCATTCTGGGTGACAAGACGCGCATGGACTATCTGAGCCGCGAACCGGCAGCTTTCATTCGGCCGTCGCCCAACGCCGGCATGCTGGGCGGCGTGGCCCGCAAGACCCGCGAGTCCATTCTGGTGTGCGAGGCAGCCGGTTTTGATGTCGTCCTCGTAGAAACGGTCGGCACCGGGCAAAGCGAAATCACCGTTCGATCAATGGTCGACTTCTTCATGCTGATGCTCGTGCCCGGTGCGGGTGATGAGCTGCAAGGCATCAAAAAAGGCGTTGTCGAGCTGGCCGATATCGTGCTGATCAACAAGGCCGATGGCGACAACCGCGTCCGGGCCAACGCTGCTCGCGCCGAATACAACCGGGCGCTGCACTATCTGGTCCCGGCCACTCCGGGCTGGGAAACGAGAGCGTATGCTGTCTCTGCCCTGAGCGGTGAAGGAGTGGAGCAGTTGTGGTCGCAGGTTCAAGCCTTTCGCCAGGCGGGGCTGGCATCAGGGTCGTGGGAGGCGCGCCGCCGGTCGCAAGCCCGCGACTGGCTGCATACGCTGGTCCGCGAGCAGCTGGAAGCCGCGTTCTACCGACGCGATGGCGTGCAGGAAACGCTGCCAGATATTGAACAGGCCGTCATGGCGGGGACGATGCCGCCGACGGCCGCTGCCCAACTTCTGCTGAGACTCGCTGACGAATCGTAGCGCCGGGCGCGAGCGAGAGCGGGCTTCGCGCTCAAGCGGCTGCCTGCACGTCGCGGGCCGACCACCACTCCAGCAGCGCATACGCCCCAATCGCCGCAAATCCGACCAACGGAACGAATACCAGACTTTGCAGCCCGACGGTGAGCGTTGTCTGGTCCGCAATTCGCCCGACGACGAACGCGCCGATGCCCGCCGGCAGCCAGCCCAGACCCATCACCAGCGCCGACGCCAGGCCAACATGATTCGGCCACGCTTCCTGCGCCAGAACGATCGACACGGGAAATGATGCGCCGATCATCAGACCGATGAGGACAATGGCAGCCAGTTGACTCGGTCCCGTCAGATTCAGTAGCAAGAGCTGGCCAATCACCAGCATGATGAGGCTGACCGCAATGACCGGGACGCGGCCAAAGCGATCGCTGATCGAGCCACCCAGCAGACTGCCCGTGCTCACGGCAATCAGCAGAATGGACAGCGCCGCGCCAGCCACAGCAATCGGCTGACCGTTCGATTGCAGCCACTGAGGCAGGTAGGTCATGAGCGACATCTGGAACCAGCTTCGGGCAGCGACGACCACGATGACGGCCGCAAGCGCGGCAACGGAGCCACGCCGGGCAGCGAGCGCCGGATTATCGACCCGCCCGGTGGCGGAACGGCTCGTCGAAGGGTGGCGGCGAAAGTAGAGCAGCAGCCCCGCGCTGGTGAGCAGCGCGATGGGCATGACGATGGCCGTTCCCGGCAGCCCAAACAGCGCGAGGGCCACACCGACCAGCACCGGACTGAGGGCCGAGCCGAGATTGCCGCCCACAGAGAAGATCGACATTGAGCGACCGCGGTTCTGGTCGACGGCCGACGTCGTCAGCGACGCGCCGGAGGGATGGAAGGCGGCCGATCCTATCGCAGCAAGCAGGACGATCGCCAGCAGCCAGGTGTAGCTGGGCACAAATCCGGCCAACCCCATCAGCAAACCTGCCCAGGCAATACTGCCGACAACAATCCAGCGGGCATCACGACGATCGGCTAACACGCCAAACAGCGGCTGGCCCAGCGTTCCGGAGATGCTCATGGCCAGAGCCACGCCGCCCATCTGACTGTAACTCAGACCCAGCTTGGGCAGCAGAAGGACGTAGGTGACCGGCAGGAAGTTGAGGACCAGCTCCAGCACCAGATGGCTGAAACCCATCACGGGCGGTGTGCCGCTCAGCCACGGTGTAACCGTGCTTAATGCAGGCGCAAAACGGAGCTTTAGCCCTTCGAGGGTGCGGGATGCTTCCATAGTCAGACTCAACAAACCGCCGTCAGGATCTTCTGGCGGCTCGGCCGAATCAGATTATACGCCCATCGATGGCAAAAACGATAGCATCGGTCGTCACGCCAGGGCTTTTCAGTTGTCAAGTCGCTGCGGGTTGAAGCCCGGCAGCTGCCGGGCAAGTGGGTCAGAACCCACTTAAACCGGAAAGGAAAGCGCGCCGACTACCCCTTCCGCAACCCACCTTCAGTGGGTTTCCTCTGGTAGCAGGCCGTTTCAACGGCCTGTGTCCAGCCAAACCAGACAACTGAAAAACCCTGGGTCGTCACGCCGGCGGACCAGTTGGCCGGGACGGCTAACTGACTGCTTCGCGCAGCGCACTGACGGCCGCTTCTTCGCGATCGTGCAAGGTCAGGATGGCGTCGGCCAGCCGTTGGCGAAACGCGATGACCTGGGCATCGTCCAACGGGAAGTCAGCGGCCAACTGGTCGGTCAGCGCTTCGAGGCGGGCCTTGCCTGCGCGGCGCATGGGCAGCGCGGCGTTACCCTCATTCAGGAACAGATCGTGGTCCTGCGTCAGCAGCGCACGAAGCTCGCCCAAGCCGGCGACGTCGTCCGGCAGCAGCAAATCTGTGACCTCCTGCCACGCAGGCACTGTCTGCCGAAAGGCAGTGGCGGCGACTCCCACCGCCGGCTTATCCAGCAAGACGGCCGCCTCATCCAGAAAATCGGCGTACGTGTCCCGGTCGGCCCAGCCATCTTTGCCGAACAGCCGAATGTCACTGTAGGCACTCAATAGACCAGCGACCATCTCGCGACCCGGTGGAAACACCTTCGCCCAGCTCAGCCGAGCCTTCGGGTTGGTCAACAGGTCAGCCCAGTTGCGGAAGGCAGCCAGCCCGAAGTTCTTCTTCGTGCCCTTCGGCGGCGCTTCGGTATAGAGGTTGATGCAGTCCCAGATGCCGGCGGTCATGGCGGCCGCCAGCTTGCTCTCGTCCGGCGCTTCCAACGTCATGAGACGATGCTTGTCCTTCTTCACCCGCCCGCGGGTGGCGGCCAATTCGGCCGTCGTGCAGCTCAGCCCCAGCCGTGCGCGATCAGCAATAAGCACCTGATCGCTTACCGCGTCATACCCATAGACCACAATCGGATACATCCCCCACATGCCCGGATCATCATCCAGCGCATTGTAGGGCAGCGTGAACATGTCGGCCCACACGATGGGCGGCAGGCCATCTTCCAGAGCATCGACCAGATTCGCCACCGCCCTGTCGGGCTTGGCCGTATGATGAATCTCTTGCGCCACGCCAGTGCGGCTGAGCATGGTCGTCCAGGGATCAAAGGTGTTACGGGTCAGAATGCGGGCCATCGGGTCGTACCCTTCGTAGGCAAAGGAAAAGTAGCCCATCACCACCCCGCCGCTCGCGCCCAGGAAGAACGCCTCCGTATAAGGTCCGCCTGTGTGCGGGGCTTTAATCTGGCGGTAGGCAAGATGGTTGGCGACTGTTCCGGTTTCCCAATGGCGGCCGCTAAACTGATTGTAAGTCGAAAGCGTAGTCATACTGTCCTCCGTCGCGCTGCTCTGTGGCGCACTGCTAAACTGTGTGTCTGGTTCCCATTATAGGGAGCTGAAACCGTTTGGGGGAAAGGAGCGACATAGTGTGCACGATGTTCTTGCCCATACCATCGAGCGTCCGCTGCTCTGACCGTAACGGTTATTCAGTCGTCGGATTGTCAGACGTAGCCGCGACATCCCTTGTCGCGTCCTCTGCCGACCCCGGAAGACCGGAAAGGAATCCGGTCACTACGGCCACTCGAACAGTGAAAAACCCTGATCTGTCTGTGGTCAGTCTGAGCTGATTGCGCTATTCTTTTTCGCGACCCACAAACCTGTTGCATTCACTCAGCCGGCGCGATGTGGCCCGCCGGGCGAAGGAGACAGACACGATATGGAAAGCTTTCAGATCCTTCCCACAGCCCCCCTGTCGGATGTCGACGCAGCCCGTTTCGAAGCGCTCCAGCGCAAGCTCGAAACGCTGTGGCAAAGCATCGGCCGATCCAATCCCGGCGGCGCGGTCCAGGAACCGAACTGGCTGGTCGTCCTGCCTTCGCTGACGGCCGACATTGAACTGCCCAGCTCATTCCATCAGGTTTACGAAGAACGGTTCCTCTTCCTGATCCTGCTGCTGCGCCAGCCCAACCTGCACCTCATTATGCTTACGGGCCAGCCGGTGGACCAGGCAACCATCGACTACTACCTCCACTTGCTGCCCGATGTAACCATCAGCCACGCACGCAAGCGGCTCCACATGGTATCGCCCGAGGACGACAGCCCCCGCTCGCTAGTGATCAAAATGCTGGAACGACCCGCCTTGCTGGCCCGCATCAAAGCGATGATCCCCGACCTTGATCGAGCGCACCTGGTTCCGTTTCTGACAACGAATCTGGAACGCGAGTTGGCGATGCGGCTGGACATTCCCATGTATGCAGCCGATCCGCGATACTTTGCGTTTGGCTCCAAGAGCGGTGCGCGGCACCTGTTTGCAGAAGAGGGGGTCGCCCACGCAATCGGAGTCGAAGACCTGTACAGCGAAGACGAACTTATCGACGCCATTGCCTCGCTGCGCCAAACGAAGCCAGAGATCAGGCGGCTCATCGTGAAGTTGAATGAGGGCGTATCCGGGATCGGCAACACGGTGGTGACGCTGACCGGTGGCCCGCTGCCTGGCGACCCGTCTGAGCGTGCGTTCATCAGTGAGCGCCTCCGGGCGATGGCCTTCGAAGTCGACATGTTCGACTATCCTGCCTATCTGGCCGCAGTGCAGAATGATGGGGCGGTTGTCGAGGAAATGATTGAGGGCGAGCACAAACTCAGTCCCAGTGTCCAGATGCGAATCTCGCCGCTGGGTCATGTTGAACTGCTGTCGACCCACGACCAGATGTTGGGTGGGCCGAGCGGCCAATCCTACCTGGGGGCAATCTTCCCCGCAGACCCGGCATACAGCCGCCTCATTTCTGTTGACGCGCTCCAGATCGGCCGCCGTCTGGCAGGCGAGGGTATTGTCGGCCGCTTTGCCGTCGACTTTCTCGTGGTTGAACGCCCCGATGGTTCATGGGACTCCTACGCCATCGAAATCAACCTGCGCAAGGGTGGTACGACGCACCCGTTCCTGACCCTGCAGTACCTGACCGACGGCCAATACGACACCGAGACGGGCATCTTCACCACAGAGCAGGGCAAGCCCAAATATTACATTGCCAGCGACCACATTGAATCGCCCAGCTACCGGATGTTAACGCAGGACGACTTGTTCGATGCATTAAGCACCCACCGCTTGCAGTTTGACCACACGTGTCAGACAGGCGTAGTCATGCACATGTTCAGCCGCATCGCAGGCACAGGCCGGCTTGGAGCAACCGTGATAGGCGACTCGCCCGAAGACGCCCGCCAACGGTACGACCAGTTCGTGGCGCTGCTGGACGATGTCACCGAAACTGCATGATTAGCTTGCTGCTTGCACATCTGGCGCGTCGCTTCCTATAATTTGGTAAGGTGGCTTGGCTCGCCAACCGGGACAACCATCTCGAAGGGTCAGGTCTGACATAGAGATTGACTTTTCGATTTTAGACTCAAGGAGGTTTCAATGCTGCAAATCGTCGTCCTTTCGTTGTTTGCATTTGGCATCGGAATCGTGCTGCTCCTCTGGGGGTATCGCGCCTTTCTGGCCATGCTGCCAATATTTGGATTCTTTGCCGGCCTTTGGCTGGGAGCTTACATCGTGGAGCTCATATTCGGCGGTGGGTTTTTCGCTACCGCAACGGGGCTGGTCGTCGGACTGGTCACGGGTATCGTCTTTGCCCTATTGTCCTACCTGTTCTACTTCTTTGGCGTGGCAGTCGTCGCCGCCATTATCGGCTACATCCTCGGCTATGGGTTGATGAGCGCCATCGGGTTCGACATCAACTGGCTGGCGATCGTCGTCGGTATTCTGGTGGGCATCGTCGTCATGGTCCTGGCGGTGCGCCATAACCTGCAGAAGTATGTCATCATCGGGCTCACCGCGCTGGCGGGGGCAAATGCGCTGGTATTGGCGCCCCTGTTGCTGTTCGGCCGCGTCAGCCCAGAGGAAGCTTCGATCATCGGCAACACCGTCCAGCCCGTCCTCCAAGATAGCTGGCTGTGGCTGCTGATCTGGATCGCGCTTGCCGCAGTGGGGATCGTCTACCAGGTCCGAACCAATAAAGTGTACCGCTTTGACCCGGAAGAGTATGAGTATGGGTGGGGCTTGCCGCAGTAGCGACCCGCCGCACCACAAGGCCGGACAATCCGGCGCCAAGCGAGGCATTCTATGTTCTTTTTTGACACAACCTATTTCTGGTGGGTGCTTGTTCCCACGATAGCCATCTCTCTCTTCGTCCAGATCCATCTGAAGCGGACGTTCAAGACCTGGAGCCAGGTCGAGAACATGGCCAACGAAACGGGTCGGGAAGTGGCTGAGGAGTTGTTTGACGAAACGTCCCTTGACCCCGTGCCCATTGAACGCACAAAGCAGCCTCTGGGTGATCATTACGATCCCAAGAAAAATGTGGTTCGGCTCTCGCCGCCGGTTGGCGATGCCGACACGGTAGCGGCGATGGCCGTGACTGCTCATGAGCTGGGACATGTCCAGCAGTACCAGGAAGGGTCCGGCCTCATCAAGGCGCGGAGCTTCCTGATTCCAGCGGTGCAGCTCAGCCCGACCGTCATGTACTTCAGCGCCATGATGGGCCTGCTGTTCAACATGACCAACCTGCTCTATGTGGCCATCTTCTTCTTTGGCCTGACCGTCTTCTTTTCGCTCCTGACCCTGCCCGTCGAATTCGACGCCAGCAAACGCGGCATGAATCTACTGCGTGAGGCAGACCTGTTTGGGTCAGAGGAAGAAGAAGCGGGCGCAGCGAAGGTACTGCGAGCAGCCGCCCTGACCTACGTGGCAGCGTTCGTCACCTCCGTGCTTCAACTCGTCTACTACATCAGTGTGGTCAGCAGAGAAGTGCAGAAGGACAAGGAACGCGACGCTCGCCGCGAAGCGCGCCAGAGTCCGAAACGCACCACCGCCAGACGCTAGAAGCGTGGTTGTTTGGAAACCGGGCCGGTCGAGATACGTCGACCGGCCCTTCTTCGTTTTGGCTTCGGCAGTCGTTGGTGGCTTAAGCCTGGGCGCTAGGGGCAATCGATATCGTCCGGCTCCAACAGTCGACTCTCGCTCCACACGCGCTGGAACTCTTGCTCATAATCCGCCCCAATCCCGGTGTGATTCAGGAAGACCATGTTTTCGTCATTCGACCGGTCGGCATTGTTGGAGAAGTTGAATGAACCCGTGACGACGATGGTGCCGTCGATGATAAACACTTTGTGGTGCATGGAGCCTGAGTTGCCGTCTTTCCGGACGTCGATCCCGCTGCATGCCAGGCGGTGAGTCTCGCTAAACTCGGAGTTGATGTTGCGCTCCTCAAACACGCCGCGCACGTCCACACCGCGCCGGCTCTGCTGCACCAGCGCTTCGCCCAGGTCGTCATGGGTGAACGAAAATGCCATGAAATGGATGCTGTCTTCAGCTTGCCGGACCATGTCTACGAGGTGCTCAATGCCATCATCCTCAGGACCAAAGATCACCAGCACCGGCGTCCCTTCAAGGATGGCCGTCTGGAACCGGATCGTGGATCGTGACTCGCCCCCTGAGTTGCCGCGCCACAACTCGTTGAACTCGCGGCTGAAGAAGTCCGCAATATCTGGCGAGTCAAAGATAATCACGTTGTTGTTGTTGCGGAACAGTCCATTCTGCGTGAGATTGGTCGAGCCGGTCCAGACGACCGCTTCATCAAAGATGATGAATTTGTTGTGCATGAGCGGTTCGCGGTCGTCATCCCGCACGGGAATGCCTGCCTCCCGAAGCATTCTAAATTGGCCGCCGTCGGGGTCGCCATCGTCGCCCAGCCCGTTCTCGTCGTCGGTGAACCAGCGCACCTGGACGCCACGATCATGCGCCGCAATGAGCGCCTCGGCGATCGGCGTCACGTCAAAATCAAAAGCGGCGATGTCAATGGAGTCCTGGGCCGCGCCGATATAAAAGAGCAGATCATCAGGTACTTCGCCGCGAAAATTGTTGGGATCGTAAGTCTGGGGCGGATCGATAAAATGGGTCTTGTGCCACGCTCCGCCGCTCCCCACGCTGCTCTCGACAAAGAGCGCCGGCCAAAACAGCCGCTCCACAAACTGAACAGGATTGAACCCAAAGATGGCAACGGAGATCGTCAGCACACCCCCGGAGGCGATGACGACGATCAGCGATGGAACCGGGTTATCGGAAATGAGCGACAGGAGTGTTTTGAGCTTCTCAACCATACGGAATGTCCTTGTGTGCGATGTTACGTGGTTCGATTACCAGCGATTATAACCAGACCGGTGAGGCTTCCAAGCTGAACCATTTGCCGTTAGCGGTTCAGCACACGATAATGATGCTACGCCTCACGGATCGTCGGCGGACGTTGTTGTCAACCAGTCAGCCGCCGAGCTGATGACCCGGACCTACATTTCGCTCGACCAGAGGCAGCCGCAATCTTTCGGATACGACACATCGTGACAGCATCGACAGCCACCACCCCCGAAGCATCAGCCGTGCAACGCTGGCGCGTGCTGGCCATTTGCGTGTTGATCATCGTCTCGACCGCGCTGTCGCCGCCGCTCATTCGAGTGCTGGGTCTGGAGTACTGGCTGGAGACTACGCTGAGCGAGCGACAGGAGTCGGTTCTGACAGCGCTGGCCGGATTTGGTCTGGTGCTCATGATCCTTGCCTCGGGCGTCATCGGTGACCTGTACGGCCGCCGGCGCGTCCTGATGGGATTGATCTTGCTCCACATCGTCTTGCTGGTCATGGCGCCGTTCCTGAGCGGGACGGAGCTGTTCCTCTGGTCGTTGCGGCTTGTCGCCGTCGTCAAGGCCATGATCGCGCCGTTGGTTCTGGCTATTCTCATTCAACACTATTCGGGCAAAGCGCGGCTGCAGGCCCTGGTCATCTACTCAACGTTGAGTGCGGTCGTCTACCTGGCTGTTCCCTGGGCCGACCGCTGGTTCATTGCCAATGGCGTGACCCTGGCGCTCGTCCTGCCCCCAATCGCAGCCAGTCTGGTCAGCGCCTATCTGCTCCACCGGTATCTCCCCGGAGAGAAGAACCAGCAGGTGCGTCCCAGACCGGCCAGTGTCATTGCGGTGGCTTTCTGGGCTGCCGCGGTATGCTCATTGGCCTATGGTGGCCTTCTGCTCCTGAGCCTCGGCTTCAATGCTGTTCTGCCCTACCTGTTTCTGGCGCTGGGGGTTGGTGGGCTGTTGCTGATTCGGTATTTCGAGCAGCACCCGATTGCTGAGGATTGGCACTACGCAATCTACCGCGAACGCCCCCTGGCGATTGCCATCATCGTGGGCATTACCCTGGTCCTCGTCCTCAAAACCGTGTCTACCAATCTGTACTACTTCTTCACCGGCATCCAGGATGTTTCGATTGTGGTCGCCACGCTCAGGTTACTGCCGGTTCTGCTAGGAGGGTTCGTCCTCGGGGCGCTGGCCGTCCGCATTACCGACAGTCGCAGCGAGCACGCGGCAATCGCAGCAGGCATGGCCACAATCGGCGTCGCCACCATCGGATTGACGATCATGGCGCCCGATGTACCTTACTGGTTTCTGGCGCCATCACTGCTTGTGCTTGGCCTTGGCTACGTGCTGGCGAACTCACCCCGTTTGCTGCTCCTTGCCAACTCAGTTCCTGATCGTCTTGATGCATCGGTCCAGGCAATTGGTGTGGCCACCTCGACCGTTGGCGGCGCCATGGCCTACTCGTTGACGCTGGGCCTGATCAGCTTCTTCACGAGGCGCATCTATGGCAACACCTTGACGGACATGGGGGCCAGCCAGGCGTTCATCGATCAGCAGCTTGAGCTCGTCGATGTGGTCGTGCGTGCCTCGGAGGGCATGGTCTTCCCGGAACAGCAAGCCGCGATGGCGGGAGCGGTCGTTCCCGCGTTCGAGTATGCGTTCGTGGTGGCCCTGGCGCGAACCATGCTTGTGTTGGGCGGCGTCTGCTTCGTGGTCGCGTTGCTCGCCTACTACGGGCTGCGCGAGGAAGATATCGACACGAGCGCACCCCCCATTGAGGTCGAGTTTGTCGAGCCCGACTAATCCTCTCGCGCCAGATAGTCCAGGGTCAGCCTGGCCATTTGCTCGGTAATGGCGTCGTCTGGCGGCGGCTGGTCCCCCCAGTTGGCGTGGTTAATGCCGACCACGACGTTGCCCCGCTGAATCTTGATGACGTGGGTTAGCAGGCTGCCCGTCGCCGAGGTGTCCGTCTCCAGGGCAGCGCCAAAGCTGCTGCTGCCGTAGTCAGGGAAGTCCAGCGGCGTCAAGCGCGCATTGGGTGGTCCATCGTCGTCGCTGCGAATAGCAAATTCGTCGCACGCCAGAGCTGCCCGACGCATGTCTTCCAGGGCACTGGCCGCATCGTCCGCCGTCGGATAGACCGCATATTCAACCGTCATGCTGGGCAAGGCGTCCAGGCTGCGATACCCCACGGTCGCCAACCCGACGCTGCGGGAGGGCAGTTCTTCGCAGGCGAAACGATATGTGTCGCCGGGGGCAGGCATGCGCTCCTGGTACTGGGGTGTGCGATCCATCCGCCAGCCAGTTGGGACATCAGCCGGTCGCGGCAGGCGGGAGACGTAGTAGGCGGCCTGTTCGTCGAACGCCAGAGCACCCGCAGCGGCTGGCTCGTCCCCGACAGCGGTGCTCGGCTCTGGCTCGTCCAGGGCCGTTGTCGCTTCCGGCGCCAGCGTAGCCGGCAGCGCGGTGGTGACCGGTTCTGGCACGGACGCCGCCGGGCTTGTCGTGCAAGCAGCCAGCGCAGCTGCCATGATGAGGAGCAAGGAGATTCTGGCCTGAATTGACTTGAACATGGTGCAACTCCCGGTTGGATGTAGCGCGTTTGCAACGCCTTACTGGAGAGTTTAGGCGGGCGGGCAGCTGGTTTCAAGCCACATGAACAGCCGCTCACCTTGGTGGACGCGGAGCACAGGGTCAGGTGGTCCGGGTCGTCTCGGCAGTCCGACTGAACTCCGCAAGCGGCCCGTCCAGAAACCATGTCTCCATCAACCCTTTGCCTTTGACTTCAATGATGCCACGGTAGGACATGGCAAACTGATCGACCAGCAAAGCGTGGGTTGGTTCGGAGATCTGGATCCGGTCAGCGGCGCCCTGGGACTCCATGCGACTGGCCACGTTCACTGTGTCGCCCCAGACATCATAGCTGAACTTTCGGCGGCCGATAACGCCTGCCACAACCGGTCCGGAGTTGATGCCGATCCGCAGACTCATGGAGTTCGCGTGGCCTGCCTCCCAGAGAGCGAAGTAGCGCATCATCTCCAGGGCCGCGCTGGCCAACGCCTGGGCATGATCAGTGCGCGGCTCCGGCACGCCGGACGCAACCATGTAGCCATCCCCCATCGTTCGGATTTTCTCCAACCCATGACGGTCGATAATCATGTCGAACTCCGAATAGATGGCATTGAGCATCTCGACCAGTTCGACGGGCGGCAGATGGGCGGACAGCTCGGTGTAGCCGACAAGATCAGCGAACAGAACGCTGACCGACTCGTAGCGATCCGCAATCGTCGTCTCCTCCTCCTTGAGGATGGCGGCAATCGAGGCGGGCAATGTGTTGGTCAGCAGCCGCTCCGTCTTGGCCTGCTCCACGCCGAGCAAGTAGAGCGCTCTGTCACGCTGGCGAATGAACACCTGGGTCTCGAAGAATGCCAGCAAGGCGACGATCGAAACGTTCAGCAAGAAGAGCGCGGCGACCAGCCAGGAAGGTAGATTGTTGCCCTGGGGAACAAGCGGCCCCAGGACGGCCGCCAGGGTGAGAACGGCCACAAACGCCGCAAACCACCACAAGGCTGACTGGCGGTCAAAGTAGAGCATTGCGCCGATGGGGGCCATGAACGCACCGATGATGACGGCGCTGGAAGCGGCCACCCCGCCCAGCACGAGCGTCAGCGCGAGCGGCAGGAGCAGCGTACACAGGAGCTGCAGCACGGCAAACGGCCGCCGGCGACCCGTGTAGATCAGCAGCAGCAGCCCGACCAGATTGACCAGGCCATAGCCTAGTGTGATGAGGGCGGCGCTGGTCTCGCCGTAGAAGAGGTACAATCCACCCCATACGGCGGCCACCGGGCAGATTGCCAAACTGCCACCGAGCAGCAGCGCCTTTCGGAGCTGTTCGTCTTCGTCGTCTCCGGGTCGGGAAGCGGCCGTTACCAGTGGGGTTAGCGCTGCTCCGAGGCGCTGGGCGAAGCCCGTAGGTTGACTCATTTCACATCTTCAGGTTTGAAGGCCGCCCGCCACACGCTGCCGGCTTCCGCCGCGCAGCCAGTGGTTCGCCAGGTTACCAGTGACATTA
This sequence comes from uncultured Chloroflexia bacterium, assembly GCA_963753865.1. Classification (GTDB taxonomy): domain Bacteria; phylum Chloroflexota; class Anaerolineae; order Promineifilales; family Promineifilaceae; genus Promineifilum. Next base: position 126,671 of record CAVWDW010000006.1, read on the forward strand.
GGGAGATCAGACAGCCCCTTATCTGCCTTGTCGACAGGCACAGTATACCATACCGGCTTCCCGGCCGGCGGAACGGCGGCCAGTGGCGTCGCTGCGACACAGGCGCCCGCTTGCGGCAGGTCGCGAACAATGGGTATGGAACCATGAGCCAGGCTCCTGTTTGACACGTCCATTTGATGGACGTAAACTGTTCCAAGGCGGCCACCCGGAGCGATATTTCAACTCGCTCGACACGGGGAGAGAATCGAAACCAGACCACATTGGCAACAGTGTGTTGGCTCGGTCCTTTCAACCGCCTTGATTAAGGTCAATCATCATGCTTGCGTCAGTGAAATGACCGTGGCCTTCGGTTGATGCGACCGCTGCGGCACGTGCCGGACTTGCTTACGCCGGTCCACTTGTCGCGTAACCAGAGTTAGCCAAGAGGAGACAACAAATGAACGATGCTGCCAAGATACAGGAGACCGTCACCCGCGTGCAGGCAGGCGAGTTAAAGCGCCCCACCAACTGCATCCACGTCAACCAGCTGCAGATGGTCGAGCCCAGCGCCGAGGGGTGCGAAGATTGCCTGAAGACAGGCGATAAGTGGGTCCACCTGCGTGTCTGCCTGACCTGTGGCTATGTGGGCTGCTGCAACAGCTCCAAGAACAAGCACAGCTCGAAGCATTTCGCCACAACCGGTCACCCCGTCGCCATGTCGATGGAAAACGGTGAAGAGTGGATGTGGTGCTATGCAGATGAGGACTTCATTGTGCCTCGCCGTCGATGAACCAGGACCCTTCTCTCCCGACACCCCGGCAGAATCGTTTTGGTGAGCGTTCCGGCGTGACCAGACCGCGTGCGGTCGAAGGCGAACGCCGCGTCATCACGATCTTGTTCTGTGACGTCGTAGGCTCCACCAATCTGGCAGGCCAACTCGACCCCGAAGAGTGGGCCGAAGTCATGAACGAAGCCTTCCAATATCTGATCGCGCCTATCGAAGAGTATGAAGGTATGGTGGCGCGCCTGATGGGTGACGCTGTGCTGGCCTTCTTCGGCGCACCGCTGGCCCATGAAGATGATCCGCTGCGAGCCGTGCTGGCGGGGCTGAACATCGTTTCCGGTATTCAGGGCTTTGCCCGTCGCTTTCGCGAGGAGTACGGGCTGGCGTTCAACGTACGGGTCGGCATCAACACCGGCCCTGTCGTGGTCGGCGAAATTGGGTCACAGCTCAACCAGGAGTACACGGCCATGGGGGACGCGATTAACCTGGCCGCCCGAATGGAACAGACTGCGGCGGCAGGCACCGTTCAGATCAGCGACGACACCTTCCGGCTCGTTGCTCCCTTCTTCGATGTCTGGGACATCGGGCCAATCGACGTAAAGGGCAAGGATGAGCCGGTGCAGGCGTATCGCGTCCTGGGGCTAGAACCGCAGCCCGGGCGGCGGCGGGGCATCGATGGCATTGCTGCCCCGGTCATCGGCCGTGACCGCGAGCTGAGCCGGCTTCAGGACGTCCTGCAAGGCTTGCACGAAGGACAGAGCCAGATCGCCTTCATGATCGGCGAAGCCGGTTTGGGCAAAAGCCGTCTCATCGCCGAGTCCCGGGAACTGTGGCGGAACGCTGTTCATGTGCAAGGTCCGGATGCAACCGTCCGGCAGGCATGGACGGAATTCCTGGCTGTCTCCTATGGCGCCAGCCGCCCGTACGACATGCTGAAACGCCAACTGCGACAGTTCAGCGGCATACGCGAAACCGACCCACCCGATGTCGTTGAGCAGCGACTCAATGCGCTGACCGCCATCTATCCGGAGGCGCTGCAATCGCGAATGATGCAAGCGTACGGGACGCTCCTGGGCGAGTCTGGTCGAGGCAGTGCGGCTGGCGGAGAGGCGTTTCAGCGAGAGCTGCACACCATCATGCGAGAGGCGACGGTTCACCTGGCCAGCTCCGGGCCGGTGGTCTATGTCATCGACGACCTCCACTGGGCCGACCTTGCCTCCATCGACGCAATGCGCCAGCTCCTGCCGCTCGTGGAATCACAACCCATTCTCTTTCTGTTCGCCATGCGCCCGGACTGGAACGTTCCGGCGTGGCAGTTTTACATGGAGGTCCAGCAAGCGTACAACACCTTCTGCTCCGCCATATTTCTGGAGCCGCTCGCTCCTCCGGACAGCCGTGAGCTGATCGCCACTTTGCTGACCGATGCGAGTGCGCCCGACGGTCTGTTTGATCTGGTCCAGCAGAAGGCGGAAGGCAACCCGTACTACGTCGAAGAAGTCGTGCGCACCCTGATCGACAGCGGGGCGCTGGCCTGGGAAGAGGACCGCTTGCGCTGGCAGCCCGGCGCTTCTCTGGATGAGGTCGAAGCGTTGATGAGCCTGCCCGGAAACGTGCAGTCGCTTCTGACCGCCCGTTTCGATCGACTGGACAAGGAAGCCCAGCGAACGCTGCAGATGGCGGCGGTCATCGGTCGTGCGTTCCCGGTGCGGGTGCTGGAGGCGATTTCTGATCCGGCGCTCGATCTGGAGACCCAGCTCAAACTGCTGGTGCAGGCGGACCTCATTCGCCAGACCGCCACGGCGCCTGAGCCTGAGTACACCTTCCTCCACGCGCTGACGCGCGACGCAGCCTATGAGACAATTCTCCACCGCCAGCGCCGCCGCACGCACCGCCAGGTTGGCGAAGCGTTTGAAGCCCTCTACCCCACCAGGCTGGCCGACGAAGCGCCGCGCATTGCCTACCAGTTCGCTGAGGGTCGCGACTGGGCCAAGGCGGTGGCGTACTACACGATGGCAGGCCAGGAAGCGGCCCGGCTCTACGCCAACAGCGAAGCCGCCGAACATTTCGAGCGGGCGATCGAGGTCGCTCTAGCCGCTCCCGAGCTGCCCATCGACGACCCCATGCTGACCGAGCTGTTCCTGCAGCGCGGGCGGGTTATGGAGATAGGCGGCGACTACGATGGCGCCCAGGCGGCTTACGAAGCGCTGCAAGCTCTGGGCGAACAGCTCGGCAAGCAACAGATGGTGGCCGCGGCGATCGCTGCACAGGCCACGCTGCGCGTCACACCTACGTCGCTGATCGACCCGGCGACCGGGCGAGAGTTGGCCCTCCAGGCGCTTGCGCTGGCCGAGTCAATCGGCGACGACGCCATCGCTGCTCGTGCGCACTGGTCGTTGATGCTCCTGCATCTGAACCTGGAGCCCGACCCGTTGGCGGCCTTGCAGCATGGAGAACAAGCGCTGGCCATTGCCCGGGAACTCGACCTTCAGGAGACTGAGGCGTATGTGCTCAATGACCTGGGCCGCGCCTATCTGGCGGGCGGCCGTCTGCAGGAAGCAAACGGCATCTACGAGGCGGCTCGTGACGCCTGGGAGCGGATTGACAACCGGATCATGCTGGCTGACCTCCTGGGTATGTGGGCGCAGGGTCTGCATCTGATGGGGCGGCTGGCGGAGGCCGAGACGCGCTCCCGCGAGGGGCTGGCCATCAGCGAGGAGATTGGTGCGCTGTGGGGTCGGGCGCTGAACAGCCGCAACCTGGCCCTCTTGCGGCTGGAGCAAGGAGACGCGCAGGAAGCAGCGGACCTGCTCTCCGACAGCCAGCAGCTGGCACGCGAAGCGGGCCACGTCATGCTGCAAGCCAGCCTGCCCCTGTTCATTGCCTGGCACAACCGGCGGCTGGGACTCACCTCGCCAATTGCGACGCAGGACACCCCACCGACGGCCGCCAACAACCCGCTTGACCAACTGTGGCACGTGGAGCGACTGTTGGCAAGCGGTGACGCGGCGGGCGCCTTTGCGCTAATGGGGGATGAGTTTGAACTGATCAGCCCGGCGCAAGCTGGACTGGTGTCGGTTCTTGCCGCCCTGCTCCACGTTGAGGCAGCTGCGGCGGCGGGCGAGCACGGCAAGGCCGCCCACCTGGCGCGTACCGCGCTGGACACGTTTGATGAGTTGGGTGTTCGCGCATTCCGTCCCGATCTGCTGCGACTGCTGGGCGAGGCGGAAGCGGCGCAAGGCCAGCCGGAGGCCGCCCTCGCCACATGGCGCGAGGCAGCGACGGTCGCCCACCAGCAGCACGCTCGCCACGCCTTGTGGCTGGCCCTGGGTAACCTCGCCACAGCCGAGCCAGACCCGGCAGATGCGCAGGCATGCGCCGATGAGGCGAGCAGGATTATCGCTGGGATTGCTTCGTCCCATGAGGACGACTCGAATCGAGCCGGATTCCTGGCCCAGCCACAAGTGGCCGCCGTTTTGACTCAGGCCGCCTCCTCGTAACTCACGTGGGTTTGGTACAATTGAGAGAGAGGATCTGCCGGAACGGTGGCAGCGCCTTGCACATGATCGCCGCCGTCAGATAGTGGACGTGCGAGACGGTGGCGAGAGATTGGTCGATTATGCGTTGGAATAGGTAAGCACATGACTACAGCGTATGACTTTCTGCGAAAACTCCCGCTCTTTGCTGAACTGCAGGATGATGATCTGGAAAAGGTGAGCCAGCTCGTCCATCCGGTCACGCTCCCCGACCGCGCCATGCTGTTTGAGGAAGGCAGCCTCGGCGACGCCGCGTACTTCATTCAGGAAGGCCAGCTCGAAGTACTCAAAGAAAGCAACAACCGCGAAGTGCTGATCACGGTGCGCGGCCCCGGCGATGTCATCGGCGAGATTGCGCTGGTGGCGGACACGCCCCGGACCGCATCCGTCCGCGCGCGCGGGGACACGTCACTGGTGGCCATCAACCGCGACCAGCTGCGCGAGCTGCTTCACGTCAGCCCATCCGTAGCGGCGTCGATGTTTGACACCGTTTTGGCTCGCTGGCAGGCAACCCAGTCCCAACTGCGCCACAGTGAGAAGATGGCCCAACTGGGCACGCTCACCGCCGGCATCGCCCACGAGCTGAACAACCCCGCAGCGGCCGTCCAGCGCTCAGCCGGACAGTTGGAGCAGGTCATGGTCGACTCGGCGCGCACCTACATGCGCCTGGTCAACGAAGAGCTGGACGTAGCGCAGCGCGAAGCGCTCCAGGCGTACATCCTGCAAGCCCAAACGCAAGCCCGGCTTCTGCCCGACATGGATCTGATGGCCCGCAGCGACGCGGAATCGGACCTCGAGATGTGGCTGGAGAACAAGGGCGTCGAAGACGCCTGGGAACTGGCGCCTACACTGGTCGATCTGCGCCTTAGCGACGAGTCGCTGGAGGAGTTGGCCGCGACCTACCAGGATTCGCAGTTGGACGCGGTGGTGCGCTGGCTGAACAGCAATTACACGATCATCAACCTGCTGACGGAGCTGCAGCAAGGGGCCGAGCGTATATCCGAGATCGTCAAGGCGCTCAAGTCGTACACCTATCTGGATCAGGCGCCCATCGTTCGCTACAACGTTGAGCGCGGACTTGATGATACGCTGCTCATCCTGCGGCACAAGCTAAAATCTGACATCATCGTCCACCGCGAATACAGTGATGTACCTGAGATTGAGGCGCATGGCAGCGAGCTAAATCAGGTGTGGACCAACATGATCGACAATGCCGCCGACGCGGTGCATATGATCGAGAACCATGCGGCGCAGATTACACTCCGTACCCGGACGGATGGGCAGTGGATTGTTGTCGACGTGGAGGACAACGGCCCCGGTATTCCGGAGGAGGTGGTCGCCCGCATCTTCGAGCCGTTCTTCACGACCAAGCCAATCGGCCTGGGCACCGGCCTCGGCCTTGATATCTCCTACAACATCGTGGCCAACCGGCATCGCGGCGACATTCGCGTCTATTCGCAGCCCGGGCAGACACGATTCGAGGTGTGGTTGCCCCGCAAGCAGCAAGACGAACCGGCCGGCTGACGGGTCCGCAAATGCCCGATTTATGGTCGGAAAGCAGCCTGCTAAAGTTGCTCGCGGCTTTTTGCTCAAAAACTTGATTATTATTGACAAATATTCGGTTATCCGTATACTAGTAATTGGCTCCCCCCCAGAGGTGGTTGATAGCACGCCCGTGTTATCGCCACCTCCTTTTTTTGCCCGGTTGCCGGGCCCAATACTTTGGGTTAACGTTCCCCTATGGCCTCCAAACAAGAACCCCTATCCGTCCGCACCGGACCGGCACTGCTGGCCGCCGGACTCGTCCACAACGTAATCGTTCCGCAAACACCGGGACCCTATCCGACCGTCATCATGCTCCACGGTCGCTTCGGCAACGAGGAGGTCATGTGGATCTTTCGCCGCACCATTCCCCACAACTGGCTGATCGTAGCGCCGCGGGCGCCGCTGAGCGACCCAAACGGAGGCTATTCCTGGTACCAGCAAGGGTATGGTGAATGGCCGCCCATGTCGGCCTTTGATGATGCGGTCGAGAGCGTGGTGCGATTCATGGGCGCACTCCCGGCACTCTACAATGCTGACGCCGAGCGCACCTACCTGATGGGGTTCAGCCAGGGAGCGGCCGTCTCCTACTGCACGGCGATCCGCCACCCCGGTCTGGCCCGTGGCATCGCCGGTCTGGTCAGCTTTGCGCCCACATCGGACGGAACCGACATCACCAACGGCATGGCCGAGCTGCCGGTCTTCATGGCAGTCGGCCGGGAAGACAAGATTGTGCCATATGAGAAGTCCCTGCAAACGCAGCAAGTATTGCAGAAAGCGGCGGCCGATCTCGAGTATCATGAATATGATACTGGACACAAGATGACGCCGGAGGGCATGCGTGACCTTCAGGCGTGGTGGCAAGCGCGAGAGTGAGGTGCATTCGATGAAAGTGACAAAAACAGCCGGTCTGTTCCTGCTTGTTCTCCTGATGGTCGGGCTGGCAGCCTGCCAGAAAGCGGAACCGCCTGACCTGACCCAACCACCCGCCATCGAGGCGGGCGTCAGTACGGTGTTTGGCGACGAACGCGTCATCGAGGATCTGCAGTTTGCAGCCGCCTACTACACAGTGGACGGTGAGGCGCGGTTGTTTGACGACGCCGGTCGGATGGTCACCCACCTGGAAGAGACCGAGGTCGACGTCGCCAGCAAATGGGTGGCTGATTTTGACACGGGCGTCCTGCTGCCCGCGAACGAAGCGATTTTCGTTGTCAGCCCGACCCTGGTGACGCCGCGCGGCACCGGCACCATTGCCCTGGCCACGTTGGAGCGCGCCCAGAAGGTGGCCCTTCAGAACCAGGGACAGGTCATCGCCCTGGCTGCATTGCCTGCCTTCTATGCCGCCGCCGCCGAGTTCAACGCCCTGCCCCTGCCGGCGCCCGACATGGAGTTCGGCGGGCTGATGATTGCCAACGACGGCAAGTAGCCGGATCCCGAGACGGAGCGCCCACCCATGTCGGTCCCTCCCATCTATGATGTCGTAATCAAGAACGGCCTGGTCGTCTTGCCAGACCGCATTGCCCGCACCGATGTAGCCGTGCAGGATGAAACAATCGCCGCCGTCGGAGAGTCGCTGGACGGATTGACTGAGATCGACGCGGACGGCCGCTACGTCATTCCCGGCGCCATCGACGTTCATGTCCATCTGCAGATGCCGATCGGCCGCTTCACCTCCACCGACACCTTCCATGACGGAACGAGGGCCGCCGCCTTCGGCGGCACAACGGCAATTGTCGACTTCGTGGAAACCGCCCCGGACCAGACGATGGTCGAGGCGATTGCCGCCCGACGGGCGCTGGCCGACCCGCAGGTGACAATCGACTACGGGCTGCACATGACAATCGGCCCGGAGGATATCGCCCGGCTGGACCAGGTATCGGCTGCTCGCGAGGCGGGCTGCTACAGCTTCAAGCTGTACATGGCGTACGGAATGCGGCTGCAGGATGGTGAGCTGCTGCAGGCGATGCAAGCGATCCGCGACGTTGACGGCCTGCCGGTCATCCACGCCGAGAATTGGGACATCATCACGACGCTGATTGCCGCCAACCTGAAGGCGGGTCGCACCGTGCCCTACTGGCACCCGCGCAGCCGCCCCGCGCCGTTTGAAGCCGAAGCGGCGGGCCGGGCGATCGACATCGCCGCCTATGTCGGCTCACCGCTCTACATCTTCCATGTCTCCTGCGCCGCTGTGGCGGAACGCATTGCCGCCGCCAAAGCACAAGGACTGGCCATTACCGGCGAGACCTGCCCACAATATCTGATACTGGACCAGACTGTCTACGACCGGCCCGGCATCGAGGGTGCGCTGCCCGTCTGTTCGCCTCCCTTGCGACCGACCGCCGACCAGGCCGCATTGTGGAGTGCGCTGGCTGATGGCGAACTCGACGTCGTATCCACCGACCATTGCCCCTTCACCGCTGACGAGAAGGCGTATGGCCTGGAGCATAATGACTTCAGCCAGATTCCCGGCGGCGTACCGTCCATCGAAAGCCGGTTGGCGCTGATCCATGAGGGCCTGGTCAACCGCCGTCCCGCCGGCGTTTCACTGGAAGCGGCCGTGCGCCGCTGGGTGGACGTCTGCTCGACCTCTCCTGCCGAGCTGCTCGGTTTCCGCCACAAAGGACAGATCGCGCCGGGCATGGACGCCGATCTGGTTATCTTTGATCCGTCTCTCTCCCGCACCATCACCCCCACATCGCTGCATGAAACTGCGGGCTGGACCCCGTACGACGGCCGTACCGTGCAGGGCTGGCCAGTGACCACGTTCAGCCGCGGCGACCTGATCGTCGACGGCGATCGGTGGCTGGGCCGCCCCGGACGCGGCCGTTTCGTCGTCCGCTAGACTGAAATTGGCCCGTTTGGGCTGATTTAAACTGAACTTAAGCTTGCGGCAACACCTTCTTAAAGCCTTTGTAACCGTTGATTTGCTATAGTGTCCTCGCAATGACGGACAGGGAGGCAGTTTCGCCTGCCGGTCCACACAAGGAGACACCGAAAGCATGAAGCTATTCAGCACGATATTCAAGATGATTCTGCCGGCGATTGTGATTACCGTTTTGGCCCTCGCGGTCGGGACGGCTGATGCGGCGCCCAACCAGCCCGCCACCACCTCTGGGGGACCATTTACAGGGACGTTTAGCGGCTATCTGGTTGGGGACCGCGGCAGCCGGGCGCCGGTCGAAATGGAACTGGTGCAAACCGGACGAGAGGTTGAGGGCACCCTCACCATCGGAACCGGACTGATCGTCAATGGCGGAAACTGCGGCGTCGCCGCTGTGCCGACTGGCACGCAAACGGCCGTCGGGCGCACCTCCGCCACCAACTTGCGGCACATTGACGCCGCCACCAGCGTTGCGGTCAGCGGACTGACCGTCAAGATCGACCTGGACGGCGACCTGTCCCGCGACGGGGAAACGCTGACGGCCGAGGCTGAGATCGATTTGCCGTGGTTATGTGGTCGTGACCCCATGATTACCGGCGTCTTTGCCAAAGACAGCTAACCAGACCTTTCACACGAGGAGAGTTACATGTTACCGACTACCAATATGAGCGCGTCTGCAACGCCCAATCCGATGAACATGACCGACATTCGCGAGCTGAACGCTCGCGTCCAGGCTGAGGCAGCGTTCCTGCAGCAGTTGGTCAACGAGATCAACACCGTTATGGTCGGCCAAAAAGCGTTGGTCGAGCGAGTGCTTGTGGCGCTGCTGGCCGACGGCCACATCCTGCTGGAGGGCGTTCCCGGTCTGGCCAAGACGCTTCTTGTCAAGACCACGTCTGAGGCGATCGACTCTGATTTCGCGCGTATCCAGTTTACGCCCGATCTGCTCCCGGCCGACCTGCTGGGCACGCAGATCTACAATCCGCGGACGGCCGAGTTCAGCGTCCACCAGGGGCCGATCTTCTCCAACCTGGTGCTGGCCGACGAAATCAATCGCGCTCCATCGAAGGTGCAGAGCGCCTTGCTTGAGGCGATGCAAGAACGCCAGGTGACGATTGGCGACACGACATTCAAGATGGACGATCTGTTTCTCGTCCTGGCCACGCAAAACCCGATTGAGCAGGAAGGTACCTACCCGCTGCCGGAAGCACAGGTTGACCGTTTCATGCTCAAGGTGCTGGTCGACTACCCCACCCGCGAGGAAGAACGCCTCATCGTCGACCGCATGACCGGCGCCAAGCTGCCGGACGTCAAGCCGGTCGTTACGCCGGCTGACATTTTGCGCGCCCGTCAGATGGTGACACAGGTCTATGTCGACCCCAAGATTAAAGAGTATGCGCTCGATCTGGTGCGCGTCACCCGCGAGCCAGGCCAGAATGGCCTGAGCGACCTGAGTACGCTGATCAGCTTCGGTGCATCACCCCGCGCCTCCATCAACCTCATCCTGGCCGCGCGCGCCTACGCTTTCCTGCAAGGTCGCGGTTTCGTCACGCCCGACGACATCAAGCAGATTGCGCCGGATGTCCTACGCCATCGCATCATCACCTCTTACGAGGCCGAAGCCGAAAACATCACCACGGAGCACATCATCCAGCGAATTCTTGACCACACCGACGTACCTTAAGCAGGACGGGGCAGGTTGGCTGAGATTTCCACACACGAGGAGCGAAGCGGATGATTACTGCGGAACTGATGCAGAAGATACGGCGAATTGAGATTCGCACGCGGCGGCTGGTCAACGACAGCTTCGCAGGCGAGTACCAATCGATCTTCAAAGGGCGCGGTATGGCGTTCGATGAGGTCCGACCCTACCAGTACGGCGACGAAATTCGGACAATCGACTGGAACGTGACGGCCCGCACCGGCGAAACGCACGTCAAGCGATATGTCGAGGAGCGCGAGCTGACCGTCATGCTGCTGGTCGACGCCAGCGCGTCGGAGAACTTCGGCTCGACCAACCGCTTCAAGCGGGAACTGGCGGCCGAATTGACGGCTGTCCTCTCCTTCGCCGCCACCACCAACAATGACCGCGTGGGCCTGATGATCTTCACCGATGAGGTGGAGCTGTACATCCCGCCCCGCAAGGGCCGCAAGCATGTGCTGCGCCTGATTCGCGAACTGCTGGCGTTCGAGCCGCAGGGCAAGGGCACCGACATCAAGCTGGCCCTGGATCGGGTCAACCAGATTCTGAAGCGGCGGGGCATCGTCTTTTTGGTGTCCGACTTCCTGGCTGAACCGGAGTCGTACCGCCGCTCCCTGGCCGTCACCAACCGGCGGCACGACGTCATCGCCGTGGACCTGACCGACCCTCTGGAGACAGCGTGGAGCGACGTCGGTCTGTTGGCGCTGGAAGACACGGAAACGGGCGACATCGTCTGGGCCGACACAGGCAGCGCGGCCTGGCGGCAATCTTTCGAGCAGCGCGTCCACAAGCTGGAACTGGCCAAGGGTAAAGCGTTTACGCAGGCGCAGGTCGATCACATTCGCATCGACACCGGCGCCGACTATACGGCCCCATTAACCACCTTTTTCCAGAACCGCACGCGCCGTCTGGCCAGGATCTAGGCCCGCTGCCACAGAAGGACGAAGAATCATGCGAACTGACCAACAGCTGTTCAAAGCTGTCCGCCTCACTGCCGTCGTCGCGGTCCTGTTGTTTCTGGCCGCGCTGACGCAGAGAACGCAGGCTCAGAGCAATCTGGAAGCGACTTTGACCGTCGAGCCAATAGAAGCGACCGTCGGCGATCCGCTCCAGATGACCGCCACCGTCACCCACCCGACCGGCTATCTGGTCATTCCGCCCGATGTGGGGCCGGAATGGGGTGCGTTCACCATCGCCGGGCAGACACCGCCGCAGACGGCCGACAACGGCGACGGTACAGCGACGACAACCATCACCTTCGACGCCCGCCTGTTTGCGCCGGGCGCCTACACGACTCCGCCGCTGCAGCTTTCTGTAACCGACGGAGCCGGCCAACTTGTCGACGTCTTCGCTCCGCCAGTGGACGTGGCGATCAGTTCAGTCCTCGTTGAGGGGGACACCGAGCTTCGCGACATCAAGCCGCAGGCCGAGCTGCCCGGCGGCACACTGCTGCCGTGGCTGATTGGCGGCGGGCTGGCGTTGGCGGCTGGTGCCCTCTTTCTCTGGTGGCGTCGTCGCCCGGAGCCTGTGACCGTCGACAACCGCCTGCCGGGGCAGCTCGCTCTGGACCATCTGGCCGCTATCGAAGCACAGAACCTGCCCCAGGCCGGCCACTATCAGACGTATTACACCCAGGTCGCCGACACGGTGCGAACGTACCTGGCGGCTGTCTATGCCATTCCCGTCCTGGAGCGCACTACCGGCGAGATCCGCGACGACCTGGCGCAGGCCGGCGTCAGCGGCACGCTGCGGGCACAGATCGTGAACTTCTTGCAGGATAGTGACCTGGTCAAGTTCGCCAACTTCACGCCCGACATCGAGAGCGCTGCTGAGCTGTTGTCCGACGCCCGTCAAATTGTGGCCACCAATGAAGCCGCACGCTCAACAATCGGCAGTAGCCCGGCCACGGTCAACCAGCCTCCCCACATGCTGACCTATTCCAGCAACGGCCAGGGCACATCCTACGAGGTGAAACAATGAGCTTCGAATTTGGCTCACCCCTATTTCTGTCGCTGCTTTTGCTTCTGCCGCTGCTGGCCATCTACCTGTGGCGCGCCGGGCGGGGCAAGCCGGCGACCATGCGCTACGGCGCAACGGCGCTGACTCGCGACCTGGGCCGCTCATGGAAGCTGACCTGGCGGCCGATTACCTCGATTCTACGCCTGCTGACCATCGGCCTGGTCGTCATTGGCCTGGCCCGGCCGCAGCTCGTCGAAGGCCAGGAGTCGATCACCGGCGAAGGGATCGAAATCGCCCTCGCGCTCGACATCAGCGGCAGTATGGCGTCACTGGACTTTCAGCCGGCCAACCGGCTCGAAGCGGCGCGTCAGGTCATCGGCGACTTCATCGTCGAACGGCCGTACGACAAGATCGGCCTCGTCATCTTCGCCAGCGAAGCGTTCAATATGAGCCCGCTGACGCTCGACCACAACATGGTCGGCCGTTCGCTGGAGCAGGTTAAGCTGGCTGAAGACCTCGGTCTGGAAGACGGGACGGCCATCGGCCTCGGCATCGCCAACGCCGCCAACATGCTGACGTCCTCGACCGGCGCAGAGAGCAAGATTGTCATCTTGCTGACCGACGGCGTGAACAATGCCGGCGAAATCGACCCGCTGACGGCCGCCGAGGCGGCTCGCGCACTGGGCATCAAGGTCTATACCATCGGCGCGGCCAAACCGGGTCAGGTGCCGGTTCCGGTGCCGGGCTTCTTTGGTGAAGATATCGTCTATCAGGAGAGCGTGCTGGACGAGGCGACGCTGCAGCAGGTAGCCGAGATCACCGGCGGCCAGTATTACCGCGCGCAAGACACCGCCGGGCTCCAGGCCATCTACGACGAAATCAACCAGTTGGAAAAGTCACAGGTCGAAGTACAGGTCTACAATCAGTACGAGGAACTGGCCGGCTGGCTGATTGTGCCCGCCATCCTCCTGCTGCTGCTGGAGCTGATGCTGCGCTATACGACTTTCCGCACCGCGCCGTAACCTGCGAGGGTTGCCACTGGAGCATACGCTATGCAATTCGCACATCCTGAATTCCTGTTGATAGGCCTGCTAGTGACCGTGGCGGCCATCGCCCTCATCGTGTGGGCACAGCGACGGCAGCGCCACGCCCTGGCCAACCTCGGCCAGAGCGACCTGATCCGGCGGCTGACCGAAAGCGTCAACTGGGGCGGTCGTCGCTGGCAGGCGGCGCTGCGCGTGGCCGCGCTGGCCCTGCTGTTCATCGCTGCGGCCCGTCCGCAGTGGGGCACTGAAACCCGCGAGGTCGAGCAGGAAGGCTTGCAGGTCATGGTCGCGCTGGACGTCTCCCAGAGTATGCTGGCCGACGATATCAAGCCTAACCGCCTGGAACGGGCCAAGCTGGAGATTGGCGACCTGATGAAGCGGCTCAACGGGGACGAGATCGGCCTGGTTCTGTTCTCCGGCGCCAGCTTTGTACAGGTGCCCCTGACGACCGACTACGCCACCGCGCTCAACTATCTGGAGACGGCCGGACCGGGCACAATTTCCCGCCCCGGCACCGTTATCGGCGACGCAATCCGCACCGCGGTCGACGCGTTCGACGACAAGCTGCCCAGTCAGAAGGTGCTCATCCTGATGACGGATGGCGAGGACAAGGAGACTGATCCGGTAGCGGCCGCTCGGGAAGCAGCCGGGGACAACATCCTCATCTATGCCATCGGCTTCGGCACACCGGAAGGCAGCCCCGTACCGGAAACCAATCCGTTCGGGCAGGTCGTCGGTCTCAAGACGGATGCCCAGGGCAACACGGTCATCTCCCGCATGGATGAAGGGATGCTGCAGCAGATTACCAGCATCGGCGGCGGGCAGTATTATCGCGCCTCGGCCGACGGCCGGGAGCTGGACAGCCTGCTGGCCGAAATTGACACCTTGCAGCGCGCCCAACTCCAGAGCCGGACGACCGTCAACTTCATTGAGCGTTTCCAGATCTTCCTGGGATTGGCCTTGCTGTCCCTGGTGTTCAGCGAACTGATTCCCGACCGGGTCACCGAGAAGACGACCCGCCGGCCCTGGCTGCGTCGCGTGACGAGCCAGACGGCAGCCTCCCCGACGACAGGGAGCGCCAACTAACCATGAGACCACCCACCATGATAAACAACGTAACCAATTCAACGGCTCGCTCGCGGCTGGCCCTGTGGCTGGCCATCGGCCTGCTGCTGACGCTCGCGCTGACCGCCTGTGGAGGCAGCCCGGCCGGACCGCTCGTCAAGGAAGGCAACGACGCCTATACCCGCGCCGCTTATGACGAAGCGTGGGCTGCTTATCAGGCCGCCCAGATCGAAGACCCGGAGCGCGCCGAACCGTACTACAACGCCGCCAACGCGCTCTATCGCCAGGGGCAGTACGCCGAAGCCCTGGAGCAGATGCAGTTGGCCCTGGCCTACGCCGACCAGGAAACGCTGGCGGCCAGCGGTTTCTTCAACCGGGGCAACAGTGCGTTCAACAGCGAGGACCCGGCAGCGGCCGTCGAGTCATACCGGCAGGCGCTTCTGCGCAATCCGGACGACCTTGATGCCAAGTACAATCTGGAACTGGCCCTGCAGCAGTTGGAGCAGCAGGAACAGGAGAACCAGGAGCAGCCCAACGAGGAAGAGCAGCAAGACGAAGGCGACCAGCAGAACGAAGAACAGCAAGATGAGTCCGAGTCTGGCGAGGGTGAAGAGGAGCAGGAGCAAGAGGGCGAGCAGTCCGAGAGTCAGGACGGAGAAGGCGACCAGGAGCAGGAGCAGGCCGGCGAAGAGGGCGATCCGTCTGACCAGCAGGATGGGCAGGATGGCCAGCCGGAGGACGAAGGGGAGCCACAGGACGAAGATGAGTCGCAGCCCGGCCAGGATGGCCAACCCGACCAGCCGAAACCGGGAGACGGGGAGTTGACAGAAGGCGAGCCAGGCAGCGACGATGGGTTCGGCGTCATGCCGGAGCCGGGCCAGCGGCTGTCGGCCGACCAAGCCCGCCAACTCCTGGCCGCCATCGGCCAGAACAGCCAGACATTGGCCCAACGACTGGGCCAGATCTTCGCCGGCGGCAATCGCCCCCCGGTCCAGGATTGGTAAGCAGCCGACCATACGCGGCCACATAAGAGATTTCCTATGAAACGACTGACACTCACGCTTCTCGTCTCCCTGATGGGCCTCCTTGCCGTTGCCGGGACGGCCGCAGCACAGGGCGAGCCGCTCATCACAGCCACCGTCGACCGCACAACGTTGACTACGGATGAAGCGGTCACTCTGACCGTTACCATCGACCAGAGTGCCGGAGCCAGCGACCCGCAGCTCCCATCGCTGGACGATTTCAACGTCCTGGGCACCAGCAGCGGCACGCAGATCAGCATTGTCAACGGCGACATGTCGGTGCAGCTGGCCACGACTTACTACCTCCAGCCTCGCCTGGCGGGCGACCTGTTCATTGGTCCGGTGACGACAACTGCAAACGGGCAGACAACCAGCACTGATCCGATTGCGCTGACTGTCGCCCAGGGCACGGGGCAGTTCCAGCCGTCGATTCCGTCCCTGCCCAGCGTGCCCTCTCTCGGTAATCTGCTGCCTTCGCTGCCCGGCCAGCCCGGTGGCCAGAGCCCGCCCGCAACCGGCGGCGCCATTCCTGCCCCGGCCCAACTGGACGGCCAGGAGTATTTCGCGGAAGCTGTGGTCGATAACAATAACCCGTATCAGGGCGAGCAGATTGTCTACACATTCCGCTTCTACCAGGGGGCGAGCCTGCTGCAGGACCCCACCTACGACCCACCCGCCTTCACCGGATTCTGGTCTGACCAGCAGCCGGAGCAGACCACCTACACGACCGAAGCCAACGGCCGCTCCTACTTCGTAACGGAGCTCCAAACAGTCCTGTTCCCAACTGTGAGCGGCACGGTGACGATTGACCCGGCCACCCTGGAGATCCCGGGCGGCTTCTTTTCAGCCGGTGGAGTCTTCACGACTGAGCCGATTATTCTCAATGTGCGACCGCTGCCGCCCAATCCGCCTGCGGCCTTCACCGGTGGCGTGGGCCAGTTCGAAATCCAATCTCTGGCCGACACAACCACCAGCGCAGTCAACGACGCCGTCACCTTGCAGGTGACGCTGACCGGCGAAGGTAATCTGCCGACGCTGGCCGACCTGACCTGGGATGCCGGCCCCGATTGGCGGGCCTTCGACCCGCAGGTCGAAAGCAGCACCAGCCTGGCCAACGGCCGCTTACAGG
Source organism: uncultured Chloroflexia bacterium (assembly GCA_963753865.1). Classification (GTDB taxonomy): domain Bacteria; phylum Chloroflexota; class Anaerolineae; order Promineifilales; family Promineifilaceae; genus Promineifilum. The sequence continues at coordinate 143,313 of CAVWDW010000006.1, forward strand.
GCAGCCGCGTCTACGAGCAGATCCTCGTCCCGGTCACGCCGGGCAACCTGGAGATCCCGGCCATCCCGTTCAGCTACTTTGACCCCGTGAGCGAGCAGTACGTCACCATTGCTACCGAACCGATTGCCGTCCAGGTCGCGCCGGACAGCAGCGCCCCGGTTCCGCAGGTTGGCGACGGCGCTGTTGTCGCCGCAGCCACCACCCGTCTGGGTCTGGCCCCGATGAAGGCCGCGCCCAGCAGTTGGCGAAGCGCCCCGCAGACGCTGGTGGAACAGCCTGCGTATTGGCTCCTGTTCGCCATCCCGCTGCTCATGGTCGGCGCTTTCGGCCTGACCCGACAGGTGCGGCAGCAGCGGCGGTCGACGGCTGGCGACCGGCAGCGGCAAGCTGCCGCCAGCCAGGCTCGGCGCGAACTGGAAGCAGCGGCTGCGGAAACGGATCCGTATGTAGCAACATCAGCCGCCATCAACACCTATCTGACGACCAGGCTCGGCCAGCCCACAGCGGGACTGACTCTGGCAGCGCTGTCGCAGGCGCTGCGGGCCCGGGGTGTCGACGACGCCACAATCGGCCGCTTGCTGGATTGCCTGCGGCGCGCCGACCTCGGACGCTACGCCCCGTCCACAACAGCTGGCAGTGGCCCGACTTCTCTGCAAAGTGATGCTGCCGGCGTCATCGAGGAGCTGGATAAGCAGCTCCAGCAGGATTGATCTACCTCCCACCGGCCAACCAGATACCATCGAGGCATCCATGACCAACTCCACCCGAAGAACTACCCTGATCGTCGCCGGCGCCAGTCTGCTCATGATTGTGCTGCTCGTGCTCGGCCTGTCCCTGCTGACGCCGCTGGAGCCAGCCGACAGCCAGTCTGTCAACGCTGCCAACGCGCTCGTGGAAGCAGGCAACACGGTCGAGGCGATTGAGATTTACGAGAGCTTGCTCGATCGCGGCGCGTACGACAGCAGCTTGTTCTACAATCTGGGCAACGCCCACATGGTTGGCGGACAGCCCGCAGCGGCCGTCCCCTACTACGAGCGAGCCGCCGCCCTCTCCCCGCGCGACGCGGAGATCCGCGCCAATCTGGAGCTGGCCGTGGCCCAGGCGCCAACCGCCCAGACGGTCGAGCCAACTGGCCCGCTGGCGCTGGCTGCCGGGTTGACGAGCAGTTGGCTCTCGCTGGATGAGACGGCCGTTCTCGTGGCCGTGCTCTGGTTCGCCGTCGCCATCCTGCTGCTCATCATCCGCGCCTCCGGTCGCGCCGCGCCGTGGCTGGGCCGGCTGGCGGTCGTTCTGGCCCTGGCGATGCTGCTCTTCGGCGTCTCCCTGGGCAGCCGCGCCTATCTGGTCGAGACGACGCCCAATCCGGTCGTCTCCGGTGAAGTGGCCACAGCCGCCGTCGATACTCCGTAGCAGCCAGCAGGCTAAACGCATGCTCAAAGCTGCCGCTTAAAACCGGACAGCTATCGAGCAAACCTGATGAATCAGGTTAACCTGACCCGTTCATTGAGGGTGCAGGGGCAGCCTTGAGGATTGTTCCCGGTGCGATTTATCGGGCTTTCTCGATATCTGTGTGAATTCATTCCACAGCGAATCTATATGCGATCGCCCCGTAGCAGCCATCTGATCGCTTCGCGCCCTGGCGTTTGTCGCGGTACAATTGACTGGTAGCGATCGCCGAATCATAGAGACGCCTATGGCCAAACACGTCCTTGTAGTTGATGATGACACGCTGCTGCGCCGCAGTCTGAGCCTGCAACTGGAGCAGGCGGGCTATCGCGCCTCTACGGCTGCGTCGGCCGAAGACGCCCTGGCGCTCGCGGAGCGTGACCGTCCGGACCTCGTTCTGCTCGACGTCGGACTGCCCGGCATCGACGGACTTGAGGCAATGCGACGCTTCCACAGCATGATGGATATCCCGGTCATCCTCGTCACCGCCCGTCGTCGCGAGCTGGACACCATTCTCGGTCTGGAACTGGGAGCCGACGACTACATCACCAAACCGTTCAGTAACGACGTTCTGCTGGCCCACGTCAAGGCGGTTCTGCGCCGCGCCGACCGGCGGGCCATCCCACCACCCGACACCGCCCTGCTCCACTCCGGCAGCATGACGATCGATCCGGACGCCCACCTGGTAACAGTCGACGGCGCCCAGGTCGACCTGACCGCCAAAGAGTTTGCTGTTCTACATACGCTGGCGCTGGAAAGTGGCAAGGTCGTCAGCACAGATGATCTGCTTCACCGCGTCTGGGGGGCCGAGTACGACGGCGAACCGCAAGTCGTTTATGTCAACATCCGCTGGCTCCGCGAAAAGATCGAAGAAGACCCACAGCACCCCCAGCGGATCATCAACGTACGCGGTGTGGGCTACAAGCTCTTGCCGGTTGGCGACCCGCCGGCCGAAACGTAACCACCATGATGGGCCTGCGCGCGCGTCTCGTTCTCAGCCACGTCCTGCCGTTCGTCGTCATCCTGCCGCTGGTGGGGCTGGTCATCCTCTATCTGTTTGGGGCGCAGGTGCTCATCACCGACCTGTCCGACGATCTGGAAGAGCGCGCCAATCTCATTGGCGAAACGCTGGCTCGCCAGCCGGAAGCGCTTTCGAGCCTCGATGAAGCGCAGGAGTTCATTGCTGAAATCAGCGTGCTGGTGGACGGACAGATCTACTTGCTGGACGCCGAAGGCAATCTACTGGCTGCCAGCGAGGCGCTCGGCGAGATGCCTGTGCCGGGCGACATCGTCACCCGCGTGCAGGAGGAGTCATTCAACGGCCCGGAGGTGACGGTTGAGGGCAATCTGGGAGCGCAGGAAGGCGAGGCAATTGTGCCGGTTGTCGACGTCAACCAACAGCTCGTCGGCATTGTGGGCGTTCGCGAGACGTTGTCGGATGTAGCTTCCGGGTTCACGCAGCTGCGGCGGCTGGTCTTGTTCACCATCCTCGGCGGCATGGCCCTGGGCGCGTTGTTTGGCTTGCTCCTGGCGGGCCGGTTGGCGGAACCGATTGTCAACAGCGCCGAGGCGGTCACTGCCATCGCGCAAGGGCGACCGGTCGACCCGCTGCCCGTCACCGGACCGCGTGAGATTCGGGAGCTGTCCGAGTCCGTCAACTTGCTTTCGGAGCGGCTGCGCCTGCTGGAACAGACGCGCCAACACTCGCTGGCCAACATCGTCCACGAGCTGGGACGGCCGCTCGGGGCGGTTCTGGCGGCAGTTCACGTTCTGCGCAGCGAGCCGGGCGCAGACGACACCATTCGGGCGGAACTGCTCGAAGGAATCGAAACAGAATTGACCCAGATGGAGCCACTTCTGGACGACATGGCGATGCTGCACGATGACGTGACCGGCCAGCAGCGTCTTCAACTCCAGCCGGTCGAGATGAGCACCTGGCTGACGGCGACCCTGCTCCCGTGGCGGGCCGTGGCGTTGGAAAAAGGGCAGGAGTGGCACGCGGTGGTGTCGCCTGATCTGCCAACGCTCAAAATCGACCCGGAGCGAATGGCCCAGGTTGTCGGCAATGTGCTCAGCAACGCCGTCAAGTACACACCTGAAGACGGCGAGATTTCGGTGACGACGAGCAGCACCGCTGCCAGCGTGCAAATCCATGTTCGCGACAACGGCCCCGGCATCGATCCACTGGAACAGGAGCGGGTCTTTGAGCCGTTCTATCGCTCGCGCTCACCCCAACGCTTTTCGGAAGGGCTGGGGCTGGGCCTGTCGATCGCCCGCAGTCTGGTCGAAGCCCACGGCGGAACGCTGACGCTTGAGAGTGCACCCGGCGCAGGCAGCACGTTCACGATCTCGCTGCCCCGTTAGCCTCGTCGCTGCCGCCCAGGGCCTTTCGCTCTTCGGGCAACTGTAGGACCAGATTCCTTTCCGGTCCCTTGCAGTTGGCAGAGAAGGCGACAAGGAATGTCGCCGCTACGTTTGACAAACGGACTGCTGGAACACCCTCCGTTACCGTCATAGCCGCATGCCTCGAAGTTCGCTATACTGACCCTTATGCAGGATCGCATCGACATCTATCCGACGCACCGGCACGGCGATCTACTGCTTCGAGCCGGGCACCCTTACCCATTCGGCGCCTCCGTGGTCCCGGGCGGCCTCAACTTCTCGGTCTTCTCCCGCTATGCCACAGAGTGTACGCTGGTCCTCTATGAGCGAGGGGCACCCAGGCCGTTCGCCGAGATCCCGTTCCACGACGCGTTTCGCATCGGCCATGTGTTTTCGATGATCGTCTTTGGTCTCGACCTGGAAGCGATTGAGTACGGCTATCGTATGAGCGGGCCGAACCGCCCCCATGTCGGTCACCGCTTTGACCCGGAGAAGACGCTGCTCGACCCGTACGCCCTGGCCATCGGCGGCCGCTCGACCTGGGCAGAACCCCGCCGCGAGGGCGATCCGTTTCCGTTCCGGTCTCGCATGCTGATCAGCGACTTCGACTGGGAGGAAGACCGCCAGCTGGAGCTGCCAGCCGAAGACCTGATCATCTACGAGATGCACGTGCGCGGCTTCACGCGCCACAGCTCGTCCGGAACCAAATTTCCCGGCACCTACGCCGCCATTCGCGACAAGATTCCATACCTGCTGGAGCTGGGCATCAACGCCATCGAGTTGATGCCGGTGCAGGAGTTCGACGAGCTGGACAACACGTTTACCAACCCGATCACGGGCGAGCGACTGCTCAACTACTGGGGCTACTCGACGGTCGGTTTCTTCGCACCCAAAGCATCCTACGCGGCCACCGGCTACCTGGGCATGGAAGCGGACGAGTTGAAGGCCCTGGTCAAGCTGCTGCACAGCCACGGCATAGAGGTGATTCTCGACGTCGTCTTCAACCACACGGCCGAAGGGGACGAGGAAGGGCCGACCTTCTCATTCCGTGGCCTCGACAACAAGACGTACTACATGCTGCGCCCCGATGGCTCCTACCAGAATTTTAGCGGCTGTGGCAACACCCTCAACTGCAACAACCCGGTCGTGCGCGACATGGTGATCGACTGCCTGCGCTACTGGGTGGCCGAATACCACATCGACGGCTTTCGGTTCGATCTGGCCTCCATTCTGGGCCGCGACTCGCAGGGCAATCCGCTGGCCAACCCGCCGCTGTTGGAAGCGCTGGCCCACGACCCGGTCATCGGCCGGACGAAGCTGATCGCCGAAGCGTGGGACGCGGGCGGCATGTACCAGGTCGGTTCGTTCCCGGCATACGGCCGTTGGGCCGAGTGGAACGGCCGCTATCGGGACGGGCTGCGGCGTTACCTGAAGGGGGATCTCGGCCTGACCCGGGAGATGGCCCAGCTCATTCAGGGGTCGCCCAATCTTTACGCTGAGCGCGGCCCAACCGCCTCGGTCAACTTCATCACCTGCCACGACGGCTTCACCCTGGCGGACCTGTTCTCCTACAACGAGAAACATAACCTGGCCAACGGCGAGCAGAACCGGGACGGTCACAACGACAATCACAGCTGGAACTGGGGCGTCGAAGGCCCGACCGACGATCCCGCCATCAACGAACTCCGCCTGCGTCTGATGAAGAATGCGTTCGCCATCATGCTGGTCAGCCAGGGCGTGCCCATGCTCCATATGGGTGACGAGATTGCCCACACCAAGCAAGGAAACAACAACACCTACGCCCAGGACAACGAGCTGAACTGGCTCGACTGGTCGTTGGTGGAACGGCACGCCGGACTGCTGCGCTTTGTGCAGCAGATGACAGCGTTCCGCCACGCCCATCACAGCTTGCGCCGGCGATATCACCTCCAGGGACGCGACCTGGTCGACAGCGGCTACGCCGACATCTCCTGGCACGGCATCGAAGCGTGGAATCCCGACTGGAGCGACGGCAGCCGCACGCTGGCGTTCATGCTGTGTGGTGAGCACGCCATCATGCGACCCGGACACGGGCCGGACGACTATCTTTACGTGGCCATGAACATGCATTGGGACCCGCACCACTTCCAGCTGCCCCGGCTGCCGCGCGGCCGTCGCTGGCATCTGGCCGTCGATACGTTCCAGCCGTCTCCCGGCGATATCATGGAGCCGGGCAGTGAGTGGCCGCTGGCTGCGCAGACAACCTATCACGTCGGACCCCGCTCCGTCGCCATTCTGGTGGGCCGTTGAACCTAGAGCCGTTGACCGTTGCCGGACGATTGGATGACGTCACGCAGTTGATGGATTACGTCGCGTGGGCGGCCGCCGCCGTCGGACTGAGCGAACAGGCCACCTATCGCCTGTGCCTGGCGGTCGATGAAATTGCCACCAATATTGTCACCTACGCCTACGACCGGGCGGGCCGTTCAGGCGATCTGACCGTTTGGGCTGACTCTAACGATGTCGATCTGCGCATCATCCTGCAAGATTGGGGGGACCCGTTCGACCCGCGCGAAATGGCCCCGCCAGACGATCTCGACAAGCCACCCGACCAACGCCGCAATGGCGGTCTGGGCATCTTCCTGGCCATGTGGGGGGTGGACGAGTTCTATTACCAGCGCGAAAGCACCCACAACCAGTCAACGTTTGTCGTCCATCTGACCCCGGACCAGAGATCGCATGGCTAATCCGGCGCCCTACCTCCATTTGGCCATCGTCGATGACGACCGTGAACGCGCCACCGCGTTCGCTGAACCGTTCGCGGGCTGGGGCTGGGACGCGCGCGTCATGGACGCTGACGCAGATGGGCTTCTTGAATGGCTCCAGAGCCACCCGGTCGATCTGCTCCTGCTCAGCAGCGAGACGGCCGAACGGGATGAGTTTGGCCTGGTCAGACGCTGGCTGGAACGTCCCGCCACCGCCTCCATTCCCATCGTGATAACGGTCATGCCCGGGACAGATTCCGCGACTCTTATCAAGGCAATTGAGCTGGGAGCGAGCGACTACGTGACCCTGCCGATTGACCCCATCCTGCTGCGAGCGCGCTTGCAGAACGTCGTGCAGAAGAAACTTCTGCAGGAGCAGGCCAACACCGCACTCGTGGCGTTCAACGAGATTGAAAAGCTGGCCGATGATTTGCGGCTGGTGATTCTGCCAATTGGGGCTGCGCTGGCGGCCGAAACGGAGTATGAGCGGCTGCTGGAGCGCATCATCAGCGAAGCGCTGAGCATCTGTCGGGCCGACGCCGGCGTGCTCTATCTGGCGCAAGAGGACGGCCAGCTCCACTACAGCCTCGTGCGCATTGACTCGCTCGATCTGACGATAGTTAGCGGGGCGGACCAGGAAGAGCCGTTTGCACCGCTGCCGCTGGCCGATCCTGTCACCGGAGAACCGAACCACGACCACATCGCAACCCATGTCGCCCTGACCGGCGAGTCGGTCAACCTAAGCGATCTTCATGAAAGTAGTCAGTTCGACTTTTCGCAGCTGCGGGACTTCGAAGAAGCCAACGACTTCGTAGGCCACTCCTGCCTGACGGTGCCCGTCCGCAGCGGGCTGGTCGTCGGCGCCCTGCTCTTGCTAAACAGCACCGACCCGGACACTGGCGAGATCGTCCCGTTCGACGGCTACCACCAGCAAGTGGCGGAATCACTGGCATCGCAGTCGGCCGTTGTTCTGAACAACCGGTTACTGAGTGAGCGCGAAGCGACCCTGCTGCGCTATAAACGGGAGTTGGAGATTGCACGGAACATCCAGACGACGTTTTTGCCGCATGATGTGTCCCAGCCGGACGGCTGGGAAGTGGCAACGAGCTTCCGACCGGCACTGGAAGTCGCCGGCGACTTCTACGACGTCATCCAGCTGCCGCACGGACACGTCGGACTGGTGCTGGCCGATGTAGTCGGCAAAGGTGTGACCGCCGCGCTGTACATGGCCATCATTCGCACCCTCTATCGCGGCCTGTTTCAGCAGTATTACGTCCACTTCGCGCCCGCCGAGGCGACCGTATCGCCCGTTGCCATGACGCCCTTCTCTTTCGTGGACCGGGAAGCGCTGCTCAGCGCCGTGCGTTTGACGAACACTTACCTGTTGAGCAACCACCTGGACAGCCACATCTTCTGCACCCTGTTTGCCTCGTTGCTGGACCCAACAACAGGCAGATTGCTTTATGTCAATGCAGGTCACAACCCACCTTACCGCCTGAGCCGCCCTCTCGCCCAAGGTCGCCGGGCCATCCGGGACCGGCTGCAGCCGACCGGGCCGGCCATTGGACTGATGCCCAACCAGCGCTATCAGATCGCCGAGTCGCTTCTGTCGGCGGGCGAAATGCTTTACCTGTTCACCGACGGCGTCACCGAAGCGCGTAGTCCGGGCGGCGAAGAGTTTGGACAGGCGAGGCTGGAGGCGATTCTGACGGGCGTGCACGGGACGGCCGCTGATCTCCTGGACACCGTCGACCAGGCCGTTCTGGCCCACACAGCCGACGCCCCGGCCCACGACGACTTCACCATGCTTGGCGTGCGCAGGGAGCTTGAATAACCCTGCCCGGCCTGTGCGGGTCTGAGCAAAGCTGTGTGCCGCACGCCGTACGATAACCCTTCCCCTCACGCAACCGCCTTATGCCGTCCCACACTGACCGACCAACCTCGACCATCAGTCGGCCGATAGCCAAACTCTGCGCAATCCTGCTCCTTGCCCTGGCGGCCGTTGGCTGCCGCCTGGAATCCTCCAGCTCCACACCCCCCCCGTCCAGTGCGCCCTCTCAGCCCACAACCGCACCGACGCCGCTGCCTACGGCCACCGGCACGCCGGCGGCAGTGGCCAACCCATCGCTGGGAACCGCAGAGCACACAGCAACGGCCGCGCCCACGCTGCCTGCCCCTCCACCCCCGACCGCGACGGTCATACCTCCCCAGATGCCAGACCCTTACGCCGATCTGACCATCGAGGCGCTTGCTGCTCGCGAGTACGGAGGCGGCTTGCTGGAAATCGTCGACACGCTTGAGATCAATGACAGTTTCACGCGCTATCTGATCACCTACCCCAGCGACGACCTGACCATCTACGGCTTCATGAATGTGCCAAACGAGGGCGACAGCTTCCCGATCGCCATCGCGCTCCACGGCTACATCGATCCTGCGGTCTACGACGTCGTGCCCTATACGGAACGCTATGCTGATGCGCTGGCCGAGGCGGGTTACTTTGTCATTCACCCGAACTTCCGCAACTATCCCCCGTCTGACAGCGGGCCCGACCCGTACCGGATCGGCTACGCAACCGATGTACTTAACCTGATCGCTATCATTCGCGAACAGAGCCAGGATCCACTGGGCACGCTGCGGCGGGCGACCGCCGACGACATCCAGCTCTGGGGACACAGCATGGGCGGCGGCGTGGCGCTGCGCGTCATCACCGTCAACACCGACCCGTATCTTCGCGCGGCCGTCCTATACGGATCTATGAGCGGCGACGAGCAGCAAAACTATGGCCGTATCTTGGAGTGGACCAACGGGCGGAACGGCAGCTTCGAGCTGGCCGCGCCGCCACCCGTCATGGCGGCCATCTCCCCGGCCGACAATCTGGAACGGATCAGCGCAGCCGTCAGCATCCACCACAGCAGAACCGATGACGTGGTGCCGGTAGCGTGGTCGGAGCAGCTGTGCGACCAGCTTCAGGCACTCTACGACAGCGGCAGCAGCGACGTGCCGCCCGACTGCCACTTCTATGATTTGCAGCCGCACACCTTCCGGGGCGAAGGGGATCGGCTCTTCATGGAACGGGCAGTTCGCTTCTTCGACCAGCATTGATCCAAACCGAACGATCTCACTCGCGTGACTGATCCCCGGCAACGCGGTCGACCCCCGGATTGTTAATGGGCATCGCAGCGGCAGAGGCCGAAAGCTACGCCTGGGTCAGTACCGACCTTAAATGATCGGCCCCTTTACGTAAAGTTAGACCCCTTTGGCCTATAATGGCGAAATCGAGGTCGAGGACAATCCCCTACGCGTGCCGCGTGGCAGGGACGAACCGTGACCTTTGTCGCTTCGCACGAGACGCGGAGTCAGCCGGCCAGGGCGCTCTTGCCTCCGTCACGGCTAATCCGCGTTACAACATAAGGGAAAGTCCGATGTCACTGAGAAGTACCTCGCTCCGCACTCTCTTTCTACTGGTGTTTCTTGTCCCCCTGCTGATTCTCATTGTCCCTGCGCAGGCGCAACCCGCCCCTGGCGGCGTCGCCCAGGACCCGGAAAGAGAGGCATCTTCCGGACTCCTGTTTATCGAGAACAAAGGGCAGTTTGACAAGGCGGCCCAGTTTCAGGTCACCGGTCTGGGGCAGACGATGTGGTTGAGCGAAGACGGGATCTGGCTCACTCGCGTGACCATTGACCCGGAAACGGCCGCGGACTGGCGCAGCGGCGAGATGCAGCGAACCCTGGCACGCACAGACAATGCGCCGGCCATCGCCGGGCACGCGGTGCGCATTCGCCTGGCAGATGCCACGTTCACCACCGCCCAACCGTTCGGTCGGCAAGATGTGCGTCTCAACTACTACCTCGGCAGCGACCCTGCGCTGTGGGCCAGTGACGTTCCTGCCTGGCAGGGCGTCCGCTACGACGCCATCTATCCCGGAATCGACCTCGAGCTGAGCGGAGCAGCGGGTGCGCTCCAGACACAATTGACCTGCGACGGCCGCTGTGATGGGTTCGCTGAGCTAAACCTGATCGTGGACGGGGCCGACACCATGACGACTGCCGGCCACAGCTTGCGCATGGAAACGGCCGCCGGCAGCTTCACCTTTGCCCTGCCGCAGCTTGTCGGAGTCGACGGCGTTCCGGTCGAACAGCCCCTCCGCTGGCGAATCAACGGCACCGCCCTGACCGACCTGCCGCGCCATGAGGCTCCACTTCAACTGGCCGGCACGACTGCGCCAACGTTCAGCGGCACCACGGCCGAGATCATGTACGGCACATTCCTCGGTGGCGGCAGCACCGACTTCGTCGAGTCGATTGCAGTCGACCGCGATGGCCGGGCCACCCTGTTCGGCGACACGTTGTCGGCCGACTTCCCAACCACGCCCGGTGCCTTCGACGGAACGTTCAACGGCGGCGGCTTCCCCAGCGGCGACATCGTCGTGGCCCAGCTTGACCCGACGGGCAGCGACCTGGTCTACGCCACCTTCATCGGCGGACGCGACTCCGACTTGGGATTCGGCGGCGCCATCGACGGCAGCGGCAACACGTTCGTCACCGGCTGGACAGCCTCGCGCGACTTTCCCACAACCAACGGCGCCTATGATGTCACCCTCAATGGCGATGAAGACGCGTACGTCGTCAAGCTCAACGCCTTTGGCGGCCTGACCTACGGCACCTACCTTGGTGGCAGCGCGGCTCTGGCGGACCCCGACGACGACGAATTAGAGTGGCAGCCCAGCGGGTTCGACGGCGGCACGGAGCTGGCTGTCAGCAGCAGCGGAATCGTGACCATTGTGGGCACGACCCAGTCGCCAGATTTTCCGGTGACACCCGGCGCCTTCGACACTGACAACCGTGACTACTGCAGCAACATCCGCTTTGTCTATCCGTGCGCGGATGGATTCGTAGCCCGGCTCAATCCCACCGGCAGCGAGCTCTTGTTTGCCAGCTATCTCGGCGGGGCGCGGGATGATTATGCCCGGACACTGGCGGTCGACAGCAGCGGTCGGACCTTCATCGCCGGCGACACATTCTCAACCGACTTCCCTGTCACTCCCGATGCCCTCGACAGCGATGGGGGCGGGTTTGACCGGGACGCGTTCATCGTCCGGGTTGCCTCCAACGGGCTCGCGCTGCAATATGCGTCGTATCTGGGCGGTGAAGAGGCGGGTGATGGCTGGTATGAGGGAGACAAGGCGACCGACCTTGTGCTGGATTCAAGTGGGTACGTCTACGTCACCGGGCAGACCTGGTCCGACGACTTCCCAACCACAGCAGGCGCGTTCGACACCGTGCGCGGTGTGGGCGAGTGCCCCAGCGAACCAAACGGCGATCTGGCCCGCTGTCCGGACGCTTATGTCTTGCGCCTGCGGCCCGATGGCCGTGCGCTTGACTTCAGCACGCTGCTTGGCGGTTCGGCCGCGGAGACAGCATTCTCGGGGCTGGAAGGAGCGACCGGCTTGACCCTGGATTCGCTCGGCAATGTGGTCGTCGGCGGCTTCACCGAAGCACCCGGCTTCCCCACGACACCCGGAGCGTACAGCCGCGAACACAACCGATCGATTGACAGCTTCGTGGCGCGGTTCAACCCGACCGGGACGGTGCTTCAATACAGCACCTTCCTGAACAGCAATCCCGGAAACAATCCGGTCTCGCTAGTGGCCAGCGCCGACAATGACCTGTTTGTTGCTGCTCAGACCCGTTCGCCTTTCGCTCCCGTGACAGCCGGCGCCTACAATGTGACGCTTAGTGGCGGCGGCGACCTGCTGGCCTTGCGGCTGAAAATTGGGCCCACACCTGCCCATGCTGGTTGGCTGGAGGTGGGCAGTCGCTCAGGCAGCGGCGGCGGCATCAGCGACTCCAGCGGCGAATCGAGCCGACCGGCAATGCTGGCCAGCCCCACGGCTGGTCTGGTGGTCGCCTGGTCAGACGGCCGCGGCAGCAGCTCACAGATTTTCGTCCGGCGTTGGAACGGCAGCGCCTGGGTCGAAATGGGCCCAGGCTCCGCTTCCGGTGGCGGGGTCAGCAACACGAACGGGAACTCCGACTTCCCCGCGCTGTCGGCCGACGCTGCGGGCAGCCCGGTGCTCGCCTGGCACGACAACGCTGACGGCGACAACGAGATCTACATCCGGCGCTGGAACGGCAGCGCCTGGACCGAAATGGGCAGCGGCTCCGCCGCACGCGGCGGCATCAGTGACAACCGGGGCGAATCGAGCCATCCGGCGCTGGCTCTGGTCGGCGGCGACCTCTTCGTGGTCTGGGACGACGACAGCAAGGGCAACCTTGAGATATACGGGCTGGCCTGGGACGGCAGCCAGTGGAACGACATGGGCGGGTCGGCGACCGGCGGCGGCATCAGCCGCAATGACGGCGACTCCATCCTGCCCAGCGTCGCCGCGCTCGACGGCCGTCCGGTCGTGGCCTGGGGCGACCTGAGCGGCGGTGACTCCGAAATCTACGCCCGACGCTACAATGGCAAGCGCTGGACGAATGCGGGCAAAGGCTCGGCCGAAGACGGCGGCATCAGCGACAATGACGGCGTGTCCCGCGGCGTGGATCTTGTGGCAGGTCCCAACTCCGTCTATGCGGCGTGGGGCGATGACAGCGGCGGCGACCTCGAAATCTATGTCCTTGAGTTCGACGGCAAGGCGTGGTCGGAGGTTGGCCGGGGTTCCGCGCGAGGCGGCGGCATCAGTGTCAACAGCGGCAACTCACAGGCTCCCGCGCTCGCGCTGGGCGCAGGCAACCGGCCCATCGTGACCTGGTACGATGGCAGCACCGGGGATACGGAGATTTTCGGACGGCAGTGGACTGGCGTCCGCTGGGCCGAGATTACGAACGGCACGGGCCGGGGCGGCGGCGTCAGCGACAACGACGGCGGGTCCTCGTGGCCCGCAGCCACCGTAACCGACAGCGGCATCCCGTACATTGCCTGGGCTGACAACAGCGGTGGCAACTTCGAGATCTTCGTCCGGCGTGCGACAACGTCTACCTGCTACCAGCTCCAGCTGCGGCACAGCGGGCAGGGAAGCGACCCGACCCCCTCGCCTGACCAGTCGTTTGGATGCCAGCCCGGCTGGTATACGCCGGGGAGCGTGATCCAGTTGACGGCCGTTCCGGACAGCGGTTGGACCGTGGCAGGCTGGGCCGGCACGACCAATGACGGCAGCGTCGACCCGACCAACACGGTCGTCATGCCCGCCCAGAACCATCAGGCGCTCGTCGCCTACACGACCGAAGCGGAAGGGACATGCTACCGGCTGACGTTGGCCCATCTGGGTGACGGTGCGTCCCCCACGGCTTCGCCCAGCAAGGTGCCCAATTGCCTGTCCGGCAGTTATCCCGCCGGCACGCCGTTGACGCTGACGGCCAATCCGGCCAACGGATGGGTGGTCGCTGAATGGACCGGCACGAACAACGATGCGTCCAGTGAACCGATCAACACCGTCAGCATGCCCGCATCCGATCACACGGTCACGGCCATCTATGCCGAGAGCAATGTCGCCTGCTACCTGCTGCGCCTGACGTTTAGTGGACAGGGCGAAGCGCCGCTCACGACGCCGGAGAACTCGGACGGCTGTGCGCCGGGCCGCTTCTCACCCGGTGAGGTGGTCGGCCTGGAGGCGCGTCCGGCTTCAGGCTGGCAAGTGGGGGGCTGGACGGGCACCGACAACGACAGCGCGTCGACAGTCAGTAATCAGCTGACGATGCCCGCATCCATATCGACGGCGTTCGTCCAATATGAACCGGCAGCAGGCGGGAGCCACCGGCTCTACTTCCCGGCTGTCGGCGGCAGATCGGGTAACTGATGTTGGCGTCCGGCTAAACCGACGTCGGCGAGCGAAGACGCCAAACGATCGCCCCGGTCAGGACCGCAGCCGCCGCAAACAGAACGGCGGGCAGCGGCCGTCCGGGGCGATTTGGCTCCGGTGTCGCGCCAACGCCCAGCTCACAGTTGTCATAGGCGGTCTTGCGCGCTCGCCAGTTAGGTACCGGCCCAAACTCCTCACTGCCTGCCATGCTCAGCAGATAGGTCCCCGTGCGATCGAGACGATCATAGACGGCGATGTAGAACGCGCCATCCTGGTTGGCTGTATGGTCCACAACGGGCCCGGTACGGTATGTGACCTTGCCGTGTGACTCGTAGTAGCTCGGCCAGGTGTCGGCCATGATGCTGAAGGCCCCGGAATCCGGCGGCAGCTCCAGCGAGGCGGGCAGGCCCGACATGTCGTCTGTCACTCCCGGCCCCATGAAGACAAGCAGCGGCGCGAACTCCGGGCAGACCTCCGGCACCATTAGCTTGAAAGAGAAGGTGTGGCCCGCCTCAACGTCGAGCCGATAGACATCCAGCGCACCCGGCTCCCGAAGTGCACCGCTGATGGCCAGCGAGACGGCAGGATCAGCAATGATGAACGGAGCAGCTGTATCCGGGGAGCCGTCATCGTTAAAAACAGGCTGATGGGCCGAGACGACCTGTGGCCAGGTGACGAGGAGCAGCCCCACAAGCACGGTCCAGAGGCGCAGCGCATGTCGGGCACGGGGCGCGGCAGGAGTGGTTGGCTTTCTTTGCATAGGATGATTGTAGCAAAGCAAAGGTTGTCCCGGGTCAGATGGCTGATTAGAATCGACGCATGGCCCTGAGCGAAGATGAATTCGAAGCCCTTGTCGGCGATGCCCTGGACGAGCTGCCGCCGTTCTTTCAGCAGATGATGGCCAATGTTGTCATCCTGTTCGAGCAGCAGCCATCCCGGCGCACCATGAAGGCAATGGGCATGCATCAACACGACATGCTGCTAGGACTGTATGAAGGCATCCCGCTCACCGAAAGGACGCAGGGGTACAGTATGGTCCCGCCGGACACGATTACGTTGTTCCAGCGGCCGATTGAGAGCGCGTCCGGCGACCCACGCGACCCGGGTTTCCCGGCGGCCGTCCGCGAACAGGTGCGGCAAACGGTCGTCCACGAGATCGCCCACCACTTCGGCATCAGTGACGATCGCCTCCACGAGCTGGGCGTCTACTGAGGGTGATACGGCCTGGCCAGACCGGGATTTGCCCCCAAATTGCCCCATTCTGATGCTCGTTTTTCGTGTATACCTCGCTTTTTGTCTTGCGATCCCCTCTTTGCTCTGCTATACTGACCATCTGTACTGAGAAGTATCCACAATCTATCCTGTGTTGTTAAACCCCATGTAGCGGCGTCCACAGCGCTTCGCAGTCTTCTTGAGTCTGCGTCTCGCACCTGTTTCCGGTTACCGGTAGATCTCTCGCTGCCGGGGCCGTTTGTCCGCCCTGCTCACCAGCCCCTCGCGGGCTACTGGCTATTGGTGCGCCAAGCAATTCAGGAGATTGTTCGGATGAAGACAGCAGTTACTCGCTATGGCAAGCCCCTCGTGGCTCACCCCGAATCACCCCAGAAAGCACTGTGTCCGAAATGCGGCGGCGTGGTTACCCTGCGCTTTCGCAAGTTGATGGCCAATCAAGGTACGACCTACTTCTGGCGACACGCCGAAAATCAGCAGGTCTGCCGCCGTCCCTCACCCATGATGCACGTCCAGCTGCGCTACGCGACGTGAAATTTGGGAAAACAGACCGTGACCAGCGCGTAATTTCACGTTTTGTTGTCTGACCTGCCTCCCCTTTCAATGTTACAATGTCCTCGCAATCATTGTAACAACTGAAGGGAGAACGGCAGCATGAGTGTAGGTCAGGCAATTCTTTTCACTCTAATCGGTGGCGTGATCGCGCTGGTCGCGGCGTGGGTCGCCGCGGCGGTGGTTTCTTCAAACCTTCGACGCACGCTTCAACAACAACTTGATGGCCTGCTGGACGACCAGCGGCAGATGCAGCAGCGGCTTGTTCAGGAGATGAACGAGGCGATGGCGCTGCAGCAGCAGCGGCAGCAGGTCGCGCTGGAGAGCCAGGTCGCCTTACTGACGGAAGCCGCCCCGGTTCCGATCGAGGCCGCAGCCGCCAGCGAGACACCTCTGGTCGTCGAAGGCGTGGCTTCGGCCGAGATGCTCGCCATCCGCGAGCGGCTGCTCGACGAGAAAAGCGCTCGCGGGGCTAATCTGCGCCAGGCCTACCTGCGCGGGTTGGATCTGGCAGAGGCTGATCTGCGCGAGGCCAACCTCAAGCAAGCCAACCTTCAGGAGGCCGACCTGACCGGCGCCTCGCTGCAAGGGGCGCAGCTAAGTGGCGCTGATCTCAAGCGAACCAACTTCACCGACGCCAACCTGTCCGGCGCCGACCTGACCCACGCCGACCTGAGTCATGCCAACTTGACCGGGGCTGACATGACCGGCGCTGATCTGGAGATGGCCGACCTGACCGGGACGATCGTCAACGAGACGACGCAGCTTGACCCCAAGTGGCGGATCGTCTGGGAAGTGGTCAACCAGGGCGCTGCCGGACGCGATCTGAGCCGCTCTGACCTGAGCGATGCCGACCTCTGGTCGGCCGATCTGCGCGTAGCTCGCCTCTGGGAAGCCGACCTGACCGGCGCAAAGCTATCCCACGCTGACTTGCGTCGCGCCCAGCTGTGGAAGGCCCGCATTGACGACAACACCCAGATCGCCGAGAAATGGCGGCTGGTGTGGACGATTCTTAACGAAGGTGCAGCAGGACGCGACCTGCGCGGCGTCGACCTGGAGGAAGCGGACCTGACCCGCGCCGACTTGAGCCGGGCCAGCCTTACGAAATCGAATCTCGTCCGGGCCGACCTCACCAACGCCGACCTGAGCGGGGCCAACCTGAGCGCCGCCAATCTGACCCGCGCCGACCTGACGGGAACCGACTTCCGCGAGGCCAATCTGAGCGGGGCCAACCTGAACAGCGCCGACCTGACCCGCACCAACCTGGGCCGGGCCAAGATGAGCTGGACGGACCTGCGCAACGCCCGGTTGTCCGAGACGACCAATATCGACGCCAAATGGAGGCTGGTGTGGGAGATCGTCAACCAGGGGGCCATGCAGCGCGACCTGAGCCGCGCCGACCTGGCGGGGGCCAACCTGCGCGAAGCCAACCTGAACGGGGCCGACCTGCGCAGCGCCAAGCTGTGGCTGACCGACCTCTATGGGGCCGACCTGCGCAGCGCCAACTTGCGAGGCACTGACATGCGCGAGGCCAACCTGATTGGCGCCGATCTGACCGGCACGAGCCTCCAGGAGACGAACCTGACTGGCGCGCGCTTTGACGCCACGACTCAGTGGCCGTTGGGTTTCGACCCGCAGGCCGCCGGAGCTAACGCCAGGAATCCAGTTGCCGTCGCCGCTGATTAAGCGATAATCGAGCCTCCGAGTTTGTGGCGTGCCATCCGGTGCGCCACGCAGTCAAGGAGGCGTCCATGTGCGGCCGATTTACTCTGATAGCCCCCGCCGAAGTTGTTGCCGAGCATTACGGCCTGTCGGCAGTGCCGCTGCTCGCCCCCCGCTACAACATTGCCCCGACCCAGCCTGTCGCCGCCGTGCGCCTGTCCAGAGAGGGCACAACACGCGAGTTCACTCACTTCCAGTGGGGTTTGATTCCCTCCTGGGCCAAGGACCCGTCCATCGGCTCCCGCATGATCAACGCCCGCTCCGAGACGGCCGCCGAGAAACCATCATTCCGGGCCGCCTTCAAGCGCCGTCGCTGTCTCATTCCGACAAGCGGTTTCTACGAATGGCAGAAGGTGAACGGTGGCAAGCAGCCAATGTTCATCCACCCGGCACAAGGCGACCTGTTATCCTTTGCGGGGTTGTGGGAGTATTGGAGCGGGGCAGACGGAAGCGAGCTGGAAACCTGCACCATCCTGACGACGTCGCCCAACGACTACATGGAGCCAATCCATAATCGTATGCCGGTCATCCTGGACCCCGCTGACTACAGCATGTGGCTCGACCTGGAAACGCCGGCCGACCAGCTGATCCATCTCATGCGCCCAGCCGACGCCGGGCTGTTGGCTGCCTATCCGGTCAGCACCGTGGTCAATCGGCCCACCAACGACTCACCTGAGTGCATCGTCCCCCTTGCCGTCTGAATCCTTTCCCGGAGCCAAGCGTTATGACAACTTATCCACTTGCCCCTCGCGTCAATGTCGTCGACAGCTACCACGACACGCCCGTCGCTGATCCGTATCGCTGGCTGGAAGACCCGGTGGCGGCGGACACAACCGCATTCGTCGTCGCCCAGAATGAGTTGAGCCAATCAGTTCTGGAGGCGCTGCCGCAGCGGGCTGCCTTCCACGGTCGTCTGACTGAGCTGTGGGACTTTGCGCGCTATGGAGCGCCCATAGAACGAAACGGCCGCTACATCTTCAGCCGCAATGACGGCCTGCAGAATCAGGCCGTACTCTACACCACCACTGATCTCGCGCAAGAAGCCGCCGTGCTGCTTGATCCGAACAGGCAGAGCGAAGACGGCACAGTCGCGCTTACCACCATCGCTCCCAGCGACGATGGCCGTTTCCTGGCTTACGGCGCGTCTGCCAGCGGCAGCGACTGGCAGACCATCCGCGTGCGGGATGTCGCCGGCGGCAGCGACTTGCCCGACACCATCGAGTGGTGCAAGTTCACCAACATCATCTGGCTGCCAGACAGCAGCGGCTTCTACTATGGGCGCTATCCGTCGCCGGCCGAGCTAGAGAGCGGGCCGCTGGCCGGAGAGCCGCCCAGCACCCACCACCGCGTTTACTACCACGAGCTTGGCACGCCCCAGACGGCCGATATATTAATCCACGAACGACCCGACGCCCGGGACCTGGCCTTTGATCCTCACCTGAGCGACGACCATCGTTATCTGGTGCTCAACGTCTGGCAAGGAACCGACACCCGGACCCGTCTCCATTACAAGGACCTGGAGTCGGGCGACGGCTTCATCAGGCTGCTTGACGAGCAAGACGCCAGCTATGACTTTCTTGGCAACGATGGCCCCCGCTTCTACATCGCTACCAACAAGGACGCACCCAACGGCCGTGTGGTGGCCATCGACATTCGCCACCCGGAGCCAGACAACTGGCAGGAGATTGTGCCGGAACAGCCGCACGCGCTGGATTACGGCAAGATGGCCGGCGATCTGTTCCTGCTGTTGCGCCTGGTAGACGCCAGCCACCGGCTGGAGCTGTTCGACCGGGACGGCCGCCCGGCAGGCACAATCCCCCTGCCCGACCTCGGCCAGGTCGTGGAGCTGCACGCCCGTCGCCAATCGCCTGTCGTCTATCTGACGTTCACTTCGTTCCTTTACCCGCCGACCGTACTGCGTCACGACACGCGAGACGGCCGTACGGAGATCGTCTGGCAGCCGGAGCTGCCCCTGGACCTGACAGAGTACGAAACGACGCAGGTCTTTGCCACCAGCCAGGACGGTACGCGCTTTCCCATCTTTCTTACCGGCCGAAAGAGTATGCAGCGAGACGGCCTACGACCGACGCTGCTATACGGCTACGGTGGCTTCAACGTCAACGTGCTGCCTGCGTTCTCGCCTGTCCGTCTGTTGTGGCTGGAGCACGGTGGCCTCTTCGCCAGCGCGACCCTGCGCGGCGGCGGTGAATACGGAGAAGGGTGGCACGAGAGCGGAATGCTGGCCGACAAGCAAAATGTATTCGACGACTTCATCGCCGCGGCCGAATGGCTGATCGCCAACGACTATACCTCGCCGGACCATCTGGCCATTGAGGGACGCAGCAACGGAGGCCTGCTGACGGCCGCCTGTCTGCTGCAGCGCCCTGACCTGTACGGCGCTGTCCACAGCGCGGTGCCGGTCATCGACATGCTGCGCTACCAGCGCTTCACGGCCGGTCGCTACTGGACCCCGGAGTATGGCAACGCCGAGGAAGACCCAGCCCACTTCGACTTCCTGAAGGCGTACTCACCACTCCACAACGTGCGCCCGGACGTGAGCTACCCGCCGCTGCTGATTACAACAGCCGACACCGACGACCGCGTCGTGCCGATGCACGCGCTCAAGTTTGCAGCCACGCTGCAAGCCGCCGCCGAGTACGAGATGGACCCGGAACGACCACTGCTGGTGCGCATCGAAACAAAAGCGGGGCATGGACTCGGCAAGCCAACCTCGAAGCTCATCGACGAAGCGGCCGACGTGTTGGCCTTCTTGTGGGACCGGGTTGGCAGCGACGCATCCGTGACTTAAGCGTCAGGCAGGCTGCCCGTCAGCCACCGCGTGCCGCGCATACGCAAAAAGCCGCCTCGATAGGCGGCTTCTTGCGTGAGCCGGCGGGGTCCTGTGACTCGACGCCAGCTCCAAAAAGTGGCGGCTGTTACTCCGAAGCAGCCGCGGCGGCCGCGGCGTCGACGGCGGCCACCACATCCGCAGGGGTCACGTCCTCGATAAACGCTTCCATCATGATGCGAGCCTGGTTGTCCGTATACTGGATTGGCGGCGTCTTCATGAAGTAAGCAGACGGCGCGTCAATCGGCCCCGCCACGCCCCGGTCGAGCGCCAGCTTGGCGCAGCGAATGGCGTCGATGATGACACCGGCCGAGTTCGGCGAATCCCACACTTCCAGCTTCAGCTCCATCTGCAGCGGCACGTTGCCGAAGGCGCGGCCTTCCATGCGAATGTGGCACCACTTCCGGTCTTCGAGCCACGGCACGTAGTCGCTCGGACCAACATGGACGTTTTCCGCGCCCATGTCATACGGCAGCTGGCTGGTGACGGCGTTGGTCTTGGAGATCTTCTTGGACTCCAGACGTTCGCGCTCCAACATGTTGTAGAAGTCCATGTTGCCGCCGAAGTTGAGCTGGTAGGTGCGGTCAAGGTGGACACCGCGATCCTTGAACAGATTGGTCAGCACGCGATGGGTAATCGTTGCCCCAACCTGGCTCTTAACGTCATCACCAATGATCGGCAGTCCAGCGTCAATGAAGCGCTTGCTCCAGTAGGGCGAGCTGGCGATGAAGACCGGGATACCGTTGACAAACGCGCAGCCCGCTTCGATGGCCTGCTCGACATACCATTTGGTGGCCATCTCCGAGCCGACCGGCATGAAGTTGACGACCACATCGGTCTTGGTGTCTTTGAGGATCTTGATGATGTCGTCCGTCGGTCCGGGTGCCTTTTCCACGACGGTGGTCAGGTACTTGCCGATGCCATCGTGGGTCATGCCACGGCTGACCGGCACGTTCAGCTTGGGAACGTCGGCGAACTTAATCGTGTTGTTGGGGTAGGCCCAGATCGCTTCGCTGAGGTCTTTGCCGACCTTGCCCTCCACCACATCGAAGGCGGCCGTAAACTCGATGTCACTGACATGATAGCCGCCCACTGTCGCGTGCATCAGACCGGGGATTTCCTCGTCTTCGGCCGCATTCTGATAATATTGAACGCCCTGGACAAGCGAGGCGGCACAGTTGCCTACCCCAATAATCGCGACGCGCACTTTCTTCTTACTCTTTGCCATTGTAAACTCCTGTGATAGCTTATGCTGGTCAGACGTCCCCCGCCTGCCACGTGATACTCCAACTAGTATACGGTTGTGTATTAACAAGGTGTAAATGTGAGAAGAAACTAACCCAATCGGGAGTCCCTCACCAAGGGCGGATTATAAGCCGTGACCTATAAAGTCGCAATGGCCGTATAGGGCGTCTGCGCCAAACAACAAGGAGATACTCACCATGCAGATTGGCCTCGTTTTCCCACAAACCGAATTTGGCCACGATCCGGGTGCGCTGACCGACTATGCGCAAACGGCAGAAGCGCTCGGCTACAGCCACATCCTGACCTACGATCATGTCCTTGGCGCGAACCCCGACCGCCCTGGCGGATGGCGTGGCCCGTACACGCACCGCGAGTCGTTCCTGGAACCGTTCGTCATGTTCAGCTACATGGCTGCCATCACAAAGAGGTTGGAGTTCGTTACAGGCATCCTGATCCTGCCCCAGCGAGAGACCGCCCTTGTGGCGAAGCAAGCGGCCACACTGGACGCCATAAGCAACGGCCGCCTGCGGCTAGGCATCGGCACCGGCTGGAACAAGGTCGAGTACATCAGCCTGGGCCAGGACTTTCACACGCGGGGCAAGCGGCAGGAAGAGCAGATCGAGCTGCTCCGCCTGCTGTGGACGCAAGAACTGGTCACGTTTGAGGGACAGTGGCACACCGTCCCCGACGCCGGGCTAAATCCGCTGCCCGTGCAGCAACCGATCCCCATCTGGCTGGGCGGCCACGCCGACGCTGTGCTGGAGCGGATTGCTCGGATGGGAGATGGCTGGCTGCCGAACTATCGCACCGCTGAGTCCGCCGCCGAGATGCTGGCCAGGCTGGACGGCTTCCTGGAGCAAAACGGCCGCAGTCGGGCCGATATCGGTCTGGAAGCGCGTCTTCACTGGGGAGACGGCGATCTGGACAAACTAGGTGAAACAATGGCCGGCTGGGAAGCAGCCGGAGCGACCCACATCAGCCTCAACACGATGGGGGCCGGGTTGGCCACACCGCGAGCACATCTGACGGCCGTGCGCGCTTTTGCCGAGGCCCATCTCGCCGGCTAATTCTGGCACAGCCGTTAGTGATCGAACCTTCAATTTCTGAGCTGTTGACAGCAGTTCACCAAAGACAAGCGAGCAAAGTCGTATGCATATTCTGGTAACCAATGATGACGGCGTGGGCGCGCCCGGCCTGCTGGCCCTGGTCCGCGCCATGGAAACGATCGGCGATGTGAGCGTACTGGCCCCGGACCGCAACTGGTCGGGTGCGGGCCACGTGAAGACGCTCCACCGGCCGCTCCGCGTGCGCGAAGGGGCGCTGTCCGACGGAACCCTTGCCCTGACTTGCGACGGTGCGCCGTCGGACTGCGTAGCCGTCGCCCTCTTGGGTCGCATTCCGGAGAAAGTCGATCTCGTCGTATCAGGCATCAACCCATACGGCAACCTGGGCCATGACGTCACCTACTCCGGTACCGTCACCGCCGCGATGGAAGCGGTGATCGCCGGCGTGCCGGGTTTCGCATTCTCGCTGGCCGCCGACGACACCGTTCGCGAATGGGATTACGACCCACCAGCGGCCATCGCCCGCCGTGTCGTTGAGCAGGCCATAGACCAGGGGCTGGAGAAAGAGATGCTGCTCAACGTCAACGTGCCCTGCCTGCCGCTGGACGACATCAAGGGCGTGCGCATCACCCGCCTTGGGCTGCGCGTCTATCGCGACGAACTGGAAGAGCGGACCGATCCGCGCGGCCGTCCCTACTACTGGATTGCCGGAGAGTTCCCGACCGGCGTGCCCGACGACGGCACGGACTTCGGGGCGCTGGCCGATGCCCAGGTCTCGATCACGCCGCTTCAACTCGACCTGACCGCCTACCGCATGGCCCAAAAGCTCAGCGCCTGGGAATGGGCCTAGCGGTCGCCCAGCGCCTCTGCCAGGAAGCGGGCCACGGCCGGGTACATTACCAGCTTGTTCTTGAGCTTGCCCACGCCATGCCCTTCATCCTCGAAGACAAGCAGCTCCACTGGCTTGCCCTGCTCCTGAAGCTGGGCCACAAGCTGTTGGGCTTCGCTCAGCGGCACGCGCGGATCGTTGGCCCCATGAATGACGAACAGCGGTGCGCGCATCTTGTCCGTGTGGTTGAGCGGCGAGATGCGCTCCAGGAACGCACGGTCGTTGGCAAGCGTGCCGTACTCTGATTCGCGGTGGGCGCGACGGTAGTCGCTTGTGTTCTCCAGAAAGGTGACAAAGTTGCTGATGCCGACAATATTGACGGCCGCCGCCCACAGCTCCGGATGGTAAGCCAGCGCAGCCAACACCATGAACCCGCCGTAGCTGCCACCATAAACCGCAATCGCTCCCCATCGATCTCCGGCTGAGCCTGAGCCAGCGGGCAGCATAGGCCAGATCAGTGACGCTGTCGAGACGCTTCTCTACGTCGTCCAGGTGGCTGTAGGCATTGCCGTATCCCGTCGAGCCGCGCACATTGGGCACCAGTGACGGCGTAGCCCTGGCTGACCAGATACTGCGCCAGGAAGTTAAACATGCGGCCGCGCCTGGCTTTCCGGGCCGCCGTGGACAATAACGACCACCGGCCACGGTCCGTCGCCCTCCGGCAGGAACTGCCAGGCCGGAATGTCGCGCTCGTCGAACGTGGGGTAGTGGATCAACCGGGGGTGGGCGAACGCCTCGGACGACAGGCCGCCCTGACCCATCTGCGTGACCGTCCACCACTCGACGGGCGCGTTCATGTCGATCGCCCAGACCATGATCTGCGACGTATGGGTCGGGCCGGTATGGGGAAACGCCAGCATTGCAGAATCGGGCGAGAACGCCAGCCGCTCTTCCCAGCCGCCGCCCAGCAGTCCCGGCGGCAGATCCGGACCGGGCCGGGCCATGCCGGTAGCCAGGTCGACCAGCTCCAGACGGCTGTAGCCGTCCTCATTGATCGCGTAGGCCAGGTAACGGCCGTTGGGCGACAGAGCCATCATCTCCACATCCCACGACGGATAGATGAGCTTCTCCCAGTCGGCGGACACCAGATCGACCCGGGCGATGTGCATGAAGTCGGAGTCGCGGTCGGTGATGACGTAGAGCGAACGGCCGTCTCCGCTGTAGGCGATGTCGCCATAACGAGCAGGCTTCTGGTCGCTGCTCAATTCGCGCATTCGGCCGCCGTCGCGATCCAGTTCGAACAGCTCGTGGACGGCCGACCGCCCGACGCGCACAAACGCCACCCGTTTGCCCCCCGGCGATACAGTCGCGTTGTACAGATAGCCGGGAGCGTCCGATGCCCACAAAGGTTCGTCCGCCCCCGTATCGAGATCGTGGGCGTACAGCGTGAACCGGGTGGCGTCATCCCGATTGGCCGCAAACAGGATGGTGCGGCCGTCGGCCGTCCAGCCGGACGGGATGTGCATCACGCGGTCATAGCCGGCTGTCAGGCAGCGTTGGTCTCCGGTGTCGGGGTCGAGAAGATAGAGGTGGAAGTTTTCGTTACCGCCCTGGTCGCGAGAATAGAGCAGACGGCGGTCGCCCGCCACAGGCGACTGCTGCTGCCACATCACCCGGTCGCCGCCGAACGTCAACTGCTCCGGCCACCGGGGAGGCTGGCCGGGCTGGTCGACGGACACGCGCCACGCCTGCTGCACGCCAGTGATGTCGGCAAGAAACGTGATCGACTCGCCGTCGCTGGTGAAACTGGGTAGGTGGGCCGATTGGACAGTGAGATAGCGAACGATGGGATCGGTAATCATGGGCCAAGCTTAGCCCGTTAAGCCGGGATCTTCAAAGAATACGAACAACCCGCCGCGCCCCGGAATCGGCGCGGCGGCTCGCTCAACCAATCCAGCGGCGCGCAGGAGGCGCAGCTGATCCGCGTCCCGGCTGTTGACATGGAACAGGACCCGGCCAAAGGCGAACTCGTCAGGCAGCCAGCGGCGCAGCGTGTCAAGCAGCAGCCCGTCCAGTCCGCTGTCGGCCAAGGGTGTCGCCAGCCAGAAACGGGCGAGCGTGTCAGCCTCGCGAGGCGTCAGCAGCGAGACAGTGTTGGGGACCAGATAGACGCAGCCAAGACAGCTCTTGCCATCCGGCGACAGAACAGTATAGGTAAATGCTTCCCGATCAAGGTGTTCCTTTTCATGCCGCGCCAGGTCGGTCAGGTTGTCATCCAGGGAAAAGTCGTCGGCGGGCCAGCCGCTGCCGCTCCACGTCCGCAGCATCGTCCGGCTGCGGATCACCGCCGCGTAGTCCAGCGCCACATGACGCGTTGTCAATGGCTCCAGCCGCAGCTGCTCGGTCAAGATGCCATCCGGGACGGCTGCATCGGGTGGGTAGAATCGTGGCGTGGAGGCGGACATCGTGAACCCGGTCATCTCAGGCGTCGACTTCGTCAAGCTTCAGCAAGCCGAACGGCAGCGGCTTGTCCATTACCCAGGCACGCACGGCCTCGGCAAACAGGTCAGGCCGTTCGCCGCTCCAGCCATGCCCGACCGCCGGGGCAATACGAGCGGTAGCGTTCGGCAGCGCAGCTGCCAACTCCACCTGGGATTGGCGGATGAGCGGATGCTCGTTCTCGCCGGTGAGAATGAGGACAGGCATCTCGACCTCTGCCAGCGCGGGGTTGGCGCGGAACTGGGCGGCATCCCGGCTGGCCGCAATATACGCCTGGCGCGACATCTGGCGCACTGAGGCAGCGTACCCATCGAACTGATCGGCAGGCACGTTGAGGGCGTTGGCATTCATACGAATCAGGCGGTCCGACTTGAGGAACGGCAGCATCGCGTAACCCATCATCATCACCATGCGTTCGTTGGGCAAAGGCAGGATGTTGAGGCCGCTGAAGACAGCCCGGTCGACTACTTCCGGACTGTCGAGCATCATCTGCATCGTGACGTAGCTGCCCAGCGACAGGGCGACGACATGGGCACGGCCGTCGGGCGTTTCGCTGCGAATGAAGTCGGCGACGGCCGCCGCGGACCCGGCCATCGACTCCCAGGCCACGCTGTTGCTCTCGCCGTGGCCAGGCAGATCGATCTTGATGGTGCGGAAGTCGTCAAGTTCCGCTGCCGCCTGCTCCCACATCCAGCCACTGGTGCCGATAGCATGGAGGAAGACAATTGG
Organism: uncultured Chloroflexia bacterium; assembly: GCA_963753865.1. Taxonomy (GTDB): domain Bacteria; phylum Chloroflexota; class Anaerolineae; order Promineifilales; family Promineifilaceae; genus Promineifilum. The sequence continues at coordinate 170,405 of CAVWDW010000006.1, forward strand.
CACACCATCCGGACGGCCTTCCTGACGAACAAAGAGTGAAGAAGGTGTCATAGCCATCTACTCCGCAGCGATCTACGAGTCTCGGTCGAAAGGATCGAAAGTATAACAGGTGGCCCTCCGGGGTCAACGCAGTTGAATGGATCGCACACTTGTGCTAATGTGTTCGCCATGTCTGCAGTAGATTCCATCACGTTGGCTTTGGCAACCGACCAGGACGCCGCGACGCTCGCAGCAATCTCGGAGCGAGCGTTCGAGACTGATGTGGACTATGGCTCGCCGTACAGCGACGGACCGCACGGCTACGCGTCGCCTGCCTGGCAGCGCGACATGATGCATCAAGCGTGCGCCTACTGGAAGATCATGGATGGGACGACGGTCGTGGGCGGCGTGGTCGTCTTCCACCGGCAGCGCGGCCGCTTCCACTTGGCCCGCCTCTTCATTGATCCGGACGTCCACAGGCGCGGCTACGGCCGTCGGGCAATGGCGCTCGTGCTGGCGGCGTATCCGGAGGCGCGGCGCTGGTCGCTGGAGACGCCCGAGTGGAGTCGGCGCGCGCGACAGTTCTACGCGGCCGTTGGCTTCCGCCCGCTGCGACAGCGAGGCGAACTGATCGTCTACGAACGGGTCATCGACGACACCGTTCGTACCTGATCACGGCCAGCCCGGCTACTGCTCGCTCAGCGGCACGTCTCCAGGCTCGCAGGTGCCGTGAAAGTAGTCCCAGCCCTTACACACTGACTGATCCAGGAAGACGCACACCCCGCAAAGCGTACCATCCTCACGGGTGCGCACCTCGTAGGTGTGACCCTGCGCCTCACAGTAGAGCGCGGCCGGATTGCCGGCTGGTTCGATGGCAGCCGCGTTGCCGGTGCAGCACCAATTGACCGCGGCTGTCGACCTGAGCTTGCCAGCAGTAGCCGGTCGTGGCGTCGCCAAGAGCCACGTAGTAGCGGGTATCGTCGGTCACCGGCTCGGCGTAGGCGATGGTCATGTCGCAGCCTCCGGCATTGTAGCGATAGACGCCAAAGCCGGCTGGCGTAGCGCTGCTGCCGGTGGCGATCTCCCAGCTGACGCCGACCTGCGGCACGCATTCGGCCGCCCCATCCCGCAGGAACGCCAGGACCGCCTCGTGAGCGCTCTGGACTGGCCCGGGCACGCCTGGCCCGGAGGCCGCCGGCGGCACGGTGCGCTCGGCCGCCAGCTGCCCCCCGCACGCCGCAACCAGCAAAGAACTGCCTAACATGACAAAGATCCACCACCGATGGCGGATGTGACTCACAGATGACATGATTGGTTTGGCTCCCATTTGTTGCGCCGGACTCCATTCCCAGGCGGCATCCGGCTCCTTACTAGTTACTACACGAAACAAACCTATGCGCTCTGGTCCAGGTGCAGGCGACGTGCTGGCTCATCTCCCGCACCCGCCTGAAAAATCAACAGCAGCTGCGCCGCCTCAGGGCCCGGGTTGCGAAACCAGTGATCGATGGACGCCTCGAACAGGAGACTACAGCCCGGCGTCATCTGGTAGAGTCGCTCACCCACACAGTACTCAACCTGCCCGGCTACACAGTAGGCGAACTCTTCCCCGACGTGGGTCACCGGCTGGTCGCAGGTTCCGGTATCCGGCTCCAGCGTGATCAGGAACGGCTCCATCTGCTGATGGCGCAGCCCTATGCCCAGGCTTTCCATCACAATGCCGTTGGCGGCCGACTGCATGCGTTTGTCCGGCTCGACGAAGACCGCCTGAAGGCTGGCGGTCGTCTCGAAGAAGTCCGTGATCGGCACATCGAACGCGGTCGCCAGGCGATGGAGCGACGACACGGTGGGCGAATTCTCCCCCGCTCAATCAGGCTGATAGCGTTGACTGACAGTCCGGACTGCTGCGCCAGCACTCGGAGGGACAACCCGCGGCCCTCGCGAATCGCTCGAATGCGTGGCCCCACCTGCAAGACCGTTCCATCTTCCATAACGACGACTCCTTTTTCGGCAATAGACACCTGCATTGTACCACAACAGTGTGTTACAGTACACTTTTATAGGTAATACGCGCGACTGTTCAGTAGACGGGTTGTCAAACGTAGCCACGACATTCCTTGTCGCCTTCTCTGCCGATCCAAAACGTAGCCGCGACATCCTTGTCGCGTCCTCTGCCGACTTCAGGGAACCGAAAAGAAATCCAGCCACGACGGCCGTTCGAACCGTGAAAAAGCCCAGGCAACCGGACTGATTTATTGGTCGGTGGGATCGGAGAACAAGCGGAAGGAGGAAGGTTGGACATGGCGTGCCGCGTGGGCCAGGACAGCGTTGAGAAGCTCGACCGCCAGCCGTGACTCCAGCGTAATGCCCGCACGCACGCCAACGCATGGATCATGACGCCCTTTGCGCAGTTCGAACTCTACCTCGCTGAGGTCCTTGCGGACCGACTGCTGCGGCCGAGCTATAGAGCTGGTCGGCTTAAAGGCCACTCGGGCCACCAGCGGGTTGCCCGTCGTGATGCCGCCCAGGAGGCCGCCATGGCTGTTGCGCTGGTACCCTTCGCTGCGGATGGGGTCGTTGTTAACGCTGCCGGTGCGCTCGGCGACGGCGGCTCCGGCCCCAATCTCAACACCCTGCGCAGCGTGGAGACCACCGAGCGTCCCCATCAGGCGCACCTTGAGGCTGTTATAGAGCGGTTCCCCCGCCAGCGCTGGCACGTTCAGGGCAACCACTTCCACGACCGCGCCAATTGAGTCCCCCGCGACGCGGGTGGCCTTGATCAGTTCGCCGGCGGCGGTGGCGAAGGTGCTGTCGAGCGTTGGTATGCCGGTCGCGTCCCAGTTGGCGTTTATGACCGTGGCCAGGGCAGCGATCATCTCCGCCGTTAATCTTTGTGGCAGCTCGGCGACGGCCTCAGCCAGCGACTCGGCCGCCCGCAGTTCGCCCACCTGGCTGACCGACGACAGAATGACGGTGCCGAACGTCTCCTCCAAGTAGAGGCGAGCAATGCTGCCTCCAACGACATCGGAGATGGTGGAGCGATAGCTTGAACGGCCGCCCCCGCGAAAGTCGACGTAGCCACCCGACTGGTAATGCTTCACCAGATCGGTGTGGCCGGGCCGCACCTCGCCCTGTGGCCCCTGAAACTGCTCGTAATGGCGGGATTTGCCGCTGGTGGAAAGAACAAGCGCGCTGATCGGCTCACCTGTGGTGTGGCCCGCCTCGTAACTGCTGGTCGCTTGAGGTTTGTCGTGGCTCGCCAGGGACAGCTCCGGACCGGCAGTCAGCGCGTCGATGTCGTTCTGGAACAGACCGGAGAGGAAGACAACGCGGTCCGCTTCCTGGCGCGGCGTGCCGTGCTTTGTGCTGCCGGGCCGCCGGCGGTCGAGGAACGCCTGCACCACAGCCCGCTCCACCCACAGCCCCGGCGGGCAGCCAAAGATGGTGGTCACAACAGCCGGGCCATGCGACTCTCCTGCCCCCGCCACGCCAAAATAGGGTCCACCCAAAATCTCCATACCGTTATTCTACCACGCCGGTCGTCCGCGCAAGCGAGGCGGTCATGACTGGACAGACCAACCGGCCAGGTATGCCCTGGCTGACTGGTCGAACGCAGCGTCCAGGTCGCCGCCGCGCCGCAGCTGGTCAGTCAGCTCCAGCATGACAAACCCATGCAGCAGCGCCAGCGCCCCGCGCAGCGCCGCCAGCGACTGTGCGGCGCCGCTTATCTCGGCCATGGCCGCTTGCAGCGGCAGCACCATGCGCACCAGAAGATCCTCGTCGGGACGGAGCGCATCTACACGATAGGCGAATGACATCAAGTAGAGTCGGGGATGGTCGTGGGCGTAGCGCCGATAGGCATGCATTACCGCCATCATCTGGGCTTCCGGCGAAGGGGTCTCCTGAGCGGCCGACTCCATCACCGCGAACAATCCTTCCAGAAACGTAAGGTTGACCTGCCGCAGCAAGTCAACCTTGTTGTCCACGTACCGATAAAGCGACGGTGTCTTGACGCCCAGCTCGCGGGCCACTGCTCCGAGCGAGAACGTCTCTACGCCCTCACGCTCAATGAGCATCTGCGCCGTCTGCACCAGCTGGGCGTGGTCGAGCTGCGATGGATAGGGCATAAGGCAGATACGTTACTCCAATTTAGACCTCATGCAAATGATTGTGCTTGGCGCTGTCGGGGTACTTCAGTCCGTAGCCAACCAGCCGGTCCAAGCCGATGTGGGCCAGCCAGATCAGGGCCAGCGGAACGACGACGGCCGAACCCAGCCACCACCCACCGGCCAGCAGCAGCAGTGGAACCGTGATCGTGTGGACGAGGTTATAGGTCATGCTGCCCACACGCGGACCGAACAGGTAGCCGATAGCCGAGAGATCAGGCGCCAGCAGCAGCAGCGGGAAGAGCCACCATGTGTAGCCCTGGCTGAAGTAGATTGCTGTCGCCAGCGCCAGGACGGCAGCGCCCTCGATCCGCAGTAATGCGGCCGGCATACTCATCGGACGGGTTGTGGTCTTGTCTGTCAAATGTTCTGCTTGCACCATGATTGTCTCCTAAAGCTAATACCGTTAATCTTCATAACTAATAGTAATAGTTTTCATTCGTCTTGTCAAGGAGCAATTGCGCAGACCACCGCAAAAGGCCAGGGATTAATCGCCAATGCTGTTCGAAACGGGTGGAGCCAGTCGCCGGCGGACGCCGCCAGAATGCAAGCAGGGGTACATACTTTTCCGGGGGCAATGAGGGCAGCCCAGCGCGTCGTGGGCCTATCTGGTGTCTACCAGTCGCCCGCGTAACGTGTGGTGAACGGGTCGGATGAGTCGACGACCAGCGCCCGCTTAAGCTCCACAAGCTGGCGCAGATGGAGGTTGTCATGGGCCACCCAGGCCGCGAACATGTCGCCTGCCTGAATGGGGCCGAAGAAGGCGTCATAACTGGCGTGCCAGTCCGGGTTCTTGATCTCGCTGAGCCAGAGCAGAGAACGATTTCTCTCGGCCGCTAGCTCATCCAGCGTGATAGCCAGATCGCGGTCGTTGTAGGCGCGTTCCACCACCCACCCCGCCGGGTCAATTGGGGGCCAGGGATCATCAGGATGGTGCAAGATGATGTCCAGCCGAACGCGAAAATCCTCGCGTTCTTCGTCCAGCAGATGGGCGACAACTTCCAGCATCGACCATGATTCAGCATCCGGTCGCTGTGCTGCCTCATGCTGTGTCACGCCCGCCAACACCGCGCGTAATACGCGCATGTTGTTGGACAGTTCTATGTACAGCCGATCGACATTCATGCTATCCTCCAGCTGCCGGATCGCCGCCCCGCTACTCAAATACGGGGCATTGGCCATCGAAGTAGGCCCATACGTCACACGTCTCACCGGTCACAAGGGTACACTCCCCCTGTTCCACGCCATCGGCGTCGAGCGACCCAGTCGCGTACGTGCCACCCGTAATGGCGCAGTAGACGGCGGCATCAGTCGCGTAGCCGGTCACGCGCAAACCACCGACCGGGCAATCGCCACGCAGCATCGCCCACTCCTCGCACTGCAAGTTGTCTTCAAACACACAGACGCCATACTGCCCGCCGTCGCCCCGCTCGCGAATGTCGACAGTTCCGCCCTGGTCGATGCAGTTGGTGGAAGCCGGATTAGCCAGACCCACGCCGCTGTCCGGGCCGCTAACTTCGCTGGATATGCCCAGCGAACAACCCGCCAACAGCAGCACGACGAACAAGATCAGCGATAGAAATCTGGTGCGCATCTTGACCTCCACACGGCGCATCCCGCCTTATCCTAGGATTGGAACATCGACACAGCCAACAGCAGCAGCAGGGCAAAGAGCAGCAGGTAGATGGGGTTGCGCAGCGCGCTGCGCACGTAGGTGGTCCATGAATCGATTTCGGCTGTATCGTAGCCTTGTTCGCGCAGCTTACTGCGAAGCGAGCCGACGCCCGGCTCGGTCAGCGTACTTCCGTCTCGGAACACGAGTGTCGGCACAGATTCGTTGCCGTCGTTGATGGCCCGGACTCGCTCGCGTGCGTCCCAGTTCTCGCTGATGTTTACATAGCTGAACGGCACCTTGGCCGTCTCAAGCAGGTTGAGGACGGGTGGAACCATCGGGCAGTTCGGCCGCCCGTAGACAATGAGTTCATCTGATTGGTCAACAACGTCGTTCATTCATGAACCTCCAGTTCCCATTGTAAACGACAACGACCGTAAGCTCCAGTACAACCCTATGGGTTTTCAGTTGTCTGGTTCAGGCCAGACAAAGGCCGTTGAAACGACCTGCTACCGGAGATAACCCACTGAAAGTGGGTTGCGGAAGGGGGCGGCGCGTTTTCTTTTTCGCTCATAGTGGGTCTCGTCCCACCTGCCCGGTAGCTGCCGGGTTTCAACCCACAGCGGCTCGACGACTGAAAAGCCGTGAGTACAACCCGGAGCCTTCGGCCAATTCAAACAAGCGAAGCCCGGTCCTGCTGCTGGCGCCGTTCCCCTACGCCTCAACCGGAAACAGCTCCCAGAACTCGGCGTGCTCCACACGCTCGCCGGGCTGCAGCGTGACCAACGGCCCCAACGTCTCCAGCTCGATGTGCCGGTCGTTGGTGTATACCTCCGTATTGCAGCCCATGTCGGCGTGAGAGGCGTCTGGTTCCGGGCGGAAGCTCTTCCTGAACGTCCAGTCAGCCATTCGATATTCGAGCCAGCCAGCACGATTCATATACCCCAGTTTGAACGGCTGTGGCAGGGATGCCGTCTCGATCTGGATTGCTTCGTCGCCCAGCTTCAGACGGGGATCCGCAAGGCTGCTGTACTGCCAAAGGACCAGATGCCGGTTCGCCAGCAGCCCTTCCGGGTCGAGTTGCTCCGTGTTCTGCGGCAAGACGGCCGTCCCGCCCACCGGCATTTGCGTAATCGCCCACGGTGCCAGTTCCACAGCCCACGCGTTCCTGTTGGTATAGCGATGGTAGAGCTGAATGTGGGCTCGGGTCGGATGGATCTTCACCACCATCTGCTTCTCAATGCCGGTATGTGGCTCGTCGTAGGTCAGCCTGACGCCGTCCTGCACGATGGTAGCCACGAGGCCGCCGTTATCGGGCACGTAGGTACGGGCCGACGCTTCCGGCGCGTGCCACATGCGATGGCCGCCCCGCAGTCGATACTCCCCATGCACCGACGGCAGCACATAGTCAGGGGTCTCTGCCAGCAGATTCTGCCCGGTCGACTTAGGGATCAACCGCACGACGCGCGGACCGGCCTCAGTCAGGTAGTCGACCTGTACGTAATCGTTCTCAAGGCGGCCAACCGGCTCGCCATAGTAATCATCCATCCTGCACGCCTCCTGCTTGTCTTGCCCGTCTACAATGCCGCGATATCAAGGCCAAACACCTTGCCGATAAATCCCAGGTTATTCATCTGGTCCCCGGTCATGAGCAGATAATGGTGCGAAGTCGCCTTCTGCACCAGCCGGTGGCCGTCGGGAACATGGACCACGCCACCGTTGAGGCAGTCGGACCCCGGATACTGAGCGTATCCCTCCAGCGTGCCGGCAACGGCTGTCAGCGCCTGCATCGAGGGATAGAGCTTGGCCAGTGTCACCGGCCCTTCGGCAAAGCGGGCATCAACGGCCGACGCGTTCTCGTCGACGATGGCCAGCACCTTCGGCTTCAGCGTCCACTGGGTAGTCATGCTGGGCGGCGTCAGACCGAAGTAGCCGCAGTGGGCCACCAGGATGTAGTTCTCCTGGTTCTTGTCCTCATACTCGCTGACATCGGGGAAGTGTGGAATCCGCTCATGTTTCAGTGCCGGACCCGCCATCAGGAACGGATAGATGTTGCTCATCATGATCGGCACATCAAGCGAGTTGTGGATGATGTACTTGGTGACCATCGACATCGTGTCCGCTTCGCAGCCCCAGATGAGCCGATTCTCCTCGTACAGCATGTTCCAGGCCAGGCACGGTGTTGAGTCGGAAAAGCGAGATTCATTGAGGCAGTTGATGCCCATGCTCTTGATCGACGGATCGGTCGCCAGCTCGTCTTTCAGCGCCATGTACACTTTGACGGCGCTCAGCAGATTCGACTGCGGCAGATGCGCCGGCCAATCCCAGCGCTCCCACTCGACTGCAGCCGCGCTGTCGGGGATCTCCTTGGCCCGCGCACCGAACTCCCTGAAGCTCTTCTTCTCGATGGTGACGCCAAACTTCTCGAACATGCGCTGGATCGCCTCGTCTTCCCACCAGTAGAAGCGTTTGAAGATCTCAGCCTGGAAACCGTCGCCGGGGTTGTCCTGAAACACAAGGAACTTGCTCTCGCTCAGCTCCCGCTTGACCTTGAGCGCCCGGCAGACCATCTTCGTCTGCTCCAGCGAATAGGGCGCAATGTTAGCGACACCTTCAGACTCCAGATAGGACGCGATTTCCCAATCCCACATCAACAAGGTGCCAAACTCCGATGTGACGATGAGGATCGGCACATCGATGGCCCGCAGCGCTTCCAGCTTGCGATACGCCTCCCCCAACAGCTGCGGGAACAACGCCGCGTCTGCCTCCGGGGGCAGCGCTGTGCCCAGCGGCACCGGCTCCAGGAAGTCTGCATCATCAACCAGCATCTCACGCAGGCGGTCGAGCTGGACATCAAAATCCTCATCACGGCCGGGATCAAAGTAGACCGGTATCAGTTGGGCTTTACTCACGTTTGTTACTCCTCTCTGAAAATGGCGCGTCGTGGCCGGGCCGCGACGCAGAAGTCAATGGGTTATTGGCGAATGGTTGAGGCCGCTTCATCCAGTCTGGCGAACAAGTCGGGCGTGAGATCAATGTGCAGCACCTGAGCAATCACTTCCGACCAGCCGTACAGAAAGTAGACCCAGCCATCGACGACGGTCACGTCGCGGGTCTCTGCTTGCCGCAGCGCCTGCTGCATGAACTCCCGCTCACCCCGATAGTTGAACTCCCAGGCGATGCCGTGCAGGGGAAACTGGGCATCGTCGGTGATGGGCGACCCGGGGGTATCCTTGCCCATGCCGGTCGCGTTGACGACGACACTGTACGCCGGCAGGTCGGCAAGCAAGGCATCGTTGGCAGCGGCACCGTCAGTGAGGGCGTAGACGACATTGATGTCGGTGCCGGTCTGGTCGACCATCTCTTTCATGTGGTTGAGCCGCTCCTGTGAGCGATCCACGGCAATGAATCGCTCCGGCCGATCGGCCGCTTCCGGTTCGTTGATGAGCGACAGCAGCAGCGCCACGGCCGATCCACCCGCGCCCAGACAGAGCAGATGAGCGCCATGCTCAGCGAAATAGCCCGGTGCGACAATGGCATCAAGCGCCTTGCCGACCGTGATCGGATCCTTGGCATGCCCTTCCAGGCGGCCGTCCTGCCTGGAAATCGAGGACATTTCCCCGGTCAGCTCCGCATACGGATCCAGATAGTCGAACATATCCCCGGCCGCATTGTAGAGGTCGATCTTGTGGGTGGTGACAAGCGCTCCCAACGAGTTGGGGTCTTGCTTCATCTGGAACACAGCGCCGCGGTACGCTTCCGGGTCGTCGTGGATCTTGAAGTCCCACCCTTTCAGGACAACATCGGGTCGCCCCAGCAGTTTCATCCACAGCGGGAAGACGTCGTTGATCGACGACTTGCCCGTTGTCACGCCGACAAAGTACATCGTCGGTCGCTCCTGTCTAACGATTGGGTATATTGACATAATCACTTTGGCCGGCGCCGGTCTTTGGTTGACGATGGCATCGTTGGTATTACTAAATTGACTACACGAACTGCGCGGCTCTCGCGGCTGCCACAGCCGCTGCAAAGCGCCGGGCGATGGCCGTTATCTCCTCAAACTGCCCATCGCGGGCCAGTTGGGTCGGCGATAGCTGGCTGCCTGCCCCAACGGCGAACACCCCGGCCTTGAACCAGTCTGCCAGGTTGTCCTCGCTCACGCCACCAGTAGGCATGATGGGAATACCGGGATATGGCCCTCGCAACGCCTTGACATAGTCCGGTCCAACGGCCGATCCCGGAAACAGCTTGACCACATCGGAGCCAAGCGAGTAGGCGCGAAACACCTCCGACGGCGTCAACGCGCCCATCATCGTCGGCAGGCCGCTGGCCACCATCGCCGCAGCAAGGATGTCGTCGGTGTGGGGGCTGACGAGAAAGCGTGCGCCCGCCGCTTTGGCCGATGCGGCCTGCTCCGGCTGGGTCAGTGTGCCCATACCCAGCAGGATGCGTTCGCCGTACTCGGCATCGAGCGCGGCCACCACCGCTTCAGCGTTGGGTGTCGTGTACGTGATCTCAATGCCGGTGATGCCACCCTCGGCCAACGCACCGACCATCTTTACTGTCAGATCGGGCGACGGGCCGCGAATGACGGCCAGCACACCCAGCTCTCGAATGCGGTCCAATACCGCTTGCTTGTCCATTTCAGGTCCTTGTGGTTTCAGTGTGGCCCCTTGACCACACGGTGTTTCGGCTCGTCTCCGCGCAGCACCGCCAGACAGTCGTCCAGCGCCAGGCGGCCCATCGTGGAAGCGGCGCCGTCTGTGTGGGCGCCCATATGGGGCGTGGCAATAACCTGGGGCAGCGCCAGAAGCGGATTGTCCGCGCCCGGCGGTTCCTCGGCGAATGCATCCAGCGCCGCGCCGCGCAGGCGACCGGAGTGCAGCGCCTCCAGCAGATCCGCTTCCACGACCAGCTCGCCCCGCGACGTGTTGATCAGGCTGGCGCCCGGCTTCATCTGCGCCAGAAAGTCTGCGTTGACCATGCCCGTTGTCTGCGCCGTCGCCGGCGCGTGGAGCGACACGACGTCACTCCCAGCCAATAGCGTGTCCAATGAGACCAGGTCACAGCCAAACTGGCGCGCCTCATCGGCCGTCAGAACCGGATCGCTGGTCAACACACGACAGCCAAACGGCAGCAGCATCTCGGCCACATGGCGGCCAATCGCACCCAGACCAATCAGGCCCACGGTCTTGCCCTCCAGCGACAGCCCTTTCATGCGGGGCCAACCGCCTGCGCGGGTCTGCGCAGCCGCCGGCATGATCGGTCGGGCCAGCAACAGCAGCAGGGCAATGGTCAACTCGGCCACGGAGCGGGCGTTGGCAGCCGGCGTATTAGTCACGACGATGCCTCGTTCACCCGCTGCCGCCAAATCCACGTTGTTCACGCCCACGCCGTAGCGGGCAATGACCTGCAGGCTACCGGCCCCGTCGAGTGCCGCGGCGTCAATTTCGTCCAGCCCGGCAATGTAGCCATCGACGTCGGCCAGCAAGCGCCCCAGCTCCGCCGAGCCGAGCGGCTTGCCCGTGTCGTTGTAGGTCACGCGGCCCACCTGTTCGGCCAGTTCGCTATTTAGGCTGTCATCGTACTGGCCATACGAAGTCGGTGTCACCAGCACGTGACACGCTGATAGTGGTTTCATGTGGGGTCGCCCTTACGCCGTCTCCCAGCGCGGATTGTCGATGATGGTTGTCTCGCCATCCCGCTCAACGACCAAGCGACGGAAGCCCCGTTCCTCAATGGTGCCATAGTCGTGGCCTGCGTTGCCGGGATAGGCAAAGAAGGTGATCAGGTCTTCCTCAAGGCTGGTGTTCACCGAACGATGCGCCCAGCGGGGCGGCACGTACAGGATCTTGCCGGGCAGCAGGCGCGTGACTGACGTCTCCCCTTCCGGCGTTTCCATCACCATGTACCCTTCGCCTTGCAGACAATAGTAGATTTCGGCCGTCTCCAGCACGGTATGGAAGTGGCCCTTCGTCATGTAATACTCGTCGCCCACTTTGCCGGGATGGACGATGCTGATGCCGTGCAGGATTTCGCCCTCAATTTTGGGGCGATCCAGTTCATAGACTTCGTAGAGCAAGACATCTTCTTCGATCAGCATGGCGTCGACGGCTGCGCGGTCATTGTACTGGCCCGCCATGGCGCTCAGGCGGCGCTCGATATGATTGTCGTACTGGCTGGGCACAAAGCCGCGCTCCGACAGATCAAAGGTATACGGACTATCCATCATGGTTGCTTACCTCCCTCATCAAGGTATGGTCCGGCAATGGCCAGCCGGTTGGCAATACTCTTTCCTGTTAGCAGTTCAATCTCGTCATTTGTCAGGCCCAGCTTCTCAAGACCGGGGACTATCGTGTCATGCCAGCCTACGAGTCCCGGGCCACCGCCCTGCTCCGCCCACAGCTGCGGGTCAGCCATATCGGTGGCCAGGGCGACCCGATGGGCCAGGCCCGACGCGACCATCTGCTCAATGAGCGGCCACACATGCGTCTGCGGCTCATACCTTGGGCGAAAGAAGGTGTCGTACTCCACCATCACACCCGCCTCGGCCAGCTCGCGATGCAGCCCGAAGTCGGGCCGCTTGTCGACGTGGCACACCACCAGCCGCTCCGGGTCCAACCCCAAACTGACCAGGCAATCTACCAGCTGTACGACGGATGCTCCCCGCTCGGTATGCATCTCGATGGCTACGCCCGTTTGCCGCGCAGCGGCGACAGCCGCCTCCAGCAGCGCCACTGGCGTCTCCGCCAGGGTGGCTTCGGCGGCAATCTTGATGAACCCGGGGCGGGTCACGGTCGGCAAGTCGCGTGTTTCCAGGAGGCCGTTCTCCAGCTCGTCGACGAACAGGTCAGCGGCCGTCGTCGCAGACTGCGCGAACAAGGGCGGCTCCGGGCCGTAGTAGCAGCGGCGGTGGAAGCCGGTCGCGGCCACCACGCGGATGCCCGTTGCCCGGGACAGTCGCACCAACACCCGTCCGTCCCGCCCACAGCCGACACCGGGCTGACAGTCGACAATCGTGCCGCCGCCTGCTGCCCGGAACTCCTCCAGCTCGCGGGCAACGGCCGCCTCGTCCGTCAGCACCGGCGCGTGAGGATCTCCGCCCGTCACCTCACCAATGTAAAGGTGGCTGTGGGCGTCGGTCATCCCCAGCGCCTGAACAGGCACCGGTCCGAGCACCGTCATCACGAGATGATCTGCGCCATCGGTCACAAGATGCTCCTGCGCCCTAGGGAACGAGCGTCACTCGCAAATTCTGCCCGTCGGCCGCTGCCGCAAACGCCGCGGGCGCTTCGCTCAGCGGAAACTGGCTGGTGATGAGCGGCGTCAGATTCAGCCGCCCTGAGTTGACAATCTCGGCCGCCCGCAGACAGTCATAAGTGCTGCACGCCGTCGTGCCGGTAATGATCAGCTCCTTATAGTGAACCGTGTTCGAGTTCAGCGGAATGGTCGGGTCGTCTTTCGGCAGGCCACCGAACAGGTTGATCCGCCCGCCAATAGCGGCGATATCGATCGCCTGCATTTGGGCCGCCTTCGACGGCGCGGCGACGATGATCACGTCGGCTCCGCGGCCGTTGCTCTCGGCCATGACCACGCCGGCTACGTCCTCACTCATCGGGTCGACCACCACATCCGCACCCAGTTCCAGCGCCTGCCGGCGGCGGCCTTCGGCCGGTTCACTGACGATGACGCGGGTCGCACCGCGCAGCCGGGCCAGCATGACATGGAGTACCCCAATCGGCCCTGCGCCCATGACGACCACGACATCACCCGCCTTGACATTGACCTTGTCCTGGCCGCGCAAGACGCAGGCAAACGGCTCAATGAGGGCAGCCACCGCCGGGTCGACACCCTCGGCCACAGGCATGAGATTGCCTTGCTCAACGGCCGCTGCCGGGACACGCAGATATTCGGCGAACGCCCCATCCATCGTAATGCCCACCGCCTGGAAGTTGGCGTCGAGGTTGTTGTTACCGGAGATCGTTTCCCGGCTGTCGCCCTGGCCCATGTTGGGAGCGACGAAAAGGCGCTGGCCAATCTCATACCCTGACACACGCTCCCCGACGGAGGCTACCTCACCAACGACTTCATGGCCGGGAATGCGGATGGTGCCGCTCGGATAGTGGCGATGACCGCCATGCAGGATGCGCAGATCCGTACCGCAGATGTTGCTGCGCAGCACGCGCAGCAGCAGCTCGTCCGGCCCAATGTCGGGCACGGGCACTTCCTCAACCCGCAAATCATTGGGGCCGTAGTAGACGGCCGCCAGCATCGTTTCTTTCATGGTTGATCTGCTCCTATGCCGGGATCTGCGCCGACAGAATGTCTTTCAGATAAACGGGGCGCTCTTCCAGGAACGACTGCGTGCCTGCCAAGACCATCGCCACCGCCCACCGGCCGTCGTCACCGGTGACGCGCGGTGTCTGCTCGCTCTGAATGCACGTCACGAAGTGCTCAAGCTCCTGGATGTAGCCCCAGCGGAAGCGGTCGGGCCAGCGGCGAAAGATGGGGGTCACCAGACCCTGATCGCGATCGATGCACACGACCACAGCCTCGCCCTGCATCTGACCAATCTGCATGATGCCCTTCTTGCCGACGATCTCGACGCGGGCATCGTAGCCGTAGTCACACGGGCAAACACCGGAGATGCTGCCCAACGCACCCGATTCGAACTTGACCGTGGCCAGCATGTTGTCGTAGTAGTTCTCGCTGGTGACGCCCCGCTCGGCGCCTTTGAAGTTGGCCACTTCGACGTACATGCGCGTCGGATCCGACGCCATAAGCCAGCGTACGCTGTCCAGATCGTGGCTGTTGACCTCGGCCAGGTTACCGTTGCTGGCCTTCAGGTCGGTGGCCCAGGCGGGTGGCAGACCCGGCCCGTGAGTCAGCGACTTGATGAGCATCGGTTCGCCAATCTCTCCGGCCTGAATGCGCTCCCAGGCGGCGTAGAAGTCGGGGTCGAAGCGGCGCATGAAGCCGATTTGCAGCGCCATACCATTGCGGGCGCAGGCGTCGATGATCTCGTCACACTCGGCCAGCGTCAGCGCCATCGGCTTCTCCAGAAAGACGTGCTTGCCGTGCTCCGCTGCCATCACAGCCAGGTCGCGATGGGTGAAGGTCGGCGTTGTGATGACGACCGCGTCGAACTCCGCCCTGTCCAGCGCTTCCTCCAGCGAGGCGTAGCGGGCGTCGATACCAAACTCGTCTCCGGTCTGGTTCAACATCACTTCGGCCGGGTCGACCAGCGCCACCACATCGCCGCCGGGCACATGCCGCCGCAAGATACCGGAGTGGAGCTTGCCCACACGCCCGGCCCCAATCATACAGATCCGCACTTGATGACTCATATCGAAACTATGCTCCTGAACGGGTGGCGGACGGACCGGTCGCTGGCAAGCGCAGCGTTGTCGGGGCCGAACCACCACCGGGTGATAAAACTAGGTCGTATACATCTCGGTCAACGCCGCCTGAAGCTCAACATAGCGTGCGGCCAACGGCTGATAAAAGGCGTGCAGCTCCGGGTCGGGCAGGACAGGATCGCCCGCGGGCGTCGCAAAGCGGACGGCCGTTTCTGCCAGATCGTCATAGATGCCGGCGGCCTTGCCCGCAATCATGGCGCTGCCCCACGTGCCCAACTCGGGCCGGTCAAGCCGCTGATACGGCACACCAAGCACATCGGCTTTGATCTGGTTCCAATCCCGGCTCCGCGCTCCGCCGCCCACCGCGCGGGTTTCGGTCAGTTCGAGACCGGGTATCGCCTCCTGCAGGATACTCAAGTACCACGCATATTCGTAGGCGACCGACTCCAGCACAGCGCGGAAGAAGTGGGCACGGCTGTGGCCCCACGAGAAGCCCAGCCACGCACCGCGCATCTCCGGTGTGGCCGGACAGATACGGCCGCCCAGATGGGGCGAGAAAAAGAGATCGTCGGCCCCGGGCGCAATCTGCATCGCTTCGGCAATCATGGCCGCGTAGACTACGTCCGAATCGGCCCCGGATGCGAAACCCGGCTCAAACTCGTCCCGGAACCAGCGCAGCGCCTGTCCACCGCCGGCAATGTAGGCCAGCGGATTCCACAGGCCGGGGATGACCGAGCGCATCGTCAGCAGCGCCCCGTGCTCCACGTCGGCCACGAATGTATCGGTGCAGCCAGCCAACACAGAAGCCGTGCCCGCTACGTCAAACACCATGCCGGGGCGAACCACGCCCGCTCCTAGCGCATTGGCGGCCGTGTCGCCGCACCCGGCGGCAATGGGCGTGCCCGGCGCTAGCCCGAATTTGCGAGCGGCCGTTTCCGTCACCTCGCCGATGACCCGCCACGGCTCCACAATCTCCGGCAGTCGCTCCATATCGACATCGAGCGCCTCGCAGATTTCGCGCGACCACGTCCCGGCCTGATTGTCGCTGAGGCCGGAGAAGTGGATGAAGGTGTAATCCATGAACGCCTGGTCAGCACGCAGCCCGGCCATCTTGCCCGCCACGTAGGCGGACGGCATCAGGAACTTGGCGACGTTGGCGTACTCCTCCGGTCGCTCCCGCTGCCACCACATAATCTTCGGGCCGTGGTCGCATGTTGGGGCGCAGCCGGTCAGCCGCGTAATCATGTCGGCATGGTTTTCGGTCAGCCAGGCGATATACGGCTGGCAGCGCATGTCCAGCCACGAATCGAACCGGGTGGCCGGTTCATACGACTCCGTGATGGAGCCGACCCCGGCCATCTGGCTGTCGAAGGCGATCGCCGCCACCTGGCGCGGGTCGATGCCGCTCTCGCGCACACATTGACTGACGGTCTGGGCGGCCGTCCGGTAGAAGTCGTCGTTCTCTTGCTCGACAACGCCCGGAGCCGGGTAGTAAAGCGGGACATCGGCAACCGCGTCGGTCAGCAGGCGGCCGTCCGTGCCATACAGTCCGGCCTTCGTGCTGCTCGTGCCCAGATCCACACCAATCAGATAGGTCTGCGTCATATCGCCTTGCACCAGATGACACTGCCGGCCAGCCGGGCCGGCAGTGTCGTCACTCACATCATCAGGGTCGATTTACAATAAGTTGGACAAGTATTCGAAACTACGTTCAGCCTGCGGAATGGTGCCGCACTCGACGCTGAGGATGATGTCTTTGTCCTGGGCCACCGGGCGAATGATGTCGATGACGCGCTGCCAATCGACCACCCCTTCGCCGCAGGCGCAGCCGACGGGCGTGCCGGTCACCTTGCCGCGCTCTGCCTCGCCCTGGGCCATGCTGATATCTTTGGCGTGGACATGGACGAGCCGGTCAAGCACGCGCTCCAGCCACTCATATGGATCGGAGCCACCCGCCAAATAGCTGTTGCCGGTGTCGTAGTTGATGCCGATGGCGGGTGAGTCGACCAGCGCGTAAATGCTGTCGAGGCCATCCGGTGTCTTGGAATACTGCTGATGCGGCTCAAGGCCAATGACCACGCCGTGCCGCTCGGCGACCATCGACGCTTCCTTGAGCGTGTACTCCATCAGCGTGTAATCCATCGCTTTCGTCGTCCACTCCGGCTTGGGACCTTCGTCGGTGTTGACCACCGGCGCACCCAGATCGGCCGCCCAGCGGATCGCCTGCTTCAGGTACTCCACGCTGATCTCCGGCTTGCACAGCGGCGTGTGAGTGGAGAGACCCGACGCCCTGATGCCGTGCTTGTCCATGATCTCCCTGGCCCACAGCGGATCATCGTACATCGATACGGAGTGGAAATATCGGGCCTCGCTCAGCAGCTCGCGCCCCATGTGGACCATCGGCTCAATGTACTCGTAGCCGATTTCGGCCGCTTTCTCCACGCCATAGGCAAACGGTTTATCATGATGGCGCACAAACTCCATGTTGACGCCTAGCTTAATCGCCATAGTTCACTTTCCTCTTCTATTGCGCCGGTCGTCCGACCGGCAAATCCAAATTGTAGAGCGAGATCCTTCTCGCTCTCTCCTGCCGCGACAACAATGTCGCGCTACATCGGCCTTACCCGTTGGCCGCCATCCGCGCATTCGCGTCGTTGACCAGATCGCGCACCCAGACCAGGCTGGCTTCAATCATCGGCCCGCCCTGCCCTTCGCACTCGATGCTGACGACCCCGTCGTAACCGATATCAACCAGGATATCCACGCACTGACGAATGTTGTCGACGTTCACACCCTCACCGATGACGGTGTGGCTAACAGCAATGCCGGTCAGCTCGCCCCGCGAGGCGGCCGCCAGCGACTCACTCACGTCCTTGATGTGGACATGGCTGACGCGGTCCTTGAACTGCTGCAGGAATGCCACCGGATCCTGTCCGGCGATGAATGTATTGCCGGTGTCCATGTTCATCCGCAGATAGGGTGTGTCGTAGAAGTCGAGCATCCGGGCCATGAAATCCGGCTTGGTGGTGTAGTAGCCGTGCGGCTCAATATTGACGATCAGGTCATAGCGGGCGGCCGTTTCCAGGATCTCGCCGTAGATGCGTTTCATCATCTCCAACGCCTGCTCGTCGGTCTGGCCCTCCGGCTTGAACATGTGATCGGTCGTGTCAATATGCTTACACCCTGCCAAATAGGCCCAGCGCATCGTATTGATAATATAGGGCACACCGATATAGGTGGCATTCGGCAAGGAGATGGGATAGGCGGCGTCGACTTGCGAGAACTTGACGCCATAGCCCGCCATCTTGTCGCGCAGCTCATACGGGTCTTCCCACAGCGCCACGTGCGGATGATAGCCGAGGCCATGCAGCCAGCTTACGCCGTCGATCGTACCGCACTCAATATAGGGGACGTCGTTTCGCTGCGCCCACTGCAGACACTGCTCAAAGTTCCAGAATGAGCTGTTAAACGCGTCGGTATGAAACCCAATTTCTAGCATCTCCCCTCACTTCGCTCGCCCAAATCGCGAGCCGGTTTGGCCGGAAACAGGCAGGCAGCGGCCCAACCGGGTCTTGCCGGAGGTACCGTCCTGCGGTGATGCAGCGTGCCGGCCCGGCAAGGCGGGCATGCTGCTGTGATTGCAATGCGTGTCAGATTATTAAGGAGTCAACGGTACAGCCCGGCGGGGCCGCGACCTGTTCAGTCGCAACCCCACCGGGCATTCGGCTCAACTTAACTTACTAGCGGGTACCGCCCCAAGCGTCGGGGTAGTTCGGCATCTCTTCGCAACCGCACATCGCGTAATGCAGCGGCGGCATGGTCACGTTTGCACCGACCATTTCGTCGAGATTGTCCGAGTCAACCGGCGGCTGCGGCAGGATCCACGGATCCGGAATGGACTCGCCATTCAGGACCGACAGACCAGCGATGATCGGCGTCCGCCACTGGAAGGTGGGGAACGTCGGAGCAACGGCCGTCAGGCCTTCTTCCTGCCACTTGACAAGGAAGTCCTGCTGGTCTTCGCCATTGATGACCGGATAAGGCTGGCCCGCGTCCTCGAACGCTTCGAGGGCGGCGACAGCGGTTGCACCGGCATCCATCCACACGCCGTCGATCTGGCCATGCTTCTGGATGGCGTCGGTGATGATGGTCTTCACCTTGTCGTTGTTACCGTCACCAAACTGGACCTCGACCACATTGACGCCGTTGTCCTCGAAGTACTGCTTCGCAGCAGCCCAACGGGTCTCCAGCACGTCAACGCCCGGCAGAATGCGGATGGCAACCACGTTACCGCCTTCCGGGATGTTCTCAGTAATGAACTGGGCACCCAGATGGCCGAACGCATAGCCACCGATCGGCGCGATGTGGCTAACCGTACAATCGGTCAGCACACCACGGTCGAAGGTGATGACCGGCAGCACTTCGCACGCCTCTTCCACAGCAGGCGTCAGGGCGGCCGTCGTATTCGGGGAAACGATCAACAGGTCGCAGTTGCCGCTGGCAACAAGGTCCTGGATGTCGGAGATCTGCTTCTCGTCGTTGCCTTCAGCGTCGACGTGAATCCACTCTTCGATCTCAGGATGCAGGGCAACTTCCTCGGTCATGTTAGTGTAACCAACAACGCGCCAGGGATTGTTGACGCCGGCGTTCGAGAAGCAGAAGGTATAAGGACCTTCCTTCGCGAATTCGGATGTGTCAACGAAGTTGTCTTCCAGGTACTGGAGCCACGGTTGGCCTTCCGGACCCTGCGGGGCAACGTCCATCAGACGAATCGAGTTCTCCAGGTCGCCTTCGCTAAAGAACTGCTCAGCCACAGCGGCTGCTTCCATACCGAGGCCGGCGCCAGAGTCGACAATGCCTTCTACTTCTTCTCGAACCTCTTGACCTGCCTCTTCAACGGCTTGTTCAACATTCTCTGCAGCTTCCTGCACAGTATCAGCGACTTCTTCCGCAGGCGTTGCGGTTGTGCCGCCACAAGCGGCAAGCGCAGCGACCAGGAAAACCGTCATCAAGACTAACAGTGTACGAACATACGGTTTCATGTAATTCTCCTCCAACATTTGCGTGATTGGATGTGTGGGTTAGTAAACAGGCGTGGGAAATCGACGGGCACGCCACCCGCTTCTACGGCGAATCGCTCCGAGGCACCACCTCCTTTCATGGTCGTTTCGTCAGACTGCAATCGCATAGGTACGTTCCGGCGGCCGTCTGCAAGCCTAGCGCACGCGGCGCGTGCTGTAAGCCGTGTAGGCCACAGCGCCGATGATAATCAAGCCCTGCACGGCATCGCGCAGTGGCTTGGGCAAACCCATTAAGTTAAGTAACGTAAAGAGCACTTCCAGCGCCAAGGCGCCAGCCATGGCCGCGGGAATGTTGCCCCGGCCACCGAGAATGACCGTCCCACCCAGGACGGCGGCGGCAATCGACTGCAGCTCCAGCCCGGTGCCCGCCTCGATTGAGACGCCGCCCCGACCGCCGATCATGATGCCGGCGAAGGCAGCGGCCGCGCCGCAGATGACAAACGCCCCGATGCGGACGAACTCCACGTTGACGCCGGACAGACGAGCCGCTCGCGGATTGTCGCCAATGGCGTTGAGCTGTTTGCCGTAATTGAGCTTGTGGAGCACCAGCCACAACAGAAAGCCGACCACCACAAGGATGATCACCGCGTACGGAAACTCGCGTATACCGGGAATGCCCTCAATGCCGCCGCGCCCCAGAGCGCGGAAGTTGTCTGGCAGATAGCCGCGCGGCGCGCCGCCCGACCAGTAGAGACCAATGCCGCGTACAATGAGCAGCATACCCAGCGTGGCAATCAGGGATGGCACCTTCATGTAGGTCACGATGGAACCGCTGACCAGTCCGAAAATTACGCCGCTGCCCAGGATGAACAGGATGACCCACCACGTATTGCCGGGGTCATTGTTGGCCAGGATGGCGGCAGCAATGACCGAGTAGGTGACGATGGAGCCGACTGACAGGTCGAACCCGCCGGAGACCAGCACGTAGACCTGCCCGGCAGTGAGGATCATCAGCGGAGCGGCCCGCTCCAGAAACGCCAGAAAGCTGTTTGGCTCAAAAAAGCGCGGGTTCAGAATGGCGACACCAATGAACAGAAGGATCACCACGAAGTAGATCGGGTTCACCGACCGCAGCAACCCCCACAAACGGGAGAAGAAGGATTCAGACTCAACAGGAGCAGATATTTGTGTCATTGTCAGTGGCTCCTTAGGACGGTTCCTGCACCGAGCGATATGTGTAGAAGCCGACAGCCAGGATAATGATGGCGCCGCGCAGAATCTGTTTCATGTAGGCATCAATGCCAATCTGGTTGAACATCGTGTCGAGCAGGCTGAAGATAAGGACGCCGCCAAGCGTGCCCCAGACGCCGCCCTTGCCGCCGGACAACGCCGTGCCACCAACCACAACGGCCGCAATCGATTCAAGATCATAGAGGCCGTCCGTGCCCACCCAGGGCGCGCCGGAACGGAGCCGGCTGACGATGAACAGGCCGGTCAGAACGGCAGTCAGGCTGCAGATGATGTGGGCGATAATCAGAACACGGCCCGTGCGCAAGCCGGACAGGCGGGCCACTTCCTCGTTGCCTCCGACCGCATACAAGTGCGCGCCGTACTTGGTGCGCCGCAAGATGAACCAGCCTGCCAGCACCACCAGAAACAAGACCAGCACTGAAATGGGCAGCGGCCCGATGGTGTCATAGGCAAACGCCTGGAAGCTCTCCGGCACCGAGCCGGCGAAATTCTCGAAGGTGGCGTTTAGCAACCCTTTGAGAACAAGGCCAACCCCCAACGTGGCGATGAGCGGGTTAACATTGAGCTGGGTGATGAGCAGGCCGTTGACCAGGCCGACCACTGCGCCAACCGCCATCAGAACCAGCACGGTCCACCAGACGCGGCTGGGGTCGCCGGCCATCAGGAAGGATGCGCCGACGGCCGTAACGCTGATCATGTAGGCGACTGACAAATCGATCGATGCGCCGATAATGACAAACGTCTGCCCCACCGCCACAATGCCCAGGGCAACAGAGCGCACCAGAATGTTGGTGAGGATGACCTGGTTGGTAATGAAGAGCTGGTCATCGACGCCGAAGAAGTAGTCGAGCACGATGGACAAAAGAAAGATGATGACCACGAAGCCCCAGACAGGCGGGATGCGGCTGTTGTTCCACCAGATTCGCATCCGGCCGAACAGCGAAGGTTCGGGGGTCGCCGTTGGTGTGATAGCTGTCATTCAATGTCTCCTAGTTCGCTGCCTCGGTCGCTTCCAGGTCACGCAGCACGTTGGCCATGTCGGTCGCTCGCTCGGCGCCCTGCGGGTCCGTCTCATCGACAAATCCGGTGGCCATATGCATGATTTCGGCCTCAGTCGCCGCGGCGGGCAGCTCCCCAATGATGGAGCCGTCCCACATGACGACAATGCGATCGCTCATACCGATAACCTCCGGTAGTTCGGACGAGATCATCAGCACCGCCGCACCCTGGCTGGCCAGCTCGCGAATGCGCTCATGAATGCTGGCCTTGGCTTCCACGTCGATGCCCCGCGTTGGCTCGTCGAAGATGAGCACCCGCGCATCGGTCGCCAGCCACTTTGAGAGGACAACTTTCTGTTGGTTGCCTCCGCTCAAGTACTGTACTTCCTGGTCCAGACTGGAGGCACGGACATCCATCCGGTCGGAGACTTCCAGCGCCAGATCCTTGTCGTCGCGAATTCCCAGCTTGACGACACGTGCCAGGAAGCGCTGCAGCGTCCGCACCGTCAGCAGCACGTTGTCGTTGATCGGCTGCATCAGAACCAGCCCTTCGTTCTTGCGGTCCTCGGTGACAAAACCGAAGCGTTTGGCGATTGCCTGGCGCGGGTTACGGAACAACGCCGTCTCGCCGTCCATCTCCATCAGACCGCTGTCGAACGGGTCCACGCCAAAGATGGCGCGGGCCAGAGCGGTCCGCCCGGAGCCTTGCAGTCCGGCAACACCGACCACCTGTCCAGCCCGCAGCTCCAAGTTGATATCCTTCACTTCTGCGTTGCTGGCCCCCTCGATCCGCACGACCACATCTCCGACATCTTCCGGTTTGGCCCGGTCGGGGAAGTAGCTGGACAACTCGCGCCCAACCATCATCTCCACGACATTGCCGGGCGTTAGATTGCTGATCAGGTCGGTGGCCACAAACTCGCCATCTTTCAGGACGGTAACCCGTTGAGCCAGGTCAAAGACCTCAATCAGGCGGTGGGACACAAAGATGATGGCGATGCCGCGAGCCTGTAGACGGTGGATGAGGTCGGTCAGAATGGCCACCTCATTGGAGGAGAGGGCGGCTGTCGGCTCGTCCATGATCAGCACCTGCGCATCGTAGGAAATCGCCTTGGCGATCTCGACAATCTGCTGCTCCGCTACGGAGAGCGTACTGAGCAAGACCGTTGGCTGGATGAGCTCTTCCGCTTCCAGCCGTCTGAGCACGTCCCGGGTGTCCTCCTCCATCCGCTTCTGGTCAATGACCCCAAACCGGGTCGGCTCGCGGCCCAGAAAGATGTTCTCGGCCACAGTCCGGTCCGGCAGAAGGTTGAACTCCTGGTAGATGATGCTGATGCCCGCTTCCTGCGCTTCCTGGGGATGCCCGAAGTCGCGTTCCTGCCCCATGAAGTAGACCTGGCCCTCATCCGGTCGGTACGCGCCGACCATCACTTTCATCAGCGTCGACTTGCCCGCTCCGTTCTCGCCCATAATGGCGTGAACCTCGCCGGGAAAAAACGGCACCGACACGTCGTTCAGCGCGACGACGCCCGGAAACCGCTTGGTGATGCTGCGCACTTCCAGCACCGGCGCTGTGCCTTCCGGTACCGGCTCAAATGCAGTCTGTTCAACCGCTGTCCCGCTGATTGATTCGCCCATACGCTACGCTCCGTCTGTCCTGGTCTGCTCGTTGAAGATTCGGTGCAAGAACGTCAGGCCGTCGGCCGCCACGGCATCCTGGCTGGGCGCAATGTCTCGCCAGATGCAGACCGCCTTGGCAATCGATGTCACTTCCGGCGTAAACGACTCGATGACCACCGCGCCGTCATACCCTGTCTCGTCAAGCGCGACGGCGACGGCAGGCCAATCGACCTGGCCTGTGCCGGGCACGCCCCGGTCGTTCTCACAGGCGTGGAAGTGAAACAGCCGGTCCCCTGCCAGACGGATGGCGGCCACCGACGACTTCTCTTCCAGATGCATGTGGAACGTGTCCAGATGCAGCCCAATGTGCGGACTGCCCACCTGCTCCACCAGCGCCATGCCTTGCGCCGCAATGTTGAGTAGGTCAGTCTCAAACCGGTTGAGCGTCTCCATGGCCAGCTTCACGCCGTGGTCGCCGGCATAGGCCGCCAGCGGCTGCAGCTCCCTGGCAGCCAGTTCCCGCTCGGCGTCGCGCGCGTCCCGGTCGGGGGCGGGCGTCTTGCCCACTGCGCCGTACATCGGCCCGCCAACCACAGGCGATCCCAGGTCGGCCGCTGCGTCAACCAGCTCGCGGATGTAGGCGGCGGTGGCCGCGCGCTCGCTCGGGTCGGCCGACACAAGATTCCGGCCCGGCCCAAACGCACCACAGACGATGATGCCCAGGCCGTTGTCGGCCGCTCGCTGCTTCAGGGCGTCCCGGTCGATCAGCGCTGGATCTTCATAGGCAATCTCGATCAGGTCAAAGCCCATGCCGGCTACGCGGTCGACCAGCTCCAGGTGCTCGCTGGTGCGGAAGGGCGATGTCCAGATGAAGGTGTTGGCGCCAAATTTCACGCTGTTACTCCAATGCCTGTATACACTACTCGCCGACCGCGACTCGCTGCCCAGACTGGGCAGAGCGCACGCCTGCATCCAGCACTTCCATCTCTTTCAGTCCGTCCAGGAAGTTAGGCGCAATGTCGGTTCCGTTGTAGATGGCGTCCATGAAGTCGACGACGCCGTGATGGAAACCATGCTCATAGCCAATCATATGTCCGGGGGGCCACCAGTTGGCGATATAATCGTGCTCGCCGCCCTCGGTAGCCAGAATAGTGCGGAAGCCCTGGGCATAGGCCGGGTCGTCCCGCTGGAAGAGCTGCAGTTCGTTCATGCGCTCCAGGTTGAAGACGATACTGCCCTTGTCGCCGTAGATTTCGAACGTGTTGAAGTTCTTGCGGCCGGGGGCAAAGCGCGACGCCTCGAACGATCCCAGCGCGCCGTTCTCAAACTCGGCCAGCATGAACGACGCATCATCGACTGTTACTTCGCCCATCTCGGTCGACTCGCCAGAGCCGGCGGAAAATGTGGCTGCTCCTGCGCCGGGCAACGGGCGCTCCTTGATGAACGTGGTCATCATGGCCGACACCGACTTGATGTCGCCCACCAGATAGCGGGCCAGGTCGACGCTGTGGGAGTTCAGGTCGCCGTGCGGACCTGTGCCGGCGGTCTCCGCGCGCAAATGCCACGTCAGCGGGAACGACGGGTCGACAATCCAGTCCTGCAAGTAAGCGCCGCGCCAATGGAAGATGCGCCCAACGAAGCCGTCGTCGATCAGACGCCTGGCCAGCCGCACGGCCGGCGCACGCCGGTAGTTGTGGTTGACGTAATGGATGATGCCGGCGCCGAGCACGGCCTTGTACATGGCCTGCGCCTGTTCCAGATTCAGGGCAAACGGCTTCTCCAGGAAGATATGTTTCCCGGCAGCGGCGGCGGCCAGAGCCATATCATGGTGCAAATAGGTCGGCGTGGAAATGTCGATGATGTCGATGTCATCACGGGCGATGACCGCTTCCCAGTCAGTCGATGTCTCTTCCCACCCCCAGCGATGGGCAAACTCCTCGGTGCCGGCCTTATCCGTGCCCACCGCCACTTTCAGGATAGGCTTGATCTCCATATCGAAGAAATGGGGGGCATTCAGCCAGGCATTGCTGTGGGCTTTGCCCATGAACTTGGTGCCAATGATGGCGACATTCATCGTACTTTTCATCGTTTCAACACACTCCTGTTAAGAGGCAGCCAAACGCCGCCATACTGATCTCACTTCACCGAAAAGACATGCTCCAGCGCCAGCCAGATCGCCCCAATCACGCCCGCGTCCTCACCCAGTTCCGAGTACGCCAGATTCAGATGGCGTGTGGAAAGCGGGTTGGCCCGTCGCCACGTGGACTGACGGATAGACGACAACAACATGTGACCAATGTCGGCCACGCCCCCGCCAATGAAGATCGCCCGCGGGTTGAAGAAGTTGACCAGCCCGGCCAGCACGCCGCCCACCATCTGCCCGCTCTGGCGAATGATCAGGTTCGCCGCCCGGTCGCCGGTCGCCGCTGCATCGCCTACATCTTGCGCGGTCAGGAAGCCGTTCTCAGCCAGACGTTCGGCAAGGAACGGGCTTTGACCGGAACGAGCAGCCTCAGTCGCATCGGCGGCAATGGCCGGCCCAGCAGCCATCGCCTCCAGACAACCCTGATTGCCGCAGCGACACGTCGGCCCGCTGTAGTCGACGCAGATATGGCCCACGTCGCCGGCACAGCCATCGCTGCCGCGATAGACCTCGCCATGCCAGATAATGCCGCAGCCGATACCGGTGCCGATCTTGACGACCAGGAAGTTGTCGATGCCCTTGCCGGCGCCCGCCTGCTGTTCCCCTTTGGCCATAATGTTGACGTCATTGTCGACGACAACCCGCGCCAGCGGAAACTGATCGGAGACAGCAGCCTTGATGGGATACCCCTCCCACAACGGCATCAACGGCGGGGCGATCAACAGGCCGGAGGAGAACTCAACCGGACCCGGCACACCGATGCCCATCCCCACCAGAGCGGTCGCCGGTTGGCCACGCTTGTCCAGCAGCGTTTGCACCAACGCGCACACCCGCTCCAGAAATGGCCCGGGAGGCTGCGTCACGTCGGCCGGCTCGCTGATGCGCTCCAGAATCTGCCCGCGAAAGTCAGCCAGCGCGATATCGACACTGGTAGCGCCAATGTCGACCCCGGCTACCAGCCCGAGATACGGGTTGATGTCCAGCAGCAGCGGTCGTCGCCCGCCGCCGGAACGCCCCTCGCCTACCTCGTCCAGGATGTGGGCGGACAGCATCCGCCCGATGATGGTGGTGACGGTGGCTCGGGAGTAGTCCAGCTCCTGTGACAGGTCGGTGCGCGAAAGCGGCCCCTCGCGCCGGATGGCCGCCACGACAGCCGCCTCCACCGGGTCGAGCATCAGGGTCGAGTCGTCAACTGACAGGTATGTCTCTGGCACGGCGGCCATATCCTTGAGTCCGAAAGCGTGGTGGGCGAGGCTCAACTTATGTTCCATGCCCACCGTCTTGTTTCGCAAATTGAAGTAAGTCACCGATAGAGTAGCATAAGTTGTTATAACGATCAAACCGTTATGTCGACAGGTTTCGACTTGTTGATCGAGCGTCAGGACACGTTCGCCGCGATTCGCTTCAGCTCCCATACGCTCTTCTCAATCGCCCAATGTTCCTGATTCTCGTAGTCAGGATGCAGCGAGTCGGTCTCCACCGCCAGGAACCCGGGATAGTTGGCGTCGTAGAGAATCTGGGCCAGCGTCTGGTTGTCGACCAGGCCGTCGCCGACAGGCGTCGAGCTGAAGAAGTACCACTCCGTTGCGTTCAACCCCTTCACCGGCTTCAGGTCCTTGACATGGGTGGCCAGCGTGCGGTCGGCCAGCTTTCTGGCGCCGTCAATCGGATCGTCCAGCAGGCGAAGGAAGTTGCCGGTGTCGAAGTTCAGGCCGAGGTACGGCGAGTCGACGCGATCCAGCAGCTCGACACATTCGTCGGCGGTGTAGTCAATATGGTTTTCCACGGCCAGCTTGACGCCGTAATTCTCAGCGACCTGAACTGCTTCCTTGAACCAGTCAACCAGAATGTCGATCTGCGGGCCGTGCGGCTCAAAGCGGAACATCAGGCTGCTGGCCACGACGCGCATGACGGGCGCACCAATCCAGCTGGCGTACTCAATCTGCTTCACCATCGAATCGAACTCATCCCGGTTCTTGCCCGCCTCCAGACCGTCCGGATGACCCCAGGCATAGACCCGGTCAAAGCCGTAGTCGTCGAGCTGTGCCTTCAGGTCCATGAACCAGCCCTTGTCGAAGCTGGGGAAAAAGCATGATTCGAGGGAGACGCCATCGACCTGCAAATTCTTGGCCAGGTCGAGGAAATCTTCCATTGTCATGGTGAAATCAGGCGCTGTCTGGTGCGGGTAGACCTCACCAAAGTAGCGATGGAAACAGTAGCTATCAATTCCAACTTTCATCGTCATTCCTGTCTCTCCTTCAAACTAAGAACAAAGCAATATCACTTGGGCCGGTCGACTGTGACCGGTCTATCGGGCAGGTGTTTCTGCGTCAGAATGCTCGGCCAGACGGGCCATCTCGCCGGCCGCCAGGTCCGTGCCGGTCGCCCGGTCCGGCACGCGAATCAGGTCCACTTCGAAGCGACTGCGATCGCCCCGATGGACGGCGTGGTAATACTCAAGCGGGGTTCCGTCTTCCAGGTAGCTGACGCTGTTCAGCAAGATCAGCGGGGCGCCCTTCTTGACCAGCAGCAGGCTCGCTTCGTGGTCGCTGGCGGGCACAGCCTCCAGATAGCGCCGCCCGCGCGCGATGACAACACCGTACTCGCTCTGGAGCCAGGCATACAGCGACTGTCGCTCCAGGTCCGCCTCGATCAGAGTCGGGAACATGCGGAAAGGCAGATAGGTGGACACCAGCACGATCGGTTCCTCATCCACATAGCGCAGCCGATCGATGTGGACGACATCGTCTCCGGGGCGTATGCGCAAGTAGCGGGCAATCTTCCGCCCTGCCGGGATGATCTCTTGCGTCAGCACTTTCGAGACCGGCGGGTGCCCCTTGCTAGACATATCTTCGTAGAAGCCGGTCAACTGCTGGAACAGACCCTCGCGCAGTTTCGGTTCTGCCACAAATGTGCCGATGCCCTTTTCGCGCACGATCAGGCCCTGCATCTCCAGATCGCGCAAAGCCTGGCGGATGACGGTGCGGCTGACATCGAAGAGGCGACAGAGTTCCGGCTCGCCGGGCAGCTGCTCGCCAGGCGAAATCTGGCCCTGGTCAATGGCGTCGCGAATGGCGTCCTTCACCTGGGCATAGAGGGGAACGTAGCTGTTGCGGTCGATGGTGGCGTTGAGGTCCATGATGAATCTTGCAAAGAGCCTGTCTGCAGCCTGTTAGCCTGTCATCCTGTAATTACAGGCAAGAGTAACAGAGAGATGGCCGGTTTGTCAATACAACTGCACAAGTTGCAGGGCTCTCTAGTTGTCAACCCGCTGCGGGTTGAAACCCGACAGCTACCGAGAAAGTGGGTCAGAACTCAATAAGCGCGAAGTCCACCGGCCACCCCTACTCCAACCCATCTTCAGTGGGTTTCCCCCGGCAGCAAGTTGTTTCAACAGCCTGTGTTCGACCTGAACCAGACAGCTGAGTGACCACGGTACAGTTTGACCACATTGTCCGGCGATGATGGGCGACCGGACGAACGGCCACCGCACAGACGCTGCCCGACGCAGTCATGAACCGTCCGTATGAGCCAGCCGCCGCCCATTGATTCTGCATCGGCCGTCTCCTATAATGCTATGGAGGGAGCCAATCGGCCCGACCCTCTACCACGCAGCGCCACAACGGCCACCGAGGTGCAGAGTCTGGCCACGACACTGAGGGAGCATCATGACCATCCAAGACCCTGTGAAACCCCCCGCGGCAAAACCAGCCGCCCCACCCGTAGTCAGCGGCCTGCCTATTCTGGGCAGCGCCCTGGACTTTCTTAACCGGCCTATCGAGCTGTTTCTCGACGCCTACAATGAGCTTGGTCCGATCTATCGCGTCAACGCCGTCAACCAGTCGTTCGTCGTGATGGCGGGGCTGGATGCGAACCGTTTCCTGGCCCAGCAAGGCGAGGAGTATTTCAGCAGCGAGCCGCTCTTCGGCGAGTTTGCCCACCAGATGGGATCAGCCAACTTCCTGGTCGCCATCGACGGTGAACCGCATCGACATATGCGCAAAGTGATGCAGCGCGGCTACTCCAAAGGCGGCATGGCCCCCCACCTCGACGACTTCGCCCGCATCACGACGGAGAGGGCCCACGGCTGGGGCGTCGGCAGCTCCATGCCGGTCCGCGACACGCTCCAGCGGCTTGTCACCGAGCAGCTGGGCCGGGCCTTGACCAACCATTCGTCCGAAGAACAGTTCGAGAACATCCGCATCTATCTCAACACCTTGCTCAATGTACTGACCATCAAGCGCTGGCCGCGCATCATGCTGCGCTCCCCGCGCTATCTGCGGGCCAAAGCATCGGTCATGGAGTTCTCGCGTCGGGTTCTGGAAGAACATCGCCAGTACACCGGCGACCGGGAGCCGGACCTGATCGACGATCTGCTGGCGGCCGTCGACTGGAATGGCGAGCCGCTGGCCGAAGAAGACCTGTTGGCCGCCACCATTGGCCCCTACTTCGCGGGCATGGACACCGTCGCCAGCACGATGGGCTTTATGCTCTACGCCATTCTCAAAGACCCGGAGCTGGAGGCGCGTGTCGTGGCCGACGTGGACGAGCACTTTGCCGATGGCGTCCCGTCGTGGCGCGAGCTGCCCAAGGCAACGGCGCTCTATGGGGCCACCATCGAAACGCTGCGCCGCTATCCGGTGGCGCCGTTCACGCCGCGCGGCGTGGTCAAAGCGTTCGAGTTTGCGGGCCATCAGGTCAACGTGGGGGACGACGTGTTGATTGCCAACAGCCTGACCCACTTCCTGCCCGAGCATTTCCCGGACCCGTTCACCTTTGACATTGACCGGTACAGCAAACCGCGCAGCGAACACCGCCAGGGTCTGGGCGTCTTCGCCCCCTATACCCTGGGGCCGCACACGTGCCTGGGTGCCGGCGCTGCCGAACTACAGCTGATGGTCACTGTCGGGGCGCTGCTGCGAGCCGTCAGGCTCCAGATTGATCCGCCCGACTACGAGCTGAAAGTCAAGCTGACGCCGATTCCCAGCCCGGACACCCACTTCCATGTCAAGGTTCTGGAAAACCGGTAGCGTCGACGGCCAGACCACCGCGAACTGGGCAAGCCAGTTTGCCGCTTCCGTCGTATGATTGGGAAGAATCGGAGCGGCAGACGCCCTGCGTCTTCGCCCATCAAGAGCGGGAGTTAGCAGATGGAAATTACCAAGATCGGACCGGTCGGCGGTAGCGGCGGTCAAAGCTTCGGCGCGTACATGATACCTGAGAGGACGCGCCTGGCTGGCCGTCCATATCTTTGCCGACACCTACATTGAAGGGCTGGGGCTGGTCTACAGGGACCGGTTCGGACAGCAGCAAACCCTTTCCCCTGTGGGCATTGCCGGGGGAACACGCCACGTCCTGCAGCTGGGCACCGAGGAGTACGTCACCGGTATCAGCGGCCACTGTGGCTGGTTTGTCGACTGTATTCGACTGCACACCAACCAGCGCGTCTCGGAGCTATATGGCGGCCCGGGCGGGGACGAAACGTTTGCGCTGAATGCACCGGACGATGAGGAAGTCGTCGGCTTCTTCGGCAACTCAGCGTGGTACATCGACGCGGTCGGTATTCTGACCCGACCGCTGGCTGCGCGTGCAGCGTAGCGGCCGGGTCTTCTCAACGTGACGGCGGCTTACGGCAGGGCGCCGTCGAAGACAACCACCCGGTTGTTGTGAATGTCCGCCACGTAGATCAGGTCGCCGCTGACCATCAATCCATTCGGGCGATCCAGCTGCCCGTCTCCGCTGCCCGACGCACCCCACTTCGCCAACCATGTCCCGGCGGCGTCGAACGCCTGAACCCGGTTGTTAAACGTGTCAGCCACGTAGAGTGTTCCGGCGCCGGTCAGGGCAACACCGACGGGATATGACAATTGCCCGTCTCCGCTGCCAAAGCTGCCCACGGAGCGCTGATAGACGCCGGCGCTGTTGAACACCTGAATGCGATGGTTGTTGCTGTCGGCCACGTAGACTTCGCCCGCCGCGCTGACGAGGATGCCCATTGGGTAACGGAACTGGTCGTTGCCGCTTCCGAATGCGCCCCACTGGCGAAGAAAAGCGCCGTCCTGGTCAAAGACCTGGACGCGATGATTGTCCGTGTCGGTCACGTAGACGCTCCCGTCAGGCCCAACGGCGATACCGCGGGGATGACGGAAGTCGCCGGCGTCCCTGCCGTTCTGACCCCAAGTGCCCAGAAACGTGCCGTCCCCGGCGAACTTCTGAATCCGATTGCGCCAGGTATCCGTAACCAGAACGATCGGTCCCCCATCATCATAGACAGCCAGAGCGTTCGGGCGCAGTAGTTGGCCAGGTTGGCGCCCCTTGCTGGCGAAGTTGTAGAGATGGTTCCGCTCGCTATCAAACACCTGAATGCGACCGTTGCGATGATCAACCACATAGAGACGGCCGCTGGCGTCGGCATCGATATCCCTGGGCTGCCGGAAGCGCGTGTCGGTCTCGCCAAATGAGGTTGGATAACTCTGTGACTGGGCCAGTAGTCCGGCTGGTGTGGCAATGGCCAGCAGCAGCATCATCAGACCGACCGCAAGGGCAACGCGACGACTGGCTCGCCTGAGCAACTGAACTGTGAACATCTTTATCTCCTTGTAGTAGATGAAAGGGCATCGTGGACAGGTTACCAGAATGGCCAGACCGTTCTGACCGTCAGGCCGCCACAGCAATCCCGCAGAGCAACCAGAACGATGGTAACAAGTATAGTGCTAATGCCGGGCTAAAATCAAGCGGCTAATGTGGTGGCGCATCGCCTTCGGAGGCAGGCGGTCCGTACCGGCTCCACTCACTCCAGGAACCGACATAGAGCCGCCCCGGTGTCAGTCCGGCGTGGGCCATGGCCAGCAGATTGACGCAGGCGCTGACCCCTGAGCCGCAGTAGAAGACGGCGTCGGCGGCCGGGGTGCCGCCAAGCGTTTCGCTGAACTGGGCCCGCAGCGTGTCGGGCGCCAGCCAACGGCCGTCCTTTGCCCAGTTGTCGCGATACGGCCGATTAAGTGCGCCGGGAATGTGACCGGCGACAGGATCAATCGGCTCCACATCCCCCCGATATCGCTCGCTGTCACGTGAGTCAACCAGAAGGGGAACCGACGGCACCTCATCCATCGTCACGAGGTCGTGGCGCTGCGGCCGTCCGGCGAAGAAGCCAACCGGTGAATCGACAGGCCCAGCCTCAACCGGCAGTCCCGCCTCCAACCACGCCGGCCAACCGCCATCCAGCACCGCCACAGCCCGATGGCCCATGTATCGCAACATCCACCACAAGCGGGCCGCGTAATGGCCGCTTGTGTCGTCGTAGACCACTACTTGCGTCCGGTCGCCGACGCCAAGGCGGGCAAACAGCCTGGCCATCGACTGCGGGGCGGGTAAAGGATGCCGGCCCCGGTCGGTCTCCGGGCGGCTGCTCAGGTCACAGTCCAGGTGGACGTAGCGTGCGCCGGGAATGTGGGCGGTCAGATACGCCGCCTCACCGGCTTCTGGTGCGGCCAGATCGAACCGGCAGTCGACCACCACCCACAACAGATCGTCTAGATGTGTGGCCAGCGTCGCCGCCGGGATGACCGTTTCGTGCGAACTGTCAGTTGTCATGGGCCGGGGGCCTTCGAGCGACGCTCAGTCGTCGCTGGCAGCGATCAGTCGTCGCTGGTCCTGGTCAACTCCTCGACGGCATCCTGCGACACGTTGTAGGTGTAGACATCGCCACCGTGGAACGCCATAACTGACGTTGCCGGAGTAATCTCGTAATCATCCAGATTGACGATGATGGCGAACTTGCCACCTTCCAGCTCTTTGGCAATTCGAGTGGCTTCCGCTTCGGAAAGATCAGCCGACTTCTTGAAGAACCGGCCCATGACGCCGCCGAGCAATGCGCCACCAGCCAGGCCTGCGATCAGGCCAATGCCGCCGGTCAGCACGCCGGCAATGACGCCGACCACAGCGCCCACCGTCGCGCCGCCGCCCGTCCGGTGGCCCATGTTCGACTTGAGTTCGCCATTCTCCATGTACAGCAGCCCGACATCGCCCAGGGTAATGTCATCGTGTGCATGGTCCCACTCCTTGAGCGCCTCAACAGCCTGATCGGCCGATTCGTGCGTCTCAAAGATACCGATAATCACATTGTCATTTTCGTTCATGCTACTTGTTCTCCACTATTCCAGCGACGATATGGTGTGGCGATCTTTCGACTGCCCTACTCTCTACTTTACGCGATTCGTTGAAATTCGCCTACCCGGTCCCTCCGAAGTGAGGCGCACCGCGCACGGCGCAGCCGTTACCAGCCGAGCAAGCGACTGAGTGCCAGCGACCACAGGGCGTAGATGCCCCAGCAGAAGACGGCGATCAGGATGCCGTGACCGACCAGAGTGCCCAGCGTATACGGCCGATCGGTGTCCCCCCACAGCGCCTCGACGTCCACAAAGACAAGGGGCAGCGCGGCGAACATGCCGTAGATTGCCAGGTAGTAGCCAAGCACGAGGGGGGCCAAAATGAAGTTGCCGGGCGTGGCAAAGATGCCGGGCAGACCAACGGTCATCAGCTCATACCAACTCGCGCTGGCCCCCAGCCAGAAAACAGCCGGAAGCGACAACCAGCGCCGCCGAATGACCCAAAGCACGCACAACGCAAACGGAATGTAGAAGCCCTGGGCCATCGTGAAGGAAGCGACTGTGTTCGGGTGAAGACCGCCAAACCCGGTCTCGCCGGTCCGCAGGCTCAGCTCATAGAGCATACTGACCACCCAGACGAAAAGCACGTAAACGTAGGGGGCTTTGTCGTTATCGATCCAGCGCGGCAGCGAGAATAGTCCGAAGCGACGCGCCACGAGGCCGCCCGCCAGCAGCCCCAACAAGACGAGATTCAGGAAGCCGAGACTGCTTGCCCCACTTTCCTCGCCAATCTGCAGCGCCGAGAAGCCGATGGCCAGCGCCACGATGATCGCCATCGCGATCCTCCCCGAACGCGACTCGCCCGGAGGGGTGCTGGTGTCTGCCACAAGGTGGCTGTCAGTTGTCATGGTCCGCTGATCCTTTGGCTGCGGTGATTGCCCATACTAGCTTGCGGGGCTGATGGCTGCCGATGATGATCTCTTCGCCGGAAGTCAGTTGGAGCGTCACGCCCTCGCTGCCGCTAACTGAGTACGCCCGACGCTTCCCCAGCCCGCGAATGCCCCACCCGCCGAAGTCACCCAGCGGTGAGTAGCTGCGGGCTGTCGCCGTCTGAATGTCGTCCAGAGGAATAACCCTGGTCGTCAGGGGGCGGTACTGGATCGTGACGTCCTGGGTGCTGACCGACACGCGAAGGTGCATCCACCAGAAGAAGAGCGGCATGCCAATTCCAAACAGCAGCCAGAACAGAATCAACATCCAGTCCGGGGCCGGGTTGTCGCCGGCAGGACGGCCCTGGATGATCTGCTCGTAAAAGAACCACCACTGCAGCGCGGCAATGCCGATCACAATCGCCATCACCCACCAAACCCGATGGAATGTTTGAGTCTCCTCAAACAGCGGCTGCTCGCCCGCCTTCGAAACGGTTTGCTGGTTCATACTCTATCATTCGACGCTATCGCTGACCGGTGGACGAAAGGGTTCCCAAGCGGCCGTAATGGCGGAGGTTAGCTGCTCTGGAGTCAGCGAGCCGAGGAGAATCTGGCGGCCGTCCTTCATTGCCAGTTCAGCCCCTTTCAGCGTCGTTACGGTAAAGGCGAACTGGCTCGTCCCCTCGTTACCAAGCGTTCGGTTGCTGTAGTCGGAGGCGGCGCCTGTGAGCCGCGCCCGAACGTCGCCGACCTCGTCGAGGGCAAACTCATGCTTGCCTGCCATCCCGGTTTTGACCGTGACCCGGTCGGGATGAACTTCCACCTTCAGACTCGTGAGCATCAAAACTGCGGGCGCCACAATCCCCATCGTCAACCAGATCACCCAGATAAGCGCATCAGGCGCGATAAGCGCGCCCAATGGCCGGCCCAGGACAATCGACCAGATGAACAGCCCCCAGCCAAATAGCAGGATAACGACCGTCACCAACAAGTACGGAGGTGACGTCCGGTAAGGCTGCGACTCTTCGTACAGGACTGTATCACTCATGTCGGGCAATAGCGCAACCTACATACCAAAGGCGCGGCGCGTTCCGGGCAAGATGGCCATGATGAGCGCGGCAACGTTGATTACAATCTGCGGCATCAGTGATTGCCAGGACGAAGCGCCGAAATAGGCCATGGCCAAAAAGATCAGGTTGACGATGGCGATAATCAGGACGAAGTACCAGCCTCGCGGATCCAGATGCCAGAGCTGGTTGGCAACACTCAGCCAGATGAGCGCTACGAGCCCGGCCAACAAGGCGCCTATCCAGCTGCGATCGTAGAACGACAAGCCCCAAAGCTCGCCCACCGGCAGCAGGCCCAGGTAACGCAGCACGTCAAAGAGATTCGCGAGAGCCGCAAATACCGCCAGAAGGGTCAGAATGTCAACACCCAGCGTGCGCTCACGGGTTACAGTTTGCTCAGTCATGTCTGCCTCCTTGTACTGGTCGCAATCATAGCCCGAATGCCAGGTTTATCCAATTTGCCTGCCGGGTAAGTCGGAGCTTCTTGTTCGAGCGGCGGTTGCGACAGGAATCCTCACCGGTCGCTTGTGGTCGATGGGACACGCGCGACAAGAAGTGTCGCGGCTACGGGTGTGGCGGACGCACGACAAGGAGTGTCGCAGCTACCGATGACAACCCTGTAGTCTATTGCCCTTCACGCCTGCCAAACCAGACCTCGTGAATGTCCTCATAGCGACCGTCTTCCGCCACACCAAGCAATGCCCGGTTCATCATCTCTCGAAACTGGCTGTCCTGCTCAATGGCCATCCCGTACATTTCTGTCCGAAACGGCTCGCCCACCATCACGAGCTGAGAGGACGGATTGCTCGTCAGGAAGTACTGGAGCACCGGATAATCGTAGACAACCGCATCAACCTCACCCGATTCCAACATGGCATACGCCTCATCTATAAGCTCAACCCGGCGATGGGGTATGAGCTGGTCGTTCAGCCATTGGTCCGCCGTGCTGCCGCCTACTGTCACAATCGACTTGCCCGGCAGATCTTGCGGGCCGTTGATAAGCGCCTCCAGACTGGCGGTCGTCAGACTGGCCGCTACGCTGGCGGTGAAGTTAGCAATCAGAAACAAGCCAACGAACATCCAGACCAGCCCAAGCAGCCTGCCCAGTACGCTTTGCGGCGTTCTGTCACCATAGCCGACGGTGGTCACCGTGACGGCCGCCCACCAAATACCATCCCAGATTCCTTCCATCGCGTGGCCTTCGAAGTCAGGATTCTTCTTACGTTCAAGCAGCCAGAAGACAAAGCCAATGACCACCAGCGCCACCATCAAGCCGGCAATCGGGAGCAGAAATCCGGAGGTAAACGTGGCCAGGGCGGCTGCAATAAACGGCTGATCCGATCCTAGGCGTGTAAGGATGCCCAGCCCGGAGCGATAAAAGGGCACCGTGAAATCTACTGTTTCCTCCCGGCTTTCGGTGATGGTGACGGCGGCGACGGCGATATCGGCTGTGCCCAGCTCAACTGCCTGAAGCTGCTCCGCCACCGTGTCGACGATGATATACTCGAAGTCGAGACCGAGATCGCTGGCAACCTCGTCCCAGATGTCGATACTAAAACCGACGGGGCGACCGTTCTCGATAAACACGAACGGCTCAATCTCTTTTGTAACGACCCGAATGGGTTCCTCAGGCGGGTCGGTCTGGGCCGCTGCCTGGCCAGACGGGATGGCCGCCAGCACAGTTAGGAGAATGGCCGCCAGAGCCGCCCACAAGAGCTGCTTGTTGGCAAAGGGGTGTGAGAGGTGTCGGTGTGCGTTCATCGTTGAATAACCCCCGGGAGCATGCGCTCCCTGTCTAGATGAGAATGTTACTTTCCCCAATCATAGCAAGCTGGACCACGATAATCGACCTGCCGACCACTGCTGTTGTGTTTCGAGGTGGGGGCAGCCCTACGTGGCCTCGCTATGGTATCCAGCCTTACAGCCAGGAAGGCGCCTCGTGGGTCAGGTCACCTCGCTGATCGCCGGTGTTCAGCGTGCTCGCCGGCTCGAAGAGCACGACGAGACAGGGCGACGTCTCGGCCACCGGCCGGTGTGCCACGCCGCGCGGGACGATGATGAATGCTCCCGGACCGACCAACTCCGTCCGGTCGCGGAACTCCATCCGCAGGCGGCCGTCGATTACCAGAAACAGCTCGTCTTCGCTCTCGTGTTGGTGCCAGACAAACTCACCTTCCAGCTTGACCACCTTGACGTGCTGGCCATTTAGCTGGCCGACGATATAGGGCGTCCACGGTTTATCAAACTGGGCGAACTTCTCTTGCAGGTTGACGACATCCATTCAGACCTCCCCGGGCAGCCATCTGCGACCCGCAGTTCAGCCTGAGCCATCATTGGGCGTAGCGACTCGTCGTCGCGCTGCGTCAGAAGATCCGCATACTCGGCTGCCACCATCTGCTGGACGGCGGTTGGCAGATTGGCCACAGTCAGCACAAGCTCATCATTCGAGCTGTGCGTCGAGGCAGCCGCGGCGGGCAAGGTATCCCCAGGAGAGCAAGATAGGCTCGCCACGACGTATCCTGAATTTCGCCGGAGTTCGGCAGATGAATCGTCAGACTGCCATCATGCGAGCGATGCGCCGGTCGCCGCTTCCCGGATCCGGTCGCCAAGTGCGCCGAAACGCAGCAGTGGACCATCATCGTGGCCGCCAATCTGATCCAGAAAGGGGAAGTCTTCCGGCGCAACTGCCAGCTTGGCCAACGGCCGAACCGGCTGTTCGCTCGCCCATTCGTTGCTCAGCACGCCGGGCAGAAGTTCCAACCGGAGTGAATGACTCCCGAGGGAGCAGATACAGGGCGCCTGAACGATACGGCCGTTTAGTCCAGCTCATCCCGATTGATGGAGAAGTTGTAGACCGGCACTTCGACGCCATCCGCGCCAAGGAAGGTCAGCACGCCATTGCGAATACTGCCGGCGGAGATTGTCCTCGGTCGATGATCGCGAAAAACATCGACCACAGCCCATCATGGGTGCCATAGACGGCGGCCATGTTGCCCCGTC
Source organism: uncultured Chloroflexia bacterium (assembly GCA_963753865.1). GTDB lineage: Bacteria > Chloroflexota > Anaerolineae > Promineifilales > Promineifilaceae > Promineifilum. The sequence continues at coordinate 209,655 of CAVWDW010000006.1, forward strand.
CTGTTTCGTCGGACAACTCCATCGACTGCCGTTCCGGCCGCAGCTCAGTCAGGTCGGTCCGCCCGAACTGTGGAAAATGAAGACGTCCTGTTCCATCAGAAAGCGGACAAACTCCCAGAACGGATAAAGGCAGGCCGTAGGGTACATAGTCGGCCCCACCCTGGCGCAATGCCTGGTCAAGCAGCGCCTCGAACGCCGCTTCTTTCTCCGCTGTCATCTCCAGCTCGGGCGCGGCCAGACGCTCTACAAGCGGCAGCCCGCCGAGGTCAGCCTGTCAATATCGCTGGAACTGAAACGGCCCAAACGACATGCCGGTCACGGTGCCGGTAACATCCCTGGTAAAGGTCGTCTGCGCACCGGGCAGCGCGCCGCCCGCCATGACAAACGTGTCGACTCCAGTCGGCTCAAGCCGCGCTTCCAGCCCAGCCGGAACGCCGACAATGGCGGCTATCAGGCCGCCGTCGCTTCTCCACGACGTCGACGGCAATCTCCATGCCGTAGAAAAGCCCGACAAGTTCCGTAGCCTCGATTTGGTCGGGCCATTTCAACGCCTGTCGACAATCAGTGTCTTGAGCGAGTCAAGCTGGCCCAGATGGAACGTCTCATGCCACTGCAAGCCGGCGATGCGCTCCCAGACGGCCTGGCGGCCAAAAGGCGTATCGACGACGGTGTTGAGACTGGGCCGCGCTGGTGCGCTGCAGCGCATCCGCCAACGCGTCGTTGGACTCGTTCACATCATCAAGCAGCAGCCGAAAGTCGCGCGCCCGGGCCGGGTCCGTCAACATCGGGCTGCCGCTCTCGTACACGACCTTGACCTCATCGGCCATGAACGGTGGTTCGCCAAGAGTAAGCAGGGCGACGTGGCGGCTCGACAGCATGTGGCCCAACACCCAGTTGGCGTTGTTGGCCGGGAAAGACGGCCGCATCAAGCTTTCCTTGTGTGTGACATCATCCATTAACCGGTGGATGAGCCAGGTATTGCTCTCGTAGCTCCTGATCAGCTCCTGCGCACGTTTCACTGTCATAGGTAATCCTGTACTCCTTTTGGTAATCTGCGTCATGATAACATAGGCCCACTGCCGGGCAAGTTGGAGCGCCAGAGACAGACAGCAGCCGGTGCGAAGCAAGGTACGCGGTTAGAGCGAGACCAGCAGCGCCTACAGGTCTGTCCTCTCCGCGTTGGTACAGAGACAAAACATGGCGCGATTGCCAAACACCCTTGCTCCGCAAGCCAACGGCCCTTTGTGGCCCAACCTTGCCGCTGCCTGTCGCGGCAAACGGATCGGAGATGAGTTAGACCTGCGGCCACTGACATTTTTGGTAGAATCAGAGCGAGATACAACCATCTCCGAAGCGCGACGCAACTGCGCCGTTTGCAACCCGACGCGCGTCGTGAACTTGGTTGGTGTAATCCGTAAATCGGGGAGTGCCCATGAGTGAAGACCTTGCGCTGGCTTACGCGCTTTGCGACGCCATTACCAGCACCCATTCGAAATCATTCTACTTCAGCACCTCGTTCCTGCCGGCCGAGAAGCGGCGGGCTATTCGCGCGTTCTATGCGTTCTGCCGCGTAACCGACGACATGGTAGACGCCACGGAGAAGCCGGACCCGGAGCAGCTGCAGCAGTGGCGGTTGGCCGCACGGCGCGCCCCTCGCGACCAGATCCACCCCGTTCTCCTGGCATGGTCCACCGAGCGTGACCGCTTTCAGGTCCCTCAGCAGTATGTCGAAGAGCTGATCGACGGCTGCGAGATGGATCTGACCAAGACGCGCTATGCAACCTGGCAAGAGCTGGAGCGCTATTGCTACTGCGTGGCCAGCACCGTTGGCCTGGCCTCCATGCACATCATCGGTCTGCGCCATGAGGAGACACCTGAGGTGGCCATTGAGCGAGCGACCAAGCTGGGATTGGCCCTGCAGCTAACCAACATCCTGCGCGATGTCAGCGAGGATCTGGCACGCGGTCGCATCTATCTGCCAGAGGAAGACCTGGACAAGTTCGACTACACCGAAGAAGATCTACGGCTGGCCACCAATGATGACCGGTTCAAGCATCTCATGCGCTTCGAGATGAATCGGGCCGACAAACTTTACGACGAGGGTCTGAAAGGAATTGGCTACCTGAACTGGGACGGCCGTCTGGCTGTTGGCGCAGCGGCAATGCTCTATCGCGGCATTCTGGCCAAGATCCACATCAACGATTACGACGTGTTCAATCATCGCGCCTATTTGACCCAGTCGGAAAAGGTGCGGCAGATGCCGGGTATCGCCTACAAGGTGATGCGCAAAAAGTCGTAGAGCAGGCCCACGAGGTGCGAACAGCGCCCAACACACTCAGCTGCTAGAGACCTGCTTCAGTGGGCAGCGTTCGCAGGGGCACTTCCCCTCTCCGCAGCACAGCCAGATTCGACGCATGAAAGATCAGCCACAGCACGGTCATGACGCCCGCTGTCACGGCTGATACGGCCACGACCTGAGACGGGTCCAGGCCGGCACTGTCCAGCAAATAGCCTGCAACCAGCGTTGATATGGTCTGCGTCAGCGTCAGCGCGGCAAACTCAAACGAGAACACGCGGCCCCGATAGCGATCCGGCAGCAGCGTCTGCAGCAGCGCGGCCGAAAATACCCATAAGGTACCGGAGCCCAACGTCCGCACAACGGTCGCGGACAGGAGCGAGGGCAGGCCGCCGGTCACGCTCAGCCAGGCAATGCCGATAGTCAGGGAGACGAATCCGATGCTGATGCCGAGCATGAGCCGCCGCGGAAGATCGCCAAGGACGCGCCGCATGACCAAGGGCCCCACCCCGGTGCCAATGCCTGCCGCCACGTAGATCAGGCCCAGCGTCGCCGTTCCGCCGTCAGCAAGATTCAGCCAGGAGACACCTTGAATCGGAAAGCGATCGTTGGCGTAAATGATCTCAAGGACGTTGATTGCGCCCCAGGCCAGCGAGCCGCCCGCCTTGGCCAGCGCAACTCCCATGATAAACGGTTCCCGCAGCAGGTAGCGAAACCCGTCGAGGAATTCGAAGCGGCGCTTCGGCCCCACTTGCGGCGGGTCGGCAATGCGGTCCGGCAAGACAATACGGGCAATGAAGAAGGCGGACAGAAGGAACGTCCCGGCATCAGCTATGAAGGCTGCCTCCGCACCAAAGACGGCCGCTACCAGACCGCCCACGAGCGCACCGACCGCCAGCATCGTGCTCCATGTCAGGCTGTCCAGAGCGTTGGCCGCCACGATCTCCTCGCGCTTTACAATCATCGGCATGACGGCCGACCGGGCCGGCGTAAACAGGGCGCTGAGCGAGAACTGGATGATCGTCAGCAGATAGAAGAGCCAGATATCGTTGGAATCGCGCACGACGAGAAAGAGCAGCACCGTGGCCCCGCGCAGCACGTCGGAGATGATCATGATCCGCTTCCGGTCGAAGCGATCGGCCAGGATGCCGGCGATGGGACTGAACAGAAAGAGCGGCAGGAAGCGGGCGACGAATAGATAGCTCAGGGCGACGCCGCTGTCGGTCAGGCGGCTGATCAGTTCCGCCGCGGCGAGGACGTTGAACCAGTCGCCAAACTGCGAGATAACGCTGCCCAGCCACAGGTTGCGGTAGTTGGCATTGTTGCGGAGAAGGGTGATGTATTCGTTCATACGGGTGCGCGGCCAACCATGCTGCGGCAGGCGCTATACTCAACCGACCTTCCAGCGACGGCCTCGTCAGGCAGGGGATTTCTGGATATCGGGCTGCAGCGCGATCCAGGCTTCGGCGGCCGCCCACGCATTCTCGCCAGATTCGCCAATGTTGGGTGTCTGCAGAAAGATGTTTTCGCGGCCAATCAGTTCGGTCATGCCAGTTTGGTCCAGCTGGTCCTTCACATGTTGGTCGACGCCGGCCAGCATCAGTTTGCTCTGATGCGCCTGCAGGTCACGTGTGTAGCGAGCAAGCACCTCCATGAACGTGCTGCCCAACTCTCCATTCATGCGCAGAATAAGGATAGCGACAGCGTTCCTGGTGTTGCCGGTCACATGCGGCAGTTTTTCCTCGAACAATGCGGCTGTGGCGAAGAAGAGACTGCCGTACGGCACAAGAGCGGTCACTTCACCTGGTGGCAGCTCCGCAGGCGGATCGACCTCCACGCGATAGCGCCCCACCGGTCGCGTCCACTGCTTGAGGGCAACCTGGTTGGACTGCTGAACAAAGTACAACATGACCGCCAAAGCCACGCCGATCAAGACCGCGTACTGCAACGGGATGAGCAAGGAGGCGGCAAATGTGATCAGCATCACAACCTGCTGAACTCGACCTGTCTTCCAGACCGCCCTGGCCTGTGGCAGACGAAGCGTGCGAAAGCCGACGACGATCAACAATCCCGCAAGCGCAGGCATGGCGATATGACCAATTAGCCCGGCAAACAGCAAGATACAGATGGCCATAACGACGCTGGCAGATAAGTTTGCCAGGCGGCTCCGTGCGCCCGAGTTAGTTACCAACGATGTGGCGGACATGGAGCCGCCAACCGGCATACCCTGAAGAAGACCCGCGGCGATGTTGGCAATGCCCTGTCCGGCAAAATCACGAGATGCTTCCGGGTAGGTGCCATCCGGGTTGACAAAAGCTTTGGTAATACCCGCGCCCTGCACAAGAGCAACGAATGTCAGCGAAAGCGCCGGCACGAACAAAGGCAGCCAGCCTGACAGGCCCAGCGACGGCAGCATGGGTCGCGGCAGTGACTCAGGAATCGCGGAGATGTCACTAACGATGTTTACGCTGTCGGCAGAAAAAAGGGCCACGCACAATGAGGCGACGCCGAGTGCCACGACAAGCCCAAGTGACTTCAGGCGCGTCTTCTCCAGGACCAGGATCAGAAGAATGGTCAGTATCCCCACTGCAATGGTGGGCAAATCAATCTGCTCAGGATTCTGGGTAACTTGCCACAGTCGGACAAGCTTGTTGCTGGCAATCGGATCATACCCGGTGAAGTCGCCCAGCTGTCCCAAAATAATGTTTATGGCGACTGCATTCACAAAGCCGGTCATGACAGCATTCGGCACAAAACGCACCATCGTGCCCAGCTTAAGCAGTCCGGCAGCCAGCATGAACGCACCCGTTAGAAGAGCCAACGCCCACAGCGAAGCATCAGCGTCCGGCCCGCCTCGCAGCTGGGGCACGCTGGCAACAACAAGCGCCATGGCTCCAGTGGCCTGAATGCTCATATAGACCGAGCCTGTAAACAGAGCGCCGGTGAACTTGCCAACCATATAGGCGTAGAGGCTGTAGATCGGGTTCACGACGGCGAGCAACCCCGTCGCCAGCGCGTCCGGAATGCTCTCAATGCCCAGCACCAGTCCGGCGGACAGGTCCTCGGTCAGCGTTTCCGGATTGAAGTACTGACGCAGCAGGCTGCCGGGGTCGAAGCGCGACTCAGTCATAGGATCGTAATTGTATCCAATGGTGTAGGAAGGGCGAACGCAATCGCAAGTTGCGAAGTCAGGGCCTGCAGGCAGGAAAACAAAAAGCCCCAACCGGGATGGTCGGGGCTTGAATGAGTGCAAAAAGAAAAAGGTCCTTTGGCAATGACCTACTCTCCCGGGGGACTACTCCCCAAGTACCATCGGCGCTGACGAGCTTAACTGCCGGGTTCGGGATGGGACCGGGTGTGACCTCGTCGCTCAAATCACCAAAAGACCTTCATACAAACAAAAGGAATTGGATTATTCAGTTGTAAAACCAGCCGGCGCAGCTGCCCCTGGGGGTGGCGACGCCGGAAGGTTTCGTTCGGAACGAAACCGAATATGATTCAGTCAACAGGATATACAAGGTGAGAATTGCAAATTCTCCGTATCATATGCAAAGTAAGCCCTCGACCATTAGTACGGCTTAGCTAAATACATTACTGCACTTACACTTGCCGCCTATCAAACTAGTCGTCTTCTAGTGGTCTTACTCCATTACGGATGAGGGATCTAGTGTTAGGGCGAGTTTCCCACTTAGATGCTTTCAGCGGTTATCTCTGCCAGACGTAGCTACCCAGCGATGCCCCTGGCGGAACAACTGGCACACTAGAGGTCTGTCCATCCCGGTCCTCTCGTACTAGGGACAGCTCCCTTCAAATCCCTTACCCCCACAGCGGAGAGAGACCGACCTGTCTCACGACGGTCTGAACCCAGCTCACGTACCACTTTAATGGGCGAACAGCCCAACCCTTGGGACCTTATCCAGCCCCAGGATGTGATGAGCCGACATCGAGGTGGCGAACCTGGTCGTCGATATGGACTCTTGGACCAGACTACCCTGTTATCCCCGGAGTAGCTTTTATCCGGTAAGCCACGGCCCTTCCACTCGGAACCGTGGGATCACTAAGCCCTACTTTCGTACCTGCGCGACTCGTATGTCTTGCAGTCAAGCTCCCTTGTGCCTTTACACTCAACGGCTGGTTTCCATTCAGCCTGAGGGAACCTTTGGGCGCCTCTGTTACTCTTTCGGAGGCGACCGCCCCAGTCAAACTACCCACCAGACACTGTTCCCACGCCGGATTACGGCTGCAGGTTAGAGCCAAAACTTAGACAGGGTGGTATTTCAATGGCGGCTCCACCGAGACTGACGTCCCAGCTTCAAAGCCTCCCACCTATGCTACACAATCTAAGCCCTAACTCAATGTCAAGCTATAGTAAAGCTTCACGGGGTCTTTTTGTCCCGCTGCGGGTCACGTGCATCTTTACACGTACTTCAATGTTCGCCGAGTCCTTCGTTGAGACAGTGCTCCTCTCATTACGCCATTCGTGCGGGTCGGAACTTACCCGACAAGGAATTTCGCTACCTTAGGACCGTTATAGTTACGGCCGCCGTTCACTGGGGCTTCGGGTCGAAGCTTTGGACGAATCCTAACCTCTCACCTTAACCTTCCAGCACTGGGCAGGCGTCAGCCCCTATACTTCGTCTTACGACTTAGCAGAGACCTGTGTTTTTGTTAAACAGTTGGAAGAGCCATTTCACTGCGGCCTCCGCCAGCTTCGCGTATTGCTAACCAGCAGAGGCCCCCCTTATTGCGAACGTACGGGGGAAATTTGCCGAATTCCTTAACGAAGGTTATCTCGTTCCCCTTGGTATACTCTACCCACCTACCAGTGTCGGTTTGCGGTACGGGCACTCAAACTTCAACGTTTAGAAGTTTTTCTAGGCGGTATGGCTCAATCACTTGTGGCTCTAAGGCTCCGCCATCACGCTTCAGGCTCCAGGTGCGGATTTTCCTACACCCATCAAAGCCCTACACGTTTGGCACCTCAATCCATTAAGAGGCTGACCTACCACACCGCGTCCCTCCATCACTCCATTTGAGTGGTTCCGGAATATTAACCGGATGTCCATCACCTACGCCTCTCGGCCTCGGCTAAGGCCCGACTAACCCGACGCGGACTGACCTTCCGTCGGAAACCTTAGGTTTACGGGGAACATGGTTCTCACATGTTTTGCGCTACTCATGCCAGCATTCTCACTTGTGTAGGCCGCAGCAGTTCTTTCGATCTACCTTGTATCTCCTACACAACGCTCTCCTACCATAGCAACTAAAAGTCACTATCCGCAGCTTCGGTGGTGTGTTTGAGCCCCGTTACATTTTCCGCGCAAGGGCGTTTGACCAGTGAGCTGTTACGCACTCTTTAAAGGATGGCTGCTTCTAAGCCAACCTCCTGGCTGTCTAAACACTCTCACATCGTTTCCCACTTAACACACACTTGGGGACCTTAGCTGGCGGTCTGGGTTGTTTCCCTCTCGACTACGAAACTCATCTCACGTAGTCCGACTGCCGCGCTCTGGAACATAGGTATTCGGAGTTTGGTTGAGGTTGGTAAGCTTGCGCCCCCTAGCTCATCCAGTGCTCTACCCCCTATGTTAAACGCGCGACGCTAGCCCTAAAGCTATTTCGGAGAGAACAAGCTATCTCCAAGTTCGTTTGGCATATAACCCCTACCCACAGATCATCCCCTAATTTTGCAACATTAGTGGGTTCGATCCTCCACGAGACATTACTCCCGCTTCAATCTGTCCATGGGTAGCTCACCTGGTTTCGTGTCTAATCCCAGCGACTAAACGCCCTATTAAGACTCGCTTTCGCTACGGCTCCGTCTGTTTCTGACTTAACCTGGCCACTGAAATTAACTCGCTGGCTCATTCTCCAAAAGGCACGCCGTCACACATTGACAACTCGAAAGTTGCCCATAGTGCTTCGACCGTCTGTAGGCACACGGTTTCAGGTTCTATTTCACTCCCCTTGCCGGGGGACTTTTCACCTTTCCCTCACGGTACTTGTTCGCTATCGGTCGATGAATGTATTTAGCCTTGGAAGGTGGGCCTCCCAGATTCCGACAGGATTAGCGTGCCCCGCCGTACTCAGGTGCCTGACAAGAGTCCAATTGATTTCGCATACGGGTCTGTCACCCTCTATGGATCAACGTTCCAGAAGATTCTGCTATCAATTAGATTTTTTACTCTTATACGCCAGGTCCTACAACCCCGAAGTCATAAAGAATTCGGTTTGGGCTTTTCCCCTTTCGCTCGCCACTACTCAGAGAATATTATCTTTTCCTGAGGTTACTTAGATGTTTCAGTTCACCTCGTTCCCGACGTTACCCTATTTTGTTCAGATAACGTCACGAGAGCATTGACCTCTCGTGGGTTTCCCCATTCGGACATCCCCGGATATAGCGTTTGTACACAACTCCCCGGGGCTTATCGCAGTGTACCACGTCCTTCATCGGCATTCATCGCCAAGGCATCCACCGTGCGCCCTTAGTAGCTTACACATATGATACGGAGAATTTGAAATTCTCACTTTTCTGACAGTACGTTCTGTCATTGACTCGTGCAAATTAATTACACGTATATCCCATGTGTCAACTTAATCATATTCAGTTGGTAACGTTCCTCGGCCGGGCGACGAATCGCCTGGTCGAGCCGGCAGCTTGTTGGCCGCTGGACACTGCCCCCTTCCCGTTGCCGGGAATGGACCAGTGGCAAAGGGCCACTGCAAAGCTTATGTTTTAACGTTCTGCGCCTGCGGTAGGGACTAAAAAAGCCGGCCTATTGCCAGCTCAAAAAGATGCACGCAATATGCCTATCTGCTATTTGGTTACCCAACCACGGTTATTAACACGCAATCGACAATCCTCAAAGTACTTAATGTCCGAAAAGTGGAGATGAGGAGGCTCGAACTCCTGGCCTCCGCCTTGCAAAGGCGGCGCTCTCCCAACTGAGCTACATCCCCAAACTGGAGATGTCCATCCCCTGAAAGTCAGGTGGGCCTGGTTGGACTCGAACCAACGACCTCTCCCTTATCAGAGGAACGCTCTAACCGGCTGAGCTACAGGCCCTCATCTGGACATTCTACCACGCCCCAGCCGGCCGGTTGACCATTGCTGGTGGCAGGCCTCTGATTGTTAAGGCCTTAACAGCTGAATAGTGACAGAAATGCATTAGTTCTTGGTAGCATCCGCCGAAGCGGATGATTGACCTGGAGGTTTCGCTTTCGTGAAAAAGCGTCGAACTTGTCTCGCGACAACTTCAGTGCTCCATAAAAGGAGGTGATCCAGCCGCAGCTTCCGCTACGGCTACCTTGTTACGACTTCGTCCCAGTTACCGACCCCGCCTTGGGCGGCTGCCTCCCTTGCGGGTTAGCTCACCGACTTCAGGCGTTGCCAACTTCCATGACGTGACGGGCGGTGTGTACAATCCCCGGGAACGTATTCAACGCACTATAGCTGACGTGCGTTTACTAGCAACTCCGACTTCATGCAGGCGAGTTGCAGCCTGCAATCCGAACTGAGACTGGCTTTGGAGGATTGGCTCCGCCTCGCGGCTTCGCTGCCCATTGTACCAGCCATTGTAGCGTGTGTGTAGCCCAGGACATAAAGGCCATGCTGACTTGACGTCATCCTCACCTTCCTCCCGCTTATCACGGGCAGTCTCGTTAGACACGTATAACTAACGACGAGGGTTGCGCTCGTTACAGGACTTAACCTGACATCTCACGACACGAGCTGACGACAGCCATGCAGCACCTGTGCTAGCTCCCCGAAGGGTCGTTCCACTTTCATTTCACTACCACTAGCATGTCAAGCCCTGGTAAGGTTCTTCGTGTAGCCTCGAATTAAACCACACGCTCCGCTGCTTGTGCGGGGACCCGTCAATTCCTTTGAGTTTTAGCCTTGCGGCCGTAGTCCCCAGGCGGTCAACTTAACGCGTTAGCTACAGCACAGAAGGGGTCAATACCTCCTACGCCTAGTTGACATCGTTTACGGCTAGGAATACCGGGGTTTCTAATCCCGTTCTCTCCCCTAGCTTTCGCATCTCAGCGTCAGGTGTGGCCCAGAGAGCCGCCTTCGCCACTGGTGTTCCTCCCGATATCTACGCATTCCACCGCTACACCGGGAATTCCACTCTCCTCTACCACCCTCAAGTCATCCAGTTTTGAACGGCCTCTCCCAGTTGAGCCAGGAGCTTTCACGTCCAACTTAAACAACCGCCTACATGCGCTTTACGCCCAGTAAATCCGGATAACGCTTGAACCCTACGTATTACCGCGGCTGCTGGCACGTAGTTAGCCGGTCCTTATTCCTGGGGTACCGTCCTTTCTCTTCCCCCAGAAAAGGAGTTTACGACCCGAAAGCCTTCATCCTCCACGCGGTGTTGCTGCTTCAGGCTTGCGCCCATTGAGCAATATTCCTTGCTGCTGCTACCCGTAGGTATCTGGTCCGTGTGTCAGTACCAGTGTGGGGGGTCACGCTCTCACGCCCCCTAGCCGTCTTTGCCTTGGTAAGCCATTACCTTACCAACTAGCTGATGGCACGCAGGCCCCTCCTAGAGCGCCGGAGCTTTAGTCATGGTTTTCCAAAAGCCATAACATCCGGGGTATTAGCCATCGTTTCCAATGGTTGTCCCCCTCTCTAGGGCAGGTCACCAACGCGTTACTCACCCGTCCGCCACTTTCACTCTCAGACGAATCCAAGAGATCACGTTCGACTTGCATGCATTAAGCACACCGCTAGCGTTCATCCTGAGCCAGGATCAAACTCTCCATAAGAGTTTTACTTCTTTAGGAGTGTTCTCCCGTATTTTACTACGAGATTTACTCTAAGTTTTTGTTTGTCCCAAAAACAGGTTGATTTCTGTCACTATTCAGTTGTTAAGGTCTGCCGGCGAAACCGCTTACCTTAAGTTGTCTCGCCTGGAGCGCCCAATTTAGAATACAAATCTTGCGGAGGCTCTCACCCCCACACTATCCGTTCTCTGATTGGTATCGCCCCGCTAGGGGGAAGGCTTCCTTACCCCGCCAGGAACATGGATTATACATCCATCGCTGTTCCTGTCAAGACCCAATTCCGCACCAAACAACGGCCCCATAGGGCCGCCGCTCTATTGCAGATTGTCTCTTCGGTTGTTTCGGTGTTTCACCGTTTCCGGTGACGACGCCGTGTTGATTGCTCAACGAGTGGGAAGTATAACCGCGACCATATCGCTTGTCAACCCCCAATTTCCGTTCTCATCTGGCTCCAATCTATTGGCTAAGGCCAGTTGTTATCGAACTGTCTATAGTATATAGCGTTCGCATCAGAAGTCCAGTATATCGTGCGTTTTGCCCATAGTGGGCCGGTGCTGGGGACTCTGGTGCCGGCAGCGGCAGCCGCTTCTTGTGCGGTCCGGGCTGGAAGGCCCCTCCGGACGGGGCGGCGCAGTCAGGCACCCTGCCCTATAATGGGCGGCTCCGATACAGGATATGCAGCCAGGAGGCACAATGACCCAAACGACCGACCTGCTCGCCCGCAACAAGCAAAACAGTGTGGCGTTTTACGATCTCATGTTCAACCAAGACCGTCCGGCCGAGGCGATTGAACGCTACGCTGGCGACGTCTACATCCAGCACAATCCGAATGTAGCGGATGGCAAACAGGCGTTCATCGACTACTTCGAGCGCATGGCGGCCGACTACCCCGGCAAACACGTCGAGTTCAAGCGCGTCATCGCAGAGGGGGATTACGTCGTCCTCCACTGTTACCAGACCTGGCCGGGCGACAGCGACTACGCCGGCATCGACATCTTCAGGTTGGACGAGGACGGCAAGGTCGTGGAGCATTGGGATGTCCTGCAAATCATTCCCGAGGAAATGGTCCACGACAACACCATGTTCTAACCGCTCCACACCGACGCTGGTCGACTACAGTTTGGCCGCCCGATTGGCCCTCGGAACAACTTGCAAAGCGTGGCGGCGGTCCTTATACTGGCGTCTGCTCGCTCGCACCTACACCGACACAATCTGACCGACCCGCACTGCCGCCCTTTGCTGTTGGCGCCTGTTCGGGTGTCACCACACGGTCAGACTTGCAGTTGCGTGCAGCCGGGCCCTTTATCGAAAACTGCCACCTGAAAAGAGGAGACCCATTCTCATGACAACTGAACAACAGTCCAACAGCTCGATTGACGCGCTGCGCGCTGGTGGTCGGGCCGTCTACACGCCCGGTGACGCTGGGTACGACGCGGCTCGCGCTGCCTGGAATCTGCTTGTCGATCAGCATCCCGCACTGGTGCTGATGGCCCGGAACGCAGCCGACATTCAGGCCGGCATCAACTACGCTCGCGCCAATGGATTGGACGTCGCTATGCAGGCCACCGGCCACGGTGTGGTCCGCCCGGCCGATGGCGCCCTTCTTATTAATACCTCGGCCATGAACGGAGTGACCATCGATCCCGACACCGGGACGGCGTGGGTAGAAGCCGGGGCCGAGTGGGGCGATGTATTGCCCAAAGCCCAGGAGCATGGCCTGGCCCCGTTGCTCGGGTCATCACCCGGAGTCGGTGCGGTTGGCTATACGCTTGGCGGAGGCGCAGGCTGGCTGGTGCGCAAGTACGGACTGGCCACAGATAGTGTCCTCGCCTTTGAGGTCGTGACGGCCGATGGCCAACTGCGAACCGTTTCGGCCACAGAGCATCCCGATCTGTTTTGGGGCATGCGGGGCGGCGGCGGCAGTCTGGCGGCCGTCACCCGAATGAACATCAGCCTGGTCCCGGTGAGCACCGTCCTCGGCGGCTCGCTCATTTACCCGGCCGGGCTGGCCGGCCCGCTCATGCGCGAATGGCGAGACTGGGTCAAGTCAGTGCCGGACGAGATGACCACATCGGTCAAGGTCATGAACTTCCCGGACATGGAGATGGTCCCGGAGCCGATGCGGGGCCAGACCTTTGCCATGCTGTCGGTGTGCTACTGCGGTGACATGGACGATGGTCAGACTTTGCTTCGTCACTGGCATGCGTGGCAAGAACCACTCATGAGCAGCGTCCGCGAAATGCCCTTTGCCGACGTAGCTGAAATCAGCCAGGACCCACCCGATCCCATGCCCAGTTTCGTGACCAACGCCTGGGTCAGCGAGATGAGTGACCAGGCCATCGACGCCATGGTCCGCTACGGGACGCTGCAAGAGGCCCACCTGCCGCTCATCTTCCTGGAGGTGCGCCATGTCGGCGGCGCGGCGGCCGCCAACAATGGCGCAGGCAGTGCCTTCGGCCACCGGGACGCAGAGTTCCTTATGGAGCTTGTCGGTCTGGTGCCCGCCCCACCCCTTTTCGCGGCCCTGACCGGCTACGCCAATCAACTGAAGGAAGAGATGGCGCCCGCCCTGCCCGGCACGGTCTACGTCAATTTCCTCGAAGGCCAGGAAGCGGTAGCCCGGATTCGGGACGGCTTTCCTCCGGAGACGTTCAGCAAACTTGTGGAGCTAAAGGCAATGTACGATCCCGATAACCTGTTCAATCGCACAATGGCCATTCCCGTCAGCTAACCGGCCACAGCGTCTGACTTTCCGCCAGACCCTCCTGGCTGGGCGACCTAGCGGCCGCCTGTGTCGGGAGGGTCTTCGCATTCGTCGAGTTGCTTGCCAGCGACCTCTGCGCCAGTAGACGGCGACCAACCGTGTGAGGTAAGATGGTGCCATAGCCGCCACGTCGGAAAGAGAGCGGCGGCCTCAATTTCAACCAGGTAGAGCAAGGCGGGTATCGTGGGAACGCTGCCATTTGCCTCCACGCGTATCCTCGCCTCGCTCATATTGCCCCTCGCCGGCTGCGGCTTGGGAGGAAGGAGCGAATCATGCTCACCAAACAGTACGTAAAGTCACGCGATGTTTGTAAGATAACGTTTGTCCTGCCGCTGGATGAGCTGCCGGAAGGGTTGGATGTTCATGACGTCCGTCTGGCCGGAGAGTTTAATGCGTGGGATGAATCGACCGCGCCGATGAAGCTCAACAAAAAGAAGAAGGCGTATGCGGTGACGGTGGAGCTGGAGCCCGGGCGCGAGTATCAGTTTCGCTATGTTCTCAACGGCGACATCTGGTATAACGACTGGGCGGCTGATGCATATGTGCCCAGCGAGTTCGGACAGGACAACAGCGTTGTTGTGACGACCGAAGCCGGCTAGGCTGACCACCAGCCGCAGCAACGCGCCCGCAGGCCCGGCCCTGGCGGCGCATCTGAACGGCCGCACCAGGCTGCGGCCGGCAATTGACATGCAACCCTTTAACCCTTGAGGAGACAATGACTCGACTAGACGACCTGATCGCCCATGGCCAATCGCTGTGGCTGGACTACATTCGCCGCGCCTACCTCGACTCCGGCGAGATGCAGGCATCGATCGACAGCGGTATCCGCGGCGTGACCTCCAACCCGTCCATCTTTGAGAAAGCCATCGCCGGCAGCAGCGACTACGACCATGCTATCCGCGAATTGGCCGGCTCCGACCTTACGGATGAGGCCCTATACGAAACGCTGGCGCTGGAGGATATCGGCCGGGCGGCCGATCTGTTCCGGCCGCTCTACGACGAGTCCGGAGGGCGCGACGGCTTCGTCAGCCTGGAGGTCAGCCCGGCGCTGGCCCACGACACGGAAGCGACCATCGGGGCGGCGCGACGCCTCTGGAAAGCGCTCGACCGGCCCAATATCATGATCAAGGTCCCGGCCACAGACGCAGGACTGCCTGCCATCCAGACCCTGATCGGTGATGGCATCAATATCAACATCACCCTGATCTTCTCCGTCGACAACTACGTTGATGTCGTCCATGCCTATATGACCGGCCTGGAAAATGCCGCTGCCAGGGGCATGGACATCAGCCGCATTGCCTCCGTCGCCTCTTTCTTCATAAGTCGCGTCGATTCGGCAGTCGACAAGCTGCTGGAGGAGAAGGGCAACAGCGCGCTGCAGGGCAAGACGGCCGTCGCCAACGCCAAGGTCGCCTATGAACGGTTCGAGCAGCTCTTTGGTGACCCCGACTGGACGGCCCTGGCCCAGAGCGGCGGCCGCGTGCAGCGGCCGCTGTGGGGCAGCACAAGCACCAAGAACCCTGCCTACCCGGACACACTTTACGTCGACGAACTGATTGGCCCGTTCACCGTCAACACGGCTCCCCAAGAGACGATCGAAGCGTTCATCGACCATGGCACGGTGGCCAACACGATCACGGAAGACGTGGCCGACGCCCACGCCCAGCTGGCTGCACTGGCGGCGCTCGGCATCGATCTGGAGACTGTGACCGACCAGCTTCAGGCCGACGGCGTGGCCTCGTTCGCTGCTGCGTTCGACAGCCTGCTGGCGAGTGTGGCCAGCAAGCGAGCCCGGTTGGGCGGCAGCCACGCCGCCGTAGAGGCGCACCTGGGAGCGCATGCGGATGCCGTGGCCGCCGCGCTGGCGCAGCTCCAGGCGAACGACATCATGGCCCGCATCTGGGACCACGACCACACCGTCTGGCGACCGGATCCGGACGAGATCAGCAACCGGCTCGGCTGGCTCCACGCGCCGGAGACGATGGCCGCCAACGTCGCCCGGCTGGATGCGTTCGCTGCCTCGGTCCGTGACGCCGGCTATACGCAGGTGGTCCTGCTGGGTATGGGCGGCTCCAGCCTGGCGCCGGAAGTCTTCCGCGAGACGTTCAACGCTCGCGAAGGGCACCCGGAGCTGCTCATTTGTGACAGCACCGACCCCGACGCCCTCGCCGCCCTACGTGCCGGTCTTGATCTGTCCCGCACCCTGTTCGTGGTGGCCACCAAATCGGGAGGCACAGTCGAGACGCTGTCGTTCTTCAAGCTGTTCTACAACGAAGTGGTCGCCGAACTTGGTGCGGAGGCCGCAGGCGATCATTTTGTAGCCATAACCGATCCCGGCAGCAAGCTCGAAAAGCTGGCGGCCGACTACCAGTTCCGCGACACCTTCCTCAATGACCCGAACGTAGGCGGCCGCTATTCGGCCCTGACCTACTTCGGTCTGGTGCCTGCCGCGCTGCTGGGCATCGATCTGACCCGGCTGCTGGAACGTGCGGCGGCTGCCGGCACGGCCAGCAAGGCGGCGAACAGCGAGGCCGCCCAACTGGGAGCAATCCTGGGCGCACTGGCCAACGAAGGTATCGACAAGGTCACCTTCATGATCGCGCCGGATCTGGTCAGCCTGGGCGACTGGATTGAGCAGCTTATTGCCGAGAGCACCGGCAAGGAAGGCAAGGGCATCCTGCCGGTGGTGGGAGAACCCGTCTCCGCGCCCGCCGGCTATGGGGACGACCGTTTGTTTGTCCACATTGGCTTTGAAGGCGAAACGGAGAGCGAGGCGCTGGACGCTGTGCGAGAAAGCGGTGCGCCGTTTGTGTCGCTGCACCTCGACGACCGTTACGACCTTGGCAGCCAGTTCATGCTGTGGGAAATGGCTACCGTTGTGGCGGGGCACTTGCTTGACATACAGCCGTTCGACCAGCCTGACGTCGAGGCGGCCAAGGTACTGGCGCGGCAGATGGTGGAGACGTACAGCGAGACCGGCGAACTGCCGGACGGCGCCAGCCAGCCGGCAGCGGCCGAGGCGCTCCGAGAGTTCGTGGCTCAATCGAAGGACGGTGACTACATCGCCCTGCAAGCGTATGTCCAGCCGACAGAAGCAACTGACGCCGCCCTCCACGCGCTGCGCCAGACGCTGCTGGAACAGACTGGACGGGCCACGACCGTTGGCTACGGTCCCCGCTTCCTGCACTCCACCGGCCAACTGCACAAGGGTGACGGCGGCAGCGGGCTGTTCATCCAGTTGACGGCCGACAACGAAGCCGACATCGCCATACCGGACACGGCAGGCCAGGCGGAGTCGTCGATGTCATTCGGCGTGCTCATTGCCGCGCAAGCTCTGGGCGATGCAGAGGCGCTGCGAGAGGCGGGCCGGCGCGTGCTGCGCCTTGACCTGGGTCGCGATCCGGCAGCGGCGATCGACGCCCTGGCCGGCAACCTCACCGGCTAATCACTCTGGGGGCGGACATCCACGGCATCAGGTAATCTTACCCTGGGCGCCCGCCCCCCGGCGACGGCTACACAGGCCGCCGCGCAGCCCGGTCGGCAATGGCGCGGCCCGCCAAAGTAGGCCATACTTGCTCAGAGTGCGCTTGCTCGGATCATCGCACCCAATCGCCATGAAACCATCGAATCTTGATCAGCAGCTCAATCGCTACGCCTCGGTTGCTGTCCACATCGGACTCAATGCGCAGCCGGGCCAACGACTGCTGATTTCGGCGCCTCTGGCCGCCGCACCCCTGGTGCGGCTCGTGGCTGCCCATGCCTACCGGCGCGGCGTTCGGCTGGTGGAAACGATATGGAACGACCCTCGGCTCATCCTGGCCCGCTTCGAAAACGCTCCGCGTGATTCGTTCGGCGAGGCCAGCGGTTGGTCGACGGCCGCCGGGCTGGAATATGCTCGCAGCGGGGACGCTGTCCTGTCCGTCGTCGGCCGCGATCCGGCCCTGCTGGCCGGACAGGACCTGGGACTCGTGGGCCAAATGCAGCAGGCGACGGCCGCTCGTTCTGCCCCCTACACCGAAATGGCCAGCCGCAACGCGATGAACTGGTGCGTCATCGCCTACCCGGTCCAGGGCTGGGCGGCCAGGGTCTTCGCCGGTGCAGACCCGGATGACCAGTTGGGCAAGTTGTGGGACGCGCTGTTCGCAGCGTGTCGCCTCAACGAACCGGATCCGGTCGCCGCCTGGGAGCAGCATGCCACAGAGCTGGCCCAACGCAAGGCGACGATGGACCAGCGGCAGTACACGGCCCTGCACTTTCGCAGCCCGCAGACGGACCTAACAGTGGGTCTTCCTGCCGGCCACCGCTGGTTGGGCGGGCGCGGACAAGCGGCCAACGGCATAAGCCATATCCTCAACCTGCCGACCGAAGAGATATACAGTCTGCCCGACCGGCTGCGCGTCGAGGGGCACGTACGTGCTACGCGACCGCTGCTGTACGGCGGCAGCCTCATCCAGGACTTCACCCTCGACGTTCCGCGACGGCCGCGTGGTCGACGTCCAGGCGGACAAGGGTGAAGCGCTCTTGCGGTCGCTGGTTGCGTTTGACGACGGCGCATCCTGTTTGGGCGAGGTAGCCCTGGTGCCGGAGGATTCGCCCATTGCCCGCTCTGGCCTGCTCTTCCACAACACGCTTTTCGACGAAAACGCCTCCTGCCATCTGGCGCTCGGGCAGGGGTATCGGAGTGCGCTGCCCGGAGCCGAGACTTCGGACAACGATGCCTTCCGGGCCGCCGGGGGCAATGTGAGCGCCGTCCATGTCGACTTCATGATCGGCTCGGCTGACATGGACATTGACGGCCTGACCGGTGACGGCCGTCGCGAGCCGGTCATGCGCAACGGCCTGTGGGCGTTCGATGTCTCAGGTTGAGGTGACGAGACGAGCTGATTCCCGGCAGTGACCCGAACGCGGCTTATCAGGCGGGTAAAACGGGCGCTGATTGCGAGCCAAGATGTCCCAACGACGCAAACGAAATGTTGTCTACTCCACCGACTCGGCCGTTGCCAGGCGCTGCGAGCGCTGCGGCAGCTACCCATGCCGCTGTCCAAAGCCGAAGAGCATGCCGCCCGACCAGCAGACCGCGAGCATCCGGCGCGAGAAGAAGGGCCGCGGTGGCAAGACGGTCACCGTCATCATGGACCTTCAGTTAACGCCGGAGGACATGAAGGCACTCGCCAGGAAGCTGAAGAAGACGTGCGGGACGGGCGGCGCGGTGAAGGACGGGACGATTGAGATTCAGGGCGACCACCGCGATACAATCGCCAGCACATTGCAGAAGTTGGGCTACAGGACGAAGTTCACGGGCGGATAGATGCCGGGCTGTAGCCCACATAGGCAATCGATCCCTGGCTTCCAGCCACAGCACAATGGGCCGCAATGCGGACGACGTCCGCTTGGCGTACCCAACCGAATTGGACGATACTATCTGACTTGAAAACCCTCTCTCTGGGAGCCAACTGAGCAAGGAGACACCATGTTACCACTGGAATTTGACAGGAAACTGAACCAGTACGCCGATCTCGCGGTCGAGGTCGGCGTCAATATCCAGCCAGGACAGCGCTTGCTGATCTGGTCGTCGATCGAGTTCGCGACGCTGGTCGAAAAAGTGGCTGTACGCGCCTACCAGCGAGGGGCACGCCTGGTCGAAACGCTGTGGAACGATCCCCAGCTGCTGCTGGCCCGCTTCGAATATGCGCCTCGCGACTCATTTGACGAGGTTTCGACCTGGTGGGCGAAGGCGGGACTGGAGTACGCTGAACGGGGCGACGCTGTTCTCTCCATTCGGGGCACAGACCCCGACCTGCTGCGCGACCAGGACAGCGCCCTCATCAGTACCCACCGCCAGGCAGAAGGGCGCGTCTCCGAACCGTACTACCGCCTGGTCAGCGCGGGCGCCATGAACTGGTGCGTCATCGCCCACCCGGTCCCCGCCTGGGCCGCGAAGGTGTTTCCCGACGTGGCCCCTGACGAGCAGGAAGCCCATCTGTGGGGGGCGATCTTCGACATCTGCCGGGTGACCACGCCCGACCCCATTGCTGCGTGGACTGAGCAAGCAGCGACCCTGCAGGCGCGCTGCGACTATCTCAACGAAAAGCGGTACACGGCACTCCACTTCACCGGCCCCGGCACCGACCTCACTGTCGGGCTGCCGGAGCAGCATCGCTGGATGGGCGGCGGCGCGACCTCTGCCAACGGCATCGCCCACATTCCCAACCTGCCCACCGAGGAAGTGTTCACCGCACCCCATCAGGCCCGAGTCGACGGACTGGTCACGTCGTCAATGCCGCTCAACTACAACGGAAGCCTCATCGAGGAGTTCACGCTGTCATTTACCGACGGGCGCGTGACGAACGTTTCAGCCGCACGCGGGGAAGCGCTGCTGCGCTCTATCATCGAAACGGATGAAGGCGCATCTCGCCTGGGCGAACTGGCCCTGGTGCCGCAAAGCTCGCCCATCGCCCAGTCGGGCCGCCTCTTCTATAACACCCTCTACGACGAGAACGCCGCCAGCCATGTGGCGCTCGGACGCGCCTATCGCGCCTGCATCGACGGCAGCAAAGGGTTGACCGACGCAGAGTTCGCCGGACTGGGCGGCAACAGCAGCCTGGTCCATGTTGACTTCATGATCGGCGCGCCCACAACCGACGTCGACGGCATTCTGGCCGACGGCACACCGGAACCGCTCATGCGCCAGGGCAACTTCGTGAAGTAGGACGCCGCCGCCGTCCGTGCGGGCCAGATTCAGTGATGAGTCTGGCCCGCTGCGATCATCCACAAACCCTCCCCGCCCTCTCCACGTTTCCTCCACAATTGGGTGGTATCTTGAGAGCATGAAACAACGTTACTTAGTTCAAGTGGAGGCACATCATGCAGCATAGACACATGCGTCACGGTCATCCGGGCGGATTCCGAGTCTTCGGCAAACTCATCTTCATCATGTTAATCATTGGCGCCCTGTTCGCCACGCGGTCGAACAGTTATCGTCACGGCTACTGGCAAGGCTTCACAGCGGGCACGCTGCAGCGGGAAGCGCCGGCAGCCGGCAGCGACACGGTCGCTCCGGTGCAGCCGCAGACGCCCGACCGGATGCCAGACTTTGGCCCTCGGGCCGGCAGCCCATCGCTTGGCCTGTTCCTGCTGCTGCCGCTCTGCGCCTTCGGCCTGTTCGGCCTGATGGGCTTCATGTTTATGGGCAGCCGGATGGCGCGACGCCGCCGCGGATGGCAGCACAGCAAGCGGCCGCCCTGGGACAGCAACGGCGACGACAGCGATGACGAAGTTGGTCCGGAAAAGGATCCCAACGACTACCTGTAGGCCAGCCGCACCAGAAAGCAACCTCCGTGCAGAACGGGGGTTGCTTTCGCGCTGCCCCATCCATAAGGTACACTACCCATCATGCAAGCGGTCATCCTCGTCATCGAAGACGAACCCAAAATCGCCAAGCTGGCGCGCGACTATCTGGAGAAGAACGGCTTTCGCGTCCTGACGGCCCATGACGGTCCAACCGGCCTGATAGTCGCCCGGCAGGAGAAGCCGGACCTGGTCCTGCTCGATCTGCTGCTGCCGGGGATGGACGGCCGAGATGTCTGCCGCAGACTGCGGGCCGAGTCGGACGTGCCAATCATCATGCTCACCGCGCTGTCCGAGGAGAGCGACCAGATTGTCGGTCTGGAGCTGGGCGCGGACGATTACATCACCAAGCCATTCTCGCCCAGCGTCATGGTCGCCCGGGTTCGGTCGACGCTGCGCCGGGCACGCACCAGCGAACCGGCAGCCGCTGTGCTGCGCCACGCCAATCTAGAGCTGGACGCCGGCGCCTACACCGTCACGCAGGGCGGCGAACCACTCCATCTGACGCCCAACGAGTTCCGGCTGCTGGCCGCGCTGATGGAACATGCCGGGCAAACGTTGAGCCGCGAACAGCTCCTGGACGAAATCCACGGCGAAACGGCCGCCGGCTATGACCGCAGCGTGGACAGCCACATCAAGAACCTGCGGCGCAAGTTGGAGCAGGATGAAGCGAACGGCCGTGTCATCGAAACGGTCTACGGCATCGGCTACCGGCTGGCAGGCACGGAGACGCGATGAAACGGTGGAACTCACAACGGTGGCACGAGTGGGACGGCCCACCCAGCGACTGGGACCCGGAGATGCTGGCCCGGCGCAAGCAGATGGGCCGTCGCTTCGGACTGTTCTTCCTGCTGTTCGTCCTCTCGGCCATGCTGCTGTTCTCCGGCGCGGTGTTTCTCGTGCTCCGTTCCACCAGCGGCGGCAGCGCGCCGTATCTGGTGGCGTTGGTCTCCTTCTGCGCGACACCGCTGGCCATCATGATGGTGCTTGGATTGGTGGGGCGCTCGTTCTTCAGGCGGGTCGGCTCGCCGGTGGCCGACATGATGACGGCCGCCGATGCCATTGCCGAAGGCGACCTCACCGTGCGCGTGCGCGAATCCGGCTCCGGCGATGTCGGCCGTCTGGCCAAACGGTTCAATCTCATGACAGCCGAGCTGGAACGGGCCGAGCAGCAGCGCCGCAATCTGACGGCCGACGTGGCCCACGAACTGCGGACGCCGCTCCACATCATCCAGGGCAACCTCGAAGGGGTGGCCGACGGCGTCTATGAGCCATCGCCGGAGCATATCGCCGCAACGCTGGAGGAGACGAGACTGCTGGCCCGCCTCGTGGACGATCTGCAAACATTGTCGCTGGCGGAAGCAGGGCAGCTCCCGATGCACCGGCGGCTCGTTCCCGCAGGCGATCTGCTGGCCGATGCTGTCACCCGTTTCGGCGCCCGGTCCGAGGAGCAGAACGTGACGCTCACCCTGTCTGAGACGACGGACCAGGCGCTCCTGGTCGACGTCGATCCCGACAGGCTGGACCAGGTGTTGTCCAACTTGCTGGGCAATGCGCTGCGGCACACATACGCCGGCGGCACGATCACCCTGTCGTCAACGGCGACTGCCGACCATGTGCGCCTGACCGTCAGCGACACCGGCCACGGCATCTCGAAGGAAGACCTGCCCTATGTATTCGACCGGTTCTGGCGGGGCGACCGGGCACGCCACCGGACAGCCGGTGGCGGCAGCGGTCTGGGACTGGCCATCACGCGGCAGCTTGTGCTGGCGCATCAGGGGGAGATTGATGTCACCAGTGTCGAAGGCGAAGGCACCGTGTTCACCGTGATGCTGCCGCGCGTCACCCCCAAGGAGCTGGCTGATGGCGGCTGAGTCTCGCCCGGCGTCCGGCGTCACACTGGAACCGATTACCAGGAACCAGCGGCCTCTCCTGGAGGAGATGCTGCACGACTACCTGGCCGAACTCAGCCCTATGACCGGTGACCAGCCGGACTCAGACGGCCGCTACACCTACTTCTATTTGCCACGGTACTGGATCGAAGGCGGGCGTCACCCCTATTTCATTCGCGCAGCGGGAGAGTTGGCGGGCCTTGCTCTGGTTCGCACGTTGAAGATGCGACCGGACCCGGTCTACCAGCTGGCGGAGTTCTACGTGCAGCCGCCCTACCGTCGTCAGGGCGTGGGCCGAGCGGCCGCTTGCTCCCTGTTCGACCAGTGGCCGGGCCGCTGGCACGTGGGCCAAATGGAGGAAAATACCGCCGCACAGACATTCTGGCGGCGGGTTATCGCTGATTATACCGGGGGCAACTATACGGAAAGCTGGGACCCAGCGTCCGAGGGACCGGGGCAATCCTTCAGCACTCCGCAAGGGGAGCAGTAAGCTACTGGCCGCCGACGTTGCCGCCGTGCTCCGACAGGCTTTCCCGCACATCGTCGGCCTTGTCGCTGTCGGCCTCGACAACGACCGCTGTGCCGCCCGGAGGCAGTGCCCGGCCCAGCGCTTCCATGCTGCGATCGGGCATGAGGACGCCGCTGACCGCATTGATTGGCGCCTTTAGCAGCGAGCCACCCAGATCGACGGCCCGCCCCGTACTGCGAAACAGCAGGCGCGCGCTGGACATGAGGGCATCGATGGCGATGGCCGCCCCACCCAGGACCAGAAAGAACGTCAGGTCAACGCCGTCGCGGGCAATGTCGCCCAGCTTCTTCTCGTCCAGTTCGCGGACGTAGACCTCACCACTCTGGTCGCGCAAGAGAATCGCCCCGCGCTCCACGCCGCTCTTGCGGCCGCCCAGGTCACGCAGGGCCAATTCGGCCGCTTCCATGTTCTCGAATGTCGCTACGACAGTTTGCTTGTGTTCACTTCCCATGACAATCTCCTTCCTGCTGCTTTATTGAGTTGGACGGCGCTCGCCCAATCCGGCCTGCGTCCGCCAACGCTATCAGTTCATTGACTATCAGAGAGCTTACCCGGTCTGACGGTCCCCGTGCAACTGTTTGCTACCGAATTGATACCACGCCAGGCGGGTCCGTGTGCCCGAACCGCCGGGCCACAGCGCCGATAATGTGACATTAGGCACGCTCTCGCGTGACAAATGTCATATCGCCCGCCCGCGCCTGCCGATAAAATAAGGGTAACCTTATAACTCAGCAAAGGGTACCCGCTTATGCGCACACACACCACCGGAAACGAGGCCGTCGAAATGTATCTCAAGAGCATCGCCGAACTGACCGGCAACGGCGAGCCGGTGGTCATCGCCCGCGTGGCCGAGCGGCTGGGGGTCTCCCCGGTGTCGGCCAGCGAAATGATGAAGCGACTGATCGAGCAGGGTTACCTGGAGCACGAGCGGTACAAGGGCGTCTTGCTGACCGCGACCGGACAGGCGATTGCCAGCAGCGTCATCCGCCGCCAACGTTTGTGGGAATGCTTCCTGGCCGACCACCTGCACCTCAACTGGTCCGGTCTGTATGAGACCGCGTGTCGCCTGGAGCACGCCACATCGACCGTGCTGGCCGAGGCGCTGGCTTCCTATTTGGGCCACCCGGAGACGTGTCCGCATGGCAACCCCATTCCGGCGGCCAACGGGCAGACGGCCGCCATGCGCGGCGCCTCGCTGGATGGGTTAGCTCCCGGCCAGTCGGGAGAAGTGGTCGGCATCTTGCCCGCCGACACGGCCACCTTCGCCTATCTGGAGCGGTGCGCGCTCCTGCCGGGCCGGAGCTTCACGGTGCTGGACAAGGCGCCGTTTGACGGCCCAATCACGCTGCGGCTGGGCGAGCGCATCGTTGCGCTCAGCCAGACGATGGCCGCCCTGATATTCGTCGATGCAGCGTCACCGAAGCAAACCTCGTCGATACTTGAATCCGCCGCCGTTCGGGCAGTTCAATGAACCAAGTTCATTAGAAAAGAGAGCCTGCGATGACCGACCACCCCACCACCTTGGACCAGCTACCCACCGGCGCAACAGCCCGCGTCGCTCGCATTCGCGGAGAACGCGCCGTGCGCCGCCGCCTGATGGATATGGGCATCACCCGCGGGGCGACGATCACGATGGTCAAAGCGTCGCCGTTTGGCGATCCGGTTGACTATCTCATTCGCGGCTACCATTTATCGCTGCGAAAGACGGAAGCCCGGATGATCGAGATCGAGCAGGAGGCGACCGGATGACCATCACCGTCGCTCTGGCCGGCAACCCCAACGTCGGCAAATCGACCATCTTCAACGCCCTGACCGGTTCCCGGCAGCACGTGGGCAACTGGCCCGGCAAGACGGTCGAGAAGAAGGAGGGCCGCCTGCGCATTGGCGACCACGACATCTTGCTGGTCGACCTGCCCGGCACCTACAGCCTGACCGCTTACTCCGTCGAAGAGATTATCGCCCGTGACTTCATTGTCAACGACCGGCCGTCGGCCGTCATCGCCGTGCTCGACGCCTCTAATCTGGAGCGCAACCTCTATCTCGTAGCCCAGCTCATCGAACTGGAGCGACCGGTAATCGTCGCCCTGAACATGACCGACATTGCCCGCAGCCGGGGGCTGGCCATCAGCACCGACCGGTTGTCGGCCGAACTGGGCGGCCTGCCGGTGGTGGAGCTGGTGGGCAACCGCAGCATGGGCCTCGATCAGCTCAAGGAAGCGATCGCCGCGTTGTCCGACGAGCCGCCGCAGGCCCGTCTGCATCCGCGCTACACCGGCGAAATAGCCGAGGAGCTGGACGCGCTGGAAACAGTCATCGGTGGCGAAGAGGCGATCGCAGCTTCCGTCTCGCCACGCTGGCTGGCTACCAAGCTGCTGGAAGAAGACCCGGCCATTATGGAGGCGCTGGAGACGCGCGGCGCGACGGCGCTGCTGGCAGCCGCCGCTGTCTCGCGCACCCGCATCGAAGACGCCACCGGTGAAGACGCCGAGACGCTCATTGCCGACCAGCGCTACGGCTTCATCGGCGAGATCATCGACGCGGTGGTCGACCGGCCTTCCCACGCCGTGCAAACAGCGTCCGACCGCATCGACGCCATCGTCACCCATCGCGTCTGGGGGCTGCCGATCTTCCTGTTGATGATGTGGCTCGTCTTTCAGTTCACCGCCAACGTCAGTGCGCCGTTCCTCGACTGGATCGACGTCTTCATCAACGAGACGGTCTACGGCTGGGCGAGCGCGGGGCTGGCGGCCGTCGGTCTGGGCGGCACGTGGTTCAGCTCACTGCTGACCGACGGCATCATTGCCGGCGTCGGCGGCGTGCTGGTTTTCGTACCCGTGCTGCTGTTCCTCTATCTGGCGCTGGCTGTGCTGGAGGATTCCGGCTACATGGCTCGCGCGGCGTTTGTGATGGACCGGGTGATGCGCTGGCTGGGGCTGCACGGCAAGAGCTTTCTGCCGATGATTGTCGGCTTCGGCTGCACTGTCCCGGCGGTCTACGCCACGCGCACGCTGGAGAACGAGAAAGACCGCAAGCTAACCGCCCTGCTGGCCACGTTCATGAGCTGCGGAGCACGCCTGCCGGTCTATGTCGTCTTTGGGGCGGCGTTCTTCGGCGCAGCCTCCGGCAACCTCATTTTCGCCATGTACCTGATCGGCATCGGTGTGGCCCTGGCCACCGGCTTCGCCATGAAGCACACCATCTACCGCGGCCAGCCACCCGCACCGTTTGTCATGGAGCTACCCCCCTACCGCGTGCCCCATCCCTCCGACGTCGGCCGCCAGATGTGGGACCGCACCCGCAGCTTCATCATCAAGGCCAGCTCTATCATTCTGGCGATGTCGGTCATCCTCTGGCTGCTGATGGCCGTGCCCGGGCGGGCCGGCGTCGGGTCGTTCAACGATGTTCCGCCGCAGGACAGCCTGTTTGGGGTGACCGCGGGCGCCATTGCGCCAGTCTTTGCCCCGGCAGGCTTTGGCACGTGGGAAGCGACTGGCTCGCTCGTGACCGGACTGATGGCCAAAGAGGTCATCGTCGGCACAATGAACCAGATCTATGTGGGCGAAGAGACGGCTGCGCCCGCGCCCGAACCAGCCACGACGTTCCTCGATGACGTGGTCGCCACGATCGCCGGCTTTGGCCGGGCCACGCTGCTCACGTTGCAGGAAATGGTCAACATTGTCCCACGCACTGTCAGCCTGCTGCCCCTGGTCGACGTGCCGGAACTGGCCCTGTTCGGCCCGGTCGCCGAGGAGACAAGCTCAACGCGCCTGCAAACGGCGCTGGTCGACACGTTCACCCTGTCGGCCGGTTCGGCGGCACTCGGTTTGGTGGCGGCCGTCGCGTTCAACATCTTCGTCCTGCTCTACGTCCCCTGTATGACCACCGTTGCCGCCATGCGGCAGGAGTTCGGCAGCCGCTGGATGTGGACGCAGATTATCTACACCCTGGTCATCGCCTGGGTGGCGGCCGTTCTGGTCTTCCAGACCGGACGGCTGCTGATGTGAGGGGCATCATGAGCCAGAGCAAACTCCGCCAGGTGCTGACCATCTTCGAAGCGGCCCGCGAGCCGTTATCGCTGAGCCAGATCGCCCATTCGCTGGACATCTCCGTGCCCCAACTGGAAGGCATGATCCAGCATTGGGTGCGTAAGGGTAAGATTCGCCAGACCGCCGCTCTGACCGAGTGCGGCAGCTGCAGCCACGGCGATGGCGACTGCCCGTTCGTCATGGAGATGCCGCGCCAGTATGAGCTGGCGACGGCCGACCCCACCATCCCCCTGACGTTTGTTGCCCCTTCCTGCGACCATAACACCTAGCAACCAACGCCTCGAATCTACGTACTGGGTTGTAGAATAAATGTCCTTCCAATCAAGCGAGGCGAAAGATGACCGAGATGTCCGACAAGGAACGCGACGCGTATAAGGCGTCCGAGCAGCAGCCACCGGCCATGACTGTGGATGATGCAGAGCGCATTGCCGCCAGGAACAAGAGCTACACTGGAGCGGCCGTTCTCACCTTCCTTCTCTATTGGTTCTTCTGGATCCCAGGCTTCATCGTCAATGTGATCTACTATAACGAAGCCAAGCGTACGCAGCGCGTGGCTGGGCAATCGCCCGCCGGCATGGGCTGTCTGACATTCATGCTCATCTTCGCGGTGGTCAGTATCGTACTGAGCGCTTGCGGAGCGTTCTTTGGCCTCTTCTTGTTCATCTAGCGCCAGAGCGCCTTCATAACTGAACTGCTCGATCGTATCAACGCCCGTCCTCTATATGCACCGGATGACGGGCTTGTTGCTTTCCCCTAACCTGCCGCCACCTGTTACAATACGTCTCGCAATCCGACCAACGGAGAGTAGATGCGAGCGTGAGTCAATTCTTGTACATTGCCATTGGGGCGGCGTTCGGCGCCAATGCCCGCTATCTTGTGGGCCTGTGGGCGGCCGGACGGCTGGGCACCGGTTATCCGCACGGGACATGGATCGTCAACATCACCGGCAGCTTCCTGCTCGGCTTCGTTCTCGCCCTGACAACCGACCGGATATCCATGTCCCCCAACATGCGCCTGCTGTTGACTGTGGGCTTTCTGGGCTCCTACACGACCTTCTCGACCTACGCCGTCGAAAGCGTTGGCCTCTGGCGCGACATTGGCTGGTGGGCCGGCTTTGGTAACATGCTGCTCCACAACGGCATTGGGTTGTTGTTTGTCGTCCTGGGCACAGCCGCGGCTCGCTGGCTGGCCGGCTGGGGTGGCCAGGGCAGTTAGGGGGGAAACACCATGATGGAAAGCAGCGTCGAAACAACCCGCGTCACCATCTATCTAGATGAGCACGATCAGCACCGGGGCAAGCCACTCCACCTGGCTATTCTGGAACTGCTGCGGCGCGAAGGCGCGTCCGGCGCCACCGTCGTCCGCGGACTGGCGGGCTTCGGCGCAGACAGCCGCATCCACAGCGCCACCATCGTCGATCTCGCTGCCGACCTGCCAATTCGCCTCGAATGGATCGACGGCGACGAGACTGTGCAGCGACTCCTGCCCGCGGTCCGGGAGCTGGCCCCGACCGCACTCATCACCGCCGAACCGGTCACCGTCATCCAGACGGCATCCCGTGTGCCCGACCCGCTCGATGCTCCGGTCTCCGCCACCATGCAGCCGAACCCGGTATCGGTCAGCGACACCACCCCGATCGGCGAGGTGATGGACCAGCTGCTGGCCCTCCGGTCCCGCAGCCTGCCGGTTGTCGACGCGGACGGCCGGCTCGTGGGCATCCTCACCGATGGCGACCTGCTGCACCACGCCGGTCACTCGGCGCGGCTGGCGGGCGCGGCAGCGTGGCACGACCAACTGGCCGAACTGCGCGATCGCCCGGAAACGGCCGCCAGCCTGATGACTGCGCCTGCCCGCGCAGTCCACCCACACTATTCACTACGCGAAGCCGCAGCGGTGATGGTCGGCCGCGACCTGAAGCGGCTGCCCGTCGTGGATGAAAGCGGCCTTCTCGTCGGGATCATCAGCCGCATCGACATTCTACGTGCTATCGATCAGCACGAGCTCGTCCCCCTGGCCGTCGACACCCAGCCGGCGGACGGGCAGACAGTCGTGGCGCTGATGGACAAGATCGTGCCAACAGTCAGCCCGGACGCGCCGCTCGACGCCATCTTGCAGGCTATCCAGTCAACCGGGCGACGGCGGGTGGTGGTCACAAGCGCCAGCGGCCGAGTCGTAGGCATCGTCACCGATGGCGACCTGCTGCGGCAGATAGATCCGGCCATGCGACCCGGCTTGCTTGCCCGCCTGCGGACGGCTCTCGGCGGGACGCGCGACAGCCGCGCCTCGGCGCTGCCGGACCTCGCGGCGGCCGACGTTATGAGCCGCCCGGTCATCACCATTGGCCCCGACACCACGCTGCCCGAGGCGCTGGATCTGCTGCTCAACCACAGCATCAAGCGGCTGCCGGTCGTCGACGCGGACGACCGTTTGCTGGGTCTGTTGGGCCGGGCGGGCGTGCTGCGCGGCCTGTTGGAAGACCCGACCTGAGCTGGGTGAATGTGGTAATTAGCTCGGCGGCGGCGTTTGTCTGCGCTCGCTGGTTGCGGTCGGCCGCCGGGCTGAGCGCGACGGACGCTGTGCTATAATGGTCGCCAACCCAGACCACAGGAGTAGCAGGCCCATGCACCAGCAGACCCATCTTTCCCACGCCGATGCGCAGCTCATTGTCGACACCATTCGCCGCGAACTGGAGCGGACCGGCGGTGGCGCGGCGGTGGCCGTCGTCGACAGCCACGGCGAGCTGATCGCCTTTCTGCGCAGCGACGGCTGCCCCCTGGCGTCGATCAACAACGCCATCCACAAGGCATTTACGGCCGCCCGTGAGCGCAAGCCGTCCCGCGACGTGGGCCAGGCCGCCCGCGACGAGGGCTTTGCCATCACCAACTTTGGCGACCTGCGCTACACCGGCTGGGGCGGCGGCTTGCCGGTTGTTATCGGGGGTGAAGTCGTCGGCGCAGTCGGGGTCAGCGGCCTGCCGGAAGCTGAAGACATTGCGCTCGCCGAGTTGGGCCTGACTGCCCTGAGCCAATAGCAATCCGAGCGAGGAGCCTGCTGTGAAAATTACCGACGTCACCCCGTTCGTCGTGGGAACGCCCCCGCCCCACTTCGGCGGCCTGTACTGGACCTTCGTCAAACTAACGACCGACAACGGTTTACACGGCTACGGCGAGGTCTACTCTGTGCCGTTCCACCCCGATATCGTGGCCCAGATGATCGTCGACGTCTGCGAGCGCCACGTCATCGGGCAGGAACCGTTCCACGTCGAACGCATCTGGCGGCGCGTCTACGCCAGCGGCTACACACAGCGACCTGACCCGTCGTTGGTCGGCGTGCTCAGCGGCATCGAGATGGCGTGCTGGGACCTCATCGGCAAGGCGGTGGAGAAGCCCGCCTACGAACTGCTGGGCGGCCGCGTCCACGACCGGCTGCGGGCCTACACCTACATCTACCCGGAACCGGACGACGCCACCAACGTCTACACCGACCCGTATCTGGCGGCCGAACGCGCCGCCGCCTACGTCTCGCAAGGATTCACGGCGCTCAAGTTCGACCCGGTCGGCGTCTACTCCGCTTTCGACCCGCGCCAACTGCGGCTGGAGGCGCTCGACGCCGTGGAGACGTTCGTCCGGCTGCTGCGGGAGGCGGTGGGCAACCGGGCCGACCTGCTCATCGGCACTCACGGGCAGCTGACGACAAGCGCAGCGATTCGGCTGGCCCGGCGTATGGGGCCATACGACCCGCTCTGGTTCGAAGAACCGCTGCCACCGGAGAACCCGGAGGAGATGGGGCGCCTGGCCAGGCAGACGACCATCCCCATTGCCAGCGGCGAACGACTGACGACGAAGTATGAGTTTGCACGACTGCTGCAAGAAGGCGCAGCCAACATTCTGCAGCCGGCAATCGGCCGCGTGGGTGGCTTGCTTGAGGCGAAGAAGATCGCCGGGATGGCCGAGACGTTCTACGCCCAGATCGCCCCGCACTGGTACTGCGGCCCCATCGCCGGGGCCGCCAGCGTCCAGCTCAGCACTTGCACGCCCAACTTTTTGATTCAGGAGAGCATCCTCGACTGGGGCGGCTTCCACAATGAGTTGCTGGAACAGCCAATGGGGTTCGAAGACGGCTTCATCGTCCCGCCCGACGCACCGGGGCTGGGCGTCGAGTTGAACGAAGCGGTGGCGCTGGCCCACCCGTACGATGGCCGCGACCTGCACCTCTCGATGGCCGGTGACCCGGTCGTCTAACCACGCCGGCCAAACGCACCAAGGAGTATCCAATGACCCACCCGCTCGTCGAGCAGCTCTATTTCACCCGCCATGAATGGCGGCGCGGTCTGGACAATCTGACAGAAGAAGATGCAGCCGCCCATCTCGGCCCGATGAACAGCATCGGCTGGACGGTCGGCCATCTGGCGTGGCACGAGCAACGCTGCTGGCTGGTGTTGGCCCAGGACCAGATGCTTCACCCGGAGTTGGTCGAGTTCGCGCCCGGTTCGCCGATGTCAACGCCAACGGCGGCGACAGTCTGGCCGCTTTGGATAGCGGTGACGGTGGCCACGGAATCCTACCTGGACAGTCTCACGAATGAGTCAATGCTGGCGGTCTTGCAGCAGCGCGGCGACTGGGTACAAACGGTCGGCTCGGCCATGCACCGGCTCATCTATCATTACTGGTTCCATATCGGTGAGATTCAGGCGATCCGGCAGATGCTAGGGCATGAAGGGCTGGAGTCGTATGTGGGTAAGGTGGAGAAGATGGCGCCGTATCGGGTGGGATAGCCTGTCATTGAAAATGAGTGCCCCAGCAATGACCTATGTCCTAGCAGGAGGTGCTGACGATGCATCTATTGCGGAACGCATCGACACCTGACAAGGTCTTGAAGACCTGTCAGGTGTGCCGGCTGCTACCGCGAACTAACTCCCCAACGTCGCCACCATCACCGCCTTGATGGTGTGCATCCGGTTCTCCGCCTGGTCCCAGACCAGCGACCGCTCCGACTCAAAGACGTCCTCGGTCACTTCCATCGACTCGATACCGTACTTCTGGTAAATCTCCTCGCCGATGGTCGTCTCCCGGTTGTGGAAGGCGGGCAGGCAGTGGAGGAACTTGACGTCCGGGTTGCCGCTGCGCTCGACGGCCGCCGCGTTCACCTGATACGGCATGAGCAGCTCGATTCGCTCCTGCCACACCGAGTCCGGCTCGCCCATCGACACCCAAACGTCGGTGTGGAGGTAGTCGACGCCGGCCACGCCTTCGTCCACATCGTCGGTCAGCGTTAGCTGGGCGCCGGTCTCCTCGGCAATCGCCCGGCACGTTTCCACCAGCCCATCCTCCGGCCAATTGTTGCGCGGGGCGCAGAGCCGGACGTCCATCCCCAGCTTGACGCCGCCGACCATCAGCGAATTGCCCATGTTGTTGCGCGCATCGCCCATGTAGCAGTAGGCGATTTCGCCCAGCGGCTTGTCGCTGTGCTCCTGCATCGTCAGCATGTCGGCCAGAATCTGCGTCGGGTGAAACTCGTTGGTCAGCCCGTTCCAGACCGGCACCCCCGCGTATTCGGCCAGAATCTCCACCGTCTCCTGGGCAAAGCCGCGGTACTCGATGCCGTCGTACATCCGGCCCAGCACGCGGGCGGTGTCCTTCATCGACTCCTTGGCCCCGATCTGCGTGCCCGACGGGCCGAGGTAGGT
The DNA here is from genome assembly GCA_963753865.1 of uncultured Chloroflexia bacterium. Lineage (GTDB taxonomy): Bacteria > Chloroflexota > Anaerolineae > Promineifilales > Promineifilaceae > Promineifilum. Next base: position 243,008 of record CAVWDW010000006.1, read on the forward strand.
GCAGTGACCGCCCTGGTCGAACGTCGCCACTTCGAAAGCGGTGCGGGTGCGGGTGGATGACTTCTCGAAGATGAGGGCGATATTCTTGCCCACCAGCCGCGGCTGCTCATAGCCGCCGTATTTGGCCGCCTTCAGGTCGGCACTCAGCTTGAGCAGAAAGCGAATCTCGCCCGGCGAGAAGTCGAGCAACTTGACGAAACTACGATTGCGAAGATTGTAAGCCATACTGCGTCACTCCTTGTGATTGGTGGGGTGTAGTATAACGGCATGAAGGTGGGACGTCATGTCCCCCTTCACATCTCAAGCACCGCGTAGAGACGGGCTGGTAGACCGTCTTACTCTCTGAGAAGATGTCGTTGTTGGTTGCCGTCTCGTTCTGTCGTGCGGCCAGCCAGAAAGAATAAAGACGCCTCACCGAGGCGTCTCTACAACACGAAATCTTCCGGCGAGGTGGGCCTACTCTTCGACCGCATACTTCGCCCGCTTCTGCGACCGGCCGCGGACGTTGTGGTCGAGGATCGCTTTGCGGATGCGCAGCGATTCCGGAGTGACTTCCAGCAGCTCGTCCTCGTGCAGATACTCGATCGCCTCATCCAGCGAGAGCTTGCGGGCCGCGGGCAGGGCATCGATAATCGACTTGGGCACGGCGCGGTGGCCGGTCAGGTTCTTTGTCCGGTTGACATTGACCACCAGCTCGTCGTCCCGAATGTGCTCGCCCACCACCTGCCCCGCGTACACTTCCTCGCCGGGCGAAACGAAGAAGTCGCCGCGTGACGTCAGATGCTGCAAGGCGTAGCCGCTGACCGGGCCACTCTCCAGCGAGACCATCGAGGCCAGTTCCCGCTGCTCGATGTCGCCGGCGTAGGGCCGATAGGCGTCGAACAGGGTGTGGAAGACGCCCGTGCCACGCGTGGACGTCAGGAAAGGCTGGCGGAAGCCGAGCACGCCGCGGGTTGGCATGACAAATTCGCCGTAGACGGTGCCGTCATCCTGATAGGTGATCGTCTGGAGCAAACCCCGGCGACGGCCGATCATCTCTGTGACCGCGCCCCAGTAATCTTGCAGCGCTTCCACATAGATATGCTCGAACGGCTCCAGGCGGCCCTCCACCTCCGAGTCGCGGAAGATGACTTCCGGACGGCCGACGGCGAACTCATACCCTTCGCGGCGCATCGTTTCGATCAGGATGGCCAGATGCAGTTCGCCGCGCCCGGAGACGAGAAACTCGCCCGACCCGTCAAGGTCGGCAACGCGCAGGGCCACGTTGCTTTCCAGCTCGGTCATCAGCCGCTCGCGAATCTGGCGGGTGGTCACATACTTGCCCTCGCGCCCGGAGAGCGGACTGTCGTTGACGCGGAAGACCATGCGCACGGTCGGGTCTTCGACTGTGATGGGCGGCAGGGCGATCGGGTTCTCCGGGTCGGCCAACGTATCACCGATGCCCACCTCCGGAATCCCGGCCACCGCCACAATGTTGCCCGCCTTCACCTCATCCTGCTCCTGTCGCTGCAAGTCGCGGAAGGTGTAGAGCTTGGTCACCTTGCCGGGAAACATCTCGCCTTCGGCCGTGATGTGCATGATTGATTGGCCCGCCTTCAGGTTGCCGCTGGTCAAACGGCCGACGGCGATCTTGCCCACGTAGGTGCTGTACTCCAGCGTCGTCACCAGCATCTGCGTGGGGCCGTCCGGGTCGACCATCGGCGGCGGCAGGTGGCCCAGGATGGTGTCGAAAAGCGGCCGCAGATCGTCCCCCAGCGTGGCCGGGGAGAAACCCGCCCGCCCTTCAGTGGCGCGGGTGTAGATGACCGGGAAGTCAGCCTGCGCGTCGGTCGCGCCCAGGTCGACAAACAGGTCGAAGGTGGCGTTGACGGCATGTTCGGGCCGGGCGGCCGGGCGGTCGATCTTATTGACCACCACGATCACCTTCAGCCCCTTCTCCAGCGCCTGGCGCAGCACAAAGCGGGTCTGGGCCATCGGCCCTTCCACCGCGTCGACCAGCAGCAGCACGCCGTCGACCATGTTAATCACCCGCTCCACCTCGCCGCCAAAGTCGGCATGGCCGGGAGTGTCAACCAGGTTGACGGTCACACCTTCGTATTCGATGCTGGTGTTCTTGGCCAGAATGGTGATGCCCCGCTCGCGCTCCAGGTCGTTGGAGTCGAGCACGCGTTCGGCGACGGTCTGGTTCTGGCGAAAAGCATTGGTCTGGCGCAGCATGCCGTCGACCAGCGTCGTTTTGCCGTGGTCAACGTGGGCGATGATGGCGATATTGCGGATATCAGTCTGTGGTTGGCGGTTCATACTTACCTTCAGGCCTGCGATTTCAGGCGCTAAGCGTCAAAAAACCCGGCGCACGTTGCCGGGCTGTGTTCGGTTTCATTGTGCAAGAGCAACTTGATTGTAAGCCGGGCGGCCTCAATCGGCAATAGCTCTCATGGAGCGACAGGCCAATGGCCCCACCCTGTACAGAAGGACGGCCCGCTGATGGCCGCCTTCCCTCCCCCTCTTCACCCCAGCCCCAAGCCGCCAGCCCTCGCCAAGAAAGGAAGAAGCCCAGTCGTGGCCGGTGCACCGCACCACGTTCTGAGCTTCTTCCCTTTCGCTGCGTGGACATGATTAGACACCATATATCGCCCGGTTGTCAAGCGAATACCCACATATAGCGGCATTGCCTAGATGTGGGGGCAACCACCATATGTGGGACAATATGTGGATTTGATAGGGCGCAGCATATATCTGGCATAAGGAATGGGTCTCAATTGACGACAGATTCAGCCCAAGCAGCCGTAGATTCGCACCGAAACGGCCGCATGTGGGGCCGGGACGGCGCGTCGATTGCGGGCACGGGTTGGTGGATTCCACCCTGCCAATTGGCCGGAAGGCAGTGGGGCCCGGCTAGGGGCTGATGACCGCCGGCAAGTAGAGCGAGGTCGTCGTTGGGGCCTGGGTTGCTGTTGGGCTGGGCGTTGGCGACGAGGTGGCGGGGACGGTCGCGGTGGCCGTTGGTGTGCTGGTCGGCGTCCCGCCCGGCGGCTGTGTCGCCGTGGCGGTGGCGGTGGCAGTAACCGTCGGCATGGGGCTGGCGGTGGCCGTCGCCGTGACGGTTGCGGTCGGTGAGAAGACGCCTCCGTACTCGAACGCGCCAATGTCGCACTCGTTCCCGCCGGGCAGGCCGTCGCCGTTGCTGTTGCGCACCGCGCCGCGCTGGTCGCGTGATGAGATCGGAGGGGCCGTGCACTGGTCGTTGGGAACCCGGTCGATGGCGGCGCTGCCCAGGACAAGTGCGTGCGTCTGGGTCGGGCCGTCGTTGGCGGCCAGGGTCGGGCTGAGAATACTGGCCAACACGCCGGCCGGAACGATATCGGTCGCGCCCGGAATGAGGTTAAGCAGCCCGGCGCTGCCCGAATGGCCGAACAGGTTGAAGCCGTTGACCGTTACAGTGGTCGTCGTGGTCAGCTCCGGGCCGACCGGCGCACTGTTGCCGCTGAGCAAGTTGCCCAGCAGCGTCAGGGCACTGCTGTTGTCCACGCCGCCGCCCGAGGTCAAGGCCGAATTGGCGGTGAAGGTCGTTTGCTGCAGCGTCAGCGGCCCTGCGTTGGCGATGCCGCCGCCGCGGTCGGCCGAATTGCTGCTGAAGGTGCTGTTGGCAGCAGAGGCAGGCCCGCCGTTGTGCCATCCCCCACCTGTTGCGGTGGCCGTGTTGCTGTTCATCGTGCTGTTGCGGACGATGGCCGTGCCTTCGTTGGTCAGCGCCCCACCCGTGGTGGCCGAGTTGCCAGTGAGCGTTACCGCATTGAGATCGAGGTTGCCCTGATTGAAGATGGCGCCGCCGCTGGTGGCGCTGTTGACGTAGAAGATCCCGCCGTCAATGGCGGCCACGTCGGTGGGCACGGAGTGATTGACGAACAAGGCCCCGCCGGTCGCGCCGGCCTGATTGCCGACCAGGACCATACCCGACAGGGTCGCCGCCACCTCGTCCAGATAGACCGCCCCGCCATCGTCGACGGCCGTGTTGCTGGAGAAGGTCGACTGCGTGACCTCCAGCGTGCCGCCAAAGGCGTAGAGCGCGCCACCGATCGACTTGGCCCGGTTGCCGGAGAGTGTGGAGCTTTCGATGGTGAGGGTCGCGTCGAAGCCGCTGATCGCACCGCCGCCATACGCCTCGTTACTGAGGAACTGGCTGCCGGTGATGGTTGCGCTGCTGGTGGCAAGGTCGATCGCTCCGCCATACCCTTCTTCGGTGTCGTTGCTCTGGAACGTGCTGTCGGTCACAGTCACATCCCCATAGAAGGAAGAGACCGCTCCCCCACCGTAGCCGGCGGCGTTCGATTCCACAACCGAGCGGTTGATCGTGATCGCGCCTTCATAGCTGTAGACGACACCACCGCTTCCGAAGGCAGCTGTATTGCCGCTTACCTGGCTGTCATTGATAGTGACCGTGCCGTAGCGCACATAGAATGCGCCGCCCTGATAGGCTGTGTTGCCGCTTACCGTGCTGTTGTTGACGATAATCGCGCCTTCGACAGTCGCCAGTCCGCCACCGGCATAGGCACTGTTGCCGCTCACGGTGCTGTCGTTGAGGGTGATGGTGCCGCCGTTGGTGTAGGCCGCGCCGCCATAGTAGTAGCCGCTGCGCCCGCCGGTCAGCGTTGTGTCGTTGATTGTCAGATCGCCGGTGACCAGAACGGTGAACAGTCGCAGATCGTTACGCCCGGTGCGCTGAATTGTCGACCCGTTGCCCTCAATCGTCAGGTCGCCCACAACGAGCGGCAGCCCGGAGTAGCCATAGGTGTCGTTGACCGAGCGGGTAAGCTCGAACAGCCCGTTCTCCGGCAGGATGATCGTGTCCGCGCCGGCCGGATCGCCCGCCGCGCAGTCAACGTGGCGCAAGCCATTGGCCTTGTTGTTGGCGTTCTCAATCGCTTCGATGAGCGAGCAGCTGCCGTTCGCCTGAATCGCCACTTCCCCGTCGACCACGGTGATGCTGTTGGCGGTGACCGTTGCCTGGCTGAGGGCCAGCAGCAGCGACGCACCGGTCAGTGTGACGGCCGCCCGCCGGGTCAACCACCGCCGCTGCGGGCTGGACAGGGCCAGCAGTCGCCGTCGTACAGCGACAAGCCGGGCGAAGAAGCCGGGCTGTTGGCGCATGAGCAGTGACGCCAACCACCCGCGTTCGCGGTGTGAGTCTTCAGGCCGTGTTGGTTGAGTCTGATGCTGCGGATCTGCTTGGCTCACGCTTCCCTCCATCCCTGGTGGATCGCTGAAAGTGTACTCCTACGCCAATGGGCTGGCAAGGCGCAGGCGATTTTGCGAGGTCTATGCCGCAGTGCGGCATAGTGCGTGCAACCCGGACGCAGGTTATGCGTATTGGAGGTAGAATGGCGGGCAGCGGCCGGCTCGTTTCGGCTACGCTGTGGAGCTGCGAATTGAAGGAGAACAACAAGATGACCAACGACGACATTATCATCGAGACAGACGACATGGTCGTGGCCAAGACGACCACGACGACCGAAGAGATTTCAGTAGCCGGGCGCGACCTGGCCGATACGCTCGGCCGGCTCGCTCGCGAGGCGACGGTCCGCAAAGTGACCGTCAAGAACGCCGACGGCAAGACGCTGATCGAGATCCCGTTCCTGTTGGGCACAGCGGGCGTGCTGGTGCTGGGCCCGTGGACGGCCGCCCTGCTCGGCGCGGCGTGGCTGACCCGGACCTCGATTCTGATTGAGTACGAAGACGCGCCGGAGACCATGAAAGAGGCGCTGCTGGAGATGCCCGGCATTTCCGAAGAAGAGCTAGCGAGCGACGACGATCTGGCGGCAGCCTAATCTCTCGCCGGGAGAAAATAACATGACTGATCATTCCATACCCGTAGACGAGATTGAAGAACCGGCCGGCAAGGCGAACAACGAGTGGACCGAAGAGGTTTCGGTGGCGGGCGGCCGCCTGGTGGAGACCATCCAGGAACTGCTGCGTGAAGCCGTGGTTCGGAAGATCGCCATCCAGGACAAGGACGGCAAGACGCTGCTGGAGATTCCGCTTTATGCGGGCGTTCTGGGCGTGGCGTTTCTGGGCTACTGGTCGGTGCTGGCCCTGATTGCGGCCTGGTTCACCGAAGTGTCGATTCTGATTGTGCGCGAAGGCATACCGGACGAGGCGCCGGCTGCCGACAAGTCTGACAAGGAAGCAGACGCTGACAAGAAGGCTGCCGCCGAAGCCGCCTCAGTCTCCGTGAATGAGATGGCGGGCAAAGCTGGTTCCGCTCTCAGCGACGTAATCTTCCGCGCCAGCAAGGCGGCCAGCGACCTGGCCTCCCGCGCCGCAGACGCGGTGGAAGGGACGCCCGCAGCAACCAATGGCAACGCCAACGGCACGGCCCAGGCCGCGCAGGCCCCCGTCGCGGAAAAGCCCGCCCCGCCGAAAGAGAGCGCCGCAGAGCCCCAGCGCTGCCAGGCAACCACGAAAGCCGGCACGCAGTGCAAGCGAAACGCGCTCGAAGGCTCCGATTTTTGCAGCACCCACAAGCCTGCCTGAGCCTCAGGCCGCCCTTGCAAGCAAACCGACTAGGACATATCTCCTAGTCAATGTCGTATTTACGGTCTTTTCACGTAGAAAGGCATAAGTATAATTACACTGTTAATGGGTGGTTCAGATTCAAATAAACATTGATTGTCCTCCTCAGACAGAACCCCCCTTTAAACGCCGCATCCTAACGGGTGCGGCGTTTTGTGTTTACAAGCGCGTTTCAGCGTCACGTTCAGCCTGCTGACCGCAACCCCGTGGCTGGCAAACAGCCTGGGCAACAACCAAACGCGCACCCTCAACCCGGTTCCCTCTTGACAACAGCAGCAGTGCGATCTATCATATGGGTGCATCGCTTTGCAGTACAAAGTAAATTATGTTGCAGAGTTGTTAGTGGAGGTGAGCCATGTCAGATAAGAAGCTAGATCTTGATTTGTTGGAACAGCAGGCGCGACGCCGTTTCAATGTAGACGGCCTCATGTACGTCTTTCTGGGACTACTCCTGCTCATCTTGGGGCTATCGTTCCGGAATCCCGCGACGGCATGGATTGCGGCGTTTGGAGCGTTTCTCATCCTGCCCGCTTCGGCACTACGCAAACGCTATACCTACCCCCGCATCGGCTATGCCAAGTTCGAGATGCAGCCGGGTGTGGGCCGGGGCATCCTCCTCTTTGCTCTCGTGGTGATGGTGGCGCTGTTCATTCTGGCCTTTGCCGGCGGCGGCCGTTTCCAGCCTTACCTGCCAATCGCTTTCGGATTCGTGATGGGGTTGTCGTTCTACTTCGGGGCGTCAACTTACGGACTGAGTCGGCTCGATGGGCTGATTGTGGCCCTGATGCTGGCCAGCGGATTCGTGGCGGTCTGGACCAGCGACACCTGGCGGCTGGCCACGTCGGTACAGTTCAGCGTGGTTGGGACGATCATCCTGGTCGTCGGTGTGGTGATCTTCAGCCATTTCATCCGCACCTACCCCGTCCTCGATGACGCCGCCCTTGCGGAGCAGCAATGACCCGGCTTACTGACCCAGTGGAGAGCGCCGGACCCGGTGGCGACGGCCCGACCGGACTGCCCTCCCCCAATCCGAGCGATATTGACCGGGTCATCCACGAACCCGCCCGGCTGTTGATTATGGCCAACCTTTCGGTGGTGGAGGAAGCTGACTTCAACTTCCTGATGGCCCAGACTGAGCTGACCTGGGGCAACCTGTCGTCCCATCTGTCGAAGCTGGAAGCGGCAGGTTACGTGGCCCTCGAGAAATCGTTTGTGGGCAAGCGGCCGTATACGCTGGTGCGCCTGACCGACGAAGGGCAAGCCGCGTTTCTGGCGTATCGCGAGACGATGGCCACGCTGTTCAAAGGCCTGCCAGACTGATTGGCCAACGGGGGAAGCGGCTGTTTCCCCGCCCCTGGCCAACACCCCTCTCTCCAAACTACAGAGTACGCGTCGGCTGAGCTGAACGCGAAAAACGGCAAGGCTATCTTTGGCGCTTTTATCTGTGCAAATACTTGACAAACCGATTCGACTGCTGTAGAATACCTAACAAATGTTAGATAGGTTACATCTAAACGGAGATAGCAAGACAAAGCCCACGTCCGCTCGCGAACGCGTCCTGGAAGCGGCCGAAACGCTCTTTATGGAGCGCGGCTACAAGGGCGTGACGCTGGCCGATGTGGCTCGCGAGGTTGGGATTCGCACCGCCTCGCTCTACTATCACGTCCCCGGCGGCAAGCAGGATCTGTTTGTAGAGGTGGTCGAGCGCAGTCTGGTGCGGCATCAGGCCGGGCTGGAAGCGGCCGTCCGCCACGCAGCCGGCGACTGGACAACTCAGCTTCAGGCAGCGGCCGTCTGGCTGTTCTCCCAACCGGCGCTGGATCTCATCCGCATGAACCAGGCCGACATGCCCGCCCTCGACCCCGAACACGCCGCCCGGCTGGGTCGGGCCATCTACGAGTCGCTCCAGCGTCCGGTCGTCGACCTGCTGGCGGCGGCGCAAGACCGGGGCGAAATCGATCCCCCCGATCTCGATTTGCTGGCGGCATCATTCCTTTCAATTGTACAAACGATCCATAACACGCCCGCCACCTGGCAGGATCGGCCTAAAGAAAAGATGGCGGCAGACATGATCCGTGTGCTGGCAACAGGCGTCGGCACAACCTGTTATTCCAATCAAAGTGAGGCAAGAAATGACAAGTAGCAGCAGCAATGTCGCCGTCAAAAACGACAGCAACAACACGATGTGGTCGATCATCACCCTCGTGGTTCTCGTGGTGGCGACTATCATCGCCAATATTCTCGGCTTCCAGGCCAACACCGACACCGGCAACATCGCCAACGAAACGTTCGCCGGCGCCAACTACTTCTTCCCGGAGACCTATGTCTTCACGACCATCTGGCCGGTCATCTACCTGGGTATCATCGCCTGGGCAATCTACCAGGCCCTGCCCTCCCAGCGTGATAACCCGCGCTTTCGGGCAGCCGCGCCGTGGCTGATGATCAATCTGATCCTCAATGGCCTGTGGGTGTGGGTGTTCGGCATGGAAGCGTTCGTCTCCACCCTGCCGATCATGCTGGTGCTCATCATCACCGGCGTCATCGCCTACAGCAAGCTGGAAATTGGCCAGACGCCGGTGGGCACTGTAGAGCGCATCCTGCAGATTCCGATCAGCATCTATCTGGCGTGGCTGACCGTCGCCGCCGTAGCCAACGTTGCCTCGGCGCTTATCGCCGTTGAGTGGGGCGGCTTCGGCCTGAGCTACGAGACGTGGGGCGTCATCATGCTACTCGTCGGCGCGGTGCTGGCCCTGTTCCTCTACCGCACTTTCTATCGCGACTGGGTCTTCCTGCTGGTCTACATCTACGCCTACGTGGGCATCATCGTTCGCTACGGCGACGTGCAGCCGATTCTCATCGCTGCTTCGGCGGGTGCGGCCGTTCTGCTGCTGGCGTTCATCTGGGACATGATCCAGCGCCAGCGGGAACGAGCAGTCATCCAGACAGCGTAAGGTCGCACCCCTCTACGCCTTGTCGGACCGGCCAGGCGTGCCCCTTCGGCGGCGCGCCTGGCCGGTCTTTTGCGTTCCCCCGTTCGGAATCCGATAGAAGTTTCATTCATCAGGAGCCGTGACAGGTCAACCCGCACCTGTCACGCCTGGAGCGCGAACTCGCCGCGCACCAGGGCGGTCGCCAGCCCGATGAGTGCCCCGCCCACGATAAGCCAGGTGGTGTTGACCCGAAACCGCAGCAGCAGGACGGCCGCCGCAATGGCGATCAGCGCGGTGGGGATGTCGACAATTGTTTGCCGGGCCAGGTCCACGGTGACAGCCGCCATCAGGCCCAGCGAGGCGGCCACGACCCCGTCGAGCAGCCCGCTGAGCCACGGATTGTTGCGCAGCCGGGGAATGTACGGGTTGGTGATGGCCACGAAGACAAAGCCGGGCAGGAAGATGCCGACCGTGGCCACAACCGCGCCGGGCAGTCCGGCCACCAGGTAGCCGATGAAGGTCGCCGTGGTAAAGACCGGGCCGGGCGTAAACTGACCCACCGCCACCGCATCGAGCAGCTGCTGGCTGGTAATCCAACCCAGCGTCTCGACAAACTCCGTCTGCAGGAATGCAATCAGCACATAGCCACTGCCGTAGAGGACCGACCCAATCTTCAGGAAGGACCAGAAAAGCTGGGTCAGCGTCACCGGCTGGGTCGGCTCCTGGATGAAGCGGGCCAGTGTCGTCGCGCCGGGCAGCAGGAGCAGCAGGCTCATGCCACCCCCCGCCTGCCGGTCCTGCCACAGGCGACGGCCGTTCTCGGCGAGCAAAACGACCAACCCCCCGCCGAGCAGCAGCGCCAGCTCGTTAATGCCCAGGAAGTACAGCCCGAACGCGGCCAGAGCCACCACGGCCATCAGCACATTGACCCCGCTCTCCGCGAGGACCGCCTTCCGTCCCAGCACCCAGATCGCTTGCAAGATGATGGCGATGACGACCGGCTGGATGCCGTAGAGCAGCGACTGGGCTGCCGGCGTCGTGCCGTACTCGACATAGAGCGCGGCGAGGATGGTGACGATAACAAAGGCGGGAAAGATGAAGCTGGCCCCGCCGGCGACCAGCCCTTTCCACCCTGCCCGCTCGTAGCCGATATGCATCGTCATCTCGGTCGAGTTGGGGCCGGGAATCAGATTCGTCGCTGCCAGCAGATCGAGGAACTCCTGGTCGGTCAGCCACTGTCGCCGGATCACCACTTCGTCGTGGAACATGGCGATGTGGGCCGCCGGTCCGCCAAAGGCGACGAGGCCCATCCGAAAGAATAGTTTGCTGACTTCAGAAACGGTGCCCGGATGGGGTGGAGGTGGCGTCGGCACGTCAATCGACTGGTCGCTCATGGCAGGCAACGGCTCCTTGCTCATTCAGTTGGGCCAGACGGTCAGTTCCGTCCGCGTTGGATTGTACGAAGGATAGGACGAAAGTAAAAGCACCGGCCAACACCGCCTGTACCCGAATGAACTGCCCTGTGCGACCAGAGGCAGATTGCTATACTAACCGGGAGATATCAATCTGGATCACATCGATCGACAAAAGGAGACTCATCCCCATGGCAATTCGCTCAGTACGCGTCCTCTGGCAGCAAGTCAGCGGCCGCACGACACTCGACTACGCCTGGCCCGGCATCATTAAGGGCATATCGGTCGTCCACATTTCGGCCAGCGAAGCCAGCAACTGGCAGCCCCAACCCAACGGGTCGGTGCAGGTCAACCGGTTTGTCGGCAGCGCACCGATCATCGTCGAAAGCGTCTCGCCCAAGCCGGATCATGTTCAGTTCGTCGTCAAGGTCGACTGGAAGACGCCGATCGATATCGTCACCGACATCACCGTGCTCGACCCGCCGGAAGCGTTCGCCATCGGCAGCCTGGCAGGCGGTGTGGGCTAGGACAGCCGCCCGCTTAATCATTTCACTCAGCGGCCCACCGGAGTCAGACGGGCCCGGTGGGCTGTTTCGTGCCGCGAACGTCCACGCCCTGTGCTATACTGTTCCCGCGCCATGATGCAGCCAAACCCCATATTCCCGACCGGCACTGTCACGTTCCTCTTTACCGACATTGAGGATAGTTCACGGCTGTGGGAGCAGCACCCGCAGGCGATGAAGGCCGTGCTTGCCCGGCACGATCAACTGATGCAGGCGGCCGTCGCCAGCCACAATGGCGTGCTGGTCAAGACAACCGGCGACGGGATCCACGCCGTTTTCGGCACGGCGGATGATGCGGCGCGGGCGGCCGTCGCCAGCCTGCAGGCGATAGCAGGCGAGACGTGGCCGGAGATTCAACCCGACGTCCTGCGCGTTCGGGCCGGGCTGCACACGGGGCAGGCCGAGCTGCGAGACGGCGACTACTACGGGTCGGTGGTCAATCGGGCCGCGCGGGTGATGAGCATCGGCCACGGCGGGCAGATTCTGTTGTCCGAAGCAACAGCCAGGCTGTTGGACGCCCAGCTGCCGCCCGACTATTCGCTGACCGAGATTGAAGAAGTCAACTTGCGCGGCCTGAATCGTCCTGAGCGGATCCATCAACTGTCTGTACCGGGTCTGCCGAACGACTTCCCCCCGCTGCGCGCTGACCGAATGCGCCGGGACAATCTGCCCGCGTCGGTCACCAGCTTCATCGGGCGACAGCGCGAACTGGAGGAGGTCGTGGCCCTGCTCCAATCGACCCGACTGCTCACGCTGACCGGGCCGGGCGGGACGGGCAAGACCCGGCTGTCGCTGGAAGTTGGCGCGAAGGTATTGGACGACTACCCTCACGGGGTGTGGCTCGCCGAGCTGGCCCCGCTGACCGATCCGGCCTCGGTGCGAACGGCCGTCGCGGGCCTCTGGGGGCTGCGGGAAAACCCCATGATGTTGCTGGAACAGATGATGGGCGACTATCTGCGCAGCAAGAAGCTGCTGCTCATCCTCGACAACTGCGAACACCTGGTCCAGGCGTGCGCGGAACTGGCGTCCGATCTACTCGCCGCCGCACCGGACCTGACTATTCTGGCCAGCAGTCGCGAAGGGTTAGGCACGCCGGGCGAGACAACATATCACCTGGCGACGTTAACCGTCCCCGGCAATGACAGGACAACGCGGGCGGAGTTGGAAGGGTTTGAAGGCGTGCAGCTGTTTGTGGAGCGGGCCCAGGCCGCCCAACCGGCGTTCGCCCTGACCGACGACAACGCGGCGGCCGTCGGTCGCATTGTCCGCCGGCTGGACGGCATCCCGCTGGCTATCGAACTGGCTGCCGCGCGAATCAAACTGCTGCCGCCGGCACAGTTGGCTGAGCGTTTGGATGATCGCTTCCGGCTGCTTACCGGTGGCAGCCGAACCGCCCTGCCCCGCCAGCAAACGCTGCGGGCGCTCATCGACTGGAGCTACGACTATCTGGATGAGGCAGAGCAGGCGATGTTCCGGCAGCTGGGTGTCTTTTCCGGCGGCTGGTCGCTGGAAGCGGCAGAGGTAGTGGTCGACCTGTCCGGGCTGGACGGCGACATATTCGACCTGATGGCCAATCTGGTCAACAAATCTCTGGTCGTGGTCGACGACAACGAAGGCGAGGCGCGCTTTCACTTCCTGGAAACAATCCGCCAGTACGCACGCGACCGCTTGTTTGAATCGGGTGAAGGAGCAGCTGCGCGGGAGAGGCATCTGGGCTATTTCGCCAAGCTGGTGCTGGCATTAGGCGAGTTTGGACGAACCAGAGCAGTGCCCGATCTGTTTGCTGCAACCGGTTCTCATAAGGCAATCGCCTGGGTACAACAGCTGAAGCCCGAGATTGACAATGTCCGTTCAGCCATCGAATGGGCTTTGGAAGTCGATCCTGAGACCGCTTTGGATATGGCCCTGCGCCTGCCCCAATACTTCTTGTTCGAGGGATCCATGGAATCGATCCAGTGGTTGAGTTATGCGCACGACGCGGTCATCGGGTTGCCCATGCCCACCGGGGAGGCCGCTGAGCTTCGCACTGAGCGACTTGTGGGCTCAAAGATCTGGTTGGGCAACCTTGAGTTGGCTCAGGGTCGTCACCCGGCCGCGGTAGAGACGCTTCAGTGGGCGATTGAGACGGCTCGCGCTCACCGGCTGGAGGCGCCATTGGCGATGGCACTTTCTCTACAGTCGCTACCGCTCTTTTTTCTGAGCGATCCGAAAGCGTATGAGATCGCCAGAGAAGCAGACGCATTGCTGGAAGCTCAAGGTGACGCCAGAGCGAGGGGTATGTCTCTCTCCGTCATGGCCCGTATCGCCATGCAGCAGGGCGACGTAGAGGCGGCACGCGCCCATCTTGCGGAGGCTACCGAGTTGTCCGGTTCCGTCATGTCTTTCACTCAGGCCCTCTCGGTCCTGGGATCAGCCCATTTGTGGGCCGAATTCGGGGACCGGGCCAAGGGCGAAGCACTTCTCATCCAGGCGAAGGACACCTTCGACAGAATCGGCAGCCGCCATTTTGGGGCCATGGCCGAGAGCGAACTCGGGCATCTTAAGCGCGGCGCCGGCAACGATAGGGTAGCCGAGGAAATCTACTTTCGCACCCTGGCCATCTGGCACGACCTGGGACATCGGGCGGCAATGGCCCATGAACTGGAGGTGCTGGCCTTCATCACCTCGCACCGGGGAGACGTGGTTCGGGCATCGACACTACTGGGCGCGGCCGAACGCATCCGGCAGGAGGCCGGCATCGAAATGCTGCCCAAGGAACGCGAGGAATACCTCCGCGAAGTTGCTGCCCTTCACGAGGCAGCCTCGGAGACTTTCGACGACGCCTGGAAGCGGGGTAGCCAGATGGACAATGATGAGGTTCTGACCTTTGCGCTGTCCGAGGACGGTGCCCATGTCTGAGACTGGCAGTTGGCCTACCGGAGCAGTCACATTCCTGTTCAGCGACATCGAGGACTCCACATCGCTTTGGGAGCGCCACCGTTCGGCCATGCAGCTTGCCCTGGCTGAACACGACCGCATCTTGCGCGAGGCGGTCACCGACCATGGCGGGGTGATGGTCAAGACAACCGGCGATGGCATCCACGCCGCGTTTGGCTCACCGCGTGCCGCCCTGGAAGCCGCCATTGCGGCCCAGCGGGCGCTGCAGGATGAGGGATGGCCCACGATCTCGCCCGACGCAATCTGCGTGCGTATGGGACTGCATACAGGTGAATCGCAGCTCCGAGAAGGCGATTACTATGGCACAGCCGTCAACCGCGCCGCCCGTGTTATGTCAATTGCCCACGGCGGCCAGATGCTCGCCTCCGGCACAACGGCCGCCTTGCTGCGAGCCAACCTGCCCAACAACGTCACGCTGCTGGATCTGGGCGAGCACACACTGAAAGGGTTGAGCCGCACGGCCCATATCCATCAGATTCAGATTCAGGGGTTACCGCACGAGTTTCCGCCGCTGCGAACGGGCGGCCATCTTGTCGGTAACCTGCCAGAGCCGCTGACCAGTTTTGTCGGGCGCGAGAAAGAGCTGGTCGAGGTGAAAGCGCTGCTCAGTGAGGCCCGTCTGCTCACCCTGACCGGTCCCGGCGGCACGGGCAAGACACGTCTTTCGCTGGAGGCGGGACGCGCCCTGCAGGACACGTTTGAGCACGGGGTCTGGCTGACCGAGCTTGCTCGGCTAAGTGAAGGCGAGTTGATCCCGGCGACCGTAGCCGCGCTGTTCGGACTGATTGAGCAGCCCGGTCGTCCAGCGCTCGACACATTGATCGATTACCTGAGGGGCAAACGACTACTACTGATCCTCGACAACTGCGAGCATCTGGTGGTCGATTGTGCCGAGCTGGCGGCGGCGCTGCTGCCCGTTGCCCCGGGCGTGACTATTCTGGCCAGCAGTCGCGAAGGGCTGGGCACGCCGGGCGAGACGACATTCCACATTCCGGCCATGGGTGTGCCGGACCGTGACGTAGTCGATCGTGACTCGCTGGCTCAATATGAGGCAGTCCAACTATTCGTGGCTCGGGCGCAAGCAGTTCAGTCTTCATTCGCTTTGACGAAGGTAAATGCTGCCGCCGTCGGCCAGATTGTGAGGCGGCTGGACGGCATCCCGCTGGCGATCGAGCTGGCGGCCGCCCGAGTCAGATTGCTCAGTCCACAGAAGATTGCCGACCGGCTTGACGACCGCTTCCGGCTGCTGACTGGGGGAAGCCGCACCGCGCTGCCCCGGCAGCAGACGCTGCGCGCCCTGATCGACTGGAGCTACGACCTGCTCAGCGAGGACGAACGCTGGTTCATGCGCCAGATGAGCGTCTTTGCGGGCGGCTGGACCTTGGAAGCAGCCGAGTTTGTGGTGGCCCGGTCGATAGACCTGACAGGTTCAGAAAACCTGTCAGGTCTTGACGCACTGGATCTACTGGCCAATCTGGTCAACAAGTCGCTGGTGCAGGTGGACGATTCAGGTGACGAGATTCGCTATGGCTATCTCGAAACGATTCGCCAATACGCTCGCGAGAAACTGGTTGAGTCCGGCGAAGGGCCGGAGGCGCGCGCCAGGCAGTTTGCTTTTGTCATGCAGGTGGCTGATGAAGAAGACGAAGATGGCTCGTTGGTTCTGGCTGATCTCGACTATCTGGGCCGCATTGCAGCGGAGCTGGACAATCTGCGAGCTGCTCTGGAGTGGGGTGAAACTGAGGATCCGGTGGCGGCGATCAACTTGTTCCGCCAGCTGGTCTCACTCTGGTCGGCGATTGGTCGCTCACAAGAAGGAATTCAGACGATCCTGCGACTCCTCGACAAGCTGGAGGGGATACCGGTGGACACGAGCGACGAAAGGCGCAGGCAGAGGATGGCGCGGGCCATCGGGCTTGGCAGCTATGCGACCATGGCAGCCGGGCTGGGCGGCGGAGAAGCTCCATTCGCGGCGATTAGCGAGGCAATTGAGATCCGGCGTCAACACGAGCCAGACTCAATGGAGCTTGGTCGAGCGATCTGGGTGAAGGCATTGCTTAGCGCTGAGATCGACCCACAGGGTGGCTACGAAGCCGCGCAAGAAAGCCTCGCTGCGTCTCGCAGACACAACAACCTCCCCATGCAGCAGGCAGGTCTTGTCGTGATGGCCGCGCTGAAACTTGGCATGGGCGATCTGACAGTGGCAGCCGATCATCTGCAGGAAGCGCGTGAGCTGCGAACGCAGTTAAAGTGGCCGGTTCTGATTATGCAGCATGCCCTGATCGAATCAGTCGTCTACCGCTTCATTGGAAACATGACCGCCGCACGCGATGCGCTTGAGGAGGGTATTGCCGCGCTCAAGGACGGCCGCCACGACAACTTCGCCGATTCGCTGGAAAGCGAAAAGGGTCACATTCTACGCCAGAGCGGGGAGCTGGAAGAGGCTGAGACCGTTTACCGGCGCACCATCCTGCGCTGGCAGGAACTCGGCCACCGGGCGGCCGTCGCAAACCAACTGGAGTGCTTCGCCTTTCTGGCCGTCGTCCAGGGCAACAACGACCGCGCGGCCCGCCTCTTCGGTGCGGCCGAAGCGCTGCGCGAATTGTTGGACGGTGGCATGCAACCACAGGAGCAGCAGGAATATGATCATCATATCGTCCTCCTGCGGCAAGCGATGGAGAAGGAAACGATGGAAGCGGCGTGGCGCGAGGGTCGGCTGCTCGATCTGGATGCGGCTGTCGCCTACGCTCGCAGAGAGCATGAGTGAAGCGGAGTAGGTAGAAGCGATCTGGTAAGGATACGCGCTGACTCTTCAATCAGGAGAAGCTATCATGAGTAACGAAACATCCGTATGCGCCGTTTTCGACGACATGGCAGCGGCCCAGGAGGCGATCGATGAGCTGCACACCTGGGACAAGCGCGTGAAAGAAGTGAAGCTGGGAGCGATCGGCACCGTGGCGATAGATGACGGCCATCCGAAGCCGAAGGTTCACTTGGGCGGGCTGTTCAACCGCTCCCTTCACCTCTCTGACGACGATCTGGCGACCATCGGCACGGTGATCGACGGCGGCAAGGTGGCCGTCGTTGTACGCACCGACGACCATGAGTACACCCTCGTGCGTACCCATCTGGAGAAGCAGGGCGGCACGCTGGCCGAGTTTGTCGATCCGATCACCCCGGAAGACCGGGAAGCGACGGAGCACGCCGGCAAGGCAAACCGCAGCGATGCAGCCTATGGGCAGCACAAGGACGATGCGTTCAATCCGCTCTCGCCGCCCAGCAGCGGACGGCCGTAGTCCAACATCCGTCTCCTGACAGCAGTTCACCAGACGGCAAGACAGGTAGCAACAAAAAGGGGCTCCCCGCCTATCACGGGGAGCCCCTTTTCTTTAGACTTGCCAGGTATCAGCCAGCGCAGGGCGCTGGACAGGCTTCTACTTATTACGGCGCCGGGGCCGGCAGCGTCACGGCGGTGATCGCCGTATAGACCAGCGTGCCGTCGGCGGTTGTCAGCGTCAGCGTTGAACCATCGATGGTGTACTGGTTAGCCGTTTGCAGGCTGGCCAGATACGCCGTCTCTTGGGCCATAATCTCCTCAGGACACAAGGCATTGGTCGAGGTGATCGGGCCAACCGAGATGTTGTTCGACGGGCCGGCCATCATCGTCGACGTGTAAGTCGCGTTGTAGGTGTTGCAACCCGCCGAACCGGACAGAGAGCCATTGGCAAACTGAATCGTGATCGGCGTGTCCGGCGCTGCTGTGGTCAGTGACCAGGTCGTGCCGCCCAGCGACGCGTTGACGCGCACTTCCAGCGTCGCCGTCGAGCTCAGCCCATTGGCGTCCGAGACCGTCACGGTCGGGAAGTAGACACCCGGCACGCTGTAGATCGTCGTGAACGCACTGTCCGCCACCGGACCCGTATCGTTGCCATCACCAGACTGCCACGAGTAGGTGGCGATCGGATTGGTGCCCGCGACAGAGCCGGCAGCGCTGAACGTCACCTGCTCGCCCACAGCAGCCAGTCCGGGGCCTTCGATGGCGGCCGTCGGCGGCGTGTCAGGCACAACTGCGGCAGCGATGGTGACCGTCTGCTGCACCGAGCCGGTGCGTCCGGCCTGGTCCACAGCCGTCAGGGTAATGACGTAGGTGCCTGGCACGGTGAAGACATAGTCGATCGTCGGGCCGGACAGGGTGTTGCCGTCGCTCAGCGCCCACTGGTAGCGGACGATGGGCGAGGAACCAGGCTGCGAGCTGGTCGCGTCGAAGCGCAGCGACTGGCCTACCTCACCTGAGGTTGGGCCGGTAATGACGGCCGTCGGGGGAACCGGGGCCGCCGGCGGGCTGGACGTGAAGTTCATCGTCCCCCCGTCCACCGTGCGGATCTGCAGCGCGCTGCCGTTGACCGCGTAGCTGACGGCCGAGATCATCAGCCGCTGGAACGCGTCCTGCTGCTGCGTCAACTGGTCCGTCTCACAAGCTGCCAGCGTGCTGGCGATATCGCTGATGGCCAGGGTGTTGCCCTGCCCTGCGTTGTAGGCGCCGGTGTACTGGTTACAACCGGTCGTGCCGCTGACGGCCGTTCCGTTGGCGTCAAAGAACGCCGTCGGGTTCGCGCCCGCCACTGGAGTCAATGTCTCATAGGAGACCAGGTACCAGGTCACGTTGCGGAGCAGATTGGCCTGGTCGAGGATCGGCGTGCTGTTAAAAGTCAGGACGCCGTTGGCGGTCGGGATCAGCAGCTGGTCGCCCACGCGGGAGAAACCCTGGGCCGTCTCGAGCCAGCTGAAGTACGTCGTTTCCTGCTGCGACACAGCAGGCTCACACGCCCGCAGCGTGCTGGCGATCGGCCCAATCACAAAGTTGGGCCCGATAGCGGCGTTGTAGCCGTTACAGCTGCCGGTACCACTGATGGTTCCGGTGATGCCGTCTTCGTTGATATCGAACTGCGCGGTCACTTCCGTGCCCGGCAGGATCGTCTGGTCGCCAAACGCCGACAGGTACCAGAAGGTGCCGGCCAGCGGCGTCAGGTCGAGCGCGTCAGCTTCCACAGAAATCGGAGACCCTTCGAACGTCAGCATCAGCTGCGAGCCGGGTTCACCGTACGGCATCTGGAGCACGTTGCCCAGAATGCGGTAGGTGGTGGCGGCGTTCAGACCCAGGAAGAACGCTTGCTCCTCCTCGGCGAGACCGTCAGGGCAGGCCACGCGGGTCGTCGCGGGCAGGTTGACCTTGATCTCGGTCAGATTAGCCGTGTAGGTGGCATTGTAGGCGTTGCAGCCGGTCTCGCCACTGACGATGCCCGAGGGCACGCCGGCAATGCGGTCGAAGACGGCGGTGAAGTTGCTGCCCTCAACAGGGGTGCGCTGCTCATCGATATCGCCCAGCGAGATCAACGTCCACAGCGTGCCTTCCAGCGGTTCGCGATCGGCCACGAACCAGATATCGCCATCCGGGCTGCGCAGAATCATCTGCTCACCCAGGATGTCGAAGCTCTCGGCCGAAGCCAGTGAGGTGTTGAACAGTCGCTCAAGCTCGTCCACTGCCGGATCCGCACAGGCGCGCAGCGTCGAGATGCCCTGCGCCACCGTGATGGTGTCACCACTGACTGTGTAACCCGCGTTATAGTTGTTGCAGCCGGACGTGCCGCTGATCGTACCCGTGCCTTCTTCTTCCACATTCGGGGAGAACAGGGCAGTTACCGTCGCATCCATCGGCACCGGCACGCCACCAACGGACAGCGCGGTCCAGAGGACATTTTCCAGCGGCAATGACAGCGAGCTGAAGACCAGCACGCCACCGTCGTAGGTGATGTTCAACTGCGAGCCAACGATCTCATACGTCTGGGCCGTGTCCATCGCTCCCAGGAACATCGGTTCCTGCTCTGGCGCCAGCGGGCAGATCATCATCGTGGTCATGATCGGGCCGAAGGCAATGTTGCCCTCGCTGTCGGTGGTGAAGCTGGTGTTATAGCCGTTACAGGTCGCGCTGCCGGCTACGGTGCCGACCATTCCGTCCGCATCGTCCGCGGCAAAGTTGGCGGTGACGGCCGTCCCGGGCACAACGGCGACTGGCGCTTCCGGGTCGCCCATGGAAACCAGGCTCCAGGTCGTGCCGACGAGCGGCGTCTCAGCAACGGTGTAAACCAGCGTCTGCTCGAACGGTTCGCCGGTGTCGTAAGTCAATTCGAGGCGACCTTCGTCATTGACGGCGTAGCCGGTCACAGTTTGCAGAGCCGCCAGGTAAGCAGCTTCCTGCTCCATGCCGCTCGGGCAAGCCATCATCGTGCTGCCCAGCGGGCCGTCGATGGTCATGCTGCCCTGGTCGTTGGCGGTGAAGCTGCCGAAGTAGCTGTTACAACCACTTGAGCCACTGAGTTCACCGTCGCTGCTGAAGACGGCCGTAATCACGGTGCCTTGCTCGACGACAGTGGGGTTGGCCGCGTCACCAAAGCCGACTAGCAGCCAGGGCTGGTCGGTGATGGTGTTCAGCAGCGCAATGGGCTGCATGATTTCCGGGGCCTCTTCGACAACTGGCTCGGCGGACTCTTCAACCGTCGGTTCAACAACGGCTTCTTCCACCGCTTCCTGAACGGCCGCGGCGGCCGTCGGCAGCTCCTCTACCTCAGGCACGTCCTGGGCACAGGCCGCCAGAACGGCCGCAAACAGAACAAACACAAACATCAGATTAAGTAACTGTTTCTTTTTCAACTTCTTCTCCTTTTACTCGGTTCAACCTAGCAGTCTACTCATCAAAACGTCCGGGGGCAATGAATCGTTCCCATCGCCATCCCTACATGAAAGGCACATGAGCCATACGGAGCATACGCCGGGGATTGATCGTGCCAGCGCGACTTTGCATGCGGCCCGGCAGCCAAATCAGGCGCCGGCATTCAAGGCAATGGCCGGGGCAGCGGGGCAAGTGGCTCGACCGTCTTGACGATCTGGCCCGGCAGCACTAGACTCTGAGTCAGGCGATCGGTCTGGAGACGCTACCACCGCGCCAGGACGCGGCGGAATGCCCAATTAACGGAGGTTCTAACAAGGATGAATACAAACGAGAACGCGGTCGGCGCTGTTTTCCCCAACGAGGCAGCGGCAGATGCAGCCATTGCCAGCCTGCATTCGTGGGACGTTAAGGTGAAAGATGTCGATCTGGGAGCCATTGGCACGGTCAAGCTGGAAAACGGCAAGGCCAAAGTCAAGGTGAAGGAAGGCGGCTTTTTCAACCGCTCCCTCAAGCTGGATGACGACGATATGGCGCTCATCGTGCAGCATCTCGACGGCGAAAAAGTGTGCGTCGTCGTGCGCAGCGACGACTACGAAGTCACGATGGTGCGCACCCATCTGAAGAATGCCGGCGGCACGCTGGCTGAGTTCCGCGATCCGTACACGGCCGAAGAACGCAAGGACGTAGCGGAAGCGGGCGAAGACGCGATGAACATCCGCAACTTCGATAAAGGCATGGACACCATTGTCGATGTCGCTGCCATAGACAAGACAGGCTTCAACTAGCCAATCACCGTTTAGAACGACTCCTGCCTGGCCGAGCAGCCGGCGGAAAGCAGATAGCCAGTCCGGCATTGCAAGGGGCCAGACTGGCTATCGGTGAAAAGGAGGAGCGGCCGTCAGACCCGCTCCTAAGTCGGCTTGACGCCCCGCTTGTGGAACGCTGCGTCGCCTGCCCCGCCCGGGGCAGCTGTGCGACTCCGCAGGAAGGCCATCAACCTGGTCCAACCGGCTGGGCGATCCTGCACCCCAGCTGCTGCCCGCACCTGCCGTTCTGCTTCTGCAGTACGACGGCGATTGTTGATCTGCTGCCTGGTTCTCTGGCGCTGCCATTCATGATTACCGTCCATCTTTCATGCACCTCCTTTTCATCGACCGGCTCTATTGAACCAGATGGGCCGCCTGGGCTTTTCAGTTCTCAAGCCGCTGCGGGTTTAAACCCGACAGCTGCCGGGGAAGTGGGTCAAGACCCACTAAGAACGAGAAGGAGAGCACACCGGCCACCCTTTCTGCAACCCATCTTCAGTGGGTTTTCTCCGGAAGCAGGTTGTTTCAACGGCCTGTGCTCGACCTGAACCAGCCATCTGAAAAGCGCTGGATGGACCGCTGGTTCCGGTGTCCGTTTGGCATACAATGGAAGCAGTCAGTCCACCTACAGTTCGATAAACGAAAAAAGAGAGCAGTTCCGTGAGCGATGACAGTGCAGCCTGCTCCTTTGGCTACTGGGTCCGGCGACAGCCAGCTGCACCGCGGTCATGCCGACACCCTGTCCAATGAACAAAAGACCGGCTGCCTCGTTTGAGGCAGCCGGTCTTTGTAGTAAGGAAAGGGAGTGGACAGGGACCCGCAAGAGTCACCTGCCCACGTAAGGTCGCTTACGGAACCAGCGTGATGCGGCCTTCGCCACCTTCCGGATACTCAGCAGCCGTGATGGTGCCACTGAGACCGTCAACAATGTAGTTCTGGAGCGCCTGCTGATAGGTCGCGCCAATATTCTTGAACGGCAGGCCACGATACGGGTACTGGTCGCCGCCACGGGCGGAGAAGTCGATGGTGGCTACGTTGATCGGGTCGCCCGGCACAACATTGCCATTCTCAACGATGACGGTACCGTCATCCAGCACGATGGAGACAACACGGGTGCCCGGGGTCGTGGCGACGGTGTCGTCGTCCAGGATCAGGCCGGTGCCCGCCGCATCCCACTCAAACGAGAAGCCGGCGATCTGGGCGAAGCGCCCGGAGCCACAGTTCGCGTTGACCGCAAAGTCGTTGGACTGCGTGCAAGCGACGGCATTCTCCATGATCTCCTTGAACTGTTCCCGCGGTACGTCTTCGACCACAGAAACGAAGTTCAGGAAGGGCAGCATGTCGAACGTATCGAGTGCAGTGATGTCGCCGGCCGGAATGACGGAGTCATTGCGGATGCCGCCACCGTTCTGCAGCGCGACGTCGGGCACGTTGGCGCCGAACGCAGGGGCGTTCTCAGTCGCCTGCCACAACAGCGAGTCGGCGATCAGGTTACCCTGATTGCTCTCCACCGAGCGGACGCTGGCACGGGTGCCATCAAGATCGACTTCAGATTGACCGATGACGGTCTCTTCGAAGATCTGAAGGCCGGCCACAACCGGGTCGACAACCATGGCTTGCATCGTCGGATCCGGCTCAACGGCATCGTCACACGGGAGCGTGCCGTTGCAGTCGCCAGTGGCCACACGGACCGGGCCACTGCGCCCATCGTCGATAACAACAATGTTGCCGCGACGGTCGAAGCCTACAACCAGCTTGCCAACGTAACGGTACTCGCCCGTCGTCGTCACGACTGGCACGGTTCTGCCGGTCGAGTCGGTGGCGAGCAGCGGATAGGGACCTGCGATGCTGCCTTCGTCACCGGGCAGCAGCAGGTCGCCCGGGTTCGCCAACAGTTCGTCGCCACCGCCACCGATGACGATGTCGACATCTTTGATCTGGCTCACCAGCTCGATCTCATTGTCGATATTCTGCAGATGGCTGGCGATGATGACGATGTCAACATTGCGATCCTTGAAGCGATTGACTGCGTTCTGGACATAGAAGACCAGATCGTCAGAGACAACCACATTACCGGGCGAGGAGATGAACGGCAGGTTCGGGGTCTCCAGGCCGATGACGCCAATCCGCTTGCCACGATCATTGATCATTTGCGAGCTAGAGATGACGCCTTCATCGACGAACGCCTGCAGGCGCGGCTCGGCGGAGAAGTCCAGGTTGGCCGACACGTAGGGCGGCGGGTTGTCATAGCCTTCGATGAAGTCGGCCAGGACGCCCGGGCCGAAGTCGAAGTCATGGTTACCAAGAGCGACGGCATCGTAGCCAATCAACTCCATGGCAATGGTGTCGTAGAACGGGATACCATTTTCGGCGCCAACGGTGAACTCAGGACCGGCCAGGAAGTTGTCGCCAGACGAAATCATGACGACGCCACGACGGCCGCCTGGCTCCGTGCCGGAACGAGAGCGTGCTTCGTCGCGCAGATTGTCGACGACCGTCTTGAAACCGGCAGCACCACCGAAGTCGGTGCGGTCGCCGCCGGCGTTGACAACCTGGGACTCGCCGTCGTTGTTGTGCAAGACGGTAAGCCAGTAGACCACCCGCGGTGTGCGGCTGGTGTCGGCCGAAACGGCCGCGACGAGGGCCGTCATGCTCAAGAGCATAACGAGCGCTACGAGTAAAACAGAGCGTTTGGATTTCACGTAAAGTCTCCTTGCCCGATACGGGCGCTAACAAGGGTCAAAACAGCCGAATAACAGAGAGGCATCTTTCGCATTCAACCGTTGGCGCCGTGGCGGCGTCCCGGACGGTTGGAGACAAGCAGTACTGCACAACTCTCGTGGCCGGCAGATGCGCACAGAAGTCAGACCTCCATGGTGGCAGATTACGTTCAACTATATGGTTGACGGAAGAAGCGCCTCTGGCCAGTGCTGCCGGTCCCAATTCCGGCTGCGGGCCTGAAGGTGCCGAGAAATCGACCTCCTTTCCCAAGGCTCCTATACCCCTGCTCCTTCCCTTACTCACTTAACATGATAATAGGATCAGGGCCAGGATGCAACTATAAAGTGCGGATTTGGGTGGTTAACTTTGGTCGAGGTTTGGGTGGCGCGGGGACGGGGTAGAACCGGGCGTTGGTGGAGCCGAGTTGGCCCGGCGGCAGGGTGGTTGGCGGCGTGGGGTCGGCCAGCCAGGCGAGTGATGGACAGCGGGTGATGGTTGACGAAGCGGCCGTTCGCTGCTACCGTTCTGGCGAGTGACCATGCCCGTCTTGACGCGGGCAACCTGCCTCGCTGTTCCGGCTATGACACCTGACATCCTGCTGACCCTCCTCATCCTGCTGGCCGCTATCATTCTGTTTGTCTCCGAGCGCCTACGGATGGACGTGACCGCCCTGCTCGTCATGGTCACCCTGGCGATCACCGGTTTGGTCACACCAGCCGAAGCACTATCCGGCTTCTCCAGCCCGGCGGTCATCACCGTCTGGGCGGTCTTCATTCTGAGCGGCGGGCTGGCCGTCACCGGCGTGGCCAGCATCGTGGGGCGGCAAATCTTGCGCGTGTCCGGCACGGGCGAGGTGCGCCTGATGGTTATTATTATGTTAACCAGCGGCGTGCTCTCCGGCTTCATGAACAATGTGGGCGTGGCGGCGCTCATGCTGCCTGTGGTGCTCAACATTGCCCGGGAGACTCAGCTGCGACCGTCGCGTTTGCTCATGCCGTTGGCCATTGGCTGCCTTCTGGGCGGCATGACCACGCTCATCGGCACCCCACCCAACATCCTGGCCAGCGATGCCTTGCGCGACGCAGGGTTGGAGCCGTTCAAGATGTTCGACTTCACGCCCGTTGGGCTGTCGGCCCTACTGGCCGGCACGGCATTCATGGTGGTTGTCGGCCGCCGGCTGCTGCCCTCGCGCCACCCGGTACAGTCGTTGTCGGAAGCGGCCGCCAATGGCGCGGGCGAGCTGGACCTGTTCGAACTGGACGATCACCTGGCCATGATTGAGGTGCCGCTCAACAGCCCGCTCTCGGGCAAGACGATTGAAGACAGCCGCATCGGGCGCGTGCTGGGGCTGACAATCGTCGGTCTGGAGCGAGCCGGGCGGCAGCGCCACAACGTCCAGCCCACAACGACCCTGCTGGATGGCGACCGGCTGCTGGCGCTGGGCAGGCTAGACCGGCTCGAAGAGCTACGCAAGGGGCCGATGCTGGTCATTGAGAACGATGACGGCCTGATGAGCCACATTGTCTCCCCGGAAACCGGCCTGGCGGAGCTGACCGTCGGGGCAGGCTCTGCGCTGGTCGGCAAGACGGTGACTGAGCTGGATCTGCGCCACGCCTACGGCTTCAATGTCCTGGCCATCCGGCGCATGGGTTTCATCTACCGGCGCAACCTGCGCGAGATTCCGTTGAGCGAGGGCGATTTGCTGCTGCTGCAAGGGGACAAGGCGGCTCTGGAAGCGGCCGTCGCCCTGCCGGAGCTGGGCGAGCAGTTGTCGCTGCTCTCGCCCCAGCGCGAGCCGTCGGCCGGCTTTCTGCTGCCGGAGCGCCTGCTGATGATGCGCATCCCGGAGGCGTCTTCGCTGGCGGGCCAAACGTTACAGGGGAGCCATTTGGGTGACCAGTTTGGTTTGCTTGTGCTGGGGCTGGTGCGCGATGGGTCGACGATGGTCGTACCGCCACCGGAGACGGAACTCCATGCCGGTGACCAGCTGCTCATCGAGGGTACGCCGAGCGTCCTGGGTATCTTGCGCGGCCTGCAGGCGCTCGTCGTTCATCGGGGCAGCGATTACAACCATTCGCTGCTGGAGTCTGAGGTCATCGGCCTTGAGGAAGCGGTGCTCTCTCCTTACACGACACTGGCAGGGCGAACGCTGCGAGAGATTGGCTTTCGCGAAAAGTACGGCCTGAGCGTGCTGGCAATCTGGCGCGACGGCAAGGCGTACACCACCCACCTGGGCCGGATGTCGCTGCGCTTCGGCGACGCCTTCCTCGTCTACGGGCCGCGCAACAAGATTCGTGTGCTCAGCACCGAGCCTGACTTCATCGTGCTGGCCAAAGATCTGGCGGAACCGCCCCGGCGCGACAAGGCGCTGCTGGCGGTGGCGATCATGGCCGGGGTCATTTTGACGGTAGTAGCGGGCTGGCTGCCCATCGCCATTGCCGCCGTGACCGGAGCGGTGCTGATGGTTATCACCCGCTGCCTGACCATGGAGGAAGCGTACCGGGAGATCAATTGGCAGGCAGTCTTTCTGATTGCCGGGATGCTGCCGCTGGGCATTGCGCTGGAGAGCAGCGGCACGGCCCAGTTTCTGGCCGAGGGTGTGGTGGGCGCGGTGGGCGGCTATGGTCCGCTGGCGCTGCTAACCGGTCTCTTTCTCCTGGCGGCCGTCGCCTCGCAGATCATGCCCAACGCGGCCGTCATGGTGCTGATGGCGCCCATCGCGCTGAACACGGCCGCCGACACCGGGCTGTCTCCCTATGCGCTGATGATGGCTCTGGCCGTAGCGGCGTCGGCCAGCTTCATGAGTCCCATTGGTCACCCCGCCAACAGCCTGGTGATGGGGCCCGGCGGCTATCGCTTCAGCGACTTTGTCAAGGTGGGCATCCCGCTCACCCTGGTGGTGCTGGTTGTCACGCTTATCGTGCTGCCAGTCTTCTGGCCTCTCACAGGCAGCTAGCCCCCGACGCGACGCCCTAACCCGATTCGGCGTCGAATCAAACAATCAAACAATAAAGAAGCCCGCTGCCTGATCTTGGGACAGCGGGCTTCTCTATTTTCTACATTCAACCACCTGGTAATCAGCTGGCCGAGTGACGTTGTTGGTCTTTAGAACTCAACGACGCGGGGCATGTCCTTGGCCTGGACTACCCAATCGTTGACCTGCTCTTCTGAAGGCAGTTCGTCAACCATGTTCGCCGTGCTATTGGTCGTGGCCATTGCGGCGGCCAGATTGCTGGCGTTGCGGCGGGCCAGTTCGACAACGGAGTCGACGCCGGTGGCGACCAGAAGTGCGGAGTACTTCGCCCCAACACCCTTGACGCGCATCAGGTCCAGACGCTTGACACCGAGGAGGATCTCTTCCTCGCTGACACCCGTCTCAGCGGCCAGTTCGGCGCGGCCGGCCGGAGTGGCGGCCATGGAAAGGTACGCCTTCGGCGAGTCGACGCCGTAGCTGTTCAACTTCGTGGCGTTCTCCGGGCTGAGCGAAGCGGCAGCGGCCAGCGCGCCAACAGAAGCGGTGGCGGCCGCACCCAGGTCGGAGGCGTAGGCGCCAACGGCACGGGTCGCGTCCGCAACTTCGTCGGTAGCGCTGTCGACGGCGTCGCCAATGGCGGCTACAGCACTGGTCTGCATCTCTACGGCTTCGTCGACGATGACAACAGTCGCTTCAGGCACACTGTAGTGGGATGTACGGCCACCCAGACGGCCAAGCTCGGCCTCAGTCGCCTCAACCTCAAACCCGTCGGCCATGACGGCCAGAGCCGCGCCGCCGTTCTTCAGGTTGTTGGCCATTTGCTCACGATCGTCGTCGGACATGCCGACGCTTTTGTGATTCAGCGCACCCAGACCACCACCGGCGGCGCCGCCGAGGATGATGCCGGGGATCAGGCCAATGCCGGCGGTCAGGATACCGGCCACAACACCGATGCCTGCACCCCAGAGCGCGCCCTTCTTGGCGTCGCGCTGGCCAACTTCGTGTGCTTCCAGATGGCCGGTTTTCTCGTTCAGGGTCAGGACGGCGATGGCGCCGAGCTTAATCGAGTCATTCGCCTTGTCCCAGTCTTTCAGATCGTCTACGGCAGCTTCGGCTGCGGCGCGGTTGTTGAAATAGGCAACCACGAGATTGTCATTCTTGTTCGTCATTCTATGTACTCCTTGCATATTCGGATTGTCAATATCGACCTTGAGGGGCCACCAATAATTCTAACAAGGCAGGATAGCAAATACAACTGCCCCCATTCACAAGAGAGCGATTCTGGTGGTGATCTTCGACTATATGCCCCAAAACTGCACCATGCGCGGGCTTCAGGCGCAGTAAATCTGCGCTCCCACGACCCCGGCCCCGTGACTTGAGTGCCTGTCACGGGGTCGGGAGGCGGTGCGTCCAACCGCGGAACTATCTGGTCGTCAGATAAGATTCAGATTGGAAGGCAGCATTTGACAGTCATGTATCGCCGAATAGAGTGGTGCGCGCTCTGCCAAATCGCGGGGGGATGACGATGCAGCAGTTGGCCCTACAGGTCCGGCACATGCAGTTTGTTGAGTGATTAGTATTCGATGACGGCGGGGAGCTCGTTGGCCTGGGCCACCCAGCCTTCCACCTGGCTCTCCGAAGGGAGATTCTCTACGTAGAGATCGCCGGTGTTGGCCACAGCCATCTCTGCGTGCAGCGCACCCGGATTCCGGGTGGCCAGGTCGGCCACAGAGGTGACGCCGGTGGCGACCAGCAGTTCCGCATATCGCGGTCCCACACCCGAGATGCGCATCAGGTCCATGCGACTGGCGCTGGCCAGAATCGTGGCTGCGTCCGCTCCGGTCAGGTTGGCCAGCTCTTCGCGGCCTGATCTGGAGGAGCCAAGCGCCAGCACAGCGCTGGGCGTCTCGTACCCATTGTCGTAGGCCCGGGTAGCGGCATCCACGCTCATGCCGGTGGCGGCGGCAATGGCGGCGATCTCCGATGCGTGCGCAGCGCTGTCGGTGACACCCATCTTGGCGGCCATGTGCTGGACGTCGTCAGAGGAGTCGGCGATGCTGGCGTTGATGGCCGCGGCGGCGGCCGTCTGGGCCGATGTTGTCTCGGCAATGACCGCGGTCGTCTCGGCGGGAATGGCGTAGTCGGTCGTCTCGCCGCCTCGCCGGATCAGCTCAGCTTTGGTCGCCTCGACCTCGAACGCGTCGGCCATGACGGCGATTGCCGCGCCGCCATGACGCAGATTCTCGGCCATCTCCGCGCGATCTTCATCGGACAGGCCGATGCTCTTGTGGTTGAACGCACCCAACCCGCCACCGGCGGCGCCGCCCAGGATAAGTCCTGGAATCAACCCGATGCCGGCGGTCAGAATGCCGGCCACAACGCCAATGCCGGCTCCCCAGAGTGCGCCTTTCTTGGCGTCGGTCTGGCCCATCTCCTCGGCCTGCAAGTAGCCGGAGTCTTTGTTCAGCGTCAGGACCGCAATCGCTCCCAGCTTGATCGAATCATTCGCCTTGTCCCACGCTTTCAACTCCCCGACGACTTCTTCAGCCTCGGCGCGATTGGTGTAGTAGGCTACCACAAGATTGTCATTTTCGTTGGTCATACTGTTTCCCCTTTGAACCTTTTCCTTCTCATTGGAAGGCTGCTAAATCTGCGACACCGCCAGCCAAACGGCAGGCGCAAGAGCAAGCCCTGCGATTGCCTGCTTCATGGGTCGAATTGTACACCAAAACAGAGCGTATTCGCGGGCCAACGGTGTCATGGCCATGCTGCGAACGCACCTTGCGCCAAAGCTACGCCATGTTCGCCTGCATGCGGCCAAGCAGTGCCGGCAAGTCGGCCAGGCGTTCCAGCTCGTAAAACCGTTGGTGGTCGGCGCCCGGCGGTTCGGAATGTTCGTGGCTCCAGGTGAGGTCATGCGGAACGTAGATGCCGTAGCCGCCCAGCTCCAGCACCGGCAGGACATCGGAACGCAAGGAGTTGCCGGCCATGACGAACTGGTCCGGCGCTACATGCCAACGGGCCAGCAAGGCGGCGTAGGTGTCGGGTGTCTTGTTGCTGACCACTTCAACGTGATCAAAATAGTGGGCGATGCCGGAGCGGGCGATCTTGCCCTGCTGCTGGAGCAGGTCGCCCTTGGTGATGAGCGCCAGCGAATGGGCGGCCGACAACTCGACGAGCGCCTCCTCCACTCCATCGAGCAGCGTTACCTCGGCGTCCATCATCTGCTTGGCAATGGCCAGCACATCCTGCAACTCGTGACCACTCACCCGCCCATCCGTCACACGGACGGCCGTTTCCATCAGCGACATGACGAAACTGGTGATACCGTAGCCGTAGTACGGCAGGTTGCCCACTTCAATCAGTTGAATGATATCGTCGAGGTCGTCGGGCAGGCCGTGGCCGTTGGCCGACGACGACGCGGTCAATATCTCCCGAAATCGGGCGCGGGCGTCGGCGTAGAGATGCTCGTTGTGCCAGAGCGTGTCGTCGGCGTCGATACCGACCAGAGCGATGGTCATGATTGGCTGGCCAGGAACGCCGCCAGCTCGGTGTTGACGGCGTCGGGCTGCTCCCATGTCACGAAGCGGGCCCCGTCTTCGATGCTGGCCGTGTGCGCGTGGGCGGCTGCGTCGGCCGTGGCCAGGGCGGTGCGCTCGATGACCGGCTGGTCGTTAAGGCCCCAGAGGAGAAGCAGCGGCATGTGGAGCTGGTGCAGGTCGCGCACGGTGTGGCTGGGATTCATGATCTCTGCCGCGCCAGGCTGGAACTCTGTGAACGGGTAGACGTCCAGCATGGCCCGCAGGGCAGCACGCGGCTCATCATCCATGGTGTGCTCAACACCATTGAACCAGACGGCTTCATACGCATCAGCAGCAGCCGTCCAGTCACCGGTCAGCGCCAGTTCGCGAGGCTGCCCAATGACAGCGATCTCTTCCTGGTTGAACGGGATGCCGACCACGCCGCCGCTGGTCGCGCCCAGCAGGGCCAAACCACGCACGCGATCCGGCTGCTCGATGGCCAGCGCCCGGGCCACGCTGCCGCCCAGCCCCTGCCCGACCAACACCACCTGCTCCAGCTCCAGCCGGTCGAGCAGCGTGGCGAGGTCGTCCATGTGGGCGTATGGCAGGCTGCCGGCAGTCGACGCGCCGTGGCCGCGCATGTCGTAGGCGATAACCTGGTGGGCGGCCGCCAGCGTTTCCAGCTGCGGCTCCCAGACTGCCCGGTTCATCCATTCGGGATGGACGAGGACCAGCGGCGGGCCACTGCCGTACGAATCGTAGGCCAGTTCGCTATCCGCAATACGGATAGTTCCGGTGTCTTTTGGGGTCATGGGCGAGTTCTCCTATGGGTAGATTGCTATCTATTGTCGTGTAGCTTGCGGCCACATGCAAGGAGGACAGCCGTTTCCGCCGGAATCGTCAGTACATGGTGGGTGGTGGGATGCGGTCACGCCGGCAGGGCGAGGTGGCCGGCGACTGGTTGGCCGTATCCGCGCTGTTCCCTGCTCAGGGTGGTTGCAGGCGGGCGCAGGCAGGGCTTTTTAGTGGTCAAGCCGCTGCGGGTTGAGACCCGATAGCTACCGGGGAAGTGGGTCAAAACCCACCAACATCGAGAAAAAAGGCGCACCGACCACGCCTTTTGCAACCCGTCATCAGTGGGTTTCCTCCCGTAGCAGGTTGTTTCAACGGCCTGCTTCGACCTGAACCAGACAACCGGGAAACCCTTCGGTCGCGATAGCCCTACGGGACAAAGTGCGGGGCAGCCGGTAGAATGGGAAGCGTCCACCACTCGGAAGGGAAGAATCCATGCAGCGCATCATCACCGAAATCAACACGCGGCTGGCGCAGCCGGGTGACAGTGACGTACAGCGTCGTCAACGATTGGCGGCGCTCCTGGCCGGCGTGGCCGGGTTGTCGCTGTCCATCTTCACCATGCTCGTCTACTTCGCGACTGGCGCGGATCTGGCGGCGTGGCTGTACTGGGTACTGGTCGTCTATATGCTAGTGGTCATCAGTCTGTTGTTGGCTGTTCCGCGTCTCTACGCGCCGCTGGTCATGGTCACGTCTCTCGTTGTAACCATCCACCCATGGCTCATTCACGTAGCCACCGGCGGCTTCGAGTCCGGATTGATGGCAGCACCGTGGTCGCTGTTCGGCCCGGTCAGCGCCATGCTGCTGCTCGGTCTGGTCCCCGCGCTCGTCAATGCGGCCGTCTTTGTCGTCTGCGCGCTTATCTCCATCCCTCTCACGGCGCAGATGATGCCGATTGCCCCGGTAATGTCGCCGGCAGCCGTCACCATCATGGGTTATGTCAATCTACTCGCCATGTCGACGATGATCTTTGCTGTTACGGTGTTCCTGGTGCAGCAGCTCGACAACGCCCGTCGCGACGCCGACGCGCTGCTTCTCAACATCCTGCCTGTCACCATTGCCAACCAGTTGAAGAAAGGGCCAGCCACCATCGCAGAGCGGCGCGAAAATGTGACCGTCCTGTTCGCCGATGTCGTCGAGTTCACGCGGTTGAGCGCGGGCGCCGACCCGGTTGAGGTTGTGGAAACGCTCAACGATCTGTTCTCAGAGATGGACGACCTGGCCGACAAGCACGGGCTGGAGAAGATCAAGACGATTGGCGACGCCTATATGGTCGTTTGTGGTCTGGCGGAGCCTTGCGAGGACCACTGCGAGCGGATCGGCATGTTTGCCTGCGATCTGGTGCGGGCAATGGAAGGCAAGACGGCGTGGAATGGCGAACCGCTCCACGTGCGGATCGGCATGCAGACTGGTGAAGTCGTTGCCGGCGTCATCGGACGGCGCAAGTTCAGCTATGACCTGTGGGGCGATGTCGTCAATACGGCCAGTCGCATGGAGCAGTATGGTCTGCCGGACGAGATTCAGGTAACCCCCGAAGTGGCCGCTGCGCTGGCCGAGCATTATGACTTTGAGCCGCGCGGTCCTCTGCCAATTAAAGGCAAGGGAGAGATGACCACCTATCTGCTGCGGCCGAAAGGGTGGTCGACGACTGCCTAGCTGTCGCCCCCATACCCGCCAGCCACACCCAGTTCTACCCCGTCGGGTGCACCAGACATCAGGGGCATTCCCTGCCCGATCAGCGCGCGCACCCGCTCGTCCTTGAGCGACGCGCCGTGGGCGGCTTTGTCGGTCCACAGCTCCAGCACCCAGATATCATCGTCGTTGTTCAGGTCTTCAGTCACAAGATAGAGATGGCAGTCGGGGCTTTCGCCCACGACGGCCGCTGCTTCGAGCAGGATGGCGATGAAGGCGTCGCGCTGGCCCGGCTGGGCGGTCAGTTTTCCGGTGCGTGCGTACATAGGTGGTTGGTTGTTCCTTGATCCGTATGTGGTCAAATGTCATTATCTGGTCGCCGCACCCCTCTGCGCGCAGCGTCTTCACGGAGACGATTGTATCCGGTGCGGCCTGAAAGCCGTAGCGGTGGCTGAGCTGCCAGGAGACGTCCTCCAGATGCCCCACCTGTCTACCTGAAAACAGCGGGCAGCAGCAGCCGGAACGCGAGCGGCCGGGCGGTGATGGTGGCGGTCGGGACGGGTGTCAGGTCAACCGTTGGCAGCACGGTCACCGTCGGGGTCGCTGTCTGAGATGGATCCCGGGTGGCGGTAGCGGTGGCGGTTGGCGTTGCGCTGGGCGTGGGTGTGCCGGTCAGCGTGGGCAGCGGCGTGCCGGTCGCGGTCATCCCGACAGTCGGCGTTGGCGTTGTCGTCGGTGTGGGCGTTGGTGTCTGTACAGGCTGTCGCTCGTACGCCCCGGCATCGCACTCCCGGTCCGAAGTGATGCCGTCGCCATCACCATTTCGGGGGAAGCCGCGCTGGTCCTGACCGTTGACCGGGGCAGCGAAGCACGCGCCGCTGGGGGCAAAGTCAATGGCCGGGCTGCCGGTTGGCAGCGCATGGGTGAACGTGTCACCGCCGTTGTTAGTCAGGTTGCCAAGAATTTCATCCAGACCGCCCGCGGGCACGATGTCGGTCGGACCGGGCACAAAGCCGCCGGGATCGCCAGCGAAGCCAAGAATGTTGTAGTTGTTAGCGATGACAGTGCCGCCCCGGATTTCTTCGTGGAAGAAGGTGTAGTCGAAGCCGTAGCTGCTGTAATTGCCGGCCACAATGCTCCGGTTTAGTATCAACGTCCCTTTGAGATCGTAGACAAAGTTGTAGATGCCGCCGAAGCCAGAATACCAGCACTCATTGCCGGTGACGGTCGAATTGTTGAGCGTCAGCGTACCAGCGTTGACGATGCCCGCCACGTCTTCTCCCGTCACATTGCCGCTGATGGTGCTGTTGGTGACGGTCATGTTACCATAGTTGGTCAAAGCGCCGCCATAGTACTGGCTGCTGTTGGCGACAATGGCCGTGCTGTTGATGATGGCTGTGCCGCTGCTGACGATCCCGCCACCACCGTTGTACCCGCCGTTCAGGGAGATGACACTGCCGGTGACGGTCAGATCGCCCTGGCTGACAATCCCGCCACCACCGAGGTACGCCTCATTGCCGGTAATGGTGCTGCGCTCAACCCGCAGCGTGCCTCTGCTAAATATCCCGCCACCGACATGATCCGTCTCACCATCCCGCAGCGTCAGGTCGCGGATGGCCAAGTCGCCGCTCGCGTCCACCGCCAGCAGGCGAAACATCGGGTCGCCAGTGTTATCCTGCCGGGCAATCGTTGCGCCATTGCCCTCAATGGTCACTTCGCTGGTGATAACCGGAAGGCCGGTCTCCTCATACTGGCTGTTGTGGGCCTCGGTCAGCAGAAAGAGTCCGCCGGCGGGCAAGTTGACCGTGTCCGCACCGTCCACATTGCCCGGTGCGCAGTCTGAATAGCGCTGCGGGTTGCTCTTGTGGCGGGCATTGATGATCGCTTCCATGAGCGAGCATTTGCCGTTCTCGACGATGGCCACTTCGCCGTTGACCACATCAATTGTGTTGCCCACGCCAGACGTGTCGCTGCGGGCGGGTGACTGACTGAGGGCCAGCAGCAAGGCCGCGCCGGCCAGCGTCACAGTCGCCCGGCGAACGAGCCAGCGCTGCTGCACCCGCCCCAACCGGCGCAGCCGCTCATACCAGGCGACCGTCCGCTCCAGCCAGCGGGCGTTATCCCGGAGCAACAAGCTGACTAACCAGTCGGGACGCGGACTGTCTGGCTGTGATTCATCTGAAGGGCGATTCATGGTCAACCTCCCCGACGGGCAACCGTGACTGAAACCTCGAAACTTGTTAACTGCCTGGCCAAGGTGCGGCGGACTTAGAGAGCCAGATAGTCATGGCGGGCGGCTCCCACCCCTGGCAGGTGTCAACCGCAGCATACCCGGAGCAGCGAGCTGTGTCATGTACCGTTCGATAGATTTCAGCCAGCCCAGGCGGTGCGGCGCGGTCACTCCTCGAAGGTAACATCGTCGACGAAGAGGCTGCTGGCGGAAGCTGCCGTTTCCACGCGAATCTGGATCAGCACCGACTGCCCGGCGAACCGGCTCAGGTCCACCCGAAAGCGCTGCCATTGCCCGTTGGCGGTGGACGTGCAGAGAGAGTAGCCACGAATGATCGTGGCCGAGTTGACGATGACCTGAGCGCGGTCGACGCCGCAGCCGGGAGCAGGCCGCACGAGATGGTAGTAGGTCAACGTCGTTCGCATGCGAGGCACGGAGGCGCGCTGCTGAATGTAGGCGGTTTCCCCGTTAATGCCACCCAGCCACGCCGCCCAGCCCCCGTCGTGGGGCAGTAGGCCGGGCGGCAGGTCGCCCACACCAACCACCAGCGGCCGTCCGGCAGAGGAGACGCGCTGCCAGCCGACGGATGGCCCTTGCTCAAAGTCGCCGTTGATCAGCTGCGACGGGGTAATGATAATGCGCGTCGGCGTGGCGGTTGGCAGAGGGTAAAGGCCAAACAGGACAGCCGGTAAGTACGTGTCGCCTCCGGGCGTGGATGACGGGGTCACGGTGGATGACGGGGTCACGGTAGGTGACGAGGTTGCCGTAGGTGACGAGGTTGCCGTAGGTGACGAGGTTGCCGTAGGTGACAGGGTCACGGTAGATGACGGGGTTGCGCTGGGGGACGGCGTGGCCGTGACGGTTGATGTTGGCGACGACGTAGCGGTGGCGGTCGCTGCAGGCGTCATGGTCGAGGTCGGAGTTAGCGCAGCAGTGGAGGTCGGGGTTGCGGTTAGCGTTGCGGCAGGTGACGGGGTCACGGTAGGTGACGGGGTCACGGTAGGTGACGAGGTCACGGTAGGTGTCACCGTCGCGGTGGCCGTTGCGGTGGCGGTCGCTGTCGCGGTGATAGTCGACGTCGAGATGGTCTCCAGACCAGCTGCCGGAACGGCCGTTGTTCGCCAGCCGGCCAACAGCAGCCCGACCGCCAACGCACCAACCAACGAAATGACCGCTCGCGTGCTCATCGTATTTCCGCCAGACAGCTCCTGGCAACGTGTCGTCTGATGATCGACCGCTCCCTGTTGTTATCCAGACCTGCGCTGCAATCTTGCGCTCGCTAGTAGTCGCGCCGCCGCGGCCAGGTGTCCCGCTGGAACTGGTCGACGCGCTCGCCGTAGATAAGATCGCGGCGAATGTAATCGTTCCAGTAGGTGTGCGGGTAGTCGTGGACAAGCGGTCGGACGGCCGACAGCGTCTCGACCTGCTCCGCCGTCAGCTCGAAGTCGAGGACGCCAAGATTGTCCTGCATCTGGTCGAGTCGGCGCGCGCCCAGAATGGGGATGATGGCGGGCGACTGCTGGCGCACCCAGTTGATGGCCACCTGTGACGGCGACTGACCAATCGCCTTGGCCATCTCCAAGACAGCCGCTCCCGCTGCCAGATTCTCGGCGCTGACCTCGCTGACGCGGGTCTCTTCGCCGGGGCCGCCGGGCTGGTTGAACTTCCCGGACAGTACGCCGCCCGCGATCAGACTAAAGGCCAGCACGGCCAGGTTGAGGCTCTCGGCCATCGGCAGAACATCCCGTTCTACGCCGCGCGAAATGAGACTGTACTGCGCCTGATAGGCGACAAAGCGCGACCAGCCGCGCAGCTCAGCCATTGCCTGGGCGTAGGAAACGACCCACGCCGGTGTGTCGGAAATGCCAACGTAGAGCACCTTGCCGGCCTGCACCAGATCGTCGAACGCCCGCAGCACCTCGTCGACCGGCGTGGAGTAGTCCCACATGTGCAGATAGAGCAAATCGATGTACTCCGTGTTGAGCCGCTGCAGCGATCCCTCGACGGTGCGGACCATGTTCTTGCGAAAGTTGCCGCCGCCGTTGAGATCGTTCATCGTACTTCCGGGGCGGCGCAGCGTGTACTTGGTGGCCACCGTCCAGTAGTCGCGGTCGGCTCCGATGAAATCACCGACGAACGCCTCGCTCGTGCCGTTGGTGTAATTGCAGGCGGTGTCGATGAAGGTGCCACCAGCTTCGGCGAAGGCGTCGAAGATGGCCCGGCTTTCGGTCTTGGAGGCGCCCCACCCCCAATCTTCTCCAAACGTCATGGTGCCCAGGCAGAGTTCGGAAACCCGCAGGCCGGATCGTCCCAATAGTCGATAGCGCATGGCAAAACTCCTTTCTGGTCGTCGCCGGCTGCGGGATGCCGCACAGCCGGTTGCCCGAGCGGGCAGGTGCGCAGACAGAGCCCGATTATCAGTCAGTGGGGAGTGGCTGTCAATGTGGGCTGGGGGACAGGATCAGGGTAGTTGTTACGATCCGGGTGGGCGCGTGAACGGGTCAGCCGGTGCAGACACCAACCCGACTCCCAGACTGACCCGCGATTGGAGCGCCCTGGCTGCGGATGCTGCCGGTGACGCCGGCTATCCGCATGGTGAACGGCCGCCTGTGGGGTTGAGGCCGCTGATTCATGCGTTGCGCTGCCATGCCTTACCGGCGCCGATGACCAGTCCGGATGCCAGGCCGGTCGGGATGGCCCATACCCAGATCGAGGGGTCGCCTGTGTCAATGCTGACGACTAGCGCGAACAGTGCCGCGACCAATACCCCCACTGCCATGCCAGTGACTGCGTTCCATTGAAACTTCTTCATCGTGTTGTTCTTGTTCATTTTGACTCTCCAAAACTCTACATTGTTATTCGGGTGACATGTCAAGGAAACTTTACAAGACTGAGTGTAAAGCATCAGCGACTTTTTGTCAAGTACCCTTTACAATACGGGCCCGGAGTCGCCGCTGGGACCCGGGCGGACAACTGTCTGCGCCCAGACCTGGAACACGCGTCGAATCGACTCGCTGGGACACGCCCGATCGGCCCTACCCCCTATACTTCCTGG
The DNA here is from genome assembly GCA_963753865.1 of uncultured Chloroflexia bacterium. Taxonomy (GTDB): domain Bacteria; phylum Chloroflexota; class Anaerolineae; order Promineifilales; family Promineifilaceae; genus Promineifilum. Next base: position 281,938 of record CAVWDW010000006.1, read on the forward strand.
TCGTCATCCTTTATAATGGAGGCAGCAGTTGATTCCGTTGGGTATGGCGAGTCGGGACGAGCACCCGGCTGGTGCGGCGTCCCGGTCGCAAGGAGCCTGCCATGTCTGACACATCTCCGTACGCCTGGTTTATTCCCCCGTTGTTCGGCGCGCTTGTCGGTCTGCTGTTTGGCGCGGCCCTGACGGCCGCCGGTGGCCAGCCGGTCATCCTCCCCTACACCGCCGCCGGTCTCATTGCCGGACTGGTCAGCACGGTCTATTTGCGGCTGCGCGGATCGTAGGATCAAGGAGGTTAGAATGTCGACGAATCATGCTGGTCGTTCGCTGGGGCCGAGCATGGTGCTCGGGGCGCTGGGCGGGCTGATCGCCGGTCTGATGCTGGGGTGGCTGACGGGTGACCTGGGTCTCGTCGCGCTCGGCATCATGCTGGGCACGGGTATCGGCCTGACCGCCGGGCTGCTTCTGGATGGCCGCGACGACTGAGGCCGGTGCGGGCCTGCTCTTCATACGATCTACACATGCCGCCCACACGGTCTTCAAAGACGGCCGCTATCCTGTCAGTAGATAGATGATGGGGACGCAAACAAGCTGCGTCTCCGCTGCCCAATCAAGGAGTAAGAGATGCTGACAGGTTTGATCACATTACTGGCCATAGTAACCGCGACGATCGCCGGCGTGGTTGTGCCCGGTGACACGCCGGCGCAAGCGGACAGTGCTGACCTCCCTGCGCTGTCGGCCGACGAGATCGCCGGCTTGCAGTACATGGTCGAGGAAGAGAAGCTGGCCCACGATGTATACAGGACGCTTGGTGACGTGTGGGGCGTGCCGGTCTTCATGACGATTGCCGGCAGCGAAGCCACCCACCAGCAAGCGGTGCGGCAACTGTTGAACCGCTATGCGATTGCCGACCCGTCGGAGGCTTCCCCTCTGGGACTCTTTGCCAATCCGGCGCTGCAGGCCTTGTACGACGAGTTGGTGTCTGAAGGGAGTGTATCGCTGACGGCCGCTCTGCGAGTGGGTGCGCTCATTGAAGAGGTCGATATTCTGGACCTGAAGGCCAACCTGGCCACGACTCATCATCAGGAGATCAGCTTGCAGTACGAGCGGCTGCTGAACGGCTCCGGCAACCACCTGCGTGCCTATGCGAAGCAGATTGAGCGCGTTTCAGGCGAAGCATACGTACCGCGCTACCTGGACCCGGTCTCGTACGAGGAGATCCTGGGCGGTGCGAACGGCCGCGGGCGCGGTGGTCCGGGTTGGAGCGGCGGCGGACAGCACGGCGGCCGTTTCGGGCGCGGCGGCTAAACCTTGTGGCAGCACGTTACGGGCCGCGGCGTGGCTGCGACTCTCCTATCCTGTGCGAAGGGCCCAGTCACCCGGGACGGTGGCTGGGTCCTTCGTCTTTGTTGTCTGGTACTCCCGGTCAATCGCATGGGACCAGACCGCCAGCGCAGCGAACAGGAAAAGGGGAACTTTTGTGCAACCCGGGGGTTATATTAGACGTAGATGATAGTGACAGGCAGATCGACGTATGTTACACTGCCTGTTAAGGCGACTGAACTTGACTTGCAACCATTTTTGAAGACAGGAGATCTATTATGATTAGTTACCTCGTTTCTATCGTTATCGCGCTTGTACTCGCGGCCATCGTTTTGATGATCGTCGACCGCCTGAACCTCGGCCTTTCGGTCGATGGCTTCGGATCCGCCATCATTGCCGCTGCCGTGATTTCCATCGTCGCCGGTCTGATCGACTGGCTGCTGTTCAGCGTGTTGGGTATTACCTTCGGCGCTGGCTGGCTGGGAGCGATCATTGCGCTTGTTGTAGCGGCCGTTGTCCTACTCGTCGCCGGCGGCATCCTTCCCGGCCTTAAAGTCAACGGCTTTGGCGGCGCGCTAATCGCGGCTATTGCCATCGCAGTTGTCTACTGGCTGGCGAGCTGGGTCGCCGGCCTGTTCGGACTCTAGGCAGCCGGTCGACAACGACCGGTACGTAATCTGAGCCGGGTTTGCCGTGCTTGGTCGCCTTTGGCGGCGTTCCACTCAGAGAATACGTAAGTAGTAGGCCACTGTTCCTTAACCGGAGCAGTGGTTTTTTGTTCAGCCCGATCCGTTCCGCTCTCATTGCCCCCACCCCGTTTCTCCGCTATAGTGTCGAACGCTTGTTGAACTGGCCCACCAACCAGCTTGTGCGGTCGATGGGCCTGAACTGGCTGGTCGGCGTGGAACGCCGCGTTAACACGCCCCAAAGAAGAGAGCATCCTATGACAAAGCTGACGACACGCTTCGCGCTGCCGGAAGGCGCATCGGTCGAGACGGTCCGGGAACACCTGGAGACATTCGGCGCGGCCGGCCCACCGGAGGTGCGGCCGTTTGAGCGCGTCTATTACGACACGTTTGACTGGCGTCTGTTCAATGGCGGGCTGGTGATGGAGGAGAGTGGCGGGGTCTTCCAAGCCTATCGCCTGAAGACGGGTGAGCCGGTGGGCCAGATGGACGCGACCGGTATCTGCTTTGCGTGGGAGATGCCGGCAGGCGAGCTGCGCGACCGGTTGGAGCCGCTCATCGAGATGCGGGCCTTGCTGCCGCTGGTGCGCGTGCGCGGCAGCAGCCACCAGATTCCGATACTCAACAGAGACGACAAGACGGTGGTCCGTGTGGCCATCGAAGCGGCCACCGCCTATCCCCCGACGACGGCCGAAGCGACACCGCTGCCGACCCTTCTCACCCTCCAGCCGGTGCGCGGCTACAAGCGCGAGCTGGCCGCCCTGCGCGACAATTTGGTGGAGGCGGCAGGCATGGAGCCGGTGACCGCATCACCCTTGATGATGGCGGTGACGGCCGCCGGGCGCGAACCGGGCGACTACAGTTCCGGCTATTCGCTCAATCTGGACCCGGCGATGCGAGCCGACGCCGCCACCAAGCTGATTCTGGCGACGGCCTTTGATTCGCTGCAGCGCAACGAGGCGGGCGTGCTGGCCGACCTGGACAGCGAGTTTCTCCACGACTTCCGGGTGGCGGTGCGCCGCACCCGGTCGGCGCTGGCCCAGATTAAGGACGTGCTGCCGCAAAAGGCGGTCGATTCGTTCCGGACCGAGTTTGCGTGGTTGGGCCAGATCACCGGCCCGACGCGCGATCTCGACGTCTATCTGCTGGAGATGGACGAGTTTGCGGCCGCACTGCCGCCCTATATGCAGGACCGTCTCATCCCGCTCCGGCGCTATCTGAGCGAGCAGCGGGAGATCGAGCTGGCCAAACTGGTTAAGGCACTGCGCTCAGCACGCTACCGGAAGCTGACGACGGCCTGGCAGGCGTTCCTCGACGCGCCGCTGGAGGAGCAGCCCGACGCGCCCAATGCGCTGCGCCCCGCCAGGGAACTGGCCCAGGAACGCATCTGGCGCATGGTGCGCCGCACGCGGGACGACGCGCTGGCCATCGACGGCGACACGCCGGCCGAAACGATCCACGATCTGCGCAAGACGGCCAAGAAGCTGCGCTATCTGATGGAGTTCTTCCACTCCATGTACCCGCGCAAAAAGCTGACGCAGGCAGTAGCCGAGCTGAAGCAGATGCAGAACGTGCTGGGCGAGTTCCAGGATCGGCAGGTGCAGATCGAGACGCTTGAAACTTTTGCCCGCGACATGAACAGCGCCGGCGGCTATCCACCGGAGACGGTCCTGGCGATGGGTGCGCTGACCGGCCATCTGTACACGCTGGAAGTGGAAGCTCGCGAGGCGTTGCCGGAGCATATCGACCGCTTCACCAATCCGAAGACGATGAAGCTGATGCGCGATCTGTTCAAGCCCGCTCCGAACCAGGCTGATCAGGAGGAGTCCGGCTAATGACAATCTTCGCCGTGTACAACATCAAGGGCGGCGTGGGCAAAACCACGTCAGCCGTCAACCTGGCTTATCTTTCGGCGGCCGGCGGTGCGGAGACGCTGATGTGGGATCTGGACCCGCAGGGCGCCGCCACCTACTGCTTCCGTATTCGCCCGCGCGTGAAAGGCGGCCGCAAGGGGCTGGTGGCCGGCAAACGGCCCGTGGACGACCACATCAAAGGCACCGACCACGATGGTCTGGACCTGCTGCCGGCCGACTTCTCCTATCGCAAGATGGACCTCTCGCTGAACGAGACGAAGAATCCGACACGGCAGTACCGGCAGATTCTGGCCCCGCTGCTGGACGAGTATGACAACCTGTTCCTCGACTGCCCGCCCGGCATCACGCTCTCGGCCGAGAACGTTTTTGACGCCGCCGACGTCCTGCTGGTGCCGGTCATCCCGGCTGCGTTGTCGCTGCGGATGCTGGAGCAGGTGACCGACTTCCTCAAGAAGCGGAAGGTGAAGCGGCTGCAGGTGCTGCCGTTCTACACAATGGTCGACCGGCGCAAGAAGCTGCATCAGGAGCTGATCGCCGACCCACCGCCTGAGTTTCTTGCCACCTATGTCCCCTACGCAGCGGTGGTGGAGCGGATGCCGTTAGAGCGACGGCCGCTGTCCGAGTACGCCGGGCGCTCCCCGGCAACGGCCGCCTACGAAGCGATCTGGCAAGAAGTGGAAGAACGGATTAGCTAGGCAGCTGTCCGTCCTGTGGGCGCTCGGCCCGCAGGCACCGCCGGCCTGTTACTGACTCAAGTACAGCGGGATGGCGAAGCGCTGGGTGGGGCGGTCGTCTGGCGGGAAGAAGGTGTAGGCCACCTCCCGAATCGGGTCGTAGAGGCCTGCGTCGACTGTGTACCAGCCGGGCGTTGTGCCGCGCGGGATGGGCACGATGACGTGCTCGATGTAGAGATCGCCCACCACCCACTCGCTGCCCCAGCCGCCATGCTCGCCGACGTTGCTGAGAATGTGGCCGTCGCTGTCTACAAGATGGTAGTTGGGACCGGCAAACCAGCCGGCGCGATCGGGGTGGAGGTCATCGACCCGCCAGTAGACGATCAATTCGATCAAGCCATCAACCTGCAAATGGCCCCGCAGCCGGTAGCCGGTGAGCGTCAGTCCGGCCTCGCTGGGCCAGCCGACCGCTGCCTGGGGCCGCTCGGGCAGAACTGCCGCCGCGGCCGCTTTCGTCGGGCGCAGCATGAACGGCCGCCCGGCCGACACTTCCACCACCTCTGACGCCGCTTCGTCGAAGAACGGCCGCAGATGCCTCGGTAGAGAAGGAACACCCTCCAGCATGTAGAGGACGCTGTCGGAGGCTGAGACGACAACATAATCGGGGAACTGCGCCCCCTCGATGGGGGCGACGTAATGGCCGGTCAGGCTGCTGAGCAGCGCCTTGTCGCCAGAGGCCACCACGCGCCGCGGACCGGCGGCGGGAGCAGCCGACTGGTCCAGCAGGGGGCCGGCGGCGTGGGCCATGCGTGTAGCCGCGCTGAGCGACCAGCCATCGTAGGCGGGCCAGATTGGCTCGGCAGCGACCCTCTGGTTGGCCAGATTGAGACTGGCAGCGGCCGTAGCGGCTGCCAGCAGCAAAACGGCCGTGACGGCCGCCGCGTAGCTGCGACAGGTATAGAGCGAGTCGAGCGCCCAGGCCGCCAGCATGGTGCCTGCGGGGACGGTCAGCAGCAGGTAGTGGGGGTGAATGTCGCCCGCTCCGGCCAGGAGGGCCGCCACCAGCACCGGCAGCGCCAGCCAGACGAGCAGGACAACGCCTACCCGTCGCGAACGGCCGCCGGCCCGGACCGCTCGCAGAGCCAGGAACGTCCCCGCGAAAAGAGCCGCGCCCAGCAGCAGGGCCAGCACCGCTTCAAGGCCGCTCCACAGCGGAGAGACAACACCCGGAAAAAGCGCGTTGGCGGAGAGGAACTCCATCCCGTTGACCAGGCGCACGGCATGCAGGAGGGCGTCGGTCGAGGGAGCCAGGTTCAACGCATTGATGAAGGTGTCGAGCTTGAGCAAACTGCTGCCTGCGCGCCCAACCATCCCCGCTGCGTAGACCGCAAAGGCCATGACCAGGAGCACGGTGCTGGCCAGAAGGGCACGGCGGGGCACGCGCCGCCAGTAGATCGCCGTCAGCACGGCGACGGCGGGCAACACGCCCCACGCCAGGACGTAGCTCTGGGTCATTAGCACGACGGCCACGCCACCGGCGAAGAACCGCCAGCCCACGCGGCGCGGGCCCAACCGGTCCGGCCCGGCCCAGGCGGCCCACAACCCCCAGGCGGCGACCGCCATGTAGAAGGGATGGAGCGCCTGGACCCAACTGGCGCGGCTGAACCAGATGAGCCACGGGTTGACGGCAAAGAGGAAGGCGGCGAGCAGCCCGGCACGGTAGTCGAGTAGGTCGCGGGTGGTGGCGAACACGAACCAGATGCCGAGGCTGTTGAGCAGGACGACAAACAGGACGACGACCCAGGGCGAACGCTCGATCAACAGCGGCGCCGTCTGGAGATAGGCCATCAGTGCCGGGTTGTCGAGGAAGATAGACGATGGCTGTCCGGTCAGGGGCCAGATGCCTGCGTCCAGCAGACCCAACGCCTGGTAGGCCGGGTAGCTGTGGTCGTACCCCAGGCGCATGAGTCCGATATCGCCCAGACGCAGAGCGAAACCGATGAGAACGATGAGGGCGACAGGAAGGGTCGGGTGGGTATGGAGTGAGCTGCGGTGGACCTGTCGCGCCGGTGAGTCGTGCGCGTGTGTGGTCATGGTACGGATACCGTTCGGTCGAATGCGAATCCGGCAAGGCCATTCTACCGGGACACCGCCAAATCGACCTTCTGACATCGTCGTCTCTAAGGTAGCGCAAAGGAACCGGTTGCCGCGTTCAGGACGTCGCGGCACAATGGGCGGCGAGGACAGCCACACATATGAGCCAATCGACACCCTACACCCTTGACGCGGTCAGGGCGCTCCACTTTATCGACCGTCATTACAGTCTGGATGAGGTCCGAACGCTTTGCTTTGAGCTTGGTGTGGATTATGACAACCTGCCCGGCGAAGGCAAGAAGGGCAAGGCACGCGAACTGATCCTGTCGGAACTGCGCCGAAGAGGTCTGGGCTTGTTGGCCGCCCAGCTGGAGCACGATCATCCCACGTTTTTTGCGCGAGAGATGCCGCCGAAGGTGGCCAGTCCCGATCGCCAGGCGCCTGTCGCTGCCCCCACCCTCGACAGCCGGCAGATCACGGCGGTCCAGGCGGCCGTTCGGGCTGTCGTAGTGGCGCTGGGGAGCGGGAGCGAACGGCCGCACTGGAATCGGGTCTATGCCGGGCTGCGCCGCACGTTCGGCGTCGGCAGCTACCGGGACATTCCCGCCGCCCGCTTTGAAGACGCAATCTGGTTCCTGGAAGATTGGCTGGCCGAGGTCGAGGAGCCGTCCTAGGCCCGCCTCCCAAATCACTCTGCCGGCAGTCTCGCCAGGCGCTGGCCGCTAAGGCGCAACCAGCCACTCCAGGTCGGCCAGATGGATCGAGCCTTGCGCCGTTTCGTCAAAGAGCAGAGCGACGCTGGCGACGGAGGACAGGTCAATCGCCTGCGCTGCTTCGTCCAGCGGCAGGCGCACATCCACGGGCAGCACAGGCGTAAACCGATAGCCGTCCCCTTCATAGGTGCTGAGAGCAGGAAATGGCAGCGGCTGGGGCAGCGGCAGACGAACCGACGCCCCGGCGGCGTCGGTCAACAGCACGCCGAACGAAACGGGGGCAGCCTCCACACTGCGCGGGTCAACCGGGTCGATGGCCACGCGCAGCCGCAGCCACCCGGCTGTGGTCGCGTCCGCCGCCTCGGCCGGCAGGGCCAGCCGGTAGACAGCCCCTGGCCCATCCCATGACAGCTTAACCTGACCCGGATTGCCCGGCTGCAGCATATCAGGCACGCACGGTTCGTTGGGCGCGCAGACGGCCGCCACCACCGGACCGGTCACGCTGCCGGGCGGCGACTCGCCGGCGCCGGCGGGCGGGACCAGCAGGCGGACGCGGTCGACGGCGGGCGGGGCCAGCGCAGACTGGACCGGACGACCGTAGAGCGCGGTCGGAGCCGGGCCGTCTATCACCAGAAAGGACGCCGGTTGATCGCCCGGACGGCCGAAGCCGGCGTCAATGAGGTCGGTCGCAAAGGCGGCCAGGAACGCCTGCTGCTCCTCGGCTGTCAGGCGAAAGTCGGCACAGCTCGGATTGCGGGAAAAGAAGCCGTCGTCGATACCCTGCGCCACCAGTTCCTGATTGTAGAAGTTGTGGTTGGCCCCTTCCAGCATCACCGAAGCGAGCGGCGTGGTCCGGTCGTCGAGACGACCGTTTTCGTAATAGCCCTGGGCTGGCAGGTCTGACCGGTCGCTGTCGCAGGCGGAGAGCAGAACGGCCGTCGGCATCCCTGCGGTGTCGCCGGCGGTCGTGAACTGCATGGAGGCCAACAGCAGAAGCGCCCGAACCGGCAGCAGCCCCTCGCGTGCGATCTGGTTGGCCGTCGTGCCGGCGGTGGAGTGGCCGATGAGCGCCGTCCGGGTCAAATCCACCTTACCCGTCAGATCGACACGTTCGCCAAAGATTGGCTCGCCGCCACCCGCAGCCGCCAGACGAGTCAGGTGCGCTTCGACAATAGCGATGAGGCGGGCGTCGACAACGGGCTGAACCTCATCCAGTGTGCCTTCGGGCATGCCCCAGACGGTGGTATAGGCCCCATTGATGCTGGGCGCGACGGCCAGATAGCCTCGCGCCGCCAGCGCGTCGAGCAAGTAGCTGAAGCCGCTGTCGTAGCGGGGTTCTGCGCCCGGCTCGCAGGGCCAAACCTCGTCCGTTTGGGCCGGGTCGCTGTAGCAGCGCGTGTGGCGGCCGTGGAGAACCAGGGCCACGGGAAACGGTCCCTCTCCTTCAGGGATGGAGATCGTTCCCAGCAGCGGAATAGGCATCTCGCGGTCGGCGACTGCCACGACGTCAGGCTGGGTGATGGTGGTCTGGCCGAGATTGTAGGCGAGGCTGTTGCTCCCGGCTATCCCTTCAGTCGGAAACGGCGTGGCGACAAGGGCCGGCGCCGGTGTCGGGGCCAGAGGCGTGACCGCGGCCGGCGTTGATGGCGGCGCAGAGGGGACGGCTGTCTGCTCGCAGGCGGCCAGGATCAGCAGGCTGAACAGCATTGCCGGTAGGAGGCTGGTTCGATAGAGGTGTCTGGTCATGGGTAAGGCTCCTTGGGCTACGGCCGGGAATTGTACGTGACTTTGACGCGCTTGCCATCCGGTCACCTGCGCCTGAGCAGGGCAGTCGCACCCTCAACGCTGCCAGTTGAAACCGGACAGCTAACGAACAAACCTGATGAATCAGGTTCGCCTGACCCATTCATTGAGGGGCTGTGGGCGCCCTTGAGGATCGTTCCCGGTGCGATATATCGCACGTTCTCGTTCGCGGTGTGAACTCATTCCCCAGCGAATCGATAGGCGATTGCCCTGTACGACTGAGTGGGATGGTATACTTGCCGCCGAGGTAAGAGATGACAACCAGCAAACGAATGATTCAGGTAGACAATCCCCCGGCCATCGACGGCCTGACCTTTCGCCACTTTCGCGGCGAGCCGGACTATCCACTCATGGTCGACGTCCTGTCGCGGGCAGCGGCTGCCGACGGCGTCGATCGAGCCGACACAGTGGAAAGCATCCGCAACACCTACGAACATCTGACCAACTGCGATCCGTATCAGGACGTCATCATGGTCGAGATCAACGGCGAGTTGGTGGGGTATGGGCGGGCGCTGTGGTGGGAAGAGTCGGATGGATTGCGGCGGTACGGCTCGGCCGGATTCATCGTCCCCGAAGCACGACGGATGGGCATTGGTCGCACCATCCAGGCGTGGCTGGAGAACGTCCATCGCCAGCACGCATATGGCCATCCACCAGCGGTCGACAAGCAGTATGTGGTCTGGGGTGAACTGGCGTCGGACGGTTTGGTGGCGCTCGTCAAGGAAGCGGGCTACGAACCGATTCGCCACTTCTTCGAGATGGTGCGGCCCACGCTCGACGATATCGAGGTGTTCCCGCTGCCGGACGGGGTCGAGGTGCGTCCGGTGACGCCGGAGCAGTATCGGGCTATCTGGGACGCCGATGTGGAAGCATTTCGCGACCATTGGGGTTTCAGCGAACCGACAGAAGCGGCCTACGAAGAGTGGCTGAACAACAAGATGACCTTCCAGCCAGAGCTGTGGCAGATCGCCTGGGACATCGAGACGGACGAAGTAGCCGGGCAGGTGCGGACGTACATCTACGACGTTGAGAACAAGAAGTTCAATCGGAAGCGCGGCTACACCGAGTTTATCAGCGTGCGCCGTCCGTGGCGGCGGCAGGGTCTGGCGCGGGCGCTCATCGCACTCAGTCTCCAGAAACAGAAAGAGATGGGCATGGTGGAGTCGGCGCTGGGTGTCGATGCTTCCAGTCCGACGGGCGCAACCCGCGTCTACGAAGCGTGCGGCTTCCGGACGGTGAAAGAGAGCGCGATGTACGGCAAGCCGTTGGTGCTGGCCGGCTGACGGCCGCCCCACCCTGGTTCCCATTCATAGAACGGGGCGCTCGCAGCAGCGCCCCGTTTCCACTCACGCGGCAGTCGGACCACCCGACTACCGGATTACTTGACTACAAAAGCACACGACTACCCAATCGACACCGGCAGGAAGATCTCCCGGACTGCCGCCTGGAAGCTCTGCCAGTAGCCGCTAAGGAGCGAGTAGCTGGCGCTGCTGGCCGGGCCGGCCACCGGCTGCCCGGAGGTCGACTGCATGGTGAACGAGGCGCTGCTCATCGTTGTGCCACCGCTGGCCACCACCTGCCAGTCGAGCGAGGTAGCGGCGGGAGCGGCTGGTTCGGTGGGCAAGGCCAGCGCAGCCACAACGGCCACGACCAGCAAAGCCAGCACCAGCACAACGCTGATGGTCAGGATGCGTTTCCATCTGTTCATGTTCAGCCTCCTATTGGCCGACCATGACCCAGACCTGGCCATTGGCGTCGACGCTGCTGAGAGCGCGGGCGACGCCGGCCGATCCGGCGGTCACGCCGCCGTCCGTCACGGTGACCATCTCGCCGGCCGAGATGGCGGCGCCGCTGGCAGCGTTGGCCTGTACCAGACCCTGCACGACGACGCTGAGGAACTCACCGGACCCGGCTGCCGCCGCGCCACTCGCTTCAAACCCGCCCGTCGTGACACCGTTGTGCTTGCCGACCGGATTGCGGAGCATGGCCCCATTGGCCACACCGACGACGGCGTCGGCGGTGGCGGCCTTGCGGACCTGCATGATTGGAATGTTCAGCTCTGCATCCACGACTACACCGTCAACCGCCACAAAGTCTCCCGCCTGAATCGGAACATCGCCGACGTTCTGGGCGTTGTAGGCGGTTGCGCAGCCGTTGCAGCTTCCACCGCCTATAATTTCGATACCAGCAGGACTTTCAAACACGGCAGCGAAATAGTTGCCACCAGGCGGCTCGGCGCTGCGGACGTACATACCCCGGTACCCTTCCGAGAGGACGATCGCGCCGTAAGCACCGGTATCGGGATCGGGGCCGTTGTCATTGGTGCCGCCCGCCGCAATGGCTTGCAGGGCAGCGACTTTTTCGCGATCCGCATTGGTCGGAGCGGCCTGATTGATGGCCAGCAATGCGTTGCCTGACGTCTCGGTCACGCCATTGTTCCAGACGGTCAGAACGGCGCCCGTGTTCTCCTGACCGGAGAAGGTCCGTTCCAGCGGCTCCGCACCCTGGACGACGGCGCCTGTCACAAGACTGAAGGCGAACGGAGCGCCAAGCAACCGCTGCCGCGGCGTCAACGTCTCGCCATCGACGGTGATATCCAGCCAGGTCGGCAGCGCAAATACGTCGGCGGGAATCTCATCGGTCAGACCGAGCGACGTGGTGAACAGGCCGTTGGCTACGGCCACCGTCTGCGTGTCGGTGTAGACGGCCGTTCCTTCCGTTTCGGTCTGGTAGATGCGATACATCACTTCATAGTCGCCATCGGCGACCGGCTCCCCGCTATCATCAAGCAGCCGGCCCTGATGGCTGAACTGCGGCGTCAGGGGCACGCAGGCAGCCAACAAGATAGCGGCGACAGGGATCATCAAAATCAGCAATCGGTTGGTGAATAGCTTCTTTCTCACTTGAGTTCCTCCGTGTGATGGGACGTGTTCATTTGCTCTGCGGATCAGACCTGGTCTGTGGCTGGGGCTTTACATACCACCCTCCTCTATTGGGTTGTTGTATTCATGTTGTGCCACTACGCGGCAGTGAAACGACGTGCCGGACGAGTCAGGAAGGCAATGATGGTGGCTGGCGTGTTGACGACGTTTCCGGCTTGGGGGGCGTCCGGGTTCGGACACCCGCCGGGCGTTGTAGCCCGTGCAAGTGCAAACAGTATAGATCGTGCCGGGAGGCTGTGTCAATTGGTGGAGTGGGAGGTCAGTACTATAGGAACGTGGGAACTGCGGAGCAAACGGGCCAAAGGCGACCGAACCAATCTATGAACCGGCATTCTAGTTTGGCAGGTTGTGGGCGGTGTTTCAAGCGCTGCCCAGCTCCCCAGGGCAGGATCTGTAGCGCTCGACAGCTGACTTCAGCCCCCTGACACACGGCTACACGAAAAACTAGATCATATGATCGGTTATTTAATTATTAGCTACTCACAAGAAAAAGAGTTCGGGGGTTATTCGCGAAACAGCATCTCGCGCACGTCGCTCAGGCGCATCTCGGAGCCTTTGAGGGGATTTTGCTCCAGAAACTGGGCCAGCAGCGCCAGACCAAGGCTGTAGACCTGGCTGCGATTGGCGCCAAACGCCGCGCCGAGGGTGCCCTGCGCCCGCCCCAGTTCGATGACTTGCTGGGGGGAGAGACGGATGGAGGTCCACTTCTCGGCCGGTTCGGCAGGTGGCACAGGCAGGTCCCACAGCAAGTACATGGAGTCGAGATCGGTGATGCCTTCGGGAATCTCGCGCGTGCGTCCGGCTACTGCCAGGCGCAGCGCTTCCATGCGGGCGGTCAGGATGGAGACGGCCAGATCGGGCACGTCGGCCCGGGCCAGATTGTCGGGGAGAAAAGCGGCGAGCTGGGTGGTCTGCTTCTTCTGCTCCGGATGGAGCGCGACGTAGACGTTCTGGCGCGACACCATACGAGGCGGCCGTCCGCGCTTCGGTTTGTCGCGCAGCAGCTCTTTCAGCGTACTGACGCGGTCCTGGTCGTCATCCAGGTGGGTGGGAAAGGGATCGTCGTTCATTCAGCCTGGCGATAGCCGCTTTGACCTTCCAGGAAGTTGTCCACGAATGCTTCATCCACCACTGTGCCGCCTGTGGCCAGCAGTTCAAGGCAAAGATGGAGGCAAAGCAGGCAAATACGGCGCGGATAGCCGCGCGTCTCGCGCCAGATGGGCATGATCGCCTCATCAGTAAACAGCGGCGGTTGGCGGCGGTCGCGGCCTGCCGCCAGCAGACGGTACTCGATCAGCGAGCGGGTGTCGTCCGGGGCCAGCGGGTCCAGCGACGACCGGGTGGCGACGCGGTCGTTGAAGTCGGGCGAGTCGCGCAGGTTGATGTCCAGCTCCGGACGGCCGAGCAGAATGAGCTGGTACGCCTTGTTGCCGCGCGGGTCGCGGAAGTTGAGCAGGCGGCGCAGCTCTGAATACTGCTCCGGCCCCAACTCATGCGCTTCGTCGACAATGATAAGCGGCAGGACATCGTTGACGGTTGTTTCGGTCAGGAAGTCGCGCAGCTCGTTGAGCTGGTCTTCGGTGGCGCGGCGGGTGCGCACGCCGAACTCGGCGGCGATGCGGCGCAACAGCAGCAGGCCGCTGCGCTTGGGCGGCTCATCCACCCGGGCGGCGACAAAGTCGGGCCGCCGGTCATAGCGGCTGTGGAACCACGAGGCGAGCGTCGTCTTGCCTGTGCCCACTTCGCCCACGACCACCGACGCCCCCTGCCCTGCCTCTACCATATAGCTGACCTTGGACAGCGCGCGGCGTGTCTCAGTCGACAGGTACATGAAGCGCGGGTCTGCTTCAATGGTAAACGGCGCCACGACGACGCCGAGCTGTTCCCAGTCAGGCTTATACCGGCCCAGTTCACTATCTAGAATTGTTTCGCCCATATTCCCACCCTTACCTATCCGGATAGTTCCGGCTGAATCGGGATGTGAAAAGTATACCGGATGCCCGACGATTTGCACACCCCTATAGTCACGAGAATTGCGTACATTATCGCACTACATCGGGCTGATGTCAAATCTATAGCCTATAGATTGCTTGACACGCCATTGTTCTTCTGCTAGACTGCTAATTGATCGCGTCCGTAGCTGTATTGTAGTTAACAATGAGATGTATCGGTAATATGGCGCGATTCGCTGTGGACGATCCTGGAAGTGTAACAACTTTCAGGATCGCCACCGTGACAATTTTTGACCTGTTGCTCGTTTGCTGGTGGGTTTACACTAAATAACGTGGCAGCACACCGCGAGTGTGGGGAGCCTTAAGCCATCGACCCTGACAGCGTCAGTGTGTCCCGTGCTACTCCCCCAACCCGGTAGGCAAAGAAAGAGGCCAGGCGCTTGCGCGACTGGCCTGAAGTAATCCGGCTAGTTCTCTGCTCCGCTGCGCCAACAGCGGATCGACAGAAGTCGTTGCAGCGTCTCCGTAAGGAGGCGGGGCTTTGCGCCCGGAATCGGCCGAACTGATCCAGACAAGATCATAGCATAAGGCGACGGGCGGTGTCAATCACCCCTAAGCCCCCCTTCAGCCGCCGGCACACTCTGGCGGTCGCCCGACGATGGTCGGTGTAGTTTGGGCTGCCTGCCGCTTGATCGGTCTGGCCGAGAGGCCATTGAGTTGTATCGGAAGCAAGACGCGCCGCCAACCGTTCCAGAAGACGGACTGGCAGCCGCCCAGGACAAGCTGATGGCCCTGCGCCAAGCATATGCCCGGCAGCAAGGCAATGATCGGACTGAAAGCCGGTCATCAGCGGCGATCCCGCCGAGCACACCCAACGGCCGTTCGACAGACGGCCGTTTTGCTTCCTCCCCCCGCCCCTCGCTGACATTGGCAGAGACCGTGGCCGCCCTGCCTGACCATCTGGGGTGGGGCAGTGACCGGCTGGCACAGCAGATACGGCGGGCGCTGACCCGCGAACAGCGAGCAGCGCTGCGTGACCACCAGCCTGCGCCCCCACCCGCAGCCGACCAGCCCGAAGATTCAGACCCATCGAATCGGCCGCCACAAACGGCCGATTTTCCTTTAGGCTCCAAACAAGCAGAGTCCAAACAAGCTCGGACGAACAGAACAGCCACCACCGCCAGAGAAGACGCAAACGCCACCGTTAAGCTGTTTCCCGACATCGCCCTGGCGATGCTGCGGGGCAAGCAGGCGGCGGCGGGGCGGCTCTGGCTGCTGCTGCGCCATCTGGACCGCAGCGGTGGCGGATGGGTGACGGTCGAGCAGGCCACGGGCGAACTGACCACAGACGGGGCGGCGCTGCGCATCTGCGGCCGTCGCCAGCTAAGCAACTTGCTGGCCGCCGGCGAAGGGTTGTATTGGGAGCGAACGCGGGAGACGGGACAGACCAGCCGCATCTGGCTGCGATCGGCCGCCCGCGTGGCCGCCGGGTTGGGCGTCGAACGACTCGGCGTTTCGCCCGTGGCCGTCCCGGTCAAGGCGTTGACGGGTGGCATCGGCGCGGTGCGCGCCCACCTGTTCGCCTCGTTCCACAGCGGCCGTCAGGGCACGGACCGGACCACCGGTCGCTCGTGCCCGCGCGGCCCGATTGCCCGGGCGACGATGCAGCGGCTCAGCGCCGCCAGCCCCAATTCGCAGCGCGCCTACGAACGTCGGGCCGGCATCCAGCGCCGGTCGACGTTCGCGGTCGGCCCGCCGGCTGCTTCTGCGGACGCCCATGAGGTCGCGTGGCGGCGCGGTCGGGCCCTCTTCAATCTGACTGACCGGGAGGGTCGTTACGGCCGTCCCGGATGCACTTATCTTGCCTGGCAGCTGCCCAACGAGTATGCCGGCCCCCACGCCCGTCTGGCGCGTGGTCGTATGAAGCGAATCAATCGTGCGCTCGCCGACCTGTTGGTTAACGGGATGACGGGGAACAGCGAGCGCCAGGCCCTTCGGCCGGTTGGCAGACGCTTCTGCGGCAACGCAAAGACGGCGGCGGTGGCCGACCGCAAGCGGCCGTCGGGTCAGGATCTATACTGGCGCGCCGGTGAAGGCGCGTGGCACTGGTGGCCGGAACTCTCCAATGAGCGCCCGCAGGACAGGCGCAAGCCCCGACCCCAACCGCCGGCCCTCCTCCGCACTCCGGACATCACGCCCCGGTCATCAATCCCTCTCCCCTGACCCATGATCGCGACTACCTACCACGCCGTGCCGACTGGCGACTTATGGAAAAAACTTGCACCCTTAATCGGGATAACGTTATGATCCTGTTATCATGAATGCCAATCTCTCTCCCCACGTCCCTATCCGCACCCTTGACACCTACTTCTTTGGTATGCCCCAGGTGACGGCCGTCTACTTGTTGATGGCTCCCGAGGGGCCAGTTCTAATCGAGACCGGCCCGGCCACTACCATTCCCATGCTAACCGATGCGCTCAGTGAGCATGGGCTAAAGCCAACCGACATCAAACACGTTCTGGTTACCCACATTCACCTGGACCATGCGGGCGCCGCAGGCTGGTTTGCCCAACAAGGCGCTCACGTTTACGTCCACCACGTCGGCGCGCCCCATCTCATCGACCCATCCAAGCTGCTGACCAGCGCCGGACGCATCTATGGCGAGCGCATGGATGAACTATGGGGGACGACCCTCCCTGCCCCGGCCGACCAGGTAACGGCGATCTATGACGGGGACACGGTTCAGGCAGCCGGTCTGACCTTGACGGCCGTCGATACACCGGGACACGCCTACCACCATCACACCTGGCGGCTGGAGAGTGACGAGGGCGTCATCGGCTTCACTGGTGACGCCGCCGGCATCCATCTGCCCCACATTGACATGATCGACGTCCCCGCCCCACCGCCGGAGTTCCATCTGGAGACCTGGCTGAAGACGCTGGACCGGCTGGAAGCGGAGCAGTTCGACGCCATTTACCCCACCCATTTCGGCCGCGTTGACCGGGTTGACCACCATCTGGCAGCCTATCGAGAACTGCTGATCGATGCGGTGTCGTTTGTCACCGAGCGCTGGCGAGCGGACGTGGAACGCGACCAGATTGTCAAAGAGTATCTGTCGTGGGAGCGGGAACGCGCAGCAGCCAACGACCTCTCTCCAACGGCCGCTGAGCAGATCAGCCTGGCCAATCCGCAGTTTATGTCGGTTGACGGCATTCTGCGCTACCTCAAGAAGAAGCACCCAGCAGCATAAGGCATGAGTTGGATCGCCCGGCTACGCAGAGCGCCGGGCGATGTTGCTCCACACAGGAGTTTTCGGATGAATCTACATTTCCTAGGCGCAGCCGGCACAGTGACCGGCTCGTGCTATCTCGTCGACACAACGGATGCCCAGGTGTTGGTTGACTGCGGTCTGTTCCAGGGCAGCCGGCAGTTGGAAGAGCTGAATACGCCAGAGATGCAGGTGGATATCAACGGGCTGGACGCCGTCGTGCTGACCCATGCCCATCTCGACCACACCGGTCGACTGCCGCTGCTGTATAAACTGGGGTATCGTGGGCCGATCTACGCCACAGAAGCAACCATTGAGCTGGCCGAAATCATTACGCTGGACTCGGCTCGCATCCAGGAGTCCGACGCGCGGCGCGAGAACCGCTACCGGGCGCAGGATGGCCGCGAACCGGTCGAGCCGCTCTACACGGTGGCCGATGCTGAAGGCATGCTCAAGCTGATGCGTACGATGCCATACCACAAGCGTATTCCCGTTGCCAAAGGGGTGTATGCCCATATGGTCGAGGCGGGCCATCTGCTTGGCTCCACCAGCTTGCAGCTCATCATTCGGGAGAACGGCCGCCGGGGCGTGCTGGTCTTCTCCGGCGACGTTGGCCCGGAAGGCAAGCCGCTGGTGCGCGACGCCGAAATGGTCGAGCAAGCCGACATCGTCATCATGGAGTCGACCTACGGCAGCCGTGACCACAAAACGCTGCTGGAGACAGCCGATGAACTGGACGAGGTGCTAAAGGCGTCGGTGGCCCAGGGCGGCAAGATTCTGGTGCCTGCCTTCGCCGTCGGCCGGTCGCAGGAGATGATCTACATTATGGCGGCCTCGTTTGACGAGGGCATCATTCCGGTCATTCCGGTCTACCTCGACAGCCCGATGGCCATCAAGGCGTCGGCCGTCTACATGGAACATCCAGAGCTGTTGGATCGTGAAGCCCGCGAGCTGCTGGAGCGCCGCCGCCTGCGCCAGGACGCCAGCTTCGTCATCCCGACGCCGACCGCCGAGGAGTCGATCGCCATTCGCTCGGTGGAAGGGCCGGCAATGGTCATCTCTACGTCGGGCATGTGCACGGGCGGCCGTATTCTCCACCATCTGCGCAACCACCTGGGTGATCCGACGACGTCGGTTCTGTTCATCGGCTATCAAGGCCAGGGCACACTCGGCCGCCAGCTGGTTGACGGTGCGGATGAGGTCGATATCTGGGGCGACACGTTCCCGGTGCGGGCGACGGTCCACACGCTGAATGGATTCAGCGGGCACGTCGGCCAGAGCGGCCTGATGGAATGGTTCGACGAGCTGGCCCCGCTGCGGCCCAAGCTGGTGCTGACCCACGGGGAGGATTACGCCCGGCGCGAACTGGCGCAGCTTATCGAGGACCGCCACGGAATTCGGGCGATCATGCCCTCGCATGGGGAACGGATTGAGTTCGGCTCGGTGGCAGACTGACGATCTGTCCCGGCTGCGACGGACGACATTTGGACCAATTTTGGGGGGCCGGGTGCCTTTTCGTTGACAACTGGTCGGCCCATATTCCATACTACTCATTCATGCAGCAGCTGATGGTCCCCGAAGCCTTACGCTGCCTTTGGTCGAACTGTTAGGAAATCAATGGAGGTTTCAGGAATGAAGACATTGCATAGGACACTCGTTGTCCTGCTTGGCGTGGTTGTGCTGCTTGCCGGCGTGCTGATGGTCAGCACAGGCTCGGTGACTGCCCAGCAGCAGGGATGGCGCGCTGAATACTACTCGAATCCGAATCTGCAGGGCAATCCTGTGATCGTCCGCACGGAGCCGGAGATCAACAACTACTGGGGCCATTCTGCGCCATTTACCGCGCTTCCGGCCGATGGTTTTTCCGTCCGCTGGACGCAGACGTTCAACAACGTGCCGGCCGGCAACTACCGCTTTGTGGCCACGATGGATGATGGCATGCGCATCTTGCTGAATGGACGGCAGATTATGAATGCGTGGTATCCGAGCGCCGTCCATACCGTGTCGCAAGATGTTGCCGTTCCGACGGGCGGCCGTCAGACGGTCACGGTTGAGTACTTTGAAGATGCCGGCGAAGCGACGGCCGTCCTCAACATCTACCAGCTGTCGTCCGGCGGCCAGGGTGGGTATCCCGGACCTGGCGGGTCCGGTGGTTCAGGCGGCTCCGGTGGTTCGAGCGGCGGCTCAGGCGGCTCCGGTGGCGGCTTCGGCGGCGGCACGGGCGGTGGCCAGACCGGCGGCGGCGACGGCGGCGACCTCAGCGGCGCATTTCCCAACTGGAAAGGTGAGTATTTCAACAATGTGGAGCAGCGTGGTGCGCCCATCGTAGTCCAGGACGATCGCTACATCAACTTCAACTGGGGATCCGATTCGCCGTTCCCTGGTCTGATTCCGCCCAACGACTTCTCTGTGCGCTGGACACGGTCTGAGTTCATTCCGTCTGGCCATTACAAGGTGACGCTGCAGAGCGATGACGGCGCCCGCCTGTGGCTAAACGATCGGATGATCATCAACAACTATGTGAATCCGACTCTGGAGCCGATTACGGTCGAGGTCTGGAGTCCGGGTGCGACGGCCGATTTGCGGGTCGACTTCTTTGATCGGTCCCAGATTGCCTCGGTCTCGCTGGGCTTTCTAAAGATACCCAACAGCCCTGGTTCATCCACTGGCGGCTTTGTTGTACCCGGCGTGCCGAACATTCCGCCGGCGGGCGGCAGCAGCAGCGGTGGCTCGGGTGGCGGCGTTGGCGGCGGCAGCAGCAGCGGTGGCTCCGGTGGTGGCGTTGGCGGCGGCAGCAGCAGTGGCGGCTCCGGCGGCGGCGTTGGCGGCGGTACAAGCCAGACCATCCCGCAGTGCCCCGGTGTCCCCTATCCGTCCGGCTTCAACGCAGTTGTCATCTCTGCTTCCAATCTGAACGTACGGCGCGCACCGTCGACGGTTAGCGAAACGATTGGCCAGGTACCGTCCTGCTCCACCATCCAACTAACCGGCGTTCGCGACGCATCGAGCCAGTGGGTGCAGCTTGTCAACCAGGGTCAGCTTGGCTGGGTCACTACCCAGTATCTAATCATCGGCACACCGCTGAGCAGCTTCTCGGTGACGGGCGGCTAGCCAGGTCCATTTGTCCGGGCTTTTCCGGCGAGATGATCGCCAGAGAAGCTTCCGGCTAACGATTGGTCTGAGGGGCAGGTAGCAGTACCTGCCCCTTTCTGTTGGGTCGTGGTGGCGTCCATTCGCCTGGCCCCTGCCGCCGTCAAGCTGCACTGGTGCCATGGTTGGTTGTAGGACTAGTTTTGCACCAGTGTGGAGCCTTGCCGTTGACATCAGCCGCTGCGCATCCTATTCTCCTCACTAATCCTGTGCAGCTGCACAGAGGCTTTCGCGTGGGTGGTGTTTTCGGCCAGGCCACGCAAAATAATGAGGTGGAGGTTTCATCGATGAAGACAATCAGACAGGTAGTGGTGGCGATCTTGAGCGGCGTTGTGCTGCTCTCCGGGTTGCTGATGTTCGGCAGCGGGTCCGTTGCCGCGCAGGACCAAAACTGGCGCGGCGAGTATTACAGCAATCCCAACCTGAGTGGGAATCCGGTCGTCGTTCGCGGCGACC
Organism: uncultured Chloroflexia bacterium; assembly: GCA_963753865.1. Classification (GTDB taxonomy): domain Bacteria; phylum Chloroflexota; class Anaerolineae; order Promineifilales; family Promineifilaceae; genus Promineifilum. The sequence continues at coordinate 302,870 of CAVWDW010000006.1, forward strand.
AGAGTATCGATTTCTACTGGGGGCTGGGGGCGCCGTTCCCCGCGCTGCCGAGCGACAACTTCTCGGTGCGCTGGAGCCGGACTTTCAACGTCCCGGCAGGCACCTATCGCTTCGCGGCGACAATGGACGACGGTATGCGTGTCTTTCTTGACGGCGTGCCCATTATCGATGCGTGGTATGTCAGCGCCCAGCATACCGTCTCGCAGGACGTCAGCGTAGGCGCGGGCGAGCACGAGGTCATCGTTGAGTATTTTGAAGGCGGCGGCGAGTCTGTGGCCGTGCTCAATATTGTGCAGCTTGCTTCCGGCGGCAGCGGGGGCGGCTTTGGCGGCGGCAGCAGCAGCGGTGGTTCCGGAGGCTCGGGCGGCGGCTTCGGTGGCGGCACGGGTGGTGGTCAGGTAGGTGGCGGCGATGGCGGCGACCCGACCGGCGCCTTCCCCAACTGGAAGGGCGAGTACTTCAAGACCATCGATCTGACGGGTGCACCGGCGCTGGTCCGCGATGACCGCTACATCAACTTCAACTGGGGCGAGAATCGGGTCATCGACGGCATGCCCAAGGATTACTGGTCGGCCCGCTGGACGCGCAGCGGCTACTATCCCCAGGGCACCTATCGCTTCACGGTGGACAGTGATGACGGCAGCCGCATCTTTGTCAACAACCGGCTCATCATGGACAACTGGGACAGCCCGTCGCTCACGCCCGTCTCGGTCGACTACTATCATCCCGGTGGCCAGGCCAACATTCGTGTTGACTACTACGACCGGCTGGTAAATGCTCGCATGATCATGAACGTAGCCCAGATTAGTTCCGGTGGCTCCGGTTCGGGTGGCTCTGGTGGCGGCTTTGGTGGCGGCAGCAGCAGCGGTGGATCCGGCGGTTCCGGTGGATCCGGCGGCGGGTTTGGCGGCGGTACAAGCCAGACCATCCCGCAGTGCCCCGGCGTTCCCTACCCGGCCGGCCTCAGCGCCGTGGTCATCTCTTCGTCCAATCTGAACGTGCGCCGCGCGCCGACAACGGTCAGCGAGACGATTGGCCAGGTGTCTTCCTGCTCAACGATCCAGCTGACCGGCGTGCGCGATGCGTCCGGTCAGTGGGTGCAGATGGTTTATCTGGGCCTGCCAGGCTGGGTAGCCGCCCAGTACGTTGTGCCCGGAACCCCGGTGAGCAGTTTCTCGGTGTCGAACAACTAACCCTGTCCAGTGGCGCGGCAGACGGCATGGATGATCCGTCTTGGCTGTCGTTCGCCTCATGAACAGAGAAAAACAGGGGGGCGGGTCTTCGGGCCTGCCCCTTTTTGTCTGTTGTATTGCTGCGCTGTTGTGGCTCCCCGGCCCGGTTGACAGCCGCCGCCCATCATGTATGATCTAGGTCATATGCCTCCGTGGCAGCGGCCCCGGAGTCGACACAATACCCTTAACAAGGAGAAAACGATGACAAAGAAATTCACCCGTCTGATGGCGTTGGTCGCTGTCCTGGCGGGCGTCATGATGCTGCTGGCAGTCCCGGCGCAAGCCCAGGACGCGGCCTGGCGTCACACAATTCTGGAACAATACAGAGCTTTCTGGCCCTCCGGTCGTTACGCGCGAGGATCGCTCCATCGACTTCGATTGGGGTCACGGTTCGCCGACTGCCGGGGTCAACAACGACAACTTCTCGGCTCGCTGGACGCGGACGGTCAACTTCGCTCCCGGCACCTATCGCTTTACGGCCACGATGGACGACGGCATGCGCTTCTTCCTCGACGGCCGTTTGCTGATCGACTCCTGGGTGGACAGTCAGGAACGGACGCTGACCACTGACGTCAACCTGACCGGCGGTAACCACGACCTGCGGATCGACTACTTTGACCGAGGTGGCGTGGCTATCGCCCGCTTCGCGTGGCAGCAGATCGGTGGGTCCGGCGGCGGCACGGGCGGCGGCACCGGTGGCGGGACGCAGTTCCCCAACTGGCGTGCCGAATACTTCAACAACACGACGCTGGCCGGCCCGCCCGCTCTGGTGCGCGACGACCAGTTCGTGAACCACAACTGGGGTCTGGGTTCCCCCGCCCCGGGCATCATCGGCAACGACTTCTTCAGCGCACGCTGGACAAAGACGTTGAGCGGTAATCCGGGTCGGTACAACATCCGTCTTACCAGCGACGACGGCTCGCGACTGTTCATCAACAACGTGCTCGTGATCAACAACTGGGGTGTCCAGGCGACCACGACGCGCACGGCCAGCTACTTCTATCCGGGTGGTCCGGTAGAAGTTCGCGTTGAGTACTTCGAGCAGCTCGAGAATGCGCTCATCAACGTCGAGCTAGCCCTGATTCCGGGCACCGGCGGCGGTGGGTCAGTGTCCAACAAGCCCGAGGTTGACTCCAACGGGTGTACGCCTGTGACCGGCCTGTGGGCTTATGTCAATACCGGTCGCCTGAACTTCCGTTCCGGCCCGAACACAAGCTTCCCCATCGTGCAAACGCTGAGCAAGTGTGATCTGGTGTACATGACTGGCGCCACAAACGCGTCCCGCACCTGGGTCCAGGCTCAGCTGCCGGGTGGCGGCATTGGTTGGGGCAGCGCCGCGTACATGGTACTGGGCACACCCATTACCCAGCTGACTCCTCAATAGACGCGGTTGACCGTCGCTGTGGCGATGGCAGCTGCTAACAAGCCCGCCGGTTCATCCATACGAGCCGGCGGGCTTTTTGCTGCCTAGAAGCCGCCGCCCCCGCCGGTCAGCAAGCGGACCAGAACGATGACGGCCCCCAGCAGCGGCAGGAAGGCGAAGTAGAGACGGATACGCGGGCCGCTGACGTAGCTGGTGGAGACAGAGCCGATCTGCGCGCCAACGGCCGCTCCGGTCTGCATGACGAGAGCGATGAGGATGTCGACATTCCCTTTCAGGGCATGGGTCAATGTGCCGTAGCCGGCCGAGATGATGACCTCAAACAGATCGGTGCCAATAGCGATATGGGTCGGTACGCCGATGAGATAGACGAGCATGGGCAGCCGCAAGAATCCGCCCCCCACCCCGAGGAATCCGGCCAGCAGCCCGCTCAGCAAGCCGACGGCAACGACAATCCAGAGCGAGATGGAGCCAACATGGGAGTCGGGCAGCTTGACCATCGGCCACAGGTTGATGGATTGCAGCCTGCGCGCCATGCCGCCGACGGCCAGCGCATCGTGGTCGGCAGCGACGTCGCCGTGGGTCTGACGCAGCGTGCGAATACTCTCCCAGAAGGTGAAGGCGCTGATCAGCAGCAGGATGACGACATAGGCCGTGCCGACAATCAGGTCGATCTGTCCCCGCACCTCCAGGTACTCAATCAGCTGTGCCCCGATCTCAATGCCGACGATTGTGCCGGCGACCATAATCAGGCCCAGCTTCGCATCAACATGGCCCAGCCGCTGGTGACGGCGTGCCGCCACAATCGACTTGCCGGTCATGTGGGCCAGGTCGGTGCCGACAACGAAGTTCCAGGGCATGCTGCCCCAGAACAGCAGCGGCCCGGCGATGAAACCGCCACCAACGCCAAAGAAGCCGCCCAGGATGCCGACCATGAACCCGATCAGGATCAGCACCCAGAGGTCGAACTCGACCCCGGATATGGGAAAATACATCGGTTAGTCCAGTCGTTGCAGACCGAGACGGTCCATCAGAAAAGAGGTCAGCGAATCAAGGAAGACGCTCTGCGCGACGATGAAGACCAGGGCGACGATAGCGTAGGCGGTCAGGTTGCTATCAAACAGCTCGGTCAACCAGCCGGTCAGGTAGCGAATGACGAAGAACAGATAGCCCGCCACCAGGATACTGTAGATGAGCATCTCAATGGCAAAATTGCGGACTTTTCGCCGGGTTGTGGGATTCATGATGTTGCACCTGTTTACAAACGCAACGGCTCCGAATTAGGCCAACATCATACCATATTTTGTGTGTGCCCTGGGGATAAGTTCACAGCCCAGGCCACGAATCCGGGTCACGGCAAGAAGATACTGCGGAAGATGTAACCCTGTTCTTTCAACTGGGGCAGGGCCATGTCGAGCGCCTCAATCGTCTGCGTCCGGTCGCCGCCGCCGTCGTGCATCAGGGCGATGGCCCCGGGATAGACACTACTGACCAGATAGTCGGCGATGATGTCGGCCCCCGGCTGCCGCCAGTCCTGGGTGTCGATGGTCCACAGAACGACGGCCATGCCTTCCTGCGCAGCGTACTGGCGTGTGTTGGCGTCGGTCGCGCCATAGGGCGGCCGAACGTAGCGTACGTTCAGGTCGAGGCTGAACAGGTCGCCGGCGGCAGCAAAAATGGCGTCACTGGTGCGGCTCACCTCGCTGACGAACTGCTCCTGGGTCATCCCCTCCAAGGAGGCGTGGTCCCAGGTGTGGTTGGCGATGTAATGGCCGCGCGTGGTGGCCTCGCGCACCAGCTCCGGCCAGGTGGCCACGTTCTGGCCAAGATTGAAGAAGGTGGCCGTCGCGCCGTGTTTGTCCAGTACGTCCAGCAACTGGGGCGTGTAGTCGGGCAGCGGCCCGTCGTCGAACGTCAGGTAGAGGATGGGCGAGCCATCTTCGGCGTTGGCAGGCAGCAAGCTCAGGTCGGGCACGCCAGTGATCGGTTCGGCGGGCGGTGGCAGCGGCGTGGGCGTGGGCAGCGGCGGCTGCGGGCTTTCCAGCGCCAGCCACGTTTCGGCCGTCAGGACGCCGTCAGGCCACAAACCCTGCGTCTCCTGGAACGCCACCACCGCCTGCCGCACCTGCTCGGTGTAGAGGTCGGTGCCGGGATCGACATAGCCGAGGAAGTCGACGGCCGCCAGCCGGCTGTTCAGCTCCGTCACCAGCGCATCCCGCTCGCCCGCGCCCAGATTGAAGCCGGTCCTGTCCAGATGGATCAGCTCCTCCCCCATCTTGATGTCGGTGATGACGGGGAAGCCGTCTTCAAAGCGCAGGGCCACGTACGTCTCTTCCTGCATGGGCTGGCCGCGGAACTCCGTGACGTTGACGATGACCTGGTCGCCGGTCACGTCCCACGTTCCCACGGCCTCGACAACCAGCTCGTTGCTGCCCGCCAACTGCTCGTCGACGAACGCTGTGCCGTCGGAGTTGAGGCTGAGGTAGTAGGTGGCTACTTCCTCGGTCTCGTCAGGACGGAAGCGATACGTGCCCGAGAGCGCTTCGCGAGAACTGTCCTCGGCCGTCCCGGTCGATGCCGGCTGCAGCGCAGACGGCGCGGCTGGCGTGGCGGTCACCTCAGATATCTCGGGCGGCGGCAGCGGGGTTGGTTCCCCACTGGAGCTGGTGGTTGAGCAGGCTGTCAGAGCGGCGCTCAGCAGCATCACGAACAGGCGTATGGTTTGTTTCATTGGCTTCTCTTGCGTGGCGGCGGCTCAAATGGTGGTTGCCATATCTGGATGGACCAGCGCCTCCGGCCTCAATCGCGTAGGAGTCTAGCACACTGCTGCGGTTTTTTGAATGGGGTCCGGCGACGTTAAACCGGGATGTCTATGGCGGCCGTTGTGCGGCGGTTGAGGATGGCCACACCGGCAATGATCAGCGCCATGCCGCCCAGCATGGCGGCGGTGATCGTCTCATCCAGCAAGAGCACGCCACCGACAGCCGCCACCACCGGAATGATGTAGCCGACCAGCGAGACAGTCGTCGCGCCAAACTGCTGGGTTACCCACAGGGCCATCAGCAGGCCGCCGAACGTGCCGGCGGCGGCGGCGTAGACCAGCCCTGCATACCCTGCCGCCGTCACCGCCGACAGGTCGAAGCCGACCAGCAGCAGCGAGATGGGCGCGACGACCAGAGCGGCCGTCAGGATGCGCACGCTGGTTACGTCGAACGTGTCCAACTGCTGACAGTTCCGGCGAGCGTAGATGATCATCAGACTGTCGCTGATGATGGCGGTCAGAATGAGCACGTAGCCGATTGGGTTGGCCGCTTCGCCGGTGGCCAACCCCGATTCGCCGCGCACCGCCAGAATCGCCGCCCCGCTGAGCGCCAGCAGCACGCCGGCGACCTTGCGCTTCGTCAGCTGTTCGTCCGGGAGCAGAAACTGGGCGAACAGGACGGTAAACGCGGGCGTCGTGGTCATGAACATCGAGGTCACGCCGGCCGAGAGGAAGACCAGCGTGGTCACATAACCGGTCATGGGAATGGCCGTGCCGAAGATGCCGATGACGATCGCGTGCTTCAGGAGGGTGCGGTCGGTCGGCCAGCGCCGTTTGCTGGAGATCGTATAGACGACCGCAAAGGCCACACCCGCCAGCGCCAGCCGCAGCCAGATGTAGGTGGTGGGCGCAAACTGGCCGATGCTGAAGCGCGAGACGAGCAGCGTGCTGCCGAACAAGAGGCCCATGAAGAGGACGTAGGGTAAGGCTTGGGTTGACATGATGAGGGGGGTGAGCGTGGCTCCAGCACCTGATCCTAGCGCAGCGTCGTTTGTTGGTCAATGGCACGGTTCGCTTCAGCAGGGTTTTTTAGTTGTCTGGTTCGGCCGGACACAGGCCGTTGAAACGGCCTGCTACCGGAGGAAACCCACTGAAGATGGGTTGCAGAAGGGGTGGCCGGCGCGCTTTCCTTTCCGGTTTAAGTGGGCTTTGACCCACTTGCCCGGTAGCTGCCGGGTTGTCACAACCCGCAGCGGCTTGACAACTGCAAAGCCCTGTTCGCTTCAGCCAGATAAACCTGTCCGCCAACACGAACGCGCCCCGGCCTGCCCCAATGAAAAAGCGGCCGCTGAGTTCACAGCGGCCGCCTTGCTGGGTTAATGCAGGAATCTGCTTACGAGTAAGCCAGACTCTCACGCACGCTGACCTTCGCCGCGCCACGAGCTGGCAGCGCACTGGCGATCATCGACAGAACGACGATGATGACCAGCCACGCGATGGCTCCGGTCGGCGTGAAGCGGTAGACCAGCTGCTGGTCCAGCGCGAAGGACAGGGCAAAGGTCGAGAAGAAGTAGGCGAGCGGGATGGAGAGCGGCAGGGCAATGGCCCAGCTGATCAACCCCAGGAGGACGCCTTCGCCCATGAACAGGCGGGTAACCTGCCAGTTGCTCGCGCCGATGGCCCGCATGACGCCGATTTCGCGGCGACGCTCCAGGACGCTCAGCGACAGCACACCGCTCAGCCCCACGCCGCCGACCAGGGCGATGACCACCGCCATGACGGCCAGCAGGTTGAGGATGATGGCGAAGCCGTCGGTTGACTGGGTGCTGACTTCGGCGATCGTGTTCTGGCCAAAGAAGCCACGCGGGGCCACGCCGGTGCCGCGCTGCTCCAGCGTCTGCTGCAGCATTGAGGCGACCAGCAGTTGACCTTCAGGCGACTGGTCGACGGTCTGCACAGCCAGGGCATTGCCCAGGCCGGCGTAGCGCCATTCGCGCTGCACGGTCTCCAGCGGCACATGGACAGAGCTGTTCGTGGCCGGGTCAAAGTTCAGGCCGACGATTTCAACGTCCATCAGACGGCCGCGTACATCTTCCAGCGTGATGGTGTCGCCGACTACCCAGCCTTTTTCGCTGGCGATATTGCGGCTGACGACGGCGGCGTTGCCATCTTCCGGCAGCAGCCAGCGACCTTCTTCGATAATCGGGTTGTAGAATGTGGTCTCCGGCGGTTGGCCGAAGACGGTCAGGCGCACATCGGTGACTGCCTTGTCGACCTGGCTCTCCGGGCGGCCGCTCGCGCCCAGCACCAGCCAGCTCTCGGCGGCCGTCGCTCCGGGCATCTCAAGGGCAACATCCGTCAGCCCCTGCGTCCGCTCGTTCTCTTCCAACGACAGCGCCACCTGGTAGTTGTGAACCTCGGCCAGCTTCTCGTTGAAGGTGAAGTTGGTGGCGTCGTTCAGGCCCATGACCATCATGAAGATGGCGCCGGAGACGACGAGTGAGACCACGATGATGAGCACCCGCTTCTGGTTGCGGAAGGTATTGCCGATGGTCAACAGCACGGAGTACGGCACGTTGCTGACCTTGCTGACCATCCGGTCGACCAGGCCCACGGCGTTGGACAGGCCGAAGGTGCTGATCGCCTCGCGGACGGTGATCTTCATCCCCTGGCGCAGCGGAATGAGCGCCGCCAGCAAGGGGGCCAGCAGACTGATGAGCACCTGGGCGACGATGGCCGTCTGGTCGACGCGCACCGAGAACGCTTCCTGGTTCAGGAACTGACCAAAGAACGCTTGCAGGCCCAACGCCGCACCGGCGCCGATGGGAATGCTGATAATCGCTGCCAGGACACCGAAGCTCAGGACGAGCGCCAGGTAACTGTAAGCCACCTGCCGCGAGTCGGCCCCAATCGCTTTCATGACGCCAATCTGGCCCACCTGCTGGTTGACGATGGCGCTGATGCTGTTGTAGACGAGGAAGACGCCCAGCACAACCACTACCACGCCGAGCACACCCAGCAGCAGGAAGAGCGCGTTCAGAATCTGCTCTGCCGGCGGCACATCGGGCGGCGTAATGCGGTCGCCGAACGGGAACAACGTGCCGACCGAATCGACGTTGATCTCGTCGAAGTAGTCACGGATGGCCAGGTCGGTCGCTTCGGCGCGCTGCGGATCCCAGATTTCGTCCCGCGTCTGGATCAGGTTGTAGGTGCTGCGCCCCGTGATGCGCTCAAAGGTACGGCCGTCGACGTAGAACGTCTCGCCAAAGACGGGCGTTGGGCCGACCGGATCGAGCATGCCGGTGACGGGCAGCGTGCGAATCGTCTCGCCAAAGCGCAGCTCGACGATATCCCCTTCAAATGCGCCGGGCGTGCCGACCGATATCTTGCCCACGCCGACCGTGTCGCGCACGGGCCAGTCGCCGCTCAGCAGCCCGTCGAGGGCCATCTGCTGTTCGGTGTAGCTGTCGCGGCCGTTCAGAGCGCCGGTCTGCCACTCCTCTGTGCCGGCAATGCGCCATTCGACGGGCGAAGTGTACAGCCCTTCAGCCTGCCAAACGCCGTCGATGCGCTTGAGGCGCTCGATGTCGTCGTCGTTCAGCGGCGGATTGACGCTGACTTTAATATGGGCCGGTTCGGCCTGCTGCCAGCCTTCAAGCACAGACTGGGCGATGAGATTACGGCCGCCGATGACCAGGCCAATGCCGATCGCGCCCAGGGCGATGACCAGCACCACCTGGAGCGTCCGCGATTTGTCTTGCCAGAGGTCGTACCACGTTTTTTGTAGAAGCGTATTCATTAAGTCGCCTGTTCAGGTAGTCGTCGGTGAGATAGCGGTTAGTCGGTGCCGGCGAAGGCCGGGACGGCGGTTGGGGTCATGGTGGAGAGGCCGGCGTTGACCGGCACCCCGTTGCCGAAGCGAACGGGCGGGACGGTGGCCAGCTCCTGGCGATGGTCGGCCGCAATCTCGCCGTTGACGATCTCAATCTGCCGCGGGATGCGGTGGGCCAGCTCGCTGTCGTGGGTCACCATCAACAGCGTCTTCCCCTGCTCCTCCACCAGCTTGATGAAGATGTCGAACACCGCGCCGGCCGTTTTGGCGTCCAGGTTGCCGGTCGGTTCGTCCGCCACCAGCAGCGGCGGGTCGGTGGCCAGCGACCGGGCAATGGCGGCCCGCTGCTGCTGACCGCCGGAGACCATCGACGGCAGCTTCTGGGCCTGGTCGGCCAGCCCGACGAGGTCAAGCAGATGCATCGCCCGCTCCATCCGTTCCTTGCGGCCGTACTTCTTGGCGAACTCCATCGGCAGAACAACGTTCTGGGCCAGGCTCAACGAAGGCAGCATTTGGAAGAACTGAAAGATGATGCCGACTTCCTGCCCGCGCCACTTGGCCAGCTCGTTCTCGCTCATGCTGTGAACGGGCCGGCCAGTGACGATGACTTCCCCAGAGGTGGGCCGGTCGATGCCGGTGACCATGTTCAGCAATGTCGACTTACCGTTGCCAGACGGGCCGACGATGGAAACAAACTCGCCCTCGTGAATATCGGTCGAGATGCCGTGGAGGACAGTTACCTCCCCGTCGCCGACGGGAAAAGCTTTGACAATGTCTTTTAATTGAATGATTGGTTGGCCGTTGTGTTGGCCATTTGCAGAAGCCATGTTGGTCTCCTCGTCCTGATCGCCGCCCTCGGCGTGTAAGTTCCTTTGTGTACGAGGGCCAGTATGCCACAGGTTGGACAGTCTGTCAAGTATTTGTCATATATTTGTCCAGATTATGAATCACCCATGATCCCTGCTGTTCAGAGCGCCCCGCCGGCGGCGCTTCCATATGCCCGGAGAGCAGTACGTCGAGTGGGCCAGGCAACAAAAAACGCTCCCGGTTGTCCGGGAGCGCTTCGAAATCTTTCTGATTGTTGCGGCGGTGGGCTAGAGGCCGGGTACGCCCAGCTTGGCGGACAGCACCTGGCAGAGGGAGACGGCCATGCCGCGACCGTTGACATCCCACAGCAGCACCTGGCGCGCCCCGCTGCGCAGCATGGCAAAGACGCGATAGCGCGGGAGGCGTTCCGGTGAAGAGTCTGTGTCTTGTGGCTCAACTGCCAGACGCATAATGTTATCGACCCGCACATTGACGCTCGGGCGCAGCGGCAGCGGACGATAGCGTACCTGCAGCATCCCCTGCTCCACCGTAAACTCGGCCCGGCTGACGAGATACTCTACCGCATAGTAGAAGACACCCGTCGCAGCAACGGCCACGACAAGACGCAGGTACAACGGTATATCGCCCCACAAGACCGTGTTGAGCGAGAAAAGGAGCAGGACGTAGAGTACGATGGCAGAGATCGAGAGCACGACCCCCAGCGGGGACGAAATCCGGCGATGATAGAGAACGGCCGTTGCACCCTGGCGGCGTACAATCGATATCCGTTCCGGTAGCGTCGTAGTTTGGTAAGGACTATTCATTCCCTGCCTTCCCTGGGCTGATGCAGTGGGTGGCTAATCAATGGGCGCCACGCAACTAGACAGATACCCAACATAACTACCCATATTGTAGGCGATCAAGCCGGCAGTTACCAGATCAATCTCAGAAACCTCGCTTGCATACTCATGTGCGCCCCACGATCGCCGTGCTTGCCAAGGGGTCAATGTATGTTGACCCCTTGCAAACGGCCCCACCTCAGAGGTGTCGCCGCACGTCTACGGATTCACCCGCGTCCCACGCGGCACAACGACCGTCACTACACCCGGCTCGTCCGTTTCGGCCGTCACCAGCCGCAGACCGGGCGGGACGATGACCATGATGGCGGGCAAGGCGTCTTCGTCGACCGGCTGGGGCCGGGGCAGCGGTTTGGGTGGCGGTGGTGCTTCCGCGTCCGGAAACGGGTCTGGCGTCGGCACAGGCTCAGGGGCTGCCACACCCTCCAGCGTAACGCCGTCGATGAAGAAGTCCTTCGGCCGCGGCCATTTGCTCTTGACGCGAATGGCCACCTTCACCCGACCGTCAGCCGGCACTGTAAACGTCGTCTCATGCCGATGCCACCGGCGGTCCCCCATGCGGCTGCCGTCGACCCAGGCGCCCTCCTCGTTGATCCAGACGCCCGACTCCGCGCCAAACGGATCCGTCTCGCCGTGCAGATCGACCAGGATCGGCACCGTCAACGTGGCCTCGCTGCCCGGCAGCAGGCCGGTCACTTCCTGCGACAGCTCGGCCCCGAACGGAGCGCCTGAGTGAAATATCTTGTAGGTGGCGTCCCCGGCCAGGATAAGCGCCTCATCCCCGCCCAGCCGCTCGGGCGGCGGCAGCTGATCGCTCAGCTTGTGGACGCACTCCGGCACGCCTTGCGCCGTGTCCGCCGCTTCAAACAGCCGGCCACCCAATGGGATCCAGCGCAGCGTCCACCCATGCGGTCGTTGATTGATCAAATGTCCCGGGGCCGGGGGCAAATCAACCCAGCCATCACTAAATGCGCCATTCTTCAGCATACCAACCTCCACTGTGGGTAACCTGTGAGACCCGTCTCCGGGCGTCTTGCTCATGAACCAGACCTATGCCATTATAGCAGCCGACGCAACCAGCCCGCATCTTACTTAATTATGCCCAGCTCATAATTAAATAGGAGAAACGGCCGAATCACGCCCTTGCGCGATCTGCGTATAGTGAGTAGATCAGTGGCAGCCGCTGTCTGCGCCCTGGCCGGCACAGACCAGACGCCACACCAGGAGCTTTTGCCATGAAAATTGCCATTGGATCAGACGAACGGACCCTTGTAACCGACGCGGTGGTCGCGGATCTTGGTCAGCGCGGCCATGAACTGGTGCTGATTGGGCCGCTGTCGGATGACAACGCCTACTGGCCCGCAGTCGCGCGCGAGGTGGCTGAGCGGGTGGCGTGCGGCGCAGTCGACGAAGGTATCCTGTTCTGCTGGACCGGCACCGGTGTCTCGATGGCGGCCAACAAAGTACCCGGCATTCGCGCCGCTCTGTGTGACGATGCCCAGACAACCGAAGGGGCGCGCCTTTGGAACAACGCCAACATCCTCTGCCTGTCGCTCCGGCGCACCACCGACATCATGGCCCGCGAGATCCTCGACGCCTGGTTCGCCACCGCCTACCAACCGAACGACATTGACGACACCTGCCTCGCCCAGCTCGACGCCATTGAAGCGGCCTACGTAACCTAACCCACCGCCTGATGCCCACCTGAGACCAGCAGGCAGGCCCTGCCGCCGGCCTGTTTTCGCCCTGCTCCCGTCCCGGTGCTACTCTTGACGCCCAGAGATAGGCGACCCGGTTGGTGACGCAAAGGCGGCTAACTGGTTGCTGAGCCACAGGAGAAACGATGAAAGAAACCAGAAAGTCGTATCATACACTCAAGGCCCTCAACTACGAACTCTTTATCCTGGCCATTTCCGCCACCTTGTTGATCAATCTGGTGCTGACCTTGATGTTGGCCACCGATGAAATCGTTGACAGTGTTATCTGGGCTTTCAGTATGGGCATGTCAGCAATTCTGCTGGGTGACTTCATCTACAGGATGCACACCGCCCCGTCTGCGCGCGATTTCTTCTTCTACGGTGGGGGTTGGCTGGACCTGCTGGGCTGTATTCCTGTGGTGCCCTTCGCCCTCTTTCGCCTCTACCGCATGGTGTGGACCATTCGCCAGCTAGACAACGTTGGCGAGCGGGCGATGCGAGATGAGCTAAGCACATTTCGGACAGGCGGTGCGTTCTATCTCATCATCTTCCTGGGCATTGTGCTGCTAGAATTCGCTTCGGCCGCCATCGTGGGCGTTGAGGACAGTGATCCGGCTGCCAACATTACGACGGCGGGCGACGCCATCTGGTGGGCCTACGTGACGATTACGACGGTTGGGTATGGCGACTACTACCCGGTCACGCAGGCAGGACGGGTCATTGGAGTTGTGGTCATGACGGTGGGTGTGGCCCTGTTCACGGGGCTGACCGGCTTTCTGGCCAACAGCTTCTTCAGCGACCGGGAACGGGCGGCAGCGCGGCTGGAGAGCCGCCTGGAACACGAGAATCCAAATGAGCTGGCGGCGGTGGCCCAGGTTCAGGAGTTTCGTCGCCTGCTGCATGAACAACAGGAGGCCAACGCCAAGCTCCAGGCCAAGCTGGCTGACATTGAAGCGTTCCTGCAAGCGCATCCGGATGACGCTGATTCAGACAGTCAGGTAGCATAACGGCCCGCCTGGCCCGCGGCTCCACCTGATTCAGGCGAATCAGGCAAGACGTATCATGGGTCAGCCCGGTAGGCTGCCGCCAACAGCACCACCCTGAACTACTACGGCCCCGGTATGCTTGAGCGCATACCGGGGCCGGTTTTGTGTGGCTGTTCTGTGCGGGCGACGACCGGTTAACGGTCGCTGCGCGGCAGCGCGAAGCTGGGGTCGGTCGGGCTGGTCGGCCTGCTGTCGGGCGACGTTCTGCTGGCCTGGAAACTGACGTCATCGATGAACAGATTGCTGTTCTCACTACTGTCGGTTTCTGCCCATAAGGACAACGTCACCGACTGACCGGCAAAGCTGCTCAGATCCACCGTGCCTTGCAACCAGCCATTGGTTGACGATGCCGCACACAGGGTCTGGACAGCAACGTTACTCTGGTTGATGGCCACACCGCTAAAATCGAAGTTGCATTGATCGCTCGAACTAATCCAGTAGAAGAAAGAGAGTATGGGCGAGTTCGTTGGAATCGTCACCTGTTGGGAGATGATCGACAGCTCATTGTTAGCCCCACCCAGCCAGGCGGCCCAGTTGCCGCTGTGAGGCGGTACATCGCCCTGCGCAAGCTCATTCACAATCAGGTCAAAGCCACCTGATGAGGATTCGGTCCAGCCTGCAGGACCTTGTTCAAAGTCACCGTTTGCCAGGATCGAGCCACACGCCGTCGATAGAAGCGAGCGGCCAACGGCAGGCATGGTCTCCGTTGTGAACGAATTCCGTAGATTGCCGGGAGCAGACAACTGTACGGGTAAATAGGCGCAGTTGGTCACGTTCAAGGGCGGGGTGATCTCCCCTTCAATCCAGCTGATGTACTGCGATACGCGGGCATAGACACCCGGAAAGCCGGGGGCCGCACAGCCAATACCGAAGCTAACCACACCGATCTGTTCCCATCGTTCGGCAGCGTCGTTGAAGCGTACCAGCGGACCGCCGCTGTCGCCCTGGCAGGAGTCCACACCGCCCTGGGGAACTCCGGCGCAGATCATGTTATCGGTGATATCCCCGTACGCCAGGTTGCAGTCGGCATTGGAGATAACCGGCACCGACACCTCATGCAGCCGAGAGGGGAAGGACGTGCCACCCGGATTCGGCTGGCCACGTGTATTGCCCCAGCCGGTTACCGTGGCATTCTCGCCCACCAGCGCGCCGACTGCAGGCGACGGCAGCTGAATGCCGGTGATTGGCAGCATATCGCCACTTGCGCCCCGGAACGGAATCGGACTGGACAGGCGCAGCAGGGCGATATCATTGTCATTGGTGTTGGGATTCCAGCCAGGATGGACGATAATCTCGGCCACCGATCGCCGCTCAAAGCCCGCTTCCGGGACGGCCAGATCGAAAACACCTGCGGCCACTTCCACGCGGCTTTCGTCGTTGTGGTCGACGCAGTGGGCGGCCGTCAGCACCCAGCCCGGTTCGATCATTGATCCCCCACAGAACTGCCCCTCGTGCGGGTCCCTTCCCGGGGCGATTAGTGCCACTTGCCACGGCCACTCACCGGGGTCGGCTTCCTGCCCGCCAACAATACGTGGCTCCGGGTCGGCGCCCGTCGCCCCGGCAGTAGCGACGGCGAAGACAACGACCAGGATCATCCCAAGCATACCCAGCACGATCCCCCAACGGCTGGTGCGTGGGGCGGAGCTGGAGCGGGCGGCGAACGAATCTCTGCGACTAGTTGACATAAATTTGCCTCCTTGGGGCTTGGTGACAGATGATGCTGGGCGTTCACGCAGCGAGAGAGCAATGATGGTCAGGTGAACGATTGCACCTCTCCATTATGCCTTACCCTCAACGGCCGTCAACCGGCGAAGTGGGCCGGCAGCAGCCAACCCGGCCACGCCGCCAGGGCCGATCACTGTTCGAGCGGCCGTCGTGACCGGATCCCTTTCTGGTCTTCTGGGGTCGGCAGGGGACGCGACAAGGAATGTCGCGGCTACGTCTGCCAACCCGACTCCTGAAAAACCCCTGTCACGCCGCCAGGGTTCTTCAGTTGTCAAGCCGCTGCGGGTTGACAACCCGATAGCTACCGGGAAAGTGGGTCGAGACCCACGATGAGCGACAAGGAAAGCACGCCGCTCCCCTTCTGCAACCCACCTTCAGTGGGTTTCCTCCGGCAGCAGGTCGTTTCAACGGCCTGTGTCTGGCCTGAACCAGACAACTGAAAGACCCCTGTCACGCCGCCGAGTCGCTTGACCGAATGAAACATCTGTTCTATCATTGAGTTGATGGAAACGTTCGTGAAGCTGCAAGATGTCGCTCTCCACATGGACCTGGAGCCAGCCGAGGAAGTTGGCCTGGCCGGTCGCCCGGCGGCCGCTCAGGTGGCTCCCTGTGGACAGGTGGTCGGGCCACCCACCAGCGGGCACGCGATGGATCCTTCGCTGGGCGCAAAGGCCACCCGCGAGCGCCGATCCGCCGACAAGCAAGCCTCGCTGGGCGTTACCCGCGTGGCGCTGCCCAATGGCAAAACGTTGCCCCTGCTCAAGACGATGTTGACGTCGGCCTGCGAGCGCAACTGCAACTACTGCCCTTTCCGGGCGGGCCGGTCATTCAAGCGCACCACCTTCAGCCCGGACGAGATGGCGTCGGCCTTCATGCAGATGGTGCGGGCGGGCGTTGTGGATGGCCTGTTCCTCAGCTCCGGCATCATCGGCGGCGGCGTGCGCACGCAGGACAAGCTGCTGGACACGGTCTCTATCTTGCGCGACAAGTACGCGTATCGTGGATACATCCATCTGAAGGTGATGCCGGGGGCCGACCGGGAGCAGGTCCGGCGTTCGATGCAGCTTGCCGACCGGCTGTCGATCAACCTCGAAGGACCAAATCAGGCCCGGTTGCTCAAGCTGGCTCCCAAGAAACTGTTCCATGAGGAGCTGCTTGCGCCGCTGCGCTGGATGGAAGAGATCCGCCAGGATGAGTCGCCGGAGAGCGCCTGGAAGGGACGCTGGGCGTCGTCAACCACGCAGTTCGTGGTCGGCGCAGTCGGTGAGAGCGACGTCGAGCTGTTGAGCATCAGCCACTTTCTGATCAACAAGCTGTCGCTCCAGCGCGCCTACTACTCAGCCTTCTCGCCCATCCCCGACACACCGCTGGAAGATCATCCGGCTGAGAACCCGTGGCGCGAACACCGGCTGTACCAGGCGTCTTACCTGTTTCGCGACTACGGATTCGAACTGGAAGAGCTGCCGTTCGGGCAAGACGGCCGTTTGCCGCTGGACAAGGACCCGAAGCTGGCCTGGGCGGAAACAGAACTGCGTGATGCACCCATTGAACTGAACAAGGCGGATCGCGAGCTGCTGCTGCGCGTGCCGGGCATCGGGCTGCGCAGTGCGGCGTCCATCCTCAACGCCCGCCGCCGGGGGACTTTGCGCTCCGAAACTGACCTGCGCCACATCGGCGTGCCCACCAAACGGCTGCGGCCCTACGTGCTGCTGGACGGCAAACGGCCGTCTTTCCAGCTGCCGCTGTTCCCTATCCCTGCCGCCTGAGCTGCCTCGCTGCTCCTGTTGCCAGTCTGCCTCACCCGCTCCCAGCTGGGCTTTTTGGTACCAATTTCCTGCCTGATTCGCCAACCCGGGTTCAAATGGCGACCATCTTGTGCTATGATGGGCGAACGTCGCCCCTATCCGGCTAACATCTTCTTCACCGGGCGACTCCCGTTTTTGGGACAATCAAACAGTGACTCCGCGCAGCCCCACGTGGCTGTGCGCGACCACGACCCACAAGGATGGACATGATGACCCTCACGCCTACCGACGCAGCCACCGACAGCAGTCCCGCCCACTCATCGTGGTTGGCCAGCACCTTGCTGAGCCGTAGCCCACGCCTTCTGGCGCGTTACGTTGCCTTTCGGCAGCAGCTGAGCCAGATGAACCGTTCGCAGCGCCGCTGGCTGGTGCGCCGGGTCAGCCGGTTGAGCGGCAAGGCGGCCGTCACGTTGGCTGGAGCGGCGCTGCTGCTGGCGCTCAGTCGCGCCCCGGTCGGGGCGAACAGCCTGAATGTGCCCAGCGGCGAGGTCGGCATAGCCAACAACGGTCAATGCTCCCTGATCGAGGCGATCATCAACGCCAACGACACAACGACCGGCCTGGTTCATGATGACTGCGCAGCGGGCGACCCGGCAGGGGCGGATGTCATACATCTGGCCAACAATGGCACCTTCACGCTGTTCGACGCCATCGGCGCACCCTATGATGCGCCGGGGTACGGCAGTGACCTGGGGCTGCCGCCGATTACCAGCGACGTGACCATCGACGGCAATAACGCCATCATCCGCCGCAGCAACGGCGGTCCCGCCATGCGGCTGTTTACCGTGACCAGTTCCGGTGATCTGACCCTCCAGGATGTCACGTTGCGCCGCGGCCAATCGCAGGCGAACGGCGGGGCCATCTACAGTTACTACGCAGATGTGACCTTGGATAATGTGCTCATCGACGACAGTACGGCGCAGGGCAAAGGGGGCGGCCTCCACGCCTATGGCGGCACGGTGACCATCAGCGACAGCACCTTCGACAGCAACACTGCCGTTGTGCGCGGCGGTGGGCTTGCGCAGGACAGCGGCACAATGACCGTCTCCACCAGCACAGTCAGCGGCAATGAGGCCCAGAACAGCTGGGGCGGCGGAATCTACACCCACATCGGCAGCCTCGATCTGGTCGACAGCGTGGTCAGCGGCAATGAGGCCCAGTCAGGAGGCGGCGTCATCAGCGAAGGCAGCACCGTCAACATCAACGGCAGCACGATCAGCGACAACACGGTGGTAGGGGTCGGCGGTGGGCTGCAGAACTACGTGGCCAGTTTCACCGTTGTCGACAGCGTGGTCAGCGGCAATACGGCCGGCTCTGGCGGCGGCGTCCACACTTACGGCGGCACCCTGACCCTCTCCGGCACAACGATTAACAACAATACGGCGCTTGATCGGGGTGGCGCTGCCTACACCTACCTGGGCAATGCGGTCATCACCAACAGTACCTTCAGCGGCAACACGGCCGTTCAGAAAGGCGGAGGGTTGTTCATGCAGTCGGGCACGGTAGAGCTGAACAACGCCACGGTGACGATGAATGCGGCCGGGGACACCGGCGGTGGCCTCTACGTGCAGGGTGGCAGCCTTGACCTGAACCGCAACATCATCTCCGGCAACAGCGCTCCGGCTGCCCGGGAAGTGGGCAAAGACAACGGCGTCATTACCGCCAACAATCGCAACCTGTTCGGCCTGTTCAACAAGTCGGGCCTTGCCGGCCTGGTGCCCGGCGCCAACGACATCGTGCCGTGGCAGGTGCTGCCCGGCATCCTCAACACAACGCTGCAGGACAACGGCGGCCCCACTCCCACCCACCGGCTGACGATGGCCAGCCCCGCCCTCGACACCAGCTCCAATGTCGCCTGCAGCGCCACCGAAACGGCCGGGATCGACCAGCGAGCGCTGCCGCGCAATGTGAACGGCCGTAACGGGGTCACAGCGTTCGACTGCGACAGCGGTGCGGTTGAGCGGCAGTCGCTGAGCCTGATCTTCACCACCAATTTGAGTCTGACCCTGCTGCCCAGCGAACGCTCCGACATCGTTCGCTTTGACGGAGAGCGGTGGTCGGTCTTCTTCGACGCCAGCGCGGCTGGACTGAGCAAACGGCAGCGACCGGCAGCGTTCCACGTGGTTGATCCTGACCGGGAAGCGGTGCTGCTGAGCCTCACCGGCAATCGCTCCACCTTGCCCGGCATCGGTCCGGTCACCAATCACGATGTGGTCAGGGCTGAGAACGGCCGTTTCTCGCTGGTGCTGGACGGCTCGGCCATCGGTCTGAACGGCCGTCGAGAATCGATCGATGCCCTCCACATGCTAGATGCAACCGCACTCAACCGCTCTGATTGCGCGGCCTACTTCCTGCTCTCCACCACCAGCAGCGGACGGGTCGAAGATGCCAACGGTGGGATGCAAATCGCCGGGGAAGACGTGCTCGGCTTCTGCGCCACCGGGCTGGGCATCAACACCGCCGGTACATGGGAGAAGGTGATCGACGGGTCCGACGCCGGGCTGCCACGCAACGCAGTGGTCGGTGTGTCGGCCAGTCCCGACGGCCGTTTTATCTACTTTGTGACTAAAGGACGTACCCGGGTCGGCGACGTCAGTGCCGGGCCGTCGATGGTCATCGAGTATGATCGCAGCCTGAACGTGTTCAACGGCCCGTTGGTCGATTTCACAGGATACGATGCCCGCGGCAAGGCGACGGGCCTGCATATCGCCGAGCAGGGCAATCGCTAAGCTGCCTTGCGTGACATGTGTCAACCGCGGTTGACACATGTCACACAGCCGGGCCAGGGTTATTCACTGTTTGAGCGACCGTCGTGGTTGGATTCCTTACCGTTCCCTTGGGGGGCGGCAGAGCACGCGACAACAGATGTCGCGGCTACATTTGGAGCTGGGAAGCCGGTGGCGGCGGCAGCGGCTAGAATAGGGTGGCATGTTTGAGGTTCCATTCGACACCTGGTCCCAAATCGCCCGGCTCGCCAGCCCCGGCGGCCGTCTGTTGGCTGTTCGCCCGCTGGCAGGAGGGGTGTCGGCCCAGGTGACTGCCCTGGAGATCGAGCAGTCCGGGGGCCAGCTGCTGACGGTCGTTGTGCGGCGGCATGGCGACGTTGACTTTGCCCTGAAGCCCGAAGGGGCCACTACCGAGTTCCACCTTCTCCAGCGGCTAGTTGAGGCCGGTCTGCCCGTACCGCAGCCCCTGTTGCTGGAGAGATCGAGCGAGCTGTTCGGGCGGCCGTTTCTGGTGATGAGCCTGATGCCCGGCCAGCCCTTCAGCGACCCGACGCCGTCTGACTCTATGCTGCGTCAGGCAGCGGCGCTGCTGGCCCGCATCCACGCTATTCCAGCCACCGATGCTGCCGTGACTTGGCTGCCGGCCATGACGGATACAGTAAGCGGCCGTCTGGCAGCCCGGCCTGCTGCGACCGACCTGGCAGCCAACGAAGCCATCCTGCGGAACACGCTCGAAGCAGTCTGGCCCTTGCCCTCCCGCAACCGACCGGTGCTGCTCCACGGTGACTATTGGCCCGGCAATCTGCTCTGGGAAAACGGCCGTTTGACAGCCGTGGTCGATTGGGAAGACGCCCAGCAGGGCGACCCACTTGGCGACCTGGCCCAGGCACGGCTGGAGATCCTGTGGGCGTACGGAATTTCGGCCCTGGAGGCGTTTACCGCCCATTACCTGACCCGAAACCCACTCGATGCCACAGAACTGCCAAGGTGGGATATCTGGGCCGCCCTGCGGCCCATCCAGGTGTTCACCGGCTGGGCAGAGAGCGAAACGGCCGCCCGGCAGCTGCAAGACCGCCATGACTGGTTCGTCGGGCGGGCGCTAACCGCGCTGGACCAGTCGGGTCTGACAGTTGATGGTCACGTTCGCTAGTTCTTTCGCAAGGAGCAGGTTGTGGCAATTTACGATCAAGCTGACTGTGCAGTTCGCTGCGAATGGGCCGCCCACGGTCTGGCCCAGCTGGCCCCGATCAGTGCGGTTGTCATCATCATCGACGTTCTGTCATTTACGACCTGTGTCGATATCGTGGTCGGCAAGCAGGGCGTTGTTTACCCGTTTCATGGCTCGGAGGACGAGGCGCGGCAACTGGGAGAAGGGGTCGGTGCGACCACTGCCGGACGACGCAGCAGCGGCGCAGCCTATTCACTGTCGCCGGCCAGCCTGATGGCCGCGCCCGATGGCATGCGCCTGGTGCTGCCTTCGCCCAACGGGTCGCGCCTGAGTGCTGCAGCCGGCAGCGTGCCAACGGCCGCCGGCTGCCTGCGCAACGCCTGCGCCGTGGCCACCTATGCCCAACACATCATGGACCAAACAGGCGGCGGCGTGGCCCTCATTCCAGCCGGAGAGCGCTGGTGGCCTGAGGATGTGCTGCGGCCGAGCTATGAAGATTGGCTGGGGGCGGGGGCCATTGCCAGCTACCTGACCGGTCGCCGGTCGCCAGAAGCAGAAGCGGCCGTCGCCGCCTTCCGCCATGCCGAAAGCCGCTTGCCGCACCAGCTGGCTGCGTGCAGTTCGGGCAAGGAGCTTGTCGCAGGTGGCCATGCGGCCGATGTGGCTCTGGCGGCCGAGTTGAACGTCAGCTCGACGGTGCCGCAGCTGCTCGACGGGGTGTATCAGGCGGCCGTTTGACCTGGCTCCAACCCTCGCCGCTGCTGGCTTCCCGCCTGCCGCTTGCCTTTGGGCAGGGGTGGTGGCATGATCAGGACAGTCATGTGGCCGGCAGCTTGAAACCGGACACCCATCCCACAGTTGAGGAGACAGTGCAATGTCCTATCTCGCCCACTCGCCCACGAAATCCTGGCCGCTGGAAGATGTCGTGGCCCGGCTCGCCGCCCACGACGCCGTTCACTGCGTGATGCAGATTGGCTCGCTGAGCCGCAAAGAGCTGTCCCCCGACAGCGACTACGATCTGGTCGTGGTGCTGGAGTCTGGTGTGCAGGCGTGGCAGGTCGGCATCACCTGGATCGATGATCGCTTTGCCGACATCATCCTGGTCGACCGGGGAGAGATTCAGCGTCTGGTGCAGTTGGCTGAGCCGGTGGCCCACGACGATGGGCTGGCGCCCATTATCCGCTGGCTGCGGGAAGGGGAAATCCTGTATGCCGTGTCCGATGTTTACGAGCGCGCCCAGGACCTGATTCTGAGCCGCAGCTGGCTTGTTCCGCCGGAAGAAGAGGAGCGGTTCCGCACCTGGTTCTCCATCAACTACGACGTAGCACAGACGCGACGGGCGATGCTGGCCAGCGACCCGCTCTACCGGCGTGTGGCGGCCGTTCGCATGGCGGTCTACGGCCAGCGGGATGTCTGGTTCGGCTACTTCACCCTGCGCCGGCTGCCCTGGACAGGCGACAAGGCGGCCATTGCCTGGCTGCTGGAGAACGACCCCGCTTTTCTGGCGGCGTACGAGTCGTTCATCAACTCACCGGCCGACAGCGAAGAAAAACAGATCTGGTATGAGCGGGCCGCCGCGCTGGCCACCGAGCCGCTGGGCGGGCTGCTGCCCCCGGAAGCCACTGCCATGAACGTGGCCACGAGCCTGACCCTATGGGAACAGCTTATCAGCGACAACGACTGATCCTGACCCCTTCGTACGCTCTACTTAAGAGTGAGCAACACATAATTAAATAGGCGGGACAGATTATGTCATCCCGCTCTGTCCGGATCGGCGAAGGTGTGGCCCGGTTCGTCGATTCTCTCTGGCTTACCAGCGAAGCGGCCGCCTATCCCGAAAAAAAGCCCCCACGGCAGGCCATCGGGCGACAGCGCGAACCCGGACGGCAACGCCTGACCAACCTGAGAAGCGGTCGTTCATCAGAACCGGGAAGTGTCAACCCGGTTGACACATGTGGAAAAGTTTCACGTGAAACATCCGTGAAATTGGCGTGAACGAAATCTGCCACTTCTCTGTTGACGCGAGTTAATCTACAATAGGTGGTAGCCTGTCGTGCCTGGAACCATCCAGTTGGGGAACTTATGCTACAAGCTGTTCTGTCCCTTTTGCTCGTCCTCATCGCTGCCCTCAGTCTGTTGTCGGCTGCCGCGCCGCCGCCGCGCCAGCGGATGCAGCGACCCAACATCGTCATCATCTTCACCGACGATCAGGAGATCAGTTCGCTGCCCAACATGCCTTTTCTGATGGGCCAGCCGGAAGGGTCGTGGGTCCATTTCACCAACGCCTTCGTCAACGACGCCATCTGTACGCCGTCGCGCGCCTCCATGCTGACCGGCCAATACAGCGCCAACCACGGCATCGTGCTCAATGGGCAGGGTGGGGAGCTGGACGACAGCAACACCATCGCCACCTGGCTCGACGATGCCGGCTACACGACCGCCCTCTACGGCAAGTACAGCAACGGCTACCCCTGGAACAAGGGCGGCAGCTGGAAGCCCGATGGCTGGGACGATTTCAATGGCACGCTGGGCAACACCGTGCAGATTACGGAAACTGCCGTCGACTTCCTGGAAACGGTTGATGGGCCGTTCTTCCTCAACGTCAACTACCGCGCTCCCCACTACTCCGTGCCCCCGTCGGCCCCTTACAAGAACACCGATGTGTTCATCCCGCCGCGCCCGCCGTCCATGCCGGAGGAGGACACCAGCGACAAGCCCGCCTGGGTGCAGGCGCTGCGAATGAGCGAGAGCACGCTGAACGCCATCGACGGCCGGCGTACCGTCTCCTATCGCACGCTGCTGGACGTCGACGATGGCGTCGAAGCGGTGATGGCGACGCTCAAAGCCCGGGGTCAGCTCGACGACACCGTCATTATCTACCTCAGCGATCACGGCTTTTCCTTCGGCGCCCACAACTGGGAGCGCAAGCATTGCCCATATGAGGAGTGCCACCGCATCCCGTTCATGATCCGGTATCCCGGGCTGCCGGGCAGTCGCGCCGACAGCCGCTATGTGTCCATCGTCGATGTTGTGCCTACAATTGCCGAGCTGGCAGGGGTAACGCCCGGCCTGCCACAAGACGGCCGTTCGCTCGTCCCGCTGCTGGACAACCCGGCCCATCCGTGGGACGATGTCGTCTTGTTCGAGAAGTTCTACGATCGTAACCTGACCTTCGCCTACTTCGGCGCACGGACGCCGGGCTGGAAGTACATCGAGTACGACACCGGCGAGCGCGAGCTGTATGACCTGACGGCCGATCCGTACGAGCTGGACAACCGGGCCGGGCTGCCTGCCTACGCAGCCAGACAAGCGGAGATGGCGGGCGTGTTGGCGGCGCTGCTGGTGGGAGAACGGCCGCTGGACCTGCTTCTGACACCCACACCCACCGCGTCCCCGCCGCCTTCGCCGACTGCCACTGCCACGCTAGTGCCCCCACCAACCGCGACACCCGGGCCGCTCGACTATCGCGCCTGGCTGCCGCTGCTCGGTCGCTAGGCCACCTGCGAAATAGTGTAAAGCAGTTAACAGACAGGGCAGCGCGCCAGTAGTATGATCTGGTTGAGGGAGCCACTTTTGCCCTCATTGACAGCAAGAGAACCAGGCTACCGACCCCGATCAGGCTGGTTCGTTATGTCAACCCATCTCGGGGGAGGTGGGCAGTCCGGCCCACAGCCGGGTGGGAGCTTAGCATGAAGCAACAATCTGCAGTGCGTACGCTGGCTTTGCTGGCGATTTTGGCGTTGGTGATGGCCCTGTCGAGCGTGGCCGCCGCTTCTCCGCTGGTGGATGACGCCAGCCCTCAGACGGTGACGGCCGCCATCGGTTTTGACAATGAGCCGAACGACACCCCGGCCCAGGCCGTGCCGATTACCTTTGGCGACCACGTTTTTGGAAGCGTGGATACAACGGATGTCGTCGACTTCTATCGTTTTGATGGAGCCGCCGGGAACAAGGTGGCCTTTGCCACAATCAACTATGGCAGCATGAATCTTGCTCTGACAGATGCGGCGATGAACCCGGTGCCGCTGGTTGAGCCGACCCCGTGGGCGGCGCTGCCCGCGTCGGGAACGTACTACCTCGCCGTCACGGACCCCTATCCGTCACAATGGGGGAATAATTATACATTTGAACTGGTGCTGCTGACCGGCGATGAGCCGAACGACACGATCGATATGGCTACGACCGTGCCTTTTGGCCCCACGCTCGCTGTCTCCTACGACTACCCGTGTGACGTCGACTGGCTCCGCTTTGAAGGCCGGGCGGGCGACGTACTGGCCGAAATGAACACCAACGTCGTCTACGAGAACACGTTCCTGTACTCAGCGGACGGTGTGCGGATGGGAGGTGTGAATGTGCTGCCCGCCGACGGGACGTACTACCTTCGAACCGAAGGGTACTTCTCCGACAAGTGGGGCTCCGATTGCTATGAGGGCGCCTATGATGTCGACTTCGGCCAGGCACTGTGGGTCAGCGCCAGGGCCGACGGGCTTGGCGGCGACGCCAGCATCGGGAAGGGCGACATTGTCACCCGCAAGAACGCTCCCAACACCTGGCAGATCATGTTCGATGCATCCGACGTGGGCATCACCCGCAACGTGGTGGCGTTCGAATACATGCCTGACGGCTCGATTCTGATGAGCTTCGATCGCCCGCAGAACATCGACGGCCTGGGCAAGGTACAACCACAGGACATCGTTCGCTTCGTGCCCACCTCGCTGGGCGACAACACCGCCGGCACGTTCGAATGGTTCCTGGATGGCTCTGATGTCGGCCTGACGACCAACGGCGAGAAGATCGACGTGATCATCATGCAGCGCGACATCGAAAACCCGCTGCGCATCTCTACCACCGGCTCTGGCTCGGTGCCTCGCGTCAGTGGCGGCACGCTGAAGTTTCGCGATGAGGACCTGATCAACTTTGTGGGCGATCATCATTGGACAGGCCCGGCCAACGCTTGGCGACTGGCGCTTGACGGCTCGACCGTGCCCGGCATGGCGGGCGAAGACCTGAATGCCGGCACGCGCGTGGAGCTGTACCCGCAGTGGACGTCGGACGTGCTCTACGGGATGCAGACTGCGTTCAAGATCAACGGTACGCCCGGCAAACCGCAGGACGTGCTCTACGAAGAAGGCTGGCTGCCCGCCGTGGTGCGGCTGACCGACAAGCCGTACGACGCGCTGGGCGTCGGCCCGGTCTGGACGCCTTAGTCGAATAGATGTTGGAACATGGGAGGCGCATATCTGGACAGGGCGCCTCCATCTGGCGACCGCCTAGCGCGATTGCCAGCTGACTATCAGGACGTCCTGGTCAGTGGGAGCGATTTAGCCGTCACCCAACCCGTTATGTTCCATGGATCCAGGTGAGGGAGCCAGTCACCCTCGTTACTTTGTCAACCGAATAGGCGTTTTGCCAACTTAAGACTCGACGCCATGCAGTGTGCAGGCGTCGGGCGGGAGCTTTCCATGAACCAGAAATCAGTTAGACATATGGTCGCGTTGCTGGCGACTCTTCTTTTCGTGCTGCTTGGCGCAACGGCCGTCGTGGCTAGCAATGCTCTGACTCCGGATGGTGATCCGTTTCCAATCGGGCCACTAGTTGGTGAGAAGGGTAGTGGGGTCGTGGCTGTGAATGCCAATGGTCAGGCTGTCGTTGCCTGGACGCAGGGGCTTCTGGCTCCGGTGTACCCCGACACCAGTGATGTCTATGCCCAGCGTCTGGACAGTGCCGGCGGTCCTATTGGCGGGCCGATCAAGCTGAACACGGCACTGGACAAGGGTGAGCAAATCAATGGCGTTGCCATTGGAGAAGCGGGACAGTTTGTCGCCGTCTGGTATGTCTACTTCGAAGCCAGGGGCCGCTGCTACGACGCATCAGGCGCGCCCCTCGGAGAGGAGTTTGCTCTCGATGGCACGGGGCGCGGTGAACAAGATGCGGCCGTGGCCATGGGTCCGGATGGCAGTTTTGTCGCTGTGTGGAGCGAGCAATACTATGATGGTGATTTCGACTACCAGATTCGGGCGCGGCGCTATTCAGCGGATTGTCAGCCGCTGGGCGATGCGTTTCTGGTCAACAATCTGGACACAGGAGAAGAGTACACACCGGCCGTAGCTATGGATGGTGCAGGCAACTTCCTAATCACCTGGGTTGGGTATGACAATCATTGGAATGGTGTATTCGCTCGCCGTTTCGACCCGCAAGGCCAACCGCTGGGCGGTCAATTCCGTGTCAACAAGCCGCAGCGTTTCAATCAGTTCAGGCCGACAGTTGGTTTGGACTCGGAAGGCAACGCTGTCGTTGCCTACATTTCCGAAGTGGCGAAAACGAGTGACGGCTTCGACTATGATGTCCTGGTGCGCCGTTTCGACAGCCACGATGTCCCCGTAGGCGACGTGTTCACACCTGCCACGGAGACAGCCGGCACTCAATCTCTCCCGCAAGTGGCGGTGACAGGGCCGGGTGACTTCGCCATCATGTGGGCCGCGCCTGAAGAGGATGGCGGCTTGCTGATCCGTGGCTTTGACTCCACAGCCAACCCGACCGGTCCTGAGATGGTGGTTAGCAATAACCCGAGTAACCAATTTCTGGGTGGATTGACCACCGATGGAAGCGACCGCTTCCTGGCATCCTGGACGACCGGTGTGAGTCTGGAGGCGTCACAGATCTACGGCCGCTACTACACTCTGGGTGGGCCGCCCAACACCGGTGCTGCGTTCACGCCCACCAACGATACCTTTATCAATCTTCGGCGCGCCCGCAGCAGCTATGGGGCCAAGCCAGTTATGAAGGTACGTGACGCAGCCACTGACTTTCACACCTACGTCAAGTTCAACGTACAGGACCTCGCCGGTCCGGTACAGTCGGCCACACTGCGGCTCTACGTGACAAATGGCGGCCCGGACGGTGGCGATGTCTTTGCTGTCAGCAGCTTCTACGACGGGACATCTGACCTCTGGCTGGAGGAGGATCTGACGCCGAGGAACGCGCCTCCGATGAATGGCGTGCCGGTGGCAAGCCTCGGCGCTGTGTCGAGTGGCCAATGGGTTGAAGTTGACGTAACGAACGCGACTGCACAGATGATCGCTGCCGAAAATGGGCGGGTCAGCTTCGGCATCAAGAACAGTCACCGCAACCTGGTCGCCTTCAGCAGCAAGGAAGGAGCTCACGCCCCAGAGTTGATCATTAGCACGGCTCCTTAAGCAACGGCCGTTCACACACCCACGCCTTCGAGGTCTTATGAGACCTCGGAGGTGTCCATTTCATCCACTATATGCGCGAGATCTCACTCCATGAGACCTCGCCATCGTGCTTGCCGCTACTCCATTGAGTGCCTCAGAACAACGTCATCCTACTGACTATCCGACCACCTGCCTAATCTTGTTGACACCTCAACAAGGTGCGATACAATTCACATTACAAGGAGCGAACCGTGCAGCGGTGTCGCTCCTGCTTGCTTTCTGGCCGAAAACGGGCGATTGCCGTCGCCGATTCGCGGTCCAATGTTAACGTGTTAGTTTACATAAGGAGAGCCATGTCCACGTTCACTCCCACCCTTCGCCGCGGCATGTTGCTGGCGGCCCTATTCCTTCTGGCCTTGCTCGTCGTTCCCGCGCTACCCGCTGGCGCGGCCTCCCAGGACAACAACGTGTTCTGGAACGAACTCGGCCACAACAGCCGGGATCCGCTTTATCGCAGTCCCGGCGGCGCTGTGCCCACCGGCACGGCCGTCACCCTGCGTCTGCGCGCGGCCAACAACGACCTGACGGCCGCCAAGGTTCGCATCTGGGACGACCGCGAACGACCAGCAGAGCATCCTGCCCATGACCCGCGTGGCTTCCGGCGTGACGTTTCCCGGCGACGCGGAGGTCTACGAGTTCTGGGAGGTGACGCTGCCAGTTCCGGCCGACCCGACCATCTTCTACTATCGTTTCATTGCTGAGGACGGCAGTTCAACGGCCTACTATGAAGATGACGACGCTCGTACAGGCGGGTGGGGGCAGACGTTCGGCAGCTCGCCCGACAACAGCTGGCAGTTGACGTTCTACGACCCGGCCTTCCAGACGCCCGACTGGGTGAAGAACGCCGTCATCTACCAGATCTTCGCCGACCGTTTCCGCGACGGTGACAGCAGCAACAATCCGACGGCCGGAGAGTTCTTCTACGGCGCGTTCGACACCATCGTGCGCAGCAACGAAACTGACTGGAACGCCCGCATCTGCGACCCGCGCGGCGCCGACGGGCAGCACAGACGTTTGCGCCGACGCCTACAGCCAGAACTTCTACGGCGGCGACTTGCAGGGTGTCATCGACAAGCTCGACTACCTCGACGACCTCGGCGTGACCGCCCTCTATCTGAACCCGATCTTCGAGTCGCCCTCCAACCACAAGTACGACACGAAGGATTTCCTGCTGATCGACGACAACTTCGGCGATTTGGCCTTGTTCCAAACAATGGTCAGCGAAGCCCATAGCCGGGGGATCAACATCATCCTCGACGGTGTCTTCAACCACAGCTCGTCCGACAGTATTTACTTCGACCGCTACAGCCGTTGGGACGCAGCGGGCGACCCGACCAGCATTGGCGACAACGACGGCAGCGGCGCTTGCGAGAGCACGGGCAGCAGCTTCGTCGACTGGTATACCTTCTTTCACTATGCCGGGCACGGACACCGCGCCTTGCTCCGACAACCGCGACTACCCCAAATGGTTCGGCATCTTTGACTCACTGCCGGTCTTCCAGCACGACTATCCCGCCGTGCGCGACTACTTTATCGACGACGGGACGAACGCTGTCGGGCCGTACTGGATGCAGTGGGCCGATGGCTGGCGGCTGGACGTAGCGCCCGGAGATCGACCACGGCCAGATCAACGACCCCAGCGACGACTACTGGGAGGATTTCCGCGCGGCCGTCCACGCGGTGAACCCCGACGCCTACATCGTCGGCGAGGAGTGGGGCAACCCGACCTCGTGGACGGTGGGCGACGAGTGGGACGCTACGATGAACTACCAGTTCGCGGCGGCCGTCCTCAGCTTCTGGCGCGACACGACCTTCACCGACAACGACTTCAACAGCGGCAGCTCGGCGGGCCAGTTGATCCCGCTGGATGCCAACGGCGTGGCTGAGCGCTTGCTGAACCTGCAAGAGCGGTACGCCCCGGAAGCGTTCGCGGCCATGATGAACCTGTTCAACAGCCACGACACCAACCGGGTGCTCTTCCTGCTGGACCAGGACGCCGGCAGCAACTCAACGGCCGACTATAACGACCCGGCCTACGACTGGAGCGACTCGATCACCCGCTACAAGGGGGCGCTCATCATGCAGATGACGCTGCCCGGCGCGCCGACCATCTACTACGGCGACGAGGTAGGCACGGTCAATCCACCCGCCTGGGACGGCAGCCAGTGGCAGGACGATCCCTACAACCGCGTGCCGTACCCGTGGACCGACGAGACAGGCACGCCGTACTACAACCATATGCCCGACAGCACGCTGGCGAGCTATGTGAGTGACCTGACCGCCATCCGCAGCGCCCACCCGGCACTGCGCACCGGCTCGTTTGACGTGTTCGACAGCGGCAACGGCAGCGTCTTCGCCTATGGCCGCACCGAAGGCGGCGAGGTGCTGATCGTGCTGGTCAACAAGAGCAGCGCGGTCCAGAACGTGACCGTCAATCTGGCTGGCTATGCCCCGGCGAACGCCACGCTCGACGACCTGCTGAACGGCGGGAACGGAAACGATTGCCGCCAATGGCGAACTGACCGTCAGCGTGCCGGCCATGAGCGGCCAGATCCTGGCGGTGCAGGGTGCAGTCACTGCCCCGGGCACCGTAAGTGACCTGAGCGCCACCGGGCTGGCAAACCAGATCGACCTGAACTGGAGCGCGGCCAGTGGGGCAGACAGCTACGATATCTACCGCAGCCAGTTGAGCGGTGGTGGTTATGTCAATATCGGTAACACGGCCTCCACCAGCTACAGCGACACGAGCGTTAGCAATGGCGTCGAGTACTTCTATGTGGTCGTGGCCAAGGACGACACAACGCTCATCGCAGGCGAGATGTCCAACGAAGACAGCGCCATCCCGGCCTACAGCATCGGCTGGGCCAATCTGCAGTGGCCGCCGACGCTCAACCACACGGCC
This sequence comes from uncultured Chloroflexia bacterium, assembly GCA_963753865.1. Lineage (GTDB taxonomy): Bacteria > Chloroflexota > Anaerolineae > Promineifilales > Promineifilaceae > Promineifilum. Next base: position 334,044 of record CAVWDW010000006.1, read on the forward strand.
AGCGCCACACTGCTGACCGGACACCATCTACGGCCAGATCTGGATCGACGGCGTGACCAGCCAGCCCGGCGCAACGCCCGGCCTGATGGCCCAGGTTGGTTACGGTGACAGCAATAATGTCAATGATGGCTCGTGGCAATGGTTTGACATGAGCTTCAACAGTGCGATTCCGGCAACAACGATGAGTACCAGGGCAACCTGCCGCGCAACGAGGTGGGCACGTTCTGCTATACGACCCGCTACTCCACCACCGGCGGCGCGACCTGGTTCTATGCGGTCAATGGCCCGGATGAGGGCAACACGACGTGCCCCGGTCCGTTCGGCGTCCTGACCGTCACCCCCGGCGGCGACACCACCGCCCCGGCCGCCCCGACCAATCTGGCGGTTAACGGCGTGACCTCGGCCAGCATCGCGCTGGGCTGGGACGCCCACCCGGACACCGACGGCGACCTGTTCGGCTTCCGCGTCTATCGCGGGCCGGTCGGCGGGCCGTACGCCAAGATTGCCGACGTCAACGACCCGGCGGCCATCAGCTACATCGACACCAGCGTCACCGCCGGCGCGACGTACGAGTACTATGTCACCGCGGTCGACGATAGCGTCAACGAATCGGCCGGCTCCAACATCGTGGAGGCAACGGCCGAAAACCTGTTGGTCGACGTCACCTTCCAGGTGACCGTGCCCGCTTTCACGCCCGATGACTACCCGGTCCACATCGTCGGCCCGTTCAACGGCTGGAACCCCAGCGACGCGGCGTATGCGCTGACGGAGACGTCGCCCAACGTGTGGGAGATCACCATCCCCATCCTGGACGGAACGAACTTCGAGCACAAGTTCACCCGCAACAGCTGGGACCGGGTGGAGAAGCAGACTAACGGTTACGACGAAAAGGATAACCGCTTCATCACCGTCGACTCCGGCACGACGGGCGAGCAAACGGTGCCGGCGACCGTCGAGAACTGGCGCGACTTCATCGTCGTCAGCCACACCCCGGCGGACAACGCGACCGGCGTCGATCCGTCGACGACTGTCACCGCGTCGTGGAACAAGTGGAACCCGACACCGCCAACCGGCACGTTCAGCGTCACCGGCCCGTCCGGGCCCGTGGCCGGTTCCTTCAGCTGGAGCGACACCAACTGGACCCACACCTTCACGCCGGACAATCCGCTGGAGCCGGGCCAGTATGACGTCGCCATCAGCGGCATCACCCACAACGGCGATAACCAGTACGCGGCCACAAGCTTCAGCTTCACTGTGCCCGTCCCGCCGCAGGACATCTACGTCTCGGCCGAAAAGGCAGGCACGACCAGCAACGGCGTGGCCTACCTGCCGGGCGATATCCTGCTCCACGACGGGACCGACTGGTCGCTGTTCTTCGACGGCCAGGCGGCCGACCTGAAGAAGAACGCCAACGTCGACGCGTTCGATGTCTCCGAGGACGCATCCACCGTCTACCTGACACTGAGCAAGAGGCAATCTGTCCACGGCATCGTGCCCCGCGTGCTGCCGTCGGACATCCTGCTGTGGGACGGCAACGCCTTCAGCTTCTTCCTGGAAGGGTCCGACATCGGCCTGACCACCGGCGGCGAAGCGATCGACGGGCTGGCGGTGCTGGATGGCTCTGTCTCGCCCATCGGCACGGGCTGCGAAGCGTACGTGCTGGTCAGCCTGAAATCTAACGCCCGCGTGCCCGGCATCCCCGGTACGGTGCGCGGCGAAGATGTGCTCGGCCTGTGCGCCACCAGCACCGGCGTCTTTGGCGGCGGCGAGTGGCACATGGTGGTCGACGGCTCGGCCGTGGGCATGCCGAGAAACGCCGTCTACAGTCTCTCCGCCAGCGCCGACGGGACAACGCTCTACTTCACAACGAAGAAGCAGTTCAACGTGCCCCCGGCCACCGGCAGTCACTCGATGGTCTACACCTACGACACGACCACCGGCGACTTCGGAGCGGCCGTCTTCGACGCCAACGCGCTCGGCCTGAACGGGACGGTCGACGGGCTGGATTACAACCCGCCGGTCGCGCCGTAGGCAGCGCGGCCGTTCGTTAGCTGACACCTGACAGGTTGCCCCGGCGACCTGTCAGGTGTTTCCATTTTCCTCCTCGCCTGCCTGTACCCTGAATCTGAACCGCCACTCCTGCTCAATGTCATATGATCGGGGTGACGAATGTCATGATCGGCCGTTCAGACGCGAAAAATAGGGGTTTTCCCCCTATACACCACGCGCCAGTTCCGCTATCGTAGGGTCAGTGTGACCAGACGCTTCGCTGGAGGGCGGGTGCAAGCAGTAGTGATCACCAGCCGGGCGTCGAGACGTAGCGAACACGCCGGCCTGACCGGCAAGGGAGGCTGCCAGTCGAACAAGTAGCCCAACATCGCCGATATCACCAGACAACGGCCGCCGGCCCCAGTTCCGGCAGCTGATTGTCACTTCCTCAGGTTTGTTACCAATCTAGTTTTGTTGTCTTGGCCGGTCGCGACCCCTCGCGCGGCGGAGCCAACCACGTGCAATGATTAAGGAGGACTTACCATGCACAAATCAGTTTCTCGTTTCTTTGTTCTGGCGCTTGTTGTGCCATGGCGCTGATGATATTGGTCGTCGGGCCGGTGCTTAGCAGATGCCGAGATGACAGATGCCACAGGACTGTCCGGCTACGAGGTCGTCGTCTTCACCGACGCTGAACTTCAGTGAACGGGATACGGTGGCTGGTCGTGCCCGACAGGTAAGGTTGTGCTCGGGGGCGGCTTCGTGGGCAGTCATGCCGTTGCCTCTCTGCGCCGGGAACATGCCCGGTTCCCGGTTGGCCGCACTATACATCGCGCCAATGATATGGCTGGGTTGTTCAGAGCGCCCCAGACGGTCGAAGTGATAACATCAGATCTATGCCGTCTGCGCCGATGCGCCGGCCGGTTACCAAGTTGTCACTTCATCGCAGTTTGTCTTCAATAGCAGCGGTTCGGCGGGCTGGTCCATGCCCGGCAGGCAAGGTCGTGCTTGGCGGTGGATTCAAGATGCCAGTTGACGGCGGCGGCCTCTGCGCCGGGAAGTCCGGTTCCGTGCCGGCCGCACGATACATGTCGGCGCCAATGAATATGGCTGGGTTGCCTTCAAGCCGGCTGGTGCAGGCCCAGGTTTTGTTTACCCCATTTGCGCCGACGAGCCAGACGGCTATGAGGTCGTGAAATCAGGCGTGCAGGACTTTGGTGACGGGGATGGGCCGGCTGGTTTACCGCCAATGGCAAAGTAGCCGTGGTGGCGGCCGCATCAGACACGATCGCAGTCGCTCTGGCGGGAACGCCCGGCTCAGTGTGGCCGCACTACACGTATGGCAACGAGTATGGCTGGGTCGTGCGCGACAACCCAGACGGAATTCATCCAGGTAGCCATATCTACGTCATCATGCCGATTTGCTCGCCACCCTCCGTCACGCCCACAGGCTCCACCGAAGTCTGCGACGCGGGAACAGTCGATATTCAGATCGACGATGTTGAGGCGGTCTGTACGGCTACGAGTTCATCGTAGAGTACGACGAGACCCTCGTGACGGCCGTCGGCAGCTTCGACAATACGTGGTTCGATCCCGAGCGACAACGGCTTCCCAGGCCCACCGGCTGGGATGCGGACTGCTACGACGGTGCCGGCGAGTGCCGCTTCGCCTACACGCGCGGCACGCAGGATGCCGGAGCTCGCCACCGCCGTCCCGCAGACGATCGCTTCCATCGACTTCGCGACCAATCCGCCGGCAGCCGGGGGCACCTTCAACGTGCTCGTGAAGGACGTCAAGCTGACCGACAAGGACTCCTTCGAGATTCCAGGCGCGGTCGGCGGCATCGCTCGCGGTCAACGTCTGTGGCGAGGCCACCGTCTCCGGCAAGATCAGCCTGCAGGGCCGTCCGCAGCCCGGTCGCCCGGTCATCAGCGCTGGCGTCGGCCGTCTTCAGCGTCGAACTGGTCAACGGGCCGTACGGGCCGTACACGGCAACGCCGAACCTGACCGACGGCACCTTCACCATCACCGGCGTGAAGTACAACGTCGGCGGCTCTACCTACGACTTGCAAGCCGACCACTCCGTCTACCTGATGGCGGAGAAGTCGCTGCTGGTCGACGGTAACAAGACGGGCCAGAACACGAAGCTGCTCGGTGGCGACGCCAACGATGACGTGACGGTCCAGCTGCTCGATCTGACCTGCATCGGCGGCCAGTTTGGGTCAATTACGCCACCGTTCACCTGCAACGCCGTGCCGGAGACAGCGGATGTGAATGATGACTTCAAGGTCAACATCCAGGACCTGTCGCTGGCGGCCGGCAACTATCTGCTGACCGAGACGCAGGGCTGGTAGACGGCTTCTGCGTGAATGATTGAATAGAAGATGCCGGGCGGCCGCGGTCGCCCGGCATCCCCTAAACCATGATTGCACTAACTGTGATTCGTATCTCAGCGAGGAGGATCTGATGAACCCACGTCTCTCCCGCTTTTTCACTCTGGCGCTGCTGATTATTGCGCTCCTGACGGTTCTGGCGCTTGCCCGCCGGTGCGGCCGTCACCTCGACCACCGATTTCTTAAAGCTTCTCGACCGGCTCGGTCAATTATCAGGGCCCCGGCGGCACTATTAATACGGGATCTCCCGGATTCTACACCATCCCCAATCCGTACGGCAGTCTGTGGACGGCCGTAGATGAGTGGGGAACTCCGACGCCTCCCCCGTGGGATGAAGAAGTAATGGACGACGGCAGCGGCAACATGGTCTGGCGCATTCTCAGACGCCGTCACCACGACGGGTTACAGCAACCAGCCAACTCGCCAAGCAGCCCCGCGGTTGCCGGTGAGTCGACTGCCGCGCTTGTGGAATGACCGTGGCCCGATCCATCGACGCCGCTGAATCCGCCAAATCCTCGCGCATCGGCGACAACCCCAAACTTCCACGGACAGTTCGAGTTCAAGTCAGCGACTGGCGCGGCACAAACGGCCTTGTTCTCGCCATTAATCCCACTCCTCGTCAGACGAACATACGCGTAAGCTACGTCGGTATCGATGACACAGGTCAGTGGCTTCGATATCATGTTCTATGACACTCGCCGGAAGCTCCTTCGATCTAACAACCGTAGCCACAGGCCTGTCCTATACAGACTGGCACACGATTGATATCTACATCCAGTTTGTTGACGGATTGGCCGAGCCGCGGAGCCGGCAACGATGTCGTCATCGATCTTTGTCAACGGCGCACCGGTCCATACCGGCACAACCTGGGAAAGCTACTACGCTGCGAATCCGGGCGTCCCCTGGCTCCGTATGCAGTGGATGCGCTGATGTTCCTGTGGCCGGGACAGCCGCTCCCGCCAAAACGGAAACGGGTTCTTCTTCGATGACGTCGTCGTCGACAACGCGACCGCACCCTGCCGCTCAGCACAACGATCAAGAATGTCCACCCGCTGGGCACGACAACGGCCGTTCCTGCCAACGTCTGTCCCGGTCTGGTTGATCGACAACTGGTTCAATAATTGGTTTGCCTGCGACGAGAATAGCGCCAACGCCACCGGCGGCGTGGCGGCGTCTTTGGCCCGGCCACGCCACCGCTCGGAAGGGGTAGCGCCCAGTTCACCATCGGTGAAAACGCGGACGGACCGGCCGCCCTCGTGCCTTTCGAACCGGGACTGCCGCTTAGCCAGCTTACTCAGGCAACGTATGATACTTACTGGGACAGCAGCGACGGCGCAGACGATCGGCCGAACTTCTTCATCAATGTCGACTATGATCTGACCGACAGCTTCACTGCCTGGCAAGGGCGTCTGGTCTGGATCGCCACTGGCTGTTGCCCGGCGCTGACAGCCGACGTTTGGGAAACGCTTGATCCGTTCGGCAATGACGCCTGCTGGCGTCAGACAGGTACGCCGGTTGTGGGCGACAGCCCGCAGGCTGCGCCCTGGCCCTAACTGGTGGAGCGGCACAACCTGGTCAGCCATTAGGCCCATATCCCAACGCCGGCATCCAGACCGCGCCTCTGGGGGCGTCGGCTTCAAGATGGGGTCGGCCCACAACCCGTCAATCGTAGCGCTCGATGCGCTGACGCTTGGCGTCAACAAGGGCGCTGGCGAAGAGATCACCATCTACAACTTCGAGACCCCGCCCACGGTTGACCCTGTCGGCGCCACCGAGGTGTGCGACGCCGGAACGGTCGACATCCAGATTGACGACGTGGCCGGTCTGTACGGCTACGAGTTCATCGTCGAGTATGACGAGAGGCTGGTGTCGGCCGTCGGCAGCTTCGACAATACGTGGTTTGACCTGGCCGTCCACCGGTTACTCGGCGCCGGGCTGGAAGGCGGTCTGCAACGAAACCGGCGAGTGCAAGTTTGCCTACACGCGCGGCGCGCCGGACGGCGAAATCGCAACCTCGACTCCGGAGACCATCGCCAATCGCCTTCACCACCAATCCGCCCGCGGCCGGGGGCACTTCAATGTCAACGTGAAGGACGTCAAGCTGACCGACAAGGATTCGTTCGAGATCCCCGGCGCGGTCGGCGGCATGATGTCGGTCGACGTTTGCGGCGAGGCCACCGTCTCCGGCAAGATCAGCCTGCAGGGTCGTCCGCAGCCCGGTCGCCCGGACATCAGCGCTGCCCCGGCCTTCTTCACCGTCGAACTGCTGACCGGGGCTACGGCCCTTATACGGGCGTCGTCTAAGCGGACGGACGGCAGCTACACCATCACTGGCGTGAAGTACGATGTCGGTGGCACCACTACAACCTCAGCTAGCCGACCACTCCGTCTATCTCAAGGCGGAGAAGTCGCTGCTGGTGGACGGCAACAAGACTGGCCAGAACACGAAGCTGCTGGGTGGCGACGCCAACGACGACATGACGGTCGACACACTGGATCTTGACCTGTATCGGCGGCCAGTTTGGTGCGACAGGATCGTTCACCTGCACCACCGCGCCGACGACACCGGACGTGAATGATGACTTCAAGGTCAACATCCAGGACCTGTCGCTGGCGGCCGGCAACTACCTGCTGACCGAGACGCAGGGCTGGTAGACGGCCGTGTGGCGATAGTCGGTAGTAAGATAATCAATAGAATGCCGGGCGGCCGACGGGCCGCCCGGCATGTTGACATAAATCAATGCACTTGTTGAACGTTGCGCTCATTACCATCCTCGCTGTCCTGCAGCTGCTTCCCGCTGCCCAGCTTCTGCCGGCCGAGGTGCGGCCGGAGCAGGACAGCTACACCATCGCCGCCGGCGCGGAGACGACCATCGTCGTGCGGCTGGAGAACGCCACCGGCGTCTACGGCATCGACGTGCGGGCCGCGTTCGATCCGGCCCTGCTGGAAGTGGTCGACGCCGACGCGACGGCCGCCGGCGTGCAGGTGGAGCCGGGTTCATTCCCCCAGCCCGACTTCGTAGCCGCCAATACGGTCGATCCGGCTGCCGGGACCATCCGGTACGTGGTCACGCAGTTGAATCCGACGCCCCCCGCCACCGGCGACGGCGTCCTGTTCATCGTGCGGCTGCGGGGGCGCGGCGCGTCCGGAGCGGCGGAGTTCCGCATTGAGCAGGTGGAGATGTCTGACCGGGACGGCCAACTGCTGCCGGTCAATGGATTGGCCGCCACCGTCGAGGTTGCGGGCAGCGTGCTGACCGGCGCAGGAGCGACGCCGACCGGCGTGGCGCTGGCGCCCACGACCGCGGCCGCGAAGCCCACGCCGGCAACGCCAGCCACCGCGGCGGTCCAGGCCACGGCGACAACCGGGGATGCGCCGCCGGCCGCCGCGACGGAAGCGCCCGCCGCCACCCAGCCAGCCGCCCAAACCGTGACGCCTGCACCGCAGGTCGATGACCAGGGCAGCGCCGCCGACCCGGCCGCGCCATCCCCCACCACCGCTGCCCCGGCCGACCAGCCTGCTGTGGCGACGGCCGCCGGGAATGTGGTCGTATCGGATACAGGCAGCGAATCCGTGACGGTCGCCCCGGCGGACGACGGGCAGGCCGCTCCGGAGCAGACCGCCGCCCCGCCTGTCGCATCGGGCAGCGACGAGGCGATTGCGGATGCGGCCGTTACGCTGCCCCCGCGCCCGACCTCGCCGTTATCGGCGAAGGTCAGGCTGTCACCAATACGGCCGGGGCCGTTGTCGATGAAACGAACGGGCAGGGCGGGAGCGCGTCATGGCCGGTCTGGCTGGCCCTGGGCGTCGTCGTCGCCCTCGCCGGACGGCCGCCATCGTCTACGGGCGACGCAGCTAACGACGACCATCATCCATACCATTCAGGAGAAAACCACGTGCCCAGAATCCCTCAATCGCTTCGGTCCCAGACAATGAGTGCCTTCATCCTGCTGGTTTTGCTGCTGACCGCTTTTATCGGATCGATCGCTGTGAACGCTGCCCCGCTCAAGACGCCATTGTGCGCTGCGATCCGGAAGTTGTGGCTGTTGAGATGGGCAAAACGGTCTCGTTTACCATATTTGTCCAGGATGTGGTTGATCTCTACGGGGCAGACGTGCAGATGAGTTTTGATCCGGCGGTGGCCCAGGTTGTCGACGCCGATCCTCGCAAGGGCGGGACGCAAATCGAAATTCTCGACGAATTCCTGTCGCCGGACTTTACCATCCGGGATCGGGCTGACAATGTGGCCGGGACGATCTGGTATGCCAATACTCAGGTCAATCCGACGGAGGCTGTGAGCGGTTCCGGGCCTCTGGCCCGGGTGACGCTGGAGCCTTTGCAACCCGGTTCGTTTGACGTGATTATCACATCCTGGCAGTTGGGGCGTCGGAACGGAACCGAGATTCCAGCCACCGCCCGCGACTGCCGCGTCACCTTCTTCGATCCGGACACGACCAGCAACACCTACTTACCGGTGTCGTTTGCGCCTTAGGTGGGGTGCCGGTTGGTCTGGCAGCGATAACGCCAGGGCGGACAAGAGAAGGCCAGGCGAACTGGCCGAGTTACCAGGAGGAACATGAGTCAACTGCGACACAATCAGATTATGCGTTACCTGTTGCTGGTGCTGAGCTTGCTCGGTGCAGTGACGTGGGCCCAGCGGTCGGACGTTGCTGCTTCGCAGGCGGCCGACAACGGCCAAACGGGGCAGGCGACCGTCGTCCCCATCGCCACCGTCACCGACGTCTGCCCATCGGCGCACGTCGATATCATTATCAATGATGTGGTCGACCTGTACGGCTACCAGTTCGAGCTGCTTTACGACGATTCGCTGGTCGATGCCACCGCCCAGTTTGTCCACGGCTTCTTTGACGCCAACGCCTCCGGGGTCACGTTGCCTGGTTGGGACGCGGCCTGCGCCGCCGGAACGTGTCGCTTCACACGGTCCGAGATCGCCCCGGACGGTCCGGTCAGCGGCAGCGGCACTGTGGCCACCGTGACGCTGACGGCCGACGCCCCCGCGACCGCCGGCAGCTTCACCGTCCAGCTCCAGAACGTGCGCCTGACCGACCGCGACAGCTTCGCCATTCCCGCCACGGCCGGATCGCTGCCGCTGACCGTCTGCGGTGACGAGACCGGCACCTGCCCGGTCGATCCAGCTGCCGGAACAGTCGGCAACCGGCTGACCACGATCCTTGCTGCGGGGATGGGCAACTCCATCCGCTCCCGGACCGTGGCCAAGCTTACTGTTCCCGATCCGGCGCGGGTGGTCGATCTCTACGGCCAGATGGCGGCCAAGGCGTATCCGGGCATCCGCTATGTGCGCTTCATTTACGGGGATAGGCAGTATATAGAGGTCCAACCAGCGACCGATCTGGCCGCCAGCGGCGCGATCAACTGGTGGGGGAGCGACCTCGACGAGACGAAGCTGGTCACGACCAAGCCGTCGGTCAAGGGGCGCTGGTTCTTCCTGAAAGGAGCCAAACGCGAGCACCTGACGCGTGCCTTTGTCCTCTACCCGACCCATGCCACCGCCGAAAGCTACGCCAACGCGTGGAGCACTTACACCTATCCGGGAAACTTCGTGGCCAATACGCCGGCCTTTAGCCCTGTTTCCAGCAACTACCTGGCGATTCCCGAAACACAGGCAACCACTGACATAGTCGTCCAGCTTGCAGTCAGCGATGTCGAACGCCACGGTCGGACGATCGATGTCACCGTGCGCGCTGGGCCAGTCACACAATCGCTAACGCTGCCTCTGCCAACCTCAAGCCGCTCTGATCTGCTGGACCTGATCGAGGTGACACTGCCGGGCGTGCCTGCCGGAGTGGATACGGTCGAAATCGTGCTCGAAAGCCCAGCCATCAACGGTGATTCGGCCGCCTTGCTTGGTGCGGCCGCCCATTACCGCTGCGAACCGTAGCGGGGCCTCTGGGGGCCAAACCTGTCAGGTGTCCATTCACCTGACAGGTTCCCTGTGCTCCACTCAACCCGCCACCACCTCCGGCTGCGTCTCCATCGCCCGCTCCCGCATATACAGGAACAGCGGCAGCGCCAGCGACAGGCCGACGGCCAGATTGGCCACGACATAGAGCCACAGATTGCCCATCCCGCGCTTCCGACCTTCGCCAAACAGGAAGACCCAGAAAACGAACGAAGAAATGAACAGGTCTACAGTGAACATGGCGGCCACCGGATTGGCCGCTGCCTGCTGGGCAAACAGACCGACGTCAAACCCGTACTGGCTGAAGAACTGGAACAAGTAGTAGTAAGGCAAAACCGTGCCGACGATGGCCCCAATCAGATAAAGTGTCTTTCGCATAATGATTCGTCTCCTTCATGTGCCTGCCAACCGGCAGTTCGTCATTGATGGATCTCAGTGTAAAATGGCCGGGTAATGAAATCAATTACCTGACAGGTAATAGTGGGAGGACGACCGGATGACGACTGCACTTCCGACGACACAGACAACCATCGGCGACAGCCTGCGCCTCTGGCGGCGCACTCGCTCGCTCAGCCAGATGGAGCTGGCGCTCGACGCCGACATTTCGCCGCGCCATCTGAGCTTCATCGAGACCGGACGGTCGCAGCCCAGCCGGGAGGTGGTGCTCCAGCTGGCGGCCGCTTTGCAGCTGCCCTTCCGCCATCAGAATTCGCTGCTCATGGCGGCTGGCTACGCACCGGCATACAACGCCTCCTCGCTGGACGACGCCGGTATGGCGCCGGTCCGCTACGCGCTGGAGCGTCACCTGGCCCAGCACGAGCCGTACCCGGCGGTTGTGGTTAATGCCGGCTATGACATCCTCATGGCCAACAGCGGGATGAAAGGCGCGGTCGCCTGGATCGCCGGGGAAGGGGCGCTCGACCGCTACCCCAACATGATGCGTCTGATGTTTGCGGAAGATGGGCTGCGGCCGTATCTGACCTGCTGGCCGCTCATGCGCGACTTCATGCTGGCGCGGCTGCGCGAGGAGCAGCTCATGTCGCCCGACGCCGGGGTGGGGGAGCTGGCCGACGAACTGGCCGCCCTGACGCCCGCACCGGACGAGATGGAGGTTGCGCCGGATATGAACCTGCCGGTCGTCAGCCTGGAACTGGTGAAGGACGGTCTCACCCTGCGCTTCTTCTCGACCATCACCTCATTCGGCACGCCGCTGGACGCGACGGTGCAGGAGCTGCGCCTGGAGAGCATGTTCCCCAGTGATGAGGCGACGCAGGCGGTGTTTGCGGGTGGGATGGTGACCTCAGAGGTTTCCAAAAACCTCTGAGGTCTGACCCGCCTAACTATGCAAATAATCTTCCAGGTGATTGATCATCACCTGCTGCTCGGTGATGATCGATTTGACGATGTCGCCGATTGACACCACGCCGACCAACTGGTCATCGCTGTCGAGCACCGGCAGATGGCGGATGTGCTTGTCGGTCATGATCGCCATGCACTTGTCGGCCGTCTGGCCCGGGTGGACGCAGATGACGTCGCTGGTCATGATCTCGCGAACGGCCGTATCGCGCGACGCCTTGCCCAGCAGCACCACCTTACGAGCATAGTCCCGCTCGGAGAAGATACCGGCCAGCTGGTCGCCTTCTACGACCAGCAGCGCGCCGATGTTGTGATCGGCCATCACACGCAGTGCGTCCAGCACACTCAGGTCGGGCGAGGCGGTGACTACGCCGGCTCCTTTGGATTGCAAAATCTGACTGACTGTAGCCATCGAAACGCCTCCTCGCGCCCGGGCCCGAAACGGCCACGCTCCAACTGTCTGTTCGGATGGCATCCCCCACCTGCCGGCGACCAGTTGCCGACTGTAACCGGCATTGTAAGCGGCCTGTTACAAAATGTAAACAGATCGCGCCGAATTGGGCCGGGCAGGGGTTTGGCAGCGAGAAACCCGTGTTTTCCCTATTGGCAAAGGGGCACGTTCTGCATGTGGTAGGGCATGACCTCCGCCTCTCGCGGCGGAGTCAGACCGACAGCGCCGGGCGGGGATGGGGCCATTCGTTCCCCTGTTGTTTCCATTTCCGACTCGTGTGCAATGTACAGTGTTCACTGAAGTCTAGCAGTCAGCGTTCCTGGAGGAAACCATGAATCACCAACGTAGCCTGAAGCTTGTCGGGAGCGCCGCGACATTAGGCGTGGCGCTAGTGCTCCTTTTGGTCGGTCTTGTGCCGTTTGCGACGGCCGCGCCGACTGCCTTGCTCTTTGACCGCGGCCTGCCCGCGACCAACCTCAACGCCTCCGCGGGCGCGAATCGCAGCAATGTCACCTGGCAGTCGTCGAATACCGGGGGCAATTTCGTGGGTGACGACTTCCAGATCGGCTCGGTGGGCGAGACCTATCGCATTGATAGCCTGACCGTCTGGGGCGCGCAGTTCGATCCCTTGAGCGACGACATCAACAACATCACATTGTGGATTGGCAAGGCAACGGACCCGACGCTCACGCCGGTTTCCACAGGCAATGTCACTGGCAACAGCAATAACAATCCCGACATCAGCCACAGCTTCGTCCCCTACGCTGATGGTGTGACCTTCACCTACTTCGCCACCAACGCCGGGGCCCAGTTCCCCATCGCGCAGACCACCTTCAGCAATCTGAATCTGGTTGTTGAAGGAGGTGCGCTCTACTACTTCGGTATCGCCGCCGACGGCGCTTTCGGCTGGTTTGGACATGCGTCCAACGCTGCATTGGGCGGTGTAACAGCTGACGGGGCCGACGGCCAATATCGTGTGTTCGATAACACAGGCGTGCTGGTAGACACGGTCGATAGCAACGGAAATGGCTGGGACAAGTCCAGCGACATGAACGTGCAGATCCAAGGCGAGTTACTGGTGCCAGTCGAGAATCTCGGCTTGACCTCGTTGTGCACCGACGATCCCACCAAGCGCGTGTGGCGGGTGACCAATCCGAACGCCTTCGACGTTGACTATCAAGTGCAACTGCAGACGACGACCGACGCCACCCCCAACCGACCGCCAGGAAACCCGTACTTCGAGACCTTAGCGGTCGGCGGAGCGAACACGACCAAGATCGTCTGGGACAATGAGCTAGGCAGGTGAAAGCCAAGACCCAGGCCTCCAGCAACAAGCTGTGCGCCTCGATCACCATCGCCAAGAGCGCTGACCCAGCCGATAACACGGTGTTCGACTTCACCGGCCCGGCCCCGTTCAGCTCCTTCAGCCTGCAAGACCCGGACGATCCGACCATCACCTATGGTGGCTTCAATGTCACCTCGGGCACGCAGCTGGTGGAGATCGAGGAACTGGTCCCGGCTGGGTGGGAAGTGACCGATATCGTCTGTGAGGGCGACGTCAACGGCAACACGACGGTTGACATCCCCAACGGCATCGCCTCGATCGTGCTGGACCAGAACGACATCGACGGCTCCACACCAGCGTTCCCGGCGGAGGAGATTACCTGCACCTTCAGCAACGCTGAACAGCGCCGGCCAACGCCTGCCCGGTCGACCCCAATGTCGGCAACGAAGTGACCGACCTGCTCGGTATCGGCATGGGCAGTCCGAAGCGCTCACGTATGGTCGCCAAGTTGGTCGTGCCGAACGCCAACGATGTCGTCGACCTCTACGGCCAGATGGCGGCCAAGGAGTATAACGGCGTGCGCTACGTCCGCTTCATCTACGGCGATAAGACGTATGAACAAATCCAACCGGAGACTGACCTGGGTGATACTGGCCGCCATCTCCTGGTGGGGGGCCGACCTGGACGAAGCGAAGCTGCAGGGAAGCCGTTTGTCAAGGGCCGCTGGTTCCTCCATAAGGGCATGAAGAAGATGAAACTACCGCGAGCCTATGTCATGTATGCGACGTATGACAGCGGCAGCGATGAGTATGCCAATGCCTGGAGCACGTTCGGTGCGCAGGACAACTTTGTGGCTGGCACACCGGGCTTCGACCAGACGAACTCAAACTATCTGGCCATCCCGGAGACCCAGGCAGTGACCGACATCGTCGTCCAGGTGGCCGTGACCGACGTCAACCGCGACGCGCGCACAGTGGATGTGACGGTGAAAGCGGGCGGTGTGGAAGAAACTGTCACACTGACCAGCCCGACCACCAAGAAGTCGGAACTGCTCAATATCTTTGAGGTGACGCTGCCCAACGTTCCGGCAGGTGTAAGCGAGGTCGAAATCCTAATGGAGTCTGTGCTGGATGAGGGCGACTCGGCCGCATTGTTGGGCGCGGCGGCGCGCTACTTCTGCGAACCACCACGGCAATCCGTAAACCTTCGCCTGTTTCAGACTGAGCGAATCAAAGCGCGGACAGGTCCACCGGCCTGTCCGCGCTTTTGCGTAGGCGTGGGCAGCATCTACAAGCTGAACGGAGACGACATGATCCCGGTTGCCGTGACCGTTGTGCAAACCCTGACTCTCGACGCCTGCCCGTTCCGAACGGCATCCCTCCCAAATCGAAACAACTCGTTCAAAGCGGGTACCCCGGGGGTGCGTCCTTCTCGAGGCACAGGTTGAGCTCATAGCTCGTCTTCCTGACGCTGCGACCGCGGCTCCGGGCCCTTCCGGCTTTGGCTGCCGGTGGCAATGTGAATATCACCGCCGGGCCTTGCCACCCAACTGCACCGCTTCCTGTTACAATGGTCCCTACCGGCGTTCATCGGAGATGACACCAAGGACGGCATCACCATCCGGCACGGCCAAGAAAACCTTGCAAGGGGCCGTCGACGGTGTGGACACCGGCGGCACGGCCATTGCCTATCACGGGCAACACGTTCACCAAAACGGCCACCGTTCACCGCCGTATGCCTACCCTTGCGGCGCTACAGCTGCAACGACGTGCGCCAAATCGGCGCCCCAGCGACGCTGCCTGTGGCCGCCGACTCCCTGATTGGGCCATCGTCATGATCGACGGTCCGGCCACCATCGTGGAACTATCGGGATTCAACGTCCACGGCCCCGGCCCGAGGGCTGTGGTACCATCGGCACCGGCATCCTTGTGAGCAATGATGCCTACGCCAATATCCATGACAATGAGATCCTTGACATCCGCGACACCGGCCTGAGCGGATGCCAGAACGGCATCGGCGTGCGCGTCGGTAACGCTTCAACGCCGACTAGCGGCACGGCCGACATCGTCGATAACCTGATAACCGGCTACCAGAAGGGTGGCATTGTTATCAGCGGTGCAGGTTCCGATGCAACCATATCCGGCAATACCGTTGCCGGAGACGGCCCAGTCACCTACATTGCCGAGAATGGCATCCAGGTGTCCTCGGCCGCAACCGCCACGATCAACGGCAATACGGTGTCGGGCCACTCCTATACGCCGTTCACCTTTGCCTCAGCCGGTTTGCTGCTCTACGAAGCCGGGGTGGTCGATACCGACGGCAATATCATTGACGAGAACCAGGTCGGCCTGTGGATCGTCGACAGCAGCGGCGACCATCTCAACAATATCATTACCGCCACCTCCGCCGGCACCGGCTCTCCGGGCTTCTGGGGTGCAATCGTCGATGCGCCGCCTCCGGGGCGTGTTCCCTCACCGATGGAAGACGCGGTCGCTGCGGGCGGTGTTGAGGATGTGACGACCCTGGCGCCTTCGGCCGTACAGACCAACCTGATCATGGGCAACAGCTTCGTCAGCGACGGTTCGCTTGGTGGAGTCGGCATTGAGACGGACGCCGGTTATGGCAACCTTGACATCGACCTCACCGTTACCAAGAATATCATCCACAACTGGGAGTACGGTGTCTTTGCTTTCGAGTGTACGGGCCCCTGCGCCCCCAGCACGTTTGTCAAGGTAGATATCAACCGCAACAGCATTGTGGGCAACACGGAGTTCGGGGTGTTCAGCTTCACTGCCACGCCCATAGTAGATGCCACCTGCAACTGGTGGGGTTCGGCGAGCGGCCCTGGTCCCGTAGGACCTGGCAGTGGTGACAACGTTAGTGATGATGTTGAATATGAGTACTGGTTGCTGTCCGACAATCTGGATGGTTACTGTGGCCCGCCGCCGGAAAACGCTTGCCCGGTCGATCCGGCTGTTGGCACGGTCGGCAATGAGCTGACAACCCTGATCGGCACCGGCATGGGCAGCCCGACGCGGACGCGCATGGTGGCCAAGGTTGTCATCCCCAACGCCGGCAATCTGGTTGAGCTTTACGGCCAGATGGCCGCCAAGGAGTACAACGGCGTCAAGTACGTTCGTTTCATCTACGGCAACAAGACGTATGACCAGATCCAGCCGGAAACCGACCTCGGTGACACGGGCGCCATCTCGTGGTGGGGAGCCGACCTGGACACAAGCCTCGTGCAGGCCAAGCCGTTCGTGAAGGGCCGCTGGTTCCTGCACAAGGGCATGAAGAAGATGAAGCTGCCCCGGGCGATTGTGATGTACCCGACGCACAGTACTGTCGACCAGTACGCCAACGCGTGGAGCACCTTTGGCGCGCCCACCAACTTCGTGGCCGGTACGCCCGGCTTTGACCAGACGAACACCAACGTGCTGGCCATCCCGGAGACGCAGGACGTGACCGATATCGTGATCCAGTTGGCCGTCACTGACGTAAACCGGGACGCGCGGTCGGTGGATGTCATCATCACGGCCGGTTCCATGAGCGAAACCGTCACGCTGACCAGCCCGACAAACAAGAAGTCGGAGCTGCTCAACATCTTCGAGGTGACGCTGCAAGGCGTCGAGGCGGGTGTGGATGAGGTCACAATCGAGATGGTCTCGGTGCTGGACGAAGGCGACTCGGCCGCTCTGTTGGGCGCTGCGGCGCACTACATCTGCGAACCTATCAACGGCAATCCGTAAACCTTCGTCTGTTTCAGACTGAGCGAATCAAAGCGCGGACAGGTCCACCGACCTGTCCGCGTTTTGTTGTGTCTGCGCGAATGGATCAGTCTGCACATTGACGGGAACAGGGTAGACTACAGTCCATGCCGCCGCTCATGCTCCGCCTCCAACCGGTCGCCCAGCGGGCCACCTTCGCCCTGCTCTCAACCGTCATCCTCGTCACCTTTTCGGAGAAGATGTACTGGTATGTGACCGGCTATGAGGTCTTCTTCCTCTGGCTGGCGTACTTCCTGCCCACCTTTGTCTTTCTGACCGTCGTCGACTTCTTTCGAGTCCAGCGACTGGCGCCGCTCTTCCTGGCGGCGGCCGTCTTTGGCTTTCTGGTCGAAGGGATGCTCGCGCCTGTCCTTTACGAAGGTGGCCCATTTGGCTGGTTCAGCATCTCTTATACGCCACTGGCCTGGCACGCGCCGCTGAGCATCATCTTCGGCTGGTTCTTGCTGCGGCGCTGGCTGGTCAACCGGCAGATTGGCCGCTTGGTAGTGGGCAGTGTGGGGGTCGGTCTGTTCTGGGGGCTCTGGTCGCTGGCGTGGTGGCTGCCGGAAAACGCCAACGACCCGACGCTGCTGGCCGACGGCGCGCGGCTGGGCCAATGGCCGGTGTGGGAATTTGCGCTGCATGCCTTCGTATTCACCGGGCTGGTCGTGCTGGCCCACTGGCTTCTGGGGCGGGGCGGCTGGCAGCGCCGCTTCGAGCCGAGCTGGGTGGAGCTTGTCATTGTCGGGCTGCTGCTGGTGGGCTTCTTTGCGGAGACGGTACTGCCGCAGTTTGGGGAGTGGACGACGCTTAAGCTGGGAGGCGTGCTGACGGCGGCGCTGCTGCCCCTCTGGCTCGCCCGCGAACATCTCCCCGCCGGGTCCTATCTCCAGTCGCTCGATGGGCCGGTGCGACCGCTCGACGCGCTGCTCATCCTGTTGATGCCGGCAGCGGCTGTCGCCGTCTACGCGACTGCGGCCTGGCTGGAGCCTTCGGCGGATCTGCTGTACATCATCACGACCTGGGGGCCGGTCCTGGGCACGGCGTATGCAGGTATGGCGGTCTTCATCGTGGCGATCTACCTCACCCTGCGGCTGCGCGACACGTAGTCGCTGCTGGGTCGGCCGGTGCAGCCCGTTTCAGCGCCTCGCAGGTGGGCGTCTGCCGACCTCATTCCGGTTGCATTTCCGGCTGACCGCAGATACCATCTTTGTGCATCCAAAACGAAGAAACAATCAATCATAAGAGGGGCGAATTGTGGACGTAGCTGTTGAGACGACCCGCTGGAAACTGGACGAACTGCTGGCCGACCCTGTCGAAGAGTCACTGGAAACCGCACTGGCCGAACTGGAAACGCGGGTGGCCGCGTTTGAGGCGGGCCGGGAGCAGCTCACCGACGAGATCGATAACGATCTCTTTCTGGAGATGGTGCGCCAGCAGGAAGTGATTGCCGATCTCGCCGGTCGGCTGTCTGCCTACGGCTCGCTGTGGTTCACCGAAGACACGCAGAACCGGGCCGCGCTCAATCTGCAGGGTCGCCTGGCCGAAACATTGACCGGCATGCAAAACCGCATGCTCTTCTTCAGCCTCTGGTTCAAGGAGCTGTCAGACGAGACAGCCGCCCGGCTCATCGGGGCCTGCCCCGACTATCGCTACTATCTGGAGCGGGAACGCGCTTTCCGGCCCCACACCCTGAGCGAGTCCGAAGAGCAGATCATCAACCTCAAAGATGACAATGGCATCGAGGCGATGATGGGGTTGTGGGACATGATCACCAACCGTTTTTCCTTCGAGCTGGAGCTTGATGGAGAGACGCGTACGCTGACTCGCGACGAGATGGTGGGCTACTACCGCCACCCGGACCCGGCTGTCCGCGCTGCCACCTACCAGGAGCTTTTCCGCGTCTACGAGGAGAATAGCACGCTGCTGGCCCAGATCTACAACCATCGCGTCCGCGACTGGCGCAACGAGACCCGACTCCGCGACTTTGAGCAGCCCATCTCCTACCGCAATCTGGCCAACGACCTGCCTGATACGGTGGTCGACACATTGCTCGATGTTTGTCGCCAGAACAGCACCGTTTTCCAGCGTTACTTCAAGCTGAAGGCGGGCTGGCTGGGTGTGGAAAAACTGCGGCGCTACGATATTTACGCGCCGCTTGATACGGCCGACAAGGTGTTCCCCTATGGCGACGCGGTCGAGACCGTGCTGGACAGCTTCGACAGTTTTTCGCCGGAAGTGGCTCGGCTGGCGCAGCGCGTCTTTGACGAACAGCACATTGACTCGCAGGTGCGGTCCGGCAAGCGGGGCGGGGCATTCTGCTACGCTGCCACGCCCGACCTGACGCCCTGGGTGATGGTCAACTACAGCGGCAAAGCTCGCGACGTGGCCACGCTGGCCCATGAACTGGGCCACGCCATTCATGGCATGCTGGCCTCCGTCCACTCCCCGCTCAACTTCCACGCTACGCTGCCGCTGGCGGAGACGGCCTCGACCTTCTCGGAAATGGTGCTGACCAACCGGCTGCTCTCGCAGGAAAGCGACCCGGCCGTCAAGCGCGATATATTGGCCGCCGCCATCGACGACGCTTACGCCACCGTGCAGCGCCAGTCGTTCTTCACCATGTTTGAGCGGGAAGCCCACCGGCTGATTGGCGACGGGGCCACGGTCGAACAGGTCAGTGAGGCGTACATGGACAATCTGCGCGACCAGTTTGGCGACGCGCTGGAACTGTCCGACGATTTCCGTCTGGAGTGGGTGTCGATCCCCCACTTCTACCATGTGCCGTTCTACACCTACGCCTACAGCTTTGGCCAACTGCTGGTGCTGGCTCTTTACCGCCGCTACCAGGAAGAAGGGCAGGCGTTTATCCCCGGTTATATCAAGTTGCTCTCTTATGGCGGCTCAGAAGCGCCGGTCACCGCGCTGGAAGAGGCGGGCGTCGACATCGCCTCGCCTGCCTTCTGGCAGGGTGGCTATGATGTGCTGAGCGACATGATTACGGAATTGGAGTCTCTCTAGTCTCAGAGCCGGACAAAGTCCGGCCCTCGACATAGCTGGGCGTGACCGCGTCCCAAAATCATAGTCAGGAGGGGTTCATTGAGCACTGATTCCGTGTCCTTTGGCGCGAAGCCGCCGTCTCCATATAGCGTTTTTAAGCACCGCGATTTTCGCCTGATGTGGCTGGGACAATTTGTCTCCACCGCAGGTTCTGCGCTGACCTCGTTGGCGGCCTCAATTCTGGTTTACCAACTTACCGGCTCGGCTTTCAGCGTAGGGTTGATGCTCATCGCAACGGCCGCGCCCAGTTTGCTGGTTGGTCTCTTCGCGGGAGTCTTTGTCGATCGCTATGACCGCAAGCGGATCATGATCGTGACGGAGCTTATCCGCGCCGTGCTGGTTCTCAGTATCCCTTTCCTGGTGCCCTACAGCATCGTGTGGCTCTACGTCATTGTGGCCCTGAAAAGTGCCATCGCCCAGTTCTACGATCCTGCCCATGAAAGCGTGCTGCCAGAAGTCGCGCCGGAGGAAGAACTCGCTGCGGCGAATTCGCTGATGGCGATCAGCTCGTTCGGTTCCACCGCTATCGGCTTTGCTGCATCCGGCCTGATTGCCTCGGCTGCCAGTATTGATTGGGCATTCTATGCAGACGGCATCACGTTCTTGATCTCCGCTGCGGCCATTGCACTAATCTCAATTGAGCCGCTCGATGTACAGGAAGATACGAGCGTTGAACTCGTCGTTCGTAATTTGAAGGCCGGTGTAGGCTTCTTGTTCGATACGCCAATCCTGCGCTCTCTGTTCTACGTCTACATCCCGGTGCTTATCGCCTTTGGGCTATCCAACTCGCTGTTGCTGCCGTTTGCCGACCGGGCGCTGGGAGCTACAGAGTTCGAGTACGGTCTGCAGGAGGGGCTGACCTCTGTTGGATTTGTCGTGGGCAGTTTACTGATGGCCAACATATTTGACCGCATGCGCGAGGGGCCGTGGATGGCTCTGGGCTGGATTGGCATGGGTGCATTGGGCATCGTCTATTCTCAGGCCACTTCGATTCCGTTTGCCATCTTGCTGGTCGGCATCTCTGGATTCATGAACGCCCCGCCCGCTATCGCCGGTCGCCTTATTATCCAGCGCAACACCCCACGCGAAATGCGGGGGCGTGTCAACAGCGCCTTCTTTGTGGCCAGAGATGTCTTGTTCATCGTGGGTATGGCTTCCGTTGCCTTGGCTGACTATATGGATGTCCGCATCCTGTATCTCATCAGTTCAGTGATGATTCTGGTAAGCGGCGTCTGGGTTTTGTTTCTTCCGGGATTACGACAGGACAGGCTGGCCTGGCAACGGTCAATCGATCTATTGCGCGGTGCGCCGGCTGCTCCCGGTCTGGCCTCCGGACGAGCCGCTACTATATCCGATGTAACCGACCTGATCGTGCTTGTACCTGAACTGGAAAGCTTGACTGATCGCGAGCGCGATTACCTGGCTGCCCATGCCATTGTTATTGAGGTGCCGGCAGGTACGGCGATCATTCGCCAGGGTGATACAACCGACAAAGCGTATTTCGTGACCTATGGCCGGGCAATCGCCGGTCTGCCGACCGAGAACGGGGACCACAAAGTGCTCAACCCCCTCCTGCCGGGCGAGTTCTTTGGCGAGATTGCCGCGCTGACCGGGACGCCGCGAACGGCCGATGTCATGTCGGAGGAGAATACCATCGTAATGCAACTGCCGGCTGCCTCCTTGCGTACCCTAATGGCCAACCCGCAGTTCAATGCGCTCGTTCTGGAGACTATGACCCAGCGGCTCAATCTACTCTCGACGACTGTTCTGCCACGCTTTGCCAAGCTGAATCAGGACGACCTGCGTGACCTGCGCTCCAACGAACCTGAGGTCGCCGGCTGACGATGGCCACACAGCACGAGCCCGATGGTGCGTCGCCCGTCACGAGGATGGCGACATTTATAGAATCGGTGACGCTGTTCAACTGCCTTTCGCCGGACAGCATAGCTCGACTCGCCGCTGCTGGCCGGCTACTGAAGTGGAGCGCGGCAGCTACCTCTTCTTTGAGGGTGATGAGGCACATTCGGTCTATCTTGTGCGTCATGGCTGGATGGTCATCCTTCTGGCCGCGCCAGACGGCCGCGAGCTGGTGCTGTCAGAGATGCGACGTGGTGATGTCTTTGGTGAGAATGCTGTGCTGACCAGTCTGCCGCGTTGAGCCACGGCCGTTGCCCGCGAGGCTTCTGAGCTGTTTGTTCTGCCCGGTCAGGTATTCCTGGGCGTGCTCGATGATGAGCCCTGTCTGGCGAGGCGTCTGCTCGACCAGGCAGCGGCTCGACTGGCGGCGGGCAATCAGCGAGAGGCGGCCCTCGCCTTTCTGCCCGCAGAAGCAAGGCTGGCCCGCGTTCTCCACCAGCTTGACGATCTCGACCAGGCGACGCGTGACAAGGGGTACGTCACCGTGTCACAAGAGGAACTGGCGCAGCGCACGGGGCTTACCCGTCAGACCGTAGCCCGTTTGCTGGGCGACTGGCGTCGCCACGATTGGCTGCTTACCGGGCGTGGCCGGATCATGCTTCTGAACCGGGCGCTAATCTATGCCCAGGAGGATCAGGTGCTGGATTAGCGGGCAGATTGTGGGATTCACTGACGCTATGTCGCCTGTGTGACATACAGCAAGCCCAATACGATCTATGCTCTTCTATGTCAGGGACAAACCCGGACAGAAGATAATAGAGGAAGCAGCCGACCGTTAAGTCTACGAAGGAGACAATCATGACCTTGACAAGCAACCGTGTACTGAAGAAGCTGTCAGCCCTGCGGGCGACGTTGCCGGATGATGAGCAGGCCCAGTTGGACGAATTCCTGATGCCGGACATGAATGAAGTTGCGGCCCACAATATGACGAGCGCCCGGGCGATGGCCCTCAGCGCCGACATCGCCGAAGCCAATGCCCATGCGATGCGCCTTTACGCCGCCGCTGCGGCCAAGGCGATGGACAGCGACGAGGCCAACGCCCACGCTCTGCGCCTCTTTGCCAATACGGCGGCCAGGGCGATGGACGGCGACGAGGCTGCGGCCCATGCCATGCGACTCTTCGCCGCCGACGCGGCGCGGGCCGCCGACGAGGAAGACGCCAACGCCCACGCCATGCGCTTGTTCGCCAACACCGCCGCTCTGGTGGCGGACGAGAATGAAGCCAATGCCCACGCAATGCGCCTCTACGCCGCCGCCGCGGCCAAGGCGATGGACAACGACGAAGCTGTGGCCCACGCCATGCGCCTGTACGCTCTGACCGCCGCTCGCGCCATGGACGCCGACGACGCCAACGCTCATGCCATGCGACTTTTCGCCAACACCGCCGCCAAGGCGATGGATGGGGACGAGGCGGCAGCCCACATTATGCGTCGCGCCGTCACCGAAGCGAACACAATGGGCGAGGATCAGGCCAATGCCCATGTGATGAAGCTCTTCCTGGTCAACAGCGAAGCCAACACCATGGGCGGCGACGAAGCAGTAGCCCATCGCTGGAACTGGGCGGCGGAAGCCAACACGATGGGCAGCGACGAAGCGGCCGCCCACGCCATGCCCGAAGGGGCCAAGCTACGCCAGCGCATCGTCTTTGACGCTGACCAGGATATCTACCTGATTGACTGACCGCTTTCCGGAGCGAGGCGAACAGGTTAGCCTGCGCACGAGACTGATTTCTAACAAAAACCTGCCGGGCATGAATGTTGCCTGGCAGGTTTAGTGGCGTGACAGGAGCGCATATGGCAGAAGATAGCCAACCCACCAACCGAGACCTGGCGACCGAGTTAGCCCAGCTTGAGCAGGCTGTGGAACTGAGCGGACGCGCGATCTTGCCCACAAGCAACGACGAGCTGCTGACTTCTATCGTGACGGCAGCAGCCCGTATCTTTGGCGCGGCGGGCGCGGCCATTTTGCTCGTGGATGACGATGATGAAGCGCTGGTCTTTCGCGTAGCCATTGGAGACGATTCTCAGGACCTCCTCGGCGTGCGCATCCCCATCGACAAGGGCATCGCCGGGTATGTGGCCATGACTGGCCAGGCAATTGCAGTCAGCAACACTGAGCAGGATGCCCGCTTCAACAAGGAGTTTGCGAAAAGCGTCGGCTACGTGCCGGACTCGATCCTGGCCACGCCGCTCTTGTCCGGCGATCGGGTTGTCGGCGTCATGGAAGTGCTGGACAAGATCGACGCCGCTTCCTTTGGTATGCAGGATATGGAGATCATGGGCCTGTTCGCCCAGCAAGCGGCGCTGGCCATTGAGCAGTCGCAGCAGCTGGACCAGATTGGTGAGGCGCTGGTCGCGGGGTTGAAGCAGCTGGCAGCCGATCAGGCGCTTCCGGACTCCAGCGACCTGATGATGGCCCTGGAGCAGAGTCCACAATCGGTCGCTGACAATATGGATCTGTTGATGATGGCGGGCCTCTTCAACGATCTGAGCAAGCTGGGAGCCAACGAGCGCCGGGCCGCGCTCAAAGTACTGGCTGCTTTTGGCGAGATTGGCCAGACACGACGTCGCTACGGCTAAAGCAGGGCACATGATGTTCTATGAGTAACCAACAACTACGACCGGCCTGGTCGGAGCAGTTCACACCCGAAGCGATTCGTGAGATCATCTCTAGAGGTCCGCTGGCAAGCATTACGCCTGAGTGGGCCTGGGGCGGCAGTACGGGGGCCGGCGTCAAGGTGGCGGTGGTGGATACGGGCATCGAGGCTGATCATCCAGCGCTCGGTGACGCAGTGCAGGGTGGGGTGGTCATCGAACTGGACGAGCATTCGGAGACGGGCTACAAAGCGGTGGAGGATATGCCGCCGCGCGATCTGGCCGGCCACGGCACGGCGTGCGCGGGCATCATCCACAGCCTGGCTCCCGAAGCGGATCTATACAGCGTGCGCGTGCTGGGCCGCAACATGAGCGGTCGCGCCTACGTCTTCGCTGGCGGGCTCGACTGGGCCATTGAGCACGACATGGATGTCGTCAACCTGAGCCTGAGCACGTCGAAGGACAATTACTTCGCGCTGTTCCATGATCTGACCGACCAGGCGGTGTTCAAGAATATCGCTGTTGTTTCGGCGGTCAACAATGTGCCGGAGCCGAGCTACCCATCAACTTTTTCGTCTGTCTTTTCGGTGGCTGCTCATGAAAATACGGATCCGTTTATGTACTACTACAATCCAAAGCCGCCGGTAGAGTTTGGTGCGCCGGGTATTGACGTCAAGGTGGCCTGGAACAACAAGCAGTACGCGACCAACACCGGCAACAGCTTCGCCGCGCCCCACATCGCGGGCATTGTCACCCTGATTCGCAGCAAGCATCCCGGCCTGACGCCGTTTCAGATCAAGACGGTCTTGCTGGCGTGCGCGGCCAATGCCCGTGCGGACGTTGGGCAGAACCTCTGGCATCCATCTACATAAGAAAAGCGACCGGACGTTCGTCCGGTCGCTTTTCTATGTCTGGTGGTTGACAGGTGCAGACCTGACGGCAGGGGTGGCTAGGGTGCCACCACGACCGGTGTCAGCGCCTGGTAGAGTTCATAGGTGATCGTCAGCGTGGGCCCCTGGCCCTCGGTTGTCTGGCGGCTGTCGTACCGCTTGGCAGTTGTTTCGCCACCTTCGTCGCCAAGCACCGCCCAGCCGTTGTTGGCCGTGTTGCCCGACGCCCAGCCGGCTACATCGGCCACCAGCTCCGGCGAGCTCCACGCATAGGCACCTGAGCCGGCGACGGTGGTCGTGGCAGAGGCGACCGGAGCGAAGTCTCCGCCCGGGTTGGTCCACATATCGGTGTCGAAGAAGGTGTGGAGCCAGGTGGCGTCTCCCATTTCGGCCGCTGCGCCGCCGCCTTCCTCACCCGGCGCATCCGACGCGCCTTCTCCCCAGTCCGCCTGGACGGCATGGACCGCTACCGGTGACTCACCGGCGACGACCGACTTGGAAACGGTCAGCGACAACGTAGCTGATATCACGTTGGCAACCGGCGGGACGGAACCCAGATCGAACGCCACCAGGGCGCGACGCAGACCCTTGTCCTTCGTGTTACCCGCGAACAGGTACTCGCCCTGGCCATTGCTGACGCTGCCCGTCTCATTCTCATACAGCGTATTGTCTTTGGCCGCTTCCACGGTGATGGTGCGCATCACCGGCTTCGGCGCTTCGCTCGCCGGCGTCGGGATGCGGACGACCTGGCCCATGCTGCCGCTCACGCCGAAGTTGGAGACGTAGACGGCCCCGTCCGGGCCGACAGTCAGGCCAGTGGGTGTAATCAGCCCCTCGCTGGCCAGCACCGTGCGTGTGCCGTCGGTGGCCACATGAATGACGGCCCCGGTCGGGTCCCCGCTCAGTTGGCCATTGGCGAACATCTCCAGCACGTAGAGGCTGCCGTCGGCGGCGAAGTCGATGCCGAGGATGCTGCTGAAGCCGCCCTCATACACCTCGGCATCACCGGCGTCGGGCACGCGCCAGACGTTGGCTCCGCCGACCGGGAAGGGGAATCCCGTCAGTTGGCCGACATAGGTCGCGCCATCCGGCCCGACGCGCACGCCGGTAGGAACCGCCTGCATCGGCATCATGCTGCCGCTGCCGGGGGGGAACTCTACCATTCTGGCGGGGAAGATTGCTTCCGTGGCAATAGAGCCGCTGTCGGAGATCGCGAGCAGCGAGTTGCCGCCGGCATCAGTGACAGCCAAGCTACTGCCATCTGCCACCATCCCAAAGGGGTTGGAGTCGACATTGTCGCCGTCCGGGTCTTCAGATGCCTCATACGCCGCCAGGTTGACCCACGGCGTATAACTGTCGACGACCGGATCGGCCGTCATGAGCCAGCCAAACTCCGCGCCCGACGCGCCCAGCGGTCCGGCAGGGTCCTGCCAGCTCGGCGGCCCGCCCAGCCCGGTAATCACAACCATCTCGCCGCCTGCGTCAAAGGCAACGGCGTGAGGGCCGGTGGCGGCGTCGCCGGTTGTCGGCGCTCCCAGCGAAGGCAGGCCCGTGACGACTTGCGATTGAGCGACGGCCGACCGGTTCTCATCCATCGTCACCTTCGTGACCGCGCCGGAGCTGCCGAAACAGAGCGGACCCTCTGCGCCCTCAATACAGACGCCTTCGCCACCGCTGCCGGCTTCGGCGACATACAGGTTACCGGATTCATCGAAGACAATGCCGCGCGGGTTGGCCAACCCATCGGCTACGACAGTGAAGTTGCTGCTGGCGGCCGTCTCGGCGGCTGGCGCTGCCTGGGCCGTGGCCAAAGCCAGCAAAGTAAACAGCAGAACGGATAGAATGGCGGCCAATTTTATCGGCCGCACATTCAGTTGTACGTGAGACATGTTGCTTTCTCCTTGTGTTGAGTCAACAAATGGAACGGCTGACGTGGAGCGTCAACCAATCGTAGTATAGGGTCGCGGGGATCACAAATCAACCCCCAATTGGTCCTGGGGGGGATTACGGGTGGTATTCAGCCACGATCTGGCGCAGCTGGTCGGCTGCGTCGGGCGAGTACGGCCCGGTGGTGCGCCACAGAATGTCGCCTGCCTTGCTCACCAGCATGACGTGGACGTCGCTGCGTGAAGGGATATTGAGTGAGCGCATGAACTGGGCCAGGTCGAGGTAGAGGGTAATGGTTCGCTGCCGCGAGAGCGGATCGGGAATCCCGGCTCGCATCGTTTCGTTGAGGTATGTACGGCCCATGGCACCCATGTCGTCCAGCGCTGGCATCTCGTAGTAGACCGTGCCGGGATGGCCGGCCTCCAGCTCGCGGGCGAACGGGACCCAGGTGTCAACGATGCGCTGCTGTTGTTGGAGAAACGGGATGAAGACGAGATTCAGATCGCCAGCGAACTCTCGCGGAAACTCAAGCAGTTCGCGATCGAGGTTGTTGCCGCTGACGTTCGGGAACTGGTCCGGCTCTTCAGCCGGTTGGAACGCGCTGCGCCCCACCACCAGCGCAAATGTCGAGAGTAGGCCGGCCGCGGCTGTCGCTGCAATCAGAGTTCTTGCCACCATGTGAATTTCTCCCAATGCGGTCCGGCTACGACTGGTTTGCACTGATCACGTCGAGGAGTGACTGCGCCTTGGCCGGGTCGTACGGTCCGGTCGTACGCCAAAGCATACGGCCGTCGCGGTCGACCAGGATGACGTGCACATCATTACGCGAGTTGATTTCGAGCGAGCGCATGAAGGCCGCCAGATCGAGGTAGAGCGTGACCGTGCGCTGCCGCGAGAGCGGATCGGGAATGCCCGCCCGCATCCCTTCGTTCACAAAGGTCCGCCCGAGCGTGCCCATATCTTCGATGGTCGGCAGCTCATAATAGATTGCACCCGGAAACGTGGCTTCCATCTCGCGGGCAAACGGGACCCAGGTGTCGACCACGCGCTGCTGCTGCTGCTGGAACGGGATGAACAGCAGATTGAGATCGCCGCCAAAGTCGCGCGGGAACTCCACCAACTCGCGGTCAAGGTTGTTGCCGGTCACGGTGGGAAAGCGGTCGGGTTCGTTGCCCGGCCGGAAGTCGCTGCGGCTGACAATGAGGCCGCCTGTCAGCAGCAGCCCGCCCAGAACAGCCAACCCAATCGTCGCCCCGGCCACACCCAGATTTCTACGCCCTTTTTGCATGATGGGAGTTTAGCAAGCGGCAATAAGATATAGATGAGAAATGGGCGGGTTCGTCGGGCCGGTGGTTGTGCGGGGTCTCCGGTCGCATGGCCGCCAGACTGGCCGAGTCCAACGTCCACCTGCGCTCGCCGAGCGGTCTGCGTATGGACGACAAGCTGAATTCGGCCGTGGCTGGTCGTTCGCGCTCAGGCTTGCTGGATGCGTACCGAGGGCGGGCCGCCCAGCCGGGCCAGGGTATCGGCCAGCGTTGCCGGGAACTCCGGCCGCAGCAGCGAATAGACCGCCATATCCAGATGGTGTCCTCGGTGGTACCATGCCTCTCGGGCCACGCCCTCCAACCGGTAGCCGCACTTCTCCGCCACGCGCACAGAGCCTCTATTCTCTGGCACGATCTTCAGTTCCAGGCGATGGACGCGTTTGCTGGCAAAGAGCACGTAGGTGAACAGCGTCAACGCTTCGGTCATCACGCCGCGGCCGCTCTGGGCGACGTCGAACAGCCGGTAGCCGATCTCGTAGCAGTCCCAATAGGGTGTGGCCCGAAAGAAGACAAGCACGCCGATGATCGCGTCGGAGTCGTTGGCGCAGATCAGCACGCGGCCGCGGTCGTCCGCCCAGAAGCCGTCCCGCTCGAATCCCTGCCTGAACTCCGTTTCCGAAACAATGCCGATGGGGAAGTAGTCGCCGCGAGAATCGAGGTTGTTCTGCTGCTCATAGAGCCAGTCCAGATCGGCTTCGCGCACGGTGCGCAGGTGCAGGGTTGGGCCTTTAACAATCATGCAGCTTCTCCTACGTAAGAGGCCGGTTGTGCCCCGCCCTACCGCCCGGCCAGCCATCCTGACCCTCAACCATCTGGAAACGCGGTCGTAGGCGCGGAAGACCGGGCAGGTCACATCTGGACCGTGACGGCCGTCTCCACCGTCGACGGTGCTGGTCAGATCATCTGGACGCGCCGTCGTGTCAACCAGTGGACTCCAAGCCTAGTATACCGCTCGCCTGGGTCAAAGCGCTACCGCCACGCGCCCCCAATCTGGCTTCTAGTATCCTGACAGTAACCCGGTATGCGGTATACTTGTTGGCGCCACTGCAGAACTGCTTGTGGCTGCTCTCTGTGACTGTTCCAGGAGAACCCATGATTACCATCTTCAACGACGAAACCAACGCGCCCGTGGGCGAGCTTAGAGAAGGCGAACTACAGTTCATGCTGGAAGCTGCCCCGCAGAAGACAGACGGCAAGACGTACGTGGTTACCCCACAAGTTATCTCAGCAGTCAGGACCGCCCACGGGGACGGCCGCCTTTCAGCGCTGCTGCAAGCCGCGCTAGGTGCGGCCGATCAGGTGACGATTCGGTGGGAGCACGACTAATCGTTCAATCAGCTGCACGTGCCGGACCTGCAGGGCGATTGGCTAAGTCATTTTTCCCCGCGCTGAAGCTAATCGCGCTGCCATCTGTCTTGCGAAAGATGACTGTTAACCTACCGGCTTGTCGGTGCTGCAGGGACTGAACCCGCCGCTCAGCCTGTGCGCCGGCAGCGGACGCGGCGCGGGCCCGCATCTTCGGGCGAGTTCTGCTATCATTTATCTATGACCACTCTAGCAACGAAGCCGCCTGTGCCTTCCTCAACCAACCCCCTTCGCCGCCTGTCAAGCTACGCTCGCGACTATCGGGGCCGCATCTGGACGGCCTCGCTCTATTCAGTCCTCAACAAGCTATTCGATCTCGCACCGCCGGTGTTGATTGGCGTTGCCGTCGATGTCGTGGTGAACCAACAGGACTCGTTCCTGGCCACGTTTGGCATCACCGACGTCCGCACCCAGCTTGTTCTCGTCGGACTGTTGACGGCCATCGCCTGGGGACTGGAATCGCTGTTCGAGTACCTCAAGAACATTGGCTGGCGCAATCTGGCCCAGGACATCCAGCACGATTTGCGGATCGACACCTATGCTCACGTACAGGAGCTGGACATGGCCTACTTCGAGGACCAGTCGACCGGCGGGCTGATGGCGGTGCTCAACGACGACATCAATCAGTTGGAGCGCTTCCTCGACGTGGGAGCCAACGAAATTATCCAGCTCGTTACCACCATTGTTGTTGTATTGGGTGCGTTCATTGTGCTGGCCCCGACGGTAGCGTGGATGACCATCCTGCCCATGCCGTTCATCATCTATGGCTCGCTCAAGTTTCAGCAGCGCCTGGCGCCGCGCTACGCGGCTGTTCGCGATCAGGTGGGCGTCCTCAACAGCGTCCTGTCCAACAACCTGGGCGGCATCGCCACCGTCAAGAGCTACACGGCTGAGGCGTACGAAGTCGATCACATCACCGGCGAAAGCGACGAGTATCGCCAGCGCAATGCCAACGCCATTCGCCTCAGTTCTGCGTTTGTGCCATTCATTCGCATGTTCATTATGGCAGGTTTCATCGCCATCCTCGTCTTTGGCGGTCTGCTGGCCATCAACGGCCAGCTCAACGTTGGCGTCTACAGCGTGCTGGTGTTCATGACGCAGCGTCTGCTCTGGCCGCTGACCCGGCTGGGCGAAACGCTGGACCTCTACCAACGGGCGATGGCCTCGACCAACCGCATCTTCCGCGTGCTGGACACGGACGCGGAAGTGATTGAAGGGTTCCTGACACTGCCTGCTGTGCGCGGCGAAGTCTCGTTTGAGAACGTTGACTTCCGGTACAAATGGCGCGACTACGAAGGCTACAGCGACGACCGGCCGCACGTGCTCAAGGACCTGTCGTTCCACATTCCGGCCGGTGCGACGGCTGCCATTGTCGGACCGACCGGCTCCGGCAAGACGACGATCATCAAGCTCCTGCTGCGCTTCTATGACGTGGAGTCGGGGCAGGTCTGTCTCGACGGCCGTGACATTCGCGATCTGACGTTTGATGAGCTGCGTGGGGCGATCGGGCTGGTTAGCCAGGATGTCTTTCTGTTCCACGGCAGCGTGCGCGAGAACATTGCCTACGGCACGTTCGACGCCACGATGGACGAGATTGTCGAAGCGGCCAAAGTGGCGGAAGCCCACGAGTTCATCATGGGCCTGCCCGACGGCTACGACACAGTGGTGGGCGAGCGGGGGCAGAAGCTCTCCGGTGGCCAGCGCCAGCGTATCTCCATTGCGCGGGCTGTGCTGAAAGACCCGCCCGTGCTCATTCTCGACGAGGCGACCTCGTCGGTGGACAACGAAACGGAGGCGGCGATCCAGCGCTCAATGGAGCGCATATCGGAGGGCCGGACCATGATCGTCATCGCCCACCGCCTGTCGACGGTCCGCAACGCCGACCGCATTTTTGTGCTGGAGGACGGCGTGCTGGCCGAGGAAGGCACCCATAATGAGTTGGCCTCAACCGACCACGGCATCTATGCCGGGCTGTGGCGTGTCCAGACCGGGGATATGAGCTGAGTCAGGACGAGGCCGCACGCCTGGCCCGGCGAGGCGGCTCGAGGCGACGGGCGTCTGCCGCGCCTGACAACACGCGCTCCTTCGCGACGGTCAACCGTGCGCCGACCAACGGTCGCTGCCGCCTAAGACAGTGGTTGGCCGTTCACAAGAACCAGCGCTCCGTCGATCTGAATCGTGCTGCTTGCCAGCTGCGTGACGGCGCTGCGAATCTGCGCGACGGCATTCGTGTCGACATCGACTCCCGAACCCCCTGTTATGTTAACCTGAGCAGCGGCATCGAGGTTGATGTTCGCTGCGCTCAGGGTGAGGTCGCCGCCGGTGCTGAAGATGATATCGCCGCTGGCGGCCTCGACCGTGATCGTTCCGCTGGTGTCGTCGATTACAATCCGGAGTGTTCCGGCGGCGTTGCTGAGTTCGATACGGCCTTGCTGCGTGCTGTCGTCGAAGAGAAGCCGGCGGCCGCTGGCGCTGGTAACGGCCACCTGACTGCTGTTGGTCCCGTCATTCAGGCTGACAGTGTGGCCGCCACGCGTGCGGATGACGTGCTCTTCCGGTGCGGCGGGCGGCGGCGGGTTGCCTGCGTTCCAGAGCGCGCCCAGGACGATCGGTTGCTGGCGATCACCGTCCAGAAAATCGACGACAACTTCATCCCCCACATCCGGCCGGAACCAGACGCCGGCTTGTGGCCCCGCCTGTGGCACAAGCACACGTGCCCACAGAGGTGGCCCATCCAATGCTTCTGGCTGTCTTAGCTGCACGCGACCCAGCTCCAGCGGGTCATCTGTACCCGTGACGACGGCCGTAAATGGTCCTTTTCTTTTCATACGTCTTTCTCCTTGTAGCTTGCTGCTGGATGGCCAGGATGTCGAGAACCAGATTAGCACACAGCCGGTTTACGACAAAAAATGCCGGGGAGTCTTGGACCAGCTTTGGCCCCAACTCCCCGGCATCATCATCCGGATAGCAATCCGGCGACAGGTCTACAGGACCTAGTGGGTGTCGAAGTAGTCGACCAACCAGGCGTAGACGTTCTTCTGGCTGCGCACGTTGCCCGGCAGCTCGTTGGCGATGACGTCTTCGACGCGCTTGATATCTTCAACCGACTCGAAGCCGAAGGCATTGCAGATCTTCTGAACCATCAGCTTGACTTCATATCCTTCCTTGCGGTTGAACATGATCGCATCAGCACGGCGCTTGGTCGGGTCGTCCCCTTCTGAGGCAGACCAATCGTAAGCGTCGACGTTCATCATATCCTTCATGACCTTGATGGCACGAAGGTATGGGGGCAGTTCGCGTGACTGCTCAATCCAGTAGCTGATCGTGTCCACAGAAGGCATATTCTTGACGATCTGCTCTTCCTCGTTGACCGTCACCAGCAAACCGGCCAGCTCATCCGGCTCCCATTCGGCCAGCTCGCCGACGGAGGTGATGCCGGCGGCCTGCAGCAGGGCGCGTGCCTGGCGACCCACGCCGCGAACGCGGCCCAGATCCAGGTCGTAGGCCATATCACGGGCGGCCGCTTTGTCGATGCCTGCCGCTTCCGCAAGCTCGGCGCGTCCTTCTGCCGTGGCAGCCTTTGCCTGCAGAGTGTCGATGTTGCTGATGCCCGCAGCCGTCAGGCCGGTCAGGGCGCCAATCGACATGTCGCGGGTAGCGCTAACCATGCGCACCGCCTCGACCTGCTCGACGTCAGACTTGTCGGGCAATGCTTCAGCCACCGTGGCCTCGGCCTTGGTGATGGTGTCCTGCGCTTCGTCGATCTCGGCCTGGACATCTTCAGGTATGCTGAAGCTCTTAACGTCGCCACCAAGCGCGGCGATTTCGGTCGTTGTGTCTGCCACTTCAAAGTCGTCGGCCATGACAGCCAACGCTGCGCCGCCGCTCTTGAAATGATCCATCAGCTTTTCGCGGTCCTCGTCGGACAGGCCCACGCGCTTGTGGAAAAGGGCGCCGCCGCCTGCGCCGAGGCCGAGGCCGGCCAGCGCGCCAGGGATGAGGCCGATGCCGCCGGTCAGCAAACCAGCCGCCAGGCCACCCGCTGCGCCGAGGATGGTGCCCCACTTCGCGCCGGTGCCCGCTGCGCGAGAACCAACCTTGTCGGTCTTGAGCTTGCCATCTTCCATCGTAATGATACCCATGCCGCCAAGCTTGATGTCCTTGCGATCCTTGTCCCAGGACTTCAGCTTGACTGCTGCGGCGTCGGCGGCATCAGCCGTGTCAAAGTACGCCACGATTAGTTCGCGATTCTTGTTTGCCATATTTTGCCTCCAAAAAGCAGATTGTGAATGTGGAGGGCGCTGGCTCCCTTGCGCCTCCTATCCTGTAATCCTAATCAATTGTCACGCTATTGTCCATAGGAAATCTGGCTTCCATAGCCGCACCGTTTTGCCGGTCGCAACTTGGGCGCTGCGCTGGAGTGCAGTGGCCAATGGACAGGCGGGAGGACTGCGTTTGCTGAAGTGGGCGGGAGCAGTTAGAGTAGCTGATCTAACCGTTTTCACTGCAACAACAGACGCTGGCGCCAGCCAGACGATGTTGAAGGGAGCCACCATGACTGACCTGACTACTGACCAGATCCGCAACAGGGCGGCGGAGGCGTACATCTATGCCTTTCCCATGATGATGGGCTATCGCTTTGGCTACGGCGGTTTCGTTGAACTGCAGGCGCCATCTTACAGAGGCTCATTGAATCAGATTCATGGCGAGGCGGTGACGCTGGACCACACGTTCAAGGACGTCATCACCCCCAACGCGGACACGCCCTATTCCATGGCCATGCTCGACCTGCGGGCCGAGCCGCTGGAGCTGCATGTGCCGGACGTGCGCGACCGGTACTATGTCATGCAATTTATTGACCTGTACGGCACCAATCCCCACTACGTCGGTTCCCGCGCCACCGGCTCCGGCTCCGGCTCATACCTGCTCGTTGGTCCTCAATGGCAGGGTGACGGCGGCGGCGGGTTTGACGGAGTTCTGCGTTTTGATACCGATCTGGTCTACCTGATCGGTCGCAGCCAGTTGCTGGGCGCGGATGACGTCCCGGCGCTGGCGACGATCATGGACGCCTACCGGCTGGAGCCGCTTTCGCAAGCGACGGGCACGCCCCCGCCCGCAGCGGCCCCAACGCCGGCGT
This sequence comes from uncultured Chloroflexia bacterium, assembly GCA_963753865.1. GTDB lineage: Bacteria > Chloroflexota > Anaerolineae > Promineifilales > Promineifilaceae > Promineifilum. The sequence continues at coordinate 369,402 of CAVWDW010000006.1, forward strand.
GGCCCGCCTGGAATGACGAAGCGTCGCGTGATGCCCGCTTCATCGGGTATCTCAATTTCATACTGGGCTTTTGCCGGCCAACCTTGCCGGATGAGCAGGAACTGATGGCGCGGATGGCGACGATTGGCGTGGGGCCGGGCCTGCCGTTCGACCCGGAAGGGCTGGCCCCGGAGACGCGGCAAGCGTATGAGGCCGGTGTGGCCCTTGCGCGCCAGCAGCTGGCGGAGAAGGTGGCCGGGCTGGGCGTCAAGTCGAACGGCTGGTCGTCGGCCAGCGTGTTCGGCGACAGTGCGTTTTACGCGGGCGACTATCTGCTGCGTGGCGCGGCCGCGATGGCGGGGTGGGGCGGCAATGACGCTATCGAGGCGTTTTATCCCACATCGCATCAGGATGCAGCCGGGGAGCTGCTGGACTCGGCCAACCGGTACGAAGTGACGCTCGCCTCCAGGCCTCCGGTGCGTGCGTTCTGGTCGGTCACCATGTATGACACCTCCTACGACGGCGTAGCTGGTTACCTGGTTGACAATTCCATCAACCGCTATCTGATCAATTCGAACACTGTGGGGCTGGCGCTGGGGGAAGACGGATCGCTGACCATCCACATCCAGCGCGACCGGCCGGACGACCCGAAAGCGGCCGCCAACTGGCTGCCTGCCCCGCAGAACGGCCCGTTCTATCTCGTTTTGCGTATGTATTGGCCGGAGCCGGCGGCGCTGGATGGCAGTTGGCCGCTGCCGCCGGTGCGCCGGGTCGACTAGCCACGACGCCAGTGATCTGATCAAAAAGGAGCCGGGACGCAGCTCCATGCTGCGTCCCGGCTCGTTCTACGTCGGGCTTAGGTAGGGTTCGGCCCGAACCCCTTACGGGGCCGGGTCTCCGCAAGCGTAGCTGGCAGCTGCGCCCAGGAGCGCGGCCGAATCGCCACTGACCAGCGCACTCTCAACAACGATCTCCACCTCGCTCGTCCCCGAAGGCACGCCGCTCAGTGTGATCTCCACGATGTTGAGCGATTCCATCTTCTTGTTGATGGGCTTGCTGATTGTTTCTATGACCTCAACTCCACCGGCGCGGACGGTGACGTCCACGCTGCTGGCGGCGCTGTCCAGATCGGCCAGCGCAAGGCGGACGACGACTTCGGCCGTCGCTTGCGTGGTCGGGATGGCGAGCGTCTGGGCCATCGTCTGGCTGAAGCCAGGCGCGCTATCGACATAGTTGCCGGGCGCGGTGAATGTGCTCCAGACGTTGGCATAGGCGTCGGTCGTGGCGTACGTCGGGTAGACGACGAACGCGCGAGGCACCTTCACTTTCTTGCTGCCCTTCTCCAGGAACCAGCGTCCCTTGACGAACGGCCGGTAAGCCAGCGTGGACTCATCCAGGTCGGCTCCCCACCAGGAGATGGCGCCGGTGTCGCCCAGGTCGGTCGCGTCGTTGACCTGCACAAAGCTGTTGTCGCTGTATTGGAAGCGGACCCAGCGCACGCCGCCAAACGCCTTGGCCGCCATCTGACCATACAGATCGACGACGTTGTCCTCGTCCCACACGCGCACCTTCGACACCCGCTGCGACCGCTGGGCACTGCCCATGCCGTCGCCGAGGATATCGGTGAGTTCGAAGCCCACGTTCGGGTCGACCGGGCAGACTGCGCCGACGGTTGGCGGCGTCAGGTCCAGCCCGATGATGACCGGGTCGTGGTCAGACGAACGGAACGCGTTTGTCTCGTAGAGCGCATCCTGGGCCGGTTTCTTGAACGTCGTGTCGTAGTCGAGGATGTCCGGCTCGTCGGCGTTGATGTGCCACTCGGTCGTGCCGGTGACAAACGGCAGCAGGCTGTCGTTGGCCAACGCGTAGTCGAGATAGCCGACCTTGCCGTCGAAGACGTAGCCGTAGGCGAACTCGCCGCCGAACTGGAAGATCAGGTCGGTGTAGTCGTCGCTGGTTCCGAGCGTGTCGTCGGAGCCGGCCAGGATAGCGTCGATCGGATCTTCCTTGTCGTAGGAGTTCAGGTCACCGATGATCAGGGTCCGGTCGTCGCCGGAGCCAGTCGGGTCAGTCGCCAGCCAGTCGACCAGCGCTTCGGCCGCCGCCAGCCGGGTCAGGTTACAGTTACCTGCGCCGTCGCCCAGATCGGGATCGCCCAGGCTGTCACAGTCTGAGCCTTTCGACTTCAGATGGTTGACGGCCACGGTGACGATGCCACCGGTGCTGGTGTCCTGGAATGACTGGGCCAGGACGGGCCGGTTCTTGTCATCGATGAACCGAGCATCGACCGACGAGTCCAGGATGGCGCTCGCGCCGAGCAGCGTCACGCTGTTGGGCTTGTAGATCATGCCCACAGCGATTGCATCCGTGCCAATCTGCGCCACGCCAGGGTCGACGAACGCGTAGGTTCCGGCAGCGGTAGCCGCGTTCAGGCCGTCGACGAGGTCGGCGATGGCGCTCTGTGCGCTGTAGCCGTCGTTCTCGATCTCCATCAGACCGATGACATCGGCATTGATGGCGGTGATGGCGGCGATGATCTTCGTCCGCTGCCGGTCGAACTCATCCAGGTCGTCGGCACCGCGTGAGGTCGGGAAGCCCCCGCCTGCGCCGTCGCCATTGAAGTAGTTGAGTACGTTGAAGCTGGCAACCTTCAGGTTACCGCCCACATCGTCAGGCGCAGCGTCGCGGCTGTTGACGGCCGTGTAGCTCGCGCCCTGCACCGGCTGAATCCGGTACAAACCAAAGGTGTCGTCCATCACCCCGGTCGCATTCTGGACCAGGTCGCCACCACGGAACTTGTTGTTCAGGTCGAAGACCGCGCCGTTCGGGTGAAGGGCCGGGTCGGTGTTTTGCGAGGAACGGCCGTCATCGAGCGTGATGCGGGCCAGCGCCTGCTGGTTGGCCAGCGCCACGGCTGCTGCGCCGGGTTCCTCGACGGCCGTCGGCGTGAACTGCCGGTCGGTCGTCAGAACGATTTCGCCAAAGCGATCATAGTTGAAGTATTCGCTGATGACCAGATTCTGCGGGAAGGTGACCAGCATGCCTTCGTACCGCTCAAAATCGGTCACGCTTGTTACGGGCAGCGTGACAACTGTGCTGGAAGGAAGCGTCTCCCCGCTGGCGCAAACGACGACGGTCGGGTTGGTGAGCTGGGTCATCAAGGACGTGCCACTGCTGGAGCTGGTTGACTCATACTCGGTCACAGTGCCGGCCACGCGCACCTTGTCGCCTACAGCGACGTCGGTGTCGGCCGCGAAGACGAAGACGCCTTCCGATGTGTTAACGTCACCATCGGTTTGCGCGTCTTCTTCCTGCACGAAGAAGCCGTTCAGGTCGCCATTGTCGGTCGATCCGTTGTTCTGGAAGTCGCCGACGACGATGCCTTCAACGATGACGTCCTGGCCAGGTATCGCTGTCGTTGCGCCGCTGCCCTGGATGGCGTGGATGAGCGTGAAGGTGAAGCTGCCTTCGCACGTCAGCGGCGGTGGCGGCGGCAAGCCGATATCGTTGGCGTCTCGCGGTTCGATCTTGTAGTCATTGAAACTGTAAAACAGCGGACCCTGCACAAAGTCCAGAGCTTGATTGGCAACTGGAGAGAAAGCAAAGCCTTTGTCATCCACGCGAACAGGACCGCTCGTATCGTCGACCGAATACTCCCCGTTGCCCAGATCAGGGTTGTCCACCGTGACGCTCTCCACGCGCACCAGCACCGCTTCCCAATCCTCGGCAGGAGGATCGCTGGCAAGGCTGGCAGTAGGAAGAACCACGGGCGCAGGCAGCGCATTGCTGCCGCTCAGGATGTCGATCGTCGCGTTCGGGTTACCGTTGCCGCCAATCTGCGTCTGGTCGAAGCGTTCGCTGGCCACTCCCGTGACACACACTTCGTCGCCCTGGCTGGCGCTGTTGCCGTTGGAGAAGACCACGATACCGCTGCGGGCGGTGCTGCTGTTCTCCTGGATGACGATTTCGCTGCCGAAGTCGGCCGTCACGAGGCCCTGAATCGTGACCTCATTGCCCGCTTCCGGCGTCACATCGCCCGTGCCCTGGACGCTGGCGATGGAGACTGCGCCGGTGCAGACGAGTGGCGGCGTCACACCGCAGTTGACTGTATGGCTGCCGAGGCCGTCGAAAGTATCTTCGGTAAAGCCGTCCCACTCGGTCGCCGGGTCGAAGGCATTGGAAGGCTCGGTGTCTCCGGCGCAAACGGTCGCTTGCCGCCGCAAGGTGTTGTTCTGGGTCGAAGCGTCACCGCTGCCCCACTCGGAGCCGGGATCGCTGCCCAATTGACCGATGCTGTCAACGACAACGCCGCTCTTCTTCAGCAGAATGGCGTCATCGCCGTTGAAGAAGTTGGATGTGCTGGTCTGGTCGGCCACATCCAGAATGGCCTGGACGGCATCGTTGTCGGCCACCACAAATACGTCGCCGTCGGCCACATTGCCTGCCAGCGAGATTGTCGTCCCGACGGTGGTCTGGCCGTTAAAGTAGAATTCTATGGTATAGATCGAGAGGTCGACAGTGTCGCCGGTGCCGTTATAGATTTCCAGCGCCTTGTTGTTGCTGGAGCCTTCAACGTATTCAGAGAAGAAGAGCTCGTCGATAGGCGACGTCGCGCCGCATGAAGCCGCATGGCTGCCGAGGCCGTCGAAAGTATCTTCGGTGAAGCCGTCCCACTCGGTCGCCGGGTCGAAGGCATTGGAAGGCTCGGTGTCTCCGGCGCAAACGGTCGCTTGCCGCCGCAAGGTGTTGTTCTGGGTCGAAGCGTCACCGCTGCCCCACTCGGAGCCGGGATCGCTGCCCAATTGACCGATGCTGTCAACGACAACGCCGCTCTTCTTCAGCAGAATGGCGTCATCGCCGTTGAAGAAGTTGGATGTGCTGGTCTGGTCGGCCACATCCAGAATGGCCTGGACGGCATCGTTGTCGGCCACCACAAATACGTCGCCGTCGGCCACATTGCCTGCCAGCGAGATTGTCGTCCCGACGGTGGTCTGGCCGTTAAAGTAGAATTCTATGGTATAGATCGAGAGGTCGACCGTGTCGCCGGTGCCATTATAGATCTCCAGTGCCTTGTTGTTGCTGGAGCCTTCGACATACTCCGAGAAGAAGAGGTCGCTGGCTGCTGCCCGCGTCGTCTGCGTGCCGTTGCCCACGAACAGGGCCACAGCGATCAATGTCACCAAAACTGCTCTAACGGATCGTTTACTGAACATGGGGTCCTCCAACCTTTGTAAGCTCCAGTTGAACAAGATGAAATGACGGGATTGACCGGGGGTCCGGTCAACGACGTCTCTGCCTCCAGGAATGGATTGGTAAGCGGGACGCCAGGCAAGGCCATATAGACTCGGTCAATGGTGTCGGCCCCACCCGGACTCGTAGTGTACCGTTTCTGACGGCCGTTCACAAGTGAAATCGGGCTGGATGCAGGCGAACTACACGCTGGAGAGCCAGGCCCCCGGCAAGCGTTCGCGCCTGCCGTTGAAGCTGGCTGCCGCGTGACTGGCACGGTCAGTATGGAACCAGAGTGCATGGAGTACGGTAGGCCCTCGCAGTGCCTGAGAAGAGCCAGGGCAAGCGCACCCTCAAAGCTGCCGGTTGAAACCGGACAGCTAACGAGCAAACCTGATGAATCAGGTTAACCTGACCCCCTCATTGAGGGGGTATCGGCCACCTTGAGGATCGTTCTCAGTGCGATTCATCGCACTTTCTCGCTCGCTGTGTGAATTCATTCCACACCGAATCTATAGGCGATTGCCATGTGAGAAACGCGCCAGGCGAGCCTTCATGCAGACCCAATCTGATATAATCATGGTTCACTTGCATCGGCCCCGAATGTCGGCCGCGTGTTGAGCCTCCCTCGGTGGGGACGCGGATGCGATGGGGTTGACCATCGGTGCAGGCGAAGTCCGGGGAGTTTGATGCCATCCAAATGGCGCATTGATCTATACGGTTGGAACGAGAGGTTTGATGAACAGCACACCGCTGAAAACACAGCAGAAAGCCCAACAACTGATTCCCGCCATCCAGACGCTGCGCCGCCGGGCGCTTGATCTGGAGGAAACCCACCGTATTGACTTGCAGCTGGTGGCCACCGACTACCAGCCCAGCGCCCGCAACTTGCTCCACTACCTGGCGGTACGCCAGAACGATATTCGCGGCGTCCAGAAGGAGCTGATCGATCTCGGCCTGACCTCCCTGGGCAATGCGGAAACGGCCGTCCTGAGCACGCTCGACAATCTGCTGGTCAACTTGCACGCACTGGCGGGCATCCCGTATGACGCGCCCGACGAGCTGGTGCCGGTGACGTGCAACACCGGGCCGATGATGCTGGACATGCATACGGAGCAGCTGCTGGGGCGGCCGTCCGGCAAGCGGCGAGTGCGCATCATGGTCACCATGCCGAGCGAGGCGGCGACCGACAAGAAGCTCATCCAGGAGCTGCTCGCGGCCGGGATGGACGTGATGCGCATCAACTGTGCCCACGACGGCCCGGAGCAGTGGTCGGCCATGATCGCCCATCTGCACGAAGCGGAACGCAAGCTCGGCCGCCCGTGTAAAGTGTACGCCGACCTGGCGGGGCCGAAGCTGCGCACCGGCCCGATCAAACCCGCGGGCCAGATCGTCAAGTACAAGCCTGTGCGTAACCATCGTGGCGAGGTGTCGGAGATGTGCCGGGTCTGGCTGACGCCGGAGGGCCATCCGGAACCCGCCCCGTTGGATGCGGATGTCACCATTCCGCTGGCCAACGGCTTGCTGGACGAAGCGGTTGTTGGCGACGCGATTGAGCTGGTGGACGCGCGCGGCCGTCAGCGCCGGCTCGACATCGTCAGCCGGTCGAATCGCTCCTGTCTGGCCGAGACGGACCGCACCCATTACGCCGAGACGGGTATGCCGGTGCGGCTGGTGCGAGACGAGGAGGTGATGGCGGAGAGCGTCATTGGCGAACTACCCGATCTGGTGCTGCCCATTACGCTCCAGGTAGGCGACACTCTGGTGCTGACACGCGACATGCTGCCCGGACAGCCGGCGCAGGTTGACAGCGACGGTCATGTCGTCCAGCACGCCCACATTGCCTGCACGCTGCGGGAAGCGTTTTCGGCCGTCGACATCGGCGATCGGGTACTGTTCGACGATGGCAAGATTCACGGTCGGGTGCTGGACAACGATGGCGACCGTATTTCGCTGACCGTCACCCACACCGGGTTGAACGGCGCCAAACTGCGGTCTGAAAAGGGCATCAACTTTCCGGACACGAAGCTGACCATGCCCTCGCTGACCGCCAAAGATCTGATCGATCTCGACTTCATGGTCAGACACGCTGACGTCGTGGGGCTTTCCTTTGTGCGCTTCCCGGCCGACGTCAACGCCCTGGAGGAGCAGCTGCGGCGGCTTGGCGCGTTGAATATCGGCGTGGTGCTGAAGATTGAGACACGCCAGGCGTTTGAGAATCTGCCGCGCCTGCTGCTCTCCTCCATGCGGACTCCGCCCGACGGCGTCATGGTCGCGCGTGGCGACCTGGCGGCTGAAGTGGGATTCGAGCGGATGGCCGAAGTGCAGGAGGAGATTCTCTGGTTCTGCGAGGCGGCCCACATCCCCGTCATCTGGGCCACACAGGTGCTGGAGTCGCTGGCCAAGCGGGGTGCGCCGTCGCGGGCCGAGGTGACCGACGTGGTCATGAGCGGGCAGGCGGAGTGCGTGATGCTCAACAAGGGGCCGTACATCGTCGAGACGGTGCGCTTTCTCAGCGGTGTGTTGGAGCGGATGGCCGCCCACCGCTCCAAGCGGCGGGACATGCTGCGCCGTCTCTCGGTGTCGAAGGTGGACTAGACGCGCCGCCCGTCTCGCGGCTGCCCGATGAGCGACGGCTGGTCGTTTGGCAATCCAGTTGTGCCCAACCCGACGGGCGATTTGCCAAATCGTCACTCTCCTCCCGCCGCGATCTAGCAAATCGCGCTATAGTCTGTGCGGCGAAAGATAGTTGTCAACCTACTATTGGCCTTGCGTAAGCAGTGCCAGCGCCGGGGCGTCCAGCCCGCTGAAGTCGCCCAGATTGCTCAGCAGCACGATGCCCGTCCCGGTTTCCGGGTTGAAGCCAAGGAACGTGCGATAGCCACCCGTGCCGCCATTGTGCCAGATGGAGGTCTGACCCTCCTGCGTCGTGCGGGTCCATCCCAATCCCATGACGGAACCGCCAGGAATGCCGACGCCGGTCGACTGTTGGGCCAGGCAGTTGGCCTGCGCCAGCGTGTCGGTCTGCTCGCACGCGGCGAGTGAGGCCCTGGTAAAGGCGATGGCGTCGTTCAGGCTGCCTCGCGCCGCGCCTGCGCCGCGAAAGGCGTTGAGCGTCCAGTCGGACGTTGGTTCGCCGCCGGCGTTGAGGGGCGGGGCCTGGTTGTCGTCCGCCCATTCGTCGATGCGGCTGGCGGTCATGCCAAGCGGAGCAAAGAGCTGCTGCTCGACCAATGTCGTATAGTCAGCCGCACCAGCCCGACCCACGATATCACCCAACAGCGCATAGCCAAAGTTGGAGTAGTCGGAGATGGCGATGTTGGGCTGCACCTCGGCCTGCTGCAGCGCTTCCTCCAGGCGTTTCTGGTCGAAGCGGGCGTACGGGTCGTCCATCTGGCCTGTCAGCACCATGACGAACGGGTTCATGTTGTCGGGCAGTCGGGGCAGGCCGGCGGTATGGGTGGCCAGGTCGCGCAGCGTCACCGGCTCCCACTTGGCGTCTTGCAGCGCCGGCGGCAGATGGGCGTTGATCGGGTCATTCAGGTCCACAATGCCGTCGTCGGCCAGCTGCGCCAGGAGAATGGCCGTAAACACCTTGGTGATGGAGCCAAACTCGAACAACGTGTCGGCGTTGAACGCCTCATTGCCGGTGAAGCCAATCGTGACCTCGCCGTCCTGAATGATGGCTGCGGCAATGCCGGCCTCAGGCGCGGTCAGGCTGCCCGACAGGTCGCGCAGCAGCGGCTCCAGACGGCCGTCGCTGCCTGCGGTAATGCGGACCGACGGGGGCGCGGCAGGCTGGTCGGATTCGGCCGTTTCCGGGGCAGCTCCGGTGCAAGCTGCCAGGAGCAGCGCCAGCAGCAGCAGGGGAAGAGAAGTTCGTTTGAGCATGGGCCGATCATAGCATAGGGCCGCTCGCTGCCAATCCCATGCCCCAGCCTGGCGTTCTTTCGGCCGCTGCCTCGCGCCCCGTTGTTTCCACTTCCAAAGCGAATAGCCGGTATACTGACCGGGCGTGCAGCGAACCGGCACGCTTTACTCAACTGTCCGGGATGTGATGAGGAAGGAATCATGCGTAATCTTGTGCTGCTTGTTTTGGTCTTTGGCGTGTGGCTGTTGGCCGGATGTGGCGCAGCAGAGCCAGAGACGATTCTGATGGAGGTAACGGTCGTTGCGGAGCTGCCTGTCACGGTGGAAGTGACGCGCGAAGTGGTGGTCGAGGTTGAGCGCGTCGTGGAGGTGACGAGGGTGGCAGAAGTGACGCGGCTGATTGAGGTGCCTGTGACCGTTACGCCCACGAGCACGCCCCTCAACTCACCGACGCCATCTGCTACACCGCTGCCGTCAGCGACGCCGACAGAAACGCCGCTGCCTACGAGCACGCCAGTTCCCACGGAGACGCCCATTCCCACCGCCACGCCCATTCCCACCGCCACGCCGGTGCCCACTGCCACGCCTGACCTTGGTGCGACGGCGACGGTGGTTGCCTTCGGCGAGCTCGCCGCGCCAAAGGGAAATGGGTTCTATACGGTTGGCGTTGAAATCGTTCCCGGCCTATGGCGCTCCGGAGGCAGCAACCGGGACTGCTACTGGGCTCGCTATGATGGCAATCAGGAACTGCTCGACAATCACTTTGGCCACGCGGGCGGCACTGTGGCCGTCCGCCCAACCGATTTCGAGGTTGAGTTTGACGACTGCGGCACGTGGTCGTACGTTGAGAATGAGGTTCCCGCTCTGGCGGCCGACGCGACCGGCCCAAAAGAGAACGGCTTCTTCACCGTAGGCGTCGAGATCGCCCCCGGTTTGTGGGAGTCGACGGGCACTGCCGACGACTGCTACTGGGCACGCCTGACCGCGGGCCAGGATATCATCGACAATCATTTCGGCAATGCCGGCGGCTCCGTGCGCATCGGCACAGCGGATTATGAAGTTCAGTTTGAGGACTGCGGCGTCTGGGAGTATCGTGGGCCGTAGTCGGCTCTTGAGTCGGAAAGGCTGAACCCGGGCGACAATCACCGCCTGCGCGAGCGTGTTGGTGCAAAGCCGGTCGCAACCCCTTGCGGCGCTGTCTGGGTTGTGGGAAGATCAGTCGGCGGTTGGGAGCCATCATCCCGTCCTCCAGCCGCAGGCAATCATGATCATCACCTTCATTATCCTGGCCGTCACCATCGTCCTGTTCGTTACGGGCCGCATCCGCTCCGATGTCGTCGCCTTACTGGCCTTGCTGGCCCTGTTTCTGACCGGTATTCTCACCCTAGAGCAATCATTAGCGGGGTTCAGCAATTCCACCGTCATCCTTATTGCCGCGCTGTTCATCGTCGGCGAAGGGCTGTCTCGAACTGGGGTGACGGCGTGGATTGGCGAACAGCTCCTGCGGCTGGCTCGCGGCAGCGCCACCCGACTGCTGATCGTCATGATGCTGGGCGCCGCCGGTTTGTCGGCGTTTGTCAGCAACACCGGCACCGTCGCTACCCTGCTCCCTGCTGTTGTGGCGGCTGCGTGGAAGGTGGGCGGCGTCCCGTCCCAGTTTCTGATGGGTCTGGCCTATGCCACCAACACCGGCGGGCTGTTGACGCTGACCGGCACGCCGTCGAACATCGTCGTCGCCGATGCGCTGGTTGCGGAAGGGTACGCCTCATTCGGCTACTTTGAATTCGCCCTCATCGGCCTGCCGCTGCTGGTCGTCACAGTCGTCTACATGATGACCGTCGGCCGTCGTCTCTTGCCGAAACGTGATGCCGACCAGCGCCCTATCGAACTGAGCCAATCGGTGCGGGATGTTGCCGACACCTTTGGTCTGGAAGAGGCCATGTACGCGTTGCGCGTGCGGGTGCGGTCCCCGCTGGCAGGCAAGACGCTGCAGCAAGCGGCGCTCGGCCACGACTACAACGTCACCGTACTTAGCGTGCAGCGCAACCAGCCGGAAGACGCGCCACTGCCCGGCGAAGCGCCTCTGCTGCGCCGTCTGGGGGACCAGGTCCGCGACCAGTTTCAGATGCTGCAGCCGGCCAATGGGGATGTCGTGCCCGGTCCAGATACGATGATTCTGAGCCAGGATCGCCTGCTGGTGAAAGGGCTCCCGGAGGATATCGAGCGATTGGCAGTTGCCAACTCGCTGGGCATGCAGCCTGTTGGTGAGGACGGCACGGGCATGACTGAGGCGCTGCTCTCGTCGGAGGTCGGCATTGCTGAGGTGCTGCTGGCCGTTCGCTCGCAATATATCGGCCGGACAGTGGCCGACGTACGTTTCGCCGACAAGTATCGGGTGCAGGTTCTGGGCATCTGGCGCGGGGAGCGCCGGTTGACCGGACCGGAAACGAAGCTCCAGTTTGGCGATGCGTTGCTTGTGCGCGGTCGTTGGTCCGACATCGAACTGCTGCAAAACGAAGCTCGCAACTTCGTTGTCGTGGGCAGCCCGGAAGCGCTGTCCAAACAGATTGTGGAACTGACCCCCCGCTCGCTCTTTGCCGTTTTCGCCCTGCTGGCGATGGTGATCATGATGGTCACTGGCGTTGTCCCAGTTGTCATGGCGGCCCTGATTACGGCCGTACTCATGGTGTTGGCGGGTTGCCTGACTATGACGCAGGCGTATCGGGCCATCAACTGGCAGAGTGTGGTTCTGATCGCCGCCATGCTGCCGCTGTCGACCGCGCTCGAAGTGACCGGCGGCGCGACCCTGATTGCCAATGGACTGGTCGGATCGCTGGGGGCCATCGGGCCGTTGGCGCTGCTGGCTGGTGTCTTCCTGCTGACGACCGGCTTCAGCCAGATCATCAGCAACACCGCGACGGCTGTTCTCATTGCGCCCATCGTGCTCCAGGCGGCTGTCACGCTCGGCATTTCGCCCTACCCGCTGCTGATGGGCGTGGCTGTGGCGGCGTCGAACGCGTTCATGACCCCCATCGGCACGACCACCAACCTGATGGTCCAGGCGCCTGCCGGGTACAAGTTCAATGATTATCTGAAAGTCGGCGCGCCGCTGATGGCCATCTTCCTTGTTGTTGTGCTGCTGCTGGTGCCGGTGATCTGGCCGTTCTGATTGCAGTCGAGCAAGGGTGAGCTGACCACAGCCCCAGGGAGACAATATGATTACCGATCCTGAGCGAGCCATAGAACTCGCCACAACAGCCCTTCTTGATGAACTGGGCCAGGAAGTTGACCTCATCTTCCGTTTCGGCTCCATGACCAAAGGCACGACCCACCGATACTCCGATCTCGATATCGCCTTCATACCGGTGCAGGCTGACAGGTGGTACAGCATAACCGTGCTTGTCGACGAAACCTTGTTGGACTTGTTCGCCTTGACGTGGCCGCGGCTGGAAAGCTGGGCCGAGTTCGACGACATGCGCGGTTCAGTCATCCTTGAAGGAGAGGTCATCTACGCCAGAAACGAAGCGGCTGCTGCCCGCTGGCAAGCATTGGTCGACCGCATGACAGGATGGCTCGCGTCCGAAGCCCGGGGCGAGATGCTAGACAAATCACTGGCTATCTTTCAGCGGGCCGGATACCCGTTCTATCTGCTGGAGGAGCAGGCCGAACAGGGCAATCAATTGGCGGCCCTGTTCCATGCTCGGGCGGTGCGCGATATCGTCGTCCACAGCGTGGCGGTGGCTAACCAGAGAGCCATCGATACCCGCAAAATGGAACAGGTCACAGCGCTGCCCCGGCAGCCGCAGGGGTTCGCCGCCAAGCTGGAGCGAATGAATGACGCCACAGTACCTGACGACCTTTTGCAGGCAGCCAGGGCTTTGATGGGAAGTTCGCGTACGTGGCTATTGGCAGAGCAGCGCGAGGTTCAAGCGAAGCCGGCCAGCTTCCCGGCGGTGTTCGACAGTGCTTATCCTGAACTGAAGGCAGACCTGCAGCATATCATGCTGGCGGCCGAACGGGAAGAAGCGACCGGACTGGGCATGATGTCGTTCTACCATGAGTTGATGATCCACATGGCCTGGGCGACCAGCGGCGTGGGGTATGGCTCGTTCAACAGCCTGGCCGATTATGAGCAGGACCTGGTGGGGCTGGGTTTTCCAGCGCTGCTGCCCTATCTGGAGGCAGGCGATTTCGTGGGGCTGCGAGCGGCATGCGACCGCTTCGATGCTCGGCTACAATCATACCTGTTGGAAAACGGCGCTAAGCTCAATGCGTTCGCCTCGCTGGATGAGCTGGAAGCGTGGTTGGCGAGTCGTCCCTAGAAGACCGGTCACAGCGAGTTGGACCAAGTTTCTCGCAGCGCGATAGCCTGGAGTCACATCATGAGTTCAGACGACGACAGCAGAGCTGTTCACATTCAGTTTGGCGTGCCCGTGCAGTTGCGTGACGCGGCGGCCGTTCTCTACGATGAGGCGTTCGGTCCCAAGCTTGCGCTGGCCATTCCGGATACGGCGCGGAGGCAGCGCCTGCTGTCGGCCGCGCTCGACCTGCCGTTTGCCGTCGTGGCGCTGGCTGGAGATGAGTTGGTTGGGCTGGCGGGCTTCCACAACGCGGAAGGGTCGCTGACGGGCGGCATGACGGCGGGCGGACTGCTGCGGCTGCTGGGCTTTTTGGGCGGGGCGCGGGCGGTCGTCGTGCTTTCGCTCTACGAGCGGCAGCCGGAGGAAGGGGAACTGCTCATGGACGGCATCGCTGTGCGTAGTGATCAGCGCGGTCGAGGCATCGGCACCATGCTGCTGGGCGCATTGAAGCAGTACGCCCGCGAAGAAGGGTACGCGCAGATTCGGCTCGATGTCATCGACACAAATACGGCCGCCCGCCGCCTTTACGAGCGGGAAGGGTTTGTCGAGACGGATCACGAAGGATTTGAGTATCTGCGCGGCGTGCTCGGGTTTGGTGGGTCGACGACGATGGTGTGGCAGGTGGAGTGATCGGCTGGCCTGCCAAGACAAAGAGAACCGGAGTTCCTTGAGAACTCCGGTTCTGGCAGTTATAGTGACGTGTTAGTGAACGACTCTGCCTACTCAGCTTCTTCCTCAGCCGCGTCCACCTGCTTCTGCTCTTCGGCCGTCAGCGGTTCGCCGGTGATGCCCAGCTCTTTCGTTACCTGAGCCAATTCCTCATCGGTCAGCTCTTCGGCGGGCTTGCCTGCTGCGGCTTCAATCTTCTCGACGTCTTTGCTGCTGAACTTATGGACGGCCGCCGCGCCGAGCGCGACCGTGCCGCCTACCAGCACCACTCTTCTTCTACGTCTCCGTCGCCGTTGGCGGCGATTCTGGCGGGGATTGCCCCCTGGTCCTCTGCGTCTCATGTTTATTCTCCCTTTAAGGATAACTTGAAGCAGTGTATCATGCATCGGTTGTTGCAACCATTGCGGAACGACGTCAATCACTTCTAACCTAGCCAGCAGCGGAAATGATCTGATGCTGACCGTTCAGCAGCTGCCGGTACGTCAGAAAAGCGGCCGTTAGCCCCGTCAGCGCTGCCGCACCGATGAGCATGAACATGACGATCATCTGCAGCTGCACCGCCTCCAGCGGCGGCGCGCCGGCGAGGATCATGCCGGTCATGGCGCCGGGGAGCTGGATCAGGCCGACCGTCTTGGTGGAGTCGATGATGGGCAGCATACCGGCGCTGAGGGCCAGCTTGAGATAGGGATCGGCCGCCTGCCGCCGTGTGGCCCCCAGCGCCAGCGCCGTCTCAATCTCCAGCCGGCGTCCGTCCACTTCTTCCTGAACCCGGCGCATCACCAGCGAGCAGACGTTCATCGAGTTGCCGATGACCATGCCCGCGATGGGGATGATCTGCTGGGCGGAGAAGTCGAACACGCCCAGCCCCACCAGCAGCCCCAGTGTCAGCGACGCACCCAGCCCGATGGAGCCGAGGGCGACGGCCGTCCCTTGCGGCAGCGTGCCCGATCGCTGGCCCGACGTATAGCCTGCCACCGCGGTCATGAGACCGAGCACGAGCAGGATTAGCGCTGGACTGTCTATCTCGAACAAGAATGTCAGCGCATAGCCAATGAGGGTTAACTGGATGAAGGCCCGGACCACAGCCACGAGCATCGACTTCTCCAGGTCGAGCCGCTGCCAACGAGAGACGGCCATCGCCAGGATGACCAGCACAAGCGACGCGGCCACGCGGCCGATCTGATCGAGTGGAAAACCTTCAAGCATCAGGGTTACTCCTCCAGATCGCCCGCGGCGAAGAGGGCGGTCATGTGTTGGCTGTCGGGGCGCAGCAGATGGTCGGGATGACCCTCATCGGCGACACGGCCGTCGACCAGCAGGTAGAGATGGTCGGCCAGACGGCCGGCTTGCTCCGCATCGTGGGTCACCCAGAGCAGTGTCAGCCCCAGCGAGTCGCGCAGGCGGCACATCGTCTCTTCGATACGGCGCGTGGCGTTGGGGTCGAGGGCGCTCGTTGGCTCGTCGAGCAGGAGCGCTTCCGGCTCCGTTGCCAGGGCGCGGGCGATGGCCACTCGCTGCGCCTGGCCACCGGAAAGCTTGCTGCAGTCCCGGCTCGCCAGTTCGGGCGAGAGGTCTGCCAGCGCCATTAGCTGGGCAATTCGCTCATCTCCCATCGTTTGGCCCTGCAAGGTCTGGCCATAAGCGATATTCTCGGCCACGGTGCCGGGGAAGAGCGCCACCTGCTGAAACACCATACCGACGCGCCGCCGCAAGGCAAGGACATCGAGCTCGATCACGTCTTCGCCGGCGACGAAGATGGTTTGCGCGGGTGGTTCCGAAAGCCGGTTGATGCAGCGAAGCAGGCTGCTCTTACCGCTGCCGCTGGGGCCGAGCAGGCAGGTGATCTTGCCGGCATCTGCCCGCAGCGTGACACCGTCGAGCACGATGCGATCGCCGCGCGAAAGAGAGAGATTGTTGATGCTGATGGCCGGCCCCATGATGTCGCCTTCTGGACCCATTATAGCGGAACAGGCAGGAATGTGCGGTCCGATCAATGGGTTTTGCAGGAGTCGAGTTCTCAACCGCAACGGCGACATCATTGTCGCCTTCCTCGCCGACCTCGGAGACCGGAACGGCGTCCGTTCACTACGGCCGCTCGAACAATGAATGACCGTAGCGGCGACATCATTGTCGCCTTCCTCGCCGACCTCGGAGACCGGAACGGCGTCCGTTCACTACGGCCGCTCGAACAATGAATGACCGTAGCGGCGACATCATTGTCGCCTTCCTCGCCGACCTCGGAGACCGGAACGGCGTCCGTTCACTACGGCCGCTCGAACAATGAATGACCGTTGCGGCGACATCATTGTCGCCTTCCTCGCCGACCTCGGAGACCGGAACGGCGTCCGTTCACTACGGCCGCTCGAACAATGAATGACCGTGAGTCATATTGACGCCAGCCTGTTGCCACCCGTATACTGGCCAGAGTCCGACCTGACCTCATCCTGATTTGATTAAGGAGATAGCTGTGGAACCGATCAACATCTACGATTACGAACTGCTGGCCGAAGAGAAGCTGCCGCAAATGGCGTACGACTACTACGCCAGCGGGGCGCATGACGAGATTACGCTGGCCGAAAACCAGCGCGCCTACGACCGGCTGCGGCTCCAGTATCGTGTGCTGCGCGACATCAGCCACCGGTCGACCGCGACGACGCTCTTCGGCCACGAGTTGGCCACGCCTGTCATCGTGGCCCCGACGGCGTTTCACAAAATGGCCCATCCTGACGGAGAGCTGGCCACAGTCCGGGCGGCAGGGGATTCGGGGACGTTGATGATCGTCAGCTCGCTCTCGACCACCTCAATGGAGGAGATCATGGAAGCGGCCACCGGGCCAGTCTGGTTCCAGCTTTATGTCTACAAGGACCGCCAGGCGACAGCCGATCTGGTGCGCCGGGCCGAAGACGCGGGCTGTTCGGCCATTGTGCTGACCGTCGACGCGCAGGTGTGGGGCCGCCGCGAGGCCGACGTGCGCAACCGGTTCCAGCTGCCCGACGGTCTCATGGTCAAGAATCTCATGCCGGCCGGCAAAGCGCAGTTCCCCGATGACCACGCCGGTTCCGGGCTGGCGGCGTATGTGACCTCGCTGTTTGACCAGACCTTGTCCTGGCCGGATGTCGATTGGCTGTGCGGCCTGACTACCTTGCCTGTACTGCTTAAAGGGATCGTCCATCCCGACGATGCACGGCTGGCCATAGAGCACGGAGCGGCGGGGGTGGTCGTCTCCAACCACGGCGGCCGCCAACTGGATACCGCCCCGGCGACGATCGACGTGCTGCCGGAGATTGTGGCGGCGGTGGACGGCCGTATTCCGGTGCTGCTCGACGGCGGCATCCGGCGCGGCACCGATGTGGTCAAGGCGCTGGCGCTGGGGGCGCAGGCGGTGGCGGTCGGCCGTCCCGTCTTGTGGGGGCTGGCGGTCGACGGGCAGGCGGGTGTAGCCAACGTATTGGAGATCCTGCGCAGCGAGGTGGAGCTGGCGATGGGCCTCTGTGGCGTAACGGCCGTCGAGGCCATTGGGCCGGAGCTGGTGATGGGGCCGGTCTGATGGATCTCCTCCAGGAGCAGCCATTACAAGGACATGAGCCAGCCCACAGGGGGCAGGTGCCAACGAATGCATAGAATGATTATCAAGCCAACCGAAGGATTAACGATATGACAAACACCGAGATCCAGCCCGACTCCTTTCCGCTTTCACTTGGGCCCAGCTCCGAAATGTTGGAGGCTGCCAATCAGGCCTTCCACGACAGCTATAGTCACATCATCCAGCAAACGCAGGCCAAGTTAGGCATGAATGGGCATCCGGTCATGATGATCAAAGGAGAGTTGGCCGTACTGCTGTTCAACGGCGAGCGCTACGAAGCGAGCATCCTGCCGGAGATGTACCACAACATGAAAGCCGTAAGCCATCTACCTTTCGGCACCTATGTGACGCTGGCGGCAAACGGGCCCGGCGTGTTGACCGATGAGACTGTCCTGGCTCTGGAGAACCAGCTGCATCTGGCAGAACTGCTCGTTGGGTTCGCAGAACAGCTCAAATCGCACCCGACGTTGCTGGCCTATTACGCGGATCGGGCTGCCGTAACCTTTGAGCTGCTGCGCATCACGGCCGATTTTATCACCGGCCTTCTGGAGAGCCGCCACCTGCACCAGCCGGTCCTGGATTCATTCGCCAAACAGGTCACACCTCTGTTTATGGATCACGTTGATATCGCCGCTGCGCTGGAACTGGATACGCTCCATGAACAGGTGAGCGCATGGCGCGAGCTCATGGGCGAGAGCGAGTGGGAGAAGCTCTCTGTCGTGCTCTTGCTGGGCCACCAGGCGCGATACCGTGAGGTCTCGTCGCAATACTTCCACCGTCTTTTGCGTGAGCCGGAGAGCATCGGTGCGCAGTATGAGTCCCGCATTGTGCACGCTGAGTCAATCTGGGATGACCAGGCCGCCCTTAAGCTTCTGGCCCGGCATCACGTAGACAGCGCCGCTTCTCTGGCTTTCTTCGACAATACGACGCGTTTGCAGGAAGACCTGATGTCTGACGCTGCACTGACTTACCTGACTGTGTTGCTGCCGGACTGACCCTGCTTCGCGGCACGCAGCGAGGCAAAGGATTCAGGGAAGCAACAGCGACCTGAGCACAAAATCCGACAAGCGCAGGACGGACCAGTAGGCGGTGGTGGCCGGCGTGTCGACGGTCGAGGCGATTGGGCCGGAGCTGGTGATGGGGCCGGTCTGTCCGCTGTTTTTCAAGGCGAGCCATTATAGCCATTACAACAAAGCGTGCTGCGGCCCATATAGTGTTCAGAGGGTCCGGTCGCGCATCAATGCGCTGATGGTACATCCGAACAGACAGCAGCTCACACAAGGATAGAGCGATGAGTGATGAAATGGATGGGCAACAAGATGGCGAAGGCCACGAGAGTGCGCTGGCTCTCTAGGCCGGCACCGGTCTGGCGCTGGGCACGGGGCTGGGCGTGGCTTTTGGTTCCGCAGCAGGAGCGCTGAGTGGCGACGTGGGGCAGGGGATTGTGTTCGGGATGATGATTGGTGCGGCCATCGGGCTGGTCGCCGGACTGGTGCTGGCCAGCGTTGGCCGGTAAGCTATGCTCCCCGACTGTTGAGGCACCGGCACTACACCAGATGAAAATATGAACGACGACCTGAAGAAATCAGAGTCCGACGACCTTCAGAACGAAAAGCGGGACAACTCGAGAATGGGCACCGGGATGGGGCTCGGCATGGTCTTCGGCGTTGCTTTGGGAGCGGCGATGGACAATATCCCGGTAGGTATGGCGCTAGGCATTGCCATCGGCGCCGGACTTGGCGCGGCGATGAGCAAGCAAGCGGCCGAAAAGGGCTAGTTCCCGAGCGCACCGAGCTCGATGTTTGCGCCGGTGCAGACGCTTTTGGCAGCCGCAACGTTGGGGGCAAGCCCGCAAAAGGTAAACATCATGAGCAACGATCCTGAAAAGACGAAGCCGGACGGAGAAAAAGACAGGGAGTGACACCGTTTGATGGTTGCCGCAGGCGTGGTGCTGGGAGCGGGTCTGGGCGCTGCGCTCGGTGTGCTGTTCACCGACATCTCCCTGAGCGTCGCTCTCGTCATGGTTACTAGCTCCGCCATAGGGGCGGCGATCGGGTATGTGATCACGAAACGTGCCCAATCAGGCGGCTCCGCCTGATAGCTGAAGCCGGCGGTGGCCGGCGATTGTCTCTGCTCACCGGCGACCGCGCCCGCACAACTAATCAGACGACCGCCAGGCACTGAATCAGACCCTAA
Organism: uncultured Chloroflexia bacterium; assembly: GCA_963753865.1. GTDB lineage: Bacteria > Chloroflexota > Anaerolineae > Promineifilales > Promineifilaceae > Promineifilum. The sequence goes on from CAVWDW010000006.1 coordinate 389,289, forward strand.
AATGTCACCGTGTTGACACTATTAAGCAGGTCGGATATAGTTCTTGCGAGCAGGTTATCTGCGCCTGACCAGGCGCAAAGTGGTGACTGTAGCCCAGAGGGGCAATCGGTCGCAAAGGACGTCAATGATGAGCACAGACCCAGGCAATATGAAGAATGTGGGCAACGAGGCTGAGAAGCAAGCCGGCAGCATGATCGGCGTCGGCATCGCCCTGGGCGCCGGAATCGGCGTTGCGTTTGGGGTGGCCCTCAACAACATTCCAATCGGCCTGGCTATCGGCGCGGGCATTGGCGTCATCGTCGGCGTCCTGCTGGACCAGCGGAAGCGTGCCTGATTGGAGTCAAGCGCGGCGGCGTGGCAGTCTCAGACAGAGATTGACGTCACTGGCTGGCGGCCGCCGGAGAGAAGCCTCATGAAGCCAAATCAGCGTGATCGACCGGCTGGGCGAGACACAGGACGTCCCTGATCCCTGACGCTGTTCTTCTTGGCCCTGGGTGCAGGAGCAGGGGCGGCATCGGGCGTGCAGGTTGGCAGTGTGACAGGTGGTGGGCTGCCGGTCGCGGGCATCGGCGGAGCAGTCGGGGCCACGATTGGCTATGTTGCCGCCGCCCACAACAAGATGCGCGACACCGTCAACCAGCTTCAGGCAGCGGGTCGGCCGTCGCTGCAACCGGGGGCCGCGCCCGCACAATCAGCCAGACGGCCGCCAGCCCGGCCAGCCCGCTCAACACAAACGCCGTATACCAGTTGACCAGTCCGGCGGCGCCCAGTTCCTCGCTGTGCCACAGCAGAGCGGCGCCTACCAGCACGTACCAGATCGAGATCGCCTGCATGGGGATGACCCACCCGCTCCAGCGCCGCTCCAGCCCCAGCACCAACGCACCGACCCCCAGCAAGGCATGAAAGCCGGCCATCACCCGCGCTGTAAGCGGCGAGAGGGTCCACGGCCAGATGGTGATGAACAGGTCGGGCCAGAGAAACGCTGCGGCGCAGACCGCGATCAGGGACACGCCGGCGGCCATCATGATCATCCGCAGCCAGAGCGGCACGCGCCGGTCGCCCGCGTCGAAGGTGCGCGGGTCGCGGGGCTTGTTGCGCCACCAGAGGAGCGGAATCAGGATAGACGTGACCACATAGAGCGCCAGCCAGACCCAGAACGGCCAACTGGTCGTGATGAACTTGTCCCAATGGATGAGGGTTGCCAGCAGCATGGCGGCTGTAAACGTTGTCACCGGCAGGAAGCCCGCCTGGACATGGTGCCATTTTGCCGTCTGTCCGCCTAACACCACGTTGCTCTCCGGCTGGTAGCCGGCTCCTACGTGGACATGCCGTCGCCTGTCGGCCAGACCCACGCGCAGGAAGAAGTACGCCCCGCCGATGTAACCCGCGCCCATCAGCGCGGTGGTCAGCCGCGACGGAATCTCCCAGGCGAACCAGGCGGCCGTGTGACGGCCGTCTACATAGAGGATGATGAAGGCGGCGAGGAGAAACGGAATGATGATCCAGGCAACGGCCCGTGTAGGCGGCAGTATCTGGTCGTCCCGTGCAACGGGCTCGCTGGCTGGAACCTCGGTTGATGTCGTCATACGCCTCTCCTGTTGGCTATCGGTCGGTCGAGCAGGATCTGGCTTTAAGGTAGGGCAGCGGGGGGCGTCTGTCAAGACGAAGATGGCTCAATAGTACGATTCGATCCCGTAGCCAAACTGCTTACCCCTCTCCGTCTTGCGGATGAAGTTGTCCAACCGCTTCTGAAACTCGTCCGGTCGCTTCCGCGCATGGTCGATGTAGGCGATACGGATGCGCTGGTACGGTCTTGAGAACTGCTGAAAATGCTCCCAGACAGTTGGGTTGGCCTCAAGTACAGCCATGATGTCATCTGGAAAGACGTACGGTTGGGCCAGGATACCCTTGACCCTGGCGGACACCTCAGGCATCAGCAGGCCCTGATCTGCAAGGCGTCGCAGACGTTCGACGTTCGTTTGCGCATAGCCGCTGTCACGCTTGCGCGGTGAGAAGCGCTGGGCCGTGGCGTCGCCACCATACGCTTTGCGGATGCTGTCTATCCAGCCAAAACAAAGCGCTTCTTCGACGGCGTCGTTATAGGGCAGAGCCGGGAGTCTAGTCGCTTTTTTTGGCGAAACCAGCCAGACGTCGGTCGCGGTCTCGTAATGGGTCGCCAGCCATGCTCGCCACTCGGCTCGCTCTGATAGTGACACTGTGTCGCCGACTTCCATAAAATGCCCTTGTCCTCTCCCGCAGCTCGGGCGGGCAGCGGTTGCCATCCGTCTCGCCGATGTGTTACCCTTTCGCTGGCTGCCAACTGCCCTGCTGTTCGATTACCCGTGCGAGCCGTAGACTCTTCGATTCGCCAAGGATTCTATCATGAACATTCACTCAACTGAGACATTGACCGTTGCCGGCGCCCCCGGCATCCCCGGCCTGAGCTTCCGCCACTTCCGCGACGCGGCTGACTACGCTCCCATTGCGGCCGTTACCAGCGCCCATTGGCAGGGCGAGGGGGCCACGTGGGCGGAAACGGCAGAGGATGTCGCGGTCAGCCTGTCGCATCTGGTGAACAGCGATCTGGTTAAGGATTCGATTATTGCCGAAGTGGATGGCCAGATGGTTGCCTACGGTCGGGCCCGATGGCGGGACGAAGTGGACGGGCCGCTGGTCTACAGCGTTAATTACCATGTGGTGCCGGCCTATTGGGAGACGGAGATCCCGGGCGCCGTCCTGGGTTGGCTGGAGGCGCGGGCGGCCGACCTGGCCGCCGGTCACGATCCGGCGCGGGCCAAGGTGTTGGAGACCTACGGCATCGACGCGCCGACGCCAATTCGGGCCATGCTCGCCCAGCGCGGTTACCATATCGAACGTTACTTCGCCGAGATGATTCGGCCGTCACTGGATGACATCATCGACTTCCCCATGCCGGACGGGCTGGAGGTGCGGCCGGTGACGCCTGACCAGTACCGCGCCATCTGGACGGCGGACGTCGAGGCGTTTCGTGACCATTGGAGCTTCGCCGAGCCGAATGAGACTCATTACGAGCGCTTCCTGAACGACGAGCGCACGTTCCAGCCGGAGCTGTGGCAGATCGCCTGGGACGTCGAGACGAACGAGGTGGCTGGGCAGGTGCGTACATTCATCGACCATAGCGAGAATGAGACGTTCGGCCGCAAGCGCGGTTTCACAGAGGAAATCAGCACGCGGCGGCCGTATCGCCGGCGCGGTCTGGCCCGGGCGCTCATCGTCCGCAGCTTGCGTGCCCAGCTCGAGGCGGGCATGACGGAATCGGCCCTGGGGGTGGACATGGACAGTCCAACCGGCGCGACACGTGTCTACGAGGATTGTGGCTTCGTGGTTGACAAGATGGAGCTGCTCTGGCGTAAACCGCTGGATGGGTGAGATGCCAGCCGACGAGACACAACGGCTGGAGGTGGGCGACGCTCCGTCTATACCCGGCCTGAGCTTCCGCCATCTGCGGGACGAGAGCGACTACCCGGCGCTGGCCGAGCTGGTGGATGCGCAGTACCGGGCGCAAGGCGTCGACTGGGTGGTTACGACAGAAGACGTGGCGGTTGGCCTGGCCCATCTGGAGAACAGCGACTATGCAGCGGACAGCCTCATCGCCGAGATAGACGGCCGCATCGTGGGTAGTGGCCGGGTGCGCTGGCTGGATGAGACCGGGGGGCCGCTGGTTCACAGAGTGAGCCTCTTTGTCCTGCCGGACCTATGGGACAGCGGCCTGCGCCTCTCGATGTTGGCCTGGCTGGAAAAGCGCGCCCAAGTCAACGCCGCCTCCCAGCCCGATGACCGGGCCAACGTGCTGGAGACCCACAGCATGCAGGACGCCGACATCAACCCGATCCTGCGAGCGCAAGGCTACGACGTCGAACGGTACTTCGCGGAAATGGTACGGCCGACGCTCGACGATATCCCCGACTTCCCGATGCCGGTGGGGCTGGAAGTGCGACCGGCGCAGCCGGAGCAGTACCGGCAGATATGGGATGCCAACGTGGAGGCGTTTCGTGACCATTGGGGGGGTGTCGAGCAGACCGAGACCGACTATGAGCGCTTCCTCGCCGACAAGCGCATCTTCCAGCCGGCGTTGTGGCAGATCGCCTGGGATGTGGCCGCCGATGAAATTGCCGGGCAAGTGCGGCCGTTTATCGACCATGAGGAGAATGAGGCGGCCGGGCGACTGCGTGGCTATACAGAGAATATCAGCACGCGGCGGCCGTATCGCCGGCGCGGCCTGGCGCGGGCGCTCATCGTGCGGGCGCTGCGCGCTCAGCGAGAAGCGGGCATGACTGAGTCGGCGCTCGGTGTGGACATGGAAAGCCCGACCGGCGCGACCCGCGTCTACGACGACTGCGGCTTTGTGGTCGCAAAGATGGTGCTGCTGTGGCGTAAGCCACTATAGACGAGGCGGCAAGCGACGTCTGATAGTCGCCAGTCACCAGATCACACGCTGATCCCCCACCCGCGCAAGCCCTCTGAACGGCCGCCCATGCACCTGTCATGGGCGGCCGTTTCTCTTTGCCCCGCCGCAGCGATTCTGAAATTCGGGCGGTTGGCTCGTTCATCTGATCAACAGGGCAGCAGGGCCAGCAATGATCTTCTCTCTCAATGGCGCTGTTGTCAGGGAGGATCTGCAGGTGAGCGCCAATCCGTCGTCCAACTCTTTCTTCAGTGACCATCACTGGCTGTGGTCGGCTGTCGTTGCGGTCATTGTAGTCCCGATTATCTTCCGCCTGACGGCGTCGATGCCGATGATCACACTGCTCAGGCTGTCCTCAACCGCCTTGCGCTCTCTGGGAAACCGTCGCTGTGCCGACCCATCGGCTGCTGATCAGCCCGGCTGTGTGGCGCTGGAACAAAGCATTCTGCAGTCAACGGTTCGCTTCCAGGTTGTTTGGTGGATTCCGCAAGCCGGAGGGAATGGGTTCGATGACTTGCGTCGCATCGGCCATGGCACCGTCCTGCCAGGATGCCGCCTGCTGACCCACAATCACTTTGACATCCCGCTTCCTCCGCTGGCTCCGCCAGGTGTGCAAACCGACTTCTACTTCTACGATGTAGCTGATACCTTCGTCGGCCGGTCGCACCAGGTGACTATTGTTTTAGCGGACAAGGAAACGCTTGTTCTGGCGCTCGCGGGAGGCGATCAGGATTGTCCGCTCGGTGACCTTGCCAGCCATCCGGCACGTTTCGCACAGCAGCCGTCGGTCGCCGTAACAGGTGCCACCGAAGCGGCCCAGATCGACTGGGACGGCGCGCGCTCCTTCGTGTCGTGGAAACCGATTGTTGCGGTGGTAGCGGAGGACGGCGTGGAGCGAGTCGTGCTCGAAGGCCCGGTCAAGCTGGGTGCGAGTGGTGGCGGCGTCTACGTCGATGGCCGCTACGTGGCCACGACCTGGACCCGGGTGACCTACCGTCTCGCCGCGACCAAAGAGCCGCTGCCCGGCGGGCAGAGTTGGGCGGTGCTGCTCGATGTGCAACAGACCCGGTAGGTGGGTGGGCCTGTCCGGGTGCCGGACAGGCGAGGTTGAGTTGGTTAGAAACCTGGGTAGGCTAGCTGGCAAAGCGGCCGACTTGCAGCTGAAAGACAATCTCGTCGCTCAGGGTTCGATCGAGGCGGCCGTACGTGGCCGCAGCCCAGTGGCGCAGCGCGGCAACGCTGCCGTCGAGGTCTCCATCGTTCAACTCCCACGTGCTGGAAAAGTTGCGGCTGGCGTAGCGGTCGATTTCTTCATCGATACGGTACGAGTCGCGATAGGTTGCGGCGTGGATGATGGAAACGTCAGCACCCATCTCGGTCAGGGCATCGGTAACGGTCTGCTCGTCGACCACGCCGACGAAAGGAGCCGGTCCCGACGGTGCGTTTTCGCGCAGCCACCTGCGCCACGCATCGCGCATCCCGTTGCGATGGTTATGGCCTTTCGTCGTGCGAAACGCATTGACAAATAGACCGCCGGGGCGAAGAACGCGCTGGAACTCCTGCAGCACGCCCCGCCAGTCGTCGACCAAATGCAGCACGTGGACAGTCAGCACGGCGTCAAACGTGTTCCTGCCGAACGGCAGCCGGCCTACGTCGGCCTGGGCCAACCGGGCGGGCGGATACTTCTCTTGCAGCCGGGCCATCATGGGGCCCGAAAGGTCGACGCCGGTCAGGTCGACGCCGCGCTGCCAGAGGGGGATGCCGATTCGACCGGTGCCGACGCCCGCTTCGAGGAGCCGCGCCGATGGGCCGATAGTCTGCATGAGCACATCCAGCCCGGTCGTCGCCACCTCATCCGGCAGCAGTCGCGTCTTGTCATAGTAGCCGGCTGCACGGTCGAAAACTCGGCTGTTGTTCATGGGTTCACTCCGGCAGGGTCAGGGCAGAGCGTCAGGACGTTCATCGACCCGTATGATACGTGCCGCGTCGCGGCTTGCCAACCCCGGCGGAACAGCACGACCCTTCAGTTGTCGGGTTATCGGACGCAGCCGCGACATGCCAGAATCATTGATTCCGGCTCCTGTGGCGCGCAGAGCAAAACGCCGCGAAGGGGGTTCGCGGCGCCATGCCAAGGAGGAATTTGGAATTGGAAGAGGAGAAATGTGTGTGCTGCCTGCTAATACAATAGCGGACCAACCGTGTCGCTTCTGTTCCTGGGCTACAGGAAAAGTGTGTCCCACTTTACAGTAGCGTGAATCACCAGCGAAAAGCCTGCGAACGGACCATGAACGAGCGTTCCATTTGGTTAGTAACGATGTCGCCAGAGCTACTGCCGCGTGTAGAGCGAGTGAATAGTTGCCTATCTTCTGGTCACATCCGCTTGCATCGGTTAGCATAGCGCCTCTACCAGTCAGGTTGGCGCTGGAATCGGGACCAGCGGCCCATATTGCGCCCTGACGACCCAACAATGAGTAAGCGACACCTTCTTTTCCTGCTGTCCGGTCTGCTATTGATGGCGGGCGGTCTTGTTTGGACGGCCATTCCTCAGGCCGACGAACCACTGGAACCCGGCGTAACCATGACCCGGACGCCGATTCTGACGGATTTTGGCTATTTGCCAATCACGGTTGGGGATAAGGTCGGCCCGACTGTGACCGCAACCACCCCGCCGCCGACCATGACGCCGTTCATGAATCCGACCGGCACGCCGGGGCCAGGCACGCCAACCGCCACGGCGACTGCGCCGGCGACGGCCACGGCCACATCGACCGCGACCCTGATCGCTGCGACGCCGAGCGTGACACCAACGGCCACGGCAACCGTGCCTCCGACCAACCCCACCCCCGCGCCACGTGACGTTTTTGTGACCGACAACTACACGGTCCGCGAAAGTGGTGGCCGGCTCCAGGTGGTGGGCGAAATCTTCAATAACTCGAAGTTGATGATACGTTCCGTGTCGATAGTGGGCGCTCTCTATGACGGCGCCGGACAATTGGTCGAGACCTCGTACACACCCGTCCAACTCGATCAACTCCCTCGTGGCGACCGGACCTGTTTTGTGCTGTCCTTCGAAAACAGCGCCGGATGGCAGCGCATTGAGTTTGGCGCGCCCTCCTTTAAGACCGACGTCGACAGCGAGCCGAATCTGCGGGTGCGCAAGGTGGAGACGGAGTACGATCCCGTCATGGGCTGGTTCACCATTAGAGGTCAGGTGCGAAACAAGCAAGACGAACCGGCCGAACTGGTGCAGCTCGTTGGCAGCGTGTACGACTCCAGCGGCAAGATTACCGGCTGCGGCTTTGCATTCGTGGGCACGACCGATCTTGAAGGGCAGCAAAAAGGCCAGTTCGAGATGGTTATCACCGGCCATGACTTCCAGGACGCAGGCGACTACAAGATTCAGGTAGAGGGCCGCGGCAACTAGCATATGGCAGCTCGCGACGCCCGCAGTGAGGAAGCTCCCGCGTGCCGGGCAGCGAGCCAACTTTCCCAAACCAACAGCTGGTAACAAAAAGAGCGAGCCGCCTTGCAGCAGCTCGCCCTGTGAGATGGTTCCCCGACCTGCGATGCGTACGCGCCATCACAAGCCGGGAAAACGAATGAGTTGTTCGGTTAGTTGACCGGCTGCTCTTCCGGGCGCGCACCCAACGTCAGGTTGAGAGTCACCGGGCTGCCATCACGCAGCACGCTGAGTTCAACCGTCTGGCCGACGCGCGTCTGCTGGACAACGTAGCCAAGCAGGTCGTCGAACTCGACGATGGGACGACCGTCAATCGCCGTCACGACGTCGCCACCCAGACCTGTTGCCGGATCGCCACCCAACAGACCGGCCGATGCGGCCGGGCCGCCGGCTACGACTGTGCTGATGATGACACCACGCTGTGCCCGGTCCAAACCGAGTGCCTCAGCGGCCTCCGGATTCAGCGTGCCACCAGAGATGCCCAACCAGGGGTAGGTTACGACGCCGTTCTCGCGCAGCTGCGCCACAACGACCGCGACCACATTGGACGGCACCGAGAAGCCCACTCCGGAGTTGGCGCGTACTGGCGACTCAATGGCCGTATTGACACCCACGACCTCGCCAGAGAGGGTCAGCAGCGGGCCACCGGAGTTGCCGGGGTTGATGGCTGCATCCGTCTGGATGACGTCGGGGACCTGGTAGCTGGCGCCAAGCGCCATGCCGGAGCCAGGCAGAGCGCGGCTCAGCCCGGAAACGATGCCAGTCGTCATCGTGTTGTCCAACCCGAACGGGCTGCCAATGGCAATAACAGTCTGGCCGACCAGCAGCGAGTCCGAATCGCCCAGCGGGACGACGGTCAGTTCGCCCGGAGCCGCATCTACCTTTAATAAGGCGATGTCGGCCGCAGGGTCGGTGCCTACTACTTCGGCATCCTTGATGTCACCGCTGGCGAAGCGGATGAAGATGGGACCACCCTGCTCAACGACATGATTGTTGGTGACGATGAAGCCGTCGGCGTCGATAACGAAGCCGGAGCCGCCGCCCTGGGTCAGATTGACACTGACGACAGCCGGGTTGACACGGCGGTACAGGTCGACAAGGACCTGCTCTTGCGCGGCCAGCTCAACGGCTGCCGCGACGATGTTGGGCGCGGAGACGACTGGCGCGGTTTGCGCCTGCGTGTCGACAGCTTGCTCAGCAACCACAGGAGCGGCCACGGGCGCTGCCGGCTGCTCAACGATGAAGTCGGTCACGAGGTCTTCGACACTCTCAACAATGCCTGCTGCATTCTGACTGGTGGGCAGGACCATCGCTTCGGGCGTGGCCAGGCCGCAACCGGCCAACAAAAGGGCGCCCACTGTGCTGGCCAGCAGGAAACCACTGAACCGCTTACTAATTCCGTTTAACATGAAACCTCCAACTATCCGAATCCTCGCAGGACCCGGTATGTCGATAATACTGTTTATAAAAGGCGACAAGAGCGTCGCTATAACCTATACCTATACGCGTTTGATCGAACTAAGTTGCATAGAATGATGATTGTCTGCGTGTTCGCCGGGCAGAGGTAGTGTGTAGTGCGTTCCGGCGGACCATGGCAGGGCAATGAGCAGTTGCGTTTTCGGTCTGGTCACTTCCAGCCTTAATTATCTGACGGAAAGGTAAAATAATTGTAACAACGGGGTTAAGGGCACATAAGCGAAATATGGACAATTATTAGACAAAGGTAAGCGGATGCAGGAATTAACTGGACAAATACTGTGCATTAGGTATAGTCATGCACATGCGAGCGACTGGACTCGCCCAAACCTTTAAGGAGTAGATGAAGACAATGAAACGCTTTGTTCCCCTAACTTTAATGCTTATTTTCGCCGTTGTTCTGGCCGCCTGTGGTGGCACGGTCGCCACGCCGACGGCCGCGCCGGAGCCAACTGAGGCTGCTGTTGTTGAGCCGACCGAAGAAATGGAAGAGATGGCGCCCTCGATCGCCGAGATCGCCGCCGGCGACGAGAGCTTCAGCACGCTGGTCGCCGCTTTGAGCGCCGCCGGCCTGGTCGATACGTTGGCCGGTGAGGGCAGCTTCACCGTGTTCGCCCCGACCAATGACGCGTTCGCCGCTCTGCCAGAAGGCACCGTGGACGCTTTGCTTGAAGATCCTTCGGGCGACCTGACCCAGATTCTCCTTTACCATGTCGTTGACGGCGCGGCCATGGCCTCCGATGTAGTTGGCCTGGACTCCGTGACGACGCTGCAAGGCGAGCCGGTTTCGATTGAGGTCGTTGACGGCAACGTCATCCTCAACGGTTCGGTCATGGTGACCGCCACCGACATCGAGGCCAGCAATGGCGTCATCCACGTGATTGATGCGGTCCTGCTGCCGGGCGCCGAGGAAGCGATGGACGAGGAGATGGCTCCCTCGATCGCTGAGATCGCCGCCGGCGATGAAAGCTTCAGCACGCTGGTTGCCGCTCTGAGCGCCGCCGGCCTGGTCGACACGTTGGCCGGTGAGGGCAGCTTCACCGTCTTCGCCCCGACCAATGACGCATTCGCCGCGCTGCCTGAGGGCACCGTCGAAGCGCTGCTGGAAGATCCCGCAGGCGACCTGACCCAGATTCTGCTTTACCACGTTGTTGACGGCGCAGCTATGGCCGAAGATGTGGTAGGACTGGACTCTGTTACCACGCTGAACGGCGAGACCGTATCGATTGAAGTCGTCGACGGCAACGTCGTCCTGAATGGCTCGGTCATCGTTACCGCGACCGACATCGCTGCCAGCAATGGCGTCATCCACGTGATTGACGGCGTCCTGCTGCCCGGCGCCGAAGCCGCCATGGAAGAAGAGATGGCTCCGTCCATCGCTGAGATCGCCGCCGGCGACGAGAACTTCAGCACGCTGGTCGCCGCCCTGAGTGCTGCCGGCCTGGTCGACACGCTGGCCGGTGAGGGCACCTTCACCGTCTTCGCCCCGACCAACGACGCGTTTGCCGCGCTGCCCGAGGGCACGGTAGAAGCGCTGCTTGAGGACCCGCAAGGTCAGCTGACCGACATCCTGCTCTACCATGTGGTTGGCGATACCGCCGCGATGGCTGAGGACGTGGTCAATCTCGACTCCGTCACCACCCTGAACGGCACGCCCGTCTCCATCTCGGTTGTCGACGGCAACGTCATGTTGAATGACACCGTAATGGTGACTGCGACCGACATTGCCGCCAGCAATGGCATCATCCATGTCATCGACAGCGTCCTGATTCCGGCGGTCGCCGCGAGCGGCACCATCGCCGACGTCGTCGCCGGCAATGAGGATTTCAGCACCCTGCTGACGGCTGTTCAGGCCGCTGGTCTGGCCGAGACGCTGGCTGGCGAGGGTCCGTTCACCGTCTTTGCCCCGACGAATGAGGCGTTCGCCGCTCTGGGCGACACGCTTAACGACGTCCTGGCGGATCCGGAAGGCGCGCTGACCAACATCCTGCTCTACCACGTAATCGGCAGCACTGCGCTGGCTGAGGACGTCGTTGGCCTGGATGCAGTCTCGACCCTGCAGGGCAGTGACATCACGATTGAAGTGACCGATGACGGCGTGCTGCTGAACGGCAACGTCCTGGTTACCCAGACTGATATCATGACCACCAACGGTGTCATCCACGTCATCAACGGCGTGCTGCTGCCGCCGGCCAACTAAGCACAGGCTGGGCCGCGCGGTCCATCACCTGAGGCTTTAGGCAAGATAGGGCCGGTTGTTCTTGATGGACAACCGGCCTTTTGCCTTCCCGCTGCCCAGCCATGCGCTACTCTGAGCAGGGCTTTGCACTGTTAGAGCGGTTGTAGGGCCGGATTCCTTTCCGGTCTCCTGGGGCCGGCGGGGAGGGCGACAAGGAATGTCGCCGTTACGTTTATTAACTTGGCTAACGGACAACCCTTCCACCCTGAGTTGGAGGGCGGCGTTCCCGCTGCTAGACTCTACCGTATGACAAGCCCATTCCTGCCCCAGGTTCGCTATCTCGTTGCCGTGGCCAGTGGCAAGGGCGGCGTCGGCAAGACGACCGTCACCGTCCGGTTGGCCCTGGCACTGCAGCGTGCCGGGCTGCGCGTCGGCATTTTTGACGCCGACATCTACGGTCCCAACGTGCCCATGATGCTGGGCGTCCACCGCCGGCAGCAAAGCACTGGCTTTGTGCCGGTCGTCCGTCGCGCCGGCTCCGTCCCCTACATTGAGCCGCTCCAGCGGCACGGTCTGACGATCATGTCCGTCGGCCTCCTTCTGGCCGAAGACCAGCTCATCAACCCGCCTGCCGCCACCGCAGGCCAGCTGGTCATCCAGACGATGCGTGATGTGAAGTGGGGGCCATTGGACGTCCTGCTCATCGACCTGCCGCCCTCGGCCGGACAGCCGCAGGAGGATCTGCTGCGCATGGCCAGGCTGGATGGCGCTCTGCTCGTCACCACGCCACAGGACATGAGCCTGCTGGATGCCGGGCGCTCACTCCAGATGTTTCGCGGGGCGGGCACGACGGTGCTTGGGCTGGTTGAAAACATGAGCGCGTTTGTCTGTCCCAGCTGCGGCGAAGAACACGCCGTTTTCGCCCGCTCGGCCCAGTGGAGTTCACCGACGCTGCAAGACGTGCCGGTGATCGGCCGTATTCCCCTGACCCCGACGCTGAGCACACCCGTCACCGGCACACAACCAACAACCTCAGCAGATGGACAGGCGTTTGACGATCTGGCGGCGGTTGTTTGGCAGACACTCGACGGTGCCGCAGAGAGGTGAGCCCCAGACAAGACAAGACCCCGAGAGGGGGAACCTCCGGGGCCTTAGCCCAAACCGGCTGTCGGGTCACTGCACAACATAATTGCGGCTTACGAAATGTGCAGTATCCAGAACTCCACTTTCAGTATAAAGGATTTCGGCGGCGGGCGATACGGCGTAAACCCCTAACTTTTCTATAGGGGAAAACCCCTATACGGCGCTTGCTGCGCCCGGGTAGTGGGTCCTAGGACAGGAGTGGCTTGCCGCCGGGGTCTTTTCCTGCTTCCAACAGCTCGTATATCATGCAAGCCTTGGCCAGCAGGACCGATTTGCGGAGTGCGGGAGCTAGCCGGTCAACATCGCTCAGCTGAAGGCGGCTGTAGACGGTGGTGACGTAGTTCTCGATTGTCCGCTGGGCCAGGCCGAGCGCCTCCGCGATGCCGAGATTATTATGGGAGGCGGCAATTCGCCTGGCGACCTCCCACTCACGACTGGACAGACTGGGGATAAGGGATACCGCTCGCTCGACCCAGGGGCGCTCCTCCGGAGTGAGCAAGGCATACATCTCCCGGACCATCTGAGTCGGGTTGCTTATCACATCTTGTTCGAGCGTAACCTGCCCCGCCTGGCTGGCAGCCAGTGCGTCGTAGAGGTGTTCCGGACGCGTTCCCTTCAGGAGATAGGCGATGCCGCGCATCCCTTCCCGCACCATCGACCATATCTCAGCCCCACGGTCCTCATGGGCAGAAAAGACCACAATGCCCATGGCAGGATCCAACTGCTTGAGACCACGCACCAGATTCAGACCAAGACTCTTGGCCGTCTGGGCCCGCTGGCTGGGGGCGGCGGGGATGACGATGTCGACCACCGCAGCACGCGGTCTGTGGGCCTGCGCACTGCGATAGGCGCTCGCCTCGTCGGCTGCCTCAAAGGTATCCAGCCCACGGCTGCGCAGAAACATGACCACGCCTTCGCGGTTAAACATGTTGTCGTCTACGACAAGGATCGGTCCTTCAACCAATTTATTCCGCTCCCATTCTCCCAGACCACGCTGGTCACCCCAATTGCCAGCGAAAGGCGGGACTGCACGATTACGACGGGATGGAGAATAGTTTAGCATAGTTGGCTCCTTATTGGATGGGTGAAAGCTCCCTAATTCGTGGTCGAGATCAGATGGCTCCGTTACTGGATTGGGGGGCTGCGGGCACCTGGCCGCGCACCTCAGTGCCCTGGCCGGGTTCTGACTCAAAATAGAACTGTCCATCACACGACTCCAGCCGCGCCCGCATCGACTGGAGGCCAAAGCTGCCGTCTGTGACGGCCGACGCCCGCTCCGCTTCCGACGAGCCACGCCCATCGTCGGTGACGCTGAAGACGACCTGGCCATCATCGCACTGCACATGAATGACTACCTGCTCGGCTTTCGCGTGCATCTCCACGTTATCCAACGCCTGCTGCAGGACGCGGTAAAGGGCATGGCGAGTTTCGACCGTCGTAAAGGCGTCCAGATTGGGATCCGTTCGTAGTTCTATGGGCAAGCCGGTCCGGTTCTGGAACTGGCTGGCCAGGGTGATCAGCGGCATCGTCAAGCCACCTTCCAGCTGGCTGGGCGCGAGGTTCTGGCGAATCAGACGCACGGAACGGGCCGCGTCCTCGACATCATTGATCGACCGGTTCAGCAGCTCAACCGCTCTATCGGGATTGGCGTCGTAGGTGTCGCGGCTGACCGCCAGGTAAAATGGCAGCCGCCCCAGGAACTGCTGAATGGTGTCGTGGAGCTCCTGGGCCAGCCGGGTCCGTTCCTGTTCCTGCAGGTCGGCCATGCGCCCGGGCACGCGCCGCAGCTCGTAATTGCTCTTGGCCGCCACGAGAAACAGCGTCGCCTGCTGCCCCACGATCTCGGCGATCTCCATGTCCTTGTCGTCGAAGATCTCCTCATCCCACCGCTGGCCCAGCCCCAGCACGCCGAGCAGCTGGTCATCGGCGACAAGCGGAACAGCGATCTCCAACTCCGACTGTCCGGCAAGGGGAGCCAACCAGGCCGGCAGCTCATCCAACGCGGGCAGGTGGATCGCCCTGGACAGGTCTGACGCAGCAGCATTGGGCACCGGCAGCGGCGGTGGGTGGAAAGCGGCACCCGACTGGGCGACAGAACGCAGGCTGTCCTTGGCCGGCATCCAGAGGACTGCGCAGTCCAGCTGCAGTTCTGACACCAGCGCATCGGTGATCGTCTGTGGCAGCTGGGTCAGGTCGGTCCGGCCCATCACCCGCTCACCGAACAGGCGTGCGGCCACATAACTTGTCCGTTCCCGGTGCAGGAGACGGCCGAAGACCCCTCCCCAGGATGTTTGCGACACCCAGAACAAGCCGGCCACGGTGGCCGCAAGGAACAGCGCAAAGAAAGGCGGTCGCAAACCGTTCTCTGGCCAGTCGGCGAAACCGAGCGTCCACAACCACGCCCCGACGGCCGCCAACAGGGCGCTGCCGGAGATGACGAAGACAAACAGGAACAAGCGAGACGGCGCCTGAAACGCCTGGTAGCGCAATAGAACAAAGGCAAAAGACAGGGCAATCCCTTGCAGCAGATAGCGCAGGTCCAGCCCAGCCCAATTGTAGACGGCGTCAAGGGGCAGAATTCCCAGATTTTCGGCGATCGTAGTGAGCAGGAACGGCAGCGAAATCAGCCAGCCGACCCCGACAATAAGCAGGACATTCCGTTCGCGGCGATTGCTGTTCTGCCGGAAAATGAGCCACACCAAACGGGACAACGCCACGACCAGACCAACCGCCAGCACCAACACGGCCGTCAACTGCGCGACGCCTTCAATCGCTTCCCTGCTGGGCCACGATGGCGGCAAAGCGAATGGTGTTCGCGAATACAGATAGAGGGCGGTAATGATCAAGCCAATGGCCAGAAGCACACGCGGCATCCAGCTTCGATAGCTGCGGAGCGGATGAGGAAACAGGCTGGCAAAGTGGATGACGGCGACACCCAGGAATGATGTGCCGACAATCAACGCGGTCTCCGAGGCGTTGGTCAGGAAGTCCGGATCCATGTACAGTGAATGAACAAAGTTGGAGCGGCTGATGGCCACTGTACAGGCCACAGTCGCGAAGGCCCGGTTGGGTGCCGCGGTCGGGCGGGCCAAATAGACCACGATGGCCAGTACCCAGTAGGCCACAGCTGATATCCAGTCTGGCAGGCGCAGATCGACGATGTCGGCGACTTTGAACTTCAGAACAGGCAGCTCGACTTCGAGAGGCGCCGCAGCCCCGGCGCGCTCTACCAGGAGCGTCACGGAGGTGGCCCCGGCGGCGGCGGCTTCCTGGAAGACGTCGCGCGCGTCGGGGTAAAACGGCCGTCCATTGGCTTCAATCAGCGTGTCGTCCAGCTTGACGCCCTCGCCCAACAGACCGGCCCACCAGATAGGGGTATTGGCATCCACCTCACCGGTCGCCAGGCGGGCCCGGTTGAAACTGACGAAGCCACCAAACGGCTGGCCCAGCTCGCCCCAAATGCTCAGGAAGCCAAGCGCGGCCACAGCCGGGATGGCAATAATGAGCCACGCCAGCCAATCGCGACGCCAATCCGGCCGTCGAAGTTCATCCATCCTGAAGGGTCTGCTTCAAGGCATCGTGCTCCATCAGCTCATGGAGCATGCACGCCTTGGCCAACAGCATTGATTTGCGGAGCGTGGGCGCTTTCTCTTCAACGTCACCAAGACCGAGCTTGGTGTACAGGCTGCCGACGTGGTGTTCGACGGTGCGCGGCGAGATGCCGAAACTCTCGGCAATACCGGTCGTGTTGTGGGAGGCGGCCAGTCGCTGGGCCACGTCATACTCGCGGGGCGAGAGTGTGCCGATTTGCGACACCGCCCACTCCACCCACGGCCGTTCGTCCGGCGAAAGATGGGCACGCAGCTCAATCGCCTGCTGGCGCGGGTCGGTCATCGCGTCCGGGTCCAGAATGACCTGGCCGGCGCGTGTCTCCTCCAGATGGTGCAGCAAACGGCCTGGACGGGTGCCCTTGAGCACGTAGGCAATGCCCCGCGTGCCGTCGCGCACCAACGACCAGATTTCGCTGCCCCGGTCTTCATAGGCAGAAAAGACCACGATGCCCATTTCAGGCAGCTCGGTCTTGAGCCGCCTGACGAGGCTCAACCCGAAGCTCTGGCTTGTTTGGGTAGGTACCCCTTCACGAGGCGGGATGACAATGTCGATGACGGCCAATGCCGGCGAGTGCTCGATGGCAACCTCATAGCCGGCCTGCTCGTCGCCTGCCTCCACCGTGCGCAAGCCCTGGCTTTGCAGATAGAGCACCAGCCCTTCCCGGTTAAACTCATTGTCATCAACAACGAGAACCAGTTGGGGGTCCAATCCATTAGTTGTCAACTCGTCACACCTCCAAACGTGTTTGCTATGCCTGCCCCGTGCAGCGGAAGCAAAGTCTACCACTGACTGCCCGGACCGAACAGGCAGACAGCTGGGAACGCAGGGCTTTTCAATTGTCAAGCCGCTGCGGGTTGAAACCCGGCAGCTACCGGGCAAGTGGGTCAAGACCCACTTAACCCGGAAAGGAAAGCGCGCCGGCCACCCCTTCTGCAACCCACCTTCAGTGGGTTTCCTCCGGTAGCAGGCCGTTTCAACGGCCTGTGTCCGGCCGAACCAGACAACTGAAAAACCCTGGCTCGGAACGCCGCCAGCGTGCGATGTCTTCAGCTGCCTGATGAAACAAACGGGCGGGTCAACTACAGCTGGTCGTCAGTCGCCTGGACAACCACAGGCACCCAGCCCCACACCGTTGTGCCCTGTCCCGGCGTCGATGTTATCTCCATGTCGCCACCACACGATTCGAGGCGGGCCTGCATGGAGAGCAGGCCGAAGCTTCCGGCTGCCTGCGCCGTGCCGCGCTGGGCGTCGGAAAAGCCGCGGCCGTTATCGCAGACGGCGAACTGGACACGGCCGTTCTCTCGCGTTACATCCACGGTCACCTCGCCCGCTTCGGCATGTGCCTCCACGTTGTCAAGCGCCTGCTGGATGACCCGGTACATGGCGTGGCGGGTCACCAGACTGGTCTGGGCGTCGATGTCCGGTGCAACGGTGAGCACCAGCGGCTTTCCGGTTCGTCTCTGAAACTGGTTGGCCATCGCTGACAGGGGCAGCGTTAGCCCGCCCTGGAGCTGACTGGGGGCCAGGTTGTGGCGAATGAGACGCAGTTGGTGGGCCGCTTCCTCGACGTCGGAGATGGACCGGTCGAGCAGCTCCATCGCCCGTTCCGGCGAGCGCTCCAGCGTGTCCCGGCTGACGGCCAGATAGAACGGCAGCCGCCCCAGAAACTGCTGGATGGTGTCGTGGAGTTCCTGGGCCAGCCGCGTGCGCTCCTGCTCCTGGACATCGGCCATCCGGCCGGGCATCTGTCGCAGTTCGGCCGCCGTCTGGGCCGCCACAATGAACAGCGTGGCCTGCTGGGCAATCTGCTCAGCCAGCTCCAGGTCGCGGTCGTCGAAGATCTCTTCGTCCCAGCGGCCGCCCAGCGCAATGAGGCCAACCCACTCACCGTCGGTCTGCATGGGCGCCACGACCTCAAAGTGAGTGGCCTGCAGGGGCCGGCACCAGCCGGGAGCGGGGTTGGCGCCAACGAGCGAAAAGGGTGACGGATCGGACAGCTCAGCGGCGCCCGTGCGCAGACGGTTGGGCCAGGCCGCCTGACGCTCACCAGCCTGACCGTACAGCTGCAGCCAGTCGGTTGTCTGGTCGGTGCGCAGCCAGACGCCCACCTGCTCCAGCTGCATCTCGTCTGAGAGCACTGAGGCGATTGTTTGCGGCAGCGCTTTCAGGTCGCCGGTGGCGGCAATCCGGCGGCCAAACTCACGCGTGGTCGCGTAGCTGTGGCGCTCCCAGTCGAACATCCGCCCCAACGCGCCGCGCCAGTTGGCCAGGAGGCTCCACACCATCCCGGACGTCAGGGCCAAGCGAAGAAGGATCAGCAAGGGGGGTGATTGCATCGACGCCGGCCAATTGGACTGGAACAGCGTCCAGACCCAGGCCGCGATGCCAGCGAGCAGGCCACTGAAGGAGATCAGCAGTACGGCGATAAACAGCCGCGAAGGACTTTGCATCGACTGGTAGCGAATGATGACATAGCCAAAGGCAAGGGCCACAGCAATCAACAGATAGCGCAGGTCCAGCCCACCAAGGAACACCTGATCGCCAGGGCCGAAACCTAGCGTCGTTCCATCAATAGCTGTCAGGATCAGCATGGGCAAAGCGATGAGCATGCCGGAAAACAGAATGACCGAGATGCGTCGCGTTCGGCGAGATGTCCGTGACTGGAAAGCTATCATGGTCAGCTTGGCCAACAGAGTGACAAGACCCACGACGTAGCCGAAGATCATCAGGCGATAGGCGATGTCGCTGAAGAGCTGGTTGAAAGAGATTGGCTCGGCAGGCAGCCACGGCATTTCCGAAAGCAGGGCCACAGTCACAGTGATGGAAGCGTAGATTGACGCTCCTACTCTTCACGTTCCTGCGTGCCGCTGGCGCCAGGGGCTCCGGGAAATTCAGGGCGAACCAGAGCAGGGCCGCCCCCACAAGTGAGGCGGCTGTGGAGAAGACCATCTGGAGCAGGTTGCTGAAACCCGGATAGCCAAGAAAGATAGTGTGGCTGATAACTAATCGGTATATGGCCACAATGGCGGCAACCAGCGCAAACGATCGGTTTGTGATCGAGCGCGGTTGCGCCTGATAGACAGCGACCGCCAGCATGAGAAAGGCGACGCCATTGATCCATTCCGGAAACTTGACCTCCAGGAGATGTTGGAACGTGAAAATGACGACTGGAACCTGCCGCATCACAACGTCTCCCGTGGCAGTGGCCTGACCGATAGAGACGGTGTCTCGACCAGCTTCCGCCGCCGCCACCATCGCTGTTCGCACGTTCGGGCCATAGTCCAGACCGTCTATGGTCTGCAGATCGCCATTGAGCGTCAGGTCCCCTTCGATAAATCCCGACCACCAGATAGGCGTCGGGGTGTCGACGATTCCATTTGGTCGATTGATCCAGCTGAAGCTGAGATAGCCGCCGAACGGGTGTCCCAGATCGCGCACCAGATTGGCGAACGCCAGCAGGGCCAGCAGAGGCACCACAAACAGCACCCACGCCAGCCAGTCACGGGACCAGTGTCGTTCGGTCAAAGTGTTACCTGTCCATCGGGCGAATCACGCACATACAAGTCGATCACTGCTAGTCATCTACCAGTTCAACCACAGGCACCCAGCCCCACACCGTTGTGCCCTGTCCCGGTGTCGATGTTATCTCCATGTCGCCACCACACGATTCGAGGCGGGCCTGCATGGAGAGCAGGCCGAAGCTTCCGGCTGCCTGCGCCGTGCCGCGCTGGGCGTCGGAAAAGCCGCGGCCGTCATCGCAGACGGCGAACTGGACACGGCCGTTCTCTCGCGTTACATCCACGGTCACCTCGCCCGCTTCGGCATGTGCCTCCACGTTGTCAAGCGCCTGCTGGATGACCCGGTACATGGCGTGGCGGGTCACCAGACTGGTCTGGGCGTCGATGTCCGGTGCAACGGTGAGCACCAGCGGCTTTCCGGTTCGTCTCTGAAACTGGTTGGCCATCGCTGACAGGGGCAGCGTTAGCCCGCCCTGGAGCTGACTGGGGGCCAGGTTGTGGCGAATGAGACGCAGTTGGTGGGCCGCTTCCTCGACGTCGGAGATGGACCGGTCGAGCAGCTCCATCGCCCGTTCCGGCGAGCGCTCCAGCGTGTCCCGGCTGACGGCCAGATAGAACGGCAGCCGCCCCAGAAACTGCTGGATGGTGTCGTGGAGTTCCTGGGCCAGCCGCGTGCGCT
Source organism: uncultured Chloroflexia bacterium (assembly GCA_963753865.1). Taxonomy (GTDB): domain Bacteria; phylum Chloroflexota; class Anaerolineae; order Promineifilales; family Promineifilaceae; genus Promineifilum. The sequence continues at coordinate 409,800 of CAVWDW010000006.1, forward strand.
CCTGCTCCTGGACATCGGCCATCCGGCCGGGCATCTGTCGCAGTTCGGCCGCCGTCTGGGCCGCCACAATGAACAGCGTGGCCTGCTGGGCAATCTGCTCAGCCAGCTCCAGGTCGCGGTCGTCGAAGATCTCTTCGTCCCAGCGGCCGCCCAGCGCAATGAGGCCAACCCACTCACCGTCGGTCTGCATGGGCGCCACGACCTCAAAGTGAGTGGCCTGCAGGGGCCGGCACCAGCCGGGAGCGGGGTTGGCGCCAACGAGCGAAAAGGGTGACGGATCGGACAGCTCAGCGGCGCCCGTGCGCAGACGGTTGGGCCACGTCACCTGGCGCTCCCCGGCCCGTCCGTACAGCTGCAGCCAGTCGGTTGTCTGGTCGGTGCGCAGCCAGACGCCCACCTGCTCCAGCTGCATCTCGTCTGAGAGCACTGAGGCGATTGTTTGCGGCAGCGCTTTCAGGTCGCCGGTGGCGGCAATCCGGCGGCCGAACTCACGCGTGGTGGCGTAGCTGTGGCGCTCCCAGTCGAACATTCGCCCCAACGCGCCGCGCCAGTTGGCCAGGAGGCTCCACACCATCCCGGACGTCAGGGCCACTGCGAAGAAGAGCAGCGTCGGTGGCGAGTCCAGCGACTCCGGCCAATTGGGTTGGAACAGTGTCCAGACCCAGGCCGCGATGCCGGCGAGCAGACCACTCCCGGCCAACAACAGCACCCCCAAAAAGAGTCGGGAAGGGCTCTGCATCGACTGGTAGCGGATGATGATAAACGCAAAGGCAAGGGCCACAGCAATCAGCAGATAGCGCAGGTCCAGCCCGCCCAGGTAGTTGATAGCTTCGCCAGAATACAAAGGTACAGCGTTGAGGACAGTGAGAATCAGCATGGGCAAGGCCGCCACAATGCCCAAGAACAAGATCAGGGCGATGCGCCGGTTGCGCGGGCTGGTGCGGGCTTTGGCCCCAATCATTACCAGTCGCACCAGTAAGGCGATAACACCAACCATGTAGGCATAGATCATCAGGTTATATGAGATTTCGCCGAGCCGTTGGTTCCAGTGAAAGGTTTCGGTCGGCAAATAGGGCACCTGTGCGGCGACCGCTATGACACCAGTAGCGGCACCATAAGCAAACAGGCTGATAACAAGCGGCCGCCGCCAGCGGCTCTCCCACGGCTCGGGGAAACTGATCGCGAAGTAGACGGTCGCTGCACCCACAAACGCTGCGTCCAATGAATGAAACGATCGTAACCAGTTTGAAAAACCCAACTCGCCGGTAAAGATGGAGTGGATAGCCAGGAACCGGTAGATCGCTACAACAGAAGCGACCAGAACAAAAGCCCGGTTCGTGGTCGCTCCCGGCTGAGCACGGTAGACAGCCAATGCCAGAAGCCCAAAGGCCAACCCGCTGATCCATTCTGGAAACTTGGCCTCGAGCAGGTGTCGCCAAGTGAAAGGCATCACGCGCACCGGCTTGTTAGTTGGCCCAATGGCGTGGTCGTCGTGGAGGATAAGAACGTGACTTTCACCAGCCCCCGCCGCATCGGCAAATACCTGCCGCACCGCGGGATTATAAGGCTGGCCGTTGGCCTCCCACACAGAGCCTTCTGTCTTCAGACCAGCTTCGGCCAGTCCGGGCCACCAGACGGGGGTGAACGTATCAACTATGCCCACTGACTGGTTGATCCACATGAAGCTCAGATAGCCACCGAAGGGGGTGCCGATGTCGCGCACCAGCATGACCGTACCCAGCACGGCACTCACCGGCACGATGAGCAGCAGCCAGCCAAGCCAGTCGCGGGTCCAATGTCGTTCGTTCAAATCGCCTCCTCCGCTGTCGAGACGCGATCCAGATGCTGATAGGTACAGAATGGCGACGCAGCCAGACCGGCAGGCTGGCCGAGTTGCTCTGATTGTCGCGTAGTATAGCATGAACTGGCACGCGAAAAAACGCGAGCCGCACGGGGCGACTCGCGTTTGATGAACGTGAAGTGTGCCGGACGCGCTAGCCGGTCGTGGCCGGCTGTGTGGGCATGCGGCGGTTGACAAGCAGGGCGATGGTCACGCCGATGAGCGCTCCGGCAACGGCCGCCAGGACGGCCGCCAGCGGACTGACCATGAAGCCGAGACCGAACCCGGTGCCAACACCCGCCGCGGCCAGGCCGGCCATCAACCCCTGGCGCTGATGCCACGTCTGAAACGCTTGCGTGTCCGCTTCTGCGCCACCGCCCGCCGCCTCGATGCGACGCTGCCAGACGAGCAAGGCGATCAACGTCGCCGGACGGAGCACGTTGGCGATGTTCTGGACTGTATTGCCCGCCGCCAGATTGCCGGTGGCGATGATGTCCTGAAAGTGGACGATGGTCGCTCCGAGGCTGATGGTCGTAACGGCAATGGCGGTGGCCAGCCGGAAGCCGCGCCCCTGGCTAATGGCCACAATGCCCAGCAAGCCCATCGCGAGATTGGCGTAGCCCATCTCCAGCTGGAACGGGCTGCCCGTCTCCCAGCCGATCGTCTCGGCGACAAGGTCGGACAGGAAGACGTGGCCAAAGAAGCCGCCCAGGCCAGCCGCGCCGACCGCAATGGCCAACCAGTAGATGAGATAGGTCTCGCTGCGCCGGTAAGGCGTGCGGACGTTCTTGTCCAGCAGGACAACAGCCGTTGCCAGCAGGGCGGGAATCAATAAGTATGAGATCATGCGCGCAATCGTTTCCATGAGAAGCCTCCACTGTTGTTGCTCGTCGGGCGATAGGCCGCCCGTTCCGCTTTCGTTTGATACACCTACTATAGGCGAGGTGCATGCGGCTGTAATCAACCATCAGGTCGATTCATGTGACGCCGTTTGGTCGATCTCGCCTCTGGCCAACATTAAATTCCAGAATGAGCAGGCCATTTTGCACGGAGGGTTAGACCAAATGTTCTATCTGTGGTATACTGGTTTCGTCTACACAGCCAACATCGCCAACAGCTTATCGTCTTCCCATAACCCCATTTACCGTAGGAGGTAGTTTCATGCACGTGGTAGAAAAGTATCCTGATGGTGTCTTCAACTGGATCGACTTGTCGACGCCCGACCCGGCGGGCGCGAAGGCGTTTTATGGCGGTTTGTTTGGTTGGGACGCCGAAGACCGGCCAATTGATGGCGGCGGCGTCTATTCGATGATGTTCATCGACGGCCACAGCGTGGCCGGCATGGGCGAACAGCAGCCGGAGATGAAGGCCCAGGGCATACCCGCCTTCTGGACCTCGTATGTCAAGTTTGACGATGTCGACAGCGTCGCGGCCAAAGTGGCGGACGCGGGCGGCACGCTCATGATGCCGCCGATGGATGTGATGGACCAGGGGCGCATGGCCATGTTTCAGGACCCGACCGGAGCCGTAGTCGGCATCTGGCAGCCGGGCCTCCACCCAGGAGCTGGCACAGTCAATTCACCCAACACGCTGGTCTGGAACGAGCTGCAGACGACCGACAAGGCGGCGGCCCAGGCATTCTACGGCAAGGTGTTCGACTGGACATTCGCCGAGGACGAGACAGGCTATGTCGGCTGTTCGGCCGACAACCGAATGCAGGCCGGCATGATGGAGATCCAGGAGTCGTGGGGGCCCACGCCACCGAATTGGGCCGTCTACTTCCTGGTTGAAGACGTCGGCGCGGCGGCCTCTCGGGCTGCGGAGCTGGGGGGAACTGTGCTGGTGCCCATGTCGCGGATGGGTGAGATGGGTGACTTCGCCGTTATTGCCGACCCGCAGGGCGGAGCCTTCACGGTCGCCCGCTTCGATGTGCCGGTGGACGAGCCGCCCAGCGCCTGACCGTAATGTGCCGGCATGTCGGCGCGACAGCCGCTTTCGGGTTACTCGTTTGTGGTTCTTACCTGGCCGGGCCGGTGAGTCCCACTTACCCGCAGGCCGGACACACATGGCGTGTGTCCGGCCCTTGGCGATGTGGCCGTCAGGCCATCCATCCCCCGCAATCTCCGTGACCCCGGCCACCAATGCCCATCCAATCAATGCGTCAATGCGCTGCTGCAATTGATTGGCGACATGAAACTCCTTCTGATGGCGTGCGTATAGTGTGAGGGGCGGCAGCGAGAGAGTCGACGTTAGCCCTGCATCGCAAACAAGGAGCCAGGAGTCAATTGGAGGTACAAAAGAGATGAAACAATCACGATTGCTAGCACTGGTATTGGGCGTATTCTTACTGGTGGGCACGACGGCATGCGACATCATCCAGGTCAACGATGGAGTAGTTACCGTCAACGTTGGTATCTCGGAAAGCACGGTCAATGCGATCATCGACCGGACGCTGGCCACGGGACAGGAAACAGAGAGCGACTTTCTGTTTCAGCAGATTACCGGGGTCGATCTGATCGAGCCGGACACCGTGCGCGTCTTCGGCAACTTCGACGAGAATGGTAGCCCGGTCGTGGGCAGCTACGACCTGACCGTCGCTTCCGCCGACGGGCGCCTGCAGATGCAGGTAGCCCGCGTCGACGTGCCGGGGGTTGGTGTAGATGATCCTCGGGTTCAGGCGGCCAACAGTGCGCTGGCGCGAGCCTTTCAGCAGCAAGCTCAAAGCGAGTCTGACGGTCGCTTCACATCAGTCCAGGTAGCCGACGGTGAACTGCGCTTCACCATCGAGGCACCTCTCAACCGATAACTCGGTCCCGCGCCAAACCGACAACCGCAAGCAAGCAAAAAGGGACGCCACAATGCGTCCCTTTTCTTTTGCCGACACGCCCTTGCCTCAAGTAACAGGCAGTGGCGTGTCGTGGGGCGATCGTTGCAGATCGCCGCGCGCCCCTCCGTCTCTCTTAGCGTACCACGTCCCCAGGCAGCCACCTGTAAACCAGGCGACACCCCCTCTGTGCATCAGACCACCTTGCCGGGATGTGCCGAAAGATACTGGAGCCTCGTGCCGGGTCCGACTACACTGAGATTGATATCGGCAAGCGCGGGCGACAGCTGTTGCCCCACGCTGCCAGGGAGCATCTTATGACCGCAAAAGTGTACAAGCGATCGTTGTTTCAGCGACTTCTGGGCCGGCCCATGACGACCGGCCCGGCCGATTCCGGCAGCTGGAGTTATGCCAATGGCTGCCTGGAGATTGATCTTGACCGTGCGCCGGAGCTTGCTGAGCCGTGGGGGGCGGTGGCCTTGGAGGACGACAGGCTGCCGGTCCCCGTGCTGGTCTTTCGGGATGGCGAGGGTCAACCGCATGCCGTCTGCAACGTCTGCGCCCACGGTGGTCGCCGGCTGGATCCGGTGGCGGGCCAGGAGGTGTTGACCTGCTGCAGCCTCGGCCGGTCGACTTACAACCTCGACGGTACGCTCATCAGCGGCGCGGCAGAGGAGAACATCCTGCCGTTTACCGTGGTCGAGACGGGTCCGACGCTGCTGGTAACGATCAAGTAGGTGGCAGCCAGGGCCACGCAATCGAATACCCGGCGTCTGCCTCGCGCAGGTGTGGACAAAGCGACCCAGCAAAATGGGCTAGTGCTGGCGTCCCTGCACGTACCAGATCAGCAGCAAGAGCGCGATGCCCAATAACGTTGGCACAAGGACAAATATCAGGGCGGTGATTTGTTCTGGACTCATAGGCTAATGATAGCAGTCAGCGGGCCAACCGGCATCTAACTGGCCTGGATCCGCAGGGCAATTGCCTACTTAAAGCTGCCGGCTGGAGTCAGACAGCCAACAAGCAACCTTGATGCATCAGATCAACCTGACCCATTCATCGTGGGGTTGTGGGCAACCTCGAGGCTCGTTCCCAGTGTGATTCATCGCCCTTTCTCGCTAGCTGTGTGAATCTACCCACAGCAAATCCATAACCACCTGCCCTGCCAGAATCCGTCATCCCATCGTTTCTTCCAGCCGCCGCTGCATCTCGGCCTCGGTCAACGGTTCAATTTCTGCGCCGACAATCCACAAGTGGCCGAACGGATCGCGAAAACGGCCGCTGCGATGGCCGTAGAACTGATCGGCAACCGGAATGACCAGCTCTGCGCCGGCCATGATCGCTCGCTCGACGGATGCATCGGCGTCGTCCACGTAGAGCGTCATCACTACCGACGTTGCTCCCAGTGCAGCCGGCGTGGCGTTGCCCAGGTCGGCTGCGCCACTGCCCAGGGAGAAGAGCGAATCGTCTATCTTCATCTCGGCGTGGACCAGTGACCCGTCCGGCATGGACAGACGCAGCGACTCAACAGCGCCAAAAGCGCGGCCATAGAACTCAAGCGCCTCGGCGATATCCGGCACCGAAAGCGCGGGGACAAGTGTCGGGTAGGCGCCCGGTTTCCGGGTTCCATGTGTGCTCATCTGATTTCTCCGTGCGGGCCGGTCTGAGGCAGTCCCACCCTGTACTGGAGTACAGCGAGTCTGCGGCCAGCTATTTCATTCAGCTTACCGAATGTGAGTGCCGGGGGCAACCTGGCCCATGGCCGAACCGTCAGAAACGTCCATGCCTATGGTATAATGAAGACCTGATCCGCGGCCGGCTCTGGCTGCTGGTTCCAGCGCCCTGCCGGCCCTGTATCGTGTGCTGTGGTTTCGGCCGTACGCGAGCCACGCACCGGGAGGAGCATGCCAGGATGTCAGACATGAACTTCTTTCGGGAGATCGGGCAGAGTCGCATTGATGCGCTGGGCGATCCGGTCTTCAACCCCACTTTCACTTACGACGCTGCCACCACCATAGCTGCCTACGTCACGCCGCTGGCCCGACTGGAAGCGGCCCTGCCCACTCGCCGGCTGCAGCCGCTGCGAGTAACGCCTGCGCATGGCGTTGTGGCCATTTGTACCTTCGACCAGCGCGAAGCCGACCTCGGCACCCACCGCCTCATGGCAGTTGGAGTTCCCGTCACCCTGGATGAGACCCGGCCCGTCTTGCGTGGGCTGCTGCGCCAGACGGCCGCCGGACCGACCATCTACGTGACCCATCTGCTGGTCGATTCGCCACAAGCAGCGTTGTTCTACCGGGAGGTGGCCGGGCTGCCTGCCGAAGCGGCCACCATCGTGATTGAGCGTGTAGACAGTGCGCGTCACTACCGGGTGACAGCGGACGGCCTTCGCGTGCTGGAAATGGGCCATCTCGTTCCCGCCGCGCAGCCGGCCATTCGCTGGCGGCTCCATCTGCTTGGCCTGCGGGGGACCCATCTGCTCCGGTCAGAGATGCTCATCAATGTTCGCCAGCTGGGCCGCACGCACGACCCGACCGAGGCTTGTCTGGAGCTGGGCGATCATCCGATTGCGGCCGAAATGCGAGGGTGGCAGATAGGAAGATTGCTGGATCTCCGCTACATGCCCGCCCAACAGTCGATCCTGAGTGCGCCGCTGGAGAGTATACCGCTCGGCTGACCCGGCTGTTCATGCTTTCTGCACGGCCATTTTGCGGCCAGTTTACGGCACGGAGGAGCAGGGACCGGTATGCTTAACGATGGGTGGCACCGGCTTATTGCTGAAAACGTCCTCCTCAGATGTTGCTGCCCGCCGGAAACGTCGTGCCTTTGGGCGCGGCGTTTCTTTGTTTCCGGCGCTACCCGGCGAGAGGCAGATCAGTCGTCCGTATCCGCGTTGTCCAGCCAGCGGGTCAGGTGGGTCTCCAGCACCTTCTCGGTGTAGTGGAGGAACGGCTTGCGCGTGCGCACAACCCAGCGCCAAGTGTCGAAATACTCCAGCCCGCGATACCAGATCAGAGCCGCCGGGTCCACACCGATGCGCTCACAGTAGCGCTGCTCAATGCCGCGACCGCGCAGCTCCGGCCGGACGAAGAACGGGAGCAGAAACTCGTAGACCGGATCACTGAAGCCCGCCTGCGCGAAGTCGATCACCCCGGCCAACTGCTGGTCGCTAACCAGAATGTTGTCCAGCCACAGGTCACCGTTGCTGAACCGGAGCCTGGGGAGCGCCGGCATGGTGCTGAGCAGCGTCTTGTAGACATCCTCGGCAAGACCCTCATCGTCGTCTTCCAACTCGCGGTAGGCACTCTCCAGAATGTCCGCCGGGCTTTCACGGTCCAGCTCGCGGGCCAGCGGCCCCAGGTCGGCGGCCGTAATCTGCTGCAGCGCAATGGCCGTGTCCATGTACAGCGCCTCAGCCCACGCCGCTCCGGAGAGCATAGGCTCCAGCAGCGATTCGCCGGGCACAAAGTCGCTGAAGAAAGAGGGCTGTCCCAGCGCGTCGCCGTCCGTGTCCAGACCGTAAACCGCCGGGGTTCGTGGTGGCAGCGCGGTCAGCCGATCCAGCACTTTGAACTCGGCGGCCAACTCATCCGCGTCACCGAGGCGCAAGACGAACGATCGCGGGCGGCCGTCCGCCAGAACGTCGATCCGCCAGGGGGCGTCGCGGCTGCTCCTGGGCAGCGTCGTAACGGCCGTCAGCTCGACCGGCATGTGCAGATGCTCGGATAGATAGGCGACCAGGGCCGCGGTGGACTCAGCGGAGGTGAACATGGCAGTGATCAGCTACTGGATGCCACCATTATACGACTGGCAGGGAAGCAGAGGCGACTGGTTGCCAGGGCAATCGCCCGGCACAGCCCATGCTGGTCCAACGATGGTGGCCGCTAGGCAGGCAGGTGGGCAGTCCACCGGACCGGCAGCGACTCAAGCGCCCGGAACATCGGCAGCGGCCGCCAGCACAGCTCGGACAGAGACACAGCAGGTTCAATATCTGGCAGGCGACGCAGAAGTGTATTGAGCGCAATCTCCGTCTCCAGCCGGGCCAGCGGCGCACCGAGGCAGTAGTGGCTTCCCTGACCGAAGCCCAGATGCTGGTTGGGGGTGCGGGTGATGTCGAGCGTATCAGCTTGCTCAAAGACCGATTCGTCCCGATCCGCTCCTCCGAGAACGGGAATCACCAGCGAACCCTCCGGCAGCAGCTGGCCATCCAGATCGAGGTCGGCCCGAACGTAGCGCACGAAGGCGCGTTCAACCGAGCCGTCGTAGCGCAGGAACTCCTCCACTGCCCGCGACATCAGAGCGGGCTCCGCCTGCAGCAGTGCCTTCTGCTCCGGATGGTTCCACAGCGCCAACATCGCGTTGGCGATGAGATTGACGGTGGTTTCATGGCCGGCCACGATAAGCAGCATCAGCATGCCGAACAGCTCGCCTTCGGTGAGCTGGTTGCCGGACTCCTCAGCCGCCACCAGCGCGCTCAGCAGATCATCTGTCGGATTGGCGGTTCGCTCGGCGATGAGATCGCGCAGGTAGTTGAGGAAAGCGTGCAGGTGCGCCAGACCGGATTCATCCAGCGCCGGTGACAGGACCGCATTGGTCCAGCCGCGGAAGCGGTCCCAATCGTCTGCGGGCACGCCGATCAGATCCAGGATGACCACCGTCGGTAGTTGATAGGCAAACTCACCGATCAGGTCCATCTCCCCGCGGTCGGCCACATTGTCAATCAGCTGGTCGGCGACCGCCTGGATGGTCGGTCGCATGGCTTTGATGCGCCTGGGGGTAAACGCCTGACTCACCAGCGCCCGCAGCCGCCGGTGGTCGGCTCCGTCCTTCTGCAGCATGTGATTGCTGACTAGATTGTCGATGTCGGGGTCAGGAATGGCAAACTCCAACCCGTAGTCTCGCAGATTTCGCGCGAAGTGATGGTCATCGGTGAGAATGCGTGACACAGCCTCGTAGCTGGTGGCGAAGTAGAGCAATGTCTCGCCGTCCATCCCGCGCTGTTGGTGAACGGGCGCCGTCGCCCGCATCTCGGCATAGGTCGGATAGGGATCGGCCTTGAAAGCGTCGTCGTACAGTTCAAAATGGCGCTGCAAATGGCTCATGGTCGGTCACTCCTGTGCATTGCCCAGACAGAGCTGGGTCCAGTTGATACCAGCTACCGATATTGTAGACCAGGCGCGGGCCTGCTGCCGTCAACCATCTACCCGGCAATATGTTAACTGCAATACAACCGCGGCCCAATGCACATTCAGGAGCGGGCCGTTTGACGTAGCGGCGACATTCTTTGTCGCCCTCCCTGCCGACCCCAAGGAGACCGGATAAGAATCCGACGGCGCAAGCTTGCCACGACCGCTATACTATATCGAGACAAATGAGGACCCAGGCCAACCAGGAGGAACACCGATGATCACCGAGATAGCGACGCTGACCGTGCGGGCGGGGCAGGAGAGCGCCTTTGAAGATGCCTTCGCCACAGCCCAACGGTATCTCACCGCCCGCGACGGCTACTTGTGGCACGACCTGCAGCGCTCGCTTGAGCAGCCAAACCAGTACGTCCTGCTGGTCGGATGGGAGAGCGTCGAGGCCCACACCGACGGCTTTCGTGGGTCGGAAGAGTACGCTAACTGGAAAGCGCTGCTGCACCACTTCTACGATCCGTTCCCGGAGGTAGGCCACTACAGCCACGTGGCCGGGTCAGCTCGCTCCTGACTACAGTGCGCAAATCATCTGGCGCTGTGAGAGCGTACCCGGTGAGAAGCCCAGCGCGGTGAAAAACGGCTCCGCTTCTTCCGGACAGAGCGCCGGAACACGCCAACCGGCGTCCGGGTAGCGGCCTGCCAACGCCTGCATGACGGCCGTCGCCGCTCCCTGCCGCCGTGCATCGGGGCGCACAATCAGCGCACGCAAGCTGATCACGGGCTGCGCGGGATTGGAGATGACGGCCATCGCCTCGCCCAGCTGCCATCCTTCGTGCGGCGGGCCGACTGGCGACAGGCTCTCCCCCGACAGCTGCCAGGGAAGGTCGGGCCACCCATAACAACTGGTCCACCTCCCCGCCTCACGGATATTGACCTCAACCAGATCGGCTGCCGTCTCACCGACGACGTTCTCTCCGGCGAAGCTGAGCAGGCGGCGACGCGTCCGGAACCCGCTGTTCTCGTAGAGGGCGATGGCCGGGTCGTTGCCTTCGATTACCTCCAGCACCATGCGGCGCTCGCCCCTGGCGCGTGCCTCGTCCAGCAGCAGGGCCATAGACGCCCGCCCTACTCCTCGCCCGCGGCCGTCCGGGATGATGGCCATGGCCGCCAGCCGGCTGGCCCAGCCGCGACGGGCCATCAGCGCCACCCCGACCGGCTTATCTGCGTCGACAAGGATGCGACACGCCGTCACATCCAGCCCGTCGTGGGCCACCATGTGGAGCAGGCCCGCCAGATCAACCTGGACGGGCACCACGTAGTCGCTGAAGCCCAGCGTAAGCAAGGCAGCCGTTTCGGTCAGGCCGTAGTCGAGAATGGGTTGCAGGTGAACGGTCATCAGGGTTTCTCCTTCGGCGTGCGCTGCCACGCTGTTTCGCGGCCCATCGTAGCCGAAGCGACGCCAGACGGCCACTGATCGAGACGTCCGGCGTTGGCTTGCGTGGCGTCCGGACGATGCAACGCCGAAAAGTGGTCCGGCGTTGCCCCGGGCCAGGCTGTTTCGTTCTGGTTGGTCCCGCTGTTGTTCCGCCCAGGATTCTTCATTGTTGTTCGAATGTCCGTGCTGCCCGGACGCCGCTCCCTTTTACAGAACCGGCGGAGAAGACAACATTGGCATGTCGCGGCTACGTTCAATTAACCGACAACTGAATATCCGTGATCAGCGCCGGGCAGTCATTGACGCGATGCGTCATATTCTGCTATACTGATCGTGACCGTGGTAATGGTTTTGTCGGTTGCTTCCGACGTCTTTTGTGGCGATCAGGGCAGCCGGGGAGGTGAGCCCCATGCCCGGTTTGTCTGGTCTGGAGACAGCCTACGTGCTGTTTGCCTTCTTTCTGCAACTTGTCCTGATCATCCACTTTGCCGTCCGGCGGCTTTCGTTGGCAACGGCCGTCCGCTATGGCCCGCTGGTCTACGCACTCGGTGTCCCGGCGGTGCTGCTCAGCATGGCGCAGGCATCGGCGGGCGAGCCGTGGTATCTGTGGTTGGCCGGCGTGCTGTTCGGCCTGTTCGCCCTCTTCGGCTATCTGGTCGAGTACGTCTATGCCATCAACTGGCGATCGCCGATCGTCTGGCCTGTACTTGTACCCTACGTCATCCTCTATTTGGGCGCAATCTGCTTCTATTGGTGGCCGCTGGCGACGATCGATCGGCGGCTTTGGTTTGCCTACACGGGTCTCTTCATGCTGAGCACAGTGCTCAATATCATCTCGCATGAGGAAGCACCAGGGAAGTCTCGTTCGCGACTGTCCTAGCGATCCGGAGCGGTCGCCGGTCGACCGCCCATAACATGGCTGGGGCGAATCATCCCCAGCCTACTGTCTTCATTTAGTGAGGAGGAACACGTGAATAGTGCAGCATCTGTCTACTTTGCTCCGGAGCAAGTCTCCCTCTTAGCCCAAACCAACGCGCGTGGCCTGTCGTTGGGGGCGATAGCGTATTTGCAGCATCTTGGGCTGCCGGTTCGACCCTACTTTGAGTTTGTGGGCCAGCAGTTTACCGGCCTCTGGCCCGACCACCTGGCGGCTGACGAAGCCGCCGAGGCGATTGCGCTCAACATGGCCTCAGCCGGAGCCAAGGTCGTGTCACTCATGGGCGATTCTACCCAGGCTGAGATCGTCCTTGAAGGATGGCCCGGATTCCTCGGTTCCGACCTGTTCGAGCTGTCCGACATGGATGCGGACCAGGCGCTGGTCATCTTCGAGCCGATCGCCGCCCACATGGGCTTCGAGTTCGCCTGGCGTCGCGAGGGGAGTCAGATAATCGTCGTCATCGCCCTCTAGAAGCGACCCCCGCAGTGCCGCGCCCCGGTCACACTTGCTTCCTGAGGGAAGTCAGTAAGCGGCCGCCGGGTGCGATTACGTTTGGAGTAGACCCCTGGCGCGACAGGGCGATTGGACGTGTAGAGACGGGCCGGTGGGCCGTCTGCCTGCAGGAGGCGTCCAACTGCGAGAGACGTTCAATGAAACGTCCCTACGCGAGGTTCCAACCACGAAAAGTAATCACACCCGTAGCCTTTTGTGCCTTGACACTATATAGACCACTCTATATAATAGGGCACAATTGAGGAGAGCATGTGTCAACCAAACGAGACGAGATTATCGAAAGCACCTGCCAGCTCATGGAATTGCAAGGGTACCATGCAACCGGCCTGAACCAGATTCTGCTTGAAAGCGGCGCCCCCAAAGGATCGCTCTACTACTACTTCCCTGACGGCAAGGAAGAGTTGGCCATCGAGGCCCTGGAACGATCCGGCAGGATGATTGCCGAGCGCATCGCCATGACGATGGATGAGAGCGATGATGCGGTAACGGCTGTCACGACGTTCATTCGACGGCTGGCCACATTTGTCGAAGCGTCCGGCTTTCGCCAGGGCGGTCCCATTACGGCCGTCGCCCTGGAAGTTGCCTCGACCAACGACCATTTACGTGAGGCGTGCAACAGCGCCTACGTCGACTGGCAGCAGTTGTTTGTCGCCAAACTGGACGCAGCGTATGGGCAGCCCCGGGCGCAGCAGCTGGCTACTCTGATCATCGCGGCGCTGGAAGGGGGGATCATCCTCAGTCGCACCGCCCAGTCTGTGCAGCCGCTGCTCGATGTTGCCGACGGAATTGAGACACTTCTCCTCTGCGCAAAGGATGCCAATCGTTGAGGATCAAGAGAAGCCAATAGGAAACGAAATGAATGACCTTGTGCTAGTAACAGGAGCCGGCGGCAACGTCGGTCGTGAAGTGGTGCTGGCGTTGGAAGCGCTGGGAACGCCGGTGCGTGCGGCTGTGTTTGATGACGCGGATGCCGCTCGTGTCCCGGGCGAATCGGTCGAGAAAGTACTCTTTGACTTCGGCGACCAATCGACCTATGAGGGCGCCTTTGAGGGCGTCAACAAGATGTTTCTAATGCGGCCGCCGCAGATTTCTGACATAGAAACGTACATCAAGCCGGCTATCGACTATGCCGCCGCCCACGGCGTCGAGCAGATCGTCTTCCTGTCGCTGGTGGGGGCGGAGCGCAACAAGGTTGTGCCTCATGCCAAGGTCGAAGAGTTTCTCATCGAGTCGGGTGCACCTTACACGCTGCTGCGCTGCGGCTTCTTCATGCAGAATCTCGACACCACCCACCGGGCAGATCTTGTGGAGTACAGCGATATCTTCATCCCGGCAGGGCGCGGCAAGACGTCGTTCATCGATGCCCGCGACATTGGTGCTGTGGCGGCCGTTGTGCTTTCGGAGCCGGGCCATGGCAATAAGGCTTACGTCCTGACCGGTGAGGAAGCACTGTCCTATGACGAGGTGGCTGAGATAATGACGGAGGAGCTGGAGCGGTCGATCAGCTACAGCGATCCGTCCATGCTGGCGTTCGCTCGCCGGATGCGCCAGCGTGGTCATCCATGGGGCTACATCACGGTCATGGAAGGTATCTACCTGACAACCCGTCTGGGCATGGCTGATACGATTACTGACGATGTGGTCACGCTGCTTGGGCGACCGCCCATCACGATGCGCGACTATGTGCACGACTATCGGACTGCCTGGGAGCCGGAAGGCTGTGGGTGTGTGATCGGGCCTGTTCGCCTGTTCGCCTGTTGGCCGGAGACGGCTGCTGATCCGTTAACTACTGTCAAGTTCATCACATAAGGAGTCTACTATGTCATCAGTTTCTGATTCGAATGCCCCTGGCACCGTTGACCAGAGCAAGGTGCTGTCGGCCGCCATCTGGTCGGTCGTAGGTGCGGCTGTGGCCAATACCATTCTCTTCTTCATTGTCAATGCAGTGTACGACATTCCTGAAGGATTCTTGCCGCTGTCTTTGGTGCCGATTCTTTTGTTAACGGTGGTGGGCACGTCGCTCGGCGCTGTGGTCTACTGGTTCCTGAGCCGGCGCTCTTCGACACCAGCCAGGACTTACATCATTGTGGCCATAATCGCCCTGGTGCTGTCGATCATCCCCAACATCCTGTCGGCGATCAACCCGACCGCGATGCCGTTTCCCTTTCCGGCAGTCAGCTCGGCGTTCCTGGTCCTTATCCTGTTTCATGTCGTCGCCGCCGTCGTCAGTGTCTGGATTCTCATCTCGCGGAGCACCCGCTGATCCCAGGTCAAGTGCGGTAGGACGGGACAGCCGGTCATCACAAACTGTGGTCCCATTCGGATAAACCGGATGGGGCCATTCTTGCATCTGGCTGGATGCAGGAAGGTCAGCCGGACGCCTGCCAGCGCCAGACCCCATCTTCTCCGCGCACTGCTTCTCCCGGAGCGGTCTCGCTGTAGCCCGCCAGAAGCAGGGAGCTTATTTCGGGCCGTGGCGGCCGCTCGGCGTGCGGACTGCCGGGTAAACACATACGCAGCACAGTGCAGGCGTACCCCTCACAGTCACCCGGAAAAGCGGCCGCTGTCTGAAAGCCGAACAACGAGTAGAACGCCACCGCCCGCTCGTTGCTCGCCAACACCATCACCCATCCATCCGGCCCCAGCCGCGGCAAGACGTGGCCCATGAGCGCCTTGCCCACGCCCCTACCTTGCCACGCGGGGTCGACATAGAGCCATGTGAGCAGCCCGTTCTCGATGGCCGCGAAGCCGGTGACCGGGCCGCGGCCGCCGTTCTGGCAGGCAACAAACAGCTGGCTGTCGAACAGCCCTTCGTCGACGGCCGCTTTCTCCAGAGGGGCCGACGTCCCGGGCGGCATGATGCCGGCAACTTCCTGCGGGCGGGCGCGGTCATGGATGCGGCAAATGGCCGCCCAGTCGCTGTCCTTGTACGGCCGCAATGCGATCGCGTTTGCTTCTTCTATCATGATGGAATCATAGCCAGCCTGCCACATTCGGACAATTCCCGAAACGCCGTCCTGGAATACTTGCTCCAGTCAGCGCCGCCAGAACCCGAAATCAGACACGGTAACCGCTGGCACGTCCCTCGCCGGTCATGCCGCGGTTCAAATGTATGCCGGTCGCCCCAGCCATCTGAGTAGGCGAATCGGTGCATGAGCACCGGTTGTAAAGAACCGGGACAACAGCTACACTAGCATCAGATCATCACGCCGAATGGAGGGGTGACAGTCCAGATCCAGGAGTATCACACATCATGAATCGCAGGATAACGTACGCAGTCGTGTTGGCTGTTCTTCTGATTGGGGCCGCAGTCGTTGTGGGGGCCCAGTCCCAACTGCCGGGCAACGGCTGGACGACAGGTTTCCAGTTCCAGAACGTGGGCGAGTCGTCGACTGATGTCCTGTTGGTCGCCTATGACCAGAACGGCGTCGCCTATGACTGTGGCGTCAAGAACGCTGTGGCGGGGGGATCGGTCAACTTCCTGTTTGACAACGACTGTCCCACGCCGGCTGACTTCAGCGGTTCGGCCGTCATTCAGTCGAATGAACCCACGCGCGGCATTGTCCACGTGAACAACGCCCCGTCAGGCAAGGCCGGTGGCATCTATGCCGGCACCACGCTGGACGAAACCGCCAACGAAATCTTCTTCCCGTTGGTGAAGCACAACCATTTTGGCCGCACGACAACGTTCTACGTCCAGAACGCGCAGCAAACGCCGGTTAACATCACGGCTACGTTCCGGGTGCAGGGCGGCACATTCACCAAACAGTACAACAACGTGACCCCCGCGGCGATGGTGGTCGTCAATCCTGCGGACGTCGGTGTGCCGGGCGGCAACGGACAGGTCGGCAGTCTCTCTGTAGCTGCCAGCGGCCCGGTCGCTGGCACGTCGCTTGAGCATCAGCACGCGGTCAGCGCGGCTGACAACCTGCAAGCGTCGAAAGCTTTCACGCCTGCCGATTACGACACGACCGTCTACTGCCCGCTGTTTCGCAACGACCATACCGCCAGCGGTCTGACGACAGGGGCGCAGGTCCAGAACGTCAGCAATGCGACCCAAACGATTACGCTGACCTACACGCCGCGTGATGGCGGCCCGCAGGTCACGGATTCGCAGCAGGTCGCGGCGGGCAACTCGGCTACCTTCTATGCGCCGTTCCTTGGCATTCCGGCCAACTCGGTCGGTTCAGCCAAAGTAACGAGCGGCGGCAACATTGTGGCCGTGGTGAATGATGAAGGCAGCGAAAACGGCCTGAGCCGCACGACCACCTACGCCTGTTTTCCGGAGTCAAAGACCACCACCAGGGTGCTGCTGCCCCTCTATAAAGAGTATTGGGTCGGTAACATGAGCGGTATCCAGATTCAGAACGTGGGCGCCGGCAATGCCGACATCACCGTGACCTATATTCCGACGAACAAGAGCGGTCAGGTTAGCTTCAAGCCCGGCGCGCTTATTGCTCCGGCAGGAAGCACCACGTTCTTCGGCGTGAGCGATGGCATCGCGCCAGCGACGATGACGGTTGTCTCCGGCGATCCCAACCTGCTGGACAAGACGTACGGCAGCGTGGTTATCGAGTCGAACCAGCCGATTGTCGCCATCGCCAACGAGAGCGGCTTCGGCCCGGGTGCCAGCAACCAGGACAGTAAAAATTACGAAGGGTTCAACCAGTAGCCCGGCGCAGTAACCCGGTGTCCTGGGCTGGCCCACCACCGGGCCGCAGGAACGGAAAACGGCCGCCTCATCTATCGGATGGGGCGGCCGTTTCGCTCACTACTCTGTTCTTCAGCCGGTGAATGGTTGTCGGCTTAGCTGCGTCGCCAGACGATGGTCACGCTGTCGTCGTCACCAATAGAGCCGCGCAGCAGTGTGATCAACTCCCTGCTGGCCCCGTTTGACTCCAGAAAATCGACTGTCGGCACATCAATGTAGTAGTCTTGATCCTCCAGCGACTCTTCCTCAAGGTTGTCAATGAGGAACTTCAGGTCGCTCTCCGATACCGAACCTAGCAAGGTGTCGGACTGGCTGCTGTACACGGAAATCATCGTAACCTCCTGGGCGCGCTGGGCACGCCTGACTTGTGGGTCCACGCGGACAGTTAGTTCGCGCGGGTAAAGACGCCGCCGATGGCCGGGTCGCGGCCGCACAACAGCGGCAGATCAATGGTCGCCTGCGCCGTCAAGGTCTGTCCGTCGGGCGACATGTCGGCGTCGAGCTGAATAGTGATTGACAGGCCCTGGACCATGACAGTCGCGTCGGCGTCAAGGTGTGACGGATTGGCGGGGTCGACCAGACCGGACGCGGCTTGGGTTCCGGTCGGGACGGCCGTCGCGCCGCAGTTGCCGCCGTCGAGGAACAGGCCGTCGGCAATGGAGATCGTTCCATCTACCAAATTGCCGTCCTGAACCAACACCAGCTGCACCGGCGCACTGCTGCCATTGTCGCCATCCAGATAGCCCTCAAAGGTGCCGCTGAACGTTCCGCCCGGTTGGGCGGCGCCAATAACGGCCGCTTCCGGTGCGACAGGCTCCACCAGCGGGGGCGCCTCCTGGGGCACAGCGAGCGTCGGGGTGGGCACAACAGTCGGGGCCAGTTGCGGAACCGGCGTTGGTGTCGGTTCCGGGCCACGCCGGCAGGCCGCCAACATGATGACGATGACGGCCAATGTAGTTATTTTGTATTTGTTCATAGCACCCCACATCATACAAGGGCGGGCAGCGAGATACAACCCTGCGGGCGCTTCTCTCATCCACCACCTCGCCCGGCGGCGGCGGCGGAGACGCCGGGCCCTTCACCAGTTGAGCGACCGTAGGACCGGATTCCTTGCCGGTCGCGTGGGGTCGGTGGGGGACGCGACAAAGAATGTCGCGGCTGCGTTTGGACAAATGGCGCCTAAAGAACCCCTGGGTGGGCACGCCGAATACATGACAACTGCCGCCCGCGCCGGTATAGTTGTCGAATGACCGACTCGACACCCCCTGAACCGCCCGAAGAACCCACGCTGGCCCCCGGCGGCGAGCCTGCCGCGGAGACGGTCGGCGGGCCGAAGATTGATCCGCTGCGCAGCGTCTACACGTCCTCATTGGCCGATATCCTGCGCCAGACAGGCGTCAGTCTGGCGGTCTCCACCTATCAGGCAGGCAAGGTCATCCTCGTCCGGCTGGATGAGGAGACCGGCACGGTGAACACCCACTTCCGCAACTTCCACAAGCCGATGGGCATTGCCAGCGACTACGCCCGGCTGACGATTGGCGGCACCAACACGGTCTGGTACTACCGCAATATGCCTGCCGTCGCGCCCAAGCTGGAGCCTGAGGGCCGCCACGACGCCGCCTATCTGCCGCGTCAGATTCATGTCACGGGTGACATCGACATTCACGAGATGGCGTGGGCCAGCGACGATGTGCTGTGGCTGGTCAACACGCGCTTCTGCTGCCTGTGCACGCTGGACCCTGACCACAGCTTCAACCCGCGCTGGCGGCCGCATTTTGTCAGCGCCCTGACGCCTGAGGACCGCTGCCACCTCAACGGGCTGGCGATGGTCGGCGGCCAGCCGAAGTACGTCACTGCGCTGGGTGAGACGGACACGCAGGGTGGTTGGCGCGAGAACAAGGCCAGTGGCGGCATCTTGATGGACGTGACCAGCAACGAGATTTTGCTGCGCGGTCTGTCCATGCCCCATTCGCCGCGCTGGCACAACGGCCGTCTCTGGCTGCTGGAGTCCGGCGAAGGCAGCCTGGCCACCGTCAGTCTGAAGCAGCAGAACTGGCAGACCGTGACGCGGCTGCCCGGCTTCACGCGCGGCATCGACTTCTACGGGCCGCTGGCGTTCATCGGCCTGTCCCAGGTGCGTGAAAGCGCCACCTTCAGCGGCATCCCGCTGGTCGACCGGCTGGAGGAGCGAGTCTGCGGTGTGTGGGTGGTCGACATACGCAACGGGCAGACGCTCGGCTTCCTGCGGTTTGAGGAAGGGGTGCAGGAGATCTTTGCCGTCCAGGTGCTGCCCAACATCCGCTATCCGGAAATGCTGGAGTTTAACGACAAGCGCCTTTCCCATTCCTATGTGGTGCCGGACGAGGCGCTGCGCGATGTGCCCACGACCCTGCGTGAGGGAACGACCGCCACCGCGGACGAACCGCCCGCCTGACCGGGCATCGAACCGCTGAACCCCGCACGGGCAGGTTGCGGATTCGCTTGCCAGAACACGGTTACGCTGTGTTATACTTCGCCTGCGTGGTGTCCCCGCCTGCGGCCGACGTGCCGGCTGCCATTATCTCCCTCAACGATACGACACCACTACCCAACCAGGACGGCGCAAGGAGCGCGCTGTCCACCACGCAGCCCGGTATCCTCATCGGGTCGGGCTGTCACATGAACGGAGGATGGAATGGACAGGAGCAACCTGGGAGCCCCGGAAATGGCGCGTGACGGGGACGAGACAGAGCCGCGAGCGCCCTATTTGACGGTAGCTAATCTAATGACCCGCAGTCCGGAGCTGGCAGCCCGGTTTGCGGTTTACTATCGCAAGCTGAAGCAGATGTCGGCCAGGCAGCGGCGCTGGCTGCTGAAGAAGGCGGCCGTCACTGTAACGGGCGCGGCCCTGCTGCTGGCCATGAGCGGCGCCCCGGCCCACGCCCTGACGATCAATGTCGCTGCCGGCGAAGTCATCGTGGCCGACGACGGCGCGTGCTCACTGCGCGAGGCGATCGACAACGCCAACAACAATACCACTGGACAGACCCACACCGACTGTGCAGCGGGCAATCCCGGCGGCGCAGACACCATCGTGCTGCCCAACGGGTCGATGTTCGAAGTGCCCAACTACACGGATTACTACTATGGCTACACTGGCCTGCCGCCGGTCACCAGCACTATCACGATTCAGGGCAACGGCTCGACCATCAAGCGGGCGGGGGCCAAGGAGTTCCGGCTGATGGCTGTGGTCAATTCGGGCAACCTGACGATCAACAACGCCACGCTCTCCGGTGGCAAGGAGCCGTACGGCTACGGCGGAGCGGTCTACGTTTACAACGCCACCCTGGCGGTCAACAACAGTACGCTGACCGGTAACGAGGCGGAGAATGGCGGGGCCATTGGCGCGACGTACTACAGCACAGTCACCGTGACTGACAGCACGATCACCGACAACTCGGCCTACTATGGCGCGGCGATCTATCTCAACTACGCCTCGGCCACGATCGAGGGCACCACAATTTCCGGCAATACGGCGGCCTCAGGCTCGGGTGGCGCCATTCACCAGTTCGGTTACCTGAGCGAATCCCTGGTCCTCCAGGACTCGCTTGATATCCGTAACAGCACGATTGTCAATAACGAGGCCTCGTACGACGGTGGGGCGCTCAGCGTCGTCTCCAGCAAACTGGTCATCGATAATACAACCATCAGCGGCAACAAGGCCGGCGAAGGGTATGGCGGCGCGGGGTACATCACCGATTCCGACGTGACGATTACGGGCAGCGAAATCAGCGAAAACTCGGCCTACTCGGCCGGCGGGTTGTCGATTCTCGGGTCCACGGCCACGATCTCCGGTTCTGAAGTGACCGGTAACGTGGCGACCGACGGCAACACAGGCGGTGTAGGTTTCTACACCTCCACGGCGACTATCACCAACACGCCGCTGACTGATAACACAGCCGAAAAGGCTGGGGGCGGTATGTACGCCCAGCAGTCGCTGGTCACTGTGATCGATACGACCATTAGCGGCAACTCCGCCAAACAAGGGGACGGTGGCGGTGTCATCGTCGAGGCAGAGGCCGAGAATCCGAACCCGGATCCCAGCCCCGACTTCCCCAGTGAGGTCGTTCTGCGCCGGGTGACCATGACCGGCAATTCGGCCGTCAATGGCGGCGCGTTGGCCAGCACGGCCGAGGGTTCGATTCGCGTGGAAGACGGGACGATATCGAACAATGACGCCAGCAGCGACGGCGGCGCAATCCATGCTGAGGACACGTCCGGCACCCTGGTCATAACCGGCACGGCCATCACCGGCAACAGAGCCGGCAGCGATGGGGGCGGACTGAACGTCGAAAGCGCTTTGGTCAGCGTCAGCGGCGGCGAAATTAGCAACAACTCGGCCGGCGCCGAAGGCGGCGGAGCGGCTGTCTCCGGTCAGGCGAGCAACCTCTCTCTGTCTGGCCTGACCGTCTCCCAAAACCAGGCCGATGCCGATGGTGGTGGCGTGTACGTTGGTGAAAATGGAACAGCCAGAATCAACGCCAGCAAGGTCTCGGATAACGAGGCGGCCAACGGCGGCGGTGTCGCCTCGGCCGGTATCGCCACCATCAGCGGTGGCATGCTGTCCGAGAACGTGGCCAAGGGTGCCGGTGGTGGGGTACGAGTCCTGGCCGGCGGTAACGTTTCAGTTGACAACAGCCAGCTGTCGGCGAACGAGGCATCTGGCAACGGCGGCGGCGTGTCCGTTGCTTTGGGCGCCGAGGCTGAGGTATCCGGCACCGTCATCAGTGGCAATTCGGCCGTCTCGGGCGGTGGGGCCATGGCTGGCGGGTCGCTGACTCTGGAGCAGTCCACTGTCACTGCCAATAAGGCGTCGGCCAACGGCGGTGGGGTAGCGACAGTCGATGGCACCGTCTTTGCCGAGACCAGCTCGATCACCAACAATATGGCAGTCGGGCGACGGCGGCGGCGTGTTCGCGTCGGGCGCGAGCGCTGTCTTCAATCTCACGCGCAGTCTGGTGGCGGGCAATACGGCGACCAATGGCGGCGGTGCAGGCACCGGAGCGTCGGGCTTTCTTAATATCGCCAACAGCACCATCGCCAATAACGAGGCTGCCAGAGGCGGAGGCATCGATGCCCTGAACAATGTCACGGTGACGAACGCTACGGTCAGCGGCAACTCCGCCAGCAACGGAGGCGGGCTGCGCAACGGAGCCAGCGGCGATACGGAACTGGTGCGCTCCCTGTTCGTGGGCAACAGCGCTGCTACCGGACGTGAAGCGCAGAATCAGGGCGGGCTGGTGACCACCAACGCGTTCAACGTGTTCGGCTTCAATGGCAATCCGGGATTGGCGGGTATGGGCGCAGGCGACGACGATCTCGTGCCGACTACGACCCGGGCCAACATCCTCGCGGGTACGCTGGCGAACAATGGCGGCCCGACGCAGACGCTGCTGCTGCCGGACAACAGCCCGGCGGTCGACTTCGCGCCCAGCGCCTCCTGTGTGCCTGAGCCGACCGATAATATCGACCAGCGCGGCGCCGAACGGAATCAGGATGGGGACGGACAGCCGTCGGCCAATGAGTGTGACACCGGTGCTTATGAGGTCGGTGATGTGGCGGGCAATCAGGCGTTCGTGCCGATTGTGCGCGCTCCGTAAGCTGCACCGGGGATAGCGACAGGCGAGGGCCGGACGATTGACCAGTCGCCCGGCCTTTCTGGTTTCAGGGGAAGTTAGCGCGAGCTGGTGGTCTGGCAGTCATCTTTCGCCGAATTGAGAGCAGGGTAATTTGCTAAATCGCGAGGGGGAGACGATTTGCCAAGTCGTCAAACAGGCCCGACAAGCGTGGGTTGTTAAGCAGTTGTTTCGCGTAGTAAATTGGATGAGCAGGGACTGGGCGCAACAAGGGGGCTGCTCGCCCCCATGCCGCATGGCTGCGGTCGGGTGCGCCTTGAGGCGACGACCGCTGTGCCGCGCCTAGAAATCGTCGCTGGTGGATTCGAGGGTCAGAAGCAAAGATTGGACGTCCTGCTCGATCAGGTAGAGCAGGCGGACCATCTCCTTGCGTTCGGCCGGGGTCAGCCCGCGGCGGTCGATGCGGGCAAGATGGCCACGCACCCAGTCGAGCCGCTCAATGCTGGACGGCCGCCCGGCGCGTGCCGGCACGACGCCCTGTCGGGCCAGATCATCATGCTCCGGGAGGTCGTCCCCCGGCTCGTAGGGGCGGCGAGGGGGGAGGGCATTGTCGTCGTCCCCCCCTTCCTCAGAGATGGTCTCGCGGCGCATGAGGCGGATCGCCTGGCTGACCGTCAACGCCGGCGCTTCACGCAGCAGACGCGAGACATCGCGGACTTCGCTGCGGTCCAGGTCGCCGGCCATCCGCGCCCGATGGAGGGCGCGCTGCTGGGCTTGCGTCAACTGCTGGTAGACGCGTGTGTCTCGCTCGCTCAGGTCGCCGCTGCGCACCGCTTCCTTGATCTCGTCCGGAAGGTCGAGCAGCTTAATGAGCTGGTGGATGCGCTGGCGGGAGTAGCCGAGGCGCGCCCCGACCTTGGCCCACGTCACTTTGCCCGCCCAGGGTTCGCCGCTGGAGACAGGGCCGCCCGCGTCCAACTCTTCCTGAAGCAGCTCGCGCAGCCGCAAGAGAGCGGCCGCCCGGTCGACGTCGTTGAGGTCCTCGCGCTGAATGTTCTCCACGACCTGGCGCACGAAGCGGGTTACTTCATCATAGTCGCGGCGGCGCACGACGGCGGGAATGGTGGTCAGGCCTGCCTGCCGTGCCGCCCGCCAGCGCCGTTCGCCGTGGACAATCAGGTACCGGTCGCGGCCGATCTGGGTCACTTCGATCGGCTGGATGACACCGTCCTGGCGGATGCTTTCGGCCAGCTCGGTCAGACCGCTGTCGGAGAAGGTGCTGCGTGGCTGGGACGGGTCGGGTTCGATGACGTCCAGGCGAATGGCCAGCAGCTGCAGCCCGGCTGCCTGCTCGCTGTCTTCGTCGCTGGCAAACAGCTGCTCCAAATCGCCCGAACGGGGCTGGATCTGCTGGGAAAGATTTACCTTTGGTTTCTTGCGGCTCATGGTGCAGTCCCGTAGTCTGGCAGGTGATCACCGTGCCTGCTCGCTAATGTCGTCCCGGAGCGGCCGTTCATTCGTTCTGAAGTACTTCCTGGGCCACGGAACGGTACGCCTCGGCGCCGGGGCTGCGGGTGTCATAGGCCAGGATGCTTTGCCCGGCGGCGGCGCTTTCCGCAAAGCGCACGGAGCGACGGACTACAGCGTCGAAGATGTGGATGTCATCGCCGTACTGCTGGCGCACGGCGTTCTGCACATCCTGGGTGATCGTCGCTCGCGTGTCGGCCATCGTCAGCAGGATTCCCTCGATGGCCAGATTGGCGTTCAATCGTTTGCGCCGCACGGTCTCGATGCTGGACAGAATCATGAACGCGCCACGCGCTGCCAGATACTCGGTTTGCACCGGAATGATGACGCTGTCAGCGGCCGTCAGGGCGTTGATGACCAACAAGCCAAGCGACGGGTTGCAGTCGATCAGGATGTAATCGTAATCGGCGGCCACATCGACCAGCAGGCTGTCGAGCACGCGCTCCCGGCTGAGGGTGTTGATGAGGCCCACTTCCACAAGGCTCAGCTCAGGCTGGGCGGGCAGCAGGTCGAACCCTTCGATGCTCTGGTAGATGGCCGGAGCCACATCGCCGGTCTCGCCGTCTACCTCAGCTTTCAGCGCGTCGTAGATGGTAGGGGAGATGTGGTCGGGGTCGAAGCCGGCGTGCTGGGTCAGGTTGCCCTGCGGATCCAGATCGACAGCCAAAACCCGCCGTCCCTCTTCGGTCAGAGCGGCCGCCAGGTTGACGGTGGTCGTGGTCTTACCCACGCCCCCTTTCTGCATCGCAATGGCTATGATACGCGTCATGGACTGCTTGTATTATCCGCAGAATGGACCCTACGGCGAATCGCCGTCGTCTCCGGACCGCCTGCGCAGCGGACCAGAGGGGTAACACTGAGAAAAGATAGCTTGTGGCCGGGCCGGAGATGGGACCTTCCAATACATCGTGGTGCTACATCCGGTACGGTTCGTCACCATGTCCCACTCTGCGCGGCTGTCTGCACCATCGGGCTTCTCAGTGCGACCCCTCTGCTTCGCTGCCTGCCTCCTTAGCTTCGTTCTAGAACGGTAAGTCTCCGATCACGTGTTCGTGCCAGTCAGTCAGATAGTTCAGCGCTTCCTCAAACCGCATGGCGGGCAGCGCCTTGTAGCTGGTAATGCCGAACTTGCGATACAGCTCGCCGTATACCGCCCCAAACTCGTTGCGCCCCGACTTCTTGCCCAGCGCCAGCGCCACCGTCTTGACGGCCTGGCTGATCTGGCTGGCCTGGTCGGGGGTTACGTTTCGGGCGGTATCACCCAGCTGCGCCTCCAGTGCTTCCAGCCGCTGCTCGTGGTCCTCCACCTGGCCGCGCAGCATCAGTTGGTTGCGGGCCAGATTCATGACCGCCTGGGCCATCCTGTACGCCTGTGCCTCTGGCGAGTCCTGGGCCAGCAGCGCTTCAAAGTCGACATCGGTTGAAAGCTGGCCCTCGCGGTAGGCGGCCGCCAGCACCTTGTACACCTTCTCCTGGTAGAGGATGAGCCGGTCGCGCACTTCCGGGCGGACCCGATTGGCGTTGATGCCGAACAGCCAGCCGTTCAGGTAGTCGACCGGCAGGCAGTTGGTGGTCTGTGCGCCACCGCCGCGCCCGGCCGAAGGGGTAAACGTAATGTTGACCCCTTGCACTTTTCCCGACAGGACAGGATCGTCGTTGATGCGGCGCATCTGGCCCTGATACGAAACGCCAAGCCGCTCACACAGCTGCCGGATGGAGACGTAGATCTCATCGGCATCGTCCACGCGCACGAGAACGGCCGTTATCTCATCGTCGTTGAAGATAACTTGCTTCTGCTGGACCGGAACTAGCGCTGAATCACTCATAGCGGTTGGCCTGGACGGGTGACATACCCGGACTGCGCTGATGGTCACCCATCAAATGTTGTAATGCTGCAATCTGTTGCAGTAATACAACACTCATATGGTAGCGCATCGCCCCGGAAATCGCAACCGGTTGGCGTGTTGAAGATGGCACGAAAAAGGGCGAGACACGCCAGCGTCTCGCCCTTTGATTGAACTGTGAGTCTGCTTGCTCTAGTCGGTGCAGTAGGTCAGTGTCGCATCATCCAGGTACATGCCGGTGAAGCCGCCCGTACCGTTGTTGAAGACGCCCCAGTAGAGGATGACCGTCTGACCGATGAAGGCGTTGAGGTTCATCTCATAGTAGACCCACCGGCCGAACGCCTCCCGCTGGAACATCAACGTGTGCTGTTGGCCCTGCTGGTCGAACACCAGCATCATCTGTACATCGTTGGACAGCTGCACCTCATCCCGCTCGGACGTCGGCACATACGGCGGCGGCGTCATCTTGCCGGCGCGGGTGCCCGTGGTGGTGGGATAGAGCCAGTATCTGAGTGTGGCGTTTGCCGCGGTGACCGGAATGGTTACCGTCTGCTGGATAGACGAGTAGCTGAGTCGATTATCCCAGAGGTTGACAATACCGATGCGCATGGAGCGCGCGCCGGTATGGGCAATCGTGTTGACATAACTGGCCGGGAAGGCGTTGACGTTGATCTGCCAGCCGCTGTTATTTTCCATGCCGCCGTTGAGAATCAGGTTGCCGCAGAACGGCCCGGGCGTGGGCGTGACTGTGGGCGGCTGCGGCGTGTTGGTCGGTGACGCTGTCGCTGTGGGCGGCGTGGTTGCGGTGGCTGTTGGTGGGACAGCGGTCGGTGACGCCGTGGCCGTGACAGTCGCCGGCAGCGTGGCTGTGGCGGTCGCAGTCGGCGAAGGCGTCGGCGATGCGCCGAAGACGATGGCCGGCAAGAACGCGGGCGGCAGGGTGGCCGGCACGTCGGGTGTGGCCGATGGCGTCAGCGTGATGGTTGGCGTCAACGTCGCTGTCGGCGTCAACGTCGCGGTCGGTGTAATGGTCGCCGTCGGCGTGATGGTTGCTGTCGGCGTAATCGTTGCCGTTGGCGTGATGGTTGCCGTTGCCGTTGCTGTCATGGTCGGCGGCAGCGTTGCGGTGCCAGTCGGCGTCACCGTGCTCGTCGAAGTGGGCAGGGGGGTCAACGTATTGGTCGACGTAGGTGTCGGCGTGGGTTTGTCGGTGATGAGCACCGAACCACCGAGGAACAGCGCGGAGACGGTGTTGCCCTGCTTGTCGGCCAGCAGCGGCGGCGGGTCCAGCGCAAAGTCGATCTGCCCAATGGCATCATTCGGCGGGTCGGCCGTGTCAAACGTCATCGTCAGAATCGGTCCACTGGGCACACCCGGAAGCGGCGAATTGTCATTGATGATCGTCACCATCAGTATGCCGCTGAACTCGTTTTCGGTGAGATCGATGGTGGCCTCAAAGCCGGCCGGCAGCGAAAACGCCAGGCTGTTGGGAATGCCGTCCATATTGCTGTCGGTATCATCCAGCGACAGCAGGCCAGAGTCATAGACGATCGTGAAGAAGAACGTGTGGATCTCTTTGTTTCCGGTGTCGAAAACAACGGGCACCGCTACCTGTGCGCCGGGGGCGGCTGGAATCTCATCCGCAATGGTCACAGAAGGAAGGGTGCCCTGGGCGAGGCTTGGGCGGATATAGGTTGCTGCCAACAGCGTGCTGAGCAACAAACCTCCCAGAACAAGCCCCAAGAATAGCAGGGAAGTCGCTCGTTTAAACATGGCAATCTTCAGTATATGTCAACTGAAACGATGATGCTGCGAAAGATGCGTGAAACTCGATGGCGCCGGAAAGCGCCCCAAGACTGGAGGCTGGTCAGCCAACGCCCTCGCGGACCGGCCAGCCTCCCGGTCCGCGCTACGGCGCCGTGATTGTGAACGATTCGCTCTGTCCGGAGCCCATGCCGCTGGTCAGTTGCACAGCCGGACCGGACGTCACATTGCTCAGCGAGATTTCGCCGACCATCGGACCGGACAAGCCCTGGTTCTGGGCCGTCACGACGACCTGATTGACCCCGCTGACCAACGCAAGCGGGAAGGAAACATGCCGTCCGGTCATGGGATAGCGATCCAGCACTCGCGTGCCGTTGAGGTCGATATTGACCACATCCCCATCCTGAAGCTGTGGGTCGCGCAGCGTCATGGTGATGGAATTGCTGTCTGACGCTGACGCTTTGCAGGACGGAGCCGGTGTCCGAGTCGGGCTGGACCGTCAGCGACTGCTCAACCCAGGCGGTGTCGTTGGCCGCCCAGAGCGCCCACTGATTGGAGGCCGGCTCGCCATAGATGGGGAAGCTGCCTTCGGCCGGATTCTCCATCACATTGCCGAAGATCTCGACGCGATTGGCGTTTTGGGTGGTGTAGTTGAGGACATAGACGATGCCCGCTTCGATGCCCGATGCGGACGGCACGGCCGCGAAGAAGTAGTCGATTTGCGGGGCTTGCGCCGGTACTTCGGTTGCATTGACGCGCTCGCCGGTGCTGGCGGCCACGCCAACGGCCGTCGCGGTCGCCTGGGAGGCAACAACGGTGCCCTGGATGGCCGCGATCTGGGCGTCGTTCAGTTCCGGCATGCCTGCGTCTGACCGCAAGGGCCTCAAGCGCGGCAATCTGCTCGGGTGAGGCGGCTTCAAGCGTCGCTGCCAACTCGGCAATGCGCACCGGGCCGAGAGAAGAGACAGTGGCGGCGGCCTGCTGTTGCTGCTCCGCGTCAGATTGCATGCGGCAAGGGTTAACACAAGGCCGGCAATACGGTCAAGATCTCTGATCTGCTGTTTCATGGTTTCGGATAGCTCCTTTGTCGATTATCAATGACGCATAGTCTGCGCGCCACGCTTCGACCGGATTGAGTCGGGGCATGATCGCCCCAGACACGCCGCAGGCGGCAAGGGTCGAATCGGGTTGTGTTTCTCCTGCCTGAACCGATTACACTGCGGTCCAATTATAGTATAGGCCGACCTGTCGTGGACCGGCATCTGGCCGAGGCTGCCCGGGAGGCCACACCAAGGAGTTATGATGAAAGTTCGTCCGACCGGTATAACGCTCATTGCGTTGGGGTTCCTGCTGTTAGGCGTCCTGTCGTTTATCTGGGGTCTCATCCAGTTTGGCTTTGGCGGGTTCGCCTGGCTGACTGGCGCGATCTTCAACGCCACAGGATCGGCGGCCGTTGGTAGCAGCAGCTTCTGGAGTGGGCTGATTGGTCTCGCCGTTGGTGCGGTCCAACTGGCAGTGGGTATCGGTTTGCTGCGCATGAGTTCGTGGGCGTGGACGCTGTCGCTGGTCGCCGTCGGCCTGACGGTGGTACAGGGCGTGATTGGCTTGTTTAGCGGTGGCTTCTTTGCGCTGTGCTGCGGCGTACTCGGTTTGCTGATTCCGGTGGCCATCTTGGTCTATCTGCTCCGCCCCGAGATTCGGGCGCTCTTCGACTAGTGCGCGCCTCTGCCTGTCTCGCCTCCGCATTCAGGCATTAAGCGAAAGGCCGGTCCGCGGCTCTCGAGCTGCGGACCGGCCTTTTACGACGAACGAATCGTCGTGAAGCTAAGCGACTGAACTACTCAGCAGTCTGATCGATGCTGTCACCGATGGCAACCGCATCCACAGTGGCCATCTCGCCGGACAGCTGGCTGCCGACGGTAACGCTGGTGACCTTCATGCCATCCGCACCGGCGGCGTCGGCAATCGTCTCAGCCAGTTTGTCCTCAGCAATGACAACCAGCGCAGACGTATTCGGCTCCAGCGAAGCGGCCATCGCCTTCAGCTCGGTCTGGTCGAACGAACGGCCCAGGTAATGGCCGGCAACGCCGCCGACCAGCGCGCCACCAATCAACCACAGCAGGAAGCCGACCGGTCCACCCAACAGGGTGAGCAGCAGCGCTGAACCACCACCAACGGCGGCGCCGGCGGCTGCGCCCTTGTAACCATGGCCGGTCTGCTTGACATGGGCCTTGCCCTTGCCATCAATCTCGACGACAGCCCAGGCCTTGACCTTGTAGCCGCCTTCACCCTGGTACTTCTTGACGAGATCCTTAACCTGATCGGCCCGATCCTCGCCCGCGAACTGAATTGCTATCATCCGATATACTTCGTTTGTTGCTTCGTCTGCCATTTCTTGTCTCCAATATGTTAGTTTTGCGCCCCCATCTCGTGCCAATCTGCACACGCACATTGGCACGCCGCCCCTGTATGGGTTTCGCTCAGTATCTGTCTATAAATCTGCTGGGGTCCACCCATGATATTAGCCGAATGCGGCAATCTTGTCCACCACAATTCGGACGGGACGTGTTCAGCAGGGGCATTGACTATGACCGCGGGAAGGTCAACTTACCTGCCGAAACAGCCGGCGGATAGCGCGGTTTGCCGGAACACTGGCGGCGAAAAAGTCGGGTGACGGGTCGGGCCTCGGGTTGGCTAGATACCCGACGACGCATGAGGCTTGCGTCGCGTCTGCTCTCTTAACTGGTCCTTGACACCGGATACTCACTCATGTTAACCTCATCTTGTATCTTAGCGGCGATCAGAGTTCGCTGGAGGGTGGTTCAGAGCAACTGCGTGAACGTGTGAGTTCAGTCGATCGCATCCTGCCTTTAGTCCCCGCCTCGAACCGATAGCCTGAATCGATCTCATTATTATTCTGAGTTAAGGAGTTAAACATGTCTACTACTAAACCAGCGCGCGAGCGCACTTTCTGGGTCTGGATCCTGGTTGCCATTGCGGTGTTCGCCGGCATCAATGCCCTGCTGGACGCCGCCCGCTACATGGGTTGGCTGCCAATTGCAACGCTTGGCGACCTCACGTTTGCACTGCCCAGCGCATCCTGGCTCGGCGCCATTCTGTCTGGCGTCGTCGGCCTCATCTGGTTCTGGGTCGCCATGCAGCTGTACAACCTGAATCCGCAGGGTTGGTTGTTCGTGGTTGTTATGGCCGTCCTGACGCTGATCATGGCCTTCCTGGGCTGGATCGGCAGCGGTACATTCCAGTCCGTTCTGCCTGCGCTTCTGCTTGGTGGCCTCGGCCTCATCATCGGTCTGCTGCCCAGCACGAAAGCTGCCTTCGGCATGCAGTAGCCGCGGCGTTCTAACGTAAACTAAAAAAGCCGGGCTGCTCCTTCGTCGACGAGGAGCAGCCCGGCTTTTTGCTTGTTTTCATGCTGGAGTGTTTGGTCAGTGCGCTGCGGCCTGGCTAGCCCACCTGTTCGACTACGATCATCACATCATCCTGTGGATTGTCCCGGGTCAGGACCGGCGTGATCGTCGTACTGGTCCAGGCCAACCGCTCGCCATAGTGAATCGTCGCCCGCACTGCGTAAGTGTGATTCGCCTGAATGAGCGATGCATCGTAGGTAAGCGTGTAGGGAATGGGCACACCGGAGCCGCCGGTCACCGACGTGGCCGAGGCGACCGTGTCCGCCGGAGCGTCGGCTCGCGACACATCCTGCAAGCTGACCGTCAGCAGCCCGCCCGGCCGCAAGCCAATGCGTTGTCGATAAATCACGCTCCCGCTGAGTGTCGTCCACCCCGTCTTCTGTTCGTCTTCGGTCATGTCCATTCCTCCTGGCTGTCTCGTGTTTACTGGTCGGTCGAAATCCGATTCTAGCGCGGATTGAGCCGCCGACCAACCTGCAAGGTGACCCTACTTACGGGTTGACGCACTGTGTTATGATTTTCGATTTCTGTGTTATACTGTCCATGACGCAGTGCGCTATACATAGACGGGTCGAGCAGCTTCACCCGCCTTCTGCAGGAGAAACAAAACCGTATGGATGGCTTTCCCACGACCTCCCTGTCCGCAAACGGTGCTGACGACGGCGTTTATGATTATGTGATTATCGGGTCTGGCTTTGGCGGCAGTGTTTCCGCCTGGCGGCTGACCCAGAAAGGGTACCGTGTGCTTGTGCTGGAACGGGGCAAGCGGTTTGCCAGCGCCGACTTTCCCAAGACCAACTGGAACGTCTTCAAGTACCTTTGGCTGCCTTCCTTGCGCTGCTACGGCATTCAGGGGCTGAACTTCTTCAAGGACATCTGGCTGCTCAACGGCAGCGGAGTGGGCGGCGGCAGTCTGGTCTACGCCAGCACCCATCGCATCCCGCCCAAGGCGTTCTTTGAGTCCGACGACTGGTCCCACCTGGCTGACTGGGAGGAAGAGCTGATGCCCTTCTACCATGAGGCCAACCGCATGCTGGGCACCGACACCAACCCCCGCCTCTGGCCGGCTGATTTGCGGCTGAAAGAGATTGCCGAAGAGAACGGTCAGGGTCACACGTTCGAGCCGACGCCGGTGGGCATCTACTTTGGCCAGCCCGGCGTCACCGTCAACGACCCGTTCTTCGACGGCGAAGGCCCGACCCGCACTGGCTGCATCCACTGCGGCGGCTGTATGGTTGGCTGTCGCCACAACGCCAAGAACACGTTGGACAAGAACTATCTATATCTGGCCGAGAAGTACGGGGCGGAAGTGCGCGCGGAGTCAAACGCCATACGCATCCAGCCGCTGTACGGTGGCTCTCCCGGCGCGGCCCGCTATGAGGTCGTTTTCGAGAAGATCACCGACGTGATCAAGCGCCGCCGCGACACCGTGCGTGCTCGCAACGTCATCGTGGCTGCCGGCGTGCTGGGCACGGTTGACTTGCTCCTGCGCTGCCGCGACGAGGAGAAGACGCTGCCGCGCCTGTCCCCCATGCTGGGCGAAAAAGTGCGCAGCAACAGTGAGGCGCTCATGGGCGTGACGGCTCGGGGCGACGACGAAGACTTTTCGCAAGGTGTGGCCATCAGCTCCCACTTCTGGGTGGATGACCAGACGAGTGTGGAGCCTTGTCGCTACCCGCCCGGTTCGTCCTTCATGCGCAGCCTGATCTGGCCGCTCGCCGCCTATCGCGACGACCCCAAGGCGACGATCCTGGAGTCGATCAAGCTGCTGCTCAAACGGCCGTCGGACTTCTACCATACCCGCTTCAAGCCCGGTTGGGCTGAGCGAGACACGGTGCTGCTCATCATGCAGACCGTAGAGAACAAGATGAGCCTCCGTCGCAGCCGGTCCGTGTGGACCGCATTCCGCAAGGGGTTGGTCACCCAACGCGACCCGACCGAGCCGATTCCGGCGTGTGTGGTCGAAGGCGAGAACGTGGCCAACAAGTTCGCCGAGAAGGTCGATGGCGTGCCCTGGATGGGCATCAACGATGTCCTCAACATCCCCAACACCGCCCATATTCTCGGCGGCTGTCCGATGGGGGCCGATGAGCAGACAGGTGTTGTCGATACGACCCAGCAGGTATTCAACTACCCAGGTCTGTACATTGCCGATGGCTCCGTTGTGCCCGGCCAACCTGGGCGTGAATCCGAGCCTGACCATCGCCGCCATGACCGAACGAGCCATGGACATGGTGCCGTCCAAGGGGCAGGGCGCCTGCTGTGGAGCCGCTGCCCAATCCGGGCACCGTCTACGTGGACGGCCGTCCTGTCCGCACCTGCCAACGGCAACAACGGCCGCTCCCGGGCCGTCACGCCGTTGATGCTCCTGCTGGCTGTCATCCCGCTGTTGTTGGCCCTGTTTACCTTCTGGAAGAAGAAGTAGCGCTGAGGAATAATCCTTATGAATCCCACATCGGACTGCATCGATTTCATCAATCCCGGCACTGGACAGAAGTTTGGCGAAGTTCGCGTCACCACAGAAGCCGAGGTAGAGAAGGCGCGCCGGGACATGGCGATGGTCTCGCCAACCTGGGCCAGCAAGCCGGTCAAGGAGCGCGTGCGCATCGTCAAGCAGTTCCAGCGAGTCGTCATTGATGCGGCCGACGAGATTTCGGCGGTCGTCAATCAGGATCATGGCAAAAGCCGCCTCGACGCGATGCATGAAGTGCTGATGACGGTGGAAAAGATCCACCAGTACGCCCGCCACGCTGAGCGCTGGCTGGGGCGGCGCAGCGTGCCGCGCGGCCTGTACTTCTTCCGAAACTTCTATACGGAGCGCGTGCCGTTCGGCGTGGTGGGCATCATCGGTCCCTGGAACTATCCCATCGACCTGATGCTGCCACCCATTGTCGCGGCGCTGCTGGCAGGCAACACGGTGCTGGTCAAGCCGTCTGAAGTGGCAGCGGCGACAGGCGTCTTGCTGGAGCGTTTATTCCAGCGCGTGCCGGAGCTGGCTCCATTTGTGCGCTTTGTCCATGGTGACGCCCGCACAGGTGCAGCGCTGGTGCGTTCCCGGCCCGACATCCTCTTCCTGACTGGCTCCACGAAGACGGGCGAAATCGTGGCCAAGATGGCGGCCGAAGATATGACGCCGTTCCTCTATGAGTTGGGTGGTAAGGACGCCATGATCGTGCTGGAGGACGCCGATATCAAGGCGGCCGCCAAATGGGGCGTGTGGGGCGCATTCTACACGACGGGACAGGCGTGCATTTCCGTCGAGCGCGTCTACGTCCATCAGAACATCTACAATGAATTTGTGGAGGCGGTGCTGGACGAAACGGCCAAGTTCACGGTCGGCTACCGACCCGGATGTGGACAACCCGTACCATATGGGACCGCTGACGTTCGAGCGGCAGTGCGACATCGTCAACACCCATCTCCACGACGCCGTCCAGAAGGGCGCCCTTGTGCTAACGGGTGGCCACCAGACCGATATGTTCATTGAGCCGACTGTCCTGGTCAACGTCGATCACAGCATGCAGATTATGCAGGACGAGACGTTTGGACCGACCATGCCCATCATGCGCGTGGCCAATGACACCGAAGCGATTGAGCTGGCCAACGACAGCAACATGGGGCTGAGCGCCGTCGTCTGGAGCAACGACCTCAAGCACGCCCGGCAGGTGGCGGAGCAGCTGGAGGTCGGTGTGGTCAATATCAACGATACGATGTCCCACTATACGGTGGCCATGCTGCCTTTCGGCGGGACGAAGCTTTCGGGCAATGCGCGGACGCACGGCGAGGAGGAGGTGACGCAGTTCACCCACAACAAATCCTACGCTGTTGGCCGGCCGCCGGCGGAGTTTGATCCGTCGACCTGGGTGCGCTATCCGGGCCAGTACCGGTTGACCAAAGCGATCCTGGGCGGCGCCTATGGCGTGACGCCCCAGCAGCGTATCGAACCGGTCGTCGACTACCTGACCAGTGACCCGCGCGCCAGGCAGGTGACACGGAAAGCGGCCGTTGGGGCAGGGCTGGCGGCTGGTGTGGCGGCGCTGGCAGTTGGCCTGTTGAAGGCCCGCAAGTAGGCCGCGGGCGCTAGCCCGTAAATGAATTGCGAATATCGTCCCACGTGGAGCGCAGCTTGCTGACCGCTTCCTCGTCCGGCTTCTCTTCCGCGCCAGGAACATAACGCATCAGGCTGGCAATCCATTCAGTCTGCTCAAAGCTGCCCAGAATGGAGATGATGAGCATGGTGAGCGGGATGGCCAGAATGGCGCCGATTGTGCCCAGCAGCGAAGCCCAGACAAAGACCGAGATGAACACAATCAGCGGTGAGATGCGCAGACTTGTTCCCATGACGCGGGGTTGAACGAGGTTGGCCACTGTGCCGTTGATCAGCACATAGCCCAGGAAAACGATCCCTGCCGTTGCCAATCCAAACTCAGAGTAGGCGATAATGACGGGCGGAATGAGGGCCAGCCAGAAGCCGACGGCAGGAATATAGCCCAGAAACCACGCCAGCAAGCCCCACAGGATGGCAAACGGAATGCCCAGGAAGTAGAGCAGGATGGTGTTGGCCAGGCCGACGAGGAAGTTCAGGCCGGTCATAACCACGACATACCGGCGCACATCGTCGGTCAGGCTCAGCAGGTCGTTGACGATTGGTGAATCGGTGTTGAGGCCCAACTTCGAAATGTTGGGGATCGAAAGCGCCGTGTAAAGCATGAAGAAGAACACAAAGAAGGTCAGCCCCATCGTGGCCACCGCGCCACCGGCACTGACGATGATACCCCCGAACAGGTTTGCGAATTGAGTGATGTTGAACCGGCGGATCAACTCATTGGCAAACTCGGATGCAATCGCCTGGGCGCTCTGTGGCTCTGCCTCAGCGGTTTCCGCAAATGGATTGAGCGCTGTAATGTCGAGGTTCAGCGAGCCAATCGAAACCAGCACCAACCACGCCAGGACGAGGATGGCGCCCACGACCAGGAGGATTGTCAGCAGGAGCGCCAGCCAGGACGGCAGCCCGCGTTTGATCAACCAGCGCGGCACCGGCAGCATGGCGATGGTGATGACCAGTGCCAGGAGGATCGGGTTGATAATGCCCGCCAGGTTCTGGACACCCCAGATGAGCACCATAATGGCTGCTCCGATGATAATTGCTGGTCCAAGGCGTGAGGATGAGTCGTCCGATGTCATATCTTGCGCTACCTGCGTCTATTGTCGTGCTGAGAGGCTGTTCGTCCCCGGCCACGACATGTTTTGGCTACCTTTGCCGATGAGAATGGTAGCACAATGATGCTCAATCCAATAGGCAAACGGCCAGCTGTCAGCCGTTTTTCCCTGTTCGAGCGAACGGTGTGACCGGATAATGTTCTGGTCTCCGGGGGTCGGCAGAGAACGCGACAAGGATGTCGCGGCTGCATCTGACAACCTTACAAGTGAAAAGCCTTTTCCGCTTGCGTCTGCGCCTGTCTACCCGGTGTTTCGGTTCAGCAAGTCGCTGGCTTTGCCGGTCAGATCCCCGGCCGTGCTGCCCGCGACATCGCCCGCATTGGCCACCAGGCTCTCCGTGTGAACCGCCAGGCTGGCCAACGCGCTTTCATAGTCGCCGCTTTGGAGCTGGCGAACGAAATCGGTGTCGCGGCGGAACGGGTCGACCACGGTGCTGCCGCCCATGCCGGCCACGGTTGCCTTCGCGTCGCCCAGCGCCGATGTGGCCACAACCGCAACCACGGCTGAGGTCGCCACCTTCAGCGACTGGCCGATCGCTTCCAGCTGTGGGTCCGGTATGCCCGTGTCCATCTTCTCCGCCGCCATGCCGCCCAGCAGCGCCCCCAGGCCGGCGCCCACGACCGCCTTCCTCTTGCCACCCAACAGGCCCAGCAAACCTCCGGCAACGCCACCGGCGATGGCGCCCTTCTTGCGGCCAATG
Source organism: uncultured Chloroflexia bacterium (assembly GCA_963753865.1). Classification (GTDB taxonomy): domain Bacteria; phylum Chloroflexota; class Anaerolineae; order Promineifilales; family Promineifilaceae; genus Promineifilum. Next base: position 447,296 of record CAVWDW010000006.1, read on the forward strand.
TCGTCCGTTTCACGGATGGCCAGCTCACCATCGGCGTCTTTGACAACCGAGGCAACTGCAGGCAGCTCTTTCCGGCGGCCGTCGAAGGCGGCGAGCAATCGCGTCACGGCCTCCGCAGCGGAACTCTCTTTGTCGAACGTACCAACGAGTAGTTGAAAATCGGCTGTCTCATCCATCGTGTAACTCCTTGTGGCGGGCCGGTTTTTGGCATGCCAGAGGGCGTACTTGCCTGAAAGGCCGGCCGCATCGGACCATGCTGGTCTTACCTAAACAGATGAAGATGAGTATAACACAAGGTGGTGGTGGCCGAGAGCGGGGACCTGGGCGGTGTCAGCAGGACAATCGCATAAAGATTCACTGTGGAACAAATTCACACAGCCAACGAGAAAGTGCGATAGCTTGCACCGGGAATGATCCTCAAGGGTGCCCACATCCCCTCAATGAATGAATCAGGCTTGCTCGCAAGCCGTTTGGTTTTTACCGGCAGCCTGGAGCAATTGCCCTGGCAGGATCAGCCGGGACCTGCTGCGACAGGTGAAGGGTCGAATGGCCGCGCAAGGTAGACCACCAGAGCCAGCCCCGCCAGCGTCACCCCGAGCAAGGCGAATGTGGCCGAGATGCCCAGATTGGTGGCTGCGGGCTGGAGTAGAATGGGCGACATGAACTGGCCTAGAAAGGTGGCGGTTGTCACCCCGCCCAGTGCCCGACCTCGTATGGTATCGGGCACGGCGCCCGCCAGCCACGCTGTCAGATTCGGGATAACGAGACCAAGACCAAGCCCCGCTGCTGCCAGGCCCGGCAGTGTCATTACGAAGCTGGTGGCCAACCAGACGACCAGATAGCCGCCGCCGGCCACAGAGAAGGCCAATGTAACCGTCAGTGACCGACCGACCCGACCTGCGACGCGCGCCGACAGAATCGAGCCGGTTGCGTAGGCGATGGACAGGAGCGCGATAGCCAGCCCGGTTTCAGTTGCGCCACTGCCGCTGATCGCCTGCAAGTGGAACGGAAGCTGCACCGGGACGACGTAGAAGATGACCTGGATGAAGAACATCAGACCATAGAGCAAAGTCATGAAGCGGATGGGGAGCGGATCGGCCGTTGGCGCAGCCTGGCCGTCGACTTTGGGCGGGCGCCGGCGCTCCGGTTCCGGAAGCAGAAAGATGACCGCAGGCAGCAGGATCCAGGCGAAGCTGTAAACGAGGAAGGCGAAGTGCCAGTCGATGTCGGCCAGCACCCCCGCCAGAATCAGGAAGATCGTGGCACTCAGCCCCATGAATGCGGCCTGGTAGCCGAGCATTTTGACGCGCGCTGTCCCGGCGTAGTAGTCGGCGATTAGCGTGGTGACGACCGTCATGATGGCGGCCACCGACAGCCCAAGGAAGGCGCGCCCCACCAGAATGGGACCAAGTGACTGAAGATAAAACCCCGAGGTGCCTGCCAGACCATACAAGACAACCGCAGCGATGAGAATCCGCTTCCGTCCGCTGCGGTCGACGATCAGTCCGACGATAGGCGCACCGAGAACGATGAACAGCGCCGGGAGTGTCAGCACCAGACGCACCCACAGGTCTGCCCGCGGTACGTCGGCGAAGGTGGCCTGCATGGCGGGCAGGGCGGGCGATACGGTGGCAGCCGCCATCACCGTCAAGGTGCTGGTTAGCAGCAATGTCAGTCGAATGGGAAGGCCTTCAGGATCGCGGGTATTCAGATTCATGAGACAGGACTGTCGCAGAGCATACCACACTCAGACGCAAGGAGGCGCCGCTGCCTTACCGGCCATAGCGCAATCGCATGGGTATACGCTGTGGAATGAATTCACTCAGCGAACGAGAACGTGCGGTAAATCGCACCGAAACGATCCTCAGGGGTGCTCATGTCCCCTTTTGAATGGGTCAGGCTAACCTGATTCATCAGGTTTGTTCCTGAGCTGTCCGGTCTAAACCGGTAGCTTTGAGCATGCGACAACCCTGTACTGGGCCGGGGTGGCATGGCAACTAAATTGGTGGGTCTATCAAACGGGGCAGCGGCGGCCAGGCTCAGGTGGCGTCCAGCCACTCACGCAGAGCGGGCATATGCTCCTCGTAATGGCCGACGGTGTTGTCTTGCAGTACCTGCCACAGGGTCCAGTCGTAGGGGAGGTTGCGCACGCGTCCGGGGGTGGTCAGGTCGCCTTCGCTGAGCATCAGAATCTCGTCCATCAACTCCACAAACACATCGGCCGCTTCCTGGCGAACCTCGTCAACCGACTTCTCTTCGCTTGCTTCGCGAATAAGCCGGTTGCGTTCCTCGTGGGTTAGCGTCCACCATTCGGAGCCGGAGACCACATGCTCCTGCAGCACGGGAATCATCTCGCGCTCGTACCAGGTGACGTGGGCAACCAGGTCTTTGACCGTCCAATCATTGACTACCGTTTCAAGCCATCGTTCGGGCGGAATGTGACTGAGCAGTTCGTCCCACGTTTCGCGCCCCGCAATGAGGGACTGAATCAAGGTTGTCCGGGTTGATGGGTCGTCCATATCGGTGAGTGAGTCAGGATTGTTGTTCGATCTACTGTGGCTTGGAATGACATAATATTACCAGACCCCCTGAAATCGCGCCAATTGTGCGCCGTGGCCTGATTTGCTACACTGTGAATGTCGGGTCACCCACAACCCGGCGGAGGTACGATGGCGAAACTCGATATGGTAGGCATGGTGGTTGAGGATATGGGCCGGGCGCTGGCATTCTATCGCTTGCTGGGCCTGGACATACCCGCCGAGGCTGACTCGGAAGGGCATGTTGAGGTTGTCACCGGCGGCATGCGTCTGGCGTGGGACACCCGCGACATCATCTTGAGCTTCAATGACGAATGGCCGGAAGCGATCGGCCACCGCATCGGCCTGGCGTTTCTTTGCGAAAGCCCGGCCGACGTAGACGCGCTGTACGACAGCGTCGTGGCCGCTGGCTACGGCAGCCACAAGGCCCCGTGGGACGCATTCTGGGGCCAGCGCTATGCCATCGTCGTCGACCCCGATGGGAACCTGATCGATCTGTTTGCCCGGCTTCCGGATGCCGGTGCGGCGTGAGACGCCCGCGCTCCGGGGAACCGTGCGGCGCTGACCGTCGTCTAGAGAGTAACCATGAGTAGCAACGGCGAACCCACCAACCATCGCGATCCGCTGGGCATGATCCTGGTGATCATTGTCGCCTTCAGCCTGCTGGCTGCGGCCGTCTTTCTTTCCCTGTTCTACGGCGATACCAGTGGAGGCTCCACGCAGATCGTCCTGCCGGTCGTCACGCCGGTAGACCCCAGCATCAATCCCGAAGGCGGTGACGAACTGAACCCGGAGTTCCCCGAAATCGGCCTGGTTACGGCTGACGACCTTCGCGAGCTGGCGTTGGCGTTGGCGGCGGTCATTACGGCTGTGTCCGGGCTGTTCGGGCTGGTGGCCACCCAATATTGGCGCGGGCGAGAAGAAGACCGTACGTCACAGAGCCACATGATGGAACTGGAGCGGGAGCGGTTGGAGCTGGAGCGCGAACGCCTGAAGCTGGAGCAAGAGCGATACGAGCTTCAGCGCGAGCGGGACCGAGCTGCCGGCAGCGGTTCGCCGCCCACGACATCAAACTGACCTGCTGAAACCCCATCAAGGAGCATTGAATATGACAGCCCAAACAGCGCTGCGAGTCGTTTCGCTGCGAGATGATCCCACGCTGGAGCGCACCTTTTACGCGCAGAAGCAGCGCATCTGGCAGCCGTACATGATGGAAGACCATTACGCCAACAAGTACTGGCATCATCTGATCGATGACTTCCCGGAATGGCAGATTTATCTCGTCGACGAGGCGGGAGAGCCGATTGCCGTGGCCCAGACGCTGCCGTGCGTGTGGGACGGCACGCTGGACGGGCTGCCGATTGGCTGGGCCGAGGGGCTGGTGGGCGCGGTGGAAAGCCACCAGCGTGGAGAGGCGGCCAACACTCTGATGGCCGTCGAGATCTCCATCCGCCCGGAATCGACCGGCCAGGGACTCAGCCCCGTCATGGTGCGGACCGTGCGCGAGCGGGCCGAGGCGGCGGGCTTCCAGGCGGTCATCGTCGCCGTGCGGCCGTCGCTGAAGCCGCGCTATCCGATTACGCCGATGGAACGATACATCCATTGGCAGCGCCCCGATGGCGCACCGTTCGACCCGTGGCTCCGTGTCCACTGGCGTCAGGGGGCAGAGATTCTACATGTGGCCCATCCGTCGATGGTCATCCGTGGCACGGTGGCGGAGTGGGAGGCGTGGACCGGCATGGCGTTCCCTGACAGCGGAGATTATGTGGTCGACGGCGCGTTGGCCCCGGTGCAGATCGACCGGACGGCCGACCTGGGGCAGTATGTGGAGCCGAACGTCTGGGTCCATCACCCCATTCGGACCCAACGCCTGAAGAAGACGGCCGTTTAGCTGCGACTGGTTTCCGCAAGCCACTTGTCCCGGTTGGCCGCCCGGGCAATCTTGCCGCTCGATGTCTTTAGCAGCCATCTAGGGCCAACCAGGTGGACGAAGCTAGCGGTGACCTCCATCCGGGTAGCTACTGCCAGGCGAATGGCTTTGCCGATTTCACGCCGTTCGTCCGCGTCGTCGGTCCGCACTTCGGCCACGACCGCCACTAGCTCAGTCCCTTCCCGTTCGTCGGGAACACCGAAAACGACGGCCCGCCCGGCGTGGACTCCGTCGACCCCATTGACGACCGCTTCGATATCCTGTGGGAAGATGTTCTTGCCCGCGTTGATGATCAGGTCTTTGAGACGTCCGGCGATGTACAGTTCGCCACCGGCCATGTAGCCGATATCGCCGGTCATCAGCCAGCCATCGTCAAACGGCTGGAGATCCGGCCGCCGGTAGTAACCGCTGAGCATGCAGTCGCTGCGAACAGCCACCTCGCCTGCCATCCGATCGGGCAGCGTTTCGCCGTCCGGGCCCACAATGCGAACGGTCGTATTGGGGATGGGTGGGCCGCAGGCAACGCGCCGGTGGGCGGCGGGTGTATCGGCGCCGGTGGGGCGGGCGTAGCCGGTCGTGTCCAGCAAGCGCTGGTCGATGACGTCGACAGTTGCCGGGCGACCGGGCACGGTTTGGGTGACGGCAAACGTGTTCTCGGCCATCGCGTAGCTGACGCCCAGCATCTCGGCCCGAACGCCGTTGGGGGCGAATCGCTCCAGAAAGAGGGCGTGACTGTCATCACGGACCGGCTCGGAGCAGTTGACGAACAGCCTCATGGACGCCAGCGACAGCTGCTCGCTGTCCCGCTTGCGAATGCGGCGGGCCATGTGGTTGTAGGCGAAGTTTGGCAGCCAGCAGAGGGTGCCGTTGAATTCGTCGATGGCCCGCAGCAGGAGCGCCGGATGCTGTACCCAGTCGAACGGCGACATCAGCACCAACGGCACACCCTGGAACAGCGGCAAGATGAAGCCGGCGATCAAGCCCATGTCGTGGTAGAGCGGGAGCCAGCTGACCACGATGTCGTCGGCCGTCAGCGCAAGGGCGTCGCTGGTGGCGGCGATCTGGTTGAGAACGGCCATGTGGCTGAGAGCGACCCCTTTCTGCAGCCCGGTCGTGCCGCTGCTGTGCTGCAGGAAGGCGACCGACTCCGGCGCGGGCGAAGCGACAGATGCGTCCGGGGCGGGGGGCAGGTCATCCAAGGCAGCGGAGCCGTAGACAGGACAGGACACGCTCGGTCCGATCTCACGGGCGAACTCGTCGGTCGTCAGCACGGCAGCGACGGCAGAGAGCCGGATTAGCTCGCCCAGATTGGCCATGTAGACGCCGCGGTCGAGCTTCTCGGTCAGCGTCGGAAACATCGACGGGATCGCACCACGCAGCAAGCAGGCCCAGAACAGATAGACGCTCTCCAGACTTTGGGTATGGGCGATGATGACGAGGTCATCTTTGCCCAGCCCAAGCGCGGCCAAAGCGCTGGCGTAGTGGCGCGTTCTCGCCAGGAAGTCGGCCCGGCTGACGACGATGCGTGGTTCGCCGGTGGCCGCGTAGATGAGGGCCGGGCGCTCGTCTGCCCCGGTCAGGGTGACGGCGTCGAGCAGCGTAGTGAAGTCGTTCCGGTTGGCCAGCGTGAGCATGGGTTGGGCAATGGGTCGGGCCTAGCCTGCCATGACGCGGGCTACCATCTGATTGAGCGTGTCCATTTTGGCCACCGTCAGGTCCGGGTCGGGGATGTAGACGTCGAATTCGTCTTCCACAAAGACACCCAGCTCAGCCAGCGAGAAGGAGTCCATCAGCCCGCCACTGACAATCGGCTCGTCGTCGCGCAGTTCGTAGCTCTCGTCCCGGATGAGTTCCCGGGTGATGTAGGTGCGTATCGCGGTTCGTACGGTTGCTTCGTCCATTGGTTCGTGGTCCTCGCTGCTTCCTGTTCTGGTGTTGTTGCCAGCGACAACAATGATTGCCCAAACGGCCGCCGGAGGCAACGTTGGGTGAGGTATGGCAGGGTTATTCGTTGTGCGAACAGCTGTAGGACCGGATTCCGTTCCGGTCTCTTGGCGTGAGCGGGCAACGCGACAAGGAATGTCGCGGCTACTGAAAAGTTTGGGGGAGATGGCCGATTCTTGACGGGCCGGGTAAACTGACCGGGCATTTTTGCCTGACCCAGATGAGGAGCATGCTCTTGCCGAACTCACACGCCGACCACGCCCAGCTTACCTGCCCGAACTGCACCCAATCTTTTGAAGCGGATGTCTGGCTTACGGTTGATACTGCCGAACGACCGGACCTACTGGAACAGCTCCAGGCCGAGACGCTGCACGCGTTGGTCTGCCCCCACTGCGGGCATGAAGCCACCCTGGACGCGGCGCTGCTCATCTACCGGCCCGACGCCGATCCAGCGCTCATCTTCTCGCCCGCACGACAGACCGACGCCGCCGACAATCGGGAACAGGCCCAGGCGTTGGTGAGTATGCTGCGGGCGCAGATGGGCGATCACTGGCAGGAAGCGTGGCTGAGCGACGGGCTGCCCGGTGTGCCGCGCTCGGCGTTGGGCGCGCTGCTGCGGGATGAGCCGGAAGCGGTGGCCCGTCTGCAGGCCGCCCGCGCAGGCGCACCAACCGACGAGATACCGCCTGCGATGGCCCAGGCCCTCGAAGAGGTGTTAACGGTGCTGGCCGGCGAAGGGGTGCGGGTGGAGACGGCCGCCGACCTGGACCGCGCGCTTGACGACCGGCCACAGCTGCGGGCAAGGCTGATGGCCGCTCAAGAGGAGGTTCTGGCCGAGGCGATGCCTTCCCTGCGTCAGGCGATGGACACGATTATGGAGACGCTTGCCGCTGAAGGGACGCAGGTCAACTCCCCGGAAGAGCTGGAGCGTATCCTGTCTGAGCGTGCTGACCTGAGGGCGATTCTGGAGGCGGCTGGAGGCGGGCTGCCCGGTCGCCCGGCCACCGGGTGACCGGGGCGGGACGGCCGCTTTAACGCCGGTTAAGTCGCGAATAAACGTCCGTCAACTCGGACCTTAACGGCAAGCAGTAGACAGGCCGCCGGGATTGCTTATGATCAGGGGTGATGGGCAAAGAACTGTGCAAGCTCAAGAAGTCGCTGAAGTCCGAGGTCGATGAGTATATCCTGCTCGTCAACCAGCCGACCCACGTCTGCCGGAAGTGCGGTCGCGCCGGCAACAGGAAGAAGCTGCTCTGCGAGCCTATGCCCATCAATAACAGCTGATTGCTGCTGTCAGGATCTGCGCCGAGACGGTGCAGCATTCTTCCGCGTCCCCTTCTCTCGAATCCAACTACCTACTTCAGGAACGACGCCAGCTCGACCGCAATCAGGTCGGCGTACTGCCGGCTACCTTCGGCATTGAGATGAACCGGCGTGTCGGTGAACAGCTCCGGCGCCACGGCATCCCACAGATCGACGAAGTTCCAGCCGCCGGCCGTCGCCCGCTCCGCCAGCAAGGATCGGTATTGATCATACGCCCAACGCGGGTAGAAGCTGTTGTAGCGGATGTCGCTGTTGGCCCCAGCGCTGAGGTACATCGGTTCGTTGATGAGCAGCAGCGGCACTTCTCCGGCCAGGGCCAGTCCAGCTTCCAGCAAGTCAAACGTCAAGTCCGCATCACCCAACGGCCGCTCGGTCGGAATGTCCAGCCAGCTCTCGTCGGCGTCGAGGTCGGTGGCCCGCAGCGGGATGTCGGCTGGAATCGCCTGGTCGATGCCCGTGGCCGCCCAGGGCAGGCCGAGGATCTGCAGCCGCACCAGGGTGGCCAGTTCGCGGCGGCTGCCGGTCAGCGTCAGGTCCATCAGGGACGGATCGACAAGCCGCTCATCCCGGGGATCGAGAGACAGATTGAAGGTGGCGATCAGATTGCGCACGCGATCCGCGTTGTTTTGCAGCAGGGGGTGATCCAGTTGGCGTGCGGCGGCCATCGACTGCATGGTGATCGGCCAGAGGATGAGATCGGGGTCGCTAGCCATGGCCGCCTCCAGCAGGAGCGCATCCTTTGTCAGGGACATGACCGGATAGCCGAGATTGTAGAAGACGACGCGGCGGCCGTCGGCCGTGCTCAGGCTGCGTGAGTTGAGCTGTCCGGCGAGCGTGTCGCCGGTGGGCAGGAACCAGCCCCACGTGCCTGAGTCGCCAATGACCAGAACACGAAATTCGCCGGCTGCTTTCGGCTGGTCGATGGCGTGGGCGGCCAGCATGGCCGGAATGTTGTTGAGCGTCAGGTTGTTGTCTTCCTGCGGCCGTTCGCCGTAGGGGAGGCGCTCCCGTCCGGGCCAGATCGTGTTGTAGAGCGAGGCCCGGCCCAGCGTGTCCAGCGGGCGACAGGCGGCGAACAGGGCATTGAGCAAGACGAACAGCAGGAGTGCCTTCAGGGCGATTCGACCGATTGTGGCCCACTCTATGGCGCGTTCTGGCGCAGGTGGCGCTTCGGCTTTCCCGTCGATCTCGCTCATTCGATGTCTTCGCTTCGCGACCTACGCCTCGCGCAGCGGCGTGCCGAAGCGGAGTTGGTTGTGCCAGGGGTCGAGTATCGCCATGTCCCGCGTGCCGTGCGCCTGGTCTATCGGAATGTGGTCGAAGTAGGACAAGCCGCGCTCCTGGAAGTCGGCGTAGAGGGCGTCCACGTCGTCGACGTAGATATAGACGGCCGATCCAAACTCGCCGTCGCCACCGAACGATGAGAGGTGCAGCGTAATGCCGTCACGGCTGACCGACGTGTAGCCGGGGTTGGAAGCTTCCGGGTCGTTGCGCCACTGCCAATCGATGCTGAAGCCCAGGTAGTCGCAGTAGAATGATTTGGCCGTATCAATGTCGGTACACTTCATGATCGGGGCGGTCACGCTCATCGCTTCTCCTTGCGCTGCTTGTCTGAGGTCTCGATCCGATCATAGTCTCATAGCGTCATTCGTCAACCCCCTCTGTTCGGGTTGGTTCAGCAGTCTGGTTCGGCCGCCCACAGGCCGTCGAAACGACCTGCTACCGTGAGGAAACCCACTGAAGGTGGGTTGCAGAAAGGTGGCCGGTGCGCTTCTCTTTTCCCTCTTGGTGGGCCTTGAACCACTTTCCCGGTAGCTGTCGGGTCTCAACCCGCAGCGGCTTGATCGATCGGTTCGTAGGTGGCCCATTATCTGCTGTTCTACTAAACTTGGCGCGTTATGCTGATGAACTGCAGATGAGCTGCAGGATGTGAAGGGGAAAAACATGATCGACGCGTTGCTCGAAAAGCTAATTAATCGCCTTCAACCAGAGACGGCGGTCCAATCTGCCGGTTGGGGAGTAATGAACCAACCTGCCATATTAATGTCCACCAATGATCCCAAGAAGCCAGATCGCACGGTGCAGGGACAGCGGCGGCGTCCGGGCAGTTCTTCTGAGTCCAAAGGTCGGGCCGAGGCGCCCACCCGCGACGACAGACCGACCTCGCCGCCGCCGAGCAAGCCGCCGTCAGGCGCCCCGCCGCCCCGGCCTCCCGTGGGTGGAGGCGGCTACCAGACGCCACGACCGCCGGTTGGTGGCGGCGGCAGCGGCGGTGGGTTCAGCCTGCCCCAGGGCAGTTGTCTTGCCTACGCTCTATTTGGTGGCATTGGTGTGGTCGCCCTGATTGGGCTGGGCTTGCTGTTCGGTCTGCTGAGCAATGACGAGCCGGAAACGGCCTTCCAGCCGCAAGGCAACATTACCCAGCCGCAGGAACCACTCGGCGGTCTGCTTAACCAGGAGCCGGTCGAGGAAAGAGAAGCAGCGCCGACCATTCCTGCTCCCAGCTATGAAGGGGGCCTGGTATCGGCCTCCAGCAGCCGCGGCTACTCGCCTGATCAGACCTGGACCATCATGCTCTATCAGGATGCCGATGACAAAGTTCTGGAGCAAGATATCTTCATCGACTTCAACGAGGCCGAGCGCGTCGGTTCGTCCGAGCAGGTGAACATTGTGGCCCAACTCGATCGTTATCGGGGAGGCTTTTCCGCGGATGGTGACTGGGACGATACGCGCCGGTATTACGTGACCCAGGATGACGACCTGAACCGCATCCGCTCTCAAGGTCAATCGATCGGCGAGGTCGATATGTCCGACCCCAATGAGCTGGCCGACTTCGTGTTGTGGGCGGTAGAAAACTACCCCGCAGATCGGTACGTGTTGATCATGTCCGATCACGGCATGGGCTGGCCCGGCGGCTGGACCGACGGCGCCCCGCGCGGCGGGTCGGGTGGACAGGGCATTCCCATTGGCCGGGCTATCGGCGACGCGCTTTACCTCCATGACATTGACGCGACGCTGCAGTTCGTGCGCGAGCAGGCCGGTTTCGACGCGTTCGAGCTGGTGGGCATGGATGCCTGTCTCATGGGCCACCTGGAAGTGTTCACTGCGCTGGCGCCCCACGCCCGCTACGCAGTTGCCTCGCAGGAAGTGGAGCCGGCTGTCGGCTGGGCGTATACAGCTTTCCTCAGCGAACTGGTGGCCAATCCCGGCATGTCCGGGGCCGACCTGAGCCGCAGCATCGTCGCCACCTATATCGATGGCGACCAGCGCGTGACCGACTCGCAAGCGCGGGCGGACTTCGTCGGACGGGGCCCGCTCAACGCGCCGTCGCAGAACCAGTTGGCTGACCAGCTCCAGCGTTCGACGACCCTGTCGGCGGCCGATTCTGTCACAGGCGCCGGCTGTCATCGACGCCTTGAACGAGTTCGCCATGGCGCTTCAGGATACCAACCAGCGACCTGTGGCCCAGGCCCGGGCCTATGCCCAGTCGTTTACCAGCATCTGGGGCCGCAATTCACAACCGTCCTATATCGACCTGGTGAGCTTTGCCTCCATTCTCCGCGACGAAATCCGCGATCCGGCTGTTGATACGGCCGCTGAGAACCTGTTCCGGGCTATCGACAGCGCTGTGGTTGCGGTCAAGAACGGACCACAGAAGCCAGGGGCGACCGGCATTTCCATCTACTTCCCCAACTCGGAGCTGTACAGTTCGCCCATCTCCGGCCCTGAGTCCTACATTCCGGTTTCGCGCCGGTTCAGTGAAGTGTCGTTGTGGGATGATTTCCTCAACTTCCACTACACGGGCCAGACGTTCCGGAATCAGACCAATACGCTGGCTGTGCCCAGCGGTCCGGTTGCCGCTCCCGGACTAGGTGAGATCACGATCTCACCTGTCAATCTGTCGGACGATGTGGCCGCTCCCGGAAGCCCGGTGACGATGAGCGCCGACGTGGACGGCGACAACATCGGCTACATCTATCTATTTGCCGGGTTCTACGATCGCAACGCCAACTCGATCTACATGGCTGACACCGACTTCATCGACAGTGGTGAGACGAAGGAAGTGAACGGTGTCTTCTATCCTGAGTGGGGAGAGGGGGCATTCACGTTGGAGTTTGACTGGGAGCCGATTGTCTTTGCCATCAACGACGGCCAGAATCAGGTGCAGGTGCTGCTGCAGCCGCAAAGCTACGGCGTATCACCTGACGAAGCGGTCTACACCGTTGATGGGCTTTACACCTATGCCGACGGTGAACAACGTCCGGCGACGCTCCATCTGAGCAATAGTGAACTTCAGCAGGTCGTAGCCTTCCAGGGCGAAGACATGACCTCATCTCCGCGTGAGATCAGGCCCTCAGAGGGCGATCAGTTTACCGTGTATGAGAAGTGGATGGACCTGGACGCCAATGGCCGGGTGGTGGCCATCAGCAATGAGTTCGGCGGCACCATCTCCTTTGGCAATGAGCCGATTGTCTGGGAAGTGCTGGATGGGCCGATTGGTGACTATACCATTGGCTTCATCGTGGAGGACTTTGATGGCAATCAGGTTGAGTCCTATTCCGACATTTCGGTTGAGTAAGTGAGTCGACAACAGGGCGGGGCAAGCGCCGGGGCGGGCAGATCGCCGGCCCTGTCCTTGCTTCGCCGCGCAGGAGGATGCCGTGGCCAACTCGCCCCGCTACAACAGAGTCGTTCTGACACGCCACACGACCCGGTTCGAGACGATGCTTGCGTTCTATCGCGACCAGCTCGGTCTCACTGTGATTGAGTCATGGGACGAACCGGGCAACCAGGGGGCTATCCTGGCTCTGCCCGGCGATGTCGAGCAAGCGCACATTGAGGTGATCCACCTCGGACATGTGGCCAAGCCAGACAAGCTCCCGGCCAACATCGCGCTGAATCTGTATGTCGACGACGTCACCGCCTGGCGCGACGCGCTGGCTGGGGCCGGTGTGGGCATCGCCCGTGACTTGAAGGACGTCCCCTGGGGGTTGCGTTCGTTTGGGGTGGACGATCCGGAAGGACTGCGCATCTGGTTCCAGCAGGAACTGGACGCAGCCGCCGGCTGAGCCTATCGCCCTCCGGTTGTGTTAGATCCCCGTTAGACCGCCCGTGAACGGGGCGGATCCTATTTACCAGGGCGCCAGAATCGGCTATAATCTTCCTAGCTATTATGTTCTAAGGCTCAACCTGCGAACTATCAGTCCAACATTGGGCAGGTCAAGTTGGTGGGGCGAGCATCCCCAATTAGCGAGCCAACGGCATAGTAGAGGTAAGGTGGCGGGCGGATGCTCGGACTGCCTGCTTTCTGCATCTTGACAATGGTTTCGAAAAGCGGCCCAGCGTAGGGCTTCTCTGCGCCAGACTGTGCAACCAGAACGCACCAATTTGCGTATAGTGGTCAGAATTGGCGAACTGGATCAGAGTGTCATACGCAGCATAATGGTGTGCGTGGGGCCGCGTCTAGTAGTAAAGGTTCTGGTGCATGATGGACTGGTTCATATTTAATCTACCTCAAATATTCGTTGTGATCGGCTTGCTGCTGGTCTTGCTGGAGCTGTTGCTCGGCATTGAGGCTGGCTTCGACCTGGTGTTAATCGGTTCGATTTTGGTAATCTCCGGATTCTTCGGACTCCTGGTGGGCAGCATAGCGCTCATGCTGATTCTGGCTTCCGGCCTTAGTATCTTTTATATCTTTGTTGGCCGGCGCAAGATTCGCAATCGTATCTCGGTCACGTCGACCCAAACAAACACCGACCGTGTCGTTGGTGCAACGGGCACCGTGGTCAAGCAGATTTCGCCCGATTCCGCAGGCATTGTCCGTCTGGACGACGAGCAGTGGCGCGCAGCCGCAAGCGAAGTTCTCTATGAGAATGATGTAGTCACTGTTGAGGGCATTGAAGGCGTGACGATCCGCGTCCGCAAGCTCGCCAAGTAGTGAAAGGAATTGATCGATGTCTCCATTTGTATTTGTTTCCCTGGCGATAATCCTACTCATCGCTGTGGCCGCACTGGCCTTCAGCGTGCGTATTATCAAGCAGTATGAGAAGGGTCTGGTCCTGCGTTTCGGGCGCTATTCGCATACGGCCGATGCTGGTCTGGTCTTTCTCGTCCCGTTTATCGACTCGCTGACACGGGTAGATATGCGCGAAGCGGTCATCAACGTGCTGCCGCAGAGCGTCATTACGGCTGACAACGTGGTCGTTACCGTAGACGCGGTTATCTACTACAAGATCGTCGATCCTGTGAAGGCTGAGTTCGAGATTGAGAACTTTACGCTGGCGGCCACGACGCTGGCGCAGACGAACTTGCGTAACCTGATTGGTGACAAGCAGTTGGATGAGACGCTGACGGCGCGTGACGTCATCAATACCTCGCTGCGCGAGGTGCTGGACGAGGCCACCAACCCGTGGGGCGTCAAGGTCACGAAGGTCGAGCTGCAGAAGATCGATCCGCCGGCCGACATTACCAACGCCATGAGCAAGCAGATGAAGGCGGAGCGCGAGAAGCGAGCCAACATTCTGGAGGCCCAGGGCTTGCGTGAGGCAGCCATCCTGAAAGCAGAAGGTGAGGCACAGGCCGTCCTGCTGCAAGCCGACGCCGAAGCCAAGTCGATCAAGATGGTTTCTGTGGCGGCGGAGGAGAACTTCACCGATCGGGCCAAGGAGTTGAAGAAGCTGGACGTCATTGAGATTGTCCTGGCCAGCGGTTCGACGAAGTACATCATCCCGTCCGGCGCGGACATTATCAACGTCCTGGGTCTGGATGACACAAGTGGTTCGAGTCCTGTTGTCCCGGTCCGTCCGCGACGACAGAGCGAAAACGGCGGCTAACAGAGCTGCCAAACTGCCTGGCAAGATGAGTGCCCGGAAGTCGTAACACCCGCCACGACGAGCAACCTGGTTGCTCGTCGTGGCGGGTTCGTTTTGCCCCCTGCCTGGACGGGGCGCGGTTCGCCGCAAAGTCCGGGCGCCTCGTAGAATCACCTGGATGGGCCGCGATCGTAGCGATCGTATGAGGCCCGATTAGGAGAAACCCACATGAACGATGAGATGAAAGGCAAAGTCGCCCTGGTTACTGGCGCGGCGTCCGGCATTGGCCGGGCCAGCGCTCTCGACTATGCGCGCCACGGCGCGCACGTCGTCGTGTCCGATGTCGATGAGAAGGGTGGACAGGAGACGGTGCGCCTGATCAGCGATGCCGGTGGAGAGGCGCGGTTCATCAAGGCCGACGTCTCTCAGCCGGAAGCGTGTCAGTCTATGGTGGAGGAGACGGTTGAGGCGTTCGGCCGCCTTGACTATGCTTGCAACAATGCAGGCATTGGTGGCGAGCCAAATATGATGGCTGACTACTCCATGGAAGGCTGGCAGCAGGTAATCGGGGTCAATCTTTCCGGCGTCTTCTACTGCATGAAGTACGAGATTCCGGCCATGCTGGAGAGTGGCGGTGGCGCGATTGTCAACATGGCTTCCATCCTCGGCCAGGTCGGCTTCGCCACTGCTCCCGCTTATGTGGCGGCCAAGCATGGCGTGGTCGGGCTGACGAAGAACGCAGCGCTTGAATACTCAGCGCAAGGTGTGCGCGTCAACGCGATCGGCCCCGGCTTCATTCGCACGCCGCTGCTGGCTGATATGGAAGGGGACGAAGAGACGATGCAAATGCTGATCGGACTCCACCCTATTGGCCGACTGGGGGAGTCGGACGAAGTGGCCGGTTTGGTCACCTGGCTCAGTTCCGACGCGGCATCTTTTGTCACTGGTGCGTATATCCCGGTTGATGGCGGATATCTGGCCCGTTGACGCGCGCATCAGCGGCGGCGTTCGATCAGAACACCACAGCCAGGGGCCGGTCTTCTCTTGCAGAGGGCCGGCCCCTTTCTCGATCTCGCTCTGCATGAAAGGCCGTGGACGAGGGAAATCGGCCCAATTCGCGGCTGCCCATTGACAGATTACCCCCTCATGTGGTTTAATGTCACTGATCCGTCACCTAAAAGACACTAAGTTGTCATGAAGGTGACACATTAATCCGGTGCGGCCACCAAGCCGCCATCATCATTGAGGAGGAAAGAAGAAGCCATGCGCCTTAGATACCTGTCCCTTACCCTCTTATTCGTTATGCTGGCTGGCGTCCTCATCGCCTGCCAACCCCAGACCGAGATTCAGACTGTGGAAGTGACCCGTGAGGTCGTGAACGAAGTTCAGGTCGTGGAAACCCGTGTTGTGGAAGTCGAGGCTGAGCCGGAGCTGGTCGAAGTGACCCGCGAGGTTGTCCTTGAGCCGACGGCCGTCCCCATTCCGCAAGGTGGCACGATTGTCGAGTCCACCTTTGCCGACGCCAGCACCATGAACCCGATCATCACCTCCGACCAGTCGTCGAGTGATGTCATCGGCAACATGTTCCTGCCATTGACCAACCTGGACCCGACCAGCGGCCGCATCATCGGCGCGATTGCCGAGAGCTGGACGTCGTCGGACGATGGACTGGTGCTGACCTTCGATTTGCGCGATGACATCCGCTGGTCCGACGGCACACCGCTGACCGCCCAGGACGTGGTCTTCACGTTTGACGCGATCAACACAGAGTCGGTCGCTTCGCCCCGCCGTTCAACCTTCGACCAGGTTGAGACCTGGCGGGCGGTGGATGACCACACGTTGGAAGTGACCCTGCGCTCCGTCGACTGCACCTTCCTCGGCAACATCGCCGGAACCGGCATGCTGCCCGCCCACGTCTACGGCGGCGACCCGGACACGATCACCGACAGCCCTGAGAATCAGGCGCCGACGGTAGTCTCCGGGCCATTCCTGTTCCAGGAGTGGGTGCCTGATGATCACATCACGCTGGTTGCCAACCCGGACTTCTTCCTGGGCAAGCCGAACATCGATACCTGGACCTACCGTGTCTATGCGGACCAGGCCTCGGAGTTTGCGGCCATCCTGGCCGGCGAAGCCGACATCGCCAGCCGTGGCGTTGGCAAACAGTACGTCTCCGTGGTTGACGGCCAGATCGCCAGTGGTTCGCCGCTGGAAATGACCAAGTTCTTCGACAACGGGTACAACTTCGTCGGCTTCAACCTGGCCAATCCGGAGAACCCGCAGAACGGCTGGGACGATCTGGACGGCGACGGCCGCTACACCGAAGGTGAGCCGCCGTTGGAGCAAGACCCGCACCCGGTATTGAGCGACCTCGCCGTGCGCCAGGCGATTGCCTGGGCCACCGACTATACGGGTATCAACAACAAGGTTGCCTTTGGACAGGCCGCCCCCATCGTCTCCAACGTCTGGCCGGCCATCGAATGGGCGTACAACAACGATCTGGAACCGTACTTCCAGGACCTGGAACGCGCCCAGGCTATCCTCGACGAGGCCGGTTGGGTGGATAGTGACGGTGACGGCGTGCGCGAGAAAGACGGTCAGCCGCTGGCTTTCAGCCTGATGACCAACGCCGGGAACGAAACCCGCGAAAACATCGGCATCGTCATGAAGGATGTGCTCGACGGCATTGGCTTCGACATCACGCTCGACTACCTCGAGTTTGGCACGGTCGTCGATAACCTGCTGGGCCAGACCTACGACGCTGTCATCATTGGCTTTGGCGGCGGGCCCCCGGAACCGGATGACTCCAGCCAGTTCTCGTTCAAGAACGACGAGGTCGGCGCAGGCTTCAACTTCGCCTCCTACTACAACGAAGCCGTGGAGCAGAACCTGGCCGATGGCAAGTCTGTACCTGGCTGCCTCGAGGATGACCGCGCTCCGTTCTACATGGATAACCAGGTTGAGATCTACAACGATCTGCCCTACGTCTTCCTGAATGTGGACCTGGAGAACGGTGTCTGGCAGAACCAGGTCCAGAACTACGACCCGAACGTCTGGAACCGCTGGTACAACGTGGAACAGTGGTACGTCTCTCCCTAAGCGCTGGAGCGCTTGACCCTACCCGTCGAGCGGACGACGTCCTGAGAGGGCGTCGCCCGCCCGGCTAGCGTCTGAGGTGGCGCGACCGATGACGGCCGCGCCACCTTTGTCAAACTGGAGATACCTATGACAAGTTACATTCTCCGCCGATTGCTCCAGGCGATTCCAACGATCATCGGCGTGACGCTGATCTCCTTTCTCCTGATGCAGCTGGCCCCCGGTGACCCCGTGACGTTGATGACGTTCAATCCGTCGAATACGGCCGAAGACCGGGAGCGGCTGCGGCACGAGTTCTGCCTGGACCGCTCTGTGCCCGAGCAATATCTCATTTGGGTCTTCGGCGATCTGCAGGGTGACTGTGCCCAGCGCGGACTCGTGCGCGGGGACTTCGGTACGTCGTTCAGTGAGCGTCAGCCCGTGCTCAAGCTGATTGCCGAGCGCGTTCCTGCGACTCTGGAACTGACTGGCTCAGCGCTGCTCGTCGGACTGACTGTCGGTATGGCGGTCGGCCTTTCGTCAGCGATCCGTCGTGGTTCGCTGTATGACAACACAAGTCGCTTCTTCTCCGTGTTGTTCGATGCCATTCCCAGCTTCTGGCTTGGTCTCATCCTCATCATGATCTTCAGCGTGGAGTTGGGCTGGCTGCCGGTCGGTGGCCGAGCGCCGCTCAACGATCCTGACCCAACGATTTTCGACCGGCTGCGCTACTTGCTGTTGCCCTGTCTGGTTCTTGCCGCGACCTGGGTGGCGGTCATCTCGCGCTACATGCGAGCCGAGTCGCTCGAAGTGATCAATCAGGACTACGTGCGCACCGCACGCGCCAAGGGCTTGTCGGACAGAGCGGTCAACATGCGCCATGTCGCCCGAAATAGCCTGATTCCGATCGTCACCATTGTTGGGCCGGCCATTACCGCGCTCATCGGCGGCGCGGTGGTCATCGAGCGTATCTTCTCGTGGCCGGGCCTCGGCCGTCTGGCGGTCGACGCTGTCTCCGCCCGGGACTATCCGGTCGTTATGGGCACTGTCCTCAT
Organism: uncultured Chloroflexia bacterium; assembly: GCA_963753865.1. Classification (GTDB taxonomy): domain Bacteria; phylum Chloroflexota; class Anaerolineae; order Promineifilales; family Promineifilaceae; genus Promineifilum. The sequence goes on from CAVWDW010000006.1 coordinate 465,972, forward strand.
CAGCGCGATCCTTGTCATCGTGGGCAGTCTGCTGGCCGATATCCTGCTGGCTGTCGTTGACCCGCGCATTCGTTTCGGCTAGGAGAAGCAAACCTCAAATGGAAGCAAACAGCACCTATCCGACTGACAGCGGACCCGTCTCCGTTCCAGTCATCATTGACGATCCGTTCAAAGATGAGCCGCTGACGTTCTGGCAAATCACCGGCAGGCGACTGCGTCGCGACCGTCTGACCATGATTGCTATGGCCGTCCTGCTCATCATTGCCCTCCTCTCCGTGGCTGCGGGGGCGATCAGCACCTACATCCTCGACGTGGACCCCAACAAGACCGATCTTCTGGCCACCCTGGAGCCGCCCTCGGCCGAGCATTGGTTGGGGACCGATGCGCTGGGGCGGGACCAACTCTCGCGCCTGCTCTATGGCGGCCGCATTTCGCTGTCGATTGGGGCGCTGGGCACGTTGTTCACAATTGTGCTCGGCATGACTATCGGCGTGGCGGCTGCCTACTACGGCTCGATTGTCGATGATGGCGTCATCTACGCCATCAACACGCTCGACGCCATTCCCGGCCTGTTCCTGCTGCTGGTGGTCGGGTCGTTCTTTGAGCTGTCGCCATTCATGCTCACGATTCTGTTCGCCCTGCTGGGCTGGACGTTCATAAGCCGCCTGGTGCGCAGCTCGACGTATTCGCTCAAGGAACGCGAGTTCATCGAAGCCGCCCGCGCTCTGGGCGCCAGCGACACCAGCATCGTCATTCGTCACGTGATGCCCAACGTCTTCCCGGTGGTCATCATCGCCACGGCCCGCAGCGTTGGGACGCTGATCCTGGCCGAGTCGGCGCTCAGCTTTCTGGGTTTCGGCGTACAGCCGCCAACCTCGACCTGGGGCACGATGCTGACCAAGGCCCAGCAGTTCATCCTGCTGCCGGAAGCACGCCATCTGGTGCTCGCTCCCGGCATCATGATTGCTGTGACGGTGCTCTGCCTGTTCATCATTGGCGACGGGCTGCGCGATGCGATGGATCCGCACCTGCGCTAGGCCGGCATGCCGGATGGAGACCGCAGCAAGTAGGTGGTCATCAACCCTTTGCCCTTGACGTAGAACGGTTCGCGCTCCTCCCACAGATAGTGGCCGTCCAGACTCGACCGGACGGCCGCTGTGACGTGGATAACATCCGGCAGCCCGCAGTACTCCATCCGGCTGGCGACGTTCACCGTATCGCCCCAGACATCAAAGCTGTACTTGCTTTGACCGATGACGCCCGCCACGACAGGTCCGCGGTGAATGCCAATTCGCAGCACAAGCGGGTGGCCATCCCATGCGGTGTAATGACGGCTGGTTTCCAGGACATCGACTGCGAAGGCGATGACCCGGTCGCAATGATCATCGTCCCCGCCCAGCCCGCCCACCACCATGTAGGCGTCGCCAATCGTCTTGATCTTCTCCAGGCTGTGTCGCCCACAGAGGGCGTCGAACTCGGCGAACAGTTCATTCAGCACCGTGACGATCTGGCACGGGTCAACGCCATCAGAGAGCCGGGTGAAGTCGACGATGTCGGCAAACAGGACCGTTACGTCCTCGTACCCCTCGGCGATGATGCCGGGATGCTGTTTCAGGCGCCGGGCGATCGGGGTAGGGAGTACGTTGTAGAGCAGCGAGTCGGCCAGCGCCAGCGCCCTTTCCAGCTGCGAGAGAAGGAGAACGCTGCTTACGACCACCATCAGACTGGGCACTGTGGCACTGATGAGTCCGAGCGTGGCCCGTGTATGCTCTGACAACGGCAGCGGGCGCGCGGCAGCCAGCGGGTCCACCATGGCCGCCACAGCCGCCGCTGCAACGAACAACCCCGCGTCGAGTATCGCCGGACGCTCGTCGAGCAGCAGCAGCGCGGCGACCGGACCAAGCAGCGCCCACATCATGGGCAGCAGGCCCGACCCATAGCCCCCGGTCATAACCGTGACCAGCCACGGGTGCAGCGTCACATAGATCGAAGTAGCCATGACCACGCCGTAATAGGATCGCGGCCAGACCAGCATGGCGCATATCGAGAGGCAGGTCCAGACTGTCGTGACGAGGTAGAGGCCGGCGACGCCGTAGACATGGCTGCTGGCGTAGATCGTTCCCAGAACAAGGGCCATAAGACCCCCACCTGCCCCGACCAACAGCGCCGCCACTTTTTGCACGCGCCTGCGCTCGCTGTCCGTTGGAAAGGCGAGACGCCGTTCCAGCCACGCCAGCGCTGGTGCCGGCCAATTGACGAGTGCCGGCGACTCCGCTGCTCTGCCTGAGCGGTGGCGTGCGGACGCATCAGGCGGCGCAAGTTCATAGGGTGAGTGATAACGGGTGTGGTCCATGCGTCGTATGAACGAAGTTGGACCATGCTTTTCGGCGCATCGTTGGCGCGTCGGTCGACCCGATCAGGTGAGCGGGAGCGGGTTCATCGATATGACACAGCCGCAGCTCGACAACTGCTCATATTGGACATCCAGACCCAGCGGTTCAAACGCTTGCGCTGTCTCGTCCGCCAGCCAATAGTACTCATCACTCCACAGGGCGCCCGCTCGCTCACGCTCCAGAGACCGAGCAGACTTGTCGCGGAAGCCGATGTCGCCAAAGATGAGACGGCCGCCGGGCGCAAGATGGTCACCGACCAGCCGCTCCACAAGGGCCACTTTCTCCGGCAGCGGGAACTCATGCAGAATGTAGGTGCCGACGATACAGTCAAAACGTCGTTGGAGCGCCGGCGGGAGTGGCTCGAGCAAGTTGCCCTCCAGCAACACCGCCTCCGGGGCTTTCTGACGGGCGATGGCCAGCATGTCGGGAGAGAAGTCGATGCCCCAGACCTCCGCGCCTGCGTCGAGAAGCTGCCTGGTCAGGTTGCCCGTGCCCGGCGCGAGTTCGAGCACCTGGTGGCCGGAGGCGACGGTTGCCAGCTCCAACACGCGAGCCAGCACGCGGTCATAGCCGTCGAATGGAAACGCTCCATCCCTGGTCACATCTCGATCGTATCGGGCTGACCATTGGTCGAACCCTGCTTGCAGTTCATCCTGGTCTGCGTTCATCGCGTCATCTCCAATGAGGCATCATCATCCGAGGCCAAAGAGCGTCCGAAAGGTGTCCAGCGCCAGCTCCGGCGTGGGCATGAGAAACCAGACCCACCCCAGCATAATGTAGTTGAAGGTCAGGAACCAGCCCGTGAACGACCACGCCCGGCGCTGCCAGGGATGCTGCTGCAGATTGCGATACCAGATGCGCGTGCGATCGCTCCACTGCTTGTGGGCGAACAAGGCGGCCGCCTGCCACAGCCCCCAAATGAAGAAGTTCCACGTGATGCCGTGCCACAGCCCGATGACCAGCATCGTCGCCGTCTGGGCCACAAGCACGATCAGGGTGGGAGACGGGCGCGGTTTGCGGCGCAGCAGATTGCGGGAGAGCGGCGTAAAGATGTAGAATCGCGCCCAGTTGCTGAGCGACATGTGCCAGCTTTGCCAGAAGGTCGTGATATTGGTGCGCAGGTAAGGCCGGTTGAAGTTCTCTGGCAGGCGGATTCCGAATAGAATGCCCAGCCCAATGGCGATGTCGGTGTAGCCGCCGAAATCGAAGTAGAGCCGCAGTCCGTAGCCGTACAGCAGCGCCCACATTGCGGCCGCTCCGTTGGTTTGAGCTGCCAGCGTGGGCGTCAGCGCGAACCCGCCGGCCAACAGATCCGCGATGACGAACTTCTTGAACAGCCCTTCTCCGATGCGCCACAGACCCAGACCCCAGCGATCGGCCGCCAACCCTTTCAGGCCACCCAGCGCCTTCATGTCGCCGTCGAAGCGCTCGGCGCGGTCGATGGGGCCGGCGACGAAGGCGGGCGCAAAGACGACGTAGGTCATGTAGCTGCGCAGCGACAGATCGGGCAGGAGGCCGGTTTGGCGATCGCGCATCGTGTGGATGAGCCGGAAGGCGACGTAGGAGAAGCCCAGCCAGGCCAGGTCAGTAGGCGCGGCCAGGGTGACGTCCTGTCCGGTGAGGCCGCGCCACCAGCCAGCGACAACGGTGGTCGCAGGCGCCCATTTCATGATGACGAACAGAATAACGATGGCGATGATCGAGCCGGTCAGGACCGCCCGCTGGGGCAGCCGTCGCAGAATGATGGCGCCGGCTGCGAACAGGAGACCAACCTGGAGCAGGGTCAGCATCACGGCCAGCGGATCGGGCGGGCGAGAGGCGGTCAGTCGCCACGCCGGGTCCACGAAGCGAAAGAGGGACAGCCCGATGACCAGGGTGATGACCACACCCAGCGTTAGCCAATCATCGCGGACGGGCACATGCTGGACTGCTGCCCGGTCGTCAGACGAATCGGCGTCCTGTGTGGTGGCCGACGGCGCCGGGGCCAGGAAGGCGCGGCCAGGCGGTCGGGTCAGCCACCACCCGGCGACGGTCAGACCAATGGTGACTGTCGGTAGAATGAAGTCAGCAAAGCGGGGTGTCAGCGCGCCTTGCAGCCAGTAGATGGCGATGATGCTGCCGATCATCAAAGCCCAACCGCGCAGCCGGCCCGGCATGAAGGCGCCGTACAATACGGCGGCGATGCCAAAGACCAGGATGGCGGTCAGGCTAAGGCTCACTCCACCACCTCTTCGGCCAACTGCCGGATCCGGTCCAGCACGAACAGACCGGAGAGGTCGTTGACCGGAAAGCCTCGTTCGAACGTGTCCGGGTCGGTGTAATCGTTACTGTAGGCGGCCGTCAGATGCACGCTATCCTCGCCCAGGCCGCGACCGGGCAGCGTGGCCGCCAGCTTGTCAAAATCCCACAGCGGTACATTGAGATCCGCCGCGACCCGGCGCACGGTCCGGTTGTTGCGGTTGTCCTCGCCTTCAAACCGATCGGCCTTGGTGGCCAGCACCGGCACGATGCCCTTCGCCGCGGCATACTCCACCGTGTAGCGCAGGGCCCGCTCGAACGCATCACTTTCGGCCGTGTCGTTGGTGCCCACTCGGACCAGCAGCACGCTTGGGTTATGGATGCGAATCTCGCATGCCACCATGCTTTCATCTTCTTCGCAAAGCATGGGGTCGGCGTTGCCGGCACGGTGGGCCGCCCAGGCGTGGAGGCCGTTTCGCACAGCCATGCCGTAGCGCTGGAAGCTGCCCCGGTAGAAGTCGATCGTGGCCTGTAGATCGTCGTAAACACCAAGCTCATACCGGTTCTGGTCGAACCAGACGAAGAAGTAGGCGATCAGCGACTGGCTGTCTCCCATCTTGGAGAAGGCGTATGGGTTGCGGCCCAGCGCCTGGCCGCGCTCCAGAATCTCGCGCACATGCGCTTCGGTCTCCGGCGGCATGATCAGGAACTCATCCACCGCCATGCCATTGATGAACGTGGCCGGGTCGGGGGTGGGTGAGGGCGTGACTGTTGGCGTTGGTGTGCTGGTAGGCGTCGCCGTGGCGGTAGGCGACGGCGTGGTCGTGGCTGTGACGGTGGGCGTCGGCGTGTGGGTTGCGGTCGCCGTTGCGGTTGCCGTTGGCGTGGGTGTCAACGTGCTGGTCGTGGTTGGCGCAGCGTCTACAGGCGATGTGGCCGTACTGCCCCCGCCGACGGCCGACAACGATTGTGTGCTGGCCGGCGTGGACGACAACGCGCAGCCGGCAAGTAGGAGTGTCACCAGGATAAATGCCCCGGCTGCCCACCGTCTGAAGATCACGCTTACTCCCCTCTGAGCGCTGCTTGCACGGCATCCAGCGCCACCAGCGCCGTCAGATCGCTGAGCGGATAGCCATAGCGCAAGGTGTCGGGATCGGTGTAGTCGTTATGCTTGTACACGGTCAGATGCACATTGTCCCCGCTCAGCCCGCGGCCGTCCAGCGTGCCCGCAGCCAGATCGTAATCCCACAAAGGCACCTGCATCTCCGCCGCCACGCGGCGAATGATTTCGTTGTTGCGGTCGTCGCCTTCGAAGCGGTCTGCCTTGGTGCCCAGCACCGGAATGACGCCGCGTTCGGAAGCATCGGTGACGATGTGGCGCATGGCCGTCTCGAACGCGCTGGCGGCAATGGTGTCGTTGGTGCCCACACGCACCAGCACGACGCTGGGATTGTGGAGCCGGAACTCGCAGTCGAGCATCGTTTCCTCAGCCGAGCACCACTCCCCGTTGGCCAGCCCCGGCGTCGTGGCATTGATTGCGTGTAGTCCTACCTTCGACGACACGCCATAGCGCGCGAAGGAGCCGCCGTACCAGCCGACTATCGGCTGGAGCGAGGCGTATGGGCCCAGATCGTAAGGCCCGTTGTCAAAGCGGGTCAGGTAATGGCCCGTCAGCACGAGACTGTCGCCAACCTTGGCGAACGCTTTCGGATCCCGGCCCAGAGCCTGGCCCCGTTCGTAGATGGCCCGTACGTTGGCGGCCGTCTCTGGTCCAATGGAGGTGATCGCCTCGAGCGGGAGGCCGTTGATCGTCAGGCCATCGGTGGGCGCCGCCTGCGGTTCCGGCAAAACGGGCAGCGGTGTGGCGGTTGGCGACGGCTCCGGCGTGGGCGGGGCGGGCGTCCAGGGGGCGGTCGGCAGCGGGGTCGGTGTCGCGGGCACCATCTCGGCTGTGGGGCTGGGCGGCGGTGGCACGGTAGACGTCGGTACGGGCGGCGTGGGGGTGGGGGGCGGCGGCGTATAAGGCTGCAGCGCGGCAATCGCTACGGTGGGGGCAGCCGGCACAACGGTCGTCGTGCCCGGAGCGCCGCTGCAGGCAGCGAACAGCAGGCAAACGGCCGCCCCTGCTGCCAGCCGCCAGCCGCCTAAAATCCCTGATAAATCCATTGGGGAGAGCTATCGGTCGTGGCAATGATCAAAGCTGTGACGAGCAAGGTGAGCAGCACAGCCAGAAGGTTTTCACGGGTGAACAGGCGGTTCATTACAGGGGTTCGCAGCGTAGCCAGAGCTGTTGCGGGTGAGGCTAGTTAGCCTCGCCGCACCATTTCCACTCGCCGTCTTCCTGGACCACCCGGTAGGCGACCAGCGGAAACTCGGTTTCCTCCGCGCCGTAGGTGGCCAGAATCTGGCCTGTGCAGCGCACGGTCGTGGAGTCGCCTTCCTGGGTACAGCTCATGCCGTCGAGCCGAACACCGCTCACGCTGTCAAATGTGCGGATCTCGCGCTCCAGCACGGCTTCCATCTCGGAACAGAGCAGCCCGCCCAGGGTGTCGGCGTCGGACGCTACTTTCGCTTGCAGGTAGCGTTCAACCGTCTGGGCCGGGTCGCCCGCGCCCGCATTCCCACCACAGGCCGCAGCCAGCGCCACCAGCACCAGCATCGTTAGCCCCAGAAGCATCTTTCTTGTCACTGAACTCGTCTCCTTCTTCTCGCGCATTGCAGCGGCCCGAACCGTTTTGCCGGGGTCACTGCTGGCCGGTTCTACGGCTGCTGGATGATCTGCCGCACCCGATCCAGGGCAAGGAGGGCGGTCAGATCTTGCATGGCATGGCCGCGCTGGAATGCCTCTGGCTGCGTGTAGTCATGGGGCAGCTCGTCAATAATCAGGTGGACGTTATCGGTATCCAGTCCACGACCCTCTATTGTACCGGCCACCAGGTCAAAGTCCCAAAGAGGCACATTGTATTCGGCCGCCAGCTCGCGGATGATCTCGTTGTTGGTGTTGTCCCCTTCGAATCGATCTGCCTTTGTGCCCAGAATCGGTATGACACCTTGCGCCATCGATGTCTCTATCACTTCGCGCACATTGTAGCGAAAGCCGCTGGGTGCGCCCGCGTCGTTGGAGCCGAGACGCACGAACAGGACGCTGGGGTTGTTCAGCCGAATCTCGCACATCAGGATATCCTCGTTCGGCTCGCACCACTCTTTGTCCGCCCACAGCGGGTCGAAGACGGTCCACGAATGGAGTCCATGCCTGGCGGCCACGCCGTGACGGGCGAATGAGCCTGTGTACCAGTCTAGCGTGGGCTGCATCTCGCCAAAGGCGTCGAGGGTATAGGCGCCTTCGTCGAACGGACCCATGAAGTGGGGGTTCAGGATGGTGCTGTCGCCGAGCTTGGAGAACCTGTTGGGATTCCGTCCCAGCGTCTGACCCGTCTCAAACACGTCGCGCACGGTCTGGGCGATAAGCGGGGACATGGGCGCAATTTGGGCCAGCGGCACGCCGTTGATCTCCTGCGGTCCGGTCGGTGTCGCCGTCGGTGTTGGCTCTGGCGTGGCGGTTGGCGGCGGAACCGGCGTGCTGGTCGGGATTACCTCCGGCACAATCTCGTTTGTGGCGGCTGATTCTGCCGCCGGCTCAGCGATGATCGCTTCTGCCACAGGCTCCACCTGATTCTGGCCGCTCTGCACGACGACCGGAGACGGCAGCGGCGCGACGGTGGCTGCGCTCCCTGGGGCGACCTCAACAACGGCCGCCGGTTCTGGTGTGTCGCTGCTGGTGATCAGCATGAATGAGCCGGCCACCAGCAGGGCGGCGCCGGCGATTGCCAGGGCAATGAAGGGCCAGTAACGTTGCATGACGGGATTCTAGCGCGTTATGCGCCCGTGGGCCTACACACTCAACCGCCGCCCATGATTTCGCGCCAGAGCGCATCGAGCATCATCAGTGCGGTCAGGTTGTGGGTGGAGTGGCCGCGCTGGAAGGCGGTTGGGTCGCGGTAGTCGTGGGCGAAGAATGTGTTCATGTGCGCCGCATCCACATCAAGCCCGCGCCCCGGCAGCGTGTTGGCTACCTGGTCGAAGTCCCACAGTGGTATGTTGTAATCGGCGGCAATGCGGCGCAGGATGTCGTTGTTCTCGTTGCTGCCTTCGTGCCGGTCTGCCTTGGTGCCTATGACCGGGATCACACCGGCGGCGATGGCTGTGTCGACGATCTGGCGCATGCTGCTGTCGAACAGGGCCGGGACGCCCACATCATTGGTCCCCAGACGGATGAGCAGAATGCTCGGGTTGAACACGCGAATCTCGCAGGCGACCGGTGACTCGTTGGGGCCGCAGATGCCCTTGTCGGCCCAGGTCGGGTCGACGGCCGTCCACGCGTGCATACCGATGCGCCCCGCCAGACTGTCGCGGGCGTGGGAGCCGAGAAACTGGTTGATTGCTCCCTGCAGATGGGCGTAGTCGCCCAGATCGTACGAGCCAGTGTCGAAGCGGGCCATGAAATGGGGCGGCTCGGTCGTGCTGTCCCCTACCTTACTGTACGCATTCGGGTTGCGGCCCAACGCCTGACCGGTGACAAAGATGGCGTGGGTATTCTGCCGCACGGTGGGCGGCATAGCCACGATGGACTCAAACGGGATGCCGTTGACGGCTACACGCGCGGCCGGCTCCGGTGGCGCTGGAGTGGGCGGCTCGGCCGTGGCGGTCGGCGGCGGTGGTTCGGTGGGGGGCGGCAGGGTTGCGGTCGGCGTAATCGTCGCGGTGAGCAGGATGGCAGTTGCGGTCGGCAGTTCTATCGTGGGCGGCAGATCGACCGGTTGATTGGCACTTTCGCCCAGCGCCAACACGCCGGCTGCCGACACGGCCTGCGAGGCGGTGCCTTCCGGCGCACCACCCACAGCGCTGCGGGGCGTCACCGGCGGCGTCGGGATGATGGCTGCCAGCGTGGGCAAGGGGACGCGCACTACGGCTGTCGGGGCGGGCTGGGCCACCACTTGCTTGGCGACGAGATAGGCGACCACGATCAGCAGACCGGCGATGATGCCGAGGAGGATGGGCTGTAGTTTTAGAAGCAAGCGATGCATGAGCGGTGTGAACTGGTCGTTGCCGGACGCTTTTTCATTCGTTAGACTCCCAATGAGAAAGTCTACAATATTCCGATCCTCGCGACAAAGTAGGCTGGCCCGGGTGTATCTGACCAAACAAAGAGGGAACCAGAATGAAAATTGGAATTGTTGGATGTGGCTTTGTCGGCTCTACTGCCGCCTACGCCATGGTGATGAATGGAGTCGGTCGAGAAATCGTGCTCGTTGACCTGGACCGGCAGAAAGCGGAGGCAGAGGCGGCCGATATTCTCCACGCGGTCCCGTTCGCCCATGATCTGCGCGTTCGCGCCGGCGATTACGAAGACCTGCGCGGGGCGCGGGTAGTCATCATGTCCGCGGGGGTCAATCAGCGACCGGGCGAGACGCGCCTGCAGCTGCTGGAACGGAATGCGGCCGTCTTTCAGTCGGTCATCCCCCAAATCTACGAGAACGCCCCGGACGCCATTCTGGTGATCGCTACCAATCCGGTCGATATCATGACCCATGTAACGACCTGGATTGCGGCCGAATACCGCATTCCGTCCCACCGGGTCATTGGCTCTGGGACCACGTTGGACACGGCTCGATTCCGGGCGCTGCTGGGCCAGGCATTGGGCGTCGACACGAATCATGTTCACGGCTATGTCATTGGCGAGCATGGCGACTCCGAGGTGCTGACCTGGTCGCTGACCAACATCGGCAACATGCCGCTGGAGGACTTCCTGGGTCTGCGTGGACTGGAGCTGAAAGAGGAGCACCGGCAGGCGATTGACCAGGCGGTGCGTGGCGCGGCCTATACCATCATCGAAGGCAAGGGCGCGACCTACTACGGTGTGGGCAGTGCACTGGCCCGCATCACGCGCAACATTTTGTCCGACCGGCGAGCGATTATGACGTTGTGCACGCCGACGCCGGAGATCGCGGGTGTCAAGGATGTGACAGTCTCGCTGCCCCGGCTGGTGGGCGGGGACGGCATTCTGGAGACGTTCTATCTTCCGCTCAGTGCAGATGAAGAGGTGGCACTCCACGACAGCGCCGCCCTGATCCGCGGCTACACGGACCAGTTGGAGCAGTCGGTCGCCGGCTAAGCGTCATTCGCCGCGTCCATTGGCGATCATGTCATCAGGGCGCACCTTGTTCAGTTGTGCGCCCTCCGAGCTTCCCGCAGTCGAATCAACAGTCGAATCAACAAGGAGAAGGTCCCATGACCAAAGAACTGCTCACCACCGCATCTTTACTCGACACAGCAACGGAGGTTGAATCAAAATTCCTGGCGGGACCGCGCGACCGCGGCGAAGACCTGGAGAGCGCGGTGCGCTACTTCCTGGCGTTCGTGCGCGGCTTCGAAACGCTCGACGCGATCGACCGGCCGACCGTGACCGTCTTTGGGTCGGCTCGTTTCAAGGAAGGCAATCCCCATTATGAGATGGCCCGCGAGCTTGGGAAGCGGCTGGCGGAAGAGGGGCTGGCGGTGATGACGGGTGGGGGACCGGGCATCATGGAGGCGGCCAACCGCGGCGCGAAGGAAGGCGGCGGGCTGAGCGTGGGCTGCAACATCGACCTGCCGTTCGAACAGGAGCCGAATCCGTACCTGGATATCTTCCTTGAATTCGACAACTTCTTTGTGCGCAAGGTAATGCTGGTCAAATACTCCTGTGCGTTTGTCATCATGCCGGGTGGCTTCGGGACGCTGGATGAGATGTTTGAAACGGCCACACTCATGCAAACGGGCAAGATTGAAGACTTTCCCATCGTGGCGATGGGCACCGAGTTCTGGCGGCCGCTTTCGGCGTTGATGGAGCAGTCGTTCCTGGCTGAAGGCACCATCAGCGCGGACGACGCCGAGCTGTTCCAGCTCACCGATTCGATTGATGATGCGCTGGCCATTATTTTGGATGGCGTGGAGAAGCAAGGGCGCAGCGACGAGTTGATCTTCCCGGAAGGCGATGCCCTTGCCTGAGCGCGGGCTGCACGTCGTAATGCGCTGCCTGATGAGTGAATCGTGAGGCATTGTCCTTGCTTCGATCCATTTCTTCTACCATGGCGTCTGCGATCTACGACCTGCCACAGCGTGCATGTCGTGAGAACGCGAGTCAATTTGAAAGTAGGAGAAAGAATCAATGAAGAAGTCCAAACCGTTACTGTGGTTGAGCCTGATACTGGTGCTCGTGCTGGCGGCGTGTGGAGGCCAGCAGACGGCCGAACCCGTCGAACAGGAGGCGCCCACCACAGCGCCCGTCCCGACGGAAGCGCCGCCGACGGCCGCTCCCCCAACCGAAGTGGTGCCTACCGAGGTTCCGCCGACCGCCGAGCCGGAGGAGAGCGGCTCCTACCTGGACAGTATTGAGCATACTCCCGACGAAGCGTTGATCAACGTGAGCTGGGAGTGGGTCCAGCGGGCACTGCCAGACGGAGAAGTGACCATTGAGGTCACGGACCCGACCCAATACAGATTGCTGTTCAACGCCGATGGGACGTTCAACGCCGAGTTGGATTGCAACGTAGCCGCCGGCGGGTACGCGACCCGGGCGGGCGGGTCGATCTTCATGGAGCTGGGGCCGATGACGATGGCGGCCTGTGGCCCCGAATCGCTGGCCGACCAGATGATGCAGATGTTTGGCCCGGCGCAGGCGTATCGCTTTGAAGATGACGGGCAGACGCTCATCTTCTCCTGGGCCGCAGGTGGTCCGGTTGATACCTTCCGCGCTGCCGGTTCTGGCGAGGCGATGGATGATTCCATGGACAGCGAGGCCTCTGCGGAGCTGATTGGCAAGACATGGCAATGGCTGGGCACGACGACGCCGGTCGAGCAGATCGACGTGGTCGATCCGACCCGCTACACCATCACCTTCAACGACGATAGCACGGCTTTCATCAAGGCTGACTGCAACAATGTCATTGCGGAGTATACGTTCGATGGCAGCGCCTTGACGATCATGCCCGGCCCATCGACACTGGCCGCCTGTCCGGAGGATTCGCAGGACCAACTGTTCGTGCAGCAGCTGAGCGCCGCTGCCCTGGCCTTCTTCCAGGAAGGCGACCTGTTCATCGATCAGTTCGCTGACGGTGGCACAATGCGCTTCACGGCTGAGGAGATAGTCGACCTGCCGGAACCTGAGGCGGGGGATGCGGTCGGCTCGGTCATCGCGTCCGACGGTGTTTTCCTGCGCAGCGGCCCGGGCACGTCCTACTTTCCGCTGGGCACGGCGGCCCAGGGCGACACCGGCACAATTATCGGCATCAGTGAGGATGGTGAGTGGTGGGTCGTTGAGGCTCCGAACTTACCCGGTGGGCAGGTCTGGGTGGCCGCGGCCTTTATCGAAGCAACTGGCGCGGATAACGTTCCTGTCGTCCCCGCTCCTGCGGGTCCCGGACTCGTTGGCGCGACCTGGCAGTGGGCAGGCCTGACCACGCCGCTGGAGCAGACTGAGATTGCCGACCCGTCCCGCTACACCATCCAGTTCAATCTGGATGGCACCGCTTCCATCATGGCCGATTGCAACTTGGTTGGCGCGACTTATTCGGCCGATGCCGCCGGAGCGATTACGATCAGCCTGGGACCGTCGACGTTGGCGCTCTGCCCGGAGGACTCGCAAGACCAGTTGTTTCTGCAGAGTCTTGGTTCGGCCGCCATCTACTTCAATGAAGATGGACAGCTCTTCCTCGACCTGATGGCGGACGCGGGCACGATGCGCTTCATCCCGTCTATCGCTGGCGCCCCCGGTGCAGGCGACGACAGCCCTGTGGCTTCCGCCCAGAATATCGAGTTTCAGGTGACCAGCTTTGGGCCGGTCGGCGGCGAGTCTCCGCTGGTCCCAGGTACGCAGATTACCGCCCTGTTTACCAGCACGGATGTCTCTGGTTTCGCGGGCTGCAACACCTACACGGGCACCCTAACCCCTGTGGAGGATTTCTTCACGGTCGGGCCAATTGCCGCGACGTTGATGGCCTGTTCCGAACCGGCGGGCATCATGGAGCAGGAGTCGAGCTATCTGGCGGCGCTTGGTGCGCTCTCGGGCTTCGAATGGGTGCAGGGAGCAGCCGGTGCCCAGAATCGCGTGACGGCTGGTCAACTGTTTTACACTACGCCCGATGGCGCGGCGGGTGTCATCAATCTGATTTCAACGCAGTAGACCCGGCCACGGCGTAAGACGCCTGACCGGCCAAAAAAGATCCTTTGCGGCACAGGCTGCGAAGGATCTTTTTACATTCATCTGGGGCCAACAGGACCATTGCTGGTGTACTATCAATGGACTCGATCGGTGGGCCATTGATGCCCGCTCCCAGGAGATAGGTATGAAACTGCGACTGTTGCTGCCCGCCCTTTTGCTCTTCATGATGATTCTGGCCGCTTGCAGCCAGGAAGCGCCGTCGACCACCGAAACAATCGGCCCCGGCGAGGCGACGGCAGTCGCCTCGCCAGGCGATATACGCCCCGATCCGGACGATACTGCAACCGGTTACCCTGCCCCGGAGCCTGCCGCCTCCGTAGCTGAGGCACCTGCGGCGGAGGAGCTGCCCGCGTCCTCGGCCGATGCCGTGTTCACGGGTGGCGACAGTGACGCTGAGGCCCCGGTTATGGCTGTCAATGCTGTCCCATCAGACGAGATCGCGCTTGATACCGGCGACCTTCCCTACCTGCCGGCCGTTCTGGCCGTCGATGCTGCACCGTACCGCGTCGATGCCGAGGTCGGCCCGACCGGCCTGCCAGCCCATTGGCGGGTCGAGTTCTCGCCGGATAACGAGCCCGGGACGGCCGCTGTCGATCCCGTCCTCTACGTTATTCCGGTCGAGGCGTATCGTGCGCACTGGGCCGAGGCGGAAGATATGGGCGTCGATGGTGCCCTGACTGCCCTTATCATGACCATTGAAGCAGGGGCGCGGCCGTTCCAGGATGGAGGCGTACCGGGATTGCCTGTCGAGCACGTCGGCACGGCGTTCAACGACCTCGCCGCCCAGGGGGAGTATCTGGCGCTGGAAAATGTGACTGGCTTGCGCTTTGTTGGGCGCTTTGTCCAGGAGCCAGTCGCTGTGTCCAACGAGGGGCTGACCTACGTCTTTCTCGGGTTCTCCAATGACGGCCAATATCTGATCAGCTTCTTCTACCCCATTCGCAGCGAGACCCTTCCCGACAGCCCGGCGGCGGTCGACGAGGCGACGCCGCTGCGCTGTCGGACGATCCATATGGATACCTGAGCGAACAAGCTTTGCAGCTGAGCTGCATTGGGCGATGACGCGTTCACGCCAGCCGTCAGTGCCCTGGATGCGCTTGGTGGCGTCGTTGCGGTTTGGCGCGGCCGATGAGCGGGCGGCCGTCTCTGAACCTGCGTCTACCGAATCGGCAGTGGTCGCCGCGACCGCGGGCTGGGCGGGACGGCGTGGCAATGGATGGCGCTGGAACAGGCAGGTCTGACTACGGGCGTTGCCGATCCGTCCCGCTACCTGGTGTCGTTTGGCGAGGACGGGTCCATCGACGTCGTTGCCGGGTGCCTGGAATCGACGGGCAGTTATGCAACCGATGCCGCCTCCGGCCTGGCTGTGACGTTGGGCGAGACTGCTGCCGCGTGTCCGCCGATCATGATGGACGCGGTGATGCTGGGCGGCCTCGGAAATGCGGCCGCCTACGACGTGTCAGATGCTACGTTGGCGATTGCGCTGCAATACGAAAACGGCACGCTGAAGTTCGAGTCTGCTGCACCATAGGACAACTCCACTGCTTGCTTGCAGACACCTGAGGGCCAAGTAGCAACACGAAGCGCAAGTCGGTGGGCTGAAATGTGCGATCAATTGGGCCTGTCCGCTGCCGAATGCGGCGGCGAGACGCTGCCTGTCTTGTCTGTTGCCAGGTGAGGTGGAACCGGCTAAGATCGCCTCAGGGACCGACCAACCTGTCCCTCTCGCGGCAGCCGATTGGGCGGTCAAGCTTTTTACTTCGACCCGGGAGATAATTTCCATGCTTCAGGCGACGCGTACGGTATTCGGTATCTACAAGGATTACCGAGGCCGGCTCATCCTTTCTCAAGTTCTTCTCTTAGTATCTGCTCTCTGTACGCTCGGCGTGGCCACGCTGAACCAGAACCTGATTAACAACGGTCTGCTGGCCAACGACCCGCTGGTTATCATAAACACTGGTATCTATATGATTGTACTGGCCGTGGTCGGAGCAGGGGCGCTTGGCGCAACGGCCGCCCTTGCCGTCTTCTTTTCCCAAGGAGCCGCCTACTACCTGCGTTCTGAGCTGTACGCCAAGATCCAGGAGTTCTCGTTCGCTAACTTTGACCGGTTCAGGACCGGTAATCTGCTGGTCAGATTGAATGCTGACGTGCTCAACGTCGCCAACTCGGTCCAGTATACGGTCCTGCTGCTGCTCTACGCGCCATTCATGTTGGTGGTAGCTTTTGGGTTAGTCATCATACGGATGCCTGAGCTGCTTTGGATCTTGCTGCTGATCACGGCGCTGGTAGCCGTCGTCTTGTTCATACTGATTCCGCCTATCTTTCGGGCGTATGATGAGCGTCAGACGCGGCTGGACGAGCTGAACAACGCGCTTCAGGAAAATCTGTCGGGCATGCGGGTGGTCAAAGCGTTTGTGCGTGAGGAACTTGAAATGGAGCGATTCCGAACGCGAAGCGAAGCGATGCGCGATCCCGCCTTTCGAGCGGCGTTTCGTGTTGCTGCGCTCAACCCAATTCTGACTGCGGCAGCCCAGTTTGGAGTTGCCCTGGCCGTGTGGAGCGGCGGTCAGCAGATTATTGACGGCACCGGATTCTCAGTCGGTGAACTGGTCGCCTTCATGCAGTATGTCAGTCTGGTCGTCATTCCTCTGGCATTGATGGCGATTGTTGTGCCGTTCATCCTCCGTGGAGATGCGTCTGCTCAGCGGATAATTGAGGTGTTTGCAGATGAGCCGGCGATTCAGGATCAATCCGACGCCCTGGCGAGGACACCGGCTGAGATATCCGGGCGAGTTGTCTTTGATAATGTCACGTTCGCCTTCCCCCGGCCGGATGGAGAGCTGGATCCTCCTGTCTTACGGAATATCAATCTGACGATTGAGCCGGGACAGCAAGTAGGAATACTGGGCGCGACGGGGGCAGGCAAGACCGCGCTGGTCAACCTTATCCCGCGCTTCTACGACGCCACCGAAGGCAAGGTTACAATCGATGGGCATGATGTCCGCTCGTTCCCGCAGGATAACCTACGTGAGATAGTGGGCATTGCGCTTCAGGAAGCGGTTCTGTTCCAGGGTGAAGTGCGATTCAATCTGAAGTTTGGCAAGCCCGACGCACCGGATTCACTGATGCAGGAAGCGGCTAAAGCAGCCGACGCTTATGGCTTTGTCACCAATTTGCCTGAGAAGTGGGAGGCGCTTGTGGCCCGGCGCGGCTACAACTTCTCCGGCGGGCAGCGACAGCGATTGTCCATGTCGCGGACTCTGACTGCAGAACCACGCATCCTTATCCTCGACGACAGCACCAGCGCTCTAGACGTTGCAACTGAAAGTCGTGTCCAGAGCGCCATTCCGGTCTTTACTGACCATGTGACAACCATTTACATCGCCCAGCGGATTAGCGCTGTGATCGAACTGGACAACATCTACCTGATGGAGAACGGTCAGATCGTGGCCGAAGGCACACATGAGGAGCTGATGGAAAGCAGCGCCCTCTACCGCGAAATCTACGACTCCCAGCTTGGGGGGGATGTGACGCAAGGTGTGGAGGAAGCATGACAACCGCCGACGCAACAAACACCTATCCAACGCTGCGAGAAAAGCTTGAAGGCCGGACCCGATCGGCTCCTGCCCCCGACCAACGCGATGACACGGTCGCCATTCTGCGTCGTCTCGTTGGGTATATGGCAGGCGGTGATCAGCGAGGACGCTTTCTCTTCGCATTGTTCCTGCGCCTGCTGGGTACAGTGGCCCTCATCCTCATTCCCTTCTTCACAGGGCGGGCCATTACGCTGTTGAGCAGTCCAGCGCCGACAACAGAAGCTCTGCTTACGCTGGTAATTGCCACCCTGGCAGCTGTGACGTCCTATCTCGTGCTCTCAGTCATTGCCGAGTACATCTTCTCGAACCTGGCGACGCATGGTCTGGCTAATCTGCAGCAGGATCTGTTCAATCATATGCAGACGCTGTCGCTGAGCTTTTTCGACCGGCAGCCTTTAGGGCAGCTGTTGAGCCGTGTTACCAACGACACAGAAACTGTCGCTGTCTTTTTCGAGAGCGCGCTATCGCAAATCATCCGGGCGATCTTCCAGATCGTGCTCATTATCTTTGTGATGTTGCTGACTGAGTGGCGATTGGCGCTCGTCGCGCTGATGATGGTACCTGTCATGCTCTTCGTGACAACCGTTATTCAGCGCATTTCCACTCCGGCTTTCACCCGTCTCCAGGACGAAGTGGGCGATCTGAGCGGCTTTCAGGAGGAGACGATTACCGGCCAGAAAGTAATCATTAGCAGCCGGCGCTCTGCCTGGGCCGAAGAGACGAATGACGAGCTAGCGGGCTTTGTCTATGAGACCGCTACACAGGCTTTCTTCACAGCTCTGCTCAACTATCCGGTCACTCAGATGTTGTCTATCTTCATGACGGTTCTTGTGTTGGTCATTGGGTCATTGATGGCGTTGGGTGGTGAAACTGACATCGGCGTCGTCATCGCCTTTACCAGCTATGTTTCATTGCTGGCCTCTCCTTTATCGGATATCGCCAACCTGACGGCGACGACCTTAAATGCAGTCAGCGGCGGTCGCCGCGTCTTTGCCATCATGGATGAGGAACCATCAGTTGTTGACGTGCCCGGGGCTGCGGAATTCGAATTCAAGGGGGGGCTCGTTGAGTTTGATGATGTGGATTTCAGCTATGTGCCGGGACGAAAGATCCTCAGGCACAATACGTTCGATGCCCAGCCCGGACAGAAGATCGGCATTTGCGGCCCTACCGGGGCAGGCAAGTCAACTATCATCAATATCCTGACCCGCTACTATGACATTGACAGCGGGCTCATAGAAATCGACGGGCAGGACATCAGCCTGCTCACGCAGCACAGTCTTCGCCAACAGATCGGCGTCGTATTGCAGGAAGCGTTTCTGTTCAGCGACACGGTGATGAACAACCTGAAGTACGCACGTGAAGGCGCGACGGACGAGGAGTGCATTGCCGCTGCCCAACAGGCCAATGCCCACGAGTTCATCATGAATCTGCCCCAGGGCTACGATACGATGATGACGGAGCGCGGCTCGAATCTGAGTCAGGGCCAGCGCCAGATGATCACTATTGCCCGGGCTATGGTGGCCAACCCCAAGCTGTTGGTGCTGGATGAGGCGACGAGCAATATCGACACGCGGACAGAAAAACTGATTCAGGAGGGGCTGAATCGACTCATGGCCGGCAAGACCAGCTTCGTCATCGCTCACCGGCTCAGTACAATCCGCGATTCGCACAAGATCCTGGTCTTGAATGGTGGCGTGATCGAAGAACAAGGAACCCACGACGAGCTAATGGCGATGGGGGGCCTTTACTACACGCTATACATGAGCCAGTTCAAGGGCAAAGCGCCCGGCGGCGCGGGGGCGGGCGACGCCGTCTTTGTGAGCACATAGCTGCTTCAGGAACGGACGGGCGTCTTATGGTCACAGTTCATGTCACAGTTCATAAGGAATACAGCTTGCCGGGGCAGGCGGAATGCTTGTCTACTTGCGCTGCCAGAGGGGCGGCGACCTGCACGTCCAATCCAACATCTCGTTAAAAGGTCAACGAGCGAGCTGCCGAGAGACCATACTTATTAGGTCGATTCACCATAGGTCGGTTACTTGAGGCAAGATGGTTGCTATAGACTGTACTCAATGCCGGCTACCAATCTGAAGTAAGGAGATTCACTATGAGCTTACAAAAGCGCCAGCTTTCGGTCATCGCCGCCATCGGTGTGCTGCTGGTCGTGTTGGCGGGCATGGCCCTGATCACACAGGGGAACTTGCTGGCCGGGCCGACCAGTGCGCCACTCAGCCAGGAAGCTGAACCGGCGCAGTTGGCTGAGCTACCGGTCGATACGACCCAGGCGACCGTCAACCTGTCAACCGGGTTCATTCTGGACCCCTATCTGCTGCGGGTCGTTGGTTCCGGAGATACCGACGCTTCCACATTGAACGCGGATTGCTCCGGCTTCGTCTCGACAACGCCTGATGTCATCGTCAACTGGAGTGGCGAGACGGAGATGCTTGACTTCTTTACTTATACGGACTCAGACCCTGTACTGGTTATCCAGACCCCGTCCGGCGACTTCGTCTGTAGTGACGACGCCAGCCTGGATACACTTGATGCGCTGGTGACGATTGAGAGTCCGGAGGAAGGGGCGTACAACGTCCATATCGGTTCGTTTAGCTCTGATGAGTTGGCGCTCGGATTCGTGGGCATCAGCGAGCTGCCTGTGGCTGAGCAGTTGGCTGCTATGGACCTGAGGATGCTCCTGGACCGGAATGAAGCCCGACCTTCGCCCATAACTGAAGAAGTGAACAGCACACCTCTGGCGCTCAATCAGGCGGCCGTCTTTGGCAATGTAGCGCTGGAGGAGGGCTTTGAGACCACCGAGACGCCGGCTGCAGGTGGCGGCGATCATCCTGCTGCTGCGGTTGATGGCCAGGGTGGGGAGTGCTTCGGCTTCATCAGCCTCGTTCCGACCTACAGCATTGATTGGAGCGGCAGTGGCAGCTTCACGGTGTTCTTCGAGTCGGAGACTGACACCGCGATTGGTGTCATTACGCCTGACGGCGACGTCATATGTAACGGCAATGCGGCGGAAGATAATTTGAATCCCGTCGTTACCATCAGCGACGCAGTCGAAGGCAACTACGACATCTTCGTTGGTACGACCGAGCCGCATACCATTGCCATTGGTACGCTGACCGTGACACCGGACAGCACTGCCACGCCTACCGTGCTTTCGGCTGAGTAAGGGAAGAGAGTATTATGAACACCATCTATAAACTGAACCGTTCTTCCTGGCCGACTACTGCACTGGCTCTCGGATTGGCACTGGTTGCTGGTTTGCTGCTGCTGATAGTGGCTGTCTCATCCACGCAGGCCCAATCGGCCGTTTCCGCGTCGGCGACGACCTCCTACGTACCTTATCGTGTGCAGCCCGGTGACTCGCTATCGAAGATAGCGGCGAAGTACTGCACGACATGGCAAGAGGTGTACGAACTGAATGCCGGCATCATCGGCACAGATCCCGATGTTCTGGAGCCGGGGACGCTGATCTATGTACCGGATCGCTGCTCCAGCACGACACCACCAGCGAGCGGTGTCTACGATCGGGGTCCAAGTCTGCATGCTAACGGGACCGTATATGGCAATGTCTACACGGTCGCATATGGCGACACTCTGTACTCTGTTGGCCAGAGGTTTGGGATCGACTGGCGGGTCATCGCTGGGGCCAATCAATTGGGACCAAATCCCAAGATCGCGGCTGGACAGCAGCTGATCATTCCCGGACTGGGCCAGGCACCGCCGTCTGCGCTTCCGCCGGCGATTGCCATTACCAGCCCGGCCCCGGGTACCTACATGGACGCGCCCTACGGCACCTACGGTACGGGCCAGGGCTTGCCTGAGGGCAACGTCATCGTGCGGCTGCGAGATGGCAGCGGCAACATCCTCGCCCAGCAGGCGACGGTCTTGCAGGGTGACACGGTGGGCATAGGCGGATCGGGTTTCTGGTCGGTCCAGTTCAACGGCGTCTATGGTCAACCTAATAGCAACGGCAGTATCGAAGCATTCAATCCGGAGACTGGTGTCTCCAGTTCTGTGTCGATCTGGTTTACCGGGCGCTAGAGCCCCGTAGTCCGGTGAGGGCGGGCACGCCCAAGTAGTAAGAAACGCGTCACACCTTGATTGGTGTGACGCGTTCTTTATGCTCAGGATGGTGGCGGCAGCGGTGCCGCCGCTTACTCTTTTGTTTCAGGTGTGGTGGATGTCACAGGTGTCAATACGGTGTCTCGCAAGACCGATGCCACAGCCGAGCTCCGCCGCTTAACGATGAGCACGGTGCAGTCGGCCTGTTCGGCCACCTGCTGCGCCACTTCGCCCAACAGCTGGTTGCGGAAGAGAGATTCTTTCGTCGCTCCGATGACGATCATGTCACAATCCTGCGAAGCCTGGTTGATGCCCTCAACGGGGCTGTCTGCCTGAACGATGAGCTGCTCAAGCGGTTCGTATTGCACCCCGTCACTGGCGCGGTGGAAGGCGCTGCGGGCTCGAGCCTGCGCGCTTGCTTCGTCTGCGCCTGGAAGCACGATGTGGACCATCACGACGGTTGTTTCCTCCGGTGTGTTGCGGGCGATGGCCACGGCTGTGTTCACTGCCAGACGACTGTTGGGGCCGCCGGCGACCGGCACCAGGATGCGGCTGTAGGTTTCTATCGGCCGCGAACGGGCGATGATGAGATCGGCGGGTGGGTTGGCAATGATCGGGTCGATGACCGAGCCGAACATGCGGTCGTTGGAGCCTGACTCGCCGGGCCAGCCGAAGAGGATCAGGTCGCTGCTGTTCTCGTTCACGGTCTTGCTGATCACTTCCGGCACGGAGCGGCCCAGCCGGAGCATCGTGTGGACCGGAACATCCAGCCGGCGGGCCTCCGCAATCGCCTTCTCCAGAATTGGGCGGCGCTCTTTGAGGATGTAGCGGCCGTCAGAGAGCTGCAATGTGGATGGCACCTTGACCACATTCAGGGCCAGGATTTCGCCGCCGTGCTCCTTGGCCAGGGCGCTGCCCAGATAGCCCAGTTCGTCGGCGTGTTTCTCATCGGCCACCGGCACCAGCACCGAATACTTGACCGAAACGAGCGCCTCCTCGTGCAGGATATCTTTCGGTTTCTCTTCGATCTCACGGTTGCGGAAGTAGCCCCAATACAGAAGCGCACCGGCAATGATCCACAGAATCGTTATGATACCGACCCGACCCGTTTCAAACGCCAGGAAGAGGGCCAGAGCGGTGTTGGTGACAATGCCGATGAGCGGTGG
This sequence comes from uncultured Chloroflexia bacterium, assembly GCA_963753865.1. Classification (GTDB taxonomy): domain Bacteria; phylum Chloroflexota; class Anaerolineae; order Promineifilales; family Promineifilaceae; genus Promineifilum. The sequence goes on from CAVWDW010000006.1 coordinate 488,701, forward strand.
CCAGGGGAAGAACGGCACGCGGAAGCCGCGCTCCATATCCGGTTTGCGCCTTCGCAGCGTCATCAGCGCGATGTTTACCTGCGCGAACATCAGCAGGAACATGACATCGGCCGATTTGGCCACTTCTTCGACTGGCAGTGTCAGGCCCATCGCAATGATCAGGACAACTGAGATGGCAATGGCCCAGTACGGCGTCAGCATCCTGGGATGAATGCGGCCGAAGACGTCCGGCAGGTTGTGGTCACGGCCCATGGCGAAGGAAACACGGGACGATGAGTAAATGGTGGCGTTGAGGGCCGACATCGTCGATGCCAGGCCACTGATGAGGATAAGGAAGCCGCCCCACCGGCCCATGATCTGCTCGGCCGAGCGGACGATGGCCACTTCACGAGCCTCCGCCAGGTACTCCCAGACCGGAATGTCTCCCGCTGAAGCGGGGACAACTGTCGCACCGATGGCCACGAAGGCGACGAGGACATAAATAATGACCACAACGATGATGGAGATGAAAATGGCCCGCGGGATATTGCGCATGGGGTCTTTCACTTCTTCACCACTCTGGGCAATGATCTCGTACCCTTCAAAGGCGATAAAGGTGAGGCCCATGGCGACAAAGACACCGCCGAGTCCGTTGGGCATGAAGTTGTCGGTGAAGACGTTCAGGTTCGGGTTCTGCCACATGGCGTACAGGCCAAAAATGATGAAGCCGCCGAGGATGACGACTTTGGCTACTGTGACGATGTTGCCGACCAGCCCGGCCTCACTCGCCCCTCGATAGTTGATGAATCCAAACAGGATAACAATGACAACCATGAAGGCCAGGGTCAATGGCTGGGTATACTCGATGACCCCGGGCCAAACGAGCGACAGCAGTTCGACGGCGAAACGGCCGAAACCGAGGCCGTACAGCGAGCAGGCGACTGCGTGGGCAAACCAGCTCATCCATCCGGCCAGGAAGCCTTGCGTGCCACCCATGCCATCCTTGACCCAAAGATAGCCGCCGCCCGCTTCCGGAAACGCCGAACCGAGTTCCGCGTAGGAAAGGGCGGTAAACGTGGTCACGATGCCGTTGAGCATGAAGGCCAGCACAAGCGCCGGACCGGCCTCGCCGGCGGCGATTCCGGTCAACACGAAGATGCCTGCGCCAATCATGGCGCCGACACCAATCATGGTGATATCGAACAGGCCGAGCGTGCGGCTAAGGGTGATTTCTGCTGGGGGAACCTGATTTGTTGAAGCCATAATTAGACCGTATTGTGCCTGAATCTGACTGGCCACGCTAGCAATAAGGGAAATGGCGGTCGCTTCTGTGGTTCAGAGGTTGCGACAGTTCTGGACAATCGGACTGCGAGTGATTACACTGCATCGGCACTTTATTTCAACCCGGACCTTCTGCTGAACGACTGATAAGGAGCGAAATTGTGGAGCAAGCCAGTCTGATTGACGCCTACAACTATGACGAGTTTGTGCATGAAAAGGTTGACCAATGGCTCAACTTTGAGAGCAGTCCGCCCCTGGGCGTGCGGGCGCCCGACTTCCCACTCTGGCGGCTGGACGGCAGCCAGACAACGCTAAGCGAAATCTGGTCGGCTCACGCCTACACCATCGTCGAATTCGGCAGCTTCACCTGACCATATTGTGGGATGGCGGCGCCATCCATGAATGAGATTGCCGACCGTTACGCTGACCGCGATGTTGGGTCACTCTTTCTATACACGAATGAGGCTCATCCGGGCGAGCATTACCCACCGCTCCGGTCGATGGAGCAGAAGACGACTCATGGGCAGGCGCTGCGCGACGTTTATGGCGTAACCCGGCCCATCGTGCTGGATGCGTTGGACGGGGCGTGCCACCGCACCTACGGATCGATGCCCAACATGACCTGGATCTTCGCACGCTCTGGCACACCCCTCTACAAGTCGGACTGGACCGATTCGCACAGTGTCGAGAACGCCATCGTCTACTTCCTCGACGTGCTGGAACGGCGGCGCGCCCGGGAACGTCTGGTGCCGTTTCGCGTGGAGCGCGTGGATTTTCGCGCTTCTGATCAGGCCGGTTTCTCCGCAGGCCTGGAGCGCAACGGGCCACGGGCCGTCACTGAGTTTCGTCGCTACTTTGACGAGTCTTAGCAGCAGGAGCGCAGACAATATGGCTTTCATCAAGATGGTGCCCCCGGAGGAGCTGCCCGAAGCGCGGCGCGTGCCGGACGATGACAACATCATCCAGATTCACAGCATCCATCCCCAGACGATGCGTCACCATTACGATCTGTATATCGAGTTGATGCGCAGGGCAGGCCCGCTCAGTCGCACCCAGCGCGAAATGATTGCCGTCGTTGTCTCAAGCGAGAACAAATGCCACTACTGACTGCATCATCACGGGGCGGGTCTCCGTGCGCTGCTGGATCGCAAGGGCGTGGAAGAGGCGACGCGCGAGGCGCTGTTGAGCGATCTCATTGCCGACTACACATCAGCCGATATCTCGGCGGCCGACCGGGTGATGCTTGATTACGCCATGAAGCTGACGCGTACGCCGGCCGAGATGACGGCCGCTGATGTCGAGGCGCTGCGCCAGGCTGATTTTGATGATCGGATGATCCACGACATTTGCGCCATCACCGGCTACTTCGCCTTCGTTAACCGCATTGCCGACGGATTGGGCGTTCAGCTGGAAGCCGACTGACCCACCGCCCAGCCAGGAGATTGCCCTATCGCTCTCGTCGTCTTTCTCATCGTCGCGTTCATCTACTTCGGGCTGGCCAGCCGCCTGGCCCAGCGATCGATCACCATGCCGATGGTGTTCCTGACGTTGGGAACGGTCATTGGTGCGCTGCGCATCAACGTGGTGGGCAGCCTGCCCGACGCGGAAAGCGTGACCACATTGGCCGAGGTGACGTTGGCGCTTCTTCTGTTCGCCGATGCGTCTATGCTCAACCTGGGCAAGGTTGCCGCCGACTGGCAGCCGCCGGCCCGCCTCTTGCTCATCGGTCTCCCGCTTACCCTGCTGTTTGGTGCGGTGGCTGCTTATCTTCTCTTTCCGGGAACGCTGCCCGCCATGGCGCTGCTCATCGCCGCCATGCTGGCTCCGACGGACGCGGCGCTGGGCCTGCCTATTTTCACCAATAAGCGCGTGCCCCTGCGCATTCGGCGGACGCTGAATGTCGAAAGTGGTCTGAATGACGGCATCGCGGCGCCGGTTGTGACGCTGGCCGCCGCCTGGCTGGTCTCGGAAGAGTCGATCATGGTCGGCGCGTCCATATCAGAAGCAGTCATGTCGCTGATCATTGCGGTCGCGGTTGGGGCAGCGATGGGCTATCTGGGCGGGTTCTTTCTGCGACAGGCAAGCCGCCGCGGCTTCTCGGCCGGGCTGGCCGATCGTCTGGCCATTCTGGTTCTGGCGCTTCTGTGCTACTCGCTCTCGGTGCTCGTTGGCGGCAATGGATTTGTGGCCGCCTTCGTCGGCGGCATCGTGTTTGGCGCCGTGACGCGCGACGAGCTGGTAGAAGATACCGAGTTTACAGAGGACGTAGCCACGCTGTTTTCGCTGCTGGTCTGGACACTATTCGGGGTCATTCTTGTCGGACCGGTCCTCTTTGGCGATCCGGGTCAATGGTCGTGGAATCATGTCCTCTACGCGGTGTTGAGCCTCACGGTCATTCGCATGATTCCGGTGGCCATTGCTCTGGCCGGAACGCAGTTTCGCCGCGACTCCAAATTCCTCATTGGCTGGTTTGGTCCCCGGGGCCTGGCTTCGGTCGTCTTTGGTTTGCTGGGCATCCTGGCGCTGGAAGAGTCCGGACTGTCGATTGAGCCGCTGGGGGCCGCATTATCCTGGACGGTGCTGCTTAGCGTCTTTGCCCACGGTCTTTCCGCCCAGCCATTGGTCGACTTGTACAATCGTCGGCTGGAACGCCTGCCTGAGCCTGAGATGGACAACAGCCCGGAGATGATGCCGGTGCCTGAGATGGTCGATCGACGGCGCATGCTGACGCACGATTAGGCCATGTAGAGTGGTCGTTTCGTTTGGCCCGGACGAGCGGCAGGGCTAGAATACGGTTCAGCTTTCGGAGGCCCTAACCGCTGTGGACCATTCTGACCTACCGGGTGACTGTCCCGCCCACCGCCAGCCATCTTCTGATGCGATCGATATCGCCTCGCTGCCTCTGCCACCCGGCGACCTGGGTCTGCCCTATCTGGGCGAGACGATGCAGTTCGGCCGGGATCCTCATCAGTTTGTGACCGAACGGCGGGAGCGTTACGGGCCAATCTTCAAGACGAATCTGCTGGGTAGTGACACCGTCTTTCTCCTGGACGAAGGTGGCAATCAATGGATCTTCCAGGGCGAAGGCGACTACCTGGAGAACAAATGGAATGGGACCACGCGGCGCTTGCTGGGCGGGCAGTCCACTGCGATGCTGACCGGGCCTGAGCATACGCGCCAGCGCAGGCTGTTGATGCCCCACTTTCACCACAGCGCGATGGCGGCGTTCACGCCGACGTTTCAGCGAATCTCCGCCTTCCACTTCGACCGCTGGGCTTCCGGACCTGAGCCGGTTGTGCTGATCCAGTCCATGCAGGAGCTGGTTTTTGAGATGATCGTGGCGCTGCTGCTGGGCGATGATCCTGAAGTTGATGTACCCCGACTCAGCGCCCTGTTTCGTCGCTGGACCGCCGGGTTGGCGGCTGTGCCCGTCAACGCGCCGTTCAGTAAGTTCGGCCGCGCATTGCGAGCTAACACCCGGCTTCGGGCCGAGATTGACACGATTGTGACGCGGCGTGCGGCACTGCCGGAGCAGCCGCCAGATATGCTCGGGTCGCTGCTACAGATTCGGGACGAGAACGACCAGCCGTTGCCGCTGCAGCGGGTGATCGATGAGGTGCACAACGAACTGTTCGCCGGACATGATACGACCGTCACGGTGATGACCAACCTCATGATTCAGCTGGCGCAGCATCCGGGGGCCTGGGAGCAGGCGGTGGGCGAGGTGGACACAGCCCATCTGCCGGCGGCGTTCGACCTGGAGCAGCTCAAGCGACTGCCGTTCTTGAACGCTGTGCTGAACGAGAGTATGCGGGCAGTCACGCCGGTGATTGGTGCGTTTCGCGTCATGCTGCGGGATGCGGCGTATCAGGGGTATCGCATTCCCAAGGGGTGGACCGTGCGGCTGGAGATTGCGGGCACGCACGAAGACGCCACCGTCTGGAGCGACCCCCTGCTGTACGATCCGGATCGCTGGTCGGCCGACCGGGCCGAGCAGAAGCGCCGGCCCCACAGCTACATTCCGTTCGGCGGCGGCCCGCGCATCTGCCTGGGAACCAACTTCGCGCTGGCCGAGATGCGCGTCATGGTGGCGCTCTTGCTGCGTGACTACCACTGGGCACTGATACCCGACCAGAATCTGGCCTATCGCCACATCCCGTTTCCGCGCCCCAAGAGCGGAGGGATTGTGCGTTTCAGACGACGCAGCGTTTAACCCTGCGCCTTCGTCTTTCATCCCGATTTGTACAATTTGTCCAATCAGATCGCTGATTTCTTGACATCCAAAACGTTTCGGACTATTCTGTAGAGACTTCCGAAACGTTTTGGATGCGTTGGAGCTGTTTCGGAACAGTCTTGTCAAACTGAACTGGAGAAGCCATGCCCGCAACCTTGCGCGATATTGCCACAGAGGTTGGTGTTTCTGTCACAACCGTCTCTCGTGGTCTTGCCGGTTATGACGATGTGGCCGAGGAAACTCGACAGCGCATCGTGGCGGCCGCCCAGCGCCTGGGCTACCAACCCAATCTGACGGCGCAGCGCCTGCAGAAAAGGCGCACCGACACGTTGGGCTTCATCCTGCCCACGTTGACCCCGCGCTTCTCCGATCCTTTCTTCAGTGAGTTCATTGCCGGCATCGGTAACGAGGCGGCCACCCAGGGGTATGACCTGCTGGTTTCGGTGCATCCGCCGGGCAGCGATACTGAGCGGGCCGCCTACCGGCGTGCGGCCGCCGGCGGTTGGGTGGACGGACTGTTCGTCGTGCGTACGCGAGTCGAGGACGAGCGCATCACGATGCTGTGCGACAGCGATCTTCCTTTCGTTGCCTTTGGACGGACCACCAGTACGTGTGACTTCGCCTGCATTGACGAAGACAGCGTGGCGGGCGTCCGGTCGCTGGTGAACCATTTTGTCGAGTTGGGTCATTCGCGCATTGCGTTTGTCGGCCCGCCCCAATATCTGATGTTTGGTCACTATCGGACTGACGGCTTTCGCGAGGCGATGGCCGCTTGTGACCTGTCGATTCCCGAAGCGTGGGTGGTCGAAGGCGACATGACTCAGCAGGGAGGTGGCACGGCGATTTCGCACTTGTTAGCCGGTGACGGCAGGCCGACGGCTGTCATCTTCGGCAACGATCTGATGGCCATTGGCGCACTTGACGCCATCCGCAGCGCAGGGCTCAGGCCGGGTGAAGACATTGTCGTTGGTGGATTTGACGACATTCCCTTGTCCAGCTATGTCTCGCCCGCGCTGACGACCGTCAGCCAACCGATCTATGATATTGCCCGCCGATTGTGCGCTATGCTGATCGACGTCATCAACGGCCGGCCTCTGGTCGAGCGTCGCGTCATATTGTCGCCGTCGCTTATCATTCGCGAATCAAGCGGCTTCCGCCGTCTACCCGAAGCCGAGGAGGTGAAGGATATCGACTAACAATCCCAGGCACTTCCGAAACAATCAACCCAATCCCAGAATGGAGGTTCTACGAAGATGAGAAAAGTAAGGATTTACATGGTAGCTGTGCTGGCGCTGGGCGTCATGCTGGCTGCCTGTACCCCCCAGGTTGAACAAGTTGAAGTCACCCGCGTTGTCACCGAGACAGAGCAGGTCGAAGTTACACGCGTTGTGACCGAGACGATCACCGAGGAAGTTGAAGTCCCGGTGGAGACCGAAGTAGAAGTAACCCGCATCGTCGAGGTCGAGGGCGTGCCGATGGAGCGTACCGTCGTCGAGTTCTGGACGACAGACAACGAGGCCGACCGGGTCGACGTTTACGAGGCCGTAGCGGCCCGTTACATGGAAGCCAACCCGAACGTTGAGCTTCGCATTGTGCCAATTGAAGAGGCCGGCGTCACACAGCGTATCGCCACGGCACGGGCGGCCAATCGCCTGCCCGATATCGTCCGCATGGGCGTCGAGCGTGTGGCTACCTTTGCCGCTGACGGCATCCTTGATCAAGCCGCGGCCGAAGCGGTCATCAACAGTATTGGCGTTGATGACTTCCGCGCAGGCCCGCTGGCCATGGTCACGGATCCGACTACGGGGCAGTTCGCTGCCGTGCCGTACGACGGCTGGATCCAGGCCATTTGGTACCGCGAGGATATCTTCAACGAGGCCGGCCTGAATGCCCCCATTACGTGGGACGACATTCTGGCTGCGTGCGAAATATTGCCGGGAACCGGCAATCTGCTTTATGCATTGGGCCTTGGCACCGACCCCGGCCAGAACTATGGCCACCAGGTCTTTGAACAGGTGGCCATCTCCAACAACGCCTGGCCATTCGATGCCGACGGCAACGTGACCATGAATACGCCCGAAATGATCGAGGCGCTGGCGTTCTACACCAGCCTGCAGGAGTGCGCGCTGCCTGGACCGCAGTTCTGGCGCGGCTCGCGTGAAGCGTACCAGCTCGATCAGTCCGGTATGATGTTCTACAGCACCTACATCATGGACGACCTGGTTGACGGCTCTGGCCTGGAAGGCGGCGGTAATGTCGACATTACCATTGAGAACCTGCCGGCCAACACGGGTTTTGCGCCTGAGATGGTTGGCCCCAACGGGTCTGCCTCCTACGGCCAGCTCGTGACGTTGGCCCTGATGGAAGGAGCCGATCCGCTGGCCCAGGATGTCGTCCAGTTCTTCCTGACGGAAGGATATCAGGACGTGTTGGCGCTGGCCCCGTTCGGTAAGGTGCCTGTGCTCGAAAGCGCAGTCGACGGCTGGAAGAACAGCAGCGAGTACTTCGCCAGCTACGAGCCGTCCACGCTGGAGCAGATCGCCAACGGCTACGAGACGATGCAGCGCTGGCTGTTCCGTCCGGACTACGACGCCACACAACGCGCCGTGGTCGGTGACATCGAAGGCCGCTTGCTCCTCCCGACAGTCATCAGCAACATCGCGCTTGAAGGCATCATGACGCCGGAAACGGCCGCTGAATTCCTGCAAACCGAAGTTGAGAATCTGTTGGCCGAGCGCCAGGCTGATCAGTAAGAAGTAGCTTTCTGACAGGGGAGCGCCGCAGACCAGTCTGCCGCGCTTCCCTGTTCTATCTTCAAGGGAAGATCCTCATGGCAACGACAACAACCGATGTGCCGGTGAAGGAGTCACGGTCGTTTGGCGAGCGCTGGAATTCGCTGAGCGCACGTGAGTCTCGGCTGGCCTGGGCGCTTATCTTGCCGACTGCGATCATCGTGTTTGGCCTGATCGTCTTTCCGGCCATCTACAGCGTGTGGATCGCCTTTCACGATGTTGGCATTGAAGACCTCAACGACGTCTTCAATACTGAGTTTGTGGGCCTGGACAACTTCCGGGCTGTAGTCAACGACTTTGCCTTTAAGCCCGGTCCATTGCCTGCCGGGTGGGAAGAAGCGAACCTGTTCGAGAAGGGATGGTTGGCGCTGACGAAGTGGAATTGGGGCGCGGCTATCAACTCGATTGTCTACTCCTTCGCTTCAACCGTTTGGACGATGCTGCTGGGGTTGGGAGCGGCGCTCTTGCTGAATCGACCGTTCCGCGGGCGAGGCGTCTCGCGAGCGACGTTCCTGTTTCCGTACATTGCCCCTATTGTTGGCGTGGCCTTTGTCTGGCGCTGGATCCTGGACCCGCGGCCGTCGGGCGTCCTCAACGATGTCCTGATGAACCTCGGGCTCATCGATCTGCCCGTTGCCTACCTGGCAGAGCGGGGCCTGGCGATGCTGTTGGTGATAACGTTCACCGGCTGGCGGTACTTCCCGTTTGCCATGCTCATGATTCTGGCGCGGCTGCAGGCGATCGACGACACCATGTATGAGGCGGCCGATGTAGACGGGGCCAGCACATGGCAGAAGTTCTGGAACGTCACACTGCCGGAGCTGCGCTACGTGTTGGGGGCCATCTTCCTGCTGCGATTCATCTGGACGGTCAACAAGTTCGACGACATCTTTTTGCTGACTGGAGGCGGCTTTGGCACCAAAGTGCTGCCTATCCTGACGGTCGAATTCAGCTTCCAGACGGGCGACTTTGGCAAAGGCGCCGCAACCGGCATGATTCTGCTGGGCATGCTAATTGTCTTCCTCATTTTCTACATCCGGATTGTCATGCGCAACACGGAGGAAGTTTGATGAGCAGTGCTTCTGCCTCCTACCGTAATCAGAGCTTCATGGATCGGCTGTCAGGCTGGCTGAACTGGAAGCGGTTCTTCTTCCTGCTGACGATGTTCATGTTCCTGGCCATGATCCTGTTTCCTTTCTACTGGATGGTGAGTTCATCGTTCAAGTCGGCCGCTGAGATTGGCGGGCGCGAGCCGACCTACATCCCGTCCCAACTGCGGCTCGACGCCTACCGGGAACTGTTCGATGCCAACGATCCGAATTTCCAGAACTTCGGACGGGCCATTCGAAACAGCCTGATCATCTCGGTACCTACGGCGATGATTGCCGTGGTGCTGTCCACGTTGGGGGCGTATGCGATCGCGAGAATGTCGTTCCGCGGCAAGAATGTGATGCTCAACGGCATCCTGGCCATCTATCTCTTTCCAGGGGTGCTGATCATCATTCCGCTGTTCGCGATGTTGGCCCGCCTCGGCGGCATATTCGGCTTCGACGTTCAGGACAACCTGAGCGTGCTGGTGTTCACATACCTGGCCCAGACTCTGCCGGTCGCTCTCTATGTGCTGACCAACTACTTCCGGACCATTCCGGACGAGATTGAACAGGCCGCGCTCATCGACGGTTGTACGAGGATGCAGGTCATCTGGCGCGTCACCCTGCCGCTGGCTGTTCCCGCGCTGATCTCCGTAGCCATCTACACCTTCATGATTGCCTGGAACGAGTTTCTCTACGCCTTCGTCTTTCTCAACGACCGGGCGATGTTCACGATGCCGATTGCGATCAACACAATATTCAACGATCCCAGCCCGCGGCCAAACGTTGTCATGGCGGCCTCAACCATCATGACCATTCCGGTCATGATCCTGTTTCTGGCGATGCAGCGCTATCTGACAGAAGGGTTGACCGCTGGCGGCGTTAAAGGCTAGACTCGGCCGCTTGACCACGACTGCCAACTACCGGGAGGGTAAGTTACCCGTGACCGACCGTATGCACGCGCTCCTTGTCTCGCTCTATGGCGAGGAACAAGGTGCTTTGGCCAATGCCCAACTTCTGGTGCTGCTTGATAGCTATCGCAGTCGAGTGGCTGTGCAGTCGCCCCATTCACTCGACCAGCGAGCGGCCGTGTTGATCACCTATGGGGATATGGTGCGCAGCAGCGACGAGCCGCCGCTGCATACCCTGGGCACGTTCCTGGGGACGCACCTTCCGGGCGCCGTGGATGATGTCCATTTGCTGCCATTCTTCCCGTACTCTTCCGACGACGGCTTCTCGGTCATCGACTACAAGGCGGTCGATCCCGCCCTGGGTACGTGGTCGGATGTCGGACGTATCGGCACCAGCTTCGGGCTGATGTTCGATCTGGTCATCAACCACATCTCGGCCCACAGCGACTGGTTTGGCGCGTACCTGGAGGCGAAAGCGCCCTATGACGACTTCTTCATCGAGGTCGACGCAGCGGCCGCAGCGGAGCTGAGCGAAGTCTTTCGGCCCCGGGCACTGCCGCTGCTTTCCGAAGTGGTGACTGCCAACGGCCCGCGTGCCGTCTGGACGACCTTCAGTGAAGATCAGATCGACCTGAACTTCGCCAATCCGGATGTACTGCTGGCCATGATTGATGTGCTGCTGAGTTACGTTGCCTGTGGCGCGTCACTCATCCGGCTGGACGCCGTCGCCTTCATTTGGAAGGAGTTGGGTACGTCGTGCATTCATTTGCCGCAGGCACACTGGATTGTCCAGTTGTTCAGGGCCGTCCTGGACGACATAGCCCCTCATGTGGCCCTGATAACCGAGACCAACGTGCCCCACCGCGACAACATCGCCTACTTTGGAGACGGGACCAACGAAGCCCAGATGGTCTACAACTTCACGCTGCCGCCGCTGACGCTGCACACCTTTCATACGGGCGACGCGACGGCATTGACCGCCTGGGCCACACAGCTGGCGGTACCGTCACCGGATGTCGCCTTCTTTAACTTTCTGGCATCGCACGACGGCATCGGCGTGACTCCGGTGCACGACATCTTGAGCGAGGCTGAGATCGCGGCGCTGGCCGGTCGCGTCATGGCGTTGGGCGGGCACGTCTCTTACCGGCGACAGCCGGATGGCAGCGATGCGGTCTATGAGCTGAACATCAACTATCTGGATGCGCTGGGCGAGCCGGAGGCGGCCCTGGAGCCGGTCGAACTGGTCGCGCAGCGGTTCCTGGCCTCGCAAGCGATCATGCTGGCCCTGCGAGGCGTGCCGGGCATCTATTTCCACAGCCTCTTTGGCTCCCGCGGCTGGCCGGAAGGGGTGGCGGACACCGGACGGGCACGCACAGTCAATCGCCAGAAGCTGTCATTGTCGGAGTTGGAACGGGAGCTGGCGGATTCCGACACCTTGCGCCACCATGTGTTTCATGGGTATCGTCAGATGCTCCTGGTCCGCCGCTCGTCGCCGGCGTTTGATCCGGCTGGCGAGCAGCAAGTTCTGCCGCTGCACCCGTCTGTCTTTGCTGTGGCCCGGGCGACGGCCGACGGCCATCATCACGTACTTTGCCTGCACAACGTGGCCGACTCTCCGATTGACCTGGTTGTGCCACAGCGGCACGTGCCGGACGGTTCGCTGGTCGACATGGTGGCCAACCAATCGGTGGTCGCTCAGGATGATCTGCATCTGCGGCTTCCCCCTTACGGTGTCGTGTGGCTCGCCAGGCAGGAGGCGACCAGTTGAATATCGGCTTCGTCTCTACCCGGTTGGCAGGCAACGACGGTGTCTCTCTCGAGACTGCCAAGCTGGCCGCCGTGCTCCAGCGGCATGGCCACGCGATGGCCTACCTGGCTGGTGAGTTGGAATCGGGCTTGCCGGGAATTGAAGCGCCAGCCCTCCACTTCGAAGACACGATCGCCGAAGCGTTGGGAGCGAGGGCATTCAGCGACGTTGCCGACGCTTCGCTGCTGGCCGACATTGCTCGTCGGGCAGCAACGGTTAGCGAACCAATCAACGCCTTTCTCGACCAGTATCAGATTGACTACCTGATTGTCCAGAATGCGTTTGCCATTCCCATGCAGCTTCCGCTGGCCCAGGCGCTGGCTGAGGTCATGGCCGAGCGTGGTCTGCGCGGGCTGGCCCACAACCACGACTTTTATTGGGAACGGAGCCGGTTTGCGCCCAATCAGGTGGGTGAGTTCCTCGACACCTACTTTCCCCCAGCCCTGCCCGGACTGACCCACGCGACGATCAACTCGCTAGCCCAGGCAGAGCTGGTCCGACGTCGCGGCCTGAGCAGCATCCTTATCCCGAATGTGTTCGACTTTGCCCATCCCCCGCCGCCCGCCGACGCCTACGCCCGTTCGTTTCGGGACGCGATCGGACTTGCGCCAGACGACTTGTTGATTCTGCAGCCGACGCGGGTGGTGCCGCGCAAGGGGATCGAGCTGGCCATTGAGACGGTGGCCCGGCTGAACGATCCACGAGCCAGACTGGTCATCACCCATCGCGCCGGAGACGAGGGACTCGACTATCTGGCGCAGCTCCTGGCGCAAGCGGCCGCTCTCGACGTTGATCTACGCTATGTGGCGGACCGGGTGGACGACAAGCGCGGCCAGACAGATGACGGCCGTCCCATCTATTCACTGTGGGACACATACGCTGTGGCCGACTTCGTCATGTACCCCAGCCTTGTCGAAGGCTTTGGCAATGCGCTGCTGGAGACCGTCTACTTTGGCCTGCCCGCGCTCGTCAACCGGTACGAGGTCTACGCAACGGACATTGCCCCTAAAGGGTTCCAGTTTGTCGAAATTGACGGGACCGTTACGGATGAGGCGGTCCAGGACGTGGCACACTTTCTGGGCGATCCACAGCATGCCCGGCAGGCGACGTCGCTCAACTACGACATCGCCCGCAGACACTACAGCTATGAGGCCCTTGACGATCAGCTAACGGCCGCCGGTCTTTGAGCGGGTCGCTTCCGGCGGCACCGGTTCATTGACGGCCGACGCGATGGTGTGGATCGCCCGGTTGCCGTCGAACGCCGCCCAGCGCACCCCATTGGCGATTACGTGCTGGATCTCCGGCTGGTGGTAGATTGGGTACGTTTCGTGGCCGGGTCGGAAGTAGAAGATGCGTCCGCGTCCGCGTCGCCAGGTGGCCCCGCTGCGAAAGACCTCACCCCCGGCAAACCAGCTGATGAACACCAGCTCATCGGGCGCAGGAATGTCGAAGAACTCGCCATACATCTCGGCCGCCGGCACCTCAATCGTACGCTCTACGCCGGCGGCGATGGGGTGAGTGGGATCGACGACCCACAGCCGCTCCTTCTCGCCCGCCTCGCGCCATGTCAGGTTGCAGGTCGTGCCCATCAGGCGGCGGAAGATTTTGGCGTGGTGTCCTGAGTGGAGGACGATCAGCCCCATACCGTCGAGCACACGCTGCTGCACGCGGTCGACCACGGCATCTTCGACACGATCGTGGGCGGTATGGCCCCACCAGAGCAAGACGTCTGTGGCGTCCAGTCGATCGGCCGTCAGCCCATGGTCCGGCTCCTCAAGCGTGGCCGTCGCCGCCGTGAATCCATGCTTCGTCAGCGCGTCCGCCAGTGTGATGTGGATGCCGTCCGGATAGATGGCCCGCACCGCTTCGCTGCTCCGTTCGTGGATGAACTCATTGAAAATAGTGACTTTGATTGACATAATGAACCTTAGCGGAGCAGGGCCGCCAGCACGGCGGCGGCTTCGGGCGCGAGACCTGGCAGCCTTTCCTGGCGTTCGGTCGCTTCCAGCGCCGCAAACACAGCGGATATACTGCGCAAGTTGTCCGTGACGGCCGTCATCGGCTTGGTGCCTGCCTCAACGGCCGCCATGAAGTCGGACAGGAGCGCCACCTGGCTGTTCTGCTTCGGGTTCCTGATCCGAATACGCTGTGGCTTTTCCGTCTGGTACTGCTCAGTGGCCCGGCGCAGGAAGATTGCGCCCTGACTGTACTCGATTGAGCCTTTGTCGCCCTCAATGAGCCAGTTGCCGTTCCAGTCGGCGAAGTCACCCTGGGCGCACCAACTGGCGTTGTAGGCAAAGTGGGCGTCGCTGTCCAGCATCATGTGCACGGCGACGGAAGTGTCGCCTGCGTTGTCTGACCAGCTCGGATTCCATGACCGGCCTTCAATCGTGACCGGCTCCAGCCCCGTGATGTAGCGCAGCAGGTCAAAGTGATGGATGGCCATATCGACGATGATGGGGCTGGGCATTGTGCGGCGGAAGTTGGTTTCGTCAAAGTAGTGACCCTTGTAGAAGTCGAGGCGGATCTGTCCGACTGCGCCGATCTCGCCCGCATGGACAAGGCCGGCGACGGTCTGCATCTCGGGTTTGTAGCGATAGTTCTGGCAGACGGCCACCGTTTGCCCCGTCCGTCTGGCAGCCTCCACGATGGCCAGGCAGTCTTCGATCGTGCCAGCCAGCGGTTTTTCGACCAGCACATCAAGGCCGGCTTCCATCGCCTCCGTAGCCTGTTCCAAATGCATCGACGGCGGTGTGACACAGAGCACCATGTCCGCTTCGACGGTTGCCAGCGCGCTAGAAAGCGAGTCGAAACAGATGGCGTCGTCGTAGCCGTGCAGCGCTTGCACGGCTGCAACTGCCTCCTGATTGATATCTACCAGGGCGACGATGTCTGCGTCATCATGGGTGGCCAGGATGTTGGCCCAATGGGCACCGAAGCCGCCCACACCTATATGAATGATTCTCACAACAATCTCCTCATCAGTGTGAATTAGTTGATCAGGCCGGTAACGACCCGTGTGTGAACTCTAGCAGCGTTGGTTGGTCTGTCGACGCGTGGAAGCCAGCAGCCCTCTACCGGTGGGGCGATCAGGCCTGCACTTCCTGTTGTTGGGAAACCTGTCGGGTTCGCCACCACCAGATAAGCCCACGCCAGCCCAGTAGAAAGAGGCCGCCAACGCTCATCAGCACCAGCATAAAGACGACGATGATCGTCCCCTGACCGCGCAGCAGCGCTCGAATGACCAGCCCGATTGGGGCGGCAATCAGCCAGATCGTCAGGACGCGCGCCAGCCACAACTGCCAACTGGCGAAACGCTCCGGCCAGTACCCGCCCAGGAGCAGGCAGGCGATGGTCCACGGGATGGCCAGCGATATGCTGGTTATCAGCAGGCTGGGCAGGGCAGAAGGGCCGGTAATCTGGTGGTCTTGTTGGCCGATGAAGACGAACAGGACGAGGATAAGCCAATCTCCGATGATGATTGGCCAGGGAGTTCCGGAACGGGGTGAGGATTTGATGTTCGACATAGATGGCTCCACCCTGATTTTACTTGGGTTTGCGGTTCTACCAAAGTGAAAGTCAGCCGGTGGCAGGGCAATCGCACATAGATTCGCTGAGGAATGAATTCGCTCCGCTAGCGAGAAGTGCGATTCACCGAATTGGGAACGATCATCGAGGTTGCCCACAACCCCTCAATGAATGGGCCAGGCTAATCTGATTCATCAGGTTTGCCCCTTGGCTGTCCGGTTTCAACCGGCAGCTATGAGTAGGTGATTGCACTGCAGCTTGTGGTGTGAGCGCGACTTCCGACAGCAGGGCGATCTGCTAGATGGCGTCGGAGAGACGATTTACCCATTCGTCATACCGGGTCAGCAATTTCGAGAGTTCGGTCTGCTGTTGTCAAACAAAAAGCGTGCTGGCCAATCCCGTGGCCAGCACGCCATCCCCAGAGAAAAGACAGGGTGCGCTCTGGGACGCAGTAGTCGGGCCTTCTACTTGAGTGCCTGCCAACGCTGGAAGAGGCCCACCTCCGGGTTGGTGGCCAGGAAACGAGCTTCCGCCTCCAGAGCGGCTGCGTTCTGCCAATGATTGAACGCGCTCAGTTCCGGATTCGCCGCCAGTACCGGCAAGCTGCTCGACGCTGCCATCTCAATAGCTGGTGCGTCACTTACGAAAACCGCCTGGGACGAGAAGGGAACGGTCCCGTACTCGTACCGTTCGAAGGCCCACAGCTCCGGATTCTCATACGTCTCCGCCGCCGTAGCCACAGGTGCAAATGCCGCAGGTACAGACGTAATGAATACCAGAGCAATCGCTAAGAGAACAAGCAGGGCGATGGCAAACAAAGGAAAACGCCCCCTGTTGTAGGTGTGATCACTTTGAACCGACGGTACGTGCTGCATTGAACACCTCCTTGCGATGTTCCAATCAACGAGCTCGGCAGGGTCCGGAAGCAGGACGGACGGCCTGTTGCACGTTGTTCATCTTTACGCACTGCTTCTGATTGCGCCTAGCGTACCATGACACCGTGCACGATCCGTGTGCTCTGGCGTGTGTCCGCTGTGGGCAGGGATATCCCTCAGAGCTCTTCAGTTATCTGGTATCTGGTTCAGGTCGAACACAGGCTGTTGCAACAACCTGCTACCAGAGGAAACCCACTGAAAATGAGTTGCAGAAGCTGCGCCCGGCGCTTTCCATCCCGCTCTTGGTGGGTTTCGATTCACTTCCCCGGTAGCTGTCGGGTCTTAGCCCGCAGTGGCTTGAATGTTGAACACGCCTGGGGTATCCCTCGACGCTGGTCTGGACGCGATTGGCTTATGGTATAATGAAAGCAGGTTTGATCCTGTGGGGGCAGGGTTGGCCCACGCTCCGCCATGCAGCCGTTGAACCAATCCTGGGACAGCCCTCATAGCAGGGGGATGCCATCATGCTGGAGGTTAGGCTGCTGGGACAGTACGCTCTGACTCTTGATGGACGGCCGCTCGTCATTGCCTCACGGCCCGCCCGCTTGCTCTTCGCCTACACCTTGTTGAACCAAACTCCGCACACTAGAGAGCATCTGGCAGAACTGCTTTGGCCGGACTCAAGCCAGGCCAACGCCCGCAGCAACCTGCGCCACGCCTTGTGGCGGCTTCGCACCGACCTGGCGGATGGTGATGGCAGTTGTGCGCCGCTTGTCATCACGGAGCATCGGATCGGCCTCGACCTGCAATGCCCGCTGTGGCTCGATGTGGACGTGCTGGAAGCACCCATTGCGGATGATGCCCCGGTCGAGGCGATTGAGGCGCAGTTGTGCCTGTACCAGGGTGAGCTGATGCCTGGTTACTCCGACGATTGGATCGTGCTCGAGCGGGAACGCCTCAAGGCGATTCTTGCGCTCAGAATGGACACGTTGCTAGAACGGTTGGCGGCCAACGGAAACTGGCCGGCGGTGATCGCCTGGTCGGAACAATGGATCACCCTCGATGATCTGTCTGAGACGGCGTACCGCTACCTGATGCGGGCCCACCGACAGCTGGGCGATGTCGGATTGGCCGGGTTGGCCTACCGTCGCTGTCGCCAGGTGCTCGCGGAGGAGTTTGATGCCGAACCGTCTGCCGCGACGCGCTCCCTGGCAGCTACGCTCCAACACAGCGCGGACGCGCCTACCAGCCCGCTATCAGCCGACATCATTGCCTCCGCAACACGATCCCACGCCCCCCAAGCCGCGCCGTTGCCCGATGACATCCTGCCGGCAGCGGGCGATCTGTCGCGAGAGATGCAGCAGATGCGCCACGAGCAGGTACGCTTGCGGCGGGAGTTGTGGCTCGCGGTCGCAGTGGTTGGCATGTTGCTGATGGCTAGCCACTGGTGGTCGCGGACGGTCCGGGGAGGCCATCGGTGAGTCTGCTGGGCTGCGCTTCGTGGACCCATCAACCGACTATGACATCTGTCATGCTTTGATTGTGACGAATGTCACTATCGATTGTCGGGTATCCAGAGGATAATACCCATGTATTCGCATATCCGAATACATAAGGGGTACTTATGGATCAACCGTCATTTGATGAACTAAATCTATTGCATGCAAGCGTTTGCCAAGCGCTGGGCGACCCGAAGCGGTTGATGATCCTCTATGCCCTGCATGAACGACCGCGCAACGTGACCTCACTAGCGGCCGATCTTGAGCTGCCGCAGCCTACTGTGTCGCGCCACCTGCAGGTGCTGCGCGAGCGCTCACTCGTCTCCTCGGAGCGAGACGGAGCGTCAGTCATCTACAGCCTCTCTGAGCCGCGTGTCATTACCGTCCTCGATACGATGCGCCAGATTTTGCGCGACTCACTCGTTCGCCAAACCAACGTTCTGAACCAAGCCTAGTCAGGTGTACCATGAGAGAGTACCGTTACATTTGGATTATCGGCCTGATCGTTACCGCTCTGATAATTGTCGTGCCGATTGCGCTTTTTGCCAGCGCCAGCACGAGCGCCGCTACCACAACGGACCCGTGGCTCAACGTTGAGCCGACCCCAGTCCACACCGACCATGCCGATCTGATGGTCGGTCCGTATGAGACCGGGTCTGATGTGACCGTTGCCTGCGCTGAGTGCCACGAAGCAGCCGCATCCGAGATCATGCAGACGTCGCATTGGACCTGGGAGAGCGAGCCGGTCTTGCTGCCGGGGCGCGAAGAAACGGTGACCGTAGGCAAGAAGAACCAGCTGAACAACTTCTGCATCGGCATTCAGGGCAACTGGACCGGCTGCACGCGGTGTCATGCCGGGTATGGCTGGGATGACGCCGAGTTCGACTTCACCCAGGAGCAGAACGTGGACTGTCTGGTGTGCCATGCCGATCCCAATATATACGCCAAGGGCGGAGCGGGGGAGGCGGCAGAAGGGGTTGACCTGGTCGCCGCAGCGCAGAGTGTGGCCCGCCCGACTCGCCAGAACTGCGGCAGCTGCCACTTTAACGGCGGCGGTGGCAACGCCGTCAAGCACGGCGACCTGGACGAAAGTCTCTACTATCCCGATGAGACGGTTGATGTCCACATGGGCCGCTACGACTTTGAGTGCGTCGACTGTCATGGCGGCGAAGACCACCAGATCAAGGGCCACATGATCTCCGTCAGCCCGATGGACAACGACACTCTGGCCTGCACCAACTGTCACGACACAGCCTTGCATGAGGACGAGCGCATTAACGAGCACGTCGAAACGGTCGCCTGCCAAACGTGTCACATTCCGGAGGGCGCACTGCGCTCGGCCACCAAGGTGGATTGGGACTGGTCAACCGCCGGACAGGATTTGCCAGAGGACCCCCATGTCTATCTCAAGATCAAGGGCAACTTTGTCTACGAGCACGACCTGGAACCGACCTACGGCTGGTTCAACGGCAATGCGGACCGGTATCTACTGGGCGACACGATCGACCCTGAGCAGGTGACGGTCATCAACCAGCCCCTGGGCAGCATCAGCGACACAACCGCCCAGATTTGGCCGTTCAAGGTCCACACCGCCAGGCAGCCGTTTGATGTCATCAACGAGTATCTGTTGGTGCCCAAGACGGTGGGAGAAGGCGGCTACTGGGCAGACTTCGACTGGGACCAGGCGTTCCGGTTAAACGTCGAGAACAGCGGTCTGGCCTACAGCGGCGAGTACGACTTTGCACCGACGGAGATGTACTGGACGCAGACGCATATGGTCCAGCCGAAAGACAACTCTCTGCAATGCTACGACTGCCATGGCGAAGACGGCCGTATGGATTGGGAAGCGCTCGGTTACTTCGGCGACCCGCTTACCTGGGGCGGCCGCGAGCAACAGTTGGGAATGACACCGGAAGCCGCCGCAACGGGCGACTAACCGCAAGCCACGAGGCACTTATCACATGGTCAAGCGACATCTACCACGCTGGTTTCTGCCTGCACTTCTGTCTCTGACGTTCGGTCTCCTTCTAATCGGTCGGTTTGCGCTGGCCCAGGAAGGTGAGCCCGATCCACCGATGCCGGCCGCATCGCCGATTCATCCTACGTTTCCCCTGTTGGATGCGGCTGGGGTCAGCGTGGTAGACAGCGGCAGCCCGATTTCGACAATGACTACTTGTGGCAGCTGCCACGACACTACATTTATCGCCCAGCACAGCTTCCACGCCGACGCCGGGTTGTCTTCCATAACGACAGCCGGTGACGTGCCAGGAGGCCGCAGTTGGGACACAAGTCCCGGACTATTCGGCAAGTGGAACCCGCTCACCTATCGCTACCTTTCACCTCAGGGGGACGAGCCAGTCGACCTGACGACCGCCGAATGGGTCCAGCAGTTTGGTAATCGCCACGCGGGCGGCGGCCCGGCAGTAGTCGACCGGAGTGGTCGATCGCTGCTGGGTACGCCGGGCGACCCCGACAGCGTCGAGGCGAGCTACATCGACCCGGAGACGGGAGAAGCACTCCCCTGGGATTGGGCTGAGTCTGGGGTGGCCGAGATGAACTGCTTCCTGTGCCATATGCCCGGAGCCAACAACGACGCCCGTGTGGCGGCGTTGGAAGCGGGTCAGTTTGGCGAGGCGGCTACCGTGACGCTGCTCGGTACAGGCATCGTCGAGAGCGATGGGGCCGGCTGGGCGTACAATCCTGAGGCATTCGACGCCGCAGGTCATCTGCGCCAACCATTTGTCACCGTTCAGGACCCGGCGACGGCCAACTGTGGCAGCTGCCACGGCGTCACCCACACCGACATCGACACCCCGTTGACCCTGGATCTTCTCACTGCGGGCGACTATACGACCCTGACCACCGGCCAGATCATGTCGCCGCAGCGGATTGACGAGAGCGGGCTGAATCTGGCGAATAAGAGCGAGCTGGGCCGTTCGTGGGATGTCCACATGGAGCGCGTCCTGGCCTGTGCCGACTGCCACTACTCCCTGAACAATCCCATCTACTATCAGGAGTCGCCTGAAGATCGACCCGCTCATCTGACATTCGACCCGCGCCGCATCGACTTCAGTGAGTACCTCTACCGGCCCCTGCACCAGTTCGCCAAGGGGCAGAGCGCCCAGGGCACGCTGGCTCCGGGATTGGACAACACGCTGCGCCGTTGCGAGTCGTGTCACAGCATTGAGGCGACCCACAACTGGCTGCCATACAAGGAACGCCATACGGCAGCCATGAGCTGTGAAACCTGCCACGTGCCGGAGCTGTATGCGCCGGCGCTGGAGTCAGTCGACTGGACGGTGCTGACGGCCGCGGGCGAGCCGGTGCAGCGTTTCCGCGGTCTGGAAGGCGACTCCCTCGATCCGGCCAACCTGATTACTGGCTTCCAGCCCGTCATCCTGCCCCGCGACAATGGGGACGGCACGACGACGCTGGCGCCGTTCAATCTCATCAGCGCCTGGTACTGGGTCTACGGCGATCCGGTTCGTCCGGTTCCGCTCCGCGATCTGCAGGCTGTCTATCTGGACGGTGACAGCTACAGCGCCGAAGTCCTGGCCGCCTTCGACGCGGACGGCGACGGCTTGCTGACCTCGACTGAACTGCACATCAGCACCGACGCCCAGGAAGCCCTCATTGCCGGGCGACTGGCGGCGCGCGGCCTGGCCAACGCTCGCATTGAAGCGGAAGTGCAGCCGTACGGCATCAACCACAATGTGGCCCAGGGGGATTGGGTGACCCGCGAATGCACCGATTGCCACGGCGAGGACTCTCGACTGGCCGCCCCGATGGCCCTGTCTGACCGCACCCCAGGTGGCGTTACACCGATCTTGGCGGAGGGCGGGCCGGTTAGCTGGCCGGGAACGCTAGAGGTCGACGACACGGGTGCGCTGCGCTTCGAGCCAGACACAAGTGAGGCGGGCCTTTATGTCTTGGGGCACAACTCCGTTTCATGGGTCGACTGGCTGGGTGTGGCGATGGTGCTGGGCGTGCTGATCGGCATCGTCATCCACGGCGGGCTGCGCTTCATTGCGGCGCGGCGGCAGGCGGCCCACGCCCCGACGGAGATGGAGCGCGTCTACATGTATGACGTGTACGAACGGCTGTGGCACTGGCTGCAGACGGCCGCCATCCTGCTGCTGCTGTTTACCGGGCTGATCATCCACAAGCCGGATATGTTTGGCATGTTCAGCTTCAGTTACGTGGTCCAGGTCCACAACATCCTGGCCTTGCTGCTGGTAATCAATGCCGGTCTTTCGCTCTTCTATCATCTGGCCAGCGGCGAGATCCGGCAGTTCATCCCCCACCCGCGCGGCTTCTTTGACCAGGCTTTTGAGCAGGCGACCTACTACCTGCGCGGCATCTTTAAAGGCGACCCCCATCCCACGACCAAGAGCCGGGATCGCAAGCTGAACCCGCTCCAGCAGATTACTTATGTGATGGTGCTGAACATCCTGCTGCCGCTGCAAATCATCACAGGGGCACTGATGTGGGGCGCACAGCGCTGGCCGGAAGCGGCTGCCTCGCTCGGCGGACTGCCAGGGTTGGGGCCGTTCCATACATTGATTGCCTGGTCCTTTACCGCCTTTATCATCCTCCATGTGTACCTGACCACGACCGGCCCCTCGCCGCTGGCGGGGATGGAAGCAATGGTGCTGGGTTGGGAAGACGTTGAGGTGGATGAGGCGTCCCCCGATCAATCGCCGGAGCATATTCCGGCTGCCGGCGACTGAGACGTCGCACGACTGACGAGTAACGAGGTATATGATGACATCAATTTCTACACCCCAAGTTGAACAACAAGCTCCGGCCGCAACCGGAGCCAAGGTGGAGGACAAGGCCAGGCCGTACGTCCATCCTTATCTGGGCGGCATCCTGCTGGGTCTGGTGCTGTTCGCCACGTTCTTCCTGACCGGCAACGGCCTGGGCGCATCGGGCGGGATGAATCGTATTTTGGTGCTGTTCCAGGACGCCATTGCCCCGGCCCATGTCGACCGGACAGCGTATCTGACGGCGATGGCAGGTGGCGAGGCGAATCCGCTGGATAGTTGGGTTGTCTTTGTGACGATTGGCCTGTTCGCCGGTGGCGCTGTTTCCGGTCTGCTCAACCACCGCACCAAGGCAGAAACCGAGCGCGGACCGCATACGCCGGTCAAGGTGCGCTGGGTCTTCGCCTTCATAGGCGGATCGCTCATGGGGTTTGGTGCGCGAATGGCCCGGGGTTGCACATCAGGGCAGGCGCTCTCTGGAGGGGCGGTCCTGTCGGTTGGCAGCTGGGCGTTCATGTTCGCCGTCTTTGCCGGCGGCTACGCTCTGGCCTACTTCGTCCGGCGACTGTGGAACTAGGAGGCCTGAGATGACACCGTTTCCCCTACCGCTCGAAGCCCTGATGGGTCATTGGAGCCAGTACATTGTCTATCTGGCCATTGGCTTTGCGTTCGGCTTTGTGCTTGAGATCTCCGGCTTTGCCAACTCGACCAAGCTAGCGGCGCAGTTCTATCTGACGGACATGACCGTACTGAAGGTGATGTTCGGGGCGATCGTCACCGCGATGGTGCTGGTCTTCTTCACGACCGCTATTGGCTGGCTTGATTACAGCCTCCTATTTGTCAACCCGACCTACCTCTGGCCCGGCATTGTTGGCGGGCTGATCATGGGCTTCGGCTTCATCCTAGGCGGCTTTTGTCCCGGCACCGGACTGGTAGCGGCGGCCGTTCTGAAGTGGGACGGGCTGATCTTCATCCTCGGCGTGCTGTTCGGTATCTTCATGTTCGGTGAGACCGTCCAATACTTCGAGGAGTTCTGGTACTCCTCCTATCTCGGTCGCTTTACCATACCGGAGTGGCTGGGTGTGTCGACGGGCGTGGTTGTTGTGGGCATCGTCATCATGGCGTTGGTGATGTTTGCGGGCGCGGAGCAGATGGAGCGTATCTTCGGCAAGAAGGACCTCAGCAAGGAGCCGAAGTGGCGTTTCGCAGCGGGCGGCGTCCTGCTGGCAGGTGCGTTTGGCGTCCTCATTCTGGGGCAGCCGAGCAACCAGCAGAAATGGTCGATGATTGAGGAGACCGAGGCGGTCCGGATCGCCAACCGGGAGATTCAGATTCATCCGGGCGAACTGCTGACAACCATCCACGACGACACTTTGCAGACGATCATCCTGGATGTTCGCAGCGAGGCAGATTTCAACCGCTTCCACATTCAGGAGTCACAGAACGTCAGCATGGCCGAACTGCCGGAGATGGTCGACATGCTCCACGAGCAGCCCGCCAACACGGTCGTCGTCCTGACGGGCAACGACGAAGCGGCCGCCACGGAGGCGTGGAAGTACTTGCGCGCCGAGAGTATTCCCAACCTGTATATGCTGGAAGGCGGCATCAACAACTGGATTGAGACGTTTGCCGACACGGAGTTCGCAGCCACCACCTACCAGACAAGCGCGGGTGACGACCAACTGCGATTCGCCTTCCCTGCTGCCCTGGGCGCAGGGTATGCGTTCGCGGCCCCGGGTGAAAGCGCGGCAAGGTCGCTGCTGTTCGACAGCAAGATCATTATGGAGCTGAAACGCGGCCCGGGTGGGGGCGGCTGCGGCTAGAGCGTTGGCTGCCTGCAATCGAGCTTTCCGCCGCGCCGGGTCGTCGTTATGATGGGCCGGCGCGGTGCAGTTTTGGGCCATACCGGGAGGTGGAGGTATCCGCGAGTTGTTCCCACCTCTTCAAGTTACTACAATTGACGATGAGGGAACCCGTTTCTCTCATCGTTGACAGACTAACAATAGACCTTTACGGAGGGTAAACAATGGCAATTAAAGACAGTTACAGTGCGGAAGAGTGGGCGCAGATCTCTGCGGCGCCAATGGCTGCAGGTATGTATCTGGTACTGGCCAGTCCTGGACTGACCAGCATCGTTGGCGAGACCAAGGCGATGATGGATGCGGTCATCAAGGGTGATCGCCCGGCCGGCGCGGCCGATCTGGTCAACAGTATCGTCGGCGACATGACGGCGAGAGCCGAGAACAAAGAGAAGATTCAGGCGCCCGATATGCCGGAAGGTGCCGAGAAGGATCCCGCGGCTGCCCAGAAGGCGCTCATGGCTTCGGTGACAGCGGCCTCGGCGACAGTGGCTGCGCATTCGACGGCCGAGGAAGCGGCGGGCTACAACCAGTGGATCTACTCGGTCGCGCTGGCGACGGCCGAAGCGGCCAAGGAAGGCGGCTTCATGGGCATCGGCGGCGAGCGCATCAGCGACAAGGAACAGATGGCCCTGGACCAGTTGAAAGGCGCCCTGGAACTTAGCTAGAGACCCGACTGCCTCGTTAACCGAGGTGCACAAGATAAAGGCGCAGTGGATTCACCATCCCTGGGCCTTTTCTCGTTTCGGCCGTTCTGCGGTATGCTGACGTAAGGTTGGCGACGGTCGCGTCGTCACTGGAACAGGACAATCAGTTCAGCAGCCAAGGAGTTCGTTATGGAGTTAGGAAGATTTTCTATCAGTTTGGCCGTCAAGGACATTGCGGCGTCCCGCGCTTTCTACGAGAAGCTTGGGTTCGAAGTTTACGATGATCATCAGGACGAGAACTGGATGATTTTGACCCACGGGTCAACGGTCGTGGGCTTGTTTCAGGGTATGTTCGAGCACAATACGCTGACGTTCAATCCTGTCGACGTGCGGGCGGTTCAGCGCCATCTGAAGGCAGAGGGCGTGCCGCTTATGCACGAGGCTGATGAGTCCACCAGCGGTCCGGACTATGTGATCGTCGTCGATCCGGATGGCAATCCGATCCTCATCGATCAGCACGATCCCGACTACCAGCCGACAAGCGCCGCCTGAGTATAAGCGGCCGCCCATTCCATTACAACAGCAGCCACAGACCGAGGCCGATGGCGGCCAGGCCGATGGCGACGAAAAAGATCGTTGTGCCTGATTCCGAGAGCAGGCTGACGAACCCTTGGATCTTGCCCATTTGCCACACGACTTGGGGCTTCAGCAGACCGACTAGCAGGGTGGCCGCGCCCCAGGCGATGGCCAGAATACCGATTACTGTCACAACCATGTCTATCCTCTTTACCTTCTTGAAGTGTGATTAGTCGTAGGCCGAGTCGTTGAAGCGCCGTATCAGCAGCCAGAGCGCGGCGCCCGACGTGAGAATGCCAAGCACCAGAGCAATTGGCCAGGTCGTGCCGCCTGCGTCCGCAATCCAGAGCGCCTTCGCTGCCCAGTAGGGCGGAAACAGTCCTGCCAGGTATTGCCACGGCTCCGGGATGAACCAGGCGACAATCGGAATGAGTCCGACGACACCGGTGATCTTCAGCAAGGCGAACCCTTCGACCTTGTTTTCGGCCATCGCCGCGTAGAACAGCATCAGGATGGGCGCAAAGAGTCCGGCGACGGCGGCAATGGGTATCAACTGCCACACGGGTATCGAGACGAGATTCAGGATGAGCAGCGTGATGATCGCCATGGCGATGCCCAGGATTGTCGCGACCAGTACGCGATAGAGCAGGAACGTGTTGAGCGACAGCGGGGTCACCATCAACGCTTCCAACGTGTTGTCGTCCTTCTCCTCCAGCAGGAGGAAGCCAAAGACCGTCCCTGCAATCTGCGGGCCAAGGATGGCCATCAGCCACCCGGCAATGACGGGGTAGTAAGGCGTTAGATCAAAGCCGGTCTGCTCGATCAGCAGCCCGGTCAGCCACGGGATGGCGAAGCGAATGCCGACGGCGATGAGCAAGATGTAGGCGACCATGAAGAGCAGGAACGAGTCGCGCTGGACCAGCTTGCGGTCGTTGCGCCCGAGGGTCCGTACTGCGGTTGAGAATTGCATGGTTACGCTCCTTTCAGGACGATGTTGCGATAGTAGGACCGGCGCGCCCACAGGAACAGGCCCACGATCCACAGGATGGAGTAGCCGAAGCCGTAGATCAGCTCCCATGTGGTGATTGGTTCGAACGCCGCCTGCATTAACAAGGTGGGGGCCATGGTCGGGACGATGTACCACAGCAGACTGGGTGCCAGTCCGGTCAGGTGCAGCCACGGCAGCTGCAGGATGAGCAGCACGATGACGGCGGGCACCAGGAAGTCGGTGACCGAGTCATAGCGTGACGCCTGCACAAAGCCGCCGAACGTCAACCCCAGCGACATCAGGATCAGCCCGGCGTAGAGCAGCAGCGGATTGTAGCCGCCGAAGCCCGCGCCGATGAGCAGCACGATTGTGCTTTCGATGAGTACGACGACGAGCAGCGACAGCGCCTTGGCCCACAGGTACTCATCCACGGTCAGGGGCGAAACGATCTGGGCAGCCAGGGTGCGCTCGCCCTTCTCGAACATGACCAGGCCCGCGACGAAGATGTAGGCTGTGCCGCCGATGGCAAACAAGTAGAACAAGGGAATGATCGTCGGAATGGTCTCCGGGGGAAAGACGAAGCGAATGGCCAACCCCAGGATGATCGCCATGCCGATGCTGATGTGGTACAGCTTTTCGCGTAGCTGGACCTTCATGTCCAGCTGCGTGGTGGCGGTCAGGCGGGTCATGCGAGCTCCTTGCCAGTGACCTGGATGAAGATCTTCTCGAGCGTTGTCTCCTGGGTATGAATCGTCTCAATATGGTTCGCCCGCAGCGTGTCGATGAAAGACGCATTGTCGGCCAGTCCTTCAAGGGGGAACACTTGCTGGTTTACGCTGCCATTTTGCTGGTAGGCCACCCGAACGTTGCGCTCACCGTAACGAATCTTGAGCGTCTGGGGGGTGTCGATCAGCTTGATCTCGCCGTCGACAATGAAGGCGACACGGTCGCACAGCTCGTCGGCCACGTTCATGTCGTGGGTGGTGAGAAAGATGGTCACGCCGTCGGCCTGCAAGCTTCGGACGATATCCTTGATGATCGCTGCGTTGACCGGGTCGAGGCCGCTTGTCGGCTCGTCCATGAAGATGAGCCGCGGTCTGTTCAGCAAGCCACGGACAAAGTTGAGCCGCATTTTCATGCCCTTCGAGTAGTTGCCGACGCGCTTGTCGGCGTCTTCGGCCAGACCGACCTTCTCCAGCAGGGCCATCGGCTCCTCGGTTTCTCCGCTGTAGAGGGAGCGAAAGTAGTCGAGGTTTTCTTTGCCGGTCAGCTTCTGGTAATGGTTGGGCAGCTCGA
Source organism: uncultured Chloroflexia bacterium (assembly GCA_963753865.1). Lineage (GTDB taxonomy): Bacteria > Chloroflexota > Anaerolineae > Promineifilales > Promineifilaceae > Promineifilum. The sequence continues at coordinate 516,830 of CAVWDW010000006.1, forward strand.
ACGTCACGCCGATCTGCTCGTACATCTCCTGGCCCCAGTTGCTCAGCTCCCGGCCCATCATCGACACATCGCCCTGGTATTCGGGCAGCAGGCCGATCAGGATGTTCTGGGTCGTTGACTTGCCCGCGCCGCTGGGGCCGAGGAAGCCAAACACCTCTCCCGGCTCGACGGCAAACGACAGTCCCCGGACGGCCGCTTCGGCCGAGTCTTCATAGGTATAGGTCAGATTGTCTACAGTTATCATCAGTTTTCCACTTTGCGTGCCTCAGGGTCGGCCGAATCGGCCGCCGGCTTGAGGCCGCGCTCAAGCACCATCATTAGTTCGTCGACCAGGGCCAGATAGCCCGGCTGGTCAAAGCCACGGACGCCACCAGCGGCAAGTGACTCAGGAGAGACTTCCAGCCGTTGAAGCAGGTAGTCACCAAGCTGGGTGGTGATGGCGTTGAGCATAAACGCTACCAGGTCCGGGTCCAGCGTCGGGTCGATGTCGCCCTGGGCCATTCCTTTCGCAACCAATGGCTGGTAGAACGACGCCATCCCGCCCCGCAGGAGTTCGGCCGTCTCGGCGGGCAGCGGGGCATCACCATACACCGCCCGGTAACCAATTTGCGACAGCTTCGGGTTCGAGAACTCGAAGTCCAGCCCGTAGCGAAACAGCCAGCGCATCAGTTCGAATATCGACGCGTCTTCGTCCGGCATATTCACTCCGGCAAAGAAGGCTTGTTTCTCGTCCACTGCCAGTTGCAGCAGATAGAGGTACAGGTCTTGCTTGTCCGCAAAGTATTGGTAGAAGCTGCCTTTGGCAATTCCGGCATGGGCCACCAGACGGGAGATTGAGGCGGACGTGTAATCGTTCTCTGCGAACTCGTCGATGGCCAGGGCCAGGATGCGCTCCCGCTTTTCTTCCGGCAGGTTGAAAAATGTCTCCGTCGGCATAGCCACTCCTATGTGACTGGTCAGTCATATGACCGACCAGTCATATTCTAGTCACATTGCAACCGCTTGTCAACTATTTCGTAACGAGAAGCAAGGAGCGGTGTGGTCGGCAGGTGAGCGTTGACACAAGAACGCTTGCGACGGACCACCCCGTCGGCTACCTTACAGACAGACGTCCGTCTTACCCATCATGGGCGCTAGCAGGAGGCAGTATGGCTGGATTCTGGCCCCGCCGACATAAGCAGGCGAACGAGTTTTACACGAACGGCGAAGAGGTGATCAACAGTTTGACCCACGGGGCTGGCGCGGTCTTTGGCTTGGTGGCGTTGGTCGTGCTTGTCGTCATGGCGCTCAACCGCGGCACGGGCTGGCACGTGGCGGGCTACTCTATCTATGGCGTGACGCTCATCCTGCTCTTCCTGGCCTCCAGCGTCTACCACGCCGTCCAGCACACGCGACTCCGGCCTGTGTTCCGGCGCATCGATCATGCGGCTATCTATATCTTCATCGCGGGCTGCTACACGCCGTTTGCGCTCATTGCGCTTCGTGGGACGGCGGGCTGGGTTATGTTGGGGCTGATCTGGGGGATGGCGCTGGCTGGTGTGCTGTTCAAGATCTGGTTTATCAATCGCTGGGTCGTCTTGTCTACGCTTGCCTATATCGCCATGGGGTGGCTGGGCATCATCATGTTCCCCCAGCTGGCAGGCGCTATCCCGACCTATGGCGTCGTGCTGCTGGTGGTAGGTGGGGTTGTCTACACCGCTGGCGTCCTGTTCTACGCGCTGGATCGCATTCCCTATAATCACGCTATCTGGCATCTGTTTGTGCTGGGTGGCAGCATCTGCCACTTTGTGGCCATCTATTCCCTGCTGGGCACAACCGCTGCGGCTTGATGCTGCCGGGCTATCGGGTGACCAGCTCTACGAGCAGGAGCGTCAATCCCAGGTCACGTACTCTGCTCAGCAAACCGTGCAGCTGGCCCTGATCGATGATTGGCCCCGAGAGGCTGGTCATGATCCGACCATCGTCGTCTCGCACGGTCGACATCTCCATCCCCCCGAACCAATCTGACCAGCTGTCATCAAGCCGACCCTGCACAATGATGCGATAGATTCCGGGTTCGTCGATGTGAATGGGCGTGGAAGCGTCCAGAGGAGTTGCTCATGGGAGACCTCGGCGAAGCGTGTTTGAGCCGGTCCAATCATGCCTTCAGAATAGCAGGACAGCGACCGCACTGAATCTATCGCAAGGTATAGTTGGGAGGTACAGCAGCGTGCTAGTCGCTGCGGATGAGGCCGAGAGCGCGGGCTTTGGCGATGGCTTTGGTGCGACCATTGACCTGCAGCTTGCCATAGAGGCTGTGGGCGTGATTCTTTACGGTCCCTTCCGTCAGGAACAAGCGCTCGCCGATTTCCCGATTGGTAAGGCCGCACTCAATGAGATGGAGCACTTCCAGTTCGCGTTCTGAGAGCGGTTCGACCAGGCCCAGCTCGTTGTTGAGCGCCTCCGGGAGCGAGCCATCCAGGGCGATCGTCTCGTGGTGGAGCGTCGTGCTGAGGCGACGGGCGAACTGACCCCCATGACCCGACTCGACGGCCATCGACAGGATGGGAACCATGTCGAGTCCGGCGTCGAGAAACGGCCGGACAATCTGCTCTGACTGGGCCAGGTCCACCGCCCGTTCAAACTGCCGCATGGCAGCCGTATCCTCGCCCTGACGATGGCGGGACACAGCCATTAGCACCAGCGCGTCGATCAGGCGCAGGTGACGGCCGCCGGCGCTGCTGTCATCAATCAACGCCTGCAGAGTCGGTATCGCGTTGTCCGGTCTGTCGACAGCCAGCAGGATGCGCGCTCGGGCCAACTGCTGCAGCTCGGCGATGTATGGCACGGCGGCAGAATCTTTGGCGCTCGTCTCCTCGACCCAACGCAAGCCGGCATGGGTTTCTCCGGCTTCGGCCAGGAACCACGCCCGAAACGCCGCCACAATGGGGGTCAGAACGCTGGTCTTGTCGTGGGTCAGCTGTTCCAGCCGGTCCAGTTCGGACACGCCGGCCATGTGGTCGCCGCGGGAGCGCCAGAGCCGGGCCAGCCCGAGGCGTGCAGGCATATCGGTCTCCCAGCTCTGCCACGGTCGGGCCATGTCCAGCGCCCGATTCCACATTGCCTCAGCCTGCTCGAGATCGTTCCGTTCGTAGGCGACGTTGCCCTGATTGGCAAGGAGCAAGCCAGCCATTGGAGTGGGTGCGCCGGTGGTTCCGCCGACGAGCTCCAGACCGCGCTCGCAGGTCTGGTTGGCCAGATCGAGACGGCCGTGCAGCCGCTCAATATGGGCCAGGTGGCCCAGCGACAGGGCGACCAGGTGCTGGTTGCCCGCTACGCTGCTCATGTCGGCCGCCGCGGACAGCACCCGGCTGGCTTTGGCCGTCTCGTTGGCAAATTTGAGGGCCAGCCCGTGATCGAACAGCAGGACGGGGTGGATCGCCTCGGCGGAGTTGTAGTGTACAGGCGATGCGGCCGAAATGAAGTGGCGCGGCTCGTGCTCTTCGGGCCACTCCATGTCACGCAAGGCGACAAGATGGGGCAGCGCGCAGTGGCAAAGCGACTGCACGCGCTCCAGGTCCAGATTGTCGACCGCGAGTCGGGCCTGGATGGCGGCCGTTTCCACCAGGGCGAGCGTCAGATCCGGCGTCAACGCGTCCGACGTTGCGCCGCAGAGCGCCGTTGTCGGCTGGCCCAGACCAGTTTGCACCGCCGCCACCATGTCGGCCGCCCGGTCAGGATCGCCGGTGGCCAGGAACGCCCATGCAGCTGCCAGGCCAAGTCGGGTACGTTGGACAAAGAGATCGGTGGGCAGCCGGGACAACCATCGTGTGAGGGTGATCAACTGATTGGTTTGGAAGTGGCGCGGGGCCACCTCGGTGATCAGATCGGCCGCCCGGTCAACGACACCGGCTGCCAGGGCATGGTCAATCGCCGGGTCGAGCAGGCCCTCAGCCTCGTACCACGGCTGGCCCGGTCATGCAGCACAGCGATGTCTTCGCCACTCTGCTGGAGCCGATGGAGCAGCAGGTCGGCAAACAGACCGTGATACCGATACCACGATCGCTTGCTGTCCAGCGCCAGCACAAATAGATTGGCCTGCTCCAGACGCCACAACAACTGCTGGCTGTCGTCACGCAGAGTTACCGCGTCGCACAAGGCCGGGTGCAGCCTGCTGAGAATGGCTGTCTGTTGGAGGAAGCTTTGGATGTCAGGCGGCTGGTTGAGGAGGACTTCCTCCAGCAGATAGTCAGCCACATACCGGTCATCACCGGCAAAGGCGGCGAGGAAGGCGGCCCGGTCACTCTGACTCCGCAAGGAGTGGGCCGCCAGCTGCAAGCCCGCAATCCAGCCTTCGGTGCGGGACTCGAGCAGCTCGATCTCTTGCGGCGCCAACTCGCACTGCATGAGGTCGTTGAGGAAAGCGGATGTCTCGTCGCGGGAGAAGCGCAGGTCGCGCGCGCGAACTTCCACCAGTTCGCGCTGGACGCGCATGCGGCCCAGCGGAATGGATGGATCCTCTCGCGTGATGATCGTGACGTGCCACGTGGCGGGCAGCCGCTCCAGAAGGGTGGTGATGGCGAGGTGAATGACGGGGTCGCTAATGACATGGTAGTCGTCGAGCACCAGAAGAACGGGCACAGGATGGTCCCCGGCAAAGTCAAGGATGGCGCTGACCATCGCTGTCGGATGGTCAGCCTGGCTCTGCCCACGCCACGCTGCCCATTCCGGCAGGACCCTCGCCAGAGTCCGGTTGAGTGCGGAGCTAAACCGGCCCGGATCGTCGTCATATGGCTCCAGCGTCCGCCAGGCAGTGTGTGGGGCGGTTGATGCGTCCGCGAGCGGCAGCTGCGAGAGCCAATCACGCACCAGCGTCGTCTTGCCAAAGCCCGCCGGGCCGCAGACCAGCGTCAGGCGGCCGCCAAACGCCAACTGCTCGGCCGTCTGCGCCGCGGCGAGACCAGCATTCAACATATCGGTTAGTCGTGGCCGGGAGATTGTGGGTTGTGGGCTGCGGTGAGGGGTGTCATCCCGGCTTTGGGTAGAGTTCACATAGTGCGCCACCATGCCATGGTAGCTTGCAGAAGGCACAGTGGCCATTGTCAAATGTCACCTGATTGGCAGTCAAACTTCACGTTTCAGGGTGTTAAGGAGTTAACAGACTGCCTGTCATGTGTCGCGTACGGCGCGGGGCAGGGTCTGCTATTGTAGGTGTTGAGGCAATACTTGTTGGTCGGAGCGGTCACTCCAGCCCACGAGGCTTCAGACTCCTTTTCCTTTGTGGCAAGGGGCATGGATTGAGACGTATCCGGCCCCTTGTCGCGACACCCATTCAAACAATTCAATTGGAGCTGGAATCCGGGGGAGGTCGTGCGAAGCGCTACCGGCTCATCGCCCACTGCGGATAGACGCCGTTTTCTGTGCGCCGGACTGCGTCCAACGCACGATTCATCCGCGAGATATTCTTGACTTTGCCGGCATCGCGCAGGGCGTGGGCCTGGGGTGTGAAGAACCGGTGATCCTCAAGAAAGCGAATCTGGCTGGTGAACCACGCTTCGTCCGTGAGGGAGAATGTGCCAAAGCAGCGTGTCTCCTCCAGAAGCTGACGATTCAGCTCCCAGAAGTCATCTCGTCCAAGCAGGTCGAGATCGGCATCACACATAAGCTGTTGCAGCTCGCAGCGTGGTCGCTGCGGCATCCGCGTCGCTTCAATGATCATGACAACTGTGTCAATCTGTTTGGGGGTGTAGTCGAAGCTGGGCAGCGTGCTGCGGGCGATGGCCATACTGGCCGTTTCGTGATCATGGTATTGGGTCAGGAAACCGGTGTCGTGGAAGAGAGCGGCAGTCATCAAGTACAGGAGCGACTCATCATCCAGCCCCGCTGCGCGGCCCAGGCGTTCGGCCGCCGGCAGTACGTCCTGCAGCGTGTGCCGATCGCAGTGATAGACCAGATCGGGCGAAAGCTCCGCGCTCAATCTGTGCGTGATATGCGCCTTTGCGGCGTCGAACTGAGGCCAATTACCCATGATTTGTCTTACGAACCACCACCCATTAAGCAATTTTACCTACAAAACGGAATTTTGTACAGGGGCTATTCTGGGCCAAGTTCGGCTGGCTGGCAAATCGGTCCGGACTCGGTTCAGCGCTCTACACTGGCTGAGCGACTGGTGTGACCGGACTTCTTTCCGGACTTCTGGGGGCGGTAGAAGACGCGACAAGGAATGTCGCGTCCACGTTTGGGAGAGCCTGCTGCCTTACAGGATCAGATCGGCTGGGCCGCTGACCAACCGACTGCCCGTTCCGAATCCTTCCAGCGTCGCCAGCGGGTCCACATCTCGCAAACGGCCGAAGTCCAGCCCGGTCAGCTGCTCGATGCGCGTAACCGCCACCTGGTACGTCTTGTACGCGCCAAAGGCGAACTCCAGGTTGTCGAGCAAGTTCTTCTGTGTTTGCAAGTAGCCGGTGGCCGACAGCGTACCGTCCTCGCGGGCTATCACCACCACTTTCCAGAACTCGGCCGGAAGCTGGTACTCGCCGCGATATGGCATGTCGTCGATACGGAAGACCGGGCCGGTGAAGACCGATACGCGCAGCTCGTGGACGTCGGCGCTCTTGATGATGTAATCTTCCAACTCGCGCCAGGTGCGCTGGTTGAGGTGCTTGTGCTGCGGGGCGGCGTTGGTGAAGTGGAAGCTGTCCTCGTTAGCCTGCTCAGCCGCACGACCCCAAACGGGGTCCTGGCGGCGCACCAGGTGGCCGCGATCCAGATCGTTATTGCTGTAGAGGTCGGGTCCGGCCTGGTGTTCGCGGGCTATGCGAGCGTCGTAATACCAGCGGTCGCGCGTCCGCTTGATGTCCTTGCGGCGACGGCCGTCAATATTGACCGCCGTATAGAACGCCATCCGGCGCGCCTTCGACATGACGACCGAGAAGTGGGTGTAGTCAAGGACATGTCCTTCGCCGTCGAGGCGCGGGGCGGCATCTTCCAGCTGGTCTGTGGAAAGCTCCGGCAGGTCGACCCGCGGGCCGAGGAACTCAGGTTCATAGCCAAATGCAGCCAGGTAGTCGTCCACATCAGGCTCTTCGGCATCAACCGTATCGACCGAACCACCCGATTGGCGGTTCGAAGTTTCGGCGGCCATGAACAGTTCATCGAGCAGCACCCGTTTCTCCGGGGACATATCGATGATCTGGCGCAGATGTTCGAGGATGCTGGCGACCAGTACGCCTTCGTTGGCGATATAGGCGATCCGGTCCAGACCCATCTCCGGTTCCCACTGTGAGCCGTCGACGGCCATGATGCGACCGGACGGGTCCTTGCGCTTGACGCCTGCGTGGTGGATACCCACAACCTGCCAATAGTCGTTGAAGACCGGTGCGCCTGAGGAGCCTGGCACCGTGTCGGTGGTGTAATGGATGTAGTCGTCGAACAGGTCGATGACCTTGTTGTTCCGCAGGGCCAGTTTCTTTGTCGCCCCGCCGGGATGCTGGATGATGGCCACATATTCGTTGAGCACGATCTTGCCGGGCTGGTCGATAAGCGGTAGAAAGCCGATGGCGGAGAGAAGGGTTTCCTGGTCTGTGGCCACGGGGCGCACGCCCACGAGGGTAAAGTCGAGCTCGACGCTGGTGTAGAAGAAGCGCATCGGGTCCAGGCCGAATGTCAGAGGCGTGCGCGGTGTGTAGTTTTCGTCATCCTCGTAATTGAAGTCGACCAGGCTGCGGCGGCAACTGTCGGGGGAGGGGAGGACATGGTTATTGCTGACCAACAGGCCGGGTGAGACCATAAAGCCTGTGCCAAACTCGACAATGCGGCCGCTGGTATCGCGCACTTGAACCCGCCCGACAGGCCGCGCGGCTCGCCGGCCAATATCGAGAAAGTTGATGTCGACCAGATCGCTGGCCCCGATGACCCGTTCCTGGGCGAGCGTGTCGTTGGGGTGGAGGAGGAGACGTCGTGCGTTGCGGCGTTCTACTTCCTCAAAGTCAACAATGCCTTTGGCGAAGTCTGCGCTGCGCTTGAGTCGATCGTCGGTTCTGGCGATGTAACGTTCGGTCGCCGACTGATCCTGGTGTTCGCTGTTCATAGATTGCTTCCCTGGCTGGCAACTCCCGATCTACGCGACAAAACGCCGGGTGGCTACCTCGCCCGCTATGTGGTTGACAGGTTGGCAATACGCCCAGGTTAACAATACAAGTGACGGTCCCGCCTCGTCGCTCCTGACCGCCGGGTCGCGCTTCGTCCGGCGCATGGTGCTTCCGCGGAACACGGACCTCTGCCAAATGATAGAGGCTAGTTGTCGTTACGTCAAGCTGCGCGTTAGGACCGCGCCTGAATTGACGTTTGATTTAAGGTTACGGGGGCTAAAGGGTGGCGGCATCATCGTGCAGTGCCGCTGGCCTGGACAGGTCTTTGCTCTGCTGGCGTTGTGGGCCAGTAGTTGGTCAGGCATCTTTCGCCGCACAGCAGCAGTGCGATTTGCTCAATCGCGGGGGGGAAGACGACTTGGCAAATCGTCCTGCAGGTCCGGCAGTGGCAGCTTGTTGAACGATTAGTAAGTGGCGTACCAGTTTGGGCCAATGTCTTCGACGGCTGACTCGTAATGCTCGGTCCAGGGAAGACCATACTCAGAGATGACGTCGCCCAGGTCGACCAGCCGGTCAATGGCCGTCTTGTAGAGGAAGTTCGACTGCTGGTCGCCGCGCAGGGTGACCGCTTCCTGCCAGACGGCTCGTCCGGCCATGACGCCGCTGCAGCCCGCCTTGCAGGCGAACTCGGTCTGGCGCAGGAACACATCGAACGGCGCCCCACCGCTCATCAGCACCCAGGGCACTTCGGCGGCGTCGGCCAACGCGCGGCAGGATGACTCCCAGGCGATCGGGTTTCGCTCTTCTTCGATGTCCAGGGGGAACTCCGCCTTAAGCACATCGATGCCCAGGGAGGAGAAGCGTCGGGCTCCCTCAATGACGACCTTGCGCCTTTCAGCAGAGGAGAGCCTAGGAGTGGATGCATCGAGCGAGTAGGAGACGGGCTGCAGGAAGAACGGCATGTCGAACTCGCGACACTCTTCCACGAGACGCTTGACCAGCTTCTCCTGCTCGGTGGCGTTCTTGGCGTCTGGATGGTAGTAGAGCATGAGCTTGACAGCGGATGCGCCCATGCGTGCCGACTGTTCGACGCTCCAATCCTCCAGCAGCTCCGTGTGGCTGGCGTGTGGATTGGCGGCATGCCCCTTTGCTTCCAGGCAGACCATGAGACCGGTCGCTCCTGTCAGGCTGCCACCGGCTACGCTTTGGGCCGCGCCAAATTCGGGATCGAGCAGAATGGCAGAGCTGGTTGGGGAAAGTGCCCGGATGATCTCTTGCTTGAACAGCACCATCTCGTTATAGGTGATGCTGTCCGGGTTGTTGGGATTCAGGCCGGTCTGCAGATGGCTGCGATGGTCCAGCGCCATGATCACAAACATGCTGTCCGGCGTGCTGCATTGTTGCAGGCGGCGCAGTTTTCCGATTGACAGGCTCATACACTCTCCTAATACAAGTTGTTTGCAAGTTTCGCGAAGTGGCGTGATGTTGCGATTGGCCGCGCCTGTGGGGCGCAACCGGCGGCTTCCCAGTCGCCAACACCTATTATAGGACAAATCATGCTCGAAAGGTACTGATGCAGCGCGGCTCTTCAGCTGTCGGGTTGTTGGACGTAGCTGAGACATGCCATTGTCGTCTTCTCTGACGGCCATAAAGACCGGCACGGCGTTCGGGCACGAGGGCTGCTCGAACATTGAAAACCCTGACTGATGCGGACAAGCCGATGGCGGGCCATCTATCGGGCAGCACAACCGGGCGACCATCTATAACGGTCGCCGGCTCGCCTAGCGTGCTCCTTCTGTCTCGAAGGTTATCTGTATGATACCGGGAAGTAGAGTATAGATCGAATCGCCCGTTTGAGCATCGAAATGGGTCTTGAGATCGAAGAGTGCTGCCCAGCGAGCAGCAGTGGTTTCGTTGACGCCGTGACGCATGGCGACATCTACCATGCGCTTTTCGAGCAGGCAGAATCCGGTAGGTAGCGCCAGGGCGTCGCACAGTTGGAGCAGCCGGTCGTACTCATCGTAGGTCGTGGCCGCCAGATAGTCGCTCAGAAATGCATACTCGTCAGCCGTCGTGTCCCACTGCCCGACACAATACGTGATGTCACGGACGGGGAACGAGTGGGTGAGGGCGATTCGGGCTTCCGCGTCATGGCCCTGCGCCGTCAGGTAGTGATAGCCGTCGATCATGTGCCGGTTGTGAGTCGTGCCCACCCGACGACCGATATCGTGGAGCAGACCGAAGACGCGGGCGCGGTCCTCGTCCAGGTTGGGCACAGCGGCGGCGATGCGGGCGGCCGCTTCGCCGACCACGCGCGAATGCTCAACCCAGCCGAAGCCCGGGTTGAGGGCGGCCCCTTCGGCCAGTAGTCGCTCCGCTGTCGTCGTGTCCAGATTCGTCACCATCATCGTCACGCTCTGAGGATAAGCGGGCAGAGTGGTCCCATGCCAGACGGCATTGTACCATTGCTTGTGTGACTGACCGATCATTTCTCCCCGGACTGGCACTCAGCCGGAAACTGTACGAAGAGGCGGTGCGGCCGATCCTGACGCGCCACTTTCCGGATCTGCATTACTCGGCGGCGCTGATTGGGGACGGCTCTGACGTCCTGGGATTCGATACGGAGCAGTCAACCGATCATGGTTGGGGACCGCGCCTGCGAATCTTTCTTGGCAAGGAGGAGTTCTCGCAGATGGCCACAACCATCGATGCTGTCCTTCAGGACGAGCTGCCGCCGACAGTGGCCGGCTATCCTGTCGACATGGCATGGTTTGGCATGCCAGAAAGACCGAAGGCGGGGACAGGTACGCAACATCGGGTTGAGATCCACGAGCCTGGCGACTTCTTCTGGCGCCAACTCGGCCGGGACGTGATGGGAGCGTTGACACCCGTCGATTGGCTGCTGATGCCACAGCAACGTCTGCGTTCTGTCACGGCTGGCGTGCTGTTTCATGATGGCCTGGGCGTGCTCGGCCCAATTCGCAACAAGCTTCGCTACTATCCCGGGGACATCTGGCTCTACCTGCTCGCTGGGCAGTGGCGGCGCGTGGCCCAGGAGGAGGCGTTCCTGGGGCGTTGTGCCCAGACGGGCGATGAGATCGGATCGCGCCTTGTCGCGGCGCGGCAGGTAGATGACCTCATGAACCTGGCTTTCCTGATGGAGCAGACCTACGCGCCGTATCGCAAATGGTTCGGCACAGCGTTCCGACAGTTGACGCTGGCCGAGCGTCTGGAACCGGCACTGCTTGACGTGCTGGCGGCGGCGAGCTGGCCCAAACGCGAAGCAGCGATGGTCCGCTGTTGGCGCATTGTCGCTTCCGCTCACAATGACCTTGGCGTCACCCCGCCGCTGCCGGTGGAGGCGAGTCAGTTCTACGAGCGGCCGTTCATGGTGATCCATGCGGAGCGGTTTGAGTTGGCTCTGCTTGAAGCCATCGAAGATCCCGCTGTGAAATCACTGCCGACTCATCTCGGTGGTGTCGACCAGTACATCGACTCGACGGATATGCTCTCGGCTCCGCTGCGACTGCGCCGGTTGAGCGACCTATACCAGACGCCATCACAGTCGGGTTGAGAGACACCCCCGCTGGTGATGTTAGTGCCAGCTAACTGAGTTTGACTCTTGGTCGACACCCCAATGGCATCGGCTATACTATGCTTGCTTGACACGGAGAGTGAGGTGGAGGAATCATGAGAGACTTTCTGGAAGATTACGGCGGATGGATGGCGTTTGTCGTGGCCCTTGTGGCGACTGCCGGCAGCCTGTATTACAGCGAAGTAGCGGGTTTCATCCCCTGTCGCCTCTGCTGGTACCAACGCATCTTGATGTACCCGTTGACGATCATTACCTTGATCGGGAGCTTGAAGCACGATGAATATCTCCCGACCTATGTGCTGCCATTCTCCATCATGGGCATGTTTGTAGCCGGCTACCATGCGCTGCTGGAGCGGGGCGTTTTTCCTCCTTCACCGTCTTGCGCCGTCGATGTTCCGTGCAACATCACCTACGTCAACTACCTGGGGTTCATCACCATCGCCGTTATGGCGTTTGCCGCGTTCACGCTCATCACCCTGATCATGGGTGGCATGTGGCTGGCGCTGCGTCGCTCGGCCGCTGAACAGCTGCCGGTAAACAATTCGGAGATCTATGCAGGGTAAGGTTCTGAAAGGGATTGCGCTGACTCTTGTGGGACTACTGCTGGCCGCCTGTGGCCAGCCCAACAACGGAGAGGTCGATCTGGGCGACCCGGCTACGCTGGGTGAGCGCACATTTGTGCAGTGGTGTGCTCCCTGTCATGGCCAGGCGGGCGAAGGGTTCATCAACGCCCTGGATGCACCGGCCATCAACGCAGACGGCGAGACCTACTTGCTGACGGACGAGGAGATTATGGCCGCGATCGTCGATGGCGGGGCCGAGAGTGAAGGCAAGATGACACCCCTGGGCGACTTCCTCGTCGACGAGCAGGAGCAGGCAGTGCTGGACTATCTGCACACGTTGTGGACGGATGAGCAGCGAGCGGCCCATGAGGCAGCCGGCGGCCACATCCCGCGGCCCACACCTGTCGCCGAGCCGTAAACGTTCGGTAAGATAGCGGAGCCGGGCCAGGAAGAAAAGCCTGGCTGACCTGACGGTTAGTCGTCCGTTGTGGTCAGGGCAGGGCGGAAGCGGGCCATTGTGTAGACGTCGGCGTAGCGGCCGTCCCGAAACGCGTACGCACGCAGCGTACCTTCGACCTCAAAGCCGAACTTCTCGTACAGCCGAATAGCCGGCGCATTGTCGCTGAAGACCGTTAGTTCGAGGCGGTGCAGGTTGAGCCACCTGTCCGCGAAGTCGACAGCCGCCGTCATGAGTGCCGTGCCCACGCCGCGTCCTTGCCATTCGTGACGTACTGCCATGCCCAAATCTCCGGCGTGCCGGCGGCGCGGGCGGGTGGGGTGGGTGTGAACCGCGACCTGACCGACCAGCCCGTCCTCGTGGATCGCCACCAGCATCGTCAGTCCGGGTTGTGGGTCTGCGATTCTGGCTTGCCAGAGCTGGAGCGAAGGGTACGGGAGCTGCAGCGTGCCCCGGATGACCTGAGGCTGGCTGAACATGTCATGGAGCGCTTCGGCATCTTCGAGACGGCAATCACGGATGATTAGCCCGGGTATGGCACCCATACGACTCCTCCATCTCGGCTAATAGTTGAGGACGACGACTTCGTTCACTTCGCCGCGACCGCTGCCCTTCGAGTTGATCATTCGGCGGGCACGCACGGTCTCAATACGATAGCCGTGATACAGCTCGCGAATGAGCGGCGTGTGGGAGTTGCTGAGCATGCACAAGACGCCCCGGTTGCCCAGATCGCGGAACAGATGCGCCAGGCGACGCTGATCATCCTCGTTGAAGGCGTCGGCAGTGTAGCTGGTGAAGTTGGCTGTGTCGCTGGTCGGTTGGTAAGGCGGGTCGAAGTAGACGAAGTCGCCCGGCCTAAACTCACTTCTGAGCAAGCGATAATCCCTCGCTTCCAGAATGACCCCTTGCAGCGCGCTGTGGGCGGCCCGCAATACCTTCTCCTGCAAGATGGCGGGATTGCGATAACTGCCCATGGGCACATTGAACTGACCCCTCCGGTTGACGCGATACAGCCCGTTGTAGCAGGTTCGGTTGAGATAGATGGTCCGCGCTGCCTGTTCCACAGCATTCAGTCGCAGACTGGTGCGGTCTAGCCCCCGGGTGTCGTAATAATGCTCGCGACTGTGATGCCGCCTGTGCCGGGCGAGCAGCTCAATCAGGCCCTCAATATCATCGCGAATAATGCGGTAGGCGTTGATGAGATCGGGGTTGCTGTCCGACAGGGTGACGCGGCTGTGCAGCCTTCCAGTGCCGCGCAGGTGGAAGAAGAGCGCGCCGCTGCCGACGAATGGTTCCGCATAGCCCGTAAATGAGGCAGGCAGCAGCGGCACAAGTTGGCGAAGCAGCTGCTGCTTGCCGCCAGCCCACTTCAGGAAGGGGCGGGATGGGGCGGTGCGCGGTGGGCGCAGAGTCCGTGGGGCCCGTGTGCTGTCGCTGATTGTCATAATCTCCATAATCGTACGGACCAGTTGCCAATTATGCAAACTCAATTGCGATGGCTGGAAATTCACGTATTGCAAATCGACACATAGATTATATTGAGATATACTCAATATATATGTAAGTATATTAATGGCATATGAATAGCCGTTATAAACGCTTTACATAGTAATGAGCTATGCTATAATATCCCTTAGCTACAAGTGCGCCGCCGTTACTTACTTACTGACCTTGTTCAGCAAGTAAGTGGATGGGCCGTAGTAGCTACTAATACGGGCAAGACCCAATCCCATGTCTGCTCCGGCAGTCGCACAGGCGACGCCTACGGGGATGGTAAGGGCGCAGTAGGCAACTGGCATGGGGCTGGTTGCGGCTGGTCTCGGGGGCGGCGATACGCTTACTTAGTAAGCACATTACGCCGGCGGCACGAGAGTTGATGGTGACGGATTGGTCACCGGAGGAACTACATGATAGTTACAACAAGAGATTTTACAATTGAGATGACCGCAGAAGAAGCGCTGACCGTTTTTCCCCAACTGGCCAGGCAGATGCGCAAGCAGATTGCCGGTGGGCAGCGAGACGGCCGTAAGGGCCAACGTGGCGGTAAGGGCCGCGGCGAAGGCCGGGGTCATGGAATGGGAAAAGGTCACGGCAAGGGCCGTGGTCGTGGTATGCGTCAAGGTCGCGGCGAAGGCTGGGACCGCAGCCTGGAAGAAGGTCGCGGTGAAGGTCGCGGTCGTGGCATGAGAGAAGGTCGTGGGGGCGGGCTGGCACGGGGAAAGCGCCATGGTCAACCTGACAGCCCGACCCAACTGCGCCAGATGCGCATCCGGCGGCGTCGGATGGCGATGATGCGTCAGGCCCACCGGCGTGGACTGAAACGTGGCTACCGGATGGGTTGGCAAGAAGGCGTGCAGGTCGGCCGCCGGCAAGGTCGGATGATGGCGCGTCGACATCTGATGCGTCAGGCTGAGATGCCGGGCAAGCAGATGGGGCCGGCTCGCGGTCACGGCGGCCGGCTCGGTGGTGGGTACGGCGGGTGGCAGGGTGGTCGTGGCAGCCGCGGCAGCCATCAGCAAGATTGGCGCAGCGACCGGCGCGGACCTGCGGCCAATGCCTATCTCTAGGATAGACAGCGAACGATAGTTAGCGACTGCTGACGATGCAGCGGGAGGATGAGATGAAGATTACGACGCCTGATGGGTACACGATTGAGCTGACGCCTCGTGAAGCGGCCGTTCTGTTTCCGGAACTGGTGCGGGGCACGAGGCAGCAGTTAGCCGGTCTGGTCGATGAGTCAGCCGAACCTGTAACGGAGGCGGAGCTGATTGGGCGAATCATCCGGCGACACCGGGTTCCGCCGGGTCAGCGGGCGCTCTACAATGCGCTGCTGGAAGCTGATGAGCGTGGTCTTGATTTCGCCACTCTGGCTGCCCGCATGGGCCGCTCGACGGAGGAGCTGAGCGGTGTGCTGGGGGCGCTGGGGCGGCGCATCAATGCCACGTCAGGCATCGAAACGCTGCCTGAGCCACCCGGCGTCAGCCTGCTGTTCGACTATCGTGAACAGGCTCCACCGGGCGGTGAATGGGGCTGGGCGATGAAGCCTGCGCTGCGGAAAGCGTTGGAGGAAGGCGACTTCCGCTGGGTGGCCCGCTCGCCTGATGCAGAATAGCCTGCTGTCCCATCATCTTTGTTGTGGAAGCAGCATGAAGAAAGGCGGCCAGTCTCTGAAGGAGGATAGGCGCCTTTTTGGATCTGGCAGCGGACGGGAGTTGCCTTCCGGGCACACCTTTAGTAAGTTCTGGGCATGTGAGCGCGTCCGGAACGTCAACAGACCAGGCGGGGCCTTTGCGAGGTCCCCCACTGTATGATTTGCGGACCACTGTTGGTACCTATATGGGAGCGAAACATGCTAGATTTTTCGAAATTCAGGAACAAAGAACAGACGCCCACGGAGCTGATTGCGGGTCTTACTGTGGAGGACCTGCGCGATCTGACCAACGGGATGGTCGACCGGCAGCTCGACCTGATCCAGGATGCGACAGATGCGGATGTTGTATTTGTGCCGGTCGACCCGGACGCCAACGACACCTTTGCTGCATCTGACGAGGTCGTCGATCTGGCCTGGACACTGGGCCATGTGATTGTCCATGCGACCGCCTCGTCGGAGGAAAGCGCGTTCATTGCGGCGGAAATGGCGCGAGGCGTCCTGCGCGAAGGCCGGTCGCGGTCGGAAGTGCCGTGGGAAACGGTCACGACGATTGCCCAGGTTCGCGACCGTCTTGAAGAAAGCCGGCGTATGCGCCTGGCTACGCTGGATGTCTGGCCCGACGAGCCGTATCTGGACACAACCGTTGAGGGGCGTCGGGGCGTCATCAACCCCATCGCCCGTTTTGTCTACGGGCTCATCCATGACGATGACCATCTCGACCAGTTGGCCGATATCATGCAGCAGGCGAAGGCCGCCCGGGTGACGACCTGATCCATGCCCGGGCTGCCGGTTCGGATCCTTCAGCGTCCTGTCCCCAGTGGGGCAGGACGCTTTTTTACGCCGGCGGTCCTGCGTGCTATACTGTCCGGGTTCCCACGAATTGAGCAACCCAAGAGGAAATCCCCATGGCAGAGTCACCCGATCGGAATCTGGCGCTAGAACTGACACGAGCAACAGAAGCGGCCGCCCTGGCTGCGGCCCGCTGGGTCGGGCTGGGCCAGAAAGAGCCCGGCGACCAGGCGGCCGTCAACGCCCTGCGCCTCCTGCTGGGAACGGTGCGCATGGACGGGACCGTCGTCATTGGAGAGGGCGAAAAGGATCACGCGCCCATGCTTTACAACGGGGAGCGCGTTGGCAACGGTTTCGGTCCGCCGGTCGATGTCGCTGTCGATCCGGTGGAGGGCACCAACTTGCTGGCCAAGGGGCTGCCCAACTCCATCGCGGTGGTAGCCATCGCACCGCGCACGGCGATGTGGCACCCCGGGCCCGCTTTCTACATGGACAAACTGGCGGTGGGGCCGGAAGCAGCCGGCAAGGTCGACATTGACGCGCCTGTAGCGGAAACATTGAAGATTGTGGCCACGTCCAAGGGGCTGCGTATTGAAGAAGTGACCTGCGTCATCCTGGAGCGTGAGCGAAACGCCGACAAGATTGAAGCCATTCGTACGGCCGGCGCCCGGGTGCGGCTCATTACTGACGGGGATGTGGCCCCGGCGCTGATGACAGGCTTGCCCGACACAGGCGTGGATGTTGTGCTGGGCATAGGTGGTACGCCGGAAGGCGTGCTGACCGCCTGCGCCATGCATGGCCTGGGTGGGGAGATTCAGGGCCGCCTCGCGCCCCAATCGGATTACGAGAGAGAGCGTGTGCTGGCGGCGGGTATGGACATCGACCGCAAGCTCCTTCTCAACGACCTGGTTGATGGTGAGGATACCTTCTTCGCCGCAACCGGCATTACGCAAGGGGACTTTTTGCGCGGCGTGCGCTATACGAGCAAAGGGGCGGTGACCCAATCTCTGGTGACCCGCTCCCGATCCGGTACCTGGCGCATGGTCGACGCCCATCATCAGTGGGACAAGCTTTCCACCATCAGTTCCGTGGCTTACCATTCAGATTAAGGCAGCAGATTGTGACTAATACCGTATTCCTGGCCCCCTCCATTCTGTCGGCTGACTTTGCCCGTCTCGGTGCAGAGGTCGAAAGCGCTTTGCGGGCCGGCGCTCGCTGGATCCATGTCGATGTCATGGACGGTGTCTTTGTGCCCAACATCACGATGGGGCCGATTGTGGTCAAAGCCCTCCGGCCTTTGGTCGATGAGTTCGACGCTGTCCTCGATGTCCATCTGATGATCACTCGCCCGGAGCGCCATTTGGAGAGCTTCATAACGGCGGGCGCCCATCGCGTGACTGTCCACGTTGAGGCGACCGACCACGCTCATCGCGCCGTCACTGTCATCCGCGAACTTGGTGGGCAGCCGGGTGTCGCTCTCAACCCGGCCACATCCATCACGGCCGTCGAAGAGCTGATCCCCTTTATCGACCTGGTGCTGATCATGTCGGTCAATCCCGGTTTCGGCGGTCAATCGTTTATCGAAACAAGCTACGATAAGATTCGGCGGCTGCGGCAGATGCTCGATGCGGCCGGCTCTACTGCAGAGATTGAAGTGGATGGCGGTGTGAAGCCGGGCAATGCGGCTGCAGTCGTGCAGGCCGGGGCCACCGTTCTGGTGGCGGGTAGTTCCGTGTTTGGGCGGAGCGAAGGCGTCGCCGAGTCGATTGCCGCCTTCCAGGATGCGCTCCCGGACACGCCACTGGCCTGAGTGGTGACGCCCGCCGGCGACCGACCCGCCAGTTGAAAGCGTGGATGCTGCTACTGCTGGGGCGCGCTGCGGACAGAGAGGGGCGCTCCATTCTGACACAGCACCACTTGCAAGTCCCCATCTGTGTGATAGGTGTAGGTTGAGGCTTCGGCACTCAGCGTCAGCATATACCCTTCGATCTGGACTTGGGCGTATCCTCTCTCCGGGTTCGGGCACCCCAGCGACGTATCTGGCCAGGTTACGAGCTCAATACTGAGCAACCCCAGGTCACCTGGCTCGATCTCGGCTCGGCTTGCCGCATCGGCCAGAATGAGCGTCAGCAGCGGGTCATCATCCAGCGTCCCAATGTCAAGCGCACGCTCGCCGTTTGTGAACTGTTCCAGCAGCGTGGGCAGTGACGTGCCCAGTGTAGCCGGGTCCAGGTCGAGACCTTCCGGGGCGCCGATGATGGTCACGCCCGGATAAGCTTCAAGGCTTTCGGCCATCTCTGGCATTGGGTAGGCGTCCACCGGTTGGCTCTCGGCGACCGGCTCGGGGTACGCTTCCGGCTCGGCAGTCGCGACGGGCTCCGTGTCGACTGGGTCGGGAGTTGCCGATGGTGCAGCCGCCGGCGCAGGGGCCAGTGCGACGGTTGTCGGTTCGGCCGCCGGCGTCACCTCGGTCAGAGCGCCGCTCTCCACGGCTGCATCAAGGGTGGGTTCGGGCAGCGTCCGGGTAGACGTCGCTGGGCTGCATGCCGCCGAAACCAGTAGGAGAAGCAGCAGCGCCGACAGAAACGGGAGACGAATGGGTCGGGAAAAACTTGTATTCATACTACTGCTAAGACGTTGGGGCGGCGCATATGGTTCCGCTACGCTACGCCCTGCGGGGTGCGTTCGGCGAGGGGATCGGTCATTTTAGCCTGCTGGATGAAGTCTCGATACCAGTAGCCACTCTCTTTGATGATCCGTTCCTGGCTGTCGAAGTTGACATAAACGATGCCAAAGCGTTTGCCATAGCCGTACGACCATTCGAAATTGTCCAATAAGGACCAGACGAAGTAGCCGCGCACGTCACAGCCGGCCTTGATGGCAGCGGCGACGCTGCCCAGATGCTGCTCAAGGTACTGCTGTCGCTGCGGGTCAGCGACGCGACCGCCTTCTACAACATCTTCGTAAGCGACCCCATTTTCGGTAATGTAGACCGGGATATTATTGTACTCCTGCTTGAGCCGAAACAGCAGTTCGAACAGGCCTGCCGGGTAAACTTCCCAGCCCATGTGGCTGGTTTGGACACCGTTGTTGCCCGCGGCGGCCTGGGACGGGCGGCGCAGCTGCGCCAATCTCGCCCTGACGAACGGCACGTACCACGCATGCTGCACAAAGGCGCGCGAGTAGTAGTTGACGCCAAGAAAGTCCAGCGGCTGGGAGATTAGCTCCATATCCAGCGGTTCGATGCGCGGGTGGAATGGGCGGAGCCTGGTCCACAGTGGCTCCGGGTACTGTCCCTTGAGCAGCGGGTCCAGATAGAATCGATTGACAAACTGGTCCGCCAGGCCAGCCGCCCGGTGGTCTTTGTCGTTATTCTCTTGCGGATATATCGGCGCAAGATTGAGACTAATGCCGATCGCTGCATCCGGGACCACCGACCGCAGCCGCTGTGTGGCCAGTCCGTGAGCCAGCATCTGGTTGTGGGCCACGCGCATGAACGTCCAGGGATTGATCTGTCCGGGGGCATGGATCCCGCGCAGATGGCCAAGTGTGGCGTGGACCCAGGGTTCGTTGAGCGTTATCCACTGCTTGACGCGATCGCCCAGGCGGCGCGCGACCAGCTCGGCATAGTCGGCGAAGTGGAACGCGCAGCGCCGGTCAGCGAAGCCGCCCATCTCGTCTTGCAGCGCCTGGGGCATATCCCAGTGAAAGAGCGTGACACACGGCTCGATCGACGCCGCAAGCAGGCTGTCTGCCAGCCTGTCGTAGTAGTCGAGCCCCACTTCATTGACAGCCCCATGGCCCTGGGGCAAGACACGCGGCCACGAGACGGAGAACCGGTAGGCATCCAGGTCCAGCGACTGCATGATGTCGATGTCAGTTTCGGCCTGCTCGTAGGTATTGCACGCCACGTTGCCGTGATGGCCCTGGTCAATCTTGCCGGGCTGGCGCACGAAGGTGTCCCAGATCGAGGGGCCGGCGCCATCGGCGTCCCAGCCGCCTTCTATCTGATAAGCGGAGGTCGCTGCGCCAAAACGAAAGTCACGGGGAAAGTGATGGATCATATCGTTTGAGGACGCCCCCAAATTATGGCCCTGTCCGGCCAGACGCGATTCAGTGAGTGCAGACGGTGCCAAGGAGAACGTCGGAGAGGGATGGTAACATAGCGGCAGACGCAGTGCATGCCTGCAAGAATCCTTTAACGTTCGGATGTGCGCCAGCCGGCCGGCTTAGGGCCGGTCGTCAGCGGTGGCAGGCCGTCCGGCAACGACCAGCTCGCCCAGCAGCCGCTCGGTCAGGGCGGCGATCTCGGCGACGGCCGCTTCGTATACCCCTTCGTTGGCGCGGGATGGCTGGCGGAACCCGCTGACCTTGCGTACGTACTGGCGAGCCGCAAGAGCACACTCTTCAGGTGTGGCGGGCCGGTCTGGATATCTCAACTGCTTGATGTTGCGGCACATAAGATTCCTCTCTGCGTTACGATGCCCGGTTGTCGCCTCATGGCGTCCCGGCTACATTACGGTAAGCGTACCACAGTTCAACCGGAAAACAGGAGCGAACAGGCATGGCGGTCCGAAAATCAACGGAATCGCAGCTGGCAGAGCTGGCGGCTGTCGAGCAGGATCCGACGACGGAAGCGGCGACGATCTCGTTGGGCGCGGCGTTCGGCAGCCGGTCCAACTTTGTGGTGGCTCGCGCTGCCGAAATCGTGGCTGAATGGCAGCTGACCGGATTCGGCCCGGAGATGAGCGAGGCGTTCAGGCAGCACATGATCGACCCTTTGCGCCGCGACCCGACGTGTGTGGCTAAGCTGGCGCTGGCAGAGGCCGGGGTGCAAACCGGCACGCTTGGCGAGACCGTCTACCTGGCGGGTCTGGCCCATCGGCAGCTTGAGCCGGTCTATGGCGGTCGCGAAGATACGGCCGCTGCCCTGCGGGCCACGTGCGCCGTAGGACTGGCCCGGTTGGGCTACCCGGACATCATGCGGGAACTGGCCCAGCTGCTGGCCGACTCGGAGCTGGACGCTCGATTGGGTGCGGTCCAGGCCATCCCCTACGTCTCCCAGCCGGGCGGGCTGCCGCTGGTATGGTACAAGACGCTCATTGGGGACGAGGAGCCTGCGGTGGTGCTGGCCTGCTTCAATGCCCTGTTGCTCATGTCTTCCGGCGAGGCGGTGCCCCTGGTCGGCCGCTTCCTGCTCAGCGACGATGATCCGGTGGCTGAGTCGGCCGCTCTGGCGTTGGGGGAGTCGCATCTGCCTGAGGCGCTCCCGCTGCTGGTGGACGGGTGGGAGCAGGCTGTCGAACCATCCGTGAGGCGAACGATGCTGCTGGCTGTCGCGCTGCTGCGCACCGATGCGGGTGTCGACACGCTGCTGGGCGTGCTGGTCGAAGGCGACCGGGCAGACAAACAGGCAGCGCTGGATGCACTGCAGCTGTATCGACACGACGAGCGCGTCTGGGCACGCGTGGAAGCGGTGGTTTCCACCTGGCAGCGGTAGTCCGTCCGACGGCTACTACAATGAGTCTGCCCGATCCTGCCACTGACTCTGACGATAGCGATAGAAGACCAGCGCAAACTGCGTCACCAGCGGGTTGAGAAGTCCGGCGCTGATATCGATCTGATCGGTATAGAGCGTCTGGCCGTCGCCAAACGGTTCGATCCGGATCAAATGGTTCCACACCGGTACGAGTTGGCTGGACTCACGCGTCTGAATCTCGCCTGCAGTCGGGTCAATGCGTTCGATGGTGATCGTGTGCCGGCCCAGCGGCACCATGCCCAGGCCGTAGACATTCAGATCGGCCGACGCGCCAGCATGCCAAACTGACGGAAACGGGTGTCCGTCACGGGTGAAGAAGCTGAGCAGGGGATACGATACTTCGGCCAGCATGGCTGGTCGTTGGGCCAGCGCCCACACCAGTTCAGGCGGCGCATTGAGGATCGATTGGATCAGGATGCGCCTGCCGCGATGGATGCGTCCATGGCCATCGTCGATGGGAACGATCGCGGTCTCCACCTTGACGAAGCGCTCACTCCAGCGCCGGTTGGCAATCAGCAGCGCAGCCACGCCGGACAGGAGCAGCAGGCTCCCGGTTGTTCGAGTTGTTGTTCGGGCGTTCATTGTTGGTTCACCCCCAGGCCAAACGGATCAGGCTACCATGGCGATCTGGGCCCGTTCGCGACCGGTTGAGGTTAGGCGCATATCCCCGTTGCTGCGCAGGATAAAGCCATCCTCTTCAGCACGCTGCACAACGTCGGCCGCAAAATCAGGCTCCCAATGCATATGATACAACAAATGGTCAACCCGGCACTCGACGGCCATCTCCGGCGTGTCTTCGTGGTGGAGCAGATGGATGACGAGCGCGGTGCGGGCGAACTCCCACTTTTGGCGACGGCGACGCAGCGCCTGGGCCACGAGACCGCGCTCCGGCGCGAAGAAGAACGTAGCGGCAAAGAGGATGCCCATGGTCGTAGCCATCGATCCGGCGATGTTGGCGTCGAAGGCGCGGGCCAGCCAGAAGCCGCTGATTGCCCCCAGGGAGGCGATGAGCGCACTGTACAGCAGCATGCGGTCCAGCCGGTCGGTCAGAATGTAGGCGGCCGCCGGTGGCGCGATCATCAGCGCCACGACGAGAATCGAGCCTACGGCGTCGAATGCGCCGACGGCCGTAATCGACACAATCACCATCAGGCCATAATGGACCAGGGCCGGCGAGAAGCCCAGCGTGGCGGCCAGCCCGGCGTCAAACGTTGTCAGTTTCAGCTCTTTGTAGAAAAGGCCGATGAAGACGATGTTGATCAGCAGAATGGTGCCCATCGTGACCAGACTGGCGGGGAGATCCAGGCCGAGAAAGGTCGTGCGGTCCAGCGGCGCGAAGGCCAGTTCGCCCAGCAGCACGGCGTCGACATCCAGATGGACGCCGCGCGCGAAACGGGAGATCAGGATGACGGCGATGCTGAATAGCGCCGGGAAAACCAGACCGATGGCCGCGTCTTGCTTGACGAGACGCGTGCGCATTAGCAGCTCGACCAGGCTGACGGTGATGACGCCCATGCCCGCCGCAAACAGAATGAGCAGCGGGGAGTCGAGCGTGCCGGCTACGAAGAATCCGATGACGATGCCCAGCAGTACGGTATGGCTGATGGCGTCACTCATCATGGCCATTCGTCGCAGCACCAGAAACACACCGGGCAGGGCACAGGCCACAGCTACGATGACAGCGATTAGTTGGATCTCGCCTGAGGTGCTCATGCGGGTGACCATTCCTTTGCCTGCTCGACGCCCGCTTCTGTCAGCGCCCACATATCCGGCGACACTTCCTGGACAAGCCCTGTTTCCGACAGAACGCGCAGGCTGTTCTGCACACCGCCCGTGTTGTAGGTCATGGCGCGAAGGACTTCAATGTTGTGTGGATGGAAAGGTGAATCGTGATGGGCGGTCAATTCATACAGCCCGGTAAGCACGGTCTGCATGCGCAGCGAACGTTTGTTGCGCTCTCGCCGCGTCCAGCTCCAGACGAGGCCGCGGCTGGCGCCGAAGAACAGTGACAGCAGGACCAGGACACTGGCTACCAGCACCACAACGGGGCCAGTCGACAGACCGCTGCCGAGGCTGCTGATCAGCGCACCGGTGACGCCGGCGATGGCGCCGAAGGCAGAGGCGATGACGAGCATGACACTCAGCCGGTCGGTCCACTGTCGGGCGGCCGCCGCCGGGGCGACGATCAGGGCGCTCATGAGGACAACGCCGACAGCTTGTAATCCAATGACGATGCCGATGACGAGCAGGGTGGTCAGAAGGATGTCGAGGACAGTCATCGGGAAGCCCAGACTGCCCCCGAACTCCGAGTCGAAACTGAGCAGCTTGAACTCCTTCCAGAATATAAAGAGCAGGAGCAGCGCCCCGCCGCCGAAGACGACCATCGTGACGACATCCCGCGTCAGCAACGTAGCCGCCTGCCCGAAGAGGAAGCTGTTGAGACCGGCCTGGGCCGCGGCCGGATTGCGCTGGAGGAAGGTCAGCAGCATCAGTCCGAAGCCAAAGAAGACAGACAGAACGATACCCAGGGCGGCGTCTTCCTTAATGCGGCTGTAGCGCGTAATGCCGAGCAGCGCGAACGTCCCGATGATGCCGGCAATGGCCGCGCCGATGACAAGGACAACCGGCGCCTTGCTGGCTGTCAGCATGAAGGCGAGGACAACGCCGGGAAGTGCAGCATGGGACATTGCGTCACCGAGCAGACTCTGGCGTCGCAGCAGGGCGAACGTGCCCAACGCGCCCGCGACGATGCCCAGAACGGCCGCGCCCATCGCTACCGTCCTTATCGTGTAGTCAAAAAAGAGGCTGCCCAACAACTGGCCCAGATCCATCAGTTCGCCTCGTCCTGCGGTGTCTTTGGCGCTGCGGCAGTTGTCGCGACGACCGGGTCCCTTCTGTCCTGAAGAAAGGCAATGCGTCCGCCATAGGTGCGGCGCAAGTTTTCTTCGGTGAAGACATCGGCGACCGGACCGGAGGCAATGTTACGGACGTTGAGCAGCATGACCCAGTCGAAATATTCTGGCACGGTCTGGAGATCATGGTGGACGACGACAACTGTCTTGCCGGAGGCGCGCAGCTCTTTCAGGAGGTTGACGATGGCCCGCTCGGTCGTTGCGTCCACACCCTGGAATGGTTCGTCCATGAAGTAGATCTGCGCATCCTGTACCAGGGCGCGGGCCAGGAACGTCCGCTGCTGCTGGCCGCCGGAGAGTTGGCTGATCTGGCGGTCGGCGTACTCCGCCATGCCGACCTTCTCCAGAGCAATCAGCGACAACTCGCGCTCAGTCGGGCCCGGCCGGCGGATCCAGCCCAGGCTGCCGTAGCGACCCATCATGACCACATCGAGCACGCTGGTCGGAAAGTCCCAGTCCACGCTGCCGCGCTGGGGCACATAGCCCACCAGCCGCCGCTGCTCCGGGTACGGCTTGCCGTAGATCGAAACGCTGCCTGCTACCGGCTTGATGAGGCCGAGGATGCTCTTGATGAGCGTTGTCTTGCCGGCGCCATTAGGGCCGACGATGGCCATGAGTACGCCGCCGGGGACCTGCATGTCAATGTCCCACAGCACGGGCTTCTCCTGATAGGCAACGGTGAGGTCGGCGACATCCACGGGAAAGTTGATAGAGGACGCGATGGTTTCGTGTGCGCCGGGCGGTTGGTCGGACATAGGTCTTCTTCCTTTTGCTGCCGGCTGTGTCTACTGGCTGCCGCCCGTGAGAGCGCTGACGATGGTGTCGATGTTGTGGCGGACCATACCGATGTAGGTGTCGCCATCGCTGCCTGCCGGGCCCATCGCGTCGGAGTACAGCTCGCCGCCAATCTGGACGTCGAAGCCGCGGCTCTGAACGGCCGCCTGCACGGCTTCAATGTTGCGCACGGGAACCGATGTCTCAACAAAAACTGCCGGAATCTCATTAGCGGCAATGAACTCCGACAGCCCCTGTACGTCGGCGGTGCTGGCTTCTGCGGCTGTACTGATGCCTTGCAGCCCCATCACGTCGAAGCCGTAGGCGTTGCCAAAGTATCCGAACGCATCGTGCGCCGTGATGAGGACGCGCTTGTCCGGCGGCACGAGCGCCGCCTGTTCCTGGACGTAGGCGTCGAGCGCCTCCAGCTCGGCGATGTAGTCGGCGGCATTGGCCTCGTAGTCGGCCGCATTCTCCGGGTCGACTTCGATGAGCGTGTCACGCACAGCGTGGACCGATTCGATCCACAGGCTGACATCAAACCAGACATGGGGGTCGAACTCATCCTCATACTGAGAGGATGGCGCCAGCCTGGCCGGATCGATGGTGCCGGTGACCGGGATCACGGTCTGTCGCTCGCCCAGCTGCTCCAGAATCTCTTCCATCTGGGCTTCAAGAAAGAGGCCGTTGTAGAAGACGATATCGGCGTTACGCAGGCGGTCGACATCGGACGCGCTAGCCACATAGAGATGGGGGTCGGTGCCCGGGCCCATCAGGCTCGTGACGGTGACGTGCTCGCCGCCGACCCGGCGGGCGGAGTCGCCAATCTGGCCGGTGGTGGTGACCACTGAAAGGGTGCCGTCGGTCGTGGCGTCTCGTGCGGTCTCGCTGCCGCCGCAGGCCGCAAGGGCCAGCAGGAGCAGGGCGGTAAGGACCAATCGTTTATAGCGTGTAATCATTCTGTATCCTCAAGTAAATTCGTGTAGTCAATGTGAGTCTGTATTTGCGACACACCCGTATCACGGAATGGCTGTAGTGGCGTCGTGACAAAGATGTGATCCGCATGGTGCGCGGGCAGATCGACGACGCGTTCTTTCCGGCCTACCTGAAGCTCCATGGGTTGCCCCTCGCTCCCAAGGTGCAGAATTGTCAGGCGTGTATCCGGGTGCAAGCCTTTCGCCGCCAGATAGCGGAGTATGTCCGGGTCGGTGTCCGATACGTGGGCGACAGTGGCCTCGACACCCTCGGGCAGCGCGGTAAGCGGCAGTAGTTCGGCCGTTTCGACTGACAGATCGGGACCGGGAATGGCGTGGCCGTGGGGGTCGCGGGTTGGCTGCCCCAGCGCCTCGGCCAGCCGTTCGGCCAGGGCGTCGTTGACCACCGGCCCAAGTCGTTGGGCTTCGTCATGGACTTCGTCCCAACCGAAGTCGAGCCGCTCGTGGAGATACGTCTCCAGCAGACGATGGCGGCGGACCAGGGCCAGCGCGGCGCGGCGGCCGTCCCGCGTCAACAGCGCACCCTGATGCTTGGTGTACTGAATCAGAGGTGGGTCCGCTGCCGCCAACTTCTGCAGCATGGCCGTGATCGACGCTGCTCGCAGGCCCATGCTGTCCGCAAGCTCGGATGTGGTGACCCGCTGGGTCGGCGGCATCACATCGCTGTTGGTCGCATGCGACTGCTGCAGATCATAGATCGCCCTGACGTACTGCTGGGCGGCTGGGCTGAGGTTAGACACAATGGGCTTATCTTACACTAAACGTCATATTAGGTGTGACTAAATTAGTCACGTCTAAATTATAGAGAGTTTGTGGCCAGTGTCAAGAGATTGCTCTGCCGTCGCCGGCAAGCGCGGGAGCGTGGTGGGAGGTGCGCTGCAAATCAGGTGCCGAGAAAGAGCAGGATCAACTGCGCCACAATGATCTTGGTGATGGTGGCGACTGGAAACGCCAGCGCATACCCCAGGTTGGGCAGCTCATTGTCTGCTTGCTGCAGGGCAAAGCCCAGGGTCGCCGGCTGCGTCCCCAGACCGGCCAGCATGCCAGTCAGCAACCCGAATGGAATCTTGAGCAGTTTGTAGCCGATCAGCAGTGTCAGGAAAGCTGTCACCATCGTGATGATCGCCCCGGCAATGAAGACCTGAATGCCGCCCGATGCCGAGAAGTTGGTGAAGAAGGTGTAGCCGGAGCGGACGCCGATGCCGGCGAGTAGGAGAATCAGTCCCACCTGGCGCAGCGTGAGGTTGGCGCTGTAGGGCAGCGTCCACACCAGCGGCCCGGTCCTGCGGCGCGCCCCCAGCACAAGGCCGACAATGAGCGGTCCGCCAGCGAGGCCGAGACTGATCGTAACCCCGCCGGGCAGTGGAATCGGAATAAGGCCGACCAGGACACCGAGGGCAAGGCCGAGGTTCAACGAGAGCAGGTTGACTTCGCTCAGGGCTTTGTAGGAGTCACCGAACAGCTCAGTCAACCGGGACATCTCATTGCGTCGGGCAACGACGCGCACCCGATCGCCGAGTTCGAGCACGGTGTCTCCCGCCGCCATCAGGTCAATGTCGCCCCGCCGCACACGGGACACGATGGCCCCGTACTCGTCCGTCAGGTGCAGATCGGAGAGCGTCAGGCCGACAACATCCGGGTTGGAGACGAAGATGCGCCGGAAGTCGAAGGCGCGTCGATCCAGCTCAAGCTGCTCGTCAGCCAATGTGCCCATGCGCGTGATCGCAGCCTCCAGTTCGTCGGCCGGGCCAACAAGGGCCACCAGATCACCGCGCTCCAGGATGGTGTCGCCGGTGGCCAGACTGAGCGTATCGCCTCGCTTGACGCGGGAGATCATGACATCGTGGTTGGGGCTCAGCGTCAGGTCGCGCAGCGGTACGCCAACAAGACTCCCTGCCTCGACTCGCACAGTTCGCGTAGTCAGATCCATCTCGACCACGCCGTACTGGCGCAGCCTCTGCGCCTCAGCCGGATAGTCGATCCTGAAGACGCGCTGGACGACATAGATGGCCACCAGCATGCCAATGACGCCCATCGGATAGGCGACTGAGTATCCGATCACCGGTTCCGTGGCCAGCAGCTCGGCCTGCGCCGGAGGAGCCGTGCTGCGAACCGTCTCAAGCAGGCTGGCCAGGGCTGGCGTGTTGGTCAGGCTGCCGGCATACATGCCGGCGGTGACCGTCGCCTTTAGCTCGAATATCATGGCGGCCGCCACGGTCAGTCCGGCGGCGAAGATGAGCATGATGAAGACAAACAGGTTGTCGCGCAGCCCTTTGCGCTTGAACGAGGCGAAGAATCCGGGGCCGCTGGCCAGGCCGATCGTGTAGACAAAGACGATGAGGCCAAGCTCCACGATGATAACCGGGATCTCCATCTCCGGGCTCAGCGCGCCGAACGCCAGCCCGACGAACAGGACGGCCGCCACACCCAGGCTGACCCCGCCAATCTTGATCTGGCCGATCGCGTAGCCAAGCCCTGAGACAATAAACAGGAGCAGAAGAGGTTGGGCGATAAGCAGGTCAATCAAGGGTTGCATGGGGCCGAAGGAGTGTAGCTTTGGGGTCGAACGTACGCTGAAAAGGCAGGTCGGGTCGGGCAAGATGGCTTGCTGCGAAGGGCGACCGCATAATGCGTGAGTATACCATAATAAGCAGGATGGTCCGTTTTCTCCGGCTTGAATCGACGGGCTGGTCGGTGTAACCTTGTAGCGGTCGGATCTGAGCCGAACGCTCGTCGATCCGGAAAGAGTCAAACAAACAATCGGGAGGCCACATGAAGAAATTTACCCTGGGTGCGGTGCTGTTGACAGCGATGTTGCTGGTGCTTGCTGCCTGCGGCGGCGCTGACAGTTCCACGACTGCCCCGGCGCTGGAAGAGATTGACCTGAGCACCTTGCCGGCCACAGTCGACGTGCAGACGGTAGCGACAGTGCGCGACAATCCGGATGTCTACATGCTGGACGTTCGGGAGCAGTGGGAGTATGACGAGGGCCACATTCCGGGCATCACTCTGATACCGATGGGCGACATCCCGGCCCGGCTCGACGATATACCGACCGACAAGCAAGTGATCGTCACCTGCCGGACCGGTAATCGCAGCAGCCAGGTGGCCGACTATTTGCGTCAGCAGGGTTTCGACAACATCCACAACATGGACGGCGGCATCGTCGCCTGGGAGGCTGCAGGGCTTCCTGTTGAGTAGTGGATTCCGGTGAACCGTAATGGATTCTGGCCGGCGGTCCCAGATGGGGTCGCCGGCCTTTTTGTTGCCATCTGGTGATGCCATCGGAAGATGGCACACGTTTATCATCCCGAGGCCCGAAAGGTGGCATTCCGGGCGGATCTATCGTTTGTCAAGCCGCTGCGAGTTGAAGCCCGACAGCTACCGGGGAGGTGGGCCAACACCCACCAAGCCGGAGAAGGAAAGCGCGCCGGGCGATCCAGGCCTATCTGTAGCTTGCTGCGCCGGCTCGTGATATACTCTCCGGTTAGATGTATATCTAACTGATGGTTCCTTTTGGCCATTGGTTCAGGGAGCTCCATGTTTCGCCAACGCCTGGCTGCGGGTTTGTCCAACTACACGTCGATGATACGCGCCTTCTCGCGCAATGCGTGGCTGGTGCTGCTGTTCGGAATAGGCAGCGGACTGACCTTCGGCGTCTTTCTGTTCACCTTCAACTTCTACGTCCTGAGCCTGGGGCCGCAGTACAACGAAGGGTTTCTCGGCACGCTGCAATCGGCCGCCTCATTCGCCACCATCGCCATGGCGCTTCCCGCCGCTTACCTGGCGCAGCGCTTCCCGCAGAAGTGGGTGATGGTTGCCGCCGGGCTGATCGGCGGTGTGGCCTACCTGGGCATCGTCCTGTTTCCGGGGCAAACTACGCTGATCTTCTTCCGCATGTTGGCCGGCGTGTCAATGAGTCTGGGAGCCGTGGCCAGTGCTCCGTTCCTCATGGCCAATACGGAAAGACGCGAACGGCAGTGGGTGTTTAGCTTTCAGGCAGGCCTGTCAACCGTGGCCAGCTTCTTTGGCAACCTGATGGCCGGGTCGCTGCCCAGTGTGATGGCCCGGCTCGTGGGTGCTTCGCCGACCGACACGATCGCCTACCAACTCTCGTTGGGCAGCATTGCTGCGCTCAGCCTGTTCACTATTGTCCCGCTCCTGTTCATTCCTACGGTGATAAAAGTCCAGGACGGGATGACCGAGCTGCCGTGGACGCAAGTGCGTCGCTATGGCGGGCAGCTGAGCCGCTTCTTGCTGCCGTCACTCATCATCGGACTGGGTGCCGGGTTGATGCAGCCGTTCATGAACGTCTACTTCCGCAAGGTCTACGAGCAGCCTGATCCCACGATCGGGATTGTCTTCGCGCTGGGTGGGTTGGCGATGGCGGTTGGGCAGTTCATCGGTCCGCCGATGGCCGACCGGCTGGGCAAGATCAACACGGTCATGGCGACGCAGGCAATGTCGATTCCGTTCCTCATTCTGTTGGGCCTGGGCGCCTGGCTGGTGCCCGCAGGCGTTATCTCCCCGGGTGTGTACTTCGTTGTGGCGGGCATCGCGTTCATGTTCCGGCTGGCGCTCATGAATCTGAGCAACCCGGTCTACCAGACGTTCATTCTGGAGCATGTGCCCGTTCAGGCCCAGGCGTTGGCCGTCAGCCTGAGCGGGCTGGTTTTCCAGGTCGGCTGGTTCGTCATGCCGCAGGTCAGCGGCAGTCTGCAGGTCACTTATGGTCCGTCCGGCTTTGCGTTCATTTTTGCCGGCGTGACGGGCTTCTATATCACTGCCATCGCCGTCGAGTACCTATTTTTCGGCCGAAACTCACAGTTCGCCAAAGAAGCAGCCGCGGCGGGGCAGGCGACTGACTAGCCGGCCGTTCAGCCGCCTTCGTGAGCCAACGTTATCCCCCAGGCAAGCATGGTCAGCAGGTCGTCAATGTAGAACATATGTGCTACCATTCGGCATGAAGAATCGTCGCCCCCGGCGCCCGCGCCCGGCAGCTGACTCTGCGCGCACCAACTGGGCGGCCGTTCTGCTGCAGGAGATCCAGCTGGCCGGCTTGCCAGAACCGCTGCAGGAGTTCACGTTCCATGCCAACCGCAAGTGGCGGTTCGACTTCTGCTGGCGGCTGGATGGTAATCTTGTGGCCTGCGAGGTGGAAGGGGGCATCTGGATGCAGACCGAGACCGGGCGCAGCAAAGGGCACGCACACCCCAAGCGGTTCGAGAGCGACTGCGAGAAGTACAACGAGGCCGCGCTCTATGGCTGGACGATCATCCGCGTAACGCCGGCTATGATTCGGGACGGCCGCGCAATAGATTGGCTGGAGCGAGCGCTGTTGACCTAGTCTGTGCCTCCGAAAGCCAGTGGATAGAGATGCGGCTCACTCTGGTTGCCGGCCATATCGGAGGCAATGACGCAAACGGTTGCAGGTAAACGGTCCGCTGGAACATTGAGGGGCACGCGCCGGTAGCGACTGTAACCGTCCGGGTCCTCGCACGTATCATCATCAGGGCCGACTTTGATCCAGAAGTCTACAAGTTCCGGCACGACAAAGATCGGTTCGACCGACATAGTGCCACCACGGTCGAAGACTGAAAGCGCCGGCTTCAACGTCGGGGCGATGGAGTCGATTTCAATACGCGCTGCCGTCGCGTGCCGAACCGGCTGCCATGACTCATCGACCGTTGCTGTGTCTCCAGCGACCACACACAACAGGTAGCTACCGTCATCCGGGCCGGCAGGTCCGGTCACGAGCTGGCTGTTGGCCATCGCCACTGGCTGGCCATACCCGGCATCCTCGGCACAATCAACGGCCCCTGCCGGGCCCACTTTGGTGCGGTAGAATAGCCGGTCGCCACTCAGCTGGGCGCTCCACGCAGTCGGTCTCAAGACGCCGTCCACGTCTGGCTGGAATGGCTGGACTGGCTGCGTCGGGTAGTTGGCAATCAGGAGTTGACGGCCGTCATCCAGCAGGCAGTTTACGCCGGTGTGACTAAAGCGTCCGGCGTCGTCAAAGCAGCCGGCCAGACCGGATAGTGGCACGACATATGTCTTGTCTTCCACGACGGTCGTGCCGCCGGCCGAAACTTCGCAGGGCATTCCCAGTCCGCACGCCGTCACGCCGCCGACTGTGGTCGTGTTTACGAGGCCGATCACCGCCGTGCTGTCGGCCGAAAAGACGGGGGAACCGCTGCTGCCGCCATAGATATCCTGACAGCTGGTGCGGATGCTGTCGGAAAAGTGCCACTGCGACTCAAACAGGTCAGTGATGCCGGTCGCGCTGCAGGTCTCCTTGCGCAGGTAGGCCAGGTCGGCCGGCACGCCGCTCACCGGTATGCCTACGACCGTGACCTGTTCCGGCAGCTTCGGCGTCACCGGGTCGATGGGCAGCGGCTCGATGCCTTTCGCTTGCAGCTCGCCTATGGTCTGTGCCAGCTCAAGGACAGCCAGATCAAGCCCCTTCATTGTGCTGTAGAGCACTTGCTCCACGGCGACACGGATGCCTTCCTTCGGCGCATCGACAAACCGGTCAAACGTCACGGTCGTTGAATCGGCAGGCAGGTTGAAATAGACGTCGTTGGCCGTCCACGGCTGGACGCAGTGACCATTGGTGAGCGCAATGGCCGCTGAATCGGCGCTTCCGCCTGTTTCCACCAACACCGCCGTGCAGCTGGACTGTCCTCCAAGCTGTCCGATCGCTCTTCATGGCTCGTTGGCTGAGTCCGCAACCTCCAGCAGTGTTGAGTGTGCGCCGATAATCTGGGGTGGTCGCACAAACTCGATGTCGCTCAGGAAGAGCGTGCCTCTGTCGATCTGGTCGAACAGCAGCGCTACCTCGCGAACGTTGGCCAGGTCCACGCCGGCGAACGAGGTGAGCGGAATGCGTACAGTGGCCAGGTAGCTGTGGCCAGGAAAGACCAGATCATCACCCAGCAGCTGTGCCTCGTCCAGCGACAACTGCAGCGCGGGTTCGTCCGGATCGACAACATGGACGGCCGATTGGCCATTACTGTCAGTGAGGCGAACGGAAAACGACTGCCCGGTGCCCGGGCGGTTGAGCGGCGACAACGGATCCGCTGCGGCGCGAAGACTGAGGGCCGTATACGCGCTGAGGTCAGCGGCGTCCTGCGGGATGTCGAACCGCCACGCAGCCTCTGGTGACTCCCAGCTCAAGGCAGCCATCTGCGGATTGCCTGGCTGGTTGATATCGCGCCGGCGACAGATATCGAGTTCCGGTTCGGTCTCCCCACCAAAGTACCCTTCTGGGCAGTAAGTCAGGTCAACCTCCTCTGCGGTGACGACGCCCCCCACCAGGTTCGTGCTCAGTTCCCCGTCGCCGAGCGGTGTGAACAGCGGAAGGCGTTCTTCGGCCAGCGTACTCAGCAGCACCGGGAGACCGTAGAGCGTGTCGGGGATTGCCCCGGTCATATCCAGGCCCAGGGCGGCCATCGATTCCAGGCGTTCGTCGGGTTGTCCTTCCAGCGTCGACAGAAAATCGGCCGCGTAGTTGACGAGGAAGCGTCGCTGGGTGTTGGCGTCCAGAAGCAAGTCGCACTCGATCGCACTGATCAGCGCCTTCATGTCCGGCCCCAGGATCGTGTTGAATCCGTTGTGGGTGCCCCGATATAGAAAGGTCGCGGTCGTGGTCTCGGCATAGGCGGGGTCCAGGCGCACGACTTCGTAATAGGTCTGACCATCAAGCAGACTGACGTCCCCGTCACAAGACGGCAGGATGGCAGCAATCGGTACGTTCGAACCGCCCGATTCCACGAAGTTGCGCGAGGGAGCGACCATCAGAACCCCCTTGACCGGACCAAAGCCGTTAGCCGCATAGCTCTTCGGCTGGTCCCACCCTTGCTCGCGGGTCAGCCAGTTGCCCAGCTCGCCGCCCTGCGAGTGGCCGATCAACGTTAGCCGGCTGAGGTCTGCCGCGCCCGCAAGCTCGACGCCAAACTCGTTGGCCCCGCCGGCGGCCGCTTCAGCCAGCGCGGCGAGATGCTGCTCAATCAGCTGTTGAGCGCGGGCCGAGCCTGTCTCCTCGCCGAATCCCAGGGTGTACTGGGGGTTCATGTTGATGGAGAGGGCGACATAGCCCTGCTCGGCTAGCTCGCTGACCAGGTATGAGAAGCCGAGATAGTTGTCCTGCTCATCTTCCGGCTCGCAAGGCCAGACGTCTATGCCTCTCTCTTCGATAAACGGGCAACCGGGGTGGTTGCCGTGGAGGACAAGGACGACCGGAGCCGGCCCTTCGTTTTCGTCTGGCACGGCAATGACGCCGTTGAGCTGCACAGGCATGCTGCGGAAGCGGCTGTCTTCCGGGAACCGCGCCTGGACCACCGTGCTGTCACCAAGATTGTAGGGAACCGCCTCGGGCAGCGCAGCCTCGGCGTCAGGTTCGGTGGTTGGCAATGAGGTCGGCACAGCGGTGGGTTCTGCGGCTGGTGCTGGCTCCGGGGGCAGGGTTGGGATCGGCGTGGCGGTTGCGGGAACGGCCGTTGGTTCGGCCGTCGGATCGAGGGTCGTCTCAGGGGCGGCGGCACTGGTGGCGGCGATGGGTGTTGGCGTGGGCGCTGGCGCGTCCTGACAGGCGGCCAGCACCGATAAGGCCAGTCCCAGGACCAGGATGGGTAGAGTGAGGTGACGGGTACGAATCATCGCAACATTGCTCCCTGTGGAAGGTGGTCTCGGCAATAACTGGGCGCAATTATAGCCAACCATCCCTCAGAAGAAATCTACCTGCAGGCGTTGTTGCTGAAGACTAATCATTGACCCTTGCCATGCTGTTGCCTTAAACTGCGGCCATGAGCACACAGACCGATGCGGTTATCCTGATCTCAGCCGATGCCGAGTGGCGGACTGTGCGACAGCGCCTGGGCAGCGTGTCCTGGTCCCGGACGCCTTATGGAGAGATGACCTCGGTCACGTCCAGGATGGGCGGCGAGGAGCGGTCGATCGTTTTCCTGCAAGGGGGCTGGGGCAAGATCGCAGCGGCGGCATCGACCCAATACGCGATCGATCACTTCGGGCCGGCATTGGTCGTCAATCTGGGTACGTGTGGCGGGTTCGCCCCGGATGTTACCGCAGGCACGGTGCTTCTGGTCGACTACACACTGGTCTACGACATCCTCGAGCAGATGGGTGACGCTGATGAGGCGCTGGCCCATTACGTGACCGAGCTAGATCTGGACTGGCTGCCCGACCCTCTACCCTCTCCGGCCCGCCGGACGATGCTTGTTTCGGCCGACCGGGATATCGTGCCCGGTGACGTAGACAGGTTGCGGGCCAGCTACGGAGCGATTGCAGCCGACTGGGAGAGCGGAGCGATCGCCTACGTCTGCGCCCGCAACGACGTGCGCTGCCTGATTCTGCGCGGCGTGAGCGACACCGTTGGCCCGGAAGGAGGCGAGGCGTACGGCAATTCTGAACTGTTTATCGACCGTGCGAGCACAATCATGAACGACCTCATCGACCTCTTGCCGGGGTGGCTGGAGGCGGGATTGACCGGACTACGGTAGTCACTGTGTCGAGCCTAGTGGGCGTGAGAAACAACAAGCCCGGCACTTGCATGCCGGGCCTGTCGCACAAGGAGGAATCGTCAGGAGGTATCCTGCTGACTCTGAAGATAGTGGCACGGCCAAACCGCTAGCCGTTTCACGATGTAGGCGGCGATGAAAGCTTGTTGTTAGCAGCGATGATGTCTTTGCTATCGCTTTCGCCGTGCCATCTACCAACATCCATATCTTAACTCACGGGAGGGCCAGAGACTTTAAGGTCAAATACAAGTTAGCTTAAGTCTGGCTCAAAACGGTGTACGAGTTATTCGCTAGTTTTGACCTGCGTCCGCTTCCGGCATATCCGGCAACGGCGCATCCCCATTGAGCACCGAGATGGCCAGCAGGACCTGGTTATCGCCGCTCTCTTCGAGCAGTTCGGCCGTCAGCTCGCGAACGGCCGACGGGGTGAACAGTTGGGCGCCCGACTCCAGCTCGGCCACGATATCGGGCATGATGCCTTCACGCCAGATGACACGCCCTGCCGGCGTCAGCCACTGCTCGGTTGCCAGCAGGATGGCGGAGCCATCGGACAGGCCAAACTGATTTAGCACGGTGCCCGTGCCGAACGACTGTTCGCCGATCACCGTGGCGCGGCCCGCGTCCTGCAGCGCTCCGGAGACAATCTCGCTGGCGCTGGCGCTGCCTTCGTTGATAAGCACAACCAGCGGCAGGTCGGTTCTGACCGCGCTGCTCTGCAC
Source organism: uncultured Chloroflexia bacterium (assembly GCA_963753865.1). Lineage (GTDB taxonomy): Bacteria > Chloroflexota > Anaerolineae > Promineifilales > Promineifilaceae > Promineifilum. The sequence goes on from CAVWDW010000006.1 coordinate 553,929, forward strand.
CGGCTCGTTGTTGATGTTGCCCTGACCATCCTGGCGCAGCAGGACGTCGGCGTCTTCAGGCAAGAAGATGCTGGCGACTGCTACGGCTTCGTGCAGCAGACCGCCCGGATTATTGCGCAGGTCGAGCACCAGACCTGTGGCGCCCGCCGCTTCAGCCGCCTGCACTGCCTCGCGCAGGTCCTCACCAACATTCCGGCTGAAGCTGGAGATACGCAGCTGAGCCAGTGTTGAGTCGGGCAGCATGCCCCAGGTGACATTCTCAAGGTCGATGCGGGCGCGAGTAATGACGAGGGTCCGTTCTTCGCCTGTTTCACCATCAACGAAGGTAATCTCTACATCGGTGCCTGCTTCGCCCAAAATCTTGGAGATCACTTCCTGGAGCGATTGACCAATCACGTCTTCACCGTCCACTTCAATGACGATGTCGCCGGGTTGGACGCCGGCTGCCTGGGCGGGCGAGCCGTCGATGGGAGAGACGATGGTGACGAAGCCGTCGCGCATTTCGACGTAGGCGCCGATGCCCTCGAACTGGCCAGCCGTCGAATCTCGCTGCGCCTGGACCATGTTCGGATCCAGAAAGCGGCTGTGTCCGGTATCGCCGAGCGCATCAACCATTCCAGTCAGCGCTCCGTAGAGCATCTGGTCGCTGCCGGTGGCCGATTGGTCCACATAGTTGGCGCGGATGACTGACAGCGCTTCATCAATGAGCGCGTTGCTTTCGACCGGGGCCGTCGCGCCGGCGGTCGTCTGCCCGCTCAGGAGTAGCCTGTCGACGGCAATGCCCCCGAGGAACGCGCCGATGATTGCCAGTATGAAAATGACGACCGGAAAACGCCGGCCAGTTTGAGCAGATGGTTGCTCCATAGTTGATTTGCCTTGTTCCAGATTCAGAATGGTAAGTGACGATCCCAATATAGCGCCAGACACATGGCCCAGCGTTCTTACGACTACTATTTCAGACTATAGTCTAAACGAAACAGGGAGGGACAGTCTTTATGGAGTTGTAACCGAACTCTTAAGCGCACCTAAAACCGGCCGCTGCCAGGAGGGGCAGGGAATGTGGAGACGGCCGCCGGACAAGCAGATGGAACAGCCCGCTACTCATCCAAACCGACAGAGAACATGCTCTCCAGATCGTTGCGCGAGAAGGCGCGGAACGCAATGAGGGTTTCTGAATCAACGATACCCTGGACATGGAGCATTTTCTCTGTAACCAGCTCGGCCAGCGCATCATTGTCGCTCGCGCGCAGGATGGCTACCAGATCATAGCGGCCGCCAACGGAATAGACTTCGGACACGCCATCGAAGGCGACCAGAGCGTCGGCGACTTCATTGATTTGGCCACGTTCCACCTTCAGCAAGACGACTGCGCTAACCATGTTCACTCTCCTTTTCGAGCTGACCGGCGAGCATCGCCTGCCCACCGAAATGACCTGCCCATTGTATCACGCGAACAGCAGCCGTCATCTTGAGTGTCGTTCCCGTTTCCTGCTATGATGTCGGTACCAGCACGCTGTGCAATGTGATCGCTGCTGGCTGAACCGCGCACTGATGCAGGAGATTTGGGAAAGGAGGCCGCACGTGAGTTGGGAAATGCAGACTCTACTGGGAGGGCGACTGCTTCTGGCCGTGCTGCTGGGCAGTCTGATCGGCCTGGATCGCGAGCTGCGAGGGCGCGACGCGGGCCTGGGCACCTTCGCCATTGTTACGCTGGGGGCATGTCTGTTCGCCATGATGTCGTATCTGGCCGTAGACAACGCCGATCAGTCGCGCATTGCTGCCGCTGTTGTGACCGGCATCAGCTTCCTGGGAGCAGGCGTCATCTTGCGGGGCAAGCGGCATGTCAGCGAACTGACCACATCGGCCGCGCTGTGGACGGCCGCCGCTGTGGGGTTGGCCGTGGGGTTTGGCTTATATGTACTGGCCGTGCTGACGGCCGGGATCTGCATCGCCATTCTTGCCGGCCGCCACATCCCTGTGGTCGAGCAGTGGCTGCAAGCTAATCAGCAGCGCCTGGGCGGCGACCGCGAGCAGGTGAGCGGCTAGCTGCTACGGGCCGTCATAGCTGATTCGATAGATGAAGCCGGCCCCGTCGTCGCTGACATAGAGGGCGCCATCCGGCCCCGTGACCACGTCTACGGGGCGGGCGCTGGCCGTCTCGGTCTCCAGATCGAGCCAGCCTGTGGCAAACGGTTCTGCCGGGCCATCCGGCCGATTGCCGTCCATGGGTATGCGCATGACACTGTAGCCAACCGGCGTGCTGCGGTTCCAGGAGCCGTGCAAGGCGACGAACAGATCATCCTGGTACGCTTCTGGAAACGCATCCCCGTCGTAGAACGTCATCCCCAGCGGGGCGGTGTGGGCTTGCATGCTCACCTGCGGCTGTTCGACGCCATCGCAGCCGCTCTCGCCACCATACTCCGGATCCGAAATGGTGCCGCTGTGGCATCGCGGCCAGCCGTAGTCCAGTCCATCTTCGATCAGATAGATCGTTTCTGGCGGTACATCGTCGCCCATCAGGTCACGGCCGTTGTTGGAAGCCCATAACTCACCTGTGCCCGGCTGGACCGCCAGGCCGACCGCGTTGCGCAGCCCTTCGGCAAACAGACGGCCGTTCTCGCCCCGGGCGCTGTCATAAATGAGAATGGCGGCGCGGCGCGGGTCGTCTTCCTCGCAGACATTGCAGCTTGAGCCGACCGAAACAACCATGCGGCCGTCGGGGAGGAACTCGACAGTGCGGGTCGTGTGTGCGCCCGACGCAGGCAAATCGTCGACGATCGTCTCACGCCTGTCGGCCGTGCCGTCGCCGTCGCTGTCTTCCAGGCGAATGACGCCAGTGGGCACGCCCACATACCACGCTCCGTCATGGGAAACGATGCTGTGGGGCCGGTTCAGGTCGTCGGCGAAGACGACCTGGTTGTCACCAACACCGTCGCCGTCGACATCGTCAATGGTCACAATGCGGTTGGCGCCGCGCTCGGCCACGAACAACGTGCCGTCCGGGCCGAAGGCGATGAATCTCGGGCGGTCCAGGCCGGAGGCGAACACCTCCGACGAGAACCCCTCAGGCAGGTCAGGCAGCGTTATGCCGGACTGCTGTACCTGTAGGGGATTGAACTGGGACAGGAAGGGGCGGGCCACCAGACCACCGGCAACCAGGAGACCGACAAGGACGATGGCAATGATAATGAGCGTGCGTTTCATGTCCGGGATTATAGGAACCGCCCGGCACGAGTGCAGCGTGCCCTCTGACTGCTCATGCTGTATTCAGAAGCCGCCTGGATACGGCTCCTGGTTGGTGGGTCGGAGGTCAGTAGACGTCGGGTACGAAGGTTTGCTCATCAATTGGCGGCCGAACGTAGCCGCTGGCAGGCTTGCGCGGCGGCAGGGTCATAGGCGGCGGGAGTTGGTCCTCATACGGTATCATCGTCAGAATGTGGCGAATGGCGTTGAGACGCGCCCGTTTCTTCTCGTCTGCATTGACGACGAACCAGGGTGACTGTTTGCTGTCGGTGTGGTCAAACATCCGGTCCTTCGCCTGGGAGTACTCCACCCACATATCTCGTGACGTGATGTCGATTGGGCTGAGCTTCCATCGGCGTTTTGGATCGGCCGCTCGCTGCTGGAAGCGGCGCTCCTGCTCCTCGTCGCTGACGGAGAACCAATACTTGAGCACGATGATTCCGGAGCGGATCAACATCCGCTCGAACTGGGGGCACGAGGCCAGGAACTCGCGATACTCCTCCTCGGTGCAGAAGCCGTGGACGTGTTCGGTGATGGCTCGGGTGTACCAGCTTCGATCGAACAAAACGATCTCCCCGGCCGCGGGCAGATGGGCGACCCAGCGCTGGAAGTACCACTGCGACTTCTCGCGCTCCGTGGGGATGCCCAGAGCAACGACACGGATCACGCGCGGGTTGGTTCGTTCAATGATGCGCTTGATGACGCCCCCTTTGCCCGCAGCGTCGCGCCCCTCAAAGATGATCACTGCGCGCAGCCCCGTCGTCCGCACCCAGTACTGGAGCTTGACCAGCTCTTCCTGGAGGCGGAGCAGTTCCTGTTCGTAATACTTCTTCTTGAGTTTGCCTTTCTTGTTGAACCAGTTCGGATTGGGGTCGAACGGTTGCAGATCTGGCGTGGGGCGGTTTTCCAGTTGTCCGTCGTGTAAGGTAAGTTCGGAATCTGAGGTCACGTGTCGCTCCTGGGTGGCTTCAGGCCGTCTGGTTGGTGTCGAATGGGCAGCGTGATTGTACCATGCATGTTGAAAAATGCAGTTCAGCCATGTGACCCGGATTTAGGAGCGCCAGATGAGTCACTGCCGTTACGCTATTGACATTTATGTCACTTTACTCTATAGTGCCACTTGACTAGTGTAAGTTGGTGTAGGAACGAGTTGAGGCCACCCGTACTGACTAGACCGGGGGGCTCTTTTTTTATCGGTAACTCGCTTCCTTGTAGGCTTAGGGCGCATCTTGTAGTTCACACTGAGTTAGGAGAGTTTGTTTGAGTAAGCATTCCGAAGTAGTAGAAGACCAGATCGTCTCGGACGGTCAAGTGGTCAGTCTAGCGTATTCGTTACGTCTAGATGATGGTGAAGAGATTGACGCGGCAGGTTCCGACGAACCACTGGTCTACCTCCACGGTGCGGGCAATATAATCCCCGGACTTGAAACGGAGTTGGCCGGCATGAAAGTCGGTGAATCCAAGAACGTCAAAGTAGCCCCCAAGCTCGCTTACGGCGAAGTGAACCCGGACTCTTTTGAGTTCGTTTCACAGGAAATGTTCCCCCCGGACATGAAGCTGGAAGAAGGCATGGGCTTAAGAATGGTAGATAACAGCACCGGCCAACAAATCGAAGCCTACGTTGCAGAGTTGAAGGAAGATGGTGTCCTGTTAGATCTAAATCACCCACTGGCTGGTGAAACCCTGTTTTTTGATGTCGAGGTCGTGGGCTTGCGCCCGGCGACTTCCGACGAGACTGACCATGGCCATGTCCATGGCGCACACTCACATTAGGAGCAAGCAGTAAAATGTCGAAGAAGTTGTATGTTGGTAACCTGCCGTACGAAACGGTGCAGCAAGAAGTTGAAGAGAAGTTCACGGAGTATGGCACGGTCGAGCAGATCGATATGATCATGGACCGCGACACGGGTCGTTTCCGTGGTTTCTGCTTTGTCACGATGGAAGACTCTGCGGCCAACGCCGCGATCGAAGGCCTGAACGGCGTCAGCTTCGGCGGCCGCGAGTTGAAGGTCAACGAAGCCAAGCCCCGCGAGCCCCGTTCGAATAGTTACGGTGGTGGTGGCGGTGGTGGTAATCGCGGTGGCGGTTACAATCGCAGTGGCGGCGGCAGCAGCAATCGCTGGTAAACCCCCACTCTAAATAGCTAGTCCAAAAGACGGTGGCCTGTAATGGGTCACCGTCTTTTTTGTTGTCCCGTCTCCCAACGCCACACTCCCCACCAACGTGCCAGGGTTCCCAACAGCCTGACAGCCAAACGTAGCGGCGATATTCCTTGTTGCCTCTCCCGCCAAACGTAGCGGCGACATTCTCTGTCGCTTCTCCTGCGAGACGTAGCAGCGACACTCCTTATCGTGTCTATTCTACCGGGCCTAGCGGCGACATTCCCTGTCGCGTCCTTCTGCCGACCCCGGGAGGCCGGAGAGCAATCCGATCACTGCGATCGCTAGAACAGTGCCTCGCCCTGACCAGAGCACGCCCACCACCCATTCGAGAAGACAACCTGCTATAATCTCCAACTATGTTAGGTAAAGAGTATCTCGACCAGACAACCGAAGACCCCAACAGCAGCGATTTCAAAGATGGTCCCGTCCTTTCGGCCGAAGATAAGGAGATTGTGGCCGAATCCGTAACTCACATATTGCGGGCCGTTGGCGAAGATCCGGAACGTGAGGGCCTGTTGGCAACCCCAGCACGCGTAGCCCGTTCCTATGACGAGCTGTTGATTGGCTACAAGGTTGATCCCACCGCTTTGCTGAACAACGCCATGTTCGACGTGACGTACAGCGAAATGGTGGTTGTGTCCGACATCGACTTCTACAGCCTGTGTGAACATCACATGCTGCCTTTCTTCGGAAAGGCCCACGTGGCGTACATCCCGAGCAAGAAGGTGGTCGGGCTGTCCAAGATTCCGCGGATCGTCGAGGCGTATGGCCGCCGGCTGCAGATTCAGGAACGCATGACCAACCAGATTGCCCACCTGATTGACGATCTCATCGAGCCGCAAGGCGTGGCTGTTGTGATCGACGGACTGCACATGTGCATGGCGATGCGCGGCGCCAAGAAGGCCAATGCGCGGATGCGCACCAGCGCCTTGTTAGGCACGTTTGCAGACAACCCGAAGACGCGCTCCGAGTTTATGGACCATATCGGTCCCATCTCCAAAACCCTCCTCTAGCGAAGGGCTTTGTAGCTTACTCGAAGATAACGAAACCGGCCGGCGGCACTGTCATATGCACGGCACTGCCGCCGTTGGCCATTTGCTGGACAGGCAAGCTCTGCCCGAGCTGTGCCTCGTCGCGCGAATAGAGACAGCGAAACTCGCCGCCGGGCGGGTGGAGACGGCTGTCCACGAGGACCCAGGCCGAGCGCGGCGCAACCGCATCCGTGTTGATGGCCAGGAGCATCTCCTTGCCGTCGAAGATGCGCGACCACGGCACGACCGAGCGTATCTCTCCCCCAATCATTTTCGGCTCGCCAAAAAAGCGGCCGTCGGGCGAAATCTCACGCAGGAACTGCCGACCGCGCCGCAGCTGAATGTGCTCCCGCCGCAGCTTGAGGACCTTGGCGAACTCCTGGTAGACCCAAAACGATTCGTCAAAGACGTGGCGTTCTCGGGTCCGGAACGGGCCAAACTGTCCGCCAAACATCGCTTCCCGCAGGAAGCGGTCGCTGTCCCCTTCGCCGTCCAGCGCCTGCTCGGAGCCGTAGTAGACGCATGGGATGCCCATGGTCGTGGCGTTCAGTGCCAGCACGTTGAGCGACAGATTGGCATTGTGGGGCGATCCGGCGCAGAAGCGGGCCTTGTAATCCCCTTTGCGCACCTGGTCGTGATCGTCATACATCGTGACGACCTTGTTGCGGAACCACAGGTTCGACTCCTTATTGACCAGCAATGAGTTGCGGAACAGGTCGAAGTATTCGTGGGCGTGCCGGTATCCCTTGACGAGATATTCCAGCTTATCGGGGATCTCGTTGATGCCGAGGGCGGCATCCAGACCAGTGATCTCCAGGGTGGCGAACGCCTTGGTACGGCCGCCAGTGATCTCGCCAATCAGATAGAACCGATTCTTGCCGATGCGCTGGGTGAACTCATGAATGGACTGGGCGAAATAGCGCGTCGCTCCCGGGTCCATATGCTTGACCGTATCGATGCGATAGCCGTCGACATCTGTGTAACCGATCCAGAAGCGATAGATGTCGATCAGGGCGCGCAGGGCGGGGGATGGCTCGTACTCATCGACACTGCCGTAGCCGAGATGGATATCCTTCAGCGACATGAAATCGGCGGCGCGGTATTCGGGATCGTGGTCCCAGTTGCTGATGTACCCCTGGCGGGTGAACGCTTCGGCCGCTTGCAGCTCAACGGGCCAGACGGCGCCATCGGGCCACGCTTCGGGCTGCGTGGTCTCATCTACCGGGCCGAACGGGATGACCGGCTGCCCGCCAGCATCGCGGAATCCCCTGACGTCATACCGGTTCCCATCCCATCGTGGATCCAGATACCACCGCCCGCTCCGTGGATCCCGGGTCCGGTAGCGATCTGGCTCGTAGGCGAACACGTCGCCGGTGTGGTTCAGAATGATGTCAAGGATGACGTAGATGCCCATGTCGTGGGCCTGGCGAACGAGGTCGCGCAGTTCCTCCCGCGTTCCGAAGTGGGGATCGACGTCAAGGAAGTTCTGGATGCCGTAACCGTGGTAGGTGGTGTCGAAGGCAACCTGCTTGAAGACGGGGCTGATCCAGACGGCCGTTACGCCGAGTCGCTTGAGGTAGCCCAACTTGCTGGCCAGCCCGCGGAGCGTCCCGCCGACCCAGTCCACGCCCGCCCGTCGCCAGCTTACCCGATCTTCTGGCGTCGCCAGCGCCGAGTCTGCGTCTCCCGGGCTGAAAGGGGGTGTCTCGCCGTCCTCCACCACGCTGCCATCGTTGTCGAGGTAGCCTTGCTCGCGGCCATCGGAGAAGCGGTCGAGCATGAGGAAGTACAACACCTGGTCTTCCCACGCATCAGGAGACGGATAGTACGGTCGATCCAGCAGGCTGTCCCACTCTATCTCGGCTATGGATCGTTCACTTGCCACGCGCCTATCCCTCTCCGCCGGGCAAATCGCCCACTTCGAAGCCTGCCATGTTCTCCAACGCCTTTACGAGCGCATGGTTGCCCTCGCCGCCCAATCCCTGCTCCTGCAGCGTGCGCATGAGCTGGAAGACGACTGCTGTTGAGGGCAGGGGCACACCCAGTTCGTCAGCCGCTTCCAGGACCAGTCGCAAATCCTTCATCTGCAAGTCGATTGTGAAGCCAGGTCGCCAGTCGCGGGCAATGACCTGCGGTCCGCGATTGCTGAGTGTCCAGCTTCCGGCGGCGCCACCGCTGACGGCTGCCAGCGTCCTCTCCAGGTCCAACCCCCCGGCAGAGGCCAGCATGAGCGCCTCCGCCATCCCCTGCATCGTGCTGACGACCAGGACCTGATTGACCAGCTTGGCCGTCTGGCCCGCGCCGTGGCCGCCTACGTGGGTGATGATCTTGCCCATCGCCTCAAAGACCGGGCGAGCGCGTTCCACCTGGTCGGCATCGCCGCCGATCATGATGCTCAGCGTGCCTTTGGCTGCACCCTCGCTGCCACCACTGACCGGGGCATCGAGCATGTGAAGCTCGCTGCCGGCCAGGGTGTCTGCCAGCGCCTGGGTAGCCTGGGGGCTAATCGTGCTGCAGTCGATGATCAGGGTGCCGGGCCGCGCCCCTTCCAGCACGCCGTTCTCTCCCAGGATAACTGCTTCGACGTCGCTCGTATTGCTGACGCAGATGACCACGATGTCGCTGTTGGCGGCGGCGTCTGCGGCAGTGGCGGCTGGTTTGGCGCCGGCCTCAACCAGCCGCGTCATCCGTTCGGCCGTTCGGTTCCAGACGGTCACATCCAGCCCTGCACCAAGCAGATTCTGTGCCATCCCGCTGCCCATGATTCCCAATCCGATAAACCCTACGTTCATGTTGATGCTCCCTGCTTGCATATCCCTTTGCGTGTCCGACCCTCATTGTGAACTGAAGGCCAACGGTCATTATGACACTGGGGTATGACGCTGTCAAAGCTCGCGACGGGTCTGCTATACTAACATCATGATGCAGAAGGGAACGCGGCTAGGGCTTACTCTGTTTATAGTTGTGGGCGTCGTGGCCCTGACTGCCTGGCAGTTCTGGCCCGACCTGGCCGGGATGGTTTCGGGCCGGGTCAGGCAGCATCTGCCGTCGCCTGTGTTGGCCATGATCAGTGAACCATTGCCCGCCGCCTTGCCCGCGCCTCAACAGCCGGCACGCCTCGCCGATGTCGATCTACTGCTCGACCCACTGCCAACATCTGTGCCTCTGCCAACGGCAGTACCACTGCCAACGACTGCGCCACTGTCGGCGGCGCCTGCCAGCGACTTCACCAACCTCACTGAGGCAGAGGTCGCGCCGACGGCGGTTGTAGCGGCCAGCACGGCAGCGCCGCCCGCCCCGGCAATCGCAGCGGATCCGACACCCACCGTCATACCGGGCCCGACGTCGCGATTGCTGCCAGCGCAAGTGAGCCTGGCCGGGGTGCAAATCGTGCCGCAGAAGTTCAATAACTGCGGACCGGCCAATCTGAGCATGGTGCTTGCCTATCACGGTCTGTCTCACAATCAGCTGGAGGTGGCGGCGGTCATTCGGCCGACTTACGAGGATCGCAACGTATCCCCGCATGAGCTGGCGGCCTACGTGACCGATCGCACGGCGCTGGAGGCGGCTGTCTTTCATGGCGGAACGGCCGAACAGCTGCGGGCGCTGCTCGCTGCGGGGCTGCCCGTCATTGTGGAGAAGGGTCTGGAGGACGATGGCACGTCTGGCTGGATGGGCCACTATCTTACGTTATACGGATACGACGATACTGCCAGTCAGTTCCAGGCCCGCGACACGTTTCTCGGGCCATGGGATGAAGACGGTTACGAACCGTATGACGGGCTGGTTCGCCAGTGGCATCAGTTCAACAATGTCCTCATTGTGGTATACGATCCGGCGATGCGCCCTGTGGTAGCTGATATCCTGGGAGCCGGCCTGGATAGCCCCACGACGATGTGGGACAACGCGATTGATTTGGCCAGGGCGGTCGTGCGGGCCAATCCAGGCGATGCGTTCGCTTGGTTCAACCTTGGCAGCAGCCTGGTTGGAAAGGCTCAGCTCAGTGGAGATGGCACGACGTGGAACCAGGCGGCCGCTTCGTTTGACCAGGCGCGGTTGTATGGATTGCCGGCCCGTATGCTCTGGTACCAGTTCGCGCCGTATGACGCATACCTGGCCGTGGGCCGGGCGCGGGATGTGGTCGAGTTGGCTGAGGCAACGCTGGCTACCCAGGGCGGCCGTTCGGTTGAGGAGACGTTTCTATACCTGGGTCATGCGTATCAGGCGCTGGGTGACCACGGTGCCGCCCGGACAGCGTACGGACAGGCCGTGGCTCTCAGCCCGACATCCCCGGTTGCTGCGGCAGCGCAGACAGAGCTGGCTCGCCAGAATCCCTGATCACGTTGCTGCGGGTGCGTCAAGCTCGCCATCCGGGTCTTCACCGGCGGCCTCCATCGCCTCGCGATGGTCGATTGTCCAGACATAGGCGTCTGCCTCGGTACGGCCGGGAAACTGGCCCAATACGTCTTGCTCTCGAATGAGATCAATGACGGGCAAGTAGACGTTGTCATACCAGGACGCTACGGCTTCGTCGTAAGGCACGTCCCCGTGGCGCTCCAGGCCCATGTAGTAACGATGGACGTCAATGTGCCGCAGAATCTTGTCATACTTGCCGGGCAAACTGACCACGACATTGGCCCCCGGCCTCAGGTCGTACAGGCGGGTCTTCTGGAGGAAGGCAACTTCTTCGCGGTCGCGGATCGCTTTGTCGATCCACGTGGCGTGTCTCAGTTTGCGAATAATCTGGCGCACATCGCGAATCTTGTAGATTTCGGCCAGCTCATCGAGCGCCTCGAGGCGGGCATCATCGACTTCCATTCTGTCACCCACCGCCTCGCTCAGAAGCCACTGGTACTCGCTGACGCGCAAGTACAGGTCCGCCAGCGTAAACTCCTCGAACTCCTCGCCCAATCCGTTTTCGTCGAGGGTGTTGACCAGGGGCATGTAGACGGTCTCGTACCATGACCCGACCGCCTCCTCGTAAGCTATGTCCGCTTGCCGCTCTTCGCCCAGATAGTAACGATGTGCGTTGATGTGTTCGTGGAGTCGTGAGTACTCAACCGGATTGCTGAGCAGCAGATCTGAGTCGGGGAACAGGTGGTCAAGCCCGGTCTGCTGCCGGAACTGCCCGTGAGCTTTTTGCAGCTGCACTTCGTCAAAGTCCATATCGACTGTCAGCCTGAACGGGATGTCGATTTCGGTGACAAAGGCGTCGATAAACTGCTGCTCGCGTTCCCGCGCCACAGATACACGGTGGTTGCCGTCGCGCACGAAGTAAACCTCGCCGATCTTGTACAGATCGACCGGTGGCAAAATGACTTCCTGATAATGGGCCTTGCTGATGCTGACCCAACGTTCGGTCGTTTGGCGCTGGATGGGGAGAAAGGCGCGGTCAAAGTCACGGTAGCGGCCAACGCTGCCCACGATCCGGTCTACAGGGACCGTCTGCAAGCCGATATCACGCTGACCGCGAAAAGGCAGATCTTCCCGTACGCGGTCGTAGGGCAGCAGTTCGTTGCTTTCCCCGGTCATCAGTGCCTTCAGTTTGCGCCAGAACGACCGCCGAAACGCACGGTTGAAATCTTCGTAGGCGATACTGTCATACATGGGCCGTCTCCTCCGTGTCTTATGCCAGGCGCGAAGCGCCAACACCATCTGTCATTCTACAAGGATTCGGCCGAAGTTGGAAGGTTCTAGCCCAGATTCACACCAGCTTCGAATAGTGTGGCTCAAACATAAGTGATTCGACATAGGCGGCACTGTCTATTGGCCTGGCGACGGTTGCCAACCCGCGATCGAAAGCAAGGTCGGCAACAGCGGTCGCGATGGCGGCCGATACCGAGCGTATCCGGTCGATAGTCGGATAAATGCGCCCGGCGGCCAGGTCTTCAGGGGTGACCTGACTGGCCAGCGTCTGCGCCGCCGCAGCAAACATCTGGTCTGTTACATGCCTGGCGCCGCTGACGACGACGCCCAAACCAACGCCGGGGAACACGTAGGCGTTGTTGCCCTGACCTGGATTGTACTGATGACCGTTCAGAGTCACCGGCGGAAATGGGCTGCCACTGGCGAATATCGCTCGGCCAGAAGTCGCTGTGTACGCTTGTTCAGCGGTGCATTCTGACTTTGACGTTGGGTTCGACAGAGCGAAGATGATTGGTCGTTCATTGATTTCGGCCATGGCGGAGAGCACGGGTAGGGTGAAGGTTTGTGGCTGTCCTGACACGCCAATGAGCGCTGTCGGCCGAATCGCTTCCACAGCAGCAAGGAGATCGTCAAGTGGAGGATGCTCGTGGGCGTATGGCTGCTTGTGTTTAGCCAGCTTGTCACGCCCGGTCACGACCAGGCCGTGGGAATCGATGAACCAACATCGACTTCTGGCCTCTTTTGCTGACATGCCAAGCTCGATCATTGCCGAGACGACAAGATCTGCAATGCCGACTCCGGCCTCTCCCGCACCGAGGAACAGGATACGCTGATCACGCAGGTCGCGCTCTGGCCCGCCATCAGTGCCGATTAGACGCTGGGCGGCCATGAGACCGGCCAGGGTAACGGCAGCCGTTCCTTGAATGTCGTCGTTGAACACCCGATGGGTTGAGCGATATTTGCTAAGGAGTCGGAACGCGTTCTGGTTGGCGAAGTCTTCAAACTGAATCAGAGCGTCCGGAAAATGAGTGACTATGGCGTCCATGAACTCATCCACCAACGCATCATACGCTTCCCCTCTAACGCGTGGCTGGTCCAGCCCAATGTAAAAGGGCGTCTCGCGGAGCGCCGCGTTCTCGGTGCCTACGTCGAGGACGACCGGCAGAGTCAGGGTGGGCGAAATGCCCGCGCAGGCAGTGTAGAGCGAGAGCTTGCCCACAGGGATACCCATGCCATTCGCCCCCAGGTCTCCAAGACCTAGAATGCGTTCGCCGTCGGTGACGACGATGACGCGCACATCTTTAAGCGGCCAATTGCCCAGCAGCTCCGCCACACGCCCACGATCCTCGATCGAGATATAGAGCCCGCGGGGCCGGCGAAAGAGATTGCCGTACTGTTGGCAAGCGAGACCGACAGTTGGCGTATAGACGATTGGCATCAGCTCTTCCAGATTATCGACGAGGACGCGATAAAACAGCGTTTCGTTGCGGTCCTCCAAATCGATCAGATGGACATACTTGTCGAGGTCATCCGCCTTCCGACGAAGATTGACCATGATCCGCGCGGCCTGCGTCTCAATGGAAAATACGCGCGGCGGCAGCAGCCCGCGCAAACCAAATGCATCTCGCTCTGCGGCTGTAAAGCCGGTGCCGCGATTATGAAGCGGTGTATGCAAGAGATCGATCCCGGTCGGGAAATCTTCAGGCAGGCGCGCAGCTCCGGCTGTATCCGAGGTGTGGACAGTTGACATGATTTCCTCCAGTTGTATGGCTCCCAAGCCTGCCACCTGCGCCCCGTCAGTGGCGCCATGCGACGGTTCCTGCGGGCGTGGTGGCTGGCGTCCCAACCTGAAGTCTACCTTGATTTGATTGGGAACTCAATGCCAGACGGCCGGACGTTGGCTGAGATAGGGGGCCCTGTCTTCACGAGCGGGTGTCCGGGAAGAGGGGTGGCCCGCCTACAGGATGGGGCCTGGTAAATCGGAGTACGTGAGGCGAACGAAAAGCGAGATGGGCCTCCGACACGCGGCGTGTGCTTGTCGGAGGCCCAGGGGTTTGCGATGGCGGAATCTGTTTGGCTAGATGCGATTGGGGTACGGTTCAGCGTACCAATTGCGATTGGCCTGGAACTGGATGATCATGCCCCCAATGGCGACACCGAGGAACAGCAGCAGCCACAAGATCGAATCGCCGAACAGGGTGCCCAGCGGGTTCTCCGACAGGCGAGCCAGCTCGATACCCCCGATTCCGCTCGACAGCGTCCCCACTGCGATGGCTGCGCCGGCGAGGGCGCTGCCAATGATGATGACGTACTTGGCCAGATTGTACCTGAGGGTCAGAAAGGCCAGCAGCACGGCGAGCGCGACACCAACCAGGAACGGAATCAGCCCACCATCCAGACCGAAGAGGGCCATGATGGAGTACCCGAGACCGTATCCCAGCGACGCGGCTATGATCGCCACGCCGAAGTAGTAGAACAGGTACGAAAACAGAGCAAAGATCAGGGCAAGAACGAAGCCGACAACCCAGCTCGTAACGGTGCCAAAGAAGCCTTGGCCCAGCAGCGCCTGGACCGCCTGCGCGCCCAGACCAAAGCCAAAGAAGAAGCCCCACAGAGGCAGCAGAAACAAGAAGAACCGGTACCCGCCAAAGGCGAGTATCGTGCCAAACAAGATGGCGATGATGGAGATGCATAGCAGTTCAAACGACATAGAAAAGACCTCCCATGATCTGTCTACAGACAATAACGATAAATCAATCCTGGTAGAACCCGACCATTCCGACGGTGCACGCACCGTTTCGCGCTGATCGCAGGGCCGAACTCTGACTCAAGCAAGGTCGCAGCAGACATATCCTGGGCCGCAGACCAATCTCTGTGGCGCAGGTTGATCTTACGAGCTTGCTTCGAGTATGATAGAGTCGTTTGGTGTGTTACGTCAAGTTGGAACGTGACCATGGACGACCGCCGTTTTGCGATACGTATCGTGTCGGGGGGAGGAGTCGACGATGAAGCAGATTCGCTTTCCGCTTATGCTCACATTGATTGCTGTGATCCTGTTTGCTGTCGCGTGTCAGGAGGACACCCCGGCGGACGGAACGGTGACACCACCGATTGTGCCCGCTCCAACAGGCGAGTCAGACAGCCGACAGGCTTATCCGCCACCAGTTTCGGCTGCGCCGGATGCGGCCTATCCTGCGCCCGAAGATGGGGGCGACGTCGGGTCATCTGAGCTGACACCTGAGACGCCATCTGTTGCTGACCCGGGCGATGGCGGAGACGGGAGTAGCCCCGACACATCCAACGCCTCTGTGCCACCGGTTCCGGTTGAGCCGGAGATTCGCAGTGCAGCCGGAAGCGTGCAATCGCTTCCTGAGGCCGGCCTGATTGCGCTGCCGTCGCAAGAGCCGTGGACTGAGACTCCAGGATCTACCGTCCAGCACACCGTGTCGGTTGGCGAGTGGCTGCTGCAGATCGCGCGCTGTTATGGCACATCGGCCACGGCCATCCGCAGCGCCAACAACCTTGGCAATCCAAACTATCTGACACCAGGCTCGCCTCTGACGGTGCCGGACGTAGGGACGGCTGGTCCAATCATTGGACCCCCGTGTGTCTTCCTCCACGTCGCTGCCGAGGGCGAGACGTGGGAGTCGATCGCCTTCACGTATGAAACAACCCCGGCCATCCTGCAGCGAGCCAACCCCGGCCCGCTGGCAGTCGGCCGCGAGCTTTTTGTGCCGGCGACACCGATTGAAAGCATCGGGTACGTCCCGGTGATTGACAACCATCTGCTGTTCATCAGCAACGGCAACCTCGCCATCTGGCGGGCGACCGACAGCCGGGTCGAACTCGTACCGGATAATGAGGCAACGATAGTGGATGTGGCCACTAATCGGGACGGTCGTTTCGTGCTGGCCCGACAGACGCGTGATGATGGGGCAACGAGCGAAATGACCCTGATCGACACCGAGAGCCGCACCTCGCTTCTTCTGGAAAGCGGTATGGCGCCCTATCTGACCACCTACGATTTTGTTGAGCAGATGCTGATCTCCCCTGACGGCGGCTGGGGTGTGTTCGCCTCTAGGACTGACAGCGGCTACCGTCTCGTGTCGTTCCAGACGGCCGCCCCGGATACGCTCTACGTTGGCCCAGAAATCCCGTTCAGTCGCCCAGGCGATCAGTCGCCGCTGCAGCTGTTCCCCGGCCAGGACAGCACTCGCTTCCTGGTTTCGAGCGCCCGCGGACTGCACGAGTTTCCGTACTCCCTCGACCTGACCGGTCGTGAGCTGGTTGGGTTGACGGGCGATATGCAAGTCGATCCGGTTGTCGTTCTGTTCGGCCTGGGTTGGGATCCCAGCGGCAGGTACTTGCTGGCCAACGGCGGCTTTTTGGAAGGCGGCGCTGTGTTTGTCATCGACGGCGCTTCCGGCGAGTTGGTTCAGCTGCCCGGATCGAACGGCTACGTGACCGCGCCTGGCGCGTCATGGGCGGCCGACGGGACGGCCATTGTCATTGAGCCGACGGCCGACGGGACAGTTGGGCCACGGCTCACCAGCTATTTGCCCGCTTCAGAGCCTAATCTGGTGCTAAGTCCGGTGGCGACCACCACACTGGAGTTCACCAGCGAACCGAGAGCCGGCGCGCCGCAGCCCGGCTATGTCATCCTGACGCCGGTAAACCAATTTGCAGACGGCACCGTGACCATGGCGATACAGGGCGATCCGTTGGAGCAAGGTGTTTGGGAGACCATTGAAAGCGGCTCACCCATTCTGTTTGCCCTGGAATCTTGGCCTGATCAGGCTTATCGGGCAGATTGGACATGGGACCTCTCCGGTGTGCTGGCGACGGTCCAGGTTGACGCGCTCGAGCCGAACGAGATCATCTACGTGCCGCTGGATGGTCAGGGGATGTTTGACCTTTCGGGCTGGGTGACCGGGTATGCGTCAGATTTTCACTGGCTCGTGCCGCGGTAGGTGGAATCGGTACGACCAGATTCAGACTGCCGCGTTTCACCATCGTGTCCGAATGGTGAGCGATCTGTCTGGTTCGGCCGGACACAGGCCGTTGAAACGGCCTGCTACCGGAGGAAACCCACTGAAGGTGGGTTGCAGAAGGGGTGGCCGGCGTGCTTTCCTTCCCGGTTTAAGTGGGTTTTGACCCACTTGCCCGGTAGCTGCCGGGTTTCAACCCGCAGCGGCTTGACAACTGAAAAACCCTGCCTGCCCGACGGGGGTAATCGACGATCAGTGTCGGGATGGTACCATGAGACAGCAAGCTCTTATCTGGACTGGAGGTTTACGGCCATGAACTTTAATCCACTCTCGCCCGAGATGCGGGCAGATCCGTACCCAATCTACGAGATGATGCAGACCCATGCGCCGCGCTTCTTCTGGGAGCCGTGGGGCCTTTGGTTTCTCTCCAGCCATGCCGACTGTCAGGCGATGCTGCGCGACAACCGGCTGGGTCATCAGTTTATTGGCGAGATGACCGAACGCCAGCAGCCGCTCTGGGATATGCAGGACAACTGGCTGCTGCTGATGAATCCACCCGACCACACCCGGCTGCGCTCGCTCGTCCACAAGGCGTTTACGCCGCGTACCATCACCCGCTTGCGTCATACGATTCAGGAAACCACCGAATCCCTGCTGGATCGCGTGCGGGGCGACGGCCAGATGGAGCTGATAGGTGACTTCGCCTATCCGCTGCCGATGACGATCATTTGTGAGCTGCTGGGTGTGCCGGCGGCCGACCATGACAGATTTCACGTCTGGTCCGACGATATCGCCCGCAGCATCGATATGACCGATGAAGAAGCGGTCTACGATCGGGCGGCCGACTCGACCATCGCCCTCACGGCGTATCTGGGCGATCTGCTTGAAGCGCGGCGAAAGCGCCCCCAGGCGGACCTCGTGTCCGATCTCGTTGCGGTGGAAGAAGCAGGCGATCGGCTGACCCGGGAAGAGCTGTTTGCCACCTGTGCCCTGCTGCTGATTGCAGGCCACGAGACAACGGTTAATCTCATTGGCAACGGGACGCTGGCCCTACTGCGCCATCCGGACCAATGGCAGCGGCTGAAGGATGAACCGGACATTGTGTCGACGGCCGTTGAGGAGCTGCTGCGCTATGACAGCCCTGTACAGTTTACGTCACGCGTGGTGCTGGAGCCCTTGCAGGTGGGCGACCTGGACCTGGCGCCTGGGACCGCCGTCGGCTTTGTTCTGGGCGCCGCCAATCGGGACCCGGAGCAGTTCGAACAGCCAGAGCGGCTCGATCTTGGCCGGACGCCCAACCGGCATCTGGCATTTGGCGGCGGCATCCATTACTGTCTGGGCGCACCACTGGCACGTCTGGAAGGAGAGATCGCCTTTGCGACGTTGGCCAGGGAGCTTCCCGACCTTCAGTTGGGAACGGATGACATTCAGTACAAGAACAATCTGACATTGCGCGGCCTGACATCGCTAGATGTGACGTTTTAGGCGGCGAGAGGAATCGTATCATGCGCTGGGAATACCGGGCACAGGCGTTTGAACCCGATCGGGACAGCGAATCAGCTATCTACTACATTCAGCGCAACTATCCTGAAGTCAGTTGGAAAGAGCTGCCGAAGTACGACTTGCTGCTGTTGGAGGCGTGGTTAAATGAGATGGGCGTCGACGGCTGGGAGCTGGTCAGTGTTGAGCCGGTCGAACGGATTGGCAAGAACGGCGACCTGGGCAACTCCTATCCGGAGATGAGCGGCGGATGGCGGAAAGTCTACTTCTGCGTCTTCAAGCGAGGCGTCGAGTAGGCAGGCAGCCTGCACGCTCGCCAGTTGATATGGACAGGCAACCAGCAATCGGCCTGGCTCTCGGCGGAGGGGGCGCCCGCGGCCTGGCCCACGTGGGCCTGCTGAAAGTCCTGGAGCGGGAGCGCATCCCGGTGGCGTTCATTGCCGGCACCAGCATGGGCGGCCTGGTGGGGTCGCTGTTCGCCGCTGGAATCCCCCTCGACGATGTCAGCAAGGAGATTGGGCGTCTGAGCAAGGTGTCGGAACAGCTTCGCCTCGTTGACTTCGGTCTCGGCGCCGGCGGCCTGAGCGTGCGCGGCCGTCGCGTTTACAACTTCATGGCTGATCTTCTCGGCGACCAGCTGACCTTTGCCGATCTCCAGATTCCGTTTGCAGTCGCGTCAGTCGATTTGGAATCGGGCCGGGACATTGTCATTCAAGGTGGGCTAGTCATCGACGCGGTGCGCGCCACCATCTCGGTGCCGGGCGTCTTCACGCCGGTTGAGTTAGGTGACTACCGTCTGGTTGATGGCGGTGTACTCAATAATGTGCCGGTCGATGTGGCTCGTACCCTGGGTGGTGAGCCGGTCGTCGCCGTCGATGTCTTGCCCAGTTTTGCCGGCAATTGGCCGGGCCAGCCGCCTAGTGAGATGGGGCTGCGTTTTGGCTTTGTGCCTGGCGGCCTGCACGATGTATACAGCACCTTGATGATCATGATTGCGGCCCTGACGGAACACCGTTTGGTCCTGCATCCGCCGGACCTCTTGCTGCGCCCCGTCTTGCCCAGCGATGTCGGACTGCTGGTCGGCTTCCATCGAGCCGACGAGCTGATCCGGGCGGGTGAGCAGGCTGCCGAGGCCGCCCTGCCGCAGCTTCGCACCCTTCTCGATGGGGCCATGTAGCCTGCTGACCCGCCAGGCGCGTCTCCCTGCTTTGGCGGCGACTCCAGAGCTTTTCATGGTGCGAGCGATCGTAGCGACCGGAATCCTTTCCGGTCTCGTGCGTTCGGCAGAGAACACGACAATGGATGTCGTGGCTACGTCTGACAACCCGACTGCTGAATAACTATGCCGGCGGCCCGCCAGGTCTCGCCCCGCTGCCAATAGCCTGTATACTTCAGCGCGGAAGCGGCGTTTCCGCAAGCCGCTCGATAACACGACAAGGAGTTTCCGATGAGTGATAACCATACCAGCCGTCAACAGCGTGCTGCCAACATTCTTCGAGGTCTGGCCATGGATGGCGTGCAGAATGCCAACAGCGGCCATCCCGGTCTGCCGATGGGCATGGCTGATGCAGCCATCGTCTTGTGGACCGACTATTTGACCTACGACCCCACGGATCCCAGGTGGCCGAATCGGGACCGCTTTGTCCTTTCGGCCGGCCACGGCTCCATGCTGCTCTACGGCCTGCTGCACCTGGCCGGCTATGCGCTGCCATTGGAAGAGCTGCAGCAGTTCCGGCAGTGGGGCAGCCGGACACCCGGACACCCGGAGAACTTCCTGACTCCCGGAGTGGAAACGACGACCGGACCGCTCGGCCAGGGGTTTGGTAACGCGGTCGGCCTGGCATTGGCCGAGGCGTGGCTGGCGGAGCAGTTCAACCAGCCAGAGTTCCCGCTGGTCGACCACCATACGTACGTCATTGCCAGTGACGGTGACCTGATGGAAGGCATCTCCCATGAGGCCGCTTCGCTGGCGGGCCATCTTGGTCTGGGCAAATTGATCGTGTTGTATGACGACAACAGCATCAGTATCGACGGCTCGACCGCTATCGCCTTCACGGAAGACGTGATGATGCGGTTCAGCGCTTATGGCTGGCAAACTCTCCAGGCGGATGGTCATGACATGCTGCAGGTGGCGTCGGCGCTCGAAGCCGCGCGCCTGGAGACGGGTCGCCCGACTATCATTGCCACACGCACGACCATCGGCTTTGGCAGCCCGAACCGGGGCGGGACGGCCAAGGCGCATGGCGAACCGTTGGGCGCGGAGGAAGTGCGCCTTAGCAAGGAACAATTAGGCCTGCCGGTCGACGAAACGTTCTATGTCACCGACGATACCTATGCGTTTATGGCCGAGGCAGGCGAGCGAGGTGCGACCCGCCATGCCGAGTGGCAGGCGATGTGGGCGCGTTATCAGTCCGCCCACCCCGAGCTGGCCCAGGCGTACGAGGCAGGGCTGAGCGGCGAAGTGGCTGTCTCGTTAGATCCGGCAGCACTCTTTGAGCCAGGCAAGGCGATGGCGTCGCGCAATGCGTCCGGCGTTGTGCTGGCCGAGCTGTTCGAGCAGGTGCCCAATCTGATTGGCGGATCGGCCGATCTGACACCTTCGAACAAAACGCGGCCGTCTGGGTCGGAAGATATCCAGACCGGCGAGTTTGACGGCCGCTATATCCGGTTCGGCGTTCGCGAGCACGGCATGGGGGCGATCCTCAACGGGCTGGCGCTTCACGGCGGCGTGCGACCATTCGGCGGCACGTTCCTCGTCTTTTCCGACTACATGCGCCCGGCGATCCGGCTGGCGGCGTTGATGCATCTGCCTGTCATCTACGTTTTCACCCACGACAGCATTGGCGTGGGCGAAGACGGGCCGACGCACCAACCGGTCGAGCATCTGATGGCCTTGCGTGTGATTCCCAATCTAACCGTCTACCGGCCTGCCGACGGAGTAGAAACGGCCGCTGCGTGGAAGGCAGCCGTCGAAAGCACGGACCAACCGACCGCCCTGATCTTGTCGCGGCAGAACCTGCCGGACCTGGACAGCTCGATGGACGGGGCGGAGCGTGGCGCCTATGTGCTGCGCGAGGCTGTCGATGAGGCCGGCGAGTTCGTGGGGCCGGATGTCATTCTGATAGGCAGCGGGTCCGAGACACAGCTGGCGGTGGAAGCACGGGATCTGCTTGCCGCGGAAGGGATCAGGGCGCGGGTTGTGTCGATGCCGTCGTGGGAACGGTTCGCCCAGCAGGACGCAGCGTACCAGGCCGAGGTGCTGCCGGACAGCGTGCGGGCGCGTGTCTCCGTTGAGGCAGGTGTGACAGGCGGCTGGGGGCAGTTTGTGGGTCTGGATGGAGCCAGCGTGGGGATCGACCGCTACGGCGCGTCGGCGCCGCAGGAGCGCGTCTACAGCGAGCTGGGTGTGACCGCCGAGGCGGTGGCGGAAGCAGCGCGTCGGGTGGTCTTAGACCAGTAGGACACGCAGGGCGACGCCTGCCACAAGCGCCAGGCCAATGCTGGATATTAGTTCAGCGTAGTAGACGGAATCGAACGGCACAGTGGACCCGGCAGCGCGGAGACTGATCAGCCGGGGTAGCGATGCCAGCGGGATGAGGAAGAACTGGCCCAGCGCGATCATCGTCGACATCAGAAGGCGCTCGGCAATGCCGACGAATTTGTTTGGCCCGGCGCTGAAGTTAGGCGGCTGGTGCTTAACAAGTGCGTAGGTGAAGAACTTCAACAAGACCCAGGCGGGCATCGTGATAAACGCATAGAGCGTAATGGCCGCCAGGTACGGCGTTTCAGCCGCGCTGGCAAGCGTCCCTTCGATGATGCTGCCCCACACCAGATAGCCACCGGCAACCAGGGCGATGAGTATCATCAGAAAGTGGAGGGTCTGGTCGATGATGAACCGCAGAATGGGCGAGATGGGGGGCTTGATGTAGATCTGGGAGGCGTCGATGAGAATGTGCGTGCCGCTGATGAACGCCACGCCAGCCAGCCAGGTCGCGTCGAACGGAATGCTGAACGCCCACGTGGTGCCGGTGATGATGGCGCCATGCAGCAGGACGCCACGCAGGGAGTAGCTCTTGGCGGCCGCCAGACGGTCCCACTGTAGAATGTAGTCGCCCACCAGGTGGGCGAGCACCATGGCCATGATCACGGTTTGTTGCCTGCCTGATTGTCGGTGGAGCTTGACGGACGCTCTCTCATCCACACATGATAGGCCGATGCGAAACGCCCGGGTGTATCCTAATTTACACTCCGGGCGTTACATGCTTTTCTCTCCGGTCAGAGGCCGGACGTATGGGACGATCGGTGCTAGGGCGTCTGCTCCGAAAGCCGCAAAAGCTGCTCCAGGTCGCGCTGCAAAGCCTCCAGTTCCTGGCCGTAGGCGGTCCAGTCACCGTTGCGCTGCGCTTCCTGGGCTGCCTCAAAGCGCTCATTGGCAGAGGTGACCAGCTCCTCAACCGTCGCGTCCAGGGCCGATGGCACTGGCGTCGGCTGCGGCACGGCTGCTGTGCCATCGTCTGGCGCTGTCACTTCCGCACCGTCATCCGTCGTTTCGATCTCACTGTCCACAACGGTAGTCAGAGCGAGGGCGGCAATTGCTTCGCCAAGCGTCTCCTCCATGGCAATGCCCTTGTTGCTGGCCGCAATGACGCGGCGCAGTTCCGGCAGAGCGTTGGTGTCAGAGAGCAGATAGATAGGCTCGATGTAGAGGAAGCTGTCATTCATGGGCAGGACGAGCAGGTTGCCGCGAATGACGCGACTGCCGCGCTGGTCCCACAGCGAGAACTGCTGCGAAATGGCCGGATCCTGGTCGATGCGACCTTCGATCTGCATCGGCCCAAAGACCAGCTCCTGCTTGGGCAGCTCATAGACGATGAGCTCGCCGTAGTTTTCTCCATCATTGCGCGCAGCCATCCATCCGATCATGTTGTTTCGTGTAGCCGGTGTAAACGGCATGACGAGTAAGTATTCCAGGTCGCTGGCTCCGGGCAGGGCAAGCGTCACGAAGTACGGCTCGATGGTCTGCTCGACAGTGTCGAAGATTTCGTTGGGAATCTGCCACAGGTCTTCCTTGTTGTAGAAGACACGCACATCTTCCATATGGTAGGTCAGATATTGGCGAGCCTGCACCCAAAACAGGTCAACCGGGTAGCGCAGGTGTTCCCGCAGGCCTGCCGGCATCGCTTCCAGCGGTTGGAAGACGTCCGGATAGACGCCGGTGTAGGTCTGTATGATGGGATCATCGGCATCGGCGATGTAATAGTTGACGTCACCATTGTAGGCGTCGATGGTGATCTTGGCCGCGTTTCGAATGTAGTTGACACTACGCATCGGTTGCGGCAGGTTAGCCGAGGCCGGGGTGGTCGACGCGACGCTTGGCCGCACCGTTACGTTGATCGGTGTCGAGTACGGGTAGTCGTTGCTGTACGTATAGGCGTCCTGAATCCAGACCAGCTTGCCTTCGTGGACGACAATGTACGGATCCCCGTCCAGTTCGAGGAAGGGAGTCAGGGTGCGAATGCGCTCCTGAATCTGGCGCTTGAACTGGATTCGGGTCTGGTCGTTGATGTCACTGGTCAGCAGAACGTTGGCGTCGCTCTGCCGGATGGCGAAGGCGACACGCTTGAGGAAGGAGTCGAGCAAGACGCCCCCGGTGCCCTGGTAGGTCGTGTAGACGTTCTCGTCACCGCTAGGGTAGCTGAACTCCTCGCGGCCGCTGCTGACGTAGACCGCATCGTTGGTCAGTTCACCAAAGTAGATCTCTGGCTGCGTCACTTCCAGCTCGATGTTGCTCTGTGGCGGCAAATCCTTGATGAAGAAGTCTGGCTGCCCTTCGGGCGTCACTTCGTTAACCGGATTCATCACGATACCGTAGCCGTGGGTGAACTCAAGATTACGGTTGACCCACGAGGGAGCGGGCAGTCGATCCTTGTTCAGTTCGCGGGCCGACAGCATGACCTGGCGCTGCTCACCATCGATGGTATACCGGTCGATGTCCACTTCGCCAAACTCGTAGTACGGTCGCAATGCCTGGAGCTGCTGATAGGTCTGTTGCAAGGGACGGTAATCCCACAGGCGAATGTTGCGGAGACTCTCTTCGTTCTCCAGCAGGTTGTCCACCGACAGATCGGCCACCTCGCCGAAGACCTCGGTCTGTATCTCGTCAAGCTTGAACGCCTGACGGGTAAACTCGATATTGTTAATGATGTACGGCTCTTCCAGCGTCAACTCATTCGGCTCGACGACGTACCGCTGCAAGAATGCCGGCAGCAGGCTGCTGAGCAGCAGGGTCGTGATGACCCACGCGCCGCCGGTTATGGCCAGGAGGCGCAGGCTGGGGCGGAAAATGTTGAGCAGCATGACGGCCGCTGTCAGCAAGACCAGCACCAACTGGATGCGCAGGAGCCACAAGCTGGCTGTCATGTCCGTGTAACTGGCTCCAAAGGCCACACCACGCGGCGAGTAGAGCAGGCGGTAAATGTCGAAGAAATAACCGACGCCCCATACGATGAGGAAGACCGCACCGACAAGCAGCAGATGGCGACGCAGTGCGGGCGAGCTAAAGGGCCGCCATGCGCCACGCTGGATGTCGGACAGGTTGTTGATGGCGTAAATTGGCACCAGACCGAGGAGTGTGACGAACAGGATGGACAGCAACCAGCCCTGGATGAACTCATAGATGGGCAGTTCGAACATGTAGAAGCCGATGTCGCGGTTGAAGATCGGATCGACAATGTCGAACGGAACACGATAGATGTAGCGCAGGAACGGGTCCCACTGACCGGCTGCTGCACCGGCAAAGAGCAGCGCCATCACAACACCGGCGATGATGATGGTCCAGCGTGCCAGCGATGAACGCAGTACCTGGGGTGTGTCCGGAGGTGTGTCGGCGATAGCCGAGCGGCGGGCGACAATCCAGTTGCCCAGCAAGATCAACGCAGCAATGGCAAAGGCAATAGCGAAGATAATGACGCGTGTCGTTAGCTGTCGGGAGAAAATCTCCTGAAAGCCCAGATGCTCAAACCACAAAAAGTCTGTGTAGAACGTGGCCAGGCTGCCGATGCTGAACAGGCCCAGGAGGAGGAGGGCAATCAGGATCAGCCAGCGATTGAAGCTTGATGGTTGGTCTGGCTGCGGAAGTGGGCGACGGGGGCCTTGCTGACCGGGATCGCCGCCACTTGTTTGCCAGCCTGCATCTTCCATTGCACGGCGGAAGACCTCTGGAATCTCGTAATCTTCTTTACTCATTGAATCAGAACTCCGATCTGCGATGTCGCATTGAACTATCTCGCTCGCCCGACTGGGCGGGTTACTCAACCGACCAGATAGTTCCCAGGCTACTGCGATGTGTCGTTATCTCAATACTACTTCGAATTACGCCGGCACGCCGATCTTAACGATGATTAGTCACCTGGACTTCATATTGCGCCGCGGCCTGGCCCGACCGGCGCAGCGAGGCGCGGAAGCGCTGCCAGCGCAACCGCCGGAACGACGTCCGCAGATCGTGGGCCAGCAGCCGGGCCTCGTCGGACGCGGGCGCCGTGGCGTGGTGGAGGCGACGAGCGTACTGGTGCTCGGCAAAGAGAGCGGCTACACGATTGATCTGTCGTGTTGGCACGGCAAGGGGCAACCCGAGGGCGGCCCACATCTGCTCGGCTGTCTGGTTGACGCGTTCGGCCAGTTCGAGCGCCGTCTCACCTGGGCGTGCCATGATCCCCAGATCGGCCGCCTGGGCTACCAGCAAGGCATAGGCAGACTCTACTGCATCCAGTCCCGCCGTCGTGGTCCTGTGTCGTCGCCAGATGCGCCGGCCTAGCGGCACGACGATGATGCCGCCCAGGACGGCCGCGACGATGAGGAGCGGCCAGGGAATGTCGCGCTGCGGGGCGCGGTCCGGCACGGAGACGGATGAGACGGCTGACGATGGCGAGGGCGAGTCGAAGTCGTCATCTTGCGGATAGTCGTTGGCCGCATAGATTGGCGACTCAGGCGCGGCGGTGGGGGCCGTAGGCTCGAACTCTACCCAGCCCGTGCCAGGGAAGTAGATTTCGGCCCAGGAGTGGGCGCTGCTCTGGCGAATGAGCTGCTCACCGCTCTCTGCGGCGGGCGGCTGTAGAAAGCCGGTGCCCAGACGGGCAGGCAGGCCAACAGTGCGGGCAAGGACGACCATCGCTGTGGCGTAGTAGTCACAGAAGCCGCGCTGAAGGTCGAACAGGAAGTAGTCTGTCATGTCCACATCGGGCGGCGGCAGCGGCACGTCGAGCGAATAGGGATACTGCCTGAGAAAGCGTTCGATCGCTCGCGCCTGATCATACGGCGTGGCGTTCGGGTCGCTGAAGGCCACCTCATGCGCGAGATCATGGATGCGCTGTGGCAGATCGGCCGGCAGGTCCGTGTGCCGAGAGAACAGGACGCGGGGCACATCTTCCATGCTGGTCTCGCGCAGCGCCTGTTCGTCCCGCGGGATAACGCGTGACGTGGTCTGATAATCGCCTGCGTTGGCGCTGCCTGCACTGATGCGGCTGAGTTCATCCTCACCGCGCCAATAAGTGATGGTCGCATGGTCGAAGCTGACCGGGGAACCGATGGCGTAGCGAGTCAGGAGCGGGCTGCTTGCCCAGACAATCGATTGGGTGATTGGCACCGACATGGGGAGTGTGACCGCGTACGGGACAGGCTCGTTGGCGGGCACGATGACCTCCCGCTCCCCTGAGCGCTGCCAGCCTCGCCCGGTGTAGATATCGTAACTGGCCCCGCGCCAATGGGAATGGGCCAGGATATCATCAGCCCGATCGGCTGTGCCCCCGGCGGGGTCTATGACCACCGTAGCTGTCATGACCACAGTCTCCAGCAGGTCCGGCGCGGCACCCAGCAGGAACGCGCGGGGCAGCACCCCGGCGGGCCGAGAAGCGGCCGCCTGGCTGGCGCTGTCGTCCAGCCGGGGCTGTTCCACGCCGGCGAAGGCGCGTTCCAGCGCCGCTTCCGCGTCTGCTACTGCCGGTTGACCGCGAAAGGCCTGGGCAATTGACCGGATGTTGACCGACGGCAGCGCAAAGGCGAGTGACATGAGCAGCATCCCGGTGAACGCGGCCGCAATCAACAGTTCGCCCTTTATCTCGCTGGAATAGTCGATGCCGCGCCGCTCCCAGGTCGCTTCCATCGCGCCATAGTGCAGCACTGCCACGACCGTAACGGCGAGGCCGATGAAGCTCACCGCCCAGTACAGCGGCGCTTGACCAAAGTACCCGGTGAGGGCCATTGCCACGCCGGCTGCGGTTATCCCTGCCAGGGGGCGATTGAGTCGAAAGACACTCCATGCCAGGAACGCGGCGACCAGCCAGGCTGCCAGCGCCAGCCCCAGGGCGAAGGCCATAGTCTCTGTGCTGCGCTCGCCGCCGGCCACTGCTTCCACCCAAGATGCGACCCGGTCACCAAACAGAACGACACGCTGGCCGGCGAACTCGAAGATGGCGCCGCTGCCTTCTGCCCAGAGCTGTCGCGGCGGTCGTAGATCGGCCAGCGCCGCACCAGAGAGGGCGACGCCTGTGAGCGTCAGAATGAGCCATGCCGGGAAAGCCGACAGCTTCGAGTGGGCCAACAGCGCGGCGAGGACAAAGGCGACGGCGGCGATTGGCATGACGACAGGTGCCTGCGGTACCCAGCCGACTTCCAGCGTTGCGCCGAGGAGCGCTGCCAGCATAAGCGCCAGGAGGCTAAACGGAACCCAACCGTATCGCGGGCGCAGGCGTCGGAATGCGCTGACGAAGAGTGTTTCCATCTGACCCTGTTACGCTCCGGGCCGGCGAACTGCCACCGCCTTGCCGGTGCCGGTGACGAGAAAGTCCCAATGACCGCGAGCCGGACCGACCGGCTCCGGGCGGGCAATGTCGTCGCTGCTGATCAGGCGGCAGCTGAACCCAAGCTGTTCGATGGCCAGCTGCAGACCGGCGTTGTGTTCCTCCGCCGCAAAGCTGCTCCGGTCGAGTATCAGGACGTGGCACTCGACCCCGTGGCGTGCAAGCGTCATGAGTTTGGGCAGCCAATGCGGACTGTCTGACGGTGTGATGATCAGCGCGGCCGATCCACGCCCTGCCACAGTCGCCAGCTCGTCCAGAGCGCGTCCCAGATCGGTCTGGCCATCCGCCTGCACCAGCGCCAACGCTCGTAGAATGCGCCACTGTTGGCCGCGCCCTCGCCCCGGCCGCACAATCTGTGGCCCGTCGCCGTAGGCAGCGAAGCCCACCGGCCGCAGTTCAATTTCTGAACGGGCTGTCAGGGCGGCCGCAAGGAGAACCGCTTTCTCCATTGTGTTGTCGCTGCCTTCGCCCACGTGAATGGTGGCATCGCAGTCGACGACCAGCCAGATGTCGCCGGCGGCATCCTGGTCGA
Organism: uncultured Chloroflexia bacterium; assembly: GCA_963753865.1. Classification (GTDB taxonomy): domain Bacteria; phylum Chloroflexota; class Anaerolineae; order Promineifilales; family Promineifilaceae; genus Promineifilum. The sequence goes on from CAVWDW010000006.1 coordinate 582,885, forward strand.
ACTCCTTGACCATGAGTTCGTCGCGCTTTGCCGTCGTGGGCCAATGAATGTGCTGCAATGGGTCGCTATTGCGGTAGGTGCGAACGCCGCTGGAGTTGACCTGGGCCTGCCAGGCTCGCCTGGCACGTCGCGAACGTCCCTCGTTCTGCCCCGGCGGCAGGGGAATGGGAATGTTGGCGACGATGGGCGGATGGATGATGATTTCCTCCGTCTGGTCGTACGCCCGTTCCGCTTCAAACAGACCGAATGGATCACCCGTTCGGAGCCGCCAGGGACCGAGCCGGTAGAGACCGCGTCGCAGGCAAACTGCTGACTGGTCCCAGTGGACGCGATCGTAACCGCTCATGCTGCGGGTCACGGCGACCTGGTAGCCCGGTATCGTCGAATCATCGTCTACCTCGACCCAGAACGCAGGTGCCGGTGAACGATTGTGGAGCACAAAGCGTTCCTGAAAGCGATCGCCCACAGCGACCCAGCCATACTGCAGCTGGCGACTGCCGGTCACACCCGCAGCCAGCATGCGTGTCCAGACGTAGCTGATGCTCAGCAGGCCGACAAGGGCAACAAGCAGGGCCGTCCATATTCTGTCCGGGACGAGCACAACGGCCGTCAGGAGGAAGGCCAGCCACACAAAAGGCAGCCGCGTTCGCGGGCGGATGCGAACGGCGGGCCTAACGCTCAACAGTCGTTTTAGCGTTTGTGTCTGTTGCCGGGTGTTCATGTCGATACCATTGTGGCACAACGAGGTTCCGTCGCAAGGAGCCGTTGGACCCGGGCGGGAGACCAATTGGTTGCCGCCCGCGAGCGATCGGCTAAGCTATCGATACGGAAACAAGCACCTGGATGTGGAGGCACGGTAAATGGGTTGGTATGAGAAACTGTTCGGCGGCGGCGTGAAGAGCATCACTCCCAGTGAGGCGTATGCGCTGCTGCAAGCCGAGTCACCACCGGTCATTGTGGATGTTCGCCAGCCTGTGGAGACCAGAAACGGAACTGTGCCAGGTGCGGTGCTCATCCCTCTGACTGAGTTCTCTGAGCGACTCCACGAACTGCCGGCAGATCGGCCCATTCTCACCATCTGCCGCAGCAGCCACCGCAGCCCGATTGCTGCCCGGCAGCTTATACGCGACGGCCGCCAGGTTACTAACGTATCCGGCGGGATCATCGGCTGGGAGCAGGCGGGCTTGCCGATGACAGCCCCGCCGGATCAATCAGACCCGACCGAGGACCACGCCGCCTGAGAGGACGTCGCAGACGCCTGGCAAATCGTTCTCGTGACCGGGCAGCTAGCCGCTGCCTTCCTTGCTCCACTCATGCAGCACAACCATGCTGAAGATGTCCGACTCGGTGATGATGCCGAGCAGCTTGTTGTCTGAATCCACCACCGGCAAACCGCTGACCCGGTGCTCCAGCATCGTCCGCGCTGCTTCGCCAATCGTTGAGTCCGGCCCGATCGACACCGGATCGCTGGTCATAATCTTGCCTACCTTCAGTGTCGAAAGCAGGTAGTTCATTTCCCAAATACTCAGGGCGCTGGCAGGCGACGGCTGGGCGCTGCGGACATCACCCCGGCTGACGATGCCAATCAGACGGCCGTCATTGTCCACAACGGGCAGCCGCCGAATCTCTTCCTTTGTCATGATCTGGTTGGCGTGTGGCAGCGAGGTGTCGGTCGTTACGGCCACGACTTCAGTTGTCATCCAATCCTGAACGAGTTCCTTCTTCATCGAGTTCCTCCAACCTGGCCTGTTCGCCCCGGACGCGGTCCGGTGAGGCGTGGGATTCTCTGGCCACAGGGAATAGGCAACTTTGATGAGGCCATTATACTCTGCGAGAGCCCGTTGGCGCACGTGATAAACGTCACATTCGATGTGGAGTCAAGTCGAGGAGAAGAAGGGAGGTGACGCCATCTTGGGGAATGACGCCACCAGCAGAATGAACAGTTCCCATCGGGGTGGGAAGGAGTAAGGAGCACTCGTAAGATAGCGCTCCTATCTTGCAAACTACCTTACGATTTCACTCAGATTTCACGCTGGTGGCGTTTTGAGCCGTCGCTTCCCCGTCGTCACGGGTTAAATGCAAGGTTCGCTGAGGGAACGGAATGGTGATGCCGGCCTCGTCGAAGCGCAACTTGACCTGCTCGATCAGACTGTATTTCGTATCGATGTAGTCCACTGGGCGAACGAAAGGCTGCATGATCATGTCCACGCTGCTGTCACCGAGGTTGCCCACAGCGATCCGGGCAGGAGGATCATCCGTTATACGCGGTTCACTGGCCACAATCTCCTCCATGATCTGCTTCGCTTTGAGGATGTCGTCTCCGTAGTCAATGCCAAACACCAGATCAATGCGTCGCCATTCCATGTCCGTGAAGTTGAGGATCGAGTTGCCCATCACGTCGCGATTGGGCACGAGGATCACGCTGTTGTCGACGCGTCGGAGCTGGGTGTGGAAGAACAGAATATCCATGACGGTGCCGTTCAGGCGATCGACTCCGATCTGGACAAACTCGCCCGCCTTGTAGGGCCTGAGAATAATGATTAGGAGGCCTGAAGCGAGATTGGACAGCGAGTCCTGGAGCGCAAGGCCAATGGCTAACGAAAATGCGCCAACTACAGCAATGATTGATGTGGTAGGGATGCCCATATAGGACAGGATAATGATGAAGACAATGCCCATACCCGCCGCCGTTACGGCGCGATAGACGAAGTTGAGCAGCGTAGGGTCTTGATTGGTGCGCCCAAGCGCTTGCTTTACAAGCAGGGCTATCCATCTGACAATCAGGCGGCCCACAATCAGGATAAGTAAGGCAACGAGTACCTGAAGGAGGAAGCCGGAGAGTCCTTCCTGGACCAAATTGTCGATATACGCTTGAGCGTTGTCAGCTGCCTGCTGCACTTGTTCCGGATCTTGCGAGAACGTCATATTATCTCCCAGTCGGCGATAGCTTCTGGACATCGACACGCCGTTCTGCTGGCGCTCCAGTTCAACCGGCTAGCCCTGGCCGACTTCGTGTAGACTGTGCATCGTTGGGCGCAGCGCCGGGTAGATGTCTCGGTACAGCGTATAGGCGCGTTCGTAAATGGGCTGCGTTTCGGAGTTGGGTCGAGTGATGCCGGTTATCGAAACCACCGCCTCGCATGCTTCATCGACTGTTGGCCAGATGCCGCGGCCAACACCGGCCAGCAGCGCGGCCCCGAAGGCAGCGCCCTCAGACGTATTGACGGTGACGAGTTCGACGCCCAGTGTGTCGGCTAATATCTGACGCCAAAGATCGCTCTGCGCTCCGCCGCCGGAGATGCGGACCTGGTCGATTTCGCCCAGCCCTGCTTCCTTGATGAGCGTGAAGCTGTCGCGCAGGCCAAACGCCACCCCTTCCAGGACGGAGCGAGTGAGGTGGGCTCGCTGATGGCGGGACGTCAGGCCGACCCATGCTGCCCGGGCCAATGGATCGGGGTGGGGAGTGCGCTCGCCGGTCAGGTAGGGCAGGAACAGCAAACCGTCGCTGCCGGGGCCGACGGCGGCCGCTTCGGCGGTCAGCTCACTGAAGCTCATCTCCGGCGCTACGGAGTCCCGGTACCATTGCAGACTGCCGGCCGCGCTGAGCATGACGCCCATGAAGTGCCAACGATCAGGGACAGCGTGGCAGAAGGCATGGAGACGGCCGTCCGGCTCCACCAAGGGCCGATCAGTGCTGGCGAAGACGACACCGGACGTCCCCAGCGTCAGGGCCACGACACCGGGACGAACCGCGCCCACGCCCGTTGCCTGGGCCGCCTGGTCACCGCCGCCACCCACGACTGGAGTGCCCGCTGCCAGTCCGGTCGCCGCAGCCGATTCGGCCGTTACGTGGCCGGTAATGGCTGGACCTTCGAACGTTGGCGGCATCCAGGCTTTCGGAATCTGGAGCGTTTGCAGCAGCTCCTCTGACCAGTCGCGAGAGGCGAGATCGAACAGAATGGTCCCACTACCACCGGCCCGGTCCATCGCGTATTCGCCGGTCAGCTGGCAGCGGATGTAATCCTTGGGCAGCAAGACATGGCGCGTTTTCGCGTAGATGTCAGGTTCATGATCGCGCACCCAAAGAATCTTGGGCGCGGTGAAGCCGGTTAGCGCGTCGTTGCCACAGATTTGAATCAGACGGTCGCGGCCGACCAGTCTGCGAATCTCGTCGCATTGGGCAGCGGTTCGCTGATCGTTCCAAAGGATGGCCGGTCGCAGGACCTCGCCGTGTGCATCCAGAAGCACCAGCCCATGCATCTGACCTGTCAGACCGACTGCCTCAATCGCATCGCCACTGACTCCCGTCTCGCTGAGAAGCTGGCGAATGGAGGTGGTCATACCATTCCACCAGTCAGCCGGGTCCTGCTCCGACCACAGCGGGTGTGGGGTGGAGACGCTGAGCGGCGAGCTGACTGTGGCGATGACCGTTCCTTCTGTGTCGATGAGCAGAGCCTTGGCGGCCGTCGTGGAGACGTCCAATCCAAGCAGATATGATGGTGTGGGCATGATGCTCCTGATGACCTCTGTTCCTAGCGTGCGCCGAGCAGCACTTCAACCGTCAACTGGTCCAGCCGTTCATAGCCCAGACCGCGCTCACCGAGAGCAATGCGGTCGATGTCGGCGTTCTTCAGACCTTCGGCCTTGGCAGCGGTGTAGGTGCCGCTGAGCTCGCTGTAACGGCCGTCATCGGCATTGACTTCGGCCAGCAAGGCCTGAATCTCGCTGTCGGCATTCCAGCGCTCAGCCCGGTCCTTCAGAATCATGTAGGTGCGCATGCAGCCTCGCGCGAAATCCTTGACCCCTTCGTAATCTTCGGTGCGATAGGCGTGGGCGTCGAAATGACGGCTGCCGCTGTAGCCGACATCCTCCAGGAACTTCACGAGGAAGAAGGCGGCCTTGATGTTGACGGAACCGAAGCGGAAGTCCTGATCATAGCGACCAAACGACTGATCGTTCAGGTCGATGTGAAACAGCTTGTCTGCCTCCCATGCCTGCGCCACGTTATGGAGGAAGTTGAGGCCTGCCATGTGTTCGTGGGCGACTTCAGGGTTGACGCCAACCATGCCGGCGTGCTCCAGGGTTTCGATGAAGGCCAACATATGGCCAACTGTGGCGTTGTACAGGTCACCGCGCGGTTCGTTGGGCTTGGCCTCGAGGGCGAACTTCATGTCATACCCTTGATCGAGTACGTAGTTGCACAAGAAGTCCATCGCCTCACGATTGCGCTTGATCGCGGTGACCGGGTCCTTGGCGGCATCGGTCTCAACCCCTTCGCGGCCACCCCAGAAAACATAGAGCTTGGCCCCGAGTTCCACGCCGAGGTCGATACCCTGCATCGTCTTTTGCAGCGCGTAGGCGCGTACGGCCGGGTCATTGGAGGTGAAGGCGCCGTCCTTGAAAGCCGGGTCGGTGAACAGATTGGTCGTGGCCATTGGGACCGCCAGCCCGGTATCCGCCAGCGCCTTCTTGAGATCGCGCAGGATCGTTGCGCGCTCCGCGGTGGTGGCGTCGATGGGGATCAGATCATTGTCGTGCAAGTTGACGCCATACGCGCCGACTTCGCCAAGCAAGTACACGATCTCGGCCGGGGTCATCGGCTTGCGGACCGGTTCGCCAAACGGGTCGCGCCCGATGTTACCTACCGTCCAAAGACCAAAAGTGAAACGCTGCTCCGGCTGTGGTTCGTACATGGAAAACTCTCCTGTGCTAAGTGTTGCTGGCGCGCTCGGAGGCGACCAGATGGTACAGTATGCCCGGCAGCACTGCCGTTTGGCCGCGCCACCAGCGGTGATCATAAAGCGCTCGCCGCGCTGTCGCAACTAAATCGCGGGTCAGGCGGGCCATATCTTGCGGCCGCCGCCCGGCGGCGTCACATGGTCGATCACGGCCCACTCGTCCCGGCTCAACCGCGGCACAGCGGCGGCATTGACATTGTCAGCTAGTTGGCGAGCGGTCTTGGCGCCTGGTATGACGGTCGTCACGGCAGGGTGGGCCAGCGTGAACTGGAGGGCCAGCTGGGCCATCGTCTTTTCCCCCGCCAGCGGCTTGAGCTGCTCGGTCTTGGCCAGGTCCTCGACAAAGATCGCTCGCTCGTCTGGCTTCTCCTGCCAGTTGCGTCGGAAGTCGCCCTCGGGGAAGGTGGTCGCTTCGCTCATCTTGCCTGTCAGAATGCCCATTGCCAGCGCACCCCGGACGATGACGCCGATGTTGTTTTCCAGGCAGTAGGGGAAGATCGCTTCTTCTGGTGTCCGATTCAGGATGCTGTAGTCGATCTGCAGCGTAGCGCAGCGGCCGTCGTGGTTGAACGCCTTGAGATAGTCCAGATCGCTGGTGCTGGTGCCGTAGGCGCGAATCTTGCCCTGCTCCTGCAAGCGCTGGAACCCTTCGAGGAAAACCTCCATCGTCGGATCACGGAAGTTGATGTGACTTTGCAGGATGTCGATGTACTCGGTCTGCAAGCGCCGCAGGTTGCTTTCGACGCCGGCGATCAGCGCGTCGACAGTCGTATAGGCGGTCGTGCGTTGCTCGCCGTCGAACCCAAGCCAGCCGATCTTGCTGGCCACAATGAACTGGTCGCGGCGGCCTTTCATCGCCTGGCCCAGCAGCTCTTCGCTGTGGTAAGGGCCGTATACATCGGCCGTGTCGTAGAAGTTGATGCCGGCGTCGAGCGCGGCGTCGATCATGTCGAGGGATTCGCGGTCGTCGACCGGCCCCCACTCGTTTCCACCCGCCGCCCACAGACCGAGACCAATCTCGGTGACGTCGATGCCGCTTTTGCCCAGCGTGCGTGTGGCGAGTTCGGACTGCTCACTCATGATTCCTGCTCCCTTGCTTGGATGGCTCACTTTAAGGTGCGGGTCGTTGTCCCCGGTTGAGGTCGACCCACCCAGGATAGTAACGTGAGGCACGGCGGGACACAAGCAATTCTTGCCGCCGTTCGGGTGCCGGCAGAGGAGTGACGCACGGTTGGCCCAACGCAAAAGGGGCAAGCCCTGGTCGAGCTTGCCCCCTGATGGTCGGAATGAGCGGCCGGATCGCCTAGGCGGTCTGTGGTTCTTCGAATTCGGCCGTTTCCACGACGTTGAACGTCAGTTCGTCGCCGTCTGCATCTACGACGACATGGTCGCCTTCACGGATCTCGCCTTGCAGCACCATTAGCGCCATCGGGTCGATGACCCGACGCTGCAAGACGCGCTTGAGCGGGCGGGCGCCGTAGACCGGGTCAGTGCCTTCCTCAATGAGCAGGTCGGTTGCCCCTTCGGTCAGGGCCAGGGAGATGTCCCGCTCAGCCAGCCGTCGCTCGACGTTCGCCAACTGAATCTCGGCGATTTCGCGCAGATGTTCCTGTTCCAGCCGGTGGAAGAGTACGATCTCGTCCACGCGATTGAGGAACTCCGGACGGAAGTGCTGGCGTAGCGCGTCCATAACCCGGGAGCGCATCTCCGTCTCGTCCTCCGTGTCCATGATGTACTGGCTGCCGATGTTGCTGGTCATGATGTTGACCGTATTGCGGAAGTCAACCGTGCGACCCTGGCCATCGGTCAATCGGCCGTCGTCGAGTACTTGCAGCAGCGTGTTGAACACCTCAGGATGGGCCTTCTCGATTTCGTCGAACAGCACCACACTGTAAGGATGACGTCGTACCGCTTCGGTCAGTTGGCCACCTTCTTCGTAGCCGACGTAGCCTGGAGGCGCACCCAGCAGACGGGCCACCGAGTGGCGCTCCTGGTACTCACTCATGTCGATGCGGACGATGTTCTGATCGTCGTCGAACAGCACTTCGGCCAGTGCGCGGGCCAGTTCAGTCTTGCCAACGCCAGTGGGGCCGAGGAAGATGAACGAGCCGATGGGCCGGTTCGGGTCTTGCAGTCCGGAGCGGCTGCGACGAACGGCGGCCGATACGGCGCTAACCGCCTCGTCCTGGCCAACCACACGCCGGTGCAGCCGGTCTTCCAGGTTGACGAGTTTCTCGACCTCTCCTTCGAGCAGACGGGAGACCGGGATGCCGGTCCACTTGCCCACGATCTGGGCGATGTCTTCGGCGTCGACCTCTTCCTTCAGCATGGCGCCTTCGCCCTGGACGACCTTGAGTTGTGCCTCTGCGGCGGCCAGATCTGCCTCCAGTTGGCGCATGCGGCCGAACTGCAGCTCCGAAGCCGCCTGGTAGTCGTAGTTGCGCTGAGCCTGCTCAATTTGCACGCGAACCTGGTCCATCTCTTCCTTCACCGACTGAACGTCCTGGATGGCGTCCTTTTCGGCTTCCCAACGTGTGGCCAGCTCCATGCTGCGCTCTTTCAGATTGGCGAGGTCTTCTTCCAGTTTGGCCAGACGTTCCTGGCTCGCCTTGTCCTTTTCTTTCTTGAGCGCCTCGCGCTCGATCTCCAACTGCATGACTTCGCGATCGACTTCATCCAGCTCGGCAGGCTTGCTGTCGATCTGCATGCGCAGGCGGCTGGCCGCCTCGTCGATCAGGTCGATGGCTTTGTCCGGCAAGAAGCGATCGGTGATGTACCGATTGCTGAGCGTGGCTGCGGCAATTGTGGCGGGGTCGGTGATACGCACGCCGTGGTGGACTTCGTATCGTTCCTTCAGGCCGCGCAAGATCGAGATGCTGTCTTCCACGCTTGGTTCTTCGGCGAAGACGGGTTGGAAGCGTCGCTCCAGAGCGGCGTCTTTCTCAATGTGCTTGCGAAACTCATCGATGGTCGTTGCGCCAATCGTTTGCAGCTCGCCCCGGGCCAGCAGCGGCTTCAGCATATTGCTGGCATCCATCGCCCCTTCGGCCGCGCCCGCGCCCACCAATGTGTGCAGCTCGTCGATGAAGAGAATGATCTCGCCTTCAGCATCCTGAATCTCTTTCAGGACTGCCTTCAGCCGCTCTTCAAACTCGCCGCGATACTTGGCGCCGGCGATCAGGGCGCCGAGGTCGAGGGAGATCAGGCGCTTGTCCTTCAGACCAGTGGGCACATCGCCGTTGATGATGCGTTGAGCCAGCCCTTCGACGATTGCTGTCTTGCCGACGCCCGGTTCGCCAATCAGCACCGGGTTGTTCTTTGTCCGCCGGCTGAGAATCTGGATGATGCGCCGGATCTCTTCGTCGCGGCCAATGACCGGATCGAGCTTGCCCTTCCGCGCTTCGGCTGTCAAGTCTCGGCCGTACTTGGCCAGCGCCTCGTACTGCGCTTCCGGATTCTGGCTGGTCACGCGCTGCGAGCCGCGGACACTGGCCAGCGCCTGCATGATGGCGTTGTAGTCGATGCCATGCCGTCCCAACAGTTCACGAATCTTGCCGGCCTTGGGTTGGGCCATCGCCATGAGCATATGTTCGGTCGAGATGTAATCGTCCTTCATATTCTCGGCGATGCTGTCTGCCTCCTCCAGCAGGTCGTTCATCTCGCGGCTCATGCCTACCTGGACTGATGAACCGGTGGCGCGCGGCATTTTGCTCAGCGCCTGCTCGACGCTCTGCACGAGCATCGTCTCGTCGCCGCCTATGCGACGGATGACCGACGGCACGACACCGCCTTCCTGCTGCAGCAGGGCCATCAGCAGATGTTCCGGCTCGATGGCCGGGTGATGGTACTCCTGGGCCAGGTTCTGCGCTTCAAGCAGCGCGTCACGCCCTTTTTCTGTTAGTTTGTCTAATCTCATTAAGTCACCTCTGGAGGCTAGTTGCCTTCGTTGCTACGCAAGTCGCGCCATTGGCGGACGAGTTCTTTTTCTGGGTCGGAAATCGTTTCCGGCATGGCCACCGACGCTGTCGCGTACAGGTCGCCCCGCTTGTCGGGCTGCCTCAGATTGGGCATGCCCAGACCGCTGAGGCGGAACACCTTGCCGTTCCTGGTCCCTTCGGGAATGTTCAGCTTGACTGTCTTGTCGATAGACCGGACATCAGCCTTGCCACCTAGGAGGGCGGTGAACATGTCAACCGGCACGGTCAGGCGCAGGTCGTCGCCGTCCCGCTCGTAGACCGAATGGGGCATCACCTCGACCGTCAGATAGAGATCGCCGGCTTGCCCATTGGTGGAGCTGCCCTGGCCGCTAAGCCGGACCTTGGAGCCAGTGCGCACGCCGCGCGGAATCTTGGCTTCGACGCGACGGCCGTCACCGTACTCCAACAAGCGGGTGGTGCCGTTAAACGCCTCTTCCAGCGTAATCTGGATCGGGTGTTCCATATCCAGCGACTGACGGATATTCGCCCCGCCGCCGAACAGATCTTCACTATAGGCGCTCTGCTGGTAGCCACCGCGCCGAGCGCCGCCGCCGCCAAAGATTGCCTCGAAGAAGTCGGAGAAGCCGCCGGCGCCTCCAGCGCCGGCACTCCTGCCGCCGCCGCCGAACATCTGGTCAAACTCCTCTTGCGACATGGTGCGGTATTGTGAGCCGCCACCGGGCGACGCGCCCGCTCCCCATTGCTGCCAGTTGAAGTCGTCAGCCTGGCCGGCCCGTTCATACTGCTGCCACTCCGCGCCAAGCCTGTCATACTTCGACCGCTTGTCCTCGTCAGAGAGCACCTCGTACGCTTCGCCCAAATCCTTGAACTTGCTTTCGGCCGTCTTGTCGTCCGGGTTGACGTCAGGGTGGTACTTCCGCGCCAGCTTGCGGTACGCTTTCTTTATCTCGTCCTGGCTGGCGTTTTTCTTGACTCCCAGTATCTGGTAGTAGTCCTTGTATTCCATTCAACCATCCCTTGTCATTTATCTGCCGGACATGGCGACCGGCAGGTCTTATTCTTGTGCAATTGCCGAGGCGTGGCAAATGAAAATGCCTCTGGCAAGTAACTTCATTATCAGCGATCGATATCAGAAGAAGATTAGCGGCCTGTTAGAATTACATATTATGATCATGCACGGGCAATCCTCGCCTCAATCGGCTTATGATTCCGACGGGAATCTTACGAAGCTCCCGTATAGTAGAGGGTTGATATTAGCAGATTTGGGGAGGTATCATTTATGGATCATGTCATAGAGGTAACACAATCATCTTTTCAACAAGATGTTATCCAACGCTCGTACGACATGCCGGTCGTCGTCGATTTCTGGGCGCCATGGTGCGGACCGTGCCGGATGCTGGGTCCGGTGCTGGAAGGTCTGGCCAACGAGCCTAACAGCGGCTTTGTGTTGGCCAAGCTGAACACGGACGAGAATCAGGCAATCGCTGGTCAGTACGACATTCGAGGTATCCCGGCGGTCAAAGCGTTCCGTAACGGGCAGGTTGTCAACGAGTTTGTTGGCGTGCAGCCAGAACCTAACGTGCGGCAGTTCTTGCAGCAGGTCAAGGCAGCCGGGCCGTCCGCTGGGCAGACAAAGCAATCGGCCGCTCCCGATGCGTCGAAGCTATCGGCCGGCGAACGACTGGCCGAGGCCCGCAAGCTCCTTAACAAGGGTCAGGGCTGCCAGGCTGAGCCGCTTCTCCTGTCGTTTCCTGCCGGGGCGCACCAGGCCGAGGCGCAGCAACTTCTGACGCTGGCGAGCTTTCTGTGCCGTGCCAGCCGGGGCGGGGACGCACTTGGTGTCTCGTCGGCCCAATCGGCGACGTACAGCCAGGCAGCGAGCGCGATGCAGCGGAAGGAGCCATCCGAGGCGCTGTATCATCTGTTGATTGCGCTCAACCAGGAAACAGAAGCGAACAAGAGCGAGACAAAGCAAGTGATGGACGGTATCTTCGCTCTGCTGGGGGAATCGGACCCGGTCGTGGCCCAATACCGCTCGATCGTCAGCTAACGACGTTTCCGCGCAGCCAGGAAGAGATGGCGCGGCTCCGCACAAAGCGGGGTCGCGCCTTTTGCATTGAGAGGACTCTGTTGGGCCGCGCTTTCCCCAGATTATTGTGGCGAAATTCGACATTCTGGCCCACAATAGCCGCCATTCTGAATCGACAAGTAGACGAGGTTTCCCATGCTTACCCATGTTGTGATGATCAAAATGAAGGAGCCCGATCCAGAACAAGCTGCGGCGCTGGTGGAAGCGCTGCTGGCGCTGACGGGACAGGTGCCCACCTTGCGTCAGATGGAAGCAGGTGTCGACGTGATGCATCAGGATCGCTCCTACGATCTGGCCCTCATTGCCCGGTTTGAGGATGTCGATGGCCTGAACGCTTACCAGGTCCATCCCGACCATCAACTGGTGTTGGCAATGGTTCGTGAAGTGGCATCGTCGGTGGTCGCTGTCGACTACATGGATGAGGCGCACCCATGAGCGGCGGGAAGCAGTGCCCATCGTGTGGCGCGGCCAATCCCGCAGCCAACCGCTACTGTGGCCAGTGTGGCTCCGGCTTGCGCTTTCATGAGCTGAAAGAAAAGCGCCCGGCGCTGATCGATGAATCCGGGCGCCTGCTGCCGGAGATGGACACCCGTCAGATTGCGCGCTCGCTGGCTATCAGCGCGGCCGCCCTGACCGCTGAGCTGGCCATCGTCTACCTGCGCCGCCGCCTCCGCGAAGAGCGCGACGTGGAGGCGATCGTCGAGCAGCGTCCTCAGGCTTCCGATGAGCCAGGACGAGCCAGACGATTGCGCAACGCGGGAGCGGGCCTGCTCACGGGCGCCGTCATTGTTATTGCTGAGCGTCAACTGACCGAGCTTCAGAATGGGCGTCCGGTACGGCAGCTGATCGAGCGAACATTCTACCGGCGGGACAATCAGTAGCCAGTCAGATGGGAGAGCAGATGAGTTATCTGGAGAAGCTGCGACGGGCGCAGGAAAAGAACCAATCGTGGCTCTGTGTAGGGCTGGATCCACAGCCGGACAAGCTGCCGCCGACCATTACCTGGAAACATGATGAGCCCGTCCTGCCTTTCAACAAAGCGATCATCGACCAAACGGCCGATCTGGTCTGCGCCTACAAACCAAATCTGGGCTTCTATCTGCAGTGGGGCGCGGCCGGCGTCATTGCTCTGGAGCGAACAATCGCCTACATCCCGGACGAGATACCAGTCATCCTGGACGCTAAGATTGGTGACATTGGCAACACACAGGCGGCCTGGGGACGTGGCTTGTTCGACATGTGGGACGTGGACGCGATTACTGTGAACCCATTTGTTGGCGCTGACGCGATCCTGCCGCTGCTGTCTGGCCGTCCGAACAAGGCAGTCTATGTCCTGGCACGGACCTCCAACCGCGCCGGTCCGCAGTTCCAGGGACATTTGACCGACCCTGACAGCCTGGGCTATCGGGTGCTGGACGCTGGGATGGACTGGTCGAATCACGACGACAGCGGCCACTGTGGCTTCGTTGTCGGCGCAACGTATCCTGATGAGATGGCGCTGGCTCGCAAGCTGGCGCGGGCTGCGAACTTCCTGATTCCCGGCATTGGCGCGCAGGGCGGCGACCTGGAGGCGGCGGTGGTCCACGGACCTGATCTCGTTGCCGGACCGGTTATCAATGCCAGCCGGAGCGTGCTCTATGCGTCGGGTCAGGATTCGTTTGCGACCGTCGCCAGAGAAGCGGCCGACTCGCTGCGGCGTGAGATCAACGACCTGCGCGAGCTGGCGGCCGCGGGAAAAATATAGCATTGACAGCAGTCTGGCGGGGCCTGACGGCGAACCGCACAGGACTGATGAATTGAGCCGAGTGATCATTATTAAGGAGATGACCTCATGTTGACTGTGATTGTGGCGGCGGTCCTGGCCGTCATCCTTGGCGTCGCGTTCTGCTTTCTGGGCATCCGCACGTTTCTGGTCCTGCTGCCGATCTGGGGCTTTGTGGCCGGGTTTTGGCTTGGGGCCCAGCTCGTCAATTATGTGCTCGGGACCGGCTTCCTGCTGTCCACCTGGTCGATTGTTGTCGGACTGATCGTGGGCGTCATCTTTGCCTTTGCTTCGTACTCGTACTTTCAGGTCGGGGTCGCGCTGGTCACGTCGGTTTTTGCGGCGGCCGTCGTCAATGGTGTTCTGCAGGCGCTGGGCTTCACCTCCGGGTTGGTGATTGCTCTTGCCGTCCTGGCCGCGGCCGCGCTGGCGGTCTGGGCGCTGCTGCGATTTGAAGGTGACCGGATCCTGGTCATGGCCGTCACGGCCATTGGCGGAGCGAGCATCCTGCTTCTGGCGCCGCTGCTGCTGCTGGAGCGGGTGACCATTGATCAGCTGCGTGCATCAGGCAGTGCTATCGCGCCTATTCTGGGCGATTCATGGCTGTGGCTGCTGGCCTGGCTAGCTCTGGCAATAGTTGGGTTTGTCGTGCAGTATCGGACAAGCCGGACCTACATGTTCACCACCGATGACCTGGTGTCGGGTTGGAGCTAACCTGAGGTCAGAGTCGAGATCTCGTTTTCTCCCCTAGTTTAAGAGGCTATCTACCATGTTTTTTGGCATTGATTCCAACTACCTCTGGTTCGTACTCCTACCAACACTGGTCATTTCGTTTGGCGTGCAAATGTACCTGCGCAGAACCTTTGGCAAATGGTCCAAAGTGCCCAATGGGGCGCGCATCACGGGCAAGGAGACAACCGATGCGTTGTTTCAGCGCACGTCACTCCGGGCCATTCCCGTCGAACCCACCAAGGGAGACTTGACCGACCACTTTGATCCGGTCAAGAACGTTGTCCGCCTGTCTGAACCTGTCTACGGGCGCGAGACGATCTCAGCCCTGGCCGTTTCCGCCCACGAGTTGGGCCATGTGGAGCAGTATCAAACTGGATCGGCGCTCATCAAAGCCCGCTCGTTCCTGCTCCCCGCGATTCAGTACAGTCCGACTCTCTCGTATCTGTCCATCCTGATGGGCTTCATCTTCAACATTGCCGGCCTGGTCTGGTTAGGTGTGCTCTTCTTTTCGCTGCTGGTCCTGTTTACCCTTTTGACGCTCCCGGTGGAGCTGGATGCCAGCCGCCGCGCGGTGCGTATGCTGGACGAAGCTGGACTGCTCGTGACAGCCGAAGACAAGTCGGGCGCGAAAGCGGTCTTGCGAGCGGCGGCGATGACCTATCTGGCGGCCGCCATCACGTCGATCCTGCAGCTGCTTTACTACATTAGCATTGCTCAGCGGCGGAGCTGAGCGTTTATTGGCGGTAGTGACTGGGAGCCGGTTACTTTCGGGCGCTGCCGCTTATCGGGGACTCAGGATCAAGGTCATTCGCCCCCTACCTCTTGACATTCATGACGCAACGCGTTATAGTACTTGCATATATGACGCGTTGCGTTAGAAATCGCTCTGGAGGACCAGGGCATCGAGGAACAAGAGGTTAAGTAACATGATGCAGCAATTTGAGAATGTACAGGACAAGGCGCTTTCCGTAGTCAAGCCGGTCCGTGAATTTGGCCGCAAGAGTTTCTACTTTGGTCTGGGCACGGTGGGTATGACCTTCGATGGCGCGAAGAGCGTCTACGCCAAGGGCGAAGAGTTCTCCGGCAAGCTGGTCGAGCGCGGCGAGAAAGTCGCCAGCAGCACCCGCGAACGCGTCGATGGATTGACCGAGGAGCCGCAGGCGTTCGTCAGCGATACGGTCAAGAAAGCCAGCGACACGTTTGACAAGTACAGCGAGCAGGTCCTGACCCGCGTCAACATCCCGACGTCGGAGAATCTGGAGGCCGTCAGCAAGAAGGTATCCGCCATGGACCGTAAGCTGGACAAGGCGATCAAGGAGGCCAAGCCGGCCACCAAGTCCACCGCCAAGAAGACCGTCAACGGCACCAAAGAAGCCGTGGCTGTCGACAGCATCTAGTCCTGTCGACAACATGGCCGTGCTTCACGGCCCTACCAACGATCAAGCCCGATGAGTCATGCTCAGCGGGCTTTTTTCTTTGTGTCCCCCCTGGGCAGCAAGTCCTGCAACTCCTCCCTGCAATATCCGTATTGGTAGATAGACAGGCACGAATGCGTCCAGGGGACGCAGCGACCATCTGGCCTGTTATTGACTGAATAGGGAGGTCATATGCGCAACCAGGGACTCATCTACATTGGCATCGTTCTCATCGTCGCTGGCATTCTGTTCCTTGTGGGCAATGTGCTTGATATCAACGTCTGGGCTGTTTGCTTTCCAGCGGGACTGATCCTGCTAGGCATCTTTGTCTTGCTCCGCCCGTCGCTGAGTGGCCCCGACACCAGGAGCGAATTCGTGCTGATTGGCGAGCTTGAGCGCGTCGGCCAGTTTGACATGGTGGACGAGGAAGTGTGGAGCTTCATTGCAGACTCGGAGTACGATCTGACCAAGGCAACCATTCCGAAGGGGGAAACCCTTATTCGCGCCTACAGCTTTGTCAACGATCTTGAGATCATTGTGCCGGAATCGGTGGGCGTGGCGATTGATTCGACCGGCTTTGTTACCGAACTGGATCGGCCGGGGTTTGACGACGAGACGTACTTCCTGGCGCCTATGCATTGGCAGAGCGACAACTATAAGACAGCCGATCGCCGGGTGCGGTTCGAGTTGACCCAATTCGTCGGTGACATTACGTTGAGGCAGGTCTAGGCGGAAAACGCCTCCCTGACCCATTCGACCAGACGGGCCGCACACTACGCGGCCCGTTGTGGTTGGGGAGGGTGGACGGTCTGGCAGAGGCCTGCTGGGGCGAGCGAGGGTATACGCTTCAAATGGAAACGTGGCACAGTCGGAAGCGGATATTTGACGGCCGTATCTTCAGCGTGGACAGTGGCCAGGTGGTGCTGGACGATGGGGAGATGACTCAACGGGATGTTGTCGTTCACCCCGGTGGCGTTGCCGTGGTGGCCGAGGCAGACAGCGATATATTGTTCGTCCGTCAATTTCGCATAGCGATTAGCGAATCAATGATCGAACTGCCAGCCGGGATTCTGGAGCCGGGGGACACACCGGCGAAACGAGCAGCCGTTGAGTTGCACGAGGAGACTGGTTATGCGGCGACGAATCTGACGCTGCTGGGGCGCTTCTTCGTTTCTCCCGGCTATACCGGTGAAGCGATTCATCTCTTCCATGCCACTGGCCTGACGCACGTGGGGCAGCAGCTGGAGGCGGACGAACGCCTCGACCTGCTGCGCCTCCCGAGAGCGGCCGTCCGGGCCATGCTCGACGAAGGAGCTTTCGTGGATGCCAAGACGATCATTGGACTACAGCTCCTTTTCGCTCGGACTTGACCATGTGCCTAACGTTGCGACAATAGGAGCATGAACGACAGGCAAACTTCCGGGACGCAGCGCCCTCCCATTCACCAACAGGTAACATTCCTGTACACTGCCAATCAGGAGGCGACCCACGACTTCTACGCCAATCTCCTGGGCATGCCGCTTGTTCTGGATCAGGGAGCGTGCCGCATTTACAAAGTTAGCGGGACTGCCTTTGTCGGCTTCTGCCAGCAGACGGCCAACATTGACGCTGTTGCTGCGCAGGGCGTCATTTTGACACTGGCGGTTGATGCGACCGAATCGGTTGACGCGTGGTACGCTTTCCTGCAGACCGCCGGAGCTGCTGCGATTGAAAAGGCGCCGGCGCTCAACGAGCGATTCAACATCTACCATCTCTTCTTGCGCGATCCTAACGACTATCTTGTGGAGATTCAATCCTTTCTGGACCCGAGCTGGCCGTCGGCGGATCGGGAGGAAACGCAGACGTCGTGAGCACCAACGAATCCGAACTCAATCTTGATGCGATTGTCGCCCGGCGACAACACAAGTCCCAAGCAGCCACTGACTTCAACTGGCTTGTCTACGCGGACGCGACGTTCGCGGGTCTGGCCGTGTTGATCCCGGTGCCGTTTATTGATCTTGCGGTTGAAGAACTGTTTCGCCGCCGGATGCCGCGCGATATCGCCTGGATGAACGGCCGAATCCTGCCCAATCCGCTGGTCAGCCAGCTCAATCGCCGCCGTCCTGCCCGCCCGGTCATGGGCTGCTTGCTGCTCCCTTTTCGCGCGGTCTTCTACCTGTTTCGCAATATCTTCAGGACGATCCTGTATGCGCTCTCGGTTGCTGACGCGACGGAGAATCTGGGCTACTACTGGCATCGCGCCTTCTTGCTCGACTACGCCATTCGCGCCGGGCATATGGATGTCGCGGCCCAGGGACAGAGTGCCGCGGCCGCGATCGACAAGACGATGGGGGAGATTACGACCAGTCCGTTTACCCAGTTGGCCCAGCAGGTTATTAGTGAGTGGGCCAGACATCTGGTGCGACTGCGGACGTACATTCGCTTTCTCAGAACGCGCGAGGAGTCTGCCCGCGTGGCTGAAACGCGCCAGACGATGGCGACCGCATGGAAGGATTATCGGGATTACTTGCTTACCGTGGCAGACAAATATGAGACAAACTACGCGCTCGTAAACGGACTGTCATCGGCACAAACCTAGCCACTGCTGGTCTGCGAGAGGGGGGCCACCGTTGAATACAGTATCATTTGAGCGCCATTTCCGTGTGCGCAACTACGAATGCGACGCCTATGGCCACGTCAACCACGCCAACTACCTGCGGTTCATGCAGGAAACGGCCTTTGATGCGTCTGCGAACGTGGGCTATCCGGTGGAGCGGTACGAGGAGATGAACCGGCTGTGGCTGGTGCGCGAAACCGACATCACCTACAAACGGCCGCTGACCTACAACGATGAGTTCGTGATCAAGACCTGGGTGGAAGATTTTCGCCGCGTGCGTTCTTATCGTAACTACAAGTTCACCATGGCCGATGGAGGCGATCCGGTGGCCGAGGCGCGGACCGAGTGGGTCCTGTTGAACCGCGAGACGCAGCGGCCCGTTTCCATTCCGCCCGAGATGGTGTCCGCGTTCTCTGATGGCACGCCGCCGACTGGGGCAAGGCGGGAGTCGTTTCCGGAGGCGCCACCATTCCCGGAAGGCACGTTCCGGCTTCGTGCCCGCGTTGAATGGCGGGACATTGACGGGCTTCACCACGTCAACAATGCGAGCTATCTGTCGTATGTGGAAGAGTGCAATATCCAGGCGGCTGCGGCGCTTGGCTGGCCTGTGGACCGGATACTCGGAGAAGGCATGGCGATTGTCGCCCGACGGTACCGGATCGAGTATTTGCAGCCGGCGGTTATGGGCGATGAGATAGAGATTACGACGTTTGTGTCTGACGTGAGACGAGCAACAGCCGTGCGCCACAATACGATCAGCCGCGTGTCGGATGGTGCGCTCCTGGCACGCGTCCACACGCTGTGGGTATGGGTAGACCTTGAAAGCGGCCGGCCGAAGCGTATCCCGGCGCACTTTCTGGCAGACTTTGCACCCAATGTTGCCGCCGTGTAGCGGGCGTGCAGCTTACGTGGTGAGCAGGACCGGCAGGTCCAGTTCATAGCACAGCGCTTCGATCCACGCGGCCTCTCGTGGTTCATGGGGGCCGACCAACACCGCCAGACCGCAGCCCGCCGCGGTGATCGTCGCGGCCAATTGTGCGGGGCTTTGGCCCTCTCTCTGACCCGCCGGCATCATCTCGTACGGTACTTCGTGCATCTCCATATAGGCCGGCAGTGTCGTCAGCGTCTGGTCGTGCCCTCCACCGTCATCGGTGGGATTCACCACCAGCAATGCGTGCCAGCTCTCCGCCAGATAGGCGGCGAGGAAGAGCGCTTCTTGCGCCTGCGGCTCATCGATCAGCCTGAGAAAGATACGCTCAGTCTGCATGCCTTGCCCTGTGCGTCCAGTGATAAGTACCGGGCGCGAACACGTGCTGACAAGCTCGTTCAGCCACTCGCTGGCCGGGGTAGAAGCGGGTTGCATTTGGGCCAGATCGCGATCGACAATGACCAGATCGTGGACCACTGCCAGCCTGGTCAGCCGCTCGAGTACTTCATCTGTCTGAATGGCAGAGACAACCTGCACGTCGACATTCGCGAACTGGCTAACGGTCTCATTCAGTTCCCTCGTCGGGGTGGATCCCGGCAGGGCGTCATCGGTTAACACCCCGACCACATGCAGGCGTGCCCGCTCAAGCTGCGCTAGCGACAGCGCTTGCTGAAACGCCTGTGATTCGGCCAACGGCCGCTGCCTGGCCCCGGCGGGGATTGCCAGCAGGATGGAAGCAAAGAGCCGATCGCTGTAGCGGTCGAGTGCCCGTCGCTCTGACCAGGTCTCAGGCGGACCGGGCGCTGGTTCTTCCGGGACAACCAGGCTGCGCAACCGATCCTGAATTCTCTTCGCGCGCGATTCCGATCGCGGTGCGTCTGGTACGGTAATCAGGTTCAGCAGATGGGTCACCGTTTCGTCGGGGGTAACGTCAATTCCCAGTTGGCTCCGCAGCAGCGCACGGTGACGGGCCAACCAGACGAAGAAGTCCGTCTCGGTACGGTCGGGGAAGTAGCGCAAGATGCCGCGCTCGCGTATCGCTCCTACCAGCGGCAAGTAAACCGTGTCGTACCAGACGACCGCCGCCTCCTCTACGCTGAACTCACACTCCTCTACGGCTTCGCAAATGTAACGCTGCGCTTCAACGTGGTTCTCCAGGTGGATGTACTGGCCCGGCACGCTAACGGTCAGGTCAAGGCCGGGTCGTTGGCGGTCCAGTCCCGTGTACGCCAGGAACGATGAGTACTCGGCGGCGATAATGAGCGCATCTGGCGCTGCACCTTCCGGAAGCGGTACGCGCGTCTGCACGTCAATCACGTGAGCGTCGATAAAGTCCAGGCCCTGGGTGCGGGCGATGGAGATTCGATGATTGCCGTCCAGGACGAAGTAGCTGTCGTTGAGCCGGTAGAGTTGAACGGGCGGCAGGTCGCCGACATGCGGAGCGGCCGTTCTGACGCCAACCCAGCGGGCTTCGTCCTCGCCGGTGCGCGGCAGGAAAGTTCGGCTGAAGTCGCGATAGCGACCAACGCTGCCAATAATCGACTCGATCGGTACCTGTCTGATGCCGAGATCCGCCTGACCACGCAGCCCCAATTTGTTGACCACATCATCGAACGAAAGCAGATCCACAGGTTGTCCCGATAGTCGGCCGACAAGCGACTCAAGGGCGGCTTGACGCCGGGCACGATGAAAGGCCTGGGCAGCGGCGGAACGGCGATTGAGGTTGCCATCTAGCATAGGGACCTAATCATATGGACATTGTCCTCACTCCGCAACCGTCGCGTGGTTCTGTCGGTGCTTTGCAGGAGTCAGCCTACCATGCGTAGCGGCGACATTCCTTGTCGCCTTCTCTTTCGACTCCAGGAGACCGGAAAGGAATCCGGTCCTACGGTCGCCTGATCTGTGAAAAGCCCTGCCGATTATGCTTGTTGGCAGGTCGAGTCGTGCTAGACTTTTGAGTATGAAAAAGCGTGCCATTCTCTCTGTATTCGACAAGACCGGGCTGGTCGAACTGGCCCACGCTCTGGATGATTCCGGGTATGAACTGGTGGCGAGCGGCGGTACGGCCAGAACACTGCGCGAAGCCGGACTCAGCGTCCTCGACGTAGCCGATGTGACGGGAGCCCCGGAAATTCTGGGCGGCCGCGTGAAGACGCTGCACCCGGCCATCCACGGTGGCATCCTGGCGCGCGACACGGCAGCCGACGCCGCTACATTGGCCGAGCAAGGCATCGGCATGGTAGAGGTCGTTGTGTGCAATCTTTATCCGTTTGAGGAAACGGTAGCCAAACCGGGCGTCACCGAGGCTGAGGTCGTTGAGCAGATTGATATTGGTGGCGTGGCGCTCCTGCGAGCGGCCGCCAAGAACTTCGAGCGGGTAGCAGTGGTTTCTGATCCAGCCGATTATCAAGCGCTTGGCGACGCGCTTGCTGGGGTCGGAATTGAAAGCGAGCTGCGCCGCCGCCTTGCCGCCAAAGCGTTTCGCCTGACTAATGCCTACGACGGCGCCATCGCCGCCTACTTCGACCGCACGATGGCGGAGGACGACAGCGAAGGTGAGTGGCCACCGTCACTGACCCTGTCGCTGCATCGCCTCCAAACGCTTCGATATGGCGAGAACCCCCACCAGGCGGCCGCCCTGTACGCCGAGACGCCGGACGCCGGACCACTGGGTGGCGAACTGCTGCAGGGCAAGGCACTCTCCTACAATAACCTGCTGGACCTCGATGCCGCGTGGCGTGCCGCGCTGGCGTACTCCGATCCGGCTGTCGTCATCGTCAAGCATCTCTCACCGTGCGGAGCGGCTATCGGATTGTCGGCCGCCGACGCCTTTCCGCGGGCCCTGGCTTCCGATCCGGTCTCTGCTTTTGGCGGCGTGATTGCCGCCAACCATGAGGTAGACGAGCGGTTCGCGGCGGCAGTGGATGACGCCTCTCTCTTTGTGGAAGCAGTGATTGCGCCATCGTTCAGCGCTGCTGCCAAGGCCTGGTTTGCGGCTCACAAGAAGAACTGCCGTCTGGTTGCGGCGCCGGCTGTTTTGCCCGGTGGGGAGACGATTGACTTTCGCGCCATTGCCGGTGGCTTTGTCGTGCAGCAGCGAGATGAGGGGGATCCGCCTGAGACAGAGTGGCGTGTTGTCAGTCAACGCCAGCCGACTGAACGGGAGATGGCCGCGCTGCGATTTGCCTGGATTGCCGCCCAACATGTCAAGTCGAATGCGATTGTGTTGGCCGATGCGGCGGAGACGGTAGGTATCGGCGGCGGGCTGCCCAGCCGTGTCGATGCGGTTCGGCTGGCAGTTGAGAAGGCCGGGCCGAGAGCCGCCGGCTCAGTGATGGCCTCGGACGCATTCTTCCCGTTCGCCGACGGGATTGAAGCTGCAGCGGTGTCCGGGGTAACGGCCGTCGTGGAGCCGGGTGGGTCAGTGCGCGACGATGAGGTGATTGCCGCCGCCGACCGGTTAGGAATGGCCCTGGTCTTCACCGAGGCACGACACTTTCGGCACTAAAGGATTGCCGGGCAGGGAGGCTCTCCCTCCAGTATATCGATCAGAAAAGGCGGCTCACGATTCAGCCGCCTTCTTTTTCTTGTCTGGATGGGCAAGATTGGGCTAGCGAGTGATGATCTCCGCGCCATCGTAAAGCATTGCCTTAATCTCCAGAACGTCGCGGCGAATCTGGGGGTCCGTCTCCACAAGGCCTGAAATCTTGTCGTAGCCGTGGAGAATCGTTGAATGATCCCGGTTTCCCAGTTGGGCGCCAATCTGCGGCAGCGATGCGTCGGTCTCTGTGCGCGACAGGAACATCGCGATCTGGCGCGGCTGGGAAATGACGCTCTTGCGACTGCTGCTGGTGATGTCGTCGGAGCTGACGTTGTAGTAGCGACAGACCGTGCTGATCACCTGATCAACGCCGAGCCGTTCGGGCCGGCGTAGTGTGTCGGCCAGGGCCATGTTGATCAGACGCTGGTCGATTGGCTCGCCGGTCAGGTCAGAGTAGGCGACGACCTTATTGAGCGCTCCTTCGAGTTCGCGAATGTTCTGGCGGACCGCGTGGGCGATGTAGGCGATAGCGAACTCCGGTACCTCAACGTTCAACTCTTCGGCCTTCGCCAACAGGATCGCCTGACGCGTCTCCTCGTCGGGTGGCTGGACATCAGCCGTCAGCCCCCATTCAAAGCGGGAGAGCAGCCGCTCCTCAAGGGTGCTGAGCGCTTTGGGGGGGCGGTCACTGCTAATGATGACCTGTTTGCCGTAGCTGTGAAGCTCATTGAACGTGTGGAAGAATTCGTCCTGCGTCGCTTCCTTACCCGCCATGAACTGGATGTCATCGATGAGCAATACATCGACCCGTCGATACCGCTCCCGAAACTCGGGCGTCTGCTTGGATCGTATGGCGGCGACGAGGTCGTTGGTGAAAGTCTCGGCCGAAATATAGAGTACTGAGTACCCTTCTTGGTAACAGCGATGGCCGATGGCGTGCAGCAGATGGGTCTTGCCCAGCCCGACACCGCCGTAGATGAAGAGCGGGTTGTAGGTCTCGCCCGGATTCTCGGCCACGGACAGGGCGGCCGCGTGGGCCAGGCGATTGTTGGGGCCAACAACGAAGTTGGCAAAGGTGTAGCGCTTGTTGAGCGGCGCTTCGCTGTCGAACGACGCCGGTTTGTCAGCGGCCTTCAGCTCGGCGTGCCCGTTCTGCTGGACGATGGCGACACGGGGCGCGATGAGATCGTCTGACCAAACGACAAACCGGACAGCCACCAGCTCATCGACAACGCCGGATAGCGTGCGAGTGATCAGATCGTGCAGGCGGTTCTCAAGCCAATCCTTGGCGAAATCATTGCGGACACCGATGACGAATTCACCGTTCTCGAAAGCAAGCGCCTTCGTGCCCTGCAGCCACGTCGTGAACGTGGCGCGCGTCATCTGCATTTCCAGCTCTCCAAGAGCTGCTTTCCAGGCGGTTTCTGGCGACATTGTTCTTCCCTTAAGATACTTCCCGTTCTCTGATGGGAGGTGTCAACCAGGCGCGTTGATAGAACGGTGCTACCCGCAAGATTACGCTACAAGAAGGGGATTTACCCACCTGTCAGACGGCCTGGAGCCCTACCCTCATCCGTTGAGCGGGCCAGCACTTACTGGCTAATGTGAAGTGCTGGCCCGCTCAAGAATGTATAGGCATTCTATCAAACCGGCCTGTTACCGGCAATGAAATGTGGCCCAAAAACGTTTAAAACCTGCAGCATTTTTAGAAAGGCCGTATGTTAAAGAAAAGTGTTGGAATACCTCGCAGTTCTTGTCGTGGGACTTCCAAGCTACAAATTCGGGGGGCACGAATGCCGCACCCCCATATATGGGTGATCGCCTGAAAAGCGAGTTGACGGTCCCGTCTATGGTGCCTACCCAATATTGCATCACCCGACTCACCCCTAATGCATGTCGATCACAATAGCGATTTTTGCGCCGAATTTGACAGGGAAACAGTGGTCAGGGTGATCGTGGCAGTCATTCGGCCGGCCAGCGGCCGTCGCGCTTGGCTATCGTGCGGCGGGCGTCGTTGAGCTGGTTCCGGCCGTCTCAGGAGAGCGTCGCAATGATACGAACAGCCATGCGCCAAGCATGACAGCGACGCCTATGCCCCCAATGAGGAGCCAGTTGACGCTTCGTCCCGCTTGAACGTCAAACTGGAAAGCAACGGGTTCACCCGGACCGTACGGACCGGCGACAGTGACGGTCCCATCCCACATTCCCGGACGCAGTAGATCGTTGAATTCGACTGCGTGTAGCAGGCGATTGGTCGAGATGGAGTAGTCGGCCTGGCCCGTGACTACTTGCGAGGCATCGGCCCTACTGGTCAGCGAAACGGTGACGGCGACATCTTCGATGAGCGGCCGTCTGGTTTCCGGTTCCATGACCGCCACCACGACATGGGCCTCATCCACGCGAAGCGGATCCGGGTCCGTCCAGATGGAGATGAGATACGGCCCAGAACTGACGTTGATCTGTTGGGGAGTGCCGATGCCGTGGGCCTGTGTAACGGTCTGGGGCAGGGCGGCCAGCAGGGCGAGCGCCAGCAGGAAGAGGATAGGGCGTTGTCTTTGGGCCATGCGCATTGTCCTAGCCGCCAAAGAAGATGCTCCCGCGCATCTCCATGGGCAAGTTGAAAGTGGCCATGGCGGCCAGAGCCAATGCCGCCAGAAGCGCCAGCCAGGGCAGCAGGGCCAGAGTGGCTGCGCGCCGGTTCTCGCCCAGGTCGCGACGGCCGATCTGATTGGCGACGTAGAGCGATAGTCCGAAACCTGCGGCGACAATGATAATCTGCAAGGGTAGAAGCCAGCGGCCGGGCAGGATAGGCCCAAGCTGCCAGGCGGGTTCGCTGCCAAACAGCAGGATTTGGTGGTCGATGAGGAAGGTTTGGGTCACGGGAATGATGGCCAGGGCGCCGGTGGCAAAGTGAAAGCCGTAATGGGCCAGCCAGATGGCGACCGCCAGCGGAACGACAGCCGGGGCAAACCGGCTGAACGACAGGCGAAGCGGCTCGTCGATTCCGCCCAAGGCGCGACTGCTCCATGCGGCTGCCAGGCCGGCGGCGGCCGGCAGCAGCAGCGTCGAAATGGCAAACGTGATTCCCAGCAGCAGCGCTTCATTGGTCGTGTTGAGCCAGGTGGCAAGCTGAAGCTGCAGGTCGTAGAACGGCGGCACCATCCCGAATGCGTTGCTCAGGGCAGCGGCGGCAAAGACCAGCACCATGAAGGAAACGTCCCAGCGGCGCGGCCACGCTTCGCGAACCAGCTCCCGACCCGGCGTGCGAGTCGTCAGCGCGACATTATCGTGCGGGCAGGCACGGGCACAGTCGAGGCAAAGGACACAGTCCAGATTGCTGGCAATAGTGGGGGGGAAAAGCTCGGTGCCACAGCCGAGCACCGTCTCGCTGCCGTTGACGCACTCTTTGCCGACGCAGGTCCGGCATACGTCCTGGCTGGTGACCGTAATCTGGGTGGGAGACACGGTCGAAGCGGCGAAGTTGAACGTGCCCAGCGGGCAAACGTATTTGCAAAAAGGTGACTCGGCAAACAGGGCTTCCAGCAGAAACGATGCCCCGAAATAACCAATGATGAGCCAGGCCGTAAGCCACGGGCTGGCCCAGAGGTCCAGCCATTCATAGAGAAAGAAGAAGAGGACGAACGCGCCAATGGCCAGCCACTTGTTCCGCAAGACGCGAGGCCAGCGACGGCCACCGCCGCTAATTCGTGTAGCCAGTGTGCGTGGCAAGGTGAAGGGACAGCCCATGCAGAACAGATTGCCCACCAGCACCAGGGCCAGAATGACCAGGCCGCGATAGTGGACCCAGACTGATGTTGTGGCCAGATTCTGTGACGCCAGCTCCGGGCCGGTGAGGCCGTCGTATACGAGGAGCGCGGCTATCAGAAGCAGCGGGATTTGCACGACCAGCCGCCCCCATCGCCAGCCAAGCAGGCGGCCGACAAGCGGCGCGTGCAGCAGGTTCCGGCGTGGCGGTTCGTAAAGCCCACGACCCGGGCGACCGGGTTGGTGGACGGGGATGCTATCAAGATCGATCATGGTCCTGGCCGGCCTTTATGGACCGGGTGCGGCATGCAGCCCAGCCGCAGGGCGCCGCTTCAACATTGGCTCCCGGCCCGCTTGCCGGTTGTCCCCGCACACCGTCCGGTCGGATGCGAATGGCGACGCCCACGACAGGAAAGGTAGCACAGTCACCCGACCTGCACAATGCTGGACAATGAGTTCTCAGAAGCGAATGCAGGACAAGGAGTTGGTGTTCTTCAGCTGCTGTGCAGGTCGGTAACCGCTGCCAGAACCCGGTCGATGAAGAGGTCGGTCGAACCCAGATAGTCAGCGTCCTGGCGCAAAGCGTGCCAATCAACGTCTGCCTGTTCGCTCTGGGCGAGGATGTCGATGAGGTGGTCGCCGCTGTCGACGGCCGTCCGGCATGCCGCACTGACCACTCGGGTCGCTTCCGGGCGACCGAGATGGGGTGTCAGGGCGAAGACAGCCGCTTCGGCCAGCAATAGGCCCTGGGAAGCGGCCAGGTTGGCGGCCATGACAGCCGGGAAGACGACCAGGTTGGAGACTATGCCGTTGGCACGGTAGAGCGCTCCGGATGTCAGGCCGAACATCTGAGGGAGCGTGAGCCACTCCAACTGCCAGCCGTGTGTGCCTCGTTCGTTTTCCTGAATCTGTGCCTGATGGACTGCGCTGAGGAGCGAGGCGTTGGCTCGCGCGGCGGCGATGATCGTCTCGCTGATGATCGGATTATGCTTCTGCGGCATAGTGCTGGAGCCGCCCCGCTCGCGGTCGCCAGTTTCGTGTAGTTCGCCGACTTCCGTCTGGGCCGACAGGATGATGTCCTGCGCTACCTTGCCCAGGCTGCCGGTGACAAGGGACAACCAGCCTGCCAGTTCTGCGATGGTGTCGCGTTGGGTGTGCCAGGGCAGCAGCGGTTCGCCGAGACCAAGTTGGTGGGCGAACGCGGCGACCACGGCGGGACCTGCATCACCGAGCGCGGCCAGCGTACCGGCTGCGCCGCCCAGCTGGACGGTTAGCAGCCGCGGCCGTATCTGCTCCAACCGTTGTTTGTGGCGGAGCAGGGGCGCGAGCCAAACGGCCGCCTTCAAGCCGAGCGTCACCGGCAGCGCCTGCTGGGAATGGGTGCGGCCTGCCAGGACCGTGCGGCGATGATCGACGGCGAGCGCCGCGAGCGATCTGATCAGCACGTCGAGCTCAGATTCCACCACAAGGAGCGCTGCCCTGGCTTGCAAGGTGGCGGCCGTATCCATGATGTCCTGGGTGGTCGCCCCCCAGTGAACATACGAGCCACTTTGGCCCGCCGCGTGGCGCAGCTGGCCGACAACTCCGCCGACCGGCACGCCCGCCTTCTCAGTGGCCGCTGTCAGCGCATTCCAGTCTATTGTGAGCGATGCGGCGGCGTCTGTGATGACGATGGCCGCTGTGTTCGGAATGACACCCGTTTCTGCTTCAGCCCGGGCCAACGCCGCTTCAACTTCCAGCAAGCGCTGCACATACGCCTCGTCACTGTAGAAGGCGGCGACTGTAGGGTGGGAGAACAACGGACCAAACAGGCGTGAGTCGAGCGGCGAGAAGCTCATCGTTGGGCGGGTTTCCTAGGGAGCGAAGAAGACTGTCTCATCGTCGCCCTGCATGTGGATGTCAAATATGTAATGGGGAACGCGATCGTCTTCGTTTCGTTCTGCAAGCAACGTCGGGCGTCGTTCGCCCGGCACCGATAACAAGACCGGGTCTGTTGCATTGGCCGGGTCGTCGGCGAAGTAGAGGCGGGTCATGGCCTGGATCAGAAGGCCGCGGGCGAAGAGGTGGATGTTGATGTACGGGGCTGCGCCGTCTCGGCCTCCGGGCTTGACTGTGTGAAGCGTGTAACGGCCGCCCTCCCGGTTCTCTGCGCGACCGAAGCCGCGAAAGTGCGGATCAGCCCTATCGTGTAGTGGATCGCTGGGGTGATTGTAGATACCGTTGGCATCTGCTTGCCAGATCTCCACCATGGCGTCCGGAATGGGCATGCCGTCGCCATCGTAGACAGTTCCGCTAATCTGGATCCGCTCGCCCTGAGTCTTGTCCTGAACGAGAGTGTTCTGTCCCTCACCATAAATGAGACCGATCCGGAAGTAGGGGCCGACGGTTTGGCTGGCAGTTTGTTTCATGCTGTGCCTGTTACTTGCTCGCCTGGGTGCGGCTGCTCGAACGGCGTCTGCTTCGGGCCGCAGACGACAATATCGAATCGGTAGCCGAGGGCCCACTCGGGCTCGGTCACTTCGTGCTCATAGCGTGCAATGAGGAGCTGCCGCGCTTCTTCGTCCGGAATGCCATTGTAGATCGGATCGAGCGGCAGGAGCGGGTCGCCGGGGAAGTACATTTGGCTGACCAGCCGCTGGAGAAAGTTTGTGCCGAAAATAGAGAAATGAATGTGGGACGGCCGCCACGCGTTGTAATGATTCCGCCACGGATACGCGCCGGGTCGGATGGTCGTAAACTGGTAGATGCCGTTGACATCAGTCAGTGTGCGGCCCGCGCCGTGGAAGTTCGGGTCCAGCGGCGCGTCGTGTTGGTCAACCTTGTGCATGTAGCGACCAGCGGCGTTGGCCTGCCAGACTTCAATGAGCGCGTTCGGAATCGGTCGCCCCGTGTCGTCCAGCAACCTACCGGTGACAATAATCCGCTCGCCCAACGGTTCGGCCGTCTGGACCGAGTTCCTTGTCAGGTCGTTATCCAGCGGCTGGAGATCAGTGGCTCCATAGGCCGGCCCGGTCAACTCTGACAGCGACTGCGCCAGCGGGATCAGATTCCGCGTCGGTGACCGCGTGATAGTTGACTTGTACGGCGGGTGCAGGTGGGGCGGTTGAATGGCCCAATCAATTGTGTTGTACGGCACTGTGCGGCTTGTCATGGCTTACCCCTTTATGCACGGCCTTGATATATCTCTTTGGCGATGGCCATAGCCGAATTGGCGGCCGGAATGCCCGCGTAGATGGCGACTTGCATTAGCAGCTCGGCCACCTCTTCCTCGGTGACGCCGGTGTTGGCTGTCGCCCTGATGTGAATGGCCAGCTCTGCCTCCCGACCCAGTGCTGCGAGGATGGCAATGGTCAGCAAGTGGCGGGTGTGAACGTCCAGCCCGGGACGTGACCAGACCTGACCCCAGGCGGTTTCGGTGATGAAGCGTTGGAAGTCGGTGTCGAAACCTGTCTTGTTCGCTTCGGCGCGGTCCACATGCTCATCGCCGAGTACGCTGCGGCGAGTGTCCATCCCTTTGTCGTGCAGATCTGTGCTCATGCGGAGACTCCCAGAAACTGGCCAATGGCTGCGGCTACCAGCGATGGCTGCTCGATTGGGGGCAGATGGCCGGCGCCCGGGATTAGCACCAGGCGGCCGTTTGGAAGCGTGTTCGCCAGTTGTTGTCCGAGCGCCGGAGGTGTGGCCCCATCATCCTCCCCACAAAGCACGAGCGCAGGCGCCTGCACGCCCGCTGCCGCAGCGGTGAGGTCGGTGTCACGAACAGCAGCGCAGGTGGCGATGTA
The DNA here is from genome assembly GCA_963753865.1 of uncultured Chloroflexia bacterium. Classification (GTDB taxonomy): domain Bacteria; phylum Chloroflexota; class Anaerolineae; order Promineifilales; family Promineifilaceae; genus Promineifilum. Next base: position 613,171 of record CAVWDW010000006.1, read on the forward strand.
GCCGTCGAGCGGTGTGCGCTGCAGCATGTGGCTGTAGCCGCGGAAGTCAGACGGGTTGGCGGCAGCATAGCCGGGCGCGAACCAGCGCCCGAGAATCGTGTCGCTCAGTGGGCCGTAACCCCCTTCCTGCAGCGTGGCGATTCTTTCATTCCAGTAGGCCGGTGTGCCGATTTGGGCACCTGTGTCAGCCAGGATGAGGTGTGTAGTGCGTTCTGGATAGGCAGCGGCGAAGGCCAGCGATACCATACCGCCCACCGAAATGCCACCGATGATGGCCGATTCGACGCGCAGATATTCGAGCAGACCGCGCAGGTCATTGCGCAGGTCGTCCATGCTGTAGGGGCCAGCCGGCGCATCAGACAGGCCATGACCGCGCATATCGTAGCGGATGGTCTGGAACTGCGGTGCGAGATGGTCGACGACTTCATCCCACATCCGCAGGTCAGAGCCAAGTGAGTTGGACAGCAGTAGATGCGGCTTGCCCGGTGAGCCATCTACCCGGTAGTGGAGCAGGATATTGTTGGCGGTTACGAACTGGGACGTTGACATGGCGCTCAATTGGCTTGCGGGCTAACGGACTTGCAGCGGCAGCCGGGAAAAGCCTCGGAAGTTGGGCGTATGCACGCGCTCGGCTCCGGTCATATCGACGTCCCAGACGTCGCTGGCGGCGAATATCTGGTCGAACAGTGTGTAGGTCATCTCGCGACCCAGCGGCGTGCCGACACAGAAGTGGATGCCCTGGCCGAAACCGAGGTGACGCATCTTTTCGCGATGGATGTCAAATGTGTCGGGATGATCAAAGGCGCGTTCGTCCCGGTTAGCCGAGCCGATGTGGAGAAGCACCTGGGCACCCTCCGGAATGGTGCTTCCGTGCAGCTCGACATCGTGCATAGGGCTTCGCACAAAACCCTGGGCAGGCGCATCCCAGCGGATCCCTTCTTCCACGAACGGGGGAATCAGGCCCGGGTTGGCTTTGACTTCCTCGTAGAGGGTGGGATGAAGGGCGGTGGCATAGGCCAGATTGGTGAACAGATTGTTGGTGGACTCAAAGCCGGCTGTCAGGAAGGTCATCGTGGTAACGACGACGGTGTGCTGGTCGAGTCGCTGACCGTCGTCCTCCGCTTCCAGCATGGCCGTCAGCAGGTCGTCTTGCGGATGGGCCACGCGGGCCTCTGCCAGCTCATTGACATACTCGGTCAGATGGCGCATGGCTATCTTGTGTTTCGGCTCTTCACCTGGCGATGGCTCCTCGCGCAGGAAGAAATCGTCCAGCCAACCGCGAATGTGCATAAAGTCGGAGTCGGGCACGCCGAACATGGCCCCCAGAATGGCGGCGTTGAAGGGGGCGGAGATGTCGGCGGCAAAGTCAATTTGGCCCGCATCCCGCGCCTGCATGCTGAGCAATGCGGCCAGCTCGCTGATCTTGGGCTTCAATTTGGCGACAGTGCGCGGCGTGAATGCTTTATTGACAATGCTGCGGGCAAAGGTGTGGCGGGGTGGGTCGGTGGTGCCGAGCGTCTTGCCGACGCGCTCCGGCGGGTCATTGATTAGATTACCTCGCCGCCCGGACGACCATGTCTTCCAATCCTTGAAGGCGTCGGATACATCGTCGAAGCGGGAGATCACCCAGATATCGGCCGTCTCCGAGTAGTGGGCCGGCTCATGATCGCGCAGCCATTTGTAGGTGGGATACGGATCATCTTCGGCGATGATCTGGAGCGGATAACTGAAGCTCATCATGCTCTCCGGGGTCAGTGCTTGCCAAGCGGCAATTCAACGCTACAATAGTTGCATACCGACCGGTAGGTATTTTTTGCATGGTATCACTGCTGGTCGTTGTTGTCAAGATTCAAGAGAGAGGAGTACGTCTATGCGAGCCATTGATGTTCATGTGCATGTGCCTGATCCGCCGGGTCACCTGGCAGCCAAAGAGAAGGAGGACATGGCCGGCTATTTCGGCGCCAATAATTTGCCCCAGACGCCGGCCGAAATGCACGCGAAGTACAAGGAACTGGATATCTTCGCTGTCATCTTTTCCATTGACGCCGAGTCTGCCAGCGGTGTGCCCTATATTGGCAACGACTATGTAGCCAGCGTAGTGGCCGATTACCCGGAGCAGTTCATGGGCTTCGCTTCGGTCGATCCGTGGAAGGGTAGGTCGGCTATCCTGGAGCTGGAGCGGGCAGTCAATGAGTTGGGGCTGCGCGGTTTGAAGATGCACCCGACCACGCAGGCGTTCTTCCCCAGCGATCCGCGTTTCTATCCGCTCTGGGAAACGGCCGCCGGGTTGGGCATCCCCGTCCTGTTTCACTCTGGCCAGACCGGGGTGGGCGCGGGCGAGCCGGGGGGCGGGGGACAGAAGTTGAAATACTCGCAGCCGATTCCTCATATCGACGATGTGGCGGCCGACTTCCCCAATCTAACCATCATCATGGCCCACCCTGCCGTGCCCTGGCAGGAGGAGCAGCTTTCGGTGGCGCTCCACAAGGGCAATGTTTTCGTCGACTTGTCGGGCTGGTCGCCCAAGTATTTCCGGCCGATGCTGGTCAAGTACATTGGCTCTCTGCTGCAGGATAAGGTGATGTTTGGGTCCGATTATCCAGTGCTGCAGCCCGACCGATGGCTCCGCGACTTCGAGACGCTGGGATTGAAGGAGTCGGTGCAGGAGAAGATTCTGCTCTCCAACGCACAGCGCGTGTTGGGGCTGGCGCAGTGACCCGACTTGGGCTGGAGGAATCATGTACGCCCGCTCGCTGACCACGATCAGCAACATTATGATGGCGGCAGAAGAGCTGTTCACAGCGCGAAACTATGCGGATGTGACGATGGCCGACATCGCCCAGGCGGCCGAAGTAACCAAGGGTGCACTCTACCATCACTTCGCCAGCAAGGAAGCGCTCTACCTATCGATGATGCACGGCTTTCTGGAGGAGATTGGCGAAACGATGGCTGAGGTTGTGGCGGCGACTAGCGGCCTGCCCTGCCGGGAACGGCTGCGTCAGTTTACCCTTACCTTTCTGGAGCAGCCTGCCCGTAAGCAGGAATTGATGCGCCTGGTGCGCCGGGATATCAACGTGCTGCGAGACCCGCAGCGCGAAAGCCTGATTCGTGCCTACCAGGCGGCGCTGCCAGAGCAGGTGGAGCGCATCCTGGGTGACGGTGTGGCTGCCGGGGAGATCGTGTCCGAAGATGCTCGCTTGCTGGCGTGGGAGCATGTGGCTATTGTCGAAGTTGTGCTGCGGCCGTATGCTGTCACTGCGTTGGCCAGCGACGAGCGGACGGCCGATTTCGTCATCTCCCTGTTCTTCGATGGAGTGAGCCATGCTGATTGAATTTGAGGGCAAACGACCGGTCATTGGTGAAAACGTCTTCATTGCACCGACGGCCGTTCTCATCGGTGATGTGGTTGTGGGCGACAATAGTTCTATCTGGTTCGGCGCCGTCATCCGCGGCGACTTCGGGCCGATTCGGATTGGTGCGGGTTGCAGTATTCAGGACAACGTGACGATCCATGTGTATGCCGACTCGCCGACAATTCTGGCGGGTGAGGTCACCGTGGGCCACAATGCCGTTCTGGAAGGGTGCAGCATCGGCCGCCGCACGGTCGTCGGCATGAACGCCACGGTGCTGCAATACGTGGAAGTGGGCGAAGCCGTGATGGTTGCAGCAGGCAGCGTTCTGACCGAGGGTATGAAAGTGCCGGACCGCACCCTGGTGGCGGGTGTGCCAGCGAGCGTTAAGAAAGAACTGAGCGGCTCGGCGCTGGGTTGGATTGAGCGAGCGTCCGGCGACTACCAGGCCCTGCAGGCCCGCTACCGGGCGCAAGGCATTGACAGGCCCGGTGCGTGACGTGAGCCTGGAAGCTTGACTCCTCCGGAACCCGGAACCCGGGCCGCACGCATTCAGCTGCTGAGCAGTTGGCCCGTCACGTCAAAGACCTGCGTTGTCCCTTGTTCCTGGTCCACGATCACATACGTGTCCATGAACGTTATGTCCGGCTCAGACCCGGTTTGCTCCTTAATCATGTGACGGACGCGGCTGTAGAACTACTCCGCCTTCTCACGGTCGTTCCACAGGTAGATCCCCTGGTCCCAACCTTCGTCAAAATTGAGACAGACATATTTGCGAACGAAGCCTTCCTGTCCTTTGTAGACAGGAATGGTCTTCTGAACGTCTTCGATTGTCTCTTCCGGCGTCAAACCATTGTTCAACTGAAACTTACTGATTACCGTTATCATTGAGATGATTGGCTCCCTGCTTATCTGGCCAGCACGGCTGGCGCTAATCAATAAACGTTACTCCAATCTGAGCGGACCCGGCCCTGATTTCGTCGATGGCAGCGCGATACTGCGCTACGTTGGCCATTTTGATATGCTCATAGCCGCGAACCATATCCGGTAGTTCAGCCAGCCGTACGGCCCGTTTGTGGGTGGTGGGGCTGAGTCCAGCCAGTTCTTCCTCGATCATGGCCTGGTACTCGTCGATCAGGGCACGCTCCACTTTGCGGACGTGGGCCATGCCAAAGATGTCGAATGGTGTGAAGCGCAAGCGACGCATGCTGTAGAGGAGCTTATAGAATGAGTCGAACCATTCGCCCAGTCCTATCTTCTTCTCCATGCCGAGCGCCCGCAGGAATGGCGGGTGCAGCTGGTAGGTGAAGCTGGCATCTGGCCCGAACTGATCTTTGAGCGAAGCTTTGAACGCCGGGTCAAGGCTGAGGCGAGCCACTTCATACTCATCTTTGTAGGCCATGAGCTTGAACAGGTAACGCGCCACAGCTTCGCTGAGAGGCGTCGTGGTCGTGCCCAATGACAACTCCGTTTGAAGCGTCTGGCCAACGAACTCTGCGTAGCGTGCGGCATACGCTTCGTCCTGATAGGCGATGAGCTGTGGCACGCGAATCTCCAGAAGCCGGCGCAGCTCGCCTTCTGCGCCGACCTGGTCAACAAGACGTTGGGCTTCCGGTGAGAGGGGAGCCACCAAAGCCGTGGATAGCGCTTCGGTTGGGGCCGACAGCGCCAGCGCACGCTCCGGTTGGGCCACCAGCAGGCGGCCGAACCGAAACGCCTGGACGTTCTTCTTGACGGCCACGCCGTTGTGGCTGATCGCTTCTTCGATGGCGGCGGCATTGAAGGGCAGTAAGCCCTTCTGGTAAGCCGCTCCCACAACGAGCATGTTCCCCATCATGTGTGAGCCGAACAGCGCTTCGGCGGTGGCGATGGCGTCAAAGTAGATGTTGTCGGCCGAGCGCGTGGCACGGTCCAGACGGCCGAGCAGCATGTCGGCTCTGGGAAAGGCGATGTCCTTGTTGGAAACCATCTGGCCGGTTGGCAGTTCGCTGCTGGAGACAATGGCCACCGTGCGCTCCGGATCGGCGTGGCTCAGATTCTCGTCTGTTGTGGCGGTCAGAATGTCGAACACCAGATAGGCATCTGCCTGGCCCTGCCCGATCATCGTGGCAACGGTGCGGTCGTCGCTGAGAATTCGCAGGTGGCTGACGACCGGGCCGCCCTTTTGGCTGAGACCGGTCTGGTCCAGACTGTAGGCAGGCTTGCCCGCAATCATGGCCGCCGTTGCCAGAACCTGGTTGATCGTGACCACACCCGTGCCGCCGATACCGGTCATGTAGATGTTGGCTTCGTCGGGCAGCGCCGGCGGCTCTGGCAGGTTGGCCATGTCGGGCAGCGCGGGAAGCATCTTCTGCGGTGCGGCCGCTTTGTCCTGGCTGCTGCCGGGCATGACAGTGATGAAGGCGGGGCAGTCGCCCTCCAGACAGGTGTAATCCTTGTTGCACGACGACTGGTGGATCTGGGTCTTGCGACCGAATTCGGTGTCGACCGGGAAGACGCTCAGGCAGTTGGACTTTACCCCGCAGTCGCCGCAACCTTCGCAGACAGCTTCGTTGATTACGACGCGCATGGGCGGGTCGGGCGCCTGACCACGACGGCGCTTGCGGCGCAAGTCGGCCGCGCAGGCCTGGTCGTAGATAAGGATGGTGACGCCGGGCGTGTCGCGCAGCACCTCCTGCGCCTCGTCCAGACGCTCGCGAGGCCAGACATCGACGCCGGGTGGCCAGGACACATCACCCGCATATTTGCTTGTGTCGTCGGCGCAGACGATGATGTGACCCACCCCTTCTGCCTTGAGCGCCTGGGTTAGTTCCGGAACGGGCATCCCGCCATCGACGGCCTGCCCGCCAGTCATGGCCACGGCCGTGTTGTACAAGATTTTGTAAGTGATTGTGGTCTTGGCGGCTGTGGCCTGGCGGATGGCCAGATAGCCGGAATGGAACAGCGTGCCATCGCCGAGGTTCTGGAACAGATGCTCCGTGTCGCTGAAGAACGATGCGCCAACCCACTGCGCCCCTTCGCCGCCCATGTGGGTGATCCCCCATGTATTGCGGTCCATCGTCAGGACCATACCGTGGCAGCCGATGCCGCCGCCGGCCAGCGAGCCGTCAGGCACATTGGTGGAGCGATTGTGCGGGCAACCGGAACAGTAGTAGGGCGTGCGCCTGGCGGCCAGCGGGACATTCAGCAGGTCCAGAGCGACTGTGGGCGGGCTGTAAGGTGGTTTCAGCTCCTTCACTTGAGGCGCGAGAAGTCGATGAAGCAGTCCAGCCAGAACATCCGCGTTCAGCTCTCCGTAGGCTGGCACGAGGGTTCTTCCCGTTTCGTCCTGCTTGCCCAGCACCTGTGGCCGGTTGACCAGCGAATAGAGTGCGTCGCGTACAAACAGCTCAATGAACGCCCGCTTCTCCTCGATGACAATGATCTGCTCCAGACCCCGGGCAAAGTCGCGGATGGTCTCCGGATCAATAGGCGAGACCAGGCCGATCTTCAGCAGGCGGATACCGTTGGCTTGCAAAGCACGCTCATCCAGGCCCACGTGGTAGAGTGCTTCGCGCACGTCGACGTAGGTCTTGCCTGGAGCGATGATACCGATGCGATCGTCACCAGAACGGACCGTGATCTGATTGAGCTGGTTGGCCGCGCCAAAGCGCGCGGCCGCCAGCAAGCGCCCTTCGTGGATCTCTTGCTCCAGCGCTACAGAGTGAGGGGCGACCAGGGCTGCATTTTGCATCGGCTGCCAGGGACGGCCGTTCCAGTCGAAGGCGGGCCGCACGATGTTCTCAACCGGCGCGACCTGAGCGGTGGTAAACGCATCGGCGATGTTGGTGACGATCTTGAAGCCGGTCCACAGCCCGCTGTAGCGCGACAGTTCGAACCCGTATCTTCCAAAGCGGATCACTTCCTCGACACTGCCGGGGTACAGGATGGGCATGTTGGCGTCGTACAGAGCGATCTCTGAGCCGGCGGGCAGCGTCGACGACTTGGCCACAGGGTCATCGCCTGCCACCGCGAGGACGCCGCCATAGCGACCGACGCCGAAGAAGTTGGCGTGCTTGAATACATCGCCAGAGCGATCGACGCCGGGCGCCTTTCCATACCACATGCCCAGCACGCCATCGTACTTTGGTTTGGGCATCAGGTTGGCCATCTGGCTGCCCCAGACGGCCGTCGCGCCGAGGTCTTCGTTGATGCCGGGCATGAAGACGACGTCATGCTGGTCCAGGATGGGCTTGTTGGCTTCCAGCAGAAAGTCGAGCCCGCCCACTGGTGAACCGCGGTAGCCAGAGATGAAGGCGGCCGTCTTCAGTCCGGCGCGGCTGTCGGCGCGGTGCTGGTCCAGCGGAATGCGGACCAACGCCTGCACGCCGGTCAGAATAATGGTTCCTTCTTCCTTCAGATATTTGTCGGTGAGACTAAACTCCATCAAGCTCCCCTGGCGCGGCGTGGCCGACAGTTAGGTTAGTCGCGCAGCTTAAAGCGCTGGATCTTGCCCGTGGCCGTCTTCGGCAGGTCGTTGACGAACACGACCCAGCGCGGTCGTTTGTACTCGGCCATGCGTTCGCGGCAGTACTGGATCAGTTCGGCCTCCAGCTCGGTTGAAGGGTCGTAGCCGTCACGCAGCACAACGAACGCTTTTGGTTTGAAGAGAGCCGACTCATCGGCGGAAGCGACGACCGCACATTCTGCGATGGCGGGGTGGCCAATGAGCGTGCTTTCCACCTCCATCGGGGAGACCCAGATGCCGCCCGCCTTGATCATGTCGTCGGACCGGCCCGCATGGTAGTAGTAGCCATCCTCATCCATGTAATACTTGTCGCCGGTGACGAACCATTCACCAATGAATGTACGGCGGCTGCGCTCATACTGGTGCAGGTAGAAGGACGCGGTTGTCTCGCCCCGCACCCAGAGATTGCCCACCTCGCCGACGCGGGCTTCCTGCGATGATTCGTCGACGATCTTGACATCGTACCCCTTAACCGGTTTGCCGCTGCTGCCAGGGCGGATGTCGCCGGGACGATTGGAGATGAAGATGTGGTAGATCTCGGTCGCGCCGATGCCGTCGATAATCTCTAAACCGGTGCGCTCTTTCCACTGATGCCATATGGGCGCAGGCAGCGCTTCACCGGCGGAGACGCATTGTCGCAGGGAGGACAGGTCGTACTGATCGACCAGATCCGGGATGGCCAGGGCCATCGCGTAGCCGGTGGGAGCGTTGTAGAAGACGGTCGGCTTGTGCTCCACAATCAGGTCAAGCACGTTCCTGATGACGCGCGGTGAACCGGGGTAGAGGACGACGCTGGCTCCCACATACCAGGGAAAGATCAGATTGCCGCCGGTGCCAAACGTAAAGAATAGCTTGGCCAGCGCCAGCGTACGGTCGTTCTCGGTCAGACCGATGACGTTGACGCCCCACAGCTGCGCCGTCAGCGGCAGGTCCTTGTGGGCGTGGAAGATGCCTTTTGGTTGGCCTGTGGTGCCGCTGGAGTAGTTGAGCGTGGCGAAATCTTCGCGGTGGGTCGGCGTGCGTTCGGCCGTTGTTTCCTCGCCCGCCAACCACGCCCCAAAGGGGATCGTGTCCGGCGCTTCACCGTCAATGAGGATCACGTGCTCCAGAAACGGCTGCCCTTCGCGAATCTCGGCGATTCTGGGATAGAAATCGGCATGGACAATGAGGACACGAGCGTGGCTGTCGCGCAGCATGTAGTTGAACTCGTCGGATGTCAGCATGACGTTGATGCCCAGCGCCACGGCCCCGACCTTAAGTGTCCCAAAGAAGGATGTCACCCATTCGGACGTGTCGTAGGTGAGGATGCCTACCGTGTCACCAACGTGGACGTGGAGCTTGCGCAGCGCGTTGGCGACCTGGTTCACCTCGCTGCTGACGTCGCCGAAGGTCATGGTGCGGGCCGGGCTGAGCAGGGCCACTTTGTCCGCTCGCTTCAGCAGATTGTGCTCCAGGATGTCAATCGCATTGTAAAACAGGGGCAGATCCTCGGCAATCATCGGTTCCTCCGGTCGTTGGCTGCTGAAACTAATTGGCTCTATTCGCTCACTTGATGGGATTCAGGCTTGAGTTGGCGGCGATTCTCCAGCCACTCGATGCGCGCTTTCTCGGCTTCGCGGAACGCCTGGCGCTTGCCGCTAAGGTACGGATTGGGCCAGAACTGGTCTTCGTACGCATAGTGGGCTGACGCGTGCAATGTGAAATGAGGGTTGGTCAGATGCGGACGGGCCAGCGCGACCATGTCCGCGCGACCTTGCAGGAGAATCGTGTTCACCTGGTCTGGAGTCGTCACGGCGCCGACCGCCATGGTGGCGATGCCCGCCTCGTGGCGCACATGGTCGGCAAATGGAGTCTGGTACATGCGGCCGTAGATCGGCTCCTGGTCCGCCACGGTCTGGCCGCTGGAGACGTTGATCAGGTCGACCCCGGCGTCCCGCAGCAGGCAGGCGACGGTCGTCAGTTCTTCTTCCGAAAGACCATCAGGATACCAGTCGGAGGCAGAAATACGCACCGACATTGGTTTTGCCTGTGGCCATGCCTCGCGGCAGGCGCTGAACAGCTCTAGCGGGAAGCGCATCCGATTCTCGACCCCACCGCCATACTCATCGGTGCGCAAGTTGGTCAGCGGGGAGATGAAGCTGGCCAGCAGATAGCCATGGGCCATGTGGATCTCCAGCATGTCGTAACCTGCTGCGTCAGCGTAGCGCGTCGAGCGCATGAAGTCGGCGATGATCCGATCCATTCCGGCGCGGTCTAGTTCGATGGGAACCTGACTCTCATCCTCATAGTATGGAATAGGGGAGGCGGAGATAGATGGGCCAGTTGTCGTCCGGGCTGGGCAGCGGCCGATCCGAACCTTCCCACATCAGGCGAGTCGACCCTTTGCGCCCGGCGTGGCCGAGCTGCATGCAAAGTTTGGCCTCGCTGTGGGCGTGGACGAACTCGGCGATGCGCTTGAACTCATGGCACTGCTCATCATTCCACAACCCGGTACAGCCCGGCGTGATACGGGCATCGGGCGATGGGCAGGTCATCTCTACGAAGACCAGCCCCGCGCCACCGACAGCACGGCTGCCCAGGTGGACGAAGTGCCACTCATTGGGCAGGCCGTCGACGGCTGAATATTGGGCCATCGGCGAGACGACGACACGATTGGGGGCTACCATGTCGCGCAGACGGAAGGGTGTAAACATGGGCGGAGTGCCATCTTCCACGTCGAAGCCAGAGGCGCGCACGTCGTCCAGAAACCATTGATGCACTGGCGCGACAAACGATGCGTCGCGAACCAGCAGTTCTTCGTAGGTCATGCTCTTGGCGCGAGACATGACGCCGAAAGCAAACTGTGGTGGATCGAGATCCCAGTGGCGCGGCAGCGCCTCAAACCATTGGAGCGACACATTGGCGGTGTGCTGCGTTTTGCCCACTTCGTCGCGCCGCTCCGTGTCGTAGAGAGCCAGTGCGCCTTCGAGCGAGCCAGACTGGCGCAGCGATTCGAGGAGCGAGATGGCGTCTTCCATGGCCAGCTTGGTACCGGAGCCAATGGAGTAGTGGGCGGTCGCCTTCGCGTCGCCCAGCAGAACCACATGGCTGCCCGCCTCGCTTTGGAAGACCCACTTCTCATTGGTGATTGTCGGGAACTGACGCCACAGCGAGCGGTTGTCGATGAGCGGATGGCCGTCCAGCTCTTCAGCAAAGATCGCCTCAATAACCGGGATATGTTCGCCGTCCCAGTCGCTCAGCTGGTCGAAGCCCAACCCGCGCCAGGTGGCGGGCGGCATCTCGATCACCCAGGTGCTCATGCCCGGTTCATACTGGTAGCAGTGGGCGACGACCGGACCGTGGTCGGTCTCGCGGAAGAAGTAGGCGAAGGCGTCGAGTTCGCGCGTGGAGCCCAGCCAGCAGAAGTAGTCGTGGCGCATGTCGACGGCCGTGCCGCACTCGTCCTTGTACGCTTCGCGAATTTTGCTGTTGATGCCGTCGGCCGCCACGATCATGTCGCTGTCGGCAAAGGGTGACTCGACAAGCATCTCCGGCTCAAACTCAAACTCGTAATGGATTGGAATGTCCAACGCCTCGCAGCGCTCCTTTAACAGGAGAAGCAAGGATTGGCGAGAGCAGCCCGCAAAGCCGTTCCCGGCACAGCGAAAGACATGCTCCTTGAACCGGATTTCGATATCATCCCAATACGCAAAGTTGCGCCGGATCGCTTCATAAGAAGGTTGGTCGTACTCTTTGAAAATGCCCAGCGTTTCATCCGAGAACACCACACCAAAGCCGAATGTGTCGTCAGCTTTGTTGCGCTCGTAGACGACGATGTCGTATTCCGGCCACTCCTGCTTAAGCAGGGCTGCAGTGTACAAGCCCCCCGGCCCGGCCCCAATTATGGATATCTTCATGGTCGCTTTTCACTCTCCCGGTTCAATCCACACCCTGATGTGACACATATGTTTGACGGTCGTTCGAGATGTGTGATACATTCTAGCGAGAAACAGATTGCTGTCAAACACAGTTTCGGGCATAGTTTCTTGGACAGCCTTGAGCGGCAGAATATGGAAGAAACGATACAGGTCCAGGCGCCTCTGGAGCAATTGATTGATGATGTGGAACTGGTGACGCGGCCGTCGCAGAGCACCCAGTTTTTCATCTTCAACCTGTTTGGCGACTACATTCTGGAACGCGGCGGCCGAATCTGGACTAACGATCTCCTGTCGCTGCTGGCTCTGCTGGGTGTCCACGAACGCGCAGCGCGGACGACGCTGTCCCGCATGAAGGGACAGGGCTGGTTTGACACCGTCAGGGACGGCCGCCAATCGCAGTACGTCATTACCGAGCGGGGTGAAGCGATCCTGCGTCAGGGAGAGAAGCGCATCTTTGAACCTGCGCTGCGTGACTGGAATGGCTTGTGGCATCTGGCAGTCTACTCCATTCCGGAAGAGCTTCGTCGCGAGCGGCATGAGCTGCGCAAGAAGCTGAGCTGGTTCGGGTTCGGCATGCTGGCGCCGGGCACCTGGGTTTCTCCCCACGACCGGCGTGATGAGATGAACGGTCTTCTCGGCGAGTTGGCAATCGACAGCTACGTCACCATGTTCACCGCCGAAACCGGCGAGAGCGCGGAGATTGTGCGGCGCTGCTGGGACCTGGATGGACTGGCGGCCGACTATGAGCTGTTCATCGAACGTCACAAGCCCGACTACGACGCGTATCGTCAGGGGGAGTTGACACCCTCAGTCGAGGACTGTTTTGTGCGCCGTTTCTGGCTGACGTACAACTTCCAGCGCTTCCCGCTTCAGGACCCCAACCTGCCGGTGGAACTGCTGCCGTCGGATTGGCCGGGACACGAGGCACGAGCCATCTTCAGCGACTATCGTCGCCTGCTGGCCGACTGCATGAGCGACTTCATGGATCGGATGGTGGCCGCTGATGGCTGAAAGACGGGTGCTGGTGACGGGTGCAAGTCGGGGCATTGGGCGTGATCTGGCGCTGGGTTTCGCTACGGAAGGGGCCACTGTGGTCATTACAGCCCGGCATGTTGATGATCTGGCGGATGTCGCTGAGGCGATCAGCGACCGCGGGGCCGTGCCTATGGCAGTTGCTTGCGACGTGACTCAGGCGGAGCAGGTGCAGGCTCTCCGCCGGCGTGTCGCTTCAGAGATGGGTGGCGTTGATGTACTCATCAACAATGCCGGAGCAGCTGCCAGCCACAAGTTCTTGACACACCCGGACGATCTGTGGGATGAGATGATCGCCGTCAACCTGACGGGCGTTTACTACATAACGAAAGCGTTTGCGGGTAGTATGGTCGAAGCAGGCTGGGGCCGGATTATCAACATAGCGTCTACAGCGGCTCGCGTGGGCGGCAAGTATGTGGCGGCCTACACCGCCGCCAAGCATGGTGTGTTGGGGCTGACGCGAGCGCTGGCCATCGAGCTGGCGCCAGGCGTGACCGTCAACGCCATTTGCCCGGGATATGTGGATACGCCCATGACCGAGCGCACGCTGGCCAATATCATCAGCCGCACCGGCATGGCTGAATCGGACGCGCTGGCCGCCCTGACGGGTCACACCGCGCAGGGCCGCCTCATCCAGCCCGCCGAGATCACCGCTTTCGCGCTCTACCTGGCGTCGGACGCGGCCGCGGGCCTCACCGGGCAGGCGATCACCATTGACGGCGGCGGGGTGATGTCATGAGCGAGGAGTCTAACGCGATGGAGTACGACTTTCTGTATGACGTGGCTGATGGTGTAGCGACGATTACGTTTAACCGGCCGGACGTCCTCAACGCGCTGACGTTCGACATATATGCCCAGTATCGCGACCTGATGGAGGCGCTGCGGTATGACGACGCGGTCAAGGTGATTATCCTGACCGGGACCGGTCGCGCGTTCTGCTCCGGCGGCGACGTCCACGAGATCATTGGCGAGTTGTTCGAGCAGGACGTCAAGGGCCACCTCGACTTCACCCGCATGACCGGAGCGACGGTGTTCAACATGCGCCAGTTGGAGAAGCCGATCATAGCCGCGCTGAATGGCATGGCGGCTGGAGCAGGGGCGGTGCTGGCGCTGGCGTCGGATCTGCGGCTGGCGGCCGAAGAAGCGTCGTTCCGCTTTCTCTTCACGGGCGTCGGCCTGACCGGAGCTGATATGGGCGCGGCCTATCTGCTGCCCCGTCTTGTCGGCATGGGTCGGGCGACGGAGATCCTTCTGTTTGGCGACAAGGTGACGGCCGTTGAAGCAGAGCGGATCGGGTTGGTCAATCGCGTGATGACGGCCGACGCGCTGCTGCCGACGGCCCAGGAGTGGGCGGCGCGTCTGGCCGCCGGGCCGACTACGTCAATCGGCATGACCAAGCGGATGCTCAACAACGAGTGGAACATGGACCTCGCCTCAGCCATTGAAGCGGAAGCCCAGGCCCAGGCGCTGATGTTGATGGGCGACGATCACCGTCACTTTTACGAAGCATTCAAAGAGAAGCGCCAGCCGAAGTTCACGGGGCGCTAGAACGGCCGTCCACATCACAGGGAGCCATCATGCCCAAGCAGCTCATCAACCCCACTCAGCTTCCGCCGCCTCGTGGTTTCAATCACGCAATATTGTGCAGCGGCGGGGATCTGCTCTTTCTGGCGGGCCAGGATGCCAGCGATGGCAACGGTCAAATAGTCGCGCCCGGTGACGTAGTCGCCCAGTACGAGCAGGTGCTGCGTAATTTGCAGGCGGTTGTAGAGACTGCAGGCGGCACCATGGCCGATATTGTCAAGCTCAACATCTTCGTGCGGGACCGGGACGACTATGTGAGCAAGTCACGCGAACTGGGCCGGGTGCACCGGCGCTACTTTGGGGATTATTACCCGACGATGGCCCTGCTTGAAGTGACCGGCTTCTACCAGACAGACAATCTGATCGAGCTGGAAGGGTTCGCCTATCTGGAGCGCAGCTGACCCCGGCGTTTGCCTGGGTTTTGGTGGCTCCTACCTGTAACGAGACACATCATGGACTTTGGCCTGACAGACCAGCAGCTTTCGACGCAGACAGTCGCCCGCCAGTTTGCCCGGGGCGAGGTGGCTCCGCTGGCCCGCGAGACGGATGAATCGGGCGAGTTCCCCATTCATCTGGTGCAACGCATGGGCGAGCTTGGTTTCCTGTGCGCCACCATCGACCCCGCCTACGGTGGCGCGGGCCTCGACTACGTCAGCTACACGCTGATTTCGGAGGAACTGGGACGGGCCGATTCGTCAGTGCGGGGTTTTCTGGCAGTGCACGGCAGTCTGGTCTCCCTGTGCGTTGCCGACTGGGGGAACGAGATACAAAAACAGACGTATCTGCCGCGTCTCGCATCTGGCGAGTTGATTGGCTGCTACTGTCTGACCGAGCCAAACGCCGGCTCGGACGTGGCCAGCATGGAAAGCACAGCGCGCGAAGATGGAGACGAGTTCATCATCAACGGCGAGAAGATCTGGATCACCAACGGCGAGATAGCCGACGTGGCGCTGGTCTTCGCCTCCATTGACCGGGAGAAGCGTCATCGAGGTATCTGCGCGTTCATTGTGCCGACCGACACACCGGGCTTCGTACGCGAGCGGATGCCGGGCAAAGAGCTGGGACATCGTTCCTCCAGCCATGCCCATGTGACTTTCAACGAGATGCGCGTGCCGCGCAGCGCGTTGCTGGGCGAAATCGGGGAAGGGTTCAAGGTCGGCATGAGCGCTCTCGACCACGGTCGCTTGGGCGTGGCGGCTGGCGCGGTGGGAATCGCCCAGGCGTGCCTGGATGCGTCTGTTGAGTTCGCCCGTACACGCCATCAGTTCGGACGCCGCATTGGGGATTTCCAGATGATTCAGGCTGCTATTGCCGATATGTCGGCCGATATCGAGGCGGCCCGACTGCTGGTGTACCGTGCGGCGTGGTTGAAAGACCAGGGCCAGCCCTCCACACGTCACACGTCGACGGCGAAGCTGTTCGCGACGGAGATCGCAGCCCGGGCGGCCGACCAGGCGGTGCTGCTCCACGGGGGGCGTGGCTACAGCAACGAATACCCTGTTGAGCGGCTTTACCGCGACATCAAAGGATTGCAGATTTACGAAGGGTCGTCCCACATTCAGCGGATCGTCATTGCGCGCGAGCTGCTGGGGCGGCCGGAGGCTTAGACCAACAAATGGACGCGGCGCTTGGAAGACGGCCGCGCTCCCCAACACAACAAGAGGAACGCATGGATTTTTCAATGACCGACATGCACAGGATGGTGCAGGAGACAGTCTACGACTTTACGCGGAAGGAAGTACTGCCGATCATCAAGGAACACGATCGCAACCACACCTACCCACGGGAACTGGTGCCCAAGATGGCCGAACTGGGCTTTCTCGGCGTCTGCTTGCCGGTGCGCTTTGGCGGGGCGGGGATGGATTACCTGTCGCTGGGCATCGTCTCGGAAGGGCTGGAATTCGGCGACTCGTCTGTCCGCGAGACAGTTGCTGTCCATCTCGGGCTGCACGCGCTGCCTATCTTCCAGTGGGGGACGGACGAGCAGAAGCGCGACTTTCTGCCGCCGCTGGCCACAGGCGAGAACCTGGCCTGCTTCGGGCTGACTGAGCCGGGCGCGGGATCCGATGTGGCGGCCATGGGCAGCCGGGCGCGAAGAGACGGCGATGATTACTTGCTCTCAGGCGAGAAGATGTGGATTACGTTGGCCGATGAGGCCGACCGCTTTCTCGTGTTTGCCAAGACGGATCCGGACAAGGGCACCCGGGGCATCACTGCCTTTATTCTGGAGCGGGGCTGGGGCGGTCTGACGACTGGCACGATTGAAGGCAAGATGGGCGTCCACGCCAGCAACACCGGCTGGATTGCGATGGACGAGGTGCGCGTGCCACGCAGCCACATGTTGGGCGAGGAAGGCGAGGGGTTCAAGATCGCTATGAGCGCCTTGGACAACGCCCGCTACGGCGTGGCAGCCGGCGCGGTGGGTATCATGAAAGCCTGTCTGGAAGAGTCGGTGCGTTATGCCAGGGAACGGAAGACGTACGGCAAGCCGATCGCCGAGTATCAGCTGGTGCAGCAAATGCTGGCCCATATGCAGCAGAGCATCGACATTGGCGAGCTGCTGGTGCGCAAGGCCGGCTGGTTGAAGAATCAGGGCATCCGCAACACACGCGAGACCAGCATGGCCAAATGGTACTGCACCGACGCGGCCCGGCGAGCGGCCGACGATGCCGTCCAGATTCATGGCGCGTACGGCTACTCAGATGAGTACAACGTGGAGCGCCATCTGCGCAACACGAAGAGCGCCGTCATCTACGAAGGCACATCCCAGATTCACACCATCATGCAGGCAGCGTACCTGCTGGGCGAACGGAAGACTAAGCCGATGCGCTGCGAGCTGCCTGCCTATGACGCGGAGTACTGGGAAGCCGAGGCGTAATCTCACAGGAGGGTTTGCAGATGGGACAGGGAATGTATTACGAGGATTTTGAGGTTGGGGCGACGTTCGAGTCGCAGGCCCGAACGGTGACAGAAGCGGACGTGGTGCAGTTTGCCGGGCTGTCTGGAGATTACAATCCGCTGCACACGAACGCTGAGTTTGGCAAGACCACACCCTTTGGCGAACGGATCGCCCACGGTGTGCTGGTGGTGGCCATGGCGACCGGCATGGCCAACTGGATGGGCCACTTCGAGGGCACAACGATTGCGCTCATGGAGCAGTCGATCCGCTACCGAGGCGCCGTCAAGTTTGGCGATACGATTCGTCTCGTGATGGAGGTCTCCGAAAAGAAGGAAACCTCAAAGCCGGATCGTGGAGTGGTGGACATCAATGCCCGTGTGCTCAACCAGCGGGATGAACTGGTCGTTGACGGCCAATGGGTACATCTGATGAAACGACGCCTGGTCTAGTCCAGACCGCATGACTAACCAGATTAGCAACACAAGCGAGAGTATGACTATGCTGTTAGCGAACAAAGTAGCCTTGATCACAGGCGGCGGGAATGGAATTGGCCGGGCGACGGCCGTACGCTTTGCGCAGGAAGGAGCCAGCATTCTTGTGGCGGACCTGGACGAGGCGGGGCTGGCCGGGACCGTGGCAGCCGTCGAGACATCAGGCGGACGGGCCACGTCCGTGACCGGCAGTGTCACCAGTCGGGCCGACGTAGAACAGATGGTGGCCACAGCGGTCGAGACCTACGGTGGTTTGGATGTGCTGATCAACAGCGCGGGCATCACCCGGGATGGACTGACGGCCCGCATCAAGGACGGGCAGCCGGCTTTCATGTCGGATGAAAAGTGGGATGCGGTGCTCGATGTCAATCTGAAGGGTACGTGGCTGGTCAGCCAGCTGGCAGGCGTGCAGATGATGCAAGGGAATGGCGGCCGAATCGTCAACACCGCGTCTGTGGCGGCGTTGGGCAATATCGGCCAGGCCAACTACGCTGCGTCGAAGGCAGGCGTGATTGGTCTGACCAGAACGCTGGCGCTGGAGTGGGCTCGCTACGGCATCGCCGTCAACTGCGTTGCCCCCGGCGGTGTGAAGACGCGCATGACCGAGACCATTCCCGAGAAGGTAATGGACGAGTTGATTGGCAACATCCCGATGCGCCGCTTTGCGGAACCGGAGGAGATTGCGGCTGTCCACGCTTTCCTGGCATCTTCTGAGTCGACCTACATGACCGGGCAAGTGCTGTTCGTGGACGGAGGTCTGACGACTGGTGCGTAGCGACGGATCCGTGCAATGCGAGGCAGGAGTGGGTGCCGGATCAAGAAACGCCCGGCACTCGCTTTTCCTGTAGTTCTGCCAAGAGATGACGCGCAGCTAGCAGATCAGGTGTGTCGAACCCCTCTGTAAACCACCCGTAGATCTCAGCCAGCCGGACTGCCGCTTCTTTGTGGCGACCCTGCGACTGCCACAATCGGGCCAGACTGACATTGGCGCGCAGTTCCCACATCCGTGCCCTTTGGTGGCGGGCCAATTGGATCGCCCGCAGGTAACTCGTCTCAGCCGCCCCGGAATCGCCTGCGGCATTGTGCAGATCGCCCCGGAGCCGGTGCAGTTCAGCTTCATAGTGCCGTTCGCCGCTGTCGCCGGCGGCCGCCAACGCTTCCGCGATGACGGTTTGTCCCT
This sequence comes from uncultured Chloroflexia bacterium, assembly GCA_963753865.1. Classification (GTDB taxonomy): domain Bacteria; phylum Chloroflexota; class Anaerolineae; order Promineifilales; family Promineifilaceae; genus Promineifilum. Next base: position 632,131 of record CAVWDW010000006.1, read on the forward strand.
CGGTAGTTTCTCCCTTTTGCCCCTGCGCGTCCGCCAGCAGGGCCAGCATGTGCGGCAGCCCAACCCGTGATCCGCTGGTCTGGAAAGCTGAGATATCCTTTTGCATCTGTTGGATACCGGCGTCGAGATCGCCCGTGGCCGATATGGCCCATGCTTCAAAAAAGCTGCCCAGCGTAGCGAAGAAGCCAAAACCAAAGTCTGTGGCCAGCCTACGGGTCGCCTCTGCACGCTGCTGCGTCTCGCGCGGCTCGGCCCGAAACTGATAGAGCGCGGCACTGGTGAAGAGTGCAAAAGCCAGGCTGAAGGGATGGTCCAGCCGTTGGGCGAGGGCCAAGGCTTCGAAGCAGCGGTCGGCCGCCTGATCTGGGTAGCCCAACAACCACAAGGCCCAGGCGCTCCAGAAGCGGCAAGCCACGCCGGGGTCAGTTGCGTAGCGGAAAATCGCTGGGCGGCTCTGCTGGGGATCGTAGTAGGCGATCATCTCGTTGAGGTTTTCCAACGCAGCGTCCAACTCGCCGGCATACAGTTTGGTAACGCCGAGCGCCCAATGGCCGACAGGGCGCAGTACGGGGTCTTCGACGTCAGCTGCCATGCGCCGCAGCTGTTCTGCCAGGTCGCGCATGGCCCGGTCTTCAGCCCGCACCAGATAGTAATAGAACAGCCCCCACATCGTCGGAAACAAGTCCGGCTCGTTGCCAATCTGGTTGGCCAGAGCGCGGGCACGAGCGTAGCACCGCTCAACCTGGGGCGCGGCGAATCCTTCGGTCGCTGACAGCGTTAGGCCCAGAGCAATTTGCAGCCGCAGCTCGGCGGCAGCACGCTGCTGGCCAACCGGCATATCGCGGAGCACGTCCAGGGCCTGACGGAAGATGGCCGCGGCGTCGACATAGGCGGATAGACGCATTGCCCGGTCGCCGGCGTCAAGCAAGTAGGTAATGGCCCGGCCCGCGTCGCCAGCCTGCTCAAAGTGACGAGCCAGCTGCACGGCAATGTCCGCGGTTTGCGTCCCGTAGAGCGATTCCAGAACGTGACCGACATCTTCGTGGAGGTAACTGCGTTCCGATTCATCGAGCTGTTCGTAGAGGAAGGTTTGGAAAACAGCGTGCCGGAACCGGTAGAGTGACAGACGCTGTCCGTCCACCTGGCGACGTCCAACCGGCACGACAAGGTGGTGCTGCTTGTTCAGTTCCTGGCTGAGCCGGCGCACGACCTCGCGTTCGTCGGCCGACTGCACGTGGGCAATGACCTGGGCCGTAAATGTTTCCCCCTCCACAGCGGCGATGGTAAGCAGCTCCTGGAGCGATGGTGACAGCCGTCCGATACGCTCGGCCACCGTGCCCTCCACACGAGCGGGCAGGGCGCGCCACTGAATGGGGCCGGCTTCACGCCAAACGCCTGCTTCATCCGGAGCCAGCACGCCTCGCGCGGTCAGATCACGCAGCAGTTCAATCACAAACAAAGGGTGGCCGCCAGTCTGTTCGTACAGCGAGCGGCGAAACGGTTCCTGCAGTTGATTAGGACGGCTGTCCAGGAAAGCATCGACGAAGCTGCGGCCGCTCGCGGCCGCCGGGACATCCAGACTAATGCATATATCGCCATACGCTCGCTTGAATTCGTTGACCACTGGAGCGAGCGAGTGACGCTTGCCTTCTCGCTCCCAGGCAATATCTTCTGCCCGGTAAGCGCCGACGACCAGAATGCGACTCTGCCGTAAATGGCGACCCAGCTGAACTAGCAGGGCAATCGACCCGGCGTCTGCCCACTGGAGGTCGTCGAGCAGGATGAGGAGCGGCCGTTCAGATGCCACGCGCCGCAGGACAGCCTGGACTTGCTCGATCAAACGGGATTGATCGAGCGCGGTTGCCTCTCCCTGCCGGGACAGTAGCGCTTCCAACTGCCCTAGCCAACCACCCTGACCCGAGGCCCATGATTCGGCCGTGTAGTGGGCCAGCCGGTTGCCACGCTCCAGCAGTGTCGCGCCGGACACCAGCGAGTTGATCAGTTCAGGCCCTTCATTCAGGAGTGCCTGGCCGACCAGGTTCAGCAGGTCGTCCATTTGGCGGCGCTTGTCCGGGACAACTGGTCCGCTGCTGGCGGTTGAGTCATCGCCAATGAGCTGGTAAAGAAGGTCACGAAAAAGCAGGTAGGGATCGCTTTGGCCGGTCTGGGCGTTGCCGCTGGCGGTCAGAATGATGGCTTGAGGTTCCTCGTGGCCAATCTGCCAGGCGAGTTCCTGGAGCAGAGCGGTCTTGCCGCTGCCGGTCTCGCCGGCCACGAAGAAGATGCGACCGTGTCCGGCTGCCGATTTGGCCTGGGCGGCGATGAGTGTTGCCAGTTCTCTCTCGCGAGCAACAAAAGTGACTCGGGGCATTGTCTCGTGCGCCCCATCTTCTGAGCGGGTGGTAGATGGGGCGGTCGGTCGACCGGGCTGTTCGAGGCTTCGATCCCGGATGGCCTCATAGAGGGCCTGAGACTGAACAGATGAGTCTACGCCAAGCTCGTCCCGGAGCAGGGCGACGAATTCCCGATAATGCCGCAGCGCCGCCGCCCGACGGCCGTCAAAGGCGTATGCGCGCATCAACTGCCGCTGGGCTTCTTCGTGTAGCGAGTCTACAGCTAACTGCCTGCGGGCGTAACGGCGTGCCATGGCAAACTCGCCTCGCTCGATTTCGCTTTCTGCGAGATGGTGAAGGGCAGTGAGATAGCGCCGCTCCAGTTGAGCGCGTTTCCACAATACCCACGTTTCCAATGTGTCGCTGTACTCTGCCGGCAGCGTACGCAGGAAATCGCCCCCGTACTGCGCAGTGGTGTTTTCCAGCAGGGATAGGCAAGCGGGGCACGATGCGAGGCTGTTGTGTGCATGCGTGGTCGCCTGGTCCACCGCTTGCTCCAAGACGTAGGTGTCCAGCCTTACGGATTCGTCCAGCGCGAACTTGACACCGTTTCGCGTGGCCTCCAGGAGGTGGGCGTGCGACGGGCCGAGAACTCGTCGGATCGTGGACAGTGCCTGGCTCAGGCTGTGCCGGCCTCCGCGATCATCCTGGTCTGGCCAGAGCAGAGCGGCGAGCTTTTCCCGGGGTTGTTCCACATCGTGTTCGACGAGCAGGTAGGCGAGCAGGGCGCGTGTCTTGCCAGAATCGAAGCCCTCTACAAGGGAGTCGCCGGCGCGGAGTTGAAACGTACCCAATAAGGTGACCGCAAGTTTCACCATGCGCCGATTGTACTTGGATCAGGGTCGCTGGCAATCTTGCTCTTGGGATGCTCTTGAGACTTTCTTGAGAGCCCGTCGCTAGAATGGTTTCCTAGACATTGGGTAAGACTTGCATGGAGTTGGCTATGGTATCTGGACAGTCTGACCTTAAGCAGTGGGCCCGCCAGGAAATGCGTGGCGTTCAGAATATGCTGATTCCCTCATTCACGCCGGACCTCGCGGCGCTGGATGAGGATGGTATTCGTTGGGATGTCAATCAGAGCATCGCCCATGGCTTTTTCTCCAGCAACTGCACAACACAGGTCGGCCTGACATTCAATGAGGCGAAACAGTTTGTTCGCATTGCCGTCGAGGAGGCGGGCGGCCGTATTCAGATCGCTCCGGTCGCCGAGTTTGATTCGCTTGAGGAAAATCTGGCATTCATTCGCTACGCGGCCGGAATTGGCTGTGACAGTGTCCTACTCGGCTACCCGCCCGCGTTCTACCCCAGGACGCCGGACGAGATTGTGGCTGTCACTCGTGAGATGTGCGCCGCTGCGGGCGAGATGCCGGTTGTACTTTACATTAGCTTCAAGTGGAACTTCGCCCGGATGCATCCGAGTGGCTTTCCGCTCGACGTGATTGACCAGTTGGTCAATGAGCCAAATGTGGTTGCTCTGCTGTGCGGCATTATTGAACCCGGGTTTGTTCACGAAGCGTTTCGGCGCTTTGGCGAACGGGTGCTGGTGCAGGCCCCGTGGGAGCGGTGGGCGCCCTTGCTGACAGAACAGTTTGGCCAGCAATGGTTTGGGCCGGGTGCGTACGAGCTTTTCCAGACGCCCGACAGGCCGTATCTCACGGGCTACTACGACGCGCTGCTGGACGGTCGCGTTGATGAGGCGATGGAAACGTTCTGGCGCCTGACCCCTGTGCGTATGATGTTCGAAAAGCAGTTCATGCCGACACAGATGATCGGGGCTTACCATTGGCCACAGCAGAAGTTCTATCAATGGCTCACTGGCGGTAATGGTGGCTTCACCCGCCAGCCGGTGATGAAGATGTACAAGCATGAGATGGATGAGGTGCGCAACGTGCTGCCGGCCATCGGCATTCAGCCACCTGACAACTACGAGGAGTTCTATGTGGGCCGAATGAACTATGAGAAAGGGCACCGGTCCGCCGCATCCCAGCTGCTCTAGCCGCTCCGTTCATGCCGGGCCGCGCACAGGCGTTTACACACTCCCACTCAATTCCGTAAACTTAGTGATTGGAGGAAATGATGACGAAGACAAGCCGACTGATGACAACAGCAGTTCTCGCGCTGGTGCTGGCCTTTGTGCTGGCCGCATGTGGTGGCACCGCTCCCAGTGCCGAGCAGGTCGAACAGGCAGCTCAGCAGGTCCAGGACGAGGTAGAAGAAGCGGCGCCGACCGTGATAGCCGCAGTGGAAGAGGCAGCGGCCGAGGCAGGGGTTGATGAGCCTGCCGGCGCGTGTGCAGCCACATTGGGTGTCATCTTGCCCTATTCGGGCACGGCCGCGGCCGTGGCTCCCTCGATTGAGACGGGCGTCCGCTACGCGATTGATGCAATACCCGGGTGCGACGTCACGGTGATTTTTGAGGATGAGACTGACGATCCGACCAATGCCGTAGCCAAAGCCCGAAAGCTGGTCGAAGAAGATGGTGTGGTCGCCATTGTCGGTCCCCAGCTAGCCCACACAGCTGCGGCTGTCGGTGCGTTTGCGGCCCAGGCCGGCGTGCCCCACATCTCGCTTAGCGCCGCCAGCGGTCCGACGAGCGACCATTCCTTCTTCCTCGGTTCCGGCATCGGCGACGCCATCCCGACCGGGGAGTTTGCCTATGACGATCTCGGCGCTCGTTCCGCCGCGTTGATCTATATGGACTATCTGTATGGCCAGCAGACGGCGCAGGGTTTCACCGAGGGCTTCACCGGTAAGGGCGGCGAAGTTGTCTCCGACCAGGCCGTGCCATTCGGAACGGCCGACATGGCTCCCTTCCTGGAGAATGTTGGCGATGCGGATGTCGTGGGCGTCTTCCTGACCAACCCGTCCGACTTCGCTTTCGTGCGCCAGTTTCGCGAGTTTGGGCTGGAGCAGCCGGTAATCTTCATCTCCAACGCCCCGCAGGAGGCGCCTCTGCTGATGCAGATGGGTGATGACGTCGTGGGTATGTATGGTTCTTCGTGGTATACGCCGCTCATCGACTTACCCGAGAACGAAGCGTTCGTTCAGGGTTACATGGATGGGGCATACATCGAAGCGTTCGGCTTTCCCAATTCGCCTCCTGGACCGGCAACCCATGTCGCTTTCATGGCCACCCAGATGATCCTGGAAGCGTTGAACGCGACGGGTGGAAACACCGACGCGGCCGCTCTGAATGAGGCGCTGGCAAGCCTTACCGAGTTGGCGAATCCGGCCGGTTCGGTGTCGATGGGTCCGGGACGCGTGGCTACCCACGATCAGTTCATTCAGCAAGTAATCTCGCTGGGCGAAGGACTGTTCGCCTGGGCCCCTGTGAAGGAGATTACAGGCGTAACCCCTCGCTAGCTTGCTGGCCCAAACGGACAACGCGATCCATCGAATCACATGGCGGTCCGGGAGTCTTTTCGGACCGCCATCCTTAACCAGAACGACCAAGGCTTATGAATCAATCCCTGCTGGACCGTCTGATAGCCGTGCGCGAAAACGGCCGTCGCATTGACGAACTTACGCCGGGTGAACAGCCGGCTTCGCTGGATGAAGCGTATGCGACGGCCGACGCGCTGGCCCGCTGGACAGCGCGGGAGACAGTCGGCTGGAAGATCGGCGCCTCCTTGCCCCGCGGACAGCAAGCGCTGGGTCTCTCCGAGCCGTTCGGCGGCCGAGTCTTTGTGGATGCAGTCTATCGGAGCGGCCAGTCTGTAACTCCGCTGTTGGACACGCTGGTCATTGGCGCAGAATACACCTGCCGCATCAGCCGCGATCTGCGAGCGGACGAGCGGTTTGACCCAACAACCATTGCGCTGGTCGTGGCTGAGATCACGCCGTCGCTTGAACTCAACCAGGTTGGTTATGTGGATCCTGTGGGTGCTGGCGGTTTGGCTATCACAGCCGACAACGGCTTCAATGCCGGGCTTGTGCTTGGTGAGCCGATTGGTGAGTGGGTGTCTGCCTACAACGACCTGCTGGCGCAACCTGTAAGCTTTGCCCTTGACGACGTGGAGCAGGGCCACGGCAGCGCGGGCGACATCGGATTCGACCCGTTGGAAGCGTTGGCCTGGTTGGCAAATGATCGCGCCCAAAGGAGCGATCCGCTGCAGGCAGGGTATCTGGTGGCTACCGGCGATCTGGTAGGCGCGATTGAGGCGAGACGAGGCAGCAGCGTGACAGCCAGCTTCGGGCCCTGGGGCACGGTAGCGGTCACACTGACCTGATCGCAATCAAAGACCAAACGAAGGGGGTAGGGATGCTTCAAGATCGGATTGAGAGTAAATGGATCGACAGTTTTGCCGGCCAGTTTGTCCTGTGTCAGGTCCTGCCGGGTGAAGTGGTGGGCATCGTCTCCGAAACCCAATCGCGGCCACTCAACGTCCATCTGGCCGAGTTGGCGCTGCTTGGTCTGGGCGCGCGTGTCTTTCACGTGGTAATGCCTACACCTCCGCAGGAGGCTGGCGTACCGATTCGCTCCTCCGGCTCCTCTCCGGCCATAGGTGGCCTGCAGCCGGTGATCGATGCGTTAGCTGCCTGTGACATGGTGGTTGATTGCACGGTTGAAGGGTTGATCCATTCGCCAGAGATGCCCGTTATCCGCCAGGGCGGCGCGCGTATGCTGTATATCAGCAACGATCATCCAGAGTCGTTGGAGCGCACCAGAGGGGATGCGGACATGAAGCGGCGCATCTTGATCGGTCGTCAGATGATGTCCGACGGCCGCCATCTGCACATAACCTCACAGACCGGCACAGACCTGCACGTCGATATGGACGACTGTTGGGTAGGTGGCAATATGGGCTTTGTCGATGAGCCAGGCGCATGGGCCAGTTGGCCGGGGGGCATCAGCAGCTGCTTCCCGAAGGGTCACGCCGTCAACGGTACGCTCGTGCTTAATCCGGGTGACATCAATTTCACGTTCAAGCGCTATCTGGAGTCAGCGGTCACGCTGCGCATCGAGGACGATTTTGTCGTCGACATCGAAGGTGATGGGTGGGACGCGGATATCATGCGCTCCTACTTCAGCGTCTGGGGCGACAGGGAAGCGTATGGTACGTCCCACATCAGCTGGGGGATGAACCACGACGCACGCTGGGACTCGCTCATGATGTATGACAAGGGGGACGTCAACGCCACTGAGGGCCGGGCAGCCGCCGGAACGTTCCTCTTTTCGACCGGCGCCAACCCGCGTGCGGAGCGATACACCCTGGGTCACTACGACCTGACCATTCGCAACTGCACGCTGGTGCTGGATGGCCAGACGATCATTAAGGACGGGAGATTGTGTGATGAGCTTGCCTGAGACGGCCAAGGCTAGCCGTGTAGGTCCCGCACCCCATATCGCCATCACCCGGATGGGCGCGGGGCCGTTCGTCCTTTTCCTGCATGGAATCGGAGGCAACCGCACCAACTGGCATCACCAACTGCCATCGTTCGCGACCGCTTATACGGCCGTTGCCTGTGATGCGCGCGGCTACGGGGATAGTGATGACTACGACGGCCCCCTGGCGTTTGGCGCATTCAGCGATGATGTGATTCGCGTTCTGGATCATCTTGGCTGCGACCAGGCGTGGCTGGTGGGGCTGTCAATGGGCGGCCGCATTGCTCTCGACTGCTACGGGCGTTATCCGGAACGGGTGGCCGGTCTGGTGCTCGCCGACACCAGCGTTGCCAGGCGCGGCCCAGAGAAGCGAGAGCAGGATGAGGCGGCGCTGGCGGACCGCAAACGGCCGCTGGTTGTGGAGGGTAAGACGCCTGCCGATATCGCCCCCGGCATTGCCGCCCGTCTGGCGGCGCCGGATGTTTCCCCCGCAGCGCGGACGGAGATCATTGCCAGCATGGCCGCACTGCGAACGGAGTCCTACCTCAAGACGTTGGAGGCGGTTGTATGGTACGAGGCGTTCCCTGAACTCTCAGCCGTGCAGGTGCCTTGCCTGGTGTTGGCGGGGGAACACGATCCTCTGGCGACGCCGGACCTGTGTGACCGAATGGCAGAAGACATTCCGGACGCCTCCCACGCCATGATCGCCGGGTCGGGTCATTTCAGCAATATCGAGCAGCCGGAAGCATTCAACGCGGCTGTCCTGAACTTCCTGGGTAAGCAGGTGGGCCATGGCTGAAATGAACCGGCAGTGGCAGTTGACTACCTATGCCAACGGCGATCCCGGCCCGGAGCATTTCACGCTCGTCGAGCAGCCGCTCCCTGACATTGCAGATGGTCAGCTCCTGGTTGCGACCTACTACTTCGGGCTGGATCCGTTTCCTCGCCTGCTGATGACAGAAGGGGGCGCGCTGCCACCCCTGCCGCTGGGCAGCGTGATGATGGGGCGCGGAGTGGGGCAGGTCATCGCCTCCCGCCACCCGGGCTTTCCGGTAGGATCATTTGTGGCCGGCGAACTCGGTTGGCAGACCCATGCCTTGCACAAGGGCGAAGGGCTGCGCAGCGTGGACCCGACTCTCGGCCCGGTCTCCACCAGTCTGGGTATTCTAGGCCCACCGGGCTTGGCTGCTTACTTCGCCACACGCCAGGGCCAGCCAGAAGCGGGTGAGACCGTTGTCATTTCCGGAGCAGCCGGCGCGGTGGGGTCGACCGCCGGGCAGATAGCCGCGCTGCAAGGGTGTCGGGTTGTCGGCATCGCTGACGGTCCGGTCAAGTGCAGCTATCTGGTCGATGACCTGGGCTTCGCGGCGGCCGTCGACTACACGGCCACTGACGATCTGGCAGCCTCGCTGGCTGCTGAAACGCCGGACGGCGTGAATGTGTTCATCGATCTGGTCGGCGGCGAGATGCATGATGCGGTCATCCACCACATCGCTGTCCACGGCCGGATTGTTCTGGTGGGCACAATCGCCAGCTACAACGACGGAGGCATGGACGCAGGACCGCGAAACCTGCTGCGGCTGATCACTCGCCGAGCGACAATGAGCGGTTTTCTGGTGCAGGATTATGCCGGTGAGTTTCCGGCGGCGCTGGCCCAGCTGGGAGCGTGGTTGGCCAGCCAGCAGATTACCTACCGCGAGACGATTGCCCAGGGCTTTGACCAACTGCCCGCCGCGTTCGGTCAGGTCTTTACCGGCGAACAGGTGGGTAAGTTCCTGGTGCAGGTTGAGGAGGCGCGGCAGTGAGACGGGTTTGGCGCTGGTTGTCCGCACCGGGCAGATGCCCAATGGCCAGCAGATCAATCCGGCGTTCATGCCCTGGACCGGATACGGCTGCATGACCGACACCTATCTGGAAGCAATCTGGTCGTACTTGCACGCTTTGCCTTGGTCGCAAGCAAATTGCACGGGCCACAACGGCGCACAGTTGGCGGCTTGAGTTTATCTATAGAGGAGCTAAACAAGATGGAAGACAACAACACAATGAATGCAGTGCAGATCACACAGTATGGCGGTGACGAAGTCCTGGAACTGGTTGAACTGCCCATCCCCACGCCCGGACCGGACGATGTGCTGGTGAAAATACGGGCGGCTGGTCTGAACTATTACGACATCAAGGTCCGCAACGGTTGGCTGCAGCGCTTCTTCCCGCTGCAGTTCCCCCACACGCTGGGTAATGACTTTGCCGGCGATGTTGTTGCCGTAGGCGAGAACGTGACCGGCTTCGAGGAAGGGGATCGAGTCTACGGCATGATCACCGTCTTCCACGGCGGGACCTACGCCGAATACTTGTCCGTGCCTGCCGCCATTATCCGCCACGCGCCAAACAACATGAGCTATGAGCAAGCGGCTGCCTTGCCGATGGTCTATCTGACCTCATGGATCGCCCTGATGGAGATGGGGGACCTGGAAGCGGGTGACAAGGTGCTGGTCCACGGCGGCTCCGGTGGGGTGGGCGCGGCGTGTGTGCAGATTGCCAAGAATCATGGCGCGTATGTCTACGCCACATGCAGCACCGGCAACATCGAGCGGCTGAAAGAACTGGGGGCGGACGAGGTGATCGATTACACGACCACCGACCCGCGCACAATAGCCAGGAATATCGACATCGCTATGGACCCGATCGGCGGTGAGACCAACCTGATGACGTACGAAATGATGAAGCCGGGCGGCACGATTGCCGTTGTGCTGCGCGAGGACAAGCTGGAGATGGATAACCGGGACCGTCTTTCCAGAGAGTATGACGTCGATGTGAAGGTGGTCGCTTTCGACCTCCGACCAGACTTGCTGGACGTGGTTCGGGATGAGATGCAAAACGGGGATTATGACGCCAACGTACGCCATGTCTTTTCCCTGAATGACGTCCGAGAGGCACACCAGATATTGCAAACCACCCATCCCGGCGGTCGTATCGTTCTCAGCATGAGTTAACTGCGCACATGGAAACCACCACCTTCGTTAGCTAATCACGAGTTAGTCATGGAAGACGCCTTACGCATCCTGCTGACAGGTCTGTCCTATGGGATGATCCTGTTCCTAATCGCCAGCGGTCTGTCGCTGACGCTGGGTTTCATGGGCATTCTCAACCTGGCGCACGGGTCGTTGTATATGCTGGGGGCCTATATCGGGCTGGCGACTGGCGTGCATACGGGTGGCTTCATCTTTGGGCTGGTGGCGGCAACGCTGGGGGTCGGGCTGATCGGCCTGCTGATGGAGCGTGGCTTCCTCAGCCGCCTCTATAAGCAGTTTAACGATCAGGTTCTGCTTACCCTCGGGTTCGTCTACATCTTCTCAGCGCTGGCGTACTGGATCTGGGGTGCCTACCCACTGCTGGGCCAGGTTCCGGATGCACTTAACTTCTCGATCCCGATGGGGCGGCTCACCTTTCCGGTCTACCGCCTGGCTCTAATTGTTATCGGTGTGGTCGTCTTCCTGCTTTCCTGGTATCTGCAAGAACGCACGCGGGCCGGTTCAATCGTGCGCGCCGGTATGGACGACCGGGAGATGACCCAGGGGCTGGGCATCAACTTTGCCCTGGTCAGTAGTGGTGTCTTTTTCCTGGGCGCGTGTCTGGCCGGATTTGCGGGTTTTCTCGGCTCGCCCATCACCGGGGCCAGCTGGGATATGGGCTTTCCCATTCTTATCCAGGCGCTGATCGTGGTGGTAGTCGGCGGCGTGGGACGCGCACAAGGGGCGTTTGTCGGCGCGTTGGTCATCGGTATGATCGACTCGCTGGGCAAGACCTTCTTCCCCGAATACGCTGCGTTCACTGTCTACCTCTTCTTCATCCTTGTACTGCTCTTCCGACCCACGGGGCTGCTGGGCAAGCTGGATATCAGCGGCGGGCGCGGGGCGCCACCGCCGCCGGCCACGGGCGCGGCCGAGCGACGCACCGAACCGCGTTCTTTCGGCGGAAGCTGGCAGCAATCAGCCGTCAAGTATCTGCCTCTCGTCGTGCTCGTGATGGTCCTTGTGGGATTGCCTCCGTTCCTGCCTTCCTATTTGCGCACGATGCTGACCCAGATTCTGATCTTCGGTCTCTTCGCCATGAGTCTGAACCTGTTGTTCGGCTACACGGGCCTGTTTAGCCTTGGTCATGCAGCGTTCTTTGGTGTAGGTGCCTATGCAGCAGGCATCCTGGCCTCGCGGCTGGATGTCACCAACTTCTGGCTGGTGCTACCGCTGGGAGTTCTTGCTGCGGGCTTGCTCGCAGCGCTGTTTGGCATCATCTCTCTCCGCGTTCGGGCCGTCTACTTTCTGTTTGTCACGCTCGCGCTGGGCGAACTGGCAGCGGCCGTCGCCCTGAAGTGGACGAGCGTAACTGGCGGCAGCAATGGCCTCTTCGGCATCGGCTATCCCGATCTGCTGCCCGGCATCAACCTGATCCCAATCACGTATTACTATCTGGTGCTTGTCGTGGTCGCCGTCTGCATCTATGCGCTCTATCGCGTGGTCCACTCGCCATTCGGCCTGGCCTTGCAGGGGATCCGCGACGACGAACTGCGCATGAGTCACCTCGGCTACAATCCGTGGTTGTTCAAGTATGTGGCGTTTATCATCGCGGGCATGTTCGCCGGTGTGGCGGGGGTCCTGTTTGCCTGGTTCGGAGGCACCGTTGTGCCGTCGTTCATGGCTGCGGCAATGTCGGCCCTGGTGATGCTCATGGTCATTATCGGCAGCAGCACACTCTTCTGGGGCCCGCTGCTGGGCGCGGCCGTCATTCTGTTCTTGCAGTACTACGTCAGTATACTCATACCGGAATGGTGGACGCTGGTGCTGGGCGTTGTGTTTGTGCTGACGGTGATGTTCCTGCCTGGCGGTCTGGGCGTCCACCTGCAGCGCTTGTGGAGCAAAGTGCGCTACGAGGCGCCGGCCGCTGAAGCGACGCTGGCCAACGACAAACCGGTGGAATTGGAGGGGATGTCATCATGACCACTGCCTTGGAGATTCGAGAGGTATCGAAGAATTTTGGCGGGCTGCAGGTGCTGCAAGATGTCTCGATGAAGATCGGGGTGGGGGAGCGCATGGCCATCATTGGCCCCAATGGCGCGGGCAAGACCACCTTTCTCAGCATCATTACCGGGGCACAGCGCCCCTCTTCCGGCCAGGTCTTGCTCTTTGGACAGGATGTCACCGGTCTATCTGCCCAGGATCGAACCCATCTTGGTCTTGGCTGTTCGTTCCAGATCAACCATCTCTTCTTCAGCCTGTCCGTACTGGACAACGTGCTGTTGGCTCTGCATGGCGTCCGGGCTTCGCGCTATAAGGTCCTGCGGTCTTCCGGATCCTACGATGATGTTCATGTCGAAGCACGGAAGCTGTTGGAGTCGGTTGACCTCTGGCCGAAACGGGACGAGCCGGTTGGCGCTGTCTCTTATGGCGAGCAGCGCAAGCTGGAGATCGTCCTTGGGCTAGCCTCTCGGCCTCGGCTGCTTGTGTTGGATGAGCCGACTGCGGGACTCTCATTGAACGAGATTCCGCCCTTTCTGCAGACGATCAAAAGCCTGGCCGAGGGTACGACGGTTCTCTTCACATCCCATGATATGGACGTCGTCTTCGGTCTGGCCGAGCGTCTCATTGTGCTCTATTTCGGTCAGGTGATCGCCGATGGCGCCCCGGACGAGATTCAGAACGATCCGCGCGTTCGGGAGATCTATCTGGGTGTCGAGGAGGGAGTGTAACCCGTTATGCTTGCGCTGCAGGATATCCACACCGCTTATGGCCAGAGTCAGGTTCTGCGCGGTGTTACGCTGGACGTGCCGGATGGGTCAGTCGTGGCTCTGCTAGGCCGGAACGGGATGGGTAAGTCGACGACCGTCCATTCCATCATCGGCTTCGTGCCGCCTCAGCGAGGGTTGATTCTTCTGCGTGGTGAGCCGATCAGCGGCATGCCCTCCAGCCGAATCGCCCGCCGCGGTGTGGCGCTGGTGCCACAGGGACGGCGCATCTTTCCTTCGTTGACGGTGCGCGAAAATCTGACCATGGCGGCCCGCCGAGGTAGTTCCGGTCGCTGGACGCTGGAAGAGATTTACGACTGGTTCCCCCGTCTGAAAGAGCGCGAACATTACCGTGGTACGCTGCTCAGCGGCGGGGAACAGCAGATGCTGACGATGGGGCGGGCGCTGATGACCAACCCGGACCTACTGCTGATGGATGAGCCTTCAGAAGGGCTGGCGCCCTTGTTTGTGCAGGAGATTAGTCGAATCATCAGCCAGCTCAAGGACGCAGGCCTGTCCATTCTACTGGTCGAGCAGAACTTGCCGTTGGCGCTGTCTGTGGCCGACCACGTATACATTTTGAACAAGGGTGTGGTGGTCCACGATTGCCCGCCGGAGGCGCTGCGCCATGACGAGGAAACAAAGAATCGTCACCTGGGCGCGGCTGGTTGAGTTAGCCTTGAAGCGTGTTGACCCATGACTGAATTCCCACACCTGTTCTCTACGTATCAAATTCGCGACGTTGCCCTACGCAACCGGCTGGTTATGCTCCCCCATGTCACTTTCTATGCTGGCAAAGACCGCCGCCCGTCGGACCGGCTCAAACGCTACTACATCGAACGGGCCAGGGGTGGGGTGGGCCTGATTGTGACCGAAAGCCAGACGGTTCACATCACCGGCGGCTGCGAGAGCTGTGTTGATGCATCGGATACAGTGGGTATGCAGCAGTGGCACAACGGCGTGCGGGCCGTGCAGGACCACGGCGCCAAAATCTTTGCCCAGCTGACCCACCACGGGCTGGAGACATTTACATTATTCAGTCGGCGCGAACTGTGGGGCCCGTCGGCCGTACCTAACCCGGCCATCCGTGAGATACCCAAGGCGATGGATCGTGCCGATATCGCTGAGGCAATCGAGGCGTTCCGTGTTTCTGCAGCCAATGTGCGGGACGCGGGCTTCGATGGCGTCGAGCTGAAGGTTGGGCACGACGGGCTGCTGCGGACCTTCCTCTCTCCCTACTACAATCGCCGGAACGATGCGTATGGCGGTTCGCCGGAGAACAGAGCGCGCTTTGTCCTGGAAGTGCTGGCCGCCGTCCGGTTGGCTGTCGGAGATGATTACCCCGTCGGCTTCCGCTTCTGCCTCGATGAAGGGATGCGGGGTGGCTACCAGCTGGAAGAAGCCCTGAGTTATGCCCGGATGTTTGCCGCGACTGGCCAACTGGACTATTTCAGCAGCGACATGGGCACCTGGATGAGCGTCGATATGCAGGTGCCGCCGATGACTGTGCCCCAGGGATTCGCTCTGGACGCTGTCAGTGCACTGCGTGTTGCGACGACCTTGCCCGTAATCGCTTATGGTCGTATCAAGCGACCGGAGCAGGCCGAGTCCATTCTGGCTACGGGCCAGGCCGATCTGGTGGGCATGGCTCGTCAGTTTCTGGCCGACCCGGAGTTCGCACTCAAAGTGCAGGACGGCCGTCTGAATGAAATCCGGCCCTGCGTCGCCTGCAATCAAGAGTGTGTCGGCCGTTTACAGAACCTCCACGCCATTGCCTGTGTGCATAACCCGGCGGCAGGGCACGAAGCCGAGTGGGGGAGCGGGACGCTGCAACCGGCAGTTGAGGCAAGACAGGTATTGGTCATCGGCGGCGGCCCGACCGGGCTGAAGGCGGCTGAAATTGCTGCCCGACGTGGCCACAGCGTCACGCTGCATGAACGAGCGGCCGAGCTGGGCGGGCAGGTGCGGCTGGCGGCGAGCGCCCCCCACCACGCTGAATGGGGCCAGATCGTGGAGCACCTGGTTGAGCAACTGCGTATTTTGCGTGTAGACATGCGTGTCAACAGCGAAATCGACCCGGCGGCTGTGGAGAGTATCAGGCCTGATGTGGTTGTAGTGGCCACAGGCTCCGGGCCGGGGCAGCTTCCCTTCGTCCACGATGGGTCGGTAGAGGTGCTCAATGAATGGCAGGTGCTGGGCAGCGATGTTCCTCATGACAAGAACGTGGTGCTCCTCGACATGGGGGTCAAGTTCGAAGGGGCAGCGGTGGCAGAAACGTTGGCCAGTCGAGACAACCATCTGCGTTGGGTGACGCCGGCTTTTGCCATTGGCGCGGAGATCGACCCCACCAACATCGCCCCCTTGCGACAGCGCCTTAGCCAGCACGCCGTGGTCACCATGCCAGAACATACGGTCATTGAGGTTGCGGAAGGGCGCGTGGTGCTGCTAAACGTCCTGACCCAGCAGGTGCAGGTACTGCTCGATGTCGACTGCATGGTCATCGTCGGGAACAAGCAAAGCTATGACGATCTCTGGTCCGCGCTGGGAGGGCAGGTTATTGAACTGTATACCGGTGGTGACGCTGTCGCTCCGCGCAACGTCCACAACGCCATCGTCGATGGCGAGCGAATTGGTCGGGCTATCTAGGCGGGCGACTTCTGGAAGGAGTATTGAGCATGCGATTGGACATGGCACCAGCAGAGATGAAGGCGTGGGCCTTCGAGAATCTAAAGGGTATTGAGAACTGCACCTTCCCGTCTTTCACGCCGGATCTGAGCGAGCTGGATGAAGCCGGAATCCGCTGGGATGTAGATATGGCCAAGCAGCACGGCTTTCGCTCGACGCTGTGCGTGGCCGAGAGCGGCATGACTTCCGACGAGGCAAAACGGTTTGTCAGCATCGTTGCTGATGAGGCGGGAGACGATCTCCTGGTCTCAACAACGGCATTGTTTGACTCGGTGGCCCAGAACAGGGCCATGATCGAGCATGCGGCGGCCGTTGGCTGCGATCGCGTCTTGCTCGGCTACCCGCCCAACTACTACCCGCAGACGGTGGACGAGATCGAAAGCCTGACGCGACAGATGGCCGCCGCCGGCCACATTGGTATATCGGTTTATCCCAGCCATAAGTTTAACTTCGGCCGCTTTGATCCGAGCGGATTCCCGCTGGCCATGCTGGAGCGGCTCAGCGATATTGACAACGTGGTCGCCATCGAGGTCGCGTTGCTGGAGCCAGGTTTTATTTTCGAATGCTTCCGGCGCTGCGCAGATAGAGTGCTGGTGCAGTGCCCCTGGGAACGCTGGCTGCCGCTGTTGAATGCGACTTATGACCAGCAATGGATGGGGCCCGGTGCCTACGAGTTGTTCCAGTCGCCGGACAAACCACATCTGGTCACATACTTTGATCTGATGCTGGCTGGCGAGATGGACGCCGCGATGGAAATCTACTGGCAGCTGACGCCGGTGCGCATGGTCTTTGAGAAGCAGTTCATGCCTACGCAAGGGTTAGGCAGTTACAACTGGCCCCAGCAAAAGTATTACCAGTGGCTGGTAGGCGGTAATGGTGGCTATACGCGCCAGCCAACGATGAAGATGTACCAGCATGATATGGACGAAGCTCGCAACGTCCTTCGCGCAGTCGATATTGAGCCGCGCATGAACGACAACGAGTTCTACGTGGGACGCGCCAATTACCAGAACATGTAACGAAGTAAATCAGTCAGAAGGGAGTCTGCGATGATCAGTTTCAGCCTTACTGAGGAACAACAAGCTCTGCGAGATACTGCTCGCGAATTTGCGGAGAAGGAGATTAAGCCGCTCGCCCGGAAGCTCGACGGTGGGGACCATGCCGCCGACGCCTGGGCAGCTGCTCAGCCGATGCTGGAGAAGGCCGCTCGTATGGGATTGTTCGGTCTCATGGTTCCGGAACCATATGGAGGCGGTGGGCTGGGCGTTCTCGACAACGTCATTGTCCAGGAGGAACTGGGCGCAGCCGATGTGGGGATCGCCTCTTCCTACTTTAACCTGACAATGTCGCTGCCGTGGCTGCTGCTTCTGGCTGGAACGGAGGAACAGAAATCACACTGGTTACCCCAGTTCACCAATGGCGAAGCGCATCTGCTGGCCGGCGCACAGAGCGAACCGAGCGTCGCCGGTTCCGATCTGTTTAGCCCGGTGCCCGACCCGGCCATTGGCATGCGTACGCTGGCCACGCGCGACGGTGATCACTATGTCGTCAACGGCAATAAGTCTGCATTCGTAACCAATGCGGGCGTAGCCAGTACCTACTTTCTGCTTTGCCGCACCAGTCTGCAAGAGCCGCCGCAGACCAGCACCATGATTCTACTCGTTCCCGCCGCCACCGATGGTCTCTCGTTCGGTGGCAAGACAGAGCTGATGGGAATGCGTGGTGCTTACCACAGCGAAATCTATCTGGATAATCTCCGTGTGCCCGTCAGCCACCGTCTTGGCGAGGAAGGGCAGGCGGGAATGATCATGGGCATGGGCTCCGGTGCAATGACAGTAGGCTTGGCGGCGAACTTCGTCGGACTGGCCCGCGCTGCGTACGAGTATGCATTGTCATATGCTAGGGAGCGCGTGAGCTGGGGGAAGCCGATTATCGAGCACCAGGCCGTGGGGCTCAAACTGGCCGATGCTCTCGTCTCGGTAAATGCGGCCCGATTGCTGGTCTGGGACGCTGCCTACGCCGTCGAGCAGAACGATCCGGCGGCTGTGACCATCAAGGCGCCTGCCGCCAAAACATTTGCTGCAGACACGGCGATCAAAGCGGCCCAAACGGCTCTGGAGGTGCTGGGGGCGTACGGCGTGACGCGCGAGTACGAGACTGAGAAGTATTTACGAGACGCCTGGATGGGATACTCCTGTGACTTCACACGCGAGGTCCTTCGCCTGGGCATGGTGCCATTCCTCTAGCTGACCTCAGAGGACAACGACGTGACAATTACAATGGACTATCAGAGAAGTTTGGAGGCGAATTCTAGATGTTAGTGATCATAGGACCAACCGGCAACGTAGGCTCGCAAGTCGCCGATCTGGTCGTCACCCATGATCCGCCGATGGCGTATCGTTTGGCGGCCCATAACCCTGATAAACTGCGGAAGAAGTATGGAGACGACGTCTCCGTCGCGAAATTTGATTATGATGACCGGTCTACCTGGGATGCGGTGCTAGCTGATATTGAGGTGCTGTTTCTCCTCTTCCCGCTGCCCAGCCCGCGAACCGTTAACACGCGTATGAAGCCCTTTATCGACGCGGCTGTTGGGGCAGGGGTGAAGCATATTGTGTATGTTGCTGTTCCCGGTGCGGATACCCAACGGGTAGTGCCGCACTATCCGGTTGAACGGTATATTGAGGCCAGCGGCGTACCGTACACCTTCCTGCATCCCACGTACTTCATGCAAAATCTATGTCGTGCCGTCTCGACACACGGCGTCGATATTATGGACCATGACGAAATATTCATTCCGGCCAAGGATGGGAGGACGACATTCATCGACGCCAGAGATGTGGCCCAGGTGGCGCTCGACATCATCAAGAACCCGGAACCACACGCCGGGCAGACGTACGTGCTGACCGGCCCGGAACTGCTGGACTTCTACCAGGTGGCGGACAAGTTTACCGAAGTGATGGGGCGGCCGATCACGTACACTGACCCGTCGTTTCCGGCCTTCTGGCAGCGCATGTGGCGTCGGGGCGTCTCCTGGGATGTGATCGCTTTCATGACCGGCGTGTACTATCTGTCGCGCACCGGCAAGAATGCGCAGACAACTGACACGCTGCCCAAGATGTTGGGCCACGAGCCGACGCACATGGACCAGTTCATCGTCGACTACTTGCCGCGCTGGGAGAACCGCGACTGGACATAGCGGCTGTGGAAATGGCAGAAAGTGTCGGGTGTCACGATAGTTGAAACTGAGAGGCGCATTTTGAGGCTATTTCACAGTCGTTGAAACTGCTATTTCAGCTGTGGTTGAAACTGCCCTACATTCGATCAGGGCTATTTCACCTCTGGATGAAATTCCCCTAGCCTCGGTCAGACGAGTGACTTGACTGGGTGCTTGGCAAACTCAGCTAGGCACGAACTACCAATCACCACATTATACGCACGGCATAGCGGCAGTTGTGCGCCCAAAAAGGTAACTCAGTTGTGCGTAAGCCTGATTATGACTAGGGTTTATCCCAAAGGTCGAGATCGCCTCCAATCAGGACCCTCAACGGAACTCCAAATCGAATCGAGAGTACTTCCAAATCCGCGACGGCGAGATCTGTGAAGCCTTGCTCAACGCGGTGCACAAACGAACGAGAGTATCTTAGGATTTCGGCCACTTGTTGCTGCGACCATCCAGCGCGCTCTCGCGCGCGTCTGACGTTCGCCCCAATTTCAACTCGCCGTAGGTCTCGATACTCTTCCAGATCTGTTTGGTGTGGGCTCTCGGTGTCAACTCCTCTTAGGCGTCTTTGCTTGGCCCGCCAGGCGAACACGGTCAGGCCTTCGGGGATGTTGGTCTCCATCCACTCTGCCAGCTTCGGGGCGATAGCAGCGTACTTGGCCACCATCTGGGCCAGAAGTGCTTCCGCCGCCAATCGGTCGGACGCATTGAAGACCGCCCGGATATCAGCCGCCACCTCCGCTTTGAGCGCGTGGCGCGGGACGTACGCCTGGGCGTTTTGCTGAAGGTGGAACTGGCAGCGCTGCCAGGGCAGACCGCCAAAGACCGCCTGCCGCGCTGCTTTGAGACCCAGATGGTCATCACTGACGACGAGTTCCACACCGCGCAGCCCACGGCTTTGCAAATCTTTCAGGAAAGTTCGCCAGTGGACTTCGTGTTCGCCCAGCGAGACCGAAACGCCCAGCACCTCCCGTTTGCCCTGGTCATTGACCCCCACGGCCAGCAAGACAGCCGCATCGCGTACCTGCCCGCTCTGGCGCACCTTCTCATACCGGCATCCAGGAAGAGAAACGGACAACGCCCCAACGGCCGGCTGCGCCAGGCGCTTAGCTCTTCATCCAACAGCGCCGCGGCCCGGCTAACCTGAGCTGAGGAGATGGCTGTGCCGCACAACTGCTCGGTGATGGCCGCTACCTTGCGGGTCGAGACTCCCTGAACGTACATCTCGGCCAGCGTGGTCATCAGCGCCCGTTCCGTCCGCAGCCCACGGTCCAGCGCTTCAGGGTAGAAGCCGCCTTCGCGCACCTGCGGCACATCGAAGGTGACCGACCCCACACGCGTCGTTACCGTCTTCGGCTTGTAGCCGTTGGCGTGGCCCCGACGCGTCTCCGCTCGCTCGTAGGCTGCTGCGCCCAGGTACTGCTCCCGCTCGGCCTGCATCGCCGTGTTGATGACGATGCGGATCAGCTCCGGCAGGATCTCCAGCCCTTGCTCGGCGATCTGTTCTAACAATGAATCTGGTAAGGTACAATCTGTCTGGTAGGTCATGATGTTTCTCCTTCAGTTGTTTGGCGATAACCGAAGGTTACATTCGTGGCCTACCTCTTGCCACCAATTTACAGAAAGAAAATTACACTATCCTGGTGTATAGCTCTCGTGCCGGCGCAGGATGGTCTTGTATCTTGCTGGTAGCGGATATTAGTACGACTCGCATGATGGTGCCTCCTTCATAGACGACAAGCTTTATACCCCTACCCTAGCTAATAGCCGTATGCCAGGCCATCCTGTGGCGTGCGGTTGAAGAACTATTAACGTATGTATTCGTCATCTTCTGCCTCCAGAATCCGTGCGCCAGGCCGTGATTCGTTTCATCCTGGAGGCAGCTGCGAAGCATGGCATTGGCAACCAGCAGCTATGTTTTGGTCTTCACCTTCTCCGTCGCCAACCTGTCTGGTTGCCCAACGGCTCATCGGGCAGGACGACACGCGGCAGTCCCCACTAGCCCTGATCAGGCAGGACGAACGGGAAAATATCTCGCAAGCTTGTGGCGCACGAGAAGTCAGGCTGCTGTTCCGGGTACATGATGAACGCCGTGGCGACAGCCGGGCCGCAGCTGAACTGCGTGCTGGCCCCGTGCGGCGCGTAGGCGAACGTCACCGAAAAAGCATTCGACAGCCCTTCAGCCGCCGCCTCGCCCCACTCCACCGGCGTTTCGGCATCAACTGATCCGTTGGAGACGAGAATCGGCAAGTCGGAGACGACGGCGTCGGTCAGATCCGTGTCCTCCGGTGTCAGCCCCCAGCCCTCACACTCCGTCTTGTTGTTGACGGCGACGTCGATCTTGTTGACCAGTGCCGGGGCCTCATAGCTTCGATACGCCTCGAAGATGCGCTCCAGGTCGAACGAGCCATACCGGTCGTTGCAGGTGATGACGATGTTGGTAATGCTGTCTACAGCGGTTAGCGTCGGCAAGATCGCCTCGATCTGGTCAAACGTCTGCGTCACGTCGTCGTCGCTCATGAGCGGCACAATGGCGGCCAACTCTTCGCTGATGCTGCCGGCGATGCCCAACAGAGCCTCTCGTGTCCGTTCACCGCTCAGGGCCGCTTCGACGCCGGCAGGGAAGAACAGCGCCGAGAGATAGTCCAGTTTAGAGATGCCCGATCGCAGCTCCGACATGAAGAACTCTGACAGCGGTTGGTCACTCGCCAACGCTTCGGCCGCTCGCGTGGTTTGCCGGTTGAGCGCTTCGATTTCGTCGGCCAGCGCACGCGCCTCAGCCGCCAGCGACGTCGTTTCCGTGGCGACGACGCTCAGCGGGTTGGCGGGTGACGTTTCCGCGGCCGCGGCCGGCTGCGGTGGCAGCGTCCCGTCACGCAGGCCAACATAGGTGTCGCTGACGCCATTCTCCAGTTCGTCGATCATCAACGGCAAGTAGGCGGCGCCGATGCCGATCACCGTGCTGCCGTTCTCGGCCGTCTTGAACGTAAGCCCGTCGCCCAGGACCCGGCGCAGGTTTTCTACCTCAATCGTTTCGTCCCCAATCGTTAGCGGCGTTTCGGCCGTTTGCTGGATGAGGTCAACCGCCCGCTGGCGGATATCGGGGAAAGCTGCGTTGCACTCGACTTCGGCCTCGCAATCCTCAAAGACGCGCAGGATGTTCTCCGGCGTAATCAACGCCTGCCCGCCGCGTGTGTCGACGTTGGGCGGCACGTTGCCGTCGATGAGGCCGCTGCGCAGGGCCGGGAGAGCGGCGTCTGCATTTTCGTGGTAGGTGCGGAACAGCTCCAGGGCCACGTTGGTGCCATAGGAGATGCCGTAGATATTGTACGCTTCGTAGTCGAGCGTCTCCATCAGAGCGATCAGGTCTTGCACGCTGTTGGCCGTGCTGTACTGTGACAGGTCGATGCCCTGCTCCGCAAAGTACGGGGCACAGTTCACAGCGGTCCGGTAGCCGCTGCTGCTCCTGGCGTTGTTCACCAGCGCGTCGATGTCGCTGTCCACGCCCTGGACGGCGTCGGGAATCTGCTCCGGCGTCTCAATCGGTTGTTCCTGCACCTCGGTCGGACAGATCAGCGGCGAGCTGAACGCCGTGCCGCGTTGATCGTAGATGATAATGTCCCGGTATTGGCGCAGGTCGGCAAAGGTACTTTGCAGCAGCGGCAGGCCCGCCAGGGCCGAACTCCCCGGCCCACCCTCCAGATAGACGACGGGATCAGGAAACGGCGACGGGCTGGGGGATTTCAGGATCACGTAGCTGATCGTCACTTCCTCTGCACCCGGACTTTCCCAGTTCTCCGGCACGGTCAGCTCCCAACACTCAATCGTCTGGTTGACGATCTCGTCTTCAGGCAGACTGAGCGAACAGTCGGTCTGTGTCTGGCTCACTTCTGCCTGGGCCAACCGCTCTCCAGCGATGCCGGAAG
The DNA here is from genome assembly GCA_963753865.1 of uncultured Chloroflexia bacterium. GTDB lineage: Bacteria > Chloroflexota > Anaerolineae > Promineifilales > Promineifilaceae > Promineifilum. Next base: position 655,460 of record CAVWDW010000006.1, read on the forward strand.
CCAGTGTCGGCAGGGCGATAAGGAACAGCGCGACGGACGCGATCAACAACAGTTTTGCCTTCATAGTAGTTCTCCAAGAGATAGATTGACCGTACCCACAAGCCTCGGGACGGCGCCTTGCACTCAGCGAGGCCGTGGGCGGCTAGAGCCGTGGGCGGCTAGAGCCGTGGGCGGCTAGAGCCGTGGGCGGCTAAGGCCGCTCATCCTCACGCCACTCAGCTGATAAGGCATGCGGCAGGCTGCCCTGCTGTGGGAGCAACCTGCCGCCTGATTGGTCAAAGAACGGTCGCTAGACCAATTGTCCCAACAAGAGACCGCCCAGCCAGTAGAACGCGCCGATAGCGACGGCCGCCACAAGCGCACCGCCAAACCCGTTGACCGTCAGTCCGGGCAGCAGCCTGCCCCCTACCAGCAGCACGACGGCCGTCGCCAGTAGATGGATGATGCCACCAATCAGCCCGTCGCCATCCTGCACGCCGATTAGGCTCAGCAGCCAGGAGAGCGCACCGCCGAGGACGGCGATGACCAGGGCCGCCAGGACGGCGCTGCCCGGGCCATCAACCTGCAGCCCCAGCCCCAGACGGCTGACAAGCCAGATGATCAGCCCGGACGCCAGACCGATGATAACCATGCCGATTAACACGCCCAATAGCGTACTCATTTCACCGATTCTCCGTTTGGCAGCACGACGAGCTGAACGCTGCGTGTTGCCGGCTGCCTACTCCGACTGAGCGACTTCGAACACCAGCGAGCCGCCGTCCACGGGCAGGTCAATGATCAAACCGCCGTTATCAAAACGCCACGAGACCGCATCGTTGAGATATTGCACAAACTGTCCCGCGGGAGAGTCAGCATCGCACTTGAGCGTGGAGGCGTCGATGTCAAAGTCAATGCCTTGCGATGGATCCACCGTAAACGTACCACCCGTGTTGCCACACTCAGCACTAATCGTAAGTACGCTCTGGTCCTTGCTCAAACTCATTATCAGGCCATCGGCCGCATCCACGTCAGTGGAGCCACCCGGACCGTCAAAGCGTACCCACCTCCAATTTGATGGAGCAAAAGCGCCGGCAGGCAGCAGGGTTCCAGACGTGAACGGCAAGGCACCAGAGCCTGTCAGAATCTGATAGACATTCAGCAATGCGTTCGCAGCGTAGGAGGCAGAGTTTGACAGACCAACAACCACCATATCCTTCGCCGGGTCCACATACCAAAGCGACTGGAAGCCGAGCGTCTGGCCACCGTGACCCCACACGGTTCCATCGCCGGCGAAGTCGATGAGGCCCAGCCCGTAAGGGCCACCCACACCAAACTGCGCCGGTGGATAAAACGTGAGCATCTCGTTCAGGGTGTCCGCATTCTGGAACAGCTCGCCGGCCGCCAACGCCTGGCCATACGTCGCCAGGTCCGCAGCCGTCATGGCCGCCGCCCCCGCCGCCCAGCCTTGAGACGCGTTCCAGTTCGTGGTATTGACACGTTCGCCATCTCCGAGCCAGAAGTATCCTTGCGTGGTGATCTGACCGGGCTCTGGTACCCCTTCAAGGAAGACGGCGGTTTCCATGCCCAGCGGATCAAAGATACGACTCTGCATCAGCTCGCCGATTGCCTGGCCCGTGATCTGTTCGATGATCATGCCCAGCAAGACGTAGCCCGTGTTGCTGTAGAACCACTGCCCTTCCTCGCCGGGGGCGAAGTAGGGCGTGCCGTTGTCGGCCGCAAACTGAACCATTTCCTCGGGCGTGTACGCTGCGACCAGGGCGTCCGGGTCGCCGGCCCCATCACCAATGAGGTCATCGGCGTAGTCCCAGAGGCCGGCCGTGTGCTGGGCCATCTGGCGAATGGTGATCTGGTCCCCGTTGGGGAGGGCGGCCGCCTGCTCCGGCAGCCATTGGCTGAGGGGATCGTCCAGCGAGATCAGCCCTTGCTCCACCAGCTGCATGAGCAAGACAACGGTCATCGACTTGGTATTGCTGCCAATCTCCAGGATATCGTCCGTCTGCATCGGCGTGCCGTCTTCGAGCCCGGTCACACCGGCGGCGTTCAGGTAGGCGCCGTCGGGCGTCTGGACGTACAGGACCAGACCGGGCGCCGCGCCTGTCGGGTCGCCGCCCTCGGTGTAGACTTGCGATTGCAGGTACGTATCCAGCTGGGTGACGATCTCGGTGGGCAGACCGGCTTGCGTTTCGTCCATAGTAGCCTCCTCCGCCGTTGGCTCCGCAACCGGCGCCGCAGTCGGTTCCTCGGCTGTTTCTTCCGGGGCGGCCGTCGGTTCAACGGGGACGGCGGTGGGATCAGCGGTGGTCTGGCCACCACAAGCGGCCAAAAGTGTGATGAGTAGGATGGCCACAATGGCCAGGGGTTTAATTGATGCAAACTGTTTCACAGTGATTAACTCCGTATTGATTGGTAAATGCCCGCTCAGGATTCGTTTAATGGCTCACCAGGCAGCGAGAACTGCTCCCGGCGTTGTTCCAGACAGGACAGGTCGGGCGCTGCCTGCGGATTGCGAATAAAGTCGATGCCGATCTGGGCCGCGCAGTTGACTCTCCCCAGGTTTCTTGTCCGGCCTGGGGAATCATCAGCAGCGGCGCGTTGCTTGGCTGCCTGGGCTGCGTCCATTCGACTCTCATTTGGGGCTGCCAATACACACAAAGACAGAACCAGCGCGATTGTGTGGATCAGGCTGGTTCTACAGCGCTCTTGCCGAGGAACCTGCCGAACAGGTTTGCCCGCAAAGCGGCGACATCTCGTTTCTTCTGTAGCCGGGCACCGTGACAATAGTGGAGACTGAATGCGGCACCCGACTACTAATCTGGATTATGCCCAATATTCCCCTCGTTGTGCATCGCATGAAGATGTGATTGTTTGGCAGCGGCAATAATGCGACCTTTGCCCTATTCCAAACGAAAAAGACCTGCCAGGCGGCTGCCCGGCAGGTCTTTCCACTCAGGGCGCAAGGCCCCTTACTTCAGACTATGATGAACTCTAGGGCAGCTCAACATCACACTGGTAGTTGGCTGCCGCGCCCAGGAGCGCAGCCGAATCGCCGCTGCCCAGGACCGACTCCATCAGGATCTCCACCTGATCCGTGCCCGCCGGCACGTTCTCCAGCGTGACCGTGAAGACGTTGAGCAGTTCCGACTTCTTGGTGGTCGGTCCGGTCAGCGTCACCGTCTGCGACACACCGCCGGCGCTGACCGTCACATCGATCGTCCGCGGGTCGCGGTTGACGTCCGTCACCGCCAGCTCCACCGTCACATCCGTCGCCACCTGTAGCTCAGGGATCGACAGGATGTTGGTGTTGGTCTGGTCGAAGCCCGGCGTCCCGGCCACGAAGTTATCTGGCGCGCCGAAGGTGCTCCAGGCGTTGGCGTACTCGTCGGCCGTCTGGTAGGTCGGATAGAGGACGTAGGCGCGGGGCGCTTTCATCTTGCGCATCCCCTTGTTCAGGAACCAGCGTCCCTTCACGATCGGCTGGGCCTGGGCTCTGGAACTCGGCTGTCAGGTCATCTCCCCACCAGGAGATGGCTGCCTTTTCGCCCAGGTCGGTCTCCGGCTGGACCTGGATGTAGCTCTTGTCGCCGAATATGAAGCGCACATAGCGCACGGCTGTGTACTCCTTGGCCGCCATCTGACCGTACAGCTCGACCACATCGCCCGCATTGGGCACCGTGATCTTGGCCATCATCTTCTGCCGCGTCGGGCTGCCCATGCCGGTGCCGATGAGGCTAGTCAGCTCGTTGCCCACGTTCGGGTCGACCGGGCAGGCGTTGATGAGCGAGTTAACAAAGAGGCAGAAGGCTGCCTGCCCCGGCGCATCCAGCGTGACACTGACGCTGCGGGTGTCCAGGTCACCGGCCACGAAGATCGGGTCTTGTTCCGGTTTCAGAATAGCGCACTCCAGGAAAGACAGCGCGTAATCTGCACCAGGATCTTCCTCTGTGAACGTGAACGTGCCTGTTGTCTGGAGCTCAAAGATCTCGATCTCTCCGTCATCCAGGCTGAAGTTGCCCAGCGGGCTGGTAAAGTCGAAGCCAGTGCCGCCGGCCGGGTCGGTCAGCTTGGCAATGACGATGAAGTCCTCGGCCGTGTTGGTGTAGGTGCAGGTCACCGTTTCGCCCGGTTCCACGTTGATCGTCGCTTCGCGCGCGCCCAGATCGACAGTCGAAGGCGTTGCGCTGCCGGCATCGTCACACACCAGACCGGAGAGGAAGGTGCCCACACCCGGATCGTCTTCCGTCACCGTGTACTGGCCGGGTACGACGTCGAGGAACGTTTTCGTCTGCCCGTCGTCCAGGCTGAAGCTGTTTGGCAACTCGATATCGTCGGTAAAGCCGAAGTCCACGCCATTTGCCGGCGCGGTTTGCTTGACGATGTTGATCGTGCCGAGTTTCTCGTTGGTGAAGGTACAGGTGATGTCGTCGCCCGGCGATGCAGTAAGGCTGGCCCTGGGGAAGTTCGAAGCCCAATCGTCGTCGGTTACCCCCACACAGTCGATGTCGGTTAGCTTCCAACCGGGCGGTACGATCTCTTCGATTTGCAGGAAACCGGCCGGCAGGTCGGTGAGTGTCGTTTGCGCCGCGCCGCCCTGTGTCGTCAGGCTGAAGTCCGCGAAGTCAATGTCGCTGTTGACGGTCTTCTCAAACTCAAACGTATCGTCGCCGCCTACCGCCTCTTTGACGATGGTCAGGTCAAAAACCGCCTCGTTGGTGTAGGTACAGGTGACGTCCTCGCCGCCAGAAAGGGCGATTTGAACGTCAGCACCAACGATGCGGATGTCAGCACCGCCGGTGCAATCAACCTCGTCGAAGACCCAGCCCGCGGGCGGTAGTTCACTTACATCGTACAGAAAAGGCGGCAGGTCATCGAAAACAATGAAATTGTCATCAATGCCATTGTCCTTCAAAGTGAACGCGCTGTTTGGCCCACCGATATTCGTCAGGAAATCGAACTCTTGCTCGCTCTCCGGGTTGGCCTCTTTGACGATGGTGATGCTGCCCGGCTGTGGAATCGGCGTGCCGGTGTCTGGATTCAGGATGTCCGCGCAGACGGTGTGGTTGTCGGTCTCAAACTCGCCCTGGGACCCCTGGTCTTGCTCGAACAGGAGCGACTCAATCTTGGCATTGGGATTGGTGGCGAAGATATTGACGAAGGCAAAAAGCTCAGTGTCAAGCTGACCGAGAAATTGTGCGGTGGTTGGATTGCCGTAGTGCCCGTTCTGGCCACCGCCCGGCGCCCCTAGCACGGCGCCTGAATCCAGGATGGATTGCGTGGTAAAAACCTGGCTGCTGCCATCGGCCATGTTGACGGTGACCTTGTTGTTCCCGTCACCGGCGCTCCACCAGAAGCCAAAGTAGCCCGCGGGCTGGTCCAGCGTCAGCAAATAGCTGGAGGGTGTGGAGATGAAGTTCCTCGTTGCCCCTGTCTCAGGAAACCGCGCGCCACCTGTAGCGGCCTGGGCGAATATCCGGATGGAGGGGGCAGCGTTGTTGGGGTCCGTGTAGTCGCCGATTGACCCATCAAGCGACGCGTAGTCGCCAACCGTAATCTCGTTGAAGGTCTCGAGACCAAGGCCGCTGGGGCAGGTCACGTTTGACTCCTGCACTAAGGGCGCCTCAATGGTGAAGACCAGATCGCCGACGGCCGCCTGCGACGGCCGCACGGCCAGGGCAAAGAGCAGCAGCGTCAACACACTGAACAGCCCCAGTCCCAGCAGGAGAGGCCTGGATTGTTGTCTTATCTTGTTCATCTTTTCAATTCCTCCGAATAGGCTGAATGGCCCTGTTACAATTCGCTGGCGGCTACCCCAATAGCCCCGGTTCGTGCTCCTGCCTCCGGCGATACCTCAATGTCGCCTGGCAACATGCGGCCAACGTCAGTCGTTGCCCATGCACCCAGACACCACTAATGGTATCTTCATCGCCACAGTCTGGTATAGCATGAAGATGTGATTTTTCGCGACCAGTCCATCAGCACGGCCAGGAACGTGGCTTCGCTGTCGCCGCTGGTATAGACGCGACAGTCGCCTACATCCCGGTCATCCAGGCCATCCGCCTCCGATGCTTCTGACCACGGCGTTGATCCCGTAAATGGCCAGCGCATTGGCGCCGCCAACGGCCGCCAGCACAACGAACCACAGCCCAATGGCCAGGGCAGTTCGCTCGACCTCCGGCTCCCCGACGCCGAGCAAGACCGAACCGACGATACCCAGCGCAGCGAAAGGCGCCAGCGACCGCACCTTCGGCGCCACCCGCAACAGCCGGCCGTCGGTTCGCGGCCATCCACGCCAGATAGGTCGGCGCGCGCCAGTAGACCAGCCCCGCCGCCAGCAGCACCAGCGGCACAAGCGCCCAAAACCCCACCGGCGGCGGGTGGTCGGCGCCGCCCACAGAATCACCATCCAGATCACGAAGAAGAGGACAGCGTTGATCAGGGCGACCGATTGGACAAGGCTCATCGGTGGTGCCGGCGGCGCGCCACGATGGTTAATCCATCAAGGCTGGCCAGGAAGGTCGCCTCGCCATTCTCGCGCTGCCCGGCCAACAGCAGGCCCGACATCGCCTCGCCGTCGCCGATGGTGTAGACGCGAAAGTCGGCCACGTCCGGGTCGTCATAGGCGGCCGACAAAGCGGCCAGCGCCGCGTCGGGATCGTCCATCAGTTCGATGACCAACGGCACGGATATGGCCGCGGCATCGTCCTCAATGCCCTTCAGCTCCTTGACCACATCGCGCTTCTGGCCTGCCTTGCGCGCGTAGACTTCCTTCCAGGGGGTCATCCACGCCTCTTCGCCCCACTGCTCCCAGAGCTTGCCCACAAAATGCTGGTACTGGGCCTTGGCCGCTTCCTCCAGCTCGGCGTCCTGGGCCAACGTCTCGAAGAAAACGGCCGCGCCGAAGCCTTCCTCGCTGGGCGGCCCGTAGGCCGCTTCGAGATCCATCACATAGTCGGGGCGCTCTGCTCTTGCTTTCGATTTCTTACTTTCGGTCATTTTGAAACCTCACTTCCTGACTTGTTCCAGGTTTATCCCAATGCCTGGCGATATTGCCGGCGCATAATCAGCATCACAATTCCAAAGGAAGACACGGTAATCACACTTAAGAGGAACCACGCGGTCCCACCCACAGGTTTCCCGGCCAGCATGAGATTTTGGAACCCCTCAATGCCGCTGGTCATGGGAATGCTTAAGGCAATAATCCAGGCGGGCCAGGCAAACCCGGTGATAGGCAGGAAGAACCCGGTGAAGAAAATGGACAGCAGCAGCAAGAGCATGGTCGGCTGGATAGCCTGGCTGTCCGTTCGGGAAACGGCCGAGATGACAAAGCCGACACCAACCGACGCCAACGCCAGCAGAAACAGCAGCGCCAGGAACTGGATGAGGTTGGTGGGCAAAGGCACCTGGAGCAGCGCCATCAGACCGGTCAGGATGACACCGGCGATGACCACAAACAGCACGTAGGCCAGCGTCTTGCCTAACAGGAGCTGGACGAACTTGAGCGGCGCAACGCGGAACATCTCAAAGGCGCCCATCTCCCGCTCCCGAACCAGACCCAACGAGGCCAGGGTGACTGCCATCTGCTGGATGAGCAAGGCCAGGACCGAGGGGGCGAAGAAGACAACCAGGCTGTAAGCCCCGCCCCGCAGGTTGGTGTATGTTTCGCGCACCGGCGACACGATAGTCTCCGCGGGAACGTCAATAAACGTGTCAATGGTTGCTTCCAATGACTCTATCTCTGCGACCGTGCTGTCCAACCGCTCCAACTGGGCAGACAGCTCGCCATCGCGCAGGACACTCTCCAACTCTTCGAGATCGTCGACCACCAGACGCAGATCACGATAGAGCGCGCTCAGTTCCGGGGACAGGTTGGCCTGGGCCAGTGCCTCAGGCGGCAGAAAAGCCAGCAGCTCGGTCAGCACGCCGGATAGCTCGCTGGTCGTGGCCAGGGCCCTGTCAATCTGGGCCGGGTCCAGCGACTGGCTCAGTTCCTGATAGCTGCGCAAAGCCTCGGCCAGCGACATATTGACTTCACCAGCCCTGTCCTGCGCCTGGCCCGCTTCGCTGGCCAGCAGCTGCTGGTTGATAAAGTTTACCTCGCCATAGGCCAGCGATCGGATCCACGCCTCCGCATTCGGGTCAATGGTCCGCGATATCCAGCGTATTTCCGGTCGGGCACCATCTGCGGAGACACCGGCGGTAACAGTGGGGATGATTTGCACCACATCCGTCTCGCCCGCTTCCAACATCCGCAGCGCTTCTTCTTCGTCCGAGACAATGCCGGTCAGCGAGAAGTTAGCCTCAATAAACTGGACCGCTTGCTCCTGCTGGACACCGGGAATACCCTCCTCCGGCCAGACAAGCACCGTGCGGACGAACGGATTGGCGCTGCGGAAGGTTGCCCGAACACGCCCAGAACCAGCAGCGGGCCGCCGATCAGACTGAGCATCAGGCGAGGCTGGCGGCGCACATCGTGAAATTCTTTCAGGAAGAAGCCCAAAACTTTGGTGATAAACTCGCTCATGCGTGAACCGTCCTGTCCTCTTGCGCGGCTTCGGAAGCCCGGATAAGGCGCACAAAAACTTCATCGAATGGTGGTAGGTAATGCTCGGCCACCTGCGGCGTCAATGAACGCTGTTCCCGCAACAGGGCCAACAGCTCCGGCAGCTCCGCACCGGCATCGTCCACATGGACGTACATGCCGCCCGCTTCGCGATCCGCGCGCTCCACTTTGCGAACATGGGGCAAA
>CAVWDW010000007.1:0-892635 GCA_963753865.1 uncultured Chloroflexia bacterium
GACCGCGCGGGCTGGCCGTCGCGGGTCAGAAACATGAAGTAATGGTCGTGGTCCGGAAAGGCGGCGGGCAGCCCCCGGGCGTAGGTGGCCGTCTGGTTGGCGCCTTCGGTGGCCAGAATCTTGTTCTCAATGCCCAGCAGGATCGCGTCGTCGAGGCGGATGAGCAGGTCGATGCGGCCGCTGGCCCCGAGGTGATATTCACTATTAATGGTCACCGTCTCGTAGGTCGTCGACGTTCGCCTCGCACCCGGCCAACGCCAGCAGCCGCTGCAGCGGTTCCGGACCAATACCGTTGTAGGCGGGGTCCAGGACGTGGGCCAGGTAGGTGCTGATGAAGTTCTCGTCGTACGTCCGGCCGAAGATGAAAGGAATGGTGCGCGGCCGCTGCTGCTCCGGCAGCCCCTGCCAGATGCGCTCCAGACCGTCGAGGATCATCCTGTCGCGGTTTAGCTCCCCGTGCACCAGCCGGTCATACTCACCCTTCAGGAGCGACATCGGTGCGGCATAGGTCGGGCTGTTCCTGGCGTCGTTCATCATTCAGGCTCAGTGCAGTGTGTAGAGCCGCTGGTTCAGGTTGCGAACGGCGGCGGCGTAGGCGTCGCGGCCGCCGAAGGCGCGGACAATCTGCATGGGTGAGCCGTAGCGGCTGAACGGCTCCATCTCCAGCACCTCGCGCCCCAGCGCAGGGTCGGCCGCGTTCTCAATCGCTTCGATGCCCCGATCGGCGTAGCGGTCGAGCAGCGCCTGCAGCACCGCCCGGGCCGTCTCGCCATACTGGCTGAAGACATCGTCCTTTTCCACCTGCCGCGCCCGTTCCTGGCGCGTCAGCGGCGGCCGATCATAGGCCACCGCGCAGACCAGGTCAAACGGATCGTAATCGCGCCCCATCTGCTCGGCCAGCTCATCCAGCAGCACGCCGCGCCGGATCAGTTCGACGACGATCTCCTTCTTGCGGTCGGCGGCCGTCCATGAGCCCAGGAACTCGTCCAGCGTGCGGTACTCATCCCGCGCCTTCTCGCGGCTGTACGCCTCGAACGACTTGGTGATCAGATTGCCGTGCGGATCGTAATACTGCACCCGCTCGCGGATAATCTCTACCGGGACGTCGTCGATGACGTAGACGATGCGGCCGCCCGGTTCGGGGTCGTCGCCGCCGTCACCCAGGTCGTCGCGGCCGGGCAAATCATCCGGCTCAATCGGCTCCGTGCCGTCGAACTCATCTGCCTGCACCGGATCGCCGTCGAACTCCGGGTCGAAGAAGAGCCGGGTCACGCCGCGAAAGTCCATGATGGTGAAGTAGTCCTTGCCATATCGGGCGCAGCCGGGTGCCGCGGCCGATGATCTGCTTGAACTCGGTCATGGAGTTGAGCGGCGCGTCCAGCACAATCAGCTTGCACGTCTGCACATCCACGCCGGTGGTCAGCAGCTTGGAGGTCGTGGCCACCACCGGGTAGGTCTCCTCCGGGATCGATGAAGTTGTCCAGCTCCTGCTTCCCCTCCGGGCTGTCGCCGGTGATGCGCATCACGAAGCGGCGGTTGGTGACCGCTTCGCCGCCAATGGCGTTGACCAGCTGCTGGCGCATCCGTTCGGCGTGGGCGATGTCGACGCAGAAGACGATGGTCTTGCCGGTCGGGTCGGTGGCCTGCATGTAGTCGGCCACCCGCTCGGGCCACCAGCTGATTGCGCTGCTCCAGCACGACCGAACGGTCACAATCGAGAACATTATACTGCCGCTCCTCGAATCACATTGCCGTACTTGTCCCTCTGGTCCGGCTCCGGCAGCCAGCCGTCGATATCCTTGTCCAGATTGACGCGCATGACCTTGTAGGGGGCCAGAAAGCCGTCGTCGATTCCCTGTTGCAGCGAGTAGGTGTAGACCGGCTCGCCGAAGTAGTCGATGTTGGAGACGTACTCCGTCTCTTTGGGTGTGGCCGTCAGCCCGATCTGGACGGCCGAATTGAAGTAGTCCAGCATCTCGCGCCAGGCGGAGTCGGCCGCGGCGCTGCCCCGGTGGCACTCGTCGACGACAATCAGGTCGAAGAAGTCGGGGGAGAACTGGCGGTAGGCGTTCTGCCACTCCTCGGTGCCGGAGACGCCCTGGTAAAGCGCCAGATACAGCTCGTAGGATTTGTCGATCACCGGCCGTGGATCTTGGTCATGACGTCGCCAAAGTGCTTGAAATCGTTGGTCTTGGCCTGGTCGACGAGGATGTTGCGGTCGGCCAGGAAGAGGATGCGCTTCTTGACCCGCTTGCCTTCCACAGCCGCCAGATGATCTGGACACGCGTGTAGGTCTTGCCCGTGCCGGTGGCCATCACCAGCAGGAGCGGTCGCGGCCCCGGGCCATGGCTTCGATAACGCGGTTGATGGCCACTTCCTGGTAGTAGCGTGGCGTCTTGCCGCCGCGCTCGCGGTGGTAGGGCTGGGTCAGGATCGCTTCCTGTGCCGGGGTGAGCGCCTTAGCCAGCTGGTAGCGCCGCCAGAGTTCATCTGGCGAGGGGAACTGGTCCAGCGGCAGCTCGCGCTCGAGCTGGGCCATCGGTGGCGAGCATTGTCGTGCTCCAGAAAGCCGTCGCCGTTGGAACTGTAGGCAAAAGGCACATCCAGCATCTCCGCATAGTCCAGCGCCTGCTGCATCCCGCCGCCCAGCGGGTGCTTGTTGTCCTTGGCCTCCACGATAGCCAGCGGCACGTTGCGGTAGACCAGCAGGTAGTCGACGAACTTGCGCTCGCCGCGCCGGGCCGTCTCGCCGGTGACCTCCATGCGGCCGTCGGTGCAGTAATACTCCTCGCGGATGGCCGCATCGTCCCACCCGGCAGCAACAAGCGCGGGTCGGATATAACGGCTGCGGATCTCTTGTTCGGTCAGACTGCGTTTACTCATATCGCGCCGTGCGGCCGACCCAGGCGGCCGCGAGCCTCCAGACAGCGTGCTATTCCCTCTTTGCAGCGACGAACCGGCAGCCCCCGCGCCCCCACGCGATCGGCCGCACGGGAGGGAGTATGGCGTGAGGTGGGTGGGGCGTCAAGTAGGTGGAGACACTAACATCAGGTCATATCTGTCGCCGCAGGAAATCCGTGCGCTTGATGGATACGGCGGGCGGGATTTGACCCTCCGTTAGGTCCGGGCTCCGTACCTGATGGCCATGGATGTACAGGACCAGCCGCAACATTGATTGAAAGTGGTAGCCTAAGGGCACTGCTCTGGCGCCATGTGTCGAGCCACTCATCTTCCAGAATCGCTCCGGCAGCCTGCGGGTCAAAACCTTCCGGCCACGCTGTATGAGGATCGTAATGGGCGCCGGTCAGATCGACGTCCTCCAGGATAGTCTGGCTCAGGTCGGCTCCGTACAGGGCGGATCTTTCATCGTTGCCCCTTCAAGCCTGGCCCGGCCAAAGTCAGCTCCAGGCATGCGGACGTAGCTCAAATTGGCTCCGCGCAAATCGGCCGACAAGCAGGTCAGCGTCCTGCAAACTGGCGCTGTTGTCGGCCCAGTTTGGACTCAGATCGGCATCGCGAAGGTCCACACCGAACAGATCAGCTCCAGCCAGACTTGCTCCACGCAAGTCGGCCGCGCTCAGATCGGCGTTGAGAAGCTGGGCACAACGCAGGTCAGTTGTGTTCAGACTGGCTCCGCTCAGGTCAGCGTCCCATAGTTTGGCACCGCGAAGAATGACCCCATCGAGATCGGTCTGGGCCAGGTAAAAGGGGGGCAGGTGGAGCTGGTTGAGCAAGGGCACCGCGTTTAGCTCCGTCTGATACAGAAAGACCAGGATGGTTACGTTTCGGCGGCCATCCAGATCACGCATGGTGGCTGCGGTACGGGCCTGAATCATATTCAGCGCATACGGATCGTTCAGATCTTCATTGAGGATAATGGCTGACATGTCGTTCATGTAGGACTGCAACATATTAGCTCTGGCCCGGTCTGATTCGATCTCCGACTGTCGATTGTCTTGATACGCAGCAAAGAGGAGGCCGAAGAGGGCGATCGACAACGGCACGATGAGCAACCCAAGGAAGTCCCACAACGTCTTACCCTCAAAGCCTAGACGTCCCTGTCTGCCGATCACCTCGTGGCAGTGTTTGCATTTGCTGGCAGCGGGTTGGATTGGCTCCCGGCAAACTGGACACGGAACGGTTTCTGTTGGCATGGCTCCACTCTCCGCTGGACTAACCTGTTATCTCGTTTACCGATTAGTATACGGGTGACGCAAGTGGCCAAACTAGTGACGTTTGTCACTTCCAGTCGCCTATGCCCGCGATGTAGACTGTTACGATAGAAAGATCTCGGAGAACTCTCTCCTGAATGGCAGGGCCGCAGAGATGCCAGTGCCGGGTGATCGAGGAGTTTTCAACCAGACCCCAGCATAGGAGAGGGCGGTCGGGGAGCTGCCGCGAGCGGCCCGGCAGGCTTGAGTCGGGGGACAGTGCCATGATAACGCGGTTCGACAACTATCGGAGTCTGCTTCTGCGCGGCCGTCTGCCTCTGGCGACGGCCGTTTTGCTCACCCTTGTTCTGATCCTCACCACCATCGGCCTGGCCCCCGCCTCAGCGGCCGCCACTCCGGTGGACGGCGACGCCGCGCCCGCTGCCCTGCCGGAAGGACTGACTGCCGGCGACTGGGCGCAGATCCAGGATCAGATTGCAGTGACAACCCAGGCGGCCGCTTCGCCGCTGCAGGAAACCTATCTCAAGGCGTCCAATGTCGAGGCCGGGGATCAGTTCGGCTACTCGGTCGATCTTGACGGCGATACGCTGGTGGTGGGCGCGCCGTACGAGGATAGTAACGGCTCCAGTCCGGCCAACAACGACGCCAGCAGCGCCGGGGCAGTCTATGTCTTTGTTCGCACCGGCGCCGGTTGGCTGCAACAAGCCTATCTGAAGGCGCAGGCGGCCACTGCCGGCGCACAATTCGGCAACTCTGTGGCGGTCGACGGCGACACGCTCGTGGTCAGTTCGATCTTTCCGGGTCTCACGGCCGATGTGTTCACACGCAATGGCAGCGTCTGGGCCCACCAGGCGACACTCACAGCAGACAACCTTTGTAGCCACGGTGGTCCGGCAACGCCTGTCGACATCAGCGGAGACACCGTCGTTATTGGCTACCCTGTTTCGACCGTTGGAAACTACCCCAGTCCAGCGTGCCGGGGTAGTGTTCACGTCTTTGTCCGCAGTGGCTCGACCTGGAGCGAACAGGAGCGCATCGAGGACCCGGCACCCTTCATTCGTACTTACGGTGGACAAGAACACTTCGGTTTCTCCGTAGCCCTGGATGGCGACACAGTCGTAATTGGCAACGACTCTAGACATCATGGATGGGTTCACAATGATCAGGAAAACTCGAATACTCCTCTCAGGGGCGCGGCCTATGTCTACACGCGCAGCGGAACAAGCTGGTCGCAACAGGCAGAGCTCACACCTCCCACGACGGGTTGCTTCCAATACCCACCGAACAACTGCCAATGGTTTGGCAACGGCTTTGGTGCAGACGTTGCTGTTGACGGCGACACAGTTGCCGTCAATGCTCCCGACAACTACACAGACATAATCGGCGGCGGTGCCGCCATCTACGTGCGGGCTGGATCGACCTGGGGCGAACAGCAGCGCTTTGCAAATCCTGATCCTAGTAGTGGTGCCAAGGCGTCTGGTGTCTCCATCAGTGGGGGCCAACTCGCCATTGCCATGGGACACCGTTACTACCGTAGTTCGCAAGCGCCATTCGTCAATGTGTATGCACGCACGGCCGGTAGTTGGCAGCAGATCGAACACTTGGCGCCGCCGGCCCTTGAGTTGCGGGACCGGACCGCATACTCGCTGGCCTCTAGTGGTGACACAATCGTGGCTGGTTTTCCTCGAGAAAGCAGTAACGGCACTGATCCTACCGACAATAGCGAGCCTTATGCCGGAGCGGCGTACGTCTTCGAGCCGCCGCCTGCTCCGACTGAAGTGGCAACCGAGTCTACCTATTTGAAAGCCTCCAATCCAGCTGCTGGTGAAAGCTTTGGATACGACGTAGCCGTCGACGGTGATACAGTCATAGCTGGCGCGCCAAACGGCTCTCCAGCCGGCGTCGCCCATGTCTTTGTCCGTGACGGAACATTATGGAAGAAACAGGCGTTGTTGGAGGCCTCATACCCAGGCGGAGGCGATCTATTCGGCAGCACCGTGGCAATCGACGACGATACAGTCGTCATCGGTGCTCGCGGTGAGGATAGTGACGGCCTTAGCGAAGCTGATGACAGCATCGCCGATTCCGGCGCGGCCTTCGTTTTTGTGCGCAGCGGCACGACCTGGGATCAGCAGGCCTACTTGAAGGCATCCAATTTAGAGGAGGGCGACTCTTTTGGCTTCTCTGTAGACATCGATGGCGACAGCATCGTTGTCGGTGCCCTAGGCGAATCCAGTGACGGGAGTAGCCAGGACAACAACGGTGCCCCAAATGCTGGCGCGGCCTATGTTTTCCACCGCAGCGGCACGACCTGGACACAGCAGGCATACCTGAAGGCGGCCAACGCAGACGCCGATGACTGGTTTGGCTGGACAGCGGCCATAGACGCTGACACGATCGTCGTGGGTGCACCCCATGAAAACGTAGGCGGCACTGGGCCGGATGGGGGAGCAGCTTATATATTTGTACGCAGCGGCACAAGTTGGACCCAGCAAGCCCTCTTGAGATCGCCCAGCGTAGAAGCAGGTGATCTCTTCGCCAATGCAGTAGACATCGCTAGCGATCTAGTCGTCGTGGGCGTTCCGGGCGAAGATAGCGACGGTAGCAGCGAGGCCAACAATAGTCTCGTCAACTCTGGCGCGGCATTTGTCTTCTCTCGCTCGGGAACAGTGTGGAGCAAGCAGGGCTATCTAATGGCATCCAATGCCGATGCTGTCGATTATTTTGGCGCCTCCGTAGCAATCGATAGTCGAAAGATCGTTGTTGGCGCTCCACTCGAGCAAGGCGACGGGTCCAGCGCCTCCGACAATTCCGCTCAATCTTCCGGCGCTGCCTATGTCTTTGCCCAGGACGACACAGACTGGAGTCAGATAGATTACCTCAAAGCATCCAATGCAGAACTGGGCGACGTTTTTGGTGGCTACGTTGTAGGCACCGGTGGCGTGGCGATCAGCGGCGACAAGATCGTAATTGGGGCAGGTGGGGAAGATAGTGACGGTTCAAGTCTTTCTGATAATAGTGTGCAACAGGCCGGGGCGGCGTATGTATATAGCGATTCCGCCAGCCGGGATAGCTTTGCCACAGTGACCTCTGAGGATGATTTGCGGACTGCCATAGAGACTGCCAATAACGGTGGGTCAGGCATGCACTGGATTGAGTTAACCGACGACGTCACCCTCAACGACGACTTGCCTCCCCTGACCAACACCGACGGCGAGACAATCATAAATGGCAATGGGTACGCTATCGACGGCGACGATCAGTACGCACTCATCGAAGTAACTGATGATGTAGATGCGACCATTCGGAGCTTGAATTTGACCAACGGCCGGAACGATGCCGGTGGGGCCATCACCAACAACGGCACTCTGGACCTGATTGACAGCAGCGCCACCAGCAGCACGGCCGAGGAAGGCGGCGGCATCTGGAACGGCGAGAGTGGCACTCTCGCCGTCTCGGGTAGCACCGTCTCTGCCAACGTCGCTGCCAGCTCGCACGGTGGTGGGGTTGCCAATTACGGGGCCATGACTTGGGTCAACAGCACCATCAGCGGCAACAGCGCGTTGCTGGCGGGCGGTGGTATCGCCAATCTGAATACCGGGCAGGCGACGCTCCATAGCGTAACCATCAGTGACAACGAAGCAGGCCGAATCGGTGGTGGTGGCCTGGCCGCCCTCGATGACTCGAGCTCAACGCTCTTCCAATTGCTGATTGCTGGCAATCGCTACACTGGGGCAGCGAATGGCCAGGAAGTATACCGTGCCACGACAGCGACCGTGGCTGTCAACAGCTACAACCTCTTTGGCCACAGTGCCCAGACCACAGCCCAGGCCCTGTCCGGGCTCGCTCCGGGCGGCAATGACCGTACGGCTACAAGCGACGGCGGCCATCCGGCTGACCTCTCTGCAGTATTGGAGGCTGCACTGGCCGACAACGGTGGCCCGACCCATACCCACGCCCTGGTGTCAGGTAGTCCGGCGATTGATCTTGTGCCAAATGCCGTGTGTACAATGGCCCCAGTATATGGTGTCGACCAGCGTAGATTCGGTCGCAATATCGATGGTGATGGGAGCCCGGGCACGGTGGACTGCGATAGCGGCGCTGTCGAGTTCCATCCAGCTTCGGGTGTTATGGTAACGGTAGGCACTGAAGCCGAGCTAATAAGAGCAATCTTAACTGTCAATAGTACCGGCGAAGGTGGGCACGTCATCAACCTGACGGCCGACATTGCCCTGACTGGTGATCTGCCGCCGTTTTCCAATATACAGGGCGCAATCACAATCAACGGCAACGGCCACACAATCGATGGGGCCGGCTTCCTTCAATTGATTGAGGTTCTGGCAGGCGTGACACTAACAATCCACGACCTGGTGTTGACCAACGGCAGCAACGACCTTGGCGGCGGCATCGCCAATTTTGGGACGGTAAACTTGTACAATAGCACGGTTTCAGGTTGCGCGGCTCTGGAAGGCGGCGGTATCTGGAACGGCGGCGATGCGGCCCTATTCGTCACCGGCAGCGCGATCATTGGCAATAGCGCAATCGCCTCTTATGGTGGCGGCATTGCCAACTACGGCATTGCCGTACTAGTTAACACCACGATCAGCGGCAATGCGGCCTCCGAAGGGGGGGGTGGGTTTGCCAATCTGGCTGAAGGTGAGGCGACGCTGCACAACATGACCCTCAGTGATAATGAAGCCGGACTCATCGGCGGTGGTGGCTATGCGGCTCTGGATGAGTCGACATCGAGCTTCCACCAGACGTTGCTATCTGGCAACCGCTACACAGGCGGGGCCATCGGCCAGGAGGTCTATCGCGCAGTGACCGCGACAGTGTCCGCCAACAGTCACAATCTCTTTGGCCATGGTGGCATAACGACAGCGCAAGCGTTGGCCGGCGTTACCCCCGGAGGCAGCGACCGCACCGCGACGAGCAACGGTACACATCCAACTATACTGGATACCATCCTGGAAACCGTCCTGGCGTTCAATGGTGGCGCGACCCAGAATCACGCGTTGGTGGACGACAGCCCGGCGCTGGACATGGCCCCGAACGCAGCCTGCACCGGGCCACCGGTCGGCGGGGTCGACCAGCGCGGCGAGCCGCGCAATCTGGACGGGGACGGCAATCCCGGCAGTTCGGACTGCGACAGCGGGGCCTATGAGTACCAGCCAGTTGGCGGCCTCGTCATCACCGCCGGCAGCGAGGTCGAATTGCTGGCGGCGATTGCCGCTGTGAACTGGAGCGGTTTGGGCACGCATGCCCTTGAGCTGACCGGTGACATTCTCCTGACGGGCGATCTGCCACCGTTCACCAATACGGAAGGGGAGGTCGTTATCGAAGGCAATGGCCATACAATCGACGGGGCCGACCTGTATAGTCTGATTCAGGTCGAGGAAGGCGTCACGTTGACCATCCAAGATCTCACGCTAACCAACGGTCTAAACGATTACGGTGGAGCAATCGCCAACCAGGGCAACGTCACTCTCAGCAACAGCACGATCTCCAGCAGCACCGCGCTGGAGGGCGGAGCTATCTGGAACGCCGAAGGCGCGGAGTTATCAATCGACGGCAGTACCATCGCTGGCAACGAAGCATCTGAGGGACGCGGCGGGGGGATCGCTAACTTCGGGGAAGCGACTCTGGTCAACACAACACTCAGCGGCAACACCGCGTTTCTGGCGGGGGGTGGCTTTGCCAACATGGGAGCTGGTCAGGCGACCATGTACAACGTAACCTTCAGCGATAATGAAGCAGGACAGATTGGCGGTGGTGGATACGCGGCCTTGGACAATTCGGTCTCAGCGTTCCATCACAATCTGCTGTCCGGTAACCGCCATACCGGCGGCCAAACCGGTCAGGAAGTCTATCGCGCCACGACAGCAACCCTTGCCGTGAATGACTATAATCTTTTCGGGCACGCCGGGCAGACGACATCTCAGGCTTTGGCAGGTACGGTGGTCGGAGGCAACGACCGTAGTGCAACGAGCGACGGAACACATCCACGTGCCCTGGCCTCAATACTTGAGACACGGCTGGCAAGCAATGGCGGTGCGACTCAGACCCATGCCCTTGTGGCCGGCAGCCCTGCCATTGATGTCGTGCCAGATGACGCGTGCTTCGCTGTACCAGTAAACGGTGTCGATCAACGTGGTGAGACGCGCGGTGCTAACGGCTACGGCGGCACCAGTGAACGTGACTCCGATGCGGGAGCGTATGAGTTCCATGGCCCGTCGACCGGCGCAACTGCTTGCCCTATTGGTGCCAACGTCGGGTACGAGGTGACGACAATCGTGGGTGCAGGGATGGGTAGTCCCAAGCACATGCGTAAGGCGGTTAAACTCGTCGTTCCTAACCCTGATGGTCTGACGGCCGTCTACGGTCAAATGGCGGCCAAGAATTTCGGAGAAGTCCGCTTCGTACGGTTCATCTTCCAAGGTCGCAAGAACTGGGTAGAAGTGAAGCCAGCGACAAGCCTGGGCGCGTCAGGCGCTGTTTCGTGGTGGGGGGCCGACCTGGACCCGACCGAATTCATGAACAAGAATTGGGTGAAGGGACGATGGTTTATTCACGCCAAATACAACAAAGCAAAAATGCCCCGAGCGTTTGTCCTTTACCCAACCCATGATACAGGAGATGCTCAATACGCAAATGTCTTTAAGACCTTCGGCTGGCCAGACAATTTCGTTGCTGGAACGCTGGGGACGGCTCAACTCCGAACCAACATCCTGCAGATTCCTGAGACGCAGGCAGTCAGTGATATCTCAGTCAGCATAGCCATTGCCGATATCAATGCAGACCCGCGCAGCATTGAGCTGACAGTAGAGGCGGGCGGAGTGGCCGTTTTGCAAACAATTACTGGTCCAGACGGCAAGAAGATGGAGCTGCTGAATATCGTGGAAGTGATCCTTGAAAACGTTCCCGCGGGAACGGACCAAGTATCAATCACAATGAGGTCAAAACCGAATGACGGAGATTCAGCGGCGTTGCTTGGGGCGACGGCCAACTACGCCTGTGAACCATAGGCGCGATGATGGAGTCAACGAGTAGCGTGAAGTTTTCTGTGCGATATCGCTGCGTGATGAGGCAGTAAGCATCTGACGCAGCCATCTATCGGTTCTCCTACCCAGCCTGGTTAGCCAGGCAGTTTGCACGGCGACGCAGAGTCATCCGTTGACAAGCGAAGCAACAATCTCAAATTCACCTGAAACAACTATAGGGTTGGCGCTTGCGTTCCCGATGGGCAATAAGGCACGGATTGCAATCTGGCCGTAGTGCGTTTGTATCGTCGTCATTGTGGATGAGGACACGGTACGGTGGCTCCAGTTGTTCTTCTTGTTCGGTGTCCTCAGCAATCTCAGGCTGCAACAGATCGCCCATGCTCATCCATGGATTATAGATTCGTCGGCGATTGGCGGCAATGGGCAGTCTGGGGCGGCCGGGGGCCGCGCGAGCGAGGCGCGAAACGCTGGGGCAGCGGCCGTCCACCGCACCCATCACCCGCCCGGACAACCAGAACCCTGCACCCTGACGCCGCCATCGCTGCCTTGACCAAACCCTGCAATACTGGTACATGTACGGGGTTGCTGCGATACTAAACCAGACGCAGCCACGCGCGGACCTGTTTCCTGGTTCTTGCGAAGGTTAACGACTATGGAAGAGCAAGTAAAAGAAAGTACAACGGGCAATGAATGGCCTGAACGGACCCTGGCCGGCTACCTCGGCATCTACATTCGCGGCATGCTTATGGGCGCGGCCGATATTGTGCCCGGTGTATCCGGCGGCACGATGGCCTTCATCACCGGCATCTATGAGGAGCTGATTAACTCGATCAAGACAATCGGCAGTCGCGAGTTCATCGACGCTGCGCTCCACTTCCGCATTCGCGAGATGTTCCAGCTGCTCAACTGGAAGTTCCTTTTTGCCCTGGCATTCGGCATCCTGACAGCCGTCTTTCTGTTCGCGGGTCTGTTGGAGTACCTGCTGGTGAACGAGCCGGTCTACCTGTGGAGCTTCTTCTTCGGGCTGATTGTCGCGGCCATCATTGTCATCGGCCGAACCGTTGGCCACTGGGGCATTGCGATCTTTGTCGCCCTCGCCGCAGGCGCCATCGGCACGTACTTCCTGGTTGGCGCAGTGCCGGCCCAGACGCCCGATACATGGTGGTTCCTGATCCTGACCGGCGCGCTGGCCAGCTGCGCCATGATCCTGCCCGGCATTTCCGGCGCCTACATTCTGGTGCTGTTGGGCAAGTACGAGGCCGTGTTGGGCGCCGTTAATGATCGTGATTTCTTCACGCTCGGTCTCATCGCTTTTGGAGCGGCCATTGGTCTGGTGACGTTCGCCCAGGTCCTGTCGTGGCTGTTCAAACGGTACCATGACATGACCATTGCCGTCCTGATTGGGCTGCTGATTGGCAGCTTGCGCAAGATTTGGCCGTGGAAGGTCGATACGGGCTGGGTGACCGACGGCACAGGCGCCTACCTTCTCGACAGCCACGGTGACCGGGTTGTCACGACCCAGGCCAATGTCCTGCCCGACCTTTCGACGCAGGCAGGCGTGACTGAGGCGGCCATTGCCGCCGGCCTGGCTATATTGGGCGTCGCGGTTGTACTGCTCATTGAGTATGTGGCCGAGCGGGCCACGCAGGCGTCCCCGTCCGTAGCGGCCGACGCGACCGATTGACGAAGCGCTCCCGTTTCGCCGAGCGCTCCACAGCTATTTGTTTACATAACTGAGGTAACAACATGGAAAAACCGGGCCGCAATGATCCCTGCTACTGTGGTAGTGGCAAGAAGTACAAACAATGTCATATGGTGTCCGACATGGCGGCTGAGCGCGAGCAGCGCGCCCAGAACGAAGCGGCGCGCGCGCTGCGTGCGGCGATGCTGGAGTTCGCCGAAACGGACCGTTTCGACGACGCGGTCGCCGTGGCCCTCCCCCGCTACTGGCGCGACCTCTACACCGCCGACAATGCCCAGCAGATGGATTACCACGAGAGCGCTCGCTTCTACGACTGGTTCCTGTTCGACTACATCATGGAAGACGGGCAGCGACCGGTGGACCTGTATGCTGACGAGCAAGGGCCGAGCCTGAAGCCCGCCGAACAAACGCTGCTGGAGATCTGGCGGGCGGCCGATCCGATGAGCGTCTACGAGCTGACCGGCTACGATGGGCAAACGCTCCACCTGCGTGACTGGATGTCTGGCTCGGAGTTCGACCTCTTCGAACCGGCCGGCCACGGCAATGTCCCGATTGGGGCATTGATCATCGGTCGCCCCGTGCCCGTCAACGATCGCATGGAGTTCAGCACGCTGGTGGCGTTCATCTCGCCTGATGAGATTGGCAATCTGCGCGAAACGCTCGATGCCGCCCGCGAAGCGGACCTGGCGGAGCATCCCGACGCGACGATGGCCGACACCATGCGCCGGCAGAACGTGCTCATCATCCACCACGCGCTCGACGAGGCGGAGAAGGCCGACCGACCGCCGGTGGCCCGACTCGACCCGCATCACGAGGTCGACTCGTTCCAGCAGCGCCAGACCCACGAACGCCAGAAGGTGAAGGGGCCGTCCGGCATCAACGACTCCCAGCAGGCGCTGCCGGGCACACGCAAGAAGGCGATCTCAGGTCGCCAGGAGAGCGCTGGTGCGATCCATTTACGTTCGGCCGCAGGATCGGCCGCTGCAGGGCGTCGTCACGGTGCCTGGCGACAAATCGATCAGCCATCGGGCCGTTATGTTGGGGGCGATTGCCGATGGCGTCAGCACCATTCGCAACTGGCTGCCTGCCGGCGACACGCTGGCGACCCTCGGCTGCATGCAGGCGCTGGGCGTTTCTGTCGAGATTGATAAGCGGTCTGACACGGCGTGGGATCTGCGGCTGACAGGCCTTGGATTGCGCGGGCTGCAGCCGGCGGCCGTCCCACTCGACTGTCGCAACGCAGGGACGGCCATTCGCCTCCTGTCCGGCATCATGGCCGGGCAGGCGTTCCCGACCACGCTGGACGGCAGCGGACAGCTGCGGAAACGACCCATGCGTCGCATCGTCGATCCGCTAACCGAAATGGGGGCCGATATCACGGCCACCGACGGCCGCGCTCCGCTCCACTTTCGGCCCAGCCCTCTGACCGGAATCGCCTACCACATGCCGGTGGCCAGCGCCCAGGTGAAAAGCGCCGTCCTGCTGGCCGGGCTGTATGCGAACGGCCCAACCCGCGTCTTCCAGCCCGGCCCCTCACGCGACCATACGGAGCGCATGCTGGCGGCGATGGGCGTTGAGATCAGTTGGGATGACGAGCAAGCCACCCTGCAGCCGCCCGCGCCCGGGCAAACGCTTGCGCCGCTGGACATGACCGTGCCGGGTGATATGTCGTCGGCCGCGTTCCTGCTGGTCGCCGCCGCCGCCGTGCCCCACTCGCAGGTCACCATCGAAAACGTGGGCATCAACGCGACCCGCACCGGCCTGCCGGAGATCATGCGCCAGATGGGCGCGTCGATTAGTGAGCATGATGAGCGGGTCGTTTCCGGCGAACCGGTCGCCAATCTCGTCGTGAGCTTTGACGAGCTGCACGCGACCGAGATCGACGGAGCGGCCGTTGTACGCGCCATCGACGAGCTGCCCATTTGGGCGGTCCTGGCGTCCCAGGCCGCCGGGGACAGCGCGGTCAGTGGTGCGGCCGAACTTCGGGTCAAAGAGGTCGATCGCATTGGCGTTCTGGCGGGGCAGCTGCGGGCGCTGGGCGTGGTGGTCGACGAACGGCCCGACGGCTTCACGATTCACGGTCCGGTCCGCCCAATCGGCGGCACGGTGGACAGCCACGACGATCACCGTCTGGCAATGGCCCTTACCGTCGCGGGCTTGCTGGCCACCGGCGAGACGACCGTGCTGGATGCCGCCTGCGTCGCCGACAGCTTCCCCGGCTTTGTGGAGACGATGCAGAGCCTCGGCGCGCAGATCGCCTGGGCCTCGGACTGATCGCCATGCTCTATCTGGTGGCCACGCCAATCGGCAATCTGGGTGACATGACACTGCGCGCGTTGGACATGCTGCGTGAGGCAGATTATGTGGCCAGCGAAGACACGCGCAAGACCGGGCTGCTGCTCAAGCATTTCGACATCAAGAAACCGCAGATCGCATTCCACGAGCACAACGAGACGCGAGCCGGCCAGCGCATCATCGATCTGGTCGCCGGTGGGCAGACGGTGGCCGTGGTCTCCGACGCCGGCACGCCGGGCATTGCCGATCCCGGCTTCTCGCTGGTGCGGCGGGCCATTGAGCTGGAGCTGCCGGTGACGATGACGCCCGGCCCGTCGGCCGTCATTATGGCCATTGTGCTGTCCGGTCTGCCGTCCCACGCCTTCACCTTTCGCGGCTTCGCGCCGCGCAAATCGGGCAAGCGACGCGCCTTTCTGGAGGTCGACGCTCAGTCACCCCACACCCTCGTCTTCTACGAAGCCCCCCACCGGCTGCAAGCATTTCTGAGCGACGCGCTGGCAGTGTATGGGGACCGTCCGGCGGCCGTCGCCAACGAGCTGACCAAGCTCTATGAGTCGGTGCAGCGGGGGACGCTGTCGGAGCTGCTTGCGGCGGCCGAAACGCCTGAACCACGCGGCGAATACGTCGTGGTCATTGGCGGCCGTCTGGACTGATCGTCTACTTGTGGTACGGGTCGCCGCGCAGAATGGTGAAGGCCCGGTAGAGCTGCTCCAGCAGCATGATGCGGGCCAGTTCGTGGGGGAACGTCATCGGCGACAGAGAGAGTGTGCTCGCCGCCGCTGCGCGCACCTCGTCGGAGAATCCCAATGGGCCGCCGATGAGGAAGGCCACATGACTGTACTGCTCAATCTGGCGCCGCAAGACGCGAGCCAGACCGGAGCTGGTGTAGGATTTACCCTCGGCCGAGAGCAGGATCGTCTGGTTAGCCTTCGCCGCACCCGCCAGCAGCAGCTCCCCTTCTTTCTGCATGGCGACGTCATCCGGACGGCCGCGGCCGACAGCATCTTTGGTTTCAACCAGGTCAAATGAGGTGTAGCGGGAGAGGCGTGTGGCGTAGTCGTTCTGGGCAGCTAACCAGTGGGCCGAACGCATCTTGCCTACAGCAACTACCGTGATCCGACCAAACGCCTGGGACATGTGGTACGCGAGGCAGCTGTCCGGCCGGATGGTTCCACCCCGAAGGACCGACCCCTAGTTGAGGCGGCCCAGGACCAGATTCCTGGCCCACTCGGCGGGCAGATAGAGCGGCTCGACTTCCAGCGCCATGTTGTAGTAAGCCAGCGCCGTTTCGTAGTCACCCTGACGCTCGTAGATACGGCCGAGGTTGACATAAGGAAACTGCGGCGTGTCATACCGCTCGGCAAGCAGCGCTTTCTCCAGCCAGAGGATGGCTTCGTCGTACTGCTCAAGTTCAATCAGGTAGGCGCCGATGTCGTTGTACGGATTACCGTACTGCGGGTCGAGCACAATAGCTTCCTGGCATTCGGCAATCGCTTCCTCATACCGTTCCATCAAACTGTAGGACCAGCCCAGGAACGTGTGGGCTTCGGCCGTCGGGAAGATGGCCAGAGAGCGGCGATACAACTCGATCGCGTCGCCGAGTTCACCGTACATCTGGTGGCGGTAGGCGCGTTCAATCAGCACCTGCGCCTGTTCGAGAGCGATATCTTGCTCGTTCATACCATGCAGTTTAGCATCCCATCGGACCAGTTTCAAGCGGGCTGCGCTGATCTTGCGCAACTCTTACGTTGCGCCTCAACTCGCCTGGCCGGGCGCAATGGCAGCCGTTGGGACCAGCGACCGGTCCGAACACCACGGCGCGTACGGAGCGAGGGTGCGGGCGGCGATGGTCACGAGGACGGTGTCGTAGTTGACCCGCCAGCCGGAAAAGTCCCGCCACGCCTGGTCGAGGTCCGCTTTCAGCGGCACGCCGGCGGCCGCCAGATCCTCACAGACCGCGTCAAACTCCTCGCGCGAGACGCTGATCGGGTCGGTGGGCGAGGGGTCGGGGTCGTAGGCAATGTCCATGAACTTGGCGATTTCCCGCAGGGCCAGATAGCCGCTGCGGATGCAAAAAGTGGCCCGCGATTCGTAGGGAACATCGACGGTGGACAGGATGAGCGAGGCGGAGTCGAGCACCACACCGGCGGCCGTAATCCACGACAGCTCCGGGCGCGGCGAGCGAAAGTAGATCAGCGGCGGCAGCGATGTGTGACTCTCCTCGATCTCGGCAAACCAGACCTGCCAGCCGGTCCACAGTTCGCGCAGTTGGTCGAGCTCCCTCTGCTGGTGGGAGCGGGTGATCAGCTCCCACGGCGAAGGCGGCGTGCCCGCCCGCGTCTCCAGCAGGGCAACGGCCGACTCCCGACGGGTGAACGCGTTGTACATCGTCGGCAGATAGGCGATGACCAGGGCGACAAGGATGAGGCCGAGCATCGCCTCGGAAAACTCGATGATCTCAAAGGCGACGCTGTCGATTGCCGCGTTGCCCAGTGTCAGCAGCGACGAGCCGCTGAGCCGAAACACTTCGCGCACTGATTGCTCGCCCAGGGACCAGTAGATGAACATGTAGCCGATCATGACCAGCGTCAGCATGAGGACAGGAATGAAGACGAGAGTCAGCGGCGAGTAGAGGGCCATGACACGGTCACGGTCCTCATAGGTTTTGGCCCGGCGCACGCGCAGCTTGAAGAAGAAGCCGGTGAATTCGAAGGCGAACTGCATGAGCCACACGTGGGCGGCGCGCGGCATGACAAACGCTTCGATGGCCGCGATGAGCGTGCGGCCGACGATGAATAGGCCGAGGATGAAACTGCCGATCCGCAGACCGGTCAATCCGACTTCTGCTGCTTCCATAGGGTTATAGTCCATGGGCGACGGCCGTTGAGCGTGGCCCGCGTTTCTAGTCTAAGCTAGAATGCGTTCGCGGCAACCGATTGCTGTGGGAAAGGCAAGGCGTCGACCACAGGTCAGCCGCAGGGCTTCGGATTGAGACGGACATGAATGAAGGTACGGCGAGCGCCCGGTCGATTACCCACCGTCTCCGGTACCACCTGATCAGGACAGAGTTATGGACTACAACGAGTTTCAGCATATACGCTTTGAGCGGCGCGAGCCGCATATTCTGTGGATGACCCTTGACCGGCCTGAGGTGCTCAACGCGGCCAATGCGCGGATGCACACAGAGCTGGTGGAAGTGTGGGGGACGATCAATCGTGACCCGGACGTTCATGTGGCTGTGGTCACGGGGGCGGGGCGCGCTTTTTCGGCCGGCGGTGATCTGGGGCTGGTGGAGAACGCCTACCGCGACTTCGACGAAATCAGCCGCATTCTGGACGAGGCCCGCGACCTCGTCTACAACATCCTGCGCTGCGACAAGCCGATCGTCTCCGCCATCAACGGCCCGGCG
This sequence comes from uncultured Chloroflexia bacterium, assembly GCA_963753865.1. Classification (GTDB taxonomy): domain Bacteria; phylum Chloroflexota; class Anaerolineae; order Promineifilales; family Promineifilaceae; genus Promineifilum. The sequence goes on from CAVWDW010000007.1 coordinate 18,580, forward strand.
GTGGGCGCGGGGCTAGTGGTGGCCCTGCTGGCCGACATCAGCATTGCCGGGGAGAGCGCCCGGCTGGCGGACGGCCACGTGCGCATGGGCGTGGCGGCAGGCGACCACGCTGCCATCATCTGGCCCCTGCTCGTGGGCATGGCCAAAGCGAAATATTACCTGATGACCTCAGACTTCGTCAGCGGCCGTGAGGCGGAGCGGATGGGATTGGTCAGCCTGTGCGTGCCGGACGACGAGCTGCTGGACAAGGCGATGGCCCTCGCCACCCAACTGGCCAGCGGCCCGCGCCACGCCATCAAATACACCAAACGTGCCCTCAACCAGTGGCTGCTGCAAGCCGGGCCGATCTTTGATCATTCGCTGGCGCTGGAGATGCTGGGCTTTTTCCACGAGGACATGATGGCGGGCGTGGAGGCGCTGCGGGAGAAACGGCCGCCGGTGTATCCGTCGGCCGAAAGTGGCCCAGGATGAGACAGCACGGCGAAGGCGATCTGGCGCACGAGGGCGATTCGGCCGCGTTGTCCCACCCCGACGCACTACGACGATACCCGATGTAGGGGCGGGACAACCGGCGCGGCGTGTGGCGGAATACGTGCAGATGTCTCGCCCATTCTGGCAATGGTGTGATAGCAGGAAGGGTGAGACAGTGCGGCAACGGTTCGGTTCTGCGGCGCAGCAGCGATTCTGCCGCGTTGTCCCACCTGTACGCTATTTATTGCCCTGACTTGCTGTCATGAGAACACTCGAAAATTGCGGCCGTCTGGACTATACTAAATATCTATCCCACACGAATCCGACACGACTGGAGCGTAGCCTATGAATGACGATGCCAGTGCCCCACAACTAGCCGCCTTCGAAGCCCGCATCGCCCGGGGCGAGAAAATTGAGCCGGGCGACTGGATGCCCGACGCGTACCGCAAGCAGCTGATCCGCATGATCTCGCAGCACGCCCACAGCGAAATCGTCGGCATGCTGCCGGAAGGGGCGTGGATCACCCGCGCGCCCAACCTGCGGCGCAAGATGGTTCTGCTGGCCAAGGTGCAGGACGAGGCCGGGCACGGCCAATACCTCTACCACGCGGCCGAAACGCTGGGCGCGACGCGGGAGGAGATGGTCGACGCGCTGCTGGAAGGGCGGGCCAAGTACGCCAGCGTCTTCAACTACCCGGCCCTCGGCTGGGCGGACGTGGGCGCCATTGGCTGGCTGGTCGACGGCGCGGCGATCATGAACCAGACGATGTTGTCCCACTGCTCCTACGGCCCCTACTCGCGGGCGATGGTCCGCATCTGTGCCGAGGAAGGGTTCCACAAGAAGCAGGGCCAGGAGATGATCATGCGCTACAGCCAGGGCACTGAGACACAGCGCCGCATGACCCAGGACGCCATCAATCGCTGGTGGTGGCCGTCTCTGATGATGTTTGGTCCCCATGACGGCGAGTCGAAAAATACGCCACAGTTGGTGCGCTGGGGCATCAAGACCAAGACCAACGACGAGCTGCGCCAGGAGTTCATCAACGAGATGGTGCCCGCGCTGCACGCGCTGGGCCTGTCCGTGCCCGATCCGGACATCCATCTGGATGAGGCAACCGGCAACTGGGGCGGCAGCGAAATCGACTGGGACGAGTTCTGGCGCGTCATCAAGGGTGACGGCCCGATGAACACGGCCCGCCTTGAGGCGCGGCGCATAGCCCACGATGACGGCCGTTGGGTCCGCGAAGCGGCGGCCGCCTACGCCGAGCGCCAGACCGTCGCCGCCTGAGCCACCCACCTATGTCTGATACACAGTGGCCTCGCTTTGAGGTATTCAAGCAAGACAAACCCGGCCAACCGCATCGCAACGTGGGCACGGTCCACGCCGCCGATGCAGAGCTGGCCCTGATGAATGCGCGGGATGTTTTCGCCCGCCGCCCGGCCTGCCACAGTTTGTGGGTGGTGCCAGTTGGCGTGTTGTTCTCGCGGACAGCCGAAGAGCTGGCGGCCGTTGATCCGCTGCTGGAGACGGCGACCAGCCACGACCCGCAGCCCTACGCCGTCTTCTACAAACCAAGCCACCGGCCGGGCATGACGTTTGTCGACTACGCAGGCGAGGTGACGGCCAATTCCCCGGAAGCGGCGCTGGCTGCCGGACGCGCCGCATTTGGAGCCGATGAGCCGGTCGCGTGGTGGGTCTGCCCGGTGGCGGCCATCACCCGCAGCGCTGCGGCCGAAGCGGAGCAGTTTGCGGCCGCCACCGGCAAGAAGTTCCGGATGCCCAACCAGTACCACACGGTATCCACCATGCAGAAAATCAGGCGCGACGCGGAGCAGGACAACTGATGGACGACGCAACACAAGAGGCACTGGCTGCCTATCTGCTGGGCCTGGCTGATGATGAGCTGATCCTGGCCCACCGCCATTCCGAGTGGGCCGGCCACGGCCCCATTCTGGAAGAGGATATCGCCTTCACCAATATCGCGCTGGACGAGCTGGGCCACGCCGCCATCTGGTACGAACTGCGCCAGACGTTGACAGGGGATGACCCGGATGAGCTGGTCTTCTTCCGGGAGCCGGGCGCGTTCCGCAATGTGCAGTTGGCCGAGCTGCCAAACACAGATTGGGGCTTTTCGATGCTGCGCCAGTACTTCTTCGATGTGGCCGAGCAAGTGAGGCTGAGCCATTTGAAGGACAGCAGCTACGAGCCGCTGGCCCAGGCGTCGGCCAAGATTCTGACCGAAGAGATTTACCACGTGCGCCACACGAGCATGTGGGTGCAGCGGCTGGGACTGGGCACGGAAGAAAGCAACGCGCGCATGCAGCAAGCGCTTGACGCGCTGTGGCCCTACACGCGCCAGCTGTTCGGCCGCGAGGCGGGGGATGAACGCCTGATCGAGGCGGGCATCATCCCGGAACCGGATGCGCTCTATCGCGAATGGGTGTCCATCGTCGAACCGTTCCTGACGGCCTGCAATCTGACCGTGCCGGATGACGGGCTGTCCCGCCGGTACGTGCCTCGCAGCGAACACACCGAATCGTTGATGGCGCTGCTCACGGAACTGCAATCGGTGGCCCATCTGGATCCGATGGCTGAATGGTAAACAAACCTGTGACAACGCTGACGACGGAGACTATCTGGCAGGCGCTGGAAACGGTCATGGACCCGGAAATTCCGGTTGTATCGGTGGTCGATATGGGCATTGTGCGCGAAGTCGAGACCGGCCCGGATGGTGTCGTGGTGACGATGACGCCGACGTTCTCCGGCTGTCCGGCGCTCGATGTGATGCGCCACGACATCGCGGCTGCCGTCCGCGATCTGGGTGTGGCCAACGTCACCGTCGAGACGACCCTCTCGCCGCCGTGGAGCAGCGACTGGATCACTAACGATGGTCGGGAGAAACTGCGGCAGTTCGGTCTGGCCCCGCCCCATCGTCATGGTGGTCAGGTCGCGAATGTGGCCTTCTTCGATGTAGCCGAGTGTCCCCGCTGCGGTTCCACAAACACATCGCTCCGCAACAGCTTCGGCCCCACGCTCTGCCGAATGATCTGGTACTGCAACGACTGCCAGGACGCGTTTGAGCAGTTTAAGGCGCTATAGGCCCGATTGCCGCGCGGCCGATAATCTCCAACGCCGTGTCACCTGACGGTGGCTGCATCGACCCGGCGCGCACATCGCGGAAGTAGCGCTCCAGCGGCAGGGCGTGAGTGATACTGGCCCCGCCCGCTACCTGCAGCGCTTTCTCCGTGGCCATGTTGGCCGTTTCGTTGACCATCATCTTGGCGGCCGCCACGCGGGGCATGATCGCCTCCCGGTCTTCGGCCCGCCCCGTCCACTGCTCCGCCACGTCCATCAGCAGAGAGCGTGCAGCCTGCAAGGCCATATCGATCTCCCCGATCTGTCGCTGAATCTTGGGCAGCGTGGCAATCGGCTTGCCCAACGCTGTCGGCACCCGCTCCAGCGAGAATTTGATCGCCGTGTTGCGGGCGGCGATGGCGCTGCCCAAATAGGTGGCGGAGAGGATCATGGGGAACCAGACATTGGGGCCGCCCTCCGATTTCCCCAGCTCGATCAGGTTCTCCACCGGGACAACCACATCACGAAAGTAGACATCGTTGCTGTCGCTGGCCCGCAGACTGAGCGCATCTTGCCACGTATCGACCCATTCGATGCCGGGGAGGTCCTGGGTGACAAGAACCACAGCCGGTTCGTCGTCGAGCGCCACCCGGACCAGCATATGGGTGAGATGGGCGCCGCCGCTCGACCACGTTTTGTGCCCGTTGACGATCAGCTGGCTGCCATCGTCGCTGCGCACCGCGCTGCTCTCCGGCAGACCACCGCGCGACGGGCTGCCCATTTTCGGTTCGCTGGCGATGGAGTTGAACAGGCTGCCGGAGGCGGCTTCGCGGTTGAGACGTTCGTACGCATCGTCTCGCCAGGTGCGGGTCTCGCGCTGGTGACCGAACACTTGCAGCTGCATGGCAGCGACCAGGCCGGTCGACGCGCTGCCCTGCGAGAGTTCGATGTGGGCGGCCACGCACTCCGCCAGCGAGCAGCCAAACCCGCCAAACTCAGCCGGCACGCTCAGGCCCAGGTAGCCTGATCGCTTGAGCAGCTCAACATCTTCGGCCGGAAGACGGCTCGCCCGGTCGGCTTCATCCGCGCGTGTGGCGATGTCGGCGGCGATTTCCCGACTCATCTGGATGACATCGGTTTGTGCAGTTTTTGGATAGTCCATAGTGGGATCGATTGTAACGAGAGGGGCGAACCGTTACAACTCAAGCTAAGGCGACGGTGGATTGTCCCACCAGGTGGTCGCCCATTCGACAGCTCGATGGATGCCTTCGCGCAGCGGCACCGCCGGGTCATAGCCAAGCAGCGCCCGCGCCTTGCCGATATTGGCCACGTAATGGGTAACCTCGCCCAGGCGCGACGGCCGTAAATCAATGTCCGGCGCGACGCCCAGCTCCTCGCCAATAAACTCGGCAAGTGTGACCAGGGAGTTACCCGCACCGTAGGCCAGATTGATCACCTGGTTGGCTTCCTGCCCACTGACCAGCAGATTCATGCCGGCGGCCACGCCGGCCACGCAGTCGTCGACGTAAGTGAAGTCGAGCATTTTGCTTTCGCCATAGACCGTAATGCGATCACCCCGGCTGATCTGCCGGATAAAGAGCGGGATGACGCGCTCCATCCGGTCCAGGTCGATGTCGTAACGGCCGTAAACGTTGCTGAAGCGAAAGACAAGGTAGCGCAAGTCGTAGCACTGGGCGTAGGAGTAGATGAACGCCTCGCCCGCGATCTTGCTGGCCGAGTAGGGGCTCTCGGTGAAGGCGAAGTCGGCGTAGGACTCTTCGGTGATATAGCGGTGGATGTCCCCATACACCTCGCGGGAACTGCTGAAGATGACCGGCAGGTTATTGTGGCGGCAGAACTCCAGGACGTTGAACGTCATGGTGACGTTTTCCAGCGCCCGCGACGGCTGCTCGACCAGTTCATGGACTTTGGCGTGGGCGGCAAAGTGGACGACGATGTCGAGATCAGGCGGGTACGGTACATGACCCAGACCGCCGTCAAAGTTGGTGAAGGGTGTTGAGAGGTCCTGGAGCAGTGTGGGGAAGGCCTGTGTCCACGTATTCGGCCGCACGTCGACACCGAACACCTCATGCCCCTGTTCGAGCAAATGGAGCGCAAGGTTGGTGCCGATCTGGCCGCTGGAGCCGGTGATGAGGACGCGCATGATGACGCTATGCTATCACACGCGCACAGGTCGGCGAATCGAAAACGCAACGTGTCAGGTGATAAGGCGAGTAGATGACAACTGCCCGAAAGTTCAACGTGCGTAACCCAGCCTTCCTGAGCGTGCTACTTTCGCCCGACCGCCACCACCCGCCACGCAAACCGGGGCAGCGCCAGCATCCTCCGCCAGCGCCACGGCTCCTTATACAACCGATGCAGCCACTCCAGCCCAGCGTCTTGCGCCCACTGCGGGGCGCGAACAGCGCGGCCGGTGATGAAGTCGAGCGAACCGCCCACGCCCATAGCCACTCGCACGCCCGGCAGTGCTTCCCGATTGCGGGCAATCCACATATCTTGTCGTGGTGCGCCATAGGCGACGAACAATAGGTGCGCCCCGCTCTGGTTGATCCGGTCAACGATGTCGTCGTTTTCTTCGAGCGCGGGCGACCCGGCGTAGGTTCCGGCAATCAGCAAATCCGGGTAGCGTGCCTGCAGAATGGCTGCCGCTTCTTCTGCCACGCCCGGCCCAGCCCCCAGCAGGAACAGCGACCACCCCTCGCGAGCCGCCTGCTCCGCCAGCCGGTAGACCAGCTCCGACCCCGGCACCCGCTCCGGCAGCGGCCGTCCCAGATACCGCGAGGCGTACACCAGACCGATGCCGTCCGCCAGACAGAGATCGGCCGCTGCCAGCACGTCACGGAACGCCGCGTCGCGCTGTGCCGCCATCACAAACTCCGGGTTAACAGTGGCGATCTGGTGCAGTCGTGGCTCGTCCATGAACCCGGCCACGCTGTCCAGCGTCGCGGCGGCATCGATAAGGTGGACCGGGACGCCGAGAATAGAGAGCGCCTCGGGTGTTTGGGGAGGCTGTCCGCTGTCGCTCATCGGGACGCCCCCCTGCCAGAGCGTCTGCGCTTGCCGGCCGTCTGCGCTTGCAGCCACTGGGCGGGAAAGGGGAGTTCCGTCCAGTCGCCGGGCTGAAGCTGATTCAGCCGCCAGGGGCCGACCGACCAACGGATCAGGCGAAGCGTGGGATGGCCAACGGCGGCCGTCATGCGCCGCACCTGCCGGTTGCGCCCTTCGGTAATCGTCATCTCCAGCCACGCAGTCGGAATCTGCGCCCGATAGCGGATCGGCGGGGTGCGGGGCCAGACGGCGGGCGGCTCGACCAGCCGCGCCCGTGCCGGTCTGGTCGAGCCATCGTTGAGCGTAACGCCCTGGCGCAGCTGGCCGAGCGCCGGCTCGTCGGGAATGTTCTCCACCTGGGCCCAGTACGTCTTGGGCAGCTTCTGGCTGGGGTCGGCGATCGCTTGCTGCAGACGGCCGTCGTCGGTCAGCACCAGCAGCCCTTCGCTGTCATAGTCCAGCCGCCCGGCCGCATAGACGCCGGGCACATCGATGTAGTCGGCCAGCGTGGCGCGGCTGTCCGGGTCTGTGAACTGGCACAGGACATGGTACGGCTTGTTGAAGAGGATGAGGCGTCCCACGGTTCAGGGCTTAGCGGCGCAAGAAACGAAGCAGCAAATTGAGAATGATGGTGCCCACGATACTGACCAGGATCATGGTGGTAATCGGGATGAACAGGTTGCCCTTTTCGCCTTCGATGCGGATGTCGCCCGGCAGATTGCCCAACCAGGGAAAAAGACGGCCGCCGATCCACAGCAGGCCGCCAAAGAAAGCGATTCCCAGCCCGACGTACAGCATCACCCGACCCAGTTCACCCATCAGTACGTCTCACCTTTCACATCCGCGTGGTTCGGCATGCCAGTGCCGTCCTGTCTGCTCTGCCTGGCCACTGAAGACGACATCTGCATGTCGCACTACGCCCATCCAAATGGCCCGGCATGCCAATACCGTCTTCCTCCACAACGTCTCGCCATCCACACGTCTCACTCGTCACCGTCGCCGCTGTCGAACAAGCCCGGCTGGATCGTGGTCGTCTTGTCCGGCGGTGTCAGGCCCAGATGGCGGTAGGCATGGGGCGTGGCCACGCGACCGCGGGCGGTGCGCTCCACAAAGCCAAGCTGTAGCAGATACGGTTCGACCACATCCATGATGGTGTCCGACTCCTCGCTGATGGACGCGGCGATCGTCTCCAGCCCCACCGGCCCGCCGCCGAACTTCTCGATAATCGTTTGCAGCACGCGCCGGTCAAGATCGTCCAGACCAAGGTCGTCGATCTCCAGCAAGTTCAGGGCAGCGATGGCGGTAGCGGCCGTAATCTCACCCTCGGCCCGCACCTGGGCATAGTCACGGACGCGCCGCAGAAGCCGCAGCGCCACGCGGGGTGTCCCGCGGGCACGCCGGGCAATCTCGCTGGCCCCGGCAGCGTCGATGGGCACTTCAAGGACGGTCGCCCCCCGGGTGATGATCGCCTCAATGGCTGGCAGGTCGTAAAAGTCCATGCGGTACGCCGCGCCAAAGCGGGCACGCAGCGGAGAGGTGATGAGTGCCAGCCGCGTCGTCGCCCCGATGATGGTGAAACGCGGCAGCTTGAGGCGCACATTCTTCGCCCCCGGCCCCTTGCCGACAATGATGTCGAGTACAAAATCTTCCATCGCCGGATAGAGGATCTCCTCCACAGCCCGGCCGAGGCGGTGGATCTCGTCGATGAAGAGGATGTCGCCCGCCCGCATGTTGGTCAGGATGGCGGCCAGGTCGCCTGCCCGTTCGATGGCCGGGCCGGCGGTGTGGCGCATGTTGACCTGCATCTCATTGGCCACCACCTGGGCCAGCGTCGTCTTGCCCAGACCCGGCGGGCCGTGGAACAGCACGTGGTCGAGGGATTCACCGCGACCCTTGGCTGCTTCGATAAGAATGATCAGGTTGGCTTTCAGCGTGTCCTGGCCGGTGAACTGCGACAGATATTGCGGCCGAAGCATGAGATCGAGGCCCTGGTCATCTGTCTGCTGCTGGGGGTCTATCGGCCGGTCCGGCATCGGTTTTGGTGTTGCCATATCGTCTGGTCCGGGCTGGGCAGAGGCGTCGCCGTCGTGGGCGCGCCCGCTGGTCCGCGAATCAGCCGCCATTATACGACAATTTGTTCTAGGGGCGACAGTGTCTGATCGTGCGCTGCGTCAGGCAGGGGCTGGGGGCTGGCCCGGTGGCCAGCGCCGCCGCACTACGCGCGGTAGGCTGCGACCGCCGCCCGAACGGCCGCCACCACATCGTCGAGGTTAGTGCCCGGTCCGTAAACACCGGTCACCCCCATCGCCTCCAGTGTCGCGGCGTCCTCATCAGGAATGATGCCGCCCAGGAAGATGGGCACGCCGTGCATCTCGTTCTCGGCCATCAACTCCATGATGCGGGACATGAGGGGCATGTGGGCGCCGGAGAGGATGCTGAGACCAATCGCGTCGACATCTTCCTGCACGGCAGCGGAGACAATCATCTCCGGCGTCTGCCGCAGGCCAGTGTAGATCACTTCCATACCGGCGTCGCGCAGGGCACGAGCGGTCACTTTCGCGCCGCGATCGTGGCCGTCAAGACCGGGCTTTCCTATCAGCACTCGGGGTCGTCTCTCGTCTACCATAATTGTCCTCAACTGTATCGCTTGTTGTCGCCCGCGTCGAATCGATCGCGGAACGGTCGTTGGTCCCGCGCTGCGCTCACGTCGCCAGCGGATACGCAGTGGCGAAGTAATGCTTATCCAGCAGCGGCCCCTCGCCGTTCCAGCGGTTCTTGTCTGCCGTCAGAGTGGGTACGCGAAAGAGCTGGCTGATCCCTTCCACAACCAGCCGCCCCTTGCGCGATAGCGTGACGCGTTCACGCTCCGCGCCGATCGACAGGGCAGCAACTCAGCCAATGACGAATAGATGCTCAGATAATGATAGTGCAGGCTGTTGCGCTGCAAAGCAAGCGGCAGCCCGTCCATTTCGTACGCGTCATGGTGTGCCGCAGCGTTCCCATCAGGTCACTCGCCGACATCGCTCCAGTGTATCCAGGCAGGTCTTGCAGGGCCACCAGCTGGGCGCCTGGTTCGGCCGGCATCGTGCCGCCCGCTGTGGCAGCTGTCATCCGAAGAAACCTGAGCAGCAAAGCACGCCTGCGCACTCCACGCCTGCCCGATTTCAATTTGACCGCCACCGCGAAAAGCCTACACTTACGTATCATCCGGGAGGTGAGCCATGCACAGCGATTCGTCTCAGACCCAGCCCGACCCCGACAAGTTTGATTACAAGCGGGTCCTACCCATTTTCGTCATCGTCTTCGTCGATCTGCTCGGCGTCACGATCATCTTGCCGCTGCTCGGCCTGTATGCGACCCGCTTTGAGGCCAGCCCCTTTATGGTGGGGTTGTTGGCGGCTTCCTACCCGGCCATGCAGTTCATCGGTGCGCCCATTCTCGGCCGTCTTTCCGACCAGTATGGTCGGCGTCCGGTCCTCATCATCAGCCAGATCGGCACGCTGATCGGCTTTCTGATGCTGGGCTTCGCCACGACGCTGCCGATGTTGTTCCTGTCACGGCTCATCGACGGTATTTCCGGTGCCAACATCGCCACGGCCCAGGCGGCCATCACCGACGTAACGACAGAGAAGAACCGCACGCAGGGATTGGGCCTCATCGGTGCGGCGTTTGGGTTGGGCTTTGTGCTCGGTCCGGCCATTGCCGGCATCGGCCTGGCCGTCAGCGGCAACGATTACCGCGTGCCCGCCTTCATCGCCGCCGCGTTCTCGCTGACCTCCATCCTGCTGACCACGTTCCTGTTCAAGGAGACGCTGCCCGAAGAGAAGCGGGGTGACAACGCCACCCGCACCAACCGCGGCTTCGGGGCGATGGCCGAAGCTCTGCGTAACCCGGCCATCGGACTGCTGCTCATCCTCATCTTCGCCCAGCAGATCGCTTTCGGTGGTTTCGAGCAGTTACTGGCCCTCTTCACGCTGGGGCGTCTGGGGCTGAATGCCATCGGCAACACAGCGATTTTCATCTTCGTCGGCCTGATTATCGTCGCTGTTCAGGGAGGGCTGGTCGGCCGCTGGAGCCGCCGCTTCGGCGACCGGCGCATGATCTACGCCGGACTGGCCCTGCTGTCCATCGGCCTGTTGGCCATCGCTTTCACCCCTCGCCAGCCGCCACCCTGGTATTCCGAGGCCGAGATTCGTGAAGAACTGGACTCGCCGGACAGCACCCGGGAAGGCTCCGGTTTCATCAACACGCCGGTTGAACCGCCTGCGCAAGGCAATTCCGGCTGGCTGGGGCTGGCGTGGCTGCTGGTTGCCATGATTCCCGTAGCTGTCGGCGGCGGCATTCTACAGCCAACGATCAACAGCCTGATCACCAAGCGGGTTAGCCCGATGGAGATCGGCGGCATCCTGGGTATTTCGGCCGCCTTCCTCAGCCTGGCCAATGTCTTTGCGCCAATAATGGGCGGCCTGCTGCTGCAAGCCACCGGCGCGACAGTGCTGTTTCTATTCTGGGGTGGTCTGATGGGGGCGCTGTATCTCGTTTCCCGCCGCCGCCTCAAACCCGGTGCTGAAGAGGACGCCACGCCAGGGATGGCCCGGGGTGGCGGCGCCCATTAGTCGCTGAGCCGGATCAGGCAGCGTCGTACGCCTGCCGCAGCCAGCCGATCAAGGCGTCGTCCACGTCCTCCGGAGAGGAGAGCCGGACGCGGTGGCTGACCATTGAGTTGAAGCTGCCCGACGCCTCCAGCCGCTCAGTTGGCTCGGCACCGGCCAGGTTGATGCCCACGTCCACGCGGGTCGCCGTCGAAGGCTGGATCAGTCCAAACTGCTTGCTGCGGCGCAGGCTGACATAGGTCCGCTTGGGCGCCAGCTCCACGTCGTCGCCGAACTTCGCCACTTCGGCCGCCAGCGCATCATAGATCGGCCGCAGGCCCTCTTTCTTGCCGCTGTACTGCGCGTCGAGGAAGTTCTCTTCCTTCCCGGCCGTCCCTTTCGTCTTGTCCCGGGCCAGAATGGCCAGGGCGTTGGCATTACCGTACGTAAGGCCAAACTCCTCCTGATAGAACTTGCGCAGGGCCGTATGCTTCTCCTGACCGGTGGCCAGTCCGCTCTGGATCAGCTCGTCGATCGACTTGCCGGTCTGCTCCTCAATGTTGCGCAGCTGCGTGTTCATCGCCTGGTCGTCGGTTGCCATAGGGGAATCTCCTTTTTTCAGTGGCGTGGGTTCGCCAGCCACTATAGCACAACCGTTCGTGCGACTCAACAGGCGTCACTCCGGAGGATGCGATTACTTTTCGTGTATGACGTGGATGGCGTAGAGACGTTTCGTTGAACGTCTCCCGCAGACAGACGGCGACGCGGCTGTCGTTGTAATGGTTGTTGGTGAACATCACGAAAACCTTCTTGTGGACAAAGAAGGTCGGCTCACCATGAGAAAGGCGCTCGCTGGTCTCTGGCAAGACGAGGCACAGTGCAAGCACTCGCTCCAGGCGTTCGTTTTGTCATGGCTGTGTTCTCCTGACCATGCCAATCTCGGCCTCAGCGAACCTCAGGAAGGCATCCAGCTCCATTTCGACCAACCCTTGCCCGGCTTGCAGAAGACACACCTGATCATAATGGCGTTCAGCCGCGGCGATCAGCGGTGCCCATTCAGGATACATCCCACGCGCCCATTGACCGCTGAACCGCTTGGAGACAACAACATCTCGCGTCTGGAAACTATAGATGATCCGGCACAGATTCAGAATGCAGAAGGCGGGATATTGACTGTTTGCCTGCACAAAGGCCAATTCGTTGTCCAACGCCGCGGCAACAGCCGTCCAGGTCGGCGCAGGGAAGATAGCGTCAGGTTCAGGCCCGTCAAGTATCTCGTACTGGCCAGCCCGGATGTGGGCGCAGTGCAGCGCCCAGGCGTTGTCGTAGATATCAGACCGCAGTTGGTGCTGGGGATTCTGCGGCAGCCGCGCCGCGTCGTACAGGATGAAGTAAGCGTCGAGTTCGGCGCCAAGCGGGGGGTGCGCTTCGGCCAGTTGACTAGACAGTACGCCAATCTCCTGCATTTTGATTGCAGTCAACCGGTTGTTCAGAATGACGTGACAATCTACATCCTGCACCGGTCCGCCGTCGGCGAAAACGGCCGCGCCATACAGATAGACCCCGTAGAGCTTATCTCCCAGGATCGCCTTGAGGCCGCCCACGAACCCCGTGCACACGGCTTGAAAGGCAGCGGGCATGTCGGCAAGCGTGCGGTGGTTCGGCATGATCAGCGCAAAAGCGTCGTTTCTCAGACCAACAGATCGACCACCTCAAATGTGCGCACGTCCACCAGCCCCTTGTCCGAGATGCGCAGCTCGGGGATGACGACGAGGGCCAGCAGGCTGAGCTGCATGAAGGCGTTGTTCAACTGGCAGCCGCACGCCTGGAACGCCGCCACCATCCGCTCCGCTTTCTGCGCCACGACCTCGGCCCGTTCGGTCGACATCAGGCCCGCGATTGGCAGCTCGACCAGCGCGATCTCCTGCCCGCTCTTGAACACCACCACCCCACCGCCCACCTCACCCAGGCGATTCGCGGCGCGGGCCATGTCCGCTTTGTCCGTGCCAACGACAATCATGTGATGGCTGTCATGGGCCACCGTGCTGCCGATGGCGCAGGGCACGTCGAACCCGAAGCCACTGACGAAGCCGTTGGTCACTTCGCCCGTTGCCCGGTGGCGCTCGACCAGCGCAATCTGGCACACGTCCTGCGCGGCGTCCATCTGGACCACGCCGCCGACTGCCGTCAGCTCGCGCACCAGCGCCCGCGTGGGGGCCTGGTTCTCCACCACGCCGATGACCTGGGCCGTCACCTGCGTCGCATCGCCGGCAGCCACATCGAAATCGACCGCCGCCAGTCGTTTGCCCAACCGGACCGTATCCACCGCCATCGCCGGGTACGCATACGACGGGATATCGACCGCGATCTGCCCGCCTTCCGCCAGCACCTGGCCACCGGCCATGACCAGCTCAACAGGCAGTGACGGCAGGTCACTGGTCAGAATGATATCGGCCCGGCGGCCCGGCGTAATGCTGCCGATCTCCTTCTCCAGCCCGAAGTGGACGGCCGTATTCAGCGTCGCCATCTGGATCGCCGTCATCGGCTTGAGTCCCTGGGCCATCGCGTGGCGCACTACCCGATCCATGTGGCCGTCGTTGACCAGCGTGCCGGAGTGGGAGTCATCGGTGCAAAGGATGAAGCTGCGGCTGTCGAGGCCGAGCTCCGTAATCGCCTTCACCTGGCTAGCCACGTCGTACCACGCCGAGCCGAGGCGCAGCATCGCCTTCATGCCCTGCCGCACGCGCGCGACAGCGTCCTCCACCCGTGTGCCCTCGTGGTCGTCGGCCGGACCGCCCGCCACGTAGCCGTGGAAGGGGTGTCCCAGATCGGGGGAGGCGTAGTGGCCGCCGACAACTTTGCCGGCGTCCATCGTCGCCGCCATCTCGGCGTGCATCTTGTCGTCGCCCATGAAGACGCCGGGGAAGTTCATCATCTCGCCCAGGCCGATAATGCCGGGCCACGACATCGCCTCGGCCACGTCGTCGGGGCCGATGCTCGCGCCGGGGGTTTCCAGACCGGGCGCGCTGGGCACGCAGCTGGGCATCTGGACGTAGACGTTGACCGGCAGCGTCGCCGCTTCGTCGTGCATCAACCGCACGCCGGGCAAGCCCAGCACATTGGCGATCTCGTGCGGGTCGATGAACATGCTGGTTGTGCCGTGGGGGATGACGGCGCGGGCAAACTCCGTCACGGTGACCATGCCGCTCTCGACATGCATATGGGCGTCGCACAGGCCGGGAACCAGATAACGGCCGTCTGCCTCAATGATCCGCGTCTGCTCGCCGATGGTGTGGCCGGCATTCTCGCCTACATAGGCGATACGGCCACCGCTGATGGCGACATCCGTGCCGGCAATGATCTCGCCACTGTGGACGTTCACCCAACGGCCGCTGCGGATCACTGTATCGGCCGGACGCCGGCCCATCGCCACATCGACCAGAGCGCGACTGCTGTCCTGCCACGTATTGCGTTGTGCCATTTTGTCTACCCCCTTTGAATCGTGTCATTTTATCCGGGGGCAACTGTTGGTGCACATAAGGCCGCCCACACGCTCCTCCCGGGCAGCTACGCTCGCTGGCGCAAGTAGAGCCAGCCCAGCACGAGACCGGCCAACAGCAGCACCGCGCCGAAGATCAGGGGGATGTAGGTGCTGGTGTTGGCGCCCGGACTCACGACGGCCGACGCGGGATCAGTCGGGTCGTAGTAGACCGTGATCGCCTGCGAAGGTGTGTAGGCGTCGAAAGCGGCCTCCCGCGCCTCCTCCTCGCTGTTCCATCGCCGCCCGGAAGCGGTTGACCCGTCGCCCAGAGAGAAGCGGTTGCCCGAATGCGGCTGTCCGTCGACCTCGTAGCTGTAGTAGACCTGGTAGTAATACTCACGGTCGGGAACACCGGGATCGGTGCTGAGTGTATCCCAGGTGATGCGCACATTATCGACCGTGCCCTCGGCTGTCGGCCATTGACGGCTGGCGTTGGCTTCGCCAACAAAGGACAGACCAAAAGCGAGCATCAGCACGCCCAACACGAGCGTGATGATAGCGACCCATAACAGAACTCTGGATGGGCCTGCGGTCGCCTGGGTGGAGTTGGTATCGCTGCTGTCTTCCATAGGACCTCCTCGAATCAAAATGATGGCTCAGTTGGACGTGCGAACGGTCGCACCCCCTTCCCGTCCAGCGCAACTGCCACCTGGGTCAAGCCATCCGGCAGTGCAGCGACGGTCACGCTCATTAAATCGGCATCCAATCGATCATGCAAGAAAACAGCCGCACGGAAAGCGCGATTTCCTCCGCCGGCCGTTCTGCCCGGAATCCATGCCGGAAGTCAACCACAGATTGCCACAGCTCCAAACGTCGGCACATCAAAAAAGGCGACCCGCTGGGTGCAGGTCGCCTGGTGACTTCAATTCGAGCTACCGGCTGAAATCCGGATGATGTGTTCGGTTGAGGCGTTAACCGGCGAGACGTTGCAGCAGCGCATCAATCGAGATAACTTCCCGGTCGGCCGCGTCCCGCCGCTTGACTTCGACGCCGCCGTTTTGCAGACTGCGCCCGGAGAGTGTCACGCGCCACGGCACGCCGATCAGATCAGCGTCCTTGAACTTCACGCCAGCGCCAACGCCGTCGCGGTCATCGTAGAGCACTTCCAGACCGGCAGCGAGCAGCTGGTCATAGAGCGCGTCGGCCTGCTCTCGCGTGCCGTCCCCGTCTTTGCCAAGATGCAGCAGATGCACCTGGTACGGGGCGACGCTGTCCGGCCAGACAATGCCGTCGTCGTCGTTATGCAGCTCGACAACCACCGCCATCAGCCGGTCGAGGCCGATGCCGTAGGAGCCCATGTAGATTGGCTGGGGCTGGCCGTTCTCGTCCAGATAGGTTGCGCCGACGGCCGCGCTGTAGCGCGTGCCCAGCTTGAAGCAGTGGCCCGTTTCGATGCCGCGCCGCGACTCGATGCGGCCGCCGCAGACAGGGCACTTGTGCCCGTCATCCGCCTGGGCGATGTCGGCCAGCAGCGTCAGCTTCAAGTCGCGGGGGTAGTTGGCGCCTGTGTAATGGTACCCTTCTTCGTTGGCCCCCACGACGAAGTCACCGCCCGCTTCGAGCGACAGGTCACCCACCATCCAGATGCCGGAGTCGCTCTCCAGCGATGGGGCGATGTCGAGGCCGATTCCAGACGCATAGCCCGGCACAGCACCCACCGACTTGATTTCGGCGTCGGTCGCCTCGCGGAGGAAACCGCCGCCCACTGCATTGACCAGCTTGACCTCGTTGATGTTCAGATCGCCGCGCACGACGGCAAACACCAGGCGGCCGCCTGCCGCATCGGCGTAGGTCGGCTGCCACCAGTAGAAGACAGCCTTACCGGTCTGGCTGGTGGGCACGCCCACATAGTCGGCCACGTCGGCAATGGTCTTGCAATCCGGCGTGGCCACCTTCTCCAGCTCGGCCAACTCAACGGGTTGGTCGCCTTCGCGCACGAATTCGGCCGCTTCCACGTTGGCGGCGTAGTCGCAGTTGTCACAGCCGATGAAGGTGTCCTCACCCTGCGGGTGTGGGACGGTGAACTCGTGGGACGTCTTGCCGCCCATCGAGCCGACATCAGCGTCGATCATGATCGTTTCCACGCCGCAGCGCTCAAAGATATTGACATAAGCTTGCAGCATGCGCGGGTAGTAGGCGTCGAACGCCGCCTCGTCAGGGTCGAGAGTATAGGCATCCTTCATGATGAACTCACGCAGGCGCAGCAGACCACCACGTGGACGGGACTCATCGCGGAACTTCTTGCTGATGTGGTAGACCATACGCGGCAGATCACGGTAACTCTCAATCTCGCGCTGGGCCAGATCGACAACGATCTCCTCGTGGGTGGCTGAGAGGGCATACTCGCGGTTGTTCTGCTCCACCTTGTAGAGCACGTCCACGGAGTCCCACCGGCCTGTGGCCTGCCACAACGCCGCGGGATGCAGATTGGGCATCCACATCTCCTGGCCATCAATATGGTCCATCTCTTCGGCCATAATCTGCCAGATTTTGCGCAGCACGCGGTAGCCGAGGGGCATAAAGGTGTAGATGCCGGCCCCGTTGGAACGAATGTAGTTGGCGCGAATAAGGAGCTGGTGGCTGGTCATCTCAGCCTCAGCCGGCGCATCGCGCAAGGTCTTACCAAATGATCGTGAAAGTCGCATAGCAGGAGAGTATAACCGTGGCCTTCGGGAGCGTCAAAGCAGGCGGTGCGCTGGAAACCCGGTTTCTCTCCAGACCACTCACGCCGGGGCAACCTCCAGGATCACCTTGCCGACATTGCGATCTTCGACCACGTACTGGTGCGCCGCCTGCGCTTCCTGGATGGGGAAGACGGTATCGACGATCGGCGAGAACGTGCCATCAACCAGCTTCGGCCACACATCGCGCTCGATCCTTCTCGTTATGTCAACCTTCTCCGCCAGGGGACGGGTCCGCAGCGTGGACCCTTTGAGCATCAGCCGCTTGCCCATCACCTGTCCAAGGTCCAGCTCCGCCCTGGAACCACTCAACAAACCAATTTGGACCAGCCGGCCAAAGCGGGCAAGCGCCTTGATGTTGCGCTCCAGATAGGCCGCGCCAACCGGATCGAGAATCACATCGACACCCACCCCGTCCGTCGCCTTCATGACAGCCGTCAGGAAATCGTCACGCTTGCGGTTGACTGTCAGCGTGGCGCCCAGCTCCCGGCACCGTTCCAGCTTCTCGTCGCTGCCAGCCGTCACAAAGGCGCGGCTGCCTGTTGCGGTTACCAGCTGAATGGCGGCAGTCCCCACACCGCTGGCCCCAGCATGGATCAACGCGCTCTCTCCCGACTTTAGCCCGCCTTCCAGGAACAGATTGAGATAGGCGGTCATCCATACTTCAGGGATAGCAGCGGCGTCGGTGAATGACCAGTCGTCGGGGATACGCATCAGCATCCCAGCTGGCACGACAACCTGTTCCGCGTAGCCGCCGCCGGGCAGCAACGCACACACCCGATCACCTACCTGCCACCCAGTGACCTCCTCCCCAACCGCAGCGACTACACCGGCCATCTCCAGGCCCAGAATCTCGCTGGCGCCGGGCGGTGGTGGGTAGTTGCCTCGCGCCTGGGAAAGGTCGGCCCGGTTGACGGCCGTCGCCCTGACATCAACCAACAACTCGCCCGGCCCGGCAGCCAGATCAGCCACCTCTTCCCAAACCAGCACCGGATCATCCTGCTCGCCGCGCACCATGATACCGTTCATTGCGTTACTCCTTGTCAGCGTTGTCTCGTACGGTAAACTCATTCTACCTGAGTTCAAGGAGAACCATACTCATGACCCCTCGTGACACGTACACTGTTGAAATCGCCGGACTGGTCCGGCACCTGCCGCTGTTCAAGGTTGCTCCAGGCGTGCGCATCGCCGTGTTCAATATGTTAGGCGATACGTATGTCGTCAAGGCGGCTTCTGCTGCGCTGGCCGAAAAGCTGCGCGATACGCCGGCTGAAGTCCTCGTCACCGCCGAGGCCAAAGGCATTCCCCTGATCTACGAGATGAGCGCCCTGATGGGCTTGCCCTACGTGGTCCTGCGCAAGGCGTACAAGAGCTACATGGGCGACGTCATCAGCGCCGACACGGTCTCGATCACGACCGGCCAGCCACAGACGCTGTTCCTGGATGAGAAGGACAAGGCGTTCATCAACGGCCGCCGCGCCATCCTCGTCGATGATGTCGTCAGCACCGGCAGCACGTTGAAGGCGATGGAAGCGCTGGTGGAAGCAGCCGGTGGCAGCGTGACCAACGTCGCCGCGGTCTTTACGGAAGGCGACGCCGATTGGTCTCAAGTCGTTGCCCTGGGCAATCTGCCCATCTACAAAGAGTAGGCGGTCCCGGACGATGCCCGCCGACGCCGTCACCCTGACCATCTTCAACCATCTCTTCGCCTCCGTAGCCGAAGAGATGGGCGTCACGCTCGGCCGCACGGCGTACAGTCCCAACATCAAGGAGCGCCTCGACTACAGCTGCGCCCTCTTTTTGGGCGGTGAAGGCGACGCGCGGATGTTGGCGCAGGCGGCCCACATCCCTGTCCATTTGGGCGCCATGCCCGCGTCGGTCCGGGCGGCCGTCGCCCGGTGCGCCCCCTTTTCCCCCGGGGACGTGGTCATCCTGAACGATCCGTATCTGGGCGGCAATCACCTGCCCGATATCACCCTCGTCTCACCGGTGTTCACCGCGCCCGTAGAGGCCCTCCCGTCGTTCTATGTGGCCAGCCGCGCCCACCACGCCGACGTCGGCGGCATGTCGCCCGGCTCCATGCCGCTTTCCACCGAACTCTATCAGGAAGGGTTGATCATCCCGCCCGTGAAGCTGGTCGACGGAGGCGAGCGCAACGAAGCGTTGTGGTCGCTCATCCTGCGCAACGTCCGTACGCCGTGGGAGCGGGACGGCGACCTGGCCGCCCAGCTGGCCGCCCACGCTGTGGGGGAACGGCGGCTGCAGGAGATCGTGGCCACGTATACGCTGCCGGAGACGCTGGCCCAGGCTCACGAGCTGCTGGGCTACGCCGAAACGCTTGCGCGCGCGGCCGTCACAGACATCCCCGACGGCCGTTACACCTTCAGCGACGCGCTCGACAACGATGGCCAAAGCGAGGACCGCCTGCCGATCTGCGTCACCGTGACCATCGCCGGTGACAGCCTGACGGCCGACTTCACCGGGACGGCCGCTGCGGTGTCGGGCAATCTGAACGCTGTGCCGGCGATTGTCCAGTCGGCCGTCGTCTACTGTCTCCGCTGTGTGGCCGCGGCCCAGCTGGAGACCGAGCTACCGATGAACGATGGGCTATTCGCGCCGCTGACCGTCACGATACCGCCCGGTTCGCTGCTCGACCCCCACCCACCCCACGCCGTCGCAGCGGGCAATGTCGAAACCTCGCAGCGCGTGGTTGATGTCGTCTTTGGCGCCCTGGCCCAGGCACTTCCGCATCTCATTCCCGCAGCCAGCCAGGGCACGATGAACAACCTTACGTTTGGCGGAACCTATCCGGATGGTTGGGTCGCACCCTCCCGGCAGTTCGCCTACTACGAGACGAGTGGCGGTGGCGCAGGGGCTGGCCCGCAGGCCGCCGGTACAAGCGGCGTCCACGTTCACATGAGCAACACGCGAAACACACCGGTTGAGGCGCTGGAGTACAGCTACCCGCTGCAGGTCGTGGCCTACCGGCTGCGGCGTGGCTCCGGCGGGGCAGGTCTGCATCAGGGTGGTGACGGCCTGGAACGGGCAATCCGCTTCCTGACGCCGGTTACGGTCACGCTCACAAGTGAGCGGCGGGAGGTTGCGCCATACGGCCTGCAAGGGGGCAGCCCGGCAGCGTGCGGCCACAACTGGATCGTGCGCGGGGATCTGGTCATCGAGCTGCCGGGCAAAGCGACTATTGCGCTGCAAGCAGGCGACATGCTGGTCATCGAGACGCCCGGCGGCGGCGGTTGGGGCAGCCCGGCAGGCTAGTCGAGCGGAGCGATCGGCACAACCGGTTCCGGCGCAGCGCGGCGCTGGAACAATCCATTGACGATCATCACCCCGGCCAGGATGAGCACAAACCCTGCCAGCGTCAACCAGGTCAACTCCTCGTCAAGCACCAACACGCCAAGCACGACGCCAAAGACCGGGATGACGTAGGTCACCATCGACACATAGGTCGGCGGCGCAGTTTCCAGCAGCCGGTAGTAGACCACAAACGCCAGCCCCGTCCCCATTACGCCCAGCGCCAGCAGCGACAGCACTACCGTGGGCGAAGGAGTGGGCAGCGTCCACGGTTGATCGACCACCAGCGCCAGGGGCAGCAGGTAGATTGTGGCCAGCGAAAGCTGAGTGCCCGGCGCAACCAGCGGCGGCAAGCCGCGCAGATGATTGCGCGTGTAGATGATGGCCACGCCGTAAGAGGCGGCGGCCAGCGTCACCGCCAGAATCCCGAGCGTCGACGCCTGCAGACCACCCGCCAAAGACGGCGCAACCAGCAGCAGCAGCCCCACAAAGCCCAAAAGGACGCCAATCACCTTGGGCACCGTCAACCGGTCTCCCGCCACAAAGAAGTGGGCCAGGATGATGGTGAAGAGGGGCGTTGTGCCGTTCAATATCGAAGCCAATGCGCTGCTGATGTACTGCTCGCCCCAGGCAAAGAGGACGAACGGCAGCGCATTGTGCACCAGCGCCACAATGGCCAGGTCCTTGAGCACGCGCCGGTCGCGGGGCAGATGCTTCCGCTGCAAACGCAGCACAATCAGGAGGAACGCCGCGCCAATCAGCACCCGCGAGGCGGCGATCGACAGAGGCGGCACCTCGGCCACCGCCACCTTCATGAACAGAAAGGACGGCCCCCACAGGGCAGCCAGCAGCAGCAGCCAGAGCAGGTTGCGAACGTTGTCAGACACAGCGGGCGACCGGGGTCGGGCCAGTGTCGCCCGAAGCAGATTGATTGCAGGACATTCACCCATTCTACGCCACTCGAGGGTCAAATACATCCCGCTTCTTGCGCTGCGCTTCTGGCCAGGCGCTCCCGCCGCAGACCAAGCTTAGAACACCGCCCGCGCTTTTCCTTGTCTCTCTGATATGGGTACAATCATCACGGTCCGGTTTGGAAACCGGATTTCGAACCATGAAACACGGGTGGAATCAACTCACACGGGTGCTGGTCGGGCTGGCCGCCATTGGGCTGCTGTCCAGTTGTGCGCCGGCCGGTTCAGGCCCAATTGCGGCCGTCGCCGAGCCGGTTGTGCTGGCTGCGACCGCGACACCCTTACCGACGCTGCCGGCGGCAACGGCGACCGTCGCTCCTTCCGCCACCGCGCCCCCGACGTCAACGCCGCCGGCCACGCCGACGCCCGTCCCGCCACCCACCGCCACACCCACAGTCGTGCCGACAGCCACGCCAGACCGGACGATTGCCTGCAGCCAGCGTGTGCCCGACGACGATCTGTTCACCGTGGTAACGCTGACCTATGGCCTGAGCCGAGAGTACGCACCAGCCGATTTGGTGCCGCTGTCTGACTACCTGCCGTCGGAGGTCACACTTGGCTATCCGTCCGAAATTCGCGAGGTGGTCGCCGGACCGCTGGCCGAGATAGTCACCGCCATGCAGCAAGCAGGATTGCAGCCCCAGGTTATCTCCGGCTATCGCAGCTACTCCGCCCAGGCCATTGCCAACGAGAAGTGGCATACGTTGGAGCCGGAACGGGCCGCCATCCTTAGCGCCCCACCCGGCTTCAGCGAGCACCAGCTGGGTACCGTCGTCGACTTCGGCTCGCCGGAGCTGCCGGAGATTGTGGGCCAGGAGGGTATCGAGTTCCACACCTGGTTCTACAAGACCAGCGAAGGCATCTGGCTGCTGGAGAATGCACACCAGTATGGCTTCACCCTCAGCTACTCGCGGGAAGCGCAAGAGAGTACCGGATTTTTCTATGAGCCGTGGCATTGGCGCTTTGTCGGCGTCGACATGGCTGCATTTCTGCGGGAGAGCGAGATCTCGCTGACTGAGTACCAGCTGCAAACCGAGCCGCCACCCTGTGTGCCGGAGAGTTCGTGATGGGCCGGCGTCAATCATTACTGCGCGGACTGTATGTGCTGGTGGTTGCGCTGGCCACAACCGCCTGCACGACTAGCCCACCACCAGCAACCCTGCCATCAGCCGCAGCGACGACGGCCGTTGTCGCCGTGGCCACGACCCAGCCGGCCACGCCGCTCCCTTCGCCCACGGCGCTGCCACCAGCTACAGCCACAACCACCCCAACTGCCGAGCCGACGGTCACCGCCACGCCGCAGCCGACCCTGACGCCCACGCCGCTGCCCGCCATGACGCTGGCTGTCCCGCCGATGTGGGAAACGGCCGCACTGCTCGCGGTCGACGCGCTTTCAGCCGGCGGCGGGCAAGCATTCGCCTGGAGTGTCATGAACACCGACGACCCCGCCGCCGCTCTGGCCAACGGGACGGCGCAGGTCGCCCTCCAACCGGGTGCTGCGGGCGAGCTGGTGCGTAACGAACCGCTGGCGCTGGCTGTGCCGTTCACCGCCAACTGGGCCTGGGTGAACGCGCTGGAAGCTGAGAGCATCCTGGCGAACGGTCATCGTTTGGCCCAGCCGATCCCGTGGTCGGCCATAACGCCTGACCTCAAGGCACTGCGCGTCGACGGGCTGCACCCGCATGATGCCAGCTATCCATATCGCGACGACTGGTCGTTGATGTCTGCGTCAGGGGCGGAGGCAGCTGTGGCAGAACTGATCCCCTATCTGGCGGCCGAACTCACGCCGCCACCAGCCATCCACATGGCGGCCGTCGGCGACATCATGCTCGACCGGGCGCTCGGCCAGGCGATCACCCAGGGCAGTGTCGACTACCCGTTCCTCGAAGTCGCCCCCGCGCTCCAGGCCGCCGACTACACAACCGGCAACTTCGAGTCGTCCCTGGGCGACTGGGCGAACCGGCGGCCAAGCAGTTCAGCTTCCAGTCGCCACCGGTCGCGGCAGAATCGCTGGCCCGGGCGGGCTTCGACCTCGTCTCGCTGGCCAATAACCACGCCCTCGACTTCGGGCCGGACGCGCTGTTGCAAGGGATCGATCTTTTGCGGGAACAGGGCGTGGCTGTAGTCGGCGCAGGAGCTGATGAGGCGGCCGCCCACGCGCCCCACATCGCCACCATCGGTGACTTCACTGTGGCGTTCCTCGGCTACGTGCATGTACCAGTCGAGGGGCTGACCAACTTTGACACGGCCAGTTGGAGCGCTGCGCCCGACACGCCCGGCCTGGCCTGGGCCGATCCGGAGCGCATCCGCGCCGACGTCGCCGCGGTTCGGGATGAGGTCGATCTGGTTGTGGTCCAGCTGCACAGCGGGTTTGAGTACATTGAAGAGCCAAGCCAGCCCCAGGTCGCCGCCTCATATGCAGCCATCGAGGCCGGAGCCGACCTGGTCATTGGTCACCACGCCCACATTCTCCAGGGTGTGCAGCGCTATCTGGATGGGGTAATCGTTTACGGGCTGGGCAACTTCGCGTTCAATATCGAAGGGCCACCAGAAACGGCAGTACTGAACGTCTGGCTGGACGAAAACGGTGTGCGGCAGGTGGAGATTGTGCCGGCTCTTGTTCAGGAGTGGGGTCAGCCCCGATTGGCCGAAGCGTGGGAATCGCTGCCCATCCTGGAGCGGGTGAACTTCCTGACAACGATCCTCGACGCCGAGCCGCCCAGCCCTGAACCGCGACCGTAGCCTGTTCTACTGACCAACTGTTTCAGCCATGCCGGCGCCTGGTCCGACAAGCTGTTCCGGGGTGAAATGACTGACGCGGCCATTGGCATCCAGCGCCGCCATGCTGACCGCATAGGTCGTGTCCGGGTCCAGCCCGGTCAGGGCCACATTGCCCGCTCTGTTCGCCTTCACAAAGCGAAACGCCGGGTAGTAGGGCGAGCCCAGAGGACGGAACGAGATAGCATACCCTTCCGCGCCCTCATCAACCGGCCATGTTAACAGATAGGATCCCGGTTGGGCCATGGTGGCAATAAGCGGCGGGGGCGGAGAACCGGGCGCGCCGGCCAAATTGGCGGCAACCGCCAGGTTCAGCTGGGTAGCCTGCTGCAGATAGTCGTAATCGATGAGATCCCAGGTATCCAGATTGGAGTTGACCAGATCGGGATCTTCCTGCGACTCCATGACGCGGATGGCCGGGATGCCCACCCGAATGAACTCGCGATGGTCGCCCCAACGGCCTTCCCGATCGAGGGCATCGAGGATTACCACCGGGAATGTGGGCACGTACAGACCGCCAATATACTCATAGTAGCGACCGAGCGCGCCAACAGGGGATTGGCTGAAGTTCTCAGCAAACAGCCTCACATGCTGGGGAATGCCTGCCCGCCCGCCAATGGCGTCGTAGTTCAGCACAGCAAGGATGTTTTCGCCATCTAAAAAGGCGTTTTCCGCGAAGAAACGGGCGCCAACCGTCCCCTGCTCTTCGGCCGCCGTAGCCAGGAAAACAATTGTCTGGTTCCATTCGCGCGAACTCATCAGCCGGGCCGTTTCCAGCAGCAGGGCGATGCCGGAGCCGTTGTCGTTGGCCCCGGTAGAGCGGCTGACGCCGTCGGCAATGCCCTGGGGCCGGTTGTCGTAATGGGCCATGATGACGATGGTGCCGCTGTCCGGGTCCGTGCCCGGCAGCGTCGCCACGACATTACTCTGGACGGTGGAGAGGTTTTCGAAGGCGAGCGGGAAGTCCTGGAACTCGACCTGCATGCGGCCGTTGCCGACCCGCACCAGCTCGTTGAAGATCCACCGCCGGGCCGCGCCGATGCCGAACGTCTCCGAGTCGGTGGCGCTGAATGAGTTGCGCGTACCGAAGTTCTGCATGTTGCGCACATAGGCCACGAGCTGCTGCTGTGAGACCTGGCTCAGCAGATTGGCAATGACGGGATCGACTTCCGGGACCACATCGCTGACCGGGTCGACGATGATCGCTTCGCCTTCCAGTGATTCGGCCGGAGGCGGCAGACCGGCGCCCGGCGTCGGCAGGATGAGATCGGGCGGCTCTTCCAGCAAACTACAACCGGCCAGGACGACCAGCATCAGCAGCGTAATTGTGATTAGTGTGGCAAAACGACGCACCAGACGGTTCTCCCCTTACCTGTCAGAATCGAATGGTTCCAGGACATATTCCGCCTCATAGGATACACAATTATCTGCCCGATTGCACCCTATTTGAGCTAACCTTAAGTCGCTTGTAACTCCCCTTTAGGCTAATTCACCAGACCGGACGTCTTCACAAGACCGCCTTTGGCACGGTGGCCGTGGCCGACAACAACAAAAGCGTTGGGGTCGATCTCCTGGACGGCTGACTGCATCACCTCGACATCTGGCCGGGTCACGGTGCAGAAGAGCACGGCCCGCTCTTCCCCGGTGTACATGCCCTCGCCCGTCCAGCGGGTGACGCCGACGCCCAGACGAGACATGAGGATTGCTCCAATCTCGTCCGGTGAATCGGTGATGATAAACACGGTGCGAATCACACTCGGCCCTTCCAGCACGTAGTCGGTCGCCAGCCCCCAAACGAAGAGCATGATCATGGCGTAGAGTGCATTGGGCCAGCCGAAGACGAACCCCAGGGCCAGAATAACCACGCCATCGATCATAATATAGAGTTGGCTGAGCGGGATACCTGTCCGCAGTTGCACCACCCGGCTGATAATGCCGGTGCCGCTGACCATCCCCCGCCCTCGCACAACAATACCATAACCGATACCTCCCAGAATGCCGCCAAACAGGGCGGTCAACAGGAGATCGTCAACAATGCCCTGCGCCGGGAAGAAAGGGGCCGTCAGATCGACGCCGATGGTATAGAACAGCGTCACATACGCCGTGCGCACAAGAAAGCGAAAGCGCCCCAACTGCCAGAATCCGACCACCACCAGCGGCAGGCTGAGCAGCAGCATGCCGGTCCCGTTGGGAATACCAGTGTATTCGTTCAGGATGAGCGCCAGACCGGAGACACCGCCGGGGGCCACGTTCCCGGGCGCGATGAACAGATTGAAGTTGACAATCATCACCACCGCACCGAGCGTCAGCAAAAGATAGTTTCGAGCCGTAGCTCGCCAGTTAGGCGGACCGAACCGCTCGCGTAAACCTGCCAGAGAAGTTGCAGCCATCTTATCCTCCTGTGCCGGTTTCATGCCGGCGTGCAGCCCACACCCATACAAGTCCCACGACGACCGCCAGCCAACCAGCCGCCGACAGCAGCGCCCCCACCGAGAAGCCGGCAGACTCATAGGTCATAATCAATTCATGCTCCCCTGCCGGCACAAATACGCCGCGAAACAGGCCATTCGCCGGAATGAGGGCCGCCGCTTCGCCCGACACGGTGGCCTGCCAACCAGGATACAACGCATCGGTCATTACCAGCAGACCGGGGCTGTCGCTGGAAACTCGCAGCACCACGCGCTCCGGCAGATACTCGACCACAACAACCTCGCTCTCGCCGCCGGCGGACGGCGGCGCGAAGCCCACACCGTCGCCCAGCAGGACGGCCGTCGTGCGCGCATCGAAGTTGTCGGCTGCCATCTCCGCCAACACACCGGCCTCATCCGCCTGCCACACCCAGTCATGGACCAGGAAAGCTCGCGGCTGGACGGTGAAGTTTTCGTACACCTTGACATCGCCAGAGTGGATAAGCCGGAAAGGACCGGCCACCAGCGGCTGGAACGTCTCGTCCCGCGCATCCACCAGCGTCAGGCTGTCTACCTCACACGCGGTCGAGTCCGCCGGGCAAACCAGCGCCAATGACTCAAACGCGGCGGGTTGAGGCAGCGTTACCTGATGCAGCCCATCTCCAACCGGCTCCGCCGCCAGCTGCCAGCGTTCACCGGCAATCGTCTCGCCCACGAGCGCCGGGGGATTGCCTCCAGACAACAGGTGAACGGCCGTCGCCTCATAGCGTGGTACGAATCCGACCGGCTGCGCTTCGCCCAGCTTCAGCC
This sequence comes from uncultured Chloroflexia bacterium, assembly GCA_963753865.1. Taxonomy (GTDB): domain Bacteria; phylum Chloroflexota; class Anaerolineae; order Promineifilales; family Promineifilaceae; genus Promineifilum. The sequence continues at coordinate 46,285 of CAVWDW010000007.1, forward strand.
GCACGGGATGCTGTCGGTCGAAGAAAACACCATCCACCCACATGTCGCCGACCTTGTCAGTGATGACGTAACGCGCATTGAACAGGTCCAGCCAGCGCTGTTCCGGAACGGCAGTCAGATATTCACGCAGACGGCCGTCCGTCGTGGCGCTGCCGGGCGGCAGAATCAGCTCAACCAGCGACGCGTAGGCGCTCAGAGGCAGAATGCCGCCGTCAAAGCCATCGACTGACGCCAGATCAAACACCATCGGCAAGTTGGGTGATACGACCTCTTTCTGCTTTGTGGCAACAGTGAACTCCCGCCGCGCCTGCTCGTCCAACTGGCCCTTGTAGATGCTGTCGATCTCAGCCTGATCGCCCAGGTCAAACTGGATTTCGGACAGCGACAGGACCCGGCCCGGAGGCTCCACACACGGCAGGTCGGGCACCGCGCAGCTTCCAAGCGCCTGCAGCCGTGCGATGGGTGGGCGCACATCGAAGTACGCCTCCGGTGTGGTCGGGTGGTTGTAGGGCAGCGTGCGGGTGGCCAGCCAGAGACCGCCAACAGCCACAGCGATCAGACCGAACAACGCCCACCGCCGTACCGCTTGTGATCCCCGCGCCGCCACCCACAGCAGCCCGGCCAGTAGGAGTATCTCGATGAGCCACCCGATGACAGACCGGACATTGGGCGCTTCGTAGGGTGCTTCCTGCCCGGTCGGAACCACACCGTCCAGCCAGCCAGCCGCGAAGCCCCAGGCCATCAGGGCAACAACGAGCAGCGCAGCCGCAGCCAACGGCCGCGCCACGACGCGCCATGACCCGGCCGCAAGACGCAGCCGCAGCACGTCCCAACCCGCCCCCGCCAGCAGGGCGACGCTGAGGGCATAGAGCACCAGCCAGCGCGCCGGGACCCGGAAAAGGTCGAAGCCGGGGACGCGAGCCAACACCCAGTACAACGGCGTGAACTGGCCCAAAGCCAGCGCCAGCCCAACAATCGCCAGCACGATCCAGGCGACCCAGACCCGATTGCTGCGCCAGGACCACGCCCCAACAACGGCCAGGACCAGCGCCGTAATCGGCAAGACGGCCACGTACTCGGTAAAGAGCGATTGCCCATAGGTGGGCAAGAGCGAGCGGCTAATGTGCAGCGGGTGCCACGAGAACGACAGCACCTCCGCCAACGTCAAGCCGCCCTGGCGCGCGGAGAGGGCCGTCAGCTCCAGCGTCGGTCCGAGTTGAACGGCCGCCAGCAGAAGCGACAACCCGACCGCCCCCACGGCGACAGCAGCCAGCGCCAGCACGGCGCTTCGGTCCCGGCGCTGCTGGACCATCTGCACCAGCGACCAGATGACTACCGCGACGCCGCTGATGAACGCAGTCTGGGTGTGGCCTGCCAGCAGCTGCAAGGCAAAGCAGACCGCCGCGCCCAGCAGCGCACGGGCCACAACCCGGCGCGACCGGGGAGCCGGCGACGCGACCGACAACGACGCGAGAGCCACAAACAGCCACGGCAGCCAGGCCAACCCTTGCAGCTGGTTGACATGCTCGATCTGGGCCGTCAGATAGCCGCCCAGCGCGAACAGGACGGCCGCCAGCAGCGACGCCAGCGGCGAGAGGTTCAGCCCACGCCGACCCAGTAAATAGGTGCCAGCGCCCGCAATGAAGAGGTGGCCCACGACGGACGCAGAGACCGCATACGGCGTTGAGAAGGTGGCCCAGAGCGGCCAGTTGAACGGGTAGAAGAAGCCGGTCTGGCTGTTTGCCAGGAAGGGCGCCCCCATGAAGATGGCCGGGTTCCAGAACGGGATGCGGCCGTCCCGCAGCGCGGTCGCCGCCATCTCCCAGTACGGGTAGAAGTAGAGGTAGACATCGCCGCGAGCCAGAATCAGGTTGCTCAGCGCCAGCCGGTTGGCAAAGGCCACGACCAGCAGCGCCAGCGTCGCCAACGCCAGGCCCGAAGCCCACCGCCTGTCCTTCAGGCGGCTCATGATTCCGCTCCATCATTCGGCAGGATGCGATAGAGACGCATGCCTCGCACGACGCTGCCTTCGGGCGCGACTTCCTCAAGTCCGTACCCGGCGGCGATCACCGTGCGCACAATGGGCGCGGCTGTCTGATTGGCGGGCAGCACCAGATAGCGTTCTCCGGCTGATTCAGCAAACACATTCAGATCGTCCACCAAGACCGCCGCATCGGCAAACCAGTTGACATAAACCTTCGCATCAAAGAGCTGATACCGCCAATGCCAGCTGTAGAAATGATCGTAGAGCACCGTGCCGTACGGCGCTTCAGCAAGCAGGGCGGCCGTCTGCGCCGCACCCTGGTCGGCCGTCGGCTGCCCGCCCAACGGCAGTTGACCGCTGCGTGCTGGCAGTGCCGCCCACCCTGCCAGCAAGACAAGGCCCAGCAGTGCGACGGCAGGGGCGGCGCGTGTCCAGGCGTGCTCCGGAACGCGACCGGCCAGCCAGCCGGCCAGCCAATCGCAGCCCACCACCAGCCCCCGAGCAGTGAGGATGGCAAGCAGCGGCAGAATGGGCAGCAGATAACGATCCCAGATCGGCACAGCCGTCAGCCAATGGAACGCCAGATAACCCAGCGTATAGGACAGCAAGATGGCGTCGATGCCCCGCTGCCGGCTGCCGCCGACGACGGCCGACCAGACAACCGGCCCCAATGCCAGCCCGGTCATTAGCAAGAGGGGCCAGCCGAGAGAGAGCCGCAGCAGCGCCACCAACGACAGCAGACGAGGCGTCACTTCCCACGACCACGCCAAACGTAGTCCGCCCGCGTTGGCCAGCTGGTCCAACCATAACCCGGTCGTCTGGCCTCTGGCCACCGACCACAGTCCCAGGAGCAGCAAGACGGCCGCCGCGCCGGCGAGCCAATGGAACACAGCCCGGCGGGACCAGCGACCGTGCCAGGCAGCAGCGACAAATAGCGGCAGGAACAGCCACGCCTGGTGCTTGGTGCTAATGGCCAGACCAAAGAGCAGGCCGCTGAGGAGGACGCTGCGGTCGCTTCCCGTGCTGGCAAAGGCCGGCGCCAGGGCCACGTACAGCGCGGCCGTCAGCCAGAAGGTCAGCAGCGGGTCGGTGAAGGCGGTGGCGCTAAACTGGATAGCGACGGGTGCGACAGCGACGAACATCGCGGCCAGCAGCACCGCAGCCCCACGACGGTAGAGCCGCCACGCCAGCACACCCACCAGCGGGATGGTCAGGATCGACGCGACCAGGGAGGGCAGCCGGGCCGCCCACTCCTCCGGCCCCATGAGCGGATAGAAAAGGGCTTGCAGGTAGAACAGGAGCGGAGGTTTGTCGACCGGCTGGGTCAGCAGCAGCGGGTCGCGCCAGACGGCAATGTGACGCGCCCAACTGGCGAACAGCGCTTCATCGGCGTGGAACCGGTTGGCGAACAGCGCGCGAAAACGCAGCAGCACACCCAGCCACGTCACGGTGACCAACCCGGCTCGTACAATGTAAGGCATAGCGGAACACTCAACCGCCGCCGGCGTGGTGAAAGCGCAACCGGCTAATCCATGAAACGGTACTTGACCAGGTAATACAGCGCTTTCGGCCCCTCGCGCCACGGATTCAGCTTCTTGCCTTCCTCAAACTCGCGACCATTGTAGGAAATGGGCACTTCATAAATGCGATAGCCGCGCTTGAGCACCTTGGAGGTAATCTCCGGCTCAAACTCAAACCCCTTGGCATGCAGCGGAATGTCACGAACCACATCAGCGCGGAAGACCTTGTAACACGTTTCCATGTCGGTCAGGATGGTGTTGTAGAGAATGTTGGTCACAAAGGTCAGCATCTTGTTGCCGACCATGTGCCAGAAGAACATCGTCTTGGTCGGCCCGCCGCGAAAGCGGGATCCGTAGACGACGGCCGTCCGTCCCTCTTCAATCGGCCCCAGCAAGCTCGGATAATCGCGCGGATCATACTCAAGATCGGCGTCCTGAATGAGCAGGATGTCGCCGGTCGCGTGCTGGAAGCCTGTGCGCACAGCCGCTCCCTTGCCCGCGTTCTTCTGGTGCTGGATGATGCGAATGGCCGGATCAAGCGCCTGGATAGCCGGGTAGAGGGCGCGCGTCCCATCGGTAGAGCCGTCGTCGATAATCAGCAGTTCGTCTGCGCGGCCGACGGCCAACACCGCCTTAACCGCGTCCTTGACGGTGTACAGCTCATTGTAGACAGGCATGATGACAGATAATTTCACGAATACACTTGTTCCCTGCAAAGTCGAGGCATTATAGCACCCCCCTATGGGCACACCAACCGATAAGGCTACCGTCAGCCTACGGTTCCGTTATAATCAGTGTGGACAATTCATCTATGACAACACCGATCAAACAACTTATCCTCGATATGGACGGCGTCCTGTGGCATGGCGAAACGCCAATGTCGGGGCTGGTCGACTTCTTCGCGACACTGCGCCGCGAAGAGATTCCGTTCATGCTGGCCACCAACAACGCCACCAAGACGGCCGCCCAGTACACCGCCAAACTGGCCCGCTTCGACATCGACGTACCGCCGGAGCAGATCCTGACCTCGGCCGAGGCGACGGCCGCCTATCTGGCCGAACGCCATCCGCCGGGCACAAGCGCCTACATCGTTGGCGATAAAGGACTACACGAAGCAATGGCGGCGCAAGGGTTTGAGTCTGTCCCATCAGCCGCCGTACGCCAGGGCGCCATGGCCGACCTCGTCGTCGCCGGGTTCACGCCCTATGCCGTCTACGAAGACCTGGCCATGGGGGCGCATCTGGTCGAGAAAGGCGTCCCGTTCATCGGCACCAACCCGGACCCGTCCTACCCCAGCGAGATCGGCCCCCTGCCCGGAGCCGGCGCGCTGCTCGCCGTCATCGAAACCTCGACCGGGGTGGCCCCGCTCATCGTCGGCAAGCCCCAGCCGATCATGTTTAGCGAAGCTGTGAGACGCATGGGCGGCGCGCCGGAGACGACGGCCATGGTCGGCGACCGACTAACAACCGACATTGCCGGCGGCCGCAACGCCGGGCTGCAAACGGTGCTCGTTCTCTCCGGCATTTCTACCCGCGAAGAAGCCGAAAGCGGCCCCATCCAGCCCGATTACATCTTCGACGACATAACCGAGTTGGCAAGGTTCCTGACCCATGGACAAGCCTGACCCCCAAGACGTCTCCCGCGTCAATCTATATGATCTCGATCAGAACGCACTGGGCGAGCTGGTGGCGGAGCTGGGCCAACCGGCGTTTCGTGCCCAGCAGATCTGGGAGTGGCTCTACCGGCACTATGCCGCCAGCTTCGACGAGATGACCAACCTGCCGCTGGAGCTGCGAACCCGTCTCGCTGAAGTAGCTGTGCTCGACACCGGCGAAATTGCCTCCATTCAATCCTCCGGCGACGGCCACACCAAGAAGGTCTTGTTCAAACTAAACGACGGCCAACTGATCGAGACCGTTCTGATGCGGTACGAAAAGCGGCGCACGCTCTGCATCAGCACGCAGGCCGGCTGCGCCATGGGGTGTGTCTTTTGCGCCACAGGCCAGATGGGCTTCTTTCGCCATCTGACCAGCGGCGAAATAGTGGCCCAGGTCATCTTCTTCGCTCGTGAACTGGCGGCCGAAGATGGTCACGTGACCAACATCGTCATGATGGGCATGGGTGAACCGCTGCACAACTACGACCCGACGCTGGCGGCCGTCGACCGGCTGACCAACGAAGACGGGTTCAATCTCGGGGCGCGCAAGATCACCATCTCCACCGTCGGCATGGTGCCCGCCATCCGCCGCTACGCCGACGAACAGCGCCAGACGCCGCTGGCCATCTCCCTCCACGCCGCCACGGATGAGGAGCGCGACAAGCTCATTCCGGTCAACCGGCGCTGGCCCATCGCCGACATCATCGACGCCTGCCATTACTACCTGGAAAAAACGGGGCGACGGCTGACGTTCGAGTGGGCGCTCATTGCCGGTGAGAACGACACGGTTGACGAAGCCGATCGCCTGGGCAGGCTGCTGAAAGGCATGTTGTGCCACGTCAATCTCATCCCGCTCAACCCAACCGCCGGGTATGGCGGACAGCCATCATCTCCGGAGGATGTCGAGCGTTTCCGTGACACATTGGCCGAGTACGGAGTCAGCAGTACGGTTCGCGTGCGACGCGGCATCGACATTCAGGCGGGCTGCGGCCAACTGCGCGACCGGGTCGTCAGAGGCGGCTAGCAGCGCGTAGTCCCGAGGCCCAATATGACGAAGGGCCAGTCACCCATAAGCAGGTGGCCGGCCCTTTTTGTTCGTCTGAAGGATGGCGGGAGGACGGCTAGCAGCCGCCAATGTACCAGCACGGGTTGTCCCGGTTGTTGTTGATGCGAATCTCAAAGTGGATGTGTGGTCCGGACGAGTTGCCTGTATTACCACTGGTGCCAATGGCCGAGCCCTGGTAGACGATCTGGCCCGGCACCACGTTGATGCCGTTCAGGTGAGCGTAGAACGTCTCGTAGCCGTTGCCGTGGTTGACCACGATCAGATTGCCGTAGCCGTGAATGTTCCAGCCCGCGTAGGTGACCGTCCCCGTATCAGCCGCCACGACAGTCGACCCCTCGCTGAGGGCAATGTCGATACCGGGATGCCCGTACCAGAAGTATTGGGTGAAGTTGCGCGAGTTGACCGGGTAGACAAACGTCCCTGTGCCCACAATGACCGGAGCCACGCCTGAACCTTCAGATGACCGGCCCGTCACCGATTCCAGCGAAGGCGGCGTCCAGACGAACACTTCGCGCACCGCTCCAGGAACCATAATCTGCGTCTCCGGGTAGAGACGGTAGGGGAACTCCAGGTTGTTCGGCCCGTAGTCGATGATCGTTTGCTCAGAGACGCCGTACTGCTGGGCCACGCTTTCCAGCGTGTCGCCAGTTTGCACGTCATGCAAAACGCCGTCAACCGGCAGGATCAGCAACTCGACCCCTGTCTGCAGCAAGCTGGACTCCTGGCTTAGCTGCGGGTTTCCGCCCAGCAGCGTCGTGGGCTCGATGCCGAATCGCTCCGCAATGCCGTTGGGCGTATCGCCCCGCTCGACAACGTAGCGAGTGAACTCGTGCTCTGGCAGCTTGCCCTGATAGGTAAGCGGCACCGCATTGGGCGAAAGACCGGCATCCTGGACAACAGGGATATTTGCGGCAGCAGCGATATCGATGGTCGTTGATCCATCCAGCGAGACCTGCTCCGTTCCCGGTTCAATGGTGGGGAAAGCAGCGACGGCCGCCGCACCGCCGGTAAGGTCGGAAGACCGGGCCGCTCCGTCAACAATGCCGAATCGCCATCCGGCCAGAAGGACCATCGCGACGATGAGTAGCAGCGCATAACCGGCGTAACGTGAGAGCGCTGAATTGGTATCTTTCATCATAAAGCCCCCGGATGCTATCAGCCGCGATTGCCGGGGGCAACCGGGTCAGGCTGAAGCCGGGGGCTTACTCTAGATTCGTTCACGTTGGCGCAAGCGCCAGATCGGTTACCCGACGTCTTTGGTCAGCGTTTCCAGAAACTCGTAGTTCGTTTCCGTGCCGCGCATCCGGCCCATGACGGCGCCTGTGGCGCTGCTGATGTCGTAGCCCGGGGTATCCATCAGATGACCCAACATACGACGCATCGTGTAAACTCGCTGCAGCTCGTCAGCCGACAGCAGCAGCTCTTCGCGACGGGTGCTGGAGCGCTCGATGTCGAACGCCGGGAAGACGCGGCGCTCTTGCAGGCGGCGGCTGAGCATAAGCTCCATATTACCCGTGCCCTTGAACTCTTCGTAAATGACGTCGTCCATCCGGCTGCCCGTGTCAACGAGCGTGGTGGCGATAATCGTCAAACTGCCGCCGAACTCCAGGTTACGGGCGGTGCCGAAGAAGCGTTTGGGCGGGTAGAGTGCGCCCGGATCCAGACCACCAGACAACGTGCGGCCGCTCGGGGGCACCGTCAGGTTGTAGGCCCGAGCCAGCCGGGTAATGGAGTCGAGCAAGATGACCACATCCTGACCCGACTCAACAAGCCGCTTGGCCCGCTCCAACGCCATCTCGGCCACCCGGCAATGGTGCTTCACCGGCTCGTCAAAGGTTGAGCTGATGACCTCGCCCTGCGTGGACCGTTCCATGTCGGTTACTTCTTCCGGGCGCTCGCCAATGAGCACAATCATCAGGTGCAAATCGGGGTAGTTTTCGGACAAGCCGTTGGCGATCTCTTTCAGGACGGTCGTCTTGCCCGCCTTGGGCGGCGAGACGATCAGACCACGCTGGCCACGCCCAATCGGTGTGACGAGGTCGATCATCCGGGTGGAGATGATGTTCGGTTTTGTTTCCAGCTTCAGCTTCTGGTCCGGGAAAATGGGCGTCAGCGATTCGTATCGCGGACGGTTCTTCGCCTGATCGGGGCTCATGCCGTTGACAGCCTCGACGCGCAGGAGACTGTAATACTTCTCGTTGTCCTTCGGCACACGAACCTGACCGTACACCATGTCGCCGCTGCGCAAGCCCAGCCGCCGTATTTGCGAGCTGGAGACGTAGATATCGTCTTTGCTGGGCAGGTAGGAGCCGGTGCGCAAGAAACCCATCGACTGCTTGTCGTCTTCTACGACATCAAGGACACCGCCGCGAAAATGGTAGCCGTTCGACTCTGCGTCGGCTTGCATGATGCGGAACACGAGGTCCTGCTTCTTCATGTTAGTATGGCCGGGGATGTTCATCTCGCGGCCAATATCGCGCAGTTCGCTAAGTTTTTTGCTTTCTAGTTCTCCAATATCCATAGGTTAACTCTCCGAGCGGTTTCGGGTATAGCCTGGATAGCTACCCCAAATGGGCCCGATTCCTCGTTATTTGATCAAAGGTATTTGAAATGTAAGGCTCCCGCGGCCCTTCTGGCCATGCCCCAAAACGGGCAACGATCTATGGCATTGTCGAGCGATCGTTTGTTGCGTCGCGCGCCAAATATCAGGCAATAATCAAGAAGGGAGATAAGTCAGGTGGACCAATAGGCTCAACCGATATGCTCTTTAGAAAAGCTGAGGGAGTAAAATCCAATCCACAAAGTGGGCTGAAAAAAAGTATAGCATGTTCGTGAAACACGGTCAACATCAGTGATGTAGGCATTTAGTCCGGTTTAACCCGGCGCTACCCTTCGGCCACATACTGTTCCAACCGCTCGACGAGAAACCGGTTCCCCAGGAACAACGGCACTCGCTGGTGCAGATCTTCCGGCTCGATATCGAGAATGGACCGGCGGCCGTCGGAGGCGTAGCCGCCCGCCTGCTCGCACAGAAAGGCCAACGGTCCCGCTTCGTACAGCAGGCGCAGTTTGCCATTCGGCATCGCCGGTTCGGCCGGGTAGCAAAACACCCCGCCCTGCAGCAGGTTCCGGTGGAAATCGGCCACCAGCGAACCGATGTAGCGGGAAGACAGCGACGGGCTGTCTGGCTCCTGTCCCTGCAGCCAGCGCAAGTAACGCTGTTCCGCGGCCGTCCAGCGAGCGTAGTAGGAAGAGTTCAGGCTGTAGTAGGCGGGTGGCTCCGGCAGTGTCATGTTCGGGTGGGAAAGTAGAAACTCACCGTACTCCGGATTGAGCGTAAAACCCTGCACACCGTCGCCGGCACTGTAGACCAGCATGGTGCTGGCACCATACAGAACATAGCCACCAACGACCAGATTGCGGGCCGGTTGCAGCACGTCGGCCAGACGACCCCGTGTCTCCCAGTCGAGACAGCGATAGATGCCAAAAATCGTGCCGATGCTGACGTTGACGTCGATGTTGGAAGAGCCATCGAGCGGGTCAAAGACCAGAGCATAGCGCCCCTTCTTATACTGCTCAGGAATAAAGATTGGCTCGTCAACTTCCTCAGAGGCCATGGCGCATAGCCGCCCGGTCGACTCGCAGTTCTGGACGAGGATGTCGTGGGCATAAATGTCCAGCTTCTGCTGTGTCTCGCCCTGGACGTTGATGCCGCCCGCCGCGCCCAGAATGTCGACCAGACCAGCGCGGGTGGTCATATAGGCGATAATCTTCGCGGATAGGGCCACATCATACAACAGATTGGTAAGCTCACCGCTGGCATCTTCTGGCTGGTGCTCCAGAATATACCGCTCAATGGTTGTTACTTTGGCCATGAGATACGCACTCCCGTGTCGCGCCTTTGCGACAGGACAAACTGCGGCTAGAAATAGGGTGACAGGAAGGTTACCAGATAGTAGCCAATTGCGACAGACCAGATGACCGAATCGAGGCGATCCAGCACGCCGCCGTGGCCGGGGAAGAGCTTGCCGGTATCTTTGACGCCTGCTTCACGCTTGAGCAATGAGATAGCCAGGTCGCCGATGACCCCCAACGTGCTGACAAACAGCGCCACCACAAACGCCAGCGGCAGCGACAGTCCCAGAACCCAGGCGATACCGAGGGAGATGATGACGCTGGCAATTATGCCGCCAATATAGCCCTCGACCGTCTTGTTGGGACTGATGCGGGGCGAAAGTGCATGGCGTCCCAGCACGGTGCCCACGAGGAACTTTCCGGTGAGGTAGGCGGCCCCATCGGCCATCCAGATGGCCATGAACGTTAGCGCCGTCCACTGCCAGCCATCGACGGGCAGATTGTGTAGCAGCAGGAAATGGCTGCCCAACCAGCCAACCAGCATGACGCCTGCCACCAGGGCAAACCAGTCGAGCGCAGCATCTGTCGTGGCGCCTCGTTCGTGGAGCCACAAGGCATAGGCCACAATGACGAGCAGGCTGATCAGCAGCACCGGGCCCATCAGATTTAGCGCCGGCCACTGCCCGGCGACCAGCAGGCCGGCAACCGCGGGCACCAGCAGCCAGTTGGGCGTTTGTCGCCCAAGGGAACGGGTGATAGCTGAGAACTCGGTGGTGGCGATAATCAGGAGCACCGCAATGGGAACAAAATAGAAAAGGCCGCCGAAGTAGGCGGCGACCAAAAGAAACGGGCCCAGGGCAAGAGCCACGAGGAAACGTTGAGCTAGTGAGGACATAGACAGGCCCTCACGATTCTACTCCGTCTCAGACACCAATCCATAGCGTCGTTCTCGTTGATTGAATGCCAGAATTGCCTCGTAGAGCTCTTCACGCCCGAAATCGGGCCAAAGAGCTGGCGTTGGAAAGAACTCAGCGTATGCCGCCTGCCAGATCAGGAAATTGCTGACGCGCAGCTCGCCGCTCGTCCGAATCACCAGGTCGGGGTCCGGCAACTCTTTCGTAAACAGGTACGAGCTGAACAACTCCTCGTTCAACTCATCCGGTTCAATCCCGTCGGCCAGCATTTCCCGGACGGCATGCAGGATTTCAGCCCGCCCGCCGTAGTTGAAGGCTACGTTCAGGATGAGCTTGTCGTTATACTGGGTCAGGGCCAGAGCCCGGCGGACCTTCTCCTGGAGTTTAGGCTCAATGCCCGACAGATCGCCAAGATGGTGGATGCAGACACCCTGGGCGTTCAACTCGTCTGTTTCGTTGTCCAGGACGCGGGCAAAGATGCGCATCAGCGCCCGCACTTCAGTCTCCGGGCGGCCCCAGTTTTCGGTGGAGAAAGCGTAGACCGTCAGGATGTTGACATTGAACTCGACACAGGCCCGAATCACCCGCCGCAAGTTCTCGGCTCCGGCACGGTGTCCGGCTTGCCGGGGCAACCCACGGCGACGCGCCCACCTTCCGTTGCCATCCATGATGATGGCGACGTGGTTGGGAACCTCCAGGCCGGACAAGTCCAGCGGTTTATCCTGACTGGATCCCATCAGCGTTAGACTTCCAGGATCTCCGCTTCCTTGCGTTCGCCAATCGATTCGATCTCGTGGATGTACTTGTCCGTCAGCTGCTGGAGATCTTTCTCGCCACGATAAAACTCATCTTCGGACACGTCCTTGGCGTCCTTGAGCTTACGCAGATCTTCCAGCGAGTCACGGCGCACGTTGCGCACGGCGACCTTCGCCTCTTCGACCCGATTGCCGACCAACTTGTTCAGGTCGTGGCGGCGCTCTTCGTTCAGGGGCGGAATCGTCAGGCGAATAATCTGGCCGTCGTTGTTGGGCATAATGCCCAGGTCAGACGTCATGATCGCTCGCTCGATATCCTTCAGTGAGCTTTTGTCGTACGGTCGGATGGCCAACTGCTGTGGTTCCGGCACCGAAATCACGGCAATCTCGTTCAGATTCATCGCCGTGCCATATACTTCGACTTTCAGCTTTTCGATCAGCTGGGGCGCGGCTCGACCTGTGCGAAACCCGGAGAGGTCTTCTTCCAGGGAGGAGATGGCCCCTTTCATTCGGTTGCCTGCATTCATTAACACGTCGCGTATCATAGGATCCTCCGTAGATATAGTACTCGATAGCAGCGGCTTCAACCAATGGCCGGCCGGTACAGGAGAGTATTTGGCAGAGAATGAGAGTCTGTCAGGCGGTGATCGTGGTGCCGATTGTCTCTCCCAGGACAAGACGCTTAACACTGTCTTCTTGCCAGAAGTTCAGCACCACAATCGGCAAGTTGTTTTCCATGCACAACGAGACAGCCGTCGTGTCCATCACACGCAGGCGCATGCTCAGGAAGTCAAGATACGAGATGTGGTCGAATCGCTTCGCGTCAGGGTTGGTTATCGGGTCATCATCGTAGATGGCGTCCACTTTGGTGGCCTTGATAAGCACGTCGGCGCCAAGTTCCATCGCCCGCAGCGCACCCGCAGAGTCTGTGGTGAAGTACGGATTGCCCGTGCCGCCGGCAATAATGACCACGCGCCCCTTCTCCATGTGGCGAATGGCTCGCAGTCGGATGTACGGCTCAGCCACCTGGCGCATTTCGATGGCGGTCTGGACCCGGGTAGAGATGCCCGCCCGCTCCAGCGCGTCCTGCATGGCCAGGGCGTTCATGACAGTCGCCACCATACCGATGTGGTCGGCCGTCGAACGCTCCATGCCCTGCTTGGCCCCGGCAGAGCCGCGCCAGAGGTTGCCGGCGCCAATGACCAGGGCGACTTCTACGCCGAGGTCATAGACATCCTTCACGACCTGGGCCACATTCGCGGCCCGGCCTGGATCAATTCCAAACCCTTCCGGACCGGCCAGGGCCTCTCCCCCCATTTTGAGGAGAATCCGGCTATATCTCGGGTCTGTCATGAGTCGCCACTCCTTGTTGTTGCGAAGCTAACGTCGATGCGGGTGGTTCCGAAGGATGTCTGTTACCCGGTTTCGTTCAGTTAATCGAGCGATTCGCCCAGCGCGTAGCGGGCGAAACGGCGGACGATGATGTTCTCACCCGTCTTGCGAATGGTGTCCGTCACCAGGTCCTTGACCTTGATGTCTTCGTTCTTCACGTACGGCTGCTCCATCAGGCAGATCTCTTCGTAGTACTTCGACATCCGGCCGCTGACGATCTTGTCCACGATCTCCTGCGGCTTGCCTTCGGCCTCGGCCTGGGCGCGCAGCACAGCCATCTCGCGTTCCATGTCGGAGGCGTCGACCTCTTCAATAGAGACGTACTTGGGCGACGCGGCGACAATTTGCAGCGCCAGCTCATGGGCCAACGATTGGAAGTCGTCCCCGCGAGCCACAAAGTCGGTCTCGCAGTTCAGCTCCAGGATGACACCCATGCGATTGCCGGGATGGGCGTACAGTTCGATGACGCCTTCGTTCGCCTCACGATCGGCGCGCTTGGCGGCACGGGCCGCTCCCTTCTCGCGCAGCAAATCGACGGCCTTGTCGAAGTCACCATTTGATGTTTCCAACGCTTTCTTGGCTTCCAGAACGCCGGCGCCTGTTGCGCCACGCAGCTCTTTCACCATCGCGGTCGTAATTTCCATGTTACTCGTATTACTCTCCTACTCTTCTTCGTCAGCGACGATTTCTTCAACATCTTCGACCAGTTCAGCCACAGCTTCTTCGGCGACCGCTTCGGCCTCCACTGCAACCTCGGTCTCCACTTCAGCTACTACCTCGGCTTCAACAGCCACCTCGGCGGCCGCCTCAGCGACGTCATCCGCCCCTTCAGCAACAGCCTCTTCGACAACAGCTTCGGCTTCCTCGACAACGGCTTTAGCTTCTTCGGCAGCAGCTTCGGCAGCCGCAGCAGCCTCGGCAGCCGCAGCCGCTTCCGCAGCCGCCTCTTCCGCCTCGCGCATCTTGGCCAACGTGGAGGCGCCTAACAGCACCTCATCGTCCGCCTCAGCCATCGGCACTTCTTCGCCACGTCCGTAGCGGTCGAAGTCAACAATTTCTTCTTCAACCTCATCCTTGCGCGACGCTTTGCCTTCCAGCGCTCCGTCGGCCATCTTGCCGACAATCAGCTTGATGGCGCGGATAGCGTCGTCGTTGGACGGGATGACGTAATCAATCGGGTCCGGGTCGCTGTTGGTGTCAACGACACCGACGACCGGGATGCCAAGTTTGATCGCCTCGCGAACGGCCGTCTGCTCATGGTTGACGTCGGTCACGAAGAGCAGCGACGGCAGCTCCCCCATGTCGCGGATGCCACCGAGACGAGCGTTCAACTTGTCGATCTCGCGCTCAATGCGCAGGCGCTCAGTCTTCTTCAGCAGGTCGAACTCACCGGCGTCGCGGCGGGCTTCGAGATCTTTCAGGTAGTTGATACGCTGGCGAATGGTCGCCCAGTTGGTCAGCGTGCCACCCAGCCAACGGTCATTGACATAAGGTTGACCAGCGCGCGTCGCTTCGCGGGCGATGGTATCCTGCGCCTGGCGCTTGGTGCCGACAAACAGCACATCGCCGCCATCGGCGACAGCTTCACGGACAGCATCATACGCTTCTTCAATCAGCACAATCGTCTGCTGCAGATCGAGAATGTGGATGCCGTTGCGTTCGGTGAAAATATAGGGCTTCATCTTCGGGTTCCAGCGACGTGTGCGGTGCCCGAAGTGCACACCTGTTTCCAGGAGCGCTTTCATTGAAACGATGGCCATGGGGTTATTCTCCTTTGATTGTTTTTCTTCCACGCCCTTCAACCTGAAGTGATACTTGCATGGCCGTCGCAACTGCGCGACCTGACCAGGCAGCCGTCAAGAACGAGACCTGGGTAGTAACTACGTTGCTGTGCAAGCACAACCACTTCAGTCCAGGCGTGTGTAAGATGTTAAATTGCCTGCTAACCGGAATTGGGAAGCGATGGCAGAAAACCAGTTTATTATTATAGAGGAGCGGCTTGTCCGGGGCAACCCCACCAATGGGCTTCTCTCACCCGGTTAAGGGGCACAAGCACCTATTTCCAGCGTGTCAAAATCGTCTCGCGCTGAAAAAGTCGGGTAGCCAGATAGAGCAGCATGACATCAAGCACCACCACAACCAGCAAGATAATGAGCATCATCCGGCGATCTATCAGGATCAGGCCGATTGCCTGTCCGGCAATGAGCAAAATCAGTGGCAGGACGATGAGGACTGACATCTGCTCCGCCACACGCGGATCAGTAACGCGAGAAGAGATGATGATTGCGATGCAAACGGAGAAGATGCCAAGAAGAGGCGCCACCACAAATACCGCAATCAGCCAGTGCGCCTCAAAGAAAGCGGTAAACACCGTGTCGTTGGTGAGCAGACGTACACCTGCCAGGAAGAGGAGAAAGCCCGCCCACGTGGCGACGATTGCGGGCAGCACAGCGGCAGTAATCTTGGCTATCAATAGCTCAGTCGTTGTGATGGGCGTCGCCAGAAGCGGCTCCAGACTGCGGTTCGTCTTTTCCCCCACAATGCTGTACGAGGCAATGGTGACCGGGATAGCGATTGGCACAATCATGAACAAAAGCACGAACAGATTGAGTAGGTAGACGGTCATACAGTCACTTTCAGTCAGCCCGACACAGGTGGCACCCAACGCGCCAAACAGATCGATCTCCTCCATGCTCCCGGCTGACGCTTCTGGAAATGCCTGGAGCGTGCCCAACATGATGAGTGGCAAGGCCGCCATCGCCAGCGGCAGACTGAGAACCGTCAACAGGACCAGACGATTCTTGAACACTTCTGACCACTCTTTGCCAATGATCGCAATTATCTTATCCATCTCAGGACTCCTGCCGGCTACTCTGATCACGGATCAACGTCAAATAGACATCCTCCAGCGACACGTTAGCCTCGCTGACGTAACGAATCGCCGCGCCGGCCTCTACCAGAGCACGCACCAGTGCCGGGTTGTCCCGCTCCGGATCTTCGATCCCAATGGTCAGCGTTTCACGTTCGTGGGTGACACTGGTCACGCCGGGGAGCGAACTTGCCACGGGTACAAGCGGCTCGGCATCTCCCGCCAGCGTGACGACGACCTGGCGCCCAAACAACTGCCGGCGCAAGCGAGCGGGCGTGTCCACTGTCAGCAAGCGAACGTTGAAGACACCAACCCGATCGCACAACCGGTCGGCCTCGTCAAGATTGTGAGTGCAAAGAAAGATCGTTCGACCTGCCAACTTTAACTGAGCAACGGCATCGCGCACCAGCCGGGCTGCCTGGGGGTCCAGCCCGGATGTCGGCTCGTCCAGAAAGAGGACCTGCGGCTCGTGCAACATGGCCCGCCCGATAGCCAGCTTCTGGCGCATGCCCTTGCTGAATTCAGCCACAGGATCGTCGCGTCGCTCCCACAGCCCAAGCAGCCTGAGGTACTTCTCAACCTGGCGATCGACTTGCTCCACCTCGTACAAGCGAGCAAAGATCTCCAGATTGCGGCGTGCGCTAAGTCGATCATACATTCCCGGTGTTTCCGTCAGCAATCCGACATGCCGGCGAATCTCTGTGTCGTCGCGGCCGACTTCATAGCCGAGGATGGTCGCCCGACCGCTGCTGGGAGCAATGAGGGCCGTCAACATGCGCACCGTTGTGGTCTTTCCCGCGCCGTTCGGCCCAAGGAAGCCAAAGACCTCCCCCTCCGCAATCTCAAGGCTCAGTCCATCGACGGCGACAGCGTCATCGAATCGCTTGGTCAGCAACTCACAGGCAATCATTGTTCTATCCTCTTGTCTCTTTCCCAAGGTTGTGTGATGGGTCTTTCAGCCGAAACAGCAGGGGATTGGTTCCCAGGATGTGCTATTATCCTCCTTGCTCGTGTGATTGTCACACAAACAGCAGGTAATATGACAACCGATCTGACTCAGCAAGGCCCCGACTGGCGCACGATCATACGCGAGCTTGAAGCTCGACTTGAGGCGTTACGCCCGCAGCTGATTGACGCAGAAGCAACGCTGGCCGACGACCTGGCCGCCATCAGCGCTTTCGAGTTCAGATTGCGCAGCCGGCTCCAGGCCCGTGTCCGCCGTCTCAACGAGCTGCAGAAAGAGATCGACGCCTATCGCCAACAGATCCGCCAGAGACAGCACGCCTCTGACAGCTGGGATGACGATGATCAGGAGCGGCGTGAGGATGCGTCTGCATGGGAGTTCGCCTCGGGCGAAGGGGCAGCCGCCAGCGGCCGCTATCGTTACCATGAGCAGCAGCCCGCCTCCCCGCCCCCGGCCTCGCTGAGTGCCGATCTACTGGCCGAGCTGAAGGTGCTCTACCGTACGCTGGCGCGGCGCTTCCACCCTGACCTCGCCGCCAACGAGACCGATCGCGCCTACCGGACCGACCTGATGATGTCGATCAACGCTGCCTATGCCACCGGCGACCTCGACCTGCTCAACAAGCTGGCCACCGAACCGGACAGCATCACAGCCACGCCGCAGACAGCCGAGCTGCAAGCCGAGGCACTGCGACGCGAAATCGAACGGTGCGAGTTCCGTCTGGCCGAAGTTGCCAGCGAACGGCGCGCCCTCAGCCAGCACGAAAGCAGCATCCTGATGCGGCGCGTCGAACGGGCGGCAGCAGCCGGACGGGATATGCTCGCCGAACTGGCGGCCGATCTGCAGCAGGCTGTCGCTGAAAAGCTGGTCGAGCGGGATGTCTTGCAGACACAGTTGATGGAGATGGAAGCGGACGAATATGACGTAGACGGCGACCTGCCGGATCTCGTCTTCGACCTCGGCCTGGAGCAGGCCGGTGGAGAGGATCTACTCTCGGACTATGACACGTGGCGCGCAGCACGCCACGAACGGCAGTTCGGCGGCTTTATCATCGACGACGATATCCTCGACGACAATGAGTAGCCGGAACCGGTCACGCGGCGATCAGGGGCCAAACTGGTCGAGCACAGGCGCGTAGACAGCGTTGCAGCCGCCATTTCGGGAACAGCCTTCCAGCGGCAGCTCCGGCACATCATCGAACTCGTACGCCCCTTCCCACGCCCGGCACACCGGACAAGCATCGTCTGAAATCAGAATACGTACCTTAGTCGCCAGTCCGCTGCGGATCCGCTCCAGAGCCTCTTTCTGTTCCTTGCGCCGTCGGGCGTCGCTGTCTTCGATTACCGTATTCACGTGCCGCTCCTCTTGTCGCGCAGAATGCGCTGTCCAAAGTATGGCGAATTGTACGGTCGCCGCGCCAGTTGGGCAAGCTGATGGCTGGATGCCCAGCGTTCTAATGGTCGAACTCGAACAGGCCTGAAAATCGGGTTTCTTTGCTCTCGTCGAGCGGCTGTGGTGGCCGATGCCGAGAAACTCGGTTTCTGCAGCGAACCAGCCAACCGAACCGTGAATGGCCCTGGCCGGCCCACCAGCGTTTTTTAGTTGTCTGGTTCGGCCGGACACAGGCCGTTGAAACGGCCTACTACCGGAGGAAACCTACTGAAGGCGGGTTGCAGAAGGAGTGGCCGGCGCGCTTTCCTTCCCGGTTTAAGTGGGTTTTGACCCACTTGCCCGGTAGCTGCCGGGTTTCAACCCGCAGCGGCATGACAACTGAAAAGCCCTTGCCGGCCCACTAGCAGCCTTGACGCTCCCCGGGCGCAATGCTATGATGTCCCCTATGAAGAGGGCGATAGGCATGATTCCGCAGAGTGGCTATTATTACGAGCGTTACCGTAGTCGGTTTGCGCCGTATGCACATCTCGTTTGGGCGAATCAGTAGTCGCCACTCCCACACCGAAAAGGGTGGCAGGACGAAAGGCAAGACGCGGCGCACCGCGTCTTTTTTGTTGTCTGCCCGGACCATGTGCGGTCTGGGCCATTGGAATATGAGTTGAGGGCAGGAGTTAGATGATGGCGACGACAATTCTGGATGAGTTTCGCTGGCGGAACGTGTTGTTTGATATGACCGAAGGGCTGGCTGATGTCCTGGAACGCGACAAGGTGACGGTCTACAACGGCTTCGACCCGACGGCCGATTCGCTCCACATCGGCAACCTGGTGCCCATGATGCAGCTCGCCCGCTGGCAGCGATTCGGCCATACGCCCATCGCCCTCGCCGGTGGCGGCACCGGCATGATCGGCGACCCCAGCGGCCGCTCCAGCGAGCGCAACCTGCTGACGCTGGATCAGATTCAGGCCAACCTGGTCCCCATCGAGGCCCAACTGGCCAGTGTGCTGGACTTCGACGTCAAGTCCAATCCGGCCAAAGTGGTCAACAATGCCGACTGGCTGTTGAAGCTGTCACTGCTGGAGTTCCTGCGCGATGTCGGCAAACATTTCACAGTCAACTACATGATGGCCAAGGATTCGGTCCGTTCGCGACTGGAACGCGAGGACGGCATCTCCTACACCGAGTTCAGCTACATGCTGCTGCAAGCGTACGACTTCCAGCACCTGTACGAGACGTACGGTTGCCAGGTGCAGGCGGGTGGCAGCGACCAGTGGGGCAACATCGTCGCCGGGGCAGAGCTAATCCGCAAGGCGATTGGCGGCAAGGCGCACGGTCTCGTCTACCCGCTGCTGACGCGCAGCGACGGGTCGAAGTTTGGCAAGACGGCTGACGGTGAAAGCGTCTGGCTCAGCGCCGAGCGGACGTCACCCTACCGCTTCTACCAATACTGGTACAACACGGACGATGCCGACGTCGAGACGTACCTGAAGATGTTCACCTGGCTGGACCAGGCGACCATCGCCGATCTGGTTCACAAGGTGGAGACTGCGCCGGAGCAGCGGGAAGCACAGCGTGTGCTGGCACGGGAAGTGACCGGCATGATCCACGGTCCGACAGCTGTAGCCAAAGCGGAACAGGCGTCGGCCGTTCTCTTTGGCGGCGGGCTGGATGGCGTGGACGCGGCCGATATCGCCGACATCTTCACCGACGTGCCTTCGAGCGAACTGCCGCGCGAGCAGTTGGCTGGCGAGGGGGTCATGCTTCTGGAGCTGATGGTGAGCACCGGTGTGGCGGGCTCCAAGGCGGACGCACGCCGTTCTGTAGAAGGCGGCGGCATCTACCTGAACAATGAACGGGTCACAGACACGCGCCATATGGTGACGCTGGCTGACAGCATCGACGGCCAGTATGTACTCTTGCGCAAGGGCAAGCGAAAGTACCATCTAGTGCGGCTGGCCGCCTAACCCACGCGTCTCGACTGTTTTAGTTGGAGGATAGCTCGGCGGTGTGGCGGACCTTGTAACGAGGACCGTCGGGCAGCAGCTCGCTTTCGATGAGGTGGACAACGTCCGCCTCCCAGCGCACCGGCGTCACATCAACCTGCCCCTCAAACCCGGCCAATCCAGCCGGGTTTTTGATCCGCCCCAGGGTCAAATGTGGGTGAAACGGTTTCGTTTCCGGTTCCCATCCGCAGCGGTCGAGCGCTGAATCAATGTCCGCCTTTAGCGCCGCCAACGCATCGGCTGCCGCGCCGCCGGGCGGGCGCAGGCTGACCCATAAAACACGAGGGCGGCGGCAGTTGGGGAAACAGCCTACCTCCACGAGCTGCAAGCCAAACGGTGCGTGCCTGCTCGCCGCCTCATCCAACGCAGCGCAGACATCGCCGAGGCTGCCGGCCGGGGTGTCGCCCAGGAAGCGCAGCGTCAGGTGCAGGGCCGCCGGCTTCACCCAGCGCACTGCGCCATCTGGCAGGGCGGGCGCGGCCGACTTCGCCGCCGCCCCGAGTGCCTCCTTCACAGACTCAGGCAGTGGCAAGGCGATGAAGGCCCGAATCGTATGCTTGTCGTTCGCCATTGCTCTATTGTAGCCAGCCCGGCCCCAACGCCCCAGATGACGAACTGCTGGCCCGTCCCGCGGCTCTCCATTATAGTTGGCGAGGGCCAGCAACCTGCCCAACATGGAGATTATCATGGACCAGTTTGACCCCACCCTGCACCCCCATCGACGCTACAACCCGCTCATCGGCGAGTGGATTCAGGTGTCGCCCCAGCGCATGCTGCGACCCTGGCAGGGTCAGGTGGAAGACGCACCGCCGGACAACCGCCCGACGTATGATCCCCACTGTTACCTCTGTCCGGGCAATGCCCGCGCCGGGGGGCACAACAACCCCGACTACAACGGCGTCTACGTCTTTGACAACGACTTCGCCGCCATCTTGCCGGACGCGCCCGCCGCGCCCGGCGAGGACCGCCACCCCCTGCTGCGCATGGAAACCGCCCCCGGCGTGGCCCGCGTGATGTGCTTTTCGCCGCGCCACGATCTTACGCTGCCGGAGATGAGCACCGAAGCAATCGGCGATGTCATCGACGCCTGGATTGGGCAGACGACCGAGTTGGGCCAGAGATACAAGTGGGTCCAGCTTTTCGAAAACAAGGGCGCGATGATGGGTTCATCCAACCCGCATCCCCACGGCCAACTGTGGGGCATCGACACGCTGCCGACTGAGGTCAGCAAAGAAGACCGCGAGCAGCGCGCTTACTGGCACACCCACACCAGCGCCATGCTGGTCGACTACGCGGCGCTGGAAGCCGGCTCAGGCGACCGGATCGTCGTCAGCAACGACGATTGGCTGGTGGTCGTGCCGTTCTGGGCGGCGTGGCCGTTCGAGACGCTTCTGCTCCCCAGACGGCCGATCCTCCGCCTGCCAGATATCACCCCGGCGGAACAGCACTCACTGGCGACCATCCTCAAACAACTGCTGACACGTTATGACAACTTGTTCAACACAAGTTTCCCCTACTCGATGGGCTGGCACGGTGCGCCCTTCGTTGCGGGGGACCCATCCCATTGGCAGCTCCACGCCCACTTCTATCCGCCGCTGCTGCGCTCCGCCACCGTGCGCAAGTTCATGGTCGGCTACGAGATGTTGGGCGAGATCCAGCGCGACCTGACGGCCGAACAAGCGGCCGCCCGCTTGCGCGACTTGCCCGACGTCCACTACAAGCAGCGCGACTAGCGCACGCTACTCATCGTAACCGAACAGCCGCATCCACTCCTTCAGCTCTTCGTCGTCATCCTCATCAGCGGGCGGCGGAGCAGCAGCCGGGCGAATCTTTTTCTTTCCCTTGGGCGCCTGCTTCTTCGGTTTGGCGGGCGGCTCCCCGCCGAACAGCGTCATCCACTCTTCCAACTCGGCCGGGCTCATGTTGGACTCCCCCGTCCGGGCAGGTTGCTTGCCACCACTCCGACGCTGGTCAATTTCGCGCTGCATATCCAGCCCGAATGTCTGGGAACGGATCACCTGTATCCGCCGCTGCTGGGCCACCCGAATTACAGCGTAGTCGCTGGTCACCACCGCATACCCCTGGACGTTGGTCACGTTCCGAATGCGCTGAATAAGCAGGTCGTCGGCCGTCTTGTTGTTCGGCGCGAAGATCGCCTTGATCGGCCCGCTCGACAGGCCGTGGGAGACGCCCGCGGGCAGACCGGCGTCGAATATCACGGTGACGCGCCGCTTGGCGCTGGCGGCCGTCCACCGTCGCAGCTTCTCCACCAGCCTGGCCTCATCGTCCGGGTCCGACAGGGCGATATCCGGCAGACCGGCGATCAGGTTGTGCCCATCGATCAAGTAATGCATATCAACCCTGGTGGGTGGAGTTACTCCGCCAACAGTTCCAGCCCGGCGAATGAAGCAGCCAGACGTTTGATGCCGGTACCCGGAAACGCTACGGTCACTTCCTCATCCTGACCCATCATCTTGCTTTCGATGACCGTTCCCTCGCCAAACTTCTTGTGGCGGACGCGCTGCCCGGTCTTGTACTGTGCCGTCCCGGAGCGCACCGGTTCGGTTGTTGGCTCATCCAGGTCGGCATAGGGACGGGGCAGGTCCTCACGACCCGGATCGCTCTGCCAGCGGTCCGGCGCCGGGGCTGGTGTGCGACTGGAGTGCGCACCCGAAGTCGACCATGTCGTTTGCGTACTTCCCCAACTGCTGGCCCGGCCCACCGCCTGGGTACGCCGCTGCCCGGCGTTGGCCATGTCGAGCAGGTCCGTAGAAATGTCACCCAGGAAGCGTGAAGGCACGGAAACGGAGCTGTCCCCCCACGTCGTGCGCCGGAAGGCGTGGGACAGGAACAGCCGGTCCTCGGCCCGAGTGATGCCCACATAGAACAGACGGCGCTCCTCGGCCAACTCTTCCCGGTCGTCCAGCGACCGGCTGTGGGGCAGCAGCCCTTCTTCGAGGCCGGTAATGAAGACAACGGGAAACTCCAACCCTTTGGCGGCGTGAAGCGTCAGCAGCGAGGGCGCCTGGGTGTCGCTGTCGAGGTTATCGGTCTCTGATACAAGTGACACTTGCTCCAGAAAGTCGCCCAGCGGCAGCGTGCTGTCGCCGGCCACGGCCCGCAGCTCCATCACATTCTGCCACCGCTCGGCCCCTTCGTCGGTGCCATCGTCGATGTAGGCCCGGTAGCCGACCTGCTCCAGAATCGCGTCGAGCAGCTCGCCCACCGTGACCCGGTCGCGCAGGTCGAGCCACGCCTGGAGTTGACCCGCGAACGCCGAGAGTGCGGTCAATGCCCGGGCCTTGAACGGATACTGGACGTCCGGATCGGCAACAAGGCGCACTAGAGCTTCGGCCGGCTGCATACCCAGCTTCGCCGCCCAGTCGTAGAGCTGCTGCTGAGTTACCTGGCCAATGCCTCGTGGCGGCGTGTTCAGCACCCGATTCAGACTGACCATATCCAGCGGATTGTGGACCACGCGCAAATAGGCCATCACATCCTTGACTTCACGCCGCTGGTAGAACTGTGTCGCGCCGACAAGCCGGTACGGCATCTGCGCCTGCACAAACGCCTCTTCCAGCGCCCGGGACTGAGCGTTGGTGCGATACATGACAGCGAAGTCGTTGCCGCGAAAACCACCCAGCATCAGGTCCTGGATGGTGTCGATAATGGTGGCTGCTTCGTCCTGTTCGTTGTACGCCTCGCGAATGGTGATCTTCTGCCCGCCGTCACGCTCTGTGAACAGCTCTTTGTGGACGCGGTGGTCGTTGTGCTGGATCACCTGCTTGGCTGCGTCCAGGATGATCTGCGTCGAGCGGTAGTTCTGCTCCAGCAAAATGACTTCAGCCTGGGGAAAGGCACGCTGGAATCGCTCGATATTGCGGTAGTCTGCCCCGCGCCATTTGTAGATAGACTGGTCCGAATCGCCGACGGCGAAGATGCTGCCGTCGCCGCCGGAAAGACGCGTCAGCAGCGCGTACTGCGTCGTGTTGGTGTCCTGGAACTCGTCAACCAGCAGATGCTGGTAGCGCTGGCGATACGCCTGCATGATATCCGGTCGCTCGTCGAACAGCATGACCGTGTTCATCAGCAGGTCGTCGAAGTCCATCGCGTTGTTGGTGCGCAGAATCGCCTGGTACCGTTCATAAACGCGCCGGGTCACCTCGGCAATGTAGTTGGTCGCCGCATACTCCTCGGCCGTAATCAGCTCGTTCTTGGCGCTGCTGATGCCGTTGAGCATCTTGTTGGGGGCGAACTTCTTGTCGTCCAGATTCAGGTCGGCCAACGCCTGTTTGATGACCTGCAGCTGGTCGGACGTGTCGAAGATGACGAAGTCACGATTGTAATAGGCCAAATTGTCCGCCTCGCGACGCAGCAGCCGGGCACAGATCGAATGGAACGTGCCCATCGTCAGGCCGTTCGGCCGTCCGCCAAGCAGCGTTTCGATGCGCGACTGCATCTCGCGTGAGGCCTTGTTGGTGAAGGTGACCGCCATGATTTGCCAGGGCGGCACACGCAGGTCTTCAATCAGGTAGGCGATGCGGTGGGTGAGGACGCGGGTCTTGCCGCTGCCCGGGCCGGCGAGAACCAGGACCGGGCCGGCAGGCGCACCGACCGCGGCACGCTGGGCCGGGTTCAGAGAGTCAAGCAAATTCATCCTGCTATTGTAGACCAAGACGCCTCGTTGGGCAGGTGTTGGCCGCGCCAGAGCAGGGTTTTCCAGTTGTCTGGTTCGGCCGGACACAGGCCGTTGAAACGACCTGCTACCGGAGGAAACCCACTGAAGGTGGGTTGCAGAAGGGGGGCCAACGCGCTTTCCTTCCCGATTTAAGTAGGTCTTGACCCACTTGCCCGGTAGCTGCCGGGTTTCAACCCGCAGCGGCTTGACAACTGAAAAGCCCTGCGCGCCAGAGCGCTCAATGACGGGCCGGGTTTTGCGCGGCGGTCTCCTGCCCGGTGGGACGCGACTGACTCAACCATCGCTTGACAATCGGGCGTTCACGCGACACCATTCATGCAGGTACTGGCCCAATCAACTTACAGAATCCCGGAGCGACTCTTGACTGGAATCTGGATCAACTTCCTCATCATTCTGGTGCTCATCCTCATCAACGCCTTTTTCGCGTTGTCAGAGTTGGCAATCGTTTCCGCTCGGCCCGAGCGGCTGCAGGCAATGGCGATGACCGGGCAGAAGGGCGCCGCCAAAGCGCTGGAGATGACTCGCGAACCAGCCAGCCTGCTCTCCACCGTCCAGGTTGGCATTACCCTGGTCGGTATTCTGGCGGGCGCGTTTGGCGGGGCCACGATCTCCGGCGAGCTGGCGACCGTCATGGCGACATGGCCACTCGTCGGGCCTTATGCCGACGTCGTCAGCCTCGTCCTTGTCGTGGGTCTGATCACCTACCTGAGCGTCGTCATCGGCGAACTGGTCCCCAAGCAGCTCGCGCTGCAGAACCCGGAAGCGGTCGCGGCGCGCGTCGCCGGGCCGATGGATCTCCTCTCGCGGCTGGCGCGTCCCATTGTGGCCGTGCTCACTTTCTCCACCGACGCTGTGCTGGCCCTGTTCGGCATCGACAGCAGCGACCGCGCCAATGAGGTGACGGAGGAGGAGATTCGCGTGCTCGTGCAGCAAGGCGCAGAGGCAGGCGTCTTTGAAGAAGCGGAAAGCGAGATGGTCGAGAGCATCTTCCGCTTTGGCGACCGGCAGCTGCGGTCGCTCATGACGCCCCGCAACGAAATCGCCTGGCTGGACATCACCAAGTCGCCGGCGGAAAACAGCACCGTCACGCTGGAATCACACCACTCACAGTTCCCGGTGGCCGACGGCGAACTGGACAAGATACTCGGGACCGTACGGGCCAAGAACATGCTGGCCCGCAATTGGGTTGAAGGCGGTTCTGATCTCGACGACATTATGGAGCGGCCGTTCTATCTGCCGGAGACCATGCTGGCCATCAACGCTCTGGAACGGTTCAAAGAGGAAGGCGCCCACATGGCCATCATCGTCGACGAGTTCGGCGGCATCGAAGGGTTGGTCACGCTCATCGACATGCTGGAAGCGATTGTGGGCGACATTCCCACCGAGGATGAGATTGCAGACCCACCCGTGACCGTTCGCGAGGACGGTTCCTGGTTGATCGATGGCAAGCTCACCATCGACGACCTGCGCGAAACGCTGCACGCAGGTGACTTTCCCGACGACGATGAGTATCAAACGTTGGGCGGCTTCATCATCTACACGCTTGGCCGCCTGCCGCGCGCGGGCGATGCCTTCATCTGGTCAGCATGGCGCTTCGAAGTCGTCGATATGGACGGCAACCGCGTCGACAAAGTGTTGGTGGAGCCAGCACCCGGGAGCTAGGCGGCGGGCAGCGCCACAGTGGCCCGCACCGTCCCCGCACGCGGATGGGACGCGGTCAGCTGCACGTCGCCGCCGGCGGCCGACTCGACCACCCACTCCACCTTCACCCGGTCCGACGTGCTGTCATTGTTCCAGCTGGCAAACGCCCAGGCGTGGTCCCGCCCCTTCAGCTGACCCAGCATCGCTTTGGCCTCACCAGAGACAAGCCGTGCCCCTTCCGGCAGAGCGATATCGGCTTCCAGGTCACGCACCGCTTTCGATTTCAACGCCTGTTCGCTGACGTTGGTTGGCAGCCAGCCGGTGTTCTGGAGCACCAGGGAGATGTGATGGCTGGGGCCGTTACTCTCCGTCTCCACTGCCAGAATTTCCAGGCGCGGCGAGACCTGGCAGCAGAACAACGCGAAGTCCGCCAGCGGGGCTACCTCCGCTTCTAGCAAATGGCGCGGCGGGTTGCGCCACGTTTCCATGAAGTCCCAGCCGCCCAGCTCCAGCCGGCCCAACTGCGGGTGGTCAAACTCGTACCAGTCAACATACCCTTCGCCGTCGAGTTCTTCGTCCAGCCACTTCATGATGGCCAGATCGTCTTCCAGCGGGTGGTCCCGGAACCAGTCAATGTACTTGTAGTCGGTGATCCCGGCCTGACGCTGGACGCTCCAAATCTCGGTTGTCCATGAGTAGGTGCCGAGGTACTCATACATCCAGTCATCGAACGTACCCTTGATGTACTCTTTGGGATCGTACTTGAAGTCGTGGAACACCGATACTGCCGGATAGCCAGTGAGGTCATGCCCCTTGTCCCCGATCTTCTTGTACGTGAACAGGTCCTGGGTGTTCATCGTGTCGTCCGGGCCTTTGGTCGGCGGCCGCAAATGAACGCCGCTGAACGTATGGAAACTGATGCTGCCGGTGATGTTCTGATGATCGGTGATGAAGCGAATCGCCGCCTGCGTCTCCGGTTCGCTGCCGGGGAATGGACCAGCCCCCGCCTGGGTCGGCTCCCAGAACACCGGAAACTGCCGGTTGAGGTCCAGCCCTTGCAGCGGTGGGCCGCTCTTGATGATGTGGCCGTCGTAGTTCTGGACAATACCCTCGCTGAACAGCCGGTAGAACGGGCCGCCGCTCAACTCCGCCGGCTCGCGCGGGATCATCAGCCGGGCATCTTCCGGATGTACCTTCCAGGTGCCGTTGGGATCAGCCACACGCATCTGCAAGATACGGCCGTCGCCATCGATATCCTCATCGTGCAGGCCGTCCAGCCGGTCCTCGCGCGGATAGGGTCGCGTGCTGCTGCGAATGTAGCGTGGACTGTCGGCCAGCGCCCACTCCGCGCCGTCCGGGTTCAGGCGCGGCACAATGTAGAAGACGCGCGTATCCAGCACGGCCGTTACATCCGGGTCGCTGGCGTATCCGGTAAGGAGTTTGTTGATAAGATAGAGCGAGGCGGTGGACGCCGACACCTCGGTGGCGTGGATGTTACCGTCCACCCAGTAGGCAGGCTTTTCGGTGTCTGGTCCGGTGGCGAAGTTGGTGATCGTCACCACCCAGATATCACGCCCTTCGTGGCTTTGGCCAAGCGCTTCGACACGGCACAGCTCTGGATGTGCCTGCGCCCAAGCTTGCAGATAGGCGGTCAAATCGTCATAGCGATAGTAGGTGTCAAAGCGCATTGGTTTCACGGTGAGGCTCCTTTATTACGGCAGTTCAGGGTTGACAACGCCAATTCTAGCACGAATCGGAGCCTCGTACGCTGCACACAAAAACCGGCGGCGTCCCGAATGGAGACGCCGCCGGCCAGATGATTTTCGCTGCTGCAATATCGGATCAGGCGAAGTTGATGTTCGGCAGTACCTCTGTGGCAATGCCAAAGAAGCCGATAGCGATCAGCAAGGCGCCTGAGACTCGCGTCAGCGTCGTGTAGTTGCGCGTTGTCCAGCGTGTCAGTCGCGTCTGGAACGGCGCCGCCAGGAACGGGATGAGCACGAGCGGCCAGCCGAAGCCCAGCCCAAAGGCAATGAAGTAGGCGATTCCGCCAGCCACGCCCGTAAAGCTACCGGCGCCCAACAGGAAAGCGCTGACGACAATCGGCCCGGCGCAGGGCAGCGTCATCGGGCCGAGCAGCAGGCCGTAGACATACGCGCCGACATACGGATTGCGCATGGCCGGCATCTGCACGGTCTGCAGCCGGTTGAAAGGATTGCGACCGCTGAGCATCAGGACACCCATGCCGATCACGACGACGTAGATGGCCGGCAGCAAAAACGGCAGGATGGTGCTGAAGGAACGCTGGACGTAGAACAGGATAGCCCCAACGACCAGCATAAGGCTCAGCACCCCGGCCAGCACAAAGATGCCCAGCCATTTGCCCGCCCGCTGTGATTCCGGGTTGTTCGCGCTGCCTGCCATGTAGGCGATCAGGCCCGGATAGAGCGGCAGGATGCAGACGTTCGTCAAAATGGCGGTGTTGCCGAGTATGAAAGCTTGCCAGAGTTCGTTCATAAGTGTCCTGAGCCAGGCGAGCCGGCGGTTGTGGGGTAATGTCCCCGGCCGGCCGGCTCGCTAATGGTGCAAAGTCGGGGCGACCTAGCCGCCGGCCAGCGCCGCAATCTCGTCGGCCGACTGAATGCCGGTGAACAGTTCAGTGAAGGAGCCGTCCGGGCTGATCACGAAGTGGGGGGTCGATGGCGGATTGGCCACCGAGCGTCCGAACTCCTCAGCCAGCGCCTGCAGCATCTCCGGCGTGGCCACAGCGAACGTCCAGTCGAAGCCGAACTGATCCGCATAGCGGGCCAGCTCTTCGTCGCTGAGGCTGGTCTCGACACTCAGGGCGACAAACACGGAATCGGCAGTCATCGGGTTGGTGCGGGCCTGCTGGACGTTAGTCAACTGCTGGCGGCAGTTGGAGCACCAGGTAGCCATCGGCTCGACAAACACCGTCCGGCCGCTGTAGTCGGCCAGGGTGAAGCTCTCGCCCGTGCGGGCGTCGACCAGCGGCAGCGTCTGCCACGCGGCCAGGTCCATCATCGCCTCAGCAGCGTCTTCATCGCTCATCGCCTCGTCCATAATCGCTTCAGCCATGTCGTCGTGGGAAGCTTCATCACCTTCGGCCATCTCGTCGCCGGCCATTTCGTCGCCGGCCATATCACCAGCCATCTCGTCACTGGCCATCTCGTCACCAGCCATATCATCGGCCATCTCGTCGCTTTCTACGACGGACGCTTCCGGAGCAACGGCCGCTGGTTCGGCAGCCGGGGCAGCCGTGCCGCCACAAGCGGCCAGGAATAGTATCAATCCAAGCATTACAGGCATAATCATTCGCTTCATTTCTGGACCTCCAAATCTGTCTCTATTCATTCATTGGTTAGTGGCAGACCATCACGCTCGACCTCATTGCTCGGCCCGCCACGACTATGGACGTTACCGAGTGTATGAACTCTTACTTAAGCAACGCTTGTTCAATGGTTACATGAATCTTACAGGAGCGCAGCGCCGCTGCGGCCAGGTGCGATTGACAGCCAAAAGACGCTCTGATAAAATCCTGAAGTGCTGGCCCCATTCGTCTAGCGGCCCAGGACGCGGCCCTCTCAAGGCCGAAACAGGGGTTCGAGTCCCCTATGGGGCACAACGGATTTTCTCGGACGTTGATTGCGGGAGCATCCATGATTGTGCAAAAAGGGCTTCATCCACCAAATGGGGGGTGAAGCCTTTTGTATTGGCTGAACAAGTATGATGAACGAAGAGGCCCGGATCGACCAGATCCGATACCGGCGCATCCTGACATTTTTTGGCGGCGTCCTGGCCCACTTTCTGTGGTGGGAGTTGACGTTCGGCCGTATTCCGCTGGTTAGGGGCCGGGCGATTAGCTCGCGTCCCCGCCGCCTGCAGCAAATCGCCCGCGACTTTCGGGGGTTGGCCATTGAGATGGGCGGGGTCATGATCAAGCTGGGACAGTTCCTGAGCACGCGCGTCGACATTCTGCCGGAAGAGATCACCCGCGAGCTGCAAGGCTTGCAGGACGAAGTGCCTGCCGCTGACAGCCGCGAGGTCTTCGCCCTGCTGGAACACGAACTGGGCGATATCGACCGTCGCTTCGCCTACGTAGAACGAGAGCCAATTGCCGCCGCATCCCTGGGCCAGGTCTACCGCGCCCAGCTGCTGCCGGACCCGCGCACAGGAGAGCCAGGGCCGCAGGTGGTGGTCAAGATTCAACGGCCGCACATTGCCACCCTTGTCCAGACCGATCTCGCGGCGCTGCGCGTCGTCTCGCGCTGGGTCATGCGCTACCAGCCGATTCGCCGCCGCGCCAACGTCCCTGCCCTGATGGAAGAGTTCGCCCTGACGCTGTGGGAAGAGCTGGATTATGAGTCGGAAGCCGACAACGCCGACCGCTTCGCCCAGATGCACGCGGACAACGAGCAGATCTACATCCCGTACGTCTACCGCCAACACTCCACCGCCCGGGTTGTTGTTCTCGAAGACGTTGAGTCGCTCAAGGTCACCGACATGGAAGGGATGACGGCCGCCGGGATCGACCCGAAAGAGGTGGCCGACTTGCTGCTGGAGGCGTACTTCGAGCAAGTGTTTATCGCCGAGTTTTTCCACGCCGATCCCCATCCAGGCAATCTGTTCGTGCGCCCGACGGCGGGCACGACCGAGACAGGCAGCCGCTCGTTCCAGCTTATCTTTATCGACTTCGGCATGGCTGTAACCGTCCCCAAGGCGATCAGCGAGAATTTACGCAAGGTCGTCATCGGCGTGACGCAGCAGGACGGCCGCCAGCTGGTTGATGCATTTCGCGATCTGGGCTTCTTCCTGCCCGGGGCGGACATGGACCGGGTGACCGAAGCAACAGAGACGGTCCTGGGGCGTGTCTGGGGGCGCAATCTGCTGGAGCTGGCCCAGCCGGACCCAAAGGAAGTCGAAGAGTTGGGGCGCGAGTTTCGCGATCTGCTGTTCGAGTTCCCGTTCCAGGTGCCGCAGGATTTCATCTACCTGGGCCGGGCGCTGAGCATGATTTCTGGCCTTGTGTCGCAGCTCGACCCGCTCATCAACCCGTTCAGCCAGATTGAGCGGTACGGCGAAGCGCTGATACGCAGCCAGAACTTGCGCCAGCTGAACGACCTCAATTGGCAGTCGGTAGTCGAGTTGATCCGGCCCTATCTGGAAACGCCGTTTCGCATTCAGCGCTTGTTGGAAGATGCTGAAAAGGGACGGCTAAAGGTTCAGTACAAAGCTGACCCGCAGACGCTGCGCCATCAGGAACGGATGGAAAAGCGGATGAGTCAGCTCAGCATGAGCATTGTAGCCGCGGCGGGGCTTGTCTCGGCGGCGCTTGTCTACATCAGCCGCAATCGCCGCTCAGGGGACTGAGCGGACGTTCTCAGCTTGTGCTGTCGCCGGTCGTTTCGTCGTCCGGCATCGCTTCCGCAGCAGCCATGGCCGCCACGTACTCCGCCTCGGAAATGTAGTGCCCACCCTGGATATCGTTGCTCACCATTTCGTAATTGCCGTCAAGATGCACAATGGTCGGCATGGGCTTGAAGCAGCGGCTGTCCACCACAGTCTTGTGCCAGGCGTATCCGCCACCTTCATTGATCAGATCGTACTGCTTGTCGGCCCGCACCTTAACAGGGGTGCCGCAGTTATCACACATGACGTAGAAGTAAACGCCCTGCTTGTCCACGTAAGGTTTGGACGGCTTGCCGTCGCCACCGAATAGTCGCTTAATGAATCCCATTTTTCTCCTGCTGCGTGCCTGACACGGTGCTGTGGCATCCTTCGGTCGGGCAGTCGATTGGCGTGTAGGATGCATTTTAGCATAGCGTTCGCCGCGAACCGCCGCTTCTCTTAAGCGGCTAAGCCTGCGGGGTAAGAGTGGCTGATGCCGGCGCGTCTGAAGTGAGGCAGAACACCGCATGCTGTGGGCGCGAGCACTACGACAGCTTAATGCCTGCCGCAGACGCCCACAATCCGCTTTTCAACTTGCTATAATCGAAACTATGTTACCCGGGAGGTACGACGCATGAGTAATCAACAACGTGAAGTTGCCACATTAGGTGGCGGCTGCTTCTGGTGTCTGGAAGCGGTCTATCTGGATGTCATTGGTGTGGAAGAGGTGGTGTCCGGCTATGCCGGTGGCCATGTCGAAAACCCGACATACGAGGAAGTGTGCGCCATGACGACCGGCCACGCCGAAGTGGTGCAGGTCGCATTCGATCCGGACGTCATCAGCTACGATGAAATCCTCGACATCTTCTGGCGCATCCACGACCCGACCACACCCAATCGTCAGGGCAATGACGTCGGCCCGCAGTACCGGTCGATCATCCTGACCGACTCACCGGCGCAGCAAGCCACGGCCACTGCTTCGCTGGCGGCCGCCGAAGCCGAGAAGTTGTATCGCAATCCGATTGTGACCGAGATCGAGCCGCTGGAGATCTTCTACCCGGCCGAGTCGTACCATCAGGATTACTACAACCGCAATCGCTTCCAGCCCTACTGCATGATGGTCATTGACCCGAAGGTGCGCAAGTTCCGGAAGTCATTCCAGGACAAGGTGAAGGCGAACACGTAAGCAGCTCGCTCCACCAGGTGGACCCAAAACGCCGCTGATCGCATCAACCCGATCAGCGGCGTTTTTTTGATCAGGCTGCTGGTTCAGCTCCGGGCGACGGGCAGGGCAGCGTCACGGGTGGCCTTGCGGGCGCCGCTCAACAAAGGCACAAAGTCGGTGCCTCCTGTCCCGATGGACCCGCTGCTAGATGGCGCCTGCTGTTTAATATAGCGGACGCTGTACTCCAGATGGATACGGCGAAACTGGTCGAGCAGCTCGACAATTTCGTTGTAGGTCGCCAGCAGCGCGGGCTGCTCGCCCTGCCTGGCGGCAACTTGCTCACGGATGGACGGGGCCTGCTCCAGCTCTTCCACAAAGCGACGATGGAGCGGCGGCATGTACGCCCGCATCTCGCGCAGGAACGGGCTGGTCTGCCGCACGCCCAGCCCGGCGTCGAGCGCCTGAATCAGCGAGCTTTGTGCAGCGCTGCCGCCCGAATAGACACGGGGCTTGTCGTCCACGCCCTCATAGACAACGCCTTCGGCAGGCCACGATGACAGATACGGCCGCACGCGATGGTAAAAGATGTACGGGTCACACTGCTCCGGCATCCGCTGCAATGTCTGGATCATCCGAACCAGCGTGTCCCGTATCGTTTCCAGGTGGGACCGGAGCCGGACAGGATCGCTGTTCGCGCCCGACGCCGCCGCCTCCGCCAGAGCGCAGATGGCCGGCGCGCCGTCCGCTTCAATGGCTACCGTCACCAGATAGAACCACCGCTCATCCATCCCGCCCAGAAAGAGCTGGAGCGTGTCGATGTTGTCCAGCGTAATCGGCCCGTGCGGGTCAAGCCGTCGCCAGTTGGCCAGCACCATCGAGCCGTGGGTGATGATGGGCGGCCGACCCAGCCGCTGCGAGACAGCCCACCACGGCACGGCGAGCGCAGCCGGCAGCCGCGTGGCGGGCTCCGGCGTGGCCCACACGTAGGCGTTGCCGATCACCGACAGCAGCAGCATTGCCCGGTTCAGCTCCGGGCCGGGCTGGAGCAGATCCGGAGAGAGTCTGGCCATGTCATCGACCGCCTGGCGCATCTTGCCGGCCGAGAGCAAGCCGGCCACCTGCGCGGCTGCCGCTTCCCACGCCGCGAACGGCTCCGGCAGCCGCGTCAGCGGGTCGACCGGCGGCAGAAATCCCCGAACGGGATCGACATCATAGCGTGACAAATCAGTAAGGCTCATACGCTTTCTAGCTCCTGGGTCTAAGGTCCGCCAATGGCAGCACGCTGGGCGCGGGACGCCGACAATCGTTCGCCCATTGTACCCCACGCAGCCGCAGCGGGGAGATTCTGATGATCGGCAGCCGCTTACCCACGATTGGCCTGCGACTGCACGCCGGCCCGATTGACGCCTACAGTGAAATGATTACAATGACGTTCATTGTACCTCGTCGAAAGTTGGTCGTGCTGCCTGGCACGGCCCAGCGAGGAAAGGAGCAAGGAAGGAATGGAAAGCAACCACAAGCCCAACAGAATCATGTGGCTGGGCGGGCTTATCGCCACCGCTGTCGTCGTCGCCCTCATCGCACTCTGGGGACGTCCCCCTGAGACGGCTGCGCGGCTGGGCGATCCGCCACCGGCCCTGCCACCGTTTACCGGTGAAGCGATCTCCGCCGAATTTGCGCCCGACGCGCTCTCGGCCCGTAGCGCGCCCGCACCCACGCTGGGCCAGCAAGGCTGGACCGTAGTCGCTAGCGAAAATTTCGAAGCGGGCATTGGGAGCGACTGGATCAACGTCGACCGCGACGGCGCTCAGAACGGCGAGTACAAATGGGGTGCGCGTCCGATTGAGAACACAATCGTCGGAGGTAACCTCAGCGCCTGGGGCGTCGGCGGTGGCCAGGACGGCGAACAGCTTGACCCGGTGGTAGACGGCTACCCCCGCAACGTCGAGTCATGGCTCATCTATGGGCCGATGAACCTGTCGCTGGCCAGCGATGCCGAGATCAGCTTCAACTGGTGGTTCGACGCCGCCGCCAACGACACATTGGCCTTGCTGGCTTCCAGCGATGGCATTCAATGGAACGGTGAGCAAACCGAGGACGGCGGAGACGGCGTCTGGACAGAAAGCAGCTTCTCGCTGGCCAGTTACGCCGGAGAAGACAACGTCTACATCGCCTTCCGCTTCATGAGCGACAACAAGGGCCAGAGTAACAGGACCGGCCCCTTCGTCGATGACGTGGTCATCCGCGTCGATTCGGGTAACGTGCAGTTCTTGCCGCACATCCAGGTGCAGCCGTCGCCAACACCGACGTCAACGCCGGTCCCGCCGACCGCCACACCCGTCCCGCCGACACCAACGGCCACGCCTCAGGGCGGTGACTTCCTGGACCAGTTCACCGATAATATCGACGGCTGGGACGCCCGCCGCTGGGACCAGAGCGCCACCGGTCAGTATGGCTTCCGCCATCGTCCTGATGTGGATGGCGGTCTGCAAGGTGCCCTTGAACTCGAACTAAACAGCGAGAACGCTTTCTTCATCGTTTCGCCTCTCGTTCAGGGAAAGACAGCACCGTACAACATTGAGTACAAGGCCAAGCTAAAAGACCCGAAGGACCGGCAAATGCACGGCCTGGTGTTCGGCGCGACGTGGAACGGACAGCCGTGCCCGACGGCCGACTTCAGCAGCTGCTTCACGACCTACTATGAACTGCGCGTCCAGTATCGAAAGTTCGACGGCAAAGAGTTCCAGGAGATGAAGCTGAAGAAGATCGAGAGCCACACCAGCGACGGCGAGCCGGAAGGCGAGACGCTGATCGACTGGGTAAAGGGCGCCAATGTCGGCAATGATGAATGGATCGAAATCGACGTCAACGTTTCAGGCGATGGCTGGATCCGGCTGACGTTCAATGGCAAGTTCCGGGCAGAGGTCCGCGAGTCGGAGTGGGTAAACAACCCGTACTTCGGCCTGATGCTCGTCACCAGAGAAGAAGGCGACGCCCGCGTCAAGTACGATTACATCAAGATCGACTAGCGAGCGACCCTGAGATCGCAGGATCAAAAAGGAGCGACACTGTCAGGTGGCGCTCCTTTTGCGTTTTGGGAGATGTTCTGATGGTGCGGACCGTGCCTGCAGCCCGGCGAAGCAAGCCTACTCCTCGCGTTCCCGCAAGTGGGGGTAGAGCAGCACTTCGCGAATGGTGCGGCTGTCGGTCAGCAGCATCACCAGCCGGTCGACACCCATACCAAACCCACCGTTTGGCGGCATGCCATAGCGCATGGCCCGCAGATAATCTTCGTCCACCGGATTGCGCTCTTCATCCCCCTGCCCAAACAGCGCCTGCGACTCTTCGAAGCGTCGCCGCTGCTCGGCCGGGTCGTTCAGCTCGGTGAACGCATTGCCCATCTCCATACCGCCGATGAAGAACTCGAACCGTTCGACATGCTGCGGGTCACCGGGCACGCCCTTGGCCAGCGGGGAGATGTCGCGCGGATACGCCGTAATGAAAGTCGGCTGGATCAGATTCGGCTCCACAAAGTCGCCCAGAAGCCCGTCGACCAGCTTACCCCACGGGGCGTCTGCGCTGGCCTCGCCGCCCTTGGCCCGAATGGCGGCGGCCAGGCTGGCGGCGTCGGCGTAATCCATGTAGTCAATCTCAGCATACTGCTTGATCGCCTCACGCATCGTCAGCCGCTGCCAGGGCGGTGACAGGTCGATGGTCTCGCCCTGATAGGTAATCTCCGTCGTGCCGAGCGTCTGTTCGGCCGCAAAGGCCACCATCTGCTCAGTAAACGTCATCACGTCGTTGTAGTCCCAGTAGGCAGCGTAAAACTCGAGTTGGGTAAACTCCGGGTTGTGCTTGAAGCTGACGCCCTCGTTGCGGAAGTCACGGCCGATCTCGTAGACGCGCTCAAAGCCGCCCACCAACAGCCGCTTCAAATACAGTTCGAACGAGATGCGCAGGTACAGCTCCTGCTTCAGCTGGTTGTGAAACGTCGTGAACGGCCGCGCGGCTGCCCCACCGTAGAGCGGCTGCAGGATCGGCGTCTCCACTTCGAGGAACGAATGCTCGTCCAGATAACGACGCAGGGCGTTGATAGCGCGAGCGCGGATGCGGAAGATGTCCCGCACTTCGGGGTTGACGGCCAGGTCGGCGTAGCGTTGGCGATAACGCTCTTCTGTGTCGGCAAAGGCGCTGTAGCGGACGATCTCCCCCTCCACTTCTTGCTCCTTGGCCACCGGCAGCGGGCTGATCGCCTTGCTCAGCAGCTGCCAGTCAGAAACGTGCAGGCTGGTCTCGCCCGTGCGGGTCACGAACATCGTGCCGGTCGCCTGCACAAAGTCACCCAGGTCGAGCAGTTTCCGGAAGACGCCATGCGACTCCTCGCCCAGATCGTTACGACGCAGAAAAAGCTGCAGGCGACCGGACTCGTCGGCAATGTTGGCAAAGACCGTCTTGCCCATGTCGCGCATGCTCACCAGACGGCCGCAAACCGTGACCTCGACGGTCTCATCCTCGCCCGCCGCCTCAAAGGCGACCAGCGCGGTGGCGGTCGAATGGGTACAGCCAGATTGGCCGGGATACGGAACGATGCCCTGCTCTTCGAGTCGTTCCAGTTTTTCCAACCGCTGTGCCTCCAGCGGCGATGCTTCCCACGTCATACTCATACCTCATAAAAAACGCCCGTGGCGCACAAATACCGGCACACGGGCGTGATAGAATCGTCAGATACAGGCCGGAACGCTACTCGATCAGAATGACCTCGAACTCGGTCAGACCACGCGGCGCGTTGATGCGCACGATCTCGCCGACCTGGGCGCCGAGGAGCGCTACGCCCAACGGGCTTTCGTTGGAGATGCGGCCCTCTACCGGGTCAGCCTCCATCGCGCCCACCAGATGGTAGCGTTCCTGCTCATCAAAGCCGACTTCTACCACCGTCACCCAGTCGCCAATGCGCACTTCGCCATGTGGCTGTTCGTCCTCGTCGATAATCTGGTAGTTGTTGAGGATCTCCTCCAACTCCTGAATACGACCTTCGAGGAACGATTGTGCGTTGCGGGCGGCTTCCAGTTCAGCGTTATCGACGAAGTCGTCGTCCTGCCCGTCTTCGAAAGCGCTGTGCAGCCGATCGGCTACTTCCTCTCGCCCAGTGGTTCGCAACTGGTTGAGTTCTTTGGTCAGGCGCTCCAGACCTTCAGCGGTCAACAGCGTAGGTTTCTTTGCCAACATATGTCAGTTTCCTAATAAAATGGAAAAACCGCTGCTCTCAGCGGCGCGGAAATCCCCGATTTCAGTGACGCCGAAGTATAGCAAAAAGCGTTTAGGTGTCAAAACCACCCATTAGTGCATGAGTGGGTGATGAATATCGCGGCGCTGCGACAGGGCGGGTCATGTCATACACACGCGACGGGCAGGGCCGCTAGCCGGCAGTCATGATCCGGTCAACGGCCGTCGAGAGCTGGTTCAGATTGCGCACCATGAAGACCTGGTCGCACAACGGCGCGTAGTCGAGCATGTCGCTGTCGCCGGTCCCCCACTGCCGCGGCGCTTCCGGGTTCATCCAGACCAGACGGCGTGAGCGGCGCTGCAAGTCCTTGATCAGGTCGATGCGCGGTGAGTTGTAGTTGTTACGGCCGTCACCCAGGATAACCACGGTCGTGCGACTGTTGATGCTGCCCAGGTAGTTGTCGAAGAACGTGTGCAGGCTGTAGCCGAGGTCGGTGCCGTAATGCTGCGGCGCCCGTCCATAGAAGCGGTTCATCACTTCGTCGACCGCTTCCGCCGGGCGGTTGCCGGACATATCGAGGCTGATCTCTTCCATGTCGCTGTAGAAGCCAAAGCTACGGGTCTTCGTCACCTGGTCCTGGAGTTCGTAGGTGATGCGCAGCATGAACTCGGCCACGGAAAGCATGGAGCGGGAGATGTCACAAATGAGCACCAGGCTGGGCTTGAGCTTCTTCTTGCGAAACTTCAGCTCGACAGGCACGCCGCCATAGCGCTGGTTGGCCCGAATGGTGCCCTTCGAATCAAACTTGCCCAACTTGCCCCGCTTGCGGCGCAGCGCAGCCCGGCTGCGGAGCTGGGCCGCCAATCGCTGCACCTCACGCCGCAGCGTTTCCGCTTCTTCTGCACTGAGCGCCTCAAACGGCTTGTTCATCAAGTCGGACCCATACAGATCGTCGGGGCGATTGGCACGCTGCTCGGCAATCTGCCGGCCGACTTGCTGCGCTACCTGTTCGGACAGCGCATCCCGGTTAGCTTCGACCACCCCCATGAGCTTCTCAATCGACTCCTGGCTCATACCCATCGCTTCCAGCTGTTCCATCAGCTGTTGGAGCTGCTCCTCAAGCTGCCCAAAGCCCATCTGCTGCAGCATGCGCCGGGTGACCCACCGCCCTTCCTGGGGCGTGTCGGCCCATTCGACGCCCGCCTGCTGGGCCATCGCTTCCAGCTCCTCCTTCGTGGGGCCCTCCCCGCTGGTCAGCCAGTCGAGCAGTTGTTGGAGCCGGTTGCTGAACTCCGCCAAAGCCGCTTCAAGCATCGCCTGCTCGTCATCACTCAGCTCTTCCGTGCCGTCTTGCATCACCGGCCCGCCGCTGCCGAAGTAGAGTGGAAACAGTTCGCTGAACGCCTCGAAGTCGTCGGACTCTTTCACCAACGTAGCGCGGAGCGTCTGGCGGAACAGGTCTTTGTCAGCTACGCCCAAAATCTCGACCGCTCGCATCGCGTCGATTGACTCGGCCATTGAGACACGGACGCCCGCCGCCCGCAAACCGCGCACAAATTGGATGATTCTGTCTTCCATAGGTCGTTTCCCCGCGAATGGGCGCTGTGGTTGCGACCGCTTACCGGTCGCGACGGCCGCGGTAGCTGCCGCCATTGTCCATCATGCGTTTGGCTTTCTGAACATCCGTCTCGTACTTGAGCAGGACGGTCAGCGTATTCTTCATCGTCTCTTCGTCAATCGCGGTGGCGTTGAGGGCCAGCAGCGCACGCGCCCAGTCCAATGTCTCGCTGATGCTCGGCACCTTGCGCAAATCCATGTTGCGCAGCTGTTGAACTACCGCCACCGCCTGCTTGGCCAACTCCGGCGACAGGTCGGGCACCTTAAGACGGACGATGTCCATCTCGGCCTCCAGCGCCGGGTAACCGACGTGCAGGTACAGGCAGCGGCGCTTCAGCGCTTCACTCAGTTCGCGGGTGTTGTTGCTGGTGAGCAGCACCATCGGCTGGTGATTGGCGACAATCGTGCCCAACTCAGGCACACTGACCTGGAAGTCGCTGAGCACTTCCAGCAGGAACGCCTCAAACTCGACGTCGGCGCGGTCGATCTCGTCAATGAGCAGGACGACCGGCACATCGGAAGTAAGGGCCATCAATAGGGGACGGGGTAACAGGAAGTTTTCGGAGAAGAAGACATCTTCTTCCTGTGCCAGCCGAGCGGCGGCTTCGGCCAGGCTGTCTACGTCGCCGAGGACGTTGCGGAGGGTATCGCGCAGCAGCTGGGTGTAGAGCATTTGCTTGGCGTACTCCCACTCGTAGAGGGCTTTGCTCTCGTCCAACCCTTCGTAGCATTGCAGCCGAATGAGGGGCGCGCCGATAGAAGCTGCCCACGCCTTCGCCAGTTCAGTCTTGCCCACACCGGCTGGTCCCTCAGCCAGAATCGGCTTGCACAACGATTGGGCCAGATAAACAACAGTCGCGATCTCGTCGGAGGCGATATACTGTTGGCTTCCCAATCGCTTGCCGACATCAGCCGTATCTTTGAACATCATAGCGAACGATTCTCCGTTTTTAACTTGCAGCCGATCCCACTGACCGGCATCGTATCCGTAGTCAACGCTGATTGTAGGTCGTAGCTTGGCAATCGTAAAGAGGCATTTAGACACCCTTCACGCCGCCAACTCGTAGTTAAGATAGTACCAGTTAGCGGTCTCGATGAAACCTGCACGTTTGTACAGGTTCAGCGCGGCCGTATTGATACGCCACGTCCCGACCTCGATCGTTTGTGCGCCGCGGGCACGCAGATGCTCGACCGTGGCCGCCAACAGGTGCTTTCCCAGACCGCGCCCCTGCCAGGCGGCCGCCATGCCCATCGGTTCAATACGACCCCGATACCCGGGGAGTAGTTCCGCCCAGGCCACGCCCACAGGCTGCCCATCAACCGCGAGGAACAACAGATCGTCCTCATGGCGCAGCGACCCGGCCAACTCCTCCTCGGAGTATGGCTGCGACCACACCAACTCCTCAAAGCTGGCGTCATAGACTGCGAGGAAGTGGGCAATCGCTTCCCGACGGCTGTAGGTGGCGACGGTGGCGGGAGATGCCGGAACGGGCGGGGCTGGCTGGGAGCTGTTCAGCTCCAGCAAGCACTCTTCATGGTCCAGCATAAAGCCGCGCTGCAGCAGGAAGCGGGCCGGCTCATCGGTCAGGGTCATCACCATCGTCGACAGGTTTCGTGCGCCTGCGACAGCGGCTCGTTCCTTCACCTCCTCCAGCAGCTGGCTGCCATAGCCGCGCCTGCGCCAGGGAACGCCAGTTCCGCCGGTCAGGTCCCATACCCCCGGCAGGCCAGGCAGCGGCTCCAGCGCCGCATACGCCACCGGACGGCGGCCGTCGACCATAACGAGCACCTGCCCGCCCACGGCAATCTTGTCGTCCATCTGCTGGGTCCAGGCCATCATTTGCCCGGCGTCTTCCGGGACGATGCTGGCGTACAGCACAAACAGCGACGCTGCGTCATCGAGGGTGTAGTCGCGAATGACGGTGTCTGATGACCAGGGTAAGGGTAGATTCATCGTGCCTCAGTCACTTTGCTCAAACGTGGGGCGCAGGAGCAGCCCTTCGCTGCCGCGCAGGGTGATCGTTCGCCCCGCGACGGCCGCCGGCTGATCCAGCGCTGTCGACAACTCCAGCCTCAGCGGCGCGTCCTCGTCCGGCGTCGTCCAGATCTGTGGCTCGTCACTGAAGTTGAGGAGTATCGTCCACGACTCATCTCCGTGCGTTCGCCGATAAGCCACGAGCGGAGTGGCCGCCGCCAGCTCCACATACGCGCCCCGGCTCAGGGCCTCCGAACGGCGCCTCAGGGCCAGCAGCCGCTGGGTCAAAGTCAGGATCGACCGCGGATCCGCCTGCTGCATGGCCACATTCCGTTCGGCAGCGGCGGCACCGGGCGGCAGCCACGGCACAACATCCGGCTCGCAGAAGCCTGCGTGGGGGCCGCCGTCCCACGGCAGCGGCGTCCGCACCGGGTCGCGTCCCAGCCCCAGGCCAGGCGTCAGCAGCTCCCACGGATCCTGAACCCTGTCCGGCGGGATAGGCACGTTCTCCATGCCCAGCTCATCTCCATAGTAGATGGTGGGCGTGCCGCGCATCGTCAGCAGAAACAGCATCCCGTTGCGGGCCTGCGCCTGCCCCGCCCGCGTGGCGAAGCGCGGCTGATCGTGGTTGCTCAGCACCCAGTTGGGCCAGGCGTGGGCGGGTAGCAGGCGCTCATACTCGGCCGCCAACGCCCGCACATTGCTGGCTTCCCAGGGCGAAAAGACGAGCCGGAAGTTGAACGGCAGATGGAACTCCGGTTCGGCCGCACTGCCGTAATGGGGGATGAGGCGCTCAAACGGCAGGTTCATCTCGCCCACCAACACGCGCCCGTCGTACCGATCGGCCGCCTCGCGCAGCCAACGGTTGAACAGATGCCCGTCCGGCGTGTCCTTGGTGTGCTGTTCGATGAGCCGGAAGCTGGGGTCCATCCCCGCCTGCCAGGCCGGATTGACCGGATTGTCGCGCAAAGCGGCATCCTTCATCACCCGGTAGGCCACATCAACTCGCAGGCCGTCGACGCCGCGGTCGAACCAGTATGCCATCACGTCGAGCATGGCCTCACGAACAGCCGGGTTGCGCCAATTGAGATCGGGCTGCTCCTTCAGGAACAGATGCAGGTAGTACTGCCCGGTTGCGTCGTCCCACTGCCAAGCCGACGCTCCATCAAAGCGGCTCAGCCAGTTGTTGGGCGGACCACCACCGGGCGCAGGGTCGCGCCAGATGTACCAATCGCGATAGGGGTTGTCCCGGCTGGAGCGGGACGCCGCAAACCACGGATGCTGGTCGGAGGTGTGGTTGGGCACGAAATCCAGAAGCAGCCTCATGCCGCGCCCATGTAAATCGTCCAGAAGCTGATCCAGATCGCCCAGCGTACCAAACAGCGGATGGACGCCGCGATAGTCAGACACGTCATACCCGAAGTCAGCCATAGGCGAAGGGAAGATGGGGGACAGCCAAACCGTGTCGACACCCAGCCATTGAAGGTAATCAAGCCGTCGGACGATGCCCGGAATGTCCCCGACCCCATCCCCATTCGAGTCCTGGAAACTGCGCGGGTAGATCTGATAAATTACGGCCGATTGCCACCAGGAACTCATACGCCGTGCTCCTCTGCCGCAGCGACCATTTGCTGCGCGTGCGCCTGAACAGCCGCCATCCGATCCGGATCGGCCACTAGGTCATCATGCAGGGCGATCATCCGGTCAGCCAGGGCCTCGTCGTGCAGCGAAAAGGCAATGTTGCGCACCTGGTTGAGCCGAGCCAACGCGCCTTCGGCCGTCATCTCATCCGGACGCAGCAAGCGGGCCGCGCCCCAATCCACATGGACCAGCGGCCCTGCGCCGTCGCGGACCATGAAGTTGGCCGTGTGCCAGTCGCCGTTCTCGACGCCCATCACTTCACAAATTTGCTGGTGAAGGACGATCTCCTCATACCACGCTGCGCTTAGCCGCTCCGGTTCCTCAAGCACATATGCCTGGAACGTCGGGCCGGGCACCAGCGCCTCCACTGACAGCCCAAGCACGGTGCTGAACAACACGTCATGGCCACAGACGGCCGACAGTCGCGGCACCAACCCTTCTTCCACCGTCAGGCGAATCCGCCCGGCGGCTGTCACCAACGCGCCGCCGTCCATCATGGCGGGCCAGTTCTCCGGTTGACCGTTGTAGGT
This sequence comes from uncultured Chloroflexia bacterium, assembly GCA_963753865.1. Taxonomy (GTDB): domain Bacteria; phylum Chloroflexota; class Anaerolineae; order Promineifilales; family Promineifilaceae; genus Promineifilum. The sequence goes on from CAVWDW010000007.1 coordinate 90,552, forward strand.
GACGGCCGACAGCGCCACTTCATGCAGCGGTTCAGCCCCGGGCTGCTTGACGACCACACCCAGTTCCGGCACCAGCAGAATCGTCGAGCGCCGGTGGCGGCCCATGATGTACTCACCCTTGAGAATGACGGCTGTTCCGGTGCGGCCCCGCAGCGCTGCCTGCCACGCCTCGTTGGCCGCCATGTCAGCCGTGCGGCCGTCTGCTTCGGCGGTGCGCCGGGCAGCTTCGATGCGCACCATCGCATCCAGCACCTCGTCGAGCAAGAGCGATTGCGGCACGGCGGATTCGCCGATGGTGACGAGTGGTGCATCTGGTTCCAGATAGTCCAGCAGCTGCTCGACGTAAGCCGCCAGCGTCCGCCAATCGACCGACGCCGGACGGCGGCCCGCAAGACACAGCGACGCCGCCACCAACCCGGCGACGTCCAGTCCAGTTTCTGCCTCCACCCGGTCGGCCGTCAACGCGCTGTCGGGGCCGATCGAGGCGATGGCGGGGCCGTAGACCTGCAAATCGACCAGCTCATCCAGGAGCGGATCAGACGGGAGCGGGTCAGGAAGCTGCATCACGCCAAAGTAGAGCGCCGACCAGCCGCCCATGTTGCGCGTCAGAAAGCCGGGATCATCGAGGAACTGGCGCGGGACAAGGCGGCCCGTGGCCCCCTCGGCGACAAGATGATGGGGATCGTGAATCGACAGGAAGGCGGCCAGATCCGGCGCGGTCCGAAGCGCTTCCTCCCACCGCTTCCGGGCGGCGGGCGTGGGCCGCTGGTCGAGCAGATTGACCGGCGCTCCTTGTGGCAAGGGGTCATCGGCAAGGAACTGGCGGACCGCCGGGCGGTTGAGAGGAATGGCGGCAATGATGAATGGTTGAGTCATAGGCACGCTCGACACCGGGCAAGAGAGGTGCGCGGTTTCACTGTGATGATACCAAAGCGCCGGGCTATATCCAGATCGCGAAGCGCCCGGCGCGGCGGGCGGATGCATGCCAAAAAAAGAGATTGGTTGGGAAATCTTGACCCTGCCCTGTGTGGATGATAGAATTCCGTCCATTGCCCCCATCGTCTAGGGGACCAGGACGTAGCCCTTTCAAGGCTAAGACGGGAGTTCGAATCTCCCTGGGGGCACTATGCGATAACGAACCGTCTGACAGGATTGTCAGGCGGTTTTTTTGCTTCCTTACCTGGGCCTGAGACAACGCTACCCATAATTGACATCAAAAAGTGCATGCAATACAATGTCTATAATGCATTCACTTAGGCGTGGGAGGTGCAGCGCATGAAGCAACTTACCATTCGTGGCGTCAGTGAAGAACTACATCGCAAACTGCGGTCCGGCGCCGACCAGCACGATGTGAGCGTCAATCGATATGTTCTGGCGATCATCAAGAAGCAGCTTGGGTATTCTGACCATGGAGCGCTACCCGAGGCTGAGTACGACGATCTCGACTACCTGGCGGGCACGTGGTCGCAGCAGCAGTATCAGGAGCTCCGTGACTTCCTCCAGGTCCAGCGAACGATTGACGCCGATCTGTGGCAATGAAGACGTTGATGATCGATACCTCAGCCTACGCGCTGTTCAAGCGTGGGCACCAGGGTACTTTGGCGCACGTTCGGAAGGCTCCAACCATTTTACTCCCTGCGATCGTCCTTGGTGAGCTTTGGGCCGGGTTTGAGATCGGTAGTCGCAAGTCGCAAAATCGTGATGATCTGGACGCTTTCCTGGCCAGCCCCCGTGTAAGCGTAGCTTCCGTGGTGAGTGAAACCGGAGAACGGTACGCTAGAATCTATGCCTACTTGCGAAACAGCGGACGCCCGATTCCAACCAATGACCTGTGGATTGCCGCCAGTGCGATGGAGCACAGCGCTACACTCCTGACGGCAGACGCCCATTTTCTCCATATTCCGCAAATCATCGTCGAACATCTCACAAGTGAGCAGACGCGATAAGAATGTGTCGCGCTGCGACGCTGCATCGACCGGGTTCAGGCAACAGAAAACCACGCTATCATGCCGTATGCCCTTCAAACGTCTCACACGCTCATCGAGATGTAGCGACACAGCGGTCGCGCCGTGCTAAGATGAGAATGCATCAACACAACAAGGAACGGAGACGAAAGCATGAGTTTTGGCATCACGAAAACAATCCCCGCGGGAGACGGACAGGCAGCGGTCGATGCGCTGTATGATGGCTCCCTCTCCGAGTATGAGTTCCACATGGCGGGCACACCCTCCAGGCTGGAGGTTGGCCATTATGTCTACACCATCTTCGGCGACGAATTGATCGGCCGCCTGCGTATTAAGGAACTGATCCCCGGCGCGGTGAATCCCAAGTCGGGCAAACCGCGCACGTTGGTGATGGTCCAGGCACCCGGCGAGCGGCTGCCCATGCCGGTGCCGAAGAAGGGGCACCGGGGCACACGCTACACTGAGGGCGAAGATTGGCCGAGCTGAGCGCCTTTCAATGGCTCCTTCCGGCGAATAGCCGCTGTCAACCATTGTGAACGCCATCCGCCCGTTTGAGCCAGCGGACTGGGCCGGTGTCTGGCCCATCCTCGAACCGGTCTTCCGCGCCGGTGAGACCTACGCTGTCGATCCTGCCATCTCGGAAGAGGACGCCCACGCGCTGTGGATCGGCCGCCCCGCCGCGACCTTTGTGGCCGTGGACGAAAACGGCAACATCGCCGGCACCTACTACATCAAACCTAACCAGTCCGGACCAGGCGACCACGTCTGCAACTGCGGCTACGTCGTCGGCGAAGCGGCGCGGGGTCGCGGCGTCGCTTCGCAAATGTGCGTCCATTCTCAGCAGGTCGCGGTCAGGATGGGCTTTCGGGGGATGCAGTTCAACCTGGTCGTTGCCACCAACGACGGCGCGGTCCGACTGTGGCAGAAGCATGGCTTCGACATCGTAGGCACGGTGCCACAAGCGTTCCTGCATCCCCGACACGGCTTTGTTGCCGCCTATGTCATGTTCAAGCTCCTGACTGGCTGAAGCATGGGCGCACCTTCGGCCCACGCTTACTTAAGCACAGCAGGCAGATAGCTAATCCTCCACAGCAAGGACTGTAAGGCTATCACTTACCAGCACACCATCATCCTGCTCTTGTACAGTGGCTCGAATACGCAATGGATTCGGTGGCGACACATCATACTCATAAGTCGTTAGGTCAACATTGATGCCGGCTGAGTCCAGAACTTGATCAATTGGTTGACTTGCGATGAGCACTGTTTCTCCGGAAGGCAAGCGTACCACCAGTTGAGGCGCATCGGAAGATGTCAGATCAACATCTATCAGCGTCCCTTCAACGATAAAAGACGCATTGCCAGGAACAGAATCAGGATTTATGACCAGGCCACTGTCTGGGTCAATATGCAAGTCAATTGTATCTGCTGTTGTCGGCGTATAGACGCCTACAATCCAATCTCTCTGAGATTGGCAACCTCCTGAAAGCATAACAAATTCGAGGGTTTGCTCATCCTTCACAGCCACCTCAAAACGTGATTTACCCCACTTACCAGAACTTCTTAGGCACCCATTGGCTGTCCAATATTCCTGACCAATGCTTGGTTGTTGTGTCTGCAACATGCCATCCTCAAACCAGTAATCAGCTGCAAGTTGAATATCGCCGGCTTCCAGCTCTGCCAATGTGTTAGCCACAGCAAAGGTCCCTCCAGGATAAAATCGTATAACCTTTTCAGCCAAGTCGTACCCGATGGCCTCTACTACGGAAGACGGATCGCGGTGCCAGGTGCCAATCAAGTCGTTGGGATGGGTAATGAGCGTCCGCTCAAGCGTAAGCGACGATGTTGGTAGGGGTGTTTCCGTGGGGGGTGTTTCTGCAGCGGGAACGGCCGTTTCTGTAGGCAATACTGCTGCTGTTTCGGTAGGCAGTTCCGGTTCAACAACGGCAAAGGTTTCTTGCGTCGGCGCAGCGGTAGCCTCTTCCAGGATGGCAGCAGGCTCCTCAACCTGTTGTGGGTTATTGCCAAAGAGCATCCAGCCTGTGGTAACTAAAATAAGTAACGCGGCGACTCCGGCAAAGACTTGTATTGGCTTCATGATCTGATTTCTCCTCTGTTGGTTGTGTACCCGCCGCCGCAGAGCTGCCCTTAATTCAGGTACAGGCCTCACGCGCACAGGCTCCAATTGCAGCTCTTGTGACAAATGCAGATGCATTGCCAAATAGTGACGGCATACGTCACACTCGGTGAGATGAGCTGCCAAGGCATCCCGCTCGTGGGATGACAAATGGTTCCCCTGGATCAGCTTTCGTGCCTTTCTGTGGGACAACTCACTCATACAGATACTCCTTAATCAACTCCTCGGAATCGCTCACCATAAGCTCCCGCCGCAGCTGCTGGCAAGCACGATTCAGCCGTGAGTGAATGGTGCCTTCTCGTATATCGAGCATCTGTGAAATTTCGCGAATGCTAAGATTATGGACGTAGCGGAGGATGATGGGCAGGCGGTGTTTTTCATTGAGATTGTCTACAGCAGCCCAAAGATCCGCCTTCGCTTCATCATTCATCGTGCGGTATTCTGATGTTTTTTGGGGTGATTGGCCGCGAAACAACAAGCGTAAACCTCCGGTCAAGCGCTGCCGCTTCGCCCTGCGCCGCAGCACATTGCGACACTGATTCACGACAATGGTTGATAACCACGCCTTCATATTGCTACCTATTTGGTAGCTATCGATCCGGTCAAGCGCACGAATGATCGTCTCTTGCACAGCATCATCAGCCGCGTCCGCATCTCCAAGAATCGAATAGGCCAGAAAATGCAGAGAGGCATAGTGACTATCAAGCATAGCTGTAGCCAAATGCTCTTGGTCAACAGTGTCTTGCCGCAAGATTGTGTCGGGGCTTTTCAAAATTGCCATCCTACTTAATAAACACGGCCCAACACAGAAATCTTCCATTTTGATGCTGTCGCCAAAGCACACGAACGCCATCCTCGTTCGTGGCTTCGGCTTTGCATGCGCAGTTCAACCTCGTCGTATCCACCAATGAAGGCGCGATCCGACTGCGGCAGAAGCCTGGCTTCGACATCGTGGGCACGGTGTCACAAGCGTTCCTGCATCCCCAAACTGAGCTTTGTTGACGTCTAGATCACGGTCAAACTCCTGACCGGCTGAAGCATGGGCGCACCTACTGCAAGCTTACTTAAGCACAGCAGGCAGCCATATATCGAACGTCCACGTCTTGTTGGGCGGTGGGCGCCAGAAAACCGGCGGTCACCCTGTAACTGGAGCTTTCTGCACGCCCGACAACCGGCTGGCCAATGACCGAACTGGCCCGAAAGCTGCGCGACTCTGACGGGCCTCCGCTGAACAGCGCAGAGCGTTGTGCGCCGAAAAGCATAGATGACTGGGCAGCGACAATCCCGGCTGAAATCAGCAGGAGGACAAGAGCAATCAGGATGAGCTTACGCACTGTTGTCACTGTGGCCCTCCTAGTCGATGTCGATGAACATCGGTATGGTCCCGTTCAGTTCGTCAATCGGGCCGGCCATCTTGCCGATAACGATCTCATCTGACTCACCCGCCGCCACCCTCATGCCGCCATCGCTCGAAAGCGACACTTGGTCGCCAATCGCTCCGCCGGTCACCTGCGTCAAACTGCTGACGTTCACGGCAGGCGCGAGACCACCGGTAATGATTACCAGAAAGCTGTCTGGCGCAGTCGGACCGGCTGCGGGGGCAAAGTCAACGTACTCGCCTCCGTCTTCAAACGACACAGAGGTGACTGCCATCCCCTCTTTGGCGACGCCAATCACTGCATTGCGATTGGTTGCATCGACCCTGGCCACTGCAAGCATCGGCTGCTGATTTTCAGGTGACGAGACAACCCCGACCATCGCCACCAGATCACCCGGCTCGATAGGCGAATCACCCCCATTGACGACCAGCGACTGAACCGACGATGAGCGATCGACAACGCCGTTCGTGCTGATCCCTCGCACCCCACCAAAATAGGCATCAAAGTAAGAGATGTTGCCCTGCACATACATGCCGCGATAGTTTGAGCTAAAGATGCGGGCGCCATACCCCTGTTGGTCAGCCGAGTCCATGCCTCGGGCGAACAGACCTTTGCCGCCTTCGAAGTATCCACCCTCGTTGTAGAAGCTGAATGAATCAGACGTGTCACCGCGGCCGTAGACGCCAACACCCTGATTACTCTGGCCGTAAACGCCGGGGGCGTAGATATTGGGGTGCGTGCGGTTTGCGCCACTATAACCATAGACACCGATGCCGTTGGTGCTGTAGAAGTAGCCGGCGTAGCCTTGATTGGCTTCGCTCCCACCATCAAACCCGTAGACCGCATAGCCGTCCTGGGTTTGCCCATAGATGGCGCGGCCGTTCTCAGCCAGACCATAGATAGCATTGCCGGTTGTAGTCTGCCCGGAGATAGCGCCCCGATTGAAGGCAAACACATCGTTGTTCATCTGCACGTCGAGCAAGTAGTTGTTGGAGATGGCGTTGGCAGTCCCCTTGATGATCGCTCCCGGACGGAGCGTGTGGGCCATCGGCGTCGGCAGTATCTCCTGGCGAGGCGACAGGATTTCGCCATTGACGGTCTGCGACACCCAGAGTTCCTCACCGTTGAAGATGTCGGTGTCTGTGGGGAGCCGCACCGCGAACAGGCCGTCAGCTACATCCACACTAATATCGCCGCTGTCCCACAGGGTTTCCCCGGCGACCGGGTCGTTGAAGATGACAAAGCGCATGGTGAATGTGCCGTCAAGTGGCACGTCATCCTGGTCCGCCAGATAACCCTGGTAGGTCATGGCGTCTCCAATGGTGGCCAACGGTGAGAGCGGAGACTCGGCCACCTCGGCGTCGACGAGAGCGGGCCAGTAGGCCCCCAGACCACCCAGCAGCAGCAGAGCGACGGCAATACCAAGAACTTGAGCGAATGGACCTTTGGGTTTCATACTGTCTCCTTGTTCGATCGGACGGTCATGACGGATTGCGGATCAATTGCCTTCCAATTGTAATTGCAGTGTCAACGCCGGCGCATAGGCAGGGTCGAGCGCCAGGCTGCGATCGAGTGCTTCTCTGGCCAGGCCACGGTCCCCTTGCTCGAATGCGGCTGTGGCCAGACCGAGGTGGAAGTCGGCCGACTCGGGCTGCCACCCCACCGCTTGCTCAAACGCGCTTTGCGCCGCCGGCAGATCACCGGCCTGAAGCAGCGACCAACCCAGGATGCCATAGGAGATGCCGTCCGTTGCATCGAGTGCCACGGCGCGCCGGGCTTGCTGCATGGCACGCTCGCCATCGCCAACCCGCAGCGCCAGGTCGGCGTACTGCTGGTAGGTCAGGGCGATGGTCGGCGCCAGAGCGATGCCCTGTTCGTACGCCTCGTAAGCCGGTTCCATGCTGCCGGCTGTGACCGACGCTTTTCTTGCATAGATCTGGGCCAAATGCGTGGTCAGTACGGGATCGGTGGGACGCAGCGCAATGGCCTGGGCCATTGCGTTTTCGGCGCGTTCAAAGTTGTTGAGTTGGGCCGCAGTGAGCGCTGCGGCAACGTGATAGGCAGCCCGGTCCGGCTGGTGTCTAATAGCGGTCTCGTACAATGCCAGCGCCGCCGAGGGATCGCCTTCGTTCAACGCCCGGGTGCCGCGCCAGCTGTTCAGGTCCGCCATGAAGGGGCGAACGTTGCTCTGCCAGACCGCCCACCCGACGACGAAGACAGCGATTACCATGACCACACGCAACATCCAGCGGGGCAGTGACAGGAGGGCGCGTTCTGCAGCCGGCCCGGCGGTGGCCGCGCTGACGGTGGCCATCAGCAGCCAGAACACAACCGCTGTGGCGGCGACGTCAAACAGAAAGAGATTGCCCATAAGCTGGGCGCAGATGCCGGCCATGCAGGCCGCCACCCAGCCACTCTCAAGAGGCAAAGCCCCATAGCGACCGGCGACGGCATCCGGAGGGGTTGTCAGCCGGTTCCAGCCCGCCCAGAGGATGACCGCAGCGAGCGCCACAAACAGAAGCGTGGCTACAATGCCATAGGCGAGCGTCCAATCGAGCAGCCAGTTGTGAGCGCGGTCGACCACCACCCCGCGGCCCTGATAGTAGACAAGCTGCGGGGGATAGACGGACGGGAAGTGCAGTTCCAGCGAGTCGGCCCCGTAGCCCAGCCACAGCCGGGGCCAGAGCAAGCGGGCCGAGGCTTGCCAGATCGTCCAGCGTGCGGCAATGGACCCGCCAGCGGCGATGCCGGTCTGCAAGACCACGAGCAGGATGCCGCCGAGCGCGGCGATCCCGCCCAGCAGGCTGAGCCAGCGAGCGCGCTTTGACCACCGGGGCGCGAAGTGCAGCCAGACCAAAACACCGACCGCAACCACCGCGGCTATCCACGCCGCCCGCGCCTGGGTCAGGACAATGACAACGACCTGCAAGCCAGCCAACGCGCCGTAGGCGATGCGCCACCAGATGTCGCCGGTCGACCGGGCAGCCACAAGAGTGAGGGGCAGCAGCAAGGCGAGCCAGGCGCCAGTAAAGTTGGGGCGGCCAAGCGTTGTTATCAGGAGGCTGCGTGCGTCGGTGGAGACGGGGAGCGGCTGCCAACCGGCAGCCTGCGCCAACCCCAGCAAGCAGACCGGCAGGGCCGTCCAGGTCATCACCTCCAGTAGCCGCCGGCTTCGCTCGGCATCAATCCGGGTGGCGACACACACAAACAGCAGCAGAAAACTCAGCTGTGTCAACGCACCGTTGGCGCGTTCCAGTGAACCGAACAGGGCGATAGGCCTGTTGACGCCAAGCAGCGTGGAAAGGACGATCGCGCCAGACAGCAAGATGACGAGGGTGCGAACTGAGGACGGTAGACGCTTTGTCGGAACGCCGGTCAGCAAGCCGCCTAACCATACCAGGGCCAACACCCACACGACTGTTCGCAGCAGCCAGACCTTCGACGCTTCAAACTGCTGCTCGACCCACAGGTTCACAAACAGCGGTGTACCCACAATCAGGATCAGCCAGATCACCTCCTGCCATTTCTGCACTGGTTGATCCGTTGAAGCGTGCTGCATGTTGTGTCGTGTGGCCGATGGGGCGCCTGGGCGAACGGTCGCGTTCAGGGGAACGATTGCCTGCCTGTCAGCATCGACCCATCGTACAGCCAACGCCACGCCTGTGTCAACAGGTGGTCAGACGGCCGAGCCGGGCCACGCGCCTGCCCAGCCATTTATCTCGATCAAGAACGTCGAAGAGTCGCATCCGCAAGACCATCGGACTGCCAACGCCTCACTGGCGTATGAACTCGATGATCTCCTGCATCGCCGTCTCTCCTTCCGGCAAGATTGGGAAGAAGATCTGCCAGACGTGGAACAGCTTCGGATATTCTCGATAGGTGAGATCGATTCCCTGAGCGGCCGCCTTGTCGCGCATGTCGAGTGCAATGCATTGTAAACTCATCCATTGCTCCTGTGCCCACGTCAGGTTGATCGGTCTGACCGGGATGCCGCCCTGGGCCTCTTCCCGGCAGGGTCAGCGCTGTCGGCTTCCGGATACAAGCCAGATGCCAGACACCAAACATAACCGGGCTGTTGCCATCCGCCCACTTGACAGGAATCAGTTGCGCAGCGATTCTTCGCATTGGTTGCCGTGCATCCCCAGGGACCGACCCCAACCTGTCCGGCGACGTTGAGCGAGTAGGCCCGGACGTCCCCGCGTGACAGATTGCAGGCGACATTGTCGTTAGCTGAAGACGGGTCCGTGGCGTGGGAAGCGCGGCTCCGGGCGGTGGGCGGGCGACGTTTGTAAGCGTTCAGCGAGCGAAGGCGGGGACGTGCTACAATCTGAGGGACGCGCCGCATCCAGCAGGTCGGCGCGTCTACCAGACGCTTTACTGACATCACCCAATGAGGTTGACCTATCGACACACAAACGCCTTTGACCACACCTGCCTTCGAACTTGGACTGTATTCCTTTGCCGAACTGACGCCTGATCCGCAAAGCGGTATCAAGATCAGCCCCGCCCAGCGCCTGGCTGATCTGCTGGAGACGATTGAGCTGGCTGACCAGGTTGGCCTTGATGTCTTCGGCCTGGGCGAGCACCACCGACCAGACTTTATCTCTTCTACGCCGGCCACCATCCTGGCGGCGGCCGCCGAGCGCACCACATCTATTCGCCTGAGCAGTGCCGTGACCGTCCTGAGTTCGGATGATCCCGTTCGGGTGTTCCAGGACTTTGCCACGCTCGATCTACTCTCCGGCGGCAGGGCCGAGATCATGGCCGGGCGCGGCTCGTTCATCGAGTCGTTCCCCCTGTTCGGCTACGACCTCAAGGATTACGGCGACTTGTTTGTCGAGAAGCTGGAGCTGCTGCTGGCTATCAGAGAGTCTGAGCATGTCACATGGTCGGGCGACCACCGCCCACCGCTGACCGGGCAGGGCATCTACCCCCGCCCCGTTCAGGACCCGCTCCCGGTCTGGGTCGCTGTCGGCGGCACGCCGGAGTCGGTCGTGCGCACGGCGACGCTTGGCTTGCCGATGGCGTTGGCCATCATCGGCGGCCGTCCGGAGCAGTTCGCCGGGCTGACCCGGCTCTACTGGCAGGCCGCACAGCAGGCGGGCCACGACCCCGGCCGGCTCGGCCTCAGCATCAACAGTCATGGCTTTCTGGCCGACAGCGCCCAGGAAGCACGCGACAGTTCGTTCCCGCCGTTTGCGTTGGCAATGAACAAGATCGGCCGCGAGCGAGGCTGGCCACCCATGACGCGAGAGCAGTTCGACGCCAGCACCATGCTGCACGGGGCCAACTTCGTCGGTGGACCCGATGAGGTGATCGAGAAGATTCTGTATCAGCACGAGATCTTCGGCCACGCACGGTTGCTTCTCATGCTGAGCGTCGGCACCATGCCCCACGCCAAAGTTATGCATGCCATTGAACTGCTGGGTACCAAAGTCGCCCCCGTCGTCCGCGAGGAGATCGCCCGACGGACCACAATATCCAACCCGGAGAGATAATCGATCATGGAATTAACCCTGCTGCGCCACGCCACCCTGCTGCTGACTTACAACGGCTATCGCCTGCTCGTCGACCCGATGCTGAACCCGGCCGGGACCACTGATCCGGTCGCCAACACGCCCAATCAGCAACGTAATCCGCTCGTGGATCTACCATTGGACGACACAGAGTTAGCCGCGCTGATCGAATCGCTGGACGCTGTGCTGGTCACCCACACCCACGGCGATCATTGGGACGCCCGCGCCCGCGAACTACTGCCCCGTGATCTGCCGTTGTTCTGTCAGCCGGAAGATGAGGGGAAGATCCGCGATGCCGGCTTCACATCCGTATACCCAATCGCCCAGGCTCTGGACTGGCAGGGCATCATCACCATCCGCACCGGCGGGGAGCATGGGCGCGGCGAAATGATCGCGCTCATGGCGCCGGTCTCTGGCTTTGTTCTGCAGGCGGAAGGAGAGCCGACTATCTACATTGCCGGCGATACGGTCTGGTGCGATGTGGTGGCGAAGGTGATTGAGGCCCATGAACCGGCGGTGGTCGTGGTCAATTCAGGCGCGGCCCAGTTCAACACAGGCGGCCCCATCACCATGACCAGTGAAGACGTCCTGAGCGTCGCCCAGGCACGCCTGGAGGCCACCATTGTCGTCGTCCATCTGGAGGCGATCAACCACTGCATCTTGCTGCGGGATGAGCTGCAGGCGGCCGTCGCTGCGGCCGGTCATGCCGACCAAATCCTGATTCCAGCCGATGGCGAAACGCTGAGCCTCAGCTAGACCCGTCCCCCGCCTACCGGCCAACTCTACTCGCCGGTAGGCACCCAGATGTTCTTGACCTGCGTGCTTTCGTGCAGGAACTCGTGGCCTGCGCCTTCTTCCTCACTGGCCCACTCTCGCGGCAAGCCGTAGTTGACCCAAGTGCGCTTCATGTTGGCGGCCGACTCATACTCGACATGGTAGCTGCCTTCGGCCGTGCCAAAGTACCAAACGCCATCCACATCTTCATGCTGAATCAGGGTGGTCATCAGATGATCACGATCGCCGGTAACGATATTGACCACGCCGCCCGGCACGTCCGACGTATCGAGCACCTGGTAGAAGTCGGTGGCGCTCAACGGATACCGTTGGCTGGGGATCATCACAACCGTGTTACCCCGGGCAATGGCCGGCGCCATCAGCGAGACAAAGCCCAGCAGCGGCGCCTCGTCCGGGCAGGCGATGCCCAGGACGCCGACCGGCTCATTGACTCCTACGGTGATGCCGCGCAGCGTCGTTTCCTGCACCGTGCCGCCATACTTGTCCGCCCATGCCGCGTAGGTGAACAGGCGGGAGACGGATGCCTCTACCTCGGCCTGAGCCGCCTTGAGCGTGCTGCCGGTCATGGCGACCAGACGCCGGGCAAACTCGTCGGCCCGCGCGTCCAGGTTCTCGGCGATGAAGTAGAGAATCTGCGAGCGGTTGTACGCGTGGCGCATGGCCCAGCCGGGCTTCGAAAGATGGGCCGCGTGGGCCGCTTCGACCGCGTTGCGAATATCTTTGCGATTGCCGTCACCAACTTGCCCCACAAGGTCGCCCTTTGGCCCATAGACCGCCCGCGTATAACTGCCGTCCGGCCGGGCTTGCTTGCCGCCGACATACATCTTCGGCGTCCGGTCGACCGCCGGCCCTTTGCCGTTGGTCGTGGGAGCCGGCAGCGCGGGGCGAGACGGCGTGTGGCTGCCCCAGTCGGCGTCGCCAGCCAGGGCTTCCGCGTCAATCGCCGGACGCGGCCGTTCCTGCCAGACAGGCCGCAGGTATTCGAACAATCCTTCGCGGCCGCCTTCGCGACCGAAGCCGCTCTCACGATAGCCGCCAAAGCCGGAGGCCGCGTCAAACAGATTGGTGCAGTTGACCCACACCGACCCGGCCTTGACCTTGCTGGCGGCGTCGAGCGCCAGATTGACGTTGTCGCTCCAGATGCTGGCTGCCAGCCCGAAGCGCGTGTTGTTGGCCAGCGCAATCGCCTCAGCAGGCGTGCGGAACGTCATCGAAACAAGCACCGGCCCGAAGATCTCTTCCTGGACAACCGATGCCGCCGGGTCGACGTTGGTTAACAGGGTCGGCTTGTAGAAGCAGCCTGTGGCCGGCATGGGGATGTCCGGCTGGAACAGCTCCGCGCCTTCGCGCACGCCGGTCTGCACCCACTCGTCAACCGTATCCCACTGCGATTGGTCCACGATGGCGCCCATGTCGATCGCCTTGTCCAGCGGTGCGCCCACCCGCAAATGACCCATGCGGGTCTTCAGCTTGCTGATGAAGCGGTCGGCCACATCTTCCTGGACCAACAAACGAGACCCGGCGCAGCAGACCTGGCCCTGATTGAACCAGATAGCGTCGATAACCCCTTCCACGGCCGCATCCAGGTCGGCATCGTTGTAGACGATGAACGGCGACTTGCCGCCCAGCTCCAGCGAGAGCTTCTTGCCGGACCCGGCCGTCTGGCGCCGCAGGATACGACCGACTTCTGTCGAGCCGGTAAATGCGATCTTATCCACATCAGGATGGCCGACGATCATCGATCCGGCCCGACTGCTGCCGGTGACCACGTTGATCACGCCCGGCGGCAGCCCTGCCTCGGCCACGATCTCGGCAAAGAGCAGCGCGGACAGGCGCGTGTAAGATGCGGGCTTCAAGACAACGGTATTGCCCGTGGCGATGGCCGGAGCGATCTTCCAGGCAAGCATCAGCAGCGGGAAGTTCCAGGGGATAATCTGGCCGATAACGCCGACCGACTGGTAATCGGCCAGCTCCGTCTCCATCAACTGTGCCCACCCTGCGTGGTAGGTGAAGTGGCGGGCCAGGAGTGGCACATCAATGTCACGTGACTCGCGGATCGGCTTACCGTTGTCCATCGACTCCAGCACGGCCAGAATGCGATGGTGCTTCTGAATGTTGCGGGCGATGGCGTACAGGTAGCGGGCGCGGGTGTGGCCGGGCGTCTTGCTCCAGGCGCCAAACGCCTTCCGCGCCGCCGCAACGGCCGCATCAACCTCGTCCTGCCCCGCCTGCGCCGTCTCCGCCAGCATCTCTCCCGTCGAAGGATCGTAGCTGGTGTAGAACGAGGCGTCGTCGGGCGTCACCCACTGGTTGTTGATGAACAGGCCGAAACGACGGTCGTGATCATCCAGCCACGCATTGGTGGCGGCGGGTGACTCCGGAGCCGGTCCGTACTCCATCGTTGTGAACGTCTCTTGCAAGCTCATAGTGTGCTCCTCGGCGGCTAGCCCATCGGCATGTGATGGCGGGCGGCGTAATGTCCGGTCAGGTAATGGTAGAGCTGGCGCTCAATGTCAGTCAGCAGGCTGCTGGCCCCAAAGCGGAACAGGTCGGGCATCAGCCATTCGCTGCCTAGCTCCTCCTTCATCAGCGATTGCCAGGTCAGCGCCTGCTTCGCCTTGCCAATGCCGCCGGCCGGTTTGAAGCCAACCTTGTAGCCGGTCAGTGTCTGGTAGTCGCGAATGGCACGAGCCATCACCAGCCCGAACTCCAGCGTGGCGTTGACGCTTTCCTTGCCGGTCGACGTCTTGATAAAGTCGGAGCCGGCCATCATCGCCACCATGCTGGCCTGGTAGACCTGCTTCAGCGTGCCCAGGTCGCCGGTGGCCAGAATCGTCTTCATGTGGGCCGCGTCTCCGCATGCTGCGCGGAACAGCTTAATCTCGTCGTACAGCGCCTGCCAGTCGCCGGTTAGCACGTATGGCCGGTGGATGACAATATCTATTTCGGCTGCTCCCGCCTCAACGGCCTGCTCAATCTCGGCCACACGCTGCGGCAGCGGTGTCTGCCCCGCCGGAAAGCCGGTGGCGACGGAGGCGACCGGGATGTCGCTGCCCTGCAGCGCCTCCACCGCGTCCCGCACCCGGTCAGGATAGACGCAGACCGCGCCCACCGTAATCTGTTGATCAGCCGCTCCCAGCGCTTCGATCATGTCAGGCCGCAGCGGTTGTTTGGCCTTGGCGCACAGCCGGCGCACCCGGCCCGGCGTATCGTCGCCGGCCAATGTGGTCAGATCGATGCAGGTGACAGCTCGCAAGAGCCAGGCCGCCTGCCACTCTTTCTTAATCGAGCGACGGCCCGGCAGCGTGGCCACGCGCCGCTCAACGGCGCTCTTGTTCACGTGCGCCCCGGCGATCCAGTCCAGATCGAGAGGCATGCCCGTGTTGCGTTTGATAGTTGATGCCATTCTTGTGGTCGATGCCATAGCGTCTTCCTCTGAGCCAGCCGTTTATAGGCACGGTCCGGCTCATTCAATCACGTCAGTTGTACGAAGCATTCTACCAGATATTGACCTCAACGGGACTGAGCGACAGCGACTCACGCTGTGGCGGCCGCCTGATCGGACGGCGGCAGCCCACCTTCGGCCTCATCCGCTCTGTCCAGCTGCTCAAGCTGCCAGCTGACCAGACAGACGTCAGCCAGATCGCGCCCGGCCTGTTCCATCGGCAGGAACATCGTGTTCACTCCCGCTTCCTCCAGCGCTTCCCGGGCGTCATCCGTACGCAGCAGGGCGCTAACATGGCGCGTAAAACCTTCCTTGCGCAGATTGCGGGCGGCCCGGGCCATCGCTTCGGCGTTCGGCAAGGCCAGCATCACACCATGAACCCGCGAAAGGTCGAGGTCAGTCCACAGCTCGAGGTCATTGGCATCCCCATAGAGCACGCGCCGGCCCGCGGCAATGCCGTCGGCAATCATGCCCGGGTCAGCGTCGAGACCAACGGGATGAGCGCCATACCCCTTAAGATGGTCGTAGGCAGCTGAACCGGCGCGGCCCATGCCCACGATGACGAAGTCCGACAGACCCAGCGAACGGGGGTCCTGGTCCGGATGGTCAGGCACTTGCTTCTCAAACCGTACCAGGAACGGCTCGAAGCGCTCCCAGAGCGGGTTGGCGAAGCTGCTGATCGGAGCGTTGATGGCGAAGGACAGGGCAACGACCATACCGCTCAGCGACACAAGGGCCGGGTCGGCCAGACCCGCCTCGGCCGCCGCCGCCACCGTGATGAGCGCAAACTCGCTGTACGCCGTCAGCGCAACAGTGGTCATAAACGCGGTCCGCGCCCGCAGCCGGAAAGCGACCAGAAGAACAAAGAACAGGATCGCCTTGATCGGCAGGAAGGCCAGCAGCAGCAGTACGGTCGGCCAGGCCTCAGGCTCCGGCAGCCCGGCCAGACCGACTTGCAGGAAGAATCCCACCAGGAATATTTCCTTCAGTCCCCAGAGTTGGTCATAGAGCAGGTCAGACTCATGCGTGCCGGAGAGCAACAGCCCCGCCACCAGCGCCCCCAGCTTGGCATCCAGGCCAACCAGCTCAAAGATGAACCCGACGCCGACGGCCAGCATGAGTCCATACAGAATCAGCACTTCTTCACGACCGCTGTTCTTCATCAGCCAGAACAGCACCGGGCGAAGCAGAGGCAGCCCCAGCAGCAAGAATGCCCAGGGCGACGGCGTTCCGGCTCCGGTGAAGATGAGCAAGATAACAGCGACAATATCCTGCAAGATGAGGATGCCGATGGCGATTCGGCCGTGATAGGAGTCCAGCTCATCCCGCGCTTCCAGCGATTTGGCGGTCAGCACTGTACTGGAAAAGCCCAGCGCCACGCCAACCAGAACGGCGGGCAGTGTGGCCACGCCGATGACCAGCATGACGGCCGTATACATGACAGCACTCAGGGAAAGATGGATCAGCCCCACACCGAGCACCTCCGCCTGCATCAGGCTGCGCGGGCGAATGTGCAGACCGACTGTGAAGAGCAGGAGCATAACGCCGAGATCGCCAATGCCCTTGATCAGTGGCGTCACCTCCATGCCCACCAGCGAAAGAGCAAGGCCGGCGGCCAAATAGCCGACGAGCGTCGGCAGACGAAGCAGGCGGGCCAGCATCCCGGCGGCAAAGGCGGCTACGATAATGAATACATCCATAGGCAGTCTCCTCGGCCGTGTGGCAGGGCCGGGCCGGGCGGGATGAGCATCCCACACGGTACATAGTCGTTGATGAGTCTATTATGACCCGGAATGATCGATCGACCACTGTTAGCCGGTTCCTTACACCTGACTCTTCCCTAGCCGCACCAGACCAGTACCAGCGGGGTTGCCAGAGGGTGCAAACTCGCAAGAATCGCCACACACTGATACTCTTGATACTCGTAATTGATCAATCCGGCGCACCCCGACTATTTGCCATCAGCCGGGCCAGGCGTCCACGCGAAGGAAGACGACGACATATGACAGGTAAGCTTGATGGAAAAGTGGCCCTGATCACCGGGGCAAGTGCAGGAATTGGCCAGGCCAGTGCGCGAGCGTTGGCCGCCGAAGGGGCAAATCTCGTCATCACAGCCCGGCGCGGCGAACGACTGGACGAGTTGGTGGCCGAAGCGAGCGCATTGGGTGGCCATGCCACCCCCATCGTGGGCGATGCGCGCGAGGAAGACACCGCCCGCCGAGCAGTCGCCGCAGCCGTCGACACCTACGGCCGTCTGGATATCCTCATCAACAACACAGGCATCGGCATCTACAAAGATCTCGTCGAAACCGAAGCGGCCGACTACGATGCGATGGTGGACACCAACGTTCGCTCCACGTTTCTCTTCACCCGACACGCGACCCCGATGATGATCGACCAG
The DNA here is from genome assembly GCA_963753865.1 of uncultured Chloroflexia bacterium. GTDB lineage: Bacteria > Chloroflexota > Anaerolineae > Promineifilales > Promineifilaceae > Promineifilum. Next base: position 108,186 of record CAVWDW010000007.1, read on the forward strand.
AAGGATGGCCTGATCCTCGATGATCTCCTCGATGGCGGGTATCTATGGCTTTGCCGGGGAAGCGGTCTACTGCATGACCAAGTTTGCTCAGGTCGGCTTTGCCCAGGCATTGGACAAGGAGCTGCTGCCCCACGGCATTAAGGTAGGTGTCATCTGCCCGGGTGGCGTCAAGACCGAATTCGCCATTGGGACGGGACGCACCGAAGCAGGTGTGGCAGCGTCCGGCATGCTGGAGGCTGAAGATGTGGCCGGCGCGGTGCTGCTGGCCTGCACGCAGTCGCCCGGTTCGCGAATCATCGAGGTGCAAATGCGTCCGATGAGCGAGGGTCTGACCTGATCCCTTTCGTACGTTTCATCCAACAGTCGTTCAGCCCGGCAGGGATTAACTCCGCGTAGGACTGATTCAACAACATGACCTGGGAACTCGACAACTTTCTCGTCCTGGCCATTCTGTTCGGTTCGCTCGTGCTGTTCATCACCGAGCGGTTCCGGGTTGATGTGGTCGCCATGATGGTCCTCGCTGCGCTGCTGCTTACCGGTCTGGTGACGGTAGAGCAGGCATTCGCCGGGCTTTCCAGTCCGGCAGTCATCACCGTCTTTGCGGTCTTTATTCTCAGCGGCGCGCTCTACAAGAGCGGGGTGGCGGACGCGCTGGCGCGAACAGTACTTAGTCTTTCCGGCCCAAGCGAAGTGCGTCTGCTGGTCTTGCTGATGGTGACCGCCGGCATCATGTCGGCCTTCATGAACAATATCGGCGCCGTAGCCATTATGCTGCCCGCCGTCATCAGCGTCGCTCGCACCAGCAACATCTCGCAATCCAAACTGCTGCTGCCTCTGGCGTTCGCGGCCCTTATGGGTGGCAACATGACCCTGATCGGCACGCCCCCCAACATCCTCGCCTCCGGCATTCTGGGCGCGACTGAGGGACTTGAGCCGTTTACGTTCTTCGACTTTCTGCCGATGGGCGTCATCATCCTGACCACCGGCATTTTGTACATGGTCCTCATCGGTCGTCACCTGCTGCCCGACCGCCGTCCCGTCAGCGCCCCGACTGAAGTCGGCCAGCTGCGGTCGTATCTGACAGAGGTGAACGTGCCTGACAACTCCTCGCTCGTGGGCAAGAGCCTGCCGGAGGCGGAGTTGGGCAAGCGCCACAACCTGAACATTATCCAGATTCAGCGCAACGGAGATGACCCGATCTTTCCCTCGCCCGACCAGCAGTTTCGGGCCGGAGACACCTTGCTGCTGGAAGGGCAGCGGGATGATATTGTCACCACGTGCGATCTCTATAACCTGATCCTGGTGCCCAGCTCCAACGACGAAGGGCTGGAACAGGAGTTGACCATTGGCTCGGCCCAACTGGCCGAAATTACGTTAGCCCCCCGCTCAGACCTGGTCGGCCTGTCGCTCCAGGAGATTGGCTTTCGGAACCGCTACGACCTGTCTGTCCTGGCCATTCGGCATATGGGCGAGTCGCTGGTTTCGCGTCTGGCAGACGTCCCCCTGCAGTTTGGCGACTCACTGCTGGTGCAGGGGGAGCAGGCGAAGATCGACTTGCTGCGCACCGATGATAATTTCATGGTCCTGGATTCGGGGCCGCCCGACGTGCGCCGTTTGGGCAAGGGCAGATTGGCCATCGTCATTCTCGTCGTCACGCTGGTGGTGGCCACAGTCGGCTGGCTTGAACCAGCATCAGCCTTGTTCATTGGCGCGCTGGTCATGGTGCTGGCTGGTGTGGTGCGGATCGATGAGGCTTACGAGTCAATCGAGTGGCGGGCCATCTTCCTGATCGCCTGGATTCTGCCGCTGGGCATTGCGCTGGAAACGACGGGAACAGCCACCCTCATCGCCGACTTCATCGTGGGGTTGGTGGGTGACGCGGGGCCGCTGGCCGTCCTGATCGCCGTCTTCATTCTCACGGCCCTGCTGACTGAGGTGATCTCCAACGCCGCCGCCACCGTGCTTGTGGTGCCCATTGCCATCGACACCGCCTACAGCCTGGGCGCCAGCCCATACACTTTTGTGATGGCTGTCGTGATCGCCGCCTCCACATCCTTCCTGACGCCGATCGGCCATCAGGTGAACGTGCTCATCTACGGCCCAGGTGGTTACAAGTTCACCGACTACACCCGTGTGGGTATTGGGCTGAACTTGTTGATGCTGCTTCTGGCGGCTACGGTGCTGCCCATCATCTGGCCTTTGTTCCCTTAGCCAACCGGCTCAGGGGTAGACAGGGGGCTGCCAGTTATTCTGGCGCTCGCGAACGTATTCGCGCACGCCTTCCGGGATGGGAAACGCGCTGCGTGAAACGTAGTCATACATCACCTGGACCGTCCTGCCATAGGCAACCAGACGGCCATCTTCTCCCTGCACCCGATAGAGCAGATCGAAACTCTTGTTGCCGAAGCGCGAGATACCGGTGCCGACCTGCAATATCTCCGTCAGCAGGGCGGGCGACTTGTAGATGCAGTTCGCCTCCACCAGGATGAGCGGCAGGTCGAGCAGCTCCGACGCCAGATGGCCGCTCTCCTCCAGAATCTCTCCGATATATTTGATGCGGATCGTTTCAAAGTAGGCGAAGAAGACGGCGTTGTTGACATGGCCCATCGCGTCAATGTCGCGAAAAGCGACTTCCAGAGTCATTTCATAAGGGTAGGTCGTGGAGTTCATCTCGTTTTCTGCCTTGGTTGAGAATTCGGCCGTCACTCTCTTGGACGTGGCGACCATCTGCCGGAGAGTAATGGGCGTCAACGTTGGAACGATCTAGAGCAGGCGATCGGCAAACGCATCGAGGGCGGCTGTTCCGCCAGTGTGCCAGAACAGCACCGTCTGGCCCCGTGTGAACGCACCCCAGCGAATCAGGTCAATCAGTCCGCCCATCGCCCGTCCCGTGTAGACGGGATCAAGCAAGACACCTTCCAGCTGGGCCGTCATCGTAATCGCCTCGCGTTCAGTCTCAGCGACCTGGGCGTAACCGTCACCGAGGTAGTCATCGTTGATCGTCACCTGCGGCAGGAGCGACAAGGTGCCCAGACCAAGGTGAGTCGCGGTGGCGGTCGTCAACGCTGCCACCTGCGCCTGCAGGGAGTCAGAGTCGTGGTCCACGCTAATCCCCAGAACTGAGCCGCGGAAACCGTAAACATGCGCCCCCAGGACCAGACCTGCCTGTGTTCCGCCGCTGCTGGTGGCGAAGACGATATGATCCACGTTGAGACGCTGCTCCGCCAACTGCTCTGTCAGTTCGCGCATGGCCAGCACATAGCTGGTTGCCCCCACAACGTTGGAGCCGCCCAGCGGAATGGCATACGGACGACGACCCGCGCTGCGCAATTCGGTCATGACGCGGTTCATCGTATCGCTGCACGTTTCTTCACCGGACCAGTAAACATGGGCGCCAAGCAGCTGGTCCAGCAGCAGATTGCCTAGGGTCTGGTCCGGCGCGTGACCACGCAAGATCACGCTGCATCCCAACCCGAAACGGGCAGCGGCGGCGGCCGTCTGCCGGCAATGGTTGCTCTGGGGCGCGCCTGTTGTCACCAGATGATCGCTCTCCTGGTGCAGCGCATCTGCCACAAGAAACTCCAGCTTGCGCGTCTTGTTGCCGCCGGTGGCCAGGCCGGTCTGATCATCTCGCTTGATCAACAATTCTGGCCCGCCCAAATGCTTACTGAGGCGGTCGAGTCGGTCGATCGGCGTCGGCAGGTAGGCGATTGATACTTTTTCCGGAAACTTCGGTTCCATCAGCTTTGTCCCGTCCCCAGCTTGTCAGCGACATTGGCGCTGCTCAAAAACACCGGTTGCGCAGGTCAATTGTAACTGATTTGCCATCGCTGTCTAAGCAACAAGGTGATCGCAGGCCGGGCGCATGTTAGAATCTCGACCCTGTCCATTCGGCTCCCAACCATGATGAACCACTCTGCCCCGCCGCCCGACGACAAGTTGACCCGCAGCTTGTTCCACAAGACCATGGTTTTCTTCTACCAGCCGGCCGGGTGGCCCGTCTGGGCTGTCTTGCTGACTGTACTCGGCATGTCGGCCGTCACCGGCGGCGTGTGGTGGGCGCTGAGCAGGAGCGGATCGACCGGCGTCCAGGCAGCGCTTCTGCTTTCCGGGTTCATTGGGGTCGATGCGTGGCTGTTGGCCAGCCTGCCCCGGCACGGCATTTCCTTTGGGCCGTGGGCCGGGCAGCTGTTCCCTTTGGCGACGCTCCGCCTGGCGGCGATGTGGGTCTGCGCAGCCACAGGTCTCCTGGTCGGGTGGCAGGCAGCGCTGACCCTCGCGCTGGCCAGTCAGGTCGCGGGCACGTTCTCTCTTTACTGGGGATCAGTCGTTGAACCCAGTCGCCTGGCAATGAGCTCCCTGACGTTGGATGCGCCGCACCTGCCGCCCGGCAGCCGCCCCGTGCGCCTGCTCCACATCAGCGATATCCACCTGGAACGCCACGGCATCCGCGAACAGCGGTTGCTGAGATTGGCGGCTGATGCAGAGGCGGATGTTATTCTCCTCAGCGGTGACTATGTGAATCTCTCGAACACGAAAGACCCGGTCACCCACAGGGGCGTCACCGAGCTGCTCAGCCAGCTCGACGCGCCGGGCGGCGTCTTTGCGGTGCTGGGGAGTCCGCCAGTCGACGTGCCAGAGCAGATCGCGCCTCTATTCGATGGGCTGTCAGTCAGATTGCTACGCGAAGATGTCGTTGATATTGACCTGGGGGACGGCCGTCGTCTGTCGCTGATTGGTCTCGACTGTCACCACGACATGCCCCATGACGGGCAGCGACTGGCCCAATTGGTAGCGACGCCGGCCGACGATCGGCTGCGCATTCTGCTCTACCACTCGCCGGAACTGATGCCGCAGGCGACCGCCCTGGAGATTGATCTGCACCTCTGCGGCCACACCCACGGCGGCCAGGTGCGGCTGCCACTCATCGGCCCGCTCCTGACCAGCTCCCAGCTCGGCCGCCGCTATGTCATGGGCCATTACCAGGAAGGTCGCACCCACCTCTACGTCACACGAGGCGTCGGCTTCGAAGGGCTGAGCGCCCCGCGCGTGCGTTTCCTCTGCCCGCCGGAGATTCTTCTGGTGACGCTCATGCCACCCGACGCGCCGGATTAGCCGAGCGACGACCACACTTCCAGCTTCGACTGGACGCGCCGGATGACTTCGTCGGTAAACTGGTCGGTGCGGGCCGTCCCGCCCAGATCGGCCGTGCGCGTGCCCTCGTAGACCGTCTCCAGGGTCGCTTCGTAGATGGCGCGGCTGGCCAGCTTCGCCTCCGGCTCCTTCAGGTAAGACAACATACCCGCACTGGCCAGGATCATCGCCATCGGATTGGCTACGTTGCGTCCTTCCAGCGACGGCGCAGTGCCGTGGGGCGCTTCGGCCATAATGCAGTCGATGACCCCTTCGTCATTGAGCGAGATGACCATCGACTCAGAGCCGGCGATTGAACCAAACATTTGCAGCACCATGTCGGACAGCAGGTCGCCGTCACGGTTCAGGGCGGGAATGACCAACCCCTCGCCGGTTGTCGTCAACAGCAGGGCGAACGTGGCGTCGATCAGCTGCGGATCGTAGCGGACATCGGGATGGCGGGCGGCAGCGGCGTCCAGCTCCTCCTTGAACATACCCTCATAGACCGTGCTGACCGTGAACTTGGGGCCGCCAAAGACCTTGGCCTTGTACTCGCGAGCATGGATGAAGGAGAACTCAGCAACGTGTTGGCACACGCGGCGGGAGATCTTCTCGGTGCGATACGCATACTCATCCATGTGGTCCGCCTCACCCTCGCGCCACTCGCGTGCACCGTAGGCATCATCGCGGGCCATTCGTACGACGCTGATAGGTGAGTACACACCAGCCACCGGACGCACGCCTGGGATACGTCGCCCGATGCGCAGGATAATCTCCGCATCCATCTCCTCGCGCAAGATGGCGTTGGGGCTGCCCACGTCCCCTTTCGTTTCCGGTGTGATGGTGGCGGCCTTCAGCGACACCTGGTGCTCGCGAATCGCCCGGCCCGCTTCGTAGACAATCTGGTTCTCAGTCGCCCGGCGGTTCTCCAGGCTGAGATCATAATGCATGAAATCCAGATCCAGGCGAATGACATCTGGCTGCAGTACTCGCAGCGCTTCTTCCAGCAACTCCTGTCCTGTCTGGTCACCATCGAGGATGACGATATTTCGGCCCATGTTGTTTCCTGCTCCTCTCTCTTTCTTGATTACGTTTCTTGTTCAGCCGCAGCGCGCCCGGTCAGCGATCAGTCCGGCAGTTGTTTGCTAGCGTTGCTCGACCGGGAGCGCAAGGCCGCCAGATAGCGCGGCAGCATTTCGGTATAGGCGCGATACAGCAAAGGGCGCGCCGGGAAGTCCCACGCGCCAATCGTTCGCACCACTTCACCGTTGAAGCCCGCCTTAAATCGCCACACGCCCCACATCCGGTCGCTCTCGACAAAGTCATCCGGTGCGCCCCACATATCATACACCCGGCTGCCCTGCGCCCTGGCCCAGCGAATCGCTTCCCATTGGAGCAAGTAGTTGGGCATCCGGCTGCGTTCGATATCGGTCGACGCCCCATACATATAAGTGGTCCGTTCCGCAAACCGCACCAGGATGACGGCCGCAATGGGCCGCCCCTCAAACTCCGCCAGCAGCGGCTGCGCCATGCCGGCGTCGGTCAGGGCCTGCCAGCCGTCCAGGTAGTAGTCGACCGGTCGAATGGCAAAGCCATCACGGACGGCCGTCTCCTGATACATGGCGGCAATGGTGGGGAGATCGTCAGGCGTGCCCTGGCGAATGGTGATGCCTTTGCGTCCGGCAAGCCGGATGTTATAGCGCGTCTTTTGCTTCATAGCCGCCAGCATTTCGTCTTCCGATTGGTCCAGATAGATCTCGACCGTGTTGCGAAACTGAATCTGATCGGCCGACTCGCGCCAGCCGCGTTTTGTCAGGTCCTCGATTACACTGCGGCCTGTGGGTGACTTGCGGCTTCCGTCTTCACCCCATGACTTGATCACATCCGGGTCGATCTTGACAAATATCGCCCGCTCCTTCTGGGCCAGCCGTTCGAGCTGGGACAGCACCCGCCGCCGCAGTTCGCCATTGGCGTAATCGAGCGCCGGCCCGCGCGGGACGTAGAGCACCGAGTACGGCAGCCGGGGAATCTGGCGCTTCAGCACCAAGGCCGCCGCCACCGACTCCCAACTGTTGCCGCCAACCTTCATCGACAGCGGAATGGCCGACCAGCCCCAGCGCGACTTGAACGCTCCCCACGCCCACGTCTGCAGGGCGTTGCCATGCGGCAAACGGGCCAGGCCCTGTTGCCAGGCCAAGGGGGATTGTTCCACCTTGAAGGTAGATGCACCGTAAATCGGCTCTTTCTCGGTGTGCATGCGTGGTTCTTGTGGCGGGGGACGGACCATCCGCAACGTTGCTCTTGAAGACATCTATCTTACAAGGAACCGCCCTTCTCTGCACCCCATTGCCGGAACCCGCCCAGCAAAGCGACCGCCTGGGCAGCGATCGGTTACCTGTTGGGTAGGGTTCTGTTACAAAGCGAGCAACTGGCTGGAAGGGTCAATGCTGTTGGTGCTCTGCGTAATTCTGGCGGTTGGATGCTTCTTTCTGTAGGCGCAGGAGTCGGGCGGTGGCGACTGCTAGCGTGTGCGCCGCCACTGGTACAGGCGCTGCACGCGTGCATTGTAGACGCGATCAGCGGCGCCAACGGCCCGGACAATCTGGCCACCAAAGCCGCGCTTGAAGCGGTAGACCGACCACAGCCCGTCGCTCCGTTCAGTGAACTGCGCTTCCAGCTCGTCTTCCGGGAAGTCGGGAATGCCCCACAGGTCATAGGTGTGACAGCCGCGGGCCTTGGCCCAGCGAATGGCCGCCCACTGGATCGCGTAAGTAGGCATGCGCTGCCGCTCCTCATTGGTCGAAGCGCCATACAGGTAGGCGGCCGTCCGCCCCACCGCGAAGACCATTGCCCCGGCCAGAGGTTGGCCCGCATACTCCGCCATCAACAGCACACATTGCTGGTCCGGTGAGAAGATCTCATACGCCGCCCGGTAGTAGTCGGGGTCGTGGATGGTGAAGCCATCCCTCTGGGCGGTCGTCAGCATCATGCGATTGAACGCGGGCAGGTCCGCCTCCGTGCCCTGCCGGACGACGACCTCTTTCCTGGCGGACAGCCGGATGTTGTAGCGCGTCTTCTGCTTCATAGCGGCCAAAATGTCATCTTCCGATGGCCGTATGTCGATGAGAATGGTCTGCGGCGGCTGAATGGTGTCGGTGTCGGTTTCCAGTTGATGTGTGTCGCAGATGGCGTTCCAGCGCCCCTCCGGCAGGTCGTCCTGCCACAAGCGAGGCTCCAGCTTAACGATGCCGGCGCCTCGATTGTAACCAGCCTGGTCAATGTAGTTCATGAGAACACCAACCTGCTCGTCGTCGCGCCAATCCACAAGCGGGCCGTGGGGAATGTAGCCGATCTTGACGATTCCCAGCGCCATCGAACGAATTAGCAGCTGCGCGCCGCCGATGAGACGGCCGTCCTGCCGCATCCAGACACGCTGCGATGACCAGCCAAAGCGATTCTTCAGCCGGGCCCAATTCGTTGTCTGCAAAATAGTACCGCGCGGGTGTCTGGCCACCAGGGCATCCCACTCCGCGTCATCGTCGGAATAGGGCTGTTCGGTCAACTCCATCATTCTAGAAACCATAGGGGTGGATTATACCACGCGACGCTTCGTTGCCTGAGCCGCGCCGGCCGCAGGCCAACCGCCGCTAACGGTCGTCCCCGGAAGTGGTTGTGTTACAATCCGGGAAACGGCGGTCAATCAGGAAAGAGGACCATGAGCCAGGCAAACGTACTTTACGACCTACAACAGATCGACAGCGAGATTCAGGAGAAGAAGCAGCGTCTGGGCGAAGTCCTGCGAGCGCAGAAAGGGAACAGCGAGCTGACGGCCGCCCAACAACAGGCCGAGGCTGATGAACAAGCTGTCCACACCATTCAAACCAGTCAGCGAGAGCTGAATCTGGAACTGGGCAGCCTGAACGACAAGGCCAAACGGTCCGAACAGCGTCTTTACTCCGGCACCGTGTCCAACCCCAAGGAGCTGAGCGATCTGCAGCACGAGATAGAGTCTCTGGCGCGGCGGCGTGAAGCGCTGGAAGGCGACATTCTGGAGACGATGATCGAGCTGGAGGACGCCCAGGCTGCGGCAGAGGGGAGTTCGGCCCAGGTCGCAGAACTGTCGGCTGAGTGGGACGTCACCGTCGCTTCTCTCCAAGAAGAACAGCAGGTGCTGGCCCTCCGCCTGCACCAGCTGACAGGCCGCCGCGAACAGCAAGCGGCGCTGGCCGACAAGGCGCTCCTTCGTCGCTACGAGCAGATGGCCCCCCGCAAGGGCGGCGTGGCTGTGGCGGGACTGCAGCGCAACAAGTGTCTGGGCTGCGGTCTGACCGTCCCCGAGCATACGGTTCGCGACGCCAATCAAGGCAAGCTGGTCCAGTGCGACAGCTGCGACCGGTTTCTGTTTCCGCTGTAAGCCACACCCGGCGCAACGACCCCGGCTGCCCCCACAGTTCAGGGCAAGCCTCACCTAGCGGCGGCGATACGCCTCCACCACTTCAGCCATAATCGCGAGGGCGATCTCCTCCGGGTTATCCGCCCCAATATCTAGCCCGACGGGCGAATGAATGCGGTCAAGCTCGGCATCATCCAGACCCTGTATCGCCAGCCGTTCCCGGCGATTGGCATGCGTCCGCCGACTGCCCAGCGCTCCCACATAGAACGCCGGACTGCGCAGCGCCGCGACGAGCGCCGGGTCGTCAATCTTGGGATCGTGGCTGAGCGTGACGACGGCTGTTTCACTCGTGGGCGGCTGTGACTCAAACGCCCTGGCCGGCCACGCCTGCACCAGCTCATCGACATCGGGAAAGCGTTCCGCGCTGCCGAAGGCGCGTCGCGGATCGATAACGACCGTCGTGTAGCCCAGAATGTGGGCCAGCCGGGCCAGTGCCACCGCGATGTGTGCCCCACCAACCATGATCAGCGACGGCGCCGGTGCAATCCGGTCGACAAACACGTCCAGCCCATCGGCCACTGTGGCGCGTGTCGACCAGGTGGTGCTGTCCATCAGATCGGCTGCTTCCATGCGCCACGCAGCGGGCAGCGTCCCTGTCCGTTCACCGTTAGCCGACCGCGCCAGCCGGGTGCCCGGCTCAGCGGCCGACTCTGACAAGACGGTCAGGACCGTTACGACCTGCCCGGACGCAGCCGCGTCGCGGACGAACGCGTAAACAGTCGGGTCCAACCGTTCCACGTACACCTCGATCGTCCCTCCACAGGCCAGCCCGACGCTCCAGGCGGTCTCGTCGGCCACGCCGAAGCGCAGCAGCCGTGGCCCGCCACCAGCCAGCACGTCCTGCCCCGCCTCAATGACCGCTCCCTCGACGCAGCCGCCGCTGACCGACCCGGAGATCGCCCCACCAGCGGTAAACGCCATCTTGGCGCCCACCTTTCGCGGAGCAGATCCCCACGTCTCAATGACCGTCGCCAGGGCAATCTCGGTCTCGCCCGCAGACAACCAGCGATCTATATCCGCCATGACATCGCGCATAGGGCGATTGTAGTGGAACGCAGACAGCGACACAAGGGGACGGTGCGCTCGAAAAGTGAAACAAAAACCGGCAGCGTGGCTGTCCGCTGCCGGTTTATGCGTTTGGTGAAAGGCGAGTGGGTTCGCGTCAATCGGCTGCCGCCGGCTGCATGGCCGGATCGGCCTCGCTCTGATCGGCCGCTGAGTCGTCGACATGGACAGACTCATCCGGAGCCGCGCCGCCGCGCTTCAAGGGTCCGCCCACCGGCAGATAATCATAACCCGCCGCGACGAGCGTGTCGTAGTCGGGGATCATCCGGCGGCCATCGATGACCAGATAAGGCGGCTGGACCGTCTTCTCGATGGTCCGCGACAGACCACGATACTCTTCCCAGTCGGTCGAGACGTAGAGCGCGTCGCTGCCCTCCATTGCCTCGCGGGCCGAATCATGATAGCTGATCTGCCGGAAGAGGTGGTTCTTCTCCGGGTTGAACCATGTCGCCTGCGCTTCCTCCATCGCCAGCGGGTCGTAGGCCCGAATGGAACGAACCCCGCGCGCCAGCAGCGACTCCACCACCTTCAAGGCGGCCGAATCCCGCATGTCATTGGTCCGTTTCTTGAAGGATAAGCCCAGCAGGGCCACCGTCTTCTGGTTGAAGTTGAACCGCGCCTCGTGGACCGCCCGGTCGATCAGATACGTCTTCTGGTACTCGTTGATGCCGTAGACGGCGCGCAGAAGGTCGGTCGACCGTCCTGCCTGGTTGATCTGATAGATGAGCGACTGGATATCCTTGCCGAAGCAGCTGCCGCCGGCGCCATTGCTCACATACGATCCCCAGGTGCTGATTCGGGCATCGGAGGTGACGCCAATCTTCAGGTCCTCCATACGAATGTTGGGCAGCGCTTCAGCCAGCCGCGCCCCCACGCCATTCCAGAAGGAGATGTAGGTCAGCAGGAGCGTATTGCTCATGTACTTGATCGCTTCGGCCGTTTCCGGCGTCGTCTCCAGGTAACGAATACGGACGTGGTTGACGAACTGCGAGTAGACCCGGCGCAATATTTCGGCGTCTTCCGACGTATCGACGCCGATGACAACCCGGTCGGGCCGGCGCGACCCTTCGATGGCGTTGCCCTGGGCCAGGAACTCCGGATTCGACGCCACGCCAAAGTTCTCGACGCCGTGCTCCAGCATGATTTCCTGCAGCAGTCGGGCGGTGCCCACCGGGACAGTGCTCTTGTTGACCAACACGACCCGATTGGTGCTATCGCGCGCGGCCAACAGCTCAGCCAGGTGGTGGGCGGCGTCCAGATAGTGAGTCAGATTGGTGGACCCGTCCCGATTCGGCGGCGTGTTGATGCAGAAGAAAAACAGATCGGTCCCGTCTACCACGTCACGAATGTCGGTCGTGAAGAACAGATAGCGGTCCTTGTTCTCGGCAATGACGGCGGGCAGACCCGGCTCGTTGACGTACCGTTCGATAGCGGCCCGATCTCCTGACTGGTAGGCATCGATGCGCGTCTGGTCAATGTCATAGGCGTAGACTTCGTGACCATACTCGGAGAGAACGGCGGCGTGTGGCAAGCCGACGAACCCGGTCCCAATTACAACAACTCTCATGTCTCCACGCTCCTTGTTACATGCTCCCACAACTCACATTATGGCTGTCTGGCCCATGTCTGTGACTGAAATGGTTGTCTTACTTGTTCAGACGATTCATCCTGCAATCGTCAATTGTAACCTTGCCCGGCACAGCTATCAATCGCCAGGCTGGTCGCCAGCAGTCGACTGCCCTACCGCCACGCCGCGATTCCCTGCCGCAGCAGCCTCGCTCGCATTAGCCACCATCATCCCGGCGGCGCGACGCCCAATCTCGACGGCGAAGTTCGTGCCCCGATCCCAGGGGTAGACCTGGCTCATGCTGGCAAAGTAAAGCCCCGGCAGCGGCGTTCGAATGTCCGGGATGGCGGCTGAATGGTTGAGGAACGGCACCGGCTGGGCATACTTTTCCCGAAACACCCAGCTGCGCCGCACCCATTCCGGCCGGAAAGCCGGGTTGATTCGGGTCAGGGCGCCGGTGAACAGTGATTCAAGCTCAGCGTCATCCATCGACAGATACGGATGGTCGGGTGTCACGTAGTCGCCACAATAGATAATGTGATCGCCGCCGTAATGTTCGCGGTCGATGTAGTTGGTATGCTCGACCAGCGCCAGGAACGGGATGGTATTGTCGCTCTTGTCCGGCGACGACGACGGAATGTTCAGCCAGTACGTCTGCCCGTCCGGCATGAGTGGCTGCGTCAGAGCCAGGGTCATGACCACTGCGCCCATACTCTTCAGTTCCAGCAGCTGGCCCAGGTACGACTCTGGCAGGGACGGAGCCATATGGCTCAGCAAGCCAGGCGACACCGTGACCAGGCAAGTATCAAACGACTCAACCCGATCGCCGGCACGGACAACCAGGCCACCAGCTTCATCCGGCTCAATGGCCCGAACGGGCTGGCGAACCAAAATACGGCCGCCGGCGGCCTCAACCGCTGCTGTCAGCCGGTCGACAAACGCCTGGAAACCACCCTTGAAGTAGCCGAGCTTTGGGCTGCGGACGTGCAGTCGCGCCCACATCCAGGCCATGTTGACGTCCTGATAGTACGGGCCGAACTTGCCGATGAGAAGCGGTCGCCAGACCATCTCGTAAATCTTGTCGCCGTACTTGCTGCGCAGCCACGTATCGGCCGACACCTGCTCCAGCGAGCGCCACGGCTCGCTGAACCGCAAGTAGGCACTCACCAGCCCGAAGCGAGCGACATCAAACAGATTGAAGCCGGGGAAGGTGATCCAGCGCTGCGGTGAATCGAACGGCACGATGTCGCCATCGTAGATGACGGAGGTCGTCGGGCGAGGGAAGAACATCTGATCGCGAAAGCCAATCTCCTCGACCAGGCCAATGATGGCGTCGTCAGAGGTAAACAGATGGTGGTAGAACCGCTCCAGCGGCCACTCCCAGCGCTCGTCGCGGAATCCGGTCGCCAGGCCGCCGGTCTGTTCACCCGCCTCAAAAAGCGTCACCTCATGGCCCGCCGCCAGCAGGTCATGGGCGGCCGACAACCCGGCGATACCCGCCCCAACAATGGCCACTCTCACAAGCTCACCTCATTCTCCTTGACTGATACCCCTTCCTGGACAGCCCGGTTCAGATCGCCAAAGCCAAGCTGCAGCCGAATCATGTAGAAGACGCCGAGCAGCGTGATGGGCAGCCAGAGCGCAGCGTGGAGCACGAGCGTGTAGGCCGTGGCCACCGCTTCGGGCACGCCGTAGAGGGTCAGCACGGCGATGCCCGGGCCATCGAAGGTGCCGATGTAGCCCGGCGCAGAAGGCAGCGTCGTCGCCAGATTGACGACGCCGTTCATCAGCATGAGGGCAAAGAATGAAACCTGGAAGTCGAAGGCCTGGACCACCACCCAGTATTTCATCACTTCCAGCAGCCAGATGATGATCGTGGTGAAGAAGATCATCACCACGCTGCGCACGCTGCGCAATGAAGCCAGGCCAACCATGAACTGCTCAGCAAAGCCCATCACAGGAGCGCGCAATCGCTCTGGCAAGAGATGGTCGGCAATCCACTGCGCCAGTGCAAGAAACCGATCGGGATTGGTGGCCACGACAAAGAAGACAACCAGCGCGCCAAAAAACAGCACACTGCCCAGAACGACGATGGACCGAATGCTGTCGCCGGGCAGCGGCGCGAAAGGCAGCGCCAGAAAGACGAACAGCAGCATGACCAGCCCATCGAAGACACGCTCAACAACGATCGTTGCCAGGCTGCTACTGACGGGAACCTGCTCCTGCTGTCGCAGCACGACAGCGCGCAAGATCTCGCCAGCCCGAAAGGGAAAAATGTTGTTGCCCATGTAGCCGATGACCACAATCGGAAACAGATGCCAGACGGGAATGACCTTGATGGGCCGCAGCATGTAGTCCCAGCGCCATGACCGGACCCAGACAGCCAGGAAGTAGATGAGGACACTGGGGACCAGCCACCAGTAGTTGGCTGCACGCATACTGGCCCAGACATCAGGCAGATGCAGACCGCCCAGCGCCCAATAAAGAAAGACGGCGCTGATGACAACGCCGACCAGAAAACGCACCCGCTTGTCGCTTAGAATAGACATGATCGCTCTACACGCTACTCTCTACACGCCCAGAGAATAGATGGCGCAATTCTACCACGCCGGTAGCGGCTGTCATCCAAGCCTCAACCCGCTCCCATTTTCAGTATGAGCAGTGTTGCACCGCCCATACAACGCGCATATAATTCGCAACTGTTCGGGGTGTGGCGCAGCCTGGTAGCGCGCTTCGTTCGGGTCGAAGAGGTCGCCGGTTCGAGTCCGGCCACCCCGACAAAAAGACCGCACTGAGTTTTCAGTGCGGTCTTTGCTTTTGCTGGAAGCGCGTCCCGGTCAGGGGCACTAAAGGGAGTCGATGATTTCTTGCAGGTCCGCTTCGCTAAACACATACTGCTCGCGACAGTAGTGGCAGTCGACAACTGCCTCCCCTTCTTCCTCAAGCACCTGCGTCAGTTCATCCTTGCCCAGCGCGATCAGCGCATCCCGTGTCCGCTCCCGGCTGCAGTTGCAGCGAAACTTGACCGGGTAGCGTGAGATGAACTCCGGCGACGCTTCGGTCAGCAAGTCCGCCAGAATAACCTGCGGCTTCTGTCCTTCATCCAACAGGCTGCCCAGCGGCGGCAGTTCCTGCAGCCGCTCGCGAATCTGATCCATCGTCGACGCATCGTATGGTGGCAGCGGTTGGACTAGCAGGCCGCCGGCCACAACCGGAATGCCGTCTTCGTCCAGACTGACATAGGTCGCGATGTAGGTCGGCATCTGCTCGGACTGCTCATAATAAAAGATGAGATCGCCGTCAATGTCGCTGGTCTCCAGATGCACCGTGCCTTCCGACAGCTCGGGCAGCAACAAATCTTTGACCACAGTCAGAAGGCCGGCACGGCCGATGGCCGAGACGACATCCTGCTTGCCATCCACGAGTGGCAAGTCGATCGATGCATCGCCCACGTACCCGCGCACACTGCCGTTGCTGTCCGCTTCCACCAGGATGCGGTCCAGCGGTCCGTTGCCCTGCCAGCGCAGCGCAGCACGCTGCTGCACCTTAAGCAGCGCGCCCTGCAGCGCAGCAGCCGTCAATGCCTTTCCCAGCGCATAGGTGGCTGTGGGAGCCGTCTCATGCCGCTCTTGCGCCTCGCGCACGACGTCGGTTGTAATGCAAGCATACCCGCGCACGCCGAGCGGCTTGGATAGCGCCAGAACCATGTTGTCATTCACTGTGTCAAACTCCTTTGGACCCGCGACGGCAGGGGATCCTGCCGCGGCGAACGTTGCGATTGGACGGTATGCGCCCGTCGAGAGTTTAGCAAATTGCCGAGGCGATGGGTACAATCGGCCGCTCACCATGATCCACCATTACCGCACCTGGGAAAGCCTGGCCGAAATGATCCGGCGCATCAGCAGCGCCCGCGGCCGTCGCCAGACGGGCCTCTACTCCATTGAAGGCCTCCGGTTGGTCGAGCGAGCTGTGCGGGCCGGCGCCCCCCTGGAACAGGTTCTGATCGGTACATCGCTGGCCGGCTCCACAACATCCCGTGCAGCAACCCTGCTGGACGAATTGAACACACAGTCAGTCGGCGTCATGGTGGCTCCCGACGAGGTCATGGCCGAGCTGACGGAAGGGCGCGACCTGGGCGCCATGCTCGGCGTTGTTCGCCTGCCAGAACCGGCAGCGCTCGACACACTGCTGGCGTCCCAGCCGGACCGGCACACCCGGTTGCTCGCGGCCATTGACATTGTTGACCCGGGCAATGTGGGGGCGCTGCTGCGCACTGCCCACGCCGGCGGTGCAGCAGCTCTGCTTACGACAGGTGTCAGCGATCCATTTCATCCCCGCGCCATCCGCATCAGCCGGGGCAGTATCTTCAAACTACCTGTGATCCAGTACGGCTCGGCCGAGGAGCTGACCGCTTCGCTGACCGCGTTTGACGTGATGTCCGCCGGAGCTACATTGGTTGGCGGCGTGGCCCTGCCGGAGATCCGCTGGCCGGAGGGGCCGGTCGCCATCATGATGGGCAACGAAGCGGAGGGGCTGGCGCCGGCGCTGCGGCAGCAGTTCGATATCGCTTTCACGATCCCGATGGCTCCCGGCATTGACTCCTATTCAGTCAACGCGGCGGCCGCCATCGCCCTCTACAGCGCCACCACCTGGGTCGCGTCCGTACCCGGGCGTTGATATTCGGCCCTGCAGCGCACATTGACCATAACGGATCGAATGGGTATGATGATGCGCGGTGTTTTATTGTTCGCGGGAGCCAATAGAAGTCTGGTTGTTCAATCAGTTAGGAGTAGCTCAATGCAAATTGATATTGCTCAGGAAAGTGGGGGAGTGCCTATCACGGTGCTGAAGCTGCACGGTGACCTGGCCTCCGAAGAGCCGTTGGAAACGGTCGCACGCGAGGCGTTCGACCGGGGCGCCCGCAACATGATCATCGACCTGTCAGACGTGCCGTTCATCAGCAGCTCAGGCCTGCGTGCTCTGCACGTTGTCTACATGATGCTGCGCGAGGCGGATCCCGGTGATGGTGCGGAAGCGGCCAAGGGAATTGCCCGCGGCACCTACAAGTCCCCCCATCTGAAGCTATTGAAGCCGTCGAAGAACGCGACGAAGGCGCTGGGCGTGGCTGGCTACGACATGTTCCTGGAAACGTTCGACAACTACAAAAAAGCTGTCGACTCATTCGCATGAAAGAAGGCTCCTTCCACATTCAATCAACAGGACTGCCGGACCTAACGGAGATGCGGCGTTTTGTTGAGTCGTCGGGGGCCGAGCTGGGTGCCGACGAAGACGCCATGGGCGAGATGGTGTTGGCTGTCAACGAGGCGGTCACCAACGTCCTCATCCACGGCTATCGCAACAAGAAAGGCGAGGTGGACGTGCTCGTCGAGTCGTCCGGCCCCAATCTGATCGTGCGGCTGCGGGACAACGCCCCGCTGTTCGACCCTACCAGCGTCCCTTCACCCGACATCACCCTGTCACTCGAACAGCGCGCTCCGGGCGGGCTGGGCGTCCATATGATGCGCCAGTTTACGGATGAACTCATCTACCGGGTGACCAGCGGCGGCCAAAACGAACTACTGCTCATCAAGCGCAACGTCCTCCCCGTGCGCACAAACACCCCCCAGAAGGAGTGAGATCATGGCCGTGCAACCGACCACAAGCTCGCTCAGCGCCACCGACCTTGCGCTTTTTGACTCGGACCCGGCCAAGCAGATTGTGCCCGCCGGGACTGTGCTGATTCGCGAAGGGGAGCCGGGCACACAGATGTTCGTTCTGCTCGAAGGAGAGGTGGCCATCAGCTTCAATGATCGACCACTCGACTACCTGGGAGCAGGCACCATGCTGGGCGAGATGGCGATGGTTGACGATCAGCCACGCAGCGCGTCTGCCACGACGGTCACCGACTGCTGTATCGTGCCCATCGATCGGGAACGCTTCCACGAACTCGTCCGCCAGTCACCCGAATTCGCCTCCAGCGTCATGACCATCATGTCGCTGCGCCTGCGCCGTCTCGTCGAAGTTGAAAGTCGTCGCCAGCGGATGGAGGAAGAGCTGGAGATCGGCCGTCGCATTCAGCTCAGCATGCTGCCGCCTGAATGCCCGGTCATTCCCGGCTGGGAGTTTGCGGCATACTACAAGGCAGCTCGCGAGGTGGGCGGCGACCTGTATGATTTCACCGCTTCCCCACAGGAGCCGGGAAAAATACACGTGGCCATTGCAGATGTGACCGGCAAGGGCGTGCCCGCCGCGCTCTACATGGCCGTCAGCCGGACCATCCTGCGCACTGAGGCGCTGGACGACCGCGCTCCGGCGGCCGCCCTGGAGCGGGTCAGCCGCTTCATCCGCCAGGATGTGCAGTCCCCCTTGTTTCTTAGCGCGTTCTTCATGACGCTTGACACCAAGAGCGGTCGGGTTTGCTATGCCAACGGCGGCCATAACCCACCCTACTGGTACCACGGCGCTGAAGGAACATCTGAGGCGCTGGCTGCTCGCGGCATCGTGCTGGGGGCGTTTGAAGGGTTGCCCCCGGAAGAAGCCGAGTTCGATATGCTCCCCGGTGACTTGCTGGTTCTGTTTACTGACGGAGTGACCGAAGCCCGCAGCCCGACGGGCGAGTTCTACGATGAGGAACGCCTGGAGGCGGTCCTAGACGGCAGCGTCTGGCAAAGCGCAGACGAACTGCTCAAGGCCCTGGTCGACTCTGTAACCCGATTCGTCGACACCGCCCCCTTCGCCGACGATGTGACCATCGTCGTGCTCCGACGATTGCTTCAGTAAGCACGCCTGCCGTTCCCCCGCCTCGCCACGCCCCTGTTCGCGACTGCGAATCCAGCTGGATCAGAATCTGTGACACCTGTCATGTATTCCATATGACGAATGTCACTAAGCTTGCACCAACCGGCGTGCTATTCTAGGCTCAGGTGCCAGGTTTGTGGTGCCTGCCAATACCCACTATCCCCTCCGGGGGACGCTCGCTCGACGACTGTTTTTCTTAACATGGTGAAGAACTGCTTCCCGGTTGGCGGCAACCAAGACCAGACTATCCCCAGGTACCTGTGCCCGTGTGAGCACACGACTTGCCGGATGGGTCCGCATGCCAACTGAACCGCCCTCATGCTTGCCGCATGGGGGCTTTTTTGTTTGAGAGGCCTAATCGAAGAGGAGGTGACCGTTGTCCACATCCACTGTCCAAGCTCAGAGCAACTCTCCACCCGCGAGTTTTCTGGAGAAGGTTGAGCAAGCAACGTTCGGGCACTCACGCCTGGATATGTGTATTCAGTGTGGCACCTGCGGCGGGTCGTGTCCGTCCGGGGCTGATATGGACCACACACCCCGACACTTGTTCGCCATGATCCGGGCCGACATGGCCGAGGAGGTGTTGGCCAGCAATACGCCCTGGTACTGCGTCTCCTGCTACTACTGCATGGTGCGCTGCCCGCAGGAGATCCACATCACCGACATCATGTATACGCTCAAGGCGATGGCGGTCGAGTCCGGGCTGTACCAGGAGACGGCGGCGGCCGGCCTCTCGCAATCGTTTGTCGAGTACGTGGAAAACTACGGGCGCAGCTTCGAGTTTGGCCTGGCCACACGCCACTATCTGCGCCACCACCCGCTCAAGGTAGCAGGCATGGCACAGTTGGGTCTGGGCATGTTGACAAAGGGGCGCATGGAGCTGACGCCACACAAGATCGACCAGTTGGACCAGCTCCAGTCCATCCTGGCCCGCGCCAAAGAACTGGAGGCCGACAATGAATAAGTACCTCTTCTATCCCGGCTGCTCCATGACCAAGAGCGCCCGTCCCTACCTCGACTCCGTTGTCGCCATCCAGGAAGACCTGGCCATGGAGATGGAAGAGGTCAAGGACTGGAACTGCTGTGGGGCAACAGAGTACGCCTCGGTCCACCAGACAGCGTCCTACGCGCTTATCGGCCGAAATCTGGCGCTCGCTTCGGAGCAGGTGAACGGCACCAATACGCTGGTGGCCGGCTGCAGCGCCTGCTACCTCAATCTGGCCAAGACCGACCGCTACATGCGCACCGACAAGAGTCTGGATGTAACAGTCAATGCGGCGCTGGCCGCAGGCGGTCTGTCGTATGAACCGGGCTCGCTGGAAGTGCGCCATTTGCTGGAGGTCCTGTTCAACGATGTGGGCCTGAAGTCGCTGAGCGAGAAGGTTGTCAGACCGCTCAAGGGCCTGCGTGTCGCTCCGTACTACGGCTGCATGGTTGTCCGACCGGACCAGGATCATCGCTTCCGCACCCCGGAGTACCCGCACTCGATGGACGAGATGATGGCGGCGCTCGGCGCGAAGGTCATCGACTTCCCCATGAAGACCCACTGCTGCAGCGGACACATGACCCAGATCAGCCCGTCGGTCGCCTACGAGATGATCCGGCGGCTCATCGCCTCGGCCGATCAGTATCGCGCCGACGTCATGGTCACCCTCTGCCCCATGTGCCAGCTTAACCTGGACGCCTATCAGAAAGAGATGAACGACCATTTCGGCACCAGCTACCACGTGCCCGTGCTCTACTTCACCCAGCTTATCGGGCTGGCGCTGGGGCACGATCCGTCGGAGCTGGGCCTGGGACGGGAGTTCGTTAGCTCGAAAGCAGCCCTGGCCAAGATCGGCGTCGATGTGGTGGAAGAGGAGCCGGGCGAGAAGCCTGCTCGTCGTCGCCGCGCCAAGGACGATCCCAGCCTACCAATGCCTACCATGCCGGAGATACGCGGATCGCTGGCCGAGGAGGAAGAGGACAAATGACCCAATCAAAGCACTCAGCTCATCCGCAGGAGCGTATTGGTGTTTATGTCTGCCATTGCGGCTCCAACATCTCGGCCACTGTAGACGTTGAAGACGTGGCCGTGTGGGCTGGCAGTGAAATGGCTGAAGACGGCGTGGTCGTCTCCCGCGATTACAAGTTCATGTGTTCCAGCCTCGGCCAGGAGATGATCGAGCGGGACATTGAAGAGCAGGGTCTGACGCGGGTCGTCGTCGCCGCCTGTTCGCCCCATCTACACGAAGCAACGTTCCGCGGCGCATGCGACCGGGCTGGCCTCAACCCATATCTGTGCGAGCTTGTCTCCATCCGGGAGCAGGTCTCCTGGGTCCACACCGACAAGGTGATGGCAACGGAGAAGGCCAAAGCAGTCGTATCCGGCGGCGTCGAACGCGTCATCGAAAACGAACCGCTGGAGCCGCTGCTCGTACCCATCCATCCCGACACCCTCATTGTCGGTGGCGGCATCGCGGGCATCCAGGCGGCCATCGAGCTGGCCGACGCGGGCAAGAAAGTCTATCTGGTGGAGCGCGAGCCATCGATTGGCGGCCACATGGCCCAATTCGACAAGACGTTCCCCACCCTCGACTGCGCGGCCTGCATCCTGACGCCAAAGATGGTCACCGCAGGTATGCATCCCAACATTGAACTCCTGACCTGGAGCGAAGTAGAACGGGTCGATGGATACGTAGGCAACTTCACGGTTACGATTCGCCAGAAGCCACGCTATGTCGACACCGACCTGTGCACCGGCTGCGGCATCTGTTGGGAGAAGTGTCCCAAGAAAGTGATCGATGAGGAGTTCGAGGCCGGACTCGGCTATCGCAACGCGGTCTACACGCCCTTTGACCAGGCGGTGCCCAAATACCCAGTCATCGACACGGAGAGCTGCACCTACTTCCAGAACGGCAAGTGCCGCGCCTGCGAAAAGCTCTGCCCGACCGACGCTATCAAGTTCGACCAGGTAGAAGAGTTCATGACCGTCTCGGTCGGCAACATCATCCTGGCAACCGGGTACGATATGTTCGACGCCCGGCGCATTCCGCAGTACGGCTATGGGCGGCTGGCCAATGTGTTCACCAGCCTTGAGTTCGAGCGCCTCTGTAACGCCGCCGGTCCCACCAACGGCCATATCGTGCTGCGCGACGGCGTGACAGAACCGCAGTCAGTGGCCATCCTCCACTGCGTGGGCAGCCGCGACCGCAACTACAACAATTACTGTTCGGTTATCTGCTGCATGTCCAGCCTGAAGTTCGCCCATCTTGTGAAGGAACGGACCGGGGCGCAGGTCTACAACTTCTATATCGATATGCGCACGGCTTATAAGGATTACGACGAGTTCTACCAGCGTGTGCTGGAAGAGGGCACGCTCTTCATCCGTGGCCGCGCCGCCGAAGTGACCGACGCCGCCCGGCTGCCCGGTGAAGAAGGCAAGCTGATCGTCCAGGCGGAAGATACGCTGGTGGGCAAGCAGCGCCGCGTCCCGGTCGATATGGTCATCCTGGCCACCGGACTGGAGCCGCGCAAGGACGCCAAGGAAGTAGCCCACAAGTTCGGTATCTCCTGCAGCGCCAACGGCTGGTTCACGGAGAAGCATCCCAAGCTCGACCCTGTGGCCACCATGACCGAAGGGATCTACATCGCCGGCGCAGTACAGGGTCCAAAGGACATCCCGTCCAGCGTGGCCCAGGGCGCGGCGGCGGCCGCTCGCGTGCTCAGCCGCATCGACAAGGGCGAGATCGAGCTGGAACCGGTCCGGGCGACGGTGGACGCCACCCAATGCTCCGGCTGCCGCATCTGCAACAACCTCTGCCCGTTCAATGCCATCCTCTTCCACGAAGATTTGATGGTTTCGGAAATCAACCATGCGCTCTGCCAGGGTTGCGGCACCTGTGTGGCCGCCTGCCCCGCCGGGGCCATCAGCGGCACAGGCTTCAGCAACGAGCAAATCTTCGCCCAAATCGAAGGGCTGCTCATGTATCACCAGTCCGGCACTCTCCTGGAGATGGCCGAGGCAGTGGCCGTCTAGGAGGACCACGATGAGCAAACAATTCGAACCGGTCATCATCGGCTTCACGTGCAACTGGTGCAGCTATCGCGCAGCCGACCTGGCCGGCACATCACGGACCAAATATCCTCCGAATGTGCGACTCATCCGTCTGATGTGTTCGGGCCGGCTGGATCCAACCTTTATTCTGAAGTCGTTAGCTGACGGCGCGGATGGTGTCCTGATCACTGGCTGCCATCCCGGTGAATGTCATTACGTGGAACAGAACTACAAGACCTTGCGGCGCTATCTTCTGCTGCGCCGCACCGTCGGCCAGATGGGCATCGAGCCGGAACGGATCAAGCTGGTCTGGGCCAGCGCGGCCGAAGGCGTCTACCTGGCCGAAGAGATTACAAAGTTCGTGGAAGAAGTGCGGGCGTTTGGCCCTCTGGCCTGGCCCATGCGCATGGCAACGGTCAACGGCCACACTGCCGTAGCCGCACCCGCCGAGGAGGTGGCAGCGTGAGTGATAACGGCAAACCGAAGTTTGCAATGTACTGGGCCGCTTCCTGTGGCGGCTGCGAGATCGCCGTACTCAACATCGGCGAGTTGATCCTGGACTTTGACGCGACCTTCGACGTCGCCTTCTGGCCCATCGCCATGGATGCGAAGTACAAGGATGTGGAAGCGATGGAGGATGGCTCCATCTTGCTGACACTTTTCAACGGCGGCATTCGCAACGACGAGAACGAACACCTGGCCCATCTGCTGCGTCGTAAGTCGCAGATCCTGGTGGCGTTCGGCTCATGCGCCACAGAGGGTTGTATACCCGGCCTGGCGAATCTATCCACGACCGAGGATGTCTTTGCCGCCGCCTACGACAGCGTCTCCTCAGACAACCCCGACCATATGCGACCCATCTATGACTTCCCCATGCCGGAAGGCAATCTGTCGCTGCCCATCTTCTCGCCGGTGCTGCGGACGCTGGAGCAGGTCGTCGATGTCGATTATTTCATGCCTGGCTGCCCGCCGGAGTCGCACCAGATTGCGGCCGTCATCGGCCTTGTAATCAAGGTGCTCAATGGCGAAGCCGAGCTGCCGCCCAAAGGCAGCGTCATCGGAGCCGGCGACTCAACCGTCTGTGACGAATGCCCCCGCGAGCGAAACGTCAAGACGATCACCGAGTTCCGGCGCATCCACGAAGTCGAGTACGTCGACCCGAAACTGTGCCTGCTGGAGCAGGGCATTCTGTGCAATGGCCCGGCTACACGCAGCGGCTGCGGCTCGCTCTGCCCGAACGTGAACGCGGCCTGTATCGGCTGTTATGGGCCGGCAGAAGGGGTGATCGACTATGGCGCCCGACTAATGACGGCCGTTGCCTCGGTCATCGACAGCAACGACCCGGTGGAGATTGAGCGCATTCTGGACGGCATTCCCGACCCGGCAGGGTCATTCTACCGGTTCAGCCTGGCCCACTCATTGCTGCGGGCGGCGCAACCGGCATGGCCCGTTGGCAACGGACAGAGCAACGGCAAGGCCCGCATCGGCTAGGGAGGAACGAGCATTATGGAACGAATCACAATTGACCCGATCACCCGGCTGGAAGGCCACGGCAAAATCGAGATCTTTCTGGATGAGGCGGGCGACGTCGCCAACACCTACTTCCAGATTCCGGAGCTGCGCGGCTTTGAGCGCTTCTGCGTCGGCCGTCCGGTCGAGGAGATGCCGCTGCTTACCAACCGCATTTGCGGCGTCTGCCCGGAGGCCCATCACATGGCCGCCGCCAAGGCAGGCGACGCGGTCTATGGCGTGGACCCGCCCTCGGCCGCCAAGAAGCTGCGCGAACTGCTCTACATGGGCTTCTACTTCACCGACCACACCACCCACTTCTACGCTCTGGGCGGCCCGGACTTCGTCATGGGGCCGGACGCGCCGGTGGCCGAGCGCAACATCCTCGGCGTCATCCACAAGGTGGGGCTGGAAGTTGGCGGCCAGGTGATCCAGGCCCGCAAGTACGGCCATACCGTGGTCGAGATGCTGGGCGGCCGCAAGGTCCACCCCTGCACCTCCATTCCCGGTGGTGTCACCAAAGGTCTGATCGAAGAAGAGCGCGTGAAGATTGAAGAGATGGGCCGCTGGGGAATCGGATTCGCCCAGTTCAGCCTGAAGCTCTTCAACGATATGGTGCTGGGCAACGACTACTACAAAGACCTGATTCTGGGCGACATCTACACCCACCGCACCCACTACATCGGGATGGTCGACGACAACAACAAGGTCAACTTCTACGATGGCAAGATCAGCGTCGTGGACCCGAACGGCAAGCGGTTGGGCAAGTACGCGCCGGAAGAGTACCGGGACTGGATCGCCGAACATGTCGAGCCGTGGACCTACCTCAAGTTCCCATATCTCAAGAACGTGGGCTGGAAGGGGTTTGTCGATGGCGAGGAGTCCGGCGTCTATGCGGCCACGCCGCTGTCACGGTTGAACGCGGCCGACGGCATGGCCACACCCCTTGCGCAGGAGCAGTACGAGATCTTCTTCGACACGTTGGGCGGCAAGCCAGTCCACCAGCGCCTGGCCACCCACTGGGCGCGGCTGATCGAGCTGCTCTACGCGGCCGAGCGGATGGTGGAGTTGGCAACCGATCCGGAGATTACTTCCACCGACATCCACACCGTGCCGACCAAGACCCCGACCGAGGGCGTCGGCATTGTGGAGGCGCCACGCGGCACACTGACCCACCATTACTGGACGGACGAACGTGGTCTGCTGACGAAGGTTAACCTCGTCGTGGGCACGACCAACAACTACGCGCCGATCAGTATGTCGATCAAGAAAGCCGCCCAAAACCTCATCCATCAAGGGGTGGTCGTTAACGAGGGGCTGTTGAACATGGTCGAAATGGCGTTCCGCGCCTACGACCCGTGCTTTGGGTGCGCCACCCATTCGCTGCCGGGACAGATGCCACTGGAGGTGAAGATCACCGACGCGGGCGGAGAAACGGTTGATGTACTGCGCCAATACTGCTGAGGGAGTTGTGATGGACCGCAGCCAAACATGGAGCTATACCAGCGCAGGAGGCGGCGGGGAAACCCGGTTCCCCGGCACGCTGGTCATTGGCCTGGGAAATCCCATCCTCGGTGATGACGGCATCGGCTGGGAAGTGGCCAAGTCGGTCAGCCATCTGCTGCCCGATGTAGAGGTTGAATGTCTCGCGCTTGGCGGTCTGAGCTTGATGGAACGGCTGATCGACTACGAGCGAGTGATCATCATCGACGCCATCCAGACGACCAGCGGACAGCCGGGCGCGGTATACTGCCTGCCGCTGCGCGATCTGCCGGACCTCTCGGCCGGACACACGACGGCCGTCCACGACACGTCGCTGCAAACCGCCATTGAAGTGGGGCGCGCTATGGGAGCGACACTGCCCGACGACATCACCGTCGTGGGAATCGAGGCAGAGCGCGTGTACGACTTTTCTGATGAGTTGACGCCCGCTGTGGCCGCGGCCATTCCCCATGCCGTCCACACGGTGCTGTCCCTTTTGTCCCTATCCGACGCACAGTCGCAAGAGGAGTTGAGCTATGGTATCCACTGAACTACTGCGCCGCTTCCCGTTCTTCAACTTCATGACGCCTGATCAGCTGCGCGAAGTCGCCATGATCGCAGAGATGAAGTCACTGGATAAAGGGGAAGCGCTGTTCGAAATTGGCGACACGGCGGAGGCACTGTACTTGCTGCTCTCCGGCAGTATGGACCTCCACTACATGATCATGGACGAAAACCTGCCCCATCTCAAGAAGGATTTCATGGTCGGCTCCATCAACCCCGGCGAGGTGGTGGGCATTTCGGCCGTGATTGAACCGCACAAGCTGACCGCCACCGCGTTGGCCACCATGCCCAGCGAACTGCTGGCCATGGACGGCGCGGAGCTGCGCGAACTGGCGGGTGAGGACAGCGAACTCGCCTACGGCCTCATGCGCGCGATCGCCCGCACGACCATGGAGCGACTCTACTCGACCCGTATCCTGCTGGCGGCGGCCTCAACACCCGTCTGACGCTGACGATTTCCATAAACTGCCTATAATAGGTGGGATGACTAATCCGGGTCGTCCCACCTATCTTCAGGGCGTCTTGAGCTGAATCACATGCACGAGCTGTCTATCACTGAAAGCATTCTTGAGATCACCTTGCGCTACGCCAAAGAGGCGGATGCCGCCCGCGTGACGGATCTCTATCTGGTCATCGGTGACCTGTCTTCGGTAGTTGATGATTCGGTGCAGTTCTATTGGGACTTCATCAGCGAAGGGACGGTCGCCTACGGAGCGACGCTCCACTTCCGGCGCATCCCCGGCGAAATGGCCTGTCAGGCGTGTGGCCATCGCTACAGTCCCAACGACCAGCTCACTTGCCCGGCCTGCGACAGTGAAGACGTGCGTATTATTGCCGGCGAGGAGTTCTCGCTGGAAGCAATTGATGTCGTCCATGCGAACGAGATGGCCGGCAATGAGGTACCCCCACCATGACAACAACAAGAGTGCCCGTCGTCGAGCGCATTATGGACGCCAACGAACAACTGGCGGCCGTCAACCGGACCGCGCTGGATCAGGCAGGTGTCTTTTCCCTCAACTTCCTGGCCTCTCCCGGCGCAGGCAAAACCAGCCTGGTGGAGCAAACAGTCCACGGTCTGAGCCTCCGCTTCCGGATCGCCGTCATCGACGGCGACATCGCCACCAGCATCGACGCCGACCGGGCAGCCGCCGCAGGCGCCACAGCCGTGCAGATCAACACCGGTGGCGACTGCCATCTGGACGCCGTCATGCTGCAGCAGGCGCTGGCCCAACTCGACCTGAACGAGACAGATCTCCTCATTGTGGAGAACGTGGGCAACCTGATTTGCCCGGCCAACTTCAAGCTGGGCACGCACAAGAGCGTCCTCGTCGCCAGCGTGCCCGAAGGGGCAGACAAGCCGTACAAATATCCCGGGACGTACCGAGGCGTCGATGCCCTGGTCGTCAACAAGATCGACCTGTTGCCCTACATCGATTTTGACATGGACTACTTCCGGCGCGGCGTTGCGGCCCTTAATCCGGGTCTGGAAACGTTCCCGCTCTCGTGCCGCACCGGCGAAGGGGTCGATGCCTGGCTGGAGTGGGTGGCCGCGCAAGTCCGGACATGAGCCAAACAGTTGCGGACAAGCACGGTCTCACCGTCCACATCTCGGGCGTGGTCCAGGGCGTTGGCTTTCGGCCGTTCGTCTACGGTCTGGCCCAACGGTATGGCCTGAGCGGCTGGGTTCGCAACACATCCTCCGGCGTCGACATCGAAGTCGATGGCTCCGCTGAGCAGTTGACGGCCTTTGAGCACGCCCTGCAAGCCGAGCTTCCGCCGCTGGCCCGCATCGATGCGTTCGAGAGCAGGACAAGTTCGGCAAACGGATTCACCACGTTCGAGATTCTCGCTTCGCAGGCGGAGCCGGGAGCGTTCCAACCGATTTCGCCGGACATGACCGTTTGCGAGGATTGCCTGCGCGAGATGGCCGACCCGACCGACCGGCGCTATCAGTACCCATTCATCAACTGCACCAACTGCGGCCCTCGCTACACCATCATCAAAGATATCCCTTATGATCGGCCGCTGACCACGATGGCAATCTTTCCGATGTGCTCCGACTGCGCGGCCGAATACCATGACCCACTCGACCGGCGCTTCCACGCCCAGCCGGTCGCCTGCCCGCTCTGCGGCCCCCACGTCTGGCTGGTCGACCAGCAAGGCGAAATTGCCGCCGGGCCGGAAGCGATCGACGCCGTGCGCGAGCGGCTGGCGCTCGGCTCTATTGTTGCTGTCAAGGGGCTGGGCGGCTTTCATCTGGCGTGCGATGCGACCAACGCCGAGGCGGTGGCCGAACTACGCCGCCGCAAGCTGCGCGTGGACAAACCGTTCGCCATCATGCTGCCTGATCTGGCGGCCGTCAGGCAGCATTGTTATGCCAACGAGGCGGAAGCGGCGCTGCTGCTGGACGGGGCACGGCCAATCGTGCTCTTGCGGCGGCGCCTCGACAGCCCGATAGCGGCAGCCGTGGCGCCGGGGCAAAACGATCTGGGCGTGATGCTGCCGTATACTCCACTGCATCACCTGCTGCTCGAAGCCTCGCCCGACTTTCCGCAGGCATTGGTAATGACCAGCGGCAACCTCAGCGAGGAGCCGATCGCCTACACCAATGCGCAAGCTGTTTCCGGGTTGGCAGCGCTGGCAGACGTGATGCTGCTCCACAACCGGGAGATCCATACCCGCTGCGACGACTCCGTTATGCGCAGCGTGGAGATGGACGGCGAACCGGCACTGATGCCCATCCGCCGTTCGCGCGGGTATGCGCCATTCCCCGTGCGGCTGCCCTGGCGGTCACCCCCTCTGCTGGCGACCGGCGCCGAGTTGAAGAACACTTTCTGTCTCGTTCGAGATGATTATGCGTTTCTCAGCCAGCACATCGGCGACATGGCCAACTTTGAGACGCTGCAATCGTTCGAGCAGAGCGTCGTCCACATGGAGAAGCTGTTCCGCATCCAGCCGGAACTGCTGGCCTACGACCTGCATCCCGACTACATGGCCACCCGTTACGCGCTGGAGCGAGCCGAGCGAGAGGGGCTGCCCGCCGTCGGGGTGCAGCATCACCACGCTCATGTTGCCGCGGGCATGGCCGAGCATGGGCTGGATGGGTCGGAGCCGGTCATCGGGCTGGCCTTCGATGGCACCGGCTACGGAGATGACGGCGCGATCTGGGGTGGCGAACTGCTCATTGCCACCTATGCGGGCTACGAGCGGGTCGCCCACCTGCCGTATGTGCCCCTGCCCGGCGGTGATCGGGCGGTGCGCGAACCGTGGCGGATGGCGCTGGCCTGGCTCGACGCAGCGGGCATCGCCTGGGATGAGGACCTCCCGCCTGTTCGCTATGCGAATGAACAAACGGAACATGGACTGGCGGCCGTCCGCCAGCTGCTCACGACCGGACTCAACGCGCCCCCCACATCCAGCATGGGCCGCCTGTTCGACGCCTTCGCCGCGCTGATCGGCATTCGCCAGACAGTCAACTACGAAGCTCAGGCGGCTATCGAGCTGGAGGCGCTCGTCGATCCGGGCGAGCACGCTGCCTATCCCTTCACGCTGGCCGATGGCTTGCTCGACCCGCGTCCTGCCTTTGCCGCCGCCGCTGCGGAGTGGCGGGCGGGCGTGCCGCCGGCGCACATGGCGGCCCGCTTTCATGGAATGGTTGCCGCGTTGGCCCAGGCGGCCGTCCGGCAGGCACGAGACAGCCACCGCCTGAGCAAAGTGGTGCTCAGCGGCGGCGTGTGGCAAAATAGAACCCTGCTCATCCGGACTGCAGGATCGCTGGAACAAGACGGATTTGAAACGCTGGCCCACCGGGTCGTACCGGCTAACGACGGGGGTCTGGCGCTCGGTCAGGCGGCCATCGCCGCTCATTACGCACCAGAGGGTGCGACCAGTTTCTGAGAGGAGAGTGCATCATGTGCCTTGGCGTACCCGGCAAAATTATCGAGCGATATGAAACAGATGGCCTGCCAATGGGCCGCATCGACTTCGGCGGCACCGTGCGCGAGGCGTGCCTGGCCTACGTGCCAGAGGCGAATGTCGGCGACTACACCGTCATCCATGTCGGCTTTGCCATCAGTCTGCTGAGCGAGGAAGAGGCGCAGGAGACGTTGGACATGCTGCGGGAGATTATCGACCTGGAAGAAGAGATCGGCCCGGAAACGGCCGCTCCAGGCGACTAACGGAGGCCGTTGATGAAGTACGTTACCGAATACCGCGATGCCGAGCTGGTGCAGAAGACACTGCGCGAGATTCGCCGCACGGTCACGCAGCCGTGGGTCATCATGGAGATTTGCGGCGGTCAGACCCATGCTATTGTCCGCCACGGCATCGACCAGCTACTTCCAGATGAGATCGAGCTGGTCCACGGGCCCGGCTGCCCGGTGTGCGTCACGCCGCTGGAGCTGATCGACAAAGCTCTCGACATCGCCGCCCGGCCAAACGTCATCTTCACCTCCTACGGCGACATGCTGCGTGTGCCCGGCAGCGGGCGGGATATGTTTGCCGTCCGCGCTGCCGGGGCCGATGTTCGCGTCGTCTACTCGCCGCTCGACGCGGTCAAGATCGCCCAGGCCAATCCCGACAAGGAGGTCGTCTTCTTCGCCATCGGCTTCGAGACCACCGCTCCGGCCAACGCGATGGCTGTCGTCCAGGCCAGGGCTCTCGGCCTGACCAACTTCAGCGTCCTCGTTTCCCACGTCTGCGTCCCCCCTGCCATGCACGCCATTCTCGGCTCGCCCGACAACCGGGTGCAGGGCTTTCTGGCGGCGGGTCACGTGAACGCCATCATGGGCTACTGGGAGTACGCTCCAATCGCCCAGCAGTACAACGTGCCCATCGTCGTCACCGGCTTCGAACCGCTGGATGTGGCCCAGGGCATTCTGGCGACCGTCCGGCAGTTGGAGGCAGGTCGGGCAGAGGTCGAAAATGCGTATCAGCGGGCCGTTACGGAAGCTGGCAACGTGCCGGCACAGGCCGTCATTGATCAGGTATTCGAGATTCGTGACCGGCAGTGGCGGGGCATCGGGAGCATTCCGAGCAGCGGCTGGGGCCTCCGCCCGGAGTTCGCCGACTTCGACGCCGAACGACGGTTCGATGTCAGCCTGATCCAGCCCGAAGAGTCGCCGCTGTGCATCGCCGGGTTGATCCTCCAGGGCTTGAAGAAGCCCAACGACTGCGAGGCGTTCGGCACCCTTTGCACGCCGCAGACGCCGCTGGGGGCGACGATGGTCTCCTCCGAAGGCGCCTGCGCCGCCTACTACCGTTACGGCCGCCATCTCGACGATCTGACGATCGAGGCGATTGAAGCGGGCGCAGCTTAACGTTTCTCCGGGACAGCCATGACCACCAACACACCCTCCCTCGACGAACCAGTCACCATGCAGGGCGCGGTCTGCCCGGTGCCGCTGAAGCACAACGAGAAGATCGTGCTCGGCCACGGCAGCGGCGGCAAGATGAGCCACGATTTGATCGACCCATCTGTTTCGCCAATCGTTCGACAATCCGACGCTGGCAGCGGGCAACGACGCCGGCGTGGTCGACGTCTTCGGCGCAGCCAGGCTGGCCATTTCCACCGACTCCCATGTCGTCTGGCCTCTCTTCTTCCCCGGCGGGGACATCGGCCGTCTGGCGGTCTGCGGCACGGTCAACGATCTGTCGATGATGGGCGCCAAACCCCTCTATCTGACAGCCGGTTTCATTCTGGAGGAGGGGCTGGATATGGCTCTGCTCAGCCGCGTCGTCGCTTCGATGCAGGCGGCCGCCGCAGAGGCCAATGTGCGCATCATCGCCGGGGACACCAAGGTCGTCGAGCGAGGCAAAGGGGACGGCCTGTACATCAACACAGCCGGCGTCGGCGAACTGATCCACGATGGCCTCATTGCCGGCGACCAGGCCCAGCCGGGCGACCGGGTAATCGTCTCCGGACCGATAGGCGATCATGGCATCGCCGTACTGGCTGCGCGCGGGGAACTGGGCTTCGAGGCCGCCGTAGAAAGCGACGTCGCGCCACTCAACCATCTGGTAGCGACGATGCTCGCCGCGAGCGACCACATCCACGTCCTGCGCGACCCGACGCGCGGTGGGGTAGCCACGACCCTGAACGAAATCGCCCAGCAGTCGGACGTGGCCATCGTGCTTGAGGAAGACGCCATTCCGGTCCGGGCGGCAGTGACGGCCGCCAGCGAGATGCTGGGATTTGACCCACTGTACATCGCCAACGAGGGGCGTTTGCTGGCCATCGTAGCCGCCGAAGACGTTGATCAGGTTCTGGCCGTCATGCGGGCCACGCGGTATGGCGAAGAATCGGTCGTCATCGGCCGGGTGCAAGCCACGCCCCAACGACGGGTCTTGCTCAAGACCTCCATCGGCAGCACCCGCGTCGTCGATATGTTGGCCGGGGAAATGCTGCCGCGCATTTGCTAGGTGTCGGCAAACGGCCCTTTCGACGAATGCCGCTCCTGTCGGTATAGTTTGCATCAATCACTTACCCATTCAACTCCCATGAGGTCGCACCCATGTCACGAGGCGTCAAAGCAGCCGGCATTATCCTGGGCATCATTGCCCTGATCGCACTCTTACTCTTCGCAACCTGGCTCTGGTTCTCCCGCCAGGCCCTGCCCATAACCGAAGGCACGCTCGACGTGGCCGGACTGGGGGCTCCGGTCGAAATCTTGCGCGATGAGTTTGGCATCCCCCACATTTACGCCGATACAACCGAAGACCTATTCTTCGCCCAGGGCTACACCCACGCCCAGGAACGTTTCTGGCAGATGGAGTTTCAGCGCCGGACCGGGGCAGGCCGTCTGTCTGAGATCTTCGGCGAGGCCACTCTGGAGACGGATCGCTATCTACGCCACTTCGGCTTCTACGACTCAACTGTCGCGGCCTACAATGCGCTGGAGCCTGCCACGAAGAAAGCACTCGACGCCTACACAGTCGGCGTCAACGCCTATATCCAGGACCGATCACCCGGCCAGCTTGGTCTGGAGTTTGCGCTGCTCGGCGCACAGGGCACTGAGATCACGATTGAACCGTGGACGCCGATCGACTCGATGATCTGGGCCTACATGATGATCTTCGACCAGGGCGGACGGCCGAACCGGGACGTGAACACAGCCAACATGATCGCCTCACTGGGTGTCGACGCCTTCGCGGACATTGAACCGCCCTACCGGGACGACCGGCCCGTCATCATCGACAGCAGCGAACTGGACTTCCTGACCGGCGGCGACACCACACCGCTGGCCGCCTTTAACGAGGCGGAGCTGGCCTACCTGGCCCAATTCAGCGCGGCCGTTACCGGCGACGGCCTGCCGCCCCTGCTGGCGGAGATCACATCCCCTTACGGCAGCGGCTCCAACAGCTTTGCCCTGTCCGGCGACCTGACAGCAACCGGCCTGCCGATCCTGGCCAACGACCCGCACATGGGCGTGCGGATGCCGTCTCTCTGGTATGAGATGGGTCTGCATTGCCGTGTCAAGTCCGATGCCTGCCCGTACAACTTCCGCGGCTTCTCCCTGCCCGGTGTCGCCGGTGTGCTCATCGGCCACAACGATCACATTGCCTGGGGTCTGACCAACGCCGCCTTCGATGCCGAAGATGTGTTCATCGAACGCATCAATCCGGACAACCCTGATCAATACGAGGTCAACGGCGAATGGGTGGACATGGAGCTGCGGCGCGAAGAGATCAATGTGCAAGGGCGGGATGAGCCGGTCGTCTTTACCGTGCGCTCAACGCGCAACGGCGTAATCGCCTCTGACTCGATGGTCAACGCCTCTCGCTTCGGCGCCACCGACGACGGTACCGAACCATACGCCCTGTCGTTCGCCTGGACGGCTCTGGAGCCCGTGCAAACGTTCCAGGCCGTGGAAAAGATTGTCCGCGCTGAGAACTGGGAACAGTTTACTGAAGCGCTGCGCTTTTTTGAGGCAGGCAAGCAGAACCTGCTCTATGCCGACATTGAAGGCAACATCGGCTACTACATGCCTGGCAAGGTACCCGTTCGGGCAGGGGGTGACGGGACCGTGCCCGTCCCCGGCTGGAACGACGACTTCATCTGGACCGGCTTCATCCCGTTCGAGGAAGCACCCCACGTGTTCAACCCGGAACAGGGCTTCATCGTCACCGCCAACAATCCGCAAGTCCGGGCCGACGATTATCCGTTCCATATTGCCACCTTCCAGGATCGCGGTCAGCGCGCCCAACGTATCGTCAACATGATCCAGAATGCGCCCGGGCCAATGACGGTCGAAGATGTAATCGCTATCCAGACGGATAACCAGAGTCTCTCCGCTCTAGAGATCACTCCCTACTTGCAGGGTCTGAGCATCAGCGCCCCGGCTGTGTCGGCTGCACGAGACCGGCTAACCGGCTGGGGCGGACAGATGCACATGGACAGTCCGGAGGCGGCATACTTCAACCAGTTCTGGGCTGAACTGCTGGACGCCACCTACAACGACCAGCTGCTTCCCGATCAGTTTCCGAGTGGCGCCCACGCCATCTCAGACTCGATGTACTTCCTTCTGCAGGAACCGGATGATGCGTGGTGGGACGACAAACGCACAGCCGATCTGGTCGAAGACCGGGATGCAATCTTGCTGCGAAGCCTGGAAAATGCGTATGCAGCGGCGGCGGCCGATCTCGGCGATTCGTTTGACGAGTGGCGTTGGGGTGATCTGCACCAGATCACATTTATCAACGATACGCTGGGACAGTCCGGTATCGGTGTCATCGAGAATCTGTTCAATCGCGGCCCGTATGCCGTCTCCGGCAGTGAATCGGTCCCCCAAAAGACATGCTGGGATGTGAATCGAGGTTTCGGGGTCACCTGCATCCCGGCGGCGCGACAGATTGTCGATATGAGCAATCTGGAGAATTCGCTGGCCATCCACAGCGTGGGCCAGAGCGGCCATCCGATGTCACCCCACTACGATGATCTGATCGATGTTTGGCGCAATCTGGACTACCATCCGACCCGCTGGGACCGGGCAACGGTTGAGAGCGGTGAACATACATTGCTGACGCTCCGCCCTTTGGGCAACTAGCGTCTCGCTGCGGGCTGCTGGCGGCGTCAGTCGCGGGCGAACGCCGCCGCCAACATACCCAGCGCTCCACCGACCAGCCCGCCGACCACCGTCCACAACAGCAGCCGGCCCCACACTAACGTTATCTCGCTGGCCGTGAACTCCGGCCCGTGGGCGTGGATGCCGGTCTTGAGGGCCATCAGAAACAGCGTCATCAGTACGCTGCCCGCGCCCCACAGCATCCCGGCCACGACCGCCAGCGCCAGCCACCGACCCAGCGACAGGCAACGGTCGCCAAACCGCCGCTCCAGCGCCAGCAGCAACAGCAGCCCGACGACGACGACGGCCGAAGCAGTCACCCGGAACAGATCGCCTTCCAGCGACATCCACACAACGCCCCAGACGGCCGTCAGGACGAGGGCCAGGCGCAAACCGGGAATACGAGATGGGAGTACCATAAGCGATTGCATACGTTGGGGCTGAAACAGCGCAGCGCCCTTGCTATAATCTTTGGACGATAGCGCTTACCGAATGTGTTTCGCAGGGCTTTTCCCTGCCGATCCCCAACATTCCAACCAAGACAACTGGAGGTCACATGTCAGACGATCCAATCAAGGCTGCTCTGCAGCGTATGCCATACGGATTCTACTCTATCACGTCGCGCAACGGCGACGACGTTAACGCCATGGTCGCCAACTGGGTGACGCAGGCATCCTTTTCGCCCCGCCTCGTCACGATTGGCCTGGCCAAGAACGCCTACACCCACGATGTCATTGCCAACGGCAAGGTGTTCGCCATCAACATCTTCAACGAAGAAGACAAGGAAGCGATTATGCCGTTCACCGGCGGCCGGGCCAAGCGGCCGGAGAAGATGGCCAACGCCAGCTACACCGACGGTCCGGAGACCGGCGCGCCAATCCTCGAAGGCGCGGCGGCCTATCTGGAGTGCAAGATGGTCAACCTCATCGACATCGGCGGGGACCACGACCTGCTGGTAGGCGAGGTCATCAATGCAGGCGTCATGAAAGAGGGTGAAGTGACCGACACGCTGACCCTGCCCAAGATGGGCTGGAGCTACGCAGGCTAGCGACGACCAGGGATCGCTTACAAAAAAGGGCCATGAGAATCAACGCTCATGGCCCTTGTCATTTGTTTCAGTTGGTGTCGCGCCCTTAACCGGATGGTGACGGCGTGGCGGTCGGCAGCAGGAATTGCCCCTTCTCCAGCGGCTGCTCGTACGGCTGTGCCTGCGGCGGGACGTCTCTGGTGAAGATGATTTCGGTGAAGCCCAGCCCCTCAAGGAAGCCGGACATATACTCCTGAGCGTTGAAGTTGGCGCGGTCGAGGATGTCGCTGCCCTGGGCGGCCTCGCGAATCGCCTGCTCAGCCGACTGGCGAACGCGCGTTTCCAGCTCCTCATCGGCCTGAGTCAGCAAGCCGGTGTCCCGATCTGCCACGTACGACTTGTTATTGTCCAGCACGGGAATGTCATCAAAGATTGTAGCCGCCGGTAAACGCACCATGACGGTATCCGGATCGACCACGACCAGGTCCTCTGGTGTCATCGTTGACAGATCGACGCCGGCAAACACCTTACCGTTGGCCACAAAGACCATCGACTCACCGACAAAGAACTCCAGCAAGCCATCCTGCCCGGAGTCGGCCGTAATGACCTTCTCCAGCTCATACGAAGCCGTCTCGAGCCGGGCCAGATCGTTAATCTCGCGCACGATGGTCGACGGATTGGGGAGGATAACCGGCGTCGCGCCGACAAACAGACTGCGCATGCGGTCGCCAATCGGTTCAATGGCGCCGGCGGTGGTCTCTGCTACTTCGGCCGCCCGGAACGTCAGGGTAGCCACCCCCACCGCGACGGCCGTCAAGGCTACAAAAAAGATAATGAGGACGACGTTCAACGTTGCACGTGACTTCGAGCCGGCCGGTTTGGTTTCGATGATTTCTTTCTCTTCCATTGTTTCCTTCCTGCCCACTCTGCTGCCGAACGGCATAAGGCCGCTGCACAGACCGGGCTAACCAGCATTATCCTATACGATGAACATTTGCAATGCCTTAGCGCCAGACGCGAATTGCATTAGAAAGGGGCAAACGGGCTGTTTGCAACACCACCTCATTAGGGCACAATAACAATCATGGTTGTCGTCACCTGTGTCATCACGCTAGATCTGCCCGCCGCCCACTCCTTGAAGGACAAACGACGTATTCTCAAGTCGATTCTTACGCGCATGCGGCATGAGTATAACGTCTCTGTGGCCGAAATCGATCATCAGGACGTCTGGCATACGGCCGTCATCGGCCTGGCCACCATCGGCAACGACGGGCGCTATCTGCATGGCCTGCTGGAGAAGTCGGTGGGCTGGCTGGAAACGAACCGGCCCGACCTGCCAATCAACGGTTACAGCATCGAAATCATCTAGCCCATGACCAGTCGAAAACACGCCACGCTTCTGACGCTGGTCGCGCTGCTGGTGCTCTGCTTCGTGCAAGCCTCGCCAGCAGCCGCCCAGAATGGCGACGGCGTTTCCCTGGAGGCTGGCGTCGGGTTCGACGCCATCTACAAGCAGCGCGCGTCCGTCCCGGTATGGGTCGATGTCAGCAATCAGGGCGCGCCGCTTGAAGCCACCATTGCGGTCGTCGTTGGCGACCCGTCCTTTGGGAGCTCGGTGGTGTACACCGCGCCCGTTTCGCTCCCGACCCAATCCACCAAGCGTGTACCCCTCTACATCTATTTGCCGGAGTTCGGCGCAGATGTGGTCGTTCGGCTGCTGGTGGGGGATCAACTGGTGGCCGAAACTGTCCCCAACCAGCTAAGCCGGATCGCCAGTAACGATTTGCTGTACGGTGTGGTCAGTCCGGAGCCAGGCGCCCTGGCTTTCCTGAGCACCGTTCCGGGCGGGCGGGATGACGCGGCCGTGGCCTTCCTGACGCTCGACGATCTGCCCGACATTGCTCCCGGCTGGCAGGCACTCGATGTGCTGATCCTCGACGACACGGACACCAGCCGACTCAGCCGCGAACAGCGGGAGGCCTTGTCAGCCTGGATAGAGAATGGCGGACAGTTGGTCGTTACGGGCGGGCCGGGCGGCGCAACGACGGCAGCCGGCGTGGCAGCGCTCCTGCCGGTCACTGTGACAGGCAGCGAAACCGTAACAGAACTACCCGCCCTGGCAGAGTTCGCCGGGTCCGACCTCGCCAGCGATGGGCCCTATGTCGTAACGACCAGCGAGATGGGCAGCGGTGAGGCGCTCATCTCGGAGTCAGGCACCGTCCTGTTCGCCCGGCGGCCGCTTGGCCGTGGCGCGGTCTACTTCTTGGCGCTGGACCCCAAGCTGAACCCGCTGCGCAGCTGGGCAGGCGCGACCGCTGTTTGGGATGCGATTGCTGCATCTGTGCCCGCAGCGCCGCCCTGGGGCAGCGGATTGCAGGACGGCTTCGCCACCGGGTCAGCCGTTTCCGCCATCCCCGGCCTTGAGCTGCCCTCAATCTGGCAGCTCATCATCTTTCTGCTGATCTACACGCTCGTCATCGGACCGATCAACTACATCATCCTGCGCCGGATTCGGCGGCCTGAACTGGCCTGGGTGACCATCCCTGCGTTCGTCTTGCTCTTCAGCATCATCACCCTGTTCACCGGCTTTCGCACCCGGGGCAGCGCCGCCCTGCTGAATGAGATGGCGGTCTCCTTCGGCCACATCGACGCGGCCACCGTCCAGACCCAGACGGCCGCCGGCCTGTACTCGCCCCGCCGCGACACGTACAATCTTGAGATGCCGTATGCGACAACCGTCTTTCCGTTCAGCACCGGATTCGGCGCCTTGCAAAGTAGGGGCAACCTCGACACAATCGACCGGTCGGCCGTGGTCAGCGTGCGGGGCGTACAGGCCGACACCAGCGAGCTCAACACTTTTCTGATCGAATCATTTGAGCCGCAGCCTGGCATGTCGGCCGAAGCAACGCTCGACGAACGCGACGGTAGCCAGACGTTGAACGTCTCGGTTACCAATGGAACATCCATGACGTGGGAGAACGCAGTGCTGATCGCCGGGGAAACGCAGATCTCGCTCGGCACCCTGGCAGCGGGCGAATCCCGCTCCATCTCACAGCCCCTGGCTGCGCCGCCGTCCAGCCCCGCGGGCACAACCTTCAACCCGATCGTCTCCGATCCATCCTACCTGTTGGGCACGCCCGACTACTTCTCAGACGCGTCGGTCTTTCCGCGCTGGCAGCTGCTCCAGGCGCTGTCGGGCAGCTTCGAGCTGACGGCGGCCGAGCTGCCCCGACCGGATGAAATGGTTACGCTGGCCGGGTGGATCGATGAGACCAGCGTCCCCATCGATGCGCCCGGTGACCAGCTGGAGCGAACCGGTGTCACGCTCTACTTTCTGGAGATTCCTGTCCAGCCGGCGGCCGATCAATAGGACCAGATGACGATGCGCCCGATGATCGAAATCACGCAGCTAACAAAACGGTATGGCGATCTGGTCGCCCTGGATGACCTGAACCTGTCTATCGAAGCTGGGTCTGTCTTTGGCTTCATCGGCCCCAACGGCGCAGGCAAGACAACGACCATGCGCATACTGACAACGCTGCTCCAGCCAACCAGCGGCGAAGCGTGGATCGCCGGTCACTCCGTCCTGGACGATCCGACGGGGGTCCGACGGGCAATCGGTTACATGCCGGACTTCTTTGGCGTGTACGAAGACATGAAGGTGTGGGAGTATCTCGACTTTTTCGCTGCGTGCTACGACGTACCTGCCGCCACGCGGAACGGGATGGTGGATGACCTGCTGGCGCTGGTCGACCTGGGCCAGAAGAAGAACGCCTATGTCGACAGCCTGAGCCGGGGCATGAAGCAGCGCCTCTGCCTGGCCCGAACGCTGACCCACAATCCGCAGGTGCTGATTCTGGATGAGCCCGCCAGCGGACTGGATCCCCGCGCCCGCATCGAGATGCGCGAGCTGCTGCGCGAGCTGCAGCGGCTGG
Source organism: uncultured Chloroflexia bacterium (assembly GCA_963753865.1). GTDB lineage: Bacteria > Chloroflexota > Anaerolineae > Promineifilales > Promineifilaceae > Promineifilum. Next base: position 148,817 of record CAVWDW010000007.1, read on the forward strand.
GGAAGACGATCTTTTTCTCCTCCCACATCCTCTCCGAAGTGTCCGATATCTGCTCCAGCATCGGCATCATCGAAAACGGCCGCCTCGTTGTCTCCGGCGATATGGCAGAAATGAAGCGCCGCCTGCGTGCCCACCGGTTAATCGAAATCCAGTTTATGGCCAACGCCCCCCTGGACCTCGACGCCCTGAGGGCGTGGATCCGAGACCAGCCAGGGGTCCAGGCCGTGCTGGATGCGGGCGGAGACAATCCGTCTACGGCCGCGCTCCAGCTCGACTTCTCCGGGGACGACCAGATGCTCACGACGCTGCTGGCCGGCCTGGTCGGTCTGGGCGCGCCAGTAGTCGCCTTTGGCGAGCAAACCGGCGATCTGGAAGATCTCTTCCTGCAGGTGACGCAGGGGTTGACGAGTGAGTAACGCGTGCCGCATGAGCACCCGGCATAAAGCAGGTTGTCATCATGGCAACCGTGCCGCCCGATCCTATAATCATTGTTGTGAGGCCGAGGAGACCCAGGCAGAACGATACGTATGACCACCGCTGAACAAGGAAGCCGTCCCACCGTCGGCGCCAGCATTTTTCGCAATCCTGTTGCGCTGAAGGAGCTGCGCGGCCGGATGCGCGGTTCGCGGGCCTTTCTGGTCATGACACTTTATCTCATCGTCATGGCTGCACTGATGACGCTCGTCTATCTGGCACTGACCGCGGGGTCCGGTGGCGTCAGCGGCGCGTCTGCCCGCAACGCCGGCAAAGGCGTCTTCGCAGCCATCGTGGCCGTCGAACTCTTTCTGGTCGTGTTCATCGGCCCGGCCTTTACTGCCGGAGCCATCAGCGGCGAGCGCGAGCGACAGACGCTGGATCTGCTGCGCACCACCCTGCTGCCGGCCAACTCTTTTGTCTGGGGCAAACTGGTGTCCTCGCTGAGCTACGTCATTCTGCTCCTGATTGTTTCCATTCCGCTGCAAAGCATCGCGTTCCTGCTGGGTGGGCTGACAGTGACTGAACTGGCGATCTCGCAGTCAGTCATCCTGGTCGCCGCCATCGCCTACGCCCTGTTCGCGCTCTTTTGTTCAGCCAGTCTCGGTTCCACCCTGGCCGCAACCATCGCTACGCTGTCGGGGATGTTCTTCATCACCGTCGGACTGCCGACCGTTGTCCTGGCGGTCGTTCTATCCGTCAGTCCCTTCGTTGGCGCGAGCGGCACGCCCTCTGCCCTGACACAGGCGGCCATTCAGCATCTGGGCCTGACGGCCGCCGCCACAAACTTGCCTGCTACCCTGATTACCAGCGAGCTGCTCTTCCTGGAAGAGGATGCCATCATCACGTTTTCACAAGTGATCCAGGGCACACGCTACACGTTCTTCTCACCCTGGCCGTTGTTTGTCGTGCTCCATCTGCTGGCTGCGTTCGTACTGTTCCGCGCCACAGTCCAGCGTGTGCGGCGGGTCAGCGATTCCTGATGCCCCCGGCCATGAACCGTGAACAACAATCCCTGCGGGACCATCTGGCGGCATGGGACCGCCGGCGAAAGACCCGCCAGGCGGTGCTATGGCTGCCGCGCGGCGTGCTGGCTGGGCTGGCCGTCGCCGGGCTGCTGGTGCTGGCGAGCCGTCTACGCCCGCTGCTCACGCCACTCGAACTGACCGGCGCACTGCTTGTCGTCGTAACCCTTGGCGTAGTGGTGGCGGTTGCCGTCGCTTTCTTGCAGCGCCGCTCCCTGCTGGAACAAGCCCATTACGCCGACCGGGAACTGCGCCTGAAGGAACGGGCAACAACGGCCGTCCAGATAGATAGCGGTCTCATCAGGACGACCCCCATCCTGGCCCGCCAACAGCTTGACGACACCCTGGTCGTCGCCGGGACGATCGACCCGCAAACGGATCTCCCCGTCCGGCTGCAGCGCGGGGAGCTGCTGGCGGCCGTCGCGCTGCTTCTGCTGCTTCTGGCCGTCATCTGGCTGCCCAACGCCCAGAATTCGCTGCTGCAGGTCAGCCAGGCTGTCGAAAACGCCATCAGCAGCGAGGCGGCCGGCGTGGGCGAGTTGGTCAGCGAGGTCGAGCAGAATGAGGCCCTCACGCCCCCGCAGCAGGACGCGCTGACCGAGCCGCTGGCCCAGGCGCAAGATGCGCTCTCCCAGCCGAATGTGGAACAGGCAGAAGCGGTCGCCGCCCTGTCGGAAGCCGAAGCTGAGCTGCGGGACCTGGCGGAAACGTTTGACCAGAGTGCGCTGCAAGCCGCATTGGAAGACGCCGCCGGAGCCATGGCCGACAGCGAGGCCGCAGAAACGCTGGGCGAAGCGTTCGCCAACGGGGAGCTGGGCGCGGCGGCCGAAGCGGCCGAACAGCTGGCGGACCGGGCGGAAGCGCTCGACCCCGTCGCCCGACAGGAGCTGGCCGACACGCTTAGCGCCGCCGCCGACACATTGGCTGGCAGCGAACCAGAGTTGGCCGAGGCGCTGCAAGACGCGGCCGCCGCCCTGGAAGCGGGCGATCATGAGATGGCGTCGGAGGCATTGCGCGAATCAGCCGCTGCGCTTGAGGAGCGGGCTGCCCAGCAAGCGGCGGCCGACCAGGCCCAGGCGGCGGCCGACCAGCTCCAGGGCGGCCGTGAGGCGGTGGCCCAGGCGAGCAGCGACTTACCGCAGCAAACCGGGGCGGCGGGCGAGTCTGCTGAAACATCGGGCACTCAATCTGCGCCTGCCTCAGGCGGCGGTCAGGACGGAACGACCGGCAGCGGCGACACCGGCAGCCAGGGTGTGCCAGGAGCCGAAGGCGGGGCACAAAATGGGGATGACCAGTCGGCAGGTTCGGGGCAGGGAGGCGGCCGCTCCGCCACCGTCTTCGTGCCGCCTCTTCTCGACCTGAGCGGCGAAGCGGGAAGCGATGTGGAACTGCCGGCCATCTGTCTGGCCGACCCCGCCAGCTGCGGGCCTCGTGAAGAAGATCAAGACGGCGACCGCCCTGAAGCGCAGCGCCCACCTGGCAGCACCGTGCCTTACCAGGACGTCTTTGGCGAGTACAGCGACGCTGCGTTCGAAGCGCTTGACTCGGAGTACATTCCGCTCGGTCTACAGGACCTGGTGCGTAACTACTTCACTTCACTCGAACCGTAAGCCCATCCCCCGACGACTTACCGGTCAGCTGCGTCAACTGCTCCCGGAACAAGCGTGCACCGCCATGAGAAGGGTGGCGAATCTGCGGTGCGTCCTGCCCCCAGCGAGTCAACGCCTGCCCCGCCTTCTGACCGACGGCAATCGGACGGGCGGCAGGAAAGAGGGCCATCAACGACAGCAAGAAGGGTTGTCCCATCTCCAGTTCCTTCCGCGCAGGGGTGCGATTGCTGTTCGGCAAGCCGGTGCGATGCGGGTGGAACGGCAGAGCGTTCCAAAGCACGGGCAGTCGTTCCAGTTCGCCGACGGTTCGCCAGACAATGGTGGCGGTCGCCTCTGCCTGCGCGGGCCCGCCCTCCGGACGCCGCTGCCACGCTGTTGTCTCCGATTCACGCCAGAAAGCGTCCACGTCATCACCATCATGCTGGGCCCAGATCACCGCCTCGCTGGTGAAGGGAATACCCGTCAGCCGGCAGCCGCGGTAACCGGGCGCTTCCCCCACCAGAAGCCATGCCGGGTTACGCTCCTGCATGGCCAGCAAGTACCTGCTCAGGTTGTGGCGACAGCGAGCGGCTGCCGGGCCGCCATTCGCAGCATACAGGTTGAAGAGGCCGGCGGATGTGGTGGCGGCCGAAAGCTCGGCGACAAAGCGATCAACGGAGTGCATCAGGTCATGGAAAACGCCGCCGCACCAAACAAGCCTGGTGCGGCGGCGGCATTACCTATCAGTCAGAATAGGGGTGCGACCTAGTAGCGCAGGATAGCACCAATGCGACCGGCTTGATCGAGATCGACGTTGTCGGCAACCACTTCGACGTGGCCACCCTGGGCAACCGTGAGGGCCACAGCCGCGTCAACCACGTCGTCCACCTCAACCAGCTCGCTGTCGCTCAGCGGGCTGAGCGCCAGATTGGCCACGACATAGCCGGACCCACCATCCACATAGCCCGGGGCGCGGTAGCCGTCGCTGATGATGAGGCGTTCCACGCGCTTATCGGAGACGGCCTGCAGTGTGTCGTCCAACCCGGTCACGGCGTTGGCGCTGCGGGCCTGCAGGGTGATGAGGGAGTCGACCAGCTGCTGCTCACGTTCGTAATTGACTTCGCGCAGAAGGTTGAGAGCGTGACGGCGCACGTCCGATTCGGAGGCGTCCACGTCAATGGACAGAACCCCGGCCATGGTCGCCTGCAGCTGCTTGGGCAGCAGCTCACGGAAGCGGGCCACGTTTTCGGTCGTGCCGCCAATGAACAGACGCCGAATGGGGCGCGAATGGAAGAAGCGGTTGGCCGCGGCGGCCGAGTCGCGCAAATTGCGGCTGACGACTTCGTCCTCATGACTGCTGCCGCCGGGACCGGCGTCACCAGCCCGACCACGCCGCCCAACGGCCGACGAACCGGCCCCCGACTTCACCTTGCGCACATCTTCACCCACAAAGCTGTCAGACGCCTGTAGTTCACCCAGGTGGTATTCGTAGAAGCTCGCCCCGACACGATCGACCAGAATCACGCCGAAGTGGGCGTAATGGTCGAGCAAATGGGCCAGTGGCTTCACATACGGCTTGTCACCCCAGCGGATACGGTTGCGGAAGGCAACCGGTAAGTCATAAGTACGGAAGAAGTCACCGCCCTGGCCACAAAAGAGCGCCAGACCGGGACGGGACCAGTCATAGCTCAGATCAAGGTAGCGTTCGATAGTTTCAGCTTCTTTCTCAAATTCAGGCTGGACCTCCTTTAGCATGCCGCGTGTTTGAAGCTTAATGGCCTCGACCGATTGCTGCGTACTATCGGTATCGAGATAGACGCTAACAATACCCGACCCATTGGCATCATAGGCGAGCAATTCCTGCATATTATCCTGGCTGAACATGGATTCCTCCTACCATCGATGTCGCCACAACCTCCGGACGGCTTCCTGGGGTGGGCGAAGTGATAAAGGACAGTCGCGGGGCAGCCGTGATGTCGCCGTTCTTGTTAGGGGCGCTCCGCGAGTGTCAGGGGAACGATGATCTCCTCACCATCTCGCAAGACCGTGAGGTCAACAGTCTCGCCGACCGTTGTTTCAAAAACAAGGTAACTGATCAGGTCATCCGGGTTGGTGATCCGGGTACCGTTAATCTCAATAATCAGATCGCCGCCGGGCAAGGTCTGTCCGACCTCGCTGACGCCGCTGCCGATCAGGCCGGCGCGATCCGCCGGGGTGCTGCCGGAGACGTCGGTGACGTAGGCGCCGGAGAGATTCTCCATGTTGAAGCGTTCCTGGGATTGCAGGTCCAGCGTGGTCATGCGAATACCGATGAACGGATAGCCGTACGCGCCGTCGGCAATGAGCGCGGGGACAATGCGGCTGACGGCGTTGGAGGGAATGGAGAATCCGACACCGGAGTTCTGGCCGGTGCTGGTGCGGATGGCGCTGTTCACGCCGACCACCTCGCCAAGAAGATTGAGCAGCGGTCCGCCGGAGTTGCCCGGGTTGATGGCCGCATCGGTCTGGATGACGCGGGGCAGCGAGTAGCGCCCGCCACCCTCGGCAATGCGCTGCGAAGACAGCGTCCGCCCCAGACCACTGACGATGCCAACCGACATCGAACTCGCCTCGCCAAACGGGTTACCGATGGCGATGACAAACTGGCCAACATCGACACTGTTGGAGTCGCCAACCGGAATGGCCTCAATGCCCGATGGCAGATCATCAACACGAATCACCGCCAGATCGCTGTCAATGTCCGTGCCTATAAGCTCGCCGGCCCGCCGTTGGCCGTCCGCAAACACAACTTCCAGCCCTTCGCTCCCGGCAACCACGTGGTTATTCGTCACAATGTGGCCGTCGTTGTCATAGACAAAGCCGCTGCCACTGCCCTCAAAGTTGTCGAACTGGTCAAAGACGAAGATGTGGACGACGGCAGGGTTGAAGCGATCGTACAGATCGATAAAGATACCTTCGAGATCGCCGGCGAGCGGGACATCAGCTTCAAGTTCCACAGGCTGAGCGGTCGGTTCCGGGGCAGGCACCTGCGCGGCGACGGTGGCCACGACGTCAGCGACAATCGCATTGGTATCGATGGTAGGAACAGGTACGAGGGTGGCGTCCACCTGCGCCGCTTCCTGGACCGGGGGGGTCTGGCAGGCGGCCAAGGCAACTGAGATTAGGATGGAAAGGAGGAGCGCGGTCAGGGTGTTGTTTCGCTTCATGAGCGGTATAAGCTTGTCATGGTAACGATCGGGCGGGTGATGCATGGCACCGCTCCCCCAATGCAGTTCTTGAGAACAATAATATAGGGATTGTAAGTAGCGCGCCACGCCATCGTCAAGTGCCAAAGATTAGGACTCAGACAGCTATCACATGCAGGCTCAGCGATCAGAAAAGGGACGGACGACCAGAAGGCCATCCGTCCCCAACACGCAGATAAGCGTCAAAGTGTCTGGTATCAATACAGGAACATCGGCTTGCCCAACACCTGGCGCACTTTCGGCTTGTAATTGATCTCGTCGTACAGCTCGTCGACATCGACGCGCTTGAGGCCACTGGCCACTGTGCTCATCGGCACATGAGTGTAGTTGCCGTCGCGCAGGGCAACCATCCGACCGCTGGTGCCGCCGATGATGAGGTCGACCGCTAGCTGAGCGTAGTTGGACGCCACCATCAGGTCGAGTGCGTCGGGCGCACCGGAGCGCATCAGGTAGGCGAAACGCTGGTAGATAATGTTCTCGCCGGTCAACCGCTTGAGCGCCTGGCCAGTGATCTCGCCGATACCACCCAGCTTGCGATGGCCGTAGGCATCTGCCTCACCATACTCGACAACCATACCGCCCACCATATGGGCGCCTTCGCTCATGGTGATCACGGCATAGTTGCTGGGGTTGTTGTTCTTGTCTTGCATGATCAAATCCGCGAGCCGCTCCGGATCGAACGGCACTTCGGAAATGATGGCCCGGTCGACGCCCGCCAGATAGGAGCTGATGAGGCTCGTCTCGCCCGAGTTGCGGCCGAACAGTTCCAGCACAGCGATCCGCTCATGGGAGCCGGCGCTGGTGCGGATCTGGTGGATTAGCTGCACACTGCGCGTGACGGCCGTGCTGAAGCCGATGCAGTAGTCGGTTCCGTAAACATCGTTATCCATCGTCTTGGGGATGGCGATGACCGGGAATCCTTCGCGGTGCAGACGCTCGCCGTAGCTCAGCGTGTCGTCGCCACCAATCGGGATCAGCCGGTCGATCTTCAGGAAATCCAGATTCGCCAATACATGCGGCGTGAAGTCCAGCGTGCCGGTGCTGTTCGCTTCTTCTTCCGGCTGCTCCGGGTCTCTCAGGAAGTCGGGCACATCATCCGGCTTCACCTTGCCGGGATTGGTACGGCTGGTGTGCAGGAACGTGCCGCCATAGCGGTCGATCGTCCGCACCGACTGCTTGTCCAGCGGCGTGATATACTTCTCAACTGTCGCCGGGTCGTCCGGGTTGACCAGCAGCAAACCGGCCCACCCCCGACGTATGCCGATAACTTCGTGTCCGGCATCGACCGCCTGGTAAACTACATTCTTGATGCACGGGTTCAGACCCGGCACATCACCACCGCCTGTCAGGATTCCAATTCTCATAGTACGTCTCCTCGATAATTTCGCCGGAAGTGGGTCCAGACCCGTTCCGGAAGATCACTAATGATTGCCGGCGCGTTGGCGCGCCATAGAACTAACTAGTTGGCTGCGGCCTCTTCTCGCGCTTCGTCATAGCCGGGACCGGGCTGGGCCAGGATCCGGGCAATCGGACGCAGGTCCATCCACCACTGCTCCCGCGGACGGCTGTGCTCAAAGTCCATGAGCCGCGTAATGTCGTCCATGTTGGTGTAATGGATGTCGCCGTGAAGTTGACCGATGGCCACACTCTTCGACCGGTTGGCAGCGATCTGCTCTTCCAGGTAGCCAATGGCGTGGGTGGCCAGCCGCGTGGCCAGGATACGGTCGGCGGGCGACGGTGTGCCGCCTTGCTGCAGATGACCCAGAATCGATTGGCGCACGTCGAACAGGTCGCCGCCCTCCTCTTCAAACAGGAGGCGCATGAAGCTGGTCGTGTACACTTCGTTGGCCTTTTCGTTGCGGATGACCAGACCGAGCCGTTTGCCGCTGCTGAACGCATCGACAAACTCTTCGACGTCATGCACCAGATCCTTTAGCGTCACACCCTCTTCGTGCAGGTAGACCCGCTCCGCGCCAGAGCCCAGCGCACTCATGAGCGCCAGATAGCCACAGTAGTAGCCCATGACCTCGACGATAAAGGCCCGCTGCGAGGCAACGGCCGACTGCTTGATCTTGTCCACGGCCGAGATGATGCTGTTGAGCGCTGTGTCCGCCCCCACGCTGATTTCCGTGCCGGGCAGATTGTTATTGATGGAAGCAGGCAGGCAGATCATCGGGATGTCAAAGGCCGGGTAGTTGTGTCGCTGGTTATACATCTCCAGAATCGACTCATAGCCAGACCAACCGCCAATCATCAGGATACCTTCAATCTGGTGCTCTTCGAGATGGCGGGCAATGGAGTATAGATCACGGCCCTTGGGGACCAGACGGTTGGTGCCCAGCTCAGAGCCACCCCGCGTCGCCCAGCCGCCCACACGCATCCAGTCCATCTCCTCGAACTCGTCGTTGACCATACCCCGAAAGCCGTTGTGAACACCAAACACGATATGGCCATCATCAATGCCCAACCGAACGGCGGTTCGCACCGCCATGTTCATGCCCGGCGCCGGGCCACCACCGTGGACCACGGCGATACGCATGCGCCGCTGGCCGGGCGCAGGCGGATGGGGCAGGGCCCGCACCAGCGTCCGCATGGTGCGAAACGACTCCTCGAACAGCGGCCCGCGCAAGCGGAGTGCCTCATCATAATTCTGCGCAGCCACCGCTTCGGCCACCGCATACGTCTTCTGAAGACAGATGTTGAGCGGTGTTCGGGTCAGCTTGTTGCCGGTTGTGCCCACGACCAGCGGTTCGCCACCCGCGTCCATCTCCATGATGGCGTCGATCGCCTCTGCACCGACCAGCGTGCTGAGGTTGCGATCGAAGGAGCTGGGCGAGCCGCCGCGCTGCACATGGCCGAGGACGGTGATCCGCGTATCTTCGCCCAACCGCTGCTCCAATGTCTCCCGCACAAACTGGGCGGTAATGGGGTTGCCGTTCCGGTCACGGGCACCCTCGGAGACGATGACCATGCTGTCGCGGCGACCGACTTCACGACCGGTGTGCAGCACGCCGCACATCTTATCGACCCAGTCATCGACGTCCGGCGGCGCTTCGGGAATGAGCACCCAGTCGGCTCCTGCCGCCAGACCGCCCATGAGCGCCAGATAGCCACAATTGCGACCCATCACCTCAATGACGAAGCTGCGCTGGTGGCTGGCAGCCGTAGAGCCAATCGCGTCAGTGGCGTCCACAATCCGGTGCAGCGCCGTGTCCGCGCCGACGGTCATGTCGGAGCCGAACATGTCATTGTCAATGGAGCCAATGATGCCGACAATACCCAGCGTCGGATGCCTTGACGCCACGCTCTCGCTGATCTGGCCCGTCTCCAGAAGCTCCCGGACCAGGCCCGGCCATTCGCGGTGGAGCACGTCGGCGCCGGTCAGGCTGCCATCTCCGCCGATGACCACCAGGCCATCCAGCTCATGCAGCAGCAGATGTCGCGCTGCTTGCAGCCGTCCTGAGCGCTCAAGGAATTCGGGGCAGCGTGCGGTACCGATCACAGTGCCGCCGTCCTGCAGGATGCCGCCGACATCCCCCCAGCTCATGGGCCGGATATATTTGCCACCCTCCACCATACCGCGATAGCCCTCATAGATTGCGAACAGTTCCAGCCCCTTTTCGAGGCCCGTCCGCACGACAGAGCGCACCGCAGCATTCATGCCCGGTGCGTCGCCACCGCTGGTCAATACGCCGATTCGTTTCATCATTTCCATTATTGACTCTCTGTCCGAACCCAGGTAAGTGAGCGGGCCGCTATCCAAGCGTTGCCGTACCCTATTCACAGATTGCTCGCGGGGCGGAAGAAGTCACCTGCTATGTCAAAGGTAGATGGTCAATACAATCCGTCGATTGGATTGCAGCCATGCTATGTCGTGTGTGGGAATGGGATGTGCTCAATACTACAAATGATCCGGTTCCTCGGCAACTTGTTAACAGCCTCTTAACCGCATAGGTAGTCAGTCGGGACGGCGGCCGACCGTCATGACATCAGACCACCAGGCCAGGAGCTGCCGCTGCTGCTCGTAGCAATGGATGCTCCAGCTCTGTTCCAGCGGCGGTCGTCCGACGACCTGCGCCGGACGACCCGCATAGACCCAGACCGCTTGCGGCAGCCCGGTGTTCAGCCGGGCGATCCGCTTCACCCGCCGGTACTCACCTTCGTCCGGCAGCGCCGGATCGTAGCCCTCCAGGAAGTCCAGCCGCTCCATGACCGCCCGGTACTGGTCGGGTCGAACGGTGATGACGGCGCCGGAGATCGTCGCACCAGGCTCCTCCACCATCATCGGGTAATGGCCCATGTCATGCAGTCGGGCATGACCCAGCGAGGCAGGCACAATCTCCAGGATCGCCTGCTCCCACAGGATGAAGTTGGGCTGGCCCGGAAGCAGCGTCCCGTAGACAAAGAACGGGAGGGAAGGCGGGGCGGCCGCTGTCGGAATGCTAGTCACAGGCCAGGGTCTGGGCTAAAATGGCGGTGCAGTCACTCATTCGTGTCCTCGTAGCTCAAAGGATAGAGCAATCGCCTCCTAAGCGATCGATGATGGTTCGAGTCCGTCCGGGGACACACTCGCGCCCCCCTGTTTGCCAGCGCAGCCACCCCGTTACAGCGTGCTGACCGGATCGATATCGACGATCCAGGTGGGGCCAAGCGGAAAATCAGCCAGGAGCGCCGTCGGGTCTTCAGACCGCACCACAATCTGCCAGCGATAACGGCCGTCTATGCGGTTGAAGAACGGCGGCACGGGACCCAACAGATCCACCGCACCCCGACCCAACTCGCGGGCATGGATGCGCAGCCGCCGGTAAACATCCTCGGCCTCGCGCCGCGCCCGGTCGTTGACGGGATCAACCACGACCAGCGTGGCCATCCGGCGATAAGGCGGCAGCCGCTGCTGGCTGCGAAAGCGAATCTCGTCTACAAAGAAGCCCGCGTAATCATGTTCGGCGGCCGCCTGGATGGCGTAGTTCTCCGGCTGGTAAGTCTGAACGATAACCCGCCCGCCCAGCAAGCCCCGACCCGCCCGACCCGCCACCTGGGCCAGCAGCTGGAAGGTGCGCTCTTCGGCCCGGTAGTCGGGCAATCCCAGGGCCACGTCAGCGGAGATGACCCCGACGAGCGTGACGAACGGCAGGTCCAGCCCTTTGGCAATCATCTGCGTTCCGATGAGGATGTCCGCCTTGCGGTCAATGAAGTCGGAGAGCAGCGCTTCGTGGCTTTGGTGGCCGGTTGTTGTGTCGCTGTCCCAGCGGACAATGCGGGCTTCTGGCCATTCGCTGCCGACCAGCGCTTCGACCCGCTCAGTGCCCAGCCCGAAGTAGCGAATGCGGTCGGAGCCGCAGGTCGGGCAGGTGGGCGGTTGTGGTTCGCGGCGGCCGCATTGATGGCATACCAGCGCCGGGTTGTGCCGGTGGTAGGTCAGCGGCAGGTCGCAGCGGGGGCAGGTCATCACATGGCCACAGTCGCGGCAGATGACAAACGAGGCAGAGCCGCGCCGGTTCAGGAAAAGGATGCACTGCTCGCCGCGCTGCAGCGTCTCGGCGATCGCCTCCTGCAACGGACGGCTAAAGATGGAACGGTTGCCCGCTCGCAGCTCCTGCCGCAGGTCGACGATCTGAATGGGCGGCAGCGGGATGGTCATCGCCTCATCACCGGCGGCGATGGCGCTGTCGACCAGCGGCTGATAGCGGCTGTCGATCTCGAACCGCTGGGCCAGACTGGTGATGCGCTTGCTATGGCCCATGATGCGCTTGGGCAGTTCCAGTAGATGATAGCGACCAGATTGCGCCCGATAGTAGGTGACGACATCCGGCGTGGCGCTGCCCATGATGACAGTTGCCCCGGTCAGCTCAGCCAGACGAACGGCCGCATCCCGGGCATGATAATAAGGTGGCGGGACGGGCGGCGTCTGCTTGTAGCTCTGGTCGTGTTCCTCGTCGACGACAATGACGCCCAGATTCTTGAAAGGCAGGAACATCGCACTACGCGGCCCGACAACGATATCGAATAATCCCTCCCGCGACCGACGCCACGTGTCATACCGCTCTCCGTCGCTCAGTCCGCTGTGCAGGATGGCCACGCGACCCGGGAAGCGAGCGGCGAAACGGCGCACCGTCTGCGGCGTCAGAGCAATTTCCGGCACCAGCACGATCCCCTGCTGTCCCTGCGCCAGTGCCTGCTCGATAGCCCGGATGTAGATCTCTGTCTTGCCGCTGCCGGTCACGCCGTGCAGCAGGAATGGCCGGTTCAGCAGATCGTCGTCCGTCTCGACTTTATCGTCGTCCCACTCGTCCTCGTCGTCCAGATCGCCGCCGTCTGCGGCCAGCATCGCGACCTTGATCCGGCCCCAGACCCGGGCCTGATCGGCCGTCAGCGAAGGCGGCTCCGATGGCGCAAACTCGCGGTCGGCAAGCGAGTCGCGCCAGACCTCTGTGGAGAGCAGGGTGACCAGATCAAGGTCCGCCAACTTGCGCAGATGCTTAAGTGCGGCGCCGGTCTCCTTGTAGACCTCGCCCACCGGCTGCGCCACACCGCGCTCGGCCAGCAGCGACAGGACAGCCCAGTAGCGCTCGCCGCGCTGCCGGGCAAGCGCCTCGCGTACTGCCTGCCGGCGGTTGACCGCCAGATTGAGCGCGGCCGGCTCGACGACCCGACGCACCAGGCCCAGCCGGTCAAGTTCTTCCACGGCCGACTCTTCGCCCAGCTCTTCCGGCGAGGCGGGCAAACGGTCCATCAGCGCCGACCACTCCGGCGGCGCTCCACCCGTCGCAGCGACGATCAGCGTGCGCCCCGCAAGGCGATTGATCAGTCCGGCCGCTTCGAGTTCATCCAGGGCGCCGGGATCGGCATTGGCGGCGTCAAGAATCGCCGCCTCCTCCGGCAGCGGGTCAGTCGAGATCAACAGCGTATGCAGTACGCGAGCCGCCACACTGCTGCTGCCCAACTCCGGCAGCGCTGCGGCGATCCGTTCCCACCCTGCGCTCAACTCAACCATGCGCACAGACTTGGGTCGGATGCGAGGCGGATCGAGGTAGCTGGCCTTGCGCAAAATATCGCGCTTCGCCAGCTGCTCGCCGGCGCTCTTCCAGTTCATCCCCTTCATCGCGCGACGAATCTGATTGCCGCGCAGATCGCCCCGTTCCTGCAGCAGGGCTACCAGCGCCTTCTGGGCGTCGGTCCGGAGGCCGCTGCCGTCCCAGTACGGGTTGACCTCATACGTCACATCTGACCAGCGCGACAGCCCGGGCGGCAGCATGAGCCGCATACAAGCGTTAAGCGGCGTGAGGTAGTGGTCGCTGAGCCAGCGCGCCAGCTCGATCTGGTAGGGCTCCACAACCGGCTCCGGGTCGACAAGCGTGATAATGGGCTTTGTCTGCTCGACCGGCGAGCTTTCGCCCAGACCCACGACAATCCCCTGGGCCAAACGCGGGCCAAACTGCACTTCGACAAAGTGACCGACGCGCAGCACGGTCGCGAGGTCGTTGGGCACGTGGTAATGGAACGTCCCCTCAACGGGCGCTTCAACATTGACAACAACTTCAGCATACAGCGGCGCGACCATGTCTTGATTGTAACTAACATGGATAGTTTGGGCAGATCGGGCATAATAGGTAGTTGGTAATCGGCGGCTGCCTCTATCTGGGCCGCCGGAGAAGGAGTCTATCTGTGAAATACGTGACCTTTGCCGCGGAAGACAAGCCCCGTCCTGGGCTGGTCGTGGGCGAGACCGTCATCGATCTCAGTTCAATCGCACCCGATCTGCTCACCTTCATCCAGATGGGCAGCGAAGGCCAGAACGCCGCCGCCACGCTGGCAGCTTCCCAGAGCGCGCTGTCGCTGGACGACGTCCGCCTCCTCGCTCCCATTCCCAACCCGCCCCGCAACGTCATGTGCCTGGGCCGCAACTACGCCGAACACGCCCGCGAATCGTTTGAGGCGCGCGGCGAAAAGGTGGTGATGTCGGACTATCCGGTCATCTTCACCAAAGCCACGACTGCCATCAATGGCCCGTACGACGATGTACCCATTGACGCGACCGTTTCGCCGGAGATGGATTACGAGGCGGAGTTGGCGTTCGTGATCGGCCGTCCGGGCAGGAACATCAGCCGCACCGAGGCATTCGATCATATCTTCGGCTACATGGTTCTCAACGACGTTACCGCCCGCGACCTGCAGCACCAGCATAAGCAGTTCTTCAAGGGCAAGAGCCTGGACGGCTGCTGCCCCACCGGGCCGTGGCTGGTGACGCCGGACGAGATTGACGACATCAACCAGCTGCGCGTGACATGCCGGGTGAATGATGAACTGCGCCAGGACGGCAACACCCGCGAAATGATTTTCGACATTCCGGAGATCATCCACCAGTTGTCGCGGGGGATGACCCTGCTGCCGGGCGACATCATTGCCACCGGCACGCCCAGCGGGGTTGGTTTTGCCCGCAAGCCCCCGCTCTTTCTTACGGACGGCGATGTGGTCGAGTGTGAAGTCGAAGGCATCGGCACGATTCGCAACCGGATCGTCGCCCGCTAGTCTGTTTCCGTTGAAGCCGATATGAGCGACACGTCTTCAAGCAGCAAGCCCGACGAATTGTCCTGGTTGGACCAGCTGCCGGATCGAATCAATAACTGGTCTCGCATCAGCCTGCGCGCGGCCAGGGAAGCCCTCTCTCCAGAGAGCCAGCTCGTCGCGTCGTCCATCAGCTTCTTCACGTTTCTCTCCCTGTTTCCGCTAATCCTGCTGATCGTCGCCGTCGGCAGTCGGTGGCTGGATCCGCTGCTCATCGAACGCGGACTGGTCGAACAGCTAGAGTTCGTCGCGCCGGGTCTGCAAGCACTGTTGGGCGACAATCTGGCGACGCTGGCTTCCGCCAGAACGTCGATCACCGGCATCGCGCTGGTCACCCTGCTGTGGTCGGCGAGCGGTATGTTCAACACGCTGACCCGTGTCATGGACCGGCTGTGGGGCGCCGACATCAACCAATCACGCTCCATCTGGCGCCACCGCGGGCTGGCAATACTGAGCGCTCTGGTCATCAGCACCATTCTGCTCGTGGTCGCGACAGTTGAGGGCACGGCGGTGACGATTCTGAACAGCCTGCTGCCGGCGGAACTGGAGCCAATCAAGCCGCTTACCACCCAACTCTGGTCAATCCTCATCAGCATCGGCTTGTTCGCCGTGCTCTACTACTTCCTGCCCCACATCAAGCTGTCGTGGCGCAATGTGCTGCCGGGGGCCATCCTGGCGGGTCTGCTGTGGGAGGTGGCCAAGCGCCTCTTCCTCTACTTCATCGGCGCTTATCTCTCCCGCTCCAACCTTGTCTACGGCTCCGTGGCCACAGTCATCGCGTTCCTCATGTGGACCTACGTGAGCGGCATCATCCTCCTTTTCGGAGCGTATGCGAACCGCGAACGGTATCTGCAGATCCACTCCGACGCCTGATCCCGGCATGGGCACACCACCCAACATGGACCCTGGAGCATACAGACGGCCCACCGGCCCGTCTCATCGCGCCCAATCGTCCTGTCGCGCCAGGGTTCCCCACCACATGTAGTCGCACCGCGGACCTTAAAGCAGCTTGACACCGCCTCGCTTCTGTATAAAATAGAACATATGAGCTATTTATGGATTCGAGCCAGCGACATTAACAGTTACGTCTACTGCCGTCGCTCCTGGTGGCTGCGGCAGCAGCAGGGCGTCCGTCCGCAGAACGTGCGCCAGTTGCGGGCCGGCACCCGCCACCACAAACAGCACGGCCGTCTCGTCACCGGCTCTGTGTGGGCCAAACGCCTGGCCTTCATGCTGCTCATCTTTGCCATGGCGTTTCTGGTTCTGGGCTTGATCAACACATAGGCGGCAGGAGACGCGCACGATGCCAATGGGTGGCCTCCCCTTACTGATTGTCCTGGTGCTCATGCTGCTGGCGGGCGGCTTGTGGCTGGGCGGCCATCGCATGCGCGCCGAAAGCGGGCTGCCTGATGGCGACGTGATCTACAGCGACAGCGGCGCATGGCAGCGCAACCACACCGTGCTCCACGCCAGGAGCGTCCGTCTGGTGGGCAAGCCCGACTACCTGGTGCGCCAGAACGACGGCGTCATCATTCCGGTGGAACTGAAATCCTCCCCCGCTCCCAAACGGCCGTGGGAAGGACAGGTGCTGCAGTTGGCGGCCTATTGTTTGCTCGTCGAAGAGACTCATGGCGTGCGGCCGCCCTATGGCATCTTGCAGTACAAGGATGACGCATTCGCCGTGACTTACACGCCCGAGCTTGAGCTGGACCTGCTGGACCTGCTGGCCGAAATGGGCGATGCCGCGGTTGAATCCGACCTGAGCCGCGATCATGAAGACGTCCGACGCTGCGCCGGGTGCGGCGTGCGTCAGGCGTGCGATGAACGACTGACCTGATCGTCGTCCCTTCCCTGCCACGCCCGGTTACCCAATCCTCCCCACTCACTCTATAATAGACCGGTATTGCTCGGCTAAAATGAGAAGCTCGGGCGTGATCATTTCGCCAGTCTTCGCCCTCGGCGGCTGGCCCGCCCCTGGAGGCACAGTTGTCGGAAACAAAAATTCAGCGAGTGACCGGTATGCAGGATGTGCTGCCTGAGGACCGGCGTTACTGGGACATTATCACCGCCACCGCCAGCTTGCTGGCCCACCGCTTCGGCTTTCAGCGTCTGGACACACCGATCATTGAGGAGACCGATCTGTTTGTTCGCGGTGTCGGCACGGCGTCGGACTTCTTCGTGCAGAAAGAGATGTACACCATTGAGGAACCAGACGGTTCGTCGATTACGCTGCGTCCTGAGTTCACGGCCGGTTTTGTCCGCGCCTACATTCAGAACGGCATGGCCAGTTGGACACAGCCGGTCAAGCTGTTCACGCTCGGCCCGGCGTTCCGGCGCGAACGGCCACAATCCGGTCGCTTCCGCCAACACAGCCAGTTCAACTGCGAAATTCTGGGCGAGATCGACCCGGCGGCCGACGTCGAAGTCATGATGCTGGCCATGAGCCTCTATCGCAAGCTGGGCTTCGAAGGAT
Organism: uncultured Chloroflexia bacterium; assembly: GCA_963753865.1. Taxonomy (GTDB): domain Bacteria; phylum Chloroflexota; class Anaerolineae; order Promineifilales; family Promineifilaceae; genus Promineifilum. Next base: position 166,188 of record CAVWDW010000007.1, read on the forward strand.
TGGGCTTCCAACTGAACAGCACCGGCTGTCCGGAATGCAAGCCGGTCTACATCGAGCAGCTGCGCGACTACCTGCGCGACCATGAAGAACGGCTGGCGGCCATCGATAAGGAACGGCTCATTCGCAACCCGCTGCGGGTGCTGGACAGCAAGGAGCCGGGCATGGACGACCTGCTGGCGGCCGCTCCGCACATCGTCGACTATCTGTGCGAGGATTGCCGGACCCACTTTGCCGATGTCCGCACCTTGCTCGATGCGTTGGGCCAGCCGTACACGATCAACTTTCGGCTGGTGCGCGGCATCGACTACTACACCAAGACGGTGTTCGAAGTGTGGCAGGAAGGCATCGGCGCCCAGGCGGCGTTGTGTGGCGGCGGCCGCTACGACGGACTGGCCGAAGATATCGGTGGCCCGTCCACGCCCGGTGTCGGCTTTGGCAGCGGCATCGAGCGCATTGTGCTGGGCATGAAAGAACAGGCGATTGACCCGCCGGCAACCGGCAACCCACTGGTCTATGTGGCCCACTTTGGCGGCGCAACCAGGACAGCGGCCGTTACGCTCAGCTACCTGCTGCGCGACGCGGGAATCGGCGCGCGGCTGGCCTTTGCCCGCGACCGGCGAAGTATGAAGAGCCAGATGCGCGAAGCCAACCGGCACGAAGCCCGGTTCGTCCTGATCATTGGCGAAGATGAAATGGCCAACGATCAGGTGGTTGTGCGGCCGCTTGAAGGTGGCGACCAGGTCACCGTCAGTCGCGCTGAGGTTGTGGATTGGTTGGCAGAGCAGCTGGCCCCGTAGCGACGGAGACGATCATGGAACTCGTTGGCATCCTGCAGCAACCCCGAATCGAAGCATCGGTTGCCATGGCACAGGAGATTGGCGTCTGGCTGGAAGAGCGTGGTGTGACCAGCTGGACGGCCGCCCCGATGGACGATGAACTCAACCTGGATGATGAGCTGTCCAGGTCGGACATGCTGATCGTCCTCGGCGGCGATGGCTCCACACTGCGAGCCGCTCGCCTGACCGTGCCGCATGGCGTGCCCATCTTCGGCATCAATCTGGGGCGTGTGGGCTTCCTGAGCGAAGCTGAACCCTCGGACTGGGAAGTGAAGCTGCAGAAGGTCCTGGACGGCGACTACTGGATCGAGAGACGGCTGCTGATTCGGGCCGAGCTGTGGCGCGACGACAAACTACTGCAGCCGTTTGTCTCCCTCAATGAAGTCGTGCTGGGACGGGGATCACAGGCCCGTGTGATCAGGCTCCATCTGAAAGTGGATGGCGATTTGGTGACAACCTACATTGCCGACGCTCTGATCATCGCCACACCGACCGGCTCTACCGCCTACGCGATGGCCGCCGGTGGCCCGCTCATGCCGCCACAGCTGCACAACATTGTCGTCGTCCCTGTCGCCGCCCATCTCAGCCTTAACCGCTCGCTGGTACTGCACGAGGAGGCAAGGATCTCGGTGGGCATCGAGATGAGCCATGAAGCGTATTTAACGGCCGACGGGCAAACAAGCGTTCAACTGCACAATGGCGACAAGATTGTCGTCACCCGCTACGAAAAGGATTGCTGCTTCGTGCGCGTGGAGAGCCCCGGCTACTTCTACCGCCGGCTCATGGAACGGCTTGGCTTCAGCTGGCCGCACCTTTAGAACACCTTAATGCTGTTCTAGCAGAAATCTAACATGTTGCTGCGACAATCAGTCCTGTTTAGAAGCTACGGTTGCGCCTCCACAGAGGGTCGCCACCATCGGAATCAACAGCCATTATGGAGATAAGCGAACCCAGATTGCGGGCCTTGCTGACACAGGCCGACCGCAACGCAGAGTACGGCAAACGCGCCGCCGCCGAGACGATGTACCGGCAGATTATTGCTGAGGCGCCAACCGCCCACGCGGCGTGGGCGGGCCTGGCGGCCGTCCTGTCCGACCCCGACGAAAAGCGCCAGGCGTACGAAAAGGCGCTCGAACTGGAGCCGGGCTACGAACCGGCTGTCGCCGGACTGGCCGTGCTGGACGGGGAACCGCTGCCAGAAGCGACCGGGCCGGACCCTACACCGTCTGCCGCACCCGGCGCCACCACCAGCAGCGCTGCCAAGCCGAACCCGGCACTGGCCTCCACAGCGGCGACCACAGCGACCGCGACCGGCCACATCCACGAAATAACGGATATGAGCTATGAGATGGCCTGCTATCGCCACCCGGATCGCTCGACGTCGCTGCGCTGCTACAACTGCCAGAAGCCAATCTGCATCAGCTGCGCCAACAAGACGCCGGTCGGCTATATGTGCCCCGACTGTGTGCGCCAGGCGGAGGACGCGTTCTTCAACAACAAGCCAACCGACTACCTGATTGCGGCGCTCGTCTCGTTTCCAATCAGCCTGCTGGCCGGGTACATCCTGGCCAACTTCGGGCGCGGCTTTTTCATCTACATCATCATCTTCCTGGTCAGCGGCGCCGTCGGCGGCTTCATCGGGCGCATCACCAAGCGAGCCATCGGCAACCGGCGCGGCCGTTATCTGCCGGGGCTCGTTGTAGCCATGATGATCCTGGGCGTCGTCATTCCGGCGCTGCCCATCATCCTGGCTGTGCTGGCCGGGAACCTTGGCGCAATCACCGCCCTCATTGGACCGGCCATTTACTTGTTCGTGGCCAGCAGTGCGGCTTACTGGCAAATGCGCTAAAATCCAGCGTCGATGCTGGCAGAACTCTACATCCGCAACTTCGCGATTATCGACGACCTGCACCTCCATTTCGCCCCCGGCTTCACTGTGCTGACCGGCGAAACAGGAGCGGGCAAATCGATCATTCTCGACGCCGTCAATCTGGTGATTGGCGACCGGGCCGATACCACGATCGTGCGCGCCGGCGCCGATGAAGCGTACGTCGAAGCGACCTTCCAGCTGGGGCCGGAGCAGCGGGCCATTGTCGATCCGCTGTTGGCAGAAGAAGGGCTGGAGGCAGACGATCCGGGCGTACTGGTCCTGGCGCGGGAGCTGCGGGCCAACGGCCGCTCCATCGGCCGCATCAACGGCCGCTCTGCCAATCTGGCCCTTTTGCGCCAGATCGCCGATCCACTCATCGACATTCATGGTCAGGGCGAACACCTCTCGCTGCTCCGACCGCGCTCCCACCTGCCCTTGCTCGATGCGTATGGTGGGCTAACGGCCGAACGCGAAACGCTGGCGGTCGAAGTGCGCAAGCTGCACCAGATTCAGGGCGAGCTGCGCAGACTGTTGGACAGCAAAGAGCAGAAGGCCCAGCGCATCGACATGCTCCAGTACCAGATTCAGGAGATTGCCGCTGCCGGCCTGCAGCCCGACGACGAAACCGAGCTGCGGACAGAGCGCACCCGGCTGGCCAACTCCGAGCAGCTGAGTCGCTATGCCAACGAGGCCATTGCCTTCCTGTCAGGCGTGGACGACGACAACTCGTCCGCCACCGACTTATTGGGGCGCGCCGAGACGGCGCTGAGCCATCTGGTGCGCCTGGACGATTCGCGCCAGAACTTGCTGGAGAGCTTGCAGGGTCTAACGTTCCAGCTGTCGGAGCTGGGCGTGGCGGTGCAGGATTACCTTGGGCAGCTGGAGTATGATGGTGATCGCCTGAACGCGGTCGAGGCGCGTCTCGAAACCATAGGGGCGCTCAAGCGGCGCTACGGTGCGGACAACGTCTCGGCGCTGCTGGCGGCGCAGGAAGCGGCCGAGGCCGAGCTGAAGACGCTCCAGAACAGCGAGGTGCGCACGGCCGAACTGGAGGCCGAGCAAGAGCTCTATTTGCGCCGTATCGGCCAGATGGCGGCCGCGCTGTCCGCCAGGCGCCAGGCAGCGGCCGGCGATCTGGCGGCGGCCATCGAGCAGCATCTCGCCGATCTCAAGATGGAAGGGGCGCGCTTTGCAGTCCAGTTTGAGACGACGCCTGATGCTGATGGCTCCTATGTTCCCGGCGCAGGGGCCGAGATGCAGCGGCTGGCGTATGATCAGACCGGCATCGACCAGCTTGAGTTTGTCATTTCAGCCAACCCGGGCGAGCCGCTAAAGCCGATGGCCAAGGTCGCCAGCGGCGGGGAGACGGCCCGGCTCATGCTGGCGCTCAAGACAGCCCTGGCCCAAATCGACATCACGCCCACGCTCATCTTTGACGAAATCGATCAGGGCATTGGCGGGCGCGTCGGGGACATCGTCGGCCAGAAGCTATGGGGATTGGCGGGCACCGCGGGGCATCAGGTCATTGTCGTCACCCACCTGCCACAGCTGGCCGGCTACGGTGACACCCACATCCACGTCAGCAAAGGCATGAGCGATGGCCGTACCATTACCACCGTCGCGGCGCTGGACGGCGCTGGACGCGTGCGCGAGCTGGGAGAGATGCTGGGCACTCAGGGCGCCATCTCCCGCGACGGCGCCGAGTCCATTTTGCAGCAGGCCGAGTCCACTAAGGCGAAGACTCGCCTGGGCCAGCCTCAGTAGCTCCCTCCACAGGCAGCTCCAGTTCAGACGGATCCGATTCAACAACGGGGCGGCCGCGCAGGTAGTCGAGCGCCGCCTGGAGTTGGGCATCCACTTCTGGCGGCGTCTCCCCGAGCGCACTGTCGGGCAGCACCACCAGTAGATCGGGGTCCAGCCCCTCGCGATGCACCCACCGTTCATCCGGCGTCAGCCAGCGGGCGATGGTCAGCCGCAGGCCGCCGCCGTTGCTCAGGCCGTTCACCGACTGGACCGTCCCTTTGCCGAAGCTGGGAACACCGATCAGCACGCCGCGGTCCCGATCCTGAATGGCCCCTGCCAGCACTTCCGACGCGCTGGCGCTGCCTTCATCAATGAGAACGACAAGGGGAATATCTTCAGCCAGACCGGTGCTGCCCGACTCAAACACCCGCCGGCGCTCGCCACCAAACTCCTCGATGAGCACAATCCCTTCCGGCAGGAACTGGTCGGCCACCAGATGAACCTGGTCCAGCAGACCGCCCGGATTGCGGCGCAGGTCGAGCACGAGACCGGACATCTCGTTGGCGGGCAGCTCTTCCAGCAAGACCGCCAGATCGTCCTTCGTCGTGCGGATAAACTGATTGATGCGGATGTAGCCGATGTCACCTTCCAGCACTTCGCCGCGCACGCTGGGCACGACGATGGTGTCGCGCACGATCTCCAGCGACAGCGCTTCTTCGCCCCGCTCGACGACCAACGAGACAGCCGTGCCCGCAGGGCCACGAATAATGTTGGCCGCTTCAGACAGGTCCATGCCGGTCAGGTCGATGCCGTCCGCCTCGCGCAGAATATCTCCCGGCTGTAATCCAGCCGCTTCGGCAGGGGAGCCTTCGATAGGTGACACAACTGTGATTGCGCCATCGATGGCCTCGACAACGACCCCAATACCCTGAAACTCGCCGTCCATCTGTTCCTGGGACTGCGACTCTTCCTGCGGAGGGAGATAGCGCGTATTCTCATCCTCAAGCGTGGCCAGCATGCCGTCGATAGCGCCTTGCATCATCGCTTCGGTATCTAGCGGTTGTTGATAGTAGCGGGCGTTGACGAGGTCCCACACCTCCCAGAACGGCCGCGTTGCTTCGCTGTCGGCCCGACTGGCCCCGCCAACGCCGAACGCAAAGAAGGGCGCCCACGGCGATTGGCCCAACACATAGCCGGCGTTGAAGCCGATCAGCATAGCGACAAGAATAAATAATCCGGTCCAGACACGTTTTTGCATGCGATCTCCACAAGAATGTAATGGGAGAAGTATACCGAAACGAGATGAGATAAACGTAGGCGCCGCGTAAGAGGGATGTTAGCCGTTGGCTTAGCGTCAGATGGGCGGATTGTACAGTGCGGGGGTCAATGCTAAAATGCGGAGTGATGAGTACGCAACGGATCCGAACCATCTACAGCTTCACCCTGGTACTGCTAGATGCCTCGATGATCTCCCTGGGATTCCTGCTGGCCTATCAGCTGCGCATCACCATCCCCTGGCCCGAAGAGCTGGCCAACCAGGTACCGCTCTCCAACTATCTGGGGCTGATGGTCCTGCAAGTCGTAGCTATCATCTTCGTGCTGTTCCTCAACCGCCAGTACATCATTCCCCGTTCCGTCTCCCGCGTCGATCAGATCTACTACATCTTCATCAGCGTTTCAGTCGGCATGCTGATGGCCATTGCCTTTGCCACCCTGTTCTTCAAGGACAATCAGGCCATCCTCGACTACCCGCGAGCGATGCTCTTCTATGCCTGGATGCTGACGATCATCTTTTTGACGATGGGCCGCATCTTCCACCAAAGCTTGCGAAGCTGGCTGCGCGATCGCGGATATGGCAAGGATCGGATTCTGATCGTCGGCAGTGGCGATACCGCTCGTATGGTGCTGCAGCGGATCATCTGGTCGCCTCAGCTGGGCTACGAGGTAATGGGCGTCATCAATGGGGAAGATGGCGAAACTGATGTTTTGGGCGTGCCCATTGTCGGCACGCCGGAAGACCTGCCCGATCTCATCACCGACCTGTCCATTGACGAAGTGATTGTTGCCATCCCTGAAAAAGGACATCGTGAAACGCTGCGTGTCATCTCCTACTGCGAGCGGGGCCGGGTATCGATCAAGGTGTTCCCCGACCTATTTCAGTACATTACCTCCTCGGCGGGCATCAATGACCTGGGTGGGCTACCGCTTATCTCGCTGCGCGACTACGCCTTGCGCGGCTACTTGCTGACCTTTAAGCGGGGCATCGACTTCATTGTCTCCGGGATAGGTCTGGTGCTGTTGTCCCCGTTCATGATCCTGGCCGGGGTGGCCATCAAGCTGGAGTCACCGGGGCCGGTCTTCTTTGTCCAGCCGCGCATGGGACTGGACGGCCGCGAGTTCATGATGATCAAGTTCCGGTCGATGCGCACCGACGCCGAAAAAGACGGGCCGGGCTGGACCGTGAAAGACGACCCCCGCCGCACCAAGATCGGCGGCCTGCTGCGCCGCATGGAGATCGACGAGCTGCCCAACCTGATCAACGTGCTGCTCGGCGAAATGAGTCTCGTGGGGCCGCGCCCGGAACAAGCGTACTACGTCGAGCAGTTTCGTGAAAACGTGCCCCGCTACATGGAGCGCCATCGCGAGAAGGGCGGCATGACCGGTTGGGCGCAGGTCAACGGGCTGCGCGGCGACACGTCGATCGCTGAGCGGACCAAGTACGACCTCTGGTACTCCGAAAACTGGTCGATTCTGCTAGACACCAAAATTCTTCTGCGGACGATGTGGCAGATCGTCATCCGCACCAACAGTCAGGAGCCCGGCTAGCCCTGCGCAGACCAATCCCCGCCCCTGCCAATCTAACACGGTTCTTATTGACGACCCCATGGGCGCATGTTATGATCTTAAAGCGTTTGTTTAGCACTCGCACCAGTCGATTGCTAAAGAGCGTTTGACGAAGTATATAGTCCACTCGCGACCGGGCCCGGTGACCCCACAAGGCCACATCCCGGTCTTAGTGTGCGCCAAATATGGTTGACCAACCTCCACTGACAGATCGACAGGAACGCACCCTGGCGCTGGTGGTACGGAAGTACATTGAATCCGGCCATCCAGTTGCCTCTAAGACGTTGGCTGAAGATATGGCCCTGGACGTCAGCGCGGCGACTGTGCGCAATGATCTGGTTGTACTGGGCGAGCTGGGCTACGTGGCCCAGCTCCATACATCGGCCGGGCGCATTCCCACCGAAAAAGGGTACCGCCACTTTGTCCAGCACCTGTCGGGTGACTACAATCTGCCGCTCTACGAACGCCAGATGATCAGCCACCAGTTCCACCAGGCGCGGCTGGACCTGGACCAATGGATACGGCTGTCGGCCGCCATCCTGGCCCGCACCTCCCGCAGCGCCAGCTTTGTCACGGCCCCCCTGGCCCGCGCCAACCGCTTCAAGCACCTTCAGCTCATCGCCACGCAGGGCCGTCTGGTGCTGCTGGTCCTGGTGTTGGGCAGCGGCGATGTCAAGCAGCAAATGCTGGCCCTGGCGGAGCCGCTTTCCCAGGCGCGACTCAGCGACGCCGCCGACCATCTGAACGCGATTCTGCTGGACGCGGACTATGAGGACATTGCCCAGCGCTACTACAGCCTGGACACGCTGGAGCAAGAGGTAGCCCGACTGCTGGCCGACATCCTGATGCGCGCCGACAACCGGCCCATCAGTGACGTCTATCGCGACGGCCTGGTCAACATCCTGGAAGACGAAGGCACGCGCCACGCTATCCGGCTCCTGGAAGAACGCACGCTGCTGGCGAGCGTTCTGTCCGAAACCCATATGGAATCACCCGAAGGCGGCGTACAGGTCGTCATCGGCGGCGATGGCCGGTGGGAAGAGCTGCGTGACTGCACAATGATTCTGTCGCGCTATGGTGTGACAGAAAGTTTCTACGGCACGGTGGCCGTGGTTGGTCCCACGCGCATGCCGTACGATCGCAATGTGGCGGCCGTGCGCTACGTGGCCAACTTGATGAGCAGCTTTGTATATGATTACTATGTTCAGGAGCCGGTCAGCTCTTCCGCTGCCCTGCCCCTGACTGATGAAGAGGAAGATGCACGTGAATGAACAACAGATGGTAGACCCCAGCCCGGACGGCATGCCGGAAGAAGGGATCATTGAGGAAGGCTCGCTCGAAGAGATGCTCCTCAATGCCCAGGAGGAAGCAGCCCGCAATCTGGAGGGGTGGCAGCGGACACAGGCCGAATTTTCCAACGCGCGCAAGCGCATGGAGAAGCAGCGCGCTGACGCTTATGTCAACGCCAATATTGACCTGGTACTGAAACTCCTGCCGGTCGTCGATGATTTCGAGCGCGCGCTGGAGTCTGCTCCCGAAGCGATGCCGGACGATGGCTGGTTCTCCGGCCTGTCGATGGTCTACCGCAAGTTTCTGACCATTTTGGACAGCATGAACCTTGAGCCGATTGACGCTGTGGGCCAACCATTCGACCCCACCGTCCATGAGGCGATTTCACAGGAGCCGTCGGCCCAGTTTGAAAGTGGTGTCGTCGCGCGCGAGATGCAAAAAGGATACCGGATTGGCGACCGGATTGTGCGACCTTCGTTGGTCGTTGTCGCCGAGTAACTCTGTTAACGTAGATTAGTGAGGAAGGCAAGACATGGCAAAGATTATTGGCATTGATTTGGGAACAACAAACTCGGCTGTCGCGGTGATGGAAGGTGGCGAGGCCACGATCATCCCCAGCGCTGAAGGCAATCGGCTTATTCCGTCCGTCGTCGCGGTTAACCCCAAGACAGGCGAACGACTCGTGGGACAGGTGGCCAAGCGCCAGGCGGTCATCAACTCCGCCAACACCATCTCCTCGGTCAAGCGGTTCATGGGCCGCAAGTACGCCGATGAAGAAGTGGAGCGCGCCCGGAAGTATGTATCATATGAAGTGAAAGAAGCGCCCAACGGGGACATTCGCGTCGTCATGGGCGACCGTGAATACTCCCCGCCAGAGATTTCGGCCATGATCTTGCAGAAGATCAAGACCGACGCGGAGGCGTATCTTGGCCAACCAGTGACCCAGGCGGTCATCACGGTGCCTGCCTACTTCAACGACAGCCAGCGCCAGGCAACCAAAGACGCCGGCAAGATCGCCGGCCTGGAAGTGATGCGCATCGTCAACGAGCCGACCGCTTCGGCCCTGGCCTATGGCGTGGGCAACACGGGTGACGGTATCATCGCTGTCTACGACCTGGGTGGCGGCACGTTTGACATCTCTATTCTCGAAGTAGGCGACGGCGTGTTTGAGGTGAAGTCGACCAATGGCGACACCTTCCTCGGCGGCGACGACTTCGATCTGCGCATTGTGGATTGGGCGGCCGAGCAGTTCAAGATGGAAGAAGGCATCGACCTGCGCAACGACAAGCAAGCGCTGCAGCGACTGCGCGAGGCGGCCGAAAAGGCCAAGATTGAGCTGTCCACAACGATGCAGACTGAACTGAACCTGCCGTTCATTACGGCCGACGCCAACGGTCCCAAGCATCTGAACCTGACTCTGACGCGCGCCAAGCTGGAGCAGCTGACCGAAGACCTCATCGAGCGTTCCATTGAGCCTGTGCGCCAGGCTCTTTCTGATGCCGACCTGAAGGTCGAGGACATTACGGAAGTGCTGCTGGTCGGCGGTATGACCCGCATGCCCGCCATCCAGGAACGGGTCAAGGAGTTCTTCGGGCGCGAGCCCCACAAGGGCGTCAACCCGGACGAGGTTGTGGCGCTGGGCGCGGCCATCCAGGCCGGTGTGTTGGGTGGCGACGTCAAGGACGTGCTCCTGCTCGACGTGACCCCGCTGACGCTGGGCATCGAGACGCTGGGTGGCGTAGCCACGCCGCTGATTGAGCGTAACACGACCATCCCGACGAAGAAGAGCCAAGTCTTTTCTACGGCGGCCGACACCCAGACGCAAGTCGAGATTCACGTGGTTCAAGGCGAGCGCCCTATGGCCACCGACAACAAGAGTCTGGGACGCTTCATTCTGGACGGCATTCCGCCCGCACCGCGAGGCGTGCCGCAGATTGAAGTGACCTTCGACATCAACGCCGATGGCATCCTCAACGTCAACGCCAAGGACAAGGCGACAGGCCGCGAGCAAGCGATGCAGATCATCCCGTCCAGCGGTCTGGCCAAGGACGAGATCGAGAAGATGGTGAAGGATGCCGAGAGCCATGCCAGCGACGACTCCCGCCGCAAGGATGCCGTAGAGGCCCGTAACGTGGCCGACACCACCGTCTACAGCGCGGAGAAGTTCCTGCGTGACAACGGCGAACAACTGCCGGAAGCTAACCGCACGGCCGTCCAGACCCAGATCGACGCGACCAAGGCAACCCTGGCTGGCGAGGATATCGCTGCCATGCGGAGCGAAGCCGAGAAACTCCAGGCCGTGATGCAGGAAGCCGGCAGCGCTATGTACCAGCAAGGTCAGGGCGAGGCCGGTCCCGACGGAGCAACCCCCGATGGCGACGCAGGCGCATCTGAAGGTGGCGGCGACTCGGACGAAGATGTTATTGAAGGCGAGTTCAGCGACGCCTCTTAGCACAAACAATCGCCTGGCCGGCCACGAGGAAAACACCTCGCGGCCGGCCGGCGCCTTTACTATGCTGCTGTGTTAACCGCACTCCGGTTAACGGCACTGCCGGGAGCTTATGGCCGTCAAGCGTGATTATTACGAGGTTCTGGGAGTTACCAGAAGCGCCACAAAAGAAGATCTAAAGCGCCAATATCGCCGCATGGCGCGCGAGTATCACCCTGATGTGAACAAGAATCCCGGGGCGGATGAGCAGTTCAAGGAGATCAGCGAGGCGTATGAAGTGCTGTCCAACGACGACAAGCGGGCGGCATACGATCGCTTTGGCCATGCTGGTGTGAACCAGAATGGCGGCGCTGGGTATGGCGGCTTTGATCAAGGTTTCGGCGGTTTTGCCGATATCTTCGAGGAGTTTTTCGGTGGGTTTGGCGGGACGACCGGCGGCCGTCGCCGGCGCGGCGGTCCGCGACGCGGGCCCGACATGCGCTATGACCTGAACATTACCTTCGAGGAAGCAATCTTCGGCACCGATCGCGAGATCGAGTACCGGCGGCCCGAAGCGTGCGACACCTGTCACGGCAGCGGTGCGGAGCCGGGCACCAAGCCCATCACCTGCACGACCTGCAACGGGTCGGGCGAGGTGCGCCGTGTCCAGCAGTCGATTCTCGGCCAGTTTGTGAATGTAGCGACATGCACCACCTGCAACGGCACGGGCGAGCTGATTCCGAACCTGTGCCACACATGCAACGGCCGCAAGCAGGTGGAGCGGACCGTCACCAAGAAAGTGAAGGTGCCGGCAGGCGTCGACAGCGACACGCAGATCCGGCTGACCGGCGAAGGGGGCGCGGGCATCGATGGCGGTCCTCCGGGCAACCTGTTTGTGGTGTTGACCGTGACACCGCATGAGTTCTTCCAGCGACAGGGCGACGATATCATGCTCGACCTGCAAATCAATGTAGCCCAGGCCGCACTGGGCGACGAGGTTCGCGTGCCGTCGGTCGATGGCGACATGAACCTGCAAGTCCCGGCGGGGACGCAGTCCGGCAAAGTGTTTCGTATGAAGGGGCTGGGCGTGCCGAAGCTGGATCGCTCCGGACGTGGGGCCAACGTTGGGCGCGGCGACCAGTTGGTTGTCATTCAGGTCGCCATTCCCAAAGACCTGACCGAAGAACAGCGCGACCTGTTCACCGAGCTTTCGCGCACCATGGGCAATGAAGTGGTGCCGCAAAAAGAGAAAGGCATTCTCGGCCAGCTCCGCAATGCGCTGGGCGATATATTCAAGTAAACACCTATGGTCTGGCTAGAAGTCAGTGTAACCACAGATGGCGAAGGGGCCGAAGCTGTATCAGAAGCGCTTCGGCCTTTTGCCTATCAAGACAGCGTCGCCATCGAGCAAAGTGGCGATGAAACGTCGCTGGATCCGGATGCGCTGGATCCGGCGGTAACCGTCAAGATATACATACCGGGCGATGAGGACACGCCAGCTTTGCGGCGCAAGATTGAGGAAACCCTCTTCTATCTCAGCCGCCTTTACCCGATGCCCCCGCCCCGCTTTCTGGAGCTGGCCGATGAAGATTGGGCCAATGCGTGGAAGGCGCACTACCATCCGTTCAAGATCGGCGGCCGCATCTGGATCCGTCCCAGTTGGGAGGAAGCGGGACCCGACGTTGTCGTGGAGCAGGACGACATTGTACTGGTCCTCGATCCGGGTATGGCCTTCGGCACCGGGCTGCACCCGACCACCCAGAGCTGTCTAAAAGCGCTGGAACGGCTGGTAGAGCCGGGCATGCGCGTTTTGGACGCGGGCACAGGCTCCGGCATTCTGGCAGTCGCCGCAGCGCGGTTGGGCGCAACAGAGATCGCGGCGTTCGATACCGACGAGATGGCTGTCCGCTCAGCCGTCGCCAACGCTCAGGAGAACGACGTCGGCCAATCGATCATGATCTGGCAAGGCGACCTGTCGGGCGTCACCGAACACACCGGACGCACGGAATGGGACATCGTCGTCGTCAACATCCTCGCGCCGATCATCATCCGCCTGCTCAACGAAAACGACCTGCTGGGCTATGTCGCGCCGGCAGGCCGTCTGATACTGAGTGGGATTATCGATCAACAAGGCCCCCAGGTAGTCGAAGCAGTCACTTCGGCCGGGGGCCAGATTGTCGACACCATTGAGTCCGGGGACTGGGTGTCGTATGTTGTCGGCCGCTCGGAAGCTGGCCAGTAGGCAACAAGCAGTCTTGCGGTCGCTCGTCGCCTGAGAGCCGCCAGGCTAACGCGCCGGACGGCTGGTAACGCCGCGACGATACCGGTAGGTAATGCGGCCGCGATCCAGGTCGTACGGGGTCATTTCCACCCGCACCCGATCGCCCAACAGAATCCGGATGTAATGCTTGCGCATTCTGCCAGACAAGTAGGCCAGGACCTGGTGCCCGTTATCTAACTCCACCGTGAACTGAGTGTTCGGGAGCAGCTCGATAACGGTGCCTTCTACTTCAAGTTTTTCTTCTTTATTCGCCATATCTCCAACTTTTAACTAGGTCGGGTTCGCGCAGACCCGTCAGGCGTCTGCAGGCAAGACGATAGCTAGACAGTCTCGTCTTCGTCTTCCCCGGCGTCGCTCTCCTCGACCACCTCTTCCACAGCATCCACCACGGTGGTGGCTGCCTCTTCGGCGTCAGCCACAGCAGCTTCCGCTTCCTCAACGATCTCGTCGATGGCCTCATCGGCTGCTTCCGCAGCTTCTTCTGTCACTTCCGCGGCCTCTTCTTCAATCTCGGCAACGATCTCATCGGCCTCTTCGACGATCTCCGCCACGATAGCTTCAGCTTCCTCAACGACTGCTTCAGCCTCTTCGGCGGCTTCTTCCACCACCGCTTCGGCTGCTTCTTCAACTTCAGCCACGCTCTCGTCGGTCTCAACAAGGATTTCGGCGACAATCGCCTCAGCCTCTTCATCGACCTCTTCAATCATTTCGGCCGCTTCCTCGATCACTTCCGCAGCCACTCCGTCAGCAGCCTCAGCAATCAGTTCAGCTTCTTCCGGCGACGCATCAGCCATCATCTCGGCGGCCTCATCCATCACCTCGGCAACCGTTTCTTCCGCTGCTTCGACGATAGCCTCGTCGACAATTGCTTCGGCAACCGCCACGGCCTCAATCGCCTCTACGGCTTCTACGATGATCTCGGCCTCAACCACTTCGGCAACTTCGACGGCCGCTTCGGCCTCTTCGACGATCTCTTCCACAACCTCATCGGCTGCCTCGACGACGTCTTCAATCGCCTCAACCTCGGCTTCCTCGACAATCGCTTCAGCCTCGGCCTTGGCGGCTGCCGCAGCGGCAGCCTCTTCTTCCTGGCGCCGCTGCTCGTCCTCGATCTCTTTCTGAGCCATCCATTCGATCTGTTCTGTCGCTGTGACGGCCTTCAGACTCAGACCAATGCGCTGGCGGTTCTGGTCAATGCTGACGATACGCAGCAAATGGGTCTCGCCTTCGTTGACTACTGCGCTCGGGTTGTCAACTGTCGCGCGTGATAGCTGCGACACGTGGAGCAAACCCTCGATACCCGGCTCGATTTCGGCAAATGCGCCGTAATCCATGATCCGGGTGATTGTGCCTTCAACCAGCTGGTTGATCTCGTAGCGCTCATCCACGGAGTCCCACGGGTTCGCCAGCAGCTTCTTGCGACTGAGACTAATGCGCTGCTTTTCGCGGTCGATACCCAGCACATAGACTTCGATCTCGTCACCGACGCGAACCACTTCGCGCGGGTGATCAATGCGATGCCAGCTCAGCTCGGAAATGTGGACCAGGCCGTCGGCCCCGCCCAAATTGACAAAGGCGCCGAAATCACGAATGCCACTCACGCGCCCCACACGCGTCTCGCCTTCAGTCAGCGTTTCCATCAACTCGGCCCGCTTCGTCTCTTCCCACTCCCGCTGCGCTTCGCGCTGCGACAGCACCAGACGATGGCGGCGGCGGTCAACCTCGATAATCTTCAGGCCGAGCATTTCGCCGCGCAGTCGGGCCAACCGCTGCTGGCGACGACGCTCCCCCATGCCGGGAGCCAGTTCGGTCAGATGCGAAATAGGCACGAAGCCGCGAATACGGCCATAGGGGACGATGACGCCACCCTTGTTGTAGCCGATGACTTCGCCTTCGAACATCTCACCGCTGGCCATCAGCGCTTCCGCCTCAATCCAATCCTGGTTCAGACGAGCCAGGTGGATGGAAACGACCAGCGCTTCGGGATCGCTTGTCTCGACAACATAGACGAAAACTTCGTCGTTGACTTTCAGCTCATCCCGTTCTTCCGGTTCCAGCTTGTTGACATCTGACGTGGGTACAATGCCATCCCGCTTAAGGCCCAGATCGACAATTACGCCCTGGGGGGTCATGGCCACGATCGTTCCGGTTCGGATATCCCCCTCCTGGGGCATATCATAGTCGTGCTGATCGAGTAAATCTTCTAATAGGTTTGTGGGGTCTTCAGACATACTAACTGCTCTTCGCCACCTTATATCAAGTTTGGGGCTGCCGACACCCCTGCAAACAAAAACTCGGCTGGTCCAGTGCTAAGCAGACGAGAACCTCGGCCGAGTTATCGAACCCCGCATTGACGTGCGGGATAGAACAGGCAGGATGATCAACGATAGGCGAATCGCCCTGCCAAGTTCAAAGCGGAAACCTCCAGAGTCACATAAGCTTATGCATTTTGCGGTTCCAGATTCTTCGCTTTGACCATAATGCCTGTACCTGCTTAACCTACTCAGCCAGTCATGAATTATACAAGCGAGAGGGTCCAAAGTCAATTTGCGCTCATTCGCCGCAAACAGCCTGTTAGAAGCCTAAACCACAGCGGTTCGGCCGGTGTCCGCCCCCGTGGCATCGCCTGTCTGGTCGTTCAGAAACGCGAACATCTCCTCCAGCGTCGCAAAGTCGCGCTCAACAGGTTCTGCGGCGACGTCGCGCAGCACGAACCGCCAGCGAGCCGGCCTTTCTCCGGCAGCCGCGCTAACTTGCCAGCAGCGCAGCAGATAAGACTGATAGGTCACTGACTCCGTTGTATCTGCCATCATGTTATGCCTTTCTGACGTCACCCATCCCAGGCTGAAACGCTAGCCATGCGGTTGTCATGAGCAGGGGCATGCGTGCTGTGCGCGAGCGCATGCCCCTGCTGACTTACACTGGTCTGGTTAGTTCAGTCCAGATCCCTATTGCTTCGGATTCTGCGGCGATCCAATCCCCATCGGCAGATAGGTGAACGACGTCGGGACGAACGAGCGAACGGTGTGGGTCACAGTTACCGAGCTTTCGGCGAAAGTGGCATCACCCTGGTAAGTCGCCTTGATCATATACTGGCCAGCGCCATCGTCGGGAACCCAGTTGAGCGTCGCCACACCATTCACCAGCGGGACAGTACCAATTGGCGTGCTTGCCCGACTCGTTCCATCTTCCTCAGTGAAGGCGACCATGCCTGTTGGCGTGCCGGCAGAAGACGAAGCTGTGGCAGTGAAAACCACCGTTTCCCCGGGTAGAGAGGGGCTTGGGCCAAGAACGAGCTGGAATGTTGGATCGATCAGGGTAGCAGACTCGACGGTGTGGCTGGCCGTGCCTGAGCTGCCGTTGTAGTCCGCATCGCCGCCATACGTGGCCGTTAGCGTCTTCGTTCCCGGTGTCGTCATGACCAGATTGCAGCTTCCTGCGGCGACCGGCGCCGTACAAGAGTCGGTCCCGTCACTAACCGTCACATCGCCTGTTGGCGTGCCGGAAAAAGCGACGACCGCATAGTTGACCACGACCGGCTGGTTCACGTTGGATGGATCCGGCGTGTGGGACAGGATGGTTGTGGTCGTGTCCTGCTTGGTCGTGTCGTTGACCGTATGGGACACTGAGTCGCTGCTGCCGCTGAACTCGGCGCTGCCGTCGTAGGTGGCCGTCAGCGTCTTGGTGCCCGGCGTGGTAAACGTCAGCACACAGTCAAGGCCACTCGGTCCGGTGCCCTGGATTCCGGGCACCAACGGCCCGCTGCAGGAAACATCGCCATCCGTAACGGTCACGTTGCCAGTCGGCGAAACACCGCTGGCCGAAGTCACCATGATGAAGATGCTAACCTGCTCGCCAACCTCTGAAGGGTCCGGAGCATGGTTGACAATTGCCGTCGTCGTGGGCGTGGGGCCGCTATCGTAACGTGCCACGGCAAAGTCGCGCCGGCTGGCCCCGGCCGCCAGAATCTTGCCATCGGACTGAAGCGCAATGGCATACGCTTCGCTTCCCTCGTCATCGACGCCCGGCGTGAAGTCCGTCACAACCGTTCCGCCCGAGCCAAACCCGCTGTCCAGCGTACCGTTGGACATGTAGCGGGCCAGCGCAAAATCCGGCCGGCGAGTGAAGAACTCATCCTCATTATTGAACGTGTGGATGCTTGAGTCCGTATAGCCCGCGACAACAATCTTGCCGTCCGGTTGGATCACAACCGCACGGCCATCGTCGTCGTTGCCGCGCTCATTGACGGGCGTGGCCACGTTGCCGGCTGTGCCGAAGTTGTTATCCGGCACACCCAGGCTCGTGAAGCGAGCCACCCAGAAATCATGATACTCGCAATACTTCCCGGCTGAGTCCAGACAGTTCTGGCTGGTGGGATCGATGACCGAAATCGAGCCGGTGACGACGATCATGCCGTCGCTCTGGACGGCCACACCGCGACCTGCGCTTACTTTATTCGACGACGCCAGCACCGAGCCATCACCCGCCAGGGTGGTATCCAGCGCACCGTCGGTGTTGTAGCGCGTCATGGCGAACTGGCCGGGCGATCCCTTGGTCTCGCCAACAGCGATGATCTTGTTGTCACTCTGAATAGCCACCGCGTAGGCGCGTTCCTGTTCCTGCTGCTGAATAATCGTCGTGACGATGCCGGGCACGCCGGGGGTGAAGCTCCCGGTCGGGTTGAACGTTTCGTCCAGCGAGCCGTCGGCGTCGTAGCGGACGATGGCCCAATCCTCAAACTGGCTGCCGTTCTGAACATAGCCAACCACGACGATCTTGCCATTGCCGTCGAGCGCCACAGCATAGCCACCGGCGGTTGCATAGCTGCCAGGCAGCGCGTTGAAGTCGGTGGTCACCAGGCCGTTGGCGCCGAAGCTCGTATCCAGCGTACCATTGGACTCATAACGGGCCAGGGCAAAGTCATTGCCGCTGTAGCCGGCCGCCACTATCTTGCCATCGGGCTGTATAGCCACGCCATACGCCTTGTCAGTGGAGCCGAAGTTGGTGCTGACAACACCGGTGCCACCAAAGCTGGTGTCCAGCGAGCCGTCGCTGTTGTAGCGGATGACGACAAAGGTACTGCCGTTGGTGCCGGCTACGACGATCTTGCCGTCCGCTTGCACGGCCACGCCATTGCCTTCATCGTTGCTGCCCGAGTTGGTGGTCACTAACCCGTCCGTGTCGAAGCTGGTGTCCAGATCGCCATCGGCGGCAAGGATCGCCGGAGCCAGGGTAAAGGTTACTAACAGAGCGATTAGCCCCAGGGCCAGCCACATAGCTTTGGGGACGGCCAGTTGGTTGTGTGCTTCCTTGATATTGTTCATTAATCTCCTTGTGTAGATTGCTCGACTGATGCATCTGCATCGAGAGGGGATGAGACAGCCGGACGACAATCTGAACCGAACCAGCCGGGTCAGATTGTCGCCGAAAGTCAGCCGTCAGGCAATGTTCTCTGGATCAAGGCCGCCAGACGCCTCCGAAATCATTGGCCGGGTGCGTGGTAATCCGTCTCAGACCTGCACCGTTACTGGCAATGACATAGAGTTCGCCATTACCGTCCCGGTAGGACGTGAACAGGATCGCCTGGCCGCCCGTCATCCAGTCCGGCCACTTGTCATCGCCGTCGCTGCTGGCTAGCAGCACCTGCTGTGTGCCGTTGCTGCGCATCTTGTACAGATTGTCACTGCCCCCGTTCTGATTCGAGCTATAGACGATCTCCGTGCCATCAGAGGACCAGTCCGGAGCGCGCTGCGCGTCCGGCGACTGGGTCAACCGGGAAACACCAGAGCCATCCGCGTTCATGACGTAGATTTCGGACTGCCCGTCGCGGTTCGAGTCGAAGGCGATTCGGCCGCCGCCCGGCGACCAGTCGGGACTCCAGTCATCGCCCGGGGCATCGGTCAGATTCTTGAGACCGGTGCCATCGACGTTGATGACGTAGATGTCCTGGTCCCCGTCCGGCCAGTTGGAGTTGAACACGATCTTCGTGCCATCCGGCGACCAGTCCATACAGCAGTCGAAGGCACTGTTGTTGGTCAGCTTTCGCAGCCCGGTGCCATTTGCCCGGATGACATAGATGTCGGCATCCCCGTCACGCTCAGAGAAGAACGCCAGCCATTGTCCGTCGGGCGACCAGGCTGGAGAGCCATCACGTCCGGGACTTCTCGTCAGCCGGAACAGATCCGACCCGTCCTCATTCATGATGTAGATCTCGTCGTTGCCGTCCCGGTCGGACACAAAGGCGAGCTGCTTCAAGGCGTTGCCCGGACTGAAGATGCCGGGCAGGTAGGCAAAGTCGGTGAAGGTGAAATCACCCACAATATGCGTGCCCGTTCCAGTGCTACCGTCGTAGGTAGCATCACCGCCATAGGTGAGGGTCAGGGTCCTCAGTCCGTCCGTGAAGAAGGTCAGATTGCAGCTTGCCTGGAAGCCGCTTCCGAATTCGTCCGGGAATACGCCAGCCGTGCAGCTCGTTGCGCCATCGGTGATGGTCACCTCTCCGGTCACATTACCGGAAATGAAAACGGGGTCAACCTGGGCCGTTATGGTCACTGACTCACCGGCTTGGGACGGATTGGGCCTGGTTCCCGCGAGTTTGGTGGTGGTATCGATCCCTCCTTCAGTAATCGTCACTTGTGCAGAGCCGGCACTGCCGTTGTATGTGGCATCGCCAACATACGTGGCCGTCAACGTTTTCACGCCGGGCGTCAGCGAAGCCAGCGTGCAGCTCATTGTGCTGACGTTTCCTTCGGAGTGCGGAGTGGCCGGGCCGCTGCAGCTGACCTCGCCATTGCTGACGATCACCGTGCCGGTCGGTTCGCCGGAGGTGTCCGGGAAGACGCGCACGAACACCTCGTACGACTGCCCCACTCTGGGCACGAACGGGTCAGTGATGTCGACCTGCGTTTCGGAGTCTTGCTTGGTGCTATCAGGCGTCGACGTCGGGGCCGGCGTCGCGGTGAACGCGGGCGTGGCGATGAGCTCTGCTGTCGGTTCCGGCGTCGGAGTCATCGTGGGCGTCGCCGTCGGCGGCGGGCCGGTAACCGTCGGCGTCGGCTGCCCCAGCGAATCCTTCTGATTCTTGAAGGTGCAGGTGACGTTGTCGGTCGGTCCCAGATTAACCGTAACCATGCGCTGCCCCTGATCGACCGTCCAGGAGCCGCTGTCGCAGCTGATGGCGGTCAGCGACCAGCCTGCCGGCAGACCAACCTCCCGGAACTCATAGCCCTTGGGCAAAAGGCCGGTGAAGCTGCGGCTGCTGCTCACCAAATCGAAGTCTTCGGGCACGGCCTGGTCAAGGCTGAAGACGCTGCCGTTCAACTTCTGGATGCGGTCGTTGCCCAGGTCGGCCACGTACATGGCGCCAGACGAGTCAGTCGCCAGACCGTTCGGCAGATCGAACTGTTCCGGTCCCGGGCCACGTATGCCGTATAGACCGCGCATGCTGCCGTCAGGTCCGAAGCGGTGGATGCGATGGTTGAACTGGTCCATCACCCAGACATAGCCGATTCCGTCCACCGTTACACCAGTGGGAAACTCGAACTGCCCGATGCCGGTGCCGCGGTTGCCCCATTGCAGGATGTAACTCCCGTTGGTGTCGAACCGCTGGATACGGTGGTTGTCGCTGTCTCCCACATAGACGTTGCCGTCTTTGTCGACAGCAACGCCGTCCGGCCGGCTCATCTGGCCATTGCCTGACCCGGTACGTTCCCCACTGGCCCTGATAGACACCGTTGGCGTTGAACTTCTGGATCCGGTCGTTGAAATGGTCAGAGACATAGACCACACCATTGGTATCGACAGCCACACCGTGCGGCTGGTCGAATTGGCCGTTGCCGGTGCCCTGCGTGCCCCACTTGCGGATGTACACACCATCGGCATCGAACTTCTGGATGCGATGATTCAGGCTGTCGGACACGTAGACGTTACCGTCCGGGTCAAGGGCTATCCCGTACGGCTCGTTGAACTGGCCGTTGCCGGTGCCCAGGCTGCCCCACAAGCCGACAAGGCCACCGGTCGAATTAAACTTCTGTATCCGGTGGTTGTCCCGGTCGGCCACGTAGACAAAACCAGCCTTGTTGACGGCCACGCCGGTCGGCGAATCCATCTGCCCCGGAGCTGTGCCCTCACTGCCCCAGGCGAAGTTGTAGCTGATTTGTTCCACGCCACTGGCGCTGAAGACAAAGTCCGTCCCGTCCGGCGGGTTGGCCTCCTTGACGATCGTGATCTGGCCCATACCCGGCGTGGGCGTGGGCGTCTGGGTTTGCGTGGCTGTTGGCGGCGGCGTATTCGTTGGCGTCGGTGTCAGCGTGGCAGCGGGGATGGGCGTATTGGTTACCGTCGCCGTAGGAGTCGGCGTCGGCGTGCCCGGCATGAGCAGCACGCTGTTAAAGGCATCCAGAATACCTGAACCACAGAAGTTCTTGTTGCAGTTTATGCCACCCAGATCCTGCGGGAAGGCACGGGCTGAAAACTGGAGCGTTTGCCGCACCTGACTGGCGGTAATGAAAGGGTTTCGCCCGTAGAGCAGCGAGGCGACGCCAGCCACATGGGGCGCGGCCATACTGGTGCCCTGCAACCACCCGTACACAGCTGGATTTGCGGAAGGCGAGGTCGGGCTATCATTGATTGTCGAAAGGATCTTGTAATCGCGGTCGCCGCCTGTGGCCGAGATGTCGACGACATTGCCCCAGTTGCTGTAACCGGCCAGACTGCCGACGACTGTTGTTGAGGCGACCGTGATGATGCCGTAGCAGTTAGCAGGAGTGAAGCCGGCAGCATTGATGAAATTGTTCCCGGCAGCAACAACGATCGTGGCATTCGTCTGCTGTGCAATCAGATCAGAGGCACGCTGGAAGTCGGCGAAGCAAGTTTCAGACTTTCCCCCAAGGCTCAGATTAATGACTTGTGCCGGATTAGGGTTGACCAGATTGACAAGGGTACCGTCACGCTGCCAGCGGGCAACATCTGGAACCGGTAGGCCAGCTGCCCACATTGTCCCATCTACAATGTCCTTGAAGTCGCCGCCACAGCGACCCAGCACGCGAACCGGCAGCAACCTGGTCTGCCAATTGACGCCAGCCACGCCGACCACGTCAACACCCGTCCTGGCCCCAATCGTGCCGGCTACGTGTGTTCCATGCCAGGAGCTGGCCTTTCCTCCCGGGCTATTCGGACAATCGCCTTCGTTTTGCCAGCTCCCTTCGTCCAGAGGATTCGCATCGCGGGCGTTGCCGTCTCTGGCCCGCAAGGGGTCGGAAATAAAATCGTAACCGGGCACGAGTTTGCCGGCGAACTCGACATGATAAGGGATAATGCCCGTGTCAACGACGGCTACGACCGTATTCGGGCTGCCTGTGGTGATATTCCAGGCCCGCAACAGATTCGCGCCCTCTAATCGCGCCTCCCCGTTCGACCCGTCACTGTAGAAATAATGCCACTGCTCAGGAAAGAGCACATCAAGCGGCACCAGATTCGGCGATTCAGGGCTGTTGGCCTCGTTGGGCATCAATCGGGATGTGTCGGGGATGGTGACCTCATCGCCCAGGATCACCAGCTCATCGGCGATATCAGGATTATTGGCGTCGTCCGTGTTCACAACGATGCTGGGATGAGCGTAGTCGACGTAGGAAAGGGCCTGTAGATTGTTGGTAATCGCCCCCGCCTCTACTACTGACATCTTGCGCGGCATACGCATGACCCAGGCGCCGGTGGACATCGGCTGGACGGTAACCAGCTCCATGCCCGCCGCCGTGCTTAGCCGTTCGTCCAGTGTCTGCACGCCGCCGGCTGTCGTATAGTACGATGTTCGCCGGGGATCGCTCGTCGTAATCGAATCGGCGTATTTGACGATGATCTCGTCCACTGGCGGTTCGTTGGCCAGAAGGACGGGATCGTAGGGGACGGGCGGCCGCGGCGGGGCGGCCGTCACCTCGCGCGTGGATACCCGGCCCGACAACCCCAACACCGCCAGCAAGGCGGCCACCAGCAAAATGAACAACGTACGATTTCTGGCTGATAGGTGCATTTCTCTTCTCCCATCCTGGTCTCGTTATTGCCAATAAAAGTGATTTTTTGCCCGGTACGATCTGTGCTGAATCCGGCCTTGCGACCCTAATCTGGTCCACGCCGGTACGGGCTAGAGATTCTCGCGGAACGGTCCGGCGGACCGAAAAGCCACCGATCTTCCGCACCTGTCCTGACAGTATCCACATCTAACGCTTCCAAAGCGCTTCCAAACCGTGAACCTGCTGGGAAATGAGGTAAACTAGTGAAACGATCGTAGGGTACCATTTGGGGTATACCCACACCGCACCAGCAACCAACAACATGCTCTCGCTGACTCTCTTCGGGACTATTGCCATTACCCGTGACGGCAAATCTGTCGACGCTTTCCGCAGCCAGACGGAGATGGCGCTGCTCGTCTATCTGGCCCACACGGGCCAAACGCACAGCCGGGAAGCGGTGGCCGACCTGCTGTGGGAAGCGCGCACCACCTCGCAGTCGCTCTCCAATCTGCGCACGACGCTCTCCCGGCTCCGCAAGCATGTCGGTGATGAACTCGTCGTTACGCGCAAGACGCTGGCCGTGCAGCCCGACGCCATCGACCCGATCGACTCTGTCCGCTTTCAACAGGCGATTCAGTCGCTGGGCACCCCCCAAACCGCGACGGAAGCCGCAAATCTGAAAGCGGCGCTGGACCTCTATACGGCCGATTTCCTGGCCGGCTTCTACCTGTCCGACGCCCCGCGGTTCAACGAGTGGGTCACCATCGAGCAGGAACACCTTCGCCAACTGATGGTCACCGGCCTGCAGCGATTGATCAGCTACGCGCTGGAGCAGCCCGACCCGCCGCTGGGCATCGAGGCAGCCCGCAAATGGCTGGCATTGGACGACCTGAACGAAGCGGCCTACGCTCAGCTGATACATCTGCTGGCCCTCGACGGTCAAACCAGAGCGGCCCTGGACCAGTATGACAAACTGGTGGCGATGCTGGACGAAGAGTTCGGGTTGGAGCCGCAATCGGATATGGTCGATTTGGTCGCTCAGATAACCCGGGGCGAGGTGGCACCCGTACCTAGAGCCTCATCCATTAACCCTGCCCCCACCGCCCATAACCTGCCGCGCGACCTGACACCGTTCATTGGGCGCACTGCCGAGCGAGCGATGCTGGTTGAGCGGCTGCAAGACCCCGCCTACCCCCTTGTCACGCTGACGGGCGATGGGGGCATGGGGAAGACGCGGCTGGCGCTGGCGGCCGCCAGGGAGATTGTCGAGAGCGACGCAGTCTCATTTCCCGACGGCGTCTGGTTTGTCCCGCTGGCCGGCCTGGAGTGGCTGGATTCTCCCCGCGAAGCGATGGCCGGCGCGATAGGCTCCGCGCTGGGGCTGTCCTTCTTTGGCGAACGGCGGCAATCGGAACAGCTGCTGGGGTTGTTGGGGGACAAGTCATGCCTGATCGTGCTCGACAATTTTGAACACCTTGTGGAGACCGACGCTCCCGATCTCGTAATCGATCTGCTGCAGGCTGACGCGCATCTTCACATTCTGGCCACATCGCGCGCGCGGCTGGGACTCAGCACCGAGTTCACGCTGCGCCTGGATGGACTGTCTATTCCCTATGACGATACGCGCTCTGGCGACATTAACCGGGGTGATCATCTGGCAGACTATGACAGTGTGGCGCTCTTTGCCGAACGCGCCACCCGGACCGGTGCGACGTTGAGTCTGGAGCGTTGCGCCGACGACGTCGTCATCATTTGTCGCCTGGTGTCCGGCGTACCGTTGGCCATCGAGCTGGCGGCCGCCTGGACAGGCAGGCTGTCGTGCAGCGAGATTGCCGGGCGCATCGCCTCCAACCTCGACTTTCTGGCCACCACCTACCGGGATGTGCCGGAACGGCAGCGCAGTATGCGGGCCGTCTTCGACTACTCGTGGGCGCTGCTGCAGCCGGATGCACAGCAAGCGCTGGCCCAAGTGTCGGTCTTCCGCGGCAGCTTTAGCCGGGACGCGGCCGGGGCGATCCTGGGCGAACGCGCAGTCCATCTTGACCACCTCATCGACCACTCCCTGCTGCAGCAGAGTGATGACGGTCGCTACCTGATGCACGAATTGCTGTGCGAGTTCGCATCTGAGAAGCTCGACCTCGACAACCCACCAGGCGACGGTGCCGGGTCTGACCGTGCACTCGTCCAGCAGGCGCATGGCGCCTATTACCTCAACCTTGTGAGCCACGTATCCTTGCAAGGCGAACGCGTATCGGCCTCTTTTGCCACCGCTGGCAACGACCTTGACAACATCCGCGAGGCGTGGCGCTGGGCGGTATCCGGGCCTGATATCGACGGCCTGACCGCAGCCTGGCGCGGGCTGTGGGATCTGTTCCGTCGCCGCTCCATGTTCCAGGAAGGAGAGAGCGCTTTCAGCAGCGCCCTCAGCGCGCTGCATGCCGACGACTCCCCGGTGGCCGAAACGAATATGCTGATCGCCTGGCTCCGGCTGGCCAGGTCTAGCAACCTGATCACCCTGACCCGCTACGATGAGGCGATCGAGTTGGCCCGCGAAGCGACGGCACAAGGGGAAGCGTATGACGACAAGCTGCTCATGGCCCGTGGCCGTCTAGTATGGGGCACCACGCTATTCCGCCAGGGGCAGTTCGACTCCGCCCTGACCCAGCTCGAACTGGCGCTGACAGCGGCCGAACATCTTGAGCTGAGCCCGGTCGAGCCCGACATCCGGCGGCGACTGGGCACAACCCTGTTGGAGAAGGGCCGGCTGGAAGAGGCGCGCTGCGAAATGGAACGGGCGCTGGCGCTCTACCGGCAGTTGGAGCAGCCGGCAGGCGAGGCGAATGTGCTGGCCGACCTCGGATGGCTGGAACAACGAGCCATGAACCTGGACACGGCCCGCGCCCATCTGGAGGGTGCGCTGACCATTCATCGCAGCCTGGACAATCGCCACGGCAGAACGATGGCGCTCATCAATCTGGGCGGTGTCAGCGGCATGCAGAACCGCTTTGACGAAACCTACAGTTACTACGTGGAGGCGTTGGAAGGTCTGGGCCGGATCGACGATCGCTACCACTACTCGCTGGTCAATCACGGGCTGGGCTTGCACCTCGCGCGCCTGGGGCAGTATGAGCAAGCGCTCCACTACTACGAAGAGTCGCTGGCCACCGACCAGGCCATCGGGGATGCAGCCGGAGCTGCCTGGACCCAGAACAATCTGGGCTTGCTCTACAACCATCTGGGGGAGTTCGAGACGGCGCTGGCTCTCCATGAGGAAGCGCTGCACACGGCGCGAATCATGCAGGCCCGCACAACCGAAGGTTTGTCTCTGTGCCGGATTGGTCAGGATTTGTATGGTCTCGGCCGGTATGAGGAAGCGTTGGCGGCGCTGCAGGCTGCCGACACAATTCAGCGGGAGTTGAATCAGTCTGTGTGGCAGATTGAGAACAAGGCTGGGCGGGCCGTCGTCCATTTGGCGCTTAACAATTCAACCCAGGCGCTGGCGCTGGTCGAGTCGATCCTGCCCAATCTGCGACCGGAGACGCTGCTCGGCGCTCGCGAAGGGCTGCTCGTCTACTGGAACTGCTATCTCGTGCTGGAAGCCGTCGCGGATCCGCGCGCGCCAACTGTGCTGCGCCAAGCGGTGGCCGACCTGCGCAGACGAGCCGAGGCCATCAAAAACGATGCGGCGCGCCGCTCATATCTGAAAACGGTGCCGCTTCACCGGCTCATCCTGGAAAGGAGTCATTAGCATCAACCACCTGCCCCAGAACATCATGTGCCGCATCTTGCCTGGTGCGACACATCACCGGTTGAGCTTTCCGCACACCCGTGCTACCATACGCGCCTTATGATACGGCCCGGATCATTGCGTGATTACCGCTGGCAGGTAGCGCCCGACATGCCCATCGCCGTCGCTCAGTCGACCTCTGGTGCGCCGGTACTGCACCCTGTCTTGCGTCAGATTCTGGGCAACCGGGGCTATTCTGCTCCGGGCGATGTGCAGGCCTTTCTGGACAACCGCTACACCCTGTCGCGCGATCCGTTCTTGCTGGCCGACATGGATCTGGCCGTCGCCCGCATCCGGCGGGCCCTGGACGAGGGCGAATCGATCGCCGTCTATGGCGACTACGATGCCGACGGGGTCACATCCACCGTGCTGCTGACCGAAGCGCTGCGCGGTCTGGCCGACGACCGGCGACAGGTACGGCCGTACATTCCCGATCGGGTCGATGAAGGGTACGGTCTCAATCTGGAAGCCCTGACCTCCCTGCGCGACATGGGAGTCGACCTGGTCATCAGTGTGGACTGCGGCATTCGCTCCCCCATCGAAGTGGCCCATGCCAAATCAATCGGGCTGGACATCATCGTCACCGACCATCACGGCCTCGGCCGCAGCGTCCCAAAGGCGACAGCCGTCATCAACCCCAAGCGCCCGGATTCCCAATATCCGGAAACGATGCTGGCCGGCGTGGGCATTGCCTACAAACTGGCCCAGGCCCTGCGGCAGGAGATGCCGGAACGTGCTCGCTTCGAGGAAGAGAGCCTGCTCGACCTGGTCGCAATAGGCACGGTGGCCGACATGGCGCCGCTGACCGGCGAAAACCGCAAGCTGGTGGCCGAAGGGTTGGCCGTGCTGAACGAAGTGCGCCGCCCGGGATTGGCAGCGCTAATGCAAGTCAGCGGTGTGAATCCAGGAGAGATTACGGCCGAGACAATCGGCTTCACACTGGGCCCGCGCATCAACGCCGCCGGCCGGCTGGCCCACGCCTACGACGCGGCCAAACTGCTGGCCACTCCCAACGCCCGTGTGGCCCAGGAGATGGCCCACAATCTGGATGCGCTCAATCGTCGCCGCCAGCAGCTGACGTCGGAACTCAGCGAACAGGCGGCTCAACTCGTCGACGGAGACGCCTCCATCGTCATTGCCGGCGACCCTACCTTTCAGTCGGGCCTGGTTGGGCTGGTGGCCAGTCGTCTGGCCGAGCAATGGTACCGGCCCGTCATTATCATGGAAGAGGGCGAGACAGAAAGCCGAGGTTCGTGCCGCTCAATCGCCGAATTCCACATTACCGAAGCGTTGGATGAGGTTGGCGATCTGCTGGAGCGTCACGGGGGGCACGCGCAGGCCGCGGGCTTCACAATCAAGAACGAGAACATCCCCGAGTTTACCGAACGGATGACCGAACTGGCGACGCAAGCACTGGCAGGGCGGGATCTACGCCGCGTGCTATCTGTCGATGCCGAACTGCCGGTCAGCGACGTGGACTGGGCGCTGCAAGAAACGCTGCAGCTGCTGGAGCCAACCGGCATGGAGAACGCCACCCCGCGCTTTGTCGGCCGTAACGTTCCTGTGCTCAGCCAGCGTGCGGTTGGACGTGACAGTTCTCACCTCCAGCTTGTACTGGGCACGGCCAGCAATGGCCACGACGCGGATCATGCCAAGCCGCTGCCGGCCATTGCCTTTCGGCAGGGTGAATGGGCGGGCCACCTGCCCGAGCGCGTCGATCTCGTTTACGGCATCAATGTCAATCGTTGGCAGGGGCGCACAAACCTGCAGCTCATGGTCGACGACATCAAGCCGTCCGGCGAAGATGAGTCATCCAGTTGAACCAGACCATGACACCACCGCTCGCCCCAACCCTCTACCCGGCCCTGACCGGAATAACGTCATCTAACCGGGAGCAAACACGCACATGAAACTGCTGGTCACAGGCGCAGCTGGGTTCATCGGTAGCCATCTGGCCGGCCGTCTGGCCCAGCGCGGCGATGAGGTCGTCGGGCTGGACAACTTCAATGATTATTACGATCCGGCCCGCAAACGAGCCAATGCCGAGGCTCTGGCCCGTCATCCTACCTTCCGCATGATCGAAGCCGATATCCGGGATCGCGCCGGGATGATGGCTCTCATGGCCGATGAGGGGTTCGACGCGATAGCTCATTTGGCGGCGATGGCCGGAGTTCGTAATGCGATCAGCCATCCCGATCTCTACGTTGAAGTTAACCTCAACGGGACGCAGAACCTGCTCGATGCTGCTCGTGCAGCAGGCGGAGTCGGCAACTTTGTCATGGCCTCCACCTCATCGGTGTACGGTGAAACGGAGCAGATTCCGTTCGTGGAGACCGATGCATGTGATCGGCCGCTGCAGCCTTACGCGGCTGCCAAGCGGGCCGCTGAAATTCTCGGGTACAGCTACTATCATCTATTTGGCCAGAACTTCACCGCCCTGCGATTCTTCACGGTCTATGGACCGAACGGCCGTCCGGACATGATGGCCTACTTGCTGGCCGATAGTATTTACAAAGGGAAGCAGATTCCGCTCTACGACGGCGGCGACATGTACCGTGACTGGACATTTGTCGAGGACATCGTCAGCGGTATCGTCGCGGCAGTCGACCGGCCCCTGGGGTATGAGATCATCAACCTGGGGCGTGGCGAACCTGTGCTGCTGCGTGAGTTTGTCGACCTGATGGAAGAGTTGAGTGGACAGGAAGCCAATGTTGTCAGCACCCCCCGGCTGGCAGCCGATTTTGTACGCAACGAAGCCGACATAAGCAAAGCGCGGCAGTTGCTAGGATATGACCCCCACGTCTCCGTGCCAGAAGGCGTGTATCGGTTTTGGGAATGGTATGTCGAAAACGAAGTCACAAACAAATAGGCCGCAGGAGCAGGACGTCCATCAGATGCCGCCCTTTCACCTCGTGGAGGGGCAGCCGGCATGGGACGACTGCGCCCGGGCAATGCAGCAGTACGAACAGGTCGCTATCGATCTGGAAGCGAACAGCATGTATGCCTATCGCGAACGTGTCTGCCTGATCCAGAGCACGATTCCCGGTGCAGATTACGTCATCGATCCACTGGAGGTCGACGACCTGTCTGCCCTGGGCGCTATCATCGCGGACCCCTCGGTCGAAAAAATCTTCCATGCTGCCGAATACGATCTGATCTTGCTGGATCGCGACTATGGCTGGCAGCTCAATAACCTGTTCGACACCATGTGGGCGGCCCGCATTCTGGGCTATTCCCGGTTCGGTTTGGCCAGCCTGCTGGAGATCTGCTACGACGTTAAACTCAGCAAGCGCCACCAGAAGTCGAACTGGTGCCAGCGACCGCTCTCTGAATCCCAGCTTGCCTATGCACGTCTGGACACCCACTACCTGCCGGACCTGCGCGATCTGTTGGCCGCTGAGCTGCACGAGCAAGGTCGTTGGGAAGAAGCGCAGGAAATCTTTGAGGAACAGACGCACGTCAAGTCTGTCAGCATCGACTTTGATGCCGATGGATTCTGGTCCATCAACGGAGTGAGCGAGATGCGCCCGGACCAGCAAGCGGTGCTCAAAGCCCTGTTTGCTTTCCGCGACTTCGAAGGGCAGCGGCGTAACCTGCCGGTCTTCAAAGTGATCGGCGAGCGCACGCTGGTGGAACTGGCCATCCAGCTGCCAACCACAACGGCCGAACTGTATGACGTTCATGGCATGACCCGGGGCCAGATCAACCGTTACGGCAACCGGCTGCTGGGCGTGATTGACACCGCCAGGGATGGCCCCCCACCCCAGCCCCCCAGGCGCACGCCTCGCCCACCGGACAGCGTTCTGAATCGTTACGACAGGCTGCATACCTGGCGCAAGAAACGCGCCCGTGATCGCGGCGTGGAATCAGATGTCATCGTCAGCCGCGACGTGCTTTGGACGCTGGCCCGCGAAAACCCGCAGACAGAGGAACAGATAGCGGCTCTGGGGATGCTCGGGCCGTGGCGACTGCGCACTTACAGCAATGATCTGCTCACTGTGCTTCGCCGCTCCTGAGCCAACATCGTGCATTAGTCCGTTCATTTGATGAACCCGCGGCTGAACTACCCCAGGTTCTGTATCGCTGCACCGACCTGTTTCCATAGGAGTATCAGATGGCAATCAACATCACCTTTCATGGCGCGGCACGGACCGTGACCGGCTCACAACATCTACTAGACATCGACGGCTTTCGTATCCTTCTCGACTGCGGCTTTTACCAGGGCTCGCGCAAGCAGACCCGCGAGCGCAATCTGAATCTGCCTTTCGACGCGGCTGCCATTGATGTGATGGTCCTCTCCCACGCCCACATCGACCACAGCGCCAACATCCCCAACCTGGTCAAGAGCGGGTTCACCGGGAACATCATATGCACCTCGGCCACGCGCGATCTGTGCACGATCATGCTGCGAGACAGCGCCAAGATTCAGAAGTATGATGCGGATTATGTCAACAAGAAGCGGGCAAAGCAGGGTGAACCACTCATCGAGCCGATCTATACCATAGAAGAAGTGGTCGACAGCCTGAAGCATTTCGTTGGCATCGGCTACGACCGGGCGTATCAGCTGGCCCCGGGAAT
This sequence comes from uncultured Chloroflexia bacterium, assembly GCA_963753865.1. Taxonomy (GTDB): domain Bacteria; phylum Chloroflexota; class Anaerolineae; order Promineifilales; family Promineifilaceae; genus Promineifilum. The sequence continues at coordinate 197,852 of CAVWDW010000007.1, forward strand.
CAATGTAACGCTCCACGATGCCGGTCACCTGCTGGGCTCGGCCATTGTGGCCATTGATGTCGCCGAGACGACGGACAGACCCGCCCGGCGCATCGTTTTCAGCGGCGATCTGGGCCGCCCCGACCGCCCCATTCTCAACGACCCGACCATTATCGACAAGGCGGACGTGCTCATTCTGGAGAGCACCTACGGCAACCGGGAACACCCGGAAAACGAGGATACGGACGAAGCCCTCGAGCAGATAATCCGGGAGACATCAAAGCGCGGCGGCAAGGTGATCACCCCTGCCTTTGCCGTGGGCCGCACCCAGGAGTTGGTCTACCGGCTGAACCGGATGGTCGAGAACCGGGACATCCCCAAAGATTTCGCGGTCTTCGTCGACAGCCCGCTGGCCATCGACGCCACCGGCATCTTCCGTATGCACCCGGAGGCATACGACGAAGAAGCAGCCGACATGCTCCTCACCGACAGTGATTTCGATCCGTTCGGCTTCGATATGATGCGCTACACGCGCACGGTCAGCGAGTCGAAGGAACTGAACTTCTTGCGCGATCCGGCTCTCATTCTGAGCGCCAGCGGCATGGCCGAGTCCGGGCGCATCCTGCACCATCTGAAGAACAACATTGAAGATCAACGCAACACGATCCTGATCGTCGGCTGGCAGGCGCCCCACACGCTGGGCCGCCGCATCGTAGAGAAGCAGCCGCGTGTGCGCATCTTCGGAGAAGAGTACGACCTGCGGGCGAAGGTTGTGGTGCTCAACGGGTTGAGCGCCCATGCCGACCATTCAGAGCTGGTCGAATGGGCAGGCCACATCCAGCCCACGCCGCAGCAAACCTTCCTGGTGCATGGCGAACCGGACAGTGCCTTTGCGCTGGCAGACAGCCTTAAGACACGGCTGCGCTTTCCCGAAGTCCACGTGCCCGAACAGGGCCAGTCGTTTACGCTATAACGCCCAGTTCTTGCCCAACCTTGGCGAAGGTCGCCAGCGCCGTCTCCAGGTCCTGGTGGCTGTGGGCGGCGGAGTTCATAACGCGAATGCGCGCCTTGCCCTGCGCCACCGTCGGATAGCCGATCGCCATGGCAAAGACGCCTTCCTCAAACAGACGGCGGCTGAATGTCTGGGCCAACTGCGCATCGCCCAGCATGACGGGCACAATGGGCGTTTGGCTGAAGCCGGTGTCAAAGCCCATCTGCTGCATGGCCTCACGCACGAGACGAGCGTTGGACCACAGCCGGTCAACCAGCTCCGTCGACGCCTCCAGCATGTTGACCGCTTCCAGGCAGGCGGCCGTATCCGGCACGGTCAGAGCACTGGAGAACAAGAACGGACGGCCGCGCTGGCGCAGCCATTCCACGACCACCGCCTTGCCTGCCACCAACCCGCCCATCACGCCAAACGCCTTGCTCAGCGTCCCGACTTCGACATCGACCCGACCATGCAGACCGAAGTGGTCAACAATGCCCCGACCGCCGGTGCCCAGCACGCCCTCACCGTGGGCGTCGTCGACCATCAGCATGATGCCGTGAGCTTCGGCGACATCGCAAATCTTGTCCAGCGGAGCAATGTCCCCATCCATGCTAAAGACGCCGTCGGTCACGATGAGCCGGCGGCCGTATTCGGTCGTCGCTTCGATCTTCTGGCGCAGGTCGTCCACGTCGGCGTGGTTGTAGCGGACGATGGTGGCCCGGCTGAGACGGCTGCCGTCAATGATGCTGGCATGGTTCAGCTCATCCGAAAAGATAACATCCCCGCGACCGACCAGAGCGGGCAAGGTGGCCAGATTCGCCGTGAAGCCGCTTTGCAAGGTGATGCACGCCTCCGCCCGCTTGAAGGCCGCCAGCCGCTCCTCCAGCGCCACGTGGAGCGACATGGTCCCGGCAATCGTTCGCACAGCGCCCGGCCCCACGCCGTAGGTGTCAATAGCGTCCCGGGCAGCCTGGCGGATGCGGGGATGGTTGGCCAGCCCCAGATAATTGTTGGCACAGAAGTTGAGCAAGCGATGACCGTCGATGGTCACCCAGGCGTCCATGGGAGAATCGATCGTGCGGATTGTGTTGTACAGGCCCGCTTCCTTCAGGGCGGCGATCTCACTCTCGATCCAGGCTGTTGTGTCGTGCATGCGGTTCTGCTCCTTGCTGTATGAATTTTGTCTCATCCAATGGGTCATATATGGGGGTCCGATCAGCAAACTGGCCATATCTGTAGCTGTTGATCGATTCTTAACCGGGTGGTGATTGACGACAGGCACGCTGGTCAGGTATACTTCGTGGCGTTATGAGCGGCAATGGCCTACTAGATGAGCCAGTGCTCATCCTGAACGTAACATTCGAACCGTTACATATTTGCAGCACGAAACGCGCGCTGTCACTGGTACTTGCCGGCAAGGCAGAAATCATTGTCAACGGTCGAGGCTACGTTCGCACCGTATCCTCTGAATTCGAGATTCCCTCGGTCATCAAACTCAGCTACATTGTCAAACGGCCCCGCCCCCGCATTGCCTTGTCGAAGCGGGAGATCTTGCGCCGTGACAACTACACCTGCCAATACTGCGGCCGAAAGATGCGCACGCTGACCCTTGACCATGTCGTCCCCCGACGCCAGGGTGGACCCCACACGTGGGAGAACCTCGTGGCGGCCTGCTCCAGCTGCAATCGTCGCAAGGGGGGCCACCAGCCGGGCGAAGCGAACATGACGTTGAACCGTCTGCCGTTTGAGCCCAAACCGACCGCCCGCTATCGTTTCGGCAACCACCTCGAGCACCACGAAGAGTGGGCGCAGTTTATTCAAGGTTGGTAACGGACCGGAGACTCCGGTCACTCAGTCACGGCGTTCTGCTGGGCCAGCTCGGTTATGCGATCCCACCCGTCGTCAATCAGCTGTTCAAGCGTGTCGTACATGCGCTCATACTCGTCATACGGCCCACCATAGGGGTCCTGGACATCGTAGGCGCGACCAATCATCTCGGTCAGCAAGAACACCTTGTCAGCATTGTCCGGAAACTCGGCCCGGAGCGCTTCAGCATGGCCGACTTCCATACACAGCACCAGGTCTGCCTCAGCCAGTTGCGCTTCGGTCACCATGCGTGAGCGATGGTCGGAGATGTCGAACCCGTTGCGGGCCATGACCTCAACGCTGTTGCGCGACGCGCCGCGTTCGACCTGGGCCCACGTACCTGATGAGGCAACTGTCCACTCATTGAGGCCGGCTTTGTCAAGCCGGTCGCGCAGCAGCCCTTCAGCCACCGGCGACCGGCAAATATTCGCTGTACAAACAACCAGAATCTGTGCCATTCGACTTATCCCATCTCTGGCTGCAACAAACCGTAATTGCCATCATGGCGCCGATAGACGACACTGACTGATTCTTCCTCGGCGCTGAAGAAGACGTAGAAGTCATGACCAAGCAGCTCCATCTGCTCAATCGCTTCCTCCGCCGACATAGGATGCAGGGGGAAATGCTTGCGCCGCACGATGACTGTTTCCTCTTCTGCGTAGGTCTCGTCAATGGGGAGCGCCTCGCCCAGCGACAGATCTTCAACCTTGCTCCCGCGATACCGGTCGCGCCGCTTGCCGCGATAGCGCTCGATCTGGCGGTAGAGCTTGTCGACTACCTGGTCGATGGCGGCAAACATATCACCATTGCGCTCCTCAGCGCGCAGGATCGTACCCCGGTCATCACGTATCGTAATTTGGGCCACCTGGCGATTGACGGCGCTGCGGGTGTTCTCCACGGACAGATCGACGTGGACGGCCGTCATGTTGGGCATGTACCGGTCAAGGCGAGCGATCTTTTTCTCGACGTAGCCCTGCAGTCTGTCGGTCAGTTCCATGTTGTGGGCAACAATGTTAAAGGCAGCAGTTTCAGGTTCCATAGTGACTACATCCACTCCTTTTTGAAGGTTCCGGTCGTCATCGGGAATGAGAACGACCATCCAATCCAAGCAGATCGGTGAACAAAGATTATCGCACGGCTAGCTAACTCGTGCCACACAATAGGCGGAGACACGGCGCGCGCCGGCGGCCAGCACCACCTCGGCCGTCGCGTTCATGGTCGCTCCGGTGGTGTAGACATCATCGATCAGAAGGACATGCCGATCGCCCAATTCCTCGCCCACCGCAGAAAACGCGCCAGCCACATTTTCCGCTCGCTGCCCCGGGTTGAGATGAATCTGGGGTTGGGTGTGGCGTTCGCGCCGGATGCTCTGCGCCGCGACAGGGAGGCCAGTCACCTGGCCCACGCGCCGCGCCAGCAGCTCCGCCTGGTTGAAGCCCCGTTGTCGCTGCCTTCGCGCATGCAGCGGCACGGGCGCCAGCACGTCCACCGGCTCCGCCCAGAGCGGCCACCGCTCCGCCATCAGATCGCCGAACACCCGGGCCAGGGCAAAGTGACCATCGTACTTCAGGCGATGGATGATGCCGGCGACTGGTTCGTCATACAGAAACGGGGCCCGCGCCTGGGCCACTGCCGGTCTCTCTGCTACACACAGGCGGCATAGCTGCGAGGCTCCACCTGGCGCACCGTGTTCCAGCACCCGGCCACAGCAGTCACAAATCGAAGAGGGGGTTTCGGGAAATTTCGCCAGACAGTCGGGGCACACCACAACCCCGATCCGGCCACAATGGGCGCAGACAGGCGGAAGCAGGGTATCGATAAAGAGGTGGAAGAGGTGGTCGATTCGGGCCAGCGTGGTCGGCGCTGTCATCATGTTCAGGGTGTCGTGCGGCTCAGCTCGGTGACGATGGCGTCCAACAGCAAGCGCTTCTCATTTCGATTGACGGCGATGCCCAGCTCCCTGAGCAAGATATCTAACCGATCGTGGACAAAGGCACGCAGCTGCGTCTTGTCGACCACGTCAATCTCCCCGTTCATCTGCTCGACAATCTCCGTGCATAAACGATCGGTCAACTCTTTGAACGCATCGCGCGTGCCCGGACTGGGCGAATCGCGACGCATGCGCAGTTCCTGAAGGTCGTCTGTCTCAGGGGGAAGGTTGGCGTCTTGTGAATCCATGACGATAGTGACAATGGGGCTGCCCCTGCGCGGCGGTCCGGCACATAGCGGCTCGTGGCCCTGGCTATGTGCCCAACACCTCGCGGAACCATTCAGAGATACCGGTGATCCAATCATTGATGTATGGCCCCAGCAGGGCCAGAATGGCGATGACGACGACGGCAACCAGGACAAGCACTAAAGCATACTCCACCAGGCCCTGGCCTTCCTCGTCTTTGAAGAAGCGCATGTCTTCGATCCTCCACGTAAAACCCACACTGCCGCGTTGTGGCAGCACGGGTACAGTTATTACTCTGGGCTGTCCAGACGCACCCAACCGTGGCGCAATGCGAAGATGGCTGCCTGCGTCCGGTCGTTGACGTTCAGCTTGCGCAAGATGGCGGTCATATGATTTTTGACCGTCTGCTGACTGATGCCTAGCCGCAGCGCAATTTCCTTATTGCTGGCGCCACGCGTCACCTCTTCGAGAATTTCCATCTCTCGCGGCGACAGGGGCGCCGAGGTAGCCGTGGCAGTGCCCGGTGGGCCCCCGCCCCGATTGCCCATCTGTGCGTCGGCCCAGGCCAGTACCTCATCCTGGGTCATGGTTCGGCCGTTGACAACGTACTTGCCTGCATGCACCGTACGCACCGTATTGAGCAGTTCTTCAGGCGGAATGTCTTTGGTGCAGAAGGCGCGAGCCCCCGCCATAAACGCATGAACAATCTGCTCCGGCTCGTCGTACCCGGTCAGGACAACGATTTTGGCATCAGGACTGTCGGCCATGATCTGCCGTGTGACTTGCAGCCCATTGGTATTCGGCAGACTGACATCCATCAGGATGACGTTAGGCTGATACTCGCGTGCAAAGGCAATGGCGACCTCGCCTTCGGCCGCTTCGGCCACGACTTGCATCTCCGGATCCGTCTCCAGAACGTCGACCAGACCCTGCCGAAAGAGGGGATGGTCGTCGACAATGAGGAGCTTAATACGGCACATTGGTAATCGTTCGCTTTGGCTAGCAAGTGGAGGCGAGTATATCATGATCTCGCCACCCCTTCCATCAAATAAGCCAGCTACTCACCACGATAACGTCCGTATATCGTAATCAGGTCGCCGAAGTTGACGGGAATAGCTACATCTGCGACAGACAGCGACTCCACCACGCGGGCCGTTGACCGGCCCAGGCGCTGGCTGAGGCCACGAACCCGGGTGCTCAGGTAGCCGAGGCTCAGATAGCGACCCTGCGCCCCGTGCCAGACAACCTCAAAACCGGCCTTCTCCAACATGGCAGCCAGGGTACGCCGGCTGAAGTAGTAAAGATGCATATCCATCAGCCACGGCCAGCGCGGCCCCATGATCCGGGCCATTGCGGAATCGACATCCATCGTATGGGCCACCAACCAGCCACCTGGCTTCAGACGCGCCGCCGCCCGAGCCAGTTCGGCCGCCGGATCGGCCAGGTGCTCGATGACATCCCACATCGTCACCACGTCAAACTGACAGCCGGTCAACGCCGGTGCATCCAGCGTCCCGTTGATGACGTTGATGCCTTGCTCCTGGGCCGCCGCTGCTGCCCAGCGGGACGGCTCCACACCGGTCGCCTGCCACCCGTTGGCCGACGCAATCTCCACAAAGACGCCGATGTAGGCGCCGACATCGAGCAAGGTACGGCCGTCGGCTGGGCCTACGACCTTCTCCATGGCTGCCAGGTGCCGCGCGAACGTGAGCTCGCGCCCTTCTCGCTCGCTGACATACGTCTCGTCCTGAACGTCCTGATACGCCGTCAGCAGCTCTTCTGGCGACCAGCGAGGATTGGCATAGACCAGTTCGCAGTGGCGACACTGGACAATCTGGGGATGATGGCCGTAGCCGGAGTGGGTACAGCGAAACGCATCAACAACAGGCACGCCATCATCTTGTGTGGTGGATGGGAAACGCACGTCCCACTCGTCATGCCCACACAGGTTGCAGTTAACGCTGATCATTCGCGACGGGTGTGGTAACCGCAATAGGTGGGCGACGAGGTTCGCCGCCTCGCAAGCGGCGCAGGAAGAGGCGGAACACTGTGTATTGGGCCTTGAACACTTCCTGGCGGGAAATCTTGGTCTGTCCCTTGCGGCGATCCTCAAAAATGATCGGCACCTCGCCGATCTGCCAGCCGCGTCGCTGGCACAGGAACAGCATTTCGACCAGGAATGAGTATCCGCTGGAGAAGATCTCGTTGAGCGGAATAGACAGCAAAACTTCGCGACGATACAAGCGGAAGCCCGCCGTTGTGTCTCTGGCCTTCAGCCCCAGCAGGATGCGGGCCACGCCATTGGCAATACGACTCAGCCATACTCGGGACAGCGAACAGTTTCTCGACCCACCGCCCGCCACGTAGCGCGAGCCAATGACGACGTGCTTCTGGGAGCTCAGGGCGATCATGTCTGGTATGTAACGCGGGTTATGGGAGAAGTCGGCGTCCATCGTCAGAATACGGTCGGCCTGCAGCTCGTTGAGCGCATAGTGGAAGCCGGCAATGTAGGCAGTGCCAAGACCCGCCTTGTGAGTGCGATGGATCACATGGACGCGCCCTGGTTCATTGGCCACCCACGTGTCAGCCAGGTCGCCCGTTCCATCGGGAGAGTTATCATCTACGACGATCACACCCAGATCCACTGGCAGGGCCAACAACTGGGACACCAGATCATCCAGGTTATCGGCTTCGTTATATGTTGGTACAATGACGTAGTTGCTCGTGTCGCCCATGAGTACGGCTCCGTAACCGAAACATTGTAGCGACATCAGCACCGTGGGTCAATTGTGCCTAACGGCCGGCCCATGTGCGATTGCTAGACGTTCGCCCCACTACAGTGGACAATTCAGGCTCAGATGAAAATTGGCATCCTCTCGCGCAACCCATCTCTATACTCAACTCGCCGCCTGGCGCAGGCGTCATGGACGCGTGGCCATCAGGTACGAGTCGTCGACACAACGGCTGTTGCTGTCCATGTGGGCAGCGACAAGGCTGAACCCCGCCCGGCCCACATTCTGTCCCCCGGCTCATTGGGACTGCCGCGCACCCAACAGATGCCGGAGCTGGATGCGATCATCCCGCGCATTGGCGCGTCGGTGACATTCTACGGCCTGGCTGTGGTGCGGCAGTTCGAGGCGGGCGGCGTTCTGACAACCGCCTCCTCCCAGGCCATCGCCGTCTCACGCGACAAGCTGCACAGCCTCCAACTGATGGCCCAGGCCGGGCTGGCCACGCCGCGCAGCGCGATCATTGCCCAGCCGGAAGCGCTCTATGCCGCCGTCCATGCAGTGGGTGGGCTGCCAGTCGTGGTGAAGCAGATTCGGGGCACCCAGGGTCGCGGCGTCGTGCTGGCCCACCAACTGGGCGAAATCGCCGCCCTTGTGCGGCAGGCCCGCGCTCGCAACCGGCAGATCCTGCTGCAAGAGTACATTGCCGAAGCCACCGGGCGTGACTTGCGCGTCATCGTCGTCAACGGACAGTGTGTAGCGGCCATGGAACGGCGGGCGGGACAGGGAGAGTTCCGGGCCAATCTGCACCGGGGCGGAACGGCCGTTCCGGTCGAACTGGACCCGGCCACATGCCGGCTGGCAATACGAGCCGCGGAGGTCCACGGCCTGAGCGTCGCGGGCGTCGACTTGCTCCAGTCCAGCCGCGGTCCGCTGGTCCTGGAAGTCAACTCGTCCCCCGGACTGGAAGGAATCGAACGGACAACCGGCCAGGACGTGGCAGCCGCCATTATCAGCTTTGTGGAACGGTCCGTCAGCCAACGCGGGCGCACCAAATCGACCAAATAGAAAACCGCCGGGCGATGCCGGCGGTTCGTTGGTTATTCTGGATCAGTTCGTTGAGTTGTGGCTAGACAACCGTGATTCTGGCCTTGGCGCCTTGCTGGGCAGCAATGTTTTCCGGCGTCAGCTTGCTGGCGCCTGGCTCACCCGTCTCCAACCACCAACAGGCGGCGAAATGTCCATCGCCGTAATCCTTGAACTCCGGCTCTTCCTGAGAGCAGCGATCAAAGGCGATCGGGCAGCGGGTGTGGAACCGGCAGCCACTTGGCGGATTCAGCGGGCTGGGCACATCGCCCTCAAGGATGATACGCTGCCGCTTATAAGTCGGATCCGGCACCGGGATAGCCGACATCAACGCCTGCGTATACGGGTGCAGCGGATTGGCATACAGCTCCTTACGCGGGGCCATCTCCGCCATCTTGCCCAGATACATGACGCCGACGCGGTCGCTGAAGTGTTCGACCACGCTCAGATTATGGGCAATGAACAGGTACGTGAGGCCAAAATCCTGCTGCAGTTCGCGCAAAATATTGAGCACCTGGGCCTGAATCGACACATCCAGCGCCGAGACCGGCTCGTCACAGACAATAAACTTCGGCCGCAGCGCCAGCGCTCGGGCAATGCCGATTCGCTGCCGTTGGCCGCCAGAGAACTCATGCGGATACCGCCGGGCATGCTCCGCGCGCAAACCGACGCGCGTCAGCATTTCCACGACGATCTCATACCGTTCCTGGCTGTTCTTGTTCGTGTGCACTCGCAGCCCTTCGGCAATGCTTTCGCCAACCGGCATACGGGGATCAAGAGAAGAATAGGGGTCCTGGAAGATGATCTGAATATCGCGGCGCATCTTCTTGAGATCAGAACCGCTGAGGTCGAAGATATTTGTGCCGTCAAAGATCACCTCGCCCGACGTGGCCGGGGTCAGACGCAGGATAGTGCGGCCGATGGTTGTCTTGCCGCAGCCCGATTCGCCAACCAGGCCCAGCGTTTCGCCTTCGTTAATGAAGAAGCTGACGTCGTCGACGGCTTTTACATACGCTTTGACTCGCTGCAGCAATCCGGCCCGTACCGGAAAGTACTTGACCAGATTGTTCACGCGGACAAGAGAGCGTTGATCTTTCTTCGTCGCGGTCTTTTCAATTGTTGGGCTAGTTTCCTCAACCATCAACTACTCCTGCTCGCTTCGTGGTTACCACACCGGCAACCTGATGAAGCCTGATTGGTTTCGCATCCGGTCAGAGCCGGCAGCGTCCTTGCCTATTCGTACAACCAACAACGAACCGTATGGTTCGGGCCGATCGCTTTCAGTTCCGGCTCTTCCTCAGTGCATCTTTCCAACTGATTTTCCACGCGGGCCACACACCGGGGCGCAAACTTGCAGCCTTCAGGCAAGTCGACCAGGTTTGGCACCGATCCCGGAATCGTAGTCAATTCCCGGTCAGCCTGTCCCAGCACGGGCGTCGACCCGATGAGCGCCTCTGTGTAGGGATGCTTAGGACGCTTGAAGAGCTCCTCAACCGGCGCTTCTTCCACAATGCGCCCGGCGTACATGACATGCACCCGGTCACACATCTCGGCCACAACACCGAGGTCATGGGTAATCAGGATGATGGAAGTTTCCATCTTCTCGCGCAGGTTGCGCATCAGGTCGAGAATCTGCGCCTGAATGGTCACATCCAGCGCCGTTGTTGGCTCGTCGGCAATCAGCAGTTCCGGTACACAGGCCAGCGCCATGGCAATCATGACACGCTGGGCCATTCCACCTGACAGCTCATGCGGATACGCATTGACTCGCGACTCCGGTTCCGGGATGCCGACCATGCCGAGCAGTTCGACTGCCCGCTTCTGGCCCGCCTCACGGCCGAAGTCCTCATGGATGCGCAGCACCTCAGATAACTGATCGCCCACCTTGAACACGGGGTTCAAGCTGCTCTGCGGCTGCTGGAAGATCATCGAGATGCGGTTGCCGCGAATCTCCATCATTCGAGAGTCGGGCAGCGCCAACAAGTCTGTGTCGTCAAAGACGATGGACCCGTCAACGATCTTGCCGGGCTGGCCGATCAGACGCATGATCGACAGTGACGTCACGCTCTTGCCACAGCCAGACTCGCCCACGATGCCCACGACTTCGCCGCGCTTGACGGAGAAGTCGACGCCGTCAACGGCGCGAACAACCCCACCTTCGGTGAAGAATTGGGTCTTGAGATTCCTGACCTTCAGAATCAGCCTGTCGTCACGTTCAACGGTACCTTGTACCTGCACTGCAGCTTGTGTGTCCAATGGAACCCTCTTTTATAGTTTCAGGCGCGGATCCAACGCATCACGCAAACCGTCGCCCAGGAAGTTGAATGACAGAGAAGTCAGGAAGATCAGCAAACCGGGATAGAGCGCCTTCCACGGTGCGGTGAACATGTCACGCTGGACACCCTGGAGCATGTTGCCCCACGTAGCGACCGGCGGCTGGATACCAAAACCGAGGAAGCTCAGGGCCGACTCGACGATGATGACGGTTCCAATGGCCAGCGATGCATTGACGATGATTGGCGGCAGCGCATTGGGCATCATGTGACGCAGCACGATGCCAGTGTCCGACATACCCAGCGCCCGCGATGCTTCGGTGAACTCTTGATTGCGGAGGCTCAATACCATACCGCGCGAGAGGCGGCAGGCGCCGGTCCAGCTAAGAATGGTCAGGATAGCGATAATGACGAATGCCTGACTCCATTCTGGAGGCAAGAACGGTATCTCCGCTTCTCGAAGAATGGAGGAGAGCACGAGGAGCAGCGGCAGCGACGGAAGGATGATGACAAACTCCGTCGTTCGTTGGACCATCGCGTCGAACGACCCGCCATAGTAGCCGGAAAGCGCTCCCAGAAACATCCCAAACGATTCCGACAGAAAGACAACGGTAAAGGCCACAAAGAGCGATAGGCGTCCGGCCTCCATCAGGCGGTAGAGAACATCCCGGCCCAGTTCATCTGTGCCCATCGGGTGTTCCAGCGAGGGGGACGCATTGCGATTGGCGAGGTCCTGACCGTCGCGTGTGTAGTTGACGATGGCGTCTTGACTGACGTTGTAGTACGTCATGCGGGACAAGATGACTGGTCCCAACGTAACAAACAGAATGATCAGGCCCAGCGTAATGAGTGACGCGATGGCCAGGCGATGTTTGCGTAACCGGTTCCAGTAGGTGACGAGAAGTGGTTCAGGTTTTGTCGTGAGTAAGGCATCGGCTTGTAATGCCTCGACATCAAGTTGAGCTACTGACATCTTGCTATACCTCTACTTCCTTCGAGTCTCTGCTGCGGGCGGTAAAGTGACCCATCCCGCAGCCAGAGACGCACTATGCAACAATGCAATCTTCGGTACGCCCGGCGATTAATCGAACCGGATGCGTGGATCAACAACTGTATAGAGCAGGTCGCCCACAAGTGTGGCGAGCACCACCAGGATGGCCGTGATAAACAGCAGCGCCATCACAATGGGCCAGTCATCACGCTGCAGCGAGTCGATAAAGAGCCGCCCCATACCGGGATAGTTGAAGATCGTTTCCGTCAGAATAGCGCCGCTAAAGATACCGGGAATCTGGAAGACGACAATCGTGATCAGTGGAATCAGAGCGTTGCGGGCGGCGTGTCGTCCGATGACAGCGCGTTCGCTCAGCCCCTTGGCGCGAGCAGTGCGGACGTAATCCTGGCGCAGCACTTCCAGCATTGAAGAGCGCATGAACCGGCCCCAGCCTGCCAGATAGAGCAGCGTCAGGACGGTGACGGGCAGGACCAGGTGGATAATCCGGTCGCCCAGGGTGCGCGGTGTGATGTTGAGCACGTCCTGAATGCTGCCGGCAGTCACCCGGGTTGTAAAGACGTCACCGGATGGGAAGTAGGGAAGGCCCCACTCCTGGAACTTAATCGTAAACAAAATAATCATCAGCAAGCCAAACCAGAAGACGGGCATGGCGATGCCAAAGAAGCTGAACGTCGTCACAGCATAATCAAGACGCGAATACTGCTTGACCGCCGAAATAATACCGATGGGGATAGCAATAGCCAGTGAAATAACGGTCACGCTGGCCATCAGAATGATGGTATTCTGCACTCGACTGCCGATGATCGAGGTTACCGTTTGGCCGCGCGCAAGTGACCAGGATTCCCCCCAGTCCCAACGAATCACCCCTTCGTTACAGGGTTGATTGCGGTCAGGGTCAGCGCCGGCATTGCTGCCACCCGCATTAACGCACGTGGGGGTCTGAAAGTCACTCCAGGTGCCGGTCGTCACCATCTTGTCAGCCGGGCCGGGATGACCGAGGGCTTCGCCGACTTCATCGACCCAATCCTCGCCAAGCAGCCAGGTTAGATAGGCCAGATAGAATGGCTTGTTGAGGCCGAGCGTTTGCTCCAGGCGGGCAATTTCTTCCTGGCTAAAGCGGTTGCGCGCATCGGCCGCGAGATTGAGGCCGGACAGCGGGCCTCCCGGAACGGCGTTCAGCAAACCGAAGATAGCGACGGTGGCCAGAAGGACCACAACAATCATCTGCAGACCACGGCGAATCAGGTAGCTAGTCATCGTAAACCTCCGGAAGTCGCGCCAGACTTGGTCGTAAACTATAAGAGAAACAATTCATGCAACGGCATCTTGGGCACCAGGGAGACGTGCGCTTGGCACGCCCGGGACAGCATACGACCCAAGTGAAGATGGCTGATTGTAACAAAGCGCAAGAAGTGCGCAAAAAGTGATGGGATGTGATCTTCTCAGGACGCCCCGAGTCGCGATCATAGTAATCGGACAACATAGGGTGGGGCGCTTTCACGCCCCACCCTATGCTACTTCAGTCTAGCTGAATAGGACCCTTAGTTCTGCAGGTCGTACTCGTAGACGTTGTACAGCTCGGAGTTCTGGGTCGGGTCAACGTTGAAGTTGGCAACCTCAGGACGCGTCGCCGCGACCTTCAGACGCAAGAACAACGGGATTACCGGGACATCCTGCGAGAAGATGACCTGGGCTGCTCTGTGACCATCCTCGTACCCTGCTGTGCCGGGGAGGTTGCTCAGTGCCAGCGCACATTGCTCGTCGAAGGCATCGCTGCGGTAACCAGTTTGGTTCTGGCCACCCCAACCGCTCGGGTAGAGCAGGTTGCCGTCGGCGTCAGTCTCATCCGGATCGCCGGGGATGTTGGAACCCTGGTACAGGGAGCACGACGGCTCGACACCAGTCAACCAGGCGAATTCGCCGAGGTCAAACTTCTTGCCGAACAGAACGCCTTCGGGACCATCAGCAAACCACTCGCTCGAAGGCAGGTAGTACAGCTCGACGTCGATACCACAGGCGACCATGTTCTCCTTGAAGATCTGGGTCAACTGCTGGCGCATCGAGTTACCGGACGTGGTACCCAGGGTCGGCGCGAAGCGCTGGCCATCGGGATCAAGGCGGAAGCCTTCGTCATCACGTTGGTCGAAACCAGCCTCGTCCAGAAGCGCGTTAGCGGCTTCCACGTCGAACGGCCATTCGGTTACACCCTCGGTCGGGTACAGCGGATGGACGGTCGGGACGTAGGTGTGGATGACCTCGGAACGGCCGAACATGATATTGTCAACCATGCTCTGGCGGTCGGTGCACATGGTCATGGCCTGGCGAACGCGAACGTCCTCAAACCAATCGTAACGGGTCGCGGCGTACTCAGCGATCGGGTCAATACCGAAGTCGATGTGCTCGTAGACGGTACCGGTCTGGAAGTACGGGACCAGGATGCCGGAGGACTCGGCCTCGATGAGGAACGGAGCCTGATCGGTGCTCATGCCGTCCTGCGTACCAATGTCACACTGGCCAGACAGAAGCTGGGCCAACAGCTGGTTGGTATCGGGGATGAACTTGTAGGTCAGGCTGTCCAGGTAGGGCAGACCTTCGTCGGCGCGATAGTAGAACTCATTCGGCTCCATGCGGATGCTGTCGCCGGGGATCCATTCCACAATCTTGAAAGCGCCATCACCAACCGGCAGGCGGCTGGACTCTTCGGCCTCGATCAGCTCGGCAGCCGAGAAGCCACCCCACAGATGCTCAGGCAGCGGACGCCAGAAGTTGGCGAAGTACGTCGAGGAACGGTAACCAGGCACACCGGTCCATTGGGTGGTCAGATCGCCGGTCGCTTCGTAGCTGGCGGTGCGCTCACCTTCGTACTTGACCCAAGGCGTATCCGGGTCCATGTTGGTGTTGAAACCGTAGACAGAGTCAGCGGCGGACACCGGGGTGCCGTCCGACCAGACGCGCGGCTTCATCGTGAATTCAACAACCAGTTGGTCCATCATGACCGGCGTGCCGTCGAAGGTTACTTCTTCGCCAGCCGAATTCTGGACGACGTCGCCTTCTTCCAAAGGCTTCACAACGTCATCAACGGTACGGACTGTGTCGCCCGCGTTGACTTCAACTTCATTCAGGACAGCGTCGCCGTCGGCGAGGCTCGGCAGCTTCTCAATACCATCGGCCTGATAGCCGTACGACAGAGTCGTTACGTCCCAGGTGAAGAGGGCGTGCTGCACAGAGGTGGACGCCAGCATGCTGCTGCCGTACGGATACAGATTGTCAGGCTCCTGAGCCTGGCAGATAACCAGGTCTTTCGGAATGTCAGGCGCATCGGTCGGGACGGCGGTTACTTCAACCACCTGCTCGACGATCTGCTCAATCACACGGGTAACCTCGACCTGCTGTCCTTCCTCGACAACGGTCTCGGTAACCACGCGGGTTACTTCTACCTGCTCGACCTGCGGTTGGCATGCGGCAAGCACGACCGAACCTAGTAATACAAATAGGGCCACTAGACCCCAAGTTTTCTTCGTCATGTTAGAAATCTTCCTCCTCTAACGGTAGGTTTTTCTTTGCGATCCGGACGATTGTTAGATTTGTCCGGACGTTTCAACTCGGCGTGAAATTACACCTCAGGTGATCTTTGCAGCGCTCACATGTGGGCTGCAAACGAATCCAGTTCCGGCAAAGACACCACCTCCTCTGGGTACAGTTTCTTTATTGACACAATCAAAAACACAGCCGAGGCCTTTACGCATAAACGTCAGGCTGGCTGTGTAAAGCAGACCTTTTTGGGAATTGATGTAAACATCAGCAGTGACAGACAAGTCATATACATCGGCGTGTAAGGTGTCGCAATAGTGACCGGAAGTATATTGTCACCATTCCATTCTGTCAAGAAAGGGACAATTAAGGGTCAAAACAGATTGTAGCTCACTTATCGGGCATTTATCAAGCGGTAAACAAAAACCTCGGCGGTCTTTTCAGACCGCCGAGGTTTAATGAGGTGGAGATGGCGGGAATCGAACCCGCGTCCGAAGAATTCGTCCTCTGAACGTCTACAAGCTTAGTCAACCTATTTAGGTTTCGCCACCGGGCGCCCCGGTTAACTGGGTCAGCCGGCTGCTAATCGATCGCCCCCGAGAGGGCCTCTTTAGCCACGCTTATCGATATCGGCGTGGAGCACGTCAACCTAAGTGTCGCCTGATCCTGCCCGGTCGACGAAGAGGTCAGGTAAGACGGGTTCCCTTTGGGAACATCTACTCTCCAGCTACTTTACGCAGCCATGGGGAGAGCGTTGTATGCAGTCGTGCGATTGGCACTTATGCGTTTGCTTCCAGTTTTACGAGATGTAAAGCGTGCTCGGCTTGCAATCCAGGGCCAGCCTTCCCCGTCGAAGCCAGTCATCCCCGATTGATGAATCCATTATACCATACGGTTGGGCCAGGCGTCTATTGGAACGTCATTAGACGCAGGGTTTTTCAGTAGTCGGTCATAAGCGGCAGTTAGTCGGCAATCCTGGCATCAAAGGTACGCCTGGCCGATGCGAGATTGGAGTAGCCCAGATTCGCCGCAAGGCCCACCGGGAAGTTGTTGATGGTTGCCATCACCTTGGCCAGGGCCGGCTGCGAAATGCGCGTGGCGTCTTCGCGCAGGGTGACATCCCGACGATAGTGCAGGCCGTTCTCAATGCCCCAATAGTGGCGTGTCCAGGCCAGCAGTTGCTCGGCGTTGACCTGCTTTGGGTCGCAACTGGTAAGGCCATCGACCACCTCGCAGGATTCGCGGTCAGTCCGCAGGTGAAGCGACTGGCGTTCCAGTCTGAAAACCTGGCGGACACCGGGCCAATCCAGAAAGCCGGACTCATCAACCGTGAGCGTCAGCGTGCGTCGGTCGATACGGCCATGTCTTTTCTCTGTCGTCTGGGCGACGGTCTATGGCAACTAAGGCAAGGGCCAGCCAGCCCCCTTTTTGGGGCGGGTGAAAGAATTGTTCGACGTCGGCCAGGACGATGGGCTGACTCTCCTTGAGAAACCAGATATAGTGACCCCCTCGGCCTAGAAATTCGGCTGAGAGGGCGCGCTGGGTGTGCATCGCATCCCCGCAGACGACCTTATCCTTCAGGTTAAGCGCCTCAATTAACTTCGGTGCCCAACGATCTCGTTCTCTTTGGTGTCCACAACGACCTGTTTGAGCACCACTCCCTCCAACGGCAGATAGGCCGCCAGAAGTTGCACACCCTGCGCATGGCCTTTGGGAATGGTCCCCCGCATCGTCTTGCCGTCTATGGCCACCAATTGACTGTGCTGACCACCGTAGGTTTCATGGAGATAACGGGCAAACTCCCTTTCCAACGCTTCGGCTGGGACTGTCTCTTGTAGAATCCACCGGATGATGTTGAGACAGGGCATGCGCTGATGCTTGCAGTTGAACAGGCTGACAAAGGCATCACGGCGCAGCCGGATCCATTCTGCAATACCGGAGGGCTTATCCTCTCCGGCCAGCTTGGCCAGGATGACTAGGCTCAATATCATGCCCAGAGGATAGATTTTGCCGCGCCTGTCGCGCGTGTCCTGTAACCGTTCCAGCCGCGCGGCCAGGTCAGCAATGTCAAAAATGATCGCCTTTGTGTCATTAGACTCCAACATGATATGCTTCTTGGGTCACCTCTTTTGGTTCATGGGTTTTTGCTTAACACCACTTTACCAAAACGAGGTGACTTTTCTTATTCTCGCCGACTACTGAAAACCCTTCTGCCCAGCTTGAACCAGTCCCCCAAAACAGGTATTATCTCCAGTGGCAACTTTGCCGAACACCACAATCCCGCACTGCAACTCGCAGTCGTTACCCTAACAATCCGAAGGTCTTGAAGGAGTAATACCATGACAGTGAATTCCATAGCAGAATTGAAAGAACATCTTGCCGGCGTGGCCACCATCGACGGCGACAACGTCAGCGTCAGTGACGGCATGGCGCTGCGCGACAAAATCGACGGCGTCGTGTACACGGCCGTCTTTGGCGACGGCCTCGTCCGTGACACGGCGCGTTGGGTCATCTGGAAGCTCGGCCAGGCGGTCGGCGTCTATGCCGCCTCCATCCACGACCTCTATATGGCGATCGGCCGCGGAGATGTTCCGGCCACTTTCACCGTCCCGGCGATGAACATTCGGGCCATGAACTACAACACGTCCCGCGCTGTCTTCCGGGCCGCGAACAAGCACAACGTCGGCGCGATGCTCTTCGAGATTGCCCGCTCCGAGATTGGCTACACCGACCAGCGCCCGGCAGAGTATGTGTCGAGCGTCATTGCCGCGGCCATCAAAGAGGGCTACGCCGGGCCGGTCTACATCCAGGGCGATCACTTCCAGATTTCGGCCAGCCGCTATGGCAGCGATCCGGAATCGGAAGTTCGGGCCGTCAAGGATCTGATGGTCGAGGCTGTGGGCGCCGGCTTCTATAATATCGACATCGATACCTCAACCCTGGTCGACCTGAGCTTCCCGACGTTGGAAGAGCAGCAGAAGCTTAACTATACGCTCTGCGCAGAGTTGACTGAGTTCGCCCGCGAATTGGAACCGGAAGGGATCACCATCTCGCTGGGTGGCGAGATTGGCGAGGTCGGTCACAAGAACTCGACGGTGGAAGAGCTGCATGCGTTCATGCAGGGCTACAACGCCCAGCTTGACGACACAGCCGGCATCTCCAAGATTTCAGTCCAGACTGGCACCAGCCACGGCGGCGTGGTCCTGCCAGATGGTACGCTGGCTCAGGTGAGCGTCGATTTCGATACGCTTCAGGAGTTGAGCCGCGTGGCCCGCGATGATTACGGTCTGGGCGGCGCAGTCCAGCACGGGGCATCGACCTTGCCGGCGAGTGCCTTCAGCAAGTTCCCCGAAGTCGGCACCGTGGAGATCCATCTGGCTACCAACTTCCAGAACATGATCTTCGACAACCTGCCGGCCGATGTGCTGGCCACAGCCTACGCTTATCTGCATGAGAACTACAAGCACGAGTGGAAAGAGGGCAAGACGGAAGAGCAGTTCCTCTACTCCTCGCGCAAGCGGGCGATCGGCGCCTTCAAGGAGCAGTGGTGGAACCTGCCCACCGATGTCCAGGCGAACATCGGCGCCGTGTTGGAGGAGCAGTTTGAGTTCCTGTTCCTGCAGCTGAATGTCGACGGTACGCGCGATGCGACACAGACCTACACCGACAAGGTGATGGTGGCGCAGGCTCGTCCCAAAGAAGCGGCTGCCGAAGTAGCCGCTGAGGACGTTTCCGACCTGGCCGACTAATCCGGCCTGTTCGACCAGTCGTCTTCGAGGGTGAACGTGTGGTGCTGCCATCCGTTCGCCCTCGTTCGTGTTTAGGGCGTCGACGCCAGCGGCCTGCTAATCAAGATGAATCCCGCATCGTTCGCTCCCTTCCTGCGCGTGGCGCACTTCGCACGACGGGCTGTGTGGCCTGGCATGGTGGTCGCTGCCCTGGCTCTGACCGCCTGCGGATCTGGCGGCCCGCCCGGTCCCACGGCGACCCCGGAGCCGATCGTGCCGACGCGAACACCCGCAGCTGCCTCGACGGCCGCCAACGCAGCGACTCCCACACCGGCGCCGGCTGCTCGCCCAACGGTCTCTGAGACGACCACCCCCTCACCGGAAGCAGTTGATTTCGATGAACTGGAGCGCTTTGGTGTGGCTGGCGCCTGGGAGTACGCCAGGCCAGCCGCAGATGCCGGGCTGCCGTTCGGCCGCTTTCTGAACTGGCGGCTGATGCCAGAGCTTCCCCCGGTGTCGGGCGTTGACTATTGGCAGATGGTGCGGCTCAGTCAGGCCGGCGTGGTTCCAGCATGGGACGAAATTGAGGCTGTCATTGCTGCCCAACCCGGCTCGGTATGGCTGGTCGGCAACGAGCCTGACGTCCGCTGGCAGGACAATGTCACGCCGGAGCGGTATGCCGCGCTCTACCATGACGTCTACACGTTCATCAAGGAGCGGGACCCGGACGCGCAGGTCGGCGTGGGCGGCATTGCCCAGGCCACGCCGCTGCGGCTGGCGTATCTGGATCGTGTGCTGGCGGCCTATCAGGCCGAGACCGGCGTGCCCCTGCCGGCCGACTGGTGGAGCCTCCACGCTTTCGTCCTGCGTGAGGAGCGGGATAGCTGGGGTGTGGACATTCCACCTGGTTTTTCAACCGACACCGGCACACTGTACGAGATTGATGATCACGGCGATACGGCCATTGTGCAGCAGCATATTCGGACATTCCGCGACTGGATGGTCACCAACGACTACCAGAACACCCCGCTGGCGGTGACGGAGTTTGGCATTTTACTGCCCTTCGACTATGGCTTCCCACCAGAGTTCGTGGCGGCCTACCTGGCCGAGACGATTGAGTTCATGCGTACTGCCACCGGGGAAAGCGGACTGCCCGACGACGACGGCCGTCTGGTGCAGGCATGGTTCTGGTACAGCGTGCGGGACGACGAAGCGTATCCGACCGGCAATCTCGTCGATGTAGAGGCCGGGCAGTTGACCCCTCTGGGCGAAGCGTACAGAGCCTACGTACTGGATGTGGCGTCCGGCGACCGGTAGCCGGGGCGAGTATCCGCCGGAGCGTGGAGACTAATAACCCGCGTCGCGACTGACCACATTCAACAGTGCCTCACCGGCGAGATAGCGGTTGAGGTTGGTGATGAACAGATCCACCGCCCGTTCATCATAATGGGGCGTAAAGCCGCTGGCATGGGGCGTGATGATGACGTTGTCCATCGTCCACAGCGGGCTGCTGGATGGGAGCGGTTCGGTCTCGAATACATCCAATCCTGCACCGGCCAACCGGCCCCGCTGCAGCGCCTTGACAAGATCCGCTTCATTAATAATGCTGCCTCGCGAAACATTGACCAGAAAGCTGGTCGGCTTCATCTCACGAAAGACCGACTCATCCAGCAGATGATGCGTCTTTTCCGTCAGAGGCAGCGTCACCACAACATAGTCGCATAGAGCGATCATCGACCGGATGGCCTCCGGCGGGTAGATGCGTGTGGGCAGATCGCCGTCCGGATCCCCCTGCCCGTCGAGCGTGTATCCTCGATCGACGACCTGCTTGGCGTCGTTTTTGATCACCAGGATGGTCATGCCAAAGGCGTGGGCCAGCCGAGCTACTTCCCGGCCGATGCTGCCGTAGCCGATGATGCCAAGGGTCCGGTCACGCAGTTCATCCGGCATGAACAGATCGCGGCGACGGGGCGGCCATTCGCCTTTTTGCTGGGTGCGGATCCAGTCCGGTACGCGGCTGGCCCAGCTCAGGATTTGGGCCATCACGTATTGGCCCATGTTGGGTGTGTGAATGCCGCTGGCGGTTGTCAGCTGAATATCACTCTCCCACAACGGCGAACCAGGCAGCCGGTCGATGCCGGCCCAGTGGGTTTGCACCCAGCGCAGGTTGGACGCCTGCTCCGGATTGGGAAGCTTGTCCGTCGTATAGATGATCTCCGCATCGGTAATCTTATCCTCCGGCCATTCGCTCTCCGACACGATCTCTTGCTCGACCTGCATCTGGGGCGCAGCTTCTACAATCTTGTCGAGCAGATTGTCGTCGAAAGGAATGGTTACCAGCAGTTGTCTCTTGGCCATAATATCCCTGTTTCAGTGCGCGAAAGCGGTCGCGTCCGGCAGATAGTGCAGCTTCCAACTATAGCACAATCAGCCTTCTGTGAAGCCGCGAGCAGACTGCAACTTTGGCAAACGAGTGGCGTATAGAGTGTAGAAACAAGGATTTACAGATTGATTTTTTGGAGGTAACGAAATGAGTGACAAGCGTTTGGTCCGGTCCCAGAATGACCGTATGTTGTTTGGTGTGGCGGGTGGTCTGGCCGACTATCTGAATATCGATGCCGTAATCGTTCGCCTGCTGTTTGTCTTGCTGACATTGGCCGGTGGCCCTGGCATCATCATCTATCTGGTCATGGCTCTCATCATGCCGCAAGAGACCGCCCCGCAGCCGAAGGCAAACGGGTTTGATGACGAGGAAATCGTCGTCAAACAAGCGTAATACGTAATCCGGTGCCCGGTTCGGCGTGTAATGGAATGAGTCGCTGCCAGTTGTACCGTAAGTGACAGAAGCGACGGCCGCGAACCGGGCCAATCAAACAGGCGTACTCTGGCGGAGCAGCTCCTGACTACCAATCTCCTTCCGCCAGTGTGACGAGACGACGGCCGTTCTATCTAGATGGAACGGCCGTTTTCGTTGGTTGAGTCAATCGATGGACCCTGGCAACCACCGGCACGGCTTTGCCAGCCCATGACCCATCGCTATACTTATCCGGCGCATGTCCGCCGCGTGCGTGAGATTAAGTTGACAGGAAGCGATTCATGACACTGGTAATGAAGTTTGGCGGCACGTCGGTCGGCAGCGCCGCCGCCATGCGCGATACAGCGCATCTGATTGAACAGGCCCGCGAAACGTGGACCAATGTGGTTGTGGTTGCCTCGGCGATGGGTTCCAGGCCCGTCAAGGTGACCGACCTGCTGCTGAATGGCGCCCACGCTGCCTTTCGCGGTGACCCCGAGATCTACCGGACGGTCGTCGAGCAGGTACGCCAGATTCATTATGAGACGATCGACGAGTTGCTGACGCCGGAAGGTGAACGGCAGCTGATGATGGCCGAGATCGACCGCTTTATGGAGCGGTACGCTGACCTCTGCGCAGCCGTCTACGTGTTGGGCGAGCTGACACCGCGGGCGCTGGACGCCATTGGCGGGATGGGCGAGCAGATGAGCGCCCGTATTCTGGCCGCCTACCTGCGCCAGACCGGGCGTGCCGCCGAAGCGATTGACGCGACCGAACTGATCGTGACCGACGCACGGTTCCAGGCCGCCACGCCGCTGCCTGAGGCCACGCGCCGCATGACGGTCGGCCGCCTGCAGCCTCTCTTCACTCAGGATGTGGTGCCGGTGGTCACGGGCTTCATCGCCGCCACGCTGGAAGGTGTGACGACAACCCTGGGTCGCGGCGGCTCCGATTTCAGCGCCGCCATCCTCGGCCAGGCGCTCGACGCAGAGGAGGTTTGGATCTGGACCGATGTCGACGGCGTGCTGACGGCCGATCCACGCATCGTCAGCAGCGCCAGGTCGATTGCGGAATTGACCTACCGCGAGGTGTCGGAGCTGGCCTACTACGGGGCTAGAGTGCTCCATCCCAAGACCATGCGCCCCTGTATTGAGAGCGGCATCCCTCTGCGCATCAAGAATACGTTCAACCCAACCCATTCCGGCACGGTGATTGTGGAGGACGATCAGGGCAAAGGCGGGATGCTGAAGGCGGTGACGGCCGTCGATGGCGTCAGCATGATTACCGTGGAAGGGAAGGGGATGATCGGCGTGCCCGGTATTGCGGCGCGGGCTTTTGGGTCCGTCGCCGAGCGCGATGTGAGTGTGCTGCTCATCTCCCAGGCCAGCTCAGAGCAGTCCATCTGCTTCATTGTGCCTGAGGCGTCGGTGGCCAGCGTCATCGAAGGGCTGGAGATCGAATTTGCAGTGGAACTGGCGCGGCGAGATATTGAGCGCGTCTGGCCGCTGAATGATGTGGCCATCGTCACCATCGTCGGCGCCGGCATCATTCGCACGGCCGGAATTGCCGGGCGGGTCTTCAGCGCGCTGGGTGACAACGCCATCAACATCATTGCCATCGCCCAGGGGTCGTCCGAGTGCGGTATCAGCGTGGTTGTGGGGGACGAGGAAATGGCGGAGGCCGTCAACCATATTCACGCGCTCATCGGCGAGACTGTCTGATGACGGGTCGGGACAGCGGCCGCAGGGGCCGCACCGCAGCCTGGCTTGCCGGCGGCGTCGCTGTGGCTGGCGCTGTGGCGCTGCTCCGGCGACAGACGCAGACGACGCCGGACAGCCGTCTGCCTGCGGGCACTGTGCTCATTACCGGCGCATCGAGCGGGATCGGCGAGGCCTACGCCCGCCACCTGGCTGCGCTGGGGTATGATCTGATTCTCGTAGCCCGGCGGGAGGCGAAGCTGGAAGCGCTGGCGGCCGACGTGAGAGGAACATTCGGCAGTACGGTGACAGTGATGGCGGCCGATCTTGCGCAGGCTGGCGACGTTGCACGCGTCGCGGAGCGCGTCGCCCAGACGAGCGATCTGGTGATGTTGATCAACAACGCCGGGTTCGGTACGCGTGGTTACTTCAGCGACGTGGCTGTGGGCCGCCACCTCGATATGATTCGGGTCCACGTGCTGGCCACTGTGCAGCTGACCCATGCGGCCTTGCCGGGCATGATGCAGCGAGGCACAGGCGCCATTATCAACGTCTCTTCCATCGCCGCCTTCTTTGCCGCGCCCGGGGGCGCCACATACGGGGCGACCAAGGTATATCTTAACACCTTTTCGGAAGCCGTAGCGCTGGAGACACGGGGCACGGGGATTAAGGTCCAGGCGCTGTGTCCCGGCTTCACCTACAGCGAATTTCACGACACGCCGGAGTACGATAATTTTGACCGGAGCGAACTGCCGGATAAGATGTGGATGACCGCCGAGGCGGTTGTGGATGAGTCGCTGGCTGCCCTATGGGGCGACCGTGTGGTCGTCATACCGGGCCGGCAAAACCGGGCGATGGTCGCCGCCACGCTCTGGCCGGGCGGCGGGGCAGTCCGTTCATTGGGCCGGCGGGTGGTGGCGTTCCTGCGGCGCAACGGCCGCTTTGGTGGCCCGCCGCGCCCGGTCGCCAGGACGCGGCCAGACGAAACGGCGCACTCACAGCAGGCATCCGGCTGAACCGAACACCGGCGGGCAGCCGCACCTGAACAGAATCAACCTCAGCATCAAAAGGAGAAGCAGACGACATGATTGTGAAAGAAAAGACAGTAGCAGCGATGAACACCCAGATTCAGAGCGAGTTTGCGGCGTCGGCCCAATATGTGGCCATTGCCGTCTACTTTGATGAAGAGGGCTTGCCGGAACTGGCCAACTTCTTCTATCGCCAGGCTGAGGAAGAGCGCGAGCACGCTATGAAGTTTGTCCACTTTCTGCTGGAGGTTGGCGCCAAGCCGATCATCCCGGGTCTGTCGGACATGCGTAATGAGTTCGCCAGCGCGGCCGATGCGGTCCAGTTTGCTCTGGCCCAGGAAAACCATGTTACAGAGCAGATCAACAGCCTTGTTACCCTGGCTATCGCCGAAGGGGACATCACCAGCCAGAACTTCCTGCAATGGTTCGTCACGGAACAGGTCGAGGAAGTGAGCACCATGACCAGCTTGCTCCAGACGATCCACCATGCGGGCAGCAGTCTGCTTCTGGTTGAGGATTACGTGCGTCGGATGCCGGCGGGCGGCGAGGGTGAAGGCGAGGCGGCCTGACAGGCCCTTCCCGTCTTATGCCAGGGCTTTTCAGTAGTCGGGCTGTCAGACGTAGCCGCGACATTCCTTGTCGCGTTCTCTGCCGACCCTAGGAGACCGGAAAGGAATCCAGCCACTACGGTCGCTCGAACACTGAAAAGCCCTGAGTTGGGCAGTGGGCCGCTAAAGGCAGAAATACAGTGCAGCAGCGCTTGATCCCTTTGTGACCTGCCCCTAAACCAGGCGCTTGCCCCAAACAGGACAAGATGCCATTGTGAATCAAAAAATAGCAGCGTATCGGCGGGATGAGACAGGCGACTGGATGGCGGTGCTGAGCTGCGGTCACACACAGCACGTGCGCCATAACCCGCCGCTGGTCAACCGGCCATGGGTCCTCACAGAATCAGGCCGGCGTCGGTTTGTGGGACAGGAGCTGGACTGCCTGAAGTGCAGCCTTGGCCAACCCATTGACGTGGCTCCGCCGTCCGGTGAGTAACTGGCCCCAGGGTTTCTCAGTTGTCAAGCCGCTGTGGGTTGACAACCCGACCGCTACCGAAAAAGTAGGTCAATACCCACCAGGAGCGAAGCCCACCGACCACCCCTTCTGCAACCTATCTTGAGTGGGTTTCCTCCGGCAGCAGGTCGTTTCAACGGCCTGTGTCTGGCCCGAACCAGCCATCTGAAAACCCTGTAGATGGCCCCGCGCATCTTGACATGGTACAGGCAGCTTGTTATGCTAGACACATTATGAGTACGCGTCACACGCACTACACTTCCTATGCTGCCGCAGCTGCCCAGACGATCAGTCTGGTCGGTCGCCCTGCGTAACGCGTCAAGTAGCAAGCTTTTTCTCGCAGCGACAGCCGCCAGACTGGTAATGACACCGGTTAAGCGGCTTTTTTGTTGCCCGGTCGGGCTGTCCAGCAGGGAACGACCTGCTACAATTGACGGCCAGTTTAAGGAAATGACAGAATGAGACCAACAACCAGCAAAGAGATTCGCAACGCCTTTCTAGAGTACTTCAACGAGATCCGGCACGAAGTTGTCCCCAGCGCTCCCCTGCCCCAGGCCGACAACCCAACGCTGCTGTTCACCAATGCCGGAATGAATCAGTTTGTCGATGTCTTCCTGGGCCGGGAGAAACGGCCGTACAACCGGGCCACGACCTCCCAGAAAGTGATGCGCGTACAGGGCAAGCATAACGATCTGGAAAATGTCGGCCCTTCGCCCCGCCATCACACCTTCTTTGAGATGCTCGGCAACTTCTCGTTCGGCGACTACTTCAAGCAGGAAGCGATCGACTTCGCCTGGACATTCCTGACGCAGGTGATGGAGCTGGAGCCGGAGCGTCTGTGGGCCACGGTCTATCTGGACGATGACGAGGCAGACGAACTGTGGCAGCGCTACTTGCCCGCTGAACGCATTTTGCGCTTTGGTAAAAAGGACAACTACTGGGAGATGGGCGATGTCGGGCCGTGCGGCCCCTGCTCGGAGATCCATTACTATATCGGACCGCTGGACGAACAGATTCCCGACGGCGTCAACAACGATGACTACGAGAACTATCTAGAGGTCTGGAACCTGGTGTTTATGCAGTTCGACGCCCAGCCGGACGGCGAACTTCTGCCGCTGCCCCGGCCCTCGGTCGATACGGGCATGGGCATGGAACGTCTGGCCCGCATTGTCCAAGGCGGCGAGAGCAACTACGACACCGACCTCTTCCTCCCGGCCATGGACCGGGTGCAGGAACTGGTGGGTCACAGCGACGCGGAACGGGAGGAAGGCACCGTAGGGTATCGCGTTGTGGCCGATCACGGTCGGGCGGCTACCTTTCTGATTGCCGACGGGGTCCGACCGGGCAACACCGGCGCGGGCTACGTCCTGCGTATGATCATTCGCCGCGCGGCCCGATTCGGCCGCAAGCTCGGCTTCCACGAGCCGTTTCTCAGCGAAGTAGCCGACGTCTTCATCCGCGACATGGGCGAGGCGTACCCGGAGCTGAGAACCCGACGCGACTTGATCAAGCATACGCTCTATCAAGAAGAAGAGCGCTTCAATCGCACGCTGGACAATGCGCTGCTCCATCTCGACCAACTGCTGGACGAACTGCAAAGCAGCGGCGTGCGCGTGCTGCCGGGCGATGTCGCCTTTGATATGTACGCCACCTACGGCCTGCCGCTGGAGATTACGCGAGATGTCGCTCAGGAAGACGGCATGCAGGTGGACGAGGCGGGCTACATTGCCGCCCGCGAACAGCACGCCCTGACCAGCGGCACAGGCGCGTTCGGCAAGTACGCGACGGGCAAAAACGTCTACAGCGACCTGCTGGCCGAGCTGGTCGACAGCGGCAAGCTGGACAGTTACGGCGTTGACTACGATCCCTACGCGGCTGCGTCGGTCGAGACCGACATCGTCGCTCTGATTCAGGACGAAGCGCGGGTGTGGAAGGCGCCGGCGGGATCGCGCGTCGAACTGGTGACAACGGCCACGCCGTTCTATGTCGAAGCGGGCGGCGAAGTGAGCGATACTGGCTGGATGACGATCCCGGAGACCGGCGCCAGGGTCCGCATCGACGACACGCGGCGGCCGATTGCCGGGCTGGTTGTCCATGTCGGCGAAGTCGTCGAGGGCACCGTGGAAAGCGGGCAGACAGCCTATCTCGAAGTGGACCGGGAACGGCGCAGCGACATTCGCCGCAACCACACCGCCACCCACCTGCTCCACCGCGAGCTGCGGGCCCATCTGGGACCCCACGTGGCCCAGGCCGGCTCGCTGGTCGCGCCAGACCGGCTGCGTTTTGACTTCAGTCACGATTCGGCCGTCGACCCCGAGACATTGAGCAAGATTGAGGCCGACATCAACGATGCCATCCTGGCCAACCACCCGGTCAAAGTGACGTTCATGGGGCAGCGGGAAGCAATTGATGCCGGGGCGATGGCGCTCTTCGGCGAGAAGTATGGCGATATCGTGCGCACCATCACCGTTGGCGAAACACCAGGCGCGGAAGCGTACAGCTTTGAGCTTTGCGGCGGGCTACATGTGGGCGAGACAGGCGAGATCGGCCTTTTCCAGTTTGTGAATGAGGAAGCGGTCGGCACAGGCACCCGGCGCGTGGAAGCGTTGACCGGGCGCGGCGCGTATGAGTACGTCGCCGAACGCCTCGGCGTCCTCGGCCGCCTCAGCCAGCGCCTGAACGCGGCCGTTCCTGAGGCCGAAACGCGGCTCGATGCGCTGCTGGAAGAAAACCGGATGTTGTCTCGCGAGCTGGAACAGCTTAACCGGCAGCTGGCCAGAGATCAGTTTGAGACCCTGCTGGACAAGGTACAGGAGGTCGCCGGCGTGCGCCTGCTCGTCGCCGAAGTGCGGGTCAACGGCGTCGATGGGCTGCGCGAAATGGCCGACTGGTTCCGCGACAAGGTTGCCTCCGGCGTAGCCGTGCTGGCCACCGTGAGCAATGGCAAGCCAGTGATCATTGCCACCGTGACCGATGATTTGATACAACGCGGCATCAAGGCCGGCGACCTCGTCAAGTCTGTGGCCACAATGGTCGGCGGCGGCGGCGGCGGGCGGCCGAACATGGCCCAGGCAGGCGGGCGCGACCCCGACAAGCTGCCGGAGGCGCTGGCTGCTGTGCCGGGGCTGGTTGAAGACGCGGTGAAAACATAACCTGATGAGTGGTTCTTCTTTGTCGAGAGCAACAACGTTACTGCAGATCGACCAGGCGGATGACATGGTGTCGCTGCGCGACCGGGTGCTGTCGGCGTCCGGCACGCGAGTGGCCATCATCGTCTCGCCAGACATCGATTTGCTCAGCCGGGGCGTCAACCTCGCGCTGCTGCGCCGGTGGGCCGATCGCGAGCAGATCGACATGGGGCTGGTAACCGTCAACCGTGATTTGCGCCGCCATGCCCGGGCAGTCGGCGTGGCGGCCTTCGACTCGACCGGAGCGGCGGAGCGGTCACGCGGCGGATGGCGGCAGTTGACGCGCCGCGAAAAACTGGGCTTCGCTCCCGGCGATGACTGGCAATCGCCCCGAACTGTAGCCAAACCATAGGGCAAACATCCGGCGTGCGCGGCGTCGAGAAGGATAATCAGACCATGAACGAAACCGCCTCCTGCCCAGGGACAGCCACTGCATGATCAGCAGCACGCCCGCCTATCCGGGCCGCGTCATGGCGCTGGACCTTGGGGAGAAGCGCATTGGCATCGCGCTTAGCGATGCCACCCGTCTGATCGGCAGCGCCCACTCGATGCTGGAACGCCGTTCCCGCGACGAAGATTTTGCCCATTACGCGCAGATGATTGACGAGTACAAGGTGACGCTCCTGGTGGTGGGCTTGCCCATCACGCTGGCAGGCCACGAGGGAGATCGGGCAGCCTGGGTGCGCAGCTACGGGGCCGACCTGACCACTCACCTCGATATACCCGTCACCTACTGGGACGAGAGCCTGACGACCAAGCAAGCGGAGGCAACCCTGCGAGCAGCGGGCAAGGGGCGCAAGCAGATGAAAGCCCAGGTCGACGCGGTGGCGGCCGCGCTGATATTGCAATCGTACCTCGACGCCCAGCGCGACTTCTAGCGCGACTGCCGACCGTACGCATCATGAACACGAATCCTTCGCCTCGCCACTCCACCTTGTTTAGCCGGTTGTTTGGCGTGTTGATGGGCCTGGCTCTGGTGGCTGCCGCCGGCAGTGCGCTCTTCCTGCTCTATCGCGAGTGGCGCAGTTCGCTGCAGGTGGCCGGTCTTGATGCCTGGGTCGCCAATCCCAACCTCAGCCAGACCGATCGCCTCTTTCTGGAGATGTATCTGGGAAATGAGGCAGGCGCGCTGCAGGCGCCGATTGCCGACGGAACACAACCCCGGTCGTTCACGATTTCACCCGGCGAACCGGCCGCCACCATTGCCACCAATCTGGCGCAGGCGGGGCTGCTGGGCAACAGCGAACTGTTTCTCAACTTCGTGGCGTACACCGGACTCGATGCCGCCCTGGTTGCCGGGAGCTATCAGATTGACCCGACCATGACGCTGCCTGAGCTGGCGACGCTGTTGAGCGGAAACGGCCCGCGCAATCTGGAACTGAGCTTCCTGCCGGGCTGGCGCATGGAGGAGATGGCCGCCTATCTGGACGCCATCAGACCGGCCCAGATTGACCCCAGGCTGTTTCTGGCCATCGCGTCCGGTCAGGAGCCGATTGATTTGGGCGAGTTCAGCTTTCTGGCAGGGCGGCCGCCAGGCGCGTCCCTTGAGGGATACCTGTTCCCCACGCGGTATCCGATCACCACTGAAACCACCAGCGACGCGCTCATTCGGGCCATGCTGATGGAGTTCGGCAATCAGGTAGACCCGGCCATGCGCCAGGCGATCGGCAGTCAGGGAATCTCATTGAACGATGCCGTCATCCTGGCCTCCATTGTGGAGCGCGAGGCGATTCGCACCGAAGAAAAGCCGGTCGTGGCCAGCGTGTTCCTGAACCGCATTCGGGCCGGCATGCCGCTGCAGGCCGACCCTACCGTGCAGTACGCGCTCGGCTACCAGCCAGAGCGCGGTTCATGGTGGAAAGCACCCCTCACTCTGGACGATCTGGCGATCGACTCCCCGTTCAACACCTACCAGATAGACGGCCTGCCGCCCGCTCCCATCGCCAACCCTGGCCAGGCCGCATTGGAAGCCGTTGCCTTTCCGGCTGACACGCCGTTCTTCTTCTTCGTGCTGGACTGCACAGCCGAACAGCCGGGCACCCACGACTTTAGCGTAACCTTCGATGAGCATCTGGCGAAAGTCCAACGCTGCCGCTAGCCTGCTGGCCGCGTGCATGCTGGTCTTGCTGGCGGCGTGCAATTCAGTGGCCCCGGTCGTCAAGGTCGGGCTGGTCGCGCCGTTTGAAGGCCGCGACCGGGCTGTCGGTTACGACGCCATTTACGCCGCCCGGCTGGCAGTGCGCGAGATCAACGACGCAGGCGGCATCGCCGGCCATCGAGTCGCACTTGTGGCGCTGGACGACGGCGGACAGACAGACCTGGCCCAGCAGACGGGCGCATCGCTGACCATCGACCCCGGCATCGTTGCAGTCGTCGGCCACTACCTGCCGGAGACGACTGGCGCTGCCCGGCCCATCTATGCGTCGGATGGTGTGGCGGCGCTTGAGATAGGCCCGGAGCCATTTGCGCCAACCGATCCGGCGACGCTGACGGCGGAGTTCAGGGAAGCGTATGAAGCGATCACGCCATTTGACGAAGTGGCCGGCCCATACGCCGGACCAACTTACGCCGCCTTCCAACAGATATGGGCTGCGTTAGCGGAGGCTGAGCGTACAGCCGGTGTCATCGACCGGAACGCTGTCCGTGAAGCGCTGCTTGCACTAGAATAGGCGGGCAACACAGCCGGGGACGCCCGCTTGGGAACATTCAGCGCGTCCCCAACGTTACAGAAACGGGGCAGCCCTACGGGCACAGGAATAAGCGTAATGAGCGGAAGTGACATCTTCAGACGCCTGTTGGGCGTCATCATCTTGCTGATCGGTCTGACCATTCTGGGGCTGGGCCTTTATGGCGCATTCACTGTAGGTGATGCCGTCGACGACATCACCACCAGTGTTGAGAACGCCCTGGTCTTTGCCGACGACAGTCTGGCGGCCGGCCGCGAGACGATCGTCTTCTCGCAAGACACCTTGGTTGATGTCAACGCAGCCGTCGACACGGCGGTGGCCACCACCCTGAACGTGTCGAAGGCCGTTTCCGACAGCCAACCGTTTATCGCCAACGTCAATACGTTGTTGACGCAGGAGCTGCCCACCAATCTGGAGACGCTGCAAGCCACCCTGCCCGCTGTGACCGACGTGGCCGGCGTCATCGACCAGACGCTTACCACACTGAGCAATATCGGCATTGATCGCACAATCGATCTGCCGTTCAACCAGTCAATACCACTCCAGTTCGATCTCGGCATTGATTACAACCCCGAAGTTCCATTCGATGACTCCATTCGGGAGCTGAGCACCAGTCTGGAAGGATTGCCCGCCAGCCTGCGTGAACTGGACGAAGACCTGACCGTCACCAACGACAACCTGGGCGTCCTGTCAGACGATCTTGTCCAGGCGTCGGAAGATCTGGAGGTCATCAACGCCCGCATTACAGAGCTGTCGACGCTGTTCGACGACTACCTCGTCCTCATCGACCAGCTGGCAGATTCGATTGCCGATGCGCTGATCACCGTCCCTGCCCAGCTGCAGATGCTGCAGACCGGGATCATCATTGGTCTGGTGTTGCTCGGTCTTAGCCAGCTGGCCTCGATCTACGTCGGCTATGAACTGTTGGCCGGACACCGGGACCCGCCTGCCGCGGTTACGCCGGCGGTCACTCAACTCGCCATCGACACCCCCTCCACCGATGACCCCGTTGGCCCGGTCGCCTATCCTGACGACGTTCAGTTCGATACCGATGACAAGGAGCACACCACTGATCGCCCAGCCTAGCCATCTCCCAATACGGCTAATTGCGGCCGTCGCGGTGCTTGTCGCCGCCATGATGCTGCTGGCCGGCTGCGGCAGCGACCAGGCCACCGCGCCGGCGGCCGTCGCCACTGGCCCTGTCGTGATTCCCACGCCGACGCTGGCCATCCCGTCGAGCGGCACGCCCAACATTCCCCGACCGCCCACGCCGATCATCACTCCCCGCGCCGGTCAAGACACATCCACGACCGCCCCGGTAGCCGGGGACAGCATCGCCCTGGAAGGGGCACCCGACGAGACCAGCGCATCCCAACCCGCGGCGGCCGTTGATCTGGCCCCGGTCACGCTGCCCCAGGATGCCACTGCAGCGGAGTTGGTAGGGTTGGGCGAAACAAAGCTGGCCGAGGGTGACTTCGGCTTTGCAGCCCAGGCGTTGGAGGCCGGTTTGGCGGACCCGATTGGCCTGCCGCCCGAGCAAGCGGCGGCGGCCCAGTTCAGCCTCGGCCAGGCCCTGCTTTCTGCCGGGCGAACGGCCGGGGCGGAACGCGTTTTCAGCGAACTGGCCGCCGCGTCCGGCAGCGCAGCCGCGCGCCCGGCTCCGATCCGCTGCAGCCGCCCGACGCCGCCACAGTGGCCGGGATGGCTCTCTATAAGCAGGGCGAGATTGCGCTGGAACAGGGTCGATTCGCCGAGGCAACGGCCGCTTTCGAAACGTATCTGGCCGCCAATCCGTTCATGGCCGCTTACGTTCGGCCTTTGCTGGCTGAAGCGTTTGCTGCGCTCGGCGACCCGGTGCGGGCGATTGCCGAGTACGAGTTGGCGCTGGGGGCGCCTGCCCAACGGCTGGAAACGATTGCCATCCACCGCCAGTTGGCCGACCTCTATCTGGGACAGGGCAGCTTCGACGCAGCCATCGGCCAGTACGACGCGATCCACGATCTGGCCCGGACGGAGTTCACCCGTGGCGAGATGACCTATCTGGCGGGCCAGGCTGCCTTACAGGCCGGAAATACAGAGCAAGCTTACGAGCGGTTCATCCAGGGCGTCAACGACTATCCAGGGGCCGTCCAGAGCTATTGGGGGCTCATCCAGCTGGTCGAAGCAGGCGTCCCGGTAGACGAGTACCAGCGCGGCGTGGTCGACTACTTCGCCGCGGCCTACGCGCCCGGCATCGAGGCGCTGCAGCGATACATCGAGGCGAACCCGGACACCTATACGAATGACAGCCACCTCTATCTGGCATGGTCGTATGAAGCCCTCGGCGACCCGGTCTCTGCCCTGGCCGAGCTGGACGCCTTCGCAGCGTTCGACCCGGCCCGCGCCCTGTTCGAACGGGCGGAGATGTTGGCCCGGGCCGGCGACCCATCGGCCGTCGCCATCTACACCGAATTTGCAGAGACCTTCCCCGACGATGAGCGCGCATCCGCCGCTGCCTGGACGGCCGCCACATTGGCCGAAAAGCAGGCGGACGGTACGGCGGCCAGCCGCTACGTGGCGTTGGCCGATGCTTTCCCCTTCTCCGCCGAAGCACCGGAGGCGCTGGCGCGAGCGGCCTGGCTCAATACAGTCGCCGGAAACGACGATCAGGCCGTGGCGCTCTACCAACGTTTGGCCGAACAGTACCCGGCCAACGAATACGGCAGCGAGGCGCTCATCTGGCTGATGCGCGCCGCCGAAAGCGGCGTACAGCCCGACCTTGACCTGACGGCGTTGAGAGCGCAGGCTGAGGTGCTGCCGCCCGCCCACTACTTCGCCATCCGCGCCCGTGATGTGGCCGCCGGCCTCGGCGCCTTTACGGCCACCCAATCGTTCCAGCTGCCGACGGCGGAACAGGAGGCGGCCGAACAGGCTGAGGCCGAGTCTTGGCTACTGGCCCAGCTTTCCGCAGAACAAGCGGCCGCCGTCCCGGGCGGAGCAGTCGCGGCGCTCTCCCCGGAGCTGGCCAGCGACCCGCGCCGGCTCGTCGGCGAAACGTTGTGGCGTCTGGGCCGCTTCGAGGACGCCAAAGCTGAGCTGGAATCACTACGCTCAGACTACGCCACCGATCCGCTGGCCAGCTACCAGCTGAGCGTCTACTTTCGCGACCTGGGGCTATATCGCTCGTCGATCATCGCCGCAGCGTCCATTCTGGCCCAGACCGGCACCTACATCTTTGACGCCCCCGCTTTCATCGGCCGCCTAATCTATCCGGCCTACTACGCTGACCTGATTCTGCCGCTGGCCACCGAGTACGGCTATGATCCGCGCCTGCAGTTCGCGCTGGTGCGGCAGGAGAGTCTGTTCGAGAGCTTTGCCCGCTCGTCGGCGGCCGCCCAGGGGTTGGCCCAGGTCATCCCCGATACCGGCGCGTGGATTGCCCAGAGGCTCGCCTGGCCAGACTTCGTCAACGAGGATCTGT
The DNA here is from genome assembly GCA_963753865.1 of uncultured Chloroflexia bacterium. Taxonomy (GTDB): domain Bacteria; phylum Chloroflexota; class Anaerolineae; order Promineifilales; family Promineifilaceae; genus Promineifilum. The sequence goes on from CAVWDW010000007.1 coordinate 233,139, forward strand.
ACAAACCGTACGTCGGCCTGCGCTTTGGCGGCTATTATCTGAGCCAGCAGCTGGCCAATTTTGAGAACCAGGTCCACGCCGCGCTGGCCGCCTACAACGCCGGGCCGGGCAACGCTGCCCGCTGGTATGAGACAGCCGGACAGAATCACGACGCCTTCGTCGACACCATCAATTTTGCCGAGACACGCCTCTACCTGGAACGCATTTACGAAGGGTTCAGCGTGTACGATCATTTCTACGGTCAATAGGCTTGTGCCACTGCCATTGACCAATAGCAGCTAGACCTATCAAATGTCATTCGACTGGCAAGATGGTGAAGCCCGGTGGGGCAGCCACCCGGATGAGAAAGCGGACCCAGGTCCACCGGCTGGTGGATTGCCTTCACCTGACGACTCACCCGCGACGGCAGCAACCAACCCACCCCGGCGCGGAGGCCGCTATCTGTGGCTGGGGCTGGCGGCCGTTCTGCTCGTGGGGCTGGGGGCCATTGTCGGCCGCCTCGCCGAGCGGCAAGTCGATGGGCGAGCAGAGCTGCTCAGCAGCGAAATCGAGGCAAGCTACGCCACAATTCTGGATGCGGCGGCCGACAGGGACAGCGAACTGTTCAGCACCTTTCTATCAGGCAGCGAGCCTGAGTGGGTGGTCGCCCAGCAAGCGCTTGTCAGACAGGGGCTGCTGCTGGATCGGTCTGCATTTGGGCTAACGCTCGAAAGCGATCCGGCGACGCTTGGCAGCACACCACCGACCGTCACCCTCTCCCCCGATCTCCTGTCGGCCGACCTGTCCCGGCCAGTCACCTACACCGTCGATATTGGCAATGCACTGACGGAGACGATAACGCTGGAGCAGACGGCCGTCTTTCGTCTGGGTGAAGATCGCTGGCTCTACGCGCCGCCACCGGCCCAGTATTGGGGCGAAACGCTAACCGACAGCGGACGCTATCTGACGATCAGTTACCCGGAACGGGATGCCACATGGGGGCGGCGACTGGCCCGCGAACTGGACGCCAAGCTGGTCGAATATTGCGCCGCGCCGCAGATTGGTGGCTGCCCGGCAGACCTTGAGCTGAACGTCGTGCTCTCGACCGACCCGGCGTCGATCGTCGCTGCCGCCGATTTGCTCGGTCGGTGGCAGCTCAACTATCCGGTTCAGCTGCCGACGCCTTCCCTGGCAGGCCTGCCGGTGGATGAAGCGGCGTATCGTGCCCTGTATCGCGGCTATGCTTCGCAGGTGATTGCAGCGCTGGCGGGTGACCTGGCGGGCTGGCGCTGCTGTGACTCTGGCCTCTACTACGGCACCTTGCTGGCCTCCCAACTGCGCAAGCTGGGCCTCCGACCCTGGCCGTTGACGCCGGCAGATTACGCTCGCTTCGCAGAGAATCCTGAGGAACTGGACACCCTGGAGGCACTCTGGCGCGGTGGCACGATTGACCCACCAGCAGAAAATGTGTGGCAGCTCTACGTCCTGGTCGAGTTTCTTACGGAGGAGATCGGGGCCATGCCGGTGCTGCTGATGCAGCGACTCCTGATGAACAATCCCAATCAGGATTACTGGACATGGCTGTCGCAAGTCACCGGCGATCGCTACGGGACGCAGGAAGATTTCGAGCGCGATCTGCTCCGCTTTGCAGCTTCACGAGCGCCAGAGCGGCCGTCTGCGGCGGCATCACCGCCAGTCGTGGTGAAGCCATAATCTCACCTGCCGGCGACCGACCACACCCTTCGCTGCCGCGTGTGAAGGGTTTATGATTATCGGCCCCTGACATTGCGGCGGCGGCGGTCATCAGGCCATAATCAACGTGGAAATGGCGTCAGGGACACTGTTCCCCCGAACTACCAAAACACACTACCTCATGGTGGTGAACGCAGCGACAACACTATGTCCGCAAATTTCGATTGGCAAACGGAAGACGAAAGCAACCGCGATCAATCCGGCTGGGACGTTCCGCCCGAGCCAGCCCCTCCCCCGCCGACAGGCTGGAAGGCGCGTTGGCGTCTCATCGCCGCGTTTGTGGTCCTGGCGGCCGCTGCGGGCGGGCTGGTCTGGTGGCGTGTCGATCAGCAGATCGACGCCAACCTCCAGGCGATTCGCAACGATGTCGCCTCCAGCTACAACCTGCTGCAGAGCGCGGCGGCAAACGGGGACGAAGAGCTATTCCGGTCGGTCCTTTCCGGACGCGACGCCACCTGGACGACGGCCGCTCTGGCTCTGTTCAACGACGGGCTGTTGACCGACCGCCGCCAGCTTGGCCTGCGCGCCAGCGACGGGTCGCTGCCGTTGACGCTGCCGGTCCCGGTCGAGGAAGCGGCCGCCGATGAGACGGTCGCCGACTTTTCCTTCTCCCCTGACCTGTCGGAGGCGACGGTGCTGACGTGGCATCCCTACGTCTACGAAGATGGCTCCGGCACACAGAAGACAGCGCAGCTTCTGCAAACAGCCGTCTTCCGGATGGGGGGGCAGCGCTGGCTGTTCTCCCCACCCACCGTCGAGTTCTGGGGCGAAACAGAGTCTGCGGAAACGGATCGCCTGACAGTGGTCTACCCGGAACGCGACCGGGATATCGCTTTGCAGCTCGTCGATGATCTGGATGCGCTGCTGGTGCGGGCTTGCGACACGCTGGCCGATCTGAAGTGTGACGAGTCGTTCCGACTCGACATTCGCCTGGACACAGAGCCTAACTCTCTGGTGGCGCTGACCGATCCGGTCGCCGTATTTGCCCAACCGGACGATCCGGCAGTCGATCTTAACCTGCCTGCACCGACTCTGGTGGGTTTACCCGCCACGACCGACACAGGACAGAGCAACCCGGGCTATGAGGCGCTGCTGCAGGCGTATGCCATTCCTGTCGTCCAACGTGCCCTTGTCGACCGCACAGGCTGGACGTGCTGCGACCAGCAGTTCCTGTTCCAGGTGCTGGCCGACTACCAGCTGTCGGAGTTGGGGCTGCGGGCATGGCCCCTCGCTGCGGCCGACTGGGACCGCGTGCTGGCCGATCGGCTTGAACTAAGCGATATCAACGGCATGTGGCGGCGATCTTCCCCGCCCGCCGGCCCGGAGGAAGATCGCTGGCAGTTGTACGCCGTAATGGAGTTCCTGCTGGAGGCGATTGCGCCCGACTCGTCGGCCGCCCAGCTGCAGCGCCTGCTGCCAATCTCGCCTAACATGAGCGAGTGGGTTGCCCGGATCGATGCCGGCAAGAGCGCTTCAACGGACCCGTCGTGGGTGCTGGACAGCCTCGACGAGGCCTGGTGGATCTACGGGCTGCAAGGCAGCGTGGGCGATGAACTGACGACGTGGCCCGAGAGCGACGAAAGCCTCTACATCGCCTGCACGGTCAGCGAAGAAGACCGGATGCCCGACCCTTCGCGCGCCTATCGCTTCGACCAGGAAACGACGCAGTGGGAACCGGTTTATGAGATGGACGGCTTCATCTGGATGGCCCCGCTCCCGGACCCCTCTGCCCTGCTAACCCAGGAGTTCGTCATTGACGGGGAGCGCTGGCACACGTCTGTCTGGCAGGATGGCGAGCGAATTCCAATGCACGGCACGGACAACGGCTTCAACTTCTCCTTCGCCGAGTCCGACCCCACCGGCCGTTATGTGATCAGTTATGAGTGGGATCCGATGGTCGACCGGCAGCAGGCACTGCTGCTCGACCTGAACGACTGTGACGAAACGGGCTGCGCGGCCCAAACGCTGCCCGGTCTCCCCATCTGGTCGCCCGACGGGTCACACGCCATCGTGACGGGCAATGGGAACACCTTGCCGGACAGCACCATCTTTACCCATGATCGGGTAATCATCTTCGATACAGCCGATCGCCTGAGCGAGGAGTTTCTGTCGCTGGGCAGCGGCCCGGCCATTGATCCGGACGAGGAACGGCTGGCGCTCGGCCGAGGCTATGCGCCATTCTGGATCGACGAAACAACGTTCGGCTACATCGACGTCGTGTTCGACGAGCTGGGCGGCCCGACGCTGGAACAGCAGGTCGTGGTAGCCACGCTTGACGACCCGACGCCGCAGCCGCTGGTCTCCTCCGTAGACCTGCGCGCGCCCCTGCCCGTGTTGGCCACACCCTCCAACCTGACGCTGGCCTACGCGGTGAGCGACCCAACCGACGCAAACATCCTCTACATCGCCGGTCTGCACGAGCGATCGCAGGTCGCCTATCTCTTCCGCTATGACATCGCAGAGGATGAGGCGACTGTCATGCTGGAAGCGAATTACGAACTCAATCACTCCTTCAGCATCTCACCAAACGGCCGCCATGTCGTCCTGACTGGCCGCGATCCCGCCGTCGCCGACACCAACAGCAGCAATGGCTTGCTCTATCTCTACGACCTGACCGACACCTCCACCATTCCGTTCAAGATGCAGCTGCCGTTCTTCCTGACCGCTTCGTCCTATGACTGGACCAATGATGGTCAATGGCTGACGATGGCCATGGATGACGGACTTGTGGCTCTGGTCAATACGGCGGACCAGACCGTGCGCACCCTGCCGCATGAGTTGGGTAACTGCACGTCGGCCGTCTGGGTCAACGAAGGCATGCCGGAAGCCAGCGGCCGATGAGTCAGACCACAGCGCCGCTTGACGCGCCTGCTGCCCATCGCTAGAATCACCGCCTGATTCCTGAGGGAACGTCGCCTGCAGCGGCGGTAGTTGCTTACCCGAGAAATAGTATGACCAAGACCTATCATTTCTGGATTACCGGCTGTCAGATGAACTACGCCGACGCCCGCCGGGTGGCCACCCAGCTCGAAAAGCTCGGCTACCAATCGACTGATCGGGCAGAGGAAGCGGATGTTGTCGTGCTGGAGACGTGCACCGTACGCCAGCAGTCGGAAGACAAAGCGTACAACAAGCTCCACAGCTTGCGGCCGCTGAAAGAGAAACGGCCCGACATGACCGTGGCGGTGATGGGCTGCGTTGTTGGGGTGCGGGGCAACGAAGCGCTGGCAAAAACGTTCCCGTTCGTTGATGTGTTCATGGAGCCTTCGACCGATGGACGGCCGCTGCTCAACCATCTGGGCCAGGATGAAGTCTACGCGCTGGAACAGGCGGCCGACGAGGCGCGCCACGCGCTGCAAGACGGCGCGGTCATTCTGCCCGCCGACCAGCGAGGCCAGCTTGTCTCCGCCCCGGTCGCCATCGTCTATGGCTGCTCCCACGCCTGCACCTTCTGCATTATCCCCCAGCAGCGGGGCAAAGAACGCAGCCGCCCGGTGGGCGAAATCGCGGCCGAAGTGCGGTCGCTGGTCGCCCAGGGTGTCAAGGAAGTTGTCTTGCTGGGACAGATCGTCGACCGATATGGGTACGACGTACCCGATGGGCCGGACCTGGCGGATTTACTGCGGGTGGTCAACGACATTGAGGGGCTGGAGCGCGTGCGATTCCTGACCAGCCATCCGAACTATATGACCGATCGCATTCTCCACGCCGTGGCCGAACTGCCCAAGGTGATGCCGCAGATCGAGGTTCCGATCCAGGCCGGCAACAACGAAGTGCTGGCCAACATGAAGCGCGGCTACACCCGCGAGGCGTATCGGGATCTGATTCACCGGGTGCGAGCCGTCCTGCCGGATGCGGCCATTCACGGAGACGTCATTGTCGGCTTCCCGGGCGAGACGGACGCCCAGTTCCAGGACACGGTCGACATACTGGACGAGTTGGAGCTGGACAAGATTCATCTGGCACGCTACAGCCCGCGACCGGGTACGGTCAGCGACCGCCGCATGGACGACGACATCTCCGAAGACGAGAAGCGACGCCGCTACCATGTCATCGAGCAGCTGCAGAAGCGCGTCTCCCAGGGCAAGACTCGCCGTTACTTCGACCAGACTGTTGAAGTGCTGGTGGAGGGCAAGAGCAAGGGGCGCTGGCGCGGCCGGACGCCTCATAACAAACTGGTCTTCTTCGACGATCCGGGCGAACTGCGCGGTGAGATCGTCCACGTCCACATCACCCACGCCGGACCCTGGTCGATGTCGGGTGAGCGTGTGATGACCGGCATCACCCACGATCACACCGCGGCCGCCACCGAGCCGATACCTCTGACGGTCATCTAGACCGACGATAGCGTCAGTTCAGGAGCTTATGGACGGCGTCAGATAGTGACGCTGTTGGATGTGGCTGGGTTGCGGCTGAGAGCGGAGGCGAGATCGTCGCCCTGATTGATGAGATAGCCGAGCTGGCCACTGGCCTGCAGCAGGTAGTAGAGGCCGCCCGCCGAATGAGACCCACCAAACGACTCCGGGTTAACCAGAATGGTCACTACACGCAGGCCTCGCCGCGTTAGCTGCCGGGCCGACGTAGCCCACTGTTCGCGGGTTGTGGGCGAGACCACAATGACCGTCGTACCGCGCGGGAAGAGATGAGATTCGGCCTGCAGCATGTCCTCGATGGGCACATCGCCTTCGGCCCGCAGGACGGAGAGCGTCTCCAGGATGCGGTTAAACTGCCGTTCGCCCCGATCCGGCTGCAAGATCTCGTTCGACTGCCCGTAACCCAACATGCCGACCGCCCGGTCGCGCCGCAGGAAAAACTGGGCAACCGACGCCGCAATCGTCACAGTGTACTCCTCGGTCGAGTCCGGTAGTTCAAAGTCCGACAGGTTCATCTTCATCCAGGCAGGCACATCACCTTGCGCAGGGACGGAGGCGGAGGGTCGCGAGCCGGACACATGACCGTAGACCGACATATCGGGCACAATCCAGATGTCGGCCAGCGGGTCCAACTCAAACTCCTTAACGACCAGACGGTCGCGGCGGGCAGTGGAGCGCCAATGGATGCGACTGAAGCTGTCGCCCGGCTCATAATCCCGCACGCCAGACGCATTGGTGGTGATGTAATGGGTGCGGCGGCGCAGCGCGTCCCCGCCCGGCAGCACGCCGACCGGCAGGGCAAACTGCTCAATCTCAACGGTCATGGGGAAGACGACGATATTGCTGGTCTGCGGCAGATCGCGCTCCAGCGGAAACAGGCCGAATGGATCGCTGGTGCGCAGCAGCATTGGGCCCAACTGGTAGCGACCCCGCTGCTGGCAGATGGTCGTCACGCGCCAGCTTGAGCTGGCCCGAGGCCCCAGCCCGTTGACGACGTTGCTGGCCTGATGGTTAGGCAGCGTCGAGAAGTCACGCACCTCCAGCCAGAGCTTGGGGATGATGCTGGTGTTGTTGACGGTGAAGCGCTCTTCGAGCGGACGGCCGACCTGGGTGCGGCGCGTGCGCGTGACGCGCGACAGGTGGACCCAGTGCAGGTTGGCCCACGACCAGGCAAAAGTGACAATCAGGAGCAGACCCAGCAGATAGGCCAGCGTAAACAACAGGTCGCGACCTGTCAGCAGCCCCGACACAAAAGCGATCAGGGCCATGAAGAAGACGACTGTCCGGCGCTGGGTCAGGAAGTCCCACATCAGGCACCGGCTCGCTGGCGACCAACCTGTGCACCCGGCACAGGGGTCATATCCAGGATCTCCTGGACAATCTGTTCCGGCTCAATGTCCTTAATGCGGGCCGCCGGGCCGACGATGATTCTGTGGCCCAACGCAGGACCGGCCAACGCCTTGACATCGTCGGGTAGAACGTAATCACGTCCCAACAGAGCGGCTCTCGCCTGACTCAGCCGATAGATGGCCAGTGCACCACGCGAACTGGCTCCCAGATAGACATCCGGATGCTGTCGCGTCTGGCGCACGATGTCGACGATATACTCCTTGACCAGCTCGTCAATGTAGATCGCTCTGACGGCTTCCTGGGCATCGACCAACTCTTCGAGAGAAACGGCTTGTTCGAGACTGTTAATCGGGTGCGAATATTGCTGCCGATTCAGCACTTCAATTTCCTCGTCCTTGGCCGGGTAGCCCAGACGAATGCGCAGCAAAAAGCGATCGAGCTGGGCTTCCGGCAGCGGGAATGTGCCTTCATACTCGATCGGGTTCTGTGTCGCCAGCACCATGAACGGTGTTTCCAGCGGATAGGTCGTGCCGTCGACCGTCACTTGTCGCTCTTCCATCGCTTCCAGAAGCGCGCTTTGGGTCTTGGGCGTAGCCCGGTTGATCTCGTCAACCAGAACAATCTGGGCGTGGATAGGGCCGGGGCGGAACTCGAACTCACGCGTCTTTTGGTTAAAGACGGAGACGCCGGTGACGTCGCTGGGCAGCATGTCGGGCGTAAACTGAATGCGCTGGAACTTGCAGCCCACTGACTTGGACAGCGCCTTGGCCAGCACGGTCTTGCCGACTCCGGGCACGTCTTCAATCAGAATGTGACCCTGGCACAGCAGGCCGAGGACCGTCAACTGGACAGGTTGGCGCTTGCCAACCATGACCTGCTCAACATTTTCCACAACGCGATTGGCAATCGCCTGGATGTCCGCCATTTTGAACTCCTGTCTGGATATGAATTTGTCCCTGCCCACAAGCCCAGACGACTGGCAGTTCGCTTCGTGTCTGGAGACGCGCAATCATGCGCTGGCATAGCTGGACAAACAGTATAACAGGTCTTCCTGTTTTGGGTAGTTTTGGTGACAATTCGGGGTCAGTATTTCTGAGCGGCCGGCGAGTTTGTCACGTTTCAAGATTGTTGTGTAGGAGAGAATAACCCGATACGGTCAGCCACCTAATGAAGCTCACTCAGGGCTCATGATACATTTTTTTGCAGGCAGGATCGGACATCTGACGGAGCGTTTGGAGCGTCTCGAAAATCGACGTGATAGAACATTTGTGGTATAATTTATTGGATCACCATGATGCAGAATCCTGAGAATACGAGCACCTTGCCCAGCGTTTGGGCAACTATAGCGGCTGGCTTCGAACTGACGACAAAGCACCCCTGGATCCTTTTGGTTCCGATACTGCTGGACGTCTTTCTCTGGCTTGGTCCGCGCCTCAGTTTCGGGCCACTCATTGCCGACATGATCGCGCAATGGACCGCCCAGCCAGGGCTGCCGCTCGACCCGGTGCCGATGCTTGAGTTGATTGAGCCGCGCACCAATCTCTTCACCTATCTGAGCGTGGCGCTGGTCGGTGTGCCTGCCCTGCTGGTCGGGTTGACGCCCGAGCAAACACCGCTGGCGACGTCCGCGCTGGAGATCGCTGATTATGGCACATGGATCGGCCTACTGGTCGTCATGACCTTTGCGGGCCTGTTCCTTTCGGCCGTCTACTACACCCTGATCGCCTATGCCATCGACCGGGATGACTTAGAAGGCGATGACGGTCTGACTCAGTCGGCCGATAGTCTGGCCGAGCTGCTGGGCTGGATCGGGCGCAGTTGGCTGCGCCTGCTTGGCCTGGCTCTCCTGTTTATCGCCATCATGCTCCTGATTGTGGTGCCGGTGACGCTGGTGGGCACGGTCATCGGCCTGTTCAGCCAACTGCTGGCGGCGCTGGTCTTGTTGGCGCTCCCGGTCATGCTGCTGTGGCTGATCATCCTGTTCAGCTATACGCCTGAAGGGGTCATCCTGAGTCCGCGGCCGTTTCTGGCCACAATTGCCACCAGCATTCGCCTGTTCCAGAAAAACTTCCTGACGGCGCTGCTGCTGCTGCTCGTCGTCTTGCTGATCAGCCGCGTCACTTCGTGGCTGCTGCTAACGGCCGACGACGGCTCCTGGCTGACATTGGCGGGCATCCTGGCCCATGCGTTTGTGGCGACCGCCCTGTCGGCCGCCATGCTGATCTTCTATCGCGATCGCTACCGCTTCATGACGATGATGGAGCAGAGTAGCGCAGAGTAATTTCCCAGACTAAACCTTATGAGCACAAAAAAGAAACAAGACGCAACCAGTTATGATGCCGGCAATATCCAGGTCCTGAAAGGCCTGGAGGCCGTGCGCCGTCGCCCGGGCATGTATGTGGGTGGCACGGATGCCAAAGCGCTGCACCATCTGGTCTTCGAGATTGTCGACAACTCCATTGATGAGGCGCTTGCCGGACGGTGTGATCGCATCGAAGTGACTATTCATCAGGATGATAGCATCACTGTGATAGACAATGGTGTCGGCATTCCTGTGGCCGAGCACCCGACCGAGAAGGTCTCTGCCCTGCAGCTGGTCCACACCAGTTTGCATTCGGGTGGTAAGTTCGACGGGGCAGCCTACAAAGTGTCAGGTGGTCTGCACGGCGTCGGCGCAGCGGCCGTCAATGCGCTGTCCGAGTGGATGGAAGTGACGGTCAAGCGAGACGGCGCCGTCTGGCACCAGCGCTACGAGCGCGGCGTCCCGGTCACCCCGGTGGAGCGCGTCCGCAAACTCAAAAAGGGTGAAGCGACCGGCACGACCACGCATTTTAAGTTCGACGACACCATCTTTGTCGAGGACAACGAGTACCGGTTCGAGTGGCTGGCCAATCGTTTCCGCGAGATGACGTTCGTGACCAGCGGCGTCTTCCTGAAGCTGCGCGATGAGCGCACGACGCCCGCCCGCGAAATGAGCTTCTACTTCGACGGCGGCGTCAGCTCGTTTGTGCGCTATCTGAACCGCAACCGCAAGACGCTCCACGATGTCATCCACGCCCAGAAGGAAGTGGAAAACGTCGATGTGGAAGTGGCCATGCAGTATACCGACGGCGTCAGCATATCCGAGTACGCCTTCGCCAATACGATCAATACGCCGGATGGCGGCACCCATCTGACCGGTGCGCGCACGGCGCTGACCCGCGTGATCAACCATTACGCCCGCAAGAACAACCTGCTGAAAGACAAGGACAAGAACTTCTCGTCTGACGACACGCGCGAAGGGGTGACCCTTGTCGTCAGCATCAAGCATCCTGACCCGCAGTTCGAGAGCCAGACGAAGGTCAAGCTGATGAACGCCGAAGTGCCAGGCCTGGTATCGTCCGTGTTAGGCGAGGCGCTGACCTCCTTCCTGGAAGAGAACCCGCGCGAGGCCAAGCGGATCATCGAGCGCTGCCTGACATCGTCACGCGCCCGCGACGCCGCCCGCGCCGCCCGCGACCTGGTGATGCGCAAGAGCGCCCTGGACAGCCTGACGCTGCCGGGCAAGCTGGCCGACTGTTCCGAACGCATTCCGGAGCGGTGCGAACTATATATCGTCGAGGGTGAATCGGCCGGCGGCACCGCCAAGCAGGGCCGGGATCGCCACTTCCAGGCAATTCTTCCGCTGCGCGGCAAGATTCTGAACACGGAGCGCGCTCGGTTGGACAAAGTACTGGCCAACAACGAAGTCAAGTCGCTTATCTCTGCGCTGGGCACGGGCATCGGCGAAACATTCGACCTGGACAATTTGCGCTACGGGCGGACGATCATCATGACCGACGCCGACGTTGACGGTAGCCACATCCGCACCTTGCTGCTGACCTTCTTCTTCCGCTACATGCCGGAGCTGATCGAGGAGGGCCATCTGTACATCGCCCAACCGCCGCTGTACGCAATCAAGCAAGGCAAAAATCTGACGTACACCTATACGGAAGCCCAGCAGGAAAAGGCCATCAAGGGGATGAACGGGCAGAAATACTCAATCCAGCGCTATAAGGGTCTGGGCGAGATGAATGCCGAACAGCTGTGGGAAACAACGATGGATCCGGGCGTGCGCACGCTGCTGCAAGTGACCATCGAAGACGCAGTCGCAGCCGACCGCACCTTCGACATGCTGATGGGCGACGAAGTGGCGCCGCGCCGCCGTTTCATCACCACCCACGCCAGCGAGGTTCGCAACCTCGATATCTAATGGCGAACCGGTAACGAATCAACCTTCTAACAAATCCGCTTTCCAAAAGGGAGATGTCATCCGGCATCTCCTTTTTGCTTGAGTGGCGCACTGCCAAAGCAGTTGTCAGGGCAGTCGCAACCTCAAAGCTGCCGGCTGAAACCGGACAGCCAACGAGCAAACCTGATGAATCAGGTTAACCTGGCCAGTTCACTCAGGGTATATGGGCAACCTTGAGGATCGTTCCCAGTGCAATTTATCGCACTTTCTCGTTCGCTGTGTGAATTTATCCCACAGCGAATCTAGATGTGATTGCCCTGAGCACTAGTCGTTGGAGGTGACAGTTCAACGACATCTGCTATCATTGCCTCGCCTTATCAATGGTGCTAACTATGAAGACTCAATATCGCCTTTCTTTGCTCCTGTCCCTGTTGACCAGCCTCGTCGTTCTTCTCGCCGTTGCCTGTGTGCCTGCCCAAAGCAGCAGCAGTCAACCATCCGGCCCAGCCTCTGTCCCGGACGGCGATCGCGCCCGGGTAACCTGGGTGACCGACGGCGACACCATCGAAGTCGAGATCAACGGCCGTGAGTACGATGTCCGCTACATCGGCGTAGACACGCCGGAGCGGGATGAGCCGTTCTACCAGGAAGCGACTGATCTCAATATCGATCTTGTCAAGAATGAGACGGTCATCCTCGTCCGGGACGTCTCTGACACCGATCAGTACGGCCGCCTTCTTCGTTATGTCTATTTGCCGGACGGAACATTCGTCAATGCCGAAATGATCAGCCAGGGTATGGCCCGGCTCGTCACGTTCCCGCCCGATGTGGCCCAGACCGACTACTTCAAGTCGCTGCAGGAAGAAGCCCGCGAGGATGAACGTGGCATGTGGTCGCGGCCTGACCTCGTCGGTCCGTGTGACTGTGACCGCAACCTGTACGACTGTCGTGACTTCGACTCACAGCGTGAGGCCCAGGTCTGCTACAACTACTGCTTCGACATTGAGGGCGAAGATGTCCACAATCTGGACGGTGGCGGCGACGGCCGTGTGTGCGAATCACTTCCGTAGGCGGCGGCGCTGCCTGGGATAACTCCACCATGACTGCTGAAGATTCCACCCTGCTCTACCTGTTCGGTCTTCCGGCAGCGGGCAAGAACTTTGTAGGCACGGTTCTGGCCGATACGTTTGGTTACACCTTCTACGATGGGGACCTGGATTTGCCGGAGGCGATGCGGGCGGCTGTACGCGACGGCCAACCGTTCACCGATGACATGCGTGACGAGTTCTACGCCACCATCATCGACCGGATCGGCGAGCTGCGGACGGAGCATGCCGAACTCGCCTTTGGCCAGGCGACCTTCAAGGAACGGCATCGTCAGCAAATCGCCGAAGCGTATCCAGATGTCATCTTCGTCCTGATTGAGGCCACCGACGATGTGCGTATGGAACGGCTGTCGAGGGGCAACAACCCGGTGACAATCGACTACGCCCGGCGAATCGCCAGCTTCTTTGAGCCACCGCAGCACGCCCACTACACCATCTACAACAACTTCGACCGCCCTTTCGTGGTTAGCCAGTTGGAGCTGATGCTGAGCAGCATTGCCCTGGCCCAGACGGCTAACCTGCCGGCCAACAAACGCTAGTCTGGCAGCACGGAGACGCGCTCCACATCGCCCAGGGCCGCCATCAAGTCGGCCGATTTGAGAATGACGGTCGTCCCGCGGACACCGGACCCGAGCGAGATCTCCTCTTCGGCCAGAACGCTTTCGTCAACATAGACCGGCAGCGGGGCCGGCAGACCGAATGGCCCGACCGCCCCAATCTCGAACCCGGTCACCTGGCGCACCTCATCGGCCGAAGCAGTGGTTAGCCTCGATTGACCCACCGCGTTACGCAGCGCTTTCCAGTCAATCTGCTGCGGCCCAGCCACCAGCACCATAGCGTAGACACCTTTGCCAAGACGAAAGAGAATGCTGCGAACGACCTGCTCCGGGCGTTGGCCGCGCTCGTCGGCCGCTTGCTCCAGCGACTTCACCGGGCCTGGATGGGTGTACTCTGTGTAGGGAATCGCCAGCTCGGTCAATGCCCAGCCTGCTGGGGTTGTGCTTTCGCTCAAGGGTGCCTCCATAATGCTGATTCGTGCGGATCGCTCAACTGCGCGCATTACCTATCCTACCTCGAAACGAAGCGTCATGTATAATGCTCCTATGTCACGCCGCGCCGGATCCCTATCCCAGGCTTCACACCGGCTCATCCCTCAACTGATTGTTGACAGGCTCGCTGAAGGCGAGACCCGGGGTCACCTGGACGCTGCGGGTCTCTATCTGGACCTGTCCGGTTTCACCAGCCTGACGGAGTCCCTGATAGCCCACGGCCCGTACGGGGCTGAGGTGCTGGCGGACCTGGTCGAGACGATTTTCGATCCGCTGGTGGCCAGCGTCTTCGCCCAGGGCGGCTTCATCACCAACTATGCAGGCGACGCCTTCGCCGCTCTCTTCCCCCAGGAGCCAGGCGAGAGCGAGGGCGAGACGGCACTGCGAGCCGTGGCGGCCGCCTGGCAGATGCGCGAGCATCTGGCCAGCCAGGCCCACTATGCGACGCGCCTGGGCGAGTTCGAGATTGGGGCCAAGATCGGTCTGGCCCTGGGCGAGGCGTCGTGGGGCATTTTGCAGTCAGGCGAATCGGGCCAGGCCCTTTACTACTTCAAGGGGCAGGCTGTCAGCGAGAGCGCCCTGGCCGAGAACCAGGCGGCCGCCGGACAGATCGTAGCTACCCCCACGCTGGCCGCCGCTGTAGCGGGCCACATCGAGACAGAGAGCACCGCGACCGACCACCTCCACCTCGTTCGGCTGACAGGTCACCTGCCGCCAGAACGGTCGATCAAACTCCCGTCCCCTGATCCGGCGCTGATCACCCGTTTCTATCCCGACTCCATCCTCACGCTGCCCTTTCACGGGGAGTTTCGCCAGGCGCTGTCGTTATTCATCAATCTGCGCGGCGAACCCGACTTCGACGAGCTGCGTCTCATTGCGTCGACTCTGTTCCTGCTCAGGGACCAGTACGGTGGAGTCTACGTCCGCATCAGCTTCGACGACAAAGGGTGTAACTTCCACGTCTTCTGGGGCGCCCCAACGAGCCAGGAAAATGACGTCGAGCGGGCGCTCAGCTTTGTCCTCGACCTGCGCCGCTCCTGCGCCATCGACATGCGGGCCGGGCTGACCTACCGCATCGCCTACACGGGCTATGTTGGCTCCCCCCTGTATGAGGAGTACACCTGCTACGGACAGGGCGTCAACACGGCGGCTCGGCAGATGATGGCGGCCGATTGGGGTGGTATCTGGCTCGATGCCCAACTCGCTCTACGCGCTGAACGGCGCTACGTGATCGAGTCGGCAGGCAGCTACCAGTTCAAAGGCATGGCCAAACCACAGCCCGTCTACCGGCTCATCGACGCCCGGCTGCAGCATGCCGCAGCCACCTATCGCGGCTCGTTCGTCGGGCGCGACCGGGAGCTGGCAGCGCTGGAAGCAGCGATCCAACCGCTCCAAACGGGCAGGTTTGCGGGCGCAGTGACGGTGGTTGGAGAGCCGGGCGTGGGCAAGAGCCGCCTGATCAGCCATTTTCTGGCCACGTCGCCCACCGCCGCAGGAGCGCTGGTCCTGCTCGGTCGCGCCGACGACATCCTCCGCCAACCACTCAATGCGTTCAGCTACGCGCTGGGTCAACTGTTCCACATCGCGGAGCCTGCTTCCCAGGCGGACAACCAGCGCCAGTTTGACAGTGTGCTGGACGCGCTGATCAGCAGCATCCCGGACGCCGATCTGGCGGCCGAACTGGATCGCACGCGATCCTTTCTTGCCCACCTCGTCGAGCTGCCCGTGCCGGATTCGCTGTTTGAACGGGTCGATCCGGAACTTCGGGCTGAGAACACGTCCGACGCTCTGAAGAACCTGTTCAGAGCGCTGAGCCTGCGGCAGCCGCTCATTATCCACCTGGAAGATGCCCATGCGCTGGACGGCGAATCTCGCGCTTTCCTGCACCGGCTGACGCGCAATATGGAGCGGTACCCGATCGCCATCCTCCTTGGCAGCCGCGAAACTTCACCAGACGATCAGTTCGCGGACGACGCCAGCCACGTGCTGGTGGACCTGCAGCCACTGGAGCGAACGGCGACCAGAGCCCTTGTCAACGAGCTGGCCGACATCACCGGGTCCGAAGGGATTGCCGACTATGTCGTCGGCCACGCCGGCGGTAACCCACTCTTCGTCGAGCAGATGCTGCTCTACTTGCAGGACGACGCCCAGCAGCGGGCGGCCATTGAGAGCCACGTAGAGGGTGGCATGCTCCAGGCGCTGGCGCTGCCGACCGATATTCACTCGCTCATGGTTGCCCGGTTAGATCAGGCGCCGCGTCTCGTGCGCGAGGCCACCCAGGTTGCCTCCGTCCTCGGGCAGGAGTTCGATCTGAACCTCCTGCGCGGCATGCTTCAGGATCCCCCGGACCTGGCCGAGACGATGGTGCAGGGCCGGCAAACCGGCATCTGGTATCCCGTCGGCAGCGACCGTTTCCTGTTTCGCCATGCACTGATGCGTGACGCTGCCTACAGCATGCAGCTCCATTCGCGCCTGCGCTATCTGCACCGGCAGGCGGCAGCCGCGCTGGAGAAAAGCCTGATGGACGACAACTCGCCCAGCACGACGGAACTGGCAGAACTCGCCTACCATTATGATCGGGCCGACATGAAACCCGAAGCCGCCCACTACTATGGCCGGGCCGGGACGCAGTCGGCTGAAGGTTACAACAATGAGCTGGCCATCTCTTACTACAGTCGCGCCCTTGAGCTGCTGCCGGACAGCGACTCTGAGTCTCGATACGCCTTGCTAACAGGGCGCGAAGCGGTCTACGGGTTGCTGGGTCGCCGCGCGGAGCAGCAAGCGGATCTGGCGGCGCTGGCCAAACTCATGGAAGCAGATGGGCAGCCACACCGTGAGGCAGAGCTGGCCTTGCGCCGGGCTTCCTTTGCCCTGCTGTCCGGTGATTACGATCAGGCCGTTGCCGAAGCGGAACAGTCGGCCGTCCACGCCATTGCTGCCGGGGATCCGCTGGCCGAGGCCAGAGCGTACCATCGAATCGGTCGTGTCTTTTGGCAGCGAGGCCGGATGCGGGAAGCGGACTCGCCCTTACAGCGGGCACTGACGCTGGCACGCGAAAGCGAAAGCCTGGCCTACGAAGCGGAGTGCCTGTTCGACCTGGGTACCGTGCGACAGTACGAAGGTCAGCACGCGATGGCCATCGACTATGCGCAGCAGGCCCTGGCGCTCTTCGACCAGATAGGCGACCTGCAAGGCGAGATCCGCTGCATTAATCTGCTGGGCATGATCTACTATGGTCAGGGTGACTTTGTTCGCTCAGTCGAAACCTACCAGCGCGGTCTTGGGCTGAGCCGCGAGGCGGGTTGGCGGTATGCCGAAACAACCCTGCTCCTGAACATTTCCAACAATTACTTCGACCTGGGCGACTACCCCCTGGCACGTGTCTATCAGGAACAGGCCATCGACGTCATGCGCGAATTAGACAGCCGGGAGAATGACGCGGTCAGCCTCGACACACTCGGTCTGATCGCCTACTTCGAGGGCGATCTGGAAAAGGCGCAGCGCCATTATGCAGACGCCATCGCAATCGACCGGGAGATCGGCAATGAGCGCAATCTGGCCTACGTCCTGACCCATCTTGGTCAGGCGCTGGTCGATGCGGGCGAGGCAAAGATGGCGCTGGCAACGCTCGATGAGGCGCTTGCCCTGCGCAGCACGATGGGCATGGAGTCAGCCATCATCGACACGCGCAGCGTCCGCAGCGTCGCCCTGGCGGCCGTTGGCCGCGAACAGGAAGCAATCTCCGAAGCGCTCAGCATTCTCGACGCCGTGGCCGAGCGGGGGGTAGAAGGGCTGGAATTTCCGGTTCAGGTCTATCTCTACGCCTATCGTCTGATTGCGCCCGCTGCCGGCAGCGACGTCGCCTTGCAGCATCGTGCCGCCGATGCCCTGGAAGCAGGTTATACCTTGCTGCAGGAGCGGGCGGCGACCATTCGTGATCCGCAGCTTCGCCAGAGTTTCCTGACAGCCGTCACCTTCAACCGCGAGCTGGCAGGCTTGTGGCAGGCCGCCAGCCGCTCCTGATCCCTGCCTGCCACCTGCCGCCCATTAGCTGCCGGGCACATAACCATCCGGCGACGGCAGCGACGGTGCGATGTAGGGCGTCACCGCCTCATCGCCGTGAATCCAGACCCAGTACGACCGGCCAAACTCGAACTCGTCCACGTTGGTGGTCGGCAGCGCACCTGGTTCAGACTCCGGACGCAGCCCTTCAAAGACGATGGAGTATGCCCCGGCCACAGAAGCCAGCGTCTCAGTGACTGAGCGAGGCTCCGGCAGCGGATAGGCAAACTGGTTCCAGCCCGGGATCAGCGCCGGCATCTGAATAGTTGACATAATAGAGTAGATACCATCTACAGCTTGCAGATCAGCCACGGCCAGATTCTCTGTGAAACGGCTGGTGGGCAGACGCTGCCATTCGGTTGAACCATCAGGAAGGAAGTAGACGTTGAGCGTGTGCTCGTAGCCGGGCGGGACATCGCGCTGCAGGTAGTTGATAGCGATGTTGCGCGAGTCGGTGATGCCCTCGGTCAGGACAACGTGATACGCCTGACCAACCGGTGTCAGCCACCCCTGGTCGCCGCGAGAAGGCGCGCTACCCAACAGCTGCAGTGTCTCGACCCCGTTGTTCTCAAAGAAGCCGCGCTTGCTGTAGATGACAACCTGAGCGTCGGCCGACAGAATGGGCGCGTTGGCAGACACACTGTTGCTGCCGCCAATGCCGATGGCGTTCGGGCCGCCGATGCCGATCGCGTTCGGACCACCGATACTGATGGCGTTCGGACCACCGATGCCGATCGCATTCGGGCCACCGATGCCGATCGCATTCGGTCCGCCAATACCAATCGCATTCGGGCCACCGATGCCGATCGCGTTCGGGCCACCGATGCCGATCGCATTCGGTCCGCCGATGCCGATCGCATTCGGTCCGCCGATGCCAATCGCGTTCGGACCACCGATGCCGATGGCGTTCGGTCCGCCGATACCGATCGCATTCGGTCCGCCGATGCCGATGGCGTTCGGTCCGCCGATGCCGATCGCATTCGGTCCGCCAATACCTACCGCGTTCGGACCACCGATACCAATCGCATTCGGTCCTGCCACGCTGAAGGAGTTGGGATCATACAATCCGTTCGACGTCGGCCCGCCTACGCCGAACGCGTGAGGCGGCGTGATCGTGCCGGGCGGCGGCTCTGCTCCCTCCGGCGGCGTCCACCAGGGTGGATTGAGCCGCAGCTGGGAAACGCTCTCCCGCAGCGGCGCCTCGTCGGCCCAGACGCGGACAGCCACCTCATACGCAGGCAGGCTCATCGTCAGGGTGGCGGTGTGCATGTCGTCTGAGACGGTCATCGTTGCCGTGGGGGAGAGATTGGCAAAGTTGGGCACCGACCAGTAATGGAGCGGAAAGACCTGCACATTGAGCTGCTCCCCGTCGCTGACCGGCTGAGTAACCGTGATAGCCAAGGTCCGGCTGGTCACAGCCGCCGCCTCGATGCGCGGCTCCCAGCCTTCAGCCAGCTCGTTCATGGGCAGCGTCACATCGGTCGCTTCCAGATCATCAACACAGCCGATATACGACTGGCTGCGACTGGTATCAATCAGACAGAGGCGATCCCCTGCATGGGCGCCGCGCACCTTGAGCCGGTCGCCGCCACCAGTGGGCGTGCCGAGCTGAATGATGAGATCGTCGTCCAGCGCGTCAGTTCCCTGTGTCTGGAACAGGTACGCCTGGCCACCGGGCAGCCGCAGCCGGGCGTTGTTCTGCCCGGGCCGGTCGTCGCGCACGTCGAAGTTCCTGGCACGCAGAGTCGGCCGCGCATCCTGGTCGGGCCAGAAGAACAGCGTCGTGACTGGCAGCGGCAAGATCGCCGGCCCCTCCAGTTCCCGGTCCGTCATCACCTGATAGAACTCCGTAATTGTGTCCCAGTCCGAGCGTCCGGTCGTAATCTCGGCCAGACTGCGCTGGCAGTCCGGGTCTTCCTCCCAGGCGTCACCGGTCAGGAACTCGCTGAAATCCGGATCATAGGTGGACGTCATGAAGCTGCCCTGACATTCGATCCGCCGCAGCACCCCATCTTCCACGCCGAGGTAGTTGTCGGGCAGGAAGAACAGATAGTGGGCCAGCTCGTGGGCTAACGCCCGCCACCATTCGTCACCCAGTTCGGCCGTATTTTCGCCGAACGGGTCCCAGACCGTGCCCATCTGAATCTGGCCGCCGCCATAGGCGTTGGTGATCACCCGGGTGGGCGAGATGATCGTCTCCGCCATCGGCACCTGGGCCACGCCGCCAATGGCGGCTGAGGGTCGGATGCTGTTGTTGGCTTTAATCACCACATCGGCCGCCGGCCACAGCTCCTTGGCCTGGTAGACGTGGACCTCACCAAGCGCAGCCTGTCCATTGGTGACATCGTAGAGCAGCTCAGAGGCCCGCTGGAAGCTGTTAGTCAGCTCCGTCTGGAAGGTCGAGTCGTTGCTGGCGTCCCATTCGAGCGAAACAACCAGGTCAAACAACAGCAGCGGATTGTCCTCGGAAACCTGCAGGGTGATGATTGACCCGGCGGGATCCGTGCCTGGCTCTTCGAAGGTAGTCAGCTGCGGGCCGTCTTCGGTGATTGGCGCGCTGGTGTAGAACAGACGCGCCTTGTTAGTGAACGTCACCGGGCTGACGGGCACTGGCCAGAGAGCGAGCAGCCGGTCACCCGGCGCCAGCGCCCCACCGCCGGAGAGCACGCCCTTTTCATCAGTCGCCTGCGGCTGCAGCGGCTCCGGCATTAACAACGCCTGGTCGACCTGATCGGCCGGCAGCCGGTAGACGAGCGCGCCGGGCCGGGCGCCCTGCTCATCGACGACACGAATCTGCGTGCTCTGGACGCGGAAGGGGAATGTCGTCGCCGTGACAGTCGGCCGTTGGAAGGAGCCAGAAACACCATTGACATAACGATACGAACTCTCAGGCGATACGTCTGCGCTGGGGGGCGCCTGGAAAACCTCGAAGCGGATCACGACGTTGTCAGACCGGCCGAAAAAGTCGCTGCCAAAGATGTTCCAGCCGAACTCATGCGCGGTCCCATCCGGGCTGGTCGCCAGGTTGGTGGTGCGCGTCTGCTCAGTCGGGATCGCCTCTTCCCACGCTTCCCCGTCCCGCGAGTACGAAACCTCGATACGGCCAACGGGTGTCTCGTTGGGGTCGACCAGTTTGAAAGGAATCGAGATGACACTGCTGCTGACAATCTCTGGCGAGGCATAAAAGTATGCCCCGTCCGTATTGTCGGGATCCGTCGCTTCCAGCAACGGCACAGCCAGGGCCGGTAGCGAAGCAGCTCGCTGCTGGAAGGTGTTCAGGTACAGGCTGTTGGGCTGCCCGGAGGACAAGCAGGCAGCGCTCGTGCACTGATTGGCGAAAGCGATGTCCAGATCGCCATCCGCGTCGACATCGCCCAGGGCGACGTCGTACGACTGGGTGAACGCTTCGTCCGCTGCGCTAACATTGGTCGACTGCCAGGCGGGCCGGATTTCGGTCGACAACCGGCCATTAATGTTCTCAAAGACCATGTTGGGCTCGAACCCGTCATCATCGGCATTGGCGACAACAAGATCAAGGTCCTGGTCACCATCCACGTCTCCCCAGGCGGCGCTTTGGGGGGAGATGAAGTCGCGGGACTGCCAATAAGCCACCATCGTGTCGCGCACGCGCCGATAGACCCTGGCCTTTCCGGGTGTCATAATGGCCAGCTCCACCGTGCCGCTGCCATCCACGTTGGCCCAGGCGACATCGGTCGCCGTGAATCCCCCTTCCCACCCCAGACGGTTCGCCGGGTCCAGGGTCAGGGTATCGTCCGCGTTCTCGAAGATGTTGGAGCCAAGGGCCAGGTCGAGATCGCCGTCGCCATCCCAGTCCCCCCAGGCCGCTCCCTCCGCCCGCACCGGTTCGGGCGACTGCCAACCAAGCCCGTCGGCGGGAGCCAGCAGCAGCCCGGCTCCTGTGTTCTCAAAGACCTGCGCTGGTTCGTTACGTTTGCCGAGCGCGAGGTCGAGGTCCCCGTCCTGGTCCCAGTCACCCCAGGCGACGCTGCGCGTACGGGTTGTGTCGGTCAGCCCCGACTGCCAGCCCAAGCCATTGGCGGTGTCGAGCTGCAGCGATACGCCCTGGCCCTCGTTCTCATAGACCAGATCCGGCGCACCATCGTTGCCCACAGCCAGATCGAGATCGCCATCGCCATCCCAATCACCCCAGGCCACATCGGACGTGTTGGCCGTGTTGGTCACCGGCGCCTCCCAACCGATGCCGATGGTCGGGCTGAACTGCAGCGACCCGCTGATGAACTCGTACACCTGAATCGGCTCGCCCACATTGCCGACCGCCAGATCGAGATCTTCGTCACCATCCCAGTCGCCCCAGGCCACACTCACGCTGGGTCGCGATTCTTCCGTCAGCTCCGGCGCAGCCGAGAAGCCAATCACGGGAGCCTGATTCATGAAGATCCAGTTGGCCTGCCCACCGTTCTCCACGCCACCATTGCCGATGGCCAGGTCCAGGTCGCCATCTCCGTCCGCGTCACCCAATGCCACGGCAAAGGTGGTCTCGCCATTGCGCCCCTGCGAGAGCGGCGATTCCCAGCCCACGCCCTGCTCGGGCACGAAGGCCAGGCTGGTGCCGTCGTTTTCATAGATGCGATTCCTGCGGCCCCGCGCTTCGCCGGCGTTGTTGCCCACGGCCAGGTCGAGATCGCCGTCGCTGTCGTAATCTCCCCAGACCAGGCTGGCCGGTTTGTAAAAAGCGTCAAACGTCGGCTGCTGTGGTCGCTCGCTGAGCTGCTGCCAGGCGGGTTCGGACCGGAAGCGGCCGCCGTCGTTTTCATAGATAGTCAGGAATGAGCCGACATCTTTGGCCCGGCTGCCACCACCAACGGCGAGGTCGAGGTCGTTGTCGCCATCCCAGTCACCCCAGGCCAATGCCTGGGTCAAGGAGGCGAATGTCTGGGTCGGTGCTGGTGTGGGCGCTTCCCACCCAATCCCTTCGGCCGGGTTGAGCTGCAGCGTGCCGGAAATGTTCTGAAACACCTGGTCCGGTGCGCCGTAGTTGCCCACTGCCAGGTCCAACCGCGTGTCATTGTTCCAGTCGCCCCAGGCAACGGCCAAGGTCGGCATCGCTTCATCAGCCGCCTCGCCGGATTGCCAGCCAATGCCGATAGTGGGGCTGAGCTGCAACGTGCCGGTGATGTACTCATACACCTGATTGGGGGCATTCTCGTTGCCCACCGCCAGGTCGAGATCACCATCGCCATCCCAATCGCCCCAGGCTACACTGCTGGACCAGTTGACATCCGGCGAGGTCCAGCCCAGGCCATTTTCGGGATCATGGCGCAGCACACCATCGACGTTCTCGAACACCTGATTCGGCTGATCGCCAACACGCGACCCGCCGTTGGCCAACGCCAGATCGAGGTCGCCGTCACCGTCCCAGTCGCCCCAGGCTACCGCCCGCGTGTCGAGCGCTTCCGCACCATCACTCGCTTCGATAGTCTGCACGATGAAGCCGCCCTGGCCGTTGTTGAGGTAGATCTGGTTGCGCTGGTCGATCTCTGCCAGCGGCGTCACGCGTGCCCCACCGATATCATCCTGCCAGTAGACGCCATTGCCGACGGCCAGATCGAGCGAGCCGTCGCCGTTGATGTCTCCCCACACGAGGCTGTGAGTGTGGCGCGGCGGACCCAGGTCGCTCTCTCCGGGAATGAACCGCGCGCCGTTGGCAGGCGCAGATTGCCGGGCGGGCAAGGAGACGGCTGCCGCCACGACCTGCTCCTGGGCGGGGCCGGACGCAGCCGAACGAAACAGCAGCGCCAGCGCCACCGATGCCATCAGGCAGGCCAAAACGATAAACCACACCCGCTGTCGTACAGTCGTCCAGGTGGATCCAGTCGCGTTCATCAGTGCCTCCCGTGGCTTCAATTAGGAAATGAGTTTAATGCAGGGATAGAAAGTGCCGCTGCCAGCGCATTGGCACCTGTCACGGTCCATTGTAACCCGGCGGTAGGGCGCAACCAAGTGCCGCCCGCCACGACCTGAGTGTTGGCAACTTTACAGTTTGAGGGTTGCGTGCGTTTGGCACGCGCTGAAATCAGACCAGCGCAGCCGCGCGTTGGGAGGCCGCTTCACTGACGAGAGCCCGAAACAGGGCCAGCATCCGTGGATCATCGTGGATAAGATTCTCCGGGTGCCACTGCACGCCCAGCGCGAAAGGATGTTCTCGCGCAGCTACCCCTTCGATGAGGCCGTCCGTGGCAACGGCCGTCACGTCGAGCGCGGGGGCCAGGTCACGGATGCCCTGATGGTGGAGGCTGTTGACTTCGATCCGCTCGGTGCCCGGGATCAGCTGCGCTAATCGACTTTCCGGCACAATTATCACTTCATGCGGCCGGTGGTCACGGGGAAACTCGCCGAAGTAGTCATGTTTCATCGCGCCGGGCAGCATCTGCTGGACGTCTTCGTACAACGTACCGCCCAGGGCGACGTTCAGCACCTGGTGACCACGGCAGATCGCCAGGGTAGGCTTGCCGATCGCCATCGCCCGCTGCGCCAGGTAGATCTCCACTCTGTCACGATCAGGGTCGGTGTCGTCAACCAGATCATCCCGATCGCTCTGGTAGGTGACGGGTGTCATGTCCCCCCCGCCAGTCAGCAGCAAGCCGTCGACGCGATCCAGGATAACATCCAACGTGGCTTCGTCGAGTCCCAGGGGAATCATCAGCGGCGCGCCGCCGGCAGCCGCCACCGCCTCAGCGTAGGACGGCATGAGGGCGAACAGCGGAATCGGCGTCGCCTGGGCGGCAACCTTGCGATAGGACATAAGGCCAATGACGGGTTTGGAGGAAGCGTTGGATGTAATCATGATCGGTATGGAGAACTCAACGTCAACTTCTGAACGCAAAAAGGTGAAAGCACATGTCTTTCACCTTATCATAATTATCTGATTGTACCCGGATCAGCAGCGATGTCACGCTGTTCATGCCGGGCCGGCGGCTTACTCGGCTGTCTTGAAACGCTTGCTGCGCAGGCGGGTGGCCTTGCCGGTCCGTTCGCGCAGGAAGTAGAGGCGGGAACGGCGCACATGGCCGTGGCTCTGGACCTCAATCTTCTCGATAAGCGGCGAGCGGAGAAGGAACGTTCGCTCAACGCCGATACCGTTGGAAGCGATTCGGCGGACGGTAAAGTTCCGATTGTTCCCGCTGCTGCGCTGCCGAATAACGGTACCACGCACCATCTGGACACGCTCGTTGCGGCTGCCCACGTTAATGCGCACATAGACGGTCACAGTGTCGCCAATGCGAAGCTGCGGCAGCTCGTCGCTGAGATCGTTCTCAAAAGCCTTCAATAGTAAATCAGACATGATTCTCTTCTCCACAGGGGCATGTTTCAGCCAGCCCGCACGCTATCGGGCGGAGCAGCACCGGCCCCCAGGTTGTCAATCGCAAGTTAAGCGGCATAAAGACAGCCCGCCGGGCGGGCCGAATGCATATAATAGCATGGGCTATGCTGGATCGCAACAACTGTTAAGGATCTGACGCCGGTCAATCGCCTCGAATCATCTGGCGGCGCGCTTCCGGCAAGTAGTCGGCCAGCTCGCTGGTCATCAGCCCGGATCCCATCAACCGCTGGCCCGCCAACTCCCCTGCCGCGCCGTGCCAGTAGGCCCCCAGCACAGCCGCCTCATACGGTGTCACACCCTGGGCCAGTAAAGCGACGATGACCCCCGCCAATACATCGCCACTGCCGCCGGCGCCCAGCGCCGGGTTCGCAAATGGGATGAGCGTGGCCACACCGTCCGGACTGGCCACAACGGTGTAGGCGCCCTTAAGCACAACCACCACACCCCAGGCGGCCGCCTGGTCACGCGCCAGCTGCACCCGGTCGCTCTCGCGCACGCTGGCCAGCGGCACATTCATCAGACGGGCCATCTCGCCGGGATGGGGCGTGAGGACGGTGCGGGCCGGCACGCGCTCGACCCACCGCTCAAGCGACGCCAGCACATTCAAGCCATCGGCATCGATGACCAGCGGCGGCAGCGCGTCGGGCGTCGCCAGAACAATCTCAACGAATGAACGCGCGTCGCCCAGGCCCGGGCCAATCAGCGCCGCCGCGTAGGTTTTCCCGGCTGAACCAAGCTGTCTGGCGGTCGCCTCGCCCAGCGTCTGCTCGTCCGTCCCATCCGGGTAAGTTGCCTCAGGCAGTTGGCCCGCCACTGTGGGACGAATGGTCCGCGGCACAGCGAGCGCCACCAACCCCGCCCCCGCCCGCAGCGCGCCCCGCGCCGCCAACACAGGCGCTCCCCAATAGCCGGCCGAACCGGCAGCGATCAATGCTGTCCCAAAAGTCCCTTTGTGGCCGTCCAGCGACCGTGCGGGAAACAATGAACGGGCCAGCGCGGGCGTGGCCAGCGTGACCGGCAGACCCGCCACCTCCGGCAGGGCCGGATCGATGCCAATGTCGGCCACGACCAGCTCGCCAACGGACGCAGCACCGGGGAAACGGAAGTGGCCTGGCTTCGGTCCGGCGAACGTCACGGTCAGGGTGGCGGCGATGGTGTGCGGATCCAGCTCCCCGCTGTCACAGTTCAGTCCGCTGGGGCAGTCGACCGCAATGACCGATGTGGCCTGGAGATACGCGGCGGAGCCGTCTGAGAGCGCGGTGACGGGCAGAGCAGCAGGCCGCATCGACTCTTCCAGCGCTTGCTGGCGCTCATCCAGCGCGGCGCGAACCTGCTTGAGCACCCCGGCAATGGGATCGCGAATCGGCCGCGACACGCCGGTGCCCAACAGCGAGTCGATGATCATCTCTGTCTGGCGCAGGCGGTGGCGCAGTACGCGATAGCGCTGGTCATGCTCGGCTAGCAACACATCCAGCCCCATCTCCTGCACCAGGCGCAGATTGTCATCGCTTTCAGGATCGCGGTGCGCCGTCAGATAGAAACCAACCCGCGCCCCGTGTTCGGCCAGGTACCGACCGGCGACCAGTCCGTCGCCTCCATTATTACCGGGACCGGCCAGCACGAGAATCTCAGCCTCACTGACCTCCCAGCGCTCCATCACAGCTTCGGCCACGCGATGCCCGGCCGTCTCCATCATCTTGTCGTAAGACCAACCCGCGCTGTCGGCCGCTTGTTCAGCAGCCACCATGTCAGCCACACGAAACAGTTTTATCGTCATGGAGATATCCAGATGGGCAAGTGGGTCGAACTCAATCAGTGCCCCAGGAGGGACTCGAACCCCCAACCTGCGGATTAGAAGTCCGTCGCTCTATCCTTTGAGCTACTGGGGCAAACGTAATCCAGCGCAATTTTAGTTGGCGGCGGGAAGCGCGTCAACAGGAACCACCTAATGCTCAACCACCAGCCGATTGCGGGAAGAGGGCAATCGAATCCCCGTCCTGAACGACGGACGAAAGGTCGGTTGCTTCCCCATTGACAGCCGCCGCATTGACAAGACCATCAGGAATGCCCAGGATCTCGACCGCGTGTTGAACCGTCAGGCCGGGAGACAGGTGAATTGGGAACGGATGATGGGGTGCACCGGCAGCGTCTGGCGGGCGATAGCGGCGCAGGACACCATACAGGCGCACGTCGACCGCAATCTGACCCGGACTGGCGTTCATCACAGGGACAGACAGGACGTCTGCCTAGTCGTCTTCAAAGATGGGGCGGATACCGTGGTAGACCTGGCTCCCGCCAAAGGTACGGATGAGCAGCTCTGTCGGCCGGTTCACACGGTCAGCGATCTCGCTTACGCTCATCGGCTCATTGCTGTTGGCCAACAAGACACCGAAGACCGCGTCCACCAGAGAGCCCTGCGTCCCAACATCGCCCGCATTGCGGCTGTAGTGGGACTGGACAAGGAACTGGAACGCATCGACCTGTCGCACTTCGCCCGTGCGGGAGTCGACCAGGTCAACCTGATCAACATTCAACTCCGGACCCAGGTCGTCGCCAATAGACAGCCGGGTATAGAGATAGGTCTTCAGATCAAGGTTCGACTCATCCCACCAACCGTAATCGATATAGAAGTTGGTGTCTGGCGTAACCCGACGCAAGTGGGATGCGCTGATCTTCGGACGAGGATTATTGGACAAAGTCGTCTTCTCCTAAGCGCCTTTCCACAAGTCGCGGTTAAACTGCCAGTACTGATCACCGACCGAGACAAAGGCCGGGTGTCGCACAAGCTCGGCAAAGAGCGGACCGGGCGGCAGTCGCTTGAGCATATTCATCGCGCTGTAGAGCGTCTTCATATGGACGGTGTTCTGCGGCGTCAGGCTGGCCAGCGACGGGAAAATCTCCGCCAGCAGCGAGGCAATCGAACGACCAGACGACTCGGCCCGACGCCAGTGGGCGTCGACAGCCGTCACGACGTCTGTGCCGACGATGAGCAAATCGTCGTAGCCACACGGAATGGAGCGGCGCTCCAGCTCAAACTGCAGCTGATTGTCACGAATGGATCCCAGGCGGACCCATTCGCGCTGGGCGCGACGGCGGTCAAAGCCCAGCATGATCACGCCCGGTTCCGGTCCGGGCTTCAAATGAATGAACCCGCCGACCGGGATGGCGTTGTCTGCGTACCACGCTGCCAAGCCGTCAATATAGCGGCCGTTCGGGACCACCCATGCAGGCAGCTCCGTCTGCGTATCGTCGTCCACCAACGTGATCCGATAGCGCCGGGAACCAAGATCAGGGAACAGCGCCTGCATGCGTGAGGAAAGGGGCAAGGTCCCGGCCCAGCGATGTGGATAGGTCAGTGACAGGACAACGGATTCAACCGCCGTCTGGGCCGGCAGATCGGACCATTCATCGTCCAGCTCCTGCTCCAGCGCCCGATGCTGCGGCGTTAGCAGCGCCCGGTCGTAGGGGATTGGCTCATACAACAGCCGCTCCGGCGTCACCCGCACGGCTTCGGGCTCCATGCGCTTGAGATACCAGACCACACTATCGGTCGGCGATACGTTTTCGAAGCGATCGTCTTCGATGAGCGCCTGATTGAGCGAGAACGTCTGCACCGCTTCGTCGACACCGGGGTCAAGCTCCAATTGCGGCAGAATCTCGGCCGTTGTCAGCGGGCCACCTTCAGAAATCTCCAGTATCGCTTCGGTCAGATGAAGGTGGCCAATATTGACCTCAGCCAGGAGAGACTCCAGGAACCAGACATCTTCCCAACGAATCGTCTCTTCGCGCTCCTCCAGCATGGCGGTGATCTTGGTGGCCACCTGACCGGCGTAGAGCGTCGACAACGCTTCAATATCCTCGGCCATCTGTTCTGGCAGCTCGTCCGGCTCCGTCGCATTGAGCGGATGTGTAATCGTCAAATCGGACGCAAACTCGCGGCTCTTGCCTTTCATCTCGACTGCAATGACATTGAAGGCGCCGTACTCGGGATTGAAGCCGGGGCGAATGGCCGTCACGGTTCCATGGGCCAACTTTTGGGCCGGGAACACCAGCTGATCCCCGATTTCATAACTTTTCTGAGGTTGGTAAACGGTGCGGTCCGTCATCAGGCGCTTAAGGTCGGCGGCCTGCTGGCGTACTCGTTTGGCAATGATTAGACGGGCCAGGGCGGCGGCCGTCTGCGGCTTTCCAGTCTCCAGAAAGTGATTGAGAATGTGTTCAAGGTCAGAATCCGTAAGCGAGAATCCTGATCCCCAATAAGCCGCTGTTTGGACCTGGGTCTGGGTCACTAATATCTCCTGTATCAAGGGGCAAAACGTGTTTCGAGGTCGTTACAACCCCTTAATTGTAACAGCAGCAGCGTGGCTTGCCAACGATTAGCCGTGGCTCGACAGGGTTTTTCGGCTGTCGGGTTGTCGGATGTAGCCGTGACATCCATGGGCGCGGTCTCTGCGGCCCCCTGGAGACCGGAAAGGAATCCGGTTACACTGGTCACTCGAACAGCGACAATCTCTGCGTGGCTCCACCTAGGGGAACGCTTGCTCCGTCCATTGCAGCGCGTCGACCGGAACGTCCATGACCCGGAGATCCCAGTGAAGATGGGCGCCACTTGACAGGCCGGTGTTGCCCACCCTGGCAAATTCTTGCCCGGCAACCACTTCGTCGCCCGCTTCAACCAGTCGCTCCACAAGATGATAGTAGCCGGTCATGACGCCCAGGCCGTGGTCGATGATGATCGAGCCGCCGCGCAGTTCCAGTTCATCACTGAAAACGACAACGCCATCAGCCGGAGCCAGAACCGGCGTTCCAACCGGCGCAGCATAGTCGGTGCCGGTGTGGTAGATCTCGATCGGCCCATTGTTATAAGAGCGACGGCCGCCATATCCGGCCGTTACAAAAGCGTTGCCGACTGGCAGCTGGAACGGCCCGCTCCACCGCTGTGTGTCGTTAAACTGAGCGTAAAACGTCTTGAGGAACGCATCTTCTCCGGCCCGCAGTTCCGGATCGAGCAAACCATCCAGCGCATCATCCACGTTGATGTACTGCGTGTCGTAAGCCGTGGCGACAATCGGCAGGTCATATTGCAGCGACGGGTCGGACTCGGCGGCACTCTGCACCGCCAGATCATAGGTGCCCGGCTCGGTGAACGCATCGACGCCCAGCAGCGCCACATAGCCACGGCCAAACGGGGTGAACTGCAGCGGCTGCTCGCCCAGACGACCTTCCGGCACACCTTCTTCCAGATTCTGGACGTAGACCGACACAGTTGATCCCTGATTGACCACGCCCGGTCGCACGCGCAGTTCCACCCAGCCGGCAGGCAAATCGCGATACTGAACGCTTTCGTCCGGAATGCGCAGGCGCTGCCCGACAAATACCGGATCGCCAGCCTCCATCTCGTTGGCCGCCGCCAGAACAAGGGGCGACAGACTGTGGGCGGAGGCGATGGTCAGCAGCGTTTCGCCCGGGGCCACGAGATACGGCCGTCCGGTCATCGGTCGCGGCTGATCGGATCCGGTGCGGCTGACAACCGAAAGCTGCTGGCCCGGTTGAAGCGGGGGACGGAGCTGCACGAGCCGGTTGGCAGCAGCTACCTCAGCCACACTGGTGTTGAAGTCACCCGCAATGCCGCGCAGCGTGTCGCCCAGGCGCACCGTATACATCCCCGGCACCTCTTCACCCGTGCCACCCGGAATCAGGAGTTCCTGTCCAATCTGCAAGAAGTCCCCGTTTTCCAGCGCGTTGACCGTCAAAATCGCTTCGACGGTTACATCGTAGGTCAGAGCAATGGAGGTCAGCGTCTCGCCTTCCTGCACGGCGTGAATCTGGGGAATGCCGTCGGTGGCGGGGGCGACCGTCGCGCTGGTCTCCGGTGTGGCGGCAGGGGTGTCGTCCTGCGCCAGCGCAGATGCCGGCAGCCACAAAGCCAGAAACAAGGCCAGCCCAAACAGATAGAAGCTATGTCGTCGTCGACTTATCACAGCCTCTCATTGTCCCTGAATAGACACAGCCTGCCAACGTCTGGAGGGGCAGGTTAACGAAAGAATAATGGGGCCGGTCGGTTACGACTGCTCCCGCCGTCGCCGCAGCTCGTCGTAGACGGATTGGGACAGCGCATAGTGGAAGACGTGGGGCGTTTCCCAGAACTCGGCCAGTTGGCGGTTCCCGGTCTGTTGTTCATATATATAGGCTTGCAAGTACAGATCGAGGCGGTCCGCATCGTGAACGATCTGGGCAGCGGGCGTGGCGTCCTGCTCAAGTGCCTCCCACCAGGTCATGAACCTTCCCCTCAAGGGTGTCGCACCGGCAATCGCTTCCAGCGCCAGGGCCTCAGCCGGCTTCTTCTGCTCCCGCGGATAGAACTGCCACAGCGGTGTGGGCATGTCGCCAGTCAGGCTCTCGGGTAAATCGTGCAGCACCGCCATCGCCAGAACATCGCCCAGCTCCGCTGACTCATCAACCAGCTCGGCCAGCACGAGCGCCGTGTAGGCCACACCGTAGCTGTGCGCCGCGACGTCTTCCGGCTCCACAATGCCGCGTTGGGCCCAGCCGGTACGGGTCGTACGTTTTAGCTGGTTGCCGTGCGAAAGCAGTTCGATCAGTTCTGTCGGGTTCATGGTGCATCTCCAACGCTGGACCGGCAGCGGGCGGCGGCAATTGGATAAGGCAAGCGTGCAACGAATCGGCCCAAAGCGTGTTGTATCTGCTAGATACTATCATGAAGGTTTCACTCATCGCCACCATCCTCAATGAAGGGGAGGCCATCCGGCCCTTACTCGACTCGATCATCGACCAGACCCGACAACCGGACGAGATTGTCTTCTGTGATGGCGGGTCAACCGACGACACCATAGATATCCTGAACGAATATCGCCAATGGCTGCCGCTGCAAGTCATCCCGGCCCCGGGGGCCAACATCAGCCAGGGTCGCAATCGGGCGATCGGCCGCGCCACCGGCGACGTCGTCGCCGTCACTGATGCCGGCGTGGTCCTGTCCCCCTGCTGGTTGGAACAGCTGCTGGAACCATTCGCTGATCCGCGCGTTGCTGTGGTTAGCGGTTGGTTCGAGGCGGACCCATACACCGACTTTGAGGTCGTCATGGGCGCAACTGTCCTGCCGAACCTCGACGATGTGAAGCCGGAGACGTTCCTGCCCTCAAGCCGATCGGTCGCCTTTCGCAAGTCGGCCTGGGCCGGCGTCGATGGGTATCCGGAGTGGCTGGAGCACAGCGAGGACATTCTCTTTGACCAGGATTTGATGGCGCGCTACGGCAGTTTTCCGTTTGCGCCCCAGGCCATCGCCTACTTCCGCCCGCGCTCGTCGCTCACCAGCTACGCGCAGCAATATTATAACTACGCCCGAGGTGATGGTCGCGCCAACCTCTGGCCGATGCGCCACGCCATCCGCTACGCCACCTACTTCATCGCCCTGCCGCTTATTCTGGTGGCCATCTGGCGTGAGAAATGGGTTGGCTGGGTACTCCTGCTGCTCGGCGCCGGAGCCTACTCCCGTCGCCCGGCCGAACGACTGCTGCCCAACACCTGGGGCTGGCGGCCGTGGCCGCGACTACGAGCCTTTGCGCTCATCCCGATCATTCGCCTGGTTGGCGATCTGGCCAAGATGGTCGGCTATCCGGTCGGCCTCCTCTGGCGGCTGCGCCATCGGCCGCCTCGCTGATCGTCGCCTCCCCACCCGCCGGCTGGTTCGGCCACAGTTAAGCGCTCATTAGGTCGCTTGCCCCGGCGTGGGGGCAATGCTACCATGCTGTCGAAGAAGAGGGACCGGTCTGCCGAGCACGATTTCAACTTGATCCCAACTGCATTGATCGTGGTCCGGCATGGCTGGACTGCCGGTCCGACCACTCCTCGCCGACGACTGCTTATGATCATCGACCGCAAACCACCACGCCATCCACGCCGCGGGCCAAGCTGCCTGTTGGTCATTTTTGTATTCTTCGGCATCGCCGTCAGCCTGTATGTGATTCAGAATGCCGAAGAGGTTCGTGAGGCAATTGTGCCCACCGCGACCCCAGACCCAACACGATCAGCCACAGAGTACGCGGTGCTCGGCGAACTCAGCAAGAATGATGGCGCCTACGAGGAAGCGATCGCGTCGTATGAGCAGGCCATCGGCTCCGACGCGACGAACATCGAGTTCTACATCCGGCTGGTCGATCTGCTGGTGCAGGAAGGGTATGCGGAGCGAGCTGTGGAACGTGCCGAGCAGGCGACCATTATTGCGCCGGAGAGTGCCGATGTCTGGACGGCCGCCGCCGCCGCCTATCTGGCCGAGGGCGACCGCATGGGCGATCTGGGGCAGACCAGTGCAGCAGCGCTGCAGTATGCCAGCGCCGCCCAGGCCGCCCGCAAGGCGATCAACATCGATCCGAACAACTCCACCGCCCACGCCTACGCCGCCGGCGGACTCATCCTGCAGGGCGACCCGGACCAGTATGAGCAGGCGCAGCTGTTCGCCGACGATGCCGTCCGGCTCGACCCGGACAACCCGATTGCTCGCCTCTACATGGCCACCGTGTTTACCTACCAGGGTCGCTACCCCAGCGCCCTTGAACAGTACCAGTTGGGCTTACAGGTGGATCCGGACAATCCGGACCTCTACATCGGACTGGCGTACAACTACTTCGGTACCAGCAGCATCCCCGACGCCCTGCTGACGTTTGAAGACGCGATCGGTGTCGACTCGGACAATGCCGAGGCGTTCGACGGGCGGGCCTACATGTACTTGCAGCTGGGTGATGCGCCATTGGCCCAGGAAAACGCGCTGGAGTCGGTGCGGATCAACCCCAACGTCGCCCGCGCCCAGGGGCGGTTGGGCGAAGCGTACTTCCAGCAGAACAACTACGCGCTGGCCATCGACGCTTTGGCCAAGGCAGTTGGGATGTATGGCAGCGCCAATGAGTTGAACGCCCGTTTTTTCAATATGTTGGCCACAGCCTACATCCGCCGCGACATGAATGAATGCCCCCAGGCCGTCCCCCTGTTCGAACAAGTGCTTGATGCCAGCACCAATCCTCTGCTGGTTGAGAGCGCCAATGACGGGCTGCTGGAATGTCGCCGGGCGACGCTGGGCACTTCGCCTTAGAAAGACGTATGAATTAGCAGAGTTGGCCCGAGACTGCTAAAAACCCCTTGACATTCGCCTTGTTTTTGTTACAATTTGCTTTGAATTAGCACTCGCATGTCGCGTCTGCTAATACACAATCCCAATCTGTCAATTTTGACAATTTAGTCACACTTTCGAAAGGAGATGTTTCACCATGGCTATGAAACTCAAGCCACTCGGCGACCGCCTGGTCGTTGAACCCCAGGAACGCGAAGCGACAACAACGTCCGGCCTTGTCTTGCCGGAAACGGCCAAAGAGAAGCCGCAAGAAGGGACCGTTATTGCTGTGGGTCCCGGTCGCCGCGATGATGATGGCAAGCGCGTCGAGATGGACGTGAAAGTCGGCGACACCGTCCTCTACGCCAAGTATGGCGGCACCGAGATCAAGGTCGAAGACAAGAAGCTGTTAATTCTGAAAGAGACCGACGTCCTGGCGATCGTCGAGAACTAGTAAAGACGGAGAAACCTCAACATGTCCAAGCAACTTGTATTTTCTGATGAAGCTCGCCGCAAGCTGAAGCGCGGCATCGATACGGTGGCCAATGCAGTCGCCACGACGCTCGGCCCCAAGGGCCGCAATGTCGCCATCGACAAGAAGTATGGCGCCCCCACCATCACCCACGACGGCGTGACCGTGGCCAAGGAAATTGAACTGGAAGACCCGTACGAGAATATGGGCGCCCAGCTGTTCAAAGAAGCGGCCATCAAAACCAACGACATCGCCGGTGACGGCACCACCACCGCCACCGTTCTGGCCCAGATGATGGTCCATGAAGGTCTGAAGAACGTAGCCGCCGGCGCCAACCCGATGCTGCTGAAGCAGGGCATCGAGGCCGGCACCGCAGCACTGGCCAACGAAATTCGTAACATGGCCATCTCCATCGACAGCTTTGACGAAATCGCATCCGTCGCCTCCATTTCGGCGCAGGACGCAGAGATCGGCCAGCTGATCGCCACCGTCATGGACAAAGTCGGCAAGGACGGCGTTATCACGGTTGAGGAGTCGAAGGGCCTGGAGTTCGAGACTGAGTACGTCGAAGGTATGCAGTTCGACCGTGGTTACATCAGCCCCTACTTCGTGACCGACACCGACAACATGGAAGCAGTCATCGAAGACGCCTACATTCTGATCTACGACAAGAAGATCAGCTCGGCGCAGGACATCGTTCCTATTCTTGAGAAGCTGGTCCAGATTGGCAAGAAGAATCTGGTCGTCATCGCAGAAGATGTCGACGGCGAGGCGCTGGCCACGCTGGTCCTGAACAAGCTGCGCGGCATGATCAACGCGCTGGCCGTCAAGGCCCCCGGCTTCGGCGATCGTCGCAAGGCGATGCTGCAGGATATCGCTATCCTGACCGGTGGCGAAGTCATCACCGAGGAAATGGGCCGCAAGCTGGAGACCGTTCAGATCAGTGATCTGGGCCAGGCCGGCAAGGTCATCTCCACCAAGGACGACACCACGATCATCGACGGCAAGGGCGACGACAAGCTGATCGCCGGCCGCGTTGAGCAGATTAAAACCGAAATCGACCGCAGCACCTCCGATTACGATCGCGAGAAGCTGCAGGAACGTCTGGCCAAGCTGGCCGGTGGCGTCGCGGTCATCCGCGTCGGCGCGGCGACTGAGGTCGAGCTGAAAGAGAAGAAGCACCGCGTTGAAGACGCCTTGAGCGCCACCCGCGCGGCCGTTGAGGAAGGCATTGTGCCCGGCGGCGGCGTCGCTCTGCTGAACGCTCTGCCCGCGCTCGACACCGTCGTGGTGCCGGCTGGCGACCCGACGACCGGTGTCAACATCCTGCGTCACGCTCTGGAAGCCCCCATGCGCAAGCTGGCATCCAACGCCGGCCTGAATGGCGACGTCATCATCCAGAACGTTCGCCGCATGCAGGAAGAGAAGGGCGACACGAAGATTGGCTTCAACGTCATGACCGGCGAATACCCGAACATGCTTGAAGAAGGCATCATCGACCCGGCCAAGGTGACCCGCGGCGCGCTGGAGAATGCAGCCAGCATCGCGGCCATGATCCTGACGACCGAGGCCCTGATCACCGACATGCCGGAAGATACCCCGGCCATGCCCGACATGGCTGGTATGGACGGTATGGGTGGCATGGGTGGCGGCATGGGCTTCTAAGCCCTGTCACCATCAGCTAACAGTTAAGCAAAAAGAGGGCGTCGCGATTGCGACGCCCTCTTTTTTGTTTTGTGCCAGATGACAGTCACCCGGCATCAACGCGCCGGCGAGCCCATGCCTTACGGCAGCGCGTACTCCTCAACAGGATAGCCAGCCTCGGCCCAGCCGCCAAAGCCACCTTTGAGGCTCTTGACATCGCTGTAGCCGTAGCTCCAGAGAATGCTCATGGCGATTGTTGAGCGATGGCCGCTGCCACAGTAGACGACGATCGGTGCATCCAGATCGGCCGGCCATTCGTCCATCTGATCGATGAACTGCTCCAGCGGAATGTGGATCCAGTTCTCGGCGGGGATGACGCCATTCTCGACCAGCTCCTCTTCACGACGTACATCGATCACAATCAGGTCCGGGTTCTCGACCAGGGCCAAATTGAGGTCGTCAGCCGTGATGACACCGAAACCTTCCGGCACATTCTGGAGCATGTCCTGCATGACTGCCACCAGATTGGGATCAGGCTCGGCCACGTTCAGTTCCAGCGGTTCAACCGCCGCCCCTTCCACGACCGGATAGCCTGCGTCCACCCACCCGCCGAAGCTGCCGCCCTTCAGACCGCGGACGTCTTGCCAGCCCATGCCTTCCAGCGCCGTCAGGGCGATGGTGCAGCGCCAGCCGCTGCCGCAATAGCTGACGATTGGTGTATCAAAGCTCGGCAGGTACTGAATATTGTCGGCCACCTCGCGCAGCGGGATGTTGACCGCGCCCTCGATATGGCCGTTCTCTTCCAGCTCAGCCGGTTCGCGCACGTCCAGGATGAACGGCGGCGGGTCTTCGACCAGAGCGAGGTTCAGGTCCTCGATGCTGATGGTATTGTACCCCTGCATGTCGGCCAGAAACGTGGCGAACGCTGCGTCCAGATCAGCAGGCGCACCAGCGGTCGCGTCGGTCGCGGCCGCTTCCGGCGCCGCAACCGGGTAGTCGGCGTCGAACCAGCCAGAGAATCCGCCCTTCAGGCTGCGCACATCGGTGTAGCCGTACGACCAGAGGATCGACATGGCGATCGTCGAGCGATGGCCACTGCCGCAGTAGACGACGATGGGCGTGTCCTTATCCTCAGGCCACATATCCTTCTGCGCGATGAACTCCTCCAGCGGAATGAACAGGATGTTCTCAGCGTCAATGTAGCCATTCTCCGCGACTTCTTCCGGACGGCGCACGTCGATAACAACAAGCTCCGGATTCTCAGCCAACTCCAGATTCAGGTCATCAGCCGTGATGACGCCAAACCCTTCGGGGATCGCCTGGAGCATCTCCTGCATGGAGGCGACCAGCGCGGGATCCGGCTCGGCGGCGTTCAGTTCTTCAGGCGCAGGAGGCAGACCCTCAACGACCGGGAAACCCGCCTCGACCCAGCCGGCGTAGCTACCGCCCTTCAGACCGCGGACATCTTCCCAGCCCAGCGCTTCAAGCGTGGTCAGGGCGATGGTGCAGCGCCAGCCGCTGCCGCAGTAGCTGACAATGGGCGTGTCAAAGCTGGGCAGATATTGCAGATTGTCGGCCAGATCGCGCAGCGGGATATTGACCGTGCCCTCTATGTGCCCTGCCTCTTCTATCTCCGAAGGGGCACGCACGTCCAGAATGAACGGCGGATTCTCGGCCAGGGCCAAATTCAAGTCTTCAAGACCGATGGTGTTGTACCCTTCCATGTCGGCCAGGAAGGTGGCGAACGCTGCATCCATGCCAGTGGCTTCTTCCGTCGCGCCAACTGCCGGATAACCGGCACTGACCCACCCACCGTAGCCACCCTTCAGGCTGCGCACATCGGTGTAGCCGTTGGCCCACAGCATAGACATGGCAATCGTGGAGCGATGGCCGCTGCCGCAGTAGGTGACGATAGGTGTGTCAAGGTCGGCGGGCCACATCTCCTGCTGGGCGATGAACTCTTCCAACGGGATGAACAGCACGTTCTCGGCGTCAATGTAACCTTGCTCTTCGATCTCTTCCGGTCGGCGTACGTCGATAAGGATCAGATCAGGGTTCTCGGCCAGTTCGATGTTTAGGTCTTCGGCCGTGACAACGCCAAAGCCATCGGGGACGTTGTGGAGCATCTCCTGCATGGCCGCAACCACCGCAGGATCCGGCTCAGCGACGTTCAGTTCCAGCGGATCCGACGGCAGTCCTTCGGCCACCGGGAACCCGGCGTCTTTCCAGCCACCGAAGCTGCCGCCCTTCAGGCCGCGGACGTCCTGCCAGCCCATGCCCTCCAGCGCCGTCAGGGCGATGGTGCAGCGCCAGCCGCTGCCGCAGTAGCTGACGATGGGCGTGTCAAAGCTGGGCAGGTACTGGATGTTGTCGGCCACTTCGCGCAGCGGAATCAGGACCGCGCCTTCGATGTAGCCGTTCTCCTCAAGCTCGCCCGGTTCCCGCACGTCCAGCAGGAACGGCGGCGGGTCTTCAACCAGCGCCAGGTTCAAGTCCTCGATGCTGATCGTGTTGTACCCTTCCATGTCGCCCAGGAAGGACTCGAAGCCGGCGTTGACCAGCATCGGGTCTGCTTCAACCACCATCTCGGCAGTTGGCTCCGGCGCAGGCTCCTCGGTCGGCTCCGGTGCGGGCACTTCAGTCGGTACTTCGGTCGGCGCAGGCTCCTCGGTCGGTTCTTCGACCACAGCAGCGGCCTCTTCCACCACTTCCTCTACCGGTGCGGCGGGTGTCTCGGCACAGGCGGCCATCATGCCCACCATGAGCATGAGCGCAAACGCAATGGCAATGATCTGTCTGGTACGAAGGTTCATCTTTACTCCTCTCTAAGTTCTGGAATCTCATCCACGATCGCGCCCGCATTGGCTCCCAGTTCGGCCGCATTTACCTTGTCGGCCGTCAGGAAGATGTCGGGGTTGCCGTGGCAACTGTTGCACGTTTCGGTTTGCGGCGTGTTCCGCTGGATATTGTGGGGCGTGGCGTAATGCCAGGTCGGCAGATTGTCGAACTCAGGCATCAGGTCATCCCCGTAAAAAGCAAAGCTCTCGGTATCGACTGGCACATGGCGAACAGGCACGTACTCATACGGCCGTCCCTCGCTCTGGCGAGTGTTGCGGCCGATTAGGAATGTGAACCAGGTTTCATCGGTCGTAAAGAACGCATTGCCGCTTTCCTCGCTCGTTTGCACATGGCAGCTGCTGCAGTTGACGTAGGTGGTCGAGTGGCATACCTGGCAGGACAGCTGGTCCTCGTGCAGCCGGTGTTCCTTGACGTCATCCCGGCTGGTAGCGTAATCCAGGTGGCAATTCTCGCACTGCGCGCCGTCCACACCGTCATAGCGATGGTTGGGCGGTTCGCCCTGCTCGTTGGTGATGTCACCGTGCAGCTCGGCCCCTTCATGACAGTCAATACAGACCATCCGCTCCTGACGGAAGTGGACATCGGCCAGGACGCCTTCATTCTTGCCCAGGTACTCATTCCCGACACGGCTGCCATGACAGGCAGTGCAGGTGCGGGTCATGGGCGGATTGCTGGTGAAGACGTGGCCATCGAGCAGACCGCCGCCCACGCTGGCGGGCTGTCCGACATGGCAGTCGCCGCAGCTGGTGTGGCAGCTGGCGCAATGGTTGCCGAACATCTCCTGGACCCCTTCATGATTGCGGTCCATGCCACGACCTTCCAACATCGTCCAATACCCTTCCTGGGAGAAGTGGAGGTTCTGGCCGGTCAGCGCGACCTGATCTTCATGACAATCGACACAGGCCGGGGCATCACCCTCGCTGGGCCGGGCCACCATATCGGCATGAGCGCCATCTTTCTCGGCCAGATCTTGACCGCCGTGGCACTCGACGCAGCCGATCTCGCCATGATCCGTCATCGGGAACGTTTCTGCGTTTACGAATACTTTTTCCCATGGCTCCAACGGAGCCACCGAGCCCCCTCAACCGACGCCGGAGGATTCGGATTCCCCAGGCGCCTCCTCTTCTGGTGCAGCTGTATTGATCAACATCTGCTGGTCGGCGTGGCAGGACAGGCAGTTGCTGGCTACCACTTCCGGTGTGGGGGTGAACGTCGGTTCGGCCGTGGCCGTTGGTTCCGGCGTTTCAGTTGGCTCGTCGGTGACCGTCGGTTCCGGGGTGTTGGTCGGCGGGGCAGAGGTATCGGTCGGGGCGGCCGTTGGCGGCGCCTCGGTGACCTCCGCGACCTCTGCCGGTGCTTCACTGCCGGCATCCGGGGCGCTCTGGCCACACCCGACAGCGAGGGCCAGGGCCAGAATCAATATCCCCAATAGTAGAAGTTGTCGTCTCATCAAGCGATCTCCTGTGTACTTGGCCGGTGGAGGCTAAAGAGCGGGAATCGGGGCAGCAACCAACGTCATAACCTGTGTCCGGCCTCGCGAACTTAGTGAAAATATTCACTAACAGCATAAACGATATCGCAGTAAAGACAAGCCTAAAACAAGGTTTTACTTATAGGTATCGCTTCTATATTTCCATAGGTAAACCCTATCGGTTGGTCAAAGTCTGCACCCAGTCTGCCTATCGTTTGTGTTACAATATTCACAATCTCCGTCAGACAGCAATGAGGTGACCCCATGCTTGACACCCACCAACTCAACGTTTTTCTCGTAGCGGCCGACACCCTGAACTTCACGCAGGCCGCCCGGCTGCTGCACATGAGCCAGCCGAGCGTTAGCCAGCACGTCCAATCGCTTGAGCACACCTTTGGTCAGGAGCTATTCGTGCGTGCCGGACGGCACATCGAGTTGACTGATGCCGGACAGGCGCTGGTCCCCCTCGCCCGCGAGATGGTAGAGCGGTCAGTCATGATCGAAGAGACGATGAAGTCGCTGGAAGGAGAGGTCTACGGCCACTTGCGCGTGGGCTGCTCCACCACACCGGGCAAGTACATCCTGCCCCAGCTTCTGGCGACGTTCCACCAACGGTATCCGCTCGTGCGCATGTCCTGCCAGGTCACGTCACAGAGCAACGCCATCGACCTGCTGTGTAATGGCGAAGTGCAAATAGCGATGGTCAGCCAACCCCACCTGACCTGCTCGACGGCCGAAAGCCGCCAGTTCATGGTGGATCCCGTGCACCTGATCGTCCCCCTCGATCACCCCTGGGCACGGCGCAGCGAGATTGAGCCGGATGAACTGTTCGAGGCTTCGTTTATTTTGCGCGAGGAAGACAGCGGCACGTACAACGCCGTCGCCGACGCGCTGGCCGAAAAACATGTCGCTATCCAGGAGCTGCGCACCCTCCTGACGCTCGGTAGCTCGGAGGCCATTGCCCTCGCCGTCCAGGAAGGGATCGGGGTGGGCTTCGTGTCGCAAATTGTGATCACTCGACTGGTGGCAGGCGAGGTGGCGGTGGTCCCGATCCAGGGGCTGGAGATCTTCCGCGAGATTCACATTGGGTGCCAGTCGCGAAAACCAGCTACGGCGGCCCAGCTCGCCTTCTGGGCATTTATCGACCAGGTAATCGCCGAGCGTGAGATCGAGATGCTGCCGGAGGCGGCGCTGGCATTGTAGGACAGCCTAGCTGGTTTCTGGCTGCGATTGAAGCTCGTGGAGGAAGGTCAGCACCTGTTCGCCGACCAGTGCGGGGGGCACGCCGGACGTGTCAATGTACAGGTCACAATGTTGGCGGGCGTGCCGCAGCCGGTCGTGCTGCGTGGCCAGCCCATCCTGCCCAATATCGTGGTACGGTCGTCGTGCCCGCGACGCTTCATACGACAGGTCCAGATAGATTAGGACATCCGGCTTCGTCAGACGCTGCCACATATCGGCCACGTAGGAATGTTCCTGGGCGGGATGACGGGCTTCGTAGCCAGCCGCAGCCAACGTCTTGACCAGTGTACTCTTGCCAGACGCACACGGGCCAACGACAGCCACACGTAAGGGAGGGTCAGGGTCGTTCATTGCTTCAGACCATCAGGCGGCCGTTCAGACGCCGCACGTCGTCCCCATTCTTCGGCAGCACAGACACCGCCACCACACTGATGTCGTCGCGAGGGCGGCCGTTGTCCAGCGCCACCGCATCATCGAGCAGCCGATCGGCAATTGTTTGCGCCGACAGGACGCCACCCGACACCATTTCCTGAAAGACAGCAAATGCATCGTAGGGCGCACTGCCGCTCAGACTACCTGCGTGGCTAACGCCGTCTGTATAGGCCACAACAACGGTGCCCACAGTGATGGGTATCTCGTTGATAAGCGGTTTGGTGTTGGGATGCACGCCTACTGCGCGTGAGGGTTCGTCCAGCTGGTAGAAGCCATCGG
Organism: uncultured Chloroflexia bacterium; assembly: GCA_963753865.1. Classification (GTDB taxonomy): domain Bacteria; phylum Chloroflexota; class Anaerolineae; order Promineifilales; family Promineifilaceae; genus Promineifilum. The sequence goes on from CAVWDW010000007.1 coordinate 275,903, forward strand.
CCATGGTGTGGATGAGCACCGGGGACTCGTTGTTGCGAGAGATAACCAGCGTCCGGGTGCGGGTGTCCACCGACACGATGTTGAGTGTCGCCGACACCTTGCCGCTGCGGTAAGTAAAGAGGTAATCGTTGGCGGCGCGGGCCGCAGCGCCATCACGCACGCCCTCGGCCAGGAGCTGCACCGCCTTGCGTGCCACGACATTGCTGATTGCCTTGGCGCTCTTGCCGCTGCGTTGGCCATCCACCAGGACCAGCGAAATGCCGCCGTGCGGCCGCTCGATCATCTCCAGCGTATCACCACTCTCGCTCGTGGCGTATTTAGAAATCTTTGAGACAGCGAATTGGACATCCATGCGAATTCCCGGCATTTTCCTCGATAGCAGCAAGTAAGAGGGGGGCTGTCAGACAGCCGGCCCATCTCCTGCATCCGTCTGGCGATTGGCTGAACCATAGCCTAGCCGGGCACACTCTTCAGCCAGGAGCGTGTCCAGATACTCCGCATCATCATCGGCGAGCTGCTTGCGCCACACCTGGTTCGTGCCGCTCTGCAAAGACCACGCTTCGACCAGCTCGTCGAAGCGCTCGTCGGACGGCAGATTCGTGTGGGCCAGCACCGCAGCCAACGTCTTGGCCGGACGGGCGACTATATCTTCATAGCGCACAGCGTGATAATTGAATCGGCGCAGCCGGCGTGATTCCCGCGAATAAGTCTGGTAGCGCTCGGCGTACTCCTTCAACAAAGTGCGAGTGGACTTCTTGGCGAATCGCGAGGGCTGCCGCTTATACCCCCACCGCTGCTTGTAATAGGACATGACAACGGCACGCGGATCGCGGTTGATGTAGACCACATACGGATCCTCAAAGACGCGATCGAGTTCGTCTGCCCGTGCATTCCCGGTGATCTTGGTGATGAAGCGCGGCTTGGCCGCATAGGTCATGACCGAATTGATCGTCTCTACACAAGCTTCCGGTGAATCAGCGGGTGATGGACTTTGGCGATTGTCCGGGTTTGAGAAGTCGGGAAAGTACGTATTCCAGAAGCTGTACGCTTCGGCCGGGCGCGGCCACTTGCCGCGTCCACGGCTCCAGCGCTCCAGAAACGGAATGTCGTTCAGACGGTTGAGCAGTGCCAGAGCCGGCCGCCGGGGATAGCGATCCACATAGCCCGACACCCACGCCAGTGCCGGATGCAAGGCAAGGATGTTGTAAAGCAGCGTGGTGCCGCTGCGCCCGGGGCCATGAACCACAATCGCGTTGGAAATGCGCTCTGTCTCAACTGCCGTCATATCTCGCAAAGTCTCCCACACTGTCCGCCACCTTGTCAACGCGCCGTGTCGTGGGACAGCCGCCAATCGAGGGCAGTGTATCGTCTTGCCACCCGATCGTTGTTGACGGCAATCGCCAGGGCTTTGCGCGTGCCAACCAGAATGGCCACCTTTTTCGCACGTGTAATGGCTGTGTAAATGAGGTTGCGCTGCAGCATCAGATAGTGCTGCGTGACGACCGGGATGACCACACAAGGATACTCCGACCCCTGCGATTTATGGACGCTGATGGCGTAGGCCAGCATCAGCTCATCGGCCTCGGCAAAGTCATAGACAACCGGCGCACCGTCAATACTGACCGTGACCGTCTGCTCCACCGGATCAATCGCCGTCACCCGGCCAATATCGCCATTGTAAACGTTCTTGTCGTAGTCGTTACTCGTCTGCATGACCTTGTCGCCGACACGCAGCACCCGACCGGGCGTTTTGCGCTCCTGCTTGCGGCGACCGGGCGGGTTGAGCGCCGCTTGCAACGCCTCGTTCAGACGGGTGACGCCAGCCGCGCCGTTGTACATCGGGGCCAGTACCTGGATGTCATCCAACGGATCAAAGCCAAACTTGAGCGGCACGCGCTGACTGACGACATCCACGACCATAGCCGCCGTCTCGTCCGGGTCTTCCTTCACAAACATGAAGAAGTCGGTGGCGTCCTTGCTGGTCTCCGGCATCTGTCCCTGGTTGATGCGGTGGGCGTTGCTGATGATGAGCGATCCCACCGCCTGTCGAAATATCGTCTCCAGCCGGACCACCGCCGGCACGCCGGACGAAATCAGGTCGCGCAGGACATCGCCCGGCCCAACCGACGGAAGCTGATCGACATCCCCCACCAGCAGCAGATGGGAGTCGGAACCGATCGCCTTGATCAGGCTGTAGGCCAGCTGCAAATCGAGCATGGAGGCCTCGTCGATAATGACGAGGTCTGCATCGATGGGGTTGGACTCATTGCGCAAGAATCCTTCACCGGGTTTGAACTCCAGCAGACGGTGGACCGTGCGCGCCGGGCGGCCTGTCGTCTCGGTCAGCCGCTTGGACGCCCGCCCGGTCGGCGAAGCGAGCGCGTAGCTGTGTCCGGTGCGGTCCAGCAGGTCGAGCAGGGTCCGCAGCGTCGTTGTCTTGCCTGTGCCCGGCCCACCCGTCAGCACCGTGACCTTATGGCTAAGCGCCATAGCAATCGCCTCTTGCTGAATGGGCGACAGGGTGATGCCCGCGCTGCTCGTCTGGCGTGCCAGAGCCTCGACCGGCTGGCTTCGCAGATCCGCCAGCCGGCTTGTGGGGTGGAAGACCACCCGCTGCACTTCCCGCGAAAGCCCGACCTCGGAATGATAGAGCTGCGGCAGATAGACGGCCTGCTCTTCGGCCAGGGCCGATGCGGACTGGGCGGTCGCATACTGAATGGTGTCGCGCCGCACAAATTCGCTGCGGGCCAACTGGGACAGAACCGCCGTCACCTGCGCCTGCTCCAACCCCAATATCTCGGCTGCTTCCGGCTCCAGCTCGGTCTCCGGGACGAAAACGTGGCCCTGCTCGGCCATGCGCGTCAACGTGTAGGCGATGCCCGCCTCGATGCGGGCCGGGTCATCGGCAGCCAGGCCCAGCGAGCGAGCGATCTGATCGGCCGTCTTGAAGCCGATGCCGTAGACATCGCGCACCAGCCGGTAGGGCGTATTCTGCACCACCGCCAACGACTGATCCCCGTACTGCTTGTAAATCTTGACGGCCAGGTGGGTGGACACGTTATGGGCATGAAGGAAAAGCATCACATCCTTGATGTCGCGCTGCTCGGCCCAGGCAGTGATGATGCCGTCAATCCGCTTGTGGCCAATGCCGGGCACCTCATGCAGTCGCTTGGGATCGTTGTCGATAATCTCCAGCGTATCCGCCCCAAATCGTTCGACAATGCGCTCGGCCATCACCTTGCCGACGCCGCGAATCATGCCGGAGCCGAGGTAGCGCCGGACGCCCTCGGCCGAGGCGGGGAGCGACTGCTCGCAATGCTCCGCCTGAAACTGCCGCCCGTACTGCTGGTGCTTGATCCACTGCCCTCGCAGGCGCAGCCATTCGCCGGGATTCAGATCCGGTAGATTGCCGACCACAGTGATCAGCTGTTCGCCATAGGCAAACGGCAGCATCGACTTGTCTTCCGGCCGCAGCCGCAGCACCGTGTAGCCGTTCTCTTCGTTGTGGTAGGTGATGCGCTCGATTGAGCCGCTGATCTGCGCCTGGTCACTCATCTGTTCTATTCTACCGCTTGTTGGGTCTGGGAGCAGGCCAGATTGTGGGCGGCCCGCCGATAGGGTACACTGCGCTGTTCGGGAGCTTGACAGATGTTTGAAGCACTCAATGATCCTGTGGCACGGTGGTGGCTTGCCGGCTTGCTCATCCTCTGGGCAATCTTTCTTTTCGGCGGTTTTCTGGTCGGTTCCGGCAACCCGCAGCGCCGCATGCCCACCTGGACGCGCATGGCGTCGTCGGTGACGCTGGTGGTGGCGGCGCTCAGCTGGGCCGTTGCCAGCCGCGGCAGCGGGATCGTTCCCTATGCCGTTCTCATTGCCGCAGGCATGATCTTCGGGCTGGTCGGCGATCTGACGTTGGCTGGCGTGCTGCCCGGCGGCCGTTCCGTGCTGGCCGGCATGGCGGCGTTCGGCATCGGCCATATCCTCTACATCGCCGCTTTCATCTGGCTGGGTGGGACAGACGTCCCCTGGGGCGCCCTGGTCGCCTGGTGGGTCGTCGGCGCGGTGGGCTGGTATTTGGTCGTCTATCGCAGTCGCAAGCCGGATGCACTGTTATGGGCTGCGCTAGCCTACGCTATCCTGCTGGCCACGACCGCCGGCCTGGCCACCGGGCTGGCCCTGCAAGAGCCGCTGTTCATTCCGCTGGCAGTCGGAGCGGGTCTATTCCTCTTGAGCGACCTCATTTTGGCGGGCGAACTCTTCGCCGGTCTCTCTTTTCGCTACATCGGCGATCTGGTCTGGCTGACGTACGGCCCGGCCCAGATGTTGATTGTCTACTCTGTCGGCAGTGCGCTGCTCGCAGCTGGCTCGCCGGTCTGAACCGCACCGGCATGGACGCCGCCAATTCACATTGAATTGCGGGAAAGGGACCCCTATAATCAGGGTGAAGTCAGATCCATCTATACCAGACCAGCTGTTTAACCAATCAACAGGAGTGCAAACATGAGCGATGATAACAAAGTCGAAGCCGAGATGGCTGAGCGCGAAGCAACGGCTGCCTATGTGGCCAGCCAATTGACCCGGGGTGAAGACGCCATCTTGGGCGCCGAACGGCGTGCCCGCCTGAGCGAGATGGTCGCCACAGCCGGCATCAATGATATTGTCCAGGGTGCGCAGCTCGTCGTGGCATCGGAAGATGTGCAGGCGTTGAGCGCCGTTGTTGGCGCCCTCAACGCCGATGACCTGGAAGATACGATGGAGATCGCCTCAATTTCAGGCGAACTGTCGGTCATCAGCGACGTTCTGTACGCGATGGACCTGCCCGTCATCTCCGCCTTCTTGCAAGACCGTGGCGAGCGGCTCAAGGAGTTGGCCGTTGACAACATCATGCGCTACGGCGCCGTGCGGGCGCTCACGGAAGCGATGGAAGTGACCGGCGAAGAGATCGCCATGATGGGCGACGCCGAAATGGCCGAGGGCGAAATGCGCATCGAAATGGCCGACATTGCGGCGGCGAGCAGCGATGTGCTGGCCACTGCCGGCGAAGAGATGATTGCCGAGGGTCTGGTCACGCTCGCCGCATCACAGGGCGCACAGGCGATCAGCGCAGAAACCGAGGAAGACGAAGACGAATAAGGGCCACAGCCAGCGGCTGCCGTGAATCAAGCTGCCGGGCGCAATGATGTGCCCGGCGGCTTTCTTGATACGCGTCGATTCGAGGAAGGCAGGGCCTGATCAAGAGTTTCTTGCGAGACAGCAACAGCGCTTACCAGGTCGGAAGCAGCGCCGTGCCGGCCCTTGAAGCAGAACTGACACCGGAATGGCTCCAGATGAGTGGCGTGCTCGACCAGATTGAGTCGGATGATGCCGGGTTCACCACTGAACGAATTGGCGCCGACTACGGCCTCGCGAGCGAGATCTACCGCCTTCATTGGAATGACAACCCAGTCGCCCCAGCCGTTGTCGTCAAGTTGTGGGACACGAACAGCCGGGCCGGTGAAACAGAGGTCCATTTCTACCGCACGGTCGGCCGCCGGCTGGGTATCCGGGTGCCAGCCTGCTACTACGCCGCGGTTGATCCGGACCGGCAGCGCGGCATCGTGGTACTGGAAGATTTGAAGGATGTGGTTCAGGGGGATGTGCTTGAGCAAGCGGGAGCTGAGCAAGCCGCAGCGATCGCCCGGGCGCTGGCCGTCATGCACGCCCGGTGGGCGGGGGCCGAAGCGCTGTCTACGACCGAATGGCTGCAGTCGCTGGCCGTCTGGGAGCCTGATCCCGAATGGGTTGCGTCCCACCGCAGCCTGTTCCTGGAACGCTTCGCTGACCGGCTGGATGAGCTGGGTCGGGCGCTCCTTGCCCGGATCGACGAGGCGCAGCACGTGGCCAACGCCCGGCTCGCCGGCGCACCTGAGACGCTCCTCCACGCTGAACTGCACCTGGATAACATCGTCTTTGAGCGGGGCACGGAGCCGGTCCTTCTCGATTGGGCCAGGTGCGCCCGCGGCCCCCAGGCCATCGATCTGTATGAACTGCTCTTCGCAATGGGCAGCCCGGATGACATCGAGCAGACTCTGCGGGCCTATGCTGCTGCTTTCGAGGCCGAGTCGGGAGAGGCGATCGATCTGGACCGCCTTCGTCATGAGCTTGGCGGTGCGTTCCTGCGCCGGTTCGCAGTCGGCACGTGCGGCACCGCTCTCTGGAACCCGACTGCGCCCCGCGAAAAAGCCATGATCGATGACGGCATCGAGCGCATGAACCGGAGCCTCCACTACTGGAACGACCACGATCAGGCGCTCTTTTCCGCGCCGCACCAGCTCATTCGACGCGTCCAGACATGAGCGACGTTCCCCTGCCTGAGCTTTGCGAGCACGTCAACGCCGCGCAAACAGGCTGTCGACCCTGAACACATCAACAGTCCAACGTTCACTCAATTGTAAGCTTTGTCCCTTGACTTTGCTTTCCTCGTTCCCTATACTTCTCCCATATTGATTTTCATCAATAACTTGATAATAAATGGTGATAAGGTTGATGATGATTCGGTTATGTTGCAGGTGTCTTAAGCGGGGATAACTACGTCGTTCCCGACAGGATTTGGATGGCTCTGATGAGTCATTCGGGGAAACGGTGGTAGGTATCCTCGCGAGTAACGCACAGTTACGCGCGCGTCTTCTGGATGCTGCGACCGTTTTTTGTTGCCCGCCCGTCAAGGGGAGTGGCAGACACGACAAAGTAAGTACCTGAGAAAAAGACACAAACAACTATGTTGGCACCTGTTGAACAACCGAAGCTACTTAACCAGATTGCCGCCCCTCTGCGTCTGGAACAACTTATCGGGAACACCCCTATGCTGCGGCTCGACCGCACGCGGGACGCTTACAGCCTTTCGCCAGACGTCCATCTTCTGGCCAAAGCCGAGTGGACCAACCCGGGTGGTTCCGTGAAAGACAGGGCGGCGCTCCACATCATGAACATGGCCGAGCGGGACGGCCTGCTCCGTCCGGGCATGACCCTGCTTGACTCCACCTCTGGCAACACCGGCATCGCCTACGCCATGCTTGGTGCGGCCCGGGGCTATCCCGTCAAGCTCGCCGTCCCCGAGAACGCCAGTCCCGAGCGGCTGGCCATCCTGCGGGCCTACGGCGCCGACCTCATTCTGACCGACCCGCTGGAAGGCTCCGACGGCGCCATCATTGAGGCGCGTCGCCTGGCGGCGCAGGACAGCACACTCTTCTACGCCGACCAGTACAACAACCCGGCCAACTGGCAGGCCCATTACCTGACCACCGCCGGGGAGATCTGGCAGCAAACAGCGGGAGAACTCACCCACTTCGTAGCCGGGCTGGGCACAAGCGGCACCTTCACTGGGGTCACCCGCCGTCTCCACGACCTCAATGCCGACATTCTGTGCTATTCCGCCCAGCCGGACAGCCCGTTCAACGGCCTGGAAGGATGGAAGCATATGGAGTCGGCCATTAAGCCGGGCATCTACGACGAGACGCTGGCCGACGGCAACCTGACCGTCAACACCGAAGCGACCTATGAGATGGCCCGCTTCCTGGCTCGCACCGAGGGTATGCTCGTGGGCATATCGTCCGCAGCGGCCGTCGTGGCCATGCTCCAGGTCGCCCGCGGGTTGGATGAAGGGGTCGTTGTGACCATCCTGCCGGACAACGGCTACAAATACCTAAGCGAACGGTTCTGGACGGCGTAGCAGCACTGCCAGGAGATAATCATGTTAATATTGACCAGTGACTTGCACGAAGCGATCAAGGCCCACGGCGCGGCGTCGTACCCGAATGAAGGGTGCGGCCTCCTGCTGGGCGAAGCCGGCACCAACCGCAATGTCGTAACCGAGATTCGGCCGCTGCCCAATGTGTGGCCGGTCGAAGAAGAGAAGCCGGAGCGCTTCCGTATTGCCGAAGATGATTGGCGCGATGTCGAGCTGGAGGCGATGGCCGCCGGGCTGGACGTGGTCGGCATCTTCCACAGCCACCCCGACCACCCGCCTGTGGCCTCGCCCCGTGACCTGAGTTGGGCCAGTTGGCCGGGCTACTCTTATCTGATCACCCAGGTAATCGGCGGCCGACCGGCGACCAGCCGATCGTGGCAGCTGGCCGAAGACCGATCGGGGTTCGCTGAAGAACCCGTTGACATTCATCCATAACAACCTTATCTATATTCCTGGAGACGAACCCATGACTGTTATTCGCATACCAACCCCCTTGCGGCCGTATACAGGCAGCAACAGCAGCGTCAACGTCGAAGGCGCAACCGTCGGCGAGGCGCTGAACCAGTTGACCACCCAGTACCCGCAGCTGCGCACCCACCTGTTTGAGGGGGACGCGCTGCGCAACTTCGTCAACATCTATCTGAACAAGGAAGATGTGCGCGGCATGGAGGGCGAGGCCACTCCCGTATCGCCCGACGACACGCTCATGATCATTCCGTCCATCGCCGGCGGTCTTGACCAGCCCGAGGAGTTCACCCGTGAACGAACCGTCTGATCGTCGCGTCGACCAATCGGCGCTCAAGGTGAACCAGGCGTTCATCATCGGGCTGCTTATCGTGGCCTTTGTGCTGGATTCTGTCTGGCTGGTGGCGTTTGTGGCCGGAGTGATGCTGCTGGGGACGGCCGTTCCCGCCCTGTCCCTATTCAAGCGCATCTACAGCGACATCTTGCGCCCGGCGGGCGTCGTCAAGGCCCAGGTCATCGTCGACAATCCGGAACCCCATCGCTTTGCGCAGGGGTTCGGCGGTGTCGTACTGCTCGCTTCGGTCTTGCTCTTTTTGCTGGGCGCGACAACGGCTGGGTGGGTGTTGGTGGGCGTGGTGGTCGTGCTGGCCGGGCTGAATCTATTCCTCGGCTTCTGCGCCGGCTGCTTCGTGTACTACCAGCTGAACCGCCTCGGCCTGCCCGGCTTCAGCCAAAGCCCGATTCAATCCAGTTAACGGAGCGATGTGATGATCGAAAGAGTGGCCCTGGTAGCCCTTCTTGCCGGCGCGGCAGTCGCCGCCTACTATCTTTTCCGCATGATCCACATGCGGCGCATGCAGCCTGCCGCGCCGACAGGCATACCAACGCTGCTCTACTTCCGCAGCGACACGTGCGCGGTTTGCCCCACGCAAGGGCGCTTTGTAGACGAAGTCGCCGCCACCTGGAATGGCCGCCTGCGTGTCCAGACCATCGACGCGGCGCTGGAAACTGAGCTAACCAGTCAGTTCCAGGTGTTCACCCTACCGACCACTATTCTGCTGGATGAACAGGGCCACGTTAGTGCGGTAAACTATGGATTGACCGATTCTGGTAAACTAACTCGGCAGCTGCACGGTGTGGCGGAACAGGCCCCACCTTCGCAGTCGCCTGCTTAACTTGAAGGACAACGACATTATGAGTGCCTTTCCAATAATCGATCCGGCTGCGCTGGATGACGTGGAGCTGAGCCACGAGGAGATTCAACGGTACAGCCGCCATCTCATCATGCCCGAAGTCGGCATGGCCGGGCAAAAGAAACTGAAGCTGGCCAGCGTGCTGCTCATCGGCGCGGGCGGTCTGGGGTCGCCTCTGGCCATGTATCTGGCGGCGGCGGGCGTCGGCCGCATCGGCCTCGTCGACTACGACGTGGTTGACTTCTCCAACCTGCAGCGGCAGGTTATCCACGGCACCAAGGACGTGGGCAAGCCCAAGCTGGAGAGCGCCAAAGCCCGGATGCTCGACATCAACCCGCATGTGCAGGTGGACACCTACGAGGTGCCGCTGACCTCTGCCAACGCGCTGGAGATCTTCGAGCCGTATGACATTGTCATCGACGGCACCGACAACTTCCCCACGCGCTATCTAACCAACGACGCCTGCGTGCTGTTGGGCAAGCCAAACGTCTACGGCAGCATCTTCCGCTTCGAGGGGCAGGCATCGGTCTTTTACGCCGAGGAAGGGCCGTGCTATCGCTGCCTCTTCCCGGAGCCGCCCCCGCCCGGCCTCGTGCCCAGCTGCGCCGAGGGCGGCGTGTTGGGCATTCTGCCCGGCACCATCGGGGCGATCCAGGCCACGGAAGCGGTCAAACTCATCCTGGGTGTGGGCGAGTCGATGATTGGCCGTCTGATGCTCTACGATGCGCTGTCGATGACCTTTGACGAAGTACGGCTGCGTAAAAACCCCGACTGCCCGGTCTGCGGCGACAATCCAACCGTGACCAAGTTGATCGACTATGAGCAGTTTTGCGGCGTCCCCGCCCACGACCACAGCGAGTACGCCACGGAGACCAACGGCAGCATGGCCACCATCACGCCGCTGGAGTTGAAGCAGCGTCTCGACAGCGGAGACGACCTGATGATCCTCGACGTGCGGGAGCCGCACGAGTGGGAGATCTCCAATCTGGCGTCGCTCAACGCTGTGCTCATTCCCAAAAACGACATTCTCAACCATCTGGGCGAACTGGACACGTCGCGCGAGATCGTCGTCCATTGTAAAGTGGGCGGCCGCAGCGCCGATGTCATCCACGAGCTGCAGCAGCACGGCTACAAAAAGCTGATCAATTTGTCCGGCGGAATCAACCAGTGGGCGCGGGATGTCGATCCCAACCTGCCCATCTATTAGACATCTCCTGCTCCCCCTTCGTCGATACCCCGTCAGCCATGGTGCTGGCGGGGCATCTGTTCCGGCGTAACGCGACATTCTCTTGTCGCACTCTTACCACGCAAGACGCCACAAGGAATGTGGCGCTGCATGACTTCCCCTTGTCGCACTCTTCCCGCGCAAGACGCCACAAGGAATGTGGCGCTACATGGCGTTGAGGGACGCACATTATCGGCAGCGATTGGAGAAAGCGCCGGCGGGTTCTATACTAGCAAGGTAACCCTTAACTGAAGCTACCCCGAGGAGACCCGATATGACCAAGACCCTTATCCACAACGGCACCCTGATCGACGGCAAGGGCAGCAAGCCACTGGCCAATGCGGCCGTACTCATTGACGGCAACACGATCGTCGCCGCCGGACCCGTCGGCAGTGTGCGGGCAGGCAACGACGCGACGGTAATCGACGCCGGCGGCGGCACCATTATGCCCGGCCTGATCGACACCCATGTCCATCTTGCGTTCGAAGGCGTCAACATCGTCCGTGACATGATGATGCCGTTCTCGCTGCGCTTCTACAACGCAATAGGCAATATGCGACGGACGCTGGACGCGGGTATCACCAGCGTCCGAGACGCCGGCGGAGCGGACGTCGGTATGAAGCAAGCGGTCGAAACCGGTCTCATCGAAGGGCCACGCATGCAGATTTCCACAGCGGTCCTGTCCATCACGGGCGGCCACGTCGACGGCTGGATGTTGTCGGGCATGTCGTTCAATATCCTGCCTACCTACCCCGGCATGCCCGACGGTATCTGTGACGGCGTGGAAGAAGTCCGCAAGAAAGTGCGCGAGGTACTGCGGGCTGGGGCCGAAGTGGTCAAGGTCTGCTCCACAGGCGGCGTGCTCAGCCCCACCGACCATCCGGAGTTCACCCAATTCACGCCAGAGGAGCTGGAGGTCATCGTCCAGGAAGCGGCCTACCGGCGCGGCGTCAAGGTGATGGCCCACGCCCAGGGTGTTGAGGGCATCAAGAACGCTGTCCGGGCCGGCATCCACTCCATCGAACACGGCATCTATTTGGACGACGAGGCGATTGAGCTGATGCTGGAACACGGCACATTTCTTGTGCCGACGCTGCTGGCCCCGGTGGCCGTGCTGGAACAGGGCGAAAAGGGCGGCATGCCGGAGTATGGCGTGCGCAAGGCGCGTGAGACGATCGAGGCGCACAGCGAGAGCATCGCCAAGGCCCACGATGCGGGCGTCAAGATCGCCATGGGCACCGACGCAGCCGTCATGCCCCACGGCACGAATCTGCGCGAGTTGGGATTGATGCTCAACGTCGGCTTCTCGCCGATGGAGACGATTGAGGCGTCGACCCGCGTCGCCGCTGAATGCCTGGGCTGGCAAGACAAGGTAGGCACGATTGAAGCTGGCAAGCTGGCCGACATCACTATCAGCCGCACCGACCCCATCGCCGACATCCGTTCGCTGGAGAACAACGACAACATCATCGTCGTGATGAAAGACGGCCGCGTCGTCAAAGATATCCGCAGCTAACCCGATGAAAACTGGTAACGCCGTGGCTCTGGCCGCGCTGCATGACGAGATGCGCGCCTGTCGTCGCTGCCTGGAGGCGGGCCACGCCATCACGGCGGGGGCAATCTTCCGGGGCACGGCCGAGGCGCGGGTGATGCTCATCGGCCAGGCCCCGGGCATCACCGAAGTGGAGGCAAAGCGGCCGTTCAACGCCAGCAGCGGCCGCCGCCTGTTTCAATGGCTGGGTGAAGCGGGCTACGACGAGGATGAATTTCGGGCCCGACAGTACATGACGGCCGTCACCAAATGCTATCCCGGTCGCACCGGATCCGGGCGTGGCGACCGGGTGCCCAGCAAGGACGAGCAGGCGCTCTGCCGGCCCTTTCTCGACCGCGAAATCAGCCTGGTACAGCCGGAGTTGATGATTCTGGTCGGCGGGCTGGCGATCAAACTCCTCTTCCCCCCATCGCTGCGGCTGGATGAGATCATCGGCACGGCCGTCTACTTTTCGCCGGAAGCAGTTGCAGAATCGGTTCAATTTGACATTGAACAGGGAGAGCGGCTGGCCGCATACGACCCCACCAGGGACCCGGCAGGGCGCTGGGTCGTACCCCTGCCCCATCCGTCGGGCGCGAGCGCCTGGCCCCACCTGCCCGGCAATCAGGCGCTCATTGACCGGGCGATCGCTGTCCTGAGTGATATTCGCGAAGCACGCAGCTTCTAGCTTCTAACGAAGCGCCGCGGCCACGGCGTCGTAGTCGTAGGTCGTCACTTCTAGCGGGTTGCCCCAGGGGTCGTTGAAGTAGATGGACCAGGAGCGATCGTGGTCGACGACCTGCTCGGCCGTCAGTCGTTTCCCGTTCCGATCGTGGATCGTCTGCTCGCCCAGCGTCTCCAGGAAGCGCAGGAAGCCAGGAGCATCCACGCAAAAAGCCATCCGTATGTAACCAATGGAATCGCGTCCAGCTTGGGGTTGGCCCTCGAACAGCGCCACCTTGGTCCTCCCGCCGTCGCTCGAAATCATGAGCGGGCCGCCCTCATCCACGGCCCAGAACTCAAAGTCGCGAATGATCGTCAGGCCAAGCACGGCCTCATACCAGGCGGCCGCTTCGTACCGGTCCGGCACCAGCAGTTCCACATGGTCTAGCGCAGCGACACGAAACGGTAAGGTGGTCATCGGATCCTCCTGTTGCTCATCAATTGCCGGGCGGCGGGAACGACTCCGGGCTGATTGGCCCATTACGCGAGAACGGAGCCGGAAAGTAGTTCGTCAGAGTGTAGACCATCAGCGGGTCAACCAGGTCGCCGACCTGTCCATCGAGATTCCCCCACTCCGTGCCGAGCTTGCCCAGATTCCAGATGGCCGCACCCAGCACCTGCGGATAGGCGGCATACAACCGCGCCGCCCAGTCGATATCTTCCATCGCTTCCCGTTCAGACGGGATATTGTTGTACGTCCAGCCCCACTCCGTGATAAGCACCGTGGGCCGGGGAATGCCGTGCTTGTCGGCAATACGGAACAGCTCCTGGAAGCGGCCGACCTTGTACGGATACTCATGGCCGATATCTTCCGCCAGATAGCTGTACTCATGCAGGGCGATGGCCAGTTGGTCGGGATGCTCGCCCACAAGGCGCAGCAGTTCCAGCATGGCGGGCGACTCCCAGTCGGCCGGTTCCGGTTCACCGCTGGCCCAGCTGAAGCCGGCCCATTTGTAGCCGTCACGCAGCGCCAACTGTGCCGTGCGCAGCGAAAACTGCGCCAGCCATTCAGAGCGATTCTTGTCCAGCTCGTTCATCGTCTCGAACCAGACGAGACCGGGGTCCAGCTCCGGCGGCCAGATCGCCAGCTCCTGCTCCCAGTAAAACTCGGCCGCCTGCACGGGCGGCGTATCGTAGTTGGGCACGTCGTAGGCAGTTGAGCGGTAAACCAGCACATGATCCACGCCGCTCTGCTTCATCAACTCCTGAGCCTTGTAGACCGGTTCGGCGTTGTCAACGCTCTTGATCACCATCGGCACGCCGGCCGCATCGAGTCGCTCCATATAGGTGTCCAACTCGTCACTGTCTTCCAGGAACGTCACGTGCAGCCCGACCTTGTTGTAGGCCAGATCCTGCCCGGCGGCCGTCAGGTCGGCGCGTGCCGACTCGAAGTCGACCGGCGGGAAAGGCGTCGGGGTGGGCGTGGGTGGCAAAGGTCCGGCGGGTGTGGATGTCGGCGGAGTCGTGGCGGTCGCGGTGGGCAGCGCAGTGCTTGTTGGCTGCTCAATTTCGGCAACGGCCGCCGCTTCTTCATCACCCGACGTCCCCTCGCCGATGATCGGGAAGAAGACCGCCGCAGTCGCCGTGGCCTCCACATCGGTCAGGGCAGCGGCCGTTGGCGTGGCCGTTCCCTGCTGCACCGGGTCGGGGTAGGGATGGCGCTGTTCGGCCGTCTCCGGAGGCGGGTAGCTATCCGGTGTACTCGTAGCGAGGCGCTCGAGGGCGGCTCCCGCTGCGGCGTCGGTTGTCGGGAGCGGCTTTACTTGGGACGTGTCCTCGGCTGCGGACGCAGGTGATGACGTCGCCGGTACGGCGGCCGTCTGGCTGCATGCGCCCAGCACCAAAGCCAGGGCAAGCAGAAGAAGGGTGGACAGCCCCGCGCCCGGGGGCAGCGAAAGGCGGTAAGTGGTCGGTCGATTCATGCGTGTGTCGTCCTCACTACAAGGACGTACACCGGATGGTAGCGGTTCCCTACCTGCTGCGGCAGGTTCCCTAACCGCGACCTCATGTAGTCAGGAGAAAGCGCAGGATGTCGTCTGCCCGCGCTCGCCACGCCGTCTCGCTGTGATCGGTGCCCAGATATTTGCGCGTCAGCCAGTTTTCGCCGGGTTCATAGCCTGCCTTGACCACCAGTACATCCACCTGCTTCTGCACCGGCTCGTAGAGCGCATCGAGCGTGTGGGTGCCATAGTCGAACCAGAGGCGGTGGCTCTCCGGGTCCGGCAAATGCGCGGCAAGGTACGGATTGATGACACCTTCCACAGCGGGCCAATGGGTCGAGACACAGCCGGCCGCGCCGAAGATGTCGGGGTGCTCGCAGATGGCGTAGAGCGAGATCAACCCACCCCGGCTGGAACCCATGATAACCGTGTCGCCCCGTCCCGGCAGCGTGCGGTACGTGCGGTCCACCAACGGCTTCAGCTCTTCAACCACAAAGCGCACATAGGCGTCGCCCAGCGGTTCGCCCTGTCCGGCTAGCACACGCCCCCGCGCCGCAAGTGACAACGCCTCAAACAGCCGCGCCGGGAGAAACTCCGGTGTCCGCAGCGCTGTGTTCCAGATGCCCACCAGTATGGCCGGTCGGGCCTCCCCTGCCGCCAACAGGCGCAGCATAGCCTGATCCGCTTCCCAGGCGACGCCATGGCTGGCAGTGGCCGGGTCAAAGACGTTCTGGCCATCGTGCAGATAGACAACGGGGTAGCGGCTGTCGGCCGTCGCGTCGTAGCCGGGCGGCAGCCAGACATCGACGTGACGCGGCAGGACGAAGTCAGACGGGAAGTCGGGGTGGCGGCTGGTACTCATACCATAAGTCTACCCGGTTGCGCCGTGTTGGGCAGATTGTATACGCCTGGAATCGGACGTTGTGCAACTTTTCTGTAACCGGTCTGTGATATCCTGCTGACGTGCTTGAAACAGCCGTCGATTCATTCGTCTTGCGCTTTGTCCATGAACTACCCGGCTCCGAGACCGAGAAGGCGCTTCCGGTCTGGCACGGCATCATCCGCCATGTGCAGACCGAAGCCGAATTGCGCTTCACCGGCATGGATGAAGCTTTGGCCTTCATCGCCACATTCGTCCCGCTGCCGGGCGCCGAGGAACCGCCACCCCCCGGCAAGAGCCAGGCGTAACCATCACCCGGTTTCACAATTGAGGCCGGCAACAAGATATCTGTATGACTCAAGACACCGTAGGCATTGTTAGCGTAGGCACCTACTCTCCGGACACGGTCATGACCGCGGCTGATATCGCCGAGGCGAGCGGCTATCCGGAGTGGGTCATCCGCGAGAAGTTCGGCATCAACCAGAAGCATGTCGGCGGGCCGGACGACCATCCCAACGAGATGGCCATCCTGGCCGCGCAGGACTGCCTGGCCCAAACCGACATCGACCCGGCCGAAATCGACGTGGTCATCTGTACGACCGAAGAGTGGCGCGAATACATGTTGTGGACCTCCGGCATTCATCTGGCCCACGAGATCGGCGCGACCAACGCCTGGGCCATCGACGTCCACACCCGCTGCGCCACCACCGTCGCCTCCATGAAGATGGGCCGTGACATGATCATGGCCGATCCCGAAGTCAACACGGTGCTCATCGCCGGGGGCTATCGCGTCAGTGACTTCATCAACTTCCAAAACCCGCGCACGACGTTCCTGTGGAACATCGGCTCGGGCGCCGGAGCGATGCTGCTGCGGCGCAACTGGCCGGAGAACAGGGTGCTCGGCTCGCACATGATCGCCGACGGCTCGATGAGCAAGCACGTCATTGTGCCTGCCAGCGGCACGGTCGCCTTCCCAACCGACGCGGCCGTCGCCGAAGGTGGCTTCTACTTCGACCTCGTTGAGCCGGACGCGATGAAGGAGCGACTCAATGCGGTGTCGATGGACAACTGGGTGCTGTGCGTCGATGAAGCGCTGCGCAAGAGCGGCGCACGAGCGGACGGCAGTCCATATACCCGCGATGACATCGACTTTCTCAACATGGTCCTGATCAAGCCGTCCGGCCACCGCGAGATGGTGGAACGACTGGGCCTCACCGAAGAGCAGGCAGTCTATTTGGGCGACTTCGGCCACACCGGCGAGCAAGACGCCATGTTTGGTATCAAGGAAGGCTTGCGGCAAGGCAAGCTGAAAGACGGCGACCTGATGGCCATCGTTGCCGCAGGCATCGGCTATGTCTGGGCCGCCAGCATTGTCCAATGGGGACACCCACCACAGGAGTAAGCAACTATGCGACTGAAAGACAGAGTAGCCATCGTTACTGGCGCAGCCGGCGGCATCGGTAAAGCCACCGCCGAGCGGTTTGCCGAAGAAGGGGCAAGGGTCGTCATCTGCGACGTGCGCGAAGAAGAAGGAAAGACAGTCGCCGCCACCCTTGGCCCCGACGCCCGCTTTGACAAGATTGATATCACCGACCGCCAGGCCGTTCAGGCGTGGATCGACGATGTCTTTGCCCAATACGGCCGCATCGACATTCTGGTCAACAACGCCGGTGTCCTGCGCGACGGCATGTTGGTGCGCGTCAAGAACGGCGAGCTGGTCAAGCAGATGCCGGAAGAAGAGTTCGATCTGGTGATCGCCGTCAACCTCAAGGGTGTCTTCAACTGTACCCAGGCGGTGGCCCCGATCATGATCAATCAGGGCGGCGGCGTCATTCTCAACGCCACCTCCGTCGTCGGCCTCGACGGCAACTTCGGCCAGACCAACTATGTGGCCACTAAGTCGGCCGTCATCGGTATGACCAAGACATGGTCGCGCGAACTGGGCCGGTACAACATTCGCGTCAACGCCGTGGCCCCCGGCTTCACGTTGACCGAGATGGTCCAGCAGATGCCGGACAAGATTCTGGAAGGCATGGTAGCCCGCACGCCGCTGGGCCGCATGGGCGAGCCGCGCGACATCGCCAACGGCTATCTGTTCCTGGCCTCAGATGAGGCGAGTTTCATCTCCGGGGAAACGCTGCGCATCGACGGCGGCATCGTCGTCGGTACGTGAGGCAGGACGCACCATGCACGCCGCCGATCTGTTAACCAACCGCGCCCGGCTCTCGCCGGACAAGGAAGCGCTGCTCGAACTGGAAACGAGCCGCCGCTTCAGCTATGCGGAACTGAACGAACGCGCCAACCGGCTGGCCAACTTCATGCACGACGAACTGGGCGTGCGGGCCGGCGATCGCGTCTCCATCCTAGCCCACAACAGCATCGCCTACATCGACTTGTTTTACGGGCTGGCCAAGATCGGCGCCGTGCTGGCTCCACTCAACTGGCGGCTGGTGGCACGTGAGTTGAGCTACATCGTCAACGACTGCGATCCGGTCGTCCTGATCTGCGGGCCAGAGTTTGCCAGTGTGCTCGCTGAGATGCGCGACAGCATCAACGTGGCCCACTTCGTAACCCTGGATGGGGCCGATCTGCCCGGCGCGGTCGACTATGAGGCAGGCATGGTGCGGGCATCTGCGGGCGAACCGAAACGGCCGCCACTCGAGAGCGAATCACCCTACTGCATTCTGTACACCTCCGGCACCACGGGCCGCCCCAAAGGGGCAATCATCCCCCACCGCCAGGTGCTCTGGAACTGTATCAACACCGTCATCAGCTGGGGGCTGGGACCGGACGACGTGTCGCCGGTCTTCACCCCGCTCTTCCATGCCGGCGGTCTGTTCGCCTTCCTGACGCCGCTGCTCTACGTGGGCGGCCGCATCATTCTCAGCCGCGGCTTTGACGTCGACGAATCGTTCCGCGTCATCACCGAAGAGCGCTGCACCGTCATTCTCGGTGTGCCCACGCTCTTCCAGATGTGGCGGGATTCGGACGCCTACCAGACGGCCGACGTCAGCCACGTCCACTTCTTCATCAGCGGTGGCGCACCCTGTCCGCCCTCGCTCATCGATTCGTGGCGGCGCGAGAAGGGAATCATTTTCCGCCAGGGGTACGGACTGACGGAAGTCGGCCCGAACTGCTTCAGCATGACCGACGTAGAGTCGGAGCCAAAAACCGGCTCGGTCGGCAAGCCGATCTTCCACAGCGACATGAAGCTGGTCGACAGTGACAACCACGAAGTTGGCCCCAACACGGTGGGCGAACTGGCCATACGAGGCCCGCATGTCTGCGCGGGCTACTGGGAGAACGCGGAAGCGACCGCCGCCGCGCTGCGGGACGGCTGGTTCTACACCGGCGACATGGCCCGGCGCGACGAAGAAGGCTTCTACACGATTGTCGGCCGCTTCAAGGATATGATCATCAGTGGCGGCGAGAATGTCTATGCCGCCGAAGTAGAAGCTGTCTTCTGCGCCCATCCATCTGTCGCTGAAGCGGCTCTCATCGGACTGCCGGACGACAAATGGGGTGAGGTGGGTCTGATGGTGGTCGTACTTGAGAAAGGGCAGACCACCACCACTGACGAGTTGACCCATTTCTGTCGCGAACGGCTGGCCCGCTACAAGGTACCAAAGCAGGTAGAGTTTGTGACCGAGCTCCCAACCTCGCCTTACGGCAAGGTCATTAAGGCAGATTTGCGGGCGCGCTTCCTCGGCCCGCGCATCGCCACGACGCCCGAGAACGTTACCCCATAGGGAGAACAGAATGGCTACTTCCACCTTACCCGACATCACCGCCGAGACCATTGCAACGCCGCGCCTGCGGACGCGCGTGCTGTTCTCGGGGCCGAAGGACGGCAAGCCTGTCCTGTTCCTGCATGGCAACAGCTCATCCGCCACATGGTGGGAGGAGGCGATGGTCATGCTGCCCAAGGCCTTCCGAGCCATTGCGCCAGACCAACGCAGCTTCGGCGAGGCGGACCCGAACAAGAAGATCGACGCCACGCGTGGCATGGGCGATCTGGTCGATGATATCATCGCCCTGCTGGACCATCTGCGGCTGGAACGAGTCGACGTCGTCGGCAGTTCGCTGGGTGGAAATGTTGTCTGGCAGCTGATGATGGATCATCCGGACCGCCTGCGGCGCGTCGTGCAGGTCGCCCCCGGTTCGCCCTACGGCTTCGGCGGCACGAAAGATGTGGCCGGGACGCCGTGCTATGAGGATTTCGCCGGGTCTGGCGGCGGGCTGGTCAACGACATGGTCGTACAAGCAGTCAGGGATCGGGACACCGACCTCGACAATCTTTTCGGAATGCGCAGCGGCCTGCGACGGCTCGTCTACAAGCCGGGATTTGTGCCGCTCCGCGAGATGGAGCTGCTGGAGGCAACGTTCGACATGCACGTCGGCGACAAGGATTGGCCGGGGGACAAGACCGCCTCGCCCAACTGGCCATTCATCGCCCCCGGCAGATGGGGCGCGGCCAACGCCCTGTCGCCCAAGTATGCAGATGACCCGGAACGACTGTACACCTCCGATAGAAAGCCACCAGTTCTCTGGCTGCGCGGCAGTCTCGATCTGGCCGTCTCCGACCAGGCGGCGTCGGACCCCGGTACGCTGGGCGCGGCAGGGTTGATCCCTGGCTGGCCCGGCATGGAGCTCTACCCGCCCCAACCGATGCTGGCCCAGACGCGCGATGTGCTGGAGCGGTATGCGGCAGCGGACGGCCGCTTCGAAGAAGTGGTCATCGACGCCGGCCACGCGCCTTATATCGATAATCTCGAAGAGTTCAACCGGCACGTCCACGCTTTCCTGGGGGCAGAAAAAGCATGAGCAGCGCCCAGATTCTGAGCACGGGCCGCTACATCCCGGAAAAGGTTGTCACCAACGACGACCTGAACGAGATGCTGGGCACCAACGTCGGCGATTGGCTGGCGGCCAACGTGGGCATCGAGCAGCGCCATGTGATGGCGGCCGACCAGACGACATCGGACATGATTGTCATTGCCGCTGAACAGGCGCTGGCGCGGGCGGGCGTGGCCGCCGACGACATCGACCTGATCATGGTGGCCACCGACACGCCCGACTACATCAGCCCGGCCACGGCGTCCGTCGTGCAGTCGAAACTGGGCGCAAGCCAGGCCGGGACCTACGACGTCAACTGCGCCTGTGCCGCGTGGGTGACCGCGCTGGACATGGCCGCTCGCTACATCGCCACCGACCCCGACTACCAGCGCATCCTCGTCACCAGCGGCTACGGCATGACGAAGTACGTGGACTGGACTGACAAATATACGGCGACGCTGTTCGCGGATGGGGCAGCGGCCGTCCTAGTCGGCGCGGGAGACGAACCAGGCTTCCTGAGCGGCAAGCTGGAAGCGGCGGGGGATTACCACGACGCGCTGGGCATCTACACCGGCGGCACCTATCGCCCGGCGACGGCTGAAACGGTGGCCGAGAGTGGCCCGCCCCGCGTGCAGTTCGTACGCAAATTCCCGGCCACCTTCAACAGCGACAATTGGCCGCCGCTCATTGAAGCGGTCTGCCGCAAAGCGGGCCTGACAGTCGATGATGTCGACTACTTTCTCTTCACCCAGCTCAATCTGCGGACGATTGAGTTCGTGATGGAGAACATGGACCAGCCGATGAGCAAGACACACTGGATCATGGACAAGTGGGGCTATCTCGGATCTGCCTGCATCCCGGCGGCGCTCGATGACGCGCTTGAGCAGGGCAAGGGACCGCAGCCGGGTGACAATGTCGTCTTCTGCGCCACAGGCGGCGGCATGGCCATGGCCGCGTCGCTGTGGCGCTGGACAGACGCAGCGTGGAGTGGATGACGATGTATATCGGAGATTATCTCGGCCGGCGCGAGCTTTACACGCCGGACAAGCTGGCCATTATCGACACGGGCAAGGATCCGGAATGGCGACTGACCTACCGCCAGATGAACGAACGAGCCAACCGGCTGGCCAACTGGCTGCGCCATACGGCGGGCATCGAAAAGGGCGACCGGGTAGCCATTCTGGCCCGCGACGGCGTGGAGCATCTCGACTGCCTCTACGCCTGCGGCAAGCTGGGCGCGATCCATACGGCGCTCAACTGGCGGCTCCATTGGCGAGAGATTGTCGGCCTGCTGGAAAGCACGCAGCCGAAGGCCCTTATCTTCTCCGACGACTTTGTGGAGAGTGTTGCCGCCATCGCCGCAGCCGTTGCCGGAACCGCCCACAACATCGACCAGTACCTCCACCTTGACGGTCACGGCGTGCCGGGTAGCGCCCTCTTTGAGACGGTGCTGGACAATTCACCGGCCACGCCAGTCACCTGCGACACGTTGGTCGAGGAAGATATCGCCTGCCTACTCTTCACCGGCGGCACAACCGGCCTGCCGAAGGGGGCCATGATCTCCCACAGGATGATCGCCTGGAACATCCTCAACACCGTTATCCACGACCTGGCCCACGACGATGTTTACCTAAACGTCTACCCGCTCTTCCACGCAGGCGGCCTATTCGCCTACATGTCGTCGCAAGTTGTCTTCGGCAACACGACCGTGCTGACCCGCAAGTTCGAGCCGGACAGAGTGCTCGACCTGATTGCCCGTGAGAAGGTCACCGTTTTCGCCGGGGTGCCGACGATGTACCAGATCATGACCCAGGCGGCGAACTGGGAAACGGCCGATCTCAGCAGCCTGCGCTTCTGCACCAGCGGCGGCGCACCGCTGCCGGTGCCGTTAGTCGAACAATATACGGAAGAAAAGAGCATTCGCTTCAAGCAAGGGTTCGGCATGACCGAGTTCGGGCCGGGCCTGTTCGCCCTCGCGCCGGAAGACGCCATCCGCAAGGCAGGCAGCATTGGCCGGCCCAACTACTTCGTCGATGTGCGCGTAGTCGACGACGACAACCAGCCCCTGCGCCCACGCAAAGTTGGCGAGCTGGTGCTGAAAGGGCCAAGCCGCTGCTCCGGCTACTGGGACAACCCGGAGGCGACAGCCGAAGTGATAGATGACGAAGGCTGGTTCCACACCGGCGATCTCGTCTACTACGATGAGGAATGGTACTTCTACGTAACCGATCGCAAGAAGGATATGTTCATCTCCGGGGCGGAGAACATTTACCCGAACGAAATTGAAGCGGTACTGTACAAGCACCCGGCTGTCCATATGTGCGCCGTCATTGGCGTGCCGGACGAACGCTGGGGCGAGGTCGGCAAGGCGTGTGTGGTCCTGCGACCGGGACAAACGGCGACAGCCGACGAGCTGACAGCGTTCATGATCGACCGGCTGGCCCGCTTCAAGGTGCCCAAGTCGGTGGAGCTGATGGACGCACTGCCGCTGTCCGGTATGGGCAAGATATTGAAACGAGAACTACGCGAGCAATTTGTGGGCGCACCGGAAGCGGTGACGCCCGAAGAGGAACAGCAACGATGAGTGCACGAAAACTGCGCCGCGGTGTGGCAGTGGTGGGCACCGGCATGAGTCAGTTCGGAGCGTTTCCGGGCAAAGACAGCCGCGATCTATTTGTGGAAGCGTTCCAGGACATGCGCCAGTCAGTCGACAAGGAGTTCGACCCCAGGGACATTGAGGCGCTCTACATCGGCAACTACAGCAGCGATCTGTTCGAGGGCCAGGGTCATATTGCCCCGATCATGGCGGACTGGGTCGGCCTGACGCCGCGCCCGGCTACGCGCGTCGAGGGCGCCTGCGCCAGCAGCGGTCTGGCGCTGCGCCAGGGCATACTGGCCATCGCCTCCGGCATGTACGACATGGTTCTGGTGGGCGGCGTCGAAAAGATGAACAACCTGCCCATCACTGAAGTGACCGACGCCCTGGCGACCGCGGGCGACGTCCTCTATGAGATTCCGGCGGGCTTCACCTTCCCTGGCTTCTATGCAGCGATGGCCACCGCCTACATGGAGCGCTACGGGGCCAGCGCCGACGCGCTGCTGCGAGTGGGCATCAAGAACCATGACAACGGCGCACTCAACCCCAAGGCCCAGTTCCAGGCCACTATCGACGACCTGCGCCTGCGACGCATGGCCAAGATGGAACAGCGCGGTCTGCCGGTGCCGGATTGGGAAACTGACATGGACTTTCTCCATGACCCCGCCGCCAACCCGCCCATCGCCTGGCCACTGCACCTGTTCGACTGCTCGCCGGTGACCGATGGCGGGTCGGCCGTTTTGCTCGTCGGTGAAGAGCTGGCCAGGCAGTTCACCGACGACCCGATCTACATTATCGGCTCCGGCCAGGCCAGCGACGGCGCGCTCCACGATCGGGCCGAGCTGACCAGCCTGGCGGCCGCCCGCCGCGCTGCGCAGGAAGCGTACGAGATGGCCGGCATCACAGCCGATGACGTCAAGCTGGCCGAGGTCCACGACTGCTTCACCATCGCCGAGATCATCGCCAGCGAGGATTTGGGGCTGTTCGAGCCAGGCCAGGGTCACGAAGCGGCCGAGGAAGGGCTGACCAGCCGCCGCGGGCCAAAGCCGGTCAACAGTTCCGGCGGTCTGAAGTCGAAGGGCCATCCGGTCGGGGCCACCGGCACGGCCCAGGTCGTCGAAGTCTGGAAGCAGATGCGCGAACTGGCCGGCGAGCGCCAGGTCGCCAACGACGTCAACATCGCCGTCAGCCACAATCTGGGCGGCACGGGGCAGACATGCGCCGTCCACGTCTATGAACGGAGATAAGCATGAGCGACATACCATTCACCGCCGCCGGATTCCAGGAACTCTTGAATGAGAAGAAGCTGATGGCTGCCCGCAGTGCCAGCAGTGGCAAACTGTTCCTGCCGCCCCGCCCCATTGATCCAGAGACACTCAGCGATGAGATGGAGTGGGTAGAGCTTTCGGGCGAGGGCAAGCTTGTGGCCTATACGACCGTCTCGATCGGCACATCGGCCATGATCGAAGCCGGCTATGACCGCAACAACCCGTACTGCACGGGCATCGTCGAACTGGCCGAAGGGCCACGCTTCAGCGCCCAAATCAGCGGCGTCGACACGACCAACCCCGCTTCTATCCAGATCGGCCTGCCGCTGCGGGCCACATTTGTTGAACGGGGCGAAGGCGAGGACACGAAGACATACCTGGTCTTTGAACCAGCGTAAACGAGGCATGATGTCGGAGAACCGAGCGATACGGTACGGCTACCATCACGACTGGCTGCGGCGGCATGCGGAGCGCACGCCGGACAAACTGGCGATGGTCGACCTGGCCAGCGGCGCTGAGTCAACTTACGCGCAGCTGAACGCCCAGGCCAACCAGCTTGCCCGCTATCTGCACGACGAGCTAGGCCTGGCGCAGGGCGACCGCGTCTCGATTCTGGCCAGGAACAGCGTCGACTACTTCGTCGTGCTCTTCGCCTGCAGCAAGATCGGCGTCATCCTCAACACGCTCAACTGGCGGTTGGCCGTGCCGGAGCTGGCCTACATCGTGGGCGACTGCACGCCGCGACTGCTCATCTACGAACCGGAGTTTGCTCCGGTCGTTGAGGAGTTGGGTGCGGCTTTCGCGTTCGAGGCGCTGTTGAGCCTGACGGCCGTCGCCCCGGCAGGCGGCGTCACCCTGCCTGAGGCGCTGGCGGCAGGTTCACCGGATGATGTGGACGGCCCGCGACTGACTTACGAAGATACCTGGGCCATTCTCTACACCTCCGGCACCACGGGGCGGCCGAAAGGGGCCCAGGTCACCTACGGCAACTTTTTCTACAATGCGGTGGGCATGGGTCAGGCCATTGGGCTGACAGCCGACGACATCAACCTGCTGACCTTGCCAACATTTCATGTCGGTGGCCTCGGCCTCTACGCCATGCCGGTGCTGCATGCGGGCGGTACAGTGCTGGTCATGCGCGACTTTGATCCCGGCGACCTGCTGCGACTCATCGAGCAGTGGCAGGCCACGGTCATCCTGCTGGTGCCGTCGATGTATTTGATGCTGCAAGACGAAGCCGGGTTGGGCAAGCGCGACCTCTCCAGCATGCGCCTTTGGAGCAGCGGTGGCTCGCCCCTGCCCCCGGCGCTGGTCAACAGCTACGCAGAACGCGGCATCGTCATCCAGCAGGGTATGGGGATGACCGAGACCGGGCCAACTATTTTCCTTGTGCCCAAAGCCGACGCACTGCGCAAGGCCGGCTCAGTCGGCAAGCCGGTGCTCCACACCGACGTCTGCATCATGGACCAGAACGACCGGATGTTGGGGCCGAACGAGATTGGCGAGCTTTGCATTCGAGGCAGCATCACGACCGGCTACTGGAACGCGCCGGAGAAGACGGCCGAAACGATTCGAGACGGCTGGCTCCACTCCGGCGACGCGGCCCGCTGCGACGACGAAGGGTTCTACTACATCGTCGACCGCTGGAAGGATATGTTCATCTCCGGCGGCGAGAACGTTTACCCGGCCGAGGTGGAGAACGTCTTCTACGAACATCCGGCCGTGGCCGAAGTTGCGGTCATCGGCGTCCCTCATCCGACATGGCAGGAGGTGGGCCGGGCGGTAGTCGTGCTGAAGCCGGGCCACGATGCGAACGAAGCCGACCTCATCGCCTTCTGCCAGGGCAAGCTGGCCCGCTACAAGATTCCCAGAGCGGTCTCGATCATGGACGAACTACCGCGCAACGACCTGGGCAAAGTAATGAAGAACGAACTGCGAGAGCAGTACAGCACCGGAGAACCAACCTAGACGGGAACCTGCCGCACCATGACCGCCGCCACCAACACGCCCCAATCCGGGCCTACGATTCGCGAGACGAGGATCTTCACTCAGGAGATGTTTGACGAGTTCGCACGGTTGAGCGGCGACGACAACCCGATTCACATCGACCCGGCGTTCGCGGCAGGAACGCGCTTCGGCCGTCCGGTCGCCCATGGCATGTTCCTCTACAGTGTGGTCTGCGGCGTGCTGAACGATCATTTCCCCGGCGCGACGCAGCTTTCGCAGACGATGATGTTCCCCCACCCGACCTACGCGGATGAACCGGTGACCATTGACCTGATCCCCGGCAAACCGCAGCCGGACCACCTACTGACCGTTCAGGTGCGGTTGACCCGCGCCGACGGCCAAACGACGCTGGAAGGCGAGACCGTCCTGCAAGGAGCGACCGCATGAGCGACGTCTTGCTGGAACACATCGGGCCTGTGTCCGTGGTGACGCTCAACCGTCCCCAACGCCACAACAGCCTCACCCCCGCGTTTCTGCGGGCGCTGCTCCGCGCTCTGTCGCAGGTGGCAGCAGACGGGAACGTTCGGGCAGTGGTGCTGCGGGCCAACGGCCGTTCCTTCTCGACCGGCGGCGACGCCCTCGGCTTCATCGAGAACGGCGACCGCGCCGTCGACTATGCGAATGAAATCGTCGGGCTGCTCAATGACACTGTTCTGACGCTTGTCGATTTGCCTGTGCCCGTCGTGACCGCCGTCCACGGCCCTGTCACCGGCGGCTCGCTGGGCCTGGTGCTGGCGTCCGACATCGTGCTTGTCTCGCCGGAAACGACCTTCACCCCCTACTACAGCGCCGTCGGCCCCAGCCCGGACGGCGGTTGGGCCACGCTTTTGCCAGCGGTCATTGGTCGCCAGCGAGCGGCCGCCGTGCTGCTGCTCAACGAGACGATTACAGCCGGGGACGCGGTGGCCTGGGGGATGGCTCAACGGGTCGTGGCAGCGGACGCCATCCATGCCGCTGCGTTGACAACCGCTCAGCGCATCGCCGGGATGAAGCCCGGATCGATTGCCCACACCCGCCGGCTCCTGTTCTTCGACCGCGAAGAGATTGCCGCCCGTCTGGAAGCAGAACGCGTCCATTTCGTCGACCACATGGCGTCGGGCGAGCCGCTGGCCGGATTCACCGCATTTGTGACCAATCTGCACGCGATGAAAGGGTTGCGGGTCGGCCAAACGGCGACGCTGGAACACAGCTTCTCGGCGGCCGATGTCGCCACGTATCGCGCCCTGTCGGCCGATGCAGGTCTGGGCTTTGCCACCCCCGGCCCGGCCGAAAGCGTGCCCGGCCCGCTCCTCGGCGGCCTCTTCTCCTGCCTGCTGGGCACGGAGCTGCCCGGCCGAGGCGCCAACTGGCTCAAGCAGTCTCTCAGCTACCCGAAACCGGCGGTGCTCAATACGCCCGTCACGGCTACGGTAGAGATTACGCGTCTACGACCGGAAAAGGCGCTGGTCAATCTGCGCACGACCTGTCATGACGCGACCGGCGCCCTGGTCTGCGAAGGTGAGGCACTCGTCTATGTGGGCGATCGCCTCCCATCCACCCGGGCCACTGCGCCCTCATCCGAAAAGTCAGCCGTTCCTGCGGCCGGCTCCCTTGCTTCGGCCCGCTACGGGAAGGAGGCGCATATGTAATGTCACGCTTCGATAGCGGAAATGGGCTGCTAGTTCAGCCTTAAAGCCAAGATTTCGTTTCGTCAATCAGTTAGATAAAGTAAAGAGGAGTGAAAGAATGAAGAGTCGCATTACGACAATTGGCCTGTTGGCCCTGTTGCTGGCGATAGCCCTGAGCGTTGCCGCGTGCGGTGGCCAGGTGCAAGAAGCGGTGCAGGAAGCCGCGCCGACAGCAGCAGCGGCCGTCGAAGAGGCCGTGGAAGAGGTAGCCCCGACCGTGCAAGCGGCCGTTGAAGAAGCGGTCGAAGAAGTCATGGAAGAGGAGCCAATGGAAGAGATGGCCGAGGAAGCAATGGGCGATCTTGCCTGTGCGGACCCGGTCAAGGTCGGCCTCATCACCGATGAGACCGGCAGCCTGGCCATCTACGGCGCCCACGTCCTGCGCGGGTTCCCCGTCGGCATGCAGTACGCCACCGGCGATGTGGGCACCGAAGGGGACGGCTACACCGCCTACAACCTGAATGGCTGTGAAATTCAGGTCTATTTGCGCGACGACCAGAGCAACCCGGAGAACACCGCCACGGTGGCTCGCGAGTTGATCGAAGAAGTGGGCGTGGATATGCTGGTCGGCACCGTTAGCTCCGGCGCCACGGCGACCTTGCAGGAGCTGGCTCGCGAGAACCAGATCCCGCTCATCGTTGCTCCCGCCGCCGCCAACGACATCACTGGCTCGGCTTTCAACGAGTACACCTTCCGCACCAGCCGCAACAACTACCAGGACGCCGTCAACATCTGCGAGTTCGTCACGGATGAGTACGACACGTTCGTCCAGATCGCGCCCGACTACTCGTTCGGCTACGGCGGCGCCCAGGCGTTCCGCGATGCCTGTACGCTGTTCGGCGGCACGTTCACGGCCGATGATATCTTCGCCCCGCTGGACACCACCGACTTCACGCCCTACATGGAGCAGGTGCTCGATGCAGACGCTGAAGCGTTCCTCGTGACCTGGGCCGGCGGCGGGTTCATCCCGCTCATCGGCGCGGCCGACGAGTTGGGCGTGCTGGACCAGTCGAATCTGGCGGCCAGCTTCATCGACAACGTCGCTCAGCCGGCGTTCTTCGCCAACGCCATCGGCACCACCAGCGGCATCCTCTATCACTACACGCTGCCCGACAACGCGGCCAACGACTACCTGGTCGAGCAGGTGCAGGCCCAGTTCGAGACGTTCCCCGACCTGTTCGATGCGGACGCCATGAACGCGGCTCTGCTGCTCACGGAAGCGATCAAAGCGACCGAGGGCGATGTCAGCGCCGACGCCATGATCGCCGCCATGGAAGGGATGGAGTTCGAAGGGCCGAAGGGCACGATCTACATCCGTCCTGAGGACCACGTAGCCATGCAGGACATGTACATCGTGACCTTGCTCAACGTTGATGACCCTGAGTTCCGTTTCTACGAACTGGTTGAGACCAACCGGCCCGACGTTCCGTGCCTGCTGCCCGAAGGGCTGCAGGACCGCTGTGGCGAGCTGCCGATTGGGGCGCTCAGCCTGGAAGCAATGACGCAGCCTGCTGAGGAAGCGGCCGTTGAAGAACCGATGGGCTCGGCCGTCTGCGAAGAGCCGGTCAAGGTCGGCCTCATCACCGATGAGACCGGCGGCCTGGCCATCTACGGCGCCCACGTCCTGCGCGGATTCCCGGTCGGCATGCAATATCTCAGTGGCGCAGCCGGCACCGAGGGTGATGGCTACACCGCCTACATGGTTGATGAGTGCGAAGTGCAGGTCTATCTGCGCGACGACCAGAGCAACCCGGAGAACACCGCCACGGTGGCTCGCGAGTTGATCGAAGAAGTGGGCGTGGATATGCTGGTCGGCACCGTTAGCTCCGGCGCCACGGCGACCTTGCAGGAGCTGGCTCGCGAGAACCAGATCCCGCTCATCGTTGCTCCCGCCGCCGCCAACGACATCACTGGCTCGGCTTTCAACGAGTACACCTTCCGCACCAGCCGCAACAACTACCAGGACGCCGTCAACATCTGCGAGTATCGTCACGGATGAGTACGACACGTTCGTCCAGATCGCGCCCGACTACTCGTTCGGCTACGGCGGCGCCCAGGCGTTCCGCGATGCCTGTACGCTGTTCGGCGGCACGTTCGCGGCCGATGATATCTTCGCCCCGCTGGACACCACCGACTTCACGCCCTACATGGAGCAGGTGCTCGATGCAGACGCTGAAGCGTTCCTCGTGACCTGGGCCGGCGGCGGGTTCATCCCGCTCATCGGCGCGGCCGACGAGTTGGGCGTGCTGGACCAGTCAAATCTGGCGGCCAGCTTCATCGACAACGTCGCTCAGCCGGCGTTCTTCGCCAACGCCATCGGCACCACCAGCGGCATCCTCTATCACTACACGCTGCCCGACAACGCGGTCAACGACTGGCTGGTCGAGCAGGTGCAGGCCCAGTTCGAGACGTTCCCCGACCTGTTCGATGCGGACGCCATGAACGCGGCTCTGCTGCTGGGCAACGCGCTCCGCGCGACCGGCGGTGACGTCAGTGCAGATGCGCTGATCGCAGCCATGGAAGGGATGGAGTTCGAAGGGCCGAAGGGCACGATCTACATCCGCCCTGAGGATCACGTCGCCATGCAGGACATGTACATCGTGACCCTGCTCAACGTTGATGACCCTGAGTTCCGTTTCTACGAACTGGTTGAGACCAACCGGCCCGACGTTCCGTGCCTGCTGCCCGAAGGACTGCAGGACCGCTGTGGCGAGCTGCCCGTCGGCAGCCTGTCCGGCGAGTAAGGCTTTCGAAGTTCTATGAAGGAGCGCCGGTCTCGGCCGGCGCTCCTTTGCCCGGGCTGTTGCCCGGCCAATGCTTGAAACAGGGGATCGCCTATGGCAGACAACATCATCCTGGAGACCCGAGATCTGCGCCGCGAGTTTGGCGCCCTGGTGGCAGTCGACGATGTAAGCATTCAGGTGCGCGAACAGTCGCTCCACTCCATCATCGGCCCCAATGGCGCGGGCAAGACGACCTTCTTCAACCTGCTGAGCGGCAATCTTGAGCCAACCAGCGGGCGAGTTTTCCTGCATGGGGAGGACATCACGGATCTACCGGTCCATCGCACCGCCCATATGGGAATCGGTCGTTCGTTTCAAATCACCAACATCTTTCCCAATCTGTCTGTACAGGAGAACATTCGCCTGGCCGCCCAGGCGCTGGGACACGACAACTTTCGGATGTTGCGCAGCTTTCGCAAGTTTCCGTCCTATATCGACCGGGCGTGGGATGTAATGGACCAGGTCGGTTTGACCACGCGGGCCCATATGATTGCCCGCACGCTGCCCCACGGTGACCAGCGCAAGCTGGAGCTGGGCATGATCCTCGCCCCCGACCCGGAAATCCTGCTGCTTGACGAACCGACCGCCGGCATGGCGTCGGAGCAGGTACCTGAACTTATCGAGTTGATCCAATCGATCCAGGAAGCGGGCCAGAAGACCGTCATGCTCGTGGAGCATAACATGAACGTGGTCATGAGCGTGTCGGACAAAATTACGGTCATGCACCAGGGTGCGGTATTGGCCGAAGGCAACCCGGCCGAAATCTCGGCCGATGAGCGCGTCCAAAGCGCCTACCTGGGCGGCCTGTACGAAGAAGCGACAGGAGCGGACAGCTGATGAACACTTTGCTGCAGGTCAACGAGATCAACACTTTCATCGGCCAGTTCCACATTCTGGAAGGGGTCGACTTCAGCGTACCGCAAGGCTCGATTGTTGCCTTGCTGGGTCGCAACGGCGCCGGCAAGACGACGACACTCAAATCCATTATCGGCCTGACGCCGCCGCGAAGCGGCTCCATCCACTACAAGGAACAGCCGATTCAGGGACAACCCAGCTACGAAATCGCCAGTAAGGGCATCGGCTTTGTCCCCGAACACCGGGCCATCTTCCGCGACTTGAGCGTGGAAGAAAACTTGCAGATTGCCGAGCGCGAGAAAGGTGATTACGAGCGCAAGCAGGCATTCATCTTTGAACTGTTTCCGGACCTGAAGCGGCTGATCAAACTACCGGGCAGCAACCTGTCCGGTGGACAGCAGCAGATGCTGGCCATTGCCCGGGCGCTGGTGCCGGACAATGAACTGCTCCTGATTGACGAGCCAAGCGAAGGGCTGGCCCCGGTGCTGATTGAGCAGCTGATGGACGCTATCCGGCAGCTCTCGGAGACAACCACCGTACTTCTTGTCGAGCAAAACTTCATCGTAGCCAGCCAGCTTGCTGAGCTGTACGTCATTATCGAGGAAGGCACGTCGGTGCGGCACGGGTCGATGGAAGACCTGAAACACGATAAAGACACGATCCACCATTATCTGGGCGCAGCGTAACAGCCCGGCCCTGAAACGTAATTGACCAAATTGCACCACCAGGAGAAGGAAGCGATTCAATGGGCGAACTAACCGAAGTATTCCAAACGAACCGGACTCGCATTGCCGTGCTGGCGGTTCTGCTGTTGGGCTTTCTGCTGCTGCTCAGCGGAATGGACTTTGAAGAGTGGGTTCTGACGCTAATCCGTGGTCTGGCAGCCGGGGCACTCGTCTTTCTGGTGGCCTCCGGCCTGTCGCTCATCTTCGGACTGCTGGATGTGCTCAACCTGGCGCACGGCGAACTGTTCATGCTGGGCGCCTACGTCGGCTGGACGGTTTACGTTCGGCCTGACACAATGGTCGATCTGATTACGCCCATCGCACTCGTGGCAGTAGGATTTGTCCTGTTGCCCCTTTGGCGCAACGTTCTGGCCCGCGCCAACATCTCTCCCCAACTGGCCCGCATCTGGCCCTGGATCGCACTCATCATCGGCGGCCTACTCATCTTCTGGGGCTTCCGTGAATACCAGATCTCGATCTGGGATCCGGAACTGTATGCCGAAAGTCCGGTGACCCTGTCGCTTAACTTCAGCCAGGGCACGCTGGTCCTGCCCGAACCGCCCGTCATGGAGAGTTCTGCCTTTCTGGTGCTGGGCAGCATCCTGCTTGGCGGCATCATCACTGCGCTGGCCGTCGTGGGGTTGACGCGCCTGCGGGACACCAACCAGCTGCCTGCCAAGGTACAGTCTCGTCCTGTGATCATCGCCGTCATCTTGCTCGCTGTTGGCTTGCTGGCCTTCCTGTTCAACAATAACATCACCAGCTTCTTGGTGGGCCTGAGCACCAACTGGCTCTTCCTGCTGGCGATTCTGGTGGCGGTAGGGACAGGCTTTATCCTGGGCGGGCTGATCGAAGCCACACTCATTCGGCCGCTCTACTCCCGCCCCATCTACCAGATCATGATGACGCTGGGCCTCAGCTTCATCGGCATTGAGTTGGTCCGCACCATCTGGGGCCAGCCGGAGTTCACCATGCCCAAGCCCGCCGCCTTCGACGGCCGCGGCGACCTCTGCCCCGCCACCAACCTGGGCAACCTGATCAGTGAGCAATGCTCGACATTCATGCTGTTCGACAGCCGGGTTCGCACCTACAACGAAATCTTCATCATCTTTGTCGGCGTCGTGGTGCTGATCTCCATCTGGCTGCTGCTGCAGCGCACTCGGCTGGGCATGATCATCCGTGCCGGCGTTCAGGATAGCGAAATGGTCCAGGCACTCGGCATCAACGTGCGCCAGATCTTTACCCTCGTCTTTGCTCTTGGCGCCGGGCTGGCGGCGCTCGGAGGTGTGCTGGCGGCGCCCTCGCTCGGCCTCTCGCTGGAGATGGGCACCCGCTTCATGCTGCTGGCGCTCATTGCCTTGGCCATCGGCGGGCTTACCAGCTTCCCCGGGGCGGCCGTTGGCTCGCTGCTGGTCGGCCTGCTGCAACAGTTCATGATCAAGTATGGCCAGATCGGGATCAATATTCCCTTCCTGGAGGAGCCATTCAAGCCGACGCCGCCGTTGGTGCCCGCCTCTGTTGTCTTGCTCATGGTCATCATTCTGCTAGTTTTGCCAAATGGCTTGTTCGGCCGGAGCGAGTAGCGCGCCGCATCAGCACCGGACCAACCCGCCCGAACGAACAAGGAGCTTGCTCTTATGGAATCGACTGTCTCCCGAACTGACACCCAACCCACTGGCTTCACCGGCTGGCTGCGCGAGCATTGGGCGCTGATTGTTGTCTATCTGGCACTGGTGGCCTTCCCGTTTGTCGTCGCCCTCGTCAACGGCCAATCGATCGGCGACATGCTGGCCAACGAGACCGGAAGCGCCCTCTTTTTGCAGGGCCTGCTGATCGAGATCTTCATCCTGGCCATCTACGCCATCAGCTATGACCTGATCCTCGGCATTACCGGCCTGCTTTCGTTCGGTCACGCCATGTTCTTTGCGGTCGGCGCCTATGGCACCGGCATCATGTTCAAGAACCTGGAGTGGGGCGTCGTGGAAACGATCATTGGCGTCATTGTGCTGGGCATCTTGCAGGCGCTCTTGTTTGGCCTTGTGCTGGCCCGCGTGCAGGGCATTACGTTCGCGCTGGTGACGCTCGGCTTTGCCTCCGTGTTCTACATCATCATCCGCTCCAACGAACTGGCCGCGTGGACCGGAGCAGATGTCGGGCTGCAAGGCATTGTCGTGCCGGAGGTGATCAGCACCACCAACCAGCGCTTCAGGCTCTATTTCATCACCCTGACAACGGCCGCCGGCATCTATCTGCTCTACCGGCGCTTCGTCGACTCACCCACAGGCCGGGTATGTATCGCCAACCGCGAAAACGAAGACCGGGCGCTGATGCTGGGCTTCAACACCTTCCACTTCAAACTGGTGGCGCTGACGATTTCGTCGGTGACGGCCGCCATCGCGGGCTTTTTCCACGCCGTCCATCAACCACTCGTCAGCTCCAACGTCGCCAGCCTCGGCTGGACGGTGGCGGCGCTGTTGATGATCCTGATCGGCGGCGTGGGCACGCTGACCGGCGCCTACATCGGCGCGGCCGTCTTCCGGCTGCTGGAGTATTATCTGGACCGCTGGTTCGGCACAGAAGCCAACTTCTTGCTGGGCGTGGTCTACATCCTGATCGTGCTGTTCTTGCCCTATGGCATCGTCGGCACGTGGCGGTCGCGCAAATATGAGCTGAGGCAGTGGTGGGACGATCTGGCGAAATTGCTGACCGGCAAAGGGCCGAGCGAGCAGATGAAGCCGTGATGGGCGACGGGGATTAACCAGCCAGGACCACAGAGATTCGATATACCTCTGTGGTCTTTTCCTTTGGTCTAGCTGTCCTCGGCAACAACGACAGTGTCTCGTGCCAGGCTGACCTGCGTTCCGGTCTGGAGCTCAGCGTAGTTCTCACTCACAACGACCGGCACCGTACGATCGTACAACTCTCTGGCTACCGCCGCACCCAGCGCTAAAATCGCGTCCGGCTCTGCCAGCACAATGGCCGCGGGCGCGGTCCCCAGACGCACGGCCTCCAGCAAGATACTGCTGGCGCTGCTGCTGCCCTTGCCAGCGGGCATGACCAGTACCTTGCCCCTCATATTCGCACCATGCTGGGGATGACGCTGGTCGATAATAGTGCCCGTCTCCGGGTCCAGCCCACCCCACAGGCTGAGCGGCTCGTCGAGAACGAGCGTTTCGCCGACAGCGTCGCCCGCCACAAGAACCACCGTTTCCCGTGCAGGCGGCGTTGGCCCACTGCCGTCATCCTTCGCCTGCCGGGACAGCAGCGCAGCCACAGCCGCTTCCCCAGCACTATCATGCCACAAGCCATCATCCCGCCAGACACACCCCAGCGCGGCCGACCGCACGCACTCCTCCAGGCTACCGAACACGACCTGCAGGCCGATGTTGCCTGGGGAGTAATGGGCGAACTTGCCGGAGTTGGTCATCAGCACCCCTTCGCTGGCGCGCACCAGAGGCGTTACGACCACGCACGTGTCGACGACGACCTGCACGCCGGCCAGCCGCAAAAGGTCCAGCCAGCCGCGCTCTTTCAACGCCGCCAGCGCCAGCCGGTGGGTGCAGACCATAAACTCCACCCCAGACTGCGGCGGAAACGCCGCCAGCAGCGGCATCAGCTGGGCAAACTCGGCCATCGAGAAATGGGGGCTGCCCAGAGCGACGACATCGATATCACCGTCGGGAGCCGTAGAAAGATGGGTCAGCGTCGCCAGCAAATCAGCCAGCGTGACCTCAATGATCGTTTCCGGCGCGTGTCCCTGGAACGCCGCGTCGAGCGACGGCGCTTCCGGCGTCACGCCGACCGCATGGAACAGCGCCACCGCACCGGACGAGGCAGTCGCCGCGCCCAGCGCCTTGAGCTGGTCCTCAGTCGTCTCCGGCAGCAGCCCGTCAATGACCGGAATGCGCGTGCCCGTCCGTGCGCCGATGAGATACCCCAGCACCGGAAACAGGACATCCTCGCGCAGCAGACGCTCCGGTATGTCATTCAGGCGAAAAAGCACGCGCCCGCGCCGGTTCTCAACCCGGTGCAGTCCTACATCCGGCGCGCGACCGGTCAGCGCGGCGCAAATGTCGATGAAGT
Organism: uncultured Chloroflexia bacterium; assembly: GCA_963753865.1. GTDB lineage: Bacteria > Chloroflexota > Anaerolineae > Promineifilales > Promineifilaceae > Promineifilum. Next base: position 312,406 of record CAVWDW010000007.1, read on the forward strand.
CGCCGTACCGGTTGGTGCGCGCCCCGAGCACGGAGTTGGCGAAGACGATGGCGTTGCTCTCCGCCCAGGCGATCTGTTCGCCCAGTGCAGGCCGGTGCATCGCCTGATAGGGAGCGCAGGTGAATGTCGGACGGCAGCCCATCGCCTGGTACGCTTCCATCATGCGTGTCGCCCACCGGCCGACCTGCTCCGTGCCTTTGAACAGTTCAGGATGAATCAGGTCCATCGCGCCCACATTCAACGTCGTCGGCACCACGACCTGCGCCCCACCTGCCACCAGCCGCTCAGCAAACTCCAGACCGGAGTAGCCGTGATAGAGGCATCCATCAATATGGGCGGACGTAATGTCGAGCAGGCGGTCGGCCCCGTAAACGCCGGCCATTGTGGTCAGGATGCCCATCGCCATCCGCGTCGCCTCGCCGAACTCGCCATTGAGCATGGCCCGGTCACGTTCTGTCAGGTGTATGGTGGTTGGTATCATGAGGTTTGCCGGTGAGCAGGCGGCATTGTACTGGCCTATGGCAGGAAGAGGCAAGCCAGACGGGAGAGGCAGCGGGGCTTTTCAGTTGTCAAGCCGCTGCGGGTTGAAACCCGGCAGCTACCGGGCAAGTGGGTCAAAACCCACTTAAACCGGGAAGGAAAGCACGCCGGCCATCCCTTCTGCAACCCACCTTCAGTGGGTTTCCTCCGGTAGCAGGCCATTTCAACGGCCTGTGTCCGGCCGAACCAGACTACTGAAAAACCCTGGGAGAGGCAGCGGGGAATGGCGGGGTCGGCGAGCTAAGCGTTTATGGACACGATCAGAAAACGATGGCTGTGAGTCACGAGCTTGCCCGTTCGCTGAATGCGCTGGTGGACCTCGTACAGGGCATCCCGATACCGGTCAACGGTGAAATCCGGAATCTGCCAGGGAATGGCCTGCAGATAGAAGACGATTGCGCCCACGTCATAGAACAGCGTGCGGGTGAAGACTTCGCGCTGGTCGACCATCTCAAAGCCCTCATCCCGCAGTTCTCCGGCGGCCTGCTCCAGACACCAGTCTGCATACTCCGGGGCAATCGCCGCGCCGAGCATCTCGTTCAGGTCCCAGTTGTCGCGCCCCCCAACCTGCTGGGTAATGAAGCGGCCGCCCGGCGCCAACAGCCGCCGCACCTCACCTGGGGCGTATGATTCGTGCCGATTGACAATCAACTCGAACGACCTGTCCGGTAGGGGCAGGTTGTGGTCATCCTGAAACGCCACCACGCGAACGCCAAGCGGCTCCAGTGTACGCTTTGCCAGCTGGATATTCGGCGGATAGGCCTCGGTGGCCCAGGTGGCAGACGGGAGCTTGCTGAACTCGGCCAGCAGTTCCCCGCCGCCCGTGCCCATGTCCAGCAGTGTGGACACGTGGGACATCTGTCCCTCGACAATCTGCCGATAGTCCCACGGCGGCGGCTCCTCCCACCACCGGCCCGTCAGATGCGAGAACTCCCATCCTTCAAAGGTTTCCGCCTGTGCCTCGGCCAACAAGGCGTCGAACGTTTTGTCCATCATGGGCTGTATCCCACACAGTGCAGGAAGGGCTGGGTGGCCGCTCCCTGCACTGTCTCCTGTTGGTTGCTATGTCAAACCGATCAGTCCACGCGTCCGCGGGCAGGCGATGGCGCTAGCGCGTTATGACGCTGCCAAACCATTCACCGGCTTCAGGGGTGCCAGGAAGACCATTGCTTCCCTGTCGCCAGATCTGGTGGTCGACGACGCTCAAGCCGTTGGCCGCGCCGTAGATCGTAACCGCTTCGCCTGCGTCATCGCGCTCCTCGCCATCCGAGACGAAAGTTTCGCCGACAACACCCACCATCAGATCGGCATACCCGTCACCATTGAAGTCAGCACTGCCCAAAGCGGCGCCGAAGTAATCAAACTGTTCACCAACGCCACCAACCAGGTCCTGAATCCAGAAGTCCTGCGCATCATTGGAGAGAATGCTGCCATTGCTGTAGAGCACCTGGACCGAACCCTGGACACTCTCTGAAACGCTGTCACCCGGTACGCCGATGGCCAGATCGTCCGCCCCGTCGCCGTCAAAGTCGGCCGCCACCAGGGCGCTGCCAAACATGTCGAACTCACCCGGCTGGGAGAACACTGTTTCCAGACCACGGTGCCATATCTGGTCACCACTGCCAGTCAGCCCGCCGGCAATGGAAGAACCGTAGAGGACGTTGACGGCACCAGCCCCCATGTAGTCCGTGCCGTTCCACAAGACGCTCTCAAAGGGCACGCCAATGGCCAGGTCGTCTATGCCGTTGTTGTCAAAGTCACCGGCAGCCAGCGAGTTGCCAAACCAGTCATCTTCTTCTGGCGCTCCCTGCACGCCGTTGAACCCTTGCCGCCACAGCTGTTCGTCCAGCAGCGATATGCCATCTTCGCTGCCGAAGAAGACCTGGACCACACCAACGGCCGATGCACCCGCAATGTCATAGCCCGGAATGCCGACTGCCAGCTCATCCAGTCCGTCGCCATTGAAGTCACCGCTCTCCAGCGCCGCCCCAAAGCGGCCGCCGGCATGGGCAGTGCCAGAGACCTCCGGGAGGGCAGGATGGACGATCTCGTTCCCCTTGGCACTCAGCCCTGAATCGGAGCCATAGATGACGTTGACAGCCCCCATGTTGGTCAGCCCACCCGCTTCGTAGTTTTCAAGCGGCACGCCAACAACCAGGTCGGCAAACCCATCACCGTTGTAATCACCACTGGTCAATGATTCCCCGAAGCGGTCCGACTCTTCCGTCGCGCCGATGATGCCGCCCACGCCCTGGCTAAACGTACTGGCCTTGAATGCGGACAACCCGGACGCCGAGCCATAGACAACATTGACCTGCCCGGCATGGAACACACCATTGACTCGCTCGCCCGGCGAACCGACAGCCAGGTCGGTGTAGCCATCACCGTTGAAGTCTGCGGCCGACAGAGACGTGCCAAACTCCTCACCGGCAGATACGATGCCGCCGGCGTCCGACTGGCGCAGCGTCTGGGCGTTGGCGGACGAAAGCCCAGTGGCCGTCCCGTAGATGACCGTCACCTCTCCGGAATCCTGCACGAGGAACGAGGCGTTGTCATCAGGCGCACTGATGGCCACATCCGCATAGCCGTCCCCGTTGAAGTCGATCATGTCCGAATCCGTTGCAGTGGGGCCACATTCCGGCCCGCCGCCCGCGCCGGCGGAGGCCGGCCCTTCCACGTTCGTCGTGGCCATCGGCAGGAAGAGACAGTACTCCGCCGCCGCCAGCGCAGAGGGACGCATCCCCATGGCCACAAAACCCAACACCGTCACCACGAAAACCATCCCCGTAGCGAGGATACGCTGCCTTGTCATCTTGTACATCTACTACCTCCATACGTTTGCATTCGATTTCTGTCAGGTAGTATGAAGCGGGCGCGTTCCAAGACCGTTCCAAAGTCCGCCGGCTTTCGTTCCACCCTGCTATACTAGGCCCATGTCACGTCTGCAGCTGCAGCTCCTCGGTGGTTTTTCCGCCACGATTGATGGCGAACTGGACGACTCATTTCCAACCGACAAGGTACGGGCATTGTTGGCCTATCTGTCGCTGGAGTCAGACCGCCCTGTCCGCCGGTCGCAGTTGGCCACACTCCTCTGGGCCGAATGGGATGAACCATCCGCCCACGCCAACCTGCGCAAGTCGTTGTTCCGGCTGCGCCAGACGCTCAACAACGCTGCGCCAGGCGTGGCAGACGAGGTGCTGGAGTCGGCCCGGCAGGCGATCCAACTCCGCTCCGATGCCGTTGAAGTCGACGCCCTCCGGTTTCAGTCGCTGCTCGACCTGTCAGACGCCCATCAGCATGACGCCCTCTACCACTGTCCACTCTGCCGGGAACGGTTGATCCAGGCATCTGAACTCTATCAGGGCGATCTGTTGGCCGGCCTCCAGCTGAGTGGGGCGATGCCGTTCGAGGAGTGGCTAACCGTGTGGCAGGAGCGGCTGCACAGACGTGCCCTGGCACTGTTCGATGGTCTGACGACGGCTTATCAGGACGACCAGGCGTATGCAACCGCTATCGTGTATGCATCAAGCCAGCTGCGTCTTGAGCCGTGGCGGGAGAGCGCCCACCGGCAGCTGATGGCTCTCTTTGCGGCTGACGGCCAACAAGCCCGCGCCATCCAGCAGTATGAAACATGCCGCCGAATTCTTGAAGAAGAGTTGGGCATTCTTCCGACGGCCGAAACGGACCTCCTGTTGGCCCGAATCAAGCAAGATCGAGGCGAGCTGCAGATTGATGCGCCCGCAGCCACCATGTCGCTCATCGGCTTTCCGGCCCAGGTGACGACGTTTCTCGGCCGCGACGAGAACGTTGCCGCGCTGCTGGAGCGCCTCAGTGACCCGGGCGTTCGTCTGGTCACGCTGACCGGGTTCGGGGGCAGCGGCAAGACAGCGCTGGCAGTGCGGGCGGCCAGCCGGCTAGCCGCTGAATCAGCCCAGTTTCAAGATGGCGGCTGGTTCATCCCCCTGCAGGCCGCCACCGGCCACGACCTGTTGGTGGCCACCATTGGCAGCCATCTCGGCGTCACCTTCAGCCCCGAGGCGCCGCCTGAACAACAGATCATCGAGAGCCTGGCCAGCAAGCGCTTGCTTCTCGTCCTGGACAATTACGAGCAGCTGCTGCCGGAAACGCGCTTCGTGGAACAGATCTTGCAGGAAGCACCCAGCGTCAAGGTCGTTGTGACGAGCCGGATACCGCTAGACCTCCGGGCCGAATGGCGCCTGCCAGTCGATGGTCTTTCCTTCCCAACCGGCAACGACGCCACGCCGGACAACCTGGGCACCTACGAAGCGGCAAAGCTGTTGGAGTCAATCGCCCGTCAGGTGACCCCCGCATTTGCGATCAGTGCGGACAACGCCGCGGCGATTGCCCGCATCTGCGAGCGTCTCGACGGCATGCCGCTGGCGCTCGAAATTGCCGGGAACTGGCTGCGCGTCCACACACCAGATGAGCTGGCCGACCAGATCGATCGCAGCCTCGACTTCCTGGTGGCCACCCATCGCGACACGCCCGATCGACATCGCAGCCTACAGGTGGTGTTCAACCACTCGTGGTCGCTGCTCAGTTCCGCCGAGCAAGCCGCGCTGACCCGACTGACCTGCTTCGAAGCGCCGTTCAGCCTCGCGGCAATCCGGGCCATCACCGGAACGACCATCCAGGAGCTGACAACGCTGATCGACCACGCCCTTGTCCGCCGCCATGCATCCGGTAGATACAGTCTGCATCCGGTACTGCGCGAGTACGCTCGTGTCGAGCTGGCCACTTCCAAAGCGCTATTCGACGAGCATGCTCGCTGGCACCTGCAGCGCGTCGGCGGGCTGTCTGAGCGCCTCAGCACCCACGAAGCCGCCGGGGCAATCAGCCAGTTGGATGAGGAACTGGATGACATTCGCCGCGGGTGGGCCTGGGCCGTCGACAGGCGACACGTCGATTGGCTGGCAGTCGCGCTCGACGGGTTGTCGACTTACTACGAGTCAAAAGGGTTCTACGGGGAAGGGCGCGATACGTTCCGCCAGGCAGCGTCGCATCTGGGTGAAGGTCCATGCGACGAGAACACCGAGACGCTCATCCACCGGCTGCAGTTGGCCGCCGCCACGTTCCTCCACAACCTGGGCCATGTCGAAGAGGCTGTTGCGAGTGCTGATGAAATCTGCCGCAAGGCTTCGGAACCCACGCGTACGGCCGCCCGGCTGTTCCTCGGTCGGGCCCACAACCTCCAGGGCAACTATGACGAGGCCGTGGTCAATCTGGAAGAAGCGATGACCCAGCTGGAAGCGCGTGGCGATGACGCCGGACTGGCCAGAGGACTGCACCAGATTGGGCTGTTACACCGGCTGCGCAATGATTACGAGCGCAGTATCCCGGCCTACGAGCAGTCGCTATCCCTCTATCGGCAGCTGGACAACGAGTTGGGCATGTCAGAAAACCATGCCGGACTGGGTCTGGTCTACAAGGACAAAGGCGAGTTCCATACAGCTATCCATCATCTCAAGCAAGCGAAAACCATTGCCCAGACCATGAACCATCGCGAGAACACGGCTCGCTTTTCCCAGAACCTGGGCCTGGTCTACTGGCAGATGGAAGATCTGGAGCAGGCCCTTGTCCAGTATGAGCAGGCGCTGCGTGTCGCCGAGGAGCTGCAGCACAGGCGAGGTATTGCCATCTGCCTGGGTTCCATTGGCGTCCTGCACCGGCGACGCCACCAGTACGAAGAAGCGCTCGGTTACTATCAACGTGCGCTGGTGATTTCGGAGCAGAACGGCGACCAGGCGGATTGCGCTTTGCAGCTCGGCAACATTGGCAACGTCCATCTGGACATGGGCCAGTTCGAGCGAGCTATCGAGTATCATCAACGCGCCCTGGCCATCGACCGCCGGCTGGGTGCGCTGGAAGGCGTAGGCCGTCACCTGGGCAACATCGGTGATGGCCTCAAGGACCAGGAACGATACGCCGAAGCACGCCTTTACTTCGAAGAGGGAATCCCCCTGGTGCGACAGATTGGCTCCCGCTACTATCTGTCATGGCAGTTGGTCTCGTTGGCCGAAGTGCTCTTCCATCTCGGAGACCTGGAAGCGGCAGCGGAGATGGCGACCGAAGCCGAGTCCATTGCCCTGGAGATTGACCGGCGACCCTACCACTTTCTGGCGCGGCTGCTGCTGGCACGGTTGACCATAGCGACGGGCGATAAGTCAGAGGCGCTGGAAGCGTTGGCCGGGCTGCGTCTTCGTTACGAACTGCCGGAAGAACAAGCTGAGCTGGCTTTCCGGGAGTGGGAGCTAACTGGAGATGAGCCGTCACGCCATCTTGCTGTTCGACTCTACAGCGAGTTGGCCACCGAACAAGGTGTGTTCCGGTCAGAGTACGGAAAGTTCCACTTCCGCAAACGCCTCAGCCAGTTGGGCGAGACCCCTCCTGTCGAGGCCGGCAAGCTAACCTAGCAGGTCATGCCGGATGCCCAGATAGCCGGAGAGCGTGCCGGCCTCTGCAGTCCGGCACGCTCTCATGGCAACTGGGTTGTCGTCAACTGGACTTACCGCCCGGCAAGTCGCTTCATGGCATGAACCGGCAGGTAGAGCGTGGTGCGAATGGCAGAGTTGTGCCAGACATTGGCCATACGGCCCCACTGCACCCTGTCGTCCATCAGTTCGTCTTTCTGCTGGACACCCTGACCAGTCACGCCCCAGTCGGCGGCCAGATTGGTCAGCGTGCCCGCCCAGAAGACGTCTTCGCTCTTGTGGACCACACCCAGCCGGGCGCCCATCTCAAAGATCGGGTCGCTGGCTCGCACCAACACCTGAATCTGGGCCACGACCTCCTGGTCGTCGACATCATCACCATCTTCCTCCGCGCCATAGGTGATCAGCCCCGCAAAAGGATGTCCTTCCGGGGTCATGAAGGCAAACGACTCATCATCGGCGTAGACGACCATGACACCGGTCGACATCGGCATACCGCCGGGGCCGGTCAAATTGATGACCGCCACTTCCCCCGGCTCAATCTCCGCTAACGGCGCATAGAACTTGCCGCTGCTTGGCCAGTAACTGCCATACTTTTGCTTCCAGCGAGCCGCGACCTCCTGCGGCGTCACGTCGGCCCCCACGAGACGAATCCGATACGTCTTGCGCCACAGTTGGCCGAAGCCGTCCATGGGGCCAGACAGGTGGCGACCGGTCACGTTGGCGTTGATCGCCTCCGGAGCAATCCCCTCGGCCGTCAGGCGGTCGACCGGGTGGGCCCACTGGCCCTCGACCGGATGGTCCGGCGCCTGTGGATCATGTGTCTTGTTCTGGTTGTTCGTGGACATCGTGTCTCCCCTGGGGCCAGGGCCTAATGGCCGGATGCAGGCGCCTGCAGCGCCGCCATCACTTCTTCTTCGCTCTCATAGATGCCGATAGCCTCATCCAACCGGGTGAGCTGGAAGATCTCGCGATAATGGTCGCTCAGCCCATAGGCCAGCAGTGCATGATTCTGGCGCTGGGCGCGGATAAGCAGCGTGACCAGCAGTCCGATACCGGTCGAGTTCATGTAGTCGAGACCAGTGAAGTTGAGCACAAAGGCGCGGGTGTCGCCGTTGACCGCCTCATTGTAGGCGGCCGTCAGTTTTTCTTCGGCCGCACCGGTGATGTCGCCGTCGATGTCGACGATGCCGATGCCGGGCAGTTTGCGTACGGTTAAGTCAAGGGTTGGTTGAATCATGATCTCTATTCCTGTGAACGCACTCTTCTCTATATTTAGTGGCCGGTCGCCTCGACTAGGCGGCGGCAGCTTCATTCCTGGCGCTCTCCTCATCCGGATACATATCCATGAAATCAGAGAGTCGTGTGATGTTGAATATCTCTTCGTAGTGGGGCGTCAGCCCGGCGGTCATCAATTTACGATGCGCTCTCCTGGCCTGGGCCAGCATCCCGACGATGAGAGCAATGCCGGTGCTGTTGATGTAGCCGACATTAGCGAAGTTCAGCAAGATGGCCCCGTCACCGGCGGCCTCCGCGACGTCATAGGCGCTTTCCAGCGCCTCGTCAGCAAAGCTGTCAATGTCGCCGGTCATGTCAATGATGATCAGATCATCAGTGCGGCGCACGGATGCTACGAGTAAATTAGTGGGCTTGTCCACGTCCGTCTCCTTCCGTCAGATGGACCACCAGGCTAACTGTATGGTGGTGCTCGTCCACATCAATGTGCATTTCATCGACCATATTCTGGATGAGGAACAGCCCCCAGCCGCGTGGCGACTGCTCGCCCGCCAGCTTGGCCGTCAGGTCCGGCAGCTCCGCTTCCGGAATCGGCTGGCCGTGTCCCCGATCCGTGATTCGAACGGTCAGGTCGCTCCCGTTACTCGACACAGACAATCTGACCGGCTCGTCGGCCTCAAACCGGTTACCGTGCTCCATGGCGTTCATGGTGGCTTCGGCCACGGCCGTCTTCAGCCGCTCCAGCTTTTCCGGCGGCAAGCCCAGCCCCGCGACCGCATCGGCCACCTGCTTCATGGCCTGCCGCTCGTTACCAGGTTCGCTGGGCAGCTCGAAACGGGCCAGCGTTTCTTCGCTCCCATTGTGACCCACGTCGGCCGCAGGTTCGCGAACGGCGCGCAGCAGGACCATCGTTACGTCATCTTCCTGCTCCCAACCCGGTCCGGTGAACTGGTTCAGTTCATTGAGCAGGTAGGGTATCAGTTCAGCGCGGTCGTTGGCGTCGCCGACCAGCTCCTGGATGCGCGGGAAGCCGAACATATCGCGCTGCGGGTTGTGGGCTTCGGCCAGGCCGTCGCTGTAGAGCAGCACGCATTCGCCCGGGGAGAGCGTGGTGCGCTTCTCCTCATACTTCATGCCGGGCAGCAGGCCGAGCGGCATGCCCCGCGCCCGCAGCTCCGCCACGCCACTGTCCGTCCAGACATAGGGCACGTCATGCCCCGCGTTGGCGTAGACCATATGCCCGCTCTCCGGGTCCAGCACCGCGTAGAAGCAGGTGACGAACATCTTGGGCGGGATATCTTCGTGCAGCAGGTCGTTGGTTCGTTCCAGGATGTGGCCCGGTGACACGTACTGCTCCGCAGCGGAGCGAAGCAGCGTTCGCGTGGTGGCCATGACCAGCGCCGCCGGCACGCCCTTGTCGGTCACGTCGCCAATGACGAACCCCATGCGGCCGTCGGGAAACTGGTAGAAGTCGTAGAAATCGCCGCCGACCGCCCGGGCGGGCTGATAGTACGCAGCCACATCCCAGCCGTCGATGTCGGGCAATGTCTTTGGCAGCAGAAGCTGCTGGATAAGCCGGGCAACGCGCAGTTCTTGCTCAATCCGCTGTCGCTCCAGCGCTTCCTGCTGCTGCTGCCGGATGAGCTGGGCCACCCGCACCGCAGGCGCGGCCTGCGTCGACAGATTGCCCAACAGACGGCGGTCGTCGGACGAGTAATCCTGCTCGCTCAGCCGCGGGCCGAGATTGATCATGCCCACCAGCTTGCCCTGGCTCACCAACGGCAAAACGAGGCGCATCCCTGCGCCGCGCAATGATTGAACACCGGGCGAGTCAAATGAGAGGCGCTCGACATCGACCACGCCGGACACATTCTGCATGTACTCCATGAGTGGATCGTCCGGGGGAATGTCCAGCGGCACGACCGAAGCCGCGGCTGGCGTCGTTGGTTGCAGGGGGGGTGATGGCGCATGGCCGCCGGAGGCCAGGTTGGCCTCGGCGTCGCCGTCATCAGTCCAGGATGCATCAGTCGCTGTCATAGTGCCCTCATCATACTGTCCTACCGTCTCGAAAACGTTACGAAACTCGCCGGATAGTCAGCAAGCTTCCCAATTCGGCCCAGATCCTCGCCAATCCGGCCCCGTTCCTCTGTGGGAGAGGCGAGTTGGACGCAGGTTTGAGCATTATACACAACCTGTCGTTTTGCCTGCCGCCGGTTCGCCCGCGAGACGGACGGCCGCCGCACGGCGCTTGTGCGGCGGCCTGCCCCTCCCGAGGCGGTTGTCCGTCAGATATCTTATGTCAGGGCGTCACGGTGAACTGGGCCACCATGCCATGGGCGATGTGGGGGGAGAAGTCCCCCAGCAGGTCGGGCAAGAAGCACAGAATCGTGTACTCACCCGGTTCCAGATCCCACGTTACCCACGCCGTCTGGCCGTTGCTGCTCGGTTCCCAAAAGGCGACGTCCTCAAAAGGCGGCGGGCCTTCAGGTTCACCCTCGCTCATCATCATGGCCATGACATCATCTATCGTCGCGCCGTCGTTCATCTTGACGACGGCCATTTCGTGCCACTGCTCGCCGTTGTTGGCGATCTGCCACAGCTGCGGCCCGGCCTGAATCTCGGACGGCATGACGATGGCGAAGTCAACCAATTCGACCGCCACATCCGCTTCCGGCGCCGAGGCACTGCTTGCTTCCCCGGTCGTAAACGTGGCCATTGCCGGCGGGCCGTCTTCCTCAGAAAACTGGAGGCCAACATAGTCGCCAGCAGGCAGATCATAGATAACCCGATTGTCCGCGGTGTTGTGCGCATTACCCATCAATGTCACCAACGGAATCGCGCCCATTCCGTCGTCAACCATCAAACCTTCCTCAAACTGCTCCATCGTCACGCCTTCGTTAAGACGAGCTGGCAAGACGGACGCGCCGTCTACGTGCTCAAAGGCTACGATGCCGGAGGGCACGGTGCTGGGCAGGTTCAGACCTGTATCGGTCATCTCCACCCTCACCACCGGAATGCCGTCCGCCGGGGTCTCGGCTTGTGGCACCTCTTCAGCCCCCGTTTCCACCGCGCCCGAACCAGTCAACCCATCTAACGCGCCGCCACAGGCCGCCAGCGCCAAAACCATAACAACGCTCCACACCAGTCCAATTGTTACTTGTCGCTTCCGCATGATGAACATCTCCTTGCTTACGTGCTGCGTGCTGACCAATTTCCTGCACGCTTCACTGTCCACCATAGCGGCCGATCGTACGCTGTTCGTTACGGAGTGACGTGGTTTGAGCCAATCATAATGTTAACTGCTTTACAGCATCGTCTGCTAACCGTTACCTACCGATCATCCAGCCGGCGCGTCAGGCAGCCGGTCGACTTTCAAACGACTCTGACGGAGCCAGCCAGACTGTCACCGACTCCGGCTGCATCGTTTCCTCGATGACCCGCACCAGTTCGGCCGTCAGCACTTCGAGGTCGGTCTCGTCCCGCACTGTCGCGGCGAACGCTTCCAGCGTCTGCTGCGCGTCGTACTTACTGCGGAAGAAGCGGCGGTCGATACCGCCTGCACGCGTCGTCGCACGGGCAAGAAGAGGGCGGCAATCAGCAGCGTGGATAGAACGATTGCCAAAGGCGACGTCTGTCCGGTGACGGTCGTAAAGACACGCTGGAGCACAACCACGCTGCCAAAATAGACCAGTGCCAGCAACGCTGTGACGATGGCGTAGGAAGTCGTACGGCGGACAACAACATCGATATCCCACAGACGATAGCGCAGGATGGCGATGGTAATGGCGACGGGCAGGAATGGCAGGGCGAAATAGTCAGAGTAGGCCATCCCCGCCAAGTTGGCGATGATGCGGGGGGCCCCGTCCGGAATCGGCAGCGCCCGGCCAAAAATAAGCACCCAGGAAATGATGGCTGAGACTAACATCACGACGCCAAAGATGATCCACTTGGTTTGCTGTCGCTCCAGGGCATTGGCATCTCGCAGGTAGCGATAGATTTGCAGGCTTCCGCCAAACAGTACCAGGGTCACTGTGGCGACATTAAAGAACGTAGCGATAGGGCCAGTAGGGACAACTCGATCGGCAAGCTGGAACGGCAGGCCGAAGGATATCAGGAGAAACGTGGCAATCATCGGGATAAACGCCCAGCGCGGCGAGAATCGACCGTTTGGCACGAGGTACAGAAACAGGAGCATGATCCCGTTGCCCAGAAATGAGGCAATGACGGCCGGCCAAATCAAACTCGGGTGGATCTCCCCAAAACTGCGCGAGCCAGCAAACATGGTGTAGGGAATCACAATCAGAGCAAGCGAGACCGTCAAACCCACCCAACTCTGCCACTGCTGCCACAGCAGCAGACCAGCCAGCGCCGTATACACCAGAAATGTGAAAGCCGCGCCGCTCAGCATAATGGCGGCATACGTCTGCAGCGGCAATCCCCACGAGGTCCAGACAGACACCTCAGCCGGGGTCAATGCGGCAAAGTTGCAGTCGTTGAAGACCCCCGGCACCCCCACGCAGGGAACGCTCAGCTCGAAATAGTCCCAAACGACATCTATCCAGAACAGAGCAATGAATACCAGCGCTATGGCAACCCAGCCGACCAGCGCCAACCGGTACAGCGTTCGCCGGTTCGTAGCGTCGGGCGGCGCGATCGTCTCTCTCATATTTTGGCTATTTCCCCCTCGCCCGCTGCCGCTTCCGGAGCGAGCCAAATCGACACGTGTTCCGGCTGCATCGTCTCCTCAATCACCCGCACCAATTCGGCCGTCAGGGCGTCCAGGTCTGTCTCGTCCCGCACCGTCGCGGCGAACGCCTCCAGCGTCTTCTCGGCGTCGTACTTGCTGCGGAAGAAGCGCCGGTCGATACCATCTTGCACACGGCGTCGCACGGGCATGAAGAGGGCGGCAATGAGCAGCGTGGACAGGACGATGGCAATGGTTGAGGTCTGCCCAGTGACAGCCGTGAAGATGCGTTGCAAGACGACCACGCTGCCAAAGTAGACCAGTACCAGCAAGCCAGTCACGATGGCGTACGATGTCGTCCGCCGAATGAGCACATCGATGTCCCACAGTTGGTAGCGCAGCACGCCCAGGGTGATGGAGGCGATAACACCCAGAATGGCTGCCGCGGCCAGACTGTATGTGACCATCGTGGCCACCAAATCAAATGAAGCAGGCGGCGCGGCATGGGTCATAGCGTTGGGAGCGATTAGCGAAGTCGCCGCCATCACCAGGATGAAAGCAAGGAATGAATAGATGACACCCCTGGTCTGTTGACGCTCGCGAGGCCCGGACACCACGATATAGCGATAGATCTGGCTGGCCAGGCCAAGCACAATGATCACAAACAAAGGCGCAATTTCCAGGAGGGCCACATCTGAAAAGCCGCGGACGCCGGTGTTGATGAACTGAAGCGCTTCACCAGCAATGACCAGAGTCAGAAGCAGGGGGAAGACCCACTTCGTCCACGCGGGCACAAACCGTCCATCTGGAAATAGGACGAGGATACTGACCAGCACCATCACCGATGCTGATTCCAACACCGCCGTATAGACACTCTGAAATCCAGGGAGCAGCACGTCAATCTGGCTGATGACCGGCCCGGTAATGGACGTACCCACAAACATGAACGCGACCGCCAGGTACGTCCCAAACCAGTCCGGCTTGCGCATGTAAAGCAGCAGCGACATCGCGCCGAATCCGGCGAGGGTGACGAGTTCCAGAAAGAACCAGTAAATGGGGAAGACGACCGGCGGCAGGCCCGCTTCGGCCGACGCGGAACGAATGTCGGCTGCCTGCCAGCCATCGAAGAAGGTGGCGCTCAAGATGCGGTCGAGATCGGTGAGCATCCCCTGCCACCACAGGAAAGCGCCGATCAACCAGGCCAGCAGCAGCGCACCGATCAGCAGCAGCGCGCCGATTCTCGCCACCCGAAAGACCCCACTGCTGTTTGCGGGAAAAACAAGATCGTTCATCAGTCGGTACTTGCCTCCGTAGATGGCGAGTGCGGCAAATCAAGGCCGTTGCCACTTTCCGGTGCCAGCCAGACTGTAACATGCTCCGGCTGCATCGTCTCCTCGATGACCCGCACCAGTTCGGCCGTCAGCGCGTCCAGGTCGGTCTCGTCCCGCACGGTGGCGGCAAAATCCTCAAGCGTCTTCTGTGCATCATACTTCTGGCGGAAAAAGCGGCGGTCGATCGTCGTCTGGACCCGCTGGCGTAGCGGCAGGAAGAGCGCAGCGATCAATAGGGTTGACAGCACAATAGCAATCGTCGAGTCCTGCCCGGTCAGACTGCTGAAGACGCTCTGCAATACGACCACGCTACCAAAGTAGATGAGCGCCAAGACCGCCGTCACAATCGCGTAGGAGGTCGTACGACGAATGATGAAGTCAATGTCATACAGTTGGTGTCGTACCATGGCGATCCCTACGCCAAGGAGAGGGGCGAGAATGGATGCGTTGACCGCAAATGCACCCAGCTCGGTCACCCAGTCCTGTTCGCCAGCATCAAACAGCAGGTCGGCTGCCATGAGTGTGCCGCTGAAGATCATGAACACACCCAGGGCAACCCCAGCCACCAGCCACTTGAGTTGATTGCGTTCGATCCCACTGCTGCGCCGGTAGCGAGCCACCAGTTGAATGAGCGCCAGGGCGGCCGAACCAAGCAAGAAAGCAATGATCAGCAAGAAGAGTGCGTCATACAACGACGCTCCCAACCTGAAGTAAGGATTGGGGATCTGAAACGCTGAACTCATTGGGGATTCGCCCGCTGTAGCCAGCAGCCCAGGCACGAGGAACAGCGACAGTGAAACGATGATTGCACGTCGCCAGGAAGAAGATAGAAAGTCTCCGCTCGGAAAGAGGGCCAGAGTTAGAATGGCGGCCGTCATCAGAACGATCCACGCCCAGTTCGTAATCCAGGCGGCAAGGTCTGTACCTGGCACGGGCTCCGGTGAAGTGTAATAGCCGTACACTGCCCACTCGGTAATAGCGGCCATGGTTGCTGCATATAAACCAATAAAGACAAGCAAGCGACCGATGCGCTGTCCTGGCTGCTTTCCCAGAATGAGGATCCCGAATGTAACGGCCACAATGGGCAGGATAAATGACTGACTGACGGCATTAAGGAGCGCGCCAAGACCGTCGCGAGGTCCGCCCGCGGCTCCCCACGATGGCGGAACCAGCGTCGACCTGTTGAGTAGAAAGAGTACGAACCCAACCGCACCGGCGATCATTGTCCATACAAGGAAAAACCACAAAGCGTTTCTTGTTTTGGTAGCCTCCAGAACCTTCATGCTTTTTATCGTACCTCATCTGCATGTATTGGGGCAGCACTGCCGCCCGGTATATCTTCGGCGGGTCTCAGCCAGACACTGATGTGCTCCGGCTGCATCGTCTCCTCGATGATCCTCACCAGTTCGGCCGTCAGCGCATCCAGATCCGTCTCGTCGCGCACCGTCGCCGCGAACGCTTCCAGCGTCTTTTCGGCGTCGTACTTCTGACGGAAAAAGCGTCGATCGATCGTCGTTTGCACCCGCTGGCGCAGCGGCAGGAAGAGCGCGGCGATGAGTAGCGTGGAAAGAACGATAGCGATGGAGGTCGTCTGACCGGTAACAGCGGTGAATATCCTTTGTAAGACGACGACGCTCCCGAAGTAAACCAACACCAGCAAACCAGTCACGATAGCGTAGGAGGTCGTACGCCGGATGACGACATCGATCTCCCACAACTGATAGCGCAGGATGGCGAAGGTGATAGATGCAATGACGCCCAGTATGGCCAGCGTTGCCGCGAAGCTGGCGATCTCCCCGAGCACGAGATCATAAGGTGTTGGCGGGGCAGCGCGGGACATGGTGTTGGGGGCCAGCAGCGTACCGCCGACCACAACCAGCACAAACAGTGCGAATGAGGCAATCACTCCCTTGGCCTGTTGTCGCTCTACCGTACCGGAAACGCGTATGTAGCGATACCCCTGGCTGAGCAGACCGGGAACAATGATCAGGGCCACCATCGACGCCGCGACAAACACATTTTCATCAGCTTCACCTGTCGCCCGCAGCGGATTCAGACCCATAAAGTAGGAAGCGACAACAATCAGCGCGACCAGCAGCACCCACTTCATCCATCGGGGCACAAATCGGCCGTCTGGGAAGAGGTAGGGAAGTGTAGCCAGGGCCAGGAACGAACCAACCTCCAGCACGCCCGTGTAGAGTGTCTGGAATCCGGGAACAATATCGTCAACCTGGCTGATGACAGGACCGGAGATGGACGTTCCAACGAACATTAAGGCCACAGCGAGATACGTGCCAAACCAGTCTGGCTTGCGGAAGTAGAGCAGCAATGACATGGTGCCGAATCCGGCCACGGCCATGGCTTCCCGTATCAGTTGGGCAAAGGCGAAGAGGCCCGGCGACACGCCCAGTTCAAGGGCGGCTGCTCGTATCGTTTCCGCCGGCCAACCATCAAAGTAGGCGGCCTCCAGAACTGTATCCAGGTCAACAAACATACCCCTTGTCCACAAGACCGCCCCCACCAGCCACGCCAGTAGAAAGCCGCCAATGATGAGCAGCGCCACGACGCGAGCAACGCGCAAGGGCGTGCTGCTGCCTGGCGGAAAGATCAACTCTCTCACGACAGCTTCTCCTCCGCTGCCTCGTAGCCGGTAGCTGCTCGCTGGACCACATCCGGCGCCAGCCAGACGCTGACATGTTCGGGCTGCATCGTCTCCTCAATGACCCGCACCAGTTCGGCCGTCAGCGCATCCAGGTCCGTCTCGTCGCGCACCGTCGCGGCGAACGCTTCCAGCGTCTGCTGCGCGTCGTACTTGCTGCGGAAGAAGCGCCGGTCGATGGCGTTCTGCACCCGCTGGCGCAGCGGCAGGAAGAGCGCGGCGATGAGCAATGTTGACAGCACAATGGCAATTGTGGAGGTTTGCCCTGTGACGGCCGTGAAGAACCGTTGCAGAAAGACCACACTCCCGAAATAGACCAGCACCAGCAACCCGGTGACTATGGCGTAGGACGTGGTCCGCCGGATCAGCACGTCAATTTCCCAAAGCCTGTACCACAAGACACCCAGCGTGATGGCTGCGATCACGCCCAGGATGGCGGCAGACGCTGCATAGAGTTGAACCAGGAACCCGACCAGATCCAAAGGCGTTGGCGGTGCTGCTTGTGTTATGGCGTTCGGAAATAGCAAGACACTAGCTATGACAACCGCAATGAACGCCATAAACGACAGCAACACATACTTGGTCTGCTTTCTCTCCATCGGACCGGACTTGTAGGCAAAGCGATACAGCTGGCTAGCCAGACCAGCACCAACCATGAGTAACATAGGTGCAATCTCGAGAATTGCAGTGTCTGCCCGGTTCTCAGCCCCGACAAGTAACTGGACCGTTGCAACCGTGATATAGACTGCGAATGCAATAGGCACCACCCACTTCATCCACCGTGGCACAAAGCGACCGTCAGGAAACAGAAATAGAAGTGTGACCAGGCCGAAGACCGAGCCTTCTTCAAGAACAACCTGGTAGACCGCATGGAAACCCGGAATCATGGCATCAATCCGCGTAATGACGGGGCCGGTTATCGACGTGGCCACGATCATGAAAACGACTGCCAGATACGTCCCAAACCAATCGGGCTTGCGTAGATACAGCACCAGCGACATGGTGCCGAAGCCAAACAGCAGGACGGTCTCCAGGACGAACCAGAGGATCGGGAAGACAATAGGCGATGCACTCAAACCGACAGCGGCCGCGCGAATATCGCTGGATTCCCAGCTATCAAAAAAGGCAGCGCTCAAAATAGTGTCTAGGTCATTGAACATTCCTCTCCACCAGAGCAACGCTCCAATCAGCCATGCCAGCAGGAAAATACCGATGATGACTAAGGCGAGGACTCGGGCAACACGTAAACCGGTGCTGCTACCAGGGGGTAAGACCAACTCTTTCATGAGCGGTGCAAAGCCTCCCCTTCTCTAATAGTCGCCACGTCAGCCTCGCCCGCGCTGTCCGGTGCCAGCCACACACTGACATGCTCAGGCTGCATCGTCTCCTCTATCACTCGCACCAGTTCGGCCGTCAGCGCGTCAAGATCCGTCTCATCGCGCACGGTGGCAGCGAACGCTTCCAGCGTCTTCTGCGCGTCGTACTTGCTGCGGAAGAAGCGGCGGTCGATGCTGCCCTGCACGCGGCGGCGCAAGGGGAGAAAGAGGGCGGCGATGAGCAGCGTGGAGAGCACGATGGCGATGGTCGATGACTGGCCGGTAAGGGTCGTGAACAGTCTCTGCAAGACGACGACGCTGCCAAAGTAGACCAGCGCCAGCAGCACGGTCAGAATGGCGTAGGACGTCGTGCGGCGGATGATGACGTCAATATCGAACAGGCGATAGCGCATCACCGCCATCGCCAGCCCCAGGCCGATGACCGGAATCCCCAGACTGGCCACAACCGACATCGGATAGCCCCAGGAGTCGGGCACCCAGTTAAATGCGGGCGGGAAGTTGAGCAGCAAGAGGCTGATGCCGAGAATGAACCCGCCAAACCCCCACAACAACTGCGCCCGGCTGACCGCGTCGCGCTGGGTCACGGCGTTGTAGGCCAGACTGATGATAGACGCCATAAACATCAGCATGGTGCCGTACCAGCCGATTTCAGCGAATCCGGTTGTAACAATGACGATCAGAATAATCGCCCCGAGCAAGAACGGAGCGTAGGCCAGCCACGGACGGCGCAGAACGGCCGGGTTGGGATGGGGGAAGACCAGAGTAAAGGACAGCAGCGCCGGGGCCAGCAGAGCGCCGAAGATGATGAAGCTGAAGAAGCTGCTCATCACATAGGCAAACGGGTTGAGGATGACCGACAGATCAACGGGCAGAAAGCCGCTGATCGTATTGGCGCTGAACGCGGCCACAAAGATCAGCAGCGCCCGCGCGGCCGGGTCGTTGTATTGGCGGAAGAACGCCAGGAAGCTGACGCCGAGCAGCACCAGCATTCCCAGCGTGGCGAACAGGTTTGTGAGAAGCAGCGTCTGGATGCGTAGGAGCGCCGCAAGCGTCCAGTTGGTCAGCGTCACCGTCACATCAAGCGGCTGTCCATCTCTGACGACACCGTAGGTCAGCGTGGCGCCTTCGCGCCAGAATGCGGGCGTTTGTCCTGGCGGATACGATTCCAGATCGCGTCCTTCCAGCGCAAACAGAACGTCGAGCTCTGCCAGGCCAGATGGCGCGCCGACGATATCAACGTAGTACTCCAGTTGGGTCGAGTCGATCTCCGCCTCACCCACAAACCAGCCGTCTGTCGGCAGGAAGTAGCGATAGACCAGCTGGACCGTGCTCAGCCCAAGCAGGAGGAGCACGAACGTCACCGTCAGAACGGCCGCGCGGTTGGTGCGCCAACCACCTTCGTTTGTCTGCTTACTTTGTAATGTCATGCTCGTACGATATCCGTGCAGCAGAGTCTGGCTGTGTCGCCATTGGCCGCTTTCAAATGATCAGACGCCGGCACTCCGCTCCAGCCGGCTCAACAGCAAACCCAGCACCAGGCCAAACAGCAGATGGGCCAGAGAAAAGAGCAGCGGCGAGATAACATCGGCCGTATTGTACACACCCGGCACCAGAACGAGCCGGGCTACGACCCACAGCGCCAGGCCATACAGTCCGCCCATCAGCCAGCCCCAACTCGCCCACGACGGCCGCCGTCGCTGCACAACCCGGAAAAGCAGCGCACCTACCACGCCGTAGAGCGCCGACACCGCCAGATGGAAGAGCGTCCCGGAGACGGCCGACTGGCCGCCGCCCGGATCGAAGCGAGCCAGCGCCTGGGCAAAGCTCTCACCGGCCAACATCTCCACCACCACGAGAAACGCGCCCATGACCAGCCCGGCCAACAGCCCGGCCAACAGTCCGTCCACGGCCACGTCGCCAACTGATTTATATCCTGCTACATAACTTGGTTGTCTGTCCATCATATCACCCCCAATCAATCTACTCCAAGCATACAGCCCGACCGTCTCGAAAACGTTACGAAACCGGTCCGGTTGTGAAATTCGTACCAGTTGTCGCTATAATGGGGCCATCGCAGCCACGCTGGTCGAGCGCACTGCGACCTGCTCCATGAACGCCACCAACCGTCTCACGCTCCAGTTTCTGGGTGCGCCGCGCATCGAGCGCGACGGCCGCCCGGTGACCACCGACACCCGCAAGGCGGTCGCCCTCCTTGCCTACCTGGCGCTGACCGGCGCCTACCACACCCGTGACGAGCTTGGCCTGCTGCTCTGGCCGGAGATGGACGCCGGGCGCAGCCGGGCCGCCCTCCGCCGCACACTCTCGGCTCTCAAGCGTGCCATCGGTGACGAGCACCTCTATATCACACGGGACGGGATGAGTCTGGAAATGGAATCCGGCATCTGGAGCGATGTCAGCGAGCTGGAGAACGCGGTCGCCGCACTGGAACGGCACGCCCATAAGGACCATTCGCTCTGTGACACGTGCGGGCCAGCCCTGGTGTCCGCCGTCGAAAGCTATGACGGCGACTTTCTGACCGGCTTCTCCCTGCGCGACAGCGTGGAGTTCGACGATTGGCAGCTTGTGCAGGCTGAGCGACTGCGCCGCCTCTATCTGGTGGCGCTGCAGGCGCTGGTCAAGGACGCGGCCGCAGCCGGCGACTACGCTCAGGCGATCGAATACGCCCACCGCTGGGTAACGGCCGATCCCCTGCGCGAGGAGGCCCACCGCTGGTTGATGCAGCTCTACGCCTGGGACGGCTCACGTGAAGCCGCCTTGCGCCAATACCGCGAAAGCGTACGCGTCCTCTCGGAAGAGTTGGGAGTCGACCCACTACCGGAGACAACCGCCCTCTACGAAGCGATCCAGGAGGGCAAGGTAGGACGCCTGGCCCCGGCCACGCCGCTGCGCCCAGCGGCAGCGGCCGCATCCTTGCCCGAAGGCCGCGGCGCTTTCCCCGACAGACTACCGCTAATTGGTCGCCAGGCGGCCATCGATGCGCTGCAAACGGCGTATGACCAGGTCGGCGACGCCGGTCGTATAGCAGCCATCGTCGGTGAGGGAGGTATCGGCAAATCCTATCTGGCGGAAGGGTTCATGACGATGCTGCGCCAGGACGGGGCACGCGTGGCTCTGTCCGCCTGTTACGAAGGAGAGTCCAGCCTGGCCTACGCGCCCTTTGCCAGCGCCCTGCGCGGCCTCTTGCGCCAGCCCGAGGCAGTGGCCCGCATCAGCAGCACACCGCAGCACTGGTTGGTGGAAGTGGCCCGGCTCGTGCCGGAGTTTGCCGACTACATCACAGTGGCGCTGCCGCCAGTCGAAGCACAAGGACCCGCAGCCCAAACACGCTTCTTCGCGGCCGTCAGCGAAGTGCTCTGCCACCTGTTGGCCGGTGATCGACCGGGGGCGCTTCTCATCGACGACGCTCACTGGGCCGATGACGCCTCACTCGACCTGCTGGCCTACCTGGCGCGGCGGCTGACCGAGCTGCCGGTGCTGCTGCTCATTACGTGGCCTGAAGTAGCCTCCGGTCTGGACCATCCGCTGCCCCGCCTTCTGGCCGAAGCGCAGCGCAGCCAGACAGGTCGCCTCATCACCCTGCAGCGCTGGGCCGCGGACGATGTGGCTGAGCTGGTATCGCTCTCCCTGCCGGACGGCACGCCGTCGGGCGAGACAGGTGAGCGACTCTTTCGCGAAACCGAAGGGTTGCCCTACTTCGTAGTTGAGTATTGGCGGCGGCTGGCCCGGCAGCCGGATGACTGGACCATGCCCCAGTCGGTGCGCGACCTGCTGCTGGGGCGGCTGGCCGACATCGACAGCCAGGACGAGCAAATCCTGCAGACGGCGGCGATCATCGGCCGATCGTTCGACTATGACATTCTGCAGGCGGCGAGCGGCCGCAGCGAAGAAGAAGCAGTGGGTGGTCTGGAGCAGTTGCTGGCCCAGGGATTGGTGCGCGAAGTACCCGGCAACGACCCGGCCGGACAAATTGAGTATGACTTCAGTCACCAGCAGCTGCGCTCTCTCGTTTACGAGAGCGTGACCCTGGCGCGGCGGCGATTGCTGCACCGGCGCGTGGCTGAAGCCCTGGTCGCCCAGACCCGCGCGGCGCAGAGAGCAGAGCGGGCAAGCCAGATCGCAGGCCATTTCCGGCTGGCAGGGCATGAAGAGACGGCCGCCACTTACTATGAAATTGCGGGGGACTTTGCCCGCTCGCTGTATGCCAATCACGAAGCGCTGGAACAGTACGAGACGGCGCTGGCGATGGGCAACCCTGACGTCTCCAGGCTGCAAACAGCCAGCGGCGACATGCACCTGCTTCTGGGGGCGTACAGCGCGGCGCTGCGGGCCTATGAGTCCGCCGCCGCTGTCGCTCCCCGGGCAGAGTTGTCCGCTTTGGAGCACAAGATCGGCCAGGTCTATGAACGGCGTGGGGATTGGGAACTGGCCGACAGCCATTACCGGGCGGCCGTCGCTGCGCTCGACGACTCGGCGCCGCCAGCGACGCTGGCCCTCATCCTCGTCGATCGCAGCCGCGTCGCCTACCGGCTGGGCGACCCGGCGGGAGCCACCGCGTTTGCCGAAGAAGCGCTGGTGCTGGCCTCTGATGATGAGGCGGCGGCGGCCCAGGTTCATAACACGCTGGGCCTGCTGGCCCGACAGCGGGGCGAGCTGGAAGCAGCGCGCGATCATCTGGAGCGCAGCCTGGCGCTGGCGGGCCAGTCGGCCACGTTGGCGGCACGAGTAGCGGCGCTCAACAATCTGGCGCGTTTACAAGGTCTGCTCGGCGACGATGCGTCTGCTCTCGATCTCTTGGAGCAAGCCCTCGCGCTCTGCACGCGGCAGGGCGACCGCCACCACGAAGCCGCGCTCTACAACCACCGCGCAGACCTGCTCCACGCCGCAGGCCGTGAAGAGGAAGCGATGGCCAGCCTGAAGCAGGCGGTCGCCATTTACGCCGAAATCGGCCTGGAGTCGGGCGACTGGCAGCCGGAAATCTGGAAGCTGACCGAGTGGTAGGCGGCCGCCTCCCCCGGAATGTGCTATCGCAACCCTGTTATAATCGTCCGCATGTCCACACCTCTCGCCGAACGACCGCTCCGTGTCTGCTACTTCGGCACTTACCGCGCCGGTTACACGCGCAATCAGATTGTCCTCAAAGGGCTGCAGGCTCAACCCGATGTGGAGGTCTATATCTGTCATGAGACGCTGTGGCAGGGCATCGGCGACCGGGTGGAACAGGCCAGCGGTGGCTGGCTGCGGCCTCGCTTCTGGGGCCGGGTGGCGGCCGTCTACGGCCGCCTCATCCGCCGCCACAGCCAGACCCCAGACTACGATGTGATGCTCATTGGCTACCCCGGCCAGTTCGACGCCTATCTGGCCCGGGTGCTGGCCGGGCGACGCCGCCGTCCAGTGGCGCTCGACATCCTCATGTCACTCCATCTGGTGGCCGAGGAACGGGGGCTGACCGCCAACCACGCCACCACCGCCCGGCTCCTGTTTGAACTGGAGGAGCACGGCCTCCGCCAGCCCGACCGTCTGATTGCCGAGAATCTCGAATACCAGACGTACATTGCCGATAAGTACGACCTGCCCGCCAACCGCTTCCGGCGCGTACCACATGGGGCAGATGAAGCGGTCTACCATCCCCGATCCGTCCAGCCCCCCGCCGATCGCTTCCGGCTGACCTATCATGGCGGCTTCCTGCCGTCGCACGGCGTGGAGAGCATCATACAGGCGGCCGCCTTGTTGCAAGACCAGACGGCCATCGAGTTCCACTTCTACGGCACGGGGCCGGAGCAGCCGCGCATCGAAGAGGCCGCCCGCACGCTTGGCCTGCGCAACGTCATCTTCCACGGCTTCGTCGATGAGGAGGTCCTGCTCGACGGCATCGCCGCCGCCCACATCTGCCTGGGCGTCTTTGGCACAACCCGGCAGTCGCTGTTCACCGTCCAGAACAAGGTGTGGGAAGGGCTGGCAATGGGCCGCCCGGTCATCTCCGGCGACGCCGCCACAGTGCGGGAGTTCCTGACCGATCGCGAGGAGATCTATCTTATCCCGCGCGAGGATGGAACCGCTCTGGCGGAGGCGATTCTCTACCTGAAAGAGCATCCGGAGGAGCGTGAAGCGATGGCCCGCGCCGGCTACGAGCGGTATCTGGCGGGCAACAGCACCGTCGCCATCGGCCGCCAGATGGCGGCCGTCCTGCGCGAGCTGGTCAACGAGACGAACGGGACGCCCGGCTAGTCCGGCGCGCCCATGCGAGCGTCGCCGCGACCACGGAAGATAAGGCGCACCGGCGTGCCGGTAAAGTCGAACGCCTCCCGGAGCCGGTTCTCCAGATAGCGCTCATATCCAAAGTGCAGCCGGTCCGGGTAGTTGACGAAAAAGACGAACGTCGGCGGAGCCACAGCCACTTGCGTGGCGAAGTAGAACTTGAGCGTCCGGCTGCTTTTGCTGGTGGGCGGGTGGGCCAGCAGCGACTCACGCATCAGCCGGTTGATATCGGCCGTCGAGATGCGACGATGGCGCGATTCCTGCACTTCCAGCACAGTGGGCAGAATCTTGTTTACGCGCTGGCCCGACTCGGCCGAGATGAACAGCACTGGCACATAGGGCATGAAGTTCAGGTCGTCCCTCACCTTCGCCTGGTACGCAGCCATCGTGTAGGCGTCCTTGTCGACCTTGTCCCACTTGTTGACAAGAACAATGACGCCGGCCGACTCCTCGATCAGCATCCCGGCGATGTGGCTGTCCTGCGCGGTGACACCTTCTTCGGCGTCGATGAGCAGCAGCGCCACATCGGCCCGTCGCAGCGCCTTGATCGCTCGCAGCACGCTGTACTTCTCGACACCGACATCGATCTTGCCCCGTCGCCGGATACCGGCGGTGTCAATGAGCGTAAACTCCTGGCCATGCCAGCGGAGTTTCGTGTCGATGGCATCGCGCGTCGTACCCGCAATCGGACTGACAATGACGCGCTCCTCGCCGGTCAGCTTGTTGAGCAATGTGGACTTACCCACATTCGGCCGTCCCAGAATGGCAATGCGCACTGATTCATCTTCGACGTCATCGTCCGGATCGGTATGGGGAATGGCCTCAACAATAGCGTCCAGAAGGTCGCCTGTGCCAGAGCCGTGCAGGGCCGAGACCGCCAGGACCTCGCCCACGCCCAGCTCGTAGAACTCATACGCCGTGTCCCACAGCTTGCTCGATTCCAGCTTGTTGGCGGCCACGATGACCGGCTTGTCACTCTGGCGCAGGATGTTGGCCACTTCGCGGTCGGCCGATGTAAGCCCAGCCTGTCCATCAGTCACCAGCACGATCACATCGGCATCGCGCACAGCCATCGCCGCTTGCTGGCGGATCAGAGGCATGAAGCGCTCCGAATCTTCCGAGAGTGGAGTTGTATGATGACCGTCCGTCATCTCGATGCCGCCGGTATCGACGACAGTGAAGGCCGCGCCGCCCCATTCGGCATCGCTGTAGAGGCGGTCCCGGGTTGTCCCGGCCACGTCGGAGACGACGGCCAGACGGCGGCCGACAATCCGGTTGAATAACGTCGACTTGCCCACATTGGGGCGACCGACAAAGGCAACTAACGCTTTTTCGCTCACTGGATTTCCTTTCTTGGCGTGCAGACCGGGCCGAGCGGAGCGGACAACCACATTGTCAGGCTGGGAAGGCACAGCGTTGTTCCCGCTGCCCCGGTCCCGCCAGACACGCTCGCCACAATCGGGCCCGTTAATGGGAACGGCAGCCGGCTCTCCGGCGTGACCGTGCCCGTAATCTCTTCCGTGTTGGTAAGTGGTATCGTCGGTGTAATGACGACCGTCACGGCCGTCGGCTGAACTGAACGGATCTCGATTCCACGATCAGGCACATCGACATCCGGGATCATACTATAGCGGCCCGGTTCCAGGCCAAACACATCCAGCGTCACGCGGATGTCATCATCCTGCAGCGAGTCGAGCACCGGAAGCGGCCCAAACAGGACGACGCGCACCTCGTCCGGCGTCAGGATGCCTTCAAACCCTTCCGCCATCCCAAGCAGCTGCGGGATGCGGTTGAAGCTGTCGGTCGTCAGAATCGGCTCCACTTCGATGTAGACGGTGACCACCTGCTCCGGATCGACGGCGATACCTGTCGGCAGATCGAGCACCGCCACTTGTTGGAACGACTCAGTCAGACCTGTGATGTCGATTGGCTCCGTGCGCACGCTCGGCAGCGCGGTAATCTGTGCCGGGCGTCCTTCGACGAGGACGCTGGGCGGGTCGGCTGTCACACTGATCAGCCGGTAGCCGGGCGCCGGCTCTCCAGTCCAAATGACGTTAACCAGTTTCTCGGCAAAGCCGGCCGACTCCTCAACTGGCATAGTGACCATGACCGTGTTGGTGTCGAGTTCCAGACCCGTCACGCTGGCTACGCGGCCGCCGCGATCATAAAAGATGGGCTGTGCCGTTTCCGTGGTCGTCTCCACGGCGTTATTGAGGAACAGCGTCACCAGCGCAAAGTCGAGGTCGTTGACACGGCTGGCGGGACCGGAGACGTTGATGATGGACGGGTCAATGAGTGGCTCGCCCTGTGTGTGGCCGCGAGCGACCGTGCCACGCACGTCCAGTTCGACGGGCACTTCCCGGCTGACAAGCTGCTCCAGCCGCACTTCGATCGACTCCGGGGTGATAAATGAAATGGTCACGCTCTCGTGTCCGCCGGTCACATCAATAGGCACCTGAATGGTCTGTCCGGGCGGCACCTGGCTCAGGTCCACGGTGGCCACGTAATCATCGGGCACGACTTCTCGCAAAACCGAGTCCGGCCCCTCAAGGCGAATCTGCACCGACTCGCGCGGCTCACCGCTGACTAACACGGTGCCGGCGGGCAGCCCAACCACCTGAATCGGGACTTCCACAAAGCGGGTACGGATCGGGTCCTCAGTCTGGGTGGCGTTAAACCAGATGACAATGGCCAACGATAACGCAACAAACAGCGTGGCAACAATTTCCAGCAGAGAGTTGGATGACCTTCTCATACGGATGGCCCTCCCGAGTTCCCGGGCAGCGACTTCTGCATCAGAGCGGCGAGAATGGTATCCAGGCGAGCGATATCCTGGCGGCGCAAAATACGGCCGTTGTGGGCAATCGATACCTGGCCGGTCTCTTCAGAGATGACCACAGCCACCGCGTCGCTGACCTCGCTGATGCCCAATGCCGCCCGGTGGCGCAGACCCATCTGCCGGTCGGACAAGCTGCTGGTTGAAAGCGGCAGCACGCAGGCGGCGGCCGCCAGCCGATCACCGCGCACGATGACCGCGCCGTCGTGCAGCTCTGTATTCTTGTTGAAGATGGTCAGAAACAGTTCGGCAGAGGGCTCTGCGTCCAGCATGATGCCGGTGTCAACGTACTCCTGCAAGCCGGTGTCGCGTTCGAAAACGACCAGCGCGCCGTGGCGACGTTGGGACAAGCGCAAGGCGGCGTCCTTCAACGCAATGACCACCGGGTTGACGTCGTCTCTGCGAAAGATGCGTAGATATTGGCCCGCCAGCCCCAGCTGTTCCAAAGCCCGCCTCAACTCGGGTTGGAAAATAACCGGAATCGACAGCAGCAAGACGGGCAGCATATTGTCGACCAGCCATGAGAAGCCGCGAAGGTCGAACAGGCTAGCTGCCACGAAGATGGTCACCGCCAGCAGCAACAGACCACGCAGCACCTGCACTGCCCGTGTGCCCCGGATCAGCAAGAAGACTCCGAAGATAACGGCTGTTACCAGCAGAATATCAATGGCGTCGGCGACGCGAATCTGCGAAATGCGTTCGAGTAATGCGGCTAGACTGTCCAAAAGTGCCTGGCGTTCGCTGCCTGGGCAAGGGCAACCGGGTCAGTGGTCCCTGCGCGAGGAAGACAAGAGCTTCTCAATGAATGAATAAATGTGCTGTCGCGGCCGAATTATGCAGTGTGGCCAGCCGCCAATGATAGTGGTCGCAAGTATAGCATACGGTAGGAACTCTCGAAAACGACGGGTTTCACCCGCCACCCGTACGGTATGGGAACGACGCAGCAAGTCAGTGGAGATTGTCGCTATCAGATTGGTGCGTCGAGGGAACCAGAGACCGCATTAACGTTCTACTTAGCTTAAATTCAGGCTGTACTCACGTAGGTTGTCTAAACTTGTAAGTGAAGTCGCCAAGAAATACTTGTAGCATCGGTTCACCCTCCTGGCCGGTGCTACAAGTATTTCGCTTTTATGGGGAAAGTTGGTTCCGGGTGAACTGCCCTGAACGGGCCATCAGGCGTAGGCGAGGCTTTCGCGAATGCTGATTCGTGACGCGGCGTGCGCGGGGATGATGGAAGCGAAGAAAGCGATGGCCAGCACAACCACCAACCAGATGCCAACTGCCGTATAGTTGAAAGCAAAGTCGAGATTCGTCTCGAAGATGGTCTGTCCCAGCAGATTGGCCACCGGGCGGGCCACGAGAAGCGCCAGGGGCGCGGCGATGAGCCAGCTCATGAGTCCTTGCAGCATCCCTTCCAGGACGAGCATCGTCATAATCGTTGGAGACGTGCCGCCAATGGAACGCAGCACACCGATCTCTCGCGTGCGCTCGACCACGCTGATCGACAGCGATCCCATCAGACCTATGCCGCCCACAACTCCCATCACAATGGCCAGACCAAACAGCATCTGGAAGACGATGCCGAACGTATTAAACGCGGTCTCCCGGTCTTGCGCGCGCGTGCGACTGAAGAACGGACTGACCTCCATCCCATAGCGCTTCATGTAATCTTCCAGGTTCTGGCGCAAGACGGCCGTCGCCTGCGGACTGCTGTTCTCGGCCCGCAGCACCACCTGATTGGTGCGATTGGCCTGCTTGGTGACGTCGATAACCGCCGGGGCAGGCGCATAGATCGGGTCGGTGGCGAAGACATCGGGTGAGATCGCCTTGTACGTGCCAATCACTTCCCAGTCAGCCTCCCCCAGCTCGGCCATATTGATCGTGATCACGTCGCCCAGGGTTATGTCGTTGAAGTCGGCAGTTTCCTGGCTGATGACCGCCACCCGGCCCGTGTCCTCCGGCGACAGCCAGCGGCCGCTGGTGATGAGCGGTTCGTACATCGTGCTGCCGGGGGGCATGGCGAACAGCTCCGCGCCCAGACCACCCGTGTCCTGCATCGTCTCGCCCTGACGCAGTACAGTCGCATTGACCGAGTACCACGCTTCGACCTCCGAGACGCCGGGGTACGCTTCCATCAGCGCTTCCGCCCGATCAGAGCGGTTCAACTCAAAGAAGAACAGCCGCATATCATAGTCGCGCCGGGCAAGCTCGTTGTCCAATGTTTCGGTCAGTGAGGATGAGAGCGTCAGCACCATCAGGAACGCTGTGCCCGCCAGAATGAGGACAAGCTGCGTCAGTGCCAGCCGCCCTTTGCGTCGGAACATATTGCCCAGGGCGATGGTGTAGGGAGACGGCAAGACGCGCTCGGCAAGATGTTCGATACCTTGGTCAAAGCGCGACGTGCCGAAGTCGCCGCCCAGGCCGTAGCTGGCCAACGCCTCGCGCACGGAAATGGCCGCTCCGCGCAGCACCGGCCACAGCGCCGCCAGCAGCGGTGCGGCAATGGCGGCCAACACCTGCCAGACCAGCGCCCGCGGAGAGAAGCGGAACGTATCGTAATCGATGTTGAATAGGTCCAGCAGCTCGCGCGTGCCGAAGAAGGCGGTCAGCATGCCCGCAGGCAAGGCAATGAGCAAAGCGAGCAGCCCAAAGATCAGGACGCCGGTCAGATACAGAATGGCCACATCGCGGGTGGTCCCACCCAGCGTCTTGATGACCCCAATCTGATCGGTCTGCTGGGTGATGATCGCCGTGGTGGTGTTGATGACAATGATGACGCTGGTCAGCAGCGAAACGATGGCCAGGATCTGGAGTACGACGGTAATGCCCAAAATCGTGTCGTATCCCCAATGGATATCAGGCTCCTGGTAGAGGATGAGCGACACGCCGATGCCCTGCTTCGACAGCTCATCTTTAATGGCCGAGGCGCGGTCGCGCGCATACTCATCGCTGTATGGCTCCACCTGCACCAGCAGCTGCACAAAGCGACCGGGCGGGAAGCCGAGCCGGGCCATCGTCTCTTCCCCGGCAAAGAAGTAAGCGTTACCCCCAAAGTCAGGCGGCGGCACAAACGGATGGCGAATGCGGCCTTCCACCGGAAAGGCGCGGTCGGTGCCGGCCAACTCGAAGATTACTTCATCGCCGATGTCAATGCCGTAATAGTCGCTGGTGATCCGCTCGACACCAATCGCCCGCTCTTCCGGCCATATGCCCTCATTGAGCAGCAGCCAATCGTAGGTCTGGTCCGTGTAGTCGTCGCGCATGACAACCGTGCCTGCTTCCCACGGATCGGCCGGATCGGTCTTGTAGCGCACAGTAGCGATGTTGAGCGGCTCCACGCCCACAACACCTTCGACATCGTTGAGCGCGTCGGCCGTCGCCCGGTCAATCGGTTGGCGCAGAATCAGATTGAGATGGGAAGGGGCAACGGCCTGATGGGCCTGGTTCATGCCGGAGAGCAGCTGGTCGGTCAGGCCGAAGATGGTGCCGATAGCAAAGACACCCGCCGCGATAGATAGTACGGCCAGCAGCGTCCGTGCTTTGCGCTGCCAGAGATCGAACCAGACTTTGTCCCACAAGACGCCCATAGTCGCTGTCCGTACTGCCTAGTTAACCAGCTGCCGGGTCGCTTGTGGCTGCTTGACCGTGTCTGCTTCGTGCCAGGAGCCAACGCGCCGGTCGCTGGAGATCAGCCCGTCGTGAATCTCGACCACGCGGGAGGCACGATTGGCCAGTTCCCGACTGTGGGTGACCATCACCATCGTCTTGCCCTGACTGACCAGATCGAGGAACAATTGAAAAACATCCTCCGACGTCACCGAGTCCAGATTGCCGGTCGGCTCGTCAGCCACCAGCAGCGGCGGATCCGTGGCCAACGCGCGGGCAATGGCGGCTCGCTGCTGCTGGCCACCCGACACCTGGCTGGGCAGCTTGGCCGCCTGGTCCGCCAGCCCGACCAGATCGAGCAGGTGCATCGCCCGCTCCTGCCGTTCGCGGCGCGGCACGGCTTTGGTCAAATCCATTGGCAGCATGACGTTCTTGACCAGACTCAGCGCGGGCAGCAGCTGGAAGAACTGAAAGATGATGCCCAGATGGAGACCGCGCCAGGTAGCCAGCTCGTTTTCGCTCATGGTGTGGACCGACTTACCGGTGACGATCACTTCCCCTTCGCTGGGATGGTCAATGCCGGTGATCATATTGAGCAGCGTAGACTTGCCGTTGCCGGATGGGCCGACAATGGCCACAAACTCCCCGGCATCGATATCCAGCGAGACGCCCTTCAAGACGGTCACTTCCCCGTCGCCTACCGGGAAGCGCTTGACGACGTCCTTAATCTGGACGATGGCAGCATCGTGGCCGTTGCTGGAACTGGTGCTCATCATTCAGCGAGTTTAACAAGCTTTGTGCCTAAAATCACAAAGCCCTGCCAAACGTTTAACATGCGACGGATTGAAGGCGCTTCATATTTTATGTTATCATAACGTCGCCCGTCGCTTTGCGGGCAGCACCACCAAGACGCACAAGGAGCGCAGGCTATGGCCGAGATGCCCACCGCCCTGCTGGTCGAACTACGCGACATCTTCAACGACCGCTTTGACAGCGAAGGACTGGAATCGCTGGCACTGATGCTGGGCGTCGATTATGAAAACCTGCCCGGTCGGACGCGCAAGATGAAGGCCCAGAACCTGGCCCTCCATCTCTGGCGACATGATGCCGTCAGCGATCTGGCCGTGATTGGCCCGGCAGAGCGGGACGATATTGAGTGGGCGGCCGTCCTGCAGCGGTATGGCATTATCGTGGCCGAGGTGGTAGTAGTAGTCGACAGCACGGACGAGAGTGACGACGAGGATGCAGGTGGTCGGGTACCTCCAGCGGACCTGCAAGCGTTGGTGCCGATTGTCGCCCGGCGGCCGCTCTTCCTGACGCCTGACGGCCGCCAGGCAATGCTGTCGCTGGCAGGCGTCGACACGTTCACCGACGTGGATGTCAATGGCAGCGCCCTGACGGTGGCCGCCATCTTGCTCGACCAGCTCAACCGTTACGGAGAAATTGAAGAAGGGGACTCCGCCCTGGGACGCTTGCTGGTCTATGTAGCCGGGGACCCGACGCTGCCGCCGGATGAGCTGGCTGTCGTCGAGTCCGTTCTTGTCGATTACGCGCTGCGCAACTGATCAGCCAACCGTTGAGAAGCGCTGGACTATTTGGAGGGTAAGCAATGGCCGACCGATTTCTAACCGTTGAAGACCGGCAGAAGATCGCCACGACCGTGGCCGGGGTCTATGATCTCCAGCTTGGACCGGCCGCGCGTTTGCAGTTCCTGACTCGTGCCGGCCTGAGCCGCTTCGCCCCCACCATCGACATGGCCGCCTCGCCCAACGTGCTGGCGGGTGTATTGGTCGACCGGCTGGAGCCATTCGGCATGCTGCCGGAACGGCCGTCCTACCACGCGCTCGGCTCGCTGCTGACCTCGGTCATGGACGATCCTGGTCTCCCCACCAGCGATACGCGCTTTCTGGCCGAGATGGTCGTCAAGTATGGTCTGGTAACAGACCAGGCGTACATAGACGGCCTGCGCAGCAAGTACGATCTGGACGTTGCCGTCACCCGGCGGCTGGACCCGCGCGATGTGCCGCCGGTCCGCGACGCCCAGCCGGCGGCCGAACCTTCCTTCGACGCCGCCGTGGCCGACCCGAAAGCGCTGGAAAAAATCATCAACTCCGAGGATAACTTCCTCGACATCGACATGCTGGCCGGCGCCATCTACAGCGCACAGGCAGTCGGCCGGGTGGAGATGCCGCGCGGCCGGGCAAAGGGCACCGGGTTCCTGGTCGGCCCGGACCTGCTGCTGACCAATCAGCATGTGCTGACCGATCAAAGCACGCTCGAGGCGGCCGTTGTCCGCTTCGACTACCACGCCGACGCGGACGGGGTTGTGTCCAAAGGTCGCGTCTACAAGATCAACCCCGACTTCTACCTGGCCAGCCCGTCGACAGAGCTGGACTTCGCGCTGGTTCGGCTGGAAGGTGCACCGTTGGCAGACAGAGCGCTGCACGAAGGTGAAGCCGACATGACCTACCTCGAGCTGCTGCGGCTCGGCCGTCATCGCGGCTACCTGCTGCTCGCGCCGACCATGATCACGAAAGATGAGCGGGTCAATGTCATCCAGCACCCCAACGGCAATCCTCAGAAAGCGGTGCTAACCCAGAACTACGTCATTGCAGACATGGTCGATGACCGGGTCCATTATCTGGCCGACACCATGCCCGGCTCGTCAGGCTCACCGATTCTGAACCGCCATTGGGAGGTCGTGGGCCTGCACCATGCAGGCGGGCCACACCCACCCCAGCTGTCGGCCGCCCTGCAAAAAGCGCTGAAAGGGCATTACAAGTTTAACGAGGGCATCCCCATGCGCTCTATTCTGCCACGTATTGAGCGGTATCTGCCGCGTTCGTAACAAGACCATGTCGCGTACTGTTAGTTGAAACTTACTGGAAGGTGCGAGTCAATTCCATAAACAGAGCTGCCGCCGCCTGGCCGGGCCATTCCCGGACGCTGGCGGGCCGGTGGCCACACAGTGAGGAGGCAACACATGAGCAGACGAATCATCACCGAGTCCCTGGTAGAGAACAGCGCCCTGGAAAGCCTGGATGCGGGCGGCGCCCAGGTGCAGGACGGCTATTGGGACAAAGTTGTCAAGAACATTCCGGCCGACATCGTGGCCGGCTGGACGGCCATACTCGGTCTCTTCGCCGGGGCGGCCGGCACCATGCCCGATGTGGAGACGACCACCACGTTGTGGGTGCTGCTGGCCGTCTTCGTCGCGGCCACCTTCTTCTGGACCTACCGGCAGACATCGGTGCCCAACGCCAAGCCGGCCTGGACGCAGATTATCGTCTCAACCGTCGCCTTCGCCATCTGGGCCATCGCCCTCGGCGTTCCGTTCAACACGCTGCCGTTCTACGACCCGCGCGTCGCCGCCGCCATCCTCATCGTCTGGACCATTGTCGTCGGGGCGATTAACCCCAACGAGTAAGCTCCTCCACACGCAAACGGGCCGGCCCCTCCCTGCTCGCAGCAAGGGGCCGGCCCGCTTCTTGTTAGTTTACTGTCGCCGTACGCAGCGGCTCAGGAAGAGGCGCGCTCTGCCTCAATCTGGGCCATCACGTCCTCAACGGCCGCCAGCTCCGGCGCAACGGGGTACGCTTTGGTCTGCACCAGCTCCACGCCTTTCATGACGCCGGCCACATCTTTCAAGCCGCTGCCTGTATTGAGCACGACGACCCGCTCGTCCCGGTCCACCAGACCATCAGCCGTGGCCTTGATCAACCCGGCGAGGGCAGCCGCACCGGCCGGCTCCGCAAAGACGGCCGACCCGCGAGCCAGAGCCGGTATCGCGGCGAGGATCGCTTCATCAGAAACGGTGATATAGGCGCCGCCCGTCTCACGAACGGCCGCCATTGCCTTTAGCCGGTCGCGGGGCAGCCCGGCGCTGATGCTGTCCGCCAGCGTGTGGGCATCGATCGGCGCTTTCGTCAGCACGTCCTCATCGTTCTCCCACGCCTCGGCCAGATAGTTGCTGCCCGCCGCCTGCACGCCCATGAGCTTGGGCATCTTGTCGATCCAGCCCAACGCCATCAGGTCCTTGAGACCCTTGTGCAAGCCGCCGATGATGCAGCCGTCGCCAACACTGACGTAGATCTGGTCAGGAGCCTGCCAGCTCAGCTGCTCACAGATCTCCAGGCTGGCCGTCTTCTTGCCCTCCGACATGTACGGATTGAAGCCGGTGTTGCGGTTGTACCAGCCGTAGGCGTCGGCCGCCTGGAGGCACAGCTCGAACGCGTCATCGTATGTCCCTTTGACCAACAGCACCGTTGAGCCGTACGCCAACAGCTGGGCAATCTTGGCCTGTGGGGCGCTCTCCGGAACGAAGATGACGTTTGGCTGGCCGACGCTGGCGCACAGGCCGCTGAGTGCGGCGGCGGCGTTGCCGGTGCTGGCCGTGGTGATGACGGCTGCGCCACGCTCCTGACCTTTGACCAGGGCAATGGCGCTGGCCCGGTCCTTGAACGAGGCAGTGGGGTTGCGACCGTCGTCCTTCACCCAAACCTGTCGCAGGCCGAGGCTCTCCGCCAGTCGCGGCGCATCGTAGATCGGCGTCCAGCCCACTTGCAAAGGCGGCACAACCGCATTTGCTTCGATGGGCAGCAGCGGTTTGTAGCGCCAGATCGTGTAGTCGCGGTTGTCGATCAACGACTCCCGGCTAAAGCGGCTTCCAATCAGATCGTAGTCGTAGACGACATCGACTATGCCGTCCGGCCCAAACTCCGGGTCAACGTAGTCGATCTCATCGACCGCAAACGTTCGACCGCTGATCAGGCTTCTAAGGTGCAATACGTGATCCATAGTTACTGTCCGTTCTGTTACGCCGCCGCTTCGGTCAGGGTTTCGCGATCGCGCACAAAGTGGGTGCCCGTCTCGCCGGCCAGCGCCCGCTCAATGTTCTCCGGATTGGTGACGATGCAATGCTTGCCGCCATTCTCCAGGAACTGGATGACCGCATCCACCTTCGGGGCCATGCTGCCCTGGGCGAAGTGAGTGCCCTCGGCCAGATACTGCTTGGCTTCGTCCAATGTGACGACGTCCAGCCATTGTTCGTTCTCCTTGCCGAAGTTGAGCGCCACCTTCTCGACGGCCGTGCTGATGATGAACAACTCGGCGCCCAGATTGCTAGCCAGGAGCGACGAAGCGAGGTCTTTATCGATGACCGCCTCAATACCGTGCAGACGGCCGTCCTCATCGGGCGCGACCGGGATGCCGCCGCCGCCTACAGTGATGACGACAACGCCGGCGTCCAGTAGATTGCGGACGATCGGCTCTTCGACAATGCGCACGGGTCTGGGCGATGCGACACAGCGCCGCCAGCCCCGCCCGGCATCTTCCGTACAAGACCAGCCATCGACGGCCGTCCGCCGGCCCGCTTCGTTCTCATTCATGAACGTGCCAATCGGCTTGGAGGGGGCGTCAAAGGCGGGATCGTTGGGGTCAACTTCGGTCTGGGTAACAATGGTGGCCACCGGGCGGTCGATGCCCAGCTCGATGAAGTCGTTGTACAGATTCTGCTGGAGTGCGTAGCCGATCGCCCCTTGCGTGTCGGCGCCGCAAACATCGAGGGTTAGCTCGTGCAGCTCGTGCCGGGCAATCTCCGACCGGCGCAGCACGAACCCGACTTGCGGGCCGTTGCCATGGGCGATGGCCACATTCCAACCGTCTTTGATCATGTTGGCGATGTGCCAGGCTGTTTCCCCGGCTGCTTCATACTGATCTTCTACTGACTGATGCGCCTTATCCTTGATCAGCGAATTGCCGCCGATGGCGATGACTGCGGTTCCTTTATTCATAGGTACACCCTTTTTCTTGTGATAGGTTAGGAAACTACCTGCTCGCCCTGAGTGGGGCAAGGCGAGCAGGCAGTGCGTTAGAAAACTACGAGCGCATGGTCAACGCCATGACGGCTTTCTGCGCGTGCAGGCGGTTCTCAGCCTGGTCAAAGACAACCGAGTTCGGGCCGTCCATCACCTCGCTGGTGACCTCAATGTCGCGGTCGGCCGGCAGCGGATGCATATAGATCGCGTCCTCTTTGGCCAGCGACATCAGCTTGTTGTCGGTAATCCAGTGCTTGTACTGGTCCTGGATCTTCTTGCCTTCGTCCTGGTCATCGGTGACCAGCAGCGGCCCCCACGATTTGGCGTAGACGACGTCGGCGTCCTCGACTGCGGCTGTCATGCCGTCCTTGTCGCTAATGACTTCGAAGCCGGCGTTATGCTTGCGAGCCTGCTCCTGCGCCTGCTCCATGATGTCGGGCATCAGCTTGAACTCCGGCGGATGGGCCAGCACGACGTCGTAGCCGAAGCGCGGCAGCTGCAAGATGAGCGACTGCGGCACGGAGATTGGCTTCAGGTAGCTGGAGGCATAGGCCCAGGAGACGACGACCTTCTGGCGGCGCGTGTCGCGCCCTTTCTTTTCCATGATCGTCATCAGGTCGGCCAGGCATTGGAACGGGTGATAGATCTCGCACTGCATATTGAGTACGGGCACCCGGGACGCTTCGGCCACGAGGTTCAGGTAACGGTTGCCCGTGCCCCAGGTGACGTGGCGGATGGCGATGCCGTCGAAGTAACGGCCGAAAATCTCGCCCATCTCCGTCTCGGTGTCGCCGTGGGCGATCTGGGTGGTCTTGCTTTCGATGAAAGCGGCATGCCCACCGAGCTGGGCCATGCCCGCCTCGAACGAGCCGCGCGTGCGGGTGCTGCTGAAAAAGAACAACATCGCCAGCACCTTGTCGCGCAAGGAGGCATGCGGACTCACCCAAAGCGCGTTTGCGCTTCAAGTCCCAGGCGACGTCGAGTACAGTTTCGACTTCCTCTTTCGAGAAATCGAGATCACCGATTAGGTCGCGATCACGTAGATCAGTCTGCATGGTGTACTCCTACTCCGTTACGCCCATGACCAACGCCAACAGCGCCATTCGCATGACCACGCCGTTGAACGCCTCCTGCCAGTAGCGGGACCAGCGGGTGATGTCGACGTCGGCGGGAATTTCGTCCATACGCGGCAGCGAATGGAGCAGAATGGCGTCCGACTTGGCCTTGTTGGCCAGCAGGTCGCGAGTGATCTGGTAATTGGCAGGCGTCAGGCTGACGTCGCCAGAACGCTCGTCGCGGGACTTGGTGTAGTCCGGCTGCACCACCGGCTCGACCAGAATGACGTCGGCTTCGGCAATCGCCTGCTCGACGTGCTCGGCCTCGCGGTAGTCGAGGCTGTACTGGTCAAGGTCCGCCTTGAACTCGTCGGTCAGGGACATATCCGGCGGGGAGACGAACGTGATTGGGCAGTCGAACTGTGTCAACCCATAAGCCAGCGAGTGCATCGTGCGCATGCGCATGTCGCCTACAGCCAGCCAGTTCAAGCCGTCGATGCGACCCTTCTCGCGCATGACAGTGTAAAGATCGGTCAGAATCTGGGTGGGATGCTCGCCCCATCCGTCGCCGCCGTTGATGATCGGCACCGACGCCCACTTAGCCGCCTCGTGCGGTGCGCCCTGCTGGAAGTGGCGCATGACGATGACGTCGCCATAGAACTCCAGCATCTTGACGGTATCCTTGATCGTCTCCTGGTAAAAGTCGCCCGCACGGGTCATCTTGGCGTCGGCGAAGCCGGTGACCTGACCGCCAAGGCGAAGCATGGCGGCTTCGTGGGCCAGCCGGGTGCGGGTAGACGGTTGGTAGAACGCCGTGACCAGCGTCTTTTCCTTCAGCAAATCGGTGTTGCTTGCGGTTGCGAGCAATCGGCTCCAACATCTCGGCAATCTCGAAAACATGGAAGAACTCCTGGCGCTCAAAATCCTTGAGCGACAGAATATCACGGCCAGCAAAACTTCTCATGGTAACTCTCCTATAATGTAAATGGGACCAGCCAATGGGGCCGGTCGCGTAAATTAAGTCGCCTAGACGCGACGCCGCAGCAAACGGAGCCGCAGCAAATCATCCCGTAAATAGGAATGTGACTTCAAAATGGGTTCGTTGGCCTCGTTGTAGCCCGTTTCTTCCAGCTTGATCTGGGGCGTACCCTCCGCCACTTGCAGCGCCGCGACGATGTCCCCGCTGGCAATTTCGGGCACGATCTCGGACAGGTAGTAGGACAACTGCTCGCGGCCGAACGTGTCGAGGAACTCGTAAACGGGGCGGCACAAGTCTGCCTCGACGAAGTCGTCCCCCAGAATGCGCTGCGGAAGATAGTTGCGGGTCAGAATCACCGGCACGTCATCTTCCAGAAACAACTTGGTGACAACCAGTAGCGGCTCACCGCTGCTCAATCCCAGGTCGGTGGCCATCTTGACCGGCAGTTCAGGTGACCCAGCGGTCACGACAGCGCTGTCCAACACCTGCGTCGCCGGCGTGAAGCCGTGAGCCTCCAGCATCGCTTCGTACGACCAGATCTCCTCCAGCCGCAGCCGCACCTGGAGCATCGGCTCGTTGACAAACGTACCGGCACCCTGCTTGCGGACCACCTTACCTTCCATCTCCAGCCGGCTCAGCGCGTCGCGCACCGTCGTGCGGCTGACGCCGAGCGCTTCGGCCAGCTCCGTTTCCGGCGGGATGCGGCCGGCTGGGAAGGCGTTCCCGACGATTTGTTCCTGTATGTGGGCCTTGACTTGCTCGGTCAAAGACGGCGCGCGCTTGAGCATAGATGCTGTACCAGTTTAGGTCCAACGGTAAGGTGGTATGGTTGTATGACCAATATAATGGAATAGGGCGACACTGTCAATAGGCATCCCCCTCTTTTGGGATGGTGACGCGCAAAAAAAGCGGGCGAACAAGCACCTGGCTGTTCGCCCGCTTGTGCAGCGGAACGGAAGTCGGGGCCATGCCCCCCCAACAGGACACCTACTCTCCGGAGATGACCGGCAGGATGAGACGCATCGGATAGCGTGGGTTGTAACCCTTGTCGATGAGCAACGACTGCTCGAACGCCCCGGCTACGCTTTGCCACGGCACATATTTGAAGTTGGTGCTGTTGTTCTCCAGCACCTCGTCGTCGACGACCGCGTTCTGCGGGTCGTTGGCGCCGTCCTGCACCACGAGCAGCCCGAACGGGAACGCCTCACCCAATGGTGCGCCGAGAAGATCGGCGCCGTCCGACTCGTTCGCCTGGTCGATGTCGCCGTTGTCGGCGACGATGAAGCTGCCTAGATAGTCGTTGTCGCCGGCACGCTCGAAGACCGCATAGGTGTGGTCGCCCTGGCTGCTCGCCAGCAAGTAGCCCGTCTGGCCCACGCCGTAGTAGATGGTCAGACCGTCGATGTCGGGCTGCAGGTACTCCTCATCCATGCTGTGGATGACGGTAAACGCATCTCCGCCGTCTGGCTCTGCATTGAACTTGAGGATGCCGACTTCGTCTTTCAGGGCGACGTAGAGATGGCCGAGGAACCGATCCGCGACAACCCCTTCGGCCTGCGAGTCAGCCGGGTCGCCGTTCGGGACGGGCAGTTGGAGCGTGCGCACCAACGACGCCTCCACGCCGCCGCTGCCGTCATCGGCCAGCGCCAGTTGGGCGACGAGATTGCCGGCGGCCTGGGTGACAAAGACGTAGGTCGTGTTCGTACGCGGGTTGGTGTAGGCGGTCAGGCCGTAGGCAGTCACCTCGCCATCGTCCACACCAAAGATTGTCGCCAGCATCGTGGCTGACGTCACATCGGTCAGCTGACGGGTGACCGGATCAATCTGCCAGACTGCCAACGTGTCGTTTTGCCGGTCAGAGGCGACGAATAGGTCCACTGTCTCGCTGCCCAGAGGGAAGTTGTAGACGACATCGACGTTGTTGTAGCGCTGTTCACCAAAGGCATCGGGCGCAATGCGCTGCAGAATCTTTCCCGCCAGATCCAGCGTCACCAGACCACCGTCCTTGAGTGTCAAGGCGATGAAGCTCTGCTCGCGGTCGGTCGGATGCAGCCAGATCGCCGGGTCGTCGGAGTCGCCTGCCAGCACACCTTCCGGCGCAGCTTCATCATCCCACGTCAGCGGCGTCTCGACTGACGGCAGCGCCGCCGGGACCAACTCGGTCGTCAGCGCCAACGCGATAAAACGTGTCGGCAGAAAAGTCGCGAAGTTGTTGTCGCTGACGAGAATCAGTGTCTTGCGGCCGTCGGGCAGATCCGGGCCGAAGGCCATCCCCTCGATGTTGTCGACATATCCCAGCCCGAGAGTGCTGAAGTCGACCAGCTCGTTCTTCCCGACGGGCAGGTCCATCCCGAACACAACACCGCCGTCTTCCCGGAACAGGTCGTCGACGGCGGCGACATTGAGCGCGCCCTGAGCCCGCGCCTGGTAAAGCTTGACCACAAAGCCGGCCCCATCTGAAAAGGAACGCTCCAGAACCAGGAAAGAGCCGTTGTTGTCCAGTGCCAACAGCTCGACCAGGCCGCTCGTGGCCAGGGAGTCAGACGGGACCGGCTCCCGGGCCACCGCGTCAGCAATGTAGACCATCTCCTGCACCGGCTGGCCCGACACCTGATCGAACATGATGATCCGGCTGAGTGTTTCGTCGTCCAGTGTGGCCGGGGGGCCATCCTGGGCCAGCGCGTTCTCGACGGCCGCAAACAGAAAGCGGCCGTCCGGTCGCCCGGTCAGGCTTTCAAAGCCGAGGTTGCTGCGCACGCCGCGTACCCCGCTGCCGTCGGGCAGGAACTTGTTGGGCACGGTCAGGTCACGCACCGGACGGCCGTCGTAGGCGAACTCCCGAACAAATGGGTCGACCGGCGGCATGGCTGCGGCAAACCCTTCCGAGGAAACGAACACCGTGCCATCAGAGCCGAGGGCGATGCCCTCCGGGTCAATAAGGCCGGTCCCCAGCGGCATGTCGCTCCCATCTAGCAACGTCGTCACGCCGGCGAACGACACGTCGCCGGTGGCAAGCTGGCCGTCGCCCAGATCAATCACAACTGTGTAGAAGCGCGGTGCGTCCACAGAGCCGGAGTCGTCGGACAGCGCGTAATACTGGGCGGTGGCACTGTCGTAGGCCAGGGCGGACAGCCCGCCCACCACGGTAGAATCCACCATGAAGCCAGAAGGAATGGACGCCTGACCCAGCAGCTCAACGTTCGTCACAACGAGTCGCTCCGCGAACTCATCGGTCGGCGCGCGAAGCTGCTGGGCGTTAACAAGCGCCGTAACGAGCAGCGCAGCAGCCAGCATGATGCCGGCCACAATGGCCAGAGAAACAAGACGTTGACGCACGGGATGCCTCCGACAGGGCTGAATAGTAAATGGCCGGGGCCGGGCGGGGCCAATCCTTGCGCCCACCGCCGGCTCCAGCCGTAACAGGATACCGGGAAATGCCGGTTCCTGGAAGTCTCTTGCAGTGTAAGGACGGGTCGTTAACAACGCTTTAACAGGCTGTTATCCCTTTGTAATCGCGGTCCAACGCGAAAGAGGCCCGCCACCTCTCGATGACGGGCCCCTTTCTAACAAGGAGGAGTAGAAATGAACGATTTGGTTATACGTTCAGTTGTCTGCGTTGCTTAGGCCGCTTCGAACTCGCCCTCGACGACGTCCTCGTCTTCGCTGGCGGTCTCCGGCTCGCCCTGCGGAGCAGCCTCGGCGGCCGCTTCGTTGGCGTACATCGCCTCACCCATGGCCTGGACCGACTGCTGCAGTGCGGCCGTCAGCTCACGGATACGGTCGACGTTGTCGCTTTCCATCGCCTCGCGCAGCGTGGCGATCTGGTCATCCATCTGCTGGCGCGTGCCCTCGGGAGCGCTGCCGTTCAGGTTCTCCAGCGACTTCCCGGTCTGGTAGATGGCCTGGTCAGCGGCGTTGCGCGCCTCAATCAGGTCACGACGCTTCTGGTCCTCGCCCGCGTTCTGCTGGGCCTCGTTGACCATGCGGTCGATGTCGCTCTCGTTCAGGTTCGTGCTGGCCGTGATGACGATCTCCTGGCTGCGGCCCGACGCCTTGTCCTTGGCGGTCACGTTCAGGATGCCGTTGGCATCGATGTCGAACGTCACCTCGACCTGCGGGATACCCCGCGGCGCGGCCGGGATGCCTTCCAGCCGGAAGACGCCCAGCGTGTTGTTGTCGTTGGCCATCGGCCGCTCGCCCTGCAGGATGTGGATGTCGACGGCCGTCTGGCTGTCCTCCGCGGTGGAGAAGACTTCACTCTTGCGGGTCGGGATGGTCGTGTTGCGCGGGATGAGTGTGGTCATCACACCACCCAGCGTCTCCAGGCCCAGGCTCAGCGGGGTTACATCAAGCAGGAGGACGTCGGTGACGTCGCCCGCCAGAACACCCGCTTGCAGCGCGGCGCCCAAAGCCACAACCTCGTCCGGGTTAACGGTCTTGTTCGGCTCCTTGCCAATCAGCTCCTGCACCTTCGCCTGAATCATCGGCATCCGGCTGGAGCCACCGACCAGGACGATCTCATCCAGGTCGCTCGCCTTCAGGCTGGCATCTTGCAGAGCGCGGTTGACCGGCTCGACGATGCGCTCAACCAACCCCTCGGTCAGCTGCTCGAACTTGGCCCGCGTCAGCTTCATCTGCAGATGCTTCGGCCCGTTCTGGTCGGCCGTAATAAAGGGCAGATTGATCTCGGTCTCCATCGTGGAAGACAGCTCAATCTTGGCCTTCTCGGCCGCCTCGCGGACACGCTGCAGCGCCTGGCGATCCTGCTTCAGGTCGATGCCCTGCTCGCGCAGGAACTCTTCGGTCACCCAGTCGACCACAGCCAGGTCCCAGTCGTCGCCACCCAGATGGGTGTCGCCGTTGGTGGAAACCACCTCAATGAGGCCCTCGCTTACGTCGAGGATAGAGACATCGAAGGTGCCGCCACCCAGGTCGAAGACCAGGATGGTCTCATCTTCTTTCTTGTCGAGGCCATAAGCCAAAGCAGCGGCCGTCGGCTCGTTGACGATGCGCAGCACTTCCAGGCCGGCGATGCGTCCCGCATCCTTGGTGGCCTGCCGCTGGCTGTCGTTAAAGTACGCCGGGACGGTGATGACCGCCTGTGTGACCGGCTGGCCGAGGTAATCCTCAGCATCTTTCTTCAGTTTACCCAGCACCATCGCCGAGATCTCTTGCGGTGTGTAGCTCTGGCCCTTGTTGGGGATGCTAATGCGCACGTCACCCTGCGGACCCTGCTCAATCGCGTAAGGCAAACGCGAGCGGTCCTCAGCGGTCTCGGCATCATCGAAGTGCCGGCCGATGAAACGCTTCACCGAAAAGATCGTGTTCTCAGGATTGATGGTGGCCTGACGCTTGGCGGTCTGCCCTACCAAACGCTCTCCGTTCTTGCTGAACGCGACCATCGACGGCACCAGGCGGCTGCCTTCGGCGGTCGTAATCACTTCAGCTTCGCCGCCTTCCATGACGGCCACGACAGAGTTGGTTGTTCCCAGGTCGATTCCTACGATCTTGCTCATATAATTCTCTCTCCAAAATATCCTGTTGTAACAGGTTGATTGACTTGACTGATTTGTCAGAAACTAACATCTATACGATAAAGAAATTGCATTAGAAATGTATTTGTGCTCTATATGCGTTACGTATAAGATCAACG
Organism: uncultured Chloroflexia bacterium; assembly: GCA_963753865.1. Taxonomy (GTDB): domain Bacteria; phylum Chloroflexota; class Anaerolineae; order Promineifilales; family Promineifilaceae; genus Promineifilum. The sequence continues at coordinate 356,866 of CAVWDW010000007.1, forward strand.
CCCGGCCCTAATGTTAAATAAATGAAACAGGAGCAACCCAATGGCGTGGACACCTCCCGACGACTGGCAGTGCATTACCACCATCGAAGCCCACACGGCGGGCGAACCGCTGCGGATCATCACGAATGGACTTCCATCCATTCCCGGCCACACCATTCTGGCCAAGCGCCGCTACGCCCGGGACCATCTGGACAGCCTGCGCACCGCCCTGATGTGGGAGCCGCGCGGCCACGCTGATATGTACGGCTGCATCCCCACCGAGCCGGTCACCCCCGATGGCGACCTGGGCGTGCTGTTCCTCCACAACGAAGGCTGGAGCACGATGTGCGGCCACGGCATCATCGCCATGGTGCAGGTAGGGCTGGACACCGGCCTGGTCGAGAAAGAAGGCGACCGGCCGGAAGTGCGGCTGGACACGCCGGCCGGTCGCGTGACGGCCGTCGCCCGGCGCGAAAATGGCCGCGTTGCAGAGGTCTCCTTCCGCAACGTGCCGTCGTTTGTCTATGCGCAAGACGAGCTTGTCGAGATAGACGGTCTCGGCCCGGTGCGCTATGATGTCGCCTTTGGTGGCGCGTTCTACGCCTTTGTGCGGGCCGAAGACGCCGGGGTCGAGCTGACGGCCGCCGGCTTCCACGACCTCATCGACAGAGGCCGCCGCATCACAGAGGCTGTGACAGGGTCGCTGCCCATTGTCCATCCGGTCGAGCCTGACCTCGGCTTCCTCTACGGCACGATCTTCGTCGGCCCGCCGCAGAACCCGGCCCACCATTCGCGCAACGTGTGCGTCTTTGGCGACGGCGAGGTCGACCGCTGCCCGACCGGCACCGGCGTCAGCGCCCGCGCCGCCCTCCACCACGCCCGCGGCGAGCTGCGTGTCGGCGAGCCGTTCGTCGTGGAGAGCATCCTCGGCACGACCTTTACCGGCGAGGTGGTGGAGACGACGGCGTTTGGTGAGTATGCGGCCGTTATCCCGCAGGTGACGGGCTGGTCGCGAATTGTGGGGCGGAGCGAGTGGCTGATCGACGACGATGACCCGTTGCGGGATGGGTTCTTGCTGCGGTAAGGTGAGCGTTGATCCGTCGCGATTGAAGCGAACACCACGTCTGCTATACTCCAATTATGAACGCCACCAGCGTCCCCACTGACGTGAATATCGGCACCCATCTCGTCATCTTCGACGGCGTCTGCAACCTGTGCGAAACGTCGGTCAACTTCATCATTGAGCGCGACCCGGACGGGACGTTCCAGTTCGTGCCCAGCCAAACAGCGTTGGGCGAGGCGCTCCAGGACGAGTACGGCGTCAACACGAGCAGCCTGGACACCGTCGTCCTCATCAAGGACGGCGTCGTCTACACCGAGAGCGATGCGGCCGTCGAGATCGCCAGGGAGTTCGACGGCGCGTGGAAACTATTGTCGCTGTCCCGTTTCGTCCCTCGCCCTATCCGCAACCGGGTCTACCAATGGATCGCCCGCAACCGGTATGCGTGGTTCGGCCGTAAAGACGTGTGCATGATGCCGACGCCGGAGATACGGGCGCGATTCCTGGAGTAAGACGTGCCACCCCGGTTGCCCATAACGCAGTGCGGCATTATACTACGCGCGTCTGCAGGAAAGGGTGCCGGTTGTCACCCGAAATGCAGACAATTGACACATGACAGACGCGGCCGCTTCAAGTACCCTATCTCAGCATGTGCAGTTGGCCGTTCGCCCCGGCGAAGCGGTTAACTTGCCGGGCGTCTGTATGGCTTGCGGCGAGACAGCCGTGACCTGGATGCCCATTACCAAACGACAGCGTCAGGTGACGCGCACGCTGGATGTGCCGGTGTGCGCCGAGTGCGCCCGCCAGAGCGGGCGACGCTCCGGCCGTGAAGAGCAGTTGCACCGCCTGCGCTGGTTGGCAACCGGGCTGGCGGCCGTCGGGTTGTTCGCTCTGGCGTGGCTGCTGACCGGCGGCATCACTATCGTCTTGTGGCGGCTGGCGGCCGGGCTTGCGGTGGCGGCGACCGGCGTGGCCCTCCTCTGGTGGGCGTTTGGCCGGGCCATTCGGGCAGCCGAACTGCCGGAGAAACGCGCTGTGACCGATGCCGTCCGGATCGCCGGGTTTTCTGAGCGGACGATGACGCTTGTCTTCTCTCGCGCCGAATTCGCCACTGCGGTGGCTGAACTTAACCAGCAGAATCAAGTCGAAGTCCAGATGCCGGCCCCTTCTCCCACAGATTAAGGGACAGGCCGGTGTGTGGCCCATTTGAACCGTCACCATTAACACCCTCATGGAGGTCAGTTAGATGAAAGTAGTTGCATGTGTGAAGCAAACGCCCAGCACAACGGCCGTATTCTCAGTGGATAACGGCGCCGTCAGCTGGGATGATCCGGGCGGCAAGCCCAACGTGGTCAACCCGTGGGATGAGTACGCCGTCGAAGAGGCGATCCTGCTCAAGGAAAACCACGGCGCGACGGATGTGATCGCCCTGTCCCTGGGCACGCAGGAGAGCGAAGAAGCGCTCAAGACCTGTCTGGCAATGGGCGCGACTGAGGCCGTCCTCGTCTCCGACCCGTCGTTCGCCGGCTCCGACACGCTGGGGACGGCCCGCATTTTGGCGGCCGCCATCCAGCACGCCGGCGACGTCCAGGTGGCACTGTTCGGCAAGCAAGCCATCGATGGCGACTCCGGCCACACGCCGGTGCAGGTCGCCCGCCAGCTGGGCTGGACGCCGCTGACCTACGTCTCGGCTATCACCGAGATCGGTGACGGCGCGATCACGGTCGAGCGACTGACCGACGATGGCAAGGAAACGATCACAACGAAACTGCCGGTCGTCATCTCCGTCGTCAAGGAGATCAACGAGCCGCGCTACCCGTCCTTCATGGGCATTCGCAAGGCCAGCAAGGCCACCATTCCCGTGTGGTCGGCGGCCGACCTGAGCATCGACGGGGGCGTGGGAGCCGGGGCGGCTCAGGCCGATTGGTCGAACGTCTACGCCATTCCGCCCCGCGAGGGCAGCGTGACGATGATTGAGGGCGATTCTGCGGAAGCGATGGCCAAGGCGTTGGTCGACAAGCTGTTTGAGGAGAAAGTGATATGAGCGACGTATGGGTATTCGTCGATAGTCAAAATGGGTCGATCAACACTGTCAGCCGGGAAGTGCTCGGCGCAGCGCGCGGCGTGGCCAACAGCCTCGGCGGGTCGCTGACAGCGCTGGTCTTTGGCGAGGGCGTCTCCGGCGTGGCCGATGCAGCGTTCGACCTGGGCGCCGACGCAGTCGTTGGCTCCGATGCCGCCGTCTTCGCCGGCGGCCGTCTGGAAGCGCTTGGTCCGGCCATAGTGGCCCTGGCCCAGGAACGCTCCCCCGCCGTGCTGATGTTTGGCGCGTCGACCCGTGGCCGCGATCTGGCGGCGTGGGTGGCGGCCGATCTCAATGCCGGTCTAGTGGCCGATGCAGTCGACATCACCGTCGACGGCGACCGAGTCAAGGTAACGCGGCCCGTCTACGCGGGCAAGCTGCTGTCGAACTGTTACGCGACCAGCAGCCCGCAGGTTGTCACCCTCCGCAGCCGGGCGTTTGCCCAGGCAGAGTCCACCGGCAAGAGCGGCACGGCCGAATGGGTGCCCACCGCTGTGGCCGAGGATGGCATACCGACCAAGATCACCGGCTTCGAGGGCAAGGGTGGTCAGGTCAGCCTGACCGACGCCAGCATCATCGTTAGCGGTGGTCGCGGTGTGGGCGGCCCGGAAGGGTTCGAGCCGCTGCAAGAGCTGGCCAATACGCTAAACGCGGCACTCGGCGCGTCTCGCGCCACGGTCGACGCGGGCTGGATTCCGTACGAGCATCAGGTGGGCCAGACCGGCAAGACGGTCAGCCCCGACCTGTACATGGCGTTCGGCATCAGCGGCGCCATCCAGCATCAGGCCGGCATGCGCACGTCGAAAGTGGTTGTGGCCGTCAACAAAGATCCGGAAGCGCCCATCTTCAAGCTGGCGCAGTACGGCATTGTTGGCGACCTGTTCAACATTGCCCCGGCGCTGACGGCCGAGTTCAACAAGCGCCTGAGCTAGTGTAGAGTTTGTAGGAATGATTTGCTAAATCGTTCTGCGCGCCGGGCTTGCCGGCTGCGCGGCGCGATTTAGCAAATCGCCTTACCAGAAAAGGGGCAATTCGACTGAACAACGAGCGCGAGAACACAACTGAAGGGTTGGTCATCAAGGGCCTGAGCGGCTTCTACACGGTGCAGACCGAAGACCTGGGCGAGGTCATCTGCCAGATTCCGGGCCGCCTCAAGCAGGTGCGCCAACGCACCGACATCGTTGCGGTAGGCGACTGGGTGACCATCTCCATGAACGACGACGGCAGCGGCGTCATCGAGTCGGTGGCCGAGCGCAAGTCGGTCCTCTCCCGTTCTCGTCCGGCGGCCAGCGACCGAAACATTCTCACCGAGCGCGAACAAGTCCTCATCGCCAATCCGGACCAGGTTGTGCTCGTGTTCTCCATTGCCAAACCGGAGTCCAGCCTCCGCAAGCTCGACCGCTTCCTGGTCGTGGCCGAAATGAACGACCTGCCGGCCCTCATCTGCGTCAACAAGATCGACCTGACGGGTCGGGAAGCGGCCGCCGAGAAGTTTGCCCCCTACGAAACGATCGGCTATTCGGTCATCTACACCAGCGTCCCCGAAGCGATTGGCATCGACGAGCTGAGCGCCGCCCTCCATGACAAAATTTCGGTCCTTACTGGCTCCTCCGGCGTGGGGAAGTCGAGCTTGCTCAACGCGGTCCAGCCGGGCCTGGGGCTGAAGGTGCGGCAGGTCAGCGACGCCACCGGCAAAGGGATGCACACCACCCGTCACACGGAGCTGGTGCCGCTGGACGAGGGCGGCTACGTGGCCGACACGCCGGGCATTCGCGGTCTGGCGCTGTTCGACCTGGAGCCGGAGGAGCTGGACGCCTACTACCGGGAGATTGGCCCGCTGGTGCCGGCGTGCCAGTTCAGCGACTGCACCCACAAGCATGAGCCGAACTGCGCGGTGCGGGCGGCCGTCAAGGATGGCCGGGTCTCGCCGGAGCGGTACGACAGCTACCTGCGGCTGCGGGAAGAGATAGAGGAGTTGGAAGACGCGCTCTACTGAGAGCGCCCACTTCTAAAGCAGATGGCCGGGGCCAAAGTAGTCGGGCAGCAAGGCATAGACCGATGTCTCGCGCACATTGCCCGCAGCGTCGGCAATCCAGAGCGGCGCGTCGTCCTCAGCCGGAACAAACTCGCTCATCACCTGGCGACAGGGGCCGCACGGTGACCCGCCATTCTCTGTACACACCGCCACCGCCACCACAGGCAGATCGCCTTCGCTGACCGCCTTGAAGAACGCCACGCGCTCGGCGCAGACAGTCGCGCCATACGATGCATTCTCGATGTTGACGCCGGTGTAAACCCGGCCGGCGGCGGTCAGAATGGCCGCGCCAACTCGATACTTTGAGTACGGCGCGTAAGCATGCTGTCGCACTTCGCAGGCGGCCGCCACCAGTTCATCACGGCGGGCGGCAATCATCTCACGCTGGGTTCGCTCGCTCACTACTCACCCTGACTCTCCGGGCAGGTCACCGACCACCCGGCTAAATGGCTCAACGATGGTTCCCGGCAGCAGCTCAGTCTGCTCAACAATCGCCTGTTCGACCACGCAGCCGTCGCCGAGCCGCGCATCACGCAGCGTGGCGTTCGGCCCGATGCGGCACGCTTCGCCAACGACCGTCCGTCCCAACAAGTAGCTGCCCGGCCAGATGACCGTATCCTGGCCGATCGTGACGTCGGGGTCGATGGTGGTCGCTTCCGGCTCTACAATCGTCACACCGTGGTCCAGCCAATAGTCGGTGGCCCGGCGTCGGAAGGCACGCTCCACCGCCACCATCTCTGCCCGTGTGCCTGCACCCAGCCCTTCGCCGGGATCATTCAGCACAACGGCCGCTACGGTCTTGCCCTGAGTCACGGCCATCTCCACCAGGTCGGTCAGGTAATACTCTTCTCCACGCCGTGCCTGGCGCAGCGGCAGATCGCCAATGGTAGCCCACAGCCAGTCAGCGTCGTAGCAGTAGACCCCGGCGTTCAGCTCGCGAATGGCCAACAGCTCGGCCGCGTCGGGGCGGCGTTTCGCTTCCGCCACTTCGAGGATTTCGCAGACCTGACCATTGGCATCCCGCAGCACCCGACCGAACGTACTGTCCGGCTCGCCCATGACGGAGAGCAGAACGACGGCCGCTCCGGTCTCTGCCTGAGTGGCCGCCAATTGGGCGATTGTTTCGGTGCGCAAGAGGGGCATGTCGGCGTAGGTGACGACAATCTGGTCAATCTGGCCGGTCTGGTCGCGCAGCACCGGCGCCGCGGCGCGGGCCGCGTCGCCGGTGCCCAACGGCCGCTGCTGGACCGCATAGACGGCCGCGTCGCCCAGGAGCGCAGCGACCCCGTCCTCGTCCGGACCGACGACCAGCACCGGCGGCAGGTCGGCGACAGCCTGAGCCGTCCGAAAGCTGTGGACCACCATCGGCAGCCCGCCGACTTCATGCAAAATCTTCTGTTTGCGTGACTGCATCCGAGTGCCCTGGCCAGCAGCCAGGATGACAACAGCCAGGGTCATGGCAATACTCCGGCGCTTGAGAGAATAAAAAGGACTGAGGTCAGATGCTCAGTCCTCATGGCTCTTGTGGGTCAAAATAGCAGGGGCGGAAGGATTCGAACCTACGAATGGCGGATTCAAAGTCCGCTGCCTTACCACTTGGCGACGCCCCTCGGTCAGGCCCAAATGCTAGCATAGGCAGGGGTTTTTCGCAAGATCGCTGATGGCACACTCACGGCTTTTCAGTTGTCGAGCCACTGCGGGTTGAAACCCGACAGCTGCCGGGGAAGTGGGTCAAGACCCCCTATGAGCGAGAGGGAAAGCGTGCCGCCCCTCTTCTGCAACCCACTTCCAGTGGGTTTTCTCCGGTAGCAGGTCGTTTCAACGGCCTGTGTCTGGCCTGAACCAGACAACTGAGAACCCCTGACCGCACACTTCAGAGGTATTCTCAAACGTCTGAGGTGTCAAGAGCGGCGGTTCAGACCAGATTGGGGTCGACGGCGTACTGCCACCAGTTGTTACTGATACCCTGCGTCTTGCCCGACACATGCGGCAGCAGCTTGAACCACCATTGATGGTGCAGCCGAATGTCGCCATCGCCCCACTCACTGCAGTTACACATCTCCGCCTCGCCAGAAAGATCGGGGAAGGTGCGCCACGTCTTCCACCGGCTGGAAACTTTGCGCTTGTTGCCCCAATCGTAGTCGCGCTCGCTGTTGGGCGCATAATGCATCCAGCCCACCTCGGCGCGGCCAGGATTGTTTTTCTCATGGCGAATGAATCGTTCCCACAGATTCTCCTCGCCCTGCTTCTTGCGATAGACCTCGCGCATAATCGACTCTGTGCGGTGACCAAAGTTCTCTAGCATCTCGCCCACGCCGCGCTCGTAGTTGAAGCCCATAATGACAAATCGACGTTCGGCCGTCCGGTCAGTCTGCTTCAAGGGCGGCGCATTGCACCAAAACGCGCCGGGGCCGCCCATGACGGATTCGTAATAGCCCGCATACGGAAAAGCAAACAGCCAGAACTCGTCCGTCTTGTCGCGATTGATGTGGTCGACCATCTCAAACTCGTCCATCAGCGCATCGTAGCTAACGGCGTCCGGGTCATGGAACCCCTTGCGGGCGCGGTACGCCTTGACGAACTCGTCTGCCTCATAAGTAAACCCATCGGCCTTGACGGGAAAGCGGGCCACTTCGCGCTCTTCGATAATTTTGTAGTTGACATAGCCGTGGCTGATGGCCTTCATGTCGGCGATGTACCCTTCGGCCAACTTGCGCGGCTCGTTCCAGCCCAGCACCCTGTTGAGCTTGGCATTGTCCTCACCGGGCACACGCGGGTTGTGGATGATCATCGTCACTCGTTTGGTTACCGGCTCCGGCACACCACCGGGCGGTACAGTCTGCTCATCATCCTTATCCCCAGTAAACAGATCGCCCAGCTGCTCAAATATCGATTTACGTTTTGCCATTCATCCTCCAGCAAATCAGGAAGCGTTCCCACATTGTTCGCCAATCGCCCGTCCATTATGCCTCAGGATCGAAAGCGGTCAACGCCGGAGAAGGGCAATGCGCGGCCGCATTTCGGTTGACGACCAGCGCCGGGACCACTAGCATACGGGCACGACAACCCACCGGACGGAGCCGCGACGACCTGCTCCGACCGACATTAAGGAGAGTGCAATGGATCCGATTCGCTGGGGGATTCTGGCCACAGGCAGTATCGCCGCCAAGCTGGCTTCAGCCATCAATGACGTAGAGGACGCCGACCTGCTGGCGGTTGGCTCGCGGTCGCAAGAAAGCGCCGACGTATTTGGCGACACCTGGAACGTTCCTCGTCGCTATGCAAGCTACGAAGCGCTGGCGGCCGATCCCGATGTCGATGTCATCTACATCGCCACCCCCCATCCCTACCATGACGACAACATGCGCCTTTGCCTGGAGGCAGGCAAGCATGTCCTGTGCGAAAAGCCCTTCACCCTCAACGCGAGCGAGGCCGAAACGTGCGTGGCGCTGGCCCGCAAGAAGGGGCTGTTCCTGATGGACGCCATGTGGACACGCACCATTCCGGCCATCATCCAGGTACGGCGCTGGCTGGAAGACGGCCGCATCGGGGAGCCACGCCTGCTACAGGCCGACTTCACCTTCGACATGGCGTTCGACCCCGACCACCGTCTGTTCAACCCGGCGCTGGGCGGCGGGGCACTGCTCGATGTGGGCATCTATCCGCTGGCGCTGGCCTCCATGGTGTTGGGCGACCCGGTGGCAATCAGCGGTCAGGCCATTCTGGGGCAGACAGGCGTCGATGAGCTGGACGGCATCACCCTCACCTACCCGTCCCAGGCGCTGGCTGTTCTCACCTGCGGCATTCGGGCGGACAAGCCGCAGGAAGCGACCATCACCGGCAGCGACGGCCGTATCGTCATCCACCCGCCGTTCCACTGCCCCAACACGCTCACGCTCACCAGCGGCGACAGCCAACCGAAAACAGTCACCATACCCTACCGTGGCAATGGCTACGTCCATGAGGTGATTGAGGTCAACCGCTGCCTGCGCGACGGCCGCCTCGAAAGCCCGCTCATGCCGCTGGACGAGACGATCCGGCTGATGCGCCAGATGGACACACTGCGCGCTGCCTGGGGCGTGGTCTATCCGGGCGAGTAGCTACAACGTTCACGAACAACCGTTACACCGACAAAGACAAGATATTGAATACTGACTCTCCACTGCGCGACCTGTTCTTGCTCGATCCCGACGTCGTATTCCTGAACCACGGCTCGTTTGGAGCCACACCGCAGCCCGTGCTCGACGTCTACCAACAGTGGCAGCGCCGCATGGAGCGACAGCCGGTGCTGTTCCTTGGCCGCGAGATTGGCGACCATCTGCTGGCGGCGCGGCAGGCGCTGGGCGCGTTTGTCAATGCCCCGGCTGACGACCTCGTCTTCCTGCCCAATGCCACCACCGCCGTCAACGTCGTCGCCCGCTCGCTGAAGCTGGAGCCGGGGGATGAGGTAGTGACAACCGACCATGAGTACGGCGCCTGCGATAACGCGTGGCAGTTCATGGCCCAGCAGCGCGGCTTCACTGTCGTGCGACAACCCATTCCGCTGCCCCTGACCACTATTGAAGCCATCGTCGAGCAGCTGTGGCGAGGCGTGACGCCGCGCACGAAAGTGATCTTCATAAGCCACATCACGTCGCCGACGGCCGTCACCATGCCGGTGGCAGCCATCTGTGCGCGGGCGCGGGCCGAGGGCATCCTGACCGTCATCGACGGTGCCCACACCATCGGCCAGATTCCGCTCGACCTACAAGCGATTGGAGCCGACTTCTACACCAGCAACGGGCACAAATGGTTGATGTGCCCCAAAGGGTGTGCATTCCTCTACGCTCGACCAGAACAGCAGGCGCTCATCGAACCGCTCGTTGTAGGCTGGGGCTGGGGGGCGGAGCGGACGTTCACGTTCGACTCCGATTTCATCGACTATTTGCAGTGGCCGGGCACCGACGATTACTCAGCCTACCTAAGCCTGCCGGCAGCGATTCAGTTTCGGACCGACTACAATTGGGCGGCCGTCCGCGAGAGGTGCTGCACGCTGGCCAACGACGCGCTCGCTCGTCTGCTGGCGTTGACCGGGCTGCCCTCCATCTACCCTGCCGGCGACCAACAGTTCCACCAGCAAATGGCGCTGATCCCCCTGCCCGACATCGGCGATATGGTGGCGTTCAAGAATCGCCTGTATGACCAGTATCGCATCGAGATACCGGGTATCAACTGGAACAGCGGTTCGTACATCCGCGTTTCGATTCAGGGCTACAACACAGACAACGATGTTGACGCATTGGTCTCCGCGCTAGGCGAGATGTTGTCCGAATGACGGGTGGGCTGTGGTGGCCAGCTGAAACGCTGTCAGATGGCAGCAGGCTGGCGCGACAACTCGCGTAAGTGGTGAGCCTGCCGTCTGTCCTGGCCAGAACAGCGACTAGCGTACTGCCAGGGGCAGGCTTCAGGCTGGCCCCGCCCTTGCTGTCATTCACCTCTTCTCGCACGGCGGCGTCTGGTAGATCCAGTAATCGCGATCGTCAACGGCGAGGAAGCGGCCGTTCACCTGCTGCACAAGGCACATTTGCCCGGTCAGCGCGTTGTAGCTGGCCTCTTCCTCAGCCGACAGCCGATCGTCGTTGTGGATGACGTCGCTGGCGACCACGTACCTCACTCCTTGATCGCTGTACCACGAAAGCTCCCGACCGTAGTGGCCAAAGACCAGCGTGACCGGCCAAACGTCAGGGTCGATGTTGGACCAGAAGCGATCGAAAGCAACACCCTCGCCGGGCGGCACATTGGCCTCCAGCCAATACTGGACCTCCGTCCGCACATCTTCTCCATTGAGATTTTTGTTGCCGGTTGCCGAGTTAACAAGCAGCGGCAGCGCAACCACAGCCATCAGCGCCGCTGCCGCCGCGCCTCGCTGCCACGCCTTGAGCGAGCTGCGCCGGCCGATGGCGGTCAGCAAAGTGTCCAGCGCCAGAGCCGCCCAGAGACAGGCCACCGGCGCAACCGGCAGCCACGTCCGCGTCTCGCGCGTCGTCGCCGTTAGCGCCAACAGAATGACAATCATGGCGTAGCTGTTGGGCAGCAGCGCCCGCCTGCCCCATGCGCGCCAGCTCAGAACGAAGCCGGGCACGGCCGCCAGCATCATGGCGGCGTTGCGCCCGGTAAACCACTCGCTGGCCTGCCACACCAACGTCGATCCCTGAGGCACATGGCCGGGACGAGCGTAGATCCGCAGCACCAGGCTGGTAAATTCGAGAAGTTTTGGTGTGTTGAGGATGGCGTAAGGGGTAGCCAGAAGGTAGCCACCGGCAACAGCCAACAGCCCCCCGACTACCCGTCCGTTAAGCAGATCGTCCAGCCCTCTTGCCCGAAGCAGCGGCACCAATGCCAGCGGCGCCACCAGGACCGCACCCTGCAGCTTCGCAGCCATCGCCAACCCACAGACCAACCCGGCCCCTATGTAGGGCCAGGCCGAATCGGTTTCCCACGTATCGTAGGCCCGAACAATCAGATACAGCGCCAGAACGGTCAGCGTGACCATGATGCTGTCGGCCGTTGCATAGTGGGAGTGGACGACGAGGTCGGGGGTCAGCGCGGCCAGCCCCGCAGCAATCAACCCCAGGCGACGGCCGCCGAGACGGTTGGCCAACATATAGACGAGCAGAATAGTGGCGATTCCAAAAAGCGCCGAAAGCAGCCGTGCACCCAGCACATACTCCGGGTGGGGGAAGACGCCGGGGAATGCGCCGCGCTCCATGATGATCAGGTCGGTCGGGCTGGTAATGAACCCGCTGAGGGCCGACAGCAGGTAGACCAGCGCCATGACCGGCACCTGCAGATAGATGACCAGCGAGCCGTAATCCATGCGCAGCGGATCCCAATCGCCCGTCTTAATGATGTTCATGGCAGGCATGACCAGCGCGTCTTCGTCAGGATGGTAGACAGCGGGGAGTTCAAAGCGCAAGGCAGCCAGGCGCAGGGCCGCTCCAACAAGCAGGATGGCGCCCAGGGCGATGGGCCCACCATAGCGAGAAATGAACTGTCGGGAGGTCGTTGACATGGTGGCAAACTGGCCCGGCTGCCTCAATGACGAGGCAACTATCCACATCGAATTGTCACGAATGTGTGAAGAAATGGCAAGTCACGCCAGGCGTGGAGCTGTTGTTGTGGAGTGTGCGAGTTGGCAATGATGACCGGGTCAATCGGTGGCCGGCTCCGGCCGCGTAGCAAACGCCTCGCGCGTGTTCGGCAGAATCAGGAAGATGAGGATCAGGCCGTTAATAATCATGCCCGCCGCCATCGACTCCCACGTCGATCCGCCGATGACCGACACAAACGCCAGAATCAGATTGAGCACCGCCAGGACAACGAGAAACAACCAGCCCTGCCCGTTCAGGTTCCAGAGCATCCTCACGAGCCAGATGTAGATGAGGGTCATGAACCCCCACATGATTGCCCCAACGAGGTTGAAGTCAAAGAAGCGCACCGGCCCAAACCACATGGGGAACAGATTGAGCATCTGCAGCGTGTGGATGAAGCTGAGCACAGCCATGATGCCGGCCATGAAGGCCAGTGCGGTCACACCAAACGGTCGATTACGTTTCATCTGTTGTCTTCGCCTCACTTTTCGTCGAGCCATGAGGTGGCTCACGAATGACCTGCATTATACACCTACATCAGGCGGCCGTCCCACGGCCCAGCCTGTTTTAAGCATCAGCCCACACCACATTTGGACGAAATGCTGAAGGAACTGTCTGGCATGGTGGACAGATTGCTACTTGACAGCCTCCGTCTGCTTGCGCTATAGTGTCCGCCAACAACCGAATACTTGTCACTTTTATCCAGAGAGGTGGAGGGAACGGCCCTAAGAAACCTCGGCAACCCGGTGATGCACATGATTCATGTGCCTGCGTCAGGGTGCCAAATCCGACAGAAAAATTCTGGAAGATGAGAGCGACAGGGAGTGCACGCCCTTCTGCTTTTGTTTCAACTGAATAAACTGTCTATGCCGTCCCTCAGACCTCCACGTCGAGGGCTTTTTTGTGCCTCGTCGCCGGTGACAGGTCGAACGAGATTACAAATTCAAGGAGACAGTGAGACATGACGACGAGCGAACGCACTTTCGGATTCAATACACGGCAGCTGCATGCGGGCCAGACCGCTGACCCGACCACCGGCAGCCGCGCCGTGCCCATCTACCAAACCACCAGCTACCAGTTCAAGGACACCGACCACGCGGCCAATCTGTTCGCGCTGAAGGAGTTCGGCAACATCTACACCCGCATCATGAACCCGACCACCGATGTGCTGGAGCAGCGCATTGCCGACCTGGAAGGGGGCGTGGGGGCGCTGGCGACCAGCAGCGGCCACGCGGCGCAGGCCCAGGCGATTCTGACCCTGTGCGAAGCAGGCGACCATATCGTCAGCAGCAGCAGGCTCTACGGCGGCACCTACAACCAGTTCAACTACACCTTCCCACGGCTGGGCATCGATGTGACCTTCGTCGACCCCGGCAACCCGGAGGCGTTCGAGGCGGCGATCCAGCCCAACACCAAGATCATCTATGGCGAAACGCTGGGCAACCCGGACATCAGCGTCTTCCCGTTCGAGACGGTGGCGGCCATTGCCCAGGCCCACAACATCCCCCTGCTCATCGACAATACGTTTGCCACACCGTACCTCTGCCGCCCGCTGGAGTGGGGGGCCAACATCGTCGTTCAGAGTACGACCAAGTTCATCGGCGGCCACGGCACCACCATCGGCGGCATCATCGTCGACGGCGGCACGTTCGACTGGACCAGCGGCCGCTTCCCCAACTTCACCACACCCGACCCGTCCTACAACGGTCTCGTCTATGCCGACCTGGGACCGCCGGCCTTCATCCTGAAGGCGCGCGTCCAGACGCTGCGCGATATCGGCGCCTGCCAGGCCCCGCTCAACAGCTGGCTGACCATCCAGGGCGTGGAAACGCTCAGCCTGCGGCTCGACCGGCACGTCAGCAACGCCCAGAAAGTGGCGGACTTTCTGGAGAACCATCCTCGCGTGTTATGGGTCTGCTATCCGGGGCTGGAGAGCCATCGCGACCACGAGCTGGCCAAGAAGTATCTGCCGAAGGGCGCAGGTGCGGTGTTGGGCTTCGGCATCGACGGCGGCCGCGCGGCTGGCGAGCAGTTCATCAACAGCCTGGAGCTGTTTAGCCATCTGGCCAACGTCGGCGACGCCCGCAGCCTGGCCATCCACCCCGCCTCCACCACCCACAGCCAGCTGACCGAAGCGGAACTAAAAACCGCCGGTGTCACCCCCGACTTTGTACGGCTGAGTGTCGGGCTGGAAGATATCGACGATATCCTCTGGGACCTGGATCAGGCACTGTCCGTCGCCTAGATAGCAAGAGGAACGATCTATGACCGTTGGCGAATCAGTTGGCATTGTCACGCCCCAGACGTTTGTCTTTGCGGAGGACGAGCCGTTTCCGCTGGAAAGCGGAGCGACGCTCGGCCCGGTGGAGATCGCGTACGAGACGTATGGCACGCTGAACGCGGACCGGAGCAATGCCATCCTGATCGCCCACGCCCTGAGCGGCAGCGCTCACGCCGCCGGTTATCATGCGGGCGATGACCGGCGGCCCGGCTGGTGGGACGAATGCATCGGTCCCGGCAAGGCGTTCGACACCGACCGCTACTTCGTCATCTGCAGCAATGTGCTGGGCAGCTGCTACGGCTCCAGCGGACCAGCCAGTGTGAACCCGGCGACAGGACGGCCGTACGGCCTGTCGTTTCCGGTGGTCACAGTCGGCGACATGGTCCGCGCCCAGACCCGGCTGCTCGACCATCTGGGCATCGAGCAGCTGCTGTGTGTGGCGGGCGGATCAATGGGCGGCATGCAGGTGCTGGAGTGGGCGGCCCACCACTCCACCCGCCTCAAGGCAGCCATTCCGCTGGCCACCACTGCCCGCCACAGCCCGATGCTCATCGCCTTCAGCGAAGTCGGCCGCCAGGCGATCTATGCCGACCCGGCCTGGAATGACGGCGCGTACTATGATAACGGGCTTCGCCCCGACGCCGGGCTGGCGGTGGCCCGAATGGTCGGCCACATCACCTATCTGAGCGACGCGTCGATGCAGCAGAAGTTCGGCCGCCGGCTGCAAACCCAGGAACAGTACGGCTACGAATTCCAGACCGAGTTCGCCATCGAGAGCTATCTCAAATACAACGGCAACAACTTCACCCGCCGCTTCGACGCCAACAGCTACCTCTACGTCACCAAAGCGATGGACTACTTCGACCTGAGCGCGCCGACCGGATCACTGGCGGCCGCTTTCGCCGGGTCGGCCGCCGTGAAGTTCCTGGCCGTCAGCTTCACGAGCGACTGGCTCTATCCGGCTTACCACATGAAGGAACTGGTGCGGGCGCTGTACGCCGTAGGGGCCGACGTCACCTACCTGGACATCGAAAGCACGTGGGGCCATGATGCGTTTCTGCTGGAAGTGGATACGATGACTCGGCTCCTGGGCAGCTTCCTCGACCGGCTGGTGGCCGAGGACGGTGGTCAGAGCCAATGAGCAGTACGGACGATCGCACTGCCCTCGAGCAACTCGCGCTGACCGTTGACGGCTTGCGCCCCGATCTCCAGGCCATTGCCGGTCTGGTGCAGCCGGGCACGCGGGCGCTCGACCTGGGCTGCGGCGACGGGGCGCTGCTCGACTACCTGGTGCGTCACAAGGGTGTCGGCGGTCGAGGCATTGAACTCGACGAGAGCAACATCCTCGCTTGCGTGCGGCGCGGCCTGAGCGTGCGGCAGGGCAACCTGCAGGAAGGGCTGGCCGACTATCCCGACGCCAGCTTCGACAGCGTCATTCTCAGCCAGACCGTCCAGTATCTCGATGACCCGGTGATGATCGTCAACGAGATGCTGCGCGTGGGCCGGCAGGCGATCATCAGCTTTCCCAACTGGGGCTACTGGCGCAGCCGCCTGTCGCTGCTGTGGCGGGGCCACATCCCGGAAGCGCCTGACTACCCAGAACCTTGGCACACAGCTCCACGCTGGCAGGCGCTGACAGTCGCCGACTTCACTCGCCTGTGCGACAGACACGACATTAACATCCTGGCGACCGTTTTCCTGTCCGGCGAGCGGACGGGAACGGTGGCAGCGAATCTAATGGCCAGGACGGCCGTTTTCGCGCTCGGCCCTGCCAGATAAACAAAAGGCCAGGCAGCTTTCGCTGCCCGGCCCGTGTCATGACTCGTTGCGTCTAGCGTTGCTTGTCAGTCTAGTAAGCGGAGGCCTCGCTGTCGTCCGGCAGCAGCAGGTTGGTAGCCCAACTGGCGATGCTCAACACGATGGAGCCGAATACGATATTCCAGAAGAAGTTAGGCACACAGTCGAAGCCGAGACCCAACGTATTGCCCAGCCAGATAGTCAGCCACAGCATCAACATGTTGATGACAATGACAAACAGGCCAAGTGTCAAAATGACCAGCGGACAGGTAAGCAAGGTGATCAACGGGCGGATGAAGGCATTGACCAGACCAAAGATGGCGGCAATGAGTAACAGTTCCCAGATGGATCCACTCCAACACAGATCGACGATAAAGAACGTGACGGCCAAAGCGGCCGCATTCAACAAGAATCTCAGAACAAAGCGCATAAGAACCTCCTCTCTTTGCTAACTGTTTACTAGCTTGCGCCGCCAGTCGCCTGCGCCGCTGCAAACTTGGGCTCATTATAGAGTCAACTAGCCCATCAGACCATAAGCCAGAGAGATGACGGCGCGTTCATTCAGTGCCGAAACAACCGACGGCTCATGCCGGAGCGGCGCAGAAACGTGATCGTCTCGCCAATCCGCGCCGGGCGAAACCCAAACTGCTGGTTCACAGTTCCCAGATCCGCGACCTCGGACACAAAGAAGCGATCGACCATGTAGCGGCTGACGCCGGGCCAATACCACCAGCCCGTCATCACGCCCGCCAACGGCCGCACCAGGGCCATCGGAATAGGCAGGCGAATGCGGCGCACGTCGGCCGTCTCCAGGATCAGCCCGGCAATGTCTGCATACGACATGCGCTCAGACCCGGCGACGGTCAGCACGGCATTGGCTGCCGGCTTCTGCGCCACGGTTAGCAGACAGCGCACGAAATCTTCGACCCAGAGCGGCTGCATGGCCGTCTTGCCGCCGCCCGGCAACCAGACGAATGGCCAACTCCACAACGCCAGACTGAGAATCATTTCGCTGAACCGATCATCGCGGCCAAACAGAGTTGATGAACGGACGATGGTGTAGGGGATGCCGCTGCGCTCGATAAGACGTTCGACCTGCCCTTTGGTGCGCAGCAGCCGGTGACTGGCGTGGGGATCGGCGTTCAGACGGCTGGGGTAGATGATATGGCCAACCTCAGCGCGGCGAGCCTCTTCGATGAGGCGCTCGGTCCCTTCGATATCCACGTGCTGCAGTTGGCGATTGCGCCCACGTGCCTCGGAACCGGCGAGGTGGATGACCATCGTGGCCCCTTCCATCTCGCGGCGCAGATCAGCCGGCGCGTTCATTCGACCGCTGTACGCTCGCCAGGGAATCTTACTGTGGGTCAGCGCCCGACCAAGCGACCGCCCGACGAATCCGGTCGCGCCGGTAACAAAAATCATCAGTGGCAGGTAGTCGGGTAGTCTTGTAGTGGCTAGATCAGATCAGCCTTTGGCCACTGCACGTCGTCATGACCAGCGACGTTCCCGACTACCCGACTATCCAATTACTAAGGAATACAAAGTGTCGAACCGGCGAAGATCAAGTTCAGGTTGAAGATGCCGTTGGCCTCCGCCACATCGAACGGGTTAACACCGTAATAGCGGCTGATGCTCAGCATCGTCTGGCCCGGCGCCACGTGATGGTACCAGCGACAAACACCGGGAATGCCGCCGGTGCCCCCGCCGGGCGGCACGGTAGGCGGTACAACAATCGGCGGCGTGGGCGCACAGAGCGGAATGACCAGCACCTGGCCGGGATAGATGATGTTGGGATTGGTGATCTCCGGGTTGGCAGCCACAATCGCCTGCGGCGTCACCCCGTAGATGCGGCCGATCTCAGCGATGTACTGGCCGCGCTGCACCGTGTGAAATACTGTGCAGGTTTGCTGCTGGGCGGCCGCCGGGCGAGCCAGAGACAGGAAGGCAACCAGCATAAACACGACCAGCGTACCGGCGATCGCCAGACGAGCCACGAGCCGATTACGATGCTCCAACGATAGATTCATTGCCACACTTCTCCTCTACCTGGCGTGACGACGTCAACGAGCGGCCCGGCCAGGCCGTTAGAGCCGGGTAATGTACTCGCCTGTTTCAGTGTTGACCTTAATCCGGTCTCCTGCCTGAATGAACAAAGGCGTGCGCACTTTCATGCCGGTGTCTGTCACAATTTCCTTGGTTGCGCCTGTCGCCGTGTCACCGGCGATAGCATTTTCGGCCTCCGCCACCTCAAACTCCATCGACTTGGGCAAATCGTAGTCGATGATCTCACCTTCATAAGAAAGCAGTTCCAGCTCCATCTGGTCGCGCAGGAAATGGGCGTCGTCTTCCAGTACGGTGTGAGCCACCTGCTTCTGCTCGAATGAATCGGTATCCATAAAGACGTAGAACTGGCCGTCGTCGTAGATGTACTGGTAGGTGCGTTTCTCCATCTGGACATCTTCGACACGGTCGCCCGATGTAAACGTCACTTCACGATTGGAGCCGGTCCGCAGATTGCGCACCTTGACCCGAATGGTGGCCTTGCCGCGGCCTGGTTTGCTATGGCTGTATTCCGTTACTTTCAACAACTCGCCGTCGTAGAGGAAAGTGACCCCACGGCGGAGCTGGTTAACATCCTTCATTGTGTTCCTTCAACTCCTATGGTTTGCGCCAGCGCTCGGGCTGTGCGGGTGGAAGACGGCATGTTCAGAGAGCAGACATAATGTCTTCCAGTAGCGTCAGTTTAGCATAGATCCGGCGCGATTGGCAATGAGCTGGTCATTGCCGGGAGTGCGGCTCTGGTCTTGCTACCCTTTCCAGCAGCATGCTACAATGCGATTCGGTTGTGCTGGTCGAAATGGGGTGCGAAACTACGCCCCACCGCCCGGCAGTACCGAAGCGCACTACCGTTCAGATAGCACAGCGGCCCAGACCCGCACGGAGAACACAACCAATGCGAGAGATCATCCACACACCCGACGCACCAGACGCTGTCGGCCCCTATTCCCAGGCCGTCCGGACCTCCGGCATGGTCTTCACCGCCGGACAGATCGCCCTCGTTCCGGGAACCGGCAAGCTCGTCGAAGGTGACGTGGGCGCCCAGACAGAGCAGGTCTGCCGCAACTTGAAGGCGGTCCTGGCGGCCGCTGGCACCGACACCGCCCATGTCATCAAGTCGACCGTCTTCCTGCAAGACATGGCCGACTTCGCGGCCATGAACGCCGTCTACGGCCAGCATTTTGGCGACTCGCCACCTGCCCGCTCGACGGTGGCGGTGGCGGGCCTGCCGTTGGGCGCTCGCGTCGAGATCGAAGTCGTCGCCCTGCTGCCGGACACCGCCTGATCGGCCGCCATGGCAACCCAGGAAACAATCCTCATCGCCGACGACGAAGCCAGCATCCGTGATCTGGCCCGCCTCTACCTGGAGAAAGAGGGGTATCGTGTCACCACAGCCACCAATGGCGTGGAGGCGCTGGCGGCCGTCGGGGAAGAAGCGCCCGACCTGCTGGTCCTCGACCTCATGATGCCGGAGATGGACGGCTGGGAAGTGACCCGGCGTCTGCGCACCCAGGGTAATCTGCCCATCCTCATGCTCGACTGCTCGGGACGACGACCTGGACAAAATTGTCGGTCTGGAGATGGGCGCCGACGACTACCTGACCAAGCCGTTCAACCCGCGCGAGATGGTGGCCCGTGTCAAGGCAATCCTGCGTCGTTCCGGTGACGGCACGCCACCGCCGGACGGCCGCCGCGAGATCGGCAATGTGATCATCGACCCCGGCGCCCGCGAAGTGCGTGTGGCCGACCGGACGGTAACCCTGCGTGCCAAAGAGTTCGATCTGCTGCTCGCGCTGGCTGACCATCCCAATCAGGTCCTCTCCCGGGACCAGTTGCTCGACCTTGTCTGGGGCTATGAT
This sequence comes from uncultured Chloroflexia bacterium, assembly GCA_963753865.1. Taxonomy (GTDB): domain Bacteria; phylum Chloroflexota; class Anaerolineae; order Promineifilales; family Promineifilaceae; genus Promineifilum. The sequence continues at coordinate 377,148 of CAVWDW010000007.1, forward strand.
TACTTTGGCCAGACGCGCACTGTGGATGTGCATGTGGCCCATCTGCGGGACCGGCTGTCTGAAAGCGATGTGCAGATCGAGACCGTCTGGGGCCGAGGCTACAAGCTGGTCCCCCCGGCGTAGGTCAATCACCACCGATGCTCAGCACCCTGCGCGGCCGTCTTCTGGCTTCCTATCTGGCCATCATCGCCCTGACACTGGCGGTCGTCGCGATCGCCCTGTTCGGCTTTGCCACGATCTCCAGTGTCCGCTTGCTCTCTCCCCTGCAGCGTCTCGCGGCAATCAGCCGGAGCAACCAGAACGACCTGATCCGCCTCTGGGAAGCGGGTGGCCAGCCAGAGGATTTACAGTTCCTGCTGCTGGACACATCTGACCAGACGACCGTGCGCATCGTCATTGTCGACACCGCCGACCAGGAGATCGTCTTCGACACGACAGATGACGCCTGGGTGGGCGATCGGCTGGCAAGGGTCGACCAGCCCCGGCTTGTGCTGCCTGGTGAAGGCGGCGACAGCATCTTCGGTCGCTTCACCCACCCGGACGGCTCCGACTGGCTGGTCTACGCCGAGCCAAACCCGGCATTCGGCCGGGCGCTCATCTTCTACGCCCTGCCCGAACCGGCTGCAGGGGAGTTCTTCCGCGAGTTCTTCCTTCAGCCGCTGGTCTACGCCGGGTTGGCCGCGCTCCTGCTCTCCATTCTGCTGGCGGCGCTCATCACCCGCTCGGTGGCCCGACCGCTGCAAGAGATGGCGTCGGCCGCCGAGGCAATCGCCGAGGGCGACTACGACCAGCGAGTCCGACCGGACGGGCCAGATGAGGTGCAGCGCGTTGCCGAGAGCTTCAACACCATGACCGGTCGCGTAAATGCCTCCCAGCAAGCCCAACGAGACTTTGTGGCCAATGTGTCCCACGATCTGAAGACACCGATCACGGCCATCAGCGGCTGGAGCCAGGCGCTGCTCGACGGTGCAGCCGCCACTGAGAACGAGCAGCAGCGGGCGGCGATGACCATCCACGAAGAGGCGGGCCGCATGCTGCGGCAGGTCGATGCACTGCTGGAGTTGGCCCGGCTGGAGTCGGGACAGCTGCAGTTGGCGCAGCAGCCGGTCGATCTGGCCACAACGCTGGTCACTGTCCAGCGCGCCTACTTGCCCCAGGCGCAGGAGCAAGGCGTGGCGCTGGAACTGCGTCTGGAGCCGGCAGCGCCGGTGATGGGTGATCCTGACCGGCTGGTGCAGTTGTTCGCCAATCTGGTCGACAATGCGCTCGCCCACACGCCCGGCGGCGGCGAGGTCACGCTTCGTCTCCAGCCTGACGGCAAGATGACACAAGCCATAGTCAGCGACACCGGCCCCGGCATCCCCTCCACCGACCTTGACCGGGTCTTCGAACGCTTCTACCAAGTTGACAAGTCGCGCAAGCGCGGCGGGGGACAGGGCAGCGGGTTAGGGCTGGCCATTGTGGCCGAGTTGGTCGACGTGCACGGCGGGACAGTTCACGCCGAAAGCGAGCCTGGCGAAGGAACATCGTTCGTCGTGCGCTTGCCCGCCATCTAGCGCCCTTGCTCCGTAGACCAACAGCCTGTCTGGCGGCGGGCAGCCGGAGTATGAGCCGTCTCGCAGGCCATTTTGCCTGTGTTATAATCGAGCGGCTATGGGCACGATGATTCAGACGAACCGCAAGAAGCTGCTGGGCCTCGCCCAGATCGCGCTCAGCGTCGCTTTGCTGGCGTGGCTGCTCAGCCGTGTCGGCCTGGATGAAGTCGTCAGCACCCTGGCGACCATCGACTGGCGCTGGTACCTGCTGGCCTTCGTTCTGTTCCAGCTCAACACCTTCATACGCGCCTATCGCTGGTACATATTGTTGCGGACACTCGACGATCGGCCGAACTTTCTCTATCTAGTCTATCTCTACTACGTCGGCTTTTTCGCCAACAACTTCATCCCGTCCGGCTTTGGCGGGGATGTTGTCAAGGTGGTCAGTTTGCGTCAGACGTACGGTCACGGTTCCGAGGCGCTCAGCTCGGTAGCCATGGAACGACTGACCGGGCTGGTCGGTTCGTCGCTGATCGCCCTCATCGCGCTGGTCTGGAATCTGTCCAGTCATACGGCCGAACTGGCGCTGCCCTCCGCCTTGTGGGGCGTTGTTGTTCTGATCAGCATCGGTATACCAACCCTGTTCTTCATCGCCCGCTGGAGTCACCCGATCGAGCTGGCCAATCGCTGGTTTCCCTGGGTCACGTCGCTGCCTTACTACGCCAAGATCGAAAACCTGATCAATACGATCCACCGCTATCCCATCAAGGCACTGGTGACATCGCTCCTGATCAGCATTCCCTTTACGCTCAGTCTGGTGCTGGTGCAGATGGCTATCGCCCGGGCGTTTGGCGTCCAACTGCCGTTTGCTGTCTTTGCCCTGTTCGTGCCCCTGATCGCCCTCATCAACCTGCTGCCCATCGCCTTCAACGGGCTGGGCGTGCGTGAAGGCGTGTATGCGTTTTTGTTCGTCCCCATCGGCGTCCCGGCGGCCACGGCGCTCTCCATGTCGCTGGCCTTCTACTTCCTGCGCTTCAGCGCCGGATTGCTGGGCGGGCTGATGTACGCCCTGCGCAATGTGCTCCACATTGTGGGCGCGCCACCTGCGGAGAATCTTTAGTCCGGCACTCTTTTATGTCAACACCTACGGTTCAAAGAAAAGCGGCCGTCTTCGGTCTCGATGGCATCACCTTTGACCTGCTGCAGCCGTGGCTAGACGAGGGACGGCTGCCCAATCTGGCCGGTTTGCTGGCGCAAGGGGCGGGCGGGCCGCTGCGCTCCACCATTCCGCCGGTGTCGGCCTCGGCCTGGCCCTCTTTCGCCACCGGCACCAACCCCGGCCAGCACAGCCTGATCGACTTCACCTACCCCGCCCCGGACGGCTATGACATTCGCGTCTCCAACCGACTGACGCGGGCTGTCCCCGCGCTGTGGGAGATCGTCGGCGCGGCTGGCGGTCAGACGGGCGTGGTCAGTATGCCGATGACCTACCCGCCCCAACCGCTCAACGGCTTCATGCTCTGTTCGTTCCTGACACCCAGCGCCGAAAGCGACTACACCTACCCCGCCGCGCTCAAGCAAGAGCTGCTCGACGCCTGCGGGCCGTACCCACTGCGCATGTCGGAAAAGGGGCGCGGGGTCGATCCGGCCATCTTTGTGCGGGCCAGCAAGCAGCTCGAACTCCAGCGCGCCGAGTCGGTCAAATATCTGCTGGCCAACAAGCCGTGGGATCTATTCATGTACGTGGTCGAGACAACCGACAACCTCCAGCATGAGATCTGGCACCTTGTAGACGAAAGTCACCCGCGCTATGACGCGGCCACAGCCAGGCGGGTGCTGCCGGAGATACTCGACTACTATCAGGCCATCGATGCTATGCTGGGCGAACTGCTGGACCTGGTGCCGGATGATGCCCTGGTGGCGGTCATCTCCGACCACGGTTTCGGTCCGTTCCACAAATTCTTCCACATCAACAACTGGCTGGCCGCCAACGGCTGGCTGGTGTTCAAGAACACGCCGGTCAGCCAGACCAAGCGAGCGGCGTTCCGGGCCGGGGCCACGCCGATCAATGCGCTCAAGATCCTGACAGCACTGCGCCTCAGCGACATGCGCAAGAACGTCAAGCGCGGTCGGGGCGGTGGGATGCTGCGCCGAGCCTTCCTGTCCTTCAACGACGTCGACTGGTCGCGCACCAAAGCGTTCTCGGTCGGCAACTTCGGTCAGGTCTACTTGAATGTGGCGGGCGAACGGCCGCAGGGGGCTGTCTCGCCCGACGAGTACGACGCGCTGCGCGAGGAGATCGCCGCCGCCGCCAAAGCGCTGCGCGACCCGGACGACGGCAGCCAGGTTGTGCCCGCCGTCTACAAGCGGGAGGAGGTGTTCCAGGGCATCAGCGCCGAGCGGCTGCCCGATCTCATCCTCCATACTGACCGGGCGAAGTACGTCTCCTTCGGACATGCTGACTTTGGCTCCAACCAGATCATTGAGCCGTCGACAGGCCAGACCGGCCACCACCACATGGTCGGCGTGCTCGGCCTGCGGGGGCCGGGGGTGGTCGCGGGCGTGACCCTGCCCGAAGCCAGCCTGCTCGATATTGCCCCGACGCTGCTCCACTACATGGGACTGCCCGTCCCGGAGTACATGGACGGCCGCGTGCTGACCGAAGCGTTTACCGCCGGCTTCAACGAGGCCAACCCGGTGCAGTTCAGCGCCGGCGGGCCGGGCGATGGTAGCGGCGGCGACGATGCGTATTCCGATGCCGAAGAAGAGTTGGTAATGCAGAAACTACGCGACCTGGGGTACGTAGCCTGATGACAACAGAATCCAGTCAGCCCCCTGCACCCGGCGTGGTACCCAGACCCCAGCCTCCGGCAACGGTCCGCCCAGCCTCGATCTGAGTCTGGTGATCCCGGTCTACAACGAAGAGGAAAACCTCGCACCGCTGGCGGCCGAAATCAGGGCCGCACTCGATGGCGAAGACCTCGCCTACGAAGTCATCTTCATCGACGACGGCAGCGGCGACAGCAGTTTCACGCAGATGCAAGAGCTGGCGGCGGCCGACGACCGCGTGGTCGCCATCCGCTTCCGGCGCAACTACGGCCAGACGGCCGCCTTCGCCGCCGGGTTCGACTACGCCCGCGGCCGCTCCATCGTCACGCTGGATGCCGACCGGCAGAACGACCCGGCCGACATCCCCGCCCTGCTGGCCAAACTGGATGAGGGGTACGACGTGGTCAACGGCTGGCGCGAAGACCGGCAGGATGACTGGCTGCGCCGCTTCCCGTCCCGCGTCGCCAACTGGCTGATCGCCACGACGACCGACGTCCATCTGAAGGATCGGGGCTGCTCCTTGCGCGCCTTCCGCTACTATGTCGTTGACGAACTGCATCTCTATGGCGAGCTGCACCGCTTCATCCCGGAGATGGTCGACTTCGCCGGATTCACAATGGCCGAAGTGCCGGTCAACCACCGGCCGCGCGTGGCCGGCGAATCAAAGTACGGTCTTTCGCGCACCTTCCGCGTCATTCTCGACCTGATCACAATCCTGTTCCTGCGCAACTACAGCGACCGGCCGATGCAGCTCTTTGGGCGGGTCGGCTTCCTGCTGGGCGGCCTGGGCTTGCTGATTGGCGCGTACCTGACCGGCATCAAGGTCTGGGCCGGCCTCACTGGGGGCATGGCGGGCTTCAACGCGACCCAGATTGGTGACCGGCCATTGCTCCTGCTGGGCGTCCTGCTCGTCATTCTCGGTGTGCTGTTCCTGGTGATGGGTCTCATCGCCGAGCTGATTGTGCGCACCTATTACGAGTCGCAAGGTCTGCGCGTCTATCGGGTGCGCGAGGTAGTCGGCGGCAGCGCCTGAGGCTGAGCTAACCTGAGACGCGAGATGCGACCGGCCCCGCTTGGTGTATACTCACTTCCCATATGACTGTTCTGATTATTGGTTTTGACGGCGCGACCTTCGACCTCATTCGCCCCTGGGCGGACGAGGGGCATCTGCCCAACCTGGCCCGCCTGATGGCGGATGGCGTCACGGCCGATCTCGCCTCCACTCTCCCGCCCGTCACCAGCCCGGCGTGGCCGACGTTTATGACCGGCGTCAACCCTGGCAAGCACGGCGTCTTCGACTTCATCCAGCCCCACGGTGACAGCTTCACACTGGTCAACTCGACCCGTATCCGCCAACCCTCCTTGTGGAAGCGGCTGTCCAAACGCGGCTATCGCGTCGGTGTGCTCAATGTACCCGTCACCTACCCACCACAGGAAGTCAACGGCTTTCTGGTCACCGACATCCTCAGCCCGCGCAGCGCCCAGATCAGCCATCCGGCCGATCTGATCAGTCGCTATGAGAATGAACCGGGGCCGGACGGCCGCCCGCTCGGCCCGTATCGCATCGCCCCCGACGTTCAGTACAAGGCGGGCAATGAAGCGGCGTTCATCGACGACATCTACGACCTGATCCACGCCCACGGCCGTTGGGCGCTGACACTGATGGAGCGGGAACCGACCGATCTGCTGATGGTCCACTTCATCGCCATGGATGTGATGAAGCATGCGCTGTGGCGCTTTATGGATCACACCCACGAGCGCTTCGAGCCATCCCCGTTTGAACACGCCATCCGCGACGGCTACGCGCTGGTCGACGACTACATCGGCCGTCTGGTTGGGCAGCTGCCGCCGGACAGCAGCACCGTCGTCATGTCCGACCACGGCTTCGGCCCGCTGAAGAACATGGTCAACCTCAACATCTTCTTTCTGGAGCAGGGGTTGCTCAAGCTGAAGCCCGACGCCATGACCCAGCTTAAGTCGTGGGCGTTCCGTCACGGCATCACACCGTCTACAGCGTACCAGTGGGTGTCGCGGCTGGGCCTGCAAAACACGGTCACCAAAGTCAGCAAGAAGGCCCGCAACGACATTGTAGGCAAGTTCCTCAGCTTTGACAGCGTGGACTGGAGCCGGACCATCGCCTACAGCATGGGCCATGTCGGACAGGTCTACCTCAATCTGATCGGCCGTGAACCGCACGGCATTGTATCTGCTGGCGACTATGACCGGCGGCTGGCCGAGGTGAGCGCCACGCTGGGCGAGCTGCGCGACGATGTGGGACAGCCAATTCTGACGCGATTGACCGCCGGGCGCGAAGTCTACCACGGCCCATACGCACCGCTCGGACCCGACCTCCATCTGGAGCTGGACCAGTACGCCATGATCGCCTGCCCCCTGTTCGCCACCGAGGGGCGGGTGATGACCAGCCAGATTCGGGGCGACTCCGGCTGCCACCGGCGTGAGGGCATCTTCATCGCCCAGGGTGCGGGCATTCGCCGGGACGTGACCCTGCCGGAAGCCAACATTGTTGATCTGGCCCCAACGCTGCTCCACCTGCTGGGTGAACCCGTCCCGGAGATTATGGACGGCCGTGTGCTGACCGACATCTTCACCGCGCCGGGCGAGGTGCGCTACGGCGAGGGCGAGAACAGCGGTGTCGATCTGGAGGACGCGGCCAACTTCAACAGCGAAGACGCCGAGCAGATCGAAGAGCGTCTGCGCGGCCTGGGGTATCTGTAACCATGGATGACAGTTCCCGCCTCTATCTCTGCGCCCCAGTCAACGCCATCGTCGAGGGCATCTACGAAGAGAAGATCCCGTTCAGCGAGATCAAGCTCCACGGCGACTTTGGGCTGGGCACATTCGACCAGCTCGACGGCGAAATGGTCATGATCGACAACCGCATCTACCAGATTCCGGCCGACGGCCGTGTGCGGGAAGTGGGCGACGACGCCCTGACACCGTTTAGCTGCGTGACCTTCTTCCGGCCCACCATCGAAGCGGCAATCGACGCGCCCACCACCTACGACGCTTTCCTGGCCACGCTGGAAACGCTGCTGCCGTCACCCAACATCTTCTACGCAATTCGCGTTGACGGGCTGTTTGACACTGTGAAGACGCGCTCGGTGCCCCGGACGGAGTGCTACATCCCGCTCGTCGAAGTGGCCGCCCACCAACCGGTCTTTGAGTTCGAGACGATTGCCGGGACGCTGGCCGGCTTCTACACGCCCGACTTTATGGCGGCCATCAGCGTGCCGGGCATGCACCTCCACTTTCTGTCCGACGACCGCACCCACGGCGGCCATCTGCTGAGCTGCCGACCACGCCAGGTGTCGATCACGCTTCAGCCGCTGCTGACGTTGGAGTTGGCCCTCCCCGCCACCGAGCAGTATCTCCACACCGACCTGCAAAGAGACGTCCGCGCTGACCTGGACAAGGCTGAGAATTAGCGGCTCCAGAAGACGCAACAACCTGATCGGTCATGTTGCCAGCCAGCCCAATTTATCGTAGGCTACAGCAAGTCGAACGTAACAATCTGGCGGCCGTCCCGGTCGCCCGCGCCCAAGATATTTACCATTCAGGAGAGTAAGCAATGCACGTGTTCACTGAACATGACCTGATCCATGATCTGCAACAACCCGGCGGCAAAGTCGTCCTCCTTGTGCTGGACGGGCTGGGCGGCGTGCCGTTGGATCCCGACGGCAAGACCGAGCTGGAGACCGCCCAAACGCCGCACATGGACCGGCTGGCGACTGAAGGCTCCACCGGTCTGAGCGTCCCCATCCGCCCCGGCGTCGAACCGGGCAGCGGTCCGGCCCATCTGAGCCTGTTCAGCTACGACCCGGTCAAGTACGAGATCGGCCGCGGCGTCCTGGAAGCGCTGGGCATCGACTTCGAGCTGGGGCCAAACGACCTGGCGGCGCGCGGTAACTTCGCCAGCGCCGACGCCGACGGCACCATCACCGACCGCCGCGCCGGTCGCATCAGCACCGACGAATGCATTCGCCTGACCAGCAAGCTGCAAAGTGCGACGGCCGAGGTGCTGCCGGGCTATGAGGTCTTTGTGCTGCCAGTGAAGGAGCACCGCTTCGCGCTGGTCATTCGCGGCGAAGGGCTGGGCGGGAAGCTGACGGAGACTGACCCGCTCGTCACTGGCAAGAAACCGCTGCCGGTCGAAGACGAAAGCGGTACGGCGGAAGGCCAGCATACGGCCGACCTGGTCAACACATGGGTGGAAGCAGCCCGTGAAGCGCTGAAAGACGAAGACCCGGCCAACAGCCTCAATCTGCGTGGTCTGGCCAGAGACCCCGGCCTGCCCCGCTTCCCCGACATCTACGGCATGCGCGCCGCCGCCATCGCCGTCTATCCGATGTACAAAGGCGTGGCCCGGCTGGTGGGCATGGAGCCGATTGAGTTCGAAGGCGACCGGCCCAACCACGAAATTGACGCGCTGGAGCGAGTCTGGGACGAGTACGACTTCTTCTTCATCCACATCAAGAAGACCGACAGCTACGGCGAAGACGGCAACTTCGACGCCAAGGTCCACGAGATCGAAGTGGTGGACGAGCTGATCCCGCGCATCATGGCGCTGGAGCCGGGGGCGCTCATCATCACCGGCGACCATTCCACACCGGCCAAGATGCGCTCCCACAGCCACCATCCGGTGCCGACGCTGGTCTGGGGCGTCAATGCGATGCCGGATTCGGCGCGGAGCTTTGGCGAGCGGGCGTGCGAAGGGGGGCATCTGGGGCTGTTCCACGCCACGACGCTCATCTCACAAGGCATGGCCCATGCCGGGCGGCTGAAGCGGTTCGGCGCTTAAGACACGTCACAACCTGAAAGAATAAAAGCCGGCGGTCGCTGCCTTCATGGAGCGACCGCCGGCTTTGTGATTGCACTCAGGCTGAGCGCCGTCACGCTACTCAATGACACGTATCTCGCCGATCTGGTAGGCGTCGTCGGGCACGGGTCGCCCATTCGCCTCGGCCGCCAGGCGCTCCCCGTTGAGGGCATTGTACAGACCGACCTTGATCGCATACTCGCCCACCCCCTGCGTCGGGAAAGTAGTCGTGTCGGCTTCCAGCATGACCGCCTCATGCAGCAGATCTCCGGGCCGCCAGAGCGCCTGCGGCACACGACCGCCGCCGGGTGGCAGGTCAGCCTGCGCCAGAAGCGAACCATCGGGAGCATAGATGTGGACGAACGCCGTAACTGGCTCGGAAGGGACCTCGTTGATGCGCCACGTCAGCTCGACCGGCACGCCCGTCTCCGTCGATGTCACATAGGCCGCCGCCAAGTCGATGCCCGGCCCGAACGAAGCCAGCGATACGTCGTCACCTGCCTCGGCAGGCGTCCACGCCGCGCTCACATCGGCGAACGACCGGGTCAGCAGGTCAAAAGCAAACACAGCCTTACCCGACGCCACGGCCTCCCGCAGCCACGCCGCGTCGACGGCCGTCCCACTCGTGCGCCAGCCGGGGTTGTAGCCATCGTAGCTGACATCGGTGATCGGTCGGTCCGGCCCGTCATTGAAGCGCACGAAGTCGGCCGCTCGCGCATAGGGCGGCACCACCACCGCCCCCACCGGTGTCCACGGATACGGATTGGGGCAGCCCTCGGGCGCGGCGGCGTAAGAGCTGAAGAAGAAAGGCAGGTTGACGAAGATTAGCCCCTGATCAGTCGGAACCTGCTCAGCCGTGGTCGCCATCTCATCCACGATCGCAGTCGCTTCGGCGTAGAAGTCAACCTGACATTGGATGAACGGCAGGCCGGGGATCGTGAGCATCAGCACATAAGCGGCCGACAGAAAGATCTGTCCCACGTGGATCGTGCGGTTGTCTTGCAGCGCCAGTTGGGCAAACGGTTTGGCCACCCACAGCCACAATACCGGCAGCGCCCACAGCAACGCCACGCCCACGCCGGTCAGGTAATGGAGCCGGGGACTGCCGTAGAGGTAATCAGGCGAGAGAAACAGCACCGAGGGCAGCGCACTCAGCGCCACCCATCCCAGCGCGAAAGCCCACAGCCGCACAGCACGCGCCCCTAATGCGCTCGCTCCCGTGATGAGCAGTGTCAACCCGACAAGTACCAACAAGCCGGTTGTGTCCAGCGCCGCTGGTTGGAACAGCGTGATCAAAGGGAAGGCCAGCGTCTGCAGAAACGGCACCAGATTGCCCCCCGCGTTGGCCAGCGACAACGTCACCGGATCACCGCTCTTGGGGATGACCAGCCAGAGCGGCACAAACAACAGCGGCGGCAGGGCGTAGAGCCACACCGGCCGGAAAAGTTCGCGCAGCGACGACGGCCGTCCGGTCACCCACTCCACGCCGACCAGCGCCGGAAAGATGAGCAGCCCGTTTTCGTGCGTCAGCAAACCGAGGACAAGGGTCAGCATGGCCAGCCAGCGCCACAACGGCCGCTCGCTCTGTCGCCATTGATAGTAGAGCAACAGCGTCAGCAGCAGCCAGAACAGCAGCAGCGGATGGGTCAGCGAAGCGACATAGATCACGGCTTCGTAGCTGAACGGTACAGCAGCGAAGAGCAGCGCCGCCACCCAGGCGAACGCACCCATCTTCCGGCTCAGCACCCAGGCCAACAGCCAGACCATTGCCACATTCGCGGCGTGCAAGAGCAGCAGCAGCGCGTGGTTGGCCGCCGGGTTATGCTCCCCAAACGGCAGCTCAACCAGCCTGAGTGTGGTGAAGACCACCGGCCGATAGTAGCCATAGTCGGCCGCACTGACGAAGAAGTCAAAGATCGAACGACCTTCCATCCAGGCGAAGTGGCCGGTCGGATCGTCGTTGAAAAAGCCGAAGCCCAGCGCCTGCCGGTAGAGGAACATCGCCAACAGACCGGCAGCGGTCGTCGCCAGAAACGGATAGAGGCGTTGCCAGCGAGTTCGAGTCATCTATTCACCGGGCAGCGGATGGGTGGCCGCCCACTCCATGACCGTGCCGACATGCTCGCGCAGCGGCTGCGTACCCGTCGGGTTGAGCACGTGCCCGCGCGGAATGACCACCGGCTCACGCTCAAACGCCGCCGCATGTTTGTCGGGCGGAAAGAACTGGTCGCTCTCACCCAGCAGCGGGAAGACGCGGTTCCTGTCGTAGCCGGCCGTCTGGGGCGAAAAGTCGAGCACGGCATCCAGCTCCGCCCGGCTGATATCGGGATCGGTGCGACATATCTCAGCCCCGTCCCAGATGACCTGAGCCACGTCGGGCGAGGCCAACAGAGCGGCCACCGCCCGTACATCACCAAATTCGCCCGCATAGAGCAGGCTGCTCACTCCGCCCCAACTCACGCCGGCCAGCACGGTGTAGGCCGCGCCCGCCTCATGGAACTGCTGCCGGACCAGCTCGATCATCCGCAGCGATCCGGCCAACGTTTGGTAAACTCGCTGCAGCGATGCGAACCCTTCTGCAAGTGGCTCCCGCCAATGGCTGTGAAACGGCGCCTGAATGAGCACATGATGGGCTGGGAACGAAAGTGGCTCGCGCAGCAAAGCCCGCCACGAGCGGTCATAGGGCCACTCGCTCAGGCCATGGTGGTAGACAAGAAGCGGCGCCGTCGGGTCAGAGTGGAGCCGCACATGCACATGGCAGCAGAGCAGCTCATCCAGCGAGCGGAGCCAGATCGGCCGCTTGCCGGGTGCGAGGATTGAGTAGGCCGGAGTGCGCTGCTCGTCGACAGCCGTCCCAGCCAGAACCGTTGGCCACTCAGGCGCATCGGGCACGCTGGTCCGAAATGACAGCGGTAGACGACGGTACATCCAATAGATGACCAGGCGGTCGAGCCCGGAAGCGACTGTGTTGAGCAACATCATCTTCATCCCGGCAAGCGCACCTCGCCTGCCCGTAAACGGTAAGCTTAACATGCCCCCAACAGCGAAGCCACCCCCATCTGGTTGCCCTCATCCTCGACCGCAACCATCTCACAATCCGCCTTCCCCTTGCATTCAGGGGCTGGTGTCCTAAACTTGACGTATGGTCGAGCCATGGACAAAGGAACGTTCAACGCTGTTGGGCGACTATCGAATCTTCCGCCTGCGCCAGGACGACAGCCGCTCACCACGCACCGGTCGCCTGCACACATTCTACGTGCTGGAAGCGACCGACTGGGTCAATGTCATCCCCCTGACGGAAGATGACAAGGTTGTGATGGTCCACCAATACCGGCATGGCACCGAGGATGTGACGCTGGAACTACCCGCCGGGATGGTCGACTCCACTGACCGCGACCCGGCCCAAGCGGCCGCCCGGGAGCTGGCCGAAGAAACCGGCTACGGGGCGCCCACGTTCACCTTGCTCGGCAGTGTCGCCCCAAACCCGGCCTTTCTCGACAACCGTTGTCACACCTACCTGGCCACGCCCGCCCGCGCCGAAGCTGCGCCCAATCCGCAGGGTGCGGAGGACCTTGCCCTGAAGGAGATACCGCTGACGGACATTCCCGACCTGATTCGCAGCGGCCGTATCAGCCACTCCCTGACCATCAGTGCCTTCTATTACCTGACCCTCTATCAGCAAGCGAACGAAACTGAGCTAGGTTGGATTAGATAAAACGAGAGAAATATGCCCCTGACACGAGAAAAACAAGAGCGCCTCAGCGAAGATATCCATCTGCTTGGTGATACGCTGGGCCTGGTTATCCGCCGCCAGGCTGGAATTGAAATCTTTGAGTTGGAAGAACGTATTCGGGCGCTGGTGAAGACGCGCCGCATCATGGAAGACGCGGCCGTCGACGCCCGGCTGACGCAAGTTGTCAGCGAACTGACGCCGGAAGAGGCGGAGCTCGTCTCGCGCAGCTTCACCACCTACTTTGAACTGGTCAATCTGGCGGAAGATCAGCACCGCGTCCGTGTCCTGCGGGAACGGGAACGCGACGCCCACCCGCAGCCGCTTCCAGAGTCGGTGGCGGCCGCCGTGGCCACACTGCGGCGCGAGGGCGTCGACGAAATCGAAATGCGCCAGCTGCTGGAGCGGCTGCACATCGAGATGGTCTTCACCGCCCACCCCACCCAGGCCAAGCGACGGACCGTTCTGGGCAAGCTGCAGCGGATTGCCAACGCCCTGACCGTATTGGAGACCCGCGATTTGCTGCCTGCGGAACTGGATGCCGTGAAGGAGCAGATTCTGGCCGAGGTGACGCTGCTTTGGATAACCGACCGCAGTCGAGTCGCCCGCCCAACCGTCACCGACGAAGTGCGCACCGGCCTCTTCTACTTCGACACGACGATTTGGGATGTACTGCCCACCATCTACGACAAGATGAAGGAAGCACTTACTCAGCACTACCCGATGTTGGATCTACCGCCCCGCTTTCTCTCGTTCGGCTCGTGGATTGGCGGCGACCGGGACGGCAATCCTAATGTAACGGCAGGTGTGACCACGGAGACCCTGCGTCTTCATCGCGGACTGGCGCTGGAGCGTCACCGCAAGGCGGCTCGCCGCCTCGACCGCTCTCTGAGTGTCTCCAATGAACTGCGCCCAATCAGCCCCGAGTTGCAAGACGCCATGGCTATTGATAAAGAGATGAGCGATCATCTGGCATATCTGGCCAACCGCTATCCCAACGAACCATACCGTCTCTATGCCGCGCAGTTGGGCGCCGATCTGGCGGCCGCTTCCGCCGGCGATATGGTCGCCCGGCTGCAAGGGAAGTCCACCCCGTCTCTGCGGATGCGTACCATCGACACCCTGCTCGATCCGCTCTTGCTCATCGACCACTCCCTGCGCGACACCGGCCTGGTTGATATCGCTGAGGCCGACCTCGCCCGCACCCTCGACCAGGCCCAGGTATTCGGACTGCATGTGGCCCGGCTCGACATCCGGCAGTACAGCGACTACAACACGGCCGTTCTGGATGAACTGTTCAGCAAGCTTGGCTGGAGCGAAGGGTTTGGCGAGATGGACGGCCCGGCGCGAGCGGCCGTCCTGACCGACATGCTGGCCCGGCCCGTGCCTGACCTCAGCGAGCTGACCGACCTCTCGCCTGAAACAACGGAGACGTTGGACCTGTTCACCTTACTGAAGCGCGCGGTCGACTACTACGGCCCGGAGCTGTTTGGGCCCTATGTGGTCAGCATGACCCACGGCCCGGAGGACATTCTGGCCCCGCTGCTGCTGGCCTACTGGCACGGACTGTGCCTGCAGCCGGACAGCGGCGTCGAAGGGCTGCGCTTCGCCCCGCTGTTCGAGACACGCCAGGATTTGCGCGACGCGCCGGAAGTAATGATCGCCCTGTTCGACCATCCCGGCTACGCTCCCCATCTGGAGCGGGCGGGACGGGAACAGACGATCATGATTGGCTACTCCGACAGCAACAAGGACGCCGGCTATCTGGCGGCTAACTGGGAGCTGTACCAGGCGCAGGAAGCGCTGGCCGTCACCTGCCATCACGCCGGCGTGCTGATGACGCTGTTCCACGGACGGGGCGGCACGATTGCCCGCGGCGGCGGTCCCGCCAACCGGGCCATTCTGGCCCAGCCGCCCGGCTCGGTCGGCGGCCGCATCCGCATCACCGAACAGGGCGAGGTGATCGACAACCGCTACGGCCACCCCGACATCGCGGAGCGCCATCTGGAGCAGGTCGTCCACGCCGTGCTGCTTTCCAGCGCGCCGGACCATTACCGGCTGCAAGCTCGGCCACGCCAGTCGTGGCGCGACGCCATGGATGAGTTGGCGGCCATCTCCTACCGCGCCTATCGCTCGCTCATCTACGAGACACCGGAGCTGCTGACGTACTGGATGCAGGCCACGCCGATGGACGAAATCAGCCAGATGCGCATCGGCTCGCGGCCGTCGCGCCGCACCTCCGGGGCCACCTTCGAAAGCTTGCGGGCCATCCCGTGGGGCTTCAGCTGGATGCAAAGCCGCCATGTGCTACCCGGCTGGTATGGCGTCGGCGAAGCGCTGACAACCTTCGGCAACACGCCGGAGAAGATGGCGCTGCTGCGAGAGATGTACGCTGAATGGACCCTGTTCCGCGGCTTGCTGGATAACGCCCAGATGTCGCTCTCCCAGGCAGATATGGGCATCGCCAGCCTCTATGCCAGTCTGGTCGAGGACGAACAAATCCGCGAGATGATCTTCTCACGGATTGAGTCGGCGTTCTACGAGACACGCGACTCCATCCTGCGGGTGACCGATCAGCGTGTCTTGCTGGAGAGCGATCCGGTGCGCCAACGCTCCGTGCGCCAGCGCAACCCGTACATCGACCCGCTGAACTTCATCCAGGTCAGCTTGCTGCGCCGTCTGCGGGCGCTGCCGGACCAGGAAAGCGAAGAGGCCAGCATCTTGCGCGACACCATCTTCCTGACCATCAACGGCATCGCCTCCGGCCTGAAGAATACGGGCTAGGGAGCGGGTCATGAAGCCGATTCGCATCGAACTGCCTACCGGTCTCGGCGTAGGTCCGGTCAACGCCTATCTGTTCACCGAACCGGAGGTGGTGCTGGTCGATGCCGGGGTGAACTCCGACGAATGCTGGCGAGGCGCTCGGCGACGGGCTGGCGGAACATGGTCTGACCGTGGCCGACATCTCGCGCGTCGTCATCACCCATCCGCATGTGGACCATTTCGGGCTGGCCTGCCGGCTGACGGAGGAGAGCGACGCCACGGTCTGGATCTGCGAGCTGGGCGCGCCCTGGCTGGATGCGTCGGCCAACATGTGGGAAGGGCGACAGGCGTTCTACCGGGAGCATTTCCTCAACCACCTCGGACTGGAGCCGGAGGTGATTGCGGCGATTGGCGGCGGGCTGGACGGCTTGCGGGCGCTGGCCGATCCGGTGCCGCCGGAGCGGGTCGTGACGTTCAAGCCGGACGGGCTGCTGCAGATGGGCGGGTACGCCTGGCAGGTGCTCCACACCCCCGGCCACGCCACCAGCCAGACCTGCTTCTACCAGCCGGAAACGGAACAACTGATTTCGGCCGACATGCTGCTGGCCATCGCCCCGACGCCGGTAGTGGAGCAGCCGCTCGACGGCAGCACCCGACCGCACTCCCTCGCTGCCCGACTTCCTGGCGTCGCTCGACCTGCTGGAGGCGCTGGAATCGATGACGTCTATCCGGGCCATGGGCGGCCGTTCGGCGAGCACCGGCAGGTCATTGAGCGCCAGCGGGAGCGCATCGCCCAGCGAACGGCCGAATGTCTGGTGCTGGTGCAGGCCGGCCACGACACCGATTCCCGACCTGGTCGAGGCGATGTACGCCCACCACCCGCCGGGCTCCCGGCTGGTCGGGCTGTGGATGCTGGTCGGCTATCTTGACCTGCTCATCGCCGAAGGGGCGGTGGTGGAGAGGACGGTTGACGGGGTGTGGCGATACGCGGCGACGTAGAGTGGCCGGCTCGGCGGGAGAATAGCCGCCTGGATCAGAATGGTTCGACGGCTGGTTGAGGGCGTAGGAGTAGCGCGGCTGAAGTGGGGGGGGGGTCGCTGGAGACCGGCACAGGCGTGGTCGGTCTGGTTTTGAACTGCGTCTAACACCGGGTATTCGCCCCCTTAGTAGGAACAAAAAGCGCGAAAAACCTCTGTCTTTGGCGTCTAATAGCTGTTAGACGCAATCATGACCAACCCGAATTCTTAGTGACTTGTGACCTCTTCTTTAGTTTCTTTTGGAGCGCAACGGTACAATGGAGCGCAGCCCGTGACCTGTGTCCGCAGGTTTCGGGTTAGACGGCGGTCAAGTGGAAGCACACCTGACAGTCGTTACGTTTAGGACTATCTAGTTTATATCCCCATCATACGCACAAGGGGATCTGGGGCCAGCCTAAGTGCGGCGAAATCTCTACCTGTCAACTGAGAAGATAGCCGTTTGAGGAAGACAAGAATACTTAGCCTTGCTTCGACTGATGAGTAGATAAGCTGGACCCAGCACAACAATATCCCCGCTGGCAACCCAGACAACCTCCAGCACATATTAGCGGGCGTTCGCATAATCTGGAAAACACCGCATCAAACCTGATTCAGTAATCAGCCAGCCACGACACCGCCCGTTTGCAACTACGATGTCACTCTGCATGTCTTTCCTGGTTTACAGTTCTTGTAGAGCACTTCTAGGAAATGCTGGGCCAATCAATCATTCCGTGCATTTTGATCCTTCTCAGCTTGTTCTGCCTCGTGAAAGATGAACCGTTCTGCAACGCGGAAGCGAAAATGTAAGTTCACCCACACCAGAACTCCAATAACCAGCGCAACTGCGACGGCGCTTGGAACCAAAGGTTCTAGCCAAGGCACCAGTAACGCAATTCCCGCTACAGCCAGCAAGACAGACAATCCTGTAAGGATTCCAAACCTTAGGGGCAGGCGTTTATTTTTGACGAGCGACCTCTTGCCTCGCATGTTTTCGAGGGTAAGTTGCAGGTTTCGATAGAAATAGACAAGGAATATCGCTGCCGCAACGACAAGTAGCAGGTAGGCGACAAGTTGTCTAAGTAGATCAGCATAGCTAGTCATCGTCGTTTCCTTGGGTGGTTGATGGTGCTGGGTAAGTAATGAAGTGCCAGCCGAGTTCCTCACTCCACCTGAACTCAATGAACGTAATGATGTTGCCCGCGGCACCATTGACGCTATACCACGCGATCGGGATGTTAACTATAGTATCCAGCACGCCCTCAAGGGGAAGCACGTTTCCAAGTAGGATGCCAAAACCACTCACCAAAGTGTCCTGTCCAATACCCACTTCAAGTGGGTACTGTTGAATGTAGTTCGCGCCTTCCCCTACGTCAGCAGTAAATGTAGCAATGAAGCTGATCAGGCTTGCTGTATCTTCTATTGGGTTTATGAATCGGTAGTACAAACCAACTCCAGCTAGGTCGCCCAGGGGGCTAATGCTATCAATTGCCGCAAGCCCGATTTCGGTTACTGCGCCGGCACTACTCATACCAAGAGCTATCACATCCGCCATTGCGGCGTAAGCATTGTACAACTCAACTTGCGTCTGCAAGTCAACAGATAAGTCAGCATACTCCTTCGCTGATGGTGATTGAACAACCGGAATGAATCCGGCTACGCAGGCGATGCTAGCGCCTTCCCATTCCGCAGGAAGCTCAGAACAATGTCCTGTTGGATCATTATAGTTAATCGGATTGTTGTTGACATGTGGGACACACAACACCACGCTCCGCCAACAACCGGCGCGGGACGCCGCGCTTGCCGGCCGGGACATCTCGGGGCATCCTCCCCTCAGTGGACTGAGCGGGAGCGTTGCGCCGGGGGTATGACGCCGGGGTCGGTCGACTACAGTTATGAGAGGCGGACTGCCTGGCAGTCTGGCCAGCTCGTTCACGTGTGTGACCGTCCCGCTCGAGTTCGTCCACTTGAGACCTCCGCGACGGCGGACAAGCTCGCAGGAATGTGTGAACGCCTTGCCCCAGATGGATCTCCCGGCCGGTCTGGTGAACCGGAGCTTCCCAGTCTAGTTGTCTGGAGGTGGATAATGACTGCTACTCAAGAGCCGGTGTTGCGCTACATCGGTCTCGATGTCCACAAGCATTACCTGGTCGCCTATGGGGTCGACCGGGAGCAGCAGCGCGTCTATGGACCCCGTCGTGTGTCCTATGACCAGCTTGACGGTTGGCTGGTCAAAGAGTTGCAACCGACCGACGCGGTGGCACTGGAGATGACGACCAACACCTGGACGCTGGTCGACCTGTTGGAGACACGGGTGCATTCGGTGACGGTGGTGCATCCGCCGGAGGTCAAGGCCATCGTCAAGGCGCGGGTGATGACCGACAAGAAGGCGGCGCGCGTGCTGGCCCAACTCCACGCTGCCCGGCTCCTGCCCCCGGTCTGGGTGCCGCCCCAGGCGGTGCGGGAGATTCGCTCGCTGGTGGCCGGGCGGCGGCGGATGGTGGGTCTGGCGGTGCGGGCCAAGAACACGCTCCATGCGGTGCTCCACACCCATCAGCTCAGCCCGCCGACCGGGGTGAAGGATATCTTCCACCCCAAGGTGCGGGAGTGGTGGGAGGGGTTGCCACTCTCCACCGTACAGATGACCCGCGTGGCCAGCGAGTTGGACACACTGGCGTTCGCCATCCGGCAGCGCCAGCGGTTTGAGCAGGCGCTGGGGGAACTGGCTGCCGGGGACGAGAGGGTGCCGTTGCTGACCCAACTGCCGGGCATCAGTCTCATCGGGGCGATGACCATCCTGGGTGCGGTGGGGGTCATCGGTCGCTTCCCCTCCGCCAGCAAGCTGGTGGGTTACGCCGGGCTGGGGGCGGCGGTCCATGACAGCGGTCAGCGGCGCACTACCGGCGGCATCACCAAGCAAGGGCGGCGCCGACCTGCGCCGGGCGCTGGTTGATCCGGCTCGTCATGCAGTGCGGTCCCATCCCCACTGGCAGGCCCAGTACCGGCGACTGGAGCCGCGAATCGGCCGGCCGAAGGCGTTGGTGGCCATTGCCCGCAAGCTGCTGGTCGTGGTCTGGCATGTGCTCAGCCGGGAGGAGGCCGACCGCTTTGCCTCCGACGAGCAGGTGGCGTGCGCCTTCTTCGCCCTGGCCTACAAGATGGGGGTGAAGAATCTGCCGGAAGGCCAGAGCGCCCGGCAGTTCACCCGCAACCAGTTGGACCGGCTGGGTCTGGGCCGGGAGTTGACCCACATTCCCTGGGGTAGCAAGACCTTCAAGCTGCCGCCATCCAGGTTGGCTGATGATACGGATTAACTGTTAAGGTGCGGCTGACAAGCGCATAGAAACTGTTGCCATCTGGAAGGAAGGCTGTGTTGGCTTGCCTGCTCAATGCGGCGTCATCACGTGGCTCGCTGGAGCACCCGTCTCAGCTGAATCCTTCTTCCTGACACGGATGACCATAAACGGATCGACTGTAGAAGGCGGTTTGGAGATCATGATTAACCCGTCCCATTCCTCGTTGCACTCATCCACCACCATCCAACTACTCCAAACTGTGTGAGCATCGCCTCCAGATTGGACCAAGCTCCAATCATCCCGTTGTCCTGCGGTCTGGTTGTTGTAATGAGCCAGTATTTCACCTATGGCCAGTTCGCTTATTATTGTTGAGAAGTGAATTCCTTCTGTTTCATTTGCTAATGTGGAACCTCGTCTGGTTCGAGTCTCGGGAGGCACTCTGTTACTAGGCATCAAACGGCTGGTGTTTGCTTGGCATTCCTGTTCTGAAAGCGGCAAAATCGCGCCATTACAGGAAGCTAGAAGGAACAAGAAAGCTAGTGGCCACAAAATCACACGCTTGTTTGTACATCGCATCATTTTCACAACTCGGTTTGTCCTTCAGCTCATCTACCGAAGGACGATATTGGCTATTTCAAGGTACTACCACCTAGAAGATTCGTGTTGTTGCTACTGTACCAAACTGGACTGTTGTAGCGTTCGTTAGGAGCAATGGGATTTAGCCCCCAAAACGACCCCCCAGTAGACTCAACCAACTGAGCAATTGTATACACGTGTTGTCCATCTATATACATATACGCCTCCAAACTGGGAAAGGGGTCCCGATTGAGGCTAACAATCTGGTACTTGCCACCTACTAGAGATAACACCATCTCACCATCAATAGCTCCCAGAAGTAGGCTTGTCAGATGTAGTCCTGCTGCAGCGTTCGCACCAGCAATTCCAGCACCTGGAGCACCATAAAGCATCTCACCTGTTTGCCGCAATTCACCCGAAAAACCGTTCAGTAGATTCCAGGTTATCAACAAATCGCCATTGTCTTGCAGTGTAACATCAAAGTTATCGTACTTTTCTACAGGACCAAAGCAGCCAATTCGCGTGCATGACTTGTTAAATCTCGCAGGATCGTTGTATAGAAACTCGCCATTTTCCCCAAGATAGATGTATATGTACGCCCGAGATTGGCTTGGGTGAGAATCCGTATCGAAGCCTCTGTTGTCTCCGTAGCCAAATCCACCGCCCACAAACTCCGATGAGATAAAGAGGTCGATACAGATGACTTGCCCTGTCCCGCTTGCTGGGGCGGGACAATGTCCGTCAGGATCGGTATAATTGATAGGGTTGTTGTAGGAATAACTGTATCTGTTGAAGCTCTGCGGATTCATCGGATCCGGCACAATCGTATCCGGGCTGGCAAACCGGCCCACCTCCGGCACATAGTATCGGGCGTTGGCCTGACATGCAAGCTTGGTAGATAAGACCCAGGTCGTGGGTTCCTGGATTGTTGTTGCGGTGGCCAATGTAGCCCTGGTTGGTGGAGGCCCCGGCATTCTATGTAACAGTCGATCTCCTGCAACCGGAGCTACATCACGCTTGACGAAACGGCCGCCCTGCACCCCACAATAGACAGCATGACGGGGCCGCTCCAATCGCTGCGCATTCTCGACTTCACCACCCTCCTGCCGGGGCCGTTCGCCACGATGATGCTGGCCGACCTGGGGGCGACGGTCACGCGCGTCGAAGCGCCCCACAGGCCGGATATGGTCCGCCTGCTGCCGCCGTTCGACGGCGACACGGCCGCCTGGCACAGCGTCCTCAACCGCAACAAGCGGTCGGTGGCGCTGGACCTGAAGCATCCGCAGGCAGGAACGATCGTCAGGCGTCTGGTGGAGCCGGGCGGCCACGACATCGTCATGGAGCAGTTTCGCCCCGGCGTCATGGAGCGGCTCGGCCTCGACTACGAATCGCTGCGGGCGACCAACCCGGCGCTCATCTACTGTTCGTTGACCGGCTACGGCCAGACCGGGCCGGACCGCGACCGGGCCGGCCACGACATCAACTTCACCGCCCGCTCCGGCATCATGAGCTACTCCGGCCGGGCGGCGGGCGGGCCGCCGCCGCTCGGCGTGCAGCTGGGGGATATCGGCGGCGGGGCGTTCGGCGCGCTGGTCGGCCTACTGGCGGCCGTCATCCATCGCCAGGCAACCGGCGAAGGCCAGGCGGTCGACATCAGCATGCACGACATGCTGCTGGCGTGGCAGGCTCATCTGGCCAGCCATGTCCTTGTCGCCGGCGAGATGCCCCAGCCGGAGTCGATGCCGCTCAACGGCGGTCTGGCGTACGATTATTACGAAACCAGCGACGGCCGCTATCTGGCCGTCGGCAGCCTGGAGCCAAAGTTTTGGGCCGGCTTCTGCGCCGCCATTGGCCGGGACGATCTGGCGGCGCAGGACATGACCGGCATCTGGGTCGGCGGGGCCGCCGCCAAAGAAGCGATCCGGGAGACGATTGCCGCGCCGGCCGCTGGACGAATGGCGGGCCATCTTCAGCGAACTGGATGTCTGCGTCGAACCGGTGCTGACGCTGCCGGAGGCGCTCGGCCGACCCGCAGACTGTCGCCCGGCAGATGGTTGTCGGCGGTGCCGCGTGCGGACGGCGCCGCGCAGCCGCAGATCGCCAGCCCGTTCCGCTTCTCTGCCACCGCAGCCGCCTACCGGCATACGGGCGGGGCCGCCGGCGCGCAGACGGCGGCCGTTCTTGAAGGAAGCGGGCTACACTCCCGACGAGATTGCCGCGCTGGACGCGAACGGGCGTTTTCGGCCGCTCGGGCAAGGAGACGAGCAAAATGAAGATCGAACCGTTTAACCAACCACCGCCGCAATTGGGCAATCAATACACCGGCGATCGCGTTTTGCGATCGTATCTCCACCGCCATCTGTCGCCGGACGTCATGATAGAGCTGGAACCGCAGTTGATGTCGCTGGGCGAGCTGTCCGGCGGTGAGCTGTACCAGATGCAGTTGGCCGACCGGCTTAACGAGCCGGTGCTCACCCAATGGTCGGCGTGGGGCGAGCGTATCGACCACATTGAAGTCACATCTCTCTGGAAACGGGCCGAACGGCTGGCCGCCGAGTACGGCATCGTCTCCACAGCGTACGAGCAGGCGTACGGTGCGGAGTCACGCCTGGCCCAGTTCGCGCTGGCCTACCTCTTCCACCCCTCAACCGACATCTACACCTGCCCGCTGGCCATGAGCGACGGCGCGGCGCGGACGCTCCAGCTCTCGGGCAATCAGTCGCTCATCGACCGCGCCCTGCCCCACCTGAC
Organism: uncultured Chloroflexia bacterium; assembly: GCA_963753865.1. Taxonomy (GTDB): domain Bacteria; phylum Chloroflexota; class Anaerolineae; order Promineifilales; family Promineifilaceae; genus Promineifilum. The sequence goes on from CAVWDW010000007.1 coordinate 400,478, forward strand.
CAGCCGCGACCCGGCCACCTTCTGGACCAGCGGCCAATGGATGACCGAGTCGACCGGCGGCTCTGACGTCGGCCGTTCGGAGACGGTAGCCATCCCCGGCGAAGGGGATGAGTGGCAGCTCCACGGCCGCAAATGGTTCACGTCCGCCACTACGTCACAGATGACATTGACGTTGGCGCGGCCGGAAGGCAGCGGCCCCGGCGGTCGCGGTCTGGCCCTGTTCTACGTCGAGCTGCGCGACGAAGACGGCCGCCTGCGCAGCATCCGGGTCAACCGGCTGAAGGACAAGCTGGGCACGCGCAAAGTGCCGACGGCCGAACTGACATTGGAGGGCACACCGGCCATCCCGGTCATGGGCCTGGAAAACGGCGTGCGCAACATCATCCCCATGCTGCATTTGACCCGCACCTGGAATAGCGTCACGTCAGCGGCAATGATGCGGCGTGGCATGGCGCTGGCGCGAGACTATGCGCAGCGGCGCGAGGCGTTCGGGGCGCCCCTGTCAGAGCAACCGCTCCACGTGGCCACGCTGGCGGATTTGCAAGCTGAAACCGAAGCCGCCTTTCACCTGAGCTTCTTTCTGGTGCGGCTGATTGGTCGGGACGAAACCGGCATGTTGACAACCGGGGAGTCCGACTTGCTGCGGCTGCTGACGTCGCTGGCCAAGTTGACCACCGGACGACAGGCAGTGGCAGTGGCCAGCGAGGTATTGGAGGCGCATGGCGGGGCCGGCTACATAGAAGACACCGGTCTCCCTTTGCTCCTGCGCGACAGTCAGGTGCTGCCAATCTGGGAAGGCACCACCAACGTTCTGGCGCTCGACATCCTGCGGGCATTGAGCCGCGACAGCGCCGGGCTGCATGCGCTGCAAGCCACAGTCACCCGTATCGCCCAGGGCGCAGCGCACCCGGAGCTGGCGGACGCCGCCCGCACAGCCGAACATGCTGTGGCGGCTGCCATCGAATGGCTGGCTCCGGCGCAGTCAGGTGGCCGTGAGGTCGTCGAGGCAGGGGCGCGCGGCTTTGCGCTGACGCTGGGCCGCGCGCTGGCCCTGGCGCTGCTGGTGGACCATGCGGGCTGGGCACTGGAGGCCGAACAGGATGGGCGGCCGTTGGCTGCGGCGTGCCGCTTCGCCCGCAGCCCGATCAATCTGATCGGCCAGTTCGATCTCGACCAGGCAGCCGCACTGGCCACCGACAGCTTCCTGCCGGCGCCGCTGGCTTCTGCTGAGCCAGCGTAAATATTGACTAACACACCGGGCACAATGCCCTTAACTCTCCGGAGGCGTGGATGTTTGCACAGAAGAACAGATTGCTAACACCTGAGTTACGAGACATAGATTTCAATCCGCAGCAATTGGGCGAGCCACACCATCTATCGCCCATGGAACCGGAGCAGTTTAACAACGAAAGCGAGCGGGTGCTCTACCTGACCGACCCGGCCATCGTGGGCCAGATGGTCGCGGCGGGCGAGCAGCCGGCCTCGTTCGAAGTGGCCGGGCCGCGCCGGGATCTCTTCTTCGATCCTGCCCACGTCCGGGCCGGGATTGTGACCTGTGGCGGGCTGTGTCCCGGCGTCAACGATGTCATCCGGGCCATCGTGCTCAGCCTCTACTACCATTATGGAACCAGCACCGTCTACGGCTTCCGCTACGGCTTCGCCGGACTGGACCCCGCAAACGGCCACCCGCCCCTCCTGCTGACCCCTGAGATGGTCAGCCATATCGGCGACTTCGGGGGCACACTGCTCGGCTCTTCCCGCGGCCCACAAGACGTTGGCCGCATGGTGACCACGCTGGAGGAGATGGGCATACAGATGCTCTTCGCCGTTGGCGGCGACGGAACGCTGCGCGGCGCCCAGGCTATCTGTGAGGAGATCGCCCGCCGCAACCTGCCGATTGCCGTCATCGGCATTCCCAAAACCATCGACAACGACATCTCGTTCATTGAGCAGTCGTTCGGCTTCGCGACGGCTGCTTCGGAAGCGCGGCACAACGTCTACGCAGCTCACAGCGAGGCGATTGGCGCCTACAACGGGATTGGCATGGTCAAGCTGATGGGCCGCCACTCCGGATTCATCGCCGCCTACGCCGCGCTGGCCGACAGCCAGGTGAACTTCTGCCTCGTTCCCGAGTCGCCGTTCACGCTGGAGGCGTTCCTGCCGGCGCTGCAGGAGCGGCTGGAGCGACGCCAACATGCCGTCATCGTCGTGGCCGAGGGCGCAGGGCAAGACCTGATGACGCTTGCCGGAGCGCGGGATGCGTCGGGGAACCTCAAGTTGGGCGATATCGGTCAATTTCTGCGAGGGGCGATCCAGACCCACTTGACCCAGGCTGGCCTTGAGTTCAGCCTGAAGTACATCGATCCCAGCTACACTATCCGCAGCATTCCAGCCAACGCCTTCGACTCGGCGTTCTGTCTGGTGTTGGGCTACAACGCCGTGCACGCGGCGATGGCCGGGCGAACGAACACGGTCATCGGCTACTGGAACAGCCAGTTCACCCACCTGCCGATGGCGCTGGCCACCTACCAACGCAAGACGATTGATCCGGGCGGCGATCTGTGGAACAACGTTCTGCTGGCCACAGGCCAACCACGCCATATGGAATAGCTTTTCCCATCAGCAGGACGGCTCCCGACCAGGGAATTCACTGGTCGCGTTCTGTGGTGCAGGTCCTGCCCGTACGCGATGCGCCCAACACGCGTGTTCGGGCGAGGACAACCGGCGGTACTGCTTGCCATTTCTATGCCCCGCGCGCCGGTTGTCTCGCCCCTCAGGGTGGCCCGCTTCACACTACCTATGGAATAAGCCTTGCGTTCCCGTCAGATGATATTGCCTTAAATGCGCCGCGCGTTTAGAATCGGAGTCATAGCCTTGTCCCGGTACCCGTTAAACTGACGTCGCCGAACCCGTGTTCGGCGCGCTGCGAGAACAAGCTTGTGTTTCTCAACAATAGCGTCAATCTCTTTCTCCTGGGGCTGGCCATCGGCGGATCTGTTGCCGTGGCTGGGAGGTCTGGCAGAGTATGTGCTTCACCTTCGTCGCGACCAGACACCGTTCACCGGTGTTCCCAGCTGCCTGCTCTACACCATTGGCGGTCTCGCGCTGGCCGGTGTGGTGGCGCTGGCTGCTTCCCTGATCATCACCGGCGGCCTGGTGCCAGCCCTGTATGTCGGCGCCGGCGTGTTGGCCGGGTTTTACGGCGGGTTCATCATCATGGTGTCACTCTGGCTGCTGGTCGACCGACTGCGCAGCCCGGAAGCGCCCCTGCCTCCCGAAGCGTCCGTACCGCCCGATACGTTGTCCCAGTAGCCGGTGCACGAGTGCGGCGCAGCGGCCCCGAAAGCACGCACCCACTTGCCATTTGACAACCGACCGCCACACAGGAGAGCAGGTCAACCTATGCTGGTAATCAAGCCCTATCAACCTACCTGGCCGGCCGAATTCGAAGCCATTGCCACGGCGCTGACCCACGCTCTCGGGCCGCTGGCGCTGCGCATCGACCACATCGGCTCGACCTCTGTGCCGGGCCTGGGAGCGAAGGACATCATCGATGTCCAGATCACCGTGGCCGCCCTGTCCAGCGAGATGGAGGCAGCTCTGGTCAGCGCCGGGTATCCGCTGACATCCCACCAATCCGACCATGTGCCGCTGGGCGGCGACCCGGCCCCCGACCTGTGGGCCAAGCGCCTCTTCAAGGAGCGACCGGGCGAACGTCGGGCCAACATCCATGTACGCATCGACGGCAACCCCAACCAGCGCTACCCGCTGCTCTTCCGCGACTACCTGCGCGCCCATCCCCATTCGGCCAGCACCGTTGAGTTGATCAAGCGCGAACTGGTTCGCTACCACGCCGACGATGTAGAAGCGTATTACGATATCAAGGATCCGGTGTATGATTTGATTTGGGAGGCGGCGCAGGAGTGGGCCACGGCGACCGGCTGGATGCCCGAACCAGCGTAAGACCGCCTCTGTACTTTATTGTGACCAAAAGGGAGCCAAACCATGAACATCAGTGACTATGTTTCCACCGACGAGGTGCAGCGTACTTGCCAGGAGTTAGGCATACGGGACTGGACCAAACTAACCGACACCCATGTTACCGAAAACGAGGCTCGCATCATTCAGGAGTTGGTGGGGGCCGAAGCGACCGAGATTCCCACGCCCTGGTTTCAGCAAGGACTTGAGATTGAGCTGGAGCACGGCATGCAGTTCCCGGACGCCAATGTAACCAACAACCATCCTGTTCTGACCGGCAAGATCGTGTTGGCCCATCTCAAAGAGATGCTCGATTACTATCTGCGGCTTGAAGTCGCCGAGCTGGAAGGCGACTTGCTGAAGGCAGCCCGGAAAGGCGACGCGGCCAAACTGGCTCGCATCTACGAAAGGCTAATCACAGCCCGGACTGAACTGGGTGCGTGGGAAGCCGCACAGCTCAGCGCTGAAACTGGAGCGTAATGCCGAGGATTCGGTCACGTTGCCTATGAAACGAACGCTCTTCAACGACGAGCAGATCATGTTTCGCGATGCCTTTCGCCGCTTTCTGGCGGCGGAGGCCCTCCCCTACCACGACGAGTGGGAGCAGGCAGGCATCGTGCCCCATGCTGTCTGGGAGAAGGCGGGCAGTCTCGGCTTTCTGGGCATGCAGGTGCCGGAAGCGTATGGCGGCCCCGGCGCGACCGGCTTCCGCTACAATATGGTGGTCACGGAAGAAGTGGCCCGATGCCGGGGCGACCGGCATCGGCTTCAGTCTGCATAATGACATCGTTATCCCGTACCTGCTGGCCTACGGCAGCGAGGAACAGAAGCAGCGCTGGCTCCCGCCGATGGTGCGCGGCGAGGCAATCGGCGCGCTGGCGCTGACGGAGCCGGACGCGGGCAGCGACCTGGCGGCCGTCCGCACAACGGCTATCCGCGACGGCGACAGCTACATCCTGAACGGCCAGAAGACGTTCATCACCAACGGCATCAACGGCGACCTGATCATCGTCGCTGCCCGCACGGGCGACGGCGAGGGACACCAGGGCCTGAGCTTGCTGGTGGTGGAGAAAGGGATGGAAGGTTACAGCCACGGCCGTAATCTGGACAAGATTGGCCTGAAGGCGCAGGACACGGCCGAACTTTTCTTCAGCGACGTGCGCGTGCCGACGGCCAATTTGCTCGGGCGAGAAGGACGCGGTTTCCACATGCTCATGCACCAGCTTCCGCAGGAACGGCTGGCGATTGCGGTAATGGCGGTGGCCGCGTCCGAGGCGGTGCTGGAGATGACCGTCCGCTACGTGAAGGAGCGCGAGGCGTTTGGCCAACCGATCGGCCGTTTCCAGAACACCCGCTTCACGCTGGCCGAACTGCAAACGGAAGTGCAAATTGGGCGGGTGTTCGTCGACCGCTGCGTGGAGGCACTGGAAGCCGGCGAGTTAACGACCGAAGAGGCGTCGATGGCCAAATGGTGGACGACCGAGTTACAGAAGCGAGTAGTGGACGCCTGCCTCCAACTGCATGGCGGCTACGGCTACATGAGCGAATACCCGATCGCCCGCTTCTACCTCGACGCCCGCGTGCAAACCATCTACGGGGGCACGACCGAGATCATGAAAGAGATCATCGGCCGCAAGCTGGGGTAGTGCAAGCATGGACTCCGGGTTTCTTTAGTACATCCTGTTGGGGCGAACCGGGTCATAGAAACCCGGTTTCCAGGCCCTCGCTTACCAGCTGCAGGAAGCTAGAAACCGGGTTTCTTTGGTACATCCTGTTGGGGCGAACCGGGTCATAGAAACCCGGTTTCCAGGTCCACGCTTTCCACCTGCCCCAAACGCCGAACAACGCTATCATTGGCCTGACACACAGACGTACCAACCGGCCCAGACAAGGACCAGACTCGTGAGCAACACACCCCGCGACCCATCACTGCGCGACTACCAGAAGATCGTCGACACGTGGATCACTACGGTCGGCGTGCGCTACTACTCCGAACTAACCAACATGGCCGTGCTCATGGAGGAAGTCGGCGAAGTGGCCCGGCTGATGTCTCGGCTCTATGGCGATCAGAGCTTCAAGGAGAGCGACGAACAGGTTGATTTGGCGGATGAATTTGCCGACGTCCTGTTCGTGCTCATCTGTCTGGCCAACCAGACCGGCATCGACCTGTCGGCCGCGCTGAACGCCAACCTTGACAAGAAGACCACCCGGGACGCCGACCGGCACGCTAACAACCCCAAATTGCAAGAGTGACCGTGCAAGGAGCTCCGACCGATGATTCAAGACGCAATCGGCTACGAACTGGAACCAACGACCGTCAGCTACACCAACGATGACGTCTCGCTTTATGCATTGTCAGTGGGCGCGGCGGCCGATCCGCTGGACAAGAGCGAGCTGCCTTTCGTCTACGAGTTGAGCAGCAGCGGAATGAAGGCGCTGCCCACCTTTGCCGTCACCTTCCCGTTCACCATGTTGTGGGCCATCGGCTCCGCACCGGGGCTGGAGTTCAACCCGGCTCTCTTGCTGCACGGCGAGCAGTTCCTGCAGATGCACCAGCCGCTGCCCGCTGAGGGCACGGTGACCAACAGGGGGCGCATCGGCAACATCTACGACAAAGGCTCCGGGGCATTGGTGCTGCTCGATGTCGACACCTACGACGAGGCCGGTCAGCCATTAGCCACCAATCAGGTGTCGCTCTTCATTCGCGGCATCGGCGGCTTCGGCGGCGAGCGCGGGCCGTCAAGCAAAGTCAACCTGGTCCCGGAGCGGTCGCCCGATGCCGTCTTCGAGCAAGCCACCCAGCCCAACCAGGCGCTGCTCTACCGGCTGACATCCGGCGACCGCAACCCGCTTCACGCCGACCCGGCGTTCGCCGCAGCAGGTGGGTTTGACCGCCCTATTCTCCACGGCCTGTGCAGTTTCGGCTTTGCCGCCCGTGCCGTGCTGAAGACGTTTGGCGACAACGACCCGGCTCGCTTCCGCAGCATCAAGACGCGCTTTTCGAAGCACGTCTTCCCCGGCGAAACATTGGTGACGGAGATGTGGCGCGAGGACGGGACGGCCGACGGGCTGACGCGCATCATCTTCCAGACGCGAGCGGCCGAACGGGATGAGGTCGTCCTCTCCAATGCGGCTGTCGAATTGGCAACCTGACCCATAGGACAAACCTGATGGAAAAACTTGACCTCAAGAAACAGTATAAGCCACTTTACACGGCTTCAGCCAAGCGCGTCGACATCGTTGATGTGCCGGAGCTGTCTTTCATCCGCATTGACGGCGAGATTCCGCCGCAGGAGAAGCCGGGCGATTCCCCGGCCTTTGCGGAGGCGGTGGGCGCACTCTACAGCGCCGCCTACACCCTGAAGTTCATGATCAAGAAGCGGGAGGATAATCCCGTCGACTATCCGGTCATGCCCCTGGAGGGCTTGTGGTCGTCGACTTCGGGGCGCTATGATCCTACGCGGTCGGATACCTGGCTGTATACGGTCATGATCATGCAGCCCGATCTGGTGACGGCCGAGCTGTTCGCCGAAGCTGTGGCTCAGGCCCAGAAGAAGAGACCGAATACGGCCCTGGCCCGTTTGCGGCTTGAGCCATTCCATGAGGGACTGGTCATGCAAACGCTCCACCTCGGGCCGTACGCTAACGAGCCGGAGACGGTGGCCCGCATCCATGCGGCTGCCGAGGCCGAGGGATTCACTCCACATGGCCTCCACCACGAGATCTACCTCAATGATCCACTCAAGACAGCTCCAGAGCGCCTGAAGACGATCTTGCGCCACCCGGTCACTCCATAAGGCAGGAAGCCCCCTATGAACAAGAATGATGTGCTGACGCTGTATGATTACAATTACTGGGCCAACGGCCGTATCCTGGGTGCAGCCGAGAAGCTCACCGTCGCCGAGTACACCACGCCGGTGGCCGGCATCAGCCACGGCTCAGCCCGGGCGACGCTGGTCCACGGCTTGCTGGCCGAGCAGATCTGGCGGCTGCGCTGTTTTGAAGGCGTCTCCCCCACCACCTTTCTGAGCGAGGAGGATGTGCCCACGCTGGCGGAACTGCAGGAGCTGTGGGCGACCGAAGAAGCGCTGATGCGGGCCAGCATGAATCTGTTGACAGACGACGCCTTCCAGGAGCCCATCACCTTCACCACGTCTGGAGGGCGGCTCTTCTCCCAACCACTCGGCGCCATCCTGACCCACGTCGTCAACCACGGCACCCAACATCGCGCCGAAGCGGCCGTCATCCTGACCGCGTTCGGCCATTCGCCGGGGGATGTGGACCTGACAATCTATCTGCGCCCGGTGTCGTGACCGGATAAGTACGCTGGACAAGTGCTGCGGCCCGCTGCCCAACGCTCAATGCGCTGGAGACGCCGGTCGCCCTAGGACGGCCGCCGCCAGCAGCAGCAGCGCGGCCAGCAGGGACAGCGCCGCGCCCCCATAGAACCGCACCGGCACATAGTGCCAGACCACGTCATGCTCCCCAGCCGGGAGGCAGACCGCCTGCAGCGCCGTGTAGGCCAGCAGCGGATCGACCCGCTCCCCGTCAATCGTCACCCGCCAACCCGGATAGGCCGTCTCGCTGAGCAGCAGGAGTGCCGGCGCCGCGCTGCTCGTGGCAATCCGGTAGCGACCGTTGCCTTGTTCAAGCAGAGCGGCCGTTCCTTCGGAGCCACTGCCCGGCAGCACACAGTCCGGCTCGGCCGCCAGGATAGCCGTGCTCACGGGATCAAACTCCGCCTGGTGCAGCCGTTCCAGAGCCGCGCCCGCGTCGGGAATGATCTCCGCCGCGCCGACCAGACGGGCCAGCGGCAGGATGCGTGCCCGCTCGTGGACGGCCACCGCCTCCGTCTGGCCCGCGAGTATCAGCGGCCGATCGCCCTCGAAGTAGCCGGCCTGTGGCCCCGGTGCAACGACCTGGCTGATGCTCAGCACGTCATAGGCGGCCGACCGCGGGTCAGGCTGGTAGGCGGCCAGCTTGATGAGCCGGTCGATCTCAATCGGATTGTAGCCAAAGATGCTGCGCAGCCCGACCTCCCCCGCGCCGTTCTGGTCAAAGATGGGCACGCCCCACGGCAGGACACGGCTGTCGTCGCTGCTGATGAGGGCGCGGGCATCGGTCCACAACGCCACCGGCCCGACCGGACCGACCTGCACAAGCGGCAGGCCAAAGCGCAGCAAGTCGGCCGCCACCAGACCAACCAGCGCAGCGGCCAACGCAGCGGCGGGCCACCTGATGGCGTGGGACCGCGCCCACAGGTAGGCAATCAGAAGACCACATCCGGCCCCGGCCAACAAGGTAGCGGTGCGCACGGCTTCGATCTGCTGCGGCAAGCGGCCGTCCGCGCCCGGTGGCTGCCGCACAAGGTATGACCACGTCGCCACACCGGCGACCACGATGACCGCCAGAACGACCCACAGCCAACGGCGCAGCAGCGCCCGCCGCTCCGCCTCGGTCGCTCGTCCCAGCCAGGAGACAACCTCGCCCAGCAGTCCGGCGGCGGCGAACACAAACAGAAACGCGGCCCGGCTGGGCGTGCGCAGCAGCCGGAACGGAGCGAACGCCTCAGCCAGCGGCTCGTAGAGCGGCGTGTTTCCCCCCAGCGCGAGCAGCAGACCGATCCCAATCAACAGCAGATAGAACCAGGCCAGCCGCGTCGGCTTGCGCAGGGCGACCAGCAGCGCGACCAGAGGCAGGACGCCCGCGTAGTAGGTCATCTCCTCAAAGGTCGGTGCGCCCCAGTAGCCGTGCTGGACAGGATCGCCCACATAGCCGGGAGCGACCAGCGCCGCCAGCTGCTGGAGCGGCAGGGAATAGGTCAGGGCAAACTCGATGGTAGCTTCCAGAGCGCGGGTGGAGAAACCGGTCAGTTCAAGCAGCGGCAGCAGTGAGACGGCCGCCAGTCCCAGACCGGCCACCCCGGCCAGCACCACCTGCCGCCCGACCAGCAGCCAGCGGCCGGTGTCGCTGCCCAGATAAATCGCGAATGCCAGCCAGATGAGGCCCAGATAAAGCGCCGACGTCGTATGACCGGCCAGCAGCGCCAACCCAAACGGCAGCCCGGCCAGCAGTCCGGCCCACACATCGCCGCGCCGGACCGACCAGACGGTCGCCAGCAGCATCCACGGCAGCCAGGCGTTGGTGGCCACCATTCCCATGTGGCCGGCCCAGATGCGGGCGAGGAAGAAGCCGCTGAGCGCAAACGTAACGGCCGCCAGCAGTGCGCCCAGCCACGTCCCGCGCACAGAGCGCACGTAGAGCAGCATCCCCACCCCCGCCAGCCACAGGTGGAAGCCAACGAGCCAACTAATGGCGACATGGACGGGCAGAAGGACGGCCAGCCATGTGGGTGGGTAGGCGGCCGCCAGTTGAGGATTGCTGAGGAACGGGTAGCCGGCAAACTGGTAGCGGTCCCAGGCGGGCAGCGAGCCGGTGCGAATGGCCTCGCGGAAGGTGGTCAGCCAGGGGTAGAATTGGCCGCGAATATCATGGCCGGCCAGCGCCAGTCCCGGCTCCGGCCACCGCACCGCCCAGAGCAGCAGCGCGACGGCGGCCAGCAGCACCAACGCGCACAGCAGCAAGACCGGCCACTCGTCCTGCAGACGGCGACCAGTCTGGTTAGGCCTGTCGTTTGATAGGGGACCAGCCATGTTCGCTGCTGGCCTGAGTTGGCTAGAGAGTGATGACCTGGTCGGGCGGGCTGCCGGCCAGCGCCGCGTACAGGTCCGGGAAGCAGCCGACCTGCACGCCGGCGACTGTGCCAACGGTGTGGCACTCGGCTGGTTCAGTACGACCCTGCCCATCCGGCCCGCACCATCGTGGCTCACCTTCCGCCAGATTGCGCTCCAGGGCGCACATATCGCACATCATGAGCAGCATGCCCGTCTCCGCCGCAACCTTCGCCAGCCGTTCACCAACCGGGTCACCTTCGCGCAAGATAAAGGTGTTGTCATCAAAGAAAAACATGCCAGCCACCTCAACACCGTGAGTGCCCGCTTCGAGTTGGGGCAGGATCATCTGGCCGACTTTATAGCTGGCGGCACGGGGCGTGGCAAATACGTAGGCAACTTTCATGGGAAGTCCTCCTTACTACCATTCGTTTCAGGTGCGTGGTCGCGGTCCGTGAAGCTTTGCAGGGTGTCAGCCGACGACCGGCAGCTCAATCGACCGCTTCTTCTTGCGCTCGGCCACCGACGTCACCGGCGGGCACTCCCACGCCTCAGCCGGCGTCTCGCGGCGCAAATCCTTCAGCTTGGGCAGGATGCCGCAGGCGAAGCATTGGTGGCGGCAGTCGATGCGCGTCTCCTGCTCCTGGCTCATCAAATAATCCTGGGTCAGGAAACGGCGCGTGACGGCCACGTCGATGTGCTCCCACGGGAACAGTTCGTCAATCGGCCGCCTGCGGTGGGTGTAGAATGCCGGGTCCAGCCCTTCCTCCGCCAACGCCTCGGACCACGCATCTTGCTTAAAATGGTCGAACCACGCATCAAATTGGCCCCTTTGCGCCAGGCCCGCTCGACCGCTTCGGCCACGCGCCGGTCGCCGCGGGTCAGGAACGCCTTCAAAGACCGACTCGTCCGGGTCGTTCCAGCGCAGGCGCACGCCGCCACGGCGAAACTCCTGCTGCAAGTAGGCCAGCTTCTCGCGCACGTCAGCGGATCTCCCCCATCGGCTCCCACTGGAACGGCGTATGAGGCTTGGGAATAAACGTGCTGACGCCCACATTGACGGCCGCCTTGTTGCCATGGAACTTGCGTCCCTCGGCCAGAACCTGCCGCGCCAGATCGACAATCGCCTCCACGTCCTCCATCTCTTCCATCGGATGGCCGATCATGAAGTAGAGCTTGATCGTGCGCCAGTCGCGACGGTAAATCTCGCGGGCGGTTTCCAGCAGCTCTTCATCGGAGACGTATTTGTTGATGATGTTGCGCATCTTCTCGGTGGCCGCTTCCGGCGCCAGCGTGAAGCCGCTGCGCTTGCCGTCGCCCAGATTGTCCATGAGCTGCGTGGAAACGGTCTCCATGCGCAGCGATGGCAGCGAAATGTTAAGGCCGCGCTCGCCGAACCGCTCGCCAATGCGCTCGGTCAGCTCAATGACGTTGGTATAGTCGCTGGACGACAGCGAGAGCAGGGCGATCTCTTCATAGCCCGTGCTCTCCAAGATCTTGTCCATCGCCTCCAGCACTTCTTCGACCGGACGCTCGCGCACCGGGCGTGTGACCATGCCCGCGTGACAGAAGCGGCAGCCGCGCGTGCAGCCGCGCATAATCTCCACCGGGGCCCGATTGTGAACCGTCTCGATAAAGGGCACGATGAAGTCGGTCACCGGCGGCGGCAAGATCGGGGTGATGGTCTTCAGCACTTTGGCCGGCGCTTCCGGCATGTTGGGCGTGATGGCGGCGATGGTGCCGTCGTCGTGGTAATCGACATCGTAAAAGCGAGGCACGTAGCAGCCTTCGAATCTGGGCCACATGGCGCAGCTGCGTTTCCCGATCCAGATGCGCGGCCGCCCGCATGGTGCCGATGATCTCCAGGATGGCCTCTTCGCCTTCGCCAATGACAAAGACGTCGATGAAAGGAGCCATCGGTTCGGGATTGTAGCAAGCGTGACCACCGGCGATGACCAGCGGGTAGCTGTCGTCCCGGTCCAGCGAACGAACCGGCATCCCGGCCAAATCCATCAGATTCAGCGCGTTGGTGAACAGCTGCTCATACGGCAGCGTGATGGCCAGCATGTCGAAGTCGCGGATCGCGTGTTTCGTTTCCAGCGAGAATAGCGGCAGTCCGCGCTCGCGCATGATGTCTTCCATATCCGTCCACGGGCAGAAGACGCGCTCGGCCAGCAGGTTGCGGTGCTTGTTGACGAGGTCGTAATGGATCATCCAGCCCAGGTTGGACATGCCGATGTCGTAGATGTCGGGGAAAGCCAGGGCCACTTTGTAGTCGACCTCGTCCCACTCTTTGACGACCTGGTTGTACTCACCGCCTGTATAGCGTCCCGGCTTGCTGACGCGCGGCAAAATGCGCTCCAATGCAGTTTCGATCTCGGCAGGTTTGAGGGGTGTCTGATGCATCATATGACCCGTAGTATAACCCAACACACGATTCGGGCATGCCACGCTTAACAACAACCCAGACAATCCGCGAAACCTGCTTCACTGGACACCGATCAGTTCGCAGTGGTAGAGTAGCGTGCCAGCACGGCGAATGAGACCATACCTAAATCGATGCCAACACAGAAGATGCACGCCAATGAAGTGGAGATCAACCAGCCGTTGGTTCGCCGCTTGCTGTCGGACCAGTTCCCACAATGGGCCGATCTACCGCTTACGCCAGTCGAGTCAGCAGGCACAGATAATGCGATCTTTCGGCTGGGCCTCCAGATGGCCGTTCGTCTGCCACGCATCGACTGGGCCATCGGGCAGATCGACAAAGAGCGCACCTGGCTGCCACGGTTGGCGCCGCATCTCTCGCTGGTGATTCCGGCGCTGCTGGCCATTGGACAGCCTGATGAGAGTTACCCCTGGCAGTGGGCGGTCTACACCTGGATCGCAGGCCGCAATGTGACCCTGGCTGACATGGCGGAGCCGGTGACAGCGGCCGTCCGGCTGGCTCAATTCGTCAAGGAGCTGCAAGCAATCGACACCAGGGGCGCACCCACAGCGACCATGCGTGCCGCGCCCTTGGCCAAACGGGATACGGCCACACGGCAGGCCATTGCCGCCCTATCGAGCGAGATCGACGCCGCTGCCGCATCGTCAATCTGGGAAGATGCCCTCAACGCACCGGGGTGGGATCGACCACCGGTCTGGGTTCACGGCGACCTCCTGCCGGGCAATGTGCTCTTCAAAGAGGGTCAGCTGCATGCAGTCATCGACTTCGGAGGTCTTGAGAGCGGTGATCCGGCGTGCGATCTGATGATCGCCTGGGGTCTATTCTCTGGCAACAGCCGCCGTGCCTTCCGTGAAGCGCTGGCCGTCGACGACGCACTATGGGCCCGCGGGCGAGGACATGCGCTGTCCCAGGCAGCGATCTTCATTCCATACTATCGCCAGACCAATCCCGCGGGCGTAGCGCGCGCTCGCCACATGATGGCGGAACTGCTGGCAGATTAGCCACTGTCCTGGCTTATCAGACGCACTACGGTCCGTCAGTCGTCAGCCCGAACCCAACTTCAAACAGCGGTCCTTCAGGGTCTTCCAGCAGCGCCGCCAGCGGCAGCTGCTCCATCGTGCGCGGCCAACTGTATGGCAGGGCGCCGGTGAACGGGTAGTCGCCGTAGAGGACGTCGGAGATGCCATCGCCTTCGGTGCCCGGCAGCCAAGCCGCCACCCACGCATCCGCCAGGGGCAGCTGCTCCGTGATAACCAGCGGTCGTCCGCTGAGCAGCACGACAACGACCTTCTCACTGCGCTCCGCCACCTTCTCCAGCAAATCGACATCAGCAGGCAGGAGGCTCAAATCAGCCCGATCGCCCACACCTTCTGCATACGGCGGCTCTGCCAGAACGACGATGCCGACGTCGGCGATGGCCGGGTTGCCGTCGGCGTCGACTTCACGATTGAAGTTGCCGAAGCGATTGTAGGCGACCTTGCTGTCTGGGCCGGCGGCTGCCCGCAACCCTTCCATGATGGTTGTACCGGCTGTGATATTGCCCGGGCTGCCCTGCCACACAGTCGTCCAGCCGCCAGCCTGCAGACCAATGTCGTTGGCCGCCTCGCCCGCGAGGAAGATCAACGGCGTGTCCGGCTCGATAGGCAGCGTCTCCTGCTCGTTCTGCAGCAGCACCAACGACCGGCGCACGGCATCTCGAGCCAGCGTCCGGTGCTCTGCGGAGCCGACGACCGACTCCATGCCCTCGCCAGCGTATGGCGTCTCAAACAGACCCAGGGCAAACTTGGCACGCAGGATTCGCCGGACAGCATCGTCGATGCGCGCTTCCGATATATCGCCCTTCTCCACGGCCTCGGTCATCACATCGATGAAGCGCCTGTAGTCGTAGGGTACCATGTTCATATCAACGCCGGCATTGATCGCCTGGACCACGGCGTCGTAATAGTCGCCCTCCACCTGATCGACGCCGCCCCAGTCCGATACAACGAAGCCGGTAAAGCCCAGCTCATCCTTCAACAGATCGGTCAACAGCGTCTTGTCCCCATGCACCTTCTCACCGTTCCAACTGCTGAACGACACCATAACGCTCAGCGCCCCGTTCTCAATAGCCGTCACATAGGGCTGCAAAAACAGGTCGCGCAGCATCGCCTCCGACATCTGTGCGTCGCCCTGATCGAGCTGGTAGGGGACACCAAGAATGTTCTGGGTCGAGCTTCCCCAGGCGGTGCCGCCATCGCCGATGAAATGTTTCGGCGTGCCCAACACGGCCAGCGGGCTGGCCAACCCCAACGCATCTCCGGCGTCCTGCAAGCCGAGCAGGTAGGCGCTGCCCAGTTCGTCGACCAGCGCCGTGTCCTCGCTAAACCCCTCATATGTCCGGCCCCAGCGCACATCCTGCGGCACAGCCAGCACAGGCCCAAAGTTCCACCGAATGCCGCTGGCAATCGTTTCCAGCGCGGTCGCCCGGGCCACACGGTTCACCAGCTCAGCATCACCTGTCGCGCCCAGTCCAATATTGTGAGGAAAGACAGTTGCGCCTCTCAGGAGAGCGTGCCCGTGGATAGCGTCGACGCCGTACAGCAGCGGAATACCCAATCGGGATGAGAGCGCCTCCGCCTGAAAATCGTTGACCATTTCGGTCCATTGGTCGAGCCGGTTTCTCGACGGCGCACCATCGCCGCCGCTGAGCAGCCCGCCAATGGCCAGCGGACCAATGTCGGCCGGGTTGATGCTATTGTTCTCGACCAGCGTCATCTGGCCAATCTTCTCAGCCATCGTCATCTGGGCCAGCAGCGCCTCCACCGGATCCGCGAGCACCGCCTCGTCTGCGGCCGCTGCCGGTGGTTCGTCGCCGGACAAAACCGCGGCGGTGGCCGAGCTTTCGTCGACCGGTGGATTGGGCGGCGCAGCCGTGCTGCACGCAGCCAGAACAAGCAAAATGAACAGAGCCGTCAAAGTGATCTGAAGCTTGGGTAGATATTTCATGTGATGATGGTTCTTTGAGCAGGCGTTAGCCCTGGGGCAAAACATAGAGGGTTACTGATCGGGGCGGCAGCGTCAGGAGTGTACCATGCTCCAGCAGCACTGTGTCGACCGCGTCGCTGACCGTCCCGGCCCCCACGCGCGTCTCATCCAGCAGGTACCGTTCGGCCGTTCCCCCCGGATGACCGGCAAGTGACAGCGGCATCTCGACGGCCGCGTCACCGAGGTTGACCAGCATGACCGTCAGCGCCCCGTCATCCCGGAGAGCCGCATACGCACCTACATCAGGTTCGCCGGAGTCCGCGTAGAGCAGGTCCTGGCCAAACCGTTGGTAGAGTTGGTAGACGTAGTAGCTCGGACGGACCGTATCATTGGCCAGCAGCCCCCACCCGCCCTGCGAATCCTTGGACTGCAAAACAAACTGGTTCATGATGAAGACGCGCTGCCGGATCATTCGGCCCACCACGTCACTCAGCCAGATAGCGTTGTAGTACGAGTCGGGGCTGGTCTCATCGTAAATATCTTTGGTCCAGTGCGTGTTGATCTCCGTCACGCCGACAGGCAGCTCCCGCCCGGTTAGGCGCAGCACCCGCTCGCGCAGGTCGGGTATGAGCCGATCCCACTCGGCCGTCGACCGTCGCAGCGCTTCAACAGAATACTCTTCGCCGGTCACACTGCCGAAAGGGTACCGGTGGACAGTGACAACGTCCACCAGATCACCGTTGGCCACCAGGAACGCGTCCAGGAACTCATGGGCCTCGCTGGGGCCGGGGCCAGAGCCGCCCGTAAACTGACTCACCTCAGGCCCAAGCAGCGTAATTTCCGGATCGGCCGCCAGCATCGCCTCAGCAATGGCTCGCCACTCAGTGACGAACTGGTCGGCATCATAGTCTGGATAGAGGTTCGGTTCGTTGCCGATGGACCAGGTGCGGAGATCGTAGCCCTGCTCGTCGTTGGCGTAGCGCAGCAGCTCCACGGCCTGCTCCGGCGTGCCGCCGCGCAAGCGCACGCTGATCACCGGCTCCGCATTCATCTGGCGAGCCAATGTCACGAACCGGTCGACCTGCGTTTCCTGGATCGTATTGCGATCACCCCACTCACCGCCGGGAAAGCGGAGCGCCCGAATGCCGGCGACTTCCGCTTCGTCTAGCAGATCAAACGGGACGAAGACCCAGGGGCCATAGTTGCTGCCGTAGATGAAGGGGCTGATCGGCCCGAACGATTGGCCGGCGTCGACCACAAGCGTGCCCGGAGCGGCCGTCGCTTCCGGCCAGGGGCGATCTTCTGCGGGTATGGGTGTCTCAGTCGGGGCGGCTGTTGGCGCGGCCGTCGTCCCGGTCGCCACCGCACTCACGTCCGCTTCCGGCGATGAAGTGGCGCAGCCACCCAGCAGCAGAGCCAGCGCGATCACCAGGCCAAACGCATCCCGCCACGTTGGCGACGCCATCTCGTGATGTTGATTCCAGAGCGGCCGGCGCTTTACCATAGGACAGGCTCCGCCAGGCGGGCTTCCGCCCGCCTGTGCAGATCCGAAGGCAGATTACTTGTCCACACCCGTGAACACGACACCCTGCATGAAGTAACGTTGGGCGACGAAGAAGATCGCCACCGGAATAATCAGCGCCAGCAAGGAGACCGCCTGCAGCAAGTCGGGCCGGGTGCCATACAGGAAGTTAAACTCCTGTACACCCACCGAAATCGGCTGAAGGTCGGGCCGCGAGCGCAGATAGATCAACGGCTCAAAGTAATCGTTCCAGGCAAAGATAAGGTGGGATACGGACACGGCGATGATTACCGGCCACGACTGCGGCAGGATAATCGACCACAGGATGCGCGGCGGGCTGGCGCCGTCAATAGAGGCCGCCTCGTCCATCTCCTTGGGAATCGTCAGGAAGTACTGCCGCAGCAGGAAGACATTAAACGCGTTGGCAAAGAAGTGGGGCACAATCAACGGCAGCCACGTTCCCACCCAGCCGAGACGCTGGAAGATAATGTAGGTCGGAATGAGCGTCACCTGGCGCGGCAGCACAATAGTGGCGATCAGGATGAGAAACAGGATCTCCTTGCCGGGGATGGGGAAGCGGGCAAAGCCATAGGCGACCAGTGTACAGGATATGGCGGTGCCGATAATGCCAAAGAAGGCGATTGCCACCGTATTGCGGAACAGCAGCATGAACTCCACTTCCGTGAACGCCTCGACATAGTTTTGCCACTGGATATCGAGTTGATAGGCAGGCGTCAACTGTCGCCAGCGACCCTCCCAGACGATTGCCCCCGCCGCCACGTTGTTGGGATCAATGAACTCACTGCTCTCGCGACCCGGCTTGGACAGAGCCAACTCGCGCTCTGTGCCATCGGGCATAGGCACGGTGTAGATATCAAGGCTTTCGCCCTCAAACTCGAACTGGGCAGGTGATTCCGGCAAGATGCGCGGGTTCTGCATCTGCTCCAGCGTCTTGAGCGAGGTCGTCACCATCAGGGCAAACGGAGACAGCCAGAAGGCCAGCAGGAGCAAGGCAAAGCCAGTGACCAGGAAACCTGAAATGAAGTTGCGCGTGCGTTTGCTGAAGCGCGGCTGGCGGCCTTTCGTCGGTGCGGGAAGCTCTTTCTCCAGCTCTGGTTCTACTTGTACGGTTGTCATTTGGAGCTACCTCCCGGGCTGTACACCCAGAATTTCGCCGACCAGAAGATGAAGATCGTGATGGTCATGGCGATAGCAAACAGCAGCCAGGCCAGCGTCGAGCCGTAGCCCATGTCCTGGAACCGGAAGGCCGTTCGGTAGAAGTGGATGTTATAGAACAGCGTCGCGTTAGCCGGATCACCGTTGCCGCGACTGAGAATGTAGGGAATGGTGAAGTATTGAAACAGCCCGATGACCGCCAGCACCAGATTATAGAAAATGATGGGCGTAATCAGCGGCAGCGTAATGCTCCACTGCTTGCGGAGATAGCCCGCGCCGTCCACCTCAGCCGCTTCGTACATCTCGGTGGGCACGTTTTGCATGCCGATGGCGACGAACAACATCGCATTGCCCACGCCCCAGAGGCCGATCAGGATGAGCGCCGGGTAGACCCAGGTCGTCGAATTCAGCCAATCCGGGCCGTTGATGCCAATGACATCCAGGCCACGGTTGATCCAGCCAGTTTCCGGATTCAGCATACCTTGCCAAATCAGGATGACCGATACAACCGGCACCATATAAGTCATGTAGAACAGCGTCATGAAGAAACGCTTGCCCGCCAGCGGCTTGGCCACAAGGATCGAGGCCATGACAACAGGCTGGAGAACAGCGAACGGGATAGCGAGGATGAAGAATTTGAACGTCGCTTCCAACGCATCCCGCAAATCGGGATCAGAGAAGAGACGCCGGTAGTTTTCCAGACCGATAAACTGAAACTCACCTGGCTCCAGAATGTTGAAGTCGGTGAAGGTCATCAGGAAGGAAATAGCCATTGGAATGAGCGTCAGGAAGAAGAAACCAAATAGCCACGGTGAAATGAAAAGTATCCCCCACCGGGCCGATTTCTTCTCGAGCGGCCCCCGTTCCTGTTTGGGGCCGCCTCGGACTTTGATACTTCGGGCCTCATCGAATACGGTCATGCAGTTCTCCTGAGTGTCCGGTCTGGTGGCGAAACCTCGTGTCTGTCAGCTTTGGTCATCCCCGAGTGGGCGGCAGGCCAGGGTTCCGCAGCTGGCCCGCTCATGGCAGCAGTGATGTCAGTGGCCTGGTGCAGTCCAGGTGGGACGCCTCGCCGACAGCAAGGCGCCCCACCCGTCTAGTCCCAGCCGCCTGGGCTTACTCGGCTCCGCTGAAAATCACCTGCAGATCGGCGAGCAGCGCCTCGATAGCGGCGTCAATCTCCAGATCGCTTTCGGTTTTCAGTTCGCTGTTGAACGCCGTCAGACGGTCAACGGCCTGATTGTTGTTAGGCAAGAAACCTTCATGGCTGGGGATGTCGGGGAAGGTCAGCATCTCGCTGACAACCGCCCAGTCCACACCCTGCGGGTAGCGGGCATCCTGCGCCGCGAAGTAGTCGGCCTGCTCACCCTCGCGAATGGGCAGAGCGCCGTAGGCCAGCGTCAACACAGGAGCTGCCTCGCCAATGAGGTGGCTCAAGACGGCGAAGGCCGCTTCCGGATTCTCTGTGCTCTCCATAATGCGGTACGTGTCCGCATGCAGCTTGGAGGTCGTCTCGCCGGCAGCGTTGGTCGGCACGACCGCGATGTCCCAGTTATCGACCGGGGCGCCCTCGATGCAGCAGGTGAACCACAGGTGAGTCAGGGCCATGGCTACGTTACCGGAGCCAAAGACATTAGGCGTGCTCAGCAGCTCGCTGGCTTCCTGGGCCGCATTCGGATAGAAGTGATCGGTCCAGATACCGTTGTAGGCCCACTCCACACACTCCTGGTAGCTTTCCGGCCAAACGGCGTTGTTGTCATCATCGAACATGTTGGCAGCGCCGAAGGAGTTACACCAGGAACGGAAGTCACCCAGCCATTGGTCATGATAACCAAACTGGACGATGTTCTCCGGATCGAAGTCGGGGCTGCTGGCGTCGTTACCATTGGTATCAACAGTCAGCATCATGGCCAGTTCGCGGACGGTCTCGTAGTTCCAGGGCATTTCCGTGCCGTCGGGCATCACATAGGGATCACCAACAACATGGGGCGGGTATTCCAGACCGGCTTCGTCGAACAGGTCGCGGTTGTAGTAGATCATGGACGGATAGACGGCGAACGGCAGACCTTCCAGCGCGCCATCTGCGGTGCGATAGAAGTCAACCGATGCCTCGGGGTACTGGCTCAAGTCGTACCCCGTAGACTCTACAATCGGACCCAGGTCCAGGAATGAGCCAGCGAACGCGTTGGCGCCGGCGGTGCCGACGGGACCAACGATATCAGGTGCATCGCCGGAAGCGACGAGCGTCGCCAACGTGTCGTAGGCCACATCGTTCTGGACATACTCAACCAGCAGCTCGATCTCGTCCTGCGAGGCGTTGAAGGCATCGACAACACCGTTCTGGGCCTCGATCTGAGCTTCGTTGCCGCCAGTGCCCAGGCCGACGAACCAGCGCACAACCGTGCGGTCGCCGGACGCTTCTTCCATGGGCTCTTCTTCGACGACTTCCTCTTCCATTACTTCTTCGGCCGGCTCTTCCATCACCTCTTCAGTCGGCTCTTCCATCACTTCTTCGACGACCGCTTCAGCTTCCGCTGCCGCTTCTTCGACCACTTCTTCGACCACAGCGGCAGCCGTCGGGGCTACCTGTTCGGCCGCTTCCTGAACCTGGCCACCACAAGCAGCCAGTACCATCGCAAACAACGCCAGAATGGTTATCAGTACACTGTACTTACGCATTTACTTTCTCCTCCACCTTACTTGGTAGAATCAAGATGGCAACTCCTCTCTGGATTGCCACCCTAGGGGCGTTCCGTGTGTGTGAATCGACATGTCCGGAACGTCTCATCTCTTGAAAACTCATTGCGATAGACCGCAATGTTCTCCTCTCTTGTGTCCTTCGTCAGTGGGTTCTTCGCTTTCCATTGTTCAGTTTCCTCCAATAACAGCTACCTCCTTTGCCGCCACCAGATGACGGCAATTAGATCACAGGGTGACCGCACCACAAGAGTCGCGAATCACCAGCATCGTATCCAGGATGACGCGCCGGGGAGGCTGCAAGCCATTCTCGATCACGTCAATAAGCACGTTGACCACCTCCATCCCGGTGCGAACAACGGGCTGGCGAATCGTCGTCAGTTTGGGTCGTCCGATTTCCAGTGACAGCAGATCGTCAAAGCCAACGAGCGCAATGTCGTGGGGCACCAGCAAACCGGCCTCACGAATGGCCCGCCATGCGCCAAAAGCCAGGGTGTCGGACGCGGCAAACACGGCTTCCGGTCGAATTTGAAGCAGCCGCTGCATGCCGACGTAGCCGCTTGCCTCCGAGAAATCGCCTTCAAAGACAAGCTCCGGGTCGAATTGAACGCCCTTTTCCGTCAGGGCCTGCTTGTAGCCAGCCAGGCGATCGGTGCCGGCAACCATGTTCATCGGGCCGGCAATATGGGCGATGCGCCGATGGCCAAGCCGCAAGAGGTGATTTGTGGCCACATACGCACCATTCTGATTGTCCACGTCAACATAGCTAACCTGAGGATAGGGATCCTGACGGCCGACAACAGCCAGCGGCACCTGATTCGCCAGAAGCGAGGGGATGAGCGGATCGCCGAAGTGAGAAGAAGCAACGATTACGCCGTCGAGCAGTCCGGAGTTGGCAACACGGTTGTTGAGCTTCTCTTCCTCTTCTTCCGTGTGGAACAAGAACAGCGTCAGGTTGAGGTCGTTGACATTACACGCCCGCGAAATGCCCTGAATCAGGCGCGGGAAGTAAGGATCTGCGAACAGGGTCGAAACGACGTGGGGAACAACGAGACCGATCAGACCGGAGCGATTGGAAGCCAGCGTGCGAGCCGCTGCGTTCGGTTCATAGCCGGTATCCTTGACGACCTGCCAGACTCGCTGGCGGACATCAGAACGGACACCAGTCTGACCGTTGATGACCCGGGACACGGTCGAACGGGATACGCCGGCCATTTCGGCAATTGTCTCGAGCGTTAGGTGACTCATGATAAGTCTCGCTTAGTCTGGCCCGGGAGCGCTCCCAAAAAGATACCAAAAAGCCCAGGTCATTGTAACTACAAAGATGGATATCGGTGAATTCCCCGAGTATTCGGTTGGATTTCGTTGAACAATCCTGGGAGCGCTCCCAGATTAACAGCAGGTTAACAGAGTTTTTCGGTGCTGTCAACAGCAGATTTCTATCAGTTCTAAGCACCAGGGCAGTGCCAGGTACCTTCCCCGGAGCAACTCACACGCTGTTTCAGCAGTCAGGAAGTCAGACGCAGCGGCGACATTCCTTGTCGCGTTCTCTGCCGACCCCAGAAGCCCGGAAGTGAATCCAGCCACCGTGGCCGCTCGAACAAGCAAAACCGGAAGCATACCGCGAGAATGGATCGGCTTTGTCGCCTATCACGCTATAATCGATAGAACAGGAATCGACTATGCTGCGAGTCCGTCCACGGCCAGCCCGGCTTGACGCAGGCCACAATCCGGTCGTGCGACTGGCTCCACCAACTGAGGTGACTATGCTCTCTGCTCAACAAGCACTATCTACATTGCAGGAAGGCAACCATCGTTACGTATCCGGCACCGAGGCCCAGTCCGCCCGGCTGGACCAGCAGCGACGCACCGAACTGGTCGACAGCCAGGCGCCGTTCGCCATTATCCTGGGCTGCTCCGACTCCCGCGTCCCGGCTGAAATCGTCTTCGACCAGGGTCTGGGCGACCTGTTTGTCATCCGGGTAGCGGGCAATATCGTCGCCCCGTCGCAAATTGGCAGCGTCGAGTTCGCGGCCGAGGCGTTCGGCACGCGGCTCGTCGTCGTCCTCGGCCACTCCAAGTGTGGGGCAGTCTCAGCGACGCTGCAGCAGATCGAACAACCAACGGAAGGTCGCTCGCTCAATCTGCGCTCGATCGTCGATCGCATTGAGCCGGCTGTGGCCCAGCTTGCGGAAACGGATCTGCGTCATGACCCCGACGCCCTGCTCCACCACGCCATCCGAGCTAACGTACGCGCTTCGGTCGGGCACCTGCGCAGCGGCTCGGTTATTCTGGAGAAGCTATGCCAGGATGATGGTCTGCTGATTGTGGGGGCCGAATATTCGCTGGAGACGGGCCATGTCGACTTCTTCGACACCCCGGCTTCCGCATCCTGATCCCTTGTAGCACGGTTATTCAGTAGTCGGGTTCTCAGACGTAGCCGAGACATTCCTTGTCGCGTTCGCCGCCGACCCCAGCAGACCGGAAAGAAATCCGGTCACTACGGGTGCTTAAACACAGAAAAGCCCTGCCCCTTGTAGTCGGTCTGCACGATGCCAGCTACACTACGGGCATGTCAAACGAAACGTGGACCCAGGTAGACGAATACATCGCCGAGCGCTTCGCTCCCGAAGACCCGACGCTGACGGCCGCCCTCGCCGACAGTGACGCCGCCGGCCTGCCCCCCATCGCCGTCTCCGCCGCGCAGGGCAGCTTGTTGAATGTGCTGGCCCAGGCAGTCGGTGCGCGAACCATCCTGGAGATCGGCACCCTGGGCGGTTACAGCACGATCTGGCTGGCGCGAGCCCTGCCGGAAGGCGGCACTGTCGTCACGCTGGAGGCCAGTCCCAGGCACGCCGCAGTCGCCCAGGCAAATCTGGAAAGGGCCGGCGTGGCGGATAAGGTCGAGATCAAGGTCGGTCCGGCCCAGGAGACGCTCCCCCAGCTCATCGCCGCGGGCGGCGCTCCCTTCGACTTCATCTTCATCGACGCCGACAAAGACAGCTACCCTGCCTATCTGGAATGGACGCTGCAGCTAAGCCGGCCCGGCACATTCATTGTGGCCGACAACGTCATCCGCGACGGGCGTGTGCTGGACACGCACAGCGACGACTCCAGCGTACAGGGCGCGCGCCGATTCAACGACCTGCTGGCGGCCGAACCGCGGGTAACCGCCACGTTGCTCCAGACGGTCGGCAGTAAAGGGTACGATGGCCTGGCGTTGGCGATCGTCAAGTAGCTACCAACGGCAGCGCAAATCGGGGAGCCTACGATGTCACCCAATCCAATCATTGTCCTGGAAACCAAGCGACTGCTCATGCGACGGCCAGTCATGGACGATCTAAACGACTATTACGCCCTCTATCAGGATCCGGACGTCCGCCGCTACATCCCTGACTATCCCCGAACCTACGAGGACACCCGCGCCGAAGTCGACTGGTTTCTCAATGGGCACCCGAAGAACCCGAAGCTCGGGCTGTGGGCGACCATCTACAAACCGACTGGCGATTTGATCGGCCGCTGTGGCTTGCTGCCCTGGACCATCGAAGACCATGACGAGGTCGAGGTCGCCTACTTGCTGGCAAAGGCGTACTGGGGCCAGGGGCTGGGGACGGAAGCGGCCCAGGCCGTCGCCGCCCACGGGTTCAACACGCTGCACCTGCCGCGTCTCATCTCGCTCATTGACCCGGAGAATGCAGCCTCGCAGCGCGTGGCCGAAAAAGTTGGCATGACGTATAAGCGGTCGTTTGAGGATGCGTTTGGGCTGTCACAAATTTTTGCGATGACCAATCCGATGGCGGATGGGCCGACCGGCTGACGTCAGAGCGGCCCAACAGACCGCCGCGCCTTTCGCCATTCTATCTTTCGATAGGTGCATCTTGGGGCCGCTTGCGCTAACGTAATGTGGAAGGTTGCTGTTATTCGCAAGAGGATGTAGAGACCCATGACCCCGTTTGACCCTCCATTGACCACCTTGATTACCGACGCTTTGCTCGATGAGCTTCCCGCACCGGTGCAGCGCTACCTGCGCTGGACCGGGCTCGTCGGACAGTCGTGGCTGGACTCGGCCCGCGTATCCCAGGAAGGTCGCTTTCGCATGTCCGCTGAGCGCGACTGGATGCCTATGACGGCCGAGCAAACTTTCACCACGGACCCACCCGGATTCGAATGGAACGCCCGCTTCACGATGTTCGGCCTGCCTCTGCTGAGCGCCCAAGACCGTTACAGTCAAGGGCAAGGTCATATGTACGGCAAGCTGGCCGGGCTGTTCACCGTCTTCGATGACCGCACGGAACAGCTGACGCTGGGCGCGATGACCCGCTACCTGAGCGAACTGATCTGGCTGCCCGCCGCCTTTCTCCAGGACGCCATCACCTGGGAAGCGATCGACGACAGGTCAGCCACCGTTTGCTTTAGCGACGCGGGCCGCACGGTGTCTGGCACGATGCACATTGACGAGGACGGCCGCCCCGTCGCGTTCACCGCCGAACGGTATCGGGAGGTGAACGGTGAGTACGAGCTTACGCCATGGTCTACGCCATGCCTCGCCTACGGAAAGCTCGGCGGTTTGAATCTGCCTGTGCGAGGCCAGGCCATTTGGCACTTGCCCGACGGCGACCTGCCCTACGTCGATGTGATAATCACGGACGTCGTATATCATCCGGTCGATGTCCATGTCTGATAGCACACGTCTCGACTGCCGCCCCGGCTGTGGCGCCTGCTGCATCGCCCCGTCCATCAGCACGCCAATTCCCGGCATGCCGCAAGGCAAGCTGGCCGGTATGCGCTGCATCCAGCTGACAGCCGACAATCGCTGTATGCTCTTCGGGCGTCCGGAGCGCCCGGCTGTGTGCGTTTCGCTGCGGCCGGAGCCGGGGATGTGCGGCGCAGACGCAGTAAAAGCCATGTCGACCCTGACCCGGCTCGAACGGCTCACGCAGCCAACCCGGCCCTGATAACCGACCAGCACAATTCCGGTCGACGGGTCGCCAGCAGCAGCAGCACATTGTAAGATAAACGGCATGAGCAACGAACTGCGTTTCCACGATACTGATCTCCTGCTGCAGCTGTCTCTGCCCGACTGGGCAACCAGCGAGTTGAACGGGCTGCCCGCTGCGCTGCCAACACCAGAAGAACGCATGGCGGCCGTCATTCGCTTTGCCCGGCTGAACGTCCAGCATGACACCGGCGGGCCATTTGCGGCGGGCGTGTTCGAGCGCGACTCCGGGCGTCTGGTCGTTATCGGCGTCAACCGCGTCGTACCGTCCAACTGCTCCTCCGCCCACGCGGAAGTAATGGCCCTCTCGCTGGCCCAGAAGATAGTAGGGGCCTTCGATCTGGGTGGTCCCGGCTTGCCGGCCCATGAACTGGTCGTCAACTGGCGGCCGTGCGCGATGTGCTTTGGTGCCGTACTCTGGTCGGGCGTTCGCTCGCTGGTCATCGCCGGTGACGGGCCGGAGCTGGAGACGATCACCGGCTTCGACGAAGGTCCGGTGCCGGAGCAGTGGCGGACCGAGTTGGCGGGTCGAGGCATCACGCTCACTGAAGACATCCTCCGCGCCGACGCTATTGCCGCCTACGAAGAGTACGCTGCCGGCCAGCCGTTTGTCTACAATGCCCGCCAAGGCAAAGCGGGCTAGAAGCTCAATCTTCCAGGTGAGACCAGAATCATGACGACCTATCTGCAATCCCCAGCTTCTCTCACCGGCAACGTCCTGGGGCGAGCGGGTTGCCCGATACATTACTGGCTTGGCGGACCGGAAGGGCGGCCGCTGATCGCCTTCATGCACGGCGCGACGATGGATCACCGGATGTTCAATGCCCAGGTCGAAGCGCTGGTTGACAGCTATCGCGTCCTCGTTTGGGATGCGCGGGGTCATGGTCAGTCGAAGCCTATCGGCGACGGTTTCACGCTGGAGATGTGCGCCCAGGACATGCTCGCCATCCTCGACGACGTGAGCGTCGAACAAGCGATCTTTTGCGGGCAATCACTCGGCGGTTACATTGCCCAGCACATCTATCTCCAGGCCCCGGAACGGGTGCTGGCTCTGGTCATCATTGGATCCACGCCGATTGCCAAGGCGTACAACAAGATGGAAGTCTGGGCGCTCAAGGCGTCCCTGCCCCTGTTCGGCGTATGGCCGTATGACAGCTTCACCAAAACCGTCGCTGACCGAACGGCCGTGTCAGACTCTGTCCGTGCCTACGCCCTTGATGCGACGAGACGCGTCGACCGGGATGACTTCCTGACAATCTGGAAAGCAGTAACCGTCGCCATCGATGACAAGGGGATGCCGGGCATGACCCATGACGTGCCCCTGCTTCTGATCCACGGCGACCGCGACAAAACAGGCACCATTCGCCGCGACATGCCGGTCTGGGCAGAGCAGGAACCGAAGGCCAGCTATCAGGTCATCCCCGGCGCTGCCCATAACGCCAACCAGGACAATCCTGAGTTCACCAACGCCCTCATCACCACCTTCCTGCATAGCGAAGGGTTCACTCAAGCCGCCTGAAGCAGATAGCCAAAGACCCGGTCTCTGTCAGCAGAAACCGGGTCTCTTGATGCTCGGCGAATGAAGTGGCTACTTCTGCTGCTTGGCCCAGGTGTCCTTGAGCGTGACCGTCCGATTAAAGACGAGATGGTCGGGGCTTGAATCGACGGCATCGACTGTGAAGTAGCCCAGGCGCATAAACTGGAACGTCTGCCCCGGCTGCGCATCCTGTAGACTGGGCTCCACATACGCCCCGGCGGTATCCAAAGAGTGGGGATTCAGGTTGAAGGTGAAGTCCTCCCCATCCGGTACATTCTCCGGGTCCGGCACGGCAAACAAGCGCTCGTACAGACGGACTTCCGCCGGAACACCCTCACTAGCCGACACCCAATGGATCGTGCCTTTAACCTTGCGGCCGTCGGGCGCGTTGCCGCCGCGCGTCTCCGGGTCATAGGTCACATGCAGCTCAACGACGTTGCCCTCGTCGTCCTTGACCACATCAGCATAGGTGACCAGGTACGCGCCCATCAGCCGGATCTCTCGCCCCGGAGCCATGCGCCGGAACCCCTTGACCGGCTCTTCCATGAAGTCATCGCGCTCGATGTACAGCTCTCGCGAGAACGGAACCTGGCGCGTTTCCGTTCGGCTCTTGTCCTGCGGATAGCTGGTCACGTCGAGCAGGTCGACCTCGTCTTCAGGGTAGTTGTCGACGATGACTTTCAGCGGATCGATCACTGCCATGACGCGCGGGGCAAGCTCGTTCAGGTCCTCGCGAATCGCATACTCCAACATCTCGTAGTCAACAACGCTGTTGGCCTTGGAGACGCCAATCATGTCCGTGAACTTGCGAACGGCCTCTGGTGTGTAGCCACGCCGCCGCAGTCCGCGAATGGTCCACAAGCGTGGATCATCCCAGCCGCTCACATAGCCTTCCTTGACCAGGCGAATCAGCTTGCGCTTGCTCATGATGGTGTAGGTCAGGAACAGGCGCGCGAACTCGATCTGCTGCGAACGCTCAATGCCCAGCGCTTCCTGGAACCAGTCGTAGAGGCGGCGGTTGTTTTCGAACTCCAGCGTGCAGATGGAGTGGGTGATGCCCTCTATCGAGTCCGACTGCCCATGCGCCCAATCATAGGTCGGGTAGATGCACCATTCATCGCCGGTGCGCGGGTGGTCCTCATAGACGATGCGGTACATCACCGGATCGCGCAGGACCATGAAGGGTGAGGCCATGTCGATCTTGGCCCGCAGCACATGGGAGCCGGCGGGAAACTCGCCCGCCCGCATACGCCGGAACAGGTCGAGATTCTCCTCGACGCTCCGCTCACGGTACGGGCTGTTCTGGCCCGGCTCGGTCAATGTGCCGCGATATGCACGGATCTCTTCCGCGCTCAGGTCGTCGACATACGCCTTGCCTTCCTGGATGAGCTGTTCGGCCCAGTTGTAGAGCTGTTCAAAGTAATCGGAGGCGTAGTACAGGCGATCTTCCCAGTCAGCGCCAAGCCAGTGCATATCCTCGATAATGGCGTCGATGTACTCCTGCTCTTCCTTGGCCGGATTGGTGTCGTCAAAACGCAGGTTGAACTGGCCCTCGTAATCCTCGGCCAGTCCATAGTTGAGGTTAATCGACTTGGCATGACCGATGTGGAGGTAGCCGTTCGGTTCCGGCGGGAAGCGGGTGTGGACCCGGTTCTCATTGCGGCCGTTCTCCAGGTCATCGTCAATGATCGTGCGAATAAAGTTGGATGTTACTGTTGCTTCGTCAGTCATGGCGTTCTTCTCGCACCCCCAGGGGGTGCTGCAGTTATTCGTTTTCGGTGGATGCGGCCGCATCGGCGGCCAATATGGCCAGCACGACATCGAGCCGCTCCAGGACGCGCTCGCGCCCCAGGGCCACCATTGATTCGTACAGCGGCGGCGACACAGCCTGGCCGGTTACAGCCCGACGCAAGGTGCCCAGGAATGGGCCCGCTTTCTCATTGAGGGTCACGCCCTCGCCAATGGCGACCAGGGCCGGGCCGAGCGTGTCAACGTCGAACGGCTCAATCGTCGCCACCAGATCGCGGGCTTGCTGGAAACCGCGTTGGGCGGCGTCCAGGGGCAGCTTCTTATGCTGCAAATCGGCGGCCGTCAGCGCAGCCACCGCCTCCTCGTCCCACAGAAACAGCAGGAACGGCTCCGCGTCCGTCAGCCGTTTCAACCGCACACTCATGGCGGGCATCAGCGCAATCAATGTAGCTTCGTCAACCGGGTGGCCAGAGGCGTCCAGATACGGCTTGACGAGCGCGGCCAGCGTCTCCGGCGAGAGCTGCTGCACATATTGGCCGTTGAGCCAGTCCAGCTTGTCGTACGGCAGCCGCGTCGGGGCCGGGTTCACATCGGCCAGCTCGAAGCGGGGCATCGCCTCTTCCATCGTAAAAATCTCGACGTCGTCGCCGAACGACCAGCCAACATTGGCCAGGAAGTTGTTGACCGCCTCCGGTAGATAACCTGCGTCGCGAAACTCCTCAACCTTCACCAGCACTTCGCGCCCGTCGTCGTCAAACGCCTGCGTTCGCTTGCTCAGCTTGCCTGTGCCGCTTGGGTTGAGCACAAGCGGCAGATGGGCCAGCACCGGCGGCTCCCAGCCAAACGCCTCATACAGATTCAGGTGGAGCGGCGCACTGCTGATCCACTCATCAGCCCGCAGGATGTGGCTGATCTCCATGAAGTGATCATCGACGACGTTGGCCAGATGGTAGGTCGGCATACCGTCGGACTTAAGCAGAACGGCATCGCTGATCTGGCTGTTGGGGACAACGATGTCGCCGCGGATAGCATCGTGGACGACCGTTTCGCCCTCCAGCGGGGCCTTGAAACGCACCACCGAGCTGAGGCCGGCAGCTTCGTTAGCAGCAGCCTCCTCCGGCGACAGGTAGCGACAGCGACGGTCATACCCCTGCACGCCACCTGCTTCCCGCTGTGCCTCGCGCCGCGCCTGCAGCTCTTCGGCCGTGCAGGTGCAGCGATAAGCGTGGCCGTTATCCAGCAACCATTGCGCCCATTCGTGGTAGAGCGGCAGCCGCTGCGACTGGACATACGGTTCGTGGGGGCCGCCAATGTCAGGGCCTTCGTCCCAATCCAGCCCCAGCCAGCGCAGAGAGGCCATCATCGCCTCCACCGCGCCGGGCACGGAGCGCTTCTGGTCGGTATCCTCAATACGCAAGATAAACACGCCGTCGTTCTTGCGAGCGAAGAGCCAGTTGTACAGCGCCGTGCGGGCGCCGCCAATGTGTAGAAAGCCCGTCGGACTGGGCGCAAATCGTACTCGAACCATCATAATTTACCTGTCAACACAGTGATAGGAGACTATTGCAGTGTCATTTCCACGAAAGTGAAGGATACCAAAAAAGGAGTGGGTGTGCAGCCAAGACCAAGACAGCTAACGCAGCATCCGGGTTGATCGCGCCTAACAACCTCAGCAGGCTATGCGTTGAGAAAATCGTCGGGCGAGATGCCGGCTTGGTTCAATATGGCTCGCAAAGTGCCTTCGGGCATATCGCCGGCATGGTTGGGGACGGTCGTGTAACGGTTCGTGCTGACATTAAACCAGATTTCGTGGCTGCCGGCAGCATGGCGGTAGAAAGCAAATCCCAGCTTCTTCAAGCGTTTAATGATCTCTCGATATTTGAATCCAGCCAGACCTCCCATCAGCCACCCAGGATAAGAGGAAAGTCGAATGCATCTTGCGCCAGCTCCAACTCAATTGGAGTTAGCTGGTCTCCCTGAGCTTCGATGAGCTTCCTGGCCACATCGCGAGCGATCTCAACCGTCTCAGCAATCGTGCGCCCCTGAGCCACCAGGCCGGGAATAGCATCCGACGTTGCGAGATAGACGCCTTCGGGCAGTTTTTCTATGTGAAGCACCGCGATTCTTTCCATAATAGCCTCTACCTGCTACCTGCTACCTGCTACCTGAGACGGCAATACAATATCCTGATTATATCCTATCTGTTTTGCAAGAGACGGTTGTCTGCTGACAAACGTCGGCCTACCCAAACTCCTGCTTCCGCTGCCGCATCAGCACCGACTGGACCATGCCGATGGCCAGGAACAGCGTGACCAATGAGCTGCCACCGTAGCTAACGAAGGGCAGCGTCAAGCCCGTCACCGGCAGGACGCGGACATTCATCCCCACACTGACGACAGTCTGGAAGAAGAGGATGGCTGCGATGCCGGCGCATATGAGTTTCCCTGCCGGGTCGGGACTCAATGCCGCCGCGCGAAGAATGCGCAGCAAGATAAAGGCCATCAGCCCCAGCACAACGCCTGAGCCGAGAATCAGCCCCATCTCCTCTGTGATCATGGCAAAGATAAAGTCGGTATGCTGGACGCGCAGGAAGCCAAGCTGGCTCTGCGTGCCCTGTCCATACCCTTTACCCCACAAACCACCTGAACCGATGCTGATTTCGGCCTGATTGATATTGAAGACGTCATCATCGTCGGCCGCTTCCGGGTCGATGAAAACGGTAATGCGCTCTTTCTGGTAATCGGCCAGGAACGGAAAGACTGAAACAGTCACCATGACGCCGACCATGCCCAGCACAAGAAAGTGGGACAGCGGCAGCCCGGCCAACCAGATCATGATGAACCAGATGAACAGGTAGAGCACCGACATACCCAGGTCCGGCTGGATAAAGATGAGCGCCACCGGCACGGCGAAGTAGACCACCGTGACCAGCGTATTCGAGAAACGGTTCATCAGATGCCGCCGGTTGGCCAAAAACTGGGCGAAAGTGAGCACAATGAAGACGCGCCCAAACTCCGACGGCTGAATCTGGATCGTAGAGGTAACCTGAATCCAGCGCTGGGCGGAGTTGTTCACCTGGCCCAGCACAGCAACAGCCACAAGCATCAGCACCAGACCGACATAGATATACCAGTGGGCGGAGGTCAGGATGCGGTAGTCGATGGAAGCGACGGTGAGCAGGATGATGATGCCGAGCACGGCCCAAATGACCTGCTGGTCGGGGAGCGGCTCAAGCGCGGGCGCGCCGGTGACGGCGCTGCGGATCATGATGATGCCATAGGTGGTCAGCAACAACACCGCGGCAAACAGCCACAAGTCAAAATATCGCCAGACCGACGTCCTGCCTAACATAGCCTCTCATTGTACTGATGGCGATGGGGGCTGGCCAGCATCATGGGGCAGTTCCCATGATTAACTCATGCCTCTGGCTGCGTGTTTTGGGGCTGAAGCTGCGCGAAACGGGCGTTCGCGAGCGCGTCCGGCATGGCTGGAACCAGGTCGCCGGCACGGAGTCAAGAAGTAAATATGCTTCTGTCTACTCGTACCCGTTGCTGCTGGCCCGTCCGTTGGCGCGGCGCTGCTCCCGAGCTGTAATCAGTGGGATCTCAGCTATCAGCCGGTTCTCCTGGGTGTCTTGCTCAAGGTGAACCACGACCTTGTCCGTGTCGACCGACGTATGCCGGGCGATGACTTCGATGATGTCGTCCTTGATCTTTTCGAGCAATCCGGGGGGCAGATCACTGCGATCATGGACAAGCACCATTTGCAGCCGTTGCTTGGCAACGGAGCCGCTTGCCTCCTGACGTCCAAATAATCGCTCGATCCAGCTCATGTCACGCGCCTCACTTTGTCTTGCTCTTACTACGAGCACCTACCGCTTGCGTAAGCCCAATTGGGCCTGCGCGATGTCTACAGCGCTAGTTGCCGGCCATCATCTTCCGCAGGCGGTCGAAGAATCCGTCTCGCACTGCCAAATCCATAAACGGCACGTCATGACCTTCGACGCGCGCGGCCACGTTGCGGAACGCCTGGCCCGCGCTGGAGCCATTCAACCCGTGCATCACCAGTGGCAATCCCTGATTGGTCGAGACCAAAATGCGCTCGTCCTCAGGGATAACGCCAATCAGCTCAATGGCCAGAATGTCCAGCACATCTTCCACCGACAGCATATCGCCCCGGGCAATCATGGCCGGCTTGACCCGATTAAGCACCAGTTTGGGGGCGCTCTTCTCTTCCGCTTCCAGCAGACCGACGATTCGGTCAGCATCGCGGACGGCTGACACTTCGGGATTGGTAACGACAATCACATCGTCGGCGGGCGCCACCGCATTGCGGAAGCCTCGCTCAATGCCAGCCGGCGAGTCGATGATAATGTAATCCATCTCCTCACGCAGCTGGTCACAAATCAACACCATGTCCGTGGGGCTCACAGCCATCTTGTCACGGGTTTGCGCGGCCGGGATCAAATAGAGTTCCGGCTGGCGCTTGTCCTTAATCATTGCCTGGCGCAGCCGGCAGCGACCCTCAACCACATCCACCAGATCGTAGACAATGCGGTTCTCCAACCCCATGACCACGTCCAGATTACGCAGACCGATATCGGCGTCGAGCGCCACCACTTTCTTGCCGTCCATGGCCAATGCGGTGGCCAGGTTGGCGGTCACTGTGGTCTTGCCGACGCCACCTTTTCCGGAAGTGACTGTCAGAACTTTCGCGTTCATCTTCACACTACCTTTCAGACGCCCAATCCGGGCCGGTCTGACTGATTGGCACTACTAACACTATCTGGCGCGTTAACGCGCCTGGAATCAACTATGTCGTACAGGCCACAGTTCAGCCACGATTTGGCCGTTGCGAATCGATGCCTGCTCAGGCAGGGCATCCTGCGCCTGCCCATTGTCCGGATCGACGGCGATCTGGTCAGCGATGCGCAGCTGTGTCGGTGTCAACTCCAGCGCACAGATAAGCGCATCCGTGTCGCCCATTGCGCCCGCATGGACCAACCCACGCAGCCGCCCCCAGACCACCACACTGCCACCCGCCACAACCTCTGCCCCAGCGTTGACGTCGCCAATGATGACGATGTCGCCATCATAGAAGACCGAGCGCCCGGAGCGAACCGTTTCGCGCAGCAGCAAAGCCGCCGCTTCAGGCAGCGCCCGTTCCGGCAAGGTGTCGGCGTCATCGTTGACGACCACACCAGCCAGCCGGTTGCCCTCGAGATCAGTCGCCGTGCCGGAAATGCGCGTGGCCAGCCCGACGCTCCGGGCAGCCTCGCGGCTCTTCTGATCCTTGGCTAAAATGGCCCACAATGTTAAGGCGTGCTGCTCAAACAGCGCTTGCAGTGTTTCTACGGCCTGCTTGTCCACCTTGCGATGGCCAATCTCTACGGCAATGCGGCCGCCGGCCAGAAACGCCTGCTTCTCGTCCAGCTCGCCTTCCAGCGCTTCATACAGATCGACACCAGGCAGATCGGCCACGCTGATCAGCAGCCCGTCGCGAATACCCTTAATCTCGATTGGTCGTTCCACCAGCGCTTCTTGCTGCATTCAATCCTGTATACTGTTGATGTCGTCGAATGTGCACACTGCGATCAGCATAGACAATAATAGTGTTGTCATAGTACAACAGAACGTCACCAATAGCAAGTGTATAGATGACGACTGGTTCACCTCTATGCTATACAGCTCACTCAATTGGACGGATCTATTATGGGTAAATTGATTGTCGTGGCTGGAAACTCGGGTGTGGGCAAGACCACACTGGCAGACGCCTTGGCGCGCCACGCCGGATATGCGACCGGGCTGGAGCAGCAAGCGGAGCGGCCGTTTCAGGCGCTGATGAAACAAGACCCGCGGCGGTATGGCCTCGCCAACCAGATCGACTACCTGCTCTATCGGGCCGAGCAGGAGCGAGCGCTGCGCCACGGCAGTGACATCGGCATCATCGACGGGGGTCTGGATCTAGACTACTACGGCTTCACCCAGTTATTCCACCATAAGGGTTTTCTGACCGATGCGGAGTCCGCGTTGTGCGGCCGTCTGTATACCCAGCTAAGAGCGGCTTTGGGCCCGCCGGATCTCGTCCTGAGACTCGTCGCTCCCCAGGACCTTATCGAGCGCCGCTACAAGCAGCGCGGCCGTCCGCTGGAGATCGCCGAGCGGGAAGACCTGGCCGTCCTGGGTCAGTTCATGGATGAGTGGCTGGATGAGCTGCCTCCGGAACGCTGTCTGCTGCTGGATGTCAGCAAGCCCGGTCCGCTTGGCGAGCAGGAAACCCATGCCCTGATCGCGACAATCCGGGCAAGTTTGCTCAAGAATGCGTGATGCCGCGACCGCGGCTCCTCTCTGGCTATTGCGACAATTCCTCCCGACCAGTCGGGACATGGGCCTCATGACAACGGGACAGTCCAGGACGTACACTGTTGGCAGTTATGGCAGACAGTCAACGAACCGGAGTTAGATAACCATGCCCGTCCAACCCAACTTCCTTGAACGAACCGCTTTCTATACATTGAACCAGGCCCCCGGCGTGATGCTGGATATGGCAGGAGCATTGTCGTATCAGGCACTCTCGACGGCCGTGCGCCTGGGGGTATTCGATACCCTTGGCGACCAGTCGCTGACATCCGCCGAGCTCGCCACCGCGCTCAATGCGGAAGAGCGGGGCGTCGCCGCCTTGCTGCTGGCACTGGAAGCGACTGGCTATGTGGACGCCAACGACAGCCGCTTCTCTAACAGCACCATGACCCGCAAGTGGCTGCTGGAGAGCGAAGCGTTCAACGGCCAGGCGATCCTGAGTTTCTGGGATGATCTTACCGTCCATATCTGGCCCCACGCCGTGGATGTGATTCGAACAGGCCAGCGGCCCACTCCCGTCTACGACTGGATCGAAAGTGACCCGCAGCGCAATCGCTCGTTCCAGCAAACGCTGGTCGTGACGGCGCTGGGGGCCGGCGAAGATATCGCCCGCAAGATGGCGCTGCCGCCTACAGCGTCCAGCGTGCTCGATGTGGCCGGCGGACATGGCTTGTTCAGCATCATACTCTGCCAGCAGAATCCCAATCTGCGCGCCACCATCATCGAACGACCGGCAGCGCTGGCTGTCGCTGCCGACTACGTGGCTGAGTACGGCATGGAGGATCGAATTGACCTGGTGGCCGGCGACTTGTGGGAGGCTGAGTGGGGGCATGGGTACGATGCGGTCTTGCTGTTCAACCTGCTCCATCACTTTGACCCTGTCACCAACGCGCGCCTGCTGCGCAAGTCGTCGACGGCGCTGACGTCGGGCGGCTGCGTCGCCATCCTGGACCAGATTGCCGGCAAGGTGAACGGCGCGGCGACCAATGCCTTCATTCGACTCATGGCGCTGCAATATTACGTCATGGCAGATGGTCGCGTTTTCACCGCGCAAGAACTGGAACATCTGTTGGCGCACACCGGCTTTGTCGACTGCCGGACACACAGCTTGTCCAACCTCCCTGGCACGAGCCTGATGATGGCGACCAAGTCGTAGGGTCACTCTATGCTACAATGCGTGTGCACCAAGGGTATTGTCACATGACCTCCGCCCCGGAACATACGTCCCTGTCACAACCGGATAGCGCCGGTCTTCGTCTTCAAGCCGATTACGGCGAGTCGCTGCGTCCTGCCATGACCTTGACCGGGCCTTCTCTTGTCGCCGCCAGGGTGGGTTGGTTTCTCGTGCTGCTTCTGTCGATGATTGTGCTGATCGCAAGCATGCAGATTGCCGTGGAGACAGGGCTGTTCGCCACGCTGTCGGCAGTCGCCGGCGAGGTCGATATCGCTCTGTATCGCGTCTTCAGCAACAATCAGATTCTCTCGTCAACAGCCCTCTTCATCATTTCCATAGCCCAGCTGATAGCGTTCATGGTCATTGGGCTGCTCCTGTTTTGGCGGCGTTCCAGGGATTGGTTGGCCATTCTGACGTCGGCCATGCTCATCTCGACCGGCGTGGGTTTTGGGCAGGGAACATTTCTTTTGCCGGTAGTACGACCCGGCTGGAGTCTGGCCGTCACGCTGCTGCAGAGTGTGATGTTTGGGCTGCTGATCACCTTCCTGTTCATCTTTCCCAGCGGCCGCATCGAGCCCCGGCAGGCGCGGCCAATCGTCGTCGGTTGGTTGCTCTACACCGTTAGCTGGCTCGTCGTTCCAAAGCTCAGCCCCCATCAGGCGCCAAACCCACTGGCCCTGTTCTTCTTCATTGGTGTTGTCATGATCGGGACGGCCGCCCAGGTCTACCGCTACCGAAGCGTATCCAACGCTATCGAGCGCCAGCAATCAAAGTGGGTGATGCTGGGCTTTCTTACGACCAACCTCTGTTTCTTTGTCCTGGTAACCGGGTCCGTATTGGGCATCACGCCTCAACTGGAAGCGGTCGCTCCGGTGGCCACTCAACTGCTGAATGTCGTCCTGGGCATGTCTGCCATCTTGATCCCTCTCTCCATCGGTATAGCCATTTCGCGCTACCGGCTGTGGGACATTGACCAACTGGTCAATCGCGCTCTCGTCTACGGCGGCCTGACGGCCATTGTCCTTGGGCTATATATCGGCGTTGTCGGGGCGCTCGGCGCCATCTTCCAGACGGATGACAGCTTGTTCCTCTCGATTCTGGCCACAGGCGTCATTGCCGTCCTGTTCAATCCTGTGCGCGAGCGCTTGCAGCGCTCAGTCAATCGCCTTATGTACGGCGACAGGGACGACCCGTTCACCGTGGTCAGCCGCCTGGGACGGCGTATGGAAGATACAGCGGCCTTCGCCAACCCGATGCCCGTTCTCGTGGAGACAATCGCCGACGCACTCAAGCTACCGTTTGTCGGTCTGACGGTCACTGTCAACGGGCAGGAACAGATCGTTGCCGAGCATGGCCAGCGACCTGCCACCGTGCATCCCATCCCGCTGGTGACGCAGTCGCAGACGGTCGGAACGCTGCTGGTTGCGCCGCGCTCATCACAAGAGCCGTTTACCGTCTCCGAACTGAACCTTCTGGACACGATTGCCCAACAAGCCAGCGCCCTGGTCTACGCCGACCAACTCAACGCCAGCTTGCAGCGCAGCCGCGAACAGCTGGTCCTGGCCCAGGAAGAAGAGCGCCGCCGCCTGCAGCGCGACCTGCATGATGGACTCGGCCCGCAGCTGGCATCATTGAGCATGCGCCTCGAACTGGCCCAACAACTAGTGACCAGCGACCCGGAAGCCGCGACCGCCCTGCTGGCATTATTGAAGCAGGAGTCTCAAGCCGCCATCGCCGATATTCGTCGTCTGGTCTACGCGCTGCGTCCGCCCGTGCTTGACCAGCTCGGTCTGGGGGCAGCGATCAACGAGTTTCTGACGAACAATAGAACGCCTGGCGGCCCCCAACTTCGGGCAGACATCCCTGCCCCCTTGCCTGACCTACCTGCGGCAGTTGAAACGGCCGCCTATCGAATCGTGACAGAAGCCGTCGCCAACAGTCTGCACCACGCATCGGCCAGCAGCTGCAACGTGCATCTGCATGTGGGCGACGGCCTGACCATCATTGTCACCGACGACGGTCGCGGACTGCCTTCTCCCTATGCACCGGGCATCGGCATGACGTCCATCCACCAACGTGCTACAGAGCTGGGTGGCTGGGTCACGTTCCGGCGCCCGGAACAGGGCGGAACGGCCGTCGACATCTTTTTGCCAATCCCGGATACAAAGCAGGCAGCGACATGACCGACTCTATCCGCGTTCTGCTGGCTGATGATCATATGCTCTTCCGGGAAGGATTACGTTCTCTCCTGACCACAACCGATATTGACGTGGTTGGCGAAGCAGCAACCGGGCAGGATGCCGTCGTGATGGCCGAGCAACTGCAGCCGGACATCGTACTGATGGATATCCAGATGCCCGGGATGAACGGCATTGAGGCCACGCGTCGGATCGTGCGCACCAGCCCCCACATTGGCGTCGTAGTCGTAACCATGTTTGACGACGACGATTCCGTCTTCGCCGCCATGCGGACCGGAGCACGCGGGTATGTTCTCAAAGGGGCAGGGCAGGCAGAGATGGTACGAACGATTCAGGCAGCGGCCCGGGGTGAAGCGCTGTTCGGCCCAGCTATCGCCGGACGGCTCATGAGCTACTTCCAGCAGCCGCGCCAGCAAGCCACGGCCGATCTCTTTCCCGAACTGACATCTCGTGAACTGGAGGTGTTGGCGTTGATCGCCCAGGGCGACAACAACGAAACGATCAGCCGCCAGCTCGCCATTAGCAACAAGACCGTTCGCAACCACGTCTCCAATATCTTCAGCAAGCTGCAAGTGGCCGACCGGGCCGAAGCGATCATTCGGGCGAGAGACGCAGGGATGGGCTGATCAGGGAACAACCAGCCCGCCCAACTCCACCTTGTCATCGACCGCATTGCCCGCCGCATCCAGCACCGGCAAGCGGCGCGACGTAGCCAGCAGGTAGAGACCAATATGCACCCGGTAGTCGCCCGGCGGCAGGTCGGCCGCCAGTTGAACGACATACGGATCTGACACCAATTCGCCCGGCGTCCACGAACTGGTGGGGAACGTACCCTGGACCGGCCAACTGTCCACCTGCCCCACAAGGCGATCCTGGCGGTCGAGCACCTGCACGAAGACTGTATAATCTTCCGTCATGGGGGCCAGCCCCTGCCACGTCACAGTCAGCGGCAGCTGCCCGCCCGGCTCCAGCGTCATCTGCGGCAAATCTACATCCAGCAGCGCCACCCGGTCGTCAAAGTTGGTCGCGCCTTCCGTCAGCGCCGCGCCGCTGACGATCAGTTCGCCCAGATTGCAGCCGGTGCTCAGCGGGGCCAGCCAGCCGCACAACGCGCCACTGCCGCCGGCGCGAGCGACCAGTGCGTAGCGGCCGTTAGCCACGTCGCTGTCAACTTCAGCCGCATACCGTCTCGATTCGCCGGGCGCGCCTGTGGGTATGAGCAGGAGTTCACCGCCGGTCAGCGACAGGTCGACCGACTCCGCCGCCTCCAGGGAGAAACTCAACGCCGCGCCTGTGCCATAGAAGCCGCTGTAGTCGACGCGCAGGGGCGCACCCGACCGAATCTGAGCCGGAACTGATGTCGCATCGAGCGCGAAGGGACCCAGCAAGGAACGCCACGCCGTGCCTGGCACGGGTCCGGGCAGCGGCGGGATTGGGAGCTGAGTGACCGACACCCAATCTAGATCGGAAGCGGCACTGTAAGGCGGGCCGGCAGCGACCTCCACGGTCAGCCGGCACGGCTCCTCCGCGCAGACGCCAGCCGGGAACGGTAGAAGGTGATAGTCGGCTACCACTTCGTCGGGCCGCCAGGCGTTGACCGGGTAGAGGTTGTCAACCGGATGCTGACCGGCGAGCGGGATCGATGGGCCTGTGTAGTCCTGGCCCCGCCAGCGGGCGTAGATGAGCGGCGGCGGCCCGGTGGCCAACGGTGCATCCAGCGACCAGTAGAGGGTGATGGCGGCCGCTTCCGGGTCGACTGCCGCCGGCGACTCCGCCGCGAACGCCAGCAGCGTTAGCGGACCCACCGGACCATCGACCGGTGTCGCCGCTCCCGGCGGCTCCGTCTGCAACTCCGCGCTAGCCTGCACCAGAGGTCCGGCTGACTGCAACCGGTAGCTGCCTGCCAACCCCGGCAGAAAACGAGCCAGGTAGACCGGCTGCCCTGCGGTGACGCGCTGGTCAAGTTCCGTCCGGTAGGCGGCTTCGTCCGGCAGGACCATAATCTCCAGATCGGGGCGCAGCCCTTCGTTTTGCTGGAGGTAGTAGAGCGGGGCAATCTTCTCGCTGTCAGCCAGCACGGCCGCGCCCGGGGCCAGGGGCTGGTTCAGCACCCCCCGCCCCCACGGTTCGCCGCCATCGAACGCCGACTGGTCCAACGACGACCAACCACCCGCTGTCCGCAGCACGGTGGGCAGCGCCAGCAGGAAGAAGCACAGCATCGGCACGCTCCACGCGAGCGTCGAAGCGGACAAGCGGCCGTCGAGCGCCCGGGCCGCCAGCGCTATTGCTCCCGCTACCCCGGCCGCGACCAGCAGGGCAACAGCGACGTGGGACGGGATGAGAAAGACGGCCAGGTCGGGCACGTAGTAGTTGAGCGCATAGAAGGTGAAGCCGAGAAACGTAACGGCCAGCACCAATGCCACCCGCCATGCGCGGCGCATCAGGTAAGCGAATCCGACCAATGCCGTAGTTAAGTAGACCCAGCCCCAGTTATCCAGCAGCAGACGGCCGACAATCTGGAAGCGAGCCGGGTCGCGAAGCCAGCCGCTCCATTGCAGCGCACCCTGGAAGCGGCCGGCCACCACCCAATCGACAAACCGCGCCACCCCCATCGGTTCATCATTGACCGCCTGCCAGCGAATGGGCAAATAGGCATAGAGCAGCAGTGGGACAAGGAAGGCGACGGCCAACCACAGCACCGTCCTGACCGGCGGCCAGGGCCAGGGCGACCCGGCCGGATCGGTGCGCGACTGATCGACGAGCAGCAGAACACCCGCGACGACGGCCGGCGGGATGAGAAAAACGGTTGTCAAATGGTTGGTCAGCCCGAGGCCGATGACGGCCGCCAACGCCAGCAGCAGCCGGCGGCTGGTCGTGGCGTCGGGCGCCGGACGCTCCACCAGCCGGACAATTAACCAGAGCGCGACGGATACAACCAGCGCGTGGA
Source organism: uncultured Chloroflexia bacterium (assembly GCA_963753865.1). Lineage (GTDB taxonomy): Bacteria > Chloroflexota > Anaerolineae > Promineifilales > Promineifilaceae > Promineifilum. The sequence continues at coordinate 442,892 of CAVWDW010000007.1, forward strand.
GCGTGTACACCTCGGCCACAATTGCCTGGCCCCAGAAGACGGGCGACAGGCCCAGCGCCAGGCTGCCCAGCAGAGCGGCCAACGGCTGGCGCAGCAGCCGGAGCGCGGTCCAGTAGACAACGCAGGCAGCCAGACAAGCGTAGACGGCCGACGCCAAATTCAACCGCCAGGCCACACTATCGACCGGCAGCAAAGAGAACCCTTTGCCGAGCAGCAGATAGAGCGGGTAGCCAGTTGGATGGGCGATGCCCAACTGCGGGGCCACAACCTGGAACTCGAACGTATCTGCCGCGCCCACTGCGTTGGACATGGTCAGCAGGTAGGCTGGCAGCAGGACGACAAGCACGAGCAGCGGCCCCATCCAGCGCCAGCGTGCGTCGGTGGCGGGGACGCGCAGTGACAGAGCGGCCACGTCGACCAGCCAGATAGCGGCCAGAAAGATGAAGCGGCTGCCGGCGAGATCGACCGTCGGCTGGAACAGAAAGAGCAGGACCAGCAAATTGGGCAGCAACGTCAGGGCTCCGCTGGCCGTGCCCAGGGTTCGTCGATTGAGAACCGAACGGAACAAGGCCCACGCGGTGGCCACCAGGATGGCGGGCAGCGGGCGACCGAGAACAGCCCAGTTCGGGAACTGCCACTCGTACAGCAGCCGGGACAGCGCCAGACCGGCCAGGAAGACCAGGGCGAACGACAGCAGTCGCCACCCTGGCGTGGCCCAGTTACGCTGGTCAGAGGTAGGGACGGTTGTCCCCGATGCCTGTACGCTCATGGGGAGCCTATTGTACCCGTCAGGGTCAAATGGCAAGCGACCGGCGCCTGGCGGAGTTGGGCCGCTTGCCCTACGTTCACCCGTCCACGTGCGCCGCAATATGCTACAATCGCCGCACAGTCCGGCAAAGATATGAGACCTCCAGACCAGGACGAAGGAACCGACCCACATGACAGACAACCACACCTCCCTCCACATCGACACGCTGGCCGTCCACGCCGGCGTCGAACCGGATCCTTCTACCGGGGCGGTCATGACCCCTATCTACCAGACATCGACCTATGCCCAGGACGATGTGGCCGTCCACAAAGGGTATGAGTATTCACGCAGCGACAATCCGACGCGGACAGCGCTGCAAGAGGCGCTGGCCGGGTTGGAGGGAGGCCGCTTTGGTCTGGCCTATGCCTCCGGCATGGCGGCCATCGACAACGTCCTTCGTCTGGTGCGGCCCGGCGAGCGCGTCATCTGCGGCAACGATTTGTACGGCGGGACGTTCCGCCTGTTCGACAAAGTGTTGGCGGAATACGGCCTTCTCTTCGACTTTGTGGACACCAGCGACACCGACGCCGTAGCCGCTGCGCTGGCCAGGGGACCGGCGCGGCTGGTCTGGCTGGAGACGCCGACCAACCCCACACTCCGGCTGGCCGATATCGCTGCCATCAGCGAGTTGGCCCACAAGGCAGACGCCTGGGTAGCCGTCGACAGTACGTTCGCCACGCCGGTGCTCCAACGGCCGCTGGCCCTGGGCGCGGACTTCGTCGTCCACAGCACCACAAAATACCTCGGCGGACACTCAGACGTCGTCGGCGGGGCGGTCGTGCTCAACGACCCGGCGCTGTACGCCCAGCTCAAGTTTCTCCAGAACGCCATCGGCGCAGTGCCCGGCCCGACCGACTGCTTCCTGGTGCTGCGCGGCCTGAAGACCCTGGCGCTGCGCATGGCCGCCCACAGTCGCAACGCCCTGGCAATTGCCCAGTTCCTGGCTGACCATCCGGCTGTGACCCAGGTCATCTACCCGGGGCTGGACAGCCACCCGCAGCACGAACTGGCAGCCCGCCAGATGGCTGCGCCGGGGGGCATGATCTCCTTCATGGTGCAGGGAGGCGAGACGGCCGCCCGGACCATCGCCCGGCAGACACAGCTCTTTACGCTGGCCGAATCGTTGGGCGGCGTCGAGTCGCTCATTGAGCTGCCCGGCCCCATGACTCACGCTTCGGTTTCCGGGCCGGAAGCGGCTGCCGCCGGGTTCGCCGTCGACCCCGGTCTGATACGCCTGTCGGTTGGCATCGAGCATATGGCCGACCTGATCACTGACTTGAAGCGAGCGATTACGCTGGCCACATCCGCCCAAGACGCTGCCTGATGATCAAGGAAATCGCCCTTCTACTGCGAGATGCCGGGGTCCGCTTCGCCGAAGATCGAGCGACGCTGTTCGCTGCCGCGCTGGCCTACTACACCCTGTTCTCGCTGGCGCCGCTGCTGGTCATCGCCATCGCTGTCGCCAGTTTCTTCGTCGGCCGGAGCGCCGCTCTAGAAGGAGTCACCGAGGCCATCATGGCGATTGGCGGGCCGGAGCTAATCGTGTTCGTTCAGGGTGTGGTCACGCAAGTCATCAACGCGACGTCGAACGCGACGCTAACCCTCATCAGTGTCGCGGTCCTGATCTTCGGCGCTTCATCGATCTTCAACAGCCTCAGACTCTCCATCAACATCACTTGGGGCATTGCCAATCCCCCGGCGGAGGGCATACGGGACCTGTGGCCGGCTGTCCGTTCGCGGTTCCTGACCTTTATGATGGTGTTTGTAATGGGCTTCCTGCTCGTGATGGTCGTCATTGCCGACGTCCTGTTCAGCACCGTAGAGACAGCAGTCGGCGGCCTGCTGCCCAACCTCGCCGACCTTGTACCCAGCATCAACTTCCTGATCGCTCCAGCCGTGGCTTTCGTCACCTTTCTCCTGATTTTCAAGACATTGCCGGATGCCAGGTCTCGCTGGCGGGATGTAGCCGTGGGCGCGTTGTTCACGGCTGTTGCGTTCGGCATCGGGGCGTACGTCATCGGATGGGCGCTCGTCGTGACCGGCACCGCTTCGATATTTGGCGCAGCAGGCGCATTGATCATCCTGCTGCTCTGGGTCTACTACTCCGCCTGCATCGTCCTGTACGGAGCAGAACTGACCTACCTCTACGCCGCCCGCTTCGGCCAGCCGATCGAGCCGAACGAATCGGCAATCTACCTGGCCGAACGGTACGCTGCTCGACAGGATGAAGTGGCCCACCTCGCTGAACTCACAGACGATTCAAAGAGTTGACACGCCATCACCTTCTGCACAGCGTCGCCGGGTGTGGTAGAATGATCTGATTATTTCAGACGAGATAGCTATGCGAATTGTTGTTGACGCCATGGGGAGTGACAACCACCCCAAACCTGATGTCGCCGGCGCAGTCATGGCGGCGCGCAAGTTTGGCGACACCATGATTCTGGTTGGCGATCCAACCCAGATCGAACAGGCGCTGGCCACCCACGACCTGACCGGGCTGGACCTTGAGATCGTTCCGGCCAAACAGACCATCAGCATGAAGGACACACCCTCGACGGCCGCCCGCGAAAAACGCCAATCATCGATGCATGTGGGGTTGGCGCTGGTGCGAAGCGGTGAGGCAGATGCGTTTGTGACGGCAGGCAATACCGGGGCTGCCCTGGCGATTTCCATGCTGCGGCAAACGGGGCTGGGGCGAATTCCGGGCGTCTTGCGTCCGGCGTTGGGCGTCATCTTTCCCATTCAGACCCGGCCCTTGCTCATCGACAACGGCGCCAACGCAGAGTGCAAGCCGGAATACCTGCTGCAGTTCGGGCAGATGGGGAGTTGTTACATAGCCCGTATGCTCGATATTGACCGGCCCCGTGTCGCCCTGATCTCCAATGGCGAGGAAGCGGGCAAGGGCAACAACCTGATCAAGGAAAGCATTCCCTTGCTGGAGGCGAGCGGCCTGAACTATGTCGGCAACATGGAGCCGAAGGAGTTCGTCAAGGGCGTGGCAGATGTGGCCGTAACCGACGGCTTCACTGGCAACATCATGATGAAGACGGCCGAAGCAGTGGCCAGCTACATGTCCGATAGCATTCGGCGTCACATGATGTCCAGCATGGCTACCAAACTGGGCGGCCTGCTGGCCAAACCCGCTTTCGAGCGCGTGCGCGCCGAACTAAATCCGGACGAAGTCGGCGGTGCGCCACTATTGGGCGTCAACGGTGTTGTTATTATTGCCCATGGCCGATCCAACGCTTACGCAATGCAGCAAGCAATTGGCCAGGCCCGGCAACTTGTAGAAAAACAAGTCGTAGCCGCCATTACCGCAGCGATCCGGCCGTCCGTATCACCCATTGTAGAGACTGGCTGACCACGGTAGTGGCCCGCCTTATAGACGAAAACGAACCGCACCTGCCGGCGGCGTGTCACAGCGCCCGGCAGGTGGAGGAAAGAGCATGAGCACAACCTATACAGACGAACAAGGCCGCCCGCGCGTGGTCATTACCGGCATGGGAGCCATCAGTCCTTTAGGCAACAGTGTCGCGGCGAGCTGGGACAGTCTACTGGCCGGGCGCTCTGGCATTGGACCCATCACTCAGTTCGACGCAAGTGAGTTTCCCACGCGCATTGCCGGTGAAGTCAAAGAGTTTTCTCCTAGAGATTACATGGATTTCAAGGAAGCGCGGCGCATGTCGCGGGCTTCCCAATTGGCGCTGGCAGCCGCCCGGATGGCTGTGGCCGACGCCGGTCTGCCGGAAACGACGCCCAACCCGGAGCGAGCCGGCGTCCTTGTCGGTACGGCCGTCGGCGGTATCGAGCGGGCTTTCGAGCAGGTTGATACCTTTCGTGAAAAGGGGCTGCGCTCTGTCAGCCCGTTCGCCATGACGATGTTTCTGGCCAACATGCCAACCCATCACATCAGCCTGATGACCGGCGCGGTCGGCCCAATCAACACCATCGTAGCCGCCTGCGCCACCGGAACCCAATGCATCGGCGAAGCGGCGCATTACATTCGCCACGGTCGAGCCGATGTCATGTATACCGGCGGCGTGGAAGGGTTAATCCACTTCACGGCCATTGCCGGGTTCGGTCAGATGCGGGCGTTGTCCACCCATTTCAACGACACGCCCGAACAGGCCAGCCGTCCGTTCGATCTGGATCGCGATGGCTTTATTCTGGCCGAAGGGTCGGGCATTGTCGTACTGGAGCGGATGGATGAGGCTGTGGCGCGCGGAGCAAGGATCTACGCCGAAGTGCGCGGCCATGCGTCTTCGAGCGACGCCTATCACGTGGCCGCCCCGGACCCGGAAGCGAACGGGGCCATCCGGGCGATGAAGTGGGCCCTGGCCGACGCCAATTGCCAGACGGACGAAATCGACTACATCAACGCCCACGGCACCTCAACGCCGATCAATGATGCCACCGAGACACTGGCCGTTAAGCAGCTCTTCGGCGAACGCGCCTACGAGGTCCCCATCAGCAGCAACAAATCCTTGATGGGGCATGCGATGGGCGGAGCCGGGGCGCTGGAATCGATCTTCAGTGCGCTGTCCATCTATCACGGCATCATTCCGCCCACGTGGAACTACGAAACGCCAGACCCGGCGTGCGACCTCGACTACGTCCCCAACGCGCCACGAGAAGCACCGATCCGCAACGTGCTCAAGAACTCCTTCGGTCTGGGCGGGCAGAACGCATGCCTGGTGCTGGGGCAGTTTGCCAACGGCAGCGGCAGCCAGGCTGACAGCAAGCAGCCGGAAAACTCGAATAACTAACCACAACGGGGTAAGATAAGCTTATGATTGTTATACGTGATGAACAACGTATTGCTCGTCTGGCGCGCCTGGGCCAGATCTTGAGCTTCGCCGGCTTGGGAGCGCTCGTTCTCGGCCTGCTTTTCCTCTTTATTCTGCAGGATGACACGCTTGTCTTTGTATACCAGCTGCTGGCATTGGGCATCGGCCTGGTGCTGTCGCAGATTGGTCTCTACTATTCCCACCGCTACCAGCGAACTCCACGGATGGACGAAGTGCTGGACAAAGACGTGGGCAAGGTGTACCGCAAGAATGGGCGCATGTACCATTATGAACTGCCTGCGCCCCATGTCTTGCTAACGCCCGGAGCTGTCTATCTGTTCGCGCCCAAGTTTCAGCACGGCCGTATCGTCGCCGACGGCGACAACTGGAAGCAGTCCGGGTTGGGGCTGCGCGGCTTGTTTGGCCAGGAACGGCTCGGCAATCCGACACGGGAGGCCGAATCGATGGTCAGCAAGATGGCCGCCTTCATTGCCGCGGAGGCGCCTTCGGCGGTCGATGTCCCCCTGCTGCCCGTCATCGTCTTTACCTCCGACAACATCGAAAGTCTCGATGTAGAGAACTCGCGCATTCCGGCCATGTACCACAAGAAGCTGTCCGGCTATCTGCGCCAACAACCCGAAATGCGGGCGCAAATGTCCACTGAGGCGTACGAGGCCCTGCGAGCAGCGTTTGATGAGGAGTCCGGTGAGTTGATGCAGATAAGTGCCGATGCAGCCGATAGCACCTAACGTTACGTGCCTCAACCTGGGGATGGCCAACGTCTTTCTGTGCCAGGATGACGACGGCTTTACGCTGATTGACGCGGGCACGCCGGGCAAAGAGGCGACTATCCTGGCTGCGCTGGCGGAGCTGGGCGGTGCGCCAACTGACCTCAGGCGCATCATCATCACCCACGCCGACTATGATCATGCCGGAAGCACAGCCGCGCTGCACCAGCAGACCGGCGCACCGGTCTATGCCGGCCCAGAGACAGCCCGCTACCTGACCGACGGCGGCACGCCCAAACATCTGCCCGCCCCCGCCCACTTTGTGCTCAGCAACTTTCTGCGCCTCAAGACCGTTCCGAAGGCGGCCGTCCGGGTCGTCAATGACGGCGATGTCCTCCCTGTGCTGGGCGGGCTGGAGGCGTACGCCACGCCGGGTCACACCATGGATCACTTTGCGTTCTACAGCCCGTCGGCTGGCGTCCTGTTCGCCGGCGACACGCTGGAGACGCGCACGGGGCATCTGAAGCGCAGCCCCCGTCTCATAACTGCCAGCACTGAAGCGAATAACGAGAGCGCGATTCGAATGCTCAATCTGGCGCCAGCCGTCTTCGCCTGTGGCCACGGCGCGCCTTTGACTGAACATGCCAGCGACGAGATGATGGCTCTGTTTACACAGATTCGTCAGGAAATGGGAGATTAACGATATGCCTTCGATGCGCTCACTATTCGACAAAGAACTCAGCTCCATGAACGAGGCCATCCTGCTGATGTCCAGCAAGGTGGAAAATGCGATTGACCAGTCGATCACGGCCCTGGCCAGCGGCGACGTCGAGTTGGCCCAACAAGTGATCGCCAATGATTCGGAGATCAACCGGCTGCGCTACCTGGTGGAGGAACAAGCTCAACTTGTTCTGGCCACCCAGGCCCCGACCGCCGGCGACTTGCGGCGAATCATCGCCGCCATCCATATCGCTTCGGAGTTGGAGCGAATTGGTGACCACGCATCCGGCGTTGCCCGGATTGTCACCCGGCTCGACGAAGTGCCGACCACCGATCTGGACTGGTCGCGGCTGCCGAAGATGGCCAAGCGTGCCGAGACGATGCTGCACGAGGCGATTACCGCCTTTACCGAAGGGGATGCGGACGCCGCCACAGCCATCGCCAAGCGCGATCAGAAGATCAACCGCCATTATCGCAAGTTCTTCAGCGAGGCGGTCGCCCACATGAGCGAGGAGGAGAAGGTCCAGATGGCGACTTACATGTTGTGGGTGGCCCACAACCTGGAACGCATTGGTGACCGCTCCACCAACATCGCCGAGCGCGTCGTATTCATGGTCACCGGAGAATATATCGAAGTGACGGAGGATTACGCCTAAGCTGCCAAACCGGCATTCCTTCTGACAACAGCAAAAAAGACGAAGCTGCTCCCGGAGCGCTCCGTCTTTTTTGCTGTCGCCGGGCAATTGATATCAATTTGCGCCATTGCCCCGGATATAAGTTGACAAGGGTGGGTTTTTCATTAGAATTTCGTGTTCATAGTCAAGAGTTCCCACAACTCAGCGCGATTGCTCAACGAAACCAATCCTAAGGCACATGAGGAGGTGGTGGAGACAATCAAGTCACACACGTAAGCGCTATCAGGGCGCACTATGATCGCGGGTGTAGAACAGCCAGGTTTCAGTAATCGACAATGGAAGAGTCTTGGATATGGAGTCTGTCAACGAACGTCGCATGCTCTGCAATGGCCCAGAGGCGACATGCGACAAGCTATTTGAGGAGAAGAAACAATTATGAAACGTCTCACACTGATTGGCCTGTTAGTTTTCGTGCTGGCCCTCGCCGCCTGTGGCGGCCAGGTACAGGAGGCGGCCGAAGAAGTCGCGCCGACGGCCGCTGCGGCTGTCGAAGAAGCGGTTGAAGAAGCCGTCGCCGAAGTTGAAGAAGCGGTTGAAGAAGGTTGCACCGATCCGATCGGCTGCGTCGAGGTTGCCGAAGGCGACCCGCTGCTGGTTGCCTCTGCGCTCGTCATCTCCGGTCCGAACGGCGACCTGGGCCTCGACTCCCAGCGCGGCGTTGAGATCGCCCTCGACATGCGCGGCGACCTGATGGGTCACCCGCTGGAACTGCTGGCGGAAGACGACGGCTGTAATGCTGAGGGCGGCCAGACCGCCGGCACCAAGATCGTCGCTAACCCGCAGGTCGTTGGTGTCATCGGCACCAGCTGCTCCGGCGCCGGCGTCCCCATGGCCCGCATCGTCAGCGATGCCGGTTACGTCATGATTTCCCCGTCCAATACCTCGCCGGCGTTGACCGACCCCGACCAGGCATGGGCCCCCGGATATCTGCGTACCGCCCACAACGACCTGATCCAGGGCGCGGCCATGGCCGACTACGCCTTTGATGTTGCCGGCGTTACCACCGCCGCTGTCATCCATGACGGCGACCCATACACCGAAGGTCTGGCCAGCGCGTTCTCCAACGCGTTCGAGGCCAAGGGTGGCGAGATTGTAGCGTTTGAGGCCGAAGCCGCCGACGCGACCAATGTGACGCCGCTGCTGACCACGATTGCCGCCTCCAACCCGCAGATGATCTACTACCCGGTCTTCATTCCGTTGGGCTCGCTCATCACCAACTCCGCCGGCGACGTGCCCGGACTGGAAGATGTTCTGCTGGCCGCCGCCGACGGCATCCAGTCGCCCAGCTTCCTGGAGAACACGGTCGGAACGTCAGAGAACATGGTAGCATCTGGCCCGGACCTGGCGTTCGCCAACAGCTTCTATCAGGAAGAGTTCCTCCCGTTGTATATGGAGATGTTCGGTCTCGAGCCGACCGCTCCGTTCCACGCCCATGCGTTCGACGCCACGATGATGCTGCTTGATGCAATCGAGGCTGTCGGCGTTGAGGCAGCTGACGGCACGCTGCTCATCGGCCGCCAGGCGCTGCGCGACGCGCTGTACGCCACCTCTGGCTACACGGGCATCACCGGCACCCTGAGCTGCGACGAGTTCGGCGACTGTGCCGACGCCAAGATCTCAGTCAGCGAAGTGCAAGACAGCGAGTTCGTTCGCGTCTGGCCCTAAGCCCTGATCAAACAGTGGAGGATTTGCCCGGGCAAATCCTCCACTGTTTTGCGCAAGTAGGTCCTGGGATCGGCGGCAAGCCGGCCACGACCTGTTCTGCACCCGGAGCCGGTCCAGTCAACTGGACCGGCTCCGGGGAAACGCTTGAGTTAACAACCAGGAGGCATCTTCCATGTCGCTTTCAAAGCGCCTCAATGATCTGGATTGGATCGGGCTTCTGCTCTGGGTCTTCCGCGCCGTCATCATTGGTCTTGTCGTTGTCGGCACCGTACGCAAGCTCTTTTTTGGCGTAGGCACACAGTACTCGACGGAAGACTGGATCAACTTTCTCTCGTCCGGTCTGTCACAGGGCAGCCTGTATGCGCTTATTGCGCTCGGCTACACCATGGTCTACGGCGTCTTGTTCATGATCAACTTCGCCCACGGCGAGTTCTTCATGGCCGGTGGCATGACCAGCACTGTACTTGTGGCCAGTGTGTTGGCTACCAGCGGATTCATGAACGACCAGCCCGTCCTCTATCTGGTCCTGGTGACTGTTGCCTCGGTGCTTACCGCAATGGCGGTGGCGCTCCTGACCGAACGAATCGCCTACCGGCCCTTGCGCCGCGCACCGCGTCTCGTTCCCCTTATCACCGCCATTGGCGCCTCCTTCTTCTGGCAGTACTTGTTTCGGGGCCTCTTTGGCTCCGCCATCATCCCGTTTCCAGTGCCTGACGTGCTTGGCGGCCGTCTCTCGGTCCTGGGCGTCGACTTTCTGCGGGTACAGCTTGTCGTCTTTGCCGTCGCCATCATCTCACTCATTGGCCTTTATCTCTTTGTGATGCGCACCAAGACCGGCAAGGCAATCCGGGCCGTGGCCGAGGATAAAGACGTCGCCGCTCTCATGGGCATCGACGTCGACCGCAGCATCGCCATGACCTTCGCCATCGGCGCGGCCATGGCCGGTATCGCCGCCGTACTCTGGGGATTGACGTTCAAGCAGGTCAACTTCTTCATGGGCTTCGTGCCCGGCATTAAGGCGTTTACGGCCGCTGTGCTGGGTGGCATCGGCAGCATCCCCGGTGCGGCCCTGGGCGGGCTGCTGCTCGGTGTCATTGAGGCGGTTGGCCCACCCCTCTTCCTGGAAGGGCTGGGCGTACCCGGTGCCCATCAGTTGAAAGACGTCATCGCCTTCCTGCTGCTGGTCATGATTCTGATCTTCCGACCGCAAGGCATCATCGGCGAGCCATTAGCCGAGAAAAAGGCGTAAGGGGAAGCAAGATATGACAACCTTCTGGCGAAAGGCAGTTCAATACGGCTTGCTGGCCGGCGTCGTCACCCTGTTGACCTGCGCCATCGGCATGGTCGAAGCGTTCGACGAGCGCGACCTCATTGTTGATGTCCTGACACTCGGTCAGGTGCTCCTGTTCATTCCCCCGCTGCTGGCCGGCTATTTGACGGTGGCGGATCTCCAGTCGGACCGTCCCTCCGGGGTAGTCACGGTTCTGGGCGGTCTGGTGGCGGGCGTCGTCACAGCCCTGCCAGTCCTGGCCCTGATCTGGCTCTCAACCGTGTGGCCCGATATCCGCGACTTTTTCGTCAACGTGTCGCCCAGCCTCATGGAGATCCTTACGTTCGGCCTGGAGCCGGTCACCGGTAGTCTAGTGCTTATGGGGGCGATGGGCGCCCTGGGAGCGATCGGCGCTGCCCTCCATCTGATTCCGAACCGCATCCGGCGGCCGCTCATCCTGGCCACGGCCATTACGTTGGGCATCGCCCTGTTCTCCGACGTGCCGCTCAACATCGCCAACGAACTGCTGCCCCGCAGCATCGTCCGGCAGCTGTTGGGCACGAAGGGCATTATGCCCGTCACTGCCGTCGTCATCTTTGTGCTGTCGCTGGCCATCGCGTTCTGGTGGGAACTGGACGGTCGCGCCCGCTCGGCGCGCAACCGGGCCGTCCGCACACCGGAAACACGAACACGCAACCAGCGCATCGGCCGGATCGCCTTCTTCGTCATCCTGCTCATCCTGCCCTGGATCCTGGGCGTCTTCCTGACCAATGTGGTCGACCAGGTCGGCACGTTCATCCTGATGGCTCTTGGGCTCAACATCGTGGTCGGCTTCGCCGGACTGCTCGACCTGGGCTACGTGGCCTTCTTCGCCATCGGCGCCTATGTTACCGGTGTACTGACTTCAACGGGCGACCTGGGCTTTGGCTGGGACTTCTGGTTGGCGGTGCCGGTGGCGGTGCTGTCGGCCACGTTTGCGGGCATTCTGCTCGGTATCCCGGTGCTGCGCATGCGCGGTGACTATCTGGCGATTGTCACGCTCGGCTTCGGCGAAATCATCCGCGTGCTCGTCCGGTCCGATCTCCTGAAACCTGTCATCGGCGGCGCCCAGGGCATCATCAACATCCCTCGCCCGACGATCGGAGGCTTTGAGTTCGTCACACCGCAGCATTACTACTACCTCATTCTCGCGGGGTGTATTGTCGCGTGGTACGTCGCCTCACGCCTGCGAGACGGCCGCCTGGGTCGTCAGTGGATGGCCATGCGTGAAGATGAAGACGTTGCCGAAGCGATGGGCATCAATCTGACCGTCACCAAACTGTCCGCGTTCGCCATCGGCGCAACGCTGGCCGGGTTGGCCGGGGCGATCTTCGCCTCGCGGCTCGGTTCGGTCTTTCCCAACAGCTTCGAGCTGCTCATCTCGATCAACGTTCTGGCCATCGTCATCGTTGGCGGCATCGGCAGCCTGCCCGGTGTGGTCGTGGGCGCGTTTGTACTCGTTGGCCTGCCGGAGCTGCTGCGCGAGTTTGAAGAGTACCGGCTGCTGATGTACGGCATCCTGCTTGTGACGATGATGTTGGTCCGGCCCGAAGGGTTATGGCCGTCGGCCATCACCAAGCGCGAGCTCCACGCCGACGAAGAAGCGGCTTCGCACGAATATGACACAGCGGAAGAAGTCCACCCGCTTACCTGAGGAAAATGACGCATGGCTAAACTTCTAGACGCGACCAACGTAACCAAGCGATTTGGCGGCCTGGTGGCCGTCAACAACCTGACCTTCGACATCGAGGAAGGCGAAATCGTCAGCATCATCGGACCGAACGGCGCGGGCAAGACAACGTTCTTCAACTGCATCACCGGGTTCTACCAGATCGATGAGGGCGACATCCTGTTTCAGGGCGAGTCCATCGCCGGGAAGTCGACCGATCGCATCACCCGGCGCGGCATTGCCCGGACCTATCAGAACATCCGCCTCTTCTCGTTCATGTCGACGCTGGAAAACATCCTGGTCGGCATGGAGCCACGGCTCCACTCACCCTGGTACGGGCCGATCCTGAACCTGCCCGGTACGAAGAAAGAAGAGGAACAGGCGGTCACTGAGGCGCGAGAACTGCTCAACTTTGTCGGTTTGCAAGGCAAGGGGGACGACCTGGCCCGCAATCTGCCGTACGGCGACCAGCGCCGGCTGGAGATCGCCCGGGCGCTGGCCAGTAACCCCAAGCTCTTGCTGCTCGACGAGCCGACTGCGGGTATGAATCCGCGCGAGACGGCCGAAACCACCGAATTCATTCGCCATCTGCGCGACGAGCTGGGCATTACCATCCTGCTCATTGAGCACGATATGCGGGTGGTCATGGGCATCTCGGAGGACATTACTGTCCTCGACTATGGCGAGAAGATTGCCGAAGGGCCGCCGGAGGTGATCCAAAGCGATACGCGGGTCATCGAAGCGTACCTCGGCCGGGGTGCGGCGGGCAAAGCGACATTGGAGGTCTCCTCATGACGCTGCTCGAACTGGATAACATCCATGCCTACTACGGAAATATCCACGCCCTGAAAGGGATCACCCTGGGAGTGGAGGAAGGCGAAATCGTCACCCTGATCGGCGGCAACGGTGCAGGCAAGACCACCACGCTGCGCACCATCTGCGGGCTGATGACGCCGCGCGAAGGCTCAGTCAAACTGGCCGGCGAAGATCTGTCCGTCTATCGAGCCAGCCAGCTGCCCAGCCGGGGCATCGCCATGGTTCCGGAAGGCCGGGGTGTCTTTGCCCGCATGACCGTGCTGGAAAATCTGGAGATGGGCGCCTTTCACCGCAACGACAAGGACGGCATCGCCGCCGACCTGCAGAATGTCTACGAGCTGTTCCCACGGCTGAAGGAACGTCGCAGCCAGGTGGCAGGCACGCTCTCTGGCGGCGAACAGCAGATGGTGGCGATGGGCCGGGCGCTGATGAGCCGCCCCAACGTCCTGCTGATGGACGAACCGTCGATGGGTCTGGCTCCGGTGCTGGTCGAGGCGATCTTTGAGATTATCATCGACATCAACAAGCAGGGCACGACGATCCTGCTGGTGGAGCAAAACGCGCTGATGGCCCTCCAGGTTGCCAGCCGCGGCTACGTCCTCCAGACCGGCGAGATCGTGCTCAGCGATTCGGCCGAAGCGTTGGAGAAGGATCCGATGGTTCAGAAAGTCTACCTCGGCATCGAGTAGATTCGCCCGGAGCACCATGGACCTGCGCTTGTTCTCCGCCGCCGACGTTGTACGCGCCCTGCCGATGGCCGAGGCGATTGACGGGATGAAGGCGGCCTACGCCCAGCTTTCGGCAGGCACAGCAGTGCTGCCCCTGCGCGCCCACATCCCCGTGACCGACGCGGACACAACGCTCGTCATGCCCGCCTACCTGCCCGAGAGCGAGGCACTGGGGCTGAAGGTCGTGTCCGTCTTCGGCAGCAACCCACCGCGCGGCCTGAAGCTGATCAACGCGGTCGTCATCGCGCTGGACGCAAGCACCGGGCAGCCTCTGGCTCTGATGGAAGGCGGCGCTGTGACCGCCATCCGCACCGGCGCAGCATCCGGCGCGGCCACCGACGTGCTGGCCCGGCAAGATGCGAGTGTGGTCGCCATCTTCGGAGCCGGTGTCCAGGCTCGCACCCAACTGGAAGCGGTCTGCACCGTTCGGGCAATCCGTGAGGTGCGCGTCTATAGTCCGGAAGGCGCCGACGCATTCGCCGCCGACATGGTGGGCCGCGGACCGATCCCGGACACGATACTGATCGCCGACAGTCCGGAAGCCGCGGTGCAGGATGCCGACATCATCTGCACCGCGACCACTGCCCTCGCCCCCGTCTTCGACGGCCGCCGGCTCAAGCCCGGCGCTCATGTCAACGCCATCGGCTCGTTTACGCCAGTGATGCAGGAAATTGACGCCGCCACACTCCAGCGGTCGCTGGTCGTAGTCGACTCGAGGGAAGCGGCGCTGGCCGAGACGGGCGACTTGCTCATCCCCATTGAGCATGGCGAGTTCGCAATCGAGGATATCCACGCGGAGCTGGGCGAGATCATCACTGGCACGCGCCCCGGTCGAACCAGCCCGGACCAGATTACGCTGTTCAAGTCGGTCGGCGTGGCGGTTCAGGATGCTGTCGCTGCCCAGATCATCTGGCGCAACGGCACGGCGCTGGGCCTCGGAACAACGGCCGTCCTATGAGCGACCTGCCTTCCTCTGCTCAGGTCGTCGTCGTGGGTGGTGGGGTCATGGGGGCCAGCACCGCCTACCATCTCGCGCTGCGCGGCTGTCGCGACGTCGTCTTGCTGGAACGCCAGCCGTTCTTCGGCCAGGGGGCGACAGGCAAGTGCGCGGGTGGCATCCGCTACCAGTTCTCCACAGCCATCAACATTACCCTCTCACAGCACAGCTTGCCGATGTTGGAGCACTTTGAGGAAGAGACGGGCCAGG
Organism: uncultured Chloroflexia bacterium; assembly: GCA_963753865.1. Taxonomy (GTDB): domain Bacteria; phylum Chloroflexota; class Anaerolineae; order Promineifilales; family Promineifilaceae; genus Promineifilum. The sequence continues at coordinate 458,024 of CAVWDW010000007.1, forward strand.
CCATCGACCTGCGCTGGTGCGGCTACCTCATCCTGTTGACCAACGGGGCAGACGAGGCCGCCTTCCGGCGCAACGTCGACCTGCAGCACAGCATGGGCGTGCCGACGGATTGGCTGACAGGGGACGAGGCGCGACGTCTCATCCCCCAGATCAGCGCCGCTGATGTAAGCGCCGCAACTTTCCACAGCGGCGACGGGCTGGCTGATCCCAATGGAGTGGTAGCAGGCTATATCAGCGCCGCACGCCGTCTGGGCGTCCGCACCTTCACCGACACCAGCGTAACCGGTATACACGTCACACAGGGCAAGGTGACGGGTGTCGAGACGACCGTGGGCACGATTGCTTGCGAGACGGTCGTCAACGCCGCCGGGCCGTGGTCGGCCCAGATTGGCGCGATGGCGGGCGTGACCCTGCCTGTCGTGCCCCTGCGCCGCCAGATTGTGACGACCACGCCGCTGCCCGACCTCGATCCTGACTTTCCATTCGTCATCGACTTTGCCCGCAGCCTCTACTTCCATCGCGAAGGGCGCGGCATCCTGACCGGTATGTCCAATCCCACCCAGCCGCCGGGCTTTGACGAGACTGTCGACGAAGCGTGGGAGCTGGTCCATCTGGAGGCGGCGGCCGAGCGGATGCCGCTGCTGGCCCACGCCGGGCTCCAGGCCCATTGGGCCGGGCTGTACGAAACCACGCCCGACGCCCATCCCATCATCGATCGCCTCGCCGACCCGGAAGGGTTCGTGGTGCTGACCGGCTTCTCTGGCCACGGCTTTATGCATGGGCCAGTCGGCGGCTTGCTGGCGGCCGAACTGATCCTCGACGGCCACGCCCACACGGTGAATATCGACTCCCTGGCCGCCGGGCGCTTCACCGCCGACCAACTGACACAGGAATACAACGTCATCTGACGCCGCTCCCAACTGTGTGAGAAGCCGCTAGGTATCGCCGGGAGACGCTTGCCACGCCCAACCCCGCTGTTATACTTGCCGCCGACGGTCTGTTCGGGCTGTCGCAGAGGATCTCCCATGATACGCCCCAGCCAACCAACCCAGCGCCGGGGGCCGGTTACCGTCTCGGTCTGGTTACCCGCCCTGCTGGTTCTTCTTGTCCTTCTGGCGGCCTGCGCGCAGGACCAACCGGAGGTGACAACCGTCACCAACACGCCCGTGGAAGCGGGTACGGCGGTGCTGCCGACGGCCGATCTACCCGTGCAGCGCGGCGGGCGCGATTTCGTCGTCCTGGCCACCGATGCGCCGTTCCCGCCCTTCAGCGACTTTGACCAGTTCGGCAACGTCATTGGTTACAACGCCAGCGTGATGGAGAGTATTGCCGCGACCGCCGCCCTCGATTACGAGTTCGTCGTCACGCCCAGCCAGGGCGTGCTGGGCAGCATCGCCGCCGGATCGGCCCGCGACTTCGACGCCGTCATGTCGGCACTCATCATTCCGGACCAGCCGGAAGCGGGCATCGCCTACACCGATCCGTACCTGGAAGTCGGCCAGGTGGTGCTGGTCCTTGTTGATGAGCAGCGCATCCAGAGTGTGGCCGACATCCAGTCCGGTATGGCGATCGGCGTCATCAGCGACAGTGACAGCTATGAAGCGGCGCTGGCCAGCGGCATCTCTGACAACGACTTGTTCGCTGAGTTCGAGCAGCCGTCACAGCTCATTCAGGCGCTTATCGACGAAGCGGTCGATGCCGTGATTGTCGACAGCCATGCGGGTGACTACTTCGCCTCAACCTTTCCGGAGCAGCTCCGCATCGCCGGCGGCGAGGGTCAGGCGGCCTGGCTGAGCAGCAAGCAGTATGGCATGGCTGTGGCAGCCGACAACGCCGAGCTGCGCCTGCGCCTGAATGAGGCCATAGGCGGGCTGCGCGAGGACGGCACGCTCGACCAGCTGGCGCTGACCTGGCTCATCTCCGAGCAGGACGCGGCCGCGCTGGTGGACCCCGGCGAATCGCGCGTGGGCACGCCGGGCAGCGAGCTGGTCATCGGTTTGGTCGGACAGTTCAACGACATGGACCCCGCCAGCCCGGACACCAGTTTCATCGGCTGGGAACTGAAGAACAACACGATGAGCGGTCTGTACCGCTTCACACCCGACAATGTGCTGGAACCCCTGCTGGCGTCGGCCTTGCCGGAGATTTCTGAAGACAAGCTGGAGTACACGGTCCGGCTGCGCGACGGGCTGGCGTTCCCTGACGGCCGCCTCTTCACGGCCGAGGACGTGCGCTGGTCTATCCTGCGTGCCTCGCGCCTGGGCAATTTCGTTGTCAACACCTATCTGAAGGACGCCAACGAGGACAACTTCGCCGACGATGACAGCGTCCAGGTGCTGGACCCGCTGACGGTCAAGATGGTCCTCAAGGCGCCCACCGCCTACTTCCCGGCCATTCTGGCCACGCCGCCCTTCTTCCCTATCAGCGCCGACTGCTATGTGGAAGCCGCCGATCCCGGCAGCCGATGCGGCGGGCTTGGTCCCTATACCATTGCCGGCTGGGAGCCGAATGACCGCATGCGGTTGACCGCCAACCCCGGCTGGCCGGGCCGCCCCGCCCCCGCGTTCGAGAACATCATGGTCCGATTCTACGATACGGCCGGGGGAATGGAGCGCTCACTGACTGAGTTTGAATCGGTCGACCTGGCCTGGACCGGATTGCCCTACGCTGATTTCGTGGCCCTCTCGGCGCTGGACCAGGACGCCGATGGCCAGGCCGATCTTCGTCCCTGGACGGGTCCGTCGACGTTCAAGAGCTACCTGATGTTCGAACAGTCGACCGAACCGTGGGACAAAGAGAAGGTACGCCAGGCCGTCAGCTACGCACTCGACCACGCTGCGCTGGCCGACGTGTTTGGCGGGGAACGGCTGGCGCTGCGCAGCCCAGTGCCGAGCGACATTCCCGGAGCAATCGAGACGCTGCCGGAGCGGGACCTGGATCGGGCGCGGACGCTGCTGCTAGAGGAAGGTTACTCTGCCACCACGCCGATTGAGATGACGCTCTGGTTCGTCAACGACGGGCGGTACAGCGCTGCTGAAGAACAGTATGCAGCAGCGATTAAGGCCCAACTGGAAGAGACCGGCGTCTTCTTCGTCACCACATCCGGTGTCACCTGGGATCAGTTCCGGTTGGACATCGCCCAATGCAACTACCCGACGTTCCTGCTGGGCTGGCCATCCCCCGACAGTGCGGTCGACTATATGGACGCCTCCAGCTGGACCGACTTCTTTGTCTTCTCCACCACCCGCGTCTTCTGCTCCAATTATGAGAGCGAGGAGATGGTGGCTTTGGTCGAGGCCGCGCGAGCAGAGCTGGACGAGACAGCCCGCCTGGCGCTGTTGGCCGAGATCCAGACCTTGTGGGCGGAAGAGCTGCCGACGCTGGACCTGACCCAACAGCCGCGCCGGGCCATCTCACTGCCGGAAGTCGACGGCGTGCGCGTCGACTCGCTCGGCATCATGCGTTACGAACTGTTGACGAAAGGGGAGTAGCCGTCTTCGGCGCGGGACGTATCTAGCGCCGGGCTGGGTTGTTGGAGTCGCCCGACTGTGACTGTTTGGCCTGCGCCTCAGCCGCTTCTTTGGCGGCAATGCGCTTGGCACGCGGCCCAACCACACGTTCTGTGCCGTTGACCACCCGTATCAGATTCGGCCGCAGCGACCAGGCGATCAATACTCCCGCTACCACACTGCCGGTCAGGTAGGCGGGTGTTGTATCGATGTCCAGGAGGTAGCGAATGCCAAAGATGACGATCGTCACGAGCGCCATGCTCAGCGAGGCGATGGAAGCCATGCCCACAAAGTACAGCAGCCCAGACACCAACAGGATCGCGATCGGCAGAATGGGCCAGTAGACAGCCGCCGACCACCCCACATTGGGTCCCGTGCCTGCTCCGCCGCGAAAGCGCAGGAAGACGGACCAGTTGTGGCCGATAACCGAAAAGACACCGGCGGTAGCCACGGCCCACGGCAGCAGTAGGGGGCCGAGCGGATCGCCAAAGAGCCAGTTCGTCAGCCAGACGGCCGCCGCGCCCTTGAAGATGTCGCTGAATGAGGTCAACAGCCCCACGCCCAACCCGGCGGCGCGAAAGGAGTTGGTCCCTCCGGTACGGCCGCTGCCGACGGTGCGCAAATCTTCGCCCTTAAACAGTTTGACGTAGAGGTAGCCAAAGGGGACCGATCCACAAAGGTATCCAATCAGGGCTGCCAGCAGAATGTAGACAGTTTCAATCATAGGTCGGGTGCGTCAGGCCGGATATGGGACGGCCGGACGATTGAGCTTCCAACAAAGTAAAACACAGTTTGGCCCCAAGAGTTACTCTCGCTCGACGGACTCGCCACCCATCGTGACGCATGATGCTCAATCAGATGGCGCCGCGACCAGCAGGTCTGCCCGCTCGATCTGCCCAGCGACGATCATGAACCCTGCGGCGGCGGGCAAGCCGTCCGGGGCGTCACCCAGGGAGAAGATGATCTGCATCGCGTCCGGATAGTACGCTTGGGCCACATCGCTTGCCGACGGATAGAGCGGCCCATTCGGATGTGAGTGATAGATCGCCACCAACTCCCAGCCCTCAGACTCCAGCGCCAACATCGCCGTGATTTGCGCCAACGGATCCATCTCGTAGGCCACCGGGCTGTGGAGCCGATTCTCTATCGGGTAGATCTGCCGCGAGCGGCCGCCGCAGCCACCGACCAGGCCGCACCCCTCTTCCGGATAGCAGGCCTGCAAGTGGGCGAGCATCTCATCGTAATGGGCAGGAGCCAGTTGGAGCTTGTTCATTGCGAGCGACGATATGGTATAGCCCCCCTCCCCAAAATGCAAGAAGGGCTCCGCGAGGTCGCGGAACCCTTCCAGTGACGCCAACCGGGAACGGTGACGTCGTGGTTGGTCACGCCGCTTTAGGGCGTGACAGTCATTGTGCCTACCATGCCGGCGGCCGCATGGCCCGGCACTGTGCACACGTACTGGTAATCTCCAGCGGGCGGAGCGACAAAGTTAAACGTAGCCGAGGTGCCGCCCGCGATAACGCCCGAGGTCGCGCCGCCGATGGCGTCCGCTTCCGTGGCCGTGGTCGCGTCTACGCGATCGCTGATCAGCAGCCAGTTGTGCTCCAGCGCCCCAACGTTCTCATAGGTCACGGTCACATCCGCACCCGAGACAACGGTGGCCGAATCCGGGTCATAGCGAAACTCGTCGCCACCAGTGAAGCTCAGGCTGACCGGCTCCGGTCCAGCCGGTTCGGCCGTTCCGCCACAGGCAGCCAACAAAAAGAGCAAAGCACTTACCGCCAGTAGAATCGTATACTTCTTCATCATACATCTCCCGATAATCAATTGCTCGTAGTGAGAACACAATCGTCCTCAGACATGATCCTAGGAACAAAATCGGGAGATGTCTAACTTTTGCACAACTTTTAGCTGGTGCTCATACAGCGTCTGTCGCGGTTAGCCGCCACCAATTCCGCCTTCGGTCAGCACGCGAACGTCGAGCAGCTCGTCGGCTTGCTCGGCCGTCATATAGCCCTTCTTGACCACCACTTCGCGGACGGTACGGTTGGTCGCCATCGCTTCCTTGGCCACCTCCGCCCCCTTCTGGTAGCCGATGACCGGGTTCAGCGCCGTGACCAGAATGGCGTTCTTGGCCAGCCAGCCCGTCGCCTTCACTTCGTTAGCCACCACACCCACCAGACATTTGTCGATAAACGCGTTGACCGAGTTGATGATGATGTCCATGCTCTGGAAGATGTTGTAGGCAATGATCGGCATCATCACGTTCAGCTCCAACTGCCCTGCCTGCCCTGCCATCATGACAGTCAGGTCGTTACCCATCACCTGGAACATGGCCATGTTCATCATTTCGGCCAGCACCGGATTGACCTTGCCGGGCATGATAGATGAGCCGGGCTGCACAGCAGGCAGCCGGATCTCGTCCAAACCCGTGCTGGGGCCGGAAGAGAGCAAGCGGAAGTCGTTGGCGATGCGGGTCATGTCCTGGGCAAACGTCCGCAGTGCGCCGCTGAAGTAGACGGCGTCCCCCATGCTCTGCATCGACTCAAACAGATCATCCGACTCGCGCAGCTCCAGCCCGGAAAGCCGGCCCAGAACGACGACCATGTGGGCATGGTACGCTTCGTGAGCGTTGAGGCCCGTGCCGGTTGCCGTCCCCCCAATGCCCAGACGCCGCAGCCCGTCGGCCGCCTGCGCAATCTTTTCCGCGTCTCGCTCCACCGCACGTGCGTAGGCGCCAAACTCCTGGCCCAGGCGAACGGGGACCGCGTCCTGGAGATGGGTCCGCCCGCTCTTGACGATGCTGTCGAACTCGTCTGCCTTGTTGCGGAATTCGGCCGCCAGTCGATTCAGCGTCGCCAGCAGCTCGTCGAGCCGCCACAGCGTACCAAGCCGTATTGCGGTGGGAATCGTGTCGTTGGTCGACTGGGCCATGTTGACATGATCGTTCGGGTGGACCGGTTTGGCAGCGGCGTCCAGCGCATAGCCGAGACGCTCATTGGCCAGGTTGGCGATCACCTCGTTGACGTTCATGTTGTGGCTGGTCCCGGCTCCGGCCTGGATCGGGTCGACGACGAACTGGTCGTTGTACACACCCTCGACAACCTGATCGGCCGCAGCGATGATCGCTTTGGCCAGCGTGTCGGCGGTGACAGTCTGTTCGCCCACGACCTTGTCGCGGAACAGGCCCAGGTCGTGGTTAACTTCGGCCGCGGCCCGTTTGATCAGGGCCATCGACCAGATGAAGGCCGGGTACGGCAGGAGGCCGCTAATGGGGAAGTTGAGAACGGCGCGTTGGGTTTGCGCGCCCCAATACGCCCCCGCCGGAACCTGGACATCGCCCAGGGAGTCTTTCTCAATGCGATAGTCGGTCATGCTTGTCTCCAAAAAAGAAAAACCGAATTAACCAACCTTGCAATCGGGTCAGTTAATTCGGTTCAGGTTCAGTTAGCACAGACGTCGTGTGGAGCGGCGCAGAAGCGACCACGTCCTACCCGGACGCCAAACGGACGGCAACCTACATGGCGTCGTAGCCAGGGCCCTCCGAGAAGAACATGTAGTTCGGCGGAATATCCTCAGTCAGATCGAACTCTTCGCCACCGGCCAACTGCTTGGCATTCAGCAGCTTGACCTCATGGCCGTCGATCTCACCTTCGAACGGAACGCCGTCGGGCAGCAGTTCTTTCGTGTTGGTAATCCAGACACCGGCGGGTGCGGTGTAGTCAAAGGGCACTTCCTCTTCCGGGAAAATGGCCTCATAGGGGCACTCGGGTACGCAAGCGCCGCAGTCGATGCATGTGTCCGGGTCAATGTAGAGCCACGGCCATTCCTCTTCCGGCTGGCCAAGAACCATACACTCTACCGGGCAGACATCGATACATGCGGTGTCGCGCAGGCACAATCTGGTAACAATGTGGGTCATTTATATCTCCTTCGCAACCTCTCCTGGCGGTCAGACCACCGGGTCACAATCGCCCGTATGGCTGCCGCTCAGAAGTTCATTAATTCGTAGCAGCGGCATAATTGGCCGCCACAGCATCCCAATTGACGACGTCCCACCAGGCTGAAATGTAGTCGGGACGGCGATTCTGATAGTTGAGGTAGTAGGCGTGTTCCCACACATCCAGGCCCAGGACAGGCGTGTTGCCTTCCATGAGAGGCGTATCCTGGTTGGGGGTAGAGCCGACGGCCAAGTTGCCAGAGCCGTCAACGTAGAGCCAGGCCCAGCCGGAGCCGAAGCGGGTCGCGGCTGCCTTGGCAAATGCTTCCTTGAAGCTCTCGAAGCTGCCGAAAGCGCTGTCGATTGCCGCCGCCAGGTCGCCACTCGGCGCACCGCCGGCGTCGGGGCCCATTACGGCCCAGAACAGGGAATGGTTGGCGTAGCCGCCACCGTTATTGCGGACGGCGCCACGAATGTCATCGGGCACGCTGTCCAGATTGGCCAGAATCTCCTCGATGGACATGGCGGAGAGGATCGGGTGGCCTTCCAGCGCGTTGTTCAGGTTGTTGGTGTAACCGGCGTGGTGCTTGTCGTGGTGGATGCTCATGGTACGAGCATCTATGCTTGGCTCCAGGGCATCTTCAGCGTAGGGAAGTGGGGGTAGTTCAAACGCCATAACTGTCTCCTTAATTCGCAGCTTTTCGCCGCGTAATGCAAACGATCTAACGATGTGGAGTGGATTCTAACGGTACAAATATCCTTTGTCAAACCCGTTAAAACCGGGTTTGCACAGGGTTGCACAGTTTCTTTCGACGTGTCTAATTCTGCCGCTAGGGGGAGTCGGGCTGCCCTGTTTCGGCCGCTGCCTCCACCGCGAAAACGGACGCGCCACCAGCCGAGTAGAGCTGGGTCAGCGCCGGATTGCGAGAGAGCGCGGCCGGGTCAAGATAGCCGCCGCGCGATCCGACGTACAGGTGGCTGATGCCTTGCTCGCGCAGCCAGGCGGCCGCTTCCGGCGACGACCACTCTTCTCTGGCCGAAGCGACCTCGTTGAAGTCGCGCACCTGCGTAAAGAGCGCCGGATTGTAGATGTGGTCGATTGGCGGCGTGCTGGTCTGGCGACCCGTGAGGGGGACGATCCACGCGCCGCCGTCGCCAGCGGCCCAGGTGCTGCCGTGCCACCGCCAGCTGTTGACACCGATAAGCGCATCCTCCGGCAGATTGGCGGCAATCCAGGCCAGGCCGTCCAGGTCAGCTGCTTCCGCCAGGATGGTCTGCTCATTGACGATGCCCACTTGCTGACGAAAGCCAAAGAGGGCCAACGCCCCCAGCCCGACACCAGCGAACAACGCCAGCGCCACAACTGCACCCCGACCAACGGTTGTCTGCCGGCCCAGCTTTCCCAGTATCTGCGCCAGATGGGCGGTGACGATGGCCAGCAGCAGCGCCAGCGGAACGAACAGGCTGATGTACATGCTGTTCAGGTTGACGATCAGCGTCTCTGGCAGGCCGATGGGCGCGCCGGCAAGCAGCAGAAACAGCAGACCCACCCACCCCGCCAACACCAGCGGCAGCAGCGCCCAGCGCCGCCCGCGCAACAAGGCAACGACGACCACTATCAGCGCCGCCGCCGCCAGCCAGACGTAGTACCGCTCCCAGCCCGCCGTATAGTAGCCCACCGGAAAGTCGTTGAAGCCGGGCACGGCGTTTTGCAGCGCCTGCGCCGGATTGGCCTCGCGCCAGAGTTGGGGCAGGCGCGGGGCAACAAGCAGCAGCGCCAGAGCGGCCGCCTGGGCCAACCCGCGCCACCGCCGATGCAGCACCAGCCCAATGCCACCGGCCAGCAGCGCAAACGGCAAGTAGAACAAAAAGACACGGAAGTGGAGCAGGAACAACCCGGCGACCAGCACGCCCGTCAGGGACCAGACATGTGGCCAGCCACGCACAAGCCGCCACGTCGTGCCCAGCGCCACCGGCAGCACCAGCATGGCCGACAGCTGGGTCAGACGGCCCCACGTGACGTAGTAGCCCGGAAAGAAGAAGGGCAGCGCCACGAGAAACGCCGCCAGCAAAGCCACATCACGACGACGCGTCAGCAGCCAGCCCGCCGCGTAAACCGTCAGCGGCAGCAGTCCGTTCAGGAACTGACCCATGTAGAGCAGCAGTTCCGGCAGATCCACGCCGCTCATCAGGGACAGGCCGGTAGACAGGGTGTGAAAGCCGTAATGGTAAGGTGTGCGCTCCACCGGCAGGAACGGCTCATAGTTGTCCGGCCACGCGCCCTGTTCCTGCATAACGGCCGTAATCAATCCGTGCCGGCTGGAATCGACCCAGGGCGGAAAAGCGAGGTCGCGCACAGCCAGCAGCCGGGACGAAACGGTGACAAGCAGAAGCAGAAGCAGCAACCACGACGCCCAGGGGACGGCCGTTCGGAGTGCAAGCGGGACCGTCGCCCGCCGTCGCGCTCGCCACCAGAGCAGCGCGGTAATCGCCCACCCCATACCCACGACCAGCCACAGCCACCCACCCGTCCACCGGAACGGAGTCAGCCCCAACCACAGCCAGACGAGGGGCCAGATGGCCACGCCCAACGCTAGCGCCACGCCCCACCACGCGCCGCTGTCCCAACGTCGGGGTCCCATGGCTGTCAGAAAGAGCGCACCGGGCATGAACAGCATCAGGCCGAGCGCCAGCAGCAGCCAGGCGTTACTCGCCCAGCCCGCCACCACTGCCGCCGCGCCGTCGCGGGCGGTCAGTTCGTAGCGCGTGACAAGGCGCAGCGCCTGCGCTTCGAGGGCGGTCGGTTCGGCTTCTCCCGGCTCCGGCAGCAGCGTCAGGGTGCCGCCGGGCAGGTCATTGAGGCTGTACCCCCACGCCGAGACGTGGTTGCCGGCGTCACCCGTAAGGCGCAGGCGGTAGGTCTCCCCGGCCGAAGCGGACTGCGCGGGAAAGCGAAACAGATACGTCTGGTTGTGGGTCAGCAGGCCGGAGGCCAGCACATCCTCCGCCACCAGCATGTCGTCCCCATCCCTCAGCTGCACGGTCAAGGAGCCGCTGTTCTGGTCGCCACCATAGTGAATGAGAATGAGCTCGATCTCGCGCAGGCCATTGTGACCCGCCCGGAACGTTTGCTCGACCGTGAACGCGCCTTGTGGAGCGGGGACGTTGGTATCGATTCGACCCTGGTTGATATCAAGAGCGACGACGGGGCCACACAGCTCCCCGACGGGGCAGCGCCCGAGCGTGTAGGCCAACAGGCCCACGAGCGAGACGACGAGAACGGTCGCCAGCAGCACGCGCCCAGCCCAGGCCGACGGCACGGCTCGCGCCGCCGCGTCATGGGCCAGGTCCGGCTCGGTTCTTGTTTCGTTGTCCATCATCAGTCGATCATACCGCCGACGGCACAGTCTCCCAAATAGCAAAAACCGGCCCTCATCTGGCCGGCTGGTGGGAAACAACTGCTTAATGTAGCCTGTAAGGTAACCACCCTACTATTAGGAGTGACGGACTTCCCTCCTTGCAGTGGCGTCGTGATGGATTTGTCCCTCCCCCCATTTTTCATCCCCTGAAAACACGACGCCACCTTTTTCTTCCCCACACTGCCCAGGAGAACAGATCTGTGAGTGTCAAAAAGGTGGCTGGTGGCTGATGGCGCCAGATGGATTTGAACCATCGACCTAGGGCTTATGAGTCCCCCGCTCTACCACTGAGCTATGGCGCCCAACGCGTCGCCTATTATATGCAGGATGGGGGTCGCTGCCAAGTGGTTGGGCGACTGTTCATCTGTGGCAGAACGATGGGGATCAGGCTCCGGTGGTCAGCGGCAGCGGCACGAAGACAAGCAGGAAGAGCAGCAGCGTCCCAACCGCCACCACTTTGCGCCAGGGATCGAGCGGCGTCACATTATCGAGCGGCTCGGCGTAGGTGCGGCCCATGAACGCCAGCAGCCCCACCCACAGCAGCCACGTAAACGCCGGACGGCCGACCACGAACGAGTAGCCGGTGATGAGCAGCAGCGCGGCGATAACCGGCCAGAACAGCAGCCTGGCTTTGTCACCGAACAGCGTAAAGGCAATGTGGCCCCCGTCGAGTTGGCCCAACGGAATGAGGTTGATGCCGGTGACCAGCAGGCCAACCCAGCCCGCCCACGCCACCTGGTTGAGCTGCACATCAATCCCGTTGCCCGGCAGAATCTGGCCGAAGACAGCGTACTTGGACAGCAAATAGAGAATCGAGTTACCTTCCAGCATTGCATCCGGCGGCAGGACGATCAGTTCAGACGTCCAGAGACCGAAGAGCAGGACGGGCACAGCCACAACCAGACCGGCCAGCGGCCCGGCCGCGCCCACATCCAGCAGCGCCCGCCGGTTGTTGACCGGCGCCTTGAGCCGAATGAAAGCGCCCAGCGTGCCGATGACGGAAAGCGGCATGGGGATGAAGTACGGCAGGGTGACCGGCACGTTGTGATAGCGGGCGGCCACGTAATGGCCCATCTCGTGCGCCCCCAGGATCCCCATGATACTGAGCGCAAACGGCCAACCGCGCCAGATCTGCCAGATTTCGGCCGTCGTCTCAGCCGCGTAAAGTGTCCCCACAAACAAAGTCGACAGAATAGTGGCGATGAGCAGGGCCAGGTTGATCCACTTCTGCGAATCATCAGGCTCAAAAACGATGGGCAGACCAAGCAGCGACAGGCCCTCGCTTTCCTCGCGGATCATGGGCGTGTAGCCGTGCGCCTCGTAGCGCTCCCGCAGATCCTCGAAGCAGTCGGCCGGGTCAACGAGGAAACGGCCGCGAAAGCGAAAGTGTCCCGCTTCGGGGTAGTCGAGCGTGGTGTCCGTCACGACAAACAGGTCGGCGATTTCCTGACGCAAAGCGTAGACCTGTGGGAACACAGGCGCCGGCATGACGGGAGACAGGTCTTCCATGATGGAGTGGGGAGCAGGTCAGGCGGTGGTCTTGTCGTCTGTGGAGACCGGCTCCGCAGGTTCAGGGGACGTCGGGTCGTCGTTGTCACCCCAGGTGACAATCCAGATGCACAACCCGGCCACCAGCGTGGTGATCAAGATCAGCCAGAACCACTGCATCGGCAGCAGACCGACATCGCGAGCTTCAAAGATCAGGATGGCGTTCATCCCCAGCGCCAGCACGATCCAGGCGGTCAGGCCGGAGTGACGGATGATCCATTGCTTTATCGATTCCATGACGCCCCAATCATACTCTGACTACCCCAATTTGCACACTCCGCCCGGCCTCCGGACAGGCTACTCTAATAGTTAGCGACGCCTTGCTCCTGGAGGGTGCGCCAGGCGGACTCAAACTGGGCCTGTGTGTCGGCCATCAGGCCGCTGGTGTCGATGACAACATCGGCCTCGGCCACTTTGTCCGCCTGCGGTGCCTGGGCGGCGATGCGGGCGCTCGCTTCCGTTTCGTCCATCCCGCGGCAGACGAGCAGCCGCTGCAGCTGTGTTTCCGGCGGACAGTCGGCCACCCACACCTGCTCAACCGCATCCTTGAGCGGCCCGTCCAGCAGCTTGATCGCTTCCAGCATCACGACCGGAGCGGCCGTCTCCTGGATGCGCATGGCGATGGCCAGCCGGGTCGCCGGGTGGAGGATCGCCTCCAGCCGGGCCAGTGCCGCCGGGTCGTTGAAGACGACGCGACCCAATGCCGGGCGATCGATGCGGCCGTCTGCCCGGCGCACCGCCGGCCCAAACGCCTCGGCGACCGCTGTCTGAATGGCTTCGTCGCCATCGAGCAGTTCGTGGACGACTTTGTCAGCGTCGATTGTCAGCGCCCCCTGCTCTGCCGCCAGCCGCATAACGGCCGACTTGCCGGTGGCAATATTACCCGTCAATCCGATGATAATCCGGCGCGCCATGAGCCAGTTCCTCCCACGCTTCGAGCAGCGCTTCCAGTCGTTCTTCGGCCGTCTGGTAGGAGCGCGTCAGCTCCTGCACCCGCTCGTATGCCTGCGCCGCAGACGCTTCCTGCAGCGCTTCGCCCAGGCGGGCGATCGTCTTTTCAGTTTCGTGGATCGCGTCCTCGGTTTCGTCCAGCGCCTGTTGCCGTTTGCGCTGCTCGTTCTTGCTCAGGCCGGAGCCGTTGGTCGCCGCCGGGCGCTGCTCAGGCGCACTTTCGACCTCGACTGCCGGCTCGCTCTCTTCCCCGGCCTGGGCCGCCAGGTAACCCTGATACGTGCCGTTGAAGGCAGTGAACGCCATGCGGCCGTCGTCGTCGGGCGTCAGGTCCCAGATTTGGGAAGCCAGGCGGTCGACAAGATAGCGGTCATGGGAAACCAGCAGGATGGTGCCGTCGAACGCTTCCAGCGCCGCCTGCAGCACCTCTTGTGACGGAATGTCGAGGTGGTTGGTCGGCTCATCGAGCAGCAGGAAGTTGGCGTTCTCCAGCACCAGAATCGAGAGCGCCAACCGCGCCCGTTCGCCGCCGCTCAGCGTGCTCACCCGGCTGTAGACATCGTCGCCGCGGAACAGGAAGCGGGCCAGATGGTTACGGGCCTCGCTGATCGGCATAGCCCGGTGGCGCAAGAACTCATCCAGCACGGTGCTCTCAGGTCGGAGCGACTCGTGCACCTGTGCGAAGTAACCGACACTCAGGCTGGCCCCCAGCTCAACGGTGCCAGACAGTGGCTCCAGTTCACCGAGAATGGTGCGCAGAAAGGTCGTCTTCCCCGCCCCGTTCGGCCCAATGAGTGCCGCCGTCTCCAGCCGGTGCAGCTCCAGGGCATCGACCGTAAACAGCGGAGAGCCCGGATAGCCGACCTCCACATCGGCGGCCCGCAGCACAATGTTGCCGCTGCGATAGGCGGGGTCCAGCCGAACGTTGACCACAGGTGGCCGGGTCGGCGACGGTAACGCCTTGATCGCTGCTTCCAGTTCTCCCACCGTGGAGGGCGGTCGTTTCAGGTCGAGTTCCGAGCTGACCTGGAGCCAGCCCTTGCTGTTCAGGTCGCCGATGACGCGCAGGCCACCCACACGAATCGCTTCCACCTCGCGCCCCACCCGGCTGAGCTTGCCCTGGGCCATCTGCGTGCGCTGCCCGGCAATGTTCTTCTTGATGAAGTCCAGCTCTTTCGCCAATCTTTCCTGCATGGCATCGTACTCGCGCTGGAGTCGTTCCCAGCGATCCTGGCGCTGGCGCACGTACGCACTGTAGTTGCCCCGGTAGATCTCCAGCCCGTTCTGGCGCATCTCCCAGATTGTGCCCACGACCCGGTCGAGGAAGAAGCGGTCGTGGCTAACGACCAGGACCGCGCCGGGCCAGGTGGCCAGCGTATTCTCCAGCCATTGAATGGCGGCCACATCAAGATGATTGGTCGGCTCGTCGAGGATCAGAAGATCCGGCGCTTCCAGCAGCAGCCGTCCGAGCAAGACCCGTGTCTTCTGGCCACCACTCAACTGGGTGAGGGGCTGGCCCCAACTCTCTCGATCAAAGCCCAGACCGGTCAACACCTGTTGAATACGGAGCTCATAGTCGTACCCGCCGGCCAGCTCGAACTTTTCCTGGAGTTTGCTGTAACTCTCCAGCAGCTCCTCGCTGGTGTCGCCAGCCGCCATCGCCGCCTCCATCTGCCGCAACACCGCTTCCGACTTTCGCAGCTCCTCGAAGACGGTCAGCATCTCATCGAAGATGGAGTGATCAACGCCGATGAAGGCGTCGGAGGATTCCTGTGAGAGATAGCCAATGCGGGTGTCGCGGGCCAGATGGACCGACCCGGCACTAGCGGCCCGCAAGCCAGCCAGGATGAGCAGCAGCGTCGTCTTGCCGATGCCGTTGGCCCCGACCAGACCGACTTTGCCGTCGCGTGGTATGCTGGCCGAGACGCCGCTAAAGACGTCGTAATCGCCAAAAGATTGACCCACGTGGGTCGCAGTGAGGATAGCCATCGCCCCTGATTATACCGGGTTATGGCGAAGCGCGTCGATTGTCGCTGTATGTGTCTCAGGGTTTTCAGTGTTTGAGTGGCCGTAGTGCCCGGACGCCGTTCCGGTCTTCAGAGCCGGGAGAGAAGACCACATTGGCATGTCGCGGCTACATCCAACAACCTGACAACTGAAAAGCCATGGTCTGTCTTGGGGCAAACGGAAGGACTGTGGACAATGGGGCGGTGTTACTCGCCTGCCAGGGTGTTCTCCAGCCTGTCAGCCCGCTCTCGTGCGCCTGCGTAGTTGGACAGGCGGTAGATTTCGATAGCTTGCTGCATCTGGCCTTCCTGCTCAGCAATGCCGCCGGCCCGCAGACAGCCATTGGCTCCAGGATCGCCGTTGACGCACGCCTGCAGATACGCTTCCTGCGCCGCAGCCGGCTGGCTCTCAGCCAACAGATCGCCCAGGGCCAGCCAGTTCCGCCCATCCGCCGGCGCGTAGCGGAGACCGTCCAGATAGGCACCGACCGCTTCGGCCGGTTCGCTGACCGCCAGCTGCTCTGCCAGCCAGAAATGGCCGGCAGCGGCCGCCGGCTGCCGGGCGATGGCCTCTCTCGCCAGGGTGGCGTTATTGGGAGCCAGCACCGCCATAAAGGGAATGAAGCGATCGGTGCAGTCGAGCAGCGAGGCCCATGTTGCATCCCGGGCGGCCGTTTCCCCGGCGGCGTACTGCTGCAAGCCCGCATACCAGCGCGGTGCGCAGGCAATGCCTGTCGCGGTGCTGATATCGACGGCAGGAGCCTCTCCCTGGAGCAGCGCCCGCGCCGTCACAGTGGCCGACAGATTGGCCGGGCCGGCAGCCGTGACCAGCGCCACGACGGCGACCACGCCCGCAGCCAGAGCCAGCAATGCTGGCCGGAGCGCTCTTTTGCCGGGGGGCTGATCGGCAGTCTTGGTAAAGGCCAGCGCCAGTGCAAACCAGAGCGGCACACCCGCCAGCGTGCCCAGCGCAACCGCATCGGTGAGGCTGTACAGCATATGGGCGAACAGCGAGGCAAACAGACCCGCCGCCAGAGCACGGGTCAGACTGGCGGGTGGACGATGGTGCACGCGGCGGGCCAGCACAACTAGGGCCAGCAGCAGCAGCGCCGCCAGCACGATGCCGCCAAGCACGCCCAGGTCAAGGGCGCTTTGCAGGTAGAGATTGTGGGCATCTTCCAGCCGCAGCGCCTGATCGAGCGGCACCTGCGGATAGAGCCAGGGCACGACCAGACCGAATGTGCCCAGTCCCATGCCCCAAATCGGGAAGTCTAGCAGCGCGTTCCAGCCTTGTGACCAGACACTGAGGCGCGGCCCGACCACGCTGGCCCACGAATTGGCCCCGGCGAAGATAAAGCGGTCGGCCAGACCGCCAACCTGGACCACAATCAGACCCACACCGACCACGACCAGCCCGGCCACCAGCCAGAGACGGTTGACCCGAACAACCAACAAGGCCGCCAGCACCAGGCCAATGGCCGTGCTGACCAAACCTGTACGGGATTGGGACAGCACCAGGGTCAGCAGAAGCAGAAGCGTCAGAGGCAGTGCCGTCAGGAAGACGCCCATGCGCCGGGTCAGCAATCCGGCCAGCGCAAGAGCAGCCGCAAACGGCGCGAATAATGTCAGCACACCGGCCACTTCGTTGGTGGGCAGTCCCGCCCCGCCAAAGAGACGCCCCGACAGCGAGGGCAGCGGAATCGAGAACAGCTTGTCAACCGACTGCATGCCCAGCAGGCCGATGACAGCGACAGCAAACCCCAGGAGCAGGTAGGCCAACACCGGGCCGTAGAGCCGGGTGCGGTTCGAATGATTGCGATCGGTGACGGGCCAGTTGATGACCAGGAAGAACAGGGAGACAGACCAGGCCAGCGCCGCAAAGCGCGGCCAGGAGATTTCCCAGAAGAGGGGCGAGACGACGAGACTAACCGGCACAAACAAGCCCATTAGCAGCGCAATCAACGGGTTGGCAGGCGTATAGCGGCTCAGCCGTCCGGTTTGTGCGTAGCGCCACACGAACGGCACGACGAGCAGCAGCAGCGCACCGCCCACCAGCGCCTGGTTGAACCGGCCAGCAAACAGCAGGAATGGCCCGGTCACCAGCAGGATGATGCTATCAACCTGCCCGGTGGTCAGGAACTGCGAACGACTCATTTCGCTGTTCGCTACCGCTTTGTGCATGGTGTCCCTCAGCAACTTCGGTAATGACGGTTACCTGATCGCTGCCTTACGGACGCAGCGATCCTTCCCTCAAGAAATCAAACCAGGAATTCAAACGAAATGACGCAAGGGCCGCAGCGCTACGGCAGCGCTGGCGGCGTGGCCGTCGGGGAGCCACCTCCCGGCAAAACCGGGGGCGTCGCCGTTGGCGTGCCGATGCTGGGCGCGACCGGCGGCGTAGCAGTCGGGCCGCCCACCGTGGGCAGCACCGGCGCTGTGGCCGTCGGAATAATGGTGCTGGTCGGCACGGTTGTCGGCCGCCGTGTCGGTCTTGGCGGCGGTGTCACCAGGTCGTCCGGCTGGTCGCCGGTGGCCGTGGCTGCTGGTGTGGCCGACGGAATGACAATTGACGTCGCCGTTGCGCTGGGCACACCGGCAATCGGACCGCTGGCGGCCGTCGCCGTCGCCACTGCCGTACCAATCGCAGTCGCTGTTAGCTCTGCCGTAGGCGTGATCGCTCCCGTCGGCGTAATGTCCACCACAATACCCAGCGGCGGCAAGCTGATGGTCAGGCCGGGTACGATCACCATCGCGTCAAGACAGTTACTCTCCATAATCAGGTCGCGTTCCAGTCCCAGCTGTTCTGCCAGGCTGTCCAGCGTATCACCCGACTGCACCACATAAGGCGTCCACCAGACCGGCGTTCGCTCACAGACGTCCACCTCGGCCAGCGGCGCGGGCGTTGCCGTAGGTGGCAGCTCTGGCAGCGCGATCTCGGCAGCGTCGGACCGTTCAGTCTCCTCAGTAGGAATCGCCGTCGGCGGGAACGCGGTCGCGGTTGGCTCACTGTCAGCGCCGATAATGGCCGCCGGTGCGGACCCGGGCTGACCATCCGCAGTCGTGGCTTCGCTCGCCCCGCCGGGCGGCTGCTCGGCAATGGCAATGGTCGGCTCTGTTTGCAAGGTGTTGAGCGCCAGATTCGGATCCGAATCCGCCAGGAAGCTGCGCCAAATCCACCAGCTGCCAAGCAGCAGGGCGAGCACCAGCGCAGCCATCAGAACGGAGCGCAAATTGGAATCGCGCTCTTCGACCGGGACGGTCGAAGCGACCTCAGCTACCGCTTCCGGCTGCATCGCCTCGTTGTAGAACGTGACGGGAACAGAAGCCATCGCCACGTCATCCAAGTGGAGGTTCTGCTGATAGACCGGGCAGCTCTGGTAGCGGTCGGTGATACAGTAGCTTTCCTGATGGATGCCGCTGATGGGCACCGGCAGGCGCGTGCGGTAACAATGGTTGGCGTCCGTCGGATACGATAGCGACGTGCCCGGATCGGCCTCTGTGCCGAGGTACGGGCAGGCACTGTAGCGCGCGCTCTTGCTCTGGCCAATGGCCGGCGTTCGCGTGCGCGTCAGCGGCGGTCGATATCGTGGTGGATTGCTTGAACTCATGCGTCTAACGTCCTATATCAGGGCCAACCTGTCCCGGCGACGCTATGCCTCTTCGCCAATCTTGCCGGTTGCCGGGCGCGGTCCAAAGAGGCTGGAGACGCCGCGGCTGGGCTTCTCGGCCGGCGCCGGCTGCGCCGTGTTGTTGTCGATCGAATAAGCAGAATCGCCTTCGTACTGGTAGTAGTAGCCGCCGTAGTAGCTGCGGCTTTTGCGCGGCACCCGGTTGAGCACAACGCCAATGACCCGCGCCCCGGCCCGGTCCAACTGGTCGAGCATCGCCTTGGCGGCGTCGGCGTGGGTCTTGCCGGGCTGAATGACCAGCAAGACGCCGTCCACCTTGGCTGACAAAACGGTCGAGTCGGTGACCACAAATGGCGGGCTGTCGATGATGACGACCGATGCCGACTCCTGCAGCCGGTTCAGGATTTGCTTCATGCGGGCCGAGCCAAGCAGTTCGGCCGGATTCGGCGGCAGGCTGCCGCTGGTGATAACCGCCAGGTCCTTGACCTTGGAGTAGCGGGCGACATCACGAATATCCAGCTGACCGCGAAAAACTTCGCTGAGGCCGGCCTGGTTGGGCATGCCCATCGCACGGTGGACGCGCGGCCGCCGCAAGTCGCCTTCCAGCAGGATGACGCGCTTGTTGGCCTGGGCCATCGCCGCCGCCAGATTGGTGGCCACGGTCGTCTTGCCCTCGCCGGGGCCGGGGCTGGTAACCAGAATCGTCTTCAACGGCTGATCGACACTGGCGAATTCGAGATTTGTCCGCAGCGTACGGAACGATTCGGCCGTCGGGGAGCGCGGATTGGCCGAGACAAACGGTTGGCCTTCCACCTTCTCCATGGCGCCTTCGTTGGGCACATAGCCAACAACAGACAGACCCAGGACATTGGCAATGTCGGTGGGTGTCTTGAGCGTGTCATCGAGAAACTCAATGAGAAACGCCAGACTACCTGCTGCGATCAGGCCAATGATGGCGCCAAGAATCGTGTTCTGAATCGGCTTTGGCGCGACCGGGATAGTGGCCGGAGTCGCCCGCTCGACCTGCACCACGTTCGGAGTATTCTGCAACCGGGCCAGCCGCACCGCTTCATAGTTACTCAGCAGCGTGGCGTAGATCTGCTCGTAGAGCGCCAGGTTTGACTGCTGAATGCTCTGCGCTTCTTCACCCTGAACCACACCGGCGGCCAGGAGATCGCTCTGGCTCTGCGGCAGCGCCAGGTTGATGTAGCTCGCCTGGGCCAGTTCCAGCACAAACTGCTTCTGGGCCAGTTCGGTTCGCTTCTGGTTCAGCAAGTTCCGCTGCTCAGAGGTCAGAGGCGGCGGCAGCTGATTCGGCAGCGCGTCAGGGATCAGGTCGTCGATCTCCTGCTGCAGCGGGGCGATTTCAGCCTGCAGCTGGAAGATCCGCTGCTCCAGCTCCAGCTTCTGCGCCTCGGCCGCCTGGAAAACAGTTTCCTGGTTCTCCTCGGCGCGCGTCTCGATCTCGCTGCGCAGGCGGGCGATCTCTTCCTCAATCTCGCTCACCTGCAGCTGCAGGCTCTCTTCTGTCGAGGAGAAACGCGAGGATTGCAGCGCGTCGTTCTGAGTTATGAGAACATCGACCAGCGTATTGGCGACGAGAGCGGCCTGTTCCGGGTCGCTGGCGGATACAGTCAGCTCCAGCAGCCGGGTGCCCCGCACCTGATCGGCCGAAATCTGCGACGCTCGGACCGTTGTGCCGGCCAGACTGCTGGCTTCGTCGAGCACCGGCTGTGTCGTCAGCAGCTCGACGTACGTTTGGGCCAACTCCTGGTCGCTCAGACGCTGCACAGTCGATACGCCGCTGTCAGGCGCCTGCATAACCATAAACCGCGTGGAGGCTTCAAAGACCGGGGTCTGATACAGACTGAGCACGTAGCCGGCCCCGGCGCCCAGAGCGGCACCAATCACCAGCAACCAGGCCCAACGTCGTAGGAGTGAAAAGATAAGTTTGAGTTCCATTGCTATTCCCTGTCAGTCTATTTTGCCAACCTTACGGGTTTTATTTCCCCGGTCTCCAGCCTGCCGTTTATTATCGCTTTCTTCACACAGCACCCGGATCATTGACCAGAACCGCTTCCTGGCCCATGGTCACGTCCAATGCGTGACCCACGGCCTCAACTACCATCTTTACGTCGTCGTCGCTCATGCCCGGATAGAGCGGCAGAGTCACTTCGCGACGGCCGATCGTCTCCGTGTAAGGCAGCGACAGCGCTGCCTCGTCCTCAACCGCGTAGGCCGAAAACTGATGAATGGGCGGGTAATGAATGCTCGTCTGCACACCCTGCGCTTTCATCGCTTCCATGAATCGACGCCGGTCGGCACCTTCGGGCAGAAGGACTGGCCGAATATGGTGGGCGGAGTGGCCGCGATAGGTGGCGTATGGCACACCCATCTGCGGCATCTCGCGCTGCAGCTGCTTAACGTACAGCCGGTCCAGCTCGTGGCGTCGGGCGTTGTTCGCGCCCAGCTTACCCAGCTGGACTACCCCCAGCGCCGCCCGCATCTCATCGATGCGCACGTTATAGCCGGGCAAGATGACGTCGTAGCTGAAAGCGTGACCCTGGTGACGATCCCAGGTCAGGGTCGTCATGCCATGAGAGCGCAGCAGCCGCAGCTGTTCAGCAATTCCATCATCGTTGGTCGTCAACATCCCGCCTTCGCCGGTGGTCATGTTCTTGTTCGAGAAAAAGCTGAAGCAGCCAATATCGCCCCAGCTGCCCAAAGGACGGCCGTCCAGCGTACCGCCCGGCGCGTGGGCCACATCTTCTACCACCGCCAGCCCGTGCTGCTCGGCCAGAGCCATAATGGCGGGCATATCCACCGCGAACCCAGCGTAATGGACAACGGTAATCGCGCGCGTTCGCGGCGTAATGCGCGCCGCCACTGAAACCGGGTCCAGACTGAAATCATCCTCGCCACACACGTCAGCGAAGACAGGCGTGGCGCCGGTGTAGCGAACGGCATTGGCCGTGGCCACAAAGGTCAGCGACGGTACGATAACCTCATCCCCTTCCGACCAGCCGAGCGCTAACCCGGCCAGGTGCAGCGCCGCCGTGCAGTTGGTAACGGCGATGGCATGGGCCACGCCGGTCAGCTCGGCGAACGCCGCCTCGAACTCGGATGTGACCTGGCCCATCGTCAGCCAGCCACGCCGCAGCACAGCAAGCACGGCCGCTTCTTCGTCCTCACCCAGATTAATGTCAGCCAGAGGAATGCGCCACATATCGTCTCTTAAAAATCTCCAGTTGCTCTCGTCAGTGTCCGTCTACAGCCCCGCAAAATCGACAGGCTGCGGTCGTCCGTTAACAGAAAAGCGGGTCGGCGGCGAGGGCGGCAGAAAATCGTTCCGCATCCGGTCGAAATCCTCAATAGCTCGCTCGTAATCATCCGGACGGCCCAGGTCTTGCCAGTAACCATCGAACGGAAAGCCAACGACCTTCTCGCCGCTGGCGATCAGCTGCTTCACCAGATCGGGAAAGTCAAAGTAAGCATTCTCCGGAATGTGATCCAGCACGCGCGGCTCAAAGACGTAGATGCCCATGCTGACCATAAAGTCATAGGTCGGCTTTTCGATATAACCAATCACCCGGTTGCCTTCGTCCTGCTCAATCACGCCCAGGTCAATATGAACCTGGCGGCGGTGCATGGCGATCGTCGCTGCGCCGCCGTTGGCTTTGTGGAAGGCCAGTAGGTCATCGAGCGGCAGCGTCGTCAGCACGTCGCCGTTGGCCACCATGAATGTTTCATCCAGTCCATCGACAAGCGCCAGCGGCCCGGCAGTGCCCAGCGGGGCGTCTTCGTAGCTGTACTTGACCGACATACCCAGACGGGCGCCGTCCTGAAAGAACATACGCAAGAACTCGGCCAGATGTCCGACCGTCAAGATCGCCTCATCCACCCCGGCACGCTTCATCTGCCGCAGTAGAATCTCCAGGATGGGCATATCGCCCACCGGCATGAGTGGCTTGGGCAATATCGTTGTATAGGGCTTCAGTCGCGTGCCCTTACCACCGGCTAGAATGACTGCTTTCATGATGACGATCCCTCCAGAACCGGCCCTTGTAATCCGGTTCTGACTTACGCTGCGTGCTAAATCTCGTACTGGCCCACCCGATAGAAGTCGATATGGTCAGCTATCCAGGCAATTGTTTCCTGTATGCCTTCGTTCAATGTGTAGGCCGGCTGCCAGCCCAACCGTTCGCGGGCCAGACTGTTATCCGAGAGCAGGCGCATCACTTCCGACTTGCCCGGTCGGAGGCGGGCTGCGTCTGTCTCAATGACGATGGGGCGGCCGATCTGGTCGATGACCATCTCCGCCAGCTCGCCGATGCTGATATCTTCTCCCGTGCCCAGGTTGTACTCACCGCCCAGCACACCGTCCGACGCCGCAGCCGCCTTCAGGAATCCGTCGACCGTATCGCTGACATAGGTGAAGTCCCGCCGTGTGTCGAGACTGCCGAGACGAATGAAATCGCCGCTCAGCGCCTGGCTGATGATGGTCGGAATGACAGCGCGGGCCGATTGACGCGGGCCGAAGGTATTGAACGGCCGCACCGTCACCGCCGGCAAATCGTAAGAGCGGTAGAAGCTCTCCACCATCTTGTCGGCTCCAATCTTGCTGGCAGAGTAGGGAGACTGGCCCTGGAGCGGGTGAGTCTCGTCCATCGGCACATGCATGGCACTGCCAAAGACCTCGCTGGTGGACGTGTGGACAAAGCGCTCAACGTCGTGGCGCAGCGCCGCCACCAGCATATTGAGCGTGCCCATCACATTGGTGGCGGCCGTCTCAACAGGGTGCTGGTAGGAGTACGGGATGGAGATGATCGCGCCCAGGTGGAAGACAAGATCGACGCCGGCCATCGCCTTGTCCACCGCGTCATCGTCGCGCAAATCCCCGGCGACGACATCAATCGCCTCCTGGATCGGGCGCGGAAGCTGGCGCAGCAGGCCGGTGTCAGCACGCGAATTGTAACGCACAAAGGCGCGTACGTTCGCCCCTTCGCCCACCAGTCGTTCAACCAGGTGGCTACCGATAAACCCACCCGCGCCTGTTACCAGGACGCGTTTTCCGGTCCACTCACTCATCAGTTCGATTCTCCAATGCTGTTCATTGTGGCTGGCGTTCCTTGCAAACGCCGGCCGGCGATCATGAGAAGCAGGGTGCTGAGAGCAGCCCTGGCTTCGGTTTGGTCTATTCGACCTGCGCCATATCCTGGCGCAGCTCCTGAATGCGGGCGTGGGCGGCGTCCCAGGACTGGGTGGCCATCAGGCTGTCCAGTTCCAGCAGCAACGACTCCATATCCGCCGCAGATGTCATCATGTCATGGCCGTTCAGTGCGATAGTGTCCATCACTTCCGTGGGCTCTACGCCCAGCTGGTCGCGCAAATTCTGCAAAATGTCGGGCAGCACAACAGTGCGAACCCCCGCCTGCTGGCACAGTCGCAAGATGCGATCCTTCTGCGCCGGGTGAATGTTCTCGATGGCGAAAACCACCAGCCCAATGTCGTGGAGACTGGTCAGCTCGCCCAGCTCATCCGTGTTGCCCAGCACCTGCACGCCGCCGATGCGGGCGCCCTGCTTGCGGGGCGAATCATCCACCATGCCAACCAGCGAAAACGCCTGGCCCAGCTCAGCTTTCTGCAACAAGTAGGCAGCCAGGAGACCCGCTTCGCCCGCCCCTACAATTGCCACGCGCTCAGTCACATGGTTCGACCGGCTGCGGAGCGTAATCCAATGTCCTGACAAGCCCGTAATGATGCGCATCCGGTAGCGCATGGTGGCAAAGCCAACAAAGGCCAGAAACCCGGTGACGATGATCAGACCGGATGGAAGCAGCTGCTGCCCCAGATACGGGATGGGCACAGGTCGGGCGCTCCACAGCATATTGATGAGGAGCAGAATGCCGGTCGTCAGGCTGGTGCTCAGACCCAGGGCTACTGCGTCGTTGGTGTCGGCGCGCGACCAGACGATACGGCCGATGCCCAGCAGCGCGTTGACGACGCTGAATATGAGTGCGATGGAGAGCGCAACAGCCACTGCCAGACCACGGCCCAGCTCCAGCGGTCCGTTGCTGCGCCAGATGAGGCCGGTGATGACGATGGCGACAAAGGCTGACAAACTGTCCAGCACGAACCACGACGCATACCGGCTCATGAAGCGGGCCATCGGCCCCCAAAATAGAAGATGCTCCGGCACGCGCTTCGACTTAAGCTGCGGCAGCAGCGCCATGACCGTCCAGAAAATAACGTCCAGGTCGGTTAGCAGCGAACGATTGTGAACGTAGAGCAGGTCCAGTCGCAGCTTGCTTGGCAGGATGACCTTCAGATACTGGTCGACCACATCACCGGAGCGCAGCATGTTCTCCTCGTCCCGATAGAGGACGGAAGCGGGGCTGGTGATGCCGGGTCGCACCGAGAGCAAGACCTCGCGAGCCTCGGGCGTCCAATGGTCGACGAAATTCTTGTCTTCCGGACGCGGGCCGACAATACTCATCTCGCCTTTCAGCACGTTCCACAACTGCGGCAGCTCGTTCAGCTTGGTGTCGCGCAGCCATTGGCCCAGGGGAGTAATCCGTGGGTCGCCCTGTCCGGTGACACGTGGGCCGTCGTAACTGGCAGTATCCTCGTACATGGTGCGAAACTTGAGGATGTGAAACGGCTTGCCGCCGCGCCCTACTCGCTCGCCCCAGTAGAAGGTGGGGCCGGGGGAATCGCGGCGAATCAACACGGCGAGAAGCAAGAAGATGGGAGAAAGCAGCACGAAACCCACCAACGCGGTCGCAAGATCCAGACCACGGCGGGCAACGTCGTCCAGATGACGCCACAATCCATTCAGTGAATCGCGCTCCAAGCCCTTCATGTCGCTCTTCGTCGTGATGAAAGATTCATTCATGAGTTAGCCTGCTGGCCATATGGCAACCAGATAATGGGTATTCAGGAAGCGCAGCTTTTCCAACAGCTGCGAAGCCGTCCATGAAACCGGAACTGTCATTCTTGCCAACGGTGGGGCCAGTGTGATACGTTCGAAGTCGAAATGGCAAGCAGGAAAGAGGTCGCGAATCTGCCGTCTGTCAATGCCGTGTGTTTGCTTGTTCATGGGATTTACCCAGAAGTCGTACCACAGGATTAACCCGTCTGGCTTCACGACTCGTAACATTTCCTTGGCGACAGTATAGCAGACGCCCTCACTGAGAATCGATGAAAACATCGTGAATTGTAAGAGAAGATCAAATGAATGTGTGGGATATGGGAGGTTCTGACCGTCAGCGCAGCTAAGGGCCACGCGGGGCATCTGGCGGTGGGCGGCCTGGACGCGGCCGGCCAGCAGGTCGGAGCCATGCAGGCTGCGGGCATCGGCCCCTGCCTGGAGCAGTTCCAACAGCACACCGCCCGTTCCACTGCCCAGCTCCAGGATACGCTGGTCGCCCAACGGAAGCCGCCCATGGCGCTGCAGCATGGCTATGACGGCTCGTTGGCGCTGCTGAATGGTGTAGAGGTACGCCTTGTTGGCGAAGCTGTATCGATCCTGGCCCGCCAGGCGGACCTCACGGTCGTCGTACGTCTGGCGCATCTGCGCCAGCTCTGAGTTGGAATCTGTCATGCAAGCTCCCCCAGGGTGCGTGACGCGGGCAAGCTGCGGCAAGTCCGACCGCAAGCGCCAACGTCGGCCGTTCGCCTCAATCAGGCCAGCGGCATCTCACGCCATAGTCGACGGAACGACTCATAGAGCAGGCGAACCTGCTCCCCGGGCTGAACCACGCGCTGTCCTGCGCCGGCCAGGTCGATGTTACCACCCTCCACCAGCGTCAATCCGTTATTGGCGATTAGGTTGACAAAACCGCTGAACAGCGGGTCCGACCGACCGTCGTCGGTCCACCAATGAATCGTATTTAAGTCAGCCGAACCAAGGACCTGGAAGGTGTCATAGTTGCTCACAATGGTGATCAACGGAGCGGCCGTCACCGGCGACGGCTGCAAACCGCTGACCGGTTCGATGCGGCCGTTGACGGTTGCGGTCGGCGGCGAGAGCGTCAACATGGGTTCGCCGGTCAGCAGGTTGCTAAACCGGTTGTTGCCACCAAAGATGCGGTTGTTCCACGTATTGCCGTTCTCTTCCATTGCGTGGAAGACACTGCCGCCCGAAATGCTCTGGAACAGGCAGTTATCGATCTGAAGGCGGGCACTCGGCCCCGGGCCGGTCTCGCTGGCCCGCAGCGTCACCATGCCCCGGTCTCCTGTCACCCGGCCGACAAAGCGGCAGCGATTAACGGTGACACCGCCGTTCTCGATGTCCATCGCCACCGTCTGGGCCTGGTTGTCCTGCCGCGTGTAGAACAGGCAGTCGGCAATGGTGTAGACGTTGTCGTTGCTGCCGCCCATCGCAATCACGTTGCCCGATCCCTGGCTGTAGAATTGGCAGTTGAGGACAGACGCTTCGATATTCTCCAACCGGAGGTCGATGTCGGGCAGCGAATTGGCTCGCGGCGAGAAGACGCAGTTGCTGATGACGGCAATCCACGGCGCATTGCTGTAGGCGGTGATGAAGTTCTGCCCCGAAGGCGGGTCCAGCGGCGTTGTGAAGTAGCAGCCGTCGATCAGAATGTCTGAGCGGATCTGCACCGCCGGTCGCCCTTCAAAGATGCAGTTGCGCACTTCGACCCGGATCTTGGTGTTTTCGCGGTCCTGGGTGATGATGCCCCGACTGTTGCGCGGCCCGAACCAGCAGCCGATGAAGCGCTGGTAGTCGGGATCGCCGCCGACGGCCGACCCCTGGATCTGGAACGCCCATGAACTCGCACCATCAAAGCGAGTGTTCTCCACATGAATGCTATTGTGGGGATGGCAGTAGACAAGATGCGAATCCTGGTTGTCGTGCAGATAAGAGTCGTAAATGTGCAGTCGCTTGTGGCCCGTTTCCGGGGTCCAGAAGGCAATGGCGTAGCGCCAGTACGGGTCCAGATCGCAGCGCCGAACAGTCAGAAACAGCTCGCCGGTGCCGTCGGTGCCGCCGGACGGCGAGTAGAGACAGTACGAGAAGCCGGCCATGTCCACGCTTTCTACCAGAACAGTGTGGTCATCAGGTCCGGAGGGCATGAAGACGCCCGCAAACTCCAGCGGGTCAGCAGGCTGCGCGTCTTCTTCCAGCCGCAGCTCGGTCATCTGGATATTGCTGCCGTTGGTGATGTAGAACCCGGCGTAGAACTTGCTTGCGTCCGGACTGCTCAAACCAAATCGAATCAGGGTTGTCGCCCGCCCCGCGCCAATGATGGTCAGGTCGCCATCCACCAGCAGACGCTCGTGCTCGGCGTCCAGGATGATACGATAGAACTGCGACGGCTGCGGCACCAGCAGTGGCTTGCCTTCGGCAATGGCTTCGTCGATAGCCGCCTGAAAAGCCGCCCGGTCGTTGGTGGAGCCATCACCAACCGCGCCAAACGTGGCATTGGTCACATCAACGACGTCGTCGCCCTGCAGCATCGCATACAGATCAGTGGACCCGGCTCGCGCCACAGGCAGGCGCAATGCACCGGCTGCTAGCCCGGTGACGGCAGCGGCCGATCCCTGGATGAAATGGCGGCGCGAAAAGCGTCCGCCGAATTGATTGTCGCGTTTGTCACTCATTCTCGTATCCCACGTTCCCGACGAGCGCCCAGCAACAGGAAGGCCACTGAGTCGCCAGTCAGGCTGTTTGGTTTTGTCTCGCGGCCGGGGCTACTTGGCGGGCTGCAGACGGCCGTCTCCAGCAGAAAAGCGATCGGCAAAATGGACCAGTCCCACCAGGAAGCCAGCCCCATAGCTCACGTGCAAAATCGGATGCGCCAGGAGCAGGTAGGGCAGATAGGCCCACTGGCTCTGGCGGGCCAGGGTCGTTGATGCGACCCAGTTGGCGGCGGTGTAGGCCGCCAACATGGCGACAACCAGCAGCCACAAGGGAGGCATGAACACCGACATCAAAACGCCCACCACCAACGCCCCCACGAACGCTGCCGGAACAAACTGTCTCCAGCGCATCTGGCGCGGATGCTTCTGCATAACCCGTACTTTCCAGAAGCCGTACTGATAATACTGCCGCCACAGCTTGCGCAGTCCACTGCGGCTGTAGTAGCGGGAGCGAATATCGGGCGACAGTAGGATCTTGCCACCCTGCTTCAGCAGGCGGTAGTTGTATTCATCGTCCTGGTTGCGCACCAACTCTTCGTCGAACGGGCCGTTCTTGCGCAATGTCTCCTGGCGATAGGCCGGGAAGGCGACGGTCTCCACCAACATGGGCCGGTCCTTGACGGTACGGAACGCCGAGCCGCCGACCCCGAACCACGAACTCATGGCCAGCGCAATGGCCTGGGCGGCCGTTGTCTCGCCGACCGTTTCGATCGGCCCGCCCACCCCGTCGACGCCATCTTCCAGCAGATGCTGGACGCAGCGCGAGACGTAGTCGGGGGCAATCTCACAATGACCGTCTACGCGAACAACGATCTCTCCGTTCGCCTGTTCGATGCCCAGGTTCAACCCCGGCGGCACAATACCAGCCGGATTGTCCAGCAACCTCACTCGCGGATCGTCGGCCTGAATGGCCTGCACATACGCCCGTGTACCGTCGTCGGACATCCCGTCAACGACGAGGATCTCCATGCGGTCTGCCGGGTAATCCTGCTGCAGTACAGCGCCCAGGCTGCGCTCGATATAGGCCTGTTCGTTGCGCACAGGCATGATGACGGTCACGGAAGGGCGTTGATCCATGCCTGTAGTGTATGCCAACGCAGCCCGGTCGGACGTATAAAACGTGTGAAACCTTCACGCTGCCTCATAATCAGACGTGGCCGTCTGGTCCAGCGGAACGGCTGCGGGTCGAAAGCGGGCCTGCAAGGAGAGCACCACGCCCGGCAGCGCCACCATCAGTAAGCCCATCACCGGGGTCATATAGCGCAGCAGCGGGACGACGATGATTGTCATCGCCCAGAAGTAGCCGACAATGATCAGGTTACCGGCGGTCATGCGGCGCATGTCGCCACCCTGTCGCCAGGCGTAGATGCTGCCCCAGGTGATGAACACCAGATAAACGATCTGGAGGAGGATAGTGGGCAGTTCAAAGCGGCGGCTGTCGATGCCGTACCAGCTTCGTCCCGCCTTGATCGCCATGAGCTTGGCGAAGGTGACCGGCGCGGCGGCCGCCTCATCCGCCATGACGACCAGCGCTCCGCCCAGCGAATCCATCTCCGGTCGCCGCTCATGGAAGCTGCGCATCATGCTGGCCACGTCGTCGGCCACGGCCACTTCCTGGCGATAATCCTTGGGAATGGCCAAAAAGGTCAGGCCGTCCTGAATGGTGATCGCCCCGCCGCTGCTCAACGGGATGGTCTCCCCAGTCTCGGCGAAGACTGTTGCCTGCCAGGGAACGACGACCAGCACATTGCCCAGCACAATCATCAACACCGCCACGCCTTTCGTCGCCCAGCTGACGTTTCGCCCGGCAAACAGGAAGACAAGCAGGGCCATGACGAGACCCATGCCAATACCCGCCGGGCGGATGAGCATCGCTGCGCCGGTGAACAGGCCTGCTCCGAGGTACAGATACCACGCCCCCGGCTTCCGCAGAAGCGCCAGCCACAGCAGAAAGACCCCGGCATACAACAGCGGAATAAATGGTACTTCGCTATTCGGCTGCTTGGCCAGCCACAGGCTGAACGGATACGTGGCCCAGGCCAGCGCCGCCAGCACCGCCAACGGACCGGACCAGATGAGCCGGGCCATGGCGAAGACAAGAACGGCGGACAGCCCGACACACATCAGACGGAACAGCAGCAGACCGGTGTCGTCGGCAAGGCCAGCGGCTTCGCTGGCCCCAAACACGCCGGCCAACAGCAGCGGGAAGCCCGGCGGGTAGCGCGTGCCGATCTCGCCATCCAGCGTCACCCCTTCGCCGGACAGGATGCTGCGGGCAACCGGTTCGTAGAAGGAGGTGTAGTCGGTGCTCTGGTTCTCCTGGAACTCACCGGGCAGTACAGCCCAAAAGACGAGCGCCGCCACCACGGCCAAAAGAAACACCACGACTGCGTATCCGATATTCTTGCGTTCCATACGTCCCTTTTCCACACAGTGCGAGCGATCAGTGGCCCGTCTGATTTAGGTCCTCAGTCGCCTCCACGCCGTCCGCTGGCGGGTCTCCGCTGACATGGCTGATCACGGCCCGAAACTTGCCGTTACTTGTCCGGGGAATCTCTGTAACCAGTTCGATCTGAACAGCCATCGCCTCGCCGACGCGGTCATGGATGCGGCGCTCCAGCGCCACGCCGTCGGCCGTCGTGTACGCGTCGGTAGGCACCAGCAGCACCCGCAGCCGATCCCACGCTTCCTGAATGATCTGCGCCTCCACGACGGGCAGGTCAGCTTTGAAGACCGGGTCCAGACGGCCGATATGGCGGCCGTCCGGCGTGATGACGACATCATCGATACGCCCTTCGATGCCCGCCAACAGCGGCAGCGTCCGGCCACAGTCGCAGGGCGTGTGGTCCGGGGGCAGCGCCGCCCGGTCGCCAATTTCGTAGCGGATGAGGGGCATGTCGGCGTTGAGCAGTCCCGTCGCCACCAGCCGCCCCGCCAACCCACGCGGGGCCGGTTCGTCCGCGCCATCGGCCAGAATCTCAATCAGTCCTGCTTCAGGCCAGCTGTGCAGACGTCCCGCCTCGCATTCGCTGGCAGCGGCAGCAATCTCGGCCATGCCGTACGTCTCGCGTACCGGACAGCCGAACGCCTGCTCAATAGTCGTCCGCTGGTGAGCGTAGAGCGGCTCGGCGTTGCCGATGGCCACCTTAAGAGCCGGCGCGTCCAGCCCCTGCGCCACCACCACCTGCGCCAGCCGGTAGAGGCCGGACGGGTAACCCAGCAGATAGGTTACCTCGTGGGCGGCCATCGCCTCCAGATAGGCCGGTATGTGGTCGGGAGACAGGTGATAGGCGGACAGGTAAAGCTGGCTCAGTCCGCGGTTCCACACCCAGAATGGCGGGTCGGTCTGATTCACCGGGGCCACCAGTTGGCCGCCGAGGATGGCCCAGCGGTCGCCCCGTTCCACGCCGTACCAACGCCGCGCCCGCGCTTCGTAGAGCGCAAACCAACGCTGCACCGTCTCGCGGCTGAGCCAAATGTGGAGCGGCTTGCCGGTCGTGCCGCTGGTATGTTCGTAGAACATGGCGTCGCGGTCGCACTCGTCGGCGACGAACGCCTCTGGTGTGGCGCGCAGCGCCTCCTTGCTGAGCACGGGCCAGTTGGCCAGCGTGTCGACGGCCGCCCGGTTTCCCTGCCGTCGCCGCGCCGCCCACTGGTCACGGTAGTAGGGCACTTGCGTCGCGGCCCGCTCCAGCACGAACGCCAGCCGTTCCGCCTGCCACGCGGCCCACTCATCCGCGCTCCACTGTTCATGGGCCAGATACGCTTCCACCCAGCCTTCGGTCTGGTCGCTGTAGCGCCAGCGATCCAGGTACGCTCCGCGGGCGCTGGCCACGACCGTCCGCAGCGAATAGGGCAGTCGATGGTAGAGGCTCAGCCAATCAGGCGACGACAGGGCTGGCATGCTGCACCTCCTCAAAGAGCGCTTCCCACTGCCCCTGCACGCTGGACCAGGCCGACGCCTCGGCCAGGCGGCGGCCGTTGGTCGACAGGGTCGCCGCCAATCCCGGCTCCGTCATCAACCGCCGCACAGCCCCGGCCATCGCCCCCGCGTCGGAATCGGGCACGAGCAATCCGGTGCGGCCGTCTTCCAGTAAGGTGGGCACGCCGCCAACGGCCGTCGCCACGACCGGCACCCCGTAGGCGGCCGCCTCCACGACGCTGACCGGCATATTGTCGACCCGGTTCGTGTTCAGGTAAACATCATGGGTCGAGAATTCGCGCGTCTTGCCCGCAGCATCCAGAAAGCCGGGGAAACGGACGGCATCGGCCAGCCCCTTCCGGGCAGCCAGTGCGCGCACCGGGTCCAACAACCCTTTGTCCTGCCCCGCCATGGTCAACGTCGCTTCAGGGTGCGTGCGCCGCATTTCCGACAGCACGTCGATGGCCATCTCCGGATGGTACACGTCATGAAAGGTCCGCATCCACAACAGCCGGGGTTGTACGGTTGTCCGCTGCCGGTACGGGTACAGGTCCAGATCGATGATATTGGGAATGACCTGGACGTCCGGGACCATCGCCTCAAACTGGCGGGCCAGAAAGGCCGATGGCGCCACGATCGCGGCGGCCCGGCCCAGGACCCGCGCTACCCAGCCGGGCCGCGCGGCGGCAAATTCGGGCAGCGCTCCGCCATGGAGCACGAATATCTGCGGCAAGCCCAACAGCTGCCCGGTCGCACTGGCCGCATCGGTAATGCCGAACGCCGCGCCGCTGAAGACGGCGTGGACAATAAGGTCGACCTTGCCACGCCACGTAGCGACAGTGGCCACCGTGTCGGCCAATCGCCGCACCCTGCCCGGATAGACCGACGTGCGCTCAACCACGTAACCCGCCGCCAGGAAATGATCGGCCAGCACCTCGGCCTGTGTGGCGACCCAGCCCGGATTGCGGGCCAGCATCGGGCCGACAAACCCGAGACGCGGACGGTTGTCACCGGACAGGGTCACGCTCACGGCTTGCCTCCCGGCAGGCTGGTGGCCCCGGCGTGGCCGTGACCGTTCAATGTCGGCGCGACGGGAGCAGCAGCGATAGAAGGCGTCACCGATTTTACAGTGGCTCCAGACTCAGGCACAGCGGCCGTCGCGGGCAGCGGCAGCCGCACGCCCCATGACTGCTCAAACAACCCGGCCACCGCCTCCTGATAATGTCGATACGTGAACAGTCGGGCCGCTGCCACGCCCGCCCGGCTGGCCGCCTCCCAGCGCCCCGGATCGGCCGCCATCTGCTCAATCGCTGCCACCTGCCCCGCGATATCATCCGGGGCCACCGCCACGCCGGCGCCCGTGTCGGCCAGAATCTGCGGGATCGACGATACGGCCGCGGCGACCGGCACAGCACCATACGCCATCGCCTCACTCAGCACCTTCGGCCAGCCCTCGGTTTGTGACGGGAGGAGGATAAAATGGGCGGCGGCATAATGGGCAGCGACCTCTTCCCGCGGCACCCAGCCGTAGAAGGTCACGTCCTTCAGTCCGTGCTCCGCCACCCATGCTTCGTAGCGGGGTCGGTCCGGCCCGTCGCCCAGCAGGCGCAGGCGGCAGAACAGCCCCTGCTGCTGCAGCGCCAACGCCACGTCCAGCACCCGCCCGACTCCTTTGCCGTCGTTGAGCGCCCCGACAAAGAGGAGTTCCAGCGGCCACGTCAGCTGTTTAGCAGCAGCCGCTCGTTGGCCCTCGATCAACTCTCGCTCAGTCAGAGACGGATTGTAGAACGAATGGACGTGGGCCGGCTGGTTGGGCCAGCGGCCGTTGACCGTGACAACCGCGCGCGGCCGATTCTCTTGCAGCCAGCGGCGCTGCCAGCCGTAGGTGCGTGGTTCGCCCCCTTCCGGCTGCCAGTTCCCGGCATACTTCACCCAGCGATACGGGGGCCGGCTTTCGCTGCCGAGCAGATAGAGCGCCAGCAGGCTGATGTTGGCCGGGCAGCGAACATGGACGTAGTCGGCCGCCGCCATCTCCGCCCGAATCGCGTAGGCGTAGGCGGGGTAGGCGGTCAGAATGCCCAGCTTGTCGGCCAAACCTTGCCCGCCTGCCGGTTGAACCGCGTGCAGCCGGATGGTCTCAGCCTGATAGGCCAGCGCACTGTCGGGGGCCGGGCCGTCGTAGAGCGGAGCAAGATGGACGACCTCTCCGAACAGCTCAGCCAGGTAGTCCAGCTCGCGCACCGTCGGCCCCCAGCCCACCATCGCGTCGCCGCGCCGGTAATGGGGTGTGTGAGAAATGATCAGCAACCGGCCACCCATGCTTCATGCCTCCACTATTTCACGCAGCAGCTCATCGTAGGCCGCAATCCGACTGTCCCAGGTCGCCCGCGCCGCCAGCGTCCCGGCCTCGCGAGCCATCACCGCCCGCCGGGGTTCGTCCTGCAGGAGTGATAGAACGGCAGCGGCCGTCGCTTCCGGATCATCCGGCGGCACACTCAACCCGGTGACCCCTTCGACCATCGCCTCGGTCAGACCACAGCCAGTGCTGACTACCGCGGGCGTGCCGCACAGTGCCGCTTCCTGTACGACAATGCCATACCCTTCCACGTCGCCACTGCTCGTTGAACGGCTTACCAGGACGAACAGGTCCGCCAGATTGTAGAGGCGCGACACCATCTCATCGTCCACCATACCCATAAAGCAGACCCGGTCGGCCACGCCCAGCGATTCGGCCAACGCCGCGTACTCAGCCTGCATGGTGGGCAGCCCGGCAATCAGATAATGGACATCCGGCGCGACAGCCGCTATCACTGGCAGCGCCCGGATGACGACATCCTGCGCCTTGCGTTCTGATACATTGCCGACCGTCAACAGGATTCGCTGCCCTTCCACGCCGAGCTGGCGGCGGAGGCCGGCCACATCCAGCCCTGGGCGAAATCGTTCGCCATCAGCGGCGTTGGGGATGACGATCAGGCGGCGCGGCTTCGCCTGCGACCGAATCAGACCGGCCGTGTAGTCGCTAACCGCGACAACGGCCGTTGCCCGATTGATGGCTGTGCTGGTCAGCCGGCGAGCCGCCGCAGAGGGTGCGTTGAACTCGCTGCCGTGGCCCACAGCCAGCCAAGGGACGCTCGCCAGCGGGGCCAGAACCGCCGCCGCCCACAGCGCCCGCAGCCCCGTGGCGACGATCACATCCGGTTGTATCTCGGCCACCGCGGTGCGGATATCAGCCATACGCCGGACCAGAACAAGGCCGCCACCGCCGCGCTCCGGCAGCGTGGTGATGGCGAACGACTGTCTGCTGTTGAAGGCGTCACGCTCAGCCACAGTCGTATACGCCTGCGGTGTGACCACGTGCACTGACCAGCCGCGCCGCGTCAGATGGCGGGCCACCTGGTAGGCATGGGTGCCGATACCGCCGGGTCCCGGCGGGAACTCGCTGCTCAGGAGCAGCAGGCGTCCGGCAGCAGGCCGGTCTGTACGGAGCGCGTCAGACGTCATGAGCAGGCGCCTCCGGCTAGCGTCGCGGCGAAATAGAGGATGCCTGTCGAGCGGCAATGACAGCGCGGCGTCCTGTCTGGGCGACGGCCGCCCGCACGGGTTCGGCCGGGAAGGTCGCCATGGAGACTGCGAAGGCGAACGAAATGATGGCCATGCGCATGGCGCTGTGGACCATGAACGACAACGCAGTCAGCGCCAACGCCGACACGATGGCCCGGGGCAGCCCGACCTCGTTACCGCGATAGCGCACCACAAACATGATCAGCATGATGAGCGTGGTCATGATGCCGAAAATGCCGTGCTCACCCAGCAGTCGGGTAAACGCAGTATGGGCGGCCAGCGGCACACCGAGGACTTCCTGCCGGTAGGCGGCGCCCAACCCGACGCCGACGCCCGTGATGGGGCTGTCCAGGAACGCCTCCCAGTCAGCCTGGGCCGCTTCCACACGACCGGTCGTATCCAGATCGGCGAAGCGCTGGGCGAGCGCCCCACTGGTTAGATTGTTGAGTGAAGGAAAGACGACCGCCAGCAAAAGCGCCAGACCAACACCCGCCAGCACAAGGAAGCGACCCCGCGCCCGCGGCGAACTCATAAGATGGAAGCCAAAGGCCACAAATCCGATCGCAAAGCTGTAGACACCGCCGCGCGAGAAGGTCAGCATCGCCTGGCCCAGCAGCGCGAAGGTGACCAGCACGAGCAGGATCCGAATTCCCGGCGAATCGCGCAGCATGACCACCAGAATGACGCCGGCAAGTGCCCCCAGCCCCAGGACGTTGGACACCTGGTTCGGGCCGTAGTTGCCACTCGTCACCCAGTTGGACGCAGCCACAAAGGCGTCGGAGTAGGCGGCCGTGTTGGAGATGGCCAACGCGGCGACGCTGATGGCGGGTGCCAGCAGCCCCAGCAGCATGGCGACCGTCTGCCGGTAGCTCAAGTGACGCGCCCACATGTAAAGCGCCACGGCGACCAGCGCCAGATAGCCCGACAGGTTGAAGCTGAGCGCATCTCTGGCGCCCAACAACCCGTCCTGCAAAATCGGGATCATGGCGCCGGGCACCAGCGTGATCAGCAAGAAGATCGGCAAGAGGCTGCGAATGCGCTGGCTGGAACGGCCGCCGCGCGACTTGCCGCCCCACCATTCGAACACGATGGCTACAGCAACAATGAGGACCATTGCGTACTTGCTGTACTCCCACAGGAGCGTGGCCCGCGACATGCGCCACAGCGTTTCGGCCGAGGCGATGTAGGCCAGCATGAGGATAACGTAGCCGGCGCGCCGGGTCATGGCCGCCCAGAGACCGACCACCAGGGCAAACAGTCCATGCACGGTGGCCACCGCCGGGAACGTCTCGGCGGCAAACGCCAGCGGCACATGCAGCGCCAGGAACAGGAAGATGCGCAAATTAGGCGACGCGACCAGGTCGCGGGCCGGGTTGCCAGTCAGCTGATAGGCCTGGCCGA
The DNA here is from genome assembly GCA_963753865.1 of uncultured Chloroflexia bacterium. Lineage (GTDB taxonomy): Bacteria > Chloroflexota > Anaerolineae > Promineifilales > Promineifilaceae > Promineifilum. Next base: position 495,573 of record CAVWDW010000007.1, read on the forward strand.
GCGCCGTCGCCTCGGTTGGTTGGTCGGGAATCCTCACACTCATAGTATCTCCTCGACGCGGTCGTCTTGCAATGACGGAATGGTCGGATGGTCGTGCAGCATGCGGCGGCCGTCCGCCAATCGCTGCTTGTTCTGGCGGTACGTGTCGGGCAAAGCGGCCGCCATCAGCCCCATGCGGGCCAGCCCGCGCAGGCCGCCTTGCCGCGCCCGCACCGCGGCCGCAGAGCGGATGAGCAGCGCTTCCTCCACCTGCTGGTCGGTGAAGTACCGCTGCCACAGATACGCTTCCGTCGGGGCCAACAGCTGCCGCTGGGCCAGACTGGCCCGGCTGGCAGCGTTGGTCGTCACCCGTGCGCCGTGCTGGCGCAGTCCGCCGCGCGGCGCATGCAGGTGGAGCACGCTCGCGTCGGGGTTCAGCACCAGCAGCTTGCCCGCCAGATAGAGTCGCATACCCAAATCACCGTCCGCCCGCTCCCCTCGCTCGTAGGCGAGGTCAAACAGGCCGGATCCGTGCAGCGCATCCTTGCGCAGCAGGCTGTTGTTGGTCGGAAAGACATCGCTGTCTCGCACCAACTGAAAGTCGGGCGGCAGCGCCCCCGCGCCCACTTCCTCGGCCACGCCACATGAGGCATCGACGCCATAGGCTGCCAGAAACGCCAGATGCCGAGCGATGAGATCGGGGTCGATTTCGTCGTCGTCGTCGAGAAACAGAATCGCTTCGCCCTGTGCGGCCGCCAGTCCAGCATTGCGGGACGAACATTGGCCTGCCGTGTCGCGCCAAATAACAGTCAACGGTAGATCTGCAAAACGCTCTGGCCATTCAGTGTCGCGTCGCTCGTGGGCCGTCTGGTCAACGACAACCACATCGACCGGCGGGACGGTCTGGTGACGCAGTTGGTCGAGCACATTGAAGAGCTGCGGGTAGCGGTCGAGCGTTGGGATCAAGACCGTCACCGGCAGCCAGGCTGTCTGCTCAATCGCATCTTGCCCATTCCCGGACGGCCGCAGCGGAGGTGGCACAACAATCGATGGCCGGGCGGCGGCTTCACGATACGCGGCCAGCGACGCGCTGCGGCCCCAACCATTGGCCATCGCCCGCCACAACGCCCATACACTCCATTGACGACCATATCGCGCCCGAACGAAGGCGAACTCATCGGCCAACGTCAAATTCGGCGCGCCGTCGCCCGTCCAACTGCCGGGCAGCAGCGAAGGCACATGGCGCATCAGCGCACCGCGCGTAATCCAGCGATGGCCGAGTTCAAGCCCGGCGGCAGCCAACGTGTCGAATGAGCCAGCTGGCCCACCCAACGTGCGCAGCACAACCGTCCGGACCAGACAGGCCCGCAGCGACAGCCGCCACGACGTCGCCACCAGGTCATCATCAGGATCGCGGTTAAGACGCCAGACCGGGTTGACAAAATCGATCGTCCGCGGCAACCCACCTTGCCCCAGGCGCAGCCCGGCGTGCCAGACGTCACAGGGAACAGCCAGCGCCTCACGCACGCGTTCGGCGTCCGGCGCGCCCAGCGCCGCATCCCAGAACAGAACCGCATCTGCCTCAGCGGACAACGAGTCGACGCGCAGGGCGACTGCCGACGGATCGGGCGCAGAGCGAACGACTTCGCCCAGCGGCCACTCGGGTAAGGGAGCAGCCGCGTGGCTCAGCCAGATGAGATCAACGCGCATGGTCCACCACCCGCTCCCGATAGAACCGGTCAAAGGCCGCAATCTGATCTTCAATGCAGAAGCAGCTTACCGCCCGTTCGCGCCCGGCCATACCCATCTGGCGGCGTTGTTCCGGACCGGCCGCCAGCGCTTCCAGCCGGTCAGCCAGCGCCGCCGTGTCCCGCCGCGAGACGACATAGCCAGTCTCGCCATCACTGACGTTGGCGGGCAGACCATCCGCGTCGGAGGTGACGACCGGAAGCTGCATCGCCTGTGCCTCAATGACGGCGTTGCAGAACCCTTCGGAGACGGCCGCATGAAGCAGGACATCAGCCACCGCCATCTCGCGACGCACGATCTCCCTGGGCTGGCCACCGAGAAACGTCACGCTGTCCTCCAAACCAAGCTCGTGCCGCGTAAAGGCCAGCGGCTCGGCATACGATCCGTCGCCAATGATCCGCAGCGTCGCGTCCACACCCCGCTCTTGCAAGAGCGCCATCGCCTGCAAGCTGTACTCATGCCCCTTCTTCCAGGCCAAACGGCCGACGCTCAGGACGCGCAGCGGGCCGTCGGGATCGACGGGCCGGGCCATCTCGTTGGCCGGATCAAAGTAGGCGGTATCGATGGCCGGAGGAATGAGGGCGTGGGGCATCTCCGGCGGACAGCCGCGCCGTATCGCCCGCTGCCAGAGATCATCGCCCAGCAGATGCAGCGCATCGGCCGTCTGCCACAGTTCATCATAGTAGCCGGGCGTGTCCAGCCCGGCGTAGTTGAGGTCATAGCCGCGGAAGCTGGCGGTCAGCTGGCAATCCAGTAGTTCCTTGAGGTAGGTGCGCCCGACCGACAGCGAGCCAAACTCAAAATGGAGAATGTCGGGCTGGAGCGCAATCAGACGCGCATCGAGATAAAAGCGCTTCGGCAGCCGGTTGCCCAGAACGTGGCCACCCTGCTGCCAATAATCGACCATTGCCTGAGGAGCGCGGGCGGCCGTCTCCACGGCAGCCACCGGCCACAGCCCGCCCGCCGCCAATCGCGGCGACTGCCGCCAGGCGACATGCACGCGACGACGCAGCTCGGGCCGGTCACGCAGTTGGGAAAATTTGGTCCATTCCGCGCTTGAGAACTGCTGGCAGACAATGTGAACGTCCCACCCGGCGTCGAGCAAGCCCAGGAACTTGCTGACGATGAACGTCTCCGACAGGCGTGGAAAGCGGGGCACAACCAGAACCAGACGGGTCATGCGGCCACCTCGCGGAACAGGTTCGCAAAGGCTGCGATCTGATCGTCCAGCTGAAAGTCGGCCACGATGCGCCGGCGAGCGGCGCCGCCCATTGTCTGACGCAGTGCGGGCTGCTCCCACAGCAAGCAAATGGCGGCGGCCATTGCTTCCGGATCGCGGCTGGGCACAAGAAGCCCTTCCACGCCATCGCTGACGGCCTCAGCCATCCCGCCCACGTCCGAGGTGATGGCGGGTAGGCCACAGGCCATCCCTTCCAGCACGGCGTTCGAAATGCCCTCGCTCAAACTGCTGAGCAAGAAGACGTCGGCGTCTTGCAGCCGGGCCACGACGGCCGCCGGAGTCAGCCGCCCATGCAGTGTCACCCGGTCACCCAGGTCGAGATCGTCGATGGTGTAAAGCAGACGGCTGCGTTCCGGCCCGTCGCCAATTATCTCCAGCACAGCGGGCACGCCCGCATCGACCGCCAGTCGAACGGCCGCCAGCATCGTCTCATACCCCTTGCGCCAGATCAAAGAGCCGGTGGTTACCAGCTTCAACATTGCCGGTTGGCCCGGGCGCGGCTGGTCAGGCGGACAGAACATGGCGGGGTCCACCGCCGGACGAATGATCCGGACCCTGGCGGCGTCCAGCCCGTACTGGCTGGCTTCCCGGGCGATCGCCTCCGATACGCAGTGGACGGCGGCGGCTTGCTCGAACGTCGCTGCCAGCTGGGCAGCATACGCCTCGCTGCCCGGCTTGTGCGGTGCAATGTTGATTTGCGCACCGCGACAGCTGATCACGACGGGCGCCGCGTGCAGCAGCGGCTCGTGGGTGATCGCGCTGGCGTTCCAGGGGAAGTAGATCACATCCCACTGCCGCCCTGCATAAGGCAGCCAGCGGTTCAGGTGGACCAGCTGTTGGCGGCGGTCGCCGTTCGACTGAGCGACCTGGACAAGACGCTGCGTCTCTCGCCCGGAACGAACGGCCGCCCCGCCAAACTGCGTCGCCAACGACAGAAGGCGGTTGGGTACGGGCGACTCCCAGCTGGGGGCGGACAGCCACGACAGGCGCGGGTCCGCGAGCCAGCTGTCGTCGGGGCGCCGGTGGGCAGCCACGGTGACATGAAAATCCTCGGCCAGCAAACCGCGAATCAAGCGGGCCAGGAATGTCTCCGGAGGCCAGCGCATGCCGGCGATCAAAATGCGAAGCGGGTTGGCAGATTGCATCTTACAGCCACTCCCCCCCCATCCGCTCCAGCCAGGCAGAAAAAGTCAACAACATCGAAATGGTGTAGCCGCGCTTCTCGGCCAACGGCTCACGGTAGAAAGCGTCCAGCAAGGCGGTCAACTCAGCGGGCGCAGCCAGATCATGCAGCGCCAGTCCGGGAGCCAGCAGCCATTGCTCCAGCCCGCGCCGCCCGCGCTCGCTCAGGAACTGTACTTCCCAATTGCGCTCGATCACTTTCTGACCCGTGGCCATCCGCCACCCTTTGCGCCACGCCCGCCGAGGCAGGTCGAATAAACCGGGCTGGTCATTGAACAAATCCCGTCCGGACTGCTGCCACGTAATGCGCGCCAGATCAGGCGCATACCGCTTCAGGTACTCGATCTGGAGCCGCCGCCCGGCCACATGACCGGAAGGGACGGTAGCGAAGTAATCGGCCAGGCGCGTGTCGTAGAAGGGCAGGCGCGGGAAGACAGCCGCCTGGAACATGCGCAGACTGGCGGTCGTCCAACGGGCGGACCATTGGTCCGTCTTATACGCCTTGAGCCGGTACTCCGGCTCGGCCAGATGACTGACCCGGTCCAGCTCGCTGCCGACACCTTGCCGGAGCAGCTGCCCGGGATCATCGCCGGACAGCTGTGGGCGGCAGAGATGATCAATCAGCCAGAGATGCCCCGGCTTCGACATCAGCTGAATGGCGTGGGCGATCAACCCATCAGGCGATATGGCATCCGGCTGGACGCCAACCAGGCGGAGGTCGCCCAGCATCACATCGCCCCAGTGGGCGGCGATGACGCTGCCGCCCCGGGCTTGCAGCGCCTCACCCACGGACGCCTGACGACTCTGGGTCACGTCCTGGAACCCTTCAACGGCGTCGATGACGTTGTCCAGCCGGTCGAACAGGTAGGGCTGAATGGTGAAGGCGTCGAAACGCATGTGACGGGCGGCCGCCACCTGTCGGGCAATATTCGTCTCGATTGAGAACGGGTCGTAGCCGTAAGAGTAGGCCCAGATGTTGCTGTCGGCCGCTCGCCGCTTGCTCAGCGCGGCCACGGTCGAGCGCGAGTCGAGCCCACCGGAGATGGGCACAGCGACCGGCCCGTCACCGGACATCTCATCCATCACCGAGCCGAACAGCTGGCCAAATGCCACCACCTGATCATCCAGCGTAGACGCCTCGTCGGGCGAGAACCACCATTCCCAATACCGTTCCTCGCTAACGACTGACCCGTCCGCTTCCAGAATCAGATGGGTTGCCGGTCGCAGCTGGCGGACGTCTTTCAGGAACGTACGGTCGCCGCCAAAAAAGCCCAGGGCAAAGAACGAGTTCAACCCTGCCCAATCCAGCCCTTTGCCGGCGCTGGCTGCGGCTACGGACGGGAAGTGCGTTCCGACTGCCTTGCGCCCACCATGCGCTCCCAGGTAAGCATGGTAGGTGGCGGAGCGGTTGGTCCACAGGTGCCAGCGGTTGCTTTCCTGATCATGGGCCAGCAGCAGGAAGTGGCCGTTCAGGGTGGCGGCATCCCGCTCGCCAGCAAGCACCCCGGCGACGGCTGCTGCCGGGTCCGGCGACCCGTACAGCTCGCCCACCAGCCACGCCTGCCAGGCGCCGCTGCGAACCATCGTGAGCGGGGCGCCCCGCCAGCCGTCGCCCGGAGCGCTCTGCCACAGGGTGCTCTCCCCGGTCCGGCAGGCAGCTTCCCAGGTCACATCCGACGAGCGAGCAGGCAGGCCCGACGCATCGCGACCAAACAGCAGCAGCAGATCGCCCGCTTCGGCGGCGGCCGTCTGATTGGTCGTTGTCGTCAGGGACAGGTCAGTCAACATAAACTCGCTCACTATCAGCCTACGGCTGCTGGGCAGCGCTATCTTCGATTGTCACCGTGCTCTCCGCCAAAATCTGTCGCAGTCGGGCCGCCTCTTCGTTGCCCGGCTCCAGCTGCATGACGCGATCAAGAACGAATCGCGCTTCTTCCAACTGCCCGGACTCCAGCCAGAACCGCCCGGCGTTGAGCCACAGGGTCACGTCTTCCGGTCTCAACATCATTAGTTCGCGGTACGCCTGGGCCGTGGCGGGTACGTCGCCGGCGGCACTGCTTGCCGCCACCAGTTTAAGCCAATACCCAATGTTATCCGGGGCGAGGCGCAATGCTTCCTGAAGATACCGGGTCGCAGCCTGCCCATTGCCCCCGGCCAAAGCAGCCTCCCCCCACCCGGCCCAGATCATCGGGTCGTCGGGGTAACGCTCTGCCAACTGCTCAAACTCCTGCTGGGCTAGCGCCAGATCGCCGGTTTCGCCCAGGGCTGCGGCCAGCATAACCGCCAGCAATTTGTCGTCGGGAAACTGCACCAGTCCCGCTTCCAGCGTTTCGCGAGCGGCTGCTGCATCATCCGTCTCCAGGTATGCTTCACCCAGTGTCCGGTAAACATCGACTGTCGCCTCTGGATCAATCACCAGCTGTTGCTGCAAAGCCTGAATCGCATCGTCCAGCCGCTGATTCGCGAAGTAAGCTCGTCCCAGCTGGTGCCACGCCTCAGGCAGCGACGGATCGGTGGCGGCCGCCATGGCAAACAGGTTGATTGCCTCGGTGGCTTTCCCGGCGTCTGCCGCACCGTAGCCCAGCTCCAGCCAATAGGCAGCCGATGACCGCGAGTTGGCGCAGCTGGTCAACGCCTGTTCAACATCACCGCGACTCCAGTAGAAGCGGCACAGCTCAAACAGGGTGAGATTGGGCACGTTGCCGTCCGACGCGCCGGCACGCAGCCAACGCTCCGCCACCGCCGGCTGCCCGGACAGCAGAGCCAGCCGGGCCAGCGCCCGCGACGACACGCCGGTGGGCGCGTCATGCTCCGCACCCAGACGGGCCAGTTCCGCCATCGACACCGTTTCCCCGGCGCCCGCCGACATGGCTGTGTCGAGCAGCGACACGGCCTCCGGCGCTTCCGTCAGCCGGCTGCCCGTCCGGTCCCAGCGCAAAGCCAGGATCAGCAGCGCCAGAAGCGCCAGACCCAGCCATACGATCTGTTCCGGTGCGAGCGTTCGTTTCATGGTCACAGCTGCCTGCTCACGCCTCCAGGTACCGTTCGTTCCAAAGCGCCAGACTCAATATCGTCCACATCCAGCGGCTGTAGTTGGCGCGTCCAGCCACATGGTCGGCCACCATCGCTTCCATGCCGGCCCGGCGCACAGGCACACCCAGGATATCGTCCTGATTGACCACCATCTCCTGGAAGACCGGCAGCAGCGGGCCGCGCAGCCAGTCGTCCATGGGCACACCAAAGCCGCGCTTGGCGGCAGCCGGTTGGCCCACATGTTGGGCCAGTGCCTGTCGCAGAGGCAGCTTGCCCAAATTACGATCCAGGTCCATGCAGCTGCGCCAATCGACACGCTGAGCCACGTCAATCACTTCACGGTCGAGCAGGGGAACCCGCACCTCCAGCGAATGGTACATGCTGGCCCGATCCACCTTGAGCAATACTCGCGTCAGATGGCCCGCAAACTCGTTCCAGCGCAGCCATTGGGCAGTCTCATCCTGCTGATACCCGGCATAGTGAAACTCGTTAAACGATGACGGCCAGGCGGGCGCGTCGTCCAGCACGTTGCGCAGATAGGGGTCACTCAGGCGCGTGTGGGCGGCCCGGTGCCAGTCGCCAATCGTTGGCCAGCGGAGACTGTAATCCCCATTGGTCCCGCTGGTAACGCGACCGGCCAGCCAGCGACCGCGTCGTCGCCAGTACGGTTCCTGAAACTGCATCGACTGGGCCACGAGCGGACCGAACCGTTCAGGATAACCCCAGAACAGCTCGTCGCCTCCGTCGCCGGAGAGCATCACGGTCACTTCCTTGCGAGCCAGGCAGCTGACCAGCAGCGTGGGAAAGATCGACATGTCAGCCAGCGGCTCCGAGCACGCCGTCACCGCCACATCCAGCCAGTCCAGCGCCTTGTCCGGTGTGTACTGGTCGACGACGTGGGGCAGCCCAAGCAGCTGCGCGTACCGGCGGGCGTCGGCGCTCTCATCCAGCTCACTGCCGGTCTGGCCAATCGTAAATGCCATCGGGGGCGAACCTCCGACCAGCGCCGACTTGGCGGCCACAAGCGGCGAATCGACACCGCCGGAGAGAAAGGTGCCCAGCGGTACATCGGAGATCATCTGGCGCTGCACGGCACTGGTAATGGCCGCGTCAACCGCCTCAAATGCTTCTTCGCCGTGCAGGTCCGCCATCTGGTACACCGGAAAGCGGTAGTAATGGCCCTGCGTGTGGTCGCCGGCTGAAGTGAACTCATGCCATTGACCCGCCTCGACCATATGGGTCTGCTCAAGGATGCCGTACGGAGCAGGGACATAGCCCAGGCGCAGGTAAAGAGCCAGTCCATCCTGCGAGACGCGGCGTCCCTGTCGCCAGGGATGGTTCAGAATCTGATCGTACTGGGAAGCCGCCACCACGCCCTGACGCGTGTGCAAATAGTACAGCGGCTTGATGCCCGCGTGGTCGCGGGCCAGCAGCATGGTCTGCCGGGCGGCGTCATAGAACGCCAGGGCGAACATGCCGTTGAAGCGATCGAGGGCAGCCTTGCCCCAATGGGCCAGCGCGTGCAGAACGACTTCCGTGTCCCCGCTGGTGTGGAAAGCGATGCCCGCTTGCTCCAGTCCGTCGCGCAGCTCGCGATAGTTGTACAGCTCGCCGTTGTAGACCAAAGCATGGCGGCCGCCGTTGGCCACCATGGGCTGGTTGGCCGCATCCGACAGATCCAGAATAGAGAGTCGCCGAAAGCCCAACTGACACACGCCGGGGTCGGCCCAATACCCATCGGCATCCGGCCCGCGCCGAGCCGCCTGGTCCACAAGCTCGCGGAAGGCGGTTTCAGGAAGCCCGCTACCTGACTGGAACTGTAATTCAGCGACGATGCCACACATGTTAAATCCGCTCCTGCCTATTTCTGAATGCCTGCTGGAAATGATGCCAGTTGGGCGGCCGACGGTTCTGATCCACGACGCACAAACACCCAGTACGACCGATCCTCGTGCCAATCATTGCGCGTCACGCCGATTCGCTGATAACTGCGCTGGAATCGGTCGGTAGCGTAGAGCCGTTCATGATCGCCGGGGAAGTCAGGCTCAGTGAGCGAGAAGGCAGTCAGCACCACCACGTCCGGATCGACGGCGAAGAAGTAGTCGTCCGACCACCCTTCCGCGGCAATGCGGCGGTCCAGCAGCGAATTGGGATTGATGTCAAACGTTGTCAGGCCAGAGTAGAACGGCGTGGCCCCGACGTCACTCATTGCCAGCATAGTGTCAGGCGGCAAGGTCTCGGCGAACCAGGCGCCCAGCTCAACCAGTGAGGCGCTGGTCGAGGCCTGCAGCTGCTGGCTGTCCATACGAACCGTCGCCAGGCTCCAGATTCCGGCCACGCCCAGCACACTGCCGACCAGAACAAACGCGAGATTGCCGGGCGTGTTTCCCTGCGCTTGCCCGTCTCCAGCCAGCTCCTGGCCAAGCAGGCTCAAGGGCACAAGCAGCAACCCGACCAGCGGCGCATAGTAGCGCAGACCCGGCATCCAGTCGACGAAGTTAAAGTAGACAACCGCATACACCAGCGCCAACGCCAGCGCGGTCAACTCAATCTGGCGTACTCGCCACTTTGATAGAGACAGGAAGCCCACCACGAGCGCAGGAATGGCCAGGGCGATGTAGTAGTAGGCCATCGGGGCGTAATAGTGACTTTGACGCAGGAAGAACTGCCGCAGATTTGTCGCCCAGGTATCGAGAAACGCCAGTTCTGCCGCGCCCTTGGACAGGAAGGGGGTCGGCCACAAGGCATCAAAGTAGGCGATGCGTGCCCCATGATAGACAAGAAGACCGGCGGCGAAGAACGCCACCGCGACGCCCGCCGTCCGGAACATCGGTCGACGGGTGCCATCCACCTGCCGGCTGTCGAGCGCCAGCAGGCAAAGCGCCAGCACAGGCAGCGCCACCACTCCTTCCGGGCGGGTCATGGCCAGCAGCAGGCCGACCAAGCCCAGCGCACCGCCGCGACTCCACGACGGCCGCTCAAAAGCAAAGGCGGTCGCCAGCGCCATCGCCACGAGGAGAAAGCCGAACAGCGCCGTTTCCATCCCGCTGATGGCGTAGAGAATGTAGGGGCCGGACGTCGCCAACAGCCCGACCGGAATGGCCAACGACCAGCCGCGCCGGCCACGAAAGCGCAGCAGCCACCACAAACAAACTACCGTAAGCAAACCAAACAGACCGCCCCAGAGCACACTGGCGCTCTCCAGCCCCATGCCGGCCCGCGCGGAGCCGGCCAACAGAACCAGCCACAGAAAGTTGCTGTACCCTTCGACAGGCTGCTGGCCCGGATTGAACGTCAGCCCGTCCCCCGCCGCCAGATTCTGGGCGTAACGATAGGTGATGAACGAGTCGTCCGGCAGGAAGGGAGTCATCTGGGCAGCGAGCAGAGCAAAAAGCGCCAACGCGCCAACCAGCACGATCGCGTCGACCAGCGCCCGGCTCTGGGCGGCCGTCTGCTGCTCGCCCGGGCGAACAGATGCGGTCGTCGAACTCTGGGTGGGCATCATATCGTTGGTCATTCTGAGTTAGGATCTGGCATCAGCCGGTCGCTCGACATATGGCGGTCGATGCGCCATTGACCAATGGGCCTTACGACACCGGGGAACGTTACATCGAACTCGCGCGCGCCGCCGAAGTCAACCTTCGTACGGATGTCACCGCGCGTCAACCAGCCATGCCGGTGAACACCAATAACCAGCTCGAAGTAATAGGCCCCGGGCTGAAAGGCGTCGGCGGGCAGTTCATAGATCGATTCGTACGACCCCGGCTCACGATAGCCCAACCCTTCCTGCAACATGTCATAGGTACGGTAGAGCATGGTCCCGTCACCGGAGTAGACATCGAAGCCGAGCAGCAGGTTGCGAATCGGCTCCAGCACATCGTAGGAAAGGTGCACGCAGAGCGGCTTCTGGTTGTCGGCGAACTCGCCCACTGTGTAGCCATCCTGCGTAAACTCAAACCTGTTCAGGCGCAGCTTGTCCTCAAACGTCACCGGCTCTGGCAGCGGCTCCTCGAAGTGGTCTTCAAGATACGTCTGGATGACGCCCGCGGGCGGCCCGGACGCTGCCAGGGTGCCATTCTGGATGAGAAAGGCGCGCTGGCAGAGCCGTTGAATAACCTGCATGTTATGGCTGACGAGAAGGACGGTCCGGCCGCGCTGGGCCACACCATCCATTGTGTTCAGGCACTTTTCCTGGAACGCCGCGTCGCCCACCGCCAGCACCTCGTCGACCAGCAGGATCTCCGACTCAAGGTGGGCGCTGACGGCGAAGGCCAGCCGGACCCGCATGCCGCTGGAGTACCGTTTCACCGGCGTGTCGATGAACGGTTCCACTTCGGCAAACGCCACAATCTCGTCGAACTTGCGGTCGACTTCGGCTTTGGTCATGCCCAGGATCGTGCCGTTCAAGTATACGTTCTCGCGGCCAGTCAGCTCCGGATGAAAACCGGTGCCGACCTCCAGCAGACTGGAGACGCGGCCATGCAGCACGACGCGGCCCGTGGTGGGGGGCGTAATCCGCGACAGAATCTTCAGCAGCGTGCTCTTGCCGGCACCGTTGCGGCCGATAATGCCCACAACTTCGCCCTGGTTGACCGTCATGGAAACATCTCTCAATGCCCAGACCACATCGTCGGAGTCACCATCTTCGAACTGGCTCAGGCTGCGCAGCCGGCGATAGTTGGCCGCCGGTGAACTCAGCCAGGCCAGCGCCGACTGCATCATCGTATCGTGCTGCTCTTCCTTCGCACCAATCCGATATCGCTTGCCGAGATTCTCGACCTGGATGGCCGCCCTGGGTGAGTAGTGTCCGTTACTTCGTTCGTTCATAAATTACATACCCGCTGCCTGTCTGGGCAACGTCATAATGGGCAGCCAAAAACGTCATCAGCTCCGGAATGTGTTCATCGGTGTCCGACCCTGTCGGTCGCGCCCGCTCCGGGATGTCGACCACAAAGCGCGGTGGCTCATCTTCCAGCTGCACCAGCAAATCTTGCCGCAAGCCGACGATGGTTGGCGACGAGATGTGGTGGTTCAGGGCGGAGATATGAATGTACGGCGTTGCCGGACGCGCATCAGCCAGCATCATGGCGTGCAGCACACCACCTGTGACAAAGTCCAGTGGTTGAACCGTCTCGCCGTCGCGCAGATTCTCCCGCAGAAATGTGGCCATTTCGTCTACCTGTCCGTCACGCGGCGCACGCGGCGCGTCCCCCATCAGCTGCCGGTAGAAGTCCGGCGCGGGCCGCACAACCATCACAGCGACCAGGACCCAGGCCACAACCGCCACCATCTGTACATCCGGACGGGCCGCCGCATCGGCCAGCGGCAGCAGCACCAGTGCCGCGCCCAACGAGCCGAAGTAGAAGTAGGGCATCCAGTGATAGGCCCAGAACTTGCCAGCCGGGACGGGGTAGATGGCATATAGCACCATCAGCGCCAACAAAGCCAGGACCAGCCGCCGCTGCGACGGGCGCAGCTTGCTCTCGAACAGCGCCAGATACCCGCCGAGCATGGCCGGAGCCAGCAGGATCGCCTGCCCGCCCAGCGATTGAAACGAGGTAAAGAGGTAGATGAGTCGATCCGTCGCGACCAGCGTTTTGAACTGCCCGGTCATTTCGCCATATAAGGGCAAATAGTCCGCCAACAGAGTCATGAAAGCAGGCCCCGCGCCCTGTAAAAGCGCCCAGGACAAGATGATGGCAGTAGTTGCCACCAGGGCCAGGACAACAAGCAGGGCTTGCCCAAACGCAAACCGCCATGAGGACGGACGCCAGCCAGCCATCGCTGCGTCGCCGTTCGCCAGGGCCAGCATGAACACCACCGGCAGGCCCATTGTCAGATGCGGCTTGATGCCGGCTGCCACGCCAAAGAGAACGCCAATGAGCAGCATGCGCCCCGCCAGACCACGCGCCGTCGTTGTGCCCAGCGTGGCGAGCCACACGCTGACTGCAATGGGCAGCAGCCCGGTAAAGTCGCGCTGGAAGCTCATGGACGGACCAAAGCTCAGGTAGACCAGACCAAAGAGCAGGGGGCCAGCCACGGCCACAGCCCGCCCCAACGGCCGTAAGAACGCCCATGACACACCGAGCAGCGACAGCAGCCAGACAACATCAAGCGTTCGAAAGGCTGCATCGCCATACCCAAGAAGCCGCCCGGCGCCGGCCTGAATAAACAGCGACATGGGCAGCACCGTATCCATCAGGTCCCGGTACGGGACCAGGCCCCATTCTGTATGCGCATACGCCAGAAACTGGACCACCGCCGCATCATGAGTCATCCGCCACGCCAGTGACTGCACCAGCTGCACGGCAAGCAGCACGCCCAACGCACCCAACGCGCCAACCGCTGCCACGCGAGCAACCGACGGTAGAGCGAGTGAGCGACTGGTTACTTTAGCAGTTCCAAACATGCAGTATCTTTATCCAGGCAATAGGACAACGTTTGCCTTAGGCCACGTCCGCAAAATGGTACTCCATCCGCCTGAAGTAGAGTAAGCCGGTGATGAAAATGACCACTGATGAAGCTGTGCCGACAGCCAGCAGGTCCCAGGGCATTGGCGCTGTATTGAGCATGGCTGCCCGGAACCCTTCGATGATACCCACCATCGGATAGAGACCGAAGACCAGCCGCCCGATCTCACCAAACTGCTCGGTGATCAGCGAGGTCGACCAGACGACCGGCGCCGCATACATTAGCAGCTGCGTAATGAACGGCATGGCGTGCTTGATGTCCCGGTAGCGTACGGCCATCGCCGCAAACCATAAGCCCATCCCTGCTGTCGTCAACATCAGCAGGAATGTGAGCAGGGGCACCCACAGAATGCCGGCGGTGAGCGGGATGCGGAACCAGGCCATGAGCACGAAGATGATCACAAATGAGATAGCAAAGTCGATCAGCTTGGCGAATATCGGTGTCGCCGGATAGGCCAGCCGGGGAAAATAGACCTTGGTCAACATATCGCTGTTGTTGACAAGGCTGAGCGCCGAGCCGGTCAGGGCCGTTGAGAAGTAGAGGAACGGCACGAGGGCGACGTAGTTGAAGATGGCGAAGGGCACGCCGTCGCTGCTCATCTGGGCCAGATCGCCGAAGATGATCGTAAAGACAATCATGCTGAAAACAGGACGGATGATTGCCCAGCCAAAACCGAGCACCGTTTGCTTATACAGCACCTTGACGTCGCGGCTGATAAGGAAATAGAACAGATCGCGATACTCGCGCAGTTCGCGCCAGTCGACCAGTTGCCAGCCTTTGGCCGGTTCAATAACGAGCGGTTCAGACTTCATGACCAGTTTTTTCTCCACACGGCCCTGGCCATTTCCATGGCATCGGCCACTGCTGGCAGCAGCCAGTGGGGCTGCCGACAATACGTTCTGGTACGTGCCGCCCTTGCATTGCGGACGTTCTTCCCTCAGACAGACTTGCGCTCAATCTCATGAGGCGGCAAGACCCGCGACCTGAATGGTCAACCTACCCCATGACAGTATCATAACATACAGAAGTGGGTATGAATGGCTTGTGAAACCGCAGTGAACTATGCGTAAAAGGTGCCCAACTGCCTGCGTTTCAGGGCCGGTCTCCATTATAATGCCTGAACCGGAGGCAGCAGTGGACCAATCTCAACCTTTAAGGATTACGATGACCGAACCTTCCCAGCTTTCCCATAACAATCCCGGCTGGCGCGGTCCTGGGGAACCGAGCTGGCGCGACCTGCGCACCCAGCTGCGCCCCATTGTGCGGTTGGCCGGCGCAGGACAGTTCTCGGCGTCGTTCCACCGGGCGGAGAGCGTCCTTAGCAACGCCTGGCACTTTCGCCTGCGGCCCGTAGCGGGCGCGGCCGTCTGTCCTTGCTGCGGCTGGGAGGGGCCGGCGTTCCTGGCCACTGGCAATTGGCGGGCCTATTCACCGCAGTCGCGCTGCCCGCAGTGCGACTCACGCTCGCGCCATCGCGGGCTGTCGCACCTGCTGCCCGACGTGCTGGGGCGCATTCCGGACGGGCCGGTGCTGGTCTTTGCGCCGGAACGCATTCTCATGGAGCGGCTGCCTGCGCTGACGGGCAATCCGATTGTCACGACCGACTATCTCAGCGCCGACGTCGATTATCCCGGAGAGGATATTCAGGCGCTCAGCTTCCCCGACGACCAGTTCGCCTTCATCATGTGCAATCATGTGCTGGAGCATGTGCCCGACGACCGCCGGGCGCTGCTGGAGTGTGCCCGCGTTCTGAAGCCGGGCGGCATGGCGCTGTTCACGATGCCCGGTGATTACCACCTGCCCGCCACCCGCCAATTCACCCAGCCGGACAGCAACGGCCATTTGCGCCACTATGGAGCCGATGTGGCCGCGCTGCTGGCTGAGGCGTTCAGTCGCGTCGAGGTAATCAATCTGGGCGCGGCCGTTGATCCGCGCTGGCATGTGCATCAGGGAGAGCCGGCGTTTCTGGGCATCGTCGAGTAAGCCACGGGCTATGCGGAGAGTGTGGAGCAGCCCGGCTCCACGTTTCTGCCCCACCTGCATCCGACACAAAAAACGCCCTCCGCGTGGGAGGGCGTTTGTGTAACCGGGTGCGCAGGAGCGCTAGTTCAGATATTGGCGCAGATGACCGGCGAAGTTGGGGTGGCGCAGCTTGCGCAGCGCTTCCTTCTCAAGCTGGCGAATGCGCTCACGGGATAGGCCGAACATCTCGCCCACTTCCTTCAGCGTCCGCGACTCACCATCCTGCAAGCCGTAACGCAGGCGCAAAATCCGCGCCTCACGCGGCGTCAGCTGATCCAGAATGTCGCCGATCTCTTCGGTGAGCATGTTCTGGGCCACCGACTCAGCCGGGGCGGGCGCTTCGATATCCTCGATGAAGTCGCCCAGCTCGGCGTCGGACTCGTCGCCCACGGGACGTTCCAGATGGACCGGCTGGCGGCTGGTGCGCAGCATCCAGCGCACGCGCTCGGCGGGCAAGTCCATGTTCTCGGCGATCTCTTCGGCTGTAGGCTGGCGGCCGTACTCCTGCTCCAACTCCTGGGCCACCTGATACAGCTTGCTGATGCGGCCGCCAAGGTGAGCCGGGATGCGAATGGTGCGGCCATGGTTGGCCAGCGCCCGGGTCACTGCCTGGCGAATCCACCACGTGGCATAGGTGCTGAAGCGGTTGCCGCGGCGATAGTCGTACTTCTCCACGGCTTTCATGAGGCCGACATTGCCTTCCTGAATCAGGTCCAGAAATTGCAAGCCACGGCCCCGGTACTTCTTGGCGATGCTGACGACAAGGCGCGTGTTGGCCCGAATGAGGTGGGCGCGGGCGGCGTCGCCAATCTCCTGCACAATGTAGAGGCGATCGTTCTCGTCCAGGTCGGTCACATCGCCTGAGTCCAGGCGCTCGGTGGCCGCGCGACCGGCTTCGATCTCCATCGCCAGCTGCACTTCTTCTTCGGCCGACAGCAGCTGCTGCTGGCCCATCTCGCGGAAATAAAGGCCCACCGAATCGTCGATCGGCACGTTGCTCAGATCGAACAAAGGCGCGTCGTGGGCGCGGGCCAGCTCCGACTGCCCAAAGACATCGTCAACGCCTTCCAGGACGACTTCCTCATCCCCCTCGGCCTTATCGTCCGTTGTCCCGGCGACTACGTCATCTTCGCTCTCGTAGATGGCAATGCCCATCGACTGGGCCTGCTCCAACAACATCTCCAGCAAACTGATGTTGTTCTCAATCTCCGGCACAGAAGCGAGAATTTGATCGTAGGTCAGGTAGCGGTGGACGATGCCCTGGGTCAACAAGGCATTCAAGACCTCCACTTCCTCAGCGAACGGCTCGTTTGGTTCACTCATTTTGTTCAATGATTCCTTCGTCGGTCCATGAGTCACCCCGCCCCAGCAGGGCGAAGGTCCGGCTTCCCCGGTTGACCAATTGATGAACAGCGGCCAATAAGTCGACGGCTACACAGACTGAAAAATGCGAACAGACAGCGATCTGACGATTGCTCTATATTTCACCAGATCAACTGTGCAGTCTAGCATAACGGCGGTCGCAAAGTCAACCCCTACTTAGGTGGAAATCATGCCTGGGAAGGGCGTCAACTGGGCTGCAGCACCCCTCGATTTCGCAGCGATCTCGGCCGGACAAACGCGCTTACCGGCTCAATTGACCGACCTGCCAATCGTCCACTATAATCAATTCAGTTACGCCTATCGTCGTCCGGCTCGGTCAACGCCATTCACCTTCATCCTGACCCCGACTCGGAAACACACAGCAAGGAGATGGAGAAAAAATGAAACGTTTGCGCCTGGTGCTCGTGATTGTTGCCCTTTTACTACTCGCGGCTTGCGGTGGTTCAAGCCCTGCCGCTCCTGATGAGATTTCAGCGACAGCCGCCCCATCTAACGAAGAGGCTGCGCCGGTCGAAGCCACAGAGCCGCCCAGCGAACCCACGCCCGAAGCACCGGTCGCCACAAGCACGTTGGAAGACGTGCAGGCCGCCACCATTCGCATCCAGGCCCAGGGGAGCTTCATTGACCCTGAGATCGGCGAGATACTTAACTCGGCTGGCCAGGGCAGCGGGTTCATCATCGACCCTGAAGGCATCGCCGTCACCAACAACCACGTCGTAACCGGGGCTGCCTTCCTGGAAGTGTTTGTGCCGGGCGAGGACAGCCCGCGCAACGCGCGCGTTCTCGGTGTGTCGGAATGCTCCGACCTGGCCGTCATTGACATTGATGGCGACGGCTATCCGGCGCTGGCCTGGCACGATGGCCCGATTAATGTCGGCATGGAGATTTACGCCGCGGGCTTCCCGCTCTTCGGCAACGAGGAGTACACGCTGACGCGAGGTATCGTCTCTAAGGCGCAGGCCGACGGCGAAACCAACTGGGCATCGGTTGACAACGTTCTCGAAGTCGACGCCACCATCAACCCCGGCAACTCCGGCGGCCCGCTGGTGACGGCCGACGGCCGTGTGGTCGGCGTCAACTACGCCGGGCGCAGCGACACCAACCAATATTTCACCATCTCCCGCGACCTGGCCATTCCCATTGTTGAACGGCTGCGCAATGGCGAAGATGTCGACTCAATCGGTGTCAATGGTCAGGCGATCAACGACGGCGAGGCCATCTCCGGCATTTGGGTTTCTTCTGTCGAATCCGGTTCTCCGGCCGACCAGGCAGGTATTGAGTCGGGCGACATCATCACCATGATGGAAGGTCTCGTTCTCGCCACCGACGGGACGCTGGCGGACTATTGCGACATTCTGCGCAGCCGCGACCCGTCTGCGGTCATGGCGGTTGAAGTGCTGCGTTTCGCGACGGCCGAAGTTCTGGAAGGTCAGTTGAATGGCACCCCCCTCGAGCAGGCGTTCTCCTTCGCCCAGGCTGTCGAAGAAGAGGCGGGCGATGTGGGCGGCGGTGGCGACACCTCCGGCACCTATCAAGAGTACGTCGGCATCAACGATGATTTCAGCTCCATCTACGTCGAAGTACCGGTCGAGTGGGGCCAGGTCGATGGCGGACCGTGGGAAGATGAAGAAGGGCTGCTGGGCGGTTCAATCATCGCCGCACCCGACATTGCCGGTTTCACCGACACTTACGCCGTACCCGGACTACAGATCTGGGCCTCCAGCCAACTGGGCGGTGGGCCAATGAGCGAACTGGTCGACTTCTTCGACTTCAGCGACGCCTGCGTGCTGGACGGCCGTTACGACTACGAAGACGCCATCTACACCGGCGCCTACGACCTCTACGTCGACTGCGACGGTATCGGCACAGTGATCATTGTGCTGGCGGCGGAGCCTGCAGACGGCAGCCATGCCGTGCTTATTCTCGGCCAGGCGGTCACTGAAGCAGACCTCGAAGCGATGGACAAGGTGCTGGATACGTTCAATGTCGTCGGCGAGCTGCCCGGCAGCTAGGCCGCGACTACTCACTCACAGGCGCACGCTGCGATCGCGGTCAATCCAACGCTGCAGGATCTCGCCGATGCGGTCGGTCCGCTGGCGCACAACCGTACATTCGGGCAGGGCTTCGAGGAACAGCTCGCCGTAGCGCTTGGTCAACACGCGCTTATCGAGCACCAGCACCACCCCTTCGTCGGTTGTGCGCCGGATGAGGCGGCCGAATCCCTGCCGGAAGCGCAGAATCGCCTCCGGCACGGAGTACTCAAAGAACGGGTTGTCAAAGCCTTCCGAGCGGGCGGCGAAGATCGGATCGGACGGCACGTCGAACGGCAGCTTGGCAATGATGAGCGCCTCCAGCGCCGGACCGGGGATGTCGACCCCCTCCCAGAACGAGCGGGTGCCCAACAAGACGGCGCGGGCCCCCTCCTGCCGGAACTGCTCAACGAGCTGCTGCCGCGACATGCCCTGATTCTGGGCCAGCACCGTAATGCCATGGGGCGCCAGCCGCCCCTCAATCGATTGGGCCGTCTGGGCCAGATGGCCGTTGGCGGTGAACAGGGCCATCGTACGGCCGCCCATCGTCATCGCTGTGTCGACAATCGCCTGTTCGAGAAAGCGCTGGTAGCCCGGCTGGTTCGGCTCCGGCATGTCGGTCGCCAGGTAAAGCAGGGTCGACTGCTTGTAGTCGAAAGGCGAACCAACGGCCAGTTCGTCGGCGTGGTCGGCGTCGATCCGCTGGCGCATGTACTCAAACGACGGTTCGCTGCCGCCATACCCCGCCGTCCGCATCGTGGCCGACGTTAGCACCACGGCCTCTTTGCTCTCGAAAATATGTTCTCGAACAAGAGGGCCAATGTCGAGCGGCGCGGCGTGGAGCGACACATTATCGCGCCATATCTCCGCCCAGTAGATAGTCTCGCTGTCCGGATTGAAGATCATGCCGTCGATGTTCATACGCGCTTCGTCGAGCGCCTGGGCGCTGGTCATCAACGCCGCCCGCAGTTCGTCCTCGCCCTCCACATCATGCTGGACGGCAATCGTTTCCACTGCCTCGGCCAACTGTGAGAACCCTTTGGACACTGCCCCAAACAGGCGGCTCAGATTCTCCCAACTCAGTTCGACCAGGTTGTATTCGGGCTGGATGCGCACAGACTCCGTCAGGCGGATCTGATCGGCAAACTTATTATTGCCACTGCGCAAGCTCTCCAGAAAGAAGCCGAGCGTGGCGAAGAAATCTTCAAGCTCCTGTTCGGCCGCCTGGGCGTTGTTACGCACCTTGTCGGCCAGCTGATCCACCTCGCGGCTGGCATCAACCGGGGCGGCCTCGGCAATGCGCTGCTGGGCAATGCCCACCATCCCGGCGCGGGCTCGGGACGCTTCTTCCAGCACCGTAGTCAGGAACCGCTTGTCAGCGCGGAAGCTCATGCCGTCGGTGACAGCGCTCTCCAGATGGTGGGCCTCGTCAATGATGAGGTCGAGGAACTCCGGCAGGATGAGGTTCCCGCTGGACATATCGGCCAGCAGCAGCGCGTGATTGACGACGACGATATGGGCCAACTCGGCGCGGCGCCGGGCCACGTGCAGCGGGCAGTTTTCGGCGGCGCACTTGTCGGCCGTACAGGTCGGGTTCTCGCCGTTGAGCCGCGTCCAGGCCATCCGCTGACCCGGCGTGCGCAGGCTCAGTTCAGACACATCGGCATGGACCGTCGTGGGCAGCCAGAGCAGAAGCCGGGCGTAGAGCGCCATCTCATCGGCGTTGGTCGGGCCGGTGTGGCGCATCTGCTGGAACAGGCGCGTACACAGATAGTTGCTGCGCCCCTTGCGGACGGCCGCCCGCAGATCCATGCTGAGCATCTCCTGCAGCGCGGGCACATCCTTGCCCACCAACTGATCCTGCAAGTTGATCGTGTTGGTCGAGACGACAACCCGGCGGCCGTTCTGCGTCGACC
Organism: uncultured Chloroflexia bacterium; assembly: GCA_963753865.1. GTDB lineage: Bacteria > Chloroflexota > Anaerolineae > Promineifilales > Promineifilaceae > Promineifilum. Next base: position 516,578 of record CAVWDW010000007.1, read on the forward strand.
AGAACGCCGCCGGCAGCAGGTAGCCTAGACTCTTGCCCGTGCCGGTGCCCGCCTCAACCATGATGTGTTGGCCGGTGTTGAACGCCTGTGCCACCGACTGCATCATCTCCACCTGCTGCGGCCGGTACTCAAAGCCGGGAAAGTAGCGGCTGAAGTGGCCGTCAGGCATGATCAGGTCAGTCAGCAGTTCGATGTCGAGCATCGTGGGTGGCTCGACCGGTTCGGGCGTGTGGCCTTCCAGTTTGGGCGCGTTATAGAGGCGTTTCAGCTGGCCGCGCTGGCGCAGCTCATTCCGTTCGAATGCGTGGCGGGACTCCTCGGCCAGCACTTCCTCGAAGAAAAGCGTCTCCGGCCAGCCAATCTTGCGCCCGGCCTGGACAATCTCCTCCAGTTGGGCCAGCGTCAGGGCGGCCGCTCGCTCGCGCAGCGCCAGGAACAGCTCAATCGTCTGGATGGCGTCGTTGCCGGCCCGATGCCAGCTATCGCCGCCGGGCAGGCTCAGGAAGCGGGCCAGCGGCTCCAGGCCGTACCGCCCTGCTTCGGGAATGAGAATCGGGGCCAGCGCCAGCGTGTCGATGCGGTGATTCCCCTGCCCCACCATCGCCGCCCGCAGGAAGCCCATGTCGAAATCGACGTTGTGGCCGACGATGATGTTGTCGGCCAGCGTCGTACGCAGACGGCTGCGCAGCTGGCTGATGGTCGGCATGCCCACCACCATCTCGTCGGTGATGCCGGTCAGGCTGCTGATGAAACCGGGGATCTCCCGCTGCGGGTCGACCAAAGTGACAAACTCTTCGACCACATCGTGGCCCACGTAGGTGATGGCGGCAATTTCGATTATCGAATCGCGCACCGGGTCCAGACCGGTGGTTTCGACATCTACGGCGACATAGGTATTGGGCATGGCCAGGATGGTAGCCCAAACCGCACAAATTTTCTAGAATAGATGAGGTGGTTACGTTTACCACAACTCTGCCTCCGGAAGGCGTGACCTCGCCTGAGAGCGGAAGGAGAAAACGATGGCCGAGAACAAGACTCAACCCAGTGACAACAGTGTGGAAGATTACCTCGCCAGCGTTGAACCCAAGCGGCGGCGCGAGGACAGCCAGGTCGTACTCAAGATGATGGGTGAGGTTACCGGTCTGGAACCGACGCTGTGGGGCGGCAGCATGGTGGGCTTTGGCACGTACCATTACAAGTACGCCAGCGGTCGCGAAGGCGACACCTTCATAATCGGCTTCGCGCCTCGCAAGGCAGCGATGACGGTCTATCTGACAGACGGCTTTGAGGACAAGTACGACGACCTGCTCGGCCGTCTGGGCAAGTACAAGACAAGTAAGGTTTGTCTTTACATCAACAAGCTGGACGATGTAGACTTGGACGTCTTGCGCGAATTGATGTCGCAATCCTTCATCTATGTCAGCGGTGAGGAAGGGGCCATCCACAGCGAGAAACGGAGCCAGGCCAATGCCGGGCAGTAAATGGGTAGCGTGTGATCGGGCTGGCATCGTCCAACTCGATCGGTCCACCGCCCGAATCCGAATCAACCAGAACACAAACAAGGAGTCAGACTAACATGCTGGAAGTAGGCGATACCGCCCCCGATTTTGAACTACTGAACGACGAAGGCAATCTCACAAAGCTGAGCGACTATCGCGGTCAGCGCGTGGTCCTGTTCTTCTATCCTAAGGCCAACACGTCGGGCTGCACCACCCAGGCGTGTGGCTTCCGCGACAACTACGAAACGATTGCCGCCGCCAACGCGACGGTTCTCGGCCTCAGCCCCGACAAGCCGGAAGCGCTGGCCAAGTGGAAGGCGAAGGAGAACCTGCCATACAGTCTGGTATCCGATCCCGACCACAGCGTCGCCGAGGCATATGGCGTCTGGGGCGAGAAGAAGATGTACGGCAAGACGTACGAAGGGATCATCCGCAGCCACGTTGTTATCGACGCTGACGGCAACGTCGAAGACATTCGCTACAAAGTTAGCCCGAAAGACAGCGTCGAAGGCGCTGTCAACTTCCTGACCCAATAATCCACGGCTGACACAGCGCGGACAGCATTGTCCGCGCTGTTCCTACTCTCGCGCCCATTTCCCTTCGGAGGTCGTCTATGCGAACGCTTCGCTTCTCCCAGTTTGGCCCACCGGCCGATGTCCTCACGCTTGAGGACGAGCCGCTTCCCGAACCCGAACAGGGCCAGGCCCGTCTGCGCCTGAGCCACCGGCCGATCAACCCTTCTGACCTGCTGACCATCTCCGGGGAGTACGGCCGTCTGCCCCGGCTGCCAGCCACACCGGGGCTGGAAGGAACGGGGAACGATACATCGATACGCTCGGCCCCGGCACAAGCGGTCTGGCGATTGGCCAGCGCGTCATTCCCCTGGGCATCAGCGGCGGCACTTGGAGCGACTATGTGCTGGCCGACGCGACGCGACTGCTGCCCGTGCCCGATGCCATCAGCGACCAGACGGCCGCACAGTTCGTCGTCAACCCGGTCACGGCCTGGGTGATGCTCGAAAATGTGCTGGGCATTGAGGCAGGTGACTGGGTGCTCCAGACGGCCGCCGGCTCCACCTTGGGCCGGGTGGTCCTCCAACTGGCGGCGCTGCGCGGCTTCAGGACAATCAACTTTGTCCGTCGTCCCGAGCAGGTGGCCGAGCTGGAATCGTTAGGAGCCGATGCGGTCTTCTGCACCACCGACGATGATGTCGTTGCCCGCGTGCAGGCTGTCGTCGGGAAGGCGGGCGTCAAGGGAGCAATCGAGGCGGTGGGCGGCGCGACCGGCGCGCTGGCGCTCCAATGCCTCCGGCCCGGCGGGACGATGCTCGCCTACGGATTGCTCAGCGGCGAGCCGATTCCCGTCCACAGTGGCGAAATGCTCTTTCGCGGCCTGACACTTTCCGGCTTCTGGCTGAGCCACTGGTTCAAGGTAACGCCGCCCGGCGCCATCGTGGACGCAGTAAGCGCCCTGATGAGCTACATGGCGGCGGGCGATCTGACGCCGCCTGTGGAAGCCGAATACGACCTCGCCGACTATGCCGCCGCCGTCGCCCACGCCGAACGCCCCGGACGTCAGGGCAAAGTCCTGCTTACCGGCTAGCCAGCCGTTTCTGGCGCCATCCGCCCGGCCAGCCCGACCGGGCGATCCTGATTCATCGACCAGTTTTGACCAATTTCCAGATTGGTGTCGATTGGCTGTCGAAATGGCGGGTTGCCGTTCGTCATAGAGTTAGAACAGGCCAATATGGAGCCTGAGACAAGTCAGACAAAGGAGACTAAGATGCGTTACATGGTTTTGATTTACGTGGACCCGAGCGAGTATGCAGGCATGACGAAAGAACAGGGCGATGCTGAGATGGCGGCTTACTTCGCGCTCGGACCACAGATGAAAGAGAAGGGCGTCGAGATTGCCGGCGAAGCGCTCCACCCGGTAGCGACCGCCACCACCGTGCGGGTTCGTGACGGGGAAACGATCATCACCGACGGTCCGTTCGCCGAGACGAAGGAGCACTTGGGCGGCTACTATATCGTTAACGCCGAGGACCTCGACCAGGCGATCGAATTCGCCAAGATGATCCCCGATGCGGTCCGCGGCTCCATCGAAGTGCGACCCGTGGTGGAGTTCTAAAGTCGCCTTGCAGGGCGCACAACAATGGCGACGGGCGGCGCGGGCTGCCCACCAAATCCCATGACTCAGGCAGCAGAGTTGGCCACCGCAGAGACGATTGAACGCCTGTTCCGCGAGGAGTACGGCCGCGTCCTCAGTATCCTCATCGGCATTCTGGGCGACTTCGAGCTGGCCGAGGATGCCCTGCAGGAAACCTTGATGACGGCGCTGCAGCGATGGCCACAGGACGGCGTGCCGGACAATCCGGCGGGCTGGATGGTGACCGTCGCCCGTCGCCGGGCCATCGACGACATCCGCCGCCGCCAGAATCTGACGGCCAAGACCGAGCTGCTGCAACGGGAGACTCCATTGGCCAACCACGACCAGTACAGTTTGGGTGACGCGCCCATCCCCGACGAACGGCTGAAGCTCATCTTCACCTGCTGCCATCCGTCGCTGGCGGTCGAGGCGCAGGTCGCGCTGACTCTGCGGACGCTCGGCGGGCTGGACACACCGGAGATCGCCCGCGCCTTTCTGGTGACGGTGCCCACGATGAACCAGCGCCTGACGCGGGCCAAGCGCAAGATTCGGGACGCGGGCATCCCGTTCGAAGTGCCGCCCGCTGCCCGCGTCGGCGAACGGCTGACGGCCGTCTACCACGTCCTCTATCTCATCTTCAACGAAGGGTACGCGGCGACGTCGGGCGACGATCTGTATCGTCAGGCGTTGTGCGCCGAGGCCATCCGACTGATGGATGTGCTCGTGGCGCTGCTGGAAAGTGACGACGGACCCGGCCAACAGCCGGAAGCGCTGGGTCTGCTGGCGCTGATGCTGCTCCATGACGCCCGCCGCCCGGCGCGGGTCAACGAAGCGGGCGAACTGGTCCTGTTGGAGCAGCAGGACCGGGCACTGTGGGACGCGACCGCCATCGCCCGTGGCACGGCGCTGCTGGACCGGGCGCTGCTCTACCGCGCTCCCGGCCCGTATCAGATTCAGGCGGCCATCAGCGCCCTCCACGCCGAGGCCGCGACACCGGGCGACACCGATTGGCCGCAAATCGCCGCCCTTTACGGTTCGCTCCACCGACTGCAGCCGACACCGGTCGTGGCGCTGAACGAAGCAGTGGCGGTGGGCATGGCGCGCGGGCCGCTGGCGGGGCTGGCGCTGCTGGACAAGCCGGAATTGGCCGAAGACCTGGACAACTACCATTGGTACGCCGCCGCCCGGGCCGACTTCCTGCAGCGGGCGGGTTACACGGCCGAAGCACGCACGGCGTATGTGCGGGCGCTGGAACTGTGCCGCAACGAGAGCGAGAAGGCGTTTCTGATGGGTCGTCTGGCTGCGCTCGCCTGACCGCTTACGACAGCGACACGAATACGGCAGCGAACCGGCGGGGCTGCGTGTTGTCGTTACGGCAAGACGGCGCGGCCGTCGGGGAGCGGGCCGTCTTCATTCGCCGCCGCCAGACGCGGGAACGGCTCGACCGGCAGATAGAAGCCCGTCGCTACTTGATACGACCCGGAGTTCCAGCCCGCCCACATCCAGCGATACCCGATCAACCACCACCTCGCCCGGCAGCCATTGGCCCGGCGGGTAACTGTTGCCGTCGGGGAAACTGTCGATCTGGGCCACGATCTCGCCGGTCGCGGCATCCAGCAGATGGACAAAGCGCACGTAATCGACCGGCTGGTCGACCAGCGCCCGCCAGACAAGTGACACGTCCAACTGATCGCCCTTTCTGCGTCCGGTTGAAGCCGGACAGCTCGACAATCGGCCGTTCCCCATCGCTAAAGGCCACCGCCAGCGGCTCGATATCAGACGGCAGTTCAAACGTAGGCGACGCTTGCTCGACCGTCCACGCGCCATCCGCAAACGCCATCTCCCCCACCCGCCGTGCCAACAGCTGACGGCCGCTCGCCGGATCGTAGAGCAGCATGACCAGCCGGTAGGGCGGCACGCCGTTGCCTTGCGGCGGCAGGCGCAGCGCCAGCCAGTCGTCGACCGGCTGCCCGGCGGGCCAGGCGACGCTGGGCAAGAACCCACTGCCGGGCTGGGCATCCGTTTGCGCCAGCACGCCGCCGTCCCCGTCCTGCAAGCGCCATGAGTACTGGAGCGCCTGCCCCAGCGGCCGCATCGTCAGCCAGCTGAACTGCCCATCCAGCGTTTGGGCATCCCGCATGATGAGGGCGTTGGCGCGGACATCACCCGCAAACAGACCATCGTTCGGCATGAGTGGCGAACTGCCGGCGGGCGCGTCTTCGGCGGGCAGAATGCGCACTGGCCGCAGGAACAGATCGCCCCGCGTTTGGCCCGACGGCATCAGCGGACGGCCGTCGCCCAGCGCCAATCGGGGGACCACAAGGCCGGCGGGCGCGTCTCGGGAGATGGTCAGCGGAAAGACGAGCGTTTCGCTGTCCAGCGGTTGGGTCGCGGTGAGAACCGGCGGCGGATCGGCCGCGCCGTCAGGCACGGGCCGGGCCAGCGCGGGATTGCCCACCGTCAGCGCAGCCACGCCACCCGGCCCCGGATCGACACTCAGCGTCACGGTTAGCGTCTCCCCGGCCCGAATCTCGGCTGCACTGTAGCCGTAGGTGAACAACTGCGCCCCGTTGTCGAAGGCCACACCATCCAGATCGTGATGAAGATAGCCCATCTGGGCAAAGTCCCAGGTCAGGTCGCCGTCGGACAGCGTCGCCGATCCTTCGCCGCGCCAGAGCAAGCCCAACGCCAGCAGCACCCCGATCACCAACCCGCCACCCGCCAGCCACGGCCGCCAGTCGGCCGGACGCCAGCCCCACAGCAGCAGCCCACCGACCACCAGCAGCGCCAGCAGCGAGACCCACTCAGCGGCCGCCCGCACCGGCGTGCGCCCCAGCCTTAGCTCCACGGTATGCTCGCCCGGCCCGACATCGAGCCGCATCAGCCCGCTCCCGCCGTGGGCCGACAGCAGAGCCGGCTGACCATCGACCGTCGCCTCCCAACCGGGCCAGTAAAGTGCCGGCAGCCGCAGCGTCGCGCCTGCGTCCCCGGCCGTCACCGTCCACTGGTGGGTCGTCGCCTCGCGGCTGATCAGCTCGGCCGACAGCAGCGTCCCCGCCGTCGCCGCGGCCCTGTTGCGTTCGCCGCTGACCAGCCAGTCGCTGCTGAACGGCCGCGGGTTGACGCCCGGCGGCAGATACTCCGCGCTGACCGTGCTGCCGATGTTGCCGGTGAACCATTCGTACTCGGCCAGCCGTTCGGCCGTCACGTCGGCGTCGGTCAGGATGAGGTGGTCGGTGCGCTGCGCACCCAGGGCGGCGACCAGCAGGATGAGCGCGGCCGCCGGAACCAGCAGCTCGCGCCGGGCGACCCAGGCGATGCCGCCGGTCAGCAGCGCCGTCACCAACGCCTGCACCGACAGAAAACGCCACGGGAACTGGGTAAACGACAGCAGCGGCAAATAGTCCCACAGCAGGCGGGAGAGCGGCGTAATCATGAGGGTGGCCACCAGCGCAGTCATCAGAATGAAGGCCAGCCGATCGCCGGTGACACCTTCGGGCAGTCGCCCCTGTCGCCAATAGACGAGCAAAACGGCCGCCCCCAGCAGCGCCAACCCCGCCTGCGCCAGCCCCATGCTGAACGCCCGCCCGCCGTCGGGGCTGTAGTCGAACAGCAGCGCCGGCTGCACCAGATCCAGGCCGCGGAAATGGTTGGTGTAGCTGAAATACCCTTCAGTCACCGGCCCCAACTGGGCCAGATCCTGCTCGGCCAGCGCGGGCACGAAGAACCACGCCGCCAGCCCCAACGCCAGCAGCAGCCCCCCTCCCAACGCCCACCACACCCCGCCTGTAGCAACGGCTCGCTGAGCCGTCTTCTCTGGGACAACCGTGTCTGACCTGGCCGATCTTTTCCGCCACATCGCCCAGCCCCGCAGGGCCACATACAATAGCAGAAACGGCGAGAAGATGAGGGCGGAGATGTTGTGGCTGAGTACAAGCGCCGCATAGGCCAACCCGAACACGGCCGCCCGCCCCGCCACCACCCGCCGCGCCTGGCCCGCGCTGCCCAGCACCCAATCGGCCGCCAGCAGCACCAGCGGATAGAACGCCATCGCCCAGAACTCGGCCAGCGAGTCGCCGCGCGTGTAGACGTTGACCATGTGGAACGGGGCGACGGTGTAGGCGACGGCCGCCAGCAGTCCCGCCCAGCGCGACCCCAGCCAGCGCCGCCCCAGCGCGTACATTCCCAGCCCGGCCACGGCGAAGCCCAGCAACTGCGACAGATGGATCGACCGCACAAAGCTGAAGCCCAGCCCGTTGAAGACGGCCGTGATGTAAATGCTCAGCGGCGCGTAGAAGTTGTAGAACGGGTAGCCGTAGCCGTAGTTGGCGTCGGGCATCCAGCGGACGGGGAAGTGGCCGTCGCCCAGCGCGGCGACCAGTTGGTGGAGCCGCTGCAGCAGGAACGGGCTGTCCCCGCCGCCGCGCGTATTCAGCAGCCCCGGCTCCGCCACCGCCGGCCACGCCGCCACCAGCGCCACCAGCAAGACGGCCGCCGGGAACAGCCAGCCCTGATATGCCTTCATCCGTTCGTTCATCGTGCCCCGCAATTATGCGAGAGAAGCGGCCGCACGGCGAATGGAGCGATCGATTTGGACGCAAGTACCGAACGCTGCTGGGCGATCATCTCATATCCGACCGACAAAGCGTGACCGTATTGACGGCCAATAGAGGATCGGCTATCATATGTTTAGATAGTAATCACTTACAATAAGCTTCCCTGAATGACCCGACCGGACGGAGTCACCATGAGCCGCATTGACCGCAGTCAAATGAACGTATCCAGGACCGGTTTCCGTTTCGAGCCGTTTCGACCGTCGGCGAAACATGAATCGCCCCTGGCGACGGCCGATCTGCCGGGCGAGACGGAGCTGCTCGTCTTCGAGCGGGGCGACCAGCGCCGCGCCGTCTTGCTGTCAGAAGCGTTCTATCACCACGTCGTCCAGGGTGAGCTGGCGGGCGAACCGTACCTCGTCACCTTCTGAGCGCCTTGCAACACCGGTGTCGGTCTGACACCAACCATCGATGGCCAGGTGCACCACTTCGGCGTGTGCGGTCTGGCCAACGGGCTGGCAGTGATGCGCGACGAGGAGAGCGAGAGCTTGTGGGACCACATCACCGGCGAATGCTTCGACGGCCCGCTCGACGGGCAGCAGTTGGAGTTCTGGCCCGTCCAGCTCAGCAACGTCGCCGCCGAGGTCAGCCGCCACCCGAAGACGATCCTGCTGAAGTCGAACTATCGCTCGCCCAGAAGCGCCGTCATGGGACTGTTGAGCCGGCGGATAAAGTATGGGGCCGAAGGGACAATGCTGGCTCCCCACTTCCGCAGTTCCATGAGCAACGAGATCGACCCCCGCCTACCGGAAGGGTCACAGGGACTGGGGCTGATCACCGACACAAACGAGGGCAAGTTCTATCCCGGCAGCGCCATCCCCAAAGGTGGGGCGATCGAGGACGAGTGGCTGGGGCGACCGGTCCGCATTGACCACGACGCGCTGGACGGTTCGCTGACCGCCACCTGGACCGACACAGGCGACCTCCCGATGCAGCTCATGTCCCGCTGGTACGGCTTCTCGTTTACCTTTCCCGGCTGCGAGATTTACGAACGGTCTGAGGTCGTGGGACCGGCGAGCGGGAAGCTGGTGGCAACGCCCGAATCCGGTTGACCCCGGTCGACCCGAAAAACACGCGCCAAATACCGGCTCAGGTCGAGCCGAGTGCACCTGCGCCGGTGGTTGTTCGTCAGCGCAAGACAAGGCCGCTGGACGCAAGCAGATTCGGCCGCTCACCTGTTGCGTGCAACCCAGCGATATCGACGACAGGAGCGATCCCGTCGCCCGACGCTTTTCATTACCCTTCCCAAATTTCACCGGCTCTTTCCGCAGCCGTGCTATCAATTGACGGCCGTTTATGATATAATGCATTGCGTCATGGGCGGCCGGTCGATTGACCCGATTTGCTGGCCCACGCCCCTGACAATACCGCGCGATAAATTGCCTAGAAAGGGATAGAAAACACCTATGTCAAAATATCTGAAACCAAGAACGCTTTACCTGGCCGCCCTCGGACTGGCAGCGATGGTAACGGTCGATATGGTGCGCCGGGTGCGCCGCCAGGATTTCGACATGCCTGATGCGGTCAGCGACACGATGGGCGCAGTCAGCGGCACGATGGGCGCGGTCACGCAGCGCGTCTCCGCCACCGCAGGCGCCGTAACATCACGGGCCGGCAAGATGGTCGACGCCGTGCGGCCCGGCCACGCAGACACCGACGACGTCGACATGGAGATCGAGATTGCGATCGATGCCCAGATGCCGGTCGTCGCCGGATCAGAAGCCGACGCGACGGCCGTTGCCGAAGCAATCGAAGAAGCCGTCGAAGAAGCAGCCGGCGACATGGCAGAAGCAGCCGGCCAGGATCTGACCGAGATCAAGGGCATCGGCCCCACCTACGCCCGCCGCCTGCAAGCGGTCGGCATCATGACCTACGCCGACGTCGCCGCCGCCGATCCGGAGTACCTGCGCGAAGTGACGCGGGCCACCGGCGCGCAGGCCGACCCCGAAACGTGGATCGCCGAAGCGAAAGCGATGAGCTAGGCGGTTCCCATTAAACAAACAGAAAAGGGGTTGCCCAGTGCGGGCAGCCCCTTTTTAGATCTGGTCGGGTAAGGAATGCAGCCGGTTAGTCGGCCGCCACGCTGGTCTGGGCGGTCCAGTCGGCCAGCATGGTGTCAATGTCGACATGGTCACCCGCATTTTCGCCATAGTAAGCGTAGCGGACCAGGCCGTCCTCATCCACAATGAACGAGCCGGTCATCCGGGCCACGTCACCTGTGGATTTCCCCTGCGTGTGGCCCTGCGAGGCAGCTCGCGCTCCGGCCTTCAGCGCACTGGGCGAGACCATCTTCAGGATGTTTCCGCGCCCGATGCCGTACAGGTCATATAGATCGGTCTCGTCGGTTGTGATGCACTCAATGCTGGGGGCCAGCTTTTCGCCAAACTGGCGAGCATGCTTCGGCTCGCCCAGACCCACGGCCACAACCTTCAATCCTGCGTTCTCAATTTGCTCGTGATGCAGCTCTAACTGAGCCAGCCATTCGCGGCAATGTATTCAACCAAAGTGGCGGAGGAAAGTCAGAAAGACTGGTCCTTCCGCCCACGTCGACGAAACATCCACTGGCGTTTCATCAACGGTCAGGCAGACACCAGATGGGGCGGCGTCGCCAGGCTGTAACTTCTTGTTCTTGGCCATCAACTCATATCCTTCGGCAGCGACCACGCGGGCCATCGCCTCGTTTGTTTCATCAGCTTACCAAAATAGTATACCGGTCGCCCGCGCTCTTGTCAAGCAATTGCACAGTTATTGTCCACTCAAGCAGTGGAGGAGGTGCTGTCGTCCCCTGCCCTGCCCAACGCTTCGTCAAAGAACCGGGTCAGGTTCTGGGCATACGACTCCGGCGCCTTGCGCCACCCGGCGGCGTGCCCGGCCTGCGGAAACTCAACCAGACCTTTCGGGTCCTCAGCCAGCTCGTACAACTGCCGGGCCAGCCGCTGCTCAAAGCCGCTGCCGGAGGCCATCAGCAACACCGGGCGCGGCGCGATGGCCGGCATCGCTTCCACCAGCGACCGGCAGCGTGTCGTTCGGCTAAACCAGTCGACCAGCTTCCCGAAGACTCGCTCCATCGGATAGCGCCAGGCCCGGTCAACAAGGCCCGCGGGCGGCGGGAAGTCGGCCCGGCTGACCAGCGAGGGACCATCTGCCGCCACTGCCGCCACGGTCTGGCTCCGGGAAGCGGCCACCAGCGCCAGCGTCCCGCCCGCCGAGATACCCATCAACCCCACACGACCATCGCACTCCGGCTGCCGGGCGGCAAACGCCGCCGCTTCAACCACATCGTCGACGGCCGCCTCACTGTAGGCGAAGCGCTGCCCGCCGCTGTCTCCGTGCGCCCGCAGGTCAACCATCAACAGCCCATACCCGGCGGCCGTCAGGCATTCAGCGTGGAATGTCGTCGCCAGCCGGTTGCCACCGTGACCGTGCAGCAGAACGATCACCGCCCCGCTGCTGCCGGGCAGATACCAGCCCGCCAGTTCCGTGCCGTCGGTGCTGGAGATTGCTACGTCGCGGAAGGTCGCGCCCCAATCGGCCGGCGTGCGAAATGTCACCCGCAGCCTCGGCGGCCGTACAAAGCCCCGCGCCAGCAGCACAGGCCGAACAACAAGCTGCAGCAGCAGCAGCACCAGAAAGAAGCGTGCCCACAGCGAAAGTTCCATCGTGGCTATTCTACCACCACGCGCCCCGAGAACCGGATTGGTTCTCACGCCATCCAGGGTCTCTTACTGTTCGCGCGGTCGTGGTATGCGGACGCCGTTCCGGTCTGCGCGGTCGGACAAGCCTGCGACAAGGAATGTCGCGGCTACAGCCGGCAACGCTAGGGGTTGGGGAAGCGCTCTATCTGCGCGGCAGCCAACAGGCCACTCAGCCAGCCGTCGAAGGCGGCTTGCAGGCGACCGAGACGGCCGTCAGCCGTCAGCTCGCGGGCCGGATCGCGCTCTGTGACGAGCAGGATGTAGGAGGCTGTGCTGCCGCTCTCGTTGGTGACGGATATGACCTCGCTCAGTTCGCCCGGCTGCAGCGCAAACGCGGCCGCTTCCAGCTCCGGCACCAGCAACGCCCCCTCATAGAAGAAACCCAGATCGCCGCCAAACTCACCGGTCACCCGGTCGAGCGAGAACTGTTGGGCCAGGAAGGTGAAGTCGTCCCCGGCGGCCGCCCGGCTGCGCACGTCCTCGGCCACAGCAGGATCATCGACCTGAATGTAGCTGGCGCGGACTTGCTCGACGGCGGTCGGGACGTCGGCCGTCACCCGGGACACCATCTCGGCGGTGATCAGCTCGGCCCGCAGCGCCTCGCGGAACTCCGGCTCCGTCCAGCCATTGGCCGCCAGCCAGGCGTCGAAGTTGCCCGCCTCCCCGGCTGATGCCCGCAGATCCGCCAACTCCGCGTCCACCGCCCCGTCGCCCACCGCCACGCCCTGGGCGGCCGCCTCGGCCAGGATGAGTTCCCGCTCGATGAGGGCGTTGAGGACCATCTCCTCTGGGTCTGGCGCAGTGGCAGGATCGATGCCCAGTTCGCTCTGCGCCTGCTGGAAACGGGCCAACTCCGCTTCGTAGTCGGCCAACAGAATGGGACGGCCGTTCACAAGGGCAGCCAGCGGCGGCAGCGGTGTCGGCGTCGGCAGAGGTGTCGGCGTGATGGTCGGCGCGACCGTCGGCGGGATCGCCGTCGGCGGCAGCGGCGTAGCGTCCGCTTCGGAGACAGCTGGTGGCGACCCGTCGGTGGCGGGATCGTTCTGGCAGGCGATGAGGCCCAGAGACAGTAACAAGAGGGCCAAGACAAGCAGGCGTGGATGGCACATGGGCAGAATTATATAGTGCGGACGGCAGGTGACCAATCTGGCTGCAGTGCGGCTAATCGAAGAAGGTGTAGACGACGTAGAGCAGGACGATGAGAATGGCGATCCAGATGCCCATCCGGAAGACCGACATAGCCACCTGGATCACAAAACGCAGGACGTACAGCCCTACGATGAGAGCGACGATGATGATGACCAGCTGCACAACCTGGTCAGTTGTCAGGCCAACCTGGCCGAAAAAGGCGTCCATTACGGGTACCGCTCCTTGCGCAGCCGGATCAGGCCGTGGCCACGACACGCCCCTGTTTTACCACAGTCCGCACCAGATTCGTGCCGTAGCGGTAGCCGAGGGCGCGGTAGTCGGGAACCTCCAGAATGAGAATATCCGCTTGTTTGCCGGGGGCCAGACTGCCGATAGCGTCGCCGCGACCGATGGCGCAGGCGGCGTTCAGGGTCGAAGCGACCAGCGCCTGGGCCTGGGTCAGCCCCATGTAGCGACAAGCGAGGGCGATAACCATCTGCATCGATTCGCACCAGCTTGTGCCTGGGTTGAGGTCGGTCGCCAGGGCCAACGCGCCACCGGCGTCGAGGATGGCGGCGGCCGGCGTATAGTCGCTGTGGGCAAGACCGAACGGCGTACCCGGCAGCCCCACAGCGATCGTGTCGCCGGCGCCCAGCGCAGCAATATCGGCCACCGGGGTCTGCACCAAATGGTCGGCCGAAACGGCGCCCATCTCTACGGCCAGCTTCGTACCACCCAGCCCGACAAACTCATCAGCATGAACCTTGAGCCGGTAGCCCAGGTCACTAGCCGCTTCCAGAATGCGCCGTGTCTGCTCCAGATCGAAGACACCTTCTTCGCAGAAAACGTCGCAAAAAAGTGGCGTGGCGTGGTCGGCCATCCACGCCGCGCCGGCGGGCAGGCTGTCGCTGATGAGGTAGTCGACGTAGCCGTCGGTGCCACCAGGAAACTCTGGTGGAACGGCGTGGGCGGGCAGAAAGGTCGGCGTCAGCTCAACAGCGTGCCGGTCGGCCAGACCCAAAATGGCGTCGAGCTGGCGCAGTTCGGCGGCCGTCTCCAGCCCGTAGCCGGTCTTGGCCTCAGCGCTGGTGGTGCCGTAGAGCAGCATCCGGTCGAGCCGGGGCAGATTGGCAGCCACCAACTCGTCAACGGTCGCGGCGCGGGTCTGGCGAACGGTGGACATGATGCCGCCCCCGGCGGCCATGATCTCCATATAGGTCGCGCCGCCTACCCGCTGCTCAAACTCGGCCGCCCGATCGCCGTACCACGGCAGATGGGTGTGTGGGTCCACGAAGCCGGGCACGACACACGACCCGGCAGCGTCGATATGGACGGCGGCCGTATAGTCGGCATTGATGGCGGCGGTCGTGCCCGCGGCGACGATTACCTGGCCGTCGACAGCCAGCGCACCATCCGCCATGAGACCGAGTTGGCCCAGTTCGCTGCCGCGCTGTGGCCCTCCGCCTGCCCCGGCAGGAATAGTGCAAAGCTGCGCCGCCGAATGAATGATCAGGTCGATATGTTGGGTCATGTTTGAATCTCCGTACCTTCATGCAAAAAGCGGGCCAGAACGATGACGGCCAGAACCATGACGACGGCCGCCACCAGTGCGTTGCCGGTGATGCCCGCTCGCTGCCACAGCACCGGCCCGACGAGCGAGCCAACGACGCGCCCGGCAGCCATCGCCCCCAGGCTCATCGACATGACGACGCCGCGTGCCGAGGGCACCAGTTCGGTCAGCAAAGGGATAGCCCCGACGACGGCCACCTCGAATGTCAGAAACAGGAAGAAAAGCGTGCCCAATGTGGTTGTCAGATTGGAGTCGGTCAGGGGAATGAGCAGGTAGAAGCCCGCGTTCAGCAGACCCGCCAGCATCACGACCGGCCGCTTGCCGAACCGGTCGACGGACCAGCCTGCCGTCGCCTCGCCAGTCAGCTCAGACAGCCCGATAAGCATCGTAGCCAGGCCGAGGCTGGTCAGACTGAGGTTGAACGCACCCTCCATCCAGTCGCCGTAGACGATGAACAAGATCTCCTGCGCCACCAATGTCAACATCATGTAAAGAGCGGCCGCCCAGATGACCGGGTGGGCGCGGAGCGTGCGCCAGGTGTAGGCGAGCGTGATGTTATCCCGGTTGAGGTGGCGTCCGGCGTGGGGCAGCGCCCGCCACAGCCCGACGGCTGCCAGCAGCGCAGCCATTCCCAACCAGAAGAACGGGGCCTGCCATCCCTGTCCGGCAATGAGCCAGCCGGTGAGGGGTGCGCCGATCAGATAGGCGCCGCTCCAGGCAAACTCGGTCACCGCCAGCGCTCGGCCGCGCTGTTGGTAGGGTACGGTGTCGCCAAGATAGCTTTGCATGGCCGGGTCGAAGACGACCTTCACCAGGCCGGTGACCAGAATGACCAGGGCCAACGTCCACAGCAGCGGCAGAAAAGCCGCCAACAGCGCCACGACAGCGAAGAGGACGATCCCGGCGGTCATGACAACCCGGCGGCCGAAGCGTTCCGGCAGCGGAGCCAGAACGGGGCTGAGCAGGCCGAGCAGATTTCGGGCCGAGATGATACCGTAGATGACCGTCACCGGTACGCCCAGGCCGCGGGCGAACGCCGGCGCAAACGGGTAGACGATGCGCAGCGACGTATTGAGACAAAGGCGGGCGAAGGTCAGGACGCCAATCTGGATGGATTGCTGCCGGTTCCAGCTCCACGGCACGGTGACGGGTTGCTCCTGCTCCATGTCGCGAAGTCTAGCAGATTAGCAGAAGGCCGAACAGCGGGGAAGCAGCCGTCTGGAGGCCGGGCGAGGCGAGATGACAAAGCGCGGCTGGATGCTACAATCCGACTGTGACCAAGAACCAGAATGGAAACGTGACACGGGTCAGCCCGGAGAACAGCGCAGCGCGCGTGGCGATGGCCATTGTGATCCCGCTGGCAGCTGCCCTGATCGTTGGCGTGCTCACCGGCACGCTGCTGGTGCAGGGCGAGACGACAGGACCGACAGCGGCCGCCCCGCTCTTTGCGGCGCTGGCCATCTCGGCCTGGCTGGTGGGCATGCGCCTCTACGGGCTGCCGGGGATGGGACTGCGCGGCGGTCGGGCGCTCTTTGCCGGCATCGGCTTTGCCGTCCTGGCCTGGGTCATCATGCTCGTGGCCCGCGTGCTGCCCGGTCTGCCGGAGACGACGCTTCTTGAAGACGGGCCGGCGGTCGTGCAGTTGACGCTGCTGGTTGAGGTGGTCGCTTTCCGCTCAGAGGGCGCCGGACGGGCCTACTTCTACCTGCTGCTGTTCGAGGCGTTCGCCACTCAGGTGTGGGCCTACGGCGTGGTCTTTCGCAGCCTGGCCGATTGGCGGGGGCCGCTGGCAGCGGCCGTCGGGAGCGGCATCCTGTTTGGCGCGGTCGCTTTCCTGCTCTTCCAGGAGTCGTTCATTCCCCATTGGTCGAGCTTCATCTACTTCCTGCTCTGGGGCTTGCTCTATGGTGTCATTCGACTGCGGACCGGCAGCATCCTCGGCGTCGTGCTGATCCAAAGCCTCCAGAGTTTCACCGTCTGGTTTGTCTTGCAGCCTCCGGTCGAAATTCCAATTGAAGGGCTGCAAGTAATCAATCTGGTTGCCGCCGCCGCCTACGCCATCATTATCTGGCGGCTCTGGCCCAAGGAAGAGGGCGACTTCCGAATCTGATGCGAGGCAGGCACAGCCTGCCTGCAAAATCCATCCAAGAGGAGTACTGACCGATGAGTTACGAAAACATCCTGGCCCGCCGCGAAGGGCGTGTGGGCGTTGTCCAGTTGAATCGGCCCAAGGCGCTCAACGCGCTCAATCGCGAGTTGATGACTGAGTTGATGGACGCGCTGACCACATTCGATGCCGACGATGACGTTGGCTGCATGGTGGTGGCCGGCAGCCAGCGAGCGTTCGCGGCCGGAGCTGACATCAAGGAGATGGTTACAGCAACCCCCACGTCGATGCTTAACAACTCGTTCGTCAATCTGTGGGACAAGCTGGCCAAGGTTAGTAAGCCTGTCATCGCTGCTGTTTCCGGCTATGCGTTGGGTGGCGGCTGCGAACTGGCGATGGCCTGCGACATGATCGTGGCCAGCGAAACGGCGCAGTTCGGCCAGCCGGAGATCAATCTCGGCGTCATCCCCGGTGCAGGCGGCACCCAGCGCATGACCCGCGCCGTGGGTAAGGCGGTGGCGATGGAGATGGTGCTGAACGGCCGCTTCCTGAAAGCCGCCGAAGCCGAGCGATACGGCCTGGTGAACAAGGTCGTGCCTGCTGAACTCTATCTGGAGGAAGCGATTAAGCTGGCCTCTGAGATTGCCGCCCGAGCGCCGGTTGCTGTGCGGCTGGCCAAGGAGGCGGTCAATGCCGTCTACGAAATGCCGCTGCAGGCCGGGCTGGATCACGAACGGCGGCTGTTCTACCTGTTGTTCAGCACCGAGGATCAGAAAGAGGGCATGGACGCCTTTGTCAATAAACGGCCGCCGCAGTGGCAGGGCAAATAGGCGCCCACTTCCCGCGCCCGTCGCGACGACGGTGAGCCGGTGGCCTCAGCCAGCAGCAGCTCTGCTCGGAACCGTGCTGCTGCTGACGGTGATGGCCTGCGCCCCGACCTCGCCCTCCCCCACCGCTGTGCAAAGCGGTGGACCCACCCAGACAGCGACCGCTGTGCCGGCTCGGCCACCGTCCACGCCCTTGCCGGAGCCGGAGGTGCTGGTCGGGCCGGCGGCGCGGCCCGCCGCCGCCGCGACAGCGGCTGAGGGTAATCGACCCCCTTCGCCAACACCCGCGCCATCGCCGACACCCCAACCGCTGGACCCGTTCACGCTCGACGCCCTACGCGCCCGGCCGAAGGCAGGTGGCCCCATCACAACCCGGGCAGTCCTGGAAGAGAACGAGGCGTACATTCGCAGCTATGTCGACTACCCCAGCGACGGCCTGACCATCACCGGCATGATGCACACGCCGCGTGGGGAGGGGCCGTTCCCGGTGCTGGTCCTGCTCCATGGCTACTGGGACCGGGACAGCTATGTGGCCGGGACCGATACCTGGCAGGCGGCCGATTACTTTGCCCGTCAGGGTTACCTGGTCCTGTCGCCCGATTTGCGAAGTTGGGGCGAATCTGACTCCGGGTTGAGCCTGTTCCATATGGGCCTGGTGAGCGATGTGGTCAACCTGATCAGCTCCCTGCCCTCGCTGCCGGCGGCCGATCCTTCGCGCGTCGGACTCTGGGGCCACAGCATGGGCGGAGGCATCGCCACCAAGGTGCTGGCCGTGGATGATCGGGTCGGCGCAGCTGTGCTCTACGCGCCCAACAGCGCCGACGACGCCGATCTGATTGCCCGGTGGGGGCCCGGCTGTCTGCCCGGTCAGATGGTTAACGCGGACAGCGGCTGCAATCCGGCCGAGGTCATCCCGCCGGACACCCCGGCGGCCCTCATCGAAGCGTATCTGGCGGCAGCAGCAGACCCGACATTCCTGCAGCAGGTCGCACCAATCTACCAGCTTGGGTGGGTCAACGCGCCGCTCCAGATTCATAGTGGGTCGGCCGACGGGCAGGGTCTGGCCGAGACGCCGCCCGACTGGTCCGTCAGGCTGGCCGAGGCGCTCAATGAGGCGGACAAAGATGCCGCTTTTTACACCTATCCGGGCCAGGGGCACTTCTTCACGGGCAGCAGTTGGACGCAAATGATGGAGCGTGCTGTGGCGCTGTTTGACCGGGAATTGGCCGAAAATGCAGCGCCATAACGCCCCCAGTAGATGAGCAGGACCTCAGTGGCGGCTTAAATCAAACGAAAACAGGACTATAGAGGGGTAGACAGGTCGGTGGGTTGCCCGTATAATACGGCTCAATCTGGCCCGAAATCGTAACAACCAAAGCTTACAATCTTACTTACGATGCGGATCGGGAGCGGAGATGAGCCAAGCCCATCGCCGCAAAGGGAACCTATGACGCTCTTTATGGTACTTTTAGTTGCTTCTGTCCTTAGCTCCATTCTGGTGGTGGCGGCTGGCGTGTTGTCCTCGCGCATGACCCCGGCAGAAGAGTATGTGGAAACCTACCTGATCGACGAGCAAGAAGAGCCGCTGGACGGGATTCCCCAGACGGCCGAGTAAGCACCTCCAGCCTGAAGACTGATTAAACTGAGTCTTGGAAGCGGTCGCCCTGCCGGGCGGCCGTTTTTTGTTGCTTGCTTCTAGACGTCGGGAAGCAGCGTATCGGCGAACTGTATCTGGTGCAGCCGGAAGTAAAGGCCGTCAGCGTCGCCCAGCAGCATCTCATGCGTGCCCTGTTCCACAATCTCACCCCGATTGAGGACCAGAATCCAGTCGGCGTTCTGCACCGTACTCAGCCGGTGGGCGATGACGAACGACGTGCGGTCGGTCATCAGGCGCTCCAGCGCGTCCTGCACCAGGCTCTCGCTCTCGCTGTCCAGCGACGAGGTCGCCTCATCTAGGATGAGGATGCGCGGATTCTTGAGGATGGCCCGGGCAATAGCCACCCGCTGCCGCTGGCCCCCGCTGAGCTTGATGCCGGACTCACCCACAAGGGTTTCGTACCCGTCCGACAGATCTTCCATGATGAAGGTATGGGCGTTGGCCGCGCGGGCGGCGTCTTCAATCTCTTCCCGGGTGGCATCGAGACGGCCGTAGCGGATGTTGTCGTACACCGTGCCGGAGAACAGGACCGTCTCCTGGGGCACAATGCCGACCTGCTCCCGCAAGCTGGCCTGCGTCACGTCGCGCACGTCATACCCATCGATGATGACCGAGCCTGCATCCGCATCGTAGAAGCGGGGGATCAGGTTGACCAGCGTGCTCTTGCCCGCCCCGCTCGGCCCGACGAGGGCAATGATCTGGCCCGGTTGGGCGGTGAAGGTGATGCCCTGCAGAACCGGAAGCGCATCGGTGTACTGGAAGTCGACGCCTTCAAACGCCACCCGCCCATTAACCGTCGGCAAGACGACTGCATCGGGGGCATCGACAATGGTCGGTTCGGTATCCAGCAGCTCGAACAGCCGCTCCGACGCGCCCAACGCCGCCTGGAACTGGCCGTACAGATCTGCCAGCGAGGCGATTGGCCCGGCGACCAGCAGCGTATAGATCAGATAAGCCACCAGATCGCCCGCCGTCATGGCGCCGGCAATGACCTGGCGCGAGCCGAAATAGAGGACACCGGTGATGGTGACGGCGGCTATGAACGCAATGGTGGGGCTGAGCACCGTATAGACGCGGGCGCGGGTCATGGATATGTCATAGGTGTCCATGACGCGGTCGGTGAAGCGACCGATCTCGTACGGCTCGCGAGCAAACGACTTGACGATGCGCACGCCGGAGGTTGTTTCTTCCGCTACGTTGGCGACCTCGGCCAGCGAATCCTGGACGCGGACGGAGTAGGCCCGAATCTTGCTGCCAAGCCAGACCATGATGAGCGTAATGAGCGGGACGATAAGCAGAATGAGCAGCGTCAGCCGCCAGTTGAGGTAGAAGAGCAGCGCCGCCGCGCCAATGAGTGTCAAAATCTGGCGCAGGAACATGACCAGGTTGGTGGTCAGCGCCTGCTGCAGCAGAACCACGTCATTGGTCAGGCGGGAGACGATCTCGCCCGTGCGGCGATCGGCGTAGAAGCTCAGCGACAGCGTTTGCAGCTTGGTATAGACGGCTATGCGAATGTCGGCGACAACGTGTTCGCCAACGAAGGCCAGGGAGTATTGGTGGACGAAGCTAAAGAGCGCTTGCAGAATGAAGACGATCAGCAGGCCGACAGCCAGCTGGTTGAGGTTGATGACCTGCTCGTCGATGAAAACAAAATCGACCAGGTTGCGCACAGCCAGCGGCAGCACAAGGCTGAGGGCGATGCTGACCATGAGGGCCGCCAGCGAGACACCAAACACCAGCCTGTACGGCCGGACATAAGTAAGCAGACGCCGGAAGAGATGAACGTTCTCAGGCTTGAGGGGTAGTCCATCTTCGGGCGTAGAGGAACGGCGGCGGGATCTTCGTAGACTCACGGTTTGGATTTACTCCGGCGTCCGGGACTGATGGCCGATGACCGGCTGTTCCTACTGGCAGGACAGTCCCCAGGGTGCGTTAGTCGAATCATAAATACGTGCACAACAATCTCTGATTGTACAAGTCTCCGACGAATTGGACAGCCTTTCTCACGCTGCATACCGGATGGCGGCCGTCTGCGTCACTCCTTCCTACGCATTGAACGGGGCCGGGGTTGCAGCAGTAGCTTAAGGGCCGGTGAAGCGTGGAACCGGGCAGTGGCAACTAACGTACTGAGGGGTAGGATCACTCTATGTTCATTCGTCGTCTGTGGCTCGTTGTTCGTGTTCTGTTTGTGATGGCTCTGGCCGGGCTGCTCATTGCGCCGGACTGGCCCGCCTTTGGCGATCGCGATCACCAGCTGGACGCCATCGTCCGCCAGGAACGCCGCTTCGACTTCCTCATCTGGGAGGTCAACGCCTTCCTGACCAAGGCGGAGGGCTGGGCGACCAATGCTACCTCGCTGCTGTCCGAGACGGACCAGACGGAGCAAGTCGTCGCTTACCTGGCCGACATTCAGCGTGCCCAGCGGCTTGAGGGAGAGATCGAGCGCATCTACATCGACCCGGCAGTAATCGATCCGGAGTCGGCGGCGGGGGCGCTGCAGGCCGAGCTGGACGTCTTGCGGGCCGACCTGGACGCTCGCCAGCCCAGCGTGGAGTCGATTGTCCAGAGTCAGGTGGCTGCGGTGCTGGCAGACGAAGGGATGGCGGTCGGTGGCTGGACATTCCCACCGGTGCTCATGCACATCACGGCGCTGCCGGAGATGCTGATCATCTCGCCCCGCGACCGCATTGAGCAAGTTGATTACGCCACCCTCGTGCCCAACATCTCAACGGGCGATAAAGACACAATGGAGCAGTCGGTCTATAACCAGCTCGATCAGTCGGCCTTGGTGGTGCCAATCGGCGGGCTGGGCACCTACCCGGCGATGATCCGGGAGCGCGGCGAAATCAACTGGCTGTCTGACACCACCGCCCACGAGTGGGCCCATCACTATCTGTCGCTGCGGCCGCTGGGTGTGCGCTACCTGGACGGCCCGGCGCTGCGGACGATCAACGAGACGGTCGCCTCGATTGTTGGCCAGGAGATTGGCCCGGCGGTCGTCGCCCGCTACTATCCGGAGTTCTTGCCGCCTGAGATCGACGACACGCTGGTGCCTGAACCGCAGACCCAGGTGCCGCTGGATGAACCGCCCACCTTCAACTTTGGCGCGGAGCTGGCCGAGACGCGCAACACCGTCGACGCGCTGTTGGCCGAAGGCAAGATCGACGAAGCGGAAGCGTACATGGAAGAACGTCGGGCGATGTTCGTGGCGGAAGGGTACATGATCCGCAAGCTGAACCAGGCATTTTTCGCCTTTTATGGCGGCTACGCAACCGACCCATCCGGCGGTGCGGCCGGGGCCAACCCGATCGGGCCGATGCTGCGAGAGATTCGAGACGCCAGCCCGTCGCTGCAGGTGTTCCTGCGGCACGTGGACACGGTGACGTCTTTTGAGGATCTGGTGACACTCTACCGGACGGTGGTGGGCGACGGCCCGGCGGCAGAACTCATCCCCTCAACCTGACCCTAACCTCACACATGAAAAGCGGCTGCTCCCCTGAAGGGGAACAGCCACTTTCAACTATTGGTCCGGGGAGGCCGTCTGCCAGCTACATGGCTGCCGCAGGCTGGCTCTCGCTTTCATGTTCGCTCAGCCAGCGCTCGGCCTGCATCGCTGCGGCCACGCCCTGCCCAACCGACGTTGCAATCTGGCGGTAGTGCGGGTCCTGAATCTCGCCCGCAGCGTACACGCCGGCGATGTTGGTGCGCATGAACTCGTCGGTGATGATGTAGCCATGCTCATCCATCGCCAGCTGCCCCTCCAGGAACTTGCTGTTGGGGTAGTGGCCAATGAAGATAAAGACGCCGTCGGTCGGAAGCGTCGACTTCTCGCCGGTCCTGACGTTGGTCGTGGCGATGCTGTTGACCGTGCCGTTGCCGACAATCTCGTCGATGACCGTATCCCACACGAAGTTAATCTTCTCGTTGGCGAAGGCGCGCTGCTGCAGCGACACGCCGGCCCGCAGCTCGTCGCGACGATGGACGATCGTCACGTTGTCTGCGAACTTGGTCAGGAAGATACTCTCTTCCATCGAGCTGTCGCCGCCGCCCACAACCACCACATCCTTGCCACGGAAGAAGAAGCCGTCACAGGTGCCGCAGTAGCTGACGCCCCGACCGACGTACGCTTCCTCGCCGGGCACGTTCAAATGCTTGGGTGACGCGCCGGCAGTCACGATGACGGCGTCGGCCGAGTAGGTCTCGCCATGGGTCCTGACCATGTACGGCGAACCGTTGGTGAAGTCGACCTCGACCACCTCTTCATAGGCGAAGCGGGCGCCAAAGTGCTCGGCCTGCTTCTGCATGATATCGACGATTTCCGGCCCGGTCGGTGTGGCCTCGGCAGAGAAGATACCGGGGTAGTTCTCAACCTCGTGGGTGATCGCGATTTGGCCGCCAATCTGCGGGCCAGTCAGCACCAGCGGTTCCAGCGTGGCGCGCGCCGTGTAGATGGCGGCGGCCAATCCCGCGGGACCCGAACCAATGATTATCATCTTTTCTTTCTGCATATCTCACTTCTCTCGTATTGTGTGCCTGGGGCCAGAACTCGGCCGGCTCCTCGGCGTCACTCAGTTAATTTGGCGGTATTGGTTAGCTTCCCCCGCCTACAGTTTGACGTGATTACGATCGCCTTTCTTACCTGTTTCGCCTGAGTGGATTCTATCCACCGGTCCAACGCCGGGCAAGCGCTCATCTGCGGGCAAACGGGGTGGCCAGTTCCGGCAGCACGTCGGCCACATCCCCGCGGATTATGACATCGGCCAGATGGTCGAGGCATGTTTCGGACTGGTTGATAAAGATCAGGCGTGCGCCCGTTTCCTTGGCCAGCCTGGGCAGATCTCCTGCAGGGGCCACTTCGAGCGACGTGCCGGCCACGAGCATCACATCGCTGAGGCGAGCGGCCTGTTGAGCGTTCTTCATCGTCATACGCGGCAGCATCTCGCCAAACAGAACGACATTCGGCTTCATGACATGATGGCAGCGGCGACAGTGGGGCATGACGCCCTGCTCCATCAGGGCCGTCATGTGTGGCGCGGCCTCCTCAATGTGATGGCAGGCAAGGCAGATGAGCTCGCGCAAATGGCCGTGGACTTCGTACACAACCCGTGACCCGGCGCGACTGTGCAGCAGGTCGATGTTTTGGGTGATGACGGCCGACAGCGGTCCCCCGGCTTCTAGCTCTGCCAGGGCGACATGGGCTGGGTTGGGTGTCGCGTCGAGAATGGTGCCCAGCAGCGGACGCAGCCAATCGTAGAACCGCTGCGGTTTCTTCCGAAACGCATAAATGGTGGCCACATCCATCATGTCCACTTCTTCCCACAAGCCCGATCGGGGACTGCGGTAGTCGGGGATGCCGGAGGGCGTGCTGATGCCCGCGCCTGTCAGGGCTACGGCGCGCTGGGCACTCTGGAGAAGGTCAGCTGCCTGGTGGATGAGAGCGTGGGTATTCATGGGCGCTGGATGTCGTCGAGCGTTCGTCGACTGCCCGGTCATTATACCGGTGGCCAGGGATAGTGGCGACCGGCGCCAGGCGATGGGTACCGTTCGGCATTCGTCAGCCTGATCAATCGAAGCGACAGCGCCTCCATCTCCTGCGCCGACAGCAGCTGTTCCAGTTCGACAGCCGTCGCGCTGCCGGTCGTGGCCAGCTCCTCGCTCAGACGGGTCAGGTCAGCCAGCAGCCGGGTCGGAATGGGCGTGCCAGCGAACTCCCAGATAACGGTGCGCAGCTTGGGGTCGGTGTGGAAACAGATGCCGTGGTCGATGCCCCACAGCCGTTCCGTGCTGCCGGCACTGCTCTCCCCTTCTTCCACAAGCACATGGCCGCCTTTGCGATCGGCGTTGTTGATAAGGATGTCGAGCAAAGCCATCCGCTGCAGTTGGGCGCGGAATGTTGGGTCACCTTCGAAGGTGAAGTAGTGGCGTTCCGGGTCGTGGTCGATAAAGAGTTGAATCGTGCCCAATCCGTGCTCGCTCTCGCGCAGCACAGTGGGCGGGACAAGATGCCAGCCCAGCGCCTCACTGACGACATACGACGCCATTTCGCGCAGACAGAGCGTGCCTTGCGGGAAGTCCCAGAGCGGCCGTTCGCCGCGCTGCGGCTTGTAGACGGCTTCCACCTCCGCTTCCCCTTCGCACACGCGAACGAGGAAGGCGTAGTTGGAGCTCCAGGGCAGCAGCCCTTCTATCTCAATCGTGCCGTTCTGCAGAACGGCCAACACAGCGTCCTTGTCGTTCTCAGGCATTGATCTGATGGGTGGGCGGGTGGGTGGCAGCGGCCGCCCGCCGTTCCTGGCTCATAGTGGCTCCGCGCCGGATACAGCGATCATGCGATCATACCGTGTCAGTGGCGATGCCCGTTCCGGTTGGGGCAGAAATGACCCTCGGGGTCGATCGGCCGTCCGCAGTTGCCGCACACCGGGCGACCTGCCTTGACCACGTCGTAAGCGTGCTTGATGAGCGCCTGCACCTGGGGCCGTGTAGACCAGAAGCTGACGACGTTGGGCTCCTCATCTTCGTCCACCAGCTCGTAGGCGATGACCACGATCTGGTTGTCGTCGTCGTTGTAGCCCAGCCCCATGTTGCCAACGCGAAACAGATCTTCGACCGGTTCGCGCAGGCGCATGTCGGTCCAGACCGGCTCGCTCTGTTCGCGGGTTCCTTCCGGGTGCTTCTTGTCCAGCTCTTCCAGGAACGATTCCAGGCTGTTCGCCAGCAGCACCGCCTGCTCTTTTTCAATGACCAGGGAGATGTGCTGGGTGCCGCGGCCGCCTTGCAGGTAGAAGGTTCGCGCCCCGGGCGGGCCTACTGTGCCGACTGTGAGATGGGTGACCGGGTTGAGATCGATTTGACGGGCCATCTTGAATTACTCTTCTTCATCACCAGAGGCAGCACCGGACACGGCCGCAACCTTTGGTGTTTTCTTGTCTTTCTTGCCGCTCTTCTTCGACGCTTTCTTTTGCTTCTTGTCTTTCTTCTTCTTGGCCTTCTTGGCCGGCTTTGGCTCGGGCGGTGGGCGCAGCGGGCCGTCGTCGTTCATCCGCACCACGCGGACCATGCCGCCCGGGCTGAGATGGATGATGCTGGCAGAGGCCGGCGATATGATGATCCGCTGGAACAGGTCAATATGGACGCCCAAATAGTGGGCCAGCAAAAGACGGATGACGTCAGCATGGGAGACAACGACGATCATGTCCTTCTCGTGCTTGGCGCTCAGCGTCTCCAGCGCCTGCACCGCGCGAAACTGAACCTCGCGCAGCGCTTCGCCATCGGGGAAACGGGCCCGGCTGGGGGCGTATTGCACCGCCCACCACAGCGGCTTCTGGGCCAGCTTCTTAATCTTCTCGCCTTCCCATTGCCCGTACGCCACTTCGCCCACTTCGTCGATCTGGACAACGCCCAGCTGCAGCGTCTCCGCAATGTAGGCGGCCGTCTCCATGCAGCGCGTCACCGGGCTGCTGTAGACTGCTTTGACAGGCAGCGGAGCCAGCCGTTTGGCGGCCGCCTGTGCCTGACGATGGCCCTCTTCGTTCAAATGGACGCCGGGAATCCAGCCGGCCAATTTGTTCTTTTTGGACCAATCGTTTTCGCCGTGGCGCACAAGAATGATAGTGGACATACGTGTGAATGATAGCACAAAACGGGAGGAGGCGTCAGATGCGGGCTGCCGTCAGCCGTGGGGGTTCAAAGGTCGCTCTCCGCCGGGGGTTGCCCCCCCACAGCTAGCGGGCAAGCGGGTCAAGACCCACTGGGAACGAGGCGCAACAGGCAGGCCAGACCGGTTCGCAACCCACTTCAAATGGGTTTCATTCGCTAGCGGACTGTTTCAACGACCTGCGGACCAGCGCAACAGGAGTTCTGAATAACTCTGGGCCTTCAGCGGGCCTCGGAAAGAACGCTCATGGCAGGTTGCTGGCACAGGCAACGGGACGGGCGAGCAGTGGCAGCGACGCGGCGCTAGGGCAGCTGCTCGGCGGCGAACGGGTCGTTGGGATCGACTTCCGGCGTGGCAGCGCGGACGACGATATCGGGCAGTTCGGGGTTGAAGATCAACGAGTTGCACACGCGCGGCAGCTCCGGCGCAAACTCCTCCGCCTCGACCGGACCACTCTTCAGCGGAGCATACTGGCCCGCACCCAGATAGGCGGCCATAACGTGGCAGGCGACGGGTGTGGCCCACGCCGATCCTTCGCCACCGTTGAAGATGAAGACGCCCACGGCAATCTCCGGGTCATCGTACGGTGCGTAACCGGTGTACCACGAGTGGGTCGGCAAAATGCGGCGCTGTTCGATATCTTCGAACCGGCACCAACCGCGCTCGATGGCGATGTTGTCGCAATACTCAGATGTTCCCGTCTTGCCGCCGGTCGGGAAGCCCGCGTTGCGCAGCTCTTCCCAGTCGACCCACGTGCCGCCGGTGTAGAACTCGTCGTCGCTGATGTGCCGGTTGACCAGCTCCATCCCTTCGGCCACAACTCGCAAGAATTCACGGTCTACGTCCAGCGCGTCGATCACTTCGGGCTGGAAGATGAAGTTGCCGTCGGCGTCGAACTCGGCCTCAAACTCATTGCCTTCCAGACGGTTGCCGTCGGCATCGGTGACGACAACTTCGCCGTTCAGGTCCAGCCGGGCACGGGCGACAATCTCGCTGTCCTCGTTAGTGAAGACGACGTTGCCGTCTTCATCAGTCATATGGTGGATGATGCTGGGACGGTACAGGAAGCCACCGTTGGCGATTACAGCCGCCATCTGCGTCACCTGGAGCGGCGTGGCGGTCATGAACCCCTGTCCGATTGACAGGTTGTAGTCGTCACCGGTCGACCACGGCTCGCCCTGTGTCTGGCGCTTGTAGGCGCGAGTAGGCAGGATGCCCGCAGATTCCAGCGGCAGCTCAATGCCCTGCACGCGACCGAAACCGAACTGGCTGCCATACTGGTCGATGCGATCGACGGTCAATCCTTCGACAAATTCACCGTCCTGATCGAAGCCGCCGCCAATCTTGTAGAAGTAGATGTCGCACGAGTTGGCAATGCCCAGCCGCATGTCCATCGCCCCATGGCCGGCCAAATTCCAGCAGACGAACTCCTGGGAGCGACCGGGGTCGTTGGGGGCAAAGCGGTTGGGAATAACGATAGCGCCCGGCGCATTCAGAAACCGCTCGGCCGAAATGATGCCTTCCTGGAGTGCCGCCGCCGCAGGCACCAGTTTGAAGGTGGAGCCGGGCGGGTAGGTTCCACTGATGGCGTGGTTGACCAGCGGAGTGTACTCGTTGCGGGCCAGACCCAGATAGTAGTCGACCGGCACCTCCGTCTGGAAGCGGTTGTTGTCAAACGTCGGGTAGTTGACCATCGCCAGCACTTCGCCCGTTTGCGGGTTCAGCGCCACGACGGCTGCCTGCTCGATTTCCGGTAAGGTACGCTCGCCGGTAATCTCATCGGTGCGCGGCGTGTTGCGATTGGCCTCCATATATTGGGCCAGGATGTCGGCGGCGACCTCCTGCAGCTGAAGATCCAGCGTCAGGGTCAAGTTCAGCCCGGCAATTGGTTCCTTGGCCACGCCAATCTGGCGCACTTCACGACCTGTCCAATCCTGCTCAATTTCGCGCACGCCCTTTTCCCCGGCCAACTCGATCTCCATCGACGATTCCAGCCCGGCCCAGCCGACGCGATCATCCCGCTCGTAACCCAGCGTGTCGATCCAGCCCTGATTGGGCACCGGACCCATGTAGCCGATGATGTGGGCAGTCAGTTCGCCGCTGGGGTAGTCGCGCAGCGGTTCCGGCAGCACGCGCACGCCGGGCAGGAAGATGCTCTCCTGCTCAATACGATAGGCGACCGAAATGGGCACACCTGAGGTGATGACGGCTGGAATGTAAGGGGCGAAGCTGTTGGACTGGACAATCGCTTCAATGCTGTCCGGCAGCTGGGGCACGACGCCCGCTTCGTCCAGCGTCCCTTCGACGTCGGCACCATAAATCTCCGCCAGCCGGCTGTACGTGCTGACCAGCTCCGGGCTGGCGGCGGCCACAAGTGCTTCCTGCTGGACAGTGTTGGTAAGCGGAACGCCTGTCAGCAGCGACACCCGCTCAAAGATCGCCTGCCGCTCGTCGTCGTCGTTGGGCAGGAACGCGGGCGTGATCGTCACGTTGAAGCTGGGCACGTTGATGGCCATCGGCTCACCGTTGCGATCAGTAATGATGCCGCGAGACGAGTTGGCGGTGACGGTGGCGAACTGATTCTCCGAGGCCAGCGCCTGGAGCGTTTCACCCTTCGCGTCTTGCAGCGCGTAGACGCGAAAAACAAGCAGAGCCAGGATGACGCCCACAACCAGGCGCATGAACAACAGCCGACTACGCAGGCCGGGTATGTCCTGCGATGTCTCTTCTTGCTGCTCTTCCGGGGGCATCCAGCCCATACTGGACATGATTGCGTATCCTTTCGCCGTCGTTGTCTAAAGCTCGACCCGTCGCGGCTGAATGGCCCGCAGGACAGCCTGCATGGCGACGAAGATCGGCAGAATAAGGATACCATGCAGCAGGACGACGGGAAGCATCTCTAACAATACCTGAAGGGACATGCCAAACCCGAAAAACCGAAGCGCGACGAAGTAGACAAGCAGGTAGAGCAAAGTGCCCAACATGGCCAGCCCGCTCACGACAAGGAACCGGTTGGGCGGCAGGACAGTCTGGAGCAGGACGGCCACGCCGATGGCCAGCATATACCCCAGCGCTGTCAGGCCCAGCGGCGACAGCGAAAACAGATCCACCCACAATCCGGCGATGAACCCCCACAGCAGCCCTTGTTCCAGCCCGCGCGACAACCCCCAGGCCAGGGCCAGCAGGAACAGCAGCTGGGGCACAACGCCCAGAATGGGCAGCCGCGGCAAGACGGCCGTTTGCAGAATGGCCAGCAGTCCCATGAAGGGAATGGCGAAGTAGATACTGTTGGTCATGGCAGGGTGGAAACCTAAGGCGTTTCCTCAAAGATGGTCGTGTCCACCTGCTCGAAGTCCGTGATCACAAAGAGCGTTTCCAGCGACTCAAAGTCGACCGCCGGCTGGATCGTGGCGCTCTGGAACAGGTCCGCTTCATTGCGCTCCACATTGATCACCCGACCGATGATGAGATTCTCCGGGAATTTGCCGCCCAGTCCGGACGTGACCACCAGCTCGCCCACAGCCACATCGTACTCCAGATCGATCCAGTCGATGGTGGGCAGTTGACCCCGGCCCGCCCCGCGCAAAACGCCGGTGGCGCGTGTGTTGCCCAGCCGCACGGGGATGGCGCTGGCTGTCTCAGTCAACAACGCGACCTGGGCGGCGTTGTTGGACGTCCGGTAGACCTGGCCCACCAATCCCCGCAGCCCTTCCACCGGCATACCGACGCGCACACCCGCGTCACGCCCCTCATTGATCAGGAGGCTGCGCACGGCCGGGTTGGTGTCGTAGCCGATAACATCGGCCATAATGCGCCGGTATTCTGGGGTCTCGCTGGCCTGCTCAAAGAGCTGCTGCAAAATCTGGAACTCGTTCTCCATCTCGCTCAGCTCTTCGACCTGCCGCGCCAGCCGCGCATTCTCGTCCTGGAGCCGAACGATCTCCGCCTGGGCTTCCTGGATGGAGAGCGGGCCGGCGAGCGCGTCGACGACCGTGTCGGTGCGGGCGGCCGTCCAGCCAGTGACCGCCGCGGCCGGGTCACGCACGAAGCTCAGGGCGTTATCCAGCGTGCCAGTTGAATCGAGAATAGTTAAGAGAACGGCCGAGCCGATAAGCACTGCCAGAACCACCCAACGGATTCGTTGCGGTGTCTGCTCCATATTCATACGCAGTCAGAAAGGGGGCGAAGCTGGTTAATGGCGGGTGCTGCCCCGGTGCAAGCCCACCAGAACACGTTCGTAATTATCCAGGTCTTCCAACACAGCACCGGCGCCGCGGGCCACACAGGTCATGGCGTCTTCGGCTACCCAGACACGCATGCGGGCCGTGTCTTCCAGCCGGTCGGCCAGCCCCTGGATGAGGGCGCCGCCGCCCGCCAGGGCGATACCGGTCTCCAGCAGGTCGGCTACGAGCTCAGGCGGGGTTTCGTCCAGCGCGTCCAGCACCGTGTCGACAATGACGTTGACCGACGGCGACATCGCCTCGCGCAGCTCAATGCTGCTGATCTCGACCGTCTGCGGCAGGCCGGTAATCAGGTTACGTCCGCGAATGGAGATCGTCTTCTCCTCCGGCAGCGGGAAGGCGGAGCCAATGGTGATCTTGGCCTTCTCCGCCATCCGCTCGCCGATGAGCAGATTGTACTTGTTGCGAATGTAGGTAATGATGTCTTCGTCCATCTCGTCGCCCGCCACACGGATGGAGCGGCTGACCACAATGCCACCCATGGCGAAGACAGCGACTTCAGTCGTGCCGCCGCCGATGTCGACGATCATGCTGCCGCGTGTCTCAATGATAGGCAATCCGGACCCGATAGCAGCCGCCATCGGCTCTTCGATCAGGTACGCCTCACGCGCACCGGCCGAAATGGTGGCGTCATAGACAGCACGCTTCTCCACCTCAGTGACACCGCTGGGCACACCGACGACGACGCGCGGCCGCGGGAACGGCACGATCATCTGTTCGTGCGCCTTGTCGATGAAATACTTGAGCATCGCTTCGGTGATCTCAAACTCGGAGATGACACCGTCGCGCAGGGGGCGAATGGCCACAATGTCGCTGGGCGTGCGGCCCACCATCTCGCGGGCCTCCGCGCCGATGGCCAACGGTCGTCGGGTGCGCTTGTTGATGGCCACCCACGAAGGCTCGTTGATGACGATGCCCTTATCACGCACCGCCACAAGGGTGTTGGCCGTGCCGAGGTCAATACCAATATCGAGGGAGAATAGGCCCAGCAGCCAGTCGAGTGGTCTAAACAATTCGCTTCAGCGTTCCTTCGTACTCACTTTCGGTTGTACTGTCGTGCGTTGCTGCCTTGTTGCGCCGGTCAGACAACGCGGTCTTGCTAACTCCATTCTACCTGTTATTGCGTTGGGAATGGTAGGAAACGCCGCCTCAGACCCTTTTTTCGACAGGCGCAACCCGAAACCGGCTTACAAACTAGCCATTATAGCATCAGGGTAAGGGCGGGGCACACGGGCCAGTGGCAGCGCTCATGCCTGTCTTAAGGTGCCGCGCAGGGCAGCCGGTGGGCGTCGGGCAATGAGTGTCTGCTTATGGCAGCACCCCGGCGGTTGAGAATGGGCGCTGAAACAGGTAAGATTCACCGTGGAGGAAGGTACATTATGGCGCAGCAAACCCTGTTTTCCGGTCTGATCTTCGATGAGTACAACAACCCTGTGAGTACGGCCGTTGTGGGCGGCGAATGGCAGTACGTGGTCGACGACGACGGCTTCCTGCGCCACATCGACGCCGAACTGATCGATCGCCAGATACTCGCCTTCTTCCTCAGCCAGCTGGAGGACAACAAGGATCTTGCCGTCGAACAGACGCTGAAGATGCTGGGCAAGGACGATCTGTTCACCAAGGCGGCCGTCGACGCATCGCTGCGCAACATCGACATGGACCAGATCATGGCCCAGGGCATTCCGGCCCAGGCCCGCGACATGATGGGCATGATGGGCTTCCGGGTCATCATCAATGTCCATGGCGAGGTCGTGGGGATGGACCAGCCGGCTGCTCCCGATGGCGGCGACCTGGGCGACGGGCTGGACTAGCACCCGGCTCCCGACGAGCTAGTAGGCGCCTTTGGCCGAGACGACGTGGGGGATGGTCTGGAGCAAGATACGGGCGTCCAGTCCCAGCGACCAATTTTCAATGTAGTAGATGTCGAGCAGACACAGCTCGTCGAAGGTCAGGTCAGAACGTCCGCTGACCTGCCACAATCCCGTTAGCCCACCGACCACCGCCAGTCGCTGCATATGCCACGGCTTGTAGCTCTCCACCTCTTCCGGCAGCGGCGGTCGTGGCCCTACCAGACTCATATCGCCCATGAAGATGTTGTAGATTTGCGGCAGTTCGTCCAGACTGAAGCGGCGAATGATCGCGCCGACTCGTGTCAGGCGCGGATCGTCCTTGATCTTGAAGATCGGGCCGTCCGCCTCGTTGAACTGCTGCAGCTCCGCTTTCTGTTCATCCGCTCCTTCAATCATTGAACGGAACTTCATCATGCGAAACAGCTTCCCGTCGCGCCCGACACGCGGGCTGGCGTAGAAGACAGGCCCCGGGGAGTCGAACTTGATGGCCACACCGATGACAGCCATAAGCAGGGCCGCCGGCAGCACGAACAGAATGACGACCCCCAGATCGGCCGCTCGCTTGATCAGCTCTCCCGCGGGGCTGATGTGGCCAAAGGTGCTGATGTCCCGCACGCCGAGCAGGGGAATACCCGCCATGTTGGTGAACTCCACCCGGCTCAGGCTGAGTTGGAGCAGGTCAGGCACAACGCGAACGCCCACCTCATGCTGCTGACACGTCTGCATGACGTTGAGGATTTCGCGGTGCATGCCACCCGGCAGGGCGACGAAGACCGAGCGAACTGGCTGCTGTTCGGGCAAGACGCGATCGAGATCGGCAAGGGAGCCCAGATGGGGAATGCGACCGAGTCCAATGTCGTTCTGCCCGGTTCCGTCGTCCAGATAGCCGATGGCAGAGAAGCCGAGATCGGGCCGGGCCATCAGGGTGCGAATGATGCTGCGGGCGGTCTCGCCGGAGCCGACCACCAGCACGCGGTCGACGCCAATGCCGCGATGGTAGAGGACATTGAGGATGCCGCGCCGGACCAGCCGGGCCACGGCGATGAACAAAACGATGAACAGCAGCGCCCAAAACAGCAGAAGCCGGGAGAATGGCGCGGGCTGGAAGAAGAAGGTCACCGCCATCATGAGCGTAATGCCCGCCGCCGTCGCCGTGGCTATACGGGCGACTTCCTCCAGCCACGATTCGCCCCGCCGCCGCCGCCAGACCCCGGTCGTCCAGAACGTAATGCCCAGCAGCACGGTTAACACAATCTGTTGGCCCAGGTAGTCGCTGTACGGCTCGTAGAACGTCACCGGCCGCAGCCATTCCCACTCGTAACGCACGACGTAGGCCATGGCGAAGGCCAGGTTAATAAGCACCAGGTCGCTGATGATCGTCAGCCGGGTAATCGTGCGGTTCTTCATGAGCTTAGCCGGCGGGTGGCGTGGCGAGGGCCCGTTGGTAGGCAGCTGCCTGGTCGAGTCCGGCTTGCTCCCAGGAGAAGCGAGCGGCCTGAGCCGGCCCAGCGGCACTCAGCCGGGCCGCCAACTGCGGGTCAGCCAGCAGACCGTCAATCTGCTGGGCCAGCGCGGTTGGGTCGTGGGGGTCGAAATAGAGGGCGGCCGCCCCACCCGCTTCGGGCAGCGACGACCGATCCGCGGCCAACACCGGCGTGGCGCAGGCCAGCGCCTCGATGACCGGCAGTCCAAACCCCTCGTAGAGCGACGGCACAACGACCGCCTCCGCGGCGTTGTACCAGAGCGGCAGATCGGCGTCGTCGACATATCCGGCGAAGTGAACGCGCTCCTGCAGGCCCAGGGTGACGATCTCAGCCTCAATTGAATCGTAGAGCCAGCCTTTGCCGCCGATAAGCATGAGATGGAGGGTCGGGTCTTCGACGTGGGCCAAAGCGTTGATCAGCAGCGGGATGTTCTTGCGCGGCTGCAGCGTGCCGACATGGAGGATGAACCGCTTCGGAAGCTGCTGCTCGTGGCGAAAGCGGGCGACGGCCTCCGATGGCAGCCGCTGGTAGCGGCCGTCGACGCCGGGCCGCACCACGTCGATGCGCTCCAGCGGCACGCTGAACTGGGCGTGGATGTCCTGGCGACCCGCCTCAGAGATGGCCACCAACCGCCGCGCCAGCCGCGCCGAGCGCCGCGTCTGGGCATCCAGATAACGCCGTTGGCGGCCCGGAAAGCTGTCCGGGAAGTGAATGAAACTCAAATCGTAAATCGTCACAATCATTGGGCAAACAACCACCGGGGGCGTCACAAAGGCCATGCTGTGCATGAGATCCAGATTGTCCCGCTGCGCCTGCCAAGGCCAGGCCGACTGTTCCCACAAGATTCGCACACCGCGATTGCCGGTCGGCCAGCGACTGCCGGCGACCACCATATCCGCTCGCGGCGGCCAATCGGCCGTTTGGCCTGTGTAGACATGGTAAAACGGTCCGTTGTCAGGCTGCGGCAGATGGGCCAGCACCTGATAGATGTAATGGTGAATGCCGGCCCGACGGTAGCCGGGCCCACTGGCCAACAGATGGGCATTGATCCCAATGTGTTTGCGCCGCATCGCCTCCTGGCTGGCCGCGCCGCGCACTACGGTGCTCCGGTGCATGCTGTCTTGTGCCACCCCATGTGGCAGAATTATACGATCATCCCGCACTCTGGCGATAACGCGGCGGCGAATGGTAGGTTGATCAGCGTCTTTTTCGCCAGCGGGCCTCATCAGCGGCAGCCTGCGCGGCCGTCTGATGGCCTGGTCCCATTTGGCCACTTGCCCGACGCCGGGTCCTATGCTAGACTGCTGCTAATTCGCGTTATGTTAAACGGTTTACCCGTTTCCATACGCGATAAATCCTGACTTATTCTGCGGGGCAACGCTCCAGGAGGATGCCGTGAAGCAATCAAATCGGTCACTGATAGTGGCGGCAGCGATCATCATGATGGCTTTCGTACTGTCTGCCTGTGTGCGGCCCGCGCCGGGCAGCGAAGATTTTGAGGCGGCCACGGCCACACCAGTTGGTCTGGCGCCGCTGCCCACGCAGCCGGGCGACCTTGTCTTGCCGCAAATGTCGCCCACGCCGTTGGGCGAGATTCCCACCGCCACGCCGCTGCCCGATGTCGTCCAACCGCCGACCGATCCGGGCGCCGGCCAGGCAACCGCCGTGCCCCAGGGCGGCGTCACGCTGCCTACCACCCACACCGTCCAGTCGGGCGAGACGCTGTTCAGCATCTCCCAGATCTACGGCGTGCCGGAGGCAGAGATTCAGATCGCCAACACAATCGCTGACCCGAACAACCTGACGCTGGGTCAGGTGCTGACCATCCCTGCACCGGGCACGACCGTCCAGCCGACGGCCGTGCCGGGCCAGGAGCAGACCTACGTGGTCCAGCCGGGCGACAACCTGTTCCGCATCGGCTTGCGCTTTGGCTTTACAGCGGCCGAACTGGCCGCCTATAACGGCATCCCCAACATGACCCTCATCTATCCGGGTCAGGTCATTCGCATTCCGCCGCAGTAGAGGACGCAGGTTCCTGACCGCATGACCTCAACCGGCTCCCGTATCGTCTGGGACGACAAATGGCGCGTGCGCGTCGATCGGGTGCCGCTGCCGGACGGCCGTCTGGTGGACCGGGCGATCGTCGAGCATCCCGGCTCCGTCGGCATCGTCCCCTTGCGCCCGCTGGCCCAGGGATATGAGATCGTTATGCTGCGCCAATACCGGTTGGCACTCGACCGGGAGATTCTGGAGATTCCGGCGGGGACTCGTGAACCGGGCGAAGCGTGGATAACCTGCGCCCAGCGCGAACTGCGAGAGGAGACAGGGCTGGCGGCGGAGTCGCTGGTGTCGCTGGGCGAGATCTGGCCTGCCCCCGGCCTGACAGATGAGCGCATGGCGCTCTTTCTGGCGACCGGGCTTTATCCTGACCCTCTGCCCGCCGACGAAGACGAATCGATCCGCCTGGAGGCTCACCTGCTGGCCGACCTTGTCCCCACGGCGCTCGATGGGCGGCTGGAAGACGGCAAGAGCGTCGTCGCTATCCTGCGGGTCGCCCACTTTCTGGAGAACGGCGCACTTTAATCTTCTTCGTCCTCGTCGTCGTCCCGTTGGTCACCAAACCCTTTCAGTTCCATAGCCAGTTCATACAACCGACTCTTGACGGCGTAGTGGACTGTACCTTCGGGAAATTCCCCACCGGCGTCGGGTGCGCCGGCGGGCACGCCGGTCAGCAGCTCAATGCCCTGATCAACGTGGTCGATGGCCCAGATGTGGAACTGTCCGTCAGCAACCGCGTTGATGATCGTATCGGACAACATCAGGTCGGTGGCGTTGTGGGCAGGGATGATGACGCCCTGATCGCCTGTCAGTCCGCGCGCGCTGCATAGCTTGAAGTACCCTTCGATCTTTTCGTTGACGCCGCCGATAGGCTGAATCTCGCCGTGCTGGTTGACCGAGCCGGTGACGGCAATGCCCTGCCGGACGGGAATCTGGCTCAGGCTGGAGAGGATAGCGTACAGCTCCGTAGAGGACGCGCTGTCCCCATCCACGCCGCCGTAGCTTTGCTCGAAGGTCAGGCTGGCACTCAGCGAAAGCGGCTGGTGCTGGGCGTAGGTGCCGCCCAGATAGCCGTTCAACGTCAGCACACCCTTGCTGTGAATCGGGCCGTCCATATCGACCTCGCGCTCAATGTGGATGACCCCGCTCTCGCCAATGTAGGTGCGGGCCGTAATCCGGTCTGGTCCCCCATAGCTGTACTCACCATCCCCCATGACGCTGAGGCCGTTGATCTGGCCCACAACTTCGCCGGTCGTGGCGATGAAGACGGTGCCCTCAACCATACGCTCCTGGTTCCGCTCGGCATAGTAGCCTTGCCGGTCGAAACGTTCATTAATTGCGCGCTGCACATCGCTGCCGATCACGGTGCTGTGGCCGCTGCACCCGGCCCAGTAGTCGGCCTCCCGAATCAGGTCGGCGATCGTGCCGAAGTGGGCGCTCAGTTTGGTCTGGCTTTCCGCCATGCGTGCGCCGTGCTCGATGATCTGGGCCACGGCCGTCCGGTCGAACGGGCGCAGGCCGTCTTCGCTGCACCGCCCGGCCACGAACCGAGCGTAGTCCAGCTCGTGCGTCTCGTCCCGCGGCATGTAATCGCTGAAGTCGGCCCGTACTTTGAACAGCTTCTCGAACTCCTCATCATGGGTCAGCGAGTAGTAGAGATGGTCGCTGCCGACCAGGATGATCTTCAGGTTCAGCGGGATCGGCTCCGGCCAGAGCGTGTTGCTCATCGACGAGCTGTCCGACCGCGGCGGCCGCATCTCGATCTCTTCGCTTCGCAGCGTCTGGGTCAGCGCGTCGAGCGTGTCGCGATTCCGCATCAGCTCCAGACCGTTCAGGATCAGGTAGCCCCCATTGGCAGTATGCAGATCGCCGGGCTTGAGGCGGGTGAAATGGGTGGCCATTACATTGCCCTGGGCATCATACTCCAACCGCCCAAACAGATTTTCCAGCGTGGCGCTTTTCTGCACCTTGACCGGCGCGCCTTCCGTCTCGCTGTTATCAACAAACAGGTTGACCTCGTATCGCTGCAGATCAACTACCTCTTCCAACCCTTTTTCTTCGATGGCTGTGGTCGCGCCGATGATATTCTCCAGCAGATCCTTCTTGGCCGCGGTCAGGTAGGTCAGAACGCGCTCGTACTCGGCGAACTCCGTTTCGGCCGGGAGGAACGCTTCGTCGAGCGTGACGCTCATCGTCTCACGGTCCATCTCCTTGCGACGTTCGTACGCCTCGCGGTCCTGCCGCCGCATCTGGCGCAGCAGCGCTTCAAGGTCGTTGTGGAGGGCCAGCTGCAGTTCGCGCCGGGCCAGTTGTTCGTCCGGCGACATCTGGTCGTACGCTTCAACGTCGATCGACTCCACCACCGGCCCGGAGGCGGTTTCGTCGAGACGAAAGCCCTGTTCGGTAGCGC
Organism: uncultured Chloroflexia bacterium; assembly: GCA_963753865.1. GTDB lineage: Bacteria > Chloroflexota > Anaerolineae > Promineifilales > Promineifilaceae > Promineifilum. The sequence goes on from CAVWDW010000007.1 coordinate 555,519, forward strand.
GGCGCTGCAGCGGCCCCAGCAACGCCAGCCGGGCCTTGTCCAGCTCAGTGTCCATGAGGCGGGCAGCGTCGCGGTAGGTATAGCTGTCGATGACGGCGGGAACGCTTGTCTTGAGCGTGGTCACCACCGTCTTCATCGCTTCCTGCAGCGCCTTGCCCTGGCCGGGCGGCAGTGCAATCGGCTGAGGGCGATAGGCGGCCTCAAAGTTAAAGACGTAGACCCAGTCGTCGGGCACAGGATCGCCCTGGCAGCGGGAGCGGACAAAGTTGCAGATCGTCAAACTCCGCCCGGTACCCGTGGGGCCGCTGGCAAAAATGTTGTAGCCGCTCTTCTTGACGCCCATACCAAACTCCAGCGCCTTAGCCGCCCGGGGCTGGCCAATGAACGCTTCGTTCGGCTCGAGATCGGCTGTTGTCTCAAAGGAAAAGCTGTCCGGGTCCGAGACCAGACGCAGTTTTTCCGGCGGCAGAGATTTAATGGATGCCGGCATAGGGTTTCTTATTCACCTCGCACTGAGATAGAAACGGGTAAGCGGATATGTTACTGTCAGGCGGCGTTGCAGGCAACAATTACGCGGGCGACATGAGCAGCAGGTGATCGACCGCGCCGGCTCTGCTGCTGCCGGCTCTTCGCGCTACTCTGCAACGCCCGCCGCCGCAAACGCTGCCGCCACAATCGACTGCGCTTCTGTCTGAATTTGGGCCAGATGGTCCGGGCTGATGAAGCTCTCGGCGTAGATCTTGTAGATCGCTTCCGTGCCCGACGGCCGCGCGGCAAACCAGCCATTTTCGGTGACCACCTTCAGCCCGCCGATCGGCGCGTCATTCGATGGCGCGGTGGTCAGCGTGGCTGCAATCGGCTCACCGGCCAGCGTGTCGGCGCTGACCTGATCCGGCGACAGATTCTTCAGCGCCTCGCGCTGGGCCGGGCTGGCCGGGGCGTCGATACGCTCGTAGTAGGGCGTGCCGAACCGGGCGGTCAGGCGGTCGTAGAGTTGGCCGGGATTCTGGCCGATGCGGGCCGTCATCTCTGCCGCCAGCAGGTCCATGATGAAGCCGTCCTTGTCAGTCGTCCAGACCGTGCCGTCCTGCCGCAGGAACGACGCCCCGGCGCTCTCCTCGCCGCCGAAGCCCATCGACCCGTCGAGCAGTCCGTCGACAAACCATTTGAAGCCAACCGGCACTTCGGCCAGGTCGCGGCCCAGATCGGCCGTCACCCGGTCGATCATCGAGCTGGAGACGAGCGTCTTGCCCACGGCCGCGCCTCCGGGCCAGCCTGGCCGATTCTGGAACAGGTACCAGACGGCCGTCGCCAGATAGGCGTTGGGGCTGAGCAGTCCGTGGGTGGGGGTAACAATGCCGTGACGATCGTAATCCGGGTCATTGCCGAAGGCGATGTCGAACTCATCTTTCAGCGCAATTAGCCCGGCCATCGCATCAGGGGAAGAGCAGTCCATGCGGATCTTGCCGTCCCAGTCGACGGTCATAAAGGAAAAGGTCGGGTCGGCGGCGGCATTGACTGTGGTGATGTCCAGCCCGTACCGCTCGGCAATGGGTATCCAGTAGGCCAGTCCCGCCCCGCCCAGCGTATCGACGCCGATCCGCAGCCCGGCCTCCCGAATGGCGGCCATGTCGATCACCTGTTCCAGGTCGTCAACATAGGGGGCCACGTAATCGTAGGCCACGGTGGTTGGCGCGGCCAGGGCAGCGGGCAGCGGCAGTCGCCTGGCCGCCCGCAGACCGTCGCGCAAAATCTCGTTGGCCCGGTCCTGGATGAGGCCGGTGGTGTCCGTTCCGGCGGGGCCCCCTTCAGGCGGATTGTACTTGAAGCCGCCATCACGAGGCGGGTTGTGGGACGGCGTAATGACCACACCGTCGGCCGTTCCACCCTGACCGCGCCGGTTGTGGGAAAGAATGGCGTGGGAGATGACCGGCGTGGGCGTGTAACCGGGGCCATCCGGCCCACCCTGAATATGGACCGTGACACCGTTGGCAGCGAAGACCTGGACGGCCGTCAGCAGGGCCGGTTCCGAGAGGGCGTGGGTATCCATCCCCAGAAAGAGCGGCCCGTCGATGCCGCGCTGAATGCGCAGCTCGCAGATCGCCTGGGCCATCGCCAGGATGTGATCCTCGTTGAAGCGGGTGTCCAGCGACGACCCGCGATGGCCAGACGTGCCAAACGAGACCTGCTGGCCCGGCTCCGACGGATCCGGCTTGAGCGTATAGTACGCCGCCACCAGACGGGGCACGTTGATCAGCAGGTCATTGGGAGCCGGTTGTCCGGCGAGTTCATGAGCGGTCATGTATTGTCTCCTGTCTGATCGGGCCGGGTTACGGCTTACTCACCTGCCGGTTGGCCTTGCAGATTCTCGGCCAGGAAGTCAACCGCCTGCTGCCACGCATCCTGCGCGACACCGGGCTGGTTGAAGTTGTCTTCGTTGATGAAGGCGTGGCCAACATCCGGGTAGATTGTGACCTCGTTGGGGATTCCCAGGCTGTTGAGCGCGGCCTCAAACTCCAGCACATCGTCGACAAAGATTTGCTGGTCCTCTTCCGCAAAGACGCCCAGCACAGGAGACGCTTCCTGCAGCGGCCGCAGCAGGCCGGCGTCGGTGATGACGTCACCATAGTAGATGATGGTCAGCGCCAGATTCTCCGACTCGCGCAGACCCAGCTGGAGCGAATGGCCACCGCCGAAGCAGAAGCCCATCGTCGCCACGCTCTCCGCGTCCACGTTGTCCAGCGAGCGGAGGTAGCCCAGAGCCGTGTCAAGGTCGCTGTGGACCTGGTCCTCCGGGATGGTCAGGCGCAGAAAGAGCGCTCGGGGGATGAGATCGGTCACCTCGCCGCGGTAGGCGTCGGGCGCCAGCACCACGTACCCTTCCTCAGCCAGCGCGTCGGCCATGACGGTCAGTCCCTCGTTCAGCCCCCACCATTCGTGGATCATCAGCACGGCGGGGTGCGGGCCGGGTCCTTCCGGCTGAGCCAGGTAGCCGAGCAGCTCCTCGCCCTCGGCGTTGGTATAGGTGATGTTGGTGAAGTCGGCGGTGTCGTCGCCCAACAGACTGTCGAACACAACCGAGCCGACGGCAAGCAGAACGATGGCGATGAGGAGTCCCAGCAGACCCAGCAAGATACGGCGAATCCAGATACCCATAGGTGAATGATTCCTTTTGATTAGCTAAGAACCTATCCGAAAAATAGTACAGATTGACGAAAAAGGCGTACCTCGTTAGAAAGGAGATCGACAAAAACCACCTTCAACGAGGATACGCCTTGGCCGATAATAGTAGCACAAGACCAAAGAATATTGACTATTTCAAAGTGCCCGATGAGTTGTGGGCAAGAGTTAAGGACCTGATTCCGGAGGGCGGTCGTTGTGGTGGACGGGGCCGTCCGGCAGCTGACAGTCGCGCCGTGTTGAACGGCATCTGGTATGTGATGTGGACCGGCTGTCAGTGGAAAGCCGTGCATCGGGACTGGTTCGGTGTGTGCAGTAGTGTCCTGCATGACCGGTTCCAAACCTGGCGAAGAGAGGGTGTCTTTGCAGCGATTCTCAAAGAAATGGTCTTGTTCTATGCCGAACGGAAAGGCATAGGGTGGGCGTGGCAATCGATAGACAGCAAGTCGTGCCCCGCCCCGCTGGGCGGCGAGGAAACCGGGCGAAACCCGACGGATCGTGGGAAGCGAGGCGGCAAGATCCACCTGTTGGTCGACCAACAAGGCGCGCCGTTGGCGGTTCACCTGACCGCCGCCAACGAACACGACAAATGGTCGGCCGATGACCTCATCCTGTCGATTGTGGTCGAGCGACCCGACCCGGAAGAAGTCGAACAACATCTGTGTGCTGACCGCGGTTATGATTACGACGATGTCCATCAGGTGGTTGAACAGGAACAATATGTGGCGCACATCAAGCATCGACGAAGACGGAATGAACCTGAAGCGGAAGCATGTCCCATCCCCGGTGAGTTGCGCTACCCGGCCCGTCGCTGGGTGGTGGAACGCACGCTGGGCTGGTTGGCCAAACGTCGCAGCATCCGCATCCGCTGGTGCAAGAAAGCTGAAAACTGGCTGGCCTTTGTTCACTTCGCCTGTGCCCATGTCTTGTTCAATTTAGCATTTTACGGATAGGTTCTAAGCAAAACGATGCTACTAGCGACGGAGTAAGACGTAGATGAGCACACCCAGCAAGATAAGGCCGATGGCGATAGCGGTCAGGCCAATGACGACCAGCGGGTCGATCCGGCTGCTGTCCGCTGTCTCCCCACCACCCTCAGGCGGGACGGGCGGCGGCGGTGTGGCGGTCGGCGGTGTCAGATCCTCAGTGGGCACAGCCGGCGGCACAGGCGTGTCGACGGCCCGCAGGCGGCTGCCGAACTCCAGCCCCACGGTCTGATCGGGGCCGACCTGGATGGTGGCGTTGGCCTGGGTCGTCATCTCCAGCGTTGGCGGCACGCTCTGGGCCACCTGATAGGTACCGGGCAGCAGGCCCGCAAAGCAGATCGGCGTAGCGGTGCCGGTGGAAACGCCCTGCCCGATGATCGCGTTGTTCTGGGCCACCGTCAGGGTAACACCGCTGATAAATCCTTCGGTGGCGTCGTGGACGCCGTTGCCGTTCTCATCCAGAAAGGCGTTGACGCAGATGGTGCTGTTGCCGATCGTGACAGGGGTCGTCGTTTCCACCGGCTGCGGCGCAAAGGTCGCCGCGGCCTCTTCGGTAGGGATGCCGCCCTGCTGGACAGGCGCAGCCAGAGTGACGGCCGTCAGACCGAGCCACAAGGTCATGAACGTGAACAGGAAAGCGGACAGTCGGCGTTTTTCCATGCTCTGCACTCGAAATATCTTCCTTATCAATCAGTGCGGGATCCAGGCGCAGCCCGGTCGCTACGAGGGCGGGCCGGACCCGTTGCCCGTCTTCTGCCGCGCTTGCCTCGCCAGCAAGAGTAGCACAGCCAGCAACAGGAGCAAGCCCCCGCCAAACAGAACAATCACCCCGACCAGCTGCCAGTTGAAGCCGGGGCCGGCTTCGGGAGCGACTGCGCCCACCACCTCGCTATTGTTCGATTCGCTGCCGCTCTGGTCGGCCGCTTCGGCGTCTGCCCCGGCCACCACGGCAGCCCGAGTCGCGTCCGGTCCGGTGGGCGTGGTTGCCGAGGCGACACCGGTCGCAGCGATGCCCGCCGCATCAACATCAGCCGAGTCGACAGCCCCCGAATCAGCCGCGGTCAACTCAGCTGAAGTATAACTGCCGAACGCCTGGCGCAGCGTGTTCGCGTCGCCCAACTGGAGCGCCCAATCACCGTCGGTCGTCAGCACTTCGTCCGGCATCACTGATCGCGTCACCCGGTAGGAGCCGGGCGGCAGGGGCAGCAGGCAGTGCGGTTCGCTGACACCGTCGGTGATGTAGTTGGCCACCACCGCCTCGCTGTTGTAGACGCTGAAGGCCACGCCGGGCCGCAGCGGTTCCCCGCTGTCCTGGACGCCGTTCCGGTTCAGGTCTGCAAAGGCGCTGAGGCAGATGGTAGCCTGCGGCGGTCGTCGGGTTGGCCGGGGCGTGGGCGGCGGGCGTGTGGCTGTCGGCTGAAGCTCCTCCAGCGGTACGGCCGTCGGCTGCGCCTCCACCCGACCGATGATGATGCTGTCGCCGGGCCGGATGATGTCGGACTCGCTCAATCCGTTTAGCGCCAGCAGCTCCGGCAGCGACAGGCCCGCCCGCGCCGCAATGGCCCACAGCGACTCCTCCGGCTGGACGATGACGCTGATCACCCCGTCCGCGTCCGGCGTGGGCGAGACCCAGACCGGGACCGGCGGCGGGGGCGTGGGGTCATCCTGCTGCATGGGCAGGTGCAAGACGGCCGCCAAGAGCAAGCTCATCAGCCAGATCATGGGCGCGCCTTCGCACCGTGTCGCGGCTCAGGGGCTGCCCGGGGGCCAAATCGTCGTCTGGTCATCGACCGTATTATAGCGGCTGTCCAGCAAAGGGAGTCGTTCGCTACTTTCCGGCCAATATAACCCGACGACGAGGCGCTGGCCGGTCGAGTCGAGCGGCCGGGAGAGGCTGAGGGTGTGGACGTCGGTGACAAAGAGGTCCGGCTCCCACCACGCCGCCGGCCACAACCCACCGGCCAGCGGCGCATCATGCTGTGCGATTACCGCACCGTCCGGCCCGATCAGGTGGACAAAGGCGTTGGGCAGCGTGGTTGGGCGTTCGGCGGCGGGTGGGGCCGAACCCGGCTGCTCCCACTGCAAGGTCACGACCAGCTCGCCGTCGGTTGTTCCTTCGACGGTTGTGCTGCTCAACAGGTACAGATTGGCGAAGTTGTCGGCGCGATTGCTTTCTGGTTTTCCGGGGGTGAAGGCGTATTCTGTGTAGAGTGAATATGGTGCCGGTTCCAGATCGCCGCGAGCCAGCGGGCCGGTGGTCGGTCTCAGCACGCCTGGCGGTGTGGGCAGGGTGGCGACAGTGCCCAGGTCATCGTAGGGCCAGACGAAGGCGAGGGCCGAGCCAACAGCGGGCGGGAGCGTGTCATCGGGTGAGAACAGCATGACGTCTTGCTCACCGGCCAGAAACGGCACCGAGGGCCACCCTTCCCAATAGCGCTGGTCCATGCTGACGGCCGTCTCATCCGGCGCGGCGGCGGCGGTGGTGGCCAGTTGGGCGGCGGCGTCTTCGAACAGGTAGCCCACGTCCGGTTGCTGCCCATAGTCGGTGTAGGTGCGGATCGTCGTCACCAGACTGCCGGCCAGCAGCACGACGACGCCCGCCCGCCGCAGCCAGACCGGCAGCCGTTCCCAGCGCCAGAGCAGGTCCAGGCCGATGGCGGGCAGGAGCACCACACCGGGGAGCAGACCAGCCGCGCGCAGAAAGTGGGGGGTGTCGGCGGCCAGAATTGTCGGGCCGAGCATGGTCAGCTGCCAGAGCAGCAGTGTCGCCGCCGCCGGTCGCCGCCACTGCCAGACGCACCACCCCACGCCCACCAGAAACGGGCCAGCCATGAAGAGATCGAACACAGGCCGCCCGGCCAGCGCTGCAGCGTTGTAGTCGAAGACAGCGTTGTGGCGCAAGATCGGATCGCCGCGCCAGATGAACAGGCCCAGCGCATCGGCTGTTTGTCGGGCCAGCGTGCCGAAGAGGTCGCCGCCATTAACCGCCGGGCTGAACACCGACACCTGCCCTGTGCGGCCCAGCAGCACCGCCGGATCCCCCAGCGCGAGCAAGCCCAATGGCGCTGCGACCAGCGCCGCCCCCGCCACAAACCAGAGCGAACGGCCGCCCGCCCACAACCGTTCCTTGCGACCAGTCAGCAGTAGATAGAGGGCGACAGCCAGCAGAAAGACCGGCGTGAAGCGCACCGCCAGATAGCTGTAAAAGCTCAGGCCGTAGACCAGGCCGGCGGCCAGCCACCAGCGACTTTCGCCGGAGCGGTAGGCGCGGGTACCCAGCCAGAGCGCCGTGGCCAGCAGCGGAGCCAGAACGATGGCCCGCAGGCCAATGCGGCTGAGGTGGACGGGCCAGAAGGTAGTGGCCCAGATGAACGCCGACAGAACACCGACGGTCGGACCAAACCACGACTTGCCCAGCAAATAGGTCGGGACGGTGGTGACGATGCCGGTTAGCGCGGCGGGCAGGCGCACTGCCAGCGCCGAACGGCCAAGCACAGCCACAGCCAGCGCCACCAGATAGATATAGATCGGCTCGCGGCCGTTGTTGGCGGTGAAGAAGAGGGACAGGTTGCCCTGCAGGATGCCCAGCGCGTCGAGGCCGTTGGCGGCTTCGTCCCGGTAAAGGCCCGGAGGCCAGTCGCCGATGTTGGCCAGGCGCAGCAACGCCGCCAGCAGCAGCGCCACAAGCAAGAAAGCCCACCCCCGACGCGTTGGTGAACGCCAGAAGGATGGGCCGGTGGCTAGATGAGAGGACCCCTTGTGCAAGGTTGCCAAAGCAGGGGCAGTATAGCAAAATAGGCTGTTGCGTCAACTTTCACAAGTGACCGCAATCCACGCTGTTCCATCGGGGGAACCTGAGCATACAGAGTGACTTTGACACGACCCATTATGCGCGTATTGATGCTATCCAAGGCTTTGCTTTCCAGCGCCTACCAGACCAAGCTGGAGGGTATCGCCCGCCACGATGACGTGGAGCTGACCGCCATTGTGCCGCCCAGCTGGGACGATGCCGACGGCCGTGTCACGCTGGAACGACGACACGTCGAGGGCTACTCCCTCCTCGTCGACCCGATCCGCTTCAATGGCAACTACCACTTCTACTACTTCCCCACGCTTGCCGATCGGCTGCTTGAAATCCGGCCCGACATCGTTCATATTGATGAGGAGCCGTACAACGTGGCCACCTGGCTCGCCCAGCGCGAGGCGAAGCGAGCGGGGGCCAGGTCGGTTTTCTTTACATGGCAGAACATTGAGCGAACCTATCCGCCGCCGTTCCGGTGGCTGGAGCAGCAGGTTTATGCAGGCACCGATTACGCCATCATGGGCAACGAAGACGCCGTGACGGTCTGTCGCCATAAAGGGTATGGTGGGGCGCACCGGGTCATCCCGCAGTTCGGCGTCGACCCGGAGCTGTTCTCCCCGGCGGCCGCTCCCGACGAAGGGCGCTCGTTCGTCATCGGCTCAGCCAACCGGCGGCTGGTGCCGGAGAAAGGGGTCGATCTGGTGCTGGATGCGGCCGCCCAGCTGCCGGGTGTGTGGCGGATGCATGTGGCCGGCGACGGCCCGGCCCGCGCCGCTCTGCGGCAGCAGGCGTTCGACCTGGGCATCCAGGCGCGGGTCCACTTCGACAGTGGCATTATCTCCGAGCAGATGCCTGGCTACTTGCGGGAGATGAATGTGCTGGTGCTGACATCACGCACGCTGCCCAACTGGAAGGAACAGTTCGGCCGGGTGCTCATTGAGGCGATGGCATGCGGCGTGCCGGTCATCGGCTCTGACTGTGGCGAGATACCCCATGTCATCGGCGACGCCGGCCTGATTGTGCCGGAAGGGGACGCAGGCGCCCTGCGTGACGCCTTGTTACAATTGATGCAGGATGAGGCGCTGCGGCGGGACCTGGCAGTGCGCGGCCGGGAGCGTGTTCTGGCCCATTACACCCAGGACCAGGTCGCGGCCGAGACGGTCAGCGTTTACCGCCAGATGATGCAGAACGGACAACAGGAGTAGGACGGCCGCCAGGCTATCAGGCAACCATGAGCAATTCGACCCCGCCTCCAGTGGCGGACCCAACCGGCGAGAACGGCACCCGGCCCAGAAGGCTGCTGGTGCGCGCTGCCGGGTTGCTGATGGTCATCGTCTCTGTGGTCGCCGCCACCTATCTGGTGGTCGCCTACTTCGCCTGGGAAAGCGGGCGTGCCCAACAAGCCGAGATCGTTCGCACCCAGACAACAGAAGCGATTGAGCAGCAGGTAACGATGGCCCAGGGCGATCTGGCCGCCGGAAGCTTCGATCTGGCCGTACGACGCCTCGACTGGGTGCTGGGCCAGCAGCCGGACCATCCGGACGCGCTGACGCTGCGGGCCGAGATCGACAACGCCCGGACCGCCGCGGCCTCGGCGACGGCCGCCGCCGCAACCGCCACCGCCCAGCCGGCTACCAGCGCCCCCACCGAGGCGGCTGATGCCGGGCCGGACGAGACCGAAGCCCTGACCCGGCTGCAGGAGCTTCGTCGCGAGATGGCGCGCGAGGCGTACGAAGACACGCTGCCTGCCATCGTCTCTTTCCAACAGCAGTTCCCCAGCTTCGAGCGCCTGGAGACTGACCAGATGCTGTACGACAGCTATCTGGCGCTGGGGCTGGCGGCCATGCAGACGGACAAAGTGGAGCTTGGCCTCAACTATCTCTCCCAGGCCGAGAACCTGGGTAATCTGCCCCAGGAAGCACTCGATTATCGTTACTGGTCCGAGCTGTATCTCGACGGCGCAGCGTACTACGGCGTGAACTGGGAGATCGCCAGCTTCTACTTCCGCGACCTGTGCGCGTCCGCCCCGTTCTTCCAGAACGCCTGCCAGCAGCTCAACCAGATCCTCGTCAACTGGGGTGACCAGTTCGCGTTCGCCGGAGAGTACTGCCCGGCCGAACCGCTTTACCGCGAAGCGAACAGCGCCAACCCAAACCCAACCGTGGCCGAGAAGCTGCGCCAGGCGCAGGAAAACTGCGCCCTGGCCACGCCCGTGCCGCTGACCGACACCGTGCCCATTACCGGCTCCTTCAACCTGTCCGATACGGTGCCGATCACGGAAACAGGACCGGGAGGGTAGCCGCGCGCCATGCCAGAACTGGGAGAAGCGCTGAGCGACCGCGAGATGGAGGTGTTGGGCCTGCTGCCTCGTGGCGCATCCAATAAAGAGATCGCCGAGGAGCTGTCGATCAGCCCCTACACGGTTAAGACCCATCTGCGCAACATCTTCGCCAAGCTGGGCGTGTCGTCGCGCACTGAGGCGATCACCGTGGCCATGGAACAGGGTGTGCTCTCCGTGCCCGGCGAGGCGGCGGGTGCTGCCGCGCTGCCGCAGGCAGCGGCCGTGCCCGTCGAGCCGGCTGACCCGACCCTGCCCCCCGCGATGACCGCCGCCGTGGAACCGACCGACTCGCCGGCGCCCGTCACACAACACCCCCCGCGCTGGCGCAACCTGTTATGGGGCGTGCTGGGGCTAATCATCTTGCTGGGCGCGGTCGTGCTGGCGGTGCAGTGGCAGAACAACAACCAGCCTCTTGTCGCCAGCGAACCGTTCGAGCCGCAGCCAATAGGCGATACGCGCTGGCTGACCAGCCGGCCGCTCCCGGAACCGCGCGTCGGCCAGGCTACAGCCGCCGCCGGTCTCAACATCTACCAGTTCGGCGGCGAAACGGCAGACGGCATCAGCGACGACACCTGGGTGTTCGACACATCGACGGGCGAGTGGGCGGCGCGCGCTAACAAGCCGACGGCCGTCACAGACGCGATGGCGGCCGAGTTGTTTGGCGAGCTGTATGTGCCCGGCGGCCGTCTGGCCAACGGCGAACCGAGCAGCACCGTCGAAGTATACAGCCCGTCTCAAGATGCGTGGCGTCGCGTGGCGGCCCTGCCCCAGCCGCTGGCCGGGGCGCTGGCCGTAGCCGATGGCGGCTTCCTCTATGTGATCGGCGGCCAGGGGGATGGCGGTGTGGTCGACACTGTCTATGTCTATGACCCGGCAGCCGATAGCTGGCGGCCGCTGGCTCCTCTGCCGGAGCCGCGAGCGCTGGCGGCGGGGGCGGCGTTGACCGGCCAGATTGTCGTCGCCGGCGGCACGGACGGCACGGCGCCCCAGACGAGCTGCGCCATCTATGCGCCATCGGAGAACGTCTGGAGCGCGTGCCCGCCGCTGCTCGCGGCGCGGTCCGGAGCCGGGGCGGCCGTCTTGCTGAACAAACTCTACGTCATTGGCGGGACCGACAGCGGATCTGGCGCGGCCGTCCACGGCGAGCTGTTCGACCCCAACAGCGAGACGTGGCAGGTGCTCAACGTGCCGGACGAGATGGCGGGCTGGACACAGCCGGGCGTGGCCCCGGTCGAGGCACGCATCTTTGCCCAGGGCGGCCGTCAGGGAACGGCGCTGACCGACGCCAATCTAATCTACTCGCCGGTCGTCTTCCGGACGTTCATCCCGGCGGCCTCATCGGGCGACGACGAGTAGCAGCGCGGGACGTCCGGGCAGCCACGCGAATCTGCACCTTGGGTTAAATATTCGAAAGGGTGTTCCAATTTTACACAACATAAGGTAGAATATAGACATAATGCAATCGCCTTATGACGATTCATGGCGTGTAACTGACACGCCTCTATGGCAGTTCATCAGCCGCAATCTGTCCATCCTCATCTTCCTCCTCTTTGGAGCAGCGGGGATGATTGCGGTTTTTGTCTACTTCAGCCCGGCCAGCGGCGTGGCTGAGGTCGTAGCCGCTGAGGGCGCGTCGGTTTCCCATTCTGCCTCCTTCTACAAGCCCGTGCCGCTCAAGCCCGTCCAGCAGCGGCTGGCCCAGAGTCCCGGCCCGGTGCGAATCGGCATCATCTCTGGCCACCGTGGCTTCGACTCCGGCGCAGTGTGCGCCGACGGGCTGACCGAGGTTGAAGTCAACGAGACAATTGCCCTGAAAGTTGTGGCTGCGCTGCAAGTCGCCAATGTGCCAACCGATCTGCTGGATGAGTTTGATCCGCGGCTCGACGGCTATGTGTCCACGGGCCTGATCTCCATTCATGCCGACTCGTGCGACCCAATCAACGACTTGGCCACCGGCTTCAAGATTGCCGGATCGTCGATCACGGATTCGGCCTCGCTGTCGATCTGTGTCGAAGACGCCTACCGGCAGGCGACGCAGCTTTCCTACCACGCCAACACCATCACGCCGCATATGACCGACTACCACGCTTTCCGCAAGCTTGCCCCGGGCGTCCCGGCCATCATTCTGGAGACCGGCTTCATGGATCTGGACCGCGAGCTGCTGACGACCAACTCCGATGTCGTCGCCGGGGCCATTGCCGATGGATTGCTGTGCTACATTGCCCAGGCGCGCAGCGGCCGTCCGCTGGCGTCGGCGGGCAACTAGCCGAAGGCGTCACCTAGATTATGAAACGATCCTCCACCGACCGGCTCATTGGCGAAGCGCAGCAAGCGATTGAAAACAACCGCCCGGACCAGGCCCGCGTGCTGCTGGAGGCGGCCGCTCGCCAGGACAGCGGCGACCCCCGACCGTGGCTGATGTTGGCCGGCATTGCCCCCACGCCACGCGAACGACGGACTTTCCTGGCCCAGGCGGAGCGAGTGCGCGCCGCCAACCCTGCCGCCCCCATTAACCGACCGGCGACCCCGGCGACACGACCGGCCATAACACGGGGCGCCCTGCTGGCAGCGGTGCTGGCTGTCTTTGTGCTCAGCGGGCTGCTCATTACCCGCCATCCCGCCGGCAACGCGCTGGTGCAGGGCGTGGCTGCCCAGCTGAGCGACGCCGACCAGGCAACGAGCGACGCCGCATCCCGGGCCGATGCGCCCCTTGCGGTGAACGATCAGCCGGTGCAAGCGATAGTCGCACTGGCCACACCGGCATTCGCTGCCGGCGGCGAGCCGACCGCTTCGGCCGCCCTGTCCGACGAAACGGCCGTGACGGGCGTGGACCAGATTGCGGCCGTTATCGAGTCAGAACTGCCTGCCAAGCAGGTGGTGGAAGGACAGGAACCGCGCGGCACCTGGACGCCTACTCCGCAGCCAACGCCGACGCTGGCCCCAACAGCCACGCCGTCGCCCACACCCGAACCATCCCCCACTCCGGAACCGCCACCGCCCGGGTCGCCGCGACCCTACGGCGTCGGCGCTGCGGAGCGCTGGATCAATGTCGACATCGCCACCCAGACGTTGACCGCCTACGAAGGGGATACGCCGGTCTTCAACACGCTTATCTCCAGCGGCACCTGGGAGTTTCCTACCGTGGTCGGCCAATTCCGGACGTATCTGAAGTACGAAAAGCAGACGATGAACGGCTATCTGTTGGGCTACGACTACTACCTGCCCGACGTGCCCTATGTCATGTACTTCCATGGGGATTACGCCATCCACGGCACGTTCTGGCACACGAACTTCGGTACGCCGATGAGTCACGGCTGCGTCAACACCAGTCCCGACGATGCGGCTTGGTTGTTCAACTGGGCGCCGATGGGCACGCTGGTCAACGTCAACTAGCCCCGACTTCCATCCATTTCAGCTACTGAGCCGATGTGCGCCTTATCGGTTGCCTGCCCGTGCGTCCGGGTGATAATAGGAGCGTAAGGCCGTCGCCGGGGACGCAGCGCGTGCCTCAAACTCAACCGCGCGGCCGGGAGCAACCAGATGCCACTCAACATCATCATCGGCGCCCAGTGGGGGGACGAAGGCAAGGGCCACATCACCGACCGGCTGGCGTCGCAGGCGGCCGTCGTCGCCCGCTACAGCGGCGGGGACAACGCAGGCCACACCATTACCATCGCCGACGACATCTTCAAGCTGCATACCATCCCGTCGGGCATCATTCACCCGGGCGTGCTGTGCCTCATCGGCAGCGGCGTGGTCGTCAACCCGGCCGTTTTGCTGCGGGAGATGGATGCGCTGGCTGCACGTGGGGTCGATGTGTCGCCGGAGCGGCTGAAGCTGAGCGGCCAGGCCCATCTCATCACCCCGGCCCACATTGCGCTGGACAAGGCGCACGAACAGCAGCGCGGCAAAGAGGCCATTGGCACAACCTTGCGCGGCATCGGCCCGGCCTACACTGACAAGGCGCGGCGCACCGGACTGCGGGCCGAGCTGTTCGCTGACCCGGATGCGTTGGCGACCGCCATCGAAGCGCACGTGGCCGACAAGAATCTGGCCATCGTCGATGCATACGGCCACGAGCCGATCGACACAGCGACCATGCAGGCCGACTTCGCCGGCTACGCCGAGCGACTGGCCCCGTACCTGGTCGACAGCGGCCTGCTGGTCGATGAGATAATCAACCGGGGCGATACGGTGCTTGCCGAAGGGGCCCAGGGGACGCTGCTCGATATCGACCACGGCACCTACCCGTTCGTGACCAGCTCCTCCCCCACAGCAGGCGGAGCGCTGACCGGGCTGGGCGTCGGGCCGAAGGTGGTCGGTGAGGTGATCGGTGTGGCCAAGGCGTTCACCACGCGGGTCGGCAGCGGACCGTTCCCAACGGAGCTTGACGGCCCGCAGGCCGATCGGCTGCGCGGCACCGGCGACAAGCCGTGGGACGAGTATGGCACGACGACCGGACGGCCGCGCCGCGTGGGCTGGCTCGACCTGGTCATATTGCGCCACGCCCGCCGCGTCAACAGCCTGACCAGCTTCGTGGTCACCAAGCTGGACATTCTCAGCGGGCTGGAGGAGATTCCGGTCTGTGTGGCGTATGAACTGGACGGCGAGCGGGTGGAGTCGTTTCCGAGCGATCTGAATCTACTGGCTCGCTGCCGGCCCATCTACGAAACGCTGCCCGGCTGGAATGAAGACATCATGACTGCGCGGCAGCCGGGCGACCTGCCCGACGCGGCGCGAGCCTACGTCGCCTTCATTGCCAGGCAGACCGGCGTGTCGGTCGACTTTGTCTCTGTGGGGCCGGGACGGGAACAGTTTATCATCCTGTAACCGGACGCTCGATCAACCGGTCGATTTGTCACTCTCGGCTGCGGAGTCATCGTCGCCCGCCGTATCCTCAACAGTCACTTCGATGGTCTCCGCGGGCGCCGCATCGGCAGCATCCGCTGTCGGGTCAACTTTCTCCGCGGGAATGTTCTCCGCCTCCATCGCCGCCAGATCGGCCGTCATATGGATGTCCTTGTCGCCGCTGTCGAGGATAAAGCGGCGGTCGATGGCTCGTTTTTCCGACAGTGGGCCTTCGACAAACGTCCGGGAGAGCGCCACCGCAGTGATAGTGCCGTTCTCATCCACCACCAGATCACCGGCGATACCCAGCTTTGTGCCGCCGGGGGTGTTGACCTCGCGTCCGGTGATATCTTCGCGCCGCTGCCAGAGCTTGGCCGGCGGATACTCATGATCGTCGGTGACAATGTCGGCCGTTCGGGCCAGGATGGCGTCCACTCCAAAGACCAGAATATTCTCCCGGTCAATCAGTTGGGCACGACGTTTGATGAGGCCCTGAGAGCCGAGATACAAACCTACCACCCCATTCATTTCTGGGTCGATATAGAGATCCTGAACCCGGCCCAGCAGGCGGCCGTCGTCGATGGAGATCACAGGTTTGTTGAGTAAATCCTTTCCGAGTCGCATGGCACCCACTCCTTATGCAGTGAAGACGTGGCAGATGATAAGACCGTCACATAACGGCTGCCACCATTCTATAGGGCGGCAGCCCGTCTCACAAGCCGGGACAACGTCACACTCATCAATCAGGGGGGCAGGACGCAGGGAGGCGGTTAGCCGGACGACCGCGCCAGCACCAGCGCCGCGTTGTGCCCGCCAAAGCCGAAGCTGTTAGACATGGCCACGCTGAGATCGGCCTTGCGTGCCGCGTTGGGGACATAGTCGAGGTCGCAGTCCGGGTCGGGCGTACGGTAGTTAAGCGTTGCCGGGAGCAGACCCGCCGCCAGCGCCTGCAAGCAGACCACCGCTTCGAGAGCGGCCGCCGCGCCCAGCAGATGGCCGTGGCCCGACTTGGTGGAACTGACCGGCACATCATACGCCCGATCGCCCCACACCGTCTTGATGGCGGCCGTCTCGCTGCGATCGTTGAGCGGCGTGCCGGTGCCGTGAGCATTGATGTAGTCGATGTCGGCCGGGGAAAGCCCCGCATCATCCAGCGCCGTCCGAATGGCCCGCACCGCACCCTCGCCATTATCGGCCGGGGAAGAGATGTGGAAGGCGTCGGCCGACGCTCCGTAGCCAACCACCTCGCCCAGAATGACTGCCCCTCGGGCGACGGCGTGGTCATACGCCTCAAGCACGAGAACTGCCGCCCCTTCGCTCATGACAAATCCATCCCTGGTCATGTCAAATGGACGGCAGGCGGTCATCGGGGAGTCGTTGCAGGTCGAAAGTGCCCCCATATTGGCGAAGCCCGCCATGACGAGTGGCAGGATAGCCGCATCGGCCCCGCCCGCCACCATCACATCGGTCGCGCCCTGGCGAATGAGCATGGTCGCCTGGCCAATGGCATCATTGCCGGTGGCGCAGGCAGTTGCCAACGACAGCGCCGGCCCGCGCAGGCCGTGGGCAATCGAGATCATCGCCCCCGGTGTGTCGGCCAGCATCATGGGCACGAAGAAGGGGCTGACCCGATTGGCCCCGCGCTCCTGAAGTGTCGCCTGGCTGTCGAGTATTGGATCGAGGTTGCCCATCGCGCTGCCGACCACCACGCCGCTGCGGTCGTGGTCGGGCATCTCGGCCAGACGGGCCTGCGTGATCGCTTCAGCCGCAGCCGTCAGCGCCAGCTGAGTCACGCGGGCCATTCGTCGCGCTTGCTTACCACCAAACTGCGCCACCGGATCGTAATCTTTGACCTCACCGGCAAAGTGGACCGGCAGATCGCTGCTGTCGAACTGGGTGATCGGGCCAATGCCAGTTCGGCCGTTCAGCACGGCGTCCCACGTTTCGGCGACATTGTGGCCAAGCGGGTTGATGGTGCCCATGCCGGTGACGACAACCCGACGACGGGTGGCTGATTGTGCGTGTCCCATATCGCCCTTTACAACCCCGGCATCGCCCGGAAGATGCGCCCCGGGCGAACGGGGCCATCGTTGCGGCGTCCCGCTCACTCTGTGTTAGAATACCGCCCATTGGCCGCTCGACGTGAGATGGCCGGATGAACTCAAGCGGAATTGTGACTGTATGAATCGCGAATATCATCGTTGGTACAGCCCGTCATTGGGGCGGGATATGGAACTGCTAATCTTTGGCCACAGCGGGGCGCGGGCGGTCGTGTTCCCCACGTCCAAAGGGCGCTACTACGAGTGGGAAGACCGGGGCATGATGAACACGGTGGGCGACCAGTTGGAAAACGGCTCGCTCCAGATGATCTGCCTCGACAGCGTGGACGAAGAAAGCTGGTACGCTCGCTGGAAGCATCCGGGGGCGCGGGCCTGGCGACAGGTCGAGTATGAGAACTATCTACTCAACGAAGTCTTGCCGCTGACCTGGCAGAAGAACCCCAACCCGTTTCTGATAACCCTGGGAGCCAGCTTTGGCGCCTATCACGCAGTCAACATCGCCCTGCGCCATCCCCATCTCTTTAGCCGCACGATCGGCATGAGCGGCATCTACGATATCTCGCAGTGGACGGATGGGTACAGCAACGACACCGTCTACTACAACAACCCGGTCTCCTACATTCCTAACGAACAGGATTGGGGCCGGCTGGAGGCGTTGCGTCGCCAGGACATCATAATCGCTGTCGGGCGCGACGACAGTCTGCGCTACAGCAGCGACCAGCTTTCGACAGCGCTCTGGAACAAAGGCGTGGGCAACGCGCTGCGGCTGTGGGATGGCTGGGCCCACGATTGGCCCTGGTGGCACCAGATGGTGCGGTTGTACATTGGCGGACACGATTAAGGGACCGGAGCGAGCCGCCCGCGGGCGTCTCGTCATTTTCGGGCAGACAGCTTGGAGGAGCAAACAATGACATTGAAAGTTGGCTTAATGGTCGGTCGAGAGTGGTCCTTCCCCCCGGCGTTCATAGCCGAGGTCAACCGGCGAGATGAGGGCGTGCAGGCCGAAATGGTCAAGCTGGGCGGCACGTTGATGGATGAGCCGTGCGAGTACGCGGTCGTGGTCGACCGTATCTCCCACGAAGTGCCCTACTATCGCTCCTATTTGAAGAACGCTGTGCTGCAAGGCACCACCGTCGTCAACAACCCGTTCATGTGGACGGCCGACGACAAGTTCTTTGAGGCGTCGCTGGCCACCAAGCTCGGTGTCGCCAGCCCCAAGACGGTCGTCCTGCCCAACAAGGAGTACGTGCCCGGCATCGTCCACGACGAAAGCCTGCGCAACCTCAAGTACCCGCTCGACTGGGACACGATTCTGGAGTACATCGGCCTGCCCTGCGTGCTCAAGGATGCCCACGGCGGCGGCTGGAAAGATGTCTACATCTGCCACACCGTCGATGACGTCTGGCACAGCTACAACCAGTCCGGTCTGACGACGATGATCCTGCAAGAGTTCATCACCTGGGACCATTACGTGCGCTGCCTGTGCATCGGCCAGGAAGAAGTGCTGCCGATGAAGTATGATCCTGGCGAGCGCAAATATCATGTTGACCACGCCCACATGGACGAGGAGTTGGGCGCGCGCGTCACGGCCGATGCGCTCACGCTGGTGCAGGCGCTGGGCTATGACATGAACTCTGTCGAGTTCGCCGTCCGCGACGGCATTCCCTACGCCATCGACTTCATGAACCCTGCCCCCGACATGGACATCAATTCGCTCACCCCCGTCTACTTCGAGTGGGCGGTCAAGTCGATGGCCGACATGGTGATCAGGCTGGCAAAAGAACCGCGCCCACAGCTGACCGAACTGAAGTGGAGCGGTCTCTTCAACAAGTAAGCCTATCAGTCTGCACTGCCCAGGATCCCCATGTCGCTAAACGAAGCCATCATCACCTACCACGATCTGCTGACCGACGAGGTTGCGGCGGATACACAGGAGCAGCTTGACGACCAGCTCCACTCGCGCGGGCTGTACTTTGGCGAACGGCCGCTTTGCACCGTGCTCCGGCCGCGCTTCCTGACGCCTGAGCAGTACATCTACATGCGGCAAAGCATCCGCCCCCTGCTCGGCGCGTTCCAGACAATTGCCGAAAAAGCGCTGGACGATGCGGATTTCCGCGAGCAGTTCGGACTATTCGACTGGGAAGAGCAGTTGATCCATGTCGATGCCGGCTTTGCCACCACCGCACCGCTCAGCCGTCTGGATGCGTTCTTCATCACCGAAGACAAGATGGATCTGCGCTTCACCGAGTACAACGCTGAAGTGCCGGCCGCATCGGCCTACAACGACGTGCTCAACGATGTCTTCTATGGCCTGCCGGTCATGGGCCAGTTCATGCGCCAATACGCCGTCCGCCCCGTGCCTACGCGCCACAGTGTCATGCATGTCCTGCTCAACGCCTACCAGGAATGGGGCGGCGACCGGCGGCCGCAGATTGCCATTCTCGACTGGCAGGAAGTGCCGACACAGAGCGAGTTTGAGCTGTTCGAGCAGTACTTCAAGTCGCAAGGGCTGATGTGCCACATCGTGGATCCGCGCCATGTTGAGTACCGCGACGGTCATCTGTACGACGGCGACTACCGCATCGACCTGATCTACAAGCGCGTTCTCATCACGGAACTGATCGAGCAAGGCGGGCTGGATGGGCCGATTGTCCAGGCCGTACGCGACCGCGCCGTCTGCATGGTCAATCCGTTCAGCTGCAAGCTGCTCTATAAAAAAGCCAGCCTCGCCGTGCTGAGCGACGAGCGCAACGAAGATCTGTTCACTGCCAACGAACTGGCGACTATCCGCGCCCACATCCCGTGGACGCGCGTCGTCGAGGAGCGCAAGACGACCTACCAGGGGCTGCCGGTGGATCTGGTGCCATTCCTGCTGAAGTACCGGGAGCAGTTTGTGCTGAAGCCTAACGATGATTACGGCGGGCGGGGCATTGTGCTGGGCTGGCAAACCAACGCCAGCGGCTGGGAGCAGGCAGTGGAGATCGCCCTGGACACGCCTCATGTCGTCCAGGAGCGGGTCCGCATCCCGGCCGAACCGTACCCCAGCATGGTCGACGGCCGCCTCCAGATTTACAACCGCATGCTCGACACCGCGCCGTTCGTCTTTCACGGCGATTACGTGGACGGCTGTCTGACCCGTCTTTCCACCGACCCGCTGCTGAATGTGTCAGCCGGCGGTGGCTCGACGGTGCCGACGTTCATCGTCGAAAAGCGGTAGCGACACCGCGGCCCACACCGGGCCACCAGCCACCAGACGCAAAAGACCGGCCCTCGCAGGCCGGTCTTGTTTTTTGCACTGCTTGCACTGTAAGAGGGGGCATGCCACAGCCGGGACCACCCGGCAGGGCAACCGCCCGCATGCGGGTCTGCCGGCCCCAACAGGAGCCACCCCCTCGCTGCGAATGGTCTAGAAGCCGGTGTTTGTGCCGGGAACAATGATCAGGGACAACACCATGCTGAGCACAATCAACAGACCCACGGTAATGGCCAACACACGCAGCCAGTTGATGCCCGACGGCTTGTTCTTCGACTGTTTGACCGACTGATGGGTGCGGGTCTTGTTTTCACGACGCTTGGATGAACTGGACATATGATTTCTTCTCCTGAATATTCTGGCAACGCAGGGCCACCCTGCCTCCATGCCGACGTGTCCAGTATAGCACAGGAGCAAGCCGCGCGGGAGAGGTCGAAGCAACTCTAATCGCCGTGTAAGGGCCTGAAGAACCATACATTGTGTAGCGCAAGATTCCTTCTCGCTCCGCATCGCGACAAGGGAATATCGCACGGCCCTGCTGTGCTCTGCCGAACCGGTCCGGAATGCAGTATAATCCCATACCTGTTAACTGACTTACCGATCAACCCAGCCAAGGAGTCTGCCCATGCCCGTTCCTGTACTGCCCGGTATCACATCAAAAACGATCCCCACCGACCGCCTGCGCACCCACGTCCTTTTCAGCGGACCTGAAGACGGCACGCCGGTTGTGTTTATCCACGGTAACTTCTCGTCCTCCACCTATTGGGAGGAAACGATGCTGGAGCTGCCGGACCGGTATCGGGGCATTGCCCCCGACCTGCGCGGCTATGGTGACACCGAAGATCTGCGCATCGACGCCACGCGGGGCGCACGCGACTGGTCCGACGACCTGAAAGCGCTCTCCGACACGATGGGCGACAAACCGGCCCACCTCATCGGCTGGTCGCTGGGTGCGGCCGTTGTCATGCAGTTCCACCTCGACCACCCGGAACTGGTCAAGTCTCTGACCCTCATCTCGCCCGTCAGCCCCTACGGTTTCGGCGGCACAAAAGGGGTCGACGGAGAGCTGTGCTGGCCCGACGCTGCCGGATCGGGCGGCGGCGTGGTCAATCCGGAGTTCGTCAAGCGCATTGCCGAAGGCGACCGCAGCGCTGACGATCCCAACTCACCGCGCAACGTCATTAATACCTTCTACTACGTGCCGCCTTTCCAGGCCGAGCGCGAAGAAGCGTTCCTGGAAGCGTCGCTGCTCCAAAAGACAGGCGACGACCGCTATCCCGGCGACATGACAGCGTCGGACAACTGGCCCAACGTGGCACCCGGCGTCTGGGGACCAATCAACGCTACCTCGCCCAAATATTACAACACCAGCGCCATCGCCGACATGCGCTACAAAGTGCCTGTGCTCTGGGTCCGGGGCGAGCAGGACATGATTACGGCCGACAACTCCATGTTCGACATGGGTGCTCTAGGGGCGATGGACCTCGTGCCCGGCTGCCCGAAGGATGCGTACCCGCCCCAGCCGATGGTCTCGCAGATGCGGGACGTGCTGGACCGCTACGACGGCGGCACCGGCCTCGTCGAAGAGCTGATCTACGAAGACGCCGCTCACAGCCCCCACATCGAGAAGCCCAACGACTTCAACGCCGCCTTCCACGCCTTCCTGGACAAGGCAGGCGGGTAAGCCAATCTGACCCAGACGGCTGACGGCCGGGCGGTCGACTGACCGCCCGGCCGCTGTTGTCCCACCTACCCATGACCGCCTACCATCACCATCTCGTCATCCGCAGCAAGCTGGCGGCGCCGCGCCTCCACCGGCGGACGCTGCCCCGGCCGCGCATCAACGCCCGGCTGCTGGAAGCGGCCGACTACCGGCTGACGCTGGTGCAGGCAGGGGCCGGGTATGGCAAGTCGACCGCGCTGGCCACTTTCGTCTCCAGCGCTTCCTTCCCGTCCGTCTGGTATCATCTTGATCGAGAAGATATCGACCCGCTGCGCTTCCTGCTGCACCTCTGGCACGGGTTCAATCAGGCGCTCGACGGCTTTTCGGCCGCCCCGCTGGCGCTGCTCGAAGAGATGGCCGAGGCGCCGCGATCCTCGACCGGGGATGGTGGCCAGCTGGCAGGAGAGGCGGAGCAGGCGGCCGTCTGGTATGCCGTCGTCGACGCGTTGGGTAATGCGCTGGCGGAGCTGGATGCATCGCCCATTGCCCTCATACTCGACGACGCCCATGTACTGGACCAGGCCCCGATCATGCTGCGCATCATCGACCGGCTTATCGGCCGCTCCCCCGACTCCCTGCGCTTCATTCTGGCTGGGCGCTATCCGGTGCGGCTGCCTAATCTGGTCCATTGGCGGGTGCGCGGCGACCTGATGGAGATTACCCAGGCAGAGCTGGCCTTCACCGACGGGGAGATCGCCAGCCTGTTCCGCGACCATTACGGCGTCGTGCTGAGCGAGACGCAGGTCGCGCTGCTTTCTGAGCGACTGGAAGGGTGGGTCATGCCCCTGCCGCTGGTCTGGCAGAGCCTGCAGCGGGATGAAGCCAACCGGCCGGACGGCGAAACGGCCGATCCGCTGGCGACCACGTTGGCCGGGCTGTCCGGCAGCGGCAGCGATCTGTTCACCTACCTGGCCAGCGAAGTGATCAGCCGCCAACCGGAGGACGTAGCCCAGTTTCTGCGCGTCACATCGCTCCTGCGCCACATGTCGGCGGGCGCGTGCGACCACATTCGCCAGGCAGCCAACAGCCAGGAGATCCTGCGCTACTTGCTGGAGAATGGCCTGTTCGTCGTCGGTCTGGGCGACGGCACAGTGCGTTACCACCATCTGTTCCACGACCTGCTGCGCCAGCAGCTGCCGCCGAAGACGGCTGCAGAGGTCCATTGGCGCGCGGCCACCTACTACGCCGAGCACGACGAGCGGGCCGAAGCGATCTACCATTACCTGGCCGCGGCGAGACTGGGACAGGACGGCGGCTACGAAGCGGCCGCCACGCTGCTGGAGCAGCTGGGACGCGACCGCATTCGCACCGGCCAGCTCGACCTGCTGTCCGGCTGGATCGACAGCCTTCCGCCCGACGTGCTCCATGCCCACCCGCCGCTGCTCGTCTACCAGGGCGACATCGCCCGCCTGCAGTGCCGCTTTGGCGAAGCGCTGGGCTGGTATGAGCAGGCAGCCGCTCGCAGCCGGATGACCGGCGATTTGCGCGGTGTCGGCCAGGCACTGCGCGGCCAGGCGCGGGTCTATCTGGACACGGTCAACCCCAGCCAGGCAGAGCAGCTGCTGCAGGACGCGCTGCGTCTGTCAGACGGCGAGGAAGATCGCGAGAGCCGGGCGCGCTTGCTGGAACTGCTGGCCGAAAACCTGATCAACCGCGGCCGGTCGGAAGATGCGCGTGACTACCAGCAGCAGGCCCGCGCCTTGCGCGAGGCAGGGCCGGACTCGGCCGATCTATCGGTGCGTTTGCTGCTGCGCACGGGCCGTCTGGACCAGGCTCGCACGCTGCTGGAAGAGCGGATGCTGGCCGAGCGGGACAACCCGGTCATGCGCCCCCGCGCCCACCGGGAGACGTTCCTGCTGCTTTCGCTGGTGCTGGCGCTGATGGGCGAGGCGGACGGCGCGGCGGGCTATGCGCGGGCGGGCGTCGAGCGCGGCCGCACCCTCCAGTCGCCCTTTGTAACGGCCGTTGGCCACATGCGGCAGGGTCACGCATGGCTGCTGCGCAAAGACCGCCGCGGCTATGATGCAGCCGAGGCAGCGTTCCGTGAAGCGATCGACA
Organism: uncultured Chloroflexia bacterium; assembly: GCA_963753865.1. Classification (GTDB taxonomy): domain Bacteria; phylum Chloroflexota; class Anaerolineae; order Promineifilales; family Promineifilaceae; genus Promineifilum. The sequence continues at coordinate 579,770 of CAVWDW010000007.1, forward strand.
TGATTGAGCGTCTCGGCGCGCCGCGTCTGAAGGTCGAGGCGTATTGGGGACTCTGCCACGTCCACGGCCTGCGGGGCGAGATCGCACTGGCCGAAGAGGTTGCCGCCACCGGCATCGCCCTGGCCCGAAGCGCCGGCGACGAATGGGTGGAGGCCGACATTCGCACTGCGTTGGGCGCGAGTCATGTATTGGCCGGGAACTACGAAACGGCCGTCCCCTGGCTGGCCCGGGCCTACGCAGCCTTCCGCGACTGCGGCGACACCCATGGTGAAGCGGCCGTGCGCTTGTGGCAGTCGCTGCTCTGGTGGCGCACTGGCGACGACGCCCGCCTGGCACGCGACATGGCTGATCTGATGCGGTTGGTGCAGGAGCACGGCTACGATCACCTGTTCAAGTCCAAGACGCTGCTTGGTCCGCCGGACGAGCGGGCGCTGGTCCCGCTGCTGCTCTATGCGCGGGAGCAGGGGAGCGGCCAGAGTTGGGGCCGGACGGCCGACCGGCTGCTGGCCGGGCTGGGCCTGGACAGCCTGCGCCTTCATCCGGGCTACCAGCTGCGTATCCAAACGTTGGGCCAGTTCCGGGTCTGGCGCGGCGGAACAGCGGTTGAGTCGGGTGACTGGAAACGGCAGAATGCCCGTCTGCTGCTCCAACTGCTCATCACTCATCGCGACCGCCTGCTGGACCGCGAGCAGATTGGCGCCATGTTGTGGCCCGAAGCCAGTCCGGAAGAAGTCGATCGCGACTTCAAGGTGGCGTACAACACCCTCTGCAACGTGCTGGAGCCGGACCGGGCGCGCAATGCACCCTCCGCCTACATCTGGCGAGACGGCTCCCGCTACGGCCTGCGACCGGAAGCTGATGTATGGCTCGACGCCGCCGAGTTCGATGCATTGGTCGAGCAGGGTGACGCGGCGTTCATGGGCGACAGTATGGCAGCGTTGATCAGCTACGAGATGGCGCTCGATCTGTACGAAGGCGACTACCTGCAAGCCAATCCATTCGCCGAGTGGGGAAGCGAGCAGCGAGAGCGGCTGCTGACCCACTACTTGCGCACGGCCGAGCGGGTGGCAACATTGCAGGTAGAAGATGAGGCCTGGTCGGACGTCGTCGAAACGTGCCAACGCATCCTGGCCCGCGACAACTGCTGGGAACAGGCGTACCGCTTCATGATGATCGCCTATGCCCAGATGGAAAACCGGGCCCAGGCGCTGCGCACCTACCAACGCTGCACGCTGTGTCTGGAGCAGGAACTGGGTATTGCGCCCAGCGCGGCAACACAGGAAACGTACTACACCATCGTCTCGCTGCCCGCCGACAGCTCCCCCCACCTCTAGCCAGGTCGCCCCAGACGGGGGGCCACAACAGACCGGACATCGACCCGAACAAGAAAGGCCCCGCTAAGCGAGGCCTTAATCAAGACGGTGTCAATCCGGGTCTATCAGTTCAGCTCGGCCAGCAGCCCGACGCGCTCGTTGAACTGCTCAATCAGCACGTCGATTTCGTCGGCCATCCCGTGAAGGCTGGTCCAGTATGTCGGATCGTACCATTGAGCCTGAAGCTCGTCGTGGTCGCGCCCTTGCTGCTCTACCCAGGTGAAATACTTCAGGTTGTGGATACGCTTGCGGTCGTAGTAGCTCAGCTCCTGCACATAGTCGATGGTGGTGCCTTGCAGATGGCGACCGAAGACATAGGCGGCGTCCAGCGGTGTGAATGCCCCCTCTTCTTCGCGCAGCTCTACCACGCGGCTCTGGTACATCTCCATCGAGTCGGTGGCCACGGTCAGCACCACATCGTTCTCGCCCAGCTCGTAATACTTGGCCATCTTGATCGCCGACAGGACGTTGGCGATGCAGGAGATGCCCAGAAGCGGCAGCTGGTCGACGAAATCGGCCGGGACGCCCTGGTCGATCAAGTACTCCTGCCCTGCCGGTTCGTTGAACAGGCGCATAATGCCCATCGACGCCGCATCATCAATAGCGACGACCATATCGGTGTTCTTGACGTTATGGATCCAGGGTACGTGCTTGTCGCCGATGCCTTCGATGCGATGGGCGCCGAAGCCGTTCAGCAGCAGCGTGGGGCATTGCAGCGCCTCGCTGGCAGCAATCTTGCTGGTTGGGAACTGCTCCTTCAGATAGTCGCCACAGGCGATGGTGCCCGCCGAGCCGGTAGCCAACGCCACACCGCGATAACTGTCATCCGGTCCCATAACCTCGTTCAGAACCTCGTGCATCGCCTGCCCAGTCACATTGTAATGCCACAGGTAGTTACCGAACTCCTCAAACTGGTTGAAGATGACCAGGTCTTCGCCGGTGGCCCGCAGCTCCCAGCACTTGTCAAAGATCTCCTTGACGTTGCTCTCGGAGCCGGGGGTCTTGATGACTTCGCCCGCCACCTGGGCCAGCCAGGTGAACCGCTCCTGGCTCATCCCTTCTGGCAGAATGGCAATCGACTCGCAGGCCAACAGGTTGGAGTCGTAGGCGCCGCCACGACAGTAGTTGCCGGTGGAGGGCCAGACCGCCTTCTGTGTGGTCGGGTCGAACTGGCCTGTGACCAGCCGCGGCACCAGACAGCCGAAGGCCGCGCCGACCTTGTGCGCCCCGGTCGGGAACCATTTGCCAATCAGGATGATGATGCGCGCCTTGGTGCCCGTCAGTTCCGGCGGGAACTCCAGGTAGTTGACGCCACCATACTCACCACCGCTAACCTTGGGCTCGTTGTGCCAGGTGATGCGGAACAGATTCAGCGGGTTCAGATCCCACAGGCCGACATCATCCAGCTGGTGGGTGATGCTCGCCGGCACCAGTTCCGGCTGACGTTGCTGTTTGAACGTCGGAATAATGATGTTGCGTTCGCGGGCGCGCTGGACGGCATGTTCCAGGGCTGCTTCATTGAGGGTCAGATCAATCATGTTGTAACTCCAGAATATCGACAGATTTCGCAGCTAGGTCGATCCGAACCGGGCAAAATCGGTCCGAAGACGTGCGCAGCAGTGCGGGGGGAGCGGGTCGTGTGGGACGGTTGCTCGCCGGGATCGGCCACGTTGTGATAGCCACGTAGTATACTTGTTTTGCGGCCAGGCTGCGAACCGAAACGAGACGCCGGCGGCCGTTCGGCATATGCGCCGGGATTCCTTTTTTGTTATGGTAGACAGTATGACCTCCCCTATCGAATACATGGTCGACGACCACAACGTTGGCGTCCTGCGCGTCAACCGGCCCGAGGCGCGCAACGCGCTGAATTGGGCGGCGCAAGAAGCGTTTGCCGAGGCGATTCACACCGCCGCCCGCGATGCCTCGCTGCGCGCCCTCATCATCACCGGCGCCGGCGACCGCGCCTTTGTCTCCGGCGGCGACCTGAAAGAACTGGTCGACCATCCCGACGCGGATGCGGGCGAACGGCTAAACCGGACGATGAGCCACGCCCTGGCCGATGTCATCGCCCTGCCCATCCCCGTCATCGCCGCCATCAACGGCGACGCGATGGGCGGCGGCTGCGAAATCCTGACGGCCTGCGACCTGAGGCTGGCCGCACCTCACGCCCGCTTCGCCTTCCGTCAGGTTCCCAACGGGCTGACGACCGGCTGGGGCGGGACGGGCCGTCTCGTGGAGCTGCTGGGCCAGAGCCGGGCGATGGAGCTGCTGCTGACGGCCCGCCTGTTCGATGCGGCCGAAGCCTACCGGCTGGCGTTGGTCCACCGCGTAACCGGCGAGGGTGAAGACGCACTGACGGCCGCGCTGGCCTGGGCCCACGAGCTGGTCCAGCTGCCGCGCCGGGCGCTGGCAGCTACCAAAGCGCTGGTCCACACGGCCACCCATTTGCCATTGGAAGATACAGGTCGGCTGGAAGCCCAGGTCTTCATCAACCTGTGGACCTCGGCCGATCATCTGGAAGCGATGGCGGCGTTCAACGAAAAGCGGCCGCCCCGGTTCAACCAGTAACCATGTACGACCATATCGCCCACTACTACGACCTGACCCACGACGCGCTGACCGAAGATGTGGCGTTTGTGGTCGGGCAGGCCACCGAACAAACCGGGCCCGTGCTGGAGATGGGCTGCGGCAGCGGCCGCCTGCTCATCCCGCTGGCGCGCGCCGGCCAAACCGTCGTCGGTCTGGACAACAGCCTCGTCATGCTGGAGCGGGCCAAAGCATGGCTGACGCGCGAACCGGATGAGGTGGCCCGGCGGGTCGTGCTGGTAGCCGGGGACGTCACTCTGCCTTCAACGGCCGCCGACCGCGCCCCCTTTGGCCTGATTGTCTTTGGCTACAACACCTGGCTGCATCTGGACGCGCAGCAAGCGGCTGCCGCCCTACGACAGGTCAGAGGGATGCTGGCTCCGAGCGGCCGATTGCTGATCGATGTTGAGAACCCGTTTACGCTGGCCGAAGCGGGCGATGACCCGCTGCTGACTCTGGAAAATGTGCTCGACGACCGGGAACGAAACGAACTGGTGGTGCAAATGACTGCCTGGCGCTCCGCGCCCACCGGGCAGGCAGTTGACGTGACCTGGCTTTACGATGCCAGCCCGGTCGAAGGCGGCCCCGTCCGGCGCACGGTCGCGCGGATGCGCTACCATTACCTCTATCCGCATGAGATCACGCTGCTGCTGGCCCAGGCCGGGCTGCGGCAGCTGGCACTCTATGGCGGCTATGACCGGCGGCCGTTCGACGAAATGAGCGAGCGCTTGCTGGTGCTGGCCGAAGCGCAGGACCCCCAATGACCCTGACCCCCAACGAATCTGAGTTCTGGGAAACCAACTACCTCAACGCCCAGCTTCCGTGGGATCTGGACGGGCCGACGCCGGTCTATGCCCGGTTGGCCGCGTCGGGCGAGTTTGAGCCGGGGCGGATGCTGGTCCTCGGCGCAGGGCGCGGCCACGATGCCCGCCTCTTCGCCCGCCACGGCTTTTTGGTAACGGCCGTCGACTTCGCTACCGGCGCGGTGCGGGCCATGGAGGGATTGCGAGAGCCGGATGCCCCGATCATCATCATGCAGGCCGACCTGTTCCATCTGCCGGCCACGCTCGACAACGCCTTCGACTACGTGCTGGAGTACACCTGCTTCTGCGCCATCGATCCGGCGCGGCGGGAGGAGTATGCTGACGTAGTGGCGCGGCTGCTCAAGCCGGGCGGGTTGTACGTGGCCCTGGCGTTCCCCATCGGCAAGCGAGCGGGCGGGCCGCCCTTTGTTGTCCAGCCGGATGAAATGATTACCCTGTTCGAAGCGCGTGGGTTTACCCTGCTGCACCGGGAGTTCCCGCCCGACTCCGTGCCGGCACGGACCAACATTGAAGAGCTACTCATCCTGCAAGCTCCGACCGGGGACGAAGCGCTCTAGAGCCGCGGCGGCCGCCGGCTCAGGTGCCGGTATCCTGGTCGCTGTCCAGCAGCAGCCCCAGCTGGGCTGTTGCCTGACGGAACGCTTCCCACTCATCCCGGCGGATGACCACCGCCAGCTCGCCCAGATTCTCGGCAATGTAGTCACGGGTTTTGGCGTTGCTGCGCAGCGTCTCCAGAATGCCTGCCTCGCGCACATGGAGAACGATCATCTCGCGCAGCCGTCCCTCGACTCCCCGCTCTGACCAGCGCTCGATGCCCCGGCGCACACTGGGCGGCACAGGCTGGTTGCCCGCCCGCTCCAGGAACTCCATCACCCTCTCCGGCGTAATCTTCTGCTCCGCCGCCATCGCCAGCGACGCCGGGGTGATGCGGTAGAGGTAAGGCGAACCGGGCGCGAGCGGCAGCGCGTCGGCAATACGGGCCACCTGAAAGCGATCCTGCCGGCCTGCGTTCTGGGACACGATGATGGTGGCGTCGGGCTGGACCATCAGCGGTAGCGTCGTCTCCTCACGGGCGGGCGGTTCATCAAGCAGCCAAGACAACCCGCGATCGGTCAGTCGGTAGACCGTGCGGCCGTCCAGCGTCGTCGACGTCTGGACCATTCCCAACCACGTCAGCGGCCCGGTCAGCAGATAGACCAGCAGGCGGCCTTCGACCCAATCCCACGCTCCAAAGCCGTTCAGGTAGTCGCCGCTTTCGGCGTCGCGAATGTACCACGTGTCGTAGTTGCCATCCGGTCGCTGGAAGTCAGGGTCGTGGGTCTTGATGAGCGAGACGATATCATCGGCCGCGTACCACTCCGTGGTGCGGGGCAAGACGGAGAGCAGCGCAGCGCGGGCGAGCGCCGGGTCGTTCTCCCACCGCTCCCCTTCACAGACGAGGCCGGGCGTGCGGCACAGTTCGTTCCACAGGCTCCGGCTCCATGTGTCGACCATGTCGCGCAGCTGCGCCTCGCGGGTTTGCCGGAGCCAATCAAGCGCCGCTCTGGCGGGCTTGAGACCGCCCTCCGCCCGGTTGACCAGTCCCAGCTCGTCGGCCAGCGTCAGCAGCAATGACCGGCGGTCGCGGTCGGCGTCGACCAGCAGCGTCTCGAACCCGGCCAGCTTTTCAGCTTGCAGCCCGGTGCGTTGAGCCAGTGCCAACAGCGTCGTCAGGTCGTCCACGGCATCGAGCCGTTCCGCCGACACCTGGGGTGGTGGCTGCGTTGGCTTGGCTCCGGCGACGGCCGTCGGCTCGGCCATCAGGTGGCCAGACGGCGTCGCCTCGTCTTCATCTGCGGCCGAAAACTGGGCCAGCAGCTCCTGGGGCAAGTAGATGTATTCGAGATGGCCTTCGTCTGCCGACTCGAAACCCTGGTAAATGTAGCCGCGATACCAGAGCGCCTCCGCGGCGCTGATCGGGTCGAGCCACGGCTCCTCGCGCTCCAGCTTGCCGGGGCCCATCTGGCGGATCTCGCCGTGGTCGCGGCTGTAGGCGGCGACGGGAGCACGGCCACCCTGGGCCACCAGATCGCGCAGGGCGGCCGCTTCTTCGGGCTGCAGATAGGCCAGCTCCTGCGGCAGATCATACTGCCGCAGCGTTTGGGCCAGCATGCGGGCGGCGGCGCTGCGGTCGGTGCCGGTCAGGTCGAGGCTGAGCCATTCGCCGATGACGCGCAGCGTGATCAGTTCGTGTTCGGATAATGCCTGTTCGAGGGTTCGCATAAGGGTCTCGTCCGGGTCTAATCAGGTAATCACTTGCAAAGCCAGAGGTACGCTGCGGATAGTGACGGCGTGGATGTTGTCCTCTGGATAGGCGAACATTTCGCCGTCAACGTGGATGGGCAGCGGCAGATCGGAGCGGATGGTCAGGTGGCGGTTCTGGCGCATTGTCGCATGGCGCGATGTGACGTGGGTGCCGTTGACAACGCGGGTCAGCATGTAGATCATCGTCGCCCGGTTGACCGGATTCACCAGACAGCTGTCGAGTAAGCCGTCGTCTACGATCGCATCGGGCGTTATCAGGAAACCGCCGCCGTGGCGCGGCCCGTTGCCCACCGTCAGGAACATCGCCTTCTGGTTGACCATCTCGTCATCGAACTGCATCTCAAAGTAGGGCACCTGGGTATAGGTGGCGATCGTCTGCAGGACGGCCGTCATATATTTGGCGAACCCTTGAATGCGGGTGTGGGCCTTGGTGCGGATGACGATGACGGCGTCAAAGCCGATGCCCAGATTGTTCTCGAAATATTCGGCGCGGCCGGTATCGGCGGAGATATGCCCCAGGTCGATCCAGCGGGGCTGGCCGTTGAAGACGCGGGCCACAGCATCGGGCAGCTCGGTGGGCAGATTGAGGCCGAACGCAAGGTCGTTGCCCGAACCGAGCGGCACGACCCCCATCGGCAGGACGCTGCGTTCATTGACCACGAGCCCGTTGACCACTTCATGGACCGTGCCGTCCCCACCCGCCGCCACAACCAGATCATACCCCTCGTCGGGCGCTGCGGCGGCCAGCTCGCGGCCGTGGCCGGGTTCGTCCGTCAGGAAGATGTCGGCTTCGCCGTGCCGCCGAAATTCATCGGCGATTGATGTTTCCAGATGACGGGCGTGTCCATTGTCAGCAAAGGGGTTGAGGATCACTTTGACGCGCATTTATGCTCGCTTTACACCCCTGGACGATCATGCTATGCTATACTGAGGCGGGGCAGTATGTTACGTCAAGTCAGCGCTTCTGACAAGACGCCCAGGCCCGGCCCAGCCAACGCATTTAGTCATCGAGGAGATCCACTGCATGAGCCCGGACGAATTCATCGTCGACGTTGAGATTGACGATGGTGCGGTTGAAGAGGAAGCGCGAAACCGAACGTTCCTGCAGTGGGCGACGGTCCTCACCTCCACCCTTCTCGGCCTGGCCATCCTGACCATCCTGATCTTGCTCCTCAACCGGCCGCCGGCCGAGAATGAGGCCATTGCCGCCATCGAAACGCAAAATGCCGTGACGATGGCCACCAACGAGGCCGTCAACGCCACCAGCGAAGCGACATCGCCCGAATCAACACCGCTGCCCGAACGAGACATCACGCTCGAAATCGTGGTTAGTCCCGACGACGCGACCGCCACGGCCCAATCAGAGCCGGGCGATGGTCTGGGCATTGTCCCCGGCGGCGAGACGGGCGACACGTCAGGCGGCGTTGTGACGACAGCAGCGGCCGTTCTCGAAGGCGGGCTAAGCCCCGACGACGCGACCGCCACCGCAGAAGCCACCGATGAATCCGTCCTTGAGGGCGGCCTGACGACCGATGAGGCGACCGCGACGGCCGAGTCAGTGGATAACCTTGCCCTGGAAGGGGGCATCAGTCCCGACGACGCCACAGCGACCGCCGCTGCGGAGAACAGCCAGGACGAGCCGACCAGCGAACCGCCAACGGCCGAGCCGCCGACCGCACAGCCGCCGACAGCTACAGCTACCGTGGAAACCGCCACAGCAACCCCAACCGAAACCGCTTCGCCAACGGCCCTGCCATCGCCGACCGATGAACCGCCCACAGCCACACCGGAAGCTCCGCCGACCGATGAGCCGGCAACGGCAACCTCAGAGCCTCCGACGGTGGCTCCGGTCACGTTGACGCCCACAGCCACGCCCGAACTGCCCACCGCTGCACCACCAGATGAGTCACCCACCGTCGAAGCAACTGATGAGCCGGAGGCCACGGAAGAACCGCAGGCGACGGAAGAACCCACCGCCACCAACGAGCCGGAAGCGACCGACGAACCAGAGCCTACAGAGGAACCGCAGGCGACGGAAGAGCCTACGGCTGCGGCCGAGTCAGACGCAACTGAGGAACCGGCCACACCTACTGGCGGCGTCATCATCGTCGCCACTCAGGCGCCCGTGCCTAACGTGACGCCAGCATCCGGCGGTTATCCCGGCCCGGACGACGGACCACCGGTGACGACGGAACCACCGGGCGGCTACCCGCCGGTGGAGACACCCGCCGTGCCAACCGCTGTGGCCACGGGCGGCAGCGACATTGCCACAAGTACAGCGCCTACCGCCACACCGACGACGATCTCTACGCCAACTCGGTTGCCGGCCACCGCCTCGCCGACCCCCGTCCCGGCTTCGCCTACCCAGGCGCCAACGATGACCCTGGAGGCGACGGCCGTTGCCTCTGCCACCACTGTACTGACGCCTGCGCCCACCGCCCTGCCGACAGCGACACCCATCCCGCCGCCCCAAACACTGCCGGATACCGGCCTCGATTCATGGCTGCTGGTGGGAATGGCCGGAGCCCTGGTGGCGCTACTATTTGGTGTACGCGGGCTGCGACGGGCGACTGAGTAGAGCGGTCTATTCATGTTCGTCCCGGACCCGTCACTTGGCTTGCATTGCTGCTATACTTTCTACCATAAACGTCGATGGAGTGGCGAGCCGGAACGGTGGTTGACAGATCGCACCGCTTGCCGTGACAGTAGTCTCGTATGACAAGTAGTCCGACAATTCGTATTGATTCACACATCTTGCGCACCCGGCTGTCCCGGCCGCGCTTCCTGCGTGATACGGTCAGACGCCCACGTCTGATGGCCCAGATGGATCGCTACTCGGAGCGCCTGGTCACTCTGGTCGTCGCTCCAGCCGGCTACGGCAAGACGACCGTGGTCAGCCAATGGCTGGACGACAATGATCACCGCTGGGGCTGGGTGTCCCTCGACGGCCATAACAACAATCCCTCAATGCTGGCTGGCTACCTGCTCGCCGCCATACAGATGACCTACCCGGAGTTCGGCGAAGAAACGGCCGCCCTGCTCGCCGCCCTGCACGGCGTCTCCCCCCAGCTGTTGGCCGACTCGATTGTCGATGAATTGCTGGAAATTACCGACGAGTATGTGCTGGTTCTCGACGACATCCACCTGCTGGAAGACAGTGCTGTCTCTGAGTTCATGGAGCGGATCGTGGCCACCATGCCATACAACATCCACTTTATTTTCATCGGCCGGTCGCGGCCGGATCTGCCGCTGGTTCGCTTGCGGCTCCGTGGCCAATTGGGGGAGTTGACTGCGGCCGATCTATCCTTTCAGCCGGATGAATCAGCCGAGCTGCTTTCAATGGTGGCCGGGCGCGAGGTCGATGACGAGCTGGTAGAGCTGCTCAAGTACCAGACCGAAGGCTGGGCAGCGGGCCTGCAGCTGGGTGGGCTGGTCCTGCGAGCGGGCCATGAAAGCGATCTGCTGGCCAAGCTGAAATCCGACACGCCACGAGAGATTATTGACTATCTGGTCGATGACGTCATCTCGCAAACTCCACCCGACATACGCCACTTCATGCTGCGCACAGCAGTCCTCGATGGGCTAAACGCCGACCTGTGCGCGGCGCTCTTCGACAACAGCGACCAGAACGGTTTCAACGGTCGTGCTCGCGCCCAATCCTTCCTCAATCGCATTCAAGAAGCCCAGTTGTTCCTCATTGCCCTGGACGACCACGGTGAATGGTTCCGGTATCATCACCTGCTCCAGGAGACATTGTTGCACCATGCAGAGGATCTACATGGAACGGAGTGGCTGCGGGATGCCAACCGCAGCGCGGCTGCCTGGTATGAAGCCAACGGCCTGATTACTGAAGCGATCTACCACGCCATTTCGGCCGACGACGACATCGAGGCCGCCAGGCTGGTCGAAACCCATTATCATGACGCGCTTGACGCAGAGGACAAGCCGCTTCTAACCCGTTGGCTGCGCCTGGTGCCGAAGTCGGTCAGAAGGCGGCCCGGCATTCTCCTGGCGCAGGCATGGGTGGAGCATCTCCAGTTTCGGGTCCAGTTGGCTGCTGGATTAGCCAAAGAGGCGTTGACCGCGCTCGAATCTGGCCCGGCAGATGTGTCCCCGGATCAAGTGGCTGCCATGCGGGCCGAGATTGGCCTGCTCTGCATCCAGGCAGACTATTTCGCTGCCAGACCGGCCACGAGTCCGGACGCCCTCGCCATCTACCAGCAGCTGCCGGAACGACACCGGTTCAGCCTGGGGCTGAGCGCTTTCTTTGTCCTCCTGATTCTGCAAAGGGAGGGCCGCAGCGCCGACGCGTTGGGCTTTGCCCAGACCTGCCTGGAAAGCGCGCCGAGACCCGACGCCATGACCATGCGCGTGATGCTGGGCCGGTGCGGCGTCCATCTGTTCAATGGCCATTTGACAGCGTTCGAACAAGCGGCGCGGCAGTATGGTTTGGCCGCCCGACAAACAAACAGCCGGGTGAGCAGCGGCTGGTCCAACCTGTTTCGTGCGTATGTCGCGTATGAACGAAATGAGCTGGCCAAGGCCGACACATGGTTGGAAGAGATTCTGCTTCATCCACACGAGTTCCAGGGAAAGACCGTATCGGACGCATTCACCGGGATATGCATGTCCAAACTGGCCCAGGGTGACATGGCCGAGGCCCGTCGGTATCACCAGGCGTATGTCGACTACCTGGTCGACGCACAAAGCTACGCCTTCATGCCCATCGCCGACGCGGTCGCCCGGCTGATCGATCTGACCGATTACGACAACGATCGGGAAACACGCGTCTCTGTTTCCAGCACGCCACCTGCGGCCGACTGGATGCTGCAGCTCTCGCTCTTTCTGCACCCGTCGCTGGTGCAAGTCAGGCAGCGCCTGTCCCATACAGCGGATGCGGCCTTGCTGGCTGATGCCATGGTGATTCTGGATGACGTCGAGTCACTGATTCGCACCCAGAACGAAAGAATGCGGCTCGTTGAGTTGTTGACGCTCCGCGCCCTCGTTCTGGCCCGTCTGGAACGTGAGGCTGAGGCATTAGATGTGCTGGCCGAAGCTGTCGACCACGGCCAGGGCGATAACTACAAGCGCAGCTTGATCGACTGCGGCCCAGCCGTTACCCCACTCCTGCTGCAACTACGGGAGCGTGGCCGACACCAGGCGTATATCGACGAGCTCTTGACCATCCTTAGTACACCTGCCGGAGGTAGCCCCGCGCCGGAACCCGATCCGGTCGAGTGGTATGACCTGACCAATCGGGAACTGGATGTGCTGGAAGGGCTGCAGCGGCGCATGTCGAACAAGGAAATCGCGACGGAACTCTACCTGTCCCCCCTGACCGTCAAGCGCCACGCCCAGAACCTATATCGCAAGCTAGGAGCCAGTAACCGTCGCGAAGCGGTCGAGATCGCCCGTCGACACGGTTTGTTCCAGACCAGCTAGCCAGCCGCAGCCACTTTTTGCTCCCTTCCTGCTCCTTGTCGCCTGCTAATCAGAGATCAACTGCTGCTATAATGTAAGTTAGCTTCATTGATTGAGGCCCGTTATAGCTTGCCTTGATCGTGCAAGCAGGTAGTTCCTAATTGAGAGCGACTCATCATTGATTTTGATTATTCGGATATAAGGAGTGGAATATGACCAGTTGGGATGATGTATCTAAACGAACGGTGGATGGCGCCAGGCAGCTTGCGCCGTGGAAGTCTTCGCTGCCCTGGTGGGTGGCCGTAGTCGAGGGCATTGTAATCGGCATTATCGGTCTCTTGATCATCCTCGACCCGACGACGGCCAATGCGCGGGTCTCCCTGGTCCTCGCAGCCGCGCTGCTGATATCAGGTTTCTTCCAGTTTCTGGACCTTAATCGCCAGCGCGTGCCAGAATCCGTCGATGGCACAATGGGAGCGCGGGCCGGCATCGCCATGTTCGCGGGTCTGATCGTCATCCTGCTGTCGTGGTTCGACCTGCTAACACTGCGGGGCGGTCTGGTTGTTCTGGGTCTGGGCAGTTTGGTCTACGGCCTGTTGGGCTTTCTGGTTGTCTTCAATGCCTCTGGCGCCCAACGTCGTGTTGCCCTGGTCGAGTCGCTCTTCTACGCCGCTGTTGGCGCCCTGGCCTTCTGGGGTCTGTTTGGTGGCGCAGAGGAGATTACGACGGCCGTCACAATCCTGGGGTGGCTGGCGCTGCTGGCAGGCATCGGTCTGGCCGTCTTCGGCTTTTTGCGCCGCGGCCATGATGATGAAATTCAGGATGCGATCAATACGGTATCGGATACGACGGCAAGCGTCACGGGGACGCTGACGGGCAACAAGCCAGCAGCAAAAGCCGCGGTCGAAGACATCACCCCGCCATCTGACAACTAGCTAAACAGGATACAGAAGACATCATGAAAACTATTTTTGGCTGGTCACGTTACATCGTACTGATCGCCGTCGTCGCGCTGCTGTTGGGAGGGATCGCCGTCTTTGTCTTTGGTGGCATCACAACCGTCGTGACAATTATCGAAGCGTTTAGCGAGCCTGAGTTCAGCGCTGAAGGGGCGCGGTTCCTCAGCGTGGAGATGATCGAACTGATCGATCTCTTCCTGCTGGGCACGATTCTCTACATTACGTCTATCGGGTTGTTTCAGCTCTTTGTCGACCCGACCATTGGCGAGATGCTGCCGCCGTGGCTCTCGGTCCACAGCATTGACCAGTTGAAGTTCAATCTGGTCGCCGTCCTGGTGGTCATGTTGGTCGTGCTGTTCCTTGGTGCGGCAGCCGAGGTATCGTTGTTCGGAACGGAGGGCGAGGGTCTGGAGATCCTGGCCTTCGGCGCAGGGATTGCGCTGGTAGTGGCCGCTGCGGCTGCTGCGGTCATGATGCTGGGAAGTGTGGTCTCAGACATGGAGGCGAGGCACGAGAAAGCGCAACACGAGCACGAGGCAGAACTGACCAGTTCCGGCGTCCATGAGGTCGAAGCGGGTCATGGCGCTGAGTAAGGCGTCTGGTTAGCTGTCTGTTGTCCGGCATGCAGCAGTGGCGCCGGAGCAAGCAGACAAAAACAGGTTGATAGGCCGCCGGTCGGGATGATGCCTCGACCGGCAATTTATTACCCAGCCCCACAGGCGCAGTCAATACAGCAACTCTTAGGAGGAGTCAGAGCATGCTATCACTTTGGAACGATTCGGCGGCCAGGAGCCGCATTACGCAGTTTGTGGAAGCTACGACGACAGAAGGCAGCGAGGAGTACGTTGCTCCCGACGATCGGATTGCCGTCTTCGACAACGATGGCACATTATGGGTGGAGCAGCCCGTCTATTCCCAACTCTTCTTCATTCTCGATCAGGTGCGAGACCACGCCGATCAACATCCAGAGTGGCAGGAGTCGGAACTACTACAGGCCGCGCTTGCCAACGATTTCGAGACGTTGGCAGCGCATGGCGTTCATGCTGCGCTGGAGCTTGTCGTGGCGGCATATGCCGACACCATGACCACCACAGAACAACTGGCCAGCGATGTGCGCGATTGGATCGCGACGACGCGCGATGCCCGCTTCAATCGACTCTATACAGAGCTGGTCTTCCTGCCACAGCTGGAGCTGTTGACCTACCTCCGCGCCAATGGCTACCGGACGTTTATTGTGTCCGGAGGTGGTGTTGAGTTCATGCGCGCCTGGGCTGAACCGATCTATGGCATTCCGCCGGAGCAGATGGTCGGCAGTTCAGTCGAAACTGTTTATGAAGTGCAGAACGGGCGCGGCGTGCTGGTGCAGAAAGGGGCGATCGATTTTATTGACGATGGAGCGGGCAAGCCGGTCGGCATCAATAAGTTCATCGGCCGTCGACCGATCATTGCCGTCGGCAACTCTGACGGAGACTTCGAGATGCTGGAATACACCACCACCGGCGACGGGCCGCGCCTGGGCATATACATTCACCACGATGATGCCGAGCGCGAGTATGCCTATGACCGCGAGTCGCTGGTCGGCAGCCTGAATCGCGGGCTGGACGAGGCCAAAGCGCAAGGATGGCTGCTCGTCAGCATGAAGAAGGATTGGAAACAGATCTTCGCACACGAAGCGGAGTAGTTGACGGTTGGGTTGGCAGCCCTTCCCAGCCCACAAGAACAGGTGGCAGCAGCCACCCAATTGCAGCGAATTACAAGCAAGGATCAATAACGAAATGACAACACTCAACCCCAACTATCCGGACACTCACGCCGAGCAAGAGAGCACCAACAACCCGGCGCTTAATCAGGAGTCCTTCGACCGGGCTATCGAACGAGGCGGCGGCGAGAAGGAAGGCGGCATGACCGCCCGGGGTGCTTACCTCAAGACGGGCTTACTGCTTCTGCTCTCGATCGCGGCGGGCGCCTGGGGCTGGTCCCAGGTTGAAATTGTCACGGTCCTGGGCGTGCAGACACCGCTTTCGCCAGACTGGATGTTCTTCATGTACCTGGCCACCTTCATTCTGGGGATCATGGCCATCTTTGCCGGGCGATTCATCTGGCTCATCGCCATTCTTTATGCGTTGGCCTATGGCACGGTGTTGGGCGTGACGGCCCACTACTACGAGTTGTTCTGGGACGGCATCGTTGTACAGGCCATTATCGCCACGGTTGCGGTCTTTGCGGCAACGTGGCTTTTGTTCATCACCGGGATTATCAAACCGTCAGGCAAACTGGCTATGTTTGTAACGGTGGGCATGGTGGGATTCCTGTTGGTCTGGGGCGCGGCGTGGTTCCTGTCCCTGTTCGGCGTCAATCTCAACTTCCTGTTCGAGCCGACCATCACCGGCATTGCCTTTGCCGCCTTTGCCGTTCTGCTGGGCGCTCTGAACCTGCCGCTCGACTTCAACTTCATCAAGATGTCGGCCGAAGCGGGCGCCCCGAAGTATATGGAATGGTACGGCGCCTACGGCCTGATGCTGTCGATGATCTGGATGTACGTGTCGATTCTGCGGCTGCTGTCCCTGCTTCGTTCCAACGATTAGGCCACTTCTGTCGTGGCGGGACGAGGCAGCCAGCAATCAATTGCCAATTGTCGGAGCAAGAAGCATCCGGTGACCTATCCGTTGCTGGATGCTTTTTTCACCTGTGGTTGCTGGAATCAGGCATCAAGCAGCAAGTCAGCAGCCGCCTTGCGCCGCGGCGCTGTCTGTGGCGCAGACCGCACAACACCATAGAATTGTGATACATTTGACCTTGGTCAATATTTAGGGAGGAATACCATGACGATTGGCGACCTGAACTTTTACGAGATATTCGACATCTTCATGCTCTTGCTGATTGGCATAGGCCCGAAGATTGCCCTTGTTCCGTTTATCGATATCACCGCCGGCTTGCCGAAAGAGACCAAACAGGCGATGGCCAACAAGATGGTCCGCACGGCGATCGGCTGGGGCCTGGTTCTGGCCGTCCTGGGCTGGTTCCTGATGCGACTGCTCCATTTCAGCACCGGCTCCGTCCTGGTTGCTGGAGGCATTGTGTTGCTGCTGATGTCGCTGCATATGTTGGTTAGCGGGGCGAAGGCGAATGAACATCACGAGCATTCAGACCAGGATCCGATGGAGCTGGCTTACTATCCTCTGGCTGTTCCCTATCTCCTCAACCCGGTTGGCATTGCCGTGCTCGTCATCGCGTCCACAGCAGTCGACTCCATCATTGATGGCATCGTGCTGATTGCATTGGTTCTGTTGGTAGGCCTCATCGATCTGCTCCTGTTCCGCAACATCGACGCGATTGCCAAGTATATCGATCCATCCAAAATGGCCATTACGGAGGCCGTGTTTGGCGTGCTGCTGGCAGCTCTGGCTGTCCAGATGATGGTTCATGGTCTGGGAGATTTGGGTGTTATCACCGCTGTTCCGGCGCACTAGGTCAATCGGCTCACTGCCTGGACGCCAATCGACGACGCGTGTTGGTACAGGCGCATTGCCCCAGAACGACTTCTCCAAACGGGGAGCTGCGCCGTACCGGCCCAGAAAGACGCCGGCACGACGCAATTGGACCGTATTTGCTACCGCAGGCGTTTAGGATTACCATCGCTACCTCGTAGACTATATGGTACAGGGATTCCGCTTGGAAATGTTTCTCGCTATCAATCTGTTCCTGTGGAGACAAACAAATCAGTCTCAGCGACGCTGCAGCTAAACAAGCTGGGGTCGCGGAAGAAAAAGAAGCCACGCGCACGGTATCGTGTGTTGTGCAAGATCATTGGTTGACAAGAATTACTCGGAGGAAAAATGGCAGACAAGAAACCCAATATTCTGGTGATGTTCGGCGACGACATCGGCTGGTTCAATATCAGTGCCTATAACCTCGGCATGATGGGGTATCACACTCCCAATATTGACCGAATCGCCAAGGAAGGCGTGATTTTTACCGACGCCTACGGACAGCAGAGCTGCACCGCCGGGCGCGCGGCTTTCCTGACCGGTCAGAGCCCCTACCGGACCGGGCTGACCAAGGTTGGTCTGCCGGGTTCACCGCTGGGCCTCAGCAAGGAGGACCCGACGCTGGCCGAGTTCCTCAAGCCGCACGGTTACGCCACAGGCCAGTTCGGCAAGAACCACCTGGGCGACCTCGATGAACATCTGCCCACCAACCATGGCTTCGATGAATTCTTTGGCAACCTGTATCACCTGAACGCCGAAGAAGAGCCGGAGCATCCCGACTACCCGAAAGACCCTCGCTTCAAGGAAAAGTTTGGTCCCCGCGGCGTCATCCACTCCTTCGCGCAGCCGGACGGCACAATAACCACAGAGGACACCGGCCCGCTTACCAAGAAGCGCATGGAGACGGTTGATGAAGAAGTCCTAAGTCATGCGACCCGTTTCATCAAGGAGAAGACAGAGGCCGACGAGCCCTGGTTCTGCTGGTTCAACACGTCGCGCATGCATGTCAACACCCACCTGAAGCCAGAGTCGGAAGGGGTGACGGGCAAGGGTATCTTTGCCGATGGCATGGTCGAGCATGATGGACACATTGGCCAGCTGTTGGATCTTCTGGACGAGCTGGACATCGCCGATGATACGTTCGTGGTCTACACGACCGACAACGGCGCTGAGGTCATGTCATGGCCGGACGGCGGCACCACCATCTTCCACAGCGAAAAGAACACCTCGTGGGAAGGTGGTTACCGTATTCCCATGATGATCCGCTATCCGAAGGCCATCGAGCCAGGCACCGTGAGCAACGGGATCGTCTCGCTGGAAGATTTCGTGCCCACAATTATGGGCGCCATCGGGGAGCCGGACCTGAAAGAGAAGCTCCTCACCGGATATGAAGTCGGCGACGAGACGTACAAAGTCCACCTTGACGGTTACAACTTCGTACCTTACCTGACCGATCCGGAGGAGAAGTGGCCGCGCCAGGAGTTCTTCTACTTCACTGATGACGGTGACATAGCTGCGCTGCGGTTCAATGACTGGAAGGTCTTGTTCCTGGAGCAACGAGCCGAAGGGTTCGACGTCTGGGCCGAACCGTTTGTGCCGCTGCGCTTGCCGCGTATCTTCAATCTGAGATCCGACCCGCTGGAGAAAGCCATCCACGAATCGTGGGGCTACCAACAGTGGCACTTTGACCATGCCTTCATGCTCGTGCCCGCCCAGGCAATTGTGGGGCAGTTTATGAGCACGTTCGCCGAGTACCCGCCTCGCCAGAAGGCTGCCAGCTTCAGCGTCGATGATGCCAGCGCCAAGCTGGATGACGCTGCGACCAGCGGCCGCTAGGGCAGCGGCAGCGTGCGTCGGCAAGCAGCAGACGTAACGCGCAAAGATCATACGACAGGCATAGCTGCAAGCAGCTATGCCTGTCGATTTGCTTATGAGACAGTCTGCGACCAGGTTGTCGCAGACAAACAAACCTGACCATGCGAACGTGTTTGCCGGTTAAGATACCTGTCATGCTAACGGCGTGTCCCTGATCCGTCGTAAGCCCGTCCGATCTTTTCATGACCTGTAATGCGGGCCGGCCTTCCTGACAGGTTTCCGGCCATTGCAACAGGTATGGGGCAATCATGGAAATCCCATTGCTGGAAACGTTGACGACATTCGGGTTGCGCCTGATCGTGGCGGTACTCGTCATGATTATCGGTCGCATTCTTGCGGGCAAGGCACGCGACCTGACACGTGAGTTGTTGGAACGTCCGCAGATCGATCAGGCTTTGAGTCCGTCGGTCGAAGGCATCCTGGTGCGCTTTGCCTTCTATGGCACCCTGCTCATCGCGTTTATCATTGCCCTGGCCATCATCGGTGTTCCCGCCGCGGCCATTCTCTCTGTCACCAGTGCGATTCTGGTCATCTTTGCCATTGCCCTGCGCCAATCGCTCGCCAACTTCGCTGCCACGATTCTGTTCATGATCTACCAGCCATTCCAGCTTGGCGAAGAGATTGAGACGCTCGGACGGCGGGGTGTGGTGCAGGAGATGCAGCTGTTCAATACAGTGATCAGACAGACAGACCGCAGTCTGGCCACGCTGCCAAATGGAGAGATTCAGCAGGACGGCATCGTCAATTACAGCCGCCTCGGCTACAGCCGCGTCGATCTGCCGTTCACGCTGACCTATGACGCTGATATTGAACGCGCCCAAGCGATCATTATGGAGATCATGACCGGGGATGATCGGGTCCATAAGGACCCACCGCCCGCTGTGGTCGCCCTGAATATGGGTGAGAACGGAATGGAGATGCAAGCGCGGTTTTTTGTCAGCAATGACAACGCCGATCCGGTTCAGTTCAGCTTCCGCCCTCGAATCATCGAAGCGCTTCGGGCCGAGGGCATTGAGCCGGCAGTGCCGCAGCGTGACGTAACGCTGGAGAGCCATTTGCCAGCGGCATAGCAAACGGCCGCTGCCGCGCGAGGCGGCTTAAGAGAACCTAGCAGGCTCAACTGCTTGTCTTGACAGCCCGGCCCCGGCAGATAGTATCTCTAGCAGATCTTAGCGACCAGGAAGCAGATTTGCCTACCATCGGACCTTAACGAGGAGATGAGCGCCTATATGACGACGCAAACATTGGCCCTGTCAGACATGACACAAAAGCCGCCCCACGCGCCCCCGCGTTTCCACTTGCTGTCCAAGCCAAGCGGTTCCACCTGCAACCTCGATTGCACCTACTGCTTCTTCCTCTCGAAGGAAGCGCTCTACCCCAACTCCAAGAGCCGCATGTCGGAGCAGACGCTGGAGAACTACATCCGCCAAACCGTTGAGTCACACCAGACCGACACGGTGACCATAGCATGGCAGGGTGGCGAGCCGACCTTGATGGGCGTCGACTTCTTCCGCAAGTCGGTCGAATACGCCAGGAAATATCTGCGGCCCGATCAGCAGGTTGAATACACGTTCCAGACCAACGGCGTCTTGCTCGACGACGAATGGTGTGAATTCCTGAAGGAAAACAACTTCCTCGTCGGCCTCAGCGTTGATGGTCCGGAAGATATCCACGATACATACCGGTTGGACAAGGGCGGCGCGGGTACGTTCAAGCAGGTGATGCGCGGCTGGTCCTATCTGAACAAGCACGGCGTCGACCTCAACGTCCTGTGCACTGTCAACGCCGCCAACCAGTACCGCGGCCGCGAAGTGTATGAGTTCTTCCGCGACGACCTGGGCGCGAAATGGATGCAGTTTATCCCGATTGTGGAGCGGGCCACGCTGGAAACGCTTTCCATTGCCAACCTGGGCTGGAGTGAGCGGCCTGGTGGCGACCGTCTGCTATACACACAGACCGGCGATCTGGTGACAGAACGCACCGTCGGTCGCGAACAGTACGGCCGTTTCCTGGTCGATATCTACGAGACGTGGCTCCGCGGTGATGTCGGTGAGCAGTACGTCCAGCTGTTCGACGTGACGCTCCACGCCTACTTTGGCCAGCACCTTCTATGCATCCACGCGCCGACCTGTGGCTATGGCCCGGCACTGGAGCACAACGGTGATCTGTACACCTGCGATCACTTCGTCGAACCCGACTTCTTGCTGGGCAATATCAACGAGACCCACATGCTGGAGATGGTTGGCTCCCAGCGGATGCGCCAGTTTGGCGACAACAAGCGCGACCTGCTGACCCAGCAGTGTCGTGACTGTGACGTGCGGATGCTCTGCAACGGCGGCTGCCCGAAGGACCGCTTCGAGTTCTCGCGCGACGGCGAGCCGGGCCAGAACTATCTGTGCGACGGCCTCTACTTCTTCTTCGACCACGTTCGGCCGACAATGGAGATCATGGCCAATCTGGTGCAGCGCAACCAGCCGGCGGCGCGGGTGATGGAGTGGGTAAGCGAGCAGGACAAGCAGCGCGGTCGCAACGATCCCTGCCCCTGCCAGAGCGGCAAGAAGTTTAAGAACTGCCACGGACGGTCGCTGCCACGACGGTCGTCAGCGACCACAAGCGCGGTCTAAGCTGCGGCCACACAGACAGAAGTCGAGGGGAGGCGAGATTCAAGTCTTGCCTCCTCTTTTTGTTGGGGATCAGGTATCGCTGCCTGCGTCCGTTGCCGCCCTGATAATCGGGCCGACACCGGTTATCCATCCCTCTTGAGGCGCACGATATAAGGGACGGTTCTCCTCCATCGCTGCCCACCATGAGCCGACAATTGACGATCTCGGGCCTGTTCCGCGTTGAATGGTCCGATTTTGCTCCCGAAAACGCGCACTACGCCGCGTGCCCTTTCACTTGTCCTGATACACTCAGAGTCATAGCAATTTGGTCTCACAGGCGCAGCGCAGTGCTGCGATCAGGAGTCAAGTGATGAGCGGGATCGCGCAGAAGTTGATGCAGAAGTCGGACGACACGGCCATGAATGTGACGGCCGCTGTCTTCGGTATCGAGGAGTCGACTGTAGCCAGCATCGTTCATCTTGGCCTGCCCATGCAGATGCAGATGATCGCTGACCAACCGGACCTGGCCCGCAAGATGTATGCAGCATCGTTCCAGATGGTGCCTGCCGAGGTACAGGCGTTCTACAAGATGCTCGACAAGGATCCCAAACTTGCGGATGTAAGCCGGGAGGAGTATCAGCAGATGTTCGGTGCGTCGGCCGAGCTGATAAACGCAACCGTAGCCGAGGCGGTCGACCTGTCAGCCGATGACGTAGCCTTCGTGATGGGAGCGATGATGCCTACCCTTAAGCTTGATCTGAAAGAACAGGCCACGGCCGAAGACGTAGCTGCTGATGGCTTCGGGGTGTGGATCGGCGAGAGAATCGGGGAAGAGGCACGCTAGTCGTGCCGGGCAACCAGCTCGGCTTCGTGGAAGCATTGTGCCGGCGTCCAGTCTGCTTGTTCGCTCAGGCCGAGTAGAATCGTCAGAACGGCGCGCAGCGCGACTCCACCGCCCAGCTATCTACACCAGATCTACCACGTGACGCGATCCGGGCAGCATGATAGCATTACCTCCTATCACGCCTGTGGGGCCGCCGCTGTAGGGCGGACCACTGCGCTGGTGAAAACCCAGATAGTCGATGATTGTCAGCGAGATGTCACCCTCCCTGGCATGGCATAGTAGCAGGAGTTTTGAACAATGAGCGACGGTTGGCGGAAATTCTTTTCATTTGTCCTGGGCTTCGTCTTCACAGTAGCCTTCATCTTGTTTGTTTTGGGCCTGGTGGTTCGTCGTGACCTGCTGGCTCCAGACCTGTATACACAGGCGTTGTCGGAGAATGACGTCTACGATCGCATCTACACCGAACTGCTGGCTGATCCTGCTGTGCAGGAAGCGTTCAAGGACGCGACCGGCGTCCAGATCGATCTGATTACAGAAGAGCTGTACGCTCAGATCGTCGGCGGTCTGTACCTGATTGTGCCGCCGAGCCAGATGGAGGCGGGGGCGGATCGCTTCTTCACGCAGATGACGAGCTATCTGCGGGGCGACACCGATCAGCTCCCGGAGAATCTGGACCTGGGCCAGGCGGTTACGCCGGAAGCGCTGGCCGACAATATCGCTCGCGCAGCAACGACTGTCGCCGTCGCCTCCATCGATAGAGCGACGCCAATCGTTCTTGAGAAGACAGCGCCCATTGTTGAAGATGAGATTGTCGACTATCTCGACAACATCTCCCGCGGTATTCTGGGGCCGCTGCCCGGCCGTCTGTTTCGCATGACGGTGTCAGGCATGACCACCGCCGCCAGCGAGCAGCTGACCACGCTCTTGCTTGGACCGGCAGCCGCCACAACCAGCGACGAAACCAGGACGCAGATCGAAGGGGCGCTGGCCGCGGACGATCTGGTGGAAGCGGTTTCGCTGGCAGCCACGGAACGCCTGACGCTTCTGGTGACCGAACGCATTGCCGCCAATGAAGCCCGTCTGGCCGAAACTCAGGCCCTTATCGGCATCTCCGGCGCGGCCCAGGCGTTAGGCCAAACCCGCGACCAGGTGGTCGGTGGGCTGAACCAGGCGCGCAGCTACATGATATTGCTCGGGCAACTGCTGTGGCCGCTGGCCATCGTCATGCTGATCTGCATCGTCCTCATCGTCTGGCTCAACAACGACAGTCTGGCCGACATGCTACAGTCCGTGGGCTGGACACTGGTTATCTCCAGCGGTCTGGTCATGGTCGTGTGGCTCATTGTGCGCTTTGTGGCCGAGTCGCGCCTATCGACGGCGCTGGCTGCAACGGCCGTCGGCCCGGCCAGCCTGGATGGCATCATCGACGATGTAGTCGCGTCGCTGCTGAATGGCGTCTGGGGGTCAGTATGGACCATGGCGCTGCCATTCATGATTGGCGGCCTGATAGCGCTGGCCTTTGGCTACAGCAAGGAGCTGCTGCGCTTCCTGAGCAATCTGCTTGAACCGATTTGGGATTACAAGTGGACCGTTCTCGCCGCGCTGTTCGGACTGCTTGTGGTGGCCCCGCTGCTGTGGGGGCTGCTGACGTCAGACTCCCGCGCCGCCAACCAGCCCTGCAACGGTCACGTTGAGCTGTGCGACAGGCCGGTCAACGAAGTGGCCTACGCCTCCAGCCATAACTCGATGTCGATTGCGGAGTACGGCTGGGTCTGGCCCATGCACGACGGTACCATCACCGACCAGCTGAATGCCGGCGTTCGGGCGCTGCTGGTCGACAGCCATTACATCACCGACAACGAAGGCGAGCCGGAGTTCATGGCCACATTGCCGCCGGGGGCAATTACGTTCATCAATACGGCCGTCGACAACTTCACGCCACCTGCGCAGGAAGGATTGTGGTTGTGTCATCAGTTCTGTGCGCTGGGCTACTCCCCCTTTGACGATATGCTGGTCGAAGTGCGGACGTTCCTGGAAGAGAATCCGCGTGAAGTGCTGTTCATGGTCATCCAGGATGCCGTGACGCCAGAGGACACCGAGGAAGCGTTTGTGGCTGCCGGGCTGGAGCCGTACATCTACGACCACCCGACCGACGCTGCCTGGCCCACCCTGCGGACCTTGATTGACAGCAACGAACGGCTGATTGTCCTGGCCGAAGAAGAAGGGCCGCCCCCCAGCTGGTATGGCAATGTTTGGGACGTCACAGAAGAGACACCTTACACGTTTATCTTCACCGAAGATTTCAACTGCAACGTCAACCGGGGCGACACCGGCAAGCCGTTCTTCCTGCTCAACCACTGGATTCAGCGCGGCGCGCCAAACCGGGTTGATGGGGCGATCGTCAACGAATACGACTTCCTGCTGGCCCGGGCGCAGCAGTGCGCGGTTGAGCGGGGACAGATGCCCAACTTCATCGCCGTCAACTGGTACCGCCAGGGTGACTTGTTTGATGTGGTCGATACGCTGAACGGCGTGTACGCTCCGTCGGAGTAGTTCAGACAGAATGCGAAGCTCCGGGTCGCTCGTTCCTTTGCGGGCGGCCCGGCATCAACCAGAAAACGCGAACATGGTAAGCGAGCAACGCCTCACTCTTCTGCCCACTCGGGCGATGATTGATCTGACGATGGTCCAGGGAATGGGATCGACATGATCAATCGCCGCGTTTTGGGCGCCTTAGGGGTGAGCTTGCTTCTGCTGTTCGCAACGGGCTGCGCCGGGGCCTCCGACCTGCCCGCATCGGATGTGATAGCGACTCGGCCACCGCCACCCACGGCCGAGCCTACTTTCATCGAAGAGACAGTAGAAGAAATGGCGGCCAACGCGGGCGTGGCGGACGCAAGCTTCCTCGGATTGGACATCGTCCAATGGACCGACATCGGCGCAGCCCTTCTGTTCGTGGTAGTCGGCTACCTCATTGGCCGGTGGCTCATTGGCCTCGCGTTCGCCTGGTTGGGACGCCTTACTTCTCCTGAGTTTGGCCAGCTGGCGCGCGCGCGCACCGAAAAGACTTCGCGTTGGCTGCTGCTGGTTCTGCTCGCCTATGTGGGCGTCATCCGCGTGTCCATTCTGGATCCGTGGCTGCGGCGCACTATACTCGATGTCCTGTTTGTCATCGGGGTTCTTCTCGTTGTCGTGCTCCTTTGGTATGCCATAGACCTGGCCCTGGTCTGGTATCGTCAACAGCAGGGGGACGCAGAACGACTGGAAGAGATCGACCCGGTTCTCACACTGCTGACGCGGATAGGACGCATCATTCTCGTCATTGGCGGGGCGGCGTGGATGCTGAACCATTTCGGCATCAACATCACCGCGTTGGCAGCCGCTCTCGGCGTGGGTGGTTTGGCCATCTCTCTGGCGGCGCAGGATACGATCTCCGACTTCATTGCCGGTGTCATCATTCTGTTCGACCGGCCGTTTCGCGTCGGCGATCGCATCGAGATTCAGAATCTTGGCACGTGGGGCGACGTGACCGAGATCGGGCTGCGCACGACGCGCATCCGCACCCGCGACAACCGCATGGTCATCGTGCCCAACTCAATTATTGGTTCCAGTCAGGTGGTCAACTACACCTATCCCGACCCGCGCTACCGCATCGAACTCCACATCATCATCCAGTACGGAACCGATATCGAGTTCGTACGCCAGCTTATCATTGACACGGTGAGCGAGGTTCCGGGTGTGTTGAAGGACAAGCCGGTCGACGCCTTATATGTGGACATGGGCGAGTACGGCATGGTCTTTCGCGTTCGGTGGTGGATCGAATCCTACGCCGACACGCGCCGCATGTTTGACAAAGTGAACACGGCGCTCCAGGCAACCCTGGATGCAAATGGCATCCGCTCACCCTATCCAACCCAGGCCATTCTGCTGGAGCAAGGGCCGGATCTGCCCACCCCTCCATCTGGCGCTGCGGCCACACCTGTCGTCGAAGAAGACAACGAGACACCGCCAGACGCATAGCGCGGTCTATCTGCCGCGGCCAAATCTGGGCGCAGGCTGCCTCCTCTGCTTGCGAACCGCGGGACCATTCCCCTCCCCTCGCGTCGCTGGCTGCCACGCGATATGTACGTCATCAGATGCGTGCTATAATGCCTGTAGTGGTGAGTACCGCCTTACGCTACCTCTACCGCATCTATCGAATCGGGACTGTACTGGCGTGACAACTACCATAGACACATCGCTCCTACAGACCAAAGTTTCGCCACCCAAGTTGGCTGCCTATGTCATTGAGCGACCTCGCCTGCTGGCGCGGATGACGGCTTCTCTGGATTTGCCTCTAACGATCGTTATGGCGCCGACCGGGTATGGCAAGACCACGCTTGTCACTGGTTGGCTTGAAACAGCGGGAGTCACATCGGCGTGGGTGTCGCTGGATGAGTTCGATAACGATGTAGTCACTGTGGTTGGCTACATACTGACTGCGCTCAGCAAGACAGCCCCGGAAGCCCCTCTATCCACGTGGGATCTGCTTCATTCCCCCCAGGAAGTACCGCTGAACGTGCTGGCGGATTCACTTATCCGGGACATGGCCCGGATTCCCGGCCCACTGGTCCTTGCAGTGGATGATTATCACACCATGGAGCTGGACGCGATCCACGAGTTGATGGGCCGCCTCATTCGCAATGTGCCGGCCCACGTGCATCTTGTCATTCTGTCTCGCCATGCCTTGCCCATTGCGTTGACGCGGCTGCGCGCCCAGGGCTATGTCAATGCTATCGGTGTGCCCGAGCTAGCGTTTACGTTCGACGAGGCCGGGATGATGCTCAACCACATCACCAGCAAACCCCTCGACCCACAGGTCATCGACCTGCTGCGACGCCGGACAGAAGGCTGGGCGGCGGGCCTTCAGCTGGCCGGTCTCAGCGCCAGATCCAAGTCGTCGGCCGACCTGTCTGAGCAGTTGGCCCACCTGGGCAACGGCCTGATCGTCGACTACTTGCTGGAAGAAGTTGCCGCGCTGATCCCGACTGACATGCAGGACTTTCTACTGCGCACCTCCATTCTGGACGAGCTGAACGCTGACCTGTGCAACGCGATTCTTCTCGACACCGGCGAAGGCGGAGCGGCCCTGCCTGAGGCCCACCAGATGTTGGAGCGTGTGGTACAGGCCAATCTGTTCGTTGTCTCGCTGGACGATGAGCACCGCTGGTTCCGCTATCATCTTCTGATGCGCGATCTGCTGCGCCGCATGCTGGCGGAGCGCGTGCCTGAGGAAGAGGTTCAAAGGCTCCACCGGCGGGCCTGCACCTGGTTTGCGGCAACAGGGCAGATTGCGCCGGCTATCAAGCATGCTCTTGCCGCCGGCGATGACCTGACTGCGGCGCAGCTCGTTGAGGCGAACGTAGAGACCGTGTTTCGCAACAATGATTGGCGGTTGGGCGCGCGCTGGCTGGGGATGCTGCCCGCTTCGGTAGCCGACCGCCCTGCTCTACTGGTTGCCCGGGCGACGTTGGAGCGCATTCAGTTTCGCATGAACAACGTGGTGACCCTGGCCCAGCAGGCTGAAACGGCCCTTGATGAAGCAGGAGCGTCCATACCAGCCCATGAGCAAAGGCGTCTGCTTGGCCACATCGACTCGCTCAGGGGAGCAGCAGCCTATTGGGCGGGTGATCCGGAGACAGGGCTTCGCTTGGCTACCAGTGCATTGGACCGCTTTGGAAACGAGATGTCGTTTTCGGCCATGGTGTCGCTTCAGCAGACCGCCTTTTGCCTGGCAGCGCTGGGCGAGTCTGAAGCAGCCATTCTCAAGCTCCAGAAACAGTTGGATAATGTATCGCCAGACGATGGCGACATTGTTGCACGCCTGCTGTTGGGAATGTGCTCCGTCTATTTGAGCGACGGCCATTTGATGGCGCTTGGCCCGACGCTCAAATCCTTTGCCAGCGCGGCCGAGTCCGCAAACCAACCGCTGACAATCGGCTGGTCACAGTTCGGCCTTGGCTATCTGGCCTATGAATGGAACGACCTGGACGGGGCCGAACGTCACTACCGCAACGTTGTCGACGCCCGATATGGTCTAAGCACGAAAAATGTCGCCGACAGCTACGTCGGCCTCAGCATGACGCTGCATGCCGCCGGGCGAGACGAAGAAGTTGCTCAAGCACTGGAAGATTTTCGAGAGTACATCACAGAGGGCAATCATACACGCTACATGACGATTGCCATGTCGCTCGAGATGCGTCTTTCGGCCATGCGCACCGGTGTGGCAAGCTATGCCGGAGCGCCAACATTTGAGGCGCCGCTGAACCTGTCATTCCAGGAGTGCCCAGCGTTGACGGCCGCCCAATTGCTTTTGATGTCCGGCTCTGCAGAGGAGTTGACGAGAGCAGGGACGATCCTCAAAGATGCATCTTTGTATGCCGCCCGACTGCATGACAAGCGCCGTCTTATCGCCATCTACGCCTTAACAGCCATGCGGTGGCAGGCGCTTGGCAACATGGACAAGGCGGTCAGCAATATGCGGGCCAGCCTCAACATTTCGTCACGTGGGCGTTACATACGTACCTATGTCGATTTGGGCGACACGCTTATCCCGTGCCTGGAAGCAGTGCGAGAGCAGGATCTGCATGTGGACTATATTAACGACCTGTTGCAAGCCCTGCAGCGCGACGATGCCCCGCACGCCATCATTGACCTGACCAACCGGGAAATGGACGTGCTGGAACGCATGGCCCAACGAAAATCCAACAAGGAAATCGCGTCCGACCTTTTTCTTTCCCCTCAGACCGTCAAGACCCATGCCCAGAATATGTACCGCAAGCTGGGCGCCACCAATCGCCGCGAGGCGGTTGAGATCGGCCGCCACCGCGGTCTGATCGTCTGACTCCCCAACAAGCGACGCACAATCTACGCCGTTTCTCAACCGCTGGGGACTGGTTGTCTCCGGTAGAGTTCGTATGCTTAATTCAGGAAACTCGCAGAACGGTGATCTTGCCCAGAGCACATCATCCAAAGCGAATTTAACCTGCTGTCTCGACAGACTGAGACAATCTGATTCCACGAAGGATCATACAAGGAGTTCACCATGGCAGAAAAGAAACCCAACATCCTCGTTTTGTGGGGAGATGACATCGGCTGGTACAATCTCAGCCGTTACAACTTGGGCCAGATGGGGTATGAAACACCCAACATCGACCGGATCGCCCACGAAGGGCTGAGTTTTACCGACTACTATGGCCAGCAGAGCTGCACAGCCGGTCGCTCTGCCTTTCTTACAGGCCAGAACCCTCTGCGGACCGGACTGACCAAAGTTGGCCGTCCCGGTGCACCCGTTGGTTTGCAAAAAGAAGACCCGACCATTGCCACCCTGCTTCGTGGCGAAGGGTATGCGACCGGCCACTTCGGCAAGCATCACCTGGGCGACCTCGATGAGTTCCTGCCCTCAGCCCACGGATTCGATGAGTTTTTCGGCTCGCTCTACGCGCCCAGCGCCGAAGCCGAGCTGGAAAGCCCCGACTACCCCCACGACTCCCCCTACGCTGCCAACATGATGCCACGCGGTGTCATTCGCGGCTACTCCAACCAGGAAGACGGTCAGTACTCAGTCGAAGACACCGGGCCAAACACCACGGAACGGATGAAGACGATTGACGAAGAGTTCACCACAGCGGCGCTCGAATTCATTGACAAGGCGGTGGCCGACGACAAACCATTCTTCGTCTGGTGGAACGCCATCAAGACCCATTACCCGACGTACATCCCCGATGAATGGGTGGGGGTCACCGGGCAGGGAGACCACGCTGACAGTATGGTCTACCACGACAAGCTGGTCGGCATGATGCTGGATAAGCTGGATGAGTTGGGCATTGCTGAGGATACGGTGGTGATGTACTCCACCGACAACGGCCCCCATTTCAATGCGTGGCCCGACGCCGCCATTACACCGTTCCGGTCGGAGAAGAACACCAACTGGGAAGGCGCGTTCCGCGTGCCCTGCTTCTATCGCTGGCCTGGCAAGTTCCCGGCAGGCGAGGTGCGCAACGGCATCGTCTCCCACCAGGATGCGCTGCCGACCATGCTGGCTGCCGCAGGAGTCGGTGACATTCCGGAAAAGCTTCTCGATGGCCACACCGTCGGCGACATGACCTACCGCGTTCATGTTGACGGCAAGAATATGCTGGACTACTTCACGGGTGATACCGACGAATGCCCCCGCGACAATTACTTCTACATCAGTGATGATGGCGAACTGGTCGCCCTGCGCTTTGGCGACTGGAAAGCCGTGTTCATGGAACAGCGGGCCAAGATGTTCGACGTCTGGGCCGAACCGTTTGTAACCCTGCGCGTGCCCAAGTTGTTCCACCTGCGGCGCGATCCATTCGAGCGCGCGGACGAAAACGCCAACAACTACCGTGACTGGTGGATGAACCATCTTTTCATGTTGGGCGAGGCGCAGCAGATCGTGGCCGAGCAGATCGAATCGTTGGCAGCCTACCCACCCCGGCAGGAGCCTGCCTCGTTCAACCTGGATCAGGTTCTGGCTACGCTGGATGATTCGCAGGGCAGCGCGCAACACTAGACCGATGCAGCCTCCGACCGGCCCGCTCAACCGGGTGGGCCGGTCTTTCCTGATCGGGACTGAAGCCACGTCCAGAGCGATAAGGCAGGCAGCTCCCGAGGATAACAAGCGTGGCGCGCACTGGACTTTGTCGATGATGGCCCCGGCAAAGCGGTAGCCATCAATCGTTTCATTGGCCGGCGTCCGATTCTGGCTTTCGGTAACTCGGACGGCGACCAGCAGATGCTGGAGTGGACGGCCGCTGGTGATGGCCTGCGCCTGATGGGGTTGGTCCACCACACGGACGCAGAGCGCGAATGGGCATACGATGAGGGCGAACGGCTGGAGAAAGTTCTGGTCGAGGCACGCGAGCGCGATTGGGTTGTCGTTGATATGAAGAGTGATTGGAGAGTTATCCACAAGTATATGGCTCACAAGTAGCCAGCAGCGGAAACAACAACATGGATTTTTACAGAGAGTGGTTACCGATACCGGAAAAGAAGTTTGAGGGCACGATTGGTCGGACGACGGATGAATCGAAAGCTGACAAACCGGCCATAGTCACACCGCCGGAAGGGGCGCCCAATGTCGTCGTCGTCATGCTGGACGATGTCGGCTTTGGCGCCTCAGATGTGTTCGGAGGACCGGTGCCTACGCCGGCCTTCCGCCAGGTGGCAGACGACGGGCTGCGCTACAACCAGTTTCACACGACCGCGCTTTGCTCGCCGACACGTTCAGCCCTGCTGACTGGGCGCAACCATCACAGCGTCGGCTTCGGCGCTATCTCCGAAATCGCCGTCGGCTATCCGGGCTACAACAGCGTGATCCCGGACAGCAAGGCGACGGTTGGCAAGATTCTGAAGGGCAACGGGTACAACACCGCCTTCTTCGGCAAGAACCACATGACGCCGATGTGGGAGACCAGCCCGGCGGGACCGATGGATCGGTGGCCGACCGGTCTCGGCTTCGAGCGGTTCTACGGCTTCATGGGCGGCGAGGCGTCGCAGTGGGAGCCGTCGCTGCTGGACCAGACGACCCCGGTCAACCCACATGTGGGCAAGGAGAATTACCATCTGACCGAAGACCTCGCCGACCAGGCGATCTCCTGGATTCGTAACCAGAAGACCTCGGCCCCAAACAAGCCATTCATGTTCTACTTTGCACCCGGCGCGACCCACGCGCCTCACCATGCGCCGAAGGAGTGGATCGACAAGTTCGAGGGGCAGTTCGACGAAGGCTGGGACGCACTGCGCGAGGAGATCTACCAGCGACAGATCGCTGAGGGTATCATTCCCGCCGGCACGGTGAATACGCCGCGTTCGGAGACAATCCCCTCCTGGGATGAGTATCCTGACAAGTATAAGCCGACAGCCCGTCGTCTGATGGAAGTGTACGCTGCTTTCCTGGCCCACACCGACTTCCATATTGGCCGGATCATGGATGCCATCAAGGAGATGGACCAATGGGACAACACCCTGTTCATCTATGTCGTCGGGGACAACGGAGCGTCAGCTGAAGGAACCATCCACGGTACCTGGAGTTCACCTTCCATGCAGAACGGCTATCCGGAGGACCCGGACTTTCTGCTGAGCAAGATCGATACGTTTGGCGGCCCGGACGCAGAGAACCACTTCAACGTCGGTTGGGCGTGGGCGCTGGATGCGCCGTTCCAGTGGACCAAGCAAGTCGCCTCCCACTTCGGCGGCACACGCAACGCCATGGCTGTCAGTTGGCCCAAGGGCATCAAAGATGCGGGCGGCTTGCGTACGCAGTTCCATCATGTGATCGACATCGTGCCCACGATCCTGGACGCGGCCAACATCCCGGCGCCGGAGCGGGTGAACGGGGTGGCCCAGGAGCCGATTGAGGGCGTCAGTATGCTTTACTCGTTTGAGGACCCGGATGCGCCCAGCAATCATCGCACGCAGTACTTCGAGATTCTGGCCAACCGGGCCATCTATCATGACGGCTGGGTCGCCGCCTGTTTTCATGGGCGCGTGCCCTGGGAACGATCGGCCGATCTCCCTATCTATGGTCCCCAGGAAGTGTGGGAGCTGTACCATATTGAGGAGGATTTCAGCCAGAGCAACGACCTCGCCGCAGAGCATCCGGAAAAGTTGGCCGAGCTTCAGGAGCTGTTTGACGAACAAGCCTGGAAGTACCAAGTCTACCCGCTTAGCGGAGATACGACGTCGCGGGCTTTGCCGTTCCACCGGCCCAGTCTGATCGCCGGTCAGAAGAAGTTCACGTATTACCGCGAGAACGTCCATTTGCCGGAGTTGGCCATTGTCAACATGAAGAACCGCTCCTTCGAGATGACTGCCTATCTGGAGATCCCCGAAGGCGGCGCAGAAGGTGTCGTTATCTGCCAGGGCGGTAATCTGGCCGGCTGGACTCTCTTTGTCAGGGACAACAAGCCAACCTACTACTACAACTGGATGGGGCACGAGATCTACGAGATCGCCTCTGACCAGGAGCTGCCGCAGGGCGCTGTCACCCTGAAAGTAGACTTCGAGTACGACGGGGGTGGCCTGGGCTTGGGCGGCCATGCTGCTCTGTCTGTGAATGGGGACAAGGTAGCGGACGGCCGCGTCGAAAAGACGGTGCCGTTCGTCTTCTCCATGAGCGGGGAGACGATGGACGTGGGCATCGATACCGGTGCGCCCGTCGCCCCTTACCCGCATCATGAGTTCCCTTTCACCGGCACGATCAAAAAGGTAGATATCGAAGTTGGCTCCGTGTTGGCCGGGATTCCGGAAGAAGAACTGAATGCGCTGTTGGGCGCAGGCCTGGCGCAGGCGGCGAAGGCGTCGCAGTAGGCAAGACGTTTGTTTGATGCCGCAGTCGGACAGCCCGCTTGAGGGCCGTCCGGCTGCGGCGAAAGATTGGGAGGAATCATGGGTGGAATGAGTGGAATCTTATTGTTGACTTTGTTGGGAGCATCCATCTCGGGCGTTGTGGTGGCGACTATTGCCAAGTTTCTGCTGCCGGGCAAGCAGCGCATTTCAGGCATTGAACTGTTCCTGATCGGCACGGGCGCGGCGTGGCTGGGTGGCATCATTGCCGGATTGTTCGGCCTGGGTGAAAATCGCACCTTCGGCTGGGATGACATTGGCGTGTTGGGCATTCAGGTGGCCATCGCCGCCGTCGCCATCTGGTTGTGGACCGACTTTCGCAACAAGCAGGTCAAGAAAGCGGTCACACCGGACTTGCCGGGCGGCAAGGATGACAAGGACGGGGGCGGGCTCAACCCCATGGCCCCTCTCACGCCCGGGCCCGGTGGCAAGAAAGACAAGGATGATGATGATAAAGGAAAGGGCATTCCCGGCGTACCGGGCATCTAGCCCGATAAGACATAATCTGGTAAGTGGACAACCAGTTAACAGAACCAGGAGAAGAGCAATATGAGTTTGATGGGCAGAATGATGAAGAAGACGGCCAAGGGCTTTGTGGTAACGTCGGCAACGGCCGTTGCTGTCAACAGCATGAAGAAGATCCTACCGCTGCCGGATGCGATGTTCGACGGCATTCTCGGTGTCGGCATCCCGATGATGATGTTCATTGCCGCAGATGATCCGCAAATTACCGACCTGATCTTCAAGGAGTCGAAGAAGAAGAACCGCAAGCAGCCCAAGAACCAGAAGGAAGCGGAAGACGAGTTCTTCAACATCTTTGGCGACAAGGGCCACGCCATGAACAAGGCAATCGCTGAGGAGACTGGCGCATCTGAAGACGATGTCAACGGCGTCATGGGCCTGTTCATGCCGTCGTTCATCGACGCAGTGGCCGAGGAAGAGCCGGAAGATGCGAACGCGCTGGGCAAGATGTTTGGCAAAGAGTCTAACGAAGCCAAGAAGTCCAGCCCCAGTCTGGCCAAGATGACCATGAAGATGGTGTTCTAGCCGGCATCCATGTGATGAATTGAAACTATGGTTGGCATGGCAGCAGCGAACTCGCGCTGCTGCCATGTTTTCTTGCTGGACACGCTAAAGACAAGCCACAAGGTAAACAATGGTTAGTACGCTCGTAGAGTTGCTTCCTCTTATCATCGGCAGCGCCTTGGTGCCGGTGCAGATCATCATGGTCATCTTGATGTTGACCAGCGACAAACAAGGCCCATTCAAGGCGATCATGTTTGTGGTCGGCATGACGCTGGTGCGGCTGGCGCAGGGCGTCCTCTTTGGGCTGATCCTGACTGGAGGCAGTACCAATCCCAATGACGTAAGCGAAGGGTCAGGCTGGATCAAGTCGACGCTGCTGCTTGTGCTGGGCATCTTGCTCCTGACAACCGCTTACCGTGCGTTTGTCAGCGAACCAGATCCAGATGCCCCTCCGCCCAAATGGCTGACGATGATGGATACGATGACGCCGCTGGTCGCCTTTGCCATGGGCGCCGGGATGATACTTATCTCGCCCAAAATGTGGGTGTTCACGCTGGGAGCGATCGGCGGGGTTGGCGACGCGATGCTGGGGCAGCAGCCCACGAGCACTGTCACCTACTTGCTGTTCATTGCTCTGGCGGAGGCAATCCTGATCGGTGTCATTCTGCTTCGACTTCTGCTGCCATCGCGCGCAGGATTGTTGCTGGAGTCGTTTGGCGATTGGCTTGAAGTTCACAACAGCCAGATCGTCATGGTAGTTTCACTGATTTTTGGTCTGCTATTTGCTTACCAGGGCATTACCGGACTGTTTGGCTAGAGCGTACGACCACGTAATCTAATAGGAGCGAACTGATGAGCACAGATTCAAGTAGCGAACGTCCCAGCGTGCCGGGGCAAGTGGCCGAGAAAGACCTGTTCAACGACTGGGCCATTCGAATGGAGGCGTTGGCACCGGGCGCGTGGCGCAGCCTGGTGACGCCGACAGTGATTGCCGGAATCTTGTTCGCCATTCTGTATTCTGCGTCCTACTATCTGCTGACGCAAACACCTCTGGGTGGGGCCACCGACGCCGAGATTATCGCCTACTACGCCGATGGCCAACAGCGGACGCTGGGCATAGCAAGCATGCTGATCATGCCATTTGCGGGCATATCGTTTCTCTACTTCATGGTCTTTGTCCGGCGCATGGCCAAATCGACCGGGTTCGCAATCAGCCGTATCCTGGCGAATGTCCAGTTGGCGGCGGGAACGATCTTCATCGCCATGCTGTTCGTGGCCACGGCGGGGCTGACGGCCATGACAGCCAGCCTTCAGTTTGGCGGGGCCGAGACGGATCCGCTCTTTGCCCGCCAGATGAGCTACTTCAGCACGAATGTCCTCCTCATGTTCGGGATGCGGATGGCCTCCATGTTCGTATTCACCTCCACCAGCATGGGCCGCGGGGCGGGCTTCATCCCGAACTGGTTTGGCTATCTGGGCTATGTTGTTGGCGTGCTGCTGCTGCTCAGCGCCTCGTTCAGCACCTGGTTCGCCTTGCTGTTCCCCGCGTGGGTGGTGGTCTTCTGCATCATCGTGCTGGTCTACTCCGGGCGGGCCCCAGCGGCAAAGTGAGCTAAGGCTTGGGAGAGGCGCACACGCCGGTGACACGATAACCTGCCCACAAGCGCTGCTCGCGTGGATGAGGAAGGTGAGCCGAGTCAGTCCGCAGCCAGCAGAACAAAGCGGCGCGATTGTCGAAATGACAGTCGCGCCGCTTTTTCATATACTTAACGCTTGGGACTGCTGTGCCAGTTACCAAAGAAATCATTAATTGAGAGGAGTTGTCCGACATGATTGGTAGAATGTTGAAGCGACTGGTGGGTGTGTTTCTGTTGCGCCCGAACGTTTTTGAGAGTATTGGGCGCGATCCGAGCGCCACCTGGGAAGCTACAATCATTGTTACGATCGTAGCATTTCTATCCGGCATCAGTTCAGCTATATCGGCGGCCATCTTCGGTATCGGCTTTACGGCAGCCAACCTGGGTCTCGGATTAGTGGACGGTGCCATCGCCGATGTCGGCTTCCGGCTTCCGGAGCTTAACGGTCCATTGCCGGCGTTTATGAGCACCTTTGTTGGGATCTATGTCTCATGGTTGCTGTGGGCGTTGGTGACGTGGCTCATCGGCGAGTACATCTTCAAAGGCGATGCCGGGTGGGCGGAGATGGCCCGCATTACCGGCTATGCCAAAGCACCGCAAGTCCTCTACGCGCTGGGCTTCATCCCCGGCCTGGGTCTTATTGTGCGTATCATTGCCTATGTGTGGATGCTTCTGGCTACTTACGTTGGTATCAAACAGGGGCTGGAGCTGAGTACGGGCAAAACGCTGTTGACCATCGCACTCAGTGCGGGCGCCGTGTTCCTGGTTAACTCGTTTGTGGTCAATCCAATCTTCTCGGCGTTGTTCTAATCTTTTCAGAAGGGTCTCGGTATTTGCTGGCCGAGAGATGGGGGGGGTCGGAACTGACCTATCGACACCCCTCCCTTCCTGTGCAAGGCAGTTTGCTATCATTTGTCTCGTGCCAACCTGTCCAATGGGTGGCGGTGCAACCGTGCAGTATGTTCGCAGTCTAGTCTAAGGAGACCTGAAATGGCCAAAGAGTTCAACGGTGTAATCAATCTGGACGCGCGGGACTCGGTGCCCGACTGGGAACCTTACCTCCAGCCGCAGGCGCCGGAAGGCGCGCCCAACGTGCTGATGATCATATGGGATGATGTCGGCTATGGCGCCATGGATCTGTATGGCGGACCCATTGAGACGCCGACCATGAAACGGATTGCCGACATGGGCATTCGCTACTCCAACTTCCACACGACAGCACTCTGCTCGCCCACGCGCTCCAGCCTGTTGACAGGCCGCAACGCCACCAGCAACGGCATGGCAGTCATCACCGAAGGGGCTGACGGCTTTCCCGGCGCATCTGCCCGCATTCCTTTCGAGAATGCGTTCATCTCCGAAGTCCTGGGCGAACGCGGCTGGAACACCTACGCCATCGGCAAGTGGCATCTGACCCCGGCTGACGAAACCGACATGTCCGCCTGGAAACATCGCTGGCCCGTCGGACGCGGCTTCGAGCGCTACTATGGCTTCCTGGGCGGCGAAACACACCAGTACTATCCCGATCTGGTCTATGACAACCATCCCATTGAGCAGCCGTACGGACCGGAAGACGGCTACCACATCTCCAAGGATCTGGTCGACAAGTCGATCCAGTTCATCCGCGACGCCAAAGCGGTCAACCCGGAGAAACCGTGGTTCATGTACTTCTGCCCGGGTGCGGGCCACGCGCCTCACCATGTCTGGAAGGAGTGGGCCGATAAGTACCAGGGTAAGTTTGACGAAGGGTATGAGGCGATTCGCGCCGGCATCCTGGCCAACCAGAAGGAGCTGGGGCTGCTGGGAGAGCAAGTCGAGCTGTCGGCAATCAACCCGCATGGTGAACCGGATGTCGTCAGTCCGACAGGCGTTCCCTGGCCGGCGACTGATTTTGTGCGCCCCTGGGATGCATTGACTGACGACGAAAAGAAGTTGTTCAGCCGCATGGCTGAGGTGTACGCCGGGTTTGTCTCTTATACAGACTTTGAGATCGGCCGGTTGATCGACTACCTGGAAGAGTCTGGCCAGCTGGACAACACCATCATCTTCGTCACGTCCGACAACGGCGCCAGCGCCGAAGGTGGCCCGAACGGCTCCTTCAACGAGAACAAGTTCTTCAACAACGTCCCCGACACCATTGAGGCCAACATGGCCAAGCTGGATGAGCTGGGCAGCCCCACGTCCTACAACCATTACCCGTCCGGCTGGGCGTGGGCGTTCGACACGCCGTTCCCCTACTGGAAGCGATACGCAGGTTATGAGGGTGGCGTATGTGATATGATGTTGATGTCCTGGCCCAAGGGTCTTGAGGCAGGTGGGGTTCGGCATCAATATCTCCACGCCATTGATGTCGTCCCCACGCTGTATGACATGCTCGGCGTCGAGCCGCCGGAAGTCGTGAAGGGGTACACCCAAAGCCCCATCGAGGGAGAAAGCTACACAGCAACCTTCACTGATCCGGATGCACCGGAACGGCAGACGCAGTTCTACTCCATGCTCGGTATGCGTTCCATCTACCACGAAGGTTGGCTGGCGACGGCGCTGCATCCAGCGCTCTCCGGGTGGGCCAACTATCATCTGGATGAGTGGGAACTGTACAACCTGCGCGAAGACCGCGCCCAGGCAAACAACGTAGCCGATCAACACCCGGAAAAACTGCAGGAACTGATTGGCTTATGGTTCTACAACGCTGGACTCTACAAGGGGTTCCCGGTCGACGACCGCACAGCGATGGAGCAGTTGAATCGCCAGCGACCGGAGTCCGGCAAGCCGCGCAGCCGCTACATCTACTATCCCGATACGGCCGAAGTGCCGGAATCGGTGGCCGTAGCTGTCAAGGGCCGCGACTATACGATCGCTGCAGCCGTCGAAGTTGCCTCGCAAGATGCGGAAGGGGTTCTGTTCTGCCAGGGCGGCGTCGGTGGCGGTCACTCTCTCTATATCAAGGATGGCACGCTGACGTACCTGTTCAACTGGCTGGGCGAGAAGCACCAGTATGTGCGGGCCAGTGCGCCGATTACGACCGGACGGCACGTCTTTACGGCCGAGTTCACGAAAACCGGGATCGACGAAGCCACGCGCAGCGCGACGGGGACGCTCAAGCTGTTTATCGACATGGAACAGGTAGGCGAGGCCGAGATCCAGACGCAGCCAGGCGCCTTTGCCCTGGCTGGCGATGGGCTGGGTGTTGGGAAGGATGGTGGTTCGCCGGTCTCACCGGAATACGCCCCACCCTTTGAGTTCCACGGCGGCGAGATTGAGCGCGTTGTCGTTGATGTCAGCGGCGATCTCTACGTCGACCACGAGATGGAAGTGACGCGCTGGTTGAAGCAGGATTGACGCGCGGCTCCCAACAGGCAGCGCGAACGAACGAAAACAGGAGGCCGGCAGCGGCCTCCTGTTTTCGTTCGATGTCGGCGTAACACGGCTAGATTACCGGGTCGCTCTCCGGCGTGCGCCAATAGACTCCCTGGCTGCGGGCCATGTAGCCCGCTTCAACCAGATAGCGCCGCAGGAAAGCGTAATCCTCGTTGAACTGCGACAGCCATTCGCTGAACTCCTTCTCCGTCCAGCGGCGGTCCGGGTCAATCTGCTGGGCCACCCAGCGGATGAGCACCTGCCGTTTGCGCTCCTGGGCAGGTATGCCGACGATGCGGCCGTCTTTCACCCACGTCCGCAAGGTCCGCTCGTCCTTGCTCAAGTCGCTGGTGGGGACAAGATTCGCCAGATTGGGCTGGGCGAAAATGCCCTTGCTGATCGTTTCCAGCGACTTGCCGTTCAGACTGTAGATGCGTCTCGTTCCCTCTGGCTCCACGGAGACAATGCCCAGCGCTTTCATCTGCGCCAGGTGATGGGAGACGGTCGGCTCCTTCAAACCCACAAGCTCGGCGAGCTCACCAACGCTGTAGTCGCCATTCGCCAGATAGCCGATCATCTTCAGCCGGCTCTCGTCCGCGAAGACCTGGAAGAACTGTAATAGTTTGAGGAGCTGCTCCTCAGAGATGCTGTCTGCCTGTAACGTTGCCATTTTGACCTCTATCTAATTAGATTTCCATCTAATTAGAAGTCTATCGAACTTCAAGAGCCATGTCAAGGGAAGAGAGACGGCCCCACACACGGCTTTTCAGTTGCCGGGTTGTTGGACGTAGCCGCGGCATGCCAATGTCGTCTTCTCTGCCGGCTTTGAAAACCGGAACGGCGTCCGGGCACTACAACCACTCGAACACTGAAAAACCCTGCGACCCCATACCGGCACATGGAAGATCGGCCGTTCCTTGTTACAATACTGATCGCCGCAATCTATTCCGAAGGAGCAGCCAACCATGAGCGACGCCGATCACATTATCGAGGTGACTGACGCCACATTCGAACAGGATGTCCTGGAGCAATCTCGTCACATCCCGGTCGTCGTCGATTTCTGGGCGCCGTGGTGCGGGCCGTGCCGGACGCTGACGCCGGTGCTGGAACGGCTGGCACAGGACAGCGAGCAGCCGTTCGTCCTGGCCAAGATCAATGTCGATGACAATCCCACAACCGCCATGCAGTATCAGGTGATGAGCATTCCGGCGGTGAAGGGGTTCGTCGATGGCGAGGTGGCGGCCGAGTTCACCGGGGCACAGCCGGAGGCCAAAGTGCGCGAATTTCTTACGCGGCTGGTGCCCAGCGAGCTGGACGAGGCGCTGGGGCAAGCCACGGCCTATCTGGCGCTGCACCGGTGGGCCGACGCCGAAGCGCTGCTCGACGACGTGCTGCAAGCCTATCCGGGCCACAAGGTCGCCGGGTATCACATGGCGCGGGCCATGCTGGGCCAGGCGGAAGGATGTGCGGCGCGACCGTACCTGGAGGCCCAAACCGACGGGCGAGAGCTGATCTCGGCCGAACGGCTGCTGCCGCTGGCCCACTACCTGTGTCGGGTCCAGACAGCCGAAGCGGATGAAGAGGACCTGCCGCCCCTGGAGGCGCAATACAACCGCGCCGCCTTGCTGCTCAGCCGGGGCAATCTGGAGGCAGCGATGGACGGTTTGCTGGATACCCTGCGGGAAGACAAGCAGTACCGCGCCGGCGAACCAAAGGCCGTGATGCTGGCCATGTTTGAGCTGCTAGGCGACGATGATGCACTGACCCAAAATTACCGGAGCGAATTGGCCCGCGTGCTGTTCTAGAACGCCAGACCAGGCAACGGACCATCGAGGAGACGATGAGCGAAACCCCATCCGCCAAAGACGCCGCCCGACTGCTGGCCCATCTGGCCCAGGCGCGACCCGGCCACCACACGGAAGTGACGGAGCAGGAACTGAGCGAAGAGATCATGATGCTGCGCGCGTGGCAGACGGAGCGTCTGAAGCGCACGTATCAGGATTTACTGAACAGCCGCCGCTATAACCCCGCCGCCGAATTTTTCCTGAGCGACATCTACGCCCCACGCGACTTCAGCCAGCGCAACCACGACCTCCAGCGCTTCTACGACGGCGTGAATAAGGTGCTGCCCGACAGAGCCGTCTCGATCCTGGCCGACGCTGTGGAGCTGTACCAGCTGAGCGACAAGCTGGACGACGAGCTGGCGCGGGTGCTTATCGACGAGCTGGGCGTGACGGAGACGATTACGGCCGAACAGTACGCCGAAGCGTATCGTCTCTGCGACAACTATGACGAGCGCGTCCGGCAAATCGAGCTGGTCAACGAGATTGGCCAGGGCGTCGACCATCTGCTCCAGCTGCCATTCATCGGCATGACGCTGCGGTTGGCCCACACGCCGGCGGTGCTGGCCGGCTGGTCGGAGCTGCAAGGCTTTCTGGAGCGCGGCTACGCGGCGTTCAAACATATGAAAGGGGCCGACGAATTCATGGCAATTGTCACCCGACGCGAACGGCAAATTCTGGATCAGATCTATGCCGGTGCAGATCATCCGTTTACCGTATCGGCCTGACGCAGCCACAGCAGGCACGATCCCGGTTGTGGGCGCCTTGTGGACAGGCCGCGGCCCCGACGGGCTTGATCGATCTGGCAGGCAGTTCAGACGCTGAGGACGGAGGACATTCCCATGGCCGATTCGATTAGCAAGTTCATTACCGAAGACCAGGACCCGGCCCAGGTGGCCAGGGTCGAGCATCCGCTGACGGTCCGGCTCGCAAACTGCACCGGCTGAGGGGCGTTGATGCGGTATCTTGTCACCGGCGGCGCGGGCTTTCTTGGCGCGGCACTGGCCAATCGGCTGGCAGCGGAGGGGCACCAGGTTCACGTTCTCGACGACCTGAGCAATGGTCGTCGAGAAGCGCTGGATACTGGCATCGCCTTCACCCAGGGGGACGTGGACAACGTGCCCCTGCTCTGGTCGCTGCTCCAGGAAATTGACTGCGTCTACCATCTGGCGGCTCGTGTTTCCGTGCCCCAATCGATTCTCTATCCCCGGGAGTACAACCGGGTCAATGTCGGCGGGACGGTCAGCCTGATGGAAGCGATGCGCGACACAGGCGTGGGGCGCGTCGTCTTCACCTCGTCGGGCGCCGTTTATGGCCACCAGTCTCGCCAACCCGTGCGAGAGACCGACCAGCCCCGGCCCGACAGCCCATATGCCGTTAGCAAATGGTCAGCCGAGCAGTACATCCACACCATTGGCGACCTGTGGGGGCTGGAGACGGTGGCATTACGCGTGTTCAACGCCTACGGACCCGGCCAGAGCTTGCCCGTGTCCCATGCGCCGGTGGTACCTCGTTTTCTGCATCAGGCACTGGCGGGCGGATCGGTCATCGTATACGGCGACGGCAAGCAGACCCGTGACTTCGTCTACGTGGATGATGTTGTGGCAGCGCTGCGAACGGCCGCTACCGCCCGCGACATCAACCGGACGGTAATCAACATTGGTTCGGGCGTCGAGGTCAGTTTGCTGGACCTGGTGGCCGAAATCGAGCGTCAAACGGGCCGGCGCATCAATCTGATTATCAACAGCGAGAAGTCTGGCGGTGTACCCCGGCTGGCGGCCGACCTCACCGCTGCCCGCGATCTGCTGGGCTTCCGGCCCCAAATCGACCTGGCTACTGGCTTGCAGCGCATGGTGCAGCGCGACCCCCGGTTTGCCACCAACTAGTCGCTGCCCCCACTCTGACCCCGGCAGCAATGGTGGCCAATGTCCCCCCCTTTTCTTATACTAAGGGCTTAATGATCCGCGAGCCCGATTCAGGCATATGGTGTCGCGGCATACAGGAACATATATGACTGACTCAATCGAGCGATTCGCAATCTGGACGGTGCGCCTGGTCGTATCCATCTTCATCAATGCCCTGACGCTCCTGATTACGGCCTGGCTGCTGCCGGGCATGAACTTTGTTGACACCCCTCTGGGACCCTACTGGCTGCAGGCCATATCGGCCGCCATCCTGATCGGCGCCATCAACTTGCTGCTGCGGCCGATAGTGCTGCGCATCGCCCGGCCATTGGGCTTCTTCCTGCTGTTCCTGGTCGGCTTCTTGCTCAATGCGGCCGCTTTGGGGCTGGCAGCATGGCTGCTGCCGGGCTTTGAGCTCAACGGCATTTGGGCGGCGATTGTGGCCAGCATTGCCGGCGCCATCGTCAATGGGTTGCTCGCCAGTCTGCTGAATCTGGGTAACGATCAGTCGTACTTCCGGCAGCGGGCCATCGATGAGGCGGCCAAGACGCCCTTCCCCACTGCCGATGAACCAGGGCGCAAACTGCTCATGCTGGAGATTGACGGACTGAGCGTCCACCACATGCAGAAAGCGCTCGAGCAAGGGTATCTGCCCACCGTCAGCCGCCTGATATCGGAACGCGGTTACGTGCTCAGTCGGGTCGATTGCGGAATCCCGTCCCAGACGTCGGCCTGTCAGGCAGGCATCATGTTCGGTGACAACCACGACATCCCGGCGTTTCGCTGGTTTGACAAGTCCCAGGGCAAGCTTATCGTCTCCAGCAGCGACGCCGGCGAACTGAACGCCCGCTA
This sequence comes from uncultured Chloroflexia bacterium, assembly GCA_963753865.1. Classification (GTDB taxonomy): domain Bacteria; phylum Chloroflexota; class Anaerolineae; order Promineifilales; family Promineifilaceae; genus Promineifilum. The sequence goes on from CAVWDW010000007.1 coordinate 624,073, forward strand.
TGCGAACGGCACTGGTCTGATGCGAGGCGGCGGCAGCGTGTCCAACATGCTCAACGGTGACGCCTACAAGTCACTGATGACGGCCGCCGACCTGATGTCGGCCGACAAGGACGAGGCCAAGCGCCGCGCCGATGACGTCTATCTGCTAATGCTCGACCCGTCCTTCCTGCTCCAGACAGTCGCTCGCTACCTGGGCATGGTCGTGGTGGAACTCTGGGAAGGGTGGCAGCAGCGACGGAATGATGTCTACCCGCGCCTGAACCGGCTGGCCCACTTCTATCCGTTTGTGCGAGCGGCTACGTCCATATTCCTGCGCGACATGGGTGCGGGCTTTGCCACGTTTGATGTTGTGCGGGGCGCCCCGTCCGTCTACGTGACGTGGCCCGGCTATGATGAGGTCGCCCACCACAGCGGCCCCTGGACGAAAGACGCCTTTAACGAGCTCGCTCGCTATGACCAGGTTGTAGCCCACATGCTCACCGTCATCGAAGAACGGGCGCTGGGTCATTACGATCTGATCCTGCTGTCGGATCATGGCCAGTCGTTCGGCCCGACGTTCTTGCAGCGCTACGGCGTGACGCTCAAGGAGTTTATTGAGGAACAGCTGCCGGAGGGCACAACGGTGGCCGCCGCTATTGGCGGCGACACCGGCGCCGACGCACTCAATTCGGCCGGCGCCGAACTGAAAAACGCCCAGCAGGCGACGGGACGCAAAGAAGGGCAGGGCGTTGTTGGGCGCAGCACCAAGCTGATTGATCGCGCCTCGGTCGAGGAAAAAGCGCGCATTGCTGCCGCGACCAGCGCGGCCAATGTGACCGCATACGGCAGCGGCAATCTGGCCCAGGTCTACTTCGACCTGTTCCCCCGTAAGATTACCCTGCCCGAACTGAATGCCGCCTACCCCGGCGTCGTCGAGGCGCTGGTGGGACACGAAGGCATTGGGCTGGTGTGCGGCTATCTCGAGGACGGCACACCTGTCGCCATGAGCAAGAACGGCACGCGCAACCTGCACACTGGCGAGATCGAAGGGGAGGATCCGCTTCTGATGTACGCGCCGTCCGAAGGGTACGGTGAGTCCACCGTTGAAACACGGGCGTGGCAGGTGCAGCGGGTCATGGATTTCCCCCACGCCGGCGACCTGATGGTCATTAGCACCGTCTATGAGGACGGTACCGTGGCGGCGCTCGAAGAGCTGATCGGCAGCCACGGCGGGTTGGGCGGTGAGCAGACCGACGCGTTCATCTTCCACCCACCGGACATGGACGTTACAGAGACGCGTAACTCAATCGATGTCTTCCACATCCTCAACAATCATCGCGGCGCCGACTTACCGGCGCCAAAGCCGGTCGAACCGGAGCCCGAACCGATCGACTGGACGACAGCTAATCTGTGGGCCGGGTTGACGATGGTGGGTGTGTGGGTGACCCACGTCTTCCGCTGCCTGATCCCGGACCGGGACGCATTTCATGCGGTCGTCAACGATCCGCGCATGACCGGTCCGGCGCTGCTGGTCGGGTCGATCGGTTCCATCCTGTACGCGCTGAGCATGGAAGGGCTGAGTGACTGGATCATGATTCCCTTGCGAGTGTTTGGCTTCCTCTTCGGCGCGGTGGTGGTCTTTGGCGCCGGGTATGTGCTGTCCGGCAAGGGCACCTTTGCTCGCACCGTGCGTGCCGTTGGCTTCGCCCACAGTCCAACCATCCTGCTGCCGCTGACCCTGTTCGATGTGCTGGCGCCCATAATCATTGTGATTGTGATTGTGCTGGAGCTGATCGGTCTGTGGATCGGGGCGGTGATCGCCCACGACCTGAAGGGCTGGCAATCGGTGGTCCTGCCATTGGTCTATCTGCTGCTGGTCACGGTCGGTATAGCCGCCGTGATCATACTGCTGAGCGGAACGGCACTTACGATTCAGAGTATCCTGGCGACGCTGGGCATCGTCGTTCCCTAGAGCAACGGGCCCGGCCCGCGTCGGCGGGACACCCCCAAATACACCCAAATACAAAGGAGGCGCTGACCGTCGTGGTCAGCGCCTCCTTCTCGTTGACAGTGGCAACAAGGGTGAACTTTCTTACATGGCGGTTTCCGGATAACCGGGAATGTCGCGCCGCGTGTTGATGATCTGCGACCAGTGCATGATATCAAGCAGAGCGCCCAGAATAACCCAGATCCACTCCCATCCCTGAACGCCACCCGGCGACCAGGCCAGCATGTACATAACGGTGGTAAACGGGGCAAAGATGATTCCCAGGAGCGGTATGATCCAGTCGCCTTGCCAGACCGCTTGCCAACGGTCGCTGAAGATCCAGCCCAGGATCAAGAACAGTCTTGGCGCAAACGCCAGACCCATCGCCAAGAGACATCCACATCCAAGTCCAAGTAACATGATTCCTTACCTCCCTGCATAACAGAACGTTGCCGCGACGCTCAAGCCGAGTTCGCTGGATCTGTTCATGTTTAAATGTTAGTGGAAGATGAGTAGGGCGTCAAGTGACTCATAAGCGCCGGCAGGGCTTTTCAGTTGTCAAGCCGCTGCGAGTTGACAACCCGGCAGCTAACGGGCAAGTGGGTCAGAACCCACATAAACCGGGAAGGAAAGCGCGCTGGCCTCCCTTCTGCAACCCACCTTCAGTGGGTTTCCTCCGGTAGCAGGTCGTTTCAACGGCCTGTGTCCGGCCGAACCAGACAACTGAAAAACCCTGTAAGCGCCGGAGCTGCCAAATGCATAGCGGCGTTAGAGGCTAACCTTGAACTCCGGCTCCGGATCCACACCCGCCAGGCCGAGCCGGACGAACAACCAGGGGGCGAAGTATGTCACCCAGAGGAGGATGGCCATGTAACGGAAGACCCGCAGTGGCAGGGCCAGCCAGGCGGGTTCGCTGGGAAAAACGGCATCCAGCCCGGCCCACAGCGCCAGGGTGCCCGCGTAGCCGAGGAAGAGCCGCCCCAGATGCTGCCAGAGCGTGCCCTGGGTAAGAAACCGGACACGGCTGCTCTCCATCGTGATGCCGATGGCGAAGCCGAGCAGCGCCCCCAGCCCGGTGGCCACCCCTTCCATCGACTCCAACTCCGCCAATGGAATGTGGCTGGCCCAGGGAACGGTACGGTCGGGTACCCCGATGATGATCATGGCGGCGGCGTAAACGGCCGCGAGGACGATTGGGATAAGCACGACTACAAGCATGCGCCGGCCCAGCGTTCGCTTGCTGTAGCGGGTGGCAAACTGCTGCTGCCATATGGCAAACGCCACCAGGATCAGCCCTCCCAGCAGGATACCGCCGATCACGTCCTGCGGAAAGTGGACACCGAGGTAGACGCGGCTGATGCCCATCAGGATGCTGTAGCCGATGGCCAGGAGCCAGGCCCACCAACGCCGCACCCACGCGGCAAGAAAAAGGGCCAACACCACCGTCAACGTGACATGGCCGCTGGGGAAGCCGTAGCTATCCGACACACCCCGGCCGATGTCGGGGTCGATCCAGTACGGACGTGGTTCGCGCACCATGTGCTTCAGCGCGTAGAGAATGAGCACCGACATCAGGAACAGGTAACCAAGTTGTTTGGCAAGGCGTTTGTCGATGTTCCAGTAGAAGACGGGCAGAAGGAGCAGAAAGAACTCCTCGCTGCCCATGAACGAGACTGCGCCCATTAGCTCTTCTGCCTGGGGAAATGTTGTCTGCAGCCAGACCATGATGGCCAGACCGAGGTCGTAGAATTGATCCATAATGCGGTGCCGCATGCCGCCGGATTCTGAAAGTTTGCTCGTCGAATGAGCATTGTAACGCAGAGCGACTACGATACCAACTGGCACGATATGGGCAACGATGGTAAGTCTGGTAGCTTAGCAAGCTAATGTTGAGCAGCGGGCACGATCGGTATCGTGCGCTGCTGCGTCTTCTTTAGTGAACGACTTATGCTTAACGGTTGAAAACTGGGGCCAGCATCGCTACAATCCCCTCTTGTTTCAGACCGACCAGTCTGCCGCATCAATACAACCGTCTGATATCCGGCGAATTCATAACAGGAGAGACGAAAAAGAACATGTTTGAAGTCAATGGCACTTATCGCAACCGCATCGGCGACTACACCGTGCTGTCCATTGACGGTCGTAGAATGACCGTTCGCTACAGCGACGGCACCGAAGCAGAGGTCAATGTCGCAATTCAGGAGCGCATCTGGGAAAACATCCTGGCCGAGCAGGAAGCGCGCGCCGGCAGCAGCCGCAACCGCGCCGCCAGCAAGGACACCAACCATTACATCAAGGCGATCAGCATCCCGTTGGGCGAAGAGCTCGCGTTTCCCGGCTGGCAGGAACGCGTGGTCATGGTGCAGGGTGAGGAAGCAGCCAAGCGCCTGAAACCTGGGGACCGCCTCATCTACTATGCGATGGAAGCCCAGGCCTACTTCGCCGTCGTCACCACCACCGGCGACATCTTTGAGGCCAAGCCGAAGCAGTACACGTATACCATCGAGGACGCGAAAGCCCACTTCTACAACATCGACATTGATGCCGCCTCCGCTGACCTGGAACGGGCCATCAGCGCCGAGGCCGTAGAGCTGGAGAGCTATCCCGATTTCCGGCGCGTGGCCCAGCAGCCGGAAGCGTTCTATCGCATCAGCGAGGACGATTTCGAACTGCTGGCCGAGGCGCTGACCGAAGTGACCGAAGACGAGGACGAAGACAACGACGACTTTGAAGAGTTTGAGGAAGAAGACGAAGAATAAACCTTATGGCTGACGAATTCATCCTGGTCGCCGTCGCGTGGCCCTATGCCAACGCCGATATCCATCAGGGCAATGTCACCGGCTCCTATCTGCCGGCCGACATCTACGCCCGCTATCATCGCCTGCAAGGCAATCACGTCCTGATGGTTTCCGGCTCCGACAGCCACGGCACGCCGGTAACCGTTCGCGCCCACGAGGAAGGCAAGACCGCGCGCGAGGTGTTCGAGTCATACCATCTACGCTTCTTGCAGACGTTCGAGCGACTGGGGCTGACGTATGATCTCTTCACCCACACCGACACGGAGAACCATTTCCGTGTCTCGCAGGACGTCTTTAGCCAACTGCTGAAGAACGAATACCTTTACCGCAAGGTGACACCGCAGATGTACTCCCCCGAGACGGGCCGCTTCTTGCCCGACCGGTATGTAGAAGGGACCTGCCCTGTCTGCGGCTATACCAGCGCGCGCGGCGACCAGTGCGACAACTGCAACACCCTGTTCGAGAGCGCGGCTGAATTAATTAACCCACATGGTCGGGTTGACAAGAGCGCTCTGGAACTGCGCGACACCGAGCACTATTTCCTGGACCTGCCAACCATCGCCGACGACCAACTCACGGAGTGGATCCACGACGACAAGGAGCATTGGCGCGGGCAGGTCATCAACTTCGCCCGCAACTTCATCGACCAGGGGTTGATTGGCCGCGCCGTCACCCGCGACATGGAGTGGGGTATCCCCGTGCCGGTCGAAGGGTTCGACGGCAAGGTTCTCTACGTCTGGTTCGAGGCGGTCATCGGCTATCTGTCGGCCAGCATCGAATGGGCCAGAAACCAGGGCCGGCCCGACGACTGGCAGCATTGGTGGTTCAACCCCAAAGCCCGCACCGTCTACTTCATCGGCAAGGACAACATCCCGTTCCACGCCGTCATGTGGCCCGCCCAGCTGATCGGCTCGCGCGGCCTGTATGCCAACGACCCCAACCAGCAGCTCAATCTGCCCTATGATGTACCCGCCAACGAGTTCATGAACATGGAAGGGGCGAAGATCAGCGGCAGCCGCAGCTGGGGCGTCTGGATGCTCGACGCGCTGACCCGCCACGACCCTGACCCGCTGCGCTACTATTTGACGGTCACCATGCCGGAGACCCGCGACAGCGACTGGAGCTGGCAGGGGTTCGTCGACCGGAATAACAACGAGCTGGTGGCCAACTGGGGCAACCTGGTCAACCGGGTGCTCAACATGACCAAGCGATACTTCGACGGCGTGGTACCGGAGCCAGGCGAGCTGTCCGCCGCTGACGAAGCGCTGCTGTCGGCCATCGACGACGGCTTTACGTCCGTGGGAGATCTGTTCGACGCCTGCAAATTCCGGGCGGGTGTCCAGGAGATCCTGCGGCTTTCAACGTTGGCCAATCAGTACCTCGAAGAGGCCAGTCCGTGGACGACGGCCAAGAGCGACATGGCCGCTACGGGCCGGGCGCTCTATGTCGCCATTCAGGCGATCAACGGGCTGAAGGTCTTGTGGTCGCCCGTCCTGCCCTTCACCAGCCAGCAGCTCCATGAGATGTTGGGCGAGAACGGCTCGTTGTTTGGCCGCTCCGTACTGGAGACCTACTCTGAAGCAGAACGCGACCACGTCGCTCTGACATACGACAGCGGCCCGGCCATTGGCCAGTGGGGGCGCTCCGAAATCCCCGCGGGCCGTCAACTGCCCAAGCCGCTGCCCCTGTTCAAGAAGCTCGATCCGGAGCTGGTCGCCGAGGAAATGGCACTGCTCGGCCCGCGACCGGAGTGAGCATGACCTATCGACTGAGTAGAAACCCGGTTTCTACAAGTCACGAGATATACCATCTGAGTAAAGACCGGGTTTCTATCAGCCAGGCGCCCATCGCTGACGCCACGACAGGTAGAAACCCGGTTTTTAAGAGCTAGAGACACACCTAATGGCTGACAACAAAGTAATCTATTCAATGGTCGGCGTGGGCAAGGTCGTCCCGCCCAACCGCACCATCTTGCGCGACATCTACCTCTCCTACTTCTACGGGGCCAAGATCGGCGTCCTCGGCCTGAACGGTTCCGGCAAGAGCACCTTGCTCAAGATCATGGCCGGTATCGACACCGACATTGTGGGCGAGACCGTCCTCTCCTCCGGCTACACGGTCGGCTATCTGGAGCAGGAGCCGCTGGCCAACGAGACCCGCACCGTCCGCGAAGTGGTCGAAGAAGGCGTGCAGGAAGTAGTCGACGCGCTCAAGGCGTACGACGAAATCAACGCCCGCTTCGGCGAGGAGATGACGCCGGACGAGATGGACGCGCTCATTGAAGAGCAGGGCAGGCTGCAGGACCAGCTCGATCACATGGACGCCTGGAACCTCGACAGCCGGCTGGAGCTGGCCATGGACGCGCTGCGCTGCCCGCCCGGCGACCGCACCGTCGACACCCTGTCCGGCGGCGAGCGGCGGCGGGTGGCCCTGGTGCGCCTGCTGCTGAAGCAGCCCGACATCCTGCTGCTCGACGAGCCGACCAACCACCTCGATGCGGAGTCGGTGGGCTGGCTGGAGCGCCATCTGCAAGATTATCCCGGCACCGTCATCGCCGTCACCCATGACCGCTACTTCCTCGACAACGTCGCCGGCTGGATTCTGGAACTCGACCGCGGCTACGGCATCCCCTGGAAGGGCAACTACTCCTCCTGGCTGGCCCAGAAGCAGGACCGGCTGGCCCAGGAAGAGAAGTCGGAAGCGGAGCGGATGAAGACGCTGGCCCGCGAGCTGGAGTGGATCAACATGTCCCCTCGCGCCCGCACCAGCAAGAACAAGGCCCGCATCACAGCCTACAACGAGCTGATGGAACAGTCGGGCGAGAAGCGGCGCGAAGATCTGGAAATCTACGTCCCTGCCGGGCCGCGCCTGGGCGATATCGTCATCAAGGCTGAGGATGTTAAGAAAGCGTACGGCGATCAACTGCTCTACGACGACCTGACCTTCGACATCCCGCCGGGGGCAATTGTGGGCGTGATCGGGGCCAACGGCGCGGGCAAGACGACGCTGGTGCGCATGATCGTCGGCCAGGAGACGCCCGACGGCGGCGAACTGACCGTCGGCCAGACGGTGCAGCTGGCCTACGTCGACCAGAGCCGCGACGATCTGGACCCAGAGAAGACGGTCTGGGAAGAGATCTCCGAGGGCGACGACCAGCTGGAGTTGGGCAAGCGCAAGGTCAATTCTCGCGCCTACGTCTCCCGCTTCAACTTTGGCGGCGGCGACCAGCAGAAGAAAGTGGGCACGCTCTCCGGCGGCGAGCGCAACCGGGTGCAGTTGGCCAAGGTGCTCAAGTCCGGGGCCAACGTCTTGCTGCTCGACGAGCCGACCAACGACCTCGACGTCAACACGCTGCGGGCGTTGGAAGAGGCGCTGCTCAATTTCGGCGGGTCGGCCGTCGTCATCAGCCATGATCGCTGGTTCCTCGACCGCGTGGCCACCCATATCCTGGCGTTCGAAGGGGACAGCCAGGTCTACTGGTACCCCGGCAACTACAGCGACTACGAAGAGAACAAGCGCGACCGTCTGGGCGCGGCGGCCGATCGGCCGCACCGGATCACGTACCGGAAGCTGACGCGGAACTAGAGTCGTCTGCCGCTAACGGTGAAACTGGCAACAGGCTGCCTGATTTGACTCAGGCAGCCTGTCTTCTTGCAGCATCAATAACCCTACGGCCCAATCGGCGGCGGGGTCGTGGTCGGCGGAAAAGGCGTCGGGGACGCGTCCGGCGAGATGGTGGCGGTCGCCGTCGGCGTCGGCGTGGCGGTAGAGGCGGTATCGGCCACCAATGGCACAAAGCCGCGATGCCTGGGCGTGGCCGTTGGCGTCGGCGAGGGGCCGGTGGGCGGCGGTGTTCTGGTCATATAACCGTCGGCAAGGCGGTCGCCGTCGCCGTTGATGCCGTGTCCACCACGTAGGGCATAAACTCCTTGTCGACCGGGGTTGATGTTGGGGTGGGTGTATCCCCTACTGGTGGCGGTGTCGATGGCGGTGGGATAGTCAACGGGGTCAATGCTTCCAAAGCCGCAGCACGATCTTCCCCGGTCCTTGCCTCGCCGGGCTGCGAGCTGAGCAGCATGAGTCCCACGATCAGCACCAGCAGCCCACTACTCAATATCAGCAAGCCGCGCCGGGTCATGATGCCACCTCCGCAACTACCGTCCGGCTAGAAAATCGGGGGGGGGGTGAGACATACGCAAGCAACACCAGTTTCATCATTATCTCTCCACAACTCTTGTGATTGATGGGGTCAAGCGAAGACCTGACCTCCTGATCCAATGTCCAGCGCACCTGATCTTAAGTATATACGCCCAGCGAAACAAAATATATAGGGGATCTCACCTATTCCCGGTCGGTTCAGGCACGTATGCCGGCACGAAAAAGCGCCGGCTCTCACCGGCGCTAACGTCTTGGACCTGACAGGTTTTGAAAACCTGTCAGGTCTTCTTCAGGCAGCAATGCAGGTCAGTCCACCGCCACCATCACATTCGACGCCTTCACCACAGCATACGCCTCTTTGCCGACTTCCAGCCCCAGGCTTTCCACCGACTGCTTGGTGATGACGGCCACCATCTCCACGTTGGGGGCCACTTCGATGACCACCTCCGAGTTGACGGCGCCGGGAATGATCGCCTTGACCGTGCCCTTCAGGGCGTTGCGTGCACTTAATCGCATGATGGGTTGACTCCTGTTTCCCTTGTAACGCCATATTCCTTATGGCGTCTTCACACCACCCGTATTCGCCACAAAGAATGTGGCGCTACTTCCACGCCGTCGTTTCATCCAGCGCGGCCTTTTCTTCTTCGCTCAACGCCACCTCGGCCCCTTTGGCCGTGTCGTCGAGTTGTTCGACGGTATTGGCGCCAATGATCGCCGACGAAACCGCCGGATTGGCCAGCGCCCAGGCGATGGCCGTCTGGGCCACCGTCGCGTCGTGGGCTTTGCCGATCTCATCCAGCTTCTCGACGGCCGCCCACCCTTGCTCGTTCATATACCGGTCGGCAATCCCCTTGGCCCGCGCCGACTCCGGCAGTTCCATATCCCGACGATACTTGCCGGTCAGAAAGCCACCGGCCAACGGGCTGTAGGGAATCACGCCGATGCCCTGATCGAGGCACAGCGGCTGCAGCTCCCGTTCGAACTCTGCCCGGTGGACCAGGCTGTAATGGGGCTGCAAACTGTCGTAGCGGGACAGGTTCTTCACGTCCGACACCCACAGCGACTTGGTCAGCAGCCACGCCGGGTAGTTGGAACAGCCGATGTAGCGCACCATGCCCGCCCGCACCAAGTCGGTCAACGCCTGAAGTGTCTCTTCAAGCGGCGTCTCCTCATCCGGCCAATGGACCTGATAGAGATCGATGTAGTCGGTCTGCAGCCGGTTCAGACTGGCTTCCACGCCGTCGAGAATGTGGCTACGCGAGAGGCCGTGGTCGTTCGGCCCGTCGCCCATCTTGCCGCGCACCTTCGTGGCCAGCACCACCCGGTCGCGGCGCACGCCGCGCTCCTGCATCCAGCGGCCGATAATCTCCTCAGACACACCGCCCGGATTGCCTTCCGCCCAGCTGGAGTAGATATCGGCCGTATCCACGAAGTTAATACCCAGTTCTACCGCCCGATCCATCACAGCGAAGGAGGCGTCCTCGTCGGCCGACCAGCCGAACTGCATCGTCCCCAGGCAGATTGTCGAAACTTTGAGGCCGGTGCGGCCCAGTCGCCGGAATTCCATCGTTATCGTCCTTGTTATCTTCCGCCCGTGCCCAGAGCCCCTATCTGTTCGCGCCCCAAAAACGGGTTGTCGTGGTTAAAGTAGTTGTAGGTCGCCCGCGAAACTGTCCGCAGCACCGGAAAGCTCACTTCAGAATCAAGCCAGTCGCTTTCCGGCTGGGCTACCAATGTGTAGATCACGTAGTTACCGCCGGGTGAATAGACGATACCCGCATCCCCATGTTCGTTGAAGCTCCAGCCATGCTTGTGGGAGACGCGCACACTCGGATCATCCGGCACGCCGAAACGAATCAAGTTGCCCTCCACATTTTCAACCATCAGGTCGACAATCGCCTGGCATTCGTCCTGAGTGATTTCTTCTGGGTAGACCGCAAGTAACCCGCCCTCCCCTTCGGCACAGTAGTAAAGCATACCCAACAGCGTGCCAATCTCTTCAGCGGTCGTCTGCATGGAAGGGTCCGGCAGCGTGTCGATGTCGTTTCGCTGGTTGGCGGGGGTCGCAAACGTGCTGGGTCGCGTAGGAACGGTGGCAGCGTCGTAGGGAATGGCCATGAAAGTATTGACCAGCCCCATTTCGCGCATTGCCTCTGTCAGCTGTTCCGCTCCTTCATACGTATTGTCCTGGCCCGCTATAACATGCAGCAGCAGGTTGGCACTATGATTGCTGGAGGCGGTCGCCGTGCTGACAAACAAGTCTTCCTCAAACGCATCGGGTGGGTTATCCAGCGCCCGGTATGCTTCAATGAAAATCGGGATCTTGAGGATGCTCAAGCCTGAGACGGCGACATCAGAATTGATGCGCACCTCCTCGCCCGTCTCCAAATCCAGCACGAATATGCTGGCAAAGCCATCGAATGTTGCCAGAATGTTTTGGATGGACTCTTCAAGCACACTGATACCCCATCCTGGGGCAGGGTCCTCTACAAGCGTGAGTTGGGCCACATCGCTGTCCGGTGAATAGAGCATGGAGCGCAGCGCGTGGAGGCTGGCCTGGCGGTCAACCAGCACGCCTGATTCGCCATCCTGGATACGGGCCAACTCCACCAACAACTGCGGGCTGCTGGCCGGACGGTCTATGAAGTCGGCTATAGTGTTCAGATTGGCCCGCAGGGCCTCTTCATTGTGGGCCGCCTTGAGCGAAATCTCGATCGGCTGGGGCGAGATGCCGACCACAAATTCAGCGTAGCGCCGCCACATTTCCTGTGCCTGCCAGCTATCACGCGCCTCAGTCAGCATGCCGTCGATGTCGATGACAAAGCCCGCATCCTGCGGCGAGAGCTCGGCCGCCTTTTCTGCGCCTGCATAAATGGCCACGGGGTTGAGGTACGATTCAGAGACCGCGTCATGGGCCTGGTCCCACGTCAGACCACCCACCGGCACGCCCGCCACTTCGGTGCTCGGCGGGAATTTGTCCATGGCCCGCCAGAACAGGAAGCCCTGGTACATCAGGAAAGCCCCCCCCACAAACAGGAGGGTCGTTAGAAGAAAGCGACGTATGGCCTTAAGCATGCTGCCGTCCGTCTCCTACTGGTTGTTGACCGCCTGGCCTTCGCCCAGGAACGGTGCGTCAAAGTTGAAGTAGTTGTAAGCCGCCCGCGACACGTCGGCCATCAGGGGCGAGCTAAGCTCCCACTCCAACCAGTCGGGCTTGTACAGTGCCTGGACAATGACGTAATCGCCGCCAGGCGTGAAGATGATGCCCGCGTCCACATGCGTATCGCCCACCCAGCCATGCCGATGGGCCACGGTCGTCTCCGGCGGCACGCCCTCTTCCAGCAAGCTGCCAATCTGGTTCAACTGCATGTAGTCGAGCGTCTCCAGACATTCGCGCTGCCAGTCGTCGGACGGGTAGGCCGCCACCAGCGCCCCGCCGCTGCCCTTGGCGCAGTAGTAGATCATCGACAAATAGGTGCCAATATCTTCGGCCGTCGTCTGCATGACGGGATCGGGGTCGGTGCGCAGCTGTTCGACCGAGTTGGCCGGCGTTTCCGGCACCTGCACGCCGCCGCGCAGCCCGGCATCGTACGGCCCCAGAATAAATGTGTTCTGCAGCCCCAACCGCTGCAGCGACTCGGTGATAATCTCCGCACCGCGATACGGATCGTCTTCGCCCGCAATAACATTGAGCAGCGCGTTGGCGCTGGAATGCTCCGGGTTAACGACGAGCGTGTCGGAAATAAGCTGGCGCTGTGACAGCGTCGGCAGCTGGTTCAGCGACCGGTAGGTCTCAACAACGATGGGGATCTTCATCAGGTCGATGGCCGAAATCGGCTCAGCGCTGTTGATGTTGACTTCTTCGCCGGTGTCGAGGTCCAGGATGAAGACCGAGGCCACCCCGTTTGTGTCCTGCTCAAAGACCTGCAGCCGGTTGACCAGCAGCCGGGTCAGCAGGTTGATGTTCGGCCGTTCGGCGTCCTTCGGCTGCACAATCAGCGACGCTTCCCGCTCGCCTGAGCGATAGAGTGCCGCTTCCACCTCCGCGAAGCTGGCTTCAATGTTCGTCTCGGTGCCGGCGGTGCCATACTGGAAACTCATGCTGCCGGGGACAGGCTGCGCCGGTTGGGCGGGCAGGTCGGCCAACCCGCGAATCTCCTCCAGCACGCGGCCGAGTGACTCGCGGCTGTGGGTGGCCTGCAGCGGCACCGGGGAGACCTCAACCGGACGGCCCCAGAGGAAGCCCCAGAAGCCGGACCAGAAGTCCTGGCCGGTGCGCTGTTCGTTGGCATCAGCCAGCATCGCTTCAATATCAAGCGTGAATTCAGCGTCGATGGGATCGATGTCGAATGAGTCGTCCCCGTGGTAGATGGTGATGGGCGCCTCAAGATAGCGGGTCGTCAGCAGATCGGTGACTTCATCATCCGTCATCGCATCGACCGGCAGCCCGGCCACCGTCAGCCCGGTGGGGTAGAAGCTGCGCATGCCCGAATACTGGTACAGCTTGGCCAGCAAGAACAACGAGACAAGCACCATGACAGAAACTGTCACCCATTGGCCAAGGCCGGGGGTTGCGTTTCGGTTCATATCAGGCGCACCACCTCACGTTCGTCTGTCGTCTCATCATCATAAGTATACAAACTGCCGCTCGCTCACTTTGCCATCGCGCCCGCTTCGACCGGCTGCGACTGCGCCGCTGCAATCGCCTCCAGTGTAAAGGGGTGGAGGGGCTGAGGCAAGCTGTCCAGCGGAAACCAGCCCGCGTCCAGTATCTCGGCGCTCAGCACCAGCCCGTTCCCTTGTGGCACGTGCCCGGTGTAGGCCAGGATGATATGGGCCGGATCTTCCACATGTCGCACCAGGAGCGGCTCGCCGATGTCGGCCGTCAGCCCTGTTTCCTCGCGAATCTCGCGCGCCAGGGCGGTGGCCGGCGCTTCGTCGCGTCCCAACCAGCCGCCGGGCAATCCCCAGGGCACGTCCGGATGGTAGACATGCTTCAGCATGAACACCTCATTCCGGTCGTTGAGCGCCACCAGGGCGACGCCCACACGCTGGCGCGGGACAAAGAAGCGAACAGCCTGGACCAGCAACCATGAGAAAGGCCATCTGCGGACCAACGCCGCCATGTGGGCTTTCCATGCCATTCAGTCATCCATCCTCAAGCTTTTAAGCTGCATCATGAGCCCGTTCGCCGGCATCTCACCGGCTGCAATCAAGCAGTATAGCAAAAAGTGATGGGTGCCACATGAGGGACGACTGGCCCATAAGGCAACTCTCATCCCCTATATGCCCCGTGTGCTAACCTCGATTCCTGTCGCCGGAACCGGAGTTCGTGCAATTCTGTGCCCCGGATGAGCGCCGGATTGCAGCGCAACTTTGATGCTGTGCTGCCGTATAGGAAGTAAATCAGAAGTGCGGAGGAAGCCATATGAACCAAGATCAACTAACACGCAGCCAAAGTGACCGGATGGTCGCCGGTGTGTGTGGTGGTTTGGCCACTTATATCGGAATCGATCCAACGCTTGTGCGTCTGGCATTTGTTCTGCTGTCTTTGGCCAGCGGCATCGGTCTGGCCATGTATCTCATCTTGTGGGTGGTAATGCCGAAAGGCCCATCACCCGAAGAAGAGATGATCAAGATCGGTATCGATGAGATGGATCCGTCTGTCTACAAGACCGAAAACACAGGCCGCAAACCGGCAGCTACGGTCGGCATCCTGTTTGTCCTGCTCGGTGTCTTTTTCCTGTTCAGCGAGCTGGGCTGGTTTGGTAGCGGTCTATGGGTCTTCATGCTAATCGGCGCCGGTGGCTATGCCCTGTGGCGCTGGTGGCGGTCTAACCAGGAAACTGTCTAGGCTGTCCCCGACCGCTCTTCGGCACGTTCCGGTCAGCGCTTGAGATTAACACTCAACGAGCGCAGGCCGGGACGTGTTTTGCTATCCAGCGCTTCCATCTCGTCTGCAGTGCCCCGCTGACTTGGCGGCAGCTCATAGACCGGCAGCGACACCGTGAACGTCGTCCCCATGCCGGGCGTCGACTTGACCTGAATGCCCCCACCATGCGCCTGGGCCACCCACTTGGCGATGGCCAGACCCAACCCGGACCCGCCCTGCTCCCTGCTGCGGGCTTTGTCCACCCGGTAGAAGCGGTCGAAAATGTGGGGCAAATCTTCCGCCGGAATGCCTACGCCCGTGTCGCTGACCGACAGATGTGACCAGCCGTTCTCCTTGGCCAGACTCAGCCGCACGGTGCCACCCGGCGGTGTGTACTTGACGGCATTGTCAACCAGATTAAGCATCAGCTGTTTCAAACGATCCTCGTCTCCGAGGATGCCTACCTGGTCCACTTCCTTCAGCTCCAGCGTCACCGGCTTTTCGATCCGGCTCACTTGCCGGTAGACATCGAAGAGAATATTATCCAATTCGACCGGCTCATGGCGCAGCGGCAGACCGCCGGAGTCCGCCCGGGCCAGCAGCAGCAGGTCGCCCAGCAGACGGCTCATGCGCTCTGTCTCATCCTGAATCACTTCCATCGACTCTTCATCGTATTCACCAAAGCGGCGCATCAGGTCCAGATTGCCGCGCACGCTGGTCAGCGGGGTGCGCAGCTCGTGGGAGACGTCGGCCAGGAAACGCTGCTGGCTGCGGAAGAGCCGCTCCAGTCGCTCCAGCGTCTGATTGAAGGCGCGGGCCAGTTCGCCAATCTCGTCGGTGCGGGTGCTGTGGGGCACGCGGCGGCTCAGGTCGTCCGCACGGGTAATCTGTCGGGCGACCGTGGCGATGTCTCCCAGCGGTGTGAACGCATTGCGCACCAGGATCGCCATCACGACCAGCGCCGTAATAACCGTACCGAGACCAATCAACAGCGCACGGCTGAGCACATCGTTGAAGATCTGGTAGTTGTCCAGCAAACGGGCCACCTGGATGTAGCCAATTGTGTCCTGATCGCCAGCGATAATCGGCACGGTCAGCACGCGCAGCAGCGTGTCCTCATGTGGTACAAGGCTGTAGCTTTCGTCCGCGCCGAACCCGTCGGGGTCGAGCAGCTGGTCATAGCCAGCCATGTTGCTGGACGAGACAATCACATCTCCGGCCCGGTTGACGATGATCAGGAAGGTGGAAGCAGTCTGCAGAGTGGCCAGGTTCTCCGGCAGCGGCACGCGAATGGTGCCGTCGCGGCCCAGTTCGGTGGTGGAGGACACCAGCTCCGCCGCCAGCGACGAGAGATCCTCGTCAATCTGCGCGAGAATCTGCCGGTTCGGCAGCACATAGACCACCACGGCGAACAGGAGATAGGCGACGGAGAAAATAACAGTGAAAAGAAGTAATAGACGCTGTTGGACGGACAAGGATGGTCCCTATGACTCTTCGCGCAACACGTAACCGATGCCACGCACAGTATGGATTAGGCGATCCATCCCTCCTTGTTCGGTCTTCTGGCGCAAATAGCGCACGTAGACCTCAATGATATTGCTTTCGCCGCCGAAGTCGTAGTTCCAGACGCGATCGAAGATCACATCACGCGTCAGCACCTGGCGCGGATGGCGCATGAACAGCTCCAGCAGTTCATACTCCTTGGCTGTCAGGTCGAATATTTCGCCGCCACGTCGCCCCTGGCGCGTGCCTGTGTCCAGCTCCAGATCGGCAAAGCGGTAGACCTGCGGCGTGGTGGGCGCAGCGCGGCGCAAGAGCGCCCGCACGCGAGCCATCAACTCGTCGAAGGCAAACGGCTTCACGAGATAATCGTCCGCGCCGGCGTCGAGGCCGACCACACGGTCTTCAATCGTCTCCTTGGCCGTCAACATCAGGACAGGCACATCGCTTACCGCCCGGATGCGCTTGCATACTTCAATGCCGTCCATGCCGGGCAGCATCAGGTCGAGCAAGACCAGGTCGGGCGGGTTCAGCCGGGCCAGTTCGAGGCCGGTTTCCCCTTCGGCGGCCACATCGACCTTGTACCCTTCGAGACCCAACCCTCGCTGCAAGAACTGCCGGATGCGCTCTTCATCTTCAATAACAAGAATTCTAGCTGACATATGGGATACCTCCGCGTACCTGAAGATTGATTATAGTCGCCTTGGGGCCACAAGCAACACCGGCTTGGCGCCGATCAGGTTTATTCAGCAGTCTGCATGAAGCAGGCAGCTCCAGAGGGGGCGAGACAACCGGCAGTAACTGGTCTGCTGTTTCCACGCCCGGGCCGGTTGCCCCGCCCGTACGCGCCTTCGACACAGAATGATGGGTTGGAGCAGCGCGGTTGTGGGGCGACCCGCCCACGCCTACCCGCCTACCAGAGGCGCCAGCGCCGTCGCCAGCAGCGCGAGCAAGCCCAGAATGAAGTTGTAGCCGGCATGGACGAAGATGGCGACGGTGGTGTTGCTCCGCTTACGGATGACGCCCAGCACCAGGCTGAGCAGAAAGACAGTCAGTGTGGCAGGCGTCAGACCATACTGGCCATGCGAGACGGCGAAGATGATTGACGTGGGAATGATGCCGAAGATCGGCTGCAGCGCTCCGCGAAAGAGCGTCTCCTCGCCCACCCCGGCGGCCATCGCCAGCACCAGCCACTCCCAGACCGTATCGAAGTTGCCGAGCAGCGCCTGATTGACGCTGTTGAGTGCTTCCGCCTCGGCCGGGCTGAACGCCATCCATGTCGCGCCAATAATCGCCTGCAAGAAGACGAAGAAAGCCATCCAGCGCACACCCGTCCAGAGCTGGCTGCGTGTCGGCCGTTCCAGCCCCAGCCGGTCGTTGAGCGCCTCGCCGTCCCGCCGGGTGAGCAACCCCACTCCGAGGAAGGCCACAAGCGTAAACAGCATTTGCTGGACAAGCACATCGACCAATGTGGGGGCGGCGCTCAGATCGCTGAGGGCGTCGAGATTGGTAGTATCGGCCGTCAGCAGAGCGTTGCCGACAAGCAGCCCAAGACTGATGAGCGCCAGAGTATGGACAGCCGACTCCGGATCCAGCACGGGCCAGATGCGGCGCAGCGCCTCGCGCACCGGAGTCATACACATCACGGCTCCCCATCCTCCCATCACAATCAGGGTCGTGCCCAGTGCCTCCGGGCTGATGAACAGGGACGCCAGCAATCCTGTGTCAGTGGGCAGCGCAGCCGGGAAGAAGCGCAGCGCCAACCCGCCCAGCAGCAGTACGACGTTACCGATGAACAGGGTCAGATTGAACGCCACGCGCCATTGGGGACGTGTCGCCGTAATGACGTTGGCCAGAATGACCAGCAGCAGGTACGGCAGAGCCAGCAGGAGTAGCGCCATGGGGAGGGAGGCAGGACGGTCGCCGCCTGTTGTCAAGCGGCGACCCGTATCATGCCCGGGGTGAGCTTACTGCTGAACCAACAGCGTATCGAACAGGATGCCGATGTTGGGCAGGTTCATGAACCCTTCGCCGCGGTAGGGGAAGTAGGTTTCGGCCATCTGATTGATGGTCTGTCCGACTTGCAGTTCGCCTACGGTAATGCCGATGCGATTGCCGGCGGTCAGCGGTGACACATTAACGGCGAAACGGCCGTCAGCGTCGCTGCGACCGGTGCCCAGCACCTGGCCGTTGTAGGTGACATCCAGCACGGCAATGGCCACGTCGGGAGGGGCCTGGCCTTCAACAAGGACAGCCCCCACAGCGAGCGGGCCGTCAATGCGGAAGCGCGGCTCGCGAAACTCCTCAACGGTCGCCACCGGGTAGCTGCCCGGCAGCGGGGTCGGCTCCGGCAAGGCGGCCTCGCCATCGGCCGGGTAGGCGGGCTGCTCCGCGACTGGTGGCGGCGGATAGCTGTCGTCCTGAGCCGGGGCGGGCGGCGGCGTGCTGGTGGCCGGCTGGGCCGGCTCCTCCAGGACAGCTTCGTTCGCCTCAGCGGTAGGCAGTGCCTCCGTCTGTGACTCGGCCTGCTCCGGTGGGGAGTCGGCCGCCGGCGTGCTCGGCCCACAGGCGGCCAGCAGCAGCGTCAACGTCAGGGCGATGCCCAACAGATAAAGCGTGGCGTGTTTGGTCATAGATCGCATAGCGCCCATTCTACCAGAAATCGACCGGGGAAGTCGGATAGTCTAATAGTCTTGCAGAGTTCTTCAGCAGGCAGCTCTGAATGGTCGAGACAACCGGCGGTGATTGGCTAGCCATGTCCTTGCATCCGCGCCGGTTGTCCCACCCGTACACGCGTAGTCGAAGCATCGCGCAGGGGTGAGACACGGTCATCGACTCATGCTGTCGCCCGGCAGGCTTGTTTCCTGGCCAGCCGGTGATCCGACGACTTGACTGCGCGGCCCGCAGACCGCCCAATTGTGAAAAAGAAAGAAGCCACCCGATTTCCGGGTGGCTTCTTTATGTATCTTACTCGCAGCTAACTACGGATGGCTTACTGGTTGAAGCCCTCGTAATTCTTGGTGTCCTGACCGCTGGCAGCGGAGCCGCCGCCGGCCGTCGAGCTTTCGTTACCGATGGCCACGATCGGCTGGTTGGACGAAATCGTCACACCACCGAAGGAGCCGCTCAACGAAGCCGCATTACCGCTCACAACGGTGATGCTCGCCGGGGAGGTCAGATTCGACACACCAAAGAAGGTGGCGCTGGCGCCGGCCGGGATTGGCGTGCTGTGGGAGAAGGTCACGGGTGCGCCGCCACCGGTCGGGGTGTAAGTCACCTGGACGGTCGCCGCAGCGTTACCGACATTCTGAATCTGGATACCAGTCGTGTTGCCGCCGAAGAACTCCTTGTACAGCGGCAGAACAGCGTTCGCCGTGGTGGAGCTTTCCGGGAAGCAGCTGTAGGTCGTGACGCGATTCGGGTTCGTGGTGGCAAAGCCGCGGTCGTTGACAACCACAGCGATGTCGCCGCCACCCAGACCGGTGACCGTCGCGGAACCCAGGGCGCCTACCGGCATACCCAGGGTAGCGTCCGCACCGAAGAAGGTGAAGGACTCGCCACTGGCCAGGCTCGGGCTCTGGACTGTCTTGGTCTGCAGCGGGCCGCCGCCAACCGAGAAGTCGTACTTGACGCTAACCATCTGAGCCGCGCCGCTTACGTTCTGGGCCTGGATACCCGTGGTCTGGTCGTTGCCGGTGTGGCCGTTACGGACCAGCGGGCAGAAAGCCGTGCTGTCGTAATCATTGGGCGTGAACGCCTTGGAACCCTGCAGGTTCTGGGCCACGGCCGCGGAAGCCTCATGCTCCAGCGAGGTGCCGGCCAACGGCTGCGTGCCGGTGACAGTCAGGCTGCCGACTGCGCCAGCAGGGACGCCGGCATCGGCCGCGCTGATGACAACCATCGCATTCGCGGGCACATTATTCTGGCTGAACGGGAAGCTCTGCGCGCCAACGCGGAACGTACCGCTGATATTGTTCGAGCTGCCGCTGGCGTTCTGAACATAGAACGTCGTGGTGCGGCCACCGAAGTTATTCTTGACGAGCGGGAAGGCGATGTTGTTGGCAACATCGGCGCCATCGGTGCCACGGTACTGACCAGCGGCCGAACCGGTGCCACGGTTGTTGACGTTGACAATAGCCGCAATCGGCTGGTCAGCGCTCACAACAGCAGAGCCGATGAAGCCGGCCGGGACCGGGCAATCGGTGTCGGTCAGAAAGTTGACCGAACCGCCGGGGGCTGCGCCCAGGCTGCCGCAATTGAAAGCGGTGCCGCTCTGATCGTACGCATCGAACACAATCGTGCCCTGCGCGTTGCCGATATTCTGGATCTGCTGACCGGACTTCCAACCGGAGCCGGGCAGATCATTCTGGGCCGCAACCAGACCAAAGCTGATTGCCAATACCAGAACCATTCCCAAAACTACAAAGGCTTTTTTCTTCATGTGTGTCTCCTAATTACACTGCGAGCTAATTTACTGAGGGTAGTATAGGGTCGGGTTGGGCATGATTCAATCGCCCATATGGAGTATTTGGCGGGTTAATCGGGCGATTTCCGGCCATTTTGGGTTAATTTGGCGTGAAAGCGGGCAGGAGCAGGGCGGCGGCAGCCTGTGTTCTTTTATGTAAACTTAGCACTACCGCTTACGGAACAACACTTCAATGTTCGACACAATCAGGTCGTCGAACTGGCTGGTCTTGTGTCGGAAGCAGGACGGATAGCGCTGGATCAGATCGACGTGATCGGCGTTGAACGTCTCATAGTACGCCACCCGCTCCAGCCGCTCGGCAAAGCGATCCCACAGCTCGCGATA
Source organism: uncultured Chloroflexia bacterium (assembly GCA_963753865.1). GTDB lineage: Bacteria > Chloroflexota > Anaerolineae > Promineifilales > Promineifilaceae > Promineifilum. The sequence goes on from CAVWDW010000007.1 coordinate 645,177, forward strand.
GCGATGGAGCGGCCACTCATTCATCCAGAAGAACCCCATCAACTCGATCCCTTCGCGCTCCGCAAACGCTTCCTGCGTGGCCTTCGTGAACAGGCATTCGACATAGGGCACGGAAATAACCTGAAACTGGTGTGCGCCGCGCGGGGAGAGCCACAACGGTCCAAAGTTGAAGTAGATGTAGCCACCCGGCCGTACGACACGCGTCGCTTCTATCAGGACTTGCTCCGGGTCCGGAAAATGCTCGAAGGAGTTGTAGGAGAAGATGAAGTCGAAACTGTTATCTGTGAAGCCGAGCGCGGCAGCGTCCATGCCCATGAACAGAGCGTCGCTGGCGGCTGCCTCTGTTGCAACCCCCTCGACGCGAATGTCGATGCCCACCGTCTGCTTGTCCATCTGCTCCAGCGCATAGCACGCCATACCATCCCACATCCCCAGATCGAGGAAACGATGGAGGTCGGCGTGGCCGCCGGGGATGAGCGCGAGCATCTCCGCCGCCCGCTCCCGGCCCCGCTGCGCCAGGCTTTCGTCGTCGTAACGATAGGTCATCGGCTCGAGCGGGTACTCAGCCTGCATAATCGTCAGCTCTTCCAGCCCCAGCCAGCTGGGTCCGGCGTGGTCGGCATGAAACGCGGCGCGAGCCGAGGTGGCTTTCTGACGACTGTAGGCGGCCCATGTGTTGATGAGCAGCGGCTTGGGAATCAGTTGTTTGGCCAGTTGGCGCGTTCTCTTGGACATATTACTCTCGATAGAGATAAATCAGGATGAGCGGGTGCGGATAAGCTGCTGCCAGTAGGCGATGTCTTGCGGTGGTACAACCCGAAGCAAGTAGGCCGCCAGCAGGTAGACGGCGATACCGAGCATGATCGGGACAAGCAGCGGCAGGTCGCGCGCCGGCCAGACGGCCGCCGCCATGATCGCCGTCGCCAGCACCGGGCGCGGCAGCAGCGCCCAGAAGCGGGACGGCCCGATGCGACGCTGCACGTACCCGTAGATGGTAAAGAAGAAGACGCCCGACGAGATGACGCGAGCGAATGCTGACCCAACAATACCCAGCACCGGAATCAGCAGCAAGTTGGCGACGATATTCACGCCCATGCTCAGCCCGGTGATGGCGCTGGCGGCCTGCTGCCGGTTGTGGACAATCAGAAGCCGCGCGTTGGGGACATTGACCAGAATGAAGACGGCCGCCCAGACCGTGATCTGCAGCACCGGCACAGCGGGCAAGAAAGCATCGCCAAACACCAGCCGGATAATCGGCTCAGCCAGCAAGGCCACACCGGTCGCGACGGGCAGGGCCAGCACGATGAGATACAGCGTCGCTTTCTCGTGCAGTACGGCCAGCTTGTCCGGCGCCTCCCGATTGTAGCGGGCCATCAGCGGATAGATGGCCGCCCGCACAGCAAACGACAGCATTGAAATCGCCAGGGTGATCGTCAGGGCGGCTGTATAGTAACCCAGATCCGTCTCGGTCAGCAGCAGAGAGATAAGAAAGGCGTCCGTCTGATAGTCGAGGACGGAGAATAGATGGATGACGAAGAAGCCAGGCGTTTCGCGCAGCTGCTGGCGGCTGAACGCCGCGTCAAGCCGGGCGCGGCCCGCCTGCGGCACGCGACGGAACAGCCGCACCAGCGCCGGGACAAACAACAGCAGCCCCGCCACGCTGCCGGCGACCATGACCCAGGCAATCGTGGTCACGCCGTAACCCGCCTGCAGCAGCAGCAGCCCGCCGATCAGCTTCACGCTGCTGTTGACGACGGCCGCCGCCGCCGGAACGAGCAGCTCCTCATGTGCCTCAAACAGCGCTTGCAGGATGCTGAACGCCGCTTCCGGGATGGCCGCCAGCGACAGCACCAGGATGACCTGTTCGGTCTCTGCGTTGTAGGGCAACACCCAGCGCAGCGCCACCACGAGCAGCAAGTAGGTGACAATGGAGAACAGGACACGCATGAACAGGTAGTTACTCAGGTAGCGGGTGCTCTCGCCTTTGCGCGGGGCCACCTCACGGACCAGTAGTTCATGCAGCCCAAACGCCGACAGTCCGAAGACGATGGTGTAGTAGGTGGTGCCGAGGGTAAAGATGCCCGCGTCGGTCGGCCCTAGCTGGCGGCCGATAGCAATGAAGAGCACGCTGGTGCTCAGGCGGACGATGATATTGGCAACGAAGGCGAACGCCGTGTTGCTAAGCAGTCTCTGGAGCGTGTTCATCCGTGGGCAGCTTTTCGGCCACGCAGGCCCAGCCCAGCGTGTGGTCTTTCACCGTATCCAGCCGGTCCATATAGAAGAAGATAAGGGGCATCAGCAAGAAGAAGACGAACTGTATCGGCAGGACCAGGGGCAGCATCAGCAGATAGAGCAGGTCGCTGTCTGGACGGGGAAAGAGGCGGTCGTGGAGCATTTGCAAGTTCCACGACAGGAACCAGAAGTAGCCACCCCAGGGTCGCATCTCGACCACGCGCATCCCGGCGTTCTGCAGCAGGTATTCAAACCCGAACGACGTATAGCGGAAGAAGTCGTGGGGCTTCTGGTGCTGGTGCCACTGCATGGGCGCGGCCAGATAGAAACGGCCGCCCGGCTTCAGCACCCGGCCAATCTCGCTGATGACCTGCTGCGGATCGTTGACATGCTCCAGGGTTTGGATGCAGACAGCCGCATCGAAGGTGTCGTCGGCGAAGGGCATCTCCTTCAGGTCGGCCTGCGTGTCGAGGCCAGTGTAGTCCCAGGTCGTGTCGCCCACCGCCAGATCGACGCCGACGTAGTTCGTGTGGCTAAAGTACGGCTGGAACTGGCCCTCGCCGCTGCCGGCATCCAGCAGCAGCGCACCCGGCGGCGTTTCCAGCTGTGCCTGCTCCAGCAGTCGATACGTTTCATACCGGTTAATCTCGATCTTCTCGCTGATCCAGTCCGGCAGCAGGTCCAGTTGTCCGTCTCTTCCCAGTCGCATGATGGTTGTGGCGCTCCTCGCGCAGCGGGCAGGCAGACCTGACGGGTCTTCGGAAGAGCTGTCAGGCCGAATCAGGCCCAGATTGTGAATGGGTCAATGCTAGCGACTGCGGGCGCAACAGGCAAGCGACGACCGCCCGGCGATTGAGCCACGAGCGGCCCACCGGGATCGCAGGCGGTCAGCGTTTCGCTTCACGATCTGCCCTTTCAGGTCTATCAATTCGCCCCTCCCCCCGCCTACGATACAATACGTGCGGCAGGATTGGATCTCCAGCCAACCATAACGATCCGGCGGACATTCGGCCGGTTTCTTGTTAAACTGAGTTATCGATATGACTTCGCGCACGAACTACTTGATCGACATGGACGGGGTGCTCGTCCGGGGTCGCACGCCCATTGAAGGGGCAGACGCCTTCATCCAGCGCATGCTGGACAGTGAGTGCGAGTTCCTGGTGCTGACCAACAACCCGCGCTACACGCCGACCGACCTGGCCCACCGGCTGGGCACACTTGGTCTGCACGTGCCGCCAGAACGCATCTTCTCGTCGGCGATGGCCACCGCTCAGTTCATCCACACGCAGCACCCGGGCGGCACTGCCTATGTGCTGGGCGAGAGCGGCCTGACCTCGGCCATCCACACCGTCGGCTACGTCATTACCGATATCGACCCGGACTATGTGGTGCTGGGCGAAGGCAGCTTTGACCTGGAAATGCTGACGACGGCCGTTCGTCTGGTGCAGAACGGGGCTCACTTCCTGGCCACCAACCCGGACGCCAGCGGCCCCGGCGAAGGGGGCACGGTGCCCGCCTGTGGCGCGTTGGCGGCCTTTGTGGAAAAAGCCAGCGGCGTCTCGCCCTATTTCATCGGCAAGCCCAATCCACTCATGATGCGCACTGCGCTCAACTACCTTGACGTCCACTCTGAGGACACGATCATGGTCGGCGACAACATGGCCACCGACATTATCGGCGGGGTAGAGAGCGGCATGGCCACGATTCTGGTGCTCAGCGGCGTCACGTCCCGCGCCGACATTGCTCGCTTCCCGTATCAACCAACGACGGTCGTCGACTCCGTCGCGGACATTGCCATCTAGCCCCAACGCTCTGCCATGATTGGTGACATCTCTTTACTCTACCCCCTGGTCCTAATCTTTGCCGCTGCCGGCATCGCCGCGCTGTTTGGCCTGCCTGCGCTCAACAAGCGGCTGACGATCACGCAGCTTAGTTGGGGGCTGGCGTTGTTCCCGTTGGCGGCCTTTGTGCTGCTGCTGCTGCGCATCCCGGCCCTGAACGCGGGCGAGATCTTCGAGTGGCGCATCCTGTGGCTGCCCTCGCTCGATCTGTCGCTGGGTCTGTACGCCGACGCGCTGGCCGTCTTCTTCGCCCTCATCGTGACGTTCATCGGCGCTATTGTCATCGTCTACACCGGCCAATACTTCAAGGGCGATCAATCTGCCTGGCGTTTCCTGACCTATATGCTGCTGTTCATGGGCTCGATGCTGGGTCTGGTGCTGGCAGGCGATATCATCACCCTGTTCATCTTCTGGGAAGGGACGAGCATCATGTCCTTCCTGCTGGTGGCCTACAAGACGAAGGACGAAGCGGCGCGGGCCGGCGCGTTCAAGGCGCTGTTCATTACGGGCGGTGGCGGCATTGCCCTGCTGGGCGGCCTGCTCTTCGTCAGCTATGTCGCGGGCAGCACGGAATGGTCGACCATCCTAAGCAGCGGTGACGTGCTGCGAGACAGTCCGCTCTACGGAGTGATGTTGGGGTTGGTAGCCTTTGGCGCATTCACCAAGAGCGCCCAGTTCCCGGCCCATATCTGGTTGCCCGGCGCCATGAGCGCCCCCACCCCAGCCAGCGCCTACCTGCACTCAGCCACGATGGTCAAAGCGGGCATCTATTTGCTGGCCCGCATGAACCCGGCGCTTGGTTTCACGGAAAGCTGGTTCTGGCTTCTGACCATCGTCGGATTGCTGACCATGCTGACGGGGGCCTACCTGGGTCTCAAGCAAAACGATCTCAAAGCGCTGCTGGCCTACTCCACCATCAGCCAGCTCGGTGTCCTCGTCATGCTCATTGGCCAGGATATCGGTGAGGCGTACAAGGCCCTGATCATCGGCGTGCTGGCCCATGCGCTTTACAAGAGCGCCCTGTTCCTCGTGGCAGGAATTATCGACCACGAGACCGGCACTCGCGACATGCGGCGGCTCGGCGGGCTGCGCAAGACGATGCCGTTCACATTTGTGGTCGGCACAGTAGCCGCACTGTCGCTGGCCGGCCTCCCGCCGCTGTTCGGCTTCCTGGCCAAAGAAACACTGCTGGCGGCGGCCGTCCACCCCACCCTGCCACCGCTCATCGGTTCGCTGCTGCCGTGGGCCAGCGTGTTGGCCGGGGCGCTGCTGCTGGCCCAGGGCGGGTTGTTCGTCTGGGAGACGTTCATGGGCAAGCCGAAGGATCCCAGCATCCACAGCCACGAAGCTCCGTGGCCGATGTGGCTGATGCCCGCCATCCCGGCGGCGCTATCACTGGCGGTCGGGTTGCTGCCGGAGACGCAGCAAGAGGCGGAATTCCTGGCGGCCGCTGCGGGTGCGGCGTATGGCGACAAAGTCAAGGTGTCGCTAGCGCTGTGGACCGGCATCAATGTCCCCTTGCTGCTTTCGGGCGTAGCCATCACCCTCGGACTGGTCATCTTCTACTTCCGCAAACCCATCCGTGGTTGGATGCAGGGGTTTGCACCCAACCTGACCTTCAATGCCCTTTATGGCTGGGTGCTTGGGGGCATGGATTGGGCGGCCTACCAGGCTACTCGCCTGCAGGGCGGCAACCTTCGGGTCTATCTGGCGACAATCATCGGAGCGGCCATGTTGCTGGTCATCGGGTTGGGATACTCCGGCCTCGTGCCCGACTTGCGCGACGCCACCGGCATCACACCCGCGCTCATTGGGCCGCAAGGATTGTTGCGCCTCGTCGCGCTGCTGGCCACGGCCGGGGCAGCTTTCTTTACCATTGTGCTGAAGCGCGACCTGGAAGCGATCATGGCGATGTCGGCCGCCGGACTGGGCATGGCCTTGCTGTTCGTGCTGGAACCCGCGCCTGATGTGGCCCTGGTGCAGATCGTGGTCGATCTGCTGGCAACCGTCATTCTCATTTTGGCCCTGGTCAAGATTCCGCGCCGCCAGCGAGCCAGCGCCCAGGCGATGGCCGTCGCGGAGATGCGCGGTCAGGATCGGGTTGGCCTGAGCCGCGATCTGCTGGTGGCGGTTTTGGCGGGTCTGGTTGTGGCCTCGCTCACGTTCACTGCCCTGACCACGCGGCCCCGCCAGAGCATTGTCTCTCCGTACTACGAAGCCAACGCCAAGACCCAAACCGGGGCCACTGATGTGGTAGGTGCCATCGTGGTCGACTTCCGCCAACTGGACACGCTTATTGAAATCAGTGTGTTCGCGATGGCCGGCCTGGGCATGTACATGCTGTTGTGGTATGCGGCACGCAAGGCGGGCGACACGGGATTAGAGGACGAACTACCGCCCTCTCAATCGTTCAAGACATTGGGCATTGGCAGCCCGCGCACCTCACCCTTTATTCGCGTGGTCTCGGCGGCCATCTTGCCGCTGGCGATTGTGCTGGCCATCACCCATATGATGTACGGGCATGACCAGCCGGGTGATGGGTTTACGGCGGGGGTCATCATCGGGCTGGCGGCCGCCTTGTGGTACATGATTTACGGCTACGAAGAGACGCGCCAGCGACTGCCCTGGCTGCGCGGCGTGCGGCTCATTGCCGCCGGTGTGCTGCTGGCTGTCGGCACCGGACTGGTTGCCGGCCTGTTCGAAGGCAACTTCCTGGCTAATGTCGACTTTGGCAAGATGGTCGGCTTGCCGCTGCCGGCCGGGTTCCATATCAGCACGTCGTTCCTCTTCGAAGTCGCCATTTGTCTGACTGTTCTGGGCAGTATTGCCCTGATGCTCAACACGCTGGGCCATCCACGCGAGACGCTGGCCCAGCCGGAGCAAACATCCCCGGAGGCATAAGCTATGGAGATATTGACCTCACTGACAATTGGCCTGCTGTTTGGTATGGCGATCTTCCAGATGCTCAGCCGTAACATTATCCGTTCGGTCATCGGACTGGTGCTGCTGGCCAACGCCATCAACCTGTTTTTGCTCAGCGCCGGCGCCTACAACGCCCTGGTTCCATCATATACCACGGCGCTGGGATCCCGCAGCGATGCGCTGCCGCAGGCGCTCATCCTGACGGCCATCGTAATCAGCATGGGAGGCACAGCGTTTGTCCTGTCTATGCTTTACATTATTTCCGCCCGCTACAAGACGAGCGATATGGAAGAGATTGACGGCCTGAAGAACTAAGACGGCCTCATAGAACCATGAACCTGACTATTTTGGGCGATGACTTCGCCGTCCTGCCAATTCTGATTCCCCTTGTAGGGGCGATGATCTCGCTGCTCTTCTATCGCCGTCCGCGGCTGCAGGGTGGCTGGGCATTGGGCACAATGACCGTCAGCCTCATAGTCAGTCTGGCCCTGCTCTGGTTTGTGTGGCGTACAGGAGAGCCGGTTACGTTCAATAGTGGTGGCTGGCAACCGCCGTTCGGAATTACAATCGTCGCCGATCTGTTGTCCATGCTGTTTGTCGTCATGACACAGGTGGTCATGCTGACCGGCATCATTTATGCGCTGGGCAGCAAGGACGCCGTCGTTGGCTATCCGGCGTTCTACACGCTCTTCCTGACCCTGGCCACCGGCCTTACCGGCGCTTTCCTCACCGGCGACCTGTTCAACATGTTTGTCTTTGCCGAGCTGCTTGTCATTTCCGGCACCGTGCTGACCGCCATTTCCGACGACAAGTATGGCACAGAGGCAGCCTACAAATATTTCTACATCAGTCTGCTGGCTTCGGCGTTCATGCTCCTGAGCATCGGTTCGATCTACATCTCATACGGCACGTTGAACATGGCCGACGTGGCTACACGAGTCGCGCTCTATCCCGACCGGCCGCTGCTGCTGCCGGCGGTCGGCTTCTTGCTGGCCACATTTATGATCAAGAGCGCTGTGTTTCCGTTCCATTTCTGGCAGCCGGACTTCCACGCAGCCGCACCAACGGCCGTCAGCGCCATGCTGTCGTCGGTGGTGGTCAAGCTGGGCGTCTATGGCTTCCTGCGGATGAACACACTCTTGTTCGTCGACTTCGCTCCGACCATTCAGGGCATCCTCCTGGTGCTGGGAATTGTGGGCATTATCTTCGGCGGGCTGGCGGCGTTGGGCACCCACAACGTTAAACGCATGCTGGCCTACTCGACGCTGGCGCAGGTGGGCTTCATCCTCGTCGGCATTGGCTGGGGCACGACCGCCTCGATCACCGCAGCGCTGGTCTTTTCCGTCAACCACAGTCTGATCAAAGCTGCCATGCTGATGCTGGCGGGTTACATGGCCAGCCGGGCGCCGGTCAAGTCCGCATCCTTTGATGTGGTGGCCGGAGTGGGTAAATATGCCCCCACCGCCGGCGTGCTGTTCTTTGTCGGCGCGCTCGGACTGGCAGGCATTCCGCCGACCAACGGCTTCATCAGCAAGGCGCTGCTGTTCAACAGCGGCATCAACGCCGAGGCGCTGCTGGGCGTGGCGATCATTGGCTTCGCCAGCATCCTGACGTTGGTGTACACGATCCGCGCCTTCCAGCGCATCTGGTGGCTGCCGCAGGAGCAGCCGGGCAAAGTGAAAGAAAAAGGTGATAAGCTATTGGCTCCAATCATCCTCGTAGCTTTAGTGCTGCTGCTGGGAATCTGGGCGTCGCCGCTGGTGACGCTGGCGGGAGATACCAGCCAATGGCTGATGGACCCGGCCGCCTACATCGAGGCGGTCAACGTTCTGGGAGGTCCGTAGTATGACGTATATAACGACGACGCTCTTGTTGGCACTGTCCTATTTGGCGCTGACATCAAATCTGGAGCCGCTGAACATTATCGTAGCGGTCGCAGTCGGGTTCTTCGTGGCGGTGCTGGTGCGGCCACAGCGTGGTGTGCGCAGCGCGCGCGACTTTGGCCGCTCCGTTATAGCCACGATCCGTTACGCCGGCATCCTTATCTGGGATCTGATCGTCAGCGGAATTCAGGTAGCCGGCCTGGTGCTGCGGCCGTCGCTGCCCATCAAACCGGGCAATGTGGCGATCCCGTCCAACTTCGAGACCGACCTGGGCGCTGCGCTCAGCGCCCACGCCATCACCCTGACCCCCGGCGAAATGGTGGTAGAGATGGACGACGATCATTATCTGTACACCCACTGTCTGGACGCAACCCAGGCGGCCGACTACGTAACCGGTGCCGCTGAAATGCGGCGCGAACTGTTGGATGAGATATTTCCGTAGAGGTTGGGATTGGGGATTAAGGACCAGGGCAAGAGGACAGGGTAGTTCTTCTTCAGTCCCAAGCCTCTGCGTCCCACTCTCCGCGCAACGCACACATGACTGAGCTACTCAACAGCGTCATCAATGGCGCGTTAGTCATCCACACGCTCTTGATCGTGATAGCGATCTGGCGCATTTGGCGAGGCGAGAACGTGGCCGACCGGCTGATCGGTGTAGAACTGGTCACGACGATGCTGCTCGCCATTCTCGTCTTGTTGTCGCTCACGCAGCGCGACACCATCTACATTGACGTCGCTATTGCGCTCGCCGCCCTGGGATTTGTGGTCACGATCGCGTTGGCCAAATATCTGGCCGACGAGCAGATGTATTAGGAAGCGGACTATGGACACATTCCTGCAATCGATCGCCCTCGTCGCCGTTTTGGCCGGAACTGCCTTCTCTATCATTGGCGTGCTTGGGCTAATCCGGCTGCCCGATGTTTACACGCGTCTGCACGCCACCGGCAAAGTGGGCGTCTTCGGCGTGGTGTTGTTGCTCATTGCCGCCGCCGCCTGGACGCCGCTGGGCTGGGGCCGGGCCGTCTTGCTCATCGTCTTGCTCATGCTGACCGGGCCGGTGGCAGCCCACGCCATCGCTTCCGCCGCCTACCGCATCGGTCTGCCCATGGATAATCCGGTGCGGGACGATCTGTCGGCCAAAAACGCTGGCGATTGATCACACCACTTGCTCCGGGCGCAGAACGTGCCCCTGAAGACAATTGAATTGAGATGTGATGGACACCCCACCCAACATGAGCGCTGATCCAGGTTGGCCCGTCCGCCTGCAGGATGCGCTTTCCCGGTCGTTCAGCCTGGATGACCTCCAGGACCTTTGCCTGCGCCTGGGCGTCGACTTCGAGGAACTGGGCGAAGGGGCCAAGTCGCGCCGTATCATGGCCCTGATGCGTTATGCAGTCGACAACGGCCGTCTGGATGACCTGCTCGACATCTGCGAAACTATGCGGCCGCGCAGCCCGGAATGGGAAGAGATTCGCGCCGCGGCCACCGCCGACCCCAATCTGTTCGCCGACCAGTTGGAGCAAGTCGGCAGCGACGGTGACTTCTATCAGCTCTCGGGCGACTTCAGCGGCGCGACCATCAACATCGGGTCGGGCCTGCTGTCCGACCCCCGCTCGCGACGCGCGGCGCTTGGTGTGGTCGTTGTGCTGCTGGCGCTGGCCGGGGCAGGCGCGCTCTACGTCCTGGGCGTTTTCGATCCGCCCGCTGTGCCCGACACCATGGGCGGGGATTTCAACATCGCGGTGGCCGAGTTCGCCGTGCTCGACGAGACCGGCCAACTCACCAACGCCCAGCACGATGGTGGTTTACGATTGGCAGAGCGGGTGGCCCAAAACTTGCAGGCCGAATTTGGCGAAGGCGGCGGCATTGAGGTCTGGTACGACAGCCCGGAGCTGCTGGCCGAGCATAACGTGACCATCGGCGTGGCAGCCGACGACATCCCCGGAGCGCGCCCGCCGGACGCGCTGGCAGATGAGCTGACGGCCGACACGCTTATCTTCGGGCGCGTAGAGCCGGCGGACAATCTGTCTACCCAGACGCTGCGCTTCTACCTGGCCCCGCAGTTTGGCCAGGATTTCACCAACCTCGTTGGCAACTACGTCTTCAGCGCCCCCATTCCCGTCTTTGACCCGACCCGCCCCGCCGAAGAAGTGTGGCGCGAACTGGACCCGCTGTCGAAGGGACTGGCGTGGTTGCTGCTGGGGCTGCGGCAGGAGCGAATCGGCGAGCCGGACCAGGCGCTGGCCTCTTTTGAGCGGGCGGCCGAGTTCGTACCTGACGCCGATCTGATCCAGTTCTTCATTGGCCAGGAGAATCTGTTCCTCGCCCAGCGCACCGGCGGTTTGGACTCGCTGCCGTTCGAGGCGGCGGCCGAAGCAGCGTTTAACGAATCGCTGCGGCTGAACCCGGATAATGCCCGGGCGATCATCGGCCTCGGCAGCGTGCAGACAGTGCGGGCGCAGCGGCTGCTGGAAGACGCGAAAGACGCGACCTTCGACGGGGACCCACAGCAGGCGTTGGCGGCCGCCCAGACGGAGGCCCGCCGGGCGCTTGAAATGTACGGTCCCGTAGCCGAACAGGCGGAGCAGGTTGAGGTCTATGGCTTGCCGGTGCGTTCCATCGCCCGCCTCGGCCAGGGGATCGCCTACCGCATCCTGGGCGACGCCGCGTATCGGGCCGGAGACCGCACGTTGGCGGCCCAGTCGATGGACCGGGCTGAGGAGCGGCTGGCGTCAGCCGCCGCTCCGCTGGAAGAAGCGCGTGACTTTCGTTTAATGGGACAGGTGGCCCAGGCGCAGGGCACAGTGGCCGAGTGGCAGGGGTTCCTTGCCCAACAAGCGGGCGACGAACCGGGAGCAGCGGCCGCCTATGACGCCGCGCTTGATTACTATACGCAATGCAGCGATTTGGGAGCCGAGTTTCCGATTGACGTATACTTGACCGACCGCATCGTCGACCAATTGTGCCTGCCGCGCATCGAGGCGCTGCAGCAGGCAGCCGGAGGTAACTGATGACTCGGAAAATCATATCCCTGATGGGCGTCCTGGCGATAACGATGCTGCTGCTGGCAGCGTGTGGCGGCGGGGCCGAGCAAGTCGCGGTGGTCACTGAACCACCGGCGGCCACCGAGGATCCGATTGCCGCGTCCGTCAGCCAGACCGTAGCCGCCATTGCCGTGGCCGAAACGGTCGCGGCGTTGACCGGCGGTCAGACGGCCACACCGGAGCCGCCGACGACAGTGCCGGAAGACGCGGCGCCGGCCGATTCGCCAACGTCTGAACCTCCAACGGCCGAACTGCCAACCGATGAGCCACCTACCGCGCCGCCGCCGGACGTGGTCAATGATGCACCCGCCGCCGCCACTGAGCCGCCGCCAACTGCCGCACCAATCTGTACCACGATCACGGGCGTCAACGTACGCTCCGGACCGGGTACAGTCTATGATCCGCCGCTCGGCACGCTGTCGGCGGGTTCGGTTGTTACGCCTCTGAGCTACGTGAATCCGGGCTTTCCGAGCGGCGAATGGGTCGAAGTGCAAAACAGTAACAGCAGCCAGACGGTGTGGATGACGGCGGGCCAGCAGTTCCTTACTTGTAACGTGGTCCTGTCCAGTCTGCCGGGGCCGGCGTCGATCCGGCCAACGCCGCCGCCAACCGCGACGCCCACACCCATTCCGGTGACGCCTACACCGACGCAGGTCGTGGCCGGCCTGCCGCCCGAAGTCCGCAACGACGTACCGGGCGGCGCCTGCGAGCGAACCGACCACATCAAGAGCCGCATCGAGGTCAACCCGAACTTCCTCTACCGCGTCTACGCCCGCGACGACCGCGCCGGGTCGAACGATGGCGACGGCATCGACTTCGTGCGCTTCACCATCTCCGACAACTTCGGCCAACTCTACCAGCGAGAGGAACGGGTGGCAGGGTACTGCATCTTCCAGGGTGGTGAACCGACCTGTCGTCCGTGGCCCTTCAACGAGCAGGGTCAGTACACCTGGGGCAACGGCGGCTCCGTAGTCTCCCCCGGCACCTATCAGGTGTTCATCGAAGTCGTCTCCGATGAGCCGGACCCCAGCAACAACAGCAACAGCTGCAACTGGAACTTCGACATGACCGTAACGCTGCCGTAAAGGTGTGGACTGAAGGATGGGAGAAGCGACAGGGCGAATGCGGGGCCTGCTGCACGCGCAATGTTCTGGCGGGGATAGCCTTTCGGTTGATTCGTTTTGGCAGGAGCCTTATGGCCCGGCCTGCATCCTGAACTGCACCAGGACGTGACAGGCCACACAGGAATGTTCAATTGTCTGGTGTCTGGTTCAGGTCGACACAGGCCGTTAAAACAACCTGCTGCCGGGGACACTCACTGAAGATGGGTTACACAGAAGGGAGGCCGGTGGGCTTGCTCGTAGTTGATTTTGACCCACTTTCCCGGTAGCTGTCGAGTTGTCAACCCGCCGCAGCTTGCAAGCTGAAATACCCTGCCAATCCACACCAATGTGTTGACTCCAGCATACGGATCGGTAACAATTCAGATTATGTTGCGTGAACGTGTCCTCCATTTCAACTGGCGGCTGGCGCTCGGCCACATCTTGATGAATGCGCTGAGTCTGGCGCTCGTCATCATCTTGCTGCCGGGGATCAAGCTGGTTCATCCGAACCCTGTGCTTTTCATTCCTGGTTGCTGGCCTGATCTTTGGCGTGCTGAACGCATTCGTGCGGCCGGTCTTGCAGTTCATCATGTTCAACTTTCTGTTCGCCACCTTCGGGCTGGTGTTGGTGTTGATCAACTTCATCCTTCTTTTGATTGCTGGACTGGTTGACCGGGGGCTGGTTTCAGTCAGACGGTCTCATCTGGACTTTGCTGGCGGCCGTCCTGGTTGGCCTGTTCGGCGTGCTGTTCGAGAACTTGCTGGGCATGTCACCGCCGATCATTGACACCGACACGCCCGTCGAGGAAAATGACATAGAAGTGGCCGTGGCCGAGGGACTGACCCGGCTCATACACCCCATACACGAGGACCAACCGAGAAGCTGAGCAGGAAGGGGAGCAATGAGACAGCGTACTGGACTGGATCAGTTCCGAGAGAGCTTGCGTCTCCAGCAAGTCTATAACACCGTTCACGCGCTACGGTTTAGACATGGTCCTTGACGGCGGGGCGCTGGGCGAGTTTCGACGACGGATGCAGACGTTCTTCTACCAGCCCGGCCAACCCGTCGTCCCGCTCGGCCGGCCCGTAAAGACACGCCTCATGCTGCAGGAGTTGGGCCCGACCTACGTCAAGATGGGCCAGATCATCTCCAGCCGTGCGGAGGTGCTGCCGCCGGAGTGGGCGGTGGAGATGAACAAGCTGCAAAGCAATGTGCCGCCCTTCCCGTCTGACGAAGTGCGGACGATTATCATTGATGAGCTGGGCGCGCCACCGGAACAAGTCTACGACAGCTTCGACCCCAACCCGTTCGCAGCCGCTTCCACGGCCCAGGTCCACCATGCCTATCTGGACGACGGCACGAAGGTCGTGGTCAAGGTGCAGCGGCCGGATATTCTCGAACAGGTGAAGGCCGACATCAACGTCATGGACCGCGCGTCCGTTGTGATGGAGCGGCGATCACAATATGTGCGCGACATCAACCTCGTCGGCATGGTCAACGAGTTCGGCGACGGCATCATTCGCGAACTGGATTACGGCGGCGAGCTTTACAACATGAAGCGTCTGGCGCGGAACATGGAGCCCGTCCCCGGCATCGCCGTGCCACAGTCCTACTCAAAATACAGCACGTCCAGAGTCCTGACCATGGACTATGTGGAAGGCGTGAAGATAAACAACGTTGCCGCCATCGACGCCGCGCAGCTCGACCGCGAAGCATTGGGGCTCACGATACTCCGGGCGCTCATCAAGCAGCTGCTGATCGACGGCTTCTTCCACGCCGATCCGCATCCGGGCAACGTTCTGGTCAGTCTCGACACAGGCATCATCACGTTCCTCGATATGGGCATGATGGGGGAAATCGACCTGACGCAGCGCCTCAACTTGCTGAACCTGCTGATGGTCACCCGGCAGAAAGACCCGGCAGGGCTGGCGCGCGCAGTGCGCAGCCTGAGCGTACCGTTCCGCGACAACGTGAACGATGAGAAGTTCTACCAGGACTTCGAGCGGGCCATCGGTCGCTACATGGACCCGGAAGTGGGGGCCGGTTTCGGCGAGTTGATGTCTGTGGTGTTCAATCAGTTGTCCACCCACGGTCTGCGGCTGGACGCCGATCTGACCCTGGCCATCAAGGCGATGATGCAGGCGGAGGCCATCTCTTCGGCGCTCAACCCGGATGGCGGCGGCATTACAGAGGCGGGCTTCGATACGGCCATCGACCTGCTGAAGGACGAAGCCACGGCCGACAACATACAGGGCTTGCTGGGCAAACAGGCGTCTTCGGTGCTGCAGGATCTGATCAAGGAGCTGCCCTCGCTGCAGCAGGCCACCCGCAGCTGGCTGACACAGTACCAGCGCGGCCGATTTGAGCTGCATCTGGACACAACCGACCTGGCCAAGAACGTCAAGTCGCTGAACGGCATAGTCAGACAGGTGACGGTCGGCATCCTGCTGGTGGGCATGATCGTGGGGTCGGCGATTGCCGCGGGCTTCAGCAGCGTGAACGAAGACGTCTTTTCGCAGCTGGCCCAATGGGCGCTCATCGTCTACTACGGTTCGATCATCATTGCGGTCATCTTTCTGGCGATCTTGCTCTATCAGATGATCACCGGTCGACGAGACGACTAGCGACCCTACGCCCGGCTCATCCCGCCATCATCCACGCCTGCGCTCTGTTGCCGTGCCATATGCCATTTGTTATAATGCAGCGCAGTCGGGGCATGGCGCAGCTTGGTAGCGCGCTTCAATGGGGTTGAAGAGGTCGTGGGTTCGAATCCCGCTGCCCCGACCAGATTACAAAGAGCGCCGCGTCAGATACGCGGCGTTTTCCTTTCCGTCACATCCGTCACAAGGATCAGAGCAATGAGCGCAAGCGACCTACGCCGGAGCATCGTCATCTTCTTGCTCGTTATCGGGCTGATCCTGACCCTGACGGCCGTTGCCGCCGAGCCACTGGGGCTGGGTACCACGCCGGCTTTCGGCGTGCTCCAGATGGCGGCATTCCTCGCCGGAATCACGTTACTGACTCTGGCAATCTATCTGCAGCTCTACAGTCGTCGTCCAGACGACGCGCCGCGTTCCCTTCAGGCTGACATCGGCATCCGCCTGTCTGCCACCGGCCTGGTGCTGGCCTACACCTCTGGTTTCGCCGATCTGTTCACCATCGGCACCCACGTCCAACCGGCGTTTAACCGGCCATTCGTCGGCCCGCTGCAGGCGACCGGGCTGATCTTTGGCCTTGTCGCAATCGTGGGGGGCATCTTCCTCTACTACACCAGCCGCGGCGAACGTAACCGCTCCTCGCTGGCGTTTCTTCTCCGCTCCCGCCGCCCGGAGGCCTAGGTTCTGTTAACATTCAGACAATCTGGCGCGGTCATGTCCGCTTTCTCGCGCTGAGACGCAGAGGCGCTCGCAAGCCGCGCTGCGAGAGACCGCGCAACCGGGCGCACAGCCACCTGATCACTCTATCAGGGACCTACCACCTCTGCGCGATCGGACTATCGGGGCTGCAAGCCGCTGAGGGCAAACGATTGGTTCAGCACCGTGAAAACGGCCGAATCATCGACGAACGGCCGCTGGAAGGTGACGATGAACTGGAGGGTCTGGTTCGGGGGGATGGTCCAGGGAAAGGCCGGGTTAGACGACAGAAGCAGAAAGTCGGTACCCAATGTGGTGCGCAGCGAGACATCTTCGCGGACGACGACCAATGGTTGGCTGCTCTGGTTGGTAATCTGACCGCTGACGATCAGGTTATTCAGATCGCCCGTTACCTCAGCAGTCGTAACGGTGACGCTGGCGCTCTCACCCGACTGACCACCGGCCGTAAACGGCAGAATCGCCTGAATCTGCGTGCCATTGCGCTGGTCGGCCACGGTCCATGTCAGCGTCGGGCTGACGAGGCCGGTCGGAAGCTGGTAGCCCGCCGAGGCGGTCACGGTCTGTCCGGCGTTGATGAAGCCGCCCAGCGGCGGCGCATTGCCCAGGCGGCTGGCCACGGGGCTGAGCGCATACTGGTTGCCCAGCTCGTCGGCCAGCGTGAAACGGTAGTTGGCAGTGTCCACGGCCGTCAGGCCCACATTCTGCATCGTAAACTCAATCAGGTAGAAGGCGAATCCCGGCGGCGCTTCCGGTCGGTCGGCCAGATAGGAGGTTGAGATGGGCGTAATCTGCACCTCGCCCAATTGGCCTGTTTCGCCAAGCTGGACGACGTTGCTGCTTCCGCCGGCACTGTCCACCGTCCCCACTTCATATCGGCCCCGCACCACAAGCCTGTTGTCACCGCCGCCACCCACCAGCACCAGGGTAACGCCCGGCGTCTGCTGGTTGAAGACGTCCCGATCATCCGGCGCCACAACGGCCCGGTTGTCGAACGTGAACGAATGGGTCACGCCCTGGCGTGTCGTGAGGCTGATGACATCACCCGGTTCCATCGACTCCAGGAGCGACCGTGTTTCGTCCGTGTCGGGCAGGCCAAAGACATAGTTGACAATGGCCCCATTCACCCAGGCGGCCGCGTCCTCCTCTTCGATCTGCGGCGACCAGAGGCCGTCGGCGCCAATGCTCTGGGGCAGCACGTTGAGCGCCTGACCCAGGAGGTTAAGCGTGGCGGGCGCGTCCAGCGTCACGGAGAAGGTGCCGCTGTCGCTGACCCCAACGATCGCCGGCTGTTCACCACCGGTTGACGCGTCTGTGGTGGACTGCGGGAACGGCGTGGGGACGCCGGCCGACTCCTGGCTGGTGTCACCGCCATCGATCACGTCTGCCTGGCCACCGTCCCGCTCCGGCAGGAAGGAGCCGAGCAAGAACGATCCCAACCCACAGGCAGCGAGCATGGCAGCAATGGCTACACCGCCGACTATCAGCAGGGCCCGGTTGGAGGCCAGAGTTTCGTTGAGTGAGCTATTTCCAGAGCCAGTTGACATGTGTGTTTCGTTTCACGCAGCGCACGGTAGACGTCGGGATTAGGGAATGCCAATCGGCAGCGGGACCGGCGCAACGCGAACGTTGATAACTGTCTCGCCCGGCCCAACGATCTGGGTGTAGTTGAGGAGTGGTACTTCAACGCGAATGGCGCCGCTGCTGGGAATGCTCTCGAATCGCACCGAGCCGTCTTCATTGGTGTAGCCGAAAGCAAGCAGACGGCCGTTGGTGTTGTCGTAGAGCGCCACGGCGACATCGACAATGCCTTCGTTCAGCTCGGGCGTAAAGTTGAAGTTACTATCATAGTAGACTACCACACCCACCGTCGAGACGTCTTGTTGGCCAGCCACAGGGGTCGCCGTTGGCAAGGGCTGCACCGTGACAATGGGCAGCACGATGGGCTGCGGCGTCAACAGAGCGCCGATGTCGAACGGCGTGGCCGTCGGGAACGGCGTGATGGTCGGAGCAGCGGTGGGCACGAAACCTGTGCCCGTGCCACCCCCGGTCGAAGGCGGGGCGGGCGGGCTTGTCGGGACGGCCGTTGGCGCAATCGTGCCGACGCAGGAAAGCGTGTAGGTGAAGCGGTCGGCATCGGCCAGCGGCACCGGGTTAACCGGTCCAACCAGAATAGTCAGGTAGCCGGTGTACGTGGCGAAGATCGACAACTTGCTGCTCAGATCGCCAGGCGCCTGATTGTTATTGCCCAACTGCGGGTTGAAGTCCCCTCCATTGGCATCGAGAAAGATGATGTTGGTGTCGGTCACGTTGGACAGTTCGCTCGTCTCGCATGTGTAGGTTGTTCCGGCAACCATCCACATCTGATAGTAGTCCTGGTCAGGCCCCTGGTTGAAAGGCGGCACGAAGTTGAACTGCTGTGACTGGTTGACGCCAAAGAGGCAGGCCAGACCGACCGATCCATTCGGTTCGCAGGCGTCGGCCCCTTCTCGCACGGGAAAGACAGTGGCGGTTGGCGTGGGCGTCGGTTGGGCAGTGGCCTCAATCTGGAAACAGTAGGTCAGGTTGGCCGGGTCGAGCGGGCTCTTGTTGACGACAAGAGCGAAGTAAGTCCCGGTCTGGGATGCGCGAACGTTTACCTCTGACGAGAGCACGCCAATACCTCCGGCATCATCGTTCGTGGCGATCTGGTTGCCGTTGGCATCGTAGATGGTCAGCACCGTGTCCAACCCCGGGGACAGCTGCTGGGTGGTCACCTGATAGAAGGTGCCGTCCTTCACAGCAAACTTGAAGTAGTCGAGGTCGCCCGGGGGCCAGAGCGTCAGGCGGCACGTCGCAGACGCGTCGACCGCGACCGTCTTGGCCTCGGCAAACGAGTTGTTCGGCTCCAGCGGGTCGACAAAGATGGGCGTCGCCGTTGCCTGGCTCGATTGCGGGGTGGAGGTGGCGAAGTCGTCGTCGCTGATGATCAACGTCGCTTCGCCGCGACCGAGCGTGGCCGTTTCCGGCGTATCCAGACGCAGCAGCAAGTTAACCGTCTTGTCCGGCTCATTGACGATGCCGTCGTTGAGAATGGTGATGTTGAACGACTGGACGTTATCGGTGGCGTTGGTGAACGTCAGTGTGCCGGAAGCGCGTAAGAAATCGCCGCCCTGGCCTTCCTGCGCCGTGCCCGGCACGGTCAGGTAGCTGACGACAATATTGCGCCCGGTTTCAGGTGACGCATTAACACTGACCTGGATGACGGCCGGGCTGCGATTCTCATCGATGGTGAAAACGCTGTTGGCGAAGCCGACAACCGGCACAGTCTGCTGCGCCGGAATAGCGCCAACCGCCCGTGGCGGCAGCGTCACGCCCATAAAAGCAATGACGACAGCCGCTAGGATGATGCCGGGGAAAAAATACCAGACGCGCGCACGATGGAGCCGCTTGTTCATCAATTTGACACTTGGCCCTGCGAGACAACGGACCTGCCGTTGCCCGGAATTAGGCGAATTATAAGGTTACACCCCACGCGCTGCAAATCGCCACCCTTCTTATGAGCCTTGGCTCACGTTGCCGGAGGCGGCGGGCAGGCCTCAGCCGGCAACAAAACAGCCGGAATCGCGTGGATTCCGGCTGTATCGTACGGGCGTCTGTCGGTTGGCCGCGACTAGCTGCCGTTGCCGTTGCCGCTGATGGCCAGCGGGTTGGCCAAAACCTCATCTATCAACCCGTACTCCTTGGCCTGCTCGGCCGTCATGTACAGGTCGCGGTCCGTGTCTTTGCGGATACGCTCGATCGTCTGGCCGGTATGATGGCTCAGAATCTTGTTCAGATCGGTCCGCAAGCGCAGGATTTCCTGGGCCTGGATGGCAATGTCGGACGCCTGACCCTGCGCCCCGCCAAGCGGCTGGTGCAGATGGATCGTGGCGTTGGGCAGGGCGTAACGCATGCCCTTGGTGCCCGCCGTCAGCAAGATGGTACCGAAGCTGGCAGTGAAGCCAACCGCCACCGTAGAGACCGGACAGTCCAGCTGCTGCATCGTGTCGTATATGGCCATGCCGGAGTAGACCTGGCCACCCGGCGAGTTGATGTACATGCGAATCGGCTTGCTGCTGTCTTCGCTGGCCAACCACAACAACTGAGCCACCGTCAGGTTGGCGATCTGGTCGTTGATGGGCGTACCCAAAATGATGATGCGCTCCTTGAGGAGCAGCGAGAAGATGTCATATGCGCGTTCTCCACGGCCGGTCGATTCAACAACCATCGGCACGAGGGAACTGGGGATATTCATCATGCGGTTTCTCCTGAAACGTGATGGCCGGAGCCTGTCTGCTCGCGCGGACGCTCCGGCCCTGTATTACTAGCAATGACGTCTTAAACGTCTACTCTGGAGTATAGGCAGAGCACATAAGATTTGCATTATTCTTCTTCATCAGCGGCTGCTACCATAGCGGCCTCTAACTCAGCCAGATCGGGTGCCTCGCCGCTCATAATGGCCACGATACGCTCGTACACCTTGTCCCGCAGCACTTCGCTGCTGATGACATTGAAGCCGGCGCCGGTGCGATAGTAGTCGCGCATGCTGGTCTGCAGTGTTTCGTTGTCGGCAAAGCGCTCAACACGCGCCTCGATCAGACTGTCGATGTCGGCCGCTTCCACGCGCAGCTTTTCCTCCAGAATGAACTGGCGCAAAGCGAGCTGGCGCTCCAACTGCGTCTCGGCATTTTCGCGGAAGTCGTCGCGCAGCGTCGCTTCTGTCAGCCCCTGTAATTGCAGGTAATCTTGCGGCTGCCAGCCACTGCGAGTCAGGCGGTTTTTGAAATCCTCGACCAGGTCGTCGATCTGAAGCTCTACCGCTGCCGGCGCATAGACCATCTCGGCGTCTTCGAGCAAGAGGTCGGTCATCTCCTCAATCAACTGCTCTTTGGCCGACTCTTCCGCCTGCTCGGCCAGTTGGGCACGCAGCGCCGTCTTGTACTCATCCAGGTTCTCGTACTCACCTTCCAGCTTGGCCAGCTCGTCGTCAATCGGCGGCACTTCGCGATTCTTGACCTCGAGCAGCGTAACATCAAACTCGGCCTCGCGGCCCGCGAAGTCACTTTCCAGCTCATACTCCTCAGGAAAGGAGAAGGTGAACGTCTTCTGGTCACCGACCGACATGCCGATCAAATTCTCGACGAACGGCGTTTCCGGGAAGAGCGTTTCCGCGTCGAGCAAGATCTCCAGCGACTCCTCGCTAAAGAGCATTTCGCCTTCTTCCACTTGCTCGTCGTCAGCGTCGTCGCTTGCTTCGGTGTCGTCGCCCTCGGCCTCATCCGCGTCGTCCTGCTTTGGGGCCGGGCTGGTGAACTGGCCGGATCCACTGATGGTGACAACATCACCCTCGGCGGCGGCCCGGTCGACCACCTCAAGCTGCTGGTGGCGGGTCTGGGCATATTCCAGCGCCTGCTCCAACGCTTCGTCGGTCACCTCGACCGCTTCGACTTCCTTGCGCGTTTCGCGATAGTCGCCCAGCGTCACTTCCGGCGCCAGCGGTATGGTGAACTTGAAGACGACCGGATCGGACTCAATATCCTCCAGCGTGGGCTGGGCATACGGGTCGATACCGGACTCATCCATTGCCTCTTCAAAGACAGGCTGGATCAGGTCTTCGATCGTCTCGGCGCGGAGCGTGGTCTCGCCAATGCGGCGCACGATCACGCTGTATGGCGCCTTCCCCTGGCGAAAGCCGGGAATGCGAAACTCTTTGCCAAGCTCCCGCGCCTTCTGGCGCATGGCCTGCTGCACACGGGTTTCTTCAACTTCAATGGTCAACGTCAGTTGTCGTTGGTTGTCTTCTTCGGTGTGAATTGTCAGCGTCACTCAAGTACCTCTTGAACAAAAAAGCGTTGCCGGTGAGCAACGCTCCAGAATTTGGTAATGGGGATGGAGGGACTCGAACCCACACGCCTTTCGGCACATGATTCTAAGTCATGCGCGTCTGCCAGTTCCGCCACATCCCCGCCTCAGGGCCAATCCTAAGTATAGCACCTGCGCCGCTCAAACCAAAACCGCTTAGCGGGGGCAAAGAATCACCCGTCAATTGGGTCTCAGCCGGCACCACGACCAGGACGCGTCTGTCAACTTCTCGTTAGAGCCTGCTGCGAACTGGCGGAACTGTGTTACAATACTGTCGTTAGAGTAACGAGTAGCCAATGACGACACCGCAAACGCCTGATCCATCTGGCTCGCCGCCTTATGCATATCAGCGCCAGCCAACTCCGGGCAATGCCTATCCTCCCTTAACCGAACCCTGGCCAGCGCAGCCCCGGACGACCTATCTACCGACGGCCGCCCAGTTGGCGCGCGACGAACGGTTGAAGCGGCATAACCGGCGCACGATCTACGTTCCGGTCATCATCGCCGCCGTGGTGGCGGTGGCGTTGTTCATTCTGCTGCTCGTGCTCGCCTTTGGGTTGCGAGAGACGGGACAAGCCCGCGAGTTTATCGCCGGTATGTCTGCTATCATGGTAATCATGATGGCCGTTCCCACCATCGTCATCATGGCCGTCTTGCCAATCGCCTACGCAGCCTTTCTTATCAACCGGCGCAACCAGCGCAAGCTTTATCCGGAATCAGGGCCAAACGCCTACCGGAGCCGGATTCAGATTTTCCTGTGGCAGGCAGACTCCTTCCTCGCCCAGGCCTCTCGACAATTAGAACGCGGGTCAGACGCCATCGCCAAACCATTTATTCGATACGGCGGTTATGGTGCCTATGCCCGCACGATGGCTGAACAAGTGAAACACAACTTCAGCCGAAGTGATGAAAACATTCAATATGACAACAACAGCAAGAACGACGAGTTCTACGAATCAGACGATTAACGGAACGGCCGCCTGGCCTTCCTCCCTTTCACCGACCGCCGCCGAACAAGACAGCAATTGGCAAATGAAGACCCTCATTGTGGGCACCGCCTTGGGCGCTGCCCTGGGTCTGACATCTGCCTGGCTGCTGGCCCGCGCCTCCTCAGAGACGAGAGGCGGCCCGCCCCATATTTCAACCGGCGACGCATTGAAGCTGGGCGTGACAACCTTTGGCCTGGTTCGCGCCATCGTCGGCCTCGGCGACCACAACTAAGGCGAGACGACTCTTATGGCTAACGAACAGAATTCGTCTCGAGGTAATCAACGTCGCTCCGGTTCGTCCGGGCGCGGCAGCCGCAGTCGCGGCAAGAGCAGCAGCAACGGCGCCAGCAAACCATCCCGCCAGTGGCGGCTGATGGACCTGCACACGCATACCCCCGCATCCAGCGACTACCAACAGCCGGAAATCTCCGGCCTGGATATTTTGCGACAGGCGGTGGTGCGCGGGCTGGATATTATCGCCCTGACCGACCACAACACTGTGGCGGGCTATCGGGGGATGCAGCGAGAGATCGAGCAGTTGGTGTGGCTGGAAGAGCTGGGCCGCATCGACGTCAATGAGCAGCGCAAGCTGGATGAGTACCGGCGCGTGCTGGACCGGCTGCTTGTGCTGCCGGGCTTTGAATTTACAGCCACCTTTGGCTTTCACATCCTGGGCATCTTCCCGCCGGAAACGCCGGTCAGCTACCTGGAACATTTGCTGCTAACCCTCCGCGTACCACCGGAGAACCTGCAGCAGGGCAGCTCCACCGTCGGCGCGACCAGCGATGTCCTGACCGCCTATCGGGTCATCCACGAAGCGGGTGGGCTGTGCATTGCCGCCCACGCCAATTCGTCCCACGGCGTCGTCATGCGCGGCCTGGACATTGGCGGCCAGACGCGAATCGCCTATACGCAGGACTCCAATTTGCACGCTCTGGAAGTAACCGACCTGGAGAAGCGCGGTCGTTACACGACTCGCCGTTTCTTCGACGGCTCCAAGCCCGAATATCCGCGCCCGATGCGCTGCATCCAGGGTTCCGACGCCCACCGGCTGGTGCGCGAGTCGGAGAATTCGCCCTACCTCGGCGTGGGCGACCGCACGACGGAGATCTTGCTGGAAGAAGTCAGCTTCGACGCGTTGGCGCGCGTTATCAAAGGCAACGACCATTCATTGACACGCCCCTTCCGCGGCACGGCCAAGGCCATCGACTTTGTCCAGTTGGCCCGCGAGGAGGGAGAGTCACTGGTGCAGGCGTTCCATCCTTCGATGGCCCAGCGTGGCGGCCATCTGGATCGGGTACTGCGCGATATTTGCGCCATGGCCAACACCAACGGCGGCACGATCTACATTGGCCTCTCGGCTGACCCGAATGAAAAGCCCGAAGGCGTGCGCGACCCCAACAAGAGTATGGAAGCACTGCGCAACGCGGTCACCAAGCGCTTCAGCCCGGAGCCGGAACTGAGTATGGACCAGCTTCCCGCCGCGGGCGTCAAAGTAGTGCGCGTGGCTGTGCAGGCGGGACCGGACGTACCCTACGCCATCGACAACAACAACTTCTTCGTCCGCGACGAGGAAGACAGCAGTCTGGCCGTCCGCGAC
The DNA here is from genome assembly GCA_963753865.1 of uncultured Chloroflexia bacterium. GTDB lineage: Bacteria > Chloroflexota > Anaerolineae > Promineifilales > Promineifilaceae > Promineifilum. The sequence goes on from CAVWDW010000007.1 coordinate 670,046, forward strand.
GAGATTGTGGCCCTGGTAGAACGGAGCAGCGGCACGCGACCGCTGGCCGGTAGTCCGGTCGAAGCCGCGCCGCAGCCTGCGCCGGCTGTGGTCACGACCCCGACGACCACCCAGGCGCCGCCGCAGTCCCCGCAGCCTCAGCAGGAACGGTCCAGCACTGGCCTGGAAGCGCCGCGCACCGGCGCCGAGATTGTCGAGAGCCAGAAGCGGGACGGCACCACCTACCACACGCTGAGAGACCTGCGGAACGGCAACGTCATCAAGGGCGTCACCCGCTCCTCGGCTCGTCGCCTGTGGCATTACGCTATCATGCAGGTCGAGTCAGGCAGTATTCAGCCGGAGTCGTTCAAGTGGCGCGGCGATATGGCCATCGTCAACGAGCGGCGCAAAGGCGACACGGTCATGTACGACCTGGCGATGCGTGACGGCGACGATGTGCGCCTCTTCTTTGGCGTCACAGAAAGCGGCCTCAACGACAAATGGGTTGATCTGGTGGAGAAGCAGCCGAACCGCTAATGCGACGCGTTGGCATTCTGACGATCAGTGATCGGGCGGCCGCCGGCACCTACGAGGACCAGAGCGGTCCGCTGGCGGCCGAGATCATCACCACGCAAACAGGCTGGGTGGTCGTGGAGCAGGCTGTTGTGCCCGACGACACGACCACCATTGCTGCGCAGCTCATCGGCTGGACCGCCGCCGGGCTGGATCTGATTCTGACCAGCGGCGGCACCGGCTTCGCCCCGCGCGACGTGACGCCGGAGGCGACACGGCAGGTTATTCAGCGCGAGACGCCCGGCCTGGTAGAGGCGCTGCGGGCAGAGAGCCTGAAGGTGACCCGCCACGCCATGCTCTCTCGCGCCGTGGCCGGCATCCGCGACCGGACGTTGATCATCAACCTGCCGGGCAACCCGAAAGCCGTCCGCGAAAATCTGGACGTCTTGCTGCCCGTCCTGCCACACGCATTGGACTTGTTGAGCGAGCAGCCGGAGAGCGACCAGGCCCATCGATCGGTCTAGCCGCCAGCCAGCCGGACCAGCAGCGAACCGATCAGGGGAATCCGCCTTATGGAACTCAATCATGTCTATGTGAAGACCAACGGCATCACCCTGCACGTAGCCCAGGCCGGGCCGGTCGAAGGGCCACCCGTCATTTTGCTCCACGGCTTCCCGGAGTATTGGGGGGCGTGGAAGCGACAGATTCCGGCGCTGGCGGCGGCGGGCTATCGCGTCTGGGCACCCGACCAGCGCGGCTACAACCTGAGTGACAAGCCGCCGGAGATCGCCGACTATCGCACCGAACCACTGGTCGATGATATTCTTGGCCTCATTGAGGCCACCGGCAGCGACACCGTCCGGCTGGCGGGCCACGACTGGGGCGGCAATGTAGCCTGGAACGTCGCCCTTCGCGCGCCGGAGAAGCTCCATCATCTGGCTATTCTCAACGTCCCCCATCCTCGCGTGATGGCCCGCCATCTGCGCGGCGACTGGCGGCAGCGGGGCCGCAGCAGCTATATGTTCGCCTTCCAGATTCCGTGGCTGCCGGAGGCGTTGGCCGGCAGCTTCAGCAGCCGTCTGGCCGTCCGGGCGATGAAGGCGACGAGCGCGCCGGACACCTTCACCCCGGCTGATATCGCCGGCCTGAAGAAAGCATGGTCGCAGCCGGGTGCTTTCCAGGCAATGCTCAACTGGTACCGGGCAGCCTTTCGCTTCTCCAGCGAAAATAGACCGGAACCGGAAGTCATCCCGCCCACAACGATCATCTGGGGAGACAACGACGTCGCCTTCGAAGCGATCATGGCCGACGAAAGCGTGGCGCTCTGCCGGACCGGTACACTGCACAAACTGACCGGCGTCTCCCACTGGGTCCAGCATGAAGCGCCGGAGCGAGTGAACGCGCTGCTGCTGGAGGCGTTCGGCCGCCCGGCCTAACCGCTCTGCCGGCCCAACAACCCCATGAACCTGACCGCCGGCGGCCGCGCCAATCTCCTGCTGCTGCTCACCTCTGTCGTCTGGGGCTTTGCTTTCGTGGCCCAGCGGACGGGCATGGAGTCGGTCGGCCCGTTTACATTCAACGGACTGCGCTTTGCCATCGGCGGCCTGGTGCTGCTGCCTGTCGTGGCATATCTCGACCGGCAGCGGCGACGAACAGGAGTGCCCACCGGGTGGGTTGCGCCGGGTCGGGCGTTGTGGCTGGGCGGGCTGGTGGCGGGTCTGTTCCTCTTTGGCGGCGCCTCGCTGCAGCAGATGGGGCTGGTCTATACAACAGCCGGTAAGGCTGGCTTCATCACTGGCCTGTATGTCGTGCTGGTGCCGGTGCTGGGGCTGGCGCTGGGCCACAAGACCCCTGCCGGGACGTGGCTGGGCGTCGCCCTGGCAGCCGTTGGGCTATACTTCCTTACCATCCAGGACGATTTTCGCATGGAAGCGGGCGACCTCCTGGTGCTGCTGGGGGCGTTCATCTGGGCCGGGCATGTGCTGGTCGTCGATCGGTTGGCGCCGCGCACCGACGTCATCCGGCTGGCGTTCGTTCAGTTCATGGTCTGCGCCGGGCTGAGCCTCTTTGTGGCGGCGCTGGTGGAGACGATCCGGCTGGAGGGCATTCAGGCGGCGCTTCTGCCCATTTTATACACCGGCATCATGTCGGTCGGCGTCGGCTACACGCTGCAAGTCGTGGGCCAGCGCCACGCCCAACCGGCCCACGCAGCGATCCTCCTCAGTCTGGAGGGGGTGTTCGCTGTGCTTGGCGGCTGGCTGTTGCTGGGCGAGCAGTTGGGGGTGCGCGGCTTGCTGGGCTGCGCCCTGATGCTCGCCGGGATTCTCGTCTCGCAGCTTGCGGGACAACGACAAACAACGGGCGGCAACGAAACCGCCAGGGAGATAGTCTGATGGAACCAATCGCCGGAGCGCTCATACTCAAGCCGGGCCGTGACAAACCGGTTCGCAACCGCCACCCGTGGGTTTTTTCCGGGGCGATCTTGCGCACCGAAGGGCAGCCGCAGCCGGGCGATCTGGTGACGATCCTGGACAGCGGCAGCGAGCCACTGGGAACCGCCACCTATAACCCTGCTTCGCAAATCGTGGCCCGGATCATCAGCTGGGACGCGCAGGAACCGATTGACGACGAGTTCTGGCGCAGCCGCCTGGACCGAGCCATCGACGGCCGCACGCTGCTGGCGCTGCCCCCGGCGACCACCGGCTACCGTCTTGTCTACGCCGAGTCCGACGGCCTGCCCGGTCTCATCGTCGACGGCTACAACGACGTATTGGCCGTGCAGCTCCTGACATTGGGCATGGAACGGCGCAAGGAGATCCTGTTCGACCTGCTGCAGGAACTGCTGTCGCCGGCGGCCATCGTCGAACGCTCCGATGTAGACGTGCGCGAGAAAGAGGGTCTGGAGAGCGTCAGCGGTGTCGTCCGGGGAACGCTGCCGGATGAGATGACGATTCAGGAGAACGGCTTTCACTTTCCGGTCGATGTCCTGGGCGGGCACAAGACCGGTTTCTACCTGGACCAGCGGGACAACCGTGCCCTGCTCAACGATCCGGCCCTGGTCAGTGGCCACACCGTACTCAACCTCTTTTCCTACACCGGCGCGTTTGGGGTCTATGCCGCCGCGGGCGGCGCGGCGAAGGTACTGCAAGTGGACAGCTCTGTCCCTGCGCTGGAAGCAGCCGAACAGACGATGGCCCTCAACGGCTTCGACAGCCCCGACCACGAGTACATGGCCGGTGACGCTTTCGAGGTGCTGCGCTACTTTCGCGAAGAGAAAGAGCAGTTCGACGTCATCGTCCTCGACCCGCCCAAGTTTGCCCACAGCCAGAGCGGCGTGGACCGGGCCACCCGAGGGTACAAGGATTTGAACTGGCTGGCGCTGCGGCTCCTGCGACCGGGTGGCGTGCTGCTGACGTTCTCCTGTTCGGGGCTGATTAGCGCCGATCTATTCCAGAAGGTTGTCTTCGGCGCGGCCGTCGACGCCGGGCGGGACGTGCAGATCATGCGCCATCTGAGCCAGGCGGCCGACCATCCGGTGCTGCTAACGTTTCCGGAGTCAGCCTATCTGAAAGGGTTGCTCTGCCGGGTCTGGTAGGGTCGTTCAGCGTGCCATTCTGCGACTGAATCGCTGTGCCGAAACGCAGGAGGACAACCTGCGCTACAATTTGTGTGTATGAGTATCTCCGTCATCATCCCAGCGCTCAACGCGCCGACACTGGCCCGCACCATTGACGCTGTGCTGGCCCAGACAACAGAGCCGCACGAAGTTGTCATTGTCGGGCGCGATGACGCAGGCGTGGTCGACAGCTACCCCACGGTGCGCTTTGTCGACACCGGGGAGCCAGTCTGCGCCGCGCGGGCGCGCAATCTGGGTATGGCGGCGGCGACCGGCGCGATCTATCTGTTCCTCGACTCCGACTGCATCCCGCGCCCAGACTGGGTACAGCGACATCTCGACCGGCAGCAGGCCGGCGCGCCGGTTGTGGGCGGCAGTGTCGCCCTGGAAGGCAGCAACTACTGGGCCCAGAGCGACAACGTCTCCATGTTCCACGAGTTCATTCCCGGCCACCCACCCGGCAGCCGCCAGCTCTTGCCAACGCTGAATCTGAGCGTGCGGCGCAGCGTGGTCGAGCAAGTCGGTCTGATGGACGAGACGTTCCCCGGCGCGGCGGCCGAAGACGCCGACTGGACGGTGCGCATGCGGCTGGCGGGCGTGCCGCTGATGTTCGCGCCGGAAGCGGTCGTCGCCCACGCCCCGGCACGCACCACCTGGAGCGATGTCGTGCGCCATTGGCGCAATCTGGGCCACAACGCCGTCCGCGTGCGGCTGCGCTATCCGGCGGCGTTCGGCACGCCATCGGGAGCAGTTAGCGCGACGTGGTGGCGGCTGCTGTCGCCGCTCATCGCTGCCCGCATCACCGGCGGCATCTACACCAACCGGCTCTTCTGGCCCCACTGGCGCAGCCTGCCGGTGGTCTACGCCAGCAAGATCATCTACTGTCTGGGCGCGGCCGACTCCATCAACAGTGGGTTCGCCTTCGCCCCCTAGCGCCCATGTCCGCCCCACCTGTTGCCCTCATCACCGTCGCCTGGAACCAGAAGGAGAAGACGCTGGCCTGCCTGGAAAGTGTCTCCCGCCTGACCTACCCGTCCGTCCGCACCATCCTGGTGGACAACGGCAGCGAACCACCGCTGGCGGAGGCGGTGGCCGCCCGCTTCCCGACGGTCGAGCTGCTTCGTCTGCCGCAGAACCGGGGCTTCGCCGGCGGTTACAACGCGGGCATCGAGGCGGCGTTGGCTGGAGACGCGGAGGCGCTGTTCCTGCTGAACAACGACACCATCGTCGCCCCGGACGCGCTCGACCATCTGATGGCCACGCTGTCTGAATCCCCGGACGTGGGGCTGGCGGCGGCCAAGGTCTATTACGCCGGCGACCCGCAGCGCATCTGGACCGTCGGCAATAACCTGGACCTTTTTCTGGACGTGAAAGACGGCGGCGAGAAGGAGATCGACAGCGGCCAATGGGCGACGCCACGCGACATCGAGTTCGCACCCTTCTGCGCCGTGCTGCTGCGTCGGGCGGCCGTCGAGCAGACGGGCCTGCTGGATGAGCAGTTCTTCCTCTACTACGAAGACCTCGACTACTGTCGCCGTTTGCGGGCCGGGGGATGGCGGCTGCGCTTCTGCCCGGACGCCCACGTCTGGCATGACGTCTCGCTCAGCAGCGGCGGACGAGACAGTCCGATGGAGCGCTACTACATGGCCCAGAGCAGCGGCCGTTACTTTCGCAAGCACGGCAGTGGGGCGCGAATGCTAGCCATCGTGCCGTTCCGCTCGGCCAGCGCACTGCGGACGACCGGACGGCTGGCGCGGGACGGCCGCTGGACCGCGCTGCGGGCCTATTGGACCGGCCTCAGCCGCGGCTGGCGCACGGGCCAGGCGACTGCGCCGCCGCCCGGCTGGGTGTCTGGCGACAGGAACTGAACACCGTCAGACCGGGCGCTCCAGACGGTTCGCAAAGCGCGGCAACCGTGGCCGCCACCAACAACAGTGGTGGTCTGGTCGCCAAATTGAGACTGACCCGCAGTCCTCTGTTCCCCCACCCACTCTCCCCATGCTATAATGCCGCTGGAGGCCAACCATGACCACAGACGCCTATATCTTCGACGCCATTCGCACCCCGCGCGGCCGGGGAAAGGAGAGCGGTTCGCTCCACCAGCACCCCCCGCTCGATCTGCTCAAGACCCTCTTCGACGCCATGCAGCAGCGCCACGATCTGGACACATCCCAGGTCGACGACGTGCTGCTGGGCTGCGTGACGCCCATCAACGAACAGGGCGGCAACATCGCCCGCACCGCCCCGCTCTACGCCGGGCTGGGACCTCGACCTGCCGGGAGCGCAGCTAAACCGCTTCTGCGCCAGCGGGCTGGAAGCGGTCAATCTGGCGGCCATGAAGGTTCGTTCCGGCTGGGAAGATCTGGTCGTCGCCGGGGGCATCGAGTCGATGTCGCGCGTGCCGATGGGCAGCGACGGCGGGGCGATGTGGGACGATGAAGCGGTCATCCAGCCAGCTCGGCATCGTGCCCCAGGGCATCAGCGCCGACCTGATCGCCTCGCTGGAGGCGTTCTCGCGGGCCGATGTCGACGCCTACGCCCTGCTCTCCCAGCGCCGGGCGACGGCGGCGCAGGAAGACGGCCGCTTCACCAGCATCATCCCGGTCGCCGACGCCGACGGCAACGTGGTGCTCGACCGCGACGAACACGTCCGCCCGGACACGACGCTCGACGGCCTGAGCCAACTGAAGCCCGCCTTCGTCAAGCTGGGCGAGATGGGCTTCGACGCGCTGGCGCTCAGCAAATACCCGCAGATCGAGGTCATCGACCACGTTCACACGGCGGGCAACTCGTCCGGCATTGTCGATGGGGCGGCGCTGGTGCTGGTCGGCTCGTGGGCGAAGGGGCAGGCGTTGGGCCTGCAGCCGCGGGCGCGGGTTCGGGCGGCGGCGCTGCTGGGCGACGAGCCGACAATCATGCTCACGGCGCCCGCCCCGGCCTCCAAACGGGCGCTGGACAAGGCGGGGATGCGCATCGATGACATCGACCTGATCGAAATCAACGAAGCGTTCGCCTCCGTCGTGCTGAAGTTCATCCGCGAGATGGGTCTGGAAGACGAATGGCTGGAGAAGGTCAACGTCAACGGCGGGGCGATTGCCCTCGGCCACCCGCTGGGCGCGACCGGGGCCATGCTGCTGGGCACGGCCCTGGACGAGATGGAGCGCCAGGACAAGTCGACGGCACTTATTACGTTGTGCGCCGGCGGCGGGATGGGGATCGCGACGGTGATTGAGCGGATATAGGGCAGGGGAGTGGGGTGCTTATCGCGGCGGCCGGCACTGGCTAACCGCCAGCCGAGAATAGTGTATAATTCGGCGCTGCGTAAGTCCAGACGGAGACTATCTAGGGGAAAGACAAAAGTGAAAATGAATGTGCGTAAGTTAGTTGCTTTGTTGATAATCGTCGCGGGTATGGCTCTGACCGGCTGCGCCGGTGGAACGACGACGCCCGCCGCCACGCCGACAGTGGACCCCGACATTTTCAATCAGGTGCCGACCACGACCGTCTTTGAGCCGGGTCAGTGCGTGGTGGTGCTGGACGAAGTCGCGCCGGCCTACTTGTCCAACGAGATTGGCGGTCAGGCCAGCGGTGAGGTTGCGGCCGGAAGCTATGAGGTCGGCGTTGTGGCTGACTATGGCAGCAGCGCCTGGTACATGCTGAACGGTATGGAAGGGGCCAACTTTATCAATAGCGCCAGTGTGACTTCGACAGAAGGGGATTGTTCCATCGAAGGCTAGCGACACCGACGACAAATCGGGGCGGCACGCTGCAAAGCGGCCGTCCTGTCTTTTCCTGTGCCCTGTTCAGAGTCGCCAACTTACCGGTTAATCCTTCCGAAACCGCCACGTCGCCAGCGCCGCGATGACAGCCGCCTCACCTTTCGCAGCATTCGGGACGATGTGGCCCACCACCCGCTGTTACCTTATAATGACTAATCAGCAATTACCGACCCAATTCAGCCCAATCTAATAGGCGCGTCATCTACAGGAGGATTTAGCCACATGATCACCTGTGCCCAATGCCAGACTGAAAACCCGGACGGCGCGAAGTTTTGCATGAGTTGTGGTCAGAAGCTGTCTCTGGTCTGCCCCAGTTGCGGGACGGATCTGCCGGCAGGATCGCGTTTCTGCTTCAACTGCGGCCATCAGATGGATGCGACTGCGCCAGAAGGTGCCGTGCAGGAAACACTCGTCGCTGCTCCGGTCGCGCCTCCAGCAGAAACGAACCTTGATCGCTTCATCCCCGCCGATCTGCTGAAGCAGTTGGAACAGGCACGAGACAGCGCCGAGATGGTTGGGGAACGTCGCATCGTCACGATGCTGTTCTGCGATGTCAAAGGGTCAACCGCCGCCGCCGCCACGCTGGACCCGGAAGAGTGGGCCGGCATCATCAATGGCGCGTTTGAACATATGATCGCCCCTGTCTACCGTTACGAAGGCACAGTGGCCCGGCTGATGGGCGACGGCATCCTGGCCTTCTTTGGCGCGCCGCTGGCCCACGAGGACGATCCGCAGCGGGCCATTCTGGCCGGGCTGGGCATCATCGACAGCCTCCAGCCATATCGTGAGCAAGTGAAGGCCGAGTGGGACATCGACATCAATGTGCGGGTCGGCATTAATACCGGCCTGGTGGTCGTCGGTGCAGTCGGCTCCGATCTGCGCATGGAGTATTCGGCCCTGGGCGACGCCATCAACATGGCCGCTCGCATGGAGCAGGCGGCCGAACCGGGCACCATCCTCATTGCCGAACCCACCTACAAGCTCGTCGCCCCATTGTTTCATGTGCAGGTGATCGATAACCTCAGTGTGAAGGGTCGCGTCGAACCGGTGACAGCCTATCGCGTCACCGGGGCAACTGACCAGACACAGTCACTGCGCGGTCTGGACGGGCTGGACTCGCCCATGATCGGGCGTGACGCTGAACTGGACCGGCTGACAGAGGCGATTGCGGCAGCGGCAAACGGGAGTGGTCAGATTGTCTCTGTCATGGGCGAGGCGGGGCTGGGCAAGTCACGGTTAGTGGACGAAGCGCGGCAGCACAGCGCCGCCGGCGGTGACAAACTGCGTTGGCTCGATGGTCGATCACTCTCGTATGAAACGGATACGCCGTTCGCCCCGTTCAAGGGACTGCTCTCGGCGGCCTTCGAACTGCCCGACGACGCCAGCCCCGATGCCCGCTACGCCCACATGCGACAGCGCCTCGAAGCGCTGTTTCCTGGGCACGGCGGCGAACTGGCCGCGTTTCTGGCCCAGCCACTCGCGCTGCCCGTCCCCGATGAAGACAGCGAATGGGTCAAGTATCTCCAGCCGCCAGCCTTGCGCCAGCGTGTGTTCACTGTAGCAGCTGACTTCTTTCAGGCGCTGGCCACAGAGCAGCCATTGGCGCTGGTGGTCGACGATATTCACTGGATCGACCCCACGTCACTCGCTCTGCTCGAGTCGCTGTTTCGGCTGACAGAGCAAGAAGCGATCTTGTTCATGTTGGCGTTTCGGCCACGTCGGGAGGACCCATCATGGACACTCCACGAAACGGCTGGACGCGACCATGGTCACCGCTATACGGCCGTGTCGCTGCGGCCACTGGACGACGGTCAGGCGCGCACCCTCGTCCGCAATCTGTTGGCCGTCGAAGGACTGCCCGAGTCATTGCGCCAGCTGATGCTCGACAAGTCGGAAGGGAACCCGTTCTTCCTGGAGGAAGTGGTTCGCTCACTGCTCGATGCCGGTCTGGTTATCAACCGTGACGGCCATTGGGTGGCTACAGCCGAAATCGCTACGCTTGACGTGCCTGACACGCTCAATGGCGTCATCACTGCCCGCCTGGACCGGCTGGACGACGAAACGCGCGCCGTGGCCCAGGCTGCCGCGGTGCTCGGTCGGGCGTTCTCCTATCCGGTGTTGCGCCAGATCGCCGGCGTTGGCAGCGTCCTGGACGATCGTCTGGCCACGCTGCTCAAACGGGAGTTGATTCGTGAGACGGGCCGGACGCCGGTACGAACCTACCAGTTCAAGCACGCCCTGACCCAGGATGCTGCCTACGACTCGCTGCTGCTCAGCCGTCGCCGACAGCTACATCTGGCAGCGGCCGAAGCGTTGGAGCAGCACGCCCCGGATGAGGCGGCCGATATCGCCCGTCACTTCCTGGCTGCACGCAAGCCGGGTCGCGCCGCGCCATACCTTGTCACCGCCGGCGAACAGGCCTACCGCGCCTTCGCTGTGCAGGAAGCGGTTCACCTGTTCTCTGAAGCGCTTCAACACAAGGCATTGAGCGAACCGGCAGTGGTGTCGCGGGCCTATGAAGGACTGGGAGCCGCCTCCGGCGGCACACAGGGACCCGGCAAAGCGATCGAGATTTACCAGCAGATGCTGGCCACCGGCGAGGCGCTGGGCCACAGCGGCATGCAGATCTCGGCCCTCAACAAACTCGGTATGACGACCGCTCTGCAGCTGGGTGACTTCCCAGCCGCCGAGGATCCGCTGCTGCGGGCGGAGAAACTGGCTCGCGACCACGATGAGACGGACGGTTACGCTGAGCTGAGCATTATTCGCTGCATGCTATGCACCCGACAAGCGGACTTCGACTCTGTCATTCGATATCTGGGCGAGTTGGTCGAAATTGCCGACGAAGTAGACAACCCCGGCTTCAAGTCTATGGGGCTGGAGCATATTAGCAGTAGTCTCATGACGCTAACCCGGTTCGATGAAGGGTACGAAAAGGCCATGGAAGGGTTGGCCGTCTCGCGGGCGATCGACGACCGCGAACATGAGGCGGCGCTTCTGGCTGCCGTTCTGCCACTCTACTATGTTCGCGAGGGCATGTTTGATGACGCGTTGGCGGCGGCGGCGCAAGGTGTCGAAATTGCGGAGCGAATCGGACTGGAGTGGGTGCTGGCGCTGGGAACGTGGATTATGGCCGAGATCCATCGCTGGCGCGGAGAGTACGAAGCAGCGATGAGGATCGCCCGCAAGTCACTTGATACAGCGCTCCCCGTTGAGGCGCATATGTCCCAGATTACCGTTGTCTCGCTCGGCACAATGGGCATGATCTATCTCGATCTCAGCGAGCAGTTCGCCGACCAAGTCGCCGAGTTTCATGGTCACGCGATTCGCTTGCTGGAAACACCGGGCGCCATACCCGGCGGCGCCTCAGCCTGGGCTGATCTCGGTTGGTGCGCCATGAAGCTGGGCGACTACGACGCGGCAGCGGCAGCCTTCGAAAGCGGATTAAACACAGCCTCCATCTATATGCACCTTGAGCGACCACGCCATCTAACTGGCTCCGCGATGTTGGCGCTGCAAAACGGCGATACAACGACCGCCCTGTCGCTGGCAGAAGAAGCGATAGCCTACGTCAGCGAACGCCGGATGCGCAACTTGTATACACTGGTCTACCAGACTCGCGGACATGTGTTGGCAGCAACGGGCAACCATGAAGCAGCAGTCGATGATTTCGCCCGAGCGATTCAGACAGCTGAACAGCTGGGCATGCGGCCCTTGCTCTGGCAAACGCAGAAAGCTTTGGCCAATTCACTGCGGGCGTTAGGCCGGGAAGAAGAAGCTGACGCGCAGCATGTGGCAGCGCAGCAAACGTTCAACGATATTGCTATGGACATTGGCGATGATGAGCTAAGGAACATATTTCTGCGGCAGAAACAAGCCATATTGTGAACCAAGGAAACCTACCGTATTTCACTCGCTCCGGAACCGCCACGCCGCCAGCGCCGCAATGACGGCCGCATACGCCAGCAGCACGCCCACGCCGGTCAGCACCGACTGGACGCCCAGACCGCGCACGATGATGTCCTTGTAGCCGTCGACCGTCCACGCCACCGGGGTCATGTAGGCCACGCGCTGAAACGTCTCCGGCGTAAACTCCAGCGGCACCCACGCCCCACCCAACCCGGCCAACACAAACATGGGAATGAGGGCAAAGACGATCACCTGCTCCTCCGACTTGGCCAGCACGCCGATGAGTAGCCCCAGGCTGGCGCTGAAAATCGCCGTGGCCACCGTCACCAGCAGCGTGGCCAGCGGTTGGCTCAGGTAGGGTAGCCCCAACACAAGCTGGCCAAACAGAATCAGGATACCGAGCTGCATCATGATCATGGCGAACATGGCGATGAAGTGGCCCAGCAGAATCTGGCCGCGCGTCATGTTGGTGGTCAGCATCCGGTCGAGCGCCCGGTTTTTCTTCTCGATGACCAGCAGCCCGGCCGCGCCCATCAGCCCGGCAATGGCGAACTGGGCCATCATGCCCGGCGACGAATGGGCGTAGACGCTGTAGTTGGCGTTATCCTCCCCGGCCTCGGCCGAGAGCGCACTGGCGGCTGTCACGTTGACCGTCACCGGCGGTGCTTCCCACGCCGCCAGCCCGCGTGCCAGCGCCGCGTCGAACTGGCCCGCCTGCGCCGCGTCGTCGGGGGCGAGGCCGTGGGCGGCGGCTGTTTCAGCTGTATAGAGCGCACTGTTGACCGTCGACACCAGGCGGGTCGAAATCTGCGACAGCTCACTTTGCACCGTGAAGGCGGTCTGCCCCCCGGCGACAAGGTCGATAGGGAGCGGCGCAGCACCCGCCGTCCGCAACGCCTCGCCGAATCCGGCAGGGATCATGATTGCCGCGGCTACATCTTCATCGGCCACAAGCTGGGGCAGCTCGGCAGCCGTTGCCTCGCTTGCCTCCAGCCGCACGACGTCGGAACTGCCCAGCGCCGCCACCACTTCCTGACTCAGCGCGCTCTGGTCGGCGTCGTGGACGGCAATCGGCAGGCGCGGATCGGCCGTTGAATCACCGCCAAAAGCGAAGCCGAATAAAATCGTGAAGACGACCGGCATGATGAGCAGGAAGATAAACGTCTGCCGGCTGCGGACAAGTTGCTGCAAATCTTTGAGAGCGAGATCGATAACGCGCATGGTGCTTTCTGTCTTCACACCTCAGAGGTCTTCAAGACCTCTGAGGTGTCGTTAGTCAACTTTATTGAAACCGCTTCCGCAGCCGCCACTGTCCGGCGAAAAAAAAGACGGCGCTCAGGGCCACGACGACACCCAGGGTCAGCAAGCTGTCGTTCAGCCCCTGCCCTTCCATCGCCTGACGCATGCCGCGAATAGCCCAGCCCTGGGGCACCAGCAGGCCAATGGTGTCCAGTGCGGGCGGCGTGTTGGGCGAACCGGCAGTAAAGACGCTCATCAACCCCAACATGCCGGTGAGGGTCAGCAAGCCGCCGAAGATGACCCCGCCCTGGCGTGAATCCTTGATCAGCGACACGATGAACAGGCCAAACGTGGCGGCAATGAGCACCAACCCGGCGGCCGCCAGCGCCACCGGCAGCGGTTCACCCCAGTTGATGCCGAACACCAGATTGCCGAAGAGAAGCAGCACAGCCACCTGTACGCTGAGCACCAGCAGCGCCGCCAGGAATTTGCCGCTGAACAGCGACAGCTGTGAGGTCGGCGTGGTGAAAAGGCGCTGCAGCGTGCCGTTTTCCTCTTCGGTCAGAATCGAATTGAGCGTGTTGGCCCCGGTGAAGAAGGCGTAGAACACCATCATCCCGGCCAGAATGAGTCCCAATATCGACGCCAGTTCATTCGTCTGCCCGTTGTCCGCGCCCGGCGGCGCCTGCACGTTGACCAGCGGGCCGCGGCCGAACTGCCCGCCCGTCTGCTGGTAATGGACCACCGCACCGGTGACCAACTCGTCGGTCACCGGCAGCCCCGCTTCAGCCAATTGCCCGACGGTCACGCCGACGCCGATGGCGCCGGCGGAGAAGCTGTCGACAAACTGGCCGACAATGCTCTCAACAATGGCCGGGCCGATGGTCAGCGTCGGATCGGTGTACAGCTCCAGGGCCACATTCTCCGCGTCGCTGGTCAGCGCGGCGGTGAAGCCGGCAGGGATGATGATCGCCGCGCCCGCCTGCTGGTCATCAACGGCCGTTCGCGCTGCGACTGCGTCGTCCATGAGCGTAATCGTCATCAGGTCACTCAGGTCGTCCTGCTGAAGCATCTGCCCCAGCAGGCCGCCCATGTTGGCCGCCTCAAGGCCGCCGCTGTCGATGGGCATCTCGCCCTCGTCCTGATTGACGAACATAACGGCCGTCCGGGGTACCGTGAATCCCTCATCGTCCCCCCCGGCAATGCTGCCGAACATCAGGGAGAACATGACGGTGATCAGGATCGGAATGGCGAACATGAAGATGAGCGCGTTGCGGCTGCGCATCGACTGACGAATATCTTTGAGGGCGATATCGAGCGCTTTCATCATCAATCCCTCAACGCCCGGCCCGTCAAATGGAGGAAGACGCTCTCCAGATTCGGCTCCTGGATGGCCACGGCCGTCACCCGCGCCCCGTGCTGCCCGGCCACGTCGAACAGCTGCGGCAGCGCGGCGGTGGAATCTTCCAGCAGCACCATCACCTGGCCGTTCTCGCGGGCCACGCTGTGGACGCCGGGGACGTGACGCCACCCTTCCAGCACCTCGTCGTGGGTGTCGTCGAGCGTCAACGACGCCCGGTCCAGTTCACCGACGATGCGCACCAGTTCGTCCTGCGTGCCGCCGGCGATGATTTCGCCCTTGTCCATGATAGCCACCTGGTCGGACAGCTCTTCCGCCTCCTCCATGTAGTGGGTGGTGTAGAGGATGGTTGCCCCGTCCGCACGCAGGGCGGCCACGCCGTCGAGAATGTGGCGGCGGCTCTGCGGGTCGATGCCGACCGTCGGCTCGTCCATGATGATCAGCGGCGGCTTGTGGAGCAGTGCCGCACCGATGTTGACGCGCCGCTTCATGCCGCCGGAGTACGTCTCGATGCGCTCCTTCTGCCGGTCAACCAGGCCAATCAGATCCAGAACTTCATCGACGCGCTGCTCCAGCTCCGCGCCGCGCAGGTTGACCATTTTTCCCCAGAACACCAGGTTCTCGCGGGCGGTCAGGTCGTCGTAGAGGGCAATCTCCTGGGGCACAACGCCAATCGACGCCTTGACCGCACCCGGCTCGGTCAGGATGGAGTGGCCCATGACGAAGGCATCGCCGCCTGTCGGCCGCAGCAGCCCGGAGAGCATGGAGATGGTGGTCGACTTGCCCGCACCGTTCGGCCCCAGCAGGCTGAAGATCTGGCCGCGTTTGACCTCGAAGGAAATGTTGTCGACGGCGTGGACATCGCCAAATGACTTGTCCAGCCCCACAACCCGAATCGCTGCCTCAGACATGAGTGCCTCCTTGTGAAAGGCGATAAATGAGTGCCAAGCACTACCTGCTATACGTAAGGAACGGCTGTCCAGTTGTCCGGCAACCCTGAATTGTTGATGATGGATGTATTATGGGGCGCAATGACTCCGGCGGCGCGTGCCAAAAGTCATGTGCTCAGGGTACAGGAGAAACCGGCCGGGGTCAACCAGCGGGCGGTCGCCTACGCTTTCTCGGCCGTCGCATACGCCATTGTCGATGCCCAGGGCACGCTTTTCCCGGCCAGGTGGCGGCGGTAGCGGGCGGCGACGGTTTCAACTTCGGCGTCGCTCAGCCCGGCGGCGCGGAGATGTTCGGCGTAGGTGGGACGGCCATCCTCCCCACGTTCGGCTGCGAACCAGCGGTCGAACTGCTCGTTGGTCAGCCGCCGCTCGTCGGCTCGCCGGTCCAGAGTGACGCGCACGCTGCTCAGCCCGACGGCCGTCAGCAGCGCCACCAGATCGTCGCCGTCCCAGTTGACCAGCGGGTCGTCGGGGTTGGTGTAGATCGCTTCTTCGGCCCCTCGCACCCGGTCGCCCAGCGCTTCGTCGCCGTCCCAGTCGACCAGATCGACCAGCCGCTGGGTGTGGCGGGGGACAGGCTGGGCCAGCACCAGACGGCCGCCCGGCAGCAGACGCGCTGCCAGCCCAGCCAGCTCCGGCTCGTTGGCCGGCAGCCCGTCGCTCAAGTTGAGGAGATTTCGGGCCAGCACACGATCGAAGCGCAGCTCCTCTTCGTCGCGCAGGGCCAGCATAAACTCAAGCTCCGACGGCGTGCCGATGAGAATGGCCGGCTGCTCCACTTCCGGCAGCCGCCCGGCCTGCTGGCGCAGCGCCTCGCCCGCGTCCGAATCGGCCGCCAGCGCCCACACGCCGCCCTCCGGAACCTGCCGCACTGCCTCCCATGTCAGCAGGCCGCTGCCCGCGTTGGCGTCGAGAACTGTGTGGTGGCGCTGCAAGGCGGCCAGGGCGAAGATGTGGTCGCGCACATGGCTCAGCGAGCGGCCGCTTCCGGCGATGGTCCGCTGCAGCCAGGCGTCGCGCGCGCGGTTGGCCGGGCTGGTCGTCAGCACTTCCTGACGCCCCTCGTCCCCTGCCTCCAGCATCGCCGCCAGCTGCGCCTCCCGCCGCCGGTCGACCTCCGCCTTGATCTGCGCCTCGTAGCCGATCTCGCCCGGTTGGTAAAACACCTTGCCTTGCAGCGCGTCGGGCAGATACTGCTGGGCCACCCAATGGTCGCGGTAGGCGTGGGGATAGAGGTACCCTTCGCCGTGACCGAACCCTTCCTTGTCCCGGTTGCCGTCCTTCAGATGGGTGGGAACGTCCGCCTCGGCCTCTTTCTCCACCGACCCCAGCGCGTCGAAGAAGGCGAATGTGGTGTTCGATTTGGGCGCGGTGGCCAGATAGAGGGCTGCCAGCGCCAGCGGGAAGCGCCCTTCCGGCATGCCGATGCGCTCGAACGTCTCCCAGCAGCTGTTGACGATGCTCATCGCCTGCGGGTCGGCCATGCCCACGTCTTCCCCGGCGAAAATCGCCATGCGCCGGAAGATGAAGCGCGGGTCTTCCCCGGCGTAGACCATCTTGGCCATCCAGTAGAGGGCCGCGTCCGGGTCGGAGCCGCGCAAACTCTTGATGAACGCCGAAATGGTATCGTAATGGACGTCGCCGTCCTTGTCGTAAAGCACCGCCCGCCGCTGGATCGACTCCTCGGCCACGTCCAGGGTGATGGTGATGAGGCCGTCGTCGTCGGGCGGCGTCGTCTCCACCGCCAGCTCCAGCGCGTTGAGCACGCCGCGCGCGTCGCCGTTGGCCACATCGACCAGATGGTCGAGCGCCTCCGTCGTCAGCTCGACGTTGAGCGCCCCGTAGCCACGCTCCTCATCGGCCAGCGTCTGCCGGGCAATCTGGCGCAGATCGTCTTCGGTCAGCGGCCGTAGCTGGAAGATGCGGCTGCGGCTGACCAGCGCTTTGTTGACCTCGAAGTACGGGTTCTCCGTCGTCGCGCCGACGAGGATGATCGTCCCGTTTTCAACGTGGGGCAGCAGCGCGTCCTGCTGGGCCTTGTTCCAGCGGTGGACCTCATCGACAAAGAGCGTCGTCCGCTGGCCGTACAGGTCGAGCCGCTCCTGGGCGGTGGCAATCGCCTCGCGGATCTCCTTGACGCCGGCCAGCACGGCGTTGATGGTGATGAAATGGCTGCGGGTGGTGTTGGCGATCACCATCGCCAGCGTCGTCTTGCCGGTGCCCGGCGGGCCGTAGAAGATGAGCGACGACAGCTGGTCGGCCTGGATCGCCCGGCGCAGCAAACGCCCCGGCCCGATAATATGGGTCCTGTCCGGCATACTCGTCCAGCGTGCGCGGCCGCATGCGGGCCGCCAGGGGAGCGGCCGTCTTGAGGCGTTCCTGTCCGGCGCGGGAGAAGAGGTCCATGCGTCTATTATAGCGCGTATAGCGCGAACGGGTGGACGGGACGGTCTTCGGGCTCGTGGCTATTCCGGATCGATCGTCGTGTTGCCTCAATAGAACCTGTTGCCCAAGCATAGGGTATTGCCTCAAAACAGGTGTCACCCTGGCAAGCACCTCAGTTTGTTTGGAGTTGCATCGACTTAGCGTCTTGGCAGGGCTGGATTGCTGTGCCGGTGCGTCTGAGCCGGACGAAATGCAGCCCGGCCGCCGATGGGCGACGAAGCCTGCTCAGCCCAATGTTCGTCCCCATGCAGGCTACGGTAACATCTGTTTTGAGGCAACCAGGTCTTCTTCGGTAACAATTCTAATGAGGTAATGCGGAGGTTTGATCTATCTGGAAGGCTGTGCTACCCTTCGGCCATTATTCATTGTTATTATTTCTATTATTCATCATCCCAGGCTTGATTGTTGCGAAGGGCCGCGTGGCTCTGACGTTCGACCCACAACTGAAAACGACCGCAAGCGACCGGTGGCCGCAAGCAGATGAGGGGCAGAGAGGGACCCCACCCACCGGCCCGAGACGGCAAGCAGACTGGGCGAAACGTTGGGCCAATTGGCAGGGCGAGTGCAGGATGGTGAATGCATCTGGATGCGTTCACCTTTTTTGTTTCCAGCCCAGCAGCGCAAGCAAGGGACGCCGGCGGGGACCCGGCTAACCACATGGGAACACGCGTCGAATTCATTGCTCGTATCATTGGGGCGGCCGTCCTGGCTTTTGCCTTTGGGCTGCTGGGGTCTGAGTTGGCCGGGATGTTGGAATTCCCGCCACTGTGGCCCATGCTTGGCCTGGGCGCAGTGGGCGCCATCCTCGGCTTCCTCTTCACCCCCCTGTTTACCATTCGGCCCATCAACTACGCCCGGACTCAGCTTTCCGACATGCCGTTGGAGCGACTGCTGGCGTTGATGATCGGTATCTTCTTCGGCCTTATCGCCGCAGCACTTTTCTCCATCCCGCTATCGCGCCTGCCGTCGCCCTTCGGCGAGATCCTGCCGCTGGCAGCCGCCCTGGGCTTCTGCTATCTGGGCGCCGTCCTGATGGTCAGCCGCTATGGCGATATCAAGGATGTGGCCAGCAACTCGTGGCCGTTCCGGGGTCGGGCGGCCCAGGTGGAGAAAGAGATGGCAGCAGTCAGTGAGGCGGCAGCCAGCGCGCCCGCCGAGCAGCCGGTCATCCTGCTGGACACGAGCGTCATCATCGACGGTCGCGTGCTCGACATCAGCCGCACCGGGTTCATCCTGAGTGAGCTGATCGTGCCCAACTTCATCCTCAAGGAGCTGCAGCACATTGCCGACAGCTCCGACAGCCTGCGCCGCAATCGCGGCCGCCGGGGATTGGAGATCCTGGGCCTGCTGCAGAACGAATCACCCGTACCCATCTCGTTTACTGATCAGGATATCGCCAGCATTCCCGACGCCGACAGCAAGCTGGTGGGGCTGGCCCGGCAGATGAACTGTCCGATCATGACCAACGATTACAACCTCAACCGCGTGGCGGAACTGCAAGGGGTCATCGTGCTCAACATCAACGACCTGGCCAATGCGGTCAAGGCCGCCTTCCTGCCCGGCGAAGAGCTACGGGTGAACATCATTCAGGAGGGCAAGGAGTATGGTCAGGGCGTCGGCTATCTGGAAGACGGCACGATGGTGGTCGTGGAGGATGGCTACAAGTTGATCAACAGCACCCACAACGTGACGGTGACCAAGGTCTTGCAAACGGCCGCCGGGCGTATGATCTTTGCCAAGCCGTAAGCAGCAAGACCTCGAAGGTCTTGAAGACATGCGATGTCTGGCACAAACCCCGTCAGGTCCAGGAGTGTGTATAATCATTAATTCGGAAAGCGTTCGCGCCGCCCGGATAATTTAGGAACGGTCGCCAGTCGTTTTGGGTCTAGGCCCGATGATCTGGTGCATACGTGGAGTTTTGCATGTCGCTACGAATCTACAATGTGTTGTCCCGGCAGAAAGAGGCCTTCGAGCCGATTACCCCGGGCAAGGTCAATATGTATGTCTGCGGCCCAACCGTCTACGACTACTCCCACATCGGCCACGCCAAGACCTACGTCGGCTTCGATGTCGTCGTTCGCTATCTGCGCTACAGTGGCTACGACGTCCTTTACGTGCAGAACATCACCGACGTGGGCCATATGCTGGACACCGGCGAGGACCGCATCCTGAAGAAAGCACGCCAGCTCTCTGCGGGTCCGATGCAGATCGTGGAGACCTACGCCCGCGCCTATTTCGCTGATATGGACGCGCTCGGCGTGCAGCGGCCCGACATCAGCCCCCGCGCCAGCGGCCACATCCCGGAGCAGATCGCCATGATCGAAACGCTGATCGACAAGGGCCACGCCTACGAAGTGGACGGCTCCGTCTACTTCGATGTCAACACCGATGAAGATACGGCAAGCTGAGCGGCCGCATCGTTGAGGAGCTGGAAGAAGGCACACGCGTGGCCGTGCGCGAAGAGAAGCGCCACCCGGCCGATTTCGCGCTCTGGAAAAAGGCCGACCCGGAGCACATCCTGCGCTGGGCCAGCCCCTGGGGTGAAGGGTATCCCGGCTGGCACATCGAATGCTCGGCCATGGCCGCCAAATACCTCGGCCCGACGTTCGACATTCACGGCGGCGGCATCGACAACATCTTCCCCCACAACGAATGCGAGATCGCCCAGAGCGAAGCGGCCCACGACGCAACCTTCGCCCGCTTACTGGATGCTGACCGGCTCACTGACGCTGGACGGCATCAAGATGAGCAAGAGCCTGGGCAACACACTGACCATTCAGGATGCGCTAGCCCGCTGGCGACCGGAGGCGATCCGCACGTTCATTCTGTCCAGCCATTACAGCAACCCGATTGACTTCTCCGACGAAGCGGTCGAGGCGGCCCACAAAGGGTGGCAGCGCATCTGGGGGGCGGTTAATCTCGTACGAGAGCAGCTCCGGCGAGCCGACTCAGGCGACGTCGACTCGGCCGTCCTGAAACTGGTGGAGGAGACGAAGGCGCAGTTCATCGAGAAGATGGATGACGATTTCAACGCCCCCGCCGCGCTGGCTGTGTTGCAGGAGTACACTCGCCAGGTGAACACGCTGCTGAACGAAGGCGGCCCGCACACCGCAGGCAGCCTGGCGGCGTTGGATGAACTCTACCGAGAGCTGGGCGGCGAAGTGCTGGGTATTGTGCCGGACGCAGTGGAGGGCGGCGGCGACGCGGAGCGGGAGAACGGGTTGGTACAGCTACTGATTGCGCTGCGCGCCCAGGCCCGCGCCAACAAGGATTGGGCCACCTCCGACCAGATTCGTGACGAGTTGAAGGCCTTGGGCGTGATACTGGAAGACAGAGCCGATGGCACCATCTGGAAAGTCGGCTGAAGCACTGGTCCGGCGTCATCCGGTCCTGGAAGCGCTGCGCGACGGCCGTCGTGAGATAGACCGGCTGTGGGTGGCAGCCGGAAAGGACGATCGCGAGCTGGCGCTCATTCTCGACGCCGCCCGCGAACTGGGCACACCCATCGAGCTGACCGACAAGCAGACGGTCGACCGCCTGGCCCAGCGGTATCAGGCCGACAGCAAGCACCAGGGCGTGCTGCTGGAGACTGGCCCGTATGTTTACAGCGATCCGCGCCCGATGCTGGAGGCGGCCGCCACTCAGGGCGAACAGCCCCTGCTGCTCCTGCTCGATCTGGTGCATGGCCTGCAAAACGTGGGCAGCCTCTTGCGAACGGCCGAAGCGATCGGCGTCCACGGCGTCATCATTCAGGATCGACGCGCACCTGACATTACGCCGACCGTCGTCTCCTATGCTGCGGGCGCGACCGAGCATCTACTCATTGCCCGCGAGACCAATCTGGTCCACACAATGAAATGGCTCAAGGACCAGGACGTCTGGCTGGCAGGGATGGACCTGCATGAGACGGCCGACCCTCTGGGCCGGGTCGACCTGAACCGCTCGCTTGGCATTGTGGTCGGCCATGAGGGAGACGGCCTGCGGCGGCTGGTGCGCGATACCTGCGATTTTCTGGTAGAACTGCCTATGCGGGGCCGCGTCGATTCGTTGAATGCGGCCGTGGCCGGCTCGGTGCTGCTCTACGCCGCCTGGCAAGCGCGTGGGTTCGCTCGCTAGCCACCTATCGGACTCATCAGGAGGACCCGGACAGAGGCGATTCATGAACGAACCGACCGTCAGCAAACAAGCCTGCGCCCGCATTCCCACTGAGTTCGGCGAGTTTACGCTGTGCCTCTACCACAACTCGCTGGACGACAAAGAACATATGGCCCTGCTGGCGGGTGAGGTGGACGGTCGCGAAGATGTCATGGTGCGGGTCCACTCGGAATGTTTCACCGGTGACGTGCTCGGCTCGCTGCGCTGCGACTGCGGCCCGCAGCTGGAAGCGGCGATGTCGCTGATTGCCGAAGAGGGCACAGGCGTCGTCCTCTACATGCGCCAGGAAGGCCGGGGCATTGGACTGTTGGAGAAGCTCCGCGCCTACAATCTGCAAGACCTCGGCTATGACACCGTAGAAGCCAACCTGATGTTGGGCCATCAGCCTGACCTGCGCGACTACCGACTGGCAGCGCTCATCCTGAAGGACCTCGGCGTCAAGTCAGTGCGGCTGCTGACCAACAATCCCGAAAAGATCATCGGGCTGGAAGAGGCCGGGCTGCCCGTCAGCGAGCGGCTGCCTTTGCAAACAGGCGTGACGGCCGAAAACGAAACCTATTTGCGCACGAAGGTGAAGCGCATGCGCCATCTGCTCGATCTGGGCCAGCAGCTGGACGGCACGCCGGATGTGCGGCCGCTGGTGACACCAGAGACGGCCGCTCCACCAACCGATGCGCCGGCCGATGCGTTCGCCGACATAGTGACTGTGCCTGCGGCGCGCAACGGCTTGCCATTTGTCACGCTAACTTATGCCCAAAGCCTCGATGGCTCCATTGCTGCCCGCCGGGGGGAGATGACACTCATCAGCGGGCCAGAGGCGATGGCCCTCACCCACCGGATCCGCGCCGCCCACGACGCGGTGCTGGTCGGTATCGGCACGTTGCTGAGCGACGACCCACAGTTGACAGTCCGTCTGGTGGACGGCCGCAACCCGCAGCCGGTGGTGGTCGACAGCCAACTGCGCTTCCCGCTGTCGGCTCGCATCCTGCGCGACGGCGTTACGCCGTGGATCGCCACGACGGCCGCTGCCGACCCCGGACGCCAGCGCGAGTTGGAGCAGGCGGGGGTCGAGATTCTCTGTCTGCCTGCCGGCCCGGACGGCCGCGTGCGTCTGGATGAGCTGCTGCGCGAGCTGGCCCGTAAGGGCATCGGCAGTGTCATGGTGGAGGGCGGCGCGTCAATCATCAGTGGGTTCCTGACCCAGCATCTGGCCGACCGGCTGGTGCTGACCATCGCCCCTCGCCTGCTCGACGGCCTCAACGCTGTCGAGGGTCTCCGGGTGAATGGCAGCCTGTTCCCCTACCTCCCGCGCCCGACATACCGGGCGCTGGGCGAAGATGTGATCTTGTTTGGCGAGCTGGATTGGGGCGAGTAGGCAGTGCCTGTCTCGTCTGAATGATCCGGCACCAACGCCTAAACCCACCATCCCCACCTCAGGGCAATCGCCACCTCAACGCTGCCGGTTGAAACCGGACAGCTAGCGAGCAAACCTGATGAATCAGGTTCACCTGACCCATGCATTGAGGGTAACCAGGCAACTTTGAGGATTGTTCCCAGTGCGATTCATCGCCCATCCTCGTTCGCTGTGCAAATTCATTCCACAGTGAATTCTGAAGCGATTGCCCTGCCCCACCTTAGCAAAATTGACAGTCTTTGCCGCATGGCGATATAATACAGGCTGCTAGATGCCCTGGTGGCGGAATTGGCATACGCGGTAGGTTGAGGGCCTATGCCCTTTGGGCGTGGAGGTTCGAGTCCTCTCCAGGGCACTAACGCCAGAACTCTTATGAGGGTTCTGGCTTTTTTGTTGGCCGTTTGGCGTTCGTATCGCGATATGGCATATCGCGTGTTCCATCATAGCCAGCCTGCGCCGCGTGCAGCACCAGCAGACACCATCTACCAAATGGCGCTAACAACCTGGCCTTGACACTGCCGCCGCAATCCTTATAATCCACGCCAATCGATACCAACCAACACGCTGAACGGGACGAGTAGCCGGGCGACGCAGCGATCGCTTGCCGGTTCGAGAGAGGTGGAGGCCAATGGCTGTGAGCCGCCACCAACCAGGCACCGGCGAAGACCCCCCGTGAGTGGCGTGCCCAACGCCGGAAAACCCCGGTCAGTAAGCGCGTCCGGCTGGCCCCGTTACCGGCCACCATGAGGGCAAGTCTGGAAGCCAGATTTGTCGAAATTGGGTGGAACCGCGCCGCCATCGCCCCAATCGAGGTGATGGCGTTTTTGTTTGTATCAAAGGCAATAGTCGGCCACTGGCCGGCGGTGAAGGAGAAAGGGCTGATGTTTGAGGGAAAGCGTATTCCAGTGGGCGTATTGGGCGCGACGGGCACGGTGGGCCAGCGCTTCATTGAACTGTTGATCGACCACCCCTGGTTCGAGGTCGTGGCTGTGACCGGCTCCGACCGCACGGTGGGCCAGCCCTATGGTGATGGCGTCAACTGGCGCATGGCCGGTGACGTGCCACAGGCAGTGGCCGGACTGATCGTTCAGCCGACCAGCCCGGACCTGGCGCTGCCGGGCGAGCCGCCCATCGTGTTCTCCGCCCTGCCGACGGCCGAAGCGCGGAAGTGGGAGCCGGAGTTTGCCAAGGCGGGCTTCGCTGTCATCACCAATGCGTCCGCCTTCCGGATGACTCCCACCGTACCGCTGCTCATTCCGGAGATCAACCCCGACCACACGGCACTCATCGACGTGCAGCGGGCCCGCTCCGGCTCTAACGGCTTCATTGTGGCCAGCCCCAACTGCTCCACCACCAGCGCCGTGCTGCCGCTCAAGGTGTTCGATGACGCTTTTGGCGTGTCCGAGGCCATCATGGTCACCATGCAGGCGATCTCCGGCGCGGGCTATCCCGGCGTGTCGGGCATGGATATCATGGACAACGTGGTCCCCTACATCGGTGGCGAGGACGAGAAGCTGGAGAACGAGCCGAAGAAACTGCTGGGCCGGGTGGCAGACGGGGCGATGCAGTTGGCTGATGTTACGCTCAGCGCCCAGGCCAACCGGGTGCCAGTCATCGACGGGCATGTGGCCAGTGTCTCAGTCAAGCTGCGTAATCCGGCGACGGCCGCCGAGGCGATTGAAGCGCTGGAAGCGTGGCGGCCGCCCGCCGTCTGCGCGGAGCTGCCATCGTCGCCGGAGCGCGTGTTAATCTACCGCCACGAACCGGACCGCCCCCAGCCGCGCCTTGACCGGGACACGGAGCAAGGGCTGGCCTGGACGGTGGGCAAGGTTCGGCCGTGCCACGTGCTGGACATCCGCTATCTGGCGCTGACGCACAACACGCTGCGCGGCGCGGCCAGTGGGTCGCTGCTGAATGCAGAGCTGCTGGTGGTCCAAGGGGTAGTGAAGAGAGGGGCTGGAAGCTAGGGAGTAGGGGCTGGGAAAAAATTGTGCCGTCCTGAAACAGGTTAACACCAAAGCCCCACTCCCTAAACATAGATTAGCCTGCTGTTGGCGCAAAAGGCGCAAATTGACCCTGGTAGGGAGACTTGGCAAAGTCGTCTCTTTCTTCGCCCAGTCTCCAGCCTCCAGTCCTCATTGCCCCCCTACTGCGATACCGTCAGCGAATCTGGCAGATAGCCGGGCACGATCTGCACCCAGCTGTTGCCCACTTGCAGCGGGAACGGGTTGCCGTCGGCGTCGGTGAAGGTCAGCATATCGCCGCGCCCTTCACGGCGCCAGGTGACGTTGTACTGTTGGCCATCGCGGAAGACGACTGCCGGGCCGTTGCCCCACAGCTGAATCTCGATGGACAGCGCCGCACAGACGCCATTGTTGATCTGCTCGCAAATCTCCGGGTCGTTGACGTGGAACGGCGTCAGGTAGATGACATTGGCCACCGTCACCTGCTCGTCTGTGTTGGCGTCGACGTGCTCCTCGAAATCCATCCAGCGTCGGTAACGGCCGATCTCCTCATCGTAGACCCATTCGATCTTTTCGGTCTTGTAGTCGATGTTGATCGTGCCGGCGGGTGTGCCCCCGGCGGGTGGTTCCTCGGTGAAGGCGTTGAACGTGGTGATGCGCGGCGGCGTGTTCAGCCCTTTCTCCTCAACGGCAAACCACAGCTCGGCCGGGCGCACGTAAAGCGTGTGCTCAAACGGCTTGGTCTCGTCGCCGGTGCGGTAGAAGCCGCTCTCGCCGGAGCGCAGCAGCCGGTCGCTGAAGTCTGAGTCGTTCAGACGGCGGTTGACGCCCACACTGGCTCCGGAGTAGGCCAGCATGGCGTCGTACATGGCGGGCAGCTCCACATCGACCAGCCGCGCACTGCGAATCGGGCCGACATTGACCGGCACGGTGTCGTAGAACAGGCCCGTGAAGCGGGTGACCGCCCCTTCCGTCCAATGTTCGAAAATGATATCGGCGTCGTTGAGGCCCGCCTGCGGCCGGGTGTAGTCGGCCGGAGCGTTGGAAAGCTTGATCAGCAGCGGCCGTCTGTCCAGGTCAGCCGGGTTGGCCACCAGTTCGCCGGTGAACGGGTTGCGCCCGGCGAAATCCTCTGGCCGCTCCAGAATGAGCACGTCGGGGGTGGCCGTGACGTCAGGTGTCGGCGGCGGGGCTTCCGTGGGCGGTGGGGCCACCGTGGGCGGCGGGGGCAGCGTGTTGACAACCACGGGCGGCAGCGTAGCCGGAGGTGCCTCGGTTGGCATCTCGGTGGGCGCGGCAGCGGCGGCAGCCGGCGTATTGGTCGCCTTACCAACGGTGGCGGCCGAAGTCGGCGGCGGCGGTACGGTCAGGGCCACATCGTCACGGCCGCCACAGGCGGCCAGCATCAGGACGATCAGGACAGGGAAGGCAAGACGTTTCCACATAGTTATCTACTTATCCGCGATCCCTGACCGAAGCGCCCTGCTGCCGGTACGGCTGTTGTTTGGCCGACTTGTCTCTGGCGAGATGTGCTACATCGCGCCCGCAGAGACGGGTTGGCCAATCCTCCTACAAGCGCTTGGGCAGTTTGCTGGGATCGCGTATCGGGTCCAGGTAGACATGATTCTCATTCCACCACCGGATCCAGATTACGACCCCATCCTGCTCCAGATACCACTTGCCGTCCACCTGAAACAATTCCCCGCCTTCGGCAAGGTCATCGAGCGGCGGCGGCACTTCGCTCAGGATCTTTTCCAGTTTGTTTTGTGAATGATCGTCGTTCATTGGGCCATCATAGACCGCACCCGGCCCGAAAACGGCAACAGGGCAACGGTCTGTCACAGCACCAACGACGCAACGACTTCTAATTGTCCTTACTTCTCAGGGACGCTCAAGGGAGTTGATTGGTTCCTCATAATTGCTCGGCCAGCGACTCCAGCAGGAAGAAGTCGGACAATGGCTCCCGGTATCCTGCCGGATGGAACTCACCAGTCGGGCGGTCGAGCAGGTAGCGGCCGATTACCTCGCCGCGCTGGATGCGACAAAGCGCCTCCACCAGCCGATCGATGTCATCGGTGTTGTTGTAACAACCAAAGCTCATCCGCACCATACCGGGCATCTCAGACTTGTCACCGCCCAGCATCTTGTCGCGCCAGGTGCGTGCCCGTTCTTCATCCATCTGCAGCAGATGGACGACATACGGATGGGCACAGAAACAGCCGCTGCGCACGCCGATACCCGCTTCGTAGCCGAGAATGGCAGCCAGCAGGAAGTGGCTGATGCCTTCAACGTTGAACGGGATGACGCCCACTTTTTCGGCCGCCCGCGCCGGATCGGTCTCGCCATAGATGCGCATACCGGGCACCTGTGGCAGCTGCTCCAGGGCGTAGCGCACCAAGGTCTCTTCATGGGCAGCCACAGCGTCCATGCCCACACGCATCAATACCTGGGCCGCGACGGCCGTGGCCACCGCGCCAATAACGTTGGGGCTTCCGGCTTCGTCCCGGTCGGGCGCCCCGGCCCAATGCACTTCGTCCAGTGTGACGATGTCGACCGTGCCGCCGCCCCGATACTCCGGCTCGCCCTGCAAGAACAGCTCTGTCGGACCGACCAGCGCCCCGGTGCCAAACGGTGCGTACATCTTGTGTCCGGAAATCGCCACGAAATCGAGATGCTCCGGGTCGTCGAGCGGCCGCATATTGACCTGACGATGGGGAGCAAGCTGGGCCGCGTCGACGAAGATGCGGGCGCCGGCTTCGTGCGCCTTGCGAGCCAGACGATGGATGGGTTGGATGAAGCCGCTGACGTTGGACGCACCGGTGACGGCGACAAGCGCCACCCGGTCGCCAAAGCGGGCCAGTTGGCGGTCGAAGTCATCCTCGTCCATGCGTCCTTCCGGCGTGGCCTTGATGTGGACCACCTGCGCCCGGTGCCGCCAGGGCAGATCATTGGAGTGGTGTTCAAGCTGGGTGCTGAGGACCACTGCGTCGTCGGCAAACGGATAGCGGTAGGCCAGCTTGTTGATCGCCTCCGTCGCATTCTTGCCGAAAATGACGGTATGGGTGGCCGGGTCTGCACCCAGAAAACGGCCGATGATCTCATGTGCCTGGTCATAGGCCACCGTGCTGAGGCGCGACTTGAATCCGGTGCCCCGATGCACGCTGCTGTAGTACGGCAGGAACCGGTCGATCGCCTCAAGGACATCGACAAACGAGGGCGTAGAAGCCGCGTTGTCCAGGTTGACGTAGGCGACCTCACGACCGTCCAGCAAAGGGATAGTCCGGTCAAGGCCAACAATGCGGCTGCGGAGGGAGTCAGTGGGTTGGTGGTTCATGGTGGTCCTTGGTGGAGTCGTCGCCGTCGACCTTCCACTTCTCGGTTGTGATTACAATCACGAAAGCGTCCGGCCAGACTCGCTATCGCTGTCGTTGTCGCTATCGATCTTCCTCTTCCCAATCACGAAAGCATTCTCACCTACGGCTGCCGGACGACGCGACAACGCCTATAAATCCTGCCGCCCTTCCAGCGCCCGACTCAGCGTAATCTCGTCCGTGTACTCCAGATCTCCGCCCACGGGCAGGCCACGGGCCAGGCGCGTCAGGCGGATCGGATAGTCGGCCAGCCGCCGCTGCAAGTAGAGCGCCGTCGATTCACCTTCCAGTGTCGGGTTCGTGGCCAGGATGATCTCATTGAAGTCGCCCAGCCGGACACGCTCGACCAACTCATTGACCCGCAAATCTTCCGGGCCAATGCCTTCCACGGGCGAGATCGCCCCGTGGAGAACATGGTAACGGCCGTTGTAGGCCCGCGAGCGCTCGACGGCCAACACATCCAGCGGCTCCTCGACCACACACAGCAAGCGACTGTCGCGGGTCGTGTCCTCGCAGAGGGGGCACGGATCGTCCTCGGTAATGTTGAAGCAGACTGAACAGAGCGTGGTGCGCTCCTTCAGGTCCTGCAGCGCGGTCGCCAGATCCACCGCCTGGGTGTCGCCGCCGCGCAACAGGTAAAACGTCAGCCGCGAAGCCGACTTGGGACCAATGCCCGGCAGCCGGGCGAACTCATCAATGAGCCGCTGGACCGAGCGCGGCAGCACGGGCGTGGCCACGGCCTAACCGCCCAACCCCAGGCCGCCGAGCAGACCGTCCATGCCGCCTGCGCCGCCGGTGATCGACTCCATGCGCTGTGCGGCCATCGCCTGGGACTGCTCGATGGCCGAATTAACAGCCGCCACAAGCATATCCTGGACAAACTCGGTCTCTTCGCCGGTCAGCAGATCAGGGTCAATCTCAATCGCCTGGACACGCTGGTGGCCGGTGATGATCACGGTAATGGCCCCGCCGCCGGCGGTGACAGTGACCGTCTCATTTTCCAGCGCCGACTGCGCCTCGGCCATCTCCTGCTGCATCTGCTGCACCTGGGCCAGCATGTTGCCGGGGCTGCTCTTCGATTTCTTCGGTTTGTTGTGAAAGGATCGTTTTGCCATAGGTTCCTCAAGTTCGTGGGCCAAACGGCCGCTACTCTTCGCGTACGACGCCACCCAGTTCGCGAGCCAGGTCATGGAACTCGTCCTTCTGGATGGGCACGGCGTACTCACTGGTAACCACCGACCGGATGGTGGTGGCTGAATTTGTGTGGGCGCGCAGTGCGGCCGTCAGGGCAGCAGCGGCGCCTTCGGTCGTATCAAATTTATGCCTGAATATCGGGAAGTCGAAGCCGACCACGACCGACGTCCCTTCCATCGCCAGCGGCTTAGCCATCGCCATCAGCGGCGGCAGGTTCTTGTTCTGCTGCCCGAGCTGGGCAATGATGCTGGGCCAAACGGCCTTGACCTGCTCCAGATCAACGATGGTTTCCGCGGCGGCTGGCGGCGGCGCGGCAGCTTTGTCCGGCGACGAGTCGCGCGGCGCGGCGGGCGGTTCGACGGTTGGCGGCAGCGGTGGTGCGGAAGCTCCAGCGGCTGGATGTTTCTCTGCTTTGGCTGCCGGCTTCGCCTTCGGCTGCGGTTCCGGTGTCGGGTCGGCTGCGGCCTGCTGCTGGGCCGGAGCGGCCGTCGCTGTCGGCTGCGCTGCCGGGATGGGAACAGCGGCCGTCTTCGGCGCGGCGTCGACCACCAGCTCCAGGAAAGCCAGCTCCAGCGGCAGCTGCGGCTGCCAGTTGGCCGCCGGCTGCACCGATGCTTCGTGGAAGCGGCGCACCGCCTCAATGAGCGTCCGGCGCGGAGCACGCTGGGCCTGCTGCATCATCGTCCCCTGCCGTTCGGCCGGGCCATCAAGCATGATTCGCTGACCTGCCGCTTGCAGCAGCAGCAAGTCGCGCAGATAGGCCACCATCTGCCGGGCAAACTGTCGGGCGTCGGCGCCGGAGACCAGCGCCTCGTGAATCGTGTCCAGTCCACGAGCCGGGTCGGCGTCGAGCCACGCCTGGGTCAGCGCGGCCACAGCCGCGTCCGGCGCGGTGCCCAGTACAAGCTGCGCCCGGTCGAGCGTGATTGTGTCACCGGGGGCGACGAACAGCTGGTCGAGCAAGCTCTCGCCGTCGCGCAGGCTGCCGCTCGCCTGCCGGGCGATCAGATCCAGCGCCGCCGGTTCAACCGTTAGCGACTCATTCTCGGCCAAAAACTCCAGCCGCCCGGCAATCTCACCGATAGTCAGCAGCCGGAAGTTGTACTGCTGGCAGCGCGATTTGATGGTCAGCGGTACTTTGTGCTCTTCGGTGGTGGCCAGCACGAAAATGGCGTGGGCCGGCGGCTCTTCCAGCGTCTTGAGCAGCGCGTTGAAGGCGGCCGTCGAAAGCATATGGACTTCGTCGATGATGTAGACCTTGTAGCGGCCCTGGCTGGGCGCGAAGTTGATCTTGTCACGCAGGCTGCGCATGTCATCGACGCCAGTGTTGGACGCGGCATCAATTTCGATCAGGTCCAGAAAGCGCGCTTCGTTAACGGCGATGCAGTTGGCGCAGGTGTCATCGGGCCGGACGGCGGGGTCGTCGTGCAGGCAGTTGACCGCCTTGGCCAGCAGCCGGGCCATTGTCGTCTTGCCAGTGCCACGCGGGCCGCAGAACAGATAGGCGTGGCTGACGCGGTCGGCCATCACGCTGTTTTGCAGCGTGCGGGTGACGTGTTCCTGGCCGATGACCTGTTCAAAGCGGGCCGGCCGCCATTTGCGGGAAAGTGCTTGTGACATGCTGGTTTTTTGGCTGACTAGGCGAGTGCGCCGATAGAAAGTTAGTGTAGCACCGGGGGATAGCCGGGGCAAGGTTGCTAAGGTGCCGCCGCCAGGGCCGAAAGGGCAGCTCGACGGCCGCTGCTGTTCGATTACGATCACGAAAGCGCCACCGATCACGAATGACGATCCACCGAACTTGTGCGCTCGCTTCCCTCGACGGCCGCCGGCCAATCACCGATAATAGCCACCATGATTCTCCATATTGTCTCGCGTGCGGAATGGGAAGCGGCCGTTCAGAGCGGAGCCGCGTATGAAGCGCCATCACTGGCGGACGAAGGGTTCATCCATTGCTCGACGGCCGCCCAGGTGCTTGGCCCGGCGAACGAGTTCTATCGTGGGCAGGACGAGCTGGTGCTGCTGGTCATCGACCCCGACAAGTTGACGGCCGAACTCGTCTACGAAGATTGCTACGAGAAGGGCGAAAAGTTCCCTCACATCTACGGGCCGCTCAATCTTGAGGCGGTGGTCGAGGTGGTCGACTTCCCCGCGGGGCCGGACGGGATCTTCAGCCTGCCGCCAGGCGCAGCCGGGCCAAGAGATTAAGAGCTGCTACCGTCCACGATGACGTCAGCAAGCTGACCCAATCACCAGTCAAAGCACAGCCTCACTCGTCTGCTGTCAGATCCAGACAATTCGTCTGAGTGAATCCCCACATATTAACCTCGTGATTACATTCGTTATACCACATGTAATGCCATCGATTTCCACCCTCATTAATGGAGCCCGCTAGGTAGAGGCATTCCTCCGGTTGATAGTAGCCAGCGGAAATCGCAATATCGCCTATGTCGCACCGGTCAATAATGGAGACCTGACCTGGCAAGACAGGCACCTTCTGTTCGAGGCTGGTACCCACAACATACATCCGTACTATCCCTGGAACACTTGCAAGACCCGGTTCTCCTTGCGGCCCCGGCTCTCCCTGTGACCCTGACTCGCCCTGCGGTCCTTGCTCTCCTTGTGGGCCACGCTCACCTTGCAGCCCCACCTCACCTTGCGGCCCCGGCTCGCCCTGCGCCCCGGTCTTACCTCTTCTCCCTCTTAGGTTCCAAGCAAGATATGCTTCTCGTTTCTCGCAGTCATCTGCGGAATCGACAATCCGCAGCTTCCCTGTGCGCTTGATGCAGGCGTGAATGACGCCATCGTCATCCGCGTCTGCAGCCGCCCAGGTTGCGCCGAAAGCCAACACAAACAAACAAACCACAAACAATCCAAGGACAGGAAATGCGCGCTTCATAGCTTCAGCTCCCCCAATTACCTAGAGCCAAAGACGCCAGCAATGGTCCAGTCTTGTCAGCCCACTACCGCAATGGTTTCAGGTAAACAATCAGCACCGACACTAACAACATTATACATCTGAGTGTCAATATGGGATCCAAAAGCCAAGAAGAATAGTTTAGTGTCCCCAACTGAACCTTAGCTTCTAGGAGTTTGGCATCTGCGCTAAGGCAACAGCAGTGCCGTCGCCGTCTCGGCGTGCTCCAGTTTGACCAGCCGTTCGGTGCGCGTGCCATCAGACGGCTCCAGCTTCCCGACGTCGGCAGTCAGCAGGCGACTCGTGGTCAGGACGCGGACGGCCGTCGCTTCGCCCAGCCTTCCAAGCGCCACAGCAGGCGATCGGCGGGCGGCCAGCGACTTCCCTTTCTGGTTCGGCTTGGCAGGCACAGCCACCATCTCCGGCAGCAGCGACCGCGCACAGCCGTCTTCGAGCAGAAGCAGCAGCGCCTCATCCGGTGCGGCATAGACGGCGGTCGTCACCCGATCGATCTTGTCCCCCTGCCCACAGTTGAGGGCCACGACGCCACTGCTGGGCAGATCACCCACCGGCCACCGCGCCCCGCGCCGGTTCTCCGTCACCGCCACCACCTCATCCGCCCCCGCCGCGCCGCCGACCAGCACCGGAATACCCGGCAGCGCCGTCTCGAACTGGTACGGCAGTGGCCCGGCGATGCTGGCAGCCAGAATGTCGAGCGGATAGGCACGCATGAAGCCGGTGGAGGTGACGATCAGCAACCGCTCGGCCTCCTGCATGGCTGACCAGTTGGCCACGGTACAGACGACCTCGCGCTGGGCCAGCCGGTGCAGATCGCCCAGCCCCAGCCCCAGCTTCTGTGACTCGATCAGTTCGCGGGCTGAGGCCAGCAGGAAGCGGTAGCGCGTCGTCAGCAGCAGGAGCTGGTCGTCCGGCGGCGCAGCCAGCGCCCGGCGCACCGGCCAGTCCGGCAAAGGAGGCGCGGCGGGCAGCCCATCGTAGATAGCGGCCGTCAACGGTGTGGGTGTCAGCGCGTCGAGCGCCGGCTCGCCCAGCAGCACCAGCGCCACCTCGTCGTCGGGCCGGGCTTCGGCCTGTTCGCCCTGCTCCGCCAGCTCAATGCGCCGCTGCAGCAGCCCCAGGTTGACCGGCTTGACTTTCATTTGGGCGCCGGCAGCGTGGGCGGCGTGGTCGAATTCGGCCGCGGTGTGGGCGTGCAGATCAATCTCCCCCTGTGCCTGGCGGTAGGCGGAGATGCCCAGCCCCGCCGTGACGCTGCTGAAGGCGTCGATGGAGCGCACCTTCTCCGGGCCAAAGTGGCGGCCGAGCATCTCGTAGAATGCCGGAATCTGGGCCGAGCCGCCGGTGCGGATGATGCTGTCGATCTGTTCCGGCCCCAGCCCCGAGGCCGCCACCGTCGCCAACAGTTCGTCCTCAATCTCCCGCATCTCGCTGCGGATCAGCCCCTCAAACTCGGTACGCGTCACGAATTCGCGCACGCTGAACCCGTCGCCGTCCAGGTGAATGGGTGCGCCACGCTTCTCCGACAACTGGCGCTTGGCCGCCTCAACCGTGTCGAACATCCGCAGCCCGTAGTTGCCGCTGACAAAGCTTTGCAGCGCCTCAATCTGGTGGCGGCGCTGGGCGGTGCGGGCAATCGTGCGCAGGATCTCCCGGTTCTCGACGGCGTTCAACTCCAGAATCGTTTGCCAGTCGGAGAAGGTGTCGTAGATCCAGTGGGGGACGGTCAGCGCCTTGTGGCGCGGGCCGTACTGGCTGCCTTCTCCGAAGTGGCGGGGCAGCTTGTGGCGCACCAGCTTCTGGTCGAATACATCACCCGCGATGGGAATACCACCCGTCGCCAGCACGGCCCGGTCCGGCCCGCCCAGCCGCATGATGGTGATGTCGAGCGTGCCGCCGCCGAAGTCGAAGACCAGCACGTTCTCTGGCGCGTCCAGGGTTTGTTCATAGCTGTAGGCGGCCGCCACCGGTTCCCGCTGCAAATAGACCGTTTCGTACCCGGCACGGAACGCCGCCTGGAGCAGCCGCGCTTCGGCCAGCCGGTCATCATCCGGGTTGGCGGCGAAATGCACCGGGCGGCCGAGCACCACCTCATCGATCGGCTGACCCAGCAGCCGCTCCGCCCGCCGCTTCGTCACGGTCAGATAGAGCGCGATGAGATTCTCCAGCGAGTAGTAGAACTGGCCGACGATGGTGCCAGGGTAACTTTTGTCGCGCAGGCCGGTCTTGATGGACAGGAACAGCCGCCCCGGAGCCAGCGCGTCGGCCCAAGTGTAGACGTCGGTGACGTAGTAGACCTCGTCGGCGATGACCTCGATTTCGCCCACCCAAATCTTCTGCATCTTCACCGGACGGCCGATGTTCTGCTCGAAGTAGAGATCCAGCGCCTCGCGGCCGATGTGGATGCCCTGCTCGGTGGTCAGATAGAGCGCCGTGCGGGCCACGCGGGGGTTAGGGGCGGTCGGGTCGATGGGCAGCACGCGCACCGTCTGGCCGTCGAAGATTGCCATGCCGCTGTTGGTTGTGCCGAAATCCATGCCGATGATCATCTGCGTCGCCTCCGTCCGGCGCGTCGTTCGCCGGTCCGCTGTTCGCCCTGGGTGGGGTGGCGATTGTACACCGAATCGGCGCGGTCCAAAGCAGCGACGCCCCCGGCTTGCCGGGGGCATTCGACCATCAACCGCCGGCGTTGTTTCCGCAATCGGCCGCGTCGCCAGGGGCACGTCTGACGATCAGCCGGCAATCAAGCGAACAGATGCCCTTTTGTCGGCCGTTCGGTTGCTTCTCATACGTCGGCCAGGCAGTCACACAAGCCCAAGCTGACCCGGCTAATCGACCTTGACGATATCATCCGGCTTCCAGGTCTGATCAAAGAACGGTTCGAGCGGGCCGTAGAGACGAATGTAGGTAAACCAACCCTTACCGGGCACGGTCTTGACCCAGTTCTTTTCTTTGCCGGCGGGCGCTTCAGGGCCAAAGAAAACGTCGTACGAACCATCATCATTCTGTTCCAGATCGTCAAAGCTGTTGACGCTCGGCTTGGGCATGCCATTTTGCAGCAGCGAGCGCGTCCTGGGATCGTACAACGTCACCGACCAGAAGTTGTTGATGGGAATGTTCGGTGGCAGGTGGAGCTTGTACGACTGGCCGCCATCGAGGTACTCGCCATTCGCATCCACATAGGCGCCCATGTATTGAGACCCTGCGCCCACTGTCTGGCTGACCATGGCTGGAGTAATGGCAATCGCGGTAAAGTGGAAGAGCGTTCGGGCATCCAGGTTTCGGACGCCGTTCTTCAGGAACTCATGGCTGCCGCCCGCAAAGATGTGCTCCCAGTTCCGATCCGAATATACCTTCACTTCCGGTTCGCGCGATTGATAGGCAATGGCCCGGGCCATACCAAAACCCGTTTTGGCGGCAGTGTCGAGAATCGTCCTCATGCGCTCATCTGGGTCAAACGGCTTACCTTTCTCGATGCCCAGCGCTCTTAGCAGGCCCAGTTGTTCCGTGTTGAACGCCTCTGTGGGTTCGTACTGGATCATCTTGTCGAGATTGACAAAGTACTGAAAATCATTGGGGTGGGTCGTATCGGCCCATACACCGCTCGCGTTGATGATATTGGGCTTTCTCGGGCCATCCTTTAACGGATAGGCGGCACAGTGCTCACCATACCAGTTGATGGCCTGCTCACCGGTACCGCTGATTTGCTGGCCGGCGCGGGCCATGATCCATACCTTATATGTGCGCGAGCGGGCGACGAAATAGCCTTCGGGAACGTCGCCTTTATAGTCAGGCGGCAGCAACAGGTATTTGCCCCCTTGCCCCTTGTCCGGCCCAACCATGCCAAAATCGATGATGTACCGGAAATAAGCATCGTTGGCCATCCCCAGTACCTGCGGCGGGATTTCAACCACGGTGGGACCATCTCGCTTGAGGTCAAGATTGGCCGCAAAGTAGACGCTCTCCGTATTGCCGGTCAGAACCAGCGGGGTGGCGTCCATCAGATCGGCCGCCACAACGAGGTCAGAACACGTCTTGCATCCCCAGCCCTTTTCCTGCCCCTCCAGCAATGAATACATCGACATCGCCGGCATAAAGTCAAGGTACGCCTGGCAGGCGCGCTGAAAGTCGAGCGCATCAAACAGTTTCCGGGTTGTTTCCCTGGTCGGATACCCGTCCAGCACAAACTCAAATTCGCCAATCGGTGTGGTCAGTTTTTCTGTGGTCATGTTGGTATTGCTCCCCTGCTTCCAGTCGATCTCACGATACAGACTACAAGATGCCGCTTAAGCTATTTTAGCATGCGCAATCAAATCTTCACCGGACGGGTGAGATATTCTGTTGGAAGTAGATGTCCAGCGCCTCGCGGCCGATGTGGACGCCCTGCCCGGCCGTCAGGTAGAGCGCGGTGCGGGCCACGCGCGGGTTGGGGGCGGCCGGGTCGATGGGCAGCACGCTCGCCTGGCGGCCGTCGAAGACCGCCATCCCGCTGTTGGTTGTGCCGAAGCCCATGCCGATGATCATGCCGTGCCGCCTCCGTCCAGCACGTTGGGTGCTTGTTCGGCATACGCCCCGGGCGGGGTGGCGATTGTTCCTCGAATCGGCGCGGGCCAAGGAGGCGGCATGCAGTGACAATGTCGCGTAACCTATGATCTGAGCAGGTGCTTAGCCCGCGGACCTGTCAGCCGTGCACACTGCTCGGCATGGTAAGATCCGAACGATTCACCTAGATTACCTTTGTCTATTCTCTAGCGACCGTAATCCTCGCGCCGTGTTCAAAGAACTTCTATATGCAATTGCCCCGATTGTTCTAACGCCCGCTCGACACAGCAACCATGTTTGAAGAATCTTGGCTGGGTCGGAGTATGGATCCCTTTCAGCATGCTCTTAATCCGTTTCTATCAACGGTATCGCCATCACATTGCCGTCGAGCCTTACGAGAGAAGACCCAACCCAAACCTGGCCTTCTCGATCCAGCCTAAGCCAACCATCGCTAGTTCTTTCAATAATGGTGAACACGTCACCAGCGAGTGCTACGTCAACGACTGCGAAGTCTGTTCCCGGCCCCGAACGCAGATTCGCATTTCGAAGAATCACGCCCTCGATACCAACCAGTTCAGGCAGAGGTTGGTCAGCAACGGTTGGAGTAGGTTCAGATATAATCGTGTCAACAGGATCGATGCTCGAAGCAGGGTTGCTATCGGCCTCATCAAAATCGGTCGGGGCAACAACATCTGCATTAGACACTTCGGTGATTTCCAGAGTAGGAACGGTTTCAGTTGCTTGTAACTGAGAAGCTTTGGTTACATCATCGCTTACACTTGCTGCAGCTCCAGATTCGCTATTCGATGACGATGATCCTGATCCAAGCAAATTTGAGCAGAACGACAATACCGCAATAAGCAGAAGACCCATACCAATATACCATATTGGGCTTCTAGGCCTTTTGGCACCCAGCCATTCGCGACTAGTCGTGCGAAAAGACGTTGGGTGAGGACTTAGATGAGGACTCAGAGCCTTCTCAAGTGAGGTAATTTCCCAAGCAACCAGCTCCCTTTGCTCATTGAGAGCAGCAATCTGCCTTCTGTTCCTTCTGGATGACTTCGCAACTTCCAATGCTCGAATGTCATTGTCCAAAGACATAAGCCGTATTCGAGCAGCCATTAGTCGATCTCGCCGTTCCAATACTTTCATCTGGTCAGCTAGAGCAGTAGAACTGGCCATAATCGCTTCCTGCGTCTCGTCGCTTGACTGTTTAATTGTTCCTACCACTTCATCGACCACCCTCAGAATGGTCTGACCCTCAGGGCGTTCAATTGCAGACGTGACGCCGCAATATTCACACTGTACAAGAGTGGAATCCTCGTCTATGGCCAGCGCCGCCGCGCAAGACGGACACCGCAGTTCCTTAACATTCAATTCACACCCCCAGGTCACACACCTGACTGCCGGTAATGGCATCGACAGGAGAATGACGGCTGCACCAATGCGGTCAAAGGATCCTATGAACGAATTAGTGCAAATTACCCTACCGCAGATTCTTCAGATCACAATTGATTCACGGCCAAATTCTTTCAGCTTTCCACGTCTACGACAAGTCACCTGCCAGATTAGAATGCACGCGGACAGGGAGAATCAAGCTGTTGCATTGATCGTCAGGAACTCTGATGCAATTGCCTATCCGCATGAGCGCATAAACTCCCATTGTCAGATTACTGTTGCCGGCCCATCACATTGGGAACATGTGGTTCGTCCCGACCTATGCTCCTTGCTACTTTCTAACGCAATCGCCGTCTCCAACGCCCGCGACTGGAACGGCACGGCCGGCAAGGATTCGGTCATGGTCATTAACGGGAGTAATCGCTGAAACGTGGCAAACTCAAACCATTAGTCCTGTGCGCTATGAACGCTCAACCACCACCTGCCCACCCAGCACCGTCATCTCCACGGCCGTCTCCGGGATCGCCTCCGGGTCGATAGTGAACAGGTCTTGCGACACGACGATGAAGTCGGCCCATTTGCCGGGCGAGAGCGACCCCAGTTGGGCGGTCTTGCCGGAGAGGTAGGCGGGGGCCATCGTGTAGCCGGCAATCGCCTCGGCCACGGTCAGCCGCTCCTGCGGATACCAGCCGCCGTCCGGCCCGCCCTGCTCGTCGTGGCGGGTGACGGCGGCGTAGATGTTCTGGAACGGGTCGTATGGGGCCACCGGCGCGTCCGACCCCAGCGCCAGCACCGTGCCGTGGTCGAGCAGCGAGCGGAAGGCGTAGGCGTAGCGGGCGCGGTCGCCCCAGACGCGGTCGGCCGTCGGCCAGTCGGTCTGCAAATGGATCGGCTGCACCGAAGCGGCGATATGGTGGGCGGCCAGCCGGGGCAGATCGTCGGGATGGATGACCTGCACGTGCTCAATGCGCTGCGGCATGGGTAAGCTATGGGCGGCGTCGGGGTAGGTGGTGGTCCACTCGGCCATCACGTCGATCACGTCCCGCACCGCCCGGTCGCCGATGGCGTGGACGGCGATGGGAAAGCCCGCGTGGCCCGCCTTGGTGATCAGCGTCCACAGCTCGTCG
Organism: uncultured Chloroflexia bacterium; assembly: GCA_963753865.1. GTDB lineage: Bacteria > Chloroflexota > Anaerolineae > Promineifilales > Promineifilaceae > Promineifilum. Next base: position 709,933 of record CAVWDW010000007.1, read on the forward strand.
CTGGGGGTGACGATGAGGCCCGTATTACCGGGGTCGTCGTCGAACGGGGTCAACATCGACGCCGTGCGCGACCCCATCGTCCCGTCGGCAAACGCCTTCATATGCCCCAGCCACAGCCGGTCGTCGCCGAAGCCCGCCTGCAACCCCAACTGCGCCGCTTCCGGCAGGTAGTCGCTGGCGATGTTGAAGTGGACGCGCAGATTGAGCCGCCCCGCCCGGTGAAGCGCCTGGAAGATTTGCAGGCTCTGCCGCCCTTCCCGCTCCACGCGCAGATCGTGGATGCCGGTCAGCCCCAGCGCGTTGGCCTCGGCCATCGTCTCCTCCACCCAGCGCTGCACCGTGGCCCGGTCGTCGCGGGGAATGTGGGGTTTGACCAGATCGATGGCGTTCCATTCGCTCAGCAGGCCGTTGGGGTGGCCGTCCGCGTCCCGGCCGATGGTTGCTTCCGGCGGGTCGGGCGTTTCGCGGCTGATGCCCGCCGCCCGCAGCACGGGGCTGTTGACCCAGATGGTGTGCATATCCATCCGGGCCAGCACCAGCGGGTTGTCGGGGGCGACGGCATCGAGCCAGGCGGCCGTCGGCGTAGCGTCCCAGAAGCGGTCGTCCCACCCCCAGCCCTGAATCCACTGCCCCGGCTGGGCGTTGGCCACGACGTCGCGCAGCGCCGCCGCCAGCGCGTCCAGGCTGTTCAGCCCGAACAGATTGACCTGCTGCCGCCGGGTGGCCACGCCGAGGAAGTGGAGATGGGCGTCGGTCAGGCCGGGCAGCACCAGACGGCCACCCGCGTCGATGGTGCGCGTGTCCGGGCCCGGCCAGCGCAGCGATGTCGTCCGCCGCGCCGACGGCCAGCAGACGGCCGTCGCCCACGGCCAGCGCCTCGGCCCAGGGTTGGTCGGGATCGACGGTGTAGATGCGTCCGTTGGTCAGAATCAGACTGGCGCTCATGGAGCCTCCTGGATGATGGTGATGGATTGGTAAGGCGGGGCCGGGTCAGTCGTGTTCGGCGACGGCCGCTCGCATGAAGGCCGGGTCTGGGGTCTGGCCGGTCCAGAGGACGAACGCTTCGGCCGCCTGTCCCACCAGCATGCCCAGCCCATTGGCCGTACGGCAGCCCGCCGCTTCCGCCTGCCGCATCAGCCGCGTCGTGGCCGGATTATAGACCAGATCGTAGACGATGGCCCCGGCGGGAAACGGGACGCTTTCCGGCCAGGGGGAGCGGTCGACCGCAGGCGACATGCCGATGCGGCGTGGTGTTGACGATGAGCGGGAAGTCGCTGGCGGCCGCCACCTCCGGCAGGTGCGACCAGCCATACGCCTGCGCCGGGAGCGTCGTCGCCGGGCGGGCGGGGTCCAGCGCGGCCACGACCTCCGTCGCCTGGTCCGGCCGGCGGCTGAACAGCTTGACGCACGCGCCTGCTTGCTGCGAGCGCGTAGACCACCGCCCGCGCCGAGCCGCCCGCGCCCAGCACCAGACAGTCACGGCCGTCGACCGGGATGTCGAGCGCGTCCAGGTCGGCCAGAAAGCCGCTCCAGTCCGTGTTGTGGCCGCGCAGGACCGCCGGGCCTGCGTCGCTCAAGTCGCCGGGCCGCTCAATGACGATTGTGTTCACCGCCCCCAGCGTCCGCGCCGCATCCGACAGGTCGTCCATCAGCGGCAACACCGCCTGCTTGTGGGGCACGGTGACGTTGGCCCCACGAAAGCCAAGCGCGCACAACCCGCGAACGGCCGCCGGTAGATCGTCGGGCGGGACGGGCATGGCGATGTAGGTCAGGTCGATGCCAAGCGCCGCAGCGGCCGCCTGGTGCATGGCCGGGCTGTGGCTGTGGGCGACGGGGTAGCCGAGGAGGCCGGTGAGGGTGGTGGTCATGACCCCTAGCGTACCAGACCTCGCAGGTTAAAGAAAACCTGCGAGGTCTGGGTTGAAGGGGCACGGTCGTCGGCGCTAAGGTGGCGGACTAGACTGCGGTTTCTTCGTGCCGTTTGGGTCGTATTTCGGGTCGTATTCGCGTTGTTTTGCATCGATCGAGGCGGCGGATGAAGTTACGCTGAGAAGTGGTACCGATAGTGATAGTACTTTGGCTTTCGCGATCGTAATCGAGCGGCAGGCGGAAGAAGAACGCTGACAAAAGCGACCACGATAGCGACAGTGAGTTTCCCCAATCGTGATGTCTCCTGCCGCCGCGCATACCTGTCAGGCCATTCCCTCACCCGCGCTCACACCTCATCAAACCACGGCCGTTTCTTCTCGCCCCGCAGCAGCCGCCACAAAAACGGCGCACGCAGATGATGGCCCGGCGATAGCGCCGGCAGCGCATCCTCCGCAAACCAGCCGACAGCCGATACTTCATCCGACGCTCGCGGCTCCTGCTGCCCCGCGTCAATCAGGAAGACGGCGTGGTAGAAGTGGACTTTCTTCTCGCTGTGCCAGAGGCGGGAGTCGAACACACCCAGCAGCGCTTCCACCGCGCCGTCGATGCCAGTCTCCTCGCGCAGCTCGCGCCACGCCGTCGTGGCCAGCGTCTCGCCGGGGTCGGTGATGCCGCCGGGCAGTGCCCACAGCCCGTCGTCGCTGCGGCGCACCAGCAGCAGCTTGTCGTCCCGGAAGACGGCCGCTTCCCCGCTGGCTGCCGGGCCGATGGAGAACTGGTTCGCCTGATAATCGGCCAGCAGCTCGGCTGGGTCTGCGCCATCCAGCAGCGCCGCCAGCCGGGCCGCCGCCGCCAGCACCGCTTCATACCGCTCGATGTCGTTGGGGTTGCGGGCGAAGTTGAGGCCGAAGCCGCCAATCTCCCGCAGTTCGTCCGCCAGCGCCCGCAGCAGCCGGTCGTCGGCCCCGCTCATCCCATCTCTCCCAGCGTGTGGAGCACCAGCGCCGCAGCGACCACAGCGGCCGTTTCCGTGCGCAAAATACGCGGCCCCAGCGTCACCGGCTGGATGCCAGCCGCGCTCGCCTCGGCCACCTCGTCCGGCTCGTAGCCGCCTTCCGGGCCGATGAACAGGCTGACCGATCCGCCCGTTCGTCGGTGGCCAACGCCTGGGCCAGTCCCAGCCCGGCAGCGTCTTCATACGCCAGCAGCGCCGGCCCTTCGCGAGCGGCAGCCTCGGCCACCGCCTCGCTGAACCCCAACGGCGGGCGCAGCTCCGGCACACGGCCCCGGCCCGCCTGTTCGGCCGCTTCGGTCAGGATGCGCGTCCAGCGGGCCTCCCGTTCGGCCGTCACCTTCGCCGCATCGCGCACCAGCGAGCGGCGGGTGATGACCGGCACAAACGCAGCCACGCCTACTTCCGTCCCCTTCTGCAGCACCCACTCAAACTTGTCCCGCTGCAGCAGGCTCTGGTAGAGGACCAGCGTCGTGGCCGGTTCACCGGTCGCCTCGCGCCGGTCGCGAATCTCGCCCCGCGCTTTGCGGCGCGTCACCTCGGCCAGCTCCACCTCGTACGCCGCGCCCCGGCCGTCGAGCACCACCACCCGGTCACCCGCCCCCAGCCGCAGGACGCGGTCGAGCTGGTGGGCTTGCTCCGGCGAAAACTGGACCCGGTCGCCGCGAATGTGGTCGGGGTTGACAAAGAACCTGTGGCCGCTCATACGTCGCCTCCCGCCCCTTTGCGGGCCACGAAGACCAGCTCGCTGTCGTAGAGCAGCTCCTCCACCGGCCACTCTGTCCCGTCGATCAGCTCGTACCAGAAGTCGCGGTAGCGGTTGGTCAGATTACGGCCGCCGTGGGTGCTGACAGCCGGAAAGGAGACGACCAGCCAGTCGACGGCCAGCCCGTGCAGCAGCGCCCGCCCGTGGCCGGGATAGTTGCGCTCGTAGCGGGGCATCTCCTTCAGGAACAGGGCCACGTCTCCCCGCTCGGTGGGCGGCTCCAAAGCAATATCCTGCACCCGGGCCAGCGGCTCCAGCCCCTCCAGCGCGAAGTAATGGTTGATGAAGTCGATGCGCGGCTCATGGATGTCATAGGCCAGGAACTCAGTGGGGGGCGACGCGGGCAGATCCATCCACGGGAACGCCAGCGGATTCAGCCCGCAGCCCAGGTCGAGCAGGTGGCGCGGCGGTCCGGTAATGGCGAAGATGTCGCGGTAGAACGTGTCGAGCAGCGGCTGGCGCTCGCGGGTGGAGAGATGGGCGTACTGGATGTCGTAGCAGGTGGCGTCGATGAGCGTCCGGTCGCCGGTGGCGAACACCTCGTCGAGGCGGCGGGCGGCCGTCTCGTAGTTGGGGTCGCCGAGATAGGGAGCCATAATGCTGTGCAGTCGCTTGCGCACCGCTTTTTCGGCCGCCTTGCTCTTCCTGTGCTGGGCCACCGCTTCCTCTGCCAGCTGGCGAATGGTGACCTCAGACGTGTCGCCATATTTGCGCGACTGCTTCACAGCGTCGACCACGGCGTCTACAGTGGATTGATCGATGGGCATGACGATGGATTGTACCAGAGAAGAATTGGGTAACCCTGTCCAGGTTAAGTGGACAGGGTCAAGAGGAAGGACGATTACGATAGCGATAGCGACTCTTCCCCCAGGCCCCAGCCCCAAGCCCCCTCCCCCAACATGAGCACCCGTTGCGCAGCAGCGCCCGTTGCATGATACTTGCGGGCTGTGACCGCTGTTGACCCGCAACCGGCCGCGCGCCGGCCCCTTTCCACCGCCGTCTGGCTGCTGATCACCATCCTGCTCGGCCTGCCGCTGATTACGCCGCTGCTGCGCTGGCTGAACGTTCCCTGCACCCACGACGGCCATCTGCACTACCATCGCATTGCGGCGATGAACTTTGCCTGGGATAACGGCATCACCTTCACGCGCTGGCTGCCTGATCTGGCGTTTGGTTACGGCTATCCGTTCTTTATCTTCCGCGAGGCGCCGCCGCTCTACCTGCCTTTCCTGCTGCACCAGCTCGGCCTGCCGCTGCCTGCTGCCACCAACCTGTTCTACGCTCTGACCATCCTGGCCGCTGGCGTGTTCATGTTCCTCTGGGTGCGCGACCTGTTTGGTGAGCGGGCCGGCGTTGTGGCGGCCGTCGCCTACATGGCCGCGCCCTATGTGCTCGTCGACGCCCTCATTCGCGGCAATTCGCCGGAGTCGCTGGCGCTGCCGCTGTTCCCGTTCCTGCTGTGGATCGGCCGTCGCTGGCTGCTCTCCGGCTCCCTGGCCAGCTTTGCCGGCGCGGTAGGCGGCCTGGCGCTGCTGTCGCTCAGCCACAACATCTCCACGCTCATCTTCGTGCCCACTCTGCTCGTCTATCTGATCGCCATCGCCATCCTCTACCGGGCGGACCTGCCCGTCCGCCAGTTGGCCGGGAGACTGGTCCTGCTCTTTGCGCTGGGGCTGGGGCTGGCGTTCTTCTACACCGGCGGGGCGCTGCTGGAGATGGATCAGGTCACGCTGGAACAGTCGACCACGACACGCAACAACGACTGGCGGCTCAACTTCGCCTCGCTGGGCGAAATTCTGGCCCCGGTTGCGCCGGAAGACCCCAACCTGGTCAACCCGCCGCTGCTGTTCCGGCTCGGCTGGATCCCCACGGTGCTGGCGTTGATTGGCCTCTCCGGCCTCGCCTGGATTCGCGGCGACAGCACCGCCATCCGCGAACGCCGCGCCCACATCTGGCTGATGGCAGCGGGGGCCGTGGCGTTCCTCCTGATGGCCCTACCCGCTTCGTGGGCCGCGTGGGACAACCTGCCGCTCATCGAGTTCGTGCAGTTCCCCTGGCGCTTCGTTGGCCGGGCGGCGCTGCCGGTCGCCTTCCTCGCGGGTGTGCCGTTTGCCCACCCGCTTTTCGACCGGGCGACAACCACAACCGCTTCGCCCGGCCCCTCCCGCTGGCTGGTGCTGCTGGTGCCGCTGGCTGCCGGGCTGCTGCTGCTGGAAACGCTGCCCAACCTCTATCCGCGCATGTGCCGCGAGGACGGCTTCCCAACCATCAACGACGTCCACCGCTACGAACGCGACACCGGGCTGGTCGGCGTGGACCCGGAGGGCAGCTACTTCCCGCGTACGGTCGAGGAACGGCCGTCCGGCTCCCCTCTGGAAGCGGACTATTTGGCCGGAACCACACCGCAGCGGTTTGATCTGACCAGCCTGCCCGCCGGCGCGACGGTCGCCGGCGTCACCTACGGCCGCAACGAAGGCACGTTGACGCTGGACACGCCGGAACCATTCACACTGCGCTACCTGTCCTTCGACTTTCCAGGCTGGGAAGCGGTCGTCGACGGTGTGCCCGCAACCATCACTCCAGAGGAGCCGAGCGGGTTGATCACGCTGTCCGTGCCCCCCGGTCAGCATACGATCACGGTCGAGTGGCAGGCGACGCCATTGCGTTGGGCGCTGACGGTCGCCAGCCTACTGGCATTGCTGGCAACAGTAGGTGTGATGGGCTGGCTCTGGCGGCGGTCGCGCGGCGCACCGATCACGCCGCCCGCGCTGCACCTGTGGCGCTGGGAACTGGCCGCGCTGGCGCTGGTCGGCGCGGGTATGTTGGGCGTGAAGCTGGTCGTGGCCGACCGGCAAGCCAACGCCGCCGCCAGCCCCTCCCAACCCCCGGTAGCCCAGTCAACCAGCCTGCAAGCGGCCGACTGGCGGCTGAATGGCTTCACCCTGGACCGGGAACAAGTGGCCGCCGGATCGTTCTTCGAGATCGACATGGCGTGGACGGCCGTCTCCCCGCCGGCGGTCGACTACCAGTCGAACGTCTGGCTAGTCGGGCCGGACGGGCTGGTCTGGAGCGACAGGGGCACGGAGCGGCCGCGCATTTACGAAGACGCTCCGCCGACGCGCCAATGGGCGGCGGGCGAATGGGGCTGGGACAGCCGCGAGGTGACTGTGCTGCCCGGCACACCGCCCGGCGTCTACGACATCATCGTTATCGCCTTCGACAAGGAAACCCTCCAGCCGCTGACGTTCGTTGACCTGGCCACCGGCGCTGTCGTTGGCCCGGAAGCAACAGTGGGCCAGATGACGGTCGTCAACCCGGCCGAGGTGGTTGTCTTCACGCCGCAGTTTCCGCTGGCGGCCGATCTGCCTGCCTACGATTGGCATCTGGCAGGCTACAACCAGGACCGGGAAACGGCCGCGCCGGGCGAAGCGCTGCTGCTGACGCTCTTCCTGGGGCAGCCGGGCCAGACACCCGCGACGGAGCTGCTGCTGCGTCTGGTCAGTGAGGACGGCGCGACGGCCGTCGACTGGACGCTGCCCGTCGCCCGCGCCGACTTCCCGCGCGAGGCGTGGGCGGCCGGCCAGCAGTTCCGCAGCCAGCAGCTGCTCACCCTGCCCGCCGACCTGCCCGGTGGCGCGTATCGATTTGAGTTGGGCGATGATCTCTCGTTGGGGACGCTGGCGGTTGTGGCCCCGGAGCGGCTCTTCGAGGAGCCGCCCTTAAGCGTGGCGGTCGATGACGGCGCGTTCCATCTGCCGGACGGGGATGCCGTGGCCACACTGGTCGGGGTGCTCGCCGACGAGACGTCGGTCGACCCGCTCTGTCTGACGCCGCCTGATACAATCGGTCCCTGCACTCTGTCACTGGTCTGGCGGGTGGAGCAGACGCCGGAGACAGGCTATCACGTTTTCGTCCATGTCGTGGACGACCAGGTCGTGGACGAGACCGGTACGATTGTGGCCCAGTCGGACGGCGTGCCGGGAGCGTGGGAGCGGCCGTCCACCGGCTGGCTGCCCGGCGAATACATCATCGATCCCCATGTGCTGATGCTGCCGGAGACGGGCGGCCCGTGGCGGCTGCGCGTGGGTCTCTATGACCCGGCCACGGGCGAGCGGCTGGAGACAGCCGAAGGTGAGTTTCTGACGATCGAGCAAACAGGAGAGTGAGCAAAGGTGACACGATGAGCGACGATACAAAATGGGCGTCATTCAATACAACGCTAACTGCATTTGGCAACAATACCGGCATCGTAGTTCCCGATGAGGTGATGGAGGAACTGAACGCAGGCAAACGTCCGTCCCTGATGGTGCGCGTCAACGGGTATGCGTACCAGGTTACGCCCGGCGTCATGGACGGTCGGACGATGTTGAGCTTCAGTGCTGACCATCGTCAACAATCCGGTCTGAAAGGTGGGGACAAGGTTCATGTGGAGCTGGCCGTGGCCACGACCCCGCGCGAAGTGGAGATGCCGGACGACTTGCGAAAGGCGTTGGAGGAGTCAGACACTTGGGCGTTCTTTGATTCGCTCTCCAACAGTCTGCAGCGCTACCACTGTGACCAGATCAACGGGGCCAAGGCAGAAGAGACGCGCCAGAGACGAATTGAGAAAGCCGTCAGTTTGTTCAAGCAAGGCAAGAAGCGATAGGTTGGCCAGACGGTGGGTGACTGCACCCCGCCCACACAGGAATGCGAAGCATCAGCTGCGCCCATTCCCCACGTCACGCCACGCCAGCAGCCGCTTCTCCAGCAGCACCACCAGCCCATACAACGACAGGGCAATGGCCGCCAGCGTAAACAAGATGACGAACACTTCGTCTGTCTTGAACTGGTAGCGGGCGGTCACCAGCAGGAACCCCAGCCCCTGCGTCTTTGGCTGTACAAACTCACCCACCAGCGCGCCGATGACAGCCAGCGTGGCCCCGACCTTCAACCCGGCCAGCACCGTCGGCAGCGCGGAGGGCACCTCCAGCTTGGTGAAGATTTGCCACCGCGTGGCCCGCAGCGAGTTCATCAGGTCATACAGCTCCGGCGGCACAGAGCGCAGCCCGGCGATGATGCTGATGAGAATCGGAAAGAAGACGACCAGCACCGCCACCAGCACCCGCGACCAGTACCACGACGATATCCAGATGGTCAGCAGCGGGGCGATAGCGATGATAGGGATCGCTTGCGAGGCAACGAGGTAGGGGGAGATGAGTCGTTCGGCCAGCGGGGACTTGGTCAGCAGGTAGCCCAGCGGCAGAGCCACCGCCACACCAAACAGCAGGCCGGGGATCACTTCGCTGATCGTGACCGCGCTGTGGCGTGGCAGGCGGCCGTCGGCCATCAGCCCAACGAACGCCTCTGCTACATCAGCCGGCCCTGGCAAAATGAACGGCGGGTAATCTCCCACCATGACCACGAGCTGCCAGACGAGCAGCAGCAAACCGAAAGAGACCAGGAGGGTCACCCAGTTCGGAATGGCGCTCAGCCGCTGGCTGAATGTCGGCGTGCTTGTTTGCATATCAGTTGTCGGGGCAGGGGAGGAGGCGGGCGCAGGTCGTCCTGATGCTGCCGGACGGCCGTCCTGATGCCAACAAAAGGCCCCACGCAAAGGTGGGGCTTCCATGGCAAACAAGACAGCGCAGGCACAACGGCCTTACCTTCTATTATCCAGACTATAACTGTCGGCCCCGGACTTACACCGGGTCCACCGTCGCTTGCGCGCCGGGTCGCGGGCTTGGGCGGCGCTCGCCCTCACCGCCGGTCGGGAATTACGCCCTGCCCCGAAGGTATCATATAGATGAATGTTAAAGGGATTATAGCGGAGATAAGGGGTGGGGGCTAGCGTCCGGAGACTTGGACAAGGTCTTCTTAATGATGGACGCCGTTGCCCTGGTAGCTGCTGGCGATCAGCCTGTGTTCGCAGTTGTCGATCCGGCCCGGCTGACCATCGCCACGCGGTCGGCGCTGCGGATGATCGTCACCAGCTGGCCGGCAGCAATCGCTTCGCCCGCCGCTGAGCTGGCGCCGATTGTCATCGGACCGGTAGCCGTTTCATAAACGATCTGCCCGACGCCGTGGGCAGGAATGTCGATCACCACCCGCGCCTCTTGCCCGGCGCGCGGCTCGGTGACTGCCGCCGGCTGGGGCATGGTGCGGACAGCCCAGGCGTAGAGCGCCACCTGCGTCAGGAACGCTGCCAGCAACCCCAACGCCAACGCTGCGACGACACTGAGCCCCTCGCCCCGATCGATGACCGGCGACAGCAGCAGACCAGCCGCGCCAAACACCACCAGACCCACGCCCAACGACAGCGGCAGCAGGTTCGTGAGCAAATTCTCCCCGGGCGGCATTGCCTGGTGACCGGGAATAAACTGGCGGCGCCGGGCGATCAGCATGGCTCCCACAACGACCACCCCTACAGCGAGCAAAGCGATGTAGATGATTGTCAGCATGATACCGATTGTAGCATGGGAAGTGACGCAAGTGGGACAGCGTAACGCGCCCGCCGCCGGCCTACGGCCCATCCGCGCCAGAGCGTGCTGCGTACCTGTCCAGTTCCTGAGCAACCCGTAATTGCCTTTGGCAAAGGGCCTCAGCTTTGCTACTATAGACGATTGCCCACAGATGTAGGCAATGTCACCTTGCAAACTAGCGCCTCGCGGGTTGATTCCGGTACATTTTGGTAGAATTAAGGCAACCTGACGGGAGATGATTTTGAGGAGAAGCTGCTAATGAAAGTGCTGTTGAAGAAGGATGTCGATACGCTCGGTTATGCCGGCGAAGTATTCACGGTTGCCGACGGCTACGGTCGTAACTATTTGTTGCCCCAAGGGCTGGCAGTCAAAGCGACGCCGAATGAGATGAAGAAGGCCGAGGCCTGGCGCAAGCAGGCCGATACCCGGCGCGAAGAACTGCGTGCCGAACACGAAAAGCTGGCTGAGCGCATCGTCGAAGTGACGCTGACCTTCGAGGCCCGCGCCGGCGACTCCGGCAAGCTGTACGGCTCCATTACCACGTCGCAGATTGCCGACGATCTCAACGAGCTCCTGGGCACCGAGATCGACCGCCGCAAGGTCGGTAATGAACCGCTTCGCCAGCTGGGGGCCCACAAGGTGGTCGTCCGTCTGAGCGGCGAACACCAGCCTGAGATGACCGTCGTGGTCAATCCGGAAGGTGGCACCTACCAGGAGTTTGAAGAAGAGCAAGCGGCGATGGTCATTGCCGCCGAGGCGCTGGAAGAGGGCGACCTGGGCGCGGCTTTGGCAGCCGACGAGGGCGACTTTACCTATGCCGATGCTTCGCTTGAGGCTGATGAGGCGGAAGAAGACGCCGACATGGATGCGGAAGGCGAAGACGCAGACGAAGACTTCGACGAATACGACGAGTACGAAGACGAAACGGTCGCCTAGTTGATGGCGGTGCGCGCCATTCCCATCCGTCTCGTCTAGCGAGGCCGTATGGACGAAATCGGACAAATCTTGCGCGAAGCGCGAGAGAACAAAGGCCTGACACTCGAAGAAGTACAGGCCGCCATACGCATCAATCCGCGTTATTTGCAGGCGCTGGAGGAAGGCGATTACGACGCCTTGCCCACGCCGGTGCATGTGCGCGGTTTTTTGCGCAACTACGCTCGCTATCTGGGGCTGGACCCGGAACCGCTGCTAGCCCGCTACGAAGCCGGGCTGGGACGCCCCCGGCCTCAAAGCGCCTCCCCGGAAATGCCGATTACCCCCGACAACCCGATGCCGATTCGAGAGGACCAGCCGTTCTTCGACCCGGTCAATATGGAGGTCGAGGCACGCAGCGGCTGGACGAGTGGTGGGTCCAGCGGCATCTTGCAGCTGGTCATCATCGTGGCGCTGCTGGTGGCGCTGGCGCTGGTAGCCAACCGATTTGTGCCGCTGCTGTTTGGCAGTGGATCGAACGATAACGCTGCTGTGGAAATCGGAGCGGCCGTACGCGACATTGTCAACGACGTGACCAACGCCACGCCAACGCCCAGCCCGGAGCCGATTCTGGCCGAAGAGGGCGACGGCGAAACATCCGGCGCGGCGTTCGGCGGGGACAGCCCGATCATCTCCACCAGCCGTAACAACCCGTCCGCCGCACCCACCGTCACGCCCACGCGGCCGCCGCTGCCGGCGACGATGGACGAGATTTTGCTGAACCTTGATATTTTGGAACGTACGTGGCTGGAAGTCACGATCGACGGTGAAGTCGTCTACAGCGGCATTGCCAAAGCCAACGATGTGCTGGAATGGACCGCCCAGAATGAGGCGCGCCTGGTCACCGGCAACGCTACCGGCGTCTTCGCCACCATCAACGACGTGCCGCTCGGTCGTCTGGGTGGTCGGGGCGAACGGTACGAAGAAATCTGGCAAACGACACAGTAGACGATGAGTAAACAAAAACAGAAGAAACAGTTCTATCTCCTCAGCCTCGGCTGCAGCAAAAATACGGTTGACTCCGAAAGCATGGCCGGTCTGCTCCAGAAGGCCGGGTTTTGGCGGTGTCGAGGATCCCGACGATGCCAGCGTCCTCATTGTCAACACCTGCGGCTTCATTGAAGCGCCCGGCAAGAGTCGATTGGCGCGCTGCAGAGAATTGGCCGCAGCTCAAGCAGCCCAACCAACTGCTCATTGCCGCTGGCTGCATGGCCCAGCGTTACGGCGATGAAGTCGTGGAGTGGGTGCCCGGGCATCGATGGCGTCATCGGCACACGCCGCTGGATGGACATTGTGCCGTTTCGTGCGCAAGCTGCGCCGCCGCAAACATCCGAGAACCGCTCTACCACCTGCCCGAAGAGGCGAAGACGGTGGGCACGGATGAGCGAGGGGTCTTGCGAACGGCCGTTCAAGGGCCCAGCGCCTATCTCAAAATCGCCGATGGCTGTCGCCGGCCGTGTGCCTTCTGCGCCATCCCCCAAATCAAAGGCACCCACGTCAGCCGCCCGCTGGAAACCATCGTCGCCGAAGCCGTGCGTCTGCAAGAGGCCGGCATCCAGGAACTGATCCTCATCGCCCAGGACACCACCGACTACGGCCACGATCATCGGCCTGAAAAATGGCTTGAGCCAGCTGCTGCGACAGAATCACCGCAGGCCGCGCCCGACATCCCCTGGATTCGCATCATGTATGCCTATCCCGGCTACGTCACCGACGAACTCATCGAGACGATGGCCACCACGCCGCAAATCGTGCCCTACCTGGATATTCCCCTGCAGCACGGCCACCGCGAAACGCTCAAACGGATGCGCCGCCCGGCCAACATCGACTGGGTCTACAGAACGGTGGAAAAATTGCGCACCGCCATGCCCGACATCGCCATCCGCACCACCTTCATCGTCGGCTATCCCGGCGAAACGGATGAAGAATTTGACGGGCTGAAGCAGTTCGTGCAGCGATTTGCAGTTTGACCGCGTGGGCGCGTTTACCTACTCCTACGAAGCGTCCACCCCATCGGCGACCGTCTCCTGGCAGGTGCAGGAAGCGTCAAGCAGGCGCGGCAGGAAGAACTGATGGCGTTGCAGCAGCCATCTCACTGGCCAGAAACCAGGCGCTCGGTGGGGCGAACGTTGCCCATTTTGGTGGAAGGGTCATGGCGACGGCGTCAGCATCGGCCGCACCTACCGCGATGCGCCGGAAATCGACGGCTATGGTCATCGTCCCCGGCGAACTGCCGCTGGGCGAAATGGTGCCCGTCCGCATCGACGGCGCCATGGCCTACGACCTGACCGGCATACCCGTCTTCGAGGGTCAGAGTCCTGCGACCTGTGACCATTTCTCTGGCCGATATGGGGCTGAAATACGATCAGGAGCTAGCACATGAATCGCGAACGGCTCGAATGGCTGGCGGTCATCGCCATCACATCCCTGATGGGCATCGGCTGGATCGTGGTCTCCCGCGACCCCAACCCGTCGCAAGGGTTCTACCCTGTTATCGAAGCGCCGTTCGTCGGCAACCTGGCTCCCGACTTTACGCTCAACACGCTGGACGGCGAAGCGATTACGCTGCGCGACTTCACCCAAAACGGCGGCCAGCCGGTGGTGGTCAACTTCTGGGCCACCTGGTGCCCGCCCTGCCGGGTAGAGATGCCCTACTTCCAGCGCGTCAGCGAGAAGTACGATGGCCGCGTGGGCGTGCTCAGCGTCAACCAGGCTGAGTCGCCGGAAACGATCGCCGCGTTCGCCGAGCGCAACGGCCTGAGCTATGACCTGCTGATCGACCAGGATATGCGCGTCAACAATCTGTACGGCGTGCTCAATCTGCCCACGACGCTTTTCATTGACAAGAACGGTGTGGTGCGCGAGGTGCTGATCGGCACCATTAGCCAGGCGGTGCTCGAAGACCGTATCGAAGACCTACTCGACTCCTGATTCCTCGCCATGCTGCCCTACCTCAATCTTGGCCCCATTGGTCTGCCAACCGGCCCGCTGACGTATATCATCGGCTCCTGGCTGGCGCTGTTCGTCGTCGACCGGGCGGCGCGGCGATTGGGGCGCGACCCGGAGCGGTATTATGCGCTGGCAGGCGTCCTGCTGCTGGGCGGCTTCATCGGAGCGCGGCTGACCTTTGTCATGCTCCACTGGTCGTCGTTTGACGACAATCTGCTGGGCATCGTCTGGCCGCTCAACAGCGGCTACAACGCCGCCGGCGGCGTCATCATCGGCGCGGCGGCGGCTTTCTTCTACGGCCGCTGGCGCGGTCTGCCGCTCTGGCCGTCGCTCGATGTGATGGCCCCCGGCCTTGTCGTCTGGTTGATGACCGTCAGTCTGGCCGATTTTCTGGGCGGCCCCGGCTTCGGCACGCTGACGAGTATGCCCTGGGGCATCACCCAGTACGGCGTGCGCCGCCATCCAGTGCAGCTTTATGAGATGGCGGTGGGCGTGGTCGCGCTGGTGGGCTGGTGGGTGGCCTCGCGTCCGCGGGCGGCGGGCGAAGTGGCCATTATCGACGGACGGCCGTTCCTGCTAACAACGGCCGTCTATGCGGGCGGCCGTCTCTTTGTGGAAGCGTTCCGCGACAACGCCTGGATGACCGACGGCGGCATTCGCATTGTGCAGGTTATCTCGCTTGTGGTGATGGTGGCGGCTCTGGTTTTGCTGGCCCGGCTGTCGCTGCAGCCGGTCGCCGCCGTTCCTTCCTCGCCGGAACCGGTCGCGCCGGCCGGCGAATGATATGGCATCGTCGACCTAACCACGCTCGCTAAGGCACCTCTTGCCCGGCCGACGCCTGCCAGATGGTGAACCAGTGCTGGCGGGTCATGGGCAGCGACTCCGCAGCCACCGCCGCTGCCAGCCGCTCCACCTTGCCTGTGCCTAACACCGGCAGCACACGGGCCGGATGGCGCAGCAGCCACGCCAGCGCCACCTGATCCAGCGACGCTCCACCCAATTCATCCCCCACCAGAACCAGCGCCGCCCGAACGCGCCGCGCCTGGTCATCATCGCCCATAAACAGACGGCCGCCGCCCAATGGCGACCACGCCATCGGCGCGACACGCAGCCGCTGCAAATGATCCAGTGTGCCGTCGTGAAGCGGCAGCAGGTGGAGCGGTGACAGCTCAATCTGGTTGGTCGCCAGCGGAAACGGCATCCGCGAGGCCAGCAAATCGAACTGCGCCGGGGTGAAGTTGGAAACCCCGAAGTGACGCACCTTGCCCGACGCGCGCAAGGCGACAAACGCCGCAGCTACTTCGTCGGCGTCCATCAGCGGATCGGGCCGGTGGAGCAGCAGGACGTCCAAATAGTCGGTTTGCAGCAGGCGCAGACTGCTTTCGGCCGATGTAATGATATGGTCGCGGCTGGTGTCGTAATGCTTGACGACATGCTCCGGGCGCTGGCCGGACAGCAGCTTGATGTCGCACTTGGTCACCAGCTCCAGCCGGCCCCGCAAGCCCGGTTCGGCGGCCAGCGCCTGCCCAAAGATCGCTTCGCAGCTGTAGTCGCCATAAATGTCGGCGTGGTCAAAGCTGGTCAGGCCGAGATCGAGCGCGGCGTGGATAAACTGCCGCAGATCTTCGCCCCGCAGCGGCCACTCCGCCAGCCGCCAGACGCCGACGACGAAACGGGACAATTCCAGCCCTTCTGATGTAAGCTCAATTCGCGTGGCCATTCCACCCTCCATTGTCGACATTGTTCAGATCAATCACGAAAGCGATCACGATCACGACCCGGCGAACTCGCTCCTGCTGCCGCGCTTCTTCGCCCCAAACGCCGCAAACGGCCCGTTCTTGTGCAGCAAATCAATCTGATCGAACCCCACCCGTCGCAGCAGATCGAGCTGCTCCGTCACCGGGCGCGGCGAATCTTCCTCCGCAATATAGCCCAACACCGTGTCGCGGTAGGCCGGGCCGCCGACCGACTCCAGATAGGCAGCGTAGCGGGCCTGCATCATCCCGTCCACCGCCGGAATCGCCTGCGTCACCAGATCGGTGATCCACACCGTGCCGCCGGGACGCAGCAGCGCATACAGCCGGCCGAACGCTCGCTCCCAGTCCGCATCGTCGCGCAGGTGGTGGAGAACGGCCGCCGCCAGAATGACATCATACGACCCATCGTCCAGCGGGGCCGTGCGAAAGTCGGCCTGGATGGTGCGCACCGGATGGGGCGTGGCGGCGCTAACCCGCTCCTCCGCCCGGGCCAGCATCGGGCCGCTCAGGTCGAGCAGATCGCAGGCGAAGCCACCCGGAACGGCCGCCAGCAGCTTCAGTGTGTTGTTGCCCGCCCCGCAGCCCACGTCCAGCACCCGCCGGATGGCCGGCGTGGCGCTGACGGCCGCCTGGGTAATCAGCTCCATCGCCAGCGGCGCGTCAATTGTGGCCACCTGGCCCGTGTCCAAATTGCTGAACCGTTCCACGTCGCCATCGAAGCGGCGGCGAATGTCGTCGACCGACGATTTGCCGGCGTATCGGTCGGTCATGGCTGCTCCAGATGGCAGAGCATCTGCCGGATTTCGCCCAGATGGTACGCCGTGTGGGCGATGATGCCCATCGCCCCGCCCAGTTGGCGCTCGTCCCACGTGTCGAAGCCCGCGATGGTCGCCCGCAGCCGCTCATAGGCAGTACGGACGCTGCCTTGCAGCTCGTCCCATGCCACCTCGTCGACCGTCGTCACCCGCCACGTCGCCTCCCAGTCCACCTCCTCCGTCAACGTGCCCATCATGAACTGCTCGATGACGTCGAGATAGACGACGAGGTGGAAGACGTGGCCCGCCAGCGTGGCGCAGCGCGGCGACGGCTGCTGCGACGCCTGCGCCGCCGTCACCCCGGCCAACGTCTCCAGCAGCGACGTGCCTTTGTCGAGATAGACCCCGTTGACCTGCTCGAACGTTTCTTGCAGGCCGAACAGATAATTGCGGCCGATTAGTTCAGCGGGCACTGCCGCGCCCGTGGGTGGGTTGTCATTCATGCGTAGAACCTCCAGATTGTGCACCCTCGACCGGACAGCCCGGCCCGGTGGGTGGGGCATTATAGCGACTGGAAACGACCGCTGCCAGATTGCCCAGGGCAATCGCCTACTCAATGCTGCCGGTTGAAACCGGACAGCTAGCTAGCAAACCTGATGAATCAGGTTGACCTGACCCATTCAATGAGGGGCAATGAGCCACCTTGCGGATCGCTCCGGGTGCGGCTCATCTCCCGTTCTCGTTCGCTGTGTGACGTCATTCCACGGCGAATCTATAGGCGACGGCCGCAGCCAGATTGCCCTTGACATTCACGTAACGTCATAGTTTATGATAGGTGGCATGGAGCGTGGGAGATGACCTATACCGTGAAACAACTGGCGCAGCTGGCGGGCATCACGCCGCGCACGCTGCACCATTACGACGACATCGGCCTGCTGCCGCCGACCACCATCGGCGACAACGGTTACCGGTACTACGACGAAACGGCCGCCCTGCGGCTGCAGCAAATCCTGTTCTACCGGGAGCTGGGCCTCAGCCTCGATGAGATCAGGGCGCTGCTCGACGCGCCGGAGTTCGACGTGCGGGTGGCGCTGCTGGCCCATAAGCGGGCACTGGGCGGGCGGGTGAAGCGGCTGCACGCTCTCATGGAGACGATTGACACCACCCTGAACCAACTGGAAGGAGACCAACCGATGGACGCAGAAACTTTGTTTGGCGGCTTTGACAACGAGCAGGAGCGCGAGTGGACGGAGGACGCAGTGGCGCAGTACGGCTATGACAACACGCTGGTGCAGGAGTCGGCCCGGCGCTGGCGGACGATGACAGCCGCCGACAAGGCCCGGCTCAAGGAAGAGGGGGATGCGGTCTACCAGGCGTTTGTGCCTCTCGTCGGGGGCGACCCTGCCGGGCCGGAAGCGCAGGCGACGGTCGCCGCGTGGCACGCCCACCTGGCCCACTTCTACGACCCCGGCGCAGAGGTGCTGGCGGGACTGGGCCAGATGTACGTCGACGACCCCC
This sequence comes from uncultured Chloroflexia bacterium, assembly GCA_963753865.1. Lineage (GTDB taxonomy): Bacteria > Chloroflexota > Anaerolineae > Promineifilales > Promineifilaceae > Promineifilum. The sequence goes on from CAVWDW010000007.1 coordinate 727,989, forward strand.
GCTTCCGGGCCACCTTCACCGCCCTGCACCCGGCCCTGCCGGAGTTCCTGCGCGACGCCATCCTGGTCTACGTGGCTAATCTCGATGCGTAACGGCGAGCAGGGCGCAGCCCCGCCGTCACGGAACAGGAGCAACCCAAAGTGAAAACGACCTGGATTCCGACCAATCAATTCTACCGCGACCTGATTGCCGAGCCGGACGCCCGGCGGCGAACGGACCGGTATGTGACCGAACTGGTCGCGCCGTGGCAGCAGATGATGGCGATGATGACCGGGCCGAACGGCGCGGGTTCGGCAGACGAGCTGGCCGGGGCGCGGACCTGGAGTTGGCTGCTGCCCGATCAGACGGCCGAGATGGCGACGCTGCTGGACAGCATGGAGGCGGCGGAGGCGTGGCAGCGAGGTGCGGCTGCGTTGGAAGACGCGTTTGACCGCTTTGCCCCTTGGCAGGAACGCATTCCGTTCGATCATGTTATCGGCTGGCTGGTGCTGGGCGAACCGGCCCACAGCGACCCGCTGCAGGACGGTTACACCGGCGCAACCGACTGGTTCAAACCGAGAATCGTAGCCCAATTCTGGTCGCCCAACCCCGACAATCTGCGGCGGTTGCCCGGTCTGGTGGCCCACGAACTGCACCATCTGGTGCGCCTCAGCGCCCATCCGTTCGGCCCGCAGATGAGCGTGGCCGACTATGTAGTGCTGGAAGGGACGGCCGAAGCGTTCGCCGCCGCACGGTACGGCGAGGAGATCGTCGGTTCGTATGTGACCGGCGTGGCCGGCGATGACCTGGCAGCCGCCCGCCGGCTGATTGGCGAGGGTCTGGACCAGACCGGCTTCGACACCATCCGCAGCTATATGTTTGGTGACGCAGTGGCGGCGCAGAGCGGCTTCGCCCCGCTGGGCGGTATGCCCGCGTTCGGCGGCTACGCGGTCGGTTATCATCTGGTGCGGGCGTTCCTTGAGCGCACCGGAATGAGTATCGAAGAAGCAACCTTTTTGCCGGCGGCCGAAATTGTGGCAGGATCCGGTCAGTTCAACTGACCCGTCGCGACCGGCTTCTGGTGGGGCGCGGCGCAGCAGACCACAACGGAGGCAGCACATGGATATCGCCATCATCGGTGCTGGTAATATCGGCAGCACGCTCGGCAAACGGTGGGCGACCCGGGGCCATACCATTATCTACGGTGTCCGCGATCCGGCGGCGGGCAAGGTGGCCGCGCTGCTGAACGAGACGGCAGGCGCGGCGCGGGCCACCAGCGCCGCAGACGCCGCGGCGCTGGGTGAGGTAGTCCTGTTCTCCGTTCCCGGCAGGTCGATGGATGAGATGGTCGCGGCGCTGGGGCCGCTGCTGGCGGACAAGATCGTCATCGACGCCGCTAACAAAGTGGGCGAGGTGACGATGGACAGTCTGGAAGCGCTGCGCCGCCACGCGCCCGACGCCCGTCTCTATCGCGCCTTCAACACGCTGGGCTGGGAGAACTTCGCCGAGCCGGAGCTCGATGGGCAGACCATCGACCTGTTCTACTGCGGCGAGGGCGGCTCGTCCCAGGCGATCGTTGACCAGCTCGTCAGTGATATCGGCCTGCGCCCGGTCTATATCGGCGAGACGGAGAAGTCGGTCTTGCTCGACGGGCTGACCCGGCTGTGGTTCACGTTGGTGTTCGACCAGGGTCGCGGCGGCGGGTCGCGGCGGGTGGCGCTCAAGATGCTGGGCGACTGATCCCGCACCGCTCCAACGCTTTAACATTCCGTTATCATTCCCTTAAGGTTGGTCGTAACTTGCCTCGGCTAGGATTAGCAGTATGGGCATTCTGCCCGGCTGCGACCCACTCGCAGCGCTGTCTGTCCCCTGAACCGAGGCCCCGCTGCCTATTGAGGCCTTACTTATGACGAACCGACGAATCTTACTGATCGACGACGACGCGACGCTGCGCTTCGTGCTGGAACGGCAGCTGCGCCGCGCCGGCCATGATGTGCTCCACGCCGCCGACGGCCGCGCCGGGGTGCAGGCCGCGCTGGCCCATCGCCCCGATCTGATCGTGCTGGACGTGATGATGCCCGGTATCGACGGGTTCGAGGTTTGCCGCCGTCTGAAGGCCGCCACTGCCACCGCCGCCATCCCCGTCGTCTTCCTCTCCGGCTCGCTCAACCAGACGCTGCGGGCACAAACATTCGCCCTGGGCGCAGTCGAGGCGCTGCGCAAACCAGACGAAATCGACCTGCTGGGGCCGGTCATCGACGCCGTCTTTCGCCGGGAACACCACGACGTGCCCGACGCCGGGCGGGTGGTGACCATCTACGGTGAGGGCGCTGCCGGGCGGGCGATTGACCTGGCCGAAGCAGTGGCGCTGCACAGCAACTGGCCCGTGCTGCTCATCGACCTCGATATCGACCTCAGCCCGGTGGGGGCGCGGCTGGCCATCTTGCCCAACCCCGACTGTATCGACCTGCTGGAGCACGCGCCGGTGCCGCTGACCCCCGACGACATTGCCGGCTGCGCCCAACCGCTCCGGCTTGGGCTGGGCGTCGTGCCTGCCCCCAGCCGCTCCTGCGCCAGCCTGCACCCGGAGCGCATCCCGGCGGGGTTGGCGGAGCTGCGGGCGGCGGGCTACTATGTCGTCGCCCACGCCGGAGCCACGCTCAACCGGCTGGCGGTCGCGGCCATGCGCGGGGCAGACCTGACGTGCGCTGTGATGCCGACTAAGCCGGACCCCGGTCAGGCGTACCGCGTGCTGTTGGCCGAGCTGGCGGCGCTAGGTGTGGATGCTCGGGCGGTGGTGCCGGTCAGCGAACCGGCGACCAGTGCCGGCCACGACCCGCGCCTCGACACGACGTTGGCCCCGGACCAGCGCTGGGCTGTCCGGCAGACAGCCGCCCGGCCGCAACCCACCGGCGACTAGCCGGACCGGGCCGCAGACGCCCGCTGCGTGCGGCAAACCGGGTGGTGGTTCAGGAGCGTGGTGAGCGGCGCGAGAGTTGGGTTAGACAACGAAACAGCTCCGTCATCTCAGGCGTCAACTCAGACTCAGCCACGCAAACGGTGTGCTCGTAGCCCGACACGATGACCGTGACGGTGTAGGTCATTTCGTCGACATGGCCCATCGGCGCGGGGGCACTGTCGGGGGCGCCTTCCAACCCGCCGTCCTCTTCATTAGGCCGGGCCAAAATGCCGGATTCGTCGAGCGTTTCCAATAAGGTTTGCGCCTCTTCGGGTGGAAGCTCGTTGGGATCGATGGTGGTCGACAGCGTGAGCCCCGCAAACCCCCCGCTGCGTTCAAAACGGATTTGCATTCGGACCTCCCTGCCGGCACGCGCCGGACAGACATACGGTTGGCGACGGATGGTCAGTCAATATTGAGCACAGAGCGAACCAGACTGGTGACGGTGCTGGCGCAGCCGGGGCGCTCGCCGGGGTCGACGGGGCCGGTGTCGCCCCCTTCCTCAATGTCGATACCCACTTCCGCCCAGCCATCGCGGACCGCTTTCTGCTCCAGGCTGTTGGCCCCGTACAGTTGGCCGGCGGTCTGGTAGGTCATCAGCGCCGCTTCGGCAAACTGGGTGTTCTGCCCCATCTTCTCGTTCAACGTGGCGTACCAAATGCGCCCCGCCTTCTCCCAGGCAAAGCCGCCCAGGTTCATGGACGTGACGTAGAACGCCTTGTTGGGAATGCCGGAGTTGATGTGGACGCCGCCGTTGTCGGCCGTCGTGGTGACGAAGTCACGCATGTGGCCCGGCTGGGGGTCGCGGCCCAGGATCGGGTCGTCGAACGCCGTGCCCGGTTCGCTCATGGAACGAATGCCCACGCCGTTGACCCGTTCAGTAAACAGCCCCTCGCCGATGATCCAGTCCGCTTCGGTGACCGCCTCGTTGCTCTCCCGCTGCTTCACCAGCGAGCCGAACACGTCCGACATCGACTCATTCAGCGCACCGGGCTGGTTCTGGTAGACCAGATTGGCGGTGAACTGGGTCACGCCGTGGGTCAGCTCGTGGCCGATGATGTCGATGGCTATGGTGAAGCGGTTGAACAGCCGGTCGTCGACCGGCAAATCCTCGTCGCCGTCGCCGTAGACCATCTGGCGGCCGTTCCAGAAGGCGTTGTCGTAACCTGTGCGGAAGTGGACGGTGGAGTCGAGCCGCAGCCCGCGCCCGTCGATCGATTCCCGACCGTAGACGTCGCGGTAGAGCGTGTAGGTGGCGCCCGCGCCGTCGTACGCTTCGTTGGCCGACACGTCGGCAATTGGCGGCTGGCCCTCCCGGCGGATCTCCTCCCCGGGCAGTTCGCCGCCGTTGTTGGCGGTGTAGATGACGCGCGTCAGCCCCGGCGTCTGCGCTTCCAGCACGCCCGGCGGCAGGCCGACGTCGCTGGTCACTTCGCGCTGCAGCCGCATCGCCTCGGCGGCGACAATGTTGCGCAGCGCCTGCTGGCGCTGGGCCTGGTTGCCGTGCTCAATGATGTTTTGCAGGATGTAAGGCGGCAGGATGCAGTAGATTGAATGGCAGTGTGCGCTCATAATCGATTCTCCTTGTCGGGCAGCGGACGTTAGCTGCCACCCTGTCATTGTACAACAGGACGGCCGTTGGCGTAAACTGGGGGAAGAGGGAGCTGGGCGACGGCCGAATCGTGGCCCCCGGATGCCGATCCGGTCTTCGGCCGCCAGCGTGAAGACGGCATTGGCATGCCGGACCACGACCGCCGGCTCGTGGCCTCCGGGATGCCGATCGAGGGACTGGGGTGAAGAAGCGCTATCGCAATAGCTTATCCTACCGTCCCGCCGCCCCATTCGCCACCGTCACCGGAATCGCCACCTCGACCAGCGTGCCGTCCGTGCGGATAACCGACAGGAGCAGCGTGTGCAGCCCGTCGGGCACGGCCGTCGAATCCCACGCGGCCAGCTCGCCGTCGACGACCGGCGTTTCGCTTTCGAGCAGCAGCGACATGGCGGTCGGCTGCAGACCGGGGAAGACGGTCACGCGGTAGGCGCTGAATCGGTCGCCGGCGGCTGTTCCCAGCAGCCGCACCGTCCCGCCGACCGTCTCGAACGGAACGGGGCTGGTGACAGCGGCGGCGTCCCCCCGGCGGGTGAACAGACGGCCGATGCCGTCCAGCTCGGCGGGTGGCAGCGGCAGGTCGGTGGCGGCGGCCCACGCCTGGGCGTCCGGCGGCAGGACCAGCACCTCGCGCTCCTCCACCAGCCGGGGCGGGGTGAAGATGGTCGCCAGACGGCCGTTGGCCCGGTTAATGGCGACCGTCTGATGCCAGTCGTCGACGGTCGTTGGTTCGGCGCCGGGGATGAACCACTCATCCACCGTCGGGCAGAGGGAGCGGCCGTTGGGGGAGCGTGGCGGCAGCAGGCCGGACAGGTCGCAGACGGCCCGTTCCACCAGCCCGGTGGGGCGCGGCCACAGGGCGGGCGTCTCCCCCGCCAACAGCGGCGCGAGGTCGACTGGCAGCGGGGCGTCGACGGCCGTCCACAAGGCGAGGAGTTGTTCCGGACGGTAGGCGATGCGCCATTGCCCGCCATCGGCGACGGCGGCCAGCTCCACAGCGTTGCTGCTCTCGTCCCGGTGCGGTCCGTCGCCCAGGATGTCGTTGAGCAGCCAGGCCAGCGGAGCGGTGATGATCGGCCGTTCGACCGCTTCGCTGCGGTAGAGGACCGTGCCGCCGGCGTCGACGACGTCGCGCAGGGTGGTCGGGCGGGGCAGCGCGGCGGCGTTCTCGCCGGGCGTACCCGCCAGCGCCCCGCCGTTGGCCAGCGCCCCGAACGCCCCGGCGACCGACAGCAGCGACGCCGGGCCACCCTCGGCCGTTTCCAGCGCACCGGGAGCGGGGAAGACGGCCGGCAGGCCAAGCGCAGCCGTGGTTCGGGCCAGGGCGGTTGGCCCGGCCCAGCGCATGAGCTGCAGCGCCGGGCCGGTCGCGCCGCCGGCGGCCGCTTCCCGCAGCCGCAGCGGCCCGGCGAATGTCGTCTCGCCCGGCGGCAGTGGCCGGTCGAGCGTTTCGTACGCTTCGGCTGTGTCGAGTAAGCCGCTGGCGGCCGAATAGCCCTGGCTGAGCGCGGCGAGCGCGGCGAGTGGCCGCAGCAGCGCGCCGGACGGCCGAGGCGTGGTGGTCGGGAGACCGGGGGCGGGGCCGGGTTCGCCGGCCGCCGCCAGCACCGCGCCACCGGTCGGATCGAGCGTCAGCGCTGCCCACGCGCCGGAGAGCGCCGGGTCGAGCGTCTCCAGCGCGGTCTGTGCCGCCGGGTCGAACGTCGTCGTGGCGGTGAAATCGGCCGCCAGCAACGCTTCCGGCCCCAGCCGCGATTCCAGCTCCCGCCGGACCAGAGCAGCAAAGTGCGGGGCGAGGCTGTCGCTGCCGGGCGGCGGGGCCAGGTGGAGCGGCGTTTGCTGGGCGTAGATGGTGGCGTTGGCGGTCGCCCGCCGCTGCTGCATCATCGCCGCCAGCACGTCGGCCTGGGCGCGGCGGGCGGCGGCCGGGTTGTCGAACGGGTTGGCCGCCGGATCCCGACCGATACCAGCCAGCAGCGCCGCTTCGCCCAGCGACAGCGCAGCGGCCGGCTTGGCGAAGTAGAGCTGCGACGCCGCTTCCACACCGTACGCCAGATGGCCATAGTAGCGCGTGTTGAGCAGCCATTCGACCACCGTTTCGCGGGGGGTGGTGCGGCTGAGATGCCAGCCGAGCAGCCAATCCTGGGCGGCCGACCGGGCGTCGGCCGGTGGACGGCCGTCGCGCAGTTCGGCGGTCACCAGCGAGGTGACGAGCGGGGAGAGAGGCTGGGCAGTGCGGCCGTCGCGCAGCCAGTCGCCCACGGCTTGCTCCAGCCGGGGCGGGGCGGCCGTCCAGTACGCCGGGTCTTCCACCGCCAGTGTGGCGCTGACCAACAGGGGCGGCAGGTCGTCGTAGGCTACCCAGAAGTCGGGCGGACGTGGGTCGTGGATGGTGTCGAGCAGGAGCGGCCCGGCACTGCCGGCCGGGTCGCGCGGGTCGATAGCGATGATGCGTCCGCTGGCGGGGGACGGTTGGGTCTTGGTAGGCAGCTCGGCCAGGGCGGCTGCGTCGGGCAGGTCGCGCAGGAAGGCGAGAGCGACGGCGCTGCCGGTGGCGGTGGCGAGGGCGAGGGCGAGAACGGCCGCCAGCCCGCTCGCGAGGACCAGCCCGGCACCGAGCCGCAGCAGGCGCGCAGTGCGCCGGTTGGCGTGGGCGGCCCGCGCCCGTCGCCGGCGGATGATGTCGGTGGGGTGGCTGGTCATCGGTATGACGCGATTATGGCGGAAACGAAGATGTGTCCATTATCCCTGGATGAGGTCACTTTCCCGGAACGATTGCGACTACGATCACGACTGCTCGAAACCTAACTCATCCCGCTGCGCCTTCGTCAGATTCTTCTTCACAACCAGATCATACGAATCATCGATCATGCTTCGAATCTCCGCGTCACCGACTGAGCCATCGAGCGTGACATTATTCCAGTGACGCTTGCTCATGTAGGGCGCATAGGTGATGGCCGGATACATATCGCGCAAGAAGAGCGCCTGATCGGGGTCGCACTTCAGCGAAATGCTGATCGGGTCGTCGGTCCAACTGACTAGCGCGTACATCTTGCCCATCACCTTGTAGACCAACGCATCCGGGCCGAACGGCGTCTCTTCCGTCGTGCCCGGTCGGGCCATCATGTCAGCTTTTAGCGTTTCGACCGTTTGCATGGGGTGGTTATTCTTGGGCGGCAGAAACCGGGTTTCTAGCTGCTAGCGCCCCAGCGTCTCCTCTAGCGCCTTCAGCAGCAGGGCCACATTCTCGCGGCGGCTGTTGAAGCCCATCAGCCCCACCCGCCACACCTTGCCCGCCAGATCGCCCAGCCCGCCGGCGATCTCGATGTTGTACTCTGCCAGCAGCGTACGCGAGACCTGCCCCGCGTCGACGCCATCCGGCACGCGCACTGTCGTCAGGCTGGGCAGCCGGAACTCACGCGGCACGTAACATTCCAGCCCAATCTCGGCCAGCCCATCCCAGAACAGGTCGGCCGTCGCCTGATGCCGCGCCCAGCGTTCGGCCAGCCCTTCGGCCGCCACCAGCCGTAGCCCTTCGCGCAAGGCGTAGTAGAGCGTCATCGGCGCGGTGTGGTGGTACCCCCGCTTCTCGCCGCTCCAGTAGACATTGAGCAGCTCGGCATTCATGTACCAGTTGGCAATCGGCTGCGAGCGACGCTGCATCTTCTCCCATGCTCGCGGCCCTATCGTCAGCGGCGCCACACCAGACGGGCAGCTGAGACATTTCTGCGACCCACTGTAGGCGACGTCGATGCCCCACTCGTCCAGCAGCAGCGGCACGCCGCCCAGACTGGTGACCGTGTCGACCAGCAGCAAGCAGTCGTGCTCGCGGCACAATTCAGCAACACCTTCAAGCGGCTGGCGCACGCCGGTGGATGTTTCGGCGTGAACGAGGGCCAGGACGGCGGGACGGTGTTCTTCCAGCCCGGCGCGAATCTCATCCAGCGTAAACGCCTGGCCCCACGTCGTTTCCAGACAGCGCACATCGCCGCCGTACCGCCCGGCCATATCGACCAGCCGGCGGCCGAAATAACCCTTCACGCCGACCAGCACCACATCGCCCGGCTCGACCACATTGGCCAGGCTGGCCTCCATGGCCGCGCTGCCGGTGCCGCTGATGGCGATGGCGAACTCGTTCTCCGTCTGCCACGCATAGCGCAGCCCTTCCTTGATGCCGTCCATCACCTCGATGAACGTCGGGTCCAGATGGCCAACGATTGGCTGCATCTGGGCCTGGAGCACATTGGGGTGGGCGTTGGAAGGCCCGGCACCCAACAGCACACGCGGTGGCATGGGTTGGTTGGCGGCAGGCTGTCGATGATTGTCGTGAATGGGGTAGGTGTCTATACTCATGGTTTCCTCGACCTCGCTTGAGAGGCAACTGTGCCATTTGGAGGGTAAAGTAATGGTATCATCCAACCTGTTACGCGGCGACCATATCCGGCTGACACGAATCGGCCGCAGCGAAGTTTCGGACCTGTTCGCATGGTGGTCGAACCCCGACTTCCTGCGCGACTTCATCGCCCATCCCGCTTACCCGTGGAGCGAGGAACAGGTGGCCCAACGCATCGAGGGCGGGCAGTCCGGCGATGACAACTTTCTGTTCGGCATTCGCACCAACGACGGCAACCAGCTCATCGGCGTTCTGGAACTCGACGGCGTGCAGTGGTCGAACGGCAACACGGCGATCAGTATCGGCATCGGCGACCCGGCCAACCGCGGCCACGGCTACGGCCGCGAGGCGATGGAACTGGCGCTGGAGTTCGCTTTTCTGGAACTGAATCTCTACCGCGTCTTCCTGACCGTCTTCGGCTATAATGAGCCGGCCATTGCGCTCTACGAGGGGTTGGGGTTCACCCGTGAAGGCGTCTTCCGACAACATCTGGACCGCGACGGACAGCGTCATGATATGTTGCTATACGGGCTGCTGCGCCCCGAATGGCTGGCCCTCACCGGCCGCCAGTAAGCGCACTGATCGGCACCCACGTCACCCACATCTTTAGGAGGCATTCATGCTCAATTTAGCCGTACTCTTGGAAGACAGCGCCCGAGAAGCGCCGGGCAATACAGCTATCATCTTCAACGATATGAAGCTGCCGTATGCGGCCGTCAACGCGGCCGCCAACCAGGTAGCCAACGGACTGGTCGCCGCAGGCATTGAGCCGGGGGACAAGGTAGCTCTCACCTGCCCCAACTTGCCGTACTTCCCCATTGTCTACTACGGCATCCTCAAGGCCGGGGCGGTCGTCGTGCCGCTCAACGTCCTGCTGAAGGGGCGCGAAATCGCCTACCATCTGCAGGACTCCGACGCCAAAGCATACTTCTGCTTCCAGGGCACGCCGGAGCTGCCGATGGGCCAGTTCGGCTATGAAGGGTTCGGGGAGCTCGAAAGCTGCGAGCATTTCTATATGATCACCGCCGATCCTGCCGGCCCGTCGCCCATCGAGGGCACGACCACGCTGGGGATGATGATGGGCACGCAGTCGCCGGCGTTCGACACAGTGATGACCAACGGCGACGATACGGCCGTCATCCTCTACACCAGCGGCACGACCGGCCGGCCCAAGGGCGCGGAGCTGAGCCACAGCAACATGGTCCTCAACGCCCGGCTCTCCGACACAATGTACCGGGCTGATGATCAAGATGTTCATCTGGTCACGCTGCCCCTGTTCCACTCCTTCGGCCAGACGGTGCAGATGAACGCGGGGTTCTACAACAAGTCCGCCATCAGCCTGCTGGCCCGCTTCGACCCGGACGCCGCACTGAGCGTCATGGAGCGGGACAACGTGACCATCTTCGCCGGCGTGCCCACGATGTACTGGGCGATGCTCAATCATCCCAATCTGGAAAAGTTCGACCTGGACAAGATTGCCGCCAACCTGAAGCTGGCTGTCTCCGGCGGTTCGGCCATGCCGGTGGAGGTCATGTTGGCCTTCAACGAGAAGTTCAGCGTCAACATTCTGGAGGGGTATGGTCTGTCGGAGACCAGCCCGGTGGCGACGTTCAACCGCATGGACCGCCCGGCCAAACCCGGCTCCGTCGGTCTGCCAGTCTGGGGTGTCTCGGTTCGCGTGGTAGACCCACAAGACAACGACGTCGAGCAAGGCGAGATGGGCGAAATCGTCATCAAGGGCCACAACATCATGAAGGGCTATTACAAGCGCCCGGCGGAAACGGCCGACGTCATGCGTAACGGCTGGTTCCACAGCGGCGACCTGGGCAACTTCGACGAGGATGGCTTCCTCTATATCACCGACCGGGTGAAGGATATGATCATCCGTGGCGGCTTCAACGTCTACCCGCGCGAGATCGAGGAAGTGATGATGACCCACCCGGCGGTCAGTCTGGTAGCCGTCGTCGGCGTGCCCGACGACAGCCACGGCGAGGAGATCAAGGCGTACGTCATCCTGAAGGACGGCCACTCGGCCGAAGAAGGGATGCTGATCGAGTGGTGCCAGTCCTGCATGGCGGGCTACAAATACCCACGCATCATCGAGTTCCGCGAGAGCCTGCCGATGACGGCGACGGGGAAGATCCTGAAGCGGGAGTTGCGGTAGGATAACGCGATTTGATGAGTCACATCTTCAGCATTCCTACTTTCGCAGCAGTATGTGCAATCACGTCTGAACTCCCAATCCCTATGATTTGGTCTGAGCAACCGACGGCCGGTTCATCCTTAGTCGATTTCCGAAAGGTCGTACTGCATGAGCGCATAGGAGCTACAGATTAGCTCCTCTGGATCTCGACATCGGCTGGTTATGATCTTGGTGTTGGATAACCAGTCAGATCCAAAGAATTTGTCGCCAGTGACTATCAGGTTGGACTTGCCACTTGTCACCGAGTAGGTCCACAGTCCGCAACGGCGCAATGGTCCCATACACCCATCAATCAGCAGCGATTCGCCGTCTGGGGACCATTCGAGAGCGAATTCGTAGAAAATCCGCTCAAGGACAACCCTTGGTTCGAAGTCAGTCGGCGTCATCAGGTAGAGATTGAATGGCACGCCAGCGCGAGCAAGACCGTCAAGCCGCATCGCTGAAGGTGAAGCGAAAAAGGCAATCCTTTTCCCATCGGGCGACCAGGTTGGTCTGCTGGCACGTCCCACCCTGGGCCAGTCATCGTACGCCAGATCTGGATCGTATAGTTCAGTTATTGCATCCGAAAGAACCCACGCTTGAGCTCCGTCACCAATAGTCATGTCAATAGGCTTAGGGCCATCGGGGAAAATCCAGTAAAACGTTCCCATCAAGTCGCCTGTACTGGCGACACCCTGGGTCATCGCAGGATTCCAGGAATAGTTGACAATGCTTGCTTGAATGTACAATGGCTTTGCCACAATTTGCTCCATATCGCCCGTTTGGAGGTCAAATGCGACCAGCAAGAATTCCCCTCTATCCGTAGGCAGCCCCTCCAGTGATTTGCGACACTGCTTAATGAATCCGAGCCGACCATCAGGCAAACTGCTTGGCCGAAGATATCTTGCTCCCGTTAAACACGCCGGATCAATGGGCAGGGTTAGCGGAGTCAACGTCCCAGAACTCAGAAGAGCGTATTCTGGTTCATAATTATCCCATCGATTGTCTTCGGAACTAATGTCGAACAGCAACCTCCCATCTGGAAAAACCGTTTGCAAACGTAGGTCTTCGCTTGCTAGTACAATCTCCAGACCTGTTTCATCGGCTGGATCAGCGGTGCATCCAACCATCAAGAGGAGCATACCAACGACCACAACAGAAAGTCGTCCTCTCATTCTCGTCACCTACGCCCGCGCCGCCGTCACCCACCCCGGCGCGTCCCCCGTCTGCTGGCCCAGCGCCATATTGAGCTGGGCCGCGTGCCCGGCCAGGTGGCGCATCGAGTAAAGTTGCAGCTCGTAGAAGCTGACCTCCCCCCAGCCAAAAGCGCAGCGGCGGGCGGCCGTTTCGTCGGTCAGCGCCTCAATCGTCGTCCGGCAGCGTGTCCGGCACAGCGCGAGGTAGTCCAGCAGGTCCGCTGGCGTATACGGCCGTTCCGGGAGCGGGCCGTCGTCGGTCTGCTCCACCAGCAGGAAGGGCGGCGGCGGGGCGAAGCCGTCTTCGGTCCCGGTCAGATAGAGGTCGACCCAGAACAAGGCATGGTAGGCGACATACCAGAATTCGGGCAGGAAGAAGCGCTCGTTGGCCGGGTCGTCCCAGAGGCGGGCCTGCCAGAGGTCGTCAGGACAGGCGCCGATGGCATTGGCGAGGTCGTCGATGGCCGCGCCGAATTGGCTCCAGAGGGTTGATTGCCAGGTGGTGATCATGTGAGTCCTCAGCTAGCCTGGAAACCGGGTTTCTTGAAGAAACCCGGTTTCCAAGAACAGAGACGCTGCTAAAAGCCCAGACGCCCCAACAAACTCTCCAACGACGGCAGGAACGTCAACGCCCAGACCAGCAGTCCGCACAGCGCCAGCAGCAGCACCAGCAAGAGCAAGGCCAGCCAGAGCGGCAGCTGTGGCCGCATTTGCAGGGTACCATCCAGACCGGGCGGCGGCTCGGCATTGGCCCCTCCCGACGCAGCGGCTGGGCCAACGCGCATGACGAACGGCCAGTCGCGGCGGCGGCCGGTGAACGTCTGTTTGCGTGCCTCCATGTAGAAGTCGACCATCCCCTGCTGCCCTGCTCCCAGCAGTAGCTGCTTGCGCGGCGCGTCGACGGCCAACCCGCCCTGCGGGTCTTCCACCGAGACGGTCAACGTCTGCGCTTCGGGGCTGTCGTTCTCCACCAGCACCCGGCAGATGCCCGCGTTGACCAGCTCGCGCGGCCGCATATCCCAGCGCACGCGGCGCACCGGCGTCGGGAACTCGGCCACCATGCTGACGATGGTCGAGTTGCTGTCGGCTATGAAAGCGGCCGCTTCCTCGTCGCCCAGCATATTCCCCGCCGCCCGGAGCGCAACCGCCAGCTCCTCGCCGGTCTGGTAGCGAAGCTCCGGCTCGCGGGCCAGCGCCTTCATAATAACCTGCTCCACCTGCGGTGGAATGGCGGGGTTGACCTCGCTGGGCAGCGGGATCGTCTCGTACTGGTGGGCGCGGACGGCCTCTTCCGGCGTCTTGATGACCAGCGGCACCTTGCCTGTCGCCAACTGGTAGAGTACCACGCCCAGCGAGTAAATGTCGGCCCGGCCGTCGACCGGCTGGTCGAGCACCTGCTCCGGGGCCATGTACGGCAGCGTGCCCATCATCTGCCCCATCTGCGTGTCCATCTCCGCTTCCAGCAGCTTGGCCAGCCCAAAGTCGGTGATCATCGAACGCAGCGGTGGCTCGCCGGGCCGGTCGGGGCGGTCGAGTCGCTTGACAAGAATGTTGTCTGGCTTGACGTCGCGGTGGATGACGCCCTGGCGGTGGGCGTAGCCGAGCGCGTCGGCCACCTGGGCAATGAGGCTCAGCGACTCATCCAGGCGGACGACCTGCTGATGCTGGGTCAACTGGCGCAAATAGTCGCCCAGGCTCAGCCCGTCGACCAGCTCCATGACGATGTAGATCAGGTCGTCCCGGTTGCCGAACTGGTAGACCCGGACAATGGACGGGTGCACAAGGCGGGCAGCGGCGCGGGCTTCCTGCAGAAATCGCTGCTGAAACGCCGGGTCGCCGGCCAGATCGCCGTGCATGACCTTCATCGCCACCGGGCGGTCGAGCGTCAGGTCGGTCGCACGGTAGACAGCGCCCATTCCCCCGTCGCCGACTTTGGCGTCGATGCTGTAGTTGTCGAGTTGACGGCCGACCAGATCATCCATGGGCCTGATAATCTCTTACCTGATGAAAGATGGCAAATAGAAAATTGCAGCGTGGAGCTAATCCAGTTCGCTTTCGTGATCACTGCCGCTGACGACGTCGATCGCTTGCAGCTCCTGATCCGCCCCGGCGCTTTGCTCCGCCTCTCGCCGCGCATCCAGCTCGACCCGGATCGCTTCGTACGCTTCCCGGTCAATCGGGAAACGCCACGCCAGCACCAACGAGAGCGCCAGGGCGATGGCCGGCACGACGGTGACCATGAAACGCATAGCCGCCAGAGCCGCTGGCGGCTGCTCAATGAAGACGCTGCCGTCGGTGCCGCTGATGAAACCCGTGATGGCCAGCGTCTGCCCCACAGCAAAGATGGCAAACGCTGAGCCGAACTTGCGCAGAAAAACGAGATAGCCCGCGAACAGTCCCTCGCGCCGCTCGCCGGTCTCCAGCTCATCCGCCTCCACCACATCGGCGACGATGGCCCAGGGCACGACACTGAGCGCCGCGAAGCCGAACCCGGCCAACACCGCGCCGACCATAATCGGCACCGGCTGCCCCGGCGGCACGAACGCGCCAATAAGCAGCACCACAATCAGAAAGCCAATGCTGACCAGATACGCCGTTCGCTTGTCGGTGCGGCGCATGAGCCAGACGACAAACGGCAGACAGACCAGCGCCGAGCCAAGCACCATCGCCAGCACCAGATTATCAAACCCCGGCGGCACGCGCGCATAGTCGATCAGATAGCGCACCAGCACCACCAGAATGATGTCGCCAGTGGTGAAGCAGATCAGATAGATAAGCGCCGCCAGCCGGAACGCCTTGTTGCGAAACACCTGCACCAGGTTACGCACTGGCTGGATAGGCGAGGTCACCGGATCGTGGTCGGGTTCGTCGATGGTCAGCGCCACCAGAATGAAAGGCAAGGCAATCGTCACGGCCCACAGCGCGGCGGCAATCATATAGCCTGTCTGGATACCTTCCGGCCCCCCACCCGCCATCTGCCCGAAGACATTCTCCGCCAGCAGCTTAAACAGCCCCGCCGTCACCAGCGAGGCCAGAATGGAAAAGCCAATACGCCAACCGGTCAGGCTGCTGCGTTCGTCGTACCCTTCCGTCATCTCCGGCAGCAGCGCCAGATAAGGGACATTGACGATGGTGTAGAGGGTGTCGAACAGCAGGAAGACAACGGCGAAGTAGAGCGCCAGCGCAGCCGCCGACTCAAACGGCGGCACATAGAACATGAGGAAGAAGGAGACCGCAAACGGCACCGCGCCAAAGAGCAGAAACGGCCGCCGCCGGCCCCAGCGTGACTGGATGCGGTCGCTCAGCGTGCCGATGAGCGGGTCGTTGATGCTGTCCCAGATTCGGCCGATGAGCACCACGCCCCCGGCCAGCCCGGCATTCAGTCCAACGACGTTGGTGAGAAAGACAAACCAGAAGATGTTACGGGCCGTCGCGCCGACTGAGGTACCCCAGTCGCCCAGCCCATAGATGAATTTGGTGCGGGTCGACAGCGTGTCGCCATCGACCGGTGTCGCGACCTCAGAAGCCGCCTCAACTGCGGCCATAGACCGGGATCGCTGCGCCGTTAATATCCCGCGCCCCATCCGAGGCCAGGAAGAAGAAGACGTCGGCCAGCGACTCCGGCTGCACCCATTTACTGTAGTCAGCGTTGGGCATATCCTTGCGGTTGCCGGGAGTGTCGAGCGTGCCGGGTAAAATACAGTTAACGTTGATGTTGTCGTCGCGCAGCTCAGCAGCCATCGCCTCGGTCAGGCGAATGACGGCCGCTTTCGACGCCGTATACGGCCCCATGTTGGCCGCGCCCTTCAGCCCCGCTCGCGCTGCCGTACTGATGATCTTGCCGCCGCCATGCTCCAGCATGTGGGGGATGACGGCACTGCACATGAGGAATACCGACTTGGCGTTCAGGTTCATCATGAACTCGTATGTCTTGAGCGGCGTTTCGTGCATCGGCGGGCCCATGGCGAAGCCGCCGGCAATATTGATCAGGACGTCAATGCGGCCGAACCTGGCGACGATCGCCTCCGTCATCTCCGCCACCGACGCTTCGTCCAGCAGATTGCCCGCCACGTACATGCAGTAGTCGCCTTCCGGCACCTCGTCGCCAAACACAGTCTGGACGACCTCACGCTCGCGGTCGACGATGGCAACGTGCGCCCCCGCGCCGTAAAAGCGCTTCACAGCGGCCGTTCCCAGATTGCCCGCCCCGCCGGTTACGACCACGATCTTGTCTTTCATGTCATCCATATGTCCTCCAGGCTGATACCACACAAATCTGAGGGGTTGTCCTGCCATGATGCTATCACGCCCGGGCGCGACGGTCTACCGTCGCCACAGACGTAACAGCGACATTCCTTGTCGCCTACTCCCCCGCCACAGACGTAGCAGCGACATTCCTTGTCGCCTACCCCCGCCACAGACGTAGCAGCGACATTCCTTGTCGCCTACTCCCCCCGCCCCTGAAGACCGAAAAGGAATCCGACCACTACAGCAGCTCGAACAGCGAAAAGCCCTGTTGGATGAGCTATGCCGATGGACAGGCCAGTTGAATCGTCCGCCGGCGCCGGCCCGTGTGGGTTGAGCCACAACCGGTAGTCTACTATTCCCGAACGGCAACGACCACGACCAGCAGCGCCAGCGCCATGATGATAGCCGAAGGGATGGCCAGGCCGGGCAAACCGAAGCGCACATACGCTGCAGGGCCGGTGAAGCCGGCCGCGGAGGAACCCAGCAGCGCCGCCGTTGTGCCCAGCGCCAGGACTTTATTGCGCTGCGCCGGAGCCTGCTCGCTCAGGAGCGGGATCAACCCGACCAGACTGAATTCGAAGGCGAAGCGGGCCAGCACCAATCCGACTATAGCAAGAGGCAGCGTCATGCTCCCCAGCCAGGGCAGCAGCAGAAAGGCACCCACCCCCGCGCCCGTCGCCACGATAAAGCCGCGCCGCTTGCCAATACGGTCGCTGGCCACGGTGACCAGCGATGCCCCGGCCAGGTCGGCCAGCCCAATCAGCAGCGCCACGCGCCCCAACCCCGACGGGCCCAGCCCAAACGCATCGACCAGCCACGTGCCGTAGCTGATAAACGTGTGCAGCGCGGCAAAGATGACCAGCCCGTTGGTCAGAATGGCAGCCCAGGCGGACCGTTGATGCTCGCCCAGGTGAGCATAGGCAACCGCGCGCGCGCCCAAAGGACGCGAGTCGACCGGCCCATCCGGCGTCTGTTCGCGTCGCGCCGGCGGCATCAGGCTGTAGAGCAGCCCGGCAATAATCAGCCCGGCGCCAATCCCGATAAGCGGCACGCGCCAGGATGTGCGGGCGATGATCTCGCCCACCAGAAAGAGACCCACCACCCCCGACAACGCCCAGCCCAGCTCCACAAAGCCCAGACCGCGCGCCCGTCGATTGTACGGTAGATAGGCACTCAGGTACGCCTGCAGCGCCGGTATAAACGTGTATGATCCAATTCCGGCCAGAATCATGCCGGGGACGACCAGCCACAGATTGCTGCTCGCGCCAATGAGCAAGTAACCCAGCCCAGCCACCAGCAAACCCAACCGCAGCACATAGCGGTAGCCACGCTGGTTGACAACCGGAGCGGCCGCCGGCGAAAACAAGCCCATCAAGCTGCGTATACTCAGCAAGCGTCCCAACACCACCGTCGACACGCCGATCCCCGCGGCAAAGATCGGCAGGAACGGGAAAAACATCTGCGTCCCCGTGTCGATCAGGATGCGCGTCAGAAGGCCAATGCCCAGCAAGGGGCGCAGCCGGATGTCGTTCTCATTCGGGGTCGTCATGCGAAAGAGGTTGAGAAAGCGAAACCGGGCCTCGACGACAAGGTCCTTGCGAGACCCGGCTCCTCTTACCTATTCTAGGTTAGGCTAACGGCTAGTTATACCCATCCGCAAAGATATCGATCATCAACCGCGGGTCACCCAGCGGATAGAGGATCGGGCAGGTCGCGCCGTTGGCAATGTACTCGCGCACCTTGGCCTTCACTTCATCCGGCGAACCACTGGCGGTGCACATCTGGACCACATCGTCGGGCACCAGATGCATCGCCGCTTCGATCTCTTCTTCCGTCGCGGGCCAGGTCAGGACCTGATGAATCTCATCCAGCAGATCCTGGCTGACGCCGCTGGCCTTCATCAGATGGGGCTGCTGTCCCAGATACTGGGTCATCATCTTGCGGGCCATATTCAGCGCTTTCTTGCGGTCTACATCCACCGAGCAGATGACCAGCTGTGGCCTGTCAATGTCATCGATACTGCGGCCTGCCTTCTTTGCGCCCCGCTCCAGCGCGTCCATCGCCTGCAAATTGTAGTTGGGATGGACCAGATAGTTGAGGCAAGCGCCGTCGGCAATCTCGCCCGTCATCTCCATCATCTTCATGCCGGTCGCACCGATGTAGATGGGCACATTGCGCGGCTCCTTGCGACCGTGGACCACGTCGAGCGTAATGCCGTCGACATAGTGAAACTCACCGTGGAAGGTGACGGTTTCCATGTTGAGCAGGCGGCGCAGCACTTCCACCGTTTCGCGCATCGCCTTCAGCGGCTTGCGCCGGTCGATGCCCACCTTCTGGGCCAGCGGGTCCCACCACGCGCCGATGCCGCAAATGACCCGATCCGGGGCCAGGTCATCGAGCGTCAGGAACGTGCTGGCCAGCAGACCAATGTTGCGGGTCCAGTTGTTGATGACACCGCTGGCCACCTTAATCTCGTCGGTGACGGCCGCAAACGCCGCCATCGGCACAATCGCATCGCGCACAAGCCGGCTTTCGGCCTGCCAGACGGCCTCAAAGCCGTTGGCCTCGGCATACTGGGCCAGTTCCATTCCTTCCTGCAGCGAATGGGCATCCTGTAAATAGAGGGCTACGCGGTCACGAGACATAAACTACCTCCTTCTCTTCTAGATAGACAATCCTAACGGTTGGTAAACAAAGCTCAAGTCGCCACGACCGGCTCATTCATCAGCCACCTGCACCAGATAACCATTGTACACGAGCCAGTCGCTTTCCGTGTCCAGGTCAAAACGCAGACCAGGCGCGTGAATGATGTGGCACGCCCGGCCTCGTCGAGTCGCCTCAGCCACGTGGTGACCAAAGCTGCCCGGACCGTAATGAAATGTGAAGTCACCGGGCGGAGCCAGCAGCAAGGCGTTGGTGCCGTCGCCCACTTCATCACTGCACAACGCCGCCAGCGATTCGTCACCGCGAGTCGCCAGCGGTCGTACCATTTGCTGGATGTCGCTGACACGGGCAAAGGGGAGATCCGCGGGCAAGATGAGCACAGCCGTCGCCCCGCCCTGCTCCGCCGCGGCCACGCCGCGCTCCACGGCAGCGTTCAAGCCCGCCGGCTCCGCTTCACGCAGGACGGCCGCTTCGTGACGGTGGGCCAGCGCGTCGACGGCCGGATCGCTGGTGACGACGAGCACACGGTCGATGTCGTCCACCTGCTGCAGCGTCGCCAGCAGCTTGTCGAGGAACTCGGCAATCAGCGCCGCCCGCTCGTCGTCGGACATGAGATGGGCAAGGCGCTGTTTGCTGTCGCGCAGATATTTGACCGGGATGATGGCCCATGTCGTCATGCGGCCGCTCCCGTCAGATCGAAGCGCCGCCGAACCGTCGCCATCTCGCCGTCGCCGGCAATCTCCACCAGAGCCACATTGTCCAGCGACAGGTCGAACCGGGGCGGCTCGTGATTGGTGACAAACGACCATACGTCATCGAAATTCTGTGGCGTCAGACCTCGATGGGCGATAGTGGCGTGATAATCCATGTCCGGCCCATCATACTGCCGCCAGGGCATCCAGTCGAACGCCCGCAGCCGCTCCAACAAACGGGCATGGGCCGCGCGCACAGCCGCATTGGGGCGCGGCTCCATAAAGATGACCCGCACATCGCCATCCTTAAAGCTGTTGAAGCCATCGATGGCCCACGGGACCGGCGGCTCGGTACGGGCGAACTCCATCAATACCGCTTCGACGGCCGCCATGTCGTCCGGGCTGAAATGATACTTCAACGTCACATGGGGCGGCCACGGCGACGGGACACGACCGGTCAGACCGAAGCGTTCCTCGACAGCGGCGTAGAGCGCCTGATGGTAGGCGGCCGCATCGGGCGGCAGCAAGGTGATGATGCCGTATTGGGCGGGTGAGGTGTCGGTTGGCATCTGGTGCTTTGCGTCTGCTCCTGCTCGCGGCCCGGTGGCGACTCCTACGTCGGGGATGGCGGACAGGCTAACCTGTACAGGCGCCATTATAGCCCCAAGTCGGCGAATAGAGAATGGCGACGGGCGGACGAGAGGGTTTTTCAGCCGCCTGGTTCAGGTCGTACACAGGCCGCTGAAACATCCTGCGGCCGGAGGAAACCCACTAAAGATAGGATACAGAAGGGATAGCCGGTGGGCTTCGCTCCTGGTGGGTTTTGACCCACTTCCCCGGTAGCTGTCGGGTTTCAACCCGCAGCGGCCCGATAACTGAAAAGCCCTGGGCGGCCAAGTGGGCCAGGGCGGGCCGCATTCGATCAACTGCCTCAGCGCACGATCTCCAGGGCAAACTCCAGCACTTCACGCGCCAGCCGCTCCCGATCAGCGGCCGTCCGCATCATCGTGTCAGTGCAGCAGAGCGCCAGCGTATCCTCAGCCGTCATCCCCGCGTCCTGCTCGTCGTAAACAAAGCCGTCGATCAGGTCGCCATAGTAGCTGGCAACGGCCGACGCCGTCACCGGCAAATCCATCTCGGCCATCATCTTGGCCGCCGGCCCCTTCACGGCTTGCCCGGCGATAATCGGCGAAACAGCGACCACCGCGTGAGGCACGTCCTCCAGCATGGCCCGGATGGGGTAGACGTTGAGGATCGGGTCGATGCTGACAAACGGGTTGGACGGCGCGATGAGCACCAGATCGGCCGCTTCCAACGCCTGCACCACCGCCAGCGACGACCGCACATCCTCCAGCAACACGACCCGCGCCACCGGCGGCTGCCAGCGCTCGCGGACGAACCAGACCTGGAACGGCAGCAGCTCGCCATCCGTCGTTTCGATGAGGGTCGGCGCCGGCTGGTCGCACATGGGCAAGACCGCCGGGCCGATGCCAAACTGCCCGCATAGATGGCGCGTAGCGGCCGTCAGCGTACGCCCTTCGCCCAGCAACTGGGTGCGGGTCAGATGGGTGCCGAGGTCCAGGTCGCCCAGCTTGAACCAGCCCGGCCCGCCCAGATGGCCGACCTCTTCAATGACCCGCCAGCTCTCTTCGGCGCGCCCCCAGCCCGTCTCGTTGTTCTGCACGCCGCCCAGTGTGTACATGACGGTGTCGAGATCAGGACAGATGGTCAGCCCACAGTGGGTGAAGTCATCGCCGGTGTTGACGATCACAGTCAGTTGTTCCGGCGGCAGGATTTGGGCCAGTCCATCAGCCAGCTTCGCCCCGCCCACCCCGCCTGCCAGGCAAACAATGTTCATTTTGGTCATGTCGCTCATGGTGCCAATGATAACAGAACGGAGCGAATATGGACCGCCGGCGCAGCAGGCAGTCTGGCTCGTGCAGCGTTGCAGATGTTCAAGTTAACTGAGACACCGTAGTGGGTGAACCGCGTTCGGCACATCGCAGATTGATAGCAAACGCACCCACGCCCGCAAATTGCCCGGGCAGGGCATTTCAGCAGTCGGGTTCGAACAGTCCTGGAAACCGGGTTTCTTTGCTCTCGTCGAGTGAATGTGGCGGCTGGCACCGAGAAACTTGGATTCGACAGCGAACCAGCCAACTTAACAGTGAAAAGCCCTGATTGCCGGGTAATTCATCTTCACGAGTCGCCCCATTTCAGAGATACTAGGTGGTCAGGCATCGCAGCAGTTCGCTCCGATGCGTATCAACCGGAGGGTGTCATGTCCTATCGTTATGCAGTACTCGGTGCGGGGCGACAGGGAACAGCGGCCGCCTACGACATCGCCATCCATGGCGACGCGGAAAGCATCCTGCTGGCCGATGCGCAGCTGGCGCAGGCGCAGCAGTCGGCCGTTCGGGTCAACGAGCTGGCCGGACGAACCGTCGCCGCCGCCGCCCAACTCGACGTGCGCGACCTGGAGGCGGTGGTCGCGTTGCTGACCGCTCATGGCATTGACGCGTTCGTGTCGGGTGTGCCCTACTTCTACAATCTGGAGCTGGCGCAGGCGGCCATTCGGGCCGGGGCCAGCATGGCCGACTTTGGCGGCAACACGGAGCAGACCCGGCAGCAGCTGGCGCTTGACGCCGAAGCGAAGGCCGCCGGCATCACCCTGACCCCTGACTGCGGCCAGGTGCCGGGGCTGGGCAACTCGCTCTGCGCCTATACGAAGAGCCTGTTCGATGAGTGCCATGACCTGATCATGTACGACGGCGGCATTCCCCAGGAGCCGCAGCCACCGTGGAACTACATCCTGACCTTCAACATCGAAGGGCTGACCAACGAGTACTTCGGTACGACCATCTTTATCCGCAACGGCGAACCGGTAGAGATGGCCTGCTTCCGCGAAGAGGAGTATGAGCTGGTGGAGTTCGGCGAGCCAATCGGCACGCTGGAAGCGTTTACCACGGCGGGCGGCACCAGCACCATGCCCTGGAGCTGGGCGGGGGAACTGCGCACGCTGCAAAACAAGACGATCCGCTGGCCCGGCCACTTCGCCCAGTGGAAAGCGTTCAGCGACGCCGGGCTAATCGAGCTGGAACCGGTCGTTGTCGATGGCCAGCCGGTGGTGCCGCGCCATCTACTGCACGAACTGCTGGCCCCGCAAATCTACGCCCGACCGGGGGAGAAAGACCTCGTCATTGTGCGCATCATCGGCCGCGGCATCAAAGACGGCCGGGCGCGCGAGGTTGTGGTCGACCTGTTCGACACGTTCGATGAAGCGACCGGCTTCACGGCGATGGAACGGACGACCGGCTGGCACGCGGCAATCATCTGCCAGGCCCAGGCCCGCGGCGAGACACCGCGCGGTGGCGTGGCGGTGGAACTGGCGATGCCGGGCGAGGCATTTGCCGAAGAACTCCGCCGACGACAGTTCGATTTGCGCGTCACGTGGAAGGAGTAGCCAGACGAACCAGTTACTAGACGGCCAGGCAGCGACTGTGGAGCGTGGTGGTTGCCGCACTCCAGGCCGGGCCTTATACTGACAGCATTTCATTGATGCGGAGACGCGGGCGCTAGCCCACAGGGAGGTGATGATGGACAAGCGAGCACCAGAAGCAGCGCTGGAAATTCGAGACCTCGGCCCGGAGCCGGCGGCCGAATGGCAGCGGCTGCTTCGCTTCGTAGGCCTGGCCGAAGCAGACAAGCGGGCAATGGCCCGTACCGTGGAAACCCTCATGCGGCGCGCGCCGGAGATGGTGGTGGCCACCTACAATCATCTTCAAACCACGCCCGAGACGGCCGCCGTGCTTGGCTGGGAAGGGGGCGCGGACGAAGCCCATCTGGAAGAGCGACGCCGCTTCTTCACCGTCTGGCTGGCCCGCGTGCTGGGGATGGACACGAGCGACGAGTTCGCCGCCTACCTCTTTCGCGCAGGCACGTACCACGCCGCACAAGGCCCACGCCAGATTCATGTCCCGCCGGCCTATGTCACATCGTCAATCGGGCTGATGGCCTCATCGTTTGCGACGTGTATGGCCGAGGCAGCGCTGCCCGGCGAGGTCGTGGCCCCGGCCATGGCAGGCTGGACCAAATATCTGTCTGTCCAGTCGCATCTGATGGACATGGGCTACCACGCCGCCCGCGCGTTCAGCGACGGCCGATTCCCCGTGACCTTCACCCTCTACGGTCGCTTGCGCCACAAACTGGGGCGGCGCACCCTCGTGGGCCGCGCCAACGAGGGCGATACGCTGGGAACCCTGCTGCGTGACTTCTTTACCTACGTGCCAGAACTGCGTGCTGACTGCTTGCAGCCAATCTGGCACGATCACGAGCCGGACGACAGCCGCTGGATCGAAGTCTATCAGACCTACGGTCCGGCTCCCGGCGGCTGGCGGTTCCTGCTCAACGGCCGCAACGTCTTCTACGACGGCGGAACGGAGGTGGCCATTCATACCGATGATGTGATCAGCATCTTCCCGCCGGGACGGTAGGCGGTTCCGCACCGAGGGCCGAGGGCCAACAGGGGAGCCGGTGTGACATGGCAGACGGGGCCATCGCCCATGTCGCGTCGCCCGCACCGGTGCTCTTACCGTGACGGCTGCCGGACCTACCCCCGTCTTGCAGACGGCTGCCAAACTTTGTATACACCTTGATGCTTGGCGCAGTCGTGCCAGAGCGATGAGTAACGACATTTAGACGCAGGTATCACAGGTATCAAAGGAAAGGGTTCGAAATGACAGGTAACCGCCCCGTGCTGCTGCTCGTGGCGCTGCTGGCTATGCTGATAATGGCCGGCTGTGACGAAGCCGATACGACGGACAATGGAGACACAATGATCGACAACATCATGGCGGGTCTCGGCGAACAGGAATGCCCGGCCCAGGAGTGGCCAATGGCCGAACCGGACTACACGAGCAAAGTAACTCGTGACTTCACCGCCTTTGACGACGGCCTGGCCCGCTTCACGCCGGAACGTGCGGCCGAACTGGACGCCGTGCTGACAACCGCCACAATCCCGAAGATACAGGGCCTGTTGGAAAGCGGCAACCTGACCTCTGAGGAGCTGGTCACCTATTACGTCGACCGCATTAAGCGGTATGACGTTGATAAACTCAACTCAGTCATGACGCTCAATCAGCAAGCGCCGGCCACTGCCGCCGCACTTGATGCCGAGCGAGCGGAGAACGGCAGCCGAGGCCCACTGCACGGCATTCCCGTGCTGCTGAAGGACAACATCGCCACGGCCGACATGCTGACCACCGCCGGGGCGTATGCGCTGCGGAACTGGCAGCCGGAGCGCGACGCGTTCCTCGTCAGCCAGCTCCGCGACGCAGGCGCGATCATTCTCGGCAAGACCAATCTGTCCGAGTTCGCCAACTACACCGACCCCTGCACGCCGAACGGCTTTAGCACGCTGGGCGGCCAGACGCAGAACGTACAAGGACCGTTTGATCCACTTGGCAGCAGCAGCGGGTCGGCCGTCGCCGCCGCCGCCAACTTCGCTGCCGCCACCGTCGGCACCGAGACGCAAGGTTCATTGATCGCCCCGGCCGATGTCAACGGCGTTTTCACCCTCAAGACCAGCCGTGGTCTCGTCAGCCGCGACCACATTGTGCCGCTGCTGGAGGCGCAGGACGTGCCCGGGCCGATGGCCCGGAACGCCACCGATTTGGCCGTCATGCTGACGGCGATGGCGGGCAGCGACACCAATGACCCGGTAACGGCCGAGTTGGCCTCCCTGGACGGAACCAACTACCTGACGTTCGCATCGCCGGAAGCGGCCGCCGGGCTGCGGGTTGGTGTCCCGACCTTTCTACCGGAGTCGGCCGACACCCAGGCAGCGCTCTTTGAGTCGCTCGGTCTGGAATATACAGATGAGGCGCGGCAGCAGTTTATCGATTCATTCGCGGAGCAGAACAGAACGACCTCCGATCCCATGGCCGCGGCGCTGGAGCAGGCAGGCCTGCAGGTCGTCCGTGTGGACGCCGTCGCGGCAGGCAACATCCCCGGCGGCGATCTGAATGCCGTCTTGCCCTACGGCTTTCGCACCGATTTCGATGCCTTCATGCAGACGCTGGGGGCCAACGCGCCGATCGGCTCCCTGGCCGAGGTGGCCGCACTCAACGCCGAGGACCCGGCCAACCGCGTCCCCTATGGCCAGCGCTACATTACCGGCGCGGTCGAGAGCGAGATGACGGCCGCCGAGTTTGAGGAGGCCGTGGCCACCAATCGATCCTCGGCACGCGACGCGCTGGAGGCAGTCTTGAAGGACAACGAGATCGACGTCCTGTTCTTCCAGAGCGGTCAGGCATATGCGCCCGCAGGGCTGCCGGCCCTGTCAGTTCCTACTGGGCTGAATGAGGACGGAGAGGCCGACAGCATCCACTTAATCGCCGCCTATGGAGGAGAAGGGGCGCTGATCACGGCCGCATACGCACTGGAGCAAGCCGGGGCGGAGCGGCCGATTCCGACGCTGGGCGAATAGCAGCCTGTGGGGGCGGCGCAGGGCGGCAGGGCGGGCACGCGGCAGCGATGATCGGTGCCGGTCCGGCCTGCAAAGAGATTGCGTAAGTTCGTGCGGTTGCTACCGCGAGGGAGAGCGACAGATGGGGTTGATCGATAGCCTGATGCGACGTGTTTTCGAGCGGGACGGGAACAAGCACAGCCTGAGCGCCTGGCCGGGCGTCCTGGCACAGTCCGGCGCGGTGGTCGACAACCGCTTCAGCAGCGCCAGGCCAACCGACAAGAACGCCGCAGTGGGTGCCCATGTCATCGGTATCGAGCGCTGGGGCCAGAGCCGTCTGCGGGTGTTCCTGGGGGAGCCGCTGGTGATGGATGAGTACGATGGATATCGGCCGCCCGATGACATGACTGTGACCGAGATGATCACTCTGTTCCGCGAGACGCGAGCCGAGACCGTCCACCTCGCAGAGTCTCTGGCCAAATCCAGCGTGCCAGACACTGCAGTAGTTCCCCATAACCAGGCCGGCGATCTAACCGTGCGGGGCTGGCTGGCCTATTTGGACGGACACAGCACGCGCGAAAGCAGCCGGTTGAAGAACTAGAGCGGCAGCCGCCGGCTGGTTACAGCACGCGCACGGCCGTCCCGCTCACAGAGACCATGAGCATGCTGCTTGAGGAGCCGCCGTTGCCGCTGCTCCGGTCGATCGCTTCGTAGTCGATGTCGACGCCCACCAACGCGTTGGCGCCCAACTCCTTGGCGTGGGCAATCGCTTCGGCCATCGCCGCTTCCCGCGCCTGTTGAATCACTTCTTCGTAGGCTGTCGTGCGACCGCCGAAGATGTCGCTGAACGAAGCCGAGATGTTGCGCAGCGCGTTGGCCCCCAGAATGGCCTGGCCGGCCACAACGCCGACATATTCTTGAATGGGATGACCATCGAGTTTCTGTGTGGTGGATACAATCATCATGTTTTCCCGCCTCAAGATTTGCCGGTCTTGTTGGCCAGGACGGCCGTGCCGCTGACCGACACCATCAACATGGAGCCGCGCAGCGTTTCGTAATCGAGGTCCATGCCGATGATGGCGTTGGCCCCCAGCTTCTCGGCCCGTTCGGTCGCTTCGCGCATGGCGATCTGCTTCGCTTCCGTCAACTGCTGCTCGTAAGACGCCGAGCGGCCGCCGAAGAAGTCGGTGATGCTGGCCGAAATGTCCTTGAAGACATCGGCCCCCATAATCGCCTCCCCGGCCACGACGCCGAGGTACTCCTGAACTTCGTACCCTTCCAGAATAGAGGTGGTCGCATATATCACAGGTTGTCTCCTTCACCATACTGATCAACGTGGGCCTATCGTATCAGGCCCGACCGGTAAACTCAATCGTGGCGGCTTACGCCCGCGCCGCCGCCACCTGCTCCCGCACCAACGGGACGACTTCGGTGGCGAAGCGGCGCACCTGGTCGAACGCATCGTGGCCGTAGACAAAGGTATCAATGCCGATGTCGAGCGCCATCTCCGTCAGTTCGTCCGCCCACTGGGCCACCGGGCCGTTTAGCAGGCCATCACTGGCCCCATCGGTAATCGTGCCGTTGAGATTCAATACGCGCTGGATGTCTGCCGGGTTGCGACCGGCAGCCGTCGTCGCCTCGTCCAGAACGGCCGACAGCTTGCGCAGCCGGGCCGGCGGCGCAAAGCTAAGCGAAGGCACCCAACCGTCGGCGGTCCGACCGAGCAGGTCGAGCATCTTCGGGCCATACGCACCGATCCAAATGCCAATCGGGTGCGGCGGCACAGGGCCGGTGTGGACACCGTTTAACGTATAGTAGTCACCATCGAACTTGACGCCGCGCTTCCCGCTCCAGATGTGGCGGATGACGGCAATCGCTTCCTCCAGCGCCGCGACTGCTTCCCCCGGCGTGCGGGTCGGGCCGCCCATCGCCGCAATCGCCTCCCAGATCGCCCCCGCACCGAGGCCCAGCTCAAACCGCCCGCCGCTGAGCACATCAAGCGAGGCGGCCGATTTGGCCAGCACGGCGGGCGGCCGCAAGGGTAGATTGATCACATCGGGGAAGAGCCGTATGGTCGTCGTTTTCGCCGCCAGAAAGGACAGCAACGTCCATGTATCAAGAAAGCGATACTGGTACGGATGGTCCTGAATGCCAATCAGGTCCAGGCCCAGCGCCTCGACCTCCTGCGCCTGGGCCACCAGCGCTGCGGGGTCAGCAGCGTTAGGGGTCATGAAGTTGCCAAATTGTAAGGGACGGCCATAGTCGGGCATTGCTGTTCTCCTTGTTCTCACGCCTCACGAAGAGGCGGCAGTAGCCGGCTGATACTCAGGATAATGGCGGACACAGCGTCGACCTCCGCCACTGTTCGGGCAAAGCCTCTGGTCCGAGCATAAGATGAGCTTACGACATGGGTGTTCCTCTTACCACCTTTCCGGGTCCACAGAGCGCCGGGTAGGAACGTGGCGGGCGGTAGTGGAATGCGCCACAATACAGGATAACCAGGCAAGAGGAGACGACCCGATGACCCCAGCAGACATTAAAGCCGAAATCACTATGGCCGACCTGGACAAGATCGACATCCGCGCCGGCACCATCCTCGCCGTCGAGGGGATAGCCGCATCGGACAAGCTGATGAAACTGACCGTCGACTTCGGCGACCACCAGCGGTCGATCCTGGCGGGCATCAAGCAAGAACGCGAAGACCCGACCGAAATCATCGGCAGGCAGGCGCTTTTTGTCGTCAACCTGCCCGCCCGCAAGATGGCGGGGGAGCTATCGGAGGGGCTGTTGTTTGATGTGGGCTACGCCGACGGCGTCACGCCGGTGCTGGCCGTGACCGAGACGCCCGTTCCCAACGGAGTGCGGGCGGGCTGACCGCCGTCAATCACCGGACGGCCCATCCACCGCCCAGCCATACAGCGCCGCCATCTCGCGGGACTCGCGCAGCAGTTCGGCCCGGAGTTCGGGCGGCTCCAGCACCTGGCAGTCCGCCCCCCAGCTGCGAATCCAGGGCAGCATCTCGTGCCAGTCGGCCACCGCACACGCCCACACACACCCCTCGTCCGGCAAATCCTCCAGCATCTCCGCCGGATGCCAGACGCTCTCTTTAACCCGCCGGGTCACATGGCCGGGACTGAAGCGCAGCCGCACCGTCACCGGCTCGCGGTTGTTGTACCAGATGCCCCAGGCGTGCCGGAGCAGATGTTCCTCATCAAAGTCGTCCGGCGGCTCGAACTGCTCAGTCGTCAGCGAGGCGCGTTCGATACGCTCCGTCTTGAACGCCAGGACGGCGTCGGCCCGGTCGCTGTGGCCAATGACGTAGACGCTGTCACTCCATTGGGACGGTTCAATCAGATATGGCCGTACCCGGTGGCGCTTGGTGGTTTCGGCGTCGGCCGCCCGGTAGTGGATATTGACCACAATGCCCTCCACCCAACCGCGGGCGATCGTCTCCATGATCTTCGTCCCGGTGTCGGTGCCGCGCGAGGGAACCGTTTCGGCCGCCTGCACAAGACGCTGGGTCATCGGCTGCTGGAGCGCCGTCGCCAGCTTCTCCAGCGCGTTGCTGGCGTGCATACGCGCCGATTGTGTCTGGCGCGAGGCGCGACGGGCCGCCAGATAGAGGGCCAGCGCCTCATGCAGATTGACGCGAATAGCCGACATATACACGGCTCGATCAATACGGTATCGGCCGTCGCCGATCTGCGTAATCGGGCATTCCATATCCAGCAGCTGCCGATCCTTATAGACCGTTGACCGCGCCACACCCAACCGGTCAGCCATTTCGATATCGCTGAACGGCCGCTGCACATACAAGCGTTCCATCTCTTTCAGCCGCGCGGCGCGGCTCATGCTGCGATTCATACGCACCTCCGGTTGTCAGTGTAACGATATTGCGCCCCGGAAATGGCAACACGCTGCCCGCACGCCCTAACAGCGGTGGCGCGGCTTGCGCCGCACGTGGCGCGGGCCGGTCTGCCGGTTGCGATAGACGGTAATGAGACAACCGCTGTCCGGGTCCGCCACCACAACCGACCCTTCGAGGCGGGCGCACTCCGCATCGGCACGGTCGTCATGGGGGATGTCTTTGCCGCGCAGGACGGTGAGCACCGCTCCGGCGCGATGGGTGTGGCAACCATACCTCATAATATAGTCAATATCCTTACAGTCCAGATTGCGCTGGGCCATCCGCTGGACGAGATGGGCGCTGAAACCGCTGCTGCTCAAGCGTCGGCTGGCGTGGGACAACATCATGTCGCCCTCCTCAGCGGCCCCGGCGGAACAGCCGCAGGATGCCGCGATCATCTTCGGAAACCAGGATGCCTGTGCGCTCCTGCAAGATGGCCAGATCCTTGTTGATCGTGCCTCGCGACACGCCCAGCTTCCGGGCCAGCTGCGCCTGGGTCAGCCCGTCGGTGCTGCCGAGCAGCGCGCCAATCGTCTCCAACCGTTGTGCCTTTTTCCGCTTGTTACCAAACATGCTTGCTACCTCCTTGTGTGGGGCGAACAAAACGACTTGATAACCAGAATCATGCCAGCACCATGTTTCCAGTACGGAAACAGATTCCAACGACTTTTTTGGTGGCGCGTGTTGCCATTTCGGTGGCGGGATTTTGCTATGCTGGGGTCACCAGTGAGGGGGCTGGTAGCCTGGCAGACATCCCGACGGGGACGTTCTGCCAGGCTTACGTTTGGGGGCGAGCGGGCAGGCGAGATCCTCGGATTGTAAGACGTAGCCACAACATCATTGTCGCGTTCTCTACGGGCGCGCAGAGCAGGCAAGCAACCCGGCCACACCAGTCACTCGGACAGCGACAAGCCCCGCTCCGGCGCTTGTCGGAGTAGACCATTTGTGCTATTCTCAACCATTGCGTCCGTACCCCACATCACTGCCTACGAAACGCTAATGGTTCCCGGTCGCGCGTCCTGTTAGAATCACAGATTGGAGTGAAATCGTTTCGCCGCGAATCGGCCGTCCGTCCCGCTTCGCCGCACATCGGGAGTACCATGTCCCTCGACAAAATCATCGTGCGCGGCGCGCGCGAACACAACCTGAAAGATATCGACGTCGAGATTCCGCGCGACAAGCTGGTGGTCATCACCGGCCTGTCCGGCTGCGGCAAATCGTCGCTGGCATTCGACACCATTTTCGCCGAGGGCCAGCGGCGCTACGTGGAGTCGCTCTCCGCCTACGCCCGGCAGTTCCTGGGCCAGATGGAGAAGCCCGACGTCGACCAGATCGAAGGGCTTAGCCCGGCAGTCACCATCGACCAGAAAGGCGTCAGCCACAATCCGCGCTCGACCGTGGGCACCGTCACCGAAATCTACGACTACCTGCGCCTGCTGTTCGCCCGCGTCGGCACGCCCCACTGCCCCGAGTGCGGCCGTCCGGTCATGCCCCAATCGGCCGAACAGATCGTCACCGACGTGCTGTCATATGCCGCTCAACAGCCGCATCCAGATCCTGGCCCCGCTGATCAAGGACCGCAAGGGCCACCACGAAGGCATCTTCGAGGACATTCGCAAGGCGGGCTTCGTCCGTGTGCGCGTCAACGGCGACATCTACCAGGTCGATGACGAGATCGAGCTGGACCGGTACAAGAACCACACCATCGAAGCGGTAGTCGACCGGGTCATCATCAAGTTCGCCGCCGGCGACGACAGCGAGGAAGCCAAAGCCGACCGCAGCCGTCTGACCGACTCCATTGAAACAGCACTGGCATTGGGCAGCGGACTGGTGATCATCAACGACGTCACCGACGCCGACAACCCGACCGACCACCTCTACTCCGAGCATCTCTACTGCCCTTATGACGGCACCAGCATCCCACCCATCGAGCCGCGTACATTCAGCTTCAACAGCCCGCACGGCGCCTGCCCCGACTGTCAGGGCCTGGGCACGAACAAGGAGATCGACGCCGATCTCGTGGTGCCCAACAAGGAGTTGAGCCTGGCCGATGGCGCCATTGCCGGCTGGCCGACCGAAGACAAGGCAGGCTACTACTGGCAGCTGCTCAAGGCCACCGCCACCCATTTCGAGATTCCGCTCGACAAGCCGGTGCGTGACCTGACGCCGCTGCAAATGCAGATACTGCTGCAAGGCAGCGGCGACGAGTCAGTCAATGTCAAGTACGTCAACCGCGAAGGCCAGACCCGCACCTACTCCACCAAGTACGAAGGCGTCATCCCCAATCTGTGGCGACGCTACAACGAGTCGACCTCCGACTACGTGCGCCAGAAGCTGACAGACTACATGGTCGACAAGCCGTGTCGCGCCTGCAAAGGCACACGCCTGCAGCCGGTCGCGCGGGCCGTCGATATCAGCGGCACGACGATTGTCAATGTGGTCGTCCAGCCGGTGGTCAAGAGCCTGGAGTGGGCAGACTGCCTGAGCGATGAGAAAGAGTCGCCGTTCACCGAGCGCCAGAAGATGATCGCCTCCCCCATCCTGAAAGAGATTCGGGAGCGGCTCAACTTCATGATCAACGTCGGCCTGGACTATCTGACGCTCGACCGGACGGCGGGCACGCTCAGCGGCGGCGAGGCGCAGCGCATCCGGCTGGCCACCCAGATCGGCAGCCAGCTGATGGGCGTGCTCTACGTGCTGGACGAACCATCCATCGGCCTCCACCAGCGCGACAACGCCCGCCTCATCAAGACGCTGCAAGGGATGCGCGATCTGGGCAACACCGTCCTCGTTGTGGAGCATGACGAAGACACGATGCGGGCGGCCGACTGGATCATCGACCTCGGCCCTGGCGCGGGCAAGCACGGCGGCGAGCTGGTGGCCGAAGGGCCGGTTGAGGCAATTGTCAAGAACAAGAAGTCGCTGACGGGCGCGTACCTGAGCGGCCGTAAGTCAATCCCCGTGCCCACCCAGCGGCGCGAAGGCAGCGGCGACTACCTGGAGATTGTCGGCGCGTCCGAGAACAACCTGAAAGACCTCGACATCCGCATCCCGCTGGGCCAGTTCGTCTGCATCACCGGCGTCAGCGGCAGCGGCAAGAGTTCGTTCATGATCGAGATTCTGGGCAAGCGGCTGAACCAGCACTTCTACGGCTCAAAGGTCTAGCCCGGCAAGCACGAAACGATCGACGGGCTGGAACATCTGGACAAGGTGATCGAGATCGACCAGAGTCCGATCGGCCGCACGCCGCGCACCAATCCGGCTACCTATACGAATCTGTTCAATCCGATTCGCGACCTGTTCGCCAATCTGCCGGAGAGCAAGATTCGCGGCTACAAGCCGGGGCGGTTCAGCTTCAACGTCAAAGGCGGCCGCTGCGAGGCGTGCCAGGGCCAGGGACAGAACCGGATCGAGATGCAGTTCCTGCCCGACATCTACGTCCCCTGCGACATCTGCCACGGGGCGCGTTACAACCGCGAGACGTTGCAGGTGGAGTACAAAGGGCTGAATATCGCCCAGGTGCTGGATATGACGGTGGACGAAGCCCTGGAGTTCTTCGCCAACTTCCCGCCCATCAAGCGCAAGCTCAAGACGATGGTCGACGTGGGGCTGGGCTATATCCACCTGGGCCAGGCGGCCCCGACGCTGAGCGGCGGCGAGGCACAGCGCGTGAAGCTCAGCCGCGAGCTGTCGAAGATCGCCACCGGGCGCACGCTCTACATCCTCGACGAGCCGTCGGTCGGCTTGCACAGTCACGACGTGGCCAGGCTGATCGTCGCCCTCAACAAGCTCGTCGACAAAGGCAACACCGTCGTCATCATCGAGCACAACCTCGACATCATCAAAGTCGCCGACCACCTCGTCGACATGGGACCGGAAGGCGGCGAGCGGGGCGGCGAAGTGATCGCCACCGGCACGCCCGAAGAGGTCGCCGCCAACGAACGCTCCTACACCGGGCAGTATCTCAAGGCAATGCTGGGCGCACTGGAGCCCGCCGCCTGACAGAGTGATGTAGAGCAAGATTCCTTCTTGCTCCCGACCCAACAGAAAAAGCCGGGTTTCAACGAGGAAACCCGGCTTTTCGATCTCAGAATTATCGCCACAACCCGGATTCAGGAAAAGGCGATACAGCACCTAATGGTGGCCGTTGGACGACCAGTGCGAAACGATCTCGCGGTAAGTGGCCTGCAGCTCCGGGTCCGACGTACTGGCGGCGTGGCTGGTCATCTTGCGCCGCACCATCCAGCTGGCCAGCGCCAGCCGCACCCGGCCATGATGCTTGCGGTAGAGCATGGCCCGGCTCTTCCATAGATTCAGCAGCGACGTGGCCGGAATCTGGCTGGTGGACTCCCCGCCGTAGTGGACGATCTCCGCACCGGGCACCGTCAGTATTTCCCAGCCCGACTCGCGCACCCGCCAACTCCAGTCGATCTCTTCGCAGTACATGTGGAAGTCTTCATCGAAGCCGTGGGTCGTCTCGGCCACATCCTTACGGACCAGCATCGTCGCGCCCAGCGGATGATCGATCGTGAACGGATCGCCGCTCGCCTTGTAGTAGCGGCGCGGATAGCGGCCGTTCAGGCGGCTCTCGTAGAGACGGGCCGGCATCCGGTACAGGTCAAACGCCAACTGGCTCAGTCCAGGGAATGAGAACGCGCTGTGCTGCAGGCGGCCGTCCGCATACACCAACCTGGCCCCGGCAATGCCCGCCTTCGGCCGCTCGTCCATCTCCTCCACCAACCGGCCGAGAGCGCCGGGCCGGACATAGGTGTCGGGGTTGAGCAGGAAGTAGTAGCGCGGATCGTCGACGGCCGCGGCGCGCATGCCCTGGTTGTTGGCCGCGCCAAAGCCCAGGTTGGTCTCGTTGGCAATGACATTGACCTGCGGGAACAGGTCGCGCACCAGGTCGACGGTGCCATCGGTCGAGGCGTTGTCGACCACCCAAATCTGCCCGTGCAGCCCGGACGCGGCCAGATCGGCGCACACCGACCGCAGACAGTCGGACAGATAGTCGCGCACGTTCCAGCTTACGATGATGATGGCAACATCAATCATGGTTCTTCAGCAGCTCCCACATCGCCCCGGCATCCAGGTCCAGCGCCTGCATGGTGAAGCGAATCGGATCATAGGCGGCATCATCGATTGGTTCGACGCCATCCCAGCCCAGAAAATCGGCCGAGCAAATGGACGTCTGGCACGCTTCCGTCGCCGTGAAGGCGGGCAGCGCCGTCAGCACAGCCCGAGCGGCCGCCAGCGGGAAATCTGCCCCCATCACTACCGTCTCATTCGGAATCGGTTCGCTGACGGCCAGGATGCGCGTCAGGTCAAATATCTCCGGAAACGTATCGAACAGGCGTGACCGCGCGTCCCGCAGCCGGTAGCCGCCAAACTCCGGCTCCCCCGCCACCAGCACGTAGCCGATAGGGCTGCGCGTGGGAGGGATGCCCAGGAAGCGCCACTCTTCCGGATCATCGTCTGGATACGTCCAGACCCGATCGAGCGGCATGATGGGCGGCACAAAGGTGGCGGTTGTGAAGTCAACGTCGTTGTTGGTCAGCGCCAGCAGGGCGCTGCTCTCTTCCGGTGTCATGGAAAGCTCGCCCGCCGCCACGCCCGCCGCCGCCAGCGCCGCGCGGAAGTAGAGCGAGGTCGTCAGGTTGGTCGACTCCGCCTCGGCCCAGCGCAACCCGCTGAGCGCCGTCAGATCGGGCGGCGCCCCGGCCCGACGCGTCAGCAGCATGCCCATCGTCCAGGGCAGCCCGTCGTCACCCAGAGCCACCAGCCCGGCCTGGGCGTCGCATTGGTCGTGGGCCAGGACATAGGCAGCGGCCGACACGAAACCGATCGTATCGCCGGGGGCCGCACACAGGAGCGACACCAACGTCTGCTCATCGTCCGGCACGCCCACCGTAAACGCCAGCCCGGTCGCATCAGAGAGCGCCTCGGCCAGCGCCGCGCCCCGCTCGCCAATCACGGTCGTGGCCGTCGTGGGCGGGAAGAGGAGCTGGATCGGCCGGTCAGCGGTGCCCAGCGGCACCGGCGTTACCTCAATTGTGACGACGATGGGGACGGCCGTCGGCTGTGGCGTCGGCGTAGCGGCGGGGACAGTGGTGGCGGGGGGTGGTTCCGTGGCTTCCGGAGAAACCGGCGCCGTTTCAGGCAGGACAGTCACCAGCCGCGTCACCTCCACCGGCGTCCCGGCCCGTGTTTGGCAGGCAGGCAGCAGGAGAAGCGCCAGCAGGGGCCAGAGGGCGATCGCGGTAATCTGTTTCCTGTTCATGCGAAATAAAAAGACTGACGCGGTCGCCAGTCACCTGTACGTTGTCAAACTCTGCTGTCGTTTGTGTTGGAGCTGCGCAACCCGGTTGCCTCCCACCAATCAGCGTCGGTAGTGTAACCCGTTGCCAGACCGCCACCAACGTTGCTAAGGGGGGCTTAAGGTGAGGCGTAAAGCTACGCCGTCAGTTGGACTGCGTGGCTTCTTCGCGCGAGGGCACGGGCCGCTCGGGACAGTCGTCCCGGTTGGCCAGATCGGGGATGTCGACCAGGATCTGCTGGGGGTCCACCCGGTTGTTGAACTCGGTGATCTCGACGTCCTCGTGGATCAGGCCGGCCCAAATCGGCTGGGGGTTGCGGTCGCCGAACACGTCTACCAACCGGATGCCGCCGGTGATCACCGCCCGATCGCCCGGCATCAGATAGAGGTGGCCGTCAATTTCCGTCAGGTCGTCGGGATTGCCCACCGCCCAGCGGTACGGGTAGTTGGCCAGCTCGTTCTCGTAGCCGATGGCCACCCGCCATGCGCCCGACTCCGTGTGCCAGCCAAGCGTATTGTAGTTCCAGTTAGAATCGTAGACGGTGCCCGGCTCCGGGCCGGTGGTGCGAATGGGCGTGTTGCCGTAATTCTCAACCGTCATCGTAAACGTCAGCGTGTCGCAGACCGGAACGGCCGTCGCGCTGAACTGGAGCGTATTGCCCGTCGGCGGCGAGAAGATGTCGGCCCGCGGCACGCCACCGTACTGGATCGTCAGCTCATCCTCCACACGCACCCGCTGCCCTTCCAGGTCCTGGGCAATGGCCACGATGGGATAGGTCCCGTCGGGGGGGGGCGTCGCACCGTTGTCCACGCCCCCTTCATAATCGTAGTAATGTCGTCCAGTGGCGTTGGCAGGCACATTCC
Organism: uncultured Chloroflexia bacterium; assembly: GCA_963753865.1. Classification (GTDB taxonomy): domain Bacteria; phylum Chloroflexota; class Anaerolineae; order Promineifilales; family Promineifilaceae; genus Promineifilum. Next base: position 765,464 of record CAVWDW010000007.1, read on the forward strand.
GTTCCTGCTCGGCAATCGGCACTTCGGTGCCGTCCGGCATCTGCAGAAAGACGCGCACCTCCGCCACATCCTTCGGCAGGAAGAACTGGGCCAGAATACGGTCGTCAATGCCGTCCCGATTCGGGGTGAACAGGTCGCGGTCGAGTGTGAAGTTGCGCAGCTCCGGCAAAACCGGGTCCGCGTCGACAATGGCCAACTCGCCGGTGGCCGTCTCGACCACACCGTCATCATCCACCGCCTCAATCACCCAGGTGTAACTGCCGTCCGGCAGCAGGCGGGCCAAAATCTCGCCGGCGATCATCTCGCCCGGCAGGCGGAACCCGTCCACCACGCCGCTAAACAGCACCTCGTACTCCCCCGCCCCGCGCGGCTTTTCCTCGCGGAAGAAGAAGCGTTCGCCTTGCTCGTTCTCCAGGAAGATGGAGACAGTCGCATTGCGCGACAATTCGTAGCGAATAGGGGTGGCGTCGTCGCTACCGTCGGCGTTGGGGGAAATCGAGGCGTCGCGTACCTCCGCGTTGCGCAGGAGGCTGTCGTTGCCATTCAGCAGGCGGCCCACCAGCAGCACAGCCGCCACAACAAACAGCGCCGCCACAAGGATGGCCAGCCAGGGTGCATTACGTCCACTTTTCACGAAGCTAGTTTAACAAAGGCAGGGGGGACTGCCAGCAACGATTAACCGGCGTTCACCTGACGGGCCAGGTCGCTGCCGGATGGTGGGTCCGGCTCTTGCCGGCGGCGCACCCGGCGGGCAACCGCCCACAAGACGGCCGCTCCGGCAATGCTCAGCGCCACCACAGTGGCCACAGCAACATTGGACTCCACGCCAAGCAGGTTCACCGGTCTGCTGTCCAGCCGCACCAACTCCAGCAGCGATCGGCCAATGGCGTAGGCGACCAGATAGACCACCATCACTTCGCCACTCAACAGCCGATACGCCTGCTTGCGCACCAGCCACAGCAGCAGGAAGAACGTCAGCAGGCTCCAGATCGACTCGTACAGGAAGGCTGGATGAAAGGTTGAGAAATCCGCGACGGAAGGCAGCCGGTGGACCGGATCAATAGTGATGGCCCACGGCACCTCGGTCGGCTTGCCGTACAGTTCCTGGTTGAAGTAGTTACCCCAACGGCCGATCGACTGGCCAATCGCCATGCCCACCACCGCCAGGTCAGCCCAACTTAACGCCGGGAGTTTGTTGCGCCAGGTGTAGATGATCAGCCCCAGCAGGCCGCCGAGAATGCCGCCGATAATTCCCAGCCCGCCGCTGCGGATGTTGATCAGCTGGAACGGGTTGCGCAGATAGTCGAGCACCGAGTAGATGCCCACGGCCTGCATGCTGGGAGAAGGCGTCAGGATATGGTAGATACGCGCCCCGATGACGCCAAGGATGAGGATAAGAATCAGCGCGTTCCAGGCGTGGTCGGGATTCCACGGACGCCAGGGTGTACCCACTTCGATCCAGGCCGGCGCCACGCCCTCCACGTCAGCCAGCGCTTCCGTCACGCGCTCCTGCTCCGGCTTTTTTAGCCCCAGCCGTCGCGGGTCTAACCCCCACGCCCAGAGCAGCTCGCCCAACGTCGTGATGCCCTGCCCCTCAAGCTCAGTCACGAGGTCGTCAGGCAGCGTGGTGTCGGTCAAGGGTTCGGCCCGCATCTCCGGCGAGACGGAGGCCGCAAACGCTGCCTCCGCGCGCTCGAGCGCCAGCCGCGAAACGACAAACGTGCCGACCGCAATGCCACTGATGATCCAGATGCCGTACCAGTAGACATCGAAGCCAAAGACCGAAAACGCCACGCGATCGGGCGTCACGCCCGTCACCAGATGGGCAACGAACAGTACGGCTGCCACGACCACAAACAGGATGATCAAATACCAGTAGGGTTCGATTCGTTTCAAGGCAGACTCGACTCTTGTTCGTCCGGCGCTTCTTGCTGCTGCGCCTGACGATAGACCGCCCACATACGTTGGAAGAAGGTGAAGTAGGTGAAGATAGCCAGGATGACCAACGCCACCTGGGGCAGGTTCAGGAACAGAAAAACGATGAGCACCACGTACCGTTCCACGCGGCTCAACACGCCGACCTTGGCCTCATAGCCGAGCGACTCGGCGCGCGCCCGACCATAGCTGACCATCAGCGAGCCGGTCACGGCCAGATAGGTGACGCCAATCATCAACAGGTTGTCGACGGTGTAGAAGTAGTAGATGAAACCGCCGTAGAGTATGATCTCCGCCATGCGGTCGAGCGTCGAGTCGAAGAACGCGCCGAAGGCGCCTTGCGTGCGCCCCTGCTTGCGCGAGAGTGCGCCGTCGAACGCATCGAGCGGGGCCAGCAGCAGGATGGCCAGCGCCGCCCACTGCATCTCGCCAATCGCCACCAGGTAAGCGAACAGGCCATGGGACAGGAAACCCAGGATGGTGATCATGTTCGGCGTCATGCCGATCCGATCAAGGAAGGTGACCACCGGGTCAATGATGAACTGCGTGCGGACGCGCAGCGTGTCAGTCAGGGTTGGCTTGGGTTCGATGGGTTCGGGACTCATGTTGCTCCTCGCAAGGATAGCGGATGCTATCCCCGGCGACGCGGGCTGTCAAACTCACTCATCCCGCATGAGGGGCCAGCAGGCAGCAAAACAGGCCGGGAAACACATTCCCGGCCTGTTCAATGCTTGCTACGACACGACCGTCGGCACAGTCGCGCGCTTCTCCTCAGTTAACGAGAGTCGACCCCTTTCGGGTCAAGCGCCCTGTTTAGCGGCGCAGCGATTCCTGCAAATCACTCATCCGGTTGGCGACGCTGTCGTCAACCACCTGGTCATCGATACGGATGATCAGCCCACCCAAAATGGCGGGGTCCACACGGAAAGCAACATCCTTCACCTTGAGCAGCTTCTTGGCATTGGCCTGCTCAGCATCCGTCAGCGGCAAAGCGCTGATAACCTCAGCGTGGTCGCCGCTCATGGAGCTGACATCGGCCGGAGCGGCGCTGAAGAAGTCGCTAATCAGCTCATGCTGACGCTTCTCGTCCAGTGAAGCACCAACCAGCTTGTTGGCTGCGGCAATAGAGATCGCCGCCACCTGGCTGCGCAGGTCGGCCAGAATGCGGTCACGCTCTTCCAGGGCGTCCTGTTCAGCGTTGGCCACAATCGTCTTGGCGTCTTCGCGGGCCTTGGCCTCAATGTCCTTGGCGGTCTGCTCCGCCGCGATGGTGGCTTCCTTGCGGATGTTGGCCGCCTCAACGCGTGCCTCATCCATGACCCGGGCCGCCTCAGCGTCCGCGTTCTCGCGGGCGATCTCGGCCTGACGTGCGTCTTCCAGACCCTTGGCAATGCGCGCCTTGCGCTCATCGAGCACGCGCAGCATCGGCTTGTAGACGAACGCTGTCAGGATCGTCAGCAAGGCGACAATACCCAGGATCTGCGTGATCAGGTAACCTAAATTAATACCTAATGCTTCCATTCAATATCCTCTTTTGGCTAGTTCCATTCTCAATGACGGGTTAGCCGGGTATCGTCGCGTTTAGAACACGAACAAGATAATCAGAGCCACAACAAGACAGTAGATGGCGACCGCTTCGGTGAACGCGATACCCAGAATCATGTTGGTCTGGATATTACCGCTGGCATCCGGGTTGCGGGCAATACCCTGCACCGCGCCACCAACCAGAATACCGATACCGGCGCCGGCGCCGATGGCGCCGAGCATAGCCAGACCAGCGCCAATCGCCTTCAGACCCTGAGCAAGCGCTAAAGCTGATAGTTCATCCATGTGATAATCCTCCGATGAGATTTGATTCGTAACTTACGTGGTAAATCGTAGCAAACGATTACGCATCATAATGTAGGGGCGACACAGTGTCGCCCCGGACAATAACAAGTTTAGTGGGCTTCGTCGTCACCGTGATGCTCGGCCGCGCTGTTCATGAAGATCAGCGTCAGCAAACCGAACACAACTGCCTGGATTAGCCCGACAAAGAACTCCAGCCCGAAGAACGCAATGTTCATAACAGACAGGATGAAAGCCATAACAAACAGGAGCACCATACCGGCGAAAATGTTGCCCAAAAGACGGAAGGAGAACGATAACACCTTCGAGACTTCACTCACCAGTTCCAGCAAACCGACGAACGGGTCAATCACCTTGATGGGATTCGTCTTGACCGAATCAATCCAGCCGCGCTGGGCAAACGGGAAGAACTTGGTCAGATACCCTGCTCCCAGATGTTTAAAGCCAAAGAACTGCACCATCACCATGGCCACAAGGGCAAAGGCGAGCGTGAAGTTGAGGTCAGTCGCTGCCGGGCGGAAGAACGGCACAATCGTCCAGTCCGCCGCCTCCGGGTTGCGACCCGCCTTGTACCCTTCGGAGGTCTCCACGATGGCCGCAGTCTCATCGATATTTCCGTCGGCGCGAATCAGGAACAGGCCGTCGCGCAGCCCCCAGGCGTTCGATTCATCAACCGCCAGCACTGCCCGATCGATGGCCTCTTCGATCTCTTCCGCAGTCGGCTCGATTCCCCGCTCCGCCAGTTCGGCCTTGAGCGCCTTGCCTTCTTTCTCGCCAATGAAGTGGGGCTTATGTTCCCACTGACCAATGCTGTCAAATCCGGGAATCAGACCACTCCAGTTGGCAAGCAAGATGATGAGGATGAAGCTCATGAAGTACGGGAAGAACTCGCGGACTCGCGGCCCGGCTATCCCTTCAGCGAAGTTATACGCCCCTTCAAGAACCATCTCGAACAGATTGTAAAAACCGGTCGGCACTTCATCGGCCGTCCGGGAACCAGCGCGGAGGGCGATGACGATGATGATCACAAACAGCCACGCCAACAAGGTCGCGGCAAATGTGTTCGTGAAGCCGGTGCCGTTGAAGAGGAACTCCGGTAACAGCCCTTCCGTATGCGGGTACACTTCGCCGGGCAACTGAATGAAAGGCAGCACAGGTCGCGTGTAGGCGATAATGCTACCGAATAAGATCATCAGAAGTGCGGCGCCAAGAATGATATATCGTTTCTTGATCATATAGCCGTGTTTTCCTTTTCGTCTGTCTTGTCTTGCTCAGCGTCCATCCGATTAGCCTTGGCCACAAACCACAGGCTGACCTTCACCATCGCGAAGAGGGTGATCGGAAAGCTCGCCAGCATGAAAATCACTGTGAAGATCCGCCGCTCGTTCCCCATCAAGTCGTCGAGGAGCCATCCGGCGCCGAAAGAGACGCCGATGACAATGAGCGCGACAAAGCCTGTTACACAACCAACCTGGCCGACCAGGTTGGTGAGTGCGGCTGTCCGCTGAAGATTCGGATCGTTAGACACAATTATTTGTTAAGCGGATGTTTGGGAATTATATCACAATGAGTTGGTCAAGCAATGAGTTCGGCCCAACTAGCCCGGGAAGAAAGCCGCTGCCGCCTGCCTTGTCCAATCGAAGGCCGGCCCGGCGCTCACGCCCAGGTAGACGATGAAGAAAGCTGAGATGACGAGACCGATGACGGCCGCCCGAGAGACGGGAATCGCCACGTCGGCTTCTTCGGGGTCGTAGAGATACATATACTTGATCACGTTCAGGTAGTAATACAGTGCCACAAACGCATTGATGATGCCAATGAGCGCCAGCCACCACAGGCCCGCGTCCACGGCCGCCCGAAACAGGAAGAACTTGCCAAAGAACCCGGCTGTGGGCGGAATACCTGCCAGCGACAGAATCGCCAGCAGCATGACGATGGCCAGGAACGGCGACCGGCGGCTGAGGCCGGACAGATCGCTCAGCTCGTCGGAGCCGGTCACGTTACTGACCAGCAGGATGACGCCGAACGCCGCAATGTTGGTGAAGACGTACATCAGCAGATAGAACATCGTCGCGCCGGAGCCGTCTTGCGACAGAGCCACAAGGCCAATCAGCGCATAGCCGGCCTGGGCAATGCTGGAGTAAGCCAGCAGACGCTTGATATTTGTCTGGTAGATAGCCACCACGTTGCCCAACGACATCGTAATGATGGCGATGGCGACCAGCATGGCCCACCAGACCGACGACGGTTCCGCCGGGCCAAGCACGCCCGCCAGGAAAACCCGCAGCAAGATGGCGAACCCGGCCGCCTTCGATGCCGTGGAGAGGAAGCCAGTGAACGGTGTCGGCGCGCCTTCATAGGTGTCGGGGGCCCAGAAGTGGTAGGGCACAGCCGAAATCTTGAAGCCGAAACCAACAACCAGCAGGACAGCCGCCAGCAAGATGACCGGCTCAACGACGTCCACCTGCTGCGCATTGGCAAACAGGTTGCCGATGATGTAGAGATTGGTCTGGCCCGTCACGCCATAGAGCATGCTCATGCCATAAAGCATGACTGCCGTAGCGAACGCGCCGTAGACGAAGTACTTCATGCCCGCTTCCGCCGACCGCTCGCGGCCGGTCAGGAAGCCCGCCAACAAGTACGACGAAATACTGGCCGTCTCCAGCGCCACGTAGATCATGATCAGATCCGTGGAGGCAGCCATCAGGCTAAAGCCGATGGTGGCGGTAATAAGCAGGCCGTAATACTCGCTCTTCTGCAAGCGAGGCGCATCCATCGAGATCAACGACGTCAGCATCAGCGCCGACAGGAACATGACTCGAAAGACCAGGGTCACCAGGTCATTACGAATCATCCCGCCCCAGAAAACGCTCTCGTTCAGCGTCCAGGCGTCGTTAGGTTCCTGAAACAGCAGCCACAACCCCACCGTCATAATGAGGATGGCCAGCGCTCCCCAGGCCGTGAAGGCGCCAATCTGGCGCTTGTCTTGCGGCTTGAAGAGACGTTCATAAGGCAGAACGAAAAAGAGCAAGATGACGAGCGCGATTTCTGGCGCCAGGGCCAGGAACCAGGAAGCCGTGATGTTCGGGCTCACCTATGCACCTCCAAACAGACTTTGGACCGTCGCGACAACGAGATGGAACACGTTCTGCGCCGCGCCAGACACATCGCCGCCGGAGAACTGGACGGCTTGTTGGGCCACATCCAATCGTTGGACAACAGGCACCATGCCCGACTCCACGATGGGCGCGATGAGGTTGGGGAAGACCCCAATCAGAATCAGAATCGCGCTGAATGTGACCAGTACGAACTTGTCAATGGATAGAATGGGCCGCATGTCGTGCCACTTCTCGGCGTCATAGTCGCCGAAGAAGACCGCATTAATGGCCCGCAGCACGTAAGCCGCCGTAATGATGATGCCCAGAATCGCCAGTATGACGACCCAGGGGTAGAAGTCGGCCGGGTTCAGTCCCAGGAACGTGCCGCTCAAATCAATGCCAGTCCCTTCCCAAACACCCATGAAGATGGGGAACTCGGCAATGAAGCCGGACAGGCCCGGCATACCCATTGAAACCAAACCGCCGATAATGAACGCCAGCATGGCCCAGGGCAACGCTTTGCCCATGCCACCTAGTTCATCCATGTTGCGCGTATGCGCCCGGTCGTAGATCATGCCGACGACTGCGAAGAAAAGCGCCGTCATGACGCCATGGCTGACCATCTGGATGCCCGCGCCGGTAAAACCGACCAGTACCATCGCCGCAAAACCCATGGATACCAGACCCATGTGACTCACACTGGAGTAGCCAATCATGTACTTGAGATCCTTCTGTCTTAGCGCAATGAAGGAGCCGTAGAGCACGTTGATCAGCGTCAATATAATGATAAGCGGGAACCAGTACACCGCCCCCTCTGGCAAGATCTGGATGCCAACGCGAAGGGACGCGTACGCGCCCAGCTTCATGAGCACCCCGGCATGGATCATGGAAACGGCCGTCGGTGCAGCCACATGACCATCAGGCGACCAGTTGTGGAACGGGAACAGACCAGCCAGCACCGCAAACCCGAGGAACAGCGGCATAAAGACGAGAATCTGCGTATCAAACGGGAAGTTGGCCTCCGACCAGATGCGCAGGTCAAACGTCCGCAGCGCTTCACCGCTGTCCAACGGCGCGAAGTAGAGCACGAGGAAGGCGATAAACGAGACGAAGCTGCCGATCAGCAAGTACAGGGTCAGCTTCATCGCCGCATATTCGCGGCGTTCCTTCCAGCCCCAGACGACGATGAGCACATACATGGGCAGCACGGCCAGCTCATAGAAGAAGAAGAGCAGGAACGCATCGACCGCAATAAAGACGCCCTGAACACCGGCCACCAGCAGCATGAAGAAGGCGTAGAACTCGCGCGGGCGGTCCTCAATGCTCCAGGAGATAAGTACGCCACCCAGGCCGACAATAGACGTCAGCAAGACCAGCGTGGCACTCAGACCATCGACACCGACAATGTAGTTCAGGCCGATACTGGGTACCCAGTCGTACTCTTCCAGGAACATGAGCGTTTCGGCCCAGCGGGCACTCTCGGGCGGCAAGTTCTGGTAGTAGGCATAGTACACATAGGCGGACAACACCAGGCCCAGAATCATCGCCGCCAGACCCATCATGCGCGCGTTCTCGCCCCGTTCCTTCGGAATGAACAGGATGATGATCGCAAACGCGATGGGCGACAGGGCAATGATAGACAGATATGGGAAATCCATAGGTTCCATCCAGCGTTAAGCTAGTTAAATATTCGGGTCACCGTATCGTTGATAATGGCCAGCAGCCACTGCGGCCACACGCCCAAACTCAGCATCAGGGCCATGAGCGGCCAAATAACCATATGCTCGCGGAGCGACATCTCCGACAAGCCCGCCCATTCCGGCTTCACCGGGCCGTGTAACGTCTGGCCAATCCCCTTGAGGATATAGGCGCCAGTCATCAACAGACCAAGCATGGCCACAACAAGCTGCCACGTAAACACACCCCACGTGCCGCGCACCACCATAAACTCACCCACAAAGCCGTTCAGACCGGGCAGTCCCAGCGAGGCCATGCTGGTGAAGATCAAAATCATGCCGTAGATGGGCAGGATAGTCCATATACCGCCGTACCGCTTCAAGTCACGGGTGTGGGTGCGCGAGTAGATGACACCTACCAGGAAGAACATCCCCGCCGCCGAGAGGCCGTGGTTGAACATTTGCATCACGGCGCCGTTAGTGGCGATGATGGCGTCGTAGGTCAACGAGTCACTGCGACCCTGCAAGCCGTAGGCGAACGCAGCCACCGCCACGCCCAGCACAACAAAGCCCATATGACTGACCGACGAGTAGGCCACCAGTCGTTTGAAATCCCATTGACCATACGCCGCATAGGCACCCAGCACAATACTCAGCGTGCCGAGGATGGCCAACACCCAGGCGGCCGTCTGAGCCTGCTCCGGGAACAGCGGAATGACCAGCCGCAGGAAACCATAAGCACCCAACTTCAGCAGCACACCAGCCAGAATCATTGAACCGGCAGTTGGCGCCTGCGTGTGTGCGTCAGGCAACCACGTATGGAACGGCCAAATCGGCACCTTGATGGCAAACGCCACCACAAACGCCCAGAACGACACCGTCTTTACCACATCGACCGACAGACCTGTCACCGGCAGTTCGCTGCCCGGCGGCAGATTCACCCACGTGTCCATCAGCGTCGGGATGTCAAACGTTCCCATCGAGATACCCATGAGCTGGATGGCCAGAAGCAGACCCAGACTGCCGGCCATCGTGTAGATGAAGAACTTGAAGGACGCATATTCGCGATCCGCACCACCCCACACCTTAATCAGGAAGTACATCGGCACCAGGCCAAACTCCCAGAAGATGAAGAAGATGATCAGGTCGAGCGAGGCGAACAGACCGAGCATCGCCGTCTCCATGAGAAGGAACAGGAACATGTACATTTTCACGTTCTCGTCAATCTCGTAGGAGGCGAGAATGGCCAGCGGCATCAATATGACCGTCAGCAGCAGCATCGCCAGGCTAATGCCGTCGACGCCGATATGGAAACTGGCGCCAATGGCGGGCAGCCATGTGGCTATGTACTCATACTGCATCCCTGCGTCGATCCGGTCATAGTTGAACCACATGATCAGGACCAGGACGAGCGGCACGAGGCTGAAGAGCAGCGCCAGTCGTCTGATGGTCAACTTGGCGTCACTGGGCATCAGCAGGATGGCCAACGACGCCAGCGCCGGGAAGAAGATGGTTAGTAACAGAATGTTGTCGAAGATGACATCCATAAGCTTGTTGTCACTTGATTACTAGAATATCTGGGCCAACCAGCCACTGTTGATAAGCAAGACCACGATTGCCAGCGCGCTGAAGATAAACACAGAAATCAGTGCGTACTCCTGAATCTTGCCGGTCTGAAGGTAACGGAACTCCTCCGATACATTGAGGAACACGTCCTTCATCCAATCAACGCCGCCGCTGATAACGGTCTCTTCAAACCACTTAAGCCCACCACCAATCACATAGAACGTCCGGGCGATGAGATGAAGGATTCCATCGATGATGCCCTTGTCAACGAACTCGTAGACAACTTTCTCCGAGAACCAGACAGTTGGACGGTAGAACGCGGTGTGATACAGCTCATCCCAATACCACTTGTGGTTCAGGAAGACATGCAGCGGGCCGAGTGTCTTGACCAACGGATCTTCCTGACCCGCTTCCAACGGCCGCCGGGCGTAGACCAACCAGCCCAGGAATAAACCACCCAAAGCCACAGCGACAGAGGCGATGATCGGCACCCAGGTCCACTCCAGCGGCTCAATCTTGTGCGCCACCAGATCCAGGGCATACAACTCGTTGAACAACTCGTAATACTCAGCACCCACGTAGTGATGGAAGAAGTTGTAGAAGATCCCTTCCGTACCCAGGAAGAAGTCCGGGATGCCGGACCACCCTACAGCAACGGCCATCACCGCCAGCAGCACCAGCGGGACCGTCATAAACCCATTGCTCTCGTGGGCGTGGGCAGCCAGCGCCGTGCGCGGCTTGCCCAGGAAGGTCATGCTGATCTGGCGCATCGTATAGAAGGCCGTCATCAACGCTGCCAGAGCCAGGACCACAAACACAACCAGCGCCAGAATCTTGCCGTCTTCAGTATACTGGAACCAGGCGTCGGCAAAGATTTCGTCCTTCGACCAGAACCCGGCGGTGACCAACGGGAAGCCGGACAACGCCAGCCCACCGATCAGAAACGTCCAGAAGGTGACGGGCATCTTCTTTCTAAGCCCACCCATGTTCCGCATATCTTGCGGATCGGTATGGTGGTCGTGCTCATGCAGCGCCCCGTGTTCCATCCCGTGGATGACCGAGCCGGATGCCAGGAAGAGCAGCGCCTTGAAGAAGGCGTGGGTAATCAGATGGAACGCCGCCGCAACGTACGCGCCCAAGCCGATGGCCGCAACCATGAAGCCCAGCTGCGAAATCGTCGAATAGGCCAGCACGCCCTTCACATCGTACTGGGCGAGCGCAATGGTGGCGGCCATGAATGCCGTAAACACGCCAATCCCTGCAATGACCATGCCGGCCGAGGGGCTGCCCTCAATGGTGACAGCAATCAGGGGGAAGATGCGCAGCAGCATGAAGATGCCGGCGGAAACCATCGCCGCAGCATGGATGATAGCGCTGACCGGCGTTGGACCTTCCATCGCGTCCGGCAACCAAACGTGCAGCGGCCACTGGGCCGACTTGCCGACTGTGCCGGTGAACAGCAGCAACGTCATGATCGCCATACCGCCGAAGCCAATCGTTGTAATCAAGGTCTCAAAATGCTCGACGGTAAAGGCGTCGTTGAAATTCATCGTACCGAACGCCGACCAGAAGAAGACGATGCCCAACAGCATGACTACGTCAGCGATGCGGGTGGTCATGAACGCCTTAACAGAGGCGCTCCGCGGCGGGATGTGGGGAATCGCCGTCGAATCTTCGGGCAGCTCCGGATATTGCCGGGCGTACCAGAAGCCAATCAACGAGTAGGAGCAGAAACCCATCAGCTCCCAGGCGATAAAGAGCAGCAGAAGATTATCGGCTACGACCAGGAGCAGCATCGAGCCTGCGAACAGACTCATATAGCCGAAGAAGCGCGCCAGGAGCGGCTCTTCGGTCATGTCGTGCTGCGGTTCGCCGATGTGGGTACCCAGCCCGTGGCCCCAGTTGTGGTAGCCCACGCTGTAAATGAAGATCATGGTCACCGCGAAGGAAACCATTAACAGCATGACCGCGCCCAGCGGGTCAACCGCCACGCCCATCTCCAGCCACGTACCCTCAAGGAAGTTGCCGATGGGCAGCCAGTTGATCGAGCTGGCAATCTGCTGCGGGTGCTCCTCCAGCTCGTGGACACCGACGCCAAGCACACTAAACGCCACGATCCAGCTCATGATCAGTGAACCGATGATGGCCACCCATGAAAGGACCCAGCTCAGCGTGCGACTTCGCCAGGCGAATAGCGCAATAATAAAGAAAGTAAGTAATGGCAGGGCTGGAATCAGCCATGTCATTATGGTTAGGATCTGCTCGCTCATAGGCAGTCTCGCAAGGTCACGACAACCGGGCCGCGTTCAGGTAAGCGCTCTTTAAGCGCTCAACGCAGCTAGTTCTTTAGTGTGTCCAACTCCTCCGCAATGACTGAATCACGGTTACGATAAACCGAAATAATCAGGGCCAGACCAACGGCCGCCTCGGCCGCGGCCACAGCCAGAACAAAAGTCGCCCAGGCCAACCCCACCGACCGATCCGGCGTCAGGTAGCGCCAGAAAGCGATGAGGTTCAAGTTTACCGCGTTCAACATCAGCTCAACGCCCATAAGAATGGCGATGGCGTTGCGGCGAGCCAGCACACCGTACAGGCCGATGCAAAATAGCGCCGCGCTTACCAGCAGGTACCAGGACAAAGGAATCATAAGTTATCCTCATCCCCCTTCGGCCAGGCAATCGCAATAGAACCGACTAGCGCCGCCAACAGCATGATGGAGATAATTTCAAACGGCAGAACATAGCCATCTGCGCTGACAAACGCGCGACCCAAACGGGCCACGCTGCTGTCAATGATCACCGGGTCCACTGCCGGAGCCGCGCCCAGGAGCGTCTCCGCGCTGGGGGCCACCGGATAAAGCCCGGTAATAACGACAACCAGGATCACCAGACTCAGCCCGGCGGCAATGAGGCCAACAATGGGCTGGGAGTTGAAAGGCGTCTCAGTTGTCTGCATCAACCGGCGAGTCATCATAATCGCGAAGATGATGAGGACGGAAATCGCGCCGATGTAGACCAGAAGCTGGGCCATACCGAGAAAACCGGCTCCCAGAAAAACATAGAAGCCAGCCACGCCCAGGAACGTCACCATCAACGCCAGCGCCGCATGAAACAAGTTGCGGAACGTGACGACGATCAGCGCTGAACCAAGCGTGATAGCTGTCAGAATGAAGAAAACGATTTGCTGCGTCATACGTGCGCCTCAAATATACGGATTAAACTGCTAACCGGCCGGCTCCGGCACCGGCGTCCCCACAACATCTCCGGCTTCCACGACATGCGGCACATCCGGACTGTGGTCATCGGGCGCTGTAGGTCGAACACCCACGGTGCTGCCCGGCCCACCCATCGCGTCGATCCGGCTCTGCCGGCCTCGTCGCCGCAGAATCTCCAGCGCCCCGACGGCGATGAGGACGTTCAGTCCCAGGTGGATGGCCATGCGTACGACGTACGGCGTCCCTTCGGGGATGAGCTTGTCGCCTACGGAAACCACCAGCACCAGCACCAACGACAGCGGAACCAGGAACTTCCAGTTGTAGTTAAGAATCTGGTCGACGCGCAGACGGGGCAGCGTGCCGCGAATCCAGATGTAAACAAAGTAGACCGAGAACATCTTCGTGAAGAAGACGACCATACCGATCAGGCGGCCGTAGGTGTAGCCGTCGGCACTGACCCAGTTCTCCAGGCCAAAGAAACGATAGCCACCCAGGAACATGGTCACGAAGAAGCCGGACATGAACAGCGTACCGATGAACTCGGCCAGGAAGAACATGCCGAACTTCATGCCGCCATACTCAATATGGAAGCCGGATACAATCTCCGACTCCGCTTCCAGCACATCAAATGGGGTGCGGCCTGTCTCGGCCAACGACGAGACGTAAAAGATAAGGGCCGACAGCGGCGCAAAGAGCAGGAATGGCAGCGCCTGTGCGTCCACAATCCCAACGGTCGACATGGTCCGGGCCAGGATGATCGGCACCAGCAGCGCCAGAATCATCGGCACTTCGTAGCTGACCATCTGGGCCACCGCACGAAACGCGCCCAGCAGCGCGTACTTATTATTGGAACCCCAGCCCGCGAGCATCAATGTCATCACCGACACGGATGTTATGGCCAGGACATAAAAAACGCCGATGTTCAGATCGGCTCCAATGACACCCGGCGCAAACGGCATGACCGCCCAAGTAAGCAGCGCCGCCATCACAATCAGGATGGGAGCGGCATTGTAGGCAATCGAATCAACACCGGAAGGGTTGATCACTTCCTTGGTCAGGAGCTTCATGACGTCGGCAACCGTCTGGCCCAAACCATAGCGACCGCCGACCCGGTTCGGGCCGACGCGATCCTGCATACGGGCGATGACCTTGCGCTCGAGCCAAATGAGGAAAATGACGATCAACAGGTTAAACGTCGAAAGAATCAGGACGCCGCCTACATCAATGAGGAACTCAGTTCCTGGTCCAGTGCCCCATGTGCGCCGGATGTAGTTACCGAGATCCAGCGAAATGAAGCTCTTTAACAGATCAAGGATGTCCATAATGGTCGTGTCTCACTTATTCAGGGGGTCAGTGCGGAACCAACGCCCGAATACGCAGCAAGTCTCCTCCTGTCAAGTTGCGGGTGTGTCTGGCTAGACCCACTCCAACACGCCCCGATTCCAGGCGTACACCAATCCATCAGCCAGCAGGATGATGAACACGGCCGTCGCCGCAACCGCGAACAGGTCTAGCTGACCGAACGCAGCGGCAATCGGGAACAAGAACACGGCTTCGACATCGAAAACGACGAAGACCAGAGCGTAGATGTAATACTGGACCTTAAACTGGATCCAGGTATCGCCTACGGTCTCGATACCGCATTCATACGTTTGCTGCTTAATTGGGTTCGGGCGACTGGGAGCCAGAAGCCGGTTTAGCACCACGGGCAGCAGCGGGAAAATGGGTGATAGTGCTACGAATATAGCGATGTATTGCCAATCAGACTGCACTGTGTTTCCTCTTCCTCTTAAGCCTAGCGGAGTGTGATTGTGAAATGCGTGTCATTTATAGCACATGCGACACACAAGGCAACAAAAAATGGCGATCGACAGCCGTTCATCCGCTCTTCCCCCGCGCAGTCGACGAGCCTTCCCCTGCCTCTTTCGCCCCCAGCCGCAGCGCTTTTCACTGTTCGGGCAACCGTCGTGACCGGATTCCCTTCCGGTCACCGGGGGCCGGCAAAGAACGCGAGAATAGATGTCGCAGCTGCGTCCAACACCCCGATTATTGAAAAACCCTGCCGCAGACGTGCGACTGCTTGGCAACCGGCCCGTGTTCGACTACCATTGCGTCACTTGGTTGCCACCTGCCCGAGCCTTTAACCTCACCGGCAGCGGGCTGCCAGCGGAAACGGATGATCATGCTAGATTCTACTGACGAAACCCAACGGATTCTGGTTGTCGACGACAACGCCTACACGCTGCGCCTCGTCCAGCACACGCTGGAACAGGCCGGCTACGAGGTGTCCACCGCGATATCCGGACCGGAAGGGTTGAAGATGATCAACCGGTACGGCCTGCCCCATCTGGCCATCGTCGATATCCATATGCCGGAAATGAGCGGGTTTGAGTTCTGTCGCACCATCCACGATTACAGCGATGTCCCGGTCATCATGCTGACAGCTGTTGACAGCGAAGAGACAATCGTTGAGGGGCTGGAAGAACACGCCGAAGATTACATCGTCAAACCGTTCAACCCGCCCGAACTGATCGCCCGGATACGCCGTGTGCTGGGTCGCATGGAAGATTACACTTACATGCTGGAGTCGAAGACCGAGATCGACGATCGGCTGTCCGTCAACTTCCCGCTGCGCGAAGCGACCGTGGATGGTGAGATTGTGTCGCTGACTCCCACAGAAACCAAGCTTCTATATATATTGGTACGCAACGCAGGCCGGATCGTGACGACCGAATTCTTGCTGAACCGGATATGGCCGCTGCAAGACGCGCAGGAAGATCGGCTGCATGTCCACGTCCACCGACTGCGCCGCAAGATTGAGAAAGACCACAACAATCCGATCTACATCGTCGCCGAACGCGGTATCGGCTACAAGTTTCAGGCAAAACTTGTCTAGCGATTGGAGCCCAATTGGCAGCGCACGCATGTTACCCCAGAGATAGCGTCCCGCACCTGTCGCCAACGGCGGAGCGCACCTGGGCAGCGGAAGCAAGCTGAGACGTATGTCACCCTCCTTCATCTTCAGGCATCTGCTTAGCCACTGGCGGGCCAATCTGGTCGTCTTTCTCGGCCTGCTGCTGACGGGCGCGCTGCTGGCAGCCTTGCCCGCCTACGCTCGCAGTACGGCAGGCAGGGGACTGGAACAGCGCCTGGCCGATGCGCCCATCGCCGCTCGCAACATCCTCGTCGGCGGCCTTGGCCTGAACGACGACCTGTACGAACAGATCCAGACCACACTCGGCCCCTTGCTTCGGGAGCGCGTGGAAACCCGCACCCTTGAAGTGGGTGGCATCCCGACCATCTACAGCAGCGACGGCGAGCAATCGTTCGATGAATTCTTCGCCCTCGTGCCGTGGTCGTTCAGCAATCTGGCTGAGGTGGTGACGGTCGTCGACGGGCGGCTCCCGGAGGCACAATCGGCCGAGCCGGGCGTAATCGAAGCTGTCATCGGCCCCAACGCCGCCAATGATGTCAACTTCTCGACAGTCTCCGCCGATGGTCGGACGGTCAGTTTGCGCAACCTGCAGCTGGGCGATGAGTTGGTCACGAGCGACGGCGAGACCCGCTTCCGCATTGTCGGCGTCGTGGCCCCGACCGATCCGCAGAGCGACGTCTGGTGGGGGTCGCTTGTCCCCTTCAGCTTTGGGCGCGAAGCCCGGAACGGCGCCTCAATGCCGGAGACGATTGTCCTCTCTCTCCTCGTTTTGCCGGAAGCGATAGTCGACACCTTTACCGGAAATACTCACCAGTGGCGGCTGCTAACGGATACGTCAACCATTTCACTCGATAACGCTGACCAGGTCCAGTCCAGCATTCGCGATATTGAGACCCGGCTCGTCAACAACTTCCTGCAGGTGGACTCCAGCCTCGTGGAAATCATCGCCGCCTATCAGGCAGAACTGGACGTGGCCCAGGTGTCGCTCTTCCTGCTGGCGTTCCAGGCATTCGTCTTCTCGCTGCTCGTGCTGGTGCTGCTGGGCAGCTTTCTGAACAGCGCGACCCGAGCGGAGACGGTGGCGCTGAGCCGCCGGGGCTACTCCCACTGGCAGCTGACTGGCCTGTTCGCGGCCGAAACGGCCCTCATGGCCATCGCCGCCGCCATGCTGGCTCCGTTGCTGGCCAGCGGCGTCTTGCTGGTCTGGGCCAGCCTGACGGACCAGAACGTTACCGGCGCGTTGTCGCCAAACGCCTGGCTGCTTGGCAGCACAGGCGTGCTGCTCGGATGGCTAACGCTTGTCATCATGCGCCATATTGCTGTGGGCAGCCAGAGCAAGGAAACGGTGTCCGCCTACGCCGCTCCCCCCAAACGGCCGCTGTGGCAGCGCGCTTTCCTGGACCTCATTCTGGTCATCGGTGGCGGTGTTCTCTACTGGCAGGGCGCGTCCGGCAATCTGGGCCTGCTGAGCGGAACACAGTCGATTGCGGGAGCGGCCGATCCGCTGCTGCTGCTGGGGCCGACGATGCTGCTGCTGGGCGGCGCACTGCTGTTCCTGCGCCTGTTCCCGCCTGTTGTGCGCTTCTTCGCCAACCGGTTCGGCAGGGGCGAAACGCTTTCCACGCCGTATGAGCTGGCCCATCTGGGCCGCGATTCGGCCGATCCCGGTCGCGCCGTCCTGGTCATCTCCGTCGCCCTGGGTCTCATCCTGTTTTCGGTGCTGTCCCAAAGTTCGCTGGCAGCGCGGCAGTTGGAGATGGCCCATTACGTGGCCGGAGCCGATGTGCGCGTAGGGCTGCCCAACGCTGCAGGCGAAACGGAGTACGCGCAGCTTTCGGCGCTGGACGGCGTTGCGGCGGCATCGCCCGTCTATCTGAACGCCCGCACGCGCTGGGCGCCCGAACTGGCCCGGCTGGCGACGCTGCTGGCCGTTGAGCCTGACTCGTTGGCCGGCGTGGCCGCCTTCGCGCCCGGCATCAGCAACTTGTCGC
Source organism: uncultured Chloroflexia bacterium (assembly GCA_963753865.1). Classification (GTDB taxonomy): domain Bacteria; phylum Chloroflexota; class Anaerolineae; order Promineifilales; family Promineifilaceae; genus Promineifilum. Next base: position 783,727 of record CAVWDW010000007.1, read on the forward strand.
TCAACGATATCCTGCCCGTGCTCGCCGCCCCCGCCCCCAACGCCCTGCCCGCCGTCTTTTCGTTCGACAGCTACCCGCCGGACAAGCAAGTGGGCGACATCGTGACCTACGTCGTCGGCACCGATCAGGTCGACTTTGAAGTGCGCGGCCTGATCAGTCGTTTCCCGGCGGTCGATGGCCCGTTTATTCTGACCAATCTCGCCTATCTGGAACAACGGATCGACCTGGCCCAACTGCGCGAGCCGTGGGTAGGTCAGAAAGAGTTGTGGATTGAGGCAGAGGGTGGCGTGGGCGAACCGATCGAGGCGGCCATCGAGGCGGGTGGCGGCGCGCCGGGCAGCGTTGTGTCCGGGACGGCCGCCGCTGTCACCCGTCGCCTGCAAACCGATCTCGTTGGCCAACAGACCGTCGCCGCCTTCCGGCTCAACAGTTGGACGGTCGGCCTGACCAGCATCCTCGCCTTTGCCCTGATCTTTTTCTTCGTCGCTCGCCGTCGCCTGGCCGAGTTCAGCATCCTGGCCACCATTGGCACATCCGACCGCCAGTTGTGGCGGATGGTCTGGCTGGAGGGTTTGGTCGTCGTGGGCCTCGGGCTGCTGGCGGGCACCATTCTGGGCGTCGTTCTGGCGACCATGATGCGACCACTGCTGTCCCAGACATTGACCGATGCTGTGGGCGGCGACGCCATTCAGTCACTCGTCTTCGACTGGAGCGCTCTACTGCCCATGTACGGCCTGCTGATCGCCGGCTATCTGCTGGCGCTTCTCATCCTTCGCCTGACGGCCCGCCCAACCAGCGGCCTGACTTCCATGCAGTTAAGCGCCGACCAGATTTGACCCGCCGGCAGCGCAAGAGGAAACAGTCATGACCGATTCGCCATTCATTCTCTGTGACAACCTCGTCAAGATATACAAGATCGCTGATCTGGAGGTCGTGGCCTTGCAAGGGCTGGACCTGCAAATTGAACAGGGCGAGATGATGGCCCTCGTCGGCGCGTCCGGCTCCGGCAAGTCGACGCTGTTGAACGTCATCGGCGGCCTGGACGTGCCCAGCGCGGGCAAGGTGTCGGTCAACGGCCGCGATCTGCTGCAGCTCAACGACAAGGACCGGGTCAACTACAAGCGGGACACCGTCGGCTTCGTCTGGCAGCAGCCGTCGCGCAATCTGCTGCCCTACCTGTCGGCGCGGGAGAACGTTGAGCTGCCAATGATGCTCAGCGGCCGCAGCAACTCGGACCGGCGCAGCCGTTCACTGGAGCTACTCGATCTGGTTGGGCTGGCCGACCGGGCCGACTTCCGCCCCGACCGGCTCTCCGGCGGCCAACAGCAGCGGGTGGCCCTGGCCATTGCCCTGGCCAACAACCCGCCGCTGCTTCTGGGCGACGAACCGACCGGGCAGGTGGATACCGAAACGGCCGGCGCCCTGTTCGACGCCTTGCGAAACATCAACCAGACGCTGGGCACGACCATCATGATTGTCACCCACGACCAGCGCGTGGCCAACCGGGTCGACCGTGTGGTCGCCATCCAGGACGGCCGTATCAGCACCGAGATTCGCCGCGACCGCAGTCTGGCCGACGGCACCGTCACCGAAGAAGAATGGGTGGTGCTCGACCGCGCCGGCCGCCTGCAAATGCCTCGCGCCTATGTCAAATCCCTGGAGATGGAAAACCGGGTCAAGCTGCGTCTGGAAGACGACCACGTCTCCGTCTGGCCCGGCCAGCAGACGGCCGAACTGGCCCCCGCCGCCCCAACCACGCCTGCCGCGGAAGAGACGAACGGCACAACCTTCTGGCGCGCCCCCAAGCTGACGCTGGCGAACGGCGACGAAACACCGGCTACGCCCGGCCTCCGCGTCTACGAACGCAGCGCCACCCCCGCCGTCGTCGTGGAGAATTTGACCCGCTACTTCGAGATGGGCGACGAAATCGTCCACGCCGTTGACCATGTCAGTCTGGAGATACCCGGCGGGACGATGGTCGTTCTGAAAGGGCCGTCCGGCTCCGGCAAGACGACGCTGCTCAATCTGATCGCCGGGCTGGACGAACCGACCTCCGGCAATGTCGCCATCAACGGCCGCCCGCTGGCCGAGTTCGACCGCGACGAAAAGATCGAGTTACGCCGTCGCGACATCGGCTTCGTCTTCCAGACGTTCGGCCTGGTGCCCTTCCTCTCGGCGGCCGAAAACATCGAAGTGCCATTGCGCCTGGTGCTGACCGCGCCGGACGAGCGCCGCGCCCGCACCGAAGAAGTGCTGGAGATGGTCGGCCTGCAACAACGCGCCGGCCACCGCATCTTCGAGTTATCCGGCGGCGAGCAGCAGCGCATCGCCCTGGCCCGCGCCCTGGCCAACCACCCGGCGCTCCTGCTGGCCGATGAGCCTACCGGCCAGCTTGACACAGCCACCGGCCACGCCATCATCGACCTGATTCGCAGCTTTGTGGAAGACACCGGCGTGACGGCCGTCATCGCCAGCCACGACCCGAAGGTCGTGGAAGCGGTCGATATCATCTACTCCATGCAGGACGGCAAGCTGATTGAGACGATGGACCAGCGCACACCGGACAGCGCAGCTTAGGTAGGCGAGGCGATATCAGTCAACCGGAACTCCGGCTCCTTGGTAGGCACAAAGCCGGGATCCCGCCACGGAGTGAAGCGCATGAAAACGCGCATCACGTTCCATCCCAGGCGCACCACCCACGGATAGTTGAGCAGGTAAGCGTATTGGGAAGCCCAGGTGCGGAGCCGCAGCTGCTGGAACAGGCGCTGGCGCTTTAGATGGTCGGGATAGCGGGCAAAGCTGAAATCCTCGCGGACGAAGGCGTCGATGATCATATCGGCCGCCGGCCCCCCATACCCCAGTGCAAAGGTAATCCCTTCGCCGAACAGCGGATCGACCCCAGCTGCGTCTCCGACCAGCATGACACGCGGTTGGGCGAATGCACCTTCGGTCGACCACCAGCGAATCGGGTGCCCTTTCAGCTTGTAGTCAGACATCTTGCGGTGCCGTTCCGCCAGCGACTCCGTCAGCACGCCTTTCAGATCAGCTTTCGGTTTATCGGGGACGGCCCGGCTGTCGAAAACGCCCCGGTTCATGTACGACTCGCCGTTCACAAAGCTGGGGAAGTCCCAGTAGTAACCCTGTAGATCGTCATCCATCGGCGTAAAGTCGAAGACGGCCACGCCATCGCGAAATTCCGGCTGCGTGCTGCCGTTCTCCGGCGTCAGCACCTCGATGAGCCGGGCCACACGCGAATCATCGTCCCACTTCAACTTGCGGCGCACGAAGCTGCGCGAGCCATCTGCCCCAACCACCACCCGCGCATGGAAGGTCGCCTTCTCAGTAACTACCTCAACGTACTCATCGTAAGGCGTAATGTCGACCACGCCCTCGCCCTGGCGCACCTTGACGCCGAGCTTCTCGGCCGTCTGTACCAGCCAATGGTCGAACTCGTCCCGGCGCACGATGACGAAGACAGGGTTGCCATAGAACGCGTAGCTCTTGTCGTGGTACAGCAGGCGCACTTCCTTGACGGCGAAGTGCTTGACATCCAGCGTCAGCCCAAGGTTGGCCAGGACATTCTGGCCAAAGTGGGTAATCCCGCCGCCGCAAAGCTTTTCGCGCGGATGGACCGCCTTGTCCACCATAACGATTCGTTTGGCCCAGGCAGGATCGCTCTTGATCAGATGCAAGGCGGTTGAGGTGCCCGAAGGCCCCGTTCCAATAATTAGAACATCTACTTGCTGCACTTCAGACATGCTTGTTTGTCTCGCGTACAATGGGCTGCCGTTATGACACACCCATCAACTCACTCTATCTGGATATTACTCACCGACGACTGCCGGGAGCAAGGAGTTCTCACCGAGCTGGATCGACTCTACGGTCGTCGCATCGGCCGCCCCCTTCAACGCTTCCACATTGCCGGCGACATCAGTCGCCTGGGAACGAAACTCATACACCTGCGCCGCGTTGGGGGCAACAAAACTGGCAGCTCCCAACGGCGTGGCCGAGAGCCAGCGTACCCAGTTTTCGCCAGTGGCGCGATAATCAACATTATAGATCATGATGCCGGAAGCGTCATCCGTCCCCATCCAACTCAAGCGGTATGAGTTCGTGAACGGGACAAAGAATGGCGTCTGGACGGACGAGACCGGGGCGCCACCGTCCACGCGAATCTGGCTGGCTGCGCCCCACACAGGCGGGCCGCTCGACCAGTCCAGTACGATTCGCCAGTACAGCAGCGGATAGTCGGCAGCGAAGTTGTAGGTCGCCTCGGTCACGGCGCCGGGCCACGCTTGTTCCGCCACCATGTTGCCGAACGCCGGATCGGTGGCCACTTGCAGCTTGGTTTGCTGGATGCCTTCCGGATTTGACAACGACCAGCGAAAGGTCACGTCCCGCCCCAACCAGTCGCTGTCCACCGGGGCATCGTTGACCACGGCAGGCACCGGCACAGTGGTAACCGGGCGCAGACGAATCGCGTCGAACCAGACCCCGACGCCAGAGTCAACCGATGACACATCGGTCAGACGAACCTTGTTGCTGTTGCCAGCGTTAAGCGTGTACTCGCCCAACGGTATCCAGAGGCCGACGTTTTCATTCTGGTCAATCGCTTTGGTCGTTGTGCCGCCGGCGTGGCTGATGATATATTGCGCGCCGCGCGTTTCGGAGCGACCGGTGCGGCAGTAGGGGACATAGGCGTCGATAGTGTAGCGGCCGTCCGCAGGCACATTCAGACGCCACTCGCCCCAGTTGGTGCTCGCTGCCGGCTCAGTTGTCGACCACGTGTAGTAGGCGTTCAGGTCAAAACCGCACATATAGGGCGGCACCTGCCAGTTGGCATTGCTCTTGGAAAAGGCCGAGCTTAACTCATCCACGTAGGTGTAGGGCGAAACGAGGCCGATGTTGTTGGCCACGCGCTGCCGCCACTCCGGCAGTTCGCGGAACGCCTGGTTGCCCGGGCACTCCGTTGTGCCGTAGACGTCCCGATGGCCCATCATGTTGGGCAGGCCCCAATCAACGTTTGGCAGGCTGTCGCTGGCGTCGAACACATCAATGTCGCGCTGATCCGCTTTCCAGGAAAGCAACTCTACGGCCGAATCCGCCATCGCCGGCGGCGGGGCAATTCCAGGTATGCCGTGGTCGGGGTCCGTGAACGTCCCCAGCAGAGCCAGGGCCATCGTCCCTTCGTTGGCGTCGGCGGCGTGGGTGCCGACCACATCGTCACCACCGAAATGGCCTTCATAAAGAATCCCGTTTGGATCGACGAGGTAGTTGTAGCCGATATCCCCCCAGCCACGGCTATAGGTATGAAAGTTCCAGATCGCCCGCACCGTGGCCGCCCAGTCCGGGCTGTTGTTGGCCGAGACGGTGTGGTGGACGATCAGATGGGTGACTGGTTCATACTCAAGCCCCTGGGAGTAGGTGCAGTCCGAATGCTGGCACCAGGCATTGCGACTGACAACAAACGGCTTGGGATAGCCGCCAACGTCCGGCAGCAACCCTTCGGTCCCGCTCTCCAGGTTGAGCGACTCCTGCGCGGAGATCAGCTCATCCGCCGTCGGGCCGTCGGTCGAGTTGATGAATGTCAGACGCAGCTCCCGCAGCAGCGATTGCGCCGTAATACCCGCCCCCGACGTTGTGATCATGTACTGGACAAAGCGGTGGGTCTTGTCGGCCGCGGGAACCACGAGCATCTCGCCCACGATATCCGGGTCGTCGGGCAGCATCCAATCCGTTTGGCCATGAATATCCTGCCACGGCTCCCAGCGGCGGCCGTCGACGCTGGTCCGCAGCTGCAGTTCCAGCTCCGCAAACTCCGACACATCGGCGATCCATTGGGGGACGACCGCGTTAAATGGAATCGGTGCTTCCAGCGGTTCCGAAACGAAAATGCCACTCGACACCGATGACTCCTGGATCAATCCCTCACCAGTGACCGACATACCTTCCAGCGTTTGCGCCACGAAGGCGTCGGAAGCGATCACCACATCCTCGATCAAGGCATCTGGCGCATCAGTCGCGCCGAGGTTGCCGGCGCTGTCGCAAGCAGCCAGAACAGCCACGGTCATGATGAGCAGCGGAAGGAGAAGCGTGTGGCGCAAGCGCCGAAGGGGAGCAGTCATTGTTTCACATACCCCGAAGTCGCCAAGACGTCAGGCGAAATCATGAAACCATTGTATCAAAACGTAGTCGCAGAGTATACCGTCAGCGGCGATTGGCACACGCCATCCATCGTTGCTCGCATTCACTTCTAATACCCCGCCGCCACATCCACCCGATCCGGCAGCGGCCGTCCCGCCGCCGCCGCATTGAGCAGCGTGGCCAGATATGTCATGCGCAGGCGGGTGGTTTCATCCGCCGCCCCGCCCCGGTGGGGGCTCATGATCACGTTGTCCAGGTCGTGAAAGGGGTAGGCCGAGGGTCGATGGAAGGCGCGGGCGGCCTCATCCGGGGGGTAGCTGTACCAGACGTCCAGACCGGCCGCGTGGAGCGAGCCGTCGCGCAGCGCCCCAAACAGCGCCGCTTCGTCCACAATCGGCGCCCGACCGATGTTGACCAGCACACTCCTGGGCGGGAGCAGTGCCAGCTCTGTCTTGCCCAGCAGCCCGTCGGTCTCCGGCGTGTGCGGTAGGCAGATGACCACCGCCTGGGCGAGAGGCAGCAACGACGACAGATCGGCCGCCGGGTGAACCGTGACCCCATCGTCCGCTTCGTCTGGCCCGCGCGCCCGGCGGCGTGTCGCGACCACCTCCATCCCCAGCACCCGCAGCGCCCGCGCCACCCGCTGCCCAATCGCCCCATAGCCCAGCACCAGCGCCGTCTTGCCCTCCAGCAAGACCGACGGTCCGGGGCGTTCGTAACGGATGCGCCAGTCACCTGTCCGCAGTGCGTTGTCGTAGCGAACCGCAAACTTGGCGGCCGCCAGCAGCAGCATCAACGCCAGCTCGGCCACAGGGGCGGCGTTGTGGTGCAGGTTGTGGACGGCGATGTGGGGGAACTCCGCCAGCAGCGTGCGTGTCTCGCCGGGCAGCCCAGCCCAGGGGATGATGAGCGTTGTCAAATGCGGGCTGGCCTCCAGCTCAGCGCGGGACGGCCGTCCGGCCACGAGGACCTGGTAATCGGCCGTGTCGGGAAGCGCTGGCCCACTCGACATTTCCAGGGGCGCGTGCAGCGCTGCAATCAGATAGTCGCGCTCCAATTCAGTCAACGGGTGTTGGAATTGAACAGCGAGCGGCGTTTGGGGTAGGTCATTGGCTTGCATGGCCGCTATTGTCTCCAGATAAGCCGATTTGACCACGCCGGGAAGGCGACCTACGGCCTGCCGGCGGTCGCCACTGCCGCCAGCCAGCGGTCGGTGGCCCTGGGCGAAGTGAAGCGGTGGACATCCAGATGAGCGTACGCGGGCTCCTGCAGATCGGCCAGCACCATTTGGCGCTTCTTCTCGTGGGTCTGAACAGCGTACAGCAGGAGGGAGTCACGGCTCAGGAACTGGTTGCGGAAGCTTTCCCTGTTGCCACCCCATAGTTGCTCGCGGGTCAGAACGCGCCGCCAGGTCCGCCACCACAACCGCCACAAGGCCAGCGACAGCGGATAGTCGAGCCAGAGCAGCGTGTCGGCCCTCCCCCAGATCACGTCGCGCGTCTTGCGCCGGTTCCCCGCCACCACCCAGCGTTCCCTGGCCAATACCGGAGCCAGTCGCGCTCGCAGCTCACTGTCATGCACGAGCGTCCAGTCCGGCCCCCAAAGATAAGCATCCAAATCAACGCAAGTGCCACCCAAGATAGGGGCAATACGGGCCGCCAGCGTGCTCTTGCCGGAGCCGCTGGTACCGATAATGGCAACTCGTTTCATCAATCCAGTTGGGAAAATCTAGTTGAGAAGCGCCCGACCAATCGCCAATCACTCAAGGCCCACCGGCAGCGTTACGCCCGAAACCCTAACCGCGCCGATACCCGATCAGCCGCCGCCATCACCTGCTGCCCAATGTCAGACACATGACCCGGCGTCACCCGCGACTTCGGCCCGGCGATGCTGAGCGTGGCCACGACTTGCCCGTCGTGATTGTAGACCGGAGCGGCGATAGCCACCAACGCCAGCTCCAGCGTCTCATCAGCCACGCTGTAGCCTCGCGCGCGTGTCCGCTCCAGCTCGGCCCGGAGCGCGGCACGGTCGGTCACGGTGTAGGGCGTCACCGGAATAAGCGCCACTGGCAGCAGATTCGCCACCGCTTCCGCCGGCAGAAAGGCCAGCAGCGCTTGCCCGGTGCTGGACGCATGGAGCGGCCAACGGCTGCCCAGCGACGGCACGCCGCTGACCAGATGGGCGCCGACAATCTCGTCAATGACCAGCATCTCCCGGCCGGAGAGAATCTCCAGCGACGCCGTTTCCCGCGTTTCGGCCGCCAGCGCTTCCAGCTCCGGACGAACGATGTCGCGCAGGTTGTTGGCTCGCAACGCCCGCCCGCCCAACATGACCACGTCCGGCCCCAGCATGTAGCTCTCGCCATCCGGCCCGCGGGCCACCATGCCCTCGCTCTCCAAGGCCGACAGCAGACGGAATGCAGTCGTCTTGTTCAGATCGACTGCCCGCGCCAACTCAGACAAGCCCCAGGTAGGGTGGTTGTCGTCGAACGCCTTGAGCAGGCTGAGCGCGCGCAGAACAGATTGCGTGCCGGGGTACGCCTTGGTGGTCATCGGTGGTCGCCCGGGGCTATTCAGCGGCCGTTTCTTCTTCGGCGTCGGCCGTTTCCGCTTTCTGACCAGCTTGCAGCCGCTCACGTGGCTGGCGCACTTCGATGGAGCCAACGCCCAACGGCTGCCACTTCTGCTTGATCTCGCCGCTGCGCAGCCGGTGTTCTGCGCCGCCCCGCTCGTGAACCTGGGCGAACCCTTCCGGCTCGATCGACATGCGATCCCCTTCCAACAGCGCCAACACCCCTTCCTGCCCCGGTTCCGGTCGCGGCTCAATGAGCGCGTCCTGGGCGCTGATCTCATACGGGTCGTAGTCAAGCGGTTCGGTGTAGGTGGTCATGAACCCTTCAAAGTTGCGCAGCACCACCTTGCCCGGCGCTTGCGAGACGACGTAGTTGGGCGTGACCGGGATCTTGCCGCCGCCGCCCGGCGCATCGACCACATACGTGGGCACCGCGTAGCCGGACGTATGGCCGCGCAGCCCTTCCATGATCTCGATTCCCTTGCTGACCGTCGTCCGCAGATGGCCGGAGCCTTCGACGAGGTCGCACTGGTAGAGATAGTAGGGCCGCACGCGAATCTTCACCAGATCGTGGACCAGTTTGCGCTGGATGTGGACCGAATCGTTGATGCCCGCCAGCAGGACGCTCTGGTTGCCCAGCGGCACGCCTGCTCGCGTCAGGCGGTCGCAGGCCGCCGCCAACTCTGGTGTGATTTCCTTGGGATGATTGACATGGATGTTCAGCCAGAACGGGTGGTACTTCTCCAGCATGTCGCAGAACTCTTCGGTGACGCGCATGGGCAAGAAGACGGGCACGCGCGAGCCGATGCGGATGATCTCCAGATGGGGAATGGCCCGCAGACGGCCGAGAATCATATCCAGCAGCTTCGGAGCCAGCACCATCGGATCGCCGCCGGAGAGCAGCACGTCGCGAATTTGCGGCGTATTCTCAATGTACTCAATCTGGGCATCGAACTCGGCCCGGCTGAACGTCTGCGTCGGGTCGCCGACAATGCGGCTGCGGGTGCAGTAGCGACAGTAGCTGGCGCACTGTGTCGTGACCAGCATCAGCACCCGATCCGGGTAGCGGTGGACCAACCCGGGCACGGGCGAATGCTTGTCTTCGGCCAGCGAATCTTCCATCATCGACTGGAACGGCACCATCTCGCTCGCTGTGGGAATGACCTGCTTGCGCACCGGACAGTGCGGGTCGTCGGGGTCGATCAGGCTGGCGAAGTAAGGGGTGATATCGACGCGGAACAGGCCGTCGGTGCTCAACGCCTTGCGTTCGGAGTCGGTCAGGTTGATGACCTTGCCCAGTTCATCAACGCTGTTCAGACGGTGGCTCATCTGCCAGCGCCAATCCATCCACTTCTCATCCGGCACATCGGCCCAGTAAGGGGCACGGGTGTGTACTTCATCGGTCAACGGGTCGCTGCCATATTTGGCCATTGTGTGTATCTCCTCTTGCGCGGTACGTCTATTAGCAGGTATCGGTCCACCATGCGGTTCACATTATGAAATACTGTTTCACCGGTTCATTATAGCCGAGATCGGCAGACGAAGGCAAGCGCCACACCCGGCATTCCGTCGTCTAGTCAGACAACAAAAACGACCGGATGTGTGTCACACCCGGTCGTCCAAATCGCTGTTTCTTTGTGGTTGCGCGCTACCAGCCAACCGCCATCTCTGCATTCATCGTCGCCGCGTCTGCCCAGGGCAGGTCGCGCACGTACTCGTTATTCTCGTTGACCAGAATCTGCTTCGGCTGAATCGGCTCCTCGCCCAGCTCGAAAGCAATAATGATGATCTCTTCCCCCGCCTGAATCAGGTGGGCCGCCGCGCCGTTCATGGCGATGTAGCCGGAGCCACGCTCGCCGGGAATGACGTACGTCTCCAGCCGGGAGCCGCTCGTGTTGCTGACCACCAGCACCCGCTCCCCGGCCCACAGACCGACCCGGTCCATCAAATCTTCGTCAATTGTGATACTGCCGACGTAGTTGACATCTGCCTCAACGACCGTCGCCTTGTGTATTTTTGCGTGCATTAACCATCTCATATTGAAGAGTGTAGCGGATATTCGTATGAAATGGCTTAGAGGCTGCTCAACATTGGGATGTTGAGCTACAAGGTGCGACAGGCGCGGACAAGCTGTACCACCTCATCGGCCGGCAGGCCATACCGCACCCGTCCCAACCGCCCGGTCATCGTCTCCGCCATCAGCAGACTGTTGAGGATCGCTTCCTCCACCGACTCAATGACGGCCAGGGCGAAGTCGCCCATGACCGCCTGCTCGAACAGCAGCCACCGCTCCGCCACCAGCGCCTCCGGCCGGTCAGGAATGCGATTGGTTGTGGAGAAAGCGATGACAAAGTCGCCGCTGCCGCCGTGGGCGGTGCTGCCGGTACGGGCCAGGCCGAACGCCGCCCGGCGGCACAGGCGGCCCAGCTGTCGCGCGTCCAGCGGCGCATCGGTGGCCAGCACGATCATGATCGAACCGTCTTCCGGGCGCGGCGTGTACCCCGGCGGCGTCAGCCAACGGCCGACGGGCACGCCCGCTATCGTCAGCTCCTCCGGGCTACCGAAGTTAGTCTGCACCAGCGCGCCAACAGTGTAACCTTCCGCCCGCTCCGACAGCACCCGGCTGGCCGTGCCGATGCCGCCTTTCCAGCCATAGCAAATGGTGCCCGTTCCTGCGCCGACCGCCCCTTCGGCCACCGAGCCGCCAGCTGCACCTTGCAGCGCTTCCCGCACATGGCTCAGGCCCACTGGCCGTCCCTGCAGGTCACTGAGATAGCCGTCGCTCGTCTCGCCCACCACCGGGTTGACGCTGGCGTAGCCCCGGTAGCCGCTTTCCGGGAAGCCCACGCCGATGTAGGGATTCTGTTCGGCGGCAATCGTCATCAACGCATCGACCACGCGGGGCACGTTCATCGTGCCGGTCAGGGCGATCGGTGTCTCGATGTTGCCCAGTTCACGCACCTGCTCGAACCCGGCCACCTTGCCGAAGCCGTTGATGGTGTGGACGGCCGCTGCCACTTTCTCGTCGTACACAGAGCCGGGATGGGGCACGATGACCGTCACGCCGCTGCGGAACGGCCCGCTGCCGGGCCGCCAATCCTTGTCGTCGGGGGTCGCCTCGCCCTCAATCAGCGTCACCTGCCCCACCGCCACCCCGGCCACATCGGTGATGGCATTGTGGGGGCCGGGCGGCAGGACGCTGTCGTAGAAGCCGAGGTCGCGCAGGCGAGGCATCTCGTGTGGTTAACCGCGCAGAATCGGCCGGGTCAGACAGGTCGCCCCGCCCTCGGCCTTCAGCGACATCTCGTCGCCGCGATAGGCGATCACGTCGCAGCCCGCCTCTTCCAGACGCCGCCGTGTCACCAGATTGTGGTCCAGCATGACTACCTTCCGTGGGGCCAGCGCCAGGACGTTTGGCCCCATCGTCAGGAACTCCTCGTCCGGCACGTCGATCAGCTCATAGCCGCGCTCCAGCAACAGCTGGAAGAAGGGCACAGGCAGCAGCGGGCGATAGACGACCGCCAGATCATCAGCCACGATGCTCAGAATCGACATGAGATGCAGGCAGGCGTCCGGCCCTTCATAATACGGCAGGGGCACGGGCAGGACCGTCACACCCAGCCCGGACAGCGCCTCCTGCAGCTGGGCGATCCCGGCTGCGTTGGTGCGGAACCCTTGCCCGGCAGCGAGCGTGTTCTCGTCCAGCCAGACCAAATCGCCGCTCTCCGCTCTGGCGTCGCCGTGGAGGGCGTAATGGATGGGCACACCCAGTCGTTCCAGCGTCGCCGCCATGGCCGCTTCCTCGCCCTCGCGCAGCACCTTGCCCATCCGCAGAACAATCGCCCCCGCGTCACAGATCAACACGGGATCGTGGACGAAGATGGCGTCGGCGTGATCGCTCAGCGGCGTGTCGTGGTAGACCACCTCCGCACCCTGGGCCAGCAGGGTGTTGACCAAGGCGTCGTGCTCTTCCTGCGCCAGGGGCAGGTTGGGTTGTTCAACGTAATGCCACAACAGCGGATCGGCGCGACCAAACGACTCGTCGGGTCGCCGCACCAGCACCATCTGCAGCGGGGCGACCATGCTGTGGCCGCCGTACAGTTTGCTCATCGGTCTGCTCCTTGTTGGTCACCGGGGAAAGCCACCCCTGCCTAGAGGTAGGTGACGTGGCGCGAATTACGAAAGATGGCTGCCTGCCAGCGGGACATCTGCTCGCCGGGATTTTTGGGGTACATGATGTTGGCCTTGTCATCGGTGTGGAACAGGCCACAGGCGTGGGCAAGCTCATGGGCGGTCAACGCTCGCGACCGCTTCGTGGCGTCACTCTGCACCGTTACATAGTCGGTCAGCGCACCCAGCGAACAGCCGTCCCGATCCGAGATAGAACGGACGACAAAGACGGTCAACGGGGCGGCATACCCAAAGAGGCGACCTGAGAAGTTCTGGGCCTGCAAACTGCGGTAGAACGTTCCGGCGACGCCGAGATCGTCCGACCACGCCCCGTCCATGCAGCGGACATTCAGCGCCTCTCGCGGGGCGGCGGCGGGCGCCGTCACGACCTTCCACTCCGCCGGGACGATCTCCACCCGGGCGCCCCGCCCCAAAATGCGGGTTGTGTCCTGAAAGGTGCGCATCGCCTCGTGCTCAGCCAGGACTGGCAACCCCCGTTCGTCGCGCAGCACGATGATGCGCAGCCGGAGTCGCTTCACCGGCATGATACCCACCAGGCACAGCACGAAGTCGAACACACCAATCAGGCGGTTGAAGACTTCCTTAACGATGTTGAACCCTTGAATCAGCAGACCCATACGGTGTCATTCCTCAGCTTGTCGCAGCCCGTCGCCGGGGCCAACGTGGATTATACTGTATGGACGATACACATGCCGCCTTAAGGCTCCCATTAACAGAACGAACCGGGTTGCTCCACCGGCCCGGCAATGATATGTTTGCTCATGGGTGGCGACAGGGAGCAGACCCCCACAACACGTGAGTTTACGGCCCAACGTCTACAGATGGTGACCAACCAGATTGAGAAGCGTGGCATTAACGACGCGGCCGTTCTGGAGGCAATGCGCACCGTACCTAGGGAGCTGTTTGTCCGCCGTGCCTACCTGGCCGACACCTACCTCGACGCGCCGCTGCCAATCATTGCCAAACAAACCATTTCGCAGCCGTTCGTCGTTGCCTACATGCTCGCCGCACTCCATCTCACGGCGAGCGACCGCGTGCTGGAGATCGGCACCGGGTCCGGCTATGCAGCGGCCATCCTCAGCCGCATCGTGCGGAACGTCTACACGGTCGAGCGCCTCCCGGCGCTGGCCGACTACGCCCGGGAACGGTTGGCCAGAGTCGACTACGACAACATCCACATTCATGTGGGCGACGGAACGCTCGGCTGGCCGGAACACGCCCCGTACAACGGCATCGTCGTCGCGGCGGGCGGACCGTCGGTGCCTCAGGCGCTAACCGATCAGCTGGCGGTGGGCGGCCGTCTGGTCATCCCGGTCGGTCGGGACCAACTGCACCAGGACCTGTACCGGGTCACCCGTGTCAGCGAGACAAAAGTTGTCGAGGAGAAGCTGAGCCCGGTGGCGTTTGTGCCTCTCATTGGCGAAGCGGGCTGGGAGTCGGCGGAGGAAGCCGGGGCCTAGAATGGCCACAGACTGAGAATCAGAATCGCCGCCGCCGTCACCGTCACATTGTCCAGCCCAAAGACGGAGACCGCTTCGATAACGGTCGTCACGGCCATGATCGCCAGCGCCGGCAGCACCGCCGCCAGCGGCGTAATGTCCGGCGAACCCGGCATCACCCACAGCGCCAGCCACGTGAAGATGAACCCGGCCACGAAGAAGCCAATCGATCCCTCCACCGTTCGAATGCTGGTGTGGACGGTGTAGGTGCGGCGGCCGTATGCTGCACCGATGACCGGCGCCAGACCATCGCCCCACGTCAGCGGCATGAGCGCGGCGACCATCAGCGGGGGCTGGTCCCAAAAGATAATGGCCACAACGGCCGCTGCCAGCGGAAAGTAGACGGTGCCCAGGTTGGTACGGTTGTGGCTGGCCATCGCCGCGAAGAAGCCGAAGCGCCAGTCCAGCAGATTGAGCACGGCAAACGCCAGACAGGCAGCCACAAACGGCCACGGATTGTCAAACAGAAACGGCAGCGCCCAGCTGAGCATGCCGACGCCGATGTGGATCACCTTACGGGTGAAGCTGGAGTCGTAGCCGCGCCAGCGGCGAAGCCCCTCGGCCAGACCGATGATAGCGAAGATATAGACAAAGCAGATGATGAGGCCAAGCGTGTTCGTCATACGAGTGTAGTGGTGGGTGTGGGCAAGCGGCTGGTCACGTTGTGGGGCGCTAGCCGATCAAGTGGTCGTACAGCATGTCAAGGCTGAGGTCAGGCACAACGGTCTGGGGCGTTTGCAGCGTCAGCCCGGCGGCCGCCGCACCCAGCCGGATCGACTCCACAGCAGGCAGATCGTTGAGCATCCCGAACATAATGGCCGCCGTGACGGCGTCGCCGGTGCCGGTTGGGTCCACCCGGCGAACATACCGGGGCGGGATGTAGCCAATCTCGTCGGTCGTCGCATAATCCAGCCCGAAGTCGGAGAGCGTGACGACGACATGGGCTACGCCCATATTGACCAGCCGCCGCGCCAGAGCCAGGCTGGCGCTGGGGTCGTGGCCACCATAGGGCACTTCGCACAGTTCCGCTTCCTCTGCGGCATTGGGCACGACCAGATGCAGCCCGGACAGAAAAGGCCGCAGCTTGGCGGCCACCCGCACCGACGACGGGTCGGCGCACAGCGGCACGTTATGCCGTTTGGCCAGCTCGACCACGGTGGCCATCGCTTTGCTGGATAGGCTGCCGTCCATCATAATGATGTCGGCCGAGCGGAACAGCGCTTCGTGCTGCTCCAGATAGGCAGGCGTGATGGCGGCCATGACGCGCACATCGTCCAGGGCGACCGAGAGAACACCGTCATCCTCCAGCAGGGCAATATAGGAACCGGTCGGCTGATCGGGCACAGTCAGGACGTAGCTGAGATCGACGCCGGCCTCGCCCGTCTGCGCCAGCAGCTGTTGGCCGGTGACGTCGTCGCCCACCGCCGTAATCAGCAGCACCTCTGCGCCCAGTCGTGCCAGATTCTCGGCCACATTGCGGGCAGAGCCACCGCGCACCGAGCGGATCTCGGCCGGGTTCGATGTGCCCGGCTCCAGTCCAGCCGAGGGTTTGCCTTTCGTATCCAGCAAGGTCGCACCGATGATTAATGCCCGCTCGCCCATATTGACTCCTCTGTCTGTTTGCTATGTATGATGGATGCGTCCACGGGCGACATCCAGCGGTCATTATCCCAGCATTCGGTGCCAGCTCCCAATAACAACGCCTAGCACGAGCGAACTGTCGAACGCGTCGGCCCGGCCGTTCTCGGTGCTCATGAAGCGGCTGTCGCTGCCGGTGCTCAGCGGCACGCCGTCTGCCTCCGGCTGCGCGATGAAGCAGTACAGTTCCGAGGCCGGCGTGGTCTGAGGCCGGACAATGACGCTGCTGTTCTGCCTCTGGCGACCGCCAAGAATGACCAGGTCGCCCCCGCCCAATATCCGCTGGTCAGGGTCCGTATCGACCAACAGCAGCGTGCCTTCGGTCAGATCGGGCAGCCAGCTGTCCCGGCGCTGGTGGACCACGTACCAGGCGTAGCGGTCGTCCTGAAGCTGATGGCCGGGCACAGGCCCGCCCCCTGCTCCCGGCGCGGGCATGGGCGCGGCTGCGGGAGGGCGAGCCACCGGCCACGACTCGGCCGCAGAAGATGTGGGCTGGGCCAGATGCGAAATGGGCGCGGCGACCGGGGCCACGGCGGCCCGGTCGCTCCCTGACCCTGTCCCGGCCCGGCGCGACGACCATTGCGGGGCGCCGGCGGGGGTCGCGTTATCGTCCGGCCGAGATGCCGGGGCTGATTCCGATTCCCCACCCGCCGGCCCGCCGGGGCCGCTGGTGGGCTGGCCCGTGCCGCCCAGCGCGTCACCGTCACCGGAGTCGTCTTCCACCTCGCCCGACCACAGCTGGCTACGCACATCGAGCATGGCCTGCTCCAGCGCCGGGCGCAGCGCCTCGCCCAGCACGCCCAGCCGCAGGCTTTGCACGCCGTGGGCGGCGCGGTTAAGCCGCCGCTCCGCTCGCCCATACTGGGCCATCGCCGGCTCATACCGAAACGAACGAGCCAGCCCGACGCCCTGCGCGTAATGGGTCAGGCAGGCAGCGGCCGCATCACCGGCCAGCGTCCACTGGTTGCGCGCGGCCATAAACTGCCCCACCGCCGCCCGGCTGTCGCCGAAGTAGAGGAATATGAGGCCGACATGGAACTCGCACAATCCGGCCTGGCTGGTGTCGCCCCGGGCGCGGGCAATGCGCTGGGCCTGTTCGATGGCTGTCGTCGCCGGCGCACCCAACCCGGTCAGCGGGTAACGGTCCAGCACGTTCTTGAGCGTAATCAGATCAGGGCTAGGATCGTCGGGGAACAGCCCCGCCAGCAAGGTACTCAACTGCTTCGCGGAAGCGCGGCAGGCGTCGCGATGGCTCGTCTCGTCCCGCCCCCCGGCCGGTCTGGCTGCGTGGTCTGGCTGCGCGGTGCTCATTCGTCCATCAAGTGCGATCGGGGCGGCAGCAAATCTGCATCCGGGTCAATGGCCGGAACCGGCAGCGGATCGCCCTGATCAACCAGCTGTTGCTTGAGCAGTGCCAACTGCGGAATGAGAAGTTTGGTCGAGCTTCCTTCCTGACTGCCATCCCCCT
Source organism: uncultured Chloroflexia bacterium (assembly GCA_963753865.1). Taxonomy (GTDB): domain Bacteria; phylum Chloroflexota; class Anaerolineae; order Promineifilales; family Promineifilaceae; genus Promineifilum. The sequence goes on from CAVWDW010000007.1 coordinate 801,238, forward strand.
GCGCCTGGGCAACGACACGTTCCAGCGTCTCCACCAGCCGCAGCGCCAGCAGGTAGCCGGAGCTGCTGCCCGAATCCAGCCGCGCCCGGCGGACCCCTTCGACAATCGCCTGGAGCATCATAATGTCGGCTTCCGCCCGGGCAACTTCCGCTTCATGGACCACGCTGGCTACCCCGTTGGCGTCGGCCAGCGCATCTTCACGACGCGACTTGGCCAGCCAGTAGCTGACGTACTGCTCGCTGACCTTCTCTGGCGGGTTGAAGCGGCTGATGTGGATTCGCTCCAGCAGGACGCCTTCTTTCTTCAGCGCCGCGCGGGCCGTCCGCAGCACCTCATCCTGAATCGCCTTGTGGTAGTCGCCCGCCCGGTCGTGGGGAGCAATCAGCTGGTCGAGACCGTACTGGTTGACCGTCTTGCTCAACGCCCCCTTGACCCGCGAAATGGGCGCCTGGTCCCAGGTAGACACCGCGCCGTTGCCCAGGACGCCGCCCGCATAGGCTGCCTTGCGAACGGCCCCCTTGTCATACGGATACGGCCGGCTTTCGGTCGGCGCATCCTCGCCAGGATCGATGCGGAAGACGACGTGGATGTCGGCCGTTACGGCAATCCCTTCCCGCGTAATCAAGGGGATGTCGCTGGATGTGCGGGTCTGGCGGTTCAGGTCTAGCACTGCCTGAATGTACTCAAAGTGGGACAGGTTGTGGACGCCGGGACCAATGACGCGCAGGAAACGGCCGTTGACCTCGCTAACCGCCGCGCAATACGCAGGCACTGCCACCTGGACGGGGCCACCCGCCCGCAGCAGCACATGGTCTTCCTTCAGCGTGCCGATGGTGTCCGGCGTGACCGAGTAAAGATAGCCGGATGCCGGGCCTGTCCGCCGCCGCTGGCGTCGCAAAAAGTCCCGCGCCGTGCCCCGGTCAGGACAGTCGTAGAAAAGCTGGATGAATGTGACCGACGCCTCGACCGCCAGCCACCACCCAATGATGACCGGGATGAAGTGGCGCAGGACGCGCCAATGGAACATTTCGAGCACGAACCAGACCGCGTCCGACAGCTGCGGCACCTGGATCGGATCGTTGGGAAAGAAGCGGGCCAGCAGCGTGGTCACGACGATCTCGCCATCGACACGCTCCAGCCAGGCCATCAGCAGCCAATAGAGAATCAGCAGGATCCACATGCCGATCAGCACCCAGTTGAAGCGGGTGTCGTGGACGGGCGGCCGCCGGAAGGTGCGGCCGCGAATGGTGATGGCTCCAGGAGCGTCGCTGCTCATCGCTCAGTCCTCTCCATCCTCAAGCGAAGCCCGAATCTGATTGGTTGCTTCCGTGGCCAGCGAAGCGAGCAGGGGCTGGGGCAAAATGTTCTTGACCGTTTCGTCGGCCGCCGCTGTGTCCATCACTTCCAGCAGGCGCAGCATCACGACCTCGTGAAGTTCGGCATCCCCCTGGCTGCGCATCGCCTCAATGCTCTGCACCAGATTCTCGATGATTTCGATCTGGGCCTGGGCGCGAGCCTGGTTCACAAGCCGCGCCGCTTCCGCCTGTCCGGCTGCCTCCTCCTGCTTCGCCTTGGCGTCCCAGCCCGCCACCCAGGACATGATGCGCTGCTCAACCACCTCATCGGGCGGCTTCAACGGTCCGACACCGGCGTTGACGATCTCAATGCCTTGCGGCTCGAAGATGTCGGAAAGCTCATCCTTAATCGCTTGCCCCATGTCGGAGATGATGTCGGCCCCGTCTGCCAGCGCCAAATCGTTCCAGGTGTGCTGCGCCAGTTGGCCCAGCAGCATGGCGGCAGCGGGCGGGCAAACAAGCTCGTTCCAGTGCAGCATGTCGTCCTGGGTCGCCAGGTTACCGTTGTAGGTCAGCCGGGATACGGCCGCCGGGTCATACGGATAGGGCAGGCCTTGCAGCATCTCGTCCGGCGGTTCGCCCTCCGTCTCGGTTGGGCGGCACACGCGGAAGACAACGGTGATACTTGTCTCCAGCGGAATGCCGTCGCGGGTGTTGGCGGTCAGCTCTTCGCGGCAGATGAACGGGCGCAGATCGTACAGATCGGCAATCGTCTCGCCAGCTTCCAGGAAGACGATGCCAGGGCCGGCGGCGCGGGCGTCGATGCCACCCCGTACAATCGAGGCCACTTCGTTGGAGGGCAGCATGCCCACGCCAAACTGCTCGAAGCTGGGCGGGGTCTCGGGGTCCAGCGGCGTGTCGGTGGTGGTGATGCCGGCGAAGGAGCCGTCGCCCCCGTCCGGCACGGTCATCCCGCTCAGATAGGAGCGCCACAGCAAGCGGAACGATTCAGCCCACCCTGCGTCCGTCGGCACAGGCAGCAGCACGCGCGAGAGGTAGATGGTGCCCAGCACGAAGGTGATAAGCAGCGCTCCACCCCACGTCATCGCGCCGATCCAGCCGTAGGGCACATCCCGGTAATCATGCAGGAAGTAGCCGACGACGCTCAGCAAGACGGCCGCTACCAATAAAACAAGGAGGCCAGGGGCGAACTGGTTCGTACGATTCTTCATGAGTCCGCTGGTAAGTGGTTACTATATCATAGCGCTGGAACACGGTAAAGCGCCTACCGGGTCCGGCGAATTGCCCTATAATCAGGCCCATCATGCATATCGCCTTCAACGGCCTGTTCTGGAACCAGCCCCACACCGGCAGCGGTCAGTACACCCGACAGCTCATCTACCACCTCAACCGTCTCGTGGATGACCTGGAGATCACGCTCATCGTCCCCCGGACGCCCGACGCCACCCCGCCGGAAGACGTGCCGCCCAGCGTGCACCAGATCGCCGTCCCCACCCGACCCGGCCATACGGGCAAGGTATGGTTTGAGCAGACCGGCTTTCCGCGGGCCGTGGCCGAGAGCGGCGCGTCGCTGGCCCACGTGCCCTATTGGGGCGGCCCGCTCCGCTCGCCCGTGCCGCTGGTCGTCACCATCCACGACGTGACCACGCTGCTTGTGCCAGAGTACAACGCGGGCCTTAAGGCGCGACTGTACAACGGGCTGGTGGGCGCAGGGGCGCGAGGCGCCAGCCATATCATCACCGACTCGTTCGCCAGCAAGGTGGACATTATGGATCATCTCGGCGTACCGGAAGACAATATCACGGCCATCTATCTGGGCGTCGGGCCGGAGTATTCAGCGACCGACAACAGCCTGGTCGATATGGCCGTCCTGCGCAAGTATGATCTGCCCGACTTCTACCTGCTCTATCTGGGCGGCTACGAAGTTCACAAAAACGTCCTCAATCTACTCTACGCCCACAGCTACGTGGCCAAAGCGCTGGGCGAGGAGTACCCGCTTGTGTTGGCTGGGCGCAAACCGGACGCCGTGACCGACCGCTTCCCCGACTACGATGGCTACATTGAGCGTGCCGGACTCGACCGCTTTGTGCGCTGGATCGGCTACGTCGATGAGGTCGACAAGCCGGTGCTCTATCGTAACGCGGAGACCTTTGTCTTTCCCAGCCGCCACGAAGGGTTCGGGCTGCCGGTGCTGGAAGCGATGGCCAGCGGCACGCCCGTGGTCGCCTCCGACGGCGGTTCGCTGCCGGAAGTGATTGGCGACGCCGGCTTCGCCATCGACCCGGACGACCCCCGCGCCATGGCCGGGGCGATCATCGCCACCGTCATCCAGGACGCAACGGCCGCCGACTTGCGGCGCAAGGGACCGATTCAGGCGGCGAACTTTACGTGGGAGAACACCGCGACCGAGACGCTGCTGGTGTATGATCGGGTGTTGAGCGAGTAGGGTTGGAGCCGAGGTGCTTCGTAGTAGACCGGCGAACGAATGCCCGGAAGCTGCTCTGACTGAACACGTTCGAACGGGGCAGATCACTCCTAATCAGCGACCTGGTTCGTGGCAATATACTCTTCCAGAGTCATCCCAAAGAGTAATTCGTCGTGGTGCTCGCCATTAAAGAACCACTCTTTTCTTAACCTTCCCTCCTGAACGAACCCCAGCTTTTCATGCAACTGAATGGAAGCAGGATTATAGCTGGCGCAGGCAGAACTACACTTGTGGAGCCGTCTCTCCATGAACCCGTACCTTAGAATGAGCCGAACCGCATCTTCAGCATAGCCCCGCTTGCGGTACTTCCGGTCTACGATGACGCTAAAGCTGAACTTGCCATGTCGTTCGTCAATGCTGTGAATGGTGACAAGGCCGACATACGCCTGTTCATGGGTCTCAATAGCAAATGCGATCATGTTATTGACTTCCTCGCATCCACCGTACTTCTCAAGGAATCCCTTTTGCAGCTCGACGGTCGTCGGCAGTTCTATACCGATATTGAACGCCTCCCTGGAGATACTATCGAGAGACTCTGCGTATCGATACCCTGCATCATCGCCTGTCAGGGCACGCAAGCGTATCTTCTCTCCCTGCCAGAAGTAGTGTGAATAATCCAAACCTGCTTGAGTCATGACAATTTGTCCGTTGCTGTTGGCTACCGTTACATTGATGTTCGACCAGGGTCTCTATAGAGACTCAGTCACTGCGCTGGATTTAACATCGGACGATGCGTTCGGTCAATCAGAAGCTCTACCTAGTCTGACAGGGTCGGCAAGAGCCGCAGACGTTGTTTTCGTCCACGGCGGCATTAGTCGATAGAACCACACCCTCAATCTCCCCTCCTTCCACTTTCGCCAAAGCCGCCCCCATCGGCTACACTTCAGCGTTAACTCCTGGCTGGGCGAGCCGACCGGCCGTCCCACCCAGCATGAAAAAGGATTCTATGCATGACCAAACAACAAGCTCCCTTTGCCAACGCGTTTGAGGGCCGCCGCGTCCTCGTCACCGGACACACCGGCTTCAAAGGGTCGTGGCTGGTCACGTGGCTGCTCGACCTCGGCGCTGAGGTGATCGGTTACAGCCTGCCCACGCCGCCCACCCAGCCCAGCAACTTCGTCGTCTCCCGGCTCAGCGACCGCGTCACCGATGTGCGCGGCGACATTCGCGACTACGACCAGCTGCTCCAGACCGTGGAGCAGCACAAGCCGGAGCTGGTCTTCCACATGGCCGCCCAGCCGATCGTGCTGCGGTCGGTGGAGCTGCCCAAGCTGACCATCGACACCAACACCGGCGGCACCGTCAACATCCTGGAAGCGATCCGCAACACCGACAGCGTGCGAGCGCTGGTCAGCATCACCACCGACAAAGTGTACGAGAATCAGGAGTGGCTGTGGGGCTACCGCGAGACGGACGAACTGGGCGGCCACGACCCGTACAGCGCCAGCAAGGCGATGGCGGAGCTGGCCATTGCCGCCTACCGCAGCACCTACTACCCGCCGGAAGCGTACGCCGACCACGGCGTGGCCATCGCCTCCGTCCGGGCCGGCAATGTCATCGGCGGCGGCGACTTCGCCGACTACCGCCTCGTGCCCGACTGCATGAAGGCGCTGATGGAAGAACGGCCGATCGGCGTCCGCAACCCGCTCAGCGTCCGGCCGTGGCAGCATGTGCTGGAACCGCTCAGCGGCTATATGTGGCTCGGCGTCCGGCTGCTGCAAGATGGCCCGGCATTTGGCGAAGCGTGGAACTTTGGCCCGCTGGAGCAGAAAGGCGTGCCCGCTCGCGACCTGGCCGACAAGCTGGTCGACCTGTGGGGCAGCGGCGGGTGGGAGCACACCCACCCCGGCTTCGCCGAGGTCGAGACCGGCCAACTGCGCCTGAGCTGGGACAAGGCCGCCCACCGCCTCGACTGGCGCCCGGTCTACACCTGGGAACACGCCCTGGCCGAAATCACCGACTGGTTCAAAGGGTACCAGGCGAAGCTGGATATGTACGAAGTGACGCAGGAGCATATTCGCGTCTACGTCCGCCAGGCACAGGAACTCGGTCTGGCCTGGGCCAGCTGAGCAGCCGACCCCCGCCATCTATCATGACCCGAAGCGAGCGTACTCCGGCGCGTACGGCGCTGATGGCGATCCTCACCATCGGCGGGTTGCTGCTTATCCTCGGCCTGCGCCTCATCCCGTTCAACTTCGCCACCGACGGCGCGTCGGTTGGCGAACTGTTGGGCCAGTTCACCTGGCAGCCGCTCACCTTCCAGGATATCCCCATCAACATCCTGCTGTTCATCCCGTTCAGCTTCGGGCTGATGGGACTGCTGCGGCAGATGGGCCGCTCGGTCGGCCAGAGCCAGGGCGCGGTGCTGGCCACAGCGGCGGTACTGACGGTCGGGCTGGAACTGGTGCAGCTCTTCATGCCGGAGCGCGTCTCTTCTCTGGCCGATATCGGGGCCAATCTGGTCGGAGCGCTGCTCGGCATCCTATTCTACCGCATGTGGGAGTACGGCATCGTCCGGGCCATCGTCGACTATGCGACACCGGCCCGCATCGCCCTTGCCGCCGGGCTGTACGCCGCCTTCGTCGCCGCGTTCACCCTGTTCCTGACCAACAGCGTCCGCCTGGACAACTGGGCCGGAGAGTTCCCGCTGGCGCTGGGGCGCGAGCTGTCGGGGGAACGGCCGTGGCGCGGAACGTTGGAGGATCTGTTCTTTCTCGACCGGGCCCTGACCGAGACGGAAGTTGCGGCCGCTTTCGCCGGGACGCTGCCGCCGGACACGCTGGCCGACTATCCCTTGACGGGCGTTGGCCCCTTTGCCGACAGCCGGGGCGCTCTGCCGCCGCTCCAATGGCGCGGCGAGGCGCCCGACGCAGGGGCGGTGGTTGGTGTCGACGCCTGGCTGGAAACTGATAGCAGTGTGGCCGCCTGGAGCAATCCGTCAGCCGCCGCCTCAGCTTTCACCGTCGGCGTCACGCTCTTGCCGGAACGGCCGCGGCAGCGCGGCCCGGCCCGCATCGTTACCATCTCCGCCGACACCGCGCAGCGCAACCTGACACTCGGCCAGCAAGCCGAAGACCTGACCGTCCGGCTGCGCACACCGTCGAACGGAGAAAACGGGCAGCGCCCGGAGATGGTCGTGCCGGGCATTCTGGGCGACGGCCAACCACACCAGATTATCGTCACCTACGACGCGCCCCTGCTGGCCATCTACATAGACGACGAAACCGGACGCCATGCGGTCTCGCTGGCGCCCGGTTTGGCCTTGTTTCGTGATTTTGCCCGGCAGAATCGCTGGCTGCTGCCGGTGCCGGACTCGTCCGACACGTTCAATCTCTACTACTGGCTGCTGATGGTCGGGCCGGCATTGCTGCTGCTGGCGACTGTTTTGCTCATTCACTGGCTGGGCGGCCGTCGCCCCGCGTCAACCTAGGCAACAGCAGCCGGCTCCAGCAAGACACCGCGCTCTTGCAGCGTCGTCCGAATCTTCGTCTCGCTGGTCAACGTCCGGTGGACTGGGCAACGGTCGGCAATCTCGGCCAGCCGCACCCGCTGCTCGTCGTCCAGCTCGCCGGTGAACTGAATCTCCGTGTCGATGATATCAACCCGCGCATGGGGACCACCTTGGCAATCGTCACACTCGCTGCCTTTCACCTGGCGATGGTTCAGGCGAATCGTCACTGTTTCCACCGGCCATCCCTTGCGCCGGGCGTACATGTGGACGGTCATCACCTTGCACGATGCCAACGCGCTCAGCAGCAGGTCGTACGGGGCTGGGCCCGCGTCCTCGCCGCCGGCGGACAACGGCTCGTCGGCCAGAATAAGGTGGTTACCGGCCAGAATTTCAACTTGCAGATTCTCCAGACTACGGGCAGTTACGGTCATGGTTGCTCCTTTTCGCAGTGACCGGTCGCGGCGAGATGGTTGCGCCTCGCCGGGCCGGGATTGATGGTTGTGTCGCGGCTGGGCCGCTGCTATCTGGATGGAGCGTGCCGGAGAATGCTTACGTCAGCCCGGCGGCGGCCGCTTCGTCGAGCCACCACGTCACCTGCCCGGCGGCGGGCTGGATGCGCTGGGCGGGTAGCGTCATCGGGTCGGGCTTACCCCGGAGTGTGCCAGCCACCGCACCGGCCTTGCTGTCGCCGGTGGCGAGGAAGTCGATGTGGCGGGCCGTGTTGAACGCCGCCGCAGTGAGGGTGATGCGCTCGGCGGGGCGTCCTTCGTAGTCGCCCGTCACCGCCACCACCGGCTCCGTCTGCATGGGCGAACCGGGAAAGAGCGACGCCGTGTGACCGTCGCTGCCCAGACCAAGCAAGACCAGATCAAAGCGCGGCCACGGCTGCGTGGCGTGCGAGTCATGGGACGCCTGGAACGCCGCGAGTTCGGCCCGGTAGGCGGCCGCTCCGGCTTCCGGCGACAGCTCGCCCGGCATGCGGTGGACAGCGTTCGGGGAAATGGCAACGTGGCGCAGCGCGGCGGCCGCCTGCCCGTAGTTGCTGCCAGGATCGTCGGGCGGCACAGCCCGCTCGTCGCCCCAGAACAGGTGGATCTGCGCCCAGGGCATTGCTTCGCGCAGCGGAGGACTTGCCAGCAGGCGATAGAGCGCCAGGGGCGTGGAACCACCCGCCAGGACAATCGTTGCCAGACCGCGCTCCGCCACAGCCAGCTGGGCCAGGGCGGTCAGCCGCCGGGCAGCGGCATAGGCTACACCAGCCGGGTCGGGCAGCACCGCGACCGTCGGGTCACGCATGGGAGAGCTTCAGCGCATCATAGGCCGCGCCGTAGAGCGCTGCCTTGGGGTTATAGATGACATGGACGGGCACCTGTTCCATCATCTCGCTAAACCGCCCCTTGTCGCTGAAGAATTTGAGGAACGGTCCCTTCTGGAGTTGGGGTAGAATGCGCGGCGGGATGCCACCGCCCAGATAGATGCCCCCGGTGGCCAGGACGCAGAGCGCCATGTTGCCCGCCTCGTCGCCCAGAATCTCCATGAACATATCTAGCGTCGCCACGCAGATGGCAGCTTCGCTGGCGACGGCAGCGCGCACGATGACCGGCGTCGGGTCGCGGACATCGTCCAGCATGGTCCGCAGCCAGGCCGGCTCGTCGTAACGGCCCGTCTGGCGCAGGAAGGTGTAGATGTTGGGAATGCCCAGCCCGGAGCAAACGCGCTCATAGCTGACATGGCCCATGCGGGGCATCCAGTAGGTGAGCAGTTCCAACTGTTCGCTGGTGGTCGGGCCGAAAGCGGTGTGGCCGCCTTCAGACGGGTACGCCTCATAGGCGTCGCCGTTCCAGACCAGGAACGCTTCGCCCAACCCGGTACCGGGGGCCACAACGCCAATCGCGCCCTGGGACTGTGGCCGGCCTTCGCGCAGGGTGACGACGTCGGTACTCTCCAGATGGGGGACGGCCGTAGCAATCGCTTCCAGATCGTTCAGCAGATGGACGCGGAAGCCGAACTGTTCGCTGATGGCCGCCGCGTCGATGATCCAGGGGAGATTGGTGACCTCCGCCCGACCATTGACCACCGGGCCGGCAACGCCAAAGCTGGCATCGGTGACAACGTCGCCATCAGCCAGATCGTCTTCCAAAAACTCCGCCAGCATCACCTCCAGCGATTGGTATTGGGCGCTCTTGAACGTCCGTTCCCGCACCGGATGGCGCTTGATATCATCGACGGTCTTGCGCGTGGCAAAGAGCGCCAGTACTGTTTTCGTGCCCCCAATATCCCCGGCAAGTAGCATGGTTCGTCTCGTTAGGTGTTAGTTTTCGATGGTCACCATGCCGTAAAACGCCACGTGATCCTTGATATTCCTGGCCGCGTCTTTGGGCGTCGGGTAATACCATGCAGCGTTCTTGACCGTGTCGCTATCAGTGACAATGTCATAGTAGCTGGCCACACCTTTCCATGGGCACGTGGTGTGCCGGTCACTGGGTTGGAAATAGTCCATATTGACCGACGACGGCGGGAAGTAATGGTTGCCTTCCACGCGCTCGGTCTGATCACTCTCGGCCAGGACAACGCCGTTGTAGACTGCTTTCGTCATGGGGAACTCCTTGATTGGATGGGTGGACGCAAGTGAACCGGGGTCGCATAAACCCCGCAGCGCCCCATCAGGCTTCATCAACTTCCAGCACGCGCATCAACGCATCATACTGGCCGCAGCAATCCTTGCACATCACCAGATGGTGCTCCACCAGCGGCATGAGCGCCGCCGCATCCTCATCGTTGATGACGTGGTCGGCGTACTCATCCAGCAGGGCGTAGACCTCGCCACACGACAGCTCGTCGTCACGGGTCATGCTGAGCGCCATCATCAGATTGCGCACGTCGGCATCGTCCAGCACGGGAGAAGCGTCCGCATCGGTGTGAGTCTCGGCAGCCGGTTTTTCCGCCGGCGAGGGTGAGCCAAACATGGCTCTGATTCGTTCGATGAAAGTTGACATGTTCACCCTACATTGACGTCCCGGTCATCCCATTTCTTACAAAATGATGAAGGACCCGAACGAGTGGCTCCGACCACAGCTTCGACCATTCTATCAGGCATGAGCACGATTTGCTCCTGAACCTACCGCTCAAACGTGGTGATGAGTGCCTCCGGCGAGAGGCCGTCCGCTTCCAGGCGGCGCTTCAATCGTTGGCGCGCATCAAATATCAGCTTGTAGAGCGCATTCTGGTTGGAGCCCATCATGTGGGCCACTTCGCTCAATGGCTGCCCTTCCAGCACAGCGGCCGTAATCGCCGTCCGCTGCTTGTCGGTCAGCTCCTCATCAATGATTTGGGCCACATAGGCCATCAGCTCCGACTGCTCGGCCCTGTCTTCGGGCGTAGGTGCGTCATCGGCTGTAAACGACGGCGTGTAGTCGCCTTCATCCGACTCGGTTAGCTGCTCCAGCGACGAATCCTTCCAGCGCTTGCGCCGCAGCTCCGTCAGCCCAACGTTGACCGTGATTTTGTGGGCCCAGGTGGTGAAACGGCTGCGCCCGGCGAAACCGTCCAGATTGTCCAGAATCTTGAGCAGCGCTTCCTGGACAAAGTCGTCGGCCAGCGTGTCGAACTCCGGGGCGTTGGTGTCCACCTGTCCGATGAGACCACGCTGCAAGCCGTTCTTGAGGATCACGCGCAGATCGGCCAGCGCGGCGTCTTGCGCCGGTCCCGCTGCCCGCAGCTCAATGATCCATTGTTCGTTCGTCCGTACCTCAATCATGGGTGCGTATCCGCCAACTCCCTGACGCCTTGCCCCCGGTCGCCCCAAAAAGGCGCGGCGTATGGGCAATTCATTTGTAATTAGTGAAGCAAAGTGCTTTTCGTCGCCCGATGTCGTAATGATTCACACTCTATTGTAGTCAGCAACAGTGTAACCACGCAAAAGGTAGGTGCAGGTGTATGACTGAAGTTTATGATCTCGTTATTATCGGCGGCGGGTCGGCAGGGCTGACGGCGGCCGAATTTGGCCCTAATCTCGGCGCTCGTGTCGCCCTCGTTGAGAAACATCGCATCGGCGGCGACTGCACCTGGACCGGCTGTGTCCCCAGCAAAACGCTCGTCCACGTGGCCGGGCTGGCCCACGCCGCCCGCACCGCCGCCCCCTATGGCGTGACAGCCGATCCGGTCATCGATATGGTCCGGGTCCGCGATCATATCCAGGCCACCATCCAGACCATCTACGAAGAGGAGTCGCCCGACGTCTTGCGGCGGCGCGGCATTGATGTCTACTTCGGCGGCGCTCGCTTCCTTGACCCGTTCACCTTGCAGGCCGGGGAGACAACCGTGCGCGGCAAGAAGTTCATGCTCGCCACTGGCGCATCTCCCTTCATCCCGGATATTGCCGGGTTGGCCAAGGTGCCCTACATGACGTATGAGCAGATCTTCGACAACGACCGCCTGCCGGCGCACCTGATTGTGCTGGGCGCGGGCGCGGTGGGCGTAGAGATTGCCCAGGCGTACCGGCGGCTCGGCGCGGCCGTCACTCTGGTCGATGAACGGCTTCTGCCGCGCGAGGAGCCGGAAGTGGCCGACGTCGTGGGCCGTGTCTTCAAACGCGAGGGGCTGGCGTTCGTGCCTGGAATGGCCACAGCCGCCGCCTACAATGAGGGCACATTCACCATCACACTCGATAACGGCCGTCGGCTTGACGGCGATATGCTTCTGGTGGCCACCGGTCGCCGCCCGAACGTCGACACGCTCAATCTGGAAGCGGCGGGCGTGGCCTACAGCAACAAGGGCGTGGTCATCAACCACAACGCCCAGACCACCGCCAGCCATATCTATGCCGCCGGGGATGTGGCCGGCAGCTACCAGTTCACCCATTACGCAGGTTGGCAGGCGTTCCTGGCGGGGCGCAACGCGCTGCTGCCCGGCAGCAGCAAGGCGGTGGCCGAACATATCCCCTACGCCATCTTCACCGATCCGGAGATAGCCCGTGCCGGTCTCTCTGAAGCGGAAGCGCGGCAGCGACATGGCGGCAAGGTTGTCGTCTCGGTCGAGCCGCTGCACCACGTCGACCGGGCGATCACCGACGACGCCCAGGACGGCTTCATCAAGGTCATCCACAAACCCAACGGCCACATTCTCGGCGCGACCATCGTTTCGCGAAACGCGGCCGAGATGATCCAGGAGTATTCGCTGGCCATCACCCACGGCCTGAAGCTGCGCGATCTGGCTGAAGCGATCCATGTCTACCCGACCTACTCGCTGGGGACGCAGACGTTGACGGCGCGGGCGGCTGCCGAAGGGTTGGTGAACAGCCAGCTGGGCCGGACCGGGCTGCGCCTGCTGGGTTACCCCGGCCCGCGAGCGCCGCTGCCGGAGCCGGTGGAAACCGGGCCGGTCGCCGAACCGGTCTGACGCCTCAGACCAGCCCGTGTTCGTGCGCGTAGTCGCAGTGGGCGCGGATGGGGCAGCGGTCGCACTGCGGGGCGCGGGCGCGACAGACCTCGCGACCGTGGCGAATCAGGTTGAGATGGATGGGATAGAACGTATCCGGGTCGCCCAGCGCCGCCAACCAGCGATGCGCCTTGTCGGCATTCATGCGCGGCGGGATGAGACCGACACGACCGGCAATGCGATGGACATGCGTATCGACCGGGAACGCCGGACGACCAAAGGCAAACAGCAGCACAATCGCCGCCGTCTTGCGCCCCACGCCGTTGATCTGCGTTAACCACGCCTCCGCTTCTTCAATTGACATGGCGGTCAGGAACTCCAGGGTGATCGCCCCGCGCTCGGCGTAGATGGCCCGCAGCGCTTCCTGAATGCGCGGCGCTTTCTGGTTGGCCAGGCCGGCTGAATGGATCGTGGCCACGACTTCCTCCAGCGGCGCGTCCATCACCGCCTCCCAATCCGGGTAGCGATCCTTTAGCGCACTGTACCCTTTGTCGGTGTTGGCGTCGGATGTGGCCTGCGAGAGGATGGTGGCCACCAGTTCATCAACGGGGGGCAACCCCTGGTGCCAGACAGGACGACCATATACCGCCGCCAGCCCGTCGAACACAGCCTCATAGCGGGTCGTCAGGCGCTCCAGTTCTTCGCCGGTAGGGATGGCTGGGGTTCGGGCCGGCATCGAGCGGCGTCTCAGGCCGGGTCGCGCTGCTTCCAGGTGCGGGCCCGTGCCCGCCGCCCGATCAGACATTCAACAAGTGCAGTACGCACGTCGTCCCGCTCGGCGTGGGACAGCCCCATCGTGTCAAAGACGACGTTGTCGAGATTGACCCGGTCGGGCCGCTCAATTTCGTGGACCGTGTCGATGATCGGCCGTCCGGCAATCCACAGGAACGCCCACTCCAGCCGGTCCAGTTCGGCGTCGCTGAACTGGCGCGGATCGGGCATCCGAATGGACCCGATCTCGTAGTTGGCCAGCCAGAGCACGCCGTCGCCCAGGTTGACCCGGCCCTGAAGCTCGCATTGCAACGCAAACCACGAACTATTGAGCAGCGCGGCAGCCGCCAGCGACGGGATGGACGCCAGTAGACGCGCCTGGTAAAGCTGCTGGTCAACAGCCAGCTCCTCCTCCAGCAGCGGCGTCAGATGGCGCTGCCAGACGCCCTTGGGCAGCAGGAAGTTGGCGGCGGGAAGCTCCGGCAATACGTACCACGGATTTCGCGCCGCGCATGTACTGCGCTCATTGATACCCAGTGTCTCGCCCAGGGCAAGATAGTCGGCTGTGGCTGTGCCGCTCAGGTCGTCATCGCGACCAATCGCCAGCACCTCTTGCCGGGCCACCTCTTTCCAGAGACGCAGGTTGGCGTTGTGGCGCAGCGACTTCAACAGCGGCTGCCGGAAGCGGGCCTCAATGCCCCAGCGCTCGACGGTCTCAGGCTCCAGGTAGAAGAACGAGTTGGCCCCGGTTGTATACCCTCTGCGCACCGACATCCATTCGGCCAACGGCCGTACCGCCTTCTTGTCTGTTCGGAAGAAGACTGCTGGCGCCCGAAGGAGCGGACCCCAGCGCTGGCGAGCTTCCAGCTGGCCTTGCTCCATCACCCTGACGGACACCCCGGCCGAACTGCGGTCGGCAGGCGGCAGCAACCGGCCGATCAACTGTTCCACAACGGTGACCCGCTCCGGATCGTGACGCTCGCTGTCCAGCAGATCGGACAGGGGACGCCGCAAGCGGGCAAAACGCACCCGGTTGGTGGTCCGCGCTTCCGCATTGCTGCTCTTCTCCAGGATAACCAGACAGGTGTTGACGCTGGCTTCCTCGAACCAGCGCTCCACCGACGATTCGATCACAGCCACGATGCGAAAGTGATCGAGCAGGAACTGCTTCAACTCAAGGCCGTAGCCAACATCCAGCCAGCCGTTGGGCACGACAAAGCCGAGCCGCCCGCCCTCCCGCAAAAAGCCGAGGCTGTGGTGGAAGAAGTAGGCGTGCAGCCCGGAACGGCCGCTGAAGGACGACCAGACCGCATGGGGCACAACCGGCTTGCGCAATATCGTTTCGGCTGTCGCGACGCCACCCTCGCCCGTATCTGGCAGCAGCGACAACTGGGTGTCGTCAGTCGCATCCAGCCGGTCGAGCCATTCAGCCCGCGTGTAGGGTGGATTGCCGATGATAGCGTCAAACAGCTCGTAGGTGGCGGGCGGCAGGCCGAAGAAGTTGGCGTTGGTGATGTGGGCATCGGGCAGGATGTGGGCGGCGGAACTGGCGGCGGTTGTGTCCAGCTCGACCCCATACAAGTGGGGTTCGCTGTCCGGGCGCTGGTCCGACGCCAGCCAGCGCTGCCAGAGCGCCGCGCGGCGCAGCAATGCCCCTTCGCCACAGCTGGGATCCAGCACCCGTTCATCCGGCTGCCTCAACGTCAGGCCGAGCAGAAGATCGGCGAGATCGTCAGGAGTGGAGAACTGGCCCCAGGTGCGTTGCTTGCTATTCATGGAAAGGAGATTGTTACCACTGCCGAGCATACCAATTGCCATTGGCAGCCACCAAACGTATTCTATACTACCTTGTAATGGCCACGATGTCACAACGCGCTTTTCTGGAAGGTGTACCCGTTCAGCTTCCGTCCCACCTGCCGCCGCCGCTCCGGCAATTTCAGGTGCGCCGGCCATGGGGTGGCATTATCCAGATCCATTATGGCGAGCCGTCCCTGCACTACGAGGTAGGCCGGGTTCGACCGCGCCCGGGCCAGACCGACTCAGCCTGGGAGCTGGGCTTTCATTGTGAAGCGCGTGACAAACGGCTGAACCGCTTCCTGCTGGACGGCTTTCGCCGACACCTGTTCGAGATCAAGACCGAGCTGGGCCCCGGCATGGAAGCGGAGATGTGGGATCGGGGCTGGACCAAGATCTACGAAGTCATGGTCGATGTGCCCACCACCAGCGATGCGCAAGCCGCCATGGGCCAGCGACTCGCGGCGATCATCACCACCCTCCACCCCATCTTCATCGATCTGCGCGCCGTCGTCCGGCAGGTTTACCGTTGACGACGACGCGCTCGACCAGCACAGGCGCTAAGGCCCGATAATCATCGGCAGCTGCAGCGAGAAGTTCGACCCGCCGCCGCTGTTCTCGAAGATGGCGGTCACGGCGACCGGCGATTCAATCGTTACGGCAACCGGGTTGGCGGCGCCATTGACCGCGCCGGCCCAGGAGCCAAACGACCACCCGTTGCCGGGCACGGCCGTCAGCGTGACTTCGTCACCACAGGCATAGGTCGACTTCTCTGGGCTGCGCCGCACCTGTCCCTGGCCCAGCGTGCTGGTGGACAGCAGCGGCTGGTCGGCTGGAGGTAGCTGCTCGGCCGTGTTGAAGAAGTAGTCGACGACGGCGGTGTGCTCTGGCGCAGGTGTCGTTCCGGCAACATTGCCGGCGAAGATGCCCATCTCTGTTACGACCAGATCATGCGTGAACATCCCGGCCTGCTGCCATGACGTCCCGTCGCCGCTGGTGTCCACCGTCCAGTCATCGCCCAGCCGGGTCACACGCAGATACACCGGCAAGCCCGGATCCGCGCCCAATGATGTCGTGAACACGTTCTTTGGTTGACCATCCGTAAAGGTGGCCGCGTAGGCCCGGGTTTCCAGGCCGTTGGTGTTCAGGTCCACACGGACAAAGTTGTCGGCGTTTTGCTCCACCAGAATGCCTTGCATCTGTGAACGGAGCGTCACGGCCGAATCGAACTTGACCACGATTTGGAAGTCCAGATTGGCGGCTGCCTGCATGATGCGTGGCGCGAAGTTGCCGTCTTTCCAGACGTTGTGGTCGGTGCCGCCCGGCACTGTGATCGTCAGCTGCGTGCCGTTGACCGTCGCCGTGGCGTCGTCCAGCGGGTTGACGAACGTCCACCGGCTGTCGAGCTGGCAGCTGTTGAAGTTGTCAGAGAGCAGGCCGCCCGCTTGCAGGAAGACCGCCTTCACCGCCTTGTTGGTATTCATGACGATGTTGACCGGATTCTCACTGCTAATCAGGTCTGGTGAGTTCCAGCCGCCGAAGACCCAGCCCGGCGCGGGTTCGGCCGTCAGCCGGACCGTCTCGCCCACGTTATAGCTGATCTTGTCGGGCAGCGCCTTGATGAGACCCTGACCCTGGACCGTCTTGGTGATCTTGAACGGGCCGGTAGCCAGGAAGGTAGCCACGATCTCCGTTTCATCGTTGACCGTAATCGTGGCCGGGTTGTTCATCCCGGTCAAATCGCCGCCCCAGCCGCTGAAGCGCCAGCCGGGTTCGGCCGTCGCCTGCAGCGCCACCTGTTCGCCCGCGCCGTAGACAGTCTTGTTCGGCGTTTTCGTTACGGAGCCATCACCGACGGTAGAAATGTCGACGGGAAACCCTTCCTGCACGAACGTGGCAGTCACCTCCTTGTCGCTGTCGATGAGGATCTGCACCGGGCTGGTCGTCCCGGCAGCATCGCCGCTCCAGCCGGTGAAGCGCCAGCCGGGCGCGCCGGTGGCGGTCAGAAGGACTTGCTGGCCTGTCTGGTATAGCGGCTGGTTCGGGTTCTTCGCCACCGTGCCCTGACCGACGACGGTGACATTCAGCTCATAGTCGTCGAGCGGCGAAAAAGTCGCCGTGAGATTGGTTGTGCCGGTGATGTTGAACAGCAACGGGTTGGCGGTGCTGGTGATGTCGCCCGACCATCCGGTGAAGGCAAAGCCGGTGTCGGCCGTCGCGTCGACCTTGATGGCGTCGTTGTACTTGTAGGTCAGCTTCTCCGGCGTCGTTTCCGTCAAACCTTCGCCGACAATGGATACGATCAGGTCGTACTCCTCCTCGGCAAATGAGGCCGTCACCAATGTGTTCTCAGTCGGTGTAAGAATGACCGGATTAGCCACTGCCCCGGCCAAAGCGCCGCCCCATTCGTCCAGCTTCCAGCCCGGACTGCCGACGGCGGTCAACTCGACGGCCGTCCCCAGAGGATAAACACCGCCGGGCGGGTTGAGCACGATCTGGCCCTGTCCCGCGGTGGTGTTCGTGGTCACAATGACCGCCGGCAGGAAGCGGGCGGTCACCGCCTTGTCCCCGGTCATCGTGACATTTTGCGGCGTCGCCGTCCCGCTCAGGTCGCCGTCCCAGCCGACGAAGATCCAGCCGGAATCAGCCACAGCGTTGAGCGCAACGACCGCATTCTCCGGGTAGTTGGCCAGGTCCGGCGTCTTCTGCACCGAGCCGCCGCCGTCGATCGTCACATCGATGGCAAACTCGATCGGCACGAATTTTGCCGTAATCTGGTGGTTGGCAACAACCGTGAACAGCAGCGGGTTCTCCTGCGAGATGGCCCCGGCCTCGCTCTTCTCCGCCTCGCCCAGCGTCACGGTTAGAGGCTTGTACGCATTGAGAATCACCTTCTCGGCCGCGGTCCGTCCGGTGACGTCCATCAGACCAATCGTGAACTGGGCCGGAATCACATCTTTGTCCAGCAGTTGGTCTGCGCCCAGGCGGCCGAATGCCAACTTGGTCATCACACCGTCGGCCGGTGCGTACGAGTCCGTCTTATTGTCGTTCTGATGGTTAGCAAGGAACAGCGAACGATCCAGACCGGGATCAACAAAGTACGCCCACTCATCGCCCGGCAAATCCTTCGACCACGACTGGTCCGCCTGATAGGTCGTGCCGTCAGAAAGCTCCATGTAATCCTGGGTCAGATCAAGCTTGCCACCCGGCGTCCCTTCATAGAGGAACCAGTAGTCATAGCTGGCGATGGTCAGGTTCAGCGTGGCGTATTCGGGGTAGAACGACCACGTACCTTCCCAGCGGCTGGGGTTTTTCCGGACGAGAGAGTAGACCGTCAGCTTGATTGGCCCTTCGTTCAGGATAGTCGTTTCGGCCGAACGAGCGCCCGGATGAAAGTGCCCCCCATTGTTGGGATGAACCAGATTAGGTATGCCACGGAACGTGCCGGCTGAACCGGCGGTGGTGTTGTAACTGATCCAGTCATTGCCGTCGACATCGTCCAGGCTGGAAAAGCCCGCACCCTTTTGATGATAGAAGTAGGTGCCGGTATCGGTTGCGATTTTGAAACTCGCTTGTTGTTCGTCGGAGACAGTCCCTTCCAGCACGACACGCGGCGTAAAGATCGGCGCGACAAACCCCTTGCTCGTCAGATCAAAGTAGACGTGGTAAGTGCGAGACGCGTTGGCGCCCGTCGTCCCGGACATAATCCAGATCAGATCGCCGACCGCGTTGGAGTTGGCAATGAAGCCGGTCCCTTCATCAAACTGGAAAACGACATTCTCATCGATGACATTGCCGTCGCCATCGACCTCAATGACGCGGAGGGAGTCCGGGTCGAACGGACCCGCCTCACCAAGGCTGGCCAGCAGCGTCGTGAAGTTGATCTCAACTTCGGCGGGCTTGTCCTCGCGGGCGTACCCGGCGGCCTCGACCGTCAGAGGCACGCGATAGTCCCAATCCTGGTTCCACCACTTGCTCTCGTCGAGCAGGCTCCACGATTCCAGCTTCCAGCCCGGGTCCGGTTTGGCGGTCAGCGTCACCTGCTCCCCGAATGCATACGGCCCGAGCGGATCCACGGTCACGTCACCCTGACCGACCTCAATTACATCAATGCTGAAGGAGTTGGCTGTGGCCGATCCGGTCGTGATAACCGTTGCCAACATGGCAACGACCAGCAAAGCCAGCGTTGCCAGTGTCAATCGAAACTGCTTCATTGTTCCCTTCCCTCACTCGAAAGTGATGCCGTTCGTTCTGCCTGCGCCAGACCAGTGTGACCACCCGGCCCTGCTGGACATTTGCACCGGCGGCTGGAGCAGCTCACGCTCCATTCATGCTTGCCGGCCTACTGGCGCAACTATTCATGCTACATGGCTTAGCTTACGCAAAACCTTAACAAACTGGCGCATGAAATAGGACTAATGTCGCATGACCCTCTCATATATTTACGTATAATCCCTGACGTCCATTTACTGGCAGGCAGCAATGTGCAGGGAGCCACAGGGCATTGTAAACCAGATTGTCGCCTGCTGGCGTGAGGATTGGATGAAAACGTAGACCGGCGCACCAAAGTGGCCGGCAGAAATCGCGGGAGCATTTATTGAGGGAGACAACGATCAAACGACAATTGGATACGTGGAGCCAACATCATCCGCCACAGCCATTGCCGACGACGCCGGGGCTGCATTCCCCATCCCCGCCAAGCAACACGCCGTTTGTGCGTGTTGCCAGCCTCGTTTTCCCACAACCCACCCCACTCAGTCCATCGCACAGCCTGAGGTCGATCGATGCTTATTGACCGATTTGGCCCGGCATTCGACGCCGGACCCACGATCGGGCGCGTTAGAAATTGAGGCACTGTATGACTATGTCGAAACGCCATGTATTCCTGACTACATCGATCTCGTTGGCCATGCTTCTCGGGCTGCTTCTTGTCTGGGCCGCAGTCCAACCCGTAGTGGGTGCGGCGCCGGCTGCCCAATCCACGACGCTGCCCGCCTGGCAGCATCTCTCGTCGGCTGATGGCGATATTCCATCGCCCGCCGCCAGCGTCGAGCAGACGGCCGCGCTTGTCCTCGACATCGACAAAGACGGTCTGAACGACTTTGTCCTGGGCACGCGCAAGAACCCCGGCCCTTCGGTCTTATGGTATCAGCGCACCGCAAGCGGCTGGACGCGCTACGTCATTGAGTCCGACGTTATGCGCATCGAGGCCGGTGGCACGTTCTTCGACATCGACGATGACGGCGACCTGGATGTGGTCATGGGGCAAGACGGCAGCGGCAACGAGATTTGGTGGTGGGAGAACCCGTACCCCACTTACGACCCAAATACCAATTGGGTGCGGCGCGAGATCAAAAGCGGCGGAGCGGACAAGCATCACGATATGATGTTTGGTGAGTTTGACGACGACGCAGCTACCGAATTCGTCTACTGGAATCAGGAAGCGCTCGGTGTCTTCGTCCAGGATATCCCGGCCGATCCCAAACAGACCGAGCCCTGGCCAGATCCGGTGCTCATCGACACATTTCCCACCGTCAAGTACGAAGGCATAGCGGCGGCCGACATCAACGGCGATCAGAAGCTTGATATCGTGGCCGGCGGCCGTTGGTATGAGCATCTCAACGGGGACAACTATCGTGCGGAAGAGATTGAGCTGGCGGTTAACATTCGTGTGGCCGTTGGCCAGCTTATCCCCGGCGGCCGTCCGGAAGTGGTCCAGATCCCCGGCGATGTGGACGGCATGGCCAAATGGCACGAGTGGAACGGCAGTTCGTGGGTGGCCAACGATCTGTTCGAGGTCCGGCACACCCACTCGCTGGATATCGCCGACATCAACAACGATGGCCACCTCGACATCTTCATGGCCGAGATGCGCTTTCTGGATACACGATCTGCCTCCAACCCGGACGCCAAGACGTGGGTGCTCTACGGCGACAGCCAGGGCAACTTCACGACCTATGAAGTCGCCAGTGGTTACGGTCAGCATGAGTCTCGGATCGCCGATCTCGACGGGGACGGTGACCTGGACATTCTGGGCAAGTCGTACGAGTGGGACACACCGCGCATAGATGTCTGGCTCAACCAACTGATCCCCAACCTCCCGGTCTGCGAGCCGCTAACCGACTGGACCACCCATATCATCGACGACACGCGCACCGTGAGAGCGGTCCTCGTCGGTGCGGCCGATCTGGATGGCGACAATCTGGCCGATGCTGTTACCGCCGGTTGGTGGTATCGCAATCCGGGCACACCGGGCGGCGCGTGGCAGAAGAACGAAGTGGGCGCGGGCTTCGACCAGTTCGCCGTCATCCACGACTTCGATGGTGACGGACACAACGATCTGCTGGGCATCACGTCCGACGACCTCGCCTCCAACCGGCCAGAAAAGGGCGACACCTTTGTCTGGGCCCGCAACGATGGGAGCGGCAACTTCACCATCTATGACAACATCGAACAGGCCAGCGGGGACTTCCTGCAAGGTGTGGCTGTTGACACGTCCGTGCCCGGAAGCACGAAAGTATGGTTGTCATGGCACCAGACAAGCCTGGATATACAGGTGCTCACGCTGCCGGCCGATCCGTTGACCGAGACATGGACCATCGAGGAACCGGCAGCCGTCACGCTGGGTGAGGACGTGGACCTCGCCGACATTGACGGCGACAACGATACGGATGTCCTGCTGGGCACCGTGTGGCTGGAGCAGCAGCCGGATGGCAGCTACGTCGACCATACCCTGTTCACGACGACGGACGCAGCCGACCGCAACGACCTGGCTGACATCAACGACGACGGCCGCCTGGATGCGGTCATCGGCTACGAAGGGGCGAACAATCTGAGGCCCGTCGCCTGGTACGAAGCGCCACCCGACCGGACGCAGCCGTGGACAGAGCACCTGATCGCCGAGGTCATTGGCCCGATGAGCATGGATGTGGCCGACTTCGACAACGACGGTGATCCTGATGTGGTCATCGGCGAGCATACGACGAACAATCCCACAGCCGGTCGCGTCATTGTCTTCGAAAACGAAGATGGCGTCGGCGGCAACTGGGTGCAGCATATCGTCGCCACCGGCCACGAGCACCATGACGGCACGCAGGCGGTCGACATCGACAGCGACGGCGACAAGGACATCATCTCCATCGGCTGGAACAACAACGATCTGATGCTGTATGAGCAGGTTAACTGCGGGGATCCCGACCCGACGCCAACGCCCCTGCCAACTCCCATACCCACTGAGACGCCGACAGAAACGGCCACAGCGACTGCAACCACGGAGCCGACGCCCGGCCCTTCACCTACAGCGACCGAAACCCTAACGCCAACCCTGACCGCCACCGCAACCGCAACCGGCACCGCGACACCAACCGCGACCGCGACCGGCACGTCGACGCCGGTCCCAACCGCCACACCCACGTCTGAACCAACCGTTCCGCCCGCAGTTCAACCCATCTACCTTTCATCGTCCTCCAACGGCAGCGTGCAGGGCGTCTCCTTCCGCGACGAAGACATTCTCATCTTTGACCGGATTAGCGGAAACTGGTCATTACATTTCGATGGCTCAGATGTCGGACTCGCCAAAACGGATGTCAATGCCTTCCTGATCCTTGATGACGGCAGTCTGCTGCTCTCGCTGGCTGCACCGGAAGACGACGTGCCGGGACTGGGTGCGGTGGACGACTCTGACATCATCCGCTTCGTGGCCACGTCCTGGGGCGAGAATACCAGCGGCACGTTCAGCTGGTATGTCGACGGCTCGGACATTGAGTTGACTACCAATGGTGAGGATATCGACGCGCTTGCGCGAACGGCCGGCGGCGATCTGCTGATCAGCACGACAGGCCGTGCCCGCGTGGGCAGTCTGGTGGCGCAAGACGAGGATTTGCTGCGCCTCAGCAACCTCCAGCCTGGTCCCAACACCAGCGGCACATGGGCGCTCCATCTGGACGGCTCCAACGTCGGCCTGTCCAACAGCAACTCCGAAGATATCAACAGTGCCTGGGCTGACCCGTCCACCAACGGAATCGTCCTGTCAACCGTAGGCAGCTTCAACGTACCGGGCGTCAGTGGGGGCAAGGCTGACCTCTTCGTTTGCATGCTCCTGGCCGCGGGCAGCAGTTCCGACTGCGCGTTCCAGACGACGTTGTACTGGTCTGGAGCCGCGCACGGATTCGGCAGCGAGATGATAGACGGTGTTGATCTGTCCTCAGCCGGCCTGACCGTCCCTCCGACGCCCGTACCGACTCCCACCCTTCCGCCCGGCCCCACACCGGAACCGGGCAGCGGCTCCGCGCTGTACGTTAGCCTGAATGGAACAGGGAGTGTTGGTTCAGTAAGCTTCACCGATGATGACATCCTTGCGTATGACACCGGAAGCGGCACCTGGTCACTCCACTTCGACGGCTCCGACGTCGGACTGGGCGGGGCCGGAGTGAACGCCTTCCACGTTGATCCGCTCGATGGCTCGATTCTGCTTTCCGTTTTCAACAACCACGCCATCCCCGGCCTGGGCGTTGTCACCTTCAACGACATCGTCCGCTTCACGCCGCAGTCACTGGGCCCGAACACCAGCGGCGTCTTTAGCTGGTATCTGGACGGGTCGGATGTCGGCCTGACGCAATCGTCCGAGCGGATCGACGCCATCACCTTCTCCGCAGACAACCGCTTGCTCATCAGCACGCAGGGCAGCCTCAGTGCCGGCGGCACGAGTGCCCGCGACGAAGACCTTACTGTTTTCAGCATGAACCAGATGGGGCAGGCCAGCCAGGGCACGTGGGCCCTGTTCTTCGATGGCACCGACGTCGACCTGGCGGACAGTCCCGAAGACATGACGGGCGCAGCATTTGACCCCGTCACGAACCGGCTCCACTTCACAACGCTGGGGAATTTCAACGTCAGCGGCGCAAGCGGCAGCCGGGCCGACATCCCGGTCTGCGAGTTGATCGCCTCCGGTAACAACACCACCTGCGCCTTTCTACCCGGCGAATTCTGGACAGCGAGTGAGCTGGGGCTTGTCGCCATAGGTATCGATGGGCTGTCATTGGGCTACACGACAGCCCCACCCCCAGCGACGCCAACCCCACCGCCGGCATCGACACCGACGTCGACCACAACACCAACCGTCACAACGACACCGGTCACGCCGACGGCAACCGTTACAGCAACGTCCGACGCCCCACCCACAGCAACGCCGACCCCACTTCCGCCAGTAGGCGGGTGGCAGTACCCTGACCGCACCTATCGGGCATCGTTCGGTGTGAGTTCAGCGGCGTATGCCAGAACGAATCGTGTGGCCGATGTCCCAATGAACTTCACGACGCTGCTGGCCAGCGCCGGCGGGTCAGGCACGTTGGATCCCGATTCGCTGCGTGTGGCCGAGGTCGACACCACCGGGCTGGTGCTCAATGCTGAAGTTCCGTTCCAGTTTGACCAGGCGGCCGATTACGACGCCGCCACCAACGCCGGCGGCACGCTCGTTGTCTGGCTGGCAGGCAGCACGCCAGCCACCGTCACCCGTCAGTTCCATGTCTACTTTGATGTCACGGGAGCATCAGGCGCGGCGTCCGCATCGTTCGCGCCACCCACATTCAGCAATCTGGTCACGCTCGACCCCAACGCCACCGACGAAGGGTTTGACAGCTTCCGCATGACACTACAGGACGGTGTGGTGCTCGACTTCCACAAGCTGGGCGGTGGCTTCTCCAGCGTTGTCGATGCCGGCGGCAACGATTGGGTGAGCTGGAACAGCGCCGACGGCACCGACGGCGACAGCCGCGGCATCCCCAATCTGGTCCATCCCAACGACGGTGGTCACTTCCACCCGGGCCGCACCAACGGCAGCAGCGCGCTGCTCCACGATGGCCCGCTGAAGGTGTCCATTCGGGCAGTTAGCGATCCCGCCGGCTGGGAAGCACTGTGGGAGATCTACCCCACCTACGCCCGCATGACGGTGCTGCAGGCCGCCACAACGTACTGGTTCCAGTATGAAGGTGTGCCGGGCGGGTTGCTGGAGCCAACCGATCTGGTCACACGTCCGGATGGAACGCAGAACGGCGCTCTCGAAAGCTGGGACGGCGATCTCCCCGGCGAAGAGTGGGCCTACATCAGCGATCCGGCGTTGAGCCGTTCGCTGTTTGTCGCCCACCGGGAAGAGGACAGCCTATCGGACACGTACCGGGATCTGAACGATACCATGACGATCATGTCGTTTGGGCGCGGGCTCGGCAACAGCCGCTATCTGACCGACGTACCCCAGCAGTTCAGCTTCGGGTTGGTCGACGAGACGAGCCACAGTCCCATGACGGCGGCCGTCCACAACGCTTACAAGCCGCTCTCCGTGACAGTGGGGGGCAGCGAGATGCGAGACAGCACACCGCCGCCTGCGACGGCCACGTCGACAAGCACGCCCACCAGCACACCGACAAGCGTGCCCACGTCGACGAGCACGCCCACAGCGACAGCCACAGCCACGCCAACACCCGACCCAACGCCGGAAACGGCCGTTTGCCTGCCGCCGCTGCCGCTCGATCAATGGGAGCGCCACGTCATCGACGCCAATCGCCCCGGTCGGGCCAGCTTCGTGTTCGATATGGACGTTAATCAGGACGGTCAGACCGACTTCATCACCGGCATGTTCTGGTATGAGAATCCGGGCACACCGGCCGGCACCTGGACGCGCCATCTGATCGGCAGTCCGCTTCAGGATACAATTGGCATGTACGATTTCGACGGGGACGGCGACCAGGATCTGCTGGGCACTGCCGGCTCCACCGTCCCACCCCCCGGCGGCGTCTGGGTGCCGCTGGTCTGGGCGCGCAACGACGGGCCAGGCAGCTTCACCGTGTTGGAAAACATCGCCGACGATCTGGCGATGGATGACAACGATCCCATTCAGGGTGTGACCATCGCCCGCTTTACGCCCGGAGGGCCAATCGAGATCGCCGCCACCTGGGACGACGCAGAACGACCGGCGCGCAATCCAAGCGGCATCCAGATGTTCACTGTCCCGGCCGATCCCTCCAGTGACACCTGGACGCGGCGCAAGCTGTCCGACTTCGCACTTGGCGAAGAGCTGGCTGCCGTAGATCTGGACAATGATGGGGACAAGGATCTGATGCTGGGCACGTCGTGGCTGCGAAACGAAGCGCCGCAGGGCACTTGGACCCCGTTCACGCTCCATACCGAGGCCGAACTGCAGGGTGACCGCATTGAACTGGTTGATCTGGACGAAGACGGTGCGCTCGATCTGGTCATTGGCTTTGCCCACGCAGGCAATGACCCGGCCAAAGTCTCCTGGTTCGACCGGACCAGCGACGTCACCCAACCCTGGACGGAGACGGACATCTTCACCATCACGACGACCGGCCCCAATGGCACAGCCAGCAGCCTGGACATGGCCGATGTAGACGGTGACGGCGACCAGGACGTCATCATGGGCGAGTACCGCGTGAAGTTTGGGGAGGGTGAGGAACCGGCAAACTTATGGCTGTTGGAGAATCTCGGCCAGGGGGCCAGCTGGCAAGCGCACCTCATCCACAATGGCGACTCCCACTATCAGTCCAGCGAGGCGGTCGACATCGACGGTGACGGCGATCTGGACGTCATCAGTAAGGGTTGGCTGCACTCGGAAGTCTATCTGTACGAGAACAAGGCTGAAACAACCTGCACCGTGCCGTAAGAAGGCGGTCGGCAGCAAAGTCGCCGACCGCCTTCGTGGCCTACTCGTCGAGGAAAGCGGCCCACGGCGTACCGGCTAGCTGGGCCTTGATTTCGGAGTAGTTGGCAATCTGCTCGGAGAGCGGCTGGCTGGGACGCTTCGATGTCGGTGGCTTCACCGGTTCGAAATCTACACCCAGAAACGCCTGGATGCGGGCGATCTCCTCTTCGTAGGTGTTGGCCAGGTCTTCGTAATAGACGTCCGTCAGGTCATGCCCCTCAAACCGTTCCACCGTTTGCGCCTGCCACGTCGCCATCTCATCGAAGCGGGCCATCATCTGATCGTAGTCCAGCATGACCGCCTGCTGCTGCTTGTCGGCCGAATAACTGATCCACTCTTTGGTGCGGGCGGCTTTCTGGCGCGAGACCTCCACCTTCAATAGATTGCGCCGCTGCAGATGGAGCACCTTGAGCGCGGGCTGCGCTTCGAGATAGGACCACACCGACTGCCCCCACGCCGTATCGGGCGCTGCATGAAAGTAGAAGATCTTGAAGCCCACTGCACCGATGGCCGCGGGATATTTGTGGAAGACGCGGCTCTCCAGGAAGCGGGCCGGGTCCTCGGCAAACAGCTCATTGGTGCGGCCAAACTCCACAAACCGGGCCGGGAACAGGTCTGGGCGGCGCACAATCTCGCCATACGCCTCGATCTGGCTGTGTTCGTTCAGGGCGCGGGTCAGCATCGTCGACCCGGTGCGGGCCGACGCGACAATTAGAAAACGAGTGTAGTCGCTTTGGGCGGGGATCAGTCCGCCCTCAATGGCCCGGTGGCGCAGATCGTACCAGGAGCGCTTGACAGCGCGAATCGCTTTGGTGCGGGGCTTGGCGTTGGGTTGGGTCTTGTCCATCGCTTACTCTCGCGGCGTCCACTTTCCGCGGAACGTCGCCAACTCGTCATCCGTGTAGAACTGCCGGGCGAACTTGGAATCGTACATGCGATCCAGATACGACGGCGGTAGGTCGAGCGACTGCTTGAACTCGCTGTAGAGCGGCGAATACCATTTGTCGGCGGCCGTATTGGCCTTCACAAACTTAACCTCGTCGAGCTGCAAGAAATCCTGCAGCGCCGCCTCACCACACGCGTCCAACTGCTCCAGCTTGATCAGCACCATGTCGGCGAACTCGTTCCGGTAGACCTCGTAGCCGCGCTCCTTCGGGAACGGCGCTGCGAAGACATCAATACCGAAGACAGGCAGCATCTCCATGTCATACCACTCCAGCGGCACGTCATGCGGATAGGCGGTCATGAACCGCTCGCGGAGCGCCTCAACACAGGCGGCCGATTCGTCCTGGCAAGTCTCACGCAGCTCAGCCGGCCACCACTCATTCTTGTGGAAGAAGCCGGAAACGTTGGTGGCGATGGGGTCGCGTACCAGCGTAATGACCCGCACGCGCTTGCCGTCGCTCCGCATCTGCTGTAGATGGTCATAGAGCAAATCGCCCCGGATGTGGCCCTGTTTGGCCTTGGGCGGCAGGTTGTCCCAACCGCCATACCCGTCAACCGCCAGGTCATACCTGAAAGCGCGTCCTTCCGGGCTGAGAAAGTGGGTCTGGAAGACGGCCGTGTTCTCCTTAATGCCCATCGCCTTCAGCGACGCGGAGATGGAGGTGGAACCGACCTTGCCCATCTGGTGGATGAGCAGCAGATCCTTCTGGCGCAGCGCCCCCCCCTTGATATGGGCGTAGATGCGGGCCTTGTAGAAGTTGTCCTGCCCGACCAGATCGATGACGCCCTGCTTGCCGGCCCGGCGCAGCTGCGCTGCGCGGCGGCGGCGGCGTTTCCTGGGGGCGGTTTGTTGAGCGGTGGTACTGTCGGTCATCGGCTATCGTCCCGCCGGCCGGCGCCTCTGACAGGCAGCCGGCCGGCTGTGATCGTTATTCAACAATGCGCGGCTCCGGAATGGGCACAACGAACTTGCCCCCCTGCTCATGGTACTCAGACTGCTGGCGCATGATCTCTTCCGCAAAGTTCCAGGCAAGGATCAGCACGTAGTCCGGCTTATCTTCCATCAGCTTCTCGACCGGATAGATCGGCAGCTTGTTGCCGCCCATGTAACGGCCGTGCTTGTACGGGTTCAGGTCGACCACGTAGTCGAGAATGGTGTCGTCAATCTCACAGTAGGCGAGCATCGTCGTGGCCTTGGCGGCCGCGCCGTAGCCAGCGATGCGGTAGCCCTGCGCTTTCAGATCGAGCAGAATGGCCCGCAGCGACTCCTTGATACCCTGCACCCGCTCGGCAAAGTCGAGGAAGTAGTCGATCTGGTCCACCTGCCGCGCCTTCTCGTCGGCCAGCAGCTGCTTCACGACCGGCTGCACATTCTCCACTGGCTCCACAAACAACCGCAGCGACCCGCCGTGCAGCGGCACACGCTTGACGTCGTTCAAATACAGGCCATGCTGCCGGAACAGCTTGTCCAGCGACGTGACCGAGTAGTAGCACAGATGCTGGTGATAGATGGTGTCGAACTCGACATGGTCGACCAGGTCGACCACATATGGGCACTCGATGACCGCCACGCCGGTCGGCTTCAACACCGTCTTGATACCGTCGACAAAGCCGTTGAGGTCAGGCACGTGGGCCAGCACGTTGTTGGCCAGGAAGACGTCGGCCGTCTTGCCATCGTCCTTCAGCTCCTGGGCCAGATCGCTGGTGAAGAAGGTGATCATCGTCGGGATGCCCGCTTCCTGGGCGGCCGTCGCCGGCGCCCTGGACGGATCAATGCCCAGCACGGGGATGCCCGCCTCGGCAAAGTTCTTCAGCATATAGCCGTCGTTGCTCGCCGCTTCCATGACCAGGCTGTTCTCGTCCAGCTCGCGCGTTTCCATGATGTACTCAGCGCTCTCCCGGAAATGCTTCAGCAGCGAGGGGGAAACAGATGAGAAGTACGGGTACTCTGCATAGAACAGAATCTCCGGGTCTACGGTCTCGCGAATCTGGACCAGCGCCGAATCCGGGCAGAAGACGAGCGTCAGCGGCGCACTCAGCTCCGGGTCGCCAAGCTGGTCGGCTCGTAGAAGGCGGTCGGCCAGCGGCGTCTCGCCAAACTCAATGATCGTCTCCAGGTTCGGGGATCCGGACACACGGCAGGCCGTTTCGTCCTTGTATATCGACTTGATTTCAATCGTCATGATATGTGTCACACAATGGCTGCGGCTCGCGCTTCTGGCGAGCCGCAGCCACGAGGAGCAGCCTCGCCGCCCCCATTCAGGGAGCTGGCAGCCGCCTGGTCTCGACTATCAGGCCGGGATCGACTCGCGCCAACGCAGTTCGTTGGTCAGACGGCCGTCGGCCAAAAGCTCTTTGATATGATGGATACGGCGATAACGGGGCCCTTCGAACTCATCGGGCTGCAAACCGACCGCCTCATACGCCTTGTACAGTTCCTCAGCACCCTTGCGAGCGGTCCATGTGGGCTGGTAGTCGGGCAGGACGCGGGCGATCTTCTCGCTGTTGACGCGATAGTCGCGCTTGTCGGAGCTGGCCCCTTCGGCGTACTCCACGCGACTGTTCGGCACAACCTCGGCCACAATCTCGGCCAGTTCGCGAATCTGGTAGTTCTCATCCGGGCGGCCGACGTTGAACGCTTCGTTGTGAACCAGGTCACGCGGTGCTTCCAGCACAGCCTTGAAGGCACGAGACATATCCTCAACATGGACAACAGGACGCCATGGCGTGCCGTCGCTCTTGAGGAAAACCAGCCCGGTTGTGTAGGCCCACGCAGTCAGGTTGTTGATCACCAGGTCGAAACGCAGCCGGGGCGAAACGCCATAGGCGGTCGCGCTGCGCAGGAAAGTCGGGCTGAACGAGTCGTCAGCCATCTTGGTCACATCCTGCTCGACCATCACCTTCGACTTGCCGTAGGGCGTGACGGGGTTGAAGTCGGACGTTTCGTCCAGCCAGTCGTTGACGCCCGCGCCGTAGTTGCTGCAGGAGGAGGAGAAGAGATAGCGCTCGACGCCCACTTGCTTGGCCAGCTCGGCCAACCGCACGGACGCGCGGTGGTTAATCTCGTACGTCAACTCCGGGTTCAGATCGCCCAGCGGGTCGTTGGACAGCCCAGCCAGATGGATAATCGCCTCGAACCCTTCCAGGTCCTTGGCCTCCACATCGCGGACGTCCTTGGTCATGGCCGGCACCAGGCGAGTCTCGTTGTCTTCGCCAAATGTCGATCCTTGATACAGATTCGTATCCAGACCGACCACATCATGGCCGGCTTCAACCAGCATCGGAACCAGGATGGTGCCGACGTAGCCGTTGTGTCCCGTCACTAATACACGCATTGTTGTTTTACCTCTCCCAAACCTTACCAAATTTTCCAGGGTGCGTTGCCGCTGTCCCAGAGTGACTCCAGCACGTGCTTGTCGCGCCGGGTATCCATACATTGCCAGAAGCCGTCGTGCTTGTAGGCCATCAGCTGGCCATCAGCCGCCAGCTGCTCCAACGGCTCTTTCTCCCATTGGGTCGCGTCACCATCAATGTAGTCGAAGATTTCCGGCTCCAGTACGAAGAACGCGCCGTTGATCCACCCTTCGGCCGTCTGCGGCTTTTCGGTGAAGCGCCAGATCTGGTTCCCTTCGAACTCCAGATGGCCATAGCGGGCGGGCGGCCGAACGGCCGTCATCGTAGCCAGCTTGCCGTGCGCCTTGTGAAAGCGCAGCAGCTCGTCCAGATCAACGGTCGAGACGCCGTCGCCCCATGTCAGCATGAAGGTGCTGTCGCCCATGTACGGCTGCAGCCGCTTGATGCGGCCGCCGGTCATCGTGCCCTGGCCCGTGTCGATCAGCTCCACCGTCCAGTCATGCTGCTCGCCATTCTCGCGCCGCTCAACGATTCCACTGGACATGTCGACCTTCAGGTCGCTGTTCAGGGACGAGTAGTCGACCATGTAACGCTTGATTGCCTCGCCCTTATATCCCAGGGCGATGACGAACTCGTTCATGCCATAGTGGGCGTAATGCTGCATGATGTGCCACAGAATGGGCTTACCACCGATCTCAACCATAGGTTTTGGCTTGATCTCGGTTTCCTCAGCCAGTCGGGTACCGTACCCTCCAGCCAAAATACCTACTTTCATTGTCTTTCAACTCTCCTTCAAGACTCACACCGGGCATCGGGTCGACCAAAAAGGGTCTGTCCAGCGCTGGCGAAAGTCCGGGTGGCGTGGCGGCGCTAACCGCCACGCCCTTGTTCCTAATCTTGCTATGGCCGAGGTTACGGCGCTATGGTGATAGGCAGAGCTATGCCATACGCAGAGCCGTTTACTGTAATGCGCATCGCAGCGCTTCCCACGCCACCCTCAGCATCCGTGGCGATGAACAACAAATCATACTCGCCGGCCTGATAGAAAGCCGGTGTCCAGCTAAAGCTGCCCGTTCCGTCTCCATTGTCCACGAACGTGGCCCCTGCCGGCAACCCTTCCACCGTCAACTCAATCGCTTCGTCTTCCGGATCCGTTGCCGTCACCACAAACGAAACGTTCTCATTGACATCGACCGTCTCGTCGGCAATCGGGTCAACATTCGGCGGCGGGTTACTGCTGAAGTTGGCCGTCACCGTCGTATCATCCATGATGGTGATAACGGTCGGCGATTCAGCGCCGCCCAGCGCACCGCCCCAGCCGATGAAGAAGTTGCCAGAGTCAGGCACGGCCGACAACGTCACCACATCACCAAACAGGTAGTCGGCCTTGTCGGGGACACGCACAACACTGCCCGGACCATTGACGGTCACATCAAGCGTATAGCGCTCCTGGATGAACGTCGCTTCGATGACGGTGTCCTCACTGATGGTCAGCTCTTCTGTCAGATCGTTGCCCGACAGCGCGCCGCCCCAGCCGCCGAAATCCCAACCGGGATTGACCGCAGCCGTTACCTGGACCACATCGCCGAAGACATATGTTTCCTTGTCCGGGACCAACCCCACCGTGCCGCCTTCACCCTCACCTACATTGGTGATGTCAACGGTCAGTTCATACTGATCTTGGACAAAGGTAGCGATGACGTTGGTATCCTCGGTCATCAACACCTGGGTCTGGCTGCCGGTGCCGGTTCCCGCGCCGCTCCACCCGGTGAACGTCCAGCCCGGTTCGGGGGTCGCCGTAAGCGTGGCGGTCTCGCCGTAGACGTATGTCGGTTTGTCCGGGTCAGCCACAACCGTGCCGCCCGTGCCGATGCCATCATTGACAATCGTCACATCCAGCACATACTGATCCTGCTCAAACGTGGCCGTGACGGTCTCGTTCTGGCGCATCAGGAGCGTGTCCACCGGCAAGGTTCCGGTCAGGCTGCCTGTCCAGCCGATGAACGACCAGCCGTCTTCCGGTGCAGCCGTCAGCTCAACCACATCATCATAGATGTAGGTTTCCTGGTCGGGGTTCTTGACCACGGTATTCCCTTCGCCCCCGTCGCCATTATTGACGATATTGGCGGTCAGGGTGTACGGGATGGCGGCGAAGGTGGCCGTGGCTGTCTTCGGGCCATCCATGATGACGACCTCGGTCGCATTGGTGCTGACCACATCGCCTGTCCATTCGGCAAACTCCCAGCCTGGGGTGGTCGTGTTGGCCAGAATCGTCACTTCTTCGAAACAGGTGTAGTCGGACTTGTCAGGCGACTTGGCCGCCACACCATTGCCGACCGTTGTCAACGAGAGCGCATTCGGAATGCCATCCTCAGGTACAATGGGCGAAGCACTGTTGAAGAAGTAATCGAACCGCGCCGTATGCGCCGGCTCCAGGCCGCTGATGCCGGAGTTCCCGGCGAACATGCCGACCTTCTTGACGGTCATCGGATAGGTGAAAGGGGCGCTGGCGCGTGTCCAGCCCGTACCGTTCCAGAAGTACCAGCGGAACTCATCGCCCTGGCGCTCGACCCGGATGTACATGGGGACGCCCGGCGGCGGGTCAAAGGGCCGGCTGGCTCCCTTGATGCGCGTGCCATCATCCACGAACTCAGCGTACATGATGACCGTGTCGTTGATCGTGTACTCATAGGAGACGCGAACATACGTGTCGCTGTCTTCCTCAACCAAAACCCCTTGCGTCTGCGTGCCCTGGGTGACATTGGTGTCAATCTTCACCTCAAAGGAGAAGTCATTGTCACTGGCCAGCTGCAGCAGGCGTGGCGGAATCTTGCCGTTCTTCCAGTCATGGTTGACGCCACCCGGCACATTGATCTCGACCTCTGTGCCTGTCATAACCAGCGTCGCCCCACCGACAGTATCGGTGAACTCCCAGATATCGGTGTTCAGGGCACAGGCGTTGAAGTCATCGGACAAGATCTCGGCCGGTTCCGTCGTCGTGAACGTGGCGTCTTTCGTTTGCGCTTTATTGCCCTGCAGGTCTATCGACGTAATCTGGTAATGGTACGTGCTCTCCGGTGAGAGACCGGTGATATCCAACTCATGGACCGTCTTCAGCGTCTCGTCGCTTACCGAACCAAGACCGTAGTTGTCGTTGGTTCCGTAATCGACCTGGCTTGAGGCCGGTTCATCGGTGTTCCAGCGCACAGCGGCTCCACCGGCGCGTGGCTCAACCTGGACATTGCTGATAACCGGTGGCGTGTTGTCCGGCCCGGCAGTCTTGAAGCTGTAGCTGACTTTGTTCATACAGTTGCCAGCCAGATCGCAGGCGTCGATCGTGACGTCCACAGTGCTGTCAAACGGCAGATCGTTGGTCGGGTTGTAGACAAGGGTATAGTCGCTGGACACGCCCTCAATCTTGACCTTGTTGCTGACATTCTCACCGTTCACGGTCATTTCAACCGAGGTGAAGTCCACACCAAAGTCAATGTCGGAAACGTGGGCAACGATGTTGTCCTTGAAGAAGACATTGGTTGCGTTGGGCGCGGGGTTCTGCTGGCTAACGAACGGCGGTTTCGAGTCGCCAGTCGAGTTGGTCTCGCGAACCACAATCATGGGGCCGGGGAACTCGATGAAGTTGCCCGTGCCATTTCCTTGATACTCGTAGGTGAGGCGATTGCGCCCCGGCTCCAGGCGACTGCTGTTGAAATCCTTGACACCTAACGTCCAGTTATCACCCGGATTCGCAAACGAGGCGTTGCCGAGGTTAATCTTGAACTTGGGGTTCTTCCAGTAGTTACCAAGCAGATAGGCTTGATCGAAGCTCTCGATGTTGTCGGGCAGATCGAAGTTGTAGTCAACCGAATCCGGCTTGCTGCCGTCCATGTGCAGCCCCGCATCATCAAAGCCCGGGATAATGTAGGCCAGAACCGCGCCGTCACGGGTCATGGAGAAGTCGGCTGACTCTCCACCTGCCGCGTCTCGCACATTGCCCGCTCCGTCGATTAGACGAAGCTTAAACTTGATAACGGCCTGATTGGTGATATGCGGCAGATCCCAGGTAATGGTCGCGGTGCCGCCATTGGGCTTCACGGTGCCGATGTGGTTAATGGTGCAGGAACGGGAGTTGACCCCCAGCGGATTGGTTTCCATTTCCTTGCCACCAATGCACCAGTTGTTACGGCTCAGATTATGCCAGTCCCGCACAACGCCGTCGTTGTCTTCGTCGTATCCTTCGTACCAGGCGTGGAACTCAACGTACTGCGTCGTTTCATCAACGGACGCGGTCAGCTTCAACTGATCGTCGTTGACTTCAAGCACGCCACCGGCGTTAGGGCCAACGGGGCCATTGTCATCTTCGATAGTAGTCAACTGACCATCGGGCGGGGTCACATCACTGCCTTCGCCCGCCACGAGTGGATTGCTCTCGTCATAGTAGATGCGGAACGCCACATCCCGGGCCTGATATTTGCGTGCGCCCCAAAACGTAATGTTGTTGGAGCCTTGCTTCAGATCAGACGCATCGATCTCACCCACCCAGGGCGACCGGCTCCAGTCTGAACCAACTGGCGGCGCGTAGGTGGTGGCGCCGTTGTTGATCTTGAAGCGTGCGGCCTGAATATCGTAGTTGCGCCACAGATCAACGAAGATCTCCACCTTGATCGCTGACGAAAAATCATCGGGGATCGTGAAGTTCAATGTCTTGGGGCATTTGTTGAGCTCTTGTGGCTCAATGTAGCTGGTGCCCGATGGATTCGTCGGAGAGCCGTCTGCGTTACACCCCCCGGTAAACTCACTGTGGTCGATCCAGTACTCTTTGTAAGTCACTTCCTGGCTGCTGTTGAAGATACCGCCACGGACCGAAGACGGCACCAGCAGCGTCACCGCCATCAACATAGCTGTCAACAAAACACCAAACGTAAGCCGCGTTGCTTTGCTCATGTTTCTTCCCTCAAAATGCTCCTGACTCGTTTCCAACTAGATAGGCAGACCTGAAGGGGTTTGGGCCAACAGGGTCTGGGCGGCCTTCATATCCGGGTAGGGCGACTCTACCGAGTAGATCGCGTCCAGCCCAAACCGCCGCAACATCATGTCCACCATCTCACGCTGTTCATCCGTGATCTTGGACATCCAACTATCGACGCGCCGCTTCCCCATGATAACGGCGCTGTCTGGTTTGCTGGAGTTGGAGGGGCGGCTCATGGTGGCAAACACAGATTCGTCCCACTGTTTGCCATAGAATGAGAACAGCCGCTCAATCTCCTGCTCCGGTTCTTCACAGAACTGCTCGTAATAGGCCAGGTGTACCTCACCCGGCTGGAACTGGGACAGCGGTACATAGTTCTCGATGCACCACATCCACAGTCGCTTCTCGAACAAACTGTCCGCTTGCTCAATCTCGGCGCGGTACGGTTCCAGATAGTCTTGCATCAGCTGCGGCTGGGCCAGGAGAATCGCCCCAAGGTCGATATCCCAATCCAGTTTCCACTGCGACAACGTGACGGCCGCCGGGTGACGCATAAGAAACGCCACGCGCAGACCGGGGAAGTTGTCGACCATCCACTTCAGGAACAGGTTCGCCCGAATTGCCTTCACCAACCGCTTGGTGACGACACTTTTCGTGTTGAAGCGGTCGGTCCACGTGTTACGCAGACGGCCGCTAAGAATCGTCCCGGTAGGTTCCAGAAAGAGCGGAGCCTTGTCGCCGGGCCGAATGTATTGCATCGCATTGAAGTGAGAACAGATGTCCACCGCCACATTGCGAAAAGGCTCATCCATGATGCGATACTCGTTGCGGTAGTTGATCACCTCAGATATCCAGGTGGTCCCGCTGCGACCGGTGCCGGCCAACACGATGGAGGCCAGATAGTCATTGGCCAGATCGACGTAGTATCGCTTCTCCACCGTTTCTTTCAGATTCTGCGGGTGGAACTTGCCTTTGCGCTCACGTGTCTCGTGAATCATCTTCATAGGTCATTCTCGCTTCATTGCCTGCACCCGATACTGCCGGTGGCCATACCCCATGAAACAGGACGCCGACCATCTGGCCAGGCCCAACCACACGCACAGTTCGAGTCACTTAGTAATTGGGTTCCGGGGGTGCTGTCCTCATGATGATGGCTCTACGTTGGAAGCACGCCACATGTTGGAGGTCTTGCCGACCTCTCGGTCTTGCCAACCTCTCGGCTCGCTATATCGCATTTGCTACAGAAGGTGACAAAGCACCAGCGGGCAGCCACTGTTTCGGCTTTGCTTCACCTGGGTACCAGCGTATCCAGAAAAGCTTACAAACCTACTTACGTGGCTGCCCGCTGCAAACGGACCCAATTACTGATCGACCGACATTGGCAGGTACGCCTTGAATGACTGTGCACCCTGCTGCAAGAACGTGGCCACCAGGTTGATCTCGTCATTCACGATGACGTTCTGAACCGGGAGGGTCGTCTGCAGATCGCCGCTCCAACTGCCAAACATCCAGCCTGGCGATGGTTGGGGCGTCAGCGTCACACTGTCGCCGCAGACGTAGGTCTCTTTGGCGGGAGTACGCTGGATGGTGCCCTGGCCGACGATATCGATGTTGATTCCCGGCGGGGCCGCGTCTTCCGGCACGATCGGCGTCTCGGTGTCGAAGAAGTAGTCGACGACTGCCGTGAAGCCGGGCGCCTGGTCGTTATTGCGGAAGTTGCTGCCCGCAAACACGCCCGCCGCCGTCACCTGGATTTCATGCTTGAAGCTGCCGATGGTCGTCCAGGTCTGGCCGTCGTAGGCGTACCAGACGCGCCATGTGTCGCCCTGGCGACGCACGCGGATGTACAGGTCATCACCAGACGCGATCGCCTCGCTCTTCTTCTTGGTGGCGAACGTGCCTTCTACGGTCGCCGCAAAGACACGCAGCTCGGTCCCATCATGGAAGAAGTCGAACCGCATGAAGTCGTCGGCGCTTTCCTCCACCAGGATGCCCTGAATCTGGAACTGCTGCGACGGCGTCGTTTCGAACTTTGCTTCCAACTGGAAGTCCGTGTTGGCGGCCGGCTGGATCAGACGGGCCGAGAAGTTACCCTGGTCCCACAGGTTGTAATCCTGTCCGGGTGGCACGGTGATGATCGCCTGCGTTCCGGACAGCGCGTAGCTGGCCAATCCGTTGGGATCAACGAACGTCCACTCCGGATTGAGGAGACAGCTGTTGAAGTCATCGGAGTTCGGTGCAGTCGAGGTCGTGAAGTTGGCGACGATGTTCTTGTCGCCGTCCAGCACGTACCCTTCCAGCGGATTGGTGTTGCCGCTCGCATCGCCCGACCATCCGGCAAAGCTGAAGCCGGGGGCCACGTTGGCCGTCAGCGTAATCACGTCACCTGTCTGGTACTCGGCTTTCACCGGGTCGACCACAACCGAACCGCCAGCGGCCGGCAAGGCGGCCGTTGTCAACGACACGGGCACCGCCTCGGCAAAGGTCGCCGTGATGGCCGTGTTCTTGTTCATCTGAATCGTGATCGGGTTGGTCGTGCCCACCAGGTCGCCGCTCCATTCGATGAAGCGAAAGCCGGGCTGGGGAACGGCCGTCAGAAGAACCGGCTGGCCGTCCGCATAGAGCGGCCGATCGGGATTGGGGACAACGCTGCCCTGGCCAACGGCCGTCAGCGTCAACGCAAACTGATTATCCAGCCCGAACGTGGCTGTGACATTGGAATCCTTGGTGATGGTGATCAGGCCGGGATTGTCGACGCCGGTCAGATCGCCGCTCCAGCCAATGAAAGCGAAACTTGGGCCGGCTGTAGCCGACAGCTCGACCACCTCGCCAAAGCCATAGGTGGCCTTGTCCGGGTCGCGAGCCACTGTGCCCGTCCCGACAACACCGGTCGTCAGCTCAAAGCTGCCTGTCGTGACAAACGACGCCGTCACCAACGTGTTCTTGGTCACCGTCACTTCGATCGGATTGGTGCTGCCGACGGCGTCGCCGCCCCAGCCACCAAAGATGAAGCCCGGTCCTGGCGTGGCCGTCAGCTTCACGGTCTGGCCGTCGAAGTACAGAAGCTGGTTCGGTTCGACAGAGACGGAACCCTGACCTTGCGAGACTTGCGTCACCACGGTGAACTGATTCAACGCGAAGTTGGCGTTGATACTCTTGTCGGCGTCCATCTTGACGGTGACCGGGTTTTCGCTGCCCGACAGGTCGCCACCCCATCCGGCAAAGCCATAGCCAACGGCGGGGGTGGCGGTCAGCTCGACCTCCTCGCCGTTCAGATAGCTCGCCTTGTCCGGGTTGGCCGTCACGGAGCCGTTGGTCGCGTTGAGCGTCAACGTTCTGTTGGGGGCCAGCGTGAACGTGCCGGAAACTGTCTTGTTCGTGTCCACCGTCAGGGAGATGGGATTGGCGCTGCCAAAGGCCGCCGCGTCTCCACCCCAGGCCGAGAACTGATAGCCGAGGTCGGGCATCGCTTCCAGCTCGACCATTGAGCCACCTGGATACGACGGTTGATCGGGGTCTCTGACAATCGACCCGTTGGCAGTCGGTTCAACCGTGACCGTGAACTGCGTATCGGAAACAAACGTCGCCGTCACTTGTTCGGCCTTGTTCATCACCAGGGTTTCAATCGGGTTGGTGCCGGCGAGCGCACCGCTCCAGCCATCGAAGCGGAAGCCGGTCGCGGGCTGAGCTGTCAGCGCCACCACCTCACCACAAGCGTAGTTGTCCTTCTGCGGCTCGACGATGACCGTGCCGCTGCCGACGGTGTCAACCGTCAGCTTGCGGCTGCCATCCTCCGGCACAATCGGATCGCTTGTATTGAAGAAGTAGTCGATCAGACCCGTTACGGCCGGGGCGTTCTTGCCCGCGTTGCCCACAAACGGACCGACTGCGTTGACCGTCATGGCGAAGTCAAAGCTGGCCGCTTCCGTAAACGTGGTGCCGTTGTTTGAATAGGACAGCATCCAGCTGTCACCAGTCCGGTTAACACGCAGCCAGGTTGGCGGCGTCACCGTGACCGATTGATTCACTTGCGCGGGCTGGTTGCTTCCGTTGAGGAAGGTGTAGGCCGCTACTTTATAGCCCGATCCGTCGTGCTGGATATTGAACTTGATATGCTTCTCGTTGTCTTCTTCGATGTATACGCCGAGCAGTTGAGTCTTCTCAGACAGCGCCGAATCGAACTTGACTTCAAACTCGAAATCCTCGTCGTTGGTGAACTGCATCAGACGAGGGGCGTTCGGGCCGTCGTTCCAGATATCATGGGCGTCGCCGCCCGTAACGGTGATTTCGGCCTGGGCACCGTTCAACGTCACCGACGACCCGCCTAGCGGGTCCACGAACGTCCAGACGGATGCGTCGAGTACACAACCGCTGAAGTCGTCGGAAACGGGTGAGACGGCGTTGGGATCGACGAAGAGCGCCGTGACGCTGTTATCCTCAAAGAGGGTGATCGTTTGCGGGTTGGCTGCACCAGACAGGTCGCCTGCCCAGCCGCTGAACACCGATCCGCCGGCCGGGATGGCTGTCAGCGTGACGTCCTCACCGAACTTGTAGGTCTGTTTGTCCGGACCCTTGGCCACCGTGCCGCTGCCGCTGCCGCTGGCGTTGACCTGCAGCTTCGGGGCGCTGGCTGTGCTGTTCAGATTGACCGTCACCTCGCCAAATGAGGCGTCGACGTGATGGGCAACAAGCATCACCGAACCGCTGCGCGGCTCGCCTGCCTTACCCACGTTCGTCATATCCCATGCGGCCGGTTCCGGCTGGCCCGACTCCCACACTTTGAAGCGATAGGTAGCGGGGCTGTTCGGCCCGGAGACCGACTCGACCTGCAGCTTATAGATGTACGTTTTGCCAAACTCGATCTGGCGGCTGTCTTCCGTGACTACGTTGCCGTTATCGTTCAGCAGTTGGAAGCCGGACAGGGTTACGCCCTGATCCTTGGTCCAGCGATACCAGCCCATTGCGCCCAGACGACGCCAGCCGGTCTGTGGCTGGAAGCCGTTGTCAGCATCGTAGTGGCCCAACCAACGGACCATCACGCCGATGCCCGGCCCGTTGCTCGGGGCGCCGAAACCGGTGTCATCAATGGCGTTGATTGTGATGGGGACCGTGACCGTGTAATCCTTCCAGGACATATTGCCCAGGGCCACCAGCCGGTCGAAATCGATCCATGTCGGCTCAATCGTGCCGCCGTTGATGATCCAGTTGCCATCGACTATGTGGGCGATGTCGTTGACCTTGGTCGCGCCGGACCAGTCGTAGGTATAGGTGTCGGCCGGGAACGCACCGCTGTTCTGGTACGTAACCGTGACCGTTTCCTCGTCGCTGCCACCGATGTTGTCGATGGCGGTGATCGTAACGGTGTTCGCACCCACAGCGAGATCGGTGTGGTCCAACTCAATATTGAAGTCACCGGTCTGGGCCAGCCGCCGAGCGTCGGGACCCAGGTCCAGACTATTCGCAGGACCGCCGTTGAGCGTGTACTGGAGGGTGCTGATCGGATTGGCCGTGGCCACATTGCCCCGGATGTTGATCCACTTCTGCGGGTTACCTTTAGCGCCGCCGAAGCTCTGGTTCAAGCCATCCCAGACGGTGATCGTGGGGACAGCGGGCGCGTTCGGCCGGTCAGAGGCCGTCGCGTCAACCTGGTCCGTGTAGACGATTGGCCCGGACGGGCCGCCCGTCTGCAGGGCAGGCTTGTCACTGTCATTGCTATCGACGACAGAGGGTGCGGGGTCGACCGGTTGGGCCTGGTCTGAGAGCAGCCCGCCCGCCTCCGCGGCCATCGAGCCACCCATCGCCACAACCAGAAACACAGCCAACAGCATGGATGCTAGCAACGAATAGCTGGCAGTTTTCCTTTTCCTCATTACAAACACTCCTTATTAGACAGTTACCTGAAGTCACCTACAATTCTGTATCCGCCGGCACACACCCGCTTCGACAGTTGGCCACCTCATCATTGTTGATCGCTTTCAAACAGCGTCATAGCGACGTTGCCTTTGGCAGCCATCGCTATGACGCTTGTTTCAATCGCTATTGCAGTTAGACCCTTCGAACATCACGATAGTCTGCACACTTATGGCTTCATCAGGACCGGCAGCTGCGACCAGAAGTCTCCCACTTCGCCGCCCTGGCGGAAGATAGCCGTGATATTGAGGCTCTCATCCAACGTCACCGTCCGCTGCGGATTGGTGCCGGTCAGGTCACCGCTCCAGCTGGCGAACGTCCAACCGGCCGCCGGCTGGGCGGTCAGCGTCACTTCCTCGTTACAGGCGTAGCCCTGACGATCCGGTGACTTACTCACCGTACCCTGCCCCATCACATTGATGTTGATGGGGTAGCGGCCATCTTCCGGGTCGATGGGCACATCGCTGTTGAAGAAGTAATCGAAGACGGCCGTGTGCCCGGGGGTCTCGCCCCGAACGGGCGCGTTCCCTGCGAAGAGGCCGATCTTCGTCACGTTCAACGTCTGTTCGATCGGGGCCAGCGTGCTCGGGGTCCAGTTCTGCCCGTCAAACGAGTAGTACTGCTCCCACATATTGCCGGTGCGGATGACACGCATCCACATGGGTTCGCCCAGGTCGGCCACCTTGATATTGGCCTTCACGTTGGGTGTCAGATCGTTGAA
The DNA here is from genome assembly GCA_963753865.1 of uncultured Chloroflexia bacterium. Taxonomy (GTDB): domain Bacteria; phylum Chloroflexota; class Anaerolineae; order Promineifilales; family Promineifilaceae; genus Promineifilum. The sequence goes on from CAVWDW010000007.1 coordinate 844,040, forward strand.
GGCGGCCACGTAGACGACGATCAGCCCTTCCTCGCGCTTGAAGAAGTCGAAGCGCATGAAGTTCTCATCGTCTTGCTCGATGATGATGCCCTGCATGGCCACCTTGCCTTCAATGCTGGAGTCCATCTTGACTTCCAGCACGAAGTCCTCGTTGTCCGCCACCTGCATGATGCGGGCGCCGTCGTTACCGTTGTCAAAGACGTTGTGGGTCACATCCGACGGCACGGTGATGGCCACCTGATTGCCAGTCATGGCGTAGCTCGAATCACCGATTGGGTCGACCCACTCCCACAGCGCGGGGTTCAAGTCGCCACAGGCGCTGAAGTCGTCGGAGACAATGCCGGTGACGGTACGGGTGACGAAGGTGTCATCCGTCGAGCTGACGGCGTTGCCCTTGCTGTCAATCGACGTGATCTGGAAATGGTACAGCGTCTCCACTTCCAACGGCTGAAGGATCAGCGCGTGGTCGGTCTTCAACTCGCTGTCTGAGACAAAGTCACCGTAGAAAGCGTCGTCGCCGAAGTCGACCCGGCTTGTGCCCGGGACGTCGGTCTCCCACGTCACCCGAGCCGCCATGCTGCCGGGCAGCACCTCGACTTCATACTCGATGATCTCAATCGGTGTCGTGTCCGGCACAAACGTCGCCACGATGTCGTAATCTTGCTCAACCGGGAAGATGGCAGGGTTGCCCTTGCCACTCAGGTCGCCACTCCATCCGGCCAGCTCAAAGCCCTGGTCGGGCATGGCCACAATCGTCACCAGGTCGCCGAAAAGATACTCATCCTTGTCGGGCGTGACGGTGACGCTGCCGGGGCCGGCAACCGACGTCTTGATGCTGTAGGTCACCTGATTAAAGGTCGCCGTGACGCTTTCGGCCTGGAAGATGGTCAGCGTCTGGGTCGACTCAATGCCGCTCAGCGCCCCCGACCAGCCCATGAACTCCCAGCCACCTAGCGGCTCGGCCGTCAGCGACAACCCTTCACCATAGCCGTAAGTCGGTTTATCCGGCGACCGGATGATGACGCCGCCGGGCGGTGTGCCACCAGGCACCGGGTTGCTGACGATGTTGGTCGTCAGGTCGTACTGGTCCTGGGAGAAGCGGGCGATCGCTTCAACGTCCCCGGTCATGATGATGTCCTGAATCGAGTCAGTCCCGCTCAGGTCGCCTTCCCAGCCCTCGAACTGCCACCCGGTGTTGGCGGTGGCGGTCAATCTTACGGCCTCACCGTAGAGATACGTCGCCTGCTCCGGGCTGACGGTGATCGTTCCGCCCACGCCGACGCCATCGTTGATCAGCGAGGTGGTCAGCACATACTGGTCCTGACTGAACGTGCCGGTCACGATCGAGTTGCTGGTAATCGGCATCGTCTCAATCGGATTCGTGCTGGACAGTGTGCCGGTCCAGCCGTCAAAGCTCCAGCCGACATCGGCCGTGGCCGTGAAGACGACCGGCGTGCCGTGCAGATAGAACGGCTCCACCGGGTCGTATTCGACCGTACCACCGGCGCCGGTGCCGACATAGGCGGTGTTGACGTCGAGCGTGTAGGTCGATTCGTTGGTGAACGTTACGCCGATCGACTTGCCGGTATCCATCACCAGCGAGTCCGGATTGGTCGCGCCGGTCAGGTCACCGTTCCAGCCGCCGAACGACCAGTTATTGTCAGGAACGGCCGTCAGGATAACCGCTTCATTACAAGCGTAGTTGGTCTTGTTCGGCACGCGCAGCACCTGGCCATCGCCGGTGACGTTGATCGTCAGGTTGCGCGGCGGGTCTTCCGGATTGATCCGGTTGGCCGTGTTAAAGAAGTAGTCGACGCGGCTGGTATAGGCCGGGTTACTGCCCGTGTTGCCGCCGAACACACCAATCTGGTTCATGACCAGGGTCCGGGTGTAGGCGGTCGCCGGCAGGAAGTTGACGCCGTCGAACGAGTAGGTCATTGTCCAGATACTGCCCGCGCGACCAATACGCATCCACAGGGGAGCGGCATTGCTGATGGGCTGCGAGAAGGCGACAAACGGATCCGCGCCATCCTTGCGCTCGACGATGACAATCGTTGTCAGGTTGCCGTCGCTCTGGAAGTTGAAGCGCAGATAGTTGCTCGGGTCTTGCTGCACGAGCACGCCCTGCATCTGGGTCTTCTGGCTCAGGCCTGAATTGAACTTGACCTCGACTTCGAAGTTCTGGTCGGACACCGCTTGCATGGCCCGCGGGGCGTTGATGCCGCTCTTCCAGATATCGTGGGCCACACCTGACGGCAGATTGAACTCCAGCTCCTCGCCCGACATGACGTAGTCCACATCTTCCAACGGATTGATGTAGGTCCAGATGGCGTCGTCAAGCACGCACTCACTGAAATCGTCGGACTTGATCACACCGGGAGGCGCTTTCGTCTTGAAGGTCAGATCGCCCGTGCTGGTGTCGTTTTCGTCAAGGTCGTTGGCTGTAATCTCGTAATGGTAAATCGTGTTGGAGATGAGGCCGGTCAACTCGACCTTGTGGTTGGTCGTCAGTTCGGGATCGACAACTGTGCCCAGCTGGTAGGTATCGTCCTGACCGTAGGCCAGCTCCGTAGTGGACAGCTCGTTCGTGTCCCAGGTAATGACGGCTGAGTTACTGGTCGTCGCTACCTGAATATTATCGATGACCGGCGCTGTCACGTCCGGGTCGCCCGTGGTGAAGGTGAACGAATCAGCGCCTGACATGCAGTTGCCCAGCAGATCACAGGCGTAGGTGGTGACGACAATTGGCTCGTTATATGGTAAGGGATCCTTCACCGGCGGTGTGTAGACCAGCTCATAGGAGATGGGCGTGCCCTTAAGTTCCGGCTGCACCAGATCGCCGTCGACGGTCATGATAATGCTTTCAAAATTGACCCCGGCGCGAAGGTCGCCCAGACCAACAACAATGGCTTGTCGTGCATTGACCCCGGTGCTGCCCGGACCCGGATTGCGTGATTTGATGAACGGCGGCAGGGTATCTTTCTCGGCGCCCGTCTGCTTCAGCACAATCATCGGCCCCGGCCGTTCTACGAAATTACCGCTGCCGTTAATCCAGTAGTAGCCGATGCGGTTGTTTCCGTTCTGGAGCGCATTCTTGTTGAACGTCTTGTTGCCCAGCAGCCATGTGTCGCCGGCGCTAACTGCTGACGGGGACAGATCGCCTACCGAGAAGTGAGGCTTTTTCCAGTACATGCCAAGGAAGTAGGCGACGTTAAAGTTACCCAGGATCAGGTCGCCTGGCAGCTCAAGTTGGCGGAATGCCTCGTCCGGACGTTGGCCATCCATGTGGAGCCCCTCATCCTCGAAGTCCGGTATTGTAAAGTAGATGACCGCGTTGTCGCGGGCCAGGATAAACTCCGCCGACTCGCCACCAGCTGCATCGCGCACGTTGCCGTACTCGTCAACCAAACGAATCTTGAACTTGACGCCCGGCTGGTTGATGACATAGGGCAGATCCCAGGTAATCTGCGCCGTTCCGTCATTCTCAGGCTTCACCGTGCCAATGTGATTGATGGTGCAGGATGTGGCGTCTTTGGCGTTCGGATTTTCATCTGTTTCCCGACCACCGGGGCACCAGTTGTTGCGCGTGGCGTTCTGCCAGTCACGGAACTCGCCGTCATTATCGACGTCATAGCCATCGTAATAGGCATGGAACTCCACCCAGTCCGCGCCGCTGATGTTCTCTGCCTTCAGCACAAGCTTGTCGGCATTGACCATCAAGGTCCCGCCGGCGTTCGCGGCAACCGGCCCATTATCATCGGTAATCGACACCAGATCGCCGTCGGGCGGCAACACATCGCTGCCGATACCGGCCGTAATTGGGTTGGCGTCATCGTAGTAGATGCGGAACGCTACATCATGGACGTGGTATCTTTCGTCGCCCCAGAACGTGATCTGGTTCAGCCCCGTGGCCAGCTCGGTCAGTTCTACCTCGCCCACATACGGCGTCCGGCTCCAGTCGGAGCCGACGGGCGGCGCGTAGACGTTGCCGCTGTTGTTCAGCTCAAAGCGGGCAGAAGGATTGTCGCGGTTGCGCCACAGATCGATGTAGATCTCGGCCTTGATGGCGGAGGCAATGCCGTCCGGAATGGTGAACTCCATCAGCTTCGGACATTCGTCCAGCGGGCCGGGTTCAAGATACCAGCTCCCGTTAGCGTCCAGATCTTCGTCACAGCCGGCTGTGAACTCCTTGTGATCGATCCAGTACTCCTTGTAGGTAACTTCGTTGCTGTCACCGAAAACGGCCGCATCCGCCGGCGTGGCCGGGCCCAGAAGGCCCACACCCAGCAGAAGCAGAATCAACAGGGAACCGAATGTGATCACTTTCTTCATAGCTGTCCTCTTCGTGGCAGTGCAAGTCTGCCGCTCATACCGCTCGCGGGCCAGAGTGCACGGCCCACAAAAGTTACTCGTCGAAAAAGTGCGGGGCCTCGCTGTCGATTGCTCGCCGGCGAGGCCCCGAGAAGTCATTGTTACCTAGTCACTCGTGCCAAAGGGCAGAAAGACGGAGAAGATGCCGTCTGACGGCAAGAACGTTGCCGTGGCGTCTGTCCGATCATCAACCGTGACGACCTGCGAGACCTGGCCTCCGGACAGGTCGCCGCTCCAGCCGGCGAAACGCCAACCCGCAGCGGGCACGGCCGTCAGCGTAACCTCTTCGCCACAAGCGTAGTTCGGTTTGTCAGGCGACTTCGTCACCTGCCCCTCGCCCTGAACCGTGATGTTAAACTGCACATCCTCAGGAACGATGGGCGACGTCGAGTTGAAGAAGTAGTCGACGATCGTCGTGTGGGCCGGCGGGCTGAGCAGCGCCGAACTATGGTTGGCGCTAAACACACCGCTGCTGTCCACGACCATCTCGTGGTCGAAGCTGCCTGCCGACTCCCAGACGTTGCCGTCGAAGGAGGTTGAGAAACTCCACGATTCACCCGCACGCGTGATGCGCATGTAGGCCGGCGTTGTCGGCAGCACCTTGCCCAGGATGACCGCTTCAGGCTGGCCATCCACAAACTTGGCAGCATACGCTTCGACGACCGATCCATCATGATGAACTTCAAAGCGCAGGAAGTTCTGGCTGTCTTGCTCCACCAGCAGCCCCTGCATCTGGAAGCGCTGGGTCACGATGGAATCCATCTTGGTGACAATCTGGAAGTTGACGTCATCTGTCGGCTGCATGACGCGAACTGAGCGGTTGCCATTCAGCCAGATGTTGTGGGAGACGCCAGCCGGCGCCGTCAGGCTCAAGCGGGTGCCATCCATCTGAAATGTTCCATCACCCACCGGGTTAACGAAGGTCCACAAGGATGTATTCAGATTGCAGCTGCTAAAATCATCGGAGACGGGCGAATCGACGTCGGCCACCACAAACGAGGCGGTGACCACCTTGTCGCCGTCCATGACAATCTGGCCGGGATTATTGGCCCCGGTCAGACCACCCGTCCAGCCGGCGAACAGATAGCCGGGGCCGGGATTGGGGGTCAGCGTGACCAGTTCACCCTGCTGATACTGCGCCTTTTCCGGCGAGATCGTTACGGTGCCGTTGCCGTTGGAGTTAACCACCAGCGTCGGGTCCGGCGCGGCGGAGAAGCTGGCATTGATCGTCATCTTCTGGGTGACATCAAACTCAACCGGATTCTGGCTGCCCAGCTCCGAAATGTCGCCGCCCCACGAGTTCAGACCAAAGCCGGGATTGCCCAACGCTCGCACAGAGACGCGCTCACCGTAGTTGTACTGCTCTTTGTCGGGCTGGAGGATGATCTCGCCGTTGTTCGGGTTGCCCACGTTGATCTTGAACGTCTGGTTGGAGTCGACCGGGGTAATCGTCACGTCGCCAAAGCTGGCTTCCACCTGATGGGCGACCAGCATCATCGAACCGCTCGCCGGTTCGCCAGCCACGCCTTCGGACTCCATATACCACAGCGCAGGCTCCGGCTGGCCTTCTTCCCAGAACTTGAAGCGGTAGGTGCTGGGCGCGCCCTCCAGATTGGAAGACTGGATGCTCAGCTTGAAGATGTAGGTGGTGTTCAGGTCAAGGGACCGGTCGTTTCGTTCGACCAGGCGCGCACCGCGATCGCCGCGCATCTGGAACTCAGTCGCTCCACTGGGGTCCCACCGGTACCAGGAAAGGGTACCGAGGTCGCGCCAGCCGAGGAAAGGCGGCTCAAACTCGCTGTTAATTTCGTAATGGCCGTTCCACCGGGCAATGATGCCAATGCCGGCTCCGTTGCTGGGCGCCTGCCACTCGCTGTCGTTGAGCGAGTAGACGGTCACCGGCACGGTCACTTCATAGTCGGTCCAGCTAACGTCACCGATGGCTACCAGGCGATCGAAGCCAGGCGTAACGTTGTACAGTTCGCCGTTCTTGATCTCCCACCAACCGTCAACAACCTGCGAAACATCCTGAATCGAGCTGGCCGACGACCAATCAATTGAGTAGGGCAGCGGCCAGGTGTTGCCAACGACGTGGTTGACAGTCACCGTCTTCATCGTCGTGTCACTTCCGTCCGACGCTTTGATGACCAGTTCATTGGCCCCCGCCGGCACAAAGTTGCGGTCCAACTGCACGTTGAACGCGCCGTCGTCGTAGAGGCGGCGCTCGTCGGGACCAATATTAAGTGGCAGATCCGGCCCGCCGTTCAACGAGTAGCTCAGCGAGGTGATCGGGTTAGGGCCACCCACCGCGCCGAGAATGTTGATCCATTGCTGGGGGTTGCCCAACGCGCCGAACGTCTGCGTGTCACCGTACCAGACGTCGATGGTGGGTGCTGTGGGGGCTTGTGTCTGCGGGTTGTTCGGTGCAGACCAGCTGATAATCGGGCCGGTCGCCGGCGCGCCGTTCTCGACGGGCGGAATATCGGCCTCATTGAGATCTTGCCCCGCCGGGACGAAGTTGATCGGGCCCGGATCATCCTGTGCCCCAACTAATTGTGAAGTGCCGCCCTGAACCCAGGTCGACGCGACCAACAGGGTCAGAAATAGCAGCATGACGGATAGAGAGATGCTCCTGACTTGCTTCATTTGTTCCTTACTCCTTACCACTTTTCACCTTATGCATACCCGCTTACAGTGTTTCTTACGGGCTGCCTACCCAACGCGTTATTATCGCCTTTTTCACCCTCTCCCTGAGATTGCGTAGGAAACTACTTTGCAAGCGCTAAGGGAGAGATGCAGAGGGCGACGCCCCATCCCGGACAGGGTGGGGTGATGGACTGAGTCATGTACGCTTTCCTGACTAGGGAACGGGAGGCGAAGTCGGCTCTGCGGGGCCGCTCGCGGCGGGCTTGTCGGCCGCCCGCAAATTTTGGGGGACGAAGCGCGGCGCGCGACGTTCCAGGTCCAGCGCGGCGACGACAAGGGTCAGAATCTCCAGGATCAATGTCCGCTGCAAAAGGAAGACCAGGCTCATGTAGACAAGCGCCCCGATGACGATCAGGACAATGAGCGAGATCCAGTTCTCGCCGCCTGCAATGCTGAACACCGGTCCTTTGGACAACTGAACAGCGATGGCCATGATGCCGCCGGCAAAGAGGAACGGCAGGTTGCTCTTCAGGGTCTTGATGGCCGTGCCGGGCAAGATGCGATTCACCTGGAAAACGTTGTAGAGCATACTGACCAGATGGGCGGCCGACACGGCCACAGCCACACCGGCGATGCCATACGGACCAATCAGGATGAACAGCAGGGGCACCATGACGATCAAAATGACGATCACAGCCTGGAGGTTGTACCCCGGCTTACCGACCGCCATAAACAGCGGCGATGAGTTGGCCGAGATGGGACGAGTCAGCGCGTACAGCGAGAAGATCTGCCAGGAGACAACCATCGGCAGCCATTTTTCGCCAAACAAGACCAGCACAATCGTATGGGCCAGCACTAACAGACCCATCGACATAGGCACCATCGTCATCAGGACCAGGCTTGTGCTCTTTAGATAGCCGCGCTCCAACCGCTTGGGGTCGTCCTGCACCTTGGCATAGGACGGCATGAGGACGTTGCCAAACAGCACGTTGCTGAACATGAACGTGATGCGCGACGTCATGTCGTACGCCTTGCTGTAGAAACCAAGCGACGCCGTTCCCAACTGGCGACCGACAACCCAGTCATCCCAATGCTGGCTGAAGTAACGGGCAATACCGCTGCCCATCGCCGGAGCACCAAAGCGTAGCAGATGACGGGCAATCTCCCAGTCGATCCGCTTCGGTTTCAGCCAACTGTAGGAGGGGAGTAGATACCAGACGATGACCGCTCGAACCAGCTCCGACACCAGCGCCCCATAGACCAGCGCATAGACGCCATACCCCATGAATGCGAGGACGATGGCCACAACACCGGAAGCGATCTCGCCGGGCACCTGGGTCACGGCCAACCGCTTGAACATCAAGTCGCGCTTAAGCAGTGCTTCAGGAATGATCCACCAGGCATCAATGACGACGATCAACCCCAACAAGCGCATGATCGGCACCAGCGAGGCGTCCCCGCCCAACAAGACGGCGATCGGCTCGGCAAAGACAAAGACGGCGGCATAGAACAGCAGACTGGTAATGTTGACAACAAGGAAGGCGATGTAGGCCACCTGATCGATGTTGTCCTTGCTCTGCACCACCGCCGGGCGCATACCCAGATCGGTAAACAGGTTGGCGGTGTTGAAGATGATCATCGCCAGCGCCACCGTACCGAAATCTTCCGGGTTCAGCAGACGCAAGAGGAAGATCGAAAACACCATTGTGATGGGCCGGGACGCGAACGTCACCAATCCCATCAGAATACTGCCTTGTGCTGTCTTAACGCGTAAGCTCACGTTGCCTCTGTCTGCGGTAGGGTGTGGAGAGTCAGGCGCCGTGGCGCTTGTTGGCGAGCGGCTCGCTAATGAGTGGCCCGTTGACGCGGGGCTCGTTAACAAGGGGTTCGTAGACGTCGTGGAGATACATCTCGGCGATCATATCCCAGGTCGGGCCCTCGCGCATGGCGCGGGCATTGGTCCGGGCTGCGTCCAGAAAAGCGGGGTCCTGGACAAAGCGCAGCATCGCCTCCGCGATACTGGCGGCGGTGTTGGTCACAAGCAATCCGTTGACCCCGTCCTCGACCAGTTCGCGATTGGGGATAAAGTCGGTGGCGATGACCGGCATACCCAGTGCCCGGTACTCCACGCCCTTGATGGTCGGCTGGAACTGCCAGTCGGCCGGGCTTTCGGGCACGATGGTCAATGTGACGTCGTACCCGGCGACCGTCCTGGGCACTGTGTCGTAGGGGACCGGCGGCAGGAAGCGCACCACATCATCCAGCCCCATCTCTGTGACCAGCTTCTGATAGTAGCCATCGGCCGCGTCCGGGCCGATGAAGTCGAGATGGAAGTTTGTGGTGGTCGCCCGCATCTGGTCGACGGCCGTCAGAATCTGTTCCAGTTTGCGCACCCGAGCGATAGAGCCGAGATAGAGGAAAGAGACGCCGCTCGCCGGGTTCTTGTGCTCTGGCCCCTGCCCGTTGGGGCTGTAGAGCAGGAACGGGTCGTCGACGCCCAGGGGCACCACGTCCCCCCAGCGCTGCCAATCCTCGCCCAGCACTTTCTCCGCGCCCGCCTCGTGCAGGAACGTGGCCCGATCGTAGACGGTGCGGCAGTAGAACGAGCGCAAGCCATGCGACCAGGTCGCCTTCATCTTGCCCAGCACACCACGCCCGTCACGCTGCGCGATCTGGCGGTAGTCGATTACAAAGTGTGTCGATTCGGGCATCATGATCGGCAGCGTCCAGATCATGCTGGCATTGTTGGGACAGACGTGGATGATGTCGGCATCCTGGGCCCGGAAGAACGCCCGCAGCCGTCGCATGAAGCTGAAGTAGGACGCCTTGCGCCAGAGCGACCGCAGGCCGGGCACTTTGGCCACGGATGCCGGGACAGCGGATGGGCCTTTGACCGTGGCCATCTTCCTGTCGCCTTCCAACCAGACGATGTCGCCCGCTTCGTCATAGTTGGCCACCCAGGCGTCGTGCCCCTGCTCGCGCAAGACGGCCGACACTTTGGGGTAGTCGGGAAAAGAGCGACTGTAGAACCAGATGTAGAGAATGCGCATGGTTGGTTTGCTCCGGCCGCGCACGTGGCGACCGTCCTCAGATAGCGATCAGGCTGAGTAGCCGTGCGGGTGGTCGCAGTGCCAACGCCACGCCGTCTCCATGATAGCGCGCAGGTCGGTATACTGCGGCTTCCAGCCCAGCTCGCGCTTGATGGTTGTGCTGTCAGCAATCAGGATGTCCGGATCGCCGGGGCGGCGCGGGCCAATGTCGGCCGGAATCGGATGGCCGGTCACATCACGGGCGGTCTGGATCACTTCCTGGACGCTGAACCCCTGGCCGTTGCCCAGGTTGTACTTGCGGCTGGGGCCGTCACCCAGCGCATTGAGCGCCAGGATGTGGGCCTCGGCCAGATCGACGACGTGAATATAGTCGCGGACGCAGGTGCCATCCGGCGTGTCGTAGTCGTCGCCAAAGATGGTGATCTTGTCGCGCTGGCCCAGCGCCACCTCCAGCACGAGCGGGATCAGATGCGTTTCGGGATCGTGGTCTTCGCCCCGCTCTTCGGTCGCCCCACAGGCATTGAAGTAGCGCAGGCATGCGTAGCGCATGCCGTAGACGCGATCCATCCACAGCAGATTGCGCTCCAGCAGGTTCTTGGACTCGCCATAGGGGCTGCCGGGCACGATGCGCTCGGTTTCGCGGATGGGCATTTGCTCCGGGTCGTCGAACAGATTGGCCGTAGAAGACAGGATGAAGCGGCCAACGCCATGCTCCACCGCGCTCTGCATGAGATTCAGCCCGTTGACCACATTGTCGCGCAGGTACATGAATGGCTGTTCCCACGACTCCCCCACCAGCGTGTAGGAGGCAAAGTGCATGATGCCGTCCGGCTTGTGCTCGGCCAGCACCGCATCGACGACCGCCTTGTCGGCCAGGTCACCCTGGACAAACGTGGCGTCCGGATGGACTGCGTGGGCGTGGCCCTGGTAGAGATTGTCAAAGACGACAACCGACGCGCCCGATTTGACGAGTCGTTCGACGGCAATACTGCCAATGTAGCCGGCTCCGCCGGTCACCAATACGTTCATTCCAATTCAGCCTTTGTCCAGCCATGCGACGCAGCGGCCTCTTGCGGGCCGTTTGCATGGGGGACGTTGATTGCGGTCTGTCGGACTGTTCCGGCTCCCGGATGCACACCATTGCGAAATTACACGAGCCAGATTACAAAGGTCCTTACGGCCCAAACGCGATTGCCCTACGAAACCGGGCGCAGGTCGGGCAAGGCCGCCACCACGGCAGCCAAAGACTCATAGGTTCGGAAGGGCGGCATGGTCACTGCGGCAGGCAGCGCTTCCTGGCGACGGCCGCGCCCGGTGCGCACCAGAACCGCCTCGGCCACACCCGCACACTGGCCCGCGCCGACATCGGTCAGCGCGTCGCCAACCATGATGGATTGGCCCAGGTCGATGTCGAGATCCGCAGCCGCCTGTTGCAGCATGCCCGGCTGAGGCTTGCGGCAGTCGCAGCCGTCTTCGGGAGCGTGGGGGCAGATGTAGGCGGCGTCGATGCGGCCGCCCGCGGCCTCAATCTGGGCGATGATACGCTCGTTGATCGCGTCAATCGTCTCCCTGGCCACCAGCCCGCGCCCGATGGGCGACTGGTTGGTAACGATGACAATACGCCAGGGCGCGTCACGCAGGGATGCCAGCGCCTCCAGCGCCCCCGGCAGGAAGTCGACGTCGGCCCAGGACAGGACGTAGTTATCCCGATTCTCAATGATGACCCCGTCCCGGTCGAGAAACAGGGCGGGCTGCCGGTCAGCAACCATATCAGGCCGTCATGTCCCGCAGCGCCTTGGTGATCATATGCTCCAGCGCCAGATGGATATCCTCTACATGCTCGATGCAGTCGCTCGGCACGTGGATGTGCAGGTCCACCATCGGCCCCAGCTTGCCCGCGCCAAAGCCGGTGAAGCCGATCGTCATGGCGCCGCGCTCGTTGGCCAGCTCGACCGCCCGCAGGACGTTGGGCGAGTTGCCGCTGGTGGAGATGGCGACGACGATATCGTCCGGCTGAACGAGATTGGCCAGCTGGAGCGCAAAGACGTTGTCATAGCCATCGTCGTTGGCATAGGCGGAGAAGATGGCCATGCTGTCGGCCAGCCCAATCACCTTGTAGTGGGGCCAGTCGTCGCGGCGCGTATTCTTGGCCAGGTCGCAGACGAAGTGGGTGGCGGTAGACGCGCTGCCGCCGTTGCCCATGATGAAGATCTGGCGGCCGTCGACCCGCGCCTGATGCAGCGCCGTAATCGTCTCGCTGATCGGCTCCCGATCCATGCTGTCGAGTGTTGTCTTCAGGTCGTTGATGTACCCGTCCACGCTGGCGAGCTGATCAAACTTGATTGATTGCATCATATGGTTCACCTCTAACGTTGGTAGTCGAAAATGACTTTGCTGCCGTCCTGGCCCAGGTTGAAAGGCAGCTCCTGGAGCTGGGCGAGTGTTGTGCGCAGCCGTTCCTGATTCTCCGGCGGGCAGTAGAGCAGCAGGAAGCCCCCGCCGCCCGCGCCCGAAATCTTGCCGCCGGTGGCTCCGCCTTTGCGGGCCATCTCATACAGATCATCCAGCCCGCCGTTGCTGATGCGGCTGGCCAGTTGTTTCTTGAGCTGCCAGCTCTCGTGCAGCAAGTCGCCAATGGCGTCGATGTTGCTGGCCTGCAGCTCGCTGCAGGCGACGTGGGCCAACTGCTTCATCTCTTCCAGAATAGCATGACGGTCAACGATGTTGTCTTTCTGCTCGGCCAGGATGGTGTCGGCCTTGCGAGTTACCCCTGTGTAAAAGAGCAGCAGGTTATTGTTCAACTGGCGCTGGATGGCCGGTTCCAGCTCGACACGGGTTGAGACCACCTCACCGGACTGGAGAAACTCCATGAAGCGCAGCCCGCCATACGCAGCGATGTACTGGTCCTGAATACCGATTGGCTTACCAAGCACCTCGCGCTCAATCCGGCACGCTTCGGCTGCCAGACGTTCGGAGACAACCAGCTCCCGCTGGAGCGCGTACATGGCGTGGAGCGCACCGACCGTCACCGTGCTGGATGAGCCCAGACCGGACCCCTGCGACGGAATGTCGCCCATCGTCGTGATCTCCACGCCGTGGGTCAGTCCGGTCATACGGAACGCTTCGCGAATCAACTCGTGCTGAATCTCGTCGACAGAGCCGACCAGTTCGGTTTCGGTATAGCCGACGCGCAGCTTGTCATCAAAGCGCTGCTTGATGGTTACGAAGATATATTTGTCGATGGCGGAAGTCAGCACGCAGCCGCCGTGCTCCAGATAGTAACCCGGGAAGTCGGTGCCGCCGCCGAAGAGGCTGGCCCGCAGCGGGGTTTGTACAATGATCATGGCTCAATCTCCTGGCGCCCAACCGGGCGAAGTCGCTGGCAAAAAGAAGGTGACGGCCGTCAGACGACGTCACGCAGCAGCAGGTTGTTGCCCAGTCGCCGCCAATTCTTGCGTGCCCAATAGCCCATGTAGGCGTAGCACGATACGCGATCATAGACGCCAACCGGCGATCTGTTGATCGACTGCATGTGCTCCCACATGAGACGCCATTGGGGGAACGTGGTCTGGCCCTTGCGGCGCGGATCGTACCACGCCTGCTGGGCCTGGGCCGATTTGTTACCGCCCCACGACTGCTTCTCGTGATGGCGATAGAAGAACAGATACTCCGGCACTTCGTAGAATTTACCAAGCAAGCTCATCTCGCTGAGCAGCGGACGGTCGGAGCCGGAGTATTTCCCGATAAGCCGGGTCCGGCCCAGCACCTCGGAGCGCATCAGGCCAAAGACAGCCACAACCGGGTGCGGATCGAGGACAAACTCATAGAACCGAAAGCGGGCCACGTCGTCGTTGGGCCGCTGCTTGCCGGGGTAATCCTTGATGACATCGCCGTGGGCGTCGATTGCTCTGGCCAATGTGTAGCAGAGCACCACATCCGGGTGGGCATCCATGATGCCGGCACAACATTCGAGGAACGTTGGGGCCAGCAGATCATCGTGGGCGCACCATTTGAAGTAGCGACCCTTTGCCAGCCGGAACGTCTGGTTGTAGTTCTCTGACGCGCCCACATTCTCCGGGTTGCGAACGTAGCGAATGCGGCCGTCGCGGGCGGCGTACTCCCGGCATATCGCTTCTGTTCGGTCGGTGGAGGCGTTGTCGGAAATAATCAACTCAAAGTCGGCGAACGTCTGGCCCAGGATGGAGTCCAGCGTTTCGGTCAGATACGCTTCCCCGTTGTAGACGGGCAGTCCGAGTGATACGGTCGGTGGTGTCTCGCTCATGATTGATTGGCGTTGGAGAGTGGCTCTGGCAGCGGCCGCTCACCCATTAATTTCCAGGCAGGTCACTGGCCGGAGCTCTTGGCGACCCGGCGCATCATGCGCTGCAATGTGTCGCCCCGCCGATGGTCAAGCCCATGGGTCCGGCGGCTGCGAATCCGGTTAAACAAGTTGGCGGCACTCTGGCTCATGACCACAGGCGACTTGAGCCAGGTCGAGACGCCGACCGCCATCGGCGCATAGCCATAGCGAGCCATGTCCGACCGCAAGATGCTTTGGGAGACAAAGATCTCTTCCGGTGTCAGCGACGTCCGCCATTTGTCGACGGCCGCCCGGCTGATGCTGTCGCCGGCGTTGTCCTGGGTGCGGCTCGTGGCGTTGACCCAACCGACATCCAGCATATCCGGCCGAAACTCCAGGCCCAGGAAGGCGCAAATCTGGCGCAGCGTCTTCTCCGGCTCCGAGACCATATCTTCATAGCGCACCGTCAGGACGCGGTCCGGGAAGGCGCGCTTGGCTTCGTCGGTCGAGCTGACCGACTCCCGCCACATATAGCTGTCTATGACCGGATCGTAGTTGGTCACCCGGTCGGTGGCCACGTCCTCGGACGCTTCCTTGGCGTCGAGCCACTCGTCGGTGCGGCGATGCTTGCGGGAAGCCAGTGCCGCACGCGGATCGCGCACCAGTTCGATCACCAGGGCATTGTCGACGACGGTCATCACGTTCTTCAGGAAGTAGGCGTGCTCGGGCGTCTTCTCCAGCCAGCGCTCCTTCCCTTCGAGCAGCGTCAGCTGGTCCATGACAACCGGAAAGAGCGCCGCGTAGCGCTGCGGCCGTTTCTCCGCGTCCACGGCGTGGGCGGCAGTGACGATTGACTCAAACTGCGCTTGGCCAATGCCGAAGTCGGCCAGCGAAAAGTCGTCGCGCTGCCACTTCGCCCGCCGTGCGCCGAGGTAGGCCAGCTTGATCAGATAGCGCACGTATTCACGGAAGGTGTCGGCGTTGTCCAGGTCTGGAAACTCACTGCGAACGAAGTTGAGGTCCTGGAAGAAGTGGGACTCGCCGTTCGCCGTAAACAGGATCGGGTCGCTGCGCAGCATCGTCTTGAGCAGACTGGTGCCGGTGTGAATGTAGCCCACAATAAAGATAGGCGCTTCGGTCGGGAGAGTTGATTGTGTCATTCAGCATTCACTCCTGGTCGCGCATCCTGTTCCGCCAGCACCATACGCTGGTTGACCGCGTCGAGCCGGTCCAGCAGATCGGCGCACAGCGCGTCGACTTCGGGGCTGAGCCGCGACGTGCGGCCTTTGCCCACCGACTGCGGATGCACATCCTGGACAATATGGTCGCCTGGGTACGGCATGTCGACGAAGTCATAGACACGGCGCATCACCTCGGACGGCCGGGTGACAAGGTCTTCATAGCGGCACAGCATGGCTCGCGGGTCGTCGTCCAGTCCTTGTTCAAAGAACAGCTGGTTGCGGGCGAACCAGAACAGGGCCGCCGCATCGTATGGATTCATGTCCTCGGCAAAGTAGCGCCTGATGATGGCCCGCGTTTCGCCTGAGCTGTTTTCGGAGCGCCAGTTGCCCGGCTCGCCGGTGACGAAGGGGCGGATGTCGTTCAGGCCGTTGTCCGTGCCGAACGCTTTCAAATTGGACGAGGCCACATCCTGATAGTGGCGATAGAGCCACAGCACGCGCGCGCCGTCGAACTGCTCCAGCAGCTCCGGGGCACGCTGTGACTCGACCAGCGGCTTCAACACAACCAGGGGCACGTTGTGGGCGGCGACAACCGCTCGCACCTCATCCAGCGGGTTCAGCCGCAGCCGTTCGGCCGTGTCGTTGGACGACAGCGAACTGGACTCGCGGTAAATCTTGGCGTTGAAGTCTCGCTCGAAAATCCAGTAGGTCAGGCTGGTGCCGGAGCGCTGGCAACCCTGAATGAGCACCACCGTCGTCGGCCCGTCGTAGCGCGTCAGCCCCGTCTTCTGGACGAGGTCCTTGTAGACGCGCAGCAGGCCAAAGGAAACGTTGCGCCGGTTGATGTCGGAAACTTGAATCGCACACATAGCTTGCGTACCGTTAGATAGTTAGTCGGTGTACCCGTCGCGCCACTGGTCCAGCCGGCGGCCAAGCAGGTCTTCGACAGCGAGCACATCATCCTCAACCAGCCGCCACAGGTTTCGGCGCGTCACGGGAGCGAACTCCGGCTTCTCCTCCAGCGTGTTGGAGAAGAGGCGGTGGCGCATGGGCTGGCGAATGGAAGCAGGGACGACCGCACGCAGCTTCTGGAACGCGCCGGACCGGACCACCGAACGCACGGCGTCGCTCTTCAGCTGTGGTTCGCCCACCGATTTATGCCGCGCTTCGGTCTCCGCTTCGGCAAACGGCGCGGCCTCAATACCGAGAAAAGCAGCTACTTGCTCCAACGCACTGATCTGGTCGCGGACATACTCCTCAAAGACGAGGAGCAAGACGTTGTCGCGCTCGAACAACTCCAGATAGGGACGGATCTGCACGCCATACCGACTGCGGTTGACGTAGGCGGGATGGGCGAAGACAGCCTCATCCGGCGGCAGCGTGTCCAGTGTGCGCACCAGATTGTGGGTGTAGTGGGAGATAATTCGCTCCACCGGCTGCCTCACCACATAGATCAGTTTCAGGTCCGGGTTGTACTCGAACAGCCGCTTGTGGGTGTCGGGGAACTCCGGCAGAAAAGTGTAGAACGTCGACGCCTCGCCGCATAACTGGCTGGGTTGGGGGTCATACAGCGCATGGTACGCATCAAGCCCGGCCCGCCAGTCGGCCGGTTGGTTGAAGTAAGCAGGCTCCTTCTCGCGACAGAAGCAGATCTGCGGATGGGCCGCCAGTTGGCTGGCCAAGCTGGTTGTGCCCGCCTTTTGGGCACCAATGACCATGAAGTCGACTAGCATACGTGCGTTCCCATCCACAGGCGGGGCAGGGCAGACGCCAGCGCCGGAGCGCTAGCGGCCGTCTGCCTCGTAGTAGGCGTAACTCCCATTCGGTTCCACGCGGTTGACCACCACTTCCATCGACTTGACGCGAACGTTCGACAACTGTTGGCGAACGGTTTCCACATCGCCGCGCTGGGTCTGGGACTGGGCGATGACCAACAGCACATTGTCGGCCGTCGGCGCGAGCACGGCGGCATCGGCCACCGACAACAGGGCCGGTGTGTCCAGGATGACGAAGTCAAAGACCTCGCGCAGCTCATTGATCAGATCGACCATTTGCTGCGAACCGAGCAGTTCGGTCGGATTCGGCGGCAGCGGGCCGCTGGTGATGACCTGGACGCGCGGGTACGACGTGTACTGGACTGCTTCGTCGTGGGTCACTTCGCCGGTCAACACGTTCGTCAGACCGCGCTTGTTCGGCAGGTCGAAGAACTTGTGAACGGTCGGCAGGCGCAGGTCGCAGTCCACAATGACCACGCTGCGGCCGGAGTGGGCGATGGTGACAGCCAGATTGGCCGAGACGGTCGACTTGCCTTCGCCGCGCTTGGCGCTGGTCAGCAGCACAACCTGCGACGTCGTCGGATCGCTGCCGGCCAGAATGTTGGTCCGCAGACGACGGAACGACTCAAGTTGTGGGTAGTGGCCGCTGCCGAGACGCGCAATCTGCATATCGTCCTTGGCGGCAGGAATGCGGCCGACGGTGGCCATCTGCGTCGCCGCTTCGATCTGCTCTGGCGTGTAGAGCGTCGTGTCCAGGTTATCGAGCAGGAACGCCAGGGCGATGCCGCCGATCAACCCGATGGCTGCGCCCAACGCCAGGTTGATGGCCGGACGGGGCGAGGACGGGTTGCGCGGGGCGGTTGCTTCCTCCACGATGGAGATCGCGTTGGCCTGCACAGCTTGCTCCAGCCGCGCCGCTTCATACTGGTTCAACAGGTTGGTGTACGTCTGCTGGCGCAGGTCGAGCGCCTGGTTGGCGGCGGCCACAGCCGCATTATCATCCGGGTTGTCGCGCAGAATGGTCTCAAGGTCCGTTCGGGCCCGGCTCAGCTCTGTCTCCGCGCCGGTCACCTGCTCGCCCAGAATGTCCTGGAGCGTTCGGCCGGCGCCGCCGCTGTAGAACTCCTGGTTCTGGGCCACCAGCTCAGCCGCGGCTGCGTTGGCCACGTCGCGAGCGTCTTCCGGATCGGTGGCCTCTGCCACAATACGGATCAACTCCGTGCCCGGAATCAGCTGGACTGTGATGAGCGGCATCTCCGGCAACCCCAACTCCTGCATCAACTCACGGCGAACCGTGTTGCCGGTCAGGATGCGCGAATAGGTATTCAACAGTCGTTCTGTGTAGCCAATGTCGGGACGAGCCTGAGTGACCGACCCCGAACCGATCGTCAGGACGCGCACCGTCGTGGCGGCCGAATATTGTGGCGTTGACAGCAGAGTGATCCCCGCCGCTATCGCCGTCGACGTCAGGATCGTCGCAAGGATAATCCATTTTCGCCGCCATAATACTGATAGAATGCTTCCTAGCTCCATACTCTCCTAGCTCCTTGCCAGCCCGGGTTTACCCTTCTGGCGTTCGACTAGCGTAACAGCCCACAGTTACAAAGTTTCTTGCGACTGGTGGGAGCTTCCGCCGGGCCAACGCCCTGCTCATTCTTTCTTTCCGGTAACCTCTTGTCTGGCACCGCCGGCCCAGGACCGGCGCGTTATGGCAGCGCTACTGTTCACCTCGCGCCACCTGGCCCGGGCGCTGGGCCGGGGCCGATTGACTGTTCTTCAACAGCGCGTCATACAACTGTTCATACTCGTCGATCAGTGTGGGCCAGCGGTAGTTCTCGGCCACCCAAGCCGAGGCCGCTGTCGCCAGTTCCGCCATCTCGGCCGGATTGGCAAGCGCCCAACGCATCTTCTCGCGCAAGTCATCTGCATCGCCGGACTTGAAGAACAACGCCT
Source organism: uncultured Chloroflexia bacterium (assembly GCA_963753865.1). Classification (GTDB taxonomy): domain Bacteria; phylum Chloroflexota; class Anaerolineae; order Promineifilales; family Promineifilaceae; genus Promineifilum. The sequence continues at coordinate 863,316 of CAVWDW010000007.1, forward strand.
GGTCCGGCAGCACTTCCCGGTTCTCGGGAATGTCGCTGGCGATGAGCGGCGTTTGCAGCGCCGACACCTCCAGCAAGGTAATGGCCATCGCTTCGTAGGTCGTGGGAAACAGGAAGAGCTGCGACTGCTTGATCAGGCCATAGAGCAGCGCCTTGTCCGAGATGAAGCCGCAGAAACGAACGCGGTCGTCGGCCAACGCTTTCAACTGCTCGGTATACTCCGGGACCTGGGATGTGTCGCCCACGACCAATAACTTGACATCCTCCTCCATCTCGCGCATCGCCTCCAGCACGAAGTGGCACCCCTTCCGGGGGACCACGCGACCGGCCGTGAAGATCATGTACTTGCCCGGCTCCAACCCATGCTCCGCCAGCAAGGCGTTGGCGCTCTCCAAATCGGGCACTGGCTCGTCAATCCCGTTCGGCAAATAGTGGACGGGTTTATTATAGCGCGATTCCAGATAGAGTTGATCCGGCTTGGAGACACTGGTGCGCACATTGGAGAAGTTCATGAACGGCAGCTCGGTCAGGCGCAGCAGCGACTTCGCCTTCCCCCACTTGCTCAGGTCGTCCGGCTCCTTGCTCAACAAACCGTGGGCCGTCGAGATGACCTTGTAGCGCAGCCGCAGCAGAGGCAGGATGAAGCAGGTCTCCACGCTGTGGACGTTGACGAGATCGTAGTGGCCCATGAACAGGGCATCGAGCGCGGCGAAGAGATAGAGCGATGTCGCTCCGAAATATTTACCGGGAATGGTGCGCACACGCACCAGATGGACGCCGGGAATGCGTGTCTCTTCAGGCACCAGCTTACGGTCGACATAGACCACCGGGGAGAAGCGCTCCGGGTCCAGTCGCGTGACGATATTCTCGACGACCGTATCGACGCCGGCGTTGGCTGGAAGGGCTTTGATGCCGATGTAGGCAATGCTCTTTTTCATGATGGTCTCGCTCCGGCACCGGGCCTGCGGCTAGTCAGCGCCGGCCTCTGAAATGATGCGTCCCGCTTCGGGTTTGACGCTCGGCGAACGCTCGCCCAGAACGCGCTGGTAAGCGGCCATCGTCTGCCGGTAGTGGGCAGTCGGGCCGTTGATGCTGTCGATCTGGCTGCGGCCGTTGCGGCCCATCTGAACAATGGCCTGCCGGTTGGCCAGCATAGCCTGCATCTTGCCGGCCAGCGCGGTGGCGTCGCCCGTCGGGAACAGCATCCCGTTCCAGCCGTCGCGCACTTGCTCCGGGATGCCACCAATGGTGGCCCCCACGACAGGCGTGCCGCAGGCCAGCGATTCGATGACGGTCATCGAGTAGTTCTCATACCATTCCGACGGCACAACGGTAAAGGCCGCACGCTGCATCAGATGGGTCAGGTCCTCGGTGTTCAGATGCCCCAGGAACTCGACGTTCAGGTTGTGCTGGGCCACAAACGCCCGCAGCTCGTCTTCCAGCTCGCCACTGCCGGCTATGCGAAGCTGGGCATCGCCTTCCAGATGGCGCATCGCCTCCAGCAGCGTCAGGATGCCTTTCACCCGCACCAAACGGCCGACGTAGATGAAGTAATTTTCCTTCTCGTAATGCGGCTTGAACGTGTGCGGGTTGATGAAGTTTGGAATCACATCGATGGGCGTTTCGATCCCGTGCTCCTGCACCTTCTGGCCCAGGAACTCGCTGGGCGAAATGAACAGGTCGATGTTCGGCTGGTACAGACCGAACGCTTCGTGGACGTACATCTCGACGCCGGCCAATACACTGGCAGGCAGCGAGCCGCGCTTGCAGCGCTTGCGGGCGATGTTGTAGTAGCGGTGCCCCTGACAGCTTTCGCATATCGTCTCATTCGAGACGAATGTGGTGTTGGGGCAAACGATCTTGTAATCGTGGAGCGTCTGTACCACCGGCAGCCCCGCTTCCTTGAGCGCGGGCAAGATGGAGGTCGACATCTCATGGATGAAGCCGTGGATGTGGACGATGTCGGGTTGGGTGTCGGCCACGAGCTGGGCGATCTTGCGCTTTGCTTCACGGGAGTAGAGGATACGCTCGGTGACGCTCAACTTGGGCTGTAAACCGGACCGGGCCATCTCCGTCGGAAAGTCCACATAGCTGACAAAGTAGTCGCTGTAGGGAGACGGCAAGTTGTTCGGGTGGTCCATGCAGAACGGAATCACTTCATGGCCATTCGCCGTCAGCAGCGCGGACAGGTCGAGGAAGCATCGCTCCGCTCCGCCGCGCGCATAGTTGAAGCTGTTGACCATAAGGATTTTCATAAGCTATTTCGTCCTCTCTCCGGCTGAGGCTCAGGGCGCTGCGTTGGCGACGCGCTCCCGGTTACGGTAGAGGTCGGGGTCGACAACTTCCGCCATCGCCTCCACAGCCAGCCCCCGGTCGATGAACCGGGCCAGCGTGTGGGCGGCCTGCTCCGGGTCGGCCAGGATGTCGGTGTAATGGATGGGCAGCCAGCGGACGTTCGGCTGGGCGTTCATCCACGCTTCGGTCTGGATGATATGCTTCTCGAACAGCTCCGCCATGCGGGCCTCGTCCAGTGCGTCCGGGTCCTCGCCCCGGTTGACCAGCATCTTGCGCTGCGAGGCCAGAATCTCGACTCATGTTGCGCCGCACAAAGACGATCTGGTAGGTGTGGCCGTCCGGGAGATGGCGCAGGAGGGCGGAGATGACCTTGACCACTTTACCTTCAGCCAGCGGCAGCCAGTCAGTATCGCCCTTGTCCAGCTGCTTGACGCGCTCGAACTCGTAATACCCTTTGGGGTTATCGGTGTCGGCCGTCCGGATGGCGTCGGTCAGCGGCGGAATGCCGCCCGCCTCCAGCATCTTCATCATCATCGACGTGCCGGAGCGGGGCAAGCCGGACACAACAACGACCGGCTGCGGCGTTTCTGGCGTAGGAGTAGAACGGCGAAATGGATTGCGCATCAGATTATTCCACGTAGCCCAGTTTCTTGAGGTGTTCGGCCAGCCCTTCCATCTCATCATCGCTAAGGTCGTCGGTCAGGGCGACACCGCCGGCGCTGTTTTGCTGCAAATGCTGCTCGATCAACGCTCGCATGGTGGCCGCTTTCTGCGGCTGCTTCGCCGCCAGGTTGTTGGTCTCGCCGGGGTCGGCGGACAGGTCATATAGCTCTTCTGGCACCTTGGCGTCATCGGCATCGAAGGCGTACTTCCAGCCGCCCGCCCGCACGCCGTAAAAGGAAGAAGGCTCGCGAGAGTTCTGGCACGTTTCGATAAAAGCAGGGATGTCATCGAGCTGGTCACCGGTCATGAGCGCCGTCAGGCTGCGGCCGTCGACGTTGGCGGGTTGGGTGTCGCCCAGACCAGCGATGTCGAGAATGGTGGGCATGATGTCGATCTGCCGCACTTGCTGGTCGATGACCTGATTGGCGGGCGCCGCGTCGTAGCCGCTGATGACCAGCGGCACGCGCACGAGCGAATCGTACACATGGTAGCCGTGGCCGGTGACGCTGGCCAACGGGCTGTCGAGCACACCGACCCGGTGCAGCGTCTTGGTGGTCGAGAACCAGCCCTCGCGAATGGCGGCAATCGCCTTGCGGCGGCGCTTGGTCCAGGCCGAGTTCTGCTTGCCGCTGCCGGACAGCGACTTCTTCAGAAACTCCACCCTGTTCTCCAATCCCGTCTCGGGAATCTTTTCGCCATGATCACCAGTGACCATGATGACCGTGTTCTCCCGGTCCACCACGTCGAACAGCTCGCCCAGCCGCGCATCGTAGCTGGAGATGGCCCGGTCGTACTGTGTCTGGCCAAACTCGGGTGTGTTGTGCTCCGGCAGAACCTGCCGCGGGCGATGGACACCCCAGAGATGGACGTAGACAAACCACGGCTCCTCGAACGCGCCGTCGCGGAAGCGGGTCATGAAGTCGTCGCCCCATTCATTCAGCAGCGACGACTTGACGCCGTCGCGGGATTCATACTCGTCGAAGCCGCGGTTCAGGCGGTAGAACGGGCTGAGCGGGCCGGTGGCCTCGCCATAGGTGTGGTAGCCGTTGTCGCGCAGCAGTTCAGCCAGCAGCGGGATGTCGTCGGAGACACGCGCCCCAACCATCGCCCGGACCCCGTGGTTGTGCGGATACATCCCGCTGAACATGGTGGTCATGCAGGGAATGGTCATCGAGTTGGCGGTTACCAGCGACGAGAACAACGTCCCTTCAGCGGCCAGCGCTTGCAGATTGGGCGTGACGGCTGAGCGGTCCGGTCCAAAGGTGCGGTCGGAGCGCAAGCAGTCGACGACGACGAGTAAAATGTTTGACCTGGTTGCAGGCATTCGGAAACCTCCGGTTATTCGTTGGAGCGGCAATCAACCGGTCGTAATTGCTTACTCTGGCCGGTGGTGGTCCCGGCCGTGGAATCATCCTGGGTTGTTATCGAACCGTGACAGGCGACCAAGCTCCCAGAAGATAGCTGCTCATTCGTCGCCATACTAGCCTACACGACTTACGATGTGTCTGAAGGCATAACCGGGCACGCGCGACGACGATGGCTGGGATGAGAATGGCTACAGTAAGGGTGGGGGTTGGTCGACGCGCTCTTCCGGCCCGTGGCCGTTGCCATTGGTATATTGGCGCGGGTAAGCAGGGCTGATGGGCGGCCGTTCGCCGCGCTGTGTGTTTCGCTGTGTGGCCCGCGATATGCGCCCGGTTACCCGACGCTGGCGCACATGCATGCGGCTGAAGATGAAGCCTATCGTGACCCAATAGAGGATCATCATGACCCCAAACGTCCACGGCTTCTGATACCACAACCAGACCGGCCAGAACAGGGTGAAGATGACGGTACCGATTTGGAGCGCAGCCAGAGCCGTGTCGCTGTGTTGGCGCGAGTCCCTGAAGAATCGCCACGACAGCCACAAGCAGAAGAAGCTGAACACCGCCAGGCCAACAATACCCATCTCCTGAATCATGATCAGCAAACCGGTACCCGCCGCGCCGCCATACAGATCGGTCTCCAGTCCGGTGCCGGTGATGCCCAATCCGGAGCTGGAACTGCGCGTTCCCAACCCCATGCCAAACAGCTGGGTGGTGCCGTCGCGCTGGATGATTTGCAGGGCGTAGGTGACGGACAAGGCCCGGCCGAGATTGTATCGGCCGTCCTCATCGCCGGAGCCGTCATTGTACAGGTAACGCTCCAGACGCTGCGGCTCGAAGAACTCCTGAACGGTGGGCAGCCCGCGCGTCGTAGCCACGAAGCTGTTGAATATGGGCACAAAGGCAGCGCCTAGCGCCGCAAACACCACAAGGCCAACAAACAGTTGACGGAACTGACCGCCCCGAACGAGGTAGATGACCACCGTAACCAGGACAATGGCCGCCACTGCAGGAATGTAGAATTTGGTGACGTTGAGCGTGCTGGAAACGAAGCCCAGCACCAGGGTGATGGCCAGCAATCGCCAGCGCCGGCTGACGACCCAATGGCCAAACGCGAGGCACGTGACGAACATGTTGAACATCGTCTGCGGGCCGACACCCTTGCGACCGAACGTACCGGCCAGATCGTCGTTGGGGGGGCGCCGGCCGCGAACTGAAGCAGCTGCACGCCGACCTCGAACGCCATGATAACGACAAGGAACTTGAGCCACCAGTTGGAGAAACCCACCGGCCAACGCACTGTCAAATAGGCGAACACACCAATAAGCGGGTACTTGAAGAACCGCCACCAGCCCCATGCCGTCGCCAGCGCGGGCTGTCCCTCAAATGTGGCCACGATGACCCAGACCAGGCTGACAGCCAGAATGAACAGGACGGCCAGCGGGATCTTGTTGCGGACGATCATGTAGAACACGGTCAGCAACAGGATGAAGGCGGCCACAAACTCCTGGGCAAAGTCCAGCACGCCCGGTAGGGGCGTGCGCCAGATCAGGATGGGCATGAACAGCTCAAGGCCCAGCAGCAGCGCCAACAGACGGACAGGCCATTGGCTGATGAACCCGCGCCAATCGAAACCGGCGGGCACTGCCTCGGCTGCCTGTTCTGCTTGCGGAAGATAACTTACTTGGGCCATAGTCTCATTGCGCCAGTCCCAGCCTGGACGATGTTAACCGGTCTGCGCCTGATACGAATGATAATCCGTTGCAGCCCGTAAACCAGTAAGATTTAGTGAATTCTAGATTTCGGGGCGGTGCGGCGTCTGCCGCGCCGCCCCGGAAGGATAGCTTTAGTCAGCCGTCGCCAGCTCGCCCGCCGCCAACTCGGCGTGCTGGGCAAAGAACTGGCCGATCGTTTCAGCCACATACGATACCTGCTCGTCGGTCAACTCGGCGAACATCGGCAGCGACAGAATCTGGGCCGCGTACGCTTCGGTCTCCGGGAAGTCGCCTTCCTTGTAACCAAGCTCGCTGTAGGCAGGCTGCATGTGGATGGGAATCGGGTAGTGCATACCTGAAGCCACACCTGCCTCGCCCAGCGCTTCCTGCAGCGCGTCGCGCAGCGGTGTCTGGATGACGTAGAGGTGGAAGACAGGCTCGGCCCACTCCGGCGACACCGGCGTCACCAGCGGCATGCCGTCCAGCAAACGGCTGTAGGTGGCGGCCGCGCGGCGGCGGGAAGCGTTCCAGTCGTCCATGTGCGGCAGCTTGACATTGAGAACGGCCGCCTGCATGGTGTCCAGCCGGTGGTTGAACCCTTTCTCAATGTGATGATACTTGACGCTTTGGCCAATGTTGCGCAGCAGGCGGACGCGTTCAGCGATCGCTTCGTTCCGGGTCGTCACGGCTCCGCCGTCGCCGTAGGCGCCGAGGTTCTTGCCGGGGTAGAAGCTGAAGGCGGCGGCATCGCCGAGGCTGCCGGCGCGGCGGCCCTTGTAGCGGGCGCCGTGCGCCTGCGCCGCGTCTTCGAAGACCAGCAGGTTATGCTTGCGGGCGATCTCCAGAATCGGGTCCATGTCAGCCGTCTGGCCATAGAGATGGACGGGCAGGATCGCTTTGGTGGCGGGCGTAATGGCCGCCTCGATTTTGGTCGGATCGATGTTGTAGGTCGCCGGGTCCATATCGACCAGCACCGGCGTTGCGCCTGTGTTGGAAATGGCCAGCGTGGTGGCGATGAATGTGTTGGCGGCCGTAATCACTTCGTCGCCGGGGCCAATGTCGTAGGCTAGCAGCATCAGCTCCAGCGCCGAGTAGCCAGAGTCGACACCGACGGCGAAGTCGGTCTCGCACCAGTCGGCGAACGCCTGCTCGAACTCCTTGACGGCCTGACCCAGGATGAAGTCGCCCCGACCCATGACACCCAGAACGGCCGCGTCGGCCTCCGGCTGGATGGAACGATACTGTGCTTGCAAATCAACAAACGGAATTTTCATGATGGTTTTTTACACCTGTTGGGATTGTTTGCTTTGCGCCGGTACGTAGGCCTTGGCGTTAACGTGGTTGACACCGAACTGCAAAGCGTTACTCAGTTTCTTGGCGGCAGCGGCCCAAGTCCAGCCGTGGGCGGCTTCCGCCGCTTCATTGCCCAGTTCGCGCAGCTTCTGACGGCTGGCCCAGACATCGCGCAGGGCCGCCAGCAAATCTTCATCTTCTACGCCATGGGCCCAGAATGCATAGCCGCCGCTGCCCACGACATCGGTATGACACATGTTGTCAGTGGCCAACACCGGCATGCCCGCCGCCATGTACTCAAACAGTTTGATGGGGCTGGACGCTTCGTACTTTTCATCGTCCGGCGCGGGCAAGGATGTGACCCCGACCTGGGCGCGGGCCAACATGGCGGGCACCTGGTCGTGGGGTATCGGCCGTTCAATGCGCACACTACCGCCGGAATCGGCCGCACACGCTTCCAGCTCAGGCCGCAGTGCGCCGTCGCCATAGAGCGACAGAATGAAGGACATGCCTTCTTCGTTGGCCTGCTTCACGGCCCGGCAGAGCGGCAGCAAATTGCGCTTGTCGAGGAAGATGCCGACGTAGACCAGATGGACCGGCTTGCCGGAAACGGGCCAGCGCCTGTCGCGCCGGGCCTGGTCAAAGGTTTCAATGTTGACGCCGGACGGCCAAACGCCCCATAGCTGGTCCTGCGGGATGCCAACCAGTTCAGCCATGCGGTCGGTGATCGCGGTTTGCCCGTCAATGGTATGGACAGAGAGCCAGTAGACGAAGCGGAACCAGAGCGTGCGCAGGCGGACTTTCAGGTTGGCGTTGGAGTAGTCGATCAGATCGCGCGAATCCATCGCCAGCAGCGGCCGTCTGCGCCCCAGCAAGCGCAGGGGCAGCATCCAGAACGCTGAAATCTGGTGGAACAGCACGACATCATACGCCATGCGGCGCGGCAGCAGATAGCGCAGCACGTTGAAGTGGAACAGCAGCTGGCCCAGCAGATAGACCTCCGGGCGAGGGATGTTGAGCACTTCGATGCCGCGATAGCTGTGCTTGCCCGCCGGGCCGGCTGTCACCAGGGTGACGTCCATGCCCAGCTCGCGCAGCTCCCGCGTCGTGTCCAGCCATGTGGCTGAATCGAGTTTGCTGGATGTGACCGGCGACACCCAAAACAGGCGCGGTTGGTTGGCGTGGGAGATGTAGTCGTTCATGAGCGGCGGCGTCTAATGGCCGTTGCAGTTGGTCTTGCGGCCGTCCGTATAGGCCATCACGCCCTCGTGCAGCGGGCACGGCAGATCGTCCACCGTGGTGGTGACCCGGGCCGGGTTGCCAACGACAACAGCGCGGTCGGGCACATCTTTGGTCACGACACTGCCCGCGCCGACGAGCGCGTACTCGCCGATGGTGACGCCGGGCAGGATGGTGACATTGACGCCAATTCGAGCACCGCGCTTGATGGTCGGGCCACCGGCGGCCGTACATTCGCCACAGAGCGGCCGCATGTCGTTGGCGATGGTCACGCCGGGGGCCAGGAAGGCGTCGTCCTCAATGGTCGTGAACTGGGCCACATAGACGTTGGTGTGGATCTTGACGTTGTTGCCGATGCGACAGCCGTAGTCGACGACCGAGTTGCTCCAGATGCCAACGTGGTCGCCAATCACACACTCTTCGCGGATGGTGACGTTGTGGCCCGTCTGAAAACCGGCGCCAATCGTCGTCCCGCCATAGATGACCGAGCCAAAGCGGATGTTGGCGTCGGGTCCAACATGCAGCGTGTGGTCGGCGATGGGGCGGCCGGTCTTGTAGCCGAGCGCTACGTTGTCATCAACGGCGCTCGGCTCAGCCAGCGAGACGTGCTCAGCGACCTCAAGCATTAACGGCTCCTTGAGGAGTCGCCACTTCCCGCGAGGCGGCCAAATCGCTCTCACTTACATGGCCATTGGGAATACGCACGGAGTCGCCGTTGTTTTGCAGCGACCGCTGGGCGGCTTCGACAATCTGGACGACGCGCAGGCCGTTGTAGCCGTCGGTTTGCGGCTGCTTGCCTTCGCGAATGCACTCCAGGAAGTGACCAATCTGCACGCGCAGCGGCTCTTCAAAGCGGACGTACGGAATGATGACGTCGCCGTAATGGTAGGCGAACGAGAACTCGCCGAAGGTGTCGGTGCGACGAATCGCCTTGACACCCTTGTCGTAGACTTTCAGCTTCTCGAGCGGCTCCACGTCATCGTAGATGACCATCTTCTTGCTGCCGACCACAGTGATGCGCCGCGTCTTCGACGGATCGAGCCAGCTGGTGCGCAGATGGGCAAGCACGTTGTTGGGGAAGGTCATGGTGGTGTAGGCCACATCTTCGATGCCTTCCTGCACACAAGCCTGCCCGCGGGAGCTAACGCTGATCGGCTCTTCGCCGGTCAGATAGCGGATGATGGAAATGTCATGCGGCGCCAGGTCCCAGACCACGTTGGCCTTGGTCTGGAACAGACCGAGGCTGGCGCGGACGGCATCAATATAGTAGATGTCGCCAATCTCGCCGTCGTCGATCATCGCCTTCAGGGCGCGGACCGCCGGGTTGAACTCAAACGTGTGGCCGACCATCAGAACGCGATCGTTCTCAGCAGCAATACGAATCAGTTCTTTGGCGTCTTCGCTGTTTAGCGTAATCGGCTTCTCGACCAGGACGTGCAGCCCGTTACGCAGGCAGTCGCTGGCAATGTCGAAGTGGGTGGCAGGCGGCGTGGCAATGACAACCGCATCGAGATCCATCTCGAACAGATCACGATAGTTGGTTGTCGAGCGCCCGACCTGCGGAAAACGCTCCTGCATCCGGTCGATCTGATCTTGCTGCAGATCAGCGATAGCAACCATTTCTGCGCCGGGGATTTCTACGAAATTGCGGATGAGATTGGGACCCCAGTAGCCAGCACCAATCGCTCCGATTCTTAAGTCTGTCATCTTAACGAGCACCTTTACCATTAACGACGGCCGTAACCGTGCCAAAAATAAGCTTCAAATCCAGCCACAACGATTGTTGGCGGATGTACTCAATATCCATATTGACCATCTCTTCAAAGCTGGTCGCGCTGCGTCCCTTCACCTGCCACAAGCCGGTGATGCCGGGCGTGGCCATCAGCCGCAGATGGTGGTGATAGAGGTAGAGTTCTACTTCATAAGGAATGGGCGGACGAGGACCGACGAGGCTCATGTTGCCGCGCAGCACATTCCACAACTGCGGCAGCTCGTCCAGGCTGGTCTTGCGCATGAACTTGCCGACGCTGGTGACGCGCGGGTCGTTGGCCAGCTTGTACTTGTCTGCGGCGTCGTCCTTGGCCTGCTTGGCCTGGATGGCGGCCATCTCCGCTTCGTCGCCGGCAATGTAGGCGGCAATGAACTGGCGGTGGAGCGTCGCCTTGGCATCCACACGCATCGTGCGGAACTTGTAGATCGTGAAGGGTGTCTCTACCCATTCGATCTTGCCATTGCGAATACGACGGCGCGCGCCTACCCGTTCCTGGCGGAAGATCGCCGGACCGGGAGAGTCCAGCTTAATCAGCACAGCGATAAACAGGAGCAGCGGCATGATCAAGATGAGCGACAGGCTGACGATCGTCAGGTCCATCACTCGCTTGCCGACAAAGTACCAGCTCTTGTCATCGGTGCCGGCAAGCTGGGCTGTGGTTGGCTGTGTCCACTCTAGCATGTTACGCTTTTCCATCTCCGCTTCCTGCACGTGGTCAATTCCTCTTTTGTGTCGCTTGCGTCTGAAATGAGACGGCGCCCCATTTCCGCGTAACCGGTCCAGTTGTGCTGTGGTTCGCCTGTCAATGGCAGCAGACAGGCAAAACAGGATAATGACTGGCATCCGATGCTTCTCACTATATCGCCGTATCCTTACAAGATAAGTTAAGAGCCGATGGCCTGGCCGTTTGCGCGTCAGGCTCGCCGCCCAACTGCGGCATAATGTAAAAAGATCGAGCGCAGCGTTCCTGCGCCTTGTGGAGCAGAAGTCGATCTGGTAAAGTTTGAGCACTCTCGTTCACGCATTGTTCACGCTGTGAGGTGAGAGTAAGTGCTTAGCGCAGCGGGAGGGTTCACAAAGCCTGCCCGCTTGTAACCAATAGTTTGCTCGTAATGTAATTCCCCTTAACGGAAATCAACCGAATCAGCGTCCTGTGTTGTCTGGCTAGATAACCAGCTGCGCCTTTCCTCTTATGTCCATCGGGGGCCGGGGAGCGGCAGGTGGTCATTTTGTTATCTTTCTCCGGCGCACAGAAAGCAGGGAGAGGCGACTAAATGGCCAAGACATATCATGTTTCCGCCGCCAACGGCAACGACAACAACAACGGCAGCCAGGGCAAACCCCTGAAGACAATTCAGGCAGGAGTTGACAAAGCCAGGGCCGGAGACACCGTTTTGGTGCGGGCCGGAGTCTACAAAGAGCAGGTCACGATCAGAGTGCGGGGCCAGGAGTCGAAGAAGTACACGATTGCGGGCCAGGAAGGGGAGTCGGTCGTCGTCGACGGCAGCGGTCTGGGTCTCGGCGACGCTGCCGGGCTGTTCAATGTTCAGAGCAGCCAGCATGTCGTCATCTCCGGGTTTGAACTGCGACTCTCCAGCGGGCGCGGCGTGGTCATTGAAGCGTGCGACGGCATCAGCCTGACCCACTGCGACATTCATAGCTGCCAGTCCGGCGGCATCTTCGCCCAGGACAGCAGCAATCTCGTCGTGGAAAACTGCCAGGTTCACAACTGCGCCCAGAAGTTCGTTTCGGCAGGCCAACAATCGTTGACGGTGGCCATCATGTTCCGGCGCTGTGAAACCGTGCGGGTGCGTCGCAATCAATGCTATGAAAACGCAGCAGAGGGCATCGCCATCATCTATGCTCGCCAGGCGACCATCAGCCACAACACCTGCTACGACAACCGCGCCGCCCAGATCTTGATCTCCTCGACACGCGACTCCCTTGTCGACTCCAACTTCTGCTACCACACTGGCCGGGAAGCGCACCTCGACCTGGCCGGGAAGCGGCCGCCGGCCATTGCCAAGAGCGACCGCGCCCGGTACCAGGACGCCGGCACGTGGCATACTCAGGACCTGACCATCAGCAACAACTTTGCCTCCGGCTGCGCGGCCGGGTTCTACACCGACCGCAAGGGCGGCATGCTGACCCAGGTCAAGCTCGTCCACAACACATTTATCAACAGCGACAATGCGGCCATCTTTGTCGATCCCACGATCGGCCACACTGAAACGGTGGTCGAAAATAATCTGCTGGCCAGCACCAACGGCAGCCCGCTGGTCAAGGTCCAGAATCCGGCGGGCGTTCTCTGGCGCTACAATATGTGGTCGCAGTACCCATCCAACTACGCCAACAACCCGGCCAACGACATCATTGATGCCAACGTCGGACTGCGCGACATCAACATGCCCGTCGTGGCCGGCCAGTTGACGCCAGCCGCCTACGAGTTGACCGGTACGTCGCCGGCAGTCAACAACGGCCGCCAGAGCACCGTAGCCGACGATTTCTGGGGCAACCAGCGCGACGGCAAGCCGGACATGGGTGCCCATGAGTTCGACGGCACAGAGCCGCCGCCGGGAGGCGAGGTCGATCTGCCGCCGAGCGGCGTGCGGGTGTCGGCCGGGGTCGCCGTGCTCTATGATTTCGGGGCGGGCTGGGGCGACACCATCACCGATGTCAGTGGCCAGGGCCAGGCGCTGGACCTGACGGTGCGCGACATGGCGGCCGTTGAATGGGGCGAAGGGTTCCTGACGGTCAAAGCGCCGACCCTCATTCGCTCCGGCGTTCCGGCGACCAAAGTATCGACCGCAGCCAAGATCACCGGTGAGATCACGGTTGAGGCGTGGGTGCGTCCTGCAAAGACCAGTCAGGATGGACCGGCACGCATTGTCAGCATTTCCAGGGACACGAATCAGCGGAATGTAACGTTGGCGCAGGGGTTGAAGGAAGGCGAGTCGCCGGACCTGTACAACGTCCGGCTGCGCACCACGACGTCGTCGGAAAACGGCATCCCGTCGGTATCATCGCCGCAGGGTTCAGCCGTCACCGAGCTGACCCATGTAGTCTTTACCCGCGACGTGACCGGCCGGGCCATCATTTACCTGAACGGGCAGGAACGGACAACCGACCAGTTGGCGGGCGATCTCAGCCCGTGGGACATGCCGTTGGAGCTGTTCCTGGCCAACGAAGCGACACTCGATCGGCCCTGGTTGGGCGACTATCACCTGGTGGCTATCTTCGGCCGGGCGCTCAAGAGCGAGGAAGTCGTCCACAACTATCTGGCTGGTTTGCCGCCGGCCAAGACGGTCGACGCGGCGTTCGCCATTCAGCCGGGCCAGGAAATCGGCGTCCTCCCCCATCTGGTCAACTTCAATTCGGGCGAGAGTACGGCCGACGACGGCATCGCTTCCTACGCCTGGGAATTTGGCGACGGCAGCACGTCAACCGAACCGAACCCGACGCACATGTACGAAACGACGGGCGTCTTCAGCGTCAAGCTAACTGTGACCGACACCCAGGGGCAGAGCGACACATTGACCAGGAATGACCTGATCACCGTCACCACCACAGCCCTGCCGCCGCTGCCAGGTGACTACGCCCGGTTCGTCGTGGCCAATGTCGTTGAGAGCCGCATCCTGTCCTTCGGCATCCAGTACCCCGACTTCCGCTGTGTGCTGGCGTCCAACTCTGCGCCTTTTCAGACAGAGTTATACCGGGACATCGACGACATCGTCGCCCTGTACGAGATTAACGGGACCGTCAAGGTGGTCTGGATTGATTACCCTGAGGCGGGAGAAGGGCAGTAGGCAGCGGTCGCACGGGATTGATCTAAGAGTTGACCTGCAAGAAGGTCCGTTTGGACCGCGCAGATGCAGATGCTGATGCAGATGCTATCATAGGCAAGCGTTTGGGAGAATTTCATGGAAACCTATTACGTCGACGGCAAAAACGGCAACGACAACAGCGGTAACGGCAAGAGCAACAACCCCTGGAAGACGCTGGGAAAAGCGTACAACCAGATGGACGCCGGGGACACGGTCAAGATCCGCTCGGCTACGTACCGCGAAGATCTGGCGCTGAACAAGGACAACATCACCTTCCAGGCCGACGACGGACAGCAACCGGTGCTGGACGGCGGCTACAACGAAGGCCTGTTCAGCGGCGGGAATCTGCCCGGCCCGGAAGGGTTTAAGCCGGGCGCGGCCCAGGCCAACATGATCTCCATTCGGGGTAACGGAGTCACAGTTGACGGGCTGACCATCCAGAACATAGGAGGTGTCGGCATCGGCGTCTCCGGCAGCCGGGCCACCATTCGTAACTGCCGCATCGACTTCTGCTACGGGGGCGGCCTCATTATCAACGGTGGCAGCAACACGATCTCCGGACCGCTGGTGGAGAACAATACCATCACTCGCTGCAGCGTGAAGTATTACCACCCCGGTCGGGGCGGAGCGGGGCCGGCAGGCGTCCAGGGTACGCTGAACATCATCAAGTCGGAGAACGCGATCGTCCGCCACAACATCGTCGCCTACTCCTACGGCGAAGGGATCAACATCGGCAAAGGCTCCAGCAATGCGCTGGTCGAAGGCAATGTGGTCCACACCTGCAATCACATTCACATCTACTTCAACCGCACGCGGGACAGCATTGCACGCAACAACTTCATCTACCATCTCTATCTGCCGGAGCATCTCGGCTCCGACCGGGACGCGCCGACCGGCATTGCCATTGGCGACGAGCAGGCCGGCGACGAGTTTCCCCATTCGCGCGGGGCCATCATCTACAACAACATTGTTGTGGGGATGGGCAAGCTGTTCATGATTCGCAACGGCACCAACTACGATACCCAGACGGACGAATGCTACATCGGCTACAACACGTTTGTGGCCCGCCGCCTGACGCGCGTGGGCATCGATGTTGCCGAGAACCGGCGTGGGCGTCAACATCGACGCACCATCTTCGAGAACAACATTATCGTGGGCGACGGCGGCGTCATTGGCAAGGGCACCGGCAGCCTGAGCGGCATTACCTTTCGCAACAACTTGTGGTCCGACCCGCCGCCCAACGACCTGCGCGGCCAGCAGGATCGTATCGGCGACCCGCGCCTGGCCAACCCTGACGCAGCGATCAGCGGCACGTCGCCCGGCGCAACCAACGCCGATCCGTTCAACTACCGTCTGACCAAAAACAGCACGTTGTCCATCGGTCGGGCCAGCGACGGGAGTAATGCCAACAACTTCCGCCCGCCCAGCATTGATCGCGACTTCTTCAACAGCGGCCGCGACAACGCTCCAGACATCGGCTCCCATGAGTATGGTGGCGAGACGGTCGATCTGTCGGCCAACTTCTCCATCGGGCCGGGCCAGGGACAGGGCATGGTGCCGCACACCGTTGACTTCACCGACCGCACCACGTCGAATGCGACGCTGGTGGAATGGTCGTGGGAGTTTGGGGACGGCAGCAGCTCGGCCGAGCGAAACCCGGCCCATACCTACATGAACCCCGGCAACTACAATGTCACGCTGACTGTTCGCGACAGCGAAGGACGGAGCGATTCGATTGTGGAGCCGGATCTGGTTACGGCGCTGCCGGACACACCGACCGTCACGCCGGACGACTTCCGCCGCTTCATGATCATTGAGGAAGCAACGAGCAACATACTCGCCTTCGGTTCCCAATATCCAGACCAGAAGTGCGTGTTGCTCTGGAACAGCGAGCCGTTCCACATCCTGAACTACAATACGATTGATGATGTGGCCGACAAGTACGTCGACCCGGGCACGGTCGGCCTCTACTGGCTGGACCCGGTGTTCGAGCTGATGGTGGAAGAGAACTACCCCACCGAATAGCACATCAGAAAGCGATCGACACAGGGCGGCCCTTCGTGAAAGGACCGCCCTTTTTTGTTTGTGCGGGGAAGGGCAGCTTCTAGCTGCGCCAGCTGTCCAGATTGCGACCCAACAGCTGCTCAAGCTGGTCGATGTCGCCGGCGAAGTAATCGTTGAGATAGGCGTGGACCGAATCCGGCATCGGCGGCGGCGCTTCGAAGTTGTTGCCCCGGACTCCAGCCAGGCGGTCGCGCAGGCCGTTCGGCAGAAGGGGGATCAGTTGCTGCGTGGCCGGGCTCATTTTGACTCGCTCCATCAGCAGCCCCAGCCGCCTATTCTTGTACGCGCCCCCCTGGTTGCGAACGGTCGTATCCGGCACAAACTGATCATCGACGCCAATCACGCGGCACAACTTATGGTAAGTGCCAACCGGGTCAGCCACCAGATCGTCGAACAGAACAACCGTAATCTGCGCCGCCGGAAACAGATCATACCACGGCTCAAGAAGCTCAAAGTAACGGCCGTTGCGCACCCGGTAGTCGGCGTCGGTGAACGCCTCTTCCGGCGGGCGCGGTTCCTGGCCCAGCCGTACGGCGTGCCAGTAGACCGAATATGCCCGCTTCACCGGATCGCGCAGGCTGAAGATGAGCTTCACGTCCGGAACGGTTTCCCGTATCTTGCGGGGCGCGACGGGGCTGATCATATAGTGGGGCGACACCTCACCGATGGCTGCGCCCGGCGGCGCATCGGCAAACAGATCACCGTACGCTTCCAACGTCGTGATGGGGAAGTTCAGCCCATTCTCGCCAGTGTGTCCGGGGTCGGTGGGATCATAGGCAAAGTAGCGTGGCTCCTTGAACGGCGACATGAAGATGTCGGGATGCTGCTTGAGTTGGTAGTTGAGCGACGTGGTGCCCGACTTAACAGCACCGGCCACAATGAAGTCCGGTAATGGCATGGCGTAGACTCTCCTGGTCGTCCGGCGGGGCGTCTACAGACGCAGCTTGCTAAGTTGTTCGCGGGTGACAGTGCGAATGCGCTTTAGCTGGATCGAAGACCAGGACATTTGCAGCCCTGGCCATTCGCGCTGCGAAATCGGGTCGTTGAAGATGTCATAGGCGCGGAGCATCGCCTCCACCTGGGTCGTCTCCGGCGCGACGGCTTTCATCTGGTCGACCAACGCTTGCAGCGCCGGGTCGCTCGGCTTCTCGTAGTAGACGCTGCGATGCTTTTCGGCCGCGCTCAGCCCATGAACGGCGCGGGACTGGACGTCGTCAAACTGCTCGTCTTCCCTGGCGTAGAGGTGGATGCGCGACGACAGATTGCCGCCCAGCACATGATGGGTCTTTTCCCAGAACCGTTCCTTGCCGTCAAAGTAGGGGATGCCCAGATAGCCACAGGTTGCTTGCAATACGCTGGCCTGCTCCTGGACATATTGCGCGTACTGCACCGCCCGCCAATCATCAAATTCTGTGTAGAACAACTTGTGATAGCGCGGCCAATGGGGCAGGTCGTCGAGCCGGTCGCGCTTGCGCAGCGATTGGGCGAACTCCAGCGGCGTCTTCCAGATGACGAGTTGATAGGGCTCGATGCCTTGCCCAACCAGCCGCTCGCTCTGTTCCCGGATCCAGTGGACGTTCTTGCTGGCGTCCAGGATGAATTCAACGTCGGGGTGCTGTTCAAAGATGCTTTCGTAGAGATGGGCCTCGCCATTGGCCTTGATGTTCGGCCAGACCTGGCAGTCAGGATCGCCACAGCCGCAAGTTCGCTGCAGATGGCGCTCTTTCGACGGCCGAAACAGATGGCGCACCTCGCCGCAGGCAAAGCCCGCCGGATCGTTGGCCAATGTCAGTTGAAAGAAGGTGGAGCCGCTAAACGACGTGCCACCGACAAAAATTACCTTCTTCGTCATATCATACCCCTGCTCACTCTACACAGACTCAGTCGTCTATTGTGTTGAGCAGGGCTTACAGGTCGCCTTAAGCGACCGGCTATGCGGCCTGGTCTCGCCAGGCCACCAACTGCTCCACCACCCCATAATCCCACGGCTCGCCCATGCCCACGATCAGATGGGTCGCCCCCGCTTCGGCGAAGGCGTCGAGGTTGCCGGGGATATCTTCGGCGCGAATGGCCACCGTGCGCTCGATCTCCGCCGGGTCGCGCCCAACCTTCAGGCACCATTCGTCCAGCACACGGTTCTTGTGGGCCCACGTTTCCACCGGGCCAAAGCCGTTCCACATGTCGGCGTACTGGGCCACGAGCCTGAGCGTCACCTTCTCGCCGCCACCGCCAATAAGAATGGGAATCGGGTTGCGGACCGGCAGCGGCACTTCGGCCGCCATACGTTCCTTGATGATCGGCAGGGACGCGCCGAGGTCACGCAGCCGGTCGCCTCCTGTGCCGAAGGTGTAGCCATACTCATCGTAGTCGCGCTCGAACCAGCCTGCGCCGATGCCCAGGATGAGACGTCCGCTGCTGATATGGTCGACCGTCTTGGCCATGTGGGTCAGCAGCGCCGGGTTGCGGTAGCTGTTGCACGTTACCAGACAACCGATTTCCGCCCGCTCGGTCAACGTGGCCATCGCCGTCAGCATCGTCCAGCCTTCGAAGTGGGGTCCATCCGGCTCGTCATAGAGGGGGAAGAAGTGGTCCCAGTTCCAGATGGAGTCGACCCCCAGGGACTCCACCTGGCGCACCGCACCGGCAAATGAGTCATAGGTTGTATGCTGCGGATGGAGTTGGACACCGACACGTAATGTAGCACTCATAGGGTTTGTTTCCTTTGTCTGTTGTCTGTCGCTGGCTGAACTTCGTCTGAAGGCAGCGCATCGTCATGATGCGCCTGAGGGTGATTATGGCTGATGGGGACGGCCGCCGCAACCGGCCCGCCCCCTGCCGGGCGCATGTCTCGGGCCGGCGTTGTACTTGGGCAAGGCATGAAAAAAGGCCTGACTCGCTTGAGCCTGGCCTCATTCGTTCTAGCATCCAATCTACGCTTGAGACTCTTCAGCCGGCTCCGGCTGCTGTTGCTTCGCTCCGGGATAAAGCCCCAAACCGTGGGCAACTGCAAAGGCCGTCAATGAGGCCAAAACGACGGGCAGGAAGTTCATGGGGGTCAAGCCCATGACAAGTCCTCCAATGATGGCCAGAGCCAACGGGATGGGTACGATGGCCGCCGGGACAGCCACCATCATACAGCCGACAGCCAAACCAAGCGGGATCTCTGGAACAACCAGACTGATGGCCGAACCCAGTGTCGCGCCTGTGAACAGAAGTGGGAAGATGGGACCGCCGATAAAACCGAATGACAAAGCACCGCTCAGAGCCAGCATCTTGGCAAAGGCAAACAAGATTAGCAAACCAACGCCAATCTCGGCCGCGTTCTGGGTTGTTGTCGATAGTCCGGTGGTTCCCAGAAAGAGGGTGATTGGCAAGGCAAATGCCAGTAGGCCAAGCAGCAACCCACCAACAACGCCGCGTATGACAGGTCGACCATTAAGCGGGGCAACCAGCCGGCTCAGCAGTTTTGTCAGCAGCATAAATATCACCGCTATCGGAACGGCGATGATACCAAAGACAAAACCGAGTCCGATGTCCCAGACTCTCAGATCGAACGGTTGAGGCTCTACAAGACCCAATAAGCTGGAAAAGGTATCACCACCTATCCAGAAAAAGAAACTAAAACCCAGCGCCGCAGCGACCGCGGCAATTAGCAATGTACCGTAATAGGCCGCCTTTTGAACATGGGCTGATTCCAGAATCATTACGAGCACGGCCGTAGGCGAAGAAAATAGTCCTGCATAGGCACCCGAAACCCCGGCGATGACATTGGTTCGGGTCATCTCCTGGCCAAGTTTTCGTCGTTCAGACAACCAGGTGGCAAACCCGGCTGATAACATGCCGGTCGGCACCTCAGGACCGAGGCTGAATCCACCGATCAGCGACAGCAGCGAAGCCAGCAAGGAAGCAGGCACAGGACGCGGATCAAGACGGCCGTCAACCACGGCCTTAAAGACATCCAACTCCGCAGCGACGGTAAAGCGATGAACCAGGCCGACCAACAGTCCGGCTGCAGTCATGATGGCGACGATTGTCCATGACCCGGAGAATGGTTCCCAACCGGGCGGGTTCGGCCAGACCAGGCCGATGCCCAGGTTCATGAGACCGATAAAGACAAATGCCCCTATTGCGCTCAGCAGCCCGACTAATGCACCCCAACCCAACTGCCGCCAATAGCTGGCTGACCTGAAGCTAAAATCGTCTGGCATAGTTAATTCCTCCTGTGAGCGATGCACCAGGCCCAGGCGTATCCAATATCGCCGTGGCCAACAACTTTCCTGTTGCCGCCCTTGCAGTGCAAACCGACCGGGCTGCTTGTTCATCTATGTATGGTCGCCATAACGACTGGCGTTCCCAATACCGTTTTCGGTGCAATCCGCTCCTGCATGATTGCCTCGGCCGACCACCATCACATATTAGACACCAACCCGTCAGCAAGACAAACAAAAAGGCCAAACTCATCTGAGTCTGGCCCCATTCGTTACTTCCTGCTTGTTACAAGCGACTAAGCGACGGCCGTCTCAAAAAGCGGCCGGAACTTGTACCCGTATATCTGATTTGAGCACAATACGGATAATGTGCTAAGCAATTGGCCAACGCCAATCGTGATTTCGGTAAGGATACGCAAGAAGTAGAAATTGCCTATGCAATATGCCGTTCACGCGATACCGCCTAATTCCCATCACATTCTGGCAATGATAGTGTAATCGGTCGCCTTCAAGCCGGAGTGGCTCTGTCCCTTCACTTACTCTTATGTTTACAAAACGCACCGAATCTCCCGGTTTCATTCCAGCGAGACGGTCTGTGTGCAGAACATAGTTGCCGACGGGCAGCGTTCCGACCGTGACGTTAAGGGACACTACGAATCCATTTGAACCTACCTCCACACTTTCTTCAACTGAAGCCTCAAGATGAGCGGTGGTCCCCCAGTCCTTCGCCTCGAAGTGAAATCTCCAGAATGCTTCACAATCTATCTTGTAATTGCACCTTTCGCAGAACTTCACTGATGGGCTGGCAAGTTCGTCCAGAGTAGCACTTTCAAACATAAGCCTGTCAATTCGCGCCAACTGCCTCAAGGCTGCCTCAGCCAATTGTGTTGCTTCTGAAGGTTCAATTTCCACAACTGTTGATTTCCCGGTCAGCGGAACCAGTCTGCCTCGGACTGGCCAAACACCATGAAGATCATGATACATAGCAGCGTAGAGTAGAACTTGTCTCCGATACGTTTCCTTTACTGTTTGAGTGCCGTCTTCATGTCGGTCGAAAATATACCCAGTTTTGTAGTCAACGAGTTCAATACCATCTTCTGCCTTATGAACTAGGTCAATGCGACCGCGCATAGCACCTTCAAATGCTACGATATATCGTTCCGGGCCATACTGGGATCGCTCCTCTGAGATTCGATCAGCATGCATATCCAAGCGACTCATCAACTCCCTTGCTCTTATGAAGGTGCGGGCCTTCTGCAACTCGTATTTCGGCCAAGTCGCTGCTTCGCCGAAATGGCTATCCCACTCGGAAGAAAGAAGACTTCTTTCCTGAAGTCCAATCTCGTCCTGCCATAATTCCTCTAGGCCGGTTGCCCACTCGCTTTCAGGTTGTCCGATTAGCTCACCACGTGCAATGCGCTCCAACAGTGCATGACTAGCCTGGCCCAGCCGCAGTGCAGGTGGTCTCGAGGTACGGGCACCGGGATCTGCCTGAAACACAGCCTGCAAATAGCAAGTTTCCAACGAGAGTGCAGAACTTGGGGTGATGTGACCGAATCGTCGCGAGTTATGCATCAGAGTCAATCAGTGCCGGCCGTCGGGCCATATTAAAAAGGTCAGCAAATTGAGGGTCCAACCCGCTCGCCTCTACCTCCGCCACGGCCGCGGCAAGCTGGGGAACGAGGTGGTTGACATGATCATTCCATAATGGGTGGATGGGAATGATCACCTTTGCTAAACCTTCGTCCAGTTTGGCGCATGGTATTCCTCCGTAGACAGCGAAATCCCAGTCAAACGACTTGCAGAAGTTTTGAACCAGTTTTTGTGGTATACCGTTCCAGTAATCCGTCTTGAAATCCGGTATATCTCCTACATGAGCATACCGGGCCATATCCATTGCCAAGCGCCAGTCCAACAGGCCATGATATACCATATTGCTGTAGTCCTTCAGGCAATCGTAGCAAGCACTATCACAGTCCCAGTGATCTGACTTTGCCAACTGGTAGCCGTCGTCTCCGTTGTCAACCATGAAATCAATCAGTCGACCGAACTCCACCGGCTTTCCTAGATGTGACGCATAACCAGCACCATTCTGAAGAGCGTCAGCAAGAAACACTTCGGCACCAATATTGCCGTTTCCCTCACGGTAGGTTCGTAAACCTACCCGCAATTCTTTGCCATCCACGTCGAGCAGCTTGGCTGCCGCGCTGCGGAGAAAGAATCCAAATGAGTACCAGGCTGCGCGCCTTCCGATGTAGCTCAAGTTATTCATCTCGGTTGGCACGGGGCTGAAATTCAAGCCCGAAGTCTTAACGTCGTTGTCGAGACCAACCAATAGCACATCGGTATGAGTGATGGAAGCCAGGGAACGGCTTAGTGGCTCGTCAGCCGATTGAGGTGCACCGTCCGGGAATGCAGACGGCACCACGAAGCCGTATCCACCTCCAAAACTGTAATGCTGAAACATGTACTGTTCACCATTGTTGTCGTTAATCGGAGGAAAATCTTCTGCGGCAGTCTGCCCAAATTCTTGCGCGTCCAACCTGCTGCCTTTCCGTGATATCTATCGCAGCGGCCATGCGCGGTCGCGAAGCACGTGGCGACCACTCAAAATTACCGTCAAACGAACGAGCCTTAGAGTGATAGTCAACCATGAAGCCCGTAGGTTCAGTAAGGTCGAGCCTTCTATAATCGCTCTCCCGATGACAGGTAGGGCATTCCAGGCGGTTGCTGTCCGGGTCCTGGTCAAGTAAGTGGCAGTAATCGCAAAGCCCTATCTGGACAATCTGCCCGAACGGATCATCGGATTCCAGTTTGTTTCCCTGCGGATAATGGTTTACCAGACCAACGGCCGTGTAAACTGCCTTGTCCTTCACTGTTTCCGATCCAGGGGCGAATTGGCTGATGGCTATTTCGAGATCGCGGTCGACGACGCCCTTTTCCGGCGGCCACGGGTAACCCTCTTAGGACGCCTGTGAAACAAGTGGCGCGCTCTCGTCGGAAATCCAAACATAGGGAGTTGCCCGGCGTTCCCAACCGCTCGCTCATTTCAGGTTGGGTAAGAGAAAGGTCTTGAGATGCGGCGTCCAACCGATCTGGCAATTCTCGCACGACCCAAGCCACG
The DNA here is from genome assembly GCA_963753865.1 of uncultured Chloroflexia bacterium. Classification (GTDB taxonomy): domain Bacteria; phylum Chloroflexota; class Anaerolineae; order Promineifilales; family Promineifilaceae; genus Promineifilum. Next base: position 886,875 of record CAVWDW010000007.1, read on the forward strand.
AGTTCATCACGCCCGGCGCGTGTTGATTCGGGGATTCCCGAAGAAGTGCGTCCGCAATCGACAACAGCTCACCCTCATTGTCCTCTAGCCAGTTCTTAACCGCTGACTTGCGAGCATCATCCCACCGGCGGACTTCACCAAATTGTCCGTGTACATTTACGTTGCGTTCCTTGTAGCAAACTCGACCCCTCCTTGAAAAGCCCTCCTCAATGCTTCTGCACTCAATACGCGGCGTAGAATTTCAAGACGATTCAGGTCAAGATATGGGGCAGGCGGCGGGTCGCTAATGATGCGGTCAATGTTATCAAAGTAATATTCATCATGACTGCGGCCGCGGCAAACGGTAAGGGCCAACGATACTCCGGAACCTCGCCGTCCTGAGCGACCCACACGTTGCTGATAGTTGAACCGCATAGGCGGCACGTTGGCCATCATCACAGCCAGCAAGGCGCCGATATCTACCCCGGCCTCCATAGTAGTAGTAACACTCAACAGATCAATCCCACTTGTTCGCAATACTTCGGTGCCGATGGTCACGTTCTGGAACCAGCGCTGCCTCGCCTGCGAGTCTTCGCGATTCGTCTGGCCGGTCAGCTCTTCGCAATGCAACCGGAATGGTTCCTGCGATTCGTCGCTAGCCAGAAACGCGTAGTAGTCCTGCATTACGTCCTGTTCGAACAGTGTAGTGCGCTGCACACTGACTTCCGGGAGTGGCTGGAGACAATCGGTGTCTGTGCATATCCCGCCTGCGCGGTGAAGATGGACGCGTCGACATTGCTCGCACTGATAGACTGAATCGCTGGGTCTTTGTAGAAACAGGCTGCCCATTTTGAGCAGATACAGATCGCTAAGTGCGTCTGACTTGATCAATATGTCATGAACGGCCTCAATCAATGGAACCCGCTCTATGCCGTTGTAATCAGCAACTTCCTCGATGTACCTTCGCAAATAGGCTGGCGATTCACTGCTGGATGCTCTGGATGTAGAACGATTGAAGCGATATCGTCCTCCCAGGATACGGATTGCGCCGTCACACACTTCCCTGACGACTGGGCCGGGATCTGTCGACAATAGGGATGGATGTTTTGAAGTTTGGGTTGAACGTACAATGTCCGAGTGCCATGCCTTCAAATCCACCTTGCATCCCGGTTAATAGCACTTCTACAAGGTTATTAAGCAGCTCGTCCAGCACCCTGCTGTGGAACACGTTTCTCATCGGTCATCTCCCCTGGTTGGCGTGCCTGTGGTGGCTCGGCGGAAAAATCGTAAATTATAGGCCATTCTTGCCACTCTTGGGCTTCATAGAAGCCGCGCAAGTCGTCGTCTGGTCCGGCAGGACCGATACCCAATCTGACTAAACCAAGTTCTAGGAACGTCTGACATTCGGCACCAGTGACACAGGTGCATCGATCCGGCTCCTTGCTTGCCTCGCCACCTTTTCTTGGCGTTCAGAGGCCCGATTATCTGCAACTCTTCGATGGCCAGGGCCTCTTCGGGAAAGGACTCTTCAAACTCAAGGGCCAACTCTGCGTCCCGCTCAGCTAACGGTTGTTTCTCCAGCTTTTTGACGAACGCTTTGACATCAGCACCGGCCCGGCCATGTACACGACTGACAAACTGACGTATCAGGTCTAGATAATGACCTTGTTCGATACCTGAAGACAGCTTTGCAGCGTCCTGTCGACTGTCAGAAAACAGCACGAGCTTTCGCGAGTTGCTGTCTTGCGGCAGATTTCGATCAGGGCGTCGGCCAGCACTTGATTCATTTTTGAGAATCCGGTTACCTGATAGCCAATTGGCGAACGCGTACGCTTTGAGTTGGGGATAGGCAAATCTGTTTCTACCCTCCCGGTTGTCTCCGCACCGCGGGCAGATAATCGGGAAAGGGGGTAATTGCTCCAACAATTCAGGGTCGGCATCTCTTCGCTATACCCAGCCCGTGGATTCACTCCTTCCCTCTTCGACCCAACTTTATTTGCGCTGCCTGTGTTTCCAGCGTTGCCTGCTTGAACTCAAACTGAAACGCCCCATTATCACGGGTCCACTTCAGAGTACTGGTCGGTGTAAGTGGTATTTGTTTAGACGGCCAATATAGCGCGTAGTTGCTGTAGTGTTTTTCGGTCTGGGCTCTGTCGGGGACAGATTCCAGGCTGGGATGTCAGGGTACAAGTACAGGTTGATCGTCATCTTCCAGTATTTGACGATAGCCACCAAGAAATACTTCCCCGCAAGTCTGGCAGTAAAGCATCTCCAATACACGAGAACCGCAGTCACAGCGAATGCGCGGCCGCATATACAGCTTGCCTACAGGACGATTCTCCTGGCGATACTTCAGGTCTACGGCATTGCATTCGGGATCACAGCACGCATAGACACCCAGCATGCTGCGAAAGAAGTTGTGCAAGCGATAGGCAGAATTGGCCGACTTTCTCCAGTCACACTATCAACCGTTTTGGCCCTTGCAAAGAGCGCGATCAATCCTCCAATAGCTCGCTGGGCTTCGTCGCTCCTTTGGCCGAAGATGCTTTCGGCCAACTGCGAAATGCTACGCGCTTCAGCTTTACCGTCCCGGCTGCAGCCCAGCCCATCGCGCCCTCCAGGCCAGTTTCGCGCAGCCATTCACCAACCAGCAGATCGTCATCCAGAACGATCACTTGATCAGGTTGCATTTCTGCCAATTTCACGGTTTCTGTTGCAGGTGACCACTCAGCCGATTCCTTCAAGGACAGCCTCTATCCGAGCAAGGGCCGGCATGAATCGCGCTTGGCCTTCCGCATCACCGGAAATCGACCAGTTACGTTCGCCGGGTATGATATCGAAGCGGTTAGCATCCATACCAAAAAACTCGCGAATGTAGTTCCGACCTGCTACATCATCTTCAAGCGAAGCGCTTGCTGCTATGAAACGAACCTGATCTGGCCGCTCCCATAGACCAAGACGCAACAGCAGTTTGCGTAAAAGGTAAGCTACTTCAGTACCCGGCGTTCCCCGATACATGTGCAGTTCATCGATCACCAATGTGAAGACATTCGATTGGTCCTCAGCCAACCAACTGCGAGTGTTTTCGATAATGTCCTCTTCGTGGTCTCGCATAAGCATGATGTTCAGCATGCTGTAATTATTAATCAGAATGTCCGGGGGGAAGTCTTCTGTCTCCCACCGCGTGAGCATCTCCGCACCATCTACTCGCGGGAAGAAGTTGCGCCGGCTGGCGTCCGTGCGTACGCTCTCAGCCGTTGCAGCTATCTCGTTCAGCGAACGCCGTAGCTTCACCGCGCCTGACTTGCGCGCTCCTGAGAAGGGCTTTGGCCTGTATATCTTCCGAAGTAGAATCGGTTGCCATCACGGTTTTCCTGAAACCACTGTCGAACATGCGGGCTATCCAAGGATTCACGTAATCGTTGCATCTGGTCCTCAACCAGGGCATTCATGGGATAGAGGATCATTGCTCGCACGGCGGCTGTTCGATGTTCGTGCTGACGTTGTGGCTAGTACTCTTTCCGGGTGAGAGCGTCTCCGCGTCGGCGAGGGCCCGCGGGGCACCGGCCATCGCGGATTCGCGCAGCAATCGGCAGACAATGGGAATCAGGAATGACTCTGTCTTGCCGGATCCGGTGCCAGCGGTGGTCACGACGTGGCGGCCTCGGTGGTTGGCCGCAATTGCCTCCAGCTGATGCCGATACAGCCGTGGAAAGGTAAACAGTTCCAGATCGGCAAACTCGGGCAGTTCTCCGGGAAGTCCCAACGCTCCACAGCTTCTGATAGAGTCAAATCAGCGTATTCGTATGGTGCGACTGCCTCAACAAACGGCTCGCGATAAAGACGCCGATCACCATCCAGTAGGGCCTGTCGTTCCTTTGCCAGCGCGGGATGGCGCAACGCAAAACGACTATTGATATACATGAAGTAGTGGCGTTTGAGCGCCTCAAAAACGCCGTAGGGATTTGTTATTTCGTTTGGCATAATTTGTATTGAAGGTGATTAGCAACAGAGGGCGGAACATCATCATAGTACAGCTGGCCAAATTCAAAGCGGGGGAGCAGACCCGTGCAGAGTGTCGCTGCTCGGGCATAAAGCGGCGGCAAGTCCGAACTGGCTGGACCGGAAAGCCTCTTTTCTTGCGGTAAATAGTTGAGGACGATTCGCCCTTCGTGCCGTAGCCAGGCATAGATGCCTATGTCTCTGGGGGTCTTCAGAATCGAATCCTCTCGCTTCAAACGATATTCTCGATGATAATGTTGGTAGCGGTAGAATCCGTCGACGGCATCATCCTCAACCTCAACCCAACCGGGAAGCGCGACATCGTAACGACTCGTCACATAGCCTCTGGGTGCCGGTTGAGCTCGCACAGGGCCAGCCAGGCGGTCACATCGGGTAGAATCTCGGCCAGTTTCTCGGCTGCATCTATTTGACTGTGCAAACTTAACTCGCTTGCTAACAATTCACCTGAATCGGTAGACGGTGCAATGATTGACACAGCATCTGGGCCTTCTCGTTGGGCCGTGATTTCCACCCTGCAATCGAGCTTATCAGCGTGGCCTGCTAAGTCGTCGAGTAGACGTTCAGAGCGTCGGCCGCATAACACGCCCTGATCTGATCTTCGGACACTAACCAGGCGATGGTTGGCTCACAAATGGCCCAGCTCAGGTCGTCTTCAAAGGCAAATTCAACATGCCCCAAGGCGCTCAACTGACGTGCCTTAACCGAGCGGTAGAGCGTGTCCTCATCTTCGGCCAGGTGGTCCAGCGCCTGTCGGAATTTGGACCAGCTACCCTGATGCAACTCACTCAGGTGGTAAAGTAGGAGGTTTTCGTTCATTGGCTAGCCGGCGAAATCCCGAGCAAGGTCATTGTACTGAATCCACATGTCGGCCCCGCCGCGATGCTTCTTGCTCAAGCGTTTGCTCAACCTACGATTCTTGACCCATCTTAACCACGTCTCACAGCCCGCTTCCTGAACTTTGCGTTGCGAAGCCTTCTTGGGGCTTCCCAACGGCCGAAGGGTCTCATTGTTGCCATGCGAAATAGTCACCAGCCACTGCGGTTCAAAGGGAATGTTGAGTTTGTAGCCACGCAGAAATTCACCGGCTTTCCAGGGAGGTTGAGTTGGCAGATTCTGGCTCAAACACTTCGCCAACGTAGCGGCCGAGGACTATATAGGAACGTGCTCCATAGGGTAGAACCAACAAGTGCTGACGTGGTGGCGGCGGGTCGGCTGCTGAATACAAGATTCTGGCGCAGAGATGTACAGTTGGCCGGACGGTATGGCTTCGGCCGCGGGGAGCACCTCGGCCGCTAACGACAGCGGATCGAGGGCGGTCGGACGCTCCACGGAACGGATACCCACTGTTATGTGTCGCAGTCAGCCAGGAAAGGCCGTTTCCTGAAGCGCTAACGGTAAAAGAGGCGCTCTTTTCGCCAACAGTTAAGTGGTGAGTGCCTTCGGACAATCGAATTTGCGCAGGTCAATTGACCTGGCGCCGGGTTCGGCCATGTCAATCTCAACGTCGTCCAGCATGACCGGTAAGGAAATCTCCGTTGTGACAATTCCCTCCGGTTCGCCCCCCTAGCCAAACACCACGTCTCAACGGGAGTCCGCCCGGCAGAGCAAATTCCACCATCTTTGCTGAACCAAGCAGTCAAGGTCATCCAACTTCGGTTGAGCAAATTGAGTGATGCGAACATTGACAAAACAGGTCCAATCACCGTAGATGGGATCTCGGCTTTTCACCGCTCGCCAATCGTCTTCACCATGACGTGCA
>CAVWDW010000008.1:0-66085 GCA_963753865.1 uncultured Chloroflexia bacterium
TATACCCGTAAACGATCATCCCTTCCTCGCCGTCCGTGCGCAGCTTGCGGGTGACCATCTCCACGGGCATGCCGATGTCGACGCTGTTGAAGTCGACGTCGGTCAGCTGGGCGGTGATCATCGGGCCTTCTTCCAGCTTGACGAGCGCAATCACATAGGGCGCGTCGTGCTCGAATCCGGCGGGCGGATCGAAGATCGTGGTGTAGGAGTAGACTTCGCCCAGGCCAGTGAACGTATAGAGTTCCTGAGCGGGCGCTTCACATTCCAGACAAACATCGCGCGGCGGAAACAGCTTGACGCCGCAGTTCTCGCAGGTTTCCCCAATCAGGGCATACCGCTGGTTATTCAATCGCCAATGACGTGATACTTCCATGTTCCTTCATTACCTCCGTTCGCCGGATGATTCGCGGCAAACAACTACGGTAATTATCCACGCTGAGGCTCTCATTCCCTGTCAGGCAGGGTCAAAACACTGTCAAAAGCTATCATGGGGGCTGTTTTTGGGGCGAATCGGGCAGATGGAGATTTAAAAACCGGCCATTTCGGTAAGACCTGGTTTTTGGATGAGTGTGCGCCTACGGTCGGGGAACACTCGCCGGTGTCGCCGGTCTGGCCAGACTGACTTCCCCGCCCCGGACCACAGCATGCACCAGGCGATGGGTCGAGTGACCGGTCGCATGTTAAGGAGAACCCGGTAGAGGTGGTGCAAACAGCCCTGCTGCTTCCGGACTGTCTGCACCACCGGTCAGGTTCGTCAGATCGTCAGAATATGCGTGACGGCCGTCGCCCCGCTGCCGCCCAGGTTCTGGGCCATGCCGATTTTGGCGTTGGCCACCTGGCAGTCGCCAGCCTGGCCGCGCAGCTGCTGGGCGATCTCCACAATCTGGTAGACGCCGGTTGCGCCGGCCGGGTTGCCACGCGCCTTCAGGCCGCCAAAGGTGCTGATGGGAACGCGACCGTCGCGGGCAATCTCGTTGTCCCGCGCCAGCTGCCACCCCTCACCACGCTCTGCAAAGCCCGCCGCTTCCAGCGCCAGCGCGGCCATGATCGTGTACGAGTCATGCAGCTCGAAGATGTCGATGTCGTCGGGGGTCAGCTCGGCGGCCGCCAGGGCACGCTGGGCGCTCAGCTCAGCCGCCCGCAGCCAGAGCATCTCCTTGCGATCGTGGAGGGCGATGTGGTCGGTGGCGATGGCCGAACCGGCGATTGTCACCGGCTGGGGCACCATGTCCAGTGCCTGCTCGCGGCGCGTGACGACGACCGCCGCCGCTCCGTCGCCCAGCGGCGCCTCGTCGAAGAGGCTGACCGGCTCGGCCACCATGGGGGCCTTGGTGAACGACTCGGCCCGCAGGCGGTTGCGGTACATGGCCCGCGGATTGCCGCCGGCGTTGGCGTGGGCGTTGACGCTAAATCCTGCAAACGCCTGCAGGTCCACACCGTATTCGTGCATGTACCGGCGCATCATGAGCGCCCCGACGCCGGTCAGCGTCTGCCCCTGAATCGCTTCGTAATCTGCGTCAAGGGCGGAAGCCATCGCACCCACTACCGGTGCGCCTGTTTCGTCCGTCACCTTCTCGACACCGACGACCAGCGCCGTGTCGATCAGGCCGCTCTTGACCGCCAGTACTGCCTGGCGCAGCGCTGCCCCGCCAGACGCGTCGGCCGCTTCGACGGTCACGGCTTCGGCGCCGCGCAAGCCGGCGAAGTCCGCCACAAGCGCACCCAGGTGATTCTGGCTGCTCAGCTGCCCGGCCAGCATGTTGCCGACGTAGATCGAGTCGACTTTGCTGATAGCGGCGTCGTCGAGGGCGGCCTCAATCGCGTACCATGCCAGATGGCGGATCGATGTTTGCCAATGTTCGCGGACATCTGTCTGTCCGATGCCAATGATTGATGCGTTCATAATCTTTTTGTCGGGTAGGCTGTTAATCTTCCAGTCGGGCAGTCTCGTCGTCGAGTGATCCGGATAGGACGAACAACTCGACGACTTGACCGTGTGACTGTTGGACGACTAGCTCATCTTAAGCTTTTCGCGGTAACGGGTGTAGGTCGCGTAATTAATCGGCGTGCGACGGGCGATGTACCCTTCGGTGCTCGTGGCCCGGTCGCGTACCTCGACCAACCGGTCAGTCGTCATCAGGTCGAACGCGTCCGATCCGGCGCCGGAACCGTAGCTGACCATCAGGATGCGGTCGCCCGGCCGGGCCACGTCGAGGATCGCCGTCAGGCCGATCATCGTCGAGCCGGAGTAGGTGTTGCCGATACGCGGGCTGAGCAAACCGGGCTCAATCTGCTCCGGCGAAAAGCCCAGCATCTTGGCCACGCGCCCCGGGAACTTGGCGTTCGGTTGGTGGAAGACCGCCCACTGGTAGTCGGCCGACGTCGTACCCAGCGCCCCCATCAATGCCTCGGCTGCGCCCATGACGTGCTTGAAGTACGCCGGTTCGCCGGTGAAACGGTCGCCATGGGACGGGTAGGTAGCGTGCTCGCGCCGCCAAAAGTCGGGCGTATCGGTGACGAAGGAGTAGGACGCGCCTATTGTGGCCAGCGCTTCGTCAGCCGGGCCGAGTAAGATGGCCGCGCCACCGGCAGCGGCCGTATATTCCAGCGCGTCGCCGGGCCGCCCCTGGGCGGTGTCCATGCCGATGCTCAGCGCGTACCTGGCCATGCCGGAACCGACAAAGCCCATCGCCGCCTGCATCGCCTCGGTGCCCGCCTTGCAGGCGAACTCCCAATCGGCCGCCTGCGTATTCGGCACCGCGCCAATCGCTTCGGCCACAATGGTGCTGCTGGGCTTCACGGCGTAGGGATGGCTTTCACTGCCCACCCACACGGCGCGAATCTGGCGCGGGTCGATCTCGGCCCGCAGCAGCGCGTTGCGGGCGGCCTCGATCGACATGGTCACGACGTCTTCGTCCAGGCCATTGACCGCTTTCTCGGTGATGGGCGTGCCGCCCACGCCGCCTTTCCACATCTGCAATATCTCGTCAGCAGGCAGGCGGTAACGGGGCACATAGGCGCCGTAGCCAACAATGCCGACCGGCCGGTCTGGCCGCAGAAGTCCGTCGTCAGGGTTGTATGGTTGCATGGTTTCCTTGAGGGGCCGGGTAGTGGGGGTTGGGGACTGGGGCAAGGTAGTCGAGTAGTCAAATAGTCTGGTCGTCTATTGTCTGTTCGTCTGTTTCGCTTGCCTGGTCCCCTTCATGCCAATCCGTGGCCCGTTCCTTTTTTCCTGTGCGCGATCAGTCGCGCTTCAATCCTCAATTAACTAATCGGCCGCAATCGGCGAACCGTTTTTCTGCTGCAGCAGCTCCCGCGCCCGGTCGACGCGGATGTTTTGCTCGGCGACCAGCTGGTCGGCGATGGTCTGTACCTGGGATGACCCTGCTCCGGCAGCCAGCGCCACCTGCCGCGCATGGAGGCGCATGTGACCTTTCTGAATGCCGTGGGTAGCCAGGGCGCGGATGGCGGCCAAATTCTGGGCCAGCCCCGCCGCCGCCATCACTTCGGCCAGTTCTCCGGCTGAGGCGACATCCAGGATCTTCATGGCGACCCGGGCCGTCGGATGGACTTTGGTGGCCCCGCCAACAATGCCCACCGCCAGCGGCAGCGTGATTTCGCCGAACAGATCGCCGTTCTCGTCCACGTGCCAATCGGTCAGCGCCGCGTAGGCGCCGCCGCGAGCAGCATAGGCGTGGGCCCCCGCTTCTATGGCCCGCCAGTCGTTGCCGGTGGCGATGCAGACAGCGTCCACTCCGTTCATGATGCCCTTGTTGTGGGTGGCTGCCCGGTAGGGGTCGACCAGCGCAAAGGCGTTGGCTTCTTCTATAAGCTTCGCCACTTCCGTGCCGGGGATGTCGGGCAGCGCCAGCGCCTCGGCCGGCACCGTGCCCCGCGCCGTGGCCAGCCGCCGGTCGGTCAGGTTCGACAGGATGCGCAAGTTGACGCGCCCGCCGGTTAGCTCTGCCACGCGAGGGGCCATCGTCTCAACGGCCGTGTTGATGGCGTTCGCCCCCATCGCGTCGCGCGTGTCGTACAACAGATGGACGATCAGCATCGGCCCCACGGGTGAGTCGGGAAACGGCCGAACCTCGATACCCCGCGAGCCGCCGCCGCGCCGGACGATATTCTGGCTGCAGCTGTCGGCCAGGGCCATCAGCTCTTCGGCATGGGTGGCCAGCGCCAGCTCGGCGGCCTGCATGTCGGCCACGTCCAGCACCTGCACCTGGCCAATCATCACCGGGTCCGATGACTCGGTCTGGAAGCCGCCACCCGCCCGAATGAGCTTGGCGGCAAAGCTGACGGCCGCCAGAACGCTCGGCTCTTCGACCGCCATCGGCACCAGATAGTCGCGGTTGTTAATCTGGAAGTTGGCGGCAATGCCCAGCGGCAGGGCGTAGGTGCCCACCGCGTTCTCGATCATGTGGTCGGCTTGCTCCGGCTGCAGGCCGTCTCCGGCCAACACCGCCGCTTCCTCGTCGCTCAGCCCCGCCCACTCAGCCACTCGGGCCACGCGCTCGGCCAGCGTTAATTTGTAGAATCCCGGCAGCCGGGACGACTTCGTTGCACTGGTCTCACTCACTATCGACATTCCCTTTTTCCGCCGCAGCCGGCCACCCGGCAGACTCCGCGGAGGTTAACTGCGGGGACTATACCCACGCCACACTGTCAAAAGCTATCGAATTGGGGAAGTGGGGACCGGGGGCTGCGGAGTGGAGACGTCAACCTGATTCAGGACGGGTCATTCAGTCCCAACCCCCCACGCCCCAGCCCCATCTCGCCCCATTCCTTTGCAGCGCCTGATCGTTCATTGCCAATCCCGGCCACCTTGTGTAGCATCCAGCCATCTATCGTGACCCGACCGAAGACATATCATCATGCGATCTTATAGAACATCGGCCGTCATTCTGGCCTTGCTCATGCTGCTGCTGGTGCTGGCAGCGGGCTTCGTATTCCTGTTCCAGGCCCAGACCCAGCTGCGCGACCAGGTGCGCGACTCGCAGGCGGCAGCCGACGCGGCCCGCACCACCCAGGCCGCGTCCGAGCGAGCGATGCTCGACGCCGAAGCCACGCGCGACGCTGAAGCAGTGGCCTTGGCCACAGCGGAGCACGGCATCCTACTGCTCGACGGCCAGCTGGTCGACAGCCAGCAGGAGCTGGACCGGGTGGCGGGCGAAGTGGACGAGATGAGCGCCACCGTCAGCGCGCTGGAGACACAGCTCGCGGAGATGGAAGCGGAGCAGGCGGCGCTGCGACCGCAGGTGGCCATTATCGGCCCCGAAGACGGCGACCAACTGCCCATCGAAACCAACATCGACATTCAAATCGTCGCCAGCGACCCGGCCGGTTTGTCCTCGCTGACGGTCACCATCGACGGCGTCGACCTGTCGACCTTTTCCATTGACGGCGACACCTTTGTGGACCGGACGGCCCGCTGGGAAACGCCGGACGACGAAGGCGAACACGAGATCACTGTCACGGCCGAGAACCTCAACGGCGTGCTGAGCGAAACCAGCAGCGTCACGGTCGAAATTAGCGACATCGAGGGCCGCAACGCCGCCTTGCGAGCGGCCGTCGAAGCCAGCGTCATCGAACTGCGTGGCTTGCAGCCGCTGGAGCCAATTGAGCCGGTGGTGCTGGATCGCGACGCGCTGCGCGAACGCATCGAAGCCAACTTCGACGAAGACAACGATCCGCAGGAGACGCGGGAGGATGTGCTGTCGCTGAGCGCCTTCGACCTGCTGCCCCGCGACTACGACCTCTACAATGCACTGATCGACGTTTACGGCGAAGGGGTGCTGGGCTTCTACGACCCGGAAACGGCCGAGTTTGTCGTGGTCAGCGAGGACGCCCTGCTCGACCCGGCCAGCCAGTGGACCCACGCCCATGAGTTCGTCCACGCCCTGCAGGACCAGCATTACAACCTCGACCGCATCAGTGACGACTCGCTCGATTCCGAAGCCCGCGCCGCCATTCGGGCGCTGGGCGAGGGCGAAGCGGAACTGGTGCAGTATCTCTTTCTATTCGAAGGCGACTTCTTTACAGCCGAACAGATCGAGGAAATCCTGACCGCGCCCCAGCAAAGCGATGACAGCTTCCTGGACGACCTGCCACCCATCCTGATCAACGATCTCATCTTCCCCTACGACGCGGGCACTGAATTCGCCATCACCCTCTACCGTGACGGCGGCTTCACCGCTCTGGATGCGGCCTGGCGCAACCCGCCCCTGTCAACGGAACACATCCTCCATCCGGAGCGCTATCTGGCTGGAGACGCCCCGCAGCTGGTGTCGCTGGCCCCGCTGACGGCGACGCTGGGGGCCGGGTGGGAAGAAATCGACAACGATGTGTTGGGTGAGTTCTACCTGCGCGAGTATCTGAGCCAGCAGCTTTCGGAAAAAGCCGTCGACCGGGCCGCCACCGGTTGGGGCGGCGACCGGTACGCGGTCTACTGGAATGAGGCCGACGATGAGCTGGTCATGGCCTTGCAGCTGCTCTGGGACACCCCGGACGACGCGGCCGAATTTGCCGACGCTTTCCCCGACTACCCGGCTGCCTTGTTCGAAGTCGCCGGAGTAGACCAGCCCGACGGCGAAACGTGCTGGGTGGCGGCGGAGACGATCTGTCTGCTGGCTGAGACGACCGGTTCGTTTGTCGTCCGCGCCCCCGATCTGGCAACAGCGACAGCTGTGCTGGCTGCCATACGCTGACGCCTCATGACCACAACCCCGTCACCACCGACGGAAGCCGAATCCGCCGCACCACCGCCTGCGCCCAGGCGACGCCGCCTGCGGAACGCGCTGAAGATCAGCGGCGCGGGCTGTCTGCTGCTTGTCCTGCTGGGCCTGCTTCTCGGCGCAGTGACGACGGTCAGCTATCGCAGCGGGCTGGCCCAGGGACAAGCATCGGCCGTCGAGATTGCGGCGCAGCAAGATGCGGCGCTTCAAGCTGCGCCAGGCGCCGCCTGCACTCCGGCTCGCCCAGCCGCCGTCGGCGAGACAGAGCAACTGATCACAGTCGATGGCCAGGAACGACGCCATCTGCTCTACGTCCCCGCCTCCTATGACCCGGCACGGCAGCAGCCGCTGGTCGTCAGCCTCCACGGCTCCGGCAGCACGCCGGAAGAACAGCGCGACTACGCCCAATGGAACGTTTTTGCCGAAGCCAACAACTTCGTCGTCGTCTACCCGGCGGCCTCCGATGTCAGCAACCGCACCTTCGTCTCCTTCCGCTTCCCCGGCCTGACCGAAGAAGAAAACCTGGGGGACGTACGATATATGGAAGCGCTGCTGGATGAGCTGGAAGCGACGTTGTGCATCGACCCGGACCGCGTCTACGTCAATGGCTTCTCAGCCGGCGGCGTCATGTCGCTCTTCCTCGCCTGTCGCTTGCCGGAGCGATTCGCCGCCATCGGGGCCGTCTCGGCTCCCTTCTGGTCCGAGCTGGATGACCCGGCCTGGTGTCCGCCCGGCGACGCCATGCCGACTATCGCCTTCCAGGGCACCGCTGATCGCGTTGTCGACGTGGATGGCGGAGCCTTTCCCTTTGACCTGACCTATCTGGGCTACAAGGCGTGGCTGGACTCTTGGGCCACGCGCAATGGCTGCCAGGAGATGGGTCCCCCGGCGCCGCTGTCACCCTCAGTCACCGTCTCCCGGGCTGACGGCTGCCCGACTGCTGGCGATCTGGTGGCTTATACCATTGATGGCGGGGGACATGCCTGGCCGGGCGGGTCGCCGCTGCAGGACTTTTCGTTGGGAGCCACGACCACCGAGATCGCAGCTACCGATGCGATGTGGGCGTTCTTCGTTGGGTCGGAACCAAAACAAGAAGGGAACGACTAGTAGCCGCGGCGGGCAGGTGGCCTCGCAGGGGTGCTGGCCTGCAGCCGCTGGCGGCGGCGGGCGTGGCGCTGCGGGTCTTCAGTCACTTGCTCAAGCAGCCGGTGGACGGCCGACAGAAAGTGATGGTCGAAGGTGCGGAAGCTGCACACGTCACACTGGTAGGCCGGCGCATTGGGCATGACCAACATTCGGCCGCCGAGCGGGAGGATATAGGGAACTCGCATTTGCCGGTAATGGCCAATGCCGCAAGTCTCACAAATGTGGTTGGTCAAGACGTATTGCTCCTGCAATCGACGAACCATGTCGTCGCCCAAAACCGTTCATTCAAGGGTCAACGGGCGCTTCCGTTCCTGCTGCGCCAATCATATCAGATACGTCGCCGTTGGCCACACGTGCGCGGCAGACGAGCCGGCCTTTTCCGTTGTCAAGCCGCTGCGGGTTGAAACAGCTACCGGGAAGTGGTTCAAACGCACCAGGAGCGAAGCCACAGGCCACCCCTCCTGTAACCCACCTCCAGCGGGTTGCCTCCGGCAGCAGGTTGTTTCAACGGCCTGTGTTCGCCCTGAACCAGACAACTGAACAAACCGGGCAGGTGACGGCCACAATCGATGCTAGCTGGACGGAAACAGATGATGCGGAATACGGGTCCACTGCTGCGGTGGCCAGTAGACAACCAGTGCCTTGCCCAGAATTCGCTCTTCTGGCAAGTATCCCCACGCAGCTGAATCACTGGACTGGTTGCGGTTGTCGCCCAGAACGAAGTATTGACTGCCGGGAACAGCCCAGCTACCAGAGTAGTCAGGCGCGGCCGCAATGTACGGTTCATCGAGAATAAGCCCGTTTACCAGTACGTCACCGTTCTGAATCTCAATCGCATCACCCGGCAAGCCAATAACCCGCTTAACCAGGTTTTCGTCAGTGAGTGGGTGGCGAAAGACGATGATGTCGCCTCGCTCCGGTTCGTCCAACTGGTAGGCAAAGTTGCTGATCAGCAGGAACTCTTCATTCAGCAGCGTGGGGTTCATGCTGCTGCCATCGATTCGATATCGACCGACCAGTCCGTTGACAATCCAGAAAATGAAGAACGTCAACAGCAGGGTTTCTATGATCTCCCGGAAGACAGCAGATGCAGGTGTCCGGTTGGGCGCCGGTTTTGGGTTGATTGGAGGATCCTCGGGCTCTCTGTCCCCAGGTGATCGGTTGTCAACTGGCATGTCGCCCCTTTCGATTAGCCAGGCCTGCCTGGTCACTGACTTCCGGCACGCAAGCTAGCCGGATGGAAATTCGTGGTGGGGAACTTTGATCCAATCTTGCGGTGGCCAATAGACGAGAAGCGCCTTGCCCAGGATCTGCGCCTCCGGCAAAAAGCCCCACGCGTGGGAGTCGCTGGAGTTGTTGCGGTTGTCGCCCAGGACGAAAAACTCGTCGTCGGGCACAATCCAGCTGCTGTTGTAGGTCGGCGCGGCGGCAATATATGGTTCGTCGAGAACGGTCCCGTTCACTCGCACCTCCCCGTTCTGAATATCAATCGCGTCACCCGGCAAGCCGACGACCCGCTTGATCAGGTTGAGGTCGCTGCGCGGGTGGCGGAAGACGATAATGTCGCCCCGTTCCGGCTCGTCCAGCTGGTAAGCGAAGTTGCTGATGATCAGGTATTCGCCATTGAGCAGCGTGGGGTTCATGCTGTTGCCGTCGATCCGATAGCGACCGACCAGCCCGTTGACGATCCAGAAGATGAAGAACGTCAGCAGCAGCGTCTCAATGATTTCACGGACGAAGATGGATGTGGGCTGCCGGTTCGGCGCCGGTTCCAGGTTGGTCTCGGAGGGTCGTGCGGTGTCCCGGGTCCGAGACGTGTTATCTACGACTGACATGGTTCGTAATCCTGCTGAACCTGGCTGTGGCAGGTGAGCGGCAACTTAGATTTGGCCATTATAGCAACGGCAAAAGGCTATGCAACACCTGCACCCTTTCTTTAACCCGCTATAATGTGGCCATTATGGGGTTTCCAACGTGGACATTATGGGGCATGGGCCTTTCGGCTGTTGCGGCGCTTATTGCCGTTTCGCTGGCCTTCATCGCCCAAACGCCGCGCCTGATCGGCCGCCTGGGCCTGACCGGCGCTCGGCTCGACCTGCGGGCACGCAACCTGACCGGCTACGGGCTGGCGCTGCTGCTGCTGGCGTTGGGCTTCTTTCTGGCCGGCGTCCCCCTCGGCGGACCAGAGTCGGAAACGGCCGTGGCTGCCAGCACCGAAACGGCCGTCCCCGAAGCAATGCCCGACGAGCTGGCGGTCGCCGGCACCATTGTTCCCGAAGAGACCGTGACCTTCCCGCCACCCGGTGACGAGGAAGCGGCCGTCACGGTGAGCGGCGGCGGCTCCACAACCGGGGCCATGGGCGGCATTGGGACGGCAGGCGAGCCAGAAGACACCAACGAGTCCGGGGCGTTCTTCCCCACTCGCTCGGACGTCGAAGCCAGTGGCGAACTCACCGCGACCATCGATAGTGAGGCGACGGTCCCGCCGGAGTTGGTGGCGACTGGTGTCGCCGAAGGTAACCTGGCCGAGCCGGTGGCCCTGGCGACCGAGCCCACAGCCACGCCGGAAGCAACCGCCACCGCCACGCCCTTCCCAACGGTCACGCCGACCCCCACGCCGCAGCCGACGCTCACGCCGACCCCCATCTTCGAGCCGACCGCTCGCGTGGGCGACAACACCAGCACGCTCGTTGTCCGCCGCACACCGGGCGGCGAACAGCTCTGGCTGCTCTACCGCGGCGACACGGTCATCCCGCTAAACGGCCGCGCCTTCCACAGCGGCGGCATCTGGCGCGAGATCAGCACGGTCGACGGCGTTGTTGGCTGGGTGCAGGATCTGTTTTTGGATTATGGGGCGGAGGAAACGGATTCGGGCTAGAATACAGTGTGCTGCTTGCTGGCCGATTTCGCGCTTTTTCCATCCTCGCCACCTAGGCAGGTGCATTTCAGGTTCGAGGTAGTCGCTGTCAACTCCCTTCAGAACATACGACCTCGCCGTACTCGCGCCAACTCCACAATCAATCATCAACTGAGCCAGAGTCTCTCCGATGGCGGCCTTGATAGGTGGACCATCGACAGAAGCACGCTTGAGAATCCCGGCGCCTCGCCAATGGAGCAAAACCAATGACATCACCACAACCCAATCTGATTGAACGGGCGCTTGCTATCGCCCTCACCGCCCATCGTGGTCAGGTTGATAAAGCAAACACACCCTATATCCTTCACCCTCTGCGGCTCATGGTGCAGATGGACACAGAGGATGAGCAGTTGACCGCCCTCCTCCATGACGTGGTCGAAGACAGCGACATGACCCTGGCGGGATTGAGAAGCGAGGGGATGCCGGACAGCGTGCTGGCAGCGCTGGCGTTGCTAACGCATCAGAATGGGGAGAGTTACGACGTTTACGTCAGCAAGATCAAGGGCAATCCCCTTGCCCGGAAGGTCAAGCTGGCCGATCTGGCAGACAACATGCGGTTGGAACGCATCCCCGACCCAACGGCAAAGGACCTGGAGAGATTGGAGAAGTATCGCCGCGCCCAAGCACTCCTGAATGAGGTGTGACGCCGGCGCACCGGCTACTAGCTATACCGGGCCAGGAAATCTTCCACCGCCGCCTGAAACGGGTCCGGATGGTCCATGTTGGCCAGGTGGGCCGTATCTTCCAGCACGACGACCTCGGCGACCGGCGCGTGGTCCTTCATGTAGTTGGCCGCCGTGAAGCTGTACGACTCGTCGTACTGGCCGACAATGGCCAGCAGCGGCGCGGTCAGATCGCCCAGCCGTGGGGCGGCGCTCAGGTCGGTGTCAGGCTGCTGCCCGCCCAGCTTCTTATGGGCGTGGGTTTGGGCGAGCTTGTTCATCTCCATCGCCTTCCGGCGCACGGTCGGGTCAACTTGCTCCGACGTTCGACCCTCTCCGTCCACAAACAGCTGGGTTTCCAGCTCCAACACCATGTCCCATTCGCCCGCCTTGTAGGCGGCTTCCAACGCCTCAATCAGCGGCGTCGGCGTCCAGTCGTCGATCTCCATCCCGGACGGGCCAGAGCCGACGGTAATCACAGCGCCGACCGCCTCCGGATGGGCCAGCGCGTAGTCGAGCGCCAGCGAACCGCCCATCGAGCAGCCCATCAGAACGGCCGGTTGATCGACGCCAAGATGGCCAAGCAACGCTTCTAGATCGGTCATGTTGCTGTACGCGCCCTCGACCGGTTCGCTGCGGCCGAAGCCGCGCATGTCGTAGCGGATGACGGTGTAGTCGCGGGCGAACTGCTCAAACTCGTTGTCCCACTGCCGGCTGTCGGCAATGGCCGCGTGGATCATGACGAACGGCTGGCCTTCCCCCGCCTTCTCGTAGTAGATCTGTGCGCCGTTGACAGATGCGAAGCCCGACTGGACCGTTATGTTTGACATGTGGGTTCTCCTGTTCGAGCATGGGCGGTGGTCGCCCAGCTCATATCACGTAGTCTAGCCAATATACGCGTCCAGCGCCTCCAGTGTCGCTGGCAGCGTGATCGGCGTCTCGGCCTGGGCGACGGCCGTTCCCGGGTCCTTCAGGCCATGACCCGTCAGCACGCAGACGGCCGTCTTGCCGACCGGGTCGATCTCGCCCTGCTCAATCTGCTGCTTCAGCGCGGCCAGCCCCGTAGCCGAAGCGGGCTCCACAAAGACGCCCTCCTGCTTGGCGAGCAGATGCCACGCTGCCAGAATCTCGTCGTCGGTGACGGCCGTAATGATACCGCCCGACTCATCCAGTGCGTTCAGCGCCTGCTGCCAGCGGGCCGGGTTGCCGATACGAATGGCGGTGGCAATCGTCTCCGGGTTCTCAATGACGTGGCCGTGAACGATGGGGGCGGAGCCGGCTGCCTGCCCGCCCAGCATGCGCGGCAAGCCCTTGCCGTACTGCTCATAGCCCATCCAGTACGCACTGATATTGCCCGCGTTGCCCACCGGCAGGCAGTGCCAGTCGGGGGCGCGGCCTTCCAGTTGGTCGACGATCTCGAAGGAGCCGGTCTTCTGCCCCTCCAGCCGCCACGGGTTGACCGAGTTAACCAGCTCAATCGGCCGCTGCTCCGTGATTTCGCGCACCATCCGCAGGCCGTCGTCGAACGAGCCTTCGATGCTGATCACCTCCGCGCCATAGGCCAGACAGGCGGCCAGCTTGCCCAGCGCGATCTTGCCTTCCGGCACGAGCACCAGACAGCGCAGCCCAGCGCGGGCGGCGTAGGCGGCGGCGCTGGCGGCCGTGTTGCCGGTGCTGGCGCAGATGACGGTGGTGGCGTCGTTGTTGACCGCGTGGGTGATGGCGGCCGTCATCCCCCGGTCCTTGAACGAGCCGGTCGGGTTCAACCCTTCGTACTTGAGAAAGAGCTTGAAGTCCGCTTTCGGGGCCAGCTGTTCGGCCAGCCGGTAAGCGGGGATGAGCGGCGTGTTACCCTCGTTCAGCGTGATTACGCAGGTGTTCTCGTCGAATGGCAGGTAGGAACGATACGCCTCAATAACGCCGTGCCAGGTCATAAGTCAATCCTTTGTATGGGGGGCCCGGTCTTCCAGCCTCATGGAGCGGGTTCGGTGACGCCGGGGATGAGCAGCGTCTGGCCCGGATAGATGACATAGGGGGCTTGCAGCCCGTTGGCTTCAGCCAGCGCGGCCAGCGGCAGTCCATACTGCAGGGCGATGCGGAAGAGCGATTCCCCCGGCCGCACGTTGTGGACAAACTCCGGCGCGGTTCCCGGCTGGCTCACGGGGATTTTGAGCACCTGGCCGATGAAGATCTGGTTAGGCGTAATCAGCCCGTTCGCTTCGGCAATCTGCACCCAGCTAACCCCGTAGAGCTGGCTCAGCCGGTAGACCGAATCCCCCGGCGCGACTGTGTGGGTCGTTTCCGTCAGCGGGGAGGGTGTGGGCGCTTGCGGCTGGGCCGGCGTCGTCGGCTCGGCGGCGGCCGTCTCTTCTTCTGTGTTCGCTGTGTCTGGCGGTTCTGTGGCGGCTTCGTCCGCTGGCTCGTCTGCGGCCGCTTCTTCGCCCGGCTCGGTCGTTTCAGCTTCAGCCTCCGCCTCGGCCTCACCTTCCGCAGGCGGGATACGCAGTTCCTGCCCCACCGCAATCTGGTCGGCGTTGGTCAGCCCGTTGAACTGGGCCAGCGCCAGCCACCCTACGCCATATTGCAGCCCGATGCGGTAGAGATTCTCACCGGGGGCTACGGTGTGGGTAGTCGGGCGGTCCGGGTCGGCGGCAGGATCTTCATCTTCCGCCACAGCCGCATCCGCCGTCTCGGCCCCCGGGTCGTCCGGCTCAGCGTCTTCGGGGTCGCCCTCTGCCGGGCTTTCCTCCGCCACCGGCTCAGCCGCCGGTTCGGTGTCGCTTGTCTCCGTGGTCTCCTGCTCGGCCGGCGGGGTGAGGGTGGGCGCGACGGCCGTTGGTGAAGGTTGCGGTGGTTCGGTAGGCGCAGGGGCGGCTTCGGTCGCGGCGGCGGCCGTTCCGCTCAGTCGCGGGGACGTATCCGGCAGCGCCCCGCCGGCCAACTCCTCTTCCGGAAACCCGACGCCGCCGCCCACCTCAGGATCGTTGATGTCGACGCCGCCAATTGCAGGGTCGAACGCTTGAGGCGCGGGAGCGCCGGCCCGGCTCTCGCAGCCCGCCAGAACAACCAACAGTCCAACAGTAACCAAAATAACCAACCAGCGGCGATGCGCCATACGAAGAGCTTCCTCCGGGACAATGTTCGCGCGTACTATAGCACGCGCGGGTCGATCTTTCCATTGAGCCGGGGATGACGTCAGCGGCTTACTCATGACGGGCGAGGCGTCGAATCGGTACCGGAGCGATACGGCTGCTCCGCAGCAGGCAGCAGAGCGCTCGCCCTTTGACGCCGAACAAACCCCGCCTGATTCTGATGGTTATCTGGCAAGTGGACTATCTGTCTGTCACTCTCCCATCATCGGAATCTTGACCCCCCGCTCGCGGGCCACTTCGATGGCGCGGGGGTAGCCGGCGTCGACGTGGCGGGCCACGCCCATGCCGGGGTCGGCCATCAGCACGCGCTCCAGCCGGGCGGCCGCTTCCGGCGTGCCGTCGGCCACAATCACCTGCCCGGCGTGGAGGCTGTAGCCAATGCCCACCCCGCCGCCGTGATGGTAGCTGACCCACGTCGCCCCGTTGACGGCGTTGATGAGCGCGTTGAGCACCGGCCAGTCGGCGATGGCGTCGGAGCCGTCCATCATGCCCTCGGTCTCCCGGTTGGGGCTGGCCACCGACCCGGCGTCGAGATGGTCCCGGCCGATGACGATGGGCGCCTTCACCTGGCCGCTGGCCACCAGTTCGTTGAACAGCAGCCCCGCCTTGTGCCGCTCGCCGTAGCCCAGCCAGCAGATGCGAGCGGGCAATCCCTGGAACTGGACCTGCTTCCGGGCCATGCGAATCCAACGGTGCAGATGGTCGTCATCGGGGAACAACTCCAGGATCGCTTCGTCGGTCGTGTAAATGTCTTCCGGGTCGCCGCTGAGAGCCACCCAGCGGAACGGCCCTTTGCCCTCGCAGAATAACGGCCGCACGTAGGCAGGGACAAAGCCTGGATAGCTGAATGCCTCTTCCACCCCTTCGTCATACGCCCGCTGGCGCAGGTTGTTGCCGTAGTCGAAGACGATGCTGCCCCGCTCCTGAAACTCAACCATCGCCGCGCAGTGGCGGGCCATGCTGGCGGCCGACTGCCGGGCGAACGCTTCCGGGTCGCGGTCGCGCAGTTCGCGCCCCGCCTCGAAGCTCATGTCGTCGGGGAAATAGGCCAGGAAGTCGTGGGCGGAGGTCTGGTCGGTGACCAGATCGGGCACAAGACCGCGCTCCAGCAGGTCGGGGAAGACGGTGGCCGCGTTGCCGATGAGCCCAATCGAACGCGGCTCGCCGGCCTCAACGTAATGCTGTACCCGGCGCAGCGCATCTTCCGTGTCCTCGGACACTTCGTCGATGTAGCGATGGTCCAGCTGGCGACGGGCGCGCGCTTCGTCCACCTCCACCACCAGCGCCACCCCGTCGTTCATCGTCACCGCCAGCGGCTGCGCCCCGCCCATCTCACCCAGCCCGGCGGTCAGCACCCACTTGCCGCGCAGGGAGTCCCAGCCCGCCTGACGAGCGGCCGCCGCGAACGTCTCGAACGTCCCCTGCAGGATGCCCTGGGTGCCGATATAAATCCAGCTCCCGGCCGTCATCTGGCCGTACATAATCAGCCCTTCCGCTTCCCATTGGTCGAAATTCTTCTGCGTGGCCCAGTGCGGCACGATGTTGGAGTTGGCGATGAGCACGCGCGGGGCGTCGGGATGGCTGCGAAAGACAGCCACCGGCTTGCCGCTCTGGATCATCAGCGTCTCGTCATTCTCCAGCTCGGTCAGCGACTGGAGAATGGCGTCGAGCGCCTCCCAGCTGCGGGCCGCCCGGCCCCGTCCACCGTAGACAATGAGGTTGTCCGGATCGTAGGCGACCTCCGGGTCGAGATTGTTCTGCAGCATGCGGTAGGCCGCTTCCTGCAGCCAGCCTTTGCAATGGAGTGTCGTGCCGTGGGGGGCGCGGATTGTGCGGGGCATATAGGATTCCTCTGGTCTCGCGGGTCACAAACGCCCGGAGATTCGTTCGAGATGCATCTAGAACCTATCCGAAAAATAGTACAGATTGACGAAAAAGGCGTACCTCGTTAGAAAGGAGATCGACAAAAACCACCTTCAACGAGGATACGCCTTGGCCGATAATAGTAGCACAAGACCAAAGAATATTGACTATTTCAAAGTGCCCGATGAGTTGTGGGCAAGAGTTAAGGACCTGATTCCGGAGGGCGGTCGTTGTGGTGGACGGGGCCGTCCGGCAGCTGACAGTCGCGCCGTGTTGAACGGCATCTGGTATGTGATGTGGACCGGCTGTCAGTGGAAAGCCGTGCATCGGGACTGGTTCGGTGTGTGCAGTAGTGTCCTGCATGACCGGTTCCAAACCTGGCGAAGAGAGGGTGTCTTTGCAGCGATTCTCAAAGAAATGGTCTTGTTCTATGCCGAACGGAAAGGCATAGGGTGGGCGTGGCAATCGATAGACAGCAAGTCGTGCCCCGCCCCGCTGGGCGGCGAGGAAACCGGGCAAACCCGACGGATCGTGGGAAGCGAGGCGGCAAGATCACCTGTTGGTCGACCAACAAGGCGCGCCGTTGGCGGTTCACCTGACCGCCGCCAACGAACACGACAAATGGTCGGCCGATGACCTCATCCTGTCGATTGTGGTCGAGCGACCCGACCCGGAAGAAGTCGAACAACATCTGTGTGCTGACCGCGGTTATGATTACGACGATGTCCATCAGGTGGTTGAACAGGAACAATATGTGGCGCACATCAAGCATCGACGAAGACGGAATGAACCTGAAGCGGAAGCATGTCCCATCCCCGGTGAGTTGCGCTACCCGGCCCGTCGCTGGGTGGTGGAACGCACGCTGGGCTGGTTGGCCAAACGTCGCAGCATCCGCATCCGCTGGTGCAAGAAAGCTGAAAACTGGCTGGCCTTTGTTCACTTCGCCTGTGCCCATGTCTTGTTCAATTTAGCATTTTACGGATAGGTTCTTAGTGTAATGGACGGCAGCAGAGAAGTAAAGCCAGCCAACAAGAGCCGCACTTACACCGAAAGAGGCGGCCCAACCAGCTCCATCCCGTGCGCCTGCCAGAAGGCGGGGTCCGGGCGGGGCATCGCCTCGGCGCGGCCGGCTTCGCGGAAAAATGCCACCATCTGCCCGGCAGGCAGAAAAGCGATCAACATACGGCCGCGACCGTCGCCCACACACGCCCAGACATGGGGCACGCCACGTGGAGCGAGGATAGAATCGCCCGGCCCCAGATTGTAGCGCTGCTCGCCCACCTCCAAGACGAACTGGCCATCCACCGCGTAGAACCACTCCTCCTGCGCGTGGTGGAGATGCCGGGCCGGGCCACCTTTGGCGTGGAAGCTGTTTTCGATCACCAGCGTGTCACGCTCGTTGCGCGGCACCAGCTTGAAGCTGACCACGCTGACGCCCAGCTGGTGCTGCTCCCCCAGCACATCGTGGCCCGCATCCAGACGTACACGCTCGTTCAACCAGGTAGTTTCTTCTGTAGACATCGTTGCTTCTCCACCACTTTACTGTCCGCGCCATACTCCGGCTAGCTCGACCAGAGCTGCCGGCAGTCCAGATCCTCAACGGCAATCAGCGCCCGCTGCAGCATGGTCATCCACAGCCACGCCCACTCCGAGTTCAACCCGCCCCGGCAATATTCGACGGCGATGTAGACCGCCATCGGCACAATCAGCCGGTAGTCATGCCAGAGCTGGTCCCAGCTGTAGCCGATGATGCCCCGTTCCAGCAATGTTGTGTGGTAATGGGTCAGCACCTGTCGTTCCAGCTTTCGCCGGTCGGCGACGTCCCAGTCCAGCACCATGGCGTAGACGAGATCATAGACACCCAACCAGGTCGTCAGGCTCCAGTCGAACGGTTGGCGGTCGATGAGGTAAACAGGCCGATCACCGATGCGCGGCACGAGAATGTTCATCACGCCCGGGTCGCCGTGGATGAGGGTGAACCCATTGGCGTCGGCCGTCCGGGCGACAAGCGCCGGTGGATGCTGCTCGAACAGCTGCCGTATCAGAGCCGGCCAGTCCGGCTGCAGCTGATCGCTGGCTCCGGCAAGGATAGGGTCGACACCAGGCGCAGCGATATCGACAAAGCGCTGGATGTGGGCGGCGTCGTGGATCGGCGCCCCGGCAGCAGCCAGCCGATCAGCGCCCCACCATGTAGCGTGCAGCACCGCCAGCCCCTCGGCCAGCGCCTGCCCATAGCCCGCAGTCGGCATCAGGTCGTCGGCCGTCGTGTGCGTGTCGGAGACGTCGTCCAGCAGCAGATGGTAGCGGTGCGCTGCCGCGTCGTAGACGCCATCGTAGCAACGCAGCAGGGGCGCATCGGGCACGCCCACGTAGTCTCGCACGTAGTAGTTGACTTCCGAGCCATCGAAGTATTCGCCATCACCTGTATCGGTGTTGGTCATCTTGAGAAAGAGCTTCGCCGGCAGATCGCCTTGAGCCTCCGGCGTGTACGTCACAGCGAGCCGGGCGTTGGACGACCAGTTGCCCCGGCCCGTATCGACGGCCAGCGACTTTACAGCACCCTCAGTAAGGGCGCTGTTGCGCCGGAGAACGGCCGTCAGCCATACAGGTGTGACCTGATTACTCTGACTGATTACGCTGGTTGTCTGCAACGGAACTTCCCTGGTGCGACCATGATCGTCAATCGCCTTTGTCATACAGTCGCGGCACGGACGCGGCACACACTATGCGCTCAGCAACAAGTCGTCGAAGATGGCGTCGATGTGATTATTGATCGTTGAAAAATGGCCGCCGTCAACAACCATGTGCAGACGGCTGTGGTGAATCTGGCTGGCCAGATAGCGGCCCATACCGGGCGGCGCGTTCTGATCGACTTCACCATACCAGAGTGAAAGCGGCACCTCAATGTCGCCCAGGTCGAATCCCCACGGCCGGACGTAGAGCCGCCACTCCCAGGCGTCACCGTCGATACCCTGGCGGTGAGCCTCTTTGGCAGCGGCCGAGAATGTGTCGAGGACATCAGGCCGCGCCACCATAAGCTCGCGATCCGGCAGCGGCAGGGCCTGCATCATCCGTTTTTCCATCTGGACCGGGTCGGCGTAGAAGTTGCCCATCTGCCCCAGGGCCAGTCGATTGAGCGGCGGGGCATAGCGAGCGGTCAGGAAGATGAGGCGGATAGGAAACCACATGCCATCGAAGCGGCCGGGCATCTCCGGCGGGGCCACGCCGCTGACAATGGCCGCCCGGCTGATGCGATCCGGCGACAGGTAGGCAGCCGCTGCCACGTGCGGCCCGCCACCAGACAGGCCAAAGACAGCGTATCGTTTAATCCCTAGCGAACCGGCCAGCTGGTTGACATCGCCTGGCCAGTCGAGAAACGTTCTGCCCGGCTGAAAGTCGGACAGGCCGAAGCCGGGGCGGTCGGGAACAACGAGCCGCACACCGCGTCGCTGCGCCGCGTCGTCAAACCAGCGCCCTTCCAGCCGCGAGCTGTTGCCGCCGGTGAAGTAGAAGATGGGCATCCCGGACGGGTCACCGTAGGTCGCATAGCCCAGCTGACGGCCGTCAGCGAGGTGGATGGTTTGGCTCTCGGCATTGGGTCCGCTGGCGGATTCAGCCATCAGCTATACCTGGTGCCAGCGCAGTGGTTTCGTGTCTTCGCGGATAACCTGTCCCTTGGCTTCCAGGTCAAGCTGCACCGACTTGGCCCACCAGCCGGCCGTCTTGCCTTCGGGATAAAGCTCATCCGGAAGATGGGGGACCACCGCGTCGCGCATTTCCGCCTGGGTCATTCCCGGCGCGGCATGAGGCAGCACCTTCAGCATCGCTTCCTTCATGGCGTAATACTTGGCGGCGTTGACGCGCGTGACCTGGCCGGGCACGTTGACATTTTCTACCTCGATCTTTTCATCATCACTAGCCATGGAAACTCCTCTATTCTGAACCGTTCACGCTCAGGCATGAACTGGACGGCGAATGTCCTTGCTTTGTTTCGCTTCAATTGAGGTGCGGATCTGGAATCTGTGGCCCTTGTCAGCCACGAACCACCATAGCACCCGTGCCCGGTCACTGTCAAGCAAATGGCGGCAGCGAGCAGGGCAATCACACACAACTTCACTGTGGAATGAATTCACACAGCTAACAAGAAAGTGCGATAAATCGCACTGGGAACGATCCTCAAGGTTGCCCACAACCCCTCAATGAATGGGTCAGGTTAACCTGATTAATCAGGTTTGCTTGTTAGCTGCCCGGTTTCAACCAGCAGGTTTGAGGTTGCGATTGCCTTGCGGCAGCGAGACCGAATCGGCCACAAATCGCCCAATCGATGGCCAGCGGTTGTTCACCGATAGGACGCGATGCCTGCTTCAAACGCCTCCGGATCATCGTGCATCACACCATACAGCGCTTCCTGCAGCGCGAACGTGCTGCGATAGAAGGCGGCCTGTTCCAGCAGGCTGTCCGGCCCCTGATAGGCTCGCCAGGTTGCGGCGAAGAGCGACTCACCCAGCGTCATCGCTGCGGCGATATCGACTGCCGGATCGCCCAGGCCCGCAAAGCCGAAGTCGATGATGCCGGTCAGACCGCCTCGTTGAGCGTCCCACAGCATATTGCCGGCGCCGAAATCTCCGTGCCGCAAGACCGGGCTGTGGCCCTGCTCGGCCAGACGACGCAGACCGGATGCGAAGGTGGCTTCCACGGTATTGCGGGCGGGCGGGCGCATGTGGGCAAAGAGATGCGTGCGAAACGCGTCCAGCATCTGTTCCCAATGGGTCGCCGTGTCCTGGACCGGCCACTCATCCTGCACGACATCGACCGGCACAGCGTGCAAAGTCCGCAGGAACTCCCCCGCCTGGCGGGCCATATGCGCGCCTGCGCTTGATTGCTGCAGCGCTGGAAGCACGGCCCGCGTCACCGGCTCTCCGGCCAGAAGGGGGTAGCCAAGAAAGACCTGCCCCACGTCGTCGCTATCGAGCACCGCGTAGAGCGGGTCAGGGACAGGCAGCGTGACCTTGCCTCGCAAAAAGCGCAGGACCTCGGCCTCATGGCGCAGGGCCGAGACGCCGCCAGCGAAGCGCGGGAAACGAAAGACGAGATGCTCGTTAATCAGGAGCGCGACGTTATACTGCCCGTCCGCAGACAGCACCCGGATGGAATCGATGGCCAGGTCGGGATACGCTGCCTGAACTGCCCGCTGACAGGTCAGATTGTCGATGAACGCCCCATTGACCGGTCACTCATCACTCGACGTGATCCATCTCGCGCACGTTGAGCACTTCCTCAACGTGCGGCGTCACGGCCGCCACCAACGCCTCTGCGTCAGCGTCCTGAACCTTGAAGACGATCTCCCACATGTCGCTGCCCGCGCCGATCATCTCGTTGACGCCCAGGCCGACAATGTTGCCGCCTGCGTCGAAGATCGCCCCGGTGATAGCCGCCAAAGTGCCTTTGGCATCCTTGACGGAGACAGCCAGCCGCACACCGGGCCGGCGGCCGCCTAACAGCTCCAGGAACAGCTTGAACAGATCCGTCTCTGTGACAATGCCGACCAGCTCCGACCCGGCCAGCACCGGCAGTCCACCAATCTTGTTGTCGGCCAGAATGCGGGCCGCTTCCTCCACCGGCGTCTTGGGCGACACAGTTATGACTTTGGTGGTCATGACGTTCTTCACCTTGATGCGAGCCAGCAGCTCCGGGATCTCCCAGATCGCCAGTGTCGTGGCCGGGGACGGCGAGGCGTAGAGCAAATCCTTGTCAGAGACGATGCCGGTCAGGTGGCCATCCTTGTCGAGCACAGGCAAGCGCCGCACATTCTTCTCTTTCATCAAACGCAACGCGTCTGGCACCGTTGTGTCGGTATGGACGGTAATCGGATCGGGGGTCATAAATTCGCGTATGAGCATGGGAACCTCGTTTTGGAATGTGGGATTGTGGAACCTGACCACAGACCGAACGGTCATTGCTGATACCGCCAGCCCATGTATCGGGGTAGCAACAGTGCTTGCTCTGCTACCAATAACCACATTGTAACATATTGTAGCCGGCGTTTCTTGACAAAAGGGCTGGGTCGGAGGTAGTAAGCGTTGCGCTATAGAGTGTCTGCCAGTGGGCCGTCAATTACCAGTCGAGTAAGTGCTAGAAGCTCCTTGGTAACAGTTTCCGAAGCAACGAGCATATGGAAATGACCATTTTTCTGTCGTGTTACCGGCCAGCCCATAGCCGAGGCCTCAGCTGCATACACCGCGTAAGTTGGTGACCATTGTAGGTACGCACCTCGTAAGGCCGTCAGGTCGCTGGTCGGTGGCAGTTGCTCATGAAAATAGTCCGATCCGCGCGGCCTCAACGTCTCCAGGATTAAGTCGCGCGTGGCCTTTGTTGGGAGCGTATCGTGCAGGTCTGGGGCAGACCAGTTAGGGAAAGTACCACCTGTCAGCAAGTGTTGTTCGAGCTTGTCAATCCACTCGCCACCTTCGACCCGTAGTAAGTCGAGACGGTTGGCTGGAGTTCTCGCGGGCAGCCCGGCGTCCACGAACAGATAGAGAGATCGTTGTGATAGCTGCGCGCCAATGGCCGCTAGCAATGGTCCTGCCCCACTGTGGGCGATGAGGGCGTAGGCAGCATATTCTTCGGATGACGAGGGAAGCTGGGCCTCAATGGTAGCTACAGCTGATTCCACGTGCTGCTGCCACAAGGGGCGCGGATCACCAGGCGCATCAACCAGATTCGGCACAACGACGCGATGGCCAAAGCTGCGGAGCCGCTGCGCGACAGGCCACCACAATTGCGGGCCGGTCAACGGACTATGGATAAGGGCAAAGGCTACCTGCAATGTGTCAGCATTCTGAGCGACCTGCTCGTAGCCTTTGTCCCAAAGATCAGATCCCATCCTATAGTGGCGGCATCACCAGCCCGGCCGACGGCCGCACGACCTCAATGAGGAACAGCCCGTCGACCGGCTGCACACCGTTCTCACCGCCGTCCTTCACGGAGAACTTGAAGCTGTCCGGGTCGCGGCGCGAGCCGGTGTGGGTGTATTCCAACAAGCCGTCGTTGACCTGCTGCTGGGTGAACGTGTCACCCGCATCGAGCAGCGCGCCGTTGAGTTTCAGCTCGCCGTTCGTGGGCGCCCCCATCAGTTCATAAGTCAACTGCGTCGGGCCGTCATCCGGATCGACTGTCAGCAGCAGTGAATCGTCTATTAGCAGCGATCCACCGCGCTGCACCGTCGCCTGGATGGCAGGGAACTGAGTGTACAGGATGGCCTCATGGGATACACGGGCGGCCGCAAACACGTCCAGGTCACCGTCAAAATCAACGTCGATGTAGGCAACGCCATAAGCGCCGTCGATAGCTGTATCAATAAAATGGGTGGTGAATTTGCCCGTGCCGTCGTTCTCATGCCAGGCAAGCGTGTCATCTTCGCGGCTGGCTGCCAGCGCGTCAATGTCACCGTCACGGTCCAGATCGACACCCAGCACGGTACGCGCCCCTTCCGCAGCGTCGTCGATGATGTTCTCGTCGAACGTGCCATCGCCGTTGTTGCGATACCAGGCGATTGTGTTATCCAGCTTGCTGGCGGTCAGGATATCGGGTTTACCATCGCCATCGACGTCAGCCAGTGATACGTGGTAGGCGCCATTGCGCTTGGTCTCGTTCACCTTGAACTTGGTGAAATTCTCCTCACCATCATTCTCGAACCAGGCAATCTCATCGACCGCGTAACTGGCCGTGACCACATCGAGGTCGCCGTCTCCGTCCATGTCAGCCACTTCAGCCCGCTTGGCCTTCTCGGCAGTCGTGTCAAAGGTGCGACGTTGGAAGTTGTTACTGCCGTCGTTCTCGTACCAGCCAATTTCGGCCGAATCCTGGTCAGCCACAACAAGATCGTTGTCGCCGTCCTCGTCCAGATCAACAGGCACAATGGAGTGGGCCCCGTCGGCGTTGTTATCGATCACAATTCGATCGAAATCGCCGCCGCCCAGATTACGGTACCAAACATAGCGATCAGCCAGATAGCCGCCAGCCAGCACGTCCATGTGACCGTCACCGTCGACGTCGCCTGCCTCGGCCGGATAGGCACCCTCAAGGTTGTTGTCGAGCACGCTTTCGGTGAAGCTGCCGCTGCCGTCATTCGTGTACAGGAGCACGCGGCCGTTCACATAGTCGGTGGCCACCGCATCGATGTCACCATCGCGATCATAATCGCCCGGTACAAACCAATGGATCTCGCGGACGTCGGTGCCGATCACCTCTTTGTCAAAGCCGATTTCGCCGCCCACAATTTCTGGCGGCTCGTTTGTGCCGGAAACGTTCAACGACACGGTGGCTACGTTCGAGAGCAAATTCCCGTCAGTGGCCTGGTACGTGAAGCTGGCCTGCCCGGCAAAGTCCGTCTGGGGCTGATAGCTAAACGAGCCATCGCTGTTCAGGGTCAACTGGCCAGAGGTAACGTCGTTTACCAGGACGGCTTGCAAGGCGTTCCCATCAGGATCGCTGTCGTTGGCCAGCACACCGTTCGCTGCCTCAACGACCAGTTCGGTGTTTCGAGCCGCACCGTAGTCGTCGTTCACGGCAACTGGCGCGTCGTTGACCGGGGCAACCGTGATCGTCACCGTCGCCACGTTGGACTCAAACGTCGCATCACTCGCCTTGTAGCTGAAGCCGTCCGGCCCATTGAAGTTGGCGGTCGGCGTGTAGACGAAGGAGCCATCTACGCTGAGCGCCAGCAGACCGCTGCTAACGTTGTCCACGAGAAGGGCTTGCAGGGCGTCTCCGTTGCTGTCCTCATCGTTGGCCAGCACGCCCAGCGCGGGCACAGTCAGCGGTGTATCTTCGGTCGCGTCAAAGGCGTCGTTGTTGGCCACCGGAGGCGCCGGCGGAACCTCTACGGTGATCGTGGCGGTCGCCGGCAGGGAGACGGCCGTCCCGTTGTTCGCCTGATAGGTGAAGCTCACATCACCGCCAAAGCCTGCTGCGGGCAAATACGTGAACGACCCGTCGTCGTTGAGCGCCAGCGTGCCGGTGACCACATCGGTGACCAGCTGCGCATCCAGGGGGCCGGGTTCGGGGTTGGCGTCGTTGGCCAACACGCCATCTACAGCGGCCACGACCAGCGCTTGTCCGGCAGGGGTCGTGTAGCTGTCGTCAACCGCAATGGGTGCATCGTCAACCGTCACCGCGACTGTCGCCATGTTGGAAACGTTCGGCCCGTCCGTCACCTGGTAGGTGAACGTCTCGTCACCCTGGAAGCCGGCGTCCGGCGTGTAGGTGAACGAACCGTCTGCTCTGAACGTCAGACTGCCGTTACTGACGCCATTGATCAGCACCGCCGTCATGGGGTCCATTTCCGGGTCGGTGTCGTTGGCCAGCACACCGGCTGCCGCGTCCACGTCCAGCACACCATTCTGGAACACCTGGTACGCGTCGTCGACAGCCACCGGTGGGCCGTTAACTACGGAGATAGCGATCAGGCTGGTGGCCACATTGGAAGCCAGTATGCCGTCGCTGGCCCGGTAGGTGAAGCTGTCTTCGCCGCTGAAGTCGGGATCCGGCATGTAGTCGAATGAGCCGTCGTCGTTCAGCGTCAGCACACCGTTGGCCACGTCATCGACCAGCTCCGCCTGGAGCGGCAGATCGTCCGGGTGCGTATCGTTGGCCAGCACGCCGTCGGCAGCGTTCACGGACAGGAGCGTATCCTCCACCGCCTCGTACGTATCATCAACCGCTTCCGGCAGCGGCTGCAGCGGCTGCGGATTAACCATGATCACCGGCAAGAGCGCCTGGTTCTCGCCATCCGCTCGCGTCGAGAGGGTGCCGACCACGGCAAACAAAAGAGCCAGCACCGCCCCGATTCGGAAAAGATTCGGCAATGCGTTCTGGCCCTGTGGCTGCTTGCTGTTGTGCTGCCCGGCAGTGGACCCGTCGTGTCCGCTGCGCTCTGTCTCAGTCTGGCGCTGTTGCCCGGCAACTCGCGCCCGCTTCCCATCACTCCATTTCCCCATATCAGTTTCCCCGATTTGCGACTGTGCCCAGTTATCTGGCCAGCCAATTCATGCGTCCCGGTGCATTCTCATTGCCCGGTTGGCGATTGCCCGGTTGGCGCAGGCACAATTTATGCCGTCGCATCATGTTTTATCACATTGCCTTAGGGCATGGGCAGCGACCAGGCAACCAGAATGGCCACCTCTCAGGCAGCCATCACAATCTGCGGCCTGCTGCGCCCGCCGCTGGCTTTGTCATTGTTCGAGACGCCGGCCCCGCCCTCCTCAAGTGCAGCCAGACGTCATACAAGGAACACGATCTCCTCATAGCGGGATCAGGCTGATTATACAAGGTTGTGGCTGGAAGGGGGAAAGAACGATTCGCCAGCCAGGCGTGGCTTGGAGTCGGACCGGGGGCTGCGCCGCAGTGGCTCAGCCGCCGGCAATGGCGCCGATGATCATGAACGGCTCCTGACCCGCCGCCACAGTGTCCGGCAGCGGCTCATCCGGCGAGGCGTGGGAGAGGTCTTCCATGCAGGCGAAGAAGCGCAGGAACGGCCTCCGCGCTTTCGTCGTGTGGTCGCGAATGGTGCCGCGCAGCACCGGGTACTGCGCCTCCAGCGCGTCGAGCACCGCCCGCTGGGTGACGGGCGGAGGGACGTCGAGCGTCACCTCCGCCTCCGTCCCCGCCAGAGTGCGCAGGTGGTGGGGGATGGTCACCCGGATCATGGCAGCGTCTGCACTTCCACGGACAGGACGCGCGGCAGATCGGTGGCAATCGCTGTCCAGTTGTCTCCGGCGTCGGCCGAGGCGTAGACCTGCCCGCCGGTCGTGCCAAAGTAGATGCCGCACTCATCAAGCTGGTCGACCGCCATCGCGTCGCGCAGCACATTGTGATAGCAGTTGCTCTGCGGCAGCCCCTTCGTCAGTGCTTCCCACTCGTTGCCGCCGGTGCGGCTGCGGTAGACGCGCAGCTTGCCGTCCGGCGGGTAATGCTCGGAGTCGCTCTTGATCGGCAGCACGTAGACGGTGTCCGGTTCATGAGCATGGACATCGACCACGAAGCCGAAGTCGCTGGGCAGGTTGCCGCTGATCTCGTGCCACAGGTCGCCCCGGTTGTCGCTGCGCATCACGTCCCAATGCTTCTGCATGAACAGCACATCCGGGCGCTCCGGGTGGAGGGCGATGCGATGGACGCAGTGGCCCACTTCAGCGTTCGGGTCGGGAATATAGTCGGAGCGCAAGCCCTGGTTGATCGCCTGCCAGCTCTGACCGCCGTCGTCGCTGCGAAAAGCGCCGGCGGCCGAAATGGCGACGTAGATGCGGTTGGCGTCGCGCGGGTCCAGCAGAATGGTGTGCAGGCAGAGGCCGCCCGCCCCCGGCTGCCAGCCCGCGCCGGTGCCGTGGCCGCGCAGACCGGGCAGCTCCACCCACGTGTGGCCGCCGTCGCCGGAGCGGAACAGGGCCGCATCCTCGGCTCCGGCGTAGACGATGTCCGGGTCGGTCAGCGACGGCTCCAGATGCCAGACGCGGGTAAACTCCCACGGATGGGGGGTGCCGTCGTACCATTGGTGCGTGCCCGCTTCGCCGTCGTAGGCAAACTCATTGCCGGCGACGTCCCACGTCTGGCCACCATCGTCGGAGCGATGGATAACCTGGCCAAACCACGCGCTGCCCTGCGACGCATAGATGCGGTTGGGGTCAACAGGCGACCCTTTCATGTGGTAGATCTCCCAGCCGCCGAAGAGGGGGCCGGAGATCGTCCAGTTGTCCCGCTTGCCGTCAGACGAGAGGATGAACCCGCCCTTTGCTGTGCCTACCAGAACTCGTACGCCACTCATGAGTCACTCCTTATGAGCGCTGGTTGCGCCCGCGTTGAATTCGATTGTCTTTCCAAATAATGAGTTGCCTGCTATGTTGGCAAACATCTTAGAACAAACTTTCTATGATGTCAACCGGGAAAACCAAACAAACAAGGCAGCAATTGGCTATTGACAACGTTGTCATCTCTCGATTATACTGTTGACAACGTTGTCAAAGGCAGTATCTTATCTTCATGGCTACTATCAAAGATGTTGCAGAACATGCTGGTGTCTCCTTCAAGACCGTGTCTCGTGTCTTGAACGATGATCCTGGAGTGCGAGATGTGACCCGCGAGAAGGTCCGTGCTGCCGTCGACGAGCTCGACTATCGGCCAAATGCGATTGCAAAAGGGTTGCGCACTCAGCGCACGAACACGATCGGGTTCATCTCAGACGTTATCGGCACAACGCCATACGCAGGGCGAATCCTGCAAGGTGCGCAAGATGCAGCGTGGGACTCGGGCAAACTCCTCGTCTCTATCAACACTGGCAGTAATCAGGGCGTCAGGGAAGCAGCGGTAAGCACGCTTCTCGACCGTCGGGTCGATGGCATTATCTATGCTGCCATGTACCATCGCGAGGTCAAGCCGCCCGAGGCGCTTTATCGCGTGCCCTCGGTCCTGCTTGATTGTTTTGTTGCGGACCACTCTTTGCCTTCTGTCATACCAAACGAAGAAAACGGGGCATACACGGCAGTCTCGCACCTGTTTGAGCGTGGTTACCGGCGCATCGGTTTTCTGTGCGATGTTGACAACACACCAGCCAAGTTCGGTCGCCTCGAAGGGTACAGACAGGCGTTGGCTGACCATGGCGTTTCGTTTGACGAAACCTTGGTGTGCGAAGCGCCAAGCATTCAGAGCGGCGGTTATGACGCGGCTCTGGTCTTGCTGCAGCGGAACGAACCGCCCGATGCCCTCTTCTGCTATAACGATCGAATGGCCATGGGTGCTTATGACGCGCTCCGTAAGTCGGCTCTGGAGATCCCATCGGACATGGCAGTCGTAGGATTCGATAACCATGAACTCATCGCGGCCCACCTCCATCCGCCGTTGACTACAATGCAGCTACCACACTACGAAATGGGAGAGTGGGCATTGAATCATCTCCTTTCACTCATAGACAACCCCGGGCAACGCAAAGAAATGTTGCCGGAACAGCATATCCTGGATTGTCCACTGATTGTTCGCAAGTCTGTCCAGCCGGTAGTGAGGAGGTGAATTATTCCAGCAAAGTGACTTAATGAGTTCCCACAACAGAACTGTCAGTCAAACACAATCGCCTGCTGATCCTATCCTATAGGCGTCAGAAAGCGAACTTCATCTACTAAGAAAGAGGAGAAACACTATGTTAGCGTTGCGCAAAGGGCGCGTTCTATATGCTTGCCTGCTGATAATGAGCCTGGTGCTGGCCGCTTGTGGCGGCACAGCCGCTACAGTTAGCGAAGCGGGACCAGAAGTGGTCGAGGAAGCAGTTGCAGAAGACGTTGCCGCAGAGGCTGAAGAACCGCCGGCGGAAGCGGAGATGGACGCTGAGACCGCAGAACTGAGGCTATGGTACCATGGTGCGGGCAACCCGGAGGAGCGGGCTGTTATCATCCAGATCATGGATGACTTCAATGCATCTCAAGGTGAATACACAGTTGTCATCGAGGAATTTCCGCAAGAGAGTTACAACGAGTCCATTGTGGCGGCAGCTTTGGCCGGGGCGCTGCCCGATATCATTGACGTGGACGGTCCGATCATGCCGAATTGGGCGTGGGCTGGCTACTTGCAGCCACTCGATCTTCCCGAAGGCGCGTTAGATGGCTACCTTCCGGGGGCAATCGGAGAATGGGATGGTGAAGTCTACTCCGTCGGCTTATGGGATGCCGCCAAGGCCGTCTACGCTCGTCAGTCTGTGCTGGAAGCAAACGATATCCGTATCCCAACACTTGATGAGCCATGGACGTTGGAAGAGTTTGACTCGGCTTTGGAGACACTCCAAGCTACCGGAGAGTTTGACTATGCTTTCGATCCCGGCATGGCATGGACAGGCGAATGGTACCCCTATGCTTTCTCACCTTTCCTCCAGAGTTTTGGTGGTGACATCATAGATCGTTCCACCATGTTAACGGCGGAGGGTGTTCTTAACGGTGATGAAGCTATCGCTTTCGGCGAATGGTGGCAAAGTCTGTTCGAGCGCGGACTTGCGCCCGGAACATCTCAGGATAGCGCAGATCGTGACACGGCGTTTGTCGATGGTCGCTATGCCATGCAGTGGAACGGCAACTGGGCTGCTGTCCCGGCGCTTGAGGCCTATGGCGATGACATGTTGTTCTTGCCTGCACCGGACTTTGGCAACGGGCCGACCATCGGTGCGGCGTCATGGCAATTTGGAATCTCGGCCGGCAGCGAGAATCCGGATGGCGCCCAAGCGTTCATTGAGCATGCGTTGCAGCCGAAGTACTCAGCCGCATTTTCTGATGTGCTGGGCCTGGCGCCTTCCACTTTGGAAGCTGCTACCCTGACGGAGAACTACGCGCCGGGTGGTCCGCTGGAAGTGTTCTTTGGGCTCAGCAATGAGCAGGGTCTGATTCGTCCTCCGACACCAGCCTACCTCTCCGCTGCACTGACTTTTGAAAAGGCAATGGCTGATATCGCCAATGGCGCCGACGTGACGACTGCTCTCGATGCTGCTGTCGATGAAATCAATGCCGATATTGAGGCCAATAATGGCTATGGATTCGGCCAGTAGGCTCTGCTAGTATCGGTTTCACGATAGTGGGCGGGACCTGGTGGTCCCGCCCACTTCTGCAGATGAGGTGTCACCATGACGAAGACAGATGCAGTACCTCCGACTGAGTCAGTTCCTTTGGCCGGCAGTACCGCAGGCCGCAGTAACAATGGTCGCAGACAAGAAAGCATTGCAGCATGGCTCATGGCGTCACCTGCAATCATATTGCTACTTGGATTCCTGATCTTTCCATTCCTGATGGCTTTTGGTTTATCCTTTACCAATCAACGGCTTATCTCGCCTAACCCCACGGAGTGGGTAGGGTTCCGCAACTTTGACCGCCTCCTCTCGGTGCAGTTCTTGCCCCTAGAGCCGGTGGTTGACGAGGCGACCAATCAACCGGTGCTCGATGAAGATGGAAATCTGACCTACCCACGTGTCCGGGAGTTCACGCGAGCCAATCCCGACTACCCACAATACGACGGTATGCAAGAGTGGTTTGCTGTGACGATTGGGGGCACTCGCTACACATTTCTGGCCGGCGATGCCGTCTTCATGAAGTCGCTGGTTAACATCTTCTATTTCACGCTGGTTGTCGTTCCGCTGCAAGCGGGCCTTGCGCTCTTGCTTGCGCTTCTCGTGAACCAAAAGCTGAAGGGAGTCAATCTATTTCGGACGATCTACTTTGTTCCGGTCGTCGTCTCTATGGTTATCGTCGCTATATTGTGGCGGTTTATCTACGATCCCCAGAACGGACTGCTCAACAACATATTGGGAATCCTGAGCTTCGGGCTCTTTGAGCCAGTCGATTGGCTTGGGAACACGCGTACCGCTATGCCTGCTCTGATGGGTGTTTCCATCTGGCAGGGTGTTGGCTTCCACATGATCATCTGGCTGGCTGGGCTCCAGACAATCCCTGGTGTGCTTTACGAGGCGGCACAAGTAGAAGGGGCAAATCAATGGCAACAGTTTCGTCATGTAACCTGGCCCGGCCTGCGAAACACTGCCATCTTCGTCCTCATCACCATCACGATTGCTGCCTTCGGTATGCTCATTCAGGTGAACGAAATGACACGTGGCGGTCCACTCGACGCTACCCAAACGCCGATCTTTCAAATGCTGATCCGAGGCTATGAAAAGCAAGACATCGCGATGGGTTCGGCCATTTCAGTAATCTTCTTTGTCATCGTTCTAGCCGTCGCCCTGGTGCAACGGTATGTCACGCGCGAGGAGTTCTAGATGTCTAGCAGTACAGCACCTACAGAGATGCGGCAGCGCCTTGGCAAAGCTGCCATGTATGCACTCATGATTGTTCTGGCTCTTATCTTCATCTTCCCAATCGTCTTTATGTTTATGTCGTCTCTGAAGCCGACTGAGCAACTGTTGCGCGATTCTGCCTCGTTCCGGGCATTCCTGCCTGTGGGGGACATATCCTTAAACAACTATGTGGCTATGTTTGAACGTGTTCCGGTTATGCGGTTTCTCTTTAACTCTGTTCTGGTCACAACGCTAACCGTTGGTCTGGGATTGTTTGTCAATTCAATGGCCGCGTTCGCCATCTCAGTGATGCGCTGGAAAGGGCGGGGTGTCATTCTCGGCGTCATCATCGCCACACTTATTGTCCCGTTCGAGACAATTGCTGTGCCACTCCTACTCATTGTTAGCCGCTTGCCAACGATCGGAGCAGAAGGCCTGTCAACAGGGTGGATCAACTCATACCATGTCCAGATCATTCCCTTCATTGCACAAGCGTTGATCATCTTTCTGTTTGTTCAATTCTTCAAGTCCTTGCCATATGATCTGGTAGAAGCGGCACGCATCGACGGCGCGGGTTGGTTCCAGATATACTCGCGCATCTACGTACCCATATCTGGCCCCATATTTGCGACAGCAGCCGTGCTGATGATCATTGGCATGTGGAATCAATATCTGTGGCCACTGATGACCGTTCAGTCAGAAGAGTTGAGGCCGGTCATGATTGGACTTAGTTACTTCTTCCAGCTCAATGTTGCCTGGGGAGAAGTAATGTCCTTCCTGTCCTTTATCACCATTCCGGTACTTATCTTCTTCTTGCTGATTCAGCGAACCTATATTGAGAGCATTGCAGCTAGCGGCATCAAGGGCTAGGCTAGAAAGATGCAGCGCATCGTGATGTATCGTGTTAGCGTCACAGGGTTGCGAGGCGGACCTGTTCTCAAGCTGCCGACATCGTGTCCCTCCATACAACTACAACACCGAATCCTACAGTCAGAACACAACGCTTGGACATTATGACACTATGACACTGAGATTAGATAATAAATGGGTCTGGGATTTCTGGTTTGCCCAAGTGGGCCCAGATTACCACATGTACTTCCTACAGGCGCCCAACAACCTGCCTAAAGAGGCTCTGAGACACTGGCACGTTTCCATTGGTCACGCAGTCTCGGACGATCTTGTCAACTGGCGTATTTTGCCAGATGCACTGCATCCTGCCGCATCCGATAGTGACGCCTGGGACAATTACACAACATGGTCCGGAAGCGTGTTCTTTCATTCCGGCATGTGGTACATGTTCTATACCGGAACAAATCGACGCGAGAAGGGGTTGGTGCAGCGAATCGGTCTGGCGACTTCTACGGACCTGATAGTGTGGGAGAAGCACCCTGCTAACCCCTTGATCGTTGCCAATGAGAAATGGTATGAGATGCTCGAGCTGGATAAGTGGCGAGACCACGCCTGGCGTGACCCGTGGATCTTTGCCCTGGACGGAACGTTCCATGCGTTTATCACAGCTCGTGGTCGGCAAGGACACCTTTCTGCGCGGGGCGTCATTGCCCACGCATGGTCTTCGAACCTGGTTGACTGGGAGGTCGGGCCTCCTGTTGAAACACCTCATGAGTTTAGTCAGCTTGAGCTGCCTCAGCTTGTGGAAATTGGCGGCCGTCAATACCTTGTTTTCTGTGTCGTCAATTCCGAGTACGCAGATGCGCGACGGGCCAGACGAGGCGTGAGGATGGACACAGGTACCTACTACATGGTTAGCGACCACCCTCTCGGACCCTACGAGTTCCTCAACGATCAATTCCTGCTTGGTGATGAAGCGGGCTCCCATTACGCCGGGAAGATCATTCGTGATCCCAAGGGCGACTGGGTCTTGATGACCTCGCGCGCGTGGACAGGTGATGGCGGCTATATTGGGGAGATCGCCGATCCCATGCCGCTGACTATCGCTCCAGACGGCACCTTGAGCGTGGAATGATGCTAAGGCACCCCTCCTGCACCTCGAGCGGCAGTGCCAGGTTGGATCAATAGGTCAACCCGATGCCGCCTGCCAATCACCGCCGCACCTGCTATACTCCGCGGCTATGAAATTAGGCATTATCGGTCTGCCCAGCGCAGGCAAAACAACAATCTTCAACGCCCTGACGATGGGCAACGCACCCACCGGGCAGAGTATGGGCGGTCGCTTCGATGTCCTGACGGCCGTCGTCGACGTAGGCGACGAGCGGGTGGATGTCCTCAGCGAGATGTTCCAGCCCAAGAAAACGACCTACGCCCGCATCACTTACTCCGACGTGGCCGGGCTGCAATCGGGCGGCGACGAGAAGAACCCCATCAGCGGCGCGCTGCTCAACCATTTGGCCGGGCTGGATGGCTTCATCCACGTCGTGCGGGCGTTCGACAATCCGCTCGTTCCCCATCTCGACGGGGACGTCGACGCCGCCCGCGATCTGGGTTCGCTGGACACCGAGTTCCTGCTCAGCGATCTGGGCGTCGTCGAGCGGCGCATCGAGAAGATCGAAGAAGGGCTGAAGAAAGGGGCCACCAAAGACAAGGCAACCGCCCAGGCGGAGCTGGCCCTGTTCCAGAAACTGAACGAAACGCTGACGGCCGAACAACCGCTGCGGACGCTCGACCTGGCCGACGACCAGCTCAAGGAGCTGCGCGGCTATGGTCTGCTGACGCTCAAGCCGTCGATTGTGGTCGTCAACATCGGCGACGACCAGGACGAACTCGATCTGGCCTACGACTTCCCGCTGTCGGGCGTGGTCAACGTGCGCGGCCGTCTGGAGATGGAGCTGGCCCAGCTAAGCGCCGCCGGCGACGAAGAGACACTGGAGATGTTCATGGACGAGTTCAACGTGGAAGAGCTGAGCCTCGACCGCGTCATCCGCCGCAGCTACGACGTGATGGGGCTGGAGTCGTTCTTCACCGTGGGCGAAGACGAGGTCCGAGCCTGGACGATTTCGCAAGGGGCGACAGCGCTGGAAGCGGCGGGCACGATCCACACCGATCTGGCCAAGGGGTTCATCCGCGCCGAGGTAGTCAGCTACGACGATCTCGTAGAGACGGGCAGCATGGCCCAGGCCCGCGCCACCGGGAAGCTGCGCCAGGAAGGTAAGACCTACATCGTGCAAGACGGCGACATCGCCCACATCAAGTTCAATCTGTAACAGCACAGCTGGCCGCAGCGGGGACCCTGAGCGGGTCGCCACTTCGTCACGCTTGCTGCCCTTCGCCTCAGCGCCGGGGAACCCCGGCGACCATCTGAACGTCATAGGCATAGAGAGAAACTGCGCCGGGCTGACTGCCCGGCAAAGGTGAATGTTAAATGCCTGGCATGAAATGGAAGACGATCAACTGGCTGGCAGTCATCGCCACGGGCATGGCTTTGCTGGCCGGCTGCGGTGGCTCGTCCGTACCGGACCTGGTCGTCAGCACACCCCGGCCCGCAACCCCGGTGGCTGCGGTCACCGTCGACAACACGGACGTGCCCGCAACCGCCAGCCCGACCACGGCTGCCACGCTCCCTCCACCACCCACCCTGTCTCTGGCAGCAACAACCCCGCCCACCGCGTCACCCACCGGGAGCGTGACTGTCCCGGAGAGCGAAGCCCGCTATGAAGTGGCATTCGTCACCAGCGACGACACCCTCAACGTCCGCGAGGGGCCGGGCATCACCTACGACGTCGTGGCCGAACTGCCACCTGTGACTGGCGCTATCCGCATCGAAGATCAGGAGATGACACTAATCGGCGGCTCTGAGTGGGCAGCCATTGACGCGCCAGACGCCGACGGCTGGGTCAACAGCCAGTTCCTGACCCAGTCGGTGACCACCGACCTGTTCTGCAGCGATCCGGCGGTTGGCCAGTTGGTCACAACATTGCAGCAAGCCATTGCGGAGCAAGACGGTCGCTTGTTGGCCACGCTGGTCCATCCTGGCCGGGACCTGCGCGTCCACCACGACTGGTGGAACCCACCCGTCATCTTCAATGGCGCCAGCGTGAACACCATCTTTGACGATCCGACAGGCGCCAACTGGGGCAGGCAAGACGGCAGCGGACAACCGATCGAAGGCTCATTCAGCGAGATCATCCTCCCCTTGCTGGAGCGCGATCTGGTCGAGGCACGGGAGTTGGCGTGCGACGACTTCCTATCCGGGCCGACAGCCGGTTTGCTGATGCTGCCGGATGGTTACAGCCCGGTCCACTTCTACAGCGTCTACCGACCGGCCAGCCCCGGCGATAATGACTTCAATTGGGGGATGTGGGCCGTGGGGATCGAGTTCTGGCAGGGCGAGCCGTATCTACGCTACCTGATCCATTACGACTACGAAATCTAGGCCCCGTTCTCAGCCACGTCGTCCTCGTCCGGCTCCAGCAGCGCCAGCTCGGCCTGGAGCGCGTCGACGTCGCTTTGCAGCCGGTCGCGCGCCGCTTCGAGGTCGACCCGGACGGCCGTCCACCAGTTCTCGTCCGCGCCTTCCAGTTCTCGCGCCTTGCGCCACAGGCGGGTAGTGTTCTCCTGGCGCAGCACCTGCTGCTGCTGCTGAACCTTACGCCGGCGGCGGCGGCACTGAACGATGCGCCGGTAGAGCCGCCGCACTTCCACTGTCTCAAACGAGTCGATGCGGGCGATCTCGTCTGGCTGCAGCTCGCCGGCGATGTCATAGAGCGTATGCACATCCCCGGCGGTGTAGGCGCTATTGACGGCCGCCATCATCGACGTGCGATAGGCCAGCTCGGCCGCCGACTCGGCCAGATCGGGGTGGAAGCGGCGGGCCAACTCGCGATATAGACGGCGTTCAGCCGCCTTGTCCTTCGGCACGGGCGTGGGCATCAGCCCCCCGGCAAGCGCCGGGTCGGCCTCCGGGTCATACGGCTCCGGATCATCGGGCGTGGGGCCGAGCGGGTCTTCTTCTTCGGCCGCTTCCATCTCCGCCTGGCGCAGCAGCTGCAGCCGGGTCAACACCATCTGCTTCTCCGACAGCAGCTCGTAGATGCGGTCGACCAGGTCGTCGAGCATCAGGCGGCTGTGCATGCGAAAGGCATTGACGGCCGCCTGCTCTTCCGCCAGCTCTGCTTCCGCCTGGACAAGTTCCTGCTGGGCGGCCCGCAGGTCGGCCCGCAGCCGCTCGACATCGTCGCGTGCTGCATGAGAGCGTACGAGATCCGTCATCGATCAGCTGTCCAACGACTCGTCAACCGCCAGAATCGCCTCCAGCGCACTCATTTCTTCTTCCGCCAGGGCAATGGCTTCTGGCAGCGACAGAGACCGACCTTGCTGCCGGACAGCATCGTAGAGCGCTTCTCCAGCAAGATCCACAATCTCCTGCCTCATCGCTTCTTCGGCGCTGGCATCGGTCGGCTGCGGGGCAATAAGGTGGCTTTCATACCACCCATTGGCCGCCTCCAGCAGGATTATGGCGGTGTCAACATGATTGTGCCAACTGGCCACGGCTGCAAGTTGCTTGAGCATGAAAGCAGCCACCTCATCCACACGGTACTGCATCGCCAACGACAACCCTTGCCGCACATTGTGGATGATCTTGTCGGGCTGACGACGTTCGTAGGCGATTGTGGCCAGGTTGGCATACTGCATGACGACTCGTCGATAGTCGCCAATCGCCTCGGCAATGGGTATCAACTCCTCGTAAGCTGCTTCAGCCGCATCAAAATCGCCGGACAGGCGCAGAATTTCCCCGATGATGTTGAGACCCTGCACCACACCGGTGGCATCGCCTGACTCTCGCAAGATTTCCACGTGGGCCCGCGCCTGGTTCAATTGTTGGGGCGTGGTGCCTCGGACAAAACCTGCCAACCCCCACAAGGAGGCCCACGCGGCGCGACGCCGATCTCCGATGCTGTCTGCAAGCGCGGTTGCCTGGGCCAACACAGCCAGCGCTTCATCGATCTTCTGTCGGTGTATCAGAATGATGCCCAGTGCCGCCAGAACATCAGCTTGTACAGCCTCCGTTGCCGCCGGCAGAAATGTCGCGGCCCGGCGCAACGTGTCTTCGCCTTCAACGTGCTTACTGCCATAAAGCCAGAAGTCACGCAGGTCGGCTGTCATGGCCATCCCCCGCCCTATATCGGCCCCACCGAGATAGTAGGAGATCGCCGCACGCAGGTTTTCCATCTCCTCATCCAGCCGGTCCAACCAATAGAGTTGGTCGCGCCCGCGCAATTTATCGCCGCCTTCCTTTGCCAGGTCTGCGAAGTAGGCAGCATGACGCGCGCGCAAAGCTTCCGCCTCTCCCTTTTCCTCAAGACGCAACCTAGCGTACTCGCCAATCGTCTCCAACATGGTGAAGCGGGGCAAGTCGGCCGATTTGTCGGCGCGGCGCACCAGGCTCTTGTTCAGCAGCGACTCCAGCCCATCGATGACGTCCAGCGACAGACCAGGACCACAAATATCTTCGGCCGCTTCGATGCTCCACCCGCCGCTGAAAACCGCCAGCCGCCAGAACAACTGCTGCTCGCCGGGATCCAGAAGGTCGTAGCTCCAATCGATCGCCCCCCGCAGCGTTCGCTGTCG
Source organism: uncultured Chloroflexia bacterium (assembly GCA_963753865.1). Taxonomy (GTDB): domain Bacteria; phylum Chloroflexota; class Anaerolineae; order Promineifilales; family Promineifilaceae; genus Promineifilum. The sequence goes on from CAVWDW010000008.1 coordinate 38,829, forward strand.
CTCCGGCAGGTCGCGCAGCCCACCACTCAGGGCTTTCAGACGGTTGTCCAATCGACCCAGGAGCGCCTTCGGGGGGAAGAGGCGAACGCGGGCGGCCGCCAGCTCAATAGCCAGCGGCAAGCCGTCCAGTCGCCGGCAGATCTGCACGATGTCCAGGGCGTTACTCGCGTCAATTCGAAAGTCGTGGCGCACTGCCTGGGCCCGATCCACAAACAGGGCGACCGCTTCATACTCAAGCAGCTCATCTGGTGACTTCCCGTTCTGCAGGCGAGGTAAGCCAAGGGGAGGAACAGCAAACTCATACTCGCCACTTATCTGAAGCGGCGCACGGCTGGTAATGAGGAACTGCACATGACGCGAGCCGGCCATCAGCCGGGCCACGACCGGCGCCGCATCCACCACTTGCTCGAAGTTGTCCAGCACCAACAGCATCGTACGCTGCGACAGGAACTGGCTGAGCAGCTCGGCGGGATCGTCCTGACCCCGATCGATCAATCCCAGCGCGGAGATGATCGCCCGTGGAACACCCGATGCGTCCGCAACCAGAGACAGATCAATGAAGTGGACGCCGTGCTCATACTCGTCGGCGACGGTCGCGGCAACCTGCAGCCCCAGCCGGGTTTTGCCCGTGCCGCCAACACCGGTCAGGGTGACCAGCCGGTTCCCCGGCTCGCGCAGCATCGTGACGACCTCTTCCACCTCTTGCCGGCGGCCGATCAAGGTCGTGGCCGGCTGTGGCAGATGATAGCGGCTGGCCTCGGTCGTGCGCAGCGGCGGGAAGCTGTGCGGCAGATCGACCATGACCAGCTGATGGAGCTCCTCCGCCTCGGCATGGTCTTTCAGCCGGTGGGTCCCCATGCTGCGCAGCGAGACGCCAGCCGGCAGAAAGTCGCGCGTCAAACCGGCGGTCACCGTCGACACCAGGACCTGGCCACCGTGGCCGGCCGACAACAGACGCGCCACACTGTTGAGGGTCGGACCAAAGTAATCGTCGTCTCGCTCGTCGGCCGACCCGCTGTGCAGCGCCATGCGCACGCCGATAGCGTCGATGCCGTCCGGCCAGATGGCGGCGTTTAGTGCGCGCTGAATCTCAACGGCCGCGACAACGGCCAAGTCTGCGGTCTGGAAAGCAGCGAGGAACGCATCTCCCACGGTCTTGAAGATGTACCCCTGATTGGCCGCGATTTGCTCGCGCATGATCTGGTCATGCTGGCGCAGCGCTTGCTCCATCGCCTGGGGCTGCGCCTGCCAGAGACGCGTGCTGCCTTCGATGTCGGTAAACAGGAAGGTGATCGTGCCGGTGGGGCGGTTCTCAGAAGCCATAGCCTGGTCTACTGCCATCTGTACTCAAATAGATTGGTAGGGCAGATACTGTCAATCGTTTGCATGGGCAATGGATTATTGACCATCCCGCCCATTTTGTCATGAAGCGCGTCGAATCGCCACTATTTGCACGGTCATCCCGCCCGCGGGTGGTGAGACCATCCTGCCTTGTGTTTACATATTGGGGCGACTTTCGCGCTACAATGGGGACGCGCCAACATGACTGTCTCGATCTACACCGCTCCCGCCGCCGCAGGCAAGACCGCCTACTGCATCGACCTGGCCCGCCAGACGGCCGCCGGTCTGCAGCACGAGGTGCGTGTTGTCGTGCCCACACGCCAGCAAGCGACCGCCTGGCGACGGCGGCTGGCCGAGGCGGGTGGCGCCATCGGCGTGCACGTCATGACCTACGACGAACTGGTGACCGTCTGTCTCGACAGGGCAGGAGTGACCTATACCGAGGTGTTCCAGCCCGTCCAGCAGCAGTTGCTGCGCATCCTGATCGAGTCGGCTGAGCTGGAGCATTATGACGCCCTGCGCGAAAAGGCAGGGTTTGTCAGTATCATTCGCACGTTGATTCAGGAGCTGAAAGCCGGGCAGATCGACCCGGAAGCGTTCCACAAGGCGGGCGTGCATATGGGCAATGAGCCGCGCCTGATGGAGTTGGCCGGGCTGTACAGCGCTTACCAGTACCTGCTGCAGGAGCGGGACGAGGCCGACCGGGCAGGACTGGGTTGGCTGGCCGTCGAGGCGCTGACGGAGACTGCCCCTGCAGCCTGCTGCCAGTGGCATTTGCTCATTGTCGATGGGTTCGATGACTTTACATCGATTCAGCTAGCGCTGCTCCACACCCTGGCGACCCGGATCGATCACATGATTGTCACGCTTCCGCAGGCAGAGCAGGTCGATTTCACCCGGTACGCCACGACCCGTCGCGCTGTCGAACAAGCAGTTGGCCAGACGGCCGTCCCACTGCCCGCCACGCCGCCGGCCGCGGCCAATCTCGCGCTGGCCCACCTCTCCCGGACGCTCTTTGCCCGCGCCGGGCAAGCCGCACCGCCGGCCCCGACAGCGACCGATCCCCGCGTGACCCTGGTGGAAGCGCCCGACCCTGCGGCCGAAGTCCGCGCCGCGCTCCGCTGGCTGAAGCAGCAACTCATTGAGCAGGGCGTCTCCCCTGCGGATGTGGCGCTGCTGGCCCGCGACCTGACGCCTTACCAACCGTTCATCCGGCAGATTGCGGCCGAGTTCGGCATGCCGGTCCATCTGGTAGATGGCGTGCCGCTGGCCCAGAATCCGGCCGTCGACGCCCTCATGGAGCTGCTGCTGCTGCACGTGCCCGACGACAGCGGGCAGGCCGCGCTGCCCCGGCGCGAAGTCGTCGCCATCTGGCGCTCCCCCTACTTCAACTGGGGAGACCAAACGCCGCTCATTGGGCCGGGTGACGCCGACCGGCTCGACTTCCTCGCCCGGCAGTTCCGCGTCATTCGGGGCAACGCGCAATGGCAGGCCGCCTTTCGCGCGGCCGAGGTGGCCTGGGCCAGAGAGCGCAGCGACGAAGAGGAGACAGGCGAAGACGACTCCTTCCTGCTGACGCCTGCTCCAGCCGTCGCCGCGACCCTACGCCAGATGTTCGACACATTTGTGGCCCTGACCGGGCCGCCCGCCGAAACGAGCACGATGAAGGAGTATGTCCGCTGGCTGGAACAGCTAATGGGGCCGGACCCGCTGGCCGGCCCGGAGGAGGCAGACTGGCTGTCGCTGAACCTCGTCTCCCAGGCACGCCAAACCGCAGCCACTGCCACTGCCGACGTGGCCGCCTTGCGCCAGCTGAAAGAGGTTCTGCGCGGGATGGTGGCGGCCGAAGAGGCGTTCCAGCCGGCCGAGCCAGTCAGCTACAAGCGATTCTTCCGCGAGCTGTTGGCGGCTGTCCAGTCGGCCCACGTCATCGAGCAACCGCCCGCCAACCAACCGACCATTCCCGCCGCCAACGTCATCTACGCACGCGGTCTGAGTTTCGACGCCGTTGCCATCCTTGGTCTGGGAGAGGGCTCCTTCCCGGCGACCCTCAGCGAAGATCCGTTCCTGCGCGATGCTGACCGGGAGCTGCTGATCACGTCGGCCTCGTTCCCGCTCCAGCCGTCGACACTCAGCAGCGAACGCGAACTGTTTTACGATGGCGTCACCCGCGCCCGCAGCGCTTTGCTGCTGACGCGATCCATGCTGGCCGACAACGGCGCGGATTGGGTGGCGTCGCCTTATTGGGATGAAGTGAAGCGGCTGCTGGGGTCGACGGTCCAGACGTTGGCCGCCGAGCATATGCCGGCTCCGGCTGCGGCCGCATCATGGGCCGAGCTGTGGCAATGCGCCACCCGCCAGCCCACCATCACCAGGCACGCCAACGAAGGGCAGCCAGGCATCTGGCCCCAGATTGAAAACGCGGCCAGGATCTGGCAGGCGCGGCCGAGAAAAGATCCCAGCCCTTGGGATGGCGATATCCAGGCAGAAGCGGCCGATCTCGCCGCCGCCTACGGTCCCAACTATGTCTGGAGCCCCAGCCGTCTGGAAGCGTACCAGACCTGTCCTCACTACTTCTACGTCGGCCGTGTTCTGGAGCTGACGCCGCGCCCGGACCCAACAGAGGGGCTGGACACCCGCCAATTGGGCCATCTCTACCACGCCATTTTCGAGAAGGTGTACCGGCATGGCATTCCAGACACGGACGAGGCGGGGCTGGAAGCGTTTGTGCGCACGATCGCCGATCCTCTTCTGGATGCCGCGCCTGAAGAAGAGGGCTTCCGCGAGACGCCATGGTGGTCGCAAACGAAAGCCGAGATCATAGCCAACGTCGTCCGCTCCATTGTCGAGCTCGACCAAGAGAGCGACTTCCGTTTTCTGCAAGCAGAAGCGGCGTTCGGCATTGGCGGCACGCCGCCTCTGGTGCTGGGTGAAGGGGATGAGCAGCTTCTGATGCGCGGACTCATTGACCGGGTGGACCGTGACGCAGAGGGTCGGGTGCGTATCATCGACTACAAGCTGGGCGGCAAGGGGGCGTTTAGCAAGGCGGCGTTCCAGCAAGGCAAGAAGCTCCAACTGCCGCTCTACGCCCTGGCGGCCGAGAAGGCGCTGAAGCTGGGGCCAGTGGCCGATGGCTTCTACTGGCACTTCACGACACCAGAGAAGAGCGGGTTCCAGTTGGCCGGGCAAATAGATGACGCGATTCCAACAGCGCTGGAGTTTGCGCGGGACGCGATACGAGAGATTCGACGCGGCGCCTTCAAGCCGGAGCCGCCCGACAATGGCTGCCCTGCCTACTGCCCGGCGGCCGCATTCTGCTGGCACTACGCGCCGAAGAGTTGGTGAGTCAACGCCCCATGCCTCCACAGCCACCTATCATCAACGATTTCAACCTAAGCCCGGAGCAGCAGGCCGCCGCCCTCACTCGCGGACGCGATGTGGCCGTCACCGCCGGGGCGGGTACGGGCAAGACGCTCACGCTGGTGGCCCGATACCTGTCGCTGCTCGACGACGGTCTGCCGCTGCGGGGCATTGTCGCCATGACGTTCACGCGGAAGGCAGCCCGCGAAATGCGCAATCGCATCCGGCGAGAGATCGGTCGCTATCTGCGCAGCGACGGCCTGGACCCATCAGAGGCAGATCGCTGGCAAGTGATCTACAACGAACTCGACGCCGCTCGCATCGGCACCATCCACACCTTCTGCGCCGAGCTCCTGCGCGCCCACCCGGCCGAAGCCCGCATCGATCCGCGCTTCGATGTGCTGGATGAAATTCAGAGCACCATCGCCCTGCAAGACGCGGTGGAGGCGGCACTGGCTGAGGCAGTGATCCGGCCCAGCGTCATGCCCCTGCTGGCGCTGGTGGGCGAGAGGGATCTACAGACCTATCTCACCCGGCTCTTGAAGAAACGTTTGGCCGTGGGCGACGTGACGGCCGCCATTCCCCCGGACGATATTCTCGCCCATTGGCAGCGCGCCCTGAACGGACTGCGCCAGGAAGCGATCGACCGCTTTCTGGTCGACCCGGAGTTGACGGCCGCTCGCCGGGCGCTGCGCGAGCATACGCCGCTTGACCACGAAGACCGTCTGGGGTCGCAGGTTCTGTTGGCGCGCGAGGCATTTAACAGCCTGCACACGGAAACGACAGCGGGACAGCTGCGTAACCTGACTGCGCTGGGTGGAATCGACCTGCGCGGCGGCAGCGCCTCATGCTGGCCGGCGGGCAAAGAGGAAAAGAAAGAGGTCGGAGCGGTTCTCAGGATGCTGCGGCAGAAGTGGGAGGAGCATCTTCAGCTGGCTTCCGGCAATCTCAACGACCAGGACGCCGCCCTCGCCAACGCCATGCCCGCCCTGTACGAGCTGTTGGCCGTCGCCATGGATAGCTATGACCGCTACAAGGCAGAACAGGCGGCGCTCGACTTCAGCGACCTGGAAGCGCGTGTCATCGAACTGCTGGAGCAGCATCCGGCCGTGGCCGCCTACTGGCAGGCGCAAATTCGGGCGCTGCTGGTGGATGAGTTCCAGGACACTAACGCCCGCCAGCTGCGCCTCGTCCACCTGCTTTGCCCGGAGCCAGGACGGCTGTTCATCGTCGGCGACGCCAAGCAGTCGATCTACCGCTTTCGCGAGGCTGATGTAACCGTCTTCAACGATGAGAAAGCTCGCATCAGAAGGAACGGCGGCGAACTGGTCGATCTGGACACCTCCTACCGCGCCCACGAACAACTGCTGACCGGCATGAACGACCTGCTGCGGCCGTTGATGGGCGATGAAGAAGCAGAGCAACCGGCGTGGGTGGCGCCGTTTGTGCCTCTGCGGCCGGGCGGGCATGAGGTGACAACAGGCCTGACGACGCCGTTCATCAGCCTGCAGCTGGCGCTGGGCAAACGCAAGGCGGACGCTTTGCCGCTGGCAGCCAGGGTGCTGGCCGCCGAACTGGCCGCACTCACCCGGCGCAGCACCCTGCACTACGGCGACATAGCCATTCTTTGCCGCGCCTCCGGCTCCTTCGCCGTTTACGAAGACGCCCTCGACAAGGCCGGAATTCCATACCTGACGGTGGCAGGCAAAGGGTTCTACGAACGACCTGAGATTCGCGACCTGCTCAACGCCTTGCAAGCGATTGCCGATCCCCACGACGATCTCGCCCTGGCGGGGCTGCTCCGCGCGCCGGCGGCGGGCCTGTCCGATGCGGCGCTCTACCGGCTGGTACGCCGGCGGCCGAAGGGCCAAACGCTCTGGGCGGCGCTGTTGGCCGGCGCGGGTGAGGCCGACCCGGAAGCGGAGCGGTTCGCGGCGGCCGTCGCGCTCATCGCCGACCTCAACCAGCAGACCGGGCGGACCAGCGTGGCCAACATCCTGGCCCAGTTCCTCGACCGCACCCAGTACCGGGCGATCCTGCGCCTGGCCGGGCAGCCACGCGCCTTGCGCAACGTCAGCAAGCTGCTCAGCGACGTCCACAACAGCGGGCTGGTCAGCACCAACCGCTTCCTGGAATATGCCCGGGCGCTGCGCGACAGCGGCAGCCGCGAAGGCGAGGCACGGGCGACGTCCGGCGGCGCCGTGCAGATCATGAGCATCCACGCCGCGAAAGGGTTGGAGTTTCCGGTTGTCGTGCTGGGCGATGCAAGTCGCCAGTCCACTGCACGCAGCGACGAACTGGTGGACATGGATCTGGGACTGCTGCTGCCGGCCAAAGGGGCGGACGAACAACGAGCGCTTATCTACCAGCTGGCAGCCACACAGAACAGAGAACAGGAAAAGGCCGAAAGCGATCGCATGCTGTACGTGGCCATCACCCGCGCCCAACAGATGGTCATTTTCAATGGTCATCTGAAGCTCAACAGCGGCAGCATCGGCAGTGGCGGCTGGCTAAAACAGATGGACGAACATTTCGCCCTCAGCAGCGAATGGCCCGACGGCTGCGATCCGGAAGGAGCGGCTGTCCATCACGCCGATGTCACCGTCGCCTCGACAACGATGAGGATGAGCGTTTACGAACCGAACCATGCGCCCCTCGTCAGCGGCGACGAGCCGGCGACAGGCCCGGAGACCGTTGAGGATGTTACGCCGCCTTTCCCGCTGCTGCGCTCGATCATGGAAGACCCGGTGGAGGACAAAGAGAGGACACCGGATCGCGTCTGGCAAATCATCCCGACGGCGAGTCGTCCCCACGCTCCCGCCTGGCTAGTCGGCAATCTGGTCCACATGGCGCTTTCTCTCTGGCGCTTCCCGGATGGCGGGTTCGCCGCATGGTGCGCAACCCGGGCCCGATTGTACGGTCTGGATGACCAACGGCAGGTGAACGACGCCACACGCCGGGCCACCACCTTGCTGCGCCGCTTCCAACAACACGCGCTCTACCGGGAGATGGACGGCGCAGAGCTTCGTCGCCACGAGCTGCCCGTGAGTGTGCTGGTCAACGGGCAGCCTGACACCCGCTATATCGACGCGCTCTACCAGCACGACGGCCGCTGGACGATCGTCGACTTCAAAACCGACACGATCAAGGAACCGGCAGGGGTAACGGCCGTCATGCGCCGAGAAGGCTATGACCAGCAGATTCAAGGGTATGGGACGGCCGTCGAGCAGCTGCTTGGCCACCGGGCCCGGCTGCTGCTCTGCTTCCTGGACGTGTCCGGCTCTGTGGCCCTGCGGGACGTGCCGTCCGCTGCCGCCTGAAGCCTGCTCGCTACTGCACCCGCTGAAACACGTACACAGCGGCCGACTTCTTGTACCCGATTCCCCGCCCCAACTCCTCTTGATAGGCCGGCGTGATGTCGAGCGCCTTCTTGGGAACGAAGAAGGTATCAAGGTCCGTCTCGACGAGCCGGTACCGATCGCCGCGCTTGTCGACGGCGGCCACGAATGCGTAGCGGTCGTCGAGATAGGCCATTCCCGCATCCCCGTGGCTGTTGTTGGCCACCAGCCAACCGCCGACCTTCAGATGCGTCCAGGCGTGCTGGGAGATGAAACCCGCGTATTGGGAGATCAGCAGGTCAAACGCTTCGTCCGGCTCCGGGATCGGCTCGCGGTAATCCTGGTGGTGAAAGCGATAGACGGCGGGCCGGGGATACTGCTTGCGGCGCTCCACCAAGGCGGCCGTCTCCGGCGCGGCGAAGAAGCGGTCGGCCCGCTTTTCGGTGTCCACATAGCAAACCTCGGGGATGACAAACGACGGCGTGACATGGACGAAGCAACCGGGATAGAGCGCTCGCTCGATGCCGTAGCGATCGTGGAGAACGGTGAACAGTCCTTCCCGCTCGTCGCCGCGGTCCAGGTGATAGGTCTTGTACAGGGACAGGGTGTTGGTAGCCATTCACCGACTTTGCCCTATTCTTCGACCTGAAGCAACCCCGATTAGCAATGCGGTTTGCACTGTATAGTGACAGAGGCTCGCGCCTCCTAAGTTAAGCCGCCGGTACGTCTGCCTCGACGCTGTGGATGCCCGTCGCGCCGCTGGGGCGGGCCTGCATCTCCCGCTCGATCTGGGGGTTGCCGTCGGCCGTCTCACAGCGCACGCGGAAGGTATGATCGCCCGCGGCATAGGGCCAATCGTAGCGCCAGATGACCCACGTTGTTTCGGACAGTGGCGCGCGCAGCTGCGCCTCTTCCCAGGGACCATCGTCGACACTGACTTCCACCTTGCCGATGCCCCGGTCGCCCGACCAGGCGATGCCGCCCACGGGGATGACCATCTGGCCCGCGTTGTCGTACGCAGCGTCGATGGCCACCGTGTCGATGACCGACGTCGTCCGCACCTGGGCCACTTCGTCCCAGCGCCGTTCCACCCAGTAGCCCGGCTCATACTCGGCCATCAGCTCCATGCTCTCAATCCACTTCGGCTGCTTCATGCCGAAGCGGTCGGGAATCCAGACGCGCAGCGGAAAGCCGTGGTCGACCGGCAGGATGTTGCCATCCCAACTGTGGCAGAGCATGATGCGCCGGTCAGATGCGATGAGATCCAGCGGAATCGTCTCGTGGAAGCCGTCACCGCTGACGATATTGAGGAAGCGCGCCTCCGGCAGCGGCTCAACGTCAGCCAGAATGTCCTGCAAGCTGATGCCTGTCCACTGTGTGGTGGAGATCAGGCTGGTACCGATGCGGCCGGAGATGCAGCTCAGCGTCACGTACTGGTCGAACGACTCATAGCCATTGTAGATTTCGTCGAGCGTCAGCATCAGCGGATTGGCCACCAACCCGGTGATGGGCAGCACGTACCCCTCGGCGGGAATGACGGTCGGCTCGGCGCGCAGGAACACTTTGTAATGGTCCTTCACCGGCGTGTACTCTGGGCGCGTGCCCGGCGCGGGCGAGACCGGGTCGTTGGCGTTGGGGAAGACAGGGCCGGCGGTGCTGTCACTCTGGTGGGCCATCGTGTCATCGAGCGCGGCCGTCGCATCGGCCGCTTCTTGTCGGGCCAGCACAGCGGCAACTCCCGCCCCGGCGACAGTGACCAGGGCCGACGTCGCCCCAAAGCGCACCAGGAACTGCCGCCGGTCGACGCCTTCGACCGCCAGCGCCGCCTCGCCATCGGCCGTCGTGGTGATGGTTGGCAGCGGGACCGACAAGCGCCGGTAGGCCCAGGCCAACCCCAGTCCCCACAGCGCAAACAGGAAACCCAGCCAGACGATCTGGTAGAGTGAGGCGACGTTCGACTGGTTGATCGCCAGACTGATCGCCATGAGCGGAAAGCCGAACAGCGCGCCCATGACCAACCCACCAAATGTATCGGGCTCAATCTCGCGCCAGCGCAGGAATGCGAAAAAGATCGCCCCGGTCACCGCACCGATGGTCAGGAAGATGAGCACGGCGCTGATCTGTTCGGCCGTCTTGGCGACGTCGGCCACATCCAGACCCAGCAGCAGCATACTGTCGATCATCAGGTCGATGCCGAACGTGACCATCGGCCCCGGCAAAACGCGAGTAATCCAGTCGAAGAGGTCAAACGGCAGGAACGGCAGGCTGAACATCTGGTTGCCGAGGTAGAGCAGAGCAATCAGCGGCGCCGTCAGCAGGCCACCCACCAGCGCCCCCCACAGATAGTTTGGTCGTTTCATCAGCTTGTTCCCTCATTGTCCGGGCGGTTAACGTCGCAAGCCCCATTATAACGGCCAACGCCCTCCGACAAGCGGTTGCAGGAGGATGTAACGTTCCTGTAAGTTGTTGGGAGAGGCGCGGGTCTAGGCCGGGGCCGATGTGTCGGCCGCTTCGGCCGCCGTCAGCTTGCGGGCCTGGTCGTCGGCAATCACGCCCATCTGCTCATCGAGGCGCGGATAGACCAGCCAGACGAGGCTGAAGCCGAACAGAACACCGGTGATGGTGCGCAAGAACGGGGGACTCTCCCGCAGCGGAATCAACTGCGACAAAGCCTCCAGATTCAGCCCCACAAAGAACTGGCTGAACAGTTGGCTAAAGCCGTCGAGGGCAATGGGCAGCAAACCGATGAGCAGGAACAGCCAGAACGGCATGGGCTTGATTGTGAAGCGCCGCCTGAACAGACCGTAGAGTAAGCCGGTCACGAAGACCGCCATGTAGATGCCCATATCTCGCTCACACAGCGCCATCTTGTAGCCCATCTGCTCGTTGCCCACGAACTCGCGGGCGGGCAGCAGAAACGTTTCCCATTTGCTGGGGTCGGCCGATGCCTCCGCAAACTCCGGCACGGAGGGCATGTACGCCTCGATAGGCGTCAGTTCGCTCCCGGCCAGTTCGCGCGGGTAGGCGACCTGCTCGCCAAACAGAAAGAAGGAGCGCGACGCCATCTGGTGGCAGAACGGACTGTAGATGGTGTAGATGCCACGCGCCGGCGTGGTCAGGCCTGCTTGCATCAGCACCGGCGCCAGCAGCGGCAGGCCGACATAGATGCCGACCAGCAGATTGGCAAACAGCAGCCAGCGTCGGGCAAAGGTGTAGAGGATGCGGTCAAAAATCATGAGGCGTTAGTTCGAAATTGTCTCGGCCAGATAGCCGTCAATTTGCGACCGGGCAATGATACCACGATGAAACGCTGTGATCTCCCCTTCGCCGTTGATGAACACTGACGAGGGCAAGAAGAACGCGCCGTACGTCGCGGCCACATCGCCATCGACGTCCAGCGGCGCAGTGAACGTCAGGCCCAACTCGTCCATGAAAGCCGCCACGCGTTCGACCGGCTCTTCCTGATTAATGGCCAGGATCGCCAGACCGTCGGCTGCGTAATCCTGCTGCGCCTGCTCCATCTCCGGCATCTCCAGGCGGCAAGGGGCGCACCAGGTGGCCCAGAAGTTGAGCATCACGGGGCGCCCCTGGAACGCCGCCAGCGTCACCTCGTTGCCGTCAATGTCGGTCAGCGTGAAGCCGGGGGCGATGTCGCCCGGTTCCGGCAGTGCGCCGCTGCCGGCGCTTTCGGCGGCCGTCTCGCCGCTCTCGGCGGCGAACGGGTCCAGCTGGGTCAGTTCGCCAGCCCCTGTGTCGGCGGCGCTGCCAAAGAGACCCATGCTGCCGAGCACGAAGACGGCCGCCAGCGCCAGCAGCGCGACGGCGCCAATCACCAGCCAGACAGTCAGCCGCTGCGGGCCTGATTCAGGTTGTTCTTGAGTTGACATAGATGATCCCTTGGAAGCCGCCAGGGGAAGGCGTGCGCCAGCACGGCGCACCCGAATGCTCGTGATTAATCTAGTTGCTGAAGTTGGTCAGCAGCCAATCCTGCAAGCGGATGGTCTGCTCATCGACGACGGCCGACCAGTTCGCCAGCGCCCCGTTAATCAACCCCATCTGCGTCTCCAGCATCAGCACACCAAGCAAGATGAACATGGCGCCGCTGACCAGCTGGGTCGTGTGCAAATGGATGGTCACGCGCCGCTCGTCGGAGCTGGTCACCGTCCACAAAACCGCACCAACCACCAACAAGGCCAGAATGCCCCAGCTCAGAACCGGAGAGAATGTTAGCCCGGCCATGAAGTCGAAGTTCTGGATGCCGTACTCCAGGAAGGCCACGATAATGCGCCAGAAGGCCAGCACCCAGACCAGGGCGACGATGAAGATCGTCGTGTCCCAGTCCCAACCCTTGCCACGCAGTGCCCGCCAGAAGAGACTCTGCCGGTCCATGCGACCGAAGAAAGTCGAGACCAAAATGAGCGGCAGGCCGAGGCCGAGGGTGTAGATGAACAGCAGCATCATGCCGCTCCAGACCGACGACGTCTGCGCCGCCAGCGTCAACATCGTGCCCAGAATGGGGCCAACACAGCTCGACCAGCCGACTGCGAAAGTCAGGCCGAACAGATACGAGCCGCCGACACCGGTGCCGCGCACTTCCTGATTACTGAAGGTGGACGCGCCGGTGAAGCCCTGCCCCAACAGACTCATCACGCCAAAGATCAGAATGGCCGCGCCACCCACCAGCATGATCAGCTGCTGGCTCTGCAAAAGCACCCGCCCCAGCGCGAAACCAACCGCACCAAACAGGCTGAACGTCGTGGCCAGCCCCAACATGAACGCCACCGTATTGGTGGCGATCTTGGAGCGGTCGCTGGAAAAGGCGAAGGCAAAGTAAGCAGTCAGAACGGGCAGCGTACACGGAGAGGCGAAGCTGAGCAGACCACCGAGAAACGCCAGCAGGGCCAGCGTCGTGAACGGCTGCTGCTGCACGCCGAAGCCAAAGTCGTCCGGCAGCGCCGATTGATTAACCGTACCCAGGACGAGGAACGCAATCAGGAGCACACCCACAATTAGCAGCAGGATGCGTCCGGTGGACATATTCCGCAGGGGGGCAGGTAGCTTCAGTTCTGACATCGTTTGTCTCCAGTTGCTTGGGCCGTGCCTCTCATGATACCAGTTCAGACGGGCCCAATGACCGGCTCCTTACTTGTGTCTTAATGAAAAATCAGAGCGGGCCGGCCGGCGTCCCGGAGAATTCCGGTTCTGCCCGCTAGCCTGCCCTGATTTATCCCACAAAAACGTAACGCAGCCTACGATCCGCGCTACTTGTTATCTTCCCGTAATAGTTGGCTCATCAACGTGATGTCTTTCTGGACATTGCGCTGCCGAATGGCCAGTGAAAGAACGTAGATAAGGGCGATGGACGACATGAAGGCATAGCCGCCAATCAGGTAGATGTTAAAGCCGTTGGGGTCCATCGGCTGGGCCAGCAGCAGAGCGAGGCCAGAGGCGAGCGCCGGGCCGTAGGCCGGGCTGCCGCCCAAATGACCGGCGACGCGCATCTTCAGCACATCCGAATGGTCCATCAGGTTTTGCAGGCGAATGCGGACCAGCATCCACGCCACGCCCAGAACGGAGAAGGCGATGACGTTGATCATCAACGTGACGCCCATCCGCGCCGAGTCGAGGCCGTTGAACTCCTGCAGCCCCTCCGCCGCGCCAGCGGCCGCTTCCGTCGTGCCGCCGAAGACAACCGGATGGATGTCCCGCAGAACGCGCACGCTGACATAGGCCAGGATGATGGTCACGAAAGAGACGATGGCGTAGACGGCCGCATACCGCGCCCGCTTGCCGTCTTCTTCGATGGCCCCGCGCAGCATGAAGTAGGCGGCGTAGACCAGCCAGGCCACCGTCACCAGCGTCAGGCGCGGGCTCCACAGCCACCACGTATTCCAGGCCGGTTTGCCCCAGAACGCGCCACCGATGATGGCCATGGTCAGGAAAACCAGCCCGACCTCAATGGCCGCCACCGACATATTGTCCCAGCGACGGCTGTTCGTGCGCAGGTAGAGGACGCCGCCCACGAGCGCGACCAGAAACGCCAGCGCGCCCACCCACGCCGACCCGACATGGAAGTAGAACAGACGCTGGACATTGCCCATCAGAACTTCGACAGGCGCATAGAAGAAAATGCTGCCCACGGCTACGACCACGGCGATTACCGCGGCGATATTCATAATGACGATCGCCTTGTCGAGACGGGGGTTGGAGATGGAAGATTGATTCATAGGTTGGATACTCCCGATAGTGACTAGATTCGCTAAATCGGTCGCCAAATAGACTCAAAAAAGACGACTGGCTTAATCGTCATCTGCACTGACTATCGCGATTCACCTGCTCACGATATGGGCCTGCTACAGGCTACGACTCTACCACAAATCGATAGGTCAGAAAACCAGCGCCCAGCATCAACAAATCATACGCCATCACCAGGAAAATGGGGCCCTGAATCTCCGCCCATTCCGCCCCGCCGAACGGCGCCGCGGAGATGATCGTGGAGGTGGCGATGGCCGCCGGCAGCACCAGCGGCAGCGACAGCGGCAGCAGCAAAACGGGCAGCAGCACGTCCCGGGTCCGGGTCTGGATCGTCATCGACGTCACCAGCACGCCCGCGGCAATGTAGCCGATTGTCCCCAGGAACACCACGAGCAGCACCAGCGGCAGATAGAACGGCTGGTTGAAGAAGACGGTGAACAGCACCACCAGCACCGCCCCCAGCAGCAGCACCAGCAGCGAGACGCTGATCACCTTACCCAGGTAGATGGCGTTCCGCGGAATGGGAGCCATCAGCAGCGTCTCGAACACCTGATCATCCCGGTCAATGGCCAGCGAACGGTTCAGTCCCAGCGTCGCCGCCAGCAAAATGGTGGCCCAGAACAGCCCGGTGGAAACGCTGCGCGCCGCGTCGAGGTCGCCGCCCACCGCGAAGTTGAACATGATAACCGTGACCAGCGAGAACATCACCATCACACTGACGATCTGGCGCGTCCGGCCTTCGATCTGCAGGTCTTTCCAAACGAGGGACCAGACGGCCGCTAAGAACTCGCGCATAATTCGTGTGGTGCGTGCTCCTGTGAGCGCGGCTTCGGTGTTGGCTCGATGCGCGGCGTTATCATTGGACCGTCACGTCGGCGTAGATGTCATAGATGGCGGCGGGGCTGATCTCGTCGCGGCTGACCTCCCGCGCGATGCGACCCCGGTGCAGAATGGCCAGCCGGTCGGCCAGCCCCAGCCCGTGCCCCAGATCGTGGGTGATCATCAGGATGGTCCGGCCCCGGCTCGACTCTTCGCGGAGCAGATTGTCCAGCAGGCGGCTCGCCTCCTGGTCCAGCCCGGTGTACGGCTCATCCAGCAGCAGCACTTCCGGCTCGTGGAGCGTGGCCCGGGCAATGGTCAGGCGCTGGACCATGCCCCGTGAGAACGTGCCCACCGGGTCGCGCTGCCGGGCAAACAGCCCCACTTTGCGCAGCGCGTTGTAGACTCGCTCTTCCGCATCGTCCAGATCGTAGATGTCGGCGAAGAAGGCCAGATTCTCGGCGGCCGTCAGGTCCCGGTAGAGCAGCGCCTGGTGGGAGACCAGGCCGATATGCTCGCGCACCCGGTCAGCCTGCGCCGGCAAAGGCCAGCCGCCGACTGTCACCTCGCCCCCGGTCGGTCTCAGCAGCGTGGAGACGATCCGCAGCAGGGTGCTCTTGCCCGCGCCGTTGCGGCCGACAAGCGTCACAAATTCGCCCTCGGCGACGTCCAGATTAACGCCGCGCAGGACAGGATTGAGTCCGAATTGGTGGACCACGCCGTTGAGCCGAATCATCCGGAGAATGGTAGCCGTTTCTGGCGGGGTGGCAAGCTGTGGCGGCCCAGCACACCTCCGAGGTTTTCTGAAACCTCGAAGGTGTCGAGCGGATCACACTTCCGCCACATACGCCACCCACTCCGCCGCGTCATACAGCGGCAGCCCGCCCCACGCCGGGTAGATGTCAACGCTGCTGAAGCCAGCCGCCTGCATTATCTCCACCATCGTCTCCACCGCATACGTCTGGTCGCACAGAAGCACCTCCGCCATCTCATTGGTGGCCAGGTCGATGATGTAGAATCGTTCCGCCGACGTCTGGCTGGCGGAGTCCCAGCGCCGCTCGCCCAGATGCAAATACGGCCGTTCTCCCCACAGCCCCTTGTCGTCAGTGTACCACCAGGTGCTGTCCGACTTGTCTACGCGCGACTGGTCGAGCAGCTCCACAACCAGACGGCCGCCGGGCCGCAGCGCCCGCGCCGCCGCCGCCAGCAGGTCGGCCGCTTCTTCCGGCGGGAAGACGGCCAGCTGGCCGTAGAGCAGCAGCGCGGCATCGAAGCTGGCGGGCGGCGGATCGTAGGTGCGGACGTCCTGCTCAATGAAGGTACAGCGCTCGCTGACGCCGGCGACGGACGCCAGATGGTTGGCGTAGCTGATGGCTGCCGGGCCGAAGTCGATGCCGGTCACCAGACAGCCACGCTCGGCCAGCGGCACGGCATAGAGACCGGGGCCGCAGGTGATGTCGAGCACGCGCGCGCCTGGCTCCAGGGCCAGCTTCTCCCACAGCCAGTCGAGCTGCAGCTGGCGCTCGGTCGAGTTGCGCGACGCCGCGCCGTGGTCGTCGGTCAGATGCTCGCGCAGCATCCGCTCGGAAAAGGCCGGGTTGTTCCAGGGTAGATTGCCGCCGCCCGCCCAGAGCGGCGGCGGGTCGGGGCGGCGAAAGATGCGCCACAGCGCGGCGGAGAGCGGATGGGCAGGCTTGGACTTGGTGGGAGTTGTGGTCATTTGGGTTCCTCGTGGGTCAGGCCGGCAGCGGCAGCGACAGTTTAAGGTACGCCCATTATACCAACGGCCCATCACGCTGTATAATCTTGCCCGTCGGCCGCCGTCAACAGTACGAATCAGCCAGGAAAAACCAGTGTGAACGAGCAGGAGCGCCACAATCGAAACGTCATGCTGCGCCGGGTGCGCTCTGTCTGGCTGCAAGGCGTGCTGGAGGAGTCGCTCCACGGCGGCGACATTATCGACCTCGGCTTCGCCTATCGCCCCAGCGCGCTGGCCAACAGCGAACAGCCCAGCTGGCAGCAGTCGGAAGAGTACGACTACCTGCTGCCCGTCGGCACCTCGATCGGCGACGTCTTCGAAGCGGCAGGCGGCGAGCTGCTCATCCTGGGCGAACCGGGCGCGGGCAAGACAACGATGCTGCTGGAGCTGGTGACGACGCTGCTGGCCCAGGCAGAGGAGAACGAAGCCCTGCCCATACCGTCAGTCTTTAGCCTGGCGGGTTTCAGCAACGACCAACCGCTGGCAGCGTGGCTGGTCGACCAACTGGCCAACAACTACGAAGTGCCCCGCAAGCTGGGCGAAGCATGGGTGACCGACGGCCAGTTCGTGCCCTTGCTCGACGGCCTGGACGAAGTGGAGCCGGAGCTGCGGGCCACCTGCGCCTCCGCCATCAACGAGTTCCGCCGCACCCATCCCGGTGTCTCCCTGCTGGTGACGACACGCAGCCAGGATTACCGGGCGCTGGCGCTGCGCCTCAATCTGGACAAGGCGATCGTGCTCCAGCCGCTCTCCAGCGACCAGATCGATCAATACCTGGCCCAGCGTGGCCAACGGCTGGCCACGTTGCGCACGGCGCTGCAAAACGATGCCACGCTGCGCGATCTGGCCCAGACGCCGCTGATGCTGAGCATGATGACGCTGGCCTACCAGCAGACGCCCGACGGCCTGCAAACCAACGTACCCCAGGGCGAAAGCGGCCGCAAGCTGCTCTTCGACACCTACGCGGAACGGATGGCCCGCTACCGCAGCGGCGACGACTATTACGAACCGGCCAGCACCATCCATTGGCTGAGCTGGCTGGCCCGCCAGATGACGGCCGCCAACAAACCGACCTTCTTTCTCGAAGATATGCAGCCCACCTGGCTGCCGCCCGCAGAGCGGGCCGCCTTCGCCGGGCGCATGAAGACGATGACATTCGGCCTGCTGGCCATCCCGGCTGCGCTGGCGGCGCTGGCGGCGCTTGCGGCTTTCGGCTGGGCCGGGCAGATCATCGCGTTGGTGGTCGGGCTGGGGCTGGCCGGGCTGCCGCTGCTCACCGGCCGATTTCTGACCCGCGCCCGCCTGCGCTTCGACCGCATCGAAACGGTGGAGGCGCTGACATGGTCGCTGCCCTGGGCGGCGCTGGGCCTGCTGTTGGGCGTGCTGGCGGGGCTGGGGCTGGCCCTGCCCCCTTTCCTGTTCGACAGCGGCAGCGGCATACCCTGGCTGGTCCTCGTGCCCATCGCTGCGGGCATCAGCCAGATGATTGAAAACGCCCTGTTGCGCAGCGAAATGCGCCTGCGGACGTTCCCCGGCCAGGGCGTCGACAGTTCGGCGCGCAACGGCCGTCTGGTCGGCGGCCTGATGGCGGGCAGTGTCGGCGTCGTCAGCCTGGCGGCTGCGGCCCTGTACACAGCGGTTACAGACGGTTTAATGACGCCCGCCCTACCCTGGATCATCTGGGCCACCGGCTATCTGGGCGTCGGCAGTTGGCTGGCGTTTGGCGGGCTGGCGGCGCTCCAACACCGCCGGCTGCGCTCAATGTTGCATGAGGAAGGGGCGCTGCCACAGGACATTAGCCAGTTTTTGGACTATGCTGCGGAACGCAATCTGGTGCGCAAGGTGGGCGGCGGCTATACCTTCGCCCACGCCCTGCTGCTCGACTACTTCAGCAATCTGGAGCAAGCACCGGCTGCACCTTGAGCGAGACGCATCATGGCCGAAAACCCATTTAGCCCTTCCCGCGCCGGCAGCCCCGGCCCCCTCGACGACATGCCGCTCGACCGCCGCTGGCGACAGCAGCGCTACCCGGCCCCGGCGGTCGTCGCCCTGCTGCGAGAATCCGCGCCCAATGCGGCCGATCGCTTCCTGCTCATCCGGCGCAACGGCGAGCCGTACGCGGGCCATTGGGCGCTGGTCGGCGGCAAGTGGGAGTTTGGCGAGCAGATGTCGGACGCTGTCGTGCGCGAAGTGAAGGAAGAGACCGGTCTCGACGCTGGGTTCGTCGCCCTGCGCGCCGTCATCAGCGAGCGAGTGGCTCCGCTGGAACGGAGCGCACTCGGCGCCCACTTCCTCCTGTTCCTCTGCGATCTGGAGGTTACCGGCGGAGAGGCGACCGAACAGGACGAAGGTCGGGTGAAATGGTTCGACCGCGCCGAGATTGAGGCGCTTCACGACAGCGCCACCATCGTTCCCAGCGACTACGCGATGCTTGAGGCGTTTATGGTCAGCGAAGAGGCCGCGCCCTACGTTGAGGTCGACATGGGCACGTCGTCGACATCTGTACAGCTGTACCGTTTCCAGCACCACATCTCCCGGTAACTGCCCCAACCCGCCATCATGCCGCTCCTACCGACTGAGCTTCTGCAGAATCGCTACCGGATCGTCAGCCTCCTGGCGGAGGGAGCGTATGGCGCCACCTACCGCGCCCGCGACACCGTTGACCAGATCGATGTGGCCATCAAGGAGTATCGCGACACGGCCGTCGATGTGCAGAAGCGGTTCCGGGCCGAGGCGCGCCGCCTGGCGGCGCTGAACCATCCCGGCCTGCCCGCTGTCGTCGACCATTTCGCGGTCGAAGGCGAGGGCCAATACCTGGTCAGCCGTTACATCGACGGGATCAACATGCAGGAGTTGGTCGACCAGTACGGGCCGCTCTCGTCCGATCTCATCGTGCCCTGGCTGCAAGCGGCCGCCCTGCCCCTGGCCTATCTGCATGACCAGAAGCAGCTCCATCTCGACATCAAGCCTGCCAACATTCGCGTGACGCCCGACGGCGACGTCTTCCTGGTCGACAGCGGGCTGCCGGGCCTGGGCATTCGCCCCGCCGCGCCCGGCTACGGCGCGCCGGAGCAGCAGGCCCAGAACGAGGTAACATCGGCCAGCGACATCTACAGCCTCGGCGCGACGCTCTACACGCTGTTGACGAGCCAGGTCCCGGCCAACGCGCTCAGCCGGGAAAGCGGGCTGGCCGATCTGGTTCCCGCCCGCGAGGTCAACCCGAACGTGGAGCCGTACCTGTCCATTGTGGCTGCACGGGCCATGACACTGCGGGCTGACGCTCGCTTCGAAAGCGCCGAACAGTTCAGCCGGGCGCTGGAACGGCCGGCCGGTCGCCCTGCGCCGGTCATTACACCCGGACGGCGCACGGCCAACGACACGCCCCCGGCTGCGGCCCCGCCACCCCGCCTGCCCAGCCGCAGCCGCCGGCAGATTGAGCGACGCACGATTCTGGCGTTGTCCGGCTTGCTGCTCGCCGTGCTGGGCGTCATCGGCATCCTGCTGCTGGTCGACCCGCAGGAACTGGGACCGCAGGCCGGGCCGGAAGCGACCGAAACGGTGCAGTCGGCCGTCATTGCCGCGCTGACCGA
Source organism: uncultured Chloroflexia bacterium (assembly GCA_963753865.1). GTDB lineage: Bacteria > Chloroflexota > Anaerolineae > Promineifilales > Promineifilaceae > Promineifilum. The sequence continues at coordinate 59,291 of CAVWDW010000008.1, forward strand.
GCTGGCCCCGACGCCCACCGCCACGCCCGAACCAACCATCCCGCCCACGCCCACGCCGGAACCGCTCATCACCGAGACCGGCTCGCGCATGGTCTATGTGCCGCCAGGCGTCTTCCTGCTGGGCGACGATGACAGCGAGAACACAGACGAGAAACCGGCGCAGCTCATTCGCCTCGACGCATTCTTCATCGACGAGACGGAAGTGACCAATGCCGACTATGCGCAATGCGTCGAGGCAGGCGTCTGCCCGCGCCCCGACCGGGCCGGAGCCACCTACTACAACAGCTACTTCGGCGACCCGGCGTTCGACAGCTACCCGGTCATCAACGTCAGCTGGTTCGATGCCGACACCTTCTGCCGCTGGCGCGACGCCCGGCTGCCCACCGAAGCAGAGTGGGAGATGGCCGCCGGGTTCAACCGGGAGGAAGGGTTGAAGCAGCGCTATCCCTGGGGCGACACCTTCGACGGCAACATCCTCAACGCCTGTGACGTCAACTGCCAGCGGGAAGACCGCAGCGCGCAGTTCGACGATGGCTTCCGCGACACCGCCCCTGTAGGCAGCTACCCCGACGGCCGTTCCCCGTCCGGCGCCTACGACATGTTGGGCAATGTCATGGAGTGGGTGGGCGACTGGTACGACTCGCGCATCTATCAGAACATCACCGACACCAATCCGATGGGGCCGGTGGAGGGCGAGTTCAAGTCGCTGCGCGGCGGTTCCTGGCTGACGCCGGAAGACGAACTCTATGTCTCCGCTCGCAGCTCGTTCGATCCCAACGTTTCGCAGGCCAACCTCGGCTTCCGCTGCGCCATGCCGCCGCCGTAAGCACTGTAGCGCGACATCCTTGTCGCGCAGTGCTCGACAAGGATGTCGCGCTACAATTTACGCTTCTTGCCTCGCCGCGTCTGGCGGAAGATGTCGTCGGGGTCGATCCCTTCTTCCAGCAGCGCCTGGCGCTTCGGCTTGAGCGCCCCGGTCGGGCAGACGCCAACGCATTGGCCACAGAACACACAGGTCGTGTCCATCATGCCGCTGCCCATGAACGTACCGATCACCGTTTCAAAGCCCCGCCCATCGAAGCTGAGCGCAAAGCAGTACTGCGCGTCTTCCGCACACACCTGCACGCAGCGCCAGCAGTTGATGCACTTGCTGTAGTCGCGCAGGTAGAACGGATTGTCGTCGTAGACCGGATGCTCCCGCCGCTCGAAGGCGTCGAAGCGCTCCGGGTCGCCGTCGGCTTCCAGCAGCATCTGGTTGATGGCCGGGGCCTCGCTCAGATCGACGGCCGACGCCAGCATCTCCAGCGTCGTGCGCCGGTTGCGGACGACCTCATCGGAGCGCGTCTTGACCACCATGCCCTCGCTGACCGGCGTCACACAGGCGGCCGCTTGCAGCCGCCAGCCCACATCCACCGAGCAAATGCGGCATAAGCCATTAGCGGTCAGATGCTCGTGGTAACAGATGACCGGAATGTCGATGCCAATCGTCGCCGCCGCGTCCAGAATGGTCGTGCCCGCGGGCACGGAAACCTGTTCGCCGTCGATAGTCAGGGTGACTGTGTCTGTCATGTTAACTTCCTTTCGCCGAAGCCGCGCTCAGGGCGGGGAGCGCCAGCCGCTCCGGGTGGGTGTAGATGCGCATGCGGTCCTGCCGCAGATAAGCCACAATCGTCATATTCCACGCCTCGGCCAGTGCCACCGACAGGCTGGTGGGCGACGTGCGGGAGCAGACAATCGGCGTTTGCAGCCGCCGCGCCTTGTTAATCATCTCGCTGCTGATACGGCCGCTGCTGAGCAGAATGCGGTCTTTGGTCGGGATGTCGTTGAGCAGCGCCGCGCCGGCCAGCTTGTCCAGGCAGTTGTGGCGGCCGATATCTTCCACCTGCAGCAAGACCTCGTCGTTGCTGGCGAGGACGGCCGTATGGATGCCGCGTGCTTCCTGATAGAGCGCCGCGCCCAGGTGGAGCCGGCGCATCAGCCCCGCCAGCTGCTCGGGCGTGGCCGTCAGGTCGGAGTGGAGCGGTTCGTGGGCCTCGCTGAGATCGTCAAAAGTCACCCCGCCGCCGCAGCCGCTGGTGGTGATCTCCCGCTCCGGCGGCTGGTAACTGATATCGTGGAGCCACATATCGACGCAGGTGCGGTTCTTCGAGACATGGTAGGCGCGCACGTCGGCCAACGCGTCGATGATGCCTTCATTGTACAGGAAGCCGAGGGCCATCAGATCGAGGTCGCGCGGCGTGCACATGAACGTGGCCAGCTCCGCCGCGTTAATCGAGATGCAGGCCAGCGCCTCTTCCACCACGCCGCCGTCGATGAGCTGCGGTTCGGTGCCGTTGAGGCTGATGTACTGCGCCGGGTGGATGCCCGGTCGTGGGGTCGCGCTGGTATCGTCGGTCATGTGGTTGCTAGCTGACGCGGCCGTCGCCATTTGTGCCCGCCTGGGCCAGCTCCGGCCAGCGCTCGATGGCGCTCATGATGGCGGTGGCGGCCGTCTGGCCCAGCCCGCAAAGCGACGTCTGGGTCATGGCGTAGCCGATGTCGAAGATCGCCTGCCGGTCGCCGCGCTGCGGGCCGCCGTGGTAGGTCATGCGCTCCATAATCTCCATCTGCCGCTGCGTGCCCAGTTGGCACGGATAACATTTACCGCAGCTCTCGTGGGCGAAGAAGCGGCTGAGCATGTACATGATCTCGCGCAGGTCGACCGTCTCGTCGAAGACCATGATCACGCCAGAGCCGATGGGGAAGCGGTTGGCCTTGGCGTCTTCGTAAGTCAGCGGCGTGTCGAGCCGGCCCTGGCCGATGAACACCCCCGCCGCGCCGCCCAGCAGCGCCGCCTGCACCGTCTCGCCAATCGGCCCGCCAGCCATCTCGATCAGTTCGCGGACGGTGACGCCGAAGGGCACTTCGTAGACGCCCGGTTTGTGGACCCGGCCGCTGAGACAGAACCATTTCGTGCCCGGCGACCCTTCGGTGCCCAGCTTCAGCCATTCTTCCACGCCCATAGTGATGACCGACAGGGCGGCCGCCAGCGTCTCGACGTTGTTGACGACGGTGGGCTGATTGAACAGGCCGTGGGTGGTCGGATAGGGCGGCTTGATGCGCGGGAAGCCCCGCTTGCCCTCAATCGCCTCGAACAGCGCCGTCTCTTCGCCGCAGATGTACGCCCCCGCGCCCAACCGCAGCTCGATGTCAAAGTGGAACCCGTCACGACCCATAACGTTCCGGCCCAGATAGCCCGCCTCGCGCGCTTTCTCGATGGCGTTGGCCAGGCGGCGCTGGCTGCGGGGGTATTCGCCGCGCAGGAAGATCCAGCCGTTCTCCGCGCCGACCGTGTAGGCTGCCAGCGTCATCGCTTCAATCAGGCTGAACGGGTCCTGCTCCATCAGCGCCCGGTCCTTGAAGGTGCCCGGTTCGCTCTCGTCGGCATTGGCCACGATATGCTTTTCGGCCGGCGTGCCGGGCGCGTTGCGGGTCATTTCCCACTTCAGACCGACCGGGAACATCGCCCCGCCACGGCCCAGCACGTCGCTCTCTTTGGCGGCGCCGATGATCTGCTCCGGCGTATAGGTGAACGCCTTCTTGAGACCGGCGTAGCCGTCGTGGGCCAGGTAGTCGTCGAGGCTCATCGGGTCGATGCGCCCGGCGCGGGCCAGCTTGATGCGATGGTCGCCGTAGATGCGCGGCTCCGGTTCGGCAAACGTATCGTCCAGAAAAGCGTCGAGGTCCGCGGGCGTCAGGTCGCCGGCTGTCCGGTCGCCGTTGAGCGCGTTCGGCGCGTGCTCGCACATGCCCAGACAGGGGACGGTTTCGTAGCTGAGCTGCCCATCGGCGCTCGTCTCACCGGGCCGCAAGCCGATCCGCTCTTCCAGCGCCACGCGAAACGCCGGGCCGCCCGCCATGTGGCAGGCCGGGTCTTCGCAGACGCGAATGACTCGTTTGGCCGTCGGCTCGTTGTAGAACATGGTGTAGAACTCGATGACGCCGTGGATGTCGGCCAGCGGGACGCGCAGCGTCTCGCCGATGGCGGTCTGCACCTCGGGCGGCAGCCAGCCGTTGAGCGCCTGCGCCTCATGCAGCAGCGGCAGCAGCGCTTCACGACCACGGCCCTGATAGCGGGCCAGCAGTTCGGCCAGTTCGGCCGTTGTCTCGAATGCGGGAGACTGCGTCATGACGAACCTCCTCGGGCTATAGGGACGCAGAGGCTATAGGGTTCAGGGAAAGCAGGACAAGGCCCGGTTAGTGCGAGGAAGACGGCTGTGCATCAAAGGCGCGCGACGGGTAACGCGCCTGCGGTCAGGGCCGGACGGTGGATGCTGTCCTACGATGGGTATTGTATAGCAGGTGGGGGGGTTGGCAAACGCCGGTCGCCGACTGGTCGTTTTGTGCTGTGCGTCGGGGAGACGGGCAGCAGCCCTACCGCTCCAGCAACCCCACCGCCCACCCATAAAACGGGTCTTGCGTGGCGAGCGTCAGGGCGGCGGCCGCATCGTCGTGCCGCTTCACCAGCCGGTAGAGCAGCCCCAGCCCGAAGAAGAGCGCGGGCATCTGCAGGCCGGTGGCGATGACCTGCTCGTAGCAGTCGATGGCCAGCCCCGCCTGCCCCTGGCCTTCGTGCAGCAGCGCCTGGCCCAGCAAAATGTTCTGCTCCAGCCGCTCGTCGTTGGGCGGGGCGATGGTGTTCTTGCGGAAGGTGGAGGTCAACTGCCACTGCGCCAGGTCGCTGGCCGCGTTGACCAGATCGCCTCGTCTGCACATCGGCCGCCCCTTTACTGGACGGCCGAAACTCGCGGCGGGCCGCGTAACGCCACACCTCGTCCGTCTTGGCGCGCACCACCTCGCTGTCCGGCGCCAGAGCGAGCGCCGTCGTGCAGACATGGAGCGCCGCCATCCGCCGCTCCTGCTTCATCAGCGCATCGGCCAGCAGCAAATACATGCGGACCATCGCTTCCGCGTCGCCCTGTCGCCGATAGAGGATGGCCAGCCGTTCATGCGCCCCGGCGTACGTGGGATGCAGCTCGACGGTCTGCCGCCACCGTTGTTCAGCTTCGTCCAACTGGCCCTGTTCCCAGAACAGGTCGCCCGCCATCAGGTAAGCCAACGCCGCCTGCTGCGGGTCGCCCAGACCGCGCCGCACCCTCGCAATCTTGTCCAGATAGGCGGTCTCGCGCGGGTCGAGGCGGGCGGCTTGCTCGTAGGCGCGGCGCGCGCTGTCGAGATTGCCCATGCCCGCATATGCATCGCCCAGCCCGTCCGGCACGCGGGGGTCGTCCGGCAGCCCTTTCTGGGCCGACTTGTAGCTGGCCAGCGCCTGCTCCCACTTCTGCTGGCGAATGGCCTCTTGGCCGACCTTGATGGCCAGTTCGTACCGGTTGGTTTCTTCAGTCATAATGATTCTGACGGCCCTACTTGAGACCCGCCACCTCACTGCCAAACTGGTCGAGAAAGTCCCGCATGGTGGCGGTGCGCGCTTCGGCAATCGCCCGCCCCGTTTCCGTCTGCATACTCCCGGCCAGTGTCAAGAGTTTAACATAGAAATGATCGATGATATTGTCCCGGTCGTCGGGCTGCCGCGTCACGGGCAAGGGTTCGGCCGGATCGTAGAACGGCGTGCCCAACGAGCCGCCGGTGATGAAGCAGCGAGCGATGCCAATCGCGCCCAGGCTGTCGAGCCGGTCGGCGTCCTGCACCACCTGCGCCTCCAGCGTCTCCGGCGGGATGCCCGCCGAAAAGCTGTGGGCCTCGATAGCGTGGGCGATGGCCGGGATGCTGTCGGGCGGGAAGCCGCATTCGCGCAGGAAGCCGGCAGCGGCTTCGGCCGCCATGCGCGACGCCCGCGAGCGGTCGGGCGAGTTCTTGGGCACGACCACGCAGTCGTGGAGCCACGCGGCGGGAAGCACCACCGCCAGGTCGGCGTTCTCTCGTCGGCCAGATGGCGGGCGTTGGCCACCACCCGCCGCACATGGGCGACGTCATGGGCGCCGTCGGCCGCCGGCATCTGCTCGTCCAGAAAGGCGGCGAACCGCGCTTCCCAGACGGGCCAGTCGACAGGTTCATGAGAGGTTGCGTCCGGCAGAGTCAGAGCGAGCTAGCGTGTCGAGAGACCTAGAGTGTCGTTGAGACCTAGAGGGTCGTTCGGGCCTTTTTGGTCTGGGGCGTGTGGGCCAGGAAGTCGCGGCCGAATCGCTCCAGGTAGTTGTCGAGCAGTGTCGGCCACTCGCGCCGTCCGGCGAAGCGACAATCAGCCCGGCGTGGCGCTCTTTTGGCACCCGCCAGACGATCTCCGGGTCGGTGTAGCCTGACATATCCGGCCGTTCGTCGCGGGCCAGGCAGATAATCAGCCCGGCGTACTCCTGCCGATAGTGGGGCAGCGCATACGTTTCGCCGCGAATCGAGGCCAGGTCCATGCGCGCCGCCTCCGTCCAGAGCGAGATGCCGCTGGCGGCTTCCACCATGCGGTCGATATGCGCCCCGCCGACGCGGGCGCTGGTCTCCAGGAAGTGGAACCCGCCCTCCTGGTCGCGGATGAACTCGGTGTGGGTGGCGCCATATGGCAGGCGGAAAGCCGTCACCATCTGCTGGGTCAGGTCAAGCAGTTCGCCGTGTTCGGCCGATTCGCGGGACAGCACCCGGGTGTTGAAGATGCCCCCCTCGCTGACCAGCGCCAGCGGCGGCGCGCCGTAGCGACTGACGGTGGCGAAGATGACCTCGTTGTCCCACACCAGCGCGTCAACGTGGAAGATGTCGCCGGGCACAAACTGCTCCAGCAGGTAGAACGACTGCTGGTCGCCCAGCTCA
>CAVWDW010000009.1:0-1027920 GCA_963753865.1 uncultured Chloroflexia bacterium
TCCAGCGCCCGCCAGACCGCTTCGCTGTCGTACAACTTGCGGATGCCGACCGGCCCGGCCTCGAAGCGCGGCTTGAGCACCCACGGCGCGGGCGTCTCGTCCATAAACGCCCGCAGGGCGTCGTAGTTGAACAGCCCGGTGAAGGCAGGGACGCGCAGTCCGGCGGCCGTCGCCTGGGTGCGCATGGCCAGTTTGTCGCGGAAGTAGCGCGCAGCCGTCTCGCCCAGACCGAAAATACGCAGATGTTCGCGCAGCGAGGCGACCGTAGCGACATCATAATCGTCCATGGCCACAATGCGGTCGATGTCGTTGCTGCGGGCCAGATAGCTGACCGTGTTGGTGATATCGGGCTGGGTATGGAGGTCGGGCACGTTGTAATGCTGGGCGATGCTCTCCCACGGCCACGCCTCGCCGCCGACTTTCTCCGGCGTCAGCAGAATGATCTGCGCGCCATCGCGAGCGGCCGCTTCCATATAAGGCATACCTTTGAACTCGGTGGCCAGGCAAAGAATGGTCGGGGGACGATTGTTGGACATGAACGAACCTCCGGGCTAGATGTGGCGGGTATTGTAGCAAGAAAGGGAGGAGTCTCGTAGTGGGGCGTGGGGCGAGACTGCCGATCCTGTTTGCGCTGCCGGTTATGCGCATGTACAATATCGTCGGCGTTTGGGGACGCTACCATTTTATCGACAATCGAATTACGATTCTTCGGCCGCAGGGTACGAGAACCTGGAGATGTGCAATGAAGCTCGACAGCGTGCCGAACACCGACCGTCAGTCGCCTGATGCCACCTGGCTGGCCAGCATTCTGGCCAAACAGAACCCAGCCTGGCTGGCCCGCTACGTCGCCTTCCGCCGACAACTGCGGACGATGACGAGGAGCAAGCGGCGCTGGCTGCTGAAGCGAGCGGCCGTTACCGTCACTGGCGCGGCCCTGCTGCTGGCCCTCAGCCAGGCCCCCGCCGCGCACGCCGCCACCATCACGGTCACGACCAACACGGCCAATGGTTTCGTCAGCGACACGTACTGCTCGATCAGCGAAGCGATTGCCAACGCCAACGACACCACGACGGGCCAGCCATACGCCGACTGCGCAGCCGGCGACCCGGGCGGCGCGGACACGATCACCTTGAGCGGCAGCACCTACACGCTCAACAGCGCCTATGGTGGCTCCTATGGCGGTGACACTGGCCTGCCTGTCATCACCAGCGAGATCGTCATCGACGGCAACGGCGCGACCATCGAACGGGATGGCGCGGCGGCCGACTTCCGCATCCTGGCCGTCAGCAGCAGCGGCGACCTGACGCTCAACGAGACGACGGTCAGCAGTGGTTACATTTCCAGCGGTGGAGGCGGCATCTTCAGCCGCGGCTCAGTCACGCTGACCGACAGCACCGTCAGCGGCAATGAGGCCCGCAACGGCGGCGGCGGCATCGACAACCGCGGCTCAATCACCCTGACCAACAGTGCCGTCAGCGGCAATGAGGCCTACTACGGCGGCGGCATCTACAACAACTTCGGCTTCTCAGTCACGCTGACCAACAGCACCGTCAGCGGCAATGAGGCCGCCCGCGGCGGCGGCATCTGGAACTACGGCACCGCTACCCTGACCAACAGCACCGTCAGCGGCAATGAGGCCTACTACGGTTGCGGCATCTTAAACATCGCCTCAATCACGCTGACCGACAGCACCGTCAGCGGCAATGAGGCCATCTCCTACGGCGTCGGCGGCGGCATCCTCAACTCCCGCGGCACCACCACCCTGACCAACAGCACCGTCAGCGGCAATGAGGCCTATTTGGGCGGCGGCATCTTGAACGACAGCGGCTCAGTCACGCTGACCAACAGCACCGTCAGCGGCAATGAGGCCGGCTACGGCGGCGGCATCTTCAACCGCGACTCAGTCACGCTGACCAACAGCACCGTCAGCGGCAATGGGGCCCGCAGCGGCGGCGGCATCGTCATCAGCGGCTCAGCTACACTCACCACACTGTCCAGGACAATGGTATCCGGGAACACGGCACCATATGGTGCGGAGGTGGCCAAGTTCAGCGGCACGGTCATGGCCGATGACTTCAATGTCCTCGGCCATAGCGGCCTGACCAACGCTCAGGCGTATTTCGGCTTCGCGCCCGGTGCCAGCGACCTGACCGCCACCAGCGACGGCACAACCCCTACCGCGCTGGCCAGCATACTTGATACGACCCTTGCCGATAACGGCGGCCCGACCGAGACCCACGCCCTTGTCCCCGGCAGCCCGGCCATCGACTTTGGGCCGACGGCCGACTGCGCCGCCGCCCCGGTCGACGGCCTCGACCAGCGCGGCGAACCGCGCAGTATCGACATCCCCGGTGAAGGCAACGACGGCGGGGCCAATCTGTGCGATACAGGTGCATTTGAAGTGCAGCTCCCGCCGCCGGTCACCGCCTGCCCGGTCGACCCGGCTGACGGCACGGTCGGCTTCGAGCAGACTACCATCCTCGGCACCGGCATGGGCAGCCCCAGCCGCAGCCGCATGGTGGCCAAGGTCGTCGTCCCCAACGCCAGCGCGTTGACCGACCTCTACGCCCAGATGGCGGCCAAGGAGTACAACGGCGTCCGCTACGTCCGCTTCATCTACGGCGACAAGACGTACGAGCAGATTCAGCCCGAAACCGACCTCGGCGACACCGGGGCCATTAGCTGGTGGGGGGCCGACCTCGACGAGAGCAAGCTCCTGACGCGGCCGTTCGTCAAGGGCCGCTGGTTCCTGCAGAAGGGGGCCAAGAAGATGAAGCTGCCCCGGGCCATCGTCGTCTACCCGACCACCACGACGGCCGATGAGTACGCCAACGCCTGGTTGACCTTCGGCGCCTCCGACAACTTCGTCGCCGGCACCCCCGGCTTCGCCCAGAGCAGCACGAATGTGTTGGCCATCCCGGAGACGCAGGCAGAAACCGACCTCACCGTCCAGATTGCCATCACCGACATCAACCGCGACGCGCGGTCAGTCGATGTGACCATCAGCGCCGGCCCCGTCAGCGACACGGTCACGCTGACCAGCCCGACCAACCGCAAGTCGGAGCTGCTCAACATCTTCGAGGTCACACTGCCCGGCGTCCCGGCGGGCGTCAGCGAGGTTGAAATCCTGCTGGAGTCGGCGCTGGGCACCGGCGATTCGGCCGCGTTGCTCGGCGCGGCCGCCAGCTTCGCCTGCGAGCTGCCGAGTCCGTAGAGGATCCTCCAGACCTGACAGGTGGGCGTCCAACCTTCGCCTCACCGCAGCGACATCCTCGCCCACCTGTCAGGTCTTTCCACCGCACCGCACATGCAGGTAGGCGTTCCCTTCCTTGCCGACAACTTCCAACAGATCCAACTGCCGCAGCGTGTAGCTTATTTTGCCCGCCAGATCGGGGCGGCAGCGGAGCGCTTTGGCCAGCTGGCGGTTGGTGAACGGCTCGGCCAGCGAGGCGGGCAGCGGCCGCAGATAGTCGGCCGTCGCGTCAAACTGCTCGCTGGCGACGATGCCCGCCAGCTGCCGGTCAACCCGGCTCCACCCTTTGCGCCGCCAGCTCCCCTGCCCGTCGTCCCGCCAGACCTCTTCCTCGCGAATGAGCAGCACTTCCAGCGTGAAGTGAGGGTCGCGCAGCAGATCGGGCACACGCACCAGTTCGCGAAAGACGTCGACCACCTGCCCCTTCTTGGGCGACTTGCGGCGACTGATGAAACGGCCGTCAGCATCCTCGCGCACAATCCATTTTTCGGCGGCGATAGGATGGACAAGATGAATGGCATGGTCGGGCAGCAGGCGGCGGAACTTCTTGCGCAGCGCGTATAGATGGCGGGTCTGGATCTCGATCAGCTGGTCGCCGCGCACAATATCGATGACATAGCCGTCCAGGGGCAGTTCCACCGCATCGCCCGGCTGCTGCAAATGGGCTTTCAGCGCCGCGTGCAGAGAGCGTTCGCTCAGCTCCCCAATGCCGTTGCCGCTCATGGGCTATCGCTCCTAAAGCTGGCCCGTCGACGGGTCCCAGCCATCGAGCAAAGCGCGATAGGCCGGGTCGTCATACCGGCCCAGATGGAACGCCGGCGCGTAAGCGGGCAGGTCGCTGCCCGCAAGATAGGCCGCCAGCAGATCGGCCCCCGCTTGCGAGGCCATGATGCCATACCCCGACAGCGCCCCGAAGAGGTACGCGCCCTCGACCGGCAGCGGCGTGATGAGCGGCCGATTCTCCTGCGTCTTGCAGTAGTAGCCGCCATCGACGTACGGACGGCCAATGTTGTCCAGATAGACAGACAGGCCGGGGATCATGCGGGCCAACCCGCGCACGTTGATCTCCGCATACTCCGGCTCGAAGCGCAGCGGCCAGACCGCTTCCTGCGGCGAGACGTGGTAGGTCCACAGCAGGAGCAACGTCTGGGCGTCGGGGCCACCTTCGGGCCGAAAGTGGACGCCCGCCGGGAATGGCTCGGTCAGCCAGCGCATCTCCGCGTCGGCGGCCAACTCCTCGCGCTCCTCGTCGCTCCAGACCAGCTCCACCGGATCGCTCCAGATCATCAGCGGCGCGTCGCGGGGGACAATGCCCAGCGGGTCGTTGATGGCCACCTTGCCGTGCAGCTCGTTGAACACCGGGATATCGACGCCCAGCAAACGGCCGACGTCGCCAATGAGCGGCCCGGCGGCGTTGACGAAGGTGTGGGTGGCGACTGTCTGTTCGCGGCCGTCCACCTCCAGTGTAACGCTGTTGACCCGGTCGCCGGTCGTATCGACGCTGCACACACGGCCGTTGACCAGCCTCACGCCGTGCTCACGCGCCCGTTCGAGCAGCCACATCCCCAACTGCTGGGCGCTCAGCCAACCGCAGCGACGCGGGTTGATCATGGCCACCGCATCCTCGCTAATGAACGGGAAGCGCTGCCGGATAATGGCGGGGTCGAGCACCAGGTCGGCCCCGACCAGCTCCGGCGGGTAACCCTCGCTGACGTGGGCCGGATAGACGGGATCGTTGGCTGAACCCGTATGGATTCGTAGCTCGCCCGCGCCCAGCGCCACCGACTCTTCGGCCGAGCGCCGGTAGAGCGCCGCCTGCGCCGGGTCGGCCGTCAGGAAGACGTAACCGCGCCGGTTCATGTGGAACAGGTTGCCGCACTCGTCGGCCATCTCTTCCAGCAGGTCGATACTGCGGTTCATGAACTGCACCATGGCGTCGCCAGGGCCGGGCCACCAGTTGCGGTACGCCTCGGTCGACTTGTCACTGGTCATCGTCAGCGGCGATCCTTGCTCCACGAGCAGGATATTGCGCAGACCGTGGCGAACGGCCAGATGGTAGGCGGTGGAAATACCGGCGATGCCGGCGCCACAGATCACGATGTCGGCGGTCATGTCACTCATGGGATCAGTTGTAGCTCAAAGCGCGGGGCGTGCAAGAGCGGCGTCCACCGCCTCAGCCCCAGCCAGCAGCGCCTCATCCGCGCCGAACCGCCCGGCGATTTGCAGGCCATACGGCAGCCCCCGCTCGTCTGCGCCGGACGGCAGCGTCACCGCCGGCAGGCCCGCATGGGTCCACGGCAAATTCATGACCGGATCGCCGGTGCTCTCCAACCCGCGCGGGGCTACATCGACGGCCGACGGCGAGAGCCAGAGACCGATGTTGTGCGCGTCCATCAGCCCGTGCAGCTCGCGCCGCAGCGCCGCCCGCCCGATGACTGCCCGTTCATACGCCGCCAGCTCCACCGATTGACCCCGCCAGATCAACTCGGCCGTCTTGGGATGGTACCGGTCGCCAAAGAAAGCAAACCACGCCTCATGAACCCGCGCCGCCTCCGCCGCCACCATCTCGTTGTGGCGCGTGTAGATGGCGTCGAAGTCGGCCATCGCCGGCACCGGAATGACCGCGAACCCCGCCGCCGCCAACGCGGCGCAGCTTTCACGAAACTGTGCCAGGGCCGCCGGGGCCGCTCGCTCCAGGTATGGCCCTTCCGGCACAGCCAGCCGGGGCCGGGCCGGGCGGCCCGCCGCCGCGGGCCGCCACGCATCGACCAACAGCGGCGCGACCAGCGCCAGGTCGGCGACAGCCGGCACAAAGACGCCCATCGTATCGGCCGACGGCGACAGCGGCACCACACCATCTTTGGGCACGCGGTCGAAGGTAGGCTTGTAACCAACCAAACCGCAGAACGCCGCCGGACGATTGATCGATCCAATTGTCTGTGTGCCCAGCGTCAGCGGCGACAACCCGGCCGCGACGGCCGCCGCCGAACCGCTGCTGGAGCCGCCCGGCGTGTGCAGCTCGCCCAGCGCCTTGCTCAGCGGGTGGCGCGTCGGGCCGGGTGCGAAGTAGGCGAACTGTGTCGTCACCGTCTTGCCGAGAATCAGCGCCCCGGCGCGGCGCAAGCGGGTGACGGCCGTCGCCTCCGCCCCGGCGAACAGCTCCGGCGGCAGGTCGACGCCCGCCCGTGTCGGGAAGCCGCCGGCATTATAAATGTCCTTGACACCAATCGGCACGCCAAACAACGGCGGGCGGGTGGCAGGGTCGGGAAAGAGACGGGTGAGGCTAACCGCATCCCGGCGCAGACGGTCGAAGCGGTCATCTTCCGGCACAAAGGCCAGCAGCTCCGGCTCAGTCGCGGCAAATCGCGCTTCCAGTTCATCGATCAGGGCGGGTAAATCGGACTGCGCCTGCTGCTGCCACGCTGCCAGCGGGGCCGGGCTGCGATCGTTGGTTGTCATGCGCCTACTTTAGCACAGAACACAGGCGTTCGCGGTCTGCCTTGCTTTCGCCCTGGCGCTCTGCGACAATTACCCGGACAGTGAAGCTCACCCAACCGGTTGACTGGCGACATCTCTAGCAGCAAACGCACCATGACCACCACCCCCGATGAGTCAAAAACAGCCAGCACGCTGGGCTCCGACATCATCGCCGGCCTGACCACCGGCGTCGCCAACATTCCCGACGCGATGGCCTCCGCCATTCTGGCCGGCGCCAACCCGGTGCAGGGTCTGTACGCCATCATGATCGGCACACCGCTGGGGGCGCTCTTCGGCAGCTCGGCGTTCATGACCGTCTGCGCCACGAGCGCGATGGCCATCACCGCGGGCACGGCGCTGGCCGCCTACGCCGGCGAGCAGCATTACACCGCCATCGCCACCCTCGCCTTCCTGACCGGTCTCGTCATGGTCCTGGCCGGGCTGCTCAAACTCGGCCGTCTGCTGCGCTTCGTCTCCAACTCGGTGCTGGTCGGCTTTCTGACCGGCGTCTCCATCACCGTCATCCTCTCCCAGCTGGGCGACTTCACCGGCTACTCCAGCGAGTACAGCAACAAGGTCGTGCAGGCGTTCGACCTGCTGCTCAACCTCAACCAGGTCAACCCGCACACGACAGTTATCGGCCTGCTGACCGTGGCCACCATTCTGCTGGTGGACCGGACGCCGCTGGGCAAGTTCTCCATGCTCATCGGCATGGTCGCCGGAACGGCCGCCCTGCTGCTGACCGGCTGGACCGACGTGCAGCAAGTGTCCGACATCGCCGACATTCCCTCGTCGCTGCCGCTGCCCCGGCTGCCCGACCTCTCCATGCTGCTGACGCTCCTGCCCGTGGCCATCTCGCTGAGCATCATCGGGTTGGTGCAGGGTGCGGGCGTCAGCAAAGCGTACCCCAACCCCGACGGCACCTACCCCGATACCTCCCGCGACTTCATCGGCCAGGGCGTGGCCAATATCGGCTCCGGCCTGCTGCAGGGCATTCCAATCGGCGGGTCGGTCTCGTCGACAGCGCTCAACGTCAGCTCCGGGGCACAATCAAGAATGTCCAATGTCTTTGCCGGGCTGCTCGTTGTGGTGGTCATCCTGCTGCTGAGCGGTCTGGTCGGGCTGGTGGCCATGCCCGCTATGGCCGCCCTGCTGATTGTAGCCGGCTACCAGTCGATCAAGTGGGCGGCGCTGTCCGACGTCTGGGACACGGGCTGGTCGTCCCGTCTGGTCATGCTGGCCACGCTCATCCTGACCCTCATCATCCCGCTGCAATACGCAGTGTTGGCCGGCGTCATCCTGTCGGTGGTGGCCTATGTCATCGACTCCGTCCACGACGTCGATTTGCGGCAGGTGGTGGAAAGCGCCGATGGCGGCTACGAAGAGCAAGCGCCGCCGGCGACCCTGCCTAGCGAAGAAGTGACCCTGCTGACCATGTACGGCGACCTGTTCTTCGCTGCGGCGGACCGGGTGGAGCAGCTGCTGCCCGACCCGGCAGGCTCCCATCGCCCGGTCGTCATCCTCGACTTCCACGACCGGGTCGATATCAGCAGCACATTCATCACTGTCCTGGAACGGTACGAGACCAAACTCCGTGCGGTAGAAGGCAAGCTGATCCTGTCCGGCGTCACAGAAGATGCCAAGCGCCAGCTCGACCGCACCGAGACGACAAGCGAATGGCTGGGCGAGGAGGATATCTTCATGGCCGAGTACACGCTGAGCGGCTCGGCTATCACCGCCTACCGTTCGGGCGAAGCGTGGCTGGCCTCTGCGGAGAACGAGCCACTCGACCAATCTGACTTGCCTGTATAATGGGTGTACCCGAACCAGGTGTTACGCGATTTCGCAGGCAACTGTGGTAAGATAACAGTGGTATTGTAATTACAAAGGTGACAGAGTCCGGCACGTGCTCTTTACCATGCGCCGGAGCAGCAGAACTTCCCACCCGAACCGACCAACCGTTCAGCAAGGAGAGTCAATGATGATCACTCCCGACAAGCAAGTCCGAACCACCTGCCCCTACTGCGGCGTCGGCTGCCAGATGACCCTCAACGTCAAAGATGAGTTCATCTACTCCGTCGAAGCGCCGTTCGACGCCGCGCCCAACTACGGCATGCTGTGCGTCAAGGGGCGCTACGGCACCGACTACGTCAAGCATCCGGGCCGGGTCAAGACCCCGCTCATCCGCGCCAACCGCGAAGAGGGCCGCAGCGCCCCGCCCGTCTGGCGCGAAGCCACATGGGACGAAGCGCTCGATCTGGTGGCCGACGAGCTGAGCCGCATCGCCACCGACCACGGCGGCGACGCCATCGCCACCTACGCCAGCGCCAAGGCCACTAACGAAGACAACTACGTCTTTCAGAAGGTCGTCCGGGCCCTGCTGGGCACCAACAACGTCGACCACTGCGCCCGGCTGTGCCACGCCGGTTCGGTCACCGGTCTGCAGCTCTCCATCGGCAGCAGCGCCATGTCCAACTCCATCGCCGAGATGGAAGACCTGGAAGCGTTCATCGTCACCGGCAGCAACACCACCGAGACCCACCCCGTCATCGCCAACTTCCTGAAGCGGGCCGTGCGCAAGAACGGCGCCAAGCTGATCGTCATCGACCCGCGCCAGATCGACATGACCAACTTCGCCACCCTCTGGCTGCGCCAGAATCCGGGCAGCGATGTGGCCGTCTTCCAGGCGATGGCCCATGTCATCGTCAAGGAAGAGCTGTACGACCGGGAGTTCATCGCCCAGCGCACCGAGGGCTTCAATGAGTACCTGGAGTCGCTGGAATCGTTCACGCCGGAGTGGGCGGAGCAGGTCAGCGGCGTGCCGGCCCAATCGATCCGCGAAGCCGCCCGCATCTATGCCCAGGCCAACCGCGCTGCCATCTACTGGGGCATGGGCATCAGCCAGAGCACCCACGGCACCGACAACACCCTCTCGCTGGTCAACCTGGCCCTGATGTGCGGCCACGTCGGCAAGTCCGGCACCGGCCTGAACCCGCTGCGCGGCCAGAACAACGTCCAGGGCTGCTCCGACAGCGGCGGCCTGCCCAACGTCTATACGGCCTACCAGAGCGTCAGCGACGACGCGATCCGGCGCAAGTTCGAAGCGGATTGGGGCACCACGCTCAACCCCACCCCCGGCCTGACCGCGACCGAGATGGTCGACGGCGCCTATACGAAAGCGGTCAAGGGCATGTTCGTCCTCGGCGAAAACCCGATGATGAGCGAACCGAACCAGAACCACGCACGCGCGGCGCTGGAGAAGCTGGAGTTCATGGTCTGCCAGGACATCTTCATCAACGAGACCGGCGAGATGGCCGACGTCATCCTGCCCGCCACCAGCTTCGCCGAGAAAGACGGCACCTTCACCAACACCGACCGCCGCGTCCAGCGCTGCCGGGCGGCCGTCGCCCCCGTCGGCGACTCGCGGCCCGACTGGGACATCCTCAGCGATCTGGGCCGCCGCATCGAACAGCGCCTGGGCGTCCAGCTGACGGCCGGTTTCGACTACGACCATCCCGAAGCGATCTGGGAAGAGATGCGCCGTGTCACCCCCGACTTCTGGGGCATCGATTACGCCCGGCTCGAACGGGAGGGCGGCGTCCATTGGCCCTGCCCGTCGTTCGACCATCCCGGCACACCGTTCCTGTTCAGCGACGACTTCCCGCGCGGCAAGGGCAAGTTCTGGGAAGTGGAGTACGGCACCAACTCCGAACTGCCGGATGAGGAATACCCGTTCAACCTGAGCACGGGCCGTGTCCTCTACCACTGGAGCGGCAGCACCATGACCGGGCGCTCCCGGCTGGAAGATGTCTACCCGGAAGCGGTCTGCGAAATCCATCCCGACGACGCGGCCACACTCGGCCTCAAAACCGGCGACTGGGTCACTGTCAGCTCCCGACGCGGGGCCATCACCCTGCGCGTCCTGGTCACGGGCCGGTCGCCGCAGGGCACCGTCTTCGTCCCGTTCCACTTTGCCGAAGCGGCCGCCAACAAGCTGACCCTCGACCGTATCGACGAGCGGGCCAAAATTCCTGATTACAAGAACTCGGCCGTCAAGATCGAAAAGACGGCCGCGCCGGAAGGGTGGGACGAAGGGTACGAGGACGATCTGTTCGATCGGGGGGCGATCAAAGACCCGGTGCAGATACACTAGCTGCTTACTGCTCGCCGCGCGGGACGGACAGGCAGGTGACGAACGGCAAGCAGATTGTCGCGTCCTGTTTGCCTGACGAGGGCGTCCCCGTGCGGCGGGCAACATCCCAACCGTCAAACAGATTACACCCTGGCGCACCAGATGGTGCTAAAATTGGCTTCATGTTGTTCCGGGCGTCGACCTGGAACTATTTTATCCCCTTAGATACAGGAGCAGAGGAACATAATATGAGTGGACGTAACCGATGGTTAACCATCTGTGTGGTTTGTTTCGGGCTGCTGCTAGCAGCTTGTGGTGGCGCCGAGAGCGGAACCAGCGACAGCGAAGCAGCCAACAGTGTAGTAACAGGCAGTGATACAGGAGCAGCAAGCAGTGGCGACACCACTGTCCGGGTGAAAGAGAACGCATCGACCGGTTCCGCGCCGATTCTCCTCGCACCGAGTGAGGATGGCCCTGCGCCGCGCGGCCAAGGTGGTCCGACGAGCGACGTAGCCGGCGTTTGTCTGAACCAGGAAGAAGCGGAACTGGCGCGACAGATCAACGAGTATCGAGCGTCGCTCAATCTGCCGCCTTTGCAGATATCGAAGTCGTTGTCGCTGGTCGCCCAGCAGCATGTCTGGGACAGCAACAACAACCAGGCGTCCTGGCCCACCGCGCCGGCCGGCAAGTCGTGCAACCTGCACAGCTGGAGCCGCGTCGTCAACCCTGCCCTCCAGCAGGGGACATGGTCAGAGGTCTGCTACACCAGCGACCACGCCAACGCCGCCGGCATGTGGAACAAACCGCGCGAGATCGCCGGGTATCCGGGCGACGGTGTCGAGAACTCCTTTGCCACTGGCGGCACGGCCAATGCGACCGGCGCCCTGACGGCCTGGAAGAACAGCCCCGGACATAACAACGTCATCACCCAACAGGGTGGCTGGGGCCCCATGGCCGCCATGGGACTCGGCGTCAGCGGTGGTTACGCCCACCTCTGGCTGAGCGGCACCGCTGATCCCGTCGGCGAAGCCCCGTTGTGCGCCGGCGTCACGGTCGGTGCGCCGACGGCTGTGCCGACGGCCGTGCCCCCAACGGCCGTCCCGCCGACCGCGACAACGGAGCCGACGGCCGTGCCGCCGACAGCCGTACCGCCTACCGCCGTGCCACCGACAGCGGAGCCGACGGCCGTGCCTGCAACAGCAGAAGCAACAACCGCTGCAGCCACTGCGGAGCCGACGGCCGTGCCCCCGACGGCCGAACCAACAGCCGTACCGCCCACAGCTGTGCCGCCCACTGCCGTCCCGACGGATGTGCCGCCGACGGCCGTGCCGCCGACCGCCGTGCCGCCAACGGCCGCTGCGCCCACGGGTGAAATTCTCAATGAGAACGGCACCATCGCCGCCGGCGCGACCACGCAGCACACGTTCCCCATGACGCAGGGTCTGACCTACACCGTCGTGGTGACACCGTCTGCCGAGTTCGATGTGGACCCGACCTACTCCTGTACGGAAGGTTCGTTCTCATTCAGCGGCGGGTTTGACTGGAACTGGGAAGGCGTGGCCGAAACGTTCAACAATACAGCTATCGGAGACGGCTCGTGCACGATCACGATCGCCGGATACGGCGGCTCGACCGGAACGTACACAATCGCCGTCACAGCGCGGTAGCAGTCTGAGACATGCTGTGCTGCGGGATGCGCCGGCTCAATCTGAACTGTTGCATTGAGTTTGGCGCATTCCACAGCCGCATGGGAAACCATGCGCTAGAATAGAGTAACTTTTATTGACTGAAGGGGTGATACGACTGTATCGCCCCTTCGCCCATTACGATGTCCGGTCTATGAAACGAGTTCGATTGTCCATCCTGCTTTGCCTGTCTCTGGCCCTTCTCCTGGCCGCCTGTGCCAGCGAACAACCCGCAGCTCCAGGCACAGAGCCAGCTGGGGAAGCCACGCTGGAAGCCACGGAAACGCCAACCGGGGAGCCGGAACCGGAAGGCCGCGAAGCGAGCCTCAGCGAAGACAACGCTACCCTGGGCACCCCGGGCGATTCGACATCCATCATGGAAGAGGAGCCGGAGCAAGCGACCTCGGCAGAGGCGGCTGGCGTCATCTTCTCCGCTCCCTTTGAAGTCCGACCCGACGGCTTCAGCTTCCGCAACTACTCCACCAGCTATCCGGAAGGTCGCTTCACTGTCAAGGAGCTTCGCACCCAGTTTGGCGATGACGTTTGCTCGCGGATTGACAACGACGACCGCTGCATTCCCACGGCCGAGGCGCAGCAGTGGATCGACGACCGCAACGCCGACATGAGCTACGGCCACTGCATCGGCTTCACTGTCGTCAGCCATCGTCTGGCCGAGCGAGAGATCGAGCCGGCTGTGTTCGCGCCAGATGCCGACGCCACCTTCGACCTGGAGCAAACCGTACCCCTGATGCGCGAGATTTCGGCCAACGGCGCCCTCTACTGGGCGCGGTCGGTCTGGTCCAGCGAAATTGTCGGCTCTCCGCGCGAAGTGCTTGACGCGCTGATTGCGCTGGAAGAGCCGGTCGACCTGAGCATCTACCTGCCCGGCCTGGCAGGTGGCCACAGCTTGCTGGCCTATGGCGTCGAAGAAGTTGCTCCGCAGCAGTATCGCATCAACGTCTACGACAACAACTTCCCCGGCCAGGAACTGTTTGTCGAAGTCGACTACGCGGCCAACAGCTGGCGCTACGACCAGGGCGCGGTCAGCCCCGACATGACGTCCTTCCCGTATGAGGGAGATGCCACAACCGAAACGCTGCGCTTCATCCCGCTCACCGCCTACGACAATGTCAGCTGCCCGTTTTGCGTGCTCAGCACGCCCGCCGGTCCGGAGGAAGAAGCCGACGAAGGGTTCACACTGCTGACCCTGTTGGGCGACGGCGAAGCGCTTGTCACCACTGCGCTCGGCAGCATCGGCGTCGTCGCCGGTGAGATCATCAACGAGATCCCCGGCGCCACGCTGCTCTTCGGCCGCGGCCAACTGGCCGCCAACGACGCACCGGATATTGTGCTCCCCGCCGGCCTCGACTATACGGTCGAGTATACCGGGCTGGAGCGCGTCTCCAGCATGAGCCAGGGCTATTCGATTACGCTCGCCGACCTCGTTCCGACCTCCGAGGAAAGCGCCCTGATTGTGACGCTGGAGGATCAGACTCTGGAGTACGTGGCCGGTGACGACCAGAAACCGGTCATCAGGACGACGGTGCGCGATGAGGCGGCGACCTACTCGGTGGCCCTGCTCGATGTCGACTTCAGCGACGGCCAGAGCGTCTCGATGGCGGCGGCCGGGACGGGCAACGGGCTGGAAATTAGCAGCAATGACGCATCGATTTCCGATGGCACCCTGTTGATCGCCCGGCTGACCGAAGAGGACGAAGCCATCTTTGCCACCTCCTCGCTGGACGTTGAGGACGGCGGCAGCGTGGCGCTCGATATCTCCACCTGGGACGGCAGCGGCAGTATCGATATCTACAGCGATGAGGATGGCGACGGCGAGTTTACCGACGAGCCGGACAACCTCTCGAACGAGCCGCTGACCGACATCTTGCAGCAGAGCGACAACGCTCAAACCGGGCAACTAATCAACAAGCTCAGCCCGTTCCTGGGTGGACAAGGCATTGAAACAGTGCTGGCCGGGCTGGCAGACCAGCAGCTGTCCGGCCGGGAACTGGGCGAGGTCATCCAACAGTTCGACCTGACCGATGAGCAGCTGATCCGCCTCCTGACCACGCTGGAGCTGTCGGCGGCTGACCTGGCCGAGCTGCTCCACGCCCTGGCGCTGGGAGCGGATCGCCTCGACACGCTGATCGATACCCTCGCCCTCGACCCCGACGTGGAGACCGAGCTGCGCGACTATCTGGCCGACCTCGCGCTCTATCGCGCCATCGTCATCGACTGGGAGTTCATGGACAGCGACGATATGGGCGAGCTGGCCGACCTGATCAACGACCGCGAGCTGGTGGTTGAGCAGGTGGTCCAGCTGGTCCCCCGGCTGCGGCTCTCCGAGCCGGACCAGGTGCTGCTCGTCACCGGCCTGGCCCTGAGCGACAGTGAGCAAGCACAGGTCATCACCGAGCTGGGTCTGGAAGTCGCTTCCGCGCCGGTTGTCCGGCCAACCGCCACCCGAACGCGGCAGCCCACCCCGACCGCGACGCGACGCGCCACCATCACCCCCACGGCTACCGTGCGGCCGCCCACGCTGACGGCGACACTGGCCACCACGCCAGCCGCAGGCACGGGAACGCCGACCATACCAGCGCCCACGGCTACGCCCGCGCAGGACGGGTATCCCGGCGCGCCTCCGCCGCCAACGGCCACGCCCGCGCCCTACCCCTATCCATATCCGGGGCCGCTGCCGTCGCCCACGCCGACGCCGCCACCGGCCGCCGCGTATCCGTATCCCGGCCCGCAACCTACCGCTACACCCGCTTTCCAGTCGGTTGCTTTCTGCTCCGGCGACAACCTGCGCGTCATCGCGGAGGAGCCGGGCTGGGTTGAGGCGGCCGTTCAGATCTGGGCCGGCGAGACGTTGTTGCTGGAAGGGGTGACCGGCGGGGAAGACGAAGCGTTCGAGGCGACCTTCACCGGTCCCGGTACCTGGGAAGATCTGTTCATCCTCTCGTCCGTGAATCCCAAACGGGTGCCGTTCCGAACGCCGATCACGTGTCCGTAGCCAGCCGGCGTCGACCGGACCAGCCAGGACAGTAGACAGGACAGGCAGCCCGGATATGCCCTCGCAGGCAATCCGGGCTTTTTTGTTGTCTGCTATCCGGGAAGATTTCGGCGCGGTGTGCCGGTGACGCCGGGCCAGAGGTCAGAATATACGGTGGCCGGCTTCACCATGTTGGCAAAGCCGGCCACCTGGTTACGACGGACGCGCCGATGATGAGGTCGCTTTCTCGGCCCACAGCATCGCGCTTATGATAGGCAGGGAACGGTCACGGCAAGCGACCTATACCGTCACCAGCACCGTCTCTTCTTCCTCCTTCGCCCGCGACGCCTCGATGTCGAGCCGGTAAGACAAAAAGAGCGCCACCAGCAGCATGCCGATCTCCATCACGAAGACGGCCGCATAAGCGGAAAAATTGCTGCCGGTCAGCCCACTGACGCCAGCGACCACGCCGCCACCCATCAGGCTGCCGGTCGCCCGGCCCAGCTGGTTGGCCACGCCCCAGACACCGAGCAAAACGCCCGCCCGCAGCACCGACGTGAAGTTGATGACGATGGTCAGCATGCCCGCTCCGGCCATGCCCGTGCCGATACCCATCACCAGCACCAGGACGCGGAACAGTGTCACGCTGCCCGCCGTGCCTGCGGCGATCAGACCGATGAAAACCAGGATACTCATGATCAGACCCATCCGCAAAACGACCATATAGCCCAGCCAGCGAATGAGCACCCAGCCGGAAAGCAGCATCGAGGCCATCAGTCCCAGCCCCCAGAAGACGGTCAGCTGCGTCGTTTCGCCAATGTCCATACCCAGCACCAACGCACCGTACGGCTCCAGAAACACATCCTGGGCCAGCGTGCCGACAAAGGCGAACATCACCAGCACGAAGAACAGCAAGACCTGCTTGTCCTTAAACACAATCTCGCGCATCACCTGGGAAAACGGCGTCTGGCGGGCCATGTCGGCCGTCGCCTCCAGATAGTCCGGCCGCGGCTCCGCACCCAGCACCGCCACAATGGACAACACAAAAGCAAGCGTCGCCAGCCCAACCGCCACCATCATCAACTGGGCCGGATTGTAGGTGCTGAGCAGTTGACCAATAATGCCGGCTCCCAGCGTCAGCCCGAAGACGGTCGCCACTTCATAGCCGGTCATCGCCCGCGACCGCGCCTGCCCTTCAAACCGGTCGGACAGCAGCGCCTGCCACGAGTTGTGGGCCAGGTTGCGGCCCACGCCATAGACGATGAACATGAAGGCTATGATCAGCAGATAGAGGGCGCTGCCGACAACCGCCTGGGTCGCCAGCCACGTCACAAGAACAACACCCAGGCCGACGACCAGTGCGCCGAGGATGATATACGGCTCGCGCCGCCGACCTGCCAGCGGGTAGCCATCCGACCGGTAGCCCAGCCAGACGCGCACCGGCGCGACCAGATCCGGCAGGGCAAAAAACAAGCCGACCCACAGCGCGCTGAAGCCGATATCAGCGATCATCACCCGGTTCAGCGTGCTGCCCATCAGGGCGCCAATCATGCCATAACTTAACGGGAATAATGCCATGCGAATGACGTTGACAAGTTGCAATGCTCGATTCATTATTTCTACCTCGCTTCAATGGATTCAGTTGGAACCTGCGCCCCATTTGCTCTGGCAAACGCATCAAGTTCCTGAATGACATGGGCCGCCGTCTCGCGGCCCTGCTTCACACAGTCAGGCACGGCCAGGCCGTAGTACGACCCACCGCAAACTGCCAGCCTCGCGGGCAGTGTCGCTTCAATGACCGCTACGCGCTCAAGGTGGCCGACATCGGCCTGGGCGTAGCTGCCCGGCCAGCGAGCCAACCGCCAGCCAACCGGCTCGGCTGTGATGCCCAACAGCTCGCGCAGCTCGTCGCTCACGATTTGGGCCACCTCCGCTTCCGGCAGCGTTGCCAGCGACGGATCTCCGCCGCCAAAGAAGACACGCAGCAGCACCATGCCATCCGGCGCGCGGGACGGAATCTTGGCCGACGTATAGACGACCGCGTCAATACGCCGCCCCTCACGCCGGGGAACCATTAGCCCCGTCAGCGGCGCATCCATCCGAAACGTGTCCGCCCGGTAGCCAAACGAGATGGTGCCGATCGAGTTGTGGCGGATCTGGCGCAGCAGGGCGGCCGACTCCGGGGCGTCTTCTGCCAACCATGTCGCGGCGACGTTGGCCGGAACGGCCAGGATGATCGCGTCCGCCCGGAACGTTTCATCTCCGGCGATGATGGCCCAGCCATCGCCCACCTGCTCCAGCGCCGACACGGCCGTATTCAGCCGCATGTCGGCGTCCAGCTGATCGACGAGCGCCCCAATCAACTCCTGCGCTCCGTCTCGAAAACCGATAAAGCGATGGGGTGGCGGATTGTCGACGGCCGCCGGCTGCTGGCCGGCGCGGGCGCGGGCCAGCGTGGCCAGGAACAAACTGCGATGCTCCGCTTCCATCTGGCGCATCACCGGCGACGTGACCAGAATGCTCTGGGTCTCCGGGTTGGTGTTGTAGATGCCGCCGAGCACCGGGCCGACAAACTTGTCCAGCGCTTCTCGCCCCAGCCGCCGGGTGACAAAGTCCGCCAGCGACTCGTCAGCGGCGTCCCCTTTGCCCGGCATGAACGGCTCGGCCAGCATGCGCATCTTGCCCCGGCTCGACATGAGCGGGGAGCGCACGAAGCTGACCGGGTCGAGTGGCAGCGCCTGCGGACGGCCGTCGTCCAGGACATACGTGCCCCGCGCTTCGCTGCCGGGGTCGATCACCCGGTCTTGCAAGCCCAGCTCGCAGACCAGATCCCAGATCTCCCGCTTGCGCGTCACAAACGTTTCCGGCCCGGCGTCGATGATAAAGTCGCCGCCGTCCGGCCCGGGCATCGTCTGGGTCAGCACCTTGCCGCCCCAGCGCTCGTCACTTTCCAGAATGATGAGGTCGACGGCCGCTCCGGCACGCTGCTGAATGTCCCAGGCGGCGCTCAGCCCGGTGATACCGCCGCCGATGATCACGACAGTGGGTTTAGTTGGCTGGTTCATACTGCTCCTTTTCGATTCCGGACAGGACGTCGGGCGTTTCATCTGTGCTATCCAGACCCAGCGCGGCTCGATGCACCGCCAGCTCGGGCGACGTGGGCAGGGCAAGCGGTGGCGGCTCCAACCAGCCACCGAGGTAAGTGGTCGCCAGCGACGCCAGCAGAGCAATATGGTCGGGATGATCGTTGAGCGCGGGAATGTAGTTGAGCGTGCCGCCACCTGCTTCCTGGAAGCTGAGACGGCCTTCATGGCCGATCTCGTCCACCGTCTCCAGGCAATCAGCCGAAAAGCCGGGGCAGATCGCGTCCACATGGCGCAACCCCTCGGCTCCCCACGCTTCGAGGGTTTTGTCGGTGTACGGCTGTAGCCACTCCGTCGGGCCGAAGCGGGACTGAAAGGTAGCCGCCCACATGCCGTCCGGCAGCTTCAGCGCTTCGGCGACGAGCCGGGCCGACTTCTGACATTCGCAGTAGTACGGATCGCCCTTCAGAAAGTAGTCGCGGGGGATACCGTGAAACGACATCAGCAGCCTCTCCGGCGTGCCCGTCTTCGCCCACTGGGCGCGAATCGAAGCAGCGATCGCCTGAATGTAGAGCGGATGGTCATGGTAATGGTTGACCGTCCGCAGCTCCGGTACCCAGCGCCAGCTTTTCAGCTCATCGAATACGGCATCGAGCGACGTGGCCGTGGTGGTGGCTGAATAGTGCGGGAAAAGCGGTATCACCAGCACGCGCCGCACATTGGCCCGCTCCAGCTCGCGCAATCCCGCCGCAATCGACGGCTCACCGTAGCGCAGCCCGTAGGCCACGACCAGCGGCGTATCAGGCAGTTGGTCGGCCAGCTCGGCCTGCAAGGCGGCCGCTTGCCGCCGCAAAATCGCTAGCAATGGCGACCCATCCTCGCTCCAGATGCGCTCGTACAGCCGGGCCGACCGCCACGGGCGGGTGTTCAGAATAACGCCGTGCAACAGCGGCTTCCAGTACAGGTTGGAATATTCAATGACACGGTCGTCACCAAGAAACTGGGCCAGATACGGCCGCAGGGCGGCTCCGGTCGGGGCATCAGGCGAACCGACATTGGTCAGCAAAACGCCCACTGGTTCAATGGACCGGTGGGCGGGTAGTGTGGGTGATCGGTAGCTCATGATCAGGGATCGTTCTCTCCTTTTGGCTCCTGGTCCTACTCGTAAGCCGCGGCAATCGCCAGCTCAACCTCGTTCAGGATCTCGTTCAAACGGCCAAGCAGGCGGCTCTGCTCGCTGGATGAGATGGTCAGGGTGTCGGGTAAATCAAAGACGGTCTGAAGCAGGGTGGTGCGAAAGAACAACGCCGCGCTGATGGCGGTGGCCACCGGCATACCCAGGGTCACGGCGTTGTCGCCATAGACCGCCCCGACCTGGCGGGCCTGGTCCAGCAGCGCCGTCCTGTCGGCGTCCCCGTTCACATACTGGAGGATCAGTCCCATCAGGCGCTGGCCGAGAGCGCGTTTCTCAAGGCGGTGTTCCCGGTCGAACGCGACCAGCCACGGCTCTGTTTCCTGCCCCGCCAGTTCGCGGCGCGTCTGCGTCAGTGCCGTGTCCGACCAGACCGCGCCCGCGTAGGTCGCCGCCGGCAGATAGAGCGTGGGGGTTGTCAACGCCTCCAGATCGCGAAGCGCAAAACGGCGGTGTCCGCCCGGCGTCAGCATATACGGCACCCGCCCATTCTCCGCCCAGCGGCGCAGCGTATTGGGATGAACTCCCAGCCGCTCTGCCGCCGCACCCAGCGCTAACCATCTGTCCCGTTCAACCATCACGCACCTGCTCTCAGAACCATACTAAAACGCACTAATAATACGTAAATCTTCCCAATTCTATAAAGTGACAGATGTCATAAACCTGCATGACAAATGGCACATGATGGCCACCTTCGCCCGCCAGACCAAACAGAGGTTGCCTGCCAGGCAACCCTTTGGAATAATGACGCCATGTCACAACCTATTGCTCTCCAACTGTATACCGTGCGCGACCTGCTCAGTCATGATTTTGAAGGTGTCATCCGACAGGTAGCCGCCATTGGCTACGCCGGCGTCGAGACGGCGGGCGTGCCGGAAAACACCACGCTCGCCGCAGCCAAAGCGCTGTTCGACGAGCTGGGTCTGGCCGTTTGCTCCGCCCATAGTCCGCTGCCGCTGGGCGAGAACGCCGAACGCGACCTGGCCACCATCGCCGCGCTGGGTACGGACCGGCTGGTCAACGGCTACCTGCCGCCGGAGCATTACGCGACGCTGGACGAAACGTACCGGACTTGCGACCTGCTGAATGAAGCGGCCGCCGTCGCGGCGCGCCACGGCCTGAGGCTGGGTGTCCACAACCATTGGTGGGAGTTCGAGCCGCTGCCGGGTGCAGGCGGCCGTCGCCCCTATGAAATCTGGCTGGAGCGGCTGGACCCGGCCATCTTCTTCGAGTTGGATATGTACTGGGTGCAGGTCGGGGGTATGGACCCGGACGCGGCGCTGACCGTATTCGGCGACCGGGCACAGCTGATGCACGTCAAGGACGGCCCGGCCGACAGCCCGGAGTCATCGATGACGGCCGTAGGCACGGGCAGCGTCGACTACAGCGCCCTCATCCCGAAGGCCACCGCCGCCGACTGGCTCATCGTCGAGCTGGATCGCTGTGATGGAGACATGATGACCGCCGTAGCTGATAGCTACGCTTATCTGACAGCACAAGGATTGGGCCATGGACGTCGTTAATATTGGGATCATTGGCGCGGGCAACATCAGCGACGCCTACATCACCGGCTGTCGTCAGTACGACTATCTGAACGTCCTGGCCATCGCCGACATTCGCGCCGAAGCGGCCGAAGCAAAAGCGGCCGCCCACAACATCCCCCACGCCTACAGCGTTGACGAGATGCTGGCCGACGAGCGGATCGACGTGGTCATCAATCTGACCATTCCCCACGCCCACGCCGAAGTCAGCCTCGCAGCCATTGAGACGGACAAGCATGTCTACAGCGAAAAGCCGCTGGCCATCACCCGCGAAAACGGGCGGGCGATTCTCTACGCGGCCCACGGCCGGGACGTGCGCATTGGCTGCGCACCCGACACGTTCCTGGGAGGCGGCCTCCAGACTTGTCGCCAGCTCATCGACGAAGGGGCCATCGGCACGCCGGTGGCGGCGACGGCATTCATGCTGGGGCACGGGCCGGAAGGGTGGCACCCCAACCCCGACTTCTTCTACCAGACCGGCGCCGGACCGCTGTTCGACATGGGGCCGTACTACGTGACCGCTCTGGTCCATTTGCTGGGGCCAATCGCGGCCGTATCGGCCATGACCCGCATCTCCTTCCCGGAGCGCACCATCACGAGCGAACCGCATCATGGGGAGACCATCCGCGTCAAGGTGCCCACGCATGTCGCCGGCACGCTGGCCATGCAGTCCGGCCCCATCGCCACGATGATCACGAGCTTTGACGTCTGGGGCCACAACCTGCCACGAATTGAGATCTACGGCTCAGAGGGTACGTTGAGCGTGCCCGACCCGAACACCTTTGGCGGGCCGGTGCGGCTGCTGCGGGCGGGGGAAAGCACGTGGGAGGAGATGCCGCTCCGTCTTCCGGAAAGCAGCCGGGGCATCGGCGTGGCCGACATGGTTCTGGGCATTCTCCACGACACGCCCCATCGCGCCTCAGGCGAACAGGCGTCCCATGTGCTGGACGTCATGCACGCCTTCTACGAATCGTCCAACAGCCGCAAGCAAGTGGCGATCCACAGTCCCTGCACCCAACCGGCGGCGCTGCCGGACGGAGGCGTGCCCCGGTCGCTGACCTAGTCCGGTCGCCTGACCGGGGCCGGTCAGGCCGTTAGCCGGGCGTATCGCCGCTTGATATCGACGTAACTGCGCACTCGCTCCCAATAAGCGTCGAGGCTCACCGGGCGCGGCTGCCAGTGGGGATCGGGGAAGTTCGCCCGCGCCCGGGGCCAGGTAGCGGCTGTCACAAACTGCTCGTCCACATCACAGCCGACAAACTGGCTGAACGCCTTTTCGTACACATACCCGTCGGCCAACTGATGCAGCCGGAACTCGTCATAGCCGGTGGCGAAGTAGCTGTCGTCGGGCAGCTGGCCAAGGGGTGTTCCCACCAGATCAAAGCCAACCCGCTGGTCGTCGAAGCCACACATGATCTGGTCAACGGCCCCGCCCGCCGGGTAAACCAGCCGCGCCTCGCCAGCCACCTTGTCGGCGAATGGCTGGTGCAGCAGGATGGTGAACACACGCTCCGGTGCGCGGGCGTGGAGCCGCTGGCCCAGATTGCCGGACTCGAACCGAAAGAAGCCGGGTTCGTTGGCCGCATAGCGGGCCGGCGCGTAGCGTGTGAATGCATGGACAGTGCCGGTCAGCACCAGTATCTTCTCCCCTTTCTGCAGGATCTCCCGCTCGATGATGCCGGTCCGGTACGCCTCAGTGCCGCCCTGATGAAACACGCGGCGGGCGCTTTCCGGCGTTTGCACCGGGCCTGCTTCCCGCCAATCATACTGATAGCTCAGGTTGAGGATGCGGAACGGGCGGGTTCCTGCGGGCCGGGAGTGGTTGAATGCCCAGGCGGCCCGGTAGATATCCATATAGTCGCGATAGGCCCAGCCGGTGTTGTAGTTGAACATCAACTGGCGCGCGACAGCCGGGTCGTACCGCTCAGGCACACCGGCAACCCCGACCAGCGCATCCAGCGCTGCCTGATCGTCACTGGCCCCAAACTCCATACCCAGCGAGTAAACTCCGGCCGCGTGCAGCAGCGGGATCAGGCGTTGGGCCAGCAGAAGGTTGTGCCGGATCGCATGGTCTTCGGCCAGCAAGACCACGTCGTGGGAGGCAAACGACGAAACGATGTACGCTTCCGGCGTCTGCCAATTGGCTCGCAGAAAGGCGCGGAGCGTCTCAACCGAACCCGGTGAGAGCGGCGTCGCATAGGCCGCAAATTGATTATCGGTCATCGGAGCCGTCCGCGCTGACCGGCCATCCGCCTATGACTCGTTCTCCATCAGGTAACGCAGATCCGCCAGAATCGCCTCATCCGGCGTGTCGTGAGAAAAGGCGAGCCGCGCATTGCCGTCCGGGTCAATGAGGAACGTCCGCGACGAATGGTCGACCAGATAGCCGGTGGCGGCCGACCCCTCGTTGCGGGCATAGTACAGCCCAAACGGCTGTCCGGCGGCCGTAATCTCCATGTCGCTCCCCGACAGACCCACAAAGGTCGGGTCAAAGCGCGTCACGTAGTCAGCTAACTGCTCAGGCGAGTCCCGTTCCGGGTCGACCGTCACCATAATGACCTGCATCTGGTCGGCGTCGTCCCCCAACTGCTCCCGCACGCGGGCCAGATTGGCCAGCGTGATGGGGCACACATCCGGGCAGAACGTGTAGCCGAAGTAGAGAAAAACGTACTCACCCTGAAAGTCAGACAGACTGACCTCTGTGGCCACACCGTCCTGCATGGCGGTCAGGGTGAAGTCGGGAACAGGCTGCGGCGGATCCAGGGTCGCGGCGCTAAACTCATGCGGTGGCGCGGCGCAGCCTGCCACTAGCAGCAGACCTGCGAAAAAGGCCATCAGTGGCATCCAAAGTTTTGTCATAAGCTACCTCAATTCTCCCTGGTCGTGGCGCGGGTAACGGTGCAGCGATACTGCCCACCATCCACCTCCACACCCACGTTGAACCGGTCGGTCGCCCGGCGGCCGTCCGGCAGTTCAGCGTCGACGGTCAATACCCAGTCGCCGCCCATCGTCCATTCAATGGGAATGTCGTAGACACCGTCGCGGACGCGCATCGCCTCGCCCAGCACCGGCGTCATCCCGGCGTGGCTCATGTCGCCCCGCACGCGGACGGCCGCATCCTGCACCGGGTTGCCCGCTTCGTCGCGGACCTCAACATGGACCACAGCCGGGCCGCTGGTTGGGGCAAACAACGGCGCGATCAGGTCGATCTGCAAGCCGGAATCGGCCGTCGCCTGACGACTGACCCGCTGGCAGGCAGCCGAACTCATCAGCGCCGCAGCCAACAGCAGCAGCCAGACAGCACGACGACGGTCGAGCCGTGGGAGCGCGCTCACCAGGCGTTAGCTCCCATCATCCTCCATTTCGCCTTCCATCTCGTCCATCCCTTCCATCTCGTCGCCGTCCATATCATCCATGCCGCCGTGCTCGTCGCCGTCCATATCCATGTTGGCCTCACCAGGTGGCACGACTTCGGCTTCCACTTCCAGCGTGCCGGCGTTCTCAAAGGTGAGCGTCACCATGACGTTATCGCCAACCGCGAACTCGCCGGTCTTGCCGATGCACATCACGTGGAGACCGCCCTGCTGAAGCAGGACCGTTTCCCCGGCGGGCACCTCAATGCGGTTGCCGTCCACCTGGCGCATGCGCATCACGTCACCATCCATCGACATCTCGTGCAGTTCAACCGCGTCACAACCGGGAACGGCCGCGTCGATCAGGGCGTCGTCCTCGTCGGAGCCGTTCATGATGCGCATGTAGACCGCGCCGGTCTCGCTCGGCAGCGTCAAATTGGCCTGAACGGTGTCGACGCTCAGTGTGTCGCCCATCGCGGCGGCCATTTCGTCGCTGTCACCTTCCGATTCGGCCGTCGCGCCGCTGCAGGCGGCCAACAGCAAGACAAGAAGTAGAACAGATATGTGCGTCAATTTCTTCATGATCATTTGACTCCCCAGTCATTGGTTTGTGCATGATTGCACAATGCAGATTATAAGGAGCCGAACTGCAGAGGCAACCAATAGCGGACCGGCGTAAGCAAGCCCTAACCCGGCGCAGGACGACCGGCTATGCCTCCCAGACAAGCACCTCGCCCTGACCGCCCAGCAGGACGCTGCCGGGAAAGACACGCAGCCGCCACGGCTCCAGCCGCAGCCCGGCGAACGCGTCGGCCGTCGGACTGGTCCACGCCGGAACAATCGACGGCTCGTACCCCACCGGCTCCGGCCCGTTGGCCAGCTTGTCCCACACCCTCTGCCGTCCGGCGTCGTCGAATATCCACACGGCGCGACACTCAGCCACACACGTATCCTGCGACGGGCTCCAGTAGTTGACGGAGACATACGAGCTGTGGGCCAGGTGGGCGCGTTTGGTCGCCGTCGGACCGGTGGCCACCCAGCCGATCAGCGCCTCGCCGTCCCACTCCCAGATCGGGTGCAGCACACGCGAGCGCGGCCGGTTCCGACTGTCAACGGTGGCCACGCTGGCCCAAACGATCTGGTGGGCCATCTCAACAAATGCGGGGGCGATGGTAGGCAGGTCAGCCATCTTCTCTCCTTCGGTTTGTCTCGTTCATCGACGCGGTCACGAACTTTATCATACCATGTGGGCACACCATCCAGTGTAGCGCGACTCCGCCGCCTTGGGCATAATGGCCCGGCAATCAGTATCATCCGCAACCACGAAGAAGGATCGCATTTATGAGCAAAAGCATCGTCATCACCGGCAGCACACGCGGCATCGGCTACGGGCTGGCCGACGAATTTCTGAAGCGCGGCTGTCAGGTCATGGTCAACGGCCGCTCCCAGAGCAGCGTCGATACAGCCCTCGCTTCGCTGTCGTCCGCCCATGGAACCGACCGACTGGCCGGAACGCCCGGCGACGTCACCAAGTCGGAAGACCATCAGGCGCTGTGGGATGCGGCCGTCGCCACCTTCGGCAAGGTCGACATCTGGATCAACAACGCCGGCATCGGCCATCCGCAAATGATGGTCTGGGAACTGCCGGTTGAGACGGTCAGCCAGGTTGTCGACATTGACCTGAAAGGGATGATCTTCGGCTCGCAAGTGGCCATCCGCGGCATGCTGGCGCAGGGCTTCGGCTATCTCTACAACATGGAAGGATTCGGCAGCAACGGCCGCATTCGGGCCGGCCTGAGCGTCTACGGCAGCACCAAAGCGGGCCTGACCTTCCTGACGCGCTCGCTCGTCGCCGAAACGAAGGAGACGCCAGTCAAGGTCGGCACCCTCAGCCCCGGCATCGTCATCACCGACTTCATCACAGACCAGTACGTCGACGACCCGGAAGGGCTAGAGAGCGCCAGGCGGGTCTTCAACATCCTCGGCGACAAGGTG
Source organism: uncultured Chloroflexia bacterium (assembly GCA_963753865.1). Taxonomy (GTDB): domain Bacteria; phylum Chloroflexota; class Anaerolineae; order Promineifilales; family Promineifilaceae; genus Promineifilum. The sequence continues at coordinate 26,704 of CAVWDW010000009.1, forward strand.
GAGACGGTCACGCCCTGGCTGGTCGAGCAGGTGCTGAGCACCGAAAAGACCGGGGCTGAAATCGAATGGCTGACGACCAGCAAGACGCTCGGCCGCTTCCTGACCTCGCCATTCAACAAACGCGATCTGTTCGACTGAGCGAGGAGTGCCTATGACCAGCCGCCTCATCTTCGAGCCCGTCGGCCGTTCCCGCCACCAGCTGGCGCTCACCTACCGGGTCGACGACATCAGCTTCCAGACCGTCTACTGGTATGACACCGTCGACTTCTACGAGCTGGAAGCACGCTACGGCGAGCCGTTCATGCGCAAGGTCTACTTCTACCTGCTGGCGTTCGAGGCCAACAAGGGGGCCAGCTTGCGGCCGGCTATCCTCGATCTTGGCCCCTACGCCGACCTGTACAGCGACGCCTTCTACGAAGCGTGGATCACCATCTTTCGCGGCGTCTGGGGGGTCTGGCGCTACGCCAACGACATCACCAATTATGACGGGCCGGTTGTGTCCGAAGCGCAAAGAGCGGCCGCCCGGCCTGTCGGCCCGGTCACGCTCGACGCGCCGGACGGCGACCGGCTGCTGGCGCTCTGCGGCGGCGGCAAGGACAGCCTGGCGGCGTTCAAACTGCTGGAGCGGGCGGCCGTCCCGTTCGATACGATGGTCTACTCCCACGACGTCTACGGCAAAGCCCAACCGCAGCATGACCTGATCGACGGCATGTTGGCCCACACAGCCGCCGGAAACGTCCATCGCGGCTGGGTCTACGACAACGCCCTCGACTCGCCCGCGGCCCGGCTCTATCCTGAATATGGCGTCAACGGCATCCTCGCCGCCGAAACGGTCAGCTCCTACTGGACGGCGCTGCCCATCGCCCTGGCCCACAACTACACCCAACTGGCGCTGGGCATCACCCGCAGCACCGACGAGCACAACCTCGTCTGGGAAAAGACGGGCGAGGCGATCAACTACCTGTGGGGCATGTCGACCGAGGCCGAGCTGCTGCTGGCCGACCTGATCCACACCGAGATCGCCACCAATCTAACGGCGTTCCACCTGCTGCGGCCGATTTACGACATCACCGTCTTCAGCTTGCTTACACAGGACGAAGATGCCGTTCCCAGCACCCACTCCTGCGCCCAGGAGAAGCCGTGGTGCGGCAAATGCCCCAAATGCCTCTACGTCTGGCTGCATCTCGCGGCCTACCTGGACCCGGCCACAGTGGACGCTACCTTCGAGCAGAATCTGTTCGACGTCCCGGAAAACGGACCGCACTTGCGCAAGATGCTCGGCCTGGAAGGGTTCAAGCCGGCCGACTGCGTGGGCACGGTCAGCGAAACGCAGGCCGCCTACCTGCTGGCCCGCGCCAAAGGGTACGATGGGGCCATCGTCGCCGGCATCGATCCGACAGCGATTCCGCTGAACGTTGATGCCTTTCTGGAGAAATACACCATCGTTGACCCGCCGCTCGGCGCCATTCCTCGCGACCTGTACAACCGGATTCGGCCGCAAATGATGGCGGGAACCGAACAGGCGCGGCATTATGTCCGGGCCGTCCTCGCAGAGGGGACTACCTGATGACCCGCTACACCGCCTTCCTCCGGGCCATCAACGTCGGCGGTCATCGCAAAATCAAAATGGCCGACCTGCGCGACCAGCTCGAAGCAATCGACCTGCAAAACGTAGCCACGCTCATCGCCTCCGGCAACGTCGTCTTCGATTCACCGGAGAGCGACCCTGCCGCGCTGGAGCAGCGCATCGAAGCGCAGCTGGCGGAGGCCAACGGCTTCGAGGTGCCCACGTTCGTGCGCACAGGTGTCGAGTTGGCGGCGTTGGCGGCGGCCGATCCGTTCGGCCCGGAAGCCGCCCACGACGACGCCACCACCTACCTCTCTTTCTTGCGGGCCGCCCCCGATCCGGAACAGGCCGCCACCGTGCTGGCGCTGCAAAACCCGGTCGACACCTTCCATCTCGACGGCCCACATCTCTACTGGCTGCGCCGCTGCGACCGGGGCACGTCGGTTCTGGAGAAGACTCCCCTGGAAAAGACAGTAGGCCTCGAAATGACGATGCGCAACATGAACACCATTCAGAAGATGGTCGAGCGCTTTCTCTCGCCGACCGGCCGCTAGCCGGCAGGAGCTGCCACCAGCCCATGCACCTCGCCACTCCCCGACTCATCCTGCGCGACTTTATCGCAGCGGATTGGCAGGCGGTCTACGCCTATCAGACCAACCCGCTCTACCTGCACTACTATCCGTGGACGGAACGCACGCCGGAAGATGTGCAGGCGTTTGTTGAGCGACAAATCCGCAATCAGAAGGCGCGGCCGCGCATCAAGTTCCAGGTAGCTATCACGCTGAAGGAAAACGGCCGCCTCATCGGGAACTGCGGCGTGCGGATGGAGTCGCCAGATTCGTTCGAAGGGGATATCGGCTATGAGCTGGACCCGGCCTATTGGGGCCGCGGCTGCGCCACCGAAGCGGCGCGGGCGATGGCCACCTTCGGCTTCGAGACACTGAAGCTCCACCGCATCCACGCCCACTGCATTGCCGACAACGTGGCATCGGCCCGCGTGCTGGAGAAAGTCGGCCTGCGCCAGGAAGGGCGGCTGCGCGACAAGGAACAGTTCAAGGGTCGTTACTGGGATGTTCTGCTCTACGGCATGCTTGAAAGCGAGTGGAAGCCATCGTGAATGGCGGACTGTTGGCCGGGAGCGTCCGCCCACTACCCTCGATTCAGGCTACGCTTCCTGAACCGTCGCCAGGTCGAGCGCCGCTTCCAGGCTGAGCATCTCTCCCTGGGCCACAAGCCGGTCGAATTCCGCTTCCCCGAGCGCATCGCGTAAACGAGCGAGAGTGCGTTCCACTTCCATGCGGTCGGCCGGCCACCAGGCCGCACCAGAGGACGCCATCTGCCCGCCTGCCGCACCCAGTAATTTCGCCGCCCATGCCAAACGCGACTCGCCGGAAGCAGCGACGGCCGCCAGCCCAGCCAGACATTCAGCCATGCCGCGCTTATTTCCCAGCCGCCGAAACGCCGCCAGACTTTCGCGGAAATTTGCCTCGGCAGCCGACAGGTCTTCATCATGCAGCGCCATATAGCCGGACGTATGCACCAGCCGGGCGTGGTCACCCTGGGCATCGGCCTGCCGGTAGGATGCCTCCGTCGCTTCGTAGTAGGAACGGGCGTCTTCATACCGTCCTTGCGTACGGGCCACTTCGCCGAAGTTATTCAGACAAAAGGCAATCTGCCATTCGTCGCCAATCGCCTGCGTCATTGGCTGCGCTTGCTCCAGCCAGCGCAGCGCGATGTCGAACTGACCCAGCCCCAGCGCGGCGTTGGCCAGATGCACCAATGTGGTCGCCTGTGCCCACGGATTGCCCACCTGGTCAAAGCGTTCGGTCGCCTGCAAGAAGTGACCGTATGCCTCCTGATCCCGGCCCTGATTCAGCAGACACACACCGTAGCTCATGTCCAGGGTGGCCTGAAGGAAGTCGTCGCCCAGTTGTGCAGCAATGATCTCCGCCTGTTCGGCTCGTTCGACCGCTACGTCAAGGTCGCCCTCCCACATAGCCATCAGGGCGGCCGACATCGTCGATGCTGCTTCAGGCATGCCACCCATGCCAGCGCAAGCGGCCATACTGCGCTCACTCCAGGCCCGTCCTTCATGGAAATGACCGTAACGGTACCAGAACCAGGAGAGAAAGATCGTCATCATACCGGTGAGCGGCGCCAGTTCCGGGTCAAACAACGAGGTATCGAGAGCGGCCCGGAAGTTGTCATGATCCGCTTCGATCCGAGCCAACCAACCGGCCGTCTCCCCGGAAAAGAGGGCCATCCCCTTCTCTGCTGCTTCCAGGGCAAAGTGGTTGGCGTGTGCTTTACGCAGCACCGGCAGTTCGCCCGACTCTGTCAGCTTTTCTAGCGCGAAGTCTCGAATCGTCTGCAGCATGGCGAAGCGAGGCTCATCGTCTACCGTCTCGACCTGACGCACCAGACTGCTATTGAGAAGCGTTTCCACACCGGTCAGCAAGTCGAGCTCACCGTTCGGGTCCACAACAGCTTCGGCGCTTTCCAGCGTAAAACTGCCGACAAAGATGCCCAGCCGTCCGAACAGGGCCTGCTCATCCGGCGACAACATCTCATAGCTCCAGTCAATCGCTGCCCGCAGTGTCTGCTGGCGTTCGGGCAAATCTGCCGCGCCACCTACCAGCAGCTTGAGACTGTCGTCAAGGCGCTTGAAGATGGCCGCCGGCGGCAGAAGACGCACCCGCGCCGCGGCAATTTCAATGGCCAGTGGCAGCCCATCCAAACGACGCACAATGCCGGCTACGCTGGAAGCATTGTCATCAGTCAGCGCAAAGGACGGCTTGGCCGCTTGCGCTTGCTGGACAAACAACTGCACCGCCGGGTAAGCCAGCAATCCCTTCCCGAGCAGCGAGGGATCGTCAGGCGGTACAGGCAACGTCGACACCGAATAGACATGCTCGCCTCGCAGGTTGAGAACAATCCGGCTGGTAGCCAACACGCGGACTCCCGGCGCGGCCTTTAGCAGTTCTGCCACCTTCGGTGCGACCGCAACCACCTGCTCCAGATTGTCCAGAATCAGAAGCATATTCCTTTGGGCCAGGGCAACCTTCAGATTGTCCAGCGGCGGAAGGCCGCCACCCTCACGCAAGCCAAGGGCATGGGCAATGGTCGTGGCCACCAGGTCGGGGTCGGTGATGGGTGCCAGGTCGACAAAATAGACGCCGTCGTCAAAGTCATCGAGCAGGTACCGGCCCGCCTCCAGGCTCAGACGGGTCTTGCCCGTGCCTCCGGGGCCAATCAATGTCACCAGGCGCACCCCGGGCTCGCGCAGCAGCGCCGCCAGTTCAGCCGTTTCGCGCTGGCGGCCGATCAGCGCGGTTGGCGCGTCCGGTAGATTGCTCAGCACCACCTCGGTCGATTTCAGCGGTGGAAAGCGTGACGGCAATCCCTCAATCGATAGTTGGTAGACGGTCTCCGGACGGCTAAGCCCCTTGAGCGAAAAGGTACCCGCCTCAATCAGGGACAGGTCCGGCGGCAGATCATCCCGCACCAGTTCGGCTGTTGCCTGCGACAGCAAGGTTTGGCCGCCGTGACCCAAACCGCGAATGCGGGCACAGCGATTGACAGTGGAGCCATAGTAGTCGCCCAAACGCAGATCGGTTGCACCAGTATGCAAGCCGGCACGAACGCGGATGGCCAGGGGCTGCTGATCGAAGGCGGCGTTGAGCGATCGCTGCAGCGCGGCGACGGCCCAGACGGCATCACCCGGACGCTCAAACACGGCGAAGCGGCTGTCCCCTTCGCCACGCGGTCGAACGATTTGCCCGGCATGGGCAGCTACTGCCTCTTCAATCAGCGCGTCGTGCTCGACCATGGCCGCGCGCATCAACGCCGGCTGCGCCTCCCAGAGCGCAGTCGAGCCCTCAATATCGGTCATCAGAAATGTCAGAATTCCGGTTGGTAGGTCAGGCATAGTCGATCAAGTTTGTCAGTAAACGAAGCCGCTTTTACTATAGCGCAATAGTTGGTCGCAGCGAAACGTGTCTGCTGGGGAGCAGTTGCAACCTGTTGTGATTATCACACGTAGTGAGACACAGCCAGACTCAGTCCAACGAAGCGGTCGCCGAACTATCCACAAGGAGTACCAGATGACACGAGTCGCCTTCATGACCCTCGGAATCCTGCGCGAACCCGGCCATGCCCCGGCCATGCAATCCTTCTTTGAACGCGCCGGGCCAAACTTTGAAGCCGCGCTCGGCAGCGACGGTAACGCCGGGCTGGCGTTGGATGAGGCGCCCGAATGGGGTCCGCAGACGGTCCCCCGCTTTTCGCAGCGTGCCGAGTTCGAGAATCGACACGTAATCACGCTTTCGTTGTGGGACGACCTGGAGTCTGTCTTCGCCTACGCCTACAACGGGCTGCACGGTGATGCCCTTGCCCATCGTCGGGAGTGGTTTGTCCACGCGGAGTGGCCCGGCTATGTAGCGTGGTGGATCGCCGATGACGAGATTCCCACGTGGCAGGAAGCGGCCGATCGCCTGGACCTGCTCCACGACAACGGCCCCACGCCCGACGCCTTCAACTTCAGCCAGCCGTACGACGCCGCCGGTCAGCCCACCGGGATAGACCGGGAGCTGGCCAGGGCCAAAGCGCGTCAGAACGTCGGAGCGTCTCATGCCGAATGAAGAGCTGGCTCGGCTGATCGACGGCTACATTGCTGCCTGGAACGAGCCGGATGCAGCCCGACGAGCACCCCTGCTGGCACAATGCTGGGCGGAAGCCGGCGCCTATACCGACCCGCAATCTGACGTAGTGGGGCGGGAAGCGCTCTCGACCGTCATTGGCGGTTTCCACAGCAGCAGCCCCGGCTCCTACTTCACGCTCGACGGCCCGATCGATCATCACCACGACCACATCCGTTTCTACTGGAAGCTCAAGCTGGGCAGCGGCGTCCAGATACGCGGGATGGATTACGGCCGCATCAGCCACAATAAGCGGCTGATACGAATTGTCGGCTTTTTCTAACAGCCGCCCGCGCTGCTCCCATTCTGTATTTCGGGCGGTATAATGGGGGAACAAGGAGCCGCCTCAATGATCGACCAAACAGCTTTCGACCGCATCGCGCGGGCGCTTCCGTTCCTGACTGAAGCTGATCCGACCCTGGTCCGGGAGTTCCGGGAAGCCGCTTTCATGGCCCGGATTCCAGCCGGTCGCGATGTCTTCGTCGAAGGTGACCGCAGTGAAGCGATCGCGCTCATCCTCTCCGGCGTTGTGCGAGTCTACCAGATCGGCGAGTCAGGCCGGGAAATCACTCTCTACCGCTTTGGCGACGGCGAGTCCTGCATTCTGACCGCCAACGCCATCCTCAGCCACGAGACGTTTCCGGCCATCGCCACGGTCGAGGAAGACGTCGAGGCGGTAATGATCCCGGCGGCCACGTTCCGCGACTGGGTCCGCCGCTCGGAACTATGGCAGGCGTTCGTCTTTCGCCTGCTTTCCAATCGGTTGGTCAGCGTTCTGACCACCGTCGATGAAGTCGTCTTTCGCCGCCTCGACGCCAGGCTGGCGGCGTTCCTGCTCCGGCAGGCCGGCCCCGGCGATATCGTCCGCATGACCCACCAGGAGATCGCCGCTGAACTGGGCAGTTCCCGCGAGGTCATCAGCCGGGTCCTGGAGTCGCTGACGGCCGAAGGATTGATCGACCGGGGACGGGGCCAGATTACGCTTCTCGATCGCCCAGAGCTGGAAGCGCGGGCGCTTGCCTGACGCTTTGTGACAAAGTCACCGACAGGGGGGCGCCGTTCCTGTATCCTGATTTCATCTTGTTCGCAAAACGATTATCAGCTACCAAAAAGGAGCCTCTCATGAATCCATTCATCTCTTTCATGGCCTCGTCTGCCGGTCGGGTGTTGCGCATTATTGCCGGCATCGCGCTCATCGCCTGGGGTCTGTGGGGGTTGGGCGGCACGGTCGGCATCATCGTCGCCGTAGTCGGTGCGGTCCCGCTGCTGGCGGGCATCTTCGACTTCTGCGTCTTTGCGCCCCTGTTCGGCAATCCGTTTAGCGGATCACAAATTCGCGAAGGCTAGCCGCCATCCTGCACCGGTTCGTCCGGTCCGCAGATGATTGCGCCACGACCCGCCGTTCGTGGCGCTTTTGCGCTGTTGTTTATGCGGCCATCGGTAGCCACCGGCCGCGCTCTGCAGCTGGAACGTCAAAGATTCGCAGGGCACTCTGCTATAATCCTCTACACTACCTCAGATACGCTGTACGGAATCTGTTCGAGTCATCAGTAAGACATGACCAAGGAGTAACGATGATCAGCAAAGCCTATGACCAACTACGCGAATTCGCCGACTACGCCGGCCAGAATGAGCACGAAAACTACCTCACGCTCTATCTGGATGTGGACCCCGCCACACCCGCCAACCAGAGCGAGAACCCGGCCTGGCAAATCTTCCTGAAGAACGCCATTGCCGACATCGAAGCCGATCTGGACCCGGTCCAACTGCGGCAGTGGAAGAAGGTGCGCCTGAGCGACACTTCGCCGGAAACTGCCTGGGCCCGCACCCGCAAGCGCCTCGACAAGTACCTCACCAACTACCGGCCCAAGGGTAAGTCCCTGGCCCTGTTCGTTAGCCCCAGCGCCGAATACCGCTATGAGCTGCCGGTCGGGTTGACCAACGCCGTCTACTACGGCAAGCCCCACATCCAGGAGTTCCTGTGGGCGCTGGACGAGTACGAGCAGCATCTGGTGCTGCTCTTCGCTGAGGACCAGACGCGGGCGCTGCTGATGGCATTGGGCGAGACCCGCGCCGACCTAGACGTGCAGTCCGATCAGGCGTGGCTGCGCCAGCAGCGAAAGTCGGCCCACTCCTCAAGCGTGGCCTCGCGTGACGACGAACTGGACCGACGCATGGTGCGGTCGATTGCCGGAGACGTCAACAAATATCTGCTGAAGAATCCGGATGTCCAGCGTGTTGTCCTGGGCGGCAATACGGAGCTGGCCCACGCCGTCAAGGGCGAGCTTCATCCGCTGGTTCGCGAGAAGGTGATTGCCGTCCTGCCCATTCCGGTCACCTCTGCCCCACACGAGATCGCCGAACGCATTCGCGGCGCGGCCGTGGAAGCGGAACGTGAGTACGAATTGTCACTGGTCAATTCGATTGTTGACCGGGCCGGTGCAAGCGGCCGCGGCGCGACCGGCTATCAGGCCGTCGGCCGGGCCGTCGAACGATACAACGTCGACCTCCTCGCCCTGCTCTTCCCCGACGACTCCGAGGTCGTGGAGCCGATGCTGCTGCAAGCGGTCCAGTCCGGGGCGCAGGTCGAGTTCGTCAGCAACGCGGCGGCCGACCGCGTCCGCGATGCCGGGGGCATGGTGGCTCGCCTCTACTATCCGATCGCCGGCTAACCCGCCACTGTCTCCATTGACCGGCCCGCGTCACCAGCGTGGCCGGGCCGGTCACACCTCCAGCAAGCGGCCCCAAATCTTCACCACGCAGCGAGCCGTCTCTTCACGAGCGCCTCGCCACCCCCTGCACTGTAACAGCTACGCAAAATCTCATCATCAAGTGCGGTCACAGTCGTGTATAATGAGTGAATTATTAGTGCATGGACTCTATGGGCTGACCGGGTCCTGCATACGCGGAGAGGTCGCCCAATCTTGATGAGGAGAAGTCATTATGAACAGCAGTAGTAATTGGATTTGGAAGTTGATTCAGGGCATTATCGCGTTGGGCCTGGGTCTATTCATCATGTTCGGTGGTGATACGGCCAACACATCGGTGGCCTACGCGATCGGCATCTTTCTTCTGTTGACCGGCGCCATCCAGCTGTGGCGTGGTACGTTTAACCGCACGGCAGCAGGCGGCACGATCGACCTGTTGATTGGACTGATTGGCACAATTGGCGGCGCCATCGTATTGGCCCTACTCTACTTCACCGATACGGCCACCTCAACCATTTACACAATCCTGGCCATCGTCCTGATCGCCTTCGGCGCCGTGGGGCTGTTCGAGACCCTGTTCGCACGCGGTCGGGAACTGTTCAGCTGGGGATCGCTGCTGGTCGACGCCCTGCTGGTCTTGTTGGGCATTATGGTCTTTGTATCGCGCTCCCAGGACTTTGACCTGAACTTCTGGGGCGGGCTGTCCCTGGCGGTGATTGGCCTGATCATGGCCGGGTACGCGTACTTCTTCCAGCGCACGAGCGAACCGGAACCGGTTCCCGCTGCCGCGCCAAAAGCGGCCGCACCGACGCCCAAGCCCGAACCGCCCAAGCCTGTCGAACCGAAAGACCCAACCACCCCACCGAACGCCTAACCGCTTCCGACGACACGCCGGGACCAACCAGGTACGCAGCGGCCCGGAGCGAAGTCACCCTCGCTCCGGGCCGTTCCATTTGGTCTCCGTGCCCGCCGCCGTTATGATTGCCCACGTATGAAAACAATTGGTCTGCTAGGCGGCATGAGCTGGGAAAGCACCACCCTCTATTACCGCCTCATCAACGAAGGCGTGCGCCGGCGGCTCGGCGGCCTGCACTCGGCCCCCATCGTCATGGTCAGCGTCGACTTTCAGCCGATCGAAACGATGCAGCAAGCGGGCGATTGGGACGCAGCCGGCAAGGCACTGGCGACCGCTGCCCAACAAGTCCAGGCAGCAGGAGCCGACTTCCTGCTGCTTTGCACCAACACCATGCACAAGATCGCCCCACAGATCGAGGCCGCCATCACCGTCCCCTTCCTCCACCTGGCCGACGCAACGGCCGAACGCATCCGGCAGCAAGGTATCCAAACCGTCGGCCTGCTGGGCACGCGCTTCACGATGGAGCAGGATTTCTACCGCGGCCGTCTGGAAGCCCACGGGCTGGAGGTGATCGTCCCTGAAGCGGCCGAGCGCGACCTGGTCCACCGGGTCATCTACGATGAGCTGTGCCTGGGCCACGTGCGCGATGACTCGCGCCGCGCCTACCTGGCGATCATCGACGAACTGGCCGGGCGCGGCGCGGCTGGAGTTATCGCGGGCTGTACCGAAATCGGGATGCTGGTGCAGCAAGCTGACACGGCCGTGCCGCTGTTCGATACGACCGCCATCCACGCCGAAGCGGCCGTCGCAGCAGCCCTGGAAGACAGCGCATGAAACCGGGCTTTCAGTTTCAGACCACAATCGACAATCCCTCCACCATCTACCACTACCTGAAGGACGCAACCCGTGACGGCCTCTAATCCTTACCCGGCTAACCTCGGCGAACAAGCGATCATCGATTACCTGACCGGCTGGGCAGCGGCCGATCCACGCATCCGGGCTGTCATCTGGACCAGTACGCGCACGAACCCGGAGGCGGCCGTCGACGCCCTCTCCGACTACGACATTATCCTGGTCGTGGCCGCGCTCGATCCGTTCCTTGACGACGGCTGGCTGGGCGATTTCGGCGACGTGTTGGTTCTCTACCGCGATCCTGTGCGGCAGGAGGCCGGAGGACCGCAGTTCACGCGCGTGACTCAATACGAAAGCGGCCTGAAGATCGATTTCACGGTCATGCCGGCGGCGCGCTGGCAGCGCTGGACAGCAAGCCCCGACCTGCCGGCCGATCTGGATGTGGGCTACCGCGTACTGCTGGACAAGGACGGCCTCGCCGCCGGGCTGCCGGCGCCGACCTACACCGCCTACATCCCGAACCCGCCCGACGAAGCGGCCTACCGGGAACGCATTGAAACCTTTTTCCATGAGGCGACCTACGTGGGCAAAAACCTGTGGCGTGATGAACTGCTCGCCGCCCGCTACAGCGCCGACCATATGACCCACGCCATGATGCGCCCGATGCTGGAGTGGCGCATGGAGATCGACCGCGACTGGTCGCTGAAAACCGGTGCTGCGGGCAAGGGGCTGAAGAAACAGCTGCCGCCCGACATCTGGGCCGCCTTCGAAGCGACCTTGACGGGGGCGGACATCGACGACAATTGGAACGCGCTCTTTGCCGCCTGCGCCCTCTACCGGCGGCTGGCGGTTGAGGTCGGCACCGCGTTGGGGTATGCTTACCCTGAGGCGATGGACCGGCGGACCATCGCCTATCTGAAAGAGCTTCGCGCCCTGCCGCCAACAGCCGAGCGCTTTGAGCGCTAACCGAACAACAGTATGCAAGCCCAACAGATCTTTGAAACCGTCCTCTACGCCACCGATCTCGACGCCGCCGAGCAGTTCTACCATGACGTCATGGGGCTGTCGCTGCACGGCAAGTCGCCGCTGATGCTCATCTTCCACTGTGGCCCCGGTGTGCTGCTCATCTTCGACCCGACCCGATCGAGCCTGCCCGGTCGGGATGTGCCCAGCCACGGCGCGACGGGCGCGGGCCACATCGCCTTCGCCTGCCCGGCGGCCGATCTCGACGCCTGGCGCACGCACCTGGCTGCCCACGACATCCCCATCGAACAAGAAATGGAATGGGGTGTGGGCGGCGTCTCCGTCTACGTTCGCGACCCCGCGGGCAACAGCGTCGAACTGGCCCCGTCTACCCTGTGGGATGGCGACTGGTCGTTCTAGGTATTGACACGCATCGCATGGAGTGACATGACGCGGCCCGACAGTCGTCGCCTCCAGCAATAACCACGCCCCAAAGCTGCCTCCCAGGGATTATCGACGTTATGGCCCACCATCATCTGAACAAGCTAACAACCGATACTGTGGCCACAGAAAAGGCACAGGGCAAGGCGCTGCGCAAGCAAACGCCCCGCAGCAGTCACGGCGAATGGGCACCCGCCGCCGACCGACCGGACCCGATCGAGCTGCTTCGTTCACAGGACAGCGATCGGCTGGAGCTGCTGCTGCCAATCAGGTATGGCCGCATGGCTGCTTCGCCATTCGCCTTTCTGCGCGGGTCAGCGGCCATCATGGCCGCCGACCTCGCCTCCACACCATCGACCGGGCTGAACGCCATGCTCTGTGGCGATGCCCATCTGGCCAACTTTGGCCTGTTCGCCACGCCGGAGCGCGACCTTGCCTTCGACATCAACGACTTTGACGAGACCTATCCCGGCCCCTGGGAGTGGGATCTCAAGCGATTGGCCGCCAGCGTCATGGTGGCGGCGCGGGAGTTCGGTCATAGGAAGAAGCGCTGCCGCTCGCTGGTCAGGCACGTCGTCTACGTCTACCGGCTGGCGATGGACAACTTCGCCCGGATGCCTTCGCTGGAAACCTGGTACTACCACGTCGAGTCAGGCGATATATTGCGCCATTTTGAACGCGCCACCTCCAAGCGAAACGTGCGGCTGATCCATGACATGGTCAACAGGGCCCTCTCCACCACCCAGGCCCAAACGTTGGAGAAGCTGACGGTTGTGGAAGACGGCCAACGCCGGTTCATCTGCCAACCGCCGCTTCTGGTGCCGCTGGGAGACCCGGCGCTCGATACAGTGCTGACCGATGGCGAGCAGCACCAGATCACGTCACAGGCGATCCATGATCTGTGGGAAAATTATCTGGCCAGTCTGTGGCCGGAACGTCGCTTTCTTCTCAGCCGTTACCGGATTGTCGATACCGCTTTGCGGGTGGGCGGCGTGGGCAGCGTGGGAACGCGCTGCTTCATTGCGCTGCTGGAAGGGCGCAACGTCGAAGACTCGCTCATCCTGCAGATCAAGGAAACCGGGCCGTCGGCGCTGGCCAGCCACCTTGATCAGTGGACGTTTGAACAGGAGGCGGAACGGGTGGTCACCGGTCAGCGCCTGATGCAGGCTACCAGCGACATCTTCCTCGGCTGGCATACGGACCATGCCAGCGGCGCCGACTACTACTGGCGTCAGCTGAAGGACATGAAAGGGACACCGGACATCGAACAGCTGGACAGTCTCGGCTTTCAGGCCTATGTGGCTGTCTGCGCGTGGACGTTGGCCCGCGCCCACGCCCGGACTGGCCACGCCGCCGCCATTCGGGGCTATACCGGGCCCGGCACGGTGTTTGACAAGGCGATCACACGCTTCGCTGAGGCGTACGCCGACCAGACCGAAGCGGATTACGCGACCTTGCTAACCGCCATCGACGCCGGCCACATCCCGGCCCAGCCCGGCATCTAGCGTGTTGAGCGCCCCTCACTCCGATTGGCCAGGGCGGGCGTATTCCACTACATACGCAATCAACGCCTCGATCTCTGCCTCGTCCAGCTGGAGGTTGGGCATCGCCGTCCCCGGGCGCACAGCTTCCGGGTCGCGCAGCCATTGGCGCAGAAAGGTCGGATCGGGATCGTAATGGCGCAGATTGGGTGCGCCGTGCAATCCGGGTCCGTGGCAGGTTGTACACGACTTGGCCCGAAAGAGCGTCCGCCCCTGGTCGACTGGACTGACCGTTGGAACGACAGGCGCTGTCGCCGCTTCATCGGCCGGAGCAGACCCCGCCAGCAGCGACAGCGCCAGCAGGACCACCCCGGCCACAACCAGGGCGGCTGCCAGGCGGCCGATCATCATCCGTCCGCCTGCACAATGAGCGCCTGACGACGGCGCTGCCAGACGAACAGGGCCACCCCGACCGCGACCAATCCCAGCGCCACCCAGCGCAGCAGCCCGAACGGCGCAGCACCTGAAGCTGCCAGCATCTCCGCCCCCTCGCCCAGCTGGGCCAGCACGCCGGCCGGCTCCGGCGCGGGCAGAATGCTCAGCGGTTCAAACGCCTGCTTCGAACCATTGAACGGCATCGGCGTAATCGACCACGCCCACTCTCCCTCGGACGGGAACGTGACGCTGGCGACGAAATGGCCGGTCACCTTCGTGGGAACGGCAGAAACGTGCAACGTCTCGCCTGTGGTGGCGTTGCTGGCCTCAAGGAACGGCTCCACTGGCCACGCGTCGTCGCCCAGATTGTGGACCGGCGTCTTGCCATGCTGCAGCACCATGAAGCCCACCTCATGAGTCTCACCGGCATGGATCTCGCCCGGCAGCTCGTCCAGCACCACCGCCGCCCAGCCCCCGGCCAGGACCCCGGGAACGGCCGCCAGCAGGGCAGCCACAACAATCATCAACCCTATCAAACGTTTCATCGTCACATCTCCTTGTACGGTCTGTCTATCGGCTTCTGCCTCTATTACACCGTCGGGATGTGGATGGTTCCGTTTGCCGGGTGGAGGATGCGTTACGGGAGGGGTCGCACGTAGACCGGCTCGTCGTCGACGGTCTCGCCAGCCGGCCGAAAGCCCGCGCTCAGATAGAGCCGCTGCCCCCTCCTGTTCTCCGGGTGGACTGTCAGATAGACGCGCTCGGCCGTTGGATACGCGGCGGTGATATGGGCGACCAGCAGCGCAGCGGCCGCCTGTCCCACGCCCTGACCCTGATAGCGCTGGTCGATGAAGAAGTGGTAGATCCACACCGCTTCCGGCTGGTCCGCGTCGGCCGCCAGCATGACGAAGCCGAGGGGCCGGTCACCGTCGTAGAAGGCCAGGGGCAGCCAGAGACGGCCGCCAGGCTGCACATACGCCTTGGCCAGACCGACCAGGGCCACCGGCGCGTAACCGGCCACGAAGCGCTGCTGCTCAGGCGCGACCGCCAGGTCGAGCATTGCCCGCCAGTTGTCGCGGGTCACGGGTTGGATCACGAGGCTCATTGCGACCCCATGATACCCGAACACCGGCATCCTGCGGGAATCAGGGGACAGGTTCCAATGACTCCGCCAGGCGGATCGCATCGTTCAACCCAATATCCCCTTCGATGCGATAGGTCATCGTGCCATCGGTCCATAGCAGCACATTGCTGGCAAACGCCTGCGCGTCGGGCTGCCCGTCGATGGGCAGCGCGAACGTATGCGGCCCCGCCACCCACAATCCGGCCATTTCGCGTATACGTACATCCTCCACCTGCTCCTGCGCCGCCATCTTGAAAGCCAGGGCCGGGACATCGGTCTGCGACAGCGTCAGATACGGTTCTCCGCCCTGATCGCCGCGCCGCCAGACCCATGTGACCATATTCCGGCCCAGCGCCGGATGGATAACGGCCTCATCCGGCGCACCCCACTCCGACTCCACAGGCGGGCGGACCACGGGAAAGCCCGTGAACTCGTCGAGCGCTTCGACCGGGATCGCCTCGCCGGGGGCCACCGCCAGCAGCGCCAGCGGCACGGGCTTTCCCGCCGGCGAGAGCGGTGCAGAAGGCGAAAGGCCGCCCGGTTCAGACGAGGCAGTCGCGGTGGCGGGCGGCGTCTCATCGACGAATATGCGAACTGCGCCGATCTCCGTCACCCAGGCCCAGACGGCCGCCCGGCTCTGCGGCACAGCCAGCACGCCCAACAGCAGCAGGGCGAGAACCGCCGCCAGCCCCACCGCCCAGGCGCGGCGCGGCGGGGTCCTTCCGGCCGGGCGAGCGGCGCGGGCGGCCGCTTCCGGGCGAACGGCCGCCGCCAGCGTCGGCGTCGGCGGATACGGATAGCCGGCCGCCACGCGGGCCACCGCCGCTTCCCATTGAGCGTCGTTATTGTGTGCGGGTGTCGTCATGTCATGACATCCTTCAGGTCCGGGTAGTCGGTCTCAATAATGGCCCGAAGCTGGGCCAGCGCCCGGTGGTGGCGCGACTTGGCCGTGCCGAGGGGAATCGCCAGCGCGTCGGCCGTCTCCGCCTCCGACAGCTGTAAAAAGTAGCGCAGATAGATCATATCCTGCGCATCGGGCCGCAGCTGAGCCACCGCCTCTCGCAGACGGCGTGCATCGGCGGCGGCCGTTCGTTCCGGCGGATCTTCCACCAGGGCAGGCTTCGTCTGGAAGAAGCGCTGCAAAGCCCCCCAGTAACGACCGATGCTGCGCCGCCGATTGCGGGCCAGGTTTGCGGCAATGGAGAGCAGCCAGGGGCGCAGCGGCCGTTCGGCATCGTACTGATCCAGCGCCAGATAGGCGCGGATGAAGGCGTCCTGGGCTACGTCTTCAGCTTCAGCCGCGTCGCCCACGATCAGGGCAGCCAGCCGAAAGACCGGCTCCCGGTAACGGCCGACAAGCTGCGCCCAGGCGTGCTGATCGCCTTGCCGGGCGCGCGCCACCCACGCCGCTTCTTCGGCCGAGACGCGAACGTCAACGACCTCTCCGGCGTTTGCCGCCGGGCTTTCCTCATCCACCATGCGCATCTGCCTATCATACACCGCCCGGCGCGTGCTGGTTCCCACGATGTTGATGGTAGACATCCCTACGCACAGTTGCTACTATGGCGCTCTGCCCCAACGTCGCAGCAGCGCGATAGCCCGGGTGACCCATTACAGAGGCGAAAAGCGGAGACCGATCCTATGAACGTAGACATTTCGACCGACCCAAACCGTCTCGACCTTGACCTGATCCACCGTTTCCTGTCGGAGGAAGCGTACTGGTCACCGGGCGTCGCTCGCGAGGTAGTTGAGCGCGCGTTGGCCAACTCGCTCTGCTTCGGCGCCTACGTGAACGACCGGCAGGTGGGCCTGGCCCGTGTGGTCACCGACCGGGCCACGTTCGCCTGGGTCGCCGACGTCTTTGTGGTAGCCGACTACCGTAGGCAGGGTGTCGGCAAGCGCCTCATGCAGGCCATTCTCGACCACCCTGAGATGAAGACCCTGCGGCGCATCGTCCTGGCCACGCGCGACGCCCACAGCCTCTACGCCCAGTTCGGCTTCGAGCCGCTGCCCTTCCCGGACCGCTTCATGATGCGCCCCCTTGACAACGCACCGCCAACCGCAGCACCATTCACCGATAAGTCAGCCACAAAGGAGACATGATGGACTACGACAGTTATCGCAAGCAGTTTGTGGTCGACCCACCGCCGCCACCCCGCTTTGCTTATGAGGAGATCAACGGTGTCGCCCTGTTCTTTGCCGAGTACGAAGCAGCCGTTTCCTACTACGAAGCGGTCCTCGGCCCACCCGGCTACGTCGAGGGCCGCTACACGCGCAGCTGGCGTCTCGGGCCAAGTTGGTTGACGCTGCTCAAGGGCCAGGCGGGCAGCCCGCAAAACGTGGAGGTCATCCTCAACATGACCACGCCGGCAGACGCCGAAGCGCTGCAGCAAGCGTTGATCGCGGCGGGTGGTACAGGCGAAGCCCCGTCCGACCAGCTGATGTTCAACCCGATCCGCTACTGCCCCGTGCGCGACCCGTTTGGCACGAACCTCCTCATCATCAGCCCGCTCAACAAGGATATCGCAGAATGAGCACCTACCCGACCTTTCGACTCGCCGCCATCCAGGCCGCCCACGTTCTGTTCGACCCGGCAGGTGCGACGCAAAAAGCGTGCCACCTCATTGAAGAAGCGGCCGCCCGGGGCGCAACCGTCGCCGCCTTCGGCGAGACGTGGCTGCCAGGCTACCCGTTCTTCCTCGAAGGACCCGTGGACGACCTGTTCTGGGAAGCGAGCGCCGACTACATCGCCAGCGCCATCGACGTCCCCGGCCCGGAGACGGACCAGCTCTGCGCCGCCGCTCGCAAAGCAGGCATCGACGTGGCCATTGGCGTGGTGGAGCGCGACCCGCACACGCGCGGCACGGTCTACGCCACCATGCTCTGGATCAGTCGCGAGGGCGAAGTTGCGGGCAAACACCGCAAACTGAAACCCACCCACAACGAACGCGAAATCTGGGGCGAAGGGGACGGCACAGGGCTGCGCGTCATGGAGCGGCCGTACGGTCGCACCAGCATGCTCAACTGCTTCGAGCACAAGATGATGCTGCCCGGCTACGCGCTCATCTCGCAGGGGACGCAAATCCACGTCGCTGCCTGGCCCGGCCGTGAACCGGATGTGCCCAGCGGCTATCTCTACCCCAAGCAGATCACCCTCTCGCGGGCATTCGCGGCGCAAGGGGCGTGCTACGTCATCGCCGCCGCCGGGCTGCGCCTGCTGGCACACATTCCCGAACGATACCGGTCGCTGTGCGACTATGAACACACGGGCCAGAGCGTCATCATCGACCCGCGCGGCGAGGTGATCGCCGGGCCGGCGGAGGGCGAGACGATTCTGGTGGCCGAGGGATCCCTGGAAGCCGTCCACGCCGCCAAAGCGGTCTGCGACATTGCGGGCCATTACTCCCGGCCCGACATCTTCAAGCTGACGGTCAACCGGCAGCCGGTCGAGCGAGTGGCTTTCGACGACCCTGATCCGACGGCCGCCGCAGATGAGGCTGCCGACGCTTAGCCTTTCTTGCCCGATCCTTTCGACACGTACAGGTTGCCGCCCACCCACCAGCGCCAGGGCATCGAATACCACGGCTCCGGCGTCTTACCCATGCCGATGCGCGGCCCGGTGCGGACCAGCTCGTCGGGCACCGTCTCAGCCGGCTCAATCCAAAAGCCGTTGGCGGTCGTCGTCATATCGACGCCGTTTAACGCCTTGCCGATCTCCATCGCCAGCGCCAGCTTGGCCGGGCCATTGGTCCACTCTTCCGGCGGCCGATCCGGACGACGCGACGCCATCTCATCCAGCCCCTCCACCGGCTCCACGGCGCGAATGAGGACGGCCGCCGGCTGGTCTTCTGGCTCGGCCACCACATTCGGCAGCCACCAGTTACCGTAGGTGAAGTAAACATAGGCGTGACCGGGCGGCCCGTACATCACCAGATTGCGCGGCGTGCGCTTCTTGCGACCATGGGAGGCCAGGTCGTCCAGACCGGTATAGGCTTCCGTCTCGACGATACGGCCGCTGACCCGAACGCCATTCTCCAGCATGCGCACCAACCGCGCACCGAGCAGCTCGCGGGCAACCGTCAAGCGCGGAAAGATTGTAGAAGGTGGCAGGGAACGGGTCAGTCATGCGATATCAGGGAGGCTGTTGGCTTCGGCTGAGTAGAGCATACAATAGATGGCACGCAGACGCCGGAAGCAGCGCCTGGCGGCGGTAATCACCGTCAGAGAGGATTCCGGCGGTTCGTGCATCTCGGACTTGTATCCGCTCTCTAATCGCCCGATACCTGGAAAATGACCGCGAACTCATCGCGATACACTTCCTCTAGAAGCGGATCGCTCGGCTGCTTCATCCAGGAAACCTTCATGTCTCAAGTCAGAGAACACGAAGCTTGCGCCAAATGTATCCCGGATCGCCTCACCGGGATCATCCATCTTGCCTCGCGTGATGTCCACCCATTCGTCGTAGAGCGCCTCGTCTTCCAGTTGCAGAAAAGTCGGGTCCAGCCGAGCCGTGTAGCGGACATCGCTGTTGTAGAAGAATAGGCGCGTGAAATCGTCCCAGTCCGTCTGGAAAATCATGGCCTCGGGCAGCGCTTGTTGGCGGAGCCAAAGGGCTGCGTCGGCGTATTGGTCGGCGGGCTTGGAATCGGCAATCAGCTCGCGGGCGTCGGCCACTGTGCGGACCAGCGGGACGAGCCAGCAGCGTGACCGCAGCGATGACGGCCACACCTTGGAGCATACGCTTCTCCGCCGGCAGGCTGGTTCGCCCAGCCTTGAGCAGTGGAGTCACGCTGAAGGCCAGAAAGATCAGCGCCAGCGGCGGATAATACTCAACAAAGCGGCGCGACTTGAACAGCATGACCCCAAACACCATGACCAGCAAGAACGCAAACAGCGTTCGCTTGTCAATTCGTTCCGTGCGCCAGCCCAAAGCCAGCGCCCCCAACAACGGCGCCAGCAGAGCCAAACCTGAGTTCTCGACCAGCGTCCAAGTCCGGTAGGGCGACCACTCATTGCCGACAGGAATCGCCGATTCACCCACTTTGGGCAGGAGATGGCTGAGGATGAATTCCAGGTTCTCCGGAAAGTACGGGGTTCAACACCAGGCCCGCCGCAGATGCCAGCCGGCCGCAAAGAGCACCGGCTGCCAGGCCACTTTGCGCTCAAGCATCAACACAGCCAGCGCATAGATGCCTACAACCAGCAGCAACAATGGGAAGCGCGTTGTAGAACCAGACGAAGACAAACCCGAGGGGTGCCAACCAGAGATACCGTCCGCTCAGCAGGATGGACACAGCCAACACAAGCAGCAACAGGGAGCCAGACTGCGCCCGCGGCATGCTCATACGGTAGAGGAAACGCCTCCGAAATGGCAAACAGCGCTACGGTCCACAGAGCCGCATAGGGCACGTCTTGCTGTCGCAGGAGCCACCAGATCGCCAGAAAAGCGAGCGACGGCAGGATCACGCTGGCCACCTTGGCCCCAAGAGTCAACGCCTGCCCACCATCTACAGCCGGGTCAATCCGGGCAAACAGGGCCAGATAGAGATGGTACAGCAGATGATGATCATAGTAGGCATCTGGCGTTCAGAATGGTCAGGGGCAAAGCGTCAAAAGCGGGAGTCAGGCCTTCCTGGGTAATCAGGTAGCCGATCTTGACATGATAGTAGCCATCATTGCCTGCCAGACCCGGCGCTGCGAACTGGATGCACCGCAAAGAGGGCGATGCAGACTGCGAATACCTGCGCTCCCCACCAACCCAGGCCGGTAGTGGCGCCGCAAGCGTGCTCGAGCGCTGGCACTTCTTGTTGTTCGTTGTTGAGTATTTGATCGAGCTTGCATTACCTCACCCTGCTCCATTCTGCTCAGAAGCTACCCTGCGGGAAACCCTCAGTCTCCGTCGTCCTGGTCATCTCAATCATCGTCATTGCCGCCATTATCATCATTGGCGCTGTCGTCATCGTTGTCGTTGTCGTCATCGTTGTCGTTGTCGTCATCATTGTCATTGTCGTTGTCGTCGCCACTGTTATCGCTCATCGTCGTTAGCGTCTCGTCTTCGTCATCGTCGTCATCGTCGTTGGCGTTGTCGTTGTCATCGTCGTTGGCATTGTCGTCGTCATCGTCGTTGGCGTTGCTCATCGTCATCGTCGTTGTCATTTGTCGTCGTCGTCGTTGCCATTGTCATCCTCGTCGTTGCCGTTGGCGTTGTCATTGCCCTCGTCATCGTCGTTGGCGTTGTCGTCGTCATCGTCGTTAGCGTTGCTCGTCGTCATCGTCGTTGGCGTTACCGTCGTCATCGTCGTTGGCGTTGCCGTCGTCATCGTCGTTAGCATTGTCGTCCTCATCGTCGTTGGCATTGTCGTCGTCATCGTCGTTGGCGTTGCCGTCGTCATCGTCGTTGGCGTTGCCGTCGTCATCGTCTGGCATTGCCGTCGTCATCATCGTTGGCGTTGTCGTCATCGGCTCGCTCGTAGTCGTTGGCAGGGGCGTTGCAGTAGGTGTGCTCGTCGCAGACAAAGTCGGCGTAGCTTCAGGCGTGGCTGTAGCCAGCTGCGCGGGTTCAGATTCGCCTGCTTCGCCACCAAGCACAACAATCCTTTCGGCAACCACCACACCATCGACAATTTCCCCGGTCACTTCCACTGCCCGACCGACAACAGCGTCCCCCTCAATCTCCGTGTCAGAGGTGACAGCTACGGGCACACCGGCGACCATCCACTGCTCAGCAGTGATAACCTCAACGGTTCCGGTGAACGTGACCATGCCCTCACGCGAAAGAGATAGAAGGTTTCTCACTTCCCGCAGTCGCTCCGCGCGCAAGCTTTCCAGAAACTGATCCGGATCGGGACTGAGTGCCAGCCGTGACTCCTCGACAAAGCGCTTCACACCATAGAGTGGGTCGCCGGGAATCGCCTGACCGGACGCAGCAACCACCACGCTTGTACCCAGAAACGCAAGGGCCAGCAGCGCCAACATAGGCCGCAGAATCCAGTTCCACATCCCGGAGCGACGCGATCGAGACGCGACCGCGCTCGTTGTCTGGCTGGCAGCCAACAGGAGAGCCTGCCGAGACTCCTGCTGTGCCGCAGCGGACGGCTCGGCCAAGAGACCGGTCAACTGCTGCACCGTCAATAGATAAGGACGAAGCTCCTCCGCCTCAGACGGAAAACGCTCAAGGATCGCTTCCATCGAGTGCCCGGCCTCCAGCAAGTCCAGAGCTTCAAGCAGAATGTGTTCCATGTGTTCGTTTGTCATGAAACATCCCCTTTCGTCGAAAGCCGCTGCGTCAGGCTCATAATGGCGCGAACCTGTAACATCTTCACTGAACCCTCGGTCTTGCTGATCACTTCGGCCACTTCTTTGATAGGCAGACCAAACCCGAAACGAAGGGCCAGCACGTTCTGTTGATCATCAGTAAGCTCGCCAAGGGCCGCGCGCAACTCCGCTCGTTGCTCCTTTTTCAACAAGATGCCTTCCGGAGCAATCGCACCGTCTGCCAGCGCATCGCTCAGCTCTGATAAATCCATCTGACCCCGCTTGCGATAATGCTCCTTGAGGACGTTGGAGGCTGCACCATAGAGCCATCCTCGCAGAGAATTTGGTGGATTGGACGGATCACCCACAGCGTTCAGGAAACGGATGAAGACCTCGCTTGTCAGGTCTTCGGCAGTTTGTGATTCAGACACCCTGAACACCAGGTAGCGGTAGATAGCCTGATAGTATGTATCATGAATTTCTGCCAGCGCATCGTGGTCGCGTGCCTTGGCGCGTCTTAGCAGATTGATTTCATCTTGCACGATCTGGTCAGCCTCCGTGTAACAGGGTTGGTTCCGCCTGGCATTCGGTCAGGAAACGCATAACTCTACGCATTCCTGACCGAGTTGCCAAACCGTCTGCTACAGTAGCTCGGCCCGCCAGACCATTCTCACATCGATTGCGCTGTCTCCGTTGTCATCGTCATCGTAATCGTCCTCATCGTCGTCATCATCATCGTCGTCATCATCGTCGTTGGCGTTGCCGTTGTCATCGTCACCGGCATCGTCGTCGTCATCATTGGCGTTGCCGTTGTCGTTGTCGTCACCGGCGTCGTCGTCATCATCGTTGGCGTTGCCGTTGTCATCGTCACCGGCATCGTCGTCATCGTCGTTGGCGTTGCCATTGTCGTCGTCACCGGCATCGTCGTCATCGTCGTTGGCGTTACCGTTGTCATTGTCGTCACCGGCATCGTCGTCGTCATCGTTGGCGTTACCGTTGTCATTGTCGTCACCGGCATCGTCGTCATCATCGTTGGCGTTGCCGTTGTCGTCGTCACCGGCATCATCGTCATCGTCATTGGCGTTGCCGTTGTCGTCGTCACCGGCATCGTCGTCATCGTCGTTGGCGTTGCCGTTGTCGTCGTCACCGGCGTCGTCGTCATCGTCGTTGGCGTTGCCGTTGTCGTCGTCACCGGCGTCGTCGTCATCGTCGTTGGCGTTGCCGTTGTCGTCGTCGTCACCGGCGTCGTCGTCATCGTCGTTGGCGTTGCCGTTGTCGTCGTCACCGGCATCGTCATCATCGTTGGCGTTGCCGTTGTCCCTGGAAGCGGAACCCCGTGTCGTGCGCGTCGCTCCTGTACTCTCCATTTGTTCACCAGCCGGTAGCATAGTTTCCTCGTCCCCAAGCCGAGAAGGTGTCTGCCCATCAGCGCCCGAATCCGGTGTGGCGGTCGCTTCAACCGCTTCACGAACTGGCGAATTATCCTGTACGGCCGTCGTCAATTGACGGACAAACGATAGTTGCGCCCCATCGGAACTCAGGTCAGCGGCTAACGCACTCACTCCAATCGTCGCCACACCCAGCACCAGCACAACCATCATGATTAGTCGTGTCTTCGTCATTATTCTGATCTCCTTGTCAACTTATGATCTTCCGTTCCACACTAGGTATGTGACGTATCGGCACGAAAAGTAACGGGGAGACAGAGATTGCTCTAACTTGCTGGCGATTACAGGTGCTTGATCGCGTAATCCTGCCGCTCGCTCAGCAGCGCAGAGGCGTCAGTCAAGACGGGTGAAGCATAGAACGGGAGCAAGAGAGGTTGGCCGGCCAGCGGGGGCGAAGCCCTTGCAGCAACGGCTGCGCCCAGATCTCCAGAGAACAAGCTGTTGCGCCGAACCCTGCTACAAAGAAGGAAGAGACAAGAATGTGCTGGTTGACTGACCTGGTAGCCCGTCCTGCTTGGGACGCCGGTGATCCGGGCAAACCCTATCTGGGCAGTTCGCGTGACTGCCGATACTCGGTCGGATGGGTGCCGACGATCTTCTTGAAGATGCGCGAGAAGTAGTAGGGGTCCTGATAGCCCAGCCGCAGACTGATGGCCCGCACCGGCAGCGCGGTCGTTTCCAGCAGTTCGCACGCCCGCTGGATCTTCAGCCGGATGAAGTAGTCGACCGGCGCATAGCCTGTCTTGTCGCGAAACTGTCGGGAGAAGTGGGAACGCGACATGCAGGCGCGTTCAGCAAAATCGTCCAAACTGCACCGCTCGGTCAGATTCTCAAGCATGTAGTTGATGATCTCTTCGACATTCACCCCCACTGCACCGGGGGCCGGCGAGTAGGTGGTGACCATGGCGATCTGGCTCAGAATTTGCTGGACATGGGCCGACGCCTTGACCAGGTGGTGGGTGCTGTAGCCACTCTGGAGCGCGTCGAGTGTCTCTGTGAATAGGGCGCTGATGCTGGGCTGGGAGCCGATGGTGCAGACCGGGTTGTCACGAGACACATCGGTAAGCTCGACATAGCTCGCCGCCCGCCGCCCGCGAAAGTGCGCCCACTGAATAGACCACGGATCGTGCTCGTCAGACCGGTAGACGTGCCCCATGTCGGGCATCACATAGAGCACTTGCCCCTTGCAGACCGGCCACGTCTGGTCGTTGACCGTGTACCAACCCTGACCATTCAGGCAGTAGATCACGATGAACTCGTCGAACTGGTCGCGGCGGGTGTGATGGCCATGCACGCGCGTGAAGTAGCCCGTGTTGGTGACGATGAAGTCATCCAGCAGCGGCTGCTGCTCCTGCTGCGCTTCGACCACACTGCGCGGCAAGCGGGCGATCTTGTAGTTGGACGAGTAGAGCCAATCCCTGGTCATGGCTGTGGCCAGGGCGTTCATATTCGGTTCAACTTACTGGGGCGCAATAGCAAGATAGTCCATCCTTTTCATCCAATAATCTATTCCAATTTCATCATAGTGCAGTTTACACTAAAAAGCACGGGCGACTTTATCAACAGTATCCAACACAATCCGGGTAAACGGAACGGAGAGCCGGCAATGTTTGAGACACTTCACCAGCATGTCATCGAAGGGAATGAAGACGAGGTCATCGAAGCCGTCGAGGCGGCGTTGGCCGAGGGCATCGACCCCAGCGTTATTCTGAACGAAGGGCTGATTCTGCCCATGAAAGAAGTGGGCGACCGCTTTGAGAGCGGCGAGTTCTTTGTGCCGGAGATGCTCATTGCCGCGCAGGCGATGGCCGAAGGGCTGGACGTCTTGCGCCCCCATCTATTGGAAGCCGGGGTCAAACCTGTGGCCACAGCCATCATCGGCACTGTCCGCGGCGACCTCCACGACATCGGCAAGAACCTGGTGGGTATGATGCTGGAAGGCGGCGGTTTCGCCATCGTCGATCTGGGCACCGACGTCTCGCCCCAGGCGTTTGCCGACGCGGTGAAGACCCACAGCCCGGAGCTGGTCTGCATGTCGGCCCTGCTGACGACGACCATGCTGGCCATGCGGGACACCATCGAAACGTTGAACCAGGCCGGCCTGCGCGATCAGGTCAAGGTCATGGTCGGCGGCGCGCCGGTGACGCAGGAGTTCGCCTCCCAGATCGGAGCGGATGGCTTTGCGCCCGACGCCGCATCCGCCGCACGCCTGGCTCGAAAGCTGGCCGGCGTGGGCGACATGGCCTAGAGGTCTGACAATCATCTTTCACCGTAACGCGATGTGCTGAATCGCGGTGGCGATTCAGCACATCGTCATACAGAAGACAGTCACACTGCCGGAGTAACAAATGAATAGTCGAGAACGGGTCAGAACAACCATACGCCACCAAACGCCAGACAAACTGCCGGTCGACTGTGGCAGCGCACCGGTCACCAGCATGCACTGCACCTGCGTGGAGTCGCTGCGCGACTACTATGGCCTGGAGAAAAAGCTCGTCACCGTCCATGAGCCATTCCAGATGCTGGGCTGGATCGATGAGGATCTCATGGAGATTCTGGGCATCGACACGATCGGCATTTCGCCGCGCACCAATCTGTTCGGTGTGGCCAACGGCAACTGGCGCGAATGGCGCACGCCGTGGGGCCAGGACGTGCTCATCTCCGGCTATCTCGAGATGGACGAAACGGAGAATGGCGACGTCTTCGTCTACCCGCAAGGCGACCGGAACGCCAAACCGAGCGGCCACATGCCCGCCAGCGGCTACTACTTCGACCTCATCGACCGCAGCAGCGGCAAGCTGCGCCACAACGTTGACGATCCGGCCAACCAGGTGGAGGAGTTTGGCGAGCTGACGGCCGAAGACCTGGCCCACTTCCAGGCCCAGATTGACGCCGCCCTGCCCACGGGCCGAGCCATCGTCGCCAACCTCGGCATCACCCCCTTCATCGACATCGGTCTCATCCAGGGGCCAACGCTGAAGGAGCCGAAAGGCATTCGCAACATGACCGACTGGTTGATGGCCACGATCAAATATCAGGACTATCTGCATGAGGTATTCGAGCGCCAGTCCGATATTGCCGTCATCAATCTCAAGAAAGTCCACGACACAGTGGGCGAGACCATCGACGTGCTCTATCTCTGCGGCTACGATTTCGGCACCCAGAACTCCACCTTTTGTTCGGCCGACACATTCCAGACTCTGTTCGCCCCGTATTACCGCAAGGTTACCGGCTGGGTCCACGACAACACAACGTGGCAGATATTCAAGCACACCGACGGCGCCATCGAGCCGTTCATGTCGCTCTTTGCCGAGACGGGCATCGACATTCTGAACCCGATCCAGTGGACGGCCGCCAACATGGACCCGCAGCATCTGAAGGACACCTACAACAACCGGCTGGCGTTCTGGGGCGCGGGCATCGACACACAAAAGACCCTGCCCTACGGCACGCCGGAAGAGGTGCGGGCCGAGGCGCTGCGCATGTGCGAGATTTTCGGCACAGGCGGTGGCTACGTCTACAACTCGGTCCACAACTTGCTGCCCCAATCCCCGGTGGAAAACCTTGTGGCCTTTTTCAACGCGGTCAAGGAGTACAACGGCGAGCCGATTCCCACGCCGTAACACTTATCGATTCACCCAAGCACCAGGAGGCTTGCCCATGTCATCCCCAGAGTTCCCGATTGACCTGAACCATCTACCGCCGATGCCGCAGAACAAAGATGTGGGCATTGGCTGCATTGGCGCGGGCTTCATCATGGCCGATATCCATCTGGTGGCCTACCGCGATGCGGGCTTCAACCCCATCGCCATCGCGTCGCAGACGATGGCCCGCTGCGAGGAAGTGGCGGCGCGTCATGATCTGTCCTACGCCTACGACGACTACCGCCAGCTGCTGGACAACCCGGACGTCGAAGTGGTCGACGTCGCCGTGCCACCCGACGTACAGCTGGAGGTCATGCGCGAGGTCGTCAAGCGCGACCACATCAAAGGCATCCTCGCCCAGAAGCCGATCGCCCGTGACTACGCCGAAGCGAAGCAGATCGTCGACCTCGTCGCCGAGTCCGGCAAGACATTGGCCGTGAACCAGAACATGCGCTACGACCACTCCATTCGCGCCTGCAAGAGTTTGCTCGACCAGGGCGTACTGGGCGAGCCGGTGCTGGCTACCATCGACATGCGAGCCATTCCCCACTGGATGGAGTGGCAGGAGCGGCAGGGCTTCGTCTCGCTGCGGATGATGAGCATCCACCACCTGGACGCCTTCCGCTACCTGTTCGGCGACCCGGACCGCATTTATGCCAGCTTCCGCAAGGACCCGCGCACTACGTTCGCGCATGAAGACGGCATCTGCCTTTACATTCTGGAGTACGACAACGGCTTCCGCGCCTCCGGCTGGGACGATGTCTGGACCGGCCCGGTGCGCGAAGGCTCCGAAGGGGACATCCACCTCAACTGGCGCGTCGACGGCACGGACGGCATCGCCAAAGGCACGATCGGCTGGCCCAGCTACCCCTGCCCCACGCCCAGCACCATTGACTTCACGAGCAAACAGTTCCCCGGCTACTGGTTCCAGCCACGCTGGAGCGAAGTCTGGTTCCCGGACGCGTTCCAGGGCACGATGGCCCAGCTGCTCATCGCGCTGGAAGACGGCGCCGAACCAGCCATCAGCGGCGAAGATAATCTGAAGACGATGGCCCTGATCGACGCGGGCTACGTCTCGGCCAAAGAACACCGCGCCGTGGCGCCGCAGGAGATCATCGACGCGCACGCATAGGCGTGGCCGCGCCTGAGCATGACAGTCGCCCACGGGCGCATAGTTTAGCAACCCACGAACCGCAACACTGGAGGCACACATGTTACAAGTAGGTATTTTCACAGGCTACTATCCCATGACGTTGGAAGAGACAGCCAGGACGATCCGGGAGCAGGGCTTCAACACGGTCCAGCTCGATCTCATTTTCAAGGATATGGATCTGGCGACGGAGAACATCACCAAAGAGAAGTGCATCACGATTCGCGACACATTCCGTCGCCACAATCTGCCCATCTCCTGCATCTCCAGCTACACCAACCTGACCGACCCCGTTCCGGAACGGCGCGAGAAGAATCTGGAGCGGCTGCGTACGATCATCCGCCACTGGTCGTACCTGGGCTCGCCCTACGTGCCCAGCGAAACCGGCACCTACCATATGGACAGCGACTGGATTGACCACCCCAAGAACCACACGGAAGAGGGGTACGAAGAGTGCCGCGACATAGTCTACGACCTGGTGCAGCTCTGCCGCCAGGAAGGGGCGATCTTCGTCATCGAAGCGTACATCAACAACGTCATCGGCACAGTGGACCAGACCATGCGTCTCTTCGCAGAGATCAACGACCCGCAGCATTTGAAGCTGGCTATGGACCCGGTCAACTTCATCGACCACATCAACTTCTACGAGATGGACAAGACGCTCAACTATATGTTTGATGCGCTGTCCGACACCATCGCCTTCGCCCACGCCAAGGATATCAATGTGGTTGAAGAAGAACAGGATGTGCAGATGGCCGAAGTGACAGCCACTGAGGGGCACTCGTTCCGCGGTGTGGGCCAGATCGAGCAGCCGGCTGCCGGCCTGGGCCAGTTGAACTATGACCTTTTCCTGCAGCGACTCGGCAAGGCAGCCCCAAACCTGCCGATCATTATCGAGCATCTCGAGTATGACGATATCCCCCGGGCGAAGTCGTTCCTGGACGGCAAGCTCATGGCAAATGGTGTTTAGGGCCAACGCCCTGTATTAGGGCCAACGCCCTGTATTAGGGCCAACGCCCTGTATGACCCACCCGGGTTGCGAAAGACCCGGCAGGAGACATTCGTTTTGAACCGTTTTGAACAAGGAGACAGGTATGACCGTTTTGACAGATGACCAGGTGAAAGATTACGAACGTGATGGCTATGTGATCGTCCGCGGCATGTTCGATGTCGAGGAGATCGGAATGTTGCAGCAGGCGGCCGTCGAAGACCGCGCCCTGGACCAACATTCGTTCGGCCGCAACGACGGCGAAGGCGGCACCGTCCGCCTCAGCCTGTGGAACCACCCCGGCGACAACATCTACGGCATGTTCGCCCGTAGCGAACGGCTCGTCGATTCGATGGAAAAGCTCCTCGGCGGCGAGGTCTATCATTATCATTCCAAAATGATCCTGAAAGACCCGCAGGTCGGCGGCGCGTGGGCGTGGCACCAGGACTACGGCTACTGGTATCACTTTGGTTGTCTGTACCCGCTGATGGCCAGCGCCATGATCGCCGTGGACAAGGCGACTAAGGAAAACGGCTGCCTGCAGGTGATCAAAGGTTCCCAGAAGTTGGGGCGCGTCGACCATGCGCTGACCGGCGAGCAGGCTGGAGCCGACATGGAGCGCGTCGACGCGGCGCTCGACAGGATGGAGCTGGTCTACTGCGAGTTGGATCCCGGCGACGTCGTCTTCTTCGACGGCAACGTCCTCCACCGCTCCGACCAGAACAAGTCGGACAAGCCCCGTTGGGCGATGGTGGTGGCGTTCAATGCCGCCCGCAACGACCCGTACAAGAAGGGCCAGCATCCAAACTACACGCCGCTGAAGAAGGTTGGCGACAACGCCATCAAGGAAGTGGGGCTGACCCGCTTTGACGACGCCGAAGAGCTCGACTGGCTCTCGCCCGACACCGACGAGACGGCCAAAGAGTTGGAGACAGCGTCCGCCAAGGAGTAAGCATACCGAACACCGCCTCTGCTGGCAGAGGCGCCCTATCCGTCAGGGCCGCAGAGCGATTGCACCTCCAGGTAATCGCTCTGCGGCCCGCCCACTACGCGCCCGCAATCCGGCCACACCAGGAGCAGTTATGCAAACCACACCCTTTGCCAACACAGACAGACTCGTTTCGCGAATCGGCTTCGGCGCGATGGGGCTAAACTGCGCGTTCGGCCAGTTCGAAGAGTCGTACCTCATCCGCTCGGTGCTCAACAGTCTGGAGCAAGGGGTCAACTTCATCGACACGGCTCGCACCTATGGCGAGTCGGAAGAGATTCTGGGCAGGGCGCTGAAGGAGTGGACGGGCGAGCGGCCGTTCATCGCCTCCAAAGCAGCCCCCCGCGCTTCCGCCACCAACATCGGCTGGGGCATCCCCAATCCCATGGAGATTGCCTACCCGCCCGGCGCTGTCACCGAGAGCGTAGAGACCAGCCTGCGCCTGCTCGACATCGATGCCCTCGACCTGATTCAACTGCACCAGTACTGGTCCCAGTACGAAGACGGCCCCTGGTATGACGAGATGCTCAAGCTGAAGGAACAGGGCAAGGTGAAGCATATCGGCATCTCCCTGACCGACCATCGCCACGACCAGGCCATCTCCATCGTGCGCAACGGGCTGGTCGATTCGGTCCAGACCATCGTCAACATCTTCGACCCGCTGGCGTTCGACAGTCTCATTCCGCTCTGCCGCGAGAAGCAGGTGGCGGTCATCGCCCGCTGCGTGCTGGACGAAGGCGGACTGACCGGCTTCCTGACCCCCGACGCCACCTTCGACGAAACCGACATGCGCGACGACTACTTCGAGCGCGGCCCGATGGATGAATACATCCGCCGGGTCGACGCACTGCGGAGTTACATTCCGGCGTACGCCGATTCGCTGGCCGAGCTGGCCATCAAATACGCGCTCTATGATTCGGGCGTAACCGTGGTCAACATCAGCATGCACATTCCGGAGTACGCGGACGAGAACATTGCCACCGCCGCCAGAGAACCGCTGCCACCCGCCATCTTCGAAGAGATTCGCCGCCAACACCGGTGGCTGGTCAACCTGTACGAAGGTAAATATTTTGACGAAGAGATGTCGCCCACCGGCTTCAAGACGAAGCGCAAGGGTGGAGAGTCGGCAGACGAGGGCCGGAAACAGGCATGATTATTCAGCACAAAGGACGCACCAAGGGCGGCACGCTCGACTCGCAGATCCAGGCGGTGCTCGACCATGTGGCCGCGGCCGAATCCGACGACGCCAAACCCTTGTCAGCGACCAGTCCGGAAGATATTCGCACGGCCGAAGACGCCATCGCCGGCTTCAGCCTGCCGCCCGCCCCGGTCCACGCAGTCGACGAGTTCACCGTTCCCGGGCGAACCGGCCACGACATTCCGGTCCGGCTCTACTCCCCCAGCAGTAATACGCGGCTGCCGGTGCTGGTCTTCTTCCACGGCGGCTGCTGGGTCTTCTGCGACCTTGACTCCCACGACGCCATCTGCCGTTTCCTGTGTGCCACCAGCGGCTTCAAGGTCCTTTCCGTCGACTACCGGCTGGCTCCGGAGAGCCAGTTCCCGGCGGCCGTCGAAGATGCGTATGATGTGGTCAGCTGGGTGGCGGCCCATGCGGCGACCATCGGTGTCGACCCAGGCTCCATCGCCGTTGGCGGGGACAGCGCCGGTGGCAACCTGGCGGCGGCCGTCTCCCTCGCCGCACGCGACCGGCTTGAGCCTGACATCGCCTTCCAGCTGCTCATCTATCCCATCACCGATATTTCGACCATGAACACCGCCAGCTACGAGGCGTATGGCACAGGCTACTTTCTGGAGCGCGCCCTGATGGAGTGGGCAGGCGACCATTACGTGGCCCGCACCGAAGACCGGTTCCATCCCTACGTGTCGCCGCTGCGGGCGGCTGATCTGGACGGCCTGCCACCGGCGCTCATCCAGACGGCCGAGTTCGACATCCTGCGCGACGAGGCCGAGGCGTACGCCCGACGGCTGGACGCGGCGAACGTCAATGTCGTCTGCACCCGCTATCTGGGCATGGTCCACGCCTTTGTGGCGATGGCGGGCGCGGTCGATGTCGGCCGTATTGCGCTCCAGGACGCGGCCCAGGCGCTCCAGGTCGGCCTATCCACACCGGAGCCGGACCTCCCCTGACATCATCCATTCACGCTATTGATCGAGGAACTTATGTCTGCCCTTTTGACCACTACCTTATCATCGGCGACCAGCAGCGTCGCCATTGGACGCGACCGCCCGACCGTTATCATTGGCGAGCGGATCAACCCCACAGGCCGCAAGAAAGTGCTGAAGGCGCTCCAGGAGGGCGACTTTGACGTCGTTCGCCAGGACGCGCTGGCCCAGGTGGCGGCGGGGGCGCACGTACTCGACGTCAACGCCGGCGTGCCCGGCGCCGATGAGCCGGCCCTGCTGGTCCAGCTCATTCAGGAAGTGATGGCGGTCACCGACGTCCCTCTCTGCATCGACACAGCCAACCCCGACGCGCTGGCTGCGGCGCTGTCCGCCTACAACGGCAAAGCCCTCGTCAACTCGACCAACGGCGAAACGCACAACATGGAGCGCATCCTGCCGCTGGCGGCCGAACACGGCGCGGCGGTCATCGCCCTGTGCATGGACCAGGGCGGCATTCCGGCCACGCCCCAGGACCGGCTGGCGGTTGCCGACCGCATTATCAATCGGGCCACGAAGGCGGGCATCCCCATCGAAGATATCGTCGTCGACCCGCTGGCCATGACCGTGGGGGCCGACCATATGGCTGCCCGCACCACGCTAGATACCATCAGCCTGCTCGTCGCGGAGTTTGGTGTCAACATCACAATGGGCGCCAGCAACGTCTCCTTCGGCATGCCCGACCGCAGATACATCAACGCCACCTTCCTGGCGATGGCCATCCTGGCAGGCCTGACCTGCCCGATCACCAACCCGCTCGAAGAGCAGGTCGCGCTCAGCATCAAGGCGGCCGATCTGGCGATGGGGCGGGACAAGCATGGCATGAGCTGGATCAAGGGGTACCGGGCGCGCCAGAAGGCGGCCAAAGCAGCAGCGGAACCGGCCCCGGCCTGATCCGCTCGGGAGCACCAGCCATGTCCACACCCCTGCCCGTCCTGCTTGTCGCCTGTCGCGTCTTCGAGAATCTGCTCGATACGTACTTGCATGACGCCGGCGTGGCCGATGTTCAGTTCCTCGACTACGGCCTGCACCTGGTGCCGAAGAAGCTGAACGTCGCCATCCAGGAAGCGCTCGATGCCATACAGGAACCACATCTGGTTGTGCTGGGCTACGGGCTGTGCGGCAACGGCACCAAAGACCTGCGGGCCGGGCCGCACACGCTGCTCATCCCCCGGACCGATGACTGCATCGCCATCTTCTGGGGCTCCTACGACACCTACCGCAGCCAGTTCGACCGCGAGCCGGGCACCTACTACCTGACCAAAGGGTGGCTGGAGTCCGGCAGCGATCCGCTGCGCCAATACGAACAGCTGCTGGAAACGTACAACGAAAAGCGGGCCGCGTGGATCATGGACCAGCAGTACCAGCATTACAAGCACCTCATCTTTGTGGCCCACACCCAGGCCGACCTCGACGCCTATCGTGACCGCGCCCTGGAAGTGGCCGCCTACTGCGCCCGCTGGGGGATGACCTACGAAGAAGTGCTGGGCACCGAGCAGTACATTCGCGAACTGGCCGCCGCCGCCGTACAGCTCAGCCAGAGCGGCGGAACGGCCGATCCCGGCGAAGCGTTCATCGTCGTCCCGCCCGGCGAGCAGCTCCGCCAGCTCGACTTTCTGCGCGGGTGGTAGCGACCGGCCCAAAAGCTGGACACAAAACAGATCGACTTAAGGGGATTCTAGCGCCACCTGTTCGGCGCGCCATTGCGCTTCAAACTCCACCGGGGTCAGATAGCCGAGTGAGGAATGGATGCGCTTGTGCATATAAACCTCATCCAGAAACCGGCCCAGCTCGTGGTAGGCGTCGTGGAAATTGTGATAATCCGCCAAATACACCTCCTCTTCTTTAATCGTGCGAATCAATCGCTCAGCATAGCCATTCTGCCAGGCCGCGCCGACAGCGGCCATGCTAATTTGTGTGCCGTCCGGCAGAGCGTCCACATAGTTGCCGGCGGCATACTGCACGCCCTGGTCTGAATGATGAATGCCGGGCCGGTCCCCATCGCGCAGCGCTCGCTCCAGAGCGGTGATGGTCAGCGATTCGTCCAGATGGCGCGACAGATGCCACCCGCAAATACTGCGCGTGAAGACATCCATCAGCACAGCCAGATAGACGAAGTCGCGCAGCAGCCGGATGTAGGTAATGTCGCCCACCCAGACCTGGTTGGGATGGTCTACCGCCAACTCCAGGACCAGATTCGGGTACCGTGGCCAGTTGTGGCGACTGTCCGTCGTCCATCTCTTTCTCGACGACGGCTGGACTTGCAAGCCCATCTCGCCCATGAGCCGGGCCACCCGCTTGTGGTTGACCGCCCATCCTTCACGCTGCAACTGCTTCGTCACCCGGCGATAGCCGTAGGTCGGCCAGTCGCCGGCTACTCGCTCGATGGCCGCCTTGAGCGATTCCTCATCGGGGCTGGCCGGTTGATAGTAATAGCTGCTGCGCGGCACATCCAGCACCTGGCAGACCAGCGCGACTGGATACGTCCCGCTCAGGTTGTGGGCTATCTCTCGCCGCTGAGGTGGCGAAAGATGCTGGAGGCTTTTTTTGCCGCTTCCAGCTCCAGCGTCTTCTGGCCCAATGCCCGTTCCAGTTCGGCGATACGCGCCTCGGCCGTGCTGTCGCTCTGGTTGCCCCGCTCGAACAGACTGGCAGCGTTGCTCAGAAACTGCCGCCGCCAGCGCACCAGGATGTCTGGCTTGATGCGATGCTCTCGCGCTACCTCGGCTTGTGTCTTGGCTCCGCTGATGATTTCCAGCACCACCTGAGCCTTGAATTCCGGTGTGTACTTCCTGCGTTTGACCGTCATGGTGACCTCTCTGTTTGAACATCATATCCGACTTAGCTACCTGTCCAAACTTTGGGGTTCACTACACCCACCACCCGACAACCGTTCCCCAACCGTAACCGCGACATTCCCTTGTCGCCTCCCCCACCAACCGTAACCGCGACATTCCCTTGTCGCCTCCCCCACCGACCGTAACCGCGACATTCCCTTGTCGCCTCCCCACCGACCGTAACCGCGACATTCCCTTGTCGCCTCCCCACCGACCGTAACCGCGACATTCCCTTGTCGCCTCCCCACCGACCCCCCAGAAACCAGAAAGAAATCCAATCACCACAGTCGCTCAAACAGTGAAAAACCCTGCTCCCACGCCGGCCTTCGTCTGGATTCTGAGCATTATTGTTTATAATCATCCTGACAATTGAGGTCAGTTCCGGTCAGTTGTCCGGGGTCGTGCTTGACGAATTGTCCCTGCTCTGTATAATGTTATAATGATTATAATAAACCGGTGTAGGCGCATGCCCGGTTTAGGAGGTTGTCATGATGCGAATTGGTATGGTCGGCTACAAGTTTATGGGGAGGGCGCACTCACATGCGTATCGCACCGCCCCTTACTTCTTCGATATCAAGGATGGTGTTGAGCTGGTCGCCGTTTGCGGCCGCGACGAGGCGGCCGTGGCCGACTTCGCCGCCGCGCAAGGCTGGGCCTCGTACCACACCGACTGGCGTGACCTCATAGCCCGCGACGACATCGACATCATCGACATCGGCACCCCCAACAGCAGCCATTACGAAATCGCCATGGCCGCGGCCCAGGCCGGCAAGCATATCTTGCTGGAGAAGCCGATGGCCATGAGCCTGAACGAAGCGAGAGAGATGCAGGCGGCGGCCGAAGCGGCAGGCATCAAGCACATGATCGGCTTCAACTACCGTCGTGTCCCGGCCATCGCCCTGGCCAAATCGATCATCGAGGCAGGCGACCTGGGCGAGATCGTCCATTGGCGGGCGGTCTACAATCAGGATTGGCTGGCCGACCCGCTGACGCCCCGCCTCTGGCGGCTGGACAAGGCCGTCGCCGGCACCGGCGCTATTGGCGATCTGGCCTCCCACATCATCGACCTGGCCCATTTCCTCGTCGGCCCCATCGAAGCGGTCAGCGGCATGTCGAACACATTCATCACCGAACGGCCGCTGCCGGACGACCCATCGACAATGGCCCCGGTCACCGTCGACGACAGCTTCGCCCTGCTGGCCCGTTTCGGCAGCGGCGCCACCGGCACCTTCGAAGGCACGCGGCTGGCTACGGGCCGCCTCAACTACAACTCGTTCGAGATCAACGGCACCAAAGGGTCGCTGGCGTTCAACCTGGAGCGCATGAACGAGCTGCAGCTTTTCCTGAAGGACGACGCCGTCAACCAGCGCGGCTGGCGGGTCATCAACGTCACCGACGGTCAGCATCCTTACGTCGGCGCGTGGTGGCCACCCGGACACATCATCGGCTGGGAAGAGTCGCACATCCACCAGGTGGCCGACTTCCTGATGGCCGTTGAGAACGATACTGCGATCACGCCCGACTTCTCGGTGGGCGTGGCCAATCAAGCTGTGCTGGATGCCCTGGTCGCCTCGTCTGAGTCCGGCCAGTGGATTGATGTTCCCGGGGAGTGACTCATGATGACCGTTATCGTACCCGACAGCCACACACCCTATTACCAACAGCTCTACAACATCCTGCGGCGGCAGATCGTTGACGGGACCTGGAATCCCGGCGACCGGATGCCGTCGGAGACCGAACTGATCGACGAGTATGAAGTCAGCCGCATCACTGTGCGCCAGGCGTTCGACATGCTCGTCAACGACGGGCTGGTCTACCGCCGTCGTGGGCGCGGCACCTTCGTCGCTGCCCCCACCATTGAGCAGGGCCTGACGCGCATTATCAGCTTTACCGAGGATATGCAGCGACGTGGCTTGCAGCCCGGCACCGAAATCATCGACGCCCGGCTGGAGCCGGCCAGCAAGCACGTGGCCGAGCAGCTCGACATCGAACCCGGCACCGAACTGGCCGTCCTGGAGCGGCTGCGGCTGGCCGACGGCGACCCGATGAGCGTCGAGGTCTCCCACCTGGTCCACCGCCTCAGCCCCGGCATTCTGAGCGGCGATTACGCCAACGCCCCGCTGCACGAAGCGCTGCGCGACCAGTACGACATCGAACTGGTGAAGGCCAACCAGGCCATTCGCGCCGTCTCGGCCAGCAAGGAGATCGCCGCCGCGCTGGATATCAAGACCGGCGCACCCGTCTTCTACATCGAGCGCGTCTCCCATTCGCAGTACGGCGTTCCGGTGGAGTTTTTGCAGCTCTACCATCGCGGCGACCGGTACGTGCTCTACAACGAGTTACGCAACTAGCGGAGCCATCCACCCATGACTGTTGAGATTGTTACATTGGGCGAGATGCTCATCGACATGTTCCCGGCCGAAATCGGCCGACGGTTGGTCGAGGTGTCCGCCTTCCGGCCCAAGCCCGGCGGCGCGCCGGCCAACGTGGCTGTGGCCGCCCGGCGGCTGGGAGCCAATACCGCTTTCATCGGCAAAGTGGGCGACGACGCGTTCGGACAGCTGCTTATCGACACGCTGGATCAGGAAGATGTGGATACACGGGCCATGCGCGTCGATCCCAATGCCCGCACGACGATGGCTTTCATCGCCATGGTCGACGAGCATCACGCCGAGTTCGTCTTCTACCGCAACCCCGGCGCAGATATGATGCTGCGCCCGGACGAGCTGGACGAGACAGTGCTGCGCAGCACACGCGCCTTCCACTTCGGCTCCATCAGCCTGATCAGCGAACCGAGTCGCAGCGCCACGCTGCGGGCCATTGAGCTGGCCCGCGAGGGCGGCGCGCTCGTCTCCTTTGATGTCAACTACCGCCCCAGCCTCTGGCCACAGCCGGAAACGGCCGTCGCCACCATTCGCGCCGCGCTGGGGTTGGCCGACCTGGTCAAGGTCAACGACGACGAGCTGGCCTTGCTGACCGGGGAGCGCGACGCGGCGACCGGCAGCCCGACGCTGCTGGCGCTCGGCCCGCGTGCCTGCGTTGTCACCCACGGCGCGCGCGGCACCTACTTCCGCACCGCCGGCGGCGACGGCTTTGTGCCCGCCTTCCCGGTGGAGACGGTCGACGCGGTCGGTTGCGGCGATGCGTTCATGGCCGGGCTGCTGACCCAGCTCGTCACCGGCGACGCCTCCTGGGAGGCGCTGCTGGGCGACGGGCGGCTGGCGGCCTGTGTGTACACGGCCAACGCCGTCGGTGCGCTGACCGCCCAGACGCAGGGCGTTATTCCCGCCTTGCCCACAGCCGCGCAGGTCGAGGCGTTCCTCGCCGCGCAGACAACACCCTGATGTTCAACGGCCGACAGCGGCCGGTTACTTACCAACAGAACCAAGTTTGATTGTTTCCGAGCAGAACGAGCCGTGGGGCCGCTCTGCCCAAGCAAACAGGAGTAAGACATGCTGCAATCTGATACGAAAGTCCTCGATCTGGCGGGGCTCCAGGAGTTGGCGGCCGATATCCGGCTGGACATCCTGGACGCGACGACGAAAGCTGGATCCGGGCATCCATCCAGTTCGTTCTCGGCCACCGAGATCGTCACCGCCCTCTTCTTCGGCGGCGTCCTGCGCTACCGGGGGGACGAACCGGAGTGGCCGGAACGGGACCGCTTCATCATGAGCAAGGGGCACGCCGCCCCGCTGCTCTACCCCGTGCTGGCCCGCGCCGGTTACTTTGACCATGACCTGATCTACACGCTGCGCCAGGTCAACAGCCCGGTGCAGGGTCATCCCATCCTGGGGCTGATGCCCGGTGTGGAAGCCACCACCGGCTCGCTGGGCCAGGGCCTGTCGGTCGGCGTCGGCCATGTGCTCGGCGGCCGCCTGAACAACCTCGACTACCGCGTCTACGTCCTGATGGGCGACGGCGAACAGGAAGCGGGCCAGGTCTGGGAAGCGGCCATGTCGGCCGCCCACTTCAAAGCCGACAATCTGGTGGGCATTCTGGACTACAACAAGTTCCAGGAGACCGGCCCCATCAGCCGTGAAATGGGCCTGGAACCGCTGGCCGACAAATGGCGCAGCTTCGGCTGGTACGTCACCGAGGCGGACGGTCACGACTTTGCAAGCGTCCTGGCCGCGTTCGACGAGGTGCGCGAGGTCAAGGGCCAACCGTCACTCATCATTGCCCACACGATCAAAGGCAAAGGCGTCTCCTTTGTCGAAGCAGA
Source organism: uncultured Chloroflexia bacterium (assembly GCA_963753865.1). GTDB lineage: Bacteria > Chloroflexota > Anaerolineae > Promineifilales > Promineifilaceae > Promineifilum. The sequence goes on from CAVWDW010000009.1 coordinate 66,539, forward strand.
CTTTACATTCCACGGCCGCGCTCTGACCCCGGAGCAGGCTGAGTTGGCTCGGGAGGAAATCAATGCAAATCGGTAAAGAAGCGGGACTGACCCCGTATGATCTGCCTCTGCGCAACGTCTTTGGCGACGCGCTGCTGGCCGTGGCCACAGAAGATGAGCGCGTTGTCGTGCTCGACGGTGACCTCGGTAACTCCACCAAGGCGGACACCGTCCGCAAGGCGTTCCCCGAACGCTTCTTCAACATCGGCATCGCCGAGAGCAATCTCGTCGGCGTCGGCGCGGGGCTGGCCGGCTGCGGCTTCGTGCCCTGGATCACCAGCTTCTCCTCCTTCCTGCTCTGCAATGCCTACGACCAGATTCGCCTGGCGGTGGCCATGAGCAACATCAACGCCAAAGTGCTCGGCAGCCACGGCGGCATCACGCTGGGCAAAGACGGCCCGACGCAGATGGGCATTGAAGATTTCGCCCTCGTCGGCGGCCTACCCACCTTCGTCATGCTCGTCCCCAGCGACCCGGCCTCCATGCACGCGGCCGTCAAGGCGGCCACTGACCATGTCGGACCTGTCTGGCTGCGCTCCAGCCGCGTCGCCCTGCCGGAAATCTACCCGATGGAGAACACACCGTTCGAGATCGGCAAAGCCAACGTGGTGCGCGATGGCGACGATCTGACCATCGTGGCCTGCGGCATCATGGTGGCCATGGCACTTGACGCCGCGGCGACCCTGGCCAGAGAAGGTATCGAAGCACGCGTGCTCGACATGCACACCCTGCGGCCGATGGACACCGCCGCGCTGGCGGCTGCCGCCCGCGACACTGGCGCCATCGTCACCGCCGAGGAGCATCTGCTCCAGGGCGGCATGGGCAGCAACATCGCCCGCGTCGTGGCCCAGAACCATCCAGTGCCGATGCGTTTCGTCGGACTGGCCGATACCTACACCGACTCCGGCGACCCGTTCGACCTGCTGGAGAAGTATCACCTGACCGCCAAAGACATCGCCGCCGCCGCGCGTGAAGCCCACGCGGCCAAAGGATAACTGATGAGTATTCGCCACCAGCTACAACAGCGGCAGGCGGAAGACCGTCCCATCCGTGTCGGGGCCAGCGGCGCCGACTGGATGGGCAGCGGCTTCATCGCCGCCATGAGCCATGTGCCGGGTATGAAAGTGACCGTCCTGGCCGATAGCGACGTGGCCGCCGCGCGGGACGCCTTCCTGAAGGCAGGCGTCCCCGCCGGCGAGATCGTCGAGGCCAATGACGCCGGCCCGGCGTTGAACGCCCTGGCGGCCGGCAAGCGTGTCGTCACCGGCGACTACCGGCTGGCCGCCCAGCTTGAAGACGTCGACATCGTGGCCGACGTCACCTGGTCGCCCGCCATCGGCGCGGAAACGGCCGCAGCTTGCATCGAGAACGGCAAGGACGTAGTCCTGATCAACATCGAAGCGGACGTGACCGTCGGCCACATCCTCAACCGCAAGGCAAAGGAAGCGGGCGTGCTCTACACCGTCTCTTCCGGTGACGAGCCAGGCTGTCTGATGGAGCTGTACAACTTCGTCTCCAACCTCGGCTACGAGATCATCACCATCGGCAAGGGCAAGAACAACCCGCTCGACCCCAGCGCCACCCCCGACACCGTGGCCGAGTCGGCCCGCAAGGCGGACAAAGACCCGTATCAGGTGGCGTCGTATGTCGACGGCTCCAAGACAATGTTCGAGATGACCTGCGCCGCCAACGCCACCGGCTGCCTGCCCATGCAGCGCGGCATGATCGGCCCGGAGGCGACGCTGGAGAACGTCTCTGAGATATTCGCGATGGAGGCCGATGGCGGCCTGACCAGGTTCCCCGGCGCGGTCGACTTCGTGCAGGGCAGTTCAATGGCGGGCGGCGTCTTTGTCACCGTGCGTATCACCGACGAGCGCATCCAGGCCGATCTCAACTACCTGAAGGTGGGCAAGGGTCAGTACTTCACCTTCTTCCGCCCCTACCATCTCTGGTTCTTGGAAGCGCCGATCTCGATTGCCCAGGCCCATCTGCTGGGCGAGCCGACGCTCGTGCCGCTGGATGAGCCGTGTGCCGACATCATGACCTACGCCAAGCGCGACCTGAAGCCGGGCGAGACGCTGGACACGTTCGGCGGCTACGACTTCCACGGCGTGATGGATCTGGCCGGTGAAGTCCGCCAGACCAACGCGCTGCCTGTCGGCCTGGCCATCGGGGCCAAAATGGTTCGCCCGGTCGCTCGCGGCAGCATCGTGACGTGGGATGACGTGGCGCTGGATGAAGCCAGCACGGTCGTCAAACTGCGCCGCGAACAGGATAAACTATTCGCCCGTTAACAATGTAGCGCAAGATTCCATTCTTGCGTCTTGCGGCCGCCAACGACCGTCAGGAACGGAGCGCAAGATTCCATTCTTGCGTCTTGCATCGTGCGGCCGCCAACGACCGCTGCACATTGGCAATTTGCGCTACATTCAGGAGCAGAAACAACCTATGCAGAAACACGGCGCATCTCCGTGGGCCGGCTTGTCGGCGGAACAACTCCGCGACTCGCTCACCAAAATGTATCAAATTCGAATATTCGAGGAGACGGCCGAATCGCTCTACGCGATGGGCAAGATCCACGGCACGATGCACCTGTCCATCGGGCAGGAGGCGTCGGCCGTCGGCGCGGTGCTGGCGCTGCGGCCTGATGATTACATGCTCAGCACCCACCGCGGCCACGGTCACTGTATTGCCAAAGACGCCGAACCCCGGCTGATGATGGCTGAGTTCTTCGGCAAGGAGATCGGCTACTGTCGCGGGCGCGGCGGCTCCATGCATATCGCCGACGTCGAGGGCGGCAACCTGGGGGCCAACGGCATCGTCGCCGGCGGCATCCCCCTCTCCACCGGCGTCGGGTTGAGCATGCAGATGCAAGGCCTCGACCACATCTGCCTGACGTTCTTCGGCGACGGCGCGGCCAACGAAGGGGCGTTCCACGAGTCGCTCAATCTGGCGGCCATCTGGGACCTGCCGGTCGTCTACGTCTGCGAGAACAACCAGTACGCCATGTCGATGCCGGTGGAGGACGCGTTCCCCATCGCGCAGATCAGCCAGCGCGCCGCAGCCTACAACATGCCCGGCGTCACCGTAGACGGCAACGACCTGTTCGCCGTGTATGAAGCGGTCAAGACGGCCGTCGAGCGAGCGCGAGCCGGTGAAGGGCCGTCGCTCATCGAATCGGTCACCTATCGCTGGCGCGGCCACTCCAAGAGCGACCGGCAGCGGTACCGTACGCTGGAAGAGCGGCGCGAGTGGGAAGCCCGCGATCCGATTGAACGGCTGCGCGGCCAACTGCGCGACGGCGGCCTGTTCACCGAAGAAGAGCTGGACGCGATCCATGCCGAAGCCCGTCAGTTCATTGAGGACTCAGTGGCGTTTGCGGAAGCGGCCAGCGATCCCGACCCCGCTACCATTTTGGAGGGCGTCTATGCCTGATACAGTCACAGCTCCCGCTCCCACGACGGAGCAGACGGAGCAGCGAGAATTGACCTATGCGCTGGCCGTGCGCGAAGCGTTGCAGTTGGCGATGGAACGGGACGAGCGCGTCTTCATGCTCGGCGAAGATATCGGCGTCTACGGCGGCGCGTTCGGCGTCAGCGACGGCCTGATCGAACAGTTCGGCCCGGAGCGCATCCGCGACACACCCATCTCCGAAGCGGTCATCGCCGGGGCCGCCATCGGCGCAGCGGCCACCGGCATGCGGCCGGTGGCCGAGATCCAGTTCATGGATTTCATCACCCTGTCGATGGAGCAGCTCGTCCTGCAAGGGGCGAAGATGCGCTTCATGTTCGGCGGCAAGGCGCAGGTGCCGATGGTGCTGCGCACCCCCGCCGGCTCCGGCACAGGCGCGGCCGCCCAGCACTCCGAAAGCCTGGAAGCGTGGTTCGTCCACGTTCCCGGCCTGAAAGTGGTCATGCCCTCCACGCCGTATGACGTCAAAGGGCTGCTGCTGGCGGCCATCGAAGACCCCAACCCGGTCATCTTCGTCGAACACAAACTGCTCTACAAGATGAAGGGGCATGTGCCGGAAGGGTATTACACCATCCCTCTCGGCCAGAGCGACATCAAGCGCGAAGGGCAGCACGTAACGGTCGTGGCAACGTCGGTGATGGTGCATCGCGCCCTGGAAGCGGCCGAAACGCTGGCCGCCGAAGGGATCGAGATCGAAATCGTCGACCCGCGCACCCTCTCGCCGATGGACACGGAGCCGATGGTCCAGTCGGCCATCAAGACCGGCCGCGTCATGGTCGTCCACGAAGCGCCGATCACCGGCGGCGTGGGCGCGGAGATCGTGGCCCGTATTGTGGCCAGCGAAGCGTTCGGCTACCTCGACGCGCCGGTGCGCCGCCTGGCTGGGCTGGACATTCCGATTCCCTACAACCGCGAACTGGAACGGCGTACCGTGCCGCAGGTCGAAGACATTGTGGCTGAAGCGCGCAAGCTGGCCCAGGGCGCATACTAGGCGGAGAGTGACCATGCCCACACCAATCATTATGCCCAAGTTTGAGATGGCCCAGGAGACCGGGACCATCATGCGCTGGGTGAAGCAAAACGGCGACAATATCCTGCGCGGCGAACCGATCATGGAGGTGGAAACCGACAAGGTCGTGATGGACGTCGAGGCGCCGGAGGACGGCATTCTGGCCGGGGCGACGGCCGCCGAAGGGGACGTCATCCCTGTGGCCACCGTCATCGCCTACGTCCTGCAGCCGGGCGAAAGCCTGCCCGACGACATCGCCGCCCCCGCCGCTGAAAAGCCGGGCGTCCCCGAAGCCGCCATCGAGGCAGTCGCGAGCAGCGCCACCGACCCGAAAGCGACTCCGGTCGCCCGCCGCCGTGCGGCCGCTGCCGGAATTGATATCGCCAGCGTGCCCGCCCCCGGCGACGGCAAAGTCACCCGGCAGCACGTCGAAGCATTCCTGAGTGGCCAGAACGGCCATCCGGCCGCGCTCGCCGCCGGCCCCCGACCCTATGCCACGCCGGCTGCCCGGCGTGCGGCGACAGAAGCGGGGCTGGACCTGACGACTGTAACCGGCAGCGGCCCGGACGGCCGAATTCAGGAAGTCGATGTCAGCGACGCTGCGCAAGCGACACCGGTTCAACCGCTCGCCCCGGCTGCGACGCCCGTCCCGGCCAGCGGCGAGCGCGTCCCGCTGCAAGGGATGCGGCGCACCATTGCCACACGCCTGCTGGACAGCTACCAATCCATCCCCCACGTCATGTTTACGGTGACAGCCGACATGAGCGCCATGCAGACCGAACGAACCGCGCTCAACACGGATGCAGCGGCCGCCGGGCTGCCGAAAGTGTCGATGACGGCCCTGCTGGTCAAGGTCGTCGCCTGGGCGCTGGCCCGCCATCCGCTGGTCAACGCCTCACTCATTGACGAGAGCATCGAATACCACGATGACGTCAATGTCGGCATGGCCGTGGCGCTCGACGACGGCCTCATTGTGCCGGTCATCCACAACGCTGACACGCTGGGCATCCAGGCCATCGGTGCGGCGGTGGGCGACCTGACCCAACGGGCCCGGGCCGGCTCCCTGTCGCTGGCCGATGTGCAGGGCGGCACATTCACCATCAGCAACCTGGGCATGCTGGGCATCGACCAGTTCACCGCCATCATCAACCCGCCCCAGAGCGCCATCCTGGCTGTCGGCCGGACGGTGAAGGAGCCGGTGGTGGTGGAGACAGAAACAGGCGATGAGGTTGTGGTCAGGCCAAGAATGAAGATGACCCTTTCGGTCGATCACCGTATCATAGATGGAGCGGTGGCGGCGCAGTTCCTGCAGGATGTGGTCCGCGGACTGGAACGGCCGTCACGTCTGCTCTGGTAACAAGAAAAACTACGACAAAGCTGAGGAGGTTCCCATGCGTATCGGCGTCTTTAGCGCCCTGTTCCAAAACTTACCGCTCGAAGAAGCTCTCGACAAGATTGTGGCCGCCGGGGCGACGGCCGTCGAGATCGGCAGCGGCGGCTATCCCGGCAGCCAGCACTGCCCCGTCGACGATCTGCTCAACAGCGAACCGGCCCGCCGCGAATATATGGAGAAGATCACATCGCGCGGCCTGATACTGAGCGCCTTCAGTGTTCACAACAACCCGATCCACCCTGATCCGGACACCGCTCTGAAGGCGGATGACGATCTGAAGAAGTCGATCCGGCTGGCCCAGCTGCTAGGTGTGCCGGTCGTCAACGGCTTCTCCGGCCTGCCCGCTGGCGCGCCGGGCGACAGCATGCCCAACTGGGTCACCTGCCCCTGGCCACCCCACTTCGGGGAAATTCTGGAGTACCAGTGGAATGAGGTCGCCATCCCGTACTGGCAGAACATGGAGAAGTACGCCGGCGACCGGGGCGTCAAGATCGGCTTCGAGATGCACCCTGGCATGCTGGTCTACAACGTGGAGACGATGCTCCGACTGCGCGACGCGACCGGCCCGGCGCTGGGCTGCAACTTCGACCCCAGCCATTTGTGGTGGAACGGCGTCGATCCCGTCGCCGCCATCCGCAAGCTGGGCGATTCCATCTACCACGTCCACGGCAAGGATTGTTACGTCGACAATCTCAACATCGCCGTCAACGGCTGCAACGACAACAAGCCGTACGACCAGATGCTCGACCGGGCGTGGACGTTCCGCAGCATCGGCTACGGCCACGGTGCGGAAACGTGGAAGGCGCTGCTGAGCGCATTGCGACTGGTTGGCTATGATTACGTCATCTCCATCGAGCATGAAGACGCCCTGATGTCGACTGACGAAGGGTTGGGCAAGGGTATCGCCATGCTGCAGGAAACCAACATGTTCGAGGCACCGGGCGAGATGTTCTGGGCGTAACGCGATTTGCTAAATCGCGCTACATGAAGGGCCGGCTTCGCATGAGGCCGGCCCTTTGCCTTTTGGGCATTTGCACGCTACAAAACCCATCATGAAACGTGTCACCCTTGATCCCACCACCTGGATCGAAGGCCAGGGCTACCGCAAGAACCGCCTGCTGACGGCCGCCGATCTGCGCAGCGACGGCGCGCTGGCGCAGATCGTCACCATCCCGCCCGGCAGCCACGTCCCCGCCCACCACCACGAAACCTCTATCGAGGTCTATCACGTCCTGCGCGGCCGCTGCGAGATCGACGTAAATGGCGAACACCCACACGCTGGCCCCCGGCGACATGATGCTCATGGAGCCCGGCGACGTCCACGCGCTGACCAACAGCGGGGATGAGCCGTTCGAGCTGCTGGTGTTCAAGACGAATGCGGCCGACGGGGATACGTATTGGGATTGAGCGGAGAGAGGCGCAGTCGAGGGGAACCCGCCAGCGCCGGACGAATCGCGTGCGGTCGGCGGGACTATGGACATGCTGCGCAGTCTGGCCGATGGTGCGGCCGAGCCAGTGGGCAATGGACGCGATATTTGCTGGCGGGGATGGCCTTCTGCTGCTACACGCGAACAAGTTTATCGCCCCACCTGCCAGGCCGGTAAGCGTGACAATCGAAATAGATGATTGCAGCAGCATCAAACCTGGCACCAGCAGGGGTGCGATTGGAAAGGAAACGTGGAAACAACAACGATTCCGTATAGCGTGGCTGCCATATCTCGTAGCCGGGGATCGGATTGGCTCGCTGCGCAAACAACAGCTCCCACGGATCTTCAGGCGCTGTCCCTCTTCAATGCCAGGCGGGTCAACAATCCAGTACCAGACCGAAAACACCAGGATGTTCGTCACGGCCACAAGAATACGGCCGACAGCAAGATATCGAGGTCCTGGGTCGAGAGGCCCACGATCAGGTCTTGCATCAGAGCGACAGTGTTGCCCATCAGGCCCAGCGTCAGAAGCGCGTTGGCGATAATGATAGTCTTGAATAGTGCCCGCCGTCGATTCATAATCCAGAGCACAATGGCGGCCAGGATGACTGCTGCACGCAGCCCAAGCCACGCGCCCGACCACGGCTGCTCTACCAGGGCAGCGCTGATATTGCCGAGCCGGCCGAAGATGGCGCTGTAGGCGATGAGGGTTTGCAGCACCCAGATGAGCACCAGCACCAACACCACCACGGTCATGGACACACCACGCGCCCGAATGAAGGTCGGCGCAGACCGCCCCGTGGTTGATCCTTGATTAGTAGACATGCAAGTCGATTACCGGATTGGGTAGACGGACCGATGACCGTCCACAGCACTTCAAAACGTCAGTCAACCAGCACCACGCTACTTCCACGCTCAAAGCCGCCCCGATGCACTCCTCCAGTCCCCTCGCGGGCATGGGCACCGGCGGGCCCAAAAGATTTGATATAGAGAGGCTTCACCACAAAACGACCTTGTCGACGCTCCTGAGATTGTGGCGAAGCCTCCTTATCTGCGTGCAAGCGGCGCGGACTTAAACCGATCAGCTATTCCGGTGAGCGAACCGGCCGCATTAGGGACAATCACCTGCTTCGGCCTTCCTAAATTCCCGGTTCTTCCCAGTCCGGCGCCATCTTTTCCTTCAGGGTCTCCCGCCGCGGAATCTCGCGTGAAATGGCCGAGACATAGTGAAGCTCGGCCGGCGTGCAGAGGGTAGCCGAGGATAAGCAATGGTTTAAGCGATAATCGTCTCTTGAGTCAGCAATCAGGCCAGATATTCCAGCAAATCAAGAACAGAGCGAAGTAAGCACAGCCACACCGACAAACCACTCGCTGCGCACAAACTGCTTGGCGGGCTTACCCGCAACGATGTCGATAAGAAAACGGCAGGCGGTCGGACCAACCACACCCAGCGCAATGGCGGCAATGGGCGGCATTCCCACTTCCAGTCCGGTATGGACACCCACTGCAGCGTACCAGGGCAGCGAAAAAGCGGTCATGACCTGGAAGTAGGTCTCACGGAACTTCTGGCCCGGCCCGTAAGCCGTAGCCAGCCCGACGAATGCCGCGGCGATGCACAGGATAAGATACCAAGGATTGGTCCAGGCACCGGGAGGCATGTTACCGGCAATCAGGTGCGCGCCGTCCGCCACTCCCGCAAGATAATCCCAATCAAGCGTCGACATGACTGCGTTCGCATAACATCAGGACATCGCGCCAGCAGAGCACCGTTCAGGGCATTGGTAGTCGCCGCAATCAGATCGATAATGACAAAGTTATTGAGAGTCAGAAATCCTGTCAGCCAGGCTAAATAGGCGCTCAAGTTTTCCATCGTGATACTCCTGCGTCACTTTCACTTGGTTGAGATGGTGGGCTGTCGCTCTGACACCTCGCCGCCCTGCAGGGCGCGGCATCCTCTTTGACAATTATGGACAGTTATGTCTGAGTCGCCGGTTTCGATGGCACGGAACCAGGCTCCAGCGGTTGCGCCAGGACGACATCCTCCGGGCTGAGACCAGCCAGACAGCTTGATCGCTTCTCCTTCTTCGGGTAGACGAAGAAGACCAGAGCCGCACCCAACAGCACCGCGATAATGCCGGTGATGTAGGCGTATTGGTCACGATCCAGTGAACCTTGCTCGCGCCGCCGTAACTGTCTGCTGCCGATAAACGGCAGCCACCGGCATCGATCCGGAGTGGGGAAGATATCGACCTTAAACATCGTGTCGAAGTGGATGAGATTGAGCGACGAGTATCGATAGCATCTGCAAGCGTGGGAACGTAGCGGCAGCCAGCAGCGCACCAAAGATAGATTGCATAATCGCACCAGGTACGATAGAAGCGTCTGCCTAGCGCCTCTGTCAACGCTGCTTATGGCTCGTCTCAATAGCGGCGACGATGTCGATGTCCTGAGTCGTTCGCAACTGGCCATAGGCAACACTGGCGAAAGAGCCGCCTATGACATAGGGAATGCTCAACGCATCAAGCAAGCCGGTCACGATGTGGGCCACTTGAAGCGACTGCGAATCAACCATCTTCCCATTCCTCCCACGACCCATACGCCTTCGCCGCCAGATCCTCACCCAGCAGCAGATCGGCCATACGCCGCCGCAACGGGGGCGAAGTTGATGGCCAAAATGAACGAGCCGACCAAAATGACCGACAGGATGCCACCCAGATTGTCCACCTTCTCCGATGTCTCGTTGACATGGGCCGGAATGAATCGCCAGGCCATGAAGAGAGCCACAACCGCGATTGGGATCACGACGAAGAAGATAGAGTTCCAGGCGAAACGCTCCAACAAGATGCCGGAGAGCAGGGGGCCGGTAGCGCTTATCGCGCCACCCATGGCGGCCCACAAAGCGATGGCCCGTGTTCTGGCCGCGCCCGGAGCCCACAACGCTGCGATCAGCGCCAGTGTGGTTGGGTAAGCCATACCGGCGGCAAATCCACCAAAGATCCGGGCGATGATCAGGACCGTGATTGACGGTGCGAAACCGGCCAACAGCGCCGCCGGGATGGCGAGCGTGACACCCAGCATGAGCATAAGCTTCCGTCCATAGCGATCGCCCAGAGCGCCCAGCCACAACACGGAGCAGGCCAGACCCAACGAATAGCCCACCGCCACCAAATTAAGCTGAGTTTGGGAAGCATCAAAGGCCGTGCCAATAGATGGCAGGGCCACATTTGCCATGGCCAGGGGCAAATTGGCTACAGCCGCGACAATAATGAGGGTGATCAGGATAATCTTGGCGTTCTCGGGAGCGCCTTCGGTCACATTGGTCTTTGCAGCTTTTGAATCTGCCGGGGAAGTCGCTTTGTCATTCATGTCCAACCTCTATCTATCGAACTATATCGAAACGAACACCATTGGATGAGACCGCAACAGAAGACTCGATACGGACACCGCCGCACTATGGTTAGATGATAAAGTCCTTTCCCGTTATGTCATGGACCGAAAAGTTGTAGATTAAGAACCTATCCGTAAAATGCTAAATTGAACAAGACATGGGCACAGGCGAAGTGAACAAAGGCCAGCCAGTTTTCGGCTTTCTTGCACAGCGGATGCGGATGCTGCGGCGTTTGGCCAACCGGCCCAGCGTGCGTTCCACCACCCAGCGACGGGCCGGGTAGCGCAACTCACCGGGGATGGGACATGCTTCCGCTTCAGGTTCATTCCGTCTTCGTCGATGCTTGATGTGCGCCACATATTGTTCCTGTTCAACCACCTGATGGACATCGTCGTAATCATAACCGCGGTCAGCACACAGATGTTGTTCGACTTCTTCCGGGTCGGGTCGCTCGACCACAATCGACAGGATGAGGTCATCGGCCGACCATTTGTCGTGTTCGTTGGCGGCGGTCAGGTGAACCGCCAACGGCGCGCCTTGTTGGTCGACCAACAGGTGGATCTTGCCGCCTCGCTTCCCGCGATCCGTCGGGTTTCGCCCGGTTTCATCGCCGCCCAGCGGGGCGGGGCACGACTTGCTGTCTATCGATTGCCACGCCCACCCTATGCCTTTCCGTTCGGCATAGAACAAGACCATTTCTTTGAGAATCGCTGCAAAGACACCCTCTCTTCGCCAGGTTTGGAACCGGTCATGCAGGACACTACTGCACACACCGAACCAGTCCCGATGCACGGCTTTCCACTGACAGCCGGTCCACATCACATACCAGATGCCGTTCAACACGGCGCGACTGTCAGCTGCCGGACGGCCCCGTCCACCACAACGACCGCCCTCCGGAATCAGGTCCTTAACTCTTGCCCACAACTCATCGGGCACTTTGAAATAGTCAATATTCTTTGGTCTTGTGCTACTATTATCGGCCAAGGCGTATCCTCGTTGAAGGTGGTTTTTGTCGATCTCCTTTCTAACGAGGTACGCCTTTTTCGTCAATCTGTACTATTTTTCGGATAGGTTCTAAGGTGTAGGGGCGCTTCTCAGCGGAGATCTGTACCACGGGCAGCGGCCGTACGGTCATGAATCAGCGGAAAAGCTGACGCGTGACACGCGTCCAATCGAGGCAGATACAGCGCCAAAACCTCCAGGCCAATGCAAACGCCAGCGACCGCGCCTCCACAGGACGTAGCTGGATCGATCGCCAAGAAGGACGCTACGCCGCGCCTGTGGATCGTGCTAGACTTCGGCACCATGTCCTCACCAGACATCTGCCTCACCGTCAGCCAGTGCGCCCTGTTCAAAGGCCTTTCGCCGGACGACTGCCGCGCCATCATCCAGACCGGGCGCAGCTACACGCTGCCCCAAGGTGCCTTCTTCTTCCACCAGGGTGATGACTCGCGCATACTCTATGTCATCGTCGAGGGGAGCGTTAAACTGACCAAGGTCACCGCCGACGGCCAGCAGGTCATCGTCAACGTCTTCGGCCCCGGCGAGGGGCTGGGCATTATTGTCGCTCTCAACCAGACGCCTTACCCTGTGTCGGCCGAAGTGGTGGAAGAGTGCATGGCGGTCGGCTGGAGTCGCGAGCTCGTGCTGGGGATGATGCAGGACAACCCGCAGCTGGCAATGAACGGCATGGCGCTGGTCGGCAAACGGTTCACTGAGATGCAAACTCAATTTGAGGAGCTGGCCACCCAGCGCGTCGAGCAGCGCGTAGCACGGACGATCCTGCGTCTGGTGCGCCAATTCGGCCATCGCACCGCTGAAGGTGTCCATATCGACATGGCCCTGACGCGCGAGGACATCGCCCAGATGTCGGGCACCAACCTGTATCAGGTGAGCCGCATCCTCAGCCGCTGGGAACAAGCCGGCTACATCAGCACCGGCCGCAAACAGGTCACTCTGCTCAAGGCCCATGAGATCGTCGCCATTGCCGAAGACCTCCCTGACAATCCCGCCACCGTCAGTCTGTAGCTTCTTATAGCTTCTGTCCCCCTGCCCAGCCGGCGTCCTGCCCGCGTAGTTGTTTGCATTTGTGCAACGATCCCCCGCCCCATGCCCGCTAAGCTTCTGCCATAGGTACCCATATCTTACAAACTCCGCGCCCCGGCGAGGAGACAGGAGTGAAGAAGCGGATGAAACTTCAGAATACGTCGAGCAAGATGATGACCTTTGTAACATTGCTGCTGGCGCTGGTCGCCGCGGCAGTGCTGTTCGTGTCTTGTCAGGATGCTGACGGCAGCGGCGAAGCCGGCAGCGGCAGCGGCGAGGTGGCCGGATCAACGGCCGACCTGAACGCCATTGCCGAGTCGCGAGGCTTGACCCCCGCCGACATGGCTGCCGCACTCAAGACTTATACCCCCAGCGGCCAGCACGATCCCTACATCATGTTCGCCAGTGGTGGTCATGGCGGCCAGATGTACGTCATCGGCATCCCGTCGATGCGGATCATTAAGCAAATCGCCGTTTTCACCCCGGAGCCCTGGCAAGGATTTGGATACGGTGAAGAGAATTCCATGCAGCTTCTGGTCGATGGCAGCCCGGAAGGCTCACACCTGACGTGGGGTGACACCCATCATCCAGCTCTGAGCGAGACCGACGGCGACTACGACGGCCAGTTTGTTTTCATCAACGACAAGTCGAATGCACGGCTGGCCGTGATCGATCTGCGCGACTTCGAAACGAAGCAAATCGTCAAGAACCCGATTGCCCTGAGCGATCACGGCGGCAGCTTCGTGATTCCCGACACCGAATGGATTATTGAAGGCGGCCAGTACGCCCAACCACTAGGCTGGGAGTACAGTGCGCTTGAGAACTACGGCGACGACTATCGCGGCATGGTTACGTTCTGGAAGTTCGACCGCGAAAAGGGCCGCATCGACCAGTCAGCCTCCTTCGCGATGGAATTGCCGCCTTACTGGCAAGACCTCTGCGACGCGGGCAAGCTCGTCAGCGAAGGCTGGGTCTTCTGCAACTCCATTAACACCGAAATGGCGACCGGCGGCGTCGAAGACGGCAACCCGCCGTTTGAGTCCGGCGTGTCCCAGAACGATATGGATTACATGCATATCATCAATCTGGTGAAGGCTACGGAAGTCGCCGCCGCGGGCCAGACGGAGGATGTGAAAGGCTTCCCAGTCATTCCGCTGCAAACCTCCATCGACGAAGGCATCCTCCACTTCGCCCCGGAACCCAAGAGTCCCCACGGTGTCGACGTATCGCCGGGTGGCGACTATCTCGTCGTCAGCGGCAAGCTGGACCCGCACGTCACAGTCTACAGCTTCGAGAAGATCATGGACGCCATTGCGGCCGGCAACACCACGCCCGACAGATTCGGCGTGCCGATCCTCGATTTTGACGACGTGATGGAGGCCCAGGTCGAGGTTGGCCTTGGCCCGCTGCACACGCAGTTCAGCCCTGACGGCTATGCCTATACCAGTCTGTTCCTGGATTCGGCCGTCGCACGCTGGACGCTGGGTGGCCCGTATGGCGACCTGAATGCAGAAGAAGATTGGACACTCGTCCAGAAGACACCGGTCCAGTATAACATCGGCCATCTCTCCACGGCCGAGGGCGACACGGTCAGCCCGGACGGCGGCTACCTGGTGGCGATGAACAAGTGGGCCATCGACCGCTTTGCCAACGTCGGTCCACTGCTGCCGCAGAACTTCCAGCTGCTCGACATCTCCGGAACAGGGACCGACATGCCGTTGCTGTATGACATGCCCATCCCCGACGGCGAGCCGCACTACGCCCAGATCATCAAGGCCGACAAGCTGAGCCCGTGGGAAGTCTACCCTGAAGTTGGCTGGGATCCGCAGACCCAGGCCGTCGATCCGGATGCCCCGCAGCTGGGCGACGAGCGAATCGAGCGCAATGGCAACGAGGTGGAAGTCTACATGACCGCCATCCGCAGCCACTTCACGCCGGAACATGTCCAGATCAACGAAGGTGATCATGTCACCTGGCACATCACCAACGTGGAACGAGCCTACGACGCGACACACGGTTTCTCCATCCCGTTCTACAACATCAATCTGAGCATCGAGCCGGGCGAGACCGTATCATTCGAGTTTGACGCGACGGAGCCGGGTGTCTTCACCTACTACTGCACCGAGTTCTGCTCGGCGCTGCATCTGGAGATGGTCGGCTATATGCTGGTGCAGCCATCCGATCAGGCTCCCTCCGGCAACTAACCAGACTCTGTTTCCCTCCGGTCAGGGGTGCGGTTGACAACTGCCGTACCCCTGACCCGCCATAACTCCGGTGACCCCAGTCCAAGAGAGTGAATTGTCATGAGTGCTATCAAAGATATCACCGGGCCGCGCGTGCCCACTGATTTGAGTGAAGAAGAGAAAAAGCGCTACCGGATACCATCTATCCTGTTTGCAGTGGCGGCCGTTGTCCTCCTGATCTCCATCTTCCTGCCCTATTGGAAGATGACCCTGGAAGCGCCGCAGTACCCCAAAGGTCTGTCGGCCATCGTCTACGTCAACCGGCTGGCCGGCGACGTCGACGAGATCGACGGGCTGAACCATTACATCGGCATGCGGCCGTTGGGCGAAGCGGCCGAACTGGAACGCAGCGTCAGCATCATCGCGATCGTTGTTCTGGCGCTGCTCATCCTCGCCGCCATCTTCATCCATTCCAAATGGGTGGTGCTGCTGGTGCTGCCCGCCATCCTGATGCCCTACCTGTTCCTGGCCGATATGTATTACTGGATGCGTGACTTTGGATTGAACCTGGACCCGACAGCGCCCCTCAGCGGCGCCATCGACCCGTTCGTGCCGCCCATTCTCGGCGAAGGGCTGGTGGGGCAGTTCAAGACCATTGCCACCTGGCAGATAGGGCTGTATCTGGCATTCCTGGCCAGCTTCATCTGCATCGCAGGTCTGTACTATCACCGGCGCGCGTACAAGCCGCTGGTAGAGCAGGAGCAATAGACCGTGCTCATTCGGCGGATCACTCGACTGGCGTCAATCCTCGCCGTGCTGCTGGCGGCCCTGTTGCCGGGCACTCTCCTGACTGGCCCGGCCCTGGCGCAAGACGACGGCAGTCACTCGATGATGACCATGATCCCGGCCGATCAACTGGCCGAGGCCATTGCCGCCGCCATGCCCGGCGACACGATCCACGTCCAGGGCGGCGTCTACGGGGGCAACCTGACCATCGACAAATCGCTGACGATCATGGGCCACGACTGGCCGGTGATTGACGCCCAGTCATCGGGCACGGTGATCCGCATTACCGCCCCCGACACAACGATCTCCGGGCTGGACATCCGCAACAGCGGCGATTCGCTGGATCAGGAAAACGCGGGCGTTGATGTCCAGGCGGCGAACGCCACCGTTGTCGGTAACCGCTTCACAGAAACACTGTTCGGCATCTTTCTGAGCCAGGCCCATAACAGCATCGTCCGCGACAATGTCATCAACAGCATGAGCGATCTGGATGTGGCCCGACGCGGCGACCCGGTGCGCATCTGGTCCAGCAATGACGTCATCCTGGAAGGCAACAAGATCGACACCGGCCGGGATGTGGTGCTGTGGTACTCCGAGCGGATGACCATTCGCAACAACGACATCATCAACGGCCGCTACGGGCTGCACTTCATGTACTGCGACGACGCCACCATTGAGGGCAATCGCCTGCTGCACAACTCGGTCGGCGCGTACCTGATGTACAGCCGTCGTCTGAACATGCATCATAACACTGTGGCCTTTAATCGGGGTCCGTCGGGCTACGGCGTTGGCCTGAAAGACCTCGACGACGCGCGGGTGGAGGAGAACCTGTTCCTGGATAATCGCGTCGGCGCCTATCTAGACGGCACACCGCGCGAGGTAAATGGGACGGCCATCTTCCGCAAAAATGTCTTTGCTTACAACGATATCGGCATCATCCTGCTGCCGTCGGTGAAGGGCAATGAGTTCTATGACAACAGCTTTGTCGACAACGAGCAGCAGGTGGCCATTGCCGGCAGCGGCGCCCGCCCGGAGAGCAACGCCTGGACGGCTAACGGCCGCGGCAACTACTGGTCCGACTACGGCGGATATGACGCCAATGGCGACGGTCGTGGCGACATGGCCTACCGCTCGGACAAGCTGTTCGAAAACCTGACCGAGGCCCATCCCGACTTGCGGCTGTTTCTCTATAGTCCGGCCATCGATGCCGTGGAGTTTGCGGCCAAGGCGTTCCCGCTGGTCAAGCCCCAGCCCAAGCTGGTGGACGAGATACCATTGACCGCGCCGCTGATCCCCGACGGCGCGCCGCCCCTGCCCCGCACCAGCAGTTCCGTTTGGTGGGCATTGGCTCCCGCGCTGCTGATCGTGGCCCTGGCAATTGCCTGGTGGCCCCGCTGGCGGCGACGCTATTACCGACTCGACACCACGCAGGGCAACACAACAGCCGAACCTCAGGTGCAATGAGAAGGGTGACGGATAGACAAACCATGATTGAAGTAACTGATCTAACCAAGCAATTTGGGGCCCTGACGGCGGTTGATCACCTGTCGTTTCAGGTCGTTCCCGGCGAAGCGGTGGCCCTGTGGGGGGCCAACGGCGCGGGCAAGACAACCGCCCTGCGCTGCGTCCTGGGCCTGATGCCCTTCGAGGGTGAGATCCGGCTCGACGGGCTGGATGTCAGCCGGCACGGCAAACAGGCGCGCAGCCGCATCGGCTTCGTGCCCCAGGAGCTGTCGTTCCACGACGACCTGACCGTGGCCGAGACGATTACCTTCTATGCCCGGCTCAAGAAGGTCCCCGGCGGCACCGATTTCACCGGGCTGCTGGAACGGTTGGCGCTCGTGCCCCATGTGGACAAGCCGGTGCGCGACCTGTCCGGCGGGTTGAAGCAGCGCCTGGCGCTGACGCTGGCCCTGCTGGCCGACCCGCCCATTCTGGTGCTGGACGAACCGACATCCAACCTCGACATTCGCGCCCGCGAGGATTTCCTGGGACTACTCCACGATCTGAAGGACGGCGGCAAGGCGCTGCTGTTCTCATCCCATCACCTGGAAGAGGTGACCGCACTGGCCGATCGCGTGCTGCTCATGGAAGCGGGCCGATTGGTGGTCGACGCACCCCCTTACGAATTGGAGGAACGCCTCGGCTGGCAATCCACCCTGCATCTGTACCTCAAATCCGCAGCGATTGATCCGGTGCTCGACATCCTGACGGAGTCGGGGTTGGCCGTCAGCCGCAACGGGCGCGGCGTGCGCGTCCAGGTGGCTCCCGGCGAGAAAGGCAAGGTCCTGCGCACGCTGCATGAAGCCGGATATGAGGTTGACGATTTCGCGGTCGAGTGACAACCCGGTTGTCCAGCCGCTCACGAGGATGAACATGGTTGACTTTGAAACAGTCATGACCCTGACGCAAAAAGAAGTGCGCGACGCCCGGCGCAACCGCTGGTTCCTGCTTTACGCCGTGGCCTTCACAGGCCTGTCGCTGGCGCTGGCCTGGCTGGCGATGTCGGGGGCGGGCAACTACGGGCTGGCCGGCTACGGCCGAACCAGCGCCAGTCTCATTAATCTGGTGCTGCTCATCGTGCCGTTGATGGGTCTGACCCTGGGGGCCATGAGTCTCGCCGGGGAGCGCGAAAGCGGCACCCTGCTGTACCTGCTGGCCCAGCCTATCAGCCAGGGCGAACTCCTGCTGGGCAAGTTTGTCGGGCTGGCTCTGGCCTTGATCGCCGCGCTGGGGCTGGGCTTCGGCCTGACGGCCGTCCTGCTGGCGGTCAGTGGCGGTGGGGCCGATGTCATGACCTACCTGACGCTGCTGGTGCTGGCCTGTCTGCTGGCGGTCGCCAGCCTGAGCATCGGCTTTCTCATCTCGGCCGCTGTGCAGCGCGGATCAACGGCCGTCGGCGTGGCCCTGTTCGTGTGGCTGCTGCTGGTGTTCTTCGGCGATTTGGGCCTGATGGGCACGAGCATTGCCCTGCGGCTGGACGTCAACCAGCTCCTGGCGCTCGCCCTGACCAACCCGCTGCAGCTGTTCAAGATCGCCGCCGTGCTCAATCTGCGGCAAAACCTGGAAGTGCTGGGGCCGGTGGGCATCTATGCCTACCGGACCTATGGCAGCCAACTCATGCCCCTGCTGGTTGGCCTGTTGGCCCTGTGGGGGATTGTCCCGGCAGCGCTGGCTGCCTTTGTCCTGAAGAAACGAGGTGTAATGTGAAACGATTGAAGATTG
Organism: uncultured Chloroflexia bacterium; assembly: GCA_963753865.1. Taxonomy (GTDB): domain Bacteria; phylum Chloroflexota; class Anaerolineae; order Promineifilales; family Promineifilaceae; genus Promineifilum. The sequence continues at coordinate 85,506 of CAVWDW010000009.1, forward strand.
TATTTTTTGCGGTGGCACTGGCCCTGCTGTTGGGCGCGTGCAGCCAGACAGCCGACACCAGCCAACCGCCGGAGATCGCCTATGGCGAGGATGTTTGCGACAACTGCAACATGCTCATCAGCGAGGAGAAGTTTGCTTCAGCCTACTGGACGACTGACGGAGAAGCTCGCCGCTTCGACGATGTGGGCGAAATGTTGAGCTACATGCAGACGAACCCGGAAGAGATCGCCTCCGCCTGGGTGCATGACGTCAACAGCGCCGAATGGCTCCCGGCCCACGAAGCTTACTTCGTCATGAACGCCGGCCTGACGACACCCATGGGCACGGGCATCGTCGCCTGCAGCACCGAAGAGGAAGCGCAGGCGCTGGCTTATGGCCAGGAAGAAGCGACCGTCATGACCTTTGACGAGCTGATGAACAGGGGCGCGTCGATGGAGCACGACATGCCGTCCGGCGGCTAGTCCGGCCCGCACCCTTGCAAGAAACGGCACGGCCAATCCGTGCACCACTTATCTAGTTGAGAGGAGAGAGACATGTTTTCGAAACGAATAGTACCTGGATTTGTCCTGATCGCGCTGCTGGCCCTGGCATTGGCGGCATGTGGCGGTGGCAGCACCTCTGGCGGCGAAAGCCAGGGCGCGGCGGCCGAACCGACCCCGCAGCCTGTCAGCCTCGGCGACCCGGACGCGGGCAAGACCCAATACGACCAGTTGTGCGTCGCCTGCCACGGACCCGGAGGGAGCGGCGTTGAAGGGCTGGGCAAGCCGTTCACCACGAGCGAATACTTGCTGACGGTGTCTGATGAGGAGCTGCTGGAGTTCGTAAAAGTTGGCCGTCCCATCAGCGATCCGCTCAACACCACCGGCGTAGACATGCCCCCCAAGGGTGGCAATCCGGCGTTGACCGACGAGCAAATTCTCGATATTATCGCCTACGTTCGCACGCTGCATGAGTAGTCAGCGTTGCCAGATATCTGACCCGACAGTGCGAGGTGGAGCATGCCTGAGGCAGGGCAGTTGGCCGAGATGACAATCAGTGAGGTGCTGGAGCGCTGGCCAGCCACGGCCGATGTCTTCCACACACACGCCATGGCCTGTGTCGGCTGCGTGGTTGCGCCGTTCTACTCTATCGCCGATGCGGCCAACGTCTACAGCCTGCCGGAAGATCAGTTCGTCGCGGAGTTGTCGGCCGTTATTCAAATGGCTGAGAACGAGAAAGACCCTCGCTAACCTGCACCGCCAGATCATGAAACAAGGCCGATCCCTTACTGCAAGGGGCCGGCCTTTTTGTTAGGCGAGACCAGTCGTCTACTTCGAATACGCTCGCACCAGAGCCTCGGCCACACGGCCGATCAACTCATACGGCATCGGTTCCGAGAGCGGGAACTTCAGGTTGCCCTTTGGACCCCGGTACGGTTCCAGCGCGGCAGCCAGAGCCTCATCGCCGATCACAGGCGGGTAGACCCCAATGTGCTGCTTGAAAGCGGCAAAGTAGATGAAGACCGAATCCAACCTGAAGGCGGGCATCTGGTAGCTGATGGCTTCGGTGGCGTCCGGAACAGCTTGCCGGATCGTCGTCCTGATCGTTTCCAGGATGGGGCGGACCTCCGGGACGGCTGAAACAATGTACGCGTCGATGGTCGCAAACTGCGGTCGTTCACTCATGGGTGGCTTCTCCTGTAACCGGGGTCAACCCGCTCCGGGTGACCCGGCAAGTATACGCCGTTTGCGAGCCAATGGAGATGGGCAAACCGAACTCAGTCAGACGGCTATCTGGCATCTATCTGCTGTTGCAGCGCAAACGCCGCCACCACATCCACCTGGAACCCCTGCGGCCGCGCATCCACCGGCTGTACCTGTTCCAGCCGGTACCCCAACTTCGCCACATCGCCACACATCCGGGCCACGTGGCCGATTTCACCCAGCAGCAGCAGCCGCGACGGCCGCATCGTCTGGACGGCGTACCACATCCCTTCGGTCGGCGGGCCGTCCGGGTGGAGCACGATCAGGTCCGGCTCCAGCTCCAGCGCGGGCAGAATCTCCTCCTCGTACCCTTCGTAGATGGTGATGTTGTCGAAGGCGTCGAGGTTAGCCACCATGTCGGCTACGGCGTCGGGGTTGGCCTCCACGACCACAACCTCGGCCGCCGCTTCAGCCAGATACGCCGTGTAGAGGCCGGGGCCGCCGGGAATCTCCAGCACGACCTCGTCCCCTTGCAGGGCAGCCAGCGCCCGCAGCGACCCTGCCAACAGTTCGGCCGCCGCCGGGCTGGGCGGGAAGGGCACCCCGGCCGAAATGCGGAACGGTCGCTCGCCAGCGGTCTGCCAGAACGTTGTCTCACCGATCAGCGTGGCGGCCGTCCTGTCCGGAAAGACGATGGCCACCGAGAGGGGGAAGTCGGCCGCCAGCTCCGGCGGCTCCACGTCGTCGGTCTCCAGCGCCGCCAGCAGCTCGTCGTCGTCCCCCATCCGCAAGGTCAGCTTACGGAGGCCGGGCAGCTCGACATCGAGATCGGCCAGCGCCTCCTCCAGCCGGGGATGGAGCACCGGGCATTCGGTAACGGGGAAGATGCGTCGCTCGGTCGGCGACCAGTAGCCCAACCCGCCGCCTTCGACCGGAAACAGGGCGGTCTCGCGCAGCTCGCCGTACGGGTCAGGGTTGGGCAGGATCATCTGCACAGGAGGCTGCTGCACCCCGGCGACTCGCTGCAGCTGGTCCACCACCACCTCCTGCTTGGCCGAGAGCTGGGCTTCGTAGGTCATATGCTGGAAGTGGCACAGGCCGCAGACGCCGTAGTGGGCGCAGCGCGGCTCCGTCCGGAAGCGGGATGGCCTGACGACCTCCAGCAGCGTGCCGCGTGTGATGCCCTTCGACTGCTCCGGCACGCTCACCCGCACGGTCTCGCCCGGAATGGCGAACGGCACAAAGACCGGCTTGCCCTGCTTGTCGCGCCCGACGGCCGACCCGCCGTGGGCCATCGTGTCTACTGTAATCGTTATGTCGGTCATTCAAACCATCCTTATACATACCCGGCTCGACCCGGTTAACCCAGCAGCCCCAGGGCGATCACCATCGTCCAGCTCACGATAAACCAGTGGATCAACCACGGGTAGACAAACGACCCGGTGCGCCAGGCCACAAAGCCAAACGCCGCCCCGCCGAAGATGGTGCTGAACGTCTCAATTTCCGGCTTGCCCAGATGCATGAAGGCGAAGGGGACGGCCTGGAGAAAGATGGCCGCGCCGGGGCCGAAGTAACGGGCGAACGCGAACAGCATTAGCCCGCGCCAGATGAACTCCCAGCCGAACAGATCGATGCCGTTGAGCGCGATCAGGCGGCCAATCCCTTCCGGCGCTTTCTCAAGATAGAACGCTTCCATCTCCGGCGTCCGCGCAATGAACCACAGGATGATGGCCATGCCCACGCAGCCAATCACCGTCCACATCAACCCTTCGCGCCAGTTGCCCAGCCGGAAGCCGAAGTTGGAGAGCGGCTCGCGGTAGACAATCCAGATGAACAGGGCCGACAGAATGAAGTAGAGGATGAAGCGGTCGAACGCCTTTGTGCCGGTGATGGTGTAGTCGTAATAGTCGATCATCGGCACGAGCGTGCTGAAGATGATGAGCAGGGTAAGCCGGATGTCGAACTCGACACCCAGCAGCGTCAGACGGCCGTTGGAGAGCGTCATGGCGCGGGCGCGATTCCCACGAGCAGCGTCAGCCGCTCCTGCGCCTCATTGGCCACGCCATGCACCACGCCCGCCGGTGCCCAGACCACATCGCCGGGGCCGCCGTCGACGCGCTTCTCGCCGATCCAGAAACGGCCGTGGCCCTCCACGACATAGTAGAACTTGTCCTGGTCGGCGTGGTCGTGGGGCTGCTGCACCTGGCCCGGCTCCAGGCAGTTGACGCCCAGCATCAGGGCGTCGCTGCGAAAGAGCGTTGTCTTGTAGAACTTCTCCGGTTGAGACCCTGTGTGATCAGATAGCGTAGTCAGGTAGTCCATAGATGAATCGAGAAACCCTTCTTGAGCAAACGGCCCGGCGACGGTCTACTCACTAAACAACAATTCGAGAAAGTTAGTATACTCGATTCACCGCCGTTCGATGAGGGACGGAAGGCTCTGACGTACGCGAGCAACGTGTCATGAATGCAGCGAGACCGGACAGAGTGACCGCAGCGCCCGGATGATGCCATTCCGGTCTTCTGTCGCCTGAAGAGTGCATCGGCATGCAGGACTACGGTCTCAGGGCAACCAACGCACAGTCACAGACAGCAAACAAGAAAGCCAATTCGCCAGGACAAAGCAGTATGCACATAACCGACGACATGATTGACCCCCAACTGCTGCCCGTTGGCCCCATGCTGCGCCTGCAGGGCTTAATGCACTCAGAATGGGGTCTGCGCCTGTTGGAAAAAGGCACACGGCCACTTAAGTATATGCCGGCCCACGGCATGCAACGGCAGTCTCTCACCATCCCTCGCGGTCAGAGTCCATCCAAACTTCGCCTGCTGGTCATGAAGCCGCTGCAGCCTCGCGAGCGAGCGCCTGGTTTACTCTGGCTCCATGGTGGCGGGTATGCACTTGGCGCGGCTGAGATGGCCAGTCAGGGCGTGCCGAAGCAGCTGATGGCGCAGAGCGGCTGCGTCGTGGTCGCTCCCGATTACCGGTTGTCGGTTGAGGCGCCTTACCCCGCCGCGCTCCACGACGCCTACGACGCGCTGCTGTGGATGAAGGAACATGCTGCGGAGCTGGGCATCGATGACCACCGCCTCATCGTCGGCGGGGAGAGCGCCGGCGGCGGGCTGGCGGCGGCGCTATGCCTCTATGCCCGCGACCGGGGCGAGGTGGCTATTGCCTTCCAGATGCCACTCTATCCGATGCTGGACGATCGGATGACCACGGAGTCGGCCCAGTTTGAGGGCGCACCCGTCTGGGACCGGCAGTCCAACGCGCTCGGCTGGCAGCTCTATCTTGGCCCCCTGTTCGGCTCCGACGCTGTCCCGGCGTATGCGGCGGCCGGGCGGGCGACCAATCTGGCCGGCCTGCCGCCCGCCATCTCGTTTGTGGGTTCAATCGAACTGTTCCGCGACGAGACAGTGGCCTACTTCGACGGGCTGCGCCGGGCGGGGGTTCCGGCCCGGCTGGAGCTGTACGACGGCTGCTACCACGCCTTCGATATGCTCAAACCCAACGCGGACGTCTCGAAGCAAGCACTGGCATTCTTGCAGGAGGCGTACCGCGAGGCGCTGGAGCGCTACACGGCCAGGCAGCCTGCCGGGTAGCGCCACAAAAAACGCGCCCTGTTCATCAGTGACAAACAGGGCGCGATCCTGGTTAACCGTGCCAGAGGCGGTTAATAATCTGGCTTACGCCGTCATGGGAGCGCCCATCTCAACCATGTTGCCGAGCACCTTTTCCATGGCCATTGTGTGGCTGCATACGCCGCGCGTGCCGAAGAAGTCGCAGTCGCAGTGCCACTGACCGCCGGTATACGTGACATTGTGGACGGAATCGTTGTCGCCCTTAATGCTCACGTCAAGAGATTGAAAGTGTATGCGCTCGTCTCGCTCTTCCGCGTAGAACTTCGCTTTCTCAATCTTACCGATCATCCCATAGTCCATCGTACTCTCTCCTCTTGTGAATAGACTTGACGGAAAACCCAACCAAACAAAAAACGCACGCGGTGAGGCGTGCGTTCAGGAAGTCTTGCAGATGTAGGCTGATGAAATCGTTTTCAGCACCATGAATGAAGTATACCCATCCAGCCGCGTAAGTCAACGGCCCAGGCTGACGTTTTCCCTACGCTGATCGTGGCAGATCCGGGGCAATGTGGTGCCGTTCCCCGATCACGCCTGATCACGGCTCAACGACAAGCGGGGCCAGTTGTAACTCATCGTCGATCCAGCGGCCGTCGGGCCAGATGCGATTGAGCGGCCGTCCCAGCTCCTCACTTTCCACAACCAGCCGCACGCCCAGCGTTTGGCCGGCCAGCGCCAGATCAACCGGCACGTCTATCATCTGCACGACCGGGCCGCCCTGCTCTATGCTCGACAGGGCAGCCAGTTGTTCGACCACCACCCGGCCGTCCGGCCCTATGAGTTGAATCCTGACCAGCTGCTGGCCCTGGCCGGGCGGCTGCTCCACCACCCAGTAGAGCATCACGTCAAAGGACTGGCCCGGCGCCGGTTGTCGGGTGCTGTAGGCATAGCCAGTCAGACGCACTCGATCTTCAAAATTGTAGTCGCCCGGATTCGGCTGGGCGCCATCGGCAGCCGGTGTCAGCGCTACCGCGCCCAGCGGGAACGAATCGCCCAGCCCGTCACCGGTCGTCGCGTCGGTGATGCCCAGCCGGTAGCCGTCGTTGGGCGCATAATAACCCACGCGCAGCTCGGCGTCGGCGGGCACATAGGCGGTTTCCGGCACGTAGAGCTGGAGCCGTTCCACGAAGCGGTCGCCCGGTCGCCACTGGCTGGCCGGGAAGTTACCCAGGCCGGGGTGGGTGTCGCGCTGGCCGATGAGCGCCCCGGTCTCCCGGTCGATGAGATGGACGAACAGATAGTAATCCCCCGGCGGCTGGCCCGTCACCTCCCAGTAGAGGTCGATGTCGATCGGCTCCCCCGCCGCCACGCTGTCTCCGCCGTCCGGCAAGCGCACGTCATAGCCACGCAGCGCCACCAGACCGTCGAAGCGGGCCTCGACCGGGTTGGGCAGCGCGGCCTCAGCGGCATAGGTGGCGGGCCGGGCATAGGCCGGGGCCAGGTAGCCGAACAGCGCCACAAGCGAAAAGGCGACCATGCCGGCGGCCGTCGCGGCGGCCAGAGTTCGAGGCAGCCGCTGCTGCGCCCCACTTCTTCGCCAGAGCGACAGGCCGAAGAACATCAGGATGGCCAGCGATGGCAGCGCCGGGAAGAAGAAGCGGCCCATCGGTCCCGCCGGGCTGACCAGTAAATAGTTGAACAGGACGGCAAAGAAGAGGGCCACGTTCAGCGCCAGCAGGGCCAGCGGAGCGGCGACGTCTCGCAGCCGATCAGATTCTCGACGTATCAGCGTCACCCCATACCCCGCCAGGGCCACCAGGGCCACGACGAAGATCGCGATGTAGAAGGCGGGCGGCAGCGGGATCTGGCCATAGCCAAAGCGCCCCCACAGGCTGGTCCATGCATACGGCAGCTCCGACACCGCCAGCCCAAAGCTCTCCAGCGGGCTGCGCACGCCCCACAGCTCGGTCAGCCGCTCGAAGCCGGTCGGCTCGCCATAGAGCAGTTGATTGCGCGCGAACCACCAACCCGCCACCACCACGCTCAGCCCGACGATGAGCGCGTTGACCACCAACCATTCGCGCCACTGTTTGCGCCGCCACGCCACCCAGGTGACGGCCGCCTCGATGGTGACGATAATCGCCGCCAGATTGAACTTGCTCAGCAAGGCGATTCCAAAGAGCACGCCCAGCGCCACCCCCCACTGCCAGCGCAAGCCCTCCTCATCGACCAGCAGGCGCACGCAAGCCAGCGTGACGGCCGCCCCCGCCAGCGCCGCCACCACGTCGTTGTTGATCGCCGCCGCCATGTAGAGAAACATCGGGTTGAAAGCGATAAACGCGGCCGATCCGGCCGCCAGCGCCCGGTTGCCCGGCCAGATCGTCAGGGCGATCAGCCACGTCAGCCAGACCGTCGCCGCGCCAAAGAACAGGTTGACAAAGCGGGACAGTTGGGCGGCAAGCGCCTCCCCCTGCCACGGGAACGCTTCGGCCTCGCCATGCAGGTATTGGTTCTTGTTGTCCACGCCGACGTCCCAGTAGCGGTACGCCCAGAACGGATTGCCCGCCGGTTCGGCGCACACCTCGCGGCCGGTGTCGATGCCGCCGGTCACCAGGGCGGCCGTCGCATAGTAGAGCGGTGGATGGTGGCCCTGCGTGCTGCACGGCAGCTCCCCCTGCACCGGGAGCGCGTCGAGCTGGATGACGTGCTGGATGAAGCGATAGTGCCGCAGCTCGTCGGTCGCCTCGTGCAGCGGATTGACCACGCTGTACGCGCCGCCGATCAGCAGGAAGCCGGCCAGGATCGCCAGGATGGGCCAGCGGGATTGCAGCCAGTGGGCCATCATTACTGCCCACCTCCTACCGGCCAGCGAACGCTGTCCACGCCGTCGCTGGTCAGCACCCTCTCGCCGGTCAACGGATCATAAAGGCCCAGCACGATCGCCACCGGCGCGGTGCCGCCCGGCGCGACCAGCCGGTGCTGCTGGATGAACGCATCGCCGGGATAGAGCGTCGACGGGTCCACCCACAGACCGTCGTCGCCCACCAGCAAAGCGCCGGCGGCGTCTACCAGATGGGCAAACACATAGAGACGGGGGCCGTTGTAGACGCCGGGCGGCGGCGGATTGCTGATAAGCGGCAGGGGCGGCAGCGCAATCCGGTCGGCCGCTTCCCAGCCCATCTCCACCACGCCGGTCGCCGGATCGTAGGTCGCGCCGGTCCAGCAGAGATTGTTGGCGAAGCAGACCGGGTCAACCGGCTCCAGCCCAGCGGGGCGTGTCGTTTGCACCAGGTCATACCCACCGGAGAGCGCGGCCGTTTCCGGCAGCGGCTGCCATGCGTTGGCAAAGGGCGTCCCAACTTCCGGGTAGCCCGCGAAGCTGAGCGCGGGACGCAGCAGCAGGACGCGCTCCGGGTTATACCAGCGCGGCCGCGCGTCGAGCGCGTTGTCCAGCTCCACCCGCAGCGCTTCCCGATCCCACGGCCCGGCCAGCAAGCCGGTGATGCCGAAGTCGGCCGCCCAGGGCGCGTCCGGCTGGGCTTCCACAAAGGCAGCAACGTCGTGGATGTCGGCCCGGTAAAGGAAGCGCACCATGCCCCGCTCCGGCCATTCGCCGAAGTAGGCGGGCAGATCGCGCACGGCAACGGCCGACACAAGCAGCAGCCCGGCGACCACCGGCAGCGCCCTCCGCCAGACGGCCGCCTCCTTCCGCGCCCACACCGCCAACGCCCCCACCGGCAGCGCCGTCAGCAGGAAGAACGCCGATTGGGCCATGATCATGTGACCCAGACTGGCTTCAGGGACGCTGAGGATGGCCGGGGAGATGCCCGCCAGCCACCAGAGCAGCAGGAAAGCGGCCGCCAGGTCGAGGTATGTGACCTCCGGCGGGGCCGCCCCGTGGCGACGGCCCCGCAGCCAATATCGCGCTGTGGCCACGAGTGGACGCAGCGCCCGGTAAACCGCCAGCACTATGCCCGCCCAGAAGAAGACCGCCCCCACCGGGCCAAAGATCGGCCGCCCGGGAATGTTGTAGAGCCATTCGGGGTCGCCGCCGCTGTGGGCGGTGGTCAGCGCGGCAACGGTGTGGTCGATGAGCAGCGCGAAGTCACCAGCAAGCGCATTGGTCAGCGGCAGGGCCAGTTCGTTGACCCGCCCCTCCGCTTCCGGCTGCTGAGCGAGCACCAGCGCCAGCGGCGCCACGACCAGAAGTGTCACCGCAGCCATCAACGCCAGGCCACGCCAGCGCCGCCGCAGCAGCGTCGGGGCCACCAGCAGCAGATAGCCCGCAAACGCCAGCGGCACCAGCGGCACACCCCGCCCGGCAAAGTAGACGTAGAAGCCCAGCCCCAGGAAGAGACCCGCCAGCGCAAAGTCTCGGGCCACCACCCGACCGGCGGCGCTCGCAGGCCGCTGCAAGCCGCCCCAGAAGAAGTAGAACGCCAGCAGCACGAACGGCGGCGTCAGCACATGACGAATGCCGACCCGAGCATACATCAGGCCCCAGAAGGAGACAGCCAGAACGGCCGCCGCCACCAGCCCCACGCCGGAGCCAAACAGCCGCCGCCCCACAATGTAGGTCAACGGCACCGTAACGGTGCCGACGAGCGCCGAAGCCAGCCGAATGCCCAGCCCGCCCGGCCCAAACCAGGCCAGGAACAGCGCATTGAGCATATGGTAGAGCGGTTCGTGGCCGGATGCGTCAGGGTAGTAGAGGCGAATGTCGCCATCGAGGATGTTCTGTGAGATGACCAGCGTTTCGATCAGTTCATCGTCCCGCCAGCCGGGCGGCACGCCCTCAAGCTGCCAGACGCGGAGAAAGAAGCCGAGCAGTGTAATGAGCACAATCCACGTGGTGGGATTGGCGACGGCAGCCCGGACCATCTCCCCCCAGCCGGGTGTGGTGGGCGGCGCTTTCGCGGCGGCAAGCGGCATGCTACTCATCGCTCACCTCAATCGTGCCCAGCCTGATCGCATCCCGTCCATCACCTACCGTCAGACGGCGGCCGTCGCTCTGCGTGTAGAGGCCGGTGATGATCGTGTACTCCCCCGGTGGCGTGGTCGCGGGAATATTCAGCGAATGCAGTTGCAGCAGCGTGTCGCCTGCCTGCCAGCTCTCGCCAGGCGCGCCGAGCTGGTCAGACCCGGCCACAAAGCCGTCTGGGCCAACGAGCTGGGCAAACAACATCGCACTTTCCAGCGGCTGCTGCCAGCGCCACGCCGTCACCACATCGAGCGTCTCGCCAGGCCGCACCACCGGCGGCAGCGGTTGGTAGCCAACGAGCACCGCCGCTTCGCCAAAGGTGACCGGCAGCGGGCCGGCGTCCGTCGTCCGGTCCAGCAGCCTGCTCCAGCCCGCCAGCGTCGCCGCCTCGCTGCTGGCCAGAATGGTCAGCGGACGGTCCAAATCGGTTGGGCGCAGCGGCAGGTCGGCCACCGTCTCGGCCGGCGTCACATACGGCTGCAGCGCCTCGGGTACGGGCGTGAAGCCGGGAACGACAATCGTGCCGCCGCCCGCCGGCAGTAGCCAGCTCTGCCGGGCATCGAACCAGCGCGGTTCGACGGCCGGATTGTGCAGCGCCAACGCCGCCACAGCCGGCGTGTGGAACGGGCCAGGCGTAATGGTGGAGATCGCTGTCGCGCCATTCCCCTGCCCGGTCAAATAGGCCATCGCCGCCACCATAGTGCTTTCATACTGGACGCGCACCTCCGGGCTGTTGGCCCAGCGGTCGAAGTAGTCGCGGGCCGTCAGCACCGCCCCCCAGCCAACCAGCGTCACAGCCAGCACGGTGGCCCCCAGCCGCAAATGAGCAGTCGACCAGCCCCGGCCCTGCCACACAGCTGCCGCGCCCCGATAGAGGCTCATGACCGCCAGCGCCGGGAACAGGTAGAGCACCGGCAGCAAACCGATCGCCTGGGTCGTCGACAGTTCCGGTCCGGTAACCAGCACCGGCGACAGGCCCACGACCAGCCACGCCAGCGCCAAAAACGCGCCTGCTTCCCGCTCCGGTTCGGCCGCCCGCCAGACGCCGCGCACTGCCAGCCACCCGGCCACCACCAGCCCCGCGTAGAACAACACGCCGACCAGCGGCGACAGCCACGGGCGTCCGGGCAGGTTGTAGCGCCACGTCGGGTCGCCTTCAATGCTGAACAGCCGCAGGCTGCCGGCCATGTTGTTGAGCAGAAGGCCAACGTCGCCAACGGTCGCCAGCGACAGCGGCGCACTCAGCTCATTGACGCGGACTTCCAGCCCCGGATTGCCCAGCAGATGGGCAGCCAGCGGCGCGGCCACCAGCGCCGCCACGCCAAGAAAGAGGGCCAACCGCGCCCAGACGCCGGGCAGCCAATCCCGCCGGGCCAGCATCAGGTAGACGACCAGCGCCGGGAAGATGAGCCACAGCACTCGGGCCGGAATGTAGGTATAGAACGTCAGCCCCAGAAGAACGCCTCCGGCCAGCAGCAGCGCCCAGCCCGACCAGCCCGGCTTCTGCCGCCGGTGCCGCTCCAGCGCCCACCAGAACAGGCAGACCGCCAGCACAAACAGGGCGGGCAGCGCCACGGATCGCAGCGCCTGTCGCCCGGCCATCACCGGCCAGAAGCCCACCGCCAGCCCGGCGGCGGCCAGCAGCGCCGGCGGCGAGCCAAACGCCATGCGCGCCCAGGCCGCCAGCCCGGCGAGCATGATCAGGCTGAAGAAGACGGCCGCCAGCCGGGCGGCGAAGATCGTCTCGCCCACTCCGGCCATCAGCCCGGCGGTGACGTAATCATAAAGCGGCTCGCGGCCGTAGCCGATGGTGAAGTAGATGTCGCGTACGCCGTCAAGAATGGCCTGGGCGGTGATGCCGTGGCCCGCCTCGTCGTGGGTCATGCCGGGGGGCGTGTTTGTCAGGGCCACCAGCCGGAAAGCGGCCGCCAACAACAGGATGAAGGTCATCCAGGCAACGAATCTGTGGCGGGGGGTGGCGGTGGTGGCTCCGGTCATGGAGGCGAATCATACTTGAATGGCGTCCGGGGTCGCAACTACGTTCAGGCGGCGTTCAAGCAACCGTTGACCGGCGCTGCCATCGACCTCACGCCCATCAGGCAAAAAAACACGCCACCCCCATTGCTGGCGGTGGCGTGCCGGTTTCGGGCCGCAGGGCGGCCTAATGATTGTGGAGACTATGCCAGAGAGTTCTTGGCAATATTGACGACCGAAGTAAACGCTGCCGCATCGCGCACCGCGATATCGGCCAACACCTTGCGGTCGAGCTTCACTTCAGCGAGCTTCAGGCCGTGGATGAACTGACTGTAGCTCATGCCATTGGCTCTGCTGGCCGCGTTAATCCGCGTGATCCACAAGCGGCGGAAATCACGTTTCCGGTTGCGGCGGTCGCGGTAGGCGTACCAGTATGACTTCATCATGGCCTCGTTGGCACGGCGGAACAGCTTGCTCCGGGTGCCCCACTGGCCCTTGGTCATGCTCAGAATCTTCTTGTGACGACGGCGTGTAACCACACCACCTTTTACGCGCATTTGTTATTTCCCTCGCATTTATTGAGAGCCTGGACACTCAGCCCTGCGATGCAGAACGAGGCCAGGCAGCGATTCATTCAATCGATAAACAAACAGATTATCCGGGCGGGTTGGCCTTGTACTTCTTCAGGTACGGAGCCATCCGCATGATCCGGCGGCGATCACCGGCCGATTCAACGACCAGCATCTGCGAAAACTGCCGCTTGGTGCGCTTCGACTTGCGACGACGGAGATGGCTCTTGCCACCCTTCGTGCGCATAATCTTGCCCGTGCCAGTGACACGGAAACGCTTGGCGGCCGCCTTGTAGGTCTTCAGCTTGTACTTCTTGGCTGCCTTTGGCATTGTCTCACTTCCTCACAATCATTAAAGTGACGCCTCCATCCCACCAGGGGGACAGACGCGCCCTAATCGAAACAGTATGATACCAAACTATGACCGCCAGGCGATCAAGTCTGTTACTCTTCTTTAACGGACTCAGTCTCAGCTTCAACCGATTCAGTCTCAACCTCGGACTCAGTCTCAACCGATTCAGACTCCAACGACTCTACCTCATCGTTTTCATCATCATCATCGAACTCAGCGTCCATGGCTGCAAACTTGGCGTCCAGATCATCATCATCGTCCGCTTCGTCTGCTTTCCTGGACGCCGCCTTCTCTTTGATGAGCGCTTCATCCGGCGCCATGGTCATGTTCATCCGCCACCCCTCAAGGGTCGGCTTCTGCTCAACCACAGCAATGTCGCTTAACTGTTCGGAAATATCCTGCAAATTCTTCTGGCCAATCTCAGGATAAGAGATCTCCCGGGACTTGAAGCGGACCATGAACCTGACTTTCTTACCCTCATTCAACCAGCGCCGGGCTGTCCTGACGCCAATATCAATATGGTAATCGTCTGTGCGCGGCGTCAGTCGAATCGTCTTGATCTCGACTTTCTTCTGATGCTTGCGCGCTTCCCGATCCTTCTTCGTCTGCTCATAGGCATACTTACCGAAGTCGAGAATGCGACAAACAGGCGGGCGGGCATTGGGAGCCACTTCCACCAGATCAAGCTCAGCTTCTTCCGCCAGCTTCAGCGCGTCATAAAAGGGCATAACGCCCTGATTCTCGCCATTGTGGTCAATCAGACGAACTTCGCGTGCGCGTATCTGCCTGTTGACCCGAACATTTAACGCTTCCGGCAATGGTGCTGGACGACGACGTACTCTTTTAATCTAACAAATCCTCTTTTGCAGCTCCTGGTTCGCAGGAACAACACTAAACGGTTAGCCCACCAGACACAGATAATGCACCTGCAGGGCCAAGAATCAGACCATGCATGTTACCATATCGCACCGTCAAGATCAACCGGCCAAGAAGCCAAATACAAGGTTGGCCGCAATCAGCAAGCCAAACATCATGCCGGCGATGATGAATACGCGCCGCAAATCCTTGACGATGTAGGCGTACTCAACCTCCAGCTGCTGGGCCGTCGCTTCCTGGCGGGTCAGCTTTGGCGTCTTGCGCGCCTTGGGGGCGCTGGTGCCGTCTTCGTCCACCGGCACATCGGCGATCACTTCGCCGCCGGCTATTGCTTTCTTTCGCGCCCGGTTTGCTTTCGAGCGGCTCTTCGACTTGGCCATAGATGCCCTACTTATTACGTAATCAACAAATTATGGTTGTCGATTTGCTAAATCGATCCCTTCATTCTGCGATGCTCAACCAGAAACCTGAATCAGCAAATCGAGCTACAGCCCCCAAGTATACGCGCTGCTCCCGACGGCCGCTACCCCGATTGTCACGCCTCTCATGCTCAATAGGCCGGGTCGAGCAGCGTGGCAAAGACGACGATGCGCTTCGTGTTGACCCGGTACGGGTAGCAGGAGATCAGCGTCACCTGGGCGTGGTCGGTCGGAGCCATCACCCATACTTCGGTCGGCTCCACCACGCGCAGCTCGTCGATGCGGTAGACATACCGCTGCCGTTCGGTGGAGACGATGACTTCATCCCCCGGCTGCAGCTGGTCCAGATAGCGAAAGATTTCGCCGTAGATGTCGTTGTGGGCCGACAGGACGACATTGCCCGGGCGGCCCGGCGGGCCGGAGCCCAGATATTGCCCCACGCCCTTCTTCAACTGCTCCCAATCGTCACCCTGCACAATGGGATGGTCGACGTTGAGCGCCGGAATCTCCAGGCGGCGGGCCTGTTCGGGGCCGGGCGTGGGTAGGGGCGGCGGCACGTAGGCGTTGATGACCGGCAGCAGATGGTCGGGAATGTTGCCCGCCTCGCCCTGTTCCGGCGGCCGTCCGTCCACCGGCGGCTTGTGGCCGCTGGGCAGCACGACAACATCGATGACGGGGGCGGTCGTTGCCGTCGGCAGCGCCACCGCCTGGCTCTCGGCCCGCTGCACCTGGGCCAGCTCGTCGTTGAGCGTCCGGTTTGTCTGCCACAGACTGACGATGATCGCCAGCAAGGCAATGACAATCCCGACCTCGGCCAGCAGCAGCAGATTACTGGTCAGCCGCCGCCACAACGGCCGCCCGCGATAGGACGGCAGCGGCTCCAGTCGTTCGTCGGGCCGTGTCGGAGACCCGCCCGGCTGGACGAGCACGCGGCCGTCGGCCCGCAGCCGGCGCAGGCGCTCTTCCGCGTCGGCACGTTTGCGCAGCAGCAGCAGCTTCTCCAGCTCGGCGGCCGATAACTGTTCGGGGGTCTTCTTGCGACTCATCGTTTTTCGCTTATCACTTCGATCTGCACACGCCCATCATATGCCGCTTCACGCCGCCCGCCAAGCGCCCGTAACGCGACATTCTCTTGTCGCGTCCCCCTCATCACCCGCCAGGCGCCTGTGCCGCGACATTCTTTTGTCGCGTTATCACCCCCCTCATCGCCCAACCTGCAGCGCGGGCAGCGCGGCCGTCGTCGCCCCCGGCTGGCCGCCCACCACCGGCAGCCGCTCCCCCGTCGGCCGATCGTAGAAGCCGGTAACGACCTGATACGTTCCCGGCGGCAGATCGGCCGGAATCTGGACGGGATGAATCTGAAGAATGAGGTCGCCGGCCTGCCACGCCCACGACGGCGCGTCGAGCGCGTCCCGTTGGGCCACCACCTGCCCGGCCTCATCGAGCACGTGGGTGAACAGGACCGCCTCGGATCGTGTAGGTGGGCGGCGCGACCGGCCCGGCCTGCGCCGGGTCGCCCACCTGCCAGACGGTCAGCAGCTCGGCCGTTTCTCCCGGCCGTACCTCGCCGCTCAGCCATTCGGCATGGGTCAGCGTAATGGCATCGTTGAAGTTTGCCGCTGGCTCGACCGGGGACATCTCCCGCAACAGCGCTCGCAACCGGCCCTGGTCGATCTCATAGACCGTGAACCCAGGGTCGAAGTCATCCGGCTGCAGCTGGACGCTGTCGATGGCGCGCACCAACGGCCGCAGCGCCGGATGGAGCGGCGTGGACGACGGATTGACCAGCAGCGGCTCGCCCTCTTCCGGCACAACCAGCGCCCACCGCGCATCAGTCCAGCGGCTGCTCTCGCCGACCGCTGCCCGATCGCTGCCCACCAGCCGGGCGATAGAACTGTCATGGGCCGGGCCAGGCAGCTGCGAGGAGAAGATGAGCGGCGCGGCGTCGGCGTGGTTCTCATCCAGATAGGTGACAGCTTCCACCAGCGTGGTCCGGTAGGCGTCGCGCACCGCCGCCGATTCACCCCAGACGACGAAGTAATCCTGCGCCGACACCCAGCCCGCCCAGCCCAGCCAGGCGACGGCCGCCAGCCCCAACACAGGCTTCAGCCACAGCTCCCGCGGCCACCGCGCCGCCAGCCACGCCGCCGGGCCGACGAAGCCGACAGCGGCCGTCAGGTAGACCGCGGGCAGCGCGGCCAGATTGCGCGTCGTGTTGGCGGTCGGCCCGGTGATGAGCGACGGCACGAGGCCGATGACCAGCCACAGCAGCAGGAAGGCGTAGACCGGCTGCCGCCAGCGAATGAGGCAGACGACCACGCCGGCCACGAAAAAGACGGCCGACAGCGCATCAAACACCGGTCGCCCCGGAATGTTGTAGGCCAGGAACTGGTCGCCGAAGCCGGGCCAGACGAGGGCCAGCAGCGCGTCGCGGGCGGTCAGCAGCGCCGGGCCGACCTCCCCCGCCAGCAGACGGCCGACCGGCCCGTCGAGCATGCCCACCCGCGTCTGCATCTCCGGGTTGTTGGCCAGAAAGAGCGCCATCGGAATGGTCAGCAGCCCGGCCAGCAACAGCCCGGCGACGGCCGGCGCCCAACTGCGCCGGAAGACCGCCCGGTGGAACAAACCCAGATAGAAAAGGAAGACCGGGAACAGTAGCCAGCTCACCCGCGCCGCCAGATAGATATGGAAGGTGGCCACCAGCATGACAGCGAAGCCCACGACAACGGAGACCACCCGCCACGCCGCGGCTGATCGTTCCGGCGGCCCGCTGCCCGGCGGCCAGATCTGGGGTGCGCGTAGTTCGAGGATGCGCCAGTAGAACCAGACGGCCGCCGTCAGGAAGAACGGCAGCATCCCCGCCCGCAGCGCCTCCCGGCTGCTGGCCAGCGGCCAGAAGGAGACGGCCAGCAGCCCCGCCGCCAACAGCGCCGTCGGCCGTCCGAAGCGCGGCGCGGCCCAGAGGTACGCCAAGGCAATGGCGGCCACACCAAACAATACATTGACCAACCGTAGGGCGAGAATGTTCTCGCCCAACATCGCCATGAAGCCCGCGGCCGTATAGCTGTAAAGCGGTTCGCTGCCGTAGTTGAGCGGGAAGAAGTAGCGGTAGACGCCGTCGAGGATCTCCATCGCCTCGCCGCCGTGGTTGGCTTCGTCGTGGGTCAGACCCGGCGGCAGCTCATCCAGCCGCCAGAGGCGCAGCGCCAGCGCCACGCCCAGAACGAGCAGCATGGCAACGGCCCACACCCAGCGTCGATCCGTGCGGGGTTGTGCGGCGTCGGCGGGGGGCGCGTCCGGGGGACTCGGCGGGAAGGCGTCGACCGGCAGGCCGGCGACTGGCTCCGGCGTGGTCATCGGCCGGGTCAGCGGGCGACCGGGCCGTCCGTCTCGGCCACGGCGAACACTTCGCGCTCGAAGAACCAGCGGAAGGGCGGCACGCCGAAAGCAAAGCGGCGCGCCAGGTCCATTACCGGCGTCGGCTCTGGTGGCTGGGGCGGCGAATCGAGCCAGACTTTGATGCCGGTGAAGCCCGCCTCTTGCAGCGCCCGGCGCATGCTCCACAAATCCTGCTCGTTGACGTGGACATCCTGGTTGACGGGCGTGATGGCGCGGGGATCCTTAGGGTACTGGTCGCCCTGGCCCAGCGCGGTCCGCAGACGGCGCACCCAGGGGTAGGCGTAGGTGTCGTACCAGCGGTTGGGCGCGGTGTGGATGATGAAACGGCCGCCCGGTCGCAGCACCCGCCCCACCTCCAGCATCGCCTGGTGCAGCTCCCACGGATGCAGATGCTCGACTACATCAAACATCAGTACCCGGTCGAAATAGCGGTCGGGGAACGGCAGCACCTTGGCGTCAGAGTAGCTGACACCGGCCACGAGCGGCGGCGCGTCGGGCTGTTCGGCCAGCAGCCGCGCCCGCTCCGCCTCCACCACATCAAGACTCATGCGCACGGCCGCTTCCGCGTAATCAATGCCGTACGACTCCACGCCCAGCCGCATGCAGTGGCGCAGGATTTCGCCCCGCCCGCAGCCCACATCCAGCACGCGCATACCCGGCCTGACGTCGGCCACCGTAAACGCGTCCTGCAGCCGCCGCGAGAGATGTTCCCCCTCGGAGGCGATGAACTCGTCGTACCCTTCGCAGGCGGTCAGGAAGTACTCTTCTGTATACAGGGTGGAAGGCAGCGGCTTGTGCTCTTGTTCGATCATGGGTCTATGCTGGTCGGTCAGATTTGGCAGAGGCGGTTCGTAGACAGCCGCCTGCCTGCCGGGTAATGCTAGCATAGGTGGGGGGGATTGGCATATTTGCTTAGGATGGGGACGAAAGCGGTTCGGCTCCTGCGGTTCAGATAGCGGCGGTCGGACCCGTCAGGATTCAGCTCTGAGCATTGAGATAGTGGTCTCGTCGCCCTGATTAAGTTGTAAAGCAAACTCGTCCTGTCGCCGGTTTACTTAACGTTGATTGGCCTGACCAGTATTTCTTACGTAGTTCAGCCTGCTGTTCCAAGACTCATGCGTAAGTTCACTTGGTGAGATGAATCGCAAGTTTAACTTTACTCGGGGAACCGTGCGCTTACACAGGAACTTGGACACTCTCTTAACCGGGCAATTCTGGATGGACAGCCAGAGGCTGCTAACGTGGACTTGTCTCTGCTTGAGCACATCAGCTCATATCGGCTGGGACAATGTCCTGCTCTATGGCGAATATGTGTTGAACCGAAACCTGGTTCGGCCCTAGGAGGCGCGCCCCTTAGCGTATATCTACGGACGAATATGGGTGGTACCCTTCGAAGGCGGCGGCCACACCTGGTCCGGTAGTTCGGACCTTATGCGGCTTCTCGGCAAGACGAGTAGAGACATCGATGCGAATGAACCCATTTGGACATTCTCACCGAACGTTTGCTTCAGCCGCTTCGCACATCGGCTGCAAGCGATGTTGGGCGGCTGGTCGCAGATGGCGGGTAGCCAAAGTGCCGTTTATACTCACGACTGAATTGTGCCGGTATGCCGTAGCCCACCAAATAGCCCGCTTCATTGGCGCGTTTCCCCGCTCTGATCAGCCTTTGCGCTTCATTAAGCTTTACCGCCTTGGCATATTGCAGGGGCGACATGTGCATCACGGCTTTAAAGTCTTTGAAGAACGCCGTGCGACTCATGTGTACCATTTCAGCCAATTCGTCGACAGAAACTGGCTGGTTTAAGTTGTTATGGATGTAAGCGATCGCTTTAGAAATTCTCTGAATATCGCCATGCTGTTGCAAAAGGGCGCGCAGTTCTCCACCCCGTTCTTGAGAGACAATTCGGTAGTAGATTTCATCAATAATGCTGTCGCTCAACATCGCCGCATCAGTCGGATTATCGAGTAGGTCGACGAGCCGAATGAACGGATCAAGCAGATTGTTGTTGAGCGGAATCGCAAAGATGTTGGTCGGATCTGCAGAGGACGATTTAGGCGGTGTATCTTCAATCTGCTCAAGTCGTGACAGGACATTTACCATCCGCCGCCGGTTGATAGTCAGACCCACCAGCAAAAAGGGTTCATCCACACTCGCATGAATCACTTCCGTTTCCACAGGAATGGGATAAAAGCCAATCATCATCTGCCCCGGCGTAAACTCAAGTCGCCGCTCACCAAAGTATGACAGTTTTGTTCCCTGACACACGAGGCCTATGCCGGCAGCATCAATCGATGGGCAGCGAGCCGTAGTCTGCATCGCCTTGTACAAGCCCAGCGATTCTATGCATGTTCGGTTTATCCCATCCACGTGGGCATGTCGTTCCACGAGCCCAGCTAGATGGTGCAATCGGTCAGGTATATACCTGGGAGCAATTGTAGTCATTTCGCCTATTTATACTTAAATGCAAGGAAATAGCCAATATCCAATCATTATAGCACATGCTACTGTACGATTTGTCAACATCCTGGGACAAATCACCATTCATTTCTAGCCTTTCAATAGCTATCATTTCCCTACGTAAGTGAGTGGTCCCCTCACCTAGTACGACCAACGCTTATCGGGTTGTCAAATCCGATTCTCAAATTCACCTGGCAACTGGAGGCCAAAATGAACTCAGAAGTAGTAAGAAGGCAGGCACCGTACAAGCGTCCCGAGAAGAGGATCCTGTATCTTGTGTCTAATCCTGGAACACTTAAAGGCGTAGTGCCTGTTGGCTTTTTTGCAGAAGAGATGACGCGCCCGTTCTTTGATTTTGTTCAGGCGGGGTACAACGTTGATTTGGCTTCTCCCAAAGGAGGGAAAGTGGAATTCGACGGCTTCTCAGATCCGGAGAATCCGGACACCATCTATCCCAATGACCTGGTTACCATTGGGTTTAGCCATCATAAGGAATTTGGCAAAATGATGGAAAGCACAAAGTCCATCGATGAAGTCAAAATTAGTGACTACGATGCGGTCTGTGTGGCTGGAGGTGGTGGCCCTCTGATTACCTTTAAGGACGACAAGAAGCTTCATCAGTTCATCGCCGATTTTTACGAACAGGGCAAGGTGGTTGGCATGCTTTGTCATGGAACTAGCCTTTTGCTCTGGTCGCGCTTAAGTGACGGCACGCTGCTGGCCGATGGCAAGACCTGGACTGGCTACTCAGATAGCGAAGAAGAGATGAACAACGCCGCTGCAGGATTCACATTAAACGACTACACCATCGAAACGGAGGCGCGGAAAAATCCAAACACCAATTTTGAAGTTGCTGGCCCGCTAGAGCAGTTTGCGATACGCGACGGCAGATTAGTCACAGGTCAGCAACAACATAGCTCTGCCCTTTTCTCACAATTAGTCATCGAAGCCCTATCTGAAACCGACGTTGAGTAAGGAGCCAATCATGTCTCAAACAGTCTTTATTACGGGAGCAAGCTCAGGAATCGGCAAGGCTACCGTCCGTCATTTCGCAGCGCAGGGCTGGAATGTCGTCGCGACAATGCGCTCACCAGAAGATGGTGCCGATCTTGCAGGCGACAGTGTGCTTGTGACACGACTTGACCTGCTCGAATCAGATTCGATCCATTCTGCAGTCTCGGATGCCATAGGAAGTTTTGGCTCTATAGACGTGCTCGTGAACAACGCCGGTTACGGCGCGTACGGCCCCCTCGAGGCGACGCCGATGTCAGTCCTGCGCCGTCAGTTTGAGGTTAACTTCTTCGGTCTGGTTGAGTTGACCAGGGCCGTTCTGCCCGGTATGCGTGAACAGAAGAGCGGTACGATCATCAATGTTTCTTCCGTGGGAGGACGCATGACGTTTCCGTTCGGCACACTCTACCATAGTTCGAAGTGGGCGGTTGAAGGTCTCTCAGAGGCACTGCACTTCGAAGCGCGCCTTTTCGGTGGCCGCGTCAAAATCGTCGAGCCTGGGGGCGTAAATACCGACTTCGGAGGGCGATCCTTCGTTTTCACCAATGACGAAGACCTTGCCGCATACCAGCCACTGGTGCAAGCCTTTATTGAAGCGATGGGAAATATGGACACCTCTGCTAATCAGGAGCCGGAGGATGTCGCCGAGGTCATTTGGACGGCAGCTACCGATGATAGCGATCAGCTTCGCTACATCTCCGGCGCAGGCGCCAAGGCAACTCTGAGCTCTCGCTACGCCATCGATCAGGACGAGGCCTTCGTTGCCGGCATGCGCAAGAACTACGGATTGTAGATCACTACAGAACCTTGTTTCACGATGCAATTCATATAGGCTGATCGTGGTGTAACCACACAAATATCGTTGCATGAGCCGCAATTTGCGGCGTCTCTGGAATTCATCATGGTGCAGAATATATGGTTCCATCAGAATTGCGATCTCTGCTTTGCGATAATTATGTCAGAAATGGTATAATGATGGGAGCATGACTCCACCCGGCAAACCGCTCATGATCCTGCATGGGGAGATTAAGACCCCTCCCATGTCTCGTGAAGCGAGGATAGGGGAGGGGTTCTTGCTTAGGCAACTGCAAGAAGGTGTCACGCTTTCGCTGCCTCAATCGCGGCCGATGCCGACAATTGGCAAGCGTTGTCACGAGCTAAGAATTCAGGACGAGAACGTGATGTGGCGCATTATCTATCGGACAGATGCAGACACGATAATCATTGTGGACGTGTTTTCCAAAAAGACCAATCAAACGCCCAGGCAGGTCATTGAACGCTGTCAAAGACGCCTGCAACTATACGACGCCTGACAACAAAGAGATCACGACATGGATCAAGAAAAACGACGACAGCTCGAAGCCAAAGGGTGGGTCGAAACAACCGCCCAGGCTTTCCTCGAACTGACTCCCGAAGAAGAAGCCTACATCGAACTCAAGCTGCTGCTCAGCCGGACGCTGCGCGAACGGCGCGAGAGTCAGGACCTGTCACAGCAGGCGCTGGCTGAGGCACTTGACTCCAGCCAGTCCCGCGTCTCCAGGATGGAAACGGCCGATCCCACCGTCTCGCTCGACCTGTTGATTCGCGCCCTGCTTCATCTTGGCGTCACGCCGGCCGAACTGGGCAAGTTGCTGACCGAGGCGTAGCGCTGGCCCTCGACTTCTGGACGACCGACGACATCGCCGACCGGCTGCCGCGATTCTTATCATGAAGCCCAAAGCGCTGTCGGCCGACCGATGAATTTTCGGTGGCGTGGCGAACCCTCTCTTGATTCTGGCGCTCTTTTGTCCCGAAGGTTCTCAAGACATATAATTTCTGCGCGAGCGTATTGATGAGCAAAAAACTGGGGGTTATCCAACAATGAGTGACGAACGTAAAGTCGGTACAGTGAAATGGTTTAATGATCAAAAAGGTTATGGCTTCTTGGAGACCGACGGCCCAGACGTATTTGTGCACCATTCCGCCATTCAGGCTGAGGGTTACAAGAGCCTGGCCGAGGGCGATCGTGTCGAGTTTTCGATTGAGCAGGGCCCCAAGGGTCCGGCGGCTGCCAACGTGCGAAAAATCTAAATCGCGCTGATACCCTATCGACTAAATGGAGGGAGTAGCCAGAATCCTGTCTGAGTCCCCTGTCTGTTCCCTGGACGCTATCCGTTCCGGAAAGCGTAGTCTTTAGCTGGATTCAGCCGGCGCCCGCATCCAGCCGATTTCACCAGTGCGCTCAACCTGTTGATACGCTCCCTGCCTCACCTGAGCGCAACCCCGGCTCAACTGGGCGAGCTGCTGGCCGAAGCGCAGCCCCACCCGAATTACGCAATTTGTTACAATCACCGCCATGTCCACCACACAAGCACCCACCCTGACCGTCGACGACATCCTCACCGAGCTGGAAGCGCTCAGCAACGAGAGCGTGCGTGAACGCAACATCAGGAACGGGGCCGGCGACAACCAGTTTGGCGTCAAGCTCGGCGACATCCGCAAGGTGGCCAAGCCGATCAAGACCGACCACGCGCTGGCCCTCGACCTCTGGGCAACCGGCAACATCGACGCCCGGCTGCTGGCCATCTTAATTATGAAGCCTAACGCGCTGTCGGCCGTCGAGATGGATCAGATGGTGCGGGAGGCTACGTTTGTGCAGGTCGCCGACTGGCTCAACGCCTACGTCGTCAAGAAACATCCGGACAAGGAAATGCTGCGCCAACAGTGGATGGTCGA
The DNA here is from genome assembly GCA_963753865.1 of uncultured Chloroflexia bacterium. GTDB lineage: Bacteria > Chloroflexota > Anaerolineae > Promineifilales > Promineifilaceae > Promineifilum. The sequence continues at coordinate 109,520 of CAVWDW010000009.1, forward strand.
CGCCGATCCGATGGCCGCTCGCGCCGGATGGAACCTGACGGCCGACCGGGTCGCCACAAGCCCAGACGGGCTGGACATCCCGGCGCTGCTAGGTCGCATTGCGTCGGAGATGGGCGATGCCCCGCCCGAACTGCAGTGGACGATGAACAACACCCTGGCGGCCATCGGCATCAACTTCCCCACCTACCGCCAGCAAGCCCTCAACATCGGCGAAACCCTCGGCGTCTTTCGCGACTATCCCGTGTCCAAAGGCTGCACCTCCCCCTTCGCCCCGATCTGGATCAACGAGATGGTCAGCCGGCAAGCCTAATCGCTTGACTTCAGCCCCCATCAGCATAGCTTCATTCCTCGAGCGGCCCGGCCCGGTCCTGCTTTGTTTCCACGTCCGCGCCGTTCCACCGCCAATATGAGCCGGTCGTAACTACCCATTCTCACCCCCACCACCCCTTCGTAAAATCCTGTTACAGGCAGACACCAACGGCTGCTCCCATTCATCCGGAACGGCCGCGTACAACCATCAGGCAAGTTCAGGACTCAGAAAGGACCATTCACCATGAATCGTACACATCGCACAGTTAACGTCAGCGTTCTCGTCATCGGCTCCGGGGCGGCAGGGATGCGGGCGGCCATCGAAGCGGCGGCTGCCGGCGTGGACGTGGTCGTCGTGGGCAAGCATTTGCGCAAAGACGCCCACACGGTCCTGGCGGCGGGCGGCATCAACGCCGCGCTGGGCACGGTCGATCCCGAAGACAGCTGGCAGCAGCACTTTGCCGACACCGTACTCGAAGGGTACTACCTCAGCGACGCACGCACCGTCGAGATTATGGCCCAGGAATCACCGGCGGCCGTCAACGAGCTGGCCGAGTGGGGGGTCGAGTTCGCTCGCCTGCCGGACGGCCGTCTGGACCAGCGCTTCTTCGGCGCCCACACCTACCGCCGCACCTGCTATGCGGGGGATTACACCGGACGAGCCATCCTCTACGCCCTGGCCGACAAGGCGGATGAACTCAGCATTCCGTTCCATGAGCACCAGTATGTTTCCCGCCTCCTGGTCGATAACGGCGTCTGCTTCGGGGCCATGACGTTCGACATGCAGTCGGGCGAGCGCACCGTCTATCTGGCGGACGCAACGGTGCTGGCGGCGGGCGGCCACACCCGGCTGTGGCGGCGCAGCTCTTCCCGGCGCGACGAGAACACCGGCGACGGCATGTTCCTCGCTCTTCAGGCCGGGGCCAGACTGATGGACATGGAACTGGTCCAGTTTCACCCCACTGGCATGGTTGCACCTGAGTCGATGGCCGGGACGCTGGTGACCGAGGCGGTGCGCGGCGAAGGCGGCTACCTGCTCAACAACAAGGGCGAGAGGTACATGGCTCGCTACGACGCCGAGCGGATGGAGCTGTCCACTCGCGACCGGGTGGCGCTGGCCAACTACACCGAGATCATCGAGGGGCGTGGCGGGCCAAACGGCGGCGTCTTCCTCGACATCAGCCACCGCGACAAGGGCTACATCCTGGAAAAGCTGCCGCGCATGTATCGCCAGTTCATGGAGACACAACTGCTCGATATCTCCCAGGAAGCGATGGAAGTGGCGCCCACCGCCCACTACTCAATGGGCGGCATCGTGGTCGACCCGGAGACCCATTCGACCGGCGTCACCGGCCTGTATGCGGCGGGCGAGGTGACGGGCGGGCTGCACGGGGCCAACCGGCTGGGCGGCAACTCCCTGGCCGAGACCGTTATCTTCGGCCGCCGGGCCGGGGCCGCCGCCGCCGAGCATTCGGCTGCGCTGGAGATGCAGCTCCGCTCCCGGAAAGAGATCAACGCCGCCCACGACGATCTCAACGCCATCATCCGCCACGGCAGCGAGATGGCTCGCCCGCTGCAGCGCGCTCTGCGCGACACGATGTGGTCTCACTGTGGCGTCGTGCGGCAGGAGGCCAATCTACAGACGGCGATCAGCGAGATCGGCGCGCTGAAGCAGGCGGCCGAACTCGTCGATGTCCGGCCTTCCTCGGAAGGGTTCCAGGATCTGGCAATCGCCCTCGACCTGCGCAGCGCCCTGGTCAGCGCTGAAGCGACGGTGCGCAGCGCGCTCGAGCGGCGCGAGAGTCGCGGTGCCCACCAGCGCTCTGACTATCCGGAGCTGGACCCGACGCTGGCGGTTAACTTCATCACCGAACAGAGCGCCGACGGCACATTGCGAACAACGGCCGAACCGGTCCATGCCGTGCCGGACATACTGGCGGAGTGGGTCGACCCGACCCACACGCTGGAAGTGGCGGGGCGGCTGTTGGAGTAACTCCTTGCATAGGGCGGCTGCCGGGTGGCGGCCGCCCTTTTCCATTGAGCGGGTAGTTCACTTCCCACCCACGCCACTCATCTCAATTACCCCACGAAATGTCGGGACATGTTTCCGTACGAAGATACTTGGTGCATTCGGCATCAGTGAAGTTCCGCGTCAAGCGCGCTTGTGCAATCCCAACTAACATATCCAGAGGGAGCACATAAATGCGGACAACTCCATCCCCGCCTGTTGCCGCCAGGAGCGTCCCGTCCGGGCTAAACTCGAGATCCGGACCATAACTATCTCCCGGCAATGTCAGGAGCTCGCTTCCGGACGATACATCCCACAGCTTGACGACGCCGTCAAAACCGATGGTCGCCAGCGTCTTGCTGTCCGGGCTGAATACCGCGTCCCAGGCAGCGCTGTTATGACCACTCAGCGTCAGACTCGACTGGACCAGACCATTGACCGATTGTCGCGAAAGATCCCAGATTCTGGCTACCCCATCTTCGTGGGCTGTCGCGACAAGCCGGCCGTCCGGGCTGAAGTCAACACTGTTGACGTTGCTTGGCCCTCCGGCCAGAATCATCAGAAGGTGACCATGTTGCACGTCCCAAATACGTGCAGTTCCATCCCAGCTTGCGGTGGCGAACAGGCTGCCATCTCCATTAAACGAGACGCGGCCCACTACATCCTGATGACCCACCAGTTCATGAAGCAACTCGCCGGAGGAAATCGACCAAAGTCGCCCGTACCCGTCAGCACCTGCCGTCCCCAGCAACGTACCGTCCGGACTGATCGCCACGTCCATGTCTCCCCTGCTGTGAGCAGCAATCTCTTCCTTGAGATTACCCGTCACCCGATCCCAAATCCTGACCACACCACCATAGTCGGCAGTAATGACGTTTTCGGTATCAGGCATGAAGACAGCTCGCGCCATCTCGTCTCCCGCCCCAGCGAGATCCATTAGTAAAGTGCCGTCCGTAGCATCCCAGATCCTTGCTGTTCCATCCCAGCTCGAGGTCGCGATCAACTTACCATCGGGACTGAAGTCAACGCTGTAGACAACAGAATCATGACCGGTGAGTGCCAGCCACTCAGCTGCAGCCTCCTCGGACAAATCCCAGACCAGTGTCTTTCCATCAGCGCCACTTGTTGTCAGATAGCGCCCATCAGAGCTGAAAGCAACGGAGGTGACCCATCCCCCATGACCACTGAAGCGATGCACAACCTCCTCGCTCTGCAGGTTCCAGAGACTAGCATCCCCGTTCACCGAGCCCAGGGCAATCAGCTGCTCATCAGGACTAAGCGCTAGCGAGTAGACTGGTGAAATATCATTCAGCACACTCTTCAGCGTTCCGGTCTCAGCGTCCCAGATCTTGACTGTGCCATCAAAGCCGGACGAGACGATCCGGGCACCATCTCTACTATAGATGACGTCTCCGGACCCGCGGTCGTGACCCGGCAGGGTAAGCACCTCCGTCCCTGTGGCCAGCTCCCAGATGCTGATGCGACTATCCTCTGGAGTGTCTCGGGCGATGGCGAGACGACTTGCTTCTGGATCGAAGGTGACACCGCTGGTGCCAACAACAGGCAAGCGCAGCCGCTCTTGCCCGGTCCGCAGATCCCAAACTCGCGCTGTATCGTCATTGCCAGAGGTGGCCGCCCACTTTCCATCGCTACTGAGCGTCGCGTCAGTGATAGCTGCGTCATGCGCACCTAGCCTAGTAATCTCTGCTCCGGTCTCTGCGTCCCAAAGGATGGCGGTTCCGTCAGCACTGGCGGTCAGTAAACGCGACTGTGTCTCATCAAAGATTACGTTGACTCCAAACAGGTCGCTGCTGTGGCCATCCAGACCTCGAATCTCTCTGCCGGACGGGAACTCCCTCACAATTGCTGTGCTGCCGGGTCCGCTATGAGCCAGCAGCAAACCGTCCGGACTGAAATCCGCGTTGAACCCGGTTTCATACGATGCGCGTAGCCGTGAGGCAGCGGAGGCGGCATGGAGCGCCTCAACAGCCTCCCGAGGTGGTGGCAATCCAGCATCCTCCGCGCTGAAGACCGCAGCCAGAGCGAGCAGGAGACTCAGTTCGGTGTCGCCCGTCAGATTGGCGGCGGAGGCAGCCGCCAGTTCGCGCGAGAAAGCGATCTGACTCTCGGTTTCCGCCCGCTCAGCGTTGAGTCTGGCCATCTCCGCTGTCCGCTCAACCTGCTCTCGCAAAAAGAAAGCAATGCCGGCCATAGCGACGGCCGCAACAAGGGCAATGGTCAGGAAGAGATTACGACGACGTAGCCTGTCAAATGAACGGACTCTGTCATCGGCCAACTGCTGTGCCGTCTCCGCCTGTCGCTGTTGCGCCTGAGCCAAGTCGAGCGCGGCGCGCAATTCTTTCTCTTCCTGTTGCCTTCTCGTGTTCTCGGTTTCCTCAGCATATGACCTTGAGGCATCGATAAATTCCTGCTCCAACGCGCTAAGATCTGGCTGCCGGCGCTCGAGCCATTCCACTGTCTGGCTCAGCCGGATTCCACGATACAGCTCGCTCTGGTTCCTGTCATAAGCGTTCCACTCCTGGGCGGTGTCAGTCAAATGCCTGTGAAGCAAGATATCGGCCCTGTCGCCCGCCAGCCATGTTTGAAGAGTCGGCCAGTTGAGAATCAGAGCTTCATGAGCTATTTCTATGGAATCGTCGTCGATCGTGATCAGGCGCGCATCAGCCAGCGTTTCCAACACACGATTCACGAGTACGGAATCTTGGCTCGTTGAAAACAACTCGGCAGGGGCAACACGTCTGCGCGTCGCTATTGTGCCCTCGCCCAGCGCTGTGAGCCGAATAAAGACATTGCGCGCGATCCGTTGTTGGTCGGGTGTCAATTGCCTCTGAAAAACACTCTCAGCCGTTCTGGCAATCGCCCCGTGGACTCCCCCGGACCTGGCATAGCTCTCAATCAACATGGCCCGACCGCGCCGTCTTCGCCATGTTTCCAGCAGGGCATGGGAAAGCAACGGCAAGGCACCCGGTTCATTACCAACGTCCCTGAGAATCAGCTCAACAAGGCCGGGTTCCAGCGTCCAGCCCCCTGCTGTCGCGGGCCCTTCGATTGCCTCTCGCAGCTCCCTTGCGCTCATCGGACCTAGATAAAGCTGGTGTTCGGCAAGCAGCGCTCTCAACGCAGGATATTGCCCGCACTGAGCGTAGAAATCGGCGCGCAGCGTTACGACCACTGCCACGGACTCGCCATGGCTCGTATGCGTCAGAGCGATCAGATCATCAATAAACGCAGTACGCTCGATCTCCGAGTGGCAGAGAGTGAACAACTCTTCGAATTGATCGACAATCAATGCCTTCCGCATACCAGCGCCAGAGGAAGCCCGGGAGTCAGACGCGATTGAGTGTGCTTTTGCACCTGGCGAACGGAGCGCTTGCAGTGCTGTGTCCAGCGCTTCGTTCGGGTGTGATGTCGGTGTGATCAGAACGACGTTCCACAGGTCTTGCTTGTCAGCCGGGTTCTCGGTTACCTGTTCCTTGCCTAGCACCGGCGCCAGTCCAGCGCGGACAATGGATGACTTGCCACTGCCGGATGCTCCAACAACCGCCAGAAAACGCTCTCCACCAACAATGCGTCCATACAACGTTCGAATGAGCTCATCCCGGCCAAAGAAATGACGCCAATCCGCTGCGGTATAGTAGTGTAACCCTTTGTAAGGCGGCCGGCCGATGGCAGGCTTTGAATCAGACTTAACGCTCTGTACGAGGGATGGTTGGTACGCTGGCGTACTTGCAACCGGTTGTCCGGTTTTGAGTTTCTCAAACAGGGCGCTTGTCAGGGCACCGGGCTCCAAACCCAGTGTATCCATCATGGCCTGCTGACATCGTGCATAGGCCCTCGCCATCCCTGCCAGATCACCTTCCGCCGCATGGGCGGTCATGACGCCACGGTAAGCTGGTTCGGGTGCAGAACCCAGCGCAACCCACCGTTCGCTCCACGTCAACAGGCTTGTCCATCTCTGAGCTTGCTCGAGCTTGTACAACAGCAAGGTCATATGTTGTTCAAAGCGTGCGTGCACGTGCTCGCGTTCCAGTACGACCCAATCATCATAGAAGCCGGGCAGCAAATCGCCGGCATAAAGGCCAACCACTTGTTCCAACTGCTCAATCGGTGTCGACTGCGAAAGCTCACCATTCATTTGCTCGACGTCAAGCCAGTACTCGGCAGTGGCATCAAAGGCAACGGTCAGATCGTTTACGATTAAGTATGGCTTGCCGGGTTCCAGGCTCTTTCTGGCCCGCCAGATCGCTTGGCGTAGACTATTCTTGGCATTGGCTTCGGAGGCTTCGGGCCAGAGCATGCCGCTCAACATGTCGCGTGGCACTGCCTGGCCTGGACGCATGAGAAGATAAGCCAACAGGGACTGTGCCGGACGCGAGTCCAGCGAAATAGGCAAACCGTCACTATCGATATGAAACTGGCCCAGAAGACGGATTGTTAGCAAGGCACCTCTTATTGGACTGTGGGTAACGGACCATTTGCGAGACCGTCAAGGCAGTGTAAACATCATACTGATAAACAGAATATGGTCAATACGCGGGTTGGCTCATCCCAATAACGTTGAATTAACGGGGCCCCATACAATCAGACATGTGCATTAAACGCACCAGTGGTTCTGACTAATTTGCTATTCAATGAGTGCCCTTTGAACTGAAGACAGGCCCATATGATTGGCAAGGCAGTCAGACCCGATTCGCAGGTAGCGGGCTTTAGTCTGACAGATCCATTAGGAGGAGAAAAAATGAGGTCCTATGTAGCATTTCGTATGTTTCTTGTACTAGTTGTATTGTTCCTGGCTGCCTGTCAGCCAACTGAGCCAGAGACTGTCTCAGAGCAAGCAGGGCCTGTGGGCACGGACGTACCCGCCGTCGCCGCGGAGGAGGTAATCATAGACGCAGCAGAAGAGATTAATACAGAGTCTCCAGCACAACCCGTTCGTGTGGACAGCGACGGGGAAGTGCCGTTCTATGCCCGGTTGGGGGAAAATGAGACATTTGGCGATGGCACCTGGAATGTCATCGTATTCTATCGACCGCCGGAATGCATCCCACCTGACTTCAATCTGAACCAGTTCTTCCACTTCCCCGACGAAAATGGTCCTGGGGCCTTCGGCTGCGCACCAACCACAACAACCGGGGTTGAAATGTGGCAGAATGGACCAGAAACTGACCCTGCTCCACTCCAAGCAGAAACGACAGGTCGAGGCGAGGTGCCAGTATGGTTCGTTAGCGACGCAGACATGCAGGCAGCGATAGAAGACGGCATCCTCACTATCGGTGACCTGGCAGCGATGCAGACTTTGCTGACTGGGACTGCCGCTACATACAGCGAGTTACTACGACCTAGCCAGTCGAATGCGGAGCCGCTGGTTCAGTTTGCGGCCGAAGGCTCCCTGGATAGTGGCGCACCGTTTGCGGTCGATGTCAGTAAAGGAGCTGAGGATGTGGACGATCATGTCACCATTGACATCCAGGCTACTCAGATGGAAAGCGGTGGTGAAGTACCTTTCTACGCTCGTTTTGGCGAGAATGAGACCTTCAGTAACGGGGAATGGGCTGTCGTTGTATTCTATCGCCCGCCAGATTGCATTCCAGCCGACTTCAACCTGAATGAGTTCTTCCACTTTCCGAGTGACACAGGACCCGGAGCGTTTGGGTGCGGTCCTACCACGACCAATGCCATCGAGCTATGGAAGAATGGTCCGGAGACAGATCCGGCGCCACTTGAGGCCAGGACAATTGGACGCGGATCGGTGCCGATCTGGTTCATCGCCGACCCCGATATGCGGTCCGCCCTGGAAGACGGAGTTGTCACAATAAGTGAACTGGCAGATCTACCGTCTCGCCTAGTAGGCACAGCAGCGCACTACGCCGAGTACCTGCGGCCTGGTCAAACAAATGCCACACCGCTGGTTCAGTTTGTGGCTGAAGGCACGCTGGAAGATGGCGGCTCGTTCAATGTTGACGTCAGTGCAGGTGCCGATGATGTGGAAGACCACGTGACCATCAACATGGGCGAATAGCGCAACTGACAGAGCCGTACAGCCATCTGCAGCTCAGCAAGGGCTACTACTGGAAGCCTGACAGGCAGCTCCGCATGGAGCTGCCTGTCGTCTTTAGAAGGCGCGATCGCAGTAAGCCTATGAGCCGGCCAACTCCATCTCAATCGGCTTCAGCCCCGCCTCGATCTGCGACCGGCGCGGCTCCAGGAACGGCGGCAGAGCTAGCTTCTCGCCCAGCGTCGCCAGATCCTCATCAGCCGCAAAGCCGGGGCCGTCGGTGGCAATCTCGAACAGGATGCCGTTGGTGATGCGGAAGTAGATGGAGTTGAAGTAGAAGCGGTCGATGAACTCCGAGACGGGTAGGCGGACGGCCGTCAGTCGCTCGCGCCAGGCCGCCTGGTGCGCCTTGTCGTCAACGCGGAACGCCACATGATGGACGCCGCCCGCTCCGGTCCAGGCGCGCGGGCTGTCCGGGTCAATCACCAGCCACACCTCGCGCCCCGGACCACCCTCGCCCATCGAGTAGACGACGACCTCGCGACCGGCTTCGTCGGTGGCTCGCTGTGTCTCGCGGAAGAGCAGCACCTGTTCGAACAGCGGCACGAGCGGCTCCAGCTGCGGCACCGTCAAGGCTACGCTGTAAAAGCCACGCAGGGCGAACTCGACCGGCACATCCGTCCCGTCCCATTCCACCCCCTCGAACGGCGCACCGCCGTCGTCGACCAGCATCAGCCGCTGGCCTTCCGGGTCTTCAAAACGCAGTACATTCCGCCCGGCAAAGGTGTCGATGCCCTCGTGGGTCACACCATGCTCGTCGAACCGCGCCACCCAGTAGTCGAGCGCAGGACGGCCGTTCACGCGGAAGGCGGTCAGGCTGATGCTGTCCGTGCCGCGCCGGTCGGGGCCGGACTGCGGCCAATCGAAGAACGTCATGTCGGTGCCCGGCGTGCCGACCTTATCGGCGTAGAATAGATGGTAGGCGCTGACGTCGTCCTGATTGACCGACCGTTTGACCAGGCGCAAGCCCAGCAGTTGCGTATAGAAGGCGGCGTTCTGGCCGATTTTGGCCGATACGGCTGTGACGTGATGGATGCCATTCAAGTCCATGCGAGTTACTCCTTATCCATACGCCAGACCAGCAGGTCCGGCATATAGTTCAATATCATATAGTTTGATATTAAGATTATATCGGGTTGTTGGCTGCTGTCAAGAGGCGAGCATTCTGACGCCAGGTTTTCCCGGAGTTTACGCGATTGCGGCCGTAGGACGCCGTTCCGGTCTTCTGCACCGGCAGTGGAGACAACATTGGTATGTTGCGCTACGAACTGTCGCTTGTAGCTCGACATTCCTTGTCGAGCAGCGGCGACGGCGCACCAGATCGGCCGTCTTTGCGTATACAGTTCTAATAACAGTCTGGCATAATGGGTCTGGAATACCTTTATCTGTGGTGTGTGAAACTTTTCCGACGCCCATGCGTAGAGTCTGATAAGTAGTCAGGAGATTGGAACGTTGAACGAGGAGCAAGTCTGGCTGCAACAAGCCAGACAAGGCGACAAAGTCGCCTTCGGGCAGTTAATTGAAGCGTACCAGGGACCCGTTTATAACCTGGCTTATCGCATGCTGAACAATTCCGGCGAGGCCGAAGAGGCGGCGCAGGAAGCGTTCATCAGAGCGTATACGCGATTGGAGAGCTATGACCCGGCTCATAAATTCAGCACCTGGCTGCTGTCGATTACATCCAACTACTGTATCGACCAGATTCGCAAGCGCCGCGCCATCCTGCTTTCAATCGACGAGCCGCTCGCGCCACATCCGGCGCTGCACAGCGAAAACAGCAAGGGGCCAGAGGCCCAGGCTGTCGCCGTCGAGCAGGAAGAGATGGTCCAGGGCATGCTCAACGAGCTGGCCCCGGAGTACCGCGAGGCGGTAGTCCTGCGTTACTGGTATGACATGTCGTACGACGAAATTGCCGAGGTACAGGACACGACGGTCAGCGCGGTGAAGTCCCGGTTGTTCCGGGCCCGCCGCCAGCTGGCCGAGACGCAGCAGGAGCAGGAAGAGGAGCCGGCTATGTCCGCCAACATGGCCTGGTCGGCCACATGATAGGGTGGGAGCCCATCAGAAGGAAGCTAAACATGGCACAACGAGCACAACACAACGAAAGCTATTACCTGATGATGATGGACGCGCTCGATGGTGAGCTTGCAGCCGCTGAGAAGCAGCAGCTGGAATCTCACCTGCGGACGTGTCCGGCATGTCAGCAGGAGTGGAACGCTCTGTCGGCAATTGATCATCTATTCCGGCAAGCGCCGATGCTGATGCCGGCGGTCGACTTCGCCGAGCGCACGGTAGGGCTGTTGCCCGACCGGCGCGCCCGCGTCTGGGCGCTCAGCGCCATCTACGGCCTGCTGCTGCTCACGGGCATTATCCCGGTCATCGCCGTGACCTGGGCGCTCGTTCGCTACAGCACCGCCTTCTCCGACGGCGGGATGGTGCAGGGCATCGCCGCTGCCATCGGCAGCGCCGTCCAACTGGGCGGCACGGTGGTCGGCGCGCTGGTCGCCGGCGCGGGCCGGTTGGTTGTCGAAGAGCCGGCCGTCATAGGCTGGACATTGCTCCTGGCGGGTTCCGTTTTCCTGTGGGGCGGCGTTATCCAGCGTTTGCTGGTGCAACCCCAACGGGCGACTTCACGTAATTAGCAGCATAAGAGCTGACTGATCGTGAGAGAACAGCCGGCGAGGAGAACAGACATGAAGAAGCAACATCTTGTTCCCATCATCCTATTGATTCTACTGATGGGCTTTATCGTACCCGGAGCCATGGCGGCTCCGATCCCCGACACCGTGATTGGCGAGAATGAAGTCGTCAACAACGACGTGGTCGTGCTTGAAGGCGACGTCGAGATTCAGGCAGGGTCGATCGTCAATGGGGATGTAATCGTCTTCAATGGCGACACGTTGATGGACGGCCGCGTCAACGGCGATATCGTCCTGTTTAACGGCAGCCTGGTGGCGGGCGAATCGGCCGTGCTGACCGGCGACTGCATTTTGTTCAACGGCGAGGCTGACAACGCCAACGTCCTGGTCGAATGCACATCCATTGGCGAACTGGGCACAGAGCTGGCGCCGCTGGCCGCGCTGGTCCCGCAGCTGTTCAGCGATTCGGTCGGCGTCCCACCGCTGCCGGAGATGCCCGCCATGCCGGAAATGCCCGAGATGCCGGACGTGCCTGCCGTGCCCGAGTTTGAGCCGGGTGTGCCGTCTCGCGTCGAAGTTGACGACGGCTCCAGCTTCTGGGGCGGTCTGCTGGGCATCATGGCCCTGGCCTTCTTCACCGGCATTCTGGGCTTCGTGGCCGGCGCAGTGATGCCCGACAACCTGCGACAAATCACCTCGACGGCCCGCAACAAAACGATCGCCAGCGGCGCTGCCGGCGCACTGACGGCCGTCGCCGTCCCCTCGGCCATCTTGCTGCTCATTCCGGTCTCTGTCATTCTGACCTTCGTCTGCATCGGCCTTCTGGGCTTCCCGCTGATGCTGGTGTTGGGTCTGGGCCTGGTGGCCGGAACGGTGCTGGGCTGGGTAGCCGCGGGCACATGGCTGGGCAGCCGTCTCTACAACCGCAACAAGCGGGGCCGCTCCACAGCATGGACGGCCGCGCTGGGCACGGCAACGCTGACGCTGGCTGTCGGGCTGTTCGGGCTGATCTTCAGCTTCGGCGGCACGGTGCTCTGGCTGGGGCTGACGGCCGTTGGCCTGGGCGCAGTGGCCCTGACCCGCTTCGGCACCCGCCCTTACCCGGCGCGGGCCGCGCTCAACACGGCGGCATCTCTTAACGGAGACGACTACCTCGATGAGGACAAGGTGGAGACCGTCCTGCTGACGCTGCCGCCGGAAGATATCCCGGAAACAGCCTCAGAGAAATAGGCCAACGCCGTCGTTGATCCGACAATAGAAAGCGCGCTGCCTGTTCGGGCAGCGCGCTATTTTTTTGGGTCGCCCGGCAGTCGCCGGCAGCCTACTCCAGAAACAGGTCGTCGCCGGTCAGTTCCATCTCCAGTTCATCCCACAACATCTGATACGATTCCAGACGGCGTTGGGCGGCGCGGCGGGCAGGTTCGGTGTGCATACTGGCCGCTATTCTGGCCTGCAAGCGCTGCCACTCCGGGTCGCGACTGCGGCCCATCAGTTCGGCCACCGTGCGGCTCTTGTCCCCCGCCAACGCCCGCCCGGTCCACTGAATGACCGAGGTCAGCCCTAGCTTGGACAGCTTGTCGGCGTCCCACAGAATCTGCGACTCAAGCACCGTCAGCGGCTCATCCCGCCACAACCCCTGGTGGTCGGCAATCGCTTCCGCCACTGCCTCGATCTTGTCTGCCGGGAAGTCGGTCTGCGGCAGAAAGTCGCGGGCAAAGATCGCTCCCGCTGCCGCATGGTCTTCGCCGTGGGTCCACTTGCAGACGTCATGCAGCCAGGCGGCCGCCTCGACGATTTCCGGGTCGGCCCCGGTCCGCTCGCCCAGCCGCCGTGACAGCACGACAACCGCGTTGACATGTTCCCAGCGGTAGTCGAACGACGCGTCCACGTCGCCGTGACGGCCGTTCAGCTCCTGCCGCGTGGCGGCCGCCATCACCCGGCGGACCGCGTCCTGCCAGGCGAGTCCAGGTGCTATTCGATTTCCGTTCTTACTGGGAGGTTCTTCTTCGGGCAGCAAACCGTTCAGCTCGCCGAGGTTCTTCGTACTGACAATAACGCCATTCATTAGTAATGTGTTGCGTGTCTCTGTCGGATGCGCCGCCATCGCTGATTACCGGCCCATCCAGATCGCTCCTTTTGAATCAGATGAGTCAGATAATACAACGAAGAGGGGCGGGGCGGCAAGCGGCCGGCAGCTGGGTGGGTGCGCCGGGCGCGCTGCTCTCATCGTTTTCACCGCATGCGTTGCAAGGGCCCGAATTGAATTCTCCGCCTGGACGAAGAATCCCGCCCCTGAAAAGGAAAGCAAGAAGCGCGGCAGCGGCCGCTGCGTTTTGGCAAAGCCTCTGTCTGCGGACAGGTTATAAACGCCATCCATTCGCGGAAAAGAAAGAGGGCTGACCACGAATCAACCCGAATGGACACGAAATGAAACTTGGAACTCGCAGCATACTCATCCGAGCATAGAAAAGGCCACAGTCAGGATTTTCTTCACCTCGTCGCTCGGCTCATTTCGCGCAAGCAGTGACAGCGCATTGCTTAGCTGAGAGTCGATGTAGATGGCGGCAAATCGTGAAGACATCTCACCGGTAAACTCCCCAGCTACCTTCGCCCGCTCCACCCACGCTTCATACACAGTCAATGCCTCTTCCCTGGCCTGGTCAACTTCTGCCCGCGTTGCTTCACCCAGATACCGGTAGGATTCGCGCATCTTGACAAATAGACACCCAGCAGGCGCCTCTTGCCCATCACCGAGAATGGGCGCATTGCCCATTCTCGTTACGATGTCTACAAGGTTATCGAGTGTCTCACGAAACGGCGCGCCGGTGGCGACCATCTGGTATACCGGCGCAAGCACCTGTTCCTGATAGGCAACAAGGACCGCTTTCGTCAACCCGTCTTCACTGCCGAATTCACGATAGAGACCCGGCTTGGAGACTTCGGCACGCCGGCAAATCTCGTTCAACGATATGCCGGCAACGTCTTCGCGCCAGTACGCCTGCATGCCCACACTGATTATCTGTTCGCGATCCAGCGTTTTCGGTCGCCCTCTTGCTGCTTTAGTCATCGTTGAACCAGAAACCATAATTTCGTACCAATCGGTATTTTAAGTTGACGCCAGCCGAATTAGTTAATATAGTACCACATGGTACTTAAATAAGCTACCCACGATGCCAGCATAATCAGGGTAGCACAATGATGACAAGGAGAAAAGCAAGTGAGCAAAGATAAAGTCCAGGCAGTGTTTGATGCTGTGAACTCGTACGACGCCAGCAAGCTCCGCGAGCTCGTGCATCCAGACTATGTCCAGCACAATCCCCATATTCCGACCGGAAGGGAGATGTTTCTGAGCCTGCTGCCTGTTCTCGAGGAGAACGGGACCCAGGTCGAGAACGTCAGGATGATTGAAGATGGGAACTATGTGGTTGCCCATAATATCTGGCACAATGCCACCCCGTTTGGCGCCCCAGAAATGGTTTCGTTTGATGTCTTGCGTATTGATGAAGAGGGATTCATCGCCGAACATTGGGATGCGTTGACCCCGTTAGTAGAGGAAACCGCTAGCGGAAGAACGCAGACAGATGGTCCAACAACCGTCACAGACCCAGACAAGACCGATGCAAACAAAGCGCTGGCCAAGGTATTGGTGGAAGACGTTTTGATGGGCAAGAACCCGAGCAAGATCACCGACTACATCAGTGCCGAGCAATACCACCAGCACAATCCCGATATCAAAGACGGATTAGCTGGTATCGTAGAAGCAGTGGAGTATCTCACCTCGCAGAACAATATGTTCCAGTACACCACGATTCACCAAGTCATTGGTGAAGGCAATTTTGTTCTTACGATCAGCGAGGGGCAATGGAACGGAATCACCAATGCGTTTTACGATCTGTTTCGCATTGAGAATGGAAAGGTCGTGGAGCATTGGGATGTGATTCAACCTGTCCCAACGGAAGGGCTGGCCAACGACAACGGGATGTTTGGCTTTGCCTAGCGTCTGAGAGCAGCTTTGCAGCTGACTTGTTGCTGTCCGAGCTATCGAAGCGTGCGCGGTCTATAGCCGCGCACGCAGAACCATCCAAACCCAAATCAACCAACCGAAGACATGACAGGATTACGCTTATGAACGAGACACTTATTTCCAGCCTTGGACTCATTCTGTCCATCGTGCCCTTTACCATTCACGGCATTGAGGTGTTGTTTCCAATGCAAGCTCGCTGGATTGTAAACTGGGTGCTTCCGTTTTTTGGCTTCATGGCACCTGACCGAGCCACGAGCCTGAAGTACGACGACCAAATCTCGATGCTGGATGCAGCTCTTGAAGCCGCGCCAAAGGAGAAGAAGAGAGCTGCGGAGGATTACGTGTTCCTCCTGCTCTTTGAGCAACGTCAGGGGGCGATCGGTTTCACGGCGGTGGCTGCCGGCGCTGTTTACGGTCTGGCCCTGCTGAACCTTTTTGAGCGCAACCCGCTGCACTTCGTTTTTGGTGTGGTTGCCGTGTTGATGATGCTCGTTAACGCCAACCATGCCGGCATTCCGTTTCTAGGGCATCATCCCAAAGTGTCGCCCATCGGCAGAAATGTCGGCATCGTGTTTACTCCATTCTGGCTGGTGGTTGCCGTCTTGAACTGGCTGGCATTCTATTACTCTCTCGTATAGATTGCGAGGTGTTGCTCCAAGATTTGGGCCGAAGAGCAGTCGTGTAGCTTTGCTGCGCTATCGAGGTAACTTTGAAGAAGAACTATCATTTCTCAATACGAACAATCGTATTTGCAGTAGTCAGCGGCCTGTTCCTTAGCGTACTCGTTGCGCCTTTGGTTGGCCAAGAAGAGACGGTTGACACAGAGTATCAGTTCATCTGTGAGAATGATGGGCTGGGTCTTGGCGCTGTTGATGTTTTGCGGGCAACCGGAGACCACAACACTTTCCTGGAGTTGTTCGGTCGATACGATCCTGAGGGTTTCGCGATTCTCTCTGACCCTGAACTGGCTGACAAGACAGTATGGGCTCCAACGGATGCCGCATTCCTGGCCATGAGTGACTCTCTCTTCCCTGTCACCCGAGGAGATTAAGGCCATTCTTGGCTACCATATTAGCCCGCCAAGACGAACACCGGATGGTTCTTATCCCATCGTGACCCCGAGATTTCTCAGTGAAGCAGAGCAACTGTACCATCAAACCCGCACCGGTGTTCTCACGGAGTCTGACCAACGCACCCAAACTACGGTCACCGATGGCTTGCTGCTGATTGAAGGCGCTCAGATCAGGGGCAACGTCTGGTGCACAGAGGCAGGATCAGTTTTTTCACTTGATGCTGTGATCATGAATGTGGCCCCACCATCAGTGCTGGTCCGGATCATTCAGATCCTGTTCTACGATGACATTAGATTTGTCATTTACTTCGTTGTAGGCGCCACGTTGATTGGCCTCGTTGTCAGCGGTATTGTTAATGCAAGTAATAAACGGACGAAGAAGTCCCAGACCCCCAGGTAGGGTCCCTACAGTTCTGTTAACTGGGGCCAGAAGACCTGCTTCCCCAATGAGGCTGGCGCCAACCACGCTGGCGTTCCGTTTCTTGGGCACCATCCCAACGTATCGCCCATCGGAAGAAATGTCGACATCGTGTTTACGCCGTTCTGGCTGGTGGTTGCGGTGTTGAACTGGCTGGCATTCTGTTACTCGTTGTCATAGAACGACGAACCCCAACCAGCCTGCCGGCCGCTGCTTCCGGCTGTTGCGGTCATGACGATAGGGTTCACGATAGTCAGCCAGTCTCAAATTCAGGACGCGCCGGTCGAGCACCTGGTCGCCGAGCATGATGTGCAGCAGCTGCTGCACGCTCACCTGAGATCGCCTTGACCCGCACCCCCACGATCTCTATAATGAAGCCCACAGTAAAATAAGCAACACGTTGACTGGGACGAGTAGCGGCCGCGCGTGCGCCAGAGAGTGAAGTCACCACCGGCTGAGAGTGACCACCGCATCCGGCGACCGCCAATACCCCCCAGGAGTGACCGTCCGAACGGCGCAGGCAGATCCCAGGAGCTGTCCGCACACCAACTAAGGCGGTCCGGCCACAGCCCCGTTATCGGCTGCCATAAGTGTCTGGGAGCGGACGGCCGTCTCTCAGGAAATTGGGTGGAACCGCGACGACCGTCGTCCCAAGAGGGATGGTGGTCTTTTTATTTGGACTGTGCGCGATGCCGGGCGTCGCTCGACAGTCGCTCTATGAATGAGGTTGATGATGTCTGACAACGATAATGTTCCGTACGTGGAAAGCAAGCTCTACCGTATCCGGCATTCGGCCGCCCATGTGCTGGCCGAGGCGGTACTCTCCTTCTTCCCGGAGGCCAAGCTGGCCATCGGCCCGCCCATTGAGGACGGCTTCTACTACGACTTCGATCTGGGGCTGGATGAGAACGGCAAGCCGCGCACCTTCTCGCCCGAAGACATGGAGGCGATTGAGGCGAAGATGAAGGAGCTGCTGAAGCAGAGCGCTACGTTCGACCGCTCGGAGATGTCGATTGACGAAGCGCTGGCGTTCTTCGCCGATCAGCCGTACAAGGTCGAGCTGATCGAGCAGTTGGCGGCGGGGCGGCTGGACGAGATGGGCAACCCGACGGCCGAACCGGCCGAGACGGTGGGCATCTTCACCCAGCGGGAGTTCGTCGACCTCTGCCGCGGCCCGCACGTGGCCCGCACGAAGGACATCAAGGCCAACAGCGTCAAGCTGCTGCGCACGGGCGGGGCGTACTGGCGCGGCGACGAGAATCGGCCGCAGCTCCAGCGCATCTACGGCACGGCATGGCACAACAGCGCGGAGCTGAACGACCATCTGCAGCGGCTGGAAGCGGCCAAGGCCCGCGACCATCGCCGGCTGGGCAAGCAGCTGGGGCTGTTCCACATTTCGCCGCTGGTGGGCAGCGGTCTGCCGCTCTGGCTGCCCAAGGGCACCATTCTGCGCGAGACGCTGGAGGGATTCCTGCGCCAGGCCCAGGTAGAGCGCGGCTATCTGCCGGTCATCACGCCCCACATCGGCAACCTGGAGCTGTACAAGACGAGCGGCCATTATCCGTACTACAGCGACAGCCAGTACACGCCGATTGAGGTGGACGACGAAGCGTTCCTGCTCAAGCCGATGAACTGCCCCCACCACATCGAGATCTATCGCAGTGAACCGCGCAGCTACCGCGACCTGCCTTACCGGCTGGCCGAGTTCGGCGCGGTCTACCGCTACGAAAAGAGCGGCGAGCTGACCGGCCTGACGCGCGTGCGCGGCTTCACCGTCGACGACTCCCACCTCTTCGTCACGCCGGAGCAGCTGGAGGCGGAGTTTGTGGCCGTGGTCGAGTTGATCCAGTATGTCTTCCGCACGATTGGCTTCGACGACTTCCGCGCCCGGCTGGGCACCAACGACCCGAAGAGCGACAAGTACGCGGGCGAGCCGGAGATGTGGGCCAAGGGCGTCGCCGCCATCCGCAACGCGGCCGACCAGCTCGGCCTGGAGTACACCGTCGAAGAAGGGGAAGCGGCATTCTATGGCCCCAAGCTCGACTTCATCTTCCGCGACGTGCTCAAGCGCGAATGGCAGTTGGGCACGGTGCAGGTCGACTTCCTACTGCCGGAGCGGTTCGACCTGGAGTACACGGCTGAGGACGGCCAGAAGCATCGCCCGGTGATGATCCACCGCGCCCCGTTCGGCAGCATGGAACGGTTCGTGGGCATTCTGATCGAGCATTTCAACGGCGCGTTCCCGGTCTGGCTGGCTCCGGTGCAGGTGACGGTGGTGCCGATCGCCGACCGCCACATCGACTACGCCAACCAGGTAGCGGCCGAACTGCGCGGCGCGGGCCTGCGCGTCGAAGTCGACGACAGCAGCGAGCGGATGAACAAGAAGATCCGCAACGCTCAGTTGCAGAAGATTCCGTATATGCTGGTCGTAGGCGACAAGGAAGCGGAAGCCAACATGGTCGCCGTACGCACGCGGGACGAAGAGAACCGCGGCGCGATGCCTGTGGGCGAGTTCAAGGACCACGCCCTGGGCCAGATCGCTTCGCGGTCGCTGGAGCTTTAGCCTGTCGCCGGGCGAACCCGGCCCCGGAGGACGACGATGATCGATCCCCATGACTTGTTCTACGAACAGACGGACCTCTACCGCCTGCGGCATACGGCCGCCCATGTGATGGCCCAGGCGGTGCTGGAGCTGTTCCCGGAGGCCAAAATCGGCATCGGCCCGCCGGTGATCGACGGCTTCTACTATGACTTCGACCTGGGCACGGACGAGAGACGGCCGCCGGCGAACGTTCAAGCCCGACGACCTGGAGCGCATCGAAAAGCGGATGCGCCAGATCATCGCCGGCAGCTACCCGCTGAAATATCGCGTCATCAGCGAAGCGGAGGCACGCGACCTGTTTGCCGGGCAGCCGTACAAACTGGAGATTCTCGACGGCGTGCTGAAAGGCGAGTTCGATGAGTATGGTGATGAGGCGGACGAGAGCGACGTCGTCATCAGCACCTACAGCCACGACACCTTCGAGGATCTGTGCAAAGGGCCGCACGTGGCCCACACGGGGTTGATTCCTGTCGACGGCTTCAAGTTGATGAGTACAGCGGCCGCCTACTGGCGCGGCGACGAATCCCGACCGCAGCTGCAGCGGATCTACGGTACGGCCTGGCCGAATAAGAAGGAGTTGAAGCGGCATCTACAGCTGCTGGAGGAAGCGCGCAAACGCGACCACCGCAAACTCGGCCGCGAACTGGAGCTGTTCATCATGGATGAGGAGGTCGGCCCCGGCCTGCCTCTGTGGCTGCCCAACGGCAACATCATCCGCGAAGAGCTGGAAAAGCTGGCCCGCGAGATGGAAGAGGGCGGCGGCTATCAGCGCGTCTCGACCCCCCACATCGGCAAGGAGGAGCTGTTCCTCCACAGCGGCCATCTGCCGTTCTACGCCGACAGCATGTACCCGCCGATGGACCGGGAGGCGACGCGCTACTACCTGAAGCCGATGAACTGCCCCTTCCACCACAAGATCTACGCCAGCAAGGCCCGCAGCTATCGCGATCTGCCGCTGCGCCTGGCCGAATACGGCACGGTCTACCGTTACGAGCAGAGCGGCGAGCTGTTCGGCGTGATGCGCACCCGCTCGATTGACCAGAACGACGCCCACATCTACTGCGCCGAGGACCAGATTGAGGCCGAATTCCTGGCGGTGATGGACCTCTACCGCCGTTACTTCGATCTGTTCGGCGTCGGCAAGTACGTCATGCGGCTCAGCCTGCATGACAAGAAAGGGTTGGGCACCAGGTACGCCGACAATGAGGCGGAGTGGCTGAAGACGGAAGCGATTGTGCGCAGGGCGATGCGCAAGGCAGGCGTGCCCTACACGGAAGCGCCGGGCGAGGCGGCATTCTACGGCCCCAAGATCGACGTCCAGGTCTGGAGCGTCGTCGGCCGCGAATTCTCCATCGCCACCAACCAGATCGACTTCACCCAGCCGGCCCGCTTCGAGCTGACCTTCACCAACCGGGACGGACAGCCAGAGATGCCCTACTGCATCCACCGCGCCCCGCTGGGCAGCCACGAGCGGTTCATCGGCTTCCTGATCGAGCATTACGGCGGCAACTTCCCGGTCTGGCTGGCCCCGGAACAGGTGCGGGTCATCCCCATCACCGACGCCCACAACGCGTATGTGGCCAGTGTGGTGGAGCAGCTGGAGGCGGCGGGTATCCGGGCGACGGCCGATTTGGGCAGCGACCGGATGGGCCACAAGATTCGCCAGGCCCAGCAGATGCGCGTGCCGTACATGCTCATCGCCGGCGACAACGAAGTGGCGGCGGGCACCGTCTCCGTCCGCTTCCGCAACGGCGAGCAGCAGAACGATGTCTCGCTGGACGGCTTCATTGCGCGGGTGCAGAAGCGGATTACAGATGCGGTCGGCGGAACTGTAGGCGCCCGATTTATCATGCAGGAACATACCCATGACCTACTGACTTCCCCACCGACGACATGGCCCTCACCCACATCCTGGTCGTCGCAGGATGTCAACGCCGCCCGCGACTTCTACGTCGACGTGCTTGGCGCGGAGCTGTACCGTGAATACGGCGGCACGTCGGCCGTCTTGCAGTTTCTGGGCGGCTGGCTGCTGCTGGTGACCGGCGGCGGGCCAACCGCGGACAAGCCGGACACCACCTTCGCCCCGCCCGCCGACCCCAACACCGTCAGCCACGCCATGACCATCCGCGTCCCCGACTGCCGCGCTGCCTATGCGGTGCTCAAGGAGCGCGGGGCACGGTTTATCACACCACCGATCGAGTCCGAGTGGGAGATCCGCTGCTTTTTCCGCGACCCGGACGGGCACTTGCTGGAGATCAGCGAAGCCAAATAGCGGCCCGCACAGAGATAAAGAAAAGAGCGCGCAGCCTGTACTGCGCGCTCTTTTCTGTTAGGAGGAGGAATGAACGTCGGTGGCTACGCGCCGAGACCGGCATCACCGAGGTCGGGAGCGGGCCCAGGACCGAAGCCCCGGAATCCGCCACCGAAGCTGCCCGGCCCACCGTGGCCACCACGTCCGCCGCGTCCACCGTAGCCGAACGGCTGGGCCTCAAGCTGCGCCAGCAACGCATCGGCCTGGGCTTGGGTGATGGCTCCGTCCGCCAGCGCGTCAGCAATTGCCTGTTCGGCCGTTGCCTGCGCTGCGGCGTCGAGTCCATCGCGATCGAAGTACTCCTTCACCGCCTGCTGGGCCAGCATCATGTCCGCCTGCTCCTGCGTCAGGTACCCGGCTTCGACAGCGGCTGCCAGCCGGTCGGCCTGAAGCTGGTCCTTAGCTGCTTCCAGCTCGTCAACCGTGATGCCCAGCGCGTTTGCCAGGTACTCGTCCATATCATAGGGCGAGCGCGGGAAGTGGCGCACGCTACCCAGCGATTCGTCTTGCAGCGCATCCGCCTGCTCCTGCGTCAGCAGGCCGTCGGCCACTGCCTGATCAATCATCGCGTCGCGGGCTTCCAGATGGGCCGCTTCTAACGCTTCCAACGTAATGCCCAACTCATCGGCCAACGCCTGGCTGTCAGTGCCCCGGTCAACAGGGCCACCGCCACGCGGTCCGCCGCCGTGGTGGGCCAGCACCAGCGCGGACCCGGTTGTGTCGGCCTGGGCGTAGGTGGCTGCCGCGCCAAAGACGAGGCTGTACACCATCACACCACCAACTGCGGCTACCATCAACTTATTGCGATTCATTGTCTGTGTCTCCTTTTGACAATTTTGCCGCGCCATTCCCTGTGGGGCGCGGGCCACCTCTGTGGCTTGTTTGCTTAACTGTCATCAGGATACCCGCCGAATGTTCAGATAGTTTGAAGATTTGGTTGGGAATGTGTTGGCAGAATGCGCATGACGCGGGCTCTCGCTGACCTTGCAGGCTGTTGTCATGGTTTGATTGTGAAATTTATCACGAAAGTAGGTTACATTTGTCACTACTTGTGCGGCGCGCAGTCCCGCATAATTCCCACTGTCAACGATGACAACCATTTAGGTCTGATATATACACACAAGGAGTGTAATCTGTGATCAGCACAACTATTTTTCCCGGACGCTACATCCAAGGTTATGAAGCTATCACCCGGCTGGGAAGCGAAGCGGCCCGCTTCGGCCAGAACGCTTTCCTCATTGCCGATCCCTACGCCTACGTCAACCTGCTGGACGGATTCCGTGCGGATGTTGAGAAAGAAGTGACTCTGACGGCCGAGTCGTTCCAGGGCGAATGTTCGGACGAAGAAGTCGAACGATTGGCGGGGCAAGTGAGAGAAGCGGCGGCCGATGTCGTCATCGGCATTGGCGGCGGGAAGGCGCTGGACACTGCCAAGGCCACCGCCCACGCCGCCGACCTACCGGTCATCATCGTCCCTACGATTGCCTCCACCGACGCCCCAACGAGCGCCCTGTCAGTCATCTACACGCCGGAAGGCGTATTCAAGCGCTACCTCGTCTTGCCCGACAACCCGAATGTCGTTCTGGTCGATTCCCGCATCGTGGCCGAGGCGCCGGTTCGCTTTCTGGTGGCGGGCATTGGCGACGCGCTCTCGACCTGGTTTGAGGCCGACGCCTGCGAGCAGAGCTACGGCGGTAACATGACTGGAGATGTCGGCTCCATGACCGCCCGCAAGCTGGCCGCCTTCTGCTACGACACCATCCTGGAGTACGGCGTTCTGGCCAAAGAGTCTTGCGAGGCCAATGTCGTCACGCCGGCTTTGGAGCGCGTCATCGAAGCCAACACGCTGCTCAGCGGTCTCGGCTTTGAGAGCGGCGGCCTGGCCTCCTGCCACGCCATCCACAACGGGCTGACTGCCCTGGACGCGACGCACCCGTACTGGCACGGTGAAAAGGTGGCCATCGGTGTGTTGACCTCCCTCTTCCTGACCGACAAGCCGGCCGGACTCATCCGGGAGGTCTACTCGTTCTGTGAGGATGTGGGGCTGCCGACTACGCTGGCCGACATCGGCCTGGCCGACGTGACCGACGCGGATCTGATGATTGTGGCCGAGCGGGCCTGCGCCGAAGGCGAAACGATCTACAACGAGCCGATGCCGGTGAACCCGCAGATGGTCTTTGCCGCTCTGAAAGCGGCCGACGCGGAAGGCCGCCGGCGCATGGCATACGCCTAGCACAGCCCGCTTGCTGCCCGGTTGGCAGCGACAACTCATTTAGAAGATGCCCGGCGCCTGGATAGGAAGCACCGGGCGTCTTACCGTGCTGGACGACGCAGTTCCACCGGGCACTTCTCGCCGTCCTGTGGTATCTTGGGCCGCGACAGGCGACCCAAACAGTGGAGATGACACCCCTTGGCTCAACTCACCTCTAACCAGACGGCAAACGTTGCCACCCCATACAGCACTCAGACCGCGCGGCTCTACTTCCTCGATCACCTGCGCGCCACCGTCATCCTTCTTGTCATTCTGCTCCACGCCAGCATGACGTACATGGCCTTTGCGCCGGAGTGGTGGTATGTCATCGAGCCGAACGGCAGTCTGTCATTCACTTACCTTGTTCTGGTGCTCGATGTCCCCATCATGCTGATCTTGTTCTTCATCGCCGGGTTCTTTGCCTACGGCTCGCTGGAGAAGTACGGCGCGGGGCGATTCATGCGTCAGAAGCTGGTGCGGATCGGCATTCCGTGGGTGTTCGGCGTGCTGGTGCTCGCTCCCCTGGTCACCTACCTGATCCCCTTTACGCGCGGGATGGAGATTTCGTTCCTGCAGTTCTGGACCAACGACTTCTGGGGTGTGTTCTATCAGCAATCTGTCTACTGGTTCCTGGGGATCCTCCTGCTGCTCTTCGGCATTCTGGCCGCGTTGTATCGGTATGAGCCTCGCCTGTCCGATGTGGAGCGAAGCAACGCCGCTCCAACACCGTCGTTTCTGTGGACATTCTGGGGACTGACCTCTGTCTGGTTCTTCGTGGCCACGCTCGTCATGCCCGCAGACACATGGCAGAACGCTGCGCGCGTGTTCGTTTTCCAGCCGGCCCGCTTGCTGCTGTACGGGGGATATTTCGCGCTGGGCATCTACGCCGACCGACGCGGCTGGCTGCGACCGGGCGGCTACCTGCCCGATCTCGGCCAATGGGCACCGGCGATGCTGATTAGCGGCGCGGCCTATCTGGGTCTGCGCATCATCTGGCAAGACGGGAACCTTCTGTTCCTGGTGGCGCAGGCGGCGCTGTTCAACACGTTTTGCCTGACCGCCACGTTCGCAGCCCTGTCGTTTTTCCAGCAGGTCAGCAACGGATCGTCGGCCGTTTGGGACAGCCTGTCGCGCAACGCCTACGCCATCTACTACCTCCACCCCCTTGTCCTCTACCCCGCGGCGTACCTGGCCCTCTCGGTCGATGCGCCGCCATTCGTGGAAGTGGTCGGCCTGACAATCCTGACTGCGTTGGTTTGCTGGGCCATTGGCGCGCTGGTGCTCACTCGCCTCCCCGTCCTGCGCAACATCTTCTAGTCTGTCTTACGCATGGCACGTCTCTGCTGTCCGGTTGCAGGCCTTGACGGGCCTGCGCTAGACTGTTGGCACGGATCGGGCCGCCGGGAATGCCGGCCCAACACGCATTGGCGCACAGGAGGCAGGACCGGTGACAGCATCATACTCAGTCGCAGACAGAGCTTTGGATTTGTGGACCCGTTGGTCGACACCACCCGAAGGGTTCAGCAGGGACGAAAAGCGCCTCTACAGCTCGTCGATAGCCGCTTTGACGATACTCTTGTTGGCGTCCGTTTTTTACACCATCCTATTTGCCTTCTGGGGCGTTTGGCCGTTGGTCGCCTCCAGCGCCGTCAGTGTCCTTGTTTGTATGGTCGTGCTCGCTGCCGGGAAGCAGGGTCGCTATGTGCTGTCAACATGGCTGAATGCGCTGACCATCATCGTGTCGATTACGTTTACGATCATCTTCATCGGTTGGGGATTTGGCGTGCAGTACGCCATCTTCACCACCTTTATGATCACCGCAATGAACCCGTTGTACGGGCGGCGCACCATCTTGACGTTGGCTGTTGTCGAAGTCTTGGCGTTCATCGGCTGGTATTACTATTCCGTACGCTTCCAGCCACCGTACGCACCACCGCCCTGGCAAATGGCCGCGTTCAACGTCTTCCACATTGTGACCACATTTGCGGTCATCGGGGCGACGGCCCGCCAACTGCTCATGGAAACCGATCGTGCGAACCAGGCGACTGAAGACCTGCTCAACAACGTCCTGCCCGGCCCCATCGCCGCGCGACTCAAGCAGGAACCAGCCACCATCGCCGACGGCTTCGAGAGCGCCTCCATCCTCTTCGCCGACATCGCCGGTTTCACGCCTGTCTCGCAATCGCTGACGCCCGAACGAACTGGTGGAAATGCTCGACGACATCTTCAGCAATTTCGATGACCTGGTCGATCAGTACGGCCTGGAGAAGATCAAGACGATCGGCGACGAGTACATGGTCGCCTCCGGCATTCCCATCCCCCGCGACGACCACGCCGAGGCGCTGGCCCACTTCGCCTTGGCCATGCGTGATTCGCTGGCTGCGTACCGGGAGAAAAATGGCGTCGACCTGCAAATGCGAATCGGTCTGAACTCCGGCCCGGTGGTGGCGGGCGTCATCGGCAAGCGGCGCTTTCTCTACGACCTGTGGGGCGACAGCGTCAACACCGCCTCGCGCATGGAGTCACACGGCATCCCCGGCGAGATCCAGGTCACCCAGGCGACGCGCGACCTGCTGGTTGGCACGTTCAGCTTCGTGGACCGTGGCGTGATCGACATCAAGGGCAAGGGGCCGATGCAGACCTATCTGTTGCAGCCGAATGAGTAATGAACATGCATCTCGAACCGTATCTGCCACCAGACAAGGCGTTCGCATCACTATTCATCCTGAGCACCGGCAACATCATGCCCGATTGACATACGCGATCGCCCTCTGCTATACTGCGGCAGGTTTCCAGACGTGCTCAGCGCCTAGCAGGAGAAGAAACGCAATGACCTACGCCATAATCCCAATCCCCCACCGCTCGAATACCATTCGCTTGGTAGAAGTGGCCGCCCGGTAAACGCTCTGCTCCACCCGCCTGACGTCGCTCAGGCTCCACAACTGCATTTACCTGGTCGTCGCTCTCGACCACCGTACGCCGCCTTCTCTATCTAAAACGTAGAACGGTCGCGAATCGGTCTTCGTGGCGCGTTGTCCTCCGTCGTCCCGCATCAACCCGCAAGAGGTCGCAGGTTGTGAATGCCGGCAGCCTACCCAGCTGCCCACACAAAAGGATATGAACGCACAAACCAAACCATTTTCGCTGCTGCTCCACTACTTGCGGCCACATCGTGGCCGGGTCGTAGGGCTGACGGTGCTGCTGCTGGGCAGCATCGGCTTGCAGCTGCTTGCGCCGCAGATCATCGGCCGGTTTCTCGATGCGGCGGAAGGCGCCGTGCCATTGAACCGCCTTTATGCGCTCGCGCTCCTGTTCCTCGTCACGGTACTGGTCCAGAAAGCACTGGGGCTGGCCAGCCGCTACATGACTGAAGACCTGGGCTGGCGGACAACCAACGCTTTACGCATTGACCTGACCACCCATATCCTGCGGCTGGACATGGGGTTTCACAAGCTCCGCACGCCCGGCGAACTGATCGACCGCATCGACACGGAGATCAGCAATCTGGCCGAATACTTCTCCGAACTCATCACCCAGGTATTTGCCAATGGGCTGCTGGTGTTGGGCATCATCGTCTTGTTGTCCTGGGAGGCATGGCCCGCCGGGGTCATCGCTCTGGTCTACGCTGTGCTGGTCCTCGTCTTCCTGCGCGCCATCCAAAACCGCGTCGTCGGGCTATACAAGCAGATCAGCGTGGCCTCGGCCGACATGTTCGGCTTTCTCGGAGAACGACTGAACGGCACGGAGGACGTGCGTGGCAATGGCGCGGAAGCGTATGTCATGAGCGAACTGTACCCGCGCCTGAACCGCTACGCCGCCCTGCGCATCCGTACCTACACATTCGGCGCTTTTACCGGATCATTCAGCATATTTCTGTACGCGCTGGCGCTGACGGCCATGCTTTCTTATGGCGCTTACGCCTATCTCCAGGGCCAGATGACGATCGGCACCGTCTTTGTACTCTTCACCTATGTTGGCTTGATGACGAATCCGGTCAACAACATCCGGCGTAACGTTGGCGACATGCAGCGGGCGCTGGCCAGCATCGGCCGGACGGCCGAACTGTTCGCCTTGCTTCCCGAGGCAGACCTCACGTACCAACCTGCCGCGTTGCCGGACACGCCGCCCCAGCTCCGCTTTGACGGCGTCACCTTCGCCTACAAGGACCGGCTCCCTGGCGCTGCCGCTGATGCAGCAAGCGAAGCACCCCAACCCGACCCCATTGTTCTCAGCAATATCACCTTCTCGTTGGCGCCGGGACACGTTCTGGGCGTGCTGGGCCGCACCGGCAGCGGCAAGACCACGCTGACCCGCCTGCTCTTTCGGCTGTACGGCCTGGACGCCGGGGCCATCACTCTTGACGGCATCAACATCGCCAACATGCCGCTGGGCGATCTGCGGCGTCGTGTGGGGCTGGTCACCCAAGATGTGCAGATCTTCGGCGGCAGCGTGCGCGACAACCTGCTCCTGTTCCAGCATCTCGATCCCGCCGCCCCACCCATCACCGACGACGCACTCATGGAGGCGCTGGAAACATTGGGGCTGGGCGACTGGGTGCGCGGATTGCCTGCCGGACTGGACAGCGTGCTGAAGTCTGGCGGGCAAGGGCTATCGGCCGGAGAGGCGCAACTGCTGGCCCTGGCGCGCGTCTTCCTGAGCGATCCGCACGTCGTGGTGCTGGACGAAGCGTCATCCCGGCTGGATCCGGCGACCGAGCAGCTGTTGGAACGGGCCATCGACCGCTTGCTGGCGGGCCGCACAGGCGTCGTGATCGCCCACCGGCTGCACACCGTACAGCGGGCCGACGACATCCTGATCCTCGAAGACGGCCGCGTCGTGGAGCATGGCCTTCGCACCGAACTGGCCGGCGATCCGCAATCCCGCTTTTACAACCTGTTACAGACCGGACTGGAGGAGGTGCTCGCATGAGCCAAACAGCCAGGATAGACACAAACCAGCAACTCTCTGTTGCGCGAGGGACATGGGCGTTGATCCGCTTCCGGCCCGGTGCATTTGCCCTCAACGTAACCTTCATCTCCCTGAACATCGTGGCTCTCATCGTGCCCGGCATCATCGTCCAGCGCTTCTTCGACGCGCTAACAGGCGCATCCCCGGCGGCCGTCAACCTGGCCACCCTGCTGGCCGTCCTGCTCGGCGTGGAACTGATCCGAATGGTGGCCAGCATCCTGGGGGACTGGGGAGACTCCCGCATCCGGGATCCGGGTGGCGTCCTCATGCGGGCTAACGTGATGACCAACGTGCTCCATAAGCCGGGCGCCGTACCGCTGGCGATATCCACCGGCGACGCGGTCAATCGGCTCGACGATGACGTGGCTGATTTCGCCGACTTCCCCACATGGGCACCCGATCTGGTCGGCCACGCCATCTTCTTCACCATAGCGGTGGTGATCATGGCCCGGATCGATCTGGTGATCACCATCGTCGCTGTCCTGCCCTTGCTGGCAGTGTTCTTCATCAACCGCTTTGCCTGGGAACGGTTCAAGCTCTATGCCGCCAACAGTCGGACGGCCGACAGTCAGGTCACCGGGTTCCTGGGCGAGGTCCTGGGTGCAGTCCAGGCCGTCAAAGTAGCCGGGGCCGAAGGCGGCGTCATGGCGCAGTTTGCCCGGCTGAGTGAGGAACGCCGGCGAATGAACGTCCGCAAAGGTCTATTTTTCGGTACGTTCGCCACGATCTCCGAAAACGCCAGCGACATCGCCGTCGCTCTTGTTGTGCTGCTGGCTGCCCAATCGCTGTCGGACGGTTCATTCACCGTCGGCGACTTCGCCCTGTTCACCACGTACCTCTTTTTCGCCGCCCGCTTCCCGGCCACGGTCGGCAGTCTGGTGTCCGAAACGGCTGACCAGCGCGTCGTGCTCGACCGGATCCAGGCCATTACGCCCGACGCGCCGCCCGAAAGCGTGGTGGCCCACCACGACATCTACGAAAAGACGTCTTATCCGGCGATTCAGATGCCGCAGCAAACGGCCGCCGACCGGCTGGAAACTCTCGAAGTTGCCGGATTGACCTACCACCACGCCCCGCCGACCAACGGCCAGCTCAACGGCGTCGAGGAGATCACCTTTGCCCTGTCCCGCGGGACGTTCACCGTCATCACGGGACGGGTCGGAGCGGGCAAGACGACGCTCTTGCGGGCGCTGCTCGGCCTGCTCCCCATGCAAGCGGGCATCATCCACTGGAACGGTGCGATCATCTCCGACCCGGCCATGTTCTTCGTGCCACCCCGCTCTGCCTACACGCCTCAAGTGCCGCGGCTCTACAGCGAGACTGTGCGGGACAACATCTTGATGGGTCTGCCTGAGGAAGCGGTCGACCTCCAGCGGGCCATCTATACGGCCGTCCTGGAGCCGGACATCGCCACCCTGGAGGCAGGACTGGACACCGTCGTCGGTCCGCGTGGGGTGCGGCTGTCGGGCGGGCAGGTGCAGCGAACGGCCGCCGCCCGGATGCTGGTGCGCCAACCAGACCTGCTGGTCTTCGACGATCTCTCCAGCGCCCTGGACGTGGAAACGGAGCAGCTGCTCTGGCAGCGGCTGGTGGATGAGCAGGGTGACGACCGGCCTACCTGCCTCGTCGTCAGCCATCGTCGCCCGGCCCTGCGTCGGGCCGATCAGATTCTGGTGCTGGACAATGGTCGTTTGGTGGCGCAAGGGACGCTGGACGATCTACTAACGAGGTCGACGGAGATGCAGGAACTGTGGCACGGACAGGGGCGATGACGTACGGGGCAGCGACAGTGCTGGAGAATGGTAAACAGATGGCGTATCGAGGTGCTTACCCGTGGGAGGCTGTTACGATGATAAGGCATCGTAGCGCCAGGCGTCGAAGAGCTGTTCCTTGCCTTTTAGCTCCAGAGACTGGAGCTCAAGCCCCTGCGTTGGAATGCCGGCGGCGCGGACCGCGTCATCGCTGACAACCAGTTCGCCAATACCCGCCGCGCTGACCAGTCGAGCCGTGGTGTTGACGTTGTCGCCCAGCATGGTGATATCCAGATTCTTGTCCTTCTCGCCAACACTGCCAATATACACTTCACCGGTATGCACGCCGACGCCCGCCGGCGCCCATGGTTCACCACCTGGGACGTGGCCTGTTGCCCGAAGGATCTGTTGGGCGGCCTCAATGGCCACTTGAGCATGGTTCTCACCGGCAAATGCCGGCACAAAGAACGCCGCAACTTCATCACCCGCAAGCTTCTCCAGCATCCCGCCGTGATCGAACACTACGTTGGTTGCCGTCCGATAAAAGCGATCGATCAGTTGGCTGAACTCGGTCGAACTCATCTTCTCCGCCATGGACGTAGAGCCACGTACATCGACAAAGAGCATGGAAAGCACCATCTCTGTGCCACCAGGATGGGCTTCAGCAAACCGTTCGCAGATGTTACACATGTGGGGATTCATGCGAGACCGCTCGATACCCAACAGCCGCCTGGCAAACCCGCCGCCGACGCCTTGGAACGGATACATGCATATATGGCAGCGCGGGTCAGTGGGTAACATGCGGATAAAACGCCGCAGATTGGGTGACTCAAACCAGGGCTGCTCGACGCCGGGAGGCGTTCGCCCGGTGGTTAGATAGGTGCGCCAGACCACATCTGGCGATACGTCATGTTCGGCGGGATCACTCATGGTCTTCCTCACACGTGGTGTCTATTCTCAATCCTGCATGCGCATGCCGGTGGGGCCGCTGCACGCGTCAACTATACCATCTTTCACACATCGCGTTGGTCGGCCGCCTAACACCGCAGGGATTTTCAGTTGTCAAGCCGCTGCGGGTTGAAACGCGCCAGCTACCGGGGAAGTGGGTAAGAACCCACCAGGAGCGAAGCCCACCGGCCACCCCTTCTGAAACCCATCTTGAGTGGGTTTCCTCCGGTAGCTGGATCTGTGAGCAGGTGACGCTGTCCCCATACGGTACAATACGGACGGAGGCTTTGTTTCTATGCGCTGGCAAGTCCGGGCGGGACAACTGATCATCGTCATTCTGACCGCGCTCCTGCTGCGCCAGCTGGCTGTGTCGCGGCTGCCGGTCGACTTCGATGAGCCGGTCTACTTCCAGGCCGGGCAGCGGTACGCAGCCGCGCTGCGCGACGGCGATCTGAACCGGCTGATCAACGACGACTTCCACGCTGAGCATCCGGGCCTCGTCAAGCTGGTCTACGCGGCCGTCTTTCTGGCCTTTCCACCCGCGCCCGAAATTTCATCCAGTGGACCACCCGATCTGGATATCGAACCGGCCGTCACCCAACAATACGCCGAGATGGGCGGCGCTGCCCGGACGTCCTCCATGCTGTTCGGCGTGGCCAATGTCCTTCTGGTGGCGCTGGTCAATCCGCTGGCGGGCCTCTTTCTGGCCGTCCACAGCTACACCGTCAAATACACCGCCCAGATCTATCTGGAGGCGCTGCCGATGTTGACCAGCACCATCGCCGTCTTCGCCTACCTGCGGGCGCGAGGCAAAGTCAACGGTTGGCTGTGGTTGTCGGGCGCGGCGCTGGGGCTCACGGCCGCCGGCAAGTACATCTACTGCGTCGCCGGGGTGGCCATTGCCATCGACATGCTCTGGCGGGGCATCTCTGAGCGGCGCGTCGGGCGGCAGGTCGCGCTGCTGGCGGGCTGGGGCGGGCTGGCGCTGCTGGTGTTCTACGCTGCCAACCCGTATCTTTGGCCCAGCCCGGCCAGCCGCCTCGTCGACAGCCTGTTCTTCCACGCCCGCTATTCACAGGGCGCCGACGTGGCGCAGGCGGGCTATCCGCTCTACCAACCATTCGTCTGGCTGTTCACGGCCGTCCCCTGGCACCCGCAGATCATCTTCGTCCGGCTGGACACGATTATCGCCGCGCTGGGCGTGGTCGGTCTCTACCCGATGTGGCGCGGCCATCGGGACGAGTCACGTCCGGAAGGACGGGTCATCATCCTGTGGTGGGCGGTGGGGTTTGTCTTTCTGCTGCTCTGGCCAACCAAATGGCCGCAGTACATTCTGACCATCGCCGTGCCCGTGTCGCTCTGTGCGGCCGCTGCCGTGGGCTGGCTCTGGTCGCTGCTGCCGGATGAGGTCAAGCTGTCGTCAGAGCGCTGGACGACAGGATAGCCGGGGCGAAGCGAATCGCACAGGGCGGGTCAGACCTGCCCGACCCAACTCACTTCCACGCCGGCCCGTACCCAGAGCCGCTCCGCCAGTTCGCCGATGTGCTGCTGCAAGTGGCGAATCGAGTAGAATTGGAGCTCCAACTTGTCCAGCGGGATCCAATCGAAACCCGACTCTCCCTCCCAGTCCAACTCCGGCACAATCTGGTCCACACGGATGTGGATCAGGTTGATGTACGCGAGCATCTCGGCGCGGGTGTAGGGTGTGGTGTCTTCTTCCGGCCGGCCCATGCCTCGCAGCTCCACACGGCCCAGCTCCCACTCCTCATAACCCTCGTGCGTCGGGTGCAGATACAGGTCGGTATAAAGCAGGGCATGGTAGACAACCAGCCACGTCCGGTTCTGGTCAGCCGTATCATCCCAAACGGTCGCCGGGCAAGCCGCCACTACCCCGTCCATCATCGCCAGCGCGGCGTGGTACTGCGAACGGACTGCATCAGAAATAGACATTGAATCTCCTTGTCGTAGAGCAACTCGCCAGACCACCAGCTTACCTGCAAGATGGCATCTTGCACACCATCGTCAAAACTGCCGCTGGTACAACTGATACGTCTGGCGCGGCTCCGCGCCCGCCGCCAGCAGGAAGGCGGCCGCTGCCGACTCGCCTTGCGCCGGTTCCCAGACCGGGCCGGCACTCAGCACAGACCAGCCCCGTTCTTGCGCGATCTGCAAAGCGGTCGACCAGAGCTGTCGGGCGACGCCCCGCCGGCGATAGGTTGGAGAGACAGCGCCAAAGTAGAGGCGGCCCGCCGGCTGCGGGTCGCGGCTGACCGCCGCCGAGAGGCGACCCAGCAGCTTGCGTCCGCCGCCGGCCTGCCGCACAGCCGAGGCTCGAATCCGGACCCAGCAGAACGAAGCCCACGGGCTGATTGTCGATAACGGCCGTCCAGCCCAGCAGGTCACGACCGCCCAGCCAGCGCAGCAAGAAAGCCGCCTCGGCCTCATCCGGCGTCACAAAGCCCGCCGTCGGGTTGGCCGTCGCCTCGCCCAGCAGGGGCAGCAGGTCGCCGGCCAGCCGCGCCGGCTCCAACGGTTCCAGCGCCGCCGGGCCGTCAGTCGCAAGGGGACTATCCGGAACAGCCGCCTGGTACAATCGTCCCGTCTGGAGCAGGTCCATCCGCTGCGCCAGCCGCTCGGGCAGATAGGGCGGGTTGGACGGCGTATGCAGCGGCGGCCACGCATCCCACGAATCCACCAGCACGCCAGAGTCCAGATGGGGCGACATGCCGACCGGGCCGATGACGCGCTTCACCCGCAGCGGCCGCATCGCCTCACGGGCGTGGGAGAGCAGCCGCTGCAATCCTTCCTCGTCGCTGGAGGTTTGCAGCAGCGCCAGATAGCCGGCCCGGTCGGTCCGGCGCGGGTCCAGGGTGTAGACGGCTGCGGCTAATGGCTGCTCAAAGACGTTGGCCAGCGGCACCGGCTGGTCCTGGCGCGAGGTGCGGATGTTGGTGCGGTAGAGCGCCTCCACCCGCACCAGCCCCGGCATCAGCCGCGCCAGATGCGGGTTGCGGCCCGGCTGCAGTTCCCGGGTCAGCGTGCTGTACGCCGGCGGCGTCCAGCGCTGGTCATCTTCATACAGCCGCCACCAGTTGCGAGCAAAGTCGCGCCGGTCCAGCCAGGAGGCGGTCGCTGCGTCGCGGGCAATGATGGCGTGGTTGAAGTAGGGCACATCGAGGATCTTACGCAAGTCAGATGCTCAGCAGAACTTGGTGGATAGCCAAACGGACTACATTCAGAATATTGTGCACCCGAAACCCAAGCCCGCGTCGAAAACTGATATGATCAAACCGCTAAAGCCACCTTATAGATAAATCAATTAAAGCCTGGACAATTAACCACGTAACCGTAGCGCTCCAGGAACGTACTCTTGAAAACGGAAGCAGACAGAAACTTGGCGAAGGCTGTCGCCAGTTGACTCAATTGAGTGTGGCGATGATTGTGACTGATATGCTCTCGAGTCCGTTTCCAAGCTTGCTCCTGGGGATTCAAGTCGGGTGCGCCGGGCGGCAACCACAGGATCTCAAACCGAGGGTTGGCCGCCAGAAAGGCGTGTACCGGTGCCCCGCGATGCCAGGGAGCGCGATCGAACGTCAGCGCGGTGACCGCCAGCGCCTCAGCAACTGTTCATACCAGGCCGTAGTTGTGGAGTTCATCCTCTCGGCTTGCATCGTGATTTCGGTTCCGGTGCGGAGATTGAGGCAACCAGAAATCGTGTTTTCCCGCCCGGTATGAACGCGCTCCGTGGTGTCGTCCAATCGGCGCCAGCATGGTGGTAGCTTACAAATACAGGCTGGCCTCATCTTTGGCCAGAAGAACCGTTTCGGGGGCGTCTTGGGCGATGTCCATTAGTTTTTTTCGAGCTGTTCTTCAAAGGCAGCGACATTGGCTTCGGAACGGTTCTTGAAAATGCTCTCTGTTCTCTGGTAACTCAGACCACTTTCACCCATGATTAGCCAATAGGAGGATGGGCTTTGGTAGATGACACCATACCATTGATAAATGGCTTGCTTGAGGTCAGCCGTTGTCCAATAGAGCCGGCGGCAGTGGCCGTGTTACCGGCCAACACGTGCCGGGGTGTGTAGCGATGAAGCCGGGCTCGCAACTCTTTCTTTTGTCCACTGCTCAGCTTATGATGGTTGCCACCCAAGCGTTTGTCGGCCAATCCGGACAGACCTGCTGTTTGGTATTGTCGGCACCAGTCCAGCAGGGTGGCTCGGCTACAGCCAACCAGGTCGAGGATGGTCACCACCGGACGTCCGGTGTCGTGCAGCGTATGCCCAAGAGCTTCTTGCTCAAAGCGGCATCCTTGCTGGTCTCATAGGCCATCTTCAGTTCAGTTTCTTGCTCTGCCGTGATTCGGAATTGTCTCGTAGCCATAACCATATTGTATGACTTTTACTCAAAGAATCTATTAGAGATCATTCTTCGACAACGCCAACACTCCTTGCAACGTCAGAAACAACCCGTACCGCCTCTTTTAGCGGCAGTCGAAAGAACTCTCGTCCTGCGCTCACTCGATAGGAAGCCAATCTACTGTGGACCAGAGATTCTGCTTCATTACAGATCCTTGACATACTCGTCATAAGCAACCATGAATTCCCCGGGCACACCGGTTGTAAATATTTCCGTAGCCCTTAATTCACTTTGGCGCGTAGTCTTCCCTATCTTCAGTAGTCCGGGGCCAAACTCCTGATTGATCAGAATATAGATGTAGCCCGCACGAGACAGATCTTCTTCACTATCGCGATTCACACTTGCTGGCAGAACACGTAATTGTGCTTCACCTTCTTCAAACGGCTGTAGCACTTCCAGCTCACTGAGGACAAGAGATCCTAGATCAAACTGAATATGTGAGCCAGAATCAAGCAGCGCCATTGCTTCGAACAACCGCCTATATGAGTCAGCTTGGGGCAACATGATCTTCACAGTCTCATCTGAGGTAGTCACGAGTATTGATTCGCCACGAAAACCCTTCGAATAATGCATGGCCTCAATCTTGTCAATGGCCAACATCTTGCTCACTTCGCGGCTAATCATGAAGAGGTGTTGGCTAGTAAGCAACAAATAGGTTGGATCACCAAGCGCATAACCCTTTTGCACCTGTTCTGTTCTAACGCCAACACCTTTCCGAAGGTGCTGGCCAAGGATGTTTTGCGCCGGGTCAATCTTAACTTTCGCAGTAGCGGCGAAGAGTATCTTCTCATCTAAGCCGAAGTATTGAGTCAACTCAGTGGCGTAGAAACCCCTCGTTCCGGATTTCAACCAACCCGCAATCTCAATAAGCGCTTCATAGCCAATTGTGATCTTGTTCCACTGTAGCATATCAACACTGATTGGTAGTTGAATGCTTAGTGGCATAAGCATGTTCAGCCTCTTATCCTCACCAAGCATTTGGATAGGAAACGAGTAGGGGAGAACAGACATTTGCGCAACAAGCGCCTCTTTCACACCGTCGGCGGGTTCCAGGTAGAACCATTCATGTGAAGCCGTATTGTGAAACGCTTCTTCCAGTTTTGTGGAAGCGGTGCGAAAAACGGTGGCAGCCACCTTCACAATGTTGATCGCCGCATTGTACTCAACAATGTCGCTCAGCTGAATGGTCGCTTCGATCTCATCAGGTTGTACTCCGACTAGAAGAAGTCGATGTCTCGTAAGGATGAGTAACCCATTGCTTCGATTGGTTACTCTCTCCTCTCCCCATCCGAACCTCGAAGGCCAGCAGAAGATGACATCTTCAGCGTCGAGGATTAAGGAGTCTAAACTCTCGAATGCCGGCAAGACGCTGTAACCTTCTTTAGAACCTGCTATCTCCAGAATATGCCCTAGTATGATTTGCGAACGTCGATTTGCCATTCTTACTCCTCGGATCCAAACAACGGAACTTGACGAGAACTATTCTAAGGCACCCGACCTTGCTCAGGCAATTCGGCCGACGGGCAGATGTCGTTGAGCGAGCAGCCGCCGCAGTTGGGGCTGCGGGCGAAGCAGATGCGACGGCCGTGGAAGATCAGCAGGTGGGAGATAACGATCCACTCATCCTGCGGGATGACCGCCATCAGGTCGCGCTCCACCTTGACCGGGTCGGTCTGCTCCGTCAGCCCCAGCCGCTTGCTCAGGCGCTTGACGTGGGTGTCGACCGTTACGCCATCGGCAATGCCGTAGATTTCACCCAGCACCACGTTGGCCGTCTTGCGGGCTACGCCGGGCAGCTTCAACAAGCTGTCCATCTCCTGCGGCATCTCGCCGCCGTAGTTTTGCAGCAGCAGTCCGGCCGACTCGCGGATGTAGCGGGCCTTCTGGCGGAAGAAGCCGGTCGGCCGCACAATCTCCTCCAGCTCGTCCTGTTCCGCCCCCGCCAGCGCTTCGGTCGTAGGATAGCGCTCGAATAACACCGGCGTGACCATGTTGACCCGCTCGTCGGTGCATTGGGCGGAGAGAATGGTCGCCGCCAGAAGCTGCATCGGTG
This sequence comes from uncultured Chloroflexia bacterium, assembly GCA_963753865.1. Lineage (GTDB taxonomy): Bacteria > Chloroflexota > Anaerolineae > Promineifilales > Promineifilaceae > Promineifilum. The sequence continues at coordinate 147,366 of CAVWDW010000009.1, forward strand.
TTTCGTAAGTGAGTTCGCAGTGGGCGTCGGGGTGGGCGGCCCGCAGCCGGGTCACTACCTCATCCACATAGCCGGGGTCGGGGGCTGTCACGATGGGTTTGTTCCTTGTCGCTTGTTGGTCATGACCCGCAGAAACGGCTATCTTTGGGCCCGCACTTGTCTTGTCGCTATACTAGGGATGGTAGCATCAGCAGAGCTTATCTGCTATCTATCGCAGTTGGACGCTGATATCCCACTCAGCCTCACCAGGAGCCACCGAACCGATCGCTGCTGCAAGCCAGAGTGTGGTTATTTGCGTAACGCGGTGCATGGCAGCACGCTGCCCGGCATGAAGCGCCTCTGCGCCGCTCATTGGAGAACTATATGGTTTTCGATTTTGGTCTCGAACTGTGCGGCGATCTGTCGGTCGCCTCCAAACGGGAGTGGCTGGTCACCAACGGCATCGGCGGCTACGCCTCCGGCACCATCGCCAATATGCTCACTCGCCGCTATCACGGTCTGCTGATGGCCGCGCTCAAGCCGCCGCTCGGCCGCACGTTGATGCTGGCCAAGCTGGACGAGACGGCCGAATACGACGGCATCTACCCGGAAAGCGGCCGCTTCTACCCGCTCCACGTCAACCGCTGGACCCATGGTGGTGTCGAGCCGGATGGTCACCACCGGCTCAACCGCTTCCACCTCGAAGGCACCACGCCGGTCTGGACCTACGCCTGCGCCAACGCCCTGCTGGAAAAGCGCATCTGGATGCAGCCGGGGGCCAACACAACGTACATCCATTACCGGCTGACCCGCGCCACCGGCCCCATGAGCCTGTCGATCAAGGCGTTCGGCACGTACCGCGACTACCACAGCACCGTCATCATGAACGACTGGTCACCCGACATCGACGAAACAGAAGGCGGGCTGCGCATTCAGATGCACGACGACGCCACGCCCTACTACCTCCTCAGCGACCGGGCCACAATCGCTCCGCGTCGGGATTGGTACGAAGATTTCTACCTCAGCGTGGAGGAGTATCGCGGCCAGAACGATGTGACCGAAGACCACCTCTACGTCGGCAAGCTGCAAACGGTGCTGCGACCGGGCGAGGCGTTCACTGTCGTGGCCAGCACGGAGGCGGCGCCACAGCTCGACGGCGCAACCGCCTACGCCGAGCGACTGGCGCACGAAGCGGAGCTGCTGGAGCGAGCGGCCGATCTGAACGGCATCAACGGCGTCTGGCCCCAACCGCTCAAGCAGCTGGTGCTCAGCGCCGACCAGTTCATCGTCAAGCGGCCGACGGCCGCCGACCCGCAGGGCAAGTCGATCATCGCCGGCTACCACTGGTTCAGCGACTGGGGGCGCGACACAATGGTCGCACTGCCCGGCCTGACCTTGACCACGGGACGCCCGGAAGTGGCCGCCAGCATTCTGCGCACCTACGCCCAGTTCGTCGACCAGGGCATGCTGCCCAACCGCTTCCCCGACGCCGGCGAAACGCCGGAGTACAACACGGTGGACGCGACTCTGTGGTACTTCGTCGCCCTGCGCGAATATTTTCAGGCAACAGGCGACCAGGCGCTGCTGGAGGAACTGTACCCGACGCTCGTTGAGATCGTCGACTGGTACCGGCGCGGCACGCGCTACAACATCCACATGGACGAAAGCGACGGCTTGCTCTACGCGGGCGAGGCGGGCGAACAGCTGACGTGGATGGACGCCAAGGTCGACGACTGGGTGGTCACGCCGCGCACCGGCAAGCCGGTGGAGATCAGCGCCCTGTGGTACAACGCCCTGCGCATCATGGAAGATTTTAGTGCCCATCTGGACAAAGGTCCGACCCCCTACGCCGCGCTGGCCCAGCAGGTGAAGGACGGCTTCGACCGCTTCTGGAACGAAAAGATGGGCTACTGTTACGACGTGGTGGACACGCCGGAAGGGGAGCCGGACGGCAGCCTGCGGCCGAATCAGCTGCTGGCCATCTCGCTGCCCCACAGCCCGCTTTCGGCCGAACGACAGCGGTCGGTGGTCGATGCGTGCGCCCGCCATCTGCTGACCGCCCACGGTCTGCGCTCCCTTTCGCAAGACGACGAGGCGTTCATCGGCCATTACGCCGGGGACCAGGTGCGGCGCGACGGCGCTTACCACCAGGGCACCGTCTGGAGCTGGCTCATCGGCCCGTTCGTCAGCGCCCATCTGCGCGTCTATGGCGATCTGGAGCAGGCTCGCTCCTTTCTGACGCCGCTCCTCGCCCATCTGGTCGACCACGGCGTGGGCAGCATCAGCGAAATCTTCGACGGCGAAGCACCGTTCACGCCGCGCGGCTGCATCGCCCAGGCGTGGGGAGTGGCCGAAGTGCTGCGGTCGCTCCAAATGACGGAGCTGCGGAGCCAGGCAACGGCCCATGAGTAGCATCGAGACATTCAAACGGCAGGCTGCCGAGCAGGCCGTTGAGCAGATTCAGTCCGGCATGGTGGTGGGGTTGGGCACGGGCAGCACGGCCGTCTGGGCCGTTCGCCGCATTGGCGAGCTGATTGAGAGCGGCCGTCTCCAGCGCATCATCGGTATTCCCACGGCCGATGCGACCGCCCGTGAAGCGGAGCGGTGCGGCGTCCCGCTGGGCACGCTCGACGACTACCCGATTGTCGACCTGACCATCGACGGCGCGGATGAAGTCGGCCCGCATCTTGATCTGATTAAGGGCCTGGGCGGAGCGCTGCTGCGCGAGAAAGTGGTGGCGGCGGCTTCGCGGCGCTTCATCATCGTCGCCGACTGGCGCAAACAGGTGGACCAGATGGGCACCCGTGCGCCGGTGCCGGTGGAGGTCATCCCGTTTGCCCGACGTCCGGCGGCCGACTACCTGACCTCGCTCGGCGCACAGGTCACCCAGCGCACCGGCGAAGACGGCGCACCATTCATCACCGACGAGGGCAACCTCATCCTCGACTGCCGCTTTCCGGGCATCCCGCAGCCCAATGATCTGGCCCGGCTTATCCGCGCCCAGCCGGGCGTGGTCGAGCACGGCCTCTTTCTGGGGATGGCCAACGAGGCGGTCATCGCGGGCGAAGATGGGCTGGTCGTCCTGACAGGATAGGCGCTGCGCAGCTTCCCACACCGGGCCATCCTTTCCACCTCCACCCCGCAAACAGAAAACGGGCGCAGCCAGCCGGCCACGCCCGTTTTTTCGTCACGCCATGTCGCAGCCGGCGACGCCTAGTTGGTGCAGTAGACGGCCGTCTGGTTGTCGAAGTAGTTGTAGCTGAAGAACGGCCCGCCGATCTCGTCCGCCCGGACAGCGATCTGGTCCAGACCGCGCAGCCCCTGCGGAATCGGATACGTCCCTTCGCTGACGCCGGTCGGGCCGGAGTTGAACGTGCCCGCCACGTACCCGCCTTCGCCCAGCGTGCCCATGAAGTTGAGCAGGACGGCGAACTCGCGATTGGCCGGGAAGGTGCTGTTGGTGCGAATGGTCACGCTCTCATCCCGCACCACAGCGCAGATACGCATGGTCGGCGTGGGGATGGCCACCAGCGGCTGATTGTTGAACCAGTTGTAGGCGAAATCGACGTTGCTCTCCAGCCGGATGGCGATTCGCTCCAACCCCTTGAGCGGCACAGGGATCGGGAAGGTGTGCAGCGAACGGCCGCCATCCCCGCTGTTGAAGTTGCCCACGATGATGCCATCAATCCCCAGCGTGCCCATATGGTCCATCAGGGCCACATAGCTGCGGTTGGGGGCCAGTACGCTGGTCTGGATCGTAACCGATTCGTTGACGTCAACCGACTCAATGGTGAACGATGGAACGCGCTTGCGCTCCTGTTCGGCCGTCAGGTTGTTGTCGAACCAGTTGTAGGCGAAGTAACCCTGGGCGCTTTGCAGACGGATAGCGATCCGGGCCGCGCCCTGCAGATTGGCCGGAATGGCGTAGGTGGCGGTGAAACGGCCGCCGTCAGGGGCGGTGGTCCGGCCAACCACCGTGCCATCGATGCCCAGCGAGCCGTTCGGCCCCATCGTAACGACAAACTCCTGGCCCGCCGGGAAGTTGCTGGCCTGGATGGTGACCGACTGGTCGACGACCACATTCTCAATCGTAAAGCTGGGCACCGTGCCCGACTGGGCGGAGACACCGCCAATGACCCCGGCCAGAATCATAAACGTAACTGCCAGCGCCACCTGCTGCAGCCGGGTGCGCTGGTCAACCAACCACTGCCTTGCTCGATTGCTCATCATCGCCTTGTCCCTCTCTGTGGGCGATCAACGGGCGCTGATCGCACGGTCTGACGTCCTTCTCCTGGGGCCGGGTCGCAAGCAGAGCGCAGCCCCGAAAAGAGGGTGCGCCCGCGATGCCGACCGGCCACGTAGGAGCATCATGCCACACGCACCTGACAGGGAACATTAAGTCCGCGTGAAAGCAGTTGGGGAGTGGGGGCTATTTCACGATGTGTTTATGGTGTTCGCTCGGCGCTCCAAGCCTTTAGGTTGGCAACGGCGTTATGATCGCAATGTCTTTTAGCATTGCCGCTACTCCCGCCGCCGCGACAACAACACCCCCGCCACCCCAACGGCCGCCGCAGCCAGCCCGACAAACGGCAGCACCGACCGGGTCGAGCTCCTGGAACTGACACCCTTGGATGAAATCGGGATGGTGGCCAGTTCCGCGCCCGCTTCCTGCTGCACGCGGGCGAAGTATTCCTGATCGCTGCGCAGCCGGTCGGCCAGCGCCCGCCGAGCGGCGACGTCTTCGTCGGTCACGTACTCGTCATGCGAGCGCAGCCCGGCGATCTGGAACTCGTGCTTCTTGAACAGGCGGTAGATCTCTTTGACGCGCTCCATGGTGATGTCGCGGCCGAGGGTGTAATCTTCGAACCGTCCTTCCATCGCCAGCAGCGCCGTCTCGGCCAGGCAGGCGTAGGCCGTCTTGGGCGGCAAGCCGATGTCGTAGCCGAAGTCGATATCGCCGGGGATGAGCACCTCGCCGCTTTCGATGACCAGCACATCGGGCCGCAGGTCGGCCTCTTCCTTGCTGATGTCGGGCGGGCGGGCCACGTCGCAGATGACCGCGCCGGGCTTGCATTTGGTGATGTCGACAATGCGCTGGCCAAACGCCGACGTCGCCGTGACGATCAGGTCGCACTCCCCCAGGTAGTCATCGGGCCGGGTGGCGATGGCCACATGCGCTTCCGGTGTCTCTTCCTGGATGGTGCGCTTCAGCTCGATCAGGCGCTCCGGCTCAATGGAAACCAGCACCACATCGTGGATCGCCTGGGCCAGCAGCCGGGAGCAGACCGAGCCGATGGAGCCGGTCGCGCCGACGATCATCACCTTGCCCTTCGTCAGATCGGTGGCGCCCATCTTGACCACCGCCTGCTTGGCTGCTTCCAGCGTGGCGGCGACGGTCAGACTGTTGCCGCTGGTGATGGCGATGTCGGCTTCATGGGCCACAGTGATGCCCGCATCGCCCACCACACTGGTGAACGCGCCCAGACCCATAATCCGCGCGCCCTTGCGCTCGGCAATGCGGGCACTGGTATTGAGCTTGTCATAGGTGAACCGCTCGCCGTGGCTCATCATTTGGCGCGGCGTGGCCGCCAGCGTGATGAGATGCCCCTCAATGCGCTGACCGGTCGTGGGCGACTGCCCGCCGGTGATGCGCGACAGGTACATGGGCGGCATGTAGGCGGCCACGCGCTCGACGATGCTGTCGGGCAGGTAGCGTGTCCAGCGGAACGCCTTGTGGTTGTGGATAAACTTGATGTTGAGCGGGTGGATGACGAAGGCGAAGCGGTTGATGCCCGCCTCCTCCGGCTGTAGATAGCGAACCGCCGGCTGCCAGTCGAGGTCGGCCATCAGATCGAGATAGGAATCCTCACTGAAACCGTTTGAGGGTTCCGGCTGCAGGGCGACCAGCACTGCCTCAATGGTGGCGGCCGACCAGCGGCCCAGCTCACCCTTGCCGTCCAGCGCCGGCATCATGGTCACCGCAATCGACGCACCCCGCCCACGCAGGTCGTCCAGATCTGTCTCAGTCGCCCACTCTACCACCACCGTTTTGCGCTTGAGGCTCTCAGGCGCATAGTGGCGAATCATGCCGATGTCACCGGCAATGATGTCGCCCCAGTCGAAGCTGTCGACGGAACGGTCGCCGTTCCCATTGGGCTGCGGCTGCAGCCGGTCAACCGGCGCGTCAACCAGCTGGCTGATCGTCGGTGCGGCTGCCTGGTCGAGCGTCCACTTGCTGCCCACGCCGGGGATGGCAGGCAGCGCGAAGTAGATGAGCGGATCAGCGTACCGCAGCTCGGCCGCCCGGCGTCCCAGTGCCTGGGCCAGCCCGTTATGGTTCAGGCCGGGAGCCATCAGCACCTGCTTCTGGCTGAAGATGCCCGGCTGGGCGCGGTCGGCCAGAATGACCCCCCAGCGCTCCAGCCCGGCGCGAATGCCGCTGCCGTCGACTACCGGCGTCTGCTGCGCCTCGGCCGCCACCGCCGCACCGGGCGGGTACGGCTGCTTGGCCGGTCCCAGCTGCAGCTGGGCGGGGATGCCTTCGAGGGCAATGACGGCCACACGGCCGTCATATTCGCGCACCAGTTCGGCCGCCTTCTGCAAATCGCCACTGCAGCTGATGCGCCGGATGCGCAGCGTTTGGCCGAGGAACGTGATGGTTTCGGTGTCGCTCTCAGGCTGAAGGTGGATAACGAGGATCTCTGGCGTCATCGGCAAACTCCCTTGACTTTCGCGAGTTGTGACACTATACTGTCACCATATTGACACTTTATTGACACTGTGCTATGATGTTTGTGGTGATGGGCGTGTAGACAAGCCCGGATTACCCAACGGCGCGGGCAGCGGGTCGACCATAAATCAGTGGGTTCTGGTCCACCCCGCCCGCGCCTCCTGACCCAATCAGCCAGGAGGTAGCAGCTTCATTGATGTTTACGTTACAGGGCAACTCTACCACAAGCTGAGCCCGCCCGTGAGTGTGATTGGTCACATCAAAGACCGACATTTGTCATAGATTATTACCGCGCCGGGGCCTGCGCCCGGACTTAACCTTCGGAAGATCTTCCTCCATCTTCTCGGAGATAGCGACCTTCATTCCCCCTCAACACCCGGCTCGCTATCTTCCCGCACTCTCCTTCCCTATCGGCGTGGGGAAGGAGAGTGAAGCGGGATCATGAGTCACTTGGGCCCCGCACCCTTTCGCGCTATAGTTGCAGCATCATGAGCGGACCAGGTGACGCCCCTTCCTCTAATCCGACCTCAGCGAGCCAGACGGCCGCCGCGCCACTCATTCGCGTTCGCGACCTGAAGAAGCATTACCCCATCAAGCAAGGCGTTCTGCGCCGGACCGTCGGCCAGGCCAAGATCGTCGACGGCCTGACCTTCGACATTCCTGCCGGAGAAACATTGGCACTGGTGGGCGAACCGGGCAACGGCAAGTCAACCGCCGGACGCACCATCCTCCAGTTGGAAACACCCACCTCCGGCCAGGTCTTCTACGACAACCAGGACCTGACCGCCATGAACAAAGGGGACGTGCGCCGCATGCGGCAGCACCTGCAGATGATTTTCCAGGACCCGTACACGGCGCTCAATCCGCGCCTGACAGCGGGGCAGCTCATCGCCGAACCCCTGACCATCCACAACGTGGGCGGCGAAGGGGAGCGTGATCAGCACGTCCAGGAACTGATGCGCCAGGTCGGCCTCAACCCGTATCTGGCCAACCGGCTGCCGCATGAACTGTCCGGCGGGCAGCGGATGCGCGTCGGTGTGGCCCGGGCGCTGGCCACCCAACCATCCTTCATCATGGCCGACGAGCCGCTCTCCGCCCTCGACCCGACCGTCCAGCCCCAACTGATCGCCCTGCTCCAGCGCCTGCAGGACCGGTTGGGCCTGACTTATCTGTACATCGCCCGCGACCTGTCGCAGGTCGGCCGTCTGGCCGATCGCATCGCCGTAATGTACCTCGGCCGTATCGTCGAACTGGCAGCGACATCCGCCATCTACGAACGGCCACTCCATCCCTACACCCAGGCCCTGGCCTCTGCGGCGGCGCCCCTCAATGAGGTCATGCCGGGCGCCCCCCAGCCGATCAAACTGGAGGGCAGAGTGCCCAACCCGGCCAACCCGCCCAGCGGCTGCCACTTCCACCCGCGCTGCGCCTATGCCACCGACATCTGCCGCCAGACGTACCCCGAACTGCGCGATCTGGGCGCGAAGGGCGAGCCTCATCTCGTGGCCTGCCACCACGCGGACCAGTTTCTCTAGGCCGCCCCGTCGGGTGCCGGCTCCAGCAGCAGCAGCGCCAGCAGCGCCGCCCGCTCCGCCAACCGGTCGATTAGCACATGTTCGTGGGTCGCATGCGCCCCGTCGCCCACCGGCCCTAGCCCGTCCAGCGTCGCCGTCACCAGGCTGGTGTAGTTGCCGTCCGACCCACCGCCCACAGTCGTCTCTTCCAGTTCCAGCCCCAGCTCGCGGCCGAGCGCCTGCGCCCGTTCCCAGAGCGCGGCGTTGGCCGGCGTGCGCTCCAGCGGCGGGCGGTCGAAGCTACCGCTGACCGTCAGATCGCTCTCCGGCAGCGGCGCCGTCAGCGACAGGAGGGCCGCTTCCACCTGGGCCGCATCGGCCAGCGTGGGCACGCGCACATCGGCGAATGCCCGGCAGACCGGCGGAACCACATTGGTCGCCTGCCCGCCGCTGATCTCAGTCACAGTCACCGACACCCCGCGGTCGTACTCATTGAGCGCATCGATCCGGGGCACCAGCAAGCTCATGCCGACGATGGCGTTGACTCCCTTCTGTGGGTCCAGCCCGGCGTGGGAGGCGCGTCCCCGCAGCGTAAACTCGAAGCCACCCACTCCCTTGCGGGCCGTCTTCAGTTTGCCGCTCTCGCCCGCCGCCGGCTCGACGATGAACGCCCGCACCGACCGCTCCGCCTCGCTCATGATCACCTCGCGCGACTCGTCGCTGCTGATCTCCTCGTCACTGGTGACCAGCATCACCGGGGCGACCGCCGGCTCCAGCCCCAGCGCTTTCAGCGCTCGCAAGGCAAAGACGCTCATCGTCAGGCCCGCTTTCATATCCAGCACACCCGGCCCGCGCAGCACGTTACCCTCGCGCACGACCGGCATCGAGGCCAGCGTGCCAATCGGCCAAACGGTGTCGCAGTGGCCGAGGATCAGCTGGCGGGGCGCGTCGGTGGCGGCCGGATGGGCGGCCGTCAGATAGCCGCCCGTCTTGTCGCCCGGCGTGCGGACGACGTCATAGCCGAGCGCCTCAAACTCGGCCGCCAGCAGCGACAGCGGCCCGTCCTGGGCGGCCGCATCGCTGGACGGCGACTCAGCCTGCACCAGCGCAATCAGCAGCGCCAGCAGCTGTTCCTCGTGATCACGCAAATAGGTGTGAATATCGTGGGCGTTTTGGTTGCTCATAGGGTAAGTAAAGCGACGGTAGCGCAGATTGTCAATCTGCTCGATCGATAAGCTGCAAGCGGGCCGACGACCCGCTATCCCGGAGACCGGGATCATCACCGGCCCCCGGAAACAAATCTCAGACGTCCTGGCGGCTACTTGCCTATGACCATAGGCGAGAAGAACACCGACCGGAACGGGCCGAACGGGCCGGCCTGATCAGCCGCCTGCCCAGCGGCGTTCAACCCCCAGCAGTCGACACGGCCATCAGGCATCAACCCGCACGTATGGCCATAATGGGCGCTGATCTGGACATAAGGACCAATCTGGTCCTCAGCTGCGCCAACCCAGTTGTCTCCCCAACAGGCTGCGCTGTTGTCCGGACGAATGCCGCAGTTGTGGCTGCCACCTGCTGCAAGCTGCCGGAACGGGCCGGGCTGGTTCTGGGCTTGCCCATGCAGATTATCACCCCAACACACCGCCTCGCCGTCCGGGCGCAGAGCGCAGGTGTGCCAGTAACCGGCAGTCACCTGGGTAAACGGCCCAACGCTACTATCTGCCTGACCATACGCATTGTAGCCCCAGCAGTCCACATCTCCGGACAGCGTCAGCCCGCAAGTGTGGAAGAAGCCAACGCTCAACTGCGTGTAGGGGCCGGGTCCATCCGCAGCGCTGCGTGTCTGTTCCCGCCCCCAACAGATGAAGCTGCCGTCAGCTTTCAGGGCGCAGTTGCTGTCCCCGCCTACGGCAAGCTGGACAAACGGACCATCCCGATCTTCTGCCTGGCCATGCGCATTGCTGCCCCAGCACGTCACACTGCCGTCGAGACCCAGCCCACAGCTGTGAGTGGCGCCAGCCCCGACCTGGGTGAACGGCCCGTCCTGATCGTCCGCCTGTCCGTGATCCTCTTGCAGATCTTCCGCCCCCCAGCACATAGCCACCCCTCTGGGCGTCAATGCACAGGTATGGTACTCGCCCGCATCTACGACACCCAGCGGGCGGACCATCTCGTAGGCCAGCCCCATGTCACGGATAAACACGTCGTCATAGCCATTTGTGTCCCGGGCGATGAGATTGCTCGACCCGGACACAAACGCGACAGCCTGCCCGTTGGCAGCGATGACCGGCTGGCCCGACGGCCCATTGCCCGGCGCGCCTGCGCTGTCCACCGACACGGCCGTCATGGTATTGGCCTGCCGGTCATACACGTACACCGTATCGGGCGGGCCGCTTTGGAACCGGACTGTAAAGGTCACGAAACGACCGTCGGCCGATAGTGATGGTTCGGCAAAGCGGGGGAGCGTCACCTCATCCGGCCACCAGTCGTCATTGCTGATGGTGTAGCCCGGTTGGCCATCCAGCCCGACCACATGGATCGTGTCGATGAGGTCCTGCGGCGCACACTCGTAGCACGACTCGATGTACGCGGCCATCTGCCCGTTCGAAGCCAGCACCGGCTCGTGGACCCCATAATCGCCCTGGTCACAGTCGTCGGTGGCAACGACCTTCGTTTCGCCCACAGCGCGATCGTGCAAGACAATCGCGGGACAATTAGCCTCCATCTGGAAGTAGGTCATCGTCTCGTAGAGGATCCGCTGACCATCATCCGAAATGGACGGGCTGTGCCCTTCCGCGGCAATTTCCGCGGCAATGCCAAGCGAAACCCGCACCGTCTCGTTCGTGTCCCGATCGAACAGGAAGACATCCATCGCCTCGTTCGTATCCCCATCGACCAAATTGCTCGCGGCCGACTCGAAGACTACTAGGCGGCCGTCTCCCGAGATACCCGGTCGGAGAAGCTCATCGTCGGCCTCCCAACGGTACGCTTCACCAACCAATGTGCGCTTGCCGCTGGCGCGCTCCCAGAGATAGATGTCGGTGTATTCCGGGCTGTCGATATCCTCTTCTTCATACGCCACGTAGTCGCCGGCGGCCGAGATGGCAGGCCGCCTGAAGAGGTACGAATCTTCGTCGTCGGAGGTAATGACATCTGTCTCGTCCCGCACCCGATCGTGGATAAATAAACCCTCAAAGCCAGAGTCCGCCGGATTGCCGGCCAGATTATTGGCCTCTGACACAAAGGCGACATACCGTGCGTCGGCGGAAATCACCGGGTCGCGCGACTCGCCACTGGACTGACCGCTGCCCGGGCGCTCGGAGATACGCATCAGGTGGTCGCCGCCGGGTCGCGGCCCAAACAGCAGTTCGAACCCGGAGTTGGCGCCGTTTGTTTCTGTGTACCGGGTCGTGACAATGTCGGTCGCGCCGTCTCCGTTGAGGTCGGCCGTCGCAAAGCTGTTCAGACCGCCAACGCCATGATCCAGCGGAATCACCTGCTTGAACCAGTCACCTGTGCCGTCGCCCAGATAGACCAGTACATTGTTGAAGTATGGTCCCCCGCCGACATGGATGTCGAGGTAGCCATCCCCATTCAGATCGGCAACGCCTGCATGGGCGGCCATTCCGACCAGCTCTTCGTCGCCCCACACGCTATCGATCGTCTGCACCGTCCACGTCAGCTCGCCGTCTTCTTCGCCGCCTGCGAACAGCAGAATGTCAAGCGGCCCATCCGAAGGCTTACCCCGGAATGCAACCTGGTCTACAAACCCGTCGCCATTCAGATCCGCGGCCGACGGGCTGACGTTGGCCTGGAGTTCAACCGTGTCGCAGCAGGGATAATCACCGACGGGCGTGTCCGGCCCCACCGATGCCCACGCCACATCGCGATCGCCCGGATTCAGAAAGGCGCGCATGAACGAACCATCGACGCCAATGAGATCGAGCAAGCCATCGCCGTCCAGATCGACGGCATTGAAGCCGCGCGGGAAGCGCATCTCGGTGTCCGGGTCGGCCACGTCGGCTCCGGGCGGAAACCGGCCGTCGCCGAGACCGTAAAACGCATGGATAGGACCGTAGTCGATAGCGTGGAAGAGGTCGAGATGGCCGTCGTTATCAAAATCATCCGCCAGCACTTGCCACGAATAGTAGAGGTCCTTGCCCTCAAAAGCCCAGTCGCCCACCGTCCCGGGCGCGCCGGTGTTGATCAGGTAGTACAGCCCGTAACTGCCGCGCATTCCCACCGCGACATCCATGTCCCCATCGTGGTCATAGTCGGCCGCTTTCAGGTCGTGGATGTCATGAGGAAAGGGCACCGAATCGATCCGGGTCATGGTATCCAGTGCCGGATCATACGCCCAGATTTCGAGCGAATTGGTATCACCATTGCCAATGAGTAGTTCAGGCAGTCCGTCTGCGGTCATATCAATCAGGTGGATGCCTGTGTAGTGGGCAGTGCCACCGAACGGCTCGACACGGTAACTGAGCAGGCCGGCGTCAACGTTCGCCGTTGCGCCCGCGGGCAGCTGTGCACCCAGCAAGGCAGCCAGCACCAGCAACCCACAAACAAACACGGCCGTACTAAAGACGCGACGGCCGTTCCAGTAAGCGTATTCTCTTGTCATGGCAAAGCCTCCCTTATGGGTCTGGCCAAGAGTGCCCGTTGTCGGCTCCCACTTCGTTCAGTGACCGGCGCTCCCACCCCAGGCCCTGATCATCCATGGCCGCAAAAGGGCGACCATGAGCACAGTATAGCATCTGGCCAAACGGGGATGATAGTGACAAATGTAATATGGTTGGACACAACTGCCGGTCTGCGGCAGGGCAATCGTAACCTCAAAACTGCCGGCTGAAACCGGACAGCTAACGAGCCAACCTGATGAATCAGGTTTACCCGACCGATTCATTGAGGGGATATGGCGCTCTTGAGGACCGTTCCAGGTGCGATTTATCACCCTTGCTTGTTCGCTGTGTGAACTTACTCCCCAGCGAATCCATATCGCCCTGCGGTCTGCGGGGACCAGCGTAGGCGGACGGACGGTTCCGGGGACATCGGATTGTGACGCATACAAGTCGTCGGTCGACCGTTATGACATGACCCTGCCAATCCGCCACAACTTGGGTAAACTGGTGGAACGTGAACAGACAACCCATATCCATCGATCCTCCCTACGGCGGGGCCATCTCTGCGGGCGACCCGGGCACGGCCGCGGCCGGCGCGCGGATTCTGCGCGAAGGCGGTAACGCCGTCGATGCGGCCGTCGCCGCCTCGTTCGCTTCCTTCATCGCCGAAATCGGCGTCGTCCATCTGGGCGGCAGCGGCATGGCCCAGCTTTACGACGCCAAAACGGGTGCCAGCCGGGTCTACGACTTCTTCAGCGCCATGCCCGGCCTGGGCACCATGTCCGGCCGGGGCGGCAGCCCGCCCGACCCGCTCGACTTTGAGGAAGTGACAATCAACTTCGGAGCCACGACGCAAAGCTTCCACCTGGGACGCGGCTCTGTGGCGGTGCCGGGCAACATTGCCGGGCTGTGCCGGCTGGCGGCCGACCACGGCCGGTTGCCGTTGCCCGTGCTGCTGCAACCGGCCATCGAGATGGCTCGCAACGGGCTGGCCTTGACACCGTTCCAGGCGAGCACCTGTGACCTGCTCACCCCGCTCTACACGCACACAGCAGGTATGCGGGCCATCTTCACGCCGGACGGCCGCATGATTCAGCCGGGCGAGCACCTGTTCATCCCCGACCTGGCCGAGACTTTGGTGGCGCTGGCAGCCGAAGGGGCCGAGTATGCGCGCACTGGCTCGCTGGCCGGGGCGCTGTTGGCTGACCAGGCCGCTCACGGCGGGCTGCTGACGGCCGAGGATTTGCGAGCCTACGACGTTCACGTGCGGCCGCCCATCCAGCTCAACTACCGGGGCTATGATGTCTTGCTGCCGCCGCCCTGTTCGTCCGGCGGCGTGCTGACGGCGTTCTCGCTCAAGCTGTTGGGCGAACTGGAAGTGGCCCAGCACCCGCACAACTCCGCCGGCCACCTGCGCATCCTGTACGAGGTGATGGCCGCCACCACCCGCGCCCGCGTCGAGTGGGAAACGATGAGTGAGGAGTTAGGAGAGGAAGAAGCGACCACGCTGTTCCTCGACGACCGCTTCGTGGCCGGCTACCGGCACCAGCTGCGGCAGGCGCTGGCCCAGCGGCGGCCGTCGGTCGCTCCGGCCGAGCCGCCCGGCCCGTCGTCCACCAGCCACCTGAGCGTCATCGACAACCACGGCCTGGCGGTCAGCCTGACGACAACGGCAGGCGAGTCGGCGGGTTACGTCGTCGAGGGCACCGGCTACATCCCCAACAACATTCTGGGCGAAGGCGACCTGCACCCGAAAGGGTTCCACTCCCAGCCGCCCGGCCAGCGCATTGCCACGATGATGACGCCGGTTGTCGTCATGCATCAGGGCCAGCCGCGCCTTGTCGTGGGCAGCGGCGGCAGCGTCCGCATTCGCAGCGCCATTCTGCAGGTGCTCAGCAATCTACTCGACTTCCGCCTGCCGCTCCATGAGGCGGTCAACACAGCCCGCGTCCACGTCGAGGACGGCGTCCTGCAGTGCGAGGCAGGGGTCGACCCGGCGGCGATGGACGCGGTGGAGACGGCCGGCTATCCGGTCAACCGCTGGGAGACGCGCAGCATCTACTTTGGCGGCGCCCACAGCGTCTCGCGGACGGAGAACGGCCGTCTGGTGGCGGCGGGCGACAGCCGTCGCGGGGGCTCCACCGCCACCGTCTAGCTCACTATGCGCAAGCATTGGCTTCTCATCCCGGTGCTCGTCGGCTATTTGCTGCTCGGCACACTCTATGCTGTCTACACCCCCGACTGGCAAGCGCCCGACGAACCCGCCCATTATAACTACGTGCGCCAGTTGGCCAGTGGCGACTTCCCGCTGATGGAGCCGGGCGATTACGACCAGACCTACATCGAGACGATTGTCAGTTCGCGCTTCGATCCCGCGCTGCCGGTCGCGGCGATCACCTACGAGGATTGGCAGCCACCACTCTACTACCTGCTGCAAACGCCCGGCTATCTGGCCACAGATGGCTCGCTGACGGCGATGCGCCTGCTGTCCGTTCTGTTCGGTGCGGGCGTGGTTGGCCTGGCCTACGCCATCGGCCTGACGCTCTTCCCCGACCGGCCGTGGATTGGTCTGGGCGCGGCCGTTTTCGTCGCCTTCCTGCCGCAGCATCTGGCCATGATGGCCTCGGTCAACAACGACAGTCTGGCCGAGCTGCTCATCGCCGGTATGCTGCTCCTGCTGGTGCGTCCCTGGCCCGACGACGCCCCACCGCGCGAGATGGCGGGCCGCTTGCTGGGGCTGGGCCTGCTGCTGGGGGCGGCCTTCCTGACCAAAGGCACGGCGTATCTGATGGCCCCGGTCATCGGGCTGGTGCTGCTCTACCGGTATTGGGGACGGTGGCGGTCGCTGCTGGAGGCGGGGCTGCTGCTCTTTGGCCCGGCCCTGCTGCTGGGGAGCATCTGGTGGCTGCGCAACGCGGCCGTCTACGGCGACTTCGACATCCTCATCCGCCAGACCCACGACGAGGTGGTCGTCGGCCAGCCGCGCACGGCCGACTGGGTCGCCCAGTTCGGCCTGTGGGAGACGGTGGAGCGTTTCTTCACGACGACGTTCAACAGCTTCTGGGGGCAGTTCGGCTGGATGGCCGCGCCGCTGCCGGGCTGGGCCTACACCGGCCTGCGGCTGCTGTCGCTGGCGGCGCTGGCGGGGTTGGTCGTGGCGGGGCTGGCGTGGTGGCAGCGGCGGCGCGGCGGGCGCGTCTCGCTGGGGCCGGGCATGGGCCTGTCGCTGATCGCCCTGCTGAGCATGACGACGCTGACGGCCGCGCTGCATGCGGGCTACAACCTGACCTTCGTCCAGCACCAGGGCCGCTATCTCTTCCCGGCGCTGGTGCCGATTGGGCTGGGACTGTCGCTGGGGCTGGGTGTCTGGCTGGCCCCGCTCGAGCGCCGCTGGCCGAACGCCGGCTATCTGGTCCCCGCCGGGCTGGCGTTGCTGCTGGTGCCGCTGGCGTTGTTCTCGCTGTTCCGGGTGATTGTGCCGTATTTGGGGTATCCGTAGGGGCTGAAGATTGCTCCTCTGCAAAGATAAGTCGGTTCACCTAGTGACAGATGGCCACACATGACATCTGTCACTATGAACGCAAGCCTGTCTATGGTAACCTGTGTCTATCATCGTTTCGATGGCAGTTTGGCGGCAGATATGGGGAGCCGGTCGCTGGACAAATGTAGGGACGCAGCCGCTTGCCCGTTCTGTAACGCCCGCTGTCAAGGGCAAGGTGCGTGGTGGACCGTCGACGAAAGAGTAGCGGGCTAGATAGACCCAGTACGCCCTCCGATCATCTGCTAATCAGTAGAAGACAATTTCTTAGACAGGCTGCAGTAGCGGCGGCCTGGGCAGGGCTTGCCATTTCCTTCAAGGATGAGCTGCATGCCGCTGATTTGACAGCCTCTTCTCTCGATGAGGCGCAACTAACATCTCCGACAGGAAGTAACTCGTCACGAAATATCATTGACGAGTACTTTGGACCCAACATTGGCAGGCGCATGGATCTGCCTGCCCCCGCGCATAAGCTTAGCGCATCGGGTGGCGATCTCATTGGCAGTTTGGGCCAAGATTTCGACTTTTACACAGACACCCTAACCCCAACTGCACTCAATACGCAGTTCAGCAGCTTTATTCGCTATTACGACCAGAACACACGCAACCATATAGATGTTGTGAATAGGGGGGTCACCTGGCAGTTTGTCATCGCTAATACACGAGCTGGCCTATGGGCATTCGCGGTCAATCCCGTCGACCACCAGTCGATTACCGCTGTTCAGTTGACCGATTTCAAGTTGACGAACCAGGGACTAGACCTCAGCGCCATTGACACCGATCGCGGGATACTCTATTGTCTGTCGCACTCAAGTTACAGATCGCGCAAGTCAAGCCGTGTTTACGTACAAGACCCCTTGTGCGCGTGGCTCATTGCCATCAATGCTCGCAAGCTGCTCCGCGATTCTCTATCCGGCAGGTTCGTCTGGGATGCCGGAGCGATCAGCGGGCCTAGCCAAGCCTCCAATTACTTCGTCAGTCTCGGTGCATTGCCTCGGCGCTGCAATGTGCCCCTACAACAGATCGGCGGGCAACAAACCCATCTGTCTGGATGGGGTACCGTGTACGATCACAGCAGGGAACGACTGCTCTTCGCAACAACCGATTTGCGTAATGGGAAAGAGGGCGAGCCAAGAGGTTCCCGCCTTTACGCCCTGAATCTGAAGAAACGACCTCGATTCTCTAGCCGTGGGAAAGACAAGCGCAAGGCACAACTGTTGCTGGACGAACGCGACTTGCCGATCCATGATCCCAGAGGTCCAGCAGAGGACGCCTCCCATGATGTCGCGATTGCCC
The DNA here is from genome assembly GCA_963753865.1 of uncultured Chloroflexia bacterium. Lineage (GTDB taxonomy): Bacteria > Chloroflexota > Anaerolineae > Promineifilales > Promineifilaceae > Promineifilum. Next base: position 165,045 of record CAVWDW010000009.1, read on the forward strand.
ATCTGATGATCAATCCGTGGAATGAAAACATTGTGGCGCTGGACAACTATGCGGGCGATCTGTACGGTAGCGTCGCGGCAAACTCAGCAGCCGACTACGCACCATCCAGAGTGGTCTACTTCGATTTTTCCATGAACGCCAACAGGCCACACATCTTCCACTTCAATTTACCCGGCCCTAACTCGGTAACCCAGAGAGATCGAGCCATAGGGCATCACTCATTCATTTCGGCCACGTCGTTTGTAGGCATCGATGACGCTCAGGTAATTCTGGCCGATTACCCACATGGCAAGGGGTTCATCGACACGCTGCCTGCCGGATATTTGCCGGACATTGCGGTTGCGACCGACCACCAGTACTTTAAGCAGTGGTGGCCATCCCATGAGGAAGGCGACGACTTTCTGTTCTCAGAACCGGAGCACATAACGATGTCGCCCAATCGACTGTTCCTCGTGCAGGACAGTCATATCGTCGAAGTGACACCCGCTGAGACAAGACGGGTGGACTATGACAGACTACTCCTGTGGTTCCGCACAGCCGCAGGCTACAGTTGCTATACCGTCGTCAAGGGCAATCATCCCCTCGACAACGAGACACCGATTGACAACAAGTACTTGACACACCCGCACGCTGTCTTCATAGACAATCAATCGTTTCTTTACAATGCGACAGTCCAGCCAGAAGTTGATCAGGGTGTGCACCGCCGTCTGTCAGAGGTCAGACAGGTCACAATACCGCGCGAGATTCTTGGTATGGACTTGCTACCACTAGGAGAATAGAGATCAGCAGCTGCTTCGGCAGAATGGCGCCAGTCGTTTGTCGTGGACGCTTAGCTTAGGAGCCACCACACCTGCGCCACCACAAACGTCACCGCGAACCCCAGCGCCAGCGGCAGCAGCATGGCGACGGCCGCCACTCGTTGGTCGTTGACGCTCGAGCCAGAAGGCTCATCCCGTGGCCCGGCCCCCAGCGCTCTTGCTAGCGGTATACGATTCGCCGGTGACCAACTCGAACGATCTCTACGAGCAACAGATCATCCTCGATCGTATAAAGAACGCGATAATCACCAACACGAAAGCGGTACGTGTGTTCGGATCCAGTTAGTTTGCGGCAGCCAGGCGGCCGGGGATCAGTCACTAACGATTCGACAGATTCGAGAATCCGCAAGAGGGTCGCCTGAGGGAGTTTCTTCAGCTCTTTCGCTGCGGAGCGCTTCCAACTAGCGCGATAAGAGCCCATCTTGTTTCAGCTCGGCCAATAGGTCATCGTGAGACAAGGTCTCTTCATCGCGACGCTCAGAGAGGATGGCGAGATCGGCCAGGTCTTCAAGCAGTTTGGCGAACTGTTCCAGCGACAAGATGACGCCGCTGCGCGCTCCGGAAGCATCGGTAATATATTGAATCGGTTGCAGGTCATCAATATCAATCATTTTTCGCCTTGCCATAGGTGCCGACAGTATATCTGAGATGTCGGTATCTCTCAAGACTCTTGAACGAGTCGTTCATCCAGAACGCCTTCTTGACGTTTCCTGCCACGCCACGCCACCAACCGCCGGTTAGCCGCCCTGCGCCACCAACCGCCAGACCTGCGCCACCACGAAGGTGACGACAAACCCCAGCGCCAGCGGCAGCAGCGCGGCGACGGCCGTCCACTTGCTGCTGCCCGTCTCCTTGTAGATCGTGTAGATCGTCGTCGAGCAGGGGTTGTGGATCAGGCTGAAGAGCATCAGGTTGACGGCCGTCAGCAGCGTCCAGCCGCCCGCGTCGCAGCACGCCGCAGCGTGGCGGCGTTGGAGTCCAGCTCGAACATCACGCCCGCGCCGCTGCCCGACGCCGGTCACGCCGGTCATCAGCACGGTCAGCATCAGGATGGTGGGGATGACGATCTCGTTGGCCGGGATGGCGACGATGTAGGCCACCAGGATGACGCCGTTCAGCCCGATGAGCAGGCCCGAGCGGGTCGAGGAAGTTGATCATGTACTCGGCGATGCTGATGCCGCCGATGGTGACGTTGGCGATCAGCCAGATGACCGCCCCGGCGGGCAGGGCGAAGACAATGGCCCGCCACAGCACGAACATCGTCCGGTCGATCAGCGAGGTGTAGAGCGTCTGCCAGATGCGCGGCGGGCGGTAGGGCGGCAGCTCCAGGCTGAAGGTGGAGACTTCGCCGCGCAGCACGGTCCGCGAGAGCACCCAGGAGACGACGAAGGTCAGCAGGACGCCCAGCAGGGCGATGCCCACCACCGCCAGCGCCGACGACGAGGCCGCGCCAGGCAGGCCGGCACCAGCGCGCCGATGAAGATCGTGGCGATCAGGATCTGCGTCGGCCAGCGGCCGTTGCAGAGCGCGAAGTTGTTGGTGATGATGGCGATCAGCCGCTCGCGCGGGCTGTCGATGACCCGCGTGGCGACGACGCCGGCCGCGTTGCAGCCGAAGCCCATCATCATGCTCAGCGCCTGCTTGCCGTGCGCCCCCGCACTTCTTGAAGAGCGTTGTCGAGGTTGAAGGCCACGCGCGGCAGATAGCCGAAATCCTCCAGCAGCGTGAACAGCGGGAAGAAGATCGCCATCGGCGGCAGCATGACGCTGACCACCCAGGCCGTCGCCAGGTACATGCCGTCGATCAGCAGGCCGGCCAGCCACCAGGGCATGCCGATGGCGGCGGCCAGTCTCGTTCAGCAACGGATAGATCGTGTCGATCAGGATGTCGGCCAGCCAGCTGCGACGGGATGTTGGCCCCGGCGATGGTGATCCAGAAGACCACGGCGAACAGCAGGATCATCAGCGGGAAGCCCCAGACGCGGCTGGTCACCACCGGTCGATCGTGCGGTCCAGGTCGAAGCGCGGCTGTTCGCCCGTCGCGGGTGACGGCCCGGTCGGCCAGCTGGGCGGCTTCGGTGTAGATCGTCTTCCATCAACTGCTCGTGGAAGTTGCGGCCGACTTCCCAGCGCAGGCTTTCGGCCGTCTGCAGCAATGTCGATCGGCGAGCGCGGTGGTCGTGCTCATCAGGCAGGCTCCAGTGGCATCGATCATCGCCGGACTCGGCTCGTTCCGGCACGCCGCTGGCTCAGCTCGCCCAGTTCGCCGCTGCGCACCGCCTCGACAATCGCTTCGTCGCCGTCGAGCAGCCGCAGGGCGACCCAGCGGGCGTTGGGCAGGTCGGGGAAAGCGGCTTCAATCTGCGGTCACCAGCTCGTCGACCGCCTGCTGCATGGCGCGGCGACTGCGACTTGATCGCGGTACGGCTTGCACACCGTTCGGCCGGTGGCCACATCGGCGACGGCCGCCAGCAGCTCGTCCAGCCCCTCGCCCTGCCGGGCGCTCGTGGGCACAACCGGCACGCCCAGATCGCGGGCCAGTCGCCGGTCGTCGACCTGCAGCCCTGTGCCGCTGGGCCTCGTCCATCAGGTTCAGGCAGACCACCGCCCGGTCGGTGATCTCCAGCACCTGCAGCGCCAGGTTGAGGTTGCGCTCCAGCCGGGTGGCGTCGACGACGATGACGGTCACGTCGGGCTGGCCGAACAGGATGAAGTCGCGGGCAACCTCCTCGTCGTAGCTGGTGGAGAGCAGCGAGTAGGTGCCCGGCAGATCGACCAGCTTGTAGCGCTGGTCGCCGTAGCTGAAGCCGCCTTCGGCCCGGGCGACCGTCTTGCCCGGCCAGTTGCCGGTGTGCTGGCGCAGGCCGGTCAGCGCGTTGAAGACGGTGCTCTTGCCGGTGTTCGGATTGCCCGCCAGGGCGACCACGTAATCGAAGTCGGTCATGTCCACGCCAAGGCGCTGCAGGACGCCCGCATTGTGCATGGGGCACGTCTCGCAGGCGGCGCCGCCGGCGGGGTGCGGAGTCGGTCTATCACTCATCAGTCTCGTCACTTCTCCGTGGCAAGGGACTGCACGCGGATCAGACTGGCCTGTTCGCGAGCGCAGGGCAATAGTGGCCCCGCGCACGCGATAGGCGGTCGGGTCGCCGCTGGGGCTGCGCAGTTCGGCCGTCACCCGCGTGCCCGGCAGCAGGCCCAGGTCGAGCAGGCGCCGCCGCTCCTGCCCGCGCAGGCCGGGGGCGAGGGCCGACCACTTCGGCCGATTCGCCCAGCGCCAGACTGGTCAGCGGCCGGGTGTGGGGCGGTGGGGCGACCTCCAGCACCGGCGCCGGACGGACAAAGACATTGGCCGCCACCACCGGAGCGAGCACATGCTCGTCCCCATTGGCCCAGAAGCGCACCCGCTCGGCCGAGACGCTGGTCAACCGCACCGGCATACCAGGCGCCAGCCTCTCGGCCACCAGCTGGGCGTAGACCGTTTCCGGCTCATCCTCCAGATGCACGATGCGAGCGGGTGTGTCCCTGTCGAGGGTAGCCAGCGGCACGCCGCCGTGGTCGACCAGCGTACCGCCCGGCGCGGGAATGGGATCGCCGTGCGGGTCATAGGCAGGAAAGCTGAGCCGGGCCGCAAGTTCCCGCAAATCGGCGTCGCTCAGCCCGTGCTCCTGCGCCTCGGCCAGCGCGTGCCAATCCGCCTCGTCAAAGCCCGTCTCCTCAGCAAGGTACGTTTCCCACAGTCGGTGGGCGCGAATGATGTGGAGCGCCGCCTCACGACCCCGTGGCGTCAACGCCGGGACGGCCGCCTCATAGCGCAGCAATCCCGCGTCTTCCATCTCCTGCAGCAGGGCGGCCGTCTCGTTCTGGCTGGTCTGGATCGCCCCGGCGACGGCCGCCAGCGTCACCGGCTGGCCCTTCATCTCCAGCTTGTAGATCTGCTTCAGCGCGTCCTCATGGCGAACGTGGTCACTCATGCGCTGCGCCTTTCGCCAGCGGGCAAGCAGGCCGCGCCGCGGCCAGAAGAGCAGGGCCACAACGGCCGCCAGCCCAAGCCCCACACCAAGCGCCAGCAGCGGATTAACTGTGCCATCCATCATTTCGCCTCATCTAATTCGTTAATTAGCTGGTGCTATTGTAACGGGGAGACGGCCGTTGTTGTAGTGACAAATGTCATGTCTTTGGGAAGCAGCGGTTGCTCAGCTTCTACCGGCGCGTTAACAGCTCCGCGGTGCAGGTTGCGCTTACTGGGTACGAGCGGGCGTGATCAAGGGGACCGCAGCGCCCGCCAGCGGGCGAGAGCCTGACGCAGGAAGGAAGACCGCAACCCGGATCACCCGCTGGTCGGAACAACGACCGTTTGCGCCAGGCGATCATAGACACATTGCTCAGGCCGGCGTATGACCGAGATGAGGTAGACGATTATCAGCACGTAAACCAGACCAATAGCGATCAGACGCCAGGGCGAAAACACGGTCTCCGGATCAAGCCACGGATTCGTGGGCACATTGTTGGCGAAGTGAGCTAACTCCCAGGGCAGCAGCTTGCCAAACGTGCGAAGGACAATTCGACCCGTTGTGACTGCGGCCAAGGAGGCGCCTATCACCTTGAGGCCCAATAGGCGCTTGCCCACTGTAGCCTGCTGTTGTGACCGTTCACTGATGATGAAGTAGAACCAGACCGGCAGCGAAATGGTCAGTACGACATACAGCTCCAACGCCCACCCACTCTGTGTGACTGCTGGATAGCGCTCCTGAACAATCGGGAAGAGGAGAGACTGGACCACGGCATAGATGGCAAACACCAGAGCGATATCAATACCGTAAGCGCCAAGACGCCGTAGCACATGCAGCCATCGATCAGCCCTGGAAGGCTCTGCCTCACGCTGATCCATCTGTTCTCCTCATTTTTTGAAGGTGGTTGCCGCTGAGTCCTGGTCGATTCTCCGCAATCATATCCTGACTTGCAAGATCAGGGCCAGCCGAACCCGCTCGTTTCGAATACGTCAGCAGCCGCAGCCCATCCAGCGAAACCAGCACCGTCCCACCTTCGTGCCCGATGACGGCCGCTGCGCAGCGCGATTTGGCAAAGCGCCTTACTTATCCTTATACCCCAACAACCGCAGCCCATTCAGCGACACCAGCACCGTCCCGCCTTCGTGCCCGATGACGGCCGCCGGGAGGGGCAGGTCGCGGAAGAAGATGGCTGCCAGCATCAGGGCGATCATCGCCAGGGCAAAGGTCAGATTGACGATGAGGGTGCGCCGGGTTTTGTGGCTCAGGCGGATGACGTAGGGAATGTTCTTCAGGTCGTCGGCCATCAGCACGATGTCGGCCGTCTCCAGGGCCACGTCGGTGCCGGCCGCGCCCATCGCCATGCCGATCTCGGCCGCCGCCAGCGCCGGAGCGTCGTTGACGCCGTCGCCGACCATCGCCACCGGACCATACTTGGCCTGAATGTCGCGCACGGCATCGACCTTGTCGCCGGGCATCAGATCGGCGTAGACCTCATCCACACCGGCCATCGCCCCGATGCGCTCGCCCACCAGATGGTTGTCGCCGGTCAGCATGACGATGCGCTCAATGCCCGCCTCGCGCAGCTCCTGGATGACCGCCGGGGCGTCTTCACGCAGCACATCGGCAAAGGCGATGATGGCCAGGAAGCGCACCGTTTCGACGTCCAGCACCTCGGCCACCAACACACTCGTCTTGCCCTCGGCCTCCAGTGCCCGCAGCTGCTGCGCGACCTCCACCATGTCATCGGTCTCGAACTCGGCGAAGTAGCGCTGGTTGCCCACGACCAAAACACGACCGGCGGCGGGGCCGTCCTTGATGGTCGCCCGCACGCCGAGGCCGGAGGTGGAGGCAAACTCGCGCCACGTCAGCGACGGTCAGGCCACGTTCGTTGGCCGCCCGCACCACGGCCTGGGCCAGCGGGTGCTCTGACCGCGCTTCGACGGCCGCCGCCAGCGCCAACAGCTCGTCCTCGCAGGAGACATCCGCCTCGGCGCACGGGCGCGTCGAGCAGCTGAATGTCAGTCACACGCGGTTCGCCGATGGTCAGCGTGCCGGTCTTGTCGAAGGCGATGACCTTGATGGTAGCCGCATTCTCGACGTAAACGCCGCCCTTGAACAGCACGCCACGGCGTGCACCGTTGCCGATGGCCGACAGCACGGTAGCCGGGGTGCTGATGACGATGGCGCACGGCGACGCGGCGACCATAACCGTCATGGCCGTGTAGAACGAGGTGCTGAGCGCCTCGCCGAACAGCAGCGGCGGCACAACGATGACCAGCCCGGTCAGCACCAGCACGCCGATGGCGTAATACTGCTCAAAGCGGTCGATGAAGCGTTGGGTGGGGGCCTGCTCGCTCTGCGCTTCTTCCACCATCGTGATCAGCCGGGCGATGGTCGAATCCTGCGCCAGCTTGGTGACGCCGATCTCCAGACTACCGTCCTTGTTGATCGTGCCGGCAAAGACGGTGTCGCCGACTTGCTTCTGCACCGGCATCGACTCGCCGGTGATCGCCGCCTGGTCGACGCTGCCTTCGCCGCTGCGAACCACCCCGTCGAGGGCGATGCGGTCGCCGGGCTTAACCAGCATCCGGTCGCCCACCACCACTTGCTCGATACCCACAGTCACCAGCCGGTCGCCGCGGTAGATCGTGGCCTCATCCGGTCGCAGCTCCATCAGCGAACGGATGGCGTTGCGCGTGCGGTCAAGTGCGAAATCCTGGAGCGTGTTGGACAGAGAGAAAAGGAACAGCAGCATCGCCCCTTCAAACGGCTGGCCGACAAACGCCGCGCCCAGCGCCGCCAGGACCATCAGCAGATCGACGTCGATCGTCCGGGCCTTGAGCGATTCGAGGCCGCCCTTGACGCCAAACCAGCCGCCGGCAACGTAGGCAATGACGTACAGCCCCGGCACCAGCCAGCCCGGCAGCAGCAGGGCCGACCGCTCCAGCAGCCAGGCGCTCATCATGGTCACGAAGGTAACGACGGTAAAGATCGCCTGGAGTTTCTGCGGCGTGAGCCATTCGCGCAGCCGGTCCCAGTCGGAAGGCGGCGCGACCGCTTCTTCCGGCGCAGGCAGGACGGCCGCCGACGGCCGCACGCCCACACCGTAGCGCGTCACCTGTTCGTGGATGTCGGCCAGAGAGATGAGCCCGTCATCGTAATGGACGGCCATGACGCCGCCGGCAAAGCTGGCTGTGGCCCGCCGAACGCCGGGCAGCTGGCCGACCTCGCGCTCCAGCGCCAGGGCGCACGACTCGCACGCCCGACCGCCGCGCTTGTCCAGCCGCATCGTGCAGCGCTGCCAGCGGTCTTGCAGCGTCGGCGCGACGACCTCGGCCAGATGAATGATCGTATCGTCCGACACCCGTGCCGGATCATAGCTGAAGGCGAGCGTTTCATTGGCGGTGTCCAGTTCGACCTGGACAATGCCGTCCTTGCCATCGGCCACTTCATCGAGCAGCTCCAGGCAACTCTGGTCCTCGGCTGCGGCGGTATCAAGGCGTTGCTGCAGGTCGTCGTTGGTCATGGTTGGTTGGCGGCCGTCGCGTCAGGCGATGACCGAATAATTTTCTGCATCTTGTTCAATGGTAAGCAAGACGGGCCGCATCTCCTAGTGACGTTCGGCACCTCTCCTGCGTGACAATGCGCACATGTTCAACCCGGATTATGCAAAGGTTATCTTCAAAGTTAACCCTGGTTAAATTTTAGCCGATTCCGGCTGAGAATCAAGCGCCATACGCCAATTCTTAACTGCCGCTGAGCAACCGGGCGGGCCGCCTTTCATGACGCCCCTGCCCGTTCGTGGTATCTTACGGGCCACACTAACGAACCCACAGGAGCGCACCCATGAGCACTGAAAAACGGCCGATCCAGGCCGATGATCTCTATCGCTACGAACTGTTGACCGAGCCGCAGATTTCGCCCGACGGCCGCCAGGTCGTCTTCGGCGTCCAGCGCGTGGAGCGGGAGACGGAGAAAAAACACACCAATCTCTGGCTGGCGGCCGCCGATGGGAGCCGCCTGCGCCAGTTCACCTACGGCAAGCAAAGTGACAGCCAGCCGCGCTGGTCGCCCGACGGCACGCAGATCGCTTTCCTGAGCAACCGAGGCAGCGAGGAGCAGTCACAGCTCTACGTCATCCACGTCGACGGCGGCGAAGCCCGGCCGGTGACGATGCTCAAGGGTCGTATCGCCGCCTTCGAATGGTCGCCGGACGGCACGCAGTTTGTCTGCCAGTTCCGGCAGAAAGACGCGGCCGAGCTGGAGCGGGAAAAGGACGAGCAAAAGAAGAAGCTCGGTATTCCCTACCGGCACATTACGAACCTGGACTACAAGTTCGACGGCATGGGCTATCTGCCGGAAGAGAAGTTCCATATCTGGACGGTCGACGCCGCCACCGGAGAGGCCACCCAGCTGACCGAAGGCGACCGGAACGAGACGGAGCCGCACTGGACCCCCGACGGCCAGCGCATCGTCTTCACCTCCAACCGCAGCGAGAAGCCCGACCTCGACTGGGACGCGGTGGAGATCTACACCATCCCGGCGCGAGGGCGGCGAGATGACGCAGGTGGCGGCCCGGCCCGGCCGCAAGTTCGCCATTGCTCTCTCCCCCGACGGCCGTCACGTGGCCTACATCGGCCGCGTCAATCCCGGCCTGTGGTACCAGAACGCCTCGCTCTACATCACGCCGCTGGACGGCGGCAGCGCGGACGCCACCCGGCAGCTGGACGCGGGCTTCGACCTGCATCTGGCGGGGCCACCACCGGCGACTTCAGCAATCTACCGATGCTGCCTCCCGTCTGGTCGCCCGACGGCCAGACGCTCTACGCCCTGTTCACCCGCCACGGCAAGCAGGGGATCGCGGCGTTCGACGCCTTCAGCGACGAGCCGCAGATGACGAAGGTGATCGACGAGCCGGGCGTGCTGAGCAGCTTCAGCCTCGACGACGCGGGCGAGCGGCTGGCCTATGGCTGGACGACGCTGGACGATCCCGGCCAGGTGATGGTCCGCGAGCTGGGCGATCCCGGCAGCGCTCGCCTCATTTCCAACCTCAACATCGAACTGCTGGCCGAGCTGGAGACGGGACAACTGGAAGAGGTGTGGTTCGAAGCGGCCGACGGCTACAAGCTGCACGGCTGGATCCTCAAGCCGCCCGGCTTCGACCCGGAGCAAGCAGTACCCGTCCATCCTGCAAATCCACGGCGGGCCGCAGATGCAGTACGGCTATCTCTACTCCCACGAGTTTGCCTATCTGGCCGCCCACGGCTACGTCGTCTACTGGTCCAATCCACGCGGCGGGCAGGGGTATGGCGAGGAACACGCCAAGTCGATCTTCGGCCAGTGGGGGTCGGTCGACTACGACGATGTGATGGCCTGGGCCGACTATATGGCCGCGCAGCCCTACATCGACACCGAGCGCATGGGCGTCACCGGCGGCAGCTACGGCGGCTACATGACGACGCTGATCATCGGCCGCAGCGACCGCTTCAAGGCGGCCGTCGCCCAGCGCGTGGTCAGCAACTTCACCAGCTTCTACGGCAGCAGCGACCTGAGCTGGGGGCTGGAGAATCTGGCCGGCACGCCCGCGCCGTGGGACGACATCGACCACGCCTGGAGCCAGTCACCGATCAGCCTACATCGGCAACGCCACCACGCCGACGCTGGTCATCCACAGCGAAATGGACCAGCGCTGCGACCAGGAGCAGGGCGAGCAGGTGTTCGTCGCCCTGCGGCGGCGCGGCATCGATACGGAGTTGCTCCTGCTGCCCGGCGAGTCGCACGGCTTGTCGCGCGGCGGCCGTACGGATAGGCGCATTGCGCGGCTGGAGCATATGGTGGGGTGGTTTGAGCGGTATTTGAGGTGACGAGTGCTATTGTACGACTCACGACTGGCCCAATTTGTGTTGGGAACAGCTTAACGTATTTTCGTCACCACACTAACTGGCTCCAGGACTAACATCAAGGATGGCACATATTGTCGGGGAGGTCAGGCCTGTTTCGCCGTTGGGGAATAGCTATGTAATCCGAGCCTGAACATCGGTGACATTCGGATTTGTGCCAGGAGGAATTGTGCAATCTCGCCCATACATGTACCAGGCGGGAGTAGCCCAGGTGAACACAACGATGATCTCAGTGATAATCGAGTAGTCGTATGCAAGATCCATTTGTGTACCTACGCCTTTGCAAACTGGGAATCTGTCAGGCGATGCTTGATCATGCCATGCATGACCTGGCCCATGATCCTCACGCGCAGTTGGCGAGGCAGCACAGCCAGCGGATAGACTAGCAGCTTGGACAGGGACCCTGGTAATACGGTTGCCCTCTTCCCAAGCGCCTCTAGTGTTTTCTCTGCGACGAGAGAGGCTTCGAGGGCAGCACTCATATGCTGTCCTGCACGTTCAGCAAAACCTGAGTTCGTTGGGCCGGGTGCGGAAGTGAGTACGTCAACCCCATGGGGAGCTAATTCGATATTCAAGGCCTCACCTAGTGACTGCACATAGGCCTTCGTTGCCGCATAATTGGCCGAGTTGGGCATTCCCTGAAAGCCAACAATAGAGCTGATCAGCACGATGCCGCCGCGACCGCGTTCAGCAAAGCGTCGGCCAAAGTACCAACTCAGCTCCAATACGGCCCGTATATTGAGATTGAGCATGTTTAGCTCTTGTTCAATAGGGCTATCGAGGAAGGATCCTGTTGTGCCGTAGCCCGCTGCGGCGAAGAGCAACCCAACGTCCAGATCCTTGGCAGCTCGTCGGACAGCGTCGAGCCCTTCTTCACTAGACAGATCGGCTCGCACAATCAGGGACTGCGCACCGTAGCGGTCCCCGATCTCACCTGCGAGTTGCTCTAGCGCATCGTTCCCACGAGCGACCAAGACAAGGTCCAGGCCAGCTTCTGCCAGGCGAATGGCGCTTCCGCGACCGATCCCAGACGAGGCACCTGTGACTACAGCCCAGCGACCATAGTTTGATTTCAGTTTGTTGTTTGCTTGGTTATTCACGATTTATCTCCTTATATGTGTATATACACTCATCACTTCAAAAAAAGAGCGTCTATTCCGCTTTGGCTAACTCTCTGATATGGTCGAATGTCTGCATCAGATGATTCAGATCAGACACCCCTAGACCCGCTACGAAGCGCTGTTGCACCTCAATCCAATATGGTGTGGCGCGTTCGAGGGCTGCTCCCCCTTGCTCAGTAAGATTCACCACTCTGACTCGTCCATCTTCAGGATCTTTGTTTATTTGAACCAAACCATCCCTCTCCAGCAACCCTAAATTGCGCGCCAAGGTGGTACGATCCAGCTCCATTACTTCGGCCAATTTCACAATCGATACTGGCCCGGTTTGGTTAAGTGTGCCGAGCGTCGAGAATTGGGAGATGGTGATGCCAATCGGCCGCAGCGCATCCTCGTAAGCCTGCACAATCGTTCGAGTAATCATGCGCAGGTTATTGGCCACACAAGCTGCAGGTGAAACTTCTGTTGGATCAATTCTCGCTTCTTCAAGCACAAATAGGAGTATATACACCTACCAAGGATTTGTCAAGTAGCTACAGAGTGACCTACCCTGACCTGCCGCAAAAATTGGTCCAACTGTTTGTGTTAAGTAGTTGACAGCTTGATCTGGTAGAATTGCATACCCATGCACTTAAGACTGGCTATGCCCATAGCGAGACGCAACCCGCTCCACTCGATTACGTGACTCCACCAACAGTTCCGACCCTACAACTCCGTCTCATCCTCCCGCCGATCGGCCGTCACCGCACTGACCAACCACACAACCGTCCCAAACACAAACAGCCCTAGCAGCAGCGCCAGCGCCGTCGTCGCGGCCGAACTCGGTTCGGGGCGCGGCTCGACGGTGCGGCTGGGCACGTCGACGGCCGCATCTCCCGCCTCGGTTTCTGCTTCCACCCCGACGGCCGCTTCGGCTTCAGATTCGGCGCGGCGGCAGCAGCGGCAGCAGCGGCGACGGCCGCTTCATCCACCGCGCTCTCGTCCTCTGCGCCAGTCGGCTCGCCCGCTTCGGCTGCGGCTTGCTCAGCCGCGGGCAGCTCCTCGACCGCATCGCTCGCGCAGCACAAAGACGGCCGTCGTGTAGGCGGGCACCGTGAACGTGGCGCTGGCCGGGTCGAACGGGAGCCGTCTGCACCACCGGATCGGCCGAATTGGCCAGCACCGGGTGCAGTTCCAGCGGCAGGTCGACCAGGCCCGTTTCGGTGAAAGCCAGTTCCTCCGGGCGGCCGTTGAAGAGCATGACGATCAGCGCCGCATTCGGGTCGAGGTTCTCGCCCTCCAGATCGGACAGGCTCATGACGATCGACGCCGGGGATCTGGTCCGGGCCCGGTGTTGTGGAAGGCCAGCCGGGCCTGCACATCCTCGGCCGTTTGCAGCCGGAACAGCGGCGAGCTGGCCCGGATCTGGGCGATCTCGCGGAAGTGGGCGGCCGCGGCGGCGATGTGGGCCGGCTCCGGCACGAGGTCGGGGTTGGCCAGCAGCGGGCCCATCACGGGCCACATGCTTTCGTTGTCGCTTGCCGGGGGCAGGCCGCGGCCCCAGTTGGTCACCTGGCCGCTCCAGTCGATGGCGTTGTACCAGTCGCCGGAGTTGTAGCTGTTGCGGTCGAGCGACTTGGAGCGCAGCAGGTCGTCGCCCGCCTGGTAGAAGGGCACGCCCTGGCTGAACATGACGATGCTGCTGCCCAGGTTCTGCATCCGCACCCGCTCGTCCATCGTGCGGCTGAGCGGCGCTTTGTACTGCACCGCGTCGAACAGCGTTTCGTTGTCATGCTTGGAGACGTAGACGATATTCTCCTGCGGATCGGCCGTGTAGCCGGCGGGCGAGCCGTTGTAGTCGACATCCGCGCCGGTGATCATGTCGCCGGTCGCGCCGGTGAAGGTGTAGGCCGCCAGATTGCCCGCCAGCCCGACGCGGGTCAGGTCGGTCGAAGTGCAGCAGCGTGGCCAGCTGGGCGTCCTGCGGCCGCTGCTCCACCTCGTTCGGGTCGGTGTAGAGGCCGGTGGCGAACCCTTGCTCCTGCTGCCCGCCGAACGGGCTGCCGCCGCGCACAGCGTCGCGCAGCCGGTCGTTGAAGACGCCGATGCCGGTGCCGGCCATGTTGGCCTGGGTGGCGTTGACGCCGCGGATGTTGCCCGCCACTTCGCCAAAGTCCCAGCCCTCGCCGTAGACGTAGATGGTCGGGTCAATCTCGTTCAGCGCCGCCTGCACCGCCAGCATGTCATCCTTCATGTGGTGGCCCATCAGGTCGAAGCGGAAGCCGTCGATCTTGTACTGCTCCGCCCACGTCTGCACCGAGTCGACCATCAGCTTACGCATCATGGTGTGCTCGGTGGCGGTGTTCTGGCAGCAGGTGGAGGTCTGGACGCGGCCGTTGCTGGTCAGCCGGTGGTAGTAGCCGGGCACGATCCGGTCCAGCACGGAGTTGTCCGCCTGGCCCGCCGCATTGGTGTGGTTGTAGACGACATCGCTGACGACGCGCAGGCCCATCTCATTGAGCGCCTGGACCATCTGGCGGTACTCCAGAATGCGGGCCACGCCGTCGGGGTCGGTGCTGTAGCTGCCTTCGGGGACGGTGTAATGGAGCGGGTCGTAGCCCCAGTTGAAGCCGTCCTGGTCGCGGATGGCGCTGATGATCGCCTGCTGTTCGTCGGAGTCGGGCGGGAAGCCGGCCAACTCCTCGCGGTCCGGCTCCACCCGCTCGGCCGCGTTCTCGTTGATGGTGGCAATGTCGAAGCTGGGCAGCAGATGGAGATGGGTGACGCCCGCCTCGGCCAGCCCCGCCAGATGCGCCACACCGTCGCTCTCCGTCGGTAAACGCGCTGTACGTCCCGCGCAGTTCCTCCGACACCGTCTCGTCGTAGATGCTGAAGTCGCGGACGTGGAGTTCGTAGATAACTGAATCCTCCGGCGCGGCCAGTTCCGGCTTGGCCAGCTCATCCCACCCAGCCGGTTTCAGGTCGGCGTCGTCCAGATTGACGATCTGGCTGCGGTCGCTGTTTTGCGACAGGCTGAAGGAGTACGGGTCAGTGACGACGTTGGTCTCCACCGCACCGGTGCTGGGGGCAAACACGCGCACTTCGTACTCGTAGAAGGAGCGGTCCCAGCCCGGTTCGCCGGTGATCGACCAGACACCGGTGTCGGGGTCAACGCGCATGATCGTCGCTTCCGGCTCGGTGGCGGGGTCGGCGTCGGCGTAGCGCAGCAGCCGCACCCGCTGGGCGGTCGGCGCCCAGACGCGCAAGGTGGGCACACCATCTTCCCAGGTCACGCCCAGCGGCCCGTCGTAGCTGTACCAGTCATCGAGCACGCCGGGGATTTGCAGCCCGGATGCGTCGGTCAGCGCCCCCAGCTCGTCGCTGGCGGAGACAGCCACCTGTCCCTTCAGGGCCAGTCGCCCGGTGCGCACATCGTCCGGCGCGAGGGTGAAGGCGGCGAAGTTGGCCAGATGGGGGAACTTGGCGACCACGTCATCCGGCAGGCCTGCCGGATCATGGGCCAACATCAGCACCTCGCCGCCGCTGATGCCGTCGAACGACAGCGAGAGACCGCCGCCGGTCGGGCTGTAATGCAGCCGGTAGGTGCTGTCCGCGTTCGGCTCCACGTCCCAGGCGATCGTGTCTTGCGAGACCCAGTGCGCCCGCTGCTCGCGGATGTTGCCTGCCGGGCCTTCTCCGGCCCCGACGCCAATGTTCATAATCTTGCTCCCACTGTCCCAGGCGAAGGTGACCAGCGTGCCATCGGCGGGCACCTCAAACGGGATGTTGGCCCCGTCCAGGTCGCCGCCCTCGCCGTAGTTCTCGGCCCAGCTCTGACCAACCGCCACTTTCGCCTCATAGACGCCGGCCGGAATCGACTCGGTCTGGAAGACCATCACGCCGTCGCCATCCGGGTCCTGCAGCCACGAACGCAGGCAGTCGGGCGCCCAGTCGCCGGGGCAGCCCAGCTCGCTCTGGAAGTCGCCGGGGACGTTGGCAATCTGGCTGTTGACGCTGTCGGTCACCCAGCCGGTCTGGGTCGAGAACAGGAAGGTCACATCCTGCTCTTCCTCAAGCACCAGGGGAATATTGCCCCCGCCTTGCTCCGCGCCCAGACCAAAGTTGACGTCCCACGTGCCATTGATGGCCGCCTTGTATTCGTACTCACCCGCCGGAATGGTGAAGGTGTTGGCCCACAAGCCGTCCTCTTCGTCGAAGACCAGGGCCGTCGCTTCGCACTCCGGCAGCCAGTCGCCTTCACAGCCGAGGACCGACTGGATCGTGCCGGGAACCACGACGAGGTCTGGCTGGGTGGCCAGCGCAGGCGCGGGCAGCCCTTCCTGCGCCGCCGCGCCGCCGCCGCTGGACAACAGCGCCAGATCGCCGCTGCTGACCTCCAGCGTATTGGCCGCCGGGTCATAGAGGAAGACCACCGCCATATCGGCTTCGGCCGTAAACGGCACCGGCTCGCCCCCGGATCCGAACAGCTCGTCGCCGCTCTGGTTGTGGGCCACCTGGGCCGCGTACTCCCCTGGCGGGATGTCGGCGGTGATAAACGTATGACGGCCGTCGCCATCCGGATCGACCAATAGGCCAAGTAGGCAATCGGCCGCGTTGTCGGCCGCGCAGCCCAACTCCTGCTGGAAGTCGCCCACGACGGCCGCCAGCACGCTGTTGACGCTGTCGCCGACCCAGCGCGTGTTGTGGTGATACCAGAAGGTGACAGGGCCGTCTTCCGGCACGCTCATCGGAATGTTGGCCCCGTAATACTCGGCGTTCAGGCCGTAGTTGTCGTCCCACGTTTCGTTGAGGGCCGCCTTGTACTCAAAGTCGCCGGCAGGCAGATCAAAGGTGCCCAGCCAGATGTCGTTGGCTTCGTCAAAGGCCAGCACCGACTCCGGGCAGGTCGTGTTCCACGTACCAGAGCAGCCGACCTCCGGCTGGAAACTGCCGGCAATGGTCACGCTGTCGGGCGCCGGGATGTTCTCCGGGTCGTCCCGCTGCTGGGCCAGCACGGGCGCAGCAAACAAAGTCAGCGCCATCAATAACAAACCGATCGTCACTCGCCAGATTCGACCCAATTCATTCTTTTTCATGGTTGACTCCTCTGCCGGCCACGCCTGGCGACCGGTGGTTATTACCCCGTTCAGGACGGGTTGACGTTGCGCCAACCGGGTACGGCCGTCCACGGATCGAAGGGTTCATCGGCTGTCGCCGCTGCCGGGCCGCGCGCGGCGCTGCTGCCCTGCACCATCTCAAAGACGGCCGCAGCAATCCATTCATCGTCCGAAACGTCCTGGGGCGGCGGCCAATCGGCGAAATGGGCGTCGAGAAAGCGGGTGCTGGTGTCGCCTGTCCAGTACGCCGGGTGCGCCAGAATGTCCCGCAGGTAGGCGATGTTGGTCGTCACGCCCAGGACGATCATCTCCGCCAGCGCCCGCTGCATCTTGCGGATCGCCTCGTCCCGGTCGCGCCCCCAGGTGATCACCTTGGCCAGCATCGGGTCGTAGTAGGGGGAGACGACCGAGCCGCTCTCAATGCCGTCGTCGACGCGCAGACCGGGGGCGGACGGCCGCCGGTAGAAGGCAATGTCGCCGGTGGAAGGCAGAAAGCCGGTGGCCGGGTCTTCGGCGTAGATGCGGCACTCGATGGCGTGGCCGCGCTGCTCAATGTGGCCCTGCGCGACCGGCAGCGGCTCGCCCGCCGCCACCCGCAGCTGCCACGTGGCCAGGTCAAACCCCGTCACCATCTCGCTGACCGGATGCTCCACCTGCAGGCGGGTGTTCATCTCCAGAAAGTAGAAGTTGCCACCGGCGTCGGCAATAAACTCGACCGTGCCCGCGTTGGTGTAGCCCGCTGCCTGGCCCAACCGAACGGCCGACTCAGCAATGGCCCGCCGGGTCGTCTCGTCGGTGATGACCGGGGCCGGGCTTTCCTCAATGATCTTCTGGTGGCGGCGCTGGATCGAGCATTCGCGCTCGAACAGATGGAGCAGATTGCCATGCTGGTCGCCGATGAGTTGAATCTCCACGTGGTGGATCTCGGTGAAATACTTCTCCAGCAAAACATGGTCGTCGCCAAAGGCCGACAGCGACTCGCGTCGCGCCGCCTGCAGACCGTCAACCATCTCCGCGGCCGACCAGACCACGCGCATCCCCTTACCACCGCCGCCCGCGCTGGCCTTAATCAGCACCGGGTAGCCAATCTCGGCCGCCGCCGCTTGCAGCTCCGCGTCCGACAGCCCCGCGCCGTCCACGCCGGGGACGACCGGCACGCCTGCCTCTTCGGCCAGCCGCCGGGCCGACGCCTTGCTGCCCATCGAGCGCATCGCCTCTGGTGACGGCCCAACGAAGACGATGTTCCGCCGGGCACACGCTTCGGCAAAGCTGGCGTTCTCGCTCAGGAAGCCGTAGCCGGGGTGGATCGCCTGCACGCCCGCGTTGTGGGCGATGGTCAGCAGTTTCTCCTGGTTCAGGTAGGTGTCGGCGGCCGTCGTACCGTGGAGTGGGTGCCGTTCATCGGCTGCCCGCACCCAGACCGCGTGCTCATCGACATCCGAGTAGGGGATTACGGTGCGGATGCCCAGCTCCTGGCAGGCCCGCAGCAAACGCAGGGCGATTTCGCCCCGGTTGGCAATCATCACTTTACGAAAGGGTGGGCGGTTCATAGGCCGCCATTATCGGTTTGTTCGGGGAACAGGTCAATAGAAATGGCCGCAACGTCCGGATGCCAATCCGGTCTTTGTGATAGCGGAGGAAGACAGCATCGGCATGCCGGGGCCACGGCGATCAGGGTACGTCAGCGACCGCTTCCAGAGCGGCCGACAGGGTTTCGGCCGGCTGCGAGCCCACAAACGTCTGCACCGCCTCACCGCCGGCGTCGAGGATGACAAACGAGGGATGGCCACGCACGAGATAGCGCTCCTGAAGCTGGATGTGCTCCGGATCGGCCGCGTTCAGCCGGACGACCGCAGCCCGACCCAAAAACGCTTGCTCTAGCCCATTCACGATGGGCGTCATCGCCTGTCAGGGCGGTCAACCGTCGGTGTAGAAGAAGAGCAGCGCCGGGCCTTCCGGGGCGGGCAGCACTTCCGTTTCGGCCGTCTGTCCCGCCCCGCAGGCAGCCAACCCCAAAGCGACCAGGAGCAGGAGCAGCAAGGCAGCCCAACGCCGTGATGCAGATAAGGCGCTCATTGGCGGGCTTCCTGCGCGGCCCGGATGTCGGGGGGCCAGGTGCTCTTGATGTAGGCCAGGACAGCGGCGATCTCCGCTTCGGTCAGGACCGTATCATAGGCAGGCATGTTGCTGATGCCGATCTCGGGGGTGAGGCGCGTCCCGCCCAGCCGGATCGATTCGATCAGGTAGGCGTCCCCGTGGTGCCAGGTGTGGCCTGTCTCGTCGTGGGGCGGGGCGCGGAACCCGCCGTCGGCCGCCGGGAGCTTCCAGTCCGCTTCGCCTTCCAGATTGGCCCCGTGGCATTCGGCGCAGCTGGCCTGGTAGACCTGTTCCCCGAGCGCGATCTGGGTGTTGGCAGCGTCGGTGGTCGGTTCGGCCGTCCCGCCGCAGGCCGCCAGGAACACGACGAGCAGCAGCCAGACGATGGTCGTCGCCGTTCGTCTGCCGCTTCGCCAATCAGTCCCGGTCAATTGATGCATGTGTCGGTTCGTAACATGTGGCCGGCCTGTGCAGCCGACCTTCTGCGCCTGGTCTGTAAAAGACGGTTGGGGCATCGAACAAAGGAATGGATATGGGCGGGCCTGCCAGGCCATCTCCAGTCTGTTACCCCGACCAAAAGATAGCAAGGACGCCTGCATACGGCAACCTGCTGCAGCCGGACTCATCAGTGACCAAGCAAGCCACGTCTAGTTTAGCAGATTGGCCTTCACCTGCTCAATCGTTTCGGCTGTCACGCCGCCCATCCGCAGCAGGTACTCCCGTACCGACCCGTACCGGCCTCGAACATGGGCCAGCGTGGCCTGCATCGTCTGCGGCTCAGCCAGCAGGAAGGCGCTAAGCTGCCGTTCGTCGAACCCCAGCGAGAACAGCCGCCGCATGTCGGGGGCCATGCGCGTGGCCAGAATATCGTAGACCGCATTGCTCAGCGAATAGTCCGCTACGATAATCTCATCTTCCACGCCCAGCGCCGCCAGCAGCAAGGCAACCGAGACGCCCGTGCGGTCCTTGCCCGCCGTGCAATGGACGACCGCCGGCAGGCTGTCGGGCTGGGCCAACCGCCTGAACAGGTCACCAAAGTAACGACCGTTCTGACCCAGAATTAGCTGCGTATACGCTTCCTGCAATACTTCTTGCAGCCGATTGCGCTTGCGGAACAAGACCCACGACTGCCGCAGCCGGCTAACCTGGGCCTCCATAGAGAGCGGCCACAGATCCACACCGGCAGGCAGCCGATCGGGATGGGCCTCCATCTCCTCCGGCGTGCGCAGATCGCAGACGGTCTTGAGGTCAAGCTGCTCCAGATAGACCAGGTCCGCGTCCGTCAGGTCGGCCAGCGAGCCAGAGCGGTACAGCTGTCCCCAGCGCACGGTGCGGCCGTCGCGAGTCGGATAGCCGCCCACGTCGCGGAAGTTGACGCCGCCGGCCAATGGCAGAACGCGCTCGGCGACGCCGAGCGTTCGGCCGTCTGCCGGGCCGCCGTCGAAGACCAGCTCGAAGTAGAATCGAACAGCGGGGTCCAGACCGGAGAGACGCACCTCGTGGTCGATGGAGGCGTCGACAGCAGCCAGCAGCTTGGCCCGGTCGATGGCGTCGGGCGAACGGCCACCGTAGATGGTGACGCGATTCGCCTGTGGCAACCAGTGCAAACATAGATCGTTGGTCGGCAGCCGCTCTACCGTCGCCTCTACGGCTGGTTGCTGGATGAGAGTCTGGGCAAACTGGGTGGATTGCATGATGATCGCCGGGTCCTTCGCACGTGTCTTGCGCGTGCCACTGTAGAAAGGATACCAGCCCTGTCCGCTTATGCACGGGGATTTGCCCAAGGTATTAATGTTCCTGTACGCTCCATGACGGGCAGGCAGTTAATCAAGTTGACATGGGAGCAGCGAACGTATGAACGAGCACTCACCCTCGCCGGATCACCCCGTCATTGGTGTTGTCGGCGGCGTCGGCCCGTATGCCGGGCTGGATTTGCAGCGCAAGATCCTGGAAGAAACGGCCGCCACGACCGACCAGGCGCATCTGCCTGTCGTGTCGGTCTCCTGGCCAGGCGACATTCCCGACCGGACGGCGTATCTGCTGGGCGAAACGGCCGCCAACCCCGGCGAGCCGCTGCTGGCACAGGCGACCCTGCTGGCCGAGATGGGGGCGACAGTGATCGGCATCCCCTGCAACACCGCCCACGCCGCACCGATCTTCGGCGTGGTGGAGCGCGGACTGGCGAAGTTGGAACGGCCGCCGCGCCTGCTGCACATGATCCGGGAAGTGGGCGGCCATCTGCGGCGGGCGTATCCGGGCGTCCGGCGTATCGGCCTGCTGGCCACCGACGGTACGATTCAGGTAAGGCTGTATCCGGGTATCCTGGAGCCGCTTAACTTTGAAGTGATCGAGCCGGAACCAGCGCTGCAAGCGGCGCTGGTCCACCCGGCGATCTATGATCGTGCGTACGGCATTAAGGCGACGGGGCGGCCGTCCGTGAAGGCGCGGGAGGATTTAGTGACGGCGATCGTCGCTCTACAAGAAAGCGGTGCAGAGGCGGTAGTGCTGGGCTGCACAGAGCTGCCGCTAGCTTTCCCTGAGCGGTCGCTGGGTGGCTTACCGCTCATTGACCCGACGCGAGTGTTGGCGCAGGCGTTGGTCAATGTGATGTCGACCAACGCCTGATCAAGCTTACGGGTAAGGCGTGCCCGGTGTCGGCGTGGCCAGCGGGTCGAAGATGATCGGCGTCGCCGTCGGGGTGGCGTCGGGCGGCGGCAGCGTCGGCGGCACCTCTATCGTCGGCGTCGGGGTGACGGACGGCAGCGGCGTGGCCGTGATGGTTGGCGTCGCTGTGGGTGTGGTCGTCGGCGTGGCCGTCGGCGTTTCGGTCGGTGTGGCCGTCGGTGTCGGAGTTGGCTGCGTCACGCGCACCACCACCCGGTCTTCGGCCGTCACCGGGTCGAACTCCGGCGTAAAGGGATTGTCCGGGCCAAAGACGATCAGCCGAATGGTCACCGGGCCGCTGTAGTCGATGGTCGTCGTGTCCCAGCGGGCCAGCACGCCGTCCTGCACCGCTTCCGAGCGACGATCCTGGATCAGTCCCCAGCCGCCCGGATTCTCGCCCAGCCCAAACTCCACCTGATAGCCGGTATAGTTCGGCCCATTGGCCGTACCCCAGATTTCGATCTCGTTCAGCAACTCTTCGTTGCCGCCGGGCCGGGTGATGTCGGCCCGCGGTCGCGGCGTGTTGGCGTCGCACTCTTGCGTGGGCGGCAGCGTCAGCGGCAGGCTGATGCCGCGCTGGGCGGCCCATGCCTGCCCGGCGGCCGTCGTCTCGATCCACTGCTGGGCCAGACGGCGCTCCCGCTCCAGCACTTCGGGACGGCCGTTCACCTGAATCTCGGCGAACGACGCCTCATAAGTCGCTTCGCCGCAGCTGGCGTTGGCCAGCAGTCCGGTCCAGAGATCGACCTGGGCCACAGTCAGAAAGTCAAAACTGCTGTCGAGCGGCGGCTGGTCCCCGGCAAACAGTTCGGTCGTGGTCTGCCGGCAGCCCGGCCCCGGCTGCGCGCCGGAGTCGGCGCAGACGGTACTTTCGACCACGCCCGGCGGCCGCAGGAACTCCAGCGCCGGCAGCGTGGCCAGATACTGGGTCATAAACTGGTTCCAGATCGGGGCCGCCAACTGCGTACCCGACTGGTTGGGGCCAATCGGCTCGTTGTCGGTGTTGCCCACCCAGACGGCCGTCAGCGCATTGGGCGCGTAGCCAATCGTCCAGGCGTCGCGCACATCGTTGGCGGTGCTGCCAGAAGTACCCGTCTTGGCCGCTACCTGATAGCCGGGGATGATGAGCGGATTGTTGAAGCCAAACTCCGGCTGCCGGGCGTTGTTGTCGCCCATAATGTTGGTCAACAGATAGGCGTGTTCAGGACGCACGACCTGCGAGGCAATCGGGTCGGCCGGGAGCTGCTCGTAAAGCACCTCGCCCTGCCGGTTCTCAATGCGCTGAATGGCGTAGGGGGCGTTGTAGCGGCCCTGGTTGGCCAGCGCCCCGAACGCGCCCGCCATCTGCAGCGGCGGCACTTCCCCGCCGCCGAGCGCCAGCGACAGACCGTAGTTGCGCGGCTGCCCCAGTTCGGCGCAGCCGTCGTCCTGCAAGCTGCTCATGCCGACCTTCTGCACGTTGAAGATGAACTCGCAGACGCCCACATACTCCAACGCCTTCACAGCCGGGATGTTGTAGGAGTTACCCAATGACGGCCGGATGAGCAGCGGGCCATGGAACTCGTTGTCGTAATTCTTGGGCACATAGGCCGGGTTCGGGCCGTTGGGGAACTCGGTCTCCACATCCCACAACAGCGTAGCCGGCGTCCAGCCCCGTTCGAAGGAGGACATGTAAACCAGCGGCTTGATCGACGAGCCAGGCTGGCGTGGGGCCAGGGTCATGTTGACCTGCCCGCTGATCGCCTCATCGTTGTAATCGACGCTGCCGACCATGGCCATAATTTCGCCAGTCTCCGGTCGGGTGACGACCATGGCCGCGTTGTTGGCTCCGCCGGCGTTGATGGCCGGGCGCGCCGCAGCAATCGTCTCTTCCGCCAGCCGTTGGGCGTTGGGATCGAGCGTGGTGCGGATGCTCAACCCGCCGCGATAGATCGACTGTGCGCCGAGCAGCTCTTCGGCCTGCTGCAAGACAGCCAGCGAGAAGTGCGGGTGGCGAATGGTAGTGCTGGGCGGCTCCAACTGGTAGACACGCCCGGCCATCTCATCGAGTGCCGCCTGCGCTTCCGGCAGCGTGACGTACCCTTCGGAGACCATCAGGCCCAGCACTTCGCTCTGGCGGCCAACGGCCGTCTCCGGCGCGGTGTACGGGTCCCACAGCGCAGGCGCCTGTGGCAGCCCGGCCAGCAGCGATGCTTCTGAAAGCGTCAATTCCGAAGCCGGCTTGCCAAAGTAGGTCTGCGACGCCGCTTCGATGCCATAGGCCACGTTGCCGTAGTAAATCTCGTTCAGGTACAGTTCGAGGATTTCTTCTTTCGTATAGGTGCGGGCAATCTCGGCGGCGAGGATGATTTCGCGAACTTTGCGGCGCACGGTGACGTCCGCCCGCTCGTCCTCATCCAGTAGGAGAGCGCGGACCAACTGCTGCGTAATGGTGCTGGCGCCGCCCGCCGCGCCCAGCTCCCGTTCCTGCACCGCTCCGATGACTGCCCGGCCGATGCCGATCGGATCGAAGCCGGGGTTCTCATAGAAGCGGGCGTCCTCGGTGGCAATAGTCGCCTCAATCAGCAGCGGCGAAATCTGCTCCAGCGTCACATAAGAGCGATTGCCCGCGTTCGGGTCGGCCAGCGCGTAGAGCAGCTGCCCTTCGCGGTCATAAATACGAGCCGTCTCGAAGCTGCTGGCCCGGTTGCGCAGCTCCGACGCCACCGGCAAATCACGGGCGATTAGACTATACGCAATCGTTGCCCCGGACGCGGCCAGCAAACCCAGCACAATCGTGGCAATAAACCCGACGACGATCACACGCAGCAGGCAGGAACCGCCACCGGAACGGCCGGGGCTGGTGACGACCGGCGGCGTGGACGGCGGTCCCATGCGCGGTGTCTCCCGTACCGGCTGTGGCGGGCGCGATGGCGGCGGTGGCTGGGGCGCGGCGGGCTGGGGCTGCGGCTGGGCCGTTGTGCCCATGTAGCCGGGAAAAGCAACGTCGGGCCGCACCACCGTCGCCTCGGAATCAAGTTCCGGCGGGATGGTGGAAGGGGGCTCGAACTGGGCCGCCTGCTCGCGCTTGGGCGGCTGGGTCGGCAAGGGCGGAGGCGGCGTCGAGCCGGCCGGCGGCCGCATGGTCCCTGTCGGCGTCGGGAATTCGTCAGGCGAGGGCCGGACGGTCGGCGTCGGATCATCCGCGCTCAGCGGCGCTTGCGGCGGGCGGGACGGCGGCCGTTGGGCCGAGCCGGGGCTGACCAATGGCGGCAGCTCGCCCGTCTGTGGCGTGTCGTCTTGCGGCGCGTCCGGGTCGATCTCCCCCATCAGATCCAGGAGTGAAATCGTCGCCGGATCGTCAGGAGAGGACGGCCTTTTGGTGTACGGCTTGTCCGCCGGAGTGTGTTGGTCGGCGCCCTCTTCTTCGGGCGCGTCGTCGTGGGTTTCTTGTTCGTCAGCCATACGACCTGTAAGACGTCCGGCGCGGTGGAAAAGTTCCCGCTAGGCAGCGGGGCGGCTCTTGACCAGCATCAGCCAGTTGCCGCGCTGGACTGCCTCACCCTTCTGGTTGACGACAGCGTACTTCATGGTCACGTTGCCGCCCTTCAGACGGGGGAACGCTTTGGTGGCGACGATCTCCAGTTCTACATGAATCGTGTCACCGATGTAGACCGGCAGGCTGAACTTGCACTCCAGTTCGCGGAAGGCCAGCACCGTCCCTTCGATGACGCCCGACTGGACGGCCAGCCCGGTGGCGATCGACTGCACCAGCAGGCCGTGGGCCACGCGCTGGCCGAAGGTGTCGGCGGCGGCGTACTCAGCATTGGTGTGAATCTGGTTGTAGTCGCCCGACAGCCCGGCGAACGTCACGATGTCGGCCTCGGTGATCGTGCGACCGGCCGTCCGCAGCGTCAGGCCAATATCAAACTGCTCAAAGTACAGCCCCTTGGGCTGGTAGGTCAGGTCGCTCATGGGGGGTCTCCGTCTACTCAATATCGGTGGCGGCGGCCAGCTTCTCCGCTTCGTCAGCCAGCGCCAGGGCGTCGATGAACGCGTCCAGATCGCCATCCATCACCACCGGCAGGTTGTGGCTGCTGAACCCAATGCGATGGTCGGTCACACGGGATTGCGGGTAGTTGTAGGTGCGAATCTTCTCGCTGCGGTCGCCGCTGCCCACCTGCGACTTGCGGTCGGCGGCAATGGCGGCGCTCTGCTTCTCCTGTTCCGCTTCCTCCAGCCGGGCCTGGATAATGGCCATCGCCAGCCGCTTGTTCTGGGTCAGGCTGCGCTCCGACTGGATCTTGACCATAATGCCCGATGGCTTGTGGATGACGCGGGCGGCCGTCGCGTTTTTCTGCATGTGCTGGCCACCGGGGCCGGACGAAAACTCGGCCGTGATGGTCAGATCCTTCTCGTCCAGATTGACTTCCACGTCGTCCAGTTCGGGAATGACCGCCACCGTCGCGGCACTGGTGTGGATGCGGCCCTGCGACTCGGTCTGGGGCACGCGCTGCACGCGGTGGACGCCGCTCTCGTACTTCAGGCGTGAATACGCTCCCTTGCCCTTCACCG
The DNA here is from genome assembly GCA_963753865.1 of uncultured Chloroflexia bacterium. Lineage (GTDB taxonomy): Bacteria > Chloroflexota > Anaerolineae > Promineifilales > Promineifilaceae > Promineifilum. Next base: position 191,301 of record CAVWDW010000009.1, read on the forward strand.
CCAGCGTCACTTCCTTGTAGCCACCGACGCCGGTGTTGTTCTCGTCGACGATCTCCGTCTTCCAGCGCCGGGCTTCGGCATAGCGTGCGTACATCCGCAGCAGATCGCCGGCGAAAATACCAGCCTCGTCGCCGCCCGTCCCGGCCCGGATCTCAATGAAGACGTTGCGGTCGTCGCGCGGGTCTTTGGGGATGAGCAGCGTGCGCAGGCGGCTTTCCAGCGCCTCCAGCTCCGCTTCCAGACCGGAAACTTCTTCGGCCGCCAGCTCGGCCATGTCGGCGTCGTCTTCGTTGTCGCGCAGCTCGCGCGCCTCATCCAACTCATCGCTGAGCCGGACATACGTCTGGTACGCCTCGACAATCGGCGTCAGTTCCGTCCGTTCCTGGGCCAGCTCCGTCGTGCGAACGTGATCGTTGTACACGTCCGGATCGGCCATCTGCTTTTCAATTTCGTCGTAGCGGGCGACGACTTTCTCAAGTTGATCGAATGTGCTTGCCATATCGTGTTGTGTGTCCTGCGGTTTCCGGTTGGCAGACGCGCGGCGCGTCGCACCAACACCGCAATCGTTGATTATAGTGCGGACGGCCGTTGGGTGCGAACGGGGTTAATGTAACGCCGCCACCAACCCCCGCCACTCCGCCACCGTCAGCGTCTCCGCCCGGCGACGGCCGTCCACCCCCGCCGTTTCCAGCGCTGCCTCCAGATCCTCCGGCGACTGGCCCAGCGACTTCAGGTTATTCTTGAGCTGCTTGCGCTTCTGGCTGAACCCGGCGCGTACGACGCGAAAGAACGCCTCTTCCTCGGCGGCCGTTTCCTGCTGCCGGGCCGGGTCAATGTCGATCAGGATAATGGCCGAATCGACATCCGGGCGAGGCCAGAACGCGCCTGCCTTCACCGTGGCGATCTTCTTGACCGCGCCATAATATTGCACGCTGATCGCCAGCAAGCTCATCCTGGGCGGGACGGCCGTCAGCCGGTCTGCCACTTCCTTCTGCACCGTCATTACCAGGCGGCGCGGCGTTGGCTGGCTGCTCAGCAGGTGGCGCAGGATCGCGCCGGTGATGTAGTAGGGGACGTTGGCCACGACAACATATGGTTCCTCAAACCAGTCGGCCGGGTCCAGATTGAGAATGTCGGCGTGGACGAGATCCACGTTGCCCAGTCCGGCCAACTGCTCCTCCAGGGTAGGCAGCAACCGCTGGTCCAACTCGACGGCGACCACGTGCCCGGCGGCCGTCGCCAGATGTCGAGTCAGCGCCCCCAGCCCCGGCCCGACCTCCAGCACCGCGTCGGCCTCGGTCAGTTCGGCCGAGTCCGTGATGCGCGCCAGCAGGCCGTCGTCGAACAGAAAGTTCTGACCGAGGCTCTTTTTGGGTTCGAGACCCGCTTGTTCCAGGAGTTGTTTGGGATGCATGGCGGTTCCGGCGGCCGTCTGGGGTGGACCGGAAGCCAGTATAGCGGAGATGGGCGCTTTGTTCACACGTGCGACATATTGCGGGCCAGCATCAGGCGAATCCATGCGACAACCGCGACGGCCGTTTCCGCCACCGGAGCGACGCTGGTGTCCAACCGGGTGAGGGGCGGCGTGTCGTCGTAGGCAAGCAGCCAGCGGTTGAAGGCGAGCTGGCTCTCGATAAACGCCTCGCCGCCGCTCTCGCGCCAGGCCGGGCGCGCTTGCAGCCGTTGGGTCAGCACCGCCTCATCAGCCACCAGCGCCAGATAGCTGACGGCCGAAAAGTAGCGACGCTCTACGCACGACTCACTATTGCCGGGCACGACGAATCCGGCCCCGAAGATGGCCGCCGGGCGGCCCGACTGCCCGATGTTCTTGGCCAGCCGCAGCCACGTCTCGAAGAAGTCGCGGTAGTCATCGTCGGGGGTGTCGAACGACAGCCGCCAGAGGATGTCGCTCTCCAGCAGCACCACATCGTCGACACGGCCGATCAGGGCATGGAGAACGGCCGACTTCCCCGCGCCGCTCGCCCCGCCGATGAGCAAGAGAGGGAATTGGCGAAACGGGTAGGCATGGCCGCACGCGGGGCAGACAGCCGTTGGCCCGCCAGGGTCAATCGTTTTGTCGGCGTGGTAGGCGCCGCACTGGATGCAGGTGTTGAACATGATCGCCTACGGCAGGATATACCGTATCTTATCGGCTGCCGGCACGGGGGTCAGGTAGTAGACATCGACGAAGCCGCTCCAGTGCTGGTAGTTGTCGTCGCTGTAGCCGAGGTCGATGAAGCGGCCCTTCACACCGCCGCCGGTGTCGCCGGCGAAGGCCACGCCGTAGCCGGGCACGTAGACGTTGGAGCGGAACGGGATCACGCGCGGGTCGACCGCCACCACGCCGATGCCCGCCTGACGGCCGCTGGCGGTGATGCCGTAGCCCGGCTCGCCCGGCGCTTTGCCCGCGCTGCTGGGCGTGTAGGATGTGACGCGCATGTTGACCACGCGCCAATACTCGATCGGGCCGTTGGGCGTGTCCATCGTCTGCACGGCGATCTGCGTGCCATAGTTGATCACGTCATTGACCGGCGACGCCGCCACCCACTCCCCGGCTGGCTGGCGGGCCACTTCGACGCCATCTTCCCACACCACCCGCGTCTGGCGGCGCAGCACGCCGGGGCTGCCGGTGCTGGCTACCGCCTGGGTGTCCAGCGGCATCGTCTCGTCGGCCTGGTAGACGGTGTCGTAGGCAATCGATTCGTCCACCGACTCAAACGTTTCCGTCACGCGAATGACCTGAATGGTGTCGCCGGGCCGGACGGTCGTATCTTCGGCCGGCTGCACCCGATCCAGCCCGACCAGTGCCACGCCCGCATCCGCCAGAATGTCGGCCACCCGGTCGTAACCGCTGCCCACGTCACGGGTCTTGCCGTCTACGATGACGCGGTAAGGGGCGGCCCGCTCCAGGCGGATGACCATCCCGGAAGCCAGCGCGGCGTCGGGTGCGGGATCGATCGTGTCGTAGGGACCGGCCACCACACCCGCTTCGGCCAGCGCCCCGGCCACAGAGACGGCCGCTGTGCGCAGCGCCTGCGGCTGGCCATCGACCACCAGCGACACGGTCTTGTACGGGTCGATGATGACCTGGGCCGGCAGGGGATGGTCGTAGAGCGCTTCGACCGCCACCTCTACGTTGTCGGCCAGAACGCGCTCGCCCGCGTTGAGCGAGACGCCTGCCTCGTCCAGAAACGCACCCACGGTCTTAGCCTGCGTCCAGAGCGCCTGTTCGCCGGCGGCCGTCAACAGCTGTACCGGCCGGGAGCGGTCGATGACGATGGGCAAGCCGCCGTCCAGAGGCGCGGACGGATCGGGCAGAACGACGTCGCCAGGATTGAGGGTCATGCCCGCCGCCACCAGCGCCTGGCCAACGGTGTCGAACTGGCCGGTCAGTTCAACCGGGACATCATCGTCGATGATGGTGATCGCCGGCGCGCCGGCAGCGCCGCAGGCAGCCGACAGCGCCAGCATCACACAGGTGACGAGGCAGACCAGGGAACGTTGGAACGGAATATCAGGAAGGGGCAGCGGGCGCAGTCTGAACATGAGGGTTGCGGCTAGGAGATGTGCCCACGGGACCGATGACTGACCAGGTGATCCTGGGCACCCAGAAGGTTCGTCTTAGTGCTGCTTCCTTCCGGACCTGACACGGTTCGACGGCTTCTGCCGCCAGGGACCCAGTAGTCACCGGTCCGGTGAGCACATCATCCTAGCTCCAACATGTTAACAGATGGGTGAGGGGCGGTCAACGCCGCCCCCGTCAAAATGCGTATCTATAACGCGGGCCTAATCCCCGCCTGTTTCGACTAGTTCCAGGTGCCGAGCGCTTCCGGACCGCGATCCAGCTCCCAGGGATAGATGATGTAGGCGTCGGTGACGGCCGCATAGTAGGTCGGCGAATGGCCGGGATAGAGCGAGTAGGACGGTTTGTAGTGGAGCACACACAGCTCCGGCGTGCCGCCTGCCGAGTCGATCCGGTTGGCAACCGTTAGACTGTTGCGCCCTTTGGTCCAGACATCATCAACGACCAGGACGCGCCGCCCTTCCAGCAGGTCATCGTCTGGAAACTGGATGAACTCCGGAATAGCGTACTTGATTTGCTCCGGCGTCTGCAAGCCGGGGAAGTCGGCCGGAAAACGGACTGAAGCTGTCAGGATATAGGTGATATCAAGCGCTTCGGCCAGCATGCCGCCAGGGACAATACCGCCCCGTGTTATGATGACCATCGAATCAAACCGGCCCCGAATTTGCGGTACCAGGTAGTCGATGAGCTTGTCGACATCAGACCAGGTTAACACTTCGCGACGCATCGCTTACTCCTCAGTTGTGGTAAGTCGTGATCCTACACCTTAGGTGATAGGGTGTCAAACCTGACGGACCCACCAACAAGGTGAAGGTGAGACCTGACAGGTTTCAGCCGGTATCGGCATCATGGTCTGATGGATTCCAAACCCTGTCAGATCTTTCGCAGACCCAAACCTACCGCTTCTTGCGCCCCGGGAAGCGGGTCAGCACCGTGGCCGCATCCGGCGACGGCAGGCGGCTGCCGGTGGCGATGCTGTCGGGCACCTTGATCGACCGCTGCCCGCCACCCAGCTGGTAGACCAGCAGCGGCGTCTCCGGCTCGCTGAGCGACAGCGGCAGCACGCCCTGGCCCAGCAGGTAGCCTTCCTCATCAATGGCGCAGCTGGTGACATGACCGACGACCTTGCCGCGCCGATCCAGCAGCGGGTCGCCCGTCTCCGGACGGCGCACACCCTTGTCGTTCATGCGGAAACGCACCACTACCCGGTCGCGCCCTACCTCATGGGCCAGGAACGCATCCCGCCCCACGAAGAACGGCTTCCAGACCTTCACGTAGCTACCGAACCCGGCGTCGGCCGGATTGAGAGCAAACGGCCCGGCCAACTCATGCCCGTACAACGGCAGGCCCGCTTCAGTGCGGGTGCTGTCGCGGGCGGCGAGGCCACACGGCTTGAGGTCGAACGCCTCACCCGCCGCCAGCAACGCGTTCCACAGATCGACGCTGCGGTCGGGGTGGATGAACAGTTCATACGCCACCCGCTCGCCGGTGTAGCCGGTGCGGGAGATGATCAGGTCGAAGCCGCCGACCTCGGCCATCATCACACCCGTCCAGGGCAGCCGCTTGATGGCCGCCTTCAGCGCCGCATCGTCACCTGCCAGCGCCAGCATGATGTCGGTCGAGCGCGGCCCTTGCAGGGCGATATCCACCCGCCCGTCCGCCCCGTGCTGCGGGTCGCGCAAGTCGCGCACCACCGCCGGGTGCTGGATGCGAGCTGATGGCCGTTCGGCGTCGATCATCACCCGGCCTTCGTTGACCGCGTTGAGCCACGCCCAATCCTTGTCGTTATTAGAAGCGTTGACGACCAGCATGTACCGCTCGTCGCCGATACGATAAACCATCAGGTCGTCGACCACACTGCCGTCCGGCAGCAGGAAGTAACTGTAGTGGGACTGGCCCACATCCAGCGCCGTCACATCGTTGGTCGTCACGACATTGAGCAGCGCCACCGCGTGCGGCCCGCTGACGTCGAAGACGCCCATGTGGCTGACGTCGAACAGCCCGGCCGTCTCGCGCACAGCCGCGTGCTCTTCGCTGACGCTGGTGTACCAGACCGGCATGTCATAGCCGCCAAACGGCACCATCCGCGCCCCCAACGCCACGTGCGTCTCGTGAAGGGCGGTGGTCAGCAGCGGCGGGTCGGCTGGCTCTTCCCAGGTGAAGGAAGGCAGCGGGTCGCCGGCAGCCGGTCGCTGCGCGACACCGACGAAATAGGGCTTGCCAGCGGCAAAGGCAGCCTCGTCGGCGGCATCAATGGTGGGCGCTTCCCGTCCCACACGCGCCGCCAGGTCAGCCACCCAGGTGAAGGAGCGGCCGAGCGTGTCGGCCACATCACCCAGCCCGAGCGGCGCAGTCTCCACAACCACCGGCCCCGGCAGCCGCGCATAAACGTCGCCCAACTCGACAAAGCCGGTGGACAGCGCCGCCAGCCAGTCGGCCGCCCGGCGCGCAGTCACGCCATCGGTGAAGTGGAGCACATAGCGGTCGCCGTCGAGACGAACCACCCGTGTGGCGCTGTCGATGTCGGGCCCCAGCAGATGGGCGGGCTGCGAATCGCCCTCGGCCAGCGCGGCCACATCGCTGGTCAGCGCCAGGTCGAGGAAGGCGACCGTCTGGTCACCGCGCACCGAGATAGCGTTGCCCACTGGGGCCGGGTCGCCCAGCCCGCGCAGCTCGCGCACCAGTTGGCGGCCGCGCTGCAGGGCCGCGTAATCGACCTTGGCCCGCAGCAGTTCCTTGCCGCCCAGCCCGGTAAGGGTGAACGGTGTGCAGCCGTTGAGCACAGTCCCAATCGCTTCGGCCAGCTTGTCGACTTCGGCCTCCCCAAAGCCCAGCTGGCTGATCCAGACTGTGCCGATGCGAATGCCGGTCGGGTTGAACGCGCCTTTGTCGCCGGGGATCGTGTTCCGGTTAGTGACAATGCCCGCCAAATCGAGGATGCGGGCGGCCATGTCGCCCGAGAGATGGACGCCGTTGGCAGACACGCTCTTGGTGTCCACCAGCAGCAGATGATTCTCGCAGGAGCCGGCCACAATGCGCAGCCCGTGCTGTTCCAGCTGCTGGGCCAGTCGTTCTGCATTAGCCACAATGCGGTGCTGCAGCTCGCGGAACTGATCGGTGTTGGCCAGCCGGAGCGCGACCGCCAGCGCAGCAATGGTGTTCAGATGTGGCCCGCCCTGCTCGCCGGGGAATACGGCCCGGTCGATCTTCTTGGCCAGGTCCGCACGGTGGGTCATGAGCATCGCCCCGCGCGGCCCGCACAAGCTCTTGTGGGTGGTCGTCGAAACGACATCAGCCACGCCGATAGGGCTGGGATGGACGCCCGCCGCCACCAGGCCGGAGATGTGGGCGATGTCGGCCAGGAAGTACGCCCCTACCTTGTCAGCAATCTCGCGGAAACGCTGCCAGTCGATGATCATCGGGTAGGCGGAGTAGCCCGCCACGATGATCTGCGGCTTGGTCTCCAGCGCCAGCGCTTCAATGGCATCGTAGTCGAGCAGCTCCGTTTCTTCATCTACGTAATAAGGTACGGCGTTGTAGACCTTGCCGGAGCGATTGGCCCGCGAGCCATGGGTCAGATGGCCACCGTCGTTGAGGTTCAGCCCCATGATAGTGTCGCCCGGCTGCAGCAGGCCGGTGTAGACGGCGTTGTTGGCGGGTGCGCCGCTTAGCGGCTGAACGTTGATGTACAGGTCGTCGGGTGACACGCCATTGGCGGCGAACAGGTCGGCCGCGCGTCGCCGGGCCAGCGCCTCCAGCACATCCGCATACTCCACGCCCTTGTAGTAGCGCGGGTCGCCGTAGCGGCGATAGTGGGCCAGCTCCGCCTCAATGTCCAGAATCTCTTCTTGCGTCTGGCGGCGGCTCTCTTCGCGCGGGTAGCCTTCAGCGTAAATGTTGCCGAAGCTGCTGGCCAGTGCGTCGTTGACAGCGTCGGGCGCCTGGCTCTCTGAGGCCACAAGAATGATCGTGCTCGCCTGTCGCTCGTCTTCCCGCGCCAGCAGGTCCGAAAGCTCCGGATCCAGCTCGGCGGCCGATCCACGAAAGATGAAGTCGTTTTTCATGCGTTTATCTCCTGACCAGCCCACAGCAAACAGCATACGACCCAGCCGGGTCACAATCTGGTCGCACGCTCTTTATTGGCCGGTCTTCGCCTGTTAATGGGGGATCATGAAGGCACACCTAAGCGGGTCTTCGGTCGTGCCCCGGCTTCTGCTGCAGCGCCGGGTCACGCTGCGCTTCATTTTAGCACAGGTCAGCGGATGGGTAACAATTGACAACTGAACAGAACGTTGCAGCTTGGCATCCCGCTAGCGATTCTAATCCACTTGGCCTATATTCTACGATTGGATCTCCGAAAGAGATCGTTTCTAAAGGCGGCTGAAAACGCCAGGCAGATACTCGTACCATTCAGTTCTGTCGGACACAAATATCATAACCAGGAGGAAAAAGAATGAAAATTCTCATCATTGGTGGGACATCATTTTTTGGCAAAGAGATAGTTGAACTTGCTCTTGATGCCGGACATGAAGTGACAGTACTCAGTCGAGGCAATACTCACCCTGGATTTTGGAGCCAGATTAGTCACATCGCCAGCGATCGCAATGATACAGTCGATTTTGTCAACAAATTAGCTAACAAACGATTTGATGCCGTAATAGACAATATAGCCTTTAATCGCGATCATGTGGTGAATACTTTGACTGCATTAGAGGGCAATATTGGTCGATACATCTTGACATCAACGACGGCCGTATATATTGGTGCCGGACCATTTGACCAGCCATTGCGCGAAGTCGATGCTAAGTATGATCTGCCAGAACACCCGCAGATGGCTTCTTATCCTAAACCAACGCCCGTAGGGATGATCGGCTACGCAATCAGAAAACTGGCCGCAGAGAAAGCTCTTATCGAACAAGAGCAAGTGCCCTATACGATTATTCGACCACACATAGTGGTTGGCCCGGAAGACAATAGCGGCCGACTACAATTCTTTTGCCAGCGGCTAACTGATGGCAACCCGCTGGTGCTAATAAATGGTGGCATCCAATCGGTTCAGTTTGTGTACAGTCACGACCTGGCACGTAGCTATCTACTCGCTCTGGACAGCACAAATGCAGTCAACCAAGTCTATACTATCACCGGTGACAAAACCTGTCGCTTGGTAGATTGGGTCGAACTGGTAGCCACTTACCTTGGAGAACAACCGAATGTGATCCCAATTCCATTGGATGTCGTGGAAAAGGCTGACTTCACGTTTGCTGAGAATTGGGTGCTACGCGGCACACTCACTTTCGATATATCTAAGGCGATTGCCGATCTAGGTTTTCAGCCCACGCCAATTGAAGAGTGGACGAAAACGGTTGCTCGATGGTACCAGGAAGCAACACACAAAAGCGATTCACCCGGATATGCTGATCGGGATAAGGAAATTGAACTTGCGGAGGATTACCTAGAGAAGATGGCAAAGCTCATTTCCTGATTCCGATGGCTGTAGTCCTACGGCTACATCCTGGTTTCGTTGGAAATGGGGATGATACCCAGGCAGGTTTCTGCGCGAAGCGCTCAGTTCAGTGAGGGTTGTGCGTTACAGGCGGGGGATGGGGGCGATCCTGAACCGCTTTGCCGCTATAATCCATCTATGGACGACCAAGCTTTGCCTATCGCCGCGCCATTGGGCGGTCTGCGAGTGTGCATCGCCGGGCTGGGCCTCATGGGTGGTTCGCTGGCGCTGGCGCTGCGCGGCCACGTCGCCCATCTGGTGGGCGTGGAGCCGCAGCCTATCCCCCGCCTCGCCGCCCTGCGCGATGGAGTCGTCGATACTGTGACCGATGACTTTGGCGAAGGCGTGGCCGAGGCCGATCTCGTTGTGCTGGCTGCGCCGGTCCACACCATCATCGACCTGCTGGGCCAGCTGCCCGCCCACCGCCCGGACGGCTGCCTCGTCCTCGATCTGGGCAGCACCAAACAAGCGGTGGTCGCGGCCATGGACGACCTGCCGCCCGCCTTCGCCGCCATTGGCGGCCATCCGATGTGCGGCAAGGAGACGTCCGGCCTGCCCGCCGCCACTGCTGATCTGTACCAGGGCCAGACGTTTGTCTTATGCCGCTCGCAGCGCACAACGGAGCAGATGGAGCGTGCGGCGCTGGCGCTCATCGACATCATTGGCGGCCGTCCTGTCTGGCTCGACGCCGCCACCCACGACGACATCGTCGCCGCCGTCAGCCACACCCCCTATTTGTTGTCGGCGGCGCTCATGCGCGGGGTCGCCAATGAAGAGCAGTGGGCCATCAGCGCCGGCGGGTTCCGGGACACCACCCGGCTGTCCGGCTCCAGCCCGCGCATGATGGGCGACATCCTGCAAACCAATCGCGCGGCTGTGCTGGCGACCTTGCAGGCTGTGTCGGCCGATCTGGCCCGCGTGGAGGCGCTGCTGGCGGCGGGCGATGATGACGGCCTGGCCGATTGGCTGGCCGAAGCCCAGGTGCGCCACGCCGCCTACCGCCGCTTCCACAACTCCCCGCCTCCCGACCCATCAGGACCAGATACTCCTGTCTGATTAAGAGTCCTGAGCAAAATTGCCTGAATAGAGTGCGCTGGCTATAATGCCCCGTGCTAGGACCGCAAGGGCTAAATGTTGCATGACGACTGATTCAAAGGGACCTCGTCGCAGTTCCGGCCTCCGTTTGCCGTTGTGGGCGTTAGGGATTCTTCTTGTGCTGGGTGTGCTGCTTCTCGCAGCGAGTTCAGTATGGTTGTTCCGGACCGTCCGTGACATTGCCGCCTCACCAGGCTTGGTGGAGGCGCCGGAGTTCGATCCTGCGCTCGATCCCAGCAGTAATCCGATCCAGGCACCCATTGTCACCGCTGACGGGGGCACCGAGCTCCCAATCGTGGCCAACTCTGAGCCAATCGATCCCTGGACAGGCACGGAACGGATCAACATTCTCTTCATGGGCGTTGATCTGCGCTGTGACGAAGTAGGCCCCACCCACAGCGACACGCTCATGGTCGTCAGCCTCGACCCGGTATCGAAGAGCGCGGCCATTCTGTCTCTGCCGCGCGATCTGTGGGTGCCCATTCCCGGCTACGGCAGCAACCGCATCAACCAGGCGTACTTCAATGGCCAGGCGTATGACCTGCCCGGTGGCGGCGCTCAGCTGGCAGCCGACACCGTGGAAGGATTCCTGGGCATTCCAATCGATTACTACCTGACAGTTGATTTTCAGGCGTTTGTCGAAGTCGTCGATCTACTCGGCGGCATCATGATCAACGTCCCCGAAGCGATCAGCGACCCGACCTATCCGGATGCGTGCTATGGCTACGATCCATTCAACCTGGCTGCCGGTCAGTACCGCCTGGATGGCCAAACGGCGCTGAAGTATGCTCGCACCCGCTCCACGCTGGGCGGAGATGTGGATCGTGCCGCTCGCCAGCAAGAGGTGGTGCTGGCGCTGCGCAACCAGGCCACACAGCTAGACACGCTCCCACAGATCCTCATTCGCGCCCCCCAACTGTGGCAGTCGTACCAGGACAATGTCAACACCAACCTGAGCCTGGAACAGTTGCTGCAGCTCGGCCAACTGGCACGCGAGCTACCTGCTGAAAACATTCGCAATCTGGTCATCGACTACAACTACGTGGACCCATCCACTACACCGGACGGCCAGCAGGTATTGATCCCCCTCATGAACAGTATTCGCCAGCTGCGGGATGACCTATTCGCCCCGCCGGCTGTGCCCACACCGCAAATCGAAGCCAACCCCGCACGGATAGAGGACGAAGGGGCGCGGGTAGCCATCTACAATGGCACCGCGACTTTTGGCCTGGCTTCGACCACACAGGAAATTCTTCGCCAGGAGGGCCTCAATGTCACTGAAATCGGCAATGCAGATTCGTCCACCTACAGCGCCACACAGATTATCGACTATGGCTCCCATCCCGGCACGGTCCGTTTCCTTGTCCAACGGATGGAGATTCCGCCCCTGAACGCCAGTACTGGCGTGAATCCGGCGGGCGATTATGACGTCCTCGTGATTCTGGGCCAGGACTGGAACGACTCACTGAATCCCCCAGAATAATGCCGAAACGCGACTTACGGTACTTCCTTCTGGGAGTGCTGATAACGGCTGCAACCGCCTGCCAGCCCTTTGCCGAGGACCCTGGTCAGACAACGGTTGAGCCGGAGGTCGTTATAGCCCCCACCGTAACCGCCACCGTGGGGGTGTTGGTTGAGCCAACCATCTCGGTCCCCACCATGCCGCCCCCGGCTTCGCCCACGGCATTGACTGATCTGGAGTCACCGGAGCTGGCGCCGGAACCCTGGTCAACCATCGGGGACGAACGATCCGGTCTTGCCCTGCCGGTTCCACCCGGCTGGGTCAATCTGACAGATGAGGTAACTGTGCCCGCCATTGGCAACCGGCTGGGCATCAATCTCCTGTTGGTGGCCGACTCCGAGCGCACAGGACGAAGCCTGCTCGCGGGCAAATCTTTCGACAACGGGGCGTATGTGGCCGGTCTGCTGGCGGAGTCGTTCCCTGGCGGGTCGCCCGTTGAGCAGCTGGCGAGTTGGCTGCTGGCCAGCGAACCGGCGCTGGAGGTGGTCGGCCAACCGGTCAGCGTCGTCTCGGCCAACGGCCTGCCCGGCGCGTATGTCGATCTGGTCGGCGGGCCGGTGGGGCTGTCCATTCCGGAACTGACCGGACTGCGGACGCGCGTGGCGGCGTTCGAGATGCCGGCGGTCGACGGCCGTCCCTCGCCGTCGCTCATCCTGCTGCTCAGCGCCACCAGCGACCGCTGGGACGCTCTGATCGACGAGTTTGACGCCATCTTGCAGGCCACCCAGACGAACCCGATTCGACCTGGAACGGCCGTCAGCGACCGGGGCCTCATCGTCCGCGGCGAGCTGGAAGGGGACCGCGACCTGGTCTCGGCCGTTCTGGAGCCGGGCGTCAGCGACGTCTGGACGTTCACGACCAGCGGCAACCGTTACACCAGCCTCTTCCTGCGCTCGGATGAAACCCAACTCGACCTGACCCTGACCTTGTTCGGCCCGGACCAACAGACGATCGCCCGTGTCGACAACGGCTACGCGGGCGCGGGAGAGGCGATTACCGATCTGCGCCTCGGCCAGCCGGGCGTCTATGTGGTCGAGGTCTCCGACTTCTTCGGCGCAACCGGTCGCTACACCCTGTCGCTGGACCAGGCGGACGTGCCGCAGTACAGCGGCGGCGGCGACATTGAGTTCGGTCAGGCCATTCAGGGCGAGCTGCAGCCGCAGGGCCAGCAGTACTGGATCTTTGAAGGCAACGCGGGACAGCAAGTCAGCATCGTAGCCGAGCCGCAAGCGTCCACCTTCGACGTCATCCTGGAACTGTACGGGCCGGACGGGCAGCAGCTTGCAGCGCTCGACGAAGGGTTCAGCGGCGATCCGGAAGTGATCAACGGCCTCAACCTGACGGCCAATGGCGAGTTCGCCATCCTGATCCGCAGCTTCTCGCCCCAGGGCGGCCCCTACACCCTGTCGCTGGACGAGAGCGCCCCGGACATCACCAACTTCTACGACGCCGGCGACCTGGCCTACGGCGACACGCGCCAGGAGACACTGCAGCAGCAGGAAGCGCATACGTGGTTCTTCCAGGGACGGGCGGGCGACCAGATCCAGGTGCGCCTCGCGCCGCTGTCGTCCAACCTCGATCTTGAACTGTGGCTGCTGGACAGCGACATTCGCCGCGTGGCCACGGCCGATCAGACGGTCGCCGGCGAACAGGAAGCGCTCGACTTCATTCTGACGCGCGACGGTCAGTACATTTTGTTCATCCGCGACTTCAACAGCGAAGCAGGCCAGTACGAGATCGCGCTCAGCGCCGCACCCATCGCCACGCCAGAAAGCGCCGGAGCGGTGACATTTGGCGACCGGGTCATGGGAGCCATTCCAACGGGTAGTTCGGTGGCCTGGCTGCTGAGCGCCCAGGCCGGCGATGTGTTCGACCTCGTTGTGGAACCGGCCGAGGCGTCCAGCGACATCGTCCTCATCCTGGAGTCGCCCGACGGCATTGCGGTTCTCGAAGTGGACGATAACTCAGCCGGGCAGAATGAACAGCTGGATGATTTCGTCGTGCCCAGCGGCGGCACGTGGCGCATCATCCTGCGCGAGTTCTTCGGCGAACCCGCCCCCTACCAGTTGGCGCTCGACCGCGTCGAATAATCGGGCGATGTCCTCGCTGACCGCCATCATTCTCACCCTCAACGAAGCCGCCCATATCACCGCCTGCATTGAGAGCCTGGCGTGGGCCGACCGGGTAGTGGTGTTCGACTCGCTCAGCAGCGATGCCACCGTCGCGCTGGCCCGCGAAGCGGGAGCGGAGATCCACGAGCGACCGTTCGACAACTACGCCGCCCAGCGCAACGCGGCGCTGGACAGTGTGCAGGCCGACTGGGTCTTCTTTGTTGACGCCGACGAACGGGCGACGCCGGAGTTGGCGGCCGAAATTCGCCGTGTGATGGACGAGCGCCGTGAGCGCGGCTGGTTTGTGCCTCGCCACAACTACATCTTCGGCCGCCTGACGCTGGGCGCGGGCTGGTATCCCGACTACCAGCTGCGGCTGCTGCGCCACGGCTTCGTGCGTTACGCCCGGCCCGTGCATGAGGTGGCCGAGGTGGACGGAGCCACCGGCTATCTGGAAAACCCGCTCATCCATTACAACTACCACGACCGGACGCAGTTCCACGAAACACAGCGGCGCTACGTCGCCTACGACGCCGGGCTGATGTTGGCCGGGGGCGAACGACCACGGCCGCACAACTTCGTTCTGCAGCCGCTGCGCCACTTCTGGTGGCGCTTCGGCACCCTGGGCGGCCATCGGGATGGCGGCCACGGACTGGAACTTAGCGCCTATATGGCCTATTATGAGTGGCGCAAGTACCGGGTGCTCTCCCAGCTATGGCGAGAGCAGACGGACCGGCCGGGGAGCGCCGGGGAGTAGACGGACCCAAACAAAGGAGGCGATATGCGCATCGAAGTAGACGCAGTGATTGCTCGTGATGGCAAGGCCAACGTAAAACGCATTCATCTCGATGACCGCTGGCAGGTGGTGGAGCAGGGACGCCAGTGGCAGGACGAAGAGGGACGCCACGTGTTGATTATGCTCGACGGCCGCGTGCATGAACTCCTGCTGCGCTCGCGCACGCTGTGCTGGGAGCTGCACTCGCGCGGCAACAACCGCTCCGTCGCCTGACACCACCCGCGAGGGTGTTCACCTATAAAAAACAAGGGCGACCTTGCGGGCCGCCCTTGCTAGAAAACGAATACGTGCTGTTGCCTAGTCGGCCGCTTCCGCGGCGGCGTTCGCCTCGCGATATTCGCGTGTCAGTTCGCGCTTCAGCACCTTGCCGACCGTCGTCTTGGGCAGCTCGGTCCGGAACTCAATGATGCGCGGATACTTGTACTTCGCCAGCTGATCCTTGCTCCAGGCAATGAGCTCGGCTTCGGTGGTCGGGTCGCCATCTTTCTTAACGACCCAGGCCATCACCGTCTCGCCGCGCTTCTCATCCGGCACACCGGCCACGCTGCACTCAACGACGGCCGGATGGGTGACGAGCACCTCTTCCACCTCGCGCGGGTAAACGTTGTAGCCGCCGCAGATGATCAGGTCTTTCTTGCGGTCTTCAATGTAGAAGAACCCTTCCTCGTCCATGCGGGCGATGTCGCCCGTGAAGAGCCAGCCATCGCGGAGCGTGTTGGCCGATTCGTTGGGCATGTTCCAGTAGCCCTGCATGATAGACGGGCCGCTCATGATCAGCTCGCCAATCTCGCCGACCGGTGTCTCCTCGTCGCCGTCAATGGCGTCGACGATCTTGCACTCGATGCCGGGCAGCGGCAGGCCGATGGAGCCGGGCGGGTTCTTGCCGAACACCGGGTTGGCGTGGGTGGCCACGTGCGCCTCGGTCAGGCCGTACCCTTCCAGCAGCTTACCGCCGGTCAGCTCTTCGAACCGCCGCTTGGTCTCCTGCAGCAGCGGAGCCGAACCAGAGAGACAGGCGCGGATGGAGTGGAGATCATACTTGCCCGCGGCCACGTCCGGATTGTTGTTGATGGCCACATACATGGCGGGCACGCCGGGGAAGTAAGCAGGCTTGTAGGTGTTGATGCTGCCAAGCAGATCGTCCAGGTTGCGCGGATCGGGAACGATGATCAGACGGCCGCCAATGGAGGCCGAGAAGATCATGGCGGTGATCATGCCGTACGAATGGAAGAACGGAATGGCGCCCAGCAGCGTGTCTTCGCCATACTTCCAGTCAGTGACCCAGGCCCGCACCATGTAGGAGTTGGCCACGAGGCTGCGATGCAGGCCGACGGCTCCCTTCGAAAGGCCGGTGGTGCCGCCTGTGTACTGCAGCAATGCCAGATCCTCGCCGGAAATATCAACTTTCGCCTTGGGCGAGCGTGCTCCCAGTGCCACAAAATCCTTGAACTTCATGTCGCCAGGGGCAATGTCGACCTTGTCACCCGCCTTGGACTCTTTGAGCAAGCCGTACAAGACGCTCTTGAATGTCGGCAAATACTCTTTAATGTTGGCGACGACAACACGCTTGACGGCGGTGTTGCCTTTGGCCTGCACCTTTTTCAGGAGCGGGTAGTAGCGGCTCAGGACGAAGACCGTCTCGGCGCCGCAGTCATGAAGCTGGTGCTCCAGCTCGCGCTCGGTGTAGAGCGGGTTGGTGGCAATGACGATGCCCCCGGCTTTGAGGATGCCAAAGTAGGACATCGCAAACTGCGGGCTGTTGGGCATGTAGATGACAGCCCGGTCCCCCTTGCGGAAACCGTTGGCAGCCAGGCCAGCGGCCACTGCGTCGCTCAATTCATTCAGTTCACGGTAAGTGATATTGCGGCCCTGGAAAACGAGGGCAACGTTGTCGGGAATCTGGGCCGCCGCGTCGACCAGAAACTGGTGCGCACCGAAGTCGGGAACCTCGATATCCATCGGCACACCGGGGTCGTATTGGGCGGTCCACGGCTTGTCGGCGTAGGTCATAGTCATGGGCATCTCCTTCTCGGAATCTGTTGGCAACAGCAAAGGCTGACATCAGACTGCCCCGGTCAGGGCAGGGCGCCGGCCGGAGCTGTTTCGACGAAAGTACGGGCAATGGCCGGATCGCATCCGGCACGTCACGTTGAAACTGGCCCAGCACAGCCTATTCGGTTTTGTCGGCGTCTCTCAACGAGCAATAACAGAGATCACTTCTCCAGACATACTATACAATAACCGTTGTCACTTTCATAGTTAGTAATGATATGTCTTTCATGTGATCTTTGTCATGTGGGAACTCGGGCTTGGGGCCTTGGGGCTGGGTGGGAAGAGTGGGGCTGTCGTCTTGTTGGCCTGTTGGCTTCCGGGGCGGAGCGAGATGGACGTGGGCCGGGGCGGCGAAATTCGGCTACACTTGGGCATCATGAACGACGATGAGACACGCCCCCCGGCGGTCGCCTTCCAGGGCGAACACGGCGCTTACTCCGAACAGGCGATCCGGCAGCATTTTGGCCCGGACGTGCCCACGCTGCCCACGCGCCGCTTCCTCGACATCATCCAGGCGCTGCAAAACGGCGACGCCCAGTACGGCATGCTGCCGGTGGAGAATTCGCTCGCCGGGACGGTGCTGTCTGCTTACGATCTGCTGGTCGACTACGATCTCCACATCCAGGCCGAGGTCATCCTGCGCGTGCAGCATTGCCTGATGGCCGCGCCGGGCACGGCCCTGGCCGATCTGACGCGGGTCATCTCCCACCAGCAAGCGCTCAGCCAGTGCGAGCAGACGCTGCGGCGGCTGGAGCTGGAGCCGGTGGCCCATTACGACACCGCCGGAGCAGCCCGTGACCTGGCGGCCGATCCGCAGCCCGGCACGGCGGCCATCGCCAGTGAACTGGCGGCCGAAACGTACGGTCTGGAGATCCTCTCGCGTCACATGGAAGACGAGGATTTCAACTTCACGCGCTTCTTCGTGCTGGGCACCACACCGCCGCCGCGCGGCGAGCGGTCGAAGACGTCGATCATCCTGACCACCCGCCACGTGCCCGGCGCACTGTATGAGGCGATGGGCGAGCTGGCCCGGCGGGGGATCAACCTGACCAAGATCGAGTCCCGCCCCCGCCGCAACCGGCCCTGGCACTATCTGTTCTATATCGACTTCGAAGGCCACGAAGACGACTCCGATGTGCAGCAGGCGCTGTTGGGCATCCTGAAGCATGCGTCGTTTCTGAAAGTGCTGGGATCGTATCCGCCGGCGTAAGTTTTACACCCATACGACCTATTCCCTATTGCGCTCCGCCCACCCGGCCATTACACTGTAATCAGGTCTGGCCCATCGGCCTCCCCACCGTTCTCGCCGGACCCGGAACAACCGCTGCGGCCAACATGGTTGGCCCACTTTTCCCCCTTACCCGGAGGTATAAGCAGACATGAAAGCTTTCCGCGTTTCCAGAATCGGCCGTCTGATGGCGTTGGCCATCCTGCCCCTGCTCCTGCTGTTGGTCTTCCAGACCGCGCTGGCCCGGGACGGCGGCAGACGGGTCAACACGACCCGCTTCGCGACGTTCAATGCGTCGCTCAATCGTTTCAATGAGGGCGACCTGGTCTCTGACCTGTCCACGCCCGACAACGCACAGGCCCAAACGATCGCCGAGATCATCCAGCGCACCCGGCCTGAAGTCCTGCTCATCAACGAGTTCGACTACGACGCCAACGGCGAAGCGGCGATGTTGT
Organism: uncultured Chloroflexia bacterium; assembly: GCA_963753865.1. Classification (GTDB taxonomy): domain Bacteria; phylum Chloroflexota; class Anaerolineae; order Promineifilales; family Promineifilaceae; genus Promineifilum. Next base: position 209,646 of record CAVWDW010000009.1, read on the forward strand.
TCCAGGACAACTACCTGTCCGTCTCGCAGAACGGGGCGGATCCGATCGACTACCCCTACACCTTCGTCGCCCCGTCGAACACGGGCATTCCCTCAGGCCGCGACTTCGACAAGAGCGGCACCATCGGCGGCCCGGGCGATGCGTTCGGCTTTGGCTTCTTCCCTGGCCAGTTCGGCATGGCGGTCTACTCCATGCATCCGATTCAGTATGATCGGGTCCGCACCTTCCAGAACTTCCTGTGGAAGGATATGCCCGACGCGATGCTGCCCATCGACCCCGGCACCGGCGAATCGTGGTATGACGAAGGCGACCTGGAGATCTTCCGCCTGTCATCCAAGAGTCATTGGGATGTGCCCATTGCCGTTCGCGGCAAGGCGGTCCATTTCCTCGTCAGCCATCCGACCCCGCCCGTCTTCGACGGGCCGGAGGATCGCAACGGCACGCGCAACTTCGACGAGATCCGCTTCTGGGCCGACTATGTACGCCCTGCCCAGGGCCGTTACATCTACGATGACAACGGACAGACGGGCGGCCTGCGGGCCGGGCAACTGTTCGTCATTGCCGGCGATCAGAACTCCGATCCCAACGACGGTGACAGCATCCCCGGTTCCATCCAGCAGTTGCTGGACAGCCCGTTTGTGAACACGAAAGTGACGCCGGAAAGCGCGGGCGGACCAGAAGCGGCCGCTCTGCAAGGCGGCGCGAACGACAGCCATCTGAGCGACCCCGCTTACGATACGGCCGACTTCAGCGACTCGTCGCCCGGCAATCTGCGCGCCGACTACGTGCTGCCGCGCAAGACACTGCGCATCCGGGACGCCGGTGTCTTCTGGCCCACGACGACTGACCCGTACTTCTATCTGACAGGCACCTTCCCGTTCCCATCGTCAGACCATCGTCTGGTCTGGGTCGATGTGCAGGTTCCGTCGGCACGTAACCGTTAAACAACGGTCCCCGTTTTTACCAACAAAATGCCCGGTCCTGTTCACAGGGGCCGGGCATTTTTTGCTGCATCGGTCAGGGCGGTACGGTCGTCACTCCACCCGCACCGGCTCCAGCGCCAGCGCATCCCCATCGGCCGCTCCTGCCTCCACCACCACCAACCGCGTCCCCGTCTCCGGCACATACAGTCCGACTTGCAGCGGATACTCACCCGGTGCCAGCCCATCCGGCAGTTCAATCACATATGAGTCGACCACATACTCCCCCGCACGCCAGCGGCTGGTCGGGTACGCGCCGCCCTGCGGCATCGTGTCCTGCTGCCAGACGCAGCACGTCCCGTCCTGGTTGAGCACCTGGACAAAGACCGTGTAGTCGGCCGCCGGGGCCTCCAGCGCCTGCCAGACGAGTTCCAGTTCACGCTCGGTTCCGCTGCCGCGCAGCGCATATCCCGCCAGCCCGATGACGTCGCCGAAGGTGGCGGCCGTCTGCGTCTCCAACTGCGGTCGCTCAAACAGCCGCTCCGTCGCGCTCAGCGCCACCGGCCCCAGGTCGGCCGTGTAGACCGCCTGCCCAGCTGCGTCACCCGTTTCGGCAATCACCGCCAGTTCGTAATGATAGTCGCCCGGCGGCAGATTGTCCGGCCAGATGAATGCCTGGCGGTCGATGACAAACGCGAGCGCGTCCCAGGCGACAAACGGGTAGCTGTCGTAGGCGGGCTGACCGGCGACCAGCGTCGTGGGGTGGCCGGATGCGTCGACGGCCGACAGGCGCAGCGACAACGACGGCAAAGGCGCAGCGGCCGACCACCAGAAGGCCACACTGCCCGGCTCGCCGGTGGCGGCCGTCCGGGGCGGGCTTTCGTACCCCAGCAGCGTCAACCCATCGACAACGACATCGTCGAGCGTGCGGGGCGGCTCCGGCAGCGGCTCCGGCGGCGCGCCGGCCAGCACCGGGGCCGGCTCCAGCACGACACTGTCGCCCGCGAAGCGACCCGCCTCGTCCAGCCGCGGCAGGCGCACCCCGGTCGGCGGGTCGAACAGCCCGACGCGCAGCCGGAAGTCGCCCGGCGGCTGGCCGTCCGGCAGGGAAAGATCGACGCGTTGGATAATCGATCTCACCCGGCGTCCACTGTTCGGCCGGGTAGGCGTCGGTCTCCACCTGGCTCCAGCGGTGGCCCGTGGCGTCCTCCAGATGGACGAAGGTAGCCGGGAGTCTGCGGGCCGTTGGACGACAGGCGGTCTTCGATGCGCCAGTAGAGCGTCAGCGGCAGCGTTGTCCCCGCTGCCCCCGGCGCAATGTTGTAGCCAAGGAGCGTGATGGCGTTGGCAAATGTCGCGTCCACCACCTGCTCCGGCGTGACGGCAGCATCGTTCATGGCATAAACCTCGAACAGTCCATCCGCATCAACGCCGTCCAGTGCAACCGGCGACAGATACGGCCGCGCCCACTCCGGGACAGGGCTGTTGGCCGGGTAGAGCGCCAGTCCGCCGCCGACCGGCGGCAGCACCAGCGCCTGGCTCTGCGGCAGCCATTTCAGCGTATCGTACCGGTCGCTGAGGAAGGCGAGCGTGGGATGGCGGTAGTGGGGGGAAGCGACGTAAACGGTCGGCGGGTCGTCTCCCGCTTCGGCCAGCAGCTCATCGATCACCGGCGCGGCGGCCGACAGGTCGCCGTCGGTAATCAGCACCAGCTCGCGCTGTGTCCCCCACTGGTCGAAGTAGAGCCACGCCGTATATGCCCCGCCGCCCAGGAGGGCCAGCAGCACCGCCAAGCTGCACGCCGTAGACAAGCGACGGCAGATCGAAACGCCGTTCCAGGTCCCGCAAAAAGGCGATCAGCCCGATGGCGGGCAGGAAGAAGACGAACGGGATCAGGCCGATGGCCCGCAGATTACTGGGCACAATCTCGTTGGTGGCCAGCGCGGCGGGCAGCAGCATGATGAACGGCGCGGCGATGAGCAGCAGCAGCGCCGAGCGCTGCCAGTCGTAGGGCATGCGCCGCACGCGCAGCAGAGCGATGACCCAGCCAACCACGCCCAGCGCGCCCCAGACCACGTTGAACAACGGCCGTTCCGGCAGGTTGAAGCGCAGATACGGATCGCCGCGCAGGAAGAACATACCCAGCGAACGGCCGAAACTCTCCAGGAGGGTCAGCCCGCCGCCGCCCGGCCCCACCTGGCCAATGCGCGTCCAGAACGCGTCGGGATTGCCCGCAAAGTAGAGCAGCAGCGGGGCGGCGACCAGCAGCGCCACGCCAGCCATGAGCGCCACCTGCGGCCAGCGCTCGCGGGCCGTGTCGCGATCCAGCAGCAGCGGCAGCGCCGCCACAAGCAGCAGGACGGGGAACAGCCGCGCCGCCAGGTACGTATAGCCGGTGAGCCCCAGCAGCACGCCCGCCGCCGAAAACCAGAGCCAGCGGCCGCTGCGCAGCCCCCGAAAGAGCGCCGCCACCATCAGCGCCTGCAAGAGCGGCTCGCTGATGGCCCGGAAGCCAAGCCGGCTGAACAGCACATGCCAGAAGCTGACCGCCAGCAAGGCGGCCGCCAGCAGAGCGATCCGCCGGTCGGCCAACATCTCCCTGCCCAGCCAGTAGGTGGCGGCGACGGTCAGGATGCCGATGTAGGCGGCTGTCAGGCGCAGCGCAAAGACCGACTCGCCCACCGCCCGCATCAGCCCGCCCGCCAGATAGAAAAAGAGCGGTTCCTTGCCGGTGTAGCTAGGGATGAAGATCGGCCGCTCGCCACGCAGCCCGATATCGCCGGCCAGGACGCCGTTGGCGGCTTCGTCGTAATGGACGCCCGGAGGCAGGGAGGGCAGGTCGGGCAGGCGCAGCGCGGCGGCCACCAGCAGGCACAGCACCATAAACGCCAGCGCCCGGGTGCGCGTCAGTCGATGCATGGGGCGGATTGTAGCCCCCGCCTTCGGGTTCGTCGAAGCGGCTCATTGTCCGCTAGGGGTCCGGCCGCAATTCATTGCACGTTTGTGCACGCATCATTACAATTTATGCATCTTCACGATAACTCTACCGTTGGCGTGTGCCCAATCACCCGGCAAATCGAGTATCAATACAGAGCCTGTCCCCACACCTCTTCTTCGGAAAACTAATATGACCACTATCATGGACTCGCTGCCCAACTGGGCAATCTACCTGATCATTGTAGGCAGTGCCTTACTTGCGACGGAAGTCGGGTACCAGGCCGGCACGTACTGGAATCGGCGTCAGGAAGGGTCACGAGGCGTCGGCCCCAGCAACATTGTCGGCGCGTCGCTCGGCTTACTGGCCTTCATGCTGGCCATCACGACCGGCGTGGCACTCAACCGCTTCGACAACCGTCGCGCGCTGGTGCTGGAGGAAGCCAATGCCCTCGGCACGACTTACTTACGCGCCGGCTATCTGGAAGAACCGGCCGGCAGTGAAAGCCAGGCGCTGCTGCGCGAATATGTGGACACGCGCATCGACGCTCTGGAGGCGGACCAATTCTTCGCGGCCGTCGAGCGCGCGGAGGAGATCCAGCTCGAACTGTGGGCGGTGGCCGAGACGTTGGCCATTAAGTATCCCGGATCGCCGCTGCTGGCCATTTATATTGAATCGCTCAATGAAGTGATCGATGTGCATACGAAACGCATCATTGCTGTCGAGAGTGCTCGCATGCCCAGTGCGCTGTGGATCGAGCTGTTCCTCATGGCCTGGCTGGTCATGTTTCTGGTCGGTTTCAGCAACAGCTACGATGGCCAGCGCCAGCTCCTGGCCATGCTCGTCCTGGCGCTGGTCTTCGGTGGGGTCATGCTCATGATTGTTGACCTGGATCGCATACGGGACGGGTTCCTGACCGTCAATCAGCAGGCCATGTACAATCTGCAGCAACAGTTGAACGCTCCGGGTCAGTAGATAGGCGGTGGAGAGTGGGACAAAGCGGCACAGACCATCCCGCCCAGACAGCGCTCGACGGCCCCGTTGCCCCCGCAGGCGATGCGCCACACACGTGCGGGGGCGGGACAACCGACGCGTAGGCATGGGAATGGCCAACCAGTCACGGCCGGTTGTCTCGCCCTCCCTCACTGCGGTGGCAAACTGGTCGGTTGGCGATAGAATAGGCGCACCATGTCCTTGCGCCAAATGCTTCCATTCCTGTTGCTCAATATTCTCGTCTCTGCGGCCGTTGTGCTGGGCATTCTGTTCTGGTGGGAAGGGCGCGACGCGAGCGGCCCGGACAACCAGCCGATCGCCACAACCATCGCCCAGGCCGTGCCCGCCGTGCCGACCCTTGATCCGGCGGCAGAGGCTGTGGCGATAGAAGCAGCGGCCGTTCCTGTGGCCGAAGAAGCGCCGGCCGATGAGCCGATCGTCCACGTCGTACAGCCGGGCGAAACCTTACGCGCCATCAGCGACAGTTTCGACGTCAGCATGGACGACATTGTGGCCGCCAACGGGCTGGCCAACCCTGACCTGCTCAGCGTCGGCCAGCAGTTGATCATCCCCATCGGCGGACTGCCGGAGCCAACCGTGGCCGCGCCCGTGGAAGAGCCGACGGCCGCCTTGCCCACACCCATTCCGACCGTGCCAGGAGAAGCGCCCGGAGCAGCGAGCGACATCGGCATCTCGGCCGTCTCGGGCACGGGCGACCTGCCGACTGAGGTCATTCAGATTGTCAACAACGGCGTCGATGCCCAGTCGATTGCGGGCTGGACGCTGCGGGACGAAGACAACAACGTCTACACATTTGGCCAGGTCAGCATCTTCGGCGCGGGCGCGGGCGTCAACCTGCACACACGCGCCGGCGACGACACCGTCACCGATCTCTTCTGGGGGTTGGCGGAACCGGCCTGGCGCTCCGGGGAGCAGGTGACTGTCTGGAATGCGGCCAACGAAGTCATGACGACGTTTGACATTCCCTGATGCGGCGCACGCGGAGGTAACCTCATGCGCGGACTTACAGACACGAAAGGAGAGCAGTTCGGCTACCTGGAAGGGACGACGCTCTACACGCTGGACGATGAGCCGACCGGCTATCTGGAGGGCGACTTCATTGTCGACCTGCAAGGCAGCCGGATCTGGCGCGTCGTCGGCGACGGCGTTTACTCACTCGACGGTATGCAAACGATCGGCTTTCTGGGCGAAGAGCGGCGGGAAGACCTGTATTAGGTCGTCCTGACACGGCCGACCCAACCAACCAAGCAAGGAGATTCTATGCGATTAGGCGCACATATCAGCGTAGCCGGCGGCGCGTACAAGGCGTTTGGCCGGGCGGCCGAAGCCGGCTGCGAGTCGATGCTCATCTTCACGAAAAGCAACCGGCAGTGGAAAGCAAAAGAGATTACCGACGAGGACCTTACCGCTTACAAGAAGGCGCAGGAGGAGTACCCGGATATCCATCCGGTCGCCGTCCACGCCAGCTATCTGATCAACATCGCCTCGCCCGACCCCGAGCTGTGGGAGAAGTCGTACCTGGCGCTCCGGGACGAGGTCGAGCGGGCGGCCGCCTACCAGATCCCGCTGCTCACGTTCCACCCCGGTTCGCGCATGACCGACGAACCCGGCGCCGGATTGGACCTCATCGCCCGGGCGCTCAACCGGCTGCTCGACGAGACGGCCGCCAGTGCGCCCAATACCACAATCTGCCTGGAAAACATGGCCGGTCAGGGGACCAATGTCGGGGATGATTTCGTCGAACTGGGCTATCTGCTGGACGAAGTGGGCCGCAGCGACCGGATTGGCGTCTGCTTCGACACGTGCCACGCCTTCGCCGCTGGATACGACATTCGCTCAGCCGACGAGTATCAGGCGACGATGGCCATCTTTGACGAAGCTGTGGGCCTCGACGCAATTCGCTGTTTTCATCTCAATGACAGCAAGTTCGAGCTGGGCGAAAAGAAAGACCGCCACGAGCACATTGGTCGGGGCGAGATCGGGCTGAAGGGGTTTGCCAATTTCGTCAACGATCCGCGCTGGGCCAACCATCCGGCGCACCTGGAGACACCCAAGACCGACAAAGACGACGACGGTAACGAGATCGAGATGGATGCCGTCAACCTGGAGACGCTGCGCGGGCTGATTGCCAGCTAGCCCCGCCGACCCCACGACACCCCAACAAAACAGAAGGAGGCGATGGCCCACGGTGGGCCATCGCCTCCTTGTTCGTTTGGCAGACGCGCAGCGACTACTCGTTCACCCGCAAGTAGACGCGCCCCTGGCCAACGACGGCCGAAAACTGCCGGCCGGACTCCTCGCCAACCTGCCGCTCAAACGTGCCAAACACCGGACGCGAAGAGAGCGCTTCCAGATCGCTCAGGATTTCGGCACTTTCCGCCTCGGCCCGCAGCGTGAACGGCTCCTCTTCCAGCACCACAAAGGTGACGCTGCCCGTGTCAACGGTCCCGGTGGCGCCGACTATCTGGTCGTCAAAGCTGATGTCGCCGATACCGGTCTCGGCCTGGACAGTTGAGCCGGGCGGCACAGAGAGGACAACGGCCGCTTCCGCGCCGGTCGCCTCGTCCCGCGGACCATCATAGGTGATGGTCACGACCACCTCCGGCCCGGACTGGCTGATGGCCATCCGGATCGCGTCGACTTCGACCCGGGCGGCCGTCGCGTCGGGGTTGCTGCTGCGCCGGGTCAGCTCCGCCCGCACGCTGCCTTCTTCCCCGGTCACCACCTCCACCGGCCCGCCAAAATTGGTCAATGTAACCGCCGGCGTCGTGGGCACGGTGACCGCCTGCGATTCATCTTCGCTGATGGTGAACTCTGTCACACAGGCGGACAGCAGCCCCGCTGCGAGAACGATCAGCAGACCAGTCAATACCGGCCTGGGCCAATGGGCATGAACGAATCGTCGTTGGTTCATCTGGACACCTCTCAAGTTCCGCAAGAATGCGCCTATCATACTGGAAACAGCCGGTCCCCTAAGGTATCGATCGATATATCTCGTATGCCGGAGCGGCATCCACTTCATCGCGGCCAAAGAAAATGCCCGGCTCCTCATGAGCCGGGCATGGACCGGATCGCCAGAACCGCTGATGTTACGCCTTGTCGTCGAGCGCCGCCACACCGGGCAGCACGCGCCCTTCCAGCAGCTCCAGACTGGCCCCGCCGCCGGTGCTGACGTGGCTCATCTTGTCGGTCAGCCCCGCCTTGCGGACGGCCGCCGACGAATCGCCACCGCCAATTATCACCTCTGCGCCGTGGTCAACCAGATTGGCCAGCGTCTGCGCCAGCTGGTTGGTGCCGTTGGCGAACTGCTCCACCTCGAACACCCCCATCGGCCCGTTCCAGATGACCAGCTGCGCCCCTTGCAGCTCGGCGTTGAAGCGGTCGAGCGTGCCGGGGCCGATGTCGAGGGCCATCTTGTCCGGGGCAATGGCCCAGACAAGCTCCACGTCGGCGTCGGCGTCGGCGCTCAACTCGCTGGCAACGACAACATCGACCGGCAAAATGAGCCGGTCACCCGCCATCTCCAGCAGCCGCTTTGCTTCCGGCACGGCGTCTTCTTCGACCAGCGACTTACCAATGTTGTGGCCCTGCGCTTTCAGGAATGTGTTGGCCATGCCGCCACCGATCAGAATCTTGTCAGCGCTGTCGAGCAAATTCTCGATCAACTTGATCTTGTCGGAAATCTTGGCCCCGCCCATGATGGCCACGTACGGATGGCTGGGACTCTCCACCGCGTTGCCCAGCGCGTCCAGCTCCTTGCCCATCAGGAAGCCGGCCACCGCCGGGCCGCCTTTCGCACGCATGGCCGTAGCCACGCCTTCGGTGCTGGCGTGGGCGCGGTGAGCCGAGCCAAAGGCGTCGTTGACGTAGACATCGGCCAGTGATGCCAGATCGGCCGACAGCTGCGGGTCGTTGGCCTTCTCGCCCGGTTCGAACCGGGTGTTCTCCAGCAGCAGCACATCGCCGGGCTGGAGCGCGACGGCCGCTTCCCTGACCGCGTCGCTCATGACATCATCCATCTTTACCACCGGGCGGCCGAGCAGATCGCTCAACGTCCTGGCTACCGGGTCCATAGCGAACTGCTTGTCGTCGGCCGTCTTGGGGCGGCCCAGATGGGAGGTCAGGATGAGCGCCGCGCCGTGGTCGAGCAGATAGTTCAGCGTCGGCAGCGCCGCCTGGATGCGAGTATCGTCGGTGACGGTGATGTCGTCGTTGGGGTCTTTGCTGCTCAGCGGGACATTGAAATCGACCCGCACCAGAACGGTCTTGCCATCCACATCAATGTCGGTGATTGTCTTCTTGTTCATATCAGTTACGACTCCTTGTACACAATATGCGTTGTTTGCAGTTCACTGTAGCGGTCGTTAAGGTCGTCCAGATCGAGAGCCGCCTTCAACTGTTTGACGCGTGGAGCGACCATGCCGAGGTTAACGTTGTAGGGGCGGCTGACGGCCGCCTGGGTCTGGTCGCGCAGCGACTGTTCGCTCATGATATATTCGACAGCCGCCGCCCAGCCGGCGGGGCGGTCGATGTCGGGCGAAGCAGCCGCCTTAAAGTCGCGCCACAACCGCAGGCTGTAGAGCAGCGGCAGCAGCCCATAACTGCGCTCCTGCATGCCCACGTGGACCAGCATCTCAACCTCGTCCTGGAGGCTGTCGGGCAGCGCCGTCAGCTGCAGCAGACCGCCGTAGAGCGCCACCGGCAGAATCCACGCCTCAGCGGGCATGGCGCCGTCTTCAGTCAGCACCTGCGCCCCGGCCAGAATGTTCATCGCGCGCGGTGTGTTCAACGGCAGGTCGGCGTTGGCCGGGTTGATCATGGCCACGCGCCACCCATCCTCATGACGGACCATCTGCACCGTGACCACATCGATGGCGGTGTAGCTGTTGCCTTCGGACGCCGGGTCGGGCCAGGCGTATTCGACATAGACGACTTTGCCCAGATGGTCGTCGTCCGCTTCGATGGCCCGGGTCATCCCCAGCTGGGTGCGGCCCAGAACTGTCTTCAACAGGATGTCGAAAACAACGGGACCGTAGAGGTCCAGCGCTTCGGCTGCTTGCTCGCCGGGGAGCAGAAATTGTTCGATTGCCGGGGCGTCTTCGGCCAGTGTGGCGGTAATGAGCTGCTCAATGACCGGCCAAATCTCGTCCCAGACTGTTGCTTCATCAACCATAAGCTGTCAAATGTTCGGGGCGCCATGCCGGTGGGGGCACGTTACTCGGTGGACAAACCAGAGGTGATTATACGCCCCTTTGCGCTGCTTTTCCAGTTTGTTGGCGGCGGAAGCGGGGCTTGCCGGGCTTGGCGGCGCGCGGTAGACAAAGCAAGACAGCTGAGACAGCCAGCGGCAGATCAGGCCGCGCCGACCCCGATGGCCGTCCAGGAACGAGCCACATGCCGGGGCAGATCAATGGGCGGCAGATCAATGTTTCGCAGACTACCGCCAATCATGTTCGTCACCATCAGCGGCCCCAGCAGCCCGGCCACGGCGTGGAGCGGCGGCTCCATGTGCAGCACACCTTCCTGCTGATAGCGACCTATGAGAGCGCCGCACCTGACCCATCATGGCCAGCGGCGAATCCAGCGCATCCACCAGATCGGATGTGCGCCCGACCTCCGACATCACGGCGTAGAAGAACTGCCCATCCCGCGCGGCCGTCCCCTGGTACGTTTCGACCACGCGCAGGAGATCGGCCGTAACATCGCCCGTATACGCCGCGGCCGAATCCAGATCGATCTGCGCCGCCCGATCAGCAATCGCCTGCCGGACCAGCTCCGCCTTGTTGCCGTACTTGCGGAACAGCGTCACTTCGCTGATGCCGGCGGCGTCGGCGATCTGTTTCGTCGTCGCCCCTGCATAACCGCGATCAATGACCGTCTGCATGGCGGCGCGGTAGACAGTTTCATCGTTGACAATCTTGGGCATGGTCGTGTTCCTCACTCCGGCTGAAGGGCGCTAATGTGGTGCCCATTCTACGTATGAAAGTGTTGACTTGCAATTATAGATCTGCTACTCTTGTGTAAGTGTACACTAACATTAGATGTTTTCACCCGTTTGGTGAAGCAACCAATGAGGTAAGCAGTCATGACGTTAGCCAGCCGATTGCTCTCAATGATACAGGGTCAGGGGGCAACCAGTTCCGGACCCTCGCTCGACTCGATGCTGGCCCAGTTTGACCGGGAGCTGGAAAACTTCCAGACGTTGGTCCAGCCCGCTCTGGAGTCCAAACCCCGCACCCCGTTCGACGGCGACACACCGCCGGAGAAACAGTCCATCCGGCAGATGACGCCGGGCCAGATTGCCAACGTCATCCCTGTCATGGGGCCGCTGATCTATCAGATGCGGCGCAGCTCGAAGTTCTACGACGGCACATTCCAGCCAACGGCCGACGAAGCCTCGCCCGCGTTTCTGGCCGAGCTGGAAGCGCTGGCCCATCGTTCCGGCGCGAAGGAGATCCGCTACGCCCGCGTCCCGCCCAACGCCATCTTCCGCGACAAGGGCATTCCGTACCAGTACGCCATTGTCTTCACGGTGGAGATGGATCAGGAAACGATGTCAACCGCGCCCAGCTACGACGCCTTCCGGGAAGTGGCCAAAGGGTACAAGAATCTGGCCGTCATCGGCAACAAGATGGCTGCGCTCATGCGCGACAACGGCTTTGCCGCCTATCCCGGCACAGCGCTGGGCGGCATCACCGACTACTGCCATCTGGCTGAACTGGCCGGGCTGGGGGCAATCGGGTACCACGGCCTGCTGATCGCGCCGGACGAGGGCGCCCGGCTGCGCATCAATACCATCTACACCAACATCACCAATCTGCCGCTGGCCAACGAGGCGGAAAACTCCGCATCTGTGGGTGCGAGATTTCTGCGCCATGTGCCACAAGTGCGTGCGCCAATGCCCGGTCGACGCCATCTTCGACCAGCCCCGCCCGCGCGGTGACGGCGGGATGCAGTGCATCGACCACGACGCCTGCCGATCCTACTTCAACGAAAACTTCGGCTGCGCCATCTGTCTGGCGGTCTGCCCGTTCAGCGTGGCCGGCTACGACGCCATCCAGGCCAAGTTCAAAGGCAACCCCACCGCGCCGCAGTTCGCATTCCCGTGACGGCCGTTGGCACGGGCAGCCGGCTGTCTGACGATCGGATGCACGGCTGCTGACCTACGCTTTGAGACACACAGCTTTCCGGGATTGGCACGGGTAGAGTTAGGGCAAGGTGCCCGGCCAGCCGCACCAACGCTCACGCTCTCTTCACGCAAAATACACCCGCCCTTTCCCAGTCCATAGGAACCGCCTGGCGTACAATCGCATCGTCCCTGCCGGTCTATCAATACACGGTGGCTGTTGTCTTGCAAGGAACATATCGGCCGCTTCGGCAAGGACAGGGAAATCCGTCTATGAACCATACGCCCCCCTCGCCCGGCGCGAGCGGCCTGAACGGCCGTCGCCTGTGGCTGCTCCTTGGTCTGCCGCTGCTGGCCATCGCTGTTGTCCTGGTGCTCGCCGCCGGCTCTGGCGCCGCGCCCACCGACGATGGCCCCCATCTTGTCGCTTCCGGCGGTGGCGAAGTCGACCTCGGCCATGTGCCGCATCTAACCGACAGCGAACGCAGCGCCATCTTCCAATCCATTGACAGCACCATCGACCAGCTGCAGGCGGACGGCAAGCTGCCGGCGGCGCGCTCCGGGCGCGGCCGTTTCGCTGGGCTGGCCGCTGCAGGCCGGACCGGGCCAGGACGACCCCGGCTACCACGCCATCACCGGCTACGTCGACCACGACACCGCCTTTCCCGGCCAACTACGCGACTACACCTGCGGCCGTCACACCTACGACACCTACGGCGGCTACAACCATCAGGGGACCGACTACTACATCTGGCCGTTCTCCTGGAACAAGATGGCCGAAGACGCCGTGCAGGTGGTGGCCGCTGCGCCGGGCGATCATCGTCGGCCGCAAGGACGGCAACTCCGACCAGAGCTGCTCGTTCAACAACCAGAGCTGGAACGCCGTCTACGTCCGCCACGCCGATGGCTCCATCGCCTGGTACGGTCATCTGAAGACGTACTCGCTGACACCCAAGCAAATTGGCGATACGGTGGCGGCGGGAGAGTACCTGGGCATGGTCGGCAGTTCCGGCAACTCGACCGGTCCCCATCTGCACTTTGAACTCCACGACGCGCAGTACAACCTGATCGACCCGTACGGTGGGGCGTGCAACCCGACGGCCGCCGCGTCCTGGTGGCAGGAGCAGCGACCGTACCGCGACGCGGCGCTGAACAAGATCACCACCGGCTTCGCCCCCGTCTCCTTCGAGAGCTGCCCGCGGCAGGACATCACCAACGAGGCGACCGAGTTTGCGCCGGGCGACATCGTCTACTTCACCGCGTACTACCGCGACCAGCTGGGCGATCTGGAGAGCACCTACCGCATCTTGCAGCCGGACGGCTCCGTCTATGTGGAGTGGACCCACCAGCCGCCCAATCCGTACTATCTGACGGCGTACTGGTGGTGGGCGTTCGAGTTCGCGCCGACCGTGCCCGGCGGCGAATGGGCGCTGGAGGTCACGCTACAACGGCACGACCAGTCGCCACAGCTTTACGATGGCTGAGCCGGCGCAGGAACGAAGCGACGCCGACCCCCGGCCCGGACGGAACGGCCACGCCAACAGCGACGCCATCGGTGACAACGACCCGGAGGCCACGCCGCAGGCGACGCCCTCGAGCGGACAGCCAGCGGGCCACTCCCTTTACCTGCCCGCCGTGCAGGGTCAGCCTGCAGTCCGTAACGCAGGATGGTAAGCCGATCTATGTAAGACAGGTTGCCAACGCGCTTCCCATCGTGCAGGTTGGCAACCTGCGATACAATGACGGCCGTCATGATCACCAGCCGCACCAATTCCCAGGTCAAACACGTCCGCAAGTTGCAGGACAACCGGCGCTACCGGACCGACCAGGGCGCCTTCGTCGTCGAGGGCACGCGCTGGCTGCAGGAAGTGATGGCAACGCCGGGCTGCAGCCGATGGCCGTCTACATCACCCCAGACTGGCAAGACCAACCCGGACAACGGCCGTTGCTGGACGCCTGGCGGGCAGCCCGCTGCTGGTCGATGACGTCCGTGCTGGCGGCCATGAGCGATACGGCCGCTTCGCCCGGCGTGCTGGCCGTCTTGCCGATGTCGCCGCGCCCGCTGCCCAGCGAACCCCGGCCTGCTGCTCATCCTCGACGCCATCACCAATCCCGGCAATCTGGGCACGATGCTGCGCACAGCGGCCGCTGCCGGGGTCGATGGCGTCTTGCTGGGGCCGGGCACAGTCGACCCCTACAACCCCAAAGTGGTGCGGGGCAGCATGGGGGCGCTGCTGCGCTTGCCGGTCGTGCAGGCGACATGGGCGGAGATCGAGCAGCTGACGGCGGGGATGGACGATCTGGCTGGCGGCCGCCCAGGATGGGACCGCGTACACGGCCGTCGACTGGACGCGCCCGGCGGCCGTTCTTATCGGCAGCGAGGCGCAGGGAGCGGGGCCGGAGGCGGAAGCGCTGGCGCACGGGCGCGTGACGATCCCGATGGTCGACAGCACCGAATCGCTCAATGCGGCTATTGCGGCGGGGATTCTGCTCTTTGAGGCGGCCCGACAGCGCAGCTCCGTAACGCGATTTGGCAATCGCGGCACAGGGCAAGCGCGAGTCGCTAGATGTGAATCCGAAACATTGCCGGCTGGTCTTCTTCGGAGCCGTCGGCGTAGGTGAAGCGGCGGCGGCATTCCGGGCAGCAGCCATCGTAGTAGGCGTAATGGACGTTGGCGTCGGTGATGTAGGCGTTGCGGGTCAATTCCCGGAAATCCTCCGACCAGGCCAGTTCCAGCCATTCGCCGTCCGAATTGTCGACGGCCGCTCGCACGGTGTCGCCGCCAAAATGGGTGCGGCAGTCGGCGAAGAAGTAGCTGCACCGCCCGCACGCAGCAAAGCGCGCCGCCACGCGATCGAAGGTCAGCGATCCGTTGGTCTGCGGTTGCGCTGACCGGCCTCGTTGTTTCCGCTTGCTTCATCTGCCCGTCGCCGGCCCCGTCGGAAGCGCCCGATGCGCCGGAAGAGTCGTCGTCTTGCTCGTTCTCATCGTTATTGATCATGTTGCCTCGGGGGCGACGTCGCGTCGCTTCCCATAAGGTAGCGATTCTAACGGGGCGGGCCGTTCTGTCAACTTGCTGCGCGCCGCCCGTTCATTCATTGCGCGTAGTTGTTCCATCTGCCACGCCATTTCAGCCGCGACGGCCGCTTCAGCCGCGCCCACGATCGACCGCCCGGAAAACGGCCTGCCGGGCGTAATTGGCCGCGCCGATCGCATGGGTAGCCACATGGGCGGTGGCGACCGCATGCCCGGCGGCACGGGCGGCCGAACGCGCTGCGTTGTCTGCGCCCACCTCGCGAGCGGCAGCATGTGCCCCCAGCGCGCCGCCCGAATCGTCGCCATGCTGAACTCGCCGTCGCCACCCATGCGCGGCCCGTCTCCAGCGCCTGTCGCGGCCGGGGGTCGCCGGTGATAGGCATCATCAAAGTAAGGCAGCACCCGCTCCGCGCACGCAATCGCCCAGACCGCCAGAGCGTCTTATGGTCTGTTCGGGCCATAAGCTCTACCATTGCCGGGTCTTTAGCCGGCCAAAGAGAATTTGCTCTTGGCCATCGTGTCTTCGTCATGCGCTGCGATCCGACTCTACCGCCGACGTGCCTGAGCCGATGGAAGCGCAGGGCCTATCCGTAGCGGTCATACAACGGTCATCATGCTGCCCGGAGCATATCACATGGAAATTCGTTCAGTCACCTTATTCGCCAACGCCAGCCAGCCGCCGGAGGAGATGGCACCATTCCTGGCGGCCGCCCGGCGAGCGCTTCCCTCTGCCCGTGCAGTCACGGCGGCTGGGCACGACACCGTTCCCCGACTGGCTGCCGCGCGACCGGGCCGCCTCTGCGGCGGCCACCTTCGCTCGGGCGTGGCAGGCGACGGGCGTCGACTACATTAGCCTCGGCCCGGCCCAACTGCGCCACGACGACGCCTGGCTGGCGCTCATTCCGGAGCTGTTCGCCGCCAACGACAGCCTGTTCGCCTCCGTCCAGATCGCCGGGCTGGATGGTCGCATCGATCTGGCCCGCTGTCGCGCAATGGCCAGGCTGGTGCAGCAGGTAAGCGCCGCTGCGGCCCGACGGCTTCGGCAATCTGTTCATGGGGGCGTTGGCCGGCTGTGGGCCGGGCCATCCGTTCCTGCCCGCCAGCTACCACGAACACGGCCCGGCCCACTTCGCCATCGCCGTCGAATCCGGGGATGTCGCTCTGAGGGCCATCGAGGCGGCCGACGACGCTGGATGAGGCACGGGCCAATCTGGTCGACGGCCATCGAAGCGGCCGCGGCCCAGATCGTCCCCATCGCCCGCGAGATGGCGGCCGAGTTCGGCCTGCGCTTCAGCGGCCTCGACTTCTCGCTGGCCCCGTACCCGACCGATGACAAGAGCCTCGCCGGGGCGATGGAAGCGTTGGGCCTGGCCCACGTGGGTGCGCCGGGCGGCCTGTTCGCGGCGGCGTTCATCACCGAAGCGATCGACCGGGCCGACTTCCCGCATACCGGCTTCTCCGGGCTGATGCTGCCGGTGCTGGAGGATTCGGTGCTGGCCCGGCGGGCGGCCGCCGGGGAAGTGACGCTGCGCGACCTGCTGAGCTATGCGGCCGTCTGTGGGGTGGGGCTGGACACCGTGCCGCTGCCGGGCGACATCGACGAGGCGACGCTGGCCGGGATTCTGCTGGACGTCACCGCACTCTCGGCCCGTCTGCGCAAGCCATTGGTGGCCCGGCTCATGCCGCTGCCGGGGCTGGCGGCGGGCGACCCGGTGACGTTCGACTTCCCGTACTTTGCCGACAGTCGGGTGATGGGCGTGGCGGGCGGCGGGCCGGGTGGGTTGCTGCACGGTGCCGGGCAATTCGTGATGAATCCGTATCGCCCTCGTTAGCTGGGTGGTAGAATGTGCGAATGGGTGCTCATGCCGGATGTTCGTGGATATCATACCGGGATGCGCGTGGAGTTGGGGATGGCAGACAGGGCTGGGCAAGCCGCACTTGATGGCTCTAGCCTCTATTCCCCTGTTGTGATAGGGTAGCTTTCTGACCGTGATTTGGCACAGCGTGGCGGGCGGCGATTTGGTTTTTGGGCCGTCAGCCGACGACCATAAAGCGACATGCTGGTTGCACTCGATTGCAGAAAGGGGTGGAGTTCCAGCCGCAGGTGATTCGCCGAGTTACGCGACGCGCTAACAAGTCATTTGGTACAGGAGAAAAGGATTGATGGAGATCTCACTGGATTATTCAGAAATGTGTTCGCTGCTGGCGGCGGCCGGTGCCAATGCTCCGGCTGCTGTGGATGCAGATCACTTTCCACCCGTCAGTGATGCGGAAAGACAGCAGCTATCCCAGGCAGGCCAGGTAGAATCAAGCGAGCAGAAAGGCAGGGCGGCTTTGGTGCAAACGTTAGCTACACCGACGGCCGTTATCCACGCCACGCGCATAGAGCAGGGGAAACCGGACGAGCACATCTGGTTCTTTTACGCCCCGGGCCAAATGGTCCGAATGCACAAAACTGGCGCGGAACAATACTACCTGACAGCCCTCGTCGAAGAATCGGCCGTTCTGGACCAGATAATGCAGTTTCTTCCCCTGCAATCAGTTCACGCTGATCTGAACTATCGCATCACGGTGGATGAAGAGGAGTTCGATAACTTGCGTGACCTGGCTACAGCATGGGAAGAAGTGCCTTCATTGGCGACGCTGCAGGCTGATGGGCTGGACTCGATCGGGGCACAAGACCTGTTCGATTCTGCTGTCGCCCCCGAATGGCGGGGCATTGTCGATTTCTCGCGCCTGAGTGGCCAGGACGTGGACGGCAAATACACGGTGCGGGCCTTGCAGGGGCAGGAAGCCGCCTGGCTGATTCATCCATATACCGCAGACGGTCGCCTGATCCTCCTGGAAACAGCGCAAAGTGGCGAACTGCGGCAGGCGCTGGAAGACAGTTGGCGCATGGTTACGGCCAACTGACCACTACTTCGCCAGCAGCCGGGTGACAGGCGTGGAAAGCGGCAGGCCGGGTGGAGGTTGAGCGATCTACGAGTCACGGAACTGATTTGGAGTCATTTCGGATGCCAACTTCCATCGCTCTTGACTACGTAGCTATCATGCCGCCTCGCTGATTCTTGAAGCAACAACTAGCTAGAATGAAGAGTATCGTTCGTTAAGGAGGTTATCGATAGAGAAGATGGTAGTAGGTCTTAAGCAACTTCGATATTGTTTTCATTTTCACTTCTCCACGGAGGATCGACTATGTCCGTTTGGTTTGATGGTTCCAATGAAATCGATTGTACAATTCAACAGGTCAAGGATTCCCTGGAGGATTATGGAGAGCACTATGTCGGGGTCATCAGTCTTATGCCGGGCCTAACAACCGTTGAGCTTGTAGAACAGGGTATTGACTTCGTCACAATCAGGACCAACGAAGGCCTTATGAAACGGTCGAATATTTCTAAACAGATCGAAGGCGACTCTGTAGTTGTGGAATTCGATGAGGAATATGAAGCCGGTTCGAAGGTCACAGCGCACTCGCATTTCCTAGATGAATTCACCGCCAGCGACACCGGCGTCAATCACCATTGCGTTATAAGCGGGGTTGAGGCTTCAGGAGTGTTGGGCTTTTTCTACCAGAGATTCGGCAGTTCCAACATCGGGAATGCGTTTCTAGCTTCATACGAAACCTACCTCAAGCAGGCCAAGTAAGTGCGGCTGATATATTGGAGTTTTTGGATGGTGGATCTTTCTGGAAGCATAATCGAACAAATAGGCTCTGAAGGACTCATGCCATTTCCAAACACGACGATCGACCCGGCCACGTTTCACTTCGCCGATAGCGCCGTGATGGGCGCGGCGGGCGCGGAGCCAGACAGCCTGCTGATAGGAGACCCACGAGTATCGATGTAGATGGACGGCCGTCGGGTGATTGAACGTTAGTTGTTGTGGTGAGCCGCATACTCATCCAGCAGCCGGCGGATCATGCGCTGGTAAGAAACATTGTGCCGGTCCGCCTCACGCTTGAAGAACGCTACGCTGGCCTTGCTGAGCGCGATAGTCACCTTGACCGACTCTTCGCGCAGGGCCAGAGCCTCAGGTGGGGGCAGGAAGTCATCGACAACGCGCACTTCATCAATTGGACCGTCACTGTACTGAATTTCGTTGCTCATAGATGCGTTTGCCTTTGCGTCATATAGTGCGGATGCGATCGTCACCATGACATGATGCTGAGTATGGCCACTTAGCCATACAAATATGTGGCGATCCGTCGTGATTCTCGCCGTATTCAGCTGCAAGTCAAATTGACCGATAGAACGATTGCTATATAATAGAACATACATTCTATTCACTCGACCGGGGGGGCCGAGGAGATAATTCAATGGCTTACGATGAAGATGTCGCCAACCGCGTGCGTGAGGCGCTGGCGAAGCAGGACGGCGTTGACGAGAAGAAGATGTTCGGCGGGCTGGCGTTTATGGTCCGCGGCCACATGTGCTGCGGGGCGATGGGCGACGAGATGATGGTGCGTGTCGGGCCGGACCAGTACGAGGAGTGCCTTGCCCAGCCCTCACGCCCGCAAGATGGATTTCACCGGCAAGCCGATGCGTGGCATGATCTATGTCAGCCCGGAGGGCATCGCCGGTGACGATGATCTGGCTGCCTGGGTTGGCCGCGGGCTGGCTTTTGTATCGACGCTGCCGCCCAAGTAACAGGAGAGTCCCATGACCGACACCCCCACCTTCACCGGCTTCCCCGCGGAGGGGCTGCAATTTCTGCGCGACCTGGAAGCGAACAACAACCGCGACTGGTTCGAAGCGAACAAGGCGACCTACCAGCAAGCGCTGCTGGAGCCGTCGCTGGCATTCGTGGCGGCCGTCGGCCAACGCTTGCAAGCGATCGACCCAACCATCCAGTACGACCTGCGCACCAACGGCCAGGGCACGCTCATGCGCATCTACCGCGACGTGCGCTTCAGCGAGGACAAGTCGCCCTACAAGACCAACATCAGCGGTCTCTGGACCGACAGTCTGGGCAAGAAGAACGACCGCCCGGCGTTTGGGTTCCAGATGGTCGGCCGGTGAGATCGGGTTGATGGCGGGGAAGTTCGGCTTCAGCAAGCCGCAGATGGAAGCGTACCGGGCGGCCGTCGTCGACGACGAGAAAGGCCCGGCGCTGGAGAGTGCGTTGGCCGCTCTGACCGCCGACGGCGCGTATGAGGCGATGGGCCAAACCTACAAGCGCGTCCCGCGAGGGTACGACGCCGACCATCCTCGCGCCGACCTGCTGCGCTACAGCGGCCTATGGGTTCACCCCACGATGCCGGTGACCCAACTGACCAGTCCGGAGCTTGTCGACATCACCATCGACCAGTTCGAGCGCATGGCGCCCGTGTATACCTGGTTGAGGGAGAATGTGGCATGAGTAGAGACGCCTGGTAGAAACCCGGTTTTTCCGCGACATCCATAGTCCAGCGAGCCTGCTCTCTAAAAAACCGGGTTTCTAGACGCTCGTCGCCAGAGTTGCTACCATTCGGCCAGCGATGAGCGACGACACCCGACAACTCAAACAGCTCCTGACCCGCTGGGCGGCCGTCGTGGTAGGCACCAGCCACCCCCAGCCGCCCGCCTACGACGGTCCCGACGTCACCCTCACCCGGCTGACTGAAAAGACGGCCGAAGTCGACGACGGCGCGGCGTTTGTCGCCCGCGTGCGCACCGGCAGTGACGGCCATCCGTACATTGGCCGGGCCATCGACAACGGGGCGCGGCTGATCGTCGCCCAACGGCCGCCTGCGGAGATCGCCGCCACCATCCCCGATGATGTCGTCTATCTGCAGGTCGAGGATACGGCCGTCACCGAAGCGTGGCTGGCGGCCGCCTGGGAGGGCTTTCCCAGCCGCGATCTGGTCATGATCGGCATCACCGGCACCGACGGCAAGACGACCACCGCCAACTACCTGTTCAGCATTCTGCAGGCGGCGGGCATCCGGGCCGGGCTGCTCAGCACCGATCAAGGCGGTCATCGGCGGGACCGAGGAGCCGCTGGAGCTCCATGTCACCACGCCGGAAGCGCCGGTGGTGCAGCGCTATCTGCGGCGCATGGTCGACGCCGGGCTGACCCACTGCGTGCTGGAGGCCACCTCCCACGGGCTGGCCCAGCATCGCGTGTCGGCCGTCGACCTCGACATGGCCGCCGTGACCAACATCACCCACGAGCATCTCGACTACCACGGCAGCTACGAGGCGTACTTCGCCGCCAAGCAGCGGCTGTTCGCCATGCTGCAAGACGACCCGTGGCAAATCCCCAGCCACAATCCGTACAAGCAGGCGGTGACGCCGACGGCCGTGCTCAACCGCGACGACAGCTCCTTCGAGCCGCTGGCCGCCTCGCTCGCGGGCAGCCCGCCCGTGGTCAAGCTGGCGTACGGTCTCGACCCCGACTGCGACGTCTGGGCCGACGAGATTGGCTATGGGCCGCAAACGACGCGGTTCTTGCTGCATGAAGCGGTCGCCCCGGAGAAACCCACCCCCATCGCCACCACGCAGGTGGGCGAGTTCAACGTCTACAACATGCTGGCGGCCGCTGCGGTAGCCCGGTCGTTGGGGTGCCGAGTTCGGCGGTCGCCGAGGGGCTGGGCAGTGTCACCGGGCTGAGCGGCCGTATGGAGCGCATCGACCGGGGCCAGCCGTTTCTGGTCATCGTCGACTTCGCCCACACGCCCAACGCGCTGGAGCGGGCCATCGGCGCGGCGCGGCAGATGCTCGACGAACAGGGCAACGGCCGTATCATCACCGTCTTCGGCAGCGCGGGCAAGCGGGATGTGGAGAAGCGCCGCCTGATGGCCGAAGTCGCCGCCCGCGACGCCGACCTGACTGTGCTGACGGCCGAAGACCCGCGCACCGAGTCGCTGGATGAGATTCTGGCGATGATGGCGACGGCCGCCGAATCGCAAGGCGGCGTGGAAGGGGAAAGCTTCTGGCGCGATGTCCGACCGGGGCCAGGCCATCTACGACGCGCTGGCGCTGGCCCGCCCCGGCGACATCGTCCTCATCTGCGGCAAGGGGCACGAACAGTCGATGTGCTTCGGCGTGACGGAGTACCCCTGGGACGACCGCGACGCAACGCAGACTGCGCTGGATGCGCTGCTGTCTGGACGGCCGATGATGGATTTGGGGTTGCCGACTTACGGCTCTTCGACGTAGCGCCGTCCTTCAGCGATAGACTCCAGAATCTCATCTGTGCTAATGCCAAGATCAACGATCGGTACGTCAAGAGGTGATTTGGAAGGACGTTCCACCCGGACAACGAAGACCGTTCCATCTCGCCGCCGTATTCTTACCTCACCATCGCTCATCGCTTTGTCAAGGAGTGAGGCTAAGTTTTGGCGAGCTTGCGTATATGTGTAAGCAGCAGTCATGTTGGCATCTCCACCACTTGCAATCCATAACACCTGGCTTTGACGATCACTCCTCGATCGAGCGCAAAGAGCGGCAAGCGATACTGTTCAGCACAGCGAATGAGATAAGCATCATACGCATAGATTCCAGCTTTGACTAAATCTCTACCGATGCTGCCAAGTCGACATCAACCAACCTAATCGGAATGAGATCATAACTCCGCAACGCGGTAAAGCATTGCTCCAGTGTGACGCGTCGGCGCTTGAGCATGGACGAAAATACATTCCCTATCTCAGAGTGAACTGATACCGGCGCAATCAATTCTTCTCCGTGTGCCGCAGACAACAGAAACGGTCTCTCAGATTCGCCAGTAATCACGGCGATTATCGCTTGCCTCTTCCGTTGTCAACTGGCGCTATCACACGCACAGGCGCGCAAAGCCTGATGCAGGCGCACCCAACCTAGAACGCGCACCCCTCCGGCAGCGGCGGCGCTTCTTCCAGCTCGGCCGCGAAGTCCGCCGCCAGATCCACCGGCTCCAACCCACCGGCGGCCGTCCCCCGGAACGCCTGCCCGCCGTAGCCGCCATTGTTCATGTGGGCGCGAACGATGACCACCGTGTCCACATCCACCGCCACGGGGCCGCCGGAGCGCACAAACGGCTGCTCCGTCACGTGGCTGTGCAGCAGAATGCGCCGGTAGAGCAGCTGCCCATCCTCCGTCACAACCTCCCACCAGTCGGCGAACTGGTCGCAGCCGGTGTCGGGGCTGCTGATCTCGACGGAGAACTGGTACCCGCCCGGATTGCCGGAGACGCTGACGGCCGTTACGTCGGCCACGGACGCGTCGGACGGCGCGACGGACGCTGCCGTTGTCGCCCTGGGCAAAGCGGTGGCGGCGGGCGGCGCCGTGGCCCGCGGCGGCGCTGTGGCCCGCGGCAGGGCAGTGGCTGCGGGAGGGGCGGTCGCCTGCGGCAGCGCAGGCAGTTGGGAATCCGGCTCAGATCCGGTGCCGTTGCAGCCGGCGGCCATTAGCAGCAAGACGATCGCCACAACGGTCACGATTTGCTTGCCTACCATCATTCATCTCCTCGCCGCCAGGCAACGGCCGCAAACAGCGGCTCGAACCCCAGCGCCAGGTAAAAGGGCTGGTCCGACCCGACATAGGCGACGGTCGCCCCCAAGACAGCACAGCGGCGGATGCCTTCCAGGACGGCCGCCTTGCCTAGCCCCATCCGGCGATAGTCGGGGTCCGTCGCCACCGGCTCAACGTAGGCATACCGGTTGGTCGGCTCGTACCACATGCCGCAGAATGATACGAACTGCCCGTCCGGCGCGGCGACCACAATCGTCAGATCGTGTCGAAAGTGGGGGCCGGACTGCATGATCACCCGACCGGGCAGTTCCTCGACGGGCGGCTCGCCGGGGTGGTCGAAGCCCCGCCAGAGCACCCGATGCATCTTCTCCAGGCTGTTCTCATCGGCCAGGCTCAACAGCCGGAAGCCGTCGGGCAGCGCAATGGGCGGGAACGGATCGGGAATGGTGAAGCGGGTGATGGGCCGGGTGTAGTTGTCGGGTGTGGCCCGATAGCCGCGCTCCAGCGTGATCGCCTCAAACGCCGGGTCGTTGTTGTTGATGAACGCCGCCAGCTCCGGACGGCCCTTGTCGTCGCGCCCCACAAAGTGGGCCTCGGCGTAGTCAAGCATCTCCCGCTTCAGACGGCCGTAGTCCGGGTGGAGCTGGAAGAACGCCTCGCCCAGCCGCCATTCGTAATGGCAGACGGCGACGAGCTCCCCGTCGTCTTCCCAGATGCCGATACGTCCCAGCTCCGCCTCATCGATCGCGGGATGGAAGTGCATATACTCCCACGCCGGCTGCAGCCAGTTGCCGTCCCGGTTTTCCGGTTGGTAATGGCGAATCAGAAAGTTACCGACGCGATCGAAGTCGCGGCTGCGCTCATACGCTCGTACACTGATTGACATGATCGACTCCTTTGTTCACAAACACGACAGCGGTCGGTGGCGCTTACGATGCGGCTGTGGCGACGAGCAGCCGGTCAGCCAGCGACGTAATCTCGTCCGCCATCACCAGACGCTCCAGCCAGGAGGGCGGAATGCCCTCGGCGCCGTAAAATGCGCCGGCCACCTGCCCACAGACGGCCGCTGTCGTATCGGCGTCATCACCCAGGTTGGCCGCACGCAGAATGGCCGCTTCGAAACCAGTCGTGGTCGCAAAGCACCACAATGCCGCTTCCAGACTCTCCACCACATAGCCGGAGCCGCGAATCTCAGCCTCACGCTTGTCCCTGTACTCGCCAGCGGCAATGGCCAGAATGGCCGGTTCAGAAACGAGCGAGGGCGGCGGGGCGGCCAGAATCGCCTCTTTCTCCCAGCCGCTCAGGGCGCGATGGATGACCAGCCCCATGTAGCGGCAGGCATCAACACATTCGCTCGCGCCGTGGGTGGTCCGCGAGCTTTCCCCGCTGTGCCGGACGGCCGCCGCTTCATCCGGCCAGGTAAACAGCGGCACCGGTGCAAGGCGCATGATAGAGCCATTGCCCGCGGCGTAACGATCGGTGGAGCCGCTGAACGGCTCGCCTGTCGCCTGATACCTGCTCAGCGCCTCGCTTACGGTCATACCGATGTCAAAGCAGCGGCCGTTGCTGCTGAGATACCCGTCGTCCCGCCAGCGCAGATAGCGCTCCATCTGGTCGCGGGGATCAAACCCGCCCGCTTCCAACAGACTCGTGGCCAGACAGAGCGCCATTGACGTGTCATCGGTCCACTCGCCCGGCTCCAGACCAAACGGGCCGCCGCCGACCATGTCGGTCAGTTCGGAAAACGTACCACGCGGGCTGAACTCCACAGTCGTGCCCACCGCGTCCCCGACGGCCAGCCCCAGCAAGCACCCTCTCGCCCGATCGCCCACTGCCCTGTCGCTCATATCTCGGTCCACCATCCTGGCATTCTAGCCTCCACTAGCCGTTTCTGTCACGTGCCAAAGGTCATGAAGGTCCGGTGTAGGCCGCGTTGGCCCGTACAGGTCGGGGCAGCCGACGGGCGCACCCCGAATCGCGAACCCGTGCCGCGCCGGTTGTCTCGCCCTCTTCTGGCCAGCCTGGATGCGGGCGAGGCGAGACAGCGCGGCGATGGTGGGTGCGCGACGGCCGTCATTCAGCCGCGCTGCCCCGCCCCTATACCGTGGCGGGGTTCTGTGGGCCGTCGGGCGGCAACCCTGATAGAAACCTGCAGAAACTTGACGGCCCTGCGCTCCTCTACGTATAACTCAGGGGCACACGATGAGTAATCAACCTGCCCTATCCTCCGGCCAGCGCCGCCTGGCCCACCTGATGACGGCCCGACCCGTCAGTTGGTTCTACAGCACCGTCTTCGCCCCGCTGGACCCGGCGCTGCTGCGCTGGTCGAAGGGCCGGCTAAGCTTCTCGCCGGGCGTGCCCATGCTGCTGCTGGAGACAACCGGGGCGAAGTCGGGCCTGACGCGGGAGACGCCGCTTGCCTTCGGCCGCGACGCCGAGCGGATTGTGCTCGTCGCCTCCAACAACGGCGGCCCGAAGAATCCGGCGTGGTATTACAACCTCCGGGCCAACCCGCACGTGAAGGCGACACTGGCCGGGGAAACCCGGCAGTTCGTCGCACACAAGGCGGTCGGAGACGAGCGAACACGGCTGTGGGCCGAGGCGATCGCCCGCAACCCAGCCTACGCCCTCTACCAGGAGCGAACCGAGAGCCGGACCATCCCCTTGATGGTGCTGTCGCCAGAATGAAGGGTGTCGACTTGTTAAGAACGCTCACTACGCGACAATTGGACCTCGCGCCGTTTCGCCGTGCGGCAGCTGCACTTGCCACCGAAGGGTGAAGTTGACTAAACTCACTGAGGCGCCTGCGTTGATGGGCGACCTTAAACCAACCACACAAATCGCCCGGCATCGCCGGCGAAAAAGGAGATCTGAAATGGCAGTACGTCACGCAGAAGCGAAATGGGAAGGCACCCTCAAAGAGGGCGGCGGCAATCTGAAACTGGGCAGCGGTGTCTATGAAGGCCCCTACACCTGGGCCGGTCGCTTCGCCGACGGTCCCGGCACGAATCCGGAAGAGCTGATCGGCGCGGCCCATGCCGGCTGCTACGCCATGTTCCTCTCGGCCCTGCTGACCGGGGCAGGCTACACACCGACCACTATCGACGCGAAGGCAGCGATCCACCTGGAAGACGGCCCGACCATCACCAAAAGTGTACTGGATGTGACCGCAGTCGTGCCCGGTGTGGGCGAGGAAGAGTTTCAGCAGCTGGCGGCGGACGCGAAAGCGAAGTGCCCCGTCTCGAAGGCGCTGGCCGGCAGCCTGGAGATCGAACTGAACGCGACGCTGGTTGGCTAATCTGCCCACCGGCGGCATCCGAGCAAACAAAAAGCGCCGGCGGCTCATCTGGGCCGCCGGCGCTTTCGTTTGTCTGGCCGTCGCTGTCTGGCGTGCGCCGGTTAGCGATTCGACAGCGTGACCACCAGCGGCCGTACTGGCCGCATCGTGCCCGCGAACTCGAAGTCGATCGGCTTGTCGTCCACCGGCTGCATCCGGTACCGGTCGGCGGCCATGGCAAACGCGTAGACCATCTCCATCAGGGCGAAGTTGTTGCCCAGACAGATCCGCTGCCCGGAAGCGAACGGCACATAGGCGTACTTTGGCCGTTCCGCCACCGCCTCCGGCAGAAAGCGGTCGGGGTCGAACCGCTCCGGGTCCGGCCAGAACTCCGGATGGCGGTGGACAATGTAGGGCACCGGCGTGACCATCGACCCGGCAGGAATGTGATAGCCGCCGATCTCATCATCCTCAATCGGCTGGCGGGCGACAACAGCCGTAGGCGGGTAAAGTCGCAATACCTCGTCGACCACCATGCGCGTGTAGTCGAGCTTAAACAGATCGTCGACTTCCGGCAGGCGGCCGCCCAGCACCGTATCTGACTCGACCTCCAACTGGCGCGTCACCTCCGCAGCACGGCTGAGCAGGTACCAGCCCCAGGTCAGGCTGCGGGCGGTCGTCTCGAACCCGGCGAAGAAGAGCGTCACCGCTTCGTCGCGCAGCTGCTGTTCGCTCATTCCCAGGCCCGTCTCCTCGTCGGTGGCGTTGAGCAGGATGGAAAGCAGATTCTCCTGGCCCGGATTGCGGCGGCCTTCGGCGATGCGCTCGGCAATAAAGTCGTTGATCACATCGAGGTCTTTGTGGAACCGCCGGTGGGACGGCAGCGGGATCGACAGCGGAATCGGGGCATTGGCCCGGGTAGGGATAAAAGCGAACGCTTCTTCCAACGCGTCGCCGACCTCCGTCAGCTCCTCGCCCAGATCAATGTCAAACATCGCCCGGCCGATGATGCTCATCGTCAGACGGCGCATCTCGACATCCATGTCCACCCGCTCGCCCGTATTCGCCAGCGGCTGCCAGCGGTCGAGCATCTCCTGCGTCACCTCGACCATCATGTCGGAAAACTGGGTGATCGCCTTGGGTGTGAACGGCGGGGCCATCAGGCGGCGCTGCTGCCGCCACAGCGCACCGTCGCTGGTCACCAGCCCCTGGCCAACCAGCAGCCGAAAGGTGTCGTACCCCACGCCCTTGATGTAGTTCTTCTGGTTCTTGACGAAAACGTGGTCGACGAACTCGGGATGGTAGAGGGCAAAGCTGTCCAGCGGCCCCAGCTTGAGGTAAACGATTTCGCCATACTCATGCCACAGATCGACATGGCTCATGACCATACCGCTCCCGCCCAGCTGCAGGGCGTTGCCAAGAATAGGAATGCCGGCGGGGCCGGGCGGCCGTTTCTGGGCAGAGGTGGCGGTTGGTGTTGGTGTTGGTGTTGTCATGGGTGATTGGCTCCTGAATTGGTTAGCAATTTACCCGGAGCTTGAAAGGCGCAGCGCCCGGATTGATCAATGGTATGACATTTGCAGTCAAGGGTGTAGTTATTCTCGAAATTGACTCACGCTGAAACCCAACTATCCCTTATAATGGCTCCATGTCCGAGATGCTGCTGAATACAAAGCTCTTTGTGCCCCCGCTGCGGCCGTTTCTCGTTCCCCGCCCGCGCCTTATCGAAACGCTCAACCAGGGATTGGCCGGCAAGCTGACCCTCATCTCCGCCCCCGCCGGTTTTGGCAAGACAACGCTGATCAGCAGTTGGATCGATGCCCTCCAAACGGAGAGTGACCCGCCGCACGCCCGAATCGCCTGGCTGTCGCTGGATGAAAACGACAGCGCACCGGCTCGTTTTCTGTCCTACGTCATCGCCGCTTTGCAGAGCGTCGATGCCCACATCGGCCAGACCGCGCTGCCGATGCTGCAAGCGTCGCCTCTGCCAATTCCCACCGTACTGACGATGCTGCTCAACGACATAGCGGCCCAGCCCGATCCGCTTCTGCTCGTGCTGGACGATTATCACGTTGTCGATGCCCGACCGATTGACGAAGCTCTGGCGTTCCTGCTGGATCATATGCCGCCGCAGCTGCACGTGGTGATCACCACGCGCGAGGATCCGAACCTGCCGCTGGCGCGGCTGCGCGTGCGCGGCCTGCTGACAGAACTGCGGGCCGCCGATTTGCGTTTCAGCGTGTCGGAAACGGCCGTCTTCCTGCAGCAGGTCATGGGGCTGGTGTTGACGGAGGCGCAGATCGGCGCGCTGGAAGAACGCACCGAAGGCTGGATTGCCGGGCTGCAAATGGCCGGACTGTCCATGCGCGGCCAGGCAGACGTGGGCGGGTTCATCGACTCGTTCACCGGCAGCCACCGCTTCGTGCTCGACTACCTGCTGGAAGAGGTGCTGCATCAGCAGCCGGATGATGTGCAGGCGTTCTTGCTGAAGACGGCCGTTCTGAATCAGATGACCGCCCCACTGTGTGACGCGCTGACCGGCGAAACCAACAGCCAGGAGATTCTGGAATCGCTGGATCGCGCCAACCTGTTCCTCGTCCCGCTGGACAACGAGCGGCTGTGGTATCGCTACCATCATCTATTTGGGGAGCTGCTGCGGCAGACGGCCGCGTCATCAGAGCAGATTGATCAGAGGGATCTCCACATCCGGGCCAGCCAATGGTACGAGGCCAACGGCCTGGAACTGGAAGCGTTTCAGCATGCGGCGGCCGCCGGCGATGTAGCCCGGGCGACCCGCCTAATTGAGGGAGGCGGCGTGCCCCTTTACTTCCGGCGCGAGGTGGAGCCGGTTCGGCTGTGGCTGGCCTCTTTGCCGGAGGCCGAGTTCGAGGCCAATCCGTCGCTGCGCGTAACGTATGCCTCCGTGCTGGTTCTGAACGCCCGGATGGAAAGCGACATCGAAGGCATCCTGCAAGCCGCCGAGACAGCGCTGGCCAGCGACGACGCAGACGACAGGACGGCCGACCTGCTGGGCCAGATTGCGGCGAACCGGGCGATGCTGGCCGTTCTCAGAAACCAGACCGGCACGCTTCTTACGCAGTCCCAGCGGGCTCTGGCGCTTCTGCATCCCGACAACCTGCCCATGCGCGCCACCGCCGTCTGGACAATGGGCTATGGCCATCAGGTGGCGGGGAACCGGGCCGCCGCCCTCGACGCCTATGCCGAGACGATCGCCCACTGCCGGCAATCGGGTAACCTCATGCTCGAGATAGGGGCTACAACCTCCGTGGGCCAGATTCAGGAAACACAGAACCAGGCCCATCAGGCGGCCGATACCTTTCAACGCGTCCTGGAACTGGTCGGTGACCCGCCGTGGGGGGCCGCGTGCGAAGCGTGCGTGGGGTTGGGTCGGGTCTATTATCAATGGAACGATCTGGAAGCGGCGGAACGGTATGGGCAGCGTGGGCTGGAACTGGCGCAGCAGTTGGGCGATGTTGATACGCCGGCCTCCTGCGGTGTGCTGCTGGCCAAGGTGAGGCTGGCGCGAGGGGAAATCACAGCCGCATTGACCGCGCTGGACGAAGCAGACGCGTTCGTCCAACAGCACAACTTTGAGCATCGGCCCGGAGAGATAGCAGCCGTTCGCATCCGGGCGCTGCTGCGGCAGGGCGATCTGGCGGCGGCCGCCCGGTTGGCCGAGCAGCACGACCTGCCCCTCAGCCGGGCGCGCATTCAACTGGCGCAGGATGAGCCTGCGGCAGCCTTGGCCACACTGGAGCCGGTGCGGCGGCAGGCAGAGGCAAAAGCGTGGGTGGATGAACAACTCCGGGTGATGCTGCTGCAGGCGCTGGCGTATGAGTCGCAGGGCGAAACGGCCGCCGCGCTGGCTGCGCTGGACCGCGCCCTGACATTGGCCGAACCGGAAAGGCATGCGCGGCTGTTCATCGACGAAGGCACGCCGATGGCCCGGCTGCTGCGCATGGCCGCCGCAGAGAACAGCCACGCGGCGTACGCTACGACACTGCTGGCGGGCTTCGGCCCGGAAGAAACGGCCCAGGAGGCGGTTGATCAGTCCCTCATCGACCCGCTCAGCGAGCGCGAGCTGGAAGTGCTGGCGTTGATCGTCGCCGGGCTGAAGAATAGAGAGATCGCCGACGAGCTGGTAATCAGCCTCAACACCGTCCTCTACCACACCAAGAACATCTACGGCAAGCTGGGCGTGAACAAACGCGCCCTGGCCATCGCTCGCGCCGCCGAACTGAATCTCATCCCGTAGCGCCCCATTGCACGCTCCGTTTGCCGGCTCCTCCCGCTACCATGCCGGGGTGGTAGCTCCACGGGCGGGGGTTGCAAATTGGCAATCTGCGCTGCGAACTACAGTTTTTTGCCCCTCTAACTACAACTTCCTGTGGGTATTTGTCGCCTCGCCAGCCGTATGATGGGGGCATGGTTAACGAGAGCGCAAACAAGCCCACCGGCTACGACATCGTCATCATGGACCGGCTCGACGATAGCTGGCAGACGTGGTTCGACGGCCTGATCGTCAGACGAACCGCCGGCCAAACATTGTTGAGCGGGCCCATCCGCGACCAGTCTGCGCTCCACGGCGTCTTGAAGAAGATCAACAATCTGGGCCTGACCCTGATTTCGGTCAATCCTCAGCCGCCGCTTTCGAATTAGTGCACCCGGTTATCTTAAGACTCGACCAGGAAAAACAGGAACGCGAGAAGAGACGTGGTCGCCTGCTCAATCGGTTTGATCGATGAGTTCGCCCACCAGCACGATTGCCGGACGCCCTTTCATGACCAACCCGAATGCACCCCGGATTTACCAGATCAGGCTCAAAGGCCATCTGGGTCAGCAATGGACGGACTGGTTTGATGGCATGGGCATCACACTGGAAGATGACGGCGACACACTGCTGACCGGCCCGGTGGTAGACCAGGCGGCGCTGCATGGCCTGCTCAAACGAGTGCGCGACCTGGGTCTGTCGCTTGTCTCAGTCATTCCGCTTCCATCACCGGAAGACGAACCGGATGCTTCCTGATGAGCGGCTTCTCGAAGACTATTTATCATGCGTTTTGTTCAAACAAGTACAAGGAGAAATTGAAATGAAAACCAGCGTTCGTGAAGTGCCCCCGTCCACCCTGGCCCGTATCGCCGGCGTGCTGTATCTGATCATCGCCGTCGCCGCCATCTTTGCCCATTTCATCATCCCGGAGCAGTTCATTGTGCCCGGTGACGCCGCCGCCACAGTCGCCAACATCGCCGCCAACCCGACCGTCTTCCGCATCGGCACGGTAGGCAGCGAGCTGGTCATCCTGCTCAGCGAGGTGGTCTTGTCCATCGTGCTGTATGTGCTGCTCAAGCCGGTCAACGCCACGCTGTCGCTGGTGGCGGCCGTCTCCCGGCTGGTCATGACGACCATCCACGGCCTGAACCTGCTTAACATCTACTTCGTGCTGCAGCTAGTCGAGGGTGGCCCGGTGCCGGCGGCGTTCGGACCGGAGCAGACCCAGGCGCTGGTGACCATGTTCCTCGATGCGCACAGCACCGGCTTCGTGCTGGGTATCGCCTTCCTGGTGCTCCACGTCTTCACGCTGGGCTACCTGATTGTGCAGTCGGGCTACTTCCCCAAA
This sequence comes from uncultured Chloroflexia bacterium, assembly GCA_963753865.1. GTDB lineage: Bacteria > Chloroflexota > Anaerolineae > Promineifilales > Promineifilaceae > Promineifilum. The sequence continues at coordinate 242,023 of CAVWDW010000009.1, forward strand.
GTGCTGGGCTATCTGTTCATCGCCGCCGGCGTTGGCTATCTGGTTGACACAGTCGGCCTGCTGCTGATTCCCGGCTACACAACGACTCCCGGCCTGATCGCCGCGGTCATCGCCGTCGCCGAACTGGCCTTCCCCATCTGGCTGCTTGTCAAGGGTGTTAACATGGAAGGATGGGAAGATCGCACCCTTGCTCTTGAAACGGCCTGAACGTAATCCACACACCAGTCAGCCGAACAACATTCGGTCGGCTGGCTGACACACTGAGTAATTGACAGCTTAGAAACGGAGAAAAAATGAACATCCTAATCGTTGGAGCAACAGGGGCAACCGGTCGGTTGCTCACAGAAGAGCTACTTAATCGCGGACAATTCGTAAAGGTGGTTGTGAGATCGCCGGAGAAGTTACCCACAGCCATCAGGAACCACGACAACCTGACTGTGATTCAGGCCAGCATCCTGGATATGAGTGATGGCGAGATGGCCGAGCTCGTAGACGGCTGTGATGCGGTGGCGTCCTGTCTGGGGCACAACATAACCTTCAAGGGCATGTACGGCCATCCGCGAAAACTCGTAACCGATGCCACGCGTCGCTTGAGTGCTGCCATCAAGGCCAACCGGCCTGAGGAGCCAGTTAAATTTGTGCTGATGAATACCACAGGTAACCGCAACCGTGATCTCAACGAACCCATTGCCTTCACCGAGAGTATTGTGGTGGGTCTGCTGCGCCTGGTGCTGCCGCCTCATGCAGATAATGAGCAGGCGGCGGACTACCTCAGAAGCAAGGTTGGTCAGAACGACAAGCTGGTTGAGTGGGTTGCCGTTCGACCAGACAATCTGATTGATGAAGACGAGGTGACCCCGTACGACCTGTATCCATCCCCCATTCGCAGCGCCATTTTTGATGCTGGGCAGACCAGCCGAATAAACGTAGGGCACTTCATGGCCGACCTGATCACGGATGAGGCTTGCTGGGCTGAATGGAAAGGGCAAATGCCGGTCATCTATAACCTGGCCGAAGAGGTGGCGCTGTCCCAGGTGGATGAAGACCCTGCGCCCTCATCCCTATCAAAATCAAACGCTTAGCGAAATAAGGGAAACAATGTCAAACAAAGAAGAAGAAAACAAAGAAGAAAACTCAAACTCCATGATTGGTCTGGGAATTGCCTTTGGCACTGCCCTGGGCGCAACGGTAGGTCAGGTTGTCTTTAACAATCTGGCTATCGGAGTCGGCTTGGGCATCAGTCTGGGGGCGGCAATTGGCGCCCTGCTGGGCCGGCGGGCCTGAGAAAGTCCCGCAGGACAAGAGGAAGAACCATGTCTGCAACGACAACAAAGGAGATCCCCATGATGAAACAGCTTATGCTGAGCCTGGTCCTGATAGGACTGCTGCTTGCCGGCTGTACTACCACTTCCCAGGACGACCCGCAGCCGTTCCCGCCCAATGTGGCCGAGGAGGTCCAGACGACCATGAACGAACTGACCGCAGGCGACTTCCCGCCCGGCGCGATCGTCTGGATCGACGCCCCGGCTTATCGCTTCGAGGGGGCCAGCGGTCTCGCCGACCTCGCCGGCGACAGCCCGATGCCGCCGGAGGGCGCGTTCCGCATCGGCAGCATCACCAAGATGTTCACCGCCACGGTGATCATGCAGCTGGCGGAGGACGGCGTACTGACGCTGGACGATCCGCTGGCGCGGTGGCTGCCGGAGGTGGCCGAGCAGCTGCCCAATGGCGACCAGATCACCCTGCGCCACCTGCTGGGCCACACCTCCGGACTGGCCAACGTGGTCGAACACGAAGCGTACTACGCCGATATCTTCACCGCAATGGTCGTCGATGAGGCGACCGGGAACGTGACCCTGGACTGCGTCGAGCGGGATCCCCACGACACGCTGGCCCGCTACGTCTACGGCAAAGATGCCCAGTTTGCGCCGGGCGATCAATGGCGCTACAGCAACACCAACTACACGCTGCTCGGCATGATCATCGAAGCAGCGGCCGACATGCCGCTGGCCGAGGCGTATCGCACGCGCATCTATGAACCTCTGGGCATGACGTCCACCTTCCTGGACTGCTACGAAGAGGCGCTGATGGATGTGGTCCACGGCTACACCGGAACCGCAGACGCCCTGACCGATGTCACCGAACTGCATGAATCCGTCGGCTGGTCGGCGGGCGGTCTGGTCTCGACTGCCCCGGACCTGGTCACCTTCGCCCGCGGGTTGTTCGGCGGTGCGCTGTTCGCCGATCCGGAGACGCTGGTGGCGATGACGACGGCCGCCCCCGGCAGTTCCTACGGTCTGGGCGTCAGGCTCCAGGGACCGTATATGGGGCACGCCGGCGGGATTGCCGGCTTCCGGTCGGTGCTCAACTACGCCCCTGAATTCGACACCGTGGTGGTGATGCTCTACAACCATGATGGGGGTGATCCCGAAACCAGCGTGGCCGAAGTGCTGAATCCGGCGCTCCCGCTGCTGAGTGCGGAGGAGTAAGAAGCGGGAAGAAGTCACGATTTACGAAGTGTAATAGGAAGGAGCAGAAACGTCATGGAAAAAAACAACAACAGTCTGGTAGTGCGCGTTCTGCGAGTCGTGATGCCTATGGTGGGTTTAATCGCCATTGTGGCCTTCTCGCCCTGGGACGGAATATCGGCCTGGGTCACACCATTACCTGATACGGTCCAGGAAGAAGTCGATGATGCTATTGGCCATGGCCTGGATGGCATGATCGTGTATGTGGATGAAGCAGGTGAACCACCCGCGTTTTATACAGCTGGCTGGAAGAACCGGGAAGATCAAGTACCAGCCGATCCGCAATCACTGTTCAAGATTGCCAGTATCGACAAGTTATATACCGCCGTCTCCATCGCCAAACTGGTCAGTGACCAGCGCTTGTCGCTGGATGATACGCTGGCTGACCACTTTCCAGAACTTGTGGGAAGAATCGAAAACGCAGAAACCATCACCGTGAGATCGATGGTGCAGCATCGCAGCGGTATTCCCAATTTCACCGACGCTCCCGGTTATTGGGAAAACCCACCCGATAGCAGCGAAGCAGCCCTTGAACTGGCGCTTGATTTGCCTGCTAACTTTGCACCGGATGAAGATTATGGGTATTCAAACACGAACTATTTCTTGCTGGGCGCACTGATTGAAAAAGTGGTGGGGTATAGCCATTGGCAGTACATCGAAGAGGAAATCTTGATGCCGCTCGAGTTGAACAATACGTACACGTCAATGGATGATGTGGACATAGACGATGTCATGAGCGGCTACTGGGTAGGCTATGAGCCTGATCTGAAGCATGATCCTCACGGCTCAATGGTCGCGACAGCAGAGGATGTGGGCATCTTCCTGCGGGCCTTAAATGATGGCTCATTGTTGAATGATAATGAACAGGCCATTTACTCCTCTATCTATGAGTATGGGCATACCGGATTGATACCCGGATACTACAGTATCGCTCGTTACCACAGTGACATTGATACGGTTGTGGTTCAGTTTGTGAACACAGCCGGTGGCACGCCAATCGTACCGCTTTTCGATACGGGCGGCGGGACCAAGGTGATGGTGTCAAATGTCGTTTACGACCGTATTGTCCGGATTCTGCGCGAGGAAATCAGTGTTGATGGATAAACAGCCGGCCAGGTAAGGTGGTCATCTCTGTCGCAGAGGATTTCTAACCGACACAGTGCACAAGGAAACCATTCAAAATGACAAGAGAGAAATTCCTCACCCGGCGCTGGAACTACATCATCTCGGCCGTACAGGGGGTGCCCACACTCCTCTTCGTCATCTATGGGCTCTCCACCCCGCTGGGGGGCACGCGGGAAGGCATGATCGCTCTATCGCTCGTGGGCGCGCTGTTTTGACTGGTCCTCGAGTATCATACGGCCGCGCGGTTCGCGTGGCTCCAGAAACTTGACCCTGAGGAACAACCCAAACTAACCGGTACCAACAGGCTCCTGCTTTGGGTGCACAACCTGTTGTTCTGGTTCTTCTTTGTGCCGTTTCTCACCTCCATGGCGTATGGCACGGGCTTTGCCTTGTATTCGATAATCCTGCTGACTCGCTTCATCGCTAACTCCTACATCAACCTGCGCGATTTTACCCCCTCGCAGTATTATGCTTATCCTTTCCGCATACCGTGAGCCGTTGAATGCCGGGTGGATTGAATTGATACTAGGCTTGGGGGCTGTAGAATATCGAAGGTGAAGACATCGAACTGGTATCGAATGTGGTTTACGGCCGTCTTGCCCGGATTCTACGCCGGTAATCGATTTTGCGTTAGACAGCGAACTGGCCTTCGCGCCAGAAAGGATAAAAGGAACAATATGAAAGCAATACTAGCTCGCGAATACGGTTCGCCGGCCGTCTTGACATTGGAAGAGGTCGACCAACCCACGCCGGTAGGCGACCAGGTCCTGATCAACGTACACGCAGCAGCCACGAATCCCTCCTACTGGCATCGCATGGAGGGCAAGATCCCCATGCTTCGCCAGATGTACGGCGACCCACAACCGACGGACCCTGCCATGGGCGGCGATTGTGCTGGAACGGTCGTTGCCGTTGGACCGGATGTCGCCCGGTTTGCTGTTGGTGATGCCGTCTTTGGGGCGGCGAAAGGAGCCTTCGCCGAGTACGCCATTGCCGGGGAGAAGAATCTCGTCCACAAACCAGAGGATATCTCCTTTGTGGCTGCGGCCGCTATCCCGACCGGCGGGCTCACGGCCTTGCAAGGTTTGCGTGACCAGGGTCACATCAGATCTGGTCAGCATATTTTGATCATCGGGGCATCCGGCGGAGTCGGGACCAATGCAGTGCAGATCGCCAAATCCTTCGACACTCACGTGACTGCAGTGTGTAGTACGCCCAACATCGACATGGTGAAACGCATCGGCGCCGATAAGGTGATCGACTACACACAGCAGGATTGGGATGGCACTGGCCCCTATGACCTCATTCTGGATATGGTCGGAGAGCGGCCCTTTGATGTGTACGTCAAGAACCTCTCATCGAAAGGGCGTATGGTCTCAGTAGGCGCACTCGGCATGGACACCATGGAATACATGGCCAGGATGGGGGCTTACAAGGCGTCAGTAGAAGAAGAGCGGGTCTTCAGTTTCATGGCCCAGTTCAAACCCGACGACCTCACGACATTGGCGCAACTCATGCGGTCTGGCGCGGTCAGGTCGGTGATTGACCGCACCTTCCCGCTGGAAGAAACGGCCGCCGCGATGGCGATGCAGGGAAGCAAGCGCATTAGCGGTAAGGTCGTGGTCACGATGGAGGATTAATCTCCTCCCCCTCTCCCGCTGTGGGTTCTGCACATCCATTCGCAACGTTTGTCGGCCGTTCATCATCAAAGCTGGGCGGCCGATTTCAAATCCCCAACAAGCTAACGTGCCATCTCTCTGAAAATTGGGGTTTCGGGTCTACCAGGGCGTACGATGATTCAAGCGGTAGGCATACTGAACCTTGGTTTGTGAACACAACGGGGGAAGATATCGAGTTGCTGGCGAATGTGGTTTACGGCCGTATTATGCGGATATTGGGGGAGGGGTGAGGTCGAGCTTTAGGAATGGGTGTCGGCGATAAGAAGCGTTTCCTTGACTTGCTCCAGCGCCTCTCGCGGATCATCTTCGCGCTCGTAGGCGATCAAGATATCGTAAATATCCTCCCAGAGTTCGACGTAACGCTCCAAGTCCAGCATAACGGCCGTTCGCTTGCCGGCCGTGTCGGTGACAAACTGATTTCCTTGCAACATCGTGGGTTCCCCGTCGACAGGCATGATACGAATAGTATCACTGGTTTCGGTTAGTCTTGAACGACGTCATCCAAACCTTATCGCGCCGTCGACGCCGGACGGCCGTGTGCGGTATAATACCGATAAGGAGTGACCATGATACCTGACGATCTATTGCTTGACATCCACGCCCTTGAGGAAGAGTTGCTCTCCTTCGAGCGGAAGTATGGCGTCCGGTCGGAGACCTTCTATGCGGCGTATGCGGCGGGTGAAGAGCCGGAAGATGACGCCTGGGTACTCGACTTCGGTGAATGGGCCAGCGTTTACCGAACATGGCTTAGTCGGCAGGCCGAATATCGGACTGTAATCCAGCGTCTGCAGCAACCGGGCCATAGTCTGGCCGGCCTCATCCGCGTCAGCCCATGACCAATCCGCTGGAATCGGCCGCCACCTACGAGCAATATCTCTATTCACTTGCCGAACGTTTCCCTTCGGTTCGGCGCTCAACGCTTGTGTTCGTCCGACGAGGCGCGTCGTTGGCACGAGTGACGGGTGAACTCTATTTTGATCAGGGTGTACGAATAGTCGTCCGCGAGCGAGTGGTTTTCAATCGGCTTCCGGCTTTGCTGGACTGGTACGGCTATGAAGTCTGGCGCGGCAGCGAAAAGCTGTACTGGTATGATCCTCAGCCACATCCCAACGACCCATCCCTTCAAAGCACGCACCCGCACCACAAGCATGTGCCGCCTGACATCAAGCACAACCGCATCCCCGCCCCGGATATGAGCTTTGACGAGCCCAATCTGCCGGCCTTGATCCGCGAGATCGATACCCTGTTGTCGCAGAAGGCTCAGCCATAGAAGGCTCTCTGCTGCTCCATCCACGAGTATGACCGCGGTGGCTGGCTGCCAGAGCATCGCCCGCTATCACCCCGATATCGACACCGTCGTCATTCAGTTCGCAAGCACCACCGGCGGCGACATCGAACTGCTGGCGAATGTCGTTTACGGCCGTCTGGTGCGGATACTGGCCGAGCAATGAGTTCGATCCTGGAGAAGCCGCGTTCGCGGTATGTGGGAAGCTCGGCATGGCGCGGCTTGACCGACCAATGCAAGCGGATGGAAGGGCGGCGGTGCGGAACCCAAATTGAGGAACCTGGCTCGCCGCTTCATCGCCGGGTCGGGTTCAACTCATCCAGCTTGTCAGCAGCAAGGAGCATCTCACAAGTTTGCTGCTCCAAATGGCCCTAACGCGGCTGCTCTATCGAATCATCGGTACAAATATGTGCTCGACTTCCTCCGACCAAACGAAGACATCAGACTCGTCGTTTGTGTCACCGAAAATGAGATCCGACGCCCAAGAAGTGAACGCTACATATTTGCCATCTCGCGACATTGAGGTATCACCGGAACTCCTGTTCCCCGACTGACCGCTGTGAGTCATAGAGATGAGTCTTAGTTCCTGGGTAACATAGTCATACCTATACGCATCCCATGTATCGTTAACGTCCTCCGCAAGAAGGCTTTGTTCCGTTGTGAAAGTAACGATGGGTCCATCCGCAATTGCCGCAGGCAGTAAACCGGGCATCTCAATATGCTTAAGATCGTCCAATACTTCATCTTTCTGACGATCGTAGACATAGATATCGTGCACGCATTCATTGTCAAAGTAGCAAGTTTTCCGGTACGTGGCCCCCAGATAACGCCCATCCTCTGTCATCGTCACAGTATGCGCAGAGCGTGGCCCGTTGTCCCAAGCCAATGATGTTTCCCCTGTCCACCGATCATGGATATAGATATCGGGAGTATCGTCAGTGTCTCGCGGATCCAGGTTTGTCGCGCTAGATATGAACGCTACCCATCGTCCATCGCCAGATATTGCCGGATTATATGAATGCCCGTTGGACAAGGCCCCAGTGCTGGTTCGAGATATCAGGGTAAGTGCACCCGACATCATATCACGGACGAAGACATCGGTCTCCATGTTTGTGTCATCTACTACAAGATTGTTGGCAGAGGAGTTGAAAGCAACAAACCGACCATCATTTGATAGAACAGGATTGTCGGATTCATGGGATGGTCGGGCTACTTCGGAGAGAACGGAGACACGTTCTACATGACCTGTGGCTCGATAGAAGACAAAGATATCACTAACTGGATCGGGGTACAGACCCTCGATGTTGCCAAGCTTCTTAATCGCTACAACTCTACCATCGGCGGAAATGGCTGTCTGATGCGACTCTGCATAATGAATCAATCCATAGGACGAATCATACAAGAGGGATGGAAACCGCTCGGTTTGAGAGGTACGGCGGTCATGCACATACAGAGCAAAACCGGGTTCATGGCCATCGGGGACTAAATCATTAGAGCTTGACACAAAAGCAGTCACCTGACCGCCGCCGAAATGGCCGGTTCACCGGAACCCTCAACACCCTCTGCCCCGTCCGAGGCCACGGATACACGCACGATCAACCCCCGTTCAGAGGGCGAGCTAGCCAGAAGAAGAAGGACTGATCCAGTAACAAGCAGGAACGCACACAGGAGAGGTAGCTTAACCGTTGATAGCGCTCTCATCGATCACCTCCATTGCATGTGCGTCATTGTACCATTGATTAAGGCGCCTAGCCGGGCAGGACCAACCTCTCCTCCATGACAGAATTGCAAGGCTCAGCCCCCGCTTGACACCACCCCACCCCCCATGCTAGGCTTCCCCGCAACTGAATACCCAACAACGTTGAATCGGAAGCGTATCCTGTCCAGCGGGTCTCAGACAACCGGCCACCACGCTGCAAGGTCGACGACAGCGCGACGACGGGAACGGCCGGCGAGTCACGATTGCTCGGCCAGCTTCTGCTGAAGCCACATATTCACCAGCGTTTCCACGTTGACGCCATGCTTTCTGGCGCGCCGGTCAAGCGCGTTGAACAACTCCACCTCAACCGGGATCGCATAAACGACCTCGAAGGGCACATCATTCGCATCTGTGTCATAGGCGGTGAAGTCATGGTCATCCCAGAACTCGCCGACTTCTTCGGCCGACCGCGTTCCCGAAATGCTGGTTACCTCATTTTCGTCCATATGATTTACGCTCCTTTTTGGTCATCTCTCGCGCGCTGACTACCAGAGCTGTTTTGGTCACGGGCTTGTAGATGAAGAAGACTGCCAGGTATCGACCGGCAAACGTTTGACCGAAAGCGGCATAGACGTCTTCGCCTTTGGTATACCCTTTCTCAACAAACCGAATGCGAGGGCTGTTCAGGAAGACGACACGGGTTTCGTTGAGTGAAACTCCATGCTTGGACTCAAGCTTGTCCTCGACCTGCTGGGAGCATACAACCGCTTCGATTCTCACAGAACAAGTATAGCACGCTTGAAATCAGTTTCGCGCCCGTGTTGACACCAATTCCACCCCATGCTAGACTTCCCCTCAACCGAATAAACAACAACGTTGAATCGGAAGAGTACCCTGTCCAGCGGGTCCCAGAGAGTCGACCACCATGCTGCAAGGTCGACGACAGCGCGACAGGTGAATGGGCCGAGGAGTTGCCGGGGCGAACGTCTTTTGACCAGTAGCCGCGGCCGGACACGCCACCGTTACCCGGCGCCGGTTTCGCCACACGCGGAACCGACAAGAGTGAAGCTGGCCTTTTACCGACGCGCATCACCGGCGCGTTTTTGTTTTCTGGAGCAGCTTAAGCAGGGTGGCACCGCGGGAGATCCAACGCTCTCGTCCCTTGACCAGGGACGTGGGCGTTTTTTGTTGGCATAATTCGCGCCGATTGGCGCACGACATCTTTCAAGCGGAGGTAACGATGAGCGACAAAACAAAGTTTCTGTTGGACGAAAGCAAGCTGCCAAAGGCATGGTACAACATCAACGCCGATATGCCCGTGCCGCCGGAGCCGGTGCTGCATCCCGGCACGCTGGAGCCGGTGACGCCCGACTTCCTGAGCGTGCTCTTCCCGATGGCGTTGATCATGCAGGAGATCAGCACCGAGCGGTACATTGAGATTCCGGAGCCGGTGCGCGACATCTACAAGCTGTGGCGGCCGACCCCGTTCTTCCGCGCCCACCGGCTGGAGCAGGCGCTCGATACGCCCGCCCACATCTACTACAAGTACGAAGGGGTCAGCCCGGTCGGGTCCCACAAGCCGAACACGGCCGTGCCTCAGGCGTTCTACAACAAAGAGTCGGGCACGACAGCGTTGACAACCGAGACGGGTGCGGGCCAGTGGGGATCGGCGCTCGCGATGGCCTGTAACTTCTTCGACATGGACCTCGAAGTGTACATGGTCAGCGCGTCCTACGACGCCAAACCGTACCGCCGGATGATGATCGAAGGGTATGGGGCGGACATCTACCCCAGCCCGTCCGACCGCACGGCAACACGGCCGTTCCATTCTGGCCCAGGACCCCGACTCGCCCGGTTCGCTGGGCATCGCCATCTCCGAAGCGGTGGAAGTGGCGGCCATGTCGGGCGGCGGCCAAGAAGTACAGCCTCGGCTCGGTGCTCAACCACGTCCTGCTGCACCAGACCGTCATCGGCCAGGAAGTGTTGCAGCAGCTGGAGATGGCGGGCGAATACCCGGACATGGTCGTGGCCTGCACCGGCGGCGGCTCCAACTTCGGCGGTTTCGCCTTCCCGTTCATCCACAACAACCTGACCGGCGGGCCGCAGACGAAAGTGATTGCCGCCGAACCAGCCGCCTCACCCAGCCTGACGCGCGGGACGTACGCCTACGACTACGGCGACACGGCCAGGATGGCCCCGGTGGTCAAGATGCACACGCTCGGCCACGGCTTCATCCCGCCGTCGATCCATGCGGGCGGCCTGCGCTACCACGGCATGTCGCCGCAGGTCAGCGCGCTGGTGAACAACGGCGACGTGGAAGCGCGTTCGGTGCAGCAGCTCGACACGTTCGAAGCGGCCATCACCTTCATGCGCGCCGAGGGCATCGTCCCCGCGCCGGAGCCGACCCACGCCATCAGCGTCGTCATCGACGAAGCGCTGAAGTGCAAGGAGTCGGGCGAGGAGAAGGTGATCGTCTTCAACCTGTGCGGCCACGGCCACTTTGACATGGCCTCCTACGACGCCTACCTGAAGGGCGAACTGGACAACTTCGACTACCCGGCGGAAGCGATCGAAGAGGCGATGAAGGACCTGCCGGTCGTCGGGTAGCGACAGAGAAACTGCGCATAGACCTGGCTAGCGAAGCTATCCAGGCATTCCCCCAGGACGAGGCGGCCGCCTGCCGGCCTTCTCTCTCCGGGGCCACCATAACCGTGGCCGCCTCGTCCATCATGAGGACAAGTGACACGACATGCAGACCGAAACCTACCGCCCCACGCTCGACGAGTTCCGTGATCTGGCGGACGGCCCCGCCAACCTCATCCCGGTGGTTCGGGAGTTTGCCGCCGACCTGGAGACGCCGGTCTCCGTCTATCTGAAGCTGATGGACGAACCGGGAGCGTCGTTTCTGCTGGAGTCGGTGGAAGGCGGCGAGCAAGTCGGCCGTTACTCCTTTGTCGGCGTCACGCCGCGGGCGGTGATGGCCCTGGACGGCCGCACGGTGACCACGACTATGGGAAACGGCGACGCGACCAGCCACGAGCTTGGCGCGGGCGAGGACATCCTCCACGCCCTGCAAGCGGAACTCGGCCGCTGCGTCCCGGCCGAAATCGACGGCCTGCCTCGCTTCAGCGGCGGCGCGGTCGGCTACCTGGGTTACGATGTGGTCCGCTTCTTCGAGCGGCTGCCGGAAACGGCCGACGCCGTGCTCAACATGCCCGACGCCGTCTTCTTGCTGGCCGACACGCTAGTCGTCTTCGACCACGCCCGGCACCGGCTGCTGATCCTGGCCAACGCCTGGGTCAACCCGGGCGACGACGCAGCGGCCGCCTATGTCGATGCCTTGCACCGCATCGACCACGTGGCCGAGCGGCTGCTGCGACCGCTGCCGGCCGTTCCGTCCCGGCGCTGGGGCGCGGGCAGCCGGGACACACCCGGCGATCTGCAAGCCAACATGACGCCGGAACGGTATCAGACGATTGTGGCCGAGGCCAAGGAGCATATCGCCGCGGGCGACATCTTCCAGGTGGTGCTCAGCCAGCGGTTCAGCCGCCGCACCAGCGCCCACCCGTTCGCCGTCTACCGGGCGCTGCGCATGCTTAATCCATCTCCCTACATGTTCTACTTCGACTTCGCGCCGATCGATATGCAGGTCATCGGCGCGTCGCCGGAGATGCACGTGCGGCTGGAGGATGGCGTGGCCAGCGTGCGGCCGATCGCCGGGACGCGCCGCCGCGGCCAGACCCCGGCCGAAGACCAGGCGCTGGCCGACGAGCTGCTGGCCGACCCCAAGGAGCGGGCCGAGCACGTCATGCTGGTCGACCTGGGGCGAAACGATATTGGCCGGGTCAGCGAGTATGGCTCTGTCAGACGTGCGCGATCTGATGATCGGTCGAGCGTTACAGCCACGTGATGCACATCGTCAGCCAGGTGGAAGGGCGCATGAAGCCCGGACTGGACGCGTACGACCTGATGCGGGCAACCTTCCCGGCGGGCACGGTCAGCGGTGCGCCGAAGGTGCGGGCGATGGAGATTATTGAGGAGCTGGAAGGCCAGCGGCGCGGGCTATACGCGGGCGCGGTCGGGCTACTTCAGCTACGACGGCAGCATGGACACCTGCATCGCTATTCGCACCATGCTGATGCAGGAGGACACAGATTTACGTCCAGGCCGGCGCGGGCATCGTCGCCGACAGCGACCCGGCCACCGAATACCAGGAATGTGTCAACAAGGCCCAGGCGCTGTTGGTTGCCGTGGAGCGAGCCGAAAGCGGCGCGCTGTAGAACGAAATCATTTTCGTTCCCACAGAGCCACATTCCACAACGCATTGATTGAGGACCATCATGAGTGACAAGAAAGTCGTATTCAGCGGCATTCAGCCGACCGGCAACATCCATCTGGGCAACTATCTGGGCGCGATTCGCACCTGGGCGGCCGAACAGGCGGAAAAGACCAACTACTTCTGTGTGGTCGATCTCCACAGCCTGACCGTGCCGCAAGACCCGGCGGAGCTGCGGTTCCAGACGCGGTCGATGGCGGCCATGCTGCTGGCCTGCGGAATTGACCCGGCCCAAAGCACGCTGTTTATGCAGAGCCATGTGACCGCCCACGCCGAAGGGTGCTGGCTGCTCAACTGCGTCACGCCGCTCGGCTGGCTGCAGCGGATGACGCAGTACAAGGACAAGTCGGCCCGCCAGGAGAGCGTCCTGACCGGGCTGCTCGACTACCCGGTGCTGATGGCAGGCGACATTCTGTTCTACGACGCCGACGAAGTGCCGGTGGGCGAGGACCAGAAGCAGCACGTGGAGTTGACCCGCGACATCGCCCAGCGCTTCAACGCGCTCTACGAGACGGAGTTCTTCGTCGTGCCCAAGCCGGTCATCCGGCACGGTGGCGGCGCGGGTGATGGGCCTCGACGACCCGACAGCCAAGATGTCGAAGAGTCTGGCCGACAAGCGGGGTCACGCCGTCCGCCTGCTGGATGATCCCGACGAAGTGATGTACGTCTTCAAGCGGGCGGTCACCGACTCCGGTCGCGAGATCATGTTCTCTGACGACCCGGAGAAAGCGGGCGTCAACAATCTGCTGGGAATCTACCAGGCGATCACCGGCAAGAGCAACGCCGAGGTGGAGGCCGACTTCGCCGACGCGCGGGGCTACGGCGACCTGAAGATGGGCGTGGCCGAAGTGGTCATCGACGCCCTGCGCCCGATTCGGGAGCGGTACGACCGGCTGATGGCCGATACGATCGAGCTGGACCGCATTCTGGCCCACGGGGCGGAGCAGGCCCGGCAGGTCTCCCAGCCGAAGGTGGACGAGATGAAGGCAATGATGGGGCTGGTGATGCCCGGCCAGGCTCGCCCCGCCACCCGCATTGGCGGGTAGCAACATCAATGTTCGCCTAGTATCGAGAGGCAGACGATCAGCAATGGTTTACAATGTGCGCAATCGCCCCCCCCGCTACGGAGCACGCTCCGTCATCATCCATCCCCGTTTGGCGGGCTCGGGCAGACTCCCAGGTCATTCTCTTAAGGCCAAGCGAGGCGCACCCATGAAACGCATCTATCTGATCGTCCTGTCCCTATTCCTGCTGTTGCCGGCAGCAACCGGCTGCCAACTGCTGAACAACGCCCCGGAAGGTCCGCCGGCGACCCCGATCGCCGAGAGCTTCCCCAGCCCGCCGCCCACGCTGGAGGCGACGGCGCTGGCGGCCGTCACCAATCCGCCGGCATCGACCGCGACCAGCGGCGTGGCCACCGAGCCACCGCCCACACTGCCGCCGGCCAGCACGGAAGCGGCTGCAACCGAACCGCCCCCGTCGACGCCGACCGAGACGGCCCCGGACCCCACCGATGAACCGGCAGCGGAGGCCACGGCTCCCCCGGCGGAGAATGGCGAGCTGTTCGCCCCCGGCCAGCAGGACACCCAGACCTTCACAGCCCGGCAGCAGCAAGCGTACCCGTTCCGCGGCACGCGCTTCACCCCGATCGTTCTCTTCGTCGACCCGGACAATGCGCTGGACGTGACGCTCGCCGCCTACAGCGGCGACCTGTCCGCCCCCGGTGCGCTGGACAGCGCCACGCCGCTCGCGGAGGCGAACAACGCCCCCGCCGGCCGGCCGGAAACGCTGGTCGTCAGCCCGGATGCCGACGGCCTATTTACCTTTGTTGTCAGCGCTGCCGGCGAGGGCCGCGCCACATCCTATCTCTACGACCTGACCACGCCCGCCAACGGCATGGCCGTGCAGCAGCAGAACACCCTCCCCGCCGGTGGCGAACAGAGCTATGACGTCGCCTCGCTCGGCGCGCGCCCGGTGCTGGCGATGGTTGATCCGGCGGATCAATCGAACGTCGTGCTGGAGATTTACGGGACGGACGGCGCATTGCTCACCAGCGCCGACTTTAGCGGCGCGGGCGGCGTCGAGGTAGCCTATGTCCTGCCGCTGGGCACGACCAGCTACCGCGTCGTCATACGCGAGGCAACCGGCGCCCTCGCCACCTTTAACGTGGCCATTGTCACCCTGGAGTAAATGAACTTATGATCGCTGTCATTGATAATTACGACTCCTTTACCTACAACCTTGTCCAGTACTTCGGTGAACTGGGTGCGGACCTGACCGTCTATCGCAATGACGAAGTGACCGTCGCCGAGCTGGAGGCGCTGCGGCCCGACCACATCGTCATCAGCCCCGGCCCAGGCGACCCGCAAGACGGCGGCGTCTCCAACGACGTCATTCGCGCCTTCGGCCCGACAACGCCGGTGCTGGGCGTCTGTCTGGGTCACCAATGCATCGGCGAGGTGTACGGCGGCGTTGTCAGCCGGGCGCCGCGCCTGATGCACGGCAAGACGTCGAGCGTCTACCACAACGGTCAGGGGGTGTTCAACGGCATTCCCAGCCCGTTCAAGGCGACGCGCTACCATTCACTGATCGTCGAGGAGCCGCTACCCGACGTGCTGGAAGTGACGGCGTTTACCCGCGACGGCGAAGTCATGGGGCTCCACCACCGCGAGTTCCCGGTGATGGGTGTCCAGTTCCATCCGGAGAGCATCCTGACCGAACATGGTAAGCGCATTTTGCGCAACTTCCTGGAGATGACTGCCCAGCCGGCATGAGGCGCTGTGCCGGCTGAGAGACACTGCCTGGCCGGTGGCGCTACCCGGAGAGGGATCGCCTGCGCTGCTCCATGGTCGCGTACAGGACGGCCATACCAGTCAGGACGACGGCCACACTGAGCAGATACCAGTTCAGCAGCCCGCCCGGAAAGTCCTCCCGGTAGACGACTGCGGCGACGAGGACGAGACCATGCCAGATGGCGATGGCCTGCAAGCCGACGGTCCACCCGCTCCAGCGCGCCTCGCGAGCAATCACCAGACCACCCACGCCAAGGAGCGCGAACCAGCCGGCCAGAATCCGGGCCGTTAGTGGGCTGAGTGCCCACGGCCACAGGCCTATAGCCACGACGGGCACGATGAACGTTACCACGGCAAACGCCAGCAGTCCGATGCCCAGCAATCCCAATCCCCAGCGCGCCACCGGCGGAACCACCAGGTCGCCCGGCTCCAGCGTGTGGGGATCCGTCACCCGGTTGCGCCACCAGACAACGGGCACAAGGATGGGGGTGATCACATAGAGGACCAGCCAGATCAGAAAGGGCAGGTGGCCGGGATCGAAGCGATCCCAATGGACCGCTGTGGCCAGCAGCATGGCGATTGTGAAGGCGGTGACGGCCGGGAAGCCGGGGGCGACGCGATGCCACTGCCGGCCGCGAACCGTCTGAATGAACAGCCACGATCCGCCCAGATACCCTGCGCCCATGAAGGCGGCCGTCATGGAGGGCTGGATGGCCCAGGCAAAGCGGTCGGCGGATGTTTCGGGCGTGAAGAAGAGAATGAGAAACGCGGCCACCAGAAACGGCACCACCACCACCGCCACGACGCGAGTTGACCGAAAGATACGGTCGTCCTTTATTGGTGTCATATCAACCTTTGGGAAAGAACGAGGGATCAACCTTTCTGCATCTTACTATAGAGCAAGAAGCTGTAAGAAGCTTCCTGAGCGGGGCTTTTAACTGTTCGAGCGGGACCGTAGGGCCGGATTTCTTTCCGGTCTCCTGGGGCGGTGGGGGACGCGACAAGGCAAGTCGCTGGTACGTGTGACAACGTGATTGCTGGACAGCCCTTGCTTGCTGAGCGGAGACTTCATAGGCCGCGCCATTATTTTGTATAATCGCTGGTGGTGTCCCTGTGCCCGGACGGACGGCCATCCATTGAACCAGCAGGGCTTTCGCCCCTTTTTTGCCTTTTCATGATTGAACGGAGATTACATGACTACCCTCACCCACGGTTTTGAGCTGATTCGCGAGGCAGAGCTGGCGGAGATCAACGCCACCGCCCGCATCTACCGCCACCAGAAGACAGGGGCAGACTTGTTGTCGGTCATCATCGACGACGAGAACAAGGTGTTCGGCATCTCGTTCCGCACCCCGCCCACCGACTCCACCGGCGTTCCCCATATCATGGAGCACGCCGTCCTGGCCGGATCGGAGAAGTATCCGCTCAAGGAGCCGTTCATCGAGCTGGTGAAAGGGTCGCTGGCCTCGTTCGTCAACGCCATGACCTTTCCCGACAAAACGATCTACCCGGTGGCCAGCACCAACGCGCAGGATTTCTACAATCTGATCGACGTCTACATGGACGCAGTGCTCCATCCGCTAATCACCCCCCACCACCTCTACCAGGAAGGGTGGCATTACGAGACGAAAGGGCTGGACGCGCCGCTGACCTACAAGGGCGTGGTCTTCAACGAGATGAAGGGAGCCTACTCCTCCCCCGACAGCTTGCTGAGCAAATACGGTCAGGAGACGTTGTTCCCCGACACCACCTACGGCTTTGACTCCGGTGGCGACCCGACAGTCATTCCCGACCTGACTTACGAACAGTTCAAGACGTTCCACGACACGTTCTACCATCCGTCCAACGCCCAGATCTACTTCTACGGCGACGATGATCCGGACGAGCGGCTGCGGCTGATGGACGCCTACCTATCCGGGTTCGAGCCGATTGAGGTGGAGTCGGCCGTTACGCTGCAAGCGCCGTTTGCCGCCCCCCGCCGCCATACCTTCAATTACAGCGTATCCGGCGACAATGGTGGGGAGGACAAGGCATACATCCAGCTCAACTGGCTGCTTCCCGAGTACAGCGACACCGAGCAGGTGATGGCGCTGGAGATTCTGTCCGACGCGCTGCTCAACACCCCCGCCTCTCCGCTGCGCAAGGCGCTGATGGACTCCGGGCTGGGCGAGGAAGTGACGGGCGGCGGTCTCTCCACGTGGACGCGCCAGATGACATTCTCGGCCGGACTCAAAGGGGTGGCCCCGGACAATGTCCCCCAGGCCGAGGCGCTGATCATGGACACGCTGGGCAAGCTGGCCGAAGAAGGTATCGACCCGGCCACGGTCGAGTCGGCCGTCAACACGATGGAGTTCCAGCTGCGCGAGAACAACACGGGCCGCTTCCCGCGCGGCCTATTCCTGATGATGCGCGCCCTGAGCACGTGGCTCCACGACGGCGACCCGCTGGCACCGCTGGCGTACGAAGCGCCGCTGGCCTCGCTGAAAGAGAAGCTGGCGGCTGATCCGGAGTACCTCTCCACGCTCATCGGCGAGCATTTGCTGGACAACCCCCACCGCACCACCATCGTGCTGGAGCCGGACCCGGCGCTCGGCCAACGGCTGGAGGCGGAAGAACGCGCCCGGCTCGACGCGGCCCGCACCGACATGAACGACGCCGCACTGCAGCAGATCATGGACGAGTCGGCGCTGCTAAGCGAGCGGCAGGGCACGCCCGACCCGCCGGAGCTGCTGGCCACGCTGCCCATGCTGACACTCGGCGACCTCGACCGGGAGACCAAGACGATCCCGATGGAACTGGCGGAGCTGGCGGGCGGCCGTCTGCTGCGCCACGATCTGTTCACCAACGGCATCGTCTACCTCGACGTCGGCCTCAACCTCCACGCCCTGCCCGCCGAGCTGCTGCCCTACGTCGATCTGTTCGGCCAGGCGTTGGTGGAGATGGGCACGGAAACAGAGGATTTTGTCCAGCTCTCGCAGCGCATCGGCCGGACGACCGGCGGCATTGCACCGGGGACGCTGGTCGCTCCGGTGAAGGACAGCGACGAGGCGACAGCGTGGCTCATCCTGCGCGGCAAGGCGACGATGGACCAGGCGCCGGACATGCTCGACATCATGCGCGATGTCTTGCTGTCGGTGAAGCTCGACAACCGGGACCGGTTCCGGCAGATGGTGCTGGAGAACAAGGCGGGGCAGGAAGGGCGACTGGCCCCGGCGGGCCATGCGGTGGTCAACAGCCGCCTGCGTGCCCACTTCCACCCGGCATACTGGGTCGATGAGCAGCTCGACGGCGTCAGCCAACTCTTCTTCCTGCGGCGGCTGGCCGAGCAGGTCGACAGCGACTGGCCTGCCGTGCTGGAGAAGCTGGAGACAGTGCGCCATTTGTTGGTGAACGGCAGCCAGATGCTCTACAACGTGACCCTCGACGACGACAACTACGCCACGTTTGGCCCGCAGCTGGAAGCGTTCGCCGGCTCCATCCCGCACCTGTCCGTCAACAAGGAAACGTGGGTCCACGGCGATCTGCCCGCCGACGAAGGGTTGGCCTTCCCGGCCCAGGTCAACTACGTGGGCAAAGGCGCGAACCTGACCGAGTTGGGCTATACCAGCCACGGCTCGATGAACGTCATCACCAACCTGCTGCGCACCGGCTATCTGTGGGAGAAGATTCGCATGCAGGGCGGGGCGTATGGGGCGTTTGCGCTCTACAGTCCTCTGACCGGCGTCTTCTCGTTCCTGTCGTACCGCGACCCGAATCTGACCGGCACACTGGCCAACTTCGACGGCGCAGCCGACTACCTGCGCCGCGTCCATCTGGACGACGACGAACTGACCCGCAGCATCATCGGTGCGATCGGCAGCATCGACAGCTACCAACTGCCCGACGCCAAGGGATACACCTCGTTGATGCAGTACCTGACCGGCGAATCTGACGCCGACCGGCAGCAGATGCGCGAGGAAGTGCTGGGGACCAGCGAAGCCGACTTCCGCGCTCTGGCGGACGTGCTGGAGGCGATGAACGATTCAGCCGATGTGGTCGTACTGGGTTCGGCCGACGCACTGAACGGGGCAAACGAGGAAGGGCTGGGGCTGACGCTGACGAAGGTCCTGTAAGCGGGGCGGTCTACTCCGACTGCTCATCCAGCAAGAAGGTCAGGGCCAGCGCCATCAGCGGCGCTTGCTCCAACTCTCCGGCGGGGAACGTGATGGCAAAACGGCCGTCTTCTTCCCCGCTGGCGCTCACCACCCCGATCGGGTCTGGCAGCCCGGCGTCTTGCGGCGAGCCGTAGATAGCCAGATCGCCCGGCACTTCGTCGAAGAGACTGATCCGGGGCACGCTGTCCAGCGTCTCCTGGACCATCAGCCACGCCTGCCCTTCCACCTCCAGCAGCCAGACCGCCAGACGGTCTTCGTCCGCGTTCGCTCGCTTCGAGCGGCTGACAAGCGCATAGACCGCGTCGTCGTAGACGATGGCGAAGGAGCGCTTGGCTTCCGGCGTCTCGGCGTTCAGCCAGGGCAGGTCGAGCGAGGCGACGGCCGTACCGTCGGGCCGGGCGAAGCGCACGTGGTGGGTGGGGTCGTCGGGCAGCCACGGGCTGCCCTGGTCGGCCACCAACAGCAGGTGCCCGGCGCTGTCGAACAGTTGGTAGCGGCGGCCGTCGGCTCCCGAAGCAGGCAGTCGCACCGCAGTGTAGGCGAGCATGGAAGTGATTGTAGCGAAGGTGGGGCGGGATGGCGACACAGGATGGATAGATGCGTGCCAGAACGGCAGTATATACCATTGATATATGAACTGGACTTAGCCAGGCCTGTAACGTCCAGGATTGCCTTACTCCGCCGCCCCCGAAAACTCCGGCACCGGCCTCGCCTCCGCCTCGTCTGGCGTCTCGGCCGCGCCATTCTCCCGAATGTCCTCGATCAACCACTCCATCTCCGCGATCTCGCGGCGCTGGGCCTCGATGATCTCATCCGCCAGTTCGCGAACGCGGACATCTTCAATGCCCGACCGCTCGCTGGTCAGGATGGCAATCGAGTGGTGGGGGATCATCCCTTCCATGTAGTCAACGTCCGTCACCGTGCTCTGGCTGCGCACCAGGAAGAGCGCCAGGGCCATCAGCAGCGCTCCGCCAATGAAGATGCCGATGTTGGCCGCCCGGTTCTTATACATATGCAGCATGAAACCAAGCATGATGATCATCATGGAGCCGCCCATCAGCAGCGTCATGAACAGCCGCGTCTCGCTGAAGAAGGCGTGCTCCAGGATCAGGTAGGAGTTCATATAGGTCAGGATGAACATGGCGACCATGGCGGTAGCGATCATCGCGAAGAAGCGCAGGTATTTGCGCCCTTCGTCGGTGTGGTCGCCGGCGGCCGCTGCGTCGTGTTCGCGGTCCGTTTCTCCGGGGTAAGCGTTCGGTTTGTCCGTCGGGGTGCGGGTGGTGGTTTCCATCGTCTGTCTCTCCTCTCATGCCTGCGCCCGACCAGCCAGCCGACCGCAGCATGAAGACATCTCATTGTGCCCAAAACACAATGGGTTTTGTCCCACTATAGATCGCCGGGAGACGGCTGCCTATCTATCAGGATAGAAGGGGCCGGTATAGTGTGGATACAGATTCGGTCTCATATGGATCTCGATAACGACGGTAAGCTGCAATGAGATCCCTACTCGCTTCCGTGACATGTGATTATCACATCACGACCACGCCCGATGCACACCTCTCAAAATTGCCCCCATTTCACCCCCAAATTCAAGACCCACAATAGACCGGGTGTGCTATACTGAATCCATGCCCGCCCCGAACCTTGCCACGCCCACCGACGACCATCAGCACGAACCATTTGTCCATCTGCACGTCCACAGCGAGTTCTCGCTGCTCGACGGGCTGAGCCGGATCGACGACCTGGCCGCCCGAGCTAAGGCGCTCAACCAGCCGGCGCTGGCGCTGACCGACCACGGCGTCATGTTCGGCACCATTCCGTTCTACCAGGCGTGCAAGAAGGCGGGCATCAAGCCGATTATCGGCATGGAGTCGTATGTGGCGGCGCGGACGATGCACGACCGCGACCCCCAGCTCGACCGGGAGCGGGCCCATTTGCTGCTGCTGGCCCAGGACCAGACCGGCTATCTGAACCTGCTGAAGTTGGCCAGCGCTGCCCAGCTCGACGGCTACTACTACAAGCCGCGCATCGACCTCGACTTTCTGGCCGCCCACAGCAAAGGCCTGATCGCCACCACCGGCTGCATGGCGGCCGAAATTCCGCGGGCAATCAACCACGGCCAGATGACGCAAGCCCACGACAAGATGGGCCAATACCTCGACATCTTCGGCCCGGAGCGCTTCTTCATCGAGCTGCAAGCCCACTCCATCCCGGAACTGGACGCCATCAACAAGTCACTCATCCAGGAGATGCAGCCGCGCTACAACCTGCGCTTTCTGGCCACCAACGACGTTCATTACACCTCGCCGGAAGAGGCGACGCCCCACGACGTGCTGCTCTGCATCCAGACCGGCTCCAAAGTGGGCGACGAAAAGCGGATGCGCTTCAGCGACCAGGGGTACTACCTGAAGTCCCACGCCGAAATGGCCGCGCTATTTGGCGACGTTCCCGGCGCACTGAGCAACAGCCTGCTCATCGCCGAGATGTGCGACGTTAACCTGGACACCGATGGCTACCATCTGCCATTGTTCGACGTGCCGGAAGGCCATGACGCCCACTCCTATCTGCGGGAACTGTGCGAGGAAGGGTTGGTCTGGCGCTATGGCGAAGAGCGCGCCGCCAACGACCAGACCGTCCGGAAGCGGCTGGAGCACGAGCTGAACATCATCCACGGCATGGGGTTCGACACCTACTTCCTTATCGTCTGGGATCTGTGTGAATTCGCCCGCGAAGCCGACATCTGGTGGAACGTGCGCGGCTCCGGCGCCGGCTCGCTGGTGGCCTACAGCCTGGGCATCACCGGCATCGACCCGCTGGCCAATGGCCTGATCTTCGAGCGCTTCCTCAACCCGGGCCGCGTCTCCATGCCCGACATCGACCTCGACTACCCCGACGACCGCCGCCACGAAATGGTGGAGTACACCGTTCGCAAGTACGGCCAGGACAAGGTGGCCCAGATCATCACCTTCGGCACGATGGGGGCGCGGGCGGCCATTCGCGACGTGGGCCGGGCGCAGGATGTGCCCCTGGACGAAGTCGATTCGGTGGCCCGTCTCATCCCCAACATCCCCGGCAAACCGGCCAAGATCGAGAACGTGCTGGACAAGACGAACGAGTTCTACTCGGCCGAACTGGCCGACCGCGTCCGCAGCAGTGTGCAGGTCCGCAATCTGGTGGAGACGGCGCAGCAGCTGGAGGGCGTCTCCCGCCACGCCAGCAGCCACGCCGCGGGCGTCATCATCTCCGATCGGCCGCTCGTCGAATACGTTCCCCTGCATAAGCCGACCGGCGGCGACGCCGGGCTGGGCGGCATCAGCTCCGTCACCCAATGGCCGATGGAGATCGTCGAAAAGATCGGGCTGTTGAAGGTTGACTTCCTCGGCCTGCGAACGCTCACCATCATGCGCCGGGCGGCCCAACTCATCGAGCAGCGCCACGGCGTACGCTACACGATGGAGAACATCCCCTACGATGTGGGCCACGTGGGGCCGGACCCCAACAAGGAACCGGAAGCGCTATTCGATATGCTGGGGCGCGGCGATGTGTTGGGCGTCTTTCAGGTGGAAGGCACCGGCATGCGCAAGCTGATGATGGAGATGATGCCCAGGCGCTTCGAGCATATCATCGCCGCCATCTCACTCTACCGGCCCGGCCCGATGGACAACATCCCCACCTATATCGAGCGGATGCACGCCGAGATTTTCGAGGGCAAGGACGTCGTCGAATACCACACGCCCGATCTGGAGCCGATTCTGAAGGAGACGTATGGCGTCATCGTCTACCAGGAACAGATCATTCGCATTGCGGCCGAACTGGCGGGCTACGAACCGGGCGAAGCGGACATGATCCGCAAAGCCGTCTCCAAGAAGAAGGCCGACCTGATGGAAGAGCACCGCCTGAAGTTCACCGAAGGGGCGATGGCGCGGGGCTATTCGCAGGCAGTGTGCGACAAGATTTGGGGCGACATCGAGTTCTTCGCCCGCTACGGCTTCAACAAGGCCCACGCGGCCGACTACGCCGTCATCAGCTGCCAGACGGCGTTCATGAAGGCCCATTACCCGGTCGAATATTTGACGGCGCTGTTGACGGTCGACCACAACAACACGGAACGGTTGACCAAGTACGTCAACGACGCCCGCCGGCTGGGCTTCGAGGTCGCTCCGCCGTCCGTCAATCAGGCGATGCTCGACTTCACCATCGAGGATGCGTCCGACGGCCAGACCATTCGCTTCGGTCTGGCGGGCATCAAGAACGCGGGTGAAGGGGCCGTCCAGCTCATCGTCGACGAACGCGTGGCCAACGGTCCGTTCTCAGATCTGTCCGACCTGTGCGAGCGGGTCGACCTGCGCAAGGTGGGCAAGCGGGCGCTGGAATCGATGATCAAGGTCGGGGTGTTCGACGAATGGGGCGAACGGCCGCAGCTGATCGACGCGCTCGACCGGATGGTGGGCCACAGCGGCAGCACCCACGCCGCGGCCGACGCGGGCCAGATGTCGCTCTTTGGCGCCATACCCGCGTCCGAAAACAGCATCGACGTCAGCCTGCTGCGCTCGATGGACGACGTGCCGAAGATCAAGAAGCGCGATTTGCTGACGTGGGAGAAGGAGCTGATCGGCTTCTACCTGACCGAGCATCCCCTGGAGCAGCGGCTGGCCGACCTGCGGAACGTGACCAACGCCACCTCGGCCGATGTTGACGCCAACTGGGCGGGCAAGCCGATTGCGCTGGCCGGCGTCGTCAGCGGCATCCGCGCGCTAACCACCAAGAAAGGCGATCCGATGGCGTTCGTGACGCTGGAGGATCTGGCCGGGACAATCGACATCATCTTCTTCCCCCGCACATGGAAGCAGACGCGGGATCAGGTGCAGATGGATCAGGTGCTGGTCGTGCGGGGCACGGTGAAGGTCGACAACCAGACGCCGTCCGTAATCGCCGACGGCGTGCAGACCAACCTGACCGTGGCCAAAGACGCCGGGCAGGTGCGAATGGCGCAGGCGACGGCCGCCGGCAGGCCGCCCGAACCCGCCTGGGACGCGCCACCGCGCACCAGTGCGCCACCCGCCCCGCCAACCCAAACGGGCAAGCCGGCCAATGGCTCGACCAATGGCAGGAGAAACGGCGTCCCCGATCCCTCCAACGGATCGACCTACGTCCCGCCGCCGCCGCCCGCCTTTGACGAGGAACCGGGCGCGTTCCTGGCGACGGGCGCAGCGGATGAAGGGCTGGTCGGCCCGCCCGAAGACGATGACGAACCAGTCAGCAGCAGCTTCGAGGTGGAGCCGGACGATGCCGGCACTCTGCCCGCCGTGGCCGCGAGCGAAGCGCCGGGCACGGATCCGGCGCTTCAGCCCGACCCGGCAGCCGGATATGGGGGCAGCATGTTGGACGATCTGCCGCGGAAGGTCATCGTGGTGGAGGTGAAGCCCGCCGGCAACTGGAAGCAGACCTGTCGCGAGTCACTCAAGCTGGCGGCGCGGTTCGAAGGCAAAGCCGGGCTGAGCCTGCATCTGGCCGGGCAGCAATGGGTGATGGACTTCCCCAATGCCCGCACTGAACCGTGTGTCGAACTGATCGAAGCGCTGGAGCGGCTGCCGGGCGTGTCTAAAGTGTACGAGCGGTAGGCTCCAGGTGCCATAGTCAGTACATGATGCTCGCTCAAGCCGGTTATAGTCCAGCGTGGGCGGTCCGCAGCGGGCAGCCTACCCCCACGTCTGGCGCAGCACGCGCACCCAGTTCAACCCCATGATGCCTTCGATGTCGGCCGTTGCATACCCTTTCGCCGCCAGCGCCCCGGCAATAAGCGGCAGATCGGCGATGCTGTCGAGCGGAGTCGGGATTTCGTCCGCGCCCAGCCCGCCGTCGAGGTCGCTGCCGATGCCAACGTGATCAGCATCACCAACGATCTGGCAGATGTGGTCGATGTGGGCCACCAGCTGATCCACGGTAACCAGCTCCTTCGGGTCCCCCTTGCGCCAGCCGGGGCGGATGAAGGTATTGAACAGGACGACCCCAATCACGCCATCGCGCTCGGCAATGAGCCGGATTTGTTCGTCGTTGAGCTGCCGTTCTCCAGGGACCAGGGCGCGGGCGTTGGCGTGGGTGGCCACCAGCCGCCCCTCGTAGCTGTCGAGCGCCTGGTAGACGCCGACTTCGCTCATGTGGGTCAGGTCGAGGATCATGTTCAGCCCGGCCATTTGCTCCAGCAGAGCGTAACCCAGCCTGGTCAGCCCCTGCGAACTGTCGCGCCACGCGCCGGCACAGTAGCGCGTATCGTCCCATGCCGGACCGATGAGCCGCACGCCCGCCTCGTACCACAGCTCGGTTTCTTCCGGGTGACGAATATGGTCGGCCCCTTCCATTAGCAGGGTCAGGCCAATGAGCGGCGTGGGTGGGTCGCCGTCGTCGTCCGCTTCTGCCTCGTGGCTGGCGAAGACTTCGTCCAGCGACGAGCGGTCGGTCACCAGGCGCAGGTCGCCTTCCTCGTCGAGCAGCCGGCGGTACGCATCCACCTGCATCATGCCCAGCCGGTGCGCTTCTTCGGGCGTCTTGTAGATAGTAGGGGACGATGATGCCTTCATCATCAAACGGGATATCCTGCGGCAGGTTGTAGATGGTGGCAAAGACCAGTCCGACGCCGGCATCGCGCATGGCCGGGAAGCAGACCGTGGGAATGCCGCTCTTGGAGTCTGGCGGTTCGGCCGCGCGCAGCTCCGCGAGGGGCAGACGAATGTCACGGTGCTTGTTGATGATGTTGTAGCCCATGTCGAGATGGGCGTCGGTGATAAACATGGTCGCTCCTTGTGCGGACTCGTTGGTCAGCGGGCGTCTTCGGCGGCTCGCGCCTCGCGGATTTCGGTCGAGGAGATGTCGTCGCGGAACAGATTCGTGGGAATGGCGGCGAACAGGTCCTGATACCCATCCGGCAGGTCCAGTTGGGTCAGGGTACGAAACTCGCCGGCATCGTTCTCGCGACCAGCCACGAGGAAACGGCAGCCGTTGGCCCGAATCTCGCCCAGCGCCGCCAGCGTGTTGGCCTCGCTGTCGCCGTAGTAGCGGGAATGGATGACCCGCGCCGCCGTGTCGAAGCCGATGACGAAGGTGCAGCCGGGGAAGATACGCGACTTCTCCACAAACGTCGGCGCATTGCTGGCAAATACCGGGGCCAGCCCGGCAAACTGGCTCATGCGCGCCAACAGCACAGGCGTGGGCAGGCGCGGTTTGTCGGCGTTGACCGCCGCAATCTCAAACGCCACCGGCTGGCCCATCAGATCGGCCGCCGACTGCGCCAGCCCCAGATGGCCGCTGTGGAGCGGGTTGAACGAGCCGGACAGCAGCGCCTGCGGATGAACATCAGTGGTGCGGAGGCGGCCGTCGGCGTGGATGCCGAAGTAAGGCAGCTCCTCGATGGCCAGCGCTTCGGCTGCGTTAACGAACCGTTCCTCAGCGCTGGAGAGCGAGTCACCCTCGCCCAATCCCAGATCGAGCTGCGTCTCCAGTCCGCACGCCGCAGCCAGAGCGTTGATGAGCAGACGGCTGACAACCATCTCCTCGCCGTCCCGGTCGCGGGCGCCCTTGTGAAGATGGACCGCGTAACTCGTCAGCCGCTCCGGGGTCCAGGCGGCGACATGGGCGCGATGCTCCCCGCGTTTGGGCCGGTCGGTGACGATGGTGGCGCTGCAGGCCACACCCGCCAGCGGCTGGTGGCCCTCAGCCAGATGGACAGCGCGGGCCAGCGCCCGGCCCGCCAATAGTCGGGCTGTCGCCTCGGACACGTACTGCGCCGGCTCCCGGCCCAGAAACTCGGTGAAAGAGCGGCTGCTGTACGGAACCAGCGCCTCCAGCAGCGTGCGCGACGCGCCGGGCACGCCCAGCAGATCGGCCACAGCCTGCGAGCCGGCCCCGGCGGTGACAACCGCCGCCATCTTGGGGCTGTCGTGGATTTCCTGTATCAAGGCACGTTCGTCGGTTTGCATACGCTTCATTTTAGTCACTCGCCCCGGTCGCGGCGAACTTCCCGCCTTTCTGACGGGTGTGACGGTTGCTGATTGACATAACGCATATGATCTCGCACAGTCCTGCCCGTCAGACGTTGCCGGGAGCGGGGAGGCGGCGTTACAATGCGCAGCATAGTGGCGGAGGACGGCCGAGGCGCCCCGCCAAAACGTCGCATAAACTGCCTATGGAAACTGCTGCCCTCCTGCTCCTCATCGCTGCAATCATCGTCGCGTTTGTCTGGCTCCACAGAGAGCTGGCTGACGACGACCGCTCCACCGGGGAAGCGGCCGAACAGCCAACTGAGCTACCTCAATCGACGACTATCCGAAACGAGGCGGCGGCAGAACCGTCTGCTGCGGAGTCGCCCGCCCGCTACGTCCTGCCCGCGGCGGCAGGGACTGACGACCTGCCGCCCGTCATCCTCCCGGCAGCGGCCGCCACCCCGGCCGAATCGCCGACCGAGGCAGAAGCTGACCCGACCGACACGCCTACCCTGACCGCACCAGATGGGCCGCCGTCCGCCGAACAGATGCGCGGCATGGCCGTGACGCTCATCATTGGAGGGCTGGCCCTGCTGGTCATGGCCCAGATCACCAGCCGTGCCCTGCCCCCGGACACGCGAACAAGTATCTTTCTGCTGACGCTGCTGGGTGGGCTGGCGTTCCTGGTGGGCGGCCGCATGGCGATAGCGGGCGAGCTACCTGCATGGTTGGCCCGGCCGCTGTGGCAGGTGGCCGCTTTCCTGCGCGTCACTCCGGCCCAGATAACGCTGCTGGCCCTGGCGCTGGCGTTCGCCTGGTTGGCCCGGCTGGCGGCGGGTAACGGGCTGCTGGCGTTCCAGCCGGTGGTCTCCGTGCTGGCCTGGGTCATCGCCATCGCCTTTGCCGTCGCGGGCAGCGTGGCCCCCTCAACCCGCAGCACAGCCGCCCGCGGCTTTGACCGCAAAGATGTATTGATTATGTCAACTCTTTTTGTCGGGGCGCTTCTGCTGCGTGCCGTGGCCACAGCCCAGTTCCCCAACACCTTTTCCGGAGACGAGGGATCGGCGGCGCTGTTTGCCCGCGAGATGCTCGACGGGCTGGTCACCAACCCGTTCACCACCGGCTGGTTCTCTTTCCCCTCCCTCTACTTCGCCGTCCAGAGCGTGGCCATCGGCCTGGGTGGACAGACAGTAGAAGCGGTGCGCATCTCTTCGGCCATCGGCGGAGCGCTGAGCGTCGTCGCCCTGTACGCTCTGGCCCGGGTGATGTTCGACCGGACAACGGCCGTTCTCGCGGCCGCCTATTTGATGGCCGCCCATTACCACATCCACATGAGCCGCATCGCCCTCAACAACGTCTGGGACGGGCTGTTCGGGACGCTGGCCATCTTCGGGCTGTGGTGGGGCTGGCAAAGCGGGCGGCGCGGGGCCTTTATCCTCTGCGGGCTGGCGTTGGGCCTGGGCCAATACTTCTACGTGGCCATTCGGGTGCTGCCGCTGCTGTTCCTGATCTGGGCCGCCGTCGCCTTCTGGCGGCAGCGGGCGCAGTTCCGCGAGCGACTGCCCGGCCTGGTGGTCGCCGCCTATGTCGCACTGATCGTCTTCCTGCCGCTGGGTCTCTACTTCGCCGGCGCGCCGGACGAGTTCCAGGCGCCGCTCAATCGGGTGACCATCTTTGGCGACTGGCTGGAGCGGGAGATAGCCAACACCGACCGGACGACGGCTGACATTGTGCTGGACCAGGCGGTGGCGGGCGTGATGGGGTTTACCCACGAACCGCTGCGCCTGCTCTACAACCCCGGCTCGCCGCTGCTGCTGGCGGGAGCGGCCACGTTGTTTCTTCTGGGTGTGCTACTCAGCCTGTTCACCTTCGACCTGCGGACGCTCCTCCTGTTGCTGCCGCTGGCGTCGGCCGTCGTGGCCAACGCCATCAGCCAGGACTCCCCCGCCTCGCAGCGCTATGTGATGGCCATGCCGCTGGTGGCGATCTTCATCGCCCTGCCGCTGGCCCAGCTGGTAGAGTGGCTGGGCGGTCTGTGGCCTCGCTATCGCCCGGCTGTTCTGGCTGCGGTCGTCGGAGTGATGGCGCTGGTGATGGTCATCGATCTCAATTACTACTTCAACGACATCTACGACACGTACGTCCTTGGCGGCGAGAACACCCTCGTGGCCACTGAAATCGGGTCGTACCTGCAAGCCCAGGACCCGCCCGATCAGGACGTCTACTTCTTCGGCTTCCCCCGCATGGGCTACAGCAGCCTCTCAACGATCCCCTATCTCGCGCCACAGATGAACGGCGAGGACATTTTCGATCCGCTGGACGGCCTGCCCGACTGGCAGATTGATGGGCCATCGCTGTTCATTTTCCTGCCGGAGCGCCTGGGCGAGCTGGAAACGGTGCGTTTTGCGTTCCCCGATGGCCGCTATGAGGAGTTTTTCGGCGACGACGGCCGCCTGCTGTTCGCAGTCTACGGTCGATAGCCGCCTACTCGTCGTCTGGCGCCCCTGGCTCGTCTTCCATCTCTTCCGCCCCGGATTCACCGAACCCGTCCGGGCGCTGCAGCGGCGTCCCGAACATATCGCTGCGCCGGGCTGTCCAGGCGGCTGCCTGGCTGTCGTTGCCGATATGGTCGAGAAAGCCCTGCACCCGACTGTCGAGCAGGTCGAGCTGATGGAGGACAACGGCTTCGATCGTCTTGGGCACGACGGGCGAGCCCCATTCGTGAGTGCCGTGGTGGGAAGCGATGAGGTGGACGAGCTGCCGGCGCATCTCCTCCGGGAAGTCGAGCGCAGCTGCCGCCTGCTCAACCATCACAATCGCCCGGACAATGTGGCCCACAAGACGACCGTCCTCGGTGTAGTCGAAGCTGTCGGCCAGCGCGAACTCCTCAATCTTGCCCAGATCGTGCAGCAGCGCCCCGGAAACGAGCAGATCTTCGTTGATATACGGATAGTGGACGGCCATCGTGCGCGCCAGGGCCGCCATGCTGAGCGAATGTTCCAGCAGGCCGCCGATGTAGGCGTGGTGCATGCCGCGAGCGGCCGGGGAACTGGCGTAGCGGTCGGCGTTGGGCGGCTCCAGCAGCAGATGGTGGACCAGCCCCCGCCACGGCGTGTCGAGCGCGGCGATATGACCTTCCAGCTCGGCCACCATCTCGGCTTTGGTGCGCCCACTGGCAGGCAGATAGTCAGCCAGGTCGACATCCGACGCCTCGGCCGCGTCGGTCATGGCGATCTGCAGCGCGTCGCGGTAGCTGTTGACTTTGCCGGTCACGAGCACAACCAACCCCGGCCGCAGCCAGGCATCGATCCCGGGCGGCACATCCCAGAAGACGCCGCCGAGTTGGCCGGTACGGTCCTTGAGCGTGGCCAGGATAAACGGGCGGCCGTCGCGGGTCTTGCGGCGGGCCACGTCATGGACCAGGAAAGGCTCCTGGCTAACCTCATGGCCTGGCTGGAGTGTGGTAATAAATTGGGTCTTCACAAGCGTCGTCCTGTTTTGGCTTTTGGCACAGTTGGCCTACAATGATCGTCTCAATGGGGAGCCGGGCCCGGCCCACTCGCCCGTTGCCATTATACCCGCTACGGCGCAGGCGGCGATGTGCGCCGGGGAGAAACCCTATGAAGAAGATTATTGTCGGCATTTCGGGCGCCAGCGGCGTCATTTACGGGGTGCGGCTGCTGGAGATCCTCCAGGCCGTGCCGGATGTGGAAACCCATCTGGTGATGAGCGCCGCCGGCGGCACAACGCTGGCGCTGGAGACCGACTACACGGTCGAAGAGGTCCGGGCGATGGCCACGGTCGATTACCGTTTCAAGGATATCGCCGCCACCATCTCCTCGGGTTCGTTCAAGACGGACGGCATGATCGTCATCCCCTGTTCGATGAAAACCCTGTCGGGCATCGCCTACTCGTTTACCGACAATCTGCTGCTGCGGGCGGCCGATGTCGTGCTGAAGGACCGGCGGCGGCTGGTGATTGTTCCCCGTGAAACACCGCTCCACCTGGGCCATTTGCGGGCGATGACCCAGCTGGCCGAAATGGGCGCCATTCTCGCCCCGCCGATGCCCGCCTTCTACCATCGACCGCAAACGATCGATGACATCATTAACCAGACGGTCAACCGGGTACTCGATCTGGTCGACATCACCCTGCCGGCCGACCTCTTCACCCGCTGGCAAGGGGGCCGGGCGGCCAATGAGTGACCCCCGCGCCAATGCGCTGGCCTATCTGGCCGCCCATCAGGTCATGACCCTGGCTACCAGTGGGCCGGACGGTCTGTGGGCGGCGGCCGTCTTCTACGCTAGCAATGGGTTCGAGCTGTGCTTTCTCTCCGCGGGCCACACCCGCCACGCCCGCAACATCGCCGCCTCCCCCACCGTCGCCGCCACCATCCAGGAAGATTACAGCGACTGGCCCGCCATTCAGGGCATCCAGCTCTCCGGGGCGGCCCACCTGCTGGCGGGAGAGGAGCGCGACCGGGCGATCGCGCTGTACCGCGACAAGTTCCCATTCATCGCCCAACCGATCCCGGCCCTGGTCACCGCCTTGACGCGCGTCAACTGGTACCGGCTGGTGCCGGACACACTCTACTTTGTCGATAATACGAAAGGGTTCGGCCATCGCGACGCGATAGCCGTCTGAGTCGCGCCGTCAGGCAGCGTCGAGCGGATTGTCGACCAACCACGCCTCCACCCGCTCCATGTATGGCACGTAGGTGGCGCTGTCGTAGATGGCCAGCGCCGCCTGTTCCATGTCAAACGGGTCCGGCAGCCGCTGGATCGCCTGCAAATAGACCGCATCACAGCGAATAATCGCCTCCTGGAACACCTTGGGCCCCTCAAGAGCCAGCAAGACCGGAGCAGTCGCCAGCGTCTTGCCCTTCAGCGTGCGGATCACCCCGCCGCGCCGGGCCAGCACCAGCATGGCGTTGGCGGCATTGCGCGAGATTGACACCTGTCCGTTTTCCCGCTCCGCCGCCGCCAAACCGCCCACCACATCCCGCCACATCATCTCCGGCTGGGCATCGAGCAGCTCGATCAGGTCGCGCATGACGGTCAGCCGCTCGCGGGGCGGCACCACCCGCAGCTTCTGCCGCTTGAGCGCCGTCCGGTAGCGCGGGTACAGCTCCGGCTTTTCCATCGTCGCCCCCGCCTGGCGTACGTAGGTGGTCGTGCCATCCTTTTCGACTGCCACCAGAAGGGGATAGTTGCCCAGAAATTTGGAGAAGGAGGTGTCGGAATACTGAAAACGGCCGAACTGCCCGTCGCTTAGCTCGATCATCTTCTCTTTGAGCACGCTGGCTCGCACGCGCTCATCACCCTGGACCAGCCTTCCCAGCGACTCCGCCAGCACCGCCTCCACATCCTGCTCGGCCAGTGGCTGCGCCGGGAGCAGATCCTCATAGTAGATGTACTCATCGCACAGCGACGTCAGACTGCCGCTTGTGGTGTGGTGCAAGCCGATGCCGATGACGTGCTTGCCCCGCCGCCGCAGCGTGTGGACCAGCGGCACAAAGTCACGGTCGCCGGTAGCCAGTACATAGGTGCTGTACTCCTGTCCGTCGACCAGCGTATCCATGGCATCGACGACCATGTACATATCGATCAGGTTCTTGCCGTAGTTGTTGAGGGTGACGGCCGACTGCATGGTGAATCCCGCCGCCGCCAGCTCCTTCATCAGCTTGTGGTCCTGGCGCAGATTGCCGGTGTAGGCCCGGCGCACCACCACTCGCCCGCCGGTGCGTTCCTTGATCTGGTCGACCAGGAGCTGGGCGTCAAAATGAAGGTTGGCATCTCTGGCACCGATGACCAGGTTATCAAGGTCAAGAAACAGAGCGATATCGTTGCTGGCCATGGCGATGGTCCCAATGACGGCTACTGGATTTCGAGGGTTGACCGTCCGCACCATTCTACCGGATTCATCCGGCGCGGCAATGGTCCGAGCCGTCCTCCTTAAAAAATCCTCGCCGCCGGCCACTGTTTCACGGGAAACATGAATGGATTGCGTTATGTAAACTTAAGCGCCGCTTGCCCGCCCGCCGGAACATGCTACCATGATCCAGTCATGAGCGACCAACCACCTGTCTGTGATTACGAAGGTTCCGACTACCGCACCCGCTTCTGGCAGGGGCAGGGTCGCGACTATGAAGACCGCGTCGAACGCATCGCCCTGCGCCGCCTGCTCCCCCCGGCGGGCGACACCCTGCTCGATATTGGCGCCGGGTTCGGCCGTCTGGCCGATGAGTACAATGGCTACCAGCGGGTCGTGCTGTTCGACTACTCCCGCTCGCTCCTGCGGGAAGCGCAGGAACAGCTGGGGGACGACCCCCGCTTCATCTATGTGGCGGGCAACTGGTACGCCATGCCGTTTGTGGCCGGGCTGTTTGATACGCTGGTCCAGGTGCGCACCCTCCACCACGCCGCCGACGCGCCCACGCTCTTCGGCGAGCTGGCCCGCATCAGCCGTCCGGACGGCGCCTACGTCCTCGAATTTGCCAGCAAGCGCAACCTGAAGGCCATCCTGCGCTACGCTGCCCGACGCCAAACATGGTCGCCGTTCAACCCGGAGCCGGTGGAGTTCGTCGAGCTTAACTACGACTTCCACCCGGACTGGATCAACGAGCAGCTGCGGCAGGCCGGGTTCACGCCGGGAAAACCGCTGACTGTCTCCCACTTCCGCTTCGCTCCGATCAAGCGGCTTGTGCCCACCGACTGGCTGGTGTCGATCGATGGCTTGATCCAGTCGACCGGCAGCATGTGGCAGCTGACGCCCAGCGTCTTCGTGTCCAGCCGCCACACCGGCCCCGCCGAGACGGCCGCCCCCGACACCTTCTTCGCCTGTCCCACCTGCCACACGCCGCTCGCTCCGCTGCCCGGCGACGGCCTGCTTGTCTGCCCCAACGACGCCTGCGGCCACCGCTGGCGCGTGGAGGATCATCTCTATGACTTCAAAGAGCCCGTCTGACGACCCCCGAAGCTCTCGCTTCAGCTGGCTGGTCTGGCCCCTGGCGCTCATCGGCGGAGTGACGGCCGCCGCGCTCGCCGCCCGCCGCTACGTGCGCCGCTCCCTGCCGCGCACCACCGGCGATCTCACCCTGCCCGGTCTGCGCCAGCCGGTGACGATCATTCGCGACCAGTGGGGCATTCCCCACATCTACGCCACGACCGAAGATGACCTCTTCTTTGCCCAGGGGTACACAATGGCCCAGGACCGCCTGTTCCAGATGGACCTCTACCGGCGCCTGGGCATGGGGCGCACGGCCGAAATCGTGGGTCCGCGCGGCCTGCCCTACGATCGCTTCGCCCACGCTTTCGGCTGGCCCCGCGCCGCCGCCGCCTCGCTGCGCAACACCGACGACGAGGCACTGGCCGCCATGACCGCCTACAGCGCCGGGGTCAACACCTTCATGCGCACCAATCCACTGCCGCCTGAGTTCAGCGCGTTGGCTTACCGACCCGATGCGTGGGCAGCCATCGACACGGCCGCCTGGGGCATTGTTCTCGCCTGGGGGCTGTCGGTCAACTGGGAAACGGAGATGCTGCGGGCGTGGCTCATCAACGAGCTGGGCGTGGAGAAAACGGCCGACCTGACCCTCACCTTCGACGACGACTATCCCACCACCGTACCCGACACGGCCGTCGGCAACGCCGTGGCCTCTGCGCTCAGCGACGCCTACCGCACGACGATGGACCATC
The DNA here is from genome assembly GCA_963753865.1 of uncultured Chloroflexia bacterium. Classification (GTDB taxonomy): domain Bacteria; phylum Chloroflexota; class Anaerolineae; order Promineifilales; family Promineifilaceae; genus Promineifilum. The sequence goes on from CAVWDW010000009.1 coordinate 277,297, forward strand.
TGCCGCTCGGCGTGCCCCTCATCGGGCAGGGCCTGGGCAGCAACAACTGGGTCGTCTCCGGCGAGTTGACCGACAGCGGCCGTCCGCATGTGGTCAACGACCCCCATCTGCCGCCCATCTTCCCCACCATCTGGTACGGCTGCCACCTGTCGGCCGGACGGTACCATGTGGCCGGTTTTGCCCTGCCCGGTGTGCCCGGCGTGGTCATCGGCCACAACGACCATGTCGCCTGGGGATTGACCAACGGCTTCCCCGACATCCAGGACGTATTCATCGAGCGGCTTGACCCGGACAACGAGACGCGCTATGAGTTCGAGGGTCAATCGTTACCGCTCGAATTCTCGAATGAGACCATCAAGGTGCGCGGCGGGGACGACGAGACGCTGGCCATTCGCGCCACCCACCATGGCCCGCTCATCTCCGACGCGCTCGACAACTGCGCCGCCCATCTGGCACTCAACTGGTCGAACTTTCACAGCGAGAATTCGGTCAGCTCGGTGCTGGCCATCAACCGGGCGGCCAACGTGGCCGAGTTTCGCGACGGACTGCGCCACTGGGCGTTTCCCGGACAGAACATCGTCTACGCCGACACCAGCGGCGACATCGGCTACATGATGCCCGGCCTTGTGCCGCGCCGCCGCCAGGGACATGGCCTGACGCCGGTGCCCGGCTGGACCGGCGAGTACGAATGGGACGGCTGGATCCCGTTCGAGCGTCTGCCCCATGTGGCCAATCCGCCGGAGGGGTTCATCGCCACCGCCAACAACCAGGCCACCGGCGACAGCTACCCCGAGTTCCTGGGTGGCGACTGGCTGGCCGACTACCGGGTCCGCCGCATTCGCGACCTGCTGGTGGCGAAGCAGCCGCTCTCGCTGGCCGACCACCAGACGATTCAGAACGACACCGTCTCGCTGTTGGCCCAACGTTTGCTGAAGCACGCCCTGCCGGTGCTGGGCCAGACATCAGCCGCCATTCCGGAGCGGAAGTGGGCCGTACAACAACTGCAAGCGTGGAACGGCGACATGAGGCCGGACAGTGTGGCCGCCACGCTCTACTTCGGGATGCTGGTCCACTTCACGCGGGAGGCCGTGGCCCAGGCTATTGGCCGGGACAACATGGAGCATCTGCTGGCCAAAGGCGGGGACGTCGGCTTTCCGCTCATGCCATTCTATGAAATTGCCTACGAGCTGGCTGCGCGCTGGCTGGAGGGGGACCGCCCGGACTGGGTGGGCGACGTCGCGCCGCTGCTGGGCCCGTCGCTCGACCTGACGCTGGCCGACCTGCGCGAGCTGCTCGGCGACGATCCGGCCGCGTGGAGCTGGGGCAACGTGCATCAGGTCGCCTTTGATCACCAGCTGGCGAGCCTGCCCGGAATCGGCCGCTACTGGAAACCGGAGCGTGTGGCGGCCGGCGGCGACGGCACGACCATCAACCAGAACGACGTCTCCCCACACTTTCCGCCCGACCCCGTGACTATCGTGCCCAGCTGCCGGATCATCATGGATGTGGGGGCGTGGGACAACTGTCTGGCGGCGCTGCCCGGCGGCCAGGCGGGCCACCCCAGCAGCGCCCACTACCAGGACCTGGTCGAAAGCTGGCAGCAGGGGCGCATGTTCCCGCTGCTGTTCTCGCGTGATCGCGTGGAGGCGATGGCCGAAGGCACCCTGACCATGCAGCCGGCCGTCTACACCAGCTTGCCGGAGAATGGACGATGATTACAATACAGTCCGGAAAACGGACTTACTTATGAAGAAGGAAACCTTTCTCAGGGTAACCCGCCGCATCTCACGCGGGCTGCTCAACACAGTTGGCAACATCGATATCATCGGTAGTATCGACTACCCGGAGGGCACATTCATTGTCACCGGTAATCATGTCGGCCGTCTGGAAGTCTTTCTCGTCCTGATGCTCACCGACCGCAACGACATCGTCTTGCTGCTGGCGGACAAGTACGAAGAGTACGCCTTCTGGCGCTTCGTCGCCCGCCAGCTGGACGCCATCTGGGTCGATCGGGAAGACGCCGACTTCCACGCCATGCGCACTGTGCTGAAGCGATTGAAGGAAGGCGAAGTGCTGGCCATCGCCCCCGAAGGCACGCGCAGCCCCACCGAAGCGCTAATTGAGGGGAAGTCGGGGGCAGCCTATCTAGCGGCCAAGTCCGACGCCACGATTCTTCCGGTGGGCATCGTGGGCACGGAAGATCGGGTGGTGAAGGGCAATCTGAAGCGATTCAGGAAGCTGGATATCACTGCACGGGTCGGTAAGCCGTATAAGCTGCCACCGATGGACCGCAAGGACCGGGACGGCTATCTGCAAACCCAGACCGACGAAATCATGTGCCAGATCGCGGCGCTGCTCCCGCCCGACCATCGCGGCGTCTACAGCAATCATCCCCGGCTGTTCCAAATCCTCCGGGAACAGGGCAGCCCATTCCCGGAAGACGGTTCTTACTATACCGGCCAACCAATCACGCCGGCGGTGGACGCAGGGCCGCGCGCCGCGACGGCCGACTGACGCTGCGGGTGCGGGTCTAGGCGGGGATCTTGGCCGCGGATTCGGGCATGAGATCGGTCGGAGCCGGCAGGGCCGCCTGTGTATAGCCCAGCAGCACGATGCTGATAGCGGCGAGCATCAGCATCATTGTGTCTAGCAGGGGCACGTCCCAAAGATCGAAGACCATCAGGATCAGAAAGGTGAGAGCAGGAGCCAACCCCGCCACCAGCGGCAGCGCGTTGCCCACCGGCATCGGCTTCTGGCGCACGGCGACGACCCCGAACAGCCCCAGGAACAGGGCCGCCACCATCATCGTCCAGATAAAGAGACCCCAACCCCAGGCCAGTTCCGACCCGAAGAGTCCTGTTGTCACGGCCAGCGTCGAAACGGTGCCGCTGGCGACCGAGAGCCACAGGAATGTCTTGCCCGGCTGGCCGACTTGCTCACCATAGCGCATACCCAGCCCCAGGACACCCAGGGTTAACAGGCCCAGACCGACAATGCCCGGCAGCAGCGATGCTGCGCTGGACACATTTTGGAGCTGGGTGTACCGGCCGGCCTCAATAGGCGGGCCAAGCAGATCATACAGGAACGAGCGGACCGTGTTTTCGTCGACCACGTTGGAAAACGCCAGCGCCATCAACAGCGTTCCGGCGATCATCCCCCACCCGCTCAATCGAATAAACGTTTCACGTGTCATGGTTATCCCTCTCTGTGTGTGTTCTTCCACGGCTGTCTTTGTCAAATCGAACAACGTAAAGGCCCATACGGGCGGCAGCCCGGCGGCTCCTTTCTGCCGATAGGTCGCCAGGCTGTGATCCCGGAAGAGCTGCGCCATGTGGGGACCGTAGTCGTCCCGAAACGGCTTTGGATACAGGCCTACCAACCAACGGTAGATGGTTACCGAGACCGCCACGAGCTGCGGATCCGTTCTCGTTCTTTGCATATGTCCCTCCTACAGGGCCAGTCGGACCTGGGCCAGGGCCAGCATTGACGCCAGCCGTTCTGCTTCAGCCTCGGCCACGCGCTGGCCCAGCCCGGTTAGCTGGTAGTAGCGCCGGCGCTGGTCGTCCATCTCCGGGTCGGGGCGCTCGTCGCACTCTTCAATCAGACCCGAGGCCAGCATGCGCTTGATCGAGCCATAGAGCGTGCCCGGCCCCATCTTCACGCTGCCGGCGGAGTTCTCCTCCACGTCCTGCATGATCGCGTAGCCATGCTTTTCGCCTTCGGCCAGAGCCAGCAAGATGTGGAAGACGGCCGGGGTCAGGGGCAGAAACTCCTGAGGGAATTGTGATGGTGCAGTCATTGGCAATGTCCTTTACTGACGTTGTATCGAACTCCGTTATATCGCTCGCAGATATATCGTACACGGATATAATAGCGTCGATCACCGTGCCTGTCAAGAGGCAATCCATCCGGGCAGAACGGCAGAATTGCCTATCGCCAGACTTTGGGTTTAACTTCACCCATGCGCATCGCCATGATCGGTCCATTCGGGCTGCACCCCAAGTCCACCATGCGCAGCCGGGCGCTCGGTTTTGCCCGGCCGTTTGCCGCTCGCGGCCACACCGTGCAGCTCATCATGCCGCCATTCCACACGCCGGAAGAGGCCGGCCGGACGTGGGAAGAGGACGGCGTATCACTGCGCTATGTGCTGCTCGACGGCGGCACAGTGGGCACGACCCGCACGATGATCCGCGAAACCCTCGGCTGGTCGCCCGACGTCGTCCACTGCTTCAAGCCCAAAGCGTACAGCGGGCTGGTGGCGTGGTGGCTGTGGCAGTTCCACCGCGAGCGGCTGCCGCTGGTCATGGACACCGATGACTGGGAGGGCTGGGGCGGCTGGAACGACCACGCCCCCTATTCGGCCGTCCAGAAGCGGGTCTTCGCCTGGCAAGAGTCGTACGGCCTGACCCACGCCCATATCGTGACGGCCGCCAGCCGAACGCTGCGCGACCGAACGCTCGCTCTGGGTTTGCCCATCGACAAGGTGCGCTATTTGCCCAACGGGCCGGGCGTCTCTACGAAGCCGGTCTCTGCCGAAGCGCGGGCGGCCGTCCGCGAGCAGCTGGAGCTGGGAGAGCGGCCGACCGTGCTGGTCTACAGCCGCCTGTTCGAGTTCGACACGGCCCGACTGGTGACCACGCTGCAGGCCGTCCGCCAGGAGATACCTGACCTGGCCGTCCTGTTCGTCGGCGCGGGGTTGTACGAAGACGACGCCAGCCGCTTCCGGGCGCAGCTATCCGGGGCCGGTCTGGACGAGTCGGTCGTCGACGTCGGCTGGACCGAGCTGGCCCATCTTCCGGCAACTTTGGCAGCAGGGGATGTCGGTCTCTACCCGATGGACGACACGCTGCTTAACTGGGCCAAATGCCCGGTTAAGCTGGCCGACATGCTGGCGGTGGGTGTGCCGGTGGTCGGGGAACGCATCGGGCAGGTAGGCGAGTATGTGCTTGACGGCCGTACCGGCCTGCTGGTCGACTCCGGCGACAGCGCGGGGATGGCGGCGGGTCTGGTCGCCTTGTTGCGCGACGATCCGCGTCGCGCCGCCTACGGAACGGCCGCCCGCGAGGATATGGCCCTGCGCTTCAATTGGGACACGCTGTCAACTGAGCTGGAACAGGTCTACGAGGATTTGCAGCGGATGACGGCCGCCCGGCGCTAGAACGGCCAGCCGCTATGCCGGCAGAACGCCGACCCACCAATGCTGGCAGAACGCCGACCCGCCTATGTCGGCGGTATGCCGACCCACCTATGTCGGCAGAACGCCGACCCGCCTATGTCGGCGGTACGCCGACCCACCACCAAGCCGCCAACTGCGCCACCACCAGCACCACCATCGCCGCTACCGTGGGGAACGGGGAGTGCTGCCGCGTGTACGCCCAGCCTCCCCAGACAAGGAACGGCACGACCACGAGGCTGGCCCACACGACCGGCGCAGGCAGCGGCAAGACCGCCAGCGAAACAACCGCCACCACCGCCACCGCCACATAGAGCAGCCGCAGCCGGCCCACCGCCCAGCGTGTGGCCAGCGTCCGCTTGCCGACGTGGGCGTCGGCCGCCCGGTCGGGCCACGTTGTGGCCAGCAGATTGACGAAGACCAGCAAGGTAAAGGGCAGGATGGCCCAGACGATGATCCCATCGACGCGTCCGACGCCAACGGCATAGCCGAACATGGCCAGCGTCAGCCCGCCGAGCAGCGCGTTGGTCAACTCCCCCCAGCCACGCCACGCCAGCTGCAGCGGCGGCAGCGAGTACATCCAGCCAAAGAGTGTGCCCAGCGCCAGCACGCCCAGCGCCACGCCACCCAGATGGCCCAACGCCAGGGCGACGGCCGCTATCAGCCACCCCGCCAGCAGCATCGCCCACGCTCCGCGCCACGCCACCTGCCGCGACACGCCCAACCGGGACATCGCTCCGCTCCCGCCGGAAAACAGCGTGCGCTCGGTCAGCGCGTCCGTTTCCGCGTCGGCGTACTCGTTGGCGTAATGGATGCTCAACGAAACCGGGATCAGCGCTGCCAGCCCGCACAACGCGGTCAGCCAGGTCAGCGGGTAGCCAAACGCCCGGCCCACGACCAGGCCGAGCGCGTAAACCAGCGCCACCGCCAGCAGCTGCGACGGCCGCGCCATCAGCCACAGGGCGGCCACTAGGGTCGTCAGCCGCTGGAGTGCCGGGTATGCTGCAGACATGAGCCTGATTCTAGGCAATGGATGGGCGGCCGTCTGTAAGCTGGATGCCTTGTCTCAGATTGCCGGGCAGTCAGAAACCGGGTTTTTTGGAAAAACCCGGTTTCTAGACGACACTAACCGCATGCACCAATCCGCCCTCATCGTCCATGCCGACTGGGGCATTAACCCTCGCAAGCGGTGGGTGACAGCCGCCCGCCGCACAGCCGACGGCCGCTACCAGGTCGGTGCGCCGGAGTTGGTTGGCGACACGGCCACCTGGCTCGACCGGCTGCGCCAGGCGGCTGGTCCGGAAGGATCTGTCTTGCTTGGCCTCGATCTTCCGCTGGGCGTGCCAACAGCCTGGGCGAAGCGAGCAGGCGTCGATCGCTTTACATCGCTGCTGCCTGAGTTGGGTCGGGGCGACTGGGCCGACTTCTACCGGCCCGCCGAACATCCTGACGAGATCAGCCTGCAAAGACCGTTCTACCCCCAGCGTCCCGGCGGCACCAGCCGACAGCAGCTTGTGGACGGTCTTGGCCTGAGCAACGCCGATCAGCTTTTCCGGGTGTGTGACAGAGCCACCGACACACGCAGCGCCGCCTCCCCTCTCTTTTGGACGCTGGGCGCCAAGCAGGTCGGCAAGGCGGCAATCTCGGCCTGGCGCGATCTTCTCGGCCCGGCGCTGCGCGAGCGGAACGATGTCGTGCTATGGCCGTTCGAAGGGACGCTTGACGCACTGCTCCAGGACGCCCGCATCGTTGTCGCCGAAAGCTACCCGGCCGAGTTCTACAACCACTTCGCGCTCAGCTTTCCGGCGGGGCCGGACGGCAAGCGGGGCAAGCGAGTCCAGGCCAGCCGGGCCGGCGTCGCCCCGCCGCTGCTGGCCTGGGCGGCCGAAAATGAGATTGAACTGGCTCCCAAACTGGAAGCGGCGCTGCGAGACGGTTTCGGACCTAAGCCGAGTGGCGAAGACCCGTTCGACGCCACAGTAGGTGTGCTGGGGATGCTCAATGTGCTGCTCGGTAATCGAGCGCCAGGCGAACCAACCGACCCCACTGTGCGCCATGTGGAAGGCTGGATTCTCGGCCAGCTGCCGGCCGGCCCGGCAGAGCGCAGCTAGTCGTCCCGGTCTTCGGGCAGCCACGACCGGATCGCATCAGCCATCGCCACATCAACCTCAAAGTTAGCCTCCAGCCAGCGCAGAATGGCGGCCGCCGACTGCGGCGTACGCTCGTACCCTTGCATGAACGACGGCAGGTAGGCGGCGGCCGTTCCATAGCGCTGCTCGAAGCGGCGGTCCAGCCCGAACGGATCGGCGTAGCCGGGAGCGGGTTCGCTGTGCCGGGCGGCCAGCTCGATGACCCGCTCGACGGCGAAAGACTGGATGAACCGGGCGGCCGTCAACTTCTCGCCCCGGTGGTGGCGGGCCAGCCCGACGTAGAGGTTGGTCAGCGCCTCGCCCAGCAGCCATGCTTCCGTGCGGCCGTCGGGCGAGGGCAGCGGCTTCTGCGGGCGGGCAATCGTCTCTGCTACTTCCGGCCGTTTCCAGACGATGCGCCCTTCGGCAAAAGGAATGGTCGGCAGCTCCCGGTCCGACAACACAGCAAATTCGCAGAAGATGCCGTCGGCGAAGAGCAGCTTGATCGCGTCGTGGTTGTTGCGGAACCGGTACGCCACCGGCGCGACTCGCTCCAGCCAGGCCAGATCGTCCAGAAAAGCAGCCTGCGCTCCGTCCTTCACGATCACAAAGAAATCAAGGTCTGAGTAGTCGTCCAGCCGGTCCAGCTCCAGCCCCACCGAGCCCATGCCGATCAGGGCCAGCGCGTCCGGTTCGGCCGCCACCGAACGGCCGATGGCATCCAGGCGCTGCAGTAGGCGGGTGGGAAAGTCAGTTTCAGACATAGGCGTTTCTTCCGCGCCAATCTTATCACGGTGGCGACCAACGGTGTTGTGAAGCGCAGATCTCTTATTTAGCGCAATTTGAATGAACGTTCACTCCAACCTGATAAGTTGCTAGAATCTTTTGCATCTGACGAGAAGGAGACCTGACCGATGAGTAAGTGGACTTTAAACGACATTCCCGACCAGACCGGCCGCGTGGCCATTGTGACCGGGGCCAACAGCGGCCTCGGCTATGAGAGCGCCCAGGCGCTTCTGCGGGCCGGCGCGACGGTGGTGATGGCCTGCCGCAACCAGACCAAGGCGGGCGCTGCCTACGCCACCCTCGAAACGTGTGCACCGGATGTCTCCATCGACAACATCCCGCTCGATCTGAGCAGCCTCGACTCCATCCGCGCCTTTGTCGACGCGTTCACCGCCAAATACGAGCGGCTCGACCTGCTGCTCAACAACGCCGGGCTGATGGCCCCACCGCGCAGCGAAACGGCCGACGGCTTCGAGACGCAGTTCGGCGTCAACCATCTGGGCCACTTCGCCCTGACCGGCCTGCTGCTGCCCACGCTGCTGGCCACCCCCGGCAGCCGCGTCGTCACCGTCAGCAGCATGGCTCATCTGATGGGGTCGATGAATTTCGACGACCTGCAGAGCACGCAATCGTACTCCCGCTACGCCGTCTATGGCAACAGCAAGCTGGCCAATGTCCTGTTCGCCCGCGAACTGCAGCGCCGCCTGGCGGCCGCCGGCGCGGACACGATCAGCCTTGTCGCCCATCCCGGTCTGGCCAGCACCAATCTGCAAACGGCGACGGCCGAAGCGAGTGGGTCCAAGATGGAAGGGGGCGTCTACGATGTCATGATGAACGTCATGGCCCAAAGCTCGGAGATGGGATCGCTGCCGCAGCTATACGCAGCCACCGCACCAGACGTCAAGGGCGGGGAGTTCTACGGCCCCGACGGCTTCTACATTCGCGGCTACCCGACCAAGATCAAAGGCTCCGCCGCCTCCAACGACATGAAAACGGCCGCTCGCCTGTGGGACGTCTCCGAAGAGCTGACCGGCGTCACCTACCCGTTCCGCGCCCCGCGTAGGGGGAGCCAGGCAGTCAACGGTGGGCACGTGCTCTTTATCTCGCCCACCTTGCAGGTCGCAGATTCAAGAGAGACGCTCAGCGAAACGTCTCTACGCATCCAACAGCCCGGCATACGCCGGGCTTTCGTTCAAACGGGCCACCAGCCGCAACAGCTGCTGGTTGCGCTCCAGAAACAGCAGCATCTCCCGCAGCTTGGCCGCCTTCGTGGTCCCGGCCAGATTGTCGTAGTCGAGGCCCAGCTCGAAGACCAGCGTCTCGGCCCCTTCGGCATCCAGCCGCTGGTCGAGCCGCTCGTGGAGCGCGGCCGTATCGACCGTCGCTCCCTGCCGCCACGGACTGAACACCCCGGCCCGCCATTTACGGCCGAGTTCGGCAATGGCTTCATCCATGACGGCCGCTTCGTCGCAAACGCCGCCTCCTCGACCGGGCGGAAGCGGAACGAGGGCCAGATGTACTCGAACCCCGCCCAGCCGATCACAAAGCGGTCGCCGTCGGCGTGGCCGTAGAGCGGGGCGATGTCCCACGAATGGTCGAGCGGCAGGTGGTGGGCGGGCAGCGCCAGGTGAAAGAGGTTGTTACCGGGGTCGATCTGGAAGATTTCGGCCCGGTAGCGGCAGACGCCGTCGTCGTCACAGCGGATGTCGGGCTCCCAGACGATCGGTTCGTGCCGTTCCGGCGGCGGGTCCCAGGAGACGCGCAGCGTCCCTTCGGCCAGGTCGCGCCAGCCGGCGGGCGGCGCGTTGCGGTGCGGGCGGCAGTAGTAGACCCACACCTCCTCGCCAAACTCCACATGCTCCATCGTCTGCCGGAAGCTCGTCGCCGTCGCGGGAGAGCGCGGCGGCGACCACGCCGATAAACTTGCCCATGCTGCGCTACCTCCTCGGCCCGGCGGCCGTCTGCGGGGGCGGGAGTGCCCTTATGGGTATGATAGCATAAGTGGGGGGTGGTCTCGAGTAGAAACCGAGTTTCTTGAAGAAACTCGGTTTCTGAATTCCACAGCGCGTGGTGGACAATCCGGTCGCGGAAAGGCGCAGCCGAGATCAGTCGCCGCTTCGGCTCATGGATGTAGAACGAATGGTACGGGCCGGGCCGGTAGGTTTGCTCTCTTAACTCACGGTGCAACTCGACGAGATACCGTTCCTGATCAAATTCAAACGCCGCCACCGCCGGCGTGCGCCGCTTGCCGCGCCGGGCCTTGTCGTAGGCCCACATGATATTGTCCCACTCGGCTACTTGCGGATAGAGATTTTTGTACGTTTTCACATGAGGGATCCTCCTTTTTCCTGCTTTCGCATCCCCTGGGGGGCAAGCCCCCCAGACCCCCGCTTCAGAAAACAGAAACCAGAACTCAGGAACCAGAAACGACGGGGGCGGCAACGCGAAAACCGATGTAGTCGCAGCGGTAGTCGGGATAGTGAGCTGTAGCGGTAGGCCACGCGCGCGTACCTCTGATTGTAGTTCCAGGAGCCGCCGCGCAGAACGCGGCCCCTCTGGTCGCTATCATACCAGCTGTCCGTCCACTCCCATACATTCCCGGCCATGTCTGGCACAGCCGTAAGGGACTGTCACCCTGCGGTGAGTACCGGCCAACAGGCGTCGTGGTGCCCACGTTGTTCGTTGAAGTTGCAATAGTCGGCCGTCGACCCAGTTCGTTACCCCAGGGCCAAGTCCGGTCATCCTTGTCACCCCGCGCCGCCTTCTCCCACTCCTGTTCCGTCGGCAGATGCAGCCCAGCCCATTCGCAGAACGCCGTCGCGTCGTGCCAGCTAACCAGCACCACCGGATGATCTGCTTTGCCGTCCGGGTAGGTCCGCGTCTGCCGATCCCAATTGTAGGGCTTTGCCCAATCCGCATTCGACAAACGGCACTTCCTTGATCTTTCTTCGGCATCCAGAAACCGCTTGTACTGCGCATTCGTCACGGATAGCGGCCCGATCCAGAACTCCGGCAACTCGACTTCCGCTGGGGCTTCTTGTCTCGGCGTCTTGTCCTCATCAGTCGAACCAAACAGGAACGGTCCGGCGGGAATGCGAACCAGTTCGATGCCGGTCTTGGGGTGAATGTAGCGGTTGGCCGGCGGTTTGGGTCTGGCGGGGTCGGCGGTGCGCACAGGCGCAGGCTGTCTTGCCGTCCAGCCGGTTCAGCAGCGCCAGCAGCCCGGCCTCGTAGCTACGTGCGGAAGGGAATGTACTGGTAGCCGCCCCACAGCAGCGGTAGGTCACACGCCTTGTGGTCGAGCGGAATGAAACGCATCAGGTCGCGGTGCTCCAGGCCGATGGCCGCGTTCGTCTCCGTCTGCACCCAGCGCGAAGCAACGGCGTCGGGGGTCAGGACGACGACAAAGACGCCGCTCTCCTCCAGCCCGCGGTTGATCGCCTCCACCCACTTCTCGCCCGGCTGGATGCTGTCGGGGGCAATCCAGACCGCCCAGCCTTCCTCGCGCAGATCGGCCGCCAGCTGCTGGGCAAACTCGGCGTCGGCCGTCGCGTGGCTGAGGAAGATCTGGCGCGGGTTGCGGCGGGCCGGTTTGGCGATGGTTGGGGCCGGGGCGGGTGTCGGCGGTCGCAGCCGGGACACCGAACCGCTCCTGCCAGCGCGACGGCCGTTCCCGTTCCAGCGTGGCCAGCAGATCGTCGCGACGGCCGCGACTGTCGCAGTAGCTGATCAGGGCCAGCGCCTTGCGGTTCTTGGTCATCCCGTCGGTGAAGTTTTGGTGGACGTCGGGGAAGTAGTCGAAGCAGAGGGTGACCAACTCTTCATCGCTGAAGAGGTCCATGATGAACTGGCGGAGTTGTGGGTTGCTGGGTCTCATAACCGGCTGCGCCTAGTATAGCCGGGGCGTTGGGAGGTGGCGAAAAGAGCGAGTTTCTGGCAGAAACTCGGTTTCTACCGGCGCTCGTTCATTTCGTCGCGGCTGTACTTGCGGCCGGCATTCACGTGCGACAGACGATCCATCAGCTCACGGTAGGCGGCAACACGGTCTTCTCCAGCCACATACGCCTCCAGCCACGTTTGCAGCAAGGCTTCCAGTGTCGTGCCCTGAGCGGCCGCTATCTGCCGGGCCTGTCGGATGAGATCTTCATCAAGTGTGACCGTGATCGTCTTCTTCATGATGCTCAATTGTACGGCTAAATCGCTTTGCTGTGAAGATGCGCCGAACAGAAGAGAGACGTTCAACCAAACGTCTTTACCGTCCGCGCGTCTCCAGCGACCGATACGCCGGGCGCGGAATCCCGTCCTGCCGCAAAATACTGTAGCCGGACTCGCTGAACGCCGGGCCGATGCCGGGGGCGAAGTTGAGGTTCCACAGGAAGAGCGGGCCGGTCCACGCCCAGCCGGTCGCCAGTTCGTACGCGCCGAGGATATACTCGGCCTGCTCCCACTCGGTGACGTTGGCCATGAACTCGGCTCCCGCAGGCGGGGCGGCGGGGTCGCCCTGGTCGGTCAGCATCCCGTCGAACGTCCCCCAGCCGAACTCGGTCGCCCAGAGCGGCCGATCCCCCGCGCCGAACTCCTCCAGCAGCGCCCGGTACTGCTCCATCGTGTCGCGGAAGAAGAAGCTGGGGTGCTCGTTGTGGCTGGGGGCGACCGACTCGGCGTCGCTGTAGCTGGCCTCCGGCGGGTTGGCCCAGCCGTACGGGTGGACGCCCACGCCGTCGACCACCTCCGCCACGCCCGCTTCCAACATCCCGCGCAGGTAGACCCGGTCGTCGACGGCCGCCACGCCGTCGTTGATGCCGGTGGTCGCCGGGGCGGCGCTGATGATCTGGGCCGCCGGATCGACCGCGCGAATGCCCGCCGCACCGCGCCGGGTCAGCTCCACCAGCAGCGCCGGGTCGAGCGACGCGCCGTTCCATTCGCGGCGCAAGTTCGGCTCGTTCCACAGCTCGTAGGCCGCCACCCGGCCCGTGTAGCGCGTGGCCAGATAGCGGGTGAACGCCTCGAACTGGGCGTAGTCGCTGGGCGGGCCGTCTTCCTCGGTCGTGGGGCGGCTCCACTCCGGCGCTTTGCTGACGCCGATCAGCAGCTCGACGCCGTTGTTGGCGGCCGCCTCCACCAGCCGGTCCAGCTCGCCGAACCGCTCGGCATCGTATTCGCCCGGCCGCGGCTCGTACAGCTTCCACGATACCTGCACCTTCACCCAGCCCGCGTCCAGCGCCGCCAGATGGCGCACAATGTCGCGCATGTCCTGCCGGTGGAGATAGATCTGCACGCCGACCATTTCCGGCGGGATCGGCGGGCCATCGTAGCGGGGGAACGGCGGTTCGGGGGTGGGCGACGGGGTCGCTGTGGTGGGCGACGGTTGGTGGTGCGCTGGGTCGGTGCGGTGGCGACGGGGTCGGCAGCACGGTCGCTGTGGCTGCGGCGTGGCGGCACCGGTCGCTGTGGCTGCGCTCCCTGCCAACGGGCCGCGGGCGGGCGGTGCGCGTCCTGCCCCCCGGCCAGCGGGACGAGATTTGGGCGGCCGTTGGTGTCGCCTGGGGGACGGCCGCTGCCTCCGCTGCTACGGCTTCCACTGCGGTGGCCACTGGCTGGACGGCCGTCGTGGTCGCACCGGGCAGCGCTTCCCCGTCGGGGGACGGGCGGCAGGCGGCAACAAGGAGGAGGAACAGCAGCAGCGTAAACAGGCGCTTCATGGGCCAGATTATAGGGGGAAGCGCCGTTCTGATGGCTCGTCTGCCGAAGCTCTTAGATGGGCCGGGCGACCGGCACAAAAAAGAAGGCGCCATCTCGACGCTTCTCTTCGCGGGCCGTTGCGCCCGACTTTTGCGATCAGTAAACGAACGGGGCAACCCGACGAAAGCTTACACCTTCACCACAGTGCCGCCTCCCGCCGGGACCAGACTTTCGTCTACGTCGCGGGAAGCGACCAGCGCCTCCAGTCGCAGCGCCGCCAGCCCGCTGACCAGCGGCGTAGCGAACGACGTGCCCACCCAGTAGGAAAAGCCCGGCCCACCGGGCAGCTTCGAGGCCACGCTGACGACGCCGTAGGGACAGTTACTGTCAGACGGATTGCAGGTCATATGGTCCGGCCCTCGCCGCCCGGCGCGAGAACGTCACCGGATTCTGGAGAAGCACGACCATTGGCCCTGCTGGCTGCTGGTCTATCAACCGATTGTGAGGATCTGACAGGGTATGAACGAAAAGGGGGAGTTAATTCCAGTGCCCCACGTCAGTCCGACAAGACCGCGCCAGTGTGCGGGCACTACTTTGGAGACGTGTTGGTGTGACGGATCGAGCCAGTCGCTTAACACATGAAAATGGCCATGCTCCCCCAGATCAAGCTGGTTGAGCACGGCCATAAGAAGAGCCGGCGGCGGCGGTGTGGTCACCTCCGTCACCGGCCCTGGGCCTCTCAGTTCCCCTCCGGTTGTCAGAAAAAGCACGTTACGCCGACCTGATCACGATGCCCAGGATCGTGACGGGAGCCGTGCAAGTCGAGATAAACTGCTTTTCGACAACGCAAACTGATACTGACCCGCTAGTCCGATAGAACTCTTTCTTCATCGGCCGCCAGATTGATGGTCGGTGGCAAGGCCGGTCGATTCCGTAATCGACGACGCGCTGCGCTGCAAGAAGGCGGCGAAACGGCTGACCAGATTACGCTGGGACCTGCGACGGGGCACACGATGTTTTTCCTGCTGCAGCCTCTCGTCGAGGAACGACTTGAGTAGTTCTGCCTGTAAATCAGGACGCTCCATTGGAGACTCTCCTTTCTGCGCATCGGACCACCTCCCATCTGCTGGCCGAGCTGGCTCTTATGCCACGCGAACGGCAATAGAAACGCTAATGATCCTGGAACATTAGGATGAACGATAAGCCAGTGAGATTTACGGCAGCGGAAAAGAAAAGACCCGGCCTGCAAGCAAGCCGGGTCTGGACATTAGAAAGGAACTCCGCTGCTACGATTAGGGCTTCACCTGGACCACCGGCTTGCCACCGGTCTGAGCCAGATCGGCGGCCACGTCCGCGGGCGGGACCAGCGCTTCCAGCCGCAGCGCCGCCAGCCCGCTGACCAGCGGCGTGGCGAACGACGTGCCCACCCAGTAGGCGAAGCCCGGCCCACCGGGCAGCTTCGAGGCCACGCTGACGACGCCGAACGGGCAGTTGGCGTCGCCCGTGGCGCAGGTTGTGTGCCCCGGCACGCAGCCGCTCTTCGACGCGGGGTCTGCGCGGCCGTCGCCGCCGGGCGCGTACAGGTCACCCTCGTTCGAGTAGCACGACCGCTCTCCCTTCTGGTTGCTGGCCCCAACACCGATGACGTTGACGTAGGCGGCGGGCAGCCCGGCGGTCAGCGGGACGCGCTTGCCGGCCGACCCGTTGCCGGCGGCCGAAACGATGACCCCGCCCCGATCAACGATCATCTGCATAATCAACTCCAGCGAGATGACTGGAAACGGCGTCTGCGGATAGTTGAACAAGGCAGCCACTTCACAGATGATGTCGCGCAGTTCTGGTGGCAGGTCGTCCCCTTCGTTGTCAGGCCGGGCCACCAGACTCAGGTTGTAGATCGTTCCGGTCAGCAGCTGCTCGGCTTCGGTCAGATGCAGGTGGCCGTCGCTGCAGTCGAGCACCTCTTCAGTAAACCAGACCATCGCCCGCAGCAGGCTGTGCAAATCACCCTGGCCGTGGCTGTTGAGCACTTCCACCAGATGCAGCTCCGCTTCCGGCGCCACACCGTAGGTCAACCCGGCGGCGAACAGGCCGTGGTCGCTGATGTCGATATCGAGATCAGCCGGTCCCGGCACAGTGACGGGCACGGCAACCGGTCGCCAGGTGTGAATCTCCAGCGGGGTGGTCCTCTCGCGGCGGGTGGGCGGGAAGCTCAGCCAGCCATCGAACCGGTAGCAGCCTGTCTGCTCGAACGGGCTGCTGTCAAACAGTGCGACGCGCACATTTTCGCCCGTCTGGTCACCAAGCGGCTGCAGGCCGCCGGCGGTGCTGATGCGGCCGATGCCGTGAGGGCCGGTAAACGCCCACTGTCGCCAATAGAGATCGGTCGCAGCGGCGGGCGTCATACTCCCGGCGACACCCTCCACGCCCCAGGGCACGCCTTCGACCCCCCACGGCGCACCGGTGATGCCGAACCCGGTAACGTAGTTGAGATCGATCAGCACCGGCCCGTTCATCGTCCCGCCATCGACCACTTCCTGGAGGCTTGCCAGAGTTGAGGCCAGATCTTCCCCGTCCGGCACTTCATACAGGTTGACCGTCAGCGTACTCAGATCATCCGGCGCAAAGACCTTGGCAACCCCGCCCATCTCTTCGCCAAAGGGGTGTCTGCCGGCCAGCCCCTCAAGCGGCAGTGTAGACAGCGGATCCAGTCCGCCCAGGGCCAATTCGACCAGCGTGGCCACATCCTCAGTCGCCCCGGTCAGGATGAACTGTCGCGGCACAAACCTGTGCTGGCCTGCCAGCCTGATTGCAGGCCCGTCCATCACCCTCGGTTCAAGACAAGCCTCACATTCGTTGTCGACTGGCGGCAGCACCAACCCCCGATCATACGGATTCGATTCACTGATACCTTCTTCAAAAATGGGCATCTTTTTCCTCCCTGGAAACTCGTGTCACGCCGCGCAGCAAGCCGCGGTTGACTGACTGGAACGCTAAATCATAGCTCAGATGGCAAAGGGGCCGCGCTGCCTACCAGGTAGAACGGGGCCCAGAAGTAAGGGTGCGACGTCTCCCCGGCAGCATCGTGGATCAGCCGGCTCTGCGCCGTTTGCAGGGCCGCGTCCTTGTCACTGCCGTCGCGCAGCTGCCGGTAAAAGTCGGCCATGAACACGGCCGTCGTCCGGTCTTCCACCGGCCAATGGGTCAGCAGCAGCGACGCCGCCCCTGCCGACAAAAACGCCCGCATCAGACCAAGCAGTTCGTCGCCGGCAGCGATGACATGGCGCCCCGTATCGCAGGCGCTCAACGTCACCAGGGACGCGTGCAGGCGCAGACCAAAAATATCAAGCGTCGTCAGCCAACCATCTTCGACCACCAGTCCGGAAAACAGCGGGTTGTCGGCCCGAAACTCGCCGTGGGTGGCCAGGTGGATGAGATCAACGTCACCCATCATGGCCTGCAGCCGGTCGCGGGTCAGCCGTTCTTCAAGGACCGGCGTGGCCTGCCACAGCGCGGCGACGTCCTGCGCTTCCGCCAGCGCGGAAGGCAGACGGCCGTGATCGCTGTGCCCGGCTACCAGCGCCCCGTGTCCGCCGCCGGCTGCCTCGCGGCTGGCCCGCACAAAGCTGGCTCCCGGCAGGTAGCTCAGCCGGTGTCGTTCACCCACGTAGCGCTCGCCATCGTACAGCGCATGGAAGGGCAGATAGTGGAGCGGGCCGTGCGGCACCACAATCAGGCGTTCATACGGAGCAAGCTGGGCAGCGAACGGGGCCACCAGCTGATCATGGAGCCGTCGCAGAATCGTCTGGGCCTGGCCCAACAGCAACGGCCGTCTGTCCGCCGGCGTTCCGGCCACCGCCCGCATATTCAGCCCCAGGAACTTTTGCAGCGGCTGGACGGCATCCAGGCCGCCCGGCAGATGGACCACATCCACCCCCCGGTTCGACACCAGAAAGACGACCAGATGGCCACGAGCCACGAAATACTCCACCAGCAGCGTATCGTCGTCCAGATACGGCCCGGCAGGCTCCACGCGGACGCGCCACAAACCGGCATCACGGGCGTAGTCGGCGTTGCGCACCAGAAGCGTGTGCCAGGTCTGGGTCATCTGCTGTTCCAGCGCCTGAATCTGATGGGACACCGCCGCCCCATCGCTGGCAGCGGGGCCAAAGCGCGGGCCGCTTTCGCCCGACTCCCAGACGCGATAGAGGCGATCCCGCTCGACACGCAGCCGTTCCAGCGCCGTCACCAGCGGCTGGTCGGCGGCCGACCGGGCCACCACGCCCAACTGAAGCCGGTAGGAGATCATGTCGAGCAGCGCCCGTGACTTGGCCCGCTCGGCATAGGCCAGCCCTGCCGCCGCTTCTCCCCGCTCCAGCGCTAGCAGCAACCCGTCTTCATAGATGGTCAGCTTGTCTTCCAGGAAGCCTGCCCGGTACTCGACCATCAGGCCGCCCTGGAGCCGCTCCAGCTCGGCGATGGCGGCGTCGATCTCGGCGGCGGCCGTCGCCAGATCGCCCCGCTCATGGGCCAGCCCGGCCTGCAGCGCGTGGGCCAGATGCAAAATGCCCGGCAAATCCTGGGCCAGCCCCAGCTTCTGGGCTTGTACAACCAGCGTTTCAGCTTCCTCCAACCGCCCCGCACCCTGCGCCGCTTCTGCGGCCACCAGCCAGGCCCGCGCTGCATCAACCTCCAGATCGTGATTGAGGAACGTCGTGGCCGCAGCCAGCGCGATCTGCTCTGCGGCGACCCACGACTCGGCGGCGTTCAGCAGGCTGGCGCGGCGAACGTCGGTAAAGGCCACCCAGATCGCGTGGTTCTCGGCGGCAAACGTCTCCCGCGCGTGGGCCAGCGCCGCACCCGCCGCGTCCAGCTGGCCCAGCGCCGCATAAGCGGCCGCTTCGTTCAGGCGACATTGGGCGCTTTCCAGCAGCGTGCCCCGGTCCGTGAACAGCTTGCGGGCCTCCCGCGCCTTCTCCAGCACGTCGTCAAAGCGGCGCATCTCCAGCAGACAGGTGCTGGTAAAGAGTTCAACCAGCATCGCATCGCGCAGACGCCCGTCTTCCCAGAAGATCGTCTTGGCTTCGTCCAACCGGCGCAGCGCTTCGTTGTAATGCCCCTGGGCCAGCGCAATCAGCCCCAGATTCTGGCGGGCGCGGGCGACGACGGCCGTTTGCCCCTGGGTCCGGGCCCGTTCCTCCGACAAGCGCGTGGCGACCAGCGCCTCGTCAAAGCGGCCCAGCTTGCGCAAGACCACCCCGCGATTGCCGGCATTGTTGCTCAGAAATGGCCGGCTGGCCTCGTCTCCGGCGCGACGATACGCCTCGCGGGCACTGTCCAGCATCCCCAGTGACTCCACGTCGTTACCCATCCGGCTGTAGATGCCGGCCAGATTGTTGCTGACCGAAGCGGCCTGAATCCACAGTTCGTTTGCGTGGAGGATGGCCACCGCCCACTGCCCGGCGGTAGTCGCCTCGTCATAGCGGCCCAGCGAAGCGAGCGCCCAGATGCGCGTGCCCTGCGTTTGCGCCTCACCCACCTCATCACCCACCCGGCGGTAGAGCATCAGCGCATGGTCGTAAATGGCCAGCGCATCCTTGAACTCGCCCAGCCCGATCATGCGGGCCTGGGCCTCGGTGCGGTAGGCCAACGCCCGCAGCCGGTGGTCCCCGGCCATCTCCGCCAGCTGCATCAGAAAGGCGGCCGTCTGCAGCGCCTCATCGATATCGGCCCGCTGCTGCTCGATGACGCGATCCTTCAACGCCTCGGCCAGGGCCTCGACCTGGTCGTCCGCGGCCCCTGCCAGCCACAGGCGCAGATCGTCAACCCGGGTCGGGGCCGGGTTGTTGAGCAGCCTGTCAATCTGGTTCAGGTGATCCATAGGATGGGGGATGGTGACGGTCCGTTGACGCTATTCGATGACGAGACCCGGCACGCGGTATTCGACCGTATTGCCTTGCAGCACCAGCTCATAGGCGCCGGGAGCCAGGCCGCTCAGCAGGAAGTTACCCGCCGGATCGACGGGGGCGCTTGCCGCCGGTGCGGCTGCGTCGCCGCCGACCGGCCAGATGACGGCCGTCAGCATCTCGCTCTCCGCACCCATAATCAGACCGACCACGGCCCGCAGCGAACTGCGCGTGTCGTCGGTGCCTATCTCCAGCATGATCTGGGCCTCGCCCGCGTCCACCAGAATGGGCGGCTGTTCGTCACCGCGCACAGCGAAGGCGGGCTGCAAGCCGCTGCCCGTCGTCCCGCCTGCACCAGCAAGCACCTGGCCGATGACCAGCCTGACCCGGTCGGTCAGCGAGTAATCGACATCGGCGGCCACGTCGGTCATGAACGTCGCCAGCTGGGCTATCTCGGCCGTGCAATGGGGGCAAAGCGCGAGGTGGGTCTCAATTGCCTGTCGTTGACCCCGGTCAAACTGGCCAAGATAGTACTCGCCCAGCGTGGTCGCGTCCGGGCAATCAATGCGGTACAGGGCACCGGTTAGTCTGGAATCAATCGTCATAATATCTCTTTCCTCGAACGTCTCGCTTTCCTCTTGGCCAGATAAACGAAAGCCGGGCCGGATTTACTCCGCCTCGAAGTAAGCGGCCAAAGCAGGACTGCTGCGCAGGCGGCCCATTGCCGCCTCACTGACCCGGTACACATCCTTTACATCGCTAAACATGCCGTTGAAGCGCCGGGCAATCTGGGCCGGTTTCATGCCCAGCACAAACTTGGCATAGATGACCCGCACCTCGCGCTCGTCGGCCAGCTCGCGCTCGACCAGGGCCCACAGTTCGTGCTGTTCCTGAGAAGCGCTCACCTGCGCCTCCACCGCCGGGTCGTCGGCCGGCAGCTGGCGGGCCATCACCTCGTCCAGCTCCGTCTTCAGCGTGGACTGCTCCTTCTGGCGTGAGTAGTCGACCATGACGCTGTGGCAGCACATCTGCAAGTAGCGCAGCAGGGATTTGAGGTTGGGGAACCTGGCCCACTTCTCCGGCGTCATCACCCCCCACATCCGCTCGAAGGCGCGATTGGCGAAGTACTGCTCTTCTTCCTCCATCATCGGGTACATCGGATTGCGCCGGATCCAGCTGAGCACCTGGCGCTGGTACTGACCATAGACTGCCGCCCACGCTGCCTCGTCCCGGTCGACGGCCGCCCGGCGGAACAGTTCGAAGCAGTACTGCGGGTCGTACGGCCGTCGCTGCTGGAAGTTGTCGGTCTCTTCGGCGCACAGGTGGCGTAAATCCACCAGCTTAAGGGAGGTCGTAGGAGATTGGTTCATTGTGCTGCAGTGTGCCGGCCTGGATGGTAGCGGACGGAGGACGCTCAGTCGTCGCCAGGACAGGTGCGGCGCTCCTCGCAACCAGTATACAACGCCGGTTGCGCCGCTGTCTACCAGGAGATGAAGAGCGACGGCCCACCGGCCACGTCTCTACACGGCGCTATATGCAAAACGGGGGCAGCACCCATGCTGCCCCCGTTTGCCAAAGGAGATGTGAAATGGAGAATAGGCCGCTTGCTACGCGTGCGCGACCTCAAACTGCTCTTCTTCGGTCGAGCCTTTCAACGCCACCGTCGAAGATTCGCCGTGGGAGATGACGATCTGAACTTCGTCGAAGTAACCCGCGCCAACAAAGCTCTGGTGCTTGATCGCCCGGAAGCCGTGTTCGGTGTTCCAGGTCGAACTCATGCTCCTGGAATTCGGCGTAGGCGGCCATGCCGCGGGCGCGGTAGCTCAGTCGCCAGATCGAACATGCCGGCGTTCAGCGTGTGGAATCCGGCCAGCGTCACAAATTGGAAGGCGTAGCCCATCTTGCCCAACTCTTCCTGGAAGACGGCGATCGTCGTTCTCATCCAGATTGCAGCTTCCAGTTGAAGGAGGGCGAGCAGTTGTAGGCCAACAGCTTGCCGGGGAATTGGGCGTGGATCGCTTCGGCGAACTGCCGGGCTTCGTCCAGGTCGGGTGTGGCGGTCTCGCACCAGACGATGTCGGCATAGGGCGCGTAGGCCAGGCCGCGGCTGATGGCATGTTCCAGGCCCCGGCGCGATGCGGTAGAACCCTTCCACCGTGCGCTCGCCGGTCAGTGAACGGCTTGTCGTTGTCGTCGATGTCGCTGGTGATCAGTTGGCGGCGTTGGCGTCGGTGCGGGCGATGACGAGCGGTGGGCACGCCCATGCACGTCGGCCGCCAGCCGGGCCGCGACCAGCTTTTGCACGACTTCACGGGTGGGCACAAGCACTTTGCCGCCCATATGGCCGCATTTTTTGGCCGAGGAAAGCTGGTCTTCAAAATGGACGCCCGCCGCGCCCGCTTCAATCATCGCCTTCATCAGTTCGAAAGGCGTTGAGGATACCGCCAAAGCCGGATTCCGCGTCGGCGACGATGGGGGCGAACCAGTAGATGTCGTTGTTGTCGTTGACGTGGTAGATCTGGTCGGCGCGGCGCAGGGCGTTGTTGATCCGCTTGACCAGCTTGGGGGCGCTGTCGGCCGGGTAGAGGCTCTGGTCGGGATAGGTCTGACCGGCAGAATTGGCGTCGGCGGCCACCTGCCAGCCGCTGAGATAAATGGCTTTCAGCCCGGCCTGCACCATTTGCACCGCCTGGTTGCCGGTCATGGCGCCCAGCGCGTTGACGTAATCTTCCTCGTGCATCAGCTGCCACAGCCGTTCGGCACCCATGCGGGCCAGCGTATGCTCAATCATGACGGAGCCGCGCAGGCGCAGCACATCCTCGGCGGTATACGGCCGTTCGAATCCCTTGCCAACGCCTATTGACTTCCCACTCTTCCTTCCATCTTGTTCCACCTGTTATACGGTTGAACATAATCGTTTCCTCCTATGATCACTGACATCTCTCAAAGATTAGTCCGGACGCTGCCGTCGCCGCGTCTCTGTCTTAATTCAAATAGTCATACGCCGTCAGGGTCAGAAAATCGGTGTATATCGGTCCGTGACTGAGTTTGCTCGAAGAGCTCGGCCGCCAGTTCGTATTTGCCGGCTTCGTAGTAGTCGTCGCCCACCATTGCTGCGCATGCTCGGCCAGCACTTCCGTGGTCAACCGCGTCAAACAGGTCGGGCGTGATGGGACGGCCGTCGTCCAGACATGGCGTTGGCGTTGTGGACCCACTGCCACAACTGCGAGCGGGAAATTTCGGCCGTGGCCGCGTCTTCCATCAGGTTGTAGATGGGCACGCAGCCGTTGCCGTCCAGCCAGGCGGCCATGTAGTGGATGCCCACGTCGATGTTGGTGCGCAGCCCCGCTTCGGTGATCGTTCCTTGCGGAACGTGCAGCAGGTCGGCGGCCGTCACGTTGACATCCTCCCGCTTGCGGTCAGATCTGGTTGGGCGTGGGCATGTATTCGTCGAACACCTCTTTGGCGATGTGCGACCAGACCCGGATGGGCCACCCAGGTGCCGTCGTGGCCGTCCTGCGCCTCGCGCTCCTTGTCGGCGCGCACTTTTGCCAGCGCCGCTTCGTTGGCCTCCGGGTCGTTTTTGATGGGAATCTGCGCCGCCATGCCGCCCATGGCGTGGATGCCGCGCCGGTGGCAGGTCTTGATGACCAGCAGCGAGTAGGAGCGCATCATAGTGGGTGGTCATCGTCACCTGCGCCCGGTTGGGCAGGACAGAAATCGGGATGGTTGCGGAACTTGCGGATGGCGCTGAAGATGTAGTCCCAGCGACCGCAGTTCAGCCCGGCCGAATGGTCGCGCAGCTCCCACAAAATCTCGTCCATCTCAAAGGTGGCCAGAATGTTTTCGATGAGGACCGTGGCCCGGATGGTGCCGCGCGGAATGCCCAGCTGCGTCCTGGGCCATGATTGAAGGCGTCGTTCCAGAGGCGGGCTTCCAGATGGCTTTCCAGCTTGGGCAGATAGAAGTAGGGGCCGGTCCCGTTGTCGATCAGGGCTTGGGCGTTGTGGAAGAAGTAGAGGCCGAAGTCGAACAGGGACGCCGAGATCGGGTTGCCATCGACCAGCACATGCTTTTCGTCCAGATGCCAGCCGCGCGGCCGAACCATGCAGCGTCGCAGTCTTCGTCATTCAGTTCATAGAACTTGCCGTTGGGATTGGTGAAGGTGATCGTGCCGCCGTATGGCATCGCGCAGATTGATTTGGCCCTCGATGGTCGCTTCCCAGGTTGGCGCGTGGGAATCTTCAAAGTCGGCCATGAAGACGTTGGCCCCGGAGTTGAGGGCGTTGATGACCATTTTGCGGTCGACCGGGCCGGTGATTTCGACGCGGCGGTCTTGCAAATCGTCGGGGATGGGAGCGACGGTCCAGTCAGCGTCGCGAATCTCGGCCGTTTCCGGCAGGAAGTCGGGCATGACGCCCGCGTCGATGATGGCCTGGCGCTCGTCGCGCCGCGCCAGAAGGGTGCGCCGGGTCGCGTCAAAGGCACGCTGTAACCCGGCCACGA
Source organism: uncultured Chloroflexia bacterium (assembly GCA_963753865.1). Taxonomy (GTDB): domain Bacteria; phylum Chloroflexota; class Anaerolineae; order Promineifilales; family Promineifilaceae; genus Promineifilum. The sequence continues at coordinate 301,476 of CAVWDW010000009.1, forward strand.
AGGCCAAAGCGTCGGGGGTTAGAATCTCGGCAAACTCAGGGGTCACATCACCCAGGATCTCAATGCCGTCTACACGCATACCATCTCTCCTTGTTAAACACCGACACCAACTTCACCGTTAGCGAATATTCGCTAACAGTGAAGACAGTATAGTCGGCCCGTCGGATTTGTCAAGAACTTTCTGGCGACTATTGGCAATTAGCGAATATTCGCTACACTTGGAGGGGTGCGGTCGCCGTCGTATAACGCATTGCGTCATTATACCCGGCGCGGCCGTCTGCCGTAAAGTGACACATGTCATGGTTTCGACTGTGACATCCGCCCACCCACCTGGAGGCAATCATGGGCGTCGATCTCGTCAACGTTATCTTTGGCATGAAAGTGCGCCAGGCCCGGCTCGAAGCCGGTCTGACGCTGACCGCTCTGGCCCGCCAGAGCGAGATGTCGGCCTCCTACCTGACCGAAATCGAAAAGGGGCGAAAATATCCGCGCACCGACAAGATCATCAAGATGGCAGCCGTTCTCGGCAAGGAGTACGACGACCTCGTCTCGATCAAGCTGGCCCCCTCGCTGCGGTATCTGGAAACGACACTCGCCTCGACCACGCTGCGCCGCTTTCCTTTTGAAGAGTTCGGGCTGGAGCCGGCTGACGTCCTATCGCTCATGACCCGCGAACCGGAGCGGGCCAGCGCCCTGCTCCATGCCGTGCTGGAGATCGCCCGCCGCTACGACCTGCAGGAAGAGGATTTCATCCGCGCCGCCCTGCGCTCCTACCGGGAGATCCACGAGAACTACTTCCCCGACCTGGAAGACGCCGCGCTCGACTTCACGGCCGACTATGGCGAGCAATACGGCCTGACCACCGACAGCCCGCCCACACTCTCGGCGCTGGAAGCGATCCTGCGCGAGGAGTTTGGCTACCGCATCGACGATCAGGCGCTATCGGAAACAGAGGAACTGCACCATTACCGGGCGGTCGTCGTCCCCGGCCCGCAGCCTATCCTTTATTTGAACAGCCGTCTCTACGCCCGCCAGGTCAAGTTCATCCTGGCCCGCGAGCTGGGCTACCACTATCTCGGCATCAAGGAGCGGTCGTTCATCTCCTCGCCGGACGAGATCCACTCTTTCCAGCAGCTCCTCAACGACATGCGGGCGGCCTACTTCGGCGGGGCGCTGCTCATGCCCCGGGCGCGGGTCATCCAGGACCTGGAGAGTTTGTTCGCCATGCCGGCCTGGGACCCCGACCCGTTTACCGAGCTGCTAACCACCTACGACGTGACGCCGGAGATGCTGCTCTACCGGTTCAGCGAGTTAATCCCGGAGTTCTTCGGGCTGAAGCTCCATTTCCTGCGCTTCCACCACGACACCGCCAGTGACGAGTACAACCTCATTCGCCAGCTGAACATGAACCAGCTGCTTGTCCCCAGCGGCATCGGCCTGGATGAACATTACTGCCGGCGCTGGTTGTCGATCCGCCTGCTGCCGGGGCAGGCCAGGGCAGGCCAGGAACAGCCCGACCCGCTGCCAGTGGGGGTCCAGTTGTCGGAGTTCCTGGAGAGCGGCGACAAGTTCCTGTGCATCGGTTTCGGCCGCCGGATGGTGCTCTCGCCTAGCGTGTCCAGCAGCGTCATCGTCGGCTTCCGCGTCGACGCCGATCTGAAGAACACGATCGACTTCCTCGACGACCCGGCCATTCCGCAGGTGATCATCAACGAAACGTGCGAGCGCTGCCCGCTGACGGCCGCTCAATGCGCCGAACGGGCCGCCCCGCCCCACAAACTGGCCGCCGACCAGGACCAGATCGCCCGTAAACTGGCCCTCAGCCAACTCCATGCCCGAACCGCCTCCCAGGGATAACCCCGCCTCGTTTCTGTGGATAACCGGGGGTTTCCTGTGGATAAGGGGATCAGGCTGGGGAGAACTCATATAACTTCTTATGTGAACTCTTATGGTCATGTGGCGGGAGAGCGCCCTCCGTCCCCATATCTGGGGGTCGGGGGCGACATAAGGCGCGAATCGGCCGTCAGCCCCCCTTTTTGCGTTTTCCCGCGCTCTCCCGGAGCCATCCACAGGCGGCCGTCGTGGGAAGAAATCAGTCCATGTCAGATAAGCGCAGCCGCCCCCCCGGTCCACCCATATCTGGCCTGCGCCGGATCTTATCCACGTATCCACAGGCTCTACTACGTACTACTAAATAAGATATATGGAGAGAGTTAATCAGTGGAAAGATCTTTTCTGGAAGAGCAGCTAAGGATAAAGACACTCTTGACACACCGGGGCTCAGTTCTTGTTATGTGGTCAAAGGAATTCAGGGTGCGCTGAGCTCGTCTCGCCAATCCTCTATGGTAAAAGCACCGCTCCGAAAGAAGGAGCCGTTTGCCAGACCCAGGTCGAACCGATTTGATACGACGATCCGCATCCCGTCCAGTCTATCGATAGTGTCAAGCTCTGCCAGCGCTGTTCTCGCAATTTCCCGGACCATCTCGTCACACCGGTCGGGATCACTCTGACATGATTGCCCCGTCCATGCTTCAACATTGAGACTCCTGATAACCACGGACTCCCCACCAATACGACTGCTATTCATCAGCATCACATCGATTGAGAAGAAATCGCCGCTGCCCATCAATGAAGATTGCAAATCCTGCACCTCTTGCCACTGGCCCTCTTCCATAAAGCCCAGGAGCGGTGGATTTTGCTGCCAGATGAGCCCGGCTATCCCGGCGAGCAAGCCGACGCCGAGGAGACCATAGGTGATTCGCTGGTGGGCACGAGGCAGCGGTGGCAGCATCGCTGCTTCGGATGGAGGTGCGTTGATGACGAATGACCCGGCCCCCAGATCATGAAGGCCTTGTCGGGTTGTTCGATTGAACACCAGACCGTAAGCCGTGGCGAGCCCCCCACCTACAACGATGATCAGCACCAGTGTGGACATCACGGGAAGTTGCAGGGCGGGCAGCGCCCATCCGTTCAGAAAAAGGATCGCACCAAGAATCAGCGCCCGGAGAAAGGATCGTCCTAACGGCAAGTAGCCATTGTAACGCTCCGTCACGGCTATCTTGGTTAGCTGCTTGCCAATCGTCTGGCCTTTGCGTTTCTCGGAATTGAAATAGCCCCAATAAGGGATGATGATCGCCAGGCCGATCAGTCGACCATATGGCCCCAAAGAGAAGGTGAAGTCCGGAAAGACGAAACCCAGAATGAGAAGAGGGGTGGCCATAAGAACGAGATCAATGGTGAAGGCCAGGAAGCGACGCCAGAAGCCAGAAACGCGAGTCTCTGGGTCCTCCTGCGGAGGCGTCTCCGCGTCATCCAGGTCGGCATTCTCAAGATCCGCCACGTCAACTTCATGCTCGACTTCCACTGGCGCTTCGTCAAGGCGCGCATTACTAGTGTCCATTAGATAACCCACGGTGTTGTCAATCTACGCCAATTGATGGGCGAAATCCGCAGCATTAGCAACTGGCTTGGCTCGATTCCATCCAGTATCCGAGGGTCACCTTGCAAACCATCTTTCGGAATGGGTGGCAGCGTCAATCCGTCTCGTTCGCAGTGCGAGCGTCGCGAGGGCGGCCAAACTTCTCTGACATCCACAATCGCAGTCGCATATTCAGCCAGACCAGGAATCCCGCGAACAGGGCGATGTAGAACAAGGACGGTACGAGAGGACTCCATTCCGGTGCTAGCAAGAGCAACCCGCCGATCGCCAACAGTCCGGCGCAGAAAACGAGGATGGCGTAGCGCAATGGCAAGCGAGCTTCCCGGACGTGATGTCGCGACTCATACATCTTCGTGAACCCCAGTCGGACGGACTGGAAAACGTAGAACACGAACACCCCAAGTGCAGCAACGAGGAGCATGTAGCCCGCTGCTTGGCGCAGTACACTCAGAAAGTCAGTCACAGGCTGCCTTGATTCTAGACGGGATGGATGACACAACGAGAGCCATACTCACATAGCCTGGAGGGAAACCAGTGCGTTCTACGGCTCCACCACCGGCAGCATCTCCAGCGGCACGGCCGTCTGGAGCACATCGGCCCGCAGCCAGCCTGTGCCCACGCCGGGAATGGCTACCTGCACCCACTGGCTGTCGGCCGTTCGGCCCAGCAGCACAATCGTCTGGCCCGGCTCAACGGCCGTCAGCGGATCGCCAGTGCCATCCGGGTTGGGGAAAACGTACAGGTAGGGCACGACCGATGTGTCATCTGTCGGGGGCATAGGGATGCCGCCTTCGACGGTTGGGTGAGCCGTGGCGGTGGCCGGGAGGGTCGCTGTGGGCGGGGGAGGTGTCGCTGTCGCGGGTGGGTTCGGCGTGAAGGTAGCCGGCACCATCGTTGCTGTGGCGGTGGGTACGGGTGTGAAGGTGGCGGCCACTGTTGCCGTTGGGTCCGGCGTCGCGGTTGGTTCGGGGGGAGCTGTTGGCGCGGTCGTTGGTGTGACCGGGATGGGTGTTTCATCCACCGCCGGCAGCGTGCCCACCGGGAGCGGCATACTGATGACGGCCGCATCTACCCAGCCCTCCGTTCCGTCCGGCAGCCGCACGCGCAGCCACAGGCCGTCCTCGCTGCGGCCGACGACCAGAAGCTGCTGGCCCGCAATCAGTTCGCTCTGGCTCTGGAACGCATAGTCGGGGCCGATGTAGAGCTGGTAATGGTCGCCCAGGCCGAATACGTCACTGTTGACGAACGGGGCGGCGATGGGCAGGTCGCGGATGGGCACGCTGGGCAGCAGCGGGGATGTGACCGGAATCCAGCCGGTCAGTCCGTTGCCCAGCGCCACAAAATACCACGACGCCGAGACGTCCCGGCCCAGCAGCGGGAACTGATCGCCCGGCTGCGTCAGGAACAGCGGCCGGTAGACCCACGCCGGACCGCGCAGGACGTAGAGCAGCTCGCCGGTCACCAGCCCGAACGCATCCCTGACGGCCACATCGACCACCGGTAAAAAGCTGACGGGGAAGGTGGCGTTCAGATAGCGGGCGTTGACCCAGCCGCGATAGCCGTTGGGCAGCTCGATCTGGGCCCAGGTCGCGCCCCGGTTGCGGCCGACCATCAGCACGCGCTGGTCCTCGACCAGATAGGCGACGGCCGTATAGCTGGCGTGCGGCCCGCTGCGCAGATTGAGCGAACTGACGTTGACAACAGCGTTGGGGGTGTAGAGGCTGACCGGCTCCGTCTGGGCGCGCAGCGGAGCGGCCGCCAGCAAAGCGAGCAGCAGCACAGCCAGCAGTCCGGCGAACAAGGCCGGGCGCGGCAGGACAGAGGCGGTCGGCACGGTTTTCATGATGGGTGGGCACTCGCGGACCGGGTCCTTTGAGTGCCTGACTATCCATCCAGCAGTATAGGGCCGCGACGGGGCCAGCGGCAAGAGGACCGGCCCCATTTGATCCCCATTTTCACGGGACGGCCGCCCGGCTCCTGGTTGGAAGCGCTTTGGAAGCGCTCGGCATCTACAATGGGAGTGAAATCGGGGTGCAATTCACCCAGGGTCAAGCCTACGCAGCGAGGAGGAACAAGATGAAACTTGCAGTCAGTTCAGGCAGAGCAGCAGACTTATCCACCGGCAAAGAGATCGGTCCGCAGATGTATGGCGTCGCCATGCTGATGGACGACGGTCGTATCTTCGCCAGCCCCCGTCTCACCGCCCCCATGGAGAGCACCGCGCCGGAACCGGCCAATGCGGTCGACATAGCCATGGGGAAGGCCGGGCTGTTCAGCCTGGACAAGGGCGGCCGTATCTACAAGTGGGCCGTTCGCGACGGCAAGCCGCGCGCCTGGCACCGGGACCAGGTCGCCAGGGATGTTGTGGGTTTGGCGTGTGATTCGGACGGCAACGTCTGGTGCGTCAACAAGAAGGGCGAGCTGTTTATGGCTGAGGCCCAGTTTGCCGGGCTGGGCGCGGCCGACACCCAGTACGAACCAGGCCCGTGGACCCCGATGACAGCCCTGTCGACGGCCGCCTTCTGGGGCGTCACGGCCTGGTCCTACACCGTCAAGGCCGGGGATGGCCTCTACGAGATCATCCGCAGCCAATACAACGTTACCGACCAGCCGTCGCTCAATCGGATCGCGGACGAGATTGTGCGGCTGAACAAGCTCGCCAACGAGAACCAGATCAGCAAGGGGCAGGTGCTGGCCATGCCGCCGAAGGGCTTTGCCTGAGCCAGACGGCGCAAGTAGACCGATCTGCCAAATGGACGGCGGTCAGGGGGCGGCCATCCAGTCGACGCGTAAAATCTGCGGCGCGACCAGCGTGACCGGATGGCCCTCCCAGACAAATGAATCACCGGTGGCCATCCCCGCCGCTTGCTGCTCCCAGACGCAGATCAGGTTGTCGTCGATCCTCGCCGGCAGCAGGTCGGCCAACCAGCCGCCCACCTCGCACCACTGCGCGGCGTGGACGTAGTCCGGGCGGGCGTCGTTGAGATACTGCTCGAAGTCGGGCACGCCATTGGTTGGGTTGACGTAGCTCAGAATGTCGGCCGACGTGCGGCCGTCCAGACTGAGCACCTCCACCGTCTCATCCAAAAAGTAACGCAGCTGCACCTCGGTGACGGCGATGGAGAACGGGTCGTCGCTCGCGCCCAGGTCGGCCCGCAGTTCGGCCGTGTTGGTTGCCCGCTCGGCCGGCGCGGTCAGCAGCGCGGGCAGGTTGGCGCTGAAATACTGCCGGTTGGCCGGGCCATAGATGACAGCGAGAACGCCGTCGGAGATGAACCGCCCCGGCCCCAGACGGCGATAGGCATCGTAGAGGCTGGTCGTGGCCATGAACGCCACCGCCAGCGCCACCAGCCCGACAGCCATCGTCCGCCGCCCGCGCGCTTGCAGCCAGTCGACGGCCGTCACCCAGCCCGCCACGCCCGCCAGAAACAGGAACGGAAAGAGAGGCAGGAAGTAGCGGCCGAACGCCTCCGCACCGACCACAAAGGTGAAGAAGAGAACGCCGGCGACGACCAGGGCGACGGCCGCCACCCGCGGGTAGGCCTCCCGGTACTGGGCCAGCCGCCCGCCCCGCGCCCGCCAGAGGTCGCCCGCTTCGACCCACGCCGTCAGCAGGAAGCCCGCTGCCAACGGTGCGAACGCCGTCGCCAGCGAGATGAGCGTTTTGGGGTGCAGGTAGAGGGTGTTGGGGATGAGCATCAGCGATCCGAGACGGCCGTTGTAGAGTCGGGCCAGCGAGGAGTCAGTCACCAGTTGGCCGGTCAGGCTGTATTGGTAGAGGTACCACGGGGCCAGCAGCAGCAGGGCCACGCCGCCGATGATGGCCAGCTGTCCCACCAGCGCCCCCAGGTCGCGGCCGAACCGCTCGCCGTCCAGCGGCGGCCAGAGCGCCAACCCGAAGATCCCCAGCAGCCCCAACGCCAGCAGACCGCCATCGGGCCGGGTCAGCAGCGCCCAGCCGACCACCACCCCCAACAGAGCGCTCCGCTTCGGCGTCAGCGCCGCGCCCGGCGAGCGCAAGTAGTCGCTGGTCATGACGTAGAGCAGCAGCAATTGCAGCGCCGAGAGGATGTTCTCCAGCCCGCCCAGCGCATTGGCGACGATGGTCGTGTGCAGCAGCCACAGCCCGACGACGACCGCCACCGCCAGCCCCGGCAAGCCCCACGACCGCCGCGCCGCCACGTAGAGCACGTAGGCATCGGCCAGCCAGAAAACGACCACCGTCAGCGACAGCAGCAGCGGCGCGCTGTCGCCCGCCACCCGGTAGAACAACGCCAGCAGCATCGTCCAGAACGGGCTCGTGGAGGCCACAACCATCTCGCCGGTGGGGTTGTACTGGAACGGCCGCCCGGCAGCGAAGTTGTCCGCCACCGCCAGATGGACCTGGGCGTCGCCGGCCAGATGGACCAGCCAGGGCGCGGCGACCAGCGTGACCAACGCCACCCCCAGGAACGCCCACGTGGAGCGGCTCATGAGGCGGTCGTCTCCTCGCCTGCTGGGCCGCCGAACGGCCCGCCACAGCGACGTACTTCAGCGTGAATCGCCTCGGCCATGCGCCCGACGGCCGCCTCGTCCTGCGGCAGATCGCCATAGCTCACGTCCACACGCCCGTCGGCGCAGGGCACCGACAGGGCCACCGTGTACGCCGGGCCAGGCTCCCGAATCTGGTAGTCGCGCTCGGCCTGGATGCCCTCTTCCTTTAGAACAGCGTACAACCGATCGACGTACGGCCCGCCTTCTATATAGAGGTCGTTGATCTCGGTCGCATCCTGGAAGCGGTCCCAGGTGGTGTGGATGAAGGTGATGCGCCGCCAGCGCAGGCTGATGATCGGCTGCGGCCGTTTTTGCAGCGGGCCGACTTGCACCTTGTAGTAGAGATCGTCGGCGCGTGGGTGGTCCGCTTCGTCGGGCAGCAGATCGCGGCGCTGGAGCAGCTCGTGGCCGGTGCGCGTGGCGAAGTAATGGATCGCCCACTTCTCCTCGCCGAAGCGCCGCCCGAAGTAGAAGGCAATGTACTCAGCATGCAGCCCCTTCGGCGCGTGGCGGTGGGGAATGCGATACCAGCCCTGGCGGCGGACAATCTCGAAATCGGATGGGCGGGGCACATAGGCCACCAGGACGCGGTCTTCAGGGTACATAGGCGATGTATTGTAGCGCAAAGCCGGACCGTCGCGGAAGCGTGGGGCGCCGGCGCAGGGCCGCCACGCTGAAGAGAACCGCCCACCAATTGGACCAGTTTGCGTTTCGAGGTGAGCCAATTCAGCATATATGCGGCGAAACCTACGCAAACTTGATCACAATCAATCATAGTTCATGCCATTGGCATGACATTTATCACTAGCGATGTTTTTGTCATGCCCCTATACTACACATGTCTTGCCGATAGAGAGCGGCTCTATTGGCGCACGGGAGAGACGGAGGACGTACTGATGAAATATGGCCGACTAGCCTGGATCCTGCCTTTAGCGCTTATTGCGCTGCTTTTGGCTGCCTGTGGCGGCCGCCCAGGCCCTACCGGCCCGCAGGGCGAACCCGGGTCCCAGGGACCTCCCGGGCCTTCGGGACGTGATGGCGCGCCGGGACCGCAAGGTCCAGCCGGCGTCGACGGTGTCAGCTTCACGCCCCCGACGTATGTCGGGTCAGAAGCGTGCGCCGAATGTCATGCGGAAACGTCTGAAATCTTTGCCCAGAGCGGCCATGCCTGGATGCTGACGCCAGTTGTTGACGGGGAAGCTCCCGACTTCCCGTTCAGCGATGTCCCCAACCCGCCCGAAGGATTCACCTGGGACGACGTAAGTTTCGTGGTTGGCGGCTATCAGCATAAGGCGCGCTTTCTGGACCAGGATGGATTTGTCATCACGGGCGAGGCCGCGCAGTACAATCTGGAGAACGAACAGCTGGATATTGGCGATGAGTGGGTCGCTTTCCACGATGGTGAAGAGCTGGCCTACGACTGCGGGACCTGTCATACGACTGGCTACAGTGCCCAGGGCACGATGGCTGGCTTGCCCGGTATCACCGGCTCATTCGCTTTTCCCGGCGTGCAGTGTGAAGCGTGTCACGGTCCGGGCAGCCTGCATGTGAACAATCCGCAGGCGTTCAGCCCGGCCATCGATCGCGATGCAGCCGCCTGCCTTGACTGTCATGTGATGGGCACGGCCGACGAACTGGCTGTGGCCGACGGCTTCATTCAACACAACGACCAGTACGGCGACCTGTTCCCCGGCAAGCATGCCATCCTCGACTGCGGCGACTGCCACGATCCGCACTCCGGTGTCGTGCAGCTGGAGCAGGCCGGTCTCGCCGCGACGACAACCTCCTGCGAGGAGTGCCACTTCCAGCAGGCCCAGGTTGTCAACGTGGACCGCCACCAACGCTTTAACATTGAGTGTGTGGAGTGCCACATGCCGCGTCTCATCCAGAGCGCCAACGGCATTCCAGAACAGTTTACGGGCGATGTGCGCACCCACAACGTGGTCATCAACGCCGCCCAGATTGAGCAATTTAACGAAGATGGGGAGATTTTGCCCCAGATCGGTCTGAACTTTGCCTGCCGCGACTGCCACAATGCGGATGGCTTCGGACCGGCATTGAGTGACGAAGAACTTATCGCCGGAGCAACGGGCTACCATACCCCGCAGCCGGCGCCTGAAGCAGAACCAGCGGCCGAGGAAGGCGAAGCGGCCCCGACTGAAACGCCGTAACCATTCGGCCCAAACGATCAACGACCTGGCGACTAGAGGAGTTGGATTTGCAACGCACACAGAAACGTAGAAAACAGCTAACAGACATGGCCTTCGTGGGCATGGCTCTGTTCATGCTGTTTGCTATCGTGACCGTGCAGGCGCATGGGGCAGAGATGCCGGCTGTGGAAACAGCCGAGACGGCCGCCCTGCCGCTGGTGGGCTTGCCCGCCGCGCAGACGGAACCCATCACGCACCCGCCGAGCGACGCCGCATGCATCAGTTGTCACAGCGACACCGATGCGGAACTGGTGTTCCCGTCGGGCGAAACCCTGTCGGTGCAGGTGGACCCGGCTGTCGTGGCTGCGTCTGTTCACGGAGACGGGGCAGACCCGACCGTGGGCTGCTCCGGCTGTCACGCACCGGTCGACTACCAGTTTCCACACGCTGAAGTTGTCGCCGCCGATGTGCGCGCCTACGAAATTATGCGCGCCGGTACGTGCGACCAATGTCACCAGGAACCGCACCTGACGTCCCATCCGGGACTCGAGTCGGACAGCCCGGTCGTCTGCACAGACTGTCATGGGTCCCATGACGTCGAGATGGCGGAGGCCTGGCAAGAAGCCGAAAAGAGTTCGGTCTGCGCCGACTGTCACGTCGAATCCGGCGTGGAGCTGGTCGACACGGCCCTCCTGACCCAATTTGTTCAGGCTGGTCTTTTCGCACAACAACAAGTCAATAACGAGTACTGCCTGGGCTGCCATAGTGTCCCCGGCCAAACGATGTCGTTCCCGAACGGAGACGTCGTTCCTATCACCATCGATCAGGTCGCGTTGCATGATTCAGTGCACGGCGCAAACAACAGTTGGGACGAACTGGCCTGCACCGACTGCCACGTGGACTACCTCTATCCTCATGAAGAAGTGACGGCTGCGACGGCACGGCAGTACGAGCTGGAGAAAAACCAGACGTGCGCCACATGCCACGAAACGCAGCACCAGGGCGCGATGACGAGTGTTCATCAACAAGCGCTGGATGATGGAAATGAGGACTCCGCGACCTGCACCGATTGTCATGGTGCCCACGACACCCCCGTCCCCAACGAGCCTCGCTCCCGAATCTCCAATACTTGCGAACAATGTCATAGCACGATCCATGCTGAGTATGCTGAAAGCGTACACGGTGCGGCTCTGCTTGATGACGATAACCCCGACGTTCCGACCTGCATCGACTGTCATGGCGTCCACAACATCGAGGACCCGACTACGGCCCTGTTCCGTAATCGCTCGCCGGAGTTGTGCGCATCGTGCCACGCCGATGAAGAGCTGATGGCGCAGTACGACATCAGCACCAACGTCTTTAATACCTACGTCGACGACTTCCACGGCACAACCGTTGTGCTGTTCGAGTCCGACGATCCCAACGTCGAAACCAACAAAGCAGTCTGCTTCGACTGCCACGGTGTCCACGACATCAGAAGCCCGGACGATCCGGAAGCGAACCTGAAGGAAAACTTGTTGGTGACCTGCCAGCAGTGCCATCCGGACGCGACTGATGATTTCTCCGACTCGTGGCTGGGCCATCATGAGCCATCGCTGACGAATAACCCGCTCATGTGGTTGGTGCAGCTGTTCTATGCCATCGTGATTCCTGTCACCGTCGGTGGGCTGGGATTCCTGGTGGCCACCGACGTCTACCGGAAGGTGCGGGGCCGCTAAGGCGATTCGCCATCCTCGCGCACAAAGGACACAACGCTACGCATGTCTGAGCAAACGATCGAAATTCACGAGCAGGAGAAGTTCCCCCGATTCCGTCTGATGGCGCGAATCGAGCACATGATCCTGCTTGTCAGTTTTACCATCCTCGGGCTAACCGGCATTCCCCAAATGTTCCCGTTCAGCCCGGTGTCTCGAATGGATCATTGAGGTGTTGGGTGGCATCACCACCGTACGCTACATCCACCGTTGGGCAGCCATCGTGCTGGTCGCCGGCACGTTCTACCATCTCTTTACGTCCGCCTACCGGCTCTATGTGCGTCGGGAGCGGATGCGGGCGCTGCCCGACAAGAAAGACCTGACCGATGCGATCCAGACGGTGCAATACAACCTGGGCTTCATCGACGAGCCGCCCAAGATGCGCAAGTTCAACTTCGGCGAGAAGTTTGAATATTGGGCAGTCGTTTGGGGAACGGCCGTCATGATTGTGACCGGCTTCATCTTGTGGAACCCGATTGCGGCGACGCAAGTGCTGCCCGGTTCGTTCATTCCGGTGGCCCTGGCGGCCCACGGCTGGGAAGCCGTCCTGGCGTCCGCCTCCATCATTATCTGGCATCTCTACAATGTGCTGGTGAAGCACCGCAACCCCAGTATGTTTACCGGCGTGCTGCCGCGAGAGCAGATGGAAGAAGAGCATGCACTAGAGCTGGAGCGGCTGGAGGCCGGCGGAGAGCCGTGGCAATCCGTGGCTCCGGACCGGCTGAAGAAGCGTCGCCGCAACTACTTTGCCGTCGCCGCTGTCATGTCGGTGCTCGTTGTCGCGCTCTTGTACTGGATGTTTACGTTCGAGGACACAGCCATTACGACTGTGCCCCGAGCCACTATTGATGTGTTCGTCCCTCTGGTGACGCCCGTGCCTTAGGGCGGGGTGTCCCAGATTTAATGTCCGGCGCTGCGCAAACGGCCCGTCCCGGCCAAGCGCGACGCCATATACTATCTATTTGAGGATAGGAGGTAAGTACAGATGAGACCTGATAGACGGATACTGAGCGTCTTGTTGGTCACTTTCTTGCTAGGGAGTGTGCTGTTGGCTGCATGCAGCGAAGCAGCGCCCGCCGAGCAGGTTGAAGTGACCCGCATCGTCGAAGTTCCCACCGAGGTCGAAGTGCAGGTGCCTGGCCCCGAGGTCGAGGTTACCCGGGTCGTGGAGGTGCAGCTTGAAGCGCCACCTTCCGTCGTGCCCGAAATACCATTCGAAGAAGAATGGGCCAACTCACCGCATAACGACGCCATGGCGGAAGCCTTTGTCCATTGGGATGAAGACGATCCCGCCGAGATTCCGACATCGTGCGCCAAGTGCCACAGCACGCCGGGTTACGAAGATTTCCTGGGCGTGGACGGCAGCGAGGCCGGCGTAGTCAACGCCGCTGCCCCGATTGGCACGACTGTCGAATGTGCGGCATGCCACAACGAAGTCACCATCGACAAGGACAGCGTGGTCTTCCCCTCCGGGCTAGAGATCACGGGTTTGGGCGATGAGTCGCGTTGTATGGAATGCCACCAGGGCCGCAGCTCCACCGTCTCGGTGAACCAGCAAATTGCCGATGCTGGTCTGACCGAAGATGTGGACACGGTCAGTGAAGATATTGGTTTCTCCAATATCCATTATTACGCCGCTGCGGCAACGCAGTACGGCACGTTGGCCCAGGGCGGCTATGAGTATGATGGCCTCTCTTACGATGCTCGTTTCGACCATGTGTCCGAGATGAATACCTGCATCGAGTGCCACGACCCGCATACGCTTGAACTAAATATTGAGCAATGTGTGGCCTGTCATGAAGGCGCCGACTCCGAAGAAGGGTTGCTGGACATCCGCATGGCCGGATCTCTGGTTGACTACGACGGTGATGGCGATATTGATGAAGGCATCTACTATGAGATCGAAGGCCTGCGCGAGAAGCTGTACGAGGGCATGACGACCTATGCCAGCGAGGTAGCCGGCACGCCGATTGGCTATAATTCAGCCTCGTATCCGTACTTCTTCATTGACACCAATGCAGACGGCGAGATTGGCGACGACGAAGCGGCTTTCCCCAACGCGTACAACGCGTGGACGGCCCGTCTGGCCAAGGCGGCCTACAACTACCAGGTATCCCTCAAGGATCCGGGTCGTTACGCCCACGGCGGCAAGTACATGATCCAGCTGCTGTATGATAGCACGGTGGACCTGAACGAAGCCATCGCCACGCAGGTTGACATGAGCGCGGCCAACCGCATTGACCACGGTCACTTTGCCGGTTCCGAAGAAGCGTTCCGTCACTGGGACGGCGAAGAAGACGGCGGCATCGTCTCCAATCGTTGCGTCAAGTGCCATACGGCCACCGGCCTGCCGCAGTTCATCGCTGAAGGTGTTAACACCAGCCAGCCGGCCAGCAATGGCCTGACCTGCGAGACCTGCCACAGCGATGTGCAAGAGTTCACGATCTACGAAGTTGAAGACGTAACGTTCCCCAGCGGAGCCACCGTCTCCTTCGACGATCCGTCGAGCAACCTGTGCATCCAGTGTCATCAAGGTCGTGAGTCCGGCGTCAGCGTTGCCAATCTGATTGGCGACAAGGCACCGGATACGGTCGATGATTCCCTGCGTTTCCTGAACATCCACTACTACGCCGCCGGCGCGACGCTGTTCGGCAGCGAAGTCAATGGTGGCTTCCAGTATCCGGGCCTGGAATACTCCAGCCGGAATGAGCATGTCAACGCCTTCAACACCTGCGTCGAGTGTCACTCTGTGCACGCGCTGGAAGTTGAAGTGGCCGAATGTGCGGACTGCCATGAGAACGTGGAGACCAAGGAAGACCTGGCCGACATTCGCGTAAGCGAAGTTGACTACGACGGCGACGGCGACGTGGAAGAGGGTCTGGCGGGCGAGGTCGAGACAATGCGTGAAGCGTTGTATGCGGCTATCGTCGACTACTCCACGAATGTCGTTGGCACGACCATCCAGTTCAACCCGGCTCGCTATCCGTACTGGTTCACTGACGTTAACGGTAACGGCATGATGGACGAGGAAGATGAGCGCTACAGCACCTGGACGCCGCGTCTGGTATCTGCGACCTACAACTATCAGGATTCCACCAAGGATCCGGGCGCCTACGCCCACAACGGTAGCTATGTCCTGCAGTTGCTCTACGACTCGCTCAGCGATATCGGCGGCGACACGACAGGCATGACGCGTGCGGCTGTGGTCGTACCGGAAGAGTAATCCTCTCTGAGATTAGGTTGGGTTCGTGTTCACGGCCCAGCAAAAAGGTCGGGCGTCCTGACGGGCGCCCGACCTTTTTTGTGTCTCGGGAAAGAAGAGGCAGGTGTCGCGCCGATCAGGTCGCGACCAAATCCGCCTTCGCTTCGCAATCCGGGCAGTTCAACCAGGCGTAGATCCGCTGATTGAAACGGGAAAGTCCGTAGAGGCCCAGAATCGGGATTCCCAGACGAATGACAAACAACACCATCACGACGGCTGTTCCTTCAAACTGATTCATTGCGTCCATGGCCTGCCTCCTGGCTGGTCTAATAAGCTCGTTTCCTCGCCCCTCGGTGGGGGCATTTCCTGTCACTCTCAGAATACAGACAGGGCGGCTCCGTGTCTATTGGGCGAACCGTCCATTCTTCTCTGGGGTGTGGCCCGCCATCTCGGCCGTTCCATGCGCTGCTGGGCGGGCGTTTGCGCCGGTCGCCGGCCCTGTTTTCACGCTTGAATGGGGTCATTCCCCCATACGAGGTGGCCCGGACGGGGTAAACACCCCACAAAGCGAACCGCGCCGCGCCGGCCGGCTGCCTCGGGCACCCAGGCGGACTGGGGAAACACCCCACTGGTCGCCGCCCAAGCCCTCCTTTTCCTCACTTCGAAATCAGGCGATCACCCGATTTACCCACCCCCTACGCTCTTGCTACACTGCGGGTAACTCAAACAAGGAGTTGCTCAACCAATGGAAAGCCGCTCATGTCGCCCGACCGGAGTGGTGGAGGACTGAACGATGATCACGAGAACGAGAACAAAGCAGACAAGGCGAATCATAGGTTTACTGGTCAGCATCCTCATGCTGGCCGTCACTGCTGTGGCCGCCCACGCCCAGGACCCGACGCCCGAGCCGAACGCACAGGAGTGCATTGGCTGCCATGAAGGGCTGCGCGTCCACTGGGCCGAAAGCCCCCACGGCCAGGCAACATCCAACCCGGTCTTTGTGCAGCGGTGGCAGGAAGAGGGCGCGCCGAAAGAGTGCCTGCAGTGCCACACCACCGGCTACGACCCGCTGAGCGGCGAGTACAAGGAAGAGGGCGTCAACTGCCTGACCTGCCATTCGCCCGTTGTGGCCAACCATCCCGATAGCATCATGCCCACCGACGTCTCCGCCCGTAACTGCGGCGATTGCCACGTCGAGACGTTTAACGAGTGGGAAGTCAGCCAGCATGGCGAAGACGACCTGAGCTGCAACGAGTGCCACAACCCGCACACGACGGAGCTGCGGGCGGGCCATTCGCAGGAGCTGTGCCAGAGCTGCCACCATCAGGAGAGCCACTACTTTGCCCAGACCGGCCACGCCGGCGAAGGGCTGCTCTGCACCGACTGCCATCTGCGCGTCGAAACAGAGACGCCGCTGGGCGACGGCCACGGCCAGCGCCACCACACATTCGCCGTGGATCTGCAAACGTGCAACCAGTGTCACGAAGAACAGATGCACACGGCCGCCAGTGACATTCAGAACGCCGTGATGCCCGGCAGCGCAGACGTGGCCTGCTACCCGGCCGAGCTGACCATGCAGGTCGCCTCTACTGCGCCGGTGACAGCCAGCGAGCTAACCGTCTCGCCGGAGCCGTCCGGCCCCAGCCCCTGGGTCTACATTTTGCCGGCGGGCATCGGCCTGGTGTTCGGTGCGCTGTTGGCCCCGTCCATTGAAAGCAAGTTGAAGAAGCGTCGCGAAGAAACAGGAGAGGAGTGACATGGCCGAAAATATCGGACGTCGCGAATTTGTTAAGCTAGGCTTGGCCGGATTAGCGACCACGGCTGTGGGACTCGGTATGGCCAGGGCAGGCCAGCCGATCCCCCTCAGCCAGGTAGCCGCCACCGCCGGCGGGGGGCACGACGAAACAACCGCCACCCATCGCTGGGCAATGGTCATCGACCAATCGAAGTGTGTCGGCTGTGAGCGGTGCCTGGATGCCTGCCGCGCCTACAACGACATCGCCCCGGAGAACGAGTGGTGCCGGATGGAGACGCAGGTGGCCGACGATGGCGACACCATCTTCCGTCCCGTGCCCTGCCAGCATTGCCAGGACGCCCCGTGTGTCGAGATTTGCCCGGTGGGGGCCAGCTACCGGCGCGACGACGGCATCATCATGATGGACTACGACAAGTGCATCGGCTGTCGCTACTGCCAGTTGGCCTGCCCCTACGGTGCGCGCACCTTCAATTGGGAAGCGTTCACAGGCGACAACCCGAACGTGCCGACCTACGGCCAACCCGAAGTGGCCCGCCGGCCGCGCGGTGTGGTGGAGAAGTGCTCCTTCTGCTACCAGCGCATCGACCGCGGTCTGGCAATGGGGCTGACTCCCGGCCAGGACGCAGCGGCCACCCCCGCCTGTGTCGTCGCCTGCACCCACGGAGCGCGGCTCTTCGGCGACCTGAACGACCCGAACTCATCCGTCAGCCAGGCGCTGGCCAACAACCCGTCCTACCGGATTCGGGAAGAGCTGGGCACTGAGACCCGTGTCTACTACCTGCCGGCGGACGGCCAGCTGGAGGAGCAATCATGACGACGTTTGTATCCCGCGAGCAGATCAACCATTACGCCCGCCAGCCGCTGACCTACTGGTTCATCGCGCTGGGTACGCTGGTTGCGATGGGCCTGGGGGCGGCACTTATCGTCTTCACCCAGGGCCTCTCGGTGACGAACCTGAGCAACCTGGTGCCCTGGGGGTTGTGGATCTCCATCGACCTGTCGGCCATCGCCCTGAGCGGCGGCGCGTTTGCCGTGTCGGCCATCGTCTACCTGATGCGGCGCAAGGAGCTGCAGCCGGTGGCCAGGACGGCCGTCTTTGTCGGCCTCATTGGCTACTCCATCGCCATGATGATGCTCCTGATGGACATCGGCCGTCCCGACCGCTTCTGGCACGGCTTTGTCTTCTGGAACATCCACTCGCCGCTGTGGGAAGTGACGATGTGCGTTGGCCTGTATACCACCGTTCTGGCCCTGGAAGTGATGCCGATCATCGGCCATTGGAAGCCGGTCGAGATGCGCGTGCCGCGCATTGCCAGCCACATGACCCGCATCCACAAGATCGCCCCGGTGCTGGCGCTGGTCGGCCTGTGCCTCTCCACGCTGCACCAATCGTCGCTGGGTCTGACCTACGGCAAGCTGGCAGCCCGGCCTGTCTGGTTCCAGCCGTGGACAATGGCCGTTCTCTTCTATGTGTCGGCCATCGTCGGTGGGCTGGCGCTGGTCACTTTCGTCACCCTGGTCGCCGGAACGTTCTCGTCGCGAGCGAAGGTGAACCCGCAGCTGGTCACCAAACTGGCCTATGTCGTTGGCTGGGGGGCGGTGACGCTGCTCGTCCTGCGCTGGGCACAGCTCATGTCGACCCCGGCGTTCTACACGCCCGCCTGGTCTGAGGCGATCGATATTCTGACTCGCGGACGACTGGCCTTCAACTTCTGGGGGCTGGAGATTATTCTGGGGCTGGTTGTGCCCGCCATTCTCCTGCTGACGCCTCGTTTCCGGGGTGACCGGCGGGTGCAGATGGTCGCTCTGGCGCTGGTCGCCATAGGCGTCGTCGCGTACCGGTGGGACACCAATCTGGTCGGTCAACTGGTCGTCTTTGGCCAGGTAGCCGGCACCGAAGTGCCCCACTTCACCACCTATTCGCCATCACTGATTGAGATCCTGGCAGGAGCCGGGGTGCTTGCCTACGGCCTGCTGGCAATCACCATCGGTGTCAGACATCTCAATGTGATCGACCATGGTCACGTGTCCGAGGCGCCAGCCAACGTCACGCCGTCCGCCGCCATGGCAACCTCCTCCTCCCGTTGAGCAACTAAGGAAAAAGGCGGACAACAAGACGCCGCGCTGGTCGCAAGATCAGCGCGGCGTTCTTGTGTGGGCACGGCGGTGCGCCGATCTGGCCCGGTGTGAAATTGGGCTTGACTCGGCCCCAGGGGCCGGGCGTATCATGGTGGTATGAACGTGCCACAAGATAGCCCGCAGTTTCTGACGATTGGTGAATTCGGCCGCCGCGCCCAGCTCTCACGCAAGGCGCTGCGGCTGTATGACGAACGCGGCCTGCTCGTCCCCGCTCGTATTGACCCCAACAACGGCTACCGCTGTTACACCCGCAGCCAGATCGGCCGGGCGCGGCGCATCCGGCTGCTGCGGTTGATGGCGATGCCCCTGGACAGGCTGGGCCTTGTTCTGGATGCCTGGGAGATGGATCCCTCCACAGCGTCCCACCACATCCGGGTGCATCTGGCAGGCGCAGAGAAAGAACTGGAGGCAGCACGCCTCGCCGCGCGGTTACTCGAAAATGAACTCTATCCCGATAAGGAGACCAGAATGTCGATACCGATTGAGCAGAATGAACTGGGCAGCCAGATGGTCGTTTCCATCCGCCGTAACATCACTGTCCCGGCCTATCATCAGTGGATTGACCCGGCGCTAAAGCAGCTGTTTGGGCATATCAAGGCGTCCGGGGCGCAAATAGCCGGCGATCCGCTGGCACTCTACTACGGGCCGGTGAACGAAGAGGAAGATGGCCCGGTGGAGATCGCTGTGCCATTCAGCGGCATGGCGCCGCCGAAAGGTGAGATCAAGGTTCGCGAGCTGCCGGCTCACAAGGCGGTCAGCGCCCAGACGCATGGTGAGTACAATGAGTACCCGAAGGTGCTTGAAATCTGGAATGCAGCAGCTCGCTATGTGGACGAGCAGGGCCTGGAGCCGAACTGGGCAGGGGACATGACAACATACGAGGTCTGGCATGAGGATCGGTCGATGACGATCAGCTGGCCGGTGATGGCCTTCGCTGTGGCGTAAATGAAGTCAGGCTGGCGCGTCGCCAGGCGCGCCGGCCTGTCAGGTTAATCAATCCCCCACAGCCAACGCGGGCATCTCCGCACCATCATTGAGGTAAAGTGGGCAGTCGGCGCAGGCGGCGGGCAGTTTGCCGTCGACCCGGAGCCGGGCCAGCCAGCACGGTATGGCCGGATTCTTGAACGCCACGCACTCACCGCGCGTCGCCTCGTCGCAGCTGCGGAAGATCCAGCAGTGAATGGCGGGTCGCGCCTCCGCTTGTTTCGCGGGCAAAACGGGCAGGGGAATCGAGACCGGGACTTCTTCCCGGGCGGCGTCCTGTGCATTCCAACGGTCGACCAGCCGGTTCATCAGATAGCCGATGGCGACCATCAACACCAACGGCGCCACGCACCGAAGCGCGAAAAGCGCCACCATCACCGCTGTAGCCTGGAACCCGTTCATCATGACCATCCTCGCCGGGCATATGCAAAGCCGATCCCGGCACCCTTTCTATCTACTGTATCTACTATCAGGATACAGCCGGGGAGGGTCGAAGTCTATCGGGTGTTGAGCGTATCTGTTGGTGGGTTAAACACCCCATTGGGGCGCATGACTACTCGTCGAGGTCGATCAGCCCCTTGCGGATGGCGTACTTCACCAGATCGATCCGGTTGTGGAGGTTCAGCTTGCGCATGATGTTCTCCCGGTGGCGGTCGACAGTCTTGGCGCTGATGACCAGCTTGTCAGCAATCTCCGGATTGGTCAGTCCCTCGGCCACCAGGATGAGCACCTCCCGCTCGCGCGGCGTCAGGTCGTCGGCAATGAGCGGCTCGTCGCCCGACTCCACCCGGACCAGATAGTCCTGCACCAGCCGCCCGGCTAGTGAGGGATAGAGGAACACCTGGCCCTGGCTGACGGCGCGAATAGCGGTCACCAGTTCGTCGGGGGCGGCCCGCTTGGGAACATAGCCCGCTGCCCCGGCCCGCAGCATCTCGAAGAAGTACTGGTCGTCTTCGTACATCGTCAACGCCAGAACGGCCGAATCCGGCGCCATCTCCTTAATCTTGCGCGTCGCCTCAATGCCGTTCATGTCCGGCATTTCCACGTCCATCAGCACCACATCCGGCGCCAGGGTCCGCGTCTTGGCCACTGCTTCGACGCCGGTCTCTGCCTCGCCGATGATGGTGATATCTTCCTCAGCTTGCAGCAGCATCCGCAGACCGGAACGAACAACGGCGTGGTCGTCGGCCAGCAACACACGAATTTCATCAGCCATGAGAACCCTCCTCGGTGGTGGCTGCGGTGGGTGGATATGGGTTTGGAATAGTCAGTTCAATCGTTGTGCCCTGGCCGGGGTCGGAGTGGATGCTGGCTGAGCCGCCGGCCAACGCGGCCCGCTCCTGAATGCCCAGCAAGCCCCAGGCGGAGCGCGGCACGCTGGGGTCGCTCATCGCCTCAGACATCTCGAACCCTTTGCCGTCGTCGACCACCACAAGCGTCACCCGCTCCGGCGTGAAGGTCAGGCACAGATCGACGCGGGACGCGCCGGCGTGCTTGCTGACGTTGTTCAACGCCTCCTGGGCAATACGAAAAACGGTCGTCTCCACGTCCGGCTTCAGACGCTGGCTGTGGCCCTCGATGTTCAGCGTGGCTTCCGTCCCGGAGCGCGGGCCGAACTTCTGGATCTGGCCGCGCAGCGCTGCCACCAGGCCCAGATTGTCCAGAATCGATGGCCGCAGACCGGCCAGGACCTCTTGCAGCTCCTGCTGGGCGTGGTCGTTCAGCTGGCGCATCTGTGTTAGCTGGTGCTGGACCATATCCGGGTTCTTGTACGCCATATCCGTGGCCACCGCCAGCCCCAGCCCCAGCGCCGTCAACGTTTGGCCCGTGCCATCGTGGAGTTCGCGGGCCACGCGCTGGCGTTCGGCTTCCTGGGCAGTGACAGCCCGATGGAGCAGCTCGCCGCGCAGCTTGCCGTGTTCCTCCACCTGGGCGTAGAGCGTGGCGTTTTCCAGCGCGATGGACAGCTCATGGGCGATGGTCCGAAAGAGCGTCACATCTCTGCGACTGAAAAGCGGTGAGTCATACAGCGTGCACAGCACAAGGCTGCCTGTCACCTGGCCCTGCACCATCAACGGCATGGCGATGGTGTGGCCGCCCTGGTCGCCGGACGTGTAGGCCGGAGTCAACAGCTCCTGGACGTTATCAGTCCGGACCAGCGGCACCATATCCTGGCCAATGACCCACACCGATTCGCCTGTATTGGCCGTGTAGGTGGCCGCCTTGACGCCCAGCTCCTTGCGCTCCATCACCGCGGCAGCGGGGTCGTTGCACTCCACAATCGACACAATTTCCAGCGGATCATCCGACTCGCGCCGCAGCATGAGCATGCCCGCGTTGACCTGGGGCAGCGCCTGAACTAGGATGGGCGCCGCTTCATCTAGCAGCGCGACCCGGTCCAGCGTGCCCGCCATCTGGCTGGATAGGGTGAAGAGCAGCGAAAGATCCTTGACCGCCATCTCCAGCTCCCGGTTGAGCTGGTCGGTTTCCTTGCGGGCTTGCTCCTCGATCTGCAGCGCCTGCTGCTGGGCCAGGCGGCGCTGCTCCCGGGCGTCCTCCAGCTGGCGACGACTCTCCACCTCGAACGCATTCAGCGCCCGGATGATCGCGTAGGCCATAACCAGAGCCAGCACTGTGCGCAGAAGCTGGACCGGGAAGCCGTACCATTCGATGAACGTCTGGCTGTTGAGCACGGTGGACGGAAAGAGGAAGCTGGGGCGGGTGAAGATCTGTCCGACTACACCATAGAGGAAAAGAGCCGCTGCCGCCCACAGCAGCGCCCGGCCAAACTCCGGCATCTGCCGCTCGCGAAAGTTGCGCTGCTCCAGCCAGATGGCCCACGCCGCCAGCACCGCGCCGGGGATGCCCAACGTGTAGCGGCTGAGGACATCGGCCGCGTTGAGCATGTCGTCGTAGCCGGGCTGATAGACCCACCACGTAATCCACACGCTCATGGCCCAGAGCGCCAGGAACGCCCCCGCCGCCAGGACCGCGAACCGCTGCTCGTTCCCGTCGCTGCGTCGGGCCACATAGAGCAGGCGCACGCCGAACAGCACCAGCAGCAGGAAGGAGATGACCAGATGGGCCAGGCTTACTTCTGGCCGCAGCAGCCAGCCCGGCAAGACGGCCGCCCCGCTCGCGTCCAGCAGCTTGAACATCTCGAACCATTCGTGCAGGCCATGGATGATGCCGAACGCCGCCAGCGGCAGCAGGGCGTAGGCAAGGCGAAACTCGGATGTGCGGAAGCGCGTGGAAACCAGCCAGATCGCCAGGCCCATGCTGAAATAGGCCAGGCCATAGATGAAGTAGATAACGACAATGTTGCGAGCGAACAGTTCGGTCATGGCTCCAACTGCGGGCCGTCCTGCTCAGGACGGCCGTTGTCTCACACGCTGGCGCGGCGACAGCGCCGCGCTCTGCTCTCAGGCCGCTGCCTGCGACTGGGCGAGCACCTCGGCCGGTGTCTCCCCCACCAGAAGCGGCGTTCCCGCCTCCAGCACGGCCGTCTTCACGTAGCCGAGCGCCAGCGGTCCGTCCGGACCAACGGCCGCCGACGTGACGCTGCCCGCCGCCTTGCCACCGGCAGTGATGGCCGCTCCAGCCGCCACCGGTGCTTCCGGCCGCAGCACGACCATCTGCTTGGCCAGCTTGCCCCGGCTCTCCATGCGGGCGATGATCTCCTGGCCCACGTAACAACCTTTGTGGAACGACACATCCGGCCACAGGCCGGTCTCCAGCGGAATGTAGTCGCTGGTTAGTTCGTGGTCGAAGCGAGGCTGCCCGCTCTCGATGCGCAGCAGATCAAACGCCGCGTCGTCGATACCTGTGATGCCCGTTCCTTCCAGCGCGGCCCGCAGCACGGCTGCGTCTTCCTGGCGGCCCATGACAAAGTAGCCGTCTCCGGCCACCGGGTCGGTGCGGTGGATGTAGGCGGTCGTGCCGTCGACTGTCGCCTGCCGCCACTGGTGGAGGGGCAGGTCCGTCTGCGGAAAGCCCGCCGCCGCCAGCAGCGTCCCGGCCTGCGGGCCGTAGACGCCAAAAATGGCCGTGTCCGTGCTGACATCCTCCAGGTGGAAGTCGTCGTTGAAGAAGACGAAGCGCATCAGATAGCGGGCGAACGGGTCGCTGTTGGTTTCACCGGTCAGAGCGTAGACGGTGTCGGACGAGACGTAGACGATAATGCGGTCGATGATGCGGCCGATCTCCGTCGTGAAGACGGTTGCCGCGCCCTCGCCCGACGACAGGCTGTTCAGGTCCTGGGTCGACATGCGGTGGAGCAGATCCAGCCGGGTCTCGCCGGTGATCTTGAGCATGCCCAGCGTGCTGCGGTCGACAAAGACGGCCGCTTCGTGGGCCGCGCGGTAAGCGTCAGGTGTTATCTGGCTCGTTGTGGCCATTAGGTGAGTCCTTCAGGATTTCGATGCCGGACAGAGGGATCGCCGGTGGGTCACCTTGCGGTTCCTCGTTCCAGCGTTCGGCAAAGGTGCGGAGGGCGGGAATGTAGCGGGCTTCGTTCTGGAAGGTGGCCGCGCCGATAAGCGAGCGCAGCGGCCTCCCGCCCAGCGCCTTGTACTGGTCTGGGCTGGAGAGCGCCTTGTCGGAGAACTCCTCAATCCACGTCTCCAGCTGCAAGCGGGCGTGCTGGAAGTCGTCGAAGATGACGTCGAGGTCGCGACCCTGATTCTCGGCGTAGCGGGCTGCGCTGTAGGCGTCGGGATCGGCCAGCGCCGCCAGCAGTCGCTCTGGTCGCTTGCCCTGCTTCAGGCGCATCATCCCGGTGACCAGTTCGGCATCCCAGGCAGTGAGTACGCTGAGCAGCCCGGCTGCCGTCCAGTTGTCGTCGATGGCCGGCTCCAGGAGCGCCTCATCCGGCAGATACTCAAGCGCCATCAGCAACTGCTCACGCGTCATATCCAGCTGGTCCAGCAATGTTTCTCTGGTCGTCATGAACCGGGTTCGGGTCAGCCGATCGCAACGTTAAAACAAGCGTCTCGATAGGCTTGCATTCTAGCATACGGCCCCACCCCCGGCAATCGGGTCGGGGAGCCGCCGCACTAAGCGACTCTTAAGGATCCGATCAATTGGGCGACAATTCGGGGGAACGGGTGATCTTTATCACCCCATTCAGGTGATCAATGACGCTGGGCAGGGCCACAAAGGACTCTATAATAGAGTGCAATGGTGCGCTATGGCGTCCCCAATTGCCCCTCTTGCAGGCCGGGCAGTAGAGGACGTGCACCTTATCGTAATTCAGTTAGAATGCTACCGCTAGCGGCTGGTTACAGCTATAATTTGAGACAGTTTTCGAACAAGTTATCCTGGCTGGTAACACGTGTAGAATAGTCCTGCGGCAGCGAGTATTAACATGAACGCATCAAGCACAGACGCAATGCCCGAAGACGAACACAACAAGTCCGGAAAGGGCGAGCCACGAGAGGTTCGCTGGACGATTGTGGCCAAGATGTCCGGAATTACGGCGGCCGAAATTGTCGTGGGCCGGCTGCGCTCGGAAGGCATCCCGGCGCGGGCCTGGCAAGAAGGCGCCGGCGAGGCGTTGGGGCTGATGGTCGGCATTCTCGGCACCGCCAATGTTGGCGTGCCGGAAGAGTACGCCGACCGCGCCCTGGACATTCTGGAGTCCGAAGAGGACGTGATTGATTACGATGATGAGTAAGACGCCTGAGAGGCGTCGCTATTGCCGAGCGATTAACGGCCGCGAGGAACTCCCTCATCCGGCCGGGTAGACAACCGTAGAAGAGGAGAAACTAATGGCCGATGTATCATGGACCAATCAAGATGAATCGTTGAGCCTCGAAAAACCGCGCAGCAGCCGAATCGCTTTCATTATTGGCGGTGTGTTGCTGATCGGTGCCGTGGTAGCTCTGGTGGTCAACGCCATGAGCGGCAGCACGCAGCTCTACAAGACTGTCGATGAGTTCTATGCCGAAGAGACCCGCCTGATAGGCCGTGATTTGCGGGTTGCCGGCTGGGTTCTGGGCGACACCATTCAGTTCACCCAGGTCGACGCGCAGAACTCCATCCTCGAGTTCGACATCGTCGACGACGTGAACAACCCCGGCCAACGACTGCACGTCGTGGCCTTCAACGAGCCGATGCCTGATTTGCTGCAGCATGAGGCGCAGGCGCTCATCGAGGGCAGCGCGGCCACTGGTGGCGAATTCACCGTCAACCCTGGCGGGCTGATGCTCAAATGCCCGACTCGCTACGAAGAAGCTGAAGCCCATCCAACCGGGTAACTTCGGCCCCCAGACCAACCATTGAATTATGACGGGCCTTCATATAAGGCCCGTCACGTTATACGAAGGGGACTATGATTGCTGAACTTGGAACCATTACCCTGCTCGTAGCCATGGGCGTGTCGGTGTATGCTGCCGTCGCCTCCTTTGTCGGCATCCGCCGTCACGACGAGCGTTGGGTCCGCAGCGGCCGCAATGCCATTATTGCTGTCTTTCCCCTGCTCTTGCTGGCCGCAGGCTTGCTTGTCTTCTCTCTTGTTCGCAGTGACTTTTCCATTGAATATGTCTGGCAGGTGAGCAGCCTCGATATGCCCACCTATCTGAAGGTGACGGCGCTCTGGGGCGGCCAGGCCGGCTCGCTCCTCTTCTGGAACCTGCTGCTCTCCGGCTTCACCGCCGCCGCCATGCTCATCAAGTGGCGCGACCAGAAAGACCTGATGCCATACGTCATCATCGTGCTGGCCATCATCCAGATCTTCTTCCTGATGGTCACCACGTTCCTTGAGAACCCGTTTGTGCGGATGGACGTCATCCCGCCGGACGGCAACGGGCTGAACCCGCTGCTGCGCCATCCGGGCATGATCATTCACCCGCCGATGCTCTATCTGGGCTTCGTCGGCTTCGCCATCCCGTATGCGTTCGCCATGGGCGCGCTGATGTCCGGCCAGGTCGGCGACAACTGGATTCGCACCACCCGCCGCTGGACGCTGGTCGCGTGGCTGTTCCTGAGCCTGGGCCTTATCCTGGGCGGCCGCTGGGCCTACGATGTATTGGGCTGGGGCGGTTACTGGGCGTGGGACCCCGTGGAGAATGCCTCGCTGATGCCCTGGCTGGCCGGAACGGCGTTCCTGCATTCGGTCATGATCCAGGAAAAGATGCGCATGTTCAAAGGCTGGAACATGTTCCTGGTGGTGATGACGTTCTGTCTGGTTATCCTGGGTACGTTCGTCGTGCGTAGTGGCGTCGTCAGTTCGGTCCACTCCTTCGCCCAATCGGCGATTGGCCCGTTCTTCTTCGGCTTCATCACCTTCCTGTTAATCTTCTCCGCCTACTGGATGACGAAGCGGCGCGACCTGATGAAGTCGGAGAACCAGCTGCATTCGTACCTGTCGCGAGAAGCGGCATTCCTGTACAACAACTTCCTGATCATGGCCATTCTGGCGGTGGTCTTCCTGTTCACCTACTATCCGATCTTCTCGGAGTTGGTGACAGGCGAGCGCGGTTTTGTCGGTCCGCCAGTCTATGAGCAGGCGCTGGCGCCGCTGTTTGCGCTGCTGCTGCTGCTGATGGGCGTGGCCCCGCTGACAATGTGGTATCGCACCAGCATCGAGCGGTTGGGCAAGCAAATTGTCTTCCCGGTGGCCGTGGCCACGGCGATCACGACTGCGCTGTTCATCTTCGGCATCCGGCTGTGGCCCGCTCTGCTAGGCTACTGGATCGTCTCCTTCTCTGTCGTGCTGACGGTGATGGAGTTCTGGAAAGGCACCCGCGCCCGGATGGGCAAGGGGGAGAACGTCTTCACGGCGCTCAACACGCTCATGGGCCGCAACCGCCGGCGCTATGGAGGTTACTGGATCCATATGGGCGTGCTGGTGATGGCCTTCGGCATCATCTCGATGGGCCTCTACCAGCAGGAGACACAGCTGCGTTTGTTCAACGGCGAAAGCGCCACGCTGGGTAACTTCGAAATGGTGTTCACCGGCATCGAGCGCTATCCCGGCCCCGATGACCTCATCATCACCGAAGCCAGCGTCGACGTGTACGAGAACGGCGAATTCGTGGGTACGTTGAAGCCGCAGAACGATCTCTACACGCGCACCAACCAGCCGATGACGATCCCGGCCGCCCGATCGACCATCAGCGAAGACTTCTACGTCATTCTGATTAACTGGGAACCGACATCGGCCGATGTGGCTACATTCCGTATGTACGTCAACCCGCTCATCAACTGGGTGTGGGCCGGTGGGTTCATTTTCATTTTTGGCACGTTGATCGCTGCCTGGCCCGAAGGCGAAAAGAAGCGCAAACGCGCCTCCAGCCCGGCCCGCGTGGCGACGGCTGCAGGAGACTAAGACACCTATGACTCGCACGCGTTTGCCCGCGCGCTGGTGGCTGTTCATGGCTCTGCCGTTCCTGGCCCTCTTGTTGGCCGGGCCGGCGCTGGCCCAGGGCGTCATCACCGACGACGAAGTCAACGACGTGGCTGAAGAACTATACTGTCCGGTGTGCGAAAATACGCCGCTGGACGTCTGCCCGACCCAGGCATGCGCCGACTGGCGCGAACTGATCCGCACCCAACTGAGCGATGGAGCGAGCCAACAAGACGTGCTCGACTACTTCTCGCGCCAGTATGGAGACGGTGTGCTGGCCAATCCGCCCCGTCGCGGCGTCAGCCTCATCGTCTTGTGGATTTTGCCTGCGCTGGGCATTGCTTTAGGTTTGTTGCTGTTCGCCCGCTTTGTGCGCAATCTGCGTGGCGGCAGCGCGCCGGTGGTCGAGATGGCCGGTGGCGCAGGCCCGACGCCTGTGGCCCCCGCCAGCCCGCCACCCGCACCACGCGACGAGCTGCCCCCCAGCGCTCCCACACCGGCCGACATGGATG
The DNA here is from genome assembly GCA_963753865.1 of uncultured Chloroflexia bacterium. Lineage (GTDB taxonomy): Bacteria > Chloroflexota > Anaerolineae > Promineifilales > Promineifilaceae > Promineifilum. The sequence continues at coordinate 330,292 of CAVWDW010000009.1, forward strand.
ATTACGTCGCCCGTGTAGAGCGGGAACTGGACAAGTAGCCAACGCTTGAACATGAGGCAATACGCGCTATGACTGAAATAACACCATCGACAACGCCGGAGAGCGCCGACCTGAATCAGGTCGAGACGCCGGCTGCGGAAGAGAAGAAAGGACTTCACTGGACCCACATTGCCATGTGGGCGGCCATTTTTGGCCTGCTCGCCCTGCTGGGCTGGGGGCTGATGACCGCCAACGAAACTCGCCCGGAAGCGGGCCAGCCCGCCCCGGACTTCACCGTTGAGTTTTTCAACGGTTACGAATGGGAAGGCCGCCCCGTCAGCAATCTGGACGAAATGCGCGGCCAGCCCATCGTGCTCAACTTTTGGGCATCGTGGTGCGTCGAGTGTCGCTATGAGTCCGACGCCTTCGAAGCCGCCTGGCAGCGGCACAAGGACGACGGCCTCGTTTTCCTCGGCGTGGCCTATGCGGATGTGGAACCGAACTCGATCGACTACATGAACGAGTTCAATCTGACCTACCCGCATGCGCCCGACCTGGGCACCGATATTTCGCAGGATTACGAGATCACCGGTGTGCCGGAGACGTTCTTCATCGACCGGGACGGGACGATTCGCTATGTCCATATCGGCCCTATGAACGAATCGACACTCGAAGCGGCCATTGCCGAGATTATGGAGTAGGAACTCCTTGTACTTAACGGAGCAAGCAGTCCGTTTGGAGAATTTATTGTGATGACCAGTCTTACCCTGGGTTCCATGTTATTGGGCGGCGCGCTCGTCGTCGTGGTCGTACTCTACCTGGTGCGGCCGCTCATGGACCCGGACACTGCGGCCGACTTCACCGATGCGGAGGAGATCGAACTCCTCCAGTCCCGCAAATACGCTTTGTTGAAGAAGATTCAGGAGCTGGACGACGATCTGGAAGCCAATAAGGTGGCCCCGGAACTTTACGCCCATGACCGGCCGCGGCTGGTCAAACAGACCGCGCTGGTCATGCAGCAGCTGGACACGCTGGAAGCGCATGAAGCGGCCGCCGCTGGTGTGCCGCTCTCCGCCGCCATCAGTGATCAGGTCGATATAGACGCGCAAATTGAGGCGGCCGTCCGCCTGCGTCGCAGCCCGACCCAGATCGACGATGATATCGAAGCGGCCATTCGCCAGCGCCGCGCTGCCGCCGCCGCTGTACCGGCTGCCTCGTCTGCGCCGACGACCGTTGTGCCGCCGGCTGAACCGGCCGCCGTCCAGGCGCGGTACTGCCCGCAGTGCGGCCGTCCGGTGGAAGCGGACGACCGGTTCTGCCCCGCGTGCGGCCATAATCTGACCGGCACGCCGTCCCAGGCTTCTGTGGCGGCGTCTGGCTGAGCACCCCTAAAATACGCATGAAAACCAACCTGCCTACGCTGCCGGTCGTTACCAAGCGGCTGCTGTCCATTCCTTTGTTCATCATCGGGGCGCTCGCCCTGCTTCTTCTTGCCCAACCTGGCGCGGCCCAGGAGCCGACTTTGCCGGAGGAGATGCCCGATGGCTTTCCCGGTCTGGGCCTCTACGAACAGCGCTGCGCCAACTGTCATGGCCCAACAGGTGCGGGCGACGGCGAAATTGCCGCGCAGCTCCCCGCGCCGCCCAAGGCGTTCACTGACCCGACTTACCGCCTGGAGACCCGGCCGAACGTCATGTTCGACCAGATTACCAACGGCGAGGCGGCGGTGGCCATGCCGCCCTTTGGCCCGGCCAGCAGCAACCCGATTGACGACCAGGGACGCTGGGACCTGGTGGCGGCCGTCTACAGCCTGAGCACGCCGCCCGAAGCGGTGGCCCAGGGAGAGCAGGTCTACCAGGCGTCATGCGCCGGCTGCCACGGCGACACCGGTGTCGGTGATGGCCCGGAGATGCCCGCCGACGCCCCCGCCACTGACCTGACCTCGCTGACCTACTGGTTCAACCGCAGCAACCAGGACGTGTTCGAGGATGTCATCCCCGCCTCCTTCCCGGCCCATGCGTACGAGCTGGCCGACGACGACGCCTGGGCCGTGGTCGACTACGCCCGCACCTTCAGCTATGTCTATGCGGATCCGGTGGCGTTGACCGCCCCGGTCCCCAGCGGTCTCATTTTTGGCCAGGTGCTCAACGGCACGCTGGACGAACCGCTGGCCGGCGCGGTTGTCAACTTGCGCGCCTTTACTCCCGACTTCACCCAGACGATGGAGATGACGACGACGGTCGACTCCGCAGGCATCTTCACCTTTGAAGTGGAAGATGTGCCCCCGGACTGGGTCTTTATTGCCGGGACGCGCTTCGACGACCTGAACTACAGCAGCCCGGCGGACCAGCTATCGGCCGCCCGGACGCAGCTTGACCTGCCGATTACCGTCTACGACCGCTCCACCGACCCCTCGGCCATCAACATTGGCCAGGTGCACGTCGTGCTGGAGTTCCCGTCTGAAGACCAGGTGCGGGTCAACGAGCTGTACATCTTTAACAACAACCAGGATGCGGTCTTCGTGGGCGAGAGCGGTGATCCGCTGGACGGCACCATCCAGCTTTCGGTGCCCACCGGGGCCGAGGCGCTGGAGTTCCAGCGCTCCTTCGGCTCGATGGACTCATTCATGCCCGCCAACGACTTTATCCAGACCGACACCGGCTGGGCCGACACGCTGCCGCTGCGCCCGGGCGATAATGCCCTGACGCTGCTGGTGCGCTACGTGCTGCCCTATGAAGACGGCATGACCGTCGCCCATCCGCTCAACTACGACGCCGACACCAGCACGATCATCCTCTCCGATGTGGGCGTAGAAGTCGTCGGCGAGGAGTGGACCAGCGCCGGGCCGCAGGAGATGGGGCCGGGGCAGATCTTCCTCAACTACTCCCGACCGCCCGTGGCTGCGGGCGAGCCGCTGGCGATTGAGCTGGACGGCCGCCCCAGGCAGGTGGCGGCCGCCGGTGGCGCAGCAACTGTGCCTGCCCGCAACGAAAACCTGGAGCTAATCATCGGCGGCGCGGCCTTGCTGCTGGTGGCTGGGGCAGGTATTGTGCTTTGGCGCGGCTGGCAGGCGCGCCAGACGGAGGCGGACGAGGCGTATGTGACGGCCGTGGAAGCGCAGGTCGCTGTGCCTGTGACGCCGGTGACCCAGCCGCAGACGAATGACGACGCCGACGCGCTACTGGCGGCCATTGCCGATCTGGACGACGCCTACGAAGCGGGCACGCTTGACGAGGCGACTTACCAGCAGCAGCGTGCCGACCTGAAGCGTCGCCTGGCCGCCATCTGGAGCAGCTAGACGCCGGTGGAGAAGTTCGTCGTCCTCTACTATCGCGTCGACGATGACTCGACGCTGGAGGATTTCTACGCCAACACCCACCGGCATTTGCTGGAGCAGCTGCCCGGTCTGGTGAAGCTGGAGGTCAGCCGTATCACCGGGCAGCCGGAAGGCAACTCCCGCTTCCACCTGATGGTGGAGGCGTACTTCACCAACGAGAACAGCCGCCAGGCCGCCCTGCTGTCGGAACCGGGCATTGAGATGATGAACGCCCTGAAACTCTGGGCCGACCACAAGCTGATCGTCTGGTTCTACGCGCAATCGTTCAGCGAGGGTAAGCAGCCGCCCCCCGCCGAGGCGTAAAATGCGCTATACTGAATTCAGGGCGTTGATTCAGACCGCCTTGCAGGATGAGCAGGACGGCCTGACCTGGGCCGAGCTGAAGCAGCAGCTTGACCTGCCATACAAGCAGCCTTGCCAGACGTGGGTTTACGAGCTGGAAGCGGATATTGGCTTGCAGCGTGACCGGCGACGAGGCCGGGCGCTGGTGTGGCAGATTGCCCCGAACGACGGCGACGAGCGGCCCACCGCTAGCAGACGGCCCAGCCGGCCGGGAGGAACACGAGATGAACCAACCAACCGCCGGACTTGTGACGCTCCGCGAGGCGACGGCCGCCGACCTGCCTGTCTTGTTTGAGCAGCAGCGCGACCCCGAAGCGAACGAAATGGCCGCCTTCACCGCGGCCAACCCCGAAGACCGCAGTGCCTACATGGCCCGCTGGAGCCGGTTGCTGCGCGAACCGGACATCGTCATCAAGGCGATCCTGTTCGGTGACGAGGTGGCCGGGAGCGTCCTCAGCTATGAGGAAGACGGCCGCACCGAAGTTAGCTACTGGCTGGGACGCGACTACTGGGGCCGGGGCATCGCCACGCAAGCATTGGCGATGTTTCTGATGCTGCAAACGAAGCGGCCGCTCCATGCCCGTGTGGCCCGGGACAATTACGGTTCCATTCGGGTGCTGGAAAAGTGCGGCTTTGTCGTCATCGACCGCGAAACGAGCTTCGCCAACGCGCGCGGCGAGGAGATCATAGAACTGATCATGCGTCTGGATGACGATCGCGATACCTTGTGATCGTCTGCCGTGCGCACGCCTCCCTAGAATCAATGAGCAGGCCACCCCGGCCCATAGGAGATGTCTGATGCTTTCTGGTTTCACCGGCAAGATTCTTCACGTAGACCTGACCACTCGCAGCCTGACGATTGAGACGCCCGACGAGGCGTTCTACCGGGCTTACCCCGGCGGCAGTTTGATGGGGCTGTACTATCTCTGGCACCACACGCCAGCGGGCGCCGATGCGCTCAGTCCGGACAACACGCTAACCTTCGCCTGCAGCGCGCCTACCGGTCTGCCGCTGAGCGGGCAGAGCCGCTGCACCGCCACCTTCAAGTCACCCACCACCGGCGGCGTGGGCGATAGCCAGGCGGGTGGCTTCTGGCCTGCCGAGCTGAAGTTTGCCGGCTTCGACGCTATTGTCGTGCGCGGCGCGGCCGATTCGCCGGTCTACCTCTGGGTCCACAACGGCGAAGCCGAACTGCGCGACGCCGACCACCTGTGGGGCAAGCTGACGCTGGAGGTGGACGAAACGCTAAAGGAAGAGCTGGGCGATCAACAAGATCGAAATCGCCCAGATTGGCCCGGCGGGGGAGAAGCTGTCGAACTTCGCCGCCGTCATGAACATGAGCAACCGGGCCTGGGGCCGGACCGGCATCGGCGCGGTGATGGGCAGCAAGAAGCTGAAGGCGATTGTGGTGCGCGGCACGGCCAAGGTGCAGGCGGCCGATCGCAAGGCCGTCCTGGCTCTGGCCAAGCAGGGAGCGCGGGAATACCCTGATAGCGGCGTAGTCTCCACCGGCACATACGGTACGGCCAGCTCGGTGATGGGCCAGCAGGGAGCGGGCGGGCTGCCGACCAACAACTGGGACAGCGGGGTCATGCCCAGCATGGAATCGGCCGAAGCGATCAGCGGCGAGCGGCTGTACGACGAGCTTCTGCGCGGCGCGGACGAGGGCAAGCAGGACAAACTCGGTCGCGACACCTGCTACGCCTGCATTGTGCGCTGCAAGCGCGTTGTCGAAAGTGAATGGCGCGACAACCGCATTCAGCACGAGTACGGCGGGCCGGAGTACGAGACCATCGCCACCTTTGGCTCCTACTGCGGCGTCGACGATCTCCACGCCATCAGCTACGCCAACCAGCTCTGCAACCAGTACGGCGTCGATACCATCTCCTGTGGCGCGACGCTGTCGTGGGCGATGGAGTGTTACGAAAAGGGCGTGCTGACGCTGGAGGAAACCGGCGGCATCCCGCTGGAGTATGGCAACGCCGAGGCGATGATTGCCATGCTGGAGCAGACGCTCAAGCGCGAAGGGTTCGGCGATGTGCTGGCCGACGGCTCCGAGAAAGCGGCCGACCGGCTGGGCAAAGGGCACGAGTTCGTCCTGACGGTCAAGGGGCAGGAGATTCCCGCCCACATGCCCCACGTCAAGCGCAGCCTGGGCCTGATCTACGCCGTCAACCCGTTCGGGGCCGACCACCAGTCGTCGGAGCATGACGTCATGTACCATCCGAAGCTGTACGCCGGGACGGAAGAGAACCCCGGCTACCGCCGTTTCCTCGACCAGATTGGGCTGGACAAGCCGCAGCCGATCAAGGCGCTGAACGCGGAGAAGGTCGAGTTCGCGCTCAAGACCCAGTACAACTACAGCGCCACCGACGTACTGGGCTACTGCCAGTTTGTCTATGGCCCCGGCTGGCAGCTCTACGGCCCGTCGGATATGGCCGGGCTGCTGGCAGCCGCCACGGGCTGGGACGTCAGTGTCGACGATGTGCAGCTGATTGGCCAGCGCCGGCTGAACCTGATGCGCGCCTTCAACGCCCGCGAAGGGCTGACCCGCGACCAGGACACACTGCCCGACAAGCTGTTCACGAAGGTGCTCGAAGGTGGCCGTACGGATGGCGCGGTGCTGGAGCGCGAAGAGCTGGAGGCGGGCAAGGCGATGTATTACGAGCAGGCCGGCTGGGACGCCGCCACCGGCAACCCGACGCGGGCAACGCTGGAGGGTGTGGGGCTGGGGTGGGTGGCGGATGACCTTCGACTCTGAGAGCGAATCATGAGCCTGTCGACTCGAAAGCTTTCTATCAACAACCGGTGGCAGCCCGCCGCGACCGCCTGCCCGCAACGCCGCCGCCCCACCCGGCCACAGAAGCGCCGCTTGCTTGAGGTGGCACAGGGAAGAGAGCATTGCTTAAGGATACATGCGACCGCCGGTGCCCTTGAAAGACACGCTTGGTTGGCCAGTCGTAAGTTTGCGCTGAGCGCTTGGCGAATGGCTTGCCCAGGGTCACCGGCGGCTGAATGTCGCAGGACGCTGTCGCCTAAATCGCCACGTCCTGCGATCTGTCAAGCACAACGTTCCCCTCATCCACAGTAGCCGGAGCTAGCCACACACTGACAAACTCTGGCTGCATCGTCTCCTGAATCACCCGCACCAGTTCGGCCGTCAGCTCGTCTAGATCCGTCTCGTCGCGCACGGTGGCGGCGAACTGCGCCAGCACCTGCTCGGCATCGTACTTCTGGCGGAAGAAGCGTTTGTCGATGACGGCTCTGCACCCGGCGGCGCAGCGGCAGAAACAGCGCGGCGATGAGGAGCGTGGAGAGGACGATGGCGATGGTCGACTCGCCGGTGACAGGCGCGAGAAGGCGCTGCAGGACGACGATGCTGCCAAAGTAGACCAGCGTCAGCAACGCAGTCAGAAGGGCGTAGACAGTCGTCTTGCGAATGACGACGTCGATATCCCACAAGCGCGAGCGGCATGGCATGGCGATCGTGATCGGGATGACGCCAGGGTCATGATGGCCAGCTGAGTAGCCCGTGTCAGCCACCACTCCGGAGCCGGAGAGGGATGGAGACGAATGATTAGCACGGTGCCCACGAAAAACGGCCCCGACAGACCCAGCGGGTCTGTTCCTCAGAACGGGCGCGACACGCGAAGGTAGCGATAGACCTGCGACCAGCGAGCGCGAAGGCGATCGACACACAAGAGACCAACCGCGGACACCGTATCATTCAGCACCATGCCCGGCCAGTAGTCCACCAGCACCACGAGACGAGAGATGCAGCAGCCACCACAGCCAGTGCGGCACGAGACGGCCGTTCGGGAAAGAGGAGAAAGAAGGCTGTGACGAGGATCTCGCCCAGCACGTTAAGACCAATGACGGCGGGGGCCAGTTGTGGATAAGCAAGCGCCGCATAATCCACCAGACCGCTGGAGAAAGTCGCTCCGGAGAAGACGATGAGGAATAGCGACGCCAGCACCGCCATCCAGTCGTCCGAGCGCAAGATGAAAATCAGCAACGCCCACACCCTGCCAAATCAACAGCGAAAGAAGTGCGACCCCGCCAAACCAGAGTGCGTATGTGTCCAGCGACACGCCCTCGGCCGCCAGCGAGGCAGCGCTCGCGGCCGATCAGCAATGCTGGTTGCCGCAGGATTCGACCGTCCTGGAGCAGGTCGTCTGCAACGACTCCAGATACGGTCACGGCCACGGCGATCTCCAGGACCATGAGCGGACGGCCGCCAGCACAGCCATATGGCGCGCAGGAATCCCATATTGCCGAAACCGGTCAGCCGCGTACCGGAGCTTGTCCATGTAGCGAGAATGATGCATCGGTCATCGCATTACTCGTTGTCTGTCAAGGATTGTCGGGGAATCGGCCACCCCGGCCGCAACCACACACTGACAAACTCTGGCTGCATCGTCTCCTGGATCACGCGCACCAGTTCGGCCGTCAGCTCATCCAGATCGGTCTCGTCGCGCACGGTGGCGGCGAACTGCGCCAGCACCTGCTCGGCGTCGTACTTCTGGCGGAAGAAGCGCTTGTCGATGGCGGCCTGCACCCGGCGGCGCAGCGGCAGGAACAGCGCGGCGATGAGCAGCGTGGAGAGCACGATGGCGATGGTCGACTCACCGGTGATGGGTGAGAGTAGCCGCTGCAAGACCACCACACTGCCGAAGTAGACCAGCACCAGCAGGGCAGTCAGCAGGGCGTAGGACGTCGTGCGCCGGATGATGACGTCGATGTCGAACAGCCGGTAGCGCATGACGGCGATTCCCAGGGTGACGCCCATGATCCCGAAGCTGAGTGCGCCAAAGATGTCGAAGACGCTTCGAACCTGATCAGGGATGGGCACGAAGATTCCGGCATAGGTGGCCAGGAAGAAGAAACCGAGGCCGACGATCATGCCGCCCAGTCCCCAGCGCAACTGGGCGCGGCTGACGGCGTCGCGGCTGACGATGGCGTTGTGGACGAGGATCGCGATGGCGATCAACACACTGGCGGCCGTCCACAGCCAACCGAAGACAAAGAGATTGAAGGCGAAAGCCACCATGACCACAGAGCCAATGAGATAGGGCAGAAATGCCAGCCACGGCCGTTTTTCCAGCAGCGGGGATGGCTTGGGAAATACGAGGGCAAACCGGATAAACGCCGGAGGCAGCAACACGGTGAACAGGGCGGTGATAATGGCGAGCAACGCCAGTGTGCTCACAGGATCGACGCTGTCCGGAACCATGTTCGGGAGTAGATCGGTCGCGATGAACGTGGCGAAAACAACGGCCGCCAGTACCCAGAGCGCCCGCGCCGCCGGGTTGGACGGACTGCGCCAGAAAGCAACGAAGGCGACGATCAGAAAGACGACGAGGCCGGCGTATCCCACCAGATCAGCGACCGACTGCCCCGCACCGCGCCAGTAGGTGGCCAGGTCCCACGTCGTCAACTGCTGTTCAAGCTCCAGCGTGGCGTCGCCTCGCTGGATGGTATAGTTCAGCCTGTTGCCTGATTGCCATATGTCTCGCAGTGGCCAGGTGCCGCTCATTGCGGAGCTGGTCAGTGTGATACCCTCGACGGCAATGAGATAGTCGCCCGGCTCAAGGGCTGATTCGAGCCCCATCACATTGGTTTCATAAATGAAGCCGCGGCCGTTGAAATCCTCTGGCTCAGCCGACAGCCAGCCGTCAGTGGGCAGCGTGAAGCGGTAGATGGCGGTGGCGATGACGAAGAGGATGAGCGCACTCGTCAGGATCAGATGCAGCCACGCGCCGTGGTCGAAGCGGCGCTCGGTGGACAATTGGGTCATTTGTCGGGCTCCTTCAACCATACGCTAACCGACTCCGGCTGCATCGTCTCCTGGATCACGCGCACCAGTTCGGCCGTCAGCTCGTCCAGATCGGTCTCGTCGCGCACCGTGGCGGCGAACTGTTCCAGCACCTGCTCCGCATCGTACTTCTGGCGGAAGAATCGTTTGTCGATGGCGGCCTGCACCCGGCGGCGCAGCGGCAGAAACAGCGCGGCGATGAGGAGCGTGGAGAGCACGATGGCGATGGTCGACTCACCGGTGATGGGTGAGAGTAGCCGCTGCAAGACCACCACACTGCCGAAGTAGACCAGCACCAGCAGGGCGGTCAGGATGGCGTAGGATGTGGTGCGCCGGATGATGACGTCGATGTCGAACAGCCGGTAGCGCAGGATGCCGATGGCCAGCGAAAGCGGTAGAACAATGGTCAACAGCGCCGTCGCCGGGTAGATGAACTCGCGTAAGGCTACATCATTGGAGACACCCCCCAATAGGGGCGAGAGAAAGTAGGGCCCCAAACCGACCACCAGACCAAAAGCCAGCCAGCGATACTGGGCCCGACTCACCGGGTCATGTGAGCGGCGCAGGTTGTAATAAAGTGACCAGGCAATGGCCACGATAACCGCGATGAAGGAGGTCAGAAACGTCAGGGCGCCGGCTATAGATTGAGCGTTGCTGGTGAACGTCAGCGCGGGGTAACGTGGGGTCACATATACCTGCACCGCGAAGAGTAAACCGTAAACCAGCAGCGGCACCGCCACAGGATAGCGGCTAACCGGCCACAGCGGTATGGGGAAGACCAGCACGAACAAAATGAGTGACGAGGCGAGGGCCCAGATCACACGCGTTTCGTAAAGTAGCTCCAGGGTGATGGCCCACGTCGGCTGGGCATAGAGCGCGATGCTCGACGCGGCGAATCCCTGTGGGACTGTGCCCGCGAAGGCGGCGCTGGCGATGAGCAGGTAGCGAGCGGCAGAGCTGTCGGGTCGCAGGTAGAACACCAGCCCGGCTACCACCAGCCAAACCAGCGCAGCGATGACAAACGGCCACGAGCGCGCGGCGTAGGTCAGGAAGGTCGCCAGATCGGCGTCGACCAGCACCACATCTACCAGCAGGTCTCCCCCGGCACGCTCGATAGTGTACTGAACGGTCTGTCCAGCAGTCCAGGGCGGCGGGAGGGGCGGCGGTTGGCCCTCGACCAGCGCACGGCCGTCAATCGCCGTTACCACATCGCCGGCTTGCAGGCTGGTGGGTTCATTGGTGAGGGGGAAGAGCAGTTCGAACGGTCCGGAGCGCGAAGGGCTGTCGACCACCGGCACGCTGGCCCAGCCGTCGGCAGCGTACCGAAAGGTGACGATGACCAGCACCACTGCCCATAGGAGTATGAGTATGGTCGCCGCGAGCGTCAGCCACGCGCCCCGATCGAACCTCCGCTGTTGTTCTGCGTCAGTTGTGTCCGACGACCTCATATGCCACAATCCTTGCTTCATGATGCGTGCCACAAGAGAGGCCGCGTTCTGAAGTAAGGGTAGTGTAGCCGGTTATCGTCTCCTATTCGTTACGAAAAACAACCGTCCGAACGGGTTTATGTTTGTTGGTCACTGTCGGGGAAGAAGATCTCCTCAATTGACAGCCCGAAGACGGCCGAGATCTTGAAGGCCAGGGGCAGGCTGGGGTCGTATTTGCCGCGCTCGATGGCGTTGACCGTTTGACGCGAGACGTCAAGCTTCTCCGCCAGCGCTTCTTGCGACCAGCTTCGTTCGGCGCGCAGTACTTTGAGCCGGTTGTTCATCTGGATCGCCTCCCGGTGCTACGCATAGCGCCGCCCCACGATTGCATTGGTAATGCCCCAGATGATGATCATCAGCGGCGCGACATAGAACACCGGAATGTGCGGGGCCAGATCGAACATCTCCAGCAGACCGTAGCTGAATGTCAGCGCCCCTGTCATCAGGGCGGTGATCAGTACAGACTCCAGATACACTTGCTGCTGCATCTCGTCCTTGGAGCGCGCATTGCCGACCATGCCGATCATGGCGTAACCGAACGGCACGACCGGCAGCAGCGCGACCACGATGGCCACAGCGGTGTTGTCGATGTACTCGCCTCCAAGCAGAAAGGCGGCCAGCAGGATGGTAACCGTATATCCGATCATGCCCACGATGAAGTAACGGATATAAGGTGTATTCCAATCCTTCATGCCCGGTTCTCGCGCTGGGCTTTGCCGCTGCTGATGGCCAGCCCGGACGCCAGCCCAACCGGTATGGCCCAGGCCCAGACGTCGGCGTTGCCGGTCACTACATTGACGACCAGCGCGACCAACGCGCCGACAATCACGCCGGCAGTCATGCCCGTCCCTGCGTTCCAGTTGAATCCTTGCTTCTCTTGCTTGTCCACAATCGTCTCCTAGTTTGTCGTGTATGCTTGACCAAATGTAAAGCTAACTTGACAATAGTGTAAACGAGCGGCGATGCTTTGTCAAGGGTGCTTTACAAAGCCGCTGGAAACGAGCCGGGTGGAGGAGTCGTGGTGTGCTGTTGCGAGGTTGGACGCCCGGCGCGGGCGAGGACGGCATTGGCATGCCGGGGCTACGGGGTTGATCAGCATGGCGCGGTCGGGGGGGCGGCATTGGCATGCCGGGGCTACGGGGTTGATCAGCATGGCGCGGTCGGGGGAGGCAGCATTGGCATGCCGGGGCTACGGGGTTGATCAGCATGGCGCGGTCGGGGGAGGCAGCATTGGCATGCCGGGGCTACGGGGTTGATCAGCAGAGTGCGGTCCGGGCGGCGAGGTTGGATGCCAGAGGAAATCGGGGTGGCGAGGCGATCAGTCGAAGGTTAGTGTGACTGTGCCCGGGCCGGGCAGGAGCAGCCAGCTCCCGTCCATCGCCACCCCGTTGTCGCTGCCCACTGTGGCCGGGGTGAACGGCAGCTCCCAGCGGAACCCGCCCGGCGGCTCCGCCCCTTCCAGACGCAGCTCCAGCGTGCCCACCCAGCGGCCGTCTTCCATCCGCAGATCGCCGCCAGTTTCCAGCGACAGCGGGCCGTAGGGCGTCGGCAAATTCTCCACGCGCACGCTGCGCTCCCCCTCCAGCCACCAATCCGGCGCGGTCTGGAACAGCGTCAGGCTGTCGTCGTCGGGGCCGAGTGCCTGCTCCAGCACCAGCATGTTGCGGATGAGAATGGTGAACGAGCTGGCCATCCACGCGTGAGGCATATCGCCGCCGCTGAAGCTGAAGTCGTTGGGGTCCACCTGCTCGGCCCAGGCATAGACGCCGGGCAGCGTCTGGTGAGTGAGCGTCCAGGCCAGAATTTGATGGACCAGATCGCCCCGGTCGAGCCGCAGATAGGCGTTGGCCAGCTCGATGCCGCCGTAGGTCCAGAACTGCCCCTCGCGGTGCAGGTAGCCGCCGTCGTAGGGGGTGATCCAGCGCTCGGCGTAGGTGTCGAAAGCGCGGCGGATGAGCGGGTCATCGGGCGAGACGATGGGGTAAGGATGGAGCACCGGCGATGTGCCCCGGGCCATGCCGGAGTTGTCGAGGGTCTCCACGCTGGCGGGAATGTACGGCACCGGTTCGCCCATCAGCGCAGCCACGCTCTCGTCGACGGCCGTCCGCAGCGCCCCCGCCTCTGTCCGCCAGCGCCCGCCGTCACCGGTGTTGAGCAGATCGGCTGCATCGGCCGCCTGGAGCAGCCCGTTGATGGCCCAAAAGTTATCCCAGTAGTAATGCTGCTCGCCGTCGGCCAAATCTTCGGCGCTCAGGCTGCGGGGCAGCAGGCCGCGCGTCGGGCCGTCGTCGTCGGCCGTCTGGGCGCGTAAAGTGATGAGATAGTCGGCCGCCAGCGCCATCTGCGGGTAGATCGCCTCCAGATAGGCCGCGTCGCCGGTGTAGCGGTAGAGCTGCATCGCCAGAAAGATCGCCTGTCCCTGCGCGTCCCACTCGTCGTTGTCCCACGGGATCGCTTCGCCCTGAATGGGGGGCACGCGGCCGTCCGGCTCCTGCCCGGCGAAGATGGCGTCGACGTAGGTACCGACTGTTTCTTCATGGCCGCGCATCAGCAGGGCCAGCCCCATGTAAGCTGCGTCGCGGGTCCAGACGGCGTCGTGGGCCAGCGGGCCGGGGTGCGGGCCGTCGGGGTCGCTGGCCAGCAGTAAATAGCCGAGGCTGGCGTCGAGCGCCGCTTGCACCGCGCCGTCGGGTACGCTGATGACCGCCCGGCCCGCCCGCTCCGCCCACGCCACCTGCGCTTCGGCCAGACGGCCGTCGAAATCGGCCGCCGGGTCGGGCATCGGGCGCTCCGGCGCGGCAGGCAGCGCGAACGCCAGCATGGTCGCGCCCTCATCCAGCCGGTAGACCAGCCCTGCCCACGTCTCGCCGGTCGCCAGTTCGTCGGGTGGGGTGGCGGCCGCCAGATAGGGGGCGTTGTTGAGCCAGAGCTGATTGTCGCCCGCCAGCACCGGGTTGCAGAAAGCGGCCAGCGTGCGGTTGACGCGGAACGGCCGCGCGGCCACCACCAGCTCGTCGAACGACGCGCCCGCCTCCCGTTCCAGCGCCAGCTGCCAGCGGATGGCCCGGTCGGTCTCGTCGTAGAACGCCACACTGCGGCTGCCGACACCGCCCTGCGCCTCGCCGCCGATCTGCACCAGCGGCTGGTTGTCGATCAGCGAGAAGCTGCCTGCGGCGAACGGATTGACTGTTTCGCCGGTGGCGCTGTTCCGCAGCCAGACCTGGGCGGCGGGCGCGGTGGCGTACGGGCTGAGTGAGCCGTCGTTGGCGATGAGGCTTTCGGCCGCTTCCGCCACGCCGCCAATCATCGTCCATGCGCCGCCATCGGGCGCGGGCGGCAGGGCCGGGTCCTGCGCTTCCAGCCAGGCGATCAGCCGCATCTCGTCCAGCGACGCTTTGAAGGAACCGGCCAGCCGGGGAGTGGCCTTCAGGCCGCCGAAACCCCCCTCGTCTGCCACGCGGATGACCACCAGCGCCTCGCCGTCCGCGTCATCAAGCGTCAGGACGGCCGACGGATTGTCGCTGCCCAGCGCCAACGTCTCTACGCCATCGACCCAGACAGTGGCGCTGTCGTCGGCGTCGGCCAGAAAGAGGTACGCTTCGTCGCCATCCCAGGTGATGGCTTGTGCATACCAGGCGATGCCGTCGTACTCAAGGCCGGTCTGCTCCCAGGCAAGCCCGGCGCGGCGGTCTGCCCAGTCGGTGCGGTCGTGGTCGGGGGCGTACCAGGCGGCCGCCAGCCCGGCGTCGTCCGGGTCGGTCGTGAACTGCCAGCCATCGGCGAGCACCTCCACCGGCTCCGGCACGGGGCATTCGACGATCGGGGGCGGCTCCGGCGTGGTGGCGCAGGCGGCCGCAACCAACAGGAGCAAACCGAGCCAAAAGAGGGGGATGACGTGTCGCACTGGCCTTGTTCCTGCTTATTGTCCTGCCACCCGGTAATGGTTCTGGACAAAGCCATTGGCCCACGAACGGGAGGAGAGAAGCTGCAAGGGGATATCTCTCTCCGTGGGGCCAAACAGCGGAATGCCCTGGCCGAGCAAAATGGGGATGAGGGTGATCGTCATTTCATCAACCAGCCCTGCCCGCAAGAACGACTGGATGACCTTGCCGCCATCCAGGTAGGCGCGCTCGTAGCCCGCCTGTGTCAGCTTGTCCGCCAGTTCATGCGGGGCCGAACGCTCGATGGCGACCGTCTTCCGCAAGGCGTCGGGCACGCTCTGCATCGTCTGGCTGAGGACCATGACCGGCTTGTCACCGTAGGGCCAGTCGAACTCGAGCACCTTTTCGAATGTGCCTCGTCCCATCACCAGCAGATCGACGCTGTTGAAGAACGCGCCAAAGCCCGCATCGTCCCCGTCGCCAATCGGTTCCGCTTCGTTCAGCCACGTCACATCCCCGTCTGGCCGGGCGATGAAGCCGTCGACGCTGGTGGCGATGTAGACGGAGAATTGCACACGGTCCGTTGGTTGCTTTTGCTTTTCGTAAGGCATATAGTCTCCGCGGCTACCAGACCAAAGTGTGAATGGTTAGCCCGTGCAAGCATAAAGGAAAGTGACGATATGGGGCAACAATCACTCAGTCAGGTGTTAGAAGGCTGGAACGGCTACAACCAGAGCATCATCACCGCCGTCCAGCCGTTGACCGCCGAGCAGTTGGCCTGGCGTCCGGCCGACGACATGAATTCGGTGGGCGAGTTGACCCGCCATATTAGTCTGGGTCGGCTTGCCTGGTTCATGCGCATGGATGCGCCCGGCAGCGCCGAACTGGTGGAGCAGATTGAGGTCTGGCACGAAGACAGCGACGGTAACCCGAATATCGTCGAAGAGGCGATCGCTATCGCCGACGACGCTGAGGGGCTGGTCCGCTGGCTCAACCAGAGCTGGCAGATGATCGCCCGCACGCTGAACGAATGGGCGGTCGATGATCTTTCCGTCTCCTACCGTCATATCTGGAACGGGCAGACATGGGCGCCGACTCGCCAATGGACAATCTGGCGCATCCTGAGCCACGATCTGCATCACGGCGGGGAGCTGTCGCTGATGTTGGGGCTGCAAGGCATTGAGGCGTTTGAATTGAGCGGCCTTTTCGGCCACATCACCTTGCCCCCTCTGGCGGACACCAGTTCATGATGCTTGACGCAGTCATCTTCGATATGGACGGCCTGATGGTCGACACGGAGCCGCTCTCCCGCGCCGCCTGGGAGCGGGTGGTCGCCCCGTTTGGCGGGACCATCGACGACGCGCTCTACCAGGCGATGCTCGGCCACCGCACCGTCGAGAGCGCCGGCATGGTGCTCGACCGGTGGCCCATTCCGCTGACGGTCGAAGCTCTGGTGGCCCGCAAATCGGCCGCCTATCTCGACATCCTCAGCGCCGGCGTGCCCGCCATGCCCGGCCTCCACGCGCTCATCGACTCGCTGGACGCTCACGGACTGCCCTGGGCGGTGGCCACCTCCACGCCGCGCGAGGTGGCGCTGTTCATCATTGGCGAACTGGGCCTGCTGGAGCGCTGCGGGGCGATCGCCGCCGGAGACGAAGTGACCCACGGCAAGCCCGCTCCCGACATCTACCTGCTGGCGGCCGAGCGGCTGGGTGTGGATCCGGCCCGCTGCCTGGCGCTGGAAGACACGTCCACCGGCTGCCGGGCAGCGGCGGCGGCGGGGATGGCGGTCATCGCCGTGCCGGGCGAGTGGAGCGCGACGGCCGACTTTGGCTGCGCGGCGCATCTGGCCGGGTCGCTGGTCGACGTTCCGACGCTGATTGCCAATGGGCTGCCGCCGGGATGAGGCGGCTCGTGGGCGTTGTTATGTGGCGTTAAGGATCGGGCCCGGATCACCCTGAATTCATTGGATCACGGTTGCTAAGGCAAGTTGCCCATGCTATACTATTCGTCGACAGTTGGAGAAGAGCGGGCGAGGAAAAGTGGGCACCCCCACTTTTTTTGTTTCTTGGTAAGGAAACGAGACACTCGCCATTAGATGAAAACTGAATAGGTGAACGGGATCAAATGAAAAGCGAATTTATCCTGGCTTTCAATGAAATATGTGAGTCGCGAGGGCTTCCCAAAGAGGACGTCTTCGAGGCGCTTAAGACAGCGCTGGTCTCAGCCTACCGGCGCGATATGAATATCAGCAGCAACCAGGACGTTACGGCTGAGATCGACCCCCGCACGGGCGAGCCGACGATCCTCTCCGAGAAAGAGGTTGTCGAGGATGTGATGGACGACCGCACCGAGGTGCTGTTGTCCGTTGCCCGCGCCGAGGGCCACACCGATGTGGAACTGGGCGATGTGGTCATGGTCGACTCGACCACGCCGAGCTTCGGCCGAATTGCCGCACAGACCGCCAAGCAGGTCTTGCTCCAGCGCGTCCGCGAAGCCGAGCGCGAGCATCTGTTTGAGGATTTCTCCGGCCGCGAAGGCGAGCTGGTCAACGGCACGGTGCAGAGCATCAGCGGCCAGCACGTGACGATTGGCCTGGGCCGCACGGAAGCGATCATGCCCAAGAGCCAGCAGGTGCCCGGCGAACGCGCCCGCGCCCACGACAAGATTCGCGTCTATGTCCTGGAAGTGCGCCGCACCAGCCGCGGACCGCAGATCGTCGTCAGCCGTAACCACCGCAACCTGCTCCGCCGTTTGCTGGAGCTGGAAGTGCCGGAGATCTATAACGGCCAGGTGGAGATTAAGAGCATTGCCCGCGAGGCGGGCCAGCGCTCCAAGGTCGCCGTCCAGGCGCTGCAGCCCGGCGTGGACCCGGTCGGCGCGTGCGTCGGCATGCGCGGTGTGCGCATCCAGAGTATCGTCCGCGAGCTGAATGACGAAAAGATCGACGTCATCGAATGGGACCCCGACCAACGTATCTTTATCGCCAAGGCGCTCAGCCCGGCCCGCGTCTCCCATGTCTTCCTGGAGGAAGATTCGGAAGAGGGCAAGACGGCCGTTGTCATCGTCCCCGACGATCAACTGTCGCTAGCCATTGGCCGCGAAGGACAAAACGCCCGGCTGGCGGCCAAGCTGACCGGCTGGCGTATCGACATCAAGAGCTTGACCGAAGCGGCCACGGAGTCACTCGGCAGTCTGGACGACCCGGCGGCCGACCCGAATATCGTGCTTGACACCGTCTTCCTGGACCAGGTGCGCCTGATTCTGGACAAGAAGGAAACGGGCCGCCCGGTGACCGCCGAAGATTACATGGCCCTGGACAAGCTGGTGGCCGGTGTTGAGGGTCGCATTGTGGCCCAGCGCGCCAAGGAGTACGAGGATATTCGCCGGCAGCGGATGGAGCAGCGCAAGAACGTGCCCGACGCCGCCTGGAGTATGCCGCTCGACGACCTGGACCTGCCAGGCCGCATCCATAACCTGCTGCTCGATGCCAGCGTCGAGACGGTTGGCGACCTGATGTTTGTGCTGGAGATGGGCGACGAGACGTTCCTGAGCCTGCGCGGTCTGGGCGACCAGTCGCTGGAGACAGTGCGGGAGACGCTGGCAGCGTTCGCGCCGCAGCTGGAAGCCGCCGAAGTCGAGCTGGAACGGCAGGCAGCCGAAGAAGCGGCCGCCATCGAAGCCGCCACCCCGGTGGTGGTAGAAGCTGAAGTCGAAGAGGATACGGTCGTCTTTGGCGAAGATACCCTGATGATTGGTATCGACGCTGATGAGACCGCCCTGCTCGATGAGGTGGACGAAACGCAGGCGGAAGTCGCTGCGGCGACGGAAGCCGTCGTAGAGGAAACCGGCTATAATGATGTGGTCGATGAGAGCGATACCGTTGCTGAGGTAGCGCCTGAGGCGACCGTCGAGACCGCTCTGGAACTGGAAGACGATGTGGTGGCCCAGGCCGAAGCGGAGCCGGAAGAAGTGCCCGCCGGCGAGGTGGAGCCAGAACCGGAACCAGAGCCAGTGTCGCCGCTTGACGATCTGTCCAAGTCGTTGATTGAGCCAGAAGCGCCGGCCCCCAAACCGAAGCAGCCGGGAGTGGTTATTGTCACGCCGTCGCCGTCTGAGGACGACGATGACGAGGACGACCCCAAGCGCAAGAAGCGCAAGGGCCGTGCCCTGGTGTACGATGAAGATCTGGAGCAGGTGGTCATTCAGCGCAAGCGCAAGAAGGGCCGCAGCCGTCCAGAATGGGAAGATATTGATATCGACGATGTGATTGATGAAGTCATCGAGACAGTCGTCGACGAGGCCGAGGACGCAAGCTCGGAGTAGGTAGAACCGTGGCGAAGCAGCAACCACGCCGCAAGCATGTGCCGCAGCGCACCTGTGTCATCTGTCGCCAGGCGACGGACAAGCGCCGGCTGACGCGCCTCGTGCGCACGCCAGACAGCGGTGTTGTTGTCGACCCCACGGGCAAGCTGAACGGGCGGGGCGCCTATTTGTGTGATCAGGCTGCCTGCTGGGACAAAGCGCTGCGCCATCCCGGCATCTTGAACCAGGCGCTCAACAGCGACCTGTCGACCGCGGAGTTGGCGGCCATTGCCGCCCACCGCCCGGCGGCCGAAGCAGTGATGACGATATCAGAAAGTTAGTGATAGAAGGTTAGTCACAAGGAGTTTCTGCACCAGTCGAAACGTTCGTGCAAGGAAACAGTAGTTATATGGCAGAAACAAAAGAACTCATTGAAGTCCCCGACTTCATAACCGTGCGGGAGTTGGCCACGCTGATGGAAGTCAGCCCGATTGATGTCATCAAAGAGTTGATGACCAACGGCATTATGGCCAACATCAACCAGCAAATTGATTACGATACGGCCGCCATCGTTGCCGAAGAGATGGGCTATGAGGCTGCGCCGCTGGCGTCGGCCGAAGCGGAGGTCGAAGCGATCCCGCTCGAAGAGCAGGTAAGCTGGCGGCGCGTCCTGGCCGAGGAAGAGGCCGAAGACCTGGTCGCTCGCCCACCGGTTGTCACCATGTTGGGCCACGTCGACCACGGCAAGACCTCCCTCCTCGACATTCTGCGCCACAGCAATGTGGTCGATGGCGAAGCGGGCGGCATCACCCAGCATATTGGCGCCTATCAGGTGGAGCAGGACGGCCGTCTCATCACCTTCCTGGACACACCGGGCCATGAGGCGTTCACCGCCATGCGCTCGCGCGGCGCCCAGGCGACAGACATCGCCATCCTGGTAGTGGCGTCCGACGACGGCGTCATGCCCCAGACCCGTGAGGCGATTGACCATGCCCGCGCGGCCCATGTGCCGATCATCGTGGCCCTGAACAAGATCGACCTTCAGACCAGCCAGCCCGACCGCGTCAAGCAGCAGCTGTCCGACGCCGGTCTGGTGCCCGATGATTGGGACGGCGACACGATGGTGATCCCCGTCTCGGCCAAGGAAGAGCTGGGCATTGAGGATTTGCTGGAAGCGATTCTGCTGGTGGCCGAAGAGGCCGACCCGCGGGCCAACCCCAAGGCCGAAGCGTCCGGCACCGTGCTGGAAGCCAGAATTGAGCGCGGCAAGGGACCGATGACCACCGTCCTGGTGCAAAACGGCACCCTGAATGTGGGCGATACGATCCTGGTTGGCGAGTTGTACGGTCGCATCAAGGCGATGTACGACTACATGGGCAAGCGCATCAAGTCCGCCGGCCCGTCGACGCCTGTCTCTGTGGCTGGTCTGAACGGCATTGCCGAAGCAGGCGACCAGTTCACCGTTGTTGAAAGCGAAAAAGAAGCCCGCAAGATCGTCAACGACATGGATGGTGTGGTGGGCGACGACAGCGGCGGGCGTTCGGCCACACTGGACGAATTCTTCGCCCGCTTGCAGCAAGGCGAGACCAAGACACTCTACCTGATTGTCAAGGCCGACGTGCAAGGCTCGCTGGAGCCGTTGGTTACGTCGCTGGACAAGCTGGACAACGAGGAAGTCGAAGTGGAGATTCTTCGGGCGGCCACCGGCAACATCACTGAGAGTGATGTCATGCTGGCGTCGGCCTCCGGCGCCATCATTCTCGGCTTCAACGTCGAGGCTGACCCGATTGCCCGCAACGCCGCCAACAGCGAAGGCGTCCAGATCCAGACCTACAGCATCATCTACAAGCTGATTGAGGATGTGGAGTTGGCGCTCAACGGTATGTTGGCCCCGGTGTACGAGGACGTCGTCATCGGCCGGGCCGAAGTGCGCGAGGTGTTCCGCATCCGGCAGATCGGCGCCATTGCCGGCTGCTATATGCGCACCGGCGAGGCCCGGCGTAACTCCAAGGCCCGCCTCATTCGCAATAGCAAGCTGCTCCACACCGGCAGCGTCGGCAGCCTGAAGCATCTGCAGGACAACGTCCGCGAGGTGAAGGCCGGATTCGAGTTTGGTGTGTCGCTGGATGGCTGGTCGGACTACGCCCCGGGCGACATCATCGAGTTCTTCGTCACCCAGCGCGCGTCGAGGTAACGTCATGTCCAAAGCGAAACAGGAACGAATAGCCGATCAGATTCAGATGATTCTGAGTGAGCTGCTCGTGCGCCAGGTGCGCGATCCGCGCGTCCAGGGTGTGACCGTTACCAGCGTCGACATCGACCGGGAGCTGCAATATGCCAACGTCTATGTCAACGCGCTGGGCGGCGACGAACAGAAGGAAGACGTGATGGCCGGGCTGGAGAGCGCCTCAGGCTATCTGCGCCGTGAAGTGGCCCAGCGCTTGCAGCTGCGCGCCGCCCCAACCCTGCGCTACCAGTGGGACCCGCGTCTGGCCTACATTGAAGAGGTCAACGCGCTGCTGGCCGACCTGGATATCCCGCCGGCAGAGCCGGAAGAAGACAATTCGTCTTCCGACGGGGTGTCGTCCGGTGATGAGGCTGCGGGCTAGTCTTGACTTCCGAATCGACGAAACCATTGTGATTCATTTCGCCCTCGAGAAAGCCGACAGCGTCCTGGTTGTGGCCCATGTGGACCCGGACGGCGACGCCATCGGCTCTCTGACGGCGATGGGCCAGGCGCTGGAGCAGCTCGGCAAGCGGATCACGCTGGCCTGCGACGACGCCGTGCCCCGGCGCTTTCGCGATCTGCCGATGGCGAAAGCGGTAACCCAAACTCCCTCCTACACCCAACCGTATGATCTGGTTGTCGCCGTTGACTGTGGCGACGAACTGCGCATGGGCGAAGTCTTCGCCATGCTGCCGGAGCCGAAGCCGAGTCTGGCCAACTTTGACCACCATATTACCAACACCCGATTTGGCGATTTCAATCTGGTCGATCCCGCCGCCAGCTCCACAGCCGAACTCCTCTACCGCTTCTTCGTCGAGCTGGGCATCACCATCACCCCCGGCATCGCCGAGAGTTTGCTGACCGGGATTGTCACCGACACGCTGGGTTTCCGGACGTCCAATGTAACGGCCGAAACGATGCGTGTGGCCGGGGCGTTGGTGGATGCCGGGGCCGACCTGCCGGAAATTTACCTCCAGGCGCTCATTTTGCGGCCGTATTCGACAGCCCTGCTCTGGCAGCTCGGGCTGGATGGCATGCAGATGGTCGACGGGTTGGCCTGGGCCACCATCAGCCACGCCGAGATTCGCTCTGTCGGGCTGGAAGGCAACCCCAGCAGCTCCGGACTCGTCAACTTCCTGGGCGATATCGACGTGGCCAAGATGGGGCTGGTCGTCAGCGAGATGGAAGACGGCACCATTCGGGCCAGTCTGCGCTGCCGCGCTCCTTACGATGTGGCTGAGGTAGCGGCCCAGTTCGGCGGCGGCGGCCATGTGCTGGCGGCGGGCTGCACGCTGGACGGCCCGCTGGCCGACGCGGAGGCGAAGCTTGTGGCCGCCTGCCGCGAGGCGATTGATCGCCAGGAACGCGCTATCGCCGGTTCTGTGCCCACCACCTGAGACAACCCCTGTGACCAAAGCTGGCGTTCTGACCATCGACAAGCCGCAAGGCTTGACCTCCCATGATGTCGTCGGTCGAGTGCGGCGGGTCAGCGGCATCCGGCGTGTGGGCCACGCCGGGACGCTCGATCCCCTGGCCACCGGCGTGCTCGTCGTTTGTGTCGGCTGGGCCACACGCTTTGTCGAATATATCGTCGGCCAGCCAAAGGCGTATGAAGCGACAGTGCGGTTGGGCCAGACCACCGACAGCTATGACGCCGACGGCATGGTCGTTGCCGAGCGACCGGTGGAGGTAGAGGCAGCTGAAATCGAGGCGGCACTGGTCGACTTTCGGGGCGATATTCGGCAGCGGGCGCCGATCTTCTCCGCCATCAAGCAGGACGGTCAGCCGCTGTACAAACGTGCCCGGCGCGGCGAGGCTGTGGAGGCGCCGGTGCGGGATGTGACTATCTACGCCCTGACGGTTGCGGCCTATGAGCCGCCCCTGCTCGATTTGCGCATAGTCTGCTCGTCGGGAACCTACATCCGTTCGTTGGCCCATGACCTGGGCCAGACGCTGGGCTGCGGCGGCCATATCACTGCCTTGCGCCGCACGGCCGTCGGCGAATTCACTGCCCAAGACGCAGTCCCGCTCGATGCGCTGTCGCCGGAGAACTGGTCTTCCTATCTGCAGCCGCCCGATGTGGCCGTGGCCCATCTGCCCGCCATCCAGCTGGAGGCGGAAGAGGCCGCCGAATTGCGGTACGGCCGTCCCGTGACGGCCGCTTCCGGGGCGCCCGAAGGCACGCTGCTGCGCGTCTACAACGATGCCGGTCACTTGCTGGGCGTGGCCGAGGCCGAAGGTGGTTTGCTGCGAGTTCGCAAGAATGTGCCGGACGATGCGTATGTGGCGAATGCAGGTCTATGAGAACTATCCTGTAGAGAAACCGGGTTTCTTCAAGTAACCCGCTTTCCAGCCCACCCCAGACGCCACCCTTTTGCTACAATTACACTCGCCGGCGCACCCAACCAATCGCGCCGGTGAAGCAACGACCGTATGACCCAATCGTTTGTCCGCATCACCCATCTGACTGAAGTCGACCACCGGCAGCCTACGCTGTTGGCCATTGGCTCCTTTGACGGCGTCCATCGCGGCCATCAGGCGCTGTTGGCGGCGCTGGTCGAATCGGCCCGCGCCCAGGGGATGCGCGCCGCCGCGCTGACCTTCTTTCCGCACCCGCGCCGCGTTATGCAGACGATGCCGCCCCGCTTCTACATCAACACGCTGGATGACCGCGTGCAGCTTCTTGGCGAGCAAGGGCTGGACCTGATCATCACCCATCCGTTCGACGACGAAGTGCGCCACGTCCGGGCGGCCGACTTCATCGACCAGCTCATCGAGACGCTCGACATGCGCGAAATCTGGGGCGGCAACTTCGCCCTCGGCTATAACCGCGAAGGGGACGTGCCGTTCCTGCGGGCGCTGGGCGAGGAGCGCGGCTTCACCGTGCGGGTCATCGACAACATGGTCGAGTTTGACGGCGAGCTGGTCAGCAGCCGTCGGGTACGTCGGGGTCTGGAAGTGGGCGATATGACCGACGTCAACGGTTGTTTGGGTCGTGATTTCACGGTGCGGGGTAACATCGTCAAGGGGGACCAGCGCGGTCGCACCATCGGCTTCCCGACCGCCAACCTGGCCGTTTGGGACGAACTGCTGCTGCCCGCCAACGGCGTCTACGCCACCATCGCCTGGGTAGGTGACGAGCGCTACAAGGCGGCCACCAACGTCGGCATGCGGCCGACGGTCAACGGCGCGTCCTTGACGGTTGAGGCGCACCTCCTCGACTTCGACCGCGACATCTACGGCGAGGAGATGCGTCTCTCGTTCGTGGAGCACATCCGGCCGGAGATGAAGTTCGGCGGGCTTGAGGCGCTGCAGGCGCAGATTGCGGCGGATGTGGTGGCGGTGGGGGAGAAGATGGGTTGACACCCGGCACGCACTGGCCAGACTCCACAGCCACAGGCAATCAATTTACAATCAGGGGTTGACTGATTAGTCAGTCTTGGGTATAGTATCAGGTGTGAGCGACAAAAAGACACAAGTCATTGAGGCGTCAATCGACCTGTTTGCCGATGAAGGCTTCTGGAACACACCCACCACGCGCATTGCCCAGCATGCCGGGGTCGGCACCGGAACGCTGTTCAACTACTTCGGCTCCAAGGAAGGTCTGGTTGATGCGGTATACGCTCAACTCAAGAGAGAATGGGGCGAATATATCCTCACCGGTTGGCCGCATGATGGTTCAATCAAGGATCAAATGGAGCACATGTGGTTCCGCTTCATTGACTGGGCCATGAGGTACCCGGAGCGCTACACCCTGAAGAAGCAGCTTGGCCTGTCTGAACTGGTTAGCATGGGTGGGCAGGAACAGCCGAGCGAGACGTCGCTTGCGTTCGTGTTCGACCTGTACGACCAGGCCGTCAGGGATGGTCTACTGGTAGACGTACCAGCCGACTATTTTAGTATGTTGATGCTGGCTCAGGTGGAAGCGGCGATTGAGTACGCTCAAATGCACAGCCTTCAGGATATGGCTCTGTTGAAGCACATCGGGATGAGCTTTGGGCTATTCTGGAACGCTGTTTCAACGCATTAGCTCTCTCTTTTTTTGGAACAATCTGACTGACTAATCAATCACACAAGGAGACAATAAGACAGTGAATACAATCGTTATCACAGGTGCAAGTTCAGGTATCGGCAAAGCGACGGCGAAGCTCTTCGCAGAAAAGGGATGGCAGGTAGCGGCCACGATGCGCAAGCCAGAGAACGAGACCGATCTGAACCAGATCGAGGGCGTTTCTCTCTATGCGCTGGACGTTACCGACCAGGTGTCCATCGATACGGCCGTTGAGCAGATTCTCAAGGAGTACGACAAGGTCGATGTCGTTCTGAACAACGCCGGATATGCTGCCGCGGGACCGTTCGAAGCGGCGACGACGGAGCAGATCGCCCGGCAGTTTGACACCAACGTCATCGGCCTGATGCATGTGACGCAGGCTTTTCTGCCCCACTTCCGCGCCAATAGAGCGGGTCTGTTCATGAACGTGTCCTCCATCGGGGGAAGGATTACCTATCCATTTATCAGCCTCTACCATGGGACGAAATGGGCTGTAGAGGGCTTCTCGGAATCCTTATCGTATGAACTGGGTGAACTGGGCATTGACGTCAAGATCATTGAGCCGGGTGGCGTGGAAACCGATTTTGGTGGTCGTTCGATGGACTTCTGCCTGCGTGAAGACCTGACCGACTATGACCCGGCCCTGGCCCAGTTCCAGGCCCAGCGCGCCAACTCCGGTCTCCAGCTTAGCACAGCCGACTTCATCGCTGAGGGCATTTACAATGCCGCAACCGATGGCAAAGCGCAGCTGCGCTATCTGCTCGGCTCCGACGCTGAACAGACCTACGCCATGCGTGAGCAAGTTGGGGATGATGCCTTCATCGCCGGCATGAGACAACGGATGTTCGGCGAAACGGAAAGCACGGTGTCCGAGAACTAGACCGTCGGCGGATGATCTCGACGGCCTAATGGACGCGCCTGCATCAGCGGCAAGCGTTAGGCAGGTGCAGTCGAGCCGTATCGAGTCCGATGAGCCTGACTGTTGACCTGACGACAAGGCTGTAGCAGTCAGGCTCATCCTATGTTGGAGGAAGCAAGCTGATGGTCGAACTGAGAAGAAGTTTTCGGACGTGGTGGAAGCCACCAAGGTCCGTCCAGGACAGACAACACGATCGCAGTGTAACGTTCCTGGAGCTGTTCTATGACCTTGTCTACGTTGTGCTCATTGCCGAGCTGGCTCACTCATTGGCGACCGATGTGACCGTGGGCAGTGTAGCCGGATTCGCCTTTCTCTTCACCATCGTCTGGTGGGCCTGGTTCAATGGCTCCTCTTACCATGACCTTCATGGCAACGACGACGTGCGCACGCGAGTCTTCACCTTCCTACAGATGTTTACCGTTGCCGCCATGGCGGTGTTCGCCCACAATGCATTGGGCGACGGCTCGGTTGGCTTCGCTCTTTCCTATGCCACCTTCCAACTGATCTTGACCTACCTGTGGTGGCGCACCGGCGTCCACGACCCACAACATCGACCGTTGTCCCAGCCCTATGTCATCGCCTTTTTGATCACGACACTGCTGTTTCTCGTATCGACGTTGGTACCGCCTCCGATTCGTTTCTACCTGTGGGGTCTGGCACTCATCATCTCCTTGTTGTTACCGTTGCATACGTTTCGGCAGAGTCGGACTACTCCTGGCGCATCAGAACAGATTGAGCGAGTGCTCAACGTGAGCCCTGCTCTGGTTGAGCGGTTTGGTCTTTTCACGATTATCGTCCTGGGCGAGGTGGTGGCCGGAACCATTCGTGGCGTAGCCGGGACGGATCAACTGACGTGGCTGGTAGGCGTTACGGGTGCTTTGGGCATGCTGATCGCGATCGGGATCTGGTGGATCTACTTCGGCTTGCTGGCACACCATCCTCCCATCGCGACTGCGAGTAAGGTCACCCAGTGGTTTTACCTGCATTTGCCGTTGACAGCAGGCATTGCCGCAGCCGGCGCAGCCGTTCTGAGCCTTATCGAGCACAGCGGTGAACCGTTGGAAGCTGCTGCTAGCTGGCTTGTTGTTGGTTCGGTGGCTCTCGTGCTGGTCTGTGTAGCTCTTCTGATTCAGACCATCCGCCTGTCGGATGAGCAGGTTGAATACTATCGTCATGGCAGCAGGCTGACACTGGTCTCCTCGCTGGCCGTCCTGCTGGCTGGGGTCTTGAGCCCGTCGACCATTCCTCTGCTCTTGCTGATTGTGGTCTTCATTCTGATCCCTATCGTTTATGCTGTCGTGATTTGGGTTGGGAGGTTCAGTGGGGTGGAGGAGCACCCGGTTTATTGAGCAAGCGGACTGCCCTGCGCAGGTATATCCTCACGTGTGACTGTCACGGCTAGTCGATTGCGCTCCCCAGTGCGGCTAGATCCAACTGGCTGCCAAACTCATGGAGCAAGTTTCCATCGCTGCCCACCAGCACGATAGCTGTTTCCCGAATCCCCCAACCAAACGCCGTTAGCGTTGCTTTGGGCATCCACGCGGCGTGCGGGGTGGTGGGATGGAGTACCTAGTTGGCGATGATGTAGGTCGGCGTCGTAGCCGCCGTGTGAATGTCTTGGCTGCGCACCGTTACTTCCACCACATGCAGCTGACGGCTGTTTCGGCGGGCAACAGGTCCCGAACGGATTCGCCCGTTACACACGATTGGTTGCGGCACAGATCGAACGGCACGGAAACGAAGAGGACCGGCATGTTGCACATGAGGGCGGCCGACGCCCATAGGAGTTCATCAGGGTCAGTAGATTGTTCACCCGCTCCGCCGGGCAATGGTTGAACATCCGGGAACTGGCTCGGTGTGGACGACCCGAACATGGCATCGCTGGATGCGTTTCCTACGTGGGAAGCTGTGCTCGTCAGCACCAACGGTGTAGAGTAGGCGAGCATGGAGCAGAGCGGGTGCTAGCCGGTCGGCGCGTCTTCGGCCTTCGCATTCGACATTCTGCGTTCAACGGTAATCCGAACGATACGCGATGTGGCAGCTCTTGATGTCTAGCGCTGGCGCACGCGAGCCAAAATGAACCACGTATCTGACTCTCTGTACTGGCTGGGCGGCTCTCCCTGCTCGGGGAAAAGCTCTATCGCCGCGCTTCTATCCGAGCAGTACAACCTGGCGACCTACAACTGCGATGATCACTTCGATCGGCATCAATCTCAGGCAAGCCCACAGAACCAACCCGCTCTCTATCAGCTGGGAACTATGAGCTGGGACGAAATCTGGATGCGCCCCGTGGCGGAGCAGGTCCGCCACGTCATTGAGGTGTACCGGGAAGAGTTTCCGATGATCCTGGCCGATCTGCGTGCGTTGACTGGAGAGCGACCCATACTGGTCGAAGGAGCCGCCCTGCTCCCGGATCGGGTTGCCCCGCACTTAACGGGGGAACAAACGGCCGTTTACCTTATCCCCACACCCCAATTCCAAGTTGAGACATACGCCCGGCGCGATTGGATCGATGCCGTTCTGGCGCAGTGCGAAGAGCCACAGCAGGCGTTCGCTAACTGGATGGCCCGGGATGTGCAGTTTGGGAGGTGGGTGGCAGAAACGGCCGCCGCTCACAAGTTCCCTGTTGTCCATGTAGATGGCAGCCAAACCATCGCCCAGAACGCCGCCTGCATTGCCAACATGACGATCCAGCATCTTGGTCGTGGGTAAGTTTGACGGCTTGGACCGCGTAGCAAGGTTTTCTGATGTGGCCTTTGCCACTATACTGACCCAAGTAGACAAGTGATCTCGCCGTCTCAATCATGATATCCAAAGCAAAACACAGCGCCGTATATTTGGATGCCTTGGGGCTGTTCCTGGCCGGGTTTAACAATACCATTTTGGCCTTGCTTGTTGCGGTATTCATCCACGGACCGGGCACGAGCGCCAGCCAGCCGGACCTGATACAACGCGCTATCTACATTGCAGAGAACATGACGCTCTGGAGGGCAGCCTGGATATTCTGGTTCTTCCCCACGCTAACCTTTTCCTGGAGCTACTACGCGCTTGGCCGCCACCTGGGTGGGCCCAGACAGTGGCGCGACCTGGCCGTTGGCCTGGCACTAATCGCTGCGGCGGTGGACGTCGTTGGCATTCTTCTCAACTACGCCGTCCTGCCGGAGTTGGCGATGGCCATCGTTGGTGCTGCACCGACGATAGATGAGACAATGCTCGTCGTCTTTCAGGCGACTGAGAAGATGGCCAACAACCTGACGAATGTCGGTGGATTCGGCCTCTATTCCGTAGCCGGTCTTCTGCTCTTGCCCGCGGTCTTCCAGACCGCCGACTTCCCGCGACCCCTTGCCTGGCTGGGCGTGGCCGAGTGGACGATTTCGATCATCGCCACCATCTTGTTGATCACTGCCCCTGACATGGCGACGGTTCCCCTGGTGATCAGCTTTCTGCTGTACGCTCCGTGGGTTTGGGGGAGCGCTTTGTGGATTCTACGTCGTCAGACAAGCTAGCCCCATCTGGAACGCGTTCGGGCCATCCTTGTCGTGCCGTTGCCCAAACTCACATCGCGGCCAAAAACGTAAAAGCTGCCTCTCTCAGGTCACGTTTCCGGAGAGACTCTTTTCAACTGACCGGTAGCTCAGGATGACGGCCGAGCTTGCAAGGAACATAAAGCCGAGTATCACGATGTACAACGTCAGTGCTGAGCCCGCATCTGGTCGCAGCTGGTCGGCGTGTGTTATCGGCAAGAGCAGAAAGATCAACGCGGTGACAGGTGCTTGCCAGAACATCGGACGAGTGCGAATCCAGTCACCATCCCAAAGCGCCCAGCCGAAAGCGACGGCGTGGGAAGTCAGCAGCACGCCAATCAGACCACCAACGAGCGGGGGCAGCGTCCATGGCCAATACTGGTTGACCGTATCGATGGCAAAGAGAAGACCGAGACCGCATATGAGGCTTATCACCAGGGCAATGCCGGCGAAAAGTCTGGCTGGTGTTGTGAGTGGGGTGCTGATTGGCAAGCGTCCCCCGCTTTTGCGTTCTTGCACGTAGAAAACGTATGGAGCCGCAAAGAACAATACCAGGTACATGCTCAACCAGTAGGCAAGATGATACCATGGGTGGGCGAGGAAAGGGTCCAGGTAGACAAAGGTAAGTAGCGTGGCCATCACTGAGAACAGGGTGATGACGACCATGATGATGCGCACTCTCGGCCAATCTGGTTGCAGCATTCCGATACTGACGAGGAGCAGTGCGTTGCTGTACATCGCTCCAACGAGTCGAGCATTGATTTCTGGTTTGATCGTCCAGACGAACAGAATATCGGTGAAGGCGGGCAAGAGCATCAATATCAGAAAGGCGGGCACAGCATTGGCCAACAGGACCAGGAATACGAACTTAACAGACTTGGGTAGACTGTTAGACCACCACTGACCGAGCATAATGACATCTCCCTTGCGCATAGCCGGGCAAGTAATCTGACACAAACTAACCTTGCCAAGCTTCCCTATACGATTGGCCCACTATACTGGAAGCAGGTAGGAAAGGAAAATGGTGCCGTTCTACGCGGTGTCATATGTCACTCTTGGAGGCCCTCTGCGCTGCCTCTCCCGCATCGCGCATTCGTGCCTGGAGATGTACCCCGGTGGGCTGGCCGAGCCGCGGGCGCAGCGTGCGACTGGTGTGGCAGCGGTGGAGGAAATGGTCGGTTGATGGGGGAAGCAACGCTTCTTGTGATCTGGAAAGCGGGCAGGCAGTCTGCAGCTGTCGTGGTCGCCGGCGCGAATCTATGCCTGTGCGGCCGTTTCCTCCGCCCCCATCTCCGGCCACATCAGGTAGGCACCCACGAAAAAGCAGACCGCACCGATGAGCGTAAAGATGGTGGCCCATGTCGCCAGATTGTCGAAGATCGGCTGCGGCCGCACGAAGGCCAGGACACCCGCCACCATAAAGGCCACGCAGCCCACGAAGTTGATCATCACGATCCACCACGACAGCTTGTGCTGCTGCCAGCACCACAGCCGGTGGCAAAACTCAAACACGGCCGCTGTTCCGGACGTAAGGAACAGGATCGACCCGACGAAGTCCGGCGCCCAGACCAGCAGATCGTATCCCAGCCAGCGGACGTCGATGAAGGCAGCGAAGGTGGACATATTGAAGGCCAGCGTGCCCAGGAACTGCGGGAAGGTGGCCCAGAAATCAATTCGCCCCGGCTGCCACGCCAGAAAACGCCGTTTCGCCGGGCCGGTCGCCCGGCCCGTGCCGTCCACTGCGTCCGGCGCGTTGATCGACTGATAATAGCTGCTGTAGCCTGCCATCGTGAAAAAGATCGAGCCGCTGAAAAATACCAGGTTAATCAGATTCACTCTGTCGTAGCCCACCAGCGTCAACACGCTGCCGCTGACAAAGTGCCACGAACCGATCATAAACAGCACGGCAATCCACCAGTTTAACGATCGGGGTCGCCAGAGAAATAGCGTCGGCTTCTGCCGAAGCAGAGTCTCACCGGCTGCTTCCGGACCGAGCCGCTTGCGGTGCAAACGGGATGAGCGAATATCCAGGGTCCCGTCAGATCGCTGGTAGGTCGTTCGTGTCACAAACGGACCAACCGCCTCTGACTCGACGAAGTTCCATTCCGGTGGATAACTGATGTAGCTGGGGGCCGTGTGGGGTGTCATGTCCGGGTCCGTGAAGAGGCAAGCAGCGGCAGGCGCGGCGGATTAGCAGCGACTGCCGCACCTGCACTACGCTGACTCATGCTCGCTAGTGGCTGAATCCGCCTGCTTCCTCGCTGGAGAGCGGCACAGTGACCGGGTGGTTGGCGAAATGGTCCACGGCGTCGGTGTAATCTTTCATCAGCAGCGTGGCCATGTCCTGGCTGAAACCGTGCTTCACCAGGATGCGCTGAATGGCCAGGTCCTCGCGGTTGGCCGGCAGCGTGTAGGCGGGCACCAGCCAGCCTCGCGTGCGCAGCCGGTCGGCCAGGTCGAACAGCGTGAAGCCGTGGTCGACCCCTTCTTTCAGCTTCCAGGCCAGCGCCGGCAGCCCGCCGCGACCGTCATAGATGATCTCAAACGGCCCCATTTTGCCGATCTCGTCTGCCAGATGCTGCGCCGTTCGGTAGCAGGATTCGTGTATGCGGCGATATCCTTCTCGTCCAAGCCGCAGGAAGTTGTAATATTGAACAGCAATCTGACCACCGGGCCGTGAGAAGTTGAGCGCGAATGTGGGCATATTGCCACCCAGATAGTTGACGTTGAAGATCAGATCCTCCGGCAGCTCCTCGGCGTCGCGCCAGATGATCCAGCCTACGCCTAACGGCGACAAGCCGAACTTGTGCCCGGATGCATTGACCGACTTGACGCGCGGCAGGCGGAAGTCCCACTCCAGGTCGGGGAAGACGAATGGGGCCAGGAAGCCGCCGCTCGCTCCGTCCACATGGATAGGAATGTCCAGCCCGGTGTCGGCCTGCAGCTGGTCCAGCGCGTCGCTGACTTCCTTGACCGGCTCGAAGTCACAGGTGAACGTGACGCCCAGCGTGGGCACAACACCAATGGTGTTCTCGTCGACCCGCTTCAACACCTCTTCGGCGTTCATGATCAGGCGGTCGCCTTCCATCGGAATCTCGCGGTGTTCCACGTCCCAATAGCGGGTGAACTTGTGCCAGCAGACCTGGACCGGGCCGGTGACCAGATTTGGTTTGTCATACGGCTTGCCCGCCGCTTTCTGGCGCGCCCGCCAGTTCCACAACAGCGCCATCCCGCCCAGCATCGCGGCTTCACTGGAGCCGGTGGTGGACGTGCCCAACGTATTGGCCGCGTCGGGCGAATTCCACAAATCGGCCAGCATATGGACGCAGCGAGCCTCCAACTCGGCCGTCTGCGGATACTCATCCTTGTCGATCATGTTCTTATTGATCGTCAACTCCATCAGCGCGTGAACTTCCGGCTCCAGCCATGTCTGGCAGAAAGTCGCCAGATTCTGGCGCGAGTTGCCGTCGAGCATCAACTCATCAGCCACCATAGTAAAGGCCGTGCGCGAATAGATTTCATTCGCCGGGAATTTATACTTCGGCAGGGCGACGGAAGCGTCCACAGATGCAAAAATGTCTTCTTCTGCGCTGTCGCGTATGGAATCTTTTTCATGCAGCATATTCGTTCTCCTGGCTCAGATGAGCCGCTTGGTGACGCACTCTCTGGTGAGGTTAAGCCACTCAGAGTTGGTCAGAGTCTGGTCAACTAATGTCCGAAACCTACCCCGCCTGACTGGTGTGATTGTCCCGGCGCGAGATGGGCTACCCGTAGATTTCATTTAATCACTAAGCATAACCCGAATGGACGTGGGGAGCGACTTTTTCCGAACGGCCGGCCCCACTGCGAAATGAAGCGTGTCTCGTCTCGAATCGGCTGCTCTGCCGGCAGGGCATACTTCACACAGCGTGACATGGCCGACGTTTGTTCGCAGCCATCTTTCCTAATCCATGCCACTAATCTAGATCAATGGACAACCGGGCACAATATCCGAAAAGGTGCACGATCGGGTCATATTGCCGGCTGCGCTTGTGGTGAACACCGCGATGCCCATGCGCGAGATGGACCGGAAGCTGTTACCCAAGGGTCGCAAGGTGAAGGGTTCTTGCCGATCAGATCGACAATGTCAGTGATGGGCCGGGCCACTCGCACGGTATTATCTACGACTTCCAACGATCACTGCGTCACTGGCAGGTAAAGAAAGTCGAGATCCATAACCGGCCCAGGCCCATCATCGGTTATGACGATCTGCTCTCCGGCCGACAGGGTGAAGGGATCTTCACCCGGCGCGATGGGATCAACTTCCACGCTGCCGCCGACCACGCGAACCACCGATTCGCCGCTGTCAGGATAGTGGATGGCGATGAACTGATTCGCGCCCGCGTTGTAGATGGTTGCTGTGGGTGTTTCCAGCGTGAAGCGCCACGTGGCGTCAGCGACATCAAATCGCGTACCGCCTTCGTCCAGTGTAAAGATCGATATCGGCTCATCGGTCGCAGCGGCCGCTCGGACCGGCGTGGGGAAGCAGAACGCGTACAATGTTTCGAACCGTTCTTCCCGGTAGCCGATCTGCAAATCGCGCAGGGTAGGCTGCTCCATCAGGGTCGGGAAAAGGAACGGATAGATGTACATGGCCGAGGGTCTCGTGGTCAGGTTGCCACCGCAGCTGGCCTTAATGATCAGATATGAACTGCACTCGGCCACTTCATCATCTTCCCGGCACTCGAAACGAAAGACGGTTGGTGGGGCAAAGCCCAAATCAACAAATTCGACCAGGGGTGTGAACGCAGTGCCTGTCCGGGTTCCCGTCGCCGGATCGAGATCGATGCTCCAGCCCGGCCCTTGGGCTTGCGCCACCAACCCCATGCGGGACGTGTAGCTGGCAAAGATGGCATCGATATCCGGACCCGGTGTGGCGCCGATGGTTGTGTCGCCATCAGGCACATCGCACAGCGCTACCCGGCTGAACGACTCCGACGGCTCGACTGCGCCGCTGATATCCATCGGGTCTCGGCCACCCGCGGACTTGCCCAGGAAACGCCAGCCTGTGTCCTCATTCCACAGGTAGACCCAGACCGGTTCCAGCAGGCTGCCGACGGCCGACTCATAGATGATCAGATCATCCCCTTCGCCATCCATGAGGCGATACCGGTCAAAGCTGACAACGAGCACTGCCTCGCAAGTCGTTGGGTCGGCGGGCGGCCCGGACGGCGTCTGGGCGTTGCCAATGGAGACGATGCTGCCGTCCACTGGCCCCAGCGCGTTGGCCGGGTCGCTGAAGTTGGCGCCGATCGTGCCCGCGCCGGGCTTGAAGCTGACGACAGAGGACGCCCAGGCCTCTGTCTCAGATGGAGATGCTTCCTCAGCGATGGCTGGCGGCAGACGCGACGCGGCCAACAAAATGCATGTGACCAGTCCCAGAACAAAAGCGGCTGACAAAGAAAAACGCTGCATACGCAAGACCTCCAGGGCCAGTATAACATATCGTTTTCTTGTGCTGGGTGACTGTTCGGCAAGGTCCCGCGATTGCTTGACCAGCGACCGCCCTGCCTGCGGGGGCGTGGTCCAGCTGCCCGTCGCTATTGGCCGCCCATAAAGGTCATGATGCCTGTAATCCCGCCGGTCACGAAGTACAGGCCAATCCCGGCCAGCATGATGACGACAACGTACGGCACTGCTTCATGCATCCCGATATTGATCTTTCTCAAATCCTCTTGCGCACTTTGGCGGCGGATAAGGTAGAAAACGAAGGGTACAATCAGCATCAGGTTGGCTATCAGCATGAACAGAGCAGTAGCGAGAAGCCGGCCGGACGA
Organism: uncultured Chloroflexia bacterium; assembly: GCA_963753865.1. Classification (GTDB taxonomy): domain Bacteria; phylum Chloroflexota; class Anaerolineae; order Promineifilales; family Promineifilaceae; genus Promineifilum. The sequence continues at coordinate 365,975 of CAVWDW010000009.1, forward strand.
GTCGCTTGACAATGCCAGAATCTCGCCGATCGCCGCAGTCATGAAGATCCATTGATTTACGCTTACAGCCATCCAGGTGAAGCCGAGCACCAGCAAACCGGCTGCGCTTTTCCCCTCGTCTCTGGACGCCGCATTGCTCTTTGTGGCAAGTCTGGCCTGTGAGCGACGCGTCCACTGCTGATAAGCCTTAATCCAAAGGGCGAAGCCGGCCAGGATGAGCAGCACGTCAAACAGGATGTGCTGACCTGATCGAATATCCGGACCCACCTGATCCAGCAGATTCTTTGTGTCGGCGGAAATGTTGCTGAACAGGCTGCTGACACTGGATAAAAAGCTGGTAAAGAAGATGCCCAGCAGCACAAAAAGCGCAATCCGGAACAGAACGATGCCGCTGAAGAAGCCAAGCCCCCGCTTCAGACCGTTTTTGTCGCCCAGGATATACGTCTCGAACGCAAAAAGCATAGGCACAAAACCGGCGGCAAGGGCCAGCAGAAACAAGGTTAGCCAACTGTTATCCACGGTGTCCTCCAAACAGGAAACCCGTCAACGCAGCCCACTGCTCCGGGGATTGAACATGACCCTGCATAGCCTGCCTGATTCACGGATCCAAATGCGGCGAAACACGCACGCGCCCGGATGGTTGATGTGAGCGTGTCCGCCCACCAGATAATAGCAGAGGATCGGGCACATGCCAGTTGACCAGGCGTCTTTCTGACGCCAGCCGGGCGGCCGTCGGACTATCTCGCCGTTGTGCTTGCCGCATCCCGGACAGTAGCGTTATGATGTCGGGGTTAGTATGGTTGGCTGGCGCATGCCCACACAGGCTGCGCCCCCCTCAGTGGCGCAGTGGACCCGCGGCCACAATCCTGGCGAGAAACGATATGGAACACGAACAAGGCGCATACCAATCTCCCCCCCCCGCATGATCCCTCAAGCAGCCGGGGCTGGCTGATCTTCTCGCTCGCCTTCTGGCAGCTTAAAATAGCCGTTCTCTATGGCTTGATCAGAACGGTATGACGGCCGTCAGGCGTCGAATAGTTGCAGCGGCATGTAGGCGGAAACGATGAAGTTGGGCAGGTCTACTACCTCGCTTATCTTCAAGTCAGCGGCGGCGCTGCACAGCACATACGCCTGACTGCGCGTTAGCCCCTTAGTATCGACGAGCCAGTCGATCATGTAGCGCACAGCGTTTTGGGCGTTCTCCATCAAATCCGGGCCGTGCGCCGTGGTGGCGAAGTACGGCTGGTCGATCAGCTTGTCGAGAGGGCCAGGGGTCTGGAATTGCAGTTCCGGGATTGTCCGACCTTTGTGCACATGGAAGCGGAGCGTTACCGTCATTGGTGATTCGATACCCGTGCCACAGACCTCGCCATCTCCCTGAGCGCTGTGGCAATCACCGCAGGCAAAGAGAGCCCCATCGACCAGTACCGGAAGCCATACTCTGGCGCCACGCCCGAGATGGCGTATGTCGATGTTACCGCCATTGGCACGGGGCGGTATGGTGTCGAGGCGCCCCGGCTCGGCAGGTGCCACGCCCATCACACCACAAAAGGGCTGAAAGGGAACGACAATGTCGTTGACCCCGAAATGACACGTCTCGCCTTCGATTCGCCAGTGATGCAGAAAGGGGAAGTCGAAATCGTCCGCTAACAAACCAAAGCCCGGTATATGACCGCTCCAACCCCAGCCTTTGTGCTGGAAGTCGAGCACCTCCGCTTCCAGGGCATCGCCCGGCTCCGCACCTTTGACATAGACGCTGCCTATCAAGGCGTGGGCTAGTGTGTGATCGTAACGGGTTAAGATATCGTCTGCGATCCAATCCGGCGTGATTTGCCCGGTCGGTTCAGGACAGTCGAACACCACCACATCTCCCGGATCGATTTCCAGTCGCGGGTTGACTGAGTTGTCCCAGAACGGTTGAGTGATGCTGTTGTCCAAATAATGCTCTGCCATCTTGCTTGTTTCTCCATCACGCACAAACCTGGGTTGATATACTGAAATGCGGTGGGCACACTGGTCTACAATGGTAGCAAGCTCACGATACGCCGCAACTAGTCGGTGTATCCACGAACTGGACTGGCCTATCGCCCGCGCTGTGAGCAAAGGACCAGCGACCTGAAGGACTCAGGTCCCCGATCCTTCAATCAATATGCTGATTGGAGCGTGTCCGCCCACCAGATAATAGCAGAGGATCGGGCACATGCCAGTTGGCCGGGCCTCTTTCTGACGCCAGCCGGGCGGCCGTCGGACTATTTCGCCGTTGTGCTTGCCGCATCCCGGACAGTAGCGTTATGATGTCAGGGTAGGGTTAGTATGGTTGGCTGGCGCATGCCCACACAGGCTGCGCCCACCTCAGTGGCGCGGTGGACCCGTGGCCACAATCCTGGCGAGAATCGATATGGAACACGAACAAGGCGCATACCAATCTCCCCGAGACGACACGCAGATTACCTGGCAGGCGTGGCTGCCCGACTCGGCCGCCAGGGCGGTGGTTGTGCTGGCGCATGGCTATGGCGAGCATTCCGGTCGCTACGAGCATGTTGGCGAGATGTTGACCGGGGCCGGCTACGCACTCTATGCGCTCGACCACCGGGGACACGGTCGTTCCGGTGGCGGGCGGGGACAAATCCCGAGTTACGACTGCCTGCTCGACGACTACGGTACGCTCATCGGCATGGCTCGCGAGATGCACCCCGATGTGCCGCTCTTCATTTATGGCCACAGCATGGGCGGCAACATCGCCCTCACGTATGCGGTGGAGCGCCCGGACAGACTGGCTGGCGTGATGGTCACCGGGCCGCTGCTGCGCTTTACCGATTCAGCACCCGCCTGGAAGATCAGCATGGCCAAAATCCTGGGTAGGGTCGCGCCGACGATCACGCTGAGCGGCAATGTCGAGACGTCATCTATCTGTCGCGATCCGTCCGTGGTCGATGCGTATGAGAGCGATCCCCTGGTCCACGATCAGATGTCGGCCCGGCTGGGCAAGGAGCTGATCGAACACGGGGAGTACCTGCTTGCCCACGCTGACAAGTTGACGATTCCGGCGCTGCTGATGCACGGCGCGGCCGATCAGTTGACGTCACCGGCGGCTACGAAGCAGTTCGCCGGACGCGCCAGCAACTGCGACGTGACCTACATTGAATATCCGGAGTTGTACCACGAGCTGCACAACGAACCGGAACAGGACGAGATTCTGGCTGAGATGGTTAGCTGGCTGGATGCGCGGGTGGGCTGACGCCCGCACGCTGCCGGCAACGGGCGGACGATGCCCCGGCGCGCGGACTCAGCGAGCCTCCAGCCAGACTGTCACGAGGTCCCCTTCTTGCAGGCGCTCTGCACGGCGGATAACGGCTTTGATCGGCACGATGTAACGGCCGTCTTTGGGCCACAGCGCGGTGGTCCATTCCGATTGGCCAATACGAACCTGAACCGGGAGCATCCCCCAGCCGTAGGTGATCGACGGCGATATCGTTTTCAGCGCGTCGCTTTGTTCGGCCGGCACCGTGACGAAGTACCACGGTGCGGGTCCGCGCCAATACCAGATTGGGCCGTTGAACTCGAGCTCCATCGGCGAAGTATAGCAGGTGTCGGCCCGGTGTCTGGCGCGCCTCAACCGATCCTACAAAACCCCGCCTGCCGCCATTCTACGGCTCCAACACCATCCGGCTGCCCGCCTGGAGCAGGACGAACTCAGCGCCATCGGCGGCCGACCGTTCAAGGAACATATCGAAGCCATCGGCGGCGGTGGCGTCAATGACGCGGGGGTTAAAGCGGGCGTCCCCCTCGGCCCATGGTCTGAGAAAATCATCCCAATGGAGCGGCACCACGATCTCCGGAGACGTTGTGCCAATCGTCTCGTCAAGAAAAGCGGACTGGAATGCAGGTTCCTGCGCCGCCAGGAAAGTCGAAGCCACGTACAACACATCCGCGTCGATTCCATTCAGAGCATCGGGCAGATAGTTGGCGCTGGCTTTGACCACGAACGTCTGGTCACCGTGGGTAATCACGAAGTCGAGCGCACCACCCTCAGCAAATCCTGCATTGTTCGTGGGTTGTTGCAAAGGCTCTGTAATAAGTTCTGGCTCTGCATGGCCCGTTGTTCCCGGTACGTCGGAGTGGATAGAGTCGAGAATCTGTATGGTGAAGTCGCCATACTCCACCACATCACCCGGTTCGGCCAGCAGCAGTTGTGACTCCGGCAGCCCGGCCCCGCGGCCGATATTGAGCGTCGACTCGGTGCCGGAAATAATTGCGCCAGTCTGCTCGCCGACAGGCCCCACGTCGAGGGCGTGATCCACATGGGAGTGGGCCATGAAAACGGCCGCCAGCCGGCTGATATCATAGTCAGCGACGAACTGCGCGACCGTGGCCGGATCGCTGCTGATGCCGCCGAAGAGATTCTGAAAAAGCGTCGGGCGGTTGAAAAAGGCGTCGATGAGAATCTGCGTTTCGCCGTCGTCGAACAGGAGCGAACTGACGCCAAAGAACGTCACTGCCACTTCTCCGGGCGCGAGCGGGGCGTCTTCGTCCACATAATAGGCAGCATAGTCATCCACATCGACGCTCGGGGTCAGCAACCACCACGCGCCGATTCCGCCAACGATCGCCAGCGCGCCCAGCAAACCCAGACCAATCACAGCAATCCGGGCCAGCCACCCGGAACCGTTCCACCATGTTCCAATACGGTTCATCAAGAAATACTCCTTTCCAAGAATGTAAAAGTTTATACACATCATTTTTATGAATTGCCATTATCAGCCGACGCACAACGTTGCCTTGGTGACCGTTCGGCGCTGGTCCGGGCCTGTCAGGACGATCTGGTTACCTGTCATTCTTTTCAGGCAGGCTACGTTGCACGACAGACCTGATCTCTGATACTGTTGAGGGGTACAACCGAACCAACCAACTCTGCCGACACCCGTCCCGACGACAACGAGATCGTCTGGCGGCCGTCCGCCGGCGACATCGAACGCGCCCATCTGACGCAGTTCATGCGCGCCCACGCTATCGGCAGCTTCGAGGAGCTGATGGACCGCTCGACGGCCGACGTGGCCTGGTTCACCGACGCCGTCCTGCGCTATCTTGATATCCGCTTCACGACGCCATATACGGAGGTGGTCGATCTCTCGCGGGGCATCCAGTGGCCGGCGTGGTGCATCGGCGGGCGGATGAACATTGTCGACACCTGCGTCACTAAATGGGCCAACGATCCGACCACCCGCAACCGGCCCGCGCTGGTCTGGGAAGGGGAAGAAGGGGACGTGCGCCGCCTCACCTACAGCGAATTGGCCGCAGACGTCAACCGCTGTGCCAACGCCTTGCGCGGCCTCGGTCTGGGCAAGGGAGACGCCATTGGTCTCTACATGCCCATGACCCCGGAGATCTGCGTGGCCCTGCTGGCCATCGCCAAAATAGGCGGCGTCATCCTACCGCTGTTCTCCGGCTATGGCGTGGAGGCGGTGGTCACCCGGCTGGCCGACGCGGGGGCGAAGGCGCTGTTTACAGCCGACGGCTTCCCGCGCCGGGGCAAGACCGTCCCGCTCAAGCCGACGGCTGACGCAGCGGCCGTCCAGGTGCCGACACTGGCCCACATGATCGTCCTGCGGCGGGCGGGTAATCCGGTCGCCATGCAGCCGGGCCGCGATTGGTGGTGGCACGATCTGGTCAGCCTCCAGTCAACCGACGCAGTTACCGAGCCGACGGCCGCCGAAGATCGCCTGATGATCATCTACACGTCCGGCACCACCGGACGGCCGAAGGGAGCGGTCCACACTCACTGCGGCTTCCCGGTTAAAGCCGCACAGGATATGGCCTTCGGGACCGATGTGCATGCTGATAACACCATCTACTGGCTGACCGATATGGGCTGGATGATGGGGCCGTGGCTGGTGTTTGGAGCCACCATTCTGGGCGCGACCTGCTTTATCTATGACGGTGCGCCCGATTACCCGGACATTGACCGGCTGTGGGCGCTCGCTGCGCGGCACCGGATCAACCAGATGGGTGTCTCGCCGACGCTGATCCGCGCCCTGGCCCCCCACGGCGCGGAGCCTGTGCGCCGCCATGACCTGTCGGCCGTCCGCGCTTTCGCCTCCACTGGCGAACCGTGGAACCCGGACCCGTGGTGGTGGTTGTTCGATGTTGTTGGCGAACAGAAGCGGCCGATCATCAACTACTCGGGCGGTACCGAAATTAGCGGTGGCATCCTGATGGGGAATCCACTGCGGCCGCTCAAGCCCGCCGCCTTCTCCGCTGCCTGCCCCGGCATGGCGGCCGATGTGGTCGACGCGGCCGGAAACCCGGTGCGTAACGAAGTCGGCGAGCTGGTCATTCGCCAACCGTGGATCGGCATGACCCGCGGCTTCTGGGGCGACGACCAACGCTACCTCGACAGCTATTGGTCGCAAATCGAAGACGTTTGGGTGCACGGCGACTGGGCGCTGCGAGACGACGATGGTATGTGGTACATCCTCGGCCGTTCCGACGACACAATCAAAGTGGCGGGCAAACGGCTTGGCCCGGCGGAGGTGGAGTCGGTGCTGGTCAACCATCCGGCGGTGGCCGAGGCGGCGGCTGTCGGCGTCCCCGATGCGTTGAAGGGCAGTGTCGTCGTTTGCTTTTGCGTCCTCGGCGACGGGCTACGAGTCGGGCGACGCGCTGGCGGCCGACCTGAGCGACAAGGTGGCGGACGCGCTGGGCAAGCCGCTGCGGCCGAAAGCGATCCTGTTCGTCTCCGACCTGCCCAAGACGCGCAACGCCAAGGTGATGCGCCGCGTGGTGCGCAGCGCCTACCTGGGCGAAGATCCCGGTGATGTGTCCAGCCTGGTCAATCCGGAAATCATAGAGGAGATTCACCGCGCGACATGAGTCGGGTTGGCTACGACGAGGCGCGGTGGTGGCAGCGTGGGCTGCGGGCGCTTGGGGCGACGCCGCCGGGCACATGGCTCTTCTCGCGCTTGCTGCGCCGGCTGGACGCGCCCCTGCTGCAAGCCAGCGACGGCCGCTACAGCTTCACCAGTCTGGCCAGCGGCCTGCCGATCATCTCGCTGACGACAACCGGCGCGAAGAGCGGCCAACCGCGCACCGTGCCCCTGATCGCCATCCCCGACGACGGCCGTCTCATTCTCATCGCCTCCAACTGGGGAAGCGGCAAGCTACCGGCGTGGTACTACAACGCGACTGCCAACCTGGGCGTGACGGTGACGCTGGCCGGAGAGTCGACGGCGTGGCGTGCGGAGGAACTGAGCGGCAGGGAGCGGGAGGTCGCGTGGGAGAAAGCGGCCGCGGCGTATCCGGGCTACCGTCAATACGCGGCCAGGAATCCCGATCAAACTATTCCCGTGTTGGCATTAACGCCGCACGAAACGGACAATAGTGACATTGGCTTATGACTAACCAGACTTCTGACCACATCGTCTGGATCCACGGCGACAACCTGAACCCCTACGGCCCAGCCCTCGCCGCCTACCCGGACGCGCCCGCGCTCTGGGTGTGGGACGACGCGCTGCTTGCTCGACTGGCGCATCAGCTTGAAGCGGGTGCTGTTCATTTACGAATGTCTGCTGGAGCTGCCGGTCACGATTCGGCGGGGCGAGGTGACGGCCGAACTAATTCGCTTCGCGGCCGAACACGAGGCGATCACCGTGGCGACGGCCGCCAGCCCCAGCCCCCGCTTTGACCTGATCTGCGACGAACTGCGGGCGGCCGGTCTGCGGGTGGAGATGCTGGCGGAGGAGCCGTTCGTCGACTATGACGGGCCCATTGATCTGCGCCGCTTTTCGCGGTACTGGCGGGTGGCGCGGCGGTACGTGGGTGGGAAATAGGCGTATGGGCCAGCGCCCTTCTTGCGACTTCGATGCAGGCCGGATTCGTCTCTGCTTTTGGAGACGCAAGAAACCAATGCCTAGTCGCCAGTGATCTCTGCCAATTCGATCTTCGGTGCGAGCATATCCACCAGCCTCGGAGCGCTCCGGGCCAGACCAAAGGCTGAGTACGCCTTGAGGACAGCGGCCAGGTTGCGATTGCGTTCCGCATTGTCCACTTCGTTCCACAGCATGCCCATGCCAATGCGTGAGAGCTGTCGGCCCCGGTCGAACAAGCCCAGATTGAAATACTGAACCGCGACGTGAACAGCCACTTGCGCGACTGCACGCCGGCTGCCAACACTCAAGGCCAATTGCTCTAGAGACGCTCTGGCTTGCTCAAGCGTGGGTTCATCGCCTGCCAGACGGCGCAGCTCGTAGGTGGCGACAACAACGGGTGGATAGACATTGATTTCAAGGCCTTTGTTAAGGGCCAGTTGGAATCGTTCGCGTGCAGCTGTGTTCTGGTCGAGGGCTTGGAGCGCGAAACCAACAAAGCAATGACAGGCCGGTACCGTATAAAGTGTCGCCCCATGTAGGTCTACTGTCCTTTGAAAGCAATCAATGGCTACGTCAAACTCACCTCTATTGAATGCAGCAATTCCGTAGCCATGTAACGTCGTCATCTCGGCCCATATATCGAACCGGCCACCTGCGATTTTGAACAATCCGGCGGCGACTGTGTCGTCGAACAGACGGTGACTGAGCGCGTACTTGGCGGTGTACAGGACCATGCGAGCGTAGATGCCAGCGCCATTGTCTCCCACGATTCCAATTTCTTCGATAGCTTGCAGACCTCGTCTGGCCAGCTTGACGGCGTCCGACAGCTCGTAAAGGCGCAGCAGCATGATTGCTTTGGCTTCATCCAGGCGGGCCTGCATGCGTCTGCTGACGGACGGGAGCCTTTGCAGCGTGTCGTCGAACAGCGTAATCCCCTGACCCCAGGTGCCACGTGCCTCGAAGTAGGTAATGATATCCAGGCACAACTCAAGCAGTTCTTCGCGCCCCCGGTCCACAGCGAACCACCATGCTCGCTCAAAGTGCGCCCACTCTGCACTCAATCGTTGATAATAGGTGACTTCGAACGTCTCGCGTAGCAACCCACACTGCCTGGCTGCCCACGCCAGCGTCACTTCCATGAACCGCTCCTCCAGCAATGAGCGTGTCAGGCCGGTCTCCGCCGCCTGTTCGGCGAGGAACTGCCGCACCAACGGATGGATGTGCAGGCGGTTGCTGTCGGTGCGGCGCACGAATGAGCTTTGCACAAGGCGCTGGAGGAGAGACGGTCCTTTGCCGATCAGGTCCAGAGCCGCTTCAGGCATGAAAGAACCACGCAAGATAGACAGGCGCATCGCCGCTTCCTGCTCGTCGGCACTGAGCATTTGCCAGGAGTAGTCGAACAGATGCCAGAGACTCTTCTGGCGCGGTGCGCGGTCAATGGTATTGACGGTTGACCGCAACAGGTCACTGTCCAATCGGTGGAGAACGGCCGTGGGCGAGAGGACATTCATCCAGCTGGCGGTCAGCTCGAGCGCCAGGGGCAGCCCTTCCACCCGGGCGCACAACTGGTTGATGGCTTCAATTTCGGCCGACGACGGGGCAAAGTCGGGCACATGGCGACGGGCGGTCTGAATAAAGAGCCGGTAGGCTGGTGAGGCGACGCCCTCTTCCCACGACAGACCGTCGAGGATATAGAGGTGCTCCGCTTGCAGCGTCAACGCCTGGCGACTGGTGACCAGCAAGGTTAATCGGGGCGTCTGCTCGAGGAGACGGCGGACCACATGGGCCAGGGGCAGCAGATGTTCGAAATCGTCCAGCATCAGCAGCAGCTCTTTGTTCCGTAAATAGTTCTCCACCAGATCCTGGGTGGAGCTTGTCGGATCGCCCGGGACGTTCAGCGCATCACGGATGGTTGACCAGAAGCCCGCTTCGTCGCCGGCACTGTCCAGCGGAACGAAGTAGACGCCATGCTCAAAGCGCCCCACCTGTTGGCGCGCGGTCTCCAGGGCCAGCCGCGTCTTGCCTGACCCGCCGAGACCGCCCACGGTCACGAGACGCACATCAGGCTGCGCCAACAGCGCGGCCAGATCCCGGCGGGCTGTCTGGCGACCGACGAATGGCGTCGTTGCTGCCGGCAGGTTGTGACGGGGCAGGCTGTCCGCTCGTCGCTCAGGCGTCATCAGTTGCCGGGGGAGCGCCACCCCTTTTTGCTGAAGTTGATTGAGCCTGGGTTGGTTTGCCGCGTACAGCAGTCGATCCGTTTCCTGGCGAGTCAATCTGAGCGCCACGGCCACGCGGAGAAGCGGTTCAGCGCGGCGAGGTTGGAGGGTGCGGCCTGACAGCCAGTTTTCCAGTGTGCGCCGCGATACGCCCGACTGTCGGGCCAGACTGCGGACACTCGTATCCGTCTCGACCAGGAGACGGTCGAGTTCCTCTGCCAGATTGCGGGGACGCACAGACGCCATCATGGGCGAAAGCTCCAAATTGTGTGAATCGACTGCCAAACCGGATGGACAACTGAGCCATTTTACCCACAACTGGTGGCAAATTGCCACCACTTCGAGCATGAACCTGTGCTTAAATGAAACCAGATGTCGGGAGGACATCCAGTCGCGAAGGACGGGCGGCATCGCTGTTACCCACATCAGACGATGCCGCCACGCCCTGGGTTGTGTCCAGACCGTCTTACCACAGCGATCTCGCATTTGTTGTTGAATCGTTTCTTGCCATAAGGAGGTATAAAGTGAAACGAGTTTCTCTGTTGCTTGTTGTGTTCTTTTTGCTTGTCGGGGCGACGCTGGCTTTCAGCTACGCCAACGCCGATCCCGGCGCGTTTGATCCTACCTACGGCGAGGATGGTGTGACCATCGTTGACTTCAACGGAGGCGGTGGCCAGCCTACCGCCATGGTCCTGCAGGCGGATGGCAAGCTCACGGCCGCCAGTTGGGTTAACGGCTACCCTGGCGACTTTGGGCTGGCGCGCTTGCTGCCCAATGGCAATCTGGATCCGTCATTTGGCGAGGGCGGGATCGTCACTTCCCGCTTTACCGATGATCCAGATCTCCCGATATCGCCCTGGACCATCGTCGAGCGATCAAATGGCGGCTATGTGGTCGGCGGTGAGATATGCGACGCAGATTACATCACGTGCGAGTTTGCTACAGCTGCCTACCTGCCCGATGGGTCGCCTGACCCGTCGTGGGGGACAGACGGTGTCGTCTTCTCCAATCTGGATGACGTCAACAGTCTCTTCTCGTGGCCGCCTCGCGGCATTGAGCAGCCAGACGGCAAGGTCGTCATCGGGGGGATCGTCTACCAGACGGACGGCGATGTGGATATGCTCTTGCGCCGGCACAACATGGACGGCTCGCTGGACACGACCTTCGGTAACAACGGTATGGCGGTCTACGACTTTGACGGCGAGGGAAACTATGTCGAGAACGTGCTGCCGCTGCCGGGCAACAAGATACTGACCGTTGGTGGCTTCGGTGAGGTCATCGATCCGTTCAATTATACGATTGACAAAGGCTTCCTGGCGGTCTTCAACGAGGATGGCTCGCTGGATACGAGCTTTGGCGGGGATGGACTGGTCACCTGGACGCATGGCGACGAGGGGGCAGCTCCTGAAGATCTGGCCATTGGCTCAGATGGGACGATCTACGCCGCCGGCATTGTCACCACGCCCGACGGTCCGTGGGATTGTGCGGTCTGGGCGTTCGATGAGGATGGCGTCCTCGATTCTGGTTTTGGCGACCTAGGTGTGTCGATTATTGATTCCGGGTTCGACGACTGGTGCACGAGTATCGCCAGGCTGCCGGACGGTGGAATTGCGCTCGGCGGCTCGGCCTATCCGGTCGATTCGAGGTCGCGTTCAGATGAGCACATTGCCAGTCGCTTGGCTGCACTGGGCGAGACCGCCGACTCCTTTGCGTTCAGATTGAACCCCGATGGGTCAATGGATGACACCTTTGGCGACAACGGCATCTATCTCTTTGACCTGGACGGAGAAGAGAACCAGACATTCCTGCTGCGAGCGCAAAAGGATGGCAAGCTGCTGCTTACCGGTCAGATCGTGGATCCGGACACGGGATTCATGGAAATGACGACCGTGCGGCTCCAGGGCGATGGGAACTTCCTTGCCAATCCCGGTATGCTCGACCCTACCTATGGCGAGGATGGCGTGACGCTTACTGATTTCGGTGGAGCGGACGATCTTGCCAATGCCAATGCCTTGATGCCGGACGGCAAGTGGGTCGTGGGTGGCTGGGTCAACTCCTACCCAGGTGATTTCGGTCTGGCCCGCTACCGGACGGACGGCCGTCTCGATCCCAACTTTGGTGATGGAGGCAAGGTTGTGACCGCCTTCACCAGTGATCCCGACGCGGTCGATGCGGCGTGGCAGGTCGTGGCACGACCCAACGGCGGCGTTTTCGCCATCGGCGATGTCTGCGATGCTGACTACATCGTGTGCGATATCGCGATTGCTGCCTACCTGGAAGATGGGTCGCTGGACAATTCGTTTGGCAACGGGGGATTGGTGACAACGGATCCCGGCACGTTTACCGCGTACGCCTGGCCAACGCGTGCTGTGTTGCAGCAGGACGGCAAGCTGGTTGTCGGAGGTGTGGTCATCCAGGATGACGATGCGGTCGACCTCCTGTTTATCCGCTATAACGCAGATGGCTCCTTGGACACCACCTTTGGCACGGATGGTATTACCATCGAGGACCTGGGCGGAGTGGACAGCTTCTTGCAGGATGTCGTTGCGGTGCCGGGGGGCAAGATCGTCGGCGTGGGTGTATTTGGCGGTTTCGTCGATCCCCTGACAACAGAGGAGGATGCCGGCTTCCTCACGCGGCTGAACAGCGACGGCACGCTGGATATGTCCTTTGGCGGGGGCGATGGGTTTGTTACCTGGGATAACGGCGGCGCCCCGACCAGCGGTCGCTACGTGCTCGTGACGCCGGACAACCATCTCCTTGCTCTGGGCTATCGAAACGTGGGACCTGACGCGGACTGCACGCTGCGACGCTATGACATGGACGGCAATCTGGACACCACTTTCGGTGACAACGGACAGGTGATTATCGATACCGGTCAGGATGATGGCTGTCTGAAGATGGCCCTTACCCCTGATAACAAGGTGGCCATCATTGGCCCGACCTCGCCTGTCGAAGAGCCGGAGGCGGCAGCAGATGACACGATAGCACTCGGCCTGCGTGGCCGAGCGTCAGGCAACCTGTCTCTGGCTGGGCAATCCCCGGTCACCCGGTCTACCCAGGAGGAAGCGTTGGGTAACTTCCTCGCGCTCTACAATCTGGACGGCACGCCGGACACGACCTTCGGCGAAAACGGATTGTTGCGCTATGACATCTATGATGGTGTGGGCATTGGGTACAACATCGCTATCCAGAATGACGGTAAATACCTGATTGCTGGTGATGTCCCGGTGGGCGACTTCCTCGACTTCGGCGTCCTGCGCCTCCTGGGCGACGGCCCGGCGGCGCAGACGTATCTGCCGTCTGTGCAACGGTAGAGGTTTGTTGAAAGCGTGCTGGCGGGCGACTGTGTTCACATCGCCCGTCAGCACGTACAGAGTTCACCACGCCCATTGCCGGTTAGCGTTTGGGTCGTCAGGTGAGGCAGTGCTTTCGCCTCGGTCGTTCTGCGATCGAGGCGTTCTTGCTGGTGGGCGAAGTAACCAGCTTGATTGGGGAGAGTCGGGACATCCTAATGCTGCAACGCTTCCACCGTCGCAATCAGATGGTTCACCCGGTCGCTCAGCATACGGATGAGGAGCGTGTGCAGTGCGGCGGTGGGGCTAACGCTGCGTAACAGCGTCGTCGAGGCCCGATCACCCGGCCCCTTCCAGCGAAATCGACCCGGTATCCAGTGTCATCAGTCCCTTTCGCGCAATCTGCCACAGTGACAGAATGATGGGGATCATGGACAGGGCCCACAGCAGGTAGGCCGCGCCGTGAAGCAAGCCCTGATACTCAGTCAGGAAGATGCCCGCCCACAGGAAGACGCCGCCCAGATTGACGGTCAGCAGGCTGAACCAGCTGCCGCCCAGCTTCGCCGGTTCGTTAGGCAGGAACAGGCGGTAGAAGAAGTAGGGGATGAAGGCGTAGCCGAACTGCAGCACCCAGCCGTAGATCAGCGCCTGGGGTGCGCTGCGTTCGATGCCCGCGCCGGGAAAGCCGGGCACGCCCAGAATGATCAGGGGAGCGACCAGCACCGGGGCCAAAATCCAGAAGTAGGCGGTGACAATGTGCCAGAGGCCGGGCTGCGACCACGCTTGTCTGTCGCCCCACAACGGCTTGATGACGTTCAGAAGCAGCCAGATGGTGCCGCTCAGGAACAACAGGATGCCGGGTACAGAGAACAGGTTGGACCCGACCCAGGGACCGAGGACCAATCCCAGCGCGCCGATGGTGAGCAGCCAGAAGATGGGCGTGATGGAGCGGGGCCAGGCCAGCGGCCGTCCGGCCCACGTCGGGTACATGTCGACCAGCAAACCGGCGAAGACCAGGGTCATGAAGCCCCAGTTGTTGGCGTGGATATGCACTTCAACCGGCACGCTGATTCGCAGCCAGCCGCTCCAGCCCAGCCACAAGCCGGTGCCGACGACAATGCCCACCAGGAAGTAGCCCAGCCCGGCGATGTAGAATTTGCGTCCGGCGCGAGGCTGGACGGGGCCGGCCTCAGGCACGGGAGCGTCGGACTCTACCGCTCGCAGATTGCGCAGCTGCAGCATCAGCAAGACCGTCGCGATGAAGATGAGCGTACCGCCGACGAATATGAGGGACTGATTGATGATGGGGATGCCTACAAGCAGGGTCACTAGCCCAGCATTCAAAGCCAGCCAAATATCCCAGCGAAACGCGGGGCGCGGTCGGCCGGCGTGGATGGCCACGAGAGCGGGCAGCAGCCCGAATATCATTTCAGTGAGTGCGCCCAGGGTAATGAAGTGGACTCGCAGCCAGCGCAGCCCGCTGAACCAGGGCAGCAGCTCAAAGCTCGTCAAGGCGGCGTCGGCGGCAATCAAGCCGGCCATCACCATAAACAAAGCGGTCATCAGGAAATAGAGATTCATGTCATCGACTCCTCTGTTGGGTGGGGCATTAGGCAATGCGGGTGGCCAGAAAGGCCAGCCGGGTTTCCGCTTCCAGACCGCGCACGGTGCCCACCGGCATGACGACGGTGGCTCCGGCCATGACGGCCCATCGCTCACCATCCACCGTCATCCAGCCGCTGCCGTCGAGGATGTGGTACATGGCGGCTGCTTCCGGGTGGGCGGGAATCTGCTGTCCTGGCTCCAGCCCGACGATGATGAACTTCGCTTTATCATCCGCCATCAGAACCTGCGGCTGTGGGCCTTCAGGTGAGTAGACGACGCTGTCGCGCCAGTCGGTGAATAATAGTGCTTGTGTCAAAGTGTCTCCCTAATGTGTTATTGATGTGGTTAAGTATGGGTGAGACCCCGCTGCACGCCGCCGGCTTTTGTCCGGTCTACGCCTCAGGCTGATGAACAGGCAGACTCGCGACTTCTGCCGCGGTTGCCCGTAGCCAAACATCCTCGCAGTCGATCCGGGCTATGACAGACAGGGGAATGAGGCGGTACACTGTCGTCGGTGGCACATAGCCCATAAGTACATGTGTGATTTCCTTAAGGTGGCAATTCAGCACGAGGGCTGCCACCACCCCTGTTTTCACCCCGTCCTTTGCCCGGACCGTCATTCCCCGTTGTAACTCGCTCTCGTGGTTGTTCTCGCCCCACTTCACGACACCACTGACCAACAGTTTTCGGTCAAGGTGTGGATCCAACATAGTGGCAGGCATGGTTGCTCCGGGTTCCTAAGCTAAGGGTGCGGCGTCTCCGTGCATACGGCACGGCACTATGCGGCACCATATCCGAGGGATTTACATGCTCTCTATCTGCCGCTGATAGCCGCCCACCAGGACCGAGATAATGACAGCAGCCGCCACGAAATGCAGGGAGGCCGTAACCGTGCTCGCCAGGAACGTGCGGTTGGGGTCGGGGAGGAGATAGTCGGGGATAATGCTCAAGCCCAGGAAAACAATGGCGATGACGAGGAACGTCTTGATCGGCTGCGCCCTGCGCGCTGCCAGCCACGCCAGGAGAGCCGTAGCCCCGATAGCGGGTACAATAGTGAAGATGGCTGAGCGCACGTAGCTGTCCAGCGGTCTGAATAGGGCGATGTCCGGCCATATTGCCAGGGCTATGGCCTGCACAATCAAGACGGCAATGACGCTGCCGGCGGTCGCAATAGCACCCAACCGTAACCATTGGCCCCTGTCAAGCTGCTTGACTGTCTCTGTGCTGGTTGTCGTCACTCTGTTACTCCTTTGGCTCATTGGCCGTTCGACAAAGCAAATCGCTCATCTGCCAGACACACTGTAGCAGATGAGCGATTCGACTTCGCCGACTTTTGTCGGATTATGCCGGCAGATTTGCTACGCAGCGATTTTTGACATGGCTGCCCGATCCAGAATGCGAATTTGATTCTTCTCCACTGCAATCAGATTGTCACTCTCCAGACCGCGCAGCGCCCGCTGGACGACATCCGGCACCGTGCCCAGCCGGGCGGCCAGTTCGGCCTGGGTATACCAGCGCGGTCGCACCACCACATCATCTACCGCGTCTTCCAGCAGCAGTCGCGCCAATCGTCCGGTCACGGGTCGCAGCGACAAATCAGTGACCAGCGACACCAGATAGAGCATTCTTTCTGCCATTTTGCTGATGATGTGCTGGGCAAACGTGGGATCTTCTTCCAGCAGGTGCTGCAGCGCTGTCCGGGGGATCAGCCAGACGCCGGCTGACTCCAGGGCAATGGCCGTGGCTGGATTGGCCTGGTTGGTGAACACGGCAATTTCATTGAAGGTGTCGCCCGGTTCCAAAAAGCGCAGGATCTGCTCGCGGCCTGCGGGAGAGGTCTTCACCACCTTGAGCCAGCCGTGCTGCAGGACATAGAGGCCGGGTTGGGCATCGCCTTCCAGCGTAACCAGTTCGCCGGCCTCATAGTCGCGCCAGCGAGCGTGCTGGGCCAGCCTTTGCAGGGCAGGCTCGTCCAGCTCCGCAAACAGGGAGATGTCGCTCAGTTGGCGTATGAACTGGGTTAATGGTGGGCGTTCGGGCAAGATGTCGTCCATTATAACGGCCGCCGCGACTCGCGGCGACCACGCTCCTATCTGGTCCAGGGCTTTTCAGTTGTCAAGCCGCTGCGGGTTGAAATCCGGCAGCTACCGGGCAAGTGGGTCAAAACCCACTTAAACCGGAAAGGAAAGCGCGCCGGCAACCCCTTCTGCAACCCACCTTCAGTGGGTTTCCTCCGGTAGCAGGCCGTTTCAACGGCCTGTGTCCGGCCGAACCAGACAACTGAAAAACCCTCCTATCTGGCCCACGCCTATTATGTAGTCGGCTGTTGGACGCAGCCGCGACATGCCAATGTCGTCTTCTCCGCCGGCCTTGAAGACCGGAACGGCGTCCGGGCACTACAGCCACTCGAACAGTGAAAGCCCTGCTATCTGGCTTGACAAATGAAACATTTGGTCTACAGTTTTGGGTAGATAGTAGCGGCCCGGAACGTATGAGATGATACAGGTCATTGTTCGCAGCCAGGGACAGACCCATGAGCTGTCCGTCCAACCCGGAACCAACTTGCGGCGGGCGCTGCTGGCCGCCGGACTGTCTCCCTACGCCTCGCTGACCAGCCGGGCCAACTGCGGCGGGCGCGGCCTGTGCGCCACGTGCGGCGTCTTTCTCTCGCCTGCGCCGGAACCGGTTCACTGGCACGACCAGCTGGCCGAGCGCTTCGGCTACCCGCGCCTCTCCTGCCAGATCGCTGTTGAGGATCCTATGACCGTTGAACTGCTGGACGACAAGCGCATCTGGGGTGAGCGACGATGACCGCCACGACCCCCGACAGCGCGGCCTCCGGGACGGCCGCCGAAAAGCAGGAGTTCAGCCTCGACAAGTCGTACGATTACGACCGCTCCGGCCCGGTGCGCTGGATCGCCTCCCATCTGGCCCGCTATCCCTGGCTGCCGCTGCTGGCGCTGGGAGCGACGATCATCAACAACTTCGCTGCCAGCTACATCCAGGTCGTCATCGGCGAAGGGTTCGATCTGATCTCCACGCCGGGCTGGGCCAACACGGCGCTCCTGTTCGTGGCCGCGCTCGCGTTTGGTGCGGCTGTCACGCAGGGTTTGACTGGACTGACGCGCAACATCTCCTTCGAGTTCATGGCCCAGCGCATCGAGCGCGACACGCGGGATGAACTGTACGCCAGTTTGCTGGGCAAGAGCCAGACGTTCCACAACAAGCAGCGCATCGGCGACATCATGGCCCGGGCCACCAACGACGTGCGCACGCTCAACATCATGTTCAGCCCCGGCCTGCTGCTGATCATGGATTCGATGGTGGGCATCGTCGCCCCTATCGTGCTTATCGCCCTGATCGATGTGCAGCTGCTTTTGGTTCCGGTCATCTTTCTCATCCTGTTTGCCATCACCGTCAGCGACTACGCCCGGCAGCTCAACCCGGTCAGCATCAATTTGCGCGAGCAGTTCGGCACGATGAACGCCGGTCTGGCGGAGACGATCAACGGCATCGAGGTCGTGAAAGGCAACGCGCAGGAACAGCAGGAGCAGGATGAGTTTGTGGCCAATGCCGCCGGCTATCGGGATTACTTCGTGCAGCAAGGCATCATTCAGGCCCGCTATTTGCCCATGCTGGTGTTCAGCATTTGCTGGGGCGCGGCGTTTTTTCATGCGGTGATGATCTGGCGGGCGGGCGGCCTCTCGTTGGGCGAAGTGGTCAGCTATGTGGGGCTGTTCGGCTTCCTGCGCTTCCCCACGTTCATCTCCATCTTCTCCTTTAACCTGGCGCAGCTGGGTGTGGCCAGCGCCCGCCGCATCCTGGAGCTGATTAACGCCGAGACGGAGCTGGACCAAAACGAGGGCGGCATCAGCCAGCCTATTGATGGCAAGGTGGAGTTTCGTCACGTCAGCTTCGCCTACGAGAACCCCATCCCCGGCAGCGAGCTGCATTACATTCTGCGCGATATCAGCTTTGTGGCCGAGCCGGGCGATACGGTGGCCATCGTCGGCCAGACCGGCTCCGGCAAGACGACGCTGACCCGGCTGGTCAACCGCATCTTCGACGCCAACGGCGGCCAGGTGCTGGTCGATGACATACAGGTGCGTGACTGGAATCTGGAGTCGCTGCGCTCGCAGATCTCCATCATCGAGCAGGACGTCTTCCTGTTCTCGCGCACCGTGGCGGAGAACATCGCTTTTGGTGCACCGGACGCCACCCGCGAGCAGATTGAGCAGGCGGCGCGCGAGGCCCAGGCCCACGACTTCATCATGAGCTTCGAGGACGGCTATGAGACGGAGATCGGCGAGCGTGGGGTGACGCTCTCCGGCGGACAGCGTCAGCGGCTGGCCATTGCTCGCGCCTTCCTGACCAACCCGCGCATCCTCATTCTCGATGACTCTACCAGCGCCATCGACAGCGAGACCGAAGACCATATCCAGCAGGCGATGCGCCGCATCAGCGCCCAGCGCACGACGCTGCTCATCACCCACCGGCTAAGCCAGATTCGCTGGGCAGACCGCATCCTGGTGCTGCAGCATGGCGAGCTGGTGGCGCAGGGTACGCACGAAGAGCTGCTGGCCCAGAGCACCGACTACCAGCGCATCTTCGCGAGGTACGGCTAATGGGCTTCATCCTCGACGGACTGGAGAGCGAAAGCTACGACCGGCAGTACTCCGACCGGGAGCTGCTGGCGCGCATCCTCGACTACTTCAAGCCGTACACCGGGCAGATGGTGCTGGTGGCGGTGATGATTACGCTCAACTCGGTCATGACGGCCGTCGGCCCGATCCTGATCGCCACCGCCATCGATCTGTTGGCCGCCAATGCAGACCCACCAACGTGGGCGATCCTGCTGGCTTCGGCGGGCATCAGTCTGGTCGGCGCGTCGGCGTGGGTGTTCAACTACATCCGCCAGCTCTTCTCGGCCCGTGTCACCGGCAACGTCGTCCTCCAGCTGCGCGAAGACGCCTTCGCCGCCACCGTCCGCCATGACATGTCGTTCTACGATGAGATACCGTCCGGCAAGGTTGTCAGCCGGGTGACGTCGGATACGCAGGACTTCGCCGAGACAGTCAACCTGACGCTCAACCTGCTCAGCCAGGTGCTGCTGGTCCTCATCCTCATCATCTACCTGCTGACTATCGACGTCTGGCTGACGCTGCTGATGGTCATCATGGCGCCCATCGCCGCGGTGATGGCCCTGAGCTTCCGCAAGCTGGCTCGCCGCGTGACGCAGAACGCCCGCCGCGTGACGGCCGTCATCAACGCCCAGATCCAGGAGTCGATCAGCGGTATTCTCGTCGCCAAGGGGTACCGGCAGGAGCGGGCCATCTACAACACCTTCGACGCCAACAACTGGCAGGGGTACCGGGTCGGCTTGCAGCGGGGGATGGTTCTGTCGTCGATCTTCCCGTTCCTGGGCATGGCCGCCGGGGTGGGCACGGCCATCCTTATCTACGCCGGTGGTCTGGCCACGCGCGGCCCGCTGGGCATTACGCCCGGCGACTGGTACCTGTTCATGCAGGCGGTCGGCTTCTTCTGGTTCCCGCTGACTAACATCGCCTCCTTCTGGAGCCAGTTCCAGGACGGGCTGGCGGCCGCCGAGCGCGTCTTCGCCCTCATCGACCGCGAACCGAAGGTGCAGCAGCTGGCCACCGAACCGGTTGGCCCGCGTCCCGATGCGCAGGCAATCGATGCGCGCATCGACCCGGACGCGCCGCCCACGTTTGGCGAGATCGAGTTCCGTCACATGCGCTTCAGCTACACCGACCGGGAAGTGGTGCTGCCTGACTTCTCACTCCACATTCGGCCGGGGGAGACGGTGGCGCTGGTCGGCCACACGGGCGCGGGCAAGAGCAGCATCGCCAAGCTGGTCGCCCGCTATTACGAGTACCAGGACGGCGATCTGTTGATCGACAACCGCGACATCCGGCGGCTGGACCTGGGCGAGTATCGACTACAGCTTGGCGCGGTGCCGCAGGAGCCGTTCCTGTTCGGCGGCACGGTGGCCGACAACATCAAGTACGGCCGTCCTGAGGCGAGCGACGAAGAAGTGCGCCGGGCGGCTGAGGCGATCAGTAGAGGCGACTGGCTCAACGCCCTGCCGCGCGGACTTGAGACAGATGTGGGCGAGCGGGGCGGCAGCCTGTCCATGGGCCAGCGGCAGCTGGTCGCGTTGGCCCGCGTGGTGCTGAAAGACCCGGCTATCTTCATCCTCGACGAAGCCACCGCCAGCGTCGATCCGTTCACCGAAGCGCAGATTCAGGAAGGGCTGGAAGACCTGATGCGCGACCGCACAGCGATTGTCATCGCCCACCGGCTGTTCACGGTCAAATCGGCCGACCGGATCATCGTTATGAAAGACGGGCGCATCATCGAAGAAGGCCACCACGACGAGCTGATGGCCGCCGGCGGTCACTACGCCGAGCTGTACAACACCTACTTTCGCCACCAATCGCTGGACTATATTGACGAATGGGGCGCGCGGGGCGACCAGTCGCTCCCGCCTACCTGACCTTCTGCTATCGACTCTCTTGACTCCTTGACTTCGTCTCGCCAGCTATTACAATTGATTTGTAATTGCAGCTCAGTTGCAATAAGCGAGTACTTATGTCTCACGACGCTCTTGATTTTGCCGCTCGTATCCGTGATCAAGGCGGCCGCCTGACCCCGCAGCGCCAGCTGGTGCTGGACACGCTGTGCGCGTTGGGCGGGCATGTCTCGGTCGCCGACCTGAGCGACCGGGTTCAGGCAGTCGCCCCCGCCATCGATCGCTCCACGGTCTATCGTACGCTGACGCTCCTGAAAGAGATGGAACTTGTAAGCGCGGTTACGGTCGATGGCGTGAGCGTGTACGAAATTGCACCGGTCCAGGCACAGCCACATGCCCATCTTATCTGTGGGCAATGTGGACACGTTGAACATGTCCATACGGACCTTGTCAGTGACCTGATGCAGCGACTCGTTGCCCAACACGACTTTGTCATGAGCAACACGGGCCTTAGCGTACAGGGTCTCTGTCGCGTCTGCGCCGCCAGCCGACAGGACCGCCAGGCATCGCTATAGGAGGTGTTTACATGGTAACACCAGCCACTATTCTTCTACACATACCCGATGGATTTCTCAACCTGTTCGTCGCGCTTGTTTGTTGGGTGCTGGCGCTCCTGGTACTTGGATTGGCGCTGGCGCACACCAGACAGGCGTTTGACGAACGGCTCGTACCGTTGGCGGGTATCATGGCCGCCTTCATCTTTGCGGCTCAGATGATTAACTTTCCAGTGGCGGGTGGGACGTCAGGCCATTTCGTGGGCGCGGCATTGGCGTTCATCGTCCTGGGGCCGTGGCTGGGCGTTCTGGCCATGACGGCCGTCATCGCCGTACAGGCGCTTCTCTTTCAGGACGGCGGGCTGGTGGTCATGGGCGCCAACCTCCTCGTCATGGCGGTGGTGCCTGGTTTCGTGGCCTACTTTGTTTACGGTCTCTCACGCGGCCGCAGCGACAGCGTCCGGCTGGTCACCGCCGGCGTGGCTGCCTGGCTATCGGTCATGGCGGCCGCTTTGCTCACCAGCCTGCTTCTGGCGTTCAGTGGCACAAGCGCGTTGCAGGTGGTGCTGCCGGCTATGCTTGGTGTTCATGCCCTGATTGGGTTAGGCGAAGCGCTGATCACCGTGGCTGCTCTGGCGTTTATCCGCGCGGTGCGTCCGGAACTGCTTGGCGAAGGCAATGGTGCCGGTGCGGGTGGTTGGGTTGTGGCGGGTCTCACTCTTGCTATGCTTGTCGTCCTGTTTGCGCCTTTTGCGTCCGGCTATCCGGACGGACTGGAATGGGTGGCGGAGAGCGCAGGCTTTCTGGGTGCGGCCGAAAACGCCCCTTATGAACTTCTGCCCGACTACACTATTCCTTTCCTTGGCGAGACGAATCTCTCTACCATTTTGGCCGGGGTCATTGGCGTATTGATGGTCGCCGGGCTGACGGTCTTGCTGTTGCGCTGGCTGCGGCGGCGGACTGACCAGCAAGGGATGCTGTAGTGCACGTCAATACCTTTGATCGCTATGAGGTCCGGACCAGCGCCGTCCACAGCCTTGACCCGCGAGTGAAGGTTCTGGGAACAATTGCCTTCATCGTCTCCTTAACCCTCTTGCCGGATGGTGCCTGGTGGGTGTACGGGTTGGCTTTCGTTCTGATTTTGCTTGGCGCGCTGGCGGCTCGGCTCTCGCCCGGTCTGGTCATACGACGGTCACTGGTCGGGCTGCCGTTCTTGCTGGCGGCCGTCACCCTGCTATTCACTGTGCCGGGCGTGCCGGTTTGGAGTGGTCCGTTTGGTCTGTCGATCAGTAACGCCGGCCTGGAGCGGTTTGGCAGCATCGTCGTACGCAGTCTGCTGTCCATTCAGGCGGCCGTCCTGCTGACAGCGGCCACACGCTTTCCCGATATCCTCCATGCTCTGCGCCACCTGCATATGCCGGCTGTCCTTGTCGCTATCATTGCCTTCATGTACCGGTACCTGTTCGTATTGGCAGACGAAACGTCCCGGCTGCTGCGGGCGCGCTCGGCTCGCAGCGCCCTGTCACCGGAGCTGGACGGCGGTGGCAGCCTATTGTGGCGAGCAACTATAGCAGGGCATATGGCCGGTCAGCTCTTTGTCCGCAGCCTGGATCGGAGCGACCGCGTCTACAACGCGATGCTCTCCCGAGGCTATCGGGGCGAGATGCTAACCATGCAGCCCCATGTCATGACGGGCCGTGACTGGGTGTTTCTGGCGCTGGCGCTGCTTACTGCCCTTGGTTTGCAGTTGCTGGCCCGCCTCTGAGGGAGCTTCGTGCCTGTTGTCCACTCACAATCCTCGCCTAATGGTCCGCAGCCTGCGGCGGAAACGCCGGTGGTGGTCGTTGATCGCCTGAGCTACTCTTACCCGGACGGCTTCGCCGCTCTGAAGGACGTTAGCCTTCATCTGAGAGAAGGCGAGAAGGCGGCACTGGTCGGCCCGAATGGAGCCGGCAAGAGCACACTGATGCTGCATCTGAACGGCATTCTGGGCGACGCGAACGCGCCTGTACGGATAGCGGGTCTGTCGCTCAGTAAAGAACATCTGCCCCGTATTCGCGCCCTGGTGGGCCTTGTCTTCCAAAACCCGGACGATCAGCTTTTCTCACCGACCGTGATGGAAGATGTCGCCTTCGGACCGCTGCATCTCGGTCTGCCGGAAGCAGTAGTGCGCGAGCGGGTTGCCTGGGCACTGGAGCAGGTCGGCATGGGGGGCTTCGAAGACCGCCTTTCCCATCATCTCAGTCTGGGCCAGAAGAAGCGTGTGGCCATCGCCACCGTTCTGTCGATGGATCCGCAGCTGATGGTTCTCGACGAGCCGACCGCGGGCCTGGATCCGCGCGGCCGCCGCCAGTTAATGGAGTTGCTCGCAGCGTTGCCGCAGACGATGCTCGTCGCCACCCATGACATGTGGCTGGTCGATGAACTGTTTCCTCGGACGGTCGTTATGGACGAGGGTAGGATAGTCGCTGACGGCGCTACCGCTGCATTATTGGCCGATGAAGCGCTTCTGGAGCAGCACGGTCTCGAATCGCCGCAGGCGATGATTCGCAGCCGCCAAAGCTGAGCCAATCCCGCTGTCTGATCTTCTGATCCGTCCCTATGACCTGCGTTCTGACGCTACCGCTTGAGCCATCTGGCGGCTGAAGTATAATCCCACGACGGCCGACCAACGGCCGAACGAGGGATACCACCCATGACCACCGACCGACTGGCCCAGCAGATGGCCTTCATCATCGAGATCGACCGGCTGAAGACCGTGCTGCGCCGGACGCTGATCGCCGACGGCAGCCGGCACGAGAATTCGGCCGAACACAGCTGGCATCTGGCGCTGGCGGCGATGGTGCTGGCCGAGCACAGCGACGAGCCGGTTGCGCTGCTGCGCGTGCTGCAGATGCTGCTGGTCCACGACATCGTGGAGATCGACGCGGGCGATACGTTCTACTACGACGACGCGGGCCGCCAGGACAAGGCCGAGCGGGAGCAGCGGGCGGCCGACCATCTATTCGGCCTGCTGCCCGACGACCAGGCGGCCGAAC
The DNA here is from genome assembly GCA_963753865.1 of uncultured Chloroflexia bacterium. GTDB lineage: Bacteria > Chloroflexota > Anaerolineae > Promineifilales > Promineifilaceae > Promineifilum. The sequence goes on from CAVWDW010000009.1 coordinate 391,045, forward strand.
TCCATGCGCTCTGGACCGAGTTCGAAGCGCGGCAGACGGCCGAGGCCCGCTTTGCCAACGCGCTCGACCGGCTCATGCCGCTCATCCACAACACCCTCAACGACGGCCACACCTGGCGGCTACAACGGCATCGGGCTGGAGCAGGTGTGGGTGAACACCGACATTGTCGAACGCGCCTCCACTGAGCTGGCGGCCCATATGCGCGAGCTGCTGCTCGTCGCCCAGGCGGAGGGCCAGTTCGACGGCGCCCCCGACACGCAAGGAAGCGACTAAGATGGCATTGAAGACAGCAATTGGGACCGTCATCAACGGCGGCGATCTGACCTTTGACGAAGCGGCCGCGGCGATGGACGCGATTATGGGGGGCGAAGCGACCCCGGCCCAGATCGGCGGCTATCTGACCGCGCTGCGCATGAAGGGGGAAACGGCCGACGAAATCGCCGGCAGCGCCTACTCCATGCGCAATCATGTCATCGGTGTCGACGTCACGGTGGGCAGCGACGACATGCTCGTCGACACCTGCGGCACGGGCGGCGACGGCAAGCACACGTTCAACATCTCGACGACGGCCGCGTTCGTCGTGGCGGCGGGCGGGCTGAAGGTGGCCAAGCACGGCAACCGGGCCGCCAGCAGCCGCTCCGGGTCGGCCGATGTGCTGCTGGCGCTGGGCGGCAATCTCGACCTGACCCCCGCGCAGGTAGCCGCATGCATCGACGACGTGGGCATCGGCTTCCTCTACGCCGTCAACCACCATCCGGCCATGCGCTTCGCCATCGGGCCGCGCCGCGAGCTGGCCCAGCGGACGATCTTCAACGTTCTCGGCCCGCTGACCAACCCCGCCGGGGCCACCCACCAGCTGATCGGCGTCTACGACCCGTCCCTCACCGCGCCGATGGCCACCGTGCTGGGCACGCTGGGCAGCGAAGCAGCCTACGTCGTCCACGGCGCGGACGGGCTGGACGAACTCTCCACCACCGGCCCCAACCAGGTCAGCGCCTTGCGCGATGGGCAGGTGACCACCTACGAGCTGGACCCGGAAACGCTGGGTCTGCCGCGGGCGACGATTGACGATCTGGCGGGCGGCACGCCGGAGGAGAACGCAGCCATCACGCGCGGCATCCTGGACGGCAGCGACAGCGGCCCGCGCCGCGATATCGTGCTGCTCAATGCGGCCGCCGTGCTGGGGCTGTCGGCCGATGATTGGGCGGCAGGGCTGGCGGCCGCTCGCCAGGCAATCGACAGCGGCGCGGCCGAGCGCACGTTGGACGGCTGGATTGCCAGGACGCAGAGCTTTGCGGCGGGCTAGATTATCTGACTGCGCCCGGCCTGTGCTATGATTGGCTTGCGGTTGCTGCCGCTAGAGTCGCTCTGGGATGCCCAGGGTGGCGGTGCTTCCATGGCCTGATGGTCCGGCATCCCCCCAGCCGGGCGGCGGGATGGCAACTGAGTGATGGTTCAACAACAGAGGAGATAGCTTATGTCAGCGAGAGGATGGTGGTCTGTCGTGCTCGTGGCGTTCCTGCTGGTCGTTGTCGGCACTCTGGTTCCGTTTGCTGCCAGCGCCGGCGAGTTGGTCGTCGATACATTGGGCGATGCCGGTGACGGGTCGTGCGATCCGGGCAGCTGCACGCTGCGCGATGCGCTCATCGAAGCCAACGGCAACCCGGACGCGAACACCATCACCTTTGCCCTTGACGGAACAATCATCCTTGAGGATTCGCTGACCGTGGGCAATGACCTGACGATCGATGCCACCGGGCGTGATGTCACGATCAGTGGCAATGACCAGCACCAGGTGATTCATCTGGTTGCCGGCGACACCATCCCGATTTTGGAGATCCGGTCGCTGGCAATTATCGAGGGGTCTGCCCAGAGTGGCGGAGGGGTTCTGAATGATGGGGGAGAATTGATTCTTCTCGATAGCCTTTTCTCGAGCAATTACTCAGATTTTTCGGGCGCCGGAGTCTACAACAATGGCGGTGCCGTGAATATCGAGCGGAGCACCTTTAGTGACAACAAGACGGAAGGCTCAGGGGGAGGTTTATACAATGGGGGCGGCACATTGACAGTTGTCGACAGCACCATCGCCAGGAATTCCAGCGATGTTGGCGTGGGTGGGGGACTCTACCAGTCTGACGGCACAACGGTAGTGACCAACAGCACTTTCTCCAGTAACGCCGCGTTACATAGTGGGGGACTCCATCTGCATGGTGGCAGTATGACGGTAGTCAACAGTACGATCACGCTCAATTTTAGCCTTGAAGCAGCCGGGATAAGGAAGAGTGATGGCCTGGATAGCACGTTGACCCTCACAAACACGATTGTCGCCGCAAATTCGAGCGAGAATTGCGGTGGGTCAATCGTCAACGGCGGCAATAACATCGAGGATGGCATATCGTGCGGCTGGGGCTCACAGAACGGCTCGCTGAGCGACACGAATCCGCAGCTCGGCCCGCTGGCCGACAACGGTGGCCCGACACAGACCCATGCCTTGCAGCCCGGCAGCCCGGCCATCGATGGCGTGACGTTCAACACGCCCAACGACTGCCCGGCGGCCGACCAGCGCGACGTGCCCCGGCCGCAAGGCGACGCTTGCGACATGGGGGCGGTGGAGTATGTCAATCCGCAGCCAGGCCCCAATCTTGTCGTCAACACTCTGGCCGATAAGGATGATGGCGCCTGCGAACCTCTCATTCCCGGTCTGGCCGACTGCACCCTTCGAGAGGCGATTGTGTTCGCCAACAGCAATCCGGACGCGAACACCATCACCTTTGCCCTTGACGGAATGATCATCCTGGAGGATTCGCTTACCGTGGGCAATGACCTGACAATCGATGCGACCGGGCGTGATATAACGGTCAGTGGCAAAGACCTTCACCAGGTGATTCGCCTGGTTGCCGGCGACACCATCCCGGTTCTGGAGATCCGGTCGCTGACGCTCAGCAACGGGGATGCTGTCACTGGCGCTGGTATCTATAATGATGGCGGAGAATTGATTGTTCTCGACAGCCTTCTCTTAAGTAATTGGTCGGAATCTGGTGGCGGGGTCTACAATCGTGGCGGTGCCGTGACTATTGAGCGCACTACCTTTACTGACAACGGGGCGGACCTGGGAGGGGCAGGTCTATTCAACGATAACGGCACAGTGACGATTGTCGACAGCACCTTCGACAAGAACATCAGTGTTCTAGGCTCTGGACTTTACCAATCCGGCGGCACATCGGTGGTGACCAACAGCACTTTCTCCGAAAACGACGGGGAGCGTGGTGGTAGTGGTGCGGGACTCTATCTGTTTGATGGTAATGTGACGGTGGTCAACAGCACGATCGCGCGCAATTTTGACAACACCGCTAGAGGGGTCGGGGTATGGAACAATAGCCCGGATGGCACGTTGACCCTGACAAACACGATTGTCGCCGACAACGTGGGAGGCGGGAATTGCGGTGGGTCAGTCGTCAACGGTGGTAATAACATCGAGAATGGCACATCGTGCGGCTGGGGGTCCGAGAACGGCTCGCTCAGCAATACGGACCCGCTGCTCGGCCCACTGGCCGACAATGGCGGCCCGACGCTCACCCACGCGCTGCTGCCCGGCAGCCCGGCCATCGATGGCGTGACGTTCAACGCGCCCAACGACTGCCCGGCGACTGACCAGCGCGGCGTCACCCGGCCCCAGGGCAGCGCGTGTGACATTGGAGCGTTTGAGCTTGAACAGGCGCCGACCGACCACCGCCACCACCGCCACCGCCGCCGCCGGAAGTGTTCACTCTGAACCTGCCTGTTGTGGTGGCCAATGCGGGACAAGAATGAGCGTAGCCAAGACCGCTAAACAACGGGGCGAGATTCTGGCCGAAATCATGCGCCATCAGCGCGGCGTCGTACCCGGTTGTCGTGTACGAGCCGGCCGCCGCCGCGGGACTTCTACGCCGCGCTGAAGCTGTCCGGTGTCTCGCTGATTGCCGAGTGCAAGAAAGCGTCGCCCAGCAAAGGGTTGATGGTCCGTGACTGAGTGATGGTTCAACAACAAAGGAGATATCTTATGTCAGCGAGAGGATGGTGGTCTGTCGTGCTCGTGGCTTTCCTGCTGGTCGTGGTCAGCACTCCGGTTCCGTTTGCTGCCGGCGCCGGCGAGTTGGTCGTCGATACATTGGGCGATGCCGGTGACGGGTCGTGCGATCCGGGCAGCTGTACGCTGCGCGATGCGCTCATCGAAGCCAACGGCAACCCCGACGCCAACACCATCACCTTTGCCTTTGACGGGACCATCATCCTTGAGGATACGCTGACCGTGGGCAATGACCTGACGATCGATGCCACCGGGCGTGATATCTCGATCAGTGGCAATGGCCAGCACCGGGTGATTCATCTGGTTGCCGGCGACACCATCCCGGTTCTGGAGATCCGGTCGCTGGCGATCATTGAAGGCGCAGCTCAAACTGGCGCTGGCATTTTCAATAATGGTGGAGAATTGATTGTTCTCGATAGCCTTTTCTCAGGAAATGTATCGACATCATTTGGTGGCGGAGTCTATACTCTTGGTGGTGCTGTGACTATTGAGCGCAGCACCTTTGCTGACAACGTTGCCTCAGTGGGAGGGGCAGGTCTGCTCAACGATAATGGCATGGTGACGATTGTCGATAGTACTTTCGCCAAGAACTCCAGCGTTGTAGGCGCTGGACTCTACCAGAATGTTGGTACATCGGTAGTGACCAACAGCACTCTCTCCGGTAATATCGCGCCTGGTGGTGGAGGGGGACTTTTTCTGTTTGGTGGTAGTATGACGGTGGTCAACAGCACGATCACGCTCAATTCTGCCAGTGACGCTGTTGGGGTATGGATTGATAGCCCGGATGGCACGTTAACCCTGAAAAATAGTGTTGTCGCCGCAAATTCGAGTGAGAATTGCGGTGGGTCAATCGTCAACGGCGGCAATAACATCGAGGATGGCACATCGTGTGGCTGGGGCTCGCAGAACGGCTCGCTGAGCGACACGAATCCGCAGCTCGGCCCACTGGCAGACAACGGCGGCCCGACACAGACCCATGCCTTGCTGCCCGGCAGCCCGGCCATCGATGGCGTGACGTTCAACACGCCCAACGACTGCCCGGCGGCCGACCAGCGCGGCGTACCTCGTCCGCAAGGCGACGCTTGCGACATGGGGGCGGTGGAGTATGTCAATCCGCAGCCAGGCCCCAATCTTGTCGTCAACACTCTGGCCGATAAGGATGATGGCGCCTGCGAACCTCTCATTCCCGGTCTGGCCGACTGCACCCTTCGAGAGGCGATTGTGTTCGCCAACAGCAATCCGGACGCGAACACCATCACCTTTGCCGTGGACGGCGTGATCACCTTGCAGGAGTCGCTGACCGTCGGCAACGACGTGATAATCGACGGCACGGGCCGCGACATCACGATCGATGGCGACGGCCAACACCGGGTGCTGAATCTGGTGGCCGGCGACACCATACCCGTGCTGGACATTCGTTCGCTGTGGATTGTGAACGGAGCAGCCGATAACGGAGGAGGCATCCACAACAACGGCGGAGAACTGATCGTCACCTTCGTGACGTTTCAGGGGAACCAGGCCTCCAGCGATGGGGCGAGTATCTACAATGCCGGTGGCGCAGTCACCGTCAACCGCTCCGGCATGCGTGGCAATTCAGCCATGGGCGCGGGCGGCGGCCTCTACAACGAGGGCGGAACAGCGGTGATCGACACCAGCCAGCTCTTCGAGAACCGGGCCACAACTGGAGCAGCCGTCCACAACAACGGCGGCACGGTGACTGTGAGGAAAAGCCTTGTGTTCGTCAATGGCAATCCGGACGAGAATACCACCACCTTCGCCGTGGACGGCATGATCACCTTGCGGGAGTCGCTGACCGTCGGCAATGACGTGACCATTGACGGCTCAGGCCGCGACACCACGCACAGCGGCGATGCCTGGCACCGGGTGCTGAATCTGGTGGCCGTCAACCGCACCAACATGCATGGCAATTCAGCCACGAGCGCGGGCGGCGGCCTATACAACGAGGGTGGAACAACGCTGATCGACGCCAGTGTGATCCTCGAAAACCGGGCCACAACTGGCGCTGCCGTCTACAACAACGGCGGCACGGTGACTGTGCGGAACAGTACGGTATCCGGGAATACAGGCGCTGTCGGCCCCGGCCTGTACCAGTTCGCGGGTTCCATGACCGTCCTGAACAGCACGGTCACGTTCAACGACGCCACGGTGCAGGACGGCGGCGTCTTCAACTTTGAAGGGTCGATCGTCGTGCGCAACTCGATCCTTGACCAGAATGGCGACGCCAATTGTGTGTTGGGGATCATCAACGGCGGCAACAATATCGACAGCGGCGAGAGCTGCGGCTGGGGGTCCGAGAACGGCTCGCTCAGCAATACGGACCCACTGCTCGGCCCACTGGCAGATAACGGCGGTTCGACGGCCACCCACGCCCTGCTGCCCGGCAGCCCGGCCATCGACGGCGTGACGTTCAACGCGCCCAACGACTGCCCGGCGACCGACCAGCGCGGCGTCACCCGGCCCCAGGGCAGCGCGTGTGATAGCGGCGCGTTTGAACTCGAACAGTCACCGCCACCCGAGGCGTTTCTTTTGAATCTGCCGGTCGTACTGGCGAATGCGGGGCAATAACGATGAGCGTACCCAACCAGGCAAAGCGACGCGGTGAAATACTGGACGAGATCATGCGCCACCAGCGCGAACAGCTGCCCAAGACGATGCAGGACGTGCCGCTGGCCGACCTGCGGGCGCTGGTCATGCTGGCCCCGCCGCCGCGCGACTTTTATGCGGCGCTCAAGCTGTCAGGCGTCTCGCTCATTGCCGAGTGCAAGAAAGCGTCGCCCAGCAAGGGGTTGATGGTCCGCGACTATGACGCCGCCCGGCTGGCCCGCACCTATGAGAAAGCCGGGGCGCACGCCATCTCGGTGTTGACCGACAGTCGGCACTTCCAGGGATCGCTGGCCGACTTGAGAGATGTGCGTGAAGTGGTCAAGATTCCGGTGCTGCGCAAGGATTTCATCTTCGACCCGTATCAAGTCTATGAGGCGCGGGCCGCCGGGGCGGACGCCGTGCTGCTCATCGCGGCGGTGCTGGGCAACAGCGACATGGCGGCGCTGATGGCGCTGACCGGCAAGCTGGGGATGACCGCGCTGGTGGAGGTGCATACCGCCGAAGAGGTCGAGCGTGTGCTGCCGCTGGGGCCGCGGGTCATCGGCGTCAACAACCGCAACCTGCAAACGTTTGAGGTTGACTTTGCCAACACCGCGCGGCTGCGCAGCCTTATTCCGGCGGAGATCGCTGTGGTGGGGGAAAGCGGCCTGAAGACGGCCGCCGATGTGCAGGTTATGGCCGACAGCGGCGTCGACGCCATGCTGGTCGGCGAAACGCTGGTGAAAAGCGCCGACCCGCAGCAGACGACCAAGATGCTCGTCGCCGCGGGCCGCCGCCGGGCTGAGTAAACTACTCCAGATATTCGGCCAACTGCGCTTCCGCCTCCGGAGGCAGGTTGGTGTGGTAGATCGTTCCCTCGAAAGGGGCCAGTGAGGCGATGATCATGTCGCGGGAGTCGGCGCGAGAGAGCAGGAAGAGCGCCGAGCTGCCAGGCGCCATGTCGGCCTCGACCTGTTCAATGAACTTCTTGTCGATGCCCATGTGGCCGAACCTGGCCGCCAGCCCGCCGCCAATCAGGCCCACCGCCAGCCCGCCGATCGGACCGCCCAGCAGGAAGCCGGCCAACAGCCCGCCGCCACCGCCCAGCTTTCCCGCCGCCATGGCCCCGCGCGAGACCTCATTGTTGACGTGGGTCTTGCCGTCCTCGTCCTTGACGACGACGGCTGTATCATCAATATGCTTGTAGGCGCCTTGTTCCATATCGTGCATGGATGCGAGCGCTGCCGCAGCGCCTGAGGTCGAGTCGAAGATGATGCTGATCAGGTCTTTTTCTTCTTTGGCCATGGGTTACTCCAGAGTAGGTTGGACTGCAAGTGGATGAGGGGGGCCGGCAGCCTCTGCTGCAGCGGCGTCACCATCATGATTGTAGCGATCTTTTTCGGTTAACGTCAATGTTTGGCCCGGCTCCAGAATGGGTGTGCGAACGGCAGGGGCCAGATGGGTGGCGTGGGCCACAAACTCGCGCGGTGGCCTGTCCAGATAATGGGGCACGACCTGGTGCAGCCCGGCAGGGAAGTAGGTTCCCCAATGGATGGGGACGGCCACTTTCGGCTGGAGCAGCTGTAAAGCCGCCGCGGCGCGGTATGGATCGAGGTGGCCGGGTCCCAGCGTCGGCCCATAGCCCCAGACGGGCAGCAGCGCCACGTCGACCTTCTCGCCGATGGCGGCCATATCCTCGAACAGGTCGGTGTCCCCGGCGAAGTAGACCTGGTGGCTGGCCAGAATGCGGTAGCCCAGTGCCACCGTGTCGGGACGCAGGGGAAACGGCCGCCCGCCGTGGTCGGCCCGCGTCGCCTCGATTGCCACACCATTCAGATGGATCGTCTCTCCGGCGCTCATCTCAGTCACGTTGTTGAACCCTTTCCTGGCGAAGAAGGCCGCCGCGCCGCGCGGGGCGATGATCGGCACATCATGACCCAAACGACGCAGCGACGGCAGGTGGACATGATCGCCATGCAGGTGGGAAATCAGGATGGCATCGACCCGACCGCCCTTGACGTTGGGGCGGGGCGTAATGCGGAACAGGTGGGTGACCCGACGCATGAGCAGGGGATCGGTCAGGATTCGAAGTCCATCAAGTTCCAGGCACAGCGTAGCGTGACCGATATAGGTGATGCGATTCACAACGCTCTGATTATATGCCCGTCGTTGGTTGCGCGGCAATGGATGCTCATGCAGATAGCAGGGCAATCGCAACCTCAAAGCTGCCGGTTCAAACCGGATAGCTAACGAGCAAACCTGATTCATCAGGTTAAGCTGACCCATTCATTGAGGGGTTATGGGTAACCTTGGCGATCATTCCCAGTGCGATTTATCGCACTTTCTCGCTAGCTGTGTGAATTCATTCCATAGCGAATCTATATGCGATTGCCCTGATGCAGATAGAGGGGGTTCCAAAGAGCGGCGCGAAGCCGGCAGCCCAGGAGCAGGGAACGACCGGCGGCGAGGTATGGGTGCGGCCAACCAGCGCGTCGCAGACCCATGCAGGCAAAACAAAAGCCCGGCAAACTGGTTGCCGGACTTCTTCGACTAGAGCACCACCGACTATCTCAGATAGTCCCCCTTTCGTAAGCCACCTACATCTTACCATGAAGCCGGGATTGTTTGAATAGTGTGGGGGACAAAAGACCTATGTATTCCACGTAATTGTATGAGTAATTCTACTCGTTACTTTGGCGTATCCTGTGGCGAAGGGCAAAAGGGGCCTCTATTTTGACCTTTTGAGCAGCGTCTCATACAATTTCCCGCAACCTCGGAGCAGCTTTGCCCTACTATTTTTGAACCTTGAAGACCGCGCCCCAAAGCGCCAAGGAGAATACGGGAAGATGTCTAAAGCAAAAGTCGCTATCGTTACCGATAGTACCTGTAATCTGACGCCGGAAATGGCGGCCGAATACAACATTCATGTGATCCCCCAGAACATCAATTGGGCCGGACAAACCCTGCGTGATGGGGTCGATATTACGACAGAGACGTTCTATGAGCGTCTGGACCCCAAGCAAGAGATCCCGACGACGTCCCAACCGTCGCCGGGCGAGTTTCTGGAATACTTCCAGAAGGTAGCTGAAACGGCAGACAGTATCACCGGCATTTTCCTGTCGGAGTATCTCAGCGGCACCTACCAGTCGGCCTACGCCGGGGCCGGGATGATGGACGACTACCCGATTGAGGTTGTCGACACCCGCTCGGTTTCGCTGGGGCTGGGGCTGTTAACGTTGGCCGCCGCCCGCGCCAGAGATGAAGGCCAGAGCTACACCGAGATCGCCGAGCTCGTCCGCACGCTGGCCCCCCACATGCGGGTGATGTTTGTGGTCGATACGCTCGACTATCTGCACAAGGGCGGCCGTATTGGCGGCGCGCAGCGTCTGGTCGGGTCAGTGCTGTCCATCAAACCGCTGCTGGAGATCAAGGAAGGGCGCATCGAGCCGCTGGCTTCGGTGCGGACCAAGAACAAGGCCGTCCAGCATATGTTCGGCATTGCCGAGGAAGAGATGGCGGGCCGGTCGGGCGTCCATGCCGGGGTCATCCACTCCGCCAACCTGGCGGGCGGTGAAGCGCTGGTGGCCCAGTTGGAGCAGACGTTCCATCCTGACGAGCTGATCATGAGCGAACTCAGCCCGGTGATCGGCGTCCATACCGGTCCCGGTCTGCTGGGCATGGGCTACTACATCGAGCCCTAGTCCTCGTCGTCGTCCTTGGGACCGAGCGTGGCGAGACCATTGCGCAGGGCGTAGAGGACCAGCTGCGTCCGGTTGCTCAGGCCCAGCTTGCGAATGGCATTGCTGATGTGGGTGCCGACGGTGCGCTCGCTGATGTTCAGCTCCCTGGCGATTGAAGCGTTGGAGCCGCCGCCGGCCAGCAGAGAAATGACTTCCAGTTCGCGCTCGGTCAGATTCTTATGATCGGGCGCGCTTTTTTCTTTCTCTTCCGTCTGCTGAAGACGTCGCATCAGAGTTTGGGCTACGATGGTGTTGGACGGGACGGCGCCGTTGTGGATCTGTCGAATGGCCGTCACCAGCTCGTCGACACTATCGTTCTTCAGTATGTACCCCTGCGCGCCGACCTGAATCGATTCTACAATCAGCGCGTCGTTGGTAAAGCTGGACAGCATCAGAATGCGCGCCTTCGGATTCTCCGCCACAATGCGCCGTGCAGCCTCGACGCCATCCATCTTGGGCATCTTGACATCCATCAGGATGACGTCCGGCGTGACCCGCGCCGCCAGTTCAACCGCTTCATAGCCGTCGGCCGCCTGGGCCACGATCTCAATGCCCGGCTTGCCCGCCAGCATCGCCACCAGCCCTTCGCGAACGATATCGTGGTCATCGACAATCAGCAGTCGGATGGGTGATGTACTGGTCATAGTACGCTCCGTTGTGCGGGTCAATGCGCTGGCCTAGCTGTTGGCAGCCAGTGGTTGGTTGAGCGGCGCCCAGAGCTGAATGTCCGTGCCGCCGGTCGACCGCTTGCTGATCGTCATCCATCCGTTAACTGTTGCCATGCGTCGCTGCATGTTCAATAGGCCCTGGCCGCCGTGGTCCTCCAGCTGAACCAGATCCAGGCCAAGCCCGTTATCGGTCACGTGCAGCTCCACATGCTCCGGCGTGCTGCGCAGCGAAATGATCACTTCCGTCGCGTGGGCGTGGCGGAGGGCGTTGCTGAGCGCTTCCTGCACCGCCCGGTAGAGCGTCTCCTCGATGGCGGCGGGCAGCGACTCCACCGGCTCTTCCAGCTCCAGGCGGGCTTTCAACCCGGCCCGCCGTTCGACCGCGTCCAGCCGCTGCTCCAGCGCCTCCACCAGCCCCAGACGAGCGAGGGTTTCGGAACGCAAATCGTAGAGCACCAGCCGCATCTCGCCCATCGCCTGGTGGGCCACTTCCCGGGTGGAGGCCAGGTTGTCGAGCAGCGCGTCGTGTTTGCCGGCCAACGCCGTCTCGCGGGCCGCTTCGGAGAAGAGCAGGATGCTGTAGAGCGCCTGCGTAACCGAGTCGTGAAGCTCCATGGCCAGACGTTCCCGCTCCTGCAGCACGGCCGTCTGCCGCGTGCGCAGCCGCAGCTGGACGTTCTCGACGGCGATGGCGATCCGGTCGCTGATGGCCGAGAGGAGCGGCATGGTGGCAGGCTGCACCAGCTCCGGCTGGCAATCGAGCAGATTGACAATGCCGATCACACGACCGTTGGAGCGCATGGGTGCGCCGACATAGGTCTGTGTGCTGCCGTCCATCCCCATCGCCCGCAGCTCTTCAGCCGTGCCCAGCCACGCATCGTCGGTCTCCAGCACCTTCTCGAAGACCGGGTGATCGGCGGTCATTTCCTGGCAGTCATTCCAGCACAGGTTGGACGAGTCGGCCGGAAGAGCGGCCGCCAGCCGGAAGGTGTTGTTCTCATCGCACAGGTGGATCGCGCCGGCACTGGCCCCGAAAGCGGGCATGGCCATGCCCAGCGAACGGGCCAGCACGGCTTCGAGGTCCAGCGTTCCGCCGGTGACGTTCGACATGGCGTAGAGCGCCTCCAGTTCGCCCGTTCGCTCGCGTACTTCGCGGGCCAGCCGTTCCGCGTACCGCTGCTCTTCTTCAAACAGTCGGGCGTTCTCAATGGCGATGGCGGCCTGGTCGGCAAAGAGCATGGCCAGCGACACATCGTCCGGGCTGACCATGCCGGGTTGGTCGCGGTCGAGGGTCAGAATGCCGATGACGCGATCCTCCACGACCAGCGGCGTCCCCAGCCAACTGCGAATATATTCGCTGCCGGCGATGGTGGCCCAGTCCGGATCCAGGCGCGTGTCGTCGAGCACAATGGGCTGCCGGTCGGCCAGCATCATGAGGAAGTGGGCCGGCGGCGTCTCGTGCAGCTTGTTCACTTCGGACCAGTCTGAGCGCATGCCGCGATAGGCGACTAACTCAAACTGGTCGTTCGGCCGGCGCAGAAAGACGGCCGAGCTGACGGACGGCAAGACGCGGCCCAGCTGATCGAGAATGCGCCGGAGCACGACATCCAGATCGAGACCGGCGGTGATGCTGGCTGCCACCTCGCGCAGCGTCTCCTGCTGGCGGCGCAATCTTCGCTCCTTTACCAGCAGGTTGTCCTGGCGCACTGCAATGGCCAACCAGTCAGCCACTTCCCGGACCAGTTCAATATCCTCGTCCGTGAAATCGTATCGCTCCAGAGTGGTCAGGGTCAGCGCGCCGATGTATTCGTCCCGCACCTGCAGCGGGATGACCATCAAAGAGGTGCACAAGGGGGCCAGGTTGCGAAAGACGGGCAGCTCGCCCGCCACAGCGGGCACGTTTGGCACAATGATGCTTCGCTCGCGCAGCAGCTGGGTGTGTACCTCTGCATAGTCGGCGAGCGGCTCGCGAAAGGGGTTTTCGAATCCCGGCCAACTGGTTATCAGACCGTAGAGGCTGTCAAAAGGCTCGTCGTAGAGCAAGACGTATACTTCGTGGATGGGCAGCGCGTCGAACAGGTAAGCCAGCGCGGTATCGGCCGTGGCCCGCAGCGATCGCTCGGACAGGATGTCGCGGCCGATTTTCCGCAGGAGGGCCAATCGATCGTGCTCCTGGCTGGCGATGCCATTGATGTCCGGGCTGTTTGACCGATCAGACTGTGCGCTGTCTTCTACGCGCGTCTGGTGACGGCTGGTACGGGCTGCCGTCGATTCTATGTCCGTGCTTTTTGCCAAATAGGTCTCCACTTTGGGGACTATTTACCTACTGTTCAATCTACATTGTATCATAGGGACCGGTGTCGGGGGTCCGTATTTTCCCCTATATCAGAGCTTTTCGGCAGCCGGCATGAAGGAGGCAGCTCTGGGAGGGCGAGGCGATCGGTGGTAACTGGTTGTTCAGGTTTACGCCCTGCGCCGGTTGTCCCGCCCGCCCGTGCGAGTTCGGGGGCGGATTATCATGGCCGCGCTGCCTCACCGGCCACTGCTGGTGGTGGTCACCGGCAAGGACTCCAGCCCGCGAAACAGGACGCCCGACCGCCACGCCAGCGCCTCTGCGGGCGTGGCCAGCGCCAAGGTTGGCAGCCGCTCCCACAGCGCGCTCAGGCCGATGATCCCCTCCTGTCGGGCCAGCGGTGCGCCCAGACAGTAATGGGTGCCCAGACCGAAGGCGAGATGCTTGTTGTCCGGGCGGTCGATGTCGAACGTGTCCGGCTGGGCGAACTGGGCCGGGTCGCGATTGGCGGCTGCCACCACCACACGCACCCGGTCGCCACGCCGCAGCAGCTGCCCGCGCAAGGAGACGTCCGTCCTGACCCAGCGCCCGGTCGACGTTTCCACCGGGCTGCCATAGCGCAGAATCTCCTCGACGGCCGCCGGCCACAGCGCCGGCTCGGCCAGCAGGCGGGCCGCCTGTTGCGGATGGCGCAGCAGGGCCAGCGCCCCGTTGCCAATCAGATTGACCGTCGTCTCATGGCCGGTGACCATCAGAAGCGCCACCATGCTGAACAACTCCGCTTCGGTCAGGCGGTCGCCTGCTTCTTCGGCCAACACCAGATCGCTGATGAGATCATCCTGCGGCGCGGCCTGCCGTTCGGCGAAGAGGACGCGCAAGTAGTCGAGGAAGTGGCGCACCTGCTGCTTGCGGGCGCTGAAGGTCAGGCCGCGGCTGCCGGGAGCGACGATCGCCTGCGACCAGTGGGCTACGCTCGTCCGGTCGGCCGCCGGAATGCCCAGCATGTCGCTGATGACCACCACCGGCAGCGGCAAGGCGTAGGCCGTCATCAGATCCGTCTCGCCGGTCGGGGCGAAGGTGTCGATCAGCGCGTGGGCGGCCGTTTCGATTCGCCCTTCCAGCGCGGTGATGCGTCGCGGCGTGAACGTCTGGTTGACCAGCGCCCGCAGCCGGGTGTGGTCGGGCGGATCGGAGAAGAGCATGTTGTCATTGATGAGCTGGTAAAGCAGGCCACGTCGCGGCTGCGCAGGCGTACCGTCCGGTTGGGCGGCCTGGGCGTTCTTGGTGAAGTGGGTGTCGTCCCGCAGTACAGCCATCACATCGTCATAGCGCGTGATGTACCAGATCGTTGTGCCGTCTGGCGCGGCGTGGGGATAGACCGGATCGTCCCGGCGCATGGCGGCGTAGGTCGGGAACGGATCGGCCTTGAAGCGGGGGCTGAACAGATCATAGGGCTGGCTTGACATGGCGCGTGGTGGATGCTAAGGTTGGTAAGTGATACTTTGTATCATTTGGTAAAGCGGTATCCCGAACAGTTCGACTCTGAACAGACCGATTATAGTGGAGTTGTAAACATGACAAAGTTGTGGCTTTGGGCCGGGCGGCGATCCCTCTTGATTGTCGCTCTGGCGGCTATCTTGTTGGGGGCATGTGCCGGACCGGCGGCGGAGGAGACGACGGACAACGGGCCGGCGGACGCGCTGGATGGGCTGGCGGTGCTGGCTGTGCCGGAGCTGCCGGTGGCGGCGCTGGACGGCCGTCCTCTGCGCGTCGTCGCCACCACCAGCATCATCGGTGACGTGGCCGGCCGGATAGGCGGCGAAGCGATTGACCTGACCACGCTCATGGGGCCGGGCGTCGACCCGCACAGCTACCAGCCTGCGGCCGCCGATCTGACGGCCGCTGCCCTGGCCGATCTCATTCTGGTCAACGGTTGGGATCTGGAAGAAGGGTTGGTCGATGATCTGGCCAACATCAGTGGCGACGTGCCGCTCGTCCCCGTCAACGCAGGGCTCACGCCGCGCGAGTTTGGCGAGGAAGCCGGCCATGATGAGGACGGAGACGACGCCGACGACCACGAAGAGACCGACGCCGACCACGAAGAAGGCGAAGACGAACACGGCCACGGCGCGGCCGATCCGCACACATGGCTGGACGTGGCGACGGTGCGGCTTTGGAGCCAGACGCTGGCCAGCGTCTTCGGCGCGCTCGACCCGGACAACGCAGCTACCTACCGGGCCAACGCCGACGCCTATGACCGCGAACTGGCGGCGCTCGACGCCGAGCTGCGGCAGCAAGTGGCGGCCATTCCGGCCGAGAAGCGCGTCCTCGTCACCAACCACGACGCCTTTGGCTATCTGGCGGCCGCCTACGGCTTCGAAGTGCTGGGCACGATTCTGCCCGCCAGCAGCACAACGGCCGAACCGACCGCCAGCGATCTGGCCGATCTCATTCGGCTGATGGAGCAGGAAGGGGTCTGTGCCGTCTTCACCGAAACGACGGTCAGCGACCGGCTGGGCCAGACGGTGGCGGCCGAGCTGGACAACTGCGACACGGTGCAGCTCCTGCCGCTCTACAGCGGTGCACTGGGGCCGGCCGGGGGCGAGGCGAGCAGCTACATCGATCTCATGCGGGTCAACATGGCCACGCTGGTCGCCGGATTGGGCGAAGGATAACGACATGGCGATACAACGATTGGTGAAGCCGGGCGTCGACCATAAGCAGGCCCAGCCCTCACTCGACATCGACCATGTGTACGTGGCGTATGACGGCCGCCTGGGCGAGGCGAGCGGCGTGGCCTACGCACTGGAGGATATCACCCTGCGCGTCGATCAGGCGGAGCGCATCGCCGTCGTCGGGCCGAACGGGGCGGGCAAGAGCACGCTCTTTCGGCTCATCGCCGGGACGCTGGCGCCGGACGAAGGCGAGGTCCACATTTTTGGCCACGATCCGGACGGCCACATCTGCATCGCCTACGTGCCGCAGCGCAGCCAGATCGACTGGAGCTTCCCCGTCACTGTTGAGGACGTGGTCATGATGGGGCGCGTGGGGCAGATCGGGCTGTTCCGGCGGCCCAGCAAGCAGGATTGGGCCATTGTGCGGCAGAGTCTGGAGCGAGTGGGCGCGGCCGACCTGGCCCACAAGCAGATTGGCGAGCTGTCCGGCGGCCAGCAGCAGCGCGTCTTCCTGGCCCGGGCGCTGGCCCAGGAAGCGGAACTGCTCCTGCTCGACGAGCCGCTCAACGGGTTGGACGTGCGTTCGCAAGAGGCGATTCTGGGCATCCTCGACCAGCTTCAGGCGGACGGGGTGACGGTGCTGCTGGCTACCCACGACCTCGATCTGGCGGCCGCCCGCTTCGACCGCATCATGCTGCTCAACCGGCGCGTCGTCGCCCTCGGCCCGCCGGATGAAGTATTGCAGCCGCAGAACTTGGTGACCGCGTTCGGTGGCCAGCTCCATCTCATCGACCATGAAGGGGAGACGTTGGCGCTGACCGACTCCTGCTGCGATGGCGACGACCACGACCACGCGGCACACGGGTGAGTCACTATGATTGACTGGCTGACCGAACCACTGCAATTCGCCTTCATCCAACGCGCCCTGGCTGCGTCGGTCATCGTGGGTATCGTCTGTTCCATTCTGGGTACCTACATCGTGCTGCGCGGCATGGCCTTTCTGGGCGACGCGATGGCCCACACGATTTTGCCCGGTGTCGTCGTCGCCTTTCTGCTGGGCTGGCCGCTGGCGGTGGGGGCGCTGATCATGGGCATCCTGACCGCGCTGGGCATCGGCTTCCTGACGCAGCGCACGGCGTTGAAGGAGGACACAGCCATCGGCGTGATCTTTGCGGGCTTCTTCGCTCTCGGCGTGGCCATGCTGTCGGTCCGGGGCGACTACACCATCGATCTGGCCCACTTTCTGTTTGGCAACCTGCTTGGCGTCTCCACTGTCGACCTGTTTGTGGCCGCCGCGCTGGGGCTGTTTGTGCTAGTGACCATCTACTTCTTCTACAAGGAGTTTCTGGTCATCTCCTTCGATCCGGTGCTGGCCGAGACGCTGCGGCTGCCGACAACGTTTCTGCGCTATCTCTTGCTGGTGCTGCTGGCGATCACTATCGTCGTGGCGCTGCAAGTAGTGGGCGTGGCGTTGATGCTGGCCATGCTGGTCACGCCGGCGGCGGCCGCTTCCTTCGTCACCCGGCGGCTGCCGACGATGATGGTCGTCGCGGCGAGTATTGGGGCTTTCTCCGGCGTGGCAGGTGTCTACGCCTCCTACTACCTCAACATCGCCTCCGGCCCGGCGGTGGTGCTGGTGGCCACGCTGATCTTCGTCATCATCTTCGCTGCCGCTTCGTGGCGCAAGCGGCAGCGACCGCCAACCACGGTGACCGCATGACCGCGCCCATCGACAGCTTGCGACAGGCGTTGAGCCAGCAAGGCTTCCGGCTGACTCCGGCCCGTGAGGCGATCCTGCGAGCGTTGGTGGAGAGCGGCGGCCATGTGACGGCCGATACGTTGGTAGATCTGGTCCACGAAAGCTCGCCGCGCACGGGCCGGATGACTGTCTACCGCACGCTCGATTTGCTCTGTAATCTGGGCGTATTGCGACCCGTTTACCAGGGCACCGGCGCGGCCCATTACGTGCTGATGGAAGACGGCCACCACCACCACCTTGTCTGTTCAGGGTGCGAACAGGTGGTGGAGTTCGACGACTGTGTGGTGGAGGCGCTGCAGGAAACGATCGGCCGCCGCTTTGACTTCCAGGTGCAGGGGCATCTGCTGGAGTTGTACGGGCTGTGCGCCGACTGCCAGGAACCGGCCGAATCCCCGTAGCACGATTTGCCAAACCGCTTTTCTGTCCGGAGCAATTTGGCAAATTGCACTACAGGGCTGATCTGCTGTCTAATCCTCGTCGATCAACGCATCAAGCTGGTCCACCAAATCTTCCAGCATCCCGAACGCCGCTTCCACCGGCTCCGGTGAGGAGAGGTCCACGCCTGCGTCGGCCAGCGCTTCCAGCGGGTAGCGGGAGCCGCCCGCGCTCAGGAAGCCCAGATAATCTTCGGCCGCCCCTGACTCGCCGGACAAAACGCGTCGGGCCAGCGCGTTGGCCCCGGAGATGCCGGTGGCGTACTGGAAGACGTAGTAGTCGGCGTACATATGGCTGAACGTCGCCCAGCGGATGCCGTCCCGCTGCCGGTCGAGCACCATTGTGTCGGCGTAGGGCGTCACGAACAGGTCAGCCAGGTACTCAATCATGCTGTCGGCCGTCAATCCCTGGCCCGCCTCTACGCGCTTGTGCATCTCCCATTCAAACATCGCCAGCGTGGGCATCTCCAGGAAGTAGCGGTGGAAGTTGGCCATCGCTTCTTCGATGACGGCGATCTTGATGTTGCGGTCGATATCCTGCTGGAGCAGGTAGGCCCGCATCATCGCCTGGTTGAAGTTGGAGGCGACTTCGGCGGCGAAGAGGGAGTAGTTGGCGTAGACCGGCGGCTGGTTCTCCCAGCTCAGATAG
Source organism: uncultured Chloroflexia bacterium (assembly GCA_963753865.1). Classification (GTDB taxonomy): domain Bacteria; phylum Chloroflexota; class Anaerolineae; order Promineifilales; family Promineifilaceae; genus Promineifilum. Next base: position 409,933 of record CAVWDW010000009.1, read on the forward strand.
GAGTGCATCGAATGGCCCAGCTCATGGGCCAGCGTGCCCAGGCTGGAGGCGTCGTCGACGTAGCTCATGACGATGAACGGGTAGGTGCCCTGCGTGCCCCAGGAGAACGCCCCCGACGTCTTGCCCTTGTTGGGGTACTTGTCGACCCAGCGCTCTTCCAGACAGCCGCGCCGCAGGGTGCTGGTGTAATGGTCGCCCAGCGGTTCCAGCGCGGCGGCGATCCACTCCACCGACTGCTCGTACGGGATCTTCTGGCGCTCGGTCGTCAGGGGAGCCCAGATGTCGTAGGTGTGGAGTTCGTCCACGCCCAACGCCCGGCGACGGACGCGCCAGTACTTGTCCCAAACCGTGCAATGCTTCTGGAATGTTTCCAGCAGATTGGTGAACACCTCTTCCGGGATGTTGTCCTCATGCAGGGCCATCGCCACCGTGGTCGGGTAGCGGCGGGCGCGCATCTCGAAGACATTCTGCTTGATCGACGTGGCCAGATTGCTGGCGATGGTGTTCTTGTAGGCCAGATACTGGTCGTGGTAGCTCTCCCACGCCGTGCGCCGCGTCTCGCGGTCGGGGCTGGCCAGCAGGTCGTCGATTGTCCCCTGCGAGACGGTCAGGTCGCCGTTCGGGCCGGCGGACTTAAAGTCGAAGTCGCTGTCGGCCAGCTTGGAGAAGGTGCTGCTCGCCCCCTGGAACGGGTCGGCCAGCATACCGAGGATCTCTTCCACCTCCGGCGAGCGGACGTGCTCCTGGCGGCGGAACAGGTTCTCGATGTAATGGGCGTACGTTTGCAGGCGCGGCTCTTCCGCCTGCCACGTATCGAGCTGCACCTGGCCGATCGCCAGCAGTTCCGGCTCGATGAACGACAGCGTGCCGCCCACCTGGCCGAAGAGGCTGCCCGCCTGCCCGACTCGTTCGATGGAGGTCTGGTTGGCGGTGTCGACCGACTCGGTCAGAAAGGCGTAGACGGCGACTTTCATCACCCGGGTCATGTAATCCTGCACGCCGTCGAGGATGTCGACCAGTTCGGTCGGTCCGTCGGACAGGTGACCTTGCCAGGCGGCGACATCGGGCAGCTCAGCGAGGACGGCCGCCATCGCCTCCGACCACGCTTCGGGCGTGGCAAAGACGCTGGTGTTGTTCCAGGTATGTTCAACAGAGATATCTTTACGTGGGGGAAGGGTTGCGGTAGCCATGGCTCTCCTGCGAAAATAGGTTCGGTTTCAAGGATCGAACAGTATCACAGGGCAGGGCTGCTGGCCAGTGACTTCTGTCCCGTAATCCTCCTACGTTTCTTTCTGCAAAGCAGCTTGCTCATACCGATTGGCCGGCTCTTTATTCAGATGCTGTGGGCCCCAGACCAGAACGATGACCAGAGCAAATGCCACCTGAACTGCGAATCCCGTCCAGCGACCTTCGGGGGATGTCCAATAGGGCACGGCCGCTCCGGCAACATTGGCGATCGTATGAAACAGAATGGCAACCGATACGGCGCCTCGCGTATTGTTAAACAGCCAGGTATAGAAGATAGCCAACACCATCTGCTGCATAATGAACTGATAGACCGGAATGGTCGCCTGAGCTGAGCCCTCGATAAAATGCAAGGGCAGGTGCCAGAGCCCCCAAATGAATCCCAGCAGCAGGCTGGCCACCAATGCGCTGTGACGATTCAACAGTGGGCCCAGGGCGTAGCCGCGCCAGCCATACTCTTCGGGTAAGGCGTTGAGAAAATAGATGAACAGGAATGTGGGGAGGACGGCGCCCACCGACAGCCCAAACTCCCATTCAATAGCCTGACCCGTTAGCTGAAAGACCGCAATCGTAACAAGAGCAATCAGCGGCATCAGGAATACGGTGGGCACCAGCCACCTCTTGTCGAAATCAAGCGTCCAGCCTCTTCTAAACAGGTTCGCAACTCCTTCGCGACCGGACTGACGCCAGGTCAGCCAGAATGCAGCTATGGCCGGGCCAAATGGCGCGAACATACCTGGCAGCCCCACAATCTCGGGCAGTTCCGGGAATCCATTGGACTTCAGCACAGCTGGCAGCCACAGGATCCAGGATATGGCGAATGTCAGGCCAAAGAACAAGACCAACTGCCGGTTAGTGACCTTCATTGTTTCAACTCTCCTTGACTAGGCTGACTATGCTTTTCGAGAACGTGCTGCGTGTTCGTGCAATCGGGGCCGCTTCTCATCGAACCAGCCCGGCGCGGACGGCCGCCACTGCCTCCGCCCACGCTTGGGGCGTGGCAAAGACGCTGGTGTTGTTCCAGGTGTGTTCAACGGGGATTTCTTCACGTGGGGGAAGGGTTGCGGCAGCCATGACACCCCTGCGGAAATCGTTTCGTTGGTAGGCTGGGAAGGTATCACAGGGCAGGGTTGCTGACCAGTTGCTGACTGGTCTGCCCGCGGCTTTTCAGTTGTCGGGTTATGGGACGCAGCCGCGACATGCCAATGTCGCTTTCTCTGCCGGCTTTGAAGACCGGAACGGCGTCCGGGCACTACGGCCACTCGAACAGTGAAAAACCCTGCCGGCCTGCCAGCCGAGTATGAGTCTGCTTGCGCGGACACTGTGCGTCAGGCAATATGGTGGAGGAGACATTGAGCGTTGTGGAGAAACAAGGAGTCAATTCATGGCCCAAAAAGGCAGCGGCAAACCAATCCCGAAAGTCGAACTCAACCTGGACGTATCCCTGGAACAAGGCGAAGCCCTTTTCGCCACGCTGGCGTCGCGTTTCGAGAAGCATCCGGACCGTCATTCAGGCATCGCGTGGTCCGACGTCCAGGCCAGAGTGGCCGCGCGTCCCGAAAAGCTGGCCTCGCTCAACGCCATGGAGACCACCGGCGGCGAGCCGGACGTCATTGGCTATGATGCCGAAACGGGCGAATATCTGTTCTGCGACTGCGCGGCGCAGAGTCCCGACGGCCGCCGCAGCATCTGCTACGACAGCGCGGGCGAGCAAGAACGGATCAAGAAGGGCGTGAACCCCGGCGGCAACGCGGTCGATCTGGCCGCGGCGATGGGCCTGGAGCTGCTGGATGAGACGCAGTACCGGGCGCTGCAGAAGCTGGGCGAGTTCGACACGACGACATCAAGCTGGCTCGTGACGCCGGCCGAGATTCGTGAATTGGGTGGAGCGATCTTCGGCGATTGGCGCTATGGTCAGGTGTTTATCTACCACAATGGCGCGCAGAGTTTCTATTCGGGGAGGGGGTTTCGGGGGTTGCTAAGGGTCTGATCTGTAACCAAATAGACAGCGCCGTCCGAAGGAATCGGACTCGACAAGAAGCTTCTCTACAACGCCAACTTCGGCCCCCGCAGCAGCCGCAGTCCATTGGCCGTCACCAGCAGCGACGTTCCCACGTCGGACAGCACCGCCAGCCACATGCTGCCCGTGCCTTCCAGCACCAGCAGGAAGACCGCGAACTTGATGATCAGGCTCAGGGCGATGTTGAACCAGACCGTTCGCATCGCCTTGCGCGCCAGTCGGACGGCGAACGGCAGCTGACGCAGATCGTCGCCGAGCAGCACGACATCGGCCGTCTCCAGCGCCTGCGCCGTGCGTCCCAGGGCCACGCCGACCGAGGCGGTGGCGAACGCCGGGGTGTCGTTGATGCCGTCGCCCACCATGCCCACCGGCCCGGATTCGGCCGCCAGCGTTTCGATGGCCGCCACCTTGTCGGCGGGCAGGCAGTTGGCGCGCACTTCGTCGATGCCTACTTCGGCAGCGATCCGCTCTGCTGTGGCCGGGTTGTCGCCGGTGAGCATGACGATGGGGGCGATGCCCAGTGCATGCAGTTCAGCCACCGCTTCCGCGCTGCCGTCGCGCAGCGTGTCGGCCACAGAGATGTAGCCGCGGTAGCCGCCCTCATCCCCGACCAGCATCGTCGTATAGCCCATTGCGTCGGCTTCGGCGATATCGGCGCAGTAGGCCATGTGGGCGACCGACTCGTCGAAGTAGGTGTGGCTGCCGATCGTCACCTGGCGGCCGTCGACCATACCGGTGACGCCGCGCCCGGCGACGGCCGTTACCTGATCGCCGGCCGGATAGCGACTGTCAAGCCCACGCACGGCAGCCTCATCCATGACTGCCTGGGCCAGTGGATGCTCGCTGCGCCGCTCGACGGCCGTGGCCAGCGCCAGCAGGTCGTCGCAGGCGTCGCACGCTTCGGCGCTGCTGGCGACGCAGTCGGCGGCGTTGACCGCCACCACCGCCGGACGGCCGCGGGTCAGCGTGCCCGTCTTGTCCAGCGCCAGCGAGCGCACCCGGCTGAGCGTCTCCAGATACGCACCGCCCTTGAAAACAACGCCCTGCCGCGCCCCGTTGCTCATGGCGCTGATGAGCGTCACGGGCGTGGAGATGACCAGCGCGCAGGGGCAGGCAACGACCAGTAGGGCCAGCGCCCGGTAGAGCCAGCCGTGGACATCGGGGGCCGGGTTCCAGAATGGCTCGCCAAAAAACAGGGGTGGAATGGTGGCTACCAGAATGGCGACGACGATGACCGCGGGCGTATAGACCTTGGCAAAGCGGTCGACCATGCGTTGGGCGGGCGCACGACGCTCCTGCGCTTCGGTCACCATCTGGATGAGTCGGGCGATGGTCGTGTCGGCCGCCAGCTTGGTCACTTCGATTTGCAACGTGCCGTGGCCGTTGACGCTGCTGGCCAGCACTTCCGCGCCCGGTTCTTTCTCTACCAGGCGACTCTCGCCGGTAATGGGCGCCTGGTTGACGGCCGACAGACCATCGACCACCACGCCGTCCATCGGAATGCGATCGCCAGGCTTGACGATGATCCGGTCGCCGATGGCCAGCTGCTCCACCGGCACCAACGCCTCGCCGGTGGCGGAGAGACGCAGTGCCTGCGACGGCACCTGGGTGGCCAGACTGGTCAGGCTGTCGCGGGCGCGAACGGCCGCGTACCCTTCCAGTGCCTCGCCCAGGGCAAAGAGAACCATCACCAGCCCTGCCTCCGCGTAAGCACCGATGATGACCGCGCCGACGGCGGCAATGGTCATGAGTAAGTTGATGGTGATTTCGTGGTTGATGCGCAAACTGCGCCACGCGCTGCGGGCGATGGGTGCGCCCGCCAACACCAGCGCCAGCACCGACATCACGTCAAAGAGGGGCGAGCTGAATACCATCCCGCCCAGCAGCTCTTCGAAGATGAGGCCGGGAATGATGAGCACCGCGGCGATGAGGGCCAGCCGGGTTTCCCAGCGGCTCCAGAGATAGCTCCAGAGCGAGGTGGGTGGGGCGACGGCAGGCGCGTCATCCTCGTCGTCGACCACGTCATAGCCCAGTTCGCGGACGCGGGACACAATGCGGTCGGCCGTCACGGGGCCGTTGACGCGCAGGGTGGCGGTGGTGAAGTTGAGGGCGGCGGTTTCGACGCCGGGCAGGTTCTTGACGCCCGTCTCCACGCTTTTGGCGCAGTTGGCGCAGTCCATACCGGTAATCTGGAAGCGGTATTCGGTCGTGGTGGTGCTCATACCGGTATTCTACACCTTCAACCGCGGTTGAAGGTCAAGCGGTTTCCTGTTCGAGCGCCAAAAAGAGGCGGGCCAGGATGTAGGCGTTGTCACCGCGAGCGATGAGTAGCTGCCCTTCGTCGTCGCGGGTGACGCTGGGTGGCTCCTGATCATGACGGCCGCACGCCGCTTCCCGCGCCGCGATTTGCTCCACCGCCTCGGCCACTGCCGGGTCGTCGCTAACGATCAGAATATAGTAGGCGTCGCCCTCTTCCCAGATGTGGACGTGCTGTCCACGCAGCGTGTCGAGCGCCTGCTGCACATCGGGGGCATTGAGGGCGCATTCGGCCGTGGAGGAGAGCCAGTCGCCCACTGTCTGGCCGGTCAGCCCGCCCGCCGGGTTGGCGCAGATGCGGTCGACGAGGCTGCTGAACGCGTTTTGCGCCGCGCCGGGCACGTCGGCCCGCATGTCGGCGCGGAGGTCCTGGAGGAACAGCTCCAGCTCATGCTGCTGCACCTGCCATTGGGTGATCTGTCGTTCGAGGGCGTGGTAGCGCCCTTCGGCCACGTCCAGCACATCGTCGGCGTTCATGTCGCCGGAGCGCCACGCCGCCAGCAGCGTCTTGATCTCGGCCAGCGAAAAGCCCAGCCGCTGGGCGCGCTGGATAAGCTGGACGGTGCGCACGCTGTCGGGGGCGTAGAGACGGTAGCCCGCCTCGGAGCGCTCGGCCGGCTCCAGCAAGCCCTGGGCTTCGTAGTAGCGCAGCGCCGACGTCCGCAGCCCGACCTGGGCGGCCAGTTCGCCGATGGTCATCATGGGAGGAAGTGTAGGGTGCTGATTGAGTCGTGTCAATGGGCGGGTCATTGCCAAGGGCTTTTCAGTAGTCGGGTTGTCAGACGTAACCGCGACATTCCTTGTCCGGTTGTCAGACGTAGCTGCGACATTCCTTGTCGCGTTCTCTGCCGACCCCAGGAGACCGGAAAGGAATCCAGTCACTGTGGTCGCTCGAACACTGAAATGCCCCGGGTCATTGCGTCCAGTGCCGCACTCATCATCCCATCAGATCCCGTTTGACTTGCTTGACATCAGGTCCTTTGTCATGATAGACTACGCCTGTATTTAGCAATTTAGCTAAATAGCGAATTGGAACTATCAGGTAGCAAGAAACATCATGGCCCGTTCCGTTTACAAAGCCCTCGCCGACCCAACCCGGCGCAAGATCTTGCAGCTCTTGCGCGAGCGGAATATGTCGGCCGGGGAGATCGCCGAGCATTTTGACGTCAGCAAGCCGACGCTTTCGCGCCACTTCAACGTCTTGCAGGCGGCCGATCTCATTCAGGGCGACCGGGACGGCAACCGGATTATCTACCGGCTGAACATCTCGGTGCTGGAGCAGACGTTGATGGCGATGTCGGAGATGTTTGGCATTGCGTTGGGAGAGAACGATGAAGAATGAGTCGAATAGTGTGCGAGGGTTGCTCATCTTTAGTGCCATTGTGGTGGGGCTGATGTTCACCATTGCGGCCTGGGCCTGGGTGCAGATTCCGGCCGGGACGCAGGTGCCGATCCACTGGAACGCCAGCTTCGAGCCGGATGGCTACGGGAGCAAGGCTGTTGGCCTGCTGCTCATGCCGGTCATCACCGGGTTGATCGCCCTGCTGTTGGCGGCCATTCCCCGGCTGGACCCGAAGGGCGAGAACATCCTCCGCTCCATGCCCGCCTATCGGGCGCTGTGGATTGCGCTGATGATCTTCTTCTTCTTAATGTATGTGGCCATGGTCGCCAGCATCTTTGGGCGGGCGCCCAATGCGTTCCAGCTCATTCCTCTGGGCATCGGCGTGCTGTTTGTCGTTCTGGGTAACTACATGGGCAAGATCCGGCCCAACTACATGTTCGGCGTGCGGACACCGTGGACGCTGAGCAGCGATCTGTCATGGAACAAGACGCACCGGCTGGCCGGTTGGCTGTTTGTTCTGCTGGGCCTGCTGACGATTTCTAGCACCTTCGCCGCCAATGAGACGTTGTGGCTGTGGGTGATGATGGGCGGCATTCTGGTGATGCTGGTGGTTGTGACGGTTTATTCGTACAAAGTCTGGAAGGACGATCCGGGCCATTTACCGGCCGGATTCAAGAACAACGATTCGTTGAAGGATGGATAAGATGTTTCGCAAGTTTGGTATTCTCGCATTGTTTGTGCTCGTGCTGGCCGCTTGCCGGTCTGGCGAGAGCGACACCCCGGCGACGGGCGAAGAAGCGGCCGCGCCGGATCCGGCCGTGCTGGCGACGCTGCCCGGCCAATGGGAAGGGGCGATCGACATCGCCGGCCAGGAGCTGGGCATCCTCGTCAGCTTCGCCGAAAGCGGCGGCGACCTGTCGGCCACCATCGACATTCCCGCCCAGGGCGCGGCTGGGCTGCCCCTGGAAGCCGTTGCCCTGGATGGCGACCAGATCCACTTTGAGATCGGCGGCGTGGGGGCGGTCTTCGACGGCGCAGTGGCCGGTGACTCGATCAGCGGCGACTTTGAGCAGCGAGGCGCCACCGGTACCTTTACGCTGGCGCGTGCCGGCGACGTACCGTCACCGGTCGTCGACGTCACGGAGCAAGAGCCGCTGCCGTACGCCAATCAGGAAGTCAGCTATGCGGTCGGCGACACGACCCTTACCGCCAGCTACACCGTGCCGGAAGGGGACGGCCCGTTCCCGGCGGTGGTCTTTGTGGCTGGCAGCGGCCCGACTGATCGCAACTGGAACTCGCCCTTGCTGCCCGGCACCAACGGCAGCGCCGCCCTGTTGGCCGACGCGCTAACCCGGGCAGGGTACGCCACGCTGCGCTTTGACAAGAGCGTCACCGGCCCCAACGCGACCGACAATTTCGCGGCACTCTCCGGCAAGTTGAGCATGGAGAGTCACCGGGATGAAGTGGCCGGGGCGGTTCAGTTCCTGACCGAGCAGACGGCGATAGACACGGAGCGCATCTACGCGCTGGGCAACAGCGAAGGTACGCTGCACACGCTCAACTATCAGCTATCCGACCCGGCCGTACCGTTTGCCGGGCTGGTGCAGACGGGCGCACCAGGGCGGCCGCTCTCTGCGGTGATCAACCAGCAGATCAGCGCTGTGCTGGCTGCCGAGCCGAACAGTGAGGAGCTGCAGGCGCTCTGGGAAGAGGCGGTGGCCGACTTCGTGGCGGGCAATCCGGTCGAACTGGATGAGGCGCTGCCGGAGGCGGTGCGCCAGACGTGGGCCGGCCTGGTGGCCCCGGCCAACCTGCCGTTCAGCCGCGAGCTGTTGGGCTTCGACCCGGCGGACAAGCTGGCCCAGGTGGCCGCGCCGGTGCTGGTGCTGATTGGCCAGAAGGATATTCAGGTTGACGCTGCGGCCGACGGCCAGGCGCTGGAGACGGCCGCCGGGGACAATGTGACGTTCGTCTACCCGGCCAACGCCAACCATGTGCTGAAGCTGGAGGAGAAACCGGTGGGCGAGTTGGGTCCCGGCGACGCGGTGGCCTACAATGCGCCCGACCGGGTGCTGGACCCGGAGTCGCTGGAGGCGATCCTGGCTTTCCTGAACGGTCTGTCCGGCATCCAGTAGCTGCGTGACGAGAACGCAGGCGCACCGCTGTGCCCTGCCTGGCGCCCACCACATCGGAACGGTCCGTGTGGTGGGCGCTGTCGTTGGGGTCATCTTGCCGCGCAGGCGCCAGGTGCGGCTGTGGTATAATCCCCTCTGATTTGGACAACCATGCAATAAGTGAGGCTATCAATTATGCGACGTAGAGGAGCACGGCGTACGTCACGCCGCACATCACGGCGAGTCGCTCGCCGCAGAGTTACCGTACCGCGTGGGCGTATGTTCCGGCCCGGCCGCCTGCTCATCGGAGGCGCGGCCATCTTGATGGTCGGCGGCGTGGCCTACAAGATCGGCGAGAGCAGCGCCAAGAAGATTGAGCAGGCGACCGGCAAGAAGCCGGAAGATATGACCCCGGACGAGCTGGAAGCGACGATGGAGAAGCTGGGCATTGAGCAGGAAGAGCTGACCCCGGCGGATGAGGCGGCCGTTGAACAGTACCAGGCTGCCGGCGCGCCCGCTGCGGACGCGCCGCCTGCGGCCCCGGCACCCGCTGCGCCTGCGGCGCCCGCCGCCGCCCCAGCCGCCCAGCCCGACTACCTGGCCGAGCTGAAGCAGCTTGCCGAGCTGCGCGACGCGGGCATTGTCACCGACGAAGAGTTCGAGGCGAAGAAGAAGCAGCTGCTGGGTCTCTAGGGCAAACGATGCCTGCTTACAATCGACGTCCCGCGCGACGCCTGTCGCTGTTCCGCCCTGGCCCACTGGCGGCCGTCCTGCTGATGCTGGCGGCGCTGCTGCCCCTTGCTGCCGCCGCCAACCCGGCCCTCCCGCGCAATGGCGACCACACACTCTTCCTCCCCGCCGTCGTCCAGAATACCAATTTGCTGGTCAACGGTGGCTTTGAGGAGCCGTGGACCGACCTGCCGCCGGCGGGCAACCTGACCAACCAGCAGCCCGCGGGCTGGACGCTGGTCTGGCTGGAGCCGGGGACGCCCATGTGGGATACGCCACAGGACAACCCTGACATTGCCAACGGCGTGCCGGAGTGCCTCCACAAGCCGCAGCACACGCTGCCGCCGGACGAGTGGCTGGGCGCGGAGGACGCGCTCATTCTCGACGGCCGCACCACGTACAAGATGTTCCACAGCGGCACGTCGTTCGGCAGCCAGCTGACGCAGACGGTGACGCTGGCCCCGGGCCGCTATCGCCTGACGGTGCCGGTGCAGCTCCACTGGCAGGAGAACCTCGACCCCGACGATCCGACCTGGGACACGCTGACGGCCGAATCCGGCGCGTGGATCGTCGCCGACGGCCAGACGCTCGGCGGCGAATGGCGCAATGCCCGCGAGATGGGCGACCGGGAGTGGACGTCGCATGTGGTCAAGTTCGAGCTGACGGAAACGGCCGACGTGGATGTGCTGCTCAGGTTTAAGAGCAAGTACGCCAATAAGGATTTCTTTGTGGATGCGGTGTCGTTGGTGAGGGTGGAGTAGAGACGGGCATCACGCTAGGTTAGTTTCGGTCTGAGTGTGGTACAGGTCTATGACCAGAAATGCCTTGTTTCATTATTGATGGTGAATAGGATCTGTTTGTCGTGAACTCAGACTTGGTAGTGTTTGTCTGTAAGAGGGTATCCGTGACATGTACTCTAGTCTTTCTTTCTTGACGGCATATACTCTTAACATTGACCGACAAGGAAGACAGCATGAACACAGACGCCGCCACGAAAGTGGCCCAACAGAAACTCAAAGTCCTCGAACTGGCCGAAGCATTGGGAAACGTCACCGAGGCGTGCCGGCAGCACGGTATCAGCCGGACGAGCTTCTACGAGTACAAGCAGCGTTTCGAGGAGAACGGGCTGGAAGGACTCAAAGACCTGCCGCCGGTAGTCAAACATCATCCCTTCACCACCGCCCCTGAGCATGAAGCCCGGGTCGTGGAGTTGAGCTTGCTCAACCCGGCGCGAGGCTGCAACTATCTCAGCGACCAACTCCGGCGAGAGGGTATCCTCATCTCCTACCCTACTGTGCAGAATATTCTTAACCGCAATGGCCTGGGCAAGCGATACGACCGCTGGCTGGAACTGGAGCGACAGGCACACGAAGCGTATCTGGTGCCCACCGCCGCCCAATTGAAGTTCCTGACCAAGCAGAATCCTCAATGGCGGGAACGGAAACAGCACGTCCAGAGCAGTATGCCAGGGGAGCTGCTCTGTCAGGATACATCCTCTCTCAGAAACTGGGGCGGCGAGCGGCTCGTCCTCCATGCCGTGGTCGATACCTACTCCAGCTATGCCTTCGGCCTCATCTGGCCCTCCAAACAACCGGAGGCAGCAGCCGGTTTGCTCCACACGGATGTGCTGCCTTTCTATGCCGGGCGTGACTTACCGGTGGGAACGATTCTGACCGATAACGGTACCGAGTTCTGCGGCACATCGGAGCATCCCTTTGAGTTCTACTTGCAGCTCAATGAGATTGAGCATCGGCGCACGAAAGTGCGTTCGCCGCAGACCAACGGCTTTGTCGAGCGCTTCATCCGGACAGTCAAGGAAGAGTTCTTCGAGCAAGCCAGGCGCACCAAACTCTATGACAGCCTTGATGAACTTCAGGCTGACCTGGCCGATTGGTTGGTGTTCTACAACACCGGCCGGGCCCACCAAGGGTATCGCAACATGGGAAGAACACCTCTGGAGACCATTGACCTAATGCAAGAATCTGTCAAGAATGAAAGCTAAGAGTACAAGTTCCGCCCATTCCGCTTCGAGGGATTTCCATTCAAGCGTCATAGGACCATTGTAGCGGAAATGGAACGGTATGGAACGGGCACACGAAACGCCGCAAAAAGAGCGTGCAATCCTTACCGTCGCCAGAAACAGGATGTTGGGCAAAACTCGCTATTGTGAATCTAATTCACTTGATGTAACATATCCTATATCCCCCCGGGTTCTTCGGAAGCCGGGCGCGAGGCCGCGAAAGCGGCCTCTGCTTTTTCTGGCGACCTCATGAAAACAATCGTTTATGTTGATGGCTTTAACCTGTACTATGGTGCGGTCAAGGGAACGCCGTACAAGTGGCTCAACATCTGGTTGATGTGTGAAAAGCTGTTGCCCAAACACGAGATTGTGGGCATCAAGTATTACACAGCCAGGGTCAGCGCCCGGCCAAACGACCCGCAGCAGCCGATTCGCCAGCAGACCTTTTTGCGTGCGTTGGCGACTATCTCCAATCTCGAAATCATATATGGTCAGTTCTTGCAGAGCACAGCCACTATGCGCCTTGCGAACCCGCCTGCCAAAGGATCGCCATTCGCGAAGGTGCTCAAGACCGAAGAGAAGGGCTCAGACGTCAATATCGCCGCTCATATGATTCACGACGGGCATCTGGATAGATACGAGTGTGCAGTGATCGTAAGCAATGATTCGGACCTGGCGGAACCAGTTCGATTGATCCGCCATGAACTAGGCAAGCCGGTGGGGATGCTCAACCCGCATAAACGGCCGAGCTACACCTTGAAGCAGTACGTAACCTTTATCAAACAGATCCGCAGAGGCGTTCTCCAAAGCTGCCAATTTCCAGATAGCCTGCAGGACGAAAACGGTTCTTTCAGCAAGCCTGCTGGCTGGTAGTTACTCCTGCTCTCACCGCTGGCAACTCGCACAATAATGCGTACTCCGTCCCCCCAGCACCATCCGCTCTACCGGCGACGCCGCAGACATAACACGCGTACCCCGTGCGGCGGAAGACCATCACTTCGTTCTGCATGTCGCCCTTCTCGCCGTCGGGCTTGACGTAGCTGCTGATGCTGGCCCCTTCGCGGTCGATGCCCAGCTGGAGGACGTGGCGGATCGCTTCGTGGAGCTTGACGATCTCCGCGTCGGTTAGCGTGTCGCTGCGGCGGGTGGGCAGCAGCCCGGCCCGGAACAGCGACTCGTCGGCATAGATGTTGCCCACCCCGGCGATGAACGTCTGGTCCAGCAGCAGCGGCTTCAGCACCCGCTTGCGCCCCGCCAGCCGCTCGCGCAGCACCTCGACCGTGAAGGCGTCGTCCAGCGGCTCCGGCCCCAGCGGGCCGATGATGTCGTCGGGGTCGCGCACCAGATAGACGCGGCCGAATTTTCGCATATCCCTGAAGCGCAGCGTGCGGCCGTCGTCCAGCGGGAACGCCGTGTGCACCCACGGGTCGGTGGGCGCTGCGTCATCAACTACCGCCAGATGGCCGGTCATCTTCAGGTGGATGATCAGCGTCTCCCCCTCGCTCAGCGTAAACAGCAAATACTTGCCCCGGCGATCAATCGACTCCACCCGGCGGCCGTTGATGCGGGCTTCCAGCTCCGGCAGCGGCGGGGTGATGATCTGCTTCGGCCAATCGGTCCACACGCCGGTGATAGTGCGGCCGACCAACGGCTCGCGCAGGGCACGGACGACAGTTTCGACTTCAGGTAGTTCAGGCATGTGCGTATTATACGAAATACGACCGCATGGTGTCGGTAGGGGCTTGGCCCCTGTGCCTGCCCTCTTGCGTTCGGGAGGGCAACCACGGGGGGATTGCCCCTACTCCGGCAGGTAGAGGCCCGTGCCCAGGGGCATTGACGGCGGGTCGGCGTCACGCGGGTCGCAGCGCACCGTCTTCACATTCACCAGCGCCTGCATCCGGTGCAGCACGCGCACCAGCTGACGCGGACTGGTCAGCTCCAGCTCCAGCTCAATGCCCAGCTCGTCGTGGCGGGCGCCGCGCCGGGTGCAGATCTGGGGGATGTTGATCCCCTCGCCGTTCATCAGCTGGGTGATTTCGTAGAGCAAGCCGGGCCGGTCGAAAACATCGACATAGACCGTGAACAGCCGCGCTTCCCGCTCCTCGCCTTCGCCCCAGTTCAGCTTCAGCTTGCGGCGCGGGCCGAGCATCTGGATACGCTGGGCGGAGAGCGTGTGGCACCCCTCGCGGTGGACCGTTACGCCGCCGTCCTTGCGCACATAGCCGACGATGCGGTCGCGCGGGCGGGGGGCGCAGGTGGAGCAGAGCCGCAGCTCCCGGCTGCCTGCGTTGGTGATGACGTACTTCGAGCCGTCGTCGGTGTAGACCACATTGTCGATCCGCTTCGACGTGCCCTGGCTCCATGTGTCCGACATGATGCGCGTGGCCACCACCGTCGGCAGCAGCTCCGCCCGGCCCAGCGCATGGTAGAGATCCCACGGGCTGTCCCGGTTGAATGATTTGACGATCTGCTCGTGCGGGTAACCGGGCAGACCCAGCAGCTCCAGCTCTGCGTCCAGCATGTGACGGCCTTCGGTCACAGCCACCTGCTCCGGCAGCTTGCGGAACCATTGGCGGGCGCGGGAGCGGGCCGTGTTGGTGGCAATATAGCCCAAGTCTTCGTCCAGCCAGGCGCGTTCCGGGCCGCTGCGCGAGTTGCGGATGATGCGCACCGAGTCGCCGCTGCGCAGCGGCCGATTCAGCGGGAACGGCACGTCGTTGACATACGCTTCCTGGGTCTCGTTGCCCAGAGCGGTGTGGATGGCGTAGGCAAAGTCAATGGCCGTCGCCCCGCGCGGCAGCTCGCGCAGTTCGGCCTGGGGCGTGTAGACGTAAATCTGCTCGCCAAGCGCGTCTTCCACGACACCGCGCACGCTCTCGGTGACGTTGTAGGGATCGGCGTTGATGTTGTCGTTGATGTTGTCGAAGAAGAGGTTCAGCGGGGAGGCGATGTCGCGGGACCATTGCGGCGTGCCGGCGTAGAGCCAGCGGGCCAGAACGCCGACCTGGGCCACCTTGTCCATCGCCTCAGTGCGCAGCCGGATCTTGATCGTTTGGCCGCTGTCGTGGACAACGGTCGTATGCAGCGACTGGTAGAGGTTGTCGCGCCGGACAGAAATGTAGTCGTCGAACCGGTCGGGGACCGCCTGCCACAGCTTGTGGACGTTGCCCAGCGCCGTATAACAGGCGATGTCGTCGTCCACCAGAATGACGATGCGCATTACCCGGTCCATATCGCGGTACGACTTGCCGCTGGTGATCAGGTCGCGGTAGACGGTGTAGACGTTCTCCGGGGCCAGCCGGATGCTGCGCACGTTGATGCCCGCCTCCGTCAGCGCCGCCATCGCCTGGTCGCGCACCACCTCGAACAGCGCCTGCTGCTCTTCCTGCATCGCCTGCAGCTCGGCCATCAGGGTGTGGTAGTCGTCGGGATGGAGCACCTCCAGCGAAAGCGCCTCCAGCTCCGACTTCACCTCCCACATGCCCAGCCGGTTGGCCAGCGGCGCAAAGACCGCCAGCGTCTCCTTGGCCTTCTCCACCTGCTTGTGCGGTGGCATCGCCTTGATGGTGCGCATGTTGTGCAGCCGGTCGAACAGCTTGATGATGACCGTGCGCACGTCCTGGGTCATGGCCCGGAACAGCTTGCGCAGCGTGGCGTTCTGCAGCTCCTCCGGGGTCAGCACGCGCCCTTCGGCCCGGACGCCGCGCGTCACCTCTTTCAGCTTGGTGACGGCGTTGACCAGCCCGCCGACTTCCGACCCGAACTGGGTCTCAATCTGCTCGATGGAGATGCGCGTGTCCTCGGCGATGTCGTGGAGCAGCGCCGCCTCCAGCGCGGCCGAGTCCATCCGGTAGCCCGCCAGATAGGAAGCGACTTCAACCGGGTGGTTAAAAAAAAGCTCGCCAGACTTGCGGCGTTGGGTGCCGTGTTCCTGGCGAGAGAAATCGTACGCTTCCTTAAGCTTGGCTCGGTCTTTCGTTGTAAGGTAATCGGTTATCTCAAATAACCGCTGGCCCCCGTTCAGTAAGTCATCCATGATGGTTCGCCGGCGTTCGCCAATCATCGTGCTCGCCCCTTATGTCGCGAGACGTCCGAAGCCTGAGATTAATCACATAGTATAGCACGGAATGGCCTGCCATGCCGCACCAAGTCATGGTAGTTTAGCCGCTGTTCGCCGGTCGGTAAAGCAAAGCCCCGGAATGCAGGTGGTTTACATTCCGGGGCAAGGTTATTCGAGAGGCGGGCCGGTGGTTGGCCCGGTCGGTCTAAGGTGTGTCCGGGTCGTCGTCCGGTGAACCGAGGCCGGCAGGCAGATAGAGCAGATAGCGGGGCGGCTCGGTGATGGCCAGCGAGAGGCCCACTTCGGTCACTGGTTCATCCGCATCGTTGCTGCTGACGCACAGCGACCCGGCGTAATCGGCCACAGGGAGCCCTGGCGCACCAAAAGTGACGACCACCGCGCTAACGCCGC
This sequence comes from uncultured Chloroflexia bacterium, assembly GCA_963753865.1. Lineage (GTDB taxonomy): Bacteria > Chloroflexota > Anaerolineae > Promineifilales > Promineifilaceae > Promineifilum. The sequence goes on from CAVWDW010000009.1 coordinate 426,190, forward strand.
CGGGCGCTGTTGTGCCGGCGGGCGGGTCAGACTCGACCCAGACAAGACCGGCGGGCGTGGCGCAGGTCGGCGTCGCCTCCGTAACCGTCCAGGTGAGCGGCAGATCGCCCGTGTTGCTGATGGTCAGCGTCGTAGTGATGACCTCATCTTCCATGATCGATTCCGTCAGCTGCAGCGGGCTGACCTCGATCTCCGGCGAGCTGGGCAAGCCAAGTGTGACCGTCGCGACGGCCGTCGCCATGACCCCGTCTTCCGGCGTGGTGGTGTAGGCGGTCCATGTGGCTGTGTTGACCGTCGTTGCTGTGATCTCGGCCGTGGCTGTGACAAACTGGGACGCCCCTGGACTGAGTGCCACGCTGGTCCCGGACAGGACCTGGCCCAGATGTGAGTCGGACAGATCGTGCAGGGCGAATGGCGTCAGCCCGGTATTGGTCACCTCAAAACAGTAGGTGACTTCCGTGCCCGGACTCACGGAAAGCGCTGTTGTTGTGGCGCAGGTGTCGGGATCGAGGCCAACGGTTTTAGACAGGGCGATCGATGGGGGAACCACCTCGACCGTAGCCATGGCCACTGCGCTCGTCATGTCGCTCGGCCCCTCGTTGTAGGCGGTCCAGGTTGCTGTGTTAACTGTGGTGGTTGTGATGGCGGCCGTCGCTGTTACAAAGACCGAGGCCGACGGGCTGAGCACCACATTGGTGCCGGACAAGATCTGGCCCAGCTGCGAATCAGATAGATCGTGCAGGCCAAACGTCGTCAGCCCGGTGTTGGTCACTTCGAAGCAGTAAGTGACCTCCGTGCCGGGCGCTACCGAAAGCGCCGTGCTGGTGGCGCAGCCGTCAGGGTCGAGCCCCACCGTCTTCGACAGGGTAATCGCTGGCGCGACGACGGTAACCATGGCGGTGTCGGTCGCGCTGACCACGTTGGTCGGGCCGCTGTTGTAAGCGGTCCAGGTGGCCGTGTTGGCGATCGATTGCGTGATGGATGCAGTTTGGGTCACGAAGACGCTGGCGTCAACATCCAGACTATATGAGAAATCAGACAGCACCGTGCCCAGTTGATCGTCCTCAAGATCATGGCTGTTTAAGGTCATTTCACCCGTGTTGGTGACCTGGTAACAGTACGTTACGTCGGTCCCGGGTGCTACGTCAATCTCATCGGTCGTGGCGCATTCATTGGGATCCAGTCCGACCGTCTTGGACAAGGCGATCGAAGGGATCAGCGGCTCATAGACCCAGGCACCGCCGGAAAATAACTTGGCGGTCTCCCACGGATTGGTGATGGGCAATGTGTAGGTCAGGGTGTCGAAGTCGAACACATAGAACGATCCTGGTTGGTCAGTAATCAGATACGCGCGGTTGTCCGTGCCGATGGCCAGGCCGTCAATGTCCGTCTGGCCGTCAGGGTAGGGGGCGACCACGGTCACGGAGCCATCTGTGCCCAACCGGACCAATCCCTGCAGAGGACCGGCATCATTGGTGCCGTAGAGAACACCGGTCTGAGGATGCCCGTCGATTCCACCCAGTTCTGTGGCAGTCGAAGCCACCGAGTAGCTGAAAGCGAGCGTGGCCTGTGCGGTAGAGGTATCGATCGCGTAGATGCCTTCCGGGTTAGGCCCGCCGATTACATACGACCCATAGAGTGTTCCATGAACAAACGCCAGCCCGCTGATGGACAGGTTCGATGCCGTACTGCTGCTCTTGATTGTGCCTACCACAGAGGGTGATTCGCCAATGGGCCAGGCGTGCAGCGTGGTATTGTCCGCTATATAGACCGTCTCACTGTCGGGATCATAGGCTGCACCCCAGATCTCGATCCCGTTGAACAGGGGGAAAAATACATTGGTTGCGGGGTCGATTGCCTGGGCAAAAACAGACACGTCGTCGATACCGGCAAAAAGCGGCGCAGTGAGCGGGGCGGTCACCACCAGGGAACTGCTGCGGGCGCCAGCGACGGGGGCGCCCGTTTCGGCGGCCCGGCCCCGGGCGTGCTCCTGCCGCGTTTCCTCATCTGCCTCGTCCAGTTGATCAGCCGCATTGCCGGCTACTGCGACCGTCGCGGCCACCAGCGCCAGAGCCAGCGTCATGACAAATAGTAACGCTCCCAATCGTTTCTTCATGAGTTGTCCCTCCACATGAAACGGCCGACATGGCTGAGGTACGGACTGCCATAATCGACCAGACTGTCATTCTGCCTATGTCATTGTAGCACGGACGTCAACCGGGTGGAACGGGGCGCGGTGGCTGGACGGGGTTCTTCAGTTGTCTGTCAAGCCGCTGCGGGTAGGCAACCCGACCGCTACCGGGGAAGTGGGTCAAAACCCACCAGGAGCGAAGCCCACCGGCCACCCCTTCTGCAGCCCATCTTCAGTGGGTTTCTTCCGGCAGCAGGTTGTTTCAACGGCCTGTGTTCGACCTGTCCCAGACAACTGAATGACCCTGGGTGGCTGGATCTGGGAGCAAGCGACTCGCGCTCATCAACAGGGGGCAAGAGCCAGCGCCAGGGGGTTCCGCCACACTCTGTCCACGTTCAGCCTTCGGCCGCCCGCTCTTTCTTGAAATCCTTGAAGCGGTAGCCGACACCCCGCTCGGTCAGGATGTACTCCGGGTTGGCCGGGTCTTTCTCGATCTTCTTGCGCAGGTAGTTGATGTAGAGCCGCAGGTAGTGGGTTTCGTCGCGGTATTCGTAGCCCCAGACCTTGGCCAGCAGGGATTCATGGGGCACCACCCAGCCGGCGTTCTGGATGAGATGGTTGAGCAGGCGGTACTCAGTCGGCCGCAAATCGATGCGCTCGCCGTCGACAATCACCTGGTGGCGGTTGAAGTCGACCGACAGATGGTCATCTATATCCAGCACGGTGCGGGGCGGCGGAGCGGGCCAACTGGCGCGGCGCAAGACGGCCGCCACCCGGCTGGTCAGCACTTGCGGGCTGAACGGCTTGGTGACGTAATCATCCGCCCCCAGCGACAGACCGCGGGTAATATCTTCCTCGTCGTCGCGGACGGTAAGCTGGATAACCGGCACTGTCGAAATCTCGCGCAGCATCTCCAGCGTCTGGAAGCCGTCCATCTCCGGCATCATGACATCCATGATGACGAGGTCGGGGTTGTACTGGCGGATCTGGTCCAGCGCCTGGATGCCGTTCTCGGCTTCGATGACCTGATACCCTTCCATTTCCAGGTTCATGCGGATGAAGCGCCGCATGCGGGGTTCGTCGTCAACGATCAGGATAAGCTGGGGGCCGGGTGGCTGCAATGATTCAGGAACTTGTTCAAGCATAACGATTCTTACTCTCGCACAAAACCGATGACCGAGTCCACATCCCCTTCCGGTGTCAGCTGAATGTAGCTGATGCGGTGCCAGGCGATCAGGACGGTTTCCGGATTATTGTCCAGGAACGGCGCAGCTCGGCTGTCCCGGCGGCGCGGATTGTAGACGGTGACGAAGTGGGCGGCCGTATCGGGCGGCCCGTCGAGTTCACCGGTGATCGACCCATCTTCCAATAAATGTAGCACAGCGGAAATACGCATACGACGTTTCTTATGACCTAGTTTAGTCTGCCAGGGTCAGATGTACCAGTAGTTGGCCGAAGCGGACCGTCGCTTCGCGGGGCAGCGGATACGCATAGCCTGCCGCCAGTGGTTGTTCGCCCAACCAGGTGCCGTTGCTGCTGTGCTGGTCGACCATGAAGACGCCTTCATCGAAGACCTGCACCGTCGCGTGGTGGCGCGAGACGCCCCGGTCGAAGCCGTCGTAGTCGCTCAGGTCCAGCTCCGGGGCGGTGGCAGCATCGGGGTCGGACCGGCCAATGCGAATGGTGCCGCTCAGCGGCAGCGCCAGCCGCTGGTCCAGATGGGGAATATAAACATGGAGCGTCGCCACCGTGTCGGTCGGGGCCAGCCTTCCCAATGATTGTGGCGCCACCAGCGGGGGCCGGTCGGGGATAGACGCCCTGGGCGAGCTGGGCCGAACAGCGCCGCCGGCGGGGGCGTTCGTCGGGGCGCGGTGGGTGGCCACGTGCCGCTGGGCAGCGGGCTGCAGCGCCTCGCCGCATGAGCGACAAAACAGCGCCCCGGCCATGTACTGGCTGCTGCAGGTGGGGCAGCGCATCATTCCGGCAGGTCTCCCATCAGCGAACGGGTGCCGTAGCGCAGCAGCTTGCGCCCTTCCGGCGACATCTTGCCGATGTGGGCCAGCCGCTGCGCCTCCTGTTGCGCTTGTTGGGCCAGCTTCAGATCGCCTGACTCCAGATAGCGCGTGGTCAGCAGGCGCATGCGCTCGGCGGCCGTCTCCAGTTGGCCGGACTCCGCTTCGTTCCAGGCTCGCTCCTGCATGGCGTACAAGTTAAAGTGGCGCACCGCTTCCAGGACGGCCGTCGCCGGTTCGTCCGCCTGCCGGTCGATCCCTTTCATGACCAGCAGCTGGGCGGTCTGGCTGATGGTGGGGAGCTGGGCGATGTTGTCTGTGGTGTGGCCGCCGGCTGGTTTGTAATAGACGGTGATCGGCAAATTGATGCGGCTGGGGGCGGGCTGCGGGGCCACCTCGAACTCAAGGATGAAGGAGAGTGACGACCGGCCTTCCATGTCGCCCAGCGGCACCGTGTCCCGCTTCAGCGAGACGGGCTGGGCGTAGGGCGCGAGCTTGAAGGCGTCGCGCAGCGTGAGCTGGGCGGGCCACGCCTGCTGCAGCCGCACCTGCTGGGCGTGGACGTCGCTCAGGCCGCTCAGCCGGCTCTCCAGCAGCCCAATCAGATCGGCCGGCTCCTGAATATGGCCAGACTGTCCGCCGGACGGGGCGACCAGCGCGTCGAGGAAATGGTCGTTCCAATCGCTGCCGATGCCGAAGGCACTCATGCCGATGCCGTCGTCGGCTGCGGCTTCGGCCAGCTGCAAACATTCCACGACGTCGCCGTAGGTGTGGCCGTCGGTCAGCAGGATCAGATGATTGGTCGCGCCGTCGAGGGGACGGCTGCGAATCTGCTCCAGCCCGGCACGCAGTCCATGATAGATCTCCGTACCGCCGGACGCGGCAATGCCGTTCAGCCGGTCGCGCCAGTCGGCGGGCAGCCCCGGAACCTCCAGCGCACCGGTCGGCGTGCGCCCGGACAGGTTGGAGGCGGGCAGCACCACCTGCGCCCGGTCGCTGAATGTCACCAGCGAGAGCACGTCGTCCGGGCCCAGCTTGTCGACGATCAGCTCCACCGAGGCGCGAACGCGGTCCAGTCGTTCGCCGCGCATCGATGTGCTGCGGTCGACGACAAGGGCCAGATTGAGCGGTTGGCGACGCGTGGCCAGCTCCTGGTTGGGGCGAATGGTGAGCAGGGCGTAGAGCAGCTGCGGATCGTCGCTGACTGCCAGCCGGTCACTGCTGAGGAGCAGCTCGACGTTGAGGGCGGGCGTGTCGGTGTCGGCCAGCAGGGAGTCGTACAGTTCGCGCCGCTGCGGGCTGGTCAGCACGTCGCGGGCATACTGCAAACGCTCCCACGTTTCGCCGCCGGCGGCCCGCGCCGTCGCTTCGGCTGCCGCGAACGCCGCACCGATTTCGGCCGGCGAAGCGCTGCGAGCAATCCCCAGCAGCGCGTAGAGGTCCTGCTTGTCCTGGCTCATGATCCTACTTCGCGACTGGTGGTCGAGAGCACGACCCGCACCGGGCCGGCTCAGTCAAAATCGACCACGACCGCGGTGATGTTGTCCGGTCCTCCGGCGGTCATTGCCGCCCGATACAACGCATCGGCAGCTTGCTGTGGTGGTTGGTCGCTGCCCAGAATCTGCTGCAAGATGGTGTCGTTCACTACGCCGCTCAACCCGTCGGAGCAGATCAGCAGCCGCCCGTTAGATGGTTGGCCCAGCGCCAGCGTTTCGACGGACAGGGTCATCTCCTGACCAAGCGCCTGGAGCAGCACGTTGCGATATTCGTACTCCTGCGCTTCGTCGGCCGTCAGCTGGCCGCGATCCTGCAGCTGGCGCACCAGGGAGTGGTCGGTAGTCAGCTGGCGCAGCTCGCCGCCGGCCAGCATGTAGGCGCGGCTGTCGCCCACATGGGCGACGTAGAGGCGATCTTCCAGCGCCAGAACGGCCGTCAGCGTCGTCCCGCCGTTCTCCGCCGGGTCGGGCCGGTAGACCGCTTCGTGGGCGGCAAAGACGGCGTCTTCCAGCAGCGTCAGCACATCCGCTTCGTCCGGCAGCGGCCGCCCGGCGATCTGCGGGGCGATCAGCCGTTCGGTCACGTGGGAGCCGAAGGTGCGCGTGGCGTCTTTGCTGGCCACGTGGCCTTCCGCATGGCCGCCCATGCCGTCGGCGACGACGTACAGCCCCGGCGACCGGCGGCTGAAATGGCCGCCCAGCGCTGTGGTCAGCACCAGGCAGGCATCTTCGTTGCGGGTGCGCACCGCGCCGGTTTCACAACGATAGGCAGCTTGCAGCGGGTTACGGTCGTTCATACTCATTAGACTGGCAAGGCGTAAAGACGATTGTCGGTGACCCCGATATAAATGATGCCGTTGACGATGACGGGCGACCCGACGACCGGGCTGCCGGTGTCGAACCGCCAGCGCAGCTCACCGCGCCGCAAACCGACGCCGTACAGGCTGCCGTCGGTGGAGCCAAAGTAGACGGTGTTGTTCCAGATGGCGGGCGAGGAGACGACCTGGCCCTCGGTGTGGAACGCCCAGAGCTGGCGACCGCTGTCCAGGTCGATGGCGTAGAGCGACCCGTCGGACGAGCCGATGTAGACCGCCTCGTCCAGCAGAGCGGGCGAGGAGATGACCGGGCCTTTTGTTCGGAAGCGCCAGATCGGCCAGCCGGAGCTGGCATCGACGGCGTAGACCTGCCCGTCCAGAGAGCCGACGTATAGAATGTCGTCGGCCACACGTGGCGAGGACGTCACGGCGCGGTCGGCCTTAATCTGCCACTTCGTCTTGCCGCTGCCCAGCTCCAGCCCAAGGATGTGGCCGCTTTCGGTGCCGAAATGGACCAGCTCCTCCGTTACATAGGGGGAAGAACGGACCGGGCTGTAGACGTTGGTCTTCCAGGAGAGCTGTCCGCGCATGGTGTTGACGACGTAGAAGTAGCCGTCATCGGCCCCAAAGAAGGCGTGGTCGAAGCGCACGGTGGGCGAGGAGTAGATTGGCCCTTCGGCCCGGAACTCCCAGTTCAGCTTGCCCTTCCGCGCTTGCAAAGAGTAGAGCGTGTGGTCGGATGAACCGATGAGCACGGCGTCATCATGGACGGCAGGCGAGCCGGCGAGACCGCCGCCGGTGGGGTGCTTCCACAGGAACTCGCCCCGGTCGGCTGTGACGGCGTACAGGTTGTTGTCATAGGCGCTGGCGAAGACGATGCCTTTGGACACCGCCGGACGAGAGCGCACTTCATCTTCGCAGGCAAACTCCCACAGCGGCTTGACCGGACTGACGCCGAGCTTCAGGCCGGGCGCACCACTCTCTTCAAGCTCGCCGGTCTCCAGGTTGCGGCGCGTCTCCTGCTTCAGGCCCAGACGCTGCTCGGCATCGGCGTCGCCCACTTCCGACTGCGACAGCTCCAGCAGCGCTTCCTGCAGGGCCATTGCGTCGGGGAAGCGGTCCTTGGGGTCGTAGGCCAGACATTGCATGATCAGGCTTTCGAAGGCGACGGAGATCTGCGGGTTGGCGGCGCGGATCGGCCGTTCGTCGAAGGTGAACGGTGTCTCCTGGCGCGGGTCGATGCGGGTCAGCAGGTGGTGAAAGGTGGCCCCCAGCGCGTAAATGTCCACGGCGGGCGTTGCCTCGCCGCGGTACTGTTCTGGCGGCGTGTAGCCGGCGGTGCCGATCATCGTGCCCCGGTCCTCGTTGGCTTCGAACAACTTGGCGATGCCGAAGTCGATCAGCCGGATGCGGTTGTAGGCGTCGAGCATGATGTTCGACGGCTTCAGGTCGCGGAAGATGATGGGCTGCGGTTTCTGGCTGTGCAGATAGGAGAGCGCGTCGCAAATCTGCAGCGCCCACTCCAGCGCTTTCTGCTCGTCCAGCATCTCATCGGTGTCGTCCATCCACTCTTGCAGATTCTGTCCGGGCACAAACTCCAGGACCAGATAGCTGCGGTTCTCTTCGGTGAAGTAGTCGAAGATGTCGGGGATGGCCGGATGGCTGAGCATGGCCAGCATGCTCGCCTCGCGCTCGAACGACTTGATGGTGAGCTGGCGCAGGTCGGGGTCGGCCGTGCCGATGACCATCTCCTTGATGGCGCACAGGCGCGTCACGGACGGGAAGCGCAGGTCGCGGGCCTGGTAGACGGAGCTGAAACCGCCCGCGCCGAGATTGCCCAGCACCATGTAGCGCTCTTGCAGGACGTCGCCGGAATGGAGGTCGGGCATGGGGCGCGACGAGGCGTCATCCTGGCCGCCACCGCTGCCGGAGGGGGTGATTTGTTTGGTGCTTAATCCCATAGATGATTCATGCTGGGGCAACGGGTCTGTGCCCACGGCCCAGTAGCATCCTGATTATGGGCCACGCTGCCTCAATGATCAACTAAATGAGCGTGAAAGACGACGCCAGTACCGCTCGGCTCCGGCCACGCGACCGTTGGCGGCCAGTTCCGGCGCGGCATTCTCCAGCACGCGCTGCGCTTCGTCTCGCACCTGCCGGTCGAGGTCGTCTTCTCCGGCGAAGAAGGTGCTGATCTGTGACTTGTAGGCGAGGATGGCGGCGATCTTCTGTTCCAGCGCGGCCTCACTCAGCGGCGTAACGACCGGCTGCCAGTCGGCCCAGTCGGCGGGCATCAGCACCGCTTCCAGCGCTCCCGGTTCGGCCACATACGGGTACTCTTCGTAATACCACGCGCCCGGCCCGAACGCCTGCTCGCCTGCCTGCCGGGTCAGCATATGGTCCACGTGGTTGCCAACGCCGAGTGGGAGATAGACGAAACGCGCCGGGGGCAAGGCAGCCATGCGCCCGGCCAGCTCGTCGACCAGGGCGGCATCTCCAGGGGCGACCGGCCCAAAGAGCGCGGCCGTTTCTGTGTACAGGAAGTCGCCGCTATCGGGGTCCTGGCGATAGAGGCAGTCGTAGATGTCCCAATGGATGGTCCTGGCGCCCATAATGCGGTTGGCCAGCCCGTCTTCGGCGCGTCGCGCGGCCACCATGTCGGGCGGCCCGCCGGCGTCGCGGGCGCTCTCGGCCCAGCGCTCGTGGTGGAGGCGAATGTTTTCCGACATCAGCTCCGGCGGGGGGCTGCCCGCGGTGACGGTGGCCACCACAATCGATTCCCCGGCGGCCGCCTGCAGCGTGATGCGGCCCCCGCAGGACAGCGTTACGTCGTCCAGGTGGGGGGCGATGTAGAGATGGTCGATGGTGTTAAGTGGTTCAGGCATGGCGTTGGTTGTAGCGCTATACGCTATCCGGCGGTCTGTAGCTCGACATTCTTGTCGAGCCACTCGTCCGGCGACTGCGCGACAATGATGTCGCGCTTCGGACGGATGTCTGCCCGGTCGCGCCAGACACAGTATAATACCATATCTATGTCAAAGCGCCTGACCCATCTGGACGAGAGCGGAACTGCCAAAATGGTCGATGTCGGCCACAAGCCGGACAGCGAACGCGTGGCCGTGGCCCGTGGCCGGGTGCTGATGCAGCCGGAGACGGTCCGGCTGATTCGTGAAGGTAATCTGAAGAAGGGCGACGTGCTGACGCTGGCCCAGGTGGCGGGTATCATGGCCGCCAAGCGGACCAGCGATCTGATTCCGCTCTGCCACCCCCTGCTGCTGAACAAAGTGGACGTGACCTGCACGCTGAATGAGGCGGACAGCGCGGTCGATATCGAGGCGCTGGTGCGTGTGGGCGGCAAGACGGGCGTGGAGATGGAAGCGCTGACGGCCGTCACTGTGGCCGGGCTGACCATCTATGACATGGCCAAGGCTGTCGATCGCGGCATGCGCCTGACGGACGTGAGGCTGATCCGCAAGTCAGGCGGGCAGAGCGGCGACTGGCAGGCTGATGAGTAAGCAGGCCGGCACGGGCGAATCGTCCGCGCTGTTTTTGGGTTATAACCCCCAGAGTAAACCTATGGAATTGACCATCCGGCTATTTGCCACGCTGAAAGATCGCGCCGGGAGCGATCGCATTACGATTCAGGTGGATGGCGAGGGGACAACAGTCGAGCAGGTGCAGGCGGCCGTCGCGGTCGCCCACCCGGCGCTGGCCCCCGCGCTCAACTCAGCGCTGGTGGCGGTGAACCGGGCGTTTGCCCTGCCCACGACGCCGATCAGGGCTGGAGACGAAGTGGCCCTGTTCCCACCGGTCAGCGGCGGGGCGTGGCCCCACCCGACCTACTTCGCCGTTTCTCCCGACCCGGTCGATATTGAGGCGATCCACCAGCAGTTGGCCGCGCCGGACGTGGGCGCGATCATCACCTTCACCGGCTTTGTGCGCGGCCAGACGCAGCGGGACGGGCTGCCGCCGGAGACGGTCCATCTGGAGTATGAAGCGTATCAGGAGATGGCCGAAGAGCGATTGGGCCAGATCGCGCTGGAGATTTGGGAGCGTTGGCCGCTGGTGAAGGGTGTGGCCATTGTGCAGCGCACCGGTCGTCTGGAAGTAGGCGACACAACGACGTTCGTCGCCTGTGCGGCAGGCCACCGCGATCAGGGCGCCTTTGAGGCCGCCCGCTATGGCATCGATCGGCTCAAGGAGATTGTGCCGGTGTGGAAGAAAGAAGTGGGCGCGGACAAGAGCATCTGGGTCGAAGGCGACTACCGGCCGACTGCGGCCGACAACCGGCCCGATACGGCCGACCAATAATGCAGCGGAGCACGGGTAATGAATAACGTTGAATTGACACGACGCCGGGTGGTCATCACCGGCATGGGGACGATCACCCCGCTAGGCCACAGCGTGGCCGACACATGGCAGGCGGTGATGAACAGCGAGTCCGGCTTTGGGCCGCTGACGCTGGTGGATACGCCGGGCCACACGGTCGGCGGCGTCTGCGAGGTCAAGAACTTTGACCCCACCGAGTTTATGGATCGCAAGGACGCCCGCCGGCGGGACCGGTATCAGCAGTTGGCGACGGGCGCGGCGGTCGAGGCAATGGCCCAGGCGAATCTGACGATCACCGACGAGAACCGGGAGCGGATGGGCGTGATGCTGGGGACCGGCGTGGGCGGCATGCGCACGATGGTCGACCAGGAAGACGTCCTCCGTTCCAGCGGGTTGCGCCGCCTCAGCCCCTTCAGTATCACCATGATCATGCCCAACGGCGCGGCGGGGATGATTGCCATTGAGTACGGTCTGCAAGGACCGGCGACCACGGTGGCTACGGCGTGCGCTGCCGGAACCGACGCCATCGGCCATGCGGCCAAGGCGATCCGCTACGGCGAGACTGACGTGATGGTGGCGGGCGGCGTGGAGTCGATTCTGGTGTCAGTGGCCATTGGCGGGTTCGAGCGCGCCGGGGCGACCTCCTCCAAGACCTCCGAAACGCCGCAGCCGTTCGACCTGAACCGGGATGGACTGGTCATTGGCGAGGGCGCGGGTATTGTCGTGCTGGAAAGTCTGGAGCATGCGCAGGCGCGCGGGGCGACCATCTACGGCGAGATCGCCGGGTATGGTCAGACGACCGACGCGTTCCACATCACCGCTCCGCCGGAAGATGGTTCCGGCGCGGCGCGGGCCATCCGCCTGGCGCTGGCCGACGCCGGCTTGCAGGCCGAAGATGTCGATTACATCAGCGCCCACGGCACGGCGACCCAATTGAACGACGCGGCGGAAACGGCCGCGATCAAGTCGGCGCTGGGCGACCACGCCTACAAGGTTGCCGTCAGCTCCACCAAGTCGATGACCGGCCATATTATGGGGGCGACCGGGGCGATTGAGACGATCTTTTGTGCGCTGGCCATGCGCGACCAGATGCTGCCGCCGACGATCAACTATTACACACCCGACCCAGCCTGCGATCTTGACTATGTGCCCAACGAGGCGCGACCGGCCCAGATTGACGTCTGCCTCAACAACGCCTTTGGTTTCGGCGGGCACAATGCCGTGCTGGCCGTCCGCGCCGCCAACGGCCTGAATGGAAACGCATAGCATCATGGCCGACTCGACCATCGACAAGTACCGCGAGAACCTCCAGGAACTGGAAGCGCAGCTCGACGTCACCTTCAACGATCGCTCGCTGCTCGACCGGGCGCTGACCCATCGCTCCTACCTGAATGAGCATCCGGACGCGGCGCTGGATGACAATGAACGGCTGGAGTTCCTGGGCGATGCGGTGCTTGATTTTCTCGTGGCGTCGTCGCTCTACCATCGCTTCCCGGAGATGGATGAGGGCGAGCTGACGGCATTGCGGGCGGCGCTGGTGCGCTCGGAGACGCTGGCCATGTTTGCCCGCGAACTCGATCTGGGAACCCATCTGAGGCTGGGGTGTGGCGAAGAGGAGAGCGGCGGGCGCACGCGCACGCCGCTGCTCTGCGCCACGTTTGAAGCGGTCATCGGCGCGCTCTATCTGGACCAGGGGCTGGACGAAGCGCAGCGGCTCGTCGACCGGCTTGTGCCCCCCGCGCTCAGCCACATCCAGGCCGAGTCGCTGCACAAGGACGCCAAGAGCGAGTTCCAGGTGTGGGCGCAGGCCCAGTACAACATCACGCCGCGCTACCGGGTCGTGGACAGCGAAGGGCCGGACCACGCCAGAGTGTTCACAGTGCAGGCGATGGTGGGGCAGGAGGTCTGGGGCGAAGGGCGCGGCCGCAGCAAGCAGGTGGCGGCGCAGGCAGCAGCGGCCGAAGCGCTGCTGAAAGCAGACGGGGTTGATCCCGTCCACTGACCCCACGCCGCTCGATTCGCATCCCATGCGCCTGCTCATCACCGGCGGCAGCAGCTACCTCGGCTGCCATCTGGTCCCTCTGGCAGCGCAAGAGTCGCCATCCACATATTTCGCATATACCTACTACAGCGATGATCCGCTGGGCCTGCCCCAGGGCGTCCGCCTCGATGTGCGGGACGCTGCGGCGGTGGCGGTCTGCTTCGAGCAAGTCCGGCCCGACGTCGTCATCCACACCGTTGGCTCCAACCGACCGGCCGACATGGCTGCGGTAATCACGCGAGGAACGGAGCATGTCTGCCGGGCGGCCGCCGCCTGTGGCGCGCGGCTGGTTCATGTCTCGACGGACGCGATCTTCGACGGCCGCTCCGCTCCCTACGCTGAAAGCGCTGCACCTGCGCCAGTCAACGCCTATGGCGTCGCCAAGCTGGAGGCAGAGCGGTTCATTCAGGACATCTATGCGAATGCGGCCATTGTGCGCACTTCCCTCATCTACGGCACGACGATCATCGACAACGGCACGGCGTGGATGGCCGAGGCGCTGCGGGCCGGGCAGCCGGTGACACTGTTCACGAACCAGATTCGCAATCCGGTCTGGGCGGAGACGCTCAGCCTCGCCCTGCTGGAGCTGGCTGGCTCTGACTTTACCGGCGTGGTCAACGTGGCCGGGCGTCAGGTGATGAGCAGGGCCGAGTTTGCGCTGCGGATGCTGGATTGGTGGCAGGTGACGGAGCGGGCGACGCTGCGCCTGGGCGAAGCCGACGGCGACCGCTGGCCGCTCGACTGCACGCTCGACCTGTCGCTGGCGGAGGGGCTCCTATCCACGCCACTGCTTGGCGTCGATGAGGTGGTAGGCAGCTAAGCGTCGGGGAGAACGGTCCCGCCCATGCCATCCGGCTGCGGGTCGTCCAGCCGGGCGGCCGTCACGGTGTTGAGCAGCTCCGGCGGTCCTTCGGCCGTGACGCGAATGTAGTTGTCGGTGTAGCCCGCCCAGCGCAGGCCGCCCGGCCCTGCGCCGGTGGCCGTTTCCCACAGCACAGGCCGCGTTTGCCCATCGTGCTGGTGATGGAACGACAGGCTAAGCGACTCACCCAGAGCAATCAAGGCCCGCGCCCGTTCCTTGCGTACCGGTCCCGGTAGTTGGCCGGGAAAGCGGGCGGCGGCCGTCCCCGGTCGCTGGCTGTAGGTGAAGACGTGGAGCCGTGAGAAGGCCAGTTCTTCGACATAGGCGAGGGTTGCGGCGGAATCGTCGTCGGTTTCGCCGGGGAAGCCCGCAATCAGATCGGTGCTCAGGTTGAGGTCGGGGATGGCGGCGCGGGCCGCCGCGGCCATCTCGCGAAAGGCGGCCCGGCTGGTGCGGCGGGCCATGCGCCGCAAGATTGCGTCGCTGCCCGACTGCAGCGGCATGTGCAGATGGGGCAGCAGGCGCGGGTTTTCCCACAGGGCGAAGAAGTCCGGCTCAATGTCCCACGGCTCCAGCGACGAGAGGCGCAGGCGGGGGATGTCGGTGTGGTGCAGAATGGCCCGCACCAGGTCGCCAAGCGCGACGTCGCTTTCCAGATCGCGGCCGTAGCTGCCCAGATGGACGCCGGTCAGCACCACTTCCTGATAGCCCGCCGCCCCAAAGCCCTGAATCTCGGCCACGATGTCGCCCAGATGGCGGCTGCGCCCTTCGCCGCGTGCCACAGTCGTGACGCAGAAGGTGCAGCGGTTGTCGCAGCCGTCCTGGACCTTGATGAAGCCGCGCGTGCGCCCCATCGCGCCCGGCACGACTGCCCGCTGTACCGGTTCCAGATCGAAGATGGGATCGTCGCTGCTGGCGGTTGGGTCCAGCAGCGTCACCAGCCGGTCCTTGTCCCGGTTGTCCACCACGCGGGCCACGCCGGGCAGCACGGCCAGCTCGTCCGGGGCGATGGTGGCGTAGCAGCCGGTCAGCACGACCTCGGTGTCGCTGTCCTGGCGGTGGATGCGCCGGGTGAGGCTGCGGGCGTCGCGGGCCGCTTCGGCCGTCACGGCGCACGTGTTGACGACGACCGTGTCGGCCGTCTGCGAATCGGCGACAATCTCGTGGCCGCTGGCCGCCAACTGCCGGCCGAGCGTCTCGATCTCGCTCTGGTTCAGGCGGCAGCCGATGCTGTGGAGGTAGAGTTTCATGGTCCGGGTCCCTAGTGTAGGCTACAACGGCGCTGTTTTCCAAAAATGGTGTGTACGAACCGGATAGATGCCGGCTTTTGAGGTAACTCTCCGATGGTCCAGGAAACGGCCGTCGCCAGCGGCGTTGCTGGTATACTGACTGTGACACCCCACGCCTCTATAGATGACGAGATGAAGCAACCCTCGCAGAGTTCGGCGACATGACAGACCAGGAGCATCAACGATGAGAGAGACAGTCTTTCTGAAGCAGCTTCAGCACAACAACTAAGCCAATGGGCAGATTATTCAGGCGTGCGCCGCTCTGACCGACGAGCAGCTCGATGCGTCGCCCCGGTCGGTCACCAGCGGCACAATTCGCCAGACCGTGACCCATCTTGTGGTGGCCCAGGAGCGGTATGTCGCCCACCTTACGCTGCCCTTGGAGGCGAGGTTCCACGCTGTGCTGTCATTCGACCAACTGGCGGAATCTGCCCAACGCAGTGGTGAGGCGTTGATTGCTTTGGTTGAGCAAGCAGCCGGCGACACCCTCCCGCCCATGCTGGAGCTGCCCGACGGGTATGGTGCTGAGCCGTGGGTTCTTCTGGTGCAGGTCATTGATCACGCGGCCGAGCACCGGGAGCAGATCAAGAGCATGATCAGTGCGCTGGGAATCACGCCGCCCGACACCAGCGGGTGGGACTTTGGAGAGGCCGCAGGCGCGTTCATTCGTGGAGAGAGCTGAGTGCGCGGTGGCGCCGCGCTGGATCCGGCGGCGACCGGGTTCGCCTGGTGATCAATCGCAAAAGCGCCCCTCACTCGTTATACTCGTTATAATGAACCGTGTGGGCCAGCTAAGCCAGACCAATGCCGATCTCATTCCCCTGGCCGGGGAAGGCAACCCGCGGGCCATCGCCCGCCTGATGACGGAGATTGAAAACAACCCGGCCGCCGCCCAGGCCATCGTCCGCGCCATTTACGGCGACACAGGCCGGGCACACATCGTTGGCATCACAGGGCCGCCCGGCTCCGGCAAGAGCAGCCTGGTCAACGAACTGGCCAAGACGCTCCGGGCACAGGGCCAGACGGTGGCTATCGTCGCTGTAGACCCCAGCAGCCCGTTCAGCGGCGGGGCGTTGTTGGGCGACCGGGTGCGGATGCTCGATCTTTCCGGCGACCGGGGCGTCTTTGTGCGCAGCATGGCGTCGCGGGGCAGTCTGGGCGGGCTGGCCAGAGCGACGGCCGCCGTGGTCAAGCTGCTCGACTTTGCCGGGTTCGACACCATCCTGGTCGAGACGGTTGGCGCGGGCCAGGCAGAGGTCGACATCGCCAGCGCCGCGCATACCACTGTCGTGCTCGAAGCGCCGGGTATGGGGGATGATGTGCAGTCGATCAAGGCAGGTATTCTGGAGATCGCTGACATTCTGGTGGTCAACAAGGCTGACCGGCCGGGCGCGGGGCGGACGGTTAAATCATTGGAAATGATGTTGCATCTGGGCCTGGTGGTGGCCAGCGACAGCAGCGGCCATCACGCGGCCGCCGGCGACGAGCGAACCGGGGCGATGGCTGCTCCGGCAGCGTGGTCGGTGCCAGTGCTGCAAACGGTGGCCACGTCGGGGGACGGGGTGGTCGAGTTGGCCGCCGCAATTGTCGCCCACCGGGTCTATCTGCAGACGGGCGGCGGCTGGGTAGCGCGTGAAGCGGCTCGCAGCCGTCGCGAGGTGGAGCAGGGATTGCAGACAAGATTGATGGACAGTCTGGCGCAGCGGGTTCCCGGCGACGAGCAGGAGCGGCTGATTGCCGCTGTCGTCGCTCGCGAGTTGGACCCGTATTCAGCGGCGGCCGTACTGTTCGAGGCGACAACAAGCGAAGCGACATCCGACAACGAAGCGTAGCGAGCCACATCGACGGCCCGCACCAGGCAGCACGGAGAGATCATGTACGGCGACATCAAACTCTACGCAGGATCGGGCTGTCCCGAACTGGCCCAGCGTATTTCCGATTACATCGGCGTCCCGCTCAGCACGTGGGACATCATCACCTTTCCCAACGAAAACCTGTTCGTCCGGCTGCACACCAGTGTGCGTGGTCAGGACGTCTACCTGATCCAGACCCACGACACCCCGGTCCACACCAACATCATGGAGATGTTGATCGCCATCGACTGCTTCAAGCGCGACTCGGCCGGGCGGGTGACGGTCGTCATCCCGTACATGTCCTACTCGCAGAGCGACAAGAAGGACCAGCCGCGCGTGCCGATTACGGCTCGTCTGCTGGCCGATATGATTGAAGTGGCCGGGGCCGACCGCTGGATCACCATTGACCTTCACGCCGGGCAGATCCAGGGCTTTTACAAGATTCCAGGCGATTCGCTGACGGCGTCCCATATCATTGTCGAGTACTTCGCCCAGAAGCAGCTGGATGCAGTGGTGGTGACCACTGATCTGGGCTTCGCCAAGGGCGGCCGCAACTACGCCGAAGACCTCAACATGCCGCTGGCCTTCGTTGAGAAGCGGCGCATTGGCGACCTGATGGGCCGCGAGGCGCTGACGCTCATCGGCAGCGTCGAGGGCAAGGACGCGCTCATTGTCGATGACCTGGTCGACACGGCGGGCACTTTGCAGCAGGCGATCCACGTCGTCAAGGATCACGGTGCGCGGGATGTCTATGTGGCGTTCACCCATCCGGTGCTGTCACGCCCGGCCATCGACCGGCTGCGTAAGCTTGACATCAAAGAGATCGTCATGACTGATACACTGCCGATTGCGCCAGAAGATATGCTGCCGAATATGACCATTCTCACGGTTGCCGATATGCTGGGTGAGGTTATCCTGCGGTCGCATGAAGGACGCAGCGTCGGTGAGCTGTTTAACGAATAGATTAAGATCGCGCCGCTCGAGCGCGGCACGCAGTATAGTATAGGGTGCTATGTTTAAGAAAATAGTCAACAGCATCGTCGGAGATCCGAACAAAAAGATCATCAACAGCCTGCAGCCCACTGTCGACGCCGTGACGGCGCTTGAGCCGTCGCTGCAGAAGTTGACCGATGAGCAGCTGCGGGAGATGACATTCGGGCTGAAGGACCGGTTGGCCGGGGGCGAGACGCTCGATGACATTCTTGTCGATGCGTACGCGCTGGTGCGCGAATCGGCCGTCCGCTCGATTGGCATGCGCCACTACGACGTCCAGATTATGGGCGGCATCTTGCTCCATCGGGGCGAGGTGGTGGAGATGCGCACGGGCGAGGGCAAGACGCTGGTCGCCTCGCTGCCGCTCTACCTGAACGCGCTTGCCGGCCGCGGCGTCCACCTGGTGACGGTCAACGATTACCTGGTTCGTCGTGACGGTGGCTGGATGGGCAAAGTGTTCAATTTGCTGGGTCTGTCACTCGGCTCAATTGGCCCGCAGCAGTACTCGGCGTTGTTCGACCCGGAGTACGTCCATCCCGGCTCCGAGCTGGAGGATGAGCGTCTGGTCCATTGGCGACCGGCCACGCGCCGCCAGGCGTATGAGGCCGACATTACCTACGGCACCAGCAGCGAGTTCGGCTTTGACTATTTGCGCGACAACATGGCCAACAGCCGCCAGCAGCTGGTGCAGCGTGACCTGTACTTCGCCGTCATCGACGAGGTCGACAATGTGCTGATTGACGAAGCACGGACGCCGCTCATCATCAGCGGCCCGGCCGCCCGCTCCGGCAGCGATTACCAGCGTTTCTCCGACTATGTGCGGCGGCTGAAGCCGAACACGGCGGGCGAGGAAGAGGAACCTAACGGCCATTACGACATCGACGAAAAGAGCCGCTCCATCAGCCTGACGGAGCCGGGCATTGCCGAAGTCGAAAAGCGCATTCCCGAAATCGAAGAGATGGCGGGCGACAGTCTGTATGACCCGCGCTTCTATCACCTGACTTACTATCTCGACAACGCCATGCGCGCCCAGTATCTGTTCAAGCGCGATGTAGATTATGTGGTTCAGGATGGCGAAGTGGTCATCGTCGATGACTTTACGGGCCGGCTGATGGCCGGTCGTCGCTACTCCGACGGCCTGCACGAGGCGATTGAGGCGAAGGAAAACGTCGACGTCAAGCGCGAGACGGTGACCGTCGCTACCATCACCTTGCAGAACTACTTCCGGCTGTATGAGAAGCTGGCCGGCATGACCGGTACGGCGCTGACGGACGCCGAAGAGTTCGACGAGATTTACAAGCTGGGCGTCACGCCGCTGCCGACCAACGTCGACTATGTGGTCGACAGTGGGCAGCGCGGCCTGGAGACGCGCAAGGAGAAGGTGGACGGCGGCGAAGCGACCGTCTATGTCGACCCGCAGACCGGCGAGCCGGTCTTCTTCAAGCGCACCGATTTTGCGGACCAGGTCTATGGCACGGAGGAGGCCAAGAACCGGGCCATCATCGAAGAGATTGCCGCCGTCCGCGACTCGGGACGCCCAACGCTGGTCGGTACGACGTCGGTGGAGCATTCGGAAGAGATCCATCGCATTCTGGACAAGATGAAGATCCCCCACACGGTGTTGAACGCCAAGATCCACCAATCCGAGGCGTTGGTGGTGGCCCAGGCGGGTCGACGCCAGGCGGTGACGATCTCCACCAACATGGCCGGTCGTGGCACCGACATTGTGCTGGGTGGCAACGCCGAGGGGCTGGCGGCCGAAGCGCTGGAAGGCGAGATGTTCGACCGCACCTTGCTCATCCAGCTGGCCACCCGGCTGATGACCGACGGCGAGGCCGAGGCCCGCGAAACAGCCCGGCGCAACCCGCGCCTGACGGAAGATCTTGTCGATGCGCTCGTTGAACGCAAGCAGTATTACGACGAGGCGCTGGCCGAGATTGAGCAGCTGCAGGTGAGCGGCTATTTGGCCCGGACGCTGCAGGAACCGTACAACATCGACTACAACGACCTGACGGCCGTTCTGCGCATGGTGCGTGCCGGCGAGCTGGCAGAGGCCCGCAGCTTCCTGGAGCATAACGGCAAGGACGCAGCCCTGGTCGACGATATCATTCGGATGCAGGGCGAGTTTGTGCGCTATCAGACCGTCCACGCGGATGAGAAGATGGCCGGGCAGTTCCTGGCCGATCAGGTCTTCGAGCAGCATTACAACGCCCGCGCCGCGCTCATTCGCGCCGTGCTGGGTAACCGCCCGGACGAGGCGCAGCATCTCGTGGAGACGATTCCAGGCCTGTCGCCGGAGCATATCGCCCGCATCGAGGAGCTGCGCGTTGAGGCGAAGCGCGAACGGGACGAGATCTGGCGGCTGGGCGGGCTGCATGTCATTGGCTCTGAACGACACGAGTCGCGGCGTATCGACAATCAGCTGCGTGGTCGCGCCGCCCGCCAGGGCGATCCCGGCTCTTCCCGCTTCTTCCTCTCGCTGGAGGATGATCTGATGCGGCGTTTCGGTGGCGAGCGGCTCAAGTCGTTCATGTCCCGCACCAATGTGCCGGAAGATTTGCCCATCGAAAGCGGCGTGCTCGACCGGCTCATCGAAAGCTCGCAGGAGCGGCTGGAAGGGTACAACTTTGACCAGCGCAAGAACGTGGTCGAGTACGACGACGTGATGAGCGCCCAGCGCAAGGCGATTTATCAGGAGCGCAAGGCGATTCTGATGGGCGAGGAGTTCGACCTCGACGAGAAGGTCGACGAGGCGTTCGACGAGGCGATTGACGTTCTGATCGACAATTACGTCGTCGACTATCGCGGCTTTATGCAGGGGGAGATCGATCGGGTCGTGGGCGACCACAGCACCGACGCCACGGACGAGGTTAACCTGACGGGCGTCCTGCGCCAGCTGAGCGGTATGCTGCCCAACCTCAACGAGATCGACCGCGAAGAGCTGGAGGGGTTGACCCCGGACAAGCTGTCGCAGCGACTGATGACGTTGGTGGCGGCGAACGAGGAGGACGGCACGAACCTGCTGCAGCTGCTGCAGGCGATGAGCCGCTTCTTGCCGGTGCTGCCCACCGCGCCGAATCTGGCCCAGCTCGCCGTCCAGCGGTCAGGCCAGCTGCAGTCCCGCGAGAAAGCCCGCGCCCAGATGGTGCAGCAGGTGGAGGAGTTCTACGAGAGCTTCCTGGCCAGCTACATCGACAAGGAAAGCCGGGAGACGATCTGGGGCAACACACTGGAAGAGTTGAACCAGGCGTTTGCCCAGTTCAATCTGGACGGTCTGTCGCTGAAGAATGCCACCGTGCGCCAACTGCGCTTCAAGGTGAAGGTCGAGTCGGCGCTGCGCGATTTGCTGCTGGAGAGCCTGTCCGAGTTGGACGCTGATCAGTTGACCGACGCGCTGCAGGAGTATGTCAATCTGCAGCAGGATCGCTGGCAGAAGGCGATTGGCGAGGAAGAGTACGGCAACTTTATGCGGCTGCTCCTGCTCTCGGCCATCGACCGGGAGTGGCGCGACTATCTGACGGCGATGGACGACCTGCGCCGGGAGATCGGCCTGCAGGCTTTCGGCCAGCGCGACCCGAAGGTGGAGTATAAGAAGCGCTCGTTCGAGATGTTCCGCGACATGCGGCGCAACATCGACCGCGACATTGCTGCCCGTTTCTTCCGCGACATCGCCGGCCATCGCCGCTTCATCGAGCAACAGCAGCAGCAGGAAATGGCCATTCAGTCGCGCGGGCAGGAAGCCGCCGGCTATACGGTGGTGCAGCGCGAGCAGGGCAAGGGCACCGAGGTCCGCAAGGACACGCCCGACGTCGGCCGTAACGACCCGTGCCCCTGCGGCAGTGGCAAGAAGTTCAAGCATTGCCACGGCCGTCCGGGAGCCACAGCCGACGTGACGAGCGGCAACGGCCAGTCGGCCAAACCGCGCAAGCCGAAACCGAAGCGAACGCGATAGATCGCCCCCATTTTGACGATAGCACGAGGCGCTGGATCGGATGATCCGGCGCCTCTTTTCTTTTCAGGTGGCACGGCGCCGGTGACGCGCCTACAATGTGGATGGTCGCAGCCACCCCACGCATCGCGTGTGTGGCCAGGCGTTCTTGATTCACACACGTTTGCCAGGAGGAACAACATGAGATTGTCAGTTAACACAGTCAGCGTCAGCAATATTGAAACCGGCCGTCCTTCCGGGCCGCCGCTCCACCACACGGCCATGCTGATGGACGACGGCCGTATCTACTACGGCTTCGGCAGCCCCGCCGCCCCCACGCCCACCCTCGTTCGCGCGGGCGGCGAACCGGCCAACGCCATCGCCATCGCCATCATTCCGATGTCCATCTTCGTGCTGGACAAGCGGGGTGACATATTCCGGCGCGACTTCACACCGGGCGCGCCGGCCACGTGGGTAAAGGATACCGTCGCCAAGGATGTGGTCGGTATGGACAGCGACGTGGCGGGGACGGTCTGGGTGATCAACAAGAAGGGCGAGGTCTACCACACGGGCACCGGTCTTGGCAGCCCCGCCGGCTGGACGCGGGCGGCTGGCTTCTCGACGTCGAGCTTCTGGAGTTAGGGGCCGGCAGCGTATTCGCTGACGGCCGTCACGTGAAAGGTGAGCGCGACACACGGGGTGTCGCGCTCTTTTGTTGAGTAACCGAGTTTCAGGCCGGATATTGATCTGCTGCCCAAGGCGTGCTGAGCCTTCAGCCAGGTACAAAAGCGTCTCGTTCTTCCCATAGCAGGTCACCCTGACAGGTGAAACTTGCGGCGCATATCTATCGTATAGGTAATACGGGGAAGTGTAGGCCCCTTCACAACGACCGAGTGTCCGTCGTGAGGTGGCAAGGAGCGACACCATGGAGCCCCAGATTGCTGCAGTAGTCGGATTTGCTTTTGTGCTCTTGATCGCCATTGTAGCGTTCATGTCCTACCGTGATCGGGGAAACAAGAAGCGCATCGCAACCGAGATCCGGCGCGCCGGCGGCGAGCCGCTCGACATCTCGTTTCAGTTCGTCGGCTATGACCGGGACAATCAGTACTACAATGTGCAGTTCACCGACGCCACCGGACGTAAGCATAAGACACGCTGCACAGCGAATGTGTGGCAAAACAACCTCTTCTGGCAGCAGACACCGGCTGAGCTAACGGCCGATACGTCTGATGAAGTTGAGCGCTGGATCCGGATGGGCGACGAGAATGGCAGCTCGAAAGAGCAGATCATTGCCGACCTGGCGGCCGAAAACGAGCGGCTGCGCGAACAGCTGCAACAGGCCGAATCGTTGAACGCCGACCTCATCGGTCACAAATAGCGCAGCATCTGCGTTACTGAAGAAGAAAGACGGCGACGCTGGTTCAGAGAGCGCCGGTGTGTAATGGCCGGCGCTGAGTGTACTTGCCAGGGGCGGTGGCGGGGTTATGGCTGCGCGGGAAGCTGCTGCAAGACCCACTCGTTGCCGTCGGGGTCGCTGAAGCCGGTCCAGCGCACGCCGCCCATCTCTTCCACCTCACCGACGCCCACGCCATTGTCGACCAGCGCGGCGCGAACGGCCGCGATGCGGACCTCCATGCCCGTGTCTTCGCTGGAGGCGGCGAATGACGTTTCCAGATCGCCGTAATGGCGCGAGGCGCAGACGTTGACGACGCTGTTGCCCGCTTGCGCCGGTGCGATCCCACATGCAACAAGGCAGCTGAGCAGACCTGGGAGACAAGCAGTAACTATCTCAAGGGCTGATACATTGAAAGCTCCGGACGAATCCGGTAAGATGTGGTCGGGAAAGTGGGAGCCTCTCCACAATCGTCGCACGATCTCTACCAATACGAATATGGTGTAGCAGGAACGGGTTAGCCACCGTTTCGATAAGCATCATCAGATCGTACGAAACCCGGCACAATCAACTTGACCTTACCAAAGGGAGCCTCAAGATTTCGATGAATGAAAACAGCTATCAGATCGCACACAAGTCCGATTCAGACTTCGGAACCAGAGAAGCGTATCTGGAACATGAACTGACGATCATGGAGCCCAGAAGATGGAGTCTCAACCTGCCGGGTCGAGATTTCAGGTTCGAGATGGAGGACATCACGCCAGCCATTGCCGGCACAATTGGCAAGGTTGTGATGACAACGGCTATCGTGACCGTCTTCGCCACAGGCTATGGTCTGTCCTCGGAATTTATCGTGGAGAACGTCCGCTTCGAAATGCTCATAGCGGCCGTTTTCTTCGTCATCCTCTTTTCCGGCTTGCTCAATCCCCAGGCCAATCTGGCTGGTTGTCATGGTCCCATGATTCCGCTTATCCCGCTCATTGTCATATCGGGTGGACATCCATTGGCCCTGGGCATTATGGTTGGCGCATTTGGCCTGCTGTTGGGGTTGACGAAAGGGGGGTCTACCCTGGTCAATCTGACCGGAGATGGTGTGCGCGGGGGACTGCTCATCTATCTGGGCATGGCCGGGCTGATAGGGCAGATGGGCGCGCTGGGGGTCTGGTCGGAGGAGGTGGGCAACGCAGCTATCTTTCCTGTCGTGATCGTCATCACCATGCTTACCTATGCGTATCTGATCCGGATAAACAAGCGTTGGCTGGCCATTCCCTTGTGCTCCCTGATGGCCCTGCTCGTGGCCCTGGTCATGGGCGCTCCATTCCAGTTTACGACTGCACCCGGTGTTCCCAACATGAATCCTTTTTACTGGTGGGGAGCCGAAACCGGGTGGATGCTGGGCTGGCCAAACCTCTCGCATTTCATTGCCGTGCTGCCGTTTGCCATCCTGGCCGTTTCGATGTGGCCGCCCGATTTTCTGGGGCACCGCGTGTTTCAGGAACAGAATTACCCGGATGGTTCAGAAAAGGCGCTGATGGATGTGGATGATACGATGACTGTCAGTTCACTGCGGCAGGTTCTTGGCAGCGTGCTCGGCGGTGGAAATCTGGCCTCTTCCTGGGGGACCTACATCATCCCGGCCGCCATTGCCAAGCGCCCCATACCGGCAGGGGCGATAGTGACCGGCATTCTGTGTATCCTGGTCGCTCTGATCGGCTATCCGATGGATATCGCCGCCTGGGCGCCGGTTCTGCGTGTGGCGTTAATTGTGGGCGTGTTCGTGCCGCTGCTGGAAGTGGGCGCCCAACTGGTGCGGACGGCAACCCAGGCCCAGAGTGCGGGCCTTTGCATCATGGGTTCGGTGTTGGTGAACCCTGTCTTTGGCTGGTCTTTCGCCCTGTTGCTGACCAATACAGGTCTTGTCGGCGACAATGAACGGTCCGCAACTCTGCCAAAATCGAAACGACTGCTCATTCCCATTGTGACGTTTACTGTCTGTACGGTGGTGCTGGCGGCTGCCGGTCTGATCCCGGGCATTCCGGGCATGCTGAATGGGGGTGGCTAGCTTCGGCGTTCTTGAATTGGCACCCTGTGGCCCGGGGTGAGTTGTCTACGGTCCGCGGCGGAAGCTGCTGCAAGACCCACTCGTTGCCGTCGGGGTCGCTGAAGCCGGTCCAGCGCACGCCGCCCATCTCCTGGACCTCGCCGACGTCTACCCCGTTCTCGACCAGCGCGGCGCGAACGGCCGCGATGTCATCGACGACGAGATGGATGCCCTTGATCGCCCCCGGCGGCATGGCGGTAAAGCCGCCGTTGGCCGCGCCCACGTCGAGCATGATGGAGCAGCCCGAGCCGGGCGGCGTCAGCTGCACGACCCGCTGCCCGTTGGGCGAGGAGACGTCGTAGTCGACGTGGAAGCCGAGCTGGTCGGCGTAGAAGGACTTGGAACGGCGTCGATGTCGGTGATGGGGAGGAGGATGAGTTGGATGCGCATGGTCATCTCCTGTGAATGTAATGTGCCAGCTAACGCAGGACACCCGCAGCCAGCCGCTTCTGAACGCCGATGATGTCGGTGCCGCGCTTGAATTCTCTCTCAATCGGCCGATCCTGCCCGGAGACCCACAGCTTCAGTTCCGCGTCACGGTCAAACGTGCCGGCCGTTTCTACGGAGAAGTGAGTGATCTTATTGTAAGGAATCGAGTGATACTCGACCTTCGAACCGGTCCGGCCCTGCTTGTCGACCAGAATCAGGCGCTTGTCGGTGAAGACGTAGAGATCACGAACCGTCTTGAACGCCTGCTCGATGGTCTCCCCATCAATCAGGACCGGCTCAAACTCGCCAGCTAGCTTCTTGCTATCAATCTCAGTTGCATTGCCAAAGATACCGCTTAGCATTTATTACTCCTCGTAACTCTTGAAGGAAATGGCAGGTGGACGATTTTCCCGGGCCATTATGCTAGCAAACAAGCAACCGTCAAATGGCAACACTGTCCTGCACATACAGAACTCGCGCGCTCTTTCACACTGCGCTAGAATTATGACAACCTCTTGTACCAAATAGTTATTGCCAGATCGGGAGATAGTGTATGGCCACAATCGATCTTGATACGTTGCTGGAACTGGTTGGCGATCTGAATGACAGTTCAGAAGCCGGTAGTGCAAGCCAGCGTTTTCGGAAGTACCTTAGCGACAATCTGACGGCCGCCCCGGACGTGCGCGCGTACGTGGAACGATCTCTGGAACAATCTGGTGATCAGTATAACAAGGCGCTGCAAGACCTCGTCAACCATCTCGGTCAGCTTCTTGGATTCGAAGTGGATTACGGTCGCTATCGCGGTGTGCGCAATGAGATCGGCTTTGATGGCTTGTGGAAGTCGCCAACGAATGGTTGGTCGATCGTTGTTGAGACCAAGACCACCGATACGTATACCGTCAAGACAGCCACGTTGTTGGGCTACATCAATGGCCTGGTATCTGAAGGCAGGATTGCCCGTGAGAACGCATTGGGGCTGTATGTGCAAGGCCGCCCTGACGCCGCCACCAATCAGCTGGAAAACGCCATTACTGTTGAAGGCCGCGACAAACAGCTAAGGCTCATTGGTGTGCCAGCGTTGATCAGTTTGCTGGAACTGAAGCAGGAATATAGCCTGTCACATGACACTGTCCTGGACCTGCTGCTGCCTTCGCCCATACGCATCGATCCGCTGGTTGAACTGATCCATAATGTTGTTTCGTTGGAACAAGAGCGGGATGAACCGGAATATGATGAAAGCATCCTGTCCCCGACAGAAGGCGAGGTCAAAACACTAGCGAAAGCAAAGCGGCAGCACCGTCCGCGTCAGAGCAGCTTTACAGGCACAAAACCGACGGCCATTGTGCTGGATGGTCAACGCGTGGAAGTGCGCACTTGGCGGGAAGCCTTGGAGGCAGTGATTGGCATCCTCGTCCAGAAGGACAGACAACGCTTTGAACGTGTCGCACCTACCTTGGTGGGTAAGAAGCGGCCGTATTTCACAGACAACCCTGATTACTGACGAATGCCTGGACATATTGAGGGAACCGACTTGTTCTTCGAGACTAACCTCGGCGCGGCTGGTATCACCAGAATTGCAGCCGACTTGGTCGAAAGTATGGGTTACGATCCTGACTCATTGATTTTCGACACTTCAAGCAAATGACTGAGCGCTCATCCGAGCCTTCGCGTGGATCTTGCCAGCGATTGATATCTCTATCGGTGTTGTGTCAATAGACTCGTCGATGAATCTACTCGGAAGAAATCATGCCATTCTTTGGCCGTAAGCCTAAATGCCCCTATTGCGGAGAAAAGCTGTCGAAAGAACCAAGTCGTAAGACTGACTGTCCGCACTGTAGCAGCTCGATCCATGTTCGTTCAGGCAAGCTCGTGACAGTTGAAGAAGCGGAAATCAGTGATTGGCTGTTGCGCTTGAACATCGGTCGCAAGCTATTTGACAAGGCTAGAAAGGAGTTGAGTCGCGAGTTCAAGCAAACAGCATCGGTCAAAGACACGGTATGGCGGATCTTGAATGACCCGAGATATGTGAACGTCGATGACCCGTATACGCTGGAGCAAGTGTACAGAGATAGAGCGGCGCTTCTCTCTAAGGAGGGCCAAATCCCACAAGTCAGTTGATCATGGCAGAGGAGGTGAGGCGCAAGTATAGGAAAGATGAGCTCGCGAAGGGAAAGAAATACTTCTTGGGGCATGACGAACTCACCTACGCTCGAAAGCTTCGCTCCGAGCAACAGTTCGACAAGACTGAGATTTTCTTGAGGAATGCGGAGCCGTCTCCTGCCGTCCTGGACGAATTGAGAAAGGTGGCAAGCGCCAGAGCGCGGATAGCCAAGAAGAACGGAGACTGGAAGGCGGTTATCAGCTACCTAGAAGAGTACAACGAATACGCAGCGAGATATCGGGACCAACTCATAGAGACCTCCAATCAAGAACCACCGACGCATACCAGTCGAGATACTAAAATGCTTGAAGAGGCGCGCCAGAAAATATAGGCAGAATAGTACGGCTAGCGCTATTGCTCCTGTCGAAATATGCCACCACCACGACAGCATCCTCCGGCGTTTCCATGGGATCATGTGGCCGATGCCAAGTAGTTCCACGAACGTCGCGGCGGGCTGGAGTCGTTGCTACTGCACCCAGGCGTCGGGAAAGACGGTGATAGAATCGCGGGCGGATGGCCTGCGTGGACACGGTCAACTGCAGAAGCTCCTAACATACGATCTGCGGCGGCGAGCAGGCGCAGTTGCCAAATGCTCTGCAGTTGAGACCAACACACAACAGTGGTTCCTAGTCTTGCGTCAAGCGGAAGTACGCGAGTAGAATCAACTGCTATGAATCTTGACGCTGAAATAGACTACAAGAAGAGACTCATCCTGATTCGCTATTTGCATCGACTGGGCGTGGAGCAATCCCGCCAGCAGGGTGTGCGTTCGGCAATTTCAGTTCTCATGTTTCACGACGCGGTCGACCTGTGGCTGCAACTAGCTGCTGCTCGCCTGGACGTCCCAACAAAGGGCGAGAAGACCTACTTCTATCAATATCTCTCCATGATTGAGGAGAAGCTGGCGAAGGAAGGTCGGCAATTGTTGCATATGCATCCAATGAAGCAACTCAACAGCGCGCGAAACGCGTTCAAGCATTCGGGTACACTGCCTAATGCCGATTCGATTGCATCATTCCGCGTCCATATTGGTGATTTCTTGCAGGACAACACAATTGAGGTGTTCAGTGAGGATTTCCTCAAACTGTCGCTCATCGATCTGGTGACAGATAGGAATGTCAAGGGCTTTCTTTCGCATTCCCAGGAAGCATTGCGTAGCGGTAGAGTTGGTGGAGCCTTGGCCCTAGCGGCGCAAGCATTTTTTTATTTGCCGATCAATGACGCGATCAGGCACGGGAATGACACGGACGATCTTATGGAAAGCCTTCAAACTGGCAAACCGGGCAACATACCCCTCCCTGGGCCTACGGATTTCCAGCTGGAATTCTATGCTCCAAACGCGGACATGTCTGCCTTGTTATCTCAGTTATTGGGTGATCGCTATGTGCCGGCCCTTGAGGACCTGGGTCCTGATGATCCTCTATCTGACGCGATCATAAGGAGCAGTCTTCGGCGCTTAGTCGGGCGCGTCAAGAGGCTAGAGTACTTACTTTCGCTCTTGGAGTATGATATTGACATGGCAAAGTACCGTCGCTTCTGGGATCTACTTGACAACTCCTACGTGGTGCGAGATAAGGATGGTTACCTTGAGTTGCTACCGGATGGCGTACAACCTTGGACCAACGAAGACGCTAGGTTCATGCTCAATTTCGTCACGGATTGTGCATTACGAGTAGAGGAGATTGAGGTGCGCTTCAGCTAATGGTGTAATCGTGAGCTTGCTCGCCTTATTTGGATAGCAAATAGGGTTCCATTCTGGCCCTGATCTCAACTTCAAACTGGTCTGCACGTCGCACGAACTCTTGCTTCTCTAGCAAGAGCATTTTGTCCGTATCTACCATGTTTCGAAAGTCATCAAACAGCGTTGGATCTAGGGCGACGGTTGCTTCACTGAGAGCCTTCTCAAGCTCATCGAACTGGCTTCGCCACAACTGCCAAACATGAATGCGAATCGTCGTGTCCTTCTCATAGCACTTGTCTAGCGATTTGCGCCACTCGTATACTGCAAACATCACTCTACTCGCAACCTTGTACTGGCTCTCGCTGCGGACCTGGTGCTTCCAATTGTTAAGCTCGCGCCACGCGATCACGAACGCAGCTACCGCGACTATTGCTGCGACAATCGTTGCGATATCAGCGAAGAATGACAGGGTTGCAGACCAGTCGATGCTCATTGTGGTTGTATATCATGTCTATTGACTTCCTTCTCGAGATCAAAGCCGTGCAGGACAGCAATTTCCCAACAGTGGAGGCAGTAGAAGCCTAATTGTGAATTGTTGCCATGATTGACCGCAGCATTCCTCCTCAATCCCTCATTCAACTAAGCAGTTGAGCGCTCATAAATAGTAACAAAGACGGCCAACACAGATGGGAACACGGTGTCAACCTAACCGCAATCTATCCATTTAAGATCTTCCTTGCGCCATCGCTCCCCGATCCCCCAACCAATGCTCCACCACAACGGCCGTATCCACCGGCGCTTCAATAGGGACCATATGCCCCACGCCGTCCATCTCCACGAACGTCGCGGCGGGCTGGAGCAGCTGCCACTGCGCCCAGGCGTCGGGGAAGAGCGTGTCGGACTCGCTGGCGCGGATGGCCAGCGTGGGCACCGTTAGCTGCGGCAGCTCGTCCCAGACCATCTGCGGCGGGTCGGTGTAGAAGCGGGCCTCCCAGTCGCGCGGGTAGCTGAGCACCACCTCGCCCGTCTCCGGCTCCTCGTGCAGCCCGTGGTTGAGATAGTCCCACAGCGCCTCGTCGGAGAAGCGCTCGAAAACCGGCTTGGCGCGGAAGCGGTCGAACGCTTCCTGGCGGCTGGCCCAGCGGTCGCGGCGGCGCAAGGCTCCCTGCACCATGCCGCGCAGGAATAAATGGTCCGGGTTGGCGGCGGCCGTTTCCAGCACGTGGGGCGACAGGAAGACCGGGTCGATGAGCACAATGGCGCTGAACCGCTCCGGCTGCTGCCGCGCCGCCAGCATCGTGGACACCGCGCCCAGCGAATGGCCCACGCCGATCACCCGCTCCAGACCCTGCTGGTCGAGGAAGCGCAGCAGGTCGGCGGCGGCCGTTGGCCAGTCGGCCGTTCCTTCGCCCGGCGCGGCCTGCTCGTGGTCGGCATGGCCGGGGGCCAGATACCACAGCGGCCGGTGGTGGGCGGCCAGCACGTGGTAGTCGCGCGTCAGCGGCTCCAGAAACTGCCGGTAGCAGCCCGGGGTGTAGGCGTTGGCGTGGGAGAAGTGGAGCGGCGGGCCGCTGCCGCCGAAGTCGTCGTAGGGGATGGGTGATGTTGTTGTCATCATTCGCCAATCCAGTGCACCCAGCTCAGGCCGGTGGTTTGCGCGGCGTGGGCCAGCCGCTGGTCGGCCGTCCAGAAGGCGGCGTTCTCCCGGCTGGCCAGGGCGAGGTAGTGGGCGTCGTACGCTTTGGATTGACCAAGACGCGCGGCGAGCTCCAGCGCAAGCAAATCAAGCTCCCGATCTGGCGGCAAAGCTCGATGCCCAGCGAAAGAATCGTGTCCAGTGCGGCGACTGCCTGTTGTCTTCCGCTTGCCTGTCGACACAGCTGCGGCGCAGCGCGGTCGTGGCTTCGTAATGAAGAGCGCCGGAGCGATCAGTCTCTCACCATCGCTCTTCCATTGCGCCAACCGCGCTATCGGTTGCCGCCTATAGATCGGCTGAAGTATGGCTGATGGCCAGGTTGGCGTCGACGACAAGGGTCATCGCTTGCCCCGCATGAACTCATCGCACTCATGGCTCGTTCCTCGCGCAGTTCAGCCATCAGGTCGCCCTCGTAGACACCATAGCGTCGTTCCCTTTCCTCTCGAATTTCGGCGAGCCTTTCAAGCGCTTCGTTCCTGTTGCTGCTTTTGGGCGGTCTCGTCTTGCTCAACGAGATACTCCGCCACCGCCTCGCGGACAATGGCGGACATGCTGCGGCCCTCGACGGCCGCCAGCTTGCTCAGCTTCTCGTGTTGTTCCTGCTCCAGCAGGATTTGGGCGCGGTACAGATCGCTCATGACATTCTCCAAAACGGCGGAATAGTTACCGATTCATATTCATTATACACATACACATGTGTATACACAACATCAGCGTCGTCCGGCGCAACCGGCAGTCCCGCTTTCGCGTATAGATGTATAGAGCCACGATTGATGACGGAGGTTATGATGGCCAAACAGCGTATCGAAGACATACTGGCGAGCGAGTTTATTTGTAGTCACTGCAAGGGCGCCGGGGCGACGGTGCAAAAGCTGGCCATGTCGGGCGTCGGCTTCTCCCGCTTCTTCGACATCCAGCACCACCGCTATGCGTTTGTTTCGTGCAACAACTGCGGCTCGACGGAGATCTTCAACCTGCGCGTGCTGGAAGGCAAGGACGATCTGGGCACGTTCATCGACGTGCTGTTCTCCGGTTAAGTCTGCTTTCTATACAATCTGGATGAAGACGTCGCCTGCTAATCATTATGAGGTAGAGGGGATCAGGAACTCGTCCAGAGCAATAATCTCAACGATGTGGGCAAGGCGCATAAGGCCAAGGTCGTTGGTCACCAGGGCGGTGGCGCCTTCCGCAACGGCCGTCGCCACGTGCAGGGCATCCAACGCACCGACGCCAAACTCCCCTCGTAGCTGAGCGGCACGCCGGGCGATGTCACGATCGATGTCGCGAATGCTCAAGTTGGGAAAGTGAACCAGCAGCGCTTCGTACTGTTGCGCCACTTCCGAACGTCCCACCTGGAACGACCGCACGGTTAACTCCATAAGACCGACCACCGACATGACGGCCGACCGCTGACCTGATTCGATTCCCGACAAAAGATGGGTGGTCAGTGATAAATAACGCGGGTTGGCCTCAAGGTGATAGATCCAGATAGACGTGTCCAGCCCGATGCGTTCGTGGCCGGCTACTCGTTGGCTGAATCGGGCGATGGATTCGCTGGCCATGAGGCACGCTCTTCACGCAAGTAGGCTGTCGTGTCGATCCCGTCCCAGATCTCCTGATGCAGCCCTGCCATGGCGCTAACATAGTTGTCGGGTTGGGGGACGAGAACCAGCAAGCCGTCCTGTACATCCACCAACAGGCGGTCGCCGGCGGCAATTCCCAGCGCCTCCCGCGCCCTGCTGGGAATAGAAATCTGGTACCGACTACTAACCTTGACTGTCTGGTATTCGCTCATTTGTCACATCTGCTTAGCAATAGTTGATATTTGCTTGGCATTTTAGCGCATAGCTACCTTGAAGGCAACTCCGCAACAAACCGCTCGCCCTGCAAGCTGCCGTGACTTACCGCCTAAATCTCTGGTGCCTTGACACCGTTCGCGCCCAGCGCCAGCGAGATTTCGCCACCGTGGTGGAGGTCGTGCTCGATGAGATGCCAGACCACCCAGGACGCGTAAGGTCCCACTCACCTACATCGTCCTTCATGATCATGATTTCGGCCCACTGGTCGGCCGTCCAGCCCGCGGCATGATCGTCTGCAAGGTAACCACCCACGTCGTCTCCAGGCCGGCGACCAGTTCGTCGGCCGTGCGGGGACGTCGTCTTCCCTGGGCCGCGCCAGGATGGCCGCCAGCGCCTCGTCCTGCTCCCCCAGATCGAGGAAAAACCAGCCCGCCCGCGTGGGGACAATATGGGTGGCGATCTCGCCTACCGTCCGCAGATGGGGCGCGGCGCGCAGTTGCAGTTGGTCGGCCGTCAGCGGACGGAGCGCCTCGATGAGCGCCGTCTGGTATGTGTGCCAGCCGTCGTAAATGGCGGGGACAAACGGGTGTTGTTCGGACATAGCAATCTCCTTTTGCTCAACTGAGTCGTTCCATTTCAGCTATATGGTTCCCGACATCGTGTCCTGTCCGAAGCATGCTTCTGATTATTGTTCCACACCGTTCCAATTACTGTATAATCAAATCATGACCAATTGGGAAAAGCATATCACGGTCGACGCCGAAGTGTTAGCGGGCAAGCCCATCATCAAGGGGACACGCCTGGCTGTTGATTTCATCGTTGATCTCCTGGCTGAGGGATGGACCGTCTCTGATATCATGGACAACTACCCCGGAGTCACCACGCAAGATATTCAAGCCTGTCTCGCCTACGCTGGTGAAGCGCTCCGCCGCGAGAAGGTGTTTCCGCTGTCGATTGGTTGAGTCGTGCGAATTCTGGCCGATGAAAATGTCCCGCGCGCTGCGATTGTCGCCATGCGAGAAGACGGACATGATGTCCTCTGGATCCGGGATGACGCCCCTGGCATTGCAGACACCGATGTGTTGGCGACGGCCCAGCTTAAACAGCGCATTTTGATCACCTTTGATAAAGACTTCGGCGAGTTAGCCTTCCGCGCACGATTGCCTGCTGCAAGTGGCATCATTCTCTTCAGAATCTCCATGCCTTCGGCTCAGGAAGTTGCCGGGACCGTCGTCGGCGCTCTGCGTGCGCGTGATGATTGGCAGGGTCATTTCAGTGTTGTCGAAAACCAGCGCATACGGATGACCAGCTTGCCGGATTGACGCCAGAAGGCTGCTCCTACCCAGCAAGTCCACCAGCCGTCCCCGCCACCAACATCCTCAACAACTGCCGCGTCACCGCCTTGGTGTCCGGGCCGATTTCGCCGGGCGGGCCGACGCAGGCCGGGCAGCCGTCGCGGCAGCGGCAGTCGGTCACCAGCTCCAGGGCGGCCGCCAGCAGCTCGTCGTGGAGCTCATACAGGCGCTGGCTGAAGCCGACGCCCGCCGGCGTGCCTTCGTAGATGACCAGCGTCGGCGCGCGGGTGACCGGGCTGGGCTTTCGGCCGTCACCTGATGTCGCTCGGGTCGCACATCAGGAAGAGCGGCGCCAGGTTGCCCAGCACATAGCCCAGCCCGGCCAGCGCCGAGCGGGTTTGCTGGCCCGCTTCGGCCTGCCGGTGGCAGCTGGCGCAGAGGGTGACCAGATTGTCGGTCTGGTTGGCGATGAGGTAGTTTTCGTTCTGGCCGGGCACGTAGCCGTATTCGCGGAACGGCCGGATATGGTGGACATGGAGCACAAACTCGTCCCCGTCTGCGCCGCACGTCCGGCAGCGATAGCCGTCCCGCTCCAGCACCTGCTTGCGCTGCGCCTGCCAGTTGGGGCCGTAATCATTGGGCCGCAGCAAGATGCCCAGCTCCTACAACTGGTCGGTCAGCGCTTCGCGAAAAGACCAGCCAGTAGCCGGTCGTCTCCAGCCTCATCTCCGGCAGATCAATCGCGCCAAAGCCCAGCGTCTCGTGCGTGTAGCGCTTGATTTTGCGGTAGCCGGTCGCCTTGGTGATGACCGTCACGTCGCCGTGGGCGCTCAGCAAGCCGCGCTCCGTCCGCTCAGCCAGCGGCTGCAGGGCGCGGATGGTGCTGCCGATGCTGGCCCGGGTGTAGTAATCGACATCGACCGGGCGCACCTGGGCGATGCGGCCGTCCCAATCCAGCGTCTCCACCAGATACGTCCGCGCCTGATGCATGTAGATCGCACCTTCGTGGACCAGCGTGGCACGCTGTCCAGATCGACTTCGCCGATGACCACAGGGGTTTCGCCGCCGATATCGTGGATGACCACCGTATCGTCGCCGCTGGTGCGCAGCGAGACGGCCGACGACGGGCGCGCCTTCGCCCAGACAATGGTACTGGTCGCGCGTCTCGTAGCAGCTGGCCTTCTTCCGTCAGCGCTTCCAGCAGCGGCCTCGCCTGGCCA
This sequence comes from uncultured Chloroflexia bacterium, assembly GCA_963753865.1. Classification (GTDB taxonomy): domain Bacteria; phylum Chloroflexota; class Anaerolineae; order Promineifilales; family Promineifilaceae; genus Promineifilum. Next base: position 461,714 of record CAVWDW010000009.1, read on the forward strand.
AAGCCGCCGAACGATTCGCCCTTTCGGCAAACGGCAGCTCGTAGGCCGCGCACAGCAGATGGCCGCCCAAGATGCGCAGATTGTCGGGGTTGGTCAGGGCGTGCTCCGGCGAACGGCCGAACAGGTAGCGCGGGTGCTGGCACATGTACTGGTCGAGCGGGTTGTTGCCGGCGATGAGCACGGCCACCGAACGGTCGTTGCGCCGCCCGGCTCGGCCCGCCTGCTGCCAGGTCGAGGCGATCGTGCCCGGATAGCCGGTCAGGACGGCCGCATCCAGTTGGCCGATGTCGATGCCCAGTTCCAGCGCATTGGTGGCCACGACGCCGCGCACTGCCCCCTCGCGCAGCCCGTGCTCGATCTCGCGCCGCTCCAGCGGCAGATAGCCGCCGCGATAGCCGGCAATCGTCTGCGGATCGCCTCCCGCGTACGCCACCTCGTCCCGCAGATAGCCGAGCAGCAGCTCCACCGTTTGGCGGGCGCGGGCAAAGACAATCGTCTGCACATCCTGGCCCAGAAAGGTGACGGCCGCGTCTCTGGCCGCCAGCATCGAACTGGCGCGCAGGCCCAGTTCCTCATCGATGATGGGCGGGTTGTAGAGGATGAAATCTTTCGCCCCTTGCGGCGCGCCGTTCTGCGTTTCGTCCACCAGGGTGAACGGCCGCTCCACCAGCCGCTCGGCGTGCTCCTGCGGGTTGGCGATGGTGGCCGAGCAGCAGATGAACTGCGGGTCGCTGCCGTAAAAGCGGCACAGCCGCTGCAGGCGGCGCAGCACGTTGGCCACGTGGCTGCCAAAGACGCCGCGATAGGCGTGGATCTCGTCCACGACGACAAATTCCAGCTCGCTGAACAGCGTCGCGCCACGTCGGGTGGTAGGGCAGAATGCCGGCGTGGAGCATGTCGGGGTTGCTGATGAGGATGCCGCCTGCCTGCCGGATCTGGGCTGCGACTGGCCGCGCGGCGTGTCGCCATCGTAGCTGTGGACCGGCACGGGCAGCCGACCGGCGTTGAGCAAGGCGGCCGTTTCCGCCGTCTGGTCGTGGGCCAGCGCCTTGGTCGGGAAGAGATAGAGGGCGCGGGCTTCCGGCTCTTGCAGCAGACGCTGGACGACGGGCAGCGTGTAGCACAGCGACTTGCCGGACGCGGTGGCGGTGGAGAGGACGACATGCTCGCCGCGCAGCGCGGCTTCGACGGCGGCCGTCTGGTGGGTGTAAAGCCGGTCGATGCCCCGCTCGTGGAGGGCGTGGACAAGGCGCGGGTCGAGACCGTCTGGCGTCTCACCGTAGCGCGGCAGCCGGCCCGGCAGCCGCTCCCAGGCGACGACATCCCGCATGAAGTCGCGGTTGGTGCGGAGGTGGTCGAGGGTGGCGGGGAGTGCAGACACGCGGGAATTGTAATGCAAGATCGCCGGGCTATCGAACGGCATTCAACGCGCCATCACCATCTCTGGATGTAGACACGGAATTGCTTGCGAGTAACCTGCTGGCCTTGACTTATTGCTTTGACGTAACCGGCAGCCCTTCCTTCCCCCACTCGTCCATCGAGCCGTCATAGACGGCCACGTTCGGGTTGCCGGCCATCAGGTGGGCCATGGCGTTGGTGGTCGCAGCGATGCCGCCGCCGCAGTAGGTGATGATGCGCTCGTTCTGCGCCTCATCCGCCAGCCGCGCCGCCAGCGCCTCCTGCGGCAGGAACGATGCCATATCGGGCGACAGGTCGGTAATCGGCGTCAGCGACGAGCCGGTGATGTGGCCCTGGTCGTAGCTTTCCTGCGTCAGAGAGTTGGCCACGCACGCCCCGCCATTGGCGATTGCTGCCTGGACATCTTCCTTGCTGGCCATCATGTCCGGTCGTAGCCGGCCCGTAAACGCCGCCGGCGCGTACCGTCGATCGCCTGTCTCCAGCGCGCCGCCAGCCGCCTGCCACGCCGCCAGCCCGCCGTTGAGCACGCGCACGTTGTTGTGGCCTGCATAGCGCAGCAGCCACCACGCCCGCGTGGCACAGGCGACGACGCCGGAGGTGTAGACGACGACGTCGGATTCGGGATCGATCCCGATACGGCCGATCTGCTTCATCAGCTTTGCCTCCGGCAGGACGGTGTACATGTACTTGCTCTCCGGGTCGGAGAAGGCGTCGTGGTCGAAGAACGCCGCGCCGGGGATGTGGCGCTGCTCGTACTCCTCACGGGCGGTTAGCTCGCTGTCCTGGCGAAAGAACAGGATCGTCGCGTCGTAGAGGCGCAGGTTTGGGTCGTCTATCTTCGCCAGCAGTTCGTCCGCCTCGATCAGGGCATCTTCTCGTTTCATCTTCGTTCAATCTCCTTGGGGTTGGAATATCACCAGCAGTCGCAGCCACAAACAGAATAGCATGGCCCTGGAATCAAGGCCATGCTACCTGCTACGTGCGCCGGCGTGGTGGGTTGCCAACCGGCACGCTTATTCAGTCATATCGTGGCTATGCATTGGTGGCCAGGGTAGCTGTTTCCTGTGGGACAGCGCGGGAACTGCCGCGCAGTAGAGCGACACCCAACCAGAGGAACCAGACGATCTGGCCCAGCCCAAACACCATGCCGCCCACCTCGCCCAGCGCCGGCACCGCAGAGGCAATGCCCGCCAGGCCGATGACTACGCCCAGATAGTTGAGCAGCCGGCCAAACGCTCCGGAGCGTAGGGCCGCCCAGCTGACGAGGATGATCCAGACGCCGCCAACGATTTCGTTCCCGCCGCCGATGGCGGTGTGGATAGACTCAATTGTCAGCCACACCGTGCCGGCCTGTGCCGGGTCGGCGGCGAACAGACTGACGACCGTCTCCATGCCGGTGTTGTAGATCATGCCGCTGGCGATGACCAGGCCACCCCAGACGACGCCCAGTGCGGCCGCTACCTGCGCCAGAGCGGGAGCGCCGCGCTTCAGCCGGTCATAGAGCGCCAGCGAGAGCACGATCAGTACCAGCCCCCAGATGATGTAGACGATCAGGTACAGCGCGGATAACAGGCTCTGGTTGTCGGCGATAAACGCCACGCGCTGGACCGGGTCGGCGATGCCGGACATATCGACCAGCAAAAAGAAACCGAGGAAACCGATGATGTAGGCCGCGGCCAGGTAGAGGGCGGCAAAGCCGCCGGTCTTCTGCAAGTTACTCATGATAGTTTTCCTTGTTGACTATGGACTTCAATCAAGACGACTTGTTTGATTGTTGCGCGGTCTGCTGGATGCAGGCGGGCCGGGAGCGACGCTGTCGCCACCCCCGACCCATCCACCTACGCCGCCCGACCGTAGACCAGCTGCGCGAACAGGCGCACCAGTTCGGCCAGCACGAACGTCACCAGCAATATTGAGCCCATGACGAACGGTGTCGGGTTGAGCAGCATGCTGCCGATGGTGAGCATCATGCCGGAGGCCAGCACCCAGTAGGCGCTGGTCAGCCCCTTCTGGCGGGCGACCGTCTCGTGGGCGGTGGCGGGTTGGGCACCGCCCTGGCCAATCACCAACACGATTTGCAGGACGATCTCCATCACGATGATGAACGCCGTCACGCCGATGAGCAGACCCCAATAGCCGTCGGGCAGCGACGTGGCCGACTGGAGCGACGGTTCGGCGCGGGCCATTTCGACCAGCCGGACGGCCGTATAGAGGCCGGTTGCCCCGACCAGCACCAGCGAAACGCCGGTGCTCTTCTGCTGAAACGAGGCGCTGAACGTATTGCTATCTTGCTTGCTTACTTCTTGATTCACAATGATTCTCCTTAAGATAACCGGGTGCACTAATTCGAAAGCGGCGGCTGAGGATTGACCGAAATCAGGGTCAGGCCCAGATTGTTGATCTTCTTCAAGACACCGTGGAGTGCAGCCTGGTCGCGGATGGGTCCGCTCAACTTCGTTTGGCCGGCGGCCGTTCGACAGACGGTCAGGTCGTCGAACCACGTCTGCCAGCGGTCGTCGAGCTGGTCCATGATGACGATGTCGTAGCCGGTGGGCTTGTCTGCGCTCTCGTTAACCATGCCCCCATCATACGGTCGGCGGCGCGACAAATACCCACAGGAAACTGTAGTTGTAGAGCAAAAAACTGTAGTTGTGGGGCGAAAAGGGTGTGGGCGCTACGGGATGAGATTCAGCTCTTTGGCGCGGGCAATGGCCAGGGCGCGTTTGTTGACGCCCAGCTTGCCGTAGATGTTTTTGGTGTGGTAGAGGACGGTGTTGAGGCTGATTACCAGTTGGTCGGCGATCTCTTTGTTCTTCAGCCCGGCGATGACCAGGGCCAGCACTTCCAGCTCCCGCTCACTCAGCGGGTCGACCAGCGGTTGATCGAGGACGCCGCCGGACAGTTCATCCAGGTCAAACGCCGCCAGTAGCGAATTGGCATGATTGGCGTGGGCAGTTCGTCCGGCAGCGAGCCGCAGCAGTCGCGCCATGGGCAATCCCTCATCGACAAACGCCCGGACATACCCCTCCGGCTCGGCCAGGGCCAGGGAGCGCTCCAGCGCATCCAGCGCGGCGACCGTTTCGCCCTGTGCTTCCTCTGCCATCGCTTGCAGGATCAAGATGTCGATGGCGCAACCCAGGCGACCATTTGTCTCGGCCGCGACTAACAGACGGCCTAGCAGTTCCAGCGCCTCAAGCGCGGCGTCTTCTGCACCTTGCCTGGCTTGTTCGATGAGAAGCCGCGCCAGTGTCAGATGGTCAAACTCGCGCAGATAGCTGAGGTCATCATCGGCCGACACACCGCTTTCCCGCGCCCAGGTAGCCGCCTTGCCCAACTCGCCCTGGCGGATCCAGACACGGGCTCTCAGCGCCGGGACAGGTCGCCACTCGGGTAGCGGGTTCTGGACAGCCAGGCGCTGCGCCTCGTCCAGATGTGCCAGCGCGCCGGCCAAATCGCCGGCCGCCCGTTGCAGCAGCGCCTGCGAAATCGCCAGGCGGCGCGGCCAATCGGTCAGCGCTTCCTGTCGTCCCAGCGTTTCGGCTGTTTGCAGCGACCGTTCGGCCGCCACCAGCTCATTTCGCTCACGCTCGATCCCGGCCAGACCACGGTAGAGATCGGAGGTACCGGGTGGGAACGGCTCGCCGTCGGCCGTGGCCAACTGGAGCGTTTCCAGATAGGTTTGTTCAGCCTCGCGCAGTTGACCAAGCGCCAGCCGCATATCCCCGAGCACATACGACAGGCTGATCGCATCCTCCAGATAGCCCCTGGCCAGCATACTCAGTCGCAGTTCGATGAACGCGCTGTTGGCTGCTACTATATCGCCCCCGGCCCACTGTGTCAGCCCGAGCAACGACAGAGCCGCCCGCCGCCAGCGGTGGTTTTCGTCTCCTTCGGAGAGCGCCATTACCTGCTGCGCATAGGCTATGGTTGCCGCCGCATCACCCAGCGCCAGCGACCGGTAGGCGCGCGCTGCTGCCACTGACGCCGGCAAGACGGCATACTCCGCCTCGTCAAACACCACCATGTCTTTGACCTGCGCTTGCGCATCCTCAGACAGCCAATACTCGACTCGCTGCAAATAGGCTTCGACGCCGTCCATCTGCCCCGTGTCCAGCAGTGCCCAGGCGCAGCCCATATTGAGGACCGGCCGGTTGCGGAAGAGCTTCTCTGGTAGCGCTTCCGCCCAGACCAGCCAGACGCCGGACTGGAACCCATTGTTCATCTGCGGCCGCGACAACTCGATCAGCTCTGCCGCTCTCTCAAAATCCTTCGCGGCCAGGGTGTGGCGAACAGCATCGGGCAGCGCTCCCTGTTCGGCGTACCAGTCGCCGGCGCGACGGTGGAGCGCGGCTACCTGTTCCGGTTGCCCGGCCGCGGCACGGGCGCGGAGCACATCGGCAAAGAGGTGATGGTAGCGATACCAGCGGCGCTGGTCGTCGAGCGGGACGACAAACAGATTGTCTCGCTCCAGCGCTTCGAGCAGTACCTGACCGTCGTCCCGTTCTGTGAGCGCGTCGCAGAGCGGGCCGCAAAGGCGATCGAGGATCGATGTTGAGAGTAGAAACGTGCGTACTGGTTCCGGTTGGTCGCTCAGTACTTCTTCCAGCAGATAGTCGATGACAAAACGGTTGCTGCCGGTGAAGCTGCGGACGAAGGTGTCCTGTTCCCCGCTGGATCGATTTTGCATGGAGAGAGCCGCCATTTGCAGCCCAACAATCCAGCCTTCCGTGCGGTCTTCCAACGCCGCAACCTGGTCTGGCGAAATGGCCAGATGCATCGTCTGTTGCAGAAAAGCGGATACTTCTTCCCCGGTAAAGCGCAAGTCGTCGGCCCGGAGTTCAACCAGTTGGCCCCGCGCCCGCAGCCGGGAGATGGCGAAGCCTGGGTCGCTGCGGCTGGTGAGCACCAGGGTCATTTGTGGCGGCATGAAGTCGAGCAGCGCGGCCAGAGCGGCATCAATGTCGGCCGAATTGATGGTATGGTAATCGTCGAGTACGAGATAGAAGGGAATCGTTACATCGGTCACGTCCTGGACCAACGCTCTGGCCAACGTGCTCACCGGTGTGGCAGGTGCTGCCTCCAGTAACCGGGCCAATTGAAGTTGCGCGCCCGGCAGCGCCTCGATTGCCGCTGCAATGTAGCGAAAGAACGACTGTGGATCGCTGTCTACCTCGTCCAATGACAACCAGGCAACCTCCGCGGCGCCCGTCGACTGCATCTCCCGCAACCATGCGGCAACCAGCGTGGTCTTACCATAGCCGGCGGGAGCGGAGACAAGGACCAGGTTTACCGGCTGCGGCGTGGTCAGCCTGGCGAGCAGACGGCCGCGCTGCACCTGATCGGGGCGAGCAGGCGGCATGTATAGCTTGGTCTGGAGGAGTGAATCGAACACAATGCTCCATTATAGGCGAAAAAGGGCGCGACCCGAACCATAATACCGGTCCGTGTTCGACCACCGGTTGGCTGCGCGTTCGGGTCGTTTGAGTATACTCTTTCCCATAACCGCTTACCGAAGACGTAATAAGAATGCCTATGACAACTTACCACCCCGTGACTGAAGCGATCATCGACCAGCTGGCGGCTGTGGTCGGCCCGGACAACCTGTCCACGGCCGAAGCGGAGCGCCAACTGCGGGCCAAAGATATGTCCCACCACGCCGCCCATCTGAGCGAAGTTGTCGTCTGGCCGGAGACAAGCGAGCAGGTGGCTGACGTGCTGCGCATTGCCCACGAGGCCCGCATTCCGGTTACACCCTGGGGTGTGGGGTCGTCGCTGGAGGGGAACCCCATTCCGCTGCACGGCGGCATCCTGCTCACTTTTGAGCGAATGACGCGCATTATTGAGGTGCATGAGGACGACTTTCAGGTGACGGTGCAGCCGGGTCTGGGCTACAAAGACCTGAACGCGCAGTTGGCTGCCTATGGCTTGTTCTTTCCGCCCGACCCTGGGGCCAACGCTTCTATCGGCGGCATGCTGGCCAACAATGCGGCGGGCAGCCGCACGGTGAAATACGGCGCGACGAAGGACAATGTTTTGGCGATGGAAGTGGCGCTGGCTGACGGCCGTCTCATCCACGTCGGCTCGCGCTCGATCAAGCAGTCGGCCGGCTATGATTTGCTGCATCTGTTCGTGGGCAGTGAGGGGACGCTGGGGGTGATCACGCAGGCCACGCTGAAGTTGACGCCGGTGCCGACGATCATGAGTGGTGTGCTGGCCTCTTTCCCTACGGTGGCGGCGGCCATCGAGACGGTGGTGGCGGTGCGCGGCAGTGGCCTCGATGTGGCCGCCCTCGAATTCATCGACGGTGCAACGGCTGCGCTTGTTTCCCGCGAGGAAGATGTGGACTGGGGCGACCAGCCGCTGCTGCTGATGGAGATCCATGCCGCCCACAGCGTTGCGGCAGAGCTTGATCTGGCGTTGGTGGAGGAGTTGTGCCAGGCGAATGGCGCACTACGTTTTCACGCTACCACAGACCCGGGCGAACGGAAGAAGATGTGGCACGCCCGCCATCATCTGTATGAAATCAAGATTCGCACCTCTCCGGGCTACCAGATGCAGCTGATGGATATTGCTGTGCCCATCAGCGCCTACCCGGCGTTGGTTGCCTATGCCGAGGAGATGATGGACGAGCAGGGTATCAGCGGCTTCATGATTGGCCACGCGGGCGATGGGAATCTGCATGTTGAACTGCCGTACCAGGACAGCGCCGGATTCGAGCGGGCGCTGCTGGCGAACGACGCCATCGTCCACAAGGCGATTGCCCTCGGCGGCACGTGCACCGGAGAACATGGCGTGGGTATCGGCAAGGCAAAGTTTCTGCCGGACGAACACGGCGAAGCGGTGGACGTGATGCGCAGCCTGAAGCAGACCCTCGACCCTCACGGCATCCTCAACCCCGGTAAGGTGCTGCCCGCTGCGTAGAGACGCGGCCGGTGGGTCGTCCCTTCTCTGTAATTCATTGTTGACTTAATTAAGCAATTGCTTTATAATGCGGCGCATGGACGTTTTTGCCGCATTGGCTGAACCCACGCGACGCTCGATTGTGGAGCTGCTGGCCACTCATGGTCAGCTGTCCGCTTCTGATATCGGCAAGGAGTTTCCCATCACTGCCCCGGCCATCTCCCAGCACCTGAAGGTGCTCCGGGAGGCCAATGTGGTGCAGGTGGAGAAGCAGGCCCAATGGCGCATCTATCGCATCAATCCGGCCGCCATCCAGGAGATGGAAAGCTGGTCGCAGCAGATGCGACGATTGTGGAACCAGCGATTCGACGCATTGGACGCCCTGCTGGAAGCTGAGCAAGCGAAAAGCGAACCCGACGACGACTGAGAATGTCAACCAACAGGAGAACAATGATGGCGAACAACATGGTAATTACGCGTGTCTTTGACGCGCCTCGCGAGCTGGTCTTTAAGGCCTGGACCGACCCGGACCTGGTGAAGCAGTGGTGGGGACCGTCGTCGTTTACGGCCCCTCATGCAGAGATCGATCTGCGCGAAGGCGGCCGCGTTTTGCTCTGCATGCGCACACCAGACGGCCGCGAGATGTGGAACGCGGGCACGATCCGGGAACTTGCTGCGCCGTCGCGCCTCGTCATGACCCAGTATGTGGCGGACGAAGCGGGCAATCTCATCCCGCCGGAGCAGTACGGCATGCCGCCCGACTACCAGGCCGAGACATTGATCACGGTCAATCTGGAAGCGCTGCCGGATGGCAGGACGAAGCTGACGCTTGAGCACTCGATCCCGGCCGAGATGGCCCAGGAAACAGGCGCACTGGCTGGTTGGAACGGCAGCCTCGACAAAATGGCCGCAGCTGTGCAGCAGGCGTTGGAAGCTGCAGGCTAGCCGTCGGACAGCTTCAACAAGGCCACCCATCGACCTGAACCAGATCCCAAAAGGAGTTATGACCGATGACAGACAACGTTGTGATCACCCGCATTTTCGACGCCCCGCGCGAGCTTGTTTATAAGGCATGGACGGACCCGGAGTTGATCCGGCAGTGGCATGGTCCGGAAGGATTCACGGCCCCGCACGTTCAGGTCGACATGCGCGTCGGCGGCCGAATGCTCTACTGCTGGCTCTCGCCTGAGGGGGACGAGTTCTGGAGCGGGGGCGAAGTCCGGGAAATGGAACCGCCATCGCGGCTGGTGATGACTGACTACTTCGCCGACAAAGACGGCAACAAGGTGTCGCCTCAGGTGTTTGGCATGGGGCCCGATTTCCCGGAAGAGTCGCTGGTGACCCTCCTCTTTGAAGCGCTGCCAGACGGTAAGACGAAGCTAACCCTGGAACACTCCGTCCCGCTGGATATTGCCAACACCGTGCAGATGGTCGAGGGGTGGGAGTCCAGCCTGGACAAGCTGGACCAGATCGTACAGCAAGCCAAAGCGGCGATGGCGTAGACAATCTTACGTACAGGATAACGATCCACTAGCGCGGCCGGCTGCCAGGTTTGGAAATCAAAAAGGCGCTCGTTTACGAGCGCCTTTTGTCTGGTCACATAGGTCGCTGGGCTGGCCCGCGCCTGCCAGAGGATGAAAGAACGGATTACGGCATATCGACGCGGGCGATAGTCGGGCTCGGCATACCGGTTGCGTCACCATAGAGGACAGAGCCCAGGTAGCGTGTCGCCGGTGACAACCGCTGAACGTCAGGTTGATCGTGCCGGTTGTGGCAGTCGTCGCTGACGCCGGGGCGGTGACAGTCATATTACCTGCGGCTGCTGAATCGAGGAGCAACGTGTGCAGCTTGAACGGGCTGGAACCAGCCACGCCCCAACCTTGAACAACCACTGTGTAGGCGGCTGCAATCGGGTTCAGCAGATTCACCTCTTCGGCCGAAGTGCCCGACCCGCTGAAGCCGACAAGCGTCGTTCTTCGGAACACGCAAAGATCGATGTCCGCCCCGGGCGCTACATCGGCATCGAACAACGAGAAGCGCGCACAGGTCGTTCCGGCCGGGATGTTCACCGGGATCAACTGTGCGTTGGGTGAAGCCAGCGAGCAGGTGCTGTCGGTCGGATCATCCGCGACGGTCCCGTCGGTGGTAACTGCCGGAACCAGACCACGCGGGGTAGCCGTGAAGGCCCCTGTGTAACCGAAGGTCACATCGTAGTCGAACGCGCCGCCATTGCCGGAGACCTGCGCTGGCGCCGCCAGGGCGACTGGAACGATCACGACTGGAACGCGGACCACGTGACCCTTGTCACCGGTCAGATAGATCTGGCCGCCGGTGTAGGTATTCAGCGTGGCCGTTGTGCGGACGAAGGCGATCTCAATCTCCTGCGAGCCACCCTTTGGAATCGAGAAGTTTGCCGGGTTCGCCGAAACTGTGAAGCCCGCCAGACCCGTGTAGGAGAAGGCATAGGTCTCGGCCGAAGCGCCAACGTTGGTCACCGTGCGCGTGACAGTGTGCGCACCGCCCAGAGCGCCGATGGCGATGGAGGCAATGTTCAGATCGCTAGGATCGGCCGGGAAACCGGCGCCCCAGAGACCGTTGCATGTCGCTTCCAGACCAGCCGGCTGAGTGTTGCAGATGAACGCCAGCCAGTCGTTGAAGCCGGCGTCGAAGACCAGGCCTGGATCGGCTGCGCTAGTCGGTTGCACGTGGCCGCACGCCCGGCATCCACGCATCGCGCGTGGATGGGCGCAGGCAATTGGCGAGCCGGGCTGGAGTCGCCCGACTATCAGACCTAGAAACGAGCCGCTATCTCGTGACCAAGACGGACAGTCTCTCGGACCAGCACGTCGAAGTCGTCCTGCGTGCTGCGGTGGTTGGCGATGGCGACGCGCAGACAGTAGCAGCCGTCCAGCGTCGTGTAGGAAGGCGCGGCAATGCCCTGCTCCTGCAACTCGGCCAGAAGCTCCTGGTTCAGCGTGTTGAGATCTTCATCCGTCATGTCGCCAGGGTTGAAACGAAAACAGACAATATCGAGCCCCACCGGGGCCATCAGCTCCAACTCAGGCGATTTCCTTACCAGTTCAGCTGTGTAATGGGCCTGAGACACATTACGGTCGATCATCCGGCCCAACCGATCCAGGCCATGTTCCTTAATGGACATCCATACCTTGAGCGCCCGGAACTGACGGGACAGCTGCAACCCGTACTCGCTGAACCAATCGCCGCCGGACGCCATGCCGCGCTCACTATGCGCCAGATACTCCGGGATAAGGGCGAACGTGTCGCGGTGGGTGGCACGACTGCGGACGAGCACACACCCGGCCTCAAACGGGATATGAAGCCACTTGTGCAGGTCAAGTCCCAGGGAGTCTGCCCGTTCAATACCCGCCAGCTGCTTGGCCACCATCGGTGAGAGAACGGCCACGGCCCCGATGGCGCCGTCTACATGAAACCACAGATTCTCACTGGCGCAGACGTCGGCGACGGCGTTCAGGTCGTCAATGGCCCCGGTATTGATCGTGCCGGATGTTGCCACGACGCAAATCGGCTGCAGGCCGGCGGCCCGGTCCGCCCGGATGGCGGCTTTCAGAGCATCGACATCCAGGCGGTATGCCGTGTCTACGGGAATCTTCCGCAGGTTGGCATTCCCAAGGCCGAGCAGTTCGACCGCCTTCTGTACGCTGCTGTGCGCTTCGGACGAAGTGTAGATGATCATGGGCGACGCAGCGGCCGCCACGCCATCCTGACGCACGTCATAGCCCGCCTTTGACTGACGAGCCACCGCCAGCCCCACAAAGTTGGCCATCGATCCGCCACTTACCAACAAGCCACTGGCCTCGGGAGGAAAGCCAACCATCGCCTTGACCCAATCGACCACTTGCGCCTCGACCCGATTGGCCACGTGGTTGCCGCCACCCAGATTGGAGTTCATGATGGCAGCCATGAAGTCGGCGAGCGCGCCCATCACCGTACCGCTGCCCATATACCAGGCCCAGAAACGCGGATGGATATTGCCCATTGGGTAGGGCAGGATCGTTTCACGAAACTCCTCGTATACCCTTTCCGGATCGCTCGGTCCGCGGGGAGCAGGCTCGTGGAAAACCGGCTCCAGATCGGCCGGAACCGGCTGCCAGACCGGCCGTTCGGCCACGCCGGCCAGGTAGTCGATGGCGTCGTCGACCATACGATGGGCCAGAGCCCGCATGTCATCCCACCCTTCCGGATCGAGGGTCTCAAACTGTGCTTCAGTTGTCATGTTTCTCCGAAGTGTGTGGCCGCGTTGCCGGCCGCGGGTTTGTTCGTTGCTACAGTATAGTAGGGGAATGGATTAGAGCAAGCTGTTGAACTCCGCGGAAACTTGCTGGCCTCCCGACGCAGTCGAGCAAAATCGCTCAATGACTTCACTTAGCGTCTCGGCCTGTAATGCCCTGCCCGTGCCCGTCACTCTGGAAAGAGATCAGGATGACAACCCTATTATCATTGTCGCCAGGGCAACACAGATGTGGGGCTTTCCTTCGTTGACAGATGGCTGAAAGAATCTCGCCATCAGCTGTGGTTTGTCCCTCGTGGGCGGTTGGACGCCAATTAAGCGTCTGCTCATCGTATGCTACGAATTGTGGTATGGGGTATCAACTGTTGCTACAATGTGCGTTCGACGGGCGCAATGGAAGTTGCGCCTTGTTTTTGCCTGTAATTGACAATGTAGATTGTGCCTGATGAACACAGGCATTTATGTGAGGAAGGAAGGAAGAGCCATGCGGAAGAATTATCTGTTGCTCGGGGCGTTGGCCCTCGTGCTGTTTGTCGGATTGCTCGTGGTCGGGCGTCCCGCTGCCGCACAAGAGCAGGTTGGCCCCAATTTGCTGCAGAATGCCGGGTTTGAAGAAGGCCATTTCAACCAGGACGGCATCGCCGAAATTACCGTACCTAACGGTTGGCGCATGCACTGGTCGAATAATGAGCTGATTTTCGGCGGCGAGTGGCCAACGGCCCGACCGGAGACAGTCGTCTGGAACGCCAGTGGTGGCATTCCGGAAGGCGAAGAAATTTTCTGGCGCGACGGCATCTTCACCATGAAGGTGTTCAAGAGCTGGACGCCGATGTGGGCAGCCATGAGCCAGGATGTGGGTGGGCTTGAAGTCGGGCGCAAGTATCGCCTCGTCACCCCCATTTTCATCGACATCTTTGAAGAGATCGATGGCGGCCGCAAGATCATCCCCACGCGTAAGGACACTGGCCGCGTGCGGCTGGGCGCCAGCCCGGTGGGGGCCAACTGGCGGGACGAGAACGCCATCGCCTACAGCGGGTGGTGGACGGCTGAAACGGTTGACCCGTTCTACCAGGCGTTTCCAACGTTCGTCTACGATTTCGTGGCCACGCAGCCAAACATGACGATCTGGATCGAGATGGCTTCTACCTATCCGTATCCGAACAACGGCTTCTTCTATGACCTGCCCGGTCTCTACGCGCTGAATGAGACCGCTCCGGTGGCCGCGCCGCCTGCTGCTGCCGGCGGTGGTGCGCCTGTCGCCGCTGCGCCGGCCCAGCCGCTGCCGACGTTGGCCCCGCCGGAACCGCGCGAAGACGGCTCCATTGTCCATGTCGTGCAGTCGGGTGAATCGCTGTGGGGCATCGCCATCCAGTACGCTTCCATTGTCGGCCGCACGCCGGAAGACACGCTGCCCTATCTCCAGGAGCTGAACAACAGCCCCGTGTTCATCAACCCGGGCGATGAGTTGTTGATTATGGCTGCCGGTGCGCCGGCTGGTGCCGAGGAAGTGCCGGCCGAGGATGAAGCGATCGCGGAAGCGGACGTTCCCGCCGAAGGCGAAACGGCCGTCAGCGAAGAGTCGGTGGCCGCGGAAGGTGAAGCGGCCGCTGGTGATGCGCCGGTAGAAGAAGAGACGCAGCCGATCGACGCTGCGGCGACTGATTTGCAGCCTGCTGGGGCGGAGGCGCCCGCCGCGTCGCTGGCCGGGTCGGTCTGTGTGGCGGCGTTCAACGACGCCAACGCTGACGGCCTGCGCGACGGCAGCGAGGATCTGGTGCCCAACGCGGCCATCGCCATTGCCCGCGCGGGCAACACGGTGAGCACCTACATCACCGACGGCGTGAGCGAACCGTACTGCTTCGAGCTGGTGGACGCGGACACGTACCAGATGCAGATCTATCCGCCGGCCGGCTTCGCGCCGACGACAGAGAGCAGCTGGGCCGTCTCGGTGGCCAACGGCGAATCGTATACGGTGTCGTTTGGCTTACGCGAGGGCGCGCAGGCCGTGGCGGCCGTCGATACGGCGATCAACGATACGGCTGACGCGGCGCTGGCCGAAACGCCCGCCGAGTCGGGCGGCCTGACCGACAACCTGGGGCTGATTGTCCTGGGTGTGGCCGGTGTGCTGGTCCTGGTGGCCATTCTGGGTGTGGTGCTGCTGCGCCGCGGCTAGGCCGACGACCATCCGATCAAACATCCGAAGGGGTCTCGCGAGAGACCCCTTTTTGTTGCCCTTAGCCGCGCAGTTCCACACCGGCCTGCAACAGAATCTGCTGCGCATCCCAGGCGTCGTCGCGGTGGACATGGAAGAACATCTCGTTGAAGGCAAACCCCCAGCCCCACATGTCGATGTTGTGGCGCTTGAGCAAGCGGCTGATCGCGTAGCCGCTCCATTGACCATCAATGGGTACATAGAACGGAACACTATTCAGCCCGACTAGAGAGGTAACACTCTCTTGGACGAGGCCTGTGTATCCCTTTGCACGGTACGCCCGACGCCAACGTCCGCGAATCAAGTTCTCGATCAGAAATTGAGGGATCAAGATCCAATAGAAGCCGGTCATGAATTCTAGCAAACGCAGCATCGCTTCCTCCACAAGAAATAGAACATATGGTCTACAGTCTATCATACCTTCTTTGTTGCCATTTGCAATGTGCCGCCCTACTAGAATGTGAAGAGAGGCGAGATGAGCCAGCGTCATGACAATAGGCCAACAGCAGCGTGACAAACGTCACTCCAATAGACCCGTTTAGTCGTGGTACTATTTTTCTTGTTCTCGTGCGTAGTCTGTGAAAGTCCAATCTAGAGCGGTGAGGCAAAGGTGTGGATGCCAGTTTCCACCTTGGGCAACTTCATACTTGACATTCTTGAGAGCGCTCTTTGGCAGCGCTTGGTGTCTGAAGATGCGTTTGCGGAAGGTTTCTACTGGGGAATCGCTCTTGCATTGGCAGTGGGGACTTTCAGTCGCTTCGCACTGTACTTCTGGAATAGGATCACGTCTCCAATCCGTCTCTTCTTCAAGGCAACCAAAGAACCAGCTACGAATCCGGGCCCGAGTGCAGCCGATCGATTCTGGGGGTGTGCGGGTTCGATCTTACTCTTGTTCTTCACGATTGCTGGCATTGCAGCGTGCATGCGCATCAACTAGAGTTGACTACTAGTTCCAGCTCTTTCGCCTCCTTCGCCCCCTTAACGTCGCCTGAACGTTCCCCGCCCGCAGTGCAGCGACGGCCGCTCCCGATTACACTCGTACCAGTCATAGAATCGGGAACAAATCGACGCGTGCGGACGTCCAGATAGCAGATGAGTACATCACCCAATAACACCCAACCGTCTATCCAACATATTCCGGCCAGCGTGCCGCAGCAAACGAAGCGGCGCGGCTGTGGCTGCGCGGGCAGCGTCCTGCTGGGGCTGGTCCTCCTGGTCTTCTTCGGGGCCATTGCCGGGACGGCCGCCGCCGGGGGCCTGGTCTACGCTAACTGGTCGCGCGAAGTGGACGCGGGCATTGCCCGGCTGGAGACCGCTCGCGACCGGGAGACGTTCGAGACGACCCAGATCCTCGACCGCAACGGCAACGTGCTGTGGGAGATCTTCGGCGAAGGCAAGCGCACGCCAATCGCCATCGACCAGATGCCGTCGCAGCTGCTGCAGGCAACTGTCGCCGTGGAGGACGACACCTTCTACGAGAACATCGGCCTCGACGCCCCGTCGCTGATGGCCGCGTTGGTGGCCAATGTGCGCAACCCGGACGGCCGCCCCGTCGGTGGCAGCACTATTACGCAGCAGATCGTCCGCCACATTGCCTTCGACTACGAAGAACGGACGTCCGTTTCCTACAACCGCAAGCTGAAGGAGATCGTGCTGGCGTGGATGATGAACCGCGACTTCAGCAAAGACGAAATCCTGGAGATGTATCTCAACGAGATCTACTACGGCAATCTGGCCTACGGCATCGAAGCGGCGTCGCGCACCTACTTCGGCAAGCCCGCTGCGCAGCTGACGCTGGGCGAGCTGAGCCTGCTGGCTGCGCTGCCGCAAAGCCCGGTGGAGCTGGACCCGTTCACCAACCCGGACGCGGCCAAGGAGCGCCAATGGCTGGTGCTCAATCTGATGGTCAGCGAAGGGTACATTGACCAGGCGCAGGCCGAGGCCGCCTATCTGGAGCCACTGACCTATGCGCCGCAGGAAGTGAGTCTCGTGGCGCCGCACTTTTCGGTCTATGTTCGCCAGCAGCTTGAAGAGCAGTTCGGCGCGGACGTCGTTGCCAACGGCGGGCTGCGCGTGACAACAACGCTCGACCTCGACTTCCAGCGGCTGGCCGAAGAGCTGGCCAGGCAGCATGTCAGTCTGATTCCGCCGGTCCACAACCTGACCAACGCCGCGCTGGTGGCGATGAAGCCGGGCAGCGGTGAGATCCTGGCCATGCTGGGCAGCGTCGACTACAACGACGACAGCATCGACGGCCGCGTCAATGTCACGCTGAGCCCGCAGCAGCCGGGCAGCGCCATCAAGCCGGTGACCTACGCGCTGGCGATGTCGCCGGACGAAGCGGGGCAGCCGCCCTGGACGGCCGCCGATATCCTGTGGGATGTGGAAGTGGAGTACGAACAGGCGACCGGGCAATCGTACATTCCGGTCAACTACGACGGCGTCTTCCACGGCCCGGTGCGGCTGCGCGACGCGCTGGCCAACAGCTACAACGTGCCCGCCATCCTGCTGGCGCAGGATGTGGGCGTGGCCCAGCTGCTGGAGTACGGTCGCAGCCTGGGCCTCGACTCGTGGCAGGGGGACAGCAGCAGCTACGGCCTGTCACTGACGCTGGGCGGCGGCGAAGTGACGCCGCTGGAGCTGACCAGTGTCTACGCCACCCTCGCCAATGCGGGCAATCTGGTGGAGCCGGTGTCGGTTCTACGCGTGGAAAAGACGGACGGCGAACTGCTGTTCGAAGCGCAGCCGCCTACGCCGCTGCGTGTGGTCGATGAGCAGGTGGCTTATCTCATCACCGACATCCTCGACGACGACCAGGCGCGCCTCCCGGCGATGGGTACCGGCAATCCGCTGGAACTGCCCTTCCCGGCCGCGGCCAAGACGGGCACAACCAACGACTTCCGCGACAACTGGACGATGGGCTACACGCCCAGTCTGGCGGTGGGCGTCTGGACGGGCAACACCGACAACAGCGAGATGATCGACATTAGCGGGCTGACCGGCGCGGCTCCACTCTGGAACAGTTACATGCAGGCGGTCTACAGCAACTTTGACCTCGTTGCCCGGTTGGGCGAGAACGGCGGGCAGCCGCCGCAGGCGTTCTTGCGACCGCCGAGCATTGTCGAGAAGCCGCTCTGTGCCCTGACCAGCGCCGCCATCGGCTCTGAGGCGTGCCAACTCGTGGGCAGCGAACTGTTCCGCGAAGACGCGCCCGCGCTGCCGCCGACGGCTGTGCCCGACGAACCGGTGGTAACGTGGGACAAGAGCGATCCGGCGGTCTGGCGCGTGCCCGCCGTGCCCATCGCTCCGCCGCCGGTGGAGGTGGCGTTCGAGCCGCTGCTGCCGGAGCCGGACGAGGACGCGCCGCCGCCGCAGATCTTCTGCCAGCTAGCCGAAGGCACGCCGGCCGACGCCCTGCCGCCGGAAGCGCTGGCGCAGATGTTCCTGGAGCCGCCGCGCAACCCGGAGAGCATCAAACCCGCCCACGAATGGGCGCAGGCCAACAACCTGGCCATCCTGCCGACGGAGCCATGCACCGAGGAGCTGCTGGCGCTGGGCGTAGGGGCGAGCCAGACGGCCGTCTGGCGCATCACCTCTCCGGCCGATGGCGACACGGTCAGCGGCGTGCTGCCCATTGTGGGCACAGCCAACTTCAATCCGGGCGACGTGCAGTTCTACAAGATCGAGCTGGGCATCCCCAACGGCAGTGACGTGCAGTGGCTGACGCTGGGCAACACACACGAGACGCCGGTGGTCAACGGCCAGCTGGAGACGCTGTTCGCCGAAGACCTGCCGCCGGGCACGTACTTCCTGCGGTTGATCGTGATCAAAGACAGCAACTACGTGGGCGAGCCGTATACGATTCGGATCGTGGTGGAGTAGGAGTTGCGGGTGTTCCCCAATGCGGCATGCGAGATAACCGGGGCCACAAGTAGCCCTGGCCTCTCAACTTCCGGGGGGGCTTGCGCCGCGGCGCCGCCGGTCATTTTGTGGGAGATGCGTTGAGGGATGCCGCGGCGCGGATAAGCTCTTTGAAGCTTTGCTCGTCGATCTTGTCACCCTGATGGAGGTCGATGGCCCGTCGCGTGTTTCCGGTAAGACTCGAGTTAAAGAGACCGGTCGGATCCTCAAGAGCGGCGCCCCTGGCGAAGGTGAGTTTCACCTTGTCCTTGTAGGTCTCGCCGGTGCAGATGATCCCATCGTGGGACCAGACCGGGACGCCGACCATTCCATTCGACGGCTTCTTCCATTTTCGCTCTTCAACCACATCGGGATCGGCCGCCTGGATGAGGTCGCGGATGTGGAAGAGCATCTCGTCCCGCCAGTCACCCGATTGCTCGATTTTCGCGTCGGCTGGTTCGGAGGGGGAGTTGGGAGCTGGTTTGCTGTTCATGGTTGTGTTCTCCACAGCAGGCGAGTTGAATGGGCCCTGCTTCTTGAAAGATAAAGCCTGGCATCATGATAGCAGTTTGATGTGTTTGTCTCAACGGTAAGGGAGTCAGGCAACTATTGCGGCGAGAGCTACGGGAATCGGCTGGTGCTCGGCAACACGCACGAGATGCCGCCTCTGACGGCAGCAAGCACCATCAGCCAGGCCGCGCTCTTGAGTTTTGCGTCAATTCATATCATAATCATTGTGCTTTATCGTTTTACAAGGCACGCTAATTGGCGCTTGCTGGCTTCCTTTTCGACAAGGGTGTCGGTGCTTCAGTTCAGTGCTGCAAAAGGGGCCTGCACAATGAGTTTACTGGGCAAAATGTTGACCAAGACAGCGAAAGGGTTTGTCGTTTCGGCGACCACCGCTCTGGCTGTCAATACGATATCGAATGTTCTCGGTCTTTCCGATTCCAAAGTGGGCAAGATTCTCTCCGTGGGTATCCCGGTCATGACCGTCTTCGCCGCGGAAGATCCCAAGGTGACCGACCTGCTCTTCAAAGAGTCGAAGAAGAAAGACCGCAAGAAGGACAAGAAAAGCTCGGAAGACAGCTACTTTAGCATCTTTGGCAAAGACAACACCAAGAAGATGGAGAAGGCAATTGCTGATGAGACGGGTACGACCGAAGAAGAGGTCCACGGTGTCATGAGCCTATTCACCCCGTTGTTTGTGGACGCGATTGCCGAAGAAGAACCGGAAGACGCCAGTGCGTTGGGCAAGATCTTCAAGCAAGGGGAGAAAGAAGTGGAGAAGCAAAGTCCCAGCCTGACGAAAATGGCGATGAAAGCCATCTTCTAGCGAAAGGGATTTGGCTAAGGACAGGTCATATGCTCGATTAACTTTGAGTATTATCTGTCTTGAAAGGAAACATCATCTCAGATTGGCAACCCAATGTTCTGGTCATGCAGGGCCCCGACATAGGCTGGGCCAATCTTGGGGCTTATTCTCACGGCGTCACGGGGCTGCCGACGCCGAACATTAGACCACATTGCCAGCGAGAGTGTGCTCCTCGCCGACTATTTCGCTCAGCCAGGTGACGTTGTCGGTTTGTAGTAAGAGGCTCCCTGCCTGGCTGAGCTGCCAAAGACTGAGGGTACGCGACATGGCACTTCGGCAGGAACCATCTCGGCGACCGCAATGAGCACCTCCCGACGGCTCACGGGTTCGACGAGTTCTTCGGCAATCTCTACCACCTGAACACGCAAGAGGAATCTGAGCAGAGAGAGTATCAGAATTGTCGTTTCGGGCCGGGAGAGCCAGTCATACAGAACATGGACTACGGAAGCACGGGTCGCGTAATCAGCATAAGGCGGTTTCTCTCCTGACAGATTGGACCTTTGACAGTAGTGGGAGCATGAATTCATGACAGCAAGCAGCACGCCAGACAGACAACGGACCACAAGACGGTGGGTTTTGCTCATCCTGGCGTTGTTTCTCGCAGGATTGCTGGTTGCCGGGATCAGATACGCTACGTTTGCCAGGCCGCCTTTGCCAGAAGCCATTGCCGCACTCGACAGCGACGCACAGGTCAACGTGACCCAGACACCGTGGTTGACCTTCAGCCCGGCGCAGACCACAGCCGACACAGGGTTCATCTTTTATCCCGGCGGCCGAATCGATCCGCATGGCTATGCGCCCTTGATGAAGGCGATTGCTGAGGCCGGGTATCTGGTTGTTGTGCCGGAGATGCCGATCAATATGGCGGTGTTTGATCCCAATGTTGCCGACCAGATCATGGCCGCGCATCCTGAGATCACCCAATGGGGGATCGGCGGGCACTCGGTCGGCGGCACGATGGCGGCGCAATATGCCCACTCCCATCCGGACGCGGTAGACGGGCTGACGATCTGGGCTTCCTACCCCGCCGGCAACGCCGATCTGTCTGAGACTGATCTACCTGTCTCTATCATCTATGGCAGCCTGGATACGCGGGCCGACGAAGAGGCGGTGCTGGCCCGCCGCCATCTCCTGCCTGCTGACGCTACCTACGTGCGGTTGGATGGCGGCGATCACCACCAGTTTGGCAGTTACGCGATCGAGCCGGAGGAAGCCGTGGCCACGCTGACCAGCCAGGATCAGCAAAGACAGATTGTCGCGGCGACGCTGGAGATGTTGGCCGCCATGCGCCACATCGAGTAGGCTAGACACCGCTATGAACCTCCTCTCCATTGCCATCATTCTCTTCATTGTGCTGGAAAGCCTGAACATCCTGCTCCTCTACTTTGCGCCCGGAACCCGACGCGGGAATGGGGTTGGGGTGTTCAATGCGTGGGAGCGCTCGAAGGCTGATCCGGAAATGCACCAGTTCATCCGCTATCTGGTCTACTGGGTGGCGGGCACCAAGCTGATCTTTGTGGCCTTGCTGCTGGTGATCCTGTTCACCGCCGGGGAGACCACCCAACTGTGGGCGGTGGTGGCACTGATCCTGTCGATTGCCTCCTTCTTCTGGCGGCTCTATCCGATCCTGAAGTCGCTCGACGCCGCGCAGCAGCTGACGCCAGAAGGCTACTCCCGGACGCTGGGGCTGATGATCGCGGGGTTTATCGGGGCGTTCAGCCTCGCGCTGCTGGGCTATCTGATCTTCAGTTAAGCGGATAGGCAGTGTCGTCCACAAGCTGCCAGTCGGGACTATAGTTGCGACTGGCCTCGTTTAGCCGGCCGCAGGATGCTCCCGCGCCCAGTGCGCGGCAATCTCCTCGCGCCGGCAGACCCAGACCGCGTCCCGGTCCAGCACATAGTCGAGAAAGCGCGCCAGGACCATCGCGCGCGCCGGGTGGCCGCTGATGCGTCCGTGCAGACCGACGCTCATCAGCTTGGGGTGGCGCGTGCCTTCCTGCCAGAGCAGATCGAACGCGTCCCGCAGCGTGTTGAAAAAGTCCTGACCTGAGGAGAAGCCGGTTGGCCACAGATAGCGAGCGTCGTTGTTGACGAGGGTGTAGGGAATCACCAGCAGCGGCGGCGAACCCGGCAGCCAGTAGGGCAGGTCATCGTCGTAGGCGTCGGACGTGTAGCGCATCCCCTCCTGCTCACGTACAAGGCGGTGGGTGTTCAGGCTGACGCGCCCGGTATACCAACCGACCGGTCGCCGGCCACCGAACTGCTCAATGATGTCACACGTCAGTTGAATGTGGCGTCGCTCTTCCGCTTCCGGGACGCCATGATAATCGATCCAGCGATAGCCATGCCCGGCCAGTTCATGACCCTGGGCGGCAAGGGCGCGACCGAGGTCGGGGTTGCGTTCCAGCGCCTGGCCGGCGGCAAAGGCGGTGAGCGGCAGATCGCGGGCCGCGAACAGATCCAGAATGCGCCACGCACCGGCGCGCGAGCCGTACGCATACATGCTTTCGATGCTGGGGTCCCGTTCGCTTGTGCGCGACGGCCGTCCGGGTAGTTCGTGGAGATTGCTTTCGGACCCCTCGTCGCCGTTGAGGATGGAGCGTTCCGCCCCTTCTTCAACGTTCAGCACGAACTGGAGCGCCAGGCGGGCGTCGTTGGGCCAGCGGGGATGGGGCGGACGGCCGCCGTATCCGGCCAGATCGCGCTCGGCCACACTCACCCCAGCTCGAAGGTGGTCACGCCAAAGATGCGCTCATCGGCCAGCACAGGGGGATCGCCGAGGTACATGCGGGCCGTGCCGAAGACTTCCTCCATCTGGTGGCGGGCGACCAGGGCCATTGCCGCCGGATTGTTCTCCGGGGCGTCCAGAAAGACGGGGTCACCGGCGGCAAACCCGACCAGCCGCAGGTAGAGCGCTTCGGCCACGGCTTCGTTGTCGGCAAACAGAGGGCCAACCTTACAGCCGTCGCCGCACTGGCGAATGACGCCGTAGCCGGCCAACTGCCCATCGTCCACATACCCCAGGGCCAGCGCATCGGGCTGGCTGATCCACGCCTGCAGGAACGCGGGGCGCGGAGCCGGGAAGCAGGTGCGGTCGTAG
Source organism: uncultured Chloroflexia bacterium (assembly GCA_963753865.1). Classification (GTDB taxonomy): domain Bacteria; phylum Chloroflexota; class Anaerolineae; order Promineifilales; family Promineifilaceae; genus Promineifilum. Next base: position 484,887 of record CAVWDW010000009.1, read on the forward strand.
GCCATGAGTTGGTCGAAGGGGACGCCGGCCAGCGGGACGATGTTGCCGGCGTGGGTGGGATCAACTGCGGCTGTGTCATCGAATACATGGCGATAGCGGATGTTGCGGTGGGAAAAGACAAACCCGCCGCGCGCGTAGTAATCCTGCATCTCAAAGACGCCGTCCAGACCAATCGTTACCCCCGGCTGGAGCCGGTTGATAAGCCGGTCGCGTCGGTAGTGCCAGATGACATTGCCGATGCCCTGCAGCCGGTACTCAGGCCGGACGATGAAAAAGCCCATGAAGCCGAACTCGCCACCGTAGGAGGTAATCGCCCCGCCGCCAATCAGCTCGTCATCCAGATCGGCGGCAATGAACGCTTCCGGGTCGGTGGCCCAGAAGATATCGCCGTCGTGGAGGCCGGGGTTCCAGCCCTCCAGCTTGGCCCAGTGGACCAGTTCGTCAACTTCGGCGCGGACCATCATTCGGAGTTCAAGATCTTGCTGGTTGGCCATTCGATTCCTGCCTTTCTGATTTGTGAATTTGCGCTTCGATATTCTACGTCACTTTGTCGGAAAGGTGATCGTGGCTGTCCGGACACACTTACATCCCCACTTCCAACCGATCAATCTACTGCGTCGACAGCTTCAGCGCCATCATCAGGCAGGACATTCATCCCTACCGCTACGGCCACGTCCAGTAACCGCTTGTCAAACGACGCCAGCGTCACGGTCGTGCCGAGCGCTTCCTGCCACAGGACGGCCGTGGCCAGGTGAACCGCGGCGTAACCGCGCAGGCCGTGTTCCCAGGCCAGCGCCCCGGCCCGGCTGGTCGTGGCTTCCATAAGGGGCAGTCGAACGTAGGCCGGCCACTGCCGGCGAAAGGTTGTCAGCGCCTGTGTCGCGGCCGCCTCATCCAACGCCTCCATGCGTCGCAGACGGCCGAACACTGCCTCCATTTCGGCGCGAGCAATCAGACTCGTGCCCACGAGCGCCGCCTCATCGATCCAGGCCGCCACCTGCGCCGACTCCGTTTCCTGAATGTACTGCTTGGCGAGGGCGCTGGTGTCCAGGTAGACGATCACTCGCGCATATCCGCTATCAGGTCGGTGACGGAGACGCCATCCCGCTGCAAAGCGACCGGCTCCACCGGCTCAAGCCGGTTACCATCCCACTCCGCCAGACCCGCATCCAGGAGCCGCTGCATCCGGGTGTCGAGTGAGTCACTGTTGGCGGTGGCTTCCGGAATCAGACGGCCGACCGGCGCACCACGCTCCGTGATGATGATCGTTTCCCCCGCCTTGACGCGGCGCATGTATTCGCTTAGATGAGCCTTCAATTGACGGATTCCAACGCTTGGTGTGTCCATGACAATGTCTCCAGACGCTTAATGTGTCCACATATTACCATGTGTGACTACAAAAACAAGCGCTTTCGCTGCCCCGGTTAAGCCGTGCTTCATCTTGTTGCGTCCCATGTAACGCAGCGATCCTGGCTTACATCCCCACTTCCAACCGATCAATCAACCGCGGCGACATGTCGAACTCGCGCATGCGGCGCTGTGTTTCGGCGATGTCATACGCAATGCGATGCCATGTCCACGTATGGGCGTCCGTGTCCAGCAGAGCGTAGGCGGCGCGGGGGTCGCCGTCGCGGGGTTGGCCCACGCTGCCGGGGTTGAGGATGCGGAAGCCGGTGTCGAGCGTCACCTGATCGCCGTCCAGCCCGACAAAGCCGCCAAGCTCTTTCGTCTCCAGATCCAGATGAAAGACCAGCGGCACATGCGAATGGCCCACCAGACAGAGCTGTGTCTCAAAGAAGGCGAAGTTCTCCAGTGCCGTCTCTGTGTCGAGGATGTACTCCCAGACCGGATGGCGCGGGCTGCCGTGGGCCAGCGTGATCCCCGCTTCTTCCCGGCGGGGCAGCAGCCCATCCAGAAAGGCGCGGTTGTCGGGAGAGAGGCGGCCGCGGGTCCACTCGACGCTGGCCCGCGCTTCGCCGTTGAAGTCGTCGATGTCCAGCTTTTCCAGCACCGCCCAGTCGTGGTTGCCCGCCAGACAGAGCGCCCCGTGGTCGCGGATCAGGGTGATGCACTCGTCCGGCTGCGGGCCATAGCCGACCAGATCGCCCAGGAACCAGAGTTGGTCCCACTCGCCGGCGGCCGCATTGAGGACCGCTTCGAGGGCGACGAGATTGGCGTGGATGTCGGATATGACGAGAATGCGCATATGGCTCTGCTCCGCCCTGCGCGGCTGGGTGGCGCCAGCCGGAACGCGGGTTCAATGGACATTATCATATCACGAAGAGTTCATGTATAATAACTCATCATAATTTGTCCCGATTCAACCAAACAACCGTAAACGCGCATGGCCATCCTCGACGAACGGACACTCGATTTCATCAGCAGCAGCCCCGCCCAGACTGAACGGCTGGGGGTGCGGCTGGGCGAACTGCTTGTGCCGCGAGCTGTGGTCTGCCTGTCCGGGGAGTTGGGCGCGGGCAAGACGATGCTGGCCCGCGGGTTGGGGCGCGGCTGGGGCGCCTCGAACCGGGTGACCAGCCCTACCTACGTCATCGTTAACCAGTACCCCCGCATGCGTGACGGCCACATCCTCTACCATATCGACGGCTACCGGCTGGAGAGCGAGGGGGACGTGGTGACCGCCGGGCTGGATGACATTTTCGACAGCGACGGCGCGATCATGATCGAGTGGCCGGAGCACATGGAGTGGCTGCTGCCCGAAGACCGCATCTGGATCGCCCTGACGTATGAATCGCCGACCCGCCGCCACATGCGCTACACGGCGCAGGGGCCGCGTGCCGAAGCGATATTGACTGAGTTCAAGCAAAGCGCCTTTGGCGTCTGAGACCGCGTATGATCCTGGGAATTGACACCGCAACAAGCTGGACTTCGCTGGCTGTCCACGACGGCACAACCGTGCTGGCTGAAATGGGCTGGCACAGCCACCAGACGCAGACGATCGATCTGGCCCCGGCCATCGAACGCCTGTGGGCGCAGGCGGGCATTACGGCCGCCGACCTGGAGGCAGTGGCGGTGACGATTGGCCCCGGCTCCTACACCGGGCTGCGCATTGGGCTGGCGGCCGCCAAGGGAATCGCCCTCGGCCACAAGCTGCCGCTCGTCGGTGTGGGCACGCTCGATGTCGTCGCCGCCGGGCTGGGCTTTCTGGAAGGCAACCTCGTTGTCGTGGCCCAGGCCGGGCGCAACCGGCTGTGGAGCGGCCGCTACGACTGGCAGGCCCGCAAGGGATGGCAGCCCACCGCCGAACCGGAGCTGCTGAACTGGGACACCTTGCTGGCGGCCGTCGACCCGCCGATGGTCGTGGCGGGTGAAGTATCCGCAGAAGCGTCGCGGCAAATCCGGCGCACGGCAGGCGTGCGCGTGGTCTCTCCGGCGGCGTCGGTGCGGCGGGCCGCCGTGCTGGCCGAAATCGGCTATCAGCGCTGGAAGAGCCACGATGTGACTGACGCAGCCGCGCTGGCCCCGGTCTACCTGCGCGAACCCGCCTGACGTCCGGGTGTCTGCTGTTATGCTCCACCCTCCGTCGCCCTATCAGTTACGCGCCATGTCGCCCGACGATGTGGTTGCTGTGCAGGCGATCGAACGCGGCTCCTTCCCCACGACGCGCCCGGCCACGTTCTACACCAATGAGCTGAGCAACGGCCGCATGGCCTATTATCAGGTTCTCCTGACCGGCAAACAGGTCATCGGCTATGCCGGCTACTGGTATCTGCTGGATGAGGTCCACATCAATACGCTGGCTGTGACCCCGGAGGAGCGCGGGCGCGGGCTGGGCCGGCTGTTGCTGCTGAATTTGCTGCTGCTGGCGCTGGCCCACGAGCCGGGGCAGATCCGGCTTGAGGTGCGCCGCCGCAACCGGGCAGCCCAACGTCTGTATGAGAGCGTGCGCTTCAGCGTGGTTGGTCGCCGCCCCGGCTACTACTGGGACACCGGTGAGGATGCGCTGCTGATGGGCGTTACGCTGCGTGGGGGCGCGCCCGACCCCGACGCCGTCGACCCAGTCGCCTATCGCCGCTGGTTGAGCGGCCGCGCGGAACAGCTCAACGACCGGCTGGCAGTGCGCCCCGCTGCGCCTCACGCTGTATAACAACCACACAACCAACGCCATCCACACAGTGAGTTTATGACCGAGCAAACGATCTTTATTACCGGCGGCGCAGGCTTCATTGGCTGCAACAGCGCTGACCATTTTCTGCGCCAGGGACATCGCGTGACGGTGTTCGACAATCTGAGCCGCAAGGGAACGGCCGCCAATCTGGAGTGGCTGCAGGCCAACCACGGCGACCGTCTGCGCTTTGTGCGCGGCGATATCCGTGACTATGACGGGTTGACGGCGGCCATGCGCGGAACGGATGACGGGGACAACGTAGACGTGGTGTTGCATCTGGCGGGCCAGGTGGCGGTCACCCAGTCGGTGGTCGACCCGCGCGAGGATTTCACCATCAACGCCGAGGGGACGTTCAATGTACTGGAAGCGGTGCGCCACCACGCGCCGGAAGCAACCGTGCTCTACGCCAGCACCAACAAGGTCTACGGCGGCATGGAAGATGTGGAGATTGTCGAGCGAGACGGCCGCTACGCCTACGCCGACTACCCATACGGCATCCCGGAAAGCTACCCGCTGGACTTTCATTCGCCCTACGGCTGCTCTAAAGGCGCGGGCGACCAGTACACGCGCGATTATGCCCGCATCTATGGGCTGAAGACGCTGGTGCTGCGCCAGTCGTGCATCTATGGCCAGCGGCAGTTTGGTGTAGAGGACCAGGGCTGGGTGGCCCACTTCGTTATCGCTGCGGTGAAGGAACGGCCGATTTCGATCTACGGTGATGGCAAGCAGGTGCGCGACGTGCTCCATATCGACGATCTGGTGCGGGCCTATGCGTTGGGCATTGAGCAAATCGACGAGATGAAAGGCGAGGTGCTCAATCTGGGCGGCGGGCCGGAGAACACGCTGGCGATCTGGGCCGGGTTCGGGCCTATGTTGACTACTCTCAAAGGCGAGACGGTGCCGGTGACCTACGGGGAGTGGCGACCGGGCGACCAGCGCGTCTTTGTGGCCGACATTCGCCGGGCGGAAGAGCGACTGGGCTGGCGACCGACCATCAGCCCGGAGGAAGGGATCGGCCGTCTGTATGCGTGGGTGGCCGGTAACAAGGAGTTGTTCTGATGCCAGCCGTCAACCCCGCCTACGTGGAGCGACTGATCGCCATCATCGACGCCAGCCCGTTCCCGCAGCACTTCCCGCTGGAGATGGTCTCTATCGGGCACGACTCGGCCGTCGTGGCCACGGAGACAGACGGCCGTCATGTGCAGCCGATGGGATTGGTGCATGGCGGCGTTGTCGCCACGCTAATCGATACGGCCACGTTCTGGTCGGCGTACCTGCCGCTGCCAGAGGATACCGGACTTGTTAACGTTGATCTGAAGCTGAACTATCTGCGCTCCGTCACAAGCGGGCGTGTGATCGCCAAGGGTCACTGCATTCGCGCCGGGCGCACGATCAGCTACGCCGAGGCGTATGTCTATGACGCGGACGACCAGCTGCTGGCCCACGGCACATCGACGCTGATGGCGCTGCCCGGCAAAGGGATCGAGGTGGGCGTGACTAAATTTCTGACTGAGGGAGCTGATTGAGAGCAACGCTGTAACGCACATTGCCATTTTTGGAGGCCTCTGCAACTTGGCACATGGCACCACGCATAAGGAGAACCTGCATGAGCAAATCGAAGAAAGATAAAAAGAAGGACCAGAAGAAGGATAAAAAGCAAGACAAGAAGCAAGACAAGAAGAAGGACGAGAAGCAGACGCAACCGGTCAGCGTGCGGGACGCGCTGCGCGTGGGGCCGGGCTTCCATCTTTCACAGGTCGATGCCGACGCAGTCCTGATTGGCCCGGATAACAAGGAAGACGCCAAAGCGGCCACGATGGCGCTGGAACCGGAAGCCGAGACGCTCCACGAGATGTTGTGGGCGGAATACAGGGCGGGCATAGGCAGTCGCTCATTGCTCATCGTCTTGCAGGGTATGGACACGGCGGGCAAGGGTGGCTCCAGCAAGGCGATCGATCAGCTGATGGACCCGCTTGGCTTTAACGTGGTCAGCTTCGGCCCGCCAACCGAGGAAGAGAGAGCGCATCATTACCTGTGGCGGATCGAGCTGCAACTGCCGAGGGCAGGGCGCACGCGCCTTTTCGACCGCTCCCACTATGAAGATGTGCTGGTGGTGCGTGTTCATAATCTCGTCCCGCCAGAAGTGTGGGGGGAGCGCTATGACGAGATCAACGAATGGGAAGCCGGATTGGCGGAGAAAGGGATCACCATGATCAAGTGCATGATCCACATCTCCAAGGATGAGCAGAAAAAGCGGCTGCTGGAACGGCTCGACCGACCGGACAAGTATTGGAAGTACAACCCGGGGGACGTTGACGAACGGATGCTATGGGACGAATACCAGGAAGCGTACAATGATGCACTGGTGAAATGTTCCACCGACGTCGCGCCGTGGTATGTTGTGCCAGCCAATCACAAGTGGCACCGCAACTGGCTGCTATCCAATCTGGTCGTGGAGACGATGCGGGACATGAACCTGCAATACCCACCGGCCGATTTTGATGTCGAGGTGGAGAAGGCGCGGGTGGAGGCGAGCTAGCGGCGCCTGTCGCCTGTGGAGAGCGGCCGTCGCCGGGCGGCCGCCCTACTCGATTTCGATGCGGGTGATTGCGTCGAAGTCGATGGTCTGCTCTTTGCCCAACACCGCCTGCAGCGCCAACTGAGCGAACAGGAAGAACCCCTGCAGGTCACTGACCCGGTCGAGGTAGTAGCGGGCCAACTCCTGCTCTTCCGGAGTTAGTTCGTTCTCTGCATTCTGAAGATTTTCGATGCTGCGGCCCAGCACCTCCAGCGCCAGCTGGATCTCGCGCTGCTCGCGGCTGCCCAACACATTGCGGATGACCTGCCATAAGTCCGACTCGGCCTTATAGAACTTGCGTCGCTCGCCGCGCACCCACACTTCCTTGGCCATGCCCCAGCGCTCCAGCGAGCGCATATTCGTACTGACCGACCCTTTGCTGATTTGCAGCGTGTCGACCAGGTCGTCAAGCGACATCGGCTCCGGGCTCATCAGAAGGGTGCCGTAAAGACGGCCCATCAGCTCGTTGAAGCCAAAAAAACCGGCCAACCGGCCCAGGCCTGCTACCGTACTCTCGTTTACATCAACCAGTGAGTCGTGCATAGTTCCCTGCGTTCAAAACGTTTTGAAAGTAACGTCCTGTGAGGATAGCAGAGTGCGTTGAGGGTGTCAACATCAAGCAGACAGTCGTTCATGCCCGCGGACGACGACGCGCCTGGCGGCCGTCATCGGGCAGCCCGGGTTCCGTGTGGCCCAGCGGCCCGTGCCCCGCTCCCAACCGCCACGCCGCGCCGCGCCGGATGGCCGCCGCCGTGAACGCCTGGGCCTGCCGGATCGCCTCCGGCAGCGGCCGTCCCAGGGCCACGAACGCGCAGATGGCGGCTGACAGCGTGTCGCCGCTGCCGTGGGTGTTGGTGGTGGCGACGGCCGTTTGCGGGAATGGGGTCAGCGCGTCGCCGTCCCACAGCCAGTCGGTCAGCGTGTCGCCGTCGCCCAGCCCTTTTAGCAGGACAGCTCGCGCGCCAAGGCTGGCCAGGAACGCTGCCAGCGCGTCAGGGTCGTCGGGCGGTGGCAGCGGCCGCCCGGCCAGCAACGCGGCCTCATGCCGGTTGGGCGTAATCAGATCGGCCAGAGGAAAGAGATGATCGCGGTAGGCGGCGGTAACGTCTGGGTCAAACATCGGCTCGGCGCGGTGGTTGACGAGAACGGGATCGATGAGGAGGAAGGGCTGCGGCTTCAGACGCTCGCGCCAGTGAGCCAGCTGCTCAGCGATAGCGTGGATGATATCAACGCGGCCGAGGAAGCCGGTCTTGACGGCCGCAGCGCCATAGTCGGACAGCACGGCATCGATCTGGGCCACGACGAGGTCCGGCGGCAGGAAGTGGGCCTGCGCCACGCGTTCGCTGTTCTGCGCCGTGACGACGGTGACGGCGCTCATGCTGTAGACGCCGATTGCGGTCCACGTCTTGAGGTCGGCCTGCAAGCCGGCCGCGCCGCCGGAGTCGGAGCCGGCAATGGTCAGAAGGGGTGGGGGTTGGGGAACTCCGGTTGTGGAATCCATGCGGTTACACTCGAAATGTGCTCCCCAGCAAAAGATGGAAAGTGGCCGCTACGCCGCCTGCTCCGCCGGCGGCCGTCCCATCCGGTCCGCAATCAGCGCCACCACCCGGGCGATCAGCCAAATGAGCAGCGCCGCCACGAAGACGAGGCCGTACTCGATGGCCGGGATGCGGATGATCTCGTTGAGCTGGTCCCAGCCGCGGGAGCTGTAGACGATCACTACCCCGGCGATGTAGGCAATCAGGAAGCCCCAGGTCCAATACTTATTTAGACCCAACCCCCACATCTGCGTGACGACGAAGATGGCGGCGAAGCCAAAGAAGAACATCGGCCACAGACCATTGGCCTGCATGACGGCGACCAGTGTGCCGTGGGCGACGACGATCAACTCCAGCGACAGCGTCCACCATTTGTTGAGGTGGGTGCGGGTGAACATCAGGCTGCCCTGGAGCATCAGCAGGAAGGTGTAGACGAAGCCGATCAGATGGCCGCTGGTCGCTTCCATCGGGTGATACCAGAAGGTGTAGATGACGGCCCAGGCGAAGATGTAGCCGTGGTAGCGCCGGACAATATGTCCCGTCGACTTGAGTGCGCTGACCTTGCGCCCGAAGAACAGCCCGCGCCGCTGGTTTTCCAGCAGCAGGATGAGGATCAGCATGATGATGACCGACCCCTGCGAGCTGAAGATGGAGACGTCCTGGGCCAACCCGTCGTACCAGATGTGGGACTGGACGAGGTGGGCGGTGATGAAGAAGGCGTTGATGCCCAGGGCGGCGATATTGATCGGGTGCAGCCCCTTTGTGTACTTGAGATTGCTGCGCTGGGCAATAAAGATGGTGCCCCAGATGGCGATCTGATGACTGAGGTACAACCCCCACGACGTGGCCCGGCTCCAGAAGGTGGCCTCCGGCAGCTGCCAGTAATACCACGCGTAGCCGGTGTCGGGCAGGAAGTCGATCTGGGGCAGCGACGGGCCGAGCAGCCAGATGAGGGCCGTGAAACCGAAGCTGAACAGGATGCCCAGCCACAGCGCCGTCGAACTGTTCAGGCCGCCGGGGGATGCGGTTGTCCTATCGGTGGGGGTTGCGTTTAGTTCGGTCATTCTCGTCATTTTACAGGAGTTTTCGTCCAAAGCGAAAGACCTCTGAGGTGTAAAAACACCTCAGAGGTCTGATCAAACTGGGGACGCGATTCAGCAAGTCGCGTTACAGCTTACATATTGGCAATAATCGCATCCGCGTATGCCGACGTCGACAGCTTCGTCGCCCCTTCGATCTGGCGGTGCAGGTCGTAGGTGACGGTCTTGTCCTGGATCGTCTTCGTCATCGCCTCGACGACCAGATCAGCCGCTTCTTTCCAGCCCATGTAGTCGAGCATCATGACGCCGCTGAGGATGAGGCTGCTGGGGTTGACCATGTCCTTGCCCGCGTACTTGGGCGCGGTGCCGTGGGTGGCTTCGAACAGGGCCAGGCCGTCGCCGATGTTGCCGCCGGGCGCCATGCCCAGACCGCCGACCTGGGCGGCCGCTGCGTCGCTCATGTAGTCGCCGTTCAGGTTCAGCGTGGCGATGACGTCATAGTCGCCCGTGCGGGTGATGAGCTGCTGGAGCATGTTGTCGGCGATGCGGTCGTTGATGACCACCTTGCCGTCCGGGGCCTTGCCGTCGTACTTGTCCCACAGTTCGTCTTCGGAGATGGTCTGATCGGCGAACTCTTCGGCCGCCAGCTCGTAGCCCCAGGTCTTGAAGCCGCCTTCGGTGAACTTCATGATGTTGCCCTTGTGGACCAGGGTGACGGTCGGCAGGTCGTGGTCGATGGCGTACTGCACCGCCTGGCGCACGAGGCGCTGGGTGCCGAACTCGCTGACCGGCTTGATGCCGATGGCCGACCCGTCGCGCACGTTCTTGCCCAGCTCGTCGCGCATGAAGGCGATAATCGCCTCGGCCCCTTCAGAGTTCGCTTCCCACTCGACGCCGGAGTAAACATCCTCGGTGTTCTCGCGGAAGATGACGATGTCCATCTGTTCAGGATGGCGCATCGGGCTGGGAGTGCCGTCGATGTAGCGCACCGGGCGCACGCAGGCGTAGAGGTCGAGCACCTGGCGCAGCGTCACGTTCAGACTGCGGAAGCCGCCGCCGATGGGGGTGGTCAGCGGGCCTTTGATGCCGACGACAAATTCGCGCATGGCGTCGAACGTCTCTTCGGGCATGTAGTTGCCGTCATACAGGTCGGCCGCCTTTTCGCCGGCGTAGATCTCCATCCAGGCGATCTTGCGGTCGCCGCCGTACGCTTTCTCGACGGCCGCGTCCCAGACCTTCAGCGACGCGGGGGTGATGTCGACACCGATGCCGTCGCCTTCGATGACGGCCACGATGGGATGGTCGGGTACATGCAGCTTGCCGTTGGTGAAGGTGATCTTTTCGCCATCGGCGGGGACTTGAATATTCTGATAGGGCATAACGAAAGCACTCCTCGGTTTGGTTTATGGGGCGCCCCGGATGAGGCGCACTCAGACGTTCCCTGGCTGGCGGCTGGCTGACGCAGTTTGCTGTCTACCGGGCAACATGACGCGTCAGGCGCATGTAGCTTATTGCCGGCAAGGGGGACGGTCTATTAACGATCTCGGACTATACAAAGGTGTAGAATACCGTTATTATATGATCATTCGGGCCAGATTGGTATGGACTGCCTGTCGTGCGTCTGTGTCGCGGTTGCTTAAGGCTGTGTGAATGTGTTCTTCATGCAGGCCCCTGTAGTTCTGACGTCACGTTAGAATAACAACTGTAGCAAGCGCCGGAAACGGGGACTGAACCCGCACATTGATTGGCAAGGGGTCAGGCTCCGCCGGGTAGTTACAGGATTTGCGCAAATTGATGCAACGCCGACTGCTGACATTTCTATTGGCAATCTTTTTGTTCGCCGCGACTGCGTGTGGACCGGGCAGCTCTGTGCCGGCTGATGAAGCCCTGGCAGATGTTGCTGTGCCCACGGCGGTTGTGCCCACCAGCAGCGACGTTCCCGCCACCGACGCCCAACCGCAGCCACCACCTCTGGCAGAACCGGCCACAACGGCGCCGCTGCCCACGCTGCCGCCGACTGTAGAGCCTGTAGTCGTCGAACCGTCGCCGACCGAAATCGAGCCGCAGCCGTCGCCGACCATCATCCAGCCGCCCACCGCGCCGCCGACTGATCTGGCCATTGGGCCGGACAACGTCTTCATGCATCCCGTGCCGATTATCTACGATGGGGACAAGGTGACGTTCCAACTGCTGCCCCATGTGCCCGGAGTCCATTCCCGTGACCACCGTATCGGCCACGATCCTGGTCGATGGCGCGGCCGTTGTCAGCGGCATACTGGACCGGCGCAACTGGAACGGCCAGGCAGAAGGCGTCTTCGAGTGGGCCTGGGATACATCAGGGCTGACCGGCGACCACGAAATTCGCGTCCTCATCGATCCGGAGAACACGATTCAGATGGGCGACGAGAACCCGAACAACAACGAAGTCGTGCTGACGGCCACCGTCCTGGCGGCGGGCAGACAGCCGACGCGGGAAGCGGCCGGGGAGTGGGTGACAGTCAACACGGCCTGCTGCGTCGTCCATGTCGTCAGCGGGACCGCCGCCGAGCGGGATTTGGAGCAGTTGAACGCTTCTTTGGAGACGGCCGTCCAGCAAGCCGTCAATCGTATTGGCGTCCAGCCCAACAAACCGTTGCAGGTCTATTTCATCGACCGCGTGCTGGGCCAGGGCGGTTTTGCAGGCAGCGACATGGTTGTGTCCTATGTCGACCGGCGTTACGCTGGGGGCGGCCTGCACGAGCTGCTTGTCCACGAAGCCGTGCATGTGCTGGACCAGCAAATTGCGCCGCAGCGGATCTCTATCCTGGCCGAGGGGCTGGCGGTCTGGGCCAGCGGCGGCCATTACAAGCCGGAAGATATTGTCCAGCGTTCGGCCGCTCTGCTGGCGCTCAACAGTTACGTGCCGCTGGCGCAGTTGGCCAACGACTTCTACCCGGTCCAGCATGAGATCGGCTATCTGCAAGCAGCGGGCTTTGTCAGCTACCTCATCGATCGCGGCGGCTGGCTGACCTTCAGCGAGTTCTACAACGATGTGACAGCCGGCGACGCGCCCACGCTGGCCGAAGCGCTGGACCTGAATCTCCGCACCTACTACGGCATTGGCCTGGCGGAGATGGAAACTGAGTGGCTGACCTATTTGCGGGGTCTGACCCCCAGCCAGGCAGTCATCGATGATCTGGCGACCACGATCCGCTACTATAACGTCATGCGCGACTACCAGCAGGCGTATGACCCGACGGCCTACTTCCTGACCGCGTGGCTGCCCCATCCGACGGCCGTACGCGAGCAGGGCAACCCGGCCGACCTGACCCGCCGTCCGCGCACCGAAAACAACATTACGCTGGAAGTAATGCTGGAAGCGGCCGATACGGCGCTGCGTACCGGCGACTACAGCCGGGCCAACGTGCTGCTGGACAGCATCTCCCGCATCATCGACAACGGCGGCATGTTCATCGACCCGATGTCACTCAACTACCTGAAGATCGTGCAGGCAGCGGCCGAATATGGGTATGAGCTGCATGAAGTTGATCTGGCCGGGGAGACAGCCCGCGCGATGGCGACCCAGGCCCCCCGCAACAACCTGACCAGCCTGCAAATGCTGCTGCGCGGCCAGGAATGGGTCATCCTGTCCCACTAGAAATCACACCGCGGAGACGCTTCCCACAACCCGCCGGGGGACGGCAGCGCTTGTGATGATCTCCGTTTTATGTGCTACAATCGCCAGCATATCAAGCCCGGCACAACTCTTTTCTGTGTAGGGTAGTGCGTGAACCCGAGAGGTCTTACATGATTGAGGTTGTCATCGACAGCATCCGCATCAGCCTTGTTTCCCAACACCGCATCGTTTTGCTGCGCGAAATAGACGCCGACCGCCAACTGCCCATCTGGATTGGACCGTGCGAGGCCGACGCCATCACCATCGAGCTACAAGATGTGAAGGTCGCCCGACCGCTCACCCAGGATCTGCTCAAGAACGTCATTGGCGAGCTGGGGGGCACGATCTCCCATGTGCTCATCAAAGAGCTGAATGAGAGCGTCTTCCATGCCAGACTCTTCGTGACCGTTGAGGGCGAGCAGGAGCCGCGCGAAATTGATTGCCGGCCATCCGACGCCATTGCCCTGGCCGTGCGGGCCAAGGTGCCGATCTTCATCGACGAAAGCGTCATGGACGCTGCCGGCGTGGAGCCGGAGAGCGACCTGCAGGAAGCGGCAGGCGGCGACATGGAAGCCGACCCCGAGAGCCTGGACGTCTTTACTGACTTTCTGGACACACTCGATTTCGACGACTTCGACGAAGACGACAAGTAAGCCGGGCGTGTCCGCGCTCCGGCCTGGTCACAGGTGCCAGCGTGAAACGTCCCCGGGCGTTTCACGTTTTATTTTCTGTTCTGTGCACGAAACATGATGGACACAATTGAAGAAAGACTCCCGCCGCATAATCTGGACGCCGAGGAGGCTGTTCTAGGTTCCCTGCTGATCAATCCGGATGCGATGTTTGACGTATCCACCTTTTTGCGTGCCGAAGCCTTTTATCGCGTGGCCAACCGCTGGGTCTACGAGGCGATGCTTGCGCTGACGGGCAAGCACGTGCCGCTGGATATTGTCACTCTGGTCGATGAACTTCGTCGCCGCGAGCAGCTGGATGAGATTGGCGGCGAGACCTATGTCTACGACCTGCTCAATGTCGTGCCGACATCGATCAACGCCGAGGCGTACGGCCGTCTGGTCGAAGGTACGGCGCTGCGGCGCAAGCTCATTGCCACTGCTGGGACCATCGCCAAGCTGGCTTACAACGAAGCCGAAGATATCGACGTGGTCATCGACCGCTCCGAGTCGGCGTTGTTCAGCATTAGCGAGAAGCGTACGACGCGCGACCTGGTGCCGGTCAGCCAGATTGCCACCGACTACCTGGAGCGGATTGAGCAGCTGCGCGATCGGGGCGACGAGTTCATCGGCATTCCGACCGGCTTTGTCGATCTCGACCGGATGCTGGGCGGGCTGAACAAGTCCGATCTCGTCATCATTGCCGCCCGTCCCGGTATGGGCAAGACGGCGCTGCAGAACGGCATGGCCCTGACGGCCGCTCGCCGCTTCCAGAAGCGCGTGGCCATGTTCAACATGGAAATGTCGGGCGAGCAGCTGGTGCAGCGTATGGTCGCCGCCGAAACGCGCATCGACTCGCAGCGCTTGCGGCGGGGCGAACTGCACGAGAACGAATGGGATATCTTCATGCAGGCGATCGGCCGTCTGTCGGAGACGAAGATCTTTATCGACGATACTCCGGCCATCACGCCCATGCAGCTGCGGACAAAGTGCCGCCGGCTGCACTCTGAGCACGGGCTGGATATGATCATGATCGACTATCTCCAGCTGATGCAGGCGGAAAACCCGACAGGCAGCCGGGTGCAGGAAGTGAGCGAAATTTCACGCCATCTGAAGGGTCTGGCCCGTGAGCTGGATGTGCCGGTGGTGGCAGCCGCCCAACTGAGCCGTGCTGTGGAGCAGCGACAGAACAAACGGCCGCTGCTGTCCGACCTGCGCGACTCCGGCTCCATTGAGCAGGACGCCGACGTGGTCATGTTCATCTATCGGGACGAATATTACAACCCGGAAACATCCGAGCGGCCGAACATTGCCGAGCTGAGCGTGGCCAAACACCGGAACGGTCCTACTGGTACCATCGACCTGTTCTGGCATGGTAAGCTGGCCTCGTTCCGCAACCTCCATCGTCAGGAGATTGAGCTGTAAGCGGTAACGCCGCGCTGTCACCGGGTTGAGACCGAGGAGCATCATGAAAGGGTTCGCAGGCTTTCCCGACGGCAAACAGCGGCTGACACCGGTGCCGAATCTGTTCTTCAGCGATCTGCTGCCGGCCATTGAAAATCTCAACGAGCTGAAGGTGACGATGTACGCTTTCTGGGCGCTGGCCCAGCGCGAGGGCCGGGTGCGCTATCTGCGCCGGGCAGATTTTCTGGAAGACCCGGTTCTGATGCGCGGCATGGGGCCGCTGGAACAGACGGCGATCGACGCCATCGCCGACGGCATTGAGCGGGCTGTGGCCAGAGGCACCTTCCTCCACATCACCATCGAAGGTGTGGGTGGCCATCAGGACCTCTACTTCCTGAACACGGAGAAAGGCCGGTCGGCCGTCGACGGCATTACCAAAGGCGAGTGGCGGCCGTCGCCGGACGACGAGGAGCCGATAACGCTCCTGGTGGAGCGGCCCAACATCTTTGTGTTGTACGAGCAAAACATCGGCGCGTTAACGCCGCTTATTGTCGACCAGCTGCGGGAAGCGGAACAACTGTACCCGTCCAGCTGGATTGAGGAAGCGATTAAGATCGCCGTCAGCAACAACGTGCGCCGCTGGAGATATATCGAGGCCATTCTGGACGGATGGCGGCGCGAAGGGAGACAGGATGCGACCGGTCAACGAGATTCTCAACGGCAACTCAAAAAACAAGTCCCCGATGAGTATAAAGACATCATCAAACGCTGAGCCGCCGGAGCCAGTCGGCAGCGGCAAGCCCGACTGTCCGTATTGTGAGGGGCTGGGCTTTGTTGTGCCGGATGTGGTCCCGGGGCAGCCGGGTTTCGGCCGGGCTGTGCCGTGCAGCTGCACGGAAATGGAACGGGAGATGGCCCGCCAGGACAGCCTGATGCGGCTGAGTCAGCTTGGCTCGCTGCAGGAAAAGACCTTCGACAGCTTTCTGCCGGACGGGCACGGGCTGACGCCGGTCAAGCAGCGCAACCTGACCATGGCGTACGAACGCGCCTACGAGTTCGCCCGCAGCCCGGAAGGCTGGCTCATCCTCAAAGGGGGCTACGGCTGCGGCAAGACCCATCTGGCGGCGGCCATCGCTAACTACCAGCTGGCGCTGGGCAAGTCGGTGCTGTTCATCAACACGCCGGATCTGCTCGACCATCTGCGGGCCACCTTCAGCCCGGATTCGACGATCAGCTACGACGAGCGGTTTGAACAGGTGCGCTCCACGCCGCTGCTCATCCTCGACGATCTGGGCACGCAGAGCAACAGCGAATGGGCGCAGGAGAAGCTGTATCAGATCTTCAACTATCGCTACAACGCCCAACTGCCGACGGTGCTGACCACCAATCTGGAGCTGGAGGCGATTGAGGTCCGGATGCGCTCCCGCATGGTGGACCCCAGTTTGTCGAGCATCATTCACATTTCCGCCCCCGACTTCCGGCGGGCGGGCGTGGGCCAGGAGCAGTCGGATCTGTCGACGCTGAATCTGCATGCCGACAAGACGTTTGAGTCGTTCGACATGCGGGAGCAGGAGCTGCCCAAGTCGCAGGCGGACAATCTGCGGCGGGCGCTGGAAACGGCGGTCACGTTTGCCGACGAGCCGAAGGATTGGCTGGTGTTCAACAGCGTGGGCTACGGCAATGGCAAGACCCATCTGGCGGCGGCCATCGCCAACTACGTGGCCGACACCGGCGAGCCGGTGCTGTTCGTGGTGGTGCCCGACTTCCTCGACTATTTGCGGGCCAGCTTTGGCCCCAAGAGCAACGTGCGGCTGGACAAACGGTTTGATGAAGTGAAGCTGGCCCCGCTGCTGGTGCTGGACGATTTGGGTACGGAGAGCGCCACGGCGTGGGCGCAGGAGAAACTGTACCAGCTGTTCAACTACCGCTACAACGCCCGGCTGGCGACAGTCATCACCACGGCGACGGCCGTCGAAGATATCGACCCGCGTCTCGCCTCGCGCCTTCTGGACGGCAGCCGCTGCACCTTCTTTGTGCTGGAGGTGCCCAGCTATCGCGGTCGCAAGGGCGCGAAGGGACGGCCGTTGGGTGGGCGGCGGAGATAACGTCTACACCCTCCTGATCTGACACCGTATGCGGTGCTGTAATAGTGTCACCGTGTGGAGCGAATCTTGCGAGTTGTCATAGACACGAACGTCTTGTTTGAAGGTCTGACTCGACAAGGTGGCGCAGCCGGGTTGATCGTTGAGGCGTGGGCAGCAGGCCTGTTGGACGTGCGCGCGTCCAATGCTTTGGCCTATGAGTATACGGACGTCCTGGCGCGAAAGCTGTCCGGTGGAAAATAGCTCGCCCTTCAACCCGTGTTAGGCGCGCTGCTGGCCTCGTCCACGTTTGTAACTATCTATTTTACGTGGCGGCCCGTTTCGCCTGATCCCGGTGACGATCATGTTATCGACTGCGCTATGAATGCCGGGGCTGTTGTGGTGACATCAAATACGAAAGAGTTCCGGTTGGCCAACGAAGCTCTGGGAATGCCGCTCATGTCATCTTCTGATTTGGTGATTTATCTGGCTTCGCACTAATCCTGAAAACAGACGACGGGGGTTACCATGTCTCGATTGACGCTTCGACTACCTGATTCACTTCACCAGCAGCTGGAGGCTCTGGCCCGGCAGGAAGAAGTGTCACTGAACCAGTACATTGTCTACGCCCTGACCCGACAGACTACGCTGGCCTACACCATCCAGGCCGTGCCGGAGGAAGTCGTTCGGGAACAGCGAGCGACCTACAATGCGCTGCTGCAAGGCCTCGGCCAGGCGAGCTTCACGGAGATTCAGGCGGCGCTGGCGGCGCGAGAGACGGCCGATCCGGAAGAGAGCCTCACGCCGGAGGTTATGGAACAGCTGCGGCAAAAGGTAAACCAACGGCAGCCCTGATCCGCCAACCGCTGCACCTGCCGGGCGGACGACCACACCCACCGTTGTGCGTTTACCATGATCCAATTCATCGCCTACGTGACGCTGGTCGTGGAAGCGTACGACGAGGCGATCGCCTACTACACCACGACGCTGGGATTCGACCTGCTCGAAGACACACCGCTGGACGACGGGAGCGGCAAGCGCTGGGTGCTGGTGCGGCCGCCGGGCGGCGCGGGCACGGCGCTGCTGCTGGCGCGGGCGGCCACACCGGCCCAGGCAGCAGCAACCGGCAACCAGACAGGGGGCCGGGTCTTCCTCTTTCTCCACACCGACGATTTCCAGGGCGACTACGAGCGGCTGCGCGAGCGGGGCGTCCGGTTCGAGGAAACGCCGCGCGAAGAAACATATGGAATGGTGGCGGTGTTTACTGATCTGTACGGGAACCGCTGGGACCTGCTGCAGTTGCACGACGCTGCCCTATAGCGGGCGCTGCGTCTGTTAGGGCCGCTGGCGGCCGTCTGTCTTCGGTGATGTGATCTCCCGCTATCCGATCCAGCTTTTCCACTGGTTGGTCCGTTCCTTCTCCAGCGCCCTCAGATACAGGCTGGCTTTCGCATAAAAGATCAAGAGGGCTTCGCGATACACCTGCAAATGGGCCTCGGGGGCGAGCATGAACCCATGCCCCCGGTCAATCTGCTTGTTGGCGATGTCATCTTCCGAGAGACCGCCCACCGTTTTAATCAGGTCGGCATCCAGGTCTGCGTACCACGCCCAGAGGCTGGCCACGCTGTCCGGCGCGTTCGGCTCCGTCCCGCGATAGCCCCAATCCTGCTCAAAGGTCTTGAACGATTGGGTGTAGATCTGCTGGGTCTGGCCCATTTCCACGCACAATTCGCCCAATGTCAGGTTGTTACCAGGCAGCCTGTAGGCCAGATCATCATCGGTGATCACATCCAGCAGTTGGTCGCGCAGGTTTCGTAATCCCTGAAATTCCTGTTCGATAAGGTGCTTCATATCGGTCCTCCAAAGGGGTCTCGCTCGTTCATCTTCCGCCGCTTGATGATGCCCAACTGCCGTCATACCCGCCATCTGGATGGCGACAATCTATCGTACCAGCAAACCCGCCCACGCCGCTACCCATATAGAGCAGACGGGCCGGTGGTCCGTCTCTCTTCCCTTGCAGACCGGCGCACCCTTGCGCCAGTCCCAGATGAACAACGGCCGACGCGCTCCGGTTCTGCCTGCCATTCCTGATAGAATCAGGGCTGATGTCCGATGCTGTCTACAGTGACACCCTGGAGCGCCTGATCGCGCTGGAGCACGAGGTGTTCTACAACGAGCCGCCTCGCGCTGGCGAGCAACCGTTCGCCTACCAGCCTGGCCGGCTGCCCATTCTGCTGTCCGCGCCACACGGGGCCGAACATCTGCGCAACGGCCGTTACAAGGAAGAGGACGAATACACCGCCTCTATCGCCCGACTGGTCGCCGAAAACACCGGGGCGCACGTTCTCTACAGCTATGCCCGATCTGACAGCGACCCCAACTGGGACCGGCACACACCGTACAAAGAGCGGCTGGCCGAGATTGTGGCCGGCGACGACATCCGCTTCGTGCTCGACATCCACGGCATGTCCAACCGGCACAAGTTCGGGCTGGCGCTGGGCACCATTCGCGGACGCAGCTGTCCCGACCATGAAGCGCTGATCGTCAGCACCCTGGAAGCCAACCAGTTTCGTGCGGCAACGATCAGTGAAGCGAAAGCGTTCGAGCGGCTGCAATGGGATCGCTTCGTGGTCAATCCGCCCCGATTCACCGGTGGTGTCTCCAGTCATACGGTCACGCGCTATGTCGCGCAGGAATTGCGCATAGCCGGCGCGCAGCTGGAGTTGTGCTCCAGTTTGCGGGTGGTCAAGCGGCGCGCACCCTCCAAACGGCCGCAGCGCTTCGCCGGCGATCCCGCCGCCATTGTCCACACCATTGAGACGCTGGAACATCTCGTCCATACGCTGATCGACGCCGGTCCGGGACGGAGTTGACTCTTTAACATGTGCGGCGTTTTGGCGGGAAATCTCGATCAGCTAATGCAGACGCCTGCCGTTGGAAGAAACTGCGTTCTGGATAAGCCGGGTGTCTGAAGAGCAGCGTTTATGTGCACCATCAAGAATTCTGACCTGCCGTCCAAGCCGTGCGCCCAATGCGGTCATTCGTTTGTCTGGCGCAAGAAATGGGCCCGTTCGATGGAAGCTGCGAGTCGAAGGAAGCTGCGAGAATCTGAGTGATCGGCTATTTTCCGACCGGCAGCCGGAGCAGGATGGGCTATAATCACGGCCATTCATGATCTTAATCTACCAATCTTCCGACCCGGAGCGCCCATGTTTATTCGCCGACTGATACTGCTGCTTCTGCTGGCGGCCGTAGCCCTGGCTGCCTGCACCACCGCAACCACCCCGGAGAGTGACGAGCTAACATCTATTCGCCTGCCGATGGGCTTTGTGGCTGACCCGCAATACGCGCCGTTCTACGTGGCCGACAGCCGGGGCTACTATGCCGACGAAGGGCTGGCCATCGAGTTCGACTACAGCTTCGAGACCGACGGCATCGCCCTGGTCGGGGCCGGCGAGCTACCGCTGGCCATTGTCAGCGGCGACCAGGTGATCCTGGCCCGCGCCCAGGAACTGCCGGTCGTCTATGTGCTGGAATGGTTCCAGCGCTACCCGATCGCCATCGTCAGTAAGGACAGTGCCGGCATTGAGACGACGGACGATCTGGTCGGGCGCAACGTCGGGCTGCCGGGCTTCTTTGGCGCGTCCTACGTGGGGCTGGTTGGCCTGCTGTCCGCCAACGGCCTGACGCTGGAGGATATCGACGCCAACGACATCGGCTTTAATCAGGTCGAGTCACTGGTCACCGGCCAGTCGGAAGCGGTCGTCGGCTACATCAACAACGAGCCGATCCAGCTGACCGGACGCGGCGAAACCGTCAACGTCATCTCCGTCGCCGACAGCATCGACATGGTGGCCAACGGCATCATCAGCAACGAGCAGACGATCGCCGAGAACCCGGAGCTGGTGCAGGCGTTTGTCCGGGCCACGCTGCGCGGGCTGGCCGACACCATCGCCGACCCGGCGGCCGCCTACGAGATCAGCAAGCAGTACGTCGAAGGGCTGGATGACAGCCGCATACCGGTGCTGGAGGCGTCGATCCCGCTGTGGACGGCCGATATCCTGGGTATCACTGACCCGGCGTCATGGACGCAGACGCAGGACATCCTGATGCAGATGAACTTCCTCGACGCGCCGCTGCCCGATCTGGAAGCGGCGTTCACCAACCGGTTCATCGAGGCGGCCCAACCCTGATGACGCTTGATCAAACAGCCGCCGGAGAGTTCCTCGTCATCGACGATGTGAGCGCCAGCTTTGCCGGGTCTGGCGAGCCGGTGCTGGAGCACGTCTCGCTGACCGTCCCGGCCGGTGCGTTCGTGGCGCTCGTGGGCACATCGGGCGTCGGCAAGTCGACGCTGCTGCGGATCATCGGCGGGCTGCTGGAGCCGTCGGCGGGCGCGGTCATGCTCCACGGCACGCCGCCGGCCGAATCAGCGGCCGATATCGGTATCGTCTTCCAGCGCGACAACCTGATGCCGTGGCGCACCGTGACCGACAATATCGCCCTGCCGCTGGAGATCGCCGCCGGGCAAGGCGACAGCGAGGTCAGCGCTGCGGAGGCTGCGGCCCGAATCGACTATCTGATCAACCTTGTGGGGCTGAGCGGCAGCGAGCAAAGCTACCCCGCCCAGCTGTCCGGCGGCATGGCCCAGCGCGTGGCCATCGCCCGCGCCCTGGTCCACAAGCCGGACCTGCTGCTGCTCGATGAGCCGTTCGGTGCGCTAGACGCGCTGACCCGCGAGCGGATGGCCCAGGAGCTGCTGCGCATTTGGCAGGCGATGCCGGTGACGGTGCTGATGGTCACCCACAGCATCAGCGAGGCGGTGCTGCTGTCCGACACCGTACTGGTGATGAACGGCCGTCCGGCCACGATCACCGACGAAATCACCATCGACTTGCCCCGACCGCGCACATTGGCGCTGCTGGGCGATCCCGACTACCAGCAGCATGTGGCTGCCGTTCGCCAGTCCATTCGCACGCAAGACCAGCCCGCCGCCGCCTGAGCGCGCCCCTAACAGAAACGGCCGGCCCCCATTCGGAGGCCGGCCGTTGGTCGATTAACCCGTGTCTGCGCCGGGTCAGGCGTCGGTTGAGGCAATCGCATCGTCGAGCGACGCGGCCCGGTTGCGGCGACGGCGCACCAGGTAGACCAGCAGGGCAATCGGCAGGCCAACGAGCAGCGCAATCGGCAGGACAGTGATGACCAGCCAGATGGCGATGTTGGCCAAGCTCTGCAGCCCTTGCAGCAGCGCATCGATCGCGTCCTGGACGACGACGGCGGGTCGCCAGCCGCTGGTGCTGACCGGCTGCACCAGCTCATCCGGTGTCACACTGACGGCGATGGTGGAGAAAGCGGCCGACTGGTCCAGATATTGCATCCGGCCCTTGATCTGCTCGATCTCCCCTTCCAGCCGGCTCAGTTCCCGGCTGACGTCCAGCGCCTCTTCAACATTGCGCGTCTCGTCCATGAAGCCGCGCACCCGCTCGGCCGTCGTTTCCAGATTGCCCAGCCGCGCTTCCAGATCGACGTACTCTTCGGTCACGTCCTGGCCGGAGGTGCGCAGCTCCGTCACTTCCGCTGAGAGGCCGCTGATGGCGTCCAGGGCGCTCTGGAAGCCCGCAGCCGGTACGCGAATTGTCATGTAGCCGGTTTTGGCCGTCTCGGTCGATTGGAAGACGTTGCTGTCCACGACCCAGCCGCCGCTGCTCTCGGCCATCTCGGCAATGCGGGCCAGCGCTTCCTCAGTGTCCAGCACCACAATGCGCATGTCGGCCGTGCGGATGATCAGCCGGGTCACGTCCGACTGCAAGGCCGCCGGTGCTTCCACAGCCGTTTCTTCTATGGCGAACTCCATGTTGCCGTCAGAGGCCATGATCGGTGCGGCATTGCTCCGTTCGGCGGTTTCCATCTCGTAGTAGAGCGCTTCGTCGGCCGCCTGCGACATGGACTCTGACGCGAAGCCACCTTGCTGGGCGCAGGCAGCCAACAAGAGAGCTGCCATCGCCAGCACAGCCAGCAAACTGCCCCAGCGTTTCCCCACGTTGTTCCTCGTCAACTTCTCCTCAATCTGCTTCATCTTGTGTCTCCTTATTGGCGTCTACCCCTAGGACGCCGCCACCTCATCAGAAGTTCCACAACCGCGACCGACGTGTGACTGCCCAACCGACCGTTTGCTGAAAACGATTGATGCTAACATTGTATACTGATACAATGGTGAAAATAATCACAATCGGTTGTTACCTGTTGATTCAACCCAAGTTGAGGGAGCCATATGAAAACAACCCACCCCTTCGCCCGATTGATTGTGCTGTTCATCCTGCTGTTGGCCGGCGGCCGCGCGGGCGTTCTCCACGCCCAGCAGCCCGTCGTCAACGCCATCCTGTTCTATTCGCCCACCTGCGGCCACTGCCACTACGTCATCAGCGAGGTGCTGCCGCCGCTGTTCGAGCAGCACGGCGAGCAGCTGCAGATGATCGGCATCGACATCTCTGAACCGGACGGCCAAGTGCTGTATCAGAACGCCATCGACGAACTGAACATCTCCGAGCAGCGGCGCGGCGTGCCCACCCTGCTTGTCGCCAACCGGGTGCTGGTCGGCTCCGGCGAGATCCCGGACGAGTTTCCGGGGCTGATCACCGATCTGCTGGCGTCGGGCGGCGCACCATGGCCGCAGTTCACCGGGCTGGATGAGGTGCTGGCGGCCAACGGTCTCATCGCGGACGAAGCAGCCGCTCCCGCACCGACGTCGGCGGCCGCGGGCGCTTCGGCAGCAGCGGAAGCCGAACCGGCTGCCCTGCCGGTGGCGCCCGCGGTCCCGCTGGACACCGACGCGTTGGCCGCTGCCACGACGATGACGGCCGCTGAGCGGTTCATGCTCGATCCCGTCGCCAACACGCTGGCGGTCGCTGTGCTGGCCGGTCTGATGGCTGCGCTCGTCTTTGCCGCCGCGCGCCTGTGGCAAACGTGGCAGATGACCGGAGCGTTTCCGCTGCCCGGGCTTGAAGGCTGGCAAAGCTGGGCTGTGGCGTTGTTGGCCTTGTTGGGGGGTGGTGTCGCTGCCTATCTGGCCTTTGTGGAAACGACCGGGACGCTGGCCGTTTGCGGGCCGGTGGGCGACTGCAACACCGTTCAGCAAAGCGCCTACGCCCGGCTGTTCGGCGTGCTGCCGGTCGGTGTGGCCGGCTTGTTTGGCTACGCCGCCATTTTGCTGGCCTGGGCCGGCTTGCAATGGGGTCAGGGATCGCTGCAGCGCTTCTCCGGGATCGCCCTGGTGCTGATGGCGTTCGGCGGGACGCTGTTCTCCATCTATCTGACCTTCCTGGAGCCGTTTGTCATCGGGGCCAGCTGTGTCTGGTGCCTGACCTCGGCCGTAGCGATGGGGTTGATCCTGTTCTTCGTCGCCCAGTCGTTGACCGTGCCGCAGCCGAAGAAACGGATGCGGGCCGTGAGGGCGTAATCGGACGCATTAGAAGCCGGGTTCTTCGAGCGACCTTGTCGCCCAAGCCCGGCTTCTGCGTTCTACTTACGCAAACCGGTAAGATGCTGCAAGAGAATCATGTTTCCAGTCGACCCGGCGCTGCTCGATAGCGCCCGCCCTGTTCTCGCCGCCCGGCCCAACCTGCTGTGGCTCATTGGCGGCGCCTGTTCCGGCAAATCGACCGTCGCCCGCGCTCTGTCGCAGCAAACCGGCGTGCCCGTCTACGACGTCGATGCCCACACTTTCGGCCTCTACGAGTACAACGCCAGCCGCCATCCGGCGACCACAGCCTGGTATACGGCTGGTAACCCGCTCGGCTTCATGCTTTCGCTCTCCTGGGCTGAATTTGACGAACTCTACCGCGCCGCCAATGCGGAGACATTCGACTTGCTGGCGGTCGATCTGGCAGCGACCGATCCGCAGCAGCCCTGGATCATCGACGGCGGCGTCACTCACCCGTCTTTGCTCGTCCAGATCCTTCCGCCCCACCAGATTGTCTGTCTGGCGGCCGATGACGAGGCGCGGGCTGGCTGTTGGGATGCGGCTGGCGACCGGGCCGCCATGCGCGACGAGATCATCGCCTTGCCGGACGGACCGACCCTCTGGCAGCAGTTCCTTCGGTTCGATCATCTGATGGACAAGCAGATTGTGGCCGAAAGCAAAGCCGCCACCATTCCCGTGATTGTCCGAGGTTCTACGACGAGCGTCGCCGAAACGGTACGGAGCGTTCAGGCACGCCCCTCACCCATCTAGCACACCACGTAGAGACGGGCCGGTGGCTTGTCTGCCGGCGAGTTCGGCCATAATGTGACCTGCGAATGTGAACCGCGACACGTCACAGCAGATTGCCACCCACCTCAGCGTCACCATCACCAGACGGCCGACCGGCAGCCTGGTGGAAACGGCATAGGCATTGCGGTCGCCTGTTCTTTGGTTATCATAGCGCTGGAAACCCGCACACCAGAACGAGAAACCGGGTTTTTAAAAACCCGGTTTCTACTATCTCCGATCATGACCACCCCCGACGACATCCTCCGCGACCACAGTCCGCTCGTAATCGAGACGGCCAACGCGCTCCGCGCCCTGCTGCTTGACACCGCGCCCGAACTGCGCGAAAAAGCCTACCCCGGTTGGCACGGGATAGGCTACCGGCATCCGACTGCGGGCTACGTGTGTGGCATCTATCCGCGAGAGGCGATGGTGCGGCTGCAGTTCCAGTATGGCAGTCTGCTGGCCGACCCGGACGGCGTTTTCAGCGACAAGGGCACCAAGACACGCACGATTGAGATCGCCACACAGGCGGAGATTCCGGTCGACGCCGTACGCCACCTCCTGCTGGAAGCGATCGCCCTGTGATATAGTCGGAGCATGACGGCTCCCGACGCCAACGACATCCTGCGCGACCATACGCCAACGGTCATTGCTGCGGCTGACGCGCTGCGCACGCTGCTCTACGATACCGCGCCCGAACTGCGCGAAAAAGCCTACCCCGGTTGGCACGGGATAGGCTTTCGACACCCGAAGGCGGGCTATATTGGTGGTATCTTTCCCCAGGAAGCGTCGGTGCGGCTGCTGTTCGAACACGGCCGTCAGCTGGCCGATCCCGACGGCGTCTTCACTGGTGGCGGCACGCAAACGCGATATATCGAGATCGCCACGCCGGCGGAGATTCCGGTCGACGCCATTCGCCGGCTGGTGCTGGAAGCGATCGCTCTGTGATACTGTGGGCGCCTGAGACGGTCGCCCGCGCGATGGAGGTCTGATGAGTAACGCAACCGAAGTCGCCCGGCTCTATTCCACTATACTGACCAATTACCCTGGACGAACGACGGTTGCTGGCTTGCTGGCCGAAGAAGCCGGTCTGCTGCTGGCGGCCCACGCCGCAGGCGACCCGACCGCCTGCACCCCCATCAGCAACTGGTTCCCGCCGCTGATCGTCGCTTCACCCGGCGATATTCTGGCCGCGCCGTTCACGCTTGACGATGCTCGCCTGACTGTGGCCCGCGAGCATGGCTTTGCAGACTGGGCGGCCGTCGAGGCGACTGGCGAGCAAGCATTTGACCCCGCCTTTGAACAGGCGGTCGGTGCGGTTGTCACCGGCGATACGGCCACGCTGGCTGCGCTGCTCCGCGAACAGCCCGACCTGGCCCGCGCCGCTTCCCCTTACGGTCATCGCGCCACCCTGCTCCACTACCTCGCCGCCAACGGTGTGGAAACGTGGCGACAGCAGTCGCCCGGCAACGCGGCCGAGGTCGCCGCCCTGCTGATCGATGCCGGAGCTGATCCGGACGCGAAGGCGCTGGTCTATGGTGGCCAGTACGACACGCTCGCCTTGCTGCTGACCAGCGGCCCGCCGGCCGAAGCAGGCGTGACCGAAGCGGTGGCATCGGTCTTGCAGGCGGCGACGACCTGACAAGTTAAGCTCCGCTCGCCGCGTCATCGGCCGCACTGCCCCACATATCGCTCAGCAGATGGCGCACCTCATCCGGCAATCTCCAGACGATGTAGTTCTTCTCCTCCAGCGACTCGACCAGCCCTTCCTCCATCAACTGCGACAGCGCGGCCATCACCGTGCCGCGGTGCAGCTCGCAGCGGCGGCTGATTCGCCCTGCCGATGCCGGCCCTGACAACAGCCCCATCGTCATCACCACTTTTAACTGCGTTCCCGAGAGCTGGCGCACCAGCGTCTCCAGCGCCAACGACGCTTTTTCCGGCATAACAACCTCCCCTGTGTCTGAAAATATCAACTGCATCCCTTCCGGCAGCATGTCCGGCGGCAGCCCGAACAGGCGCAGCGTGCTCTGGTAGAGCGGCGAATGGGCGAAGTATTGGGCTGCGTCCTCCCGCTGGCGCAAATCGTCGCCGAAGTAGTCGGCCACCGCCTGCCGCAAAATCGCCAGACAAAGCCGCTCGACTGGCGTCAGCCCGATCGGGATCTCCTGGGCCATCACGTGACGCAAATAAGCGCGCCGCTCCTCGATTTCATGCTCCATCATTCGTTCACCCTGTTCGACGACGCCGGCCATGATCCGGTCATCACCCTGAAGGCGACCGCGCCGGTCACACAAAAATATCGGGGCGCGGTCGTTGAGGTCCATTGTAATAATCATAGAACATGCGTGCTATTGGATTTTTAGACACCTGCCCCACCCTCGTGAGATCGTCGGACAACTGGCCGCGCTTAGCCGGCGTCGAGCGGGGCCAGCCAGTCGGCCAGCAGATTGACGACATGCCCTTCGCGCTGGACCGTGCCCCCCACCAGCAGCAGGCGTTCCTCCCGGATCGCCCGCCGGAACTGCTCGTACACCTTCGGCCGGACGATGACGTTGCTCATCCCATCCTCGTCTTCCAGCGTCAGGAAGTGGAACCCCTTGGCCGTCGGCGGCGATTGGTGGACGACCAGCAGCCCGGCCAGCCGTACACTGCGGCCGTTGGCGCTCTCCAGCAGCGTCCGGCTGCCCAGAATGCCCCGGCTGTGCAGGTGCGCCCGGTAGAACGTCATCACATGATCGCCCGGCGACAGGCCCATCATCGCCTGCTCGGCCAGCATCGCCTCGGCTGGCGACAACTGCGGCAGCGGGACCCGCTCCGGCGGAAAGACGAGGTCGAGCGTCTCCTCCCGGTAGGACAGCGTGCCCAGCTCCCACAGCAGGTCGCGCCGGGGCATGCCCCAGCCGTCCATCGCCCCGGCCAGGATGAGATGCTCCACTGCCTGCCGCCCCAACCGCGCGCGGCGGCAGAAGTCCGCCAGATCGTCGTACAAACGCACTTCTCGTTCGGCAATGATCCGGTCGATGGGCGCTTCCCCCAGCCCTTTCACATACGACAATCCCAGCCGGATGCCTCCCTCTTCCGGCCAGCATAGCGCCCGGCTGTGGTGGATGTCGGCCGGGAAGATGGGCATGCCCAGCCGCCGTACCTCGTTCACCAGCACCGCCGGGTTCCAGAAGCCCATCGGCTGGTTGTTGAGCAGCGCCGCGTAGAACGCCGCCGGGTGATATCGCTTCAGCCATGCCGAGCGGTAGACCAGCACGGAGAACGCCGCCGCGTGGCTGCGGGCAAACGAGTAGCCGCCAAACGCCAGCAGCTGCTCGAAGACTTGTTCGGCGATCTCACGGGCGACCCCCTGTCCTTCGGCTCCGGCCAGGAACGTCTCGCGCAGCCGTTCAATCTCGTCAGTCGCCCGCTTGGCCCCCAACGCCCGCCGCAGCAGTTCGCCCTGGCCGCCGGTAAATCCCGCCAGATCACGCGCCACTTGCAGCACCTGTTCCTGGAACAGGATGACGCCCAGCGTATCCTTCAGCGCCGGTTCCAGCGACGGATGAGCGTAGATGACCGGCTCGGTCCCCTGCCGCCGCCGCAGGAACGGATGGACCATGTTGCCCTGGATCGGTCCCGGTCGAATGAGGGAGATGGAGATGACGAGATCGGCGAAACAGCGGGGCTGCAGCCGGGGCAGCACCTGGGCCTGGGCCCGCGACTCCACTTGAAAGACGCCGACCGTATCGGCGGCCGAAATCATCTCATAGACGGCCGGATCGGTGAACGGCAGCGCGTCGAGGTCAATCTCCTCGCCGGTCGTCTCGGCCACGAGCGAGACGGTGTCCTTGACGGCCGACAGCATGCGCAGGCCGAGGATGTCGATCTTCACCAGCCCGGCTTCCTCCAGGCCGTCCTTGTCCCATTGCACGACGACCCGGTCGGGCATGGTCGCCGGCTCCGTGGGCACGCGCCCCATGAGCGGCACGCCGGTGATGATCATGCCGCCGGAGTGGATGCCGAGGTGGCGCGGAAAGTCCGCGATCTCTTCGCAAAGTTCGTATAGTATTCTTTGCATCGGTGAGGTGGCGCTGTCGGGCGACGGCTTGTCCAGGTTTTCGGCCGCCGTGTTGATGGCCGCTGCCGACAGGCCCAGCACCTTGCCGATGTCGCGCACCGCGCTCCGCGAACGGAACGTGACGAACGTACAGGCCATCGCCGTGTGCGCCTCGCCATAACGCCGGTAAATGTACTGGATCACCTCCTCCCGCCGTCCGGCGTCGAAGTCGATGTCGATGTCGGGCACCGCCCGGCGTTCGTCGGACAGGAAGCGCTCGAAGACGAGATCGTGGGCCAGCGGATCAATCGGGCTGATGAACAGCAGATAGGCCACCAGCGACCCGGCGGCCGATCCCCGCCCCTGGCACGGGATCCCCTGCTCGCGAGAAAAGCGGACGATGTCCCAGACGATGAGGAAGTAGTTGCCCAGTCCGGCGCGCTCGATCACCGCCAGTTCGTGGGTCAACTGCTCGACTACCTCCGGTGGCGGATCGACGCCATAGCGGACCGGGATCGCCTCGCGGCAGAGCCGGTGCAGCCAGGCGCTGCTGCTCATCCCGTGCGGCGTGGCAAAGTGTGGCAAATCTTGCAGGCCGTACTGCAGCTCGAAGCGGCAGCGCTCGGCAATCGCTTGCGTATTGGTCACCGCTTCCGGTAAATCACCGAACAACGCCGCCATCTCCGACGGCGATTTGAGGTAATACTCGGAGTTCAGGCGGCGCAGCGCGGTGGCCTCATCCAGCGTGACGTTGTGGTCGATGCAGACCAGGACGTCCTGCAGCCGGTGGGCGGCTCGCGCCGCATAATGAACGTTGTTGGTGGCCACGCAGCCCAGCCCCAGATAAGCTGCCAGCGCCGTCTGCCGGGCGATGAGCAGCTCGTCGTCGGGCAGATAGTGGCGCTGTAGTTCGATGAAGAAGTGGTTGCGCCCGAATAGATCCAGGTAGCGGCGGGCGATCTGTACGATGTTTTTGCGGGATGCCCCTCCCAACATGGCTCGCGACAGCTCCCCCCGACGGCAGCCGGAGAGCGCGATCAGCCCCTCCGTGCAGCCCACCAGTTCGGCGAACGGCAGCCGGGCCTCCCCCTTGGGCGCGCCGTGCCGCCCCCGGCTGACCAGATAGCACAGGTTGTGCCATCCCGCCTGATTCTCCACCAGCAGCGTCAGATGGGCCTCCTGTCCCGGCAAATCGTCGCACAGCAGCGTCAGCTCCGCGCCCAGGATCGGCTGGATGCCTCGCTGGCGCGCCGCCCGGATGAAGCGGCTGGCCCCGTAGACCGCGTCGTGGTCGGTCAGCGCCAGCGCCGTCAGGCCGAGGTCGGCCGCCCGCTCGACCAGCGCCTCCGGGTGGCTGGCCCCGTCCAGCAGGCTGAAGTTGGAGTGGCAGTGGAGTTCGGCGTACATGGTCATTCAGTCAAGCTCAGCGGCTCAATCGCCGCTCGATCACCGTAAAATTCCGGCCGCGCAGGCGGGTTTGTGCGACGATTGCTGTCAGACGCGTGCCGGGCCGTCGTCTGATCTGTCGGGTTGCTGCGCCACAATGATGTCGCGCTGCATCGTCTGTAAAGCGAGATGCCTTCTCGCTTCTCCAGACGCGACAAGAGAATGTCGCGCTACATGGGTTTGCGCCGGGTGATCACCGTAAAATTCCGGCCGCGCAGGCGGGTTTGTGCGACGATCGCGCCGGCCCATCAGTCGAACAACCGCTGCAGATACCAGTCGTCCCCCGGCAGATCGCGGTAGATGATGACCAGCAGGCCGCTCGTCGTCGTCAACTTGTAGTACGACCGCCACGTTGCCTCCCGCCACCAGTCGAGGTGGACCCGCCATTCACGGGTGATATGCTCGACCTCGTGGGCCTGACCCCGCCAGGTGATCAGCCGGGGCAGCTCATCCCGCCCGGTCCGCACCTGGACCGGCTCGCCCTCAGGCCAGAGCCGGGTCATGGGCCAGGGGGAGCAGCTGGAACCGGCGTTCCGGCAGGGGGTGGTCGGTCTCGGTCAGCACGGGCCGCCAGAACAGATCGGCGCTGTGGCGGGCGATGAGGGCGCGAACGGCGGGCCATACTTCGCGGTCGGCCCGGGCTTCAGGCGCGTCGAAGAGGCTCATCTGCCGGGCCGCCGCCGGGGCCAGCTCGCGGCTGCCCAGCGTCAGTCGGGTTAGACCGACCAGCGGCGGCCCGTCGTTCGCGTTGTGGCCCGGTCCTGTTCCCGGTTGATCGCCGGACAAACCAGCCTGCCACGCGACCACCAGCCCGGCTAACAGGTCGAGCCACGCCTCGGTCAGATGGACCGTTTCGGCCGACGCCCGGCGCAGGGCCAGCGTGGACTGGTCGCGACGGCCGTCTTCCAGCTCCCACGCCAAATAGATCTGCCGCGCTTCCTGCCCGCCGGTCTGCAATCGCGCCGCCAGCTGCCCGGCCAAACGCCGCACAACCGCCTCCAGCACCAGCCGGTCGACCACGGCTGGCTCGAACTGGTGGTCGATCTGCTCGTGCTGTCGGGCGCCGGAAACACCCGCCGGCACAGGGCTGAGCGGACTGGCCGCTTGCCCAGCCGCCAGCCGGTGGAACGGCGTAATGGCCGGGCCGAACTGGGTCAGCAGCGCCGCCCGGGGAATGGCCGCCAGCGCGCCCAGCGTGCCAATGCCCAGCAGCTGCAGGCGGCGCAGAATCTCGCCCTCCAACGGCAAGAAGTCGATGGAGCGGGTCGCCAAAAAACCAGCGTCGTCGCCCGGCTCCACCAGCCGGGCGTGGTCGGGACGGCTGATCGTCGCCGCCACCTGGGCCGCAAAGCGGCTCTGGGCCAGCCCGATAGCCGGGGAGAAGTGGGTCTCCCCGCGCAGGAAGCGACCCATCTCCTGGGCCAGCGCCAGCGATTCACGCGGCGGCAGCCCGTCGAAGTCGAGGTAGTAACGGGCGGGCAGGTAACGGCCGTCGACCGTGAACTGGACGCTCGCTTCGCCGAACGGATGCCACAGCTCCTGCGGCTCCACGTCCGGGGCGAAGTCGAGCAGCACGTCGACGATCTCGCCTGACGCCTGAGCGTAACGGGGCCGGGTGGCGGGCAAAAAGCGGGCCTGCGGCGAAAGCACATGGGCCAGCCGCAGCGT
This sequence comes from uncultured Chloroflexia bacterium, assembly GCA_963753865.1. Taxonomy (GTDB): domain Bacteria; phylum Chloroflexota; class Anaerolineae; order Promineifilales; family Promineifilaceae; genus Promineifilum. The sequence goes on from CAVWDW010000009.1 coordinate 517,387, forward strand.
CATGCCCGCCTTGACGCCGACGCGGGCCACTTCCTGTGAAAAGGCGTAGATGGGCTTCGCTTCCCACGGTTGGCCGCCAATGGCCAGCGGCGTGGCCGCCAGCGGCGCCAGGGCGCGGCGTTCGACCGCGGCAGCGAAGTAGGGTACAGAGACACAGGCGATCACGGCAACACTCCTTACATTAACTTTTACCGGTCGCAGACCGGCGGCCCCAACCGCCGTCTACGCGACACATTCAACAACTTCTGTTGGGCGCAAAGTAACGGCTGTGACTATTGCCTGCGCCACGAATCCAGCAGGGCCGACCGCCGCCTATGTCGCCAACTCAAACGATACATGGGCGATGGCCCCTTCGGCCGCCTGCCGGTTCTTGACCACCAGCACCTGCGCCTCGTAGCCGACGACGTCGCGCCGGTGGTAGATCCACTGCTCGCGCTGGATAAGCAGCCGGGTCGAGGCGTAATGGGGCAGCCCGGTCTGCGACGGATACGCCGCCAGTGATGGCGTGCTCCCTGGCGTCAGCCCGGTGACGAACAACAACGCGCTGCCCGCCCGGTGGAGCGGCGCAATGACCCGGCCCAGCGCCGTCGACAGATGGACGGCCGTCTCTGGCGTCGTCCACAGCCGCAGCGGGCAGTCGACCACCACCAGCCCGAACCCACCGTTGATGGCAAAGTCCGGCAGCATGGCCAGCGCCTGCCGCGGCGAGTAGGGGCGCACCAGCACCAGCCGCCCCAGGTCGATGCCGCAGCGCGCCGCGTACGCCGGGTCGAACGTCTTCTCAACATCGAGGTAGGCGGCCATGCGTCCCGGGTTCTCGGCGTCGCCTGCCTGTGACTGGGCCACCACCTTCATCGCCAGCGTGGCCATGCCCGACGTCGGCACGCCGACAATCTCGCTGATTCGGCCGCGCGGCAGCCCGCCAACGCCCAGCGCCTCGTCCAGCTCCGGGAACCCGGTCGGGATTGCGGCTGGCGGCGCGGGCAAGGCCCGGCTGATGACCCGCAGGCCAAACCGTTGTTGGAGATCGGTGACGGTCTTCTCCAGCCGCCGCTTTCTTTCGGTTGTCACAGACGTCCCTCAATGCAGTCAAGGCCTTATCATAGAACAAAAGTTCTGTTAAAGAAACCGCTTTGTCGCATAGCCCGGCGTGAAGGAGGCGTGAAAAGTTGAAAGGGGTCGCGGCCGGCAGCCGGTCCGCTGCGGCATCAGAAGCGATCACAGGCCGGTCGTGCCCGCTGGAGAAAGCCGGTCTGTCCGGCATTTTACCGGGACCATCCCCCACACATCGGGGCATGAGACCATCCCGTACAGGCCGCCAACCTAATCATTGTCTAACTTTTGTCCAGATATTTCTTGTATTGTGCCAAATTTCACGGTATACTCTATTCCATTGAAAGCGAGGCATGATGATGATTGATCAGCACGTAGTAGAACAACCTGTGGTCGCCACTGAGTCTGTATCGCCCACCACCGCCGAGCCGGTGGTGGTGCTCCATGATCTGAGCAAGATCTACGAAGAAGGCGGCCGCCGGCGAGCCGTGCTCGACGAAGTTAACCTGACCTTCCAGCGCGGCGAATTCGTGGCTTTGCTCGGCCACAGCGGCAGCGGCAAGAGCACCTTGCTCAACCTGATCAGCGGCATCGACAAGCCGACCAGCGGCGATGTCACCATTCGAGACGCGACTATTACCCAGCTTAAAGAAAGGGACCGCACCCTCTACCGCCGCGATCATATCGGCTTCGTCTTTCAGTTCTTCAACCTGATTCCGACGCTGTCGGTGCTGGAGAACGTGACCCTGCCTCGCGAATTGGCGGGCGACAGCCGCGAGGTAACTGAAGTGGCTGGCATGCGGCTGCTGGAGCGCGTGGGTCTGGCCGACCGGCGCGACACCTTCCCCGACAAGCTCTCCGGCGGCGAACAGCAGCGCGTGGCCATTGCCCGTGCGTTGGTCCACGACCCGATGCTGGTGCTGGCCGACGAGCCGACCGGCAACCTGGACGACCGCACCGGCGACCTGGTGCTGGCGCTGCTGCTGGAGCTGACGCGCGACGCAGGTCGGACGATCATCATGGCCACCCACAACCCGGACGTGGCCCGCCGCGCCGACCGCATCATCGAGGTTCACGACGGCCAGCTGGTCGAGGTTGACTCGCTGGAACGGCCGCCTGCCGGCGACTAGGCCCACCATGACCACCCCCACCACCAGCTATAATCCGCCGACCACCAACGGTCCGCTCTGGCGGCTGGCCTGGCGTCGCCTGCGCCGCCGGCCGCTGCAATACATTCTGTTTATCCTGGGCATCGCCATCGGCGTGGCCATGATGGTTTCCATTGACCTGGCCAACGGGTCGGCCCAGCGGGCGTTTGCGCTGGCCACCGATGCGGTGACGGGCAAGACCACCCACCGCATCGTCGGCGGCCCGACCGGCATCGACGAATCTGTCTATCGCCAGGTACGTAACGAAGCGGGCTACTCGCCTGCCGCGCCTGTGGTCGAAGGGTATGTGGAAGCGGCGGCGCTCAGCAGCCAGCCCATCCGCCTGATCGGTATCGATCCGTTCGTCGAGCCACCCTTTCGCAGCTACTTTGGCCCGGCCAACGGCGAGGCCGCCAACGACCTCTCTGGCCTGACCGCCTTTCTGACCCAGCCCAACGCGGTCATTGTGCCGCAGCGGATGGCTGAGGAGGCCGGACTGGCGCTCGGCGACACAATTGTCATCGACGCCAATGGCGAACGGGTGAACGCGCCGATTGTCGGCCTGCTGCAGCCGCAAGACACCGTCACGGAGCGGGCCCTGACCGGGCTGGTTTTCACCGATATCGCCACGGCCCAGGAAATGCTGGATATGCCCGGGCGATTGAGTCACATCGATCTCATTGCCGAGAATGACGCCGACCTGGCCCCGGTGGAGTCGCTTCTGCCGGCGGGTGTGTCGCTGGAAACGGCCGCCGCCCGGCAGAATGTCGTCCAGCAGATGACGTCGGCGTTCGAACTGAATCTGACGGCGCTGAGCCTGTTGGCGCTGGTCGTCGGCATGTTCCTCATCTACAACACGGTCACCTTCAGCGTCGTCCAGCGACGGCCGCTCTTCGGCATTCTGCGCTGTCTGGGCGTGACGGGGCGGCAGCTGTTCACCCTCATCCTGGGCGAGGCGATTGTGCTCAGTCTCATCGGTTCGCTGCTGGGACTGGTGCTCGGTATCTTGCTGGGCCGGGGTGTGGTGCGGCTGATTACGCAAACGATCAACGACTTCTATTTCGTCGTCAACGTGGAGAGCGTGACTGTGCCGGCCATGACGCTGGTGAAAGGGGTGGTCATTGGTGTGGGCGCGGCCGTTTTGGCGTCGCTGCTGCCCGCGCTGGAGGCGGCCCGCACCACGCCGCAGAGCACGCTGCGCCGCTCCACGCTGGAGAGCCGCGTCCTGACGCTGCTGCCGTGGCTGGTCGTGGCCTGGGCTGTTGTCACGACCGCCGGGGTTGCGCTGCTGTGGTGGCAGGGCGGCGGCCTGTTCTCGGCGTTCGCCGGGCTGTTTGCCGTGCTCATCGCCACCGCGCTGCTGGCCCCGCCGGTGACGGCGCTGCTCATGCGTCTGCTCACGCCGGTCAGCTCGCGGCTGTTGGGGATTTTCGGCCGCATGGCCCCCCGCGACATCGTGCGCTCGCTGAGCCGCACCTCCATCGCCATTGCCGCGCTGATGATGGCCGTGTCCGTAATCGTCGGCGTGTCGATCATGATCGGCTCCTTCCGTGGCACGGTTGTGGAGTGGCTGGACCAGACGCTGCAAGCCGACATTTACGTCTCCCCACCGGGAGTTACCGCCAGCCGCGTCGTGGGCATCGTCGACCCGGCTGTCATCGACACGCTGCGCGACTGGCCCGGCGTGGAGCGGGTGGTCACGTCACAGCAGGTTCAGACAGAGCTGCCGCAGTTCGAGCGACTTGTGCAGCTCGTGGCTGTCGATGGCGACGTCAGCGGTGGCGAACGGCCGTATGCGTGGGTGCGCGACGATCTGGCCGATCCCTGGGCGGCGCTGGAAGCGGGCGAGGGGATCATCATCTCCGAGGTGCTGGTGCTAAAAGAGAATCTCAGCCTGCCGCCGGAGCCGGTTACGCTGGAAACGGCCAGCGGCCCGCGCGACTTCGACGTGCTGGCTGTGTTCTACGACTACGCCTCTGATCAGGGCAGCGTCTTCATTGACAACGACCTTTACATCGATCTATGGCAGGACGACAACATTACGGCCGTTGGTCTGTTCGCCGAACCGGGCGTGGCCATCGACCCCATGATTGCCGAGATGCAGACGATGTTCGGCGGCGAGAATCTGCTCATCCGCTCCAACGAAGGGCTGCGCAGCAGCTCGCTGGAAGTGTTCGACCGTACCTTTGCCATCGCCTCCGCCCTGCAGCTGCTGGCCATTATCGTGGCCTTCATCGGCGTGCTGAGCGCGTTGATGAGCCTGCAGCTGGAGCGCGGCCGAGAGCTGGGCACGCTGCGGGCGACGGGCATGACCCGGCTCCAGATGTGGTATCTGACGCTGCTGGAAACGGGGCTGATGGGCACCATCGCCGGGCTGCTGGCCATGCCGGTCGGCTACATCCTGGCCTGGATTCTCGTCTATGTGATTAATGTCCGCTCCTTCGGCTGGACGCTGCAGATGCAGCTGGAGCCGTCCTACTTCCTGCAAGCGTTTGTCGTCGCTATCGTAGCGGCGCTGCTGGCAGGCATCTACCCGTCGTTCCGGTTGGGTAATATTGAAATCGCGACGGCGCTTCGTGAAGAGTAACCGATGAAACGTTCAAGCTGGCTCATTTTTGGTCTGATTGTTCTGGCGGCCGCTGCGGTGTTGATCGCCCGACCCTTGTTGGCGGGCGAGGCAGCCACGCCGCTGGAAGCGTCGCTCAATTCGCTGCCGGTGGCCGATTCGCCGGAAGGGTTCGCCCGGGCCACCGAGCCGGACAGCATCGTCTTCCCCGACGACCTCGGCCCCCACGACGACTACCAGACCGAGTGGTGGTATTACACGGGCAATCTGGCGACGGCTGACGGGCGGCCGTTCGGCTACCAGTTCACCATCTTCCGCCGCGCTCTGACCCCGCCGGACGAGACGATTGCCAGCAGTTCCGATTGGCGCACCAACCAGGTCTACCTGGCCCACTTCACCATCAGCGACATTGCCAACGACGCCTTCTATCCGTCTGAGCGGTTCAGCCGGGGTAGCGCCGGGTTGGCCGGGGCGCAGGCCGAACCGTATCGCGTCTGGCTGGAGGATTGGGTCATCGAGGAGATTGCGCCGGGCCAGGTGCGGCTGTTTGCGGAAACGGCCGACACGATGCTCGACATTGTGCTGACCGAGACGCTGCCGCCGGTGCTGCATGGGGACGGCGGTCTCAGCGCCAAGGGGCCGGAAGTGGGCAACGCCTCCTACTACTACTCGATCATCCAGCAGCAGGCAGCGGGCCAGGTGCGTATCGGCGACGAGACGGTCGACGTAAGCGGGCTGAGCTGGAAAGACCACGAATGGTCCACCAGCGCCCTGCCGCCGGGAGCCATCGGCTGGGACTGGTTCTCACTGCAGCTGGACAACGGCGGCGCACTGATGCTGTTCGAGATTCGGCGCGAGGACGGCACGCTGGAGCCGACGTCGGCGGGCAGCTACATCACCCCCAACGGCCAGGTCATCCACCTCGATCTGGGTGACTGGACGCTGGAGACAGGCGACACCTGGACCAGCCCCGAAAGCGGCGGGGAGTACCCGGCCGAATGGCGCATCACGATCCCGTCCGTCGGCCTGGAGCTGACAGGACGACCGCAGATGGCCGCGCAGGAGCTCAACGTCTCCACCACCTATTGGGAAGGCGCGGTCGAATTCAGCGGCACGCTGGCCGGGGAGCCGCTTTCCGGGCAGGGGTACGTCGAGATGACAGGTTATGCGGGGTCGATGGAAGGGCGGTTGTAGGATCGACCTCTGACAATACTCCCCAATTTGGCAGCCTATATCCAATCTTGTGTCTTTAGATAGTGCCTGTCAGCCTGACAGGTGCGTATCCTACATATACACCCGCCTTGAGCGGCTGGAACGTTCCTGTCTCTACCCGACAGGGTGCGTCCTTCTGTCTGGACACGTAGGCCGGGCCGGTTGTTCCCGGTAGTCAGCCCGGACATCCGCTTATCGCCGGTGCAAAGCATGCCGGCTGGTAACAAAGTCGGCAAACCTATGCTGAAGGAGACACAAAGATGAATCGGAAGATGGCTGGACTATTTGGAGCAGTCCTGCTTGGTATGACCCTGCTGAGCGCGTGCCTGAGTCTGAGCAATGGGATTCCATTGGAGACGGTGCGAGGGTCCGGAAACGTCGTTACGGAGGCGAGGGAGGTGAGCGGTTTCTCGACGGTTATTCTGCAAGGTTTCGGCGACGTCAACATCGATGTCACCGGCAGTGAGTCGCTGAGTATTACCGCTGATGAAAACTTCCTCCCCTATCTGGAAACAGAAGTTCGCGGCGACACGCTAACCATTCGCACCAGACCGGAAGTTACCTTCACCAATGTGACTGAACTCGACTTCGATATTGCCGCCGCTACCCTGGAGGCTGTTGAAATGCAGGGTGCGGGCAACATCCATGTCCGCAATCTGGATACGCCAACCTGGCGCGTTCGGCTGCCGGGGGCCGGGCAGATCACGGCTGAGGGCCGGGCGACGGAGCAGTCGATCGAACTGCTGGGCGCCGGCAGCTACGAAGCCGAGAACCTGGAAAGTGAAGTGGCAACTGTCACCAGCAGCGGCGCCGGGTCGGCCGTCGTCTGGGCGACGGATGAGCTGGACGTGACCATCAACGGTATTGGCACCGTACAGTACATCGGCAATCCGGTTGTGACGCAGGAGATCAATGGCCTGGGGACTGTTCAGCAGAGGTAGGAGCAGCCGTCAACATGCTAGAGAGGACCCTCTTGATCGGGTCGATTTCGACACAGCTGCAGCATTCTTTATCCCAAGCACATTCGGCCTAACCAAGAGTGTTATAATGCGTTCGCTATGAACGCGAACCCCCATCTCGACCGCTGGCACCGCATAGTGACTGATCGCGACTGGCACGATCTGCAGGATATGCTTGCTGAGGATGTTGTCTTTCGCTCGCCGTTTCTCTGGCGGCCGTACACTGGCAGACAAGCGGCGTGGCTGATCCTGACCAATGTCGCAGAGGTCTTCGAGGAGTTCCAGTATCATCGGGAGGTAGTGGACGGCTCCGACTGGGCGCTGGAATTCAGCGCCCGTGTGGGCGACCTCTCGCTGAAAGGCATCGACCTCATCCGCGTGGACGAAGAAGGGTGGATCGTTGAATTCGAAGTCTTTGTGCGTCCGGCCAATGGCTTGCAAGCGTTAGGCGCGGCGATGGCTCAACGGTTGAGTGGTCGACCCTGATATCTTGTGATTCCTTGACTGATGTTACAGCGCACTAATCGAATAGCGGATTTGGCGATTGTCTGTGCGTAAGTCAACGTCGCCCTAGCTAGTTTGAAGTGGCTTCTAAGTATGGTCCGCGCTGCCATGATTTTGTGCATTTGGTGACGGCCGTCCTGTGGCGGGACGCGCTGGATGAAGCGGTGACGATAGTGACGTTTGACCAGCCGTTGTTGAGCGTGGCGACTGCTGTTGGGTTGTCAACTCTGACAGAAGCTGAATAATAGCCTCGCAAGCACTTACATGGGTGCCATACGACTGCAAATTGGATCAGTACCAATTAAGAAGGAGCGCATGTCTTGGTCATAGAGTATCTTGCAGTTATTGAGGAACAAGCCTCACATGCACTGTTCAAAATGTGCGACAGCCCACGTGTGTTTTCAGAACTCATACAGAAGTCTGAGAAGAACATCAACATTGCCGATGGAGTATTGACGCTTGATGGTCGAGATCGATTTGACTTTACAGTAGTAATGGGTGAAGTTGAAGGCAAATCTCAACGCTACTTTCACATCACAATCAGCGCCCATCAGGAGGGTGAAGAAGGGGTTACACGGCTCGTTGCGTGCAACCGTGCAATAAGAAAAGCGATGTCAAAGAATGAAATTCAGCCAGACACGCTTTGGTCAGACGTCTCACTACATTACGCCCACAAGGCTTATCCTTTAGTTCATCGAATTGAGAATCTAATGCGCAAGCTGATAACCTACTTCATGCTGACAAAGGTTGGTAAGGAGTGGGTGATGGAAGCTACACCTGACGCGATTAAGGACCGAATTGAGAGTCGAGGTCGGTCTTCGTTGTACATGGATATGTTGCACGAAACTGATTTCATCCACCTAGCTGACATACTTTTCAAGCCCTATGCCGCATCTACACCTGAGGAACTCATCCATCTTCTCCAGGCTGAGAATGACCTCAGCCTGTTAACAAAGGACGAGATAGCAGCTTTCATACCAAAGTCTAACTGGGATCGTTACTTCTCTGAGATCGTTGAATGTGAAGCTGCGTTTCTTGAAAAACGATGGAAGCGGCTTTATGAATTGAGGATCAAGGTCGCCCATAATCTTGCTCTTGGGAAGTCAGACTTCGAAGAGTTGGTAGACCTCGTGGAGGGAGTTGAGAGTTTCATTCAGAAGGCCATCGACCGTCTTGACCGAGTACACGTCCCTGAAGATGATAAGGACCAAATTGCTGAGAATATCGTCGCAAGTATCAGCGCTAAGTACGGCGAATTCATTCTTGTCTGGAAATCAATCGACTCCACGATAACGCAACTTGTGAAACAATCTCTTCCAAAAGATCTGCGGAGTAGCTCGCGCCCAATCTCGCTGAGGGATCGCCTTGGATTACTTGACCTACAAAACACATTGCATGAGGAAGAGCTTGGGCAGATTCTGAAACTTAGCGACGTCAGAAATAGGGTTGTCCATGATGCCAACGTCGAGCTAACGGAAGCCGAGCTTGATAACTATACTCGAATGGCACGAGCGATACTGGAACGACTAGATGAATTGTCAGCTCCTGCTTCTTGGCATGAGCTTTGCGTCAAACGCATTGAGAAGGCGATGGAGATTAGCTTGGATGCGAGGTCAAAAACGACTTATCAGACTCAGGATGAAAAGGTGCGAGTAGTGTGCCTCGTGTCCAAGCCACATGTTAGGAAGAACTCGATTCAGTACTGGTTTGGTTATCATCGCAGCCAGCACGAATTCATCGAAGGGGCTGAAGAGTCCTTCATTGCATTTGGATGTGGTTCCCCCAACGAACTGATACTGATGCCTTCCAATGAGTTGTCTCAGCAATTAGATCATATGCACGTTACGGACAGTGGGAGCAGATATTATTGGCATGTTCGCATACTTGAAAAAGATGGCGAATTCTTCTTGGAGAGACGAGACCAAAACCCGCTGAATCTAGCGCCATATCATCTACCTATGTGATTCGATAGACTTCGGCATCGTAGTATATTGACTACGCATTATTGGGATATCTAGTTGAGATAAAATTCATATGCTAACCGAAATCATCCGCCGCACGCGGCGCAACCACGGCCTTGAACACGCCACCATCCACGTCCTGAGCGAGAAGCACAAGAACTTCACCGCGCAGGGGAACTCGACGCCGCGGGGCTTTCACCTGAATATCTATGGCGATCTGAGCGAGGCCGATATTGCCGAGGCGGTGGCGGAAGCCCACGAGCGGCTGCGCGGCGGGGAGCACAACCTCGCCGTCCATCCCAACTGTGGCACCGTGCTGGTGACGACCGCCACGCTGACGACGCTGGCGGCGACGGGCATGATGGCGCTGGAGCAGCGGCGCGAACCGGAAGGTCAGGCCCGCTCCACCACCGCCTTCAACGCGCTGCCGGGCGCGATGATCGCCGTGCTGGCGGCGCTGATCGTTTCGCGGCCGTTGGGGGTGCAGCTCCAGGCGCGCTACACCGTCGATGGTCAGATGCGCGACCTGCAGGTCAACAACGTGCAGCGCGTGCCGCCGTCGCTGGTCGGCCGTCTGTTCCATCTGCTGCTGGCGGGCGGCAGCAAGCGGCTGCCGCAGTCGTCTTACATGATCACCACCAGCGGCGGCGCAGGCGTCTAGACCGGCCATGTTCTACCTCTTCCACGGCAACAACCGCCACGCCCAGCGCGAAAAGCTCGAAAGCCTGCTGGACAAGATCGGCGACCGGGAGATGCTGTCGCTCAACACGGCCCGCTTCGACAGCCGCGTCACGTTGACGGAGCTGCAGCAAGCGTGCTCGGCCATGCCGTTCCTCTCCCCGGTGCGGGTGGTGCTGGTCGACGGCCTGTTTAGCAGTTCGCCGGACAAGGGGCTGGTCGACAAACTGCTCGACTATCTGCCGGATTTGCCGGATACGGCGCGGCTCGTCTTCATGGAGCCGAAGGGGCTGCCGGAGAACAGCCGCATCCTCAAGCTGGCCCGTCAGGCGGAGAACGGCTACGAGTACAAGGCCACCCTGCCGGAAGGGGCACAACTGGAGCGCTGGGTGCAGAAGTCGGTGGCTGACCAGGGCGGCGAGATTACGCCGCGGGCGGCCAACGTGCTGGCCGCCAACGTCGGCAGCGAGCTGGAAATCCTCGACAACGAAATTACGAAGCTGGTGCTCTACAAAGACGGCGAGGGGGCGATTGACGTCGATGATGTCATGCTGCTGTCGCCCTACGCGGCCGAAGCGAGCATCTTCGATCTGGTCGACGCGCTTGGCGGCCGCCAGGCGGAGCGGGCGGCGGAGCTGCTGCACGCCAAGCTGAGCGACGGCGCCGACCCGTTCTATCTGTTCGCCATGTTTGTGCGCCAGTTCCGGCTGCTCATTCAGGTGCGGGAGATGCTGGACGAGGGGGAGCGGCCGCCGGCCATTGCGGCCCAACTGCGCGTGCCGGGGTTCGTGGCCAGCAAGCTGGCCCAGCAGGCGCAGGGGTTCACTATGAGCCAGCTGGAGCAGATTTACGGCCGCCTGCTGGAGATCGACGTCGAGGTGAAAACAGGTCAGGCCGACATGCTCACAGCGCTGTCGCTGCTGCTGGCCGGCCTGACGGTTGAACTCTAGCGGTTGATACGCAGACGACTAGCGAATGCCGTACGTGACCTGAACGGATGACTGGACGCTGAGCTGTCCGGGCGAAACGCCGGGCACACTCGACTCCGCCATCGCCATATCAAACCCGCCACCCCCCATGGGACCCGGAAAATACGGATCGACCACTTCGGTGACGATCATGACATCGCCCAATTCGACGCCGCTCAGCTCGGCCAGTGATTCGGCCCGTCTGCGGGCGTCGGCAATCGCTTCGGCGCGAGCCTCCGCCTCCAGCGCGGCCGGATCCTCCACGGCGAAGTTTACCCCGTAGACGGCGTTGGCCCCGGCGTCGATGACGGCCGCCAACACATCCCCCACGCTGTTGATGTCGCGGATGGTGACGTTTACCTGGTTGCTGACCCGGTAGCCGGCGATCCCTTCCGGCCCGCGGTCGCCGTAGATCTGCTCGGCGTAGAGCGAGTAGTTATTCGTCTGGATGTCAGCCGGGGCGATGCCCAGCGCTGCCAGCGCTTCCATGACGGCGTCCAGTGTCGTCTGATTCTGCGACGTCGCCTCTTCCACCGTCGGCGCGAAGATCTCTACGCCCACGACTACCTGGGCCTTGTCCGGCGACCCATACGCCTGGCCGCGGCCGACGACGGTGACGGTGCCGGATTCGGCCGCCTGCTGGGCAGCGACCGGCTGCTGGGCGGCGGCGCTGCCCGCCTGCAGCGGCTGGCAAGCGGCGCCCACCATCAGAACTGCCAGCAGGAGACCCACGATACCAATCGTTACCCGATTTCTGTCTTGTGTTTGCATGGCAAACCTCCTACTCCAAATATCTCTGTCTTGAATTCAACGAGGCGCTTTCGCCGTCGCTGTACTGATAGAACGAGCTGGTTCCCCATTTGGTTCCCGACCGAGTATAATTCCCGCCACCATGCAGCCAGACAACGTCATCCTCACCGGGTTTATGGGCACGGGCAAAAGTACCGCCGGCCGTCTGCTGGCCAAGCGCCTCGGCTTGCACTTCGTCGACACGGACGATCTGATCGTCGAGCGCGACGGCCGTTCCATCCAGGAGATCTTCAACTCCGAAGGGGAGACCGGCTTTCGAGCCTGGGAAGAGCGTATCAGCCGCGAGCTGGCCCGCGAGCGCGGGCTGGTCATCGCCACCGGCGGCCGTCTGATGCTGGAGCCGGAGAACGCGGCGCTGCTGGGGGCGACCGGTCCGGTCTTTTGCCTGGCGGCTGATCCGGCCGACATCTACGACCGGCTGGCGGCCGACGCCACAGAGAGGCCCCTGCTGGCCGGGGCGGGCGTGGCGGAGCGCATCAGCTCGATATTGCGCCAGCGTGCCGCCGGCTATGCGCGCTTCCGCCGCGTCAACACCAGCGGCCAGACGCCGGAGGCGGTGGCCGGCGCTATCGCGGCGCTCATCGACAACGGACTGCGCGAACGGCTGACCGTCACTCATCCGACCGGCAGCTACGACATCTGGATCGGCCGCGGGCTGCTGCCGGAAACGGCCGATCTGGCGGGAGTTGACGGCCCCCTGTTCGTGCTGACCGACAGCGAAGTTGGCCCACTCTACGCCGGCCAGCTGGGCGCCAACCAGCCCGTGCTGACGATGCCCGCCGGCGAGCGATACAAGACGCTGGAAACGGTGAGTGCCTTCTACGACGGGCTGCTGGCCGCGGGTCTGGATCGCAAGGGGACGGTGGCCGGGCTGGGCGGCGGTGTGGTGGGGGATGTGGCCGGCTATACCGCCGCCACGATTTTGCGCGGCGTGGCCTACGTCGGCTGCCCGACGTCGCTGCTGGCAATGGTCGATGCCAGCGTAGGCGGCAAGACCGGCGTCGATCTGCCGCAGGGCAAGAACCTGGTGGGCGCGTTCAAACAGCCGCTGGCAGTGATTGCGGATGTGGCCACGCTGTCGTCGCTGCCGCCGGCGGAGTTCACGGCGGGCATGGCCGAGATTGCCAAGCACGGGCTGATTGCCTCGCCGGTGCTGTGGCAGCGGCTGCTGATGGAAGATTGGACGGTCGAGCCGGCGCGTTACGCCACCGACCGGCTTCTGGGCCAGAGCCTGCAGGCGCTGGTGACGCAGGCGATAGAGGTCAAGCATAATGTGGTCGAGGAAGACCCGTTCGAGCACGGCCGCCGGGCGGTGCTTAATCTGGGCCACACCTTCGCCCATGCCATCGAGCAGGTGTCGGGCTACGCCATTCGCCACGGAGACGCGGTCGCCATCGGGCTGGTGGCGGCGGCCAATCTGTCGGCCCGGCTTGGCCAGTGCGACCCCACGCTGCCCGACATGGTGGAGATGGTGCTGACGCGGCTCGGGCTGCCGACCCACATTCCGCCCTATCTGAAAGCGGAGGCGCTCTACGCGGCGATGGGCAGCGACAAGAAGAAAGAAGACGGCCGCCTGGGCTTCATTCTGCTGCATGAGATCGGCGACGTCTTCATCAGCCGCGACGTGCCGGAAGCGGCCGTACTGGCCACATTGCAGGATGTCACTGCGTAGGCGGCGACACGGAGGGTAATTGCCAATGACAACCCATCTACTGGTCTGCCACGGGCCGAATCTGAATCTGTTGGGAGAACGGGAGCCGGAAGTGTACGGGCATGAGACGCTCGACGACATCAACGCCGCGCTGCGCGAAGCGGCCGCCAAAGCCGACGCCTCCCTGCGCTTCCTCCAGTCGAATCACGAAGGGGTGCTGATCGACGCCGTCCACGACGCCCGGCTCTGGGCAGCAGGTATTCTGATCAACCCCGGCGCGTTCACCCACACCAGCTACGCGCTGCGCGACGCACTGGCGGCTGTGCCCATTCCGGCGGTCGAGGTTCACCTGTCCAACATCTACGCCCGCGAACCGTTTCGGCATACGTCGCTGCTGGCTCCCGTTTGCCTGGGACAGATCGGTGGTTTCGGTTGGCGGGGCTATCTGCTGGGGTTGGAGGCGCTGCTCTTTCACGTGCGCGAACAAGACGGCCGCTAGCCACATGTCTGAGCAAAGCTGACGATGTTAAAAAGACCGGACATTGCTGTCCGGTCTTTTTAGTGGGCTTCCCGTTTCTTGTTGTGATGTTAGGATGTTGCCAAGTTCGGTCATTGTGCAACCCGACAAAATAAGGGCTTTGAGGCATTTGTCGCTTTTGACAGCGTCGGCTGGGCTTCAACGTTGGCTTCGATGGTGCAGTGTTGCCCAAAAAATCAGGTAGCAGGGTACGTGGCTGCGTAGCTGCTTCGATGATGTCGTTATGCGTCTGTAAAGGGTACCGATGACCAACTTCACGGGATTAGAAATCATTCTAGCACATGGCTGGAGAGTTCCAAAGCAGGTCGCGGGAACTACCCCCAATCTACTACCCGGACGGCCGCCGGCTCAGTTTGACAGCACCCATTCGGCGAAGAGCGGCCCGAGATCGCAGTCGCAGTGCGATTCGGCCAACGCCTGGAACGACGCCCCGTCGGCGATGCCCAGCCGGTACCTGGCGTAGTAGTCGCGCAGGAAGGCGTCGAACGTCTCCTGGCCCATCTCCTCAGCCAGCGTGCGCACGAAGATGGGGCCGCGCCCGTAGACGATGGCGCCGTACTCCGGGCCGCTGTAGGCGGCGACCGGCTGGCCGATCGGTATGTCGGCCTCCTCAATTCGCTCCCAGCGGCTCTGCAGCGAGCGGAAGAACCCTTCGCCGCCCTGCTCGCCATACTGTGCCAGATAGTAGCGGTAGGTGGCGTACTGGGTCAGCGCTTCGTCCAGCCACGGCTCATCCAGCTGGTCGTTGCCGATCAGTCCGTAGAACCATTGGTGGGCCACCTCGTGGGCGGTGGTCGACTCCAGCAGGACGGCCGCCGGGAAGCGGTCGCTCTCGTTGTCGGGGTCGTACATGCGCACGGTGTTGACCACGATGCCCGGGTACTCGATGCCCAGCGCGGCCGTCGAGGTGGTCACGAGGTCAAGCTCGCTGTACGGGTAGGGGCCGAACAGATCGCTGAAGATGGCCAGCGAGTCGACGGCCGTCTCCAGCGCCGATTGCGCCCCCGCCTCTACCCCGGCCGGCGCGTAGCTGTTGACGGTGATATCGCCCACCTGCTCGCTCAGGACGATGTAGTCGTTGCTGGCGGCCAGGAAGAAGTCGCGCATCGGCCCGGCGGCGTAGGTGGTGGTGGTGCGGCCGTTTTCCGTTTGCTCGTCCACCGCCACGCCACCGGCGGCCACCGTCGCCTGCTCAGGAGCGCTTACCTGGACGAGATAGTAGGCGGCGTCGCTGTAGCTGACGTCGCCGTTGATGTCGGGCGTTTCAATGTTCCAGCCTTCGTCATCATAGACGGCGATCTGCGGGAAGAAGTGGGCCAGCGCCAACACGCCGTCGACATTGGCCAGCACGCCGTAGTTGCGGGCGATGCGGTCGGCCGGTTCGGTCGTGAAGACCATATCGACCACGACCTGCTCGCCAGGGGCCAGCGGCGCAGGCAGCGGCAGGCGCATGACGCTGTTGTTGACGCCTTCCAGCTGCGGGGTCACCATCTGCCCGTCCACCGTCAGATTGGCAATCTCAATGGAGCCGTCCAGCAGATTCGGGTAGAGGTGAAAGTAGATTTCGTCGAGAGGGATCGCTTCCTCGTTGGTGTAGCGCACGGCCAGACGGCCGCCGACGGCCGACAGCCGGTCGTCGATGTCGAGGATCATGTGGTAGACCGGCGCGTTCGGCAGCTCGTCGAGCAGTGCTTGCTGGTCGGGTGTCAGCCCGGCGGCGAAGACGGCCCGGTCGTCCCAGGAGACGCCGCCGAACGGTGAGACGGCCGTCGGCGATTCGTCCGGCACCGGGGTGGGGTCGGCGGCGGGGACGGTCGCTGTCGCCGCTTCTGCCGCGGCGGCCGGCTCTGTGGCCGGGGCTGCTGTTGTCGCGGGGGCGGCTTCGGTGGCGGGGGTGGTCGGCGCGCTGGTGGGCGACGCTGCGCTGTCCGGCGCGTTTGGCGCGGGGCGGCAGGCGACCAGGAGCACAAAGGCGACCAGCATGGTCAGGATGGGGACGATCTGCTTTCTCATGTGTTTACTTCCGGGCGATTAAGTTTGGCTACCCGTGCGCCAAATCATGTCTATAATAGAATAATAGACGAAACAAGGCGCGGAGCTTGCGCCTTCTAACCGAGAGTTAGTAACAGCGATACCCATCAACAACAAGGAGATCCTATGCGGCGATTTTATGCTCTACTCGTGACGCTCTTTGCTCTGCTGCTGTCGGTACTGCCTGCGCTGGCGGCCGAAGGCGACCCGCTGGCCGAGTCTGTGCTGCTGCCCGGCTGGTTTGCTTTTCTCATGGTGGTCATTGCCCTGGTGCTCATGGCGGCTCTCTTCACGATGAGCCAACGCGCCAAGAAGTAGGGGCCGGGGCCTGCCATGAATATCAACTTCTTTGCCACGCTGCGCCAGGTAACGGGCCAGAAGTCGGTCGAGTTTGATCTGCCGGAGGACATCACCGCCGGCGAAGTGCTGGAAGCGGTGGTCACGCGCTATCCCGACATGCGCCGTGAGCTGCTGGACGAAAACGGCCAGCTCCATCCGCACTGCCATATGTTTATCAATGGGCGGGGGGTCTCGTTCATGGCCGACAAGATGGATACGGTCATCAAACCGGATGACAAGATCAACATCTTTCCGGCTGTGGGTGGAGGCTAACCCATGACCGAGGTTTTTGTCCACGGCATTCCGCTGTGGCTGCTGCGGGAGTATCTGGAAGAGTTGGGTGGCACGGCGACCAGCGACACCGAGATTGAGGGTGCGGGCTGGCACGCCGTTCTGACCAAGTTGCCCCCCAAAGAAATAGGCTCGCTCCGCGTGGGGCGTGTGGAGCTTCGCCTGGAGGGGGACGAGGAGTCGCTGGCCAAGCTCAGGCCAGGCCTCGACCAAAAAACATTACGCGCCGGAGGGTAGAACGTCATGGCTGAAGTCCAACCCGTTTGGGCGGAAGTGGACGAACAGGGACGGCTGGTTCTGGAACCGGCCATTGCGGAGCGATATGGTCTGGTGCCGGGGGCCCGCGCCCGACTGGACCTCGATGACAACAGCGTGCGCCTGCACCGCCCGGTGACCGATCTGGCCAAGCTGTATATCGAGCCGACCAACTTCTGCAACATCGACTGCCTCACCTGTATGCGAAACAATTGGGACACCGACATCGGCTTCATGGAGGAGGCGACGTTTGCGCGCATCCTTGAGGGGCTGGCCAGGGCGCCGTCTCCCCCTTCGGTCATGTTCAGCGGCATTGGCGAGCCGCTGGCCCACCGCCGCATCGTCGATATGATCGCCGCCGTCAAGGGGCTGGGCTGCCGGGCGGAGATGATCACCAACGGCACGCTGCTCAGCGAAAAGCGGGCCAGGGCGATCATCGAGGCCGGGCTGGATGTGCTCTGGGTCTCGCTGGACGGCGTGCGGCCGGAGAGCTACGCCGACATCCGGCTGGGGGCGGAGCTGCCCCGTGTGCTGGAGAATCTGCGCCGCTTCCGGCGACTGCGGCGGCCGTCCCACCGCCCCGTGCCCCAGATCGGCATCGCCTTCGTGGCCATGAAGCGCAACATCGGCGACCTGCCGGAGCTGCTGCAGCTGGGCAAGAGTCTGGGGGCGATGCACTTCCACGTCAGCAATCTGCTGCCCCATTCGGAAGCGATGAACGAGGAGATCCTCTACGCCCAGGCGCTGAAGAACATCACCTATCTGCCGTCGATCTGGTTCCGGCGGCTGACGCTGCCCAAGATGGACCTCGACGAGACGACGGCCGAACCGTTCCTGAAGGCCCTGACCAGTGGCTACAATGTGGCGCTGGCGGGCAACAACATGGGGGTCAGCAACGACGTCTGCACCTTCATCGAAGGCGGCTCCATGGTCGTCGGGTGGAATGGCGACGTCAGCCCGTGCCCGCCGCTGCTCCACACCCACACCGGCTATCTGAACGGCTACGAGCGGGTCTCCTACCGCCACATCGTCGGCAATGTCGGCCGAGCGCGAGCTGCTGATCATGTGGCTGGACCCGGAGTACGTCGCCTACCGGGAGCGGGTCCACAGCTTCGCCTTCGCCCCGTGCGCGCCGTGCGGCGGCTGCGAGGCGTCCCGCGACAATCTGACCGACTGCTTCGACAGCCCGACGCCGGCCTGCGGCGGGTGCTTGTGGGCGCAGGGGGTGGTCGCTTGCCCCTGATGGGGCAAGCGAATGCTTGTCCGTAGGGGATGGGGCCTGGGGGCTGGGGCGCTGCTCGTGGGCCTGCGCGGTTCCATTTCTGGTACAATAGGCAGCATGACGCTTGAACTGAAAGCTCTGGAAGACGAACTGGCGGCGCTGCCGGCCGAGACGCGTCTGCAACTGGCGCGGCGGTTGATTGATTCGGTGCTGCAGGAAGCCGGCACCGGCCCGCCCGACCCGGCGCGCGCCCTGCTGAGCTGGGCCGGGCGCTTCGACGGTGGGCCGGGCGACACGGCCGAACGCGCAGAAGAGATTCTGGCACAAGAAGCCGGTCGTAACGGCTTCGGCGAACGGCCGTGAGTTACCTGCTGGATACCGGGTTCCTCTACGCGCTGCTTAACCGGCGTGAGCAGACCCATGAAGCGGTGCGTGAAGCGACTGCCGCAATCGACGCGGCCGTCTATCTGCCTACGCCGGTCACGGTGGAAGTCACCTATTTGCTGCAGCGCGATGTCGGCCAGACAGCGGCGGCCGAGTTTGTCAACGGCCTGGCCGAACCACCCTACACATTAGTCGAGCCTACCCCGGCTGACTACCGGCGGGCGGCATCCGTGATGAGCCAATACGCCGACGCCCGCGTCGATTTCGTCGATGCGATTCTGGTGGCCTGCGCCGAGCGCCTGGCGATTACGCGCGTCCTTACCCTCGACCAGCGCCACTTCCGACTCATTCGGCCGCAGCATTGCGATGCGTTTACGCTGATACCCTAGCCCTGTGCGGCGGGTGCTTGTGGGCGCAGGGGGTGATCGCTTGTCCGTAGGGGCTAGTTAGCTGGAGAACGGGGGAGCTAAGCGGATTATGCCGCATATTCCGCCGTCAGCGCTTCATGCAGAGCGCGTATGCCGTCATAGTGCTCGTGACCAGCCAGGACACCAATGTCGTAGTCCAGACAGAACTCAATGTCCTTGCGACTGAAGTAGTTGCTGTGCACAAGGATCTCGCGTAGTTGGTCAGATTCGCTGAGATGCTCGCGGGTCTCGACATCGGCACTTTCCAGGAACCGATCATAACACGCCAAGACCAATGGCCTGGATTGTTCCTGAATCTCATCCACCAGGCGCAATGTTTCAGCGATCTTGCGGTCGATTAGAATCTGGTCGTTAACAAAGATCTGGCCGTTGGAATGAGCAGCCTTGTTGCGCTCGTCGACCAACTTCACATACTGCCCGATCTTGCCGTTGTCACAGTCGATGAGCCTGAAGAAGCGAAAGATGGTGCGTTCGTTGATCACCCAGAACGTGAAGGGTGACGTCGCCTTGAGCAAATCTTTCTCGTCCCGACTGAAACCAATCATGGCCTTTTCAAAGTCCTTGGGGGCGTTTTGTTTGATCTGCCAGATGTTGCAGTAGACGAAACTCATCGTCAGCATGTGGAAAGCAAGGAAGGCGAACTGGTACTTGCCGTTCTCGTAATTAGACTCAAACGCGTCCCAGAGAAAGCGGATGTAAGCTTGCTCTTCCTCAGACTTGAAGGACACAGGCAGATAACTGAAGATGTTCGGTGCTTCATCCATTAGCGGGTTTCCTAGGGCAACTCTGTATGGTCCGAAATGACGGCGATTATCTCCGCTGCGATCTCCTGAATTGTGTGAGTTGCCGTGCTTCTCGCCACCTTGTCCGCGAGAGATGGGCTGTAGTTGAGTCGCTGTTCAGAATATTGTGCCAAATAGGAAGCAGAATCTGCTCGCCGACACGCTGCGAGTAACAAGCCCGTCAAGCTCGTAGTTCGTCCATCCTTTCTTGAAGAATTCCTCTGATAAGACGACCAAGCCAAAACGGCTTCTTGCTAATCCATGGTCAATCTTGCGTCTGAGGCTGTCCCCAATACGCAATTCGTATTCATCGTACCAGACAGATAAACCCCCTTCTTCCAGCGCATGAGCTAGCGGTCTAACCACCTCATCTTTGTCTTCGGAGGCATGGGAGATGAAAGTGCTGAATACTCGAACATCCTCGGAGATTCCATGGTCTCTAGCTCATCGCGGGCTCTCAGCAGCGACGGACTGAAGAAAGTGGTGTAGCCTTCAGTTGGGGAAGCGGGCCCGGTAGAATTCTTACCGAGGATTCGACAGAACCTCGCAGACCTTGAAGATCAACTGTGACATACCAGTGCCCTGACCGAGGAATCGTCAAAATGACAGGAGATCTTTTTGCAAGTCCCCCAACATACTTGTGTCGCCTTCCGTTTTTGTAAGCTCCTGAAGGTTTGTAGAGTCCATAAGCCTTACATTGGCAGCATTTCCGCTCAGTGCGACTTCGACTCTTTCGCCAGCAGTTCGATGACCTAAGTCATGCTTTGCAAACTTAATCTTTCACTACGCCCCTCCAATTCCCCAGACTTGGTTTATCGTAGAATTAATCGCTAGTTGACGCTCGTGAATCTTGTCTTCAAGCTCGGTAATCGACGTCCATGCTCTTCCACCTCGGCCACGATTTCTTCCTGCAGAGAGAGGGGCGGGAGGGGGATTTTGATTGGCGAGGTCTTTGCGAGATGCCTTGGTCTTATTCCCTGAGCACTGGCTTCGACGATCTTTGTAATGCGGCGTGCTAAGTAAAATAGGAACTGCAAGTACCTATTAGCATCTTTGACTGTAAGGCCCGTAAGATCCTGATCTAGAGCGTAATCGTCATCTGCGTATGCGATCTTGCTGACTGAAACTCTCGAGATCACGACGCAGTGCTTTGGTATGTACACTTGTACAGTCGTACGAAACGGCTTCGGGAGTAATCAGTTCGTAGCCGGTCACTTCGCCATGCCCATTGATATATTTCGATGAAATCCATTTGATCGTGCCATCATGCCAGTACTCGGGGATTTTTCCGTGAGGTGTCCCGCCCACAGTTAGCGTACAGACGTTCCCCAGCCGCGTCAGCGGATACTGCGAGGAAGTGCTTTCCGTTATTCTGTAGTGCTTACCGCTTAGGTTGAACTTACCGTCTTGAGCGATATTGTCTCTGACCAACAGCGAAACCAGGGTGATTGCTCTCGAGGAACTCGTGCTGACCAGAAAGTGAAGACTTGTAATCGCCTAGGCTCGCGAGCGCGTGGTAGATCGTTCTGCTTAATCTCTTTGCGCTGTGCTCTAGTCGAACCCATCTGCTTCAATTTCTTCACGAATAAAATATCGTCTGTCTGTTTGGCCAGCGACTTGTCGAGCAACAGGATGGAGGTCTTGACGCCGGAGTAGGGGTTGAACACGCCCGCCGGCAGCGAGATGACGGCGACCAGGTAGTCCTCCACCAGCATCTTGCGCAGCTGCTTGTAGGCGTTCTGGCTCTGGAAGATGATGCCCTCGGGCACGATGACCGCCGCGCGGCCGTGGGGGTGAGGTGCTCGGCCATGTAGTCCACAAACAGCACTTCGCTGCGCTTGGACTGCACCGGAAGCGGTTGTGCGGCCTGATGCCGCCTTTCGGCGACATGAAGGGCGGATTGGCGAGGATGACGTCGGCGTATTCGTTCCAGCGGTCCTGGCTGGTGAGGGTGTCGTATTCGTAGATGTGCGGGTCGGCGAAGCCGTGCAGGTACATGTTGACCAGGGAGAGGCGCACCATGTCGGGCGAGATGTCGTAGCCCGTGAAGTTCTGCGCCAGGCGGCCCTGTTCGTCGGGCGTGAGGGTGCTGCTGGCCCTTGGCGTCGGTGTTGGCCGCGCAGGATGTGCTTGTAGGACGAGATCAGGAAGCCGGCGGTGCCGCAGGCGGGGTCGAGGATGGTCTCGTTCTTCTTCGGGTCGACGACCTCGACCATGAAGTCGATGATGTGGCGCGGGGTGCGGAACTGCCCGGCGTCGCCCTGGGAGCCGAGCACGGAGAGCAGGTACTCGAAGGCGTCGCCCAGGCGCTCGCTGTGGTCGTAGGTGAACTCGTCGATGATCTTGAGGAAGGCGCGCAGGGTCTCCGGGTCGCGGTAGGGCAGATAGGCGTTCTTGAAGATGTCGCGGAAGAGCGGCGGGATGCCGGGGTTCTCGGGCATCCTGGTGATGGCTTCGGCGTAGAGGTTGAGCATCTCGTGGCCGCCCAGGCCCGGAGCGCATCAGCTTGGCCCAGCCGTAGCGGGCGAACTCGCCGGCGAAGAACTTGCGCTTGCCGCCCAGCTCCTCGGCTCTCGGCGTCCATGTCGTCCATGAACTTGTAGATCAGGGCGATGGTGATCTGCTCGACCTGGCTCTTGGGGTCGGGCACTTTGCCGACGAGGATGTCGCGGGCGGTGTCGATGCGGCGTTTGGTGTCGGTGTCGAGCATGGGTCTCCTTTAGGCGGCGAACTGGTTCAAGGGACAGTAGTCCTTGACGTACTCGGGAATGAGCGTGCGGTACTTCTGGCGGCACGGCCTGAAGTCGCGGCGTGGAGAAGACCGGGTTGGTGGCCAGGTCGGTGAACTGCCGGCTCTCGATGATGTCGCGCACCCGGTCGCTGGTGACATAGGCCTTGAAGTAGGTCTTGATGGCCGGGATCGGCTTCGGCCTCTTCGGGCTTGAGGTCGGCGACGAACTTGGCGAACTCCTCCTCCAGCAGCTCGTCCTTGGACTTGAAGCGCGGGATCAGGCCGAAGACCTTCTCCAGGATCTCGCGCAGGGTGAGGCGGCGGTCCACGGCGGCGGCTTTGCGCAGTTTGTCGAGGGTGTAGTACTCCTCGGGCTTGTCGAAGACCTCGCGGTTCACGTAGTCGATGACGCGGTCCCACTGCCCGGCCTCGACAGCGCTGGCGATGGTCTCGTCTCGCGGACCGTGTCCTCGAACTTCTCGAAGAACATGCGGTCGATCTTCATGCCCTCGTAGCCGACTGGCTTCTTCCTTGATCGAAGCCAGGATGTCGGCGCCGAGGTGCTCGTAGGTCGCCGACGTACACCACCGGGCCGCGGTCGCCGGTCCCTCGCCGCGCCTTGCCCTGGGGCGGGGCAGCTTCAGCACCTCGTCGTAGTTGAACTCCTCCTCGAAGTATTCGCAGTTGGCGAAGAAGTCGAAGAGCTTGAAGGTGGTCTTTTCCGGCTGCGCGACGCCTTCCTTGAGGCTGTCGTCGAAAAGCTGTTCGAGGAAGTTGTGCTTGCGGGTGCCGCGCCCCTTGATCTGGATGAAGTCGGTGGGCGAGAAGATCGGGCGGAACAGGCCGAGGTTGAGGATGTCGGTGCAGTCGTAGCCGGTGGTCATCATGCCGACGGTCACGCAGACGCGGGCCTTGCTGGTCTTGTAGGTCGGCCAGGAAGTTGGCCGAGCCGAGCAGGTTGTTGTTGGCGAAGTTGATGGTGAACTGCTGGGCGTCGGGGATCTGCGAGGTGACCTGCACGGCGAAGTCGGACTGGTACTTGCCGGGGAACATGCGGTCGGCCATCTCGTTGAGGATCTGCGCCAGCTTGGCGGCGTGGTTCTGGCTGACGGCGAAGATGATCGACTTGCCGATCTCGCCGCTGACCGGGTCGCGCAGGGCGTTTTCCAGAAAGGTCTTGCAGAAGAGCTGGTTGGTGGCCTCGGCGAAGAACCGCTTCTCGAACTCGCGCTGCTTGAAGGCCTCCTCCTGGTCCTCGCCGTCATCGTCGGTGAACGAGACGACAAAGCCCTCTTCGGAGAGCAGTTCGGTGGTGATCTCGGTGCGGGCATCCACCACCGTGGGGTTGATCAGGTAGCCATCCTTGACGCCGTCGAGCAGCGAGTAGCGGAAGGTGGGCTGGCTGCTCTCGCAGCCGAAGGTGCGGTAGGTGTCCAGCAGCAGGCGGCGCTCAGCTTCGCGCGGGTCGCGGGTGGTCGGCTTGGCCTTGTCGAACCGCTTGAGGTAGTCGCGGGGCGTGGCGGTCAGGCCGAGCTTGTAGCCGACGAAGTAGTCGAAGACGGCGCGGGCGTTGCCGCCGATGGAGCGGTGGGCTTCGTCGGAGATGACCAGGTCGAAGTCGGTCGGCGAGAAGAGCCGCTGGTACTTGTTGTTGAAGAGCAGCGACTGCACCGTGGTGACGACGATCTCCGCCCGGCGCCAGTCGTCGCGGTTCTCCTTGTAGATGACCGTCTGAAAGTCGGCGGACAGCAGCGCGGTAAAGGCCTTCTTGGCCTGGTCCTCCAGTTCGAGGCGATCCACCAGGAACAGCACGCGCCGGGCGTTGCCGGTGCGGAGGAAGAGCTTGATGACGGCGGCGGCGGTGAGGGTCTTGCCGGTGCCGGTGGCCATCTCGAACAGGAAGCGGTCCTTGCCGTCCTTCGACGGCGCGCTGCAGGGCGTGGACGGCCTTGAGCTGATAGGGCCGCAGGAAGCGCAGCTTGTTGGTCTCGGATGTAGCCGGGGCGCTCGTCCTCGTTCTTCCAGCCGGCTTCGGATTGCGTAGTTCGGGCGCTGGGTCAGGGCGATGTAGTCGTCGTCGACCTGCTCCTCGATGAGGCGCTGCGGGTTGGGCGTGACCTTGCTGGTAGCCGATGACCGAGTCCGGCGTCGGGAAACGAGGTGATGATGTAGGGGTTGCCGCGCTCCAGGTCCCAGAAGTAGTGCAGGTTGCCGTTGGAGAGGATGACGAAGCGGCAGTTCTGGGACTTGGCGTACTTGCGGGCCTGCTCCTTGCCGACCAGCGGGTTCTTGTCCTCCGACTTGGCCTCCAGGACGATGAGCGGGAAGCCCTTTCGTCGAGCAGCAGAAAGTCGATGAGCCCTTCTTGGTTTTCTCGAAGTCCTCGCCAAGGGCGTCGAGCATGTGGGGTGTGATGTTGACGCTGGGCTCGAGGCGGATGTTGGCGGGCCCGTTTTCGTCCTCGAAGAAGCGCCAGCCAGCGGCTTCGAGCAGTCTGTTGATCTTGATGCGGGCGGTGGCTTCGGTGTTTGGCATATTGCACTAGGGATCGGCGAGACGTAGCCCATTATATACAGCTTGCCTTACTAACCAACTAAATCCGCCGCGCCCATCAGCCTACCACACCGCCGTCGCCAAAACGGCAACATCACCAGCCGCCGCGCCCATTCACCCACAAAAAAAGCGCCGCTCCCGAACGAGAGCGGCGCTTTACGGCGCTACCGGCGGTCTGCTATACTTATTAGTTGGGAAAACAAGAGCCTTTCTTGTTTCAGTGGGAATCGACCTGACATAGGAGTCTGACAATGGGCTACAAGATAGCGGATTTGAAGAATGTGCCTGCCGCGCTGGCCAAGAGCCTGGAGGCGATGGGTATGGGTGATACGGACCAGCTGCTGCTGGCGCTGGTGGATCCGGACACGCTGAAGGCGACGGCCAGCCAGCTGGGTATTGGCGAAAATGTGCTGGCCGGTCTGGTGAACCGGGCCGACCTGCTCCGCGTGCCGGGTATCGGCCCGGCCTACACCGACCTGCTCAACGCCGCGGGCGTCCACTCTGTGGCCGATCTGCGCGCCGCCGGCCCCGGGCTGGCCGATCAGCTCACCAAGGCGGGCGAGACGCTGGGTGTGCGCGGGCTGCCCAAGAGCGTCGAAGTGTCGAGCTGGGTCACCTCGGCCAAGTCGATGGAAGATGCGGCCGACTGGGCCGTGACGACGAAGAGCGCCATGCTGCGCGACAAGTTCGCCGACGATGAGTGGACCAAGATCAAGCTGGCCCCGCTGGCGGCGGCGTCGCTGGTCGTCGCCGCTTCCCCGTCCGGCAGCAAGGAGACCGCGTCCGAACTGTGGGCGGCGGCCGTGGCTGTGAACGCGGCGCGGGCCGCCTCCCGGCCGGAGGCGCTGGTGAATGTGGCCTTTACCGAGGATTTGTCGGCCGACGAATTCGAGAAGTTCCGGGCCGAAACACCGCCGGCGGCCATGCTGAGCACCATCAAAGCGGCCACCGATCTGGTGCGTCGCAGCGCCGATGCCGATCAGCTGGCGGCCTATCAGCAGATGATCGTCAGTGTGGCGCAACAGGCGGCCGAAGCAGAAAAAGAGGGTGGTTTCCTGGGGATGGGGAAGAAGCTGGTCAGCGAGGAAGAGCAGGCGGCGCTCGACGAGATTTACGAAGCGGTTTCGTAGTTCGAACAGACCTGACAGGTCTCCGAGAGACCTGTCAGGTCTGCTATCCAATCGAAGTCGCCTACGCGATAATATCCAGCTCCCGCAGCTTCTCTTCCGGCACAACGCCGTCCTTCCAGCCGCGCAGCCGGTAGTAGTCAGTCAGCATCAGGTCCAGTTCGCAGGTGTGGCCCTCGGAGCCTTGCATCGTCGAGGGCTCTTCCGTGAAGCGGCGCGGCAGGTAGTCGCTGCCTTCGCCAAAACCGGCCAGATTGTTGTAGTAGCGCTCCAGGTTGTAGATGCGCTCGCCCGCAATCAGGCCATCTTCCACCGTGAACTCGATGCCGCAGAACGCCGCGTACTGCTCCACATACTCGTCCATGCCCATCGCAAACGCGCTGAACTTGCACAGGTCGAGGCTGTCGGAGAAGGCGTGGACATCCTGGAACACCTTGGTCAGCTCGCCCTTGTCGGTCCAGTCCAGCGGGTCGCTGTAGACCGACTTGAACGGCATCAGGTTCAGTTCGGCCGCGGGGGTGTAGGCCCGCAGATGGCAGGCGCCGCGGTTGCTGGTGGCGTAGGCGATGCCCATGCCCTTCAGACCGCGCGGGTCATAGGCCGGAATCGCCTGGCCCTTCACCGTGTTGGCCACGTCGGACTTGCCCAGGCTGGCGCCAAAGCGGGCCGGGCCCTTCGGCCAGCGCGTCGCCCACGCCTTCGCGATGGGCGATCATCGTCGTCAGCTCCACCATGCGGTTGAAGTCGCCCCACTCCAGGTGGCCGTGGCCGTTGGTGTACTGCTTCTCGGACGCGTACATGTAGGCGGAGAAGGTGTTGCCCAGCTCAATCGTGTCCATGCCGTAATCGTTGCACTGGTCGATCAGCTTGACGACGGTGTCGATGTCGTGGTGGCCGGAGTTGGCGCCCAGCGCCCAGGCCGACTCATACTCCACGCTCTCCATCCGCAGCCCCTTGTACATGCCGTCCTTCAGCTCGACCTCTTTCTTGCAGGCGACCGGGCAGGCGTGGCAGGTGGGGTGGCTGACGAGAATGGTGTCGTAGACGTGCTCGCCGCTCAGGTTCTCGCACTCGTCGCCGTAGCTGGTGACGGTGCCGTTGTAGGCCGGGAGCGCGCCCATCGTGTTGGTGATGTTCATCAGCACGTTGGTGCCATAGAGCGACAGACCGCCCTTGTTGGGGCTGGTGATGTTGGCCTCGTCCATGATGACGCCCAGCGCGCGGGAGTGGGCCTTCTTCCACGCTTCCTGGTTCTTCGGGCGCGGCATCTTCTTCTTGGCCTTGATGACGACCGCCTTCAGGTTCTTGGCGCCGCCCACGCAGCCCGTGCCGCCGCGGCCGCTGGCCCGGTCGTCTTCGTTCACCCAGGCCGCAAAGCGCACCTGGTTCTCGCCCGCCTGGCCGATGGTGATGACGGTCAGGTCCTTCTCGCCGAACTTGTCCTGGAAATGCTTGACCGTGTCGTGGACGCCCTTGCCCCACACCTCGGAAGCGTCGCGCAGCTCCAGCGTGTCATCGTCAATGTACAGGTAGACCGGCTTCTCGGATTTGCCCTTGAAAATAAGCCCGTCGTAGCCCGACCAGCGCAGCCGCGCCGCCGACCAGCCGCCATGATGACTGTCGGTGACCGTGCCCGTCAGCGGCGACTTGGTGACGATGGCCATGCGGCCGCTCATGTTGGCGGCCGTGCCGGTCAGCGGGCCGTTCATGAAGCAGAGAATATTTTCCGGCGAGTCGGCGTCGACGGTCGGCCCGTTCTCGAAGACATACTTCACGCCCAGGCCGCGCGCGCCAATGTACTTCCGCGCCCACTCTTCCGGAATCTCGCGAACATCGATTTCACCGGCGGTGAGATCGACATGCACCATCTGATTGGCAAATCCACCCATATCCATAAGATTATCTCCTCTCCCTTGACGGGATGTCTAGTGGCTCCGTGGAGCCGTTGATCATGGTGGGGATAGGAAGCGACCGTGGCCTCGACAGGCTGCCGGCAATGGAGTCGCGTCCGCTCGCCCGCTAATGCAACCTGTCCGTTGTTCCGGGGAGGGGCCGGACGACCCCTTTCCCCGACAATAATCGAGTCGCCGTTAAATACAACAAGGTCGCCCCGTGCGGCAGCGACCTTATGAGTGATCTGAATCAATTGGAGTGTGAGCGTGTGTGACTGAGGGATGGACTGCGCTGACCCGCACGAGAGTTGTCCGGCCCACTGCTGGGACCGGCCTGCCAGATCGTTGCTGTGTTTGATGTTTACGCTGCGGCAACTCCGCATTGCTCCTCCATCAAACGAATCTTAACCTCAGTTAACAATGGACAGTATAAATTCAACAGACAACTTGTGCAACTAACAAATGTCACCGTTTTCAGGCAGATTGTCATGGCCGGTTGTAAAGTTGTGCTGGCCGACATATACTGTGAAGCGGTCGGCTCAGGCCAGGATCGAGTGCGGTGGCGTTTTCTCTGCGCCACGATGCTCCTCGGCCTGTCCCCGGCTCGTTGGGAACTAATCGTCTGTCAACCCGGGCTGCGGACAAGGCATTCATGCGAATTGCGCTCTTCTCCGACATTCATGGCAACCTGACTGCGCTGGAGGCGGTGCTGGCCGACATCGAACGGCAGCAGGCCGACAAGCTGGTCTGCCTGGGCGACCTGGCCACCATCGGCCCGCAGCCAATAGCTGTGCTGGACCGTCTGCAAGCGCTGGAGTGCGACTTTGTCATGGGTAACCACGACGCGGCCCTGCTGGAGATGGACAAGCTGGCCGAGTACCGCATAGCGACATCGGTGGCCGACAGCGTCGTCTGGTGCGAACAGCAGCTGCGCCCCCACGACTTCGAGTTCCTGCGCGCCCTGCCCAAAACGATCGAAGTGCCCCTGGGGTTGGGGATGTCGATGTTCTGCTACCACGGCTCGCCGCAGTCCAACGTCGATCTGGTGCTGGCCACCACACCGGCCGAGGAGCTGGACTGGCTGTTCGACGGCAACCCGGCTGCCATCATGGCCGGCGGCCACACCCACATCCAGATGCTGCGCCAGCATGACGGCCGGTGGGTGATCAACCCCGGCAGCGTGGGCAACGCCTTCGTCTCCGCCGCCGTCACCGATCTGGAGCCGGCGCTCCTGCCCTGGGCGGAGTATGCCCTGATCGAACTGGTCGAAGACGGGATCAGCGTCGATCTACGTCGCGTCCGCTTCGACATTCCGGAACTAGTCCACCAGCTGCGCCGGTCCGACCTGCCTATCAAAGGGTGGTGGCTGCAGCAGTACGCACCGGACGGCTAGGCGGCCGCGCCGGCAGGCACGCGCCCGCGCTGCCACGGCCACATGTGTACCGTCAGATCGCGCCGGCCAAAGAAGAAGACCGCCAACCCAAACGCTACCAGCGCCACTCCCAGCAGAATGAGTGTATTGACCGGGTCCTGCCCGTTCAGCAGCCCGTCGGCCGTTGCGTCGTAGTAGTTGAACAGAAACAATCCCTTAATCGGCTCCAACGAATCGATCATGCCGGTCAGGTTATTGCCCAGATAGCTGGCGATGACAATGAGCGCTGCCAGCGCGGACGCGATCCGGCGTGTGGGGCAGAACGCCGCCAGGAAGAGGCTGATCATGCCAAAGGCAAAGACCAGCGGCCACGACGCCATCAGGCTGACAAAGACGCCGGCGGGTGTCACGACGGTGTCAACCTGTCCGCCGATGACCA
Source organism: uncultured Chloroflexia bacterium (assembly GCA_963753865.1). Taxonomy (GTDB): domain Bacteria; phylum Chloroflexota; class Anaerolineae; order Promineifilales; family Promineifilaceae; genus Promineifilum. The sequence goes on from CAVWDW010000009.1 coordinate 547,281, forward strand.
CCATCGTCAGCGCGGTCGCGCCGGAGACAATCACCAGGATGAGGAACAGGGCGATGCCCAGGGCGATCGCCTTCACCGTGACAATTTGCCAGCGGGGAATGGGCAGCGCCACGATCAGCTCCAGGCGGCCGTCTTCCTCTTCCCCCGCCAGCGTCGCCGTCCCACTGCCGACGGCATAGACGGTCAGGATAACCGGCACCAGGTTGAGGACCGTCGAGGCCAGATACTCCTCAAACGAACCCATGCTGATGCCCAGCGCCTGGTAGATGGCCACATCGAGAATCTCCTGAAAGTTCGCCATCTGGTCGGCAAAGGATGGGAACAGGCCGACGTAGGTGATGGGGAAGAAGGAAAGGCCGAGGCCCCACAGCAAAATGGCGGTGCGACGAGAACGCAGTTCGTGCCAGAGTAGATTAAGCATGGTTGTTGCCCTTTTGTTGGCCGTAGTAGGCCAGGAAGATCTCTTCCAGAGAGACAGGAATCGTTTCAATGTCGAGGATGCCGTAGCCGGCGGCGGCCGTCATCACGTCGCTCAGGCCGTCGCGCACCTCCAGCGTCACCTGATCGTCATCGCGGTCCAGCACGGTGACTCCATCGCCGACGAAGGCGCCGGCCGGCGGCGCGGCAGCGAAGCGAAAGCGAATGCGGCGGAACGCCTGGGTCGTCAGCGTGTCGACCCGCTCGACGGCGACGAGTCGTCCTTCGCGGATGATGCCCACCCGGTCGCACACCGCCTGCACCTCCGGCAGGATGTGGGAGGAGAAGAAGACGGTGGCCCCGGCGTCGTTGGCCTCGCGCACCATCTCCATCACCGTCTGCTGCACCAGCGGGTCGAGGCCGCTGGTCGGCTCGTCGAGGATGAGCAGCTCCGGCTTGTTCATGAAGGCGGTGACGATGCCGACCTTCTGCTTGTTGCCGCGGGACAGCTCCTTAATCTTGCGGCTGGTGTCCAGGTCGAGGCGATCGGCGAGCGTCTGCCAGTACCGTTTGTCGCTGCCTCCGTTGTGGAGCGAGGCGTACATCTCGAAGAAGGCGCTGACGCGCATGTCGTCGTAAAGGCTCAGTTCGCCGGGCAGATAGCCGACGCGCTCGCGAACGGTCACGCCCTCCGCCTGGCAGTCCATGCCGAAGATGTGGGCGCTGCCGGTAGTGGGGCGGATGATGTCGAGCAGCACCCGCTCGGTGGTCGTCTTGCCCGCGCCATTCGGGCCGAGAAAGCCGAACACTTCGCCTTTGTCGACGGCCAGGTCGACATCGACGATGCCCCGGTGGCGGCCGTAGTAGACGGTCAGATTATTGGTTTCGATTACATGAGTGGTCATACATAAATCCTGGTAGCTAATGTCTCAACAAAGTCCTGGCCCGGCGACTCTCAGGCTGCCAGCCAGGCCCGCAAGGTCGCCTCATCGATAAGGGGCAGCGAGCCGGTTGGCGCCCCCAACAGCCGCTCGATGCCCGTCTGCACAGACTCAAGGTGGCGCATCGTCTCGCCCAGCTGCTCCTCGCCCGGGTCCGGGTCGAGGATAAGATCGCTCATCGTATCGCTCAGGCTGAAGATGAGCGCCATCACCAACCCGGCCGTTTCCGGGACCAACGCCACGTCAAAGACACCTTCGTCCACACCCTGGACGATGATCGGGGCTAGCTCGGCGGCGACGGCTTTCGTCTGCTCGCTGAGGAGCGTGTGGCGCAGGAGGACGTTTTCGTCCATGGCCAGCATGCGATTGATGGTCAGCATCTGCTCCTTGCGCTCCAGCTTCCAGCCGGTGGTCAGCTGGATCGCCTGCTGCCATTTGGGAATGGCGGTCAGAGTGGGGTCGCTGACAATGGCGCGGAAGAAGGCGCTGCCCTGCTCGACCATCTCGTCGACCATCGCCTGCAGGACGGCCGCCTTGGAGTCGAAGTAGTAGTAGAACGTCCCCTGGGCCACGCCGACGGCCTTGACAATATCGCTGACCGACGTGCGCTCATACCCCTTTGAATAGAACAGCGTCTGGGCCGCGGCAATCAGTTCGCTGCGCCGCTCTTCGGGCGCTTTGACGGTTCGAGTGGTCATGATGCATTTCGATTGACTGACTGTCAGTCATCCCTATCATAAGGAAATCGGATTTCCCTGTCAAGCAAGTCGTGTGGCCGAGGATCATCCCCCAGTCAGCTTGTCAAACGCAGCCGCGATATTCCTTGTCGCGTCCTTTGCCATTGCCATAAGGAAGTCGGATTTCCCCGTCAAGCAAGTCGTGTGGCCGAGGATCATCCCCCAATCAGCTTATCAAACGTAGCCGCGACATTCCTTGTCGCGTCCTCTCCCGACCCCAGGAGACCGGAAAAGAGTCCGATCGCTGCGACCAGTCGAACCGTGAAAAAACCCTGTGTGGGCGGTCAGGATTTTTCAGCAGGTGCGCTATATGGTGTGGTTCACGGCAGCAGAAGGTGGGACAAACGCAATAAGGATAATCCGGCGCAGCGAGCGCTCGACGGCCGCCCTGTCCCACCCGTACACCGCGCACCAAACACGGCACGTACGGGCGGGGAACCGACGGAGCATGCCGCACTGCGAAGCCGGTCCCGGCCAGTTGTCTCGTCCTCTTGCGCTGCCCCCGCCGACAATCGGCCCCAGGGCCGCCCCCGCTCCGTCCGAGTTCTTACCCACCGGTAGATTAGCGCGTTATACATACATGGACAAAATATAGACAAATGATGAACAATCCTGTATACTGTGATTGAAGTAAGGTGTTAAAATCAATAGTAGAATGACGAGACGCATCATCGTAGGGAAGTGCAGGCAAACATGAGCAGAAAACAGCGACAACAGGTAGTGATCATTGGCGGCGGATTCGGCGGGTTGAAAGCAGCCGAATCAATGGCCTTCGCGCCGGTCGATGTGACCCTCATCGACCGCGGTGGCGAGCATCTCTTTCAGCCCCTTCTCTATCAGGTGGCCACAGGCAATCTGGCGGGCGAAGATGTGACGGCGCCGCTGGCGGGTGTGCTCGACCGGCAGCGCAACGCCCGCGTTGTCACCGGCGAGGTGGTCGACATCGATGTCCCCGCCCAGGCAGTTCACCTGAAAGACGGCCAAACGATTCCCTACGACACGCTGATCGTGGCTACCGGCGCGGGCAACCATTATTACGGCCGCGACGACGAGTGGGCGGCGCTGGCTCCCAGCCTGAAAACGATGGAAGATGCCAGAGAGATGCGCGCGCGCATCTGGCGGGCGTTCCAGGCGGCCGACGCCGAACCTGACCTGGCCATCCGGCGCGGCCTGCAAACATTCGTCATCGTTGGCGGCGGGCCGACCGGCGTGGAGTTGGCCGGGGCGCTGGGCGAGTTGGCCCATCGCACGCTGCGCGGCGAGTTCCACAACTGCGACACGGCCGAATCAGAAATCATTCTGCTGGAAGGGCTGGACCGTGTCCTCTCCGGCTACCCGGCTGAGCTGTCGGCGGCGGCCGAGCAGTCACTCGAAGAGCTGGGCGTCACCGTCAAGACCGGCACACTCGTGACCGACATCACCGATGACTACGTCGTTGTGCGCGATGTGGCCACCGACGAGCAGACACTCATCCCCACCGCCACCGTGCTGTGGGCAGCGGGGGTCAAGGCGTCGCCGCTGGCCGATGTGGTGGCGGCGCAGACCGGGGCCAGCCAGGATCGTACCGGTCGTCTGATCGTGCAGTCCGACCTGACGCTGCCCGGGCACGCCAACATCTTTGTCATTGGCGATCTGGCCAACTTTGCCGGGCCGGACGGCAAGCCGCTGCCCGGTGTGGCCCAGGTGGCCATGCAGCAGGGCGACTATGTGGCTGACTTGCTGCGGCGGCGGCGCTTCGGACGCAAGGTGCGGCCGTTCAGCTATCGCGACCGGGGCAATCTGGCGGTGATCGGCCGCAACGCCGCCGTTGCCGACATCGGCCCGCTGCAATTTGCCGGCCTGCCGGCGTGGATGATGTGGGCGTTTGTCCATGTCTATTTTCTGGTGGAGTTCGACGACAAGCTGAAGGTGATGAGCCGCTGGGCGTGGAGCTACTTCACGCGCCGACCGGGGGTGACGCTGGGACTGGACCCTGTGGAGCGCGCAGCGGCCGAGGCCATGATGATGGCCGCCGTTCCCCAGGACCAAACTGCCTGAGCAAGTCGGTCGGCCACCGAGTTGACGAACTATGTTCCAACTCGGTAGAGTCCACCTGTCGAACCTGACGAATGCGGCCTGCTTCCATTCCCCGGAACGGAGCGAGCCATAAAAGGAACAAGATTGAACATGACCCACCACATCGTGATCGTGGGTGGCGGATTTGCCGGTCTCTACGCAGCCAAGGCCTTGCGACGTGAGCCGGTCAAGGTCACGCTCATCGACAAGCGCAACTTCCATCTCTTTCAGCCGCTCCTCTACCAGGTAGCCACCGGCGAACTGTCGCCGTCTGATATTGCCTCGCCGCTGCGCAGCGTCCTGAAGCGGGCCGAGAATGTGCGCGTGATCGCAGGCGAAGTCGTCGCCATTGACCCGCACCAACAGCAGGTTATGCTTCGCGACGAGGCGATCGACTACGACACGCTCATTGTGGCCACGGGCGCCCACCACCACTACTTCGGCAAGGACGACGAGTGGGCCAGCCTGGCCCCCGGTCTCAAGACGGCCGAAGACGCCAGCGAGATTCGCCGCCGGGTTTACCTGGCCTACGAGACGGCTGAGCGCGAAGCGACGGCCGCCGCCCGCAAACCGTGGACCACGTTCGTCATCGTGGGCGCCGGGCCGACCGGCGTGGAGTTGGCCGGGGCGCTTTCGGAGCTGGCCCATAACGCGCTTCAGGGCGAGTTCCGTTCCTTTGACCCCGCCGAGACTGAGATCATCCTCGTGGAAGGGCTCGACCGTGTGCTTACGGCGTTTCCGGAAGCGCTGTCGGCCGACGCGCAGGCGGCGCTGGCGAAGCTGCACGTCACCGTGCGGCTCGGTTCGCTGGTGACCGATATCGCTGAGGACCATGTGATGATTCGCGACAGCAACAGCGGCGAGGTCGAGCGCGTGGAGACCCACACCGTCCTCTGGGCAGCCGGGGTGAAGGCGTCGGCGTTGGGTGAGGCCGTGGCGGAAGCGACTGGCGCGGCCACCGACCGTATGGGGCGCGTCATCGTCGAGCCGGACATGAGTGTGGCGGGCTACCCCAACCTGTTTGTGTTGGGTGACATGGCCCACTTTGCCCACACGCTGAGCGGTGAGCCGCTGCCTGGCGTGGCCCAGGTGGCGATGCAGCAGGGCGACTACGTGGCCCGGCTGCTTAAGAAGCGGCGGGAAGGGAAGATACCCGACCAGTTTATCTACAAAGACAAGGGCAACATGGCCGTTATCGGCCGTAATCTGGCGGTGGCGGAGATTGGCTGGTACCAGTCCGTCGGCTTCTTTTCGTGGCTGGTTTGGGCGTTCATCCACATTACGTTCCTGATCGAGTTCGGCAACCGCCTGAAGGTGATGCTCCAGTGGGCGTGGACCTACTTCACCGGCAAGCGGGGCGGCCGAATCATCATGGGCGAGCCGTTCTACCCGGTGTTGGAAGGTGCCCCGATGGCGCGGGGAAATCTCGCCGGCGAGACGGACGGGCCGCAAGAGCAGACCGTCGACGAGGTTCCTCCCCTGCCGGAACCGGTCACCTGACCCATCCGCATCTTTGATGAACGAAGGGCGGTCGCTTGATGGCGACCGCCCTTTTTCGTTTGCGGCAGGTGGCGTGGATTGTGGAGGTCCGGCCTACTTCTTGTTGGCCGATACGGCCAGTCGCTCATCAATGGCCGCCGGATCAGCCACCAGCCCGCCACCGCGTACCGTCGCGCCCAGGACGATACCAGCGCTGATGAGGACAGCGTTCTTGATGATGTACTGTCCTTCCAGCGTCGGCACGAAGGGGAAGCGCACGAAGACGGCGTCGGGGAAGAGCACAATGGGGGCCAGCGTGCCGATCATCTGCATGAACAGCAGCAGCAGCGTGATGCGCATAAACTTGCCGAAGATCAGCCCCAGCCCGATCAGGCACTCCCACACCGCCACGATGTAGATCGAGACCTCTGGTCCGATCAGACCAAAGGTCAATAGCTCAATGGTGCTGGTAACCAGATCTTCTGCCGGGCTAAGACCGGGGAAGAACTTCAGGAAACCGAACCAAAAGAAAACGATGCCGAGGCTGACCCTGAGCATGGGCACGCCCCAGCGGGCCATCCAGTTGGTAATCGACGTGTCGACACGGTCAAAATTCTGCTGCAGGTCGTTCATAATGTCTCCCTTGTTTGAGGACAACCAGTACCACCTACGGTAATTTTAGCAGGAATGCGGCCGCAGTCAGGTAGGCGTTACCAGTCTGTAAGGGAGCGCTAGGGAAAGCGGGCGTGGGCGGCGGCCGGTCAGGTTCGGTCGGACAGAGCGGCGGCCGTTTGCTCCAGAAACTGCTGCCAGATCGGGTAGTCGGCTGTCTGCCACACGCGGGCCCGCAGGGCGGCCGCTTCTTCGGCCGTCCAGCCCAGATGCGTCTGCGCGTAGACGCTGTAGAAGCCGGTGACGCGGTAGTTGGCGATGCAGTGGATGAGCGTGCGGCCGTCTTCCGGCAGCGCAGCCATCGCTGCCTCAAACGCCGCGAAGTCGGCCGGCTGTGGATTGTCCCAGACCACGGGAATGTGGACGTAGGTCAGGCCCAGTTCGTCCAGCAGTTCCGCCTTACCGGGCAGGGCACTGGATGAGTCGCTCGTGGCCAGATTGATGACGTGGGTGAAACCGCTTGTCGCCAGGGCGCGGAATTGATCGGCCGTCGGCTGGCCGCTGGTGGACAGGTTGGGGGAAAGTTCGAGGTAGTTGGTGATGTCGTTGAGGGTCATAGTGTCTTGAACCAATCGTGGTCAATTGTGATGCGCTCTTCTTGGACGATCTTTGTTTCTACTCCCAGCTCTAACTCCTTGAGCTTTTCGACCAATAAAGTGCCGTCGATGAGATCGATTGGTGAGGCTCCGTCTCGCGTCGCTTCGCGTTCAGCGTCTCGAGTGAAAGTGCCAGTGGTGATGATCAACCCTTTGTCGGCGCGACCCATCATTGCACCGCGGAAGTCGCGAACATGGCCCGCACCTACGGAGCCGCTATACCGCTTGCATTGAAAATACACATGGAAGCCAAGTAGTCCTCCAAGACGTAGGATGCCCTTACCATCTAAACCTCCATCACCGCTCTTGCCAAGCACCTCTACCTGAATAAAGCCTGACTCACGAAGAAGACGTTGTGCAAGTCGCTCGAAGGCGGACGGATCCATTTCCTGAAGCGTCGTTAGGAGTTCGTCGCGCCATGCTGGCTCCGGTTCATCTTCAACAGGGTCAGTCTTCATCCTCGTCGAACGCGATTCACGGAACTCTTCGCGCACCAACCGTTTGACCGTCTCGGGATCCACGCGCTCGACCGCGCGACCCTCTGGCGTGAGCGCCCAAACGCCGCGTGTTGAATTATCAAGTACGCCATATTTCTTAAGGTACGTACGTGTCCAGGCCAGTCGATACGAGACTTCAGTCTTGCCACCGCGTTCAGGATCGTGCAGGATTTCAAGTTGCTCATCGCTAAGGTTCATTATCTCAGCGACCTTATCATCTATTTCCTCAATCGTGCCTGAATCACCCAGTTCTTTCAGAGCTTGGATTAGGGGGTTCATCATCCTGTCGTATGTAGGAACTTTCGCCATGCAGATACCCTCGGAAATGACTGTCAATCGGAGAAACGCGAAGCGCGTTCAAGCAGAGAGTATCATCAACATCGCCATAGACCGCAAGTATAGATTTGACGTCAGCTTCTTGATGATCGTTCACGCCAGCGCGCTCTCTTCCCCCGAGTCGCGCACGAAGATGCACGAGGTGTTGAAGTCGGCCGTTAGTTTCTGGAAGAAGCGCAGGTCCGGTTCGTGGGCCAGCCCCAGGATGTTGAGGTCGGCCATCGGCGCCTTCTCAATGGCTGACGCGAAGGAGCAGACAAACAGTTCGATAGTTGTGGTCGCCGCCGGCAAGCGAGTCAGAATGATCAGTTCTTCGAGATACGCTTGCGCCCGCTCCCGGTCTGCCTCGCTCTCCACGGCCATACAGAGGTGGATAGTGGCGTCCCAGTTGCGCCCGAGTTGGTACGCCACCAGCAGGGCCAGGTCGAGATTGCTTAGATCGAGATCAATCTCCCAGGCCGGCCCCTGATTGGAGACCCAGACGTTGATGATCTGTTCGCGCCCCATGCCGTTGATGGGATGGTTGTAGAGCAGCAGAATGCCCATACTGTAGGCGGCCGTTTTGTCGACCAGCGCCTGCAAGAATTCCAGATTGCTATCCTCTCTCAGACGCAGTAGCAAGATGTTGGGACGGAAGAACGTCTTGCGCAAGACCTGGGTAGTGGCGCGAACGCCGTTTACGAAGTCAGCTTCTTCCAGGAACGTGGCGTTGGCGTAGATGCCGTCGTCGATAAACGCTTTGGTCATCGTCTCCAACTCTTTCAGCTGAGCTTCGCCTGCCTCGTCGGCGTAAATGCCGAGCGTGTGGACACCGCCCTGGGGCCAGGTCAGCGCCCACAGGAAGCGGTAGACCCCACCAAGTGTTCGCGCCTGACGCACGGGAGCCAGCACCACCGGTTTCCACGTGCGCTGCGGGGCGGATGGCATCTGGCTCGCGTTGACGGCCGCCCATTCCGCCAGCGAGAAAAAGAGGCCGCTGCGAATGTCATTACGTTCGTCGACGAGCGAGCGGCGCGAAAGCACGATATAGAGGGCAAAGACCAGAATCGCCGCCACCAACCCGAACAGGGGCGCGACAAGAGCCATGGCCACGACACAGCCGACCAGGCCGATGAGGGGCACCAGTCGGGTGACGCTCAGAGTGGGACGAAAGCTGACCATTTTCAACTGCTGTTCGAGCAGGACGACCAGATTGAGCATCGCGTAGGTGATCAGGAAGAACATCGTGATTACCTGGGCCACTGAGTTGATGCCTCCGGCCGACAGCGCCCACAGCAAGGCCAGCCCTGCGAGCAGCCCGGTGGCCAGCGCCGCATTGCGCGGTTCGCCGTTGCTGGACTCTTTGACGAGTAGTTCGCTGCGCGGCATGATCTGTTTGCTCGCCAGCGCCTGCAGGACGCGCGGAGCAGCCACCAGCGAGCCAAGCGCCGACGAGAACGTGGCCCCCAACATGCCTATATAGACCGCCCACCCCCATAACGCCTTGTCGACCATGATGGTCGAATTGGTCAAGAGTTCGGCGGGCGTGGCGACGGAGACCAACCAGAAAACCAGGGCTACATAAATGACAAAGCCCACCAGAATGGCTCCCATGGTGCCCAGGGGGATGTTGCGGCGCGGATCGCGCAGGGACCCGCTCATGCTGATGCCGGTCATGATGCCGGTGACAGCCGGAAAGAAGACGGCAAAGGTGGTCCAGAAACCGGCTTCGCTAAATGGCCCCCACAGCACGGGCGGGGAGACCAGCAGTCCTTCTCTCGCCAGGACGACACCACCCAGCGCAATGGACACCAGTGACAAAGCGATGCCTATTAGAATGATGAACTGGATACGCGAGGCGAAACGGGTACTGATGTAGGCGATAAGAAAGACAAGGACAAACGTTGCCAGTGAAATCATCCACAGGGTCACGCCCCACTCCTCCGGCAGCAGACTCATAAGCGCCTCGCCAAAGGCCAGGACGTAAAGCGCGACGGAGATTGCCTGGGCCAGGAAGAGGGGGACGCCCACACTGCCACCGATCTCGATGCCCAGCGAATGGGAAATGATGGCGAACGCTCCGCCGGCTTCCACGCGCGAGTTGGTAGCTACGGAGGAAACGGACAACCCGGTGCAAAAGGTGATGATATGGGCCAGGACAACAATGAGCAGTGCCCCAAGGAGACCCGCATTGCCAGTCACCCACCCCAGGCGCAAATACATGATCGCGCCCAGAATCGTGAGAATCGTCGGCACGAAGACGCCGGCCATGGTGCCGAACTTATTGTCTTCAGCCGATCCGTCGCCCCCCAAACGAAACCGAGTGCGCCACCCTGCCGTTTCGACCAGATCGCTCATGTTGTTATCTCGCTTTGTTCAGGTAGATGGTCACCTATCGAAGGTTATGCCCATATGGTAACATACCGTTGGTCTTGACGACAGGAAGATCGGATCGCAATCTGCGAAGGACCGTGACTCTCAGCCACAGCCTGCCAAACAAGAGTACAATTGCGCGCAGCCCATGAACCAGACTTACAGCGCCAGCACACGCCAAGCCATACCCAGCAGAGATCTTCTGATCGCGCTGCTGCTCTTCATCGGGGTCAGCCTGCTCTACTTCGCCACCATCTCCGGCATCACCAGCAGCAACGACGGCAGCCATTATGCCCTGCTGCGGACGATGGTGGAGAACCGCACGTTCGCCCTGGAGAACTTCGACGACTACGCAGAGGGCAACGACATTGCCCTGACGCCAGACGGCACGCTCTACAGCGACAGGCCGCCGGGGACGGCCGTCGCCGCCATTCCGTTCTACCTGCTGGGTGGGCCGCTGCCCGATCCGCTCGTCCCCATCCCGTCCCGCCACGACGCCGAAAACCCCCGTCTGCCGTACGTCCTGATGCTGCCTGTCTTTGCCGGCGCCGGGACGGTGGTGCTGTTGTACGCGCTGCTGCGACGATTGCGCATCGGGCAGGGCGCAGCGCTGACGGCCGTGCTCTTCTTCACTTTCGGCACCGCCCACTGGAAGTACAGCACGGTCCTGTTCTCCCACGCCCTGTCCGGCTTTCTGGTTGTGGCGTCTGTCTATCTGGTGCTGCGCCTGACCGACCGCTGGGACCATCCGAATTGGCTCAGCTACTTTGCATTGGGATTTGTGTCGGGCTGCGCAGTGCTGGTCGAGTACTCCAACGCGCTGGTGGTGCTCATCATCGGGCTGTTCTGGATCGTGGTCATGTGGCCGCTGGCGGTGCGACGGCCGCTGCGAACGACGCTGCCCTGGGTGCTGGGCGGGCTGCTCCCGGCGGCGTTCCTGGCCTTCTACAACGCGACCAACTTCGGCAGCGTCACCACTTTATCCTATGCCTACGCGGTCAACTACCCGTGGGCGGGCAACTTCTTCTCCACGTTCGATTGGCCGCTGCTGCCGGGGTTGGCGGCGCTGCTGGTCTGGGGCGAGGGGGGCGGCTGGTGCGGCGGGCCGTGCATGAACCAGGGGCTGCTGCTGCTTTCGCCGGTGCTGCTGCTGGCGCTGCCGGGAGTGTGGGGCTACTTCCGTCGCGACCGGGCCGCATTCTTCCTGACTATGGGGCTGTTCCTCGTCTATCTGCTGCTGTTTGCCAAACATCACACGTCCCACGGCTTCACCCACGACGGCCGCTATCTGGTGCCGTTCCTCGGCTTTCTGGTGCTGCCGCTGGGCTTCACCCTCGACTGGCTGCTCGACTCGGCGCGACGGCCGTTGGTCCGGGCGACCGGTCTGTTCGTGGCGTTTGGGCTGTTCTTCCTGTCGGCGCGAACGATGTTCCTCCACATCGGCTACTCCTTCAACTACACGCTCGACCTGGGCGCGCTCGACCCGCTGGTGGCCAGCCCGCAGAACTGGTCGGTATTGTTGGGCAGCGTCTTTGTGAATTCGGGGAATCTGCTGCTGCTGGTCTTGCCGCTGCTGCTGGTGGTGGGTCTGGCGGTGGTCGGTGTCTGGGTGGCGCGGCGTTTGCTCTGAAATCGCCACGTAGAGACGTTTCGTTGAACGTCTCTGGATCGTCAAGAGACGCGATCGACCAACGGACGATGGAAGAGAGACGGCCCACCGGCCGCGTCTCTATGGGGTGGCGGTCGCCTCTCGCAGCCGCTCCGCAAACTCGCTCAGCATCATCGCCGTTGCCCCCCAGACTTTGTGGCCATCAAGCTGGAAGAACGGCACTGTCACATCCATGCCCCGCAGCTGCCACTGCTCTTCGGTGCGCATGTTGTGGTCGAGCAGATGGTCGAGCGGCGCTTCGATGACGGCCGCTACTTCGCGCGGGTCGGGCACGAAGACCGGGCGGCCGTCACCGGTGTACACGCCGACAAACGGCTGCACCTCGAAATCTGACGGCGAAATGTAGATCGGGGTTAGCTCGCCCAGGAGGCGCACCTGGTCCGGGGGGACGGCGATCTCCTCCAGCGTTTCGCGCAGGGCGGTCTGCTCCAGCGTTTCGCCCGGTTCCTGCTTGCCCCCCGGCAGCGACACCTGGCCAGGGTGAGACTTCATCTCGTCCGGTCGCCGGGTCAGCACCAGATGGAGCGCGTCCTCATGGCAGTAAAGCAGCAGCAGGACGGCCCCCTGGCGCGGGTCGCCGTCCCGTTCCGGCTGGCGGAAGCGTTGGCGAGCATGGGGCATCATATGCTGCTGGGCCGCATGACCGTCAAAACCCGGCATGCTGAGCGCTGCCTCTACGAGATCGAGCGTACAACGGGGCATGGGCTATGAGTCGGCGGTTGTGGCTTCGGGGATGTGGAAGCTGTAGCCGGCGCCACGTTCCGAAATGATGTAGCGCGGGCGCGACTTGTCTTTCTTGTCTTCAATCTTGCGCCGCAGCCGGTGGAGATGAACGTGGAGACGATCCTCAAAGACCGGTTCCATGGGCCACAGACGGCGGAGGATGTATTCGGTCGGCACGGTCTGGCCAGACTTGCGCATGAGAATGTAGAGCAGCTTGGTTTCGGTCGGTGTCAGGGCCACTTCCTTGCCCTCGACCAGCGCGGTCCGGGCCGGGAAGTTGATGGCCAGCCGGTCATCGATTCGCGTTTGGGGCACCAGATCGCGATCGAACTGGCCGATGCGCAGCAGCACCCGGCGCACACGGGCCACCAGCTCGCCCGCGTTGAACGGTTTGACAATGTAATCCTCGGCGTGCTTCTCCAGCCCTTCCAGCACCGTCTCTTCCTGGCCAACGGCCGTCAGCATGATAATCGGCATATCGCTGTACTGGTGAATGCGGTGGGCGAACTCAAAGCCGCTGATGCCGGGCATGTGCAGATCGACAACCGCCAGATCGGGCAGCCCTTCGTTGGTGATAAGCTGCATCGCCTCGTCGCCGGAGAGGGCGGTCATGGGCCGCATCCCGGCGTCCCGCAGAGCAAACTCCACCAGCCGCAAGGTGTAGGTGTTGTCGTCGATCGCCATGATGCGCGATTGTCTTTCGTTGCTGTCACTCATAGGTTGTCTCGCCGGCGACGACCTTCCCTCGGTCGTGTCGCCTGTCCCATCTGCTATTTGACCAGATTTCCGGCGGTGTGCAAGCGGCCCGACCCCGGCTGCGTCAACATCAGGATGGCCCCAAATCGCCCGGTGCGGCCGTTCTCCGCGCGGTGGGAGAAGAAGAGGTCGGTCCGGCAGGCGGTGCACAGCTCGGCCAGCTCGATCTGCTGCGCCGGAACGCCCGCAGCCGCCAGCTGCCGCCGGTTCGCTTCCGGCAGGTCGAAATGCGGCCGCTGCGTACCGTTCTCCGGAGCGGCAGCCCCGTTCGCCGGATAAGGCAGGAGCGTGGCCGGATCGTCAAACACCGTGCCCACGGCGTCGATTACATCCTGGCCCACCTCATAGCAGCATGGGCCGATCGACGGGCCGACGGCCGCCAGCAGGTTGGCCGGATCGCTGCCGAACTCGGCCGCCATCGCCGCTACCATCGCCCCCGGCACATCGGCCACCGTCCCGCGCCAGCCGGCGTGGCCCAGCCCGATTGCCCGGCGGACCGGATCGTAGAGCAGGATGGGAGCGCAGTCGGCGTAGTTCATCGTCAGGGCGCAGCCCGGCTCGTCGGTAATCAGCGCGTCGCAGCGGGGCAGCCACGTGCCATTATTCGCCTGGGTCACCCGGGCGACGGCTGTCTCGTGCACCAGATGGGCGTGGACCACTGTGTCGGTGTCCCGCCCGAACAGTCCGTAGGCGCGGCGGCGATTGGCGTAGACGTTGGCTTTGTCGTCGGGCACCGAGACGCTCAGGTTCAGCGAGCTAAATGGCGCAGCACTGACCCCACCCCGCCGCGAAAAGACAGCATGGTTCAGCCCGGCCGGTTGGCCGAGCGCGTCAAATTGAAAGTAATGGAGGCTATCCTGCTGGTGATGGTGCATGAGCTAATAGTCGGTTCGTCCTGCAATCGCAATCGCTCCACGAAAATCCTGTATCTCTGCGTCGTCGTCTGACCACCGTTCATCTCCCGGCGGCCGGCTGAGTGAGTGTATGCAGGAACTGGCACGTTGACCAGCACCCGAACGGCTACCTGCCCCGGCTATAATCGTTTGCTCAGCGCGGCGCAGGCGGCTTGTTTGTCAGAAGATGTCGCTTTTGTTAACATAAGCCGACTGCGCGGGGTGTTTTTCCGTGTTATAATGCCCCTGCCCAGGAACATTTGAGCTATGGCAACGAAGAAGAGCGCAAGCAAGTCGACCAGCAGTAAGAAGAAGGTCAGCGCCAGTTCATCGACTCGGAGCAACGCCCGCAAAAAGTCGACGAGCACCCGCACCCGGCGCAAGACCACGCCTGCCAAGTCGAAAGCCAAGAGCCAGCCCCGCTTCAGCAGCGCCCAGAAGGCGCTCATCGCCGGGGTGTCGTTCCTCTTTGCCACGGCCGTTTTGGCGCTCAGCCTGCTGGCCCCGGACCAGGGCAGCTTCACCGCCTGGCTCTCGTCCCTGCTGGCGCGCGGCTTCGGCATCGGCCGCTTCATCATCCCCGGTATCACCGGCTTCATCGGCGTCTACCTGGTCATGCGTGGTATGGACCAGCAGCCGAGCGTGCCCATCTACCGGCTGATCGGCTTTGGCGTTCTGTTCAGCGTCTTTCTGGCGTTCGCCTCGCTCATCGCCGTTGGCGAAGCCAGCGACGTTTACCAGACGGCCGCCAACGGGCAGGGGGGTGGCTACACCGGCGCTCTCATGGCCGATGTGCTCGACCAGCTGCTGGGCAATTGGGGTGCCATTCTCACCCTGGCTGTCTTCGGCATTGTGGGGGCGGTGCTCATCTCCGGCATTAACCGTAAGGATGTGGGCAGCTGGCTGGAGCGGCTGAACCAGCCCGCCCCGGCCGAAGAAGACGCGCTCCCCGTGGGCGACCGGGTCATTCGCATCAACCCCGGCCGCGCCCCGGCGGAAGCCAAACCGGAACCGGCCCCAACGCAGATGCCCCTGATTGTCGAAGAGGAAGCGGCGGCCAAACCAGCCGCCAAACCGGCTCCCACGCCCAGCCGCACCCGGCGTCCTGCCCGCCCGGTCACACCTCCCGCCGAGCCGGCTGCGGCGCCCATCTATGTGGGCAGCAGCGAGGGCAACGGCGCGACGGTTGTCGCCCATACGCCGCTGGAGGCGGACGATTACTCATGGACGCTGCCTTCCATCGACGCCATCCTCGAATCGGGAACCGACCTCGACATGAACAACGCCTCCATCCGTGAGCAGGTGGAGATTATTGAGCAAACGCTGGAGAGTTTCGGCGCGCCTGCTACGGTCGTGGAGATTAACCAGGGGCCGACGATCACCCAGTTTGGCGTGGAGCCGAACTATCTGGTGGCGCGCAACGGCAAGCGCACAAAGGTCAAGGTGGGCAAGATCGCCAGCCTGGCCGACGACCTGGCGCTGGCGCTGGCAGCCCGCTCCATCCGCATCCAGGCCCCCGTCCCCGGCAAGGGGTACGTGGGCATCGAAGTGCCCAATACGGCCAAAGCTCTCGTCTCGTTGCGTGACGTGATGGAGTCGCCGGAGTACGGCAAGATGAAGTCGCCGCTGCGCACCGGGCTGGGACAGAACGTCGCCGGCACGCCCATCGGCGCGGACCTGGCGGCCATGCCTCATCTGCTGATCGCGGGTACGACCGGCTCCGGTAAGTCTGTCTGCGTCAACGCCATCATCGCCAGCCTCCTGCTGCAAAACACGCCCGATGACCTGAAGCTGGTCATGGTCGATCCCAAGCGCGTCGAGCTGACCGGCTACAACGGCATCCCCCATTTGGCCGCGCCGGTCGTGGTGGAGATGGACCGGGTGATCGGCACGCTGCAATGGGCCCAGCGGGAGATGGACCATCGCTACAAGCTGTTTGCCGAAGTCGGTGCGCGCAACATCATCGACTACAACAAAAAGATCGCTCGCAAGAAAGACAAGCAGAAGATGCCGTATGTGGTCATCATTGTCGACGAGCTGGCCGACCTGATGATGCTGGCCCCCGAAGACACGGAGCGCGGCATCACCCGGCTGGCCCAGATGGCTCGCGCCACCGGCATTCACATGGTCATCGCCACCCAGCGGCCGTCGGTCGATGTTGTCACCGGCCTGATCAAGGCCAACTTCCCGGCCCGCATCGCCTTCGCCGTTGCCTCCAGCACCGACAGCCGCGTCATTCTCGACTCCACGGGCGCGGAACGGCTGCTGGGCCAGGGCGATATGCTGTTCCAAAGCCCGGACGCGGCCGCTCCGGTTCGCCTGCAGGGCTGCTTTGTCAGTGACAGCGAACTGCAGAACTTGATCCACTACTGGCAGACTGCCCGCCGTTCGCAGATCATCAGCGCGGCTGACAGCGCGACGCCGAAACCGGCCGAAGCGGCGGCCGACCTGCCGTCCGGCCAGCCGGTACGAGAGACGTCGGCCGACGTTGCCCCGCCCGTTGTGCAGATGGACCGTCCGGCAGCGGTCAAACCGGACGACGCGCCACCGCCGGCCACCGACACGGCCGAACCCACTGCGACGAAACCGGCGACTCGCCCCTCTCCCGCGCCGCCGCGCGATCCGGACGCCATCACGCCGGAACCCGCTACTGTGCCGGAGGAGCCGGTCGATGCTGCCCCTGAGATCCCGGTCGAAAAAGTGGAGGCCAGGCCGGCCGCGAAACCAAAGCCCGCGCCCAAGCCTGAGCCACCAGCCGCCTCTTCCGGCGGGGCGCTCCAGCAGCCGTTGTGGGAAGCGCTGCAGGAAATGGATGAGGAAGCGGCCAACCCACCGGTGGAGATTGATGACGATCTGATGCCGGAAGCAGTGGCCCTGGTGCGCAAGCTGAACAAGGCGTCGACTTCGCTGCTGCAGCGTCGTTTCCGGATTGGCTACACGCGGGCCGCGCGGATGATCGACGCGATGGAAGAACTGGGCATCATCGGCCCGCCGACCGGCACCAGCAAAGCACGCGAAGTGTATCCTCCCGGCGATGACGACCTGTTCAACGATAGTGAAGCGGCCGCTTAGCACCCTGCGCTCCCGCTTGCATCCCGCTCCCCCTTCTGCTTAGAATCACGACAACAAGGCGACGCTCGCCGCTCAACTGGCCAGCGCTGCGTGAGGCACCCTATGGCATATCTCGAAGGACAGGAACGCGCCGACTACGTGCAGAGCATGTTTGCTCGCATCGCCGGTCGCTACGACACCATGAACCGGCTGATGACGTTCGGCCAGGATATGACCTGGCGCGAAGTTGTCATTGAGGAAGCGCAGCTTCCGGCCGGCGGCCGTCTGCTTGACATTGCCACCGGTACGGGCGACATTGCCCAGGAAGGCCTCGACCGCGTTCCCGGGCTGCAAGCGGTCGGCGGCGACTTCACCATCGAGATGATGCAGGCGGGCAAGCGGCTGCCCGGTCGCGACCAGATCCACTGGGTGACGGCCGATACGCTCTCCCTGCCATTTGCCGATAACATGTACGACGCCGTCGCCTCGGGCTTCCTGATGCGCAACGTGATCGATGTGGAAGGGGCGTTTCGAGAGCAAATGCGCGTGACCCGGCCCGGCGGCCAGATCGTCGTGCTGGAGTCCAGCCCGCCGAAGGATAACGTGCTGCGGCCGTTCATCCATGTCCATCTCAACCATGTTATCCCCACGCTGGGTAAGCTGGTCACCGGCGAAGCTGAAGCGTACCGCTATTTGCCTGACAGCACGCAGCAGTTTCGCCAGCCGGATGATCTGGCCCAGACGATGCGCGGCATGGGGCTGGTCGACGTTCGTTACCGGCTGTTTATGTTTGGGACGATTGCCATTCATGCGGGGCAGAAGCCGCGCTAGCACGGGTAAGGGTTCTGTAAGCTCCCTTACGCCATGCTCGCTTTATAATCAGAGTATGAAACGATCCACTGTCCTGTTCATGATCGCCGCGCTGCTGGTGCTGTTGGTCGCCTGTGCGCCGGCGACAGCAACGACCGAGCCGGCGGCTGCCACCGTCCCGCCGCCGGCGGTGCAGCTGGAGACGCAGCCCACGCTGCCGCTGGCGACCGAAATGCCGGCAGCGACCGACCTGTCACAGGCGACTCAGCCGCCTGCCGCCACCGAACTGCCCGCAGCCACCACGCCCCCGGAAGCGACCGCGCTGCCCGCTGCAGCCGAAGCGGCCGAACCGACTGCGCCGCCCGAGCCAACGGCCGAGCCCGCCCCGGCCATCGTCTACGGCGTGACTGACGAAGGCGCATACTTCTACGGTAACCCGGACGCGCCGGTGACGCTGATCGATTACTCTGACTTTCTCTGACCGACCTGTCGTGCCTTCGTGCAAGGCACCGAGCCGCAGTTGTCCGCCGACTATGTCGAAACTGGTCAGGTGAAGCTGGTCTTCTGGCCCGTGCTCAACCACGGCAACCCCAGCGTCTTTGCCACCGTGACGGCCGAATGCGCGGGGCAGCAGGACCCGGCGCTCTTCTGGGCGACGCATGAAGCGTTGTTCGCCAATCTCAACGACCTCTACCGCGCTGACCGGGACTACTTTGTCAGCCTGGCCGTGGGTGCAGGCGTCGATCAGGCCGCCTTCGAGGCGTGCTACGACGACGGCAGCGGCCTGGCCCAGGTGATGGCGATGGACGATATTCGTCGCCAGCGCGGCATCTTCAGCCAGCCCACATTTGATATTGATGGTCAGGTGCTGGCCGGACTGGCATCGTATGATGTCTTTCAGCAGCTCTTGAACCAGGCGCTGGAAGACACACCCTGATGGACCTTATTCGCCAATTTTTGAGTGCAAGAGGGAAGCCAATGTTCAATCGATTCCGACTAATCCTGCCCCTGGTTGCGGCCGGTTTGCTGATGGCCGCTTGTGGGGGTGCGGCTCCGACCGACACGTCGACGACCGGTGACGCGCTGCCCGGCACGGCTACGGCCCACGCCGCCAACGCCGCCCAGACGTCCGACCCCACCCCGACCGACAACCTGCCCGGCGGCTCTGCGGTCGTCCCTGCCGGCCGTGATGCCAACGGCACCTACTTCCTGGGCGACCCGAATGCGCCGGTCGTCGTCACCGATCATTCCGACTTCCTCTGACCGACCTGCCGCGCCTTCGTGGAAGGTGCAGAGCAGCAGATCATCGCCACCCACGTGGCCGATGGCACGGTGAAGCTGGTCTACTGGCCGATGCTCGACCTCGGCCCGAACTCGCTCAACAGCGCGACGGCCGCCTTCTGCGCCGGGGAGCAATCGCCGGAGCAGTTCTGGCAGATGCACGACACGTTGTACGAGAACCAGCGCGCCGTCTACGTCGCCCGGTCGGCGTACTTCCAGGAGACGGCCGCCTCGCTGGGGCTGGATATGATGGCGTTCGACGCTTGCTATGAGAGCGAGGCAATGCGGGAGGCGATTCGCGCCCTCGACGACCAGCGCCGCAATCTGGGCATCACGGTGCGCCCGACCATTGTCGTCGGCGACGAGCGTATCTTCGGCTCCCAGTCGTTCGAGGTGTTTGACGAAGTGATTCAGGCTCAGTTGGCGAATGAGGGGTAGGTCCGCGAATACATGTCTGGCCGGTCGGCGGGTGGGCAGATCGTCGATTCCGGCTATGATTTGCCCATGATCGATACCAATCTCACCGACAAGGTCGCTGTTGTCACCGGAGCGGGGCATGGGCGGGGCGAGGCGATTGCCCATGCGCTGGCTGCTGCCGGCGCTCGTGTGGCCGTCAACGATCTCAACCCCGACCGGGCCGCCCGCGTGGCCGCCGCCATCGGCAAACAAGGTGGCCGGGCAATTGACATCGCCGCCGACATCAGCAACAAATTCCAGTGCGTCCACGTCATCGAAACGACCCGCGCCGAATGGGGTCGTCTCGACATCCTCGTCAACAATGCCGCCGTCCAGCCGCATGGCGCCATTCTCAAGCTCGATGAGTGGGAGTGGCAGCGCTGCATGGACGTGAATCTGAAGGGCACGTTCTTCATGAGCCAGTTGGCCGGCCGCGTCATGGTGGATGAGAACCAGGGGCGCGGGGCCACCATCATCAACATTGCCTCCACGGCCGGTACGCTGTCGGCGCTGCCGGAGGCAGCCGCCTATGGGGCGAGCATGGCCGGCGTGATGGGCTTTGCCCGTGAATGCGCCCGCGAGTACGCTGGCTACGGCATTGACGTCTACACGCTGCTGGCGGCCGCGCCGGGGGAGACGGCCGCCCTGCCGCCCGGCGCTCGCTCGCTGGCGGACGCAGGCCTTCCGGGCGCTGTGCCCGACGCTGTCGTCGCGCTTGCCACCGCCGTCCACGACGAACCGACCGGCACCGTCCTCGTTGAAACCACGTCCTGAAAGCGCCTGATTGCTCTATATTTCACAAGCGTAGGTTTTGCGTAGTCTGTGCGTACATTCGGCGTACAGCGGGAATCTACTTCCCGTCATAGAATAGTCTTCGAAGGGTACAAAATCTCTTCTTCTTCTCCTCCTTTTTAACGAGAGTCAGGTTTCGGCGTTCCTGACTCTCCAAACTAAAAGGGGCCAGCACGTAGCTGGCCCCTTTTGCGTTCTCTGGGCAGTGGTGTCGTGGCCCGGTCTTATTCGACCGGCGACGCGCCGTTGTCTGACGGCGACACGTCGTCAGGTGGCCCGGCCTCTTCGACCATCTCTACCACATCCATCATGGCCGGCTCGCCAGCATCCCCGGCCCCCGACGGCAGGGCGTCGTCAGACTCTTCGGGCATTTGCTGGTCGACGCGCACGATGGCCAGCGATGCCACAGAGTCGCTGTCGCGGATGTCCATGATGCGCACGCCCTGGCTGGAGCGTCCCTGCTGCGAGATGCGGTCGGCGGCCGTCCGCAGGATGATGCCGTTGGTGGAGATGAGCGTCACCTCGTCCCCCGACTCGACCACCCGCGCCGCCACGATGGCCCCGGTGCGTTCCGGCAGCAGCGTCATCGCCTTCACACCCTGGCCATAGCGGCCCTGGGTGCGATACTCGCTCAGCGGCGTGCGCTTGCCGTATCCGCGTTCGGTAATCAGGAACAGTTGGCCGTCGGGGGTGACCACGTCGGCCCCGGTCAGCCGGTCCCAGGCGTCGATGCGCATGGCGTTGACGCCGATGGCGGTGCGGCCCATCGGCCGGACGTCCTCTTCGCTGAAGCGGATGCCTTTGCCCTGCTCGCTGACGAGGATGATATCCTCGCCGCCGCGCGTCATCTTCACCCAGCCCAGACTGTCGCCCTCTTCCAGATTGACCGCGATCAGGCCGCTGGGCCGGACGTTGGCGAACATACTGACTTCGACGCGCTTCACCTTGCCCTGACGGGTGATCATGATCAGGTATTCGGCGTCTTCGAAATCGCTGACTGGCAAAGCGGCCGTAATCTTCTCTTCCGGCGAAAGCGGCAGGATGTTCATCAGCGAGATGCCTTTCGCCGTGCGGTCCAGCTCCGGAATCTCATACGCCTTGATGGCGTACACCTTGCCCCGGTCGCTGAAGAAGAGGATGGTGTTGTGTGTGCCCGCCACAAAGAGATGCTCTAACTCATCCGCCTCGCGGGTGGACATTCCGATCAGCCCCTTGCCGCCCCGCGCCTGTCGGCGGTAGGCGGAGACAGGGGTGCGTTTGACATAGCCGCGCCGGGTGATGGAGACGAAGACGTTCTCATCCTTGATGAGATCTTCCATGTTGAAGTCGCCGGCGTCGGGCATGATCTGCGTCCGCCGCTCGTCGCCGAAGTCGCTCTTGAGCGATTCCAGATCATCGCGGATGAGGCCGAGGATCAGGTTCTTGTTTTCCAGCAGGCCGCGCAGGTAGTCGATATGGAGGGTGATCTCGTCGTATTCGTCCTGGATACGCTGGCGTTCCAGAGCAGCCAGGCGGCGCAGCTGGAGGTCGAGGATGGCGATCGCCTGCGCTTCGGTCAGCCCGAAGATGCGGATCAAATCTTCGCGGGCGTCGTCGGCCGAATCGGCGGCGCGGATCGTTTCGATGACCGCGTCGATATCGCCCAGGGCGATCAGATAGCCGGCCAGGATGTGCTGCCGCTTCTCCGCCTTGTCCAGCTCGAACCGGGTGCGGCGGGTAAGGACGTCGACACGATGGTCGATGTGAATTTGCAGCGCCCGCTTCAGCGACAGCAAGCGCGGCTGCTGGTCGACCAACGCCAACAGCTGGACGCCGAACGTCGATTGCAGCGCGGTGTGCTTGTAGAGTTGGTTGAGCACCTTGCGCGGCTGGGTGCCTCGCTTCAGCTCGACAACAACAGAGATGCCGTTGCGGTCGGACGAGTCGCGCAGGTCGGAAATCTCGGTGATGACCCCTTTCCTGACCAGCTCGGCAATGCGTTCAATGAGCAGCGACTTGTTAACCATGAACGGCAGCTCTTTGATGTTGATCTGCATGCGGTCGCCGCTGGCGTTGGGAATCGGCTCGATCTCGGCCACGCCGCGCATCAGAACGCGGCCACGCCCGGTGGCGTAGGCGTTGCGAATGCCTTCCGTGCCCATGATCATGCCCGCTGTCGGGAAGTCCGGACCCTTGACAAACTCCATCAGCTCATCGAGTGTGACGTCGTCGATATCATCCTGCCGGTCAACCATATAGATCAGCGCGTCGCACAGCTCATGCAGATTGTGCGGCGGGATGTTGGTGGCCATACCGACGGCGATACCCGATGTGCCGTTGAGCAGCAGATTGGGCAGCCGCGCCGGAAGTACGTCCGGCTGGGTCAACGTCTCGTCAAAGTTGGGGACGAACTCGACGGTGTTCTTGTCGATGTCTTGCAGCAGCTCCATGGCAATGGATGCCAGGCGGGCCTCGGTATATCGCATGGCCGCCGCGCTGTCGCCGTCGATGCTGCCGAAGTTGCCCTGGCCATCGACCAGCATGTAGCGCATCGAGAACTCCTGGGCCATCCGAACCATCGAATCGTAGACGGCCGAATCGCCGTGGGGATGGTACTTACCCAGCACCTCACCGACAATACGCGCACTCTTGCGGTGCGGTGTGCCGGGCCGGATGCCCATGTCGTACATGGCGTACAGGATGCGCCGGTGGACGGGCTTCAGCCCGTCGCGGGCGTCGGGCAGCGCCCGGGCCACAATGACGCTCATGGCGTAGTCCAGATAGGAGCTGCGCATTTCCTGATTGATGTCTATGTTTGATACTGTCCCAATATCCACGTGAACCTCCGCCTGCGATATGCGCCCTGATTGTGCGACCCCCGATGGGTCGAACTCACGCTCCTGTAGACCGACTTAGCGATCATTATGCGCCGTGTGAAATGTCCTTTTTTGAAGCGATTTTCGAGGGCAATCGCATCTAATATTATACCCCAAATGCCCAACTTTAACGAATCGGGCGTGGCCGCGGGCGCACGCCGGAGCGGCTGTCCGGACGACCGCGCAGCACGCTCTGGCATCCCGCCGGCGGCTCTCTCATGGCGGGCGGAAAATAGCCCAAAAATCGCCTGTTTCCGGCAGGTCTCTGTGGTGGACTGGGCTGGAGCCGCTGCCGGAGGCGAAGGCCAACGCTTTGTAATGACATATAGAGGCACATGAGCGCTAGATGGGCGGCTTGACATGACTTCTCTAATTCTTATAATGAAACGGGTTTTAAAGCCAGATACTTCAAACGTTCATTCCATCCCGGAAACGTAATTAAAATTTAGGAGAGGTAAGAGATGCTGAAAAAGCGCTATTTCAAGACGAAAGGCGAGTACGATGTTACATTCACGTTCCCCAGCGACGCTGACACAGTGACCCTGGTTTGCGAAGCCAACGATTGGGAACCGATTGAGATGAAGAAGAGCAAGGGTGTCTTCTCGACGAAGGTCCGC
Organism: uncultured Chloroflexia bacterium; assembly: GCA_963753865.1. GTDB lineage: Bacteria > Chloroflexota > Anaerolineae > Promineifilales > Promineifilaceae > Promineifilum. Next base: position 571,266 of record CAVWDW010000009.1, read on the forward strand.
ATCCCGGCCGACGGCCGTTACCAGTTCCGCTATCTGGTTGATGGCACTGAGTGGGCCAACGACGAAGCGGCCGACGGCTACGTGCCCAACGAGCACGGCACCGAGAACAGCATAGTCGACACCCACACCAGTTAATCTGGTGTGCTGGCTGTCAGTCTGGTGGCCATCAGCTAGCCAGGGGCAGACCAGCAGTTAATTAGTAAGTTACGTTGGGGCTGGTGAAGGTGTTCGCATCGTCACCCGTCCGGGCGCACTTAGAACAGCGGCCCCTTGTGGGTCGAAACCAACCCGGAGCGACGGCCTGCCTTGTGCGGGCCGTTTCTTCTCACCCCCGACCCATCTCCGACCGCCAACCCTTACGAACTTATTGCGCCTTGCTTACGAGACGCTGAAACGGCGCTCTCTTCGCCCCGGCAGCGGCCGCCGCCTGCTATACTGAAAAGCAGCAACTGATAGATTTATTCCGGGCGACGTTCAGTCGCCTCAGCGAGGTAGACAACCCATGCGCCGAACGTTTGCATTAGTGACGCTTCTTGTAACCTTGTTGCTGGCCGCCTGTGGCCAGGCCGCGCCTGCCGAGGAGACGGCCGTCCCGCCGACCGGTGTGCCGGTGGAGGCCACGACGGCCGCTCCAACCGACGCTCCGACCGCTGCGCCGCCACCAGCGACGGCCGAAGCCGGCGAGCCCACCCCGGAACCGGCCGACGAAATGGTCGACCCTGCCGCCGACGGCGCGATGTTCGCCGATGAGGACGTGCGCCAGATGCTGAATACGCTCTCCGGCAGCAGCACCGGCAACCCGTTCATCGTGCTCGACGACGTCGCTGAGTCTGGTGATGAGCGCTTTATCCCGGTGCTCATCGAGCTGATGCGCGCAGCCCAGATTGGGCTGGTGGGCGAGTCGCTCTATCCGGCCACCATCGAAGCCCTGGAAGAGCTGTCCGGCCAGTCGTTCGGCAACGATTGGCCTGGCTGGGTGGAGTGGTACGGCACGACCGACCTGGCCCCGCCGCCTGGCTTCGTCACGTGGAAGGGCCTGCTGCTGACGCCGATCGACCCCGGCTTCGCGGGCTTCCTGCGTGACGACTTCCCGTCCCGCATTCGACCGGAGGAGATCCAGTGGGGCGGCGTGCGTGTCGACGGCATTCCCGCGCTGGAGAATCCGGCCATGCTGGCGGCCGCCGACGCCGGCTATCTGGCTCCCGGCGACGCGGTCTTCGGCCTGACGATCAACGGCGAATCGCGGGCCTATCCGTTGCGCATCCTCGACTGGCACGAAATGGCCAACGATGTCATCGGCGGCGTGCCGGTCTCGCTGGCCTACTGCACGCTGTGCGGGGCGGCCATTGCCTACGACGGGCGGGCTACGGACGGCGAGACCTATACCTTTGGCTCGTCCGGCTTTCTCTACCGCAGCAACAAGCTGATGTTTGACCGCCAGACGCGGACGCTCTGGAACCAGCTGACCGGCGAGCCGGTGTTGGGCGAGCTGGCCGACGCCGACGTGACGCTGCCCATCCTGCCGGTGGTGCTGACAACGTGGGAGGATTGGCAAGCACAGCATCCCGACACCCTGGTGGTCGATATCGAGACTGGCCACGACAGGCCGTACGAGGCGGGCGCGGCCTACGCCGACTACTTCTCGGCCGACGGCACGATGTTCCCGGTTTGGCAGCGCAGCGAGCTGCTGGGCACGAAGGACCAGATCTACACGGTCCGCATCGACGGCACGCCGAAAGCGTATCCGCTGGACGTGTTGGCCGAGGAGCGGGTGATCAACGATCAGGTCGGCGACACGCCTCTGGTGCTGGTCAGCGGCGGTCCGGCGGTCGAGGTGACCGGCACCAGTCGCCGCAGCGGCAGCGAAAGCACCTACTCGGCGGGCGGCGAGGTGCGGGCCTATGAGCGCGGCGATGAGACATTCTCGCCCGGCGACAACCCGGATACGGTCATCGACGCCCAGGGCGTCGTCTGGCAGGTCACTGAGGAGGCGCTGGTCGCCCCGGACGGCCGCACGCTGGCTCGTTTGCCGGGTCACCTGGCGTACTGGTTCGGCTGGTTCGCTTTCTTCCCTAACACCGAAGTCTACGGCACAGGGTAGCCACCGTCGGCCAGGTTAGAGGCCGAGCCGCTCCAATTTGCCGGCTGCCAGGAGCCCGGGTTTCTCAGAGAGACCCGGGCTCTTTCGTGTCTGGTTGTTGGATGGCTTCGGAAAAACAAACGCTGTGTCGTTCAATTAGACAAGAGACTGTACGGCAACGCCGTCCCGTCTCCTTCGTCCGAACCGGTGCGGCCCACCCGCACGCGCAAATGCAGTAGGAGGCTATGATGCAGAATCAACCGTATGTTCCAGCAAGTGAATCGAATCGCAATCTGACCGCGCAGACCGTCTTTGTGGTCGTCCTGGCCGCCCTGGGTTTGGGGCTGATGGCGCTATGGCCGTCGCTCCAGCCGGCAACTGTCGAACCGACGTCCGGCGCAGTGACCGTCAACAGCGAAGCCGTGAACCCGGAACTGCGCCTGGCTGACCGGTACGTCGCTCCTGCGGTTGTCCCGGAAGCCCGGGCGGCTGCCAATCCGGAGCTGGCCGCCCACGAGCGGTATTCGTCTGAGCGAGCGGCACTCCGCGCTACTGTGGAAGCGCCCGCCTTGCGAATGGCCGCATCCAACCCGGAGCTGGCGGCGCAGGAACGGTACGTCGCCCAGCAAGCGGCCGTCCGCGCGACCGTCGAAGCGCCGGCTTCTGAGCTGGGCGGCGCTGCGCGGAACCCGCAGCAGTCGCTGCCCGAGTTCAAGCAGTCGCGCTAGAGACCACGCTCAACAAAAGTTTCGCCGGGAGGGATGGGCTAGAAACCGGGTTTCTTCAAGAAACCCGGTTTCTGCGTCTCTGTCTGTGCAGGCACACTCAGATGACCCCTTGCCGGCGCAGCACCGCGATTGAGTCGTCCGAATAGCCCAGCTCATCGCGCAGGATGGCGTCGGTGTCGGCCCCCAGGGACGGGGGCGCGCTGCGCACAGTGGCGGGCGTGCGGCTGAGCTTGGCCACCGGCCCCAGCACCGTCACAGCGCCCAGCGTCGGATGCGGCGCCTGCTGCACCATCTGGCGAGCGGCCGCCTGCGGGCTGTCCAGCACGGTCTTAACATCGTTGATTGGCCCGGCGGGAATGCGAAGCGGAGCCAATGCCTCGAGCCAGACGGCCGACGACCGGGTGGCGAAAACGTCGCGCAGCAGCGGGATGAGCGCCTCCCGGTTGGCCACGCGGTCGGCGTTGCCCTGAAAGCGGCTGTCGGCTGCCAGCTCTGGCTGCCCGACCAGCGCGCAGAAAGCGCGAAACTGGGCGTCGCTGCCCATGCCCACCGCCAGCTCGCCGTCGGCTGTCGGGAACGTTTCGTAGGGCACAATGTTGGGGTGGGCGTTGCCGTGGCGGGTGGGCGGTTGGCCGGTGGCGAAGACGTTCTGGGCCACGTTGGCCAGCCAGCCGACCTGGGCATCGTGGAGGGCCATGTCGATGTATTGGCCCTCGCCCGTCTGTGTGCGGTGGTGGAGCGCGGCGAGGATGGCGGTGGTGGCGAACAGCGCGGTGCTGATATCGACGATGGCCACGCCGACCTTGTGCGGCGCGCCGTCTGCCGGGCCGGTGATCGACATGATGCCGCCCTCGGCCTGGATGATGAAGTCGTAACCCGGCCGGTCGCGGTTCGGGCCGGTCTGGCCGTAGCCGCTGATGGCGCAGTAGATGAGGCCCGGCTGCTCGACCGCCAGCGTCTCGTAATCCAGCCCCAGCGTCGCCATCGTGCCAGGCATGAAGTTCTCCAGGACGATATCGGCCGAGGCGATGAGGCGGCGGGCGATTGTCTGCCCTTCGGCCGTCTTCAGGTTGAGCGTCATCCCCCGCTTGTTGCGGTTAGCAGTCAGGTAGTAGGCGCTCAGGCCGCCATCATCCGGGTCGCCCACCCAGGGCGGCCCCCACTGCCGGGTCGGGTCGCCGCGCTGTGGTTCCTCGACCTTGATGACGTCGGCCCCGTAGTCGGCCAGCAGTTGGGCACAGTACGGCCCGGCCAGGACGCGCGACAGGTCGAGGACGCGGATGCCGTTGAGGGCGGTTGGGGCAGCAGAGGGGTCCATGGAGGCGTTACCGTCCCTGCCCGCTTGTGCCACCGGACTCCGCCAGAATCTCCGCAATCACCGCCTCCAGTTCCAGTTCGGCCGCAGCCGCTTGCGCCTCCGCCAGCTCCACTTCACTCACTTCCCACGCATCGCGCAGACCCTCAATCTCCTGCTGGAACTGGAAGGCGGCCGCCGGATGGCCGGCCACCATCGCCAGCAAGGCCAGCGCTCGCTCCCGCGCCCCCTCGGCAGCCAACAGCTCCGCCATCACCTGAACGCCAAAGAGCTTGTCGGGCGCCGTATCCAGCTCGACCGCCAGACGGAGCGCTTCGCCCAGCGCTTCCTGGGCGGCCGCCGGCTCCCCCAGTTTCAGATGGGTCTGGGCCAGGTTGCCCCAGATGAGGACCTGCCCCTGCCTGGCATCCATCTCGCGCGCCTTTTGCAGGGCAGCCTGACCATAGGAGCGGGCGGCGGTGTAGTCGGCCACCCTGTAGGAAGCGTCGCCCAGATTGAGCAGGGTTCTCACCTCAGACCAGACGTCGCCGATGTCGCGGCTGAATTGGAGGAGCTCCAGAAAGCGCCGGGCTGCCTCCTCAAACTCCCCTCGCTCACCGCTGAGTATGGCCCGCATGGTAAGCCCCCTTGCCTCCAGGGTCGTATCGCCGGCCTCGCGGGCGAGGGCCAGACTCAGCTCAACCTGGCGCTGCGCCGCCGACAGATCGCCCAGCTGCCACTGCGCGCCCCCCACCGCCAGATGGGCGTCTGCCAGGGTCGCCCCGCCCACCGTCTGCGCCAGCGGCAGCGCTTCATCCTGGGCCAGGGTTAGCGCCTCAGCATAGGCACCCTGAGAGCTGGCCAACATGCTGAGATTCACCAAAGCCAGCGCGTGCAGGCGCGGGTCATCCAGCGCCCGGGCGCCGTCGCGCCCCCGCTGCAAGGCACGCCGGGCGGCCTCGTAGTCGCCCCATCGTATGATGGCCTGGCCCAGGCCGACCAGCGCTTCCACCACCAGGGGCGAATCGTCGCTATCGGGCGACGCTTGCAAAGTCACCACCCGCTCGAAAGCGTCACGCGCCGCGGCGTTGGCGTTAGCCCCCAGCGCTTCCTGCCCGGCCCGCAGCAGGTAGGCGGCCGCTTTCTCGTTCTCTCCGGCCTGCTCATAATGCTCAGCGATGAGGCTGAGGTATTCGCTCAGCCGTTCGCCCGCGTGCGCTTCCAGCCAGCGGGCCACCCGGCCGTGGAACTCCTGCCGCCACTTGAGCAGCACCCGTTCGTAAGCCACGTCGCGCAGCAGGTTGTGCTTGAAGACGAACTCATCGCTGCCGGCGAACGCGGAGTGCTCGCGCTGGAAGATGAGCTCCCGACCCCGCATCGCCTCCAGCACCGGCTGGATGGCGGCCTGCTCCGTCTGGGCCAACTCCGCCACCACGCCGTCCCAGAACAGCCGCCCGACGACGGCCGCCCGCTGGAGCAGTTCTCGCTCCAGCTGGGGCAGGCCGTCGATCCGGGCCTGGAGCAGAGCGGTCAGCGTGGATGGAACGTTGACTGCGGCCAGTTTGTCAGCCCGGACGCGCCAGCGGTCGGCGTCTTCGGCCACACCGCGCACGATGACGCCCTGCTCGATGAACATCTTGACCAGCTCCTCAATGTAGAACGGGTTGCCTTCGGCCGCGTCGACAATAGTGTCGCGCAAAGCTGCCGGGACCTCGTCCACTCGCTGCAGGATTTCATCCACCAATGCCCGCCCGGCGCGGCGCGAGAGAGGCGCCATCTCAATCCGCCGAATGCTCTCGCCGCCACCCCACAGCGGCCGGCGTTCGTACAGGGAGGGGCGAGCCACGCCCACGATGAGCAGACGGGCCTCAGGTAACGCTTGCAACAGCTGGGTAATCAGGTCGAGCGAACTGTCGTCGGCCCAATGGATATCTTCGAGGAGGATCACGACCGGGTCGGCGTCGGTAACGTGGCGCAGGTAGCGCATTAGATGAGCGCGGGCCACGGTGGCGAAGTCGGAACTGCCAAGCAGGTTGCCCACTGCCTTGCTCTGGGAGAAGTCGAACCCAATCCAGTGGCCGACGAGGTCAGCCTGGTCGGCCGTCAGGTCGGCGACCGTCGTCTCCTGACCTTCATCCGGTATCGTGCCGATGTTCCCGGCGCTCAGAAAGCCGGCCCGGAACTTCTCGATGGCCACCGCCCGTGTGTCGCTGTCGCGAATGTCGAAGCGAAAGGCGAACAGGTCGCGGAACAGGCTGTAGGGCACAGATTGCAGATTGGCGGTGGCACGGCCTTTGTAGTAGGTGACGGGGGTCGGCAATAGCTCGAGCCAGTTGTCGAACTCGTAAAGCAGCCGGGACTTGCCCACGCCCGCCTCGCCCACGACAAGCATCAAACGGGTTTCGCCTTCTTCGGCCGCATCGTAGTACGTCTGCTGCATCATCATCAATTCGGCGTCCCGGCCAATCATGCGCGTCTCCACGCCCTCGACGCCCCGCGTGTGCAGCCGGAAGGCGCGCGGCTTGGCTTGCTTGACCTTGTAGACCTCCACCGGGTCGGTCTTACCCTTCACGGTCAGCGGCTCCAGCGGGTCGACGTCGAAGATACCGCGCACCTGAGCGTAGGTGGCGTGGGAGATGAGCACCGTGCCGACCTCAGCGGCCGTCTCCAGGCGGCTGGCCAGATTGACCGTGTCGCCCATCGCCGTGAACTCCTGCGTGCTGCCCACCTGCCCCAGCAGCACCGGCCCCGTGTGAATGCCGATCCGCATCGACAGCGCCAGTGGCGTCGCACCGGAGGTGTGGCAGAATGCTGTCAGCGCCGCCTGCATGGCCAGCGCCGCCCGGATGGCCTGCTCTGGGTCGTCTTCGCGGGCGGCGTCGACACCCCACAACGCCATGACAGCGTCGCCGATATGCTTGTCGATGTGGCCGCCGTGGTCGAGGATGACGGCGTCGAGCGCCGTCCAGACCTGGTTCATCAGGCCGGTGATGAGTTCGGCGTCCATCGTTTCGGAGAGCGCGGTGAAGCCGACCACGTCGCCAAACAGGACGGTCACTTGCTTGCGCTGCTGTTCGGGCGCAGCGCTCTCCTCGAGCGCGGCCAGCTTCTCGCGCATGGGACCCAGCGCGGCCTCGACGACGGCGTCGCCCAGAATCGGTCGCTGAGCTTCCAGGGCAGAGATCGCTGCTTTCAGGTCAGACATTTCGGACGTATTCGACATGTTGTATTGCTCCTGCGTGGCTAACGAGGCGATGCTCAGTATAGCCTCGACATGCGAGGCTGTCGACGCCGGAAGCGTGGCAAAAGAGCGCCTGCTGAGCGGTGGGATTGCCGGTGGATGGCGGTGATGTGGACGGACGGGTCAGTCAGTGTCTTTGACGATAATCAACAGCATCTTGAACGGTTCAACCGCGTCGAGCGCGTGGGGCACGTTGGCGGGCATGACTACCGTCTCGCCTTCGCCCAGCGTCATCGCGTCGTCGCCAATGGTGATGGCCGCGCGGCCGTCGAGGATGAGCACGACCGCATCGGCCGGGGTCGTGTGGGCGCTTAGCCCCTCACCTGCGGGGAAGGCGAACAGCGTCAGGCTGGTCTGGTCGTTTTGGGCCAGCGTGCGGCTGACGACCTGGCCGGGTTGGTACGTGACGAGGTCGCGCAGGACAACGGCTTCGGCGATAGGCATGTTTTTTATCATGGTGACGTTGCTCCCCTCAGACCTCAGAGGTCTCGGATTTCGTACGTTACTCTTCCCCCACCCGCAGCGCCCGGTGCAGGTTCGTGCGCCAGAGCAGCAGCGTGGCTGCGCCGAGCGAGAGCAGGAAGGCGACGCCCAATGTTAGATAGATCCGGCCGACGGCCGCCCAGTCGTTCTGGGCGATAAACGGTGGCGTCGGCGGGCGGTCGCCGAAGGTGATGGGCAGACCGGGCAGCGTGATCTGGTTGAGCAGCAGGCCGAGGAAGGTGCCGATGGTCACTCCGGCGATGATCAGAACGACCTGCTCCAGCACCAGCACGCCGTAGAGCTGGCCCGGCGACATGCCGATGGAACGCAGCACGCCGTACATCGACTCGCGCTGCCGGGCGCTGAAGTAGAAGTAGGTGGCGAAGCCGATCAGGGCCAGCATCGCCGTCATGACGTAGCCGAACAGCGTCACGCTGCGCAGCCCCAGCCCCATCGGGTCGGCCTTGATGGTGCGGCGAATGGCGTCCGCTTCGAGCACCTGCGACAGGCCGGAGACAGAACCGGCGGCCGTCGTGGACAGCGTTTCCACCGCCACGCCTTCTTCGGCCGCCAGCAGCGCCTCGTTGACGTTGACTGCCGGGCCAGAGAGCAGGTTGAGCAATCCCAGCAGCGCGTCCCGGTTGGTGACCAGGAAGCCCGCGTTCTGGTCGTTGTAGAGCGTGGGGAAGTAGTCGACCTGCCCCGCCAGATAGACGCTGACGGGGCGCGAATTGATCGATAGATTGATCGTCTCGCCCACGCTAGTGTCTGTGGCGGCCAGGAAGAGCGGGCTGACCAGCGCGGGGAGCGGTTGATAAAGCGATAGATCGATTGGGGCGCTGCGCAGCACCAACCCGTCACTGGCTCTGAAGCCGATGTCAAGCGCCAGACTTCCTGCACCGTCTCGCACCTGGTCCGCCGCAAACCTGGCAACGGCCGTCGCTTCGGGATTGAGCGTCGCCAGTTCCCGTTCGACATCTTCGGCAATGAGAGATTGGCCGGTGGTCGCGTCCGTCACAGAAATCTCGTCAATGGCCAGACTCATGTCATTGCTCAGCCGGCGCGTGAAGCCGCCGCGTTGCCGAGCGGGCGCGATTGGTCATGATCACCGATTCGATCACCAGCGGATAGCTTTCGGCCGACAGGACCGGCAGCCCGGAAGAAAAACGCCGCCAGCCGTCGGGCGGATACCCGTCTGTCGTCACGTTTGGCTCCAGGCTGACCGAGATCGCCTCACCCAATGCTGAAATCAGCTTGACGCGCAGCCCAAAGCGTTCGAGGTCACTCTCGCCAAATGGAATCGAGAACTGTGAGGGGGCTTCTCCGTCCGGCGCGGACCAGACCCAGAAGCTGAGCTCACTCGGCTGGCCCGGCAGCGCAACCGTCGACTCGGTCACCGGCACATCCCGCACCAGCTCGGCCAGCAGGTCATCCATCGGCTGGGTGGAGAAGTCGTCGCGGTAGCTGGTCAGCGGCGCGAACGTCGCCGGATCGATGCCCAGCGCGTCGAACTGCAAGTAAGCGCGGCCGATCGACAGCGATCCTTCCGTACGCAGCACCGTCGAACTGCCCGACGCGCCTTCTACAGCCGCCACATCCGACTCTGACAGGCCGCGGCTGGAGATCAGGCGCACATCACTGCCTGCGGTGTAGAGCGAGCGCTCTTCTTCGCTGGCGTCGAGCGTGGCGTTGATGCCGGTGGTCAGGATGCCCAGGGCGATGGCCAGCGTCAGCAGCAGCACGAGGCGGGCGACGTGGGTGGGGTTGCGCGCCGCCTGGGAGAGCGCCAGCGAGGCGGGCAGCCCGCGCCCGCGCCCGGCCAGATTGGCCAGCCCATTCAGGACGATGGGAAAGACACGCAGCAGAATGGTTCCCGCGCCAATGAGCAAGGCGAGCGGGGAGAGCAGCAGCAGCCAGTCGACCTGTGGGCCGGAGCCGCCCCCGCCGACAATGCCGCCATAGAGCTGTAAGCGCCACAACAGCACCAGCCCGATGACGAGAATGATGACATCGAGATAGGCCCGCTGCCACAGTGGCTTCCTGGTGCTGCGGGCTGCTTCCTGCTGGTAGCTGACGATGCTGCGGTTGATGGCCGGGCCGACGGGCAGCAGCAGCGCGGCCAGACAGGCCACCGCGCCGACGGCCGCCGCCACCCACGCCAGTTGTGGCAGCGTCAACGGCCAGCCCGCCTCACTGACGTCGGCCAGCGGCCCGAACGTGGTCAATGCCCGCACCAGCGCCGTGCCCAGCAGCGGCCCGGCGATAAACGCCACCAGCGCCACCAGCCCCGCTTCGGCCGCCTGCAGGCGGAATATCTGCTGTCCGGAGCCGCCCCGACTTTGCAGCACGGCGAACTCCCGCTCCACCTGGCGCACCGACAGGGACGAGACCATGACGACGTAGTAGAGCGCCAGCAGCACCACTTCGGCCGTCAGGAAGTAGAGCGGCGCACGGACGGCCGTCGATTGGGCGGCAAAGCTGGCCAGCACGTCGTTCAGGCGCGTGGTCATCGTCACCGGCGGCGACCCGCCACGCAAATCTTCGGCCAGCAGCTGTAGTTGGGCCTGCACCGGTTCAATGTCAGCGGTTGTCATCGTGGCCGGATCGAGCAGTACGTTCCAGTTCAGCTCCGAGGGCATGTCGGGGAACAGGGCGGTCGACATTTCGAAGAATGTGGCCTGAGGGACAAGCGCCGCATACTGGGCGGCGAAGCGCTCGTCGGTCTGCGACCGCAGCGGGCTGAACTCGCCCATCCAGAACGGATCGCGCGGGTCCTGGGCGCGGACGATGCCGCTGACTTGCAGACCGTAGCTTGGCGCCGCCTCGTCGCGGGTCAGCGAAAGCGGAAGGATGTCGCCCGGCGCCAGTCCGTACGCCTCGGCCAGCTCCTCGCCAATGGCCGCCACGACGTAGCTGGCGGCGTCGGGGGCCATCTCCTCCGGCCACACACCGGCTACCAGGTCTGACCGGCTGCGAAAATCGTCGTCGCTGCCGTAGAAGCGCGGGTTGATGCGCTCCTCGCCCTGGACGATGCCATCGACCCACGGGAACAGCCAGCGCGCACCGACCGACGGCACGATCTGGTCGAGATGGGGGCCGAGGCGACCGATGACGGCCGTCTGCACCTGGGCGTTGGTGGTGGCGAAATCCGCGTCGTCGGTGCGATCAAACGCGCGAAGCTGGAGGTTTCCCGCCAGCGGATCGCTTGCGAGCATCGCCCGTCGCAGCCCGAACTCGACGACCGTGTTGACCAGGACCGGGCTGCTGGCCAGCAGCGCCGTGGCGATCAGCACGCCCAGACCGAGTGTCAACAACATCTGCCAATGCCGGGCAGCGCGGCGGAGGACAAAACTGATAAAGCTCATTCGTTTAAGTTCTCAATTGAGACCGGTTCGATGACGTCGGCCGGGTCGAAGGCGAAAATGCGGCCGTAAAAGTACAACTCGCCCTCCAGTGCCCGCTTAATCGACTCCGCTTTGCGGAAGCCGTGCTGCTCGCCCTCAAAGGTGACATAGGCGACGGGCAGTTCCTTGTTGCGGGCGGCGATGAACATCGCTTCCGACTGGGCGGGGGGAACCACCTTGTCTTCCAACCCCTGGAACAGAATCAGCGCGGCGCTGATCTGGTCAGCGAAGTGGATGGGCGAGCGCTCGATGTACCGCTCGCGCATCTCCGGGTAGGGGCCGATAAGCGAATCGAGGTAGCGGGACTCGAACTTGTGCGTCTCCTGGGCCAGCGCCTCAGCGTCGCTGACGCCGTAGTGGCTGGCGGCCGCCTGGAAGTCGTCGTGGAAGGTGATAGCCGCCAGCGTGGTGTAGCCGCCCGCGCTGCCGCCGCGAATGGCCAACCGCTCGCCGTCGACCAGCCCCTGCTCCACCAGATACCGCGCTCCGTTGCGGCAGTCGTCGACGTCGACGATGCCCCAGCGGCCATTCAGCCGCTGGCGATAGGGACGGCCAAAGCCGGTGCTGCCGCCGTAGATCACGTCCAGCACCGCAAAGCCGCGGCTGGTCCAGTACTGCTGGCCCAGGCTCAGGTAGTCGTTGACTCCCGACGTCGGTCCGCCGTGGATGGTCACGATGAGCGGCGGGCGTTCGTCGTCCGGCCCGGTGTAGCGGGCGTTCTGTGGTCGGTAATAGAAGCCGTGGGCGGACTGGTCGTCTGCGGTCGGGAACGACACCAGCAGCGCTGTCGAAAAATCTTCTTCATCGAGAGTAATGCTGCTCGACTCGCGCAGCGACCTGCGGCTGGTCGGTCGCCAGATCGACGCGAATGACCGCCGGGCTGTGGGTGGGTGACGCGCCAATGTAGGCCAGCACGCCGTCGCCGACCTGGAGCTGGCCGTAGGAGGGGTAGATGAGGCTGTCCGGCAGATCGAGCGGTGTCAATGTGCCCGCGGTTGTGTCCAGCCGGGCCATTGTCACCCGTCCGTCTTGTGTGTAGGCGCAGATGATCGACGTGGCCGACTCAAAGCCGTATGCTCTTCAGGCCAAACACCCATTGCGGCATGCCGAACTCCGCCTCCATCGGGTAGAGCGCCGTCGCCTGGCCGTCCTCGCAGCGATAGAGGTTCCACCAGTCCGTCCTGTCCGAGGTGAAATGGAGCACGCCGTCGGGTGACCAGGCCGGTTGGAAGATGGACTCGGTCCGCCCTCCGGCAACTTGTGCGGGATCCAGGAGCCTGCCATCTGCCTGAATCTCCGCCAGCCACAGCGTCGTGCCGTCCCATGGCATGTCGGGATGATCCCACGTCAGCCAGGCCAGCCGGCGGCCGTCGGGGCTGAGCGCAGGCGAAGCGTAGAAGTCGTGCCCCTCGGCCAACACCACCTGATCGCCGCCGTTCAGTGGCACAGCCACCAGTGCATTGACCGGTTCACCCTCGCCGCGATGGTCCTCGCGGATGCAGATGAGACGGTCTCGCCCGGCGTCGAACGACCATGTCGGCGTAGCGCAGCGGCGCTTCCTGGGTCAGCGGCTCAGGTGTACCGCCGGGATGCAGCCGGTAAATTCTCTGGTCAGCATCGTTGGTGACGTAGATGACGCCGTCGTGGACCGTCATCGCCCCACCGCCGTACTCATGAACGCGGGTGCGGGCGTTGAAGGGTGGCTGAGTCAGGTCGTGGACGCCGTCGCCGGCGGTCCAGCGCACGATGGTGTTGCGCCCGCCGTCGAGCGGCCGTCCTTCTGTCCAGTAGATGGCCTCGCCGTCAAGCTGCAGATGGCCCAGGCCGACCGAACCGGCAAGCATCGAGATCCGTTGTGATAGGAGATGTCCAGGAACCGTAGGGCGCGACGACTTTGTCTGTCATGGGCCTATGATAGTAGACCTCTGAGGTTTTGAAAACCTCAGAGGTCCGGGTGTGGCACTGGCTTCATCAAATACGTAGCCATCACCCCTTTGCCTGGGACGTCGGTTGGTTCGCACTTTACGAACCCGAGCGGGTCATCGGGCTGTGCTTTCGGCCCGGCAGATGCAGGTCGCGTTGTGCCATTCCAGCCAGACGGTATAATCATGCCGCATTGACAGCGTACGACGCTAGGCAATCTACCCGCTCGCATTTCCCCGAGAGCATATCCTTGCCGCGCCGCACCAGAGTCGCGCCGCCGTGGTCTATCCTGATCACGCCGTCGCAGACTACATTGGAGAGGTAAACACGAGCCGTCTATCGTTTATTCCCGACACGTTGGGAAAGTGGTTGGACCGAGTACAGGTGCAACCCGAAATCATTGTCCTCGCCACCGCCCTCATCGTTGGTATCCTGACCGGCACCGGAGCGATCATCCTGGCCTACCTCATCGAAGGCGTGGCCTGGGTTGGCTACGAATGGTTCCCTGAGGTCACCAGCGGCCTGGGCAAAACGTACATTGTCATCGTGCCCGCGGTAGGCGGTCTGCTGGTCGGCTTGCTCACCTACACCTTCGCCCGTGAAGCCAAAGGGCATGGCGTGCCGGAAGTGATGGCGGCTGTGGCGCTGCGCGGCGGCCGTATTCGCCCCATCGTGGCGGTCGTCAAATCGATCGCTTCGGCGCTGACCATCGGCACGGGCGGTTCAGCCGGGCGCGAAGGGCCAATCGTCCAGATTGGCGCCGGCATCGGCTCCTCAATGGGCCAACTTCTCAAGCTCTCCAACGACCGGATCAGCAATCTGGTTGCCTGCGGCGCAGCGGCGGGCATCGCTGCGGCGTTCAACGCCCCCATTGCCGGGGTGATCTTCGCCCTGGAAGTGATTCTGGGCCGCTTCAGCGTGCGCTACTTCAGCAGTGTGGTCGTCGCCGCCGTCGCCGCCAGCGTCATTGGCCGTGTTACCTTTGGCGATACACCTGCCTTCCGCATCCCGTTCGAATACGGCATCAATTCGCTGTGGGAGTTCTTGTTCTATCCCGTTCTGGGCCTGCTGGCGGCGTTTGTCGGCGTCGGCTTCACGCGCTTACTGTACTGGGCGGAAGATGTCTTCGAAAACGCGACCTTCATCCCGGAATGGTTCCAGCCGGCGATAGGCGGGGCGCTGCTGGGCGTGCTAGCCTTCGCCTACCCGCTCATCCGGCTGACCCAACCCGTCACCTGGGAACGCGTGCCGCAGGTGTTTGGTGTGGGCTTTGAGGTGATCGAAGCGGCGCTGGCTAACCAGTTTCTATTTGGCACGGCCGTTCTCCTGCTCATCGCCAAGATTCTGGCGACGGTGCTGACGCTCGGCTCCGGCGGCTCCGGCGGCGTCTTTGCCCCGTCGCTGTTCATGGGTGCCATGCTGGGTGCGGCGTTTGAGCTGGGCATTGACCAGATCTTCCCCGGCGTCAGCGCCCCGGCAGGGGCCTACGCCCTCGTTGGCATGGCGGCCGTTTTCGCTGCCAGCGCCCACGCCCCCATTACGGCCGTCATCATGCTGTTCGAGCTGACCGGTGACTATCGCATCATCCTGCCCCTCATGCTGACCGTCGTCATCGCCACCGGCGTCTCCCAGCGCCTGATGCATGGTGAGTCCATCTACACACTCAAGCTGCGCAAGCGCGGCATCCGGCTTTCACGTGGGCGGGACGTCGACATCTTGCAGAGCGTCAACGTCGAAGAAGTGATGGCCTATGATTATGAAAGCGTCAGCATGAATCTGACGCTGGATGAACTGTCGGACCTGTTTGCCCATACGCGCCATCATGGGCTGATGGTCCTCGATGAGCATAGCAAGCTGTGGGGAGTCGTGACCCTGACCGATCTGGACCGGGCCGTGGCGAACAAGCTGCCCCGGTCAACCCCCGTGGCCGACATCGCCACGACATGGCCTCATCTGACTGTCGCCTATCCGGACGAAACGATGGGGGATGCGCTGGCCCGCATGAGTTCGCGCGACCTGGGCCGCCTGCCGGTCGTTTCCCGCGCTGATCCATACGAAGCGCTGGGGCTGATTCGGCGGCAGGCGATCACCAACGCATACCATCTGGCGCTGGCCCGCCGTTCAGAGCAGGAGCAAGAGGTTGAAGTGGCGGCCGAAGCGGGGAAACAGCCGGAACAGCGCAGGGGCACGGAATACATCGATATTGTGCTGGTCGAAGGCGACAGCATCATCGGTCAAACAGTGGCTGAGGTCGCGCCCCGGATGCCCAAGGATTGCGTGCTGGTGGCTATCCGGCGAGACGACACCGTCATCATTCCCCACGGTGACACGGTCTTTCGCGTTGGTGATGTCGTGAGCGCCTTTGTGGTGGAGCAAGACGCCACTGAGTTGTTCCGGGCGCTCCACGGGCCGGCCGACGAGCCGACCGAAGAGACCACCTGATAAAACACTTGCGCATAAGTCCGCTCTACCCACCGGGCTGCAGCAAGTAGGTGACCATCATGCCCTTTCCCTTAATGTAGATCGGCTCGCGCTTCTCAAAAGCATATTGGTCGTCAAGAGCCTGCCTGACCGCCTCGGTGACTTGTATGACATTGACCAATCCATTCGACTCCATCCGGCTGGCCACGTTCACCGCATCGCCCCACAGATCATAGATAAACTTCTGCTGGCCAATGACCCCGGCTACGACCGGGCCGGTGTTGATGCCCACGCGCAGGCCGATCGGCTCGCCGGTCCACGACTGGTGCTGCTTCGTTGCCTCCAGCATGTCGATGGCGAACGCCGCGACGGCCGCTACGTGGTCAGCTCGCGGCTCTGGCAACCCCCCGGCTACCATGTAAGCGTCGCCGATGGTCTTGATCTTCTCCAGCCCATGTTTGGCGGCCAACTCGTCAAAACTGGAGAAGACGTCGTTCAGTTTGGCGACAACATCAACCGGATCCGCGTCTGCGCTCATCGTCGTGAAGTCGACGATGTCGGCGAACAGGATGGTAGCGGCGTCGCATTGGTCGGCGATGATCGCTTCGCCGTGCTTGAGGCGCGTGGCAATCGGCGCGGGCAGGATGTTGAGCAGGAGCGCGTCGGTTTGGCCGCGGGCGGCATCCAGCTGATCGATCAGGAACTTGGCCCACACGAAGCTTATGATCGTAATCACGCTGATAACGTGGAAGTTATAGAGCAGCAACATCCAGTGCGGAATGAAGAGCGGAGATTGGGCGAACGTGCTGTCCAGCAGGGTCGCAATTGTGATGGCCACAAGACTCAGAGCAAGAACAAAGGCTCCCTCGCGCTGACCGGCGGAAAAGTAGATGACAAGCGGCATAAGCATCAGCCAGGCCAGGGGCCAGATACCGGAGCTGAAGCCACCGGCTGCGGCATGCATGTAGAAGTTGCAGGCAATTAAACCCACGCCCACGCCAACCACAGCGATTTCGGTCAGTTGTGGCCGCATAAAAGCCGCTGTATAGCAGCCCGCCATCCAGATTGCCATCACCAGAGAGGCCAGGGCCAGCGCCGGCACACCCGCCACATAGAAGAGAAGCGCCTGCAGCGCACTGGTCAGAATAGCAAAGGCGGTAGGAAACAGCGTCACCAGCTGCTGTTCCATCACGAGTTCATCTTTGTCGGGCTGCAACTCGATGAACCGGCGGCGCATGAAAGTGGGGACGTACTGCATGAGAAACCTCGCTTTATCGCCGGCAGCGAGCAAGCTCGCCTGTGGTGCTGTTTACACGGGCCAGCAACCAGGGACGATATACCGTCGAAGGCTGACCGGGCGCAAGCCGGAGGCTAGCGACCCAACGCAAACTCGACCGCTGCCTCCATCTCCAGATCGCGACCGGTCTGCCAGGCGGCCGCCAGCTCGGTTGGGTCCATCGCCGCTTGCAGCGCAGCGAGCTGATGATCATACTCGACTCGTTCCTGCGGCGTCATGTGCGAATCGATGCTGTCGCGCAGCGCTTCGGCCGCGCCCAGGAGCGTGGCCGCTCGCTCCAGACGGCCGCGTTGTCGTTCCAGCATACCGAATGATTCCAACTGGTTGGCGATGGCCGGACGGTTGCCTATCTCCAGCCACACGGGAATCGTCTGACGATAGGCACTCTCTGCTACATCCAGGTTGTCCTGTCGTCGCTCAAGATGAGCCAGGTCGCTCTCAAGAACGATTGCACTCCAGCCGCCGAGTTGATGGATTCGCGCGATTTCCAGGCCTCTTGTCATCAAGGCCCGTGCCTCTTCCGGCCTCTGTAAGGCTTCTGCCAATCTCGACACAGGTAGAATGGCCAGAGCGAAAAAAATGGGATTGCTCTCTGCGTCCAGCAGTTCCCGAACCTGAGTAAGGATACTGTTTGCCTTCTCAACATCACCTTTCATTAAGTGGGCAAAGGCGACGGCTGTCAGCGGCGATATCCTGCCCAGCGGCATATTGTACTTGTCGAAAAGGCGGTCGGCTTCAACTGCATTATCCAATACGTCAGGCGCCCCAACGGCGGCTCCTGTGCGAAGACTGGTGATCAAGCCTGTAGCCAACTCGCGCTCAAATGAGGGACCCAGGCGGCGTGCCATAGCGATCGCCTTTAGCACCTTATCATAGCCACGCTGCTGCTCACCGCTCTTGCCAAGCAAGTAAGCTTGTAAGATCAATCCGTTCATGTACAGGGCGTTAAGCCGCGCTGCGTCCGCATCGTCTGGCGGCGGAATTGGACCGAGCTCTGCCAGCGATGCTTCGATCCATTCGTTTCCCTCTTCGTCCCGCCAATCAATCTGGAAGTACGCAGCCATGTCCATGGCCAGAGCGAGCGCGCGTTCTGGATCTGTCTCAACCGCCCACTCCAGCGCAGCGCGGATGTTGTCAAGGTCCGGGCGCAACCCGTCTGCCCACGCTGGAAGACCTGCATCAGCCAGACCAATGGTTGTAAGCCCCTGGTCCATGGACGATGTCATCGGCGCAAGAGCCAGGATCTTGCCGGCAAAATAGTCAAGATGCCTGTCTCGAGCCGCTGCCGTTTCGCCCGTCTCGAAGAGTTTGTCGCGAGCGTATTGGCGAATGGTCTGCAGGAAGTCAAATCGCGCTTCCCCCGCTTCATCGTCCATGATGATCAGAGATTTGTTGACGAGGCCGGCCAGTAGATCAAACACGTCGATAACCTCAGAGGTCTCAAAGACCTCTGAGGGCGGTCCAGCGGCGACCAGTGCCTCGGCCGCCTCGAACGTCCAGCCCCCGGCAAAGACGCCTAGCTGTCGGAAGAACCATTGTTCAGCCGGGTCCAGCAGATCATAGCTCCAGTCGATGAGCGCTCGCAGCGTTTGCTGCCGGGGCAAGGCAGTGCGGCTACCGCCGGTCAACAACCGGAAGCGGTCGTCCAGGTGGGAGGCGAGTTGGGCCGGGGGCATGAGCTTCGTCCGGGCGGCCGCCAATTCAATGGCCAGCGGAATGCCGTCCAGCCGCCGGACGATCTGACCGATCGCCTGCGCGTTCTGGTCCGTCATCGCAAATCCGGAGCGGGCAGACTGGGCACGTTCCACAAACAGCTGAACCGCCTCATAGCCTCGCAGGGCGTCTGCTGTTGTAATGTCTCGCGGTGGCACACTCAGCGCAGGCAGATGGAACGTCATCTCTCCCGGCACCCCCAGCCCTTCGCGGCTGCTGGCCAGAATCGTCAGCCCCGGCGCGTCTGGCAGCAAACTGGCAGCCAGATCGGCGCAAGCCGCCACCAGATGTTCGCAGTTGTCCAAAATCAGCAACATCTCCTTGGCGCGGAGGTAGTCAGTCAGCTGCTCCTCCAGGGTGGTGAACGGGCTGCCGCTCAACTCCCATAACGATGCCACGGTTTGAGGGACGAGATCCGCGTCGGCTAGCGGGGCCAGCTCAACAAACCAGACGCCATGCCGATAGGCGGGCAGAAGATCGTGGCCCACCTGCAGCGACAGACGCGTCTTGCCTGTGCCGCCCGGCCCGGTCACCGTCAGCAGCCGCGCCTGATGCAGGTGCTCCTTCACGTCCGCAAGCTCGGCTTCGCGGCCGATGAAGCTGGTTAGCTGGTCCGGCAGATTTCCCGGCAAGCGTTCGTCGACGCGTAGAGGTGGAAAGGCGTCGGGCAGGTCGGGTGACACCAGCTGGAAGACACGCTCCGGCCGGTTGAGGCCACGCAGACGATGCTCGCCGAGGTCGCGCAGCGAACTGTCTTCTGGTAGACGGCCGTCGAGCAAAGCTGCTGTCACGGCCGACATGAGGATCTGTTCCCCGTGGCCGATCGACATGATGCGCGCCGCCCGGTTGACGGCCGACCCATAGTAGTCGCCGTCGCGCAGTTGGGCGTCGCCGGTGTGGAGACCGGCGCGGATGCGGAGCTGGGGCAGTGTGTCGCCGGACACCTCAGAGGTCTTTGAAGACCTCTGAGGTGTGGGTGTGGGAATCATCGCTATCTGGGCCGCCAGCGCTGCAGCGACCGCGTCGGGGGCTCTGGCAAAGACTGCATGGATGCCATCGCCGGTTGTCTTGACGACCAGCCCACCATGTGCTTCGACGGAGGCCCGCATCGCTGCATCGTGAGTCGAGAGTGCCGCTTTCATTTGCTCCGGAAAGCGCTCCCACAAGACGGTGCTATTTTCGATGTCGGTGAACAGAAAAGTGACTGTGCCTACGGGCCAACTGGGAAATGTCATAAGTGCCCGGCATTGTACCATACAACACCGACCGCCGGTTTGAGACCTCGGACGATATCAGGACGTCAGAGGTCTGGCTTGCTACGGCCGGACTTCCACCACCACCCCCGCCTCGGCCCAGTCGAAGAGCGTTTGGGCGTTCTCGCTGCTGAGCAGTACACAGCCATACGTCACCTGGCGGCCGAGATCGCCGGTCCAGAGCAGTTGGGAGCTGCCGCGGGTCGGGAAGCCGTGGAAGCCATTCATGAAATCGGATGACGGCACGGGGCGGTAAATGCCCATGAATGACGGCATCCACAGATCCCAGATGCTGGCGTAGGCGTTGGGGTCGTGGCTCTGAATCTGGAAGATGCCGGGTGCGGTCGGGCTGCTGTCGATGCCGGTGCTGGCGGGCCAATCCCACAGCAGCGCCCCATTCTCATAGACGAACGTCCGCTGGTCGCTCAGGTCGACAACCACGCGCTTACTCTCCACTACCGGCAGCGGCAGCATGACATCGGGCGAGGGAATGGCCAGCAGTTGGCCGACCGCCAGATTGTCGACGCCGGGATTGGCCTCTTGCAGCCACGGGTAGGGAATGCCATACGCCCGGCCGATGCTCGACAGCGTTTCGCCGGCGGCGACCAGATGCTGGCGCGGGGCGTGGTAGACGCGCACCGGCAGCTCTGCCGTCTGGTCCATGATGGCCGTTTGCAGCGCCGCGATGGTGGTTGTCTGGTCCAAATAGCGACCGTCGCCCCAGGTTGTGGCCGCCAGATCATCAAGGAAGCTTTCTGCCGCGCGGCCGTCTTCCACCCAGCGCAGGGTACGGCCGTCCAGCGGGTCAACCGTCAGCGACAGCCAGCGGCTCCACTCGGCCGGGCCGACCGCTACCAGCGCCGTATCGCCGCTGACGGGATCGTGGGCACGCAGGGTTACGGTCGTGGACAGCAGCCGGTTCGCTTCGGCCACAGCGGCCGACACATCCACCACGGCGGCGGGGACGGGCCGGACGACCAGCGGCAGGCGACCGGAGAGCAAGACAGCGGTGGGATCGGCCGACAGTGTGGCGATGGTGGCGGGCACATCGAGCATACGGCCGTCGACCGGCGCCACCGTCTCGGCCCGCCCGGCCGCAATGCGAACGGCCGCGTTCTGCGGCTCAATGGCCAGCGTCGGAGCCAGCTCGTTCAGGGCTTGCTCGGCCAGGCCCGCGTCATAGGTCCAGACCGGCGGCACGGCCAGCGCAGCCACACCGGAACGGGGCAGCGCCAGCCACGGCTCCAGCGAGCGGCCTGCATCGTAGGCAGTGGCCGCTGTGGCGGGTGCGTCCAGCACCATCCCCAGCACGGCGGGGCTGACACTCCAGATGCCGTCGTCGCTGCTGAGCGTCACCCGGCGGGCCGCCCAGGCCGGGTCCAGCGCGGACGCGGCTTCGCTCTCGGTCAGCCCGCCCAGCGGCTGACCCAGCGCCGACACGCCGGGCAGGATCGTCTCGCCCGCCACCAGCCAGGTGACGCCGCCGGCTGCGCCGCCCAGAACGGCTGCCAGCAGCAGGACGAAAGACGCCAGCAGGACGCGCCAGACGAACGAACGACGGCGCGCCGGTTGGGGCGCGGGATACCATTGCGTCGGCTCGCCAGCCGGACGCGGATGAAACGTTGTGGGTTGATCAGATAGTTGAGTCATTTTCACTATCTATAACGTTGTAACCGGCCCGAAAGTTCCACGTTCAGACGCCATGTAGCCCGGCAAGAGGGCAGGCGTAGGGCAAGCATCAGCCAACAAAAAAGACCGGGCGCGAACGCCCGGCCTTCTGACCTTTCAGGTTGTTTTCCGGCTGCCCGGAAACTGCGGGTCTAGTACTCCAGACCGCGCGGCATATCCTTGGCCTGGTTAATCCACTCGGTGACTTCAGCTTCGGTCGGGACGCGCTCCGTCAGACCGGCGGTCGCATTGACCTCTTCCAGCTTGGCCTGCAGATTAGCAGGATTACGCTGGGCCAGTTCCTTGACCGTATCCACACCAGCCTGCTCCAGCAGGTTGGCGTAGACGGGGCCGATGCCCTTCACGCGCTCCAGATCGAGGCGGTTCAACCATTCCAACACGGTGCTGGTGTCCACACCCATCTCCGCCGCCAGCGCAGCACGCTCTTGCGGCGTCTTGCCGCGAGCGAGCAGGTCGGCGTAGGGGGAGGCCATGAACTTGTCCAGGTCCGCCTGCGTAATTCCCTTGTCCTTGGCCCAACGCTGGATGGCTTCGAGATCGGCGTCCTTGTAGTTGACAGCGCCAGCCATTGCCGCGGCGCGGGTTCCGGTCAGAGCGTCGCCAACAGCGTCGGCCGCATCGCCAGCCGCGTCGACAGTCGCGTCCACTGCGCCGCTGACAGCATCGGCTGCGTCAGAGGCGACGTCGCCAGCCGCATCGACGGTAGCGCCCACGGCGTCACCGGCGGCATCAGCCACATCGCCAGCCGCGTCAACAGTTGCATTGCCAGCACGGCTTGCTGCGGCCACGCCGGCTGCACCGGCGGCCGCTGCGGCTGCGCCAGCGCCACTGGCTGCGCCGCTGACAGCCGTAGCAGCGCGGGTGGCTGCTGCGTCCATCTGGGTCGAGGCGGCGTTCATCTTATTGGTCAACTCATCGGTGCCCGCTTCCATATCCTTCTGGATACCGCGTGCCCGGAACGAGTTGATGATCGTAATGAAACCACCGATCAGGGAGAGAATACCCAACGTCCACGGCAGCGAGAATGTCACGCCCCAGAAGTTGGCCAACAGGACGATACCCAGGATGGCGCTGATGACACCGAGGATACCCACGCCCCACCCTTCACCCGTGAAGGCGCGGATGATGTTCATGATACCGATAATCAGACCCAGAATACCCATCCACAGGACGAGCGCCGAACCAACGACGACCGTGCTGGTCAACGGATGCTGCAGGATCAAGATACCGGCGATAATCCCGACAATGCCGAGAATCAGCTTCCAGAACCAGTTGTGACTGTTCAGGAAGATACCGATGATGCCCAGGATACCGGAGATCAACCAGTACAAACCGAGGACAGTGACCACGGCCAGGGATGTCGATCCCGGGTTGGTCAGGAACAGAATACCAAGAATAATGAGCGCGATGCCCTCCAGCAGCAGCAGCCACCAGGGAACAGCACGCATTTTTACCGCTTGTCTAACAGACATGTCTTCCTCCTAGCGAAGATAAAGTGATGTAAAAAAGCCATGCGCGGGCGGAAACACGTCCTATTCACGCATGTTATGACAATACGCTAATCTGCCTTTCATGTCAAGAGGAAGGTGGTGCAATATCGGTCCAATAGTGGCCTCAACAATAATCAATCAAAAGGGTGTCGAATGCGCCGTCGGATAGCAAGAGAAATCAAGGAAGAGATTATCAGCAAAGTGTAGGCCGGTGAGCGGCTGACAGATTTGGCAGAACAATATGCCATTAGCACGGTTTTCAAAGATTGGTTGTTTGACAAGGAAACTATTCAGGCATTATGCCAAGCTGCTGCATCAGGCTCATGCTATCCATCAACCCCCAATGCTCTACAATGCGACCATCAACCATGCGGAAAATGTCCAGCACTTGAATGGACACGGACTTTCCGGTTGCCTGAATGCCCATAAAATCGCCTGTGTGCGTACCCGTCCACGTTATGCGCTGGGCGATCTTATCATCTTCAGCCACGATGTCCTCAATCGTGGCGGCGAAGTCGGGGAAGCCGGCACGCATCATCAAAATGGTCTCTTTGAGGCCCTCTCGCCCTGCCGGTACGCCTGGAGGAAGTTCGTCATGTTCGATATAGTCTGGCGAGAGCAGTTCGTCAGCCAGGCTCATATTTCCATGGTTAAAGACCTCGTCTATCATCCGATGGGCGACTGCCTTGTTGTTTTCGATTGTCATCACTGTTCTCCTCTCCTCTCGACCGATATCAAACGGAAAAATCGCGATCTTGCAACAACGCTGCATGAAGACGTCCTCAACATCGGACCATATCTTTTCAGTCGACATGCTGCTAACTTGGGAAAACCATCACATTCAATCAGCAGACTGTCTATCCCGCTGCAGATCCATTGCGAAAACCGCCGCCGCATCCACACCGCTCTCATGATGTTGTCCGCCGCCTGTGATCCGTGAATCTCCTCAGACAGTAGTCTTCACAAGCGGGGTACTTGACAGTGCGATTCCCTCTTCCACCGCGTCCCTACGCCTCTGCGCAAGTCATCTTCTTCTGTCTCGCACCGTACCACTGACATGGCAACACACTCTAGACCCAACCTCGCAGGCGGACTGCCTCTGCGACGCGATTGATCGACACCAAATAGGCGGCCGTTCGGTTCTGCTGTTTGGTCGAGGCCGCCATCTCATGCACGGCCAAGAACGCGGTCGTCATCTTCTCGTCCAGCCGCTGCTGCACCAGGTCTTCGGTCCAGTAGAACTGGTAGGCGTTCTGGACCATCTCGAAGTAGGAGACGGTCACACCACCCGCATTGCAGAGGAAGTCGGGAATGATGTAGACATCGTTGGCCGTCAATATCCGGTCGGCTTCCGGCGTCGTCGGCCCGTTGGCCAGCTCGGCCACGATGCGGGCCTGGATCTGTCCGGCATTGCTGCTGGTGATCTGGTTTTCAATGGCCGCGGGAATGAGCACATCGACCGGCAGCTCCAGCAGCTCGGCGTTGGTGACCGCCTCGGCTTCGGGATAGCCTTCCAGATTGCTGTTGCGATAAGCATGGGCGGAACAAGCGTCATAGTCCAGCCCGTTTGCGTTGTAGATGCCGCCGAACTCGTCGCTGACAGCGACAACCTTCATGCCCAGCACCTCAACCGCCAGCTTGTGGGCGAAGCTGCCCACATTCCCAAAGCCCTGGATGGCGCAGGTCGCGCCATTCAGATCGATCCCCAGCGCCTTCGCCGCCTCGCGAATGGTGACCATGCCGCCCATCGCTGTCGCCGGCGTGCGCCCGGCCGAGCCGCCCAGCGCGAGCGGCTTGCCGGTGATGGCGCCCGGCTCGTGGTGGCCCATCAACGTCTCGTACTCGTCCAGCATCCACGACATGACTTGCGGATTGGTGTTCACGTCCGGCGCGGGTACATCCTGGGTGATGCCCACATAGCGGGCGATGGTGCGCATATAGCCCCGGCTCAACCGCTCCAGTTCACCGGCCGAAAGCTGGCGCGGGTTGCAGATGACGCCACCCTTGCCGCCGCCCAGGGGCACATCGGCCACGGCCGTCTTCCATGTCATCCACGCCGCCAGGGCGCGGACCGTGTCGATCGTCTCGTCCGGATGGAAGCGGATGCCGCCCTTGGCCGGGCCGCGGGCGTCGTTGTACTGCACCCGGAACCCCTTGAACGTTTGGGTGCTGCCGTCATCCATGTGGACGGGGATGGTAAAGTGGAACTCCCGCATCGGCTCGCGCAGAAAGGCGTGCATATCGGGATCGAGCTGTAGAATGGCGGCCGCCGTGTCAAGCTGGGCCTGGGCAATGGCAAACGGGTTCAGATTTTCGCTCATGGCTCAAACACTCCTGTGGGAAATGGGTGTGGGTTTGTGGGAAACCGACTTTACCTTCTACTCTTTCTTCTCTCTTGATCGCAGGCCAGACGCAAAATCGCCAGGACCTGTCAGGAACACTGGCGACCGGCGTTCGATTCGTAATGCTCAGACGCGGACCTTCCTGGGGCCATTTGGCGCGCGACTGTCTCTACTCCACAACAAGGAAGTGATACCCCCAAGGACGCAAATCGACAAATAATCCGGTGTTGAGGATTTCGTCGCCAGATCGTTCGTAGCGCTCACCACTCAACACGTCGGCGAAGACCCAGCTCTGCCCGGCCAGTTCGGGCCAAACCAGCTGGACGCGCCCCTGTGCCGCCCTGTCTGACAGGTTGACAATGACCAGCACGCGTTCGGCGCTGTCCTGCCATGTCCAGGCCACAATCTGCTCGTGGGTCGCCTGCTTCGGGTCGCCGGCCACATAGGCCAGCCGCCAACGGCCGTCGCGCAAGGCCCGCATCCGGAGCGCCGCCAACAGCTGGCGGTAGAACGTTTGCAGAAGCAGGTCGGGTGGTTCGGCCGGTCGCCGCCCCAGAAAGACAGGCAGCTTCACCCGCCGTCCGTCGAGCTGCCCCTCATGGAACAACTTCGCGCCGGGCAGCGTGCAGGCAGCGACGGCCGCTGCGCGCATGCGCCCCGGCCCGAAGGCAACCAGCGCCCGCTCCTCGTCGTGGTTTTCAATGAAGCGGACCAGCCGGTCCTGATAGGCGGGGTCGGCCATCAGATGGGTGCGAACCGCCTCAGCGCCCTCGTCGCGCAGCCGATCGTAGAGCCGCTTGTCGTAGCAGTAGTCGAACCCCTCCTGCTGCATCGCCCACTCCATGTCCCAATAGACCTCGGCGATGAAGGTGAACTCTGGATGGGCGAGACGCACGCTGTCGATCAGCGACGGCCAGTAGAGGTCGGGTAAGGGCGGCCCGGCCCGTTCGCCCCAGGTGCGGGCGAAGATGTCGTCGGTCATGAGCATGGCCATGTCGCAGCGCACACCATCGCATTGGCCGGCAATGTCGAGGAGTGTTGCTTCCGTGACGGCGCGCAGCCCGGGGCTGAACGCATTGAGCTGGGCCACGTCCGGCCAGGGTGGGAAGTACGGGTCGCGGCCCCGGGCAATGATGGCCCCGTCGGCCTGGAAGAACTCCCCCGGTGCCCGCGCCAGATCAGCGGCATCGCCCCGGATGAAGTAGTCGGGATGCTCGCGCACCCACGGATGGTCGGGGGCGACGTGGTTGGGCACGAAGTCGAGCACGAGGCCCAGCCCGCGAGCGGCCAGCTCCTGCCGGGCAACTGCCAGCCCGTCCCGCCCGCCCAACTGGTTGTCGACCTCGTAGCCGCGCACGCTGTAGGGCGACCCGGCCAGATCGGTGACGCCCATATCCGGCAGCGCCGCGCTGAATGAGGCCACCAACCCCTCGTCGTTCATCGCCAGCGCCAGTCCGGTGGGACTGCGCTGCCAGACGCCCATCAGCCAGACGGCGTCCAGCCCTAGCGCGGCCAGCGCGTCCCAATCGGCGGCAGGCACGGCGTCGAGCGTGATCGGCTTCTGGTAGCGGCGGCTGAGCGCGTTCAGCCAGACCCAGGTGTTGATTTCGTAGATGACGGGGCGCGGTGGTAGTGGAGTGTGGGCCGGTGTGGCCGGCTCGTTCGTGCGAGATGCTGACATCAACTCGTTCCTTTGCCACCCTTCCGCCTTCGCAGTGGACGAAAAAGAGACCCGCAGCAGACCCGAGCATTCTCGCAGAAAGGGCGACGGCCGTCAATGGCAGCGAGAGGCGACTCAAGGTCTTTCAGTAGTTGGCTTGCCAACCGCAGCCGCGACATTCCTTGTCGCGTTTTCTGTCGGCGCCCAGAGACCGGAAAGGAATCCAGTCACTATGGCCGCTCGAAAACCTAAAATCCCTGAGAGGCGACTGGACCGAATCAGGGTCGGAGCCCATCATCCGCCCGGCCCTGCTCTCTGCATATGCGCGAACGACGCGTCGCGGGTAAACTTCCCGGCTGATGGCAGATAACGTGATTGGATCCCTGCTGCTTGGCCTGGCGCTCAGCGGCCTCATTGCCGGGCTGGCGTATTGGCGCGGCTCGCTGTCGCCCTCCGGCGTGGCGGGCGCGGTGCTCGTCGGCACTCTCATCTTCGGCCTGGGCGGCTGGGTGTGGGGTGTGCTGCTGGCCCTCTTCTTTGTCAGCTCCAGCCTGCTCTCCCATTACAAGGAACGGGAGAAACGAGAGGCGGCCGAAAAGTTCGAGAAAGGCCACCGGCGCGACATGGGGCAGGTGTTGGCCAATGGCGGTTTGGGCGCAGTCATCGCCGTCCTCAGCGCCGTGGTGCCGGAGTCGACCGTGGCCGGCGAGGTCTGGTTTCTGCTGTTCATGGGCGTCATGGCGACCGTGACGGCCGATACCTGGGCTACGGAACTGGGCACGCTAAGCCAGCAGCCACCCCGCCTCATTACCACGGGCCGAACCGTCGAAGTGGGCACGTCGGGCGGTGTGTCGGCGCTGGGGACGGCCGTCTCCATGCTGGGCGGGCTGATCATTGGGCTGGCGGCGGCGCTCTTCGGGGCGTTGGCAGGATCCGTGACCGGCAGTGCCCTCTGGCTCCTGCCGCTCATCGGCGCGGCCGCCGGGCTGGCCGGTTCGCTGTTCGACAGCTTGCTTGGGGCGACTGTCCAGCAGATCTACTACTGTGATGTGTGCGGCAAGGAGACGGAGAGCAAGGTCCACCGGGGCAGCCACCCTACCAGGCCGCTGCGCGGCTGGTCGTGGATGAACAACGATCTGGTCAACTTGCTGGCGTCGCTGGTGGGCGGGTTGACGGCCGTTGGACTGGGCCTGCTGCTGCTGTAGTGTCGTGCCGCTCAGCGCGGGGGCAGCGGCAGCGACAGCCACGGCGTGTTGACGAACCCGGCTTCCGGATCGCTCCGGTACATCCCCAACCGGATTGCCGCCGGGCTGCTGTCGGGCGGTACCGTGACCAGATAGGTGTCGCGCACAATCTCCCCGGCTTCCCAACCAGATGTCGGATGCCAGTTGTCCACCGGGTGCGCCTTGTCGTCCTGGCTCAGGATGTCATCGGGGCCTTGCGGCGGATCGGCTGCCACCAGATGGACAGCCACGCTGTAGTCATGGGCGGGCTGGGCAGCGGTGCGATAGGTGACGGTCAGCACCATCTCGCTGTCGCTCACCCAGCGAGACTCTGTGCCGATAATCTCCAGCCCATTGCCCAGGTCGAACGGCTCTCCGGTGTCGGACACGCTGTTGACCGGTGTGGGGCTTAGCTCCACGACGCCCGGCGCGGCGGAGGCCATGAAGAGCGGGCCGAGCCGTTCCTCATAGTAGGAGAGGGGAAAGACATAGAACGTCTGGTTGGGGACCAGCAGGCGGTCGCCGCGCTCGACGAAGGGGCGCGGGTCGGCGTTGTGGTCGACCAGATTCAGGCCCTGCAGCCGGTCCTCATACGTCTGGGCATAGGTCAGCGTCCAGTAGTCGGTGCCCCAGGGCATGATGACGGTGCTGGTGCGGCCGTCCGGGTCGCGCGGCACGCGGTCGACAATCTCCACCAGCGCCTGCGTCGAGTTGTCGCGGGTGATGGAAAGCACAAACGGCCGGGTCTGGTAAGCGGAGAACGCCAGAAGTCCGGCCAGCCCAACCGCGGCGGCCGTCGCCACCCACGCCCAGCGCCGCCACAGCCAGCCGAGGATGAGCGCCAGCCCCACCCCCGCCAGCAGCAGCAGCGGCAGCTTGGCTGCCAGCTGGGCGTCGGTCACCCGGTCGCGCCAGATGAGCACCGTCACCAGCAGGTTGGGCAGCCAGGCCAGCGTCAGGCCAAGGCTGACGAGGAAGCCGGCGAGCGCGGGCGACCAGCCGCCGGGGCCTTTGCCGGTGGTCTGCATCGTCCGCCCGTCCAGGAAGGGAATCCACAGCCCGGCCAACCCCACCGCCAGCAGCGGCAGCCACAGGTCATCGTTGAGGATGTCCAGTGTCGTCTGCACCCGGCCCGTCCACGCCGTTTGCGTGTCGAAGATGCGGTCGGCCCGGTTGTCGAAGAAGAGCGACCAGAAGCCGTCCCAGGTGCCGGGCGAACCGAAGACCCAGTCTGCGCCGGTCCAGACGCGCAGCGGCAGGTAGAGATAGGTTAGCGGAGCCAGCAGCGCGACACCGGCGACCAGCGCCCAGGTGCGCCAGCCCATGCGGAAGATGTCCAGCAGATGCGGCGCGCTGAGCACCAGCACCGCCGGACCGAGCAGGACGATCGATCGCTGGTGGAAGACGCCCTGGCTGAGCACGAATGTGAGCCAGAGCAGATCGCTGCGCGATCCGCTGCGGCCGAAGCGCAGCGCGAAGAGCAGGATGGCCACGCTGACCGCCATCGTCGCCGTGTGCAGCTCGGCAATGGAGGCGTCGACCCAGACAGAGGTGGAGACGGCCGCCGCCAGCGCCCCCAGCGAGGCAAATGGCCCCGGCGCGCCCAGGTCCATGGCCAGCAAGACGAGCAGCCCGATCGTTAGCAAGCCCCAGGCCAGCGAGAAGAGCGACGCCCCCGCCGCCGGTTCCACGCCGACACCGCGCAGCACCGTCACGACCAGCGAGCCGAGGAACGTCCACTGTGGGTAGCCGCTGTGGTGGATCAGCCCCCAGCGTGGCAGCGCGTTCTGGTGCTCGCCCACGTCGGTGGTGTAGGGATGGCCGCTGCTGTTGATGCCGGTCTGGACGGTGGAGAAGTAGAGAACGGCCGCCAGGAGAACGGCCACAGCCACCCACAGCAGACGGCTGTTGAACCAGGGCCGGGTCTCCATGCCGGCGCGAATCGTCGAGGAAGAAGTAAGTGTGCTCATGACAATGGGTCAGACGCTCCGGACAGCGACGCCGGGCGAGTGTAGCGCGAAGCGCTGTCAGCGGTCAACGCAGCGGGTTAACCTGTCAGCAATAACTCACGCCGCTCCCAAGGTTTCACCCTGGTCGGGCTGTCAAATGTAGCCGCGACATTCTTTGTCGCCTTCCTTGCCGGCCCTGCAATTCGGAAAGGAGTCCGGTCACCACAGTCGCTCGCACCGCGAAAGACCTGGACGCCGAGCGGCCGCGCCTTGGAAAACCGTGCCGGTCTGGCTACACTACAAGCTATGAATCCCGCAGGCGAAGGGACAGCGCCCAACTTCTATGAGCAGGTCTACGCCGTGGTGCGGCGCATTCCGCGCGGCCAGGTGACCAGTTACGGCCGTGTGGCCCAGATGCTAGGGCGGCCGAATGCAGCCCGTGCCGTTGGTTACGCGCTCAGCGCCCTGCGCAGCAAGCACACCGATCCCACTTTCGAGCCTGTCCCCTGGCAGCGCGTACTGAACAGCCAGGGACGGATCAGCATCAACCACAGCGAGCACAGCGGCGCCGAGCAGGCGCGGCTGCTGCGCGAAGAGGGCGTCGTGGTCAGCGACACCCTGCGCGTAGACCTTGACATCTATCTCTGGCCGGGCCTCCATCTGATGGAACTGGACGACATTCTCAGCCGTGAAACTCATCATCCAGATACCTTGCTATAACGAGGCCGAGACGCTGCCGCAGGTGCTGGCCGAGCTGCCCCGCGCGATCCCAGGCGTCGACTGCATCGAAACACTGGTCATCGACGACGGCAGCAGTGACGGGACGGCCGCCGTCGCCCGGGCCGCTGGTGCCAGCCACATTGTCCGCCATCCGCGCAATCTGGGGCTGGCCCAGGCGTTCCAGACCGGCATGGACAGCTGCCTGGCGTTGGGGGCCGACATCATCGTCAACACCGACGCCGACAATCAGTACCCCGGT
This sequence comes from uncultured Chloroflexia bacterium, assembly GCA_963753865.1. GTDB lineage: Bacteria > Chloroflexota > Anaerolineae > Promineifilales > Promineifilaceae > Promineifilum. Next base: position 602,435 of record CAVWDW010000009.1, read on the forward strand.
CGCTACATCCCGGAGCTAGTGACGACGCTGCTGCAACAACAGGCTGATATGGTCATTGGCGACCGGCAGGTGCAGACGATCGCCCATTTCTCCGGCATGAAGAAGTGGCTGCTGTCGCTCGGCAACTGGATGGTGCGCAACGTTAGCGGCACCGAAGTGACCGACGCGGTCAGCGGCTTCCGCGCCTACTCCCGCGAGGCAGCGCTCCACTTCACCATTCTTACGCGCTACAGCTACACACTGGAGACGATTATCCAGGCGGGCAAGATGGGGCTGGCCATCGAGAGCGTGCCCGTGACGACCAACCCGCCCACACGGCCGTCCCGCTTGCAGCGCAGCATGTGGCACTTCATCAAGGCCCAGGCGGGAACCATCATGCGGCTGTATGCGTTCTATGAACCACTGCGAACGTTCAGTTACATTGCTGTGCCGTTTCTGCTGGCGGGGGCGGCGCTGTGGCTGCGCTTCTTTATCTTCTATCTGACTGGCGAAAGCGGCGTCGGCCGGTTCATCCAGTCCTTGACGTTGGGCACCGGTCTGCTGCTGGTCGGCGTGCTCATCGTACTATTCGGTATTCAGGCCGACATCTCCGGCAAGCACCGCCAGATTACGCAAGAGGTGCTCTACCGGCTGAAGCGGATGGAGCTGGCCCAACTGGACCCAGACGAGATTGGGTGTAAGGAGGCGCAGGAACATGACAGCGCGTAGGCCGCTGTTCTGGCGCGGGCTGGGATGTCTGCTGCTGCTTGTGGTGGGCGTTGTCGCCTGCGCACCGGGCGGCCAAACAACGAATGGAGAAGAACTGATGGTTGAGATAGTACTGGACAAACAGGGCGACACTGCTCTGGTCGAATACCGGCCGGGCACGGCCATCATTACCGTCGACAGCGAGCGCGGCATCGGCGGCATGCAGGCGAAGTTGACGGAAGGTGAATGGCCGGAAGCGGTGCTGGTGCGGCTGCGGCTGACTGGACTGGAGCGGCTGGAGGTGGGCTATGGACCGACCACAATCGTGACGGGCGTCTCATCTACGTCCGATCCGGGCGCGCCGGCCACACTCTACACGCGCGATGAGAACGACAGCGTGACGGAGACCACAGCGCTGCTCCCGTCGCAGCAAGTGGCCATAACGCTGTATTCCGAGACGCAAGAGCCGCCCGGTATCCCGCTGCGCGATGGGTACTTCGAGATAGCTCTACCCGCCCACTTCCTGGAGTCGGGTGAGGATGCGTTCACACTGCAATGGATTGACTTCTATCGGTAAGGTGGTTAGTCTGGCGAGGTGCCTGAAGGAGTACGCACGGACTTCGGGAAGCTCCCAATGTCGTACCCTGCGCACCGTGTCAAAGACCATGAGCAAGACGACAACGCCATTGACTGACAGAAACATCGTTACAAATTTACTGAGTGTAGTGGTCGGTACCAGATCGCCGTAGCCGATCGTGGTGAACGTGATGATGACAAAGTAAAAGGAGTCGATCCAACTCCACCCTTCCAGCCAGCGATAGAGAACAGCACTGATGGTGATCGAAAACCCGGCATAGAGCAGGACGGGGCGTGCGCGCGGATCGCCAATGACGTCCAGAAAGAAAAGGTCTCTTAAGGGAGTGCGGCGGTGACGGATGGGGGAATCGCTCATCTGCTTCTGACCTTGCGCTTTAACGACACTATGCCGGCTCCAGATGGACGGTCTGGTCAACATGGCCAAACAGCTTGCATTCCGTCTGAGTGCCGTTGTTGGTGGGCAGAATGGTGATATTCTGCTTCTTGCCGCCCAGCTTAGCGTAGACGGTCAAATCCTTTCCGTTCGACTTGTAAGTCGCGTTCTCGTCGATGTGTGAGTTTAGCTTGAGCCTGGCTGGGCCGGAGGTGGCACCAGGTTGCTCGTCTAGCAGGTTAAGGTGGATGTTGAGGTCGCCGTTGTAGCCGAGGATGCTGATCTTGCCGGCGATAGCCACTTCATAGTCAGACATCTCGGCCACCTTGCCCTGCCCCACTTTGATCCAGACAACTTTCTTGGCCTTTACATTCACGTTCTGTCCTGCCCGGGTGCCTTTCGCCACATAGGGGGTAATCGTTGCCATCTAGCTGGTCTCCTTGTCTCGTGATATGCCGGTCGGAGGCGCGATCAGGCCGCAGTAGCATCGTCCGGACGAGGCGTATTGTCCCCGCTTTGGGGCAATTCGGCCAACCATGCCGCCGCCTCCCGGACGGCCGTTCGCGTCGACTCGCCGATATAGGGTGTCGCCTTGAAGATGTCGGCTTCCGGGATCGCTTCGTAGGTCTCGGTGGCCAGGAGCTGCTGCAGGACGTGGGGGCCGACACCGGACAACATCAGCTTGCCACCGGTGGCTGCCAGTCGCCCGGCATACTGTTCCAGCACGAGAATGAAGGTTGAACCAATCTCTTCCTGGTTGCGCAGCCGCATGATGACCACCGCCCCTTCGGACTCGTCCGGATTGGGCAGCAGTTGTTGCAGCGTGCGGGCGGCAGCAAAGTAGGTGTTGCCCCGCGAATAGAGAATCGTTGCCTCCCGGCTGGGCAGCGTGGTAGGAGCCTCTTCTTCAATGAACGTCGTTTCGTCCACCAGCCGCATGGACAGCAGACGTACCTGCTCCGACGAGGTGAAGGTGAAATCAACGAACGACAGGAAGACGCCGATCAGAATGGCTTGCGGCACAGGCAGCACCAGCGTCGCGATCAGGGTGGCCAGCATGACCAGCCGCTTGGACCAGCCCAGGTCCCAGACGTCGCCAATCTCTTCGGCGTCGATGATGGAAAGGCCGATGAGAATGAGCGCACCGGCGATGGCGGGCATGGCCACATCTTCGACCAGGCCGGCAAAGAAGAAAACGAAGATCAGCACAAAGGGGCCGATCAGGATGTTGGCCCAGCGCGACCGGGCGCCGGTGCTCATGACAATGCCTGTCGCGCCAATCGATCCACCCAGCGGCATGCCCCGGAAGAAGCCGGCCACAATATTGGCAACGCCCTGTGCCGTGAAGTCACGCGAGGCATCTGCGTAGGAGCCGTCCGGGTTGGGAATGGTCTGGCTGACGCCCGCGCTCTGCACCAGCCCAATGAGGGCGATGGCAAAGCTGGGCAGGAGCAGTTGGCGCACGATTGACAGATCGGGCAGCGTTGGTCGGGGCAAGCTGCCGACGATCTCATTGGTGTCACCGACCACTGCTACGCCTTCCAAACCCAGCAAGCCGACGGCCAGCGAGGCAGCCACGATGCCCAGGGCAAAGGACAGATTGGCCAGCCGGGTGCGGGTCAGGAGCCAGATGAAGGCGATTGTTCCCAGGCCAACCAGCAGCGTCGCCCACTGATACTCAGTTACATGGAGAATGGTATCCAGGCCGCGGACGACAGAGTTGTCGTATCCGCTGCGATACCCGGTCAGATCGCCGAGCTGGCCCAGAATGACCAGGATGGCCACCCCGGTCAGGAAGCCGCGCATGACGGTGTTGGAGATGAACTTGGTGTACTGGCCCAGCTTGAGGAGGCCGAACAGCAGTTGGTAGAGGCCGATCAGAATGGTCAGGGTAAACAGCGCCGGGAGCTTCTGTTCCGGGGAGAAGTCGATCAGCACGTCGGCCGTCGCCAGCGCCATTGCCCCGGTCAGCCCAATGGCCATGAATTGGCTGCCGGTGAACAGCGAGCCGATAGGCACGCCGGTCATCAACGAGTTGAAACCCTGGGTGGGGTTGACGGTGGCCAGGATGGCTGTAGCGATGGCATCGGGAATGGCGATGATGGCCGAGACGGCCGCCGAGACAATATCCGCGCCTATGTTCTTTGCCGAGAAATCGAAACGAGCCACAAGCCCTCCTTCCGCTCAAATTTGGATGAGGATCTTCAAACCGCACGCGATTCTAGCAGAGGGGTAGCGGGCTGTCAGGCGATGGATTGCTGTATGTGGAGTGCATTTGGCGTATGTTTCCGGGCGGCGCTGCTGTTGTGTTGAACCACGAGCTTTTATTACCAGCCCAGCAGATCCAGCAAGCCATCCGGGTAGAGCGGCGGCGCGCCCTCCCGGGTCAACGCTTCATGGGAGAGCCATACAGCCCGGAAATCCTCATCGACATCTTGCTCATGGCCGCGCAGCTCCGGCGCATCATAGAGCATCCGGTCGACGAATGAGCCATCGTAGACCATGATGATCTCGTGCCCCGGTTGGCCGTCATAGGTGAAGATGTTCTCCAGCGAGCCAAGATAGCGCAGGTTGGTGACGGCCGCATTCAACTCCTCGTGAATCTCGCGCACGATGGTCTGGGCGCTTGTTTCGCCAAACTCAATTGCTCCGCCCAGGGGCCGGTAGAACGTTTCGCCGCTGGCCGGGTCTTCGCCGACGGAGGCCAGTAAGCGACCGCGGCGCAGAAACAGGCAGATCGCCAGCGGTCGGATGCGTTGTTGCCAGAGGGCGGTCATGCTCTAGTACCCGGGCTTGAGGGCCGAGTCACCATGTGAGGTAGCCATCATTGTACTTTTATCCCAGAAAGTACAATGGGGTAGCGCTCGATTGTACTTTGCTACCATGAGCAAAGCACGGCGTTGGCAGACTCACTCTATGCATCGCGCTCAGCTACTCCGACAGCCGGGCGCAGCGCACGCCATAGCGGGCCGTCCTGGCGCTGGGCGCGGCGGTCGAGGTCGCTGACGGCCAGAATAACGCCGTCACGACAGCGATTGGTCAGGCCGCGCACGATGCGGGCCAGCAGTTCGTTCCGCACGGCAAAATCTTCCTCCACCGTCCACGGCTGGTCGGCCGCCCGGCTCTGGGCCAGCACAAAGGCGTTGCTCAGCGGCTGGCGCGGAATGTCCCACCAGCCCTGGGCGCTTGTCTCCAACCAGACCTGAACGCGCACCGGCTCCCCGGCCAACAGATAGCCGTAGATGGTGGAAATGGTGATGCCGTCGGGGTCGGGCGGCTCGCCCCAGTCGGGCGGATTGGCGGTCACCAGTCCCTGATTGACGGCGTCGATGAACGCCGCGCCGCTCTCCGCCGGGATGGGCAGCCCCATCGGCGCGGCCGCGTTGCGCACCCGGGCGGCCGCCCGCACCAGCCAGTCGGCGACGGCCGCCCCCGCCAGGTCCGGCTCCGGCTGGAAGCGCGGCTGGGCCAGCAGTTCGTTGAACAGCCGGTGGAGGAAATGGTCGATCGTCACCTGGTACCCATTCTCCGCCAGCCAGAGGCGCAGTTCTTCGGTCAGGGCAATGGCGTTCTCGCCCACGCGCTCGGCGATACGCGGGTCGAGCGACTCGGCCGGCAGCAGTTCTGGCGTGTCCGCCCGGTAGAGCGCGTTGGTCAGCAGCTGCGCCCGCGCCGGGTCCAGCCCGGCAATGGAAAGCGTCAACGCTTCGGCCACGTCATAGGGAGCGGGCTTCACGCCCCAGTCCGGGTGGGCCAGCGCCAGCCAGGTCAGCCACGCCCGCACGCGCGGCTCCTCGCGGGGGCTGGAGCGGCGCCGCAGCAGTCGGTAGGGCAAGCCTGCCTGTTCCAGCGCATTGGTCAGCATGAAGCGCAGCGCACCATCAAGATAGGGCGCAATGATGGCAATGTCGCGAGGGGCGACGCCCTCGACGTAGACGATCTCATGCAGGACGGTCGCCAGGTTGTTGACCATCTCGCGCCGGTAGCGGCCGTCGACCACGCCCAGCAGCCGCGTCCCGGCCTCCACGCCGGGCAGCTTCGTTGGCCGCTTCGTATGCAGCAGATCGTTCTCCACCAGATTGGCCAGCAGGATCATTTCCGGCGGGGCCACGAAGCTGTCGGTGAACGTGAACACCTTGTCGCAGCGCAGGGCGAAGGCGGGCGCGCCGTGGGGGTCGGCCGCCAGGAAGCGCTTGTAGCCGCCGCCTTCGTCGTGAGCAATCGCCGTCGTCTGTGTCTCGTCCATCAGCCCGGCCACGAAGTTCTGCCCGGCGGGGGTCTGTTCCTCAATGTTGTCGACGATGAGATGGCGATACCGTTCGCGGAAGTACCGGTGGAACTCCGGGTGGCGCACCAGTTGAGTGTCGAACACCTCCACCGCCAGCGAGAGATCGAGCAGGCTGTTGATCAGGCAACGGCGGCGGAAGGCGCGGGCGGCCGTCGCCGCGTCGTCCAGATGGCGCAGCCGCTCCGGGTCGCCGGTCCATGTCGCCGCCTGCCGGGCAATTGCTTCCTCCAGCGTCAGCCCGTTGAGCGCCGACCGGTTGAGCGTGTCGAGCAGCTGGCTGACAATCTGCTGTGGTCGCAGGCGCAGATCGGCAAACGCCCCCTCCGCCAGCAGCGGGTTGACCACCTGCCACATCAGCAGTTGGGCCAGGTCGTAGGTCAGGAAGGTGGGCGGCTGGTACGGTCGCTCGAAGCCTGCATCCCGCGCCACAAGGGGCCAGAACAGCGACACCAGCGACTCGGCCATGCGGTTGTAGGTGGTGATGTTGAGTTCGGAGTAGGGGCCGATGTCGGCCACACGGACGGCCGTCTGGTACGCCTCGCGCTGTTCCGGTTCCGCCACCAGCACCAATATCGTATAGGCCGGGTCGCCGTCGTTCAGCAGCCGCACCAGGCGGGCCTGGAGCGCGGTCGTTTTGCCGGTCCCGGCGGGGCCGGTCAGGAAGCTGCTGCCGTCCGACTCAATGGCGGCTTGCTGGAGCGGAGTCAGGTCGGGCAAGGGCGGCCCTTAGAGCTGGCGGTAGCGCAGCCGGACCGCACCCAGGTTGACGATGTCCCCATCGCGCAGCTGCGTGCCGTACTCCGGCACCGGCTGCTCGTTGACAAATGTGCCGCTGGTGCTGCCCTGATCGTAGATGCGGTAATGGGTGCCTTCCAGCCGGAAGACGGCGTGGTAGCGGCTGACCGTGATATCGTCGCGGAAGGCGACATCGACCTGTGACGGCGAGCGGCCGAACTTGACTTCAACTTCGCCCAGGGTGATCTCGTCCGGCATATAGGTCTGGCTCTCCAGCACGTCCAGATGGGCCATGATGAACGGCTGCGCGCCGGGCACTGCGGTGCTGCCCGCCACGTTGCCAGTGCCGCCAGCGGCGGCCACACTCTCCGGCGGGGGCGGTGGGGCGCCGCGACGCCGCGAACGGCGTGACGATCGGTTGCTCTGGCTGCGACGCCACAACCAGAGGAGCAGCCCGCCAAGCAGCAGTGCGCCCAAGCCGATGGCCACCCAGCGAACCCAGTCGGGCAAACCGGCCGGCTCCAACGCTTCGGGCACAACCCGCTCCCCTTCGGTAATCGAGATGATGACCGGCCCGCTGGAGGCCGACATGCCCTGGTCATCGGTCACGACCACTTCCAGACGATTGTCGCCAAAGCCGAGGTTGCTTAGCTCAACGGTGAAATCTTCCAGCTGGGCGGGGGGGATGTCCATGACGCGGACGTTGTTGGACAACAGCCCGGCGTCGGTGATTCCGCGCACCTCGCCATCCAGCCAGTTGACCGTGGAAGACAACCGCAGCGACACGGCGTCGGCCATATCGGGCAGTGTCAGCGAGCGATTCTCGAACGGAATATTGAGCGTCACGTTTGGTGCGGCGGCCGGGACGGTCACGTCGATGGTGTCGCGCAGGTCGGGATTATCGACGATCGACAGCTCGACCGGGAAGGTGCCCGCCGCCGGGTCCGTCACCGTATAGCGCAGGAGGCCCTGGTTGCGGAATGAGGTAATGCGATTCCAGATGGTGGCCAGCCCGTCAGGATTGGACAGGTCGGTGGCTACGGCCCGCGTCCCGGCAGCTACGTCCAGCAGGTATTGGCGGCCCAACTCCTGGCCCGCGCTGATCAGTTCCGGGTTGTTGACGCGAATGGTGTGGATCGGTACACCCTGAGTGCTGGCGCGAATGGGCACTTCGCCCGGCTCGGCTGTGCTGACGGCGTCGGTGCCGTCGGTCAGCAGCACCAGCGAGGCGGCCATCGCTGGATCCGGCTTCAGTCCGTCGATCTGGTCCAGCATGGCCAGCGTGCTGTCGATGAGTGCGGTCAGGCCATCTTCTGGAACGATATCGCTCGTGTCAACCAGATTGGCGACGTCGTTGTGGAACGTAGTCGGCGCCAACAGCTGCTGCGGCCCGTCCGGGCCGATCTGGTAGACGGCCACGGCGTCGAGTGTTTCTTGCATGGTCGCCGGGCCGGCAAACTGGCGGATGGCCCCTTCAATGGCGGCCAGCTCGCCTTCGATGCCGCTGGGCGCGTCGATTAGAAAGACCGTCAGGGTGCCCACGGGACGGGTGCCCTCAAACGTCACGATGTCGGCTGCGTTTCCGCCGTGGGTCAGAAAGAAGCTCTCGGTGGCCAGGTCGAGCGGGTTGCCCTGCCCGTCCATGCCGTAGACCTGCAGCTCGACGCTGGGGAACGTGTCGGTGTTCTCGCCCGTGACAAACAGGCGACCCAACTGGTCCGCATTCTGAGCCTGGGCCGGCCACACGGCAAAGAGACCCAGCAAGAGCGCGAATGCCACTACCCATCCGGAACGTTTTAAGGTACGGTGCATGATGTTTTCCCTTTGACCATGGTTACCTTGTTATAATAGCAGACGTCCAACGGATTGGAAACATGCCCTTCGTAAAAAAGTCGCGCCGTCACACTCTGCTCCTTCTGCTGCTCTTCCTGCTGTTGGGCGGGTTGGGGCGTGGTCTGGCCCAGGCCCAATCCGATCTGGATCTGCGCATTACCGGGGTGGATCTGTCCGACTTCCCGGATATCAACGTGCGGCTGCTGGCCACCGACGGGGGCGGCTCACCCCTGGCCGACCTGAGCAATCTGGTTGTGCGTGAGAATCGGGTGCCTGTAGCCGAGCGCACATTGACCCGGGTACCGGTGGGCGTCGATCTGGTCTTTGTTCTCGACGCCAATCCCAGCCTCCTGCAAAGCGACGACGGCAGCGGCGTCACGCGGCTGGACAAGGTGAGGACCAGCCTCGGACGTTTCGCGGGGGAGGGGATGGACAGGGATGGTCTGGATCGGGTCAGTGTCATCGTGCCCGACGCATCAGGCGAGGGAGCGGCGTTCCTCATCGAGGACGCCACCTCTCCGGCGGACCTGACCGGCGCGCTGGCTGCCTACGACCCGGCCGAACCACCACGCGTGACGCCTCTGAACGAGATGGTCGCTGCGGCGCTCGACCACCTGGCCGGCGGACAGGATGAGGGCCGCTACCAGGCTGTCGTCCTGCTGACTGATGGCGCCCGGCTTGGCCAACAGCTCGACTACCCGGCCCTCACCGGCGCGGCCCAGGCAAGTGGCGTACCCATCTGGCCCGTCATACTGGGCGCGACAGCCGACCCGGAAGAGATCGAGAATGTGACCCGGCTGGCTGCGCCCACCGGCGGCCAATACACCCACATGCCGGAGCCTGAAGGGACCGACCCGCTCTACAGCCGGCTGCGGGCGCTGGGCCAGCAGACCAATGTGCAGTACCGGTCGCTGCTGCGCCGCCCCGGCGACTACGAGGTGTCGGTCAGCGTGGGCAACACGATGATCGGTGCGCCTTTCACGCTGGCCCTGGAGCAACCTCTCCTCGCGCTGGAGCTGCCGCGGACGACGATTGATCGGGCGGGCAGCGCTTCCGACTCACCCCTGCCGCTCCTGCAGCCGGCGGCCGTCGCGCTGGATGTTCTGTTCGACTGGCCCGACGGGCTGCCGCGCGATCTGACGGAGCTGGCGTTTCTGGTCGACGGCCGCCGCCAGCCGCTGCCCTTCGAGATTCAGCCGGATGAAGCGGGCCGATTGGCGATCACGTGGGACATCAGCAGCCTCGATGAAGGGGTCTACGACCTCCAGGTGCAGGCCCGCGACGAGTTGGGCTACACGATCAACAGCCCGGTTCTGCCCGTGACCATCAGCGTGACACGCCCGGCACCGCCGGCGCCCACGCCCGAACCCACCCCCATCACCCTGCCGCAGTTTGAGCTGCCCGTGCCCCCGGAGCTGGAGGAGCCGCTTCTGATGGCCGCGCCGGTGCTGCTGGCGCTGGTCGTGGCGGGTGTTGTTGGCCTGTGGGGCTGGCGACGCATGAAGCGCCGGCAGGCGGCCGACGTCGCCGCGGCCCGGGAAGCGGCCTTTCAGGCAGCGGCCGTCCCGCGCCCCGCGCCCCCGGACGTGCGCCACAAGCCGTACCTGGTACGGCTGGACGAGAGCGGCCTGGCCCTGGAGCGACGGCCGATCGAGACGGCCGACGTGACCATTGGGCGCGACCCGGAGCACGCCACGTTTATCATTGACGCCAGTCCGGTCAGCCGGCTCCATGCGCGCATTCGGCGCAACGCGGTCGGGGAGTATTGGCTTTATGATGAGGGCAGCGACAGCGGAACCTTCCTCAACTACGAGCGGCTGGCGCTGGCCCCGCGCGAGCTGGCCCACGGCGACAGGGTTCAGTTCGGTCACGCGACGTACCGATTTACGCTGGAGCTGCCCCCCACTCCGCTAGAAAACGAGGTAGAATCTGTGGCGACCGATCCACATGACGCAGACACGGCCGAAGACGACGAGGCGTAGCTTCGTTATCTTTCGCAGGAGAGCATCCATGACCTCACGTTCACCCAAGTTCCTGATCCTGGCATCGCTGCTGGTGCTGGTCACGTTGGCCGCCGCCGGCTGCAGCGGCCTGACGCTGCCCCAGACCGGTGGCTCCACGCCCGTCGTGGTTACGTCCGAACCGGCCAGCGAGGTTGGCCAGCCGGGCGTGCTCATGTGCACGCCGCCGGCCTGCGCGCCGGGTGAGGTCTATGCTTGCGGCGAGGGCGACTGCCCCGGCGGCTGTGGCACTATCTGTGTCGTTCCGACGGTGGAGCCGATACTCATGTGTACGCCGCCGGCCTGCGGGCCGGACGAGGTTTACGCCTGCGGCGAGGGCGACTGTCCCGGTGGCTGTGGCACCATCTGCGTGCCGGGCGGCGCGACGGACAACGAGGCGGCCGGCGCGACGGACAACGAGGTAGGCGGCGCCAATCCGTTGGGCGGCGAGGCGGGCGGCGGCGCTCCCCCCGACGTGCCCACCGACTGGGAGGGATTGGAGGGCTGGATCACCGAGCAGTGGCGGGTAGGCAACAACCCCGCTGCCGTGCGGGCGGCGCTCCAGACCACCGGCTGGCAGCGCGACTTCAACGATTGGCTGTCGGCCGATTTCGACGGCGACCTGCGCGATGAATGGGTGATGATCCTATACGACAACTCGCTCCCGTCTGCACCGTTCGGCGAGCCGGGCAATTTGTGGATCGTCAACGGCAACGGCGTCATCTTCCGCTACTATCCGCTGCCCAGCAGCGACATCTATGAGTTCCTGGCTCCGGAGATTGTGGGGCTGGCGGACATGACCGGCGATACATTGCCCGAACTGGTGGCCAATGCCGAGATTTGCGGCGCCCACACTTGCTATGGCAACTACCGCGTCGTGCGCTTTGCGGGCGATGTGTATGCCGATGCGGTCGATCGCCCGTCGCTGGGCGAAGGCGACCCGACCAATACCATCAGCCTCAGCTTCCCGACGGTGCGTCTGGAGGATCTGGAACAGGACGGCACGGCCGAACTGCTGGTCAACGGCGGGACGATTGGCTCGGTAGGCGCAGGGATCATCCGACCCCGTACTGAAATCTGGTCGTGGGACGGAACGGCTGTCCGGCTGGCCGACACGCAGCTGGATCCGACCGACTACCGCCACCATGTATTGTATGAAGCCAATGACCTGCTGGGGGCGGGCGACCTGGACGGGGCGCTGTTGTTGTATGAGGCAGCCATCACGGATGGCACGCTGCGAGACGATGTGTCCGCGTCCCATTCGACAGAAGGTGTTTACACGGCGATCGCCCAGTTTGCGGCCTTCCGGTTGGCGGTGGTCGATCTGCTGCAGGGCGATGTAGAACGAGCCAACGGCCGTCTCGAATGGTTGCGGACCACCTACCCGGAAGCGATGGTGACGGAAGCGGCTGCGGTGCTCTTGGCTAACTGGACCGGCCCCGACGGGCTGGCCGAGACGTGTCGCGTGGTGGAAGAAACGATGGCCACGTTGGGTGATACAGAGAACGCGACCGGGCTGCTGGCCGACCTGGGCTATGGCAACCCCACCTTACAGGCTGCCGACCTCTGCCCATAGCGGTGCTTACCTGTCTTCCAGCGAGACGAACCCTTCGCCGACGATCTCGCGGGCGGGCATGATCGTCATGAAGGCGTGATCGTCCTCCTCGCGGAGGATGCGCTTCAGGTGCTCGACTTCGGTTACGGTCAGGCCGATGGTCAGCACGTCACGCTCCTGCTGGAGGTACATGCCTCGACCATGCAGCGCCGTCACACCGCGGCTCATCTCCTTGATGACCCGGTCGGCGATTGCCTCAGGGTTGTTGGAGACGACCAGGGCCAGCAACTGCGGGCGGCGTCGCATCCGGTTCTTGAGCGAGCCGCGCCAGTCGGAGTGACCCGCGTCACCATTGTTGCCCGGCCATAGTCCATGCAGCATGCCTGGCATGTTGTATTTGGGCAGTACTTCGCCGGTGGCCTGGGTCAGGCCGCGCGTGGCCAGGGCGATAATCACCATGGCGGCAATAAACGCGAAGTACATCCCCAGCACGATCTCACCGGGCACCGGGCCGAGGGACGCCCGGGCGATTGCGTTCTGGACGGAGATGGCGGGGGTCGGGAAGATGGCCAGTTTCGCCAGCATGGCGGCCGCCAGAATCAGGAAGATCCACAAATAGTTGTTCCGCAAGCGCCGCCCCAGCGCTTCCCAGATGGTAATGGGGAACTCCGGCTGCAGGAGCGTCTCGGCCATCGTTTCGGCCCAACCGGGGCTGGGCTTGAACGGCGGTACGAGCATGGCGGCGTAGAAGTCGGTCTCCATCAGGCGCACGCGCAAGCTCCACAGCTCGTAGTACCGATAGCGCCGTGCCTCGATCCACAGGAACAGAAAGACGAGCAGCGAATCAAGAATGATGACGACGAAGTTGGACGTATTGCCGGAAAAGGCGATGGTGATGGCGGCGGCTGTGGCCACGACGGCCCAGTTGGTGGTGGTGTCCAGCCGGGAGCGCCAGACGTTGGATCGCTGGACTTCGGCCCGATAGTAGTGGACGATGGCGGTGTTGAACTCCGCCGCTCGCAGCTGGTAGCCGCGAAACGTCCAGACGGGATCGTCCGGCGGCATGTCCACATGTGGTTCGTTAAGTTCGTCGTCACTCATGACGGATGGAGTGTAGTGAACTCGCAGAAGTATGCCAAGAACAACCGGCAAGCGTTAAGCTGTGGGTGGCGGCGCGACTGCCCGACGCCTAGCTCACATCAATGATATAGATCCGGCCCCAGCGCCCCAGGATGGCCATCGAGTAGCCGGTCGTGATCGTCAGGCCGGGCAGCTTGCGCACCTCTTCCTTAATGAGGTCGTACTCGCTGGAGAGCAGGACGATGCGGCCGCCCGGTCGCACCACGCGCTGCAGCTCGGCCAGCGTCGGCGGGTAGAGCTTGGGCGGCAGCTCTGGCCCCTTGAGCTGCTTGCCGAACGGCAGGTTGAGGGCCACCTTGTCGACCGAGTTGTCGTCCAGCGGAAGCTGCCGCGCGTCCCACAGGCGAATGTCGATCTGCTTGCCGCCGCCCTTGCGGCCGCCCTGACGCACGTTCTTGCGAGCCGCCTCGACGCGGGTCATGTCGATGTCGCCGCCAATGATCTGGGCGTATGGCCCCGCCTGCTGCCGTTCCCAAAGGATGGTGCCGCTGCCCGCCATCGGGTCCATGAAGACGTCGTCGGGCTGCGGATTGGTCAGCAAAACCATGGCCGCCGCCACCGACGGGCGCAGCGACGCCGGTAGTTCGACCGCCCGCTGGAAGCGGTGGCGCATGCCCCGGTCGCTCAGCCGCACGCCGGCCAGGAGCTGCGACCCCAGCAGATTGACCCAGATCTCCACCTGGGCATCATCGGACACCGGGGACCAGCGCGGGTAGCGGGCCTTCAGACCACGCAGCGTCGCAAACAGCAGCTCTTTCCGCTTGTAGCCGAACTTGCCATACTGCCGGGCGATGACCCGGTAGCTGGGCGGGTTGCTGAAGCGACGGTAGCGCAGGAAGTCGTTGACCGCCCGTCCGACCCCTTCGGAGCTGGCGAACAGCTCAGTGATGGTGTTCAGGTCGCGGTGAGAGCGGGAGAGGCTTGGCTCCCAGGCAATCTGCTGGAAGACGTCCTCGGCAGTGCGCAGCTGCAGCAGATCGCCAGGGTTGTCTTTGGTGTCGAAGACCACGATGCCGTTTTGCTCCTTGGCAAAGAGGTAGCGCTGAAAGTGCGCCTTGGGGAAGCGGTCGCGAATCTCAAGCCAGGCGACTTCTTCCATACCGGGCATTGTTTGGGCGTAAAAGGTTGATGTCATGTCATGTTCTCGCGATACCGGAATCGTTCCTGCGACTTACCATAGCCGCCCCCGGGTGGTTGGTGCAACTCGTTCTCAGGAAAAGGGCCAGGTCGGCGCGCCCAGTAGGACGGCTGCAAACCAGACCAGGAAATCCCACTTCAGAATCTGGCTCAGATGCTCCAGCTCCGGGCCGCTGCGGCTCGGCGACGCCTTCACCAGCACGTAGATGGCGATGGGGAAGACGGCGAACAGGACGATCAGCAAATAGGTGATGCTGTAGCCGGCGAAGAAGTAGGGCAGCACCATCACTGCGCCGGAAATGGTCAGCAAGATGCGGAAGACGACGGCCGCTGCTTCTCGCCCGTAGGCGGTGGCGAAAGTGCGCACGCCTTCGGCTTTGTCGCCGTCGTAGTCGGCCAAATCCTTCAGCACTTCGCGGCCCAGGATGCCGCTGCCGATGACGGCCGCCAGCCAGAGTGACGGGGGCCAGTTGCCCGCCGCCACGCCGCCAAAGACGGCGCTGAGGGCGGAGATGAAGGCGACGGTTGCGTTGCCGAAGAAGACGGTGCCCTTCAGCCGCACGGAGTAGAGGTAGAGCACCAGGTTGGCCACGAGCGTGACGGCGAACGCCGGCCAGCTGATGAGCGCCGAAATGATCAGCGACAGCCCTGCCAGCACAAAGGAGAAGATGAGCGCCGTGCGCAGCGGCACCATGCCGGAGGGCAGCGGCCGGTTGGGCTGGTTGATGCGGTCGATCTCCACGTCCTGATAGTCGTTCCAGGCGTTGGCGGCCGAGGAGACCAGCAGCGTGGTCAGCCCGGCGAGGGCAATATTGAGCCATTCCCCTGTCCCAGCCACATAGCCGCCCAGCAGCGTCGCCAGCACGCCGGAGAGCGTCGAAAGCGGCCGCGAGAGCTTGTAGAGTCCCTTAATCTGTTGCGACATACCTTAAAATTTTCCGCCTGTTTCTGTAGAATCGACCGGGCCTATTATCCTGCTGATGGGGAATATGGGCCACATCGGTTCTAATACGCGTCAAAGTTATGCATAGTTGTACAGATTAGACGCCGTTCAGTAACTGGACAACTCTTGACAGGTTGTGATAGACTACTGGCAAGTCTAGTCGGGTATAAGAGGAACTCCTCCCCCCAAACTGGCACGAGAGAAACGCGACTGGAACACCCCTACTAGACTTAGATGGGCGCCCACCCCCCCTCCTCGATCGGGCACCTGTTGTCGAACTAGAGCGCTCCCCTCCTGGCGACTAGTTCAACAACAGCCGTCTCGCAAGAGACGGCTGTTTGTGTTTTATGGCAGATGCATGCGCGTAACTCAGGCAGGAATCCATCATGTTCACCGCTGAGAATCTAAATCGTTCGCTGGCCGGGTTGGGTGCCGAACCTGTCAACGAACTGTTCGGACTGCTGGAGGCGGCGCACACGGAAACGGGCAGACACTATCACACGGACATCCACATTGCCGACTGCTTGAATCAATTTGAGGGTGTGCGCTCGCTGGCTGCACGGCCCGCTGAGGTTGAAGCAGCGATATGGTTTCACGACGCTATCTATGACCCCCGGCGAACAGACAATGAGGAGAGAAGCGCGGCGTGGGCACACTCAGTCCTGACAACTGCCGGAGCTGCCGTTTCGACTATCGAGCGTGTTGCAGGTCACATTTTGGCGACCAAAACTCACGAGACGGCCGATCCCGATGCTGCCCTCTTGCTGGATATCGACCTGAGCATCCTCGGCGCACAACCGCAAGAGTTCGCCGCGTACGACGCCGCTATCCGGCGCGAATACCATTGGGTTGCAGACGAGGCCTATCGAACGGGCAGGGCGCAGCTCCTACGTGCGTTTCTGGCGCGACCGTACATCTATCAGACGGCAACGTTCAGGGACCAGTATGAAGCGCAAGCGAGACACAACCTAAACCGGAAGCTTGAGGAACTGCGATGGCCGCGAAGCACCGGCAAACCTGAGTAGATTGTAGCGAATGATGCGCCCTTAATTCTTGGAGCCCAGTTCGATCACGCCGGCACTTCCCACGACTCCTGTCGCCAGCCAAGTCGCTTCTTTGCGGTGCTGGTGTCTACGTCAGGCATGTGGGTTTCGACCAGGGTAATGGTCTCGCCCACGAGCGCTTCGACTTCGATCAGCGCATCATGCAGATCGGCCGTAAACAGCGCCTCCAACCGCGCCGCAAACGCCTCCGGCTTGATCGCCATCTCGTCGATGAAGCGCGTCTGGCGCTTGAACTGGAAGGTGGTGTAATACAGATGGTTCAGCCCGGCCAGCACACCGACCAGCTTCTGTGCGGTTTGCACCAGAATCTCGTAGTACCAGATCGTGGCGTCGCGGGTGCGGAAGTGGGGCTCCAGCCCCCATATCGCAAAGAACTGAAGGTTCTGCTCGACCATCGCCTGGGCCAACGCCGGCGGGAAGGTGGCGATCTGTGCTTTCCAGCGGTCGATGTACGCGTCGCCATACAATGCCTTGCAGGCCAGCGTCCCTTCGAGCGCCTTCTGCGCAGGTGTGTCCACTTCCTCGGCCGACTGCACGGTGGCAATCGTCTCCTCCCACGGTTCAATCAGCGTGTGGCCGATCTGCACTTCAATGCCGTGCAGCCCGTACGCCTCGGCAAAGCCGCCTTCTGCGCGATCGCCAATGGTCCAGCGCCGTTCGCCCCCGCCCAACCCGGTACGAATGGCAGCCAACGTCTCTTCGTCCGGCAGCTCGCCTTCGTAATACATCGTCATGTCGATGTCGGAGTACGCATCGGCCAGCCCCTTGGCGGCTGAGCCGGTGATCATCGCGGCCCTGAGCGTCGGGAGGTCGGTGTATGGGGCGGTGATTTGCTCAGCCAGCTGGATCAGGTAGGTGCTTTCGGGTGTCATCGTGTGTCCTCCGGTGGGTGTTTGAAAAAGACGAGGGTCAGGTCATAGAGCGACTCGGCCGTCTCCGCGTTGGCCTGGCCCAGCGCTGTTACTTCTTCGATGAGTGTGGTTAGCTTGCCGTGCAGCTGGGTCAGCTGCTCGTCGGTCAGGCGGAACGTCTTCTTGGACAGGAAGGGATGGCGCGGCGGCGTCTGCTCGTCCCGGCTGCGGGTGGCGTAGGCTCGGCGGAACGCCTGCCGGGTTTCATCTATCATGCTGGTGAGCAGCGCATCTGCCGCGTCGTCGGGCAGGTCTGTCCGCAGCAGCGGGTTGACGATCTTCAGCTCCCGCGCCGTCACCTGGTAGATCTTTTCGACGATGCCGCTGTCGATGTTGTGGTCGACCACGCGAATGAGGCCATGCTTCTCCAGCAGGTTGACGTGGTAGTAGAGCTTGGAGGCGGGGATGTCCAGCGCGGTGGCAAGCGCCTTGACCGTGGTCGGCTCCTGCATCAGCCGCAGGATCGCCAGCCGTCGGCCGTCGGCCACGACCTTGATCGTCTCGACGTCGTCTACCCATTGTTCGGGAATCGGTGAGTACATTTGAGAATATTCAAACGATTTGAATATATTCAAATAGTGTATGGCGCCAAAAATATGGTGTTGTCAACTATTTCGCTTATGGAACTGATGAAGTAAGGACCTTCAGTCTAAACCGGCATTTGACAGCTCATCGACCCATTTCATCTAGCTGGTACAGTAGTCGCACTCCCTCGCATGCCCCTCCTTCAATCAAAGAATCGAGTATATCGATCAAAGATAGCTTGTTCTCCTCTGCAGAAAGCATATGTTGATAGTCAGTAAGGTAAAGAGTAACCCCATTTGTAAGATGTAGAGCGAGGCATGGTCTCGTATTGGAATCCAGTTTTGCGACCTTCTGCTACGAAGCGTCCCAGCCAAGTAAGCACGCGCTCTGGATCGACTTCAATATAGTGCACTAGAAATTCAACTATCCTGTAAGTAGAACTGCCAAGGCCCTGGCCGAGAAGGGTCATGCCGGAAATCTCCGCGATGTATTCCAAGGAATTCTCAATCTGATCAAAGAATGCACGCATTTGGTCAATTGTGAGCACTTCTTTTGTGTGGTTTTGGCGCGCTGCGTAGGTTCCTGAGGGAAAGAACAGTTCTGTGGAAAGTGTGTCGATCATGCGGTATAGGTGTCTCGCGTCCTCGACGGTGTCCTCATCGCTCGGCCGTGAGTTCGAATGCTTTGACTCGTCGTTGAAACTGCGAAGCTCAGACAGAAGCGTCTGAACTATCAAATCAAGCAGATTCAGGGCGTTCGCACGTGCGTGCGTCCTGGCAGGGTCTTGTGGCACGATGTTTACTGCACTCATGGGCCTTCGTAGTCTTCCCAAGATTGCCAAAATCTCAACTGAGTTATCTATGGGACTTTCCACTAATTGTTGAAGCAATTCTTCTGACGAGGCATCGTTGTGCCATAAGTATGCATCTGCCATTAGGTCCGCACAGTGCCTGCGAACCTTTTCAGTGTCCTTAGTAGATGGAATACGCTTATGAATAGCGTCGATCGCCTTTACAACAAGATCCGTGTCCCTTTCAAGGACTTTCGCCCAAGCATCTGACACGAACCCAAGCAATACACCCGGACTCTTTTCGTCCTTAGCAAAGCTATATACAAGTAACTCGAGCAGGTCCGGGTCTGTGAATGTCAGAGCGTTGCAGTTCTTTGCTATTTGAAAGCGGACGGCTGGAACGGGATCGCAAGCCAGATCCAAGATCACGGATTTCAATTCATCATTCAAGCACCCCTCTAATCTAGCAAGCTTTATTAGTCCACTTGCAGCCTCAACCCTTGGGGCAGGTAATCCCCAGTGCGGCATTGGATCGAATGCTTTAGCTGATTCTTCGGAAAACGCTGGTATTGGATTTGCCGCGTGCTGCAGTAAGAAACTAAGAACCAAGAAACCTAAGCCTGAATTACAAGAAAGGTCTGTTGTTCGTGAAATGCGTTCACAGGCTTCAAGTAGTAGCTGGATATGATCGTTATCTGCCCTATCTTGTTGTGCGGCTGGCTCCTGAAGAAGCCTGATTGCATTCCGCAATTCATCGTGTATAAGCTCGCATTCAGTTATCGGAGGTGCTGAACTCTCAAACCTCACGTTAAACGCCTTTATCTTATCAAGCGAGGGTCCAAGCCGTGTCGTTGGCAATTCCTTGTCGATGCTAACTATCTCATAGAGCCAGTCTGGCTCTTCTGGTTCCAATATAGGCGGGCCTGCGGACGTAACGACTACTTGCGCATCATGCGAACTTAGCAGATCAGCTGGAACTTGGCGGATGATGAGGTCTCGCAGTCGCACGCCATCTTCCTCGTCAGTCGCTATGCTTGGAAACGACAATACTAGTTCCTCAACAACATCACGTTGTTCCTCCGAGAGCGAAGGGAAGATCGCACCGATAAACTTGGCGTACGCAAGTCTTGTGTCGTTGAGTAGTGCTAAAGGTCTCGCCACTGCCAAATCATATGCTCTGGCTCCGAGCGTGTCCGGGTACTCCGTGCAGGCGACAAGGACGTATTTCCAAATCACGGCGCTCGTGCAGTGTCTCGCAATAGACTAGAGCAAAGACGCAATTGCGTCCGCATCTGCATTCTGGGCAACCTCGCCAAAGTGCTTGGAAAGGGTATCAAGCATCCGCTGATCGTTGTCATGCCTGAATTCTCCATAGTCCCACATACTGCTGTAGTCGACCCGGATCGTCACTGTCTCGCCCAGAAAAGAGAATTCGTGAATTGGCGGAGTTTGGGGCAAATAATTGGTTCGCTCTGCAGTTACGACCGGATCCAGTAGCCGAAGCGCGAAGTCTGGAGCAACCCGAAGCAACGGCTCGAACGCCTCCGTAAGGCTGTATAGTCCTCCATCATAGTCTTGTCGCCGGTTCGAAGTCATCCCAAGAATCTGACTGCTTCCCCAATTAGTGGACTCATCGCTTGTCTCTTCATACTGGAATGCGCTGAGATAAAGGTCCAGTACCAGTTGTGGTTCATGTGCAGCGATCGCGGGGCTATACTCTGCGATCCTGGCGATTTCCGCGTGTCCATGCGCAGCCAGATGCTCGGGCTGGATCTTCTGTCTTACGACTCTGGCTGAACATACTGGATTTACTTCAAAGGTCTGCCCGATAATCTCGATTGAACTCTTACTAACCAGCCGTATCGTACTGGCTGTTCCCATAGAAACGATAGGCGTTAACAGGTGTTATTCCAGACTTGAGCCGCTGGTCTGAGCTTCAGCGATTGCACCAGGCTTCAGAAGATTATATGTAATGCTACACTATCTACTAAGTGCGTGCTCATTGTTCGAGGAGTTCGTACCAGGCTAAAGGTATTTCGGCGTTAGCGTCGGGCGATTCCATTCTGCAGCGGAAGGCTGTGGTTATTTGTGCAAGCAGTTGTCTTGAGCTGTCCGCAGTCAGTGACTCGTCCAAGAGATTCGCGAAGTTTTCGAGATCATCAAAGCTACTTACCGAATCAGCAGCGACAGTTGCGGAAACCAGCTTCCCGATAACAGGCACATCATCATACGAGTTCAGGTTGACAGCATCACTCCAGAATCGGTTATGTCCATGATCTAATTGCCAGAGATACTGAAAGTGGAGGACGAGAGAAGCACGCAAGGTCAAAGTCCACGTTCTATGTCGAGAAAGCAGACTTGAGAGTGGTTCAGCTCCAATTCTGAATAGATAGCGGGATACCGCGAAATCGTAGAGTATGTGATGATTGAATGCTACAGTACCCGTGCCCACATAATGTGACCCCTCAGCAAGTGGCTCAGCGAGAACTCCTTCGCTTTGCAAGTCCCTCAATTGGTTAACATGTGTTAAATCGAGAATCTCGTTTCTGCTCGCCTGAAGCGAAGAGCCGTCGACCATTCGTCGCACGATCCCCCGCAGGTGAGCCTCGCGTTCATCGCCATGCCCGTTATCCGTCAGCACGCGTCTAAACGAAAAAGCCTCCAATAACTCTATTTGCGTGCTGACGGGTTGAAAGTCAGCTTGTGGCATGTCGCCACTAATTAGTTGGACCACCAAATTTAGATTGAAGGGGACACGAACTAATTCTTTGAGCGAGGTGGGTGTACGCTGCATCAGGGTGCCTAAATCTGGGAACTTGTTAATGACGTGTGCAAGCTCCTCGTCAGACAAGAGTGGCACCATCAAGTGTGCGATGTCTTCTAGATCAGGATCGCAATAGCTAGTGTTGAGGCTACCGGCAAAGAGACGCCGCAATTCGTGACTGTTCCTAAGATCGAAGGTTCTGACTGATGCAATCACGTTCCACTGAGGAGCTTGTTCCTTGATCAACGTGATGAGATCTCTGACTGCCTTACTTGAGGTGGATGAGCGTGCTGCGTCAAGACCGTCAAACACAGCAAATGCTTGCCGATCGCCAGACCAGCTGCTTAGCACATCAATAAGGCTATTCGAAAGACCTATTTCATCTCGTATGGAACGCCTTGAGCCGTCCGGTAGGCTGTCAACAGTAAGAAATATGACATTCCTGTCACTATCAAAAAGAGTTTGTACAAACTCGTGCAGCACACCTGATTTCCCTGCGCCCGGTACGCCTACAACCAGCAGAGAGCCAGTATTAGCTTTCTGAAGCAACTCTGTGGTCACAGCTCGTTCAATCTTGATTTCGCCTATGCGTGACTGGAGGTGTGCAAGATGGCGAGTTTGAATAAGTGTCTCTTGGGTTCGTTTCTTCAGTTTCTCAACATCAGCTTCAAACGACTGATTCTCAACGAGTGCGTTCACACCTACTCGAAGACCGTCGATTTTCGTCCGCATTACCTTCAGCTGTTGATGAGTCACTCCAAAAAGCGATTCCAGTTGGGGTCCGATACTCTCGATATCTTGACCATTGGCTTGTACCTCTGAAAGCAATGCCTTCAGAAGCTCGTCTGGATAGGCTGCAAGCGCATCCTTGAACTCAGAGTTCGCAGCAGTGATCAACTGTTTTGCTATGCTCTCGTATGCGCTGTTGTCTAACATGTGACCGCCGATGATCAGGACATTTTCCTTTTGCATCGCAAAGGCTAGCTCTCCGATGACAGTTTCTGCTTGCATGCGTCTGAGACTTGAGCTTTTCGGGTTAGATGATGGTGTGTGATGCAATGCCCGTTGAAAGGCACCCTCATCAATCCTGACATTCCCATCAGTCGACAACTCGCGTAATTGCGGACGAACGTGTTCAAGTGAAGTGGAGAGAGCTTTAAGATAAAGGTCTTCAGGTGTCTTCTTTGTTAGACGCTTCCATGCGCCTTTGAGCGCGTCCCAAATCACGTTCCCGTAGATGGGGACAACTACATATGTGATCAGAAGGGAAATCAATGTCATGTATATATCTCCGGTGGCATGAAGCTACCGAGCCGACCTCCAGTTCGATATCCTCAGGCGTTCATCGCGCATCAATATTGAACCCCCGAATAACATGTGTTTTGATCATAATAAGCGAAAGGCCGAAGCACGTGCTTCAGCCTCTTTGCTGTGGGCCATGAGGGATTCGAACCTGCGACCTACGGATTAAAAGTCCGCTGCTCTGCCAGCTGAGCTATGGAGCCAACCGCCCGCATATACAGACATGCCATTATACCCCCCGCCTCCGGCCCGGACAACGGCCGTTCGGCCCCGCTCACCAAAATCAGATACACTTGGACCCATCATGGCCCGCATCCGCACGTTCCGCACCGAGGCAATTGTCATTCGCCGCTCCGACTTTGGCGAGGCCGACCGGCTGGTGACGTTGTTCACGCGCGATCTGGGCAAGAAGAAGGCGATTGCCAAAGGGGCGCGCAAGCCGCAGAGTCGCAAGACCGGCCATGTAGAGTTGTTCATGCGCAGCAACTTCCTCATCGCCGAGGGGCGCGACCTCGACATCATCACCCAGGCGGAGATGGTCGACGCCCACCCGCAGCTGCGCGACGATCTGGTCAAGGCGACCTACGCCTCTTACTTCACCGAACTGCTCGACCGCTTCACCGTCGAGGACGATCCGCATCCCAACATCTACGACCTGCTGGTCGAATCGCTGGCATGGCTGAGCGAGGCGGATGACGTGTTGCTGGTGGCCCGCTACTACGAGCTGCGCCTGCTTTCCATGACCGGCTTCCAGCCCCAGCTGTTCAACTGCGTCAACTGCGGCACGCCCATTCAGGAAGAGGACCAGTTCCTGAGCGCCGAGCTGGGCGGCGTTCTCTGCCCGGAATGCCGGACGGCCGACCGCAAGGCGCGGCCCGTGTCGGCCGCCGGCGTCAAGGTGCTGCGCTATCTGCAAACGCGACCGATGAACGCCGTGGCCGCGCTGCGGCTGCGCCCCGCTTTGCTCCACGAGCTGGAGACGGCCTTGCAGTATTATCTCACCTACACCTTGGAGCGGGAGTTGAAGTCGGTGGAGTTTCTGCACCGACTGCGCCAGGAAGCCGAGCTGTTCGCCGATCTTGGTGCGGCCGATGACTGAGGCCAGACACGGCCTGCGCCAGGCCATTGAAATGACCTGCTAATGTGAAGGAAACCCACTGAAGGTGGGTTGGGAAAGGTTGCCTCGCGGTTCGCTCACAGTGGGTCTTGACCCACTTGCCCGGCAGCTGCCGAGTTTCAACCGGCAGCGCTATGACTGGCAGTCCGTCCCGCCCTCGCCTATAATCCGCCCGACCATATCCAGGGAGTTCGTTTAACTATCTTATGCAACCATCACTCAGCTTTCAGCAAATGATTCTCCGCCTGCTCGACTACTGGCAGGCCCACGATTGCCTCATCTGGCAGCCGTACAACGTTCAGGTCGGCGCGGGCACGATGAACCCGGCTACTGTGCTGCGCGTTCTCGGCCCGGAGCCGTGGAATGTCGCCTACATCGAGCCGAGCATCCGGCCCGACGACGGCCGCTTCGGCGACAACCCCAACCGGATGCAGCAGCATTACCAGCTGCAGGTCATCCTGAAGCCGGATCCGGGCAACCCGATCCAGCTCTACCTGGGCAGCCTGGAGGCGATCGGCATTGATCCGCGCCAGCACGACATTCGCTTTGTGGAAGACAACTGGCAGTCGCCGGCGCTGGGCGCCTGGGGACTGGGCTGGGAAGTATGGCTCGACGGGCAGGAGATCACCCAGTTCACCTACTTCCAGCAGGCGGGCGGGCTAGAACTCGACCCGGTCTCGGTGGAGATCACCTACGGCCTCGACCGCATTGGGCTGGCGCTGCAAGGTGTGGAGAGCGTGTGGGAGATGGATTACGGCGCGGGCGTCGGCTATGGTGACGCGCTGCTGCAAGCGGAGATCGAGCACTGCCGCTACTACTTCGACGTGGCTGATGTCGACGCGCTGAAGCAAATCTACGACACTTACGAGCGGGAAGCGATGCGAGCGCTGGAGTACGATCTCGTCGTGCCCGCCCACGACTACAACCTGAAATGCTCCCACCTGTTCAATGTGTTGGACACGCGCGGGGCGATTGGCGTGACGGAGCGAGCCCAATATTTCGGCCGCATGCGCCGTATCGCCAACAAGGTTTCCAAGGCGTATGTCGAGCAGCGCCAGAACCTGGAGTATCCGTTCGCCGACAACGCGCAGTGGGCGAGCGAAACGACGCAGTCGACGGCCGTCGCTTTCGGTGCGGCGGATGCCGAAGCGATTGCCGGCAAGCTGGGCGACAGCGCCCCGTTCGTGCTGGAGATTGGCAGCGAGGAACTGCCCGCCGCCGACCTCGATTCGGCGCTGGCCCAACTACGCGTGGCCGTTCCGGACCTGCTGGACGACCTGCGCCTCTCCTACGACAACATCACCGTTGACGGCACGCCCCGCCGACTGGCGGTGGTGGTCGACGGGCTGGCGGCGCGGCAGACAGACGAGGAGTCGGTGGCCAAAGGGCCGCCCGCCGACCGCGCCTTCGACGCCGACGGCAACCCGACCAAAGCGGCCACCGGCTTCGCCCGCAGCAAGGGCATCGACGTGACTGACCTGACCATCATTGAAGAAGGCGGCGGGCGCTACGTGTCGGCCGTCGTGCGCGAAGAAGGTCGCCCGGCGGTGGCGGTGCTGGCCGAACGCCTGCCCGATTTGGTGGCGGGCCTCAAGTACGAGAAGAGCATGCGTTGGAACGAGACCAACGTCCACTACAGCCGCCCGCTGCGCTGGCTGCTGGCGCTGCATGGAACGGGCGTTGTGCCGTTCAGCTACGCCGGAGCGACCAGCGGGCGCACGACTTACGGCTTGCGGCCGCTTGGCGAACCGGCCATCGACATTCCCGACGCGGGCCAGTACCGCGACCTGATTGCTACCAACAGCATCGTCCTGCCCGTGGCCGAGCGGCGGGCGATCATCGAGCGGGAAGCGGCTGCGCTGGCAGCGAGCAAGCAGGGAAGTATCCCTGACGATCCCGGTCTGCTGGCCGAGGTGACCAATCTGGTTGAGATGCCCACGCCGATGCTGGGCAGCTTCGAGGAGCGGTTCCTGGCCCTGCCGCCGATGGTGCTGGTGGCGGTGATGCGCAAGCATCAGCGCTACTTCCCGGTCTATCGCGATGGCGAACTGCTGCCCTACTTCATCGCCGTTCGCAATGGCGACGACCAGCATCTCGACATCGTGGTCGACGGCAACGAGCATGTCATCCGCGCCCGCTTTGCCGATGCCGAGTTCTTCTATGGCAAAGACAGCCAGAAGAGCCTGGCCGATCTGGTAGCAGAGCTGGACACGCTGACGTTCCAGACTGAGCTGGGGTCGATGCTGGACAAAACGCAGCGGCTGGAGGGGTTGATGCCCGCTGTGGCGGAGATGCTCGGCCTTGACGTTGCGGCGACCACGCTGGCCAATCGGGCCGCGTCGCTGGCTAAAGCCGACCTCGCCAGCAATATGGTGGTGGAGATGACCTCCCTACAAGGGTTGATGGGCGGTCACTACGCGCTGCGCGACGGCGAACCGGAAGCGGTGGCCGAGGCAGTTGCCGCGCAGTATGAAGCGGTCAGCAGTTCGGATGTGTCCCTGGCGCTGGCGCTGGCTGACCGGCTGGACAGTTTGGCTGCGCTATTCGCCGCCGGGCTGGGGCCGAAAGGCTCCAACGACCCGTTCGGCCTGCGCCGCATGGCCCTCCACATCATCGAGAACCTGACCGCCAACGAGGTCAGCCTCGACCTGCGTGACGGGCTAAACGCCGCCGGGGCGCTGCTGCCGGTCGACTGGAACGAGCAGGTGCTGAATGACGTGGTCGGCTTCATCGGCGGCCGTCTGGAAGGCGTGCTGCGCGAGGCAGGTTACAGTTCGTCAGTCGTGAAGGCGGTGCTGGCCGAGCAAACCCACGACCCGTACCAGGCCCGGCTGGCGGCCGAAGCGCTCACGGAAGCGATTGCCGCGCCGGACTGGGAACAACTGCTCAACGCCTACGCCCGCTGCGTGCGCATCACCCGGTCGCAGGATGAGACGTACACGCTGCGTCCCGCCGATCTGGCGCTGCCGGAAGAGCAGGCGCTGCTGGCGGCGTATGAGCAAGCGGCCGCCGCCAATGACGGCACGGTGCCCACGCTCGTGGCCTCCCTGCGCGAGATGCAGCCTTCTATCTCAGGGCTGTTCGACAACGTGTTGGTGATGGACGACGATACGGCCGTGCGCGAGAACCGGCTGGCGCTGTTGCAGCATGTGGCCGGGCTGGCGGATGGGATTGCGGATCTATCGTACTTGGAAGGGTTTTAGGTGTGGAGCGATTTGCTTAGGCGCATGGGTATGCCGAGTAGCGATTAGCGATTTGGCAGATCGCTCCACAAGCTGATCGATTTAGTTTCGCTCGTCTTTGAATTCAATATACCAGTGCGTCCCGTCGCAGAACGGCTTGTTCCTCGAGCCGCCGCAGCGGCACAGAGCGTAATGCTCCCTGGACGCGCCTTCGCCCATCGTCGTGTCGACCTCCGTGTCGAGCAGCTCCGGCCCGCCGCTGACGAAGTAGGGGCCATCGGGGGAGACGAAGATGGCCGGCTCGCCTTCCCGGTCGCGGTACTCCACCTGATTCAAGGAGTAGCTGAGTGCGCCGGACGGGCATTGGCGAATGGTGGCGACGATCTCATCTTTCGTGGCTGCGTCCGGATCAATCCACGGCTTACGTTTTGATTCAAAGACGGCGGGCAGCCCATCCGTACAACGGCCAATGTGGGCGCATATGCCCCGGTTGTCGTGGATGGTCACTTCCTCGCCTTCGTAATTGTCGCGCCGGTCGGCCGGGCGGCCGTCCAGTTTGGACGAGTTGAAGCCGTTTTTCTTGTGACTGTTGTCGCAGTACGGCTTTGTCTTCGACCCACCACAGCGGCAGAGAAACACCTTCGACCGGGTCTTCAGGTCGCCGTGCTGATTGGTCAGATGCTCGACGTTCTCCACCTGGTAGGGGCCGTTTTCGGTCGGGGTGATTCGTGGCGCTGTCTCGGACTTGATTACGGAATCGGTCATGGAAGGTCCTCGCTTAAGAGTCGTTGGCAAAAGTTGTCTGGCCGGATCCAAAGTCGATTGGCCTGATTGCGTGGAGTGTAATCCGTTTGGATGACCTGTGTCAAACCAGAGATGTGTCCCTTCCAATCCGCAAACTGGGCGGCCCGGCGCATGGTGGAACACCGTTCCTGCGTTATAATCCCCCTTCGGTTGGATAGTATGGACGTTACCGACGAAATCAAGAACAGGCTCGACATAGTCGACGTCATCGGAGCGGATGTGCAGCTGCGCAAATCCGGGCGCAGCTACAGTGGCTTCTGCCCGTTCCACGACAACACCCGCACCCCCGCCTTCGTCGTCTTTCCTGAATCGCAAACGTGGCGCTGCTTTGGGGCCTGCGCCGAAGGGGGCGATCTGTTCAGCTACGTCATGAAGAAGAACAGTTGGGACTTCAAGGAAGCCCTGGTGGAGCTGGCCAAGCGGGCCGGTGTTGAACTGGAGCAGCGCCGCCCACGCGACAAGCAGGCGGTGGCAGCCGAGGAACGGCTGGCGGCGCTGCTGGATTCGGCCGCTGAATACTTCCACCAGCTGCTTCTCCACGCGCCGCAGGCTGAGGCGGCCCGGCGCTATGTGGCCGAACGGTCGCTGAACGAGGAGACGATCGCCACCTTTCGCCTCGGCTTTGCGCTCGAATCGTGGGACGCCGCGCGCAGCCACTTCACCGACCAGGGGTACAGCGACGACGACCTGCTGCGGGCGGGGCTGTTGACTGAGAATGAGGACAAGGGCACACGCTACGATCGGTTCCGCAACCGGCTGATGATCCCGATCCGCGATCTGGACGGACGTGTGGTCGGCTTCGGGGCGCGGACGCTCGACCCGGACGGCATCCCCAAATATCTCAACTCACCCCAGACGCCTTTGTTCGACAAGAGCAATCTGCTGTACGGGCTGGATATGGCCCGGCGGCCGATTCGCGACTCGCGGGAAGCGGTGCTGGTGGAAGGGTACATGGACGTCATGCAGGCGTGGCAGGCGGGCTATCGCAACATCGTGGCCCAGATGGGCACCGCGCTGACCGAAACCCAGCTCCGCACCCTGCAGCGCTTTGCCAAGCGCTTCATCCTGGCCCTCGACGCCGACGCAGCCGGGGCCAAGGCCACGCTGCGCAGCCTGCAAGTGGCTCGTCAGACGCTCGATCGCGACTATGACGTCAGCTTCGACGCCCGCGGCCTGGTGATGATGGAGGGCCGGTTGAAGGCCGATATCCTCGTGGTCACGCTGCCGGAAGGGTACGACCCGGACAAGATCATCCGCACCGACCCCGACTGGTGGCCCCGCCTGCTGGCCGAGGCCCGACCGGTCGTGGAGTACGTCATTCAGACCGCTGCCGCCGAGCTGGACCCGACCGACGCCAAGGCAAAGTCGGAGATGGCCCGGCAGGTGTTGCCGCTCATCGCCGACATCAGCGAGCCGATTGAGCGGGACCATTACCGCAGTCTGCTGGCCAAAACGCTTGACGTCGACGAGAAAGCGCTGCGCCAGGTGGAAGATCAGCTTAAGAAGCAGCAGCGCACCAAGACCGGACGACGCGCCAATGCCCAGCGCCGGTCACAACCGCCTGCGCCATCGATGCCGCCGCCGCCCCCGCCAGAATGGGATGACGATCAGCCCGCCGGCCCGCCGCCTCGTGTTCGGGCTGGAGTGGCCCGCCGGCGTCGCCCTGCGCCGCTGGAGCAGGACTACTTGCGCCAGGCGCTGGCCTACCCCGGCGTCATCACCTCGGCCAACGCGGTGCTGCGGCGACAGGGGGAAGCAGAGGTCTCGCGCCGCGACTTTACGCGGACCGACGACCAGGCTGTGTTCGATGCCATGGAGGCGCGCGCAGCGGTGCTGCCGGTTGTCACGATTGAGGAAATGTGCGATAGTCTGGAGCCTGTGCTGGCTGACCGGGTTCGGGAGCTAATGACATTGCCGCCCACCCCGGAGACGAGACTCGACCGTCTCCCCGATATGCTGGCGCTATCTGTTCTGGACTGGCGATTGGAGAAGTTGAAGGAGCAGAACGTCACGCTACAGCAAATTCAGAGTTCTGAGGGATGGGGCGCCATGGACGAAGAAGTGGCCCAACTCTTTGGTGAGCAAATCCGCGAGATAAGAATGGCCATGCAGCGTATTCATAGCGCCCGCAGTGCGATGTCGGCTCTGGGTCGTCGTCGCCAGGAAGATATTCTGGCCGGTCGGCGTTTTCGCTGATTGAGCCGCTGGCGGCTGCCAGATTGATGATTCGTAACTTGACAATGCACAGGGATTGCCGCATCGACCAACGTCTACTAGTCGCGCCTCAAGGCCGAAACCGCTGATCTGGTTATGATGGACCCGGAAACCGATCCTATGGACTTTGATCCAGACGAGCAGGACGCTCAGGCAGAGTCGGCCGAAGCCGATCAGCCGCTCGACGTCGAATCGCTCGTCAGAAAAGCCCGCCGGTCGCGGCAAATTGCCGAGGCTGACGTCCAATCCATCCTGGCTACCGCCAGCGACGATGAAGCCGATCTCCTATACGAACGACTGCAAAAACTCAATATCCGCATTGTGGCCGCCGACGGCGAGCAGATTGACGATCCCGGCGAGATTGGGCTGCTCGAGAATCTGGACGATCTGCAAGAAACGGCCGAGTCTCTCTACGTGGGCGAGTCGGAAGACGACCCGGTCCATACCTATCTGAAAGAGATCGGCCAGGTCCCGCTGCTAACCGCCGCGCAAGAGATCTGGCTGGCGACGCAGATGAAAGCGGCTCGCGTGCTCGATCGGCTGAACATTGACGCCGGGCTGAACCCCAACGGCAATGGCGGCGTGCCCGCCGCAGACACTGGAGAAGAGGGCGACACACCGGCGGAGCCGAAACCCGGCCCGGCGCTGACACCCGAAGAGATGCGGGCGCGGGTGATGACGATCAACTACGTCAATATGCTGGAGAATTGGGAAAGCGTCCAGGAAGGGGCCGAGCTGATCAACGTCGACCCGCCGGAGTTGGACAAGCTGATTGGCGAAGCCCGCCGCCTGCGCTACAGCTGGGCGCCCGACAACCGCTCCTACGCGCGCAACTACTTAAATGAAGGCTCCTGGGGTCAGGATGAGGCGTGGATTGACCTGGCTGAATGCCTGTTCAACATGTTCACCGCCGCTTACTTGCTGCCGTCGGAGATTGCCGACAAGGTAGCCGCTTACGCCGCCGAACACAACGATTTACCGGACAAAGCTACGTTCGACTCATGGCTGGACGGCGGCGACAACTCCTTGCTGTACAATGAATTTGAGATCCGCGACCTGGCGGAAGAGGGCAAGGCCAACCTGACGCGGGCCAACTTGCGGCTGGTGGTCAGTGTCGCCAAGCGCTATATGGGCCGTGGCATCCACCTGCTCGATCTCGTTCAGGAAGGTAACGTTGGTTTGCTGCGGGCGGTGGAGAAGTTCGACCACACCAAAGGGTTCAAGTTCAGTACCTACGCCACGTGGTGGATTCGCCAGGCCGTCAGCCGGGCCATTGCTGACCAGGCGCGCACGATCCGCATTCCGGTTCATATGTATGAGACGATCAACAAGATCGTCAAGATGCAGCGCGAGCTGGTGCAGCAGTTGGGGCACGAGCCGAGCACCGAAGAGTTGGCGCTGGAGCTGGATTACCTCACGCCGGAAGAGTCAGCCGCCATCAAGGACGCCATCAAGAACGACTACCCGATCGACCCGGTGCTTGAACGGAAGTGGCGGCAGGCGGTGGGCAAGATTCGCGACATCCTGCGCATTGCTATGGACCCGATGTCGCTGGAGACGCCGGTGGGCAATAACGACGACGCCACCGAGCTGGGCGACTTCCTGGCCGACGAAAGCGTCGTGGAGCCGGGCGACGCCGCATCGAAGGAACTGCTGCGCGAGCAAATTCGTGATGTACTGGGCTTCCTGAGCGAACGGGAGCGCGAAGTGCTGGAGATGCGCTTCGGGCTGAACGACGGCAAGGACCACACCCTCGAAGAAGTGGGCAAGAGCTTCGGCGTCACGCGGGAGCGCATTCGCCAGATTGAAGCCAAGGCCCTTCGCAAGCTGCGCCACCCCAGCCGCAGCAAGACGCTGCGCGACTACCTCTCATAGCGCCGGCCCGCGCCGCACCTATCCACCGCTACGAATCCGTAATCCGGTAGACGATCAGCGTGACGTCGATCGTCTGTTCGGCCGCGGCCTTGACCGTTTCCCAATCGGCATCGACGTTGTTCTCGTCCAGCCAATCGCCGGCCTCGAAGTTGACGACCCGGAACGAATGGCGGCCGACTTCCTGCAGCATATCTCCCATCGTCGCTGTGTAGTCCGGCCAGAAGGGAGCGCCCCACGGGCTGCCCTCTACCAGAACGAGGTAGGCATCGTCGCCGCTGCGGACCGCCTCGCGCAAGGCGGCCGTTTCTGCGGCGCTGGCCGGTTCGAGCAGCCGCCCGGTGACGTGGGCGGGCGTCGCTTGCTGGTCCATCGCCAGCCCCCACTCGACGATGGCCGGGCTAAACTGGTCGAAGTAGTTGACGAGCAGCACCGGCGCGCCTGGCTCCACGGTCGCGGCGACCCAGCCGGCCATGCCGGCCAAAGCGGGGGACGTTTCGACGCGAGCTTCCAGGACGGACTGGGCGAAGCGGAAACGGGAGGCCACAGTGGACAGGCCGACGACCGCCAGCACAGCCACAACCGCCAGCCCGACAGCCGCCACCTGCCACCGGCCCTGTCGGGCGTGAATGGCCGCCCACAGATCGGCGACCATCAAGCCGACCAGCAGGTGGGCGGCGGGCGCAAACGGAGCAATGAAGCGCGGGTTGGGTGGATGGTTCAGGAACATGACACTGGCCATGCCAAACAGAAAGAAGAGCAGCACAATGCGAACGGCGTTGTCACGCCAGCGCAGCGCCGCCCAGACCAATGCGGCGGCGTAGACAACCGCAAACAGCAGCGAAGGCGAGTAGTGGAGCGCCAGACTGCGGGGATAGTAGATGGCGTTGCGCAGACTGAGCCACGCCTCTTCGGCCGCCAACGGCTGGGCATAGCCGAAAAATGACTGGAGTTGGCCGGGCGAAAGAAACCAGGCGCCCAGAACGAGGGCAAACGGACCGAAGAGCGGCAGCCAGCGCCGCGCCACCCCCGACGGCCACGCCGGCTGTCGTAGGAGCGCCGGCAGGACGAGCAGCTCTGACAAGCCGACGGTAGCCAGCGCGACCAGACCGTAGCTGTATTTGATCAGAAAGACGGCCGCCAGCAGCAGGCTGACAACCAGGAACCGGCCCGTGCCCGGCTGCTTCGTCGCCCGGATGTAGGCCCACAGGAACAGCAGCGAGGCCAACAGGCCGACCGTCTCCAGCATCGACAACCCGGCGTACAACAGCAGAGGCCGCGACGTTAGCGTCAGCAGCGCGGCAGCAAGACCGGCCACCCACCCATGCTCCCGGTCAATCTCGATGGCCAGCGCAAACAGGACCAGCACAGCCAGAAACAGGGTGACGACGCTGGCCAGACGCGCCGCGTTCACCGATGGGCCAACGGTGAGAAAGATGGGCAGCAGGCGGGCGGCGCCGCCGGGCGGATAGAAATCCTGCGCACCGACCTCGGCGGCGAAGCCGGCCAGATCGCCATCCCGCAGTTCGTTGCTCATCCGCAGGGCCGGGAGCGCGTGGTTGGCCTCGTCCGCGTCGAACGGGTAGCCGGCGATGCCCAGGACGCCGTCGATCAGGAATGCGGCGACGATCAGGTTGAGCAGGAGGACAATCAGGAAGGCGAGCGTGCGCCTGTTGGCCGCCGGCGCGACACGCGCGCGGCGAGTGGGGGCGTCGAGCATGAGTGGCAGTATAGTGTACGCTCCGTCGGGAGGCTACAGGAGGCTGTGGATATTCATCTGGGCCGGTCGGACGCGGGAAGAAAACGTCCCGCAGCCGGCCACATGTCCCGTGATTTGCACAGGCCACTGGAGATAGGCTTGTTTCAGACCTTTTCCGTTATCAAGCCGCTGCGGGTTGACAACCCGACAGCTGCCGGGGAACTGGGTCAAAACCCGCCAGGAGCCAGAAGGAAAGCGCACCGGCCACCCCTTCTGCAACCCACCTTCAGAGGGTTTCTTCCGGTAGCAGGTTGTTTCAACGGCCTGTGTTCCACCTGAACCAGACAACTCAAAAGCCCTGGTGCTTGTTTGTTGCGACCCTCAAAGCTTGTGATAGAATGCACATACGGGAGAGACTAGCGTTTCTCCCTTCGTTTTATCTTGGCGATATGCAGGCGGCGGTTTATCATCTGACTCCGGTCCGGTGATTGAGTGGCGGGCCTGTAATGTTTGATGGAATAGCGACCTATGGAACAGATATTGCTCGACTACCTGCCTGTGGCTGTGCTCCTTGGCATCGCCATCTTTTTTGCCATTCTGTTGCCGGTGCTTTCGCTGAACCTGGGCCCGAAGCGCAGCAAGGGGCGGGCACTCTCGCCGTATGAATCGGGCATCGTGCCCATCGGCGAAGCGCAGCGGCGTCTGCCGATTAAGTTCTACCGGATCGCCGTTCTCTTTATTTTGTTCGATGTCGATATCATCCTGCTGGTGCCGTGGGCCATGTCGTTCCGTGATCTGGGCTACTACGGGCTGGCGGCGATGTTGATCTTTATGTTTATGTTCGTTCTTGGCGACGTATGGGTCTGGAAAAAAGGAGTGCTCGAATGGGAATAGAGCAAAAGCTTGGCAACCTCGGCGTTGTCACCTACCGCCTCGAAGATGTAGTCAACTGGGGTCGCAGCAACGCGATGTGGCCCTTGCTTTTTGGTCTGGCCTGCTGCGCCATCGAGATGATGTCGACCCAGGCCGCGCACTATGATGCGTCGCGCTTCGGCATGGAGCTGAACCGGCCGTCGCCGCGCCAGTCGGACCTGATGATCGTGGCCGGGCGCGTCTCGCGCAAGATGGCCCCGGTCGTCCGCCGCCTGTACGACCAGATGCCGTATCCGAAGTGGGCCATCGCCATGGGCGACTGCGCCTCATGCGGCGGAATCTTCAATAACTACGCGATCGTTCAGGGTGTGGATGAGATCATCCCCGTCGACGTCTACGTGGCCGGCTGCCCGCCGCGTCCCGAGGCGCTCATCGACGGCATCATGACGCTCCACGAGAAGGTTCGCAAAGACAAGCTAACGGATTGGGCCTAATGGACCGACACGACCTTGTAGCCGAAAAAGTGAAGGAAGCGTTCCCGGAGGCGGTCGAAGAGATCGTCGACTTCCGGGGCGAGCGGACACTCATTGTGCAAATGGCGCAGATCAAGGCGATCTGCACGTTCCTGCGTGATGACCCGGACTTGCAGTTCAACTTCCTGTCCGACATTGTGGCCGATGACTATCTGCCCGATTTTCCGCGCTTTGCTGTCAACTACCACATCTACTCCATCCCGTTCAGCCACCGCATCCGGCTGCGCGTCATGGTCGAAGACCCGGACGAAGGGCCGGAGACGATGGCCGATGTCTGGGCCATCGCCACCTGGCTGGAGATGGAGGTGTGGGACCTCATGGGTGTGCGCTTCCAGGGCAACGGGAGCCTGCGCCGTTTGTTCCTGCCGGAAGATTGGCAAGGCCATCCGCTGCGCAAGGATTATCCGCTGGGCTACGAAGAAGTCCAGTTCTCTTTCAACTACGAAGAGATCGACGCGCGCAAGCCTTACGCCAAAGAGTAGCGCGCCCGTCTGGCGACTGAGGAGTTACGAATATGGCACTAATGCCTATCGCTAGCGATACCGTTCAAGAGATGTCCGTCGAGGAGCTGCGGGCCAAAGTCGGCACCGGGATGACCATTACGGATCCCGAAGAGAACCTGCTCCTGAGCATGGGGCCGCAGCATCCCAGCACCCACGGCGTGCTGCGTTTGCTGGTCGAGCTTGATGGCGAAACCGTTATCAATCTGGCTCCCGACATCGGCTTCCTCCATACCGGCATCGAAAAGAACATGGAGGCCAAGACCTTCACCAAAGCCCTGGTCATGACCGATCGCATGGACTATCTGTCGCCCATGTCCAATAACCTGGGTTACATCATGGCGGTCGAGAAGCTGTTGGGTGTGGAGCCGACGCCGCGAGCGACGGTCATCCGCGTCATCCTGGCCGAACTGGCCCGGATCAGCAGCCATCTTGTCTGGCTGGGCACCCACGCTCTGGACATCGCCGCCATGTCGGTCTTCCTCTACTGCTTCCGCGAGCGCGAGTACATTCTCGACCTGTTCGAGATGGTTGCCGGGCAGCGGATGATGGTTAGCTATTTCCGGCCCGGTGGCCTCTGGCGCGATCTGCCGCCCGAGTTCGTTCCTGCCGTGCAGCATTTCCTGGACTTCTTCCCGGCCCGCATCGCAGACTACGAAGCGCTCCTTAAGGAAAATCCGATCTGGCTGCGACGCACCAAGGGCATCGGCGTTATCTCCGGCGAGGACGCTACAGCGTGGGGACTGACGGGCGCATGCCTGCGCGGGTCTGGCGTCAACTGGGACATCCGCAAGGCGAACCCGTACCTTAACTATCAGGATTACGAATTTGACGTGCCGGTGGGCGAGGATTGTGACACCTACAGCCGCTATCGCTGCCGGATGCAAGAGTTCTGGGAGAGCATGCGCATCATTGAGCAGGCGCTCAAGAAGCTGCCCGACGGGCCGGTCAACATCGACGACCGCAAGATCGTGCCGCCGCCCCGCTCTGAGCTGGGCAGCAGTATGGAAGCGGTCATCCACCATTTCAAGTTGTGGACCGAAGGGTTCAGCGCACCAGAAGGGTATGTATACCAGAGCATCGAGTCGCCGCGCGGCGAGTTCGGCTGCTACTTGCGTGGCGACGGCGGACCGAAGCCGGCCAGAGTTCACTTCCGCGGCCCGTCCTACGTCAATCTGGCGTCGCTGCCGCAGATGGCCCAGAACTCCTATATAGCCGACCTGGTGGCTGTCATCGGTTCCATTGACATCGTCCTGGGCGAGATTGACCGATAAGCAGACGGACAAACCCGGTGTCGCCGGGGACGTCATCTGCCGGAGAAGATTGTGTTAGCGGAAAAATACCCCAACGAAATTCAGGCGCTGTTGACGCGCTTCCCTGACCAGAAGTCGGCGGTGCTGCATCTGATGCACCTGGCCCAGAACGAGTATGGTTACCTGAGCAATGACGCCATGCGCGAGGTGGCGGGCATCCTTGACCTGGACCCGACCCATGTGCTATCTCTGGCCGGGTTCTATTCACTCTTCTACGAAGAGCCGGTCGGCACCTATGTGCTTGAGGTCTGCAACGACCTGGCCTGCGCGCTGCGCGGAGCCGACGAGTTTGTGGAGATGGCGACCGACAAGCTGGGCATTCCGGTGGAGGGCACGACAGAGGACGGCTTGTTCTCGCTCAAGACCGTCATGTGTCTGGGCGCGTGCGACCGGGCGCCGATGCTGCAATGCAATCTGAAGTTTTACGAGAACCTCGACGAAACGAAGTTCGACGAGTTACTCGCCAGGCTGCGGGCCGAAGCGGCTTCCGGCACGCGCGAACCCAGCGTCGTCGAGCGGGTTATCAGCTACACCACTGCTGACGCTGCTGCGCAAGGGAAGAAATAGCGATGGAACATCTTCTACTACGTCACCGCGACATCCCTGATTTTCATAAGCTGGATGTCTACCGCAAGAACGGCGGCTATGAGGGGCTGAAGAGAGCCCTGTCCATGTCGCCCGATGAAGTGATTGACATTTTGAAGGCGTCCAATCTGCGGGGCCGGGGCGGCGCGGGCTTCCCGACCGGCGTCAAATGGGGATTCATTCCCAAGGGCGACGGCGACAAGTACGTGCTGATCAACACCGATGAATCGGAGACCGGCACGTTCAAAGACCGCGAGCTGATTGAGATGAACCCGCACCAGGTCATCGAAGGCACGCTTATCGCCGCCTATGCGGTTGGCGCGAAGCTCGTGTTCAACTATCTGCGCGGCGAATATATGGACGCGGCCTGGGCGTTTGAAGAAGCGCTGCTGGAGTGCCGCAAGGCCGGCATCATCGGCGACAACATTATGGACTCCGACTTCAGCGTCGAGTTCTATAACCATTACGGCGCAGGGGCTTACATCTGCGGCGAAGAGACTGCGTTGATTGAGTCGTTGGCCGGCAATCTGGGCCAACCGTGGTCCAAGCCGCCGTTCCCGGCCGTCGAGGGTCTCTACAAGAAGCCGACCGTCGTCAACAACACGGAAACGCTGGCCAACGTGCCGCTGATCATGGTTAATGGCGCGGACTGGTACAAGTCGATGGGCACCGAAGACAGCCCCGGCCTTAAGATTGTGTGCATCAGCGGCCATGTTGAGAACCCCGGCAACTACGAAGTGCCGATGGGGACGACCTACCGGGAGCTGCTGGAGATGGCCGGCGGGATGCAGGGCGGCCGCCAGTTCAAGGCGCTGCTGCCCAGCGGCGGCTCCGGCCCCATCGTGATCGAGGACGCGCTGGATGCAAGCTGCAGCTACGAGGGGTTGACCCCGTTCCGCTCGGTGATGGGTTCGGCGTCGGTCATCGTCATGGACGATACCACCGACATGGTCTGGGCGGCGCTGAAGATGACCCACTTCTTCCGTCATGAGTCCTGCGGCAAATGTACACCCTGTCGCGAAGGCACGTTCTGGATGGAAAAGGTACTCCATCGCATCTATGAAGGTCACGGGACGGAAGCAGACATCATGCTGCTGGAAAGCGTGGCCAACCAGATTACCGGGAAGTGCCTGTGCGCGCTGGGTGAATTTGCCACCAGCCCGGTGCTGTCGACAATCTACCACTTCATGGACGAATACAAGGCGAAGGTACGGGTGGGCGATGCGGTTGTGGAACGCGCCCGCGAGGCGACCGTGGCGCTGCCGGTAGCGGCCGACTAGCCGCCCATAAGCAGCAGCCTGCGAACGAGGATAACGATCAGCATGAGCGATCTTGTAACCCTGACAATTGACGGCGTACCGGTCTCCGTGCCCAGGGGCACGTATGTGGTCGACGCTGCCAAGAAGATTGGTAATGACATTCCCGTCTTCTGCTACCATCCGAAACTGGAGCCGGTAGGCATGTGCCGCATGTGCCTGGTGGAAATCGGCATGCCTGTGCGCGACCGTGGCACCGGCGAATTGGTGCTGAACCCTGACGGCTCCCCCAAGCTTAACTTTGGCAAGGGGCTGCAGACCGGCTGCACCGTCGCTGTGAGCGAAGGGATGGTCGTCCGCACCGACACCGTGCCGGTGGATGACGCCCGCGAAGACATCATTGAGTTTATCCTGACCAGTCACCCTCTCGACTGCCCCATCTGTGACAAGGGGGGCGAGTGCCCGCTGCAGAACCTGACGATGGAGCACGGCAAGGGTAAGACGCGTATGGCTTTCTCCGACAAGATCAAGTTGGAAAAGCATGTGCCGCTGGGCGAGCTTATTTATCTCGATCGAGAGCGCTGCATCCAGTGTGGTCGCTGCACCCGCTTCCAGGATGAGATTGTTGACGACCCGGTCATTCAGTTCCACAACCGTGGCCGCAGTCTGGAAATCGTCACCAACTCCGATCCCGGCTTCGACAGTTACTGGAGCGGTAACACGACCGACATCTGCCCGGTTGGGGCGCTGACAACGGCCGACTTCCGCTTCGGGGCACGGCCCTGGGAGCTGACGCCGGTGGCCAGCATCTGTCCGCACTGCCCGGTGGGCTGCAACACCACAATGAGCACCCGGCGCGAAGCGAAGGCGGGGGGCAAGAACGTCATCAAGCGCATTATGCCGCGCCAGAACGAAGCGGTGAATGAAATCTGGATCTGCGACAAGGGTCGCTTTGTCCACCACTTTGCCGACGCGCCCGACCGCGTGCGTCAGCCGATGGTACGCAAGAATGGCGAGCTGGTCCCGGTTGGCTGGGACGAAGCGCTCGACGCTGTGGCCGGTCGCATGCAAATGCACAAGGCGAGCAGCGCCGGTCTGGCGGGTGACCGCCTGAGCAACGAGGACCTGTTCTACTTCCAGCGCTTCTTCCGCGACGGGCTGGGGAACGGCAACATTGACCTGGGCAACCGCCGCCTTGCCGGCGGCGAGGTTGTGGCCAAAGTGGGCCTGACGGCGGGCAGCAATCTGCTCGACCTCGGCGCCGGCGACGCCATCCTGGTAGCCGCCGCCGACCTGCATGAGCAGGCGCCGGTCTGGTGGCTGCGGGTGAAGCAGGCGGCCGAACGGGGCGTGCAGCTCATTGTCATCAATGGCTACGAGACTCGCCTGGCCGAGTTCGCCACTTATTCGGCCGAAGTGGAGCCGGGCGAACTGCTCAGCTTTGTGCGGCAGGTCGTCACGCGGGCCCACGTGGACACGAAGGGCGAACCGGAAGACGAAGTGGCTGCGCTGGCGGATTCGCTGGTGGAGGCCAACAACCTCGTCTGCTTCTATGGCTACGAAGGATTGAGTTACCACGAGACCCAGACGTTGGCCGAACTGCTGTCCAACTTGCTGCTGTTGAGCAGCGGCGAGGGCGACGAGGCGACGCCGGCCCATGTGGGTCGCGTCAACAACGGCCTTGTGCCGGTCTGGCCCCACAACAACACGCAGGGCGCGTGGGATATGGGCGTGCACCCGGCGTTTGGTCCTGGCTACCAGCCAGTGGCCGAGCGCGGCATGCCGGCCCGCGCCATCTACCAGGGTGTGGCCGACGGCTCGCTCCACGCTCTGTTCGTCATGGGCACCGACCCAGTCGGCGATGGGTTGATGGACGGCCGTGGCCAACTCGATTTCCTGGTCGTACAGGAGCTGTTCATGACCGCCACGACCCAGGAAGCGGACGTGGTTCTCCCGGCGCAGAGCTGGGCGGAGCGCGAAGGAACGTTCACCAGTGGCGAGCGGCGCGTCCAGCGCTTCTATCCGGCCGTTCCGCCTGCGGGCGAGGCGCGCCCCGACTGGCAGATTCTGGCCCAACTGGGCGAGCGTGCCGGGTTGGGCAAGCCGCCGTTTGCGGCCAGCCTGGCCTTCCGCGATGTGGCCAAGGGCGTGGCCCAGTACGCCGCGATGGATTACCGGACGCTGGGGCAGGTTGAGGAACAGTGGCCCATTATCGGCGGCGACGATCTGTACTATGGTGGCACCGCCTATACCAACACCGCTGGCCTGGGTCAGCAGTGGGCAGCGATGGCTGAGGCCGGGCCTGTCGAGTCCTATGATGTCGCTTCGGAGGCGACGACGAGTCAGGGTGAGACAACCGGTCTGGCCGAAGGCGAGATCATGGTCCTGCCGGCGCCTGCGCTTTATGCGCCGGGAACGCTGATTAATCATACCAGTTTGCTGGAGCACCGGATGGCCTACGCCACCTTGATTGTGAACCCGGCGGACGCGCTGGCTCTGGGGCTGGCCGAGATGGACTCCGTCGCGCTGCAGGCCGGCGCCGGCGAAACAGCGGTGCAGGTGACGATTGATGAGATTGCTCCGCCCGGCGTGGCCGTGCTGCGGGGCGGCCGCAACCAGGCGAATGGCAGTCAGCCGTTTGTAGGCTCCATTCGCCAGAAGGCGACGGTCCCGGGAACCATCTAGCGCCGAACAGACCGCACAGAGGATGAGGTATTACGAATGACACCAGGTGCAATTGCCCTCGAAGCCCTGATTATCGGGTTTATCATCTCCCTCGTCGTGATTACAGGGTTCGCCTACACGACGCTGCTGGAACGCAAGGTGCTGGCGCGGCTGCAGTCGCGCGTCGGCCCCAACCGGGCCGGGTACATTCCCGTCCCGTGGCCCGGACAGGGGGAGAAGCGTTTCCTGAGCGGCTTCATGCAGCCCGCAGCCGATGCGGTCAAGCTGTTCTTCAAAGAAGACCCCACACCAGCCAAGGTTGACCGGATTATTTACAATCTGGCTCCCATGCTGGCCGTGATTCCGGCCGTCCTGATTTTGGCGGTCATTCCCTGGGCGCCGGCGTTCTCGCTGTTCGGCATCGAGTTCACGCCCTACTTTGCCATTGCGCCGGGCATCAACGTCGGTGTGTTGTTCAT
Organism: uncultured Chloroflexia bacterium; assembly: GCA_963753865.1. Classification (GTDB taxonomy): domain Bacteria; phylum Chloroflexota; class Anaerolineae; order Promineifilales; family Promineifilaceae; genus Promineifilum. The sequence goes on from CAVWDW010000009.1 coordinate 644,170, forward strand.
CCTGGCCATTACGTCGATTGGCGTCTACGGCATCATCCTCGCCGGGTGGGCGTCGAACAGCAAGTACGCTGTGCTGGGCGGTATCCGCGCCTCGGCCCAGATGATCAGCTACGAGCTGGCGCTGGGTCTGTCGGTGCTCATCCCGATTATGATGGCCGATTCAATGGACCTGGGCGTCATTACTGAAGCGCAAGACGGCATCTGGTTTGGCATTTTGCAGCCTATCGCTGCAGTGGTGTTCTACATTGCCGCGCTGGCCGAGTTGCAGCGTGCACCGTTCGACTTGCTGGAGGCGGAACAGGAGCTGTCCGCCGGTTATTCGGTTGAGTACGCCGGTATGCGCTTCGGCATGTTCTTCATGGCTGAGTACATGAAGATGATCTCGTTCAGCGCCATCTTTGCCGTGCTGTTCCTGGGTGGCTATCGCGGCCCGTTCATCGACGATGTGCCCGCCCTTGGCTTCCTATACCTGGGTGGCAAGATTGTTCTGTCCCTGCTTCTGATGATTTGGATTCGGGCTACGCTGCCCCGTTTGCGCTACGATCAGCTGATGACCTTTGGCTGGAAGGGTCTGCTGCCGGTGGCCGTTTTGAACTTCATCATTACCGGTATCCTGATTGTGATGGCGGTTGAGGGCACATTCGACCCGCTGTTTGAGTCGATTCAGCTGTTCTTCTTTGGCTAGGTGACGACGAGTCCGGTCGGACGGTCCGGCCGTGTGATGTGAGGAGACACTTTATGATTGGTGAAATCATCAAGGGCATGGCGACGACCCTGAAGCAGGCGATTAACTCGCCGGTGACGATTGAGTATCCGGAGGTTCAACGCCCCCCGGCCTATCGCTTCAAGGGCCGCCACGAACTGAAGCGCTACGACGACGGCATGGAGAAGTGCATCGGCTGTTCGTTGTGCGCCGCTGCCTGCCCGGCCGACGCCATCTTCGTCGAAGCGTCGGAGAACACCGACGACGAGCGCTATTCGCCCGGCGAGCGGTACGCGTCGACCTATGAGATCAACATGCTCCGCTGCATCTTCTGCGGCTTTTGCGAAGATGCCTGCCCGACCGAAGCGATCGTGCTGGAGAACAGCTACGAGCTGAGCTTCTACGACCGGGCCGGGGCGATCTATACCAAAGACATGCTGATTGTTCCGGTGCCGGAGGGTGGCGAGCCCACGCCCAGACCGGTGGAGCCGGGCCAATTTGATCGCGCCATTCCGGATATGGAAGATCCGGCGTAGCGAGCAGACAGGAGAGGTTTTCGGGAGAGGGTGGCCGGGCCGCTGCAGGCAGCCCGGCAGCTGGCTTCGCAGTTGTCAATCAAGTCTGATTCGCCAATAATTGGCGCAAAGGCGACTTTATGATTCATCCAATACTTTTCATCATATTGGCGACCATTGCCGTGGTTGCTGCACTTGGCATGTTGCTAAGTCGAAATGCGGTGTACAGTGCCCTGTTCCTGGTGCTGAACTTCATCACCATCGCCGTTTTCTTCCTCGTTCTCAACGCACCCTTCATTGCTATGGTCCAGATCACAGTCTATGCCGGGGCGATTGTGGTGCTGTTTCTCTTTGTGATCATGCTTCTGGGCGCGGAACGACTGAGCGGCGTAGCAGATATTGTGCCGCCCGGACAACAGTTCCACCGGATGACCGCCATTATTCTGGCGATCAGCCTACTGGTTGTCTTCGCGGTCCTGCTGTTCCAGGGCAACATTGGGGGCACGGAGTTGGCCCCGACCGTCGACTCCAGCCCGGATGCGCTCGGCCGGCTGCTGTTCGGGTCCTATGTGTTCCCATTCGAAGTAACTGGCATTTTGCTCATCGCGGCTATCGCCGGCGTGGTCATCTTTGGTCAGGTACGCAAACGGAGTCAGCAAGATGCCTAACGTTGTCACGATTGATTGGTACATTGCCCTGAGCGTCATCCTGTTTACCATCGGGGCGCTTGGTGTGTTGTTGCGCCGCAACGCACTCATCATCTTTATGTCCATCGAACTGATGCTGAACAGCGCCAATCTGCTGTTCGTGGCTTTCGCCCGTTATCTGGGCGATTTGGACGGCCAGGTGCTTGTCTTCTTTGTCATCACCGTGGCTGCGGCCGAGGTGGCGGTAGGACTGGCCCTGATCGTGGCCATCTTCCGCACCAAGAAGAGCATCAACATCGACGACATCAATCTGCTCAAGGGATAGGAGCACACGAATGAACTTATTTGCCCTTGCTCCCCTCATCCTGCTTTTCCCGGCCGTTGGCTTCTTGTTCAACGCTCTGGTCGGCCGTCGTTTTGTCGACGCCAACCGGAAGAACGGCGAACGCTGGGTAGGTTGGACAGCCACAGGCATGGTCTTGCTGTCGTTCGCGGTAGCCGTCGGCCTGTTGTTCAGCCTGGTCAGCCATGATTATCATGCCGAGATTGTGCCGATTGCCACCTGGATCAGCATCCCGGCGGCCGACTTTCTGGTCAACTGGTCGCTGCAGGTAGACACGCTGTCAGTGACGATGATGCTGGTGGTCACCGGTGTCGGCTCGCTCATCCACATCTACGCTATCGGCTACATGCATGGCGACCCGAACTACAACCGGTTTTTCGCCTACTTCAATCTGTTCATCCTGTTCATGTTGGTGCTGGTTTCGGCCGACAACTACTTGATGATGTTCGTGGGCTGGGAAGGTGTCGGCCTCTGCTCCTACCTGCTGATTAGCTTCTGGTGGGATCGTGTGGACGAAGAAGGCAAGGCGATGAACGCCAACGCCGGACGCAAGGCGTTCATTGTCAACCGCATCGGTGACTTCGGCATGATCCTGGCCATTATCCTGCTATTCTGGACGTTCGGCACGCTGGACTACGAACCGATCTTCGACACGTCGATTGAGTTCTTCATCACCAACCATGTGGTCGAGTTTGGCGCGTTCAGCGCGTCGTTCGCGGCTGTACTGACGGCGATTACGGCGCTCTTTCTGCTCGGTGTGGCCGGCAAGTCGGCCCAGATTCCGCTCTATGTCTGGTTGCCCGACGCGATGGCCGGCCCGACGCCGGTCTCGGCGCTGATCCACGCGGCGACGATGGTGACGGCGGGTGTCTACCTCCTCGTACGCAGCGACCTGCTGTATGAGATCGTGCGCACCAGCGGCTACGTGATATTTGGCATCATCTCGTCGCCAGACCTGGTGGCCTATATCGGTGCCTTCACAGCGCTGGTAGCTGGCCTGATCGCCTTCACGCAAAATGACATCAAGAAAGTGCTGGCCTATTCGACGATCAGCCAGCTGGGCTTCATGGTTGCGGCGGTGGGCATGGGCGCCTACGTGGCGGCAATGTTCCACCTGGTCACCCACGCCTTCTTCAAGGCGCTGCTCTTCCTGGGCTCTGGCTCGGTCATCCACGGCATGGAGCATGGACACCACCATGTGACCCACGGCCACGACGACGCCAATGGGCATGACGATGCCCACCATGACGACGGTTTCGACCCGCAGGACATGCGCACATGGGCGGCTTGCGGCACCAGATGCAGACGACGTACTGGACGTATCTGATCGGCGCGCTGGCGCTGGCGGGCATTGTTCCCGCTGGCGGGCTTCTGGTCGAAGGACGAAATCCTCAACCACGCCGGCAGCTATGAATGGCCCATCCTGGTCATCCTGGCCATTGCCGCTTTCTGCACCGCGTTCTACATGGGCCGGCAGCTGTTGATGGTTTTCTTCAATGAACCGCGCAGCGAAGCCGCCGCCCATGCCGAAGAAAGCCCGTGGCTGATGACCTTTCCACTCATCGTGCTGGCTGGGCTGGCGGCTGTGGCCGGCTTCCTCAACCTGCCTTTCTTCACCGAGCGGCTGGCCGACATCAACGGCCGCCACCCGGAGGATTTCTGGCTGGTGCTGGAGGCGTGGCTCGAACATGCCATTCCGGCCTTTGAGTATTACGAACAGGGGCTAATCGACTTCCCCAAGACACCTATCGTCATCTCGCTGGAAGTAGCGGGCATCTCGATGGTGCTGGCGTTGTTGGGCCTCTTCTTTGCCTGGCTCATCTATCGTGATCGGCCGAAGACGGTCGAGGAGCCGGACGCGCTGCAGCGAACGCCTATCTGGTGGTTCGCCGTGCTGCCGCTCAACACGTTTTACATGAAAGGCGTTGTGCCTGCGTTTAACCGGACGGCCGACTGGTTGGCCATCGACGTGGACTGGGTCTTCTGGCATGACTTCGTTCACAATCGGTTGATACGCGACACGTTCGTGGCCTTCGCCAACTTTTCCGCCAACGTGCTCGATGCTCAGGGGGTCGACGGCCTGGTCAACGGGACCGCCGCCGCCACCAGGCGTCTGGCCGGGGCGATACGTACGACACAGACCGGCTACGCCCGCACCTATGCGTTATTCGTTTTTCTGGGGGCCGTGGCGTTACTGGTATTCTTCTTGCTGGCCGCAGGCTAGCCATTATTCGTAGAAGTTCTGGGGAGAAATAATGAACTGGTTGCTTACAATTACTACCTTCTTTCCCCTGGTAGGTGTTTTAGCGATACTCTTGCTGAAGCCGCCGGAACGCGGTACCTACCGGACCATTAAAATCATCGCGATCGTGACATCAGTGATCACCTTCCTGCTCACGCTGGTGGTGCTCACGCAGTTCAACCCCGACGATCCGTCGTTGCAGCTGGTTGATCGAGCGACGTGGATCGGGTCCTGGGGAATCAGTTACTTCCTGGGCGTGGACGGCCTCAGCATCCTGATGGTGCTGCTGACGTCGTTCATCTCGATGCTGGCTATCGCCTCGTCGTGGAACGCCATTGAGACGCAGATCAAACAGTACTACATCTTCATGCTGCTGCTGGAGATGGGTATGATGGGTGTCTTCCTGGCGCAGGACCTGTTCCTGTTCTACATCTTCTGGGAGTTCACGCTCGTGCCGATGTACTTCCTCATCGGCATCTGGGGCGGCCAGAATCGGGTCTACGCCTCGATCAAGTTCTTCCTTTACACGATGGCCGGTTCGCTGCTGATGCTGTTGGCCATCCTGTACATGGGCATCACCAACGGCACGTTTGCGGTGCCGGAGTTGATCGCTGGTCGAGATGCGTTTGGCGATGTGCAGACGTGGCTCTTCCTGGGCTTCTTCATCGCCTTTGCCATCAAGGTGCCCGTCTTCCCGTTCCATTCGTGGCTGCCCGACGCCCACACTGAAGCGCCGACGGCCGGTTCAATCATTCTGGCCGGCGTCCTGCTGAAGATGGGTACGTATGGCTTTGTGCGCTTCAATCTGCCGCTCTTCCCGCAGGCGTCGTTTGATCTTGCGCCGTTCATTGCCGTGCTGGCGATTATCGGCATCATCTACGGGGCGATCGTTTCGTTCGCCCAGAAGGATGTGAAGAAGCTGGTGGCGTACTCCAGTATCAGCCATCTCGGCTTTGTGACGCTGGGTATCTTTGCGCTCAACAACGCGGGCATCCAGGGCGGCATCCTGCAGGGTGTCAACCACGGCATCAGCACGGGCGCACTCTTCTTCCTGGTCGGTATCCTCTACGAACAGCGCCATACGCGGCAGATGTCGGCCTACGGCGGCATCTGGAAGGTGATGCCCATCTTCACGGCGCTGTCGCTTATCGTCGTGCTGTCCAGTATGGGCTTGCCCGGCCTGAACGGCTTCGTGGGCGAGTTCACCATCCTGCTCGGCTCGATGGGTGCAGAGTCGCTGGGGCCGAACGCGTGGATCTACACCGCCTTCGCCACTTCCGGCGTCATTCTGGCGGCCGTCTACCTGCTGTGGATGTTCCAGAACGTCTTCATGGGTCCGATGGACAACCCGGAGAACGAGAAGCTGCGCGACATCAACAAAGGTGAGCTGGTCATCATGCTGTCGTTCATCCTGTTCATCTTCTGGATTGGCTTGGCCCCGTCGCCGTACTTCAATCTGATGGACACGACTGTAGCGGCGCTGGTCGATGATATCGGCGCGACTGTCACGGCACTGGTTCCGTAATCAGGTGCTGGGCCGGCGGCCTGCGGGCCGCCGGTCGTGGTCATCATGGCCCACGAACCGGTCTACTTCGTCCACATCACCGACACTCACATCGGGCCGTCGGCCGGCTTTGCGCGGCATGGCCATCTGTCGCTGCCCGGTGCCCAGCGCATGGTTGATCTGATCAACGCCATGCCCACGACGCCGGACTTTGTCGTCCACACGGGCGATGTGGTCAGCTTTCCGGACCCCGACGCCTACGCCCTGGCGGCCGAAACGCTGAACGAGATCGAGCCGCCTGTCTACTATGTGGTGGGTAATCATGACACGGCGGTCGATCTGAAAGAGCATTTCAAGATGGGACCCAAAGTCGATTGCCAGCCGGATGAGGACGTGCTGTCGTATGCGTTTGAGGTGAAGGGGGTGCGCTTCCTGGTGATCGACGCCCGCGCGCCGGATGAGCTGGACCCGCACGGGCTGCTCTCTGAGGCGCAGCTAGAACTGGTGCGGCGCGAAGCCACGCCGGACGGGCCGCCGCTGGTCCTGTTCGGCCACTTCCCGGCCCTGCCGCTCAACTCGCCGTGGATGGACGCCCACATGCCCATCCTGAACGGGGAGGCGCTGCACGAGGCACTCCTGCCTGCCCGCGACCGGCTGCGCGGCGTCTTCTACGGCCACATCCACCACGCCCGCCAGACGGTGCGCGACGGCATTGTCTACACGGCCACGGCCAGCACGATCAACCAGTTCACTAGTTGGCCGACGGACGAGAAAGTGACGGTCGACGCCGAAGGTGCGCCCGGCTACAGCTTCGTCCACATTCTGCCGGAGCAGACGATTGTGGAGCACCGGACGTTCGCGCGGCCTGCCTGATAACCCCGACCACGACCACAACACAGACCACGATCATCGAGCATGTGCATGGCGCCTGCCCCCAAGACTGCCCTGACACCTACGGGGTGATGACGGAGGTGGTCGACGGGTCACTCGACCACCAGCGAAAGGATGGGGTCATCGGCTGACCAGTTGTTGTGTTCGTTGGCGGCGGTCAGGCGCACGGCTTTCCAGTTCACATCCCATACCAGATGCCGTTCAACACGGCGCGACTGTCGGCTGCCGCGCCGCCTGCCCTGTGGTTGCGCCCCGGAGTCAGCGCTGTGACTCTTTTCGAGCGCATTGCGAAAGCCGGGAGCATCGGGCAGGCGCAAGGGGCTAGCCCATAAAGCGCTTGAGAAACTCGGCCTGCGCCTCCACCGTCCCAAGCAAGATCATTTCCGCATTGGCTGGCAGCGGGCGATGTGGGTCGGGATTGAGCTCAGTCTCACCGTTATCGTTCAGGGCGACCACTGTGCATCCTGTTTGGCGGCGAATGTCGGCCTCCGCCAACGTCATCCCGGCGAGGGATTCAGGTGTCTGCACGGCAAATGCATCCAGTCCCTCCGACACCATCAAAATGTTGCTGCGTTGGAGCAGGTTCATAATGGCATCTGAGCCCATCGAGGCGTAAGAAAGCACGAAGTCTGCGCCCGCCCGGTACAGGGTACTTACATTGCGCGCCAACCGCGCCCGGCTCACGATCTGTAGATCGGGCCGCAGGCGACGGATATAGATGGTCAGGTAGATGTTGGTATCGTCGTCATGGGTGGAAACGATTACGGCTTGTGCTTCCTCAATGCCCGCCGCCTCCAGCACCTCTCGCTCTGCCGCATCGCCGTGCACGTAGTTTTCGCCGGCGCGGATTCGAGCCGCCTGCTGTTCCACAATGTAGTAATCGATGCCTTCTTCTTTCAGGTAGTCGCCGGCAGCGCGTCCCACGCGGCCGCCGCCAATGATCACAACCGGCCCATCGTCCGAGTCCACTCCATCGTTAACAGCGACCTCATAGCGCTCCAGCTGCTCGGCCGTTCCGGCCAGCACCAGGACCATACTCTCTTCCAATGGCACATCAGGCTCTGCGTATTCAAACGCGCCACGATCCCAGAAGCCCAGCACGGTAACACCGGTTCGCTTGCGCAGGTCGCTCTCGCGCAGTGTCTTGCCGGCGAGCGACGATGACCGTATGCCTGCCTCGGCGATGAGGAGATCGCCAAACTGGCCAATAACGTGAACCGCCGACGGGCCACCTGCAGCCCGCCGTGCCAGGGCTTCGCCCAACTGCTTGCCCAGCTGCAGCACGTGATCACATCCTGCCAGCTGCAGGATGTCCACTGAAGCCGGGCTGGAAGCGGTAGCAATAATGGGCGTGGCTGCGCTGACGTCCCGCACGGTAAAGGCCACGTTTGTGTTCAGCCGGTCGTTGGCTGTCGCAGCAAGGAGCGCTGCCTGATCGACCCGCAGACGCCGGTAGGTCTCCGGTAGATCGAAATCTCCACGGACAACGCTATAGCCCAGATCGTGCAGCCGTAATGCTTCTGTCAGGTCTGATACGAGCAGCACATAGGCGTACCGGTAATTGATCAGTTTGCTGATGAGCATGTCGGTCACTGCGTCGTGGTTAAGAATGATGACATGATTGCTGGTATCTTCCGGCAGTTCTCTTGGCGCTCGCGCTTCCTGCTGCGCTTTCGTCCAGGGGGCGTAGAAGAACTCAATGAAGGTAAAGGGCAGCAGCACAAGCAGGAAGATGATGCCGCTGAACAGGACGATAGTCGAGAACACCCGCCCCAGATCAGATTGGAAGGTGATGTCACCAAAGCCGAGAGTGGACATCACGGTCAGGGTCCAGTAGAAGCCGGTGATCCAGCTTTCTTGCCTCCCTTCGTAGGCCATGATGAAATGGAAGAGGACACTGTAGACCGTAATCAATGCTGCCAGCACAACCAAAAAGCGCAGCAAGGAGCGGATACTTGTCCGGCTTGAATGGTCGTTGTAGAAGTGAAGCAAGAGGGAGGTCAGGTATTTCATTACTTCAGATTATAGCGCTTGTTTCAGGGCAAGCTGTTTGGAGCATGCCAGCTCTGAGCGGTCTCCCAGAATGGGCACAAAACCACCGCCAACGTAAGTTCGTCGACTGGCGTGTGTACCACCCGCTTGGGCTTGCAGTCGCAGGCAACGACTCCTACCATGTTTGCCAGTCGACAACGAGAGAAGAGAGAGAGACATCTCCAGACAGTCATTGATTCTACCTTATCAAATTGACGCCTCTCCCATTCTCCGGGATAATCAGCAGGGTGATTGTGCAGAATTGCACGACTGTCACGAGGTCTTTATCTTGATCGAGCATCAGGCAACGATTCACGATGCCGCGGCGGAGGGTATCACCATCATCCACGGCGCCTGCCCCCATGATTGCCCCGACACCTGCGGGGTGATTACGGAGGTGGTCGACGGCCGCGCCGTGGCGTTCTATGGCGACCCCACCCATCCCATTACGCAGGGCTGGGTGTGCGGCAAGGTGCGACCGTATCTGGACCATGTGTACCATCCCGACCGGCTGACGCAGCCGCTGCGCCGCGTGGGGCCGAAGGGCAGCGGGCAGTTTGAGCCGGTCAGTTGGGACGAAGCGATTCGGACCATCGGCGACCAGTGGCGGGCGATTATTGCTGAGCATGGCGCAGAAGCGATCCTGCCCTACAGCTACAGCGGCACGCTGGGCCTGGTGCAGATGGGTGTGGCCAGCGGCCGTTTCTGGAACCGACTGGGCGCGAGCCAACTCGAACGGGCAATCTGTGGCGATGCGGCCCAGATGGCGGTCGAGGTGACGCTCGGTGCGCGGCACAGCCCGCCGTATGAGCACGTCGCCCACAGCCGGGTGGTCATCATTTGGGGCCATAACCCGGCCACAACTGCCCCCCATTTCATGCCTCACCTGAAGGCGGCCCAGCGGACCGGCACGCAGGTGGTGGTCATCGACCCACGCCGCACGCGGACGGCCAAGACGGCCGATTGGCACATCGCCCCCTTGCCGGGCACAGACGGCGCGTTGGCGCTGGCTGTGGCCCATGTCATTGTCAGCGAAGGGCTGCATGACGAAGTGTGGCTGGCGGCCCACACGACCGGCTGGCCCGCCTACCGGGAGCGCATCGCCGAGTTTCCGCCGGAGCGGGCGGCCGAAATCTGCGGTGTCAGCGCTGAGGATATTATGGCGCTGGCCCGACTCTACGCCGGGAACACACCCAGCCTGATCAAGATCGCCGACGGCGTGCAGCGCAACCACATGGGCGGCCAAACGACACGGGCCATCATTTCGCTGCCGGCGTTGATCGGACAGTACGGCACGCGCGGCGGCGGCCTGGCCTATTCGACCAGCGGCTATCTCAAGTGGGACAGCGAGGCGGTCAACAAGTGGGCGGAGTGCCCGCCGCCCGGACGGTGGGTGAACATGAACCGGCTGGGTGCGGCGCTGCTGGGTGAGGTGGCCGACCCGCCCATTCAATCGCTCTACGTCTTCGGCTCCAACCCGGTGGCCGTCAGCCCCAACGCGGGCCTTATCCGCGAGGGCATGCTGCGAGACGACCTCTTTACCGTCGTCCACGAGCTGTTCATGACCGACACGGCGCTGCTGGCCGATATCGTGCTGCCGGCCACATCCCAACTGGAGCAGCCCGACCTGCATAAGGCGTACGGCCACACCTTGCTGAGCTACAACGCGCCGGCCATCGCGCCGCTGGGCGAGTCGCGCAGCAATTGGGACGTGTTCCGGATGCTGGCGGCCGAGATGGGATTCGATGAGCCATGGCTGCGCCAGACGACCGACGAGGTGATCGACGAGGTGCTCGAGGCGACGGCCGTCCACAACCCCGCACTGGAAGGCATCACCCGCCAGCGGCTGATGGCCGGGGGCAGCCTGCCGTTGGCTCTGGAGCAGGATGTGCCGTTCGCCGACAGGGTTTTCCCCACTCCGAGCGGCCGCGTCGAACTGTATTGCGAAACGCTGGCCGCCCAGGGTATTGATCCGCTGCCGGGCTACAGCGGCAAGCAGGATGACGGCTCTGTGGCGTCCGCTGATAACGGTCGTTATCCGGTCGACGAGGCGCTCAATCTGGTCAGCCCGGCGGGCCATCATTTTGTCACCAGCAGTCTGGCCAACAACCGGGATCATTTGCGCCGCGAAGGGACGCCGTTTGTGGAGATTCACCCGACCGATGCGGCCCAACGTGGTATCATCGACGGCCAACAGGTGATTGTCGAGAACGGCCGCGGCTGGTGCGAGCTTCGCGCCATCATTACCGAGGCGGTCCGGCCGGGTGTGGTGGCTTCTCCCAAGGGGCGCTGGAGCCAACACAGCGGCGGCCGCAACGTCAACTGGACAACATCTGACGCGCTGGGCGATATGGCCGGGCAAAGCACGTTTCATAGTAATCGTGTCTGGCTGCGCCCTGCGGCGACATTATCATTGGACAAGGACTGATATGGATTTTCAACCACCTGCCATAGACCTGATGGTCATCCTGCCCTTCCTCTTTGTGGCCGGGACGGCGCTGCTGATCATGGTGCTCGACCTGTTCCTCAGTGATGAGCACGTGCAGCAGATTGCACCCTGGCTGACGATTGCCGGGCTAACGGCCGCATTCATCAGCAGCGTCACCCAGTGGAACACCAACGGCGAGAGCTTCACACCGCCGGGCGGCTACCCTATGGTGGTCATGGACAACTTCGCGGTGGCCCTCAACGTTATTCTGACGGTGGCTGGTATTCTGACGATCCTGCTGTCGCTCGACTATCTGAAGCGGACAGGCCACAACCGCTCCGAGTTCTACATCCTGATGATGCTGTCGCTCAGCGGCATGATGCTGATGGGCATGGCCAACGATCTCATCCTCATCTTCCTGGCGCTGGAACTGCTCTCCATTCCGCTCTACATCCTGGCCGGGTTCGCCTGGCCGCGGCCGGAGTCGGAAGAAGCGGCCATGAAGTACTTCTTGCTCGGCGCGTTTTCGTCGGCCGTCTTTGTCTTCGGTATTGCCCTGATCTATGGCGCCACCGGCACGACCTCGCTGCCCGGCATCTTCGCCGTGGCGGACCCGAATATGGGGCTGCTGCTGGCGGGGGCGGCCATGCTGCTGGTCGGCTTCGGCTTCAAGATCGCTTCCGTGCCGTTCCATATGTGGACGCCAGATGTGTATGAAGGGTCGCCGACGGTCGTTACGGCGTTCATGTCGGTCGGCTCGAAGGTGGCGGGCTTTGCCGCGCTGCTGCGCATTCTGCTCATCGCCATGCCGCAGCTTGGCGACACCTGGACGGTGGCCATTTCGGTCATGGCCGCCCTGACCCTGATCATCGGTAATCTCGTCGCTGTCCTGCAGCCGAACATCAAGCGTATGCTGGGTTACTCCAGCATCGCCCACGCCGGTTACATTCTCATTGCTGTTGCTGCCAGCGCCAACAACCCGGACGGCGTAAGCGCGGCGCTGTTCTACATGTTCGCCTACCTGTTCACCAACCTGGGGGCGTTTGCCATTGCGGTCGCCGTGGAACGCAAGGAAGGCGAGGGGGTCATGCTGGAAGATTATCAGGGGCTGGCCAAGCGCCACCCGTGGATGGCGTTGGCGATGACGGTCTTCATGCTGTCGTTGACGGGCATACCGCCGACGGCGGGCTTTGCGGCCAAGTTCTACGTCTTTGGCGCGGCCATCGAAGCCGGGCTGATCTGGCTGACGATCATTGGCGTATTGACCAGCGTCGTCAGCGCCTACTACTACCTGCGCGTCGTTTTCTACATGTACATGTACGAAGGTGAAGGCGAGATGGTGCTGGCCCCGGGGTTGGTGACAGCTGTTGTCGTCGCCGTGGTGGCTACGCTGCTGGTCGGTCTTCTGCCGGGTACGTGGTTCGATCTGGCTCGTGAAGCGGTGCTGACCAGTATGCAGGTGGTGGCGGGCGGCGGCTAACCGACCCATTTCTCGTGTGTATTCTCCGAGGGGCGCCTGCAATGGGTTGCCCCTCGTTTGCTTCTGGCTAAACTCACCCTATCAGAACCGCCTTTTGACAATCTGATTCCGGCAGGCTCAGCGCGCTTTGAGAAGGGCGTGATGCGGCTTGCGCGGGTCAGCGGTCCGGACGCCGCGGGGTGGTCGGAGCCATATCAACAATGAGGAAATGAGGCATGGATCAACAGCGACAAACAACGGGACGCACGGAGCACACGCCGGAAGCGTTTCAACAAGCGATGATCGACAATCTCTACTACTCGCTGGGCACCAATGTGCATACCGCCAGTGAGTATGATGCGTACATCGCGCTCTCGCGGACGGTGCGCGACTATCTGATGGACAGCTATCGCCAGACGGCCGACGTGCAATACGCTGCCAATCCCAAGATGGTCTACTACCTGTCGGCCGAATATCTGCTCGGTCGCCAGCTGAGCCAGAACCTGCTCTACACTGGCACGACTGAGCTGGCTCGCGAGGCGCTGAAAGGGACGCAGGTGACGCTGGAACAGCTGCTGGAGCTGGATGTGGAGCCGGGGCTGGGCAACGGGGGTCTGGGCCGGCTGGCGGCCTGCTTCCTCGACTCGCTGGCCACGCTGGACATTCCAGCCGTTGGCTACGGCATCCGCTATGAGTACGGTATCTTTCGCCAGGAGTTCCGCAACGGCAACCAGGTGGAGCAGCCGGATGAGTGGCTCGCCCTGCGTTTCCCGTGGGAGTTCTCGCAGCCCGACGACATGGTTGAAGTTGGCTTCGGCGGACACACGGAGCACTACGATATTACAGAAGACGACTTTCGGGTGCGCTGGGTGCCGGAACAGACGGTGATGGGTCATCCGTACCACATCCTGGTTCCCGGCTATGAGACAGGCACCGTCAACAAGCTGCGGCTCTGGCGGGCGCGAGCGTCGCGCGAGTTCGACTTGCGGCTGTTCGACACCGGCGACTACGCCCGAGCGGTCGAGCAGCAGGTGGAAAGCGAGACAATATCCAAGGTGCTCTACCCCAACGACAGCACCCCACAGGGGCGGGAGTTGCGGCTGCGGCAGCAATATTTCTTCGTCTCCTGTTCGCTGCGCGACATCATTCGCCGCTTCCAGGTTAGCAACGACGACTGGGCCACCTTCCCGGAGAAGGTGACGATTCAGCTGAACGACACGCACCCGGTCATCGCCATCCCCGAACTGATGCGCCTGCTAATCGATGAGTATGAACTGGAGTGGCACGAGGCCTGGGAGATCACCACCCAGACCTTCGCTTCCACCCAGCACACGCTGCTGCCGGAGGCGCTGGAGAAGTGGTCGGTCTCTTTGCTGGAGCGGCTGCTGCCGCGCCACATGGAGATCATCTACGAGATCAATCGCCGCTTCCTGGCGGAAGTGAGCGGTCACTTCCCCAACGACTTTGACCGGGCGGCACGCATGTCGCTCATTGAAGACGGCCACGACCGCAAGGTGCGCATGGCCCATCTGGCGTGTGTCGGCAGCTACTCCATCAACGGCGTGGCGGAGCTGCAGTCGAAGCTGCTGATGGAGCGCGTGCTCCACGACTTCTATGAGATGTGGCCGGAGAAGTTCAACAACAAGACCAACGGGGTGACGCCGCGTCGCTTCATGCGGCTGGCCAATCCGCCGCTCTCGGCATTGATCACCGAACGCATCGGTGATGGATGGCTGACCGATCTGGATAATCTGCGTGGACTGGAAGACCACATCGATGATCCCGTGTTCCAGGAAGCGTGGCGCCGGGTGAAGGCGGCCAACAAGGTGCGGCTGGCGCAAACCATCCACGAGCGGACTGGCCTGATCGTCGACCCGACCTCCATGTATGACGTCATGGTCAAGCGGCTGCATGAGTACAAACGCCAACTGCTGATGGTGCTCCACATCATCACCCTGTACAACCGGATCAAGGCGGATCCCACGCTGGATAGTGTACCCCGGACCTTTATCTTCGGGGCCAAGGCCGCGCCGGGTTACTACATGGCCAAGCTCCATATCAAGCTCATCAACTCCGTGGGCGAGGTGATCAATCAGGACCCGGACGTGGCGGGGCGGCTGAAGGTGGCGTTTCTGCCCAACTTCAACGTGACGCTGGGCGAAATCATCTACCCGGCGGCCGATCTTTCCGAGCAGATTTCGCTGGCCGGAAAGGAAGCATCGGGTACAGGCAATATGAAGTTTGCGCTCAACGGTGCGCCGACGATCGGCACGCTGGACGGAGCCAACATCGAGATTCGTGACCGCGTCGGGGCGGAGAACTTCTTCCTCTTTGGTCTGAAGGTCGATGAGGTATTCGCGCTGCAGAGTGCGGGCTATGCGCCTCGTGACTATTACGAAGCGAACGCAGAGCTGGCGGAAGCGATCGACCGGATCAGCTCCGGCTTCTTCTCGCGCGGGGATCGGGCGCTGTTTGAGCCGGTCGTGCGGTCGCTGCTGGACCATGACCAGTACATGCTGCTGGCCGACTATGCCGACTACATTGAAGCGCAGGAGGCGGTGGACGTCGCCTATCGGGACGTGGACCGCTGGACGCGCATGTCGATTCTGAACGCGGCGCGCTGCGGTTTCTTCTCCTCCGATCGATCCATGCGCCAATATGTCGACGATATCTGGCAGGCTGACGCTGTGCCGGTGCCGCGAATCGAGCGATAACCTCCCCATGATGGCGAGGAGAGGGGCGGCTGGCTGCATGAGACAATCGGCCGCCCACTTTTCCCCGACCCCGTGAGCAGATATAGTCAGTGCGAAACTACCAATCAAGCGATCCGGTCCACGAGCCGGTAGAGGAAGGAGCAAATATGGCCAACAACGACCTTATCATGACCCTCGGCAAAGTCATTATTGCCGCCGCCTGGGCCGATGGTGAAATTACCCCGGATGAGGAAAACTGCCTCAGGGACCTGATATTCAACCTGCCTGATGTGACGGCCCACCAATGGGCGGAGCTGGCCATTTACATGGACTCGCCCATCGGCGACGCCGAGCGCGCCCGCCTGGTTGCCGATCTGCGCGACCAGACGCGCTCCGACGACCAGCGCGCGCTGGCGATTGAGACGCTGCAGAACATGGCGACGGCCGACGGTGAAGTGACGCCGGAAGAGCAGGCGATCGTGGCTGAGGTCCAGCAGGCGCTGGAATCGGCTGATGTCGGGGTCTGGGGTCGCTTTTCGCGCAACCTGATCAACCGCCGCAGCGAGGCCGTGGTCGATGCGCCCAACCGGGAGAAGGACCTGGAAGATTTTGTCAACAACCGCCTTTATTATCGCGTCAAGCAGCAGATGGCCGACGCCCATGTCGATCTGGAGCTGAGCGACCGTGATCTGCGCCGGCTCAGTTTGGCAGGCGGGTTGATGGGCGTCGTCGCCCACATGACGCCGGAGATCACCAGCGGGGAACGCGCGGCCATCAGCGGCGCGCTGCAGCAGTATTGGGATGTCTCGCCGGAGCAGGCCGCCTTCGTCACGGAAGCGGCCGTCTCGCCCGATATGGCCGGGCAGGACTTTTACAGGCTGATACGCGAATTCTCGGAGGAGACCACGCTCGAGGAGCGCCAGCAGTTCATGAAGGTGCTCTTCGCTGTGGCGGCGGCCGACGGGCAGGCTTCCTATGACGAGACTGAGCAGTTACGGGTCGTTGCTCAGGGAATGAAACTGACCCACAGCGAGTTCATTGACGCCAAACTGTCCCTGCCGCGCGACATGCGTTCGTCGTGACTCATTTGCAACTCATATTGCATCTAGATATACTCTTCGGCTAGAGGCTGAATCTACAGACTCAAAATCTATTGTCGAAATTATCTGGAGGTAATTCAACGAATGACAACAACAACGGTGGACCCGGGCGCATTTAGCTCCGTCCGCAGCCCTATTCCCTGGTGGCTGGTTCTGCTTGAGGGCATTGCTCTCATCATTATCGGCGCCCTGTTTCTGATCAACCCGGTCCAGACGGCGGGTATCGCTGTCGTGGTCCTGGGCGTCTACTGGCTCATCCACGGCGTATTCTCCATCATCAGCATCTTCATGGATTCGTCGGCGTGGGGCTGGAAGCTGTTCGTCGGCATCCTCGGCATCATCGCCGGTATCCTCGTGCTGCAGCATCCGCTGTGGAGCCCGGTGGTCATCGGCGCGACGCTGGTAATCATCCTGGGTATCCAGGGCATTCTGGCAGGCATCATGCAGTTGATCATGGCCTTCACGGGCGGCGGTTGGGGTCTGGCGATCCTGGGCGTCATCAGCATCATCATCGGCATCATCCTGCTGGCCAATGTGTGGGTGGCAACGATTTCACTGCCCTGGGTGATTGGCATCTTCGCCATCATCGGCGGCATCATCGCGGTTATCCAGGCGTTCCGCCAGAGATAATCGGAGCCGGTCAATCTGGTTCAAATCAAAAGAGGCTCGCCACTGGCGAGCCTCTTTTTTGTTCAGAGCGGCATGGGTGACGAGCATCGCCCCGTCATGCCGAAGCGGCGTAGGCAGGCACCTCCACTGTCTTGCCGTTCGCTTCGACGACGTAGTAGGGTGCCCAGGCAATGCCAAATTCGGTGATGCGCGTGTTCGTCTTGGTCGGCCGCAGCGGTATCGTTTCAATGTCGGCGGTGATCGCCTGCCACTTCGCCTCTTCCGCGTCCATGGCCTCTTCCATCTCCGCCCGCAGCTCTTCCAGGTCTTCGTTGTAGTCAGCGATCGCTTCTTCCGACTCTTCTACGTCCGCCTTGGCCTTGGCTGTCATGCGGCGCTTGGTCAGGCTGCTGGAGACGCTGCGCCGCCGCTTGCTGAACAGTCCCAGAAGCGTCTCGGCGTGCTTGAACCACTCCTCCTGCTTGCGACCGGACAGCTCAGCCATGTCCTCGGCAAGCTCACGCTCTTCGCGGGCGATCTTCTCTTCAATCGCCTTGATCTTCTTGCTGAACGCAGTTTCCAGATCGTCCAGCTCTTCTTTCATCTCTGTGTCGGCTGCGGCGGCTATCCGTTCCTCAAACTCATCGTCGCTGATATCCGGCCCGGCGTAGACCTTGAGCGTGGTGTGGGCGCGCACCGGCACTTCCGTCTGGCGATAGACCCAATCGAAGAAGGCCGTCTTCAACCCCTTGATGGCCGTGCCGTCCGCCAGCCCGCCTTCCAGCGAGCCGTAGCGACTGCCCGCCGTCGCCTGTTCTCCCAGATGGCGCTCGTCGACGACGTCGACCAGGAAGCTTTCCCAGTCGATGTGCCCGGAGGCGTCGGCCGCTCCGACCAGAGCTGCGCGTTCTACCACATGGTCAACATCGTATTTGCTGTTGCTGATGCGGGCGGTGGCCTGGGCCAGCAGCGCCGGGTGGTAGACGATTGATGCGTCGCCGGCGTTGTCGGGCCGCACGCCCGCCGCCTTGGCTGCCTCGGCGACCGACAAGTTGGCCGGGAGGACGTAGACATCGACGCGGGACGGAGCTGCCGGGCGGGTCGTTGTGCCTGCTGCGGCAGTGGTCGTTGTCGCCGCCGCCGCAGGGGTAGGCTTGGCCTTGGGCCGCTTGGCGGGCCTGGCGCTGCCGACCTTCGCGCCTACCAGAGCGTTCAGCTCCGGAATCTGGGTGCGGGTCATTGGCCCGGCGAGGTAGTTCATCGCCCAGCGGGTCTGGAAGAGCAAAGGCTGCTTCTCGTGGACGTTGCGCATAAGAAAGACCCGCTTGCCGATAGCGGAGATGAGTTGATCGTACTCCTTGCGATCCAGCGCCCCGCCCGCGATGGTGGCTAACCCGTCGATGAGGCGGGCCTTGTCTTGTTCCGTGCCCAGCTTGCCAATGAACCAGGTGCCGGCGTTGGACAGCCCCTTGTAGTCGATGTCGACCGGATTCTGCGTGGCCAGCACCAGCCCCACGCCGAACGCGCGGGCCTGCTTCAGCATCCGCAGCATCGGCTCTTTGGAGGGTGGCTTGCTGCCGGGCGGCATGTAACCGAAGATTTCGTCGAAGTAGACCAGCGCCCGCAGCGACCCGCTGCCCCGCTGGGTGCGCATCCACGTCTCAACGGCCGAGAAAAGCAGCGTGATGATGAACATGCGCTCGGCGTCGTTCAGGTGGGCCAGATAGAAGACGGAGTGTCGCGGGCGGCCTTCGGGCGTGTAGAGTAGCTGCTGGATGTCCAGCGGTTCGCCCTCGATCCAGTTCTGAAAGCTGGGCGAGGCGAGCATGCTGTTCAGTCGCAGCGCCAACCCCTGCCGGTCCTTTTCCGGATAGAAGCTGTTGATGTCGAGGACGCCCAGCTTGCTGAAGGGCGGCGTCTGAATCTGCTGGATGAGATCGGCCAGGGTCAGGTCGCGGCCGTCGCTCCAGGCGGTCTCGAACAGGTTGGCCATCAGGATGTGTTCGCGCGATTGCACCGGGTCGATGTCGTCCAGACCGGCCAGGCCGAGCAGGGCGGTGACCGTGCCATTGATCTGCTCGCGCAGGACCTCTTCGTTCCCGGCCCAGGGGATGGCCGGGGCTGACAGCGAGGCGAGGACGCTGAGCGGAATACCCGCTGTTGAGCCGGGGGTGTAGATGGCGAACTGCACGCGCTCGTTGAGCTGGGCAATACGCGCGCCGTCGATGTCCCAACCGGCCAGACCGGTACGCCACAGGTCGGCCGTCGCTTCGGCCGCTTCCTCGACCGTCTGGCCGTCCCGTTTGGCGGCCGTCGGGTCAATCCAGGGCGCGAAATCATCCGGGCGCAGCTCCGGGAAGTGGAGCAGCAGATTGGTGATGTCGCCCTTGGGGTCGATCATCAGGGCAGGCACGTCGTTGAGCGCCGCTTCTTCCAGCAGGTCGATACACAGGCCGGTCTTGCCGGAGCCAGTCATGCCGACCACGACGGCGTGGGTGGTCAAATCTTCCGGATCGTAGAGCAGGGGGTGGTCGCTGGTCTTGCCGGTCTTTGGGTCAACGCTGCGGCCCAGGTAGTAGTCACCATCGGTTGGGAACATGTGGCTGTCTTCCTCTATGAAGCTGGTCAGTTAACGGTATAAATCGAACTCTTTGGGACGGACTAAATCGGAGGCGCGGCCGTCGGCGGACGGCATTTGCAGACCCCGAACGAGTACGACGGGCAAGCCTTCGGCTGCCTGACCCATCAGCAGTCCTGCGGCGGCTGCAATCTCGTCGGCCACCCCCACATCGGTGTGCTGGAGCGAGAAGCCGTAGAGATCATCCTCGCCGCGCCGGTCCCAGAGCGCGGGCAGGCCCGCCACGCCCAGCGCCACGCCGACGGTGCCGAGACGGAACGGACGTCCGTGACTGTCGGTGATGACGATGCCCGGCCAGACGCCCAATTGTTCGCCCAGCGCCTCGCGAAGCTGCGCGGCCGAGCCGTCGGGGTCGACCGGCAGCAGCAGCACCGTCTCATCCTCATCGCCCTGCGCCACATTGGAGCGGTCGATGCCCGCGTTGGCGCTGGTGAAGCCCAGCCGGTGACGGGTGATGACCAGCCCCGGTCGCAGGCGCGAAACCTCGTCGCTTTCCCGGAGCATCAGCTCGACGAGCCGCGGGTCCTTCATGGCGCGGGCGGCGACGTCCAGCGCCTCAGCAGACGGCTCGACATCGGCCAGCCGCACGCTGCGTCCTTCTGCCTTGGAGATGATCTTCTGGGCGACGGCCAGGATGTCGCCCGGTTCCAGGGTGATACCTGCGTTGTCAAGCGCTGTAACCAGCAAGGCAGCGACATCGTCCCCGGTCTGGACGTCAGGGATGCCGGGCAGTGCGGTCAGGGTAACAGATGGGGGCATGGCAGCAGGTGACACTCACGCGTCGCTGGCGTCTTCCGGCAGGCCGGTAATGCGAATGCCCGCGTGCTTGATCTTGTTGCGGATGTTGATACCCAGGATGACGGCCGTCAGCCCTTCGGCGATGGTGGCGTTGGCCAGGGCGCCGGCGTTGACGCCGCGCATGCCCGCATCTTCACACAGGCCGATGACGACATTCTTGTGGACTGCTTTCTCGCCGCAGACCAGCACGTCGCAGTCCAGCACATAGTCGAGATCGCGCAGATGGGTGGCGGAGATGTTCTGGAAGGCGGCGATGACCGGTACGTTCTCCCCCAGCTGTTCCTGGGCTTCCTCGGCGGCCGACAGGCCGCTGGGCAGCCGCCAGTAGCGGGCTTTCGGCTGCCCCAGCGGAGCAACCACCGTGACCATCAGCTTGCCCTGCGCTTCGTCGTGTACGTCAGCCAGCGTCGCTTCCTGCGCCTCGTAGGGCACCGACAGGACGCACAACTCGGCGGCGGCGGCAGCGCTGACGTTGTCCGTGCCGCTGATGGCGGCGTCGGGGAGCAGCTCGCTCAGTTCGCCGGCCACACGCTCGCCCTTTTCGGCCGTGCGTGAACCGATGATGATCTCATGCCCCGCGGCTGCCCAACGGAAACCGAGGCCCGATCCTTCCTTGCCGGTGCCTCCCAATATTGCAATCTTCATAATGGACCTTCTCTTGTTTGATTTGTTTGCCTGTGCAGGTTGTCAGTCGCTGAGTTCGATGAAGCGCTCCCAGACGGCCGCTGCCAGTTCGCGGCTGCGGGCGGTGATGGCCGCTTCGTCCAGCGTCAGCAGTTCCCGGTCGCGCATCAGGATGCGGCCGTTGGCGATCGTCGTCGTCACCATGCTGTTCTCAAAGCCAAAGATGATGTGCCACGGCAGATTGCCGGCGCTCATGGGTGTGGTGGGGTGGTAGTCGACAAAGATGATGTCGGCCGCTGCCCCTTCGGCCAGCGTGCCAATCTGTTGGCCGGGCCAGAAGACATCGACGAGCGCGCTGTTGTTATGAACGGCCATTTGCACAATGTCCATGCCGTTGGCCCGGCGCGGGTCGCGGTGGACCTGTTTGTGCATGAAGTACGCTTCCTTCCACTCTGACCACATGGCGTTGCCCATGCCGTCGTTGCCCAGGCAGACGGGAATGCCCAGGCGCAGCATCCCTTCGATGTCGGCCGCGCCGACGGCGTTGTTCATGTTGCTGCGCGGCTGGTGGGTGACCCAGGTGCCGCTCTCGCGCAGTAGATTCATCTCCGCCGGGTCGACGTGGACGGCGTGGGCGACGATGCTCTTTGGCCCCAGAATGCCTGCCTCGGCCAGCCGGTCGACGACGCGCAAGCCGTGGTTCTCAAGCGAGTCATACTCGTCTGCTTCGTGCTCAGCCACATGGATGTGGAAGCCGCTGTCGACCGTCTTGGCCGCCTTGACACACGCCGCCAGCGTTTCATCGCTGAGCGAGAGCGAGGCGTGCAGCCCGAACGTGCCCGCCAGCAGGTCGCTGTCTCGTTCGCGCAGGGAATGGAGAAAGCGTACATTTTCGGAGATGCCCGCTTTTGCGCCCGCTTTCCCGTTGCGGTCGCTGACTTCGTAGCAGAGCACCGCCCGCACGCCTGCTTCTTCCACGGCGTCGGCCACCTGGTCGAGCGAGCTGTCGATGGCGGTCGGGCTGGCGTGGTGGTCGATCAGCGTCGTCGTGCCGTGCTTGACGGCATCGACCAGGCTGACCAGGGCGCTGTAGCGGACATCGACATCGAGCAAGGCCCGGTCGAGCCGCCACCACAGCCGCTCCAGAATGTCGGGAAAGTCCTTTGGTGCGGGGCCGGGAATGGCCATGCCGCGGGCAAATGCGCCGTAGAAATGGGTGTGGGCGCAGATGTTGCCCGGCATCACCAGCTGGTCGCGGGCGTCGAGCCGTTCGGCCGTCGGGTGCGCGGCCTCCAGCTCCGCGCTGGGTCCGATGGCCACAATGACGCCATCGCGCACAAGCAGCGCTCCGTCCTCGACAATCTCGTTGGGTGTGCCCCATGTGATGAGGCGACCGTGGGTAATGAGTAAGTCAACCATAGCTTGATTCTAGCCTCCGGCGGCTAACTGGCAAGCATGGGAGGATTATAGCGCGTATTGCGGCTGCGGGTCTGGTTGGGTAGGCGGCGAGGGGGTGAGTGGAGATGCCGGAAGTTGCCTGTATACGTGCCGGGAAGACCGCTGTATACTATGGGATGCGGAGCCATGCAGGCGGCCGTGAGGAGGTGATGGGAGCGAGGAAGAGGAGTGGCTTTGTAGGCTCGGTGGGAGCGCTTTCGAACATCAGCGGGGTCTATATCAGTCAAAGTCTGAGCCGGTTCGACCCGTTCGGCAACTTCAAGACGACCCCGGCCACAAACCCGGCCAGCACCAACCAGGGCTACACCGGCCACCGCCACAACAACACGGGACCCTACGACCTCGGTCTCATCTACATGAACGCCCGCTACTATGTGCCGGAGGTTGGCCGCTTTGCCAGTCCGGACACGATTGTGCCGGATCCGGGGAATCCGCAGAGCTTCAATAGATATAGCTACACCAACAACGATCCCATTAACTATACCGACCCCAGTGGGCATTGCATCGTCGCCTACTCCGGCGATGTCAGAATGGATGAAGGCCCGTATGGAACGAGTGGCCTCTGCCCCAATACGGAAAGCGTAATTGCAGAAGGCACTGCGGCTATTGACGCCATCCACAATGATCCCGACTTCGCGACACCGACGGAAGATCTGCTCCTGTACTATATTGGCGGCCCTTTAGTACTACTTGGGGCTCCTGCAGTGATTCAAGCGATACCGCTGATCTTCCCTGCTCTTGCTTCAGGCGGGTCTGCGGCATGTGCCGATGGTGACTGCACTAATGAGATCCAAACGGTTCAGACTGGCACCCATACCGTTTACCAATATGTGGAAAACGGTGCCGTCAAGTACATTGGGATTACGAACAATTTCTTCAGAAGAGCTGCAGAGCATCTCCTCCAAAAGGGATGGGATATACAGCCCATCGAGGGGCTAAGTCATCTGAGCCGCGCGGATGCTCGAGCAGTAGAACAAGTTCTCATTGAGTATTACAAGCTGCCCAACCTATATAACAGTATTAACAGCATTGCGATAACCAATCCTGGTTACGAGAGGGCAATAATAAGAGGACAAGAGATTCTGCGGCAAATTGGTATCATGATAGAGTAAGGTAACGGTAGCGAACATGACTTCAAATGTGCAAATTGGAGATGTCTTTGAGATCCCGTTGAGCAACGGACGTAAGGCCTTTGGGCAATATGTGTATCGAGACGAGCAGAAGGGTCCAATTGTCCGGATTTTTGATGTAATTATTGAGAGGGATATGGAATTGGATATTTCTTCGCTCGAAAACGCAGGCCTTCTTTTCCCTCCGGTCATTACCGGCGTCTTCGCAGCTGTGCGAACTGGCATGTGGAAAAAGGTCGGCAAATTGCCTGCCGAAGACTTCCGGTACCAGAACTTCATATCAAGGGTTTATGATCCTAATGGCACTCTGAGAGGCCCTTGGTTCTTGTGGAATGGCGAACACTCCAGAGAGCTAGGGTACGATCTACCGCCAGAATACAGGAGTCTTGAGTTCTTGATTGTGTGGAATCCGATCAACCTGACACGACGTATTGAGACCGGCGAGAATTACTATACTTATGCGAATTACACAGACTAATATAGAAATTAGTTAAACATGGCACATGAAGTGCTATGGTCGTACTTTTCCAACAATAAATACTGAAAGGTTTTATCGGTCAAATGAGCCGCGAACCGTCCGCCTTGGTGAAGTAGCCTTTATTGATCGTGATACCGGCAAACCGGGCGGATCGTGGCGCTGCGGAACAGCGCTGGGGCCATCAACCATGTCTCCTTTGACCATCTAGGCTCGGTGGGGGCGCTGTCGAACGCAAGCGGCGTGTACATCGGCCAAAGCCAGAGCCGGTTCGATCCTTACGGTAACTACAAGACGACCCCGGCCACGAACCCAGGCACCACCAGCCAGGGCTACACCGGCCATCGCCATAACAACACCGGCGAGAACGACCTCGGCCTCATCTACATGAACGCCCGCTTCTATGTGCCGGAGGTCGGCCGCTTTGCCAGTCCGGATACGATCAGACAGTCTGCGTTCGCATCAGCGAACTGAGCGCTGAGCGATCCGGGAGCTGAACGGTCCCGCTCACAACGTGAGCCAAAGCTGGGCAGGCGTGGACAGGCAGGCGCGCTTCTGTATAATCATCCTTGAATTTACGTGAATCTAATCCAGATGCGTAAGAATAGAATGGTTTGGTGCATCTACACGGTTAGCGGTTGTAGGTTGAAAATTGTTTGAAGGAGATCTGAACATTATGGCGAATCCACTGGACGTCACTGACGCCACATTCCAGGAAGAAGTACTCGATTCCGAAATGCCCGTGCTGGTTGACTTTTGGGCAGATTGGTGTGGCCCGTGCCGCATGATTGCCCCCTCGGTCAAGGAAATCGCTTCCGAGTATGAAGGCACCTTGAAAGTTGCCAAGCTCGACGTTGATGACAACCCGGCTGTCCCCGGTCGCTACGCGATCGTCGGCATTCCGACCCTGATGGTTTTCAAGGGCGGCGAGGTTGTTGAGCGCATCGTAGGCGCGCTGCCGAAGGAGCGCATCCTGGCTCAGGTGCTGCCGCATCTGGAGCAGGCCCCGGCCGCGTAAGCTGACTGCTTGCCGGCGGTGTCCGGCAAACATAGTGATTAACAACAAGAGCGCCGCCTTTCGCGGCGCTCTTTTGCATTCAGGAGGTTGAATGATGGAAGTCGCCATTATGATCGAAGGTCAGAACGGGCTGAACTGGCCGCGCTGGCAGAAGATGGTGCGGGCGGTGGAGGAGTTGGGCTTTGTCGGGCTGTACCGCTCCGACCATTTCACCAACGCCAATTCGCCTGATTTGGATTCGCTGGAGTTGTGGGTTTCTCTGACGTGGCTGGCGGCCAATACGACGCGGATCGAGTTCGGCCCGCTGGTTACACCAGTGTCGTTTCGCCACCCGGCCTTCACCGCCCGCATGGGCGCGGCAGTCGACGATCTGTCCGGCGGCCGTCTGACCCTCGGTGTCGGCGCGGGCTGGCAGGCGCGGGAACACACGAACTTCGGCTTCGATCTGCTGGAAGTTCCGGAGCGGTTCGCCCGCTTCGAGGAAGGGCTGGAGGTTATCACCCGGCTGCTGAACAGTGATGAGCCGGTCGACTTTGACGGCCACCATTATCATCTGGAAGAAGCGATTCTCCTGCCCCGTCCGCAGCGAGCCGGGGGGCCGCCCATTCTGATTGGCGGCAACGGGCCGGAGCGCACCCTGCCGCTGGCGGCGCAGTACGCGGTCGAATGGAACGGCATCTACCTGACGCCGGAAGCGTTCGGCGAGCGGAACGAGCGACTGGACGAGCTGCTGGCCGAAAACGGACGACAGCCGGGCGACATGCGGCGCTCGCTCATGACGCTCTGCGTCTACGGAAAAGATGAAGCGGCTGTGGAGGCGAAAGCGGCCGCCCGCAACCGCAAGCCGGCCGAGCTGCGCGACCTGGGCGTGGCGGTCGGCACGGCCAGCCAGATCGTCGACCAGCTCGGCGCGTGGTCAGAGGCCGGGGTGCAGCGGGTGATGTTCCAGTGGCTCGATCTGGATGACCTGGACGGGCTGGCCGAGATGGCCGAGGCGATTCTCCCCCACGCCTGACCGACTGGCGTGGCGACCCGGTGAACGAAAAAGGAGGATGCCTCATACGGGCATCCTCCAGCTGGCCAGGCCATTAGAAACCGGGTTGTTTGTAAAAACCCGGTTTCTGTCATGTCGATACAATCAGGCTGACTTGATCTCGTCGTCTTCGATGACGATATCGTCGAGAGGATCCGCCGGCTTGGCGGCGGCCGCCTTCTGGCCCTCTTCCTGGAAACGATGCGCCAATCTGTCCAGCTCCACGCTCATCCAGCGTAGACCGCTGACAACGCCGTCCTGGGCCTGTTTGGTGACGTCGCTGGACTCCACACGCTTACCCATGTCCACGGCGTCATCCTTGAGGCGCTGGGCGGACGGGCTGCTGGCTGCTTCGCGGACGAACTTCTCCACCTCGTCGGCAAAGCCGGTCAGACCCTTGCGGACCTCACCCTCGATGCGCTTGGCTTCGTCGTTGTCCAGCAGCGACTGGAGCGTGTTCCCCAGATTCTGGCCGAGCTTCTTGAACTCTTCGGCCACGTCGGTCGGCTCTTTGGCCGTCTTGTACGGCTCTTCTTCGATATCAATCTCGATCTTCAGACGTTCTTCGTCCTTCAGGTCGTCAATCTCTTTATTTTCGTCGCTCATCTTGCGTTGCTCCTAACCATCGTGCGCCTGACCCTCAATTTATAAGGAGGGGACAGCGCCAGAAGGGGTAATTCTGGTTCCTGATTGCATTACGCAGGGCAGGCCTAAAAGTTGCACTACTCTATGCGGCGCAGCGACAGATTGTCAATGAACCAGCCGTTGTTGGCAATGGCATACACGCCGCGCAGTCCGAGGCCAACGGGCACCTTCTGCGGCTCGGTGATGGTGAAGGTGTGGCTGGCTGTGTACGGCCTGAGGTACGGATGGCGCACCCAACCGGTGCCGCTGCTGCCCGCGAACAAACTCATCTGGGCCGCGTCCAGATTGGCGGGTGCGACCTTCTGGTTGTTGGCGTACCCTTCGAATACGTCGGGGAAGAGGCTGACTTCAAACACGTAGGTGCCCGGCTGCAGATCAACGTCGGCGATCAGCCGCGTGCTGACCGCGCCGGCGCCCTTGAAGATCTTGACCGTCTGCCAGCCGTCGAAGATGAAAAGCGGATGCTCTTCCGGCGGCAGAAACGCGCCGGAGAGAACGCGGGTTTCCGGCCGGACGTAGACGTCCCATGATTGATCGCCAAACCCGGTACCGCCCGTTTCCCATTCCAGACGCCAGCCATTCGGCAGCTGCAGTTCCGGCACGCCGTTTTGGTTGTAATGCCCTTCCTCGAATGACGGGTTGGGCAGCAGGTTGACGCCCAGCTGCGCCGGTTCGGCCGGCGGTGCGGCTGGCGCCGGTGGTGGGTCGGTCTGGGCTGGTGCGGCGGTGGCGGGCGGGGACGTGGGCAGCGGCAGCGGCGTGGCGGTCGGCTCCGGCGTTGCTGTCGGTTCGTCGGTGGGTGTCGGCTCTGGCGTGTTAGTGGCTGGTGGCGCGGTGGAGGTCGGCAGTGGTGTGGATGTGGCCGGTGGCGGCAGCGTGGCGGCCGCTTCGTCGGGCACCTGCACAATGTCGGGGACGGCCGTCCAGGTGGCGGCGGCCGTCGGCGGAGCTGCCTCCTCGACCTGGGCCACCACGACAGGCGTCGACTCGACGACCGGCAGCTCCGGGTCGGTGCTGCAGGCAACCACGACGAACATAAGCATCGTCAGCATCAGACCGGCCCAAAGTGGGCGGTTCTCGGGTAACTGTGTGCTAAATCGCATAGCTTCACTCCTCGCAAACAAATTGGCGCACCTGACAGGCAAGTGGTGCTGCCTCTGCGCCGGCCTGTGTGGCCGAGCGCCGATCGAACACCAAATTCTATGTCCGGCCCCGGCACACGGCAACCGTCCGCCGCCGGATCGCCTTGCCGCACCAACAAACTCTCATTTTGCTCCGCGCTACCGTCCGCCACGCACTATGCTAAAATTTGAGGTATGGAACACCAACAGTTTGTCACGACCAGCAGCGGCCTGCGCCGCGATATGCCGCCGATGCGCCTGTATGAAAAAGCCAAGCGACTCGGCATCTGGAACCCCAGCGACATTGATTTCAGTCAGGACAGGGCTGATTGGCTGGGCCTGAACGCCGAGGAGCAGGACATTCTGCTGCGGCTGACGGCCATGTTCCAGGCCGGGGAGGAGGCGGTAACGCTCGACCTGCTGCCGCTCATCATGACCATCGCCGCCGAGGGGCGCGTCGAGGAAGAGATGTTCCTGACCACGTTCCTGTTCGAAGAAGCCAAGCACACCGACTTCTTCAACCGCTTTCTGACCGAGGTGATGGGCAACGAGGCTGACCTCAGCGGCTACCACTCCGACAACTACCGGACCGTCTTTTACGAAGCGCTGCCCAGTGCGCTGCTGAATCTGACCAACGACCGCTCGCCTGCGGCGCAGGTCCGGGCATCGGTGACCTACAACATGATCGTCGAGGGGATGCTGGCCGAAACGGGCTACCATGCCTACTACTCGGTCCTGCAGCGCAACGGCCTGATGCCCGGGCAACAGCAAGGGATTACCCTTCTGAAACAAGACGAATCGCGCCACATTGCCTACGGCATCTATCTGCTGTCGCGGCTGGTGGCCGAGGATGATGCGTTGTGGGAGGTTCTGGAGCAGACGATGAACGATTTGCTGCCGCCTGCGCTGGGGGTCATAGGCGACGTCTTTGCCAACTACGACCCCGCTCCGTTCGGGCTGGTGGAAGAGGATTTCATCGACTACGCGCTGGGGCAGTATCAGAAGCGGGTCGAACGGCTGGAGCGGGCGCGAACGATGTCGCTGGCCGAAATCACGGCCGTTACCAACGACGTCATCGACAACGAAGATGCCTAGGACCGGCGGCCGACAAACAGCCCTTCGACCAGGCGGAATGACGTCAGGTCGCCCTTTGTCTCTGGCTGCAAGAAGGCGGCCGCCTGGTCCGGAGCCTGCAACAGCATCGCCTTAAGCCGCGTGCGGGTCAGTTCGTCGTGGCGACCTGCCCACTTCTCGAACTCAATCCGCTTCTCAATCTGCTCCTGGGCCACCACGGCCAGCCCGGCTGCCTCAAACGCCGCCAGCCATTCATCGTATGAGAGGCAGCGCGCGTGGCTGGGATCGCGATACGCTTCGAAGCCGTTGACGTAGTCGCCTGCTTCCTGGGCCAGACGCGCCTTCTTACCGCGCAGCCGCGAACCGGGCACAACGTTGTCGTCGACCGCCACCAGACCGCCTGGCCGCGTCACCCGTCTGGCCTCCGCCAAAAAGCGGCCGATGTCGGGAAAGTGATGGGGGGCAATCCGGCAAGTGACCAGATCAAACGCGGCCGATGGAAAAGGAAGGTCATCCACATCGGCCACACTGAACAGGAGATTGTCCACGCGCCGCGCCAGCGCCAGCTGCTGCGCTTCCACCAGCATTTCGCGGGTCAGGTCAGACGCCATCACGCGGCCTACGTATGGCGCAAACGCCAGCGCCGTATGCCCGGTGCCGGTGGCCAGATCGAGCACCGACCAGACCGGCTGGGGCTGGGCCAGCTCGACCAGCCTCGCCAGACTGCGACCCAGCGCATGCGGCTTGCTGTCGACGTAGTGGGCGGCATTGGCTCCGAAGATGGCGGTAACGCTTGCTTTATTGCTCATCATTGCTCCGACGGACAGAGGCGTTGTCGCCCCCTGTTTCGGACGCGCAGTATAGTCCCGCCGCCTAACTGCGACAAGTCGGCTTGTATGGGCAGCAGGGCTTTTCAGTTGTCAAGCCGCTGCGGGTTGACAACCCGGCAGCCACCGAGCAAGTGGGTCAAAACCCACTTAAACCGGAAAGGAAAGCGCGCCGGCCACCCCTTCTGCAACCCACCTTCAGTGAGTTTCCTCCGGTAGCAGGCCGTTGAAACGGCCTGTGTCCGGCCGAACCAGACAACTGAAAAACCCTGGTATGGACGGGATAACCGATGCGAATCATGGGCATGGCTAACCTGATCGCCACTGGTCGTCTTGCCCACTCACAGCAGCTTGCGTCGCGCCGACCGCCGCAACAGGCTGGGCCTGCCCAACGCAAAACGACCGCCCCAGAGGAGCGGTCGCTGCTATACCAGTACGACTCAGATAGGTCGTTACGAATAGACGATACTAGCGTCGCGGCTTGGCCGCCATCGGCATCGGCGTGGGCCGGTTGTTGGTGGGCATTGACGGCCGGGACCGGTTGGTCGAGGGGGCCGGTTCGTTGGCGGCCGGAGACACCGGTCGCATGCCGGGCTTCGACTGGCCGGGCTGCGCGGTGGCCGGTCGATTCTGGGCCGGCACGGAGTCGCTGTCGCCTGCCAGGTCGAAGATCTCCTCGCCCGCTACCCCAAACGCTCCGATGAACAGGACGCGGGTCAGCAAAACCAGACCGGCGACGAAGATGGGGACGAAGGTCAACAGCTGCTCGCGCCCCAGCACTTCGTTGCCAAAGTCGTGGTTGAGCAGCGTGATGGAGATGGCCCACCACGTCATGATGGCGTTCATTGCCGCGCCGAGCAGCCACGCGCCCATCAGATACCAGACGGCTTTCGGCTCGTTGGCGCCCCGTTCGGGCGTGAAGAGCCGGGCCAGACCGGCGAAGTCGATTGAACAAAAGGCGATCGCCAGGATCGTCGCCCACGTCACGCCCATGAAGGCAACATCGCCGAGCAGGTTCTGCAGGGCAAAGCGCGTGGTATCAAAGTTGAATATCTCGA
Source organism: uncultured Chloroflexia bacterium (assembly GCA_963753865.1). Taxonomy (GTDB): domain Bacteria; phylum Chloroflexota; class Anaerolineae; order Promineifilales; family Promineifilaceae; genus Promineifilum. The sequence goes on from CAVWDW010000009.1 coordinate 675,234, forward strand.
ACGCCAGCAGCGCTACGATCAGAATAAGACCAATGACGGTCTTGCGTGATGCGCTCATGGAAGGCGTCTTGATTGGACCGGCTAGCGGACCCTTGCTAAAGAATTGTTGCTGTTGCATCACTTACTCCCGACTGACCTGAAGGATGGGTCTTCTCGCCCTCCTCGCTCGCCGACGACCTTGAGAGGTAGGGGCCGGTAAGGCGCTGACCTTACCGGCCCCAGATCAAGGAGGGGTGGGTAGAGGTGGTTGGGAAGAGTCTGTCTGTCCACCAGCAATATAGCACGAATGTTCTACGAGGGTCAAGGGGGTTGGGATAACTGTGGGAAAAGTCAGGGATAAGTTGGGATTACTTGGGAAACCTGGGGAGAGACGCTTCCGCCAGGCCTGGAATGGGCTAGTTATTCGTGTCGGGAACCAGCGAATAGTCACCCGGTTCGACGCCGGGGCCGTAGCGGTAGACGTTGGGCCAGGGGATGTAGTTGCTGGTGAAGGTGCGCTCTTCCAGCAGCTCGCCGTCCGCGTTCAGCACAGTGCGCTCGACGTCGACGCGTGCGCCCTGTGTGGCGTAGTCGTACTGAACGACCGTCCCTGCGGGCAGATCCGCGTCGAACTCCCAGATGTCTTCTTCGGGCGCGGCTACTTCGTTGCTGAAGACCGGCTCCGACTTTTCGATGGTGCGGCCCATGCTGGTGGAGTAGAACTTGAACGTCAACGACTCGAACTCTTCGTTGTAGTAGTTTTCGATTAGAAGGTGGTGGGGCGTGTTGTTGATGAAGCGCAGGTCGACGATGGGCGAGAAGACTGTGGCGTCCATGCCCGGACCTTCGCCGTCGTTGTAGTAGCCGACCATGTAGCCGTGCTCCCACCGCTCGACGATGGGGAAGCCGGACCAGAAGGCAGATTGGTAGAGTGTGGTGGAGACCTGACAGACGCCGCCGCCGACGCCCTTGATGGTACGGCCGCCAACGATGATCAGCCCCTCTTCATAGCCGTCAGCTTCGCTGATGGAGCCGAGGTACTTGTTGAAGGAGAACTCCTCGCCGGGGGCGACCACGATGCCGTAGAAGTTGGCCGCGGCACGGGCGATGTTGTGCTTGCGCTCGTCCGAGGAGCCGTAGAACCACGTTGTCGTCTCGGTGATCAGCTCGGTGATGCCCAGCTCGACGGCTGTGGCGTCGCTGCTGGCCAGCGGCGTGACCGCTTTCATGATCATCGGCACGCTGAGGTTGCCGCTTTCCAACTGAGTGACGAGCTGATTGATCGTCGCGTCGACGTCCAGTTCGCGGCCGTTGACATGCGGGGCAACGAGGACCAGTTCGCGCGTGTCGTCGTTGAAGTAGTAGCGGGCGTTCTCCGGCTGGCGGCGCACCTGGTTAGCGTACTGGCCTAGCCAGCTGCGGGCGGCGTTTTCGTCGATGAAGACGCTGTGCTCCTGCACGCCGCGGTCGTTGGTGACCAGCTCCACGCGGAGCCAACCGGCCATATCCTCAGCGGCGAGCGTTACGCCGTCCAGGTCGAGGTCTTCCAACGGCTCGGCAAAGTAGAACGTGACCGGCTCGGATAATATCCGCTCGATTCGTTCGGCCGTCTGCGGCGCGTCGTAGACCGGCGGCACCACCTCATGTACCAGCAGTTCAATGCTGGCAGGCTGCAGATTGCCGACGGGCATGAGCAGGCGCTCCCGCAGGTCGGTCCGGTCAAGCGTGCGGCCGATTTGGGGCGGGGAGTAGACTTGCTCGGTGCCGTCGAAGGTCCAGGCGGCGCTGGCGGGTGGCTGTTCGGTGCCGGCGGCAATCTCGGCCACGGCGGCGTCAAGCTGACCTTCGTCGAAGACAAGAATCGGCGCGATAGAGCGGCCGTAATACCAACTCTGGAACGTGTCTTGCAGGCGGGCCAGCGGGCCGCCGGAACGGCCGACATCGAGCGCGGCCGCCACAGTTGTGGCCGTGTCGGTGCGAATGCCCAGCTGGTCCGGGGTATACTGCCATTCCAGATTGGTTGCTGGATCGATGAGGGTGTAGCGCGTATCCGCAGGGAAGGCGAGGGCCGTGTTGAGCGCGGCTTCTGCTTCTTCGGCCGTCATGCCGCTCAGGTCGACGCCGGCTGCTGAAACGCCCGTATAGATGCGCCCGGCGTGCTGAGACTGGTAGACCGCCATGACCCCGCCCACGAGCAGCGCCAGCAGCGCCAGCACGACCACAAACGGCACCAGGAAGTAGCCGAGTTTGCGGGCGGGGCCGGGTTTGCCGGGTCGATCTGAATAGGGGGGTACAGCTTGCATAGTTGTGCGCTCTTGAAACCGATTGGTATCCTAACACGGGCGGGGCCATCCGTATAGCAAGACTTAGCCCAACCTAACGTGGCACTTGTGACGCCGTGTCAGCCGCTGCGGACACACTGCCCACTCCCCAAGCATAGCTGCCCACGGCTCTCAGACTGTAAGCTCGCTTGCATTGGCGACGACAACGCTCAGTCGAGGTCCGGCTTCTGGCTCCAGACGAGGTCGTACTCCACCTGCCACGGCTGGATCAGAATCTCCTGCTGGCCCAGCGAGCGCAGCAGGTCGGTGAACGGTTCGCGGTCGCGGTATCGGCCGAGGAAAGCGGCCGCTTCCGGCCCGGTGCGGCGTGTGACGAGCAGGACGCCGCCCGGCTCCAGCACCCGCACCATCTCGCGCAAGGCGGCCGCGTCGTCCGGCAGGAACTCCAGCGCTTCCAGACAGGTGACGGCCGCAAAAGTGTCCTGCCCGAACGGCAGCTCCTGGGCGCTCTGCTGGATGAGCGCGACCCGGTCACCGTAGGGGGCCAGCTTGTGCTGCGCTTCGGCCAACATGCGGCCGGACGCATCGAGACCGACCAGACGGCCGTTGAACTCCGGCTCGGCCAGCAGGAAAGACGGCAGCCGCCCGGTGCCTGTGGCGACGTCGAGAATGAGCGGGGCGGGCCAGGGGAGCAGCCGCCGCCGCAGGGGCGTCATGATAAACGCGCTTTCGGAGTCCGGGTCGAACTGCTTGATGCCGTCATAGCGCCCGGCGCTGATGTCATAGAGCCAGACGACCACGCGGGAGCCGAGAAAGACGCCCTCAGTCGTAATGAGCAGCCAGCGCAGCAGCAGCACCAGTACGATGATGGCGATGATCAGCAGCGTCAGTGGGAAAGCCAAACCGGCCAGTTCCTGCCCCGTCATGGTGGCGACGATTGTAGCAGGAACGGCCGGTGACGGCGCGAATTGCGGGGCGGACGATGTTGGTTAGCTGGCCGGCGTGCGGGCGGCTTGCCACTGGGCACGAATGCGGCGCTGCGTCTGGAGCAAGAATTGCTTGACCGGCGGTATGCGGATGATGAGCAGGACGGCGACCAGCCCGGCGAAGATGAACGGCTGCGTGTAGGCGCCCTGCTTCACCAGCCACAGGTAGTGGACGACGGCCAGGATGCCGATGAGATAGACCAGCCGGTGCAGCGGCTTCCACTTCTTGCCCAGTTTGCGCATCGACCATTTGTTGGAGGTCAGCGCCAGCGGCACGAGCAGAACGAAAGCAACGAATCCAACCAGAGCGTAGCGGCGCTTGACGATCTCTTCCACGATGAGCGCCATCTGGAAACCGTAGTCGAGCCAGACAAACGTCAGCAGATGCAGGCCGACGTACATGAAGCCGTACAATCCGAGCGGCTTGCGAGCCTTGAGGGGCCACTTCCAGCCAAACAGAATGTTGGCCGGGGTGCAGGCCAGCGACAGGACCAGCATGATGATCGCCGCCTTGCCGGTGCGCAGGATGATCGCCCGAATCGGTTCAGGTCCCAGAAAGCCAAACCAGTAGTCGAAGATGAGCCACGCCAGGGGGAAGAGGCCGACGAGATGGACGCCCCAGCGCACGAGGCGGCGCTGCGTGTCGCGGTCGAGTCCGCGTCGCTTGACGCTGGTGGCCTTGTCTGTGCTGGCCTGGCCGGGAAGCTCTTGGCTTGTCATGATGAATCTGAACCTTTACTGAAAGCGAAACCTAGAAATTGACGGCGAGATCCATGCCGTCGTACATGTGGGCGACCTGCTCTTCGTAGCCGTTGAACATCAGTGTCGGCCGCCGGCCCGCGTCGCCAATGCGACGTTCGTTCGATTGTGACCAGCGCGGATGGTCGACGGTGGGATTGACGTTGGCGTAGAAGCCGTACTCATTCGGGGCCGACTCCATCCACAGCGACTCCGGCATCACATCGGTAAACTCGATCTTGACGATCGACTTGATGCTTTTGAAGCCGTACTTCCACGGCACGACCAGACGAACCGGCGCGCCGTTCTGGTTGGGCAGGTCTTCTCCATACAGGCCGGTGGAGAGGATGGTGAGGTCGTTCATCGCCTCGTCCATGCGCAGCCCTTCGACATAGGGCCATGGGAAGAACGGGCTGTTTTGGCCGGGCATATTCTGCGGGTCGTAGACTGTCTCGAAGCGAATGTACTTCGCCTTTGAGGTCGGTTCGGCCGCCTGGATGAGCTGCGATAGTGTGAATCCCTGCCAGGGAATCACCATCGACCAGCCCTCGACGCAGCGCAACCGGTAGATCCGCTCTTCGATCTGGAAGCGATTACGCATCTCGTCCGGGTCGAGGAAGAGCGGGTTGTTGACCATGCCAATCACCTGCACCTGCCAGGGGTCGGTCGGAAAATCCTTCGCCCGCCCGGCAACGGCTTCCTTGTTGGTCGTGAACTCATAGAAGTTGTTGTAGCTTGTGACGTTCTCGTAGGACGTCAGCGGATCGCCCAGTTCGTCGGTCTGGCCGGGGACAACGGCCGCTTCGACCGGCTCGACCGGTTCGACCGCGGGGACGCTGCCGGCTGTGTCGACCACTGGCTCAGCCACGGCCACACTGCTCGCTCCGCGCAAGTCGGTCTTGGGCGCGCAAGCCGCCAGGAGGGCGGTCCCTGCCATCGCCGCCGCGCCGGTCATGAATGTGCGCCGCGAGAGGTATAGCGATTTCGGCGTAATTTCTGATGAAGGTATTTCGGTACCTGTTCGTTTCTTGATAAGCATAACTGCTGCTCCCTTAAGACCGGCCACGCGCCGGGGTTTTCACATACACCTTACGATACCTCGATTCTATTAAGGAGAGATAACGAAAACCATTATGAATTGATTACAAAAGGGTCGCAAAGGACTTTGGCAGCCTTCAAGCGCTCCGTTCACGTCCCCTTCACGCTGTTTTAACGGCCCCCATACGCTGACAATCCATCCTCAATCGTATGCTTAACCCACTGTCCGTACGAGAAGCAAGCAAGAGGGAAGGACGAACAAAATTGGAAACTATCGAACTGGCGTATGCAGGGCCACTTGCTGACGGCTGGCCGTTGGGGGTGGGCGAAGGCGTCATCGTCATCGATCGCCGCCGCACCATTCGCTCGGCCAATGCGGCCGTGGAGCAGCTGCTGGGGTATGAACCGGGCCAACTGTGCGGCGCGCCGCTGACGCAGGTCTGGGCCACGCCCGGGCGGCCGACCACCAACGGCAAGTCAGCCGCTCTGGCTCCGGCCATTCTGACTCACCAGGAAGGCCATCCGGTTCCTGTGGCCCTGGCCATTACCGCGCTGGACATTGGGCATGAGGGCGACTGCCTTATTTCGGTTGTCGGTCCGCAGGAGACGGAAGGGGTCAATGAAACGCTGCTGCATGTGCAGCGCCTGGCGGGTGTCGGTACGCTGACCGCCAGCGTGGCCCATGAGTTGAGCAGCCCGCTGAGCATCATCACCGGCCTCATTGCCAACTTGCGGGCCGATCTCGACTCCGGCGAACTCGATGCCCAGACGGTGGCTCGTTCCCTCGACCTGATGGAGCAGAGCGCCCACCACGGTGCGCGCATCATCAACGTTCTGCGCCATTACACCCACAACGACGGCCATCTGACGCTGGCCATTACCAGTGCCAGCAGTATCATTGAGGATGCGATGACGCTGGTCGCCCAGCAGTTCCGCAAGCAGGCTTATGTGGAAATTGAGACGGCGATTTCGCCCGGCGTAGAGACGCTGGTCTGCGACCACAACCGCATCACCCAGGTGCTGATCAATCTTCTGCTCAATGCGCGGGATGCGCTGCAGCCGGGCGGAGGGAAAGTGCGGGTGCGTTTCTGGACTCTGGCCAACGATAACGGCCGCGACGAGGTGGTCTTTTCTGTGGCGAACAACGGCCCGGCCATCGCGCCGGAGGTGGCTGATCGCCTGTTTGAGCCATTCTTTACGACCAAGCCGGTCGGAAGCGGCACCGGACTGGGGCTGTTCATTGCCCAGAGTATTGTCGCCCAGCACAACGGCCGCATCACGGCGGAGAATATGCCGGGAGGTGGAGTGGTCTTTACCGTCGTTTTGCCGCGACGGCCGTAGGAGGCGGCTCGCTAGCCGGGTTGGCCCGCGGCCACCATCTTCAGAAAATGTTCGTGAAAGCGCGGGTCGCCGGTTAGCTCCGGATGGAACGACGTCGCCAACCACTGTCCTTCTTCGGCCGCTACCGGCGTGCCGTCCTCCAGCCGAGCGATGATGCGAGCGTCGCCGTGCGCCTCCACCAGGCGCGGCCCCCGAATGAAGACGGCCGGGAACGGTTCGTCCTCACCCGCATCGAAGGTGCTGATGTCGAGCGGGGTGATGAAGCTGTCCACCTGCCGGCCGAACGCGTTCCGCTCAACGGTGATATCCATGAAGCCCAACAGCGGCTGGTCTTGGCCGATGTCGGCGCGAATGCGCTCGGCCATGAAGATCATCCCGGCGCATGTACCCCAGACTGCCTTGGTGGCGGCAAACTGGCGCAGCGGTTCCATCAGCCCGTAGGTCGTGGCCAGCTTGCCGATGGTGGTGCTTTCGCCACCGGGGATGATGAGCCCGTCCAGCCCGTCCAGGTCGGCGGGCAGGCGCACTTCGACTGCCTCCGCACCCAGCGCGCGCAAGATGTTGATATGCTCAATGAACGCGCCCTGAAGCGCGAGAACACCTATTCTCAATGGAGAAGAAGTTGAGGGGTTCACGTTAGGTCCTGTTGCAGCTCTTGAGGATGGGGTTGGATGAAAAGGCAGGCCACCTGTCTGCACAGACGGCCTGCCGGTTTTGACAGGGGGAACTGCTTACCAGCCGCGCGTTGCCAGCTGCTCGCTTTCGGACAGGCTGCTGACGCTGATGCCGACCATCGGCTCGCCCAGATCTTCGCTGACACGGGCCAGGATGTCCGGGTTACGGTAATGGGTGGTCGCCTCGACAATCGCCTTGGCCCGCTTGGCCGGGTCGCCGCTCTTGAAGATGCCGGAGCCGACGAAGACACCATCGACGCCAATCTGCATCATCAGCGCCGCATCCGCCGGGGTGGCGATGCCGCCCGCAGCGAAGTTGACGACCGGCAGACGGCCGAGTTCCTTCACTTCCTTCACCAGCTCGAACGGGGCGCCGATATCTTTGGCGTAGGTCATCAGCTCTTCGTTGGGCATCTCTTGCAGGCGACGAATCTCGCCCAGGACCGAACGCGCATGACGTACGGCCTCGACGACGTCACCGGTGCCGGCCTCGCCCTTGGTGCGAATCATGGCCGCGCCCTCGCCGATGCGACGCAGCGCCTCGCCCAGATTGCGGCAGCCGCAGACGAACGGGATCTTGAAGTCGTCCTTGTAAATGTGGTAGGTCTCGTCTGCCGGGGTCAGCACTTCGCTCTCGTCAATGTAGTCGACGCCAATCGACTCCAGAATCTGCGCCTCGACGAAGTGGCCGATGCGCACCTTAGCCATGACAGGAATGCTAACGGCCTCCATGATCGCCTTGATCATGCCGGGATCGGACATCCGGGCCACGCCGCCGCTGACGCGAATGTCAGCCGGGACGCGCTCTAACGCCATGACCGCCACAGCGCCTGCCTCTTCAGCGATGACTGCCTGCTCGGCATTGACGACGTCCATGATGACGCCGCCCTTCAACATCTGGGCCAGCCCACGCTTGACGGTGGCGCTGCCTACTTCTCCGCGTCCGTTCTTGCCATTTTCCTGCATCATGTGCCTCCGGTGATGGACGCCGCCTGGTGCGCCCCGCTGTGTAAACTGTGTTCGAGCGAGTTGACCTCACTTGCTTCCATTCTAATGAGCAATGGATTCCAGTTCAAGTAAATTGGTCCTATTAGATTTGTTTCTGATGCAGTATGGATAGTACCGCTCGATCTGCGTGGGTATTGTGTGAATTCATCTGGACGCCGGGGCTGGGGTTGGTATACTTCTTTCGTACGTATTCATCGGATTGATATGATTCATTGGATGATTGGCTGTGCGGACCGATAAGTTGGACTCTGACTTTCTCAACTACCTGATTGACCACCATGTCGATCCGGGGGCGCGACTGCCCGCTTTGCCCATGATTGGCAGCGAGATGGGCGTCAGCGTCGGCAAGCTGCGGGAGGAGCTGGCTGTCGCCCGCGGCATGGGCGTTGTGTCGGTTCGGCCGCGGCTGGGCATCCAGCGGGAGCCGTTCGACTTTGCTGAGGCGGTGCTGCCCGCCCTGCTTTTCGGTCTGGCCACCGGCGAGACCTCCTTCGCACAGTTTAGCCAGCTGCGCCGGGCTATCGAGGCAGCGTTTTGGGATGAGGCCGTTGTCTTGCTGACCCCCGACGACAAAGCTCAGCTGCGCCGCTATGTCGACAGCGCCTGGACCAAGCTGCGCGGCGACCCGATCCATGTTCCCAACGGCGAACACCGCAAGCTCCATCTAAAGATCTTCAGCCGCCTGGACAATCCATTTGTGCAGGGATTGCTGGTGGCGTATTGGGACGCCTATGAAGCGAGCGAGCTGACCCGCTTCGTGCGCTACCAGTACTGGATGCAGGTCTGGACCTACCACGAACAAATCGTCGATGCGCTGTGCGCCGACGAGTTTGCCCGCGGTCGGGAGCTGCTGATCGAGCATTTTGCGCTGCTGCCGGAGCGACCGGCGACGGCGCACCCGATCCCAATGTCCCCATCCGAACAGTCGAAAGAGGAAAGCGAATGAGCCTGAAAGAAGAACTGGAGGCCGAGCGAGTCGGCCAGCTGGACCTGTCCGGCTACTGTCTGGTTGAGAGCGGCACGCCGGTACGAGCCGTCATAGATATGATGCGGCAGACGGGCAGCAGGGCGGCGCTTGTTACCGGTGACGGAGCGCTGTTGGGCATCTTCACCGAGCGGGACGTTTTGCGCCGGGTGATGGGCGAAGACGGCGAGCTGGACGCGCCCATCGACCTGTTGATGTCCACCGACGTTATCACCATCACGCCCGACATGTCGGCCGCCGCCGCGCTCTGGCTGATGGACGAGCGCCACATCCGCAATCTGCCCATCGTCGATGAGAAGCGGCAGATCGTGGGCGGCATGACCCACGCGGCGATCATCGACTATTTGGCCACCCGCTATCCGGTGGAAGTGCTCAACCGCTCGCCGCGGCCGGAGCAGTACCCCCGCAAGGCGGAGGGTGGCTAGTGCATTGGCAGGAAGGAAGCGAGATTGGATCCTGGTGCGCGGATGCAGAGGATAGGCGGAACCGGGCCAGGCCACGTTCTCCTGTCACGCCCCTCCCCAGCCCCCATGCTCTCGAAAGGACGTTGAGATGAGCGAAAACGATTACACATTTGAAGAACGGGATTCTGTTGTCATCCGCTTTGCCGGCGATTCCGGCGACGGCATGCAGCTGACCGGCACGCAGTTCACCAACACGTCGGCCGTCTTTGGCAACGACATCAGTACGATGCCGGACTTTCCGGCTGAGATTCGCGCCCCGGCGGGCACGCTGGCGGGTGTCAGCGGCTTCCAGGTCAACTTTTCCAACAGCGACATTCTGACGCCCGGTGATGCGGCCCAGATTCTGGTGGCCATGAACCCCGCCGCGCTGAAAGCCAGTCTGCCCGATGTGGAGCAGCATGGCACGATCATCGTCAACACCGACGCCTTCAGCCAGGGTAATTTGCGCAAGGCGGGCTACGAGACGACGCCGCTGGAAGATGACTCGCTGAGAGATTTCCAGGTCATCGAGATTCCGCTTACCTCGCTCAACCGCGAGGCGCTTAAGGATATCGAAGGGCTGTCGACCAAGGACAAGGACCGCTCCCAGAACTTCTTTGCCCTGGGTCTGGCCTTCTGGATGTTTGATCGCCCGCTGGACGTGACGATTGATTGGGTCAACAAACGGTTCGGCAAGAACCCGGCGGTGGCCGAGGCCAACATCAAGGCGCTGCAAACCGGCTACAACTTTGGCGACACCGCCCGCATTTTCCAGCACCGTTTCCGCATCCAGCCCGCCACGCTGCCGCCCGGTACCTACCGCAAGGTGACCGGCAACAGCGCCCTGGCGATGGGTCTGGTGACGGCCGCCCGGAAGATGGGCAAGCCGCTGTTCTACGGCACCTACCCGATTACGCCGGCCAGCGACATTCTCCACGCGCTGGCGCCGCTGCGCCATTTTGACGTGCGCACCTTCCAGGCGGAAGACGAGATCGCGGCGATGGGGTCGGTCATCGGGGCGGCGTTTGGTGGTGCAATGGCCGTCACGGGCACCAGCGGCCCCGGCATCGCGCTCAAGAGCGAGGCGATGAATCTGGCGGTGGCACTGGAGCTGCCGATGGTGATCATCAACGTCCAGCGCGGCGGCCCCAGCACCGGGCTGCCGACGAAGGTGGAGCAGTCCGACTTGCTCCAGGCGCTGTTTGGCCGCAACGGGGAAAGCCCAATCGCCATTTTGGCCCCGCAAAGCCCGTCCGACTGCTTCGACACCGCCATCGAGGCGTGCCGGATGGCCGTGCGCTCGATGAGTCCGGTGATGATCCTGTCCGACGGCTTCCTGGCCAACAGCTCGGAGCCGTGGCAAATCCCGGACCCAGACGCCATCGAGGAGATTCCGGTTGTCCATCCGGGTGCGTCCGTCGACGGCGAGGAGTTCCTGCCGTATGACCGGGACCCGGAGACGCTGGCCCGGCCGTGGGCCATCCCCGGCACTGCGGGGCTGGAGCATCGTATCGGCGGCCTGAGCAAGGCGCCGGTGACGGGCAATGTGTCCTACAACCCGCACCATCATGAGCAGATGGTGGCCGACCGGGCCGAGAAGATCGCCCGGCTGGCCGACATGATCCCCGACGCCGTGCCGTATGGCGCGGAAGCGGGCGACCTGCTGCTCATCAGTTGGGGTGGGACATTTGGCGCAGTGCGAACGGCCGTCTCCCGCGAGTTGAAGCTTGGCCGGGCCGTGGCCCACCTGCATCTGCGCCATATCAACCCGTTCCCGGCCAATTTGCGCGACGTGCTGAGCCGCTACCGCCACATCGTCGTGCCGGAGCTGAACAGCGGGCAGCTGGCGTTTCTGCTGCGCGGCCGGTACGCGCTGAACATCCAGTCCTTCCCCAAGATACAGGCCCGGCCGTTCACCATCCAGGAAATTACCGAGAAGATCGAAGAGGTGGTTGGCCAGTAGGCCAATGGTTGGCCAGTAGGCCAATGGTTGGCCGGTAGGCCAGTGGTTGGCCGGTAGGCCAAAGGCAACGACACCATGACACATTCACCAACGCTTGAACTGACCCGCAAGGACTTTGTTTCCGACCAGACGGTGCGCTGGTGCCCCGGCTGCGGCGACTACGCTATCCTGGCCACCATGCAGAAGATTCTGCCGGATATCGGTGTGCCCAGAGAGAATATCGTGTTCATCTCCGGCATCGGCTGCTCCAGCCGGTTCCCGTACTACATGAACACTTACGGCATCCACAGCATCCACGGTCGCGCTCCGACGCTGGCTTCGGGCCTGTCCATTACCAACCCGGAGCTGAGCATCTGGGTCATTACGGGCGACGGCGACGGCCTGTCGATTGGCGGCAATCACCTGCTGCACGCGCTGCGCCGTAATATGAACCTGAACATCATTCTGTTCAACAACCGCATCTACGGCCTGACGAAAGGGCAGTATTCGCCCACGTCGCGGATCGGCAGCAAGACCAAATCGTCGCCGATGGGCAGCATTGAGCAGCCGATCAACCCGATTGGCATCGCGCTGGCGTCCGAATCAACATTCGTCGCTCGCTCCATCGACGCCCATACGCAGCACCTGGGCGAGACGCTGGCCCAGGCGGCCGCCCATCGAGGCGCGTCGTTTGTGGAGGTATACCAGAACTGCATCATCTTCAACCCCAATGAGTGGGACGGATTGGACGACCGCCGCACCCGCGACGAAAACATCCTCTATCTGGAAGATGGCCAACCCATGATCTTCGGCAAGGACCTCGACCGGGGCATCCGCCTCAACGGGTTCAACCCGGAGATCGTCGAGCTGGGCAATGGCGTAACCAAAGATGATCTGCTGGTCCACGACGCGACATCGGTTGAGCTGGGCTACATCCTGAGCAGCATGGAGTACCCGGTGCCGATGGGCATCTTCCGCCACGTGGATCGGCCTGCCTATGCGGACAGCCTGATGGGCCAGATTCACGATGCCCAGGACGCGCGCGGCGTGGGCCAACTGGACGCCCTCTACCGGTCGGCCGACCTGTGGACGGTATCGCCGCGCGAGAACGTTTTGGCCGAGATGGCGGGTGATGTGCCCGCCGAACTGGACGAAGCGTACGTCGATGAGCTGGTCGGCGAGACGCCGCAGGAGCAGACGACGGCCGTCCAGCACATGCTGGCCGAGGACACCATCGCCACGCTGGCTCCAAACACGCCGATCGAAGTCGATGCGTCCACGTCGCTGGCCAAAGCCATTCGCCGCATGAACAGCCACGACATCGGCTGTCTGCTGGTGACGGACGAAGAAGACAAGTTGGTGGGCATCTTCACTGAGTGGGATGTGGTGACGCGGGTGGCCGGGCTGGTGGACGATCTGTCCGCGGCCACGGTGGCCGACTATATGACGGTGGACCCGGTAGCGGTCAACGACTCGCTGCCGCTGGCCCACGCCGTCCATCTGATGTCGATGCACGGTTTTCGCCATCTGCCGCTGGTGGACGACGCCAACCGCCCGGTCGGGATTATCTCCTTCCGGGATGTTGTCCATCATCTTAAGGAAAGCCTTACGTAACTGCGTGTAATCTGTGATTGCGGCGACACAGCCACCACCCTGCAGCGTGCCGTGTCGCCTGTCCTGTTGATTGAGAAGTTGATTGAGAAGTTGAGAACCTTTTTGCTGAAGGAGAAGCAATATGACTGATGGTCACGGCGGGGCAAGCGCCCCGGCTACAACGACCAGCCCAGACCCGGCCGCTGCCGAGCGTGGGGTGATCACCAACGATTTTTCTATTGTCGTGGCCACGGCCAACGGCACGGGCAGCCAGACGGCCAACCTGGCCATCTTGCGCTCGTTGTTCAAGATGGGCATCCCGGTCAACGGCAAGAATATCTTTCCGTCCAACATCCAGGGATTGCCGACGTGGTACCACATTCGGGCCAGCGGCGACGGCTACACCGGTCGCCGCCATACGTCGGAAATTCTGGTGGCCTTCAACCAGGTCACGGTCCATGAGGACGTGGCCAATCTGCCGGCTGGCGGTATGGTCATCTACAACGCTGACTGGCGCACCATGCCCCAGCGCGATGACATCACTTACTACGGTGTGCCCGTCAACGAGTTTGTCCGCGCGACAGGCATGAAGGGCAAGTTGAAGGATTACATCTCCAACATGGTCTTTGTCGGCGCTCTGGCCCAGCTGCTGGAGATTCCGCTGGAGTCGATTGAGGAGGCGCTGACGTTCCTGTTCAAGGGCAAGCAAAAGGTTGTCCAGTCGAACATGGGCGTGGTCCAGGCCGCGTTTGTATGGACGGCCGAGAATCTGCCCAAGAGCGACCCGTATCGCGTGGCTCCGATGGACGCCACCGACGGACTGATTATGATGACCGGCAACGAAGCGGCCGCGCTGGGCGCGGTCTTTGGCGGCGTCACGTTCGCGTCGTGGTACCCGATTACGCCGTCGACCAGTCTGATCGACGCCCTCAACGACTATCTACCGCAGATGCGGCGCGACCCGGAGACGGGCGAAGCGACGTATGCGGTGGTGCAGGCGGAGGATGAGCTGGCGGCGATCGGCATGCTGATTGGCGCGGGCTGGTCCGGGGCGCGGGCGATGACCGCCACGTCCGGGCCGGGCATCTCGCTGATGGCCGAGTTCGCCGGATTGGGCTACTTCGCCGAAGTGCCGGCCGTCATCTGGGACATCCAGCGCGTCGGCCCCAGCACCGGACTGCCCACGCGCACCAGCCAGGGCGACCTGCTGTTCACCTACTATCTGGGCCACGGCGACACGAAGAACGTCATCCTGCTGCCGGCTTCGCTGAAGGAGTGCTTCGAGTACGGCTACAAGGCGTTTGACCTGGCCGACACGCTCCAGACGCCGGTCTTTGTCCTCAGCGATCTTGACCTGGGCATGAACAACTGGATGTCGGAGCCGTTCGACTACCCCAGCGAGCCGATGGCCCGGGGCAAAGTGCTGTCTGCCGACGACGTGGCTGCCAACGGCTTTGCCCGCTACAAGGACATTGACGGCGACGGCATCGCCTACCGCACCTTGCCAGGCAACGAACACCCGCAGGCGGCCTACTTCGCTCGTGGCACAGGCCACAACGAACGCGCCGTCTATAGCGAGCGCGGCGAAGATTGGGTTCAGAATATGGACCGGTTGGTTCGCAAGTTCGACACGGCCCGCGGCCTCGTGCCGCCGCCGGTGGTCGAAGAGACGGAAGGGGCGGAAATCGGTCTGATCGCGTACGGCACGACCGAGCTGGCCATCCAGGAAGCGCGGGACCGGCTGGCCGAGGCGGGCATCGCCACCAGCTTCATGCGCATCCGGGCGCTGCCGGTCAACGGCGAAGTGGAGGCGTTTGTCGCCAGGCATGCGCGCAACTACGTCATCGAGCTCAACCGCGACGGCCAACTGCACACCATTTTGCGCACGGAGCTGCCGGCGTACACGATGCGCCTGCATTCGCTGGCACATCTGGACGGCATGCCGCTGACGGCCCACTGGGTGGTGGAGGCGGTGGAGCAGCACGAAGCACTCGCCATGCATGGCAGCAACGGACATGCGCCGGGCGGCAATGGCCGCGCCCCTGAGGCGGCGGGCGAGCGCAGCAACTAGCGTGGCTATACCCAGCTACGACTTTGCACAAGGGATAACCAACTATGAGTAAACAACCAACGCGCCAACCACGGGTCAACAGCATTGGGCTGAGCCAGGTGGAGTACAAAGGCAACCCGACGACGCTGTGTCAGGGCTGCGGCCACAACTCGATCGCCAACCAGATCATTCAAGTGGCCTACGAACTGAGCATCCAGCCGCATGAGATTATCAAACTGAGTGGTATCGGCTGTTCCAGCAAATCCCCAGCCTACTTTTTGGGGATGAGCTTCGGCTTCAATAGCTTGCACGGCCGCATGCCGTCGGTGGCCACCGGGGCCATGCTGGCCAACCGGCAGACGGCCGCCATCGGCGTCAGCGGCGATGGCGATACGGCCAGCATTGGCATGGGCCAGTTCAAGCATATGGTGCGGCGCAATGTGCCGATGGTCTACATCGTGGAGAACAACGGCGTCTATGGTCTGACCAAGGGCCAGTTCTCGGCCACAGCCGACGAAGGGCAGAGTCTGAAGTACGCCGGGCACAACGACTATCCGCCCATCGACATCTGCATGGAAGCGATTCTGGCGGGCTGCGGCTTTGTGGCCCGGTCGTTCAGCGGCGACGCGAACCAGGTGCGCGAACTGCTGAAGGCGGCGCTCAGCCATCGCGGAACGGCCGTCATCGACATCATCAGCCCGTGTGTGGCGTTCAACAACGATGACGCCTCCACCAAGAGCTACGGTTTCGGCAAAGAGCATGAGACGCCGCTCCACGGCATCGGCTTCGTGCCGAAGGAAGATGAGATCGAGATCGAGCCGTACGATCCGGGCGAGATGCGCGTGGTCGAGATGCACGACGGCTCGCTGCTGCAGCTCCGTAAGCTGGAAGAGGATTACGACCCGACCGACCGCATGGGAGCGATGCACCGCTTGCAGTGGGCGGAGGCCCAGCAAGAGTTCATCACCGGGCTGATCTACTACGACGACGAACGGCCGTCGCTGGTGGAGACGAGTAACATGGTGGAGACACCGCTCGCTGCGCTGCCCGAGGCGCAGGTTCGGCCGCCGGCGGAAGCGCTGCAGTCAGTTATGGCCGCGCTGATGTAGCTGTTTCCCGGCATCGCCTTGCGGCGGCGCGACGACAGACAAATGGGGCGCTCTGGCGGGATTCTCGTCAGAGCGCTTTTTCTGTGGGGGTGGGGCTGTGAAACGTCTAGCTGCTCCGGCTACGCTGCAGCCTCCGCCCAGCAAAAAGAGCAGGCTCGCCAGCGGCAAGCCTGCTCTCTGTTGTCTATCACCATCGGTCCGCCCTTGGCGGGCCGGGTGGTTCTTACGGGGACTCGAAGCCCAGCAGCGTGACTTCAAACACGAGCGTCGCGCCCGGCGGGATGGCCGCGCCGGAACCAGAGTCACCATACGCCAGATCGGACGGGATGACCAGTTGGCGGGTGCCGCCAACTTTCATGTCGGCAACGCCTTCGTCCCAACCCGCGATGACGCCACCTGTACCCAGTTGGAAGGTGAACGGCACGCCGGCATCCAGTGAGCTGTCGAACTTGATGTTGTCGGTCGTCCAGCCGGTGTAGTTGACGGTGACGAAGTCACCCTGGGCCGGTGATTCGCCGTCGCCCTCAACCAGGTCGAAGTACATCAGACCGGAGTCGGTGACGGTGAAGTCGCTTTCGGGCACTTCAGTCGGCAGCTGCAGCGGCAGCGCGTCCAGCAGCTCAACTTCCATGATGAGGGTGGCGTTCGGCGGAATGCGGCCGCCGCCTGTCTCGCCCAGGGCCAGTTCCGGCGGGAGCACGAGATAGCGCTTGCCGCCAACCTGCATGGTCGAAACGCCCTCATCCCAACCGGGCAGAACGCCTTGCTCGCTGCCCAGCGTAAAGGTCAGCGGCTGGCCTTCCTGGGTCGAGGAGGCGATGAAGGTGTTGGTCTCGTCCTGCAGCCAGACCTGGTAATCGACAACCACGTCCTGGCCATCGACTGGCTGGTCGCCGTCGCCTTCCACGAGGTCGACGTACTGCAGACCGCTGTCGGTGGTGGTCAGATCACCCGCATCGACGGCCGTGGGCTGTGGCGGCGCTTCCACAGACAGCAGTTCGACGTCGATGATGATGGTGGAGTTTGGCGGAATGATGCCACCCGCACCCTGCTCGCCAAAGGCCAGTTCCGGCGGGATGATCAGACGACCCATGCCGCCTTCATTTATCAGGAACATGCCTTCCTTCCAGCCGGGGAACAGATCGTTGTCCGTCAGCGGGGCTATGATGGGCTGGCCGTCGGTGTAGGTGTCGGCGAAGCGGGTGCCGTCTTCCAGCATACCGACGATCTGCATCGTCAGGATGTCGCCCTCGTTGGGCGGCAGCCCGCCACCCTGGGAGGTCTCAATGTATTCCAGACCGGAGTCGGTGACCGTGCTGACGCCGTCGACTTCCGGGACGCCCGGGCCGGCTGGTGCGCCCAGGTCCAGCTCAGGGCCGGCTTCGACGGGCGCTTCGGCTTCCGCGCCGCCTTCCTCGGCGACTCCAGCGGCTTCTGCCTCGCGGGTCAGTTCGCCCGCCTGTTCTTCGGTAACCGCCGGGCCACAGGCGGCCACCAGCAAGACAACGGCCAGCAATGCAGCCCAAAGTGATGCGGCATTCTTCTTCATCATGACTTCTTCCTTCCTCTCAATCCTTTCGGTTTGTGCTCAGACTAAATTACCTAAACTGGCTCGCGACACTGCACGCGCCTTGTCAAGTCTACCGTCCCCGGCCAGCCGGGGCCACTTTCCCCCATAGACCGCTTAGAAAATCTGGCGTGGTTTGACCGCCATCTGACCGCTCCTATAATTGACCCCATGCATCCCTCGCTTCCGGATTCGCATGCGCCTGGTGCCGGAACCCATTTAATCCTAATCGCTGCGCTTCTGGTCTTCTTTGCCCTTGCCGTCGACACGGCGCTTCTGAAGACGCCGACCAATGACGAGCCCATGCACCTGACTCGCGGCGTCTTGCTGGCCCAGGAGAATGATCTGGCGCTGCAAGGCGGGCATACGCCGTTCAGCCACCGGTTGATTGGCTTGCTGGCCAGCCGCGACCGAACTGTGCCGCCTGTTGTGTCGCTCGACAGTTGGGGGGTGGGCGACCGTCTGGATGTCGCTGCGGAGCTGGTCTGGTCCAGCGGGGTGCAGCTTGAACGCGTCATCTTCCTGGGGCGGTTGCCCATCATCTGGCTGGCGCTGTTGATGGGGGCCGTAGTGGCATTGTGGACGCGTGTCGTGGCCAGACAACAAATGCGCCGCCAGGTTTCACCATCAGCCACATCTGAGTTGGCAGCCCTGGCGGTTGTCATGGGGCTGTTCGCCTTCTCGTCGAACCTGTTGGCCTCGGCCACCGTGGCCACCACCGACATGGCCGCCACCGCCACCTATCTGATGGCTGTGTGCGCGTGGTGGTTCTACTGGCAGCGGCCCACGACAGGGCGTTGGCTGCTGACAGCCATTCTGCTGGGTGTAGGTCTTTCCGCCAAGCTGACCGGCGTCCTGCTGGTGCCGCTGCTGCTCATTCTGGCCTACGTCTACCGGCGGGGCGATGCGTGGTGGCGACCGGCGGCGGTCTGGCTGGCGCTGCTGCCTGTGGCCGGGTTGACTGTCTGGGCGATCTACGGCTTTGAGATCGACAGCTGGTTCGGTATGACCCTGCCGGCTGCTTCCTACCTGGAGACTCTTAACGACGTGTTGAACCATGTGGACGAAGGGCACCAAGCGTTCTTCATGGGCGAGCTGTCCGACGATGGCTGGCTGTCGTACTTCCCGGTGGCGCTGCTGCTCAAGACGCCGCTGGCGGCGCTGGGGCTGCTCCTGGTGGCCCTGGTCGTCATCGTCCGGCAGCGTTCGACGTGGGAGGTAGCTGCCTTTACGCTGCTGCCGGCGGGCGCGCTGCTGGGCGCCGCCATCTTCACCCGGCTCAACATCGGCTATCGTCATATCTTACCGGTCCTGCCGTTCCTGCTGGTGACCATCGGGCTGGCCGTACCCTGGCTGTGGCGGCGGCCCGTCTGGCGCTGGGCGTTGGCGGGCAGTGTGGCCTGGGTGGCGGCCGGCGCGTTGTGGCTGCATCCCCACCATCTGGCCAGCTTCAATGAACTCGTGGGCGGCCCGGCTCAAGGCTATCGATATCTGGGCGACTCCAATCTGGACTGGGGCCAGGATTTGACGCTTCTGGCGGCGCTGTCGGCGGAAAGCGACGGGGCAGTGGGCTACTCCTACGCCGGGTCGGCCCATCCCGACTACTACGGCCTGGACCATCCGCCCCTCGATGGACCGGACGGGACAGGTAGCCCCGGCTTCAGCCCTGCCAATCCGTCCCCCGGCCGATACGCCCTGAGCGTCAACCGCTTGCAGGGCATGCTGCCGGAGTCGGACCTGTTCAACTGGTTCTGGCAGCGCGACCCAGACGGATCGTTAGGTTACTCGATCTTGCTCTATACGGTGGAGCAAGCCGCAGAAGGGGCGTGGGCCGGCCATTGTTTGGCGCCGGGGCCGCTGCTGTCGCCCGCCGAAGCGGAGCAGCTGTTGGGCGCATCCGGCCTGCGTCATCTCTACTTCGACTGCTCCCAGACATGGCTCTGGCCAGATGATGGGGCGCCGGGCTGGATCATAATGCCCCGCGCCACCGACATCAGCTGGGCGCAGGCGCAGCTGCCGGAGGACCAGCGGGAACGGCTGTCAATCATCTATGACCATCGGGCAACCGAGCTGGCCCCGGACTACCAGGTGGCCTACTGGTCGGGCGGCGATCCGGCTGGTTGGACAACCAACCCGCTGCCCGCCACAACCGGCGATGGCGTGGCGGTGACGCTGCCCTATGTGGTCGGAGAGACGGCCGAACTCGCTGCCTACGTTCAGGACGGGAGCGACTGGCTGACAATGTGGCGTGCGGCGGCGGCCACCGAAGAGAATCTCTCGCTGCAGGCGCATCTGGTGGCCGATCCGACACAGCCGCCGCTGGTGGCCGACGGGCTGGGCTTCAGCAGCGAACAGTGGCGACCGGGCGACTGGTTCGTGCAGCGCCACGTCTTCCCACCCGGCGCGACCGGAGCCTATCTCGAAACCGGGCTGTATGCGTTCCAGACCCTGGAGGCGGTCGGACAGCGGCTGCGGCTGCCTGCCGCTCCCTAATCCCAGGTGAGCAAATTCGACACGCCGGGTCGCCATGCTACCATTCCGGACGTGTCTGTGAGGAATGAAACGGGAAAGCCCAGCCACCCCACCATGTCAAAGCGCACACATCGCACCCTGCTGGGACTGCTTCTGACCATCTACCTGCTCATTGCCCTGGGCTATGGTATTGTCACGCCGCTGTTTGAGACCCCGGACGAGCACCTCCATTTCTTCACCGTCGAGTTCATTGCCAACGAAGGCCGCCTGCCGACCACAGCCGACGCCGGGCTGATGGGGCAGGAAGCGGCCCAACCGCCGCTTTACTATGCGCTGGGCGCGACAGTGCTCAACTTCATCGACACCTCCGGATCGAAGCGATTACTCTGGGCCAACCCACTGACGGATACCTCAGCCGTGGCGGGCCAGGAACTGTGGTCCAATCCCCGCGCCGACCCTGGCAATGTGCGCGGCGAAAGCCTGGCCGACCCGCCGATTAACGTCAATATGTTCGTGGAGACGCAGGAGCAGACGTGGCCGTGGCAGGGCTACGTTTTGGCCGCCCATCTGCTGCGCATCATGTCGGCTTTTCTGGGGCTGGGTACGCTGCTGGCAGTTGACGCTTCGGCCCGTCTGGTCTGGCCGGGGCGGCGAGAGCGGGCGCTGCTGGCGACGGCGCTGGTGGCGTTTCTGCCGCAGTTCGGCTTCATACAGGGCGCGATTTCCAACGACACCGCGATTACGCTGTTTGCCGCGTTGGGCATCTGGCAGCTGCTCCGGCTGCGGTTGGAGCCACCGACCACGGGCCGCTACCTGCTGCTTGGCGTGACCATTGGGCTGGCCATGCTGTCCAAGATGGCCGGCCTGCTGCTGCTGTTCTATGCCGGCGGCGTGCTGGGCTTGCAGGCGCTGCTGGTGGCCGACCGGCAGCGGCTGTGGCAGGCGGTTCGCGCCGGGGCGCTGGTGGCTGGGCCGGCACTGCTCATCGGCGGCTGGCTGCTGGTGCGCAACTGGGCGCTCTACGGCGACCCGACGGCCGCCAACCAGTTTGTGGCCATCGCCGGCGGCCGCCCGGACGGCTACACCTGGCCCCAGCTGTGGCACGACCTGGACCGCGTCTGGTTTTCGTTCTTCGCCATCTTCGGCTGGATGAATCTGGAAGCGCCGCGCTGGATCCACGTCATCTGGACGGGGATTGTGCTGGCCGCGTTGGGCGGCATCGGCTGGTGGGGATACCGTCATGTTCGCGATCGCGCCTACGTTACGTCTGCGTCCGGAAGCGAGCGATTCTTTAACCTGCTGCTCCATCCGGCCACCATTCTGTTGGGCTGGTTCGTGCTGGTGGCGGTGGGGTGGCTCCAGTTCATGTTCCAGACGACGGCCGACCAGGGACGGCTTTTCTTCCCGGCGCTCGTGTCGTTGGCCCTGGGTGCGGCGTTTGGGCTGAGCCAATGGCCGCGCCCGTGGTTCCAGCGGGTGGCGGTGGTGTTGGCCCTGGTGACGACGGTCTTTAGCGTCGCGGTCGTCATTCCCCGGGCCTATGCGCCGCTGGACAGCGTGGCCACGGTTCCCGCCGATGCATTACCCGTCAACCACACGTTTCCCGGTGGCCTGGAACTGCTGGCGGCCCGGGTCGATACGGATGTCGCCCGGCCCAACGAGTGGGTCTGGGTGACCACCTACTGGCGCAAGCCGGAAGGTGTTACGCCCGGCGCACCGCTGGTCGAGATCGAACTGTTTGGCCGCGACTTTGACCGGATCGGCGATCTGACCGCCTATCACGGTCGCGGCAAACACCCCGCCTTTCTCTGGCCTGAGGGCGAGCTGGTCGAAGACCGCCTCGCTGTGCGCGTGGTTGATTGGGCCGAAGGGCCGGTGCAGGGGAATCTGACTATCAAGATCGGCGAGGATGCGGACGGCGTCAATGTTGGCGCCGTGAAGGTTGTGCCGGCGAGCTGGCCAGATGGCGTAGACGCACCGCTGGCTGTGATGGGTGACTCGGTGGCTCTGGCTTCGGCAGCACTGGCGACCGAAACGGCCGTTCCCGGCGCAAATGTGGCGGTTGATCTTGACTGGCAGGTGAACGATGCGCCAGGGGATCAACTGCTCCACGCTTTCGTTCATCTGGGCGACCCGACCCAGGCGCCGCTGGCCCAGAGTGACGGACCGGCGATGGGTGGCGACTACCCGTCATTCTTGTGGGAAGCGGGCGAGCGCTTTGGCGAGACGGTTACCCTGTCGATTCCGTCCGACCTGCCGCCGGGCCGCTACCCGGTCAACGTCGGTCTGTATGACTTCGCCACCGGGCAGCGGTTACCTGTTGTAGTTGACGGACAAGCCACGTCGACCAGTACCTACCAGGCGGGCTGGCTGACAATCGAATAGGGGCTGGCGGCCGTTTGCCAAGGACTGTCTACGGCACGACGAGTCGGAAGACGGTGGCCAGCTCGCTGACGAGATCCCAGCCGCCGACGTACAACTCACCCGCCGCGTCCTGCCCAAAGGTGCTGTAGGGCAGGGCCGTCATCCCGGCCAGATCTACCTGCCACTCGCCGTTCTGATCCCGGACCATCGTCCAGAGGCGGTGGCTGCAGAAGTCGCCAAAGACGTAACGGCCGACCAGTTCCGGGTAGCGGCTGCCCCGGTAGACGACTCCCCCTGTAATCGAGCACTCCCCTTGTGTATGGTCATACTCGTAGACAGGGAAGGTGTAGTCGCTTTGTGGACCGCACTGACCATCAAACTGGGGGAACAGAGCGGCGTAGCTCACGGAGCCTTCGTAGCAATGCCAGCCGTAGTTGGCGCCGCGACCGGTTCCGGCAGGCACGTAGTTGATCTCTTCACGCTTCCATTCACCGACATCGGAGATATACAGGTCACCCTGAATGTCGAAGCTCATGCGCCACGGATTGCGCAGGCCGGTGGCCCAGATTTCATCGCAGCCGAACTGGTTGACGTAGGGGTTGTCGGGAGGAATGGAGTAGCCGTCGCTGCCGCAGTCGGGTTGGAAGGGGCCTTCTGAGTCGACATCGATCCGCAGGATAGCACCCAGCAGGTTGTTTACCCGCTGCGAATTGTTGAACGGATCGCCCGGTACGCCCTTGGCATCGTACGGATCCGGCCCGCCATCACCCAGCGGGATGTAAAGATAGCCGTCCGGTCCAAAGGCCAGATCGCCCCCATTGTGGACCGGGCTGGGTCCGCCCGTGGCCGGCGGCTTGGCAACACGGATCATCTGCTTGATCGTTGTCCGGTTGACCCGATTCGGATTGGCCGGGTCGACCGTCAGCCGGGCCACCCTCACGGCGCCTATGTCCGTGTAGGTGACGTAGAAGTAAGGTGTGTTCGGGAAGTCCGGGTGGAACGCCACCCCAAGCAACCCTTGTTCCCAGTTCGCCTCATGCATGACGTCGCTGCGAATGTCGAGGAACGGCTCCGGATAAATATCGCCGTCTGGCCCAATAATGCGAATGATTCCTTCGCGCTGGGCGATGAAGAGACGGCCGTCACCTGCATGGGCGATGTCGGTAATCGTGTCTGTGTCGAAGCCGACCGCATATGGCGCGAGGCGCAATTGCGGTGGCGGTGGCGGCGTCGGTGACGGGGTGGGCGTGGGCGTCGGTGTCGGCGTTGGTGTTGGCACCGGCGCACTGACGTGCGGCATAAAGGCCAGCTCATCCGCACCTTCTAACCTCTCGTCTGAAGCGGACCGCGCCCCGACGGCGGCTACGATCCAAATGATCCCCAGGGCGACCGGCAAGACAACGATCAGCCAGCGCCATCTACCTGTATTGTTAGCTCCCATGTTAGCGCGACTCCTGCTAGTTGGCGTGCGCGCCTCTCCCAGCGCACGACATGGCCACAAGCTCACTTGCTGCGGCCTAGATTACTTAGGTACTAATTGTGTATTTTAGAACAATGATCGACAGGGCACAATAGAATGGAATCGAGGGCAGACGGGAAACGGTTGGGTTCGTCAGGTTCGTGCCACTCCACCAGAACCTGGCTACTCGTCCTGTGCCCCGACCAGCCTGAACAGCGAAACGGCCTGGGATGCCAGATCGAATCCGGCGACGTAGAGTGAGCCGTCGTGACCGCTGCCAAAAGTGCTGTAGAAGACAGGGAACTGACCGGCTGGATCGGCCTGCCAACTGTTGTCGTTGCTGCGCTGCATCGTCCATATCCGCCCACTGCAGAAGTCGCCGAACAGGTAGCGCCCTGTCAGGTCAGGGTACTGACTACCCGCGTATACAACCCCTCCGATAATCGAACACTCCCCCTGAGCGTGATCGTACTCGAAGACCGGCGAGGTGTAGCTTTCCGGGGGATCACATTGACCGGCGAACTCTGGCGAATTGGCGGTGTGCGGCAGCGTGCCTTCATAACAGCGCCAGCCGAAGTTGCTGGCTGCCCCGTCATCGACAGGGACCACGTTCACTTCCTCGCGCCGTGACTGGCCTACGTCACTGATGTACAGATCATCGAGGGCCGGATCAAACGCAATGCGCCACGGATTGCGCAGACCGGATGCCCAGATTTCATCACAGCCGAACTCGCCCACATAAGGATTGCGCGGCGGAATCGAGTAGTTCTCCCCACCGCATTCTGGGTCCAGGGGACTGCTCGAATTGACATCGATCCGCAGGATAGCTCCCAGCAACACATCAAGCCGCTGGGCGTTGTTATACGGGTCGCCGGGGAAGGGGCCACCGTCGCCCACGGGGATGTAGAGATAGCCATCCGGGCCAAAGGTTAGGTCACCGCCGTTGTGGACCACTGTCGGCCGTCCATCAATGGTCGGTTTCTTGATACGGATCAACGTCTCCAGCTCAGCTGATTCGACCTGGTCGGGCGTGGCCAGGGAGAGGGTCAGGCGGCTAATGCGGATGGCCGATGTGTCCGTGTACATGACGAATAACCACGGCACCGCTGGATAGTCCGGGTGGAAGGCCAGCCCCAGCAATCCCTGTTCCCGGTTGGGTTCGTCCGACACGTCATCACGCAGGTCGATGAAGGGCGCTGCCTCAATGGCGCCCGACGGTCGCACGATGCGAATCAACCCTTCCCGCTCGGCGACAAACAGGCGCTCGTCACCGGCATGGGCAATATCGGTAATGGTGTCAGTATCGAATGCGGACGCGACAGTTTCCAGTTTCAGACGGGGTGGTTCAGGCGTAGGTGGCAGCCCGGGCGCACTGACGTACGGAGCGTATGCTTGGCCGGACGCTGCGCCAGAGCGCTGGGGACTGCTCGCCGCAGCGTAGACAAAGCCCGCGCCTGCCAGGGCGAGCAGGCACAGGCTGACCAATCCCCAGCGCCATTGATGTCTGCTCATGGAGCTTTCACCCCTGGTGGCCCTGCTCAAGGCACGAACTCAAGGATGGCCGGCCCGGCGACAGGCCCGCGGAAGCCCGCGCCATTGTCGAAAACGGCCGTCACATAGTTCAGCCCGCCTTCCGGCAGCAGGCGGCTCAAGGCAAAGGGGACGTCCACAAACCCTGCCGTGCCGATGACGGCGCTGTGTTCGCGAAAGCCGAGCGCATTGTTGGCGTCGAACGGCTCGATCTCGAAGCCGCCGCCCGGCAGCCCCTCCGTGAACAGCCCACCTTCGATGACCCGGAGCAGCACCGGCTGTCCGGGCGGGCCGCTGACGCGGGCGATCTGTTCGGCCACACTGACGACCGCCGGGGGCGACTGGTTCAGCACCTCCAGCG
Organism: uncultured Chloroflexia bacterium; assembly: GCA_963753865.1. Lineage (GTDB taxonomy): Bacteria > Chloroflexota > Anaerolineae > Promineifilales > Promineifilaceae > Promineifilum. The sequence goes on from CAVWDW010000009.1 coordinate 701,155, forward strand.
ACGGCCGTTCCGGCAGTCGCTCGCGCACATAGGCCAGGGCGCCGGCGTCGTTGCCGGGGTCGAGCATGCGCTCCACTTCGTTACTGACCACCAGACCGTTCTCAAACGTCACCGTCACCGTCGCGCCGATTAGCTCCAGCCCGGCCACGCTGCCGGATTCGCCCGGGCCCGGTGCGCCGCTGCCCTTAATGCTGTTGGGATCGACATCGACGGAGAAGCTGAAGCTGTCACCGGGATCGAACTGCTGGAAGTCGAGCACCAGCACATCGAACCCGCCGCCGCGCGGCGCTTCGTATCGATGGCCTCGAAAGTCCAGGCCGTCGCGGCCGTCGACGGTGACGTCTTTGGCCACGTTATCACCGGCAGTGCCGAATGGGTCGAAGACCATCTTCGGAAAGACAGCCGTGCTCAGATCGATCCGCACCGAGGCGATCAGCTCGCCTTGCAGGGAACGGTTGTCGACCACGAAGGCGCCGGGGTTGAAGGTGCTGGCGTTGAGTGGGCCGAAGGGGGTGATGAACAGAACGGCCGCCGCGCTGTACGGGGCGGGTGTCGGCGGCTGCGGTGTCGCTTCCGGTGTGGCGGTCGGGGCCGGTGTGGCGGTCACGTCGTACTGGATCAGCGGCAAATGGGCGCGTTCCATCTCAGCGGCGGCTGCCTCGGGTGCTGGTCGGGCGCTCTGCACTCCCTCGCATTGGGTCAACAGGCCAAGAAACATGGGCACAACCATGAACAGCAGCATGACGATTGAGATGATTTTGGTGGTGCGTTTACTCATGCGGGCTCCTTACCGTGATGTCACAGGAATGGCGTAAGCGTTGTTCGGCAGCGGTTGGCCGGACTGGCTGGCGGGTAGCCGCTCTCCGGTAGCTGGATCATACCAGCCGATCTGAATTGTCCAACCCGGTTCGGCCGCTATGTCGGCGGCGAAGCGATGAACATCGCGGATTGTGTCGCCCGGCTGCCAGATGCGGGTCGGGCTGAGGCCGTCGTTTGGCGGGCCGTCGGCCTGGGCCACCAGTTGACCGGCCTCGTCCAGCAGATGGACGAAGACGGTGTAGTTGCCCCCCGGCTCCGACAGCGCTTCCCACCACAGCGTTACGGCCAGCCGCCCGTTGTCGTCCAGAGCGGCCTGATTGAGTTGAATGCGGTCGCCGTACCGGGATGGCGCTTCCAGAGGTGTGGGCGCAACGGGCGGCGCAGATGGCCGCACAATAACCGTGCCTGCCAGCGGGAGGTCGACCGGCTGGCCGTCTCGCGTGGCCTGTGCCGCTGCCGCACCGTCCCGAATCTGCACCTGGACGGCCGCCTCGACTGGCCCCGCCAGCTCCGCCGATGTTGGCACGAGCAGCATATCCTCGACGAGATAGCCCGCGGGCCAGCCACGAGTGGGCGAACGGCCGCTGCCCGGATAGCTGTTGACCTCGCCCAGTTTCTGCCAGCCGTCTGCCCCGAGGGCCAGCAGTTGAACTGCCACCGTCAGGTCGGCCGCCACTGCGGTATCTGCCTGCCATGTCAGCGAGAGCGGCACCGGTTCTCCCGGGGCCATCTCGCCTGTTTGCAGCCCCATGAGCGACAATCCACCCTCATAGCTGATGGGCGACGACAGCGCTGCGCCAGGATCAACGGCGTCGACAAGCTGCGCTTCCGGGTAGAGCGAGGGAAAGTGGAACAGAATCAGACCCAGCAGGATGGCGGGCGGTACAAGAGCAGCACTGAGACAGGCGATGTCGCGCCGGCGTGGCGCGCGCCACCAGCGGGCGAAGCCAGCGGCCGCCAGCCATGCCAACGCGGGCAGCCCCGGCAGCCACCAGCGCGCTTCGGGCACCAGAAAGCCCGCCTCGCGTACCGTGAGCGCCTTCACTGCGAAGTAAAGGTAGCTGATGCCCAGGAAGCCGAGCAGGACAAGGGGCGTGACCAGACTCCAGCGGCGGGTGGCGTCTCCGCTCGAGGTCGAGCGCGCGGGCACAAGCCAGCCAAGCAGCATCACCGCCAGGGCTATGGCCCAGAAGAGGTAGAGCCAGTCGGGACCGTAGCCAACGTCGCCCGCACTCCAGTCCAGCCAGTAGCTGCGCCAGATTGGCCCCAGCCACGGGCCGAGATGGACGAAGTCGAGCGGGCTGAGGGTCAACACCTGGCCGACGGGCAGGCTGCCTTCCAGACCCAGCGCGTCGCGCATACGGATGCTGTTGAGTACCAGCCACGCGGCCCAGAGCGGAACCAGCCCGACCAGGGTTGCCAGACCGTACTTGATCGTCAGCCCCCACTGCCGGTAGACGAGCAGGCTGGAGAGCAGGACGACGGCCAGAAAGGCGAGCACAAACACGCCGTTGGCTTTCGTCAGGATGGCGGCCACGCCCAGCAAGCCGAGTATGACATAGGCGATGGCGCGGGGCGGGTCATCGGGCCGGCGCTCCTGACGGGTGAGCAGCAAGAGCGAGTAGGCCATGACGATGGCAACGACGGCCGTCAGGGGCATGTCATTGTTGACGGAGCCGCTGAGGTGGATGTAGCCGGGCTGGAACGCCAGCAGGCTGGCCATGAGCAGTCCCACCGATGGCGCGAGAATCTGTGCGCCCGCCCGGTAGAGCGCGGCCACGCCGACGAGGCCCAGCAAAGCGGCCGCCAGGCGGCTGGTATAGAGCAGGGGCGTGTTCCGGGGCGTGACGTGGACGACCGGGTTGAGATTGCCTTGCGGCGTGGCCAGATAGTGCGGGTTTTCCTCGACCGCGATCGGTGGCGGTGGATTGACCGGCGAACGGGGCACGGGCAGCGGCAGCCCCACCAGCGCCGCCAACGTGAAGTAGACCGGCGGTTGGTGCCATTCGGTGTAGCGAATCTCGCTGTCGACCAGACCCCGGTTGGGCAGGCCGCGAATCTGACGCATGACCGCGATGTACTCGTAGTTGAGCAGTTCGTTGGGCGTGGCGTGGGCAGGCAGGTTGAACGCCATCCAGACGGCCGCCCAGAATTGGAGCAGTAGAAGGGGGAGGATGAGAAAGCGGATGCGCGTGGTACGGCTCATGATGCTGGGTCGGTCTGTCGCCGGCCAGCGCTTATTATAGCTTGCCTTGTTGTTTCGTCGCAGGGTGTGTGCGTTAGAAACCGGGTTTCTATGTGACGCCGTGAGCAGCGGGCGCAGCGGTGGAGAAACCCGGTTTCTGTGAGACGCCTCGATTGGGTGGGAGTAGCAGGAGAGAAACCGGGTTTCTGGGCGACGCCGTGAGCAGCGGGCGCAGCGGTGGAGAAACCCGGTTTCTAAATGACCGCGGCTGGGATATAGTTGCGTTATTGTGAAAGCGTTTCTGACAGGTGCGACCGGCTTTGTCGGCGGCGCCATTGCCAAGCGGCTGCTGGATGAGGGGATCGAGGTCCATGCCCTGGTCCTGCCCGGTTCAACGCGCCGGCAAGCGGCCGATTCCCGGATCATCTGGCATGCGGGCGACATTACCGATCCGGCGACGCTGACCGGGTTGTTCGAGGGCGTGCAGTGGGTCATTCACGCAGCCGGCATGTTGGGCCGGGCGGGTGTCGAGGAAGCGACGTACCAAGCGATCAACGCCGAAGGGACGCGCCATGTGCTGGCCGCGGTGGCGGCGGCCCGGGCCGCAGGCGAGACCAGCCCCGATTTGCGTGTCCTCCACATCAGCAGCGCCGGGGTGCTGGGGCCGCTGCACAGCGATGACCTGGGCGCCAACGTCGATGAGACCGCCCCGCTGGCTCCCAGCAATCCCTACGAGCGCAGCAAGGCGCTGGCTGAAACGTATACCCATCAGTTCATCGACGACGGGCTGCCGGTGATCATTGCTCGCCCGGAGTTTATCTACGGTCCCGGCGATGTTCATGTGCTGGGCCTGTTCCGGGCCATCCAGCGCGGGATCTACTTCTACGTGGGCGACGGGCAGAACACCTGTCACCCGACCTACATCGGTGATATTGTCGACGGCGTACTGCTCAGTCTGCGAGAAGGGCAGCCGGGCCAGACCTACCATATCACCGGCCCCCGACCGCTCACGTTTGAGGAGCTGGCCACGACGATTGCCGCCGAGCTGGGCGTTGCGCCGCCCCGCATTCGGGTGCCGGTGCCGCTGGCTTACCTGGGGGCAGCGGCGCTGGAGGCGGTGGGCAGTCTGACGGGAATGAACGTGCCGCTCAGCCGGACGGGCGTCGCGTTCTTCAGCGAGAATCGCCGCTCCACTTACGAAAAGGCCCATCAGGAAATGGGCTATACGCCGCAGGTCGATCTGGAAGAAGGTATCGGCCACACCATCGCCTGGTATCGCCAGCAGGGCCTACTCTAGCGCCGTACAGCAGCCCGGACGATAAAAAGCCCGCCACTGTGGACGGGCTTTTTCTATGCTTCGACAGGCTGGCTTAGCCGAGCGGGGCGATGGCGAACAGGACGTGGAACGGCATGCAGTAGATGATGACGCTCTGGTACTGTGACAGATCCAGGTCGGCGGGCAGCTCGTAGTTCTGGCTGCCGACGTTGCCCTTCAACTCGCCCAGGTCAATGTACTCCCCCAGGTCATCGCGCCCTGTGGGATTGGGGTTGGTGCTCAGGAGGACATGCAGGTCCGGGCCGTTGGTCACCTCGAAATCTTCGAAGCGCAGGACGCGCTGGTCACCCAGCTCGAACACAGCGGCCGTTCCCTGGCCCTGGTGCAGCGCGTCGGTGCCGCTGAACTGGCCCTGGCGCACCAGTTGCCACACATCGGCGGTGGGCATCTCCTCGGTCATAACATCGTCGGCCATGACAGCCGCGGCGGCGGCCATGACGCGGGCCTCGACGGCCGCTCGGTCCTCGTCCGCCAGTGCGGCAATGGCCGTGTCGTCGGGTAGCGCTTCCATGAACGCGCTCTCCAGGTCGGCCATCTCTGTGGACGACATCGCCGTCAGCTCAGTTGTCTCCGGCAGTTCGAACGGGAACGCTTCGTCGACGGTGTTGTCGATGAGCAATGGGGATCCCAGATACCAGCCCGCCGCGCCCAAAATCAGAACGCCAATAACTCCGGCAATGATCAAAATCGAACGTCGTGATTGCATGTTTCTCTCCTTGTTGTTGGTTCGCTCAGGCGCAGTCGCCTGTAATCTGTCTTACAAGTAGACGAGCGCTGCTGACCTCAGCTTACCGGAGAGAGATTACGAATGTCTTACGTGGGCACGGGAACAGAAGTTGGGCTGTCATAGGCGCGCAGAACCGGGTACTTCCAGGCGATCAGGCCGGTGATCAGTACGGTGGCTACACCGCCGGTGACGATGGCGAAGGGGACGGAGAAGACGGCCGCCACCAGGCCCGCTTCCATCTCGCCCAGCTGTGGCCCGCCCATGAAGAAGACCATATTGACGCTGGTCATGCGGCCGCGCAGACGGTCGGGGGTCGACATCTGGCGCACGGTGCCGCGGATGACGGTGGAGATGGTGTCCGATGCGCCCGTGACGGCCAGGAGCGCGAACGAGAGGGCGAACGAGGTGGACAGGCCCAGAAACGCGGTGGCCGCGCCGTAGATCGCGACGCTGACGAGCAAGACAATGCCCTGGCGCGTCAGGTCGCGGCGCAGCGCCAGCGAGCCGCCCGCCAGCACCGATCCCACCGGCTGGGCAGCCGACAGCCAGCCGTAGCCAACCGGCCCCAGCCCCAGGATGTCGCTGGCGATGATGGGCAGCATTGTCCGGGCCGAACTGAAGAAGGTGGCCAGAAAGTCGAGCAGCATGGTGCTCCAGATGATCGGGGTGCGGAAGGTGAAACGCAGCCCCTCCAGCAGCGCGTCCAGACCCAGCCCCGCGCTGTCAGCCCGCGCCGCGCCGCGATAGGTCATGGCCATGAGCGACACAATGACGGCCAGGAAGGAGACGGCGTTGAGCGCATAGACGACCTCGACGCTGGTGTAGGCAACCAGCAGCCCGGCCACAGCCGGTCCCAGGATGGCCGACGTAGTGAACATGAGGTTGTTGAGACTGATGGCGTTGGCAAAATGCTCGGGCGGCACCAGATGGGGCACCAGCGATTGGCGTGACGGGTTGCCCAGCGCGGCGACGGCCGCCAGCCCAGCCGTTGCCAGATAGATGACCGGCACGGTATCGCGCCCCGCGAAGGTCAGCAGCGCCAGGATGCTGGCAATGGTTGCTGAGGCGATCTCGGCATAGATCAACAGCTTGCGCCGGTTGACTGAGTCCGCCAGCAGACCGCCCAGCAGGGCGAACAGGACGATGGGGATAACGCGCACCAGGCCCAGCGTGCCCAGCCCCAACGCCTCCGCGCCCAGATCAATGGTGCGGCCAAGCAGAGTGACGGTGAAGGTCTGACCGCGCAGCATCTCAAAGATGTGCCAGTTGACGGCCACCAACTGCATCTGCGTGCCGAGATTGGAGACAAACAGCCCAGCCCACAGCAGCCGGTAATCCCGGTACTGCAGGGCGGGCGGGAAGGAGAGGGATGCGAGGCGGCGCTGCGGATCCATGAGCCGATACCGGTCCTACCAGCCAGGGATGATGGTGTGTGGGGATCAGTGAGTTCGAGCTGCGAAGGCGCAGTCCTTTGGCTCAGGCCGTGGTCGAGCGGAAGCTTCCGTACAGCCAGGGATACTCATCACGCGGATAGGCAGGCTGCCAATCTTCGGGCCAGACGAAATCACCGGGCACCCAATGGTTGCGCAGGCGCTGGTCGAGCATGGTCAGGTGCTGCTCGGTGCGCTTGTCGGTTTCATAAGGCGGCATGCTGAGCCGGTCCATCAGGGCGGCGATCATGGCCCGCGCTTCCACGGCGGTGGCGTAGTTGCTGGTCTTGTCGGCCGTCCCCCGGTCCACATCCTTGAGGAACGCTTCCCATTGGCGCAGCCGCGCGTCCAGCTCCGAGCCGGCTTTGGTCTCGAAGCGCACGATGCGCTCCGCCAGGACCTGGTTAAACTGCTGAACGGCCGCTGCCACGCGGTTTTGCTGTTCGCCGGTCAACCGATCGGACAGGGCCAGCAGGCGTTGCTCCCGCATCAGGTACCCGCCAAGGGTTAGCATGGGCATGTCGCTGCGAGCCATGGGCCAGAACAGCACGTCGCTGTCCAGATAGTCGCCCATCTCTGCTGCCATTGCTTCAAGGATATCTACGTCACGCGCTAACTTCTCGCTGCTGCTGACCATGTGGCCCTCCGGTTGTTGAATCCATCCTTGGGATATAATAGACGCCACCATCAGAGTAGGCAACCATTCCGGTCCGCAGAATGTTCTATAATCTGTCCCGGAAAAGGATGAACGATGAAGCAAATGAGACGCGCGGCGATCTATAAACTGGCCTCGGCCGCCCACGAGATGGACCTGGATGTGATGAGCGGGGTGCTGGCGCAGGACGAGAACGGCCAGTGGCGCATTGACAACTACGATCTGAGCGCCTGGCTGGCGGCCCACACCGGCGAGGAAGTGGTCATCGTGCTTGGCTCCACGGCCGACGACCGCGAGGTTCGGGTTCGTACTTGCCGGACGTGCGGACGTGACTATACTGACCTGGAATGTCCCCACTGTCGGGCCAACCGCATCCGTTTGCGGGGCCACGCCTGAACTGATCGTAGCCTGAATGGGCCGAAGCCTGACAGGATGGGGTGTACCAACAGCTACATTGAACATTAACCAAAGCTATTTATGAGTAAACTGACAGCGAGCTATCTACAAAAACTTACCCTCCCCATGATTCTCATAGCGCTGACTCTCCTGATGGGTTGGCGTTCTTTTTCGCCCGCGCTGGCCCAGTCGGAGCCATCCGACCTGGTCGGCATGGCGGTCGAGTTGTGGCCGGATTACGATGAGCCGTCTGTGCTCGTCCTGCTGACCGGCATCCTGCCGCCCGACACGCCCCTGCCCGCCACAGTGACCATCCCGTTCCCGGAGACGGCCGAACTCAACGCGGTGGCGCGGGTGACGGCCGACAATCGACTGGTCGACGACATCGAGTTTGAGATTGTGGGAAACAGCCTGACGCTGACCACTCCGGACCCGCAGTTCCATGTGGAGTACTACGATCCCTATGTGGCCGACGGGCTGGACCGTTCCTACCTGTTCGAGTGGCTGTCGGCGTTGAATGTCGCCCAGCTTTCGGTGGCTGTGCAGGAGCCTTTCTCGTCGACCGGCATGACGATCGATCCGGAGCCGGTCAATTCGGCCGCCTCGCGCGGCGATGGGCTGGTGTACAACACGCTGGCTTCGCGCGTGGTGCCCGCCGGTGAGCTGTTCGCGGTTTCAATTGCCTATGCCATGAGTTCGCCCCAACTGTCGGCCCCGGCGCTGGCTGCCGGCGGCGGAGCAGGCGTCGTGAATCCGGAGCTGGTCCCGCCGCCGGAGAGCGACACCGGCTCGTTCCTGGGCGACATCAATCCGTTGTGGTTAGTGGGTATCTTTACCGTCGCGGCGCTGGTGGCGCTGGCCTTCTTCTTTGGGCGACAGCAGTCCGCGCCGCGGACGAATTCGACCCGCAAGCCAAAGCCCAACCGACCCGCGCCTGCCCCGCAGAAGCCCGCTCCCCAGCCCCAGCAGCCGGCAAAGCCTGCCGCGCCGCCACCGGCTGTCAAACCGGCCCCGCCGCCACCGGCGACCGCCAGCCGCTTCTGTCACAACTGTGGCCAGCCCGCCACGCCAGACGATCGCTTCTGCAGCAGCTGCGGTACGAAGCTGAAAGACGTTTCCTGAGGCGATCAGGCTGACCGGCAGGCAGCAGCGACGCAACAAAAAAGGCCCGGCATTGCGCCGGGCCTTTTGTTACTGTCTGGGTGCCAGACCGGGTTTAACCCCGAGCTAGTTTGTTCCGAGTATGTAAGCGAGAATGTCAGACATATCTTGCGGGTTCTCGCCCATGCGCTGCGGGAAGTTGGCGGGCATGGTGCTGGGCGGGCCGGCGCACGGGCCGGTGGGGCAGTCTGGCACGATGAAGTCGCTGGGGTAGAGGATGGAGTGGTAGGTGTACTGCTCCGCATCCTGACCCTCGACGCGCGTACCGCCGACCTCAGTGATGTTACCCATCCACGGCCCGACAGCCGCCGATGCTTCGTTGTCCATCTGACCGTGGCAGCCTGCGCAGCCATAGGTGATTGTGTACAGCTCTTCGCCGCGCACCGGATCGCCCGGGTTCTGCAGCGGCAAGAAATCCTCCACCAGCTCTGGCCAGTCGTAGGTGACGATTGGCTGGGAGCAAAGCTCCTCATCCTCATAATTGAGCACGAAGTTGGTCACGTTCTGGACCTGGTCCGGGCGCAGGGGACCGCCGAACTGCTCCGACCAGGTGGGCATGATGGCCCCACGGCCAACGGCAACGACCTGGAGGATGTAATCCTCTTTGACGCCCGACCAGCCCATCGCATCCGTACGCTGTGTGGGTTCGCCACAGAGCAGCGGTGCATGGTTGAGGGGCAGGCCCTGGCAGCCAATCTGGTTGCCGGCTGCGTCATAGCATAGCTGTGCCTCGCCGTTCACGCCGTGGCAGGTGGCGCAGTTGTTGAGGTAGATTTCGGCCCCGGCTTCAATCGACCGACCAGCCTCAGCATTAGTGAAGCGCTCCATGCGAGCAGGCTCGCGCAGCGCGGAGAAGCCAAGAACCATCATTGTCATCATGAAGGCGATGGTGCCAATAATTATCTTAATCTGCATTGGTCATCTATCCTTGATTAAGTGGCCGGGCCACATATCGCATCCCGTTCGGGTCGGGTGATGCTGTCCCGACCCTCTCAGTGACCTTTCTCATGGTTGTTCCGATTGGCCGACTTCTGCGCCTTAGCACTTGTTGGCAAAACGACACTCTTCCTCGTAATTGGAATCGGCATGGCGGAACCGTTCCCATTCACTTTCGATCAAGAGTGTGTTCGGATCTTCCGGGTCCACCACTTCGTAGTGGATTTGCAGTGATAGCAGGTCGGGCTGCGCTTCTTCGATGATCAACTCGGCATACGGGTCAGGCATGGCGGTGTCGGTGAAGTAGTTGCCATAGCGTACTTCGCCGCTGTCCAGAACAGTGACATCGCATTCGTCCCACATTTCGTTGCCGACCAGGGTGCAGCTGCGCTTGTGCATCGCTTCTTCGAACAGAGCCAGCCCGGCGGTCAGGCGCGGGTTGCCGTTGACGACCTGACCAGGCAGGTAGGTGCCAGGAACCATATCCTCATACGGTATGCCCTTCATGCCGCCAGGACCTTCTTCCGGCAGTACCTCGATGCTAACCTCGCGGTCGGGCGAGCTCGAGACCCGGAACTCCGGCGAACCCATCCAGTTGGACACGAGCATGAAGGCGATAAACAGCATGGACACGGTCAGGCCGACGCGGCGGTCGGCGAAGCGACGGCTCTTGCCCACTTCGATGTAGGGCATGACGATGAACGCTACGAGCAGCAGGGGAATGAAGCCTACAACCAGCGTCTTATCCGCCAGCTTCAGCCAGCCCTGTGACCACGACAGATACCACGGCGCGACAACGTGCAGCGGTGTGACAATCGGGTCGGCGTGGGTTTCCAGCGGCGCATCCCAGAGCCACAACGCGCCTGCTGTCAGGAAGAGCGTCAGGAGAGCGGTCCACATCAACTCGTTGGTCAGAATTTCAGGAATGAAGTAGGTGCGCTCATCACGCGGGACGCGCTTGGCGGTGTCTTCGCCGACCTCTTCGCGGCCCGGGGGCAGCGAGATGCCGTAGAGTACGACTTTGTAGTAGTGGACGAAGAAGAAGATACCGGCCAACAGCGGCAGCAGCAGAACGTGGAGCAGATACCAGCGCAGCAGACCGTCGGCGCCCAGAGCCGGTGCACCCTGCAAAATCAGGAGTATGGCTTCGTTGACGACTTCCGGAGCCGGAGCAGCCGCGCCACCGCTGATGAACACCGTCAGCGCCCAGTATGCCAGCTGGTCCCATGGCAGCAGGTACCCGCTGAAGCTCAGGAAGATCGTGAGCACCAGCAGGAGCATGCCTGTGACCCAGGTAAACTGGCGTGGCTTTTTATAACTGCCGGTGACGAATGTTCGCAGCATATGGAGCGCCACGACCAGGACCATCACCTCCGCACCCAGACGATGCATGTTGCGGAACAGCTGGCCCATCGGCACGTTGCCCAGGATATTCCACATGTTGCCGTAGGCAGCGAGCGGGCTGGGTGTGTAGAAGACCATCAAAATGAGGCCAGTGATCGTTTCCCAGACGAGCATAAAGGTCGACATCCAGCCGAGGCGGAAGGTCGGATAAATCTGGGTAACGGCCGTGTGGTAGAAGCTGGGCCGGATATGCAGCCAGAAGCCATCCGCATGGGGACGCAGCCGGGGGTTTGGCCGGCGCGGTTCGTCGCCACGCAAGGCGGACCGAATGTCATTGACATTCATACCCGCCGTCACCCGCTCGACAACCTCGTCGGCTTTGGTGATGACGGCGTCCTTAACACCCAGTTCGCGGACCTGTTCGACAAAAGTAGCCATAACAACTCCCTATCAAGAAATCAATCGCATGAAACAAAAAGTGCAATAAATAATCGTCGTGTGCGCGGCAGGCTTAGGGGCAGTTACCCTGAAAATCACAGAGCAACTCTTCACTACTGCCGTCTTGCCTGTCGCCGGTGTCGATACGAATGGCCACGGTGCCGGCAGGGAGAGCCACCGGCGAATATTGATCGGCCTGTACCTCGGAGAAAGCGAGAACGTTCCCGTCCTGGCCAACAGCCTCCAGGAAGAAGCGATCCAGATTACGCGGGGCCGGGGCCTCGATGCGACGGCCGTCCAGACGGTACTTGGAGCCGTGGCACGGACATTCAAACCGCTCGTTGGCCGGCGTCCAGGAGTAGATGCAGCCGAGGTGGGTGCAAACTTTGTAGATTGCGGCCACGCCGACAATGGGCTCAGGCTCGTCAGGTGCCTGGTACATCAGGGCGTTAGGATCGTTGGTGTTCAGGTTAACCAGCCAGAAGCGGCCGTCGGGGTAGTTGATCGGCTCGGTGTTCGGCTGCGGGATGTCGTCGATGCCAATCGTGAACGCGCCGCCAAACTCGCCCTCGCGAAAGCGGGGGTACAGGAACCAAACCAGCAAACCCGCCGACTGCAGGGTCAACAAGGCGATAGACGCTCCCCAAATGTAGTACAGAAATTCGCGCCGAGAAACGCCGCTGGTCGCACCAGCAGCGTCGGCTTCTACAGTTGCCGTTTGACTTGCCATTTGGCTATTCTCCTACTGCTCTCCGAAAATTGCGACACATCGTTCCGGGTGACGCACACTGTCGGTGGTTGGACCAACGACGGCCATGCATGTGTGCCACTTTTAATGGTGACGGTTGTGCCATTTATCACAAAGCCGATTATAACAGAATCAACTGGTCTCACAATCAATTACAGCAAGCGTTGCCGGAGCGATTTGCCTGCTGACTTTGATGGGCGCTGAGGGACTCGAACCCCCGGCCTCTTCGGTGTAAACGAAGCGCTCTAACCAACTGAGCTAAGCGCCCACAATGGGCCTCTTTTCTATTCTATAGCCACAACAGCACGCGTCAGCGCGTGCGGACTCGAATTATAGCGGTGTCATCCGAATGCGCCAATCGATGACCGTGTCCGTTTCACTGCCTAAATGCGGGGCAGAACGATGTTCTGCTGGTTCTGATATTTGCCCTTGCGATCGGCGTAGGATGTTTCGCAAACTTCGTCTGCCTGGAAGAACAGCACCTGCGCGATGCCTTCGTTGGCATAGATCCGCGCCGGGAGCGGCGTGGTGTTGGAGATTTCCAGCGTCACATACCCTTCCCACTCCGGTTCAAACGGTGTGACGTTGACGATCAGGCCACAGCGAGCATAGGTGCTCTTGCCCAAACAGATCGTAATGACGTCACGCGGAATACGGAAGTATTCGATTGTCTGCGCCAGAACGAACGAATTGGGCGGGATTACGCAAATATCACCTTCATAATCAATGAACGATTGGGGGGTGAAGTTTTTCGGATCAACCACCGCCGAATGGACGTTGGTGAAGATCTTGAACTCCCGGCTCACGCGAATGTCATAGCCGTAGGACGACAGCCCGTAGCTGATGACTCCGTCGCGCACCTGGCCGTTGACGAACGGCTCGATCATATTGTGTTCCTGGGCCATCCGGCGAATCCAGGAATCTGGTTTTACACTCATGCCAACCTCCTCGATAGTGGTGGGCGCCCCGAAGAAGGACACGCTGCGGAATTGTCGTTGAATATGGGTTTGTGTCAAGCGAGCGGCCGATGAAACGCAAAACGGCCGCCTGTGCGGTGAAGCACGGGCGGCCGTTGTTTAGCCACATGGGCAGTATGGGTGAACGACTTACCGGACAGCCTGGTAGTTGGCCACCATCGCGCCGTCGGTCGTCCGCAGCGTCAGCGTGGGGCCGTCAATCGACCAGGTGGCGGCCGTGGTCAGGGCAGCCAGGTACTGGGCTTCCTGTTCCATGATCCCTTCCGGGGCGCCGCACAACATCCGGGTGCTGGCCGCAGGCCCGATCGTGATGTTGTCACCATCGACGGTGTAGGCGGCTGTGTAGTTGTTGCAGCTCGCTAGACCGGAGAGCTGTCCATCTTCGCCGAAATTGGCCGTGATGGTCGTGTCAAGGATCAGCGAGACGACGGCCTGGTTGCCGTTGTTGTAGTTGACGGCGCTCCATTCGGTCCCGGTCAGGCTGATTTCCTCGCTGGCGACAAACGTCAGGGTCGTGACGCCGTCGGCGTTGGCGACCATGAGCTGATCACCGGTGATGGTGTAGCTGGCGGCCAACTGCAGACTGGCCAGGAACTGCTGCTCCTGGGCGCTGATGTCGGGCAGGCAGGCCATCATCGTAGACACTGTCTGCGAGATGGTCAGCGCGCCTCCGTCACTGGTGTAGGCACCGGTGTAGCGGTTGCAGCTTGCGTTGCCCGAGACGAGGGCTTCACCAAAGGTCGCCGTCGCTTCGACTTGTGGCAGCGCGTCGACAGTCTGGCTGTCACTGTTCAGGTACGTGGTCAGGACCCAACGCGGGCCTTCGAGGCTCAGTTCCATACTCATATCTTCCGGCGCTGTCAGTGCGGCGCCCTCCACAGGGGTTTTACTCGCGGTCCATATCCACGTGTACTGGAGTGACGATCCATCAGCCGGCGGGTTCTCGACCGGCGTGACCACCACGAAAATCTCATAATCAAAACCCGGTTCGTAATCGAATCCATCGATCGAGAAGTAGAAGAGCGAATACTCTTCGTCCAGTGAAGAGCGGACGAGCAGGCAGCTCTGGGGGCCGGCGCCGCCTTCACACTCGACCATCTCCGGGCCAACATACCAGGTCTGGGCGTCGACGGCCGTCCGCGACAGTTCCTCGACCAGGGTGTACTTCAGCGAGGAGCCATCGGCGGGCGGGTTTTCGACGGTATCGACCTGCACCAGCAGTTCATAGTTGAAGCCGGGCTCGAACGTGAACCCTTCGATGTTGTTGTAGAAGAGTTGGTAGCCGGCGGCCAGATCTTCAGTGACCAGCATACACTCCATCGGGCCGACACCGACACAGGGGGCCAGCAGCGGCCCGACGTACATCGTCTTTGTTTCGCTCATCGCGCCCGCCATCTCGACCGGCGTCTGACTGACAATTTCGACCAGGGTGTAGGCCAGGGAGGAGCCATCGGCGGGCGGGTTGTCGACGGTGTCGACCTGCACCAGCAGTTCATACTCGTAGCCAGGCTCGAAGTTGAACCCCTGGATGGTGTCGTAGAACAGGGTGTACTCGGTGGTCGGGTCAGTTCGCACCTGCAGACATTGCTGCGGCGCGACGCCGGTGCACTCGACCAGCTCCGGTCCGACGAACAGGGTGGTGGTCACATCGGTGCCTGCGTCGGCCGTCTCGACCGGCGTTTGGCTGACGATTTCGACCAGGGTGTAGCTGAGGGACGAGCCGTCAGCCGGCGGGTTCTCCACCGTATCGACCTGGACGAGCAGCTCATACTCGAAGCCGGGCTCAAAGGTGAAGCCGGCAATGGACTGGTAGAAGAACTCGTAGTCGGCGTTGGGGTCCGTGCGAACCAGCATACATTGCTGCGGGCCGGAGCCAACACAGTCAACCATTTCCGGACCGACGTAGAGGGTGATGATATCACCTTCACTGCCGGTCTCTGCCGGGGCGCTTTCTTCAGCGCCCGGCAATGCCGCGTTACAGGCCGCCAGGAGCAGCGCTCCCAGGGCCATGACGGCGACTATTAATAGCAAGCGTTTTTGTTTCATTGTTTTACTTCTTCCTCTTCTTACTCTTACTCGCTCTAACTCTGTTTGGGCGGCTTCACCTGGTGCAGTCGCCCATCAACCTATCATAGCTGTGATTCAGCCCAGTTACTACTCAAGACGCTGCACGCCGGGAATTAGTTCCGCCATAATTGGTCCGCTGGTTGAATCTACTACTATATAAAGAAACCAACCACAACCATCGCCGGCGATGGTTGTGGTTGGTAAGGTCTGGCTAGCGCGTAGGCCGGAAGGCAGACGCCGGGCTAGTCGCGGGTGATCGGGACGAAGACGCGCGGCGTGATGAACGGTGCGGTCGTGTCCACTACCTTGGTGCTGCCCGGATTGTTCGACCAGTCGCCGACGCGATTGGCGCTGTCACGAGCCTGCACACGGAAGTCGTAGATGGCGTCGTTCGGGGCGGTGAAGATTGCCGTCGTGGTGGCGACGCCTGCCTGCCAAGTCTGCCAGCCCGTGCCGTTGCGGCGGAACTGGACATCATAGGAGACGATGGTGGCGCCCGGAGCGGCCGTTCCCTGCCAGGAGACGGTGAAGTTCAACTGGTTGGTGATCGACGGCGAAATCGGGATGATGGTCGCAGTCGGCAGTCCTTCGGAGATGGTGGTCTGCGCCTGCGGCACATCGCTCCAGCTCTGCAGGTTGCCCGCCGTATCCTGGGCGCGAACGCGGAAGCCGTAGACGCTGCCATTCTGGGCGTTTTCGAACGTCGTGTTGGCCAGCGTGGTCTGGATCAGCAGATTCTCCCACGGCCCATCGTTCTGACGGTACTGTACGTCATAGAACGCGATGCGGCTGGGATCTTCGTTGGGGACCCATGAGATGGGGAACGAGCTGTCGAACGTAAACTGCGGCAGCGCGTTCATGCTGGCGTTCGGCGGGACGGTGTCCAGCGTTGTGGCCGCCTGCGGGTTGCTGCTCCATGGTTGCACGTTGCCGGCATTGTCGACAGCACGGGCACGGAACTCGATCAAGTCGTTGTTGTTGCCCAGATCAAAGCTGGCCGAGGTTGTTGTTACCTGGGCGCGCCAGATGACCCAGCCACCGCCATTGATACGATACTCGACATCATACCAGGCAATACCGCTCAGATCATCCGTGCCGCTCCAGCGAACCGTGAACGGTTTGGGGGAGAGCTGCGGCAGCGGTTCGACGGAGGCCACGGGGGGCGTCGTGTCGTTGACGACATTGTACGTGACGATCAGGCGTGGATAGGCGCCATTGTTGGCGTTCAGCGTCGTGAAGACACGCTCGCGCTGCTGTGGCGTCTCATCGCCGATGATGATGAAGCCGAAGTTTTGCCGGGCGCCTGTGACCCAGTCACGAATGGCTGACAGCGGCGCGTTCTTCTCGCCCCAGCCCGTCTGGGCGGCGATGAACGTCGTGCCGATGTCGCTGCCCCACTGCGGGTTGTAGTTGTTCCAGGTCAACGTGTTCGGATCCCAGGAGGTGGTCAGGAACCGGGATGTGGCGCCCATCGGCTGGTCGCCGGGGGGTGAGAAGCTGTTCTGGAAGACGCGAATGACCGCACTCTGGATGGTAGCGTTGGAGGGAATGCTGGATACGTCGAAGTACAAATAGATGCGCTCCGCTCCCAGCCCGGAAACCGTATTAAACCCCAGGCGCATGTTTGGATCACTGGCCCAGTTACGGTCCGGCTGGCCGGACGTGGTGAAGGTGTCTGCGCCCGCCGGAATCTCAACAGTAATCGAGACGGCGTCGCCGGAGCGGGTCGCGTCCAAAATCCTGGGTTCAAGCTCGGCCGCGCGCTCGGCGTCGGTGGGATAGTCGCCGGCGGCTGCTTCTTCTTCCTGGGCCGGGGCGGGGGCGGCCGTCAGGCCGAGAACGAGAAAGACCGCTGTCAGCATCAGACCAAACCACAACCAATTGCGGCTGGTCCTGTCAGAACTCTGTGCTCTTAACATGTTGTTCACTCCTTGCTCTTTTCTGCTTCTGGTTCAGCTCCCGTGACTCAATGTATGGAGGAGGTGGGAACCAGCATCTTGCCTCTTAACACAAGACGCCAACCCTCATTATAGCCCGGCAGAAGGTAGAATTCCATGCCAATCGGCCGTAGCCATCGGGTAGTGTGGGGCAGCGCTGCCGGCGTTTAGCCGGCCATGCCGGGTGGGGTCACGGTATCCTCCATGAGCTCATCGGCCGCCACCTCGCCAGGAAGGAAGAGAATATTCAGCAGGGTGAGGGCAAGGAATGGTCGGTTGACCCATTCCGCAGATCGTATCAAGCGCGAGTACAGACGTCAACGATGATGGCCTCTCAAACCGTATCCCGGGTCGCCGCCAGGATCGGCCCGACGGATAGCATCAGCGCTGTTTGTAAAAAGATTGAAGCCCGTAGAAAGGGCACTTGCCGAAGATGACATAATCCTTATACTATATTGTCAGGGAGAATGCCGCCGGGCATCAGTCTGTCCATGCCTGTTGTATCCGGCTGTTGAGCCTAATGGAGTCGGTGTCGATCGGGATCGACAGGGCCCCATCTGTGGCCGTTTCCAGCGAACAACTAACCCTCAGGGTCGGGCCTCGACGAGGAATCGCCCAGGGCATTAACTTATGTGGCAACTGGCCACGTCTGGATCGGGAGGATAGAACATGAATTTCTGGGTAGTTCTACTGATAGGTATCATTCTGGGCTGGCTGATCGAATGGCTGATCGACTGGTTCTTCTGGCGTCGTGACAGCGCGACGGCCGTTGTCGATGAGGTGCATCTGCAGGCGCAGATCGAGGCTGCGTCCGACGCGCGAGTGGCCGAGGTCGAGGCCCGCTGGCAGGCACGCATGTCGGAGGCTGCCCAGCAGTGGCAAACACGACTCAACTCCCTCGTGCAGCAGCAGCAAGCCCGCATCACCGCGCTGGAAGAAGCGAACCGTGAGCTGCAGGCTCAGCTGGACGCGCAGGGCGGTGGCTCGGTCAGAATGCCCACGCCAGCGGTCGATGCTGACACATCTGATGCGGTGAGTACGGCAGCGGCCGTCGCGGCGGCAGCGGTTGCCGGCGCTGCCGTGGCCGGCGCGCTGGATGACGATGACGACGACGGCCTTGCCGAAGAAGCGGTCGCTGTCGCCGCTGTCGCCGCTGTGGCGGAAGAAGCAGCCGAGATCGTCATTCCCACCGACGTGTGGCGTGGTGAGTATTTCAATAACCTGACCCTGCGAGGCAAGCCGGCTCTGGTGCGTGAAGATGCCGAGATCGACTTCGACTGGTCGCAGTCCCCGCCCAACCCGGTCATCAACCCCGATCAGTTTTCAGTCCGCTGGACGCGCCTCCTCGACCTGGACCGCGGCCGGTACCGCTTCTCGGCGACGGCCGATGACGGCATGCGCCTGTGGGTGAACGACCAGCTGCTTATCGACGACTGGAACGACCACCCCGCCAAGACGCTGAGCCGAGACATCAGTCTGCCGGGTGGCCCGGTGCCGGTGCGCCTGGAGTATTACGAGAACGACTTCGACTCCCGCGTGCGGCTGGTCTGGGAAGAGGCACCCAAGAGCGACCTGACCAAGATTCGCGGCATCGGCCCGAAGTTCGCCGCGACGCTGGACGAAGGCGGCATCAGTACCTACGATGAGTTGGCGGCAGCCACGCCCGAACAGCTTGAGGAGATCATCCAGCCGGCCGACTGGCAGCGGCAGCAGATCGACTTCGACAGCTGGATCGCCCAGGCGGCGGCCATGACTCAGGTGCCGGGCGAGATGGTTACCGGCGATGACCTGACGGCGTTGGAAGGCGTTGGCCCGACGTACGCCAAGCGGCTCAATGACGCCGGGATTACCACCTACGCCCAGTTGGCTGTGACGGATGAAGAAGGATTGGCCGAGATTATCAACGTGCCGGCGTGGCGCAAACTGAACTACAGTGACTGGATCGCCCAGGCCCGCCTGAAGGCGACCGGGGATGACGTGGCGCTCAAGTCGCTCCAGGACGAGCTGTTCAAGCGCGATGACAGCGACGATTTGCTGCTCATCTACGGATTGGGCGAGAAGTCGGCCGCGGCGCTGACGGCGGCGGGCATCGTCACCTTCGCGGATTTGGCCGACGCCGAACCGGAGCGGCTGGACAAAATTATGCAAGACGCCGGGCTGCGCTCGGCCGACTACGCCAGTTGGAGCGATGAGGCGCGGCTGCGGGCCGCAGGCAAGCGCGTGCGCCGCAAGCGCGGCCGCGTAACCGAGCTGGTCTCCTGCCCGCAGGACCTGTCGGCCGTCGCCGGCATCGGCTCTGCCTATGAGGATCGTCTTTACACCGCGGGCGTCGGTTCCTACTGGGAGCTGGCCGAAACGCCTGACGATGACCTGGGCACCATGCTGACGATCAAGGACGCCGAAGAGCTGGAGCAGATTAAGGCATCGGCCATGCAGTTGGCGGTTCAGACCAATACGCTGGGCCGGGCCTGGGACGGGACGCCGCCCGATGACTTCGAACTGTTTGAAGGCATTGGCGAGATCTTCGAGCGGCGACTCTATCAGGCAGGCATCTGCACCTACGAGGCACTCGCGGGTGCGACGCTGGAACATCTGCAAGAGGTGTGCCAGGCGCAAGAGTGGAACATGCCTGACTACGCGGCCTGGATTGCCCGGGCCAGCGAGCTGGCCGTTGCCAAGAGGAGCAGCTAGGCATGACACGCTACCGCACTCCTGAGGAAATTAACCATTACGACCGCTTCAAGCTGCTGGTCTTGCTGCTGCTGCTGGCGCTGCTGGCGGCGCTGCTCCTTTTCGGAGAGCAGCTCGGTCTGCCGACGGATGACGTAACGGGCGTTCCCTGGGCCAACGATGCAGTCGCCGGGGAGCCTACCGTGGCGCCCCAGGCAACTGAGGTGGCCGATGTGGGCGACGGCAGCGGCGATGCGACCGGCGTTCTGCCGGGTGCGCTGGCCCCCATCCTTGTCTCGCCCCTGCCGGGCAGCGAGGTGGCGGGCGGCGATGTGGTGCTGTCGGGTACGGCCGAGCCGGGAACGACCTTGCGCTTCTACGTTGATGGGGCGTTGATGGGCGAAACGGCCGCAGACGCGGGTGGCAACTGGACCATTGCTCTGCCGCTGGTCTCCGGCGTTCCGGCCATCGTCATTGAGACGATCGGCTCCGACGGCGCAATCCTGAATCAGGGTGGCCCGTTTTCTTTGAACGTTACCGGCGCGCAAGTGCCTACCATCAATGAACCCGTTGTCGACGACGACAGCGACACGGCGACGCTATCGGGCACCGGCGAACCGGGCAGCCAGGTGCTCATCCTGGTGAACGGCCAACCGGCCGGCACGGCTACCGTTGGGGATGACGGCAACTGGACGATCAATATCGTTGTGCCGCCAGGCGAGCTGAATGTCCAGGCCCAGGCGCTGGATCCGGGTGGCGTGGTCGTGGCGCAGTCGCGCACGATCATTGTCGTGATGCCCGGCGAATTGGCTCCTGGCATCACCATGCCCGGCACGGGCAGTGGCGGCGAGTTCGACCCGCTGAGCGGCGCGTTCACGCTGAGTGGCACGGCTACACCGGGCGCAACGGTTGAGATCGTCGTCAACGGCGAAGTGGTCGGCACGACGACGGCCGACGGCATGGGCAACTGGTCGTTCGACGTCAGCCTGACCGGCGATCAGAACCAGGTTCAGATTCGCGTCCTCGACGAGGACGGCAATGTGACCGGCACGTCTGATCCCGTCGATATCGAGCGGCCGGCAACCCTGCCGGGCCTGGCGCTGCCGGGTCTGGTGCTGCCCGATGACACAGGCGAGCTGCAGTTTGCGCTGCCGGGCGGGCCATTGACGTGGTCCGGCACCGGCGAACCGGGTACGCAGGTCGATGTGGTCATCAATGACCAATCCGCAGGCATCGTGACAGTCGACGACCAGGGCAACTGGACGCTCGATCTGAATCTGGAGCCGGGGCAGTATACGCTCCAGCTGTTCCTGCTGGACGCCAACGGCAACCGGGTTTCTGGTTCGACTCCGACCGACTTTGACGTTCTGGCAATGGTGCGGCCGAACATCGAGACGCCGCCCGGTGGCTGGGCGATTGGCCCCAACGACCTAACCGGCACAGCCGAACCGGGCGCCGAGCTGGTGATCTACGTCAACGATGTAGCGGTGGGTACCACGACCGCCGGCAAGGACGGCCTGTGGGCGGTCAGCGTCAATCTACCTGAAGGACAGGCGACGGTTCGCGCGGTCATGGTGGGCGACGACGGCGGTCCGGTCTTTGGCTCTGTGACGCTGGAGTCCGAACTGGCTACGGCGCAGCCTTCGATTGCCGAAGTAGCTGCCTCCACTGGACAGTTCAATACGCTGCTGGCCGCAGCCCAGGCCGTCGGTCTGAGCGAGACGCTGGCGCAGGGTGGTCCGTTCACGGTCTTCGCGCCGCCGGACACGGCCTTTGCGGCGCTGCCGGCGGGCGCAGTCGAAGCGTGGCTGGCCAACCCGCAGGCGCTGTCCAATGTCCTGCTGCATCATGTCGTACCCGGCGTCTTCCCCGCGAGCGACGTCGTGGCGGCGGGAACGTTGGCCACGGCAGGCGGAACACAGATTGTTGTGCGTACTGAAGGGGATGCCGTGCTGGTGGACAATGCGGCTGTCATCACCCCGGATACGGCCGCGGGCAATGGCATCATCCATGTCATCGACAGCGTCATGCTGCCGCCGCTTCCGGCTGGAGTAGCCGGGCCGGTCATCGATGATTCAGGGGTGGGCACGTTCTTCGGCTCGGAGCTGACCGTGGTTGGCACGGCGCAGCCAGGAACGCTTGTGCTTGTGCAGCTGAATGGCGAGAACTTCGGCCAGCTGGGCGGCGCCGACCCGGCGGGTAACTGGCTGGTTGGCGGCCCCGTGTCGCCCGGTCAATACGAGATTGTGGCGTACATGTACGACCCGGCCACGAATGTGCTGCTGGCCATGTCATCGCCGGTGATGCTGATGGTTCAATAGGGTTCAATAACAGGAAGAGAGTGACTCGGCCAGAAGCCTGGCTCGAGTTGGTTCACAAGGGCCGCCTGCAAGTTGGGGTGGCCCTTTCCTGTTGTCCATACCGGTTACGCGCCAGGTGTCTCTGGCCGAGAGGCTGACGATGGCGCAGGCGGCCGTCGCAGGGAACCAATAAGGGGCCAGATTCCGCCGAGCCAGAGGTTCAGTCATGGCAACGACCCGAATCTTGCTAGAATCGATCCCGTGTCTTGTGGCACACCCAAGAGAATCAAGGAAATGGAAACGTAGGAGGTCATCATGTGGGAAGAGTTCAGGGAGTTTATCAATCGCGGTGATGTCATTGATCTTGCTGTTGGTGTTGCCATCGCCGGCGCCTTTACGGCTATCGTCAATTCGCTGGTGGGCGACATTATCATGCCGCTGGTTGGTGCATTGTTGGGCGGCATTGACTTCGCGACTTTGTCGATCACGGTGGGGGACGCAGTCATTGCGTACGGCAACTTCATCCAGGCCGTCATCACTTTCCTCATTGTCGCCCTGACGCTGTTCCTGGTCGTTAAGGGTTACAATCAGATGCAGCACACGATGGAAGAAGCGCTGGGCATCGAAGAAGAAGCGGTTGAGGAGGAAGCGCCCGCCCCGACGACGGACGAGTTGTTGGCCGAGATTCGCGATTTGCTGAAGAACCAGTAGATGCAGCGCGCAGTACAGGATGGCGTCCGTCCTGGTCCGCGACAACCCTTGATATTGAGCGAGTGTCCGGCCCCCGGGGTCGGACGCTTTTGATATAGGGTGAATACCCTGCATCTGCTATATTCATGGCACGGGACACTCACGAACCGGCCTGGGCCGCCAGATGGCTGGCTCTTGCCGGATAGAAGCGACTAAACAGGAGCACAGGAGGCATAACATGACAATCGTCCGTCGTATTTTGGGGGTGCTGATGATCATCGTCGGCATCGCTGGTCTTATTATTGCGCTGGCGTTTACAATCTACGGTCGGCAGCTGGTCGACACCGTGGCAGTGGGCCTGAACACCACGACTGAGCTGCTGCTCCAGACCGTGGGCACCACCACGGACAGCCTGATTAACGTGAAGGCGACCATCGACGAAGCGGCGGGCACGCTCGACACCGTGACGGAAACGGCCGCCAACCTGTCGACGACTCTGATTGACACGGAGCCGCTGCTCAACACGGTAAATAGCCTGGCCACCGAGACGGTGCCGGAAAGTCTGGAGGCGGTTCAGGCGGCTATCCCCAATCTGGCTGATATTGCCGGCTCAATTGATTCCACCCTCATCCGCCTCAGCGAGCTGCAGGTGGAACGAAGCGTCTTCGGTGTGCCCATCAGCTTCGACCTGGGCATTGAGTATGATCCCGAAGAGCCGTTCGACAGCGCCGTCTTACAGATTGGCGACAGTCTTCTGGAAGTGCCGGAGCAGCTGCGCTCGCTCGACGACAGTCTGACGGCGGCCGTCGACAACGTCGGCAGCATCGCCGACAATGTGAAGCAGCTATCGACCGATCTGGTTGGCGTGACGACTTCGCTGGTCCAGTTTGGTCCGCTGCTCGATGAGTACATCACCATTCTGGGCGACACGGCCCGTTCGCTTGAAGAGACACGCGACCTGTTTCAGACGAATTTGAGCCTCATTCGCTGGGCGGTGACCGGCCTGGGTCTGTGGTTTGCCTTCTACCAGATCGTGCCGCTCTACGTTGGCTGGCGGATGTTGACCGAGAAGGAAGAGGATGAGACACCGGTCGTCGTAGCGGCCCCAGGTGTGGCGGCCGTTGTCACTGCGACGGATCAGGATGCAGTGGATGTCGTTTCGGCCTCGGCTGTGGGGGCTGAGAAACGGCTGGATCCTGAGAAAGATGAGGACGACGCGGCAGAAGACGGGGCGAAATAGTCCGTTTTCATCCTGTGTCTTGCTTATCTGTCATTCATCTTTCTGCTACAATATGTCCATGGCGAGAGGTCAAACTGCTCGCTGTTTGACATGCATGGACTATTTCACAATCGGCCGTCCTGACGGGGTTCGAAGCGGGTCTGGTCGTTGAAGCTAACAAAGCATTGAGGAGTGTAGATTATGTCGAGTAATGAATCGACGACAGATCGCGTGATCGACTACCTTGTCGGCGCGGTTCTGCTGATACCCAAGATTGCGGTCTTGTTGTGGGTCTTGCTGGCAGGCGGTGTCTTGCCGGCGGCCATTACAGGCGTTGCGCCGGTGCCGACGGCTGAAGTGGCCGTGGCGACTGAGGCGCCGGAAGTAGATGAGGTTGTGGCCCAGGCTGCGACTGAGGTGCCGCCAACCGCCACAATGGAGATTGTGGCCACGGCAGCGCCCGCAATCGATCCGCCGTCTATTGACGACGCCGGGGTCCTGAATCCACTTGACCTCCTTCTCAGCCCGGTCGGTCTGGCCGGAGCATGGGCCGCTTCGCAGGTGGGTGGGGCAGCAATCGACCCCTCTACCCGGCAGCCCGGCTGGCCGCCCCACTTGTTGGCCACTTTCTCCGACTCCGACAATCCAGATGTCGAAACGGCGCTTGCAGATCTGATTAACCGGAGCCAACCGCAGCTGCGGGTTATTCCAGTCGAAGCATATCTGGGTATGCTGGAGCGTTCCGGCCTGGAGAATCCGGGCATGGCGTTCGAGCAGATCAAGGCGCTGCTGGAGCAGCAGCCGGCGGATGGCGTGGGCGCACTGCCGTTACCGCCCGTTTTTGCTGGCGATCGACAGGAAGCGATCTCGCGTCTTAACTACCTCGACTTTGATGGCGGTCAGGGCGTGGCCTATCTGGCCCACTTTGCCGGCCAGGGTGTCGGGCCGATTACCAACCAGACGGGCCTGACCTGGGTCTTCCAGGGTCTGACCGACGATGGCAGCAACTATCTGTTGGGTCTGTGGCCGGTTGCCGCCGACTTCCTGCCTGATACCGTCGACAGCGTTGATGATGAGACGCTGGCGGCCGTCCAGGATGATCTGGACGCGTACCTGGCTTCGATTCAGGACGCGACGAACAGCGCCACTGATGATCAGTTCACCCCGAATCTGTCGGCGTTGGCTGGTCTGGTAGGCGGCATGGTCCTGGGCGACCGGGTGGCCGAACTGGCCAGCCAGGGCGATACGGGCAGTGCCGCAGACGCGCCTGAACTGCTGGGCACGGTCTGGCAGTGGACTGCGTTTGAGGACACAAGCGGAGAGAACAGCATTGTCGTTGATGATCCTGCTTCCTATCTGCTGACCTTGTGGCCCGACGGCTCCTACAACATCAAGGCCGACTGCAACGTCGGTGGTGGCAGCTATGAACTGGACGGCGCTTCGCTCATTATCAACCCCGGCTTCTCGACGCTGGCGCTTTGCCCGCCGGAATCGCAGAGTGACGACTTCACGCGTCTGTTGTTCGACGCCCGCACCTACGTTTTCGACGACGACGGCAATCTGGTGCTGAACCTGATGGCCGACGCGGGCAACATGGTCTTTGCCAATGGCGGCCCGGCCGATGTGGTCGACGCGGGTGAGTCGGAAGACCAGGCTGACGCTGCTGATGCCGGATTGACTGGCGTCGTTCTGGAGTGGGACTCCTTCACCGACGCCGACGGCAACACAACCGCTGTGGAAAATCCAGAGAACTACACCGTGATCCTCAATGCGGACGGCACCTTCAACGTGCAGGCCGACTGCAACGTGGGCGGCGGTGTCTATGAGTTCGATCCGGCTGATGGGTCGATCGACCTTGAGGTGGGGCGCCTAACGCTGGCGCTCTGTCCGCCGGAATCGCTGAGCGACGACTTCCTTGCCAATCTGGGAGCGGCCGAAAGCGTAAGCGTTGGGGACGACGGTGTGATCACTGCCAATCTGGCGGATGGCGGCAATGTCACCTTCCGCATCGGCTCAGCCGTTGACATGGGTGACGGCGAAATGACCGAAGTCACCATGGCCCCCACTGATGAGATCATCGGCGTGACCTGGCAATGGACCGAGTTCCAGGACACTGCCGGCATCAACGATCTGGTCGTTGCCGACCCGGAGAACTACCAGCTGGTATTGTGGCCGGATGGTGCGTACAGTGTTCAGGCCGACTGCAACATTGGCCGCGGCAGCTATGAACTGGACGGCGAATCGATTTCGTTCGGCCCCGGGCCGTTTACGCGAGCGCTCTGCGGACCCGAGTCCCAGGGCGATCAGTTTATCCAATATCTGGGTGATGTTCGCACCTATGTCATTGACGACGACGGCAATCTGGTGTTGAACCTGATGGCCGACGGCGGCAACATGATCTTCGCTAACGCGGGCCCCGCCGACACAACAGTGGCCCAGGAGACCGACGAACAGCCGGATGCGGCCGACGCCGGGCTGACCGGTGCGTCGCTGCGTTGGACCTCGTTCATCAACGAAGATGGCGATGAGGTCATTATCGAGAATCCGGACGATTACCAGCTCGTCTTGCTGCCCGACGGCACCTATACGATTATCGCGGACTGTAACGTCGGCGGCGGTACGTATGAGTTCAGCGAAGGGGGGAGCATCCTGCTCTATCCCGGTCCGCTGACCCGCGCGCTCTGCCCGCCTGACTCCTACAGCGACGACTTCCTGATATTCCTGAACGGTATTACCAATGCCGTGGTGCGCACCGATGGTACCATCGAGGCGACGCTGGACGACGGACGTACTGGCACCTTCAATGCCGGCAGCCCGGTGGTCGAGGGCGGCCCGTCCGGTGCAGGCATTGGCGGCCCGGTCGCACTGCAGGGGGACGATGCATTGATTGGCACGCTGTGGCAGTGGACGGAGTTCCAGGACACCAGCGGGGCCAACGACATTGCGGTCCCGAATCCGGAGCAGTATCAGCTGCTCTTCCTGCCGGACGGCCTGTACGCGTTCCGCGCGGACTGCAACACCGGCTCCGGCGGCTACGAAGTGGACGGCGCATCGCTGACGATCCTGCCGGGTATCACCTCGCTGGCGGCTTGCGGTGAGGATTCGCTGGACCAGGTGTACTTGCAGCTGCTGGGCGATACGGCGACCTATGTGATTGACGATGACGGCAATCTGGTGTTGAACCTGATGGCCGACGCCGGCAACATGGTCTTCGGCAATGCCGGGACAGCAAGCGAGCTTCCCACACCGGTTGCACCCGAGACTGAGGCTCCGGCCGAAGCGGTGGCTGACAATCCGTTGGAAGGCACCTCGTGGCAGTGGACCAACTTCCGCGATCCGAAGCAGGACTTCGCGCCGCCAAGCGATCAATATACGATCACCTTCCTGCCGGACGGACAGGTTGCTGTCCAGGCGGATTGCAACAACGGCAGCGGTTCGTACACTGTCAACAGCAGTACGATCAACATCTCTATCCTGGTGACGACGGCGGCCGCCTGCGGCGAAGGCTCACTTGGTGATACGTTCATCGACCGGCTCAACTTTGCCGCTCTGTACACCGTTGATGGCAATACGCTGCGGATCGACCTGATGGCGGATGGTGGCACAATGACGTTCACGCGCCTGCCGTAGAGCATGCTGTCAGTGGAGTGAGGGAGAGTTACAAATGGATGATCGAACCGTGCGTCAATCTGCACGTAGTCTGACTTGGCTGTTGGTCTTGCTGGCGACGCTGGTGCTGGCGGCGTGTGGGGGATCAGAAGCGTCCCCCACCGCGACGCCGACGCTGGAGCCGCGCCCGACCAACACCAGCACCCCGGCAGCGGCCGTTGGCGAGGACGCCTGGTCGCGCATCCAGGCCACAGGCCGGATGGTCGTGGCCACATCGGCCGACTACCCGCCCTTCAGCTTCTACACTCGTGACTTCCAGCTGGACGGCTTCGACGTCGCCCTGATTCGTGAAGTTGCTGACCGGCTGGGCGTTGAACTCGAAATCCGCGATATGGCGTTCGACGGCCTGGGCGGTGCGCTTACCGTCAACCAGGTTGATGCCGCCATCGCCGCGATCTCGGTCACCGACGAGCGGGCTGACGTGATCGATTTCAGCAACGTCTACTTCATCTCGGAGGACGCTATCCTGGCCCGATCCGGCTCCCCAATCCGCATCAATACCGTGCGCGATCTGGCGGGTTTTCGGGTTGGCGCACAGTCCGGTTCGGTCTACCAGGAGTGGTTGGAGCGCGAGCTGGTCGAGACCGGGCTGATGCCTGCCTCCAATCTGTTCCTTTACACCAACAACGACACAGCCATCGAAGACCTGGCTGACGAGCGCATCGACCTCGTGGTGGCCGACTTGCAGCCGCTGGAGTTGGCGGAGCAGACGGGTCTCTTTGAGATCGTCTCTCAGGGTCTTAATCGGCAGCGCTTCGCCATCGCCTTGCCCAAAGGATCGTCGCTGACGCCTGTTATCAACGAGGCGCTTATTGGCATCCAGAACGACGGCACGCTGTCGGACCTGGTCGAGACGCATTTGCAGGTGGACATTGAAGATATCCTGCCCGTGCCGACGCCCGGCCCCCAGCCAACGGCAACCTCCGCGCCCATCCCGCCGCCAGCGGGCTGCATCGACGCGATGCAGTTTGTGGGCGACCTGAATCTGGACGACCAGAACATGACCAACCCGCCCCAGGTTGCACCGGGCACGCCCTTCCAGAAGGGGTGGCGTCTGCGCAACATCGGCACCTGCACGTGGGATGCTCGTTACCAGTTCACCTACGTCGACGGCAACACGCCGCAGGCGCGGATGGGTGGGCTGCCAACGCCAATCCAGGGCACAGTGCCGCCGGGCGCGACCTACGATATGTATGTCAGTCTGGTCGCCCCGCTGACGCCGGGTGTCTATCAAGGCTTCTGGTCGATGCGCAATAACAACGGGCTGTTGTTCGGTGACCGCGTCTGGGTCGGGATCACGGTGCCCGGCGTGCCCACGCCCACACCCGCCCCAACCCTGCCGCCGTCGTCGTCCATCTCCTTCACGGTGAACCGCACCAACATCGTGGCCGGTGAGTGTGTGGTCTTCTCGTGGACCGTGCAGAATGCGCGCAATGCGTACTTCTATGCCCAGGGCGAGCAGTGGAGCCAGAACGAAGTGCCGCTGCAAAGCCAGCGCAATGAGTGTCCGCCGGTGACGCGCAGCTACGATCTGCGCGTGGTCAACCTCGACAACACCGTCGAAATTCAGTCCATCCGCATCGACGTTAGCCAGCCGCCGCCGAACGCGCCCGTCATCGACTCGTTCTCGGTCACACCGAACGGGCAGGTGCAGGCAGGGGCTTGTCTGGACGTTCGTTGGCGCGTCACGGGTGATGTCAACTCGATCCGTATCTCCCGCTCCGGCACGGTGCTGTGGGACGGCGCGCCGCTGAGCGGAACCACGCGTGACTGTCCGCCGACCGGTGTGGCGGAGTATGTCATCGACGTGTCTGGCCCGGGCGGGAACGCTCGCGCCCAGGAAAACGTGACGGTCGTGGCCCAGCCAACGCCGCCGCCCCAGGTGACGCCGACGCCTGCGCCACCGACGCCAACCCCGCCGCCTCCGCCGCAGCAACAGCCGGTGATCAACTCGTTTTCGGTCACGCCGACTCAAATCAATGCGGGTGAGTGCGTGACGATCAACTGGAGTGCGGGTGGTAATGTCAATCTGGTCCAGTTGAAGCGCAACGGCAGCGTTGTCGTCGACAACGGGCCGTTGAATGGCAATGTCAACGACTGCATCGCCTCCCCGGGCACGTATACGTATCGGATTGAGGCGTCCAACTCAACTGGAGCCACCGCCTTCCAACAGGCAGCCGTCACGGTTGGTTCGCCGCCGCCTCCGGCTGGCAACCCGCTGCAAGGTACGTCCTGGGTCCTGGTGACGTTGAACGGTGCGCCGGTGGTCGAGGGTACCGAGATCACCGCCATCTTTGGCGACGGCGGCACGTTGAGCGGCAACGGCGGCTGCAACACCTACAACGGCCAATATACGGTCAATCAGAGTTCGTTGACGATCTCGGGCATCAACCAGACGCAGCTTACCTGTCCCAGTCCCGATGCGGTGATGCCGCAGGAGCGGTCGTATATCAACGTTCTCGGCTCGGCCAGTGGCTTCATCATTGATGGCAACCAGTTGACCATTCGCGGCACGCAAGGGTCGCTGGTCTATCAAAACCTGATCAGCCCTCGTTAGGCCGATTCGCCCGTCTAAACTGCTCGCCGCGAGGTAACCACCGGTTGCCTCGCGGTTTTCTTTTACATAGGTAACGGCCTTTGGGGTGCGAGCAATGGTCAAATACGGTTGCGTTCTGTGGTCAGGGTGACATAAAATAGAGCAAACTGTCCGACGGAACGAAGTGTGGAGGCGCGATATGACGAAGCGACAATATGATGTACTGCTGGCCATCCTGATCGCCGCTGCCGGCCTGGTCGTGCTTTCCCTGATCTATATCTACATCTGGCCGGGCAACGGCATCAACTCTGGTGGGGGCGGCGGCTCGACCACACCCCCCACTGCCAACGATGGCTCGTGGGAGTCGATCCAGGCGTCTGGCCGTATGGTCGTGGGCACGTCGCTCGACTACCCGCCCTTCAACTTCCGCGACGAGAACTTTCAGCCCGACGGCTTCGACACGGCTCTGATCCAGGAGATTGGCGCCCGGTTGGGCGTAACGATCGAGCTGCGCGATATGGCCTTCGACGGGCTGGGTGACGCGCTGGTCATTGGCCAGATTGACGCGGCCATTGCCGCGCTGTCGGTGACGCCGGAGCGGCAGGCGGTGGTTGACTTCAGCAACGTCTACTTCGTCAGCGAGGATTCGGTGCTGGCGCGGGCAGATTCGCCCATTTCCCAGGTGACCACTGCCCAGGAGATGGCTGGCCAACGAGTCGGTGTGCAGCGAGGGACCGTCTTCCAGACGTGGGCCCAGGACAGCCTGGTGGATACCGGCGTCATTCCTGCCGGCAACCTTTTTGTGTATGAGCAGGCCACCGACGGCCTGCGTGACCTGCGCGAGCAGCGGGTCGACCTGGTGTTACTGGACAAGCAGGCGGCCGATTCGGCCGTCGCCGACGGCGGCGTGAAAGAGGTTGGTGGCCAGCTCAACTTGCAGCGAATGGCGATTGCCATGCCCCGGGGCACCACCGACCTGCAAGCGCAGATCAACCGGGCACTGCAAGATTTGCAGAACGAGGGCCGCATCACGCAGTTGGCCCAGCAATACCTGAACATCAATGCAGACCAGATCATTCCGCCGCCTGTGCCCACACCAATTCCGCCGGGACCCACGCCGATTCCACCGCCGACAGTGACCCCGCCGAGTTGTGTCAACGGCATGCAGTTTGTGGCCGATCTGAATCTTGATGACAACAACATGACGGCGCCGCCACCCGTCACGCCGGGCCAACCATTCAGCAAGGGGTGGCGCATCATGAATACAGGCACCTGCCAATGGAACCCGTCCTATCGCCTGACGTTCATCAGCGGCAATGTGCCGGAGGCGCAGATGGGCGGCCAACCGACGCCCATTCAGGGTCTCGTGTCTACCGGTCAGCAGTATGATATGTACGTCGATCTCGTCGCCCCGCTGCGCCCGGGTGTTTACCAGGGTGTGTGGCAGATGGTGGACGAGCAGAACCGGCCGTTTGGCGACCGGATCTGGGTTGGTGTGACGGTGCCCGCGCCGGCTACGCCGACGCCGTTCCCCACCCAGACGCCCTCGCCGCAGATCGACTTCCGCGCCGACCAGACGACGATCCAGCAGGGTCAATGTGTAACCTTCAGCTGGAGCGTCCAGGGTGCCTCGGCCGTTTACTTCTACAGCCAGGGCGAACAGTGGCAGAACGGGGCGGTCCCGCCGCAGGGCAACCGGCTTGTTTGCCCGCCGCAGACGACGACCTACTTCCTGCGGGTTGTCTTTGCCAACGGCCAGGTGGAGACGCGGCAGATCACGATTGTGGTCAACCCGGTGGCGGGTGCGCCGGTCATCAGCCTGTTTGTGGCCAACCCGGCCCAGATCACCTTCGGGCAATGTGTGTCGCTCCAGTGGCAGGTGCAGGGCAGCACCAGCAGGGTGACCGTTAGCGGCAACGGCCAGACGCTGTGGGACAACGCGCCGCTGAACGGCAATCTGCAGGAGTGCCCCGCGGTGGTGGGCACGGTGCAGTACTCGCTGGTGGCCCAGGGTCCGGGCGGGACCAGCCAGGCGCAGGCCTACGTCACGGTCTCGGACGCGGCGATTGCCACACCGGTGCCAACCCGTCCGCCGGATGTGCCAATCATCAACTCGTTCAGCGTCAGCCCGCCGCAGATCGGCGTGAATCAGTGTGTGACGATCAACTGGGCCACCAGCGGCGCGACGTGGCTGGTGCGGCTGCTGCGCAACAATGTGCTGGTGCTGGACAATGCCGGACTGACCGGCAGCGCCCAGGACTGCGTGCCGTTGGCGGGGACGTTTGTCTACGAGCTTGTGGCCAGCACGGCAGGCGGCCAGATGACGGCGGCGGACCAGTCGCTGTTGGTCATCGACAACGTGCCCAGCAACCCGCTGGCCAACACGAACTGGGCGCTGCAGGCGCTCAACAATGCCCCGCTGATTCCCGGTTCATCGGCCACCGCCTCGTTCAGCGGCTCTAACGAAATCAACGGTTTCCTGGGCTGTAACAGCTTCAACGGCCGCTACATCGTTAACAGCAACCAGATCAGCATCACCAGCGTGACCCAGACCAATCAGCTGTGCGAAAGTCCGTTGGGGATCATGGGCCAGGAGGATGCCTACAAGCAAGCTATGAATCTGGCCACCACCTACGAGCTGTCGGGCGATGGTCTGACGCTGGTCATCCGTGGACCAGGCGGCCAGGAAGTGCTGCGCTACGCCCGTAACTAAACGGGGCCAAACCGACTCAAGATCCAATGAAGCCCAGGCTGTCGTCCGACGGCCTGGGCTTCTGTTTTGGTCACCAGGCCTTGACAATCGGCCCCGATGTCAGGCGAGGTCGCGACGGCCGAAAATGAGGACGGCCGCCAACATGCCCAGCGCACACCAGGCCAGCAGCACGACGAGACCGAACGGATCGATCTGTCCGGTGGCGGCGATCGCCTGCGGGAAGTAGTGGTGCCAGGGATTGATCCAGGCCAGCGCCGAGGCAGCGAAGAGCGGGATGACGTCGAGGACGAATGAGAGGAGCGTCCAGGCGGTGGCCAGCCCGCCCGCCACAGTGGTGCGGCTGACAGTGCTGGAGATGGCCAGCGATCCGGCCCCCAGCGCCCCGAAGAGCGGCCACGCCACGAGCGCTATCAGCAGGAATCGCTCCAGCGGCAGCGGCCCCAACCCGGCGACAGTGATCCCCGCCACCATGCCCAGCCAGCTGACCAGGCAGAAGATGCCCACGCCGGCGAACATCTCCAACGCCTTGCCTGTGACGAACGTCCAGCGGGGCACAGGGCGGCTGAGCGACAGGTAGATGGAGCCGCGTTCGATTTCGCCCGCCAGCGCGTCGGCCGCCCGGCTGACCACGAACGCCGCCCCCAGACCGAGGAAGACCGGGTGGATCCAGCTGAACGCCAGATAGTCTTGCAAGCCGAAACCGGCTTGCAGATTGGGGGCCAGCTTTAACAGGCTGCGCAGCCCTTCGGGAAACGTCTGGACGACACTGGTCACCGTGTCCATGCCGCCAATGGCCGGAAAGCTGACGGCGACGAGTGCCTGGAACGCCGCCGCGCCGGCCGAAAAGGCGAGCAACGAGCCGAAACGCCGGCGGAAGGTTGACCAGGCGACCGCCCACACGATGGCCGCGTTACCCATTGCCGGCCTCGTCTGGAGTGTAGTAGGTCAGGAACAGGTCGGCCAATGACGGCGGCTGGATGGTCACGTCCCGGACGGGCAGCTTCGCCAGCGCCTGCAGCAGGGCGGGTAGGTCGGCGGCGCTAAACACCCAGCGGCCGTCTTGCCAGACCAGGTCGCTGACGCCCGGTATGGCGGCCAGGTCGACCGCCGCCGGCTGCGGGTCAGGCAGCAGCAGCGAGACGCGCCGCTGGACCTGGGCCTGGAGCGTGCTGATCGCATCCACCGCCACAAGACGGCCGCGCCGGATGAGTGCTACCCGGTCGCACAACTCCTCCACCTCGCTCAAAATGTGGGAAGAGAAGAAGATCGTCGCTCCCCGGCTGCGGGTCGCTTCCAGAGTCTCGAACAGGGCGCGTTTGGCGATGGGGTCCAGCCCTTCGGTCGGTTCGTCGAGGATGAGCAGGTCGGGCCGGTGCTGCAAACCCTGGACGATGTTGATCTTCTGGCGCGTCCCTCGCGAGAGACGGCCCATCGGCCGCCGCAGGTCGTGGGTGTCCAGTTCCAGCGCGTCGATGAGTGCGGTCCGGTCGACCGGGGGGCGACCTTGCAGCCGGGCCAGGTCGTCGAGCAGCCAGCGGCCGGTGGCAGTCGGGTCCAGCCCGGCCACGTCGGGCACATAACCCAGGCGACGGCGGGCAGCCAGCGAGCCGGACGCGTTCGCCATGTCGTGGCCCAGCAGGAAAACGGACCCGCTTGTCGGCTTCAGGAACCCGGTCAGCAAGCGGATGGTTGTTGTCTTGCCCGCGCCATTCGGTCCCAGAAAGCCGAGCACGGTGCCCGGCTCCACGGTCAGAGCCAGCCCGTCAACGGCTGTCAGGTCACCGTACTGTTTGGTGACCGCTTGCAGGTCGATGGCCGGAGATGAGGCGGGTGGGGTGGGCATGGGCAGGCGGGACGGCCGCCGGTTGGCTAGAACCAGTTGCGGCGCTTCATGAAGACCAGACTGCCGACGGCGATGAACAGCAGGAGCAGTAGCACAACGGGATAGGCCCACGGCTCGCGCAGTTCCGGCATGTTGACGAAGTTCATGCCGTACAGACTAGTGATGAACGTCAGGGGCAGGAAGATGGTCGCGACGACAGTCAGCAGCTGCATCACCTTGTTGGCCCGCCGGCTGACAGAGGCCATATGCAGTTCCATGATCTCCTTGAGCCACTGGCGCAGCCGGGCGTAGCTGTCGAGCAGGTCGCGCACTTCGCGGAACAGCGACTTGGTGTAGAAGCGCGACGTTTCACGCGTAATGAGGCGGGACTCGGCGTCCTTGACAAACTCAAGGAAATCTTCGAGTTCCAGCAGGGGGATGTTCCACGGCTTGAGTTCCTCGCGAGCGACGAGAATCTCCTGGTACGCTTCTTCTTCGGCCGGATTAGCCAGCACCATATCTTCCAGATCATCGAGGCGCGTGTTCAGGCGCAGGAAGGCGATCTGGTAATGCTCGACGATGGCTGCGCGAAGGAGGAGGTAGAGCATGTAGTCGGGGCCGTACCGCTGCGCCTTGCTCTGCCCGCCCAGAATGCGCCGAAAGGTCTTGGTGAAGATCGGCGCGTCTGATTTCTCGAACAGGATAAGGTGGCTGGCCCCCAGGACGAAGCTGACCCGCACGGGCATGGGCACGGTCTTGCCGCCGGGGTAGACAGGCACGGCATGCTCCAGATAGAGAAAGCGGTCCGTCTCGCCCTCAAACTCAACGGAGGTATCGTCGATGATATCTTCGGCCAGCGAAGGCGGCAGGTCGAAGTGGCGCAGCAGCGCCTCGACGTCTGACCGGTCCTCGCCAAAGCCCAGACAGCTGATGAACGAGTACGCCTGGTCATCAATGCGACTGATAACTTCGTCAACGGACGCGCAGGGAGTATAGTCGAGCGTGGTCGGTGAATAGCTGAGAAGGGCGAGTTCAGTCGCCATAGGCACTCTCTCCGTCCCGGTCGGATCGGGCCGGTTGTTACATGATGTCGGGCGCGCTCATGCCCATCAGGTCGAGCACGCGGGCGAACAGCGCCTGGGCGGAGCGATAGAGATGCAGCCGGGCCAGACGCAGCGGCTCTGGGACCTCGCTGTGGAGCACGCGGCACTCTTCGTACATGGTATGGAAGGCGGAGGCCAGATCGTAGGCGTAGAACGCCAGCCGGTGGGGCTCCATCGTCTCGGCGATAATCTCCAGCGTGTCGCTTAGCTCCGTCGCCTTGCGCAGGAAGGCCAGCTCGCGATCGTGGGTCAACAGGCTCACGTCGGCGCCTTCGTCGGCGTCTGGGGGCAGCCCGGCTTCCTCCCACTTGCGGAAGATGCCTGCGCAGCGGACGTGGGCGTTCTGGATGTAGTAGACCGGGTTCTTGTCGGACTGCTCGACGGCCAGATCGATGTCGAAGTCGATCGGGCTGTTGGCCGAACGGGAGATCATGAAGTAGCGGATCGAGTCTGCCCCCACTTCGTCGACCAGCTCGTCGAGCGTGACGTACAGCCCGGCTCGCGTGCTCATCTTGACCGGCTCGCCGTCGCGGATGAGGTTGACGATCTGGTGCAGCAAGGTGATGACGAACTCCGGGTCATAGCCCAACGCCTCAACGCCCATCAGCACCTGGGGGGCGGTGGCGTGGTGGTCGGGGCCGAAGATGTCGACGACCAGTTGGAAGCCGCGCTCCGCTTTATTGTAATGGTAGGCGATGTCGGGCATGCGGTAAGTCAGATCACCGTCCGACTTGACCAGCACGCGGTCCTTGTCATCGCCGAACTCTGTCGTGCGGAACCATTGGGCGTCGTCCTGTTCGTAGACGTACCCTTTTTCCTTCAGCATATCCAGCGCCTGGTAGACCTGCCCCGTCTCGTAGAGCGACTGCTCATTGAAGTAGACGTCGAAGACGATGTTGACGCGGGCCAGACTGACCTGTTGCTGCTCGGAGATCTCCGCCTTGGCGTAGTCGCTGAATGTTTCCGTTGGCGCGTCGACCAGGCTGTCGCCGTGTTCGTCTACCAGTGCCTGGGCCAGATCAGCGATGTAGCCGCCCTGATAATGCTCGTCGCCCAGCTCGGCTTCCCGTTCCAACGCCTGGAGATAGCGAATCTTGACCGACTCACCCAACAGCTGAACCTGCCGCCCCGCGTCGTTGTAGTAATACTCCAGCGTGACGTCGAAGTTGTTGGCGCGCAGGACGCGGGCCAGTGTGTCTCCGATAACGCCGCCGCGCGTGCGACCGAGGGTAATCGGCCCGGTGGGGTTGGCGCTGACGCACTCGACCTGGGTCAGACGGCCGCCGCCCATATCGTAGCTGCCGTAGGCGGTCGGCGCGGAGAGCACCTGGTCGACGACGCCCTGAATGTACTGGTCGGTCAGCCGGAAGTTGATGAACCCGGGCGGCGCAACGATGACATCGCCCATGTAGTCGGGAGAGTCGAAGTGGGCGACGATGGCCTCGGCAATCTTGAGCGGGGCCATGCGGGCCGGGCGGGCCAGCTGCAAGGCGACAGCCGTCGCGTAGTCGCCGTTGGCTGCCTCGCGCGGCCGTTCGACCGATACATCGGGTAAATCAAAGGTCGGAAGGTCGCCGGCTTCCTGGGCTTTGGCAATAGCAGCCGCGACGGCTGCCTCGATTTCGTGGTGCATCAACATGGCGCGCATTGTAGCATTATGGTCGCCTCAATGCGAGTGGGCGTCGCCTGCGCTCTGCCCGCCGGAGCGGCCTCTGGCGGGCGGTTCAGATTTGACATTCATTCACCGTAACGTATACTCAGAACCTTAAAGAGAGTGCAGGGAACCGGGCCTTTTTCGCCCTGCATACCATCCAGAGTTTGGCCGAAAGGCTGATGCGACATGACAGTAACCGAACGTAAAAATGAGCCGACCCTCACGGTGAATGACAGAGAGGTCGTCATCGTTGTGCAGGACAGCAGCGCGAACCTCGCGGAGGGGGCGCTGCCGCAGCTGCAGGAGACGCGCCTGCCGGCGACGTTGCCGTCCAGCCAGGCTCCGGCTGCTGCTGCCGATCCCGAATTTGACGCCTATATGGCGGTGGTGAAGCTTCTGATTGGCGGCACGGTGGAAGGCACTGCCCAGCTGCTGGAGCGGCTGCAGGCGGTCGAGGATGAGGTTCGCGCCGATGAAGAAGCCGGCGCCATCGGTGAGGTCAATACGGCTGCCGACGTGCTCCGCTATGCAGTTGTCGGCTTCGCTTTGTCGGCGTCCGACACGGCCCGCAACTCGGTTATGCGCTGGGTGGAAGCGAGCGACATGTTCTGGCGAGTGACCGGCAGCGCCGTTGAGCCGTTCACCGAGAATCGGTTCACTGGCTTCTTCACCGGCCCCTTTGAGCGGGCGTTTGAACGCTTCAACCGGCGCGGCGAAGAAAAGGTCGCAGACTGGGTGGAGTTGGGCCGCCAACAAGAGCCGACCAGCCGCAAGATGGCTCGCCTGGCCTATCTGAGGATCGTTGACGAGTTCATCGACCATCTGGCCGAGAACGAAGAATTGGCGGAACTGGTGCAGGAGCAGAGCGTCAGCCTGGCGGCCGAAGCGGTCGACTCGATGCGGTCGCGAACGGTGTCGGCTGATACGCTGGCGGAGCGCGTGGTGCGGCGTATGCTCAGACGGCCGCCTCGTGATGAACTGCCGCCGCCGTCTGAGGAAGTGCGCAAAGCGGCCGAGGAACCTGTGGTGAACCCGAACCAGCAGCCCACTTCCCGATAAGCAAGGTATCATTTTGACAGAGCGTGATTCGCCCGAACAGACGATGCGCGGTCAGTACGCCGGGTTCGTCAGCCGATTTATCGCCTATGCGATTGACCTGGCGATCGTTGTCGTGGCTCAATTTACCATCCTGTTCGGCATCCAGATTGCCCTGTCGCTATTTGGTCTGACCAACATTGTTGATCAGGCTTTTTCCAGCGCAGACGCTACGACCGTCTGGGGAACGGTGCTGCGGTGGGTGGTGCTGTTTGTTGGCGGCCTCGCGTTCTTTGGCGTCTATCTCGTTTTTTGCTGGTCGATTTTCGACAAGACAATTGGTCAGGCGCTGCTGGGCCTGCTGGTTGTGCGCACAGATGGCGGCCACATTACTGTGTGGGTCGCTATCAAGCGGGCCATTGGTTACTATATATCGTTTGTAGCTCTGCTGGCGGGCTACTTCTGGGTGCTGATCGACGACAGGCGGCAGGGCTGGCACGACAAGCTGGCGGGTACGCTGGTCATATATGATTGGGACGCTCGTCTGGGACGCCGGCTGCTGGAGATAGAAGCGCGAGAAGCGGCCGGGCTCGATGAGATTGGCGATCAGGTAGCCGGCATTGATGCGGAAAACGTGACGGCGGGGGCGACCTCGGCCCCATCGACCAACATAGACAGGAATTAAGCGGAACCAGGAGAATATCACGATATGGCCTCGATCACGCCCCTTTCCAACGTAGACGCTGCCTGGCTCAAGATGGAAGACCCGACCAATCTAATGATGGTCAGCGGCGTCATGACGTTTGCCCAACCGCTGGACCCGGTGCTTATTGCTGAAGTGATCGAGAATCGTTTCCTGACCTTTGACCGTTTCCGGCAGCGCGTGGTCAAGTCGCCGGTGCCGATGTCGCCACCGTACTGGGAGTTCGATCCCAACTTCAACCTCTCCGCCCATCTGCATCATGTGGCTCTGCCCCATCCGCACAACAAGTTCGCGCTTCAGGAGTTGTGCAGCGATCTGATGTCCACGCCGCTGGACTTCTCCAAACCGCTGTGGCAGATCCACATCGTGGATGGCTTCGAGGAAGGCGGGGCGGTCATTGTACGGCTGCATCATGCCATTGCCGACGGCATTGCGCTGGTCGGCGTGCTGCTGGCCATGACCGACCTGACCCCCGACTACTCGCCCATGGAGCGCGACGAGTCCATCACGTTTCCGGAACGGCGCAGCCGCTTTGGCAACGGGCTGTCCGCCCTGCGTCAGCGTGGTCGTCAGGCCGTGTCGTCCAGCGTCAGTGCGAGCCGCCGGGCCATGATTGAAGGCCTGGAGACGTTCCTCAATGTGGAGAATGCGTGGAAGGTGGCCGAGAACGGGTCTGATTACGTCCACGCTGCCACCAAACTGGTGTTCCGAACCCCTGATCCGGACACGATCCTGAAGGGGACGCTGGGCGTGGCCAAGCGGGCGGCGTGGTCGCGCCCCATGCCGCTGCAAGAAGTCAAGTCGATGCGCAAGGCGACCGGAGCGACGATCAACGACCTGATGACGACGGCCATTACGGGCGGGCTGCGGCGCTACATCATGCAGCGTGGCGAGAGCGTTGAGGATGTGACGGTGCGTGCTGCCGTGCCGGTCAACTTGCGCAAGCCGGACGAGATGGGCGAACTGGGCAACAGGTTCGGTCTGGTCTTTGCCGATCTGCCGGTGGGGCTGCCGACCATGAAGCAGCGGCTCAAGGCAGTCCAGATTCAGATGGGCAAGCTGAAGGAGTCGCCGGAGCCGGTGGTGGCCATGGACATTCTGTCAGGCATGGGTTTGTCGCCGCAGGTGATCGAAGACGTGATCATCCGCATCATCGGGGCCAAGGCGACGACCGTGCTGACCAACGTGCCCGGCCCGCCGATCCCGCTCTATCTGACTGGACGCCGCATTGAGAACATCATGTTTTGGGTGCCGCAGTCCGGTCGTCTGGGGTTGGGCATCAGCATTCTCAGCTACGCAGGTAATATCTACATCGGCGTGGCCACCGATGAGGGCCTGATCCCCGACCCCGATTCGATTATCAACGGCTTCTACGCCGAGTATGACGAGATGCTGGCAACGCTTTAGCAGCCGTTTCGTCAGATAATTGCTGGCAGCGCGACACTCATCTTTCGCTGAATAGTGTGCAGCGCGATTTGCTGAATCGCGGGAGGAGACGATTGGCCAAATCGTCCTACCGGTTCGGCACGTGCAGTTTGTTAAACGACTAGCTGCTTTCCAGAATAATCAACCCGTCGTTTGCGCCCAGATGGACGTTGTTGGTCATGACCGGGCCTTGCTGCGTCAGGCTGGCGGACAGCACCACGGTCGCCAGCAGGCCGGGGGTGACGTTTCGCAAGTCGAGCCGCGCCGGTTTGTCCCCTAAATTGAGCAAAATCAAGTAGCTTGTGTTCTCCAGTGTGCGGCGGTAGGCCAGCACATCCGGCGCACCCAACGTGACCGGTTCGTACGCCCCTGTCTGAAAGGCTGGTTCCGCCGCCCGCAGCGCGGTGAGGTGGCGGTACAGCGAGAGCATGGAGTGCGGGTCGTCTGACTGGGCAGCCACGTTGCGCGTTTCGTAGTCGGCCGCCAGCGGCAGCCAGGGCGTGACGTCCGGCGCGGTGAAGCCGGCGTTGGGTGAGGCGTCCCACTGCATCGGCGTGCGTTCCGGGTCGCGCCCGACCTCGTCTGCCTGTCCTGGCTGGTTGAGCGCCGCCGGGTCCTGCCACTGGTCTGGCGGGATGGGCACGTTCTCCATGCCGAGCTCGTCGCCATAGTAGCAGGTGGGCGTGCCGCGCAGGGTCAGCAGCAGCATCTGGGCCACCCGCGCCTGTGCTGGGCCGACCCGGCTGGCGATGCGGTGCTGGTCGTGGTTGCCCAACACCCAGTTGGGCCAACTGTCCGGTGTCTGGCTGCCTTCATATTCTTGAATGAGATTGTCCAGTATGCCGGCGTCCCATGCCGCGCCGATCAGGTGAAAGTTGAACGGCAGGTGGCATTCGTCGTTGTCGCCGCAGTAGGCCATCAGCACGTCGATCGGCTCATAGATTTCCCCCACCATGACTCGCTCGTCGTACTCATCCATGACGGCGCGCATGGCGCGAACGATGTCGTGGACGCCGGGCAGGTCTTTGGTATACGGGTGGAGCAGGCGGCCGTAATCGGTGCTGTCCGGGCCGGCGTCGGGGTTGGGCGGCTCGTCGCGGAACTGGTCGTCCTTCAGCATCAGCCAGATGACATCGACCCGGAACCCATCAACCCCCTTGTCCAGCCAGAAGCGCATGTTGTCGAGCATGGCGGGCAGGACGTCGGGATGGCGGTAGTTCAGCTCCGGCTGCTGGCTGACAAACTGGTGCATGTAGAACTGTTTGGTTGCAGCGTCGTAGGTCCAGGCCGGGCCGCCGAACATGCTGGCCCAGTTGGTGGGTGGTCGCGTTTCGGGCGGGCCGTCGCCGGGGGCGGGGTCGCGCCAGATGTACCAGTCGCGCCTGGGGTTGTCGCGGCTGCTGCGGCTCTCGATGAACCAGGCGTGTTCGTCCGACGTATGGTTGGGAACCAGGTCGAGCATCACCTTGAGGTCGCGGGCGTGGGCCTCGGCCAGCAGACGGTCGAAGTCGGCCATCGTGCCGAACATGGGATGGATGGCGGTGTAGTCGGCCACATCATAGCCGAAGTCGTGCATGGGCGAGGGAAAGATGGGCGACAGCCAGAGGGCGTTGATGTTCAGCGACTGAAGGTAGT
Source organism: uncultured Chloroflexia bacterium (assembly GCA_963753865.1). Lineage (GTDB taxonomy): Bacteria > Chloroflexota > Anaerolineae > Promineifilales > Promineifilaceae > Promineifilum. The sequence goes on from CAVWDW010000009.1 coordinate 743,485, forward strand.
CGAGTCGCTGGATGATGCCGGGCAGATCGCCGATGCCGTCGCCGTTGCTGTCCTGGAATGAGCGGGGATAAATCTGGTAAATGATGCCGGTTTGCCACCAATGCATGAAACATCTTCCTTCACTATGCCACGATCACTGTGCCACGATGTGGCCACGAACAGCCAGCGGCAAGTATAGCATGGAGCGGCCGCCGGGCAGGAAGAAAAAGACGAACTCAGACAGGCAAGCTGACGGTGAACAGCGCCCCTTCGGGTGTCGTCTCTGCCACAATTGTTCCGCCGTGGGCTTCGACGATCGCCCGGGTGATGGCCAGGCCGAGGCCGGTCCCGCCGTCGCTGCGGCTGCGGGCGTCGTCGGTGCGGTAGAAGCGGTCGAAGATGTGGGCTGCATGGGAGGCGGGGATGCCGGGGCCGCTGTCCTGCACGCGCAGTTGAACGGTCGGGCCGGCCTGTTCGATCTGCACCAGGATATGGCCGCCGGGTGGCGTGTAGCGGACGGCATTGCTGAGCAGGTTGGACGTGACCTGCTTCAGCCGGTCCGGGTCGACGTTGACCAGCGGCAAGGCGCCGAGCAGCTCGACGCGCATGTCGATCCCGTCCGCCAGGGCGATGGGCCGGTAGGCGGCGGCGACCGTCTTGACCACGCCGGCGATGTCGGTCGGTTGGCGGCTCAGGGGCAGTTGGTCCGCCTCCGCCTGGGCCAGGTCGTGGAGATCCTGGACAAGCGCGGCCAGATGGCGGGTCTGGTCGGAGAGGCGGGCGACTTCTTCTTTGCTCAGAGGGTAGACGTCGTCAAGCATCGCTTGCAGATTGCCCTGGAGGACGTGGACCGGATTGCGCAGCTCATGAGCCACGTCGGCCAGCAGATTGCGGCGCAGCGTCTCTGCCTCTTCCAGCCGCCCGGCCATGCTGTTGAAAGCCCCGGCCACGGCGCGCATCTCGTCCGAGCCGCCCGGCTCGACGCGGCGGCTGAGTTCGCCCGCTTCGATGGCCCGCGCCCCCTGTTCCAGGTCACTCAGCGGCGCGGCCAGACTGCGGCTGATCACGATGCCAAACAGCAAAGCCAGACCGCTGCCCAGGATGAGGACCTGCAAGATGATGACGAAGAAATCGCGGCGGATGACTTCCTGTATTTGCTCCATCAGCGGCACAGGAATGGTGGCCATAAACGCGGCCAGCTCCGGTGACATCTCCTCGCTGCTTGCCAGAATCGGATTGACGGGTATGGCGAACTGACGAAAGACAACCGGAATGAGAAGCAGGATGAACAGGCTGCCCAATATACCCAGCGCGATGCGCACCCAAAGGCGGTTCATGGTTTGGCCCCGGTGTCCAGCCGGTAACCGACCCCGTAGACAGTTTGAATGTAGCTGGGATTCTTGTGGTCCGTCTCAATCTTCTGGCGCAGGTTGCGGATGTGGCTGTCCAGGGTGCGGTCCATGCCTTCGTAGTCCGAACCCATTGCCCGCCGGATCAACTCCTGGCGGGTCAGCACGAAGCCTGATTGCTCCAGCATGACGCGTAGTAGATCGAACTCGGTCGGGGTCAACTCTACGGCCGTCTCATTGACGGTCACTTCGCGGCGGCGCAGGTCCATCTGGATCGCGCCGGCCTGCAGCAGGTGGGTCTGGTACGCTTCCGGCTGGCGCAGGCGGGCGCGCACGCGGGCCACCACCTCGCGCGGATTGTACGGCTTGGTGACGTAATCGTCGGCGCCCAGCTCCAGCCCCACGATTTTGTCCGTGTCATCGACGCGGGCGGTGAGCATGATGATGGGCAGGGCGGCCGTCTCCGGGTTGGCCCGCAGTAGGCGGGTCACCTCAAAGCCGCTCTTGCCGGGCAGCATCAGGTCGAGCAGGAGGAGGTCTGGCTGGTCGTGGCGCACGGCGTGGACGGCTGTGTCGCCATCGTAGGCGACCAGCACATCGTAGCCGGCCTGCTCCAGATAGGCCCGCAGCAGGCGCACCACTTCCTTGTCATCGTCGACAACCAGGATTCGTTGCGTCGTCATGGTACGCCTGCCAGTATAGCCGCTTTACGGAGCCGGGGCGGCCTATTCGTAGCGTAAGGCTTCGATGGGCCGCAGACCAGCCGCTCGCCACGCCGGATAGATGCCGAAGATCAGCCCGACAATCATGGCGAAACTGGTGGCCAGCAGCACAGTGGGCGCGTCGATAACGGTGTCAAGGTCGATGAGCCGCCCGGCTATGGCCGAAATGGCCCAGCCCAACAGGATGCCGATGAAGCCGCCCAGCAGACTGAGCAGCACCGACTCCAGCAGAAACTGGGTCAGGATGTGTCGGCGGAGCGCGCCGACTGCCTTGCGGATGCCGATTTCGCGGGTTCGTTCGGTGACGCTGACGAGCATGATGTTCATGATGCCGATGCCGCCGACGACCAGCGAGATGCCGGCAATCGCGCCCAGGAACGCCGTCAGTGTGGCGGTCACGGTGTTGAGCGTGCTCAGCAAGTCAGCCTGGTTGAAGAGCGAGAAGTCGTCGTCGCTGGCGTAGATGATGCCGTTGACGCGGCGCAGGGTTTCGCTGATCTGCTCGACGGCCGCATCAGTCTGCGCTTCGTCGACAGCCTGGGCCACGATGATGCTGACCGCCTTGTCGCCACTGCGCGTGCGGTCGCTGTAGAGGCGGCTGAGGGCAGTGGAGAGCGGGATGAAGACGGTGTCGTCATCGCCGCCAAAGCCCTGGCCCGACTCCTCCAGCACGCCGACCACTTCGTAGCTGGTGCCGTTGATGCGGACTGAGTTGCCGATGGGGAATTCGGTGTCGAACAGGTCCTCGGCGATGCCCGCGCCCAACACGGCCACGCGGGCGCTGGTGTCTTCGTCTTGCTGGGTCAGGCCGTCGCCGGCCTGGAACTCAGCCAGGTTGTTGATCTCCAGATAGTTGGGCGTCACCCCGTTGACGGTGGTGCGCTTGGAGCCGCCGCCAAAGACCACTTCCTGGTTGCCCTGGGAGGAAGCAGCCACCGCACTGACGGCAGGCACGTTGATTGGGTCGGACAGCGCTTCGACCGCTTCCAGTCCCAGCGCCGGACGGCCGCCGCTGTTGTCTCCGTTGGTGGAGATGGTGATCAGGTTGGTGCCGAATGACTGGATCTGGCCGGTGACCGACTCGCTGACGCCGTTGCCGATGCTGAGCAGGGCGATGACGGCGGCGACGCCGATGATCACGCCCAGCATCGTCAGCACAGAGCGCAGCTTGTTGGCCAGGATGCTGTCGAGCGCGGTTAGAAAACTTTCTCTTAAATCCATCGTAGTCTCCGTATACGTCTACTCTTCGACGATCAGGCCGTCGCGCAGGGTGATGATCCGTTCGGCTGCTTCGGCCGTTTCCGGGTCATGGGTGATCATGACCAGCGTAATGCCTTGCTCCTCGTGCAGCCGGGTGAAAAGCCCCATGATCTCTTCGCCGGAGTGGGAGTCGAGGTTGCCGGTCGGCTCGTCGGCCAGGATGATGCCGGGGTCGGTGATGAGGGCGCGAGCAATGGCCACACGCTGCTGCTGGCCGCCAGACAGCTCGTCCGGCTTGTGGTCCAGTCGCTCGCCCAGACCGACGGCTGTCAGCATTTCGGCCGCGCGGTCCGACCGCTCCGACCGGCTGACGCCTGCATAGGAAAGCGGCAGGGCCACTTGCTTGATGGCCGACGTGCGCGGCAGCAGGTTGAACTGCTGGAAGACGAAGCCGATCTCCTTGTTGCGGACGTGAGCCTGCTGGTCGTCGCTCATGTGGCTGACGTCGATGCCGTTCAGTGTATAGGTCCCGCCGGTGGGGATGTCGAGGCAGCCGATGATGTTCATCAGCGTGCTCTTGCCGGAGCCGGACGGTCCCATGATGGCGACGAACTCCCCTTCCTTGATGGTCATATCGACACCGCGCAGCGCATGGACTTGCTGCAAGCCCATTTCGTACGTCTTGGTGATGTTTTGCATGGTAATCATAGCTGGTCTGTCTCCCTAGTTTTGATCAACGAAGGGGGGCGGCCCGCCTGGCCCGAAGTCGTTTGCGGGCAAGGGTCCAACCAGAACTTCGTCACCCGCTTCCAACCCACTCAGAATCTGGGTGTTGCGGCTGTCACGTGCTCCAATGGTGATGTCGGCCGTTTCGTAGCTGATGTCGCCATTGGCGTCCCGGACGACGAGGTTGACGCTAAACGTACCGGCTGTCCGGTCGGCGTTGATAGCGGCGTTGGGCACAAGCAGCACCTCGCCCTGATCGCCGGTGTCCAGCGTGGCGTCGGCCGACATGCCTACCAGCACCGGCAAACCGGACGCCTGGGCCGCTTCGTCAAAGCTCAGAAAGATGTCGAACGAGACCGGGCCGCCGCCGGAACTGGTCCCGCGTGGCGCAATGGCTGCGACCATGCCGGTCAGCTCGGTGTCGGGCCACCCCTCCAGCGTGATGAGGGCGGGCATGCCCGGATTGACTTCGTCCATGTCCACCTCATCGACTGAGGAGACAACTTCCAGACTGTCCGGCGCGACCAGGGAGACGATTGGTCCATTGACCGTTTCGCCGCTGTTGGCGTTTATGGCTGTCACGACACCCGCGAACGGGGCGGTGAGCGTAGCGTTGGCCAGGTCGCGCTCTGCACGCTCCAGGCTGAGACGGGCCTGCTCCAGCTGCACTTCGACGGCCGCCTGCTGGGCCGCAGATGGGCCGCGCTGCAAGGTAGCCAGATTCAGCTCGGTGTCGGCCAGCGAGGCGCGGGCAGCCGCTATCTGGGCTTCCGTCGCGCCCGTCTGAGCCTGTTCCAGCCGGGTCTGCGCCGCGTCACGTTGGGCCACGGCGGAGGCGACCTGCGCCTGGAGCGATGAAGTGTTGCTCGGCCGTCCGTTTACCAGGTTATCGTACTTTTCCTGGGCGGCGGCCAGCTGGGCGTTGGCCTGAACAGCCGCCGTGCGAGCGGATAGTTCAATTTCTGCCAGCCGGTCCTCCGAGAGGAACTGATTCGGTTCGGTGACGAGGATGGTGGAGTGCTGCTCGGCGGCCGAGGTCGCTGCCTGGCGGGCCAGCTCCAGCTCCAGTTCTGCGGCGCGGACCTCCTCCGCGCTGGGCGGGGCGGTGGCGCTGTTCAGCCGGGCGCTGGCCGACGCAACGTCGGCGTTGGCAGCCCGCAAGCTGGCTTCGGCGGCGGCGATGGTGTTGTCGTCCGGTCCGGCCAGCAGGTCATCGAGTTGGGCCTGGGCGCTGGCGACCGACGCTTCGGCCGCTGCCAGCGTGGCGGCGGTGGGCGGCGCCAGCAGGCGGGTCAGGTTCGCTTCCTGGATAGTGACCGTCTGGCGGGCTGATTCGACAGCGCGAGCCAGGTCGGTAGTGTCCAGCGCGACCAGCGGCTCGCCGGCCTCGACGGCGTCGCCGACGGCGACAAAGATCTCGTCTACGCGACCACCGCGATCGAAGCTGAGGTCAGCCGCTCGCTGGGCCTCGATACGTCCGCTGAGGGTGGTGTTGGCCGTCAGCTCGCCCATGAACGCTTCGGCTGTGCGCTCCGACTCGGCCCCCGGGTCGCTGCCGGCAGTGCCGGCGCTGTTGCGCAGCGGGCCGAGGACGACAAAAGCAAGGATGGCGATAAGCGCCACGCCGCCGCCGATCCAGAGCCACCGTCTGCGGGATGTGTTGGGTTGATTGGTGCTCATAATAGGTATCTCTTTAAGTCGATTGGTTAGCCGCCGAACGGGCCGCCAAACTGGTCTTCATCATTGGGCGAGCCGCCGCCAATCACGACCATATCGCCTGCTTCCAGGCCGTCGGTGATGATGGTGTAGCGGTTGTCGCGCTGGCCGATGGTGACCGGCACTTCTTCTGTTGTGTCGCCCACGACCCGCCGCACACTGAATGTGCCGCTGGCCCGGTCGGCCAGGATGGCGGCGTTGGGCACCAGGAGCACGTCGTCCCGCTCGTCGGTCAGGATGCTGGCGTTAGCGGTCATGCCTGCGCGCACCGGCAGGGCGGTCGGGTCCAGGTTCAGGCGGACCTCATAGGTGATCAGGTTGCTGCCCGGCGCGTTGTTGGGCGCAGGGGCGATGGAGGCAACGCTGCCGCTGAGTTCATCGTTGGGCCATGTCTCCAGGGTCACCGTCACCGGTTGGCCGGGAGCCAGCGCAGAGATGTCCACTTCATCCACTTCCAGAACGGTCTGGAGGGAGCTGAGATCGACGATTTCGGCCACAATGCCGCTGGCGATTTCGCCCGGCTGGGCGTTGATGGCGGCCACGAAACCGGGGAATGGCGCGGTGATGGTGGCGTCGGCCAGCGCATCTTCTGCATCGGCCAGCGACAGGCGGGCCTGGGCCAGCTCGGCTTCGGCCGTGGCGATATCTTCGGCGGTCGGGCCGTCGACCAGTGTGGCCAGATTGGCTTCGGCCTGGGCCAGCCGGGCGCGGGCGGCCGCTTCCTGGGCCGCGGTAGGGCCAGTCTGCAAACGCTCCAGCTCAATGCGGCGGTTCTCGACGTTCGCCTGTGCGGAGGTGACGCTGCCCTGGGCCGCGCCGATCTGACCGCTGTCCGGCCCGGCCAACAGAGCGTCGAGCTGGGCCTTGGCCGAAGCGACTTGCTGCTGTGCCTGGCGCAAGGTCTGGTCGGTGGCGGCGTTGGTCAGCTCTTCGTTGGCGTCCTGCGCGGCGCGAAGCTGCTGCTCGGCGCTGTAGACGGCCGCGCGGGCCTGCTCAATCTGGGCCGAGGTGACCGACGTTTGGACGTTGTTCAGTTCGGCGGAGGCAGAGCCGAGCGCCGCTTCGGCCGCGCGCAGGTTCGCTTCGGCGATGGCGATCTCTTCCGGTGTCACGCCGTCCAGCAGGTCGTCCAGCTCAATTCGGGCGGTGGTCACGCCAGCTTCGGCGGCCGCCAACTCGGCGGTGTCTGGCTCATCCAGCAGGTCGGCCAGACTGGCCTCTCGCAGACGCACCGTCTGGGCCGCGTTGGCCACGCTAAATTCCAGATCGTCGGTGCTCAACTGCAGGAGCGGATCCCCGGTGGCCACTTCGTCGCCCACACGGACGAAAACGTCGGTGACGCGGGCGGGTGTGGCGGCGGAGATGCTGGCCTCGCGCAGCGGTCGCAGTTCGCCGCTGGCGGTGGCCCCGGCGGAGAGGCTGCCGATGAAGGCTTCGGCCGTCTCCATCTCAGTTTGCTCTGCCCCCGGTCCCCCGGCACAAGCGGCCAGGACGAGCGTCAGCAGCAGAAGGAGCAGTCCATAGCGGCCGCTCCGGCGGTCTGTTGTGTTTAGAAGACCTTGTTCGTTCATTGAATTCAACCTTTGGCGCCTGCCCACAGGCAGACGCGATTAATCTCTGATACGCATTATGGAACACAAATCTGCAAACATTCTGGATTTATGACATGAAACCCGTTGAATTGGGCCGATTCTCAGGCGACGGCCGACCACGACAGCCATGAGGCTGGTCGGTTCAGGCAGCGGGGGGCTGTGTTGGGGCCGCCGGGTGGCGGCGTATGGTTATTGGAACCAGCGGGCGTAGATGTCGTCGAGCGTACCGTCCTGGTACATCTCCAGCAGCAGTTCGTTGAGCGGTTCGCGCATCTCGCTGCCCTGGGGCAGGGCGATGCCGTACTTCTCGGCCCGGAAGATGGAGCCGGACATGCTGACGCTGCCCCGGCCATTCGTAACGCTGTAATATTGGAGGACGGGTGAGTCGTAGACGACGGCGTCCACCTGGTCATCCAAGAGGAGCGGGTACGCTTCATTGACGTTCTCAACGCCGGTGTAGCGGATGAGGTTCTCTTCGAGGAAGTCGGCCGCGGTGCTGCCGGCGACGGTCGCAATGCGTTTGCCGGGCAAATCCTCCGGACCCTGGATGCTGCTGTTGAGGCTCTGCACGGTCAACGCGGAGGTGACGGTGGCGGTGAACTGGGCCACCAGCAGCAGGCCGATGAGCCAGTAGGTGATGGTCAGGATGCGGCGCACCGGGTTCTTGGTGTATTTGTCCATGTGCTCGCCGTTGGCGATCATGGCCAGCAGATACCAGATCGACTCCCACAGGTTGCGGAAGTAGCCTTGCTGGAAGTCGGGGTTGTTCTGCTTTTCCACGAAGAGAATGACATGGGCCATGACGATCGCCGCCAATAGGCCGAACGCCAGAAAGAGGAGCAGGCTGGGCGAGAAGACGAGGCGCACCAGGTCAACGATGCCGTACGACGGGCGGGACGAGGTCATGATTTGTAGGCCAGCGTCGAAGTACGGGTGGGTGAAGTCGAGGCGAGATTCCCGATCGCGGGTCATGCTGATGCCGGCAATGGCCACATCCGCTTCGCCGCTTTCCACCGCCGCCAATATCTCGGAGACCGTCTCGTATTCCACCCAGACGAAGTCGCGGCCGAGCCGCTCAGCGAGGTCACTCCACAGGTCGACGCTGTAGCCGGAAGGGCCATCATCGCCGTAGAAGACGAATGGCTCCAGCGGTTTGGTGGCGACGCGGAGGGGTTCGTCCGGTTGCTCCTGGGCCAGTGCCGTCGAGCCGATGCCGGCCATTAGCAGTAGGAAGAGAGTAGCTGCCAAGAGGACAAGCCAGTTTAATAGTCGACGCATCGATTGAATTGAATGCCTGCTCATTTAGATTTCTCTTTACCTGGCCCATCCCCATTCTGTCCACGTATCGGTGGCTTCCTGGATGGCAATCATTTCATTTTACAAAGGGAATTTGGATTGGTCACCTGGATGGCGACTTTCGTCATGAGTTGAGGTGCATGATTCTGTACGAACCCGGACCATTTCAAGAGCTAGCTCTGACCTACTTTGCGGTTGAGTATCGCTCAATGAGTCTTGCTGTTAGTTCGACTTCATGCTCCATGGCCAGCGTTCTGAAACGTTCGTAGCTTTCCTCCAATGTCTCGAGACCTGCTTCGGTATGTCCCTCCTGGCTTTGCATGTCACCAAAGGCCCGGTACAGGTAGGCGGCGATGAAGTCGTCTCCTGTCTGCTCTGCTACCCGAATGCCTCGTCTGAACACCTGCTCCGACTCTTCGATTCGCTCTTGTGAGTGCCGGATCTGGCCGAGTGTGTAGCAGGCATAAGGCTGGACACGGGGGTTTTCAGAATGGATGGCTCGCAGCGCGTGCGTTTCTGCCTTCTCCATCTGACCGGTCTCAAAGTAAGCTTCCGCAAGGTTACTGCTGATGTAGGCAATCCGTATGTCGTGCTTGATTTCCACGAAGAAGCTTAAAGCTGCTTCGTGGGGCGCGATGGCTTCCATGAACCGTCTTTCGTTGAGCAGGAAGCCCGCTACCTCGGCTCTCATATTCTCCAGACTGAGCCGATCGCCTGACCTCTCGAAGTACGCTATCGCGTCCTGTGCGTACTCGTAGGCAGCGGAGAAATCACCATGATTTCCTGCAGCGATGGCCAGTAGTTGCTTGGTCAGGCCAACCAACTTCGTGTCTGACAGGTCTTCAGCCATCTGTAGCGCGATCTGTAGATGCTTCTGTGCCATCATATAGTCGCCCTGGGCCATGAGTACCCACGCTTTTAGCCGCTCGACCTCGAACTGAGCGACAATCGTTTCACGCTGCGCCTGCTCAAGATGGGCCTGTTCAATGTGTACCTGGGCGCGCTTGCGGTGCAGTTGAACGATATTGGTTGAGATTCTGCCCAGCACATCGATAGCACTGTCGTATTGTGCCAGCGTGGCGTCAAGGTCGCCGCGAATCAGGTGAGCTTGGCCCCACTGCTCCATGGCGTCGGCGGTAATCTGCTCATCCATATGCCAACTATAACCATCGATGTTTTCGAGAACGCTGGCTGCATCGCCATATAGAAGGCTCAAGCGATCCTGGATGACTTTCAGGCGTTTAGCGCAGCTCTCTGACAAGGCAGTCGAACTGGCGTCTGCAAATATCGCGTGGGCAGCACCCGCCTTGCCCTGTTCAACCTCAACATCCTGATAGTCGTACCACAGATCAACGGCTTCCTCTCGACGGTCTGCTTGCCAAAGATGGAAGGCTGCCTCCGTATATTGTCCGAGCTGGGCCCGAATCAGGGCGCCTTGCTGCTGCGCCTGTTGTCGTTGCTCCGGCGAAAGTTCATCGTAGACCAGTTCGCGGAAGAGGCTCAGGAGCGCGACTCCACCCAGAGTGTCCTGCTTAAGAAGATTGCGCGCCTGCAAGCTCTCAAACCCCTGTCGTTCCTGCCAGTTTTCACGTGGGGCAAAGGCGCGAAAGACCGAGAGCGACATCAGGACCTCTTTTTCATCCTTGCTCAAGCGCTTCCATAGGCGATTAAACAGTGGGTGGAGCGAAGGGGCTTGAGCCATATCCGATGGCCGGTCAATCTCCCCTCCTGTCTGAAGCGCGATGTAGAGTTCCAGGAATCGGGGATTGCCTTCTGTGACGGTGTGCAGGCGCGGCGCAGTGTCCACAGGTAGCCCAGCTCGGGCGAGCAGCCTGGTCGTTTCAGCCAGCGATAGCGGCTGGAGTTCGTGGTGGGCGTCTGTGTCAATCAGCGCACGTTGTCCAATCAGGAGCAGTGGGGCGAGGCCGCGCAGACCTTCCAGTAGTTCAAGAAGTTGCTTGTGCGTTCCGTGTCTGGGTTGGGCCGATGCTGTATGGAGCAAATCAACTTCGTCGAAACAGAGCAACGCCGGCAGCTCGCTGGCACAATCCAGGTCTTCACGCAGGAAGCCCAGGATCTGTTGCAGATTGGTGAGCTCGCCCTCAGTGGCCATCAGTTGCAGCCATAGATTGGGGCAGCCAATCTGGTGCAGAAAGTGCGCCAGGCTCTGGACGACGCTGGTCAGATTATCGTTCAGCCCTGGCCTGAACGTGTGCCAGAATACAGCGTCAGTGGGCCAGCGGTTGACCAGTTCTGCTCCCACAGACGTCTTGCCGATGCCTGCGGTTCCTGTCAACGCAACTGAGCGCCCTTCCAGCAGCGCAGCAGAGCAATCGCGGAGGAGTTGGTCGCGCCCGACGAGATAGGGGGCCTGTGGTTGTTCCAGCCGGAGGCCTGGACGAACCAGGCGCAGCAGCGTCTGGGCCAGACTGTTCCTGGCGAGATGCAGATGGGCGAAGAACCGCGTCTCGCTGACATTCAGCATGTCGTACATCGCCCCGACTGTGTTGGGCGGACTTCGTGGCGGGAAGTAGCGGCGCAAGTAGCGCAGGTCTAACAGCAGAAACTGGTAACGACTGCCCAACGCTTCCGTCGACCGCTCTTGTTCCACAAGCTTGAGTAATGGCCCTTGAGATTGTGGGGGCTCGCCGGGCCACATGGAATCGGCCGCCCGATGGAGCAGCTTTTGCAGCGTTCGCCCACGTCCTGATGTGGTCTCAGGCGCTGGATCGTCGTGCAGATTGGAGCCGAGAAAGTAGGGTGTGGCGAACGGAGAGTATTGACCCAGCCATTGCGGGTCATTACAATGTTTTAAAGCGTTTGTGAGTGCTATTCCGAACTGTTCTGCCGGATTTCTCTCTAAAGCCATGACCAGGCTCTCGCACGGTTGAGATCGGCTCCTCTCGTACCATTATACATCCTTTCCAATTCAAGATTCTGGTAAGTTGTGAACAGCCGTTCATTTTGTGATTGCTGTTGTGTTCGCCGATCTGTTTTCAAGGAGGAAGACATGGATGAGCTACGTATATTCTGGAAGATTGTGATCGACACGACCTGCGCTGAGCGCATTGAAGACGTTGTCAAAAAGGAGGTGGGTGTTTGGAAAATAGATGATGGCGTCTGGCACCGTGACCGGTGGGAACGTTTCAAACTAGGTGCCCAACTGGTATGCGCGAAGGAGGACGACAGAGAACGGTGCTCGATTAGCTGTGACGAATTCTGTCTCCATGGTTGTTACTTGCGAATCAGAGATGTTGGCCTGAAGGCGCAACTAACAGACATGGGGGTCGATACTGAATTGCTAGGGAGGTACCCAGAAAGCGTTCCTGTGAGTGCCCGGCAATTCGTAGATATCAAAGGTCAGCTCTACTACGTAGGCAGAAACATTATGCTTACGGCTGAATTCAAGGCCGAGGCTGATGGCCTTCACTCGTTATTCGAGTTCCCAATGTACAGGCCAGTTGATGGCCAAGATGTTCTGCATAGACCGATAGTTGTCAAAGAGTTCAAAGCAAATGGAACTGACCGACGACGTGCGCTCTGGCACCTGTCTAGGAACATGCTCTATTTCTCGCATGCGTATTCTGTCTCGGATCACCACGTGCTTACTGTGAGTCAAGACCAGAATGTTGTTGTTACACAAGCTTCGGTAGGCTATCAAGGACCACCCTACTTCGAATTTCTGCTAGACAGCATTCCGATCCGCAGGCCAGCGATCGATAAACACGAGCATCTCTTTGACACAGGTCCGATAGAGTTCTACGTAGGTTATTCACCAAGCAAAGGTGGACAGTTAGACGGGTGCGTGCGGCGTATCGTCTTTGACCCAAACGCGTCTTGTTTGGGTTGTACCATGTAATCTGATTCCGTCGAACGGCTGATAGGAGGGGCCGGGCTTCTTTAGGGAAGCTCGGCCCTTTTTCTTTGTCTGCAGAGCCTACCAAGCAAACGGGAGTAAGAGGGCTGCCCCCGGGAGTTTTGGCGCCCGTCTGCCCCTAGCATTTTAAGTAGATGGGCAACGGTAGGCAGCACGCTTTCGAAATCCACTGACCCAACTGAGTGGCCAAAGACGTTCCAGTCGCCCTTAACCAAGCCACCTTTCTCGCACCCATCTCGCGGTCTAACAAGGATAGATCGCTACCCTGCTTACCCCTGAGTCGGTGCAGCCTGGAGCACCTGCTGCCCATCTAGAAGCATAACGGCAGCACCTGGCAGCCCGCACTCGACAACCACATCATCACTTACCCCTTACTCGATTTCTTGCCAACGAGTCGCGCGCTCCAGCTTCACAAGCAGGCAGGTGCTTATGACGTTGAGGAGCGCTGAGCGATGAACGGTGAGACATTCCAAACGAAGCAGGCCGAGCATGAAGCGAGTAGGATGGCCTGCTCTATACTCTGCAAGATAGCAGGTTGGTGGTTGGCGCAGATAGGGCTGGCTCTGGTTATTATCGCATTGGTCCTGTCGGCCTGTGATGTCACCCCACAAACGACCAATGTCCAGCCAGTCGTATGGACCGATGAACTGAACGCGCTGGCGCTGCCGTCGCTATCCGACTCAGGTCGCGATCTGGAAAACGATATCAGCTGTTCCGAGCCGCGGCCCGAAATGGCGACGATCTGTGCCCTGCGCGAGGCGTATTATCTCGAACGGACAGTACGCCTGGAACTGTGGCATATGATTGACCAGGATGGGACACGTGGGGAGTGTGTTGATGTTAGTCATGCAACGGTCATGGACGGACGTTATCTGGTCACTCACAATCACTTCCCGGTACCGCTGACACACCTTCTGGGCGGATCCGGTGACAACGCCATTCGCGCGTCTGTCTACAGGACGAATGGCGAGATGGTGCTGAAGGATATGCCGCCGACTGCGTTCAGCCTGGTAATGGCAAACGATCAGACCGCCGTACTGGACTTCTTTGAGTACGCCGGTCAGGGTCTGTTTGAAGCAGTGGGCGTGCCTTCAGCCATGTTCGCCAGTGGGGAAACCATTCGTTTTGTGGTAGCCGACGAGTTGGCGCAGGTTGATTGGGACGGCGAGTCGGCTCACATCGACTGGGTTCATTTGCGGCAGATGGTAAGGGACGATGGCACCCCGTGTCTTATGGTGGATAATTTCGTCGGGCAGGGGGCCTCAGGGGGCGGCGTCTTCTGGAACGGGTACCATATTGGCAACAACTGGACGCGAGTGACTGAGCTCGATATCCGGGAAGGAACTATCTTTGATCAGTTTACTGTTGTAGCCCTCAATGGCTGGTAACCGGTCGCGGGGGTATGATTAGCTTTCGCTATCGTACCCCAACACCGGCGCCAGCCACCGTTCGGCCGTTTCCATATCCCATCCCTTGCGCGAGGCATAATCCTCGACCTGGTCACGGTCGACGCGGCCGAGGCCGAAGTAGGCTGCTTGCGGGTGGGCGAAGTAGTAGCCGCTGACGGCCGCTGCGGGCATCATGGCGTAACTCTCGGTGAGGGTGATGCCTGCCGTGCTGGGCGCATCGAGCACGCGGAACAGCTCGCCCTTTTCGGTGTGGTCGGGGCAGGCCGGGTAGCCGGGCGCGGGGCGAATGCCCTGGTAGGCCTCGGCAATCAGGTCGGCGTTGTTCAGCGTTTCGCCCTCGGCATAGCCCCAGTAGTGGGTGCGTACCTGGGCGTGCATGTACTCGGCCAGGGCTTCGGCCAGCCGGTCGGCCAGCGCTTTGGCCAGAATCGCGTTGTAGTCGTCGTTGGCGGCCTCGAAGCGGTCCACGACAGCGTCCAGCCCGATACCCGTCGTGACGGCGAACATGCCGATTGTGTCGATCAGGCCGGTGGACGTGGGGGCGATGAAGTCGGCGAGCGCCAGGTTGGGCCGTCCGGGGGGACGTTCCATCTGCTGGCGCAGGGTGTGGATGGTCGTTAGCGGCGCGTCGCCGTTGGCGGCTGCCGTCGCGTCGGCCCAGACAAGGATGTCGTCGCCATCGGCTGCGGCGGGATAGAGACCAATGACGGCGTTGGCCTGCAGCCACTTTTCCTCGATGATGCAGTCGAGCATCTCCACCGCGTCCGCATAGAGCTGGCGCGCCGATTCGCCCACGATCTTGTCATCGAGAATGCCGGGGTACGTGCCGTGCAGCTCCCAGGCGGAGAAGAAGGGTGTCCAGTCGATGTAGGGGCGAATCTCGGCCAGGGGGATGTTCTCGAGCACGGTCCGACCCGGTTTGTTCGACGTGGGCGGCGTGTAGCTCTCCCATTCGACGGGCAGGCGATTGTCGCGGGCGGTGGCAAGGCTGACCAGCTTCTTGCGCGATGTGCGGCCTTCGCGGCTCTTGCGCAGCGCAGCGTACTCCTCGCGGACGTCAGTGGCGAACGGGGTGCGCTGCTCATCGTTGAGCAGCTGGCTGACGACGCCCACCGCGCGGGAGGCGTCGAGCACGTGGATGACCGGGCCGCGCTGGTACTCGGGATCGATCTTGACGGCCGTGTGGACTTTGGACGTGGTTGCTCCGCCGATCAGCAGGGGCAGGTCGAAGCCCTGCCGCTCCATCTCGCGAGCCACATGGCGCATCTCTTCCAGCGAGGGGGTGATCAGCCCGCTGAGGCCGATGATATCCACCTCGCGCTCGCGAGCGGTCTCCAGAATCTTGTGCGTCGGGACCATCACGCCGAGGTCGATGACGTCGTAGTTATTGCAGCCCAGCACGACGCCGACGATGTTCTTGCCGATGTCGTGGACGTCACCCTTGACGGTGGCCATCAGGATGCGTCCGACCGGGCCGGTGTCGCCGCTGGCCAACTTTTCCGCTTCGATAAAGGGGATGAGGTGGGCGACGGCCTGCTTCATGACGCGGGCGCTCTTGACGACCTGGGGCAGGAACATCTGCCCCGCGCCGAACAGGTCGCCTACAATGTTCATGCCGTGCATCAGCGGCCCTTCGATGACGTCGAGCGGTTTCTCTGCCTGCTGCCGGGCTTCCTCCACGTCGTCGACCACGTAGGTGCCGATGCCCTTCACCAGCGCATGGGAGAGGCGTTCGTCGACCGGCAGATGACGCCAGGCCAAATCCTCGACCTTATCCCTGGCCTCGCCCTTGACGGTGCTGGCAAAGACAACGAGGCGCTCTGTGGCGTCTTCGCGCCGGTTGAAGAGCACATCCTCGACATGTTCCTTCAGCTCCGGGTCCAGGTCGGCGTAGATGGCCAACTGCCCGGCGTTGACGATGCCCATGTCCATGCCCGCCTGAATGGCGTGGTAGAGGAATGCGGAGTGGATTGCTTCGCGGACCGGGTTGTTGCCGCGGAAGGAGAAGCTGATGTTGCTGACGCCGCCGCTGATCAGGGCGTGGGGCAGGGTCTGCTTGATCTGGCGCGTGGCTTCGATAAATGCCATGCCGTACTCGTTGTGTTCCTCGATGCCGGTGGCGATGGCGAAGATGTTGGGGTCGAAAATGATGTCTTGCGGCGGGAAGCCGACTTCTTCAGTCAGAATGCGATAGGCGCGGGTGCAGATCTCCACCTTGCGCTCGACGGTGTCGGCCTGGCCTTCTTCGTCAAAAGCCATGACGATGACGGCCGCCCCGTAGCGACGAGCCAGCCGCGCCTGGCGGACGAACTCCGCCTCGCCTTCCTTCATGCTGATCGAGTTGACGATGCTCTTGCCCTGGACACATTTCAGGCCGGCTTCGATGACGCTCCATTTGGAAGAGTCGATCATGACCGGTACGCGGGCGATGTCCGGTTCCCCGGCGATCAGGTTGAGGAAGCGCGTCATGGCTGCTTCGGCGTCGAGCATCCCTTCATCCATGTTGACGTCGATGATCTGCGCGCCGTTCTCCACTTGCTGGCGAGCCACATCCAGCGCGGTCATGTAGTCGTCGTTGAGAATCAGCTTGGCAAAGCGGCTGGAGCCGGTGACGTTGGTGCGTTCGCCCACGTTGACGAAGTTCGTTTCCGGGCCGACAACCAGCGGCTCGAGGCCACTCAGGCGCAGGCGCGGCTCGATGGCCGGGAGGGGGCGGGGCGGCAGGTCGCGTACCGTCTCGGCAAACGCCTTGATGTGGGCCGGGGTGGTGCCGCAGCAGCCACCCACGACATTGAGCATCCCTTCGGCGGCGTAGTCTCGCAGGACGGCTGCCATCTGCTCTGGCGTGTCGTCGTACTCGCCGAACTCGTTGGGCAGCCCGGCGTTGGGGTAGATGTGGGTGTAGGTGCCCGCCACCTGCGACAGGGCGTAGGTGTAGTCGCGGAACGCCTCGGCCCCCAGCGCGCAGTTCAGCCCGACGATGAGCGGCTGGGCATGCATGATGGAGTACCAGAACGCTTCGGTCGTCTGGCCGGAGAGGGTACGGCCGCTGGCGTCGGTGATGGTGCCAGAGATCATCAGCGGCAGGTCGCGGCCTATCTCCTCAAAGTAGCGGGTGATGCCGAAGAGGGCGGCTTTGGCGTTGAGCGTGTCGAATATCGTTTCGATGAGCAGCAGGTCTGCCCCGCCGTCGACCAGGCCACGGGCCGCTTCGGTGTAGGTGGCGGCCAGTTCGTCGAATGTGACGTTGCGGTAGCCGGGATCGTTGACGTCGGGCGAGATGGAAGCGGTACGATTGGTGGGGCCGAGCGCGCCGGCCACGAAGCGAGGACGCGACGGATCGCGCCGTTCCATTTCGTCCCGCGCTTCGGCCGCCAGACGGGCGGAGGCCAGATTAATCTCATACGCCAGCTCTTCCATGCCGTAATCGGCCTGGGAGATGCGATTGGCGTTGAAGGTGTTGGTCTCCAGCATATCCGCCCCCGCCTCCAGATAGGCAAGGTGGATGGCCCGAATGATGTCGGGCTGGGTCAGCGCGAGGATATCGTTGTTGCCCTGCAAATCGCTAGGCCAGTCGGCGAAGCGCTCGCCGCGAAAGTCGGCCTCGTTTAGCTGGTAGCTCTGGATCATCGTGCCCATGGCGCCGTCCAGGACCAGAATTCGCTCACGCAAGGCTTGTTTCAGTTGCTCAGTCCGTGTCATCGCTCACTCTCACTCATCGTTTGGTCGGGTCATAAAAAGGCCTCTCAGAGAGGAGAGGCCTTTCACTATTATAGACTATTGCTCGCTCCCTGTCCGGGTCTGGCCGAAGGGCCGTGCTGGGTGGGGCGTGCTGCCGGTGCGGGCCGGCTTACGGGTAGTTTTGCCAGCCGGAGAAGGTCGCCCCGTCGGCGACAAGTACAACAGTGTACTTGATGCGCATCGGGTACCAGTCGGCCGGGTCGTTGCCGCCCCAGTTGTCGCTGGTCTTCAGGCTGACCGGATCGTTCTGGCCGTCGCGGATGATGAAGCCCATCTTGAGCCGTGGCTCGCCGTAGTCGACAGCCTTGCCGCCCTTCTTCCACATCTCGTCCAGGTCGAAGGACCATGTTTCAACCGTTCCGGGCACGCCGGCCACGTTATTGCCCTTGCAATTCTCGCGCAGGTTCTTCTGCGCGTCTCGCTGCCAGAAGCACCAGCCCAGCTTCATGTCTGGTTGGTTCTTGGGGATGCTGATGATCTCGGCCCGGGTGTAGATGCGGCCGTCGGCGAAGTTGACTGGCGACGTCCAGTCCTGCTCCAGGAACTCAGACTCTTTGTCCATGATGAAGCCGCTTTGCACCTGGCGCACGTCTTCATCGTAGAAGTAGATTACCATCTCATCGTCGCCATTGCCCGGCGGTGGCGGCGGTGGCGGTGGCGGTGGTGGTGGCGGCGCGTCGGTGGTCACCAACGCGATATCGTCCAGACTCATCTCCAGGTCTTTGCCCTTCGGCAGCTTGAACTGCAGCCGGGCGTCGTCGACCTGCCCGCTGAAGCCGCTGGCGGTGAAGACGACCGTGAACCGCTGCCAGTCCGGAGTCAGGTCAAACCCTTCGTTGGAGAGACCGTAGTTGGTGCGTGGCTTGGTTTGCTGCAGCACCGTGGCCTTGACCGTCACGTAGTCGGCCGACCGGCCGTAGAAGCTCAGCTCGTACGTCGCACCGGGGGCCAGCGTGATGTCCCGCTGGAAAAGTTGGCCCACTCCGTTGGTCTTGGTGCTGACAACCTGGGCGGCGGCGCTGCCGTTGGCGGCAGGCGCCCCGGCAATGTCAGTGCAGTTTTTGCACTGCCAGCCCTCAACACCGCTCTCGAAATCACCATTACTGACGGCGTTGTATCCGTCTGTTGGCGGCGGAGGAGGTGGCGGCTCTGGTGTGGGTGGCGTCGGCGACGGTTCCGGTGTGGGCGGCGTCGGGGATGGATCGGGATCGGGTGTTGGCGGTGTCGGTGATGGATCGGGATCCGGTGTTGGTGGAGTGGGTGACGGATCGGGATCTGGCGGTGGCGGTGGGGGGACTTCGCCAGTCGTCAGGACGATCGTGTCGATGCTCATCTCCAGCCCACTGCCGCGCGGGAACTTGAACTGCACCTGGCCATCGGTGACCGGGTTGTTGAAGCCGCTGCTGGTGAACGGAATGGTGTAGAGCTGCCAGTCGGCCGTCAGTGTGACCGGTTCGTTGCGCAGCCCGTAATAGTCGCGGGGTGCAACGCCTTGAACTACCGATACCTTCAACGCCACATTGTCAGGTGACTTGGCGTAAAAGCTCAGCGTGTAGTCGGCGTTTGGTTCCAGCGACAGGTTCTTCTGGAAAAACTGGGCGACGCTGTTGCTGGATGTGGTCACGATCTGACCGGAAGCGCTGCCGCTGTGGGCAGGCGCCCCCGCGCTGTCGGCACAGTTCTTGCATTGCCAGCTGTCTACGCCGTTTTCAAAGTCGCCGTTGGTGATAGCGTTACCGACATCAGCGCGCAGGGCAGCCGGGGCCACAATCAGCGCCATGACCAGTGCCCCCAAGCACACGGCCATGAGGATGCCTACGGTCCGCATTCGCTCCTTTCGGTTCATCATACTTTGTCTCCTTATTGGACTCATTCCTTCCCTTTTTTCCGGGTCTGTCTACGATGCCTGCTGTTCCGGCCCACTCCCGATGGGCTCAGGCAGCAAAAAAGGCAGCCGTCGAACAGTCCGGCCAGCCTCCTCAGGTTTCCAAGTGTGGCATGGCTGGCTTACGAACAGCCTTAATTAGTACCGATGTCCTATCGATCAGGGGATGTAATTACTCCAGCCAGAGAAACCGGCGCCCTGCTCAACGACAACGACGGTGAATCGCATGTCGAGCGGGTACCATTCGGCCGGGTCTTCGCCGTTCCACGGGGGCCAGTCGCCTTTGTTGCTGACGGGTAGATTCTTGCCGTTACGCACGGCAAAGCCCGCCCGGCGTCGCGGTTCGCTCCAGTCCACAGGAAGCGCGTCTTTCTTCCACAGGTCGGGAACGGCGCGGGACCAGGTGACCACGGTGCCGGCCACGCCGGGCACGCGTTCGCCGGCGCAGTTTTCTGCGTCACCTTGCCAGAAGCAGAAGCCAAGCCGCATATCTTCCTTCTCAACCGGCATGCCGAAGATTTCGGCGCGGAAGTAGAGTGTGCCTTCAGCGTAGTTGATTGGCCCGGTCCAGTCGCCGTTGGCAATGGGCGGGATGTCCATGGCGAAGCCACCTTCGTCGATGGTCACTGGCATATTCCAGTCGAAGACCAGCATCTCCTCGCCCGGCGGCAGCGTCGGGGTGACGGTCGGTGTGGCTGTTGCAGTAGGCTCCGCCGTGGCCGTCGGTGTGGATTTCGGTGTCTTTGTTGGGCGCGGCGTGCGCGTTGGTTTGGTGGTGGCAGTGGGTTCGACAGTGGCGGTGGCCGTGGCCGTGGGCGTACTGGTGACTGTAGGCGTGCTGGTGGACGTTGGCGTGGCTGATGCCGTTGGCGTCAGCGTGGCGGGCAGGGGTGTCGGCCCGGCCTGATCGCCAAAGATGACCGGGGCCAATGCCCGCGATTCATTGTCGGCCGCTTCCGCGCCGTCGGTAGGCCTGGCCCAGTTGACGAAGGACAGCGCGATCAACAAGACAACGAGGGCGGCCATACCAGCCTGCAGGGCCTGTTTGCGTGTTATACTGACCATAGATACTTGATTCCGTTTGCCGCAGTTTGCGCTCCAGCGTGCAATCGTAGCGCGAAAAGACGACCTGTCTACTATTTACTGGTGATCCTGAGCCTGTCATGAGTGGAGCGCGGCGGAGTCCAGAGTTGTGTGCAACTGCTCCATGAGCGGGGCGTATAGGTGAACAAGACCAGCCCGTGTAGACGGAGGAACCCATGCCTGATAATGAACCGCTGAAAATTACGCTCGACGACCTGGCCGACGAGATTCCTGCTGCTGATCCGTCGCCTGCCCAGGCCGGCACCACCACCAGCCGCGTTCGCGCCCAGGCAGAAGAGGCGGGCCGCCAGGTGGCGGGGAGCGTTAAGGGAACGGCCGACAAGCTGACCAGGAAGGTGGCCGACAGCGCCGCCGAGGTGACCAGCCGCAGCGCCGACGCCGCCCGCGAAAAGATGGGCGAAGTGATCCAGGCCCAGTCCAAAGCGACGGCCGACGCCATCGAGGCGCGATTGCGCGAGGTTGACTGGAAGCAGGAAGCGCAGAAGGGAGCCGAGGGTGGTTTGCGCTGGTTGAGCCGCCGGCTGGATGATCTGGCCGGGAAGGTGTCCGATCCGCCGTCTGGTGATGACGGACCCAAGGCAGACGCCCCGTCCGACAGCGACAAGTAGCGGCTGTGCCACGGCTTTTCAGTTGTCGAGCCGCTGCGGGTTGAAACCCGACAGCTGCCTGGGGAGTGGGTCAAGGCCCACTATGAGCGATAAGGAAAGCGCGCCGCCCCTCTTCTGCAACCCACTGTCAGTAGGTATTCTCCGGCAGCAGGTCGTTTCAACGGCCTGCGTCTGGCCTGAACCAGACAACTGAAAACCCCTGGCGGCTTCGCCGCTCCCATTGACAGCGTCCGGTGATACGAGTAGATTTCTGCCTATGGAAATCGAGCTGCGAGAAGAAGATGGTGTGACCGTGGCCACCTTGTTTGGTGAACTGGACGGCCGGTCCGCTCCTTCGGTCCAGGAGACATTGGCCTCACTGCCCCAGCCAGGCGCCCGTTTGCTGCTGGATATGTCCGGCGTGAGCTACATCTCCAGCGCCGGTCTGCGGGCATTGCTTATGCTATATCGTCAAATCATCGGCAATGACGGTCAGGTGGTCCTTGTCGGTCTGCCGGAGAGCATCAAGGACATGATGGCTGTGACCGGCTTTCTGGATTTCTTTGCGGCGTATGACACGTATGGTGAGGCGCTCAGCGCCTTGAACGCGCCCCCGGGTTGAGCCTGATCTGCGGTCCCACACCGCAGCCCCCACATCCTCTGTTTTCTACTGAACCTCTGTTACTCATCGACCGCTTCAGCGTTGAGCGTGGGCGGTTTGCGCCCGGTTGCGGCGTAGAATGCGCGGAGTGCGTCGCGGTTGTTGGCGAAGATGTACGCATCATCGATGTCGTCCAGCAATCCGTAATGGGTCAGGAGCGCCAGCAGCTCGTCGCTGGCCCGCGAGATGGCGAACACAATTTTGTGGTCGTCCATCAACTTGATGGCGTGCTCCAGCGCATCAGCGCCTGTAGTGTCCACGTCGATGATCGCTTCGGCGTCGAGCACAAACCATTGCAGCGCTTCCTCGCTTTCGTAGGTGACAATGGCGTTGACCGATTCTGAAAAGGTGTTGGCGTTAGCGAAGATGATGGGATCACCGAAGCGATAGATCGCCAGTCCTGGCACCGATTGTACGCGACTGCTGCCGGCGGTGACCGAGAAGCTGTCACCGTCGGGTGACTTGGTCAGCACAGCGGACTGGGGCCTGGACATTCGGCCGACCAGTTCGACGGCCGACAGCAGAAAGGCGATGACCACAGCCGGAATGGCGCCCAGAACGAGAACGCACAGCATACAGATGAGCGCAATCCAGAACTCCGAGCGGCGCATGTGGTACAGCTCGCGAAACTCGGCTACCTCGATCAGCCCGATGACGGCGTTGGCGACAATGCCGCCAAGCACGGCATTGGGCAGTTCGGCCAGCAGGTCGGTGAAGAAGATAATGACGATCAGCACCGCAATGGCGGCGACAACACTTGGAATCTGGCTGCGGGACCCCATGCTGTCCATGGCGGCCGAACGGGATGCGCTGACGCCGATTGACAGGCCGCCGCTCAGACCGGAGGCCACATTGGCCGCGCCGTAGGCGAAACTTTCCTGGTCGCCGTCCACCTTGTAGTTGTAGGTCTGCGCGTACTTGCGGGCGATGAGCAATCCCTCCGCCATGGTGACGGCGCAGATGGCGATCGCTCCCGGAATCAGACGCAAATAGTCGCTGAAGGTGACGTCGGGGATGCGTATGTCGGGGATGCCGGGCGGCACTGGGCCGAGAACGGTCACGCCAACGTCGGTCAGATTGAAGACCCCGACGATAATCGTCATGACGATCAGGGCGATCAGGGCGCCGGGCAGTTTCGGCGCATACCGCTTGAGCAGCCGGATGATGGCGATGGTGCCCACGCCGAGGGCGACTGAGTACCAGTTCGCCTGCGGAATCTCGCCTATCAGGGCGAACGCTTCCCGGAAGAAGCCGTCTACCTCGACCGAGACGCCCATAATCTTTTCGATCTGGCCCAGCAGGACCTCGATGCCCAGCCCGCTAATAAAGCCGATCAGGACGGCTTTGGATAGGAAATTGGCCAGGTAGCCCAGCCGGAAAAGCCAGAACAGGAAGAAGAAGACGGCGCAGAGCAAAGCGAGCGCCAGTGCCAGTTCGATGTAGCGCGGCTCGCCGATCATGGCCAGCGGCGCCAGCAGCGAGCCGATGAGCGCGGCGATGGCGGCGTCCGGACTGGCGACCACATTGCGCGATGTGGCAAAGATGGCGTAGGCGATGCAGGGCAGGATGGCGGCGTACAGGCCTACTTCCGCCGGCAGCCCGGCTACCTGGGCGTAGCCGATGTTGAGCGGAATCATCAGCGCGGCGAGCGTCACCCCCGCCAGAATTTCGGTGGGCAGTTGGCTGCGCTCGACACCACGCAGCCCCGCAAACAGGGCTGGCCGTCTGAAACGAGATGGGCTCGTGGCCGGGCCTTTTGTCTGCGACGCCATGAGTGTTCTCCTAAAGCGATTGATCTACAGTCGGATATGACCTCATCGTCAGGGCGATCGTACCAGCAATCGCCTCTGTACTCAATGCATTAGTCGCTGCGTTTTGAAACAACTTCGATCGACTGGCGCAGCTTGATGATTGAGTCGGCGGGATAGTACCCCTTGCGCAGGCTGAGGTTGGCGTAGACGAGCGTCCGCGGGCCGATGATACAGCCAGGGTTGAGGACAGAGTTGCAGCCGGTCTGGGCGTCGTCGCCGAGGATCGCTCCGAATTTGGCCAGCTCTGTGTCGTACTCCTCTCCATCGAGAACAAGCTTGATGGTCGGCCGCTGCCCTGTGCTCTTGTCCTTCTCGCTCAGCACGCCCAGATTGCTCAGCTTTGTGCCCGCGCCGAGGTTGACGCGATGGCCGAGGATGGAGTCGCCGACGTAGGCGAAGTGGGGGGCGGCTGCGCCGGGCAGGAGCAAGGCGTTCTTGGCTTCGCTGGCGTGGCCAAGCGTGCTGCCCGCCAGCATGATGATGTTCTCGCGCACATAAGCGCCGTGACGAACGGTTGCGCCGGCGGCGATGTAGGCTGGGCCGGCCACGTACGCGCCCGGCTCGATGACGGCCCCTTCGCCAATGAAGATCGGTTTGTCGCCCAGCGTCGCCCCGTCCATCACCGTGCCCAGCACCGTCTGCCGGCCCCCGGTTAGCCGGGCCACGTGGCGGCCGATCTCCCGCAGCGCCTGCCAAACAACGTCACAGCCTTCGAAGAGCAAGGCTACGTCCGGGTCGCTCAGGTCGAAGAAGGCGGCCGGATGGAGGGTGGTCTGGGTCATGAGGAAATGCTCCTGACGGACGATTGCTGTTGTCTAGTTGTCGTTCTTCACCCGGTGCACGCCGTCGCGCGTAATCTGGTAATGGTCCAGGTCGCGGGCGACGAACGTGTTGGGGAAGGTGGCGCGGGCCTCGCGGCGGATCTCTCGTTCGGAGTAGCGCCGCGACAGGTGGGTGAGGATGAGCGCCTTGACGTTGGCGTCGCGAGCCAGTTCGGCCGCCTGGGTGGCGGTCAGATGGCCAAATTCACCGGCCATGTCCGTCTCCGCGGCCAGATAGGTCGATTCGATGACCAGGGCGTCGGCGTCGCGGACGATATCGACCAGGGTGTCGGTGCGGCCAACGTCGCCGATATGGACGTACTTGGTGCCGGCCTGCTCGTCGCCGAGTACGTCATCCGGCTCGATGGTGCGGCCGTCGGCCAGCGTGATCGCCTCGCCGCGCACCAGCCGCGCCCGCTCCGGCCCGAACGGCACGCCCAGCGCCTCCGCCTTCTCGGCCATGAACGGCCGGTGGGGCTTCTCCTCGAACATGAAGCCGAGGCAGCCCGGACCGCGGTGGGTGACGCCGAACGCCGTCAACGTGAACTTGTCGTCGGCGCAGATGATGTCGCCCGGCTTGGTCTCGTGCAGCGTGATGTCGACGGGTGGGCGATGGCCGGCGAAGACGACGCGGAAGAGCAGGTCGCCGACGCGGTTCAGGGTGGAACGGCCGCCGTAGATGTCGAGGTGGTCCAGGTTCTCCCAGCGGCTGAGTGTGCTGACCAGCCCGCCCAGACCGAGAATGTGGTCGAGATGGCCGTGGGTCAGCAGCACCGTGTCGAGCCGCTTGAAGCCAAGGCCGCTGCGCAGAATCTGGCGCTGCGTCCCTTCGCCGCAGTCCAGCAGGAAGCGATACTGCCGGTGCAGGATGATATGGCTGGCCAGCCCGCGCGTGGCGGTGGGGGCAGAAGAGGACGTTCCGAGAAAGATAACTTCAAACATAGTTGGCCAATAGGGCGAGTGGTCGGCCCGGCTGCCGCTCAGGCGAGGCCAAAGCCCATGCCCTGAACGGTGATGGTCGCAGGCTGATCCAGATCGCCGTCGATTTCGATGTTCACGTCGAGCCAGTGCTGCAAGAGTTGGGCCTGGGTGACGGTGTGGTTGGTCAGGCGGTCGGTCGTGTAGCTGGTTCTTCCCCGGGCCAATGCCGCAGGTAGCAGCAATTGGTCGGCCAGATGGCGATCCACCGCCGCCGTATTGTCCATGAAAGCCACTATTTCGGCAACGGCGGCCTCCGCCACCGCCTCCGACGGCCGTCCCTTGCGACCCAGCCCGCTGCCTCCCGCTCCGACTGTCCACAGAAATGTGCCCGCTCCCGGCCCGGCGGCTCGCTCCCGCTGCGGCGTCACCCGACTTTCCAACCCGGCAGCCCGCAGCAGATTGGCCGCTCGTCCGGCCATCCGCTGGGGAATATCGGACGGCAGATTGGTGGCCACCGCCACGCCTTCGACTGTGGTGGTCGACTCCTTTGCAAATGTCGTCGCGCCCAGTTCGGCCACCGGCTCAATCGTCGCCATCACGCGGCCCTTCCCCTGCGGATACCAACCGTAGCTCTCCAACCCCAGCTTGGCCGACACGCCAAAGCGCTGGTAGCTCGGCAGCGACACCCGGCGCACATAGTGGAAGGATGGACTCATGGGGACGTGGGTGCCGCCGCGCAGGTGGAGCGTCGACGGTCCACCGGCAAACAGCAGCGGCCACAGCAGCGTTTGCCAGATAAGCATCACGGAGCCGGCCGACCCGCCCCTGGCCGCGTCGCTGACGTCGAAGCGGTACGCACCGGCCTTCGGCTCCGTTTGCGGCCGAAACAGCAACGACACCGAGTCCAGCGTCGCCCCGCTCAGCTCAGCCGCACACAGCCGCGCCGCCGCTCGCACGGCCGTCAGATGCTGCGGCCGCAAGCCGGGCCGCGAGCGATTGCCCCGAATATAGTCGATGCGAAACGGCCGGCCGGTCAGCGCCGAGAGACTGAGGCACGTCCGCAGGAGCTGGCCGCCGCCTTCACCGGTGCGGCCGTCGATGGATAGCATGGGCATCACTCTAGTATACTATGCGGGGTGATGCCATCATGACCAGTCGGGTAGTAGGTAACACACAGGTCGAACCTTGTTTCACTCGCCAGGACCATCTGGTAGTCACCGTCGGGATGGGTCATCAGAACGGGACGTTCCGGTCCGGCAGTCTGGCCCGCTTTGGCCCGTTTGGCTGGTGTTCTACAACACCGACCGGGCCTACCAAGGGTATCGCAACATGGGCAGAACACTCTTGGAGACCATTGACCTAATGCAGGAAACTGCCAGGAATGAAAGTTAAGAGTACAGATGAACAGGAAGGTCGAATGAAGACGGTGACACAATCGCGGATTATGCTACTTCTAGTCTGCTTCTTGCTATCTGTCATTGGAAGTGTTTCGTGTGCACCACAAGCGTACAGACTCATAGACATTACGCCCGTGCCGATTGAGGCACCCGACGGCTATTATCAGGACATCGCTTGGCTGGAGCCAGAGGCGCTAGCTATGGACTACATGCCAACAGCAAACACCCATAATGTGGAAACGCAGTTGATGGTCCTGGATCCGATATCAGGAAGCCATTATCTGCTGGCAGATGAAATACCATCTGTTTGCCACGAAACGCGCTATGGTCGGATCACCTCTCTCCCCGATGGTCGGTTAGGCTATTTGTGGGAATGTGTCCCCCACAAGGGTTTCGGCCGAGACTTTCGGCTTCATGAGTGGGACCAGACTATGCAGATTGACCAAGAACTATATCGCTATCCTATTCCTTTTTGGGCGACTGCTTTTTCGTTTGCTCCAGTGATGGATCGTTGGTTGCAAGAGCAGAGTGGAGATAGTTTGTCGAACAAGCTCCACTTTGTTGAGCCTGGGGCAGGGCCGGTTCGCCTGCTAGAGAACAGCTTCGCCAGAGCTGGCCACCCTTTCTGGCTGGCGGACAATAGCATCATCTTTGCTGGCACACCGCAGCTGCCGGAAAGTGATATAAATCTATTCTCCGGATTGCCGGGTATTGGGAGTATCCTGAGTGAACCGTGGAACATCTACCTGACGGACTTGGACTCGCTATTAGATGAGAGCGTCGGAGAGGAGCAAATCATCCTGTCGGGCATTCAATATATTGAATCTGTAAGAGTATCACCAGACAGACAATTTGCGTCGTTTCTGGGCACGATTGACAACAATCAAGGCTTGTGGATTTATCGGCTAGAGAGCGGCGAGCTCGCCCGCCTTTGGGCTGGATTTGGTCCTTATGACTGGTCGCCCGATAGCAGTGCAATTATGCTCCTGGTACGCGAACCAGAACAGAAGTTGTTTCGCGGCCGACCGGCACGCATTGAGTTGCCCGCGTCTCTGAGAGAGTAGTAAGCTTTCTGACGGTTTAGCTAACCGCCCGCTACTTCCTGCCGGAGATCGGCCGCTTTGCCAGCCCGGATACGATTGTGCCTGATCCGGGGAATCCGCAGAGCTACAACAGGTCCGCGCACACAACTGCCGTACCGCAAGAGCAGGCAGACAACAAAAAGCCCCCGGACAGAAGCCTGGGGGCGGGTAGTCGTTGCGAAACGGTCGTCTTATATCTGCACAGTGAACGCCACAACGACCGATTGCAGCAAGATACGCAGGTCGAGCAGCACCGACCAGTTGCGGATGTAGGCCGATTCCAGCTTGAATCGCTCGTCCAGGTCGCGGCCGCAGCCGCTGACCTGCCAGAGACCGGTCAGGCCGGGCATGACGTCAGTGTACCCCTTGACCCGGTCGCTGTACTTGAGCAGTTCGCCACGGGTCATCATGCGCGGGCCGACCAGCGACATGGAGCGCTCCAGGACGTTGAACAGCCGGGGCAGTTCATCCAGGCCGGAGCGACGCAGCAGACGGCCGACGCGGGTCAGGCGCGGGTCGTCGGCAATGGCCTGGCCGCGCATCACTTCCATCCACTGCTCGCGGTGGCGGATGAGGCGGTCGTTGCCGTTCAGATGCATGGTGCGGAACTTGTAGGCGAAGAATTCACGCCCGCCGCGCCCCACGACACGCCGCCGGTAGAAGACCGGGCCGGGCGAGTCGAGCTTGATCAGCAGGGCGATGGTCAGCAGCAGTGGGGAAACAAGCAGCAGCGTCGGCAGCACCAGCGCATAATCCAGCGCCAGCTTCAACCAGCGATTAACACGGCGGCTGGTCAGCTGGGGGATGGCGTTGGTTCGTTCGACGGTATTGACTGGTAACTGAAACATGTCCGGATGCCCTCACACAAATAGAAAGGTCTATTACCTTTCACGTAATGCGAGTGTACTCCGGCCACCTTACGAAGAAACTTACGCTTTCTTCACGCTCTTTTTGCGGGTTGTTTTTGGGCGAGAGAAGGAGAAACTGCGTCAAGAGCAGTGGGGATAATCGAGGTGCGCTGGTTGAATACAGGTCTGCTATCGTGGCGACGGCTAACGAGCTTCTCGTCCATACCGTTCACGGAACAATTCTGCGCGAATGGCGGGCAGTTCGTCCAGCATATCATCCAGGGTCAAGCCCCGGGCATCGATCACAGCAGCCAGTTTGCTTGTCAGTTCGGGCATATACAGGACGCGTGACGTAATAACGAGCATGTCGCCCAGCGCCAGCATTGTCAGCGTGTCCCCTTCGGTCACCGACATAGATTGGAGCAGGGTGCGGGGAATAGCAATCTCGCCGGCCTGCTCCACCCGCACAAAGCAAGTTTTCGGTTCGTTAGCTGACATGATACACATCCCCAATCTGGTGTAGCAGACCGAAGACATTACACCATGCGATTGTCCAGTTAACTGGACAATCTTGGCCTACACCGCCGTCGCAATCGCTGTGAACAACAGGACCAGCGTGGCGCAGACGACGTTGAGCCGCAGCAGCCGGATCTCCTGCCCGGCCAGCTTCTCCTGTTCGCCCGCCGCCATCTCCGGGCGGTTCTCCAGCAGGACGGCCGTACGTTTGGCCGAGGGGTAGAGGACGAACTGCAGGTAGATGGTCAGAGCGACCATACCGATATAGGCGATATGCTTGAGCAGCATGGCCCACGCCCAGACGCTGTCGAAGACCAGGAAACCGGCGTAGTTGGGATCGTTGGTCATCTGCACAAAGCCGGTGATGAGCAGGATGATCAGGCTGAGGTTGACGAAGGGGAGCAGACGCTGCTGCAGCGCCAGCCATTGATTGGCTTCCAGCGTGCCCTGGCGCAGCGCGGGCCAGGCGATGAACGCCATCACCGCAATGCCGCCCAGCCAGACGACCGTCGCCAGCAAATGAATCCAGTACGAAAAGGCCAGAATCCACATTGTCATGGGGTCTGTTTCTCCATTGCTTGCAGCGCGTAGTACGCTTCGCGGGGCGTGCCGTCGGGCAAGACGATCGACCACCACCACTGCTCATGGGTTTCGGCCGTCCACTCCCAATCGGCGATGTAGATGGTGCTCATCAGGCCCATCCACGGCTGCCAATTTGCGGCTGCGTACTCGTAGGCGCGCACAAGATAGTCGGCCTGGGTCGCTTCGTCCACGGCAAACCAGGCGTATTCGGGGTTCACCTCGTCCAGCGTCCAGCCCATCTCCAGGATAGCGATCTGCTTTTGGCCGTCGCCCCGCTCGACCATGATCTGGCGCATGTCCTCTACATGGCGGAAGGCGAACCAGCGGCCTGCACCATACTGCGGGTCGGAGGCGGCGATGGCCGGGTCCAGCTCCGGCGGCGCCTTGAAGCCGGGAGCGTTGAGGCCCAGCACGTCGAAGTAGGCGGCTGCGCCGGCGTTGTACATCTCCTGCAGGAAGTCGGTGTCGGGCATGGCGTTGACAGAATCGGTGCCGGTGGGGGCCAGCCCGGCGGTGATGACGATGGCGGCGGGATCGGCCGCCTTGATCGCCTCGTAGCAAACGCGCAGCAGCTCGGTGTAGGCGGCCGGGTCGGGGAGCTGTTCGCCCCATTCGCGGGCCAGGTTTGGCTCGTTCCAGACCTGGTACGCCTGGATGCGGCCACGATACCGTTCGGCCGTCGCTCCGCAGAAGTCGGCAAAATCCTGTAGGTCGGCCGGCGGCTGGTTGTCCTTGAAGGCGTTATCGGCCGGCTCGGACCAGAACGGCTGGCGGTCGAGGCGGACGATGAGGTTGAGGCCCGCCGCTTCGGTGATATCGACGATGTAGTCGCTGCGGTACCAGTCGTACTGCCCTTTCTCAATGCCCTCGATTTCGCGCCAGGCGAACTTCTGCTTCACCCAGGTGAAACCCATCTCCTGCACCAGCTCCAGGTCGCGCAGCGCCGTGTCCGGCTTCCACCACATGAAAACGTGGATGCCGTAGTCGGGCGAGTTGAACGACTGGATGACCGGCTCATCGCCCACCAGATCGACCGGCGCGGGTTCAACGCGGACGCCGTAGGCGACCAGCAGAACCAGCCCGCCGAAGAGGAAGGTCAGGAGCCAACCGAGTTTGTGCATGAGGGCAGCAGTGCGAAATGAACGAAGCGGCCCGCCGGGCCTTGTGGCTGCCGGCGGGCCGCAGAATCGTTAGGGGGTCTTTTCCATCCCGGCTACAGCGCCAAAGGACGGTCGGGGGATGCCCTGGGTGTCGATGATGCTGTACGGCACCGGGTCGTCGGTCGGGCCGCTGCCCTTGTTGCCAAAGTCGAAGTTGAACAACGTGGCAATCCAGACGTCGCCGGAGTCACGCATCAGGTTGAACGCCTGAACGATGTAGTCGGCCTGCTCCTGCAGCGTGTTGTCGCGGGCGAACTCGAACCCTTGCGGGATCTCCTCGTACCCTTCGCTGCTGGCCCAGCCAAACTCCGTCACACACAGCTTCATATTCGGGTCGACGGCCTGCACCTTTTCGGCGTAGGTGTCGATCGTGGTCTTGAAGCTCCACGAATGGTGCGGGTTGTCGAACGGGCCGCGGAAGGTGGCGGTGGCCGCTTCGGCTGTGCTGCCGGCCTGGTCGAACGTGACGTCCGGGCCGATGTTGTAGCCGTTGTGGTGGGCGCCGACGCAGTCGGTGTAGTCGAGCATGCCGGCTGCCAGAGCGCGGTCGAGGTACTCGAAGTCGTCGGCCCAGCGCACCCAGTCACCACTGCCGGTCGGCGACAACGCGCCGCTGATGACGATGATGTTGGGGTCCCTGGCCTTGATGGCGTCGTGGGCCACCTGCAAGAAGCGGACGTAATCTTCCGGGCTGATGCCGTTGGCCGACGTCCATTCGCGGTCGAGGTTCTGTTCGTTCCAGACTTCGATGGCGTCGATCTTGCCCGGATGGCGGTCGATCAGTTCGCCCAGGAAGCGGGCGTACTCATTATAATCATCGGGCGGGCCGTTCTCGCCGCCGGCGGCGCGGGTCCATGCCGGTGCGCCGACGATGCTCAGCAGCAGGCGGACGCCCTTGTTGTGGGCCTCGTCGATGACGCCGTCGTAGAAGAACCACTGGTCATCTTCCGGGCTGGGCTCAACCAGCCACCACTGCACCTGGGCCTTGGCCCAGTCCAGTCCCAGCTGGTCCTGAACGGCCTGCAGCGTAGCAACGGGGTCGCCGACGGAGGCGTTGCCGTGGATCTGGATGCCGTAGCCGAACTGATCGGCGGGCCAGGGGCCGGTTACGACTTCCAGAGGCGGCTCTTCTTCCATAATGGGCTGTTCCACTTCGGGCACAGCAGGTGCATCGGCCACCGCCTCTTCGGCAATGACGGGGGGCGGCAGGGTGGCGACAGGAGCGACCGGCTCCGTCTCCTGGCCTGCTGGTTGTTCAACGACAGTCTGGTCGACGGCCGCTTCCGGGGCCGCTGCCTCACCGCCACAAGCAGCCAGGACGGCCGCCAGGGCGATGAGCAACAGCGTTAACAATGTGCTTCGTTGTTTCATAGGTCTCTTCTTCCTCTTCCTCGTATTCCAGCAGCCCCGACCGACTTTATTGACCCATGACTGCGCGCAATGTTTCGCACGCCGGGCAGCTGCCGTCCGGGCGAATCATGGCGAAACCGGCCTGAGGGTCGGCGCTCCAGTGGGTGAAGTCGACATTGAAGACGATCATCAGGCGGACCAGACCGCTGTTGACCGCCACGCGGACCGCCTCGCCCAGATACTGGGCGTGTTCAGCCACAGTCAGATTGTAGGGCGGTTTCCACAGGAAACCGGAAGGCAGCGTGCCCCACTCCTCACCGCTCAGGTAACCGATTTCGGTGAAGCAGAGGCGGCTGGCTCCGGCGGCGGCGTAGGCGTTGATCATGCCCTGGAAGTAGCGGGTGTAATGCCCACCGGACCCACGCGGATCGCCGCTGGTGGCGGCAGGCGGCATTAGCCCTTCATTGTAGTGAACGCCGACACAGTCAGAGACACTGCCGGCGCCGGCGGCCATCATGCCCGCCACATAGGGCGCGTCATCGCACCCGTTCGGCCCGCAGCCGTTGAAGAAACCGGTCGGGGCGGGGGCGCCGGCGATTACCATCACGTTCGGGTTGACGCCTTTGATGGCGTTGTAAGCCGGGCGCAGCATGTTGTTGACGTACGATGTCGGATCGATCTGGCCGATTGGCCATTCGCGATCGATGTTCATCTCGTTCCAGACTTCGATAGCGTCCGGACCCAGCGCAGCCACGCCGCGCAGGAACTCGGTATAGGCCGCAAAGTCAATGCTGGTGGGGTTCAACTGGCCGGGGATGGCCAACAGAATCTTGAAACCGGCGTTATGGGCCTCGTTGATGAGCCCGGCCACAGCCTCCGGCGGGTCGCCAGGATTCCACTTATGCTGCTTCTTGACCCAGGTCATGCCGGCGTACTGCATCGTGCCGGCAGGCATACCGGCGGCCTGACCACCCAGCTCAAAGTTGCCGACATTGCCGACAGCAGCAGGCGGAGCGGCGGCGGCGGGCGGGGCCGCTGCGCCCTCGTTCCCACCAGATGCGGCGGGCGGGGCCGCCAGCGGCGGAGCAGCCACAACAGTCAGGGAGTTGATATCGAAACCGGAGCTGGTCGTTACCAGCTGGCCAAAGATCCAGCCTTCCTGTCCATCGGGCAGCCGGATGTTGATCCAGCTGTTGTCGTCGGAGCGGCCGATCAACTCGAAGACAGTGCCGGGGCCAACGCCACCGAGCAGGGTGCCGTAGCCGAGGCCGGGGCCGACGCGCACATTGGCGCCCACACTGACGGCGCCGGTGCCGGCTGCCAGCGCGGCCGAGGAGGGCGTTTCGACAGCCGCCTGTTCCTCTTGCTCCGGTTCCTCAGACTCTTCGGGCTGAGCTTCGGCCAATGCGGCCTCCGCAGCCAGTTCGGACTCCGCTTCCTCAACCTGAGCCAGCTCTTCGCTCCCTACGACCAGGGCCAGCGTGCCCAATGGGGCCACGCGGTCGCCCACGACCAGATCGGCCGAGACGTTGTAGGTGCCCGGCTCTGCGGCGCCGTCCCAGGTGAAGGAGAGGCCTTCGCTGGTGTTGCTGGCCAGAACGCTGTCGCTCTCGTCGCGCACGGTCCAGGCGATGGCGGCGCCACCAGCTTGCGGCGCTTCGCCACTGCCCATCAGATTATTGAGCACGCCGGCCAGTCCGGTGATGGAAGACAGTTCGTCCATCCCTTCCAGGCTGACACCGCGCACATTGAACATGTCGGCCAAACGCAGGCGATGGGCCAATGCGGCTTCGCTGTTCAGCCAGACCGTCTGGGGCTGGCCGTCCTGGTCGATGGTGTAGCGGTACGCCAGTGACGCACCATCCCATTCCAGGCCGCTGGTTGCGCCGTCGAGCATGAGGTCAACAGACGTGTCCGTCTCCAGCTCAGTGATCCCGTCGGCCGTCATGAGCGAACCGAAGTTGCTGAGAATGCGCTCGCTGTCCAGCGCGGTGAACGTCTCGCCTACCTTGGCGACTGCTCCGGCGTCAGCCAGCAGCATCAGCTTGCGGCGGTCGATCTGGTCGGTGGACCAGAGCAGCAGCTGCTCGGCCAACCCACCCTCGGCGTAGGCGGCGGGGTCGAGCGGCATCTGCACGTAGACGGCGTCGGCCAGACGGCCGAGCTCTGCCCACTGCTGCCCGCCCGTGTCCCAGGTGCTGCCCGCGGCGGCTGGTGTGGCCAGCGTCAGGGCAAGCTTCAGGTTTTCGGCGTCGAGCGCGTCGTTGAGCCTGGTGACAAAAGCGGTGAATGCTTCGGCCTGGCTGGCGGCCACGCCCTGGTAGTCGAGGTGAATGCCGCTGAAGCCGTTGTTGGTTGCCTTCTCGACCAGTTGGGCGATCTGGGCGTCCTGGGCGGCCGGCGTATTGAGCAGATTGGCCAGCGCGGCCTGGTCGACAATGCCGGCCCGGTTAGAGGCCTGCAGCAGATGATCTGCGCCCTCGGCCGCGGGGGCGACATCGCCCTCCAGCACGCCGTCGGGGTTGAGCAGCAGCGCAGGAACGGTCACTTCATTGACCATCGGCGCCGTTTCGGCCGGCTGTTCCTGGCCCGGCTCTACTTCCATCGAGACCATGGGGGTCTCGGGTCCTTCGGCGCGAGCCAGCACGAGCGCCAGCGGCAGAGGGCCTTCTTCGATCACGGCCTTCTGGGCGTCGACATCGATACGACCGGGGACGAACGTCCACGTGCTGCCCAGCCAACCCAGCAGGTCGAGCGTTTCGTAGGGCGCTGCGCCTTCGGGCAGCGGCACGGCTACCTGGCCGGTGGGCTGCTCGCCCGCAAAGCGGAGGAGGTACATGTCGCCCAGCATGGCCATATCGGCGGGCATTGCGTCGCCGGCGGCCGCCGCGACGCTGTCGCCGGCCAAATCGGCAGCAGCCAGCGCCTCGATGCTGACATCACCACCAGTGGCCAGCGTCAGTGCGACGCCTTCCGGCATAGTGGGGATAGCATCTGCTGTGACCTGAGTCGCTTCCGGGGCACTGCTCTCGGTTACTTCCTGGGTTTCATCCCCACCGAAGCCGAGGCGTTCGCCCAGCGAAACAGGCGGCAGGAACAGTCCCACCAATATAAGCAGCGCTACGACGGCGAAGCCGCCGATGATTAGCCAACGTGGTCCATTGGACGGTGTAGTCTCATTCTCTTCCATAGTAACAGCCCCTTCCCTTCATATGGGTGATTGCTGACGTTTGACAGACAAAAAATGCGGCCGCCATCGCGCCGCACACCAATTTCCTTGTGAAACGACCGACATTCTAGCACAACGCAAAAATGCTTGGCAACCGCCAGGACGCTTCATAGCAGTGGGGTAGGGTAACTGTTGATTAAACGTTAAGAATGGTGCGCCAGGCAGCGGCGGCGGGCAACGGGGCGAAAAAGGGCTGTTTTGGGGTGGGTGGACACCCGGCGCATGGCATTGGACGGCCACACGCCGGGGATCGTCGGGTCCGGCTAGTTGGCAGTGTTTGCCTCGTAGACCTCAGTATTCGGATAGAAATCCTTCCAGCCGAACCAGAAGGAGCGTGTGCTGGTCACCCGGTCGAGTATGCTGCCGGCCAGCGGCCCGGCCAGAGCGATTCCGGTAAAGGCGTCCCACTCGCTTTGTGTCTCCGCGTCCACCAGTGCGCCTGCCCCATTGAGCGAGAAGGTCAATACCTGGTCGTCGACAACGCGGCTGAACACGACGCCGTTGTCGGTGGCCGGGTCAAACACCACGGCGAGGGGCTGGCCGTCGACCGTATCGTTGATGACGGGCTGGCTTTCCAGCACGCCAAAGGGATAGGCGACGCCGTTGCCGGCGTCACCCGGCACGCCGATGATGAACGCTTTGGTGTCCAGGCGCGGGTCGTTAAACGTCTCGCCGATGACGCCGGCGCTGGGCGAGGCGAAGTAGCTGTCATAGACGTCCCGGTCGCCGCGCTGGCCGCCCTTGTCCAGCGCCACCGTGTCGGGGAACATCTCTTTCCACTCGGCCCACGTTGTGAACCACGACGGGACAAACTCAAGCCGCGCCCCAATCATCTCGCCTTCAATCGATTCGCCCAGGAGCTGGCTCCACAGGCTTTCTGTTTGCCGGTCGTACATCACCAGCACATTGCGGATTAACTTGCCGGACACGCCAAAGGTGAACTCTTCGCCTTCAATCTCGCGGGAATACACGATTCCCGTAAAGCAAAGCGGTCACCACGTCACGGCGATTTTCACGCCGCTGACGGTATCGTTGACAATCTCGTGCCGGCTGAGGAACGGGACGGAGTAGGCCCGCGCCTCGCCACCAAACTCCACGCCCATGACCAGCTCATCCGGGTCATAGAATTCGTCGGCTTCGGCGGCGCTCAGAAACTGGGGGTTATCGATGGCGGGGATGGCGTCCTGGGGCAGGAGGGTGACGATTTCCAGGTCCTCATATCGTTCTGGGGGGAAACGAACGGGCTGTGCGTCGTCGCCTGTCGTCTCTGCAGGACGCGTCGGGTCCAGGTCTGTGGCCGGCGTGCCTCCATCCGTGTCTGCGGCGGGGCTGTCGGTGACAGCCTCGCTGCCAGGCTTTGTGGGCGGCTGGGCCTCGGCCGGGCCGGCGGCCGTCTCCGGCGCGCTCGCCGCCGGTGCAGGCTGCCAGCGCCAGCACACTGGCCAGCGCCATACCGATTAACGTGTGTCGCAAAGGAGGTTTGGTCATGACTTGGACTCTAGCACGTTTGGCGGCCCTGTTCTGTAATCTTGACACCCTTTTGGCCGTTGCTATACTCACTTTTGGCCCGGTTTGGTCATTGATCGCCACTGAAAGGTAATTGGCGGAGCTGCCTCCGGGACGGAGAACTGTTATTTCAGGCAACGACCCAACAGGGAACGTGCAGCCACCCACTTCACTTAAGGAGAGTAGGCGACAATGGACCTCGAAAAGATTTTTGATTCTATGCCGGAACGTTTTCAGGCAGATAAGGCGGACGGCGTCGATATGACCGTCTTGTTTGATGTGTCGGGCGACGGCGGCGGTCAGTGGAGCGTATCCGTCAAGGACGGCAAGATTGATGTGCAGCAGGCAGCGACCGACAACCCGACCGCCAGCATCAAGATTTCGTCCGAAGATTTTCAGGCGATGACCAGCGGGCAGTTGAACCCGATGATGGCCTTCATGTCCGGCAAGATCAAGGTCGACGGCGATCTGAACTCCGTGATGAAGTTCCAGTCACTCGTCGGCTTCTAAAACAAAACGAGCCGGATCCGGTGATCCGACTCGTTGATAGACCAATCTAGTCAGCGCGGTGCTTGTCGTCAGGCAGGCATCGCGCTTTTGTCTTCGTTGGCCTGGATGGCGATGTCGGCGTACTCGCGCCGCTCTGCGCCGTCCACAGCCAGCCCGAACATTTCCAGCAGCTCGGCAATGAGGTCGGCTTTGCGCTTGGCGTCGCTGCGCGACCAGGTGCGGGCCTTAATCTCCAGGAAGTAGCCGGGCAGCTCCGGCTTGGTCACCTTGTCGAGGTTGATGGCGAAGTCGGTCGCCTTGTAGAGCACATGCCAGCGGTAGCGGTCCTTGTTCACCTGGAGTTCCTCTGCCGGCGCGAAGTACTCCTGATAGAAGCGCAGGCTGCGGTCGGCCGAGGCCAGAAAGCGGGAACGGGACAGCTTGACAGCGTTGGCAAACTCTTCGCGGTCGCTTTCGCCGATGAGCGTCAGGCGGGCGCGGACATGCTCAACCTCGCCATCGTCGCCGATGAACTCATCCTCACGATAGCGCAGGCGGGCTGCGTCGCGGTCGCCCCGGTCGAAGAGGAAGTAATGATCGTATTGGCGATAGTGGGCCGACTTGGTGATCTGCAGCTCCTCGCTTAGCAAGGCGTTGCGAACAATGTCGGCGTCGGCAAGGGCCGCCTTGACCTGCACCTCGAAGCTCTCCTGTCGCTGGACCCCGGAGAGCAGGACCAGCTTGTTGTAGGGGCTGGACTCGCGCTCGATGACAAAGGCGTCGATCTGGGCGGCGACGGCCTGGGCTTCTATGCGGGCCGCGTCCTCGTCAACGGTCAGCAGTTCGTGGTCGCGCATGAGCCAGCGGCCGTTGCAGATGAGATGGGTGAAATCGGTGCTCTTGCTGGCGTAGACGATGCGCGAGTAGACGGCGTCTGGATGGTTGTTGAAGTGGGGTTGGTTGTGGATGCCCTGCATGCTGAGGACAGCCACATCGGCCCGCTTGCCCGGCTCCAGGCTGCCGGTCAGATGTTCCATATGGACAGCGCGCGCGCCGCCGATGGTGGCGATTTCTACGGCCTCGCGGGCGGGCAGCACGGTCGGGTCCTGGCTGGCGGTCTTGGCCAGCAGTGACGCGAGGCGCATCTCCTCTACCATGTCGAGGTCGTTGTTGCTGGCTGGGCCATCGGTACCCACGCCCACATTCAGACCCATGTTGAGCATCTGGGTGATGGGGGCGATGCCGCTGGCCAGCTTGAGATTGCTGGAAGGGCAGTGGGCCACGCCCGCCCCTGCATTGCGCAGGCTGTACATATCTTCTTCGTTAATATGGACGCAGTGGGCACCCAGCAGTTTCGTGTCCAGAATGCCGTGATGCTCAAGCCAGGCCACCACCGACATATGGTTTTGGTTGACGCTGTTCTCCGCCTCCAGCCGCGTCTCGGCAATGTGTGTGTGCAGCGGGACGTCGAACGCCCGGGCCAGATCGGCGCAGGCCAGCATCAGCTCTGGCGTGGCGGTGTACCAGGCATGGGGCGCGACGGCGGGCTGGATCAGCTCGTGGCCGTTCCAGCGCTCAATGAAGCGGCGGCAGAGGATCAGGGCGTCCTCGAACGTTTCTGCGTCCGGAGCGGGAAAGACCAGAATCGTCTGGCCCAGCAGCGCCCGCATACCGATTTCGGCCGTTTGCTCGGCAATGGTCTCTTCAAAGTAGAACATATCGGCGAAGGTAGTGATGCCGGAGCGGATCATCTCCGCGCAGGCCACGCGGGTGCCCAGCCGCACAAAGTCGGGCGTGACGAACTCGCGCTCGACTGGCATTAGATAGCCCAGCCACACGTCGAGGCGCAGGTCGTCGTTGAGGCCGCGCATCAGTGTCATGGGGATGTGGGTGTGGGCGTTGACCAGGCCGGGCATGATGACGCTGCCTTCGCAGTCGACTGCCTCTGCGGCGCTGTACTGCGCCATCAGATCGGCCGTCGGGCCAACAGCCACAATGGAGTCATCCCGAATGGCGATGGCCCCGTCCAGGAACGTCTCGTACCTGGCATTCATGGTCACAACGGTGGCATTGTGTAAGACAAGATCTACTTTTTCACTCATGTTATTCTCCGTTTCGTTAACGTTGACAGCTATCAGAAGCGAGACGGCTGTCGGGATGGCTGGATGAAGCGCAATGTGAGGGGTGTTGCTGGAGTTTACAATAGACCTGGCAGGTTTTCCTACCTGTTCGTCTATTTTGCAGGAGCCTACCAGAACCTGTCAGGTCTCCTGCCATCAGCTGATTCGTAACTCCATGATGCGGCGACATACATGCATTATACCGAATCCTGTTATAATCGTTAAGGAACGGGCCCTCTATTTGCAGACTCCGGGAGTGAATCTCATGAGAATGGTCGAGTTGATTGCGGCCAAGCGTGACGGCCGAGAGCTGACCACCGAACAGATCTCCGACTTTGTGCAGAGCTATACCGCCGACGCCGTACCCGATTATCAGGCGGCGGCGCTGCTGATGGCCATGTACATTCGTGGTATGAGCCGGCGCGAGACGATCGACCTGACGATGGCTATGGCCCACTCCGGAGAGACGCTCGATCTCCACGACGTTGCCCCGTTTGTGGTTGACAAGCATTCGACCGGCGGCGTGGGCGACAAGACATCGCTGGTTGTGCTGCCGATGGTGGCGGCGTGCGGCGTACCCATCGGCAAGATGAGCGGTCGCGGTCTCGGCTCCACCGGCGGCACGCTGGACAAGATGGAGTCGTTCACGGGCTGGACGCCGCAGTTGACGCTGGCTGCTTTCAAGGCGCAGTTGGTCGATATTGGCATGGTGCTGGCCGGGCAGACGGCCGACCTGGCTCCGGCGGACGGCAAGCTGTACGCGCTGCGAGACGTCACCGGCACAGTCGGTAACAAGTCGCTTATCGCTGCTTCCATCATGTCCAAGAAGTTGGCCTCCGGGGCCGACGCCATTGTTCTCGATGTCAAAGCGGGCACCGGGGCGTTCATGACAACCATTGAGGACGCGATTGAGCTGGCCCAGATCATGGTCGAGATCGGCGAGGACGCTGGCCGCGAGGTGGTGGCCCTGGTGTCGGATATGAACCAGCCGCTCGGCTACGCGGTGGGCAATGCGTTGGAAGTGAAGGAAGCGATTGCCACCTTGCACGGGGATGGGCCACAGGATTTCTGGCTCCATTGTCTGGAGGTGGCGGGCTATATGCTGCTGCTGGCGGGCAAGGCAGAGACGATTGAAGAAGGTCGGGCGCTGGCCCAGGCGGCGTGTGAAGATGGCCGCGGGCTGGCCAAGCTGCGCCAGCTTGTTGTGGCCCAGGGCGGCGACGGAGACCAGGTCGATAACCCGGCACGCCTGCCGTTTGCGCCGTTGGTGGAGCCGATTGTGGCGCCGCGAGGCGGCTACATCGCTATGATGGATGCGGCCGCTATTGGCTGGTGCGGGGTCAATCTGGGGTGCGGCCGTCTGGTCAAAACGGACCTGGTTGACCCGGCAGCGGGCATTGTGCTGACGGCCAAGATCGGGGATGAGATAGAGGCGGGGCAGATGATGGGATCGATCCACGCCAGCAATGATCTGGAGCTGGAGCAGGCGCGTCGGGATGTGTTGGCCACGCTGAGCTGGTCGGAGACGGCCGTGCCGCCACAGCCGCTGTTCCACGCTGTCGTCAGCAGCCGGCCTGAGCTGGACTGGCGTCTGGAAGCGGAACAGGAAGTGAGTTAGACAGAATGGACCGGGAGCTAGAGGAGCAGAGATAACTATGGAAGTGCTAGGTATCGATGTAGGTGGGTCAGGCATCAAGGGCGCCATCGTCGACACGGTAAGCGGCGAGCTGATTACGGATCGGATTCGGTTGGCCGCGCCTTCGAAGTTCAAGCCGGACGACGTGATTGATCTTATCGCCAAGCTGGTGAAAGAGTTCAAGTACAAAGGGCCGATGGGCGTGGGCTTTCCGGCGGTTGTGATGCACGGCACCGTGATGACCCCGCCGACGGCGCTGGCCTTTCCCGGTTGGGATGAGTACCCGTTGGCCGAGGCGCTGGAGAAGGAGACCAAATGCCCGACGGTCCTGCTCAACGATGCGGATGCAGCTTGCCTGGCCGAGATCGAGTTTGGCGCGGGGAAGAACGAGCCGGGTGTGGTCATGGTCTTCACTTTCGGCACCGGGATCGGCAGCGCTCTCTTTCTCGACGGCCATCTCGTGCCCAACCTGGAGTTGGGTCGCCTGTTCCTGGGCAACACCAAGAAGACGGCCGAGGATAAGGCGTCTGACCGGGTCCGGCAGGCCAAGAAGCTGAGCTGGAAAGAGTGGGGCAAGCGCCTCAACGAATATTTCAGCTACATCGAGTTGTTGTTCTCGCCGGACATGATCATTATCGGCGGCGGGATCAGCAAGAAGCATGACAAGTTTCTGCCCTACGTGAAGACGCGGGCCAAGCTGGTGCCGGCAGACTTTCGCAACGAGGCCGGCATTGTCGGCGCAGCGATGGCTGCCGCTGACCCGGAGCAGACGGCTCTCCAGCCGCTGAAGACCTGAGCCTGACCCCGTCGCCAGGTCTGTTTGCTTGATTCTGATGGCAACTTTTACCCACCCCGGCCCCCGGCTCATCTACCTGCCCGACACGGAGGCCCACCCGCTGGCCGAGAGCCTTGTGGCGCTGGCCAACAGCGACGGGGGCACGATTGTGCTTGGCCTTGATGATGAGGGGCTGCCGGTTGAGGATGTGCTGGAGGAGGACGCCGATGTGGCACTGCGCGAGGCGGCCGCTCTCTGTCGCCCGCCAGTGCCGGCACAGTGGCAGGCGGTCCAGCTTCCCGCCGGGCAGTTCATCGGCATCCACGTCCCGCGCTCGCT
Organism: uncultured Chloroflexia bacterium; assembly: GCA_963753865.1. Lineage (GTDB taxonomy): Bacteria > Chloroflexota > Anaerolineae > Promineifilales > Promineifilaceae > Promineifilum. The sequence continues at coordinate 785,911 of CAVWDW010000009.1, forward strand.
CGACCTGCACACCATGGCCGACGGTCGCGTGCTGGTGCGGCGGCGTGAGGAGAACCGCGTACTGACCGGTGATGAGATTCGCGAGGTTGCCTCCACCAAGCAGACGGCCGAGTTTGAAACGGAGACGGTGCCGGGCGCGACGCGGGCCGACTTCGACCCGGACATGCTGCGCGAATACGTGGCCAAGCGCGAGGCGCGTACGGGAGCGAAAGTCGAGTCGCTCGATGAGGTGCTCTATGAGATTGGGGCGACCGACCGGGCGGGTACGCCGACGACGATTGGGCTGCTGCTGTTCGGCCGCAACCCGCAGGCGTTCCTGCCCCAGAGTGGCCTTGTGTTCGTGCGCTTTTCCGGCACAGAGCCGCGGGGCGAGGGCGGTGGCATTGGCTACGGCCGTCGCGACGAGCTGACCGGGCCGATGGCCCGTATTGTGGAGCGGGCGTGGAACATCGTTTTCGAGGAGATGCGCGTCGGGGCCAAAGTGAAAGGTCTTGAACGAGATGAACTACTGGAGTACCCCCGCTTTGCCGTGCGTGAAGCCCTGGTCAACGCTGTTGCCCATCGCGATTATCGCATCACCGGACGACGGATCGAGATTCGTATGTACTCCGACCGGCTGGAGATTATCAGCCCCGGCGGCCTGCCCGGCTACATGACGCTGGACAACCTTGTGCAGGACCACTTCTCGCGCAACCCGCGGCTGGTCAACGGTCTTTACTACTGGGGCTACATCGAAGAGCTGGGATTGGGGATCGACCAGATGATCGAGGATATGGTTCAGGCCGGGCACCCGCCGCCGGAGTTCAAAGCTACGCCACACCTGTTCACCGTCACGCTGGCCAACCGGCGCGAACGGGCGGCCGTTCCCCAATGGACGCGCAACATGAACGAGCGCCAGGCCCAGGCGCTTAACTTCGTGCGCGAAACAGGCAGCATCACCAACCGCGAATATCGGCAGCTTGTGCCTGATATGTCGGCCGAAACGTTGCGCCTTGACCTGGCCGACCTCGTGGAGCGGGGCGTGCTGCTGAAGATCGGCTCAAAAAAGGGCACCTACTACATCCTCAAGTGAATGCCGCCATCGTCCGGAAACGAGTTATCCCAAATTTATCCCAAGTTGGATTTGGGATAAGTTGGGAAACCGGGCATATCCCCAGCCGGTCATGACGTTTACCACCCCGCTGGCCCTGTTGTTGCTGCTGCTGCTGCCGATCATTGTCTGGATCGGCTGGCAGCCACCCGGTCGGGGCGGCGGCCGTTGGGGGCGACCGCGCTCTGGTTGGGGGAGTTTGCTGCTGCGCCTGCTCATCTTTGTCCTGCTTGTTGGCGGGCTGGCCGGGGCGCAGTGGGTGCAGGCTGTGGACGATCTGGCGGTGTTGTTCCTCGTCGACGACTCAGACTCCATGACGCCCGACCAGGCGGCCGCTGCCGAGCAGTTCGTGCGCGAGGCGGTGGCGACGATGGATCCCGCTGACCGGGCCGGCGTGGTGCTGTTCGGCAGCAATGCGCTGGTGGAGCAGCCGGTGCGCCGTTTTGCCACCGCCGGCGACCTGCCACCCTTCGCCTCCCGGACCCAGCGGCTCAATACGGACCTGGCCGAAGCGCTCCGGCTGGGGCTGGGTCTGCTGCCCAGCGGCGCGGCGCGGCGCATGGTGGTGCTGAGCGACGGCGCGGCGACCACGGGCGACACAGCGGCTGCGGCTGAGCTGGCGGCCGCCAGCGGGGTGGTGGTCGACACTGTCCTGCTGCCGCGCCCGGCTGTGGACAGCGAAGTCGTGCTGGAGCAGGTGCGCACTCCGTCGCGGGTGGGGCCCGGCGAGACGTTCCGGCTCCAGGTGGCGGCGACAAGCACGGTCGCCACCGAGGCTGTCCTGCGTGTCCTGGCGGGCGGTGCGGTTCTGGCCGAAGAAGCGGTCTCGCTCCAGCCCGGCAGCAACAACTTCGTTGTCCGCCTGACAGCCGTCGATCCGGAGTTCAGCCGCTACCGGGTTCAGCTTGTGCCCGCGGCGGGGGCCGACACCTTTCCGCAGAATAACGAACTGGCGGCGTTTACGCAGGCGGCTGACACACCACGCATTCTGCTGGTTGCCGGGGAGAGCGACGCCCCGGACGCGCCGCCGGACGAGGCCGCCCAACTGCGCCAGGCGCTTGAGGCAGGCGGCCTGCAGGTGACCGATGCGGTGGTTGGCGAACTGCCGCCAACGGTTGGTCAGTTGGCCGGGTTCGCCGGCGTCGTTCTGGCCAACGTCAACGCCCGCGACCTTTCGCCGCGGCAGCTGGAGACGCTGGAGTCGTATGTGCGCGACCTGGGCGGCGGGCTGGTGGTGGTGGGCGGGCCGGACAGCTACGGCATGGGCGGTTACTTCGATACGCCGCTGGAGGCTGCGCTGCCGGTGTCGATGCAGATCGAGGACGACGAGCGTTTCCCCTCCGTCAGTCTGGCCCTGGTGCTGGACCGGTCAGGCAGCATGGCGGTCGATGAGGGGGGGCTGGCCAAGATTCAGCTGGCGACCGAGGGCGCGGTCCGGGCGGCCCAGCTGCTTAACGAGGGCGACGAGATGACGGTCATTCCGGTCGACACGGTGGCGGCCGACATCGTTGGGCCGTTTGCCGCAGAGGACCGGGCCGACAACATCGGGGCGATCCGGCAGATTGGCGCGGGTGGCGGCGGTATCTTTATGCGCACCGGGTTGGAAGCGGCCGCCGAGGCGCTGGCCGCCAGCGATAAGCAGGTGAAGCATATCATTGTCCTCGCTGATGGCGCCGACGCGGAGGAGAAAGAGGGCGTGCCGGACCTCATCCGCGAGCTGGGCGAACAGGGCATCACAGTGTCGATGGTCAGTATCGGCGATGGGCCGGACACCCAGTGGCTGCAGCAGATGGCCGAGATTGGCAGCGGCCGTTTCCACTTCACAAACCGGGCCGCCAATCTGCCGCAGATCTTCACCCAGGAAACGGCCGCCATCCAGCGCAGCTATCTGGTCGAGGAGCGCTTCTTCCCGGAGCAGCTTATGGAGAGCGAGATCATGAGCGGTATTGAGGAGACGCCGCCCCTCTATGGCTATGTGGCTACCAGCCCCAAGAACACGGCCGAGGTCATCCTGGAGACGCCACAGGGCGACCCGCTGCTGGCGACGTGGCAGTATGGGCTGGGGCGCAGCGCCGCCTGGACTTCTGACGCGACCGGGCGCTGGGCGGTTGACTGGGTGGAGTGGCCGGGCTTCGCTACGTTCTGGACGCAGCTGCTGCGGGCGACGGGCGGGCGGGATGCCAGCCGGGTGCTGGAGGGCGTCGTCACGTATGAGGATGAGACCGCAACGCTTACGGTCGACGCCATCGACGACTCCGGTACGTTTATCAATGACCTGGAGCTGATTGCTACGGTCGTTGACCCGGCGGGCGAGACGACGGCGCTTTCGCTCGATCCGGTGGCCCCCGGTCAGTACCGCGCCAGCTTCACCCCCTCGACTGAAGGGGCGTACTTCGTTGGCGTGGGCAGCGCCGCAGACGGGCTGGGCAGCGCCGCAGACGGGCTGGGCAGTCCGGAGGAAGGCGGCGGCGAGCGGGTGGGCACGACCACCGGCTGGGTGCTGGGCTATTCGCCCGAGTATCGTGATTTGTCGAGTAATCCTGCTTTGCTGGAATCGCTAACCAACACCACCGGCGGCCGCCTGCTCGCTCCGGTCGGTGGGGAAGGCCTGGGTCCGGAGGCAGTGTTTACGCGCGACCTGGCCGCTGCTCCGGCGTCCCAACCGCTGTGGCCTTGGCTTGTGCTGGCGGCCGTTCTGTTGTGGCCGCTTGATATTGCGCTGCGTCGGCTGTCGGTGAGCCGGCGTGACGTCGACCGCGTCCGGGCCACGATGGCCGGGCGGCTGCAGCCCGTGCCCGCCACCGGTCCGGTCCGCAGCGAGTCGATGTCCCAGCTGTTCCAGGCCAAGGAGCGGGCTGCCCCGCCGCGCCCGGCGGCCGCCGAACGACCGCCCACGCCGCCGCAAGACGTGCCGCCGCCCGGCAGCGACGTCGCAGCGGGTGCGGCAGACGAAGTGACGACAGGGCCGCCTGACGATGTTGAGGAGACGAGAGAGCCGGATGAGACGTTGGCCGCCCGGCTGCGGCGCCGGCGGGCCGGAGACGAGGACGCTCAGTAGACCAGTTCGCCGCGCAGGAAGGCGGCCGTCTGGCTCTCCTGCGGCGAATTGAAGAACTGGCCCGCTTCGGCCACTTCCACCAATGTGCCGTTGAGAATCAGCCCGGCCCGGTGGGACATGCGTTTTGCCTGGAAGACGTCGTGGGTGACCAGCAGCACGGTCACGCCGCTGTTGGCCTGCTCCTCACGTACGATGCGCTCGATCAGGCCGACGTTGTACGGGTCGAGGTTGGTGGTCGGCTCGTCCAGCAGCAGGACGTCCGGCCGGATGACAAGGGCGCGGGCAATGGCTGCTCGCTGTGACTCGCCCGCCGACAGCTTGCGGGCCGACTGTTTGGCCAGATGGGCCAGGCCCAGCCGCTCCAGCCACCCTTCCAGATCGGTGTCGCTCAACTTCTCGCCGCGCAGCCCGAGGCCGAAGCGAACATTGGCCGCCACGCTGCGGTCGAGCAGGCCGGGGTTCTGGAAGACGGCCGTCACGCGCCGGCGTTCGTTGAGGGGCATCGCCGCCAGCGACGTCTTGTCGCTGACCCGTTGGGAGTCGAAGGTGATCGCGCCTGCGGTCGGCTGCTCCAGGAAGTTGAGCAAGCGCAGCAGCGTTGTCTTGCCCGCGCCGCTCGGTCCGACCAGGGTTAGGATTTCGCCCCGGTTGATCGTTAAGTGATCGACTGCCAGCACCTGCCGGGACCCGTATGATTTCGTGACACCTTCCAGCGTGTAGATCGGATCGCTCATCGATGTTAGATGGAACGGCCGCGCTCTCCGGACAGGCGGTAGAGCCCCCAGTTGGCGATGAACGCCAGAGCGAGCAGGATGATGCCCAGCGCCAGGGCCAGGTCGAAGTTGCCCTTGCGTGTTTCCAGCACAATCGATGTGGTCAGGACGCGGGTCTGCCCGGCGATGTTGCCGCCGACGAGGATGACCGCGCCGACCTCCGAGATGATGCTGCCGAAGGCGGCGACGATGGCCGCCAGCACCCCCACGCGGGCCTCTCGCAGCAGCGTCCACGCCGTCTGCCACTTCGTCGCGCCCAGTGACTGCACCTGGAGTTTGACAGCCGGATCGACGCTGCGGACGGCCGTCAGTGTCAGGCCGATGATCAGCGGCAGGGCGATGATCGTCTGGGCGATAATCATCGCCTGGACCGTGAACAGCCAGTCGAGACCGCCCAGCGGCCCCTGGTTGGAGAGGACCAGGTAGACGAACAGGCCGACGACAACAGGCGGAAGGCCCATGCCAGTGTAGATGATCGGCAGCAGGCAGCCACCCGCCGGAACCTTTTTGCTGAGGCCCAGCGCGGCGCCGATGGGCAGCCCGATGAGGACAGCCAACAGCAGCGCCGCGCCCGTGACGCGTAACGTCAGGCCGACAATGGCCACCAGCTCCGGGTCCATCTCCAGGAGCAGAGCGATCGCTTCACGGAAGGCATCCAGCAAGGTTTCCATTCGTCAGGGGGTTGTCCTATTGGCCCGCATCCGGATAAAACAGCGGCTGTCCGAACGTCTCAGTGCCGTACACGCCAATGGCCGCTTGTGTGTCGGCCGATGTCAGCCATTCGATAAACGTCTCGGCCAACGCCGTGTTAATGCCGCCCTTGTCGCCGTTGACGGGGATAACCCCGTACGGGTTCAGCAGGGCCGGATCGGCGTTGTCGGCAATACTCTCGCCGCCGACGATGATGACCAGGTTGGGCAGTGTGTCGCGCCGGGCCAGGAAGGTGCCCCGGTCGGTCAGCGTGTACGCCCCGGTCTCGTTGGCGAAGGTCAGCGTCTCCCCCATGCCCTGGCCGAGTTCCTGGTACCAGCCGTTGTCAATCGTGGGCCTATCCCCGGATGCGGCCCACAGCGACAGCTCCTTGGTGTGAGTGCCGCTGTCGTCGCCCCGGGAGGCGAAGTTGGCCCCGGTGGCGGCGATGGCGGAGAGCGCGTCGGCCGCCAGCGCGGTGCCCTGGACGCCGGCCGGATCTTCAGCCGGCCCCACGAGAATGAAGTCGTTGTACATCACATCGCGGCGGAACGGGCCGTGCCCAGCGGCCACGAAATCATCTTCTCGCGAGCGGGCGTGGACCAGAATGACGTCGGCGTCCCCTGCTTCGCCCAGAGCGATCGCCTGACCGGTGCCGACGGCGACGACATCGACGCGGGCGTTGTTGGCCGCTTCAAAGGCGGGCAAGATGTCATCCAGCAGGCCGGAGTCATAGGTGCTGGTGGTCGTCGCCAGCCGCAGCAGCTCCGGTTCGGTCGTCGCGGTTGTGCAGGCCGCGAGAACGAAAACCAGTACGACGCCCAGCAAAACAGGAAGACGGTTACGCATCAGAACACCTCCATGCTAATGGCCTATCGTTATGACAGATCATCATAACGACTGAAATTGTAGCATGAGGCGGCGAGAGGGCCAATGAAATGGGGTGGGGCAGTTGGAGACGATCAGGCGTCAAAGTAGGTTTGGAAACGGTCGTCGATAAGCTGGTCCAGGTCGCTCACGAAGCGGTCGAAGCGGTCGAGCCAGGCGACGGCCGTCGGGGTCAGCGTCGCCCCGCCGCCGTGCTGGCCCCCTGTCTGCGTCTGCACCAGCGACTGGTCGAGTCGCGTTTCCATCTCGTTGACCTTCTGCCAGGCGACGCGGTAGGGCACGCCGAGCGATTCGGCCGCCGCGCTGATGGAGCCGTGTTCCTCGATGGCCCGCAGCAGTCGCACGCGCCAGATGGAGAACACCACATCGCCGTCTTCTTCGATCCAGATGTTGAAGCGGGGGTTCATGGGGCGTCATTATAGCGGAGATGGGGGCCGGGGAGAAGAACGCTTGCCGTCTTGCCTTCGTCCCCCTCGCGTCAGCGATTGTTGTCAACATTCGTCATCGATCGGCCACGTTCGCGCCGCAGACGCAGGGTGGCAACCCGCACCACCTGACCCGCTAATTTTTCACCTTCCGCTCCCATTTTCCCCCATTTACAATGAGTTCGTGCCGCTTATTCAAGGGCGCAATTAGAAACCAGGTTTTTGGCAAAAACCCGGTTCTACAAGCCGACGACAAGAGGTCCGACGACAGGGAGGCAGCGAATGGCAGAGTGGAGCGAGACGTTTGCGCGGCTCAGCGCAGAGGAACAGGAGCAAGCGCTGGCACTGCTGGCGACGAAGAAGCATGGCGGGCAGATCCTGCCGCCGCCGGTGGTGCAGCAGGCGGCGTTTATGGCCCGTTCCTTCCCCGCGCTCGACTTTCTGGTGGAGGGCATGGTGGCGCGGGGGCATCTGGTGCTGCTGGGCGGGCGGGCCAAGGCGGGCAAGTCGTGGTTCGTCCTGCAGCTGGCCCACGCCGTGGACACGCAGCGGCCGTTTCTGGGGCGCAAGACGCAGCGGGGGCGGGTGGCGCTGCTGGCGCTGGAGGGCGGCGAGGCCAGTCTCTACCACCGCATGAAGGCGATCGGCTGGCGCACGGAAAACGCCGACCTCTACTTTACCATCGCCCCGTTCGACGGCAGCAACGGCGCGACCGGGCCGGGGCTGGAGCAGGTGGCAGCGCTGGCCGCGCAGTACGACCTGCTGATCATCGACACGCTGGTGGCGGCGCTGAGCGGCCAGGCGAACGAGAACGACAACACCACCATGGGGGCGATCGTCAACGGACTGGCGGCCGCCGCCCACGAGAACCAGTGCGCCGTCATTCTGGTCCACCACACCGGCAAGGCGTTCAATGAGGACGTCTTCAACACGCCGCGCGGCGCGTCGGCCATTCGCGGCGGCTACGACGCGGGCATGGTGCTGGTGCGGCGGGACGACGAGCGCGAGGCGGCGCTCCACATTGAGGCCCGCGACTTCATCACTGAGAACATCGCCATCCGCCAAAAGGCCAACGGCGTGGAGTGGGAGCTGATCGGCCGCATCGGGGAGATTCGCCAGATTCGGGCGGGCCGCAAGGTGGTGGAGGCGCTGGAGGCGCTGGGCGAGGCGACGGCCGAAGATATCAGCAACTTTCTGGGCCAGAACAAGAAGGGCATCCACGCCCAACTGCGGCGCGCCGAACGGGATGGGTTGGTTCTGCGCACGACCAGCGAGGCCACCGGCAAAGGACGGCCGCCTGAGCTGTGGTATCTGCCCGATGCGGACAGCCGGCCGCCGGCCCCCACCCTTGAGAATAAATAGAAAAAGGGGATCTATGGGGATCTAAATATCTATTTGTATACCTTCTTCTTATTTAGTCTATTTTGTCAGGAGGGTGGGGTGAACGGACGAAATCGAGCAGACGAAATCAACCGGACGACGAAGCTGGCCGAGCTGGCCCCGGATTTGCGGCAGCACGGCCATTACCACACCGGCCCCTGCCCCTTTTGCGGCGGGGAGGACCGCTTCACGGTCAAGCATACCGGCGACGGCGACCTGTGGCACTGTCGCGGTTGCGGCGGGGAGAAGTACCAGGACGCGGTGGCCTTCCTCATGCGCCGGGACGGCCGCTCCTTTGCCGACGTGGTCGACCCGGGGTCGGCCGGCGCAGAGCCGCTGCCGCAGTTGTCCGTGACGGCTCGCGTTCCCGACGCCGCGACGGTTGAGCCGCCGACCGAGGAATGGCAGACGGCCGCGCTGGTGGGGTTGCGCCCGGCGCTGAAGACGCTCTGGGGGCGCAATCCGGTCGGGGAGAAGGTGCGGCGCTATCTGTATGAGACGCGCGGGCTGGGGCGGGAGGTGTGCTGGGCGGCGTCGCTGGGTTTCAACCCCGACTGGCAGTTCATCGACGGCATCGGCTGGCTGGCCCCCGGCATCGTCATTCCCGGCCAGTTCGCCGGCGACCTCTGGTACGTCCGCGTGCGCACGACCAGGACGGCGCGCGGGGAGGCGGCCCGGAAGGGCAAGCCGCTTGGCAAGTACACCGCTCTGCGCGGCAGCCGGATGGGATTGCTATACAACGCTCGCGCTCTGATGAGCGCCCACACGGCCGTGCTGGTGGAAGGGGAGTTCGACGCGCTGCTGCTGGGTCAGCATCTGCCGGAAGGCTGGGCGGCCGTGACGTTGGGCAGCGCGGCCATCTCGCCGGAGCGGGCGCGGCTGGCGGCTTTGGCGCTGGTGGCGCGGGTGCTGGTCTGCTTCGACGACGACGAGGCCGGGCGCGAGGCGCTGGCCCGCTGGCGGCGGCGTCTGCCCGGCATCGAGCCGCTCCCCCTGCCGCCCGGCCACAACGACGTCACCGATTACTGGCGCGCGGGCGGTGATCTGGCGGCGTGGGTGGATAGTCAGATAGTCACGTAGTCTGGTGGTCGAGGAAGTCGCCTGTAGAGCGAGATTCCTTCTCGCTTCCCCCGGCGCGACACGCGACAAAGGGATGTCGCGCTACAAGCCGGCTTTCCCTTTCCGGGACGACCCGACGACCCAACTACCGACCCGGACGGCCCCGGCCCGGTTTTTTGCTATACTTGGCAGGATCAAACCATCAGGCTAACAGGGAGCGCCGCATGACGACACCATTCACCGTAGAAAAGATCGCCGATTTCGAGGGCCAGCGGGTCACGCTGCAAGGCTGGCTCTACGCCAGCACGCGCAAGGGCAAGCTGATGTTCATGCGGCTGCGCGACGGCACAGGCATCGCCCAGGCCGTCGCCTACCGGCCTGACATCGGCGATGAGCTGTTCGACGAGCTGAAGCGGCTGGGGCAGGAGTCGTCGCTGACGGTGACCGGCGTGGTGAAGGCCAACGAGCGCGCCCCCGGCATCCCCGGCGGCTACGAGATCGGCATCGAGGAAGCGACCATCCTGCAGGACGCCGTCGACTACCCCATTACGCCCAAGGAGCACGGCGTCGAATTCCTGATGGACCAGCGCCACCTCTGGCTGCGCTCCACGCGCCAGTGGGCGATCATGCGCGTCCGCACGACCATCAAGCGGGCCATCATCGACTTCCTGGACAACGAAGGATTCCTCAACATCGACACGCCCATTATCACGCCGTCGGCCGCCGAAGGGACCAGCACCCTGTTTGCCCTCGACTACTTCGGCGAACCGGCCTACCTGGCCCAGACCGGTCAACTGTATAACGAAGCCAACATCATGGCGTTTGGCAAGGTGTACTGCTTCGGGCCGACGTTCCGGGCCGAGAAGTCGAAGACGCGCCGCCACCTGACCGAATTCTGGATGGTGGAGCCGGAGATGGCCTACTTCGACCTAGACGACCTGATGGATTTCGAGGAGCGTTTTGTCAGCTACATTGTCCAGACGACAGTAGCCCGCCGCCGGGCGGAGTTGGAGGTGCTGGAGCGAGACCTGACGGCGCTGGAGAATGTGAAAGCGCCCTTCGCCCGCATCAGCTACGACGAAGCGATTGAGCGGCTCCACGCCTTGCGCGACGCGACCGACGACCCGGAGCAGAAAGAGCTGCTGGCCATCGAGTGGGGGGACGACTTCGGTGCGCCGCACGAGACGGAGCTGACGAAGCAGTTCGACCGGCCTGTCTTTGTCTACGGCTACCCCTCGGCCGTCAAGGCGTTCTACATGGAGCCGTGGCCGGGGCGGCCCGAAGTGTGCAAGAGTGTCGACCTGCTGGCCCCGGAAGGGTACGGTGAGATCATCGGCGGCAGCGAGCGGATGAGCGATCCGGAGATGCTGCTGGCGGCAATCCGGCGGCACGAACTGCCCGAGGAGAACTACAACTGGTATCTCGATTTGCGCTACTTCGGCAGCGTGCCCCACAGCGGCTTCGGTCTGGGGCTGGAGCGCACGGTGGCCTGGATCTGCGGCATCGACCACATACGCGAGACCAGCCCGTTCCCGCGCACGCTCAACCGGCTCAATCCGTAGGTGACGTCCAATCCGTTAGCGGCGACGACCGCCAGCCAAACTGGTGGCGGCGCACCGGGTCCGTGCCAGCGGCGGCCATGTTCTCGCGCCAGAAATCATGGTCCGGCAGCCCAATCACATCTGCCCGCACCCGGTAGAAAACGTACTGGGTGGGCAGGCCGGGGTAGGATGGAGACGGGGCGGTCGCCTCGGCGGTGCTCAGCAGGTCGCCCAGCGTGACCTCGTCGGGCGAAACAGCCATCTCTTCCCACAGACAGCGTAAGGCGCCGGCCACGTAATCCTCACCACGCTTCAGCTTCTCCGAAGGCAGTTGGCGGGTGCGCTGCCGCTGCTCACCGTCACGCAGCTCCTGGGCCAACTCCAGCAGCATAAGGCCGTCGCGTTCGATGATGAGCTGCACCACGCGCACGGCCCGCCGCGGCGGGTCGCCTGCCAACGCGCTGTCGCCACATTCGTACTCCGCCCACAGGTCGGCCACCTGTTTCGTACCGTTGACGCCCCACCGGCTCGTGTCCACCTGCTGGTCGGCCAGCCAACCTGCCATCTCCTGCTGCGAACTCAACGTCATTGTTCTCCTTCAAGAACGCGCTCGTAGGCGGCCAGCGCAGTGGCGAAGTTTGCGCGACCGAAGCCAAAGCGGGCGTGCCGGTCCCCATAGTCGAGGCAGCTGCTGGGCAGCAGGAGCACGCCATCTTCCTGGGCAAGCGCATGGCAGTAGGGTGTGGCGGCGGGCACGTTCAGCCCGACCAGCGCCACCGGCCCAGCGTCGGGCGGCCGCCAATCGAACATCTCTGGCCAGCGGGCAAAGAACGACTCCGCCAACGCCAAATTGCGGTGGATGAGCGCCCGATTGCGGCCGACAATGGCGTCCTGGGCTTGCAGGGCGGCCAGGGCCAGGAACTCGGTCGGTGCGGGCGGACAGATGGAGGTGTAGAACTTCCAGGTGATGATCTCCTGGCGCACTGCTTCGTCGCGCACATCCAGCCAGCCCGCGCGCAGCCCCGGCAGCCCGTGGACCTTGGACAACCCGGCCAGGACGATGGCCCGCTCGTACAGGTCGGTCGCGGTGGGCAGCCGGTCGGTCGGTTCGCGTTCCAGTCCCCGGTACATCTCGTCAGAGAACAGCCATGTGTCATGGCGGCGGGCGATGTCGACGATGGCGGTCTGGGTCGCCCGGTCCGGCAGATAGCCGGTCGGGTTATGGGGGAAGTTGACGATGATGAGCTTCGTGCGCGGCGTCACCATGCTTTCCAGCGCCGCGAGGTCCAGATCCCAGCGGCCGTCGCCGGGCTGCAGCTCCCAGCGGCTGACGTTGCCGGTGATGTGGGCGGCCAGATTGACGAGCGAGCCATAGGCGGGGGAGAGGACGATGACATGGTCCTCCGGCTCCAGCAAGGCCCGCAGGCTGAGATAGATCCCTTCTTCCGGCGAATTGAGGACGACAATTGAGTCGGGGGTGGCCGACTCCGTTTGGGCGCTGATGGCTGCGCGCAGGTCGGGATGGCCCTGCGATTCGGTGTAGCCAAGGCGCAGGTCAAGCAGCGAGTCCGGCGAAAGGTTCGCCAACCGCAGCAGATCGCCGGTGGTCATCGACTCGCAGTCGGAGGCGCACAACAGGTGCGGGGTCGTGAACTCATACAGCGCGAAGTAATCTTCGATGGCGAAGGGTGTGATTTTCATTGACAGTGATAGCGTTGGGCGGTAACGCTTGTGGGCTAGAACCAGCTGCGTTTGACCGGCACGGACGGCAGGGCCTTGACTGCTTCCTTGTCGAGAGACAGGTGGACGGTTTCGCCATCGAAGCGATCGACGGCCGTCATCGGGATCATCACGTCGTGCTTGCCCCAGAAGTGGCCCTCGCGCATGACGATGTGGGAGATGTGGCCCGTGTCGGGACTGAGCACGAATTCGTCGACCTTGCCTATGCTGCCGTCGGTCGCGACGATCGACGCACCGCGCCGGAAGGCCAGTTCGTTGGGCGGGATGCAATCTTCCTCGACATAGGGGATAGACATCTCTGCGGGCAGCACATAAGGCGACATATAGATATCGCCGACCATGTAGGGGTAAGGATTGGTCTGGGTGTCGTCGCTGGAGTTGATGTAATGGGTCTCGGTGAACGGATACATGCCGCGCAGTTCGGCGACCGAACAGTCGAGCTGAATCAGGTCGCGGCTTGAATCGCTGACGTGGCTGAGCGGCACCATGTAGTTGGCGGCCATATCGCCCTTGACGGCCAGATGGGTGACCGCCGTGGTTGTCGGGTCGACAACGACCGCCAGCGCCTGACCGCCGGGGCCGTCCGTACATTGAACTTTCGCGCCGATATGCAGTTGAGTCATGAGCGTCCTTCCTGTTTTTGTGATATGCGGATGATGGAGCAGGTGAGTGAGGCCGTGGCCGCTGGCGGAACAACCCACGCCTGCCTGACCCTAGTAAACCAGCAGTCGGGCCAATTGGCAACGGCAATCAATGCTGCGATGCTGCATCGCGGCCCGTCGGCGGTGGGGGGAATGTCAGCGTGGGGAAGAGAGCGCGGCGCTGGCAGATGAGGCCGCGCTCTCATCACAGACGGTGGGGGCTTACGGTGTGATAATCGCCACGCCGTCGATAGTCGCAGAGGTCAGCCCGGCGGCCGTTCCGTTGAGCAGCAGCTGCGGGCTGCCGCAGGTGGTATTGCTGCCGAAAGAGGTCGGCGTGCAGCCAAAGATGTCCAAAGGCCGAACCGACACGGAGCCGGCGCTGAAGTTTCTGTTGGCGGTCAGCGCATAGACCCCGTTGCTGCCGGCACTCAGACTGAAGACGTCCTTGATGCCGCTGCTGATGTCGGACACATCCAGATGGAGCGACCAGCTCCCGGCGGTGTTGTTGCCCAACGACGCGGGGCTGAACCGGGCAATGTCCTCATCGGCGGCCGTCAGACCGCTGACCTTTAGCGCACCGAGCGTGCTGATGAGCAGGTCGCCGTTGGGCAAGACAGCCAGGGCGTCGATGTCCTCAGCCCGGGCCGACACGCCCACATCGGAGCCGTCGAAGTACATTTCGTAGGAACCGGCTGTGCTATTTCCCAGCGAACTCGGCGTGAAGCGGACGATATCGCCGTCGTCAACGGTGCCGCCCAGCCCGGGCAGGCCGCTGACCGGCTTGTCGACGCTGAGCAGCAGCGTGCCGTCGGGAAGCCACGCAAAGGCGTTGATGTCGGAGCGATTGAGGCCGACGTCGGAGCCGTCGAATAGCAATGACCAGCCATTCTGTTCGCTGTAGGCGACGATATCCTCATCACGGAAAGACAGGCCACCGGCCGACGCATTGGCCAGTGTCGATAGGTGGATTTCGTCGGCTGTGGACGGTGGCGGTGGCGGCGGGGCCACCGACTCAAACGTGGCCGTAACGTTGCGGTTGCGGGTCATGTTGACCGACGTTGTCGGGTTGGAGCCGGAGGCAGCGCCGCTCCACTGGTCAAAGGTCCAGCCTGAGTCAGGCTGCGCGGTCAGGGTGACCTGCGTGCCGTCCTGATACTTGCCGCCGGCGCAGTTCGAAGCGGGGGAGGGGTTGACCGCTCCCTGGCCATTGACATTGATGGTGAGCGAGTAGCAATCGACCGGGGTGCCGGTCAGAGCGCAGCCATTGTCCACATCGCGGCCGAAGGCGGTCGCCAGTTCAGCCAGGGCGTCATAAACCTGGAGGTAGCCGTTGCCGAAGACGTTGTCGAAGCCGCTGCTGCCGAGGTCGAGCGCGGATTGTTCCAGCGCGTTCCGCACGTCGCTGCGGCTGGCTTCCGGCACGCAAGCGCGGAGCAGCGTGGCTGCGCCCGCTACGTGGGGGGAGGCCATCGAGGTGCCCTGGTAGAAGAAGTAGCCCCAACTCGGCAGGACTGTCTCCTGCAAAACGCCGTCAACGTAGGCGTCGCCATTGCGGTTGGCTGTGGTATCTCCGCCGGGCGCAGCCATACTCAGCGCTGATCCGTAGTTGGAGTAGTAGGCTCGCAGCCGCCGTGTTTCCGTGGCCATAATGGCCATGGCGTCCGGGTGGTTGGCCGGGAAGCCGACGGTGCCCAGCGAGGAGTTGCCGGCGGCCGCTACCACGACAACATCCGCTGCCGCTGCGTTGGCCAGCGCGGCGTTGACGACCGACGTGCTGCAAGTCGGCCAGGCCGTGGAGCAAGAGCTGCCCAGGGACAGATTAATGACATCAGCGCCGTTGTCGGCCGCCCAGTTGATGCCCTGGGCCACGTCCGCGTAGCTGCCGGAGCCCGTGCTGTCCAACACCTTGACGGCCATGACCCTGGCTTCGTAGGCCAGTCCGGCCACGCCGGTGTTATTGCGGGTGCATTGGGCAATGGTGCCCGCTACGTGGGTGCCGTGCCCATCGTCGTCGTAGGCCCGTCCTGCGCCCGCCTGGTTGGTGATGGCGTTGAATTCGCTGTGCAGCGGGCGGCAGAATCCGTCGGGGCCATCGGAAGCCACGCCGCTGTCGACCACGGCGACGACGACTCCCTGGCCTTCGGTTGCGTTCCAGGCGGCTTCTGCCTGGATGTCGGACATGTGCCACTGCAGGCCAAAGAGCGGATCGTTGGGCGTGGTGCGCGTTTGCCAGCCAAGCGAATCCGCCTCGATGAATGTGGGTCGTGGTACGGTGACGATATAGTCGGGGTAGACGCCGAGGACACCGGCCCGCCTTTCCAGCGCAAGCTGGACGCCTTCAACGCTTTCGCCCGTCTGCACAAACAGCTTGTACCAGTTGTCAAACAGGTGCTCGAGCTGGCCGGCGTCCAGACCGGCCTCGGCCGGCGTTCCGGCCAGTTCAACGACGACATGGTCGGTGACGAGTACGCCGATGGGTGACGTGATGGGTTCCGGCAGAGGCGCCGTTGGGCGACCCGGCAAAAGCGCCGTCAGGGCCGACATGCCCGCTACCAGGGCAATGACTCGCAAGAATGTAATTCGCATGGTTCCCAACTCCTGTTATTGGACTCGCGGCGCCTTCTGCATGTGTGGTGGGCAGTCGTGGAATACACCGTCGGCTAGCGAGTGTTCCTGTGGATCTGCGCGTCGAGCTGACTCAAATTCAGACCCCGGTTCAGTATAGCACAGCCCTGCGCCGATGGGGTGGGACAATGGTCCCCATTGGCGAGCGCCGGACGCGATGGGCCGTCAGGGCTCTTCACTGTTCGAGTGGCCGTAATGCCCGGACGCCGTTCCGGTCTTCAGAGCCGGAGGAGAACGCGACAAGGAATGTCGTGGCTGCGTCTGACAACCCGACCACTGAAATACCCTTACATGGTGTGCCAGACAGCGTATGGGCATGATACACTTCCGGCAGCTTTCGCAGGCAGCAGCCTTAAGAGACCGACCCCAGCGCATCTGGGCCGCAGGAGCATCATTCATGAGCCGACCAATCATCAAGCCCGTGCCCAGCAGCACGTTCATCAATCACGACACCAACGCCGAGACGCGCCTGGAAGCGCTGGATATCGACAGCTATCTGACCCCCAACGAGTTGTTCTTTGTGCGCAACAATTCGGCTACCCCGACCATCGACGCAGCGGCTTGGCAGCTGGATATTGGTGGCGATGCGGTAACCCGGCCGTTCAGCCTCAGCTATGATGAGCTGCTGGCGATGCCAGGCCACACCGTTACCTGCTACCTGGAGTGTGCGGGCAACGGCCGTTCTTTCTATGGCAAGCTGACAGGCCAGCCGGGTGAAGGGACGCCGTGGAAGTTGGGGGCGATTGGCATTGCCGAGTGGCGGGGCGTGCCGCTGGCGGCGCTGCTGGAGCGCGCCGGTGTGGAGCCGTCGGCCGTCGATGTCAACGTCATCGGGCTGGACACACCGCCCATCGAGCGGCCGATTCCAATCGACGTGGCCATGCACCCGGACACGCTGCTCGTCACCCACATGAACGGCGACTTGCTGCCGCCTGACCACGGCTTCCCGCTGCGGCTGATGGTGCCGGGCTGGATCGGCATGGCCAATGTCAAATGGGTGGGGCGCATCACCGTTTCCAGCGAGCGCGTTTACGTGGAGAAGAACACCACCGACTATATCATGCTGGGGCCGGCGTACTCGGCCGAACCACCGGCGCTGGGCGGCCGACTGGACAGGCAGGTGGTCAAGAGCGCCCTGATGCTGCCCTGGCCCGCGACATTGACCGCCGGACGGCAGACAGTGCGCGGTCTGGCGTGGTCGCCGAACGGGGCCATTGAGCGGGTCGATGTCAGTCTGGACGGCGGGCGCACCTTTCAGGCGGCGGAGCTGTTCGGCCCGAATCTGCCGCAGGCGGGCACGAAATGGTCGTTTACGTGGGAAGCAGCGCCCGGCGAAATGACGATTACACCCCGGGCCACGGACGAGACGGGCGCGACTCAGCCCGACGCTTCCGACCAGATGTGGAACAAGCTGGGCTATCTGTTCGGGGCGATGGTGCCCCATCCGGTGACAATCACCCCGCGCTAGACGACGTCCTATCGCAGGAGGCTGTTGTACGCTTCGGTCAGGTGGAGCACGCGCTCGCCTAACAGATGGACGATGGCGCGGTGGAATGCGGAGGCGGCTTCAGGATGGGTTGTTTCCAGATGGATCAACTCCGTTTGCGACAGATGGTAGGCGATCGTGTCGGTGTCGGCTATGACGTCGGCTGAGCGCGCGGTGCCCAGATAGAAGCCCAGCTCCCCGACCACGCGGCCGCCTCCCATCGATTCCAGTCGCACTGTGTCCCCGGATGGCGTGGTCACCTGGGCGGTTACCTGGCCCGACTCGATGAAGTAAATGTAGTCGGGCGGATCGCCATGACGCATGAGATAGGCACCGGCAAGGAATGTCTCGGGAGTCAGGTGTGGCAGCAGGTGGGCCAGATCAACACCTGGGGGCAGGATGTCGGCCAGCTGCGAACCCAGGTCAACATCCAGATGGGCGCCCAGACTCCCGGAGCCGGACAGCAGCGCATTCTCACACCACTCCATGCCGTGGTCGAGGTCGGGTACGATCTGGATCACGTCAATAGTGCTGCCCAGGCCGCCCCGCTCGAACTGTGAGCGGAGGGAGGTGGACAGCCCGGTCAGCACGAGGGTCACGTCTTCATCACGCGCCAGATGGACCAGCTTCTCGAAGCTCAGCAGGGCGGTGGAGTCCAGGCCGGACACGCTTTCGAAGTCGAGAATGACGTAGCGGGTGGTTTCGCGCTCCATATGATGGCGCACCTGATTGAACAGGCTGTGGGCCGTGCCGAAGAAGATGAACCCTTGCAGCTGCAGCAGGTAGATCTGGCCCGCCAGCGAATCAAGCTGACGGCGTTCCATTCCGCTGCGTGTCACCCGGCTGTGGAACGACTCGCCGGACAGCTCGTGCTTGACCACGCTGCTGCGGCTGTAATTGACGACAAACATGATGATGGTTGCCACCAGACCCACGGCGATGCCTTCCAGAAAGCCCCAGATGGCAATGGTCAGCAGGATGAGCACCACAATGACAAAGTCGATCAGGGGAAACGTGCGCCACGCCCCGACAACCCAGCGCCACAGCAGTGAGAGGCCGGTCATGATCAGCACGCCGCCCAGTACGGCCAGCGGGATGTAGCCCAGCAAGGTCGTGCCCACCGTTATGCTGACGATGAGCAAGGCGGCCATGATGGCCCCGGGCAGCCGCCGCCCGCCGCTCATCTTTTCGTTCAAGGTGGTCAGGCTGATGGCATGGTAGCCGACGATTCCGCCGAACAGACCGACCAGCACGTTGCCCAACCCAGCCGCCTTCAGTTCGTGGCTCAGATGGATATCCTGCCGGACAACCAGCTCGATGCCGTTGGCGTTCAGGAGCAGGGCGATAGCGCTGATGATCATAACCGGGGCCAGGTGACCCACGTCGTTGAGAATGGCCTGCCAGTCGGCCGCCGCCATGTTGGCGCTGTTCAGAGGCAGGGTCCAGGTGACGTCGGTGGGAGGCAGCCCCAGCAGCCAGCCGTCATTCAGCAGGGTGGTGGGTGTTTGGCCGAAAGCCAGACCGATGAGAAAGAAGCCGGCGACGGCGGCAAGGATGGCCAGCGGTAAGGCGAGGGGGCTATGGGTGCGTTCGGCCACGATGAGGAAGAGTGCGCCCAGGATGAGGCCGGGCACCCAGCGCACCAACTCGCTCGGCTGCACCAGGGTCAGCCCGCCGGCATTGGCCATCGTGCTGACGCCGCCGCTGACGAGCAGCCAGCCGGTCCCCGCCAGGAATCCGCCCATGACCGGATAGGGCAGATAGCGCACTAATCCTCCGAGGTTAAACTGGCCGAGCAGGTAGAAGAAGAGTCCGGTTGCCCCGGCCGAGACAACCAGCACCATCGTGATTGTTGCCAACTGCGCCGCAGGGTCCGCGGTGCTCATGGTTCCGAGGACGTGGGCGGTGGCTACAGCCAGAATGGCTGCCGGGGCATCCTGACCGATGGCGATTGATCCGGCGTATGAACTGGTCAGGCTGATGAAGAGGACCAGGATGGCGTCGGCAATGATGACGGTTCCGACGGCGGCAGGCGCGAGGTTGGTCGTCTCGCTGGAGAAGATGAGCACGACAAAGGAGACGATGATGGAGATTTCGAGGACAAAGAGCAGCGAGCCTGACACCAGGCTGGAGACAATCTGCTGGCCGCCCAGCTCATCCGAGGCCGACTGGCGCAACCGCTCGCCCAGCGTCGCTTTCTGTTTGGCGGCAGTCACGGGCGCTCGACTCCTGGCTTTGAGTGGTCGAGTACGCTGGCTGGGCGTGGTAGGCGGGCGATGTGTGGCGCGAAACGCATGGTAACGTGTTAGATGATGTCACCGCCCTCAAAGGGCGTGAAATGATTGAGCAATACCAAATGTTATGGAAGGCGGAAGCGATCGGCTCGCCAGCCTGTTGTTGACCGGTTGGGATCCGTAAGTCGCTGCGAATTATACCATCCGCCGCACGTTGCCCAAAACGCCCGCTGGCTACGCTTTGCCGGTCGTTTGGCGACCGTGGCAGTTCTTGTACTTCTTGCCGCTGCCGCAGGGGCAGGGATCGTTGCGGCCGACGGTCCGCGCAGACGCCGTTGTCGCTTCCTTCCGGCGCTTGTCCGCCAGCGCGTACCGCTGCATCAGTTCGGACGGCGGTCGCTGCTGCTGCAGCAGCGTGGCCATCGCCCGCATGGGCTGTTCGACGTGGTTGAAGAAGAGCTTGTAGCCGGCGCAGAGGTAGTTGAGACCCGGTTCGCCGTCCGGGGTGTTGATGAACCGGTTGCGCGGGCAGCCGCCGTGACAGGCGTAGCGTACTTCACACTCCCGGCAGTAGCGGGGCAGGCTGATCTGCTTGTCGCGCCCGAACTGGCGCTGCTGGTCAGACGCGACCAGCTCGATCATGTGCGTTTCCTGGATGTTGCCCAGCAGGTAGTCCGGCTCGACGTAATGGTCGCAGCTGTATACGTCGCCGTTATGTTCCAGCGCCAGCGCGTTGCCGCAGGTGGGGGAGAAGATGCACAGGGAGTGTTGGCCGACATGGGAGCCGAGCGTGACATCGAATATCTGGACGTAGATCCGGGCGATGTCATGGCGCACCCATTCTTCGAAGATGTCGATCAGGAAACGGCCGTACGCTTCTGCGCCCACTGTCCGATCGGTTACGAGATTGCCCGCTTGCAGATAGAGCGGCCGTTCGCCGCCCGGGCGCTCGCTCCAGCCGACGTTGGCCAGCGGCAGAAGCGTCTCGGTTGCCCGCTCGACAATGGGAATGAACTGGATGAACTGCGCGCCCAACTGGTCCCGAAAGAAGCGGTAGACCTCGACAGGATAATCCTGGTTGGCGGCGTGGACGGTGCAGAGGATGTTGAAGTCAACGCCGTGCTTGACCAGAACCTCCCAGCCGTGCATGACCTGGTCGAAGCTGCCGGCGCCCCCTTTGTTGACCCGGTAGGCGTCGTGGAGTTCGCGCGGACCATCGACGCTCAGGCCGACCAGGAAGTTGTGTTCCCGCAGGAATGCGCCCCATTCGTCATTCAGCTTGGTGCCGTTGGTCTGCATGGTGTGAAGCGCCGTCTGGCCGGGCTTGAGATACTTTTCCACCACAGCGACAGCCTTGCGGAAGAAGTCCACGCCCATCAGCGTGGGTTCGCCCCCTTGCCAGGCGACGTTGATCTCTGGCACCTGGCTGTGCGACTCGATTAGCTGCCGGATGTACGTCTCCATGACGCTCTCGGTCATGCGGAACGGGCTGCCGGGATATAGCTCTTCTTTCGACAGAAAGAAGCAGTACTTGCAATCGAGATTGCAGACCGCGCCGGTCGGCTTGGACAGCATGTGGAAGGCGGGAGGGGCGTTCTTGGGTATCGTGAGCATACGCAAGTGTAGAGCGCTTTTTTCAGCAGGCAAGAAGGGAAACGAAGTGACGGGGTTCGGCCGCGCGACGTGCTACTACTTGTCCTGGATGTTGGCCGAGGCCCCGGCCACTGCCGCCATCGCCCGCTGCCACGCATCCCGCTCCGGGCCGATTGTCTCATGGCGAAAGCGGTGGTCGCTCTTGCGCAGGAACTCTTCCAGTTCCTCCATGAGATGCTGCCAGATCTCGCGCTGGGTGGCGACGAGCGTGGTGAGAACAGGGCCGGTGGGTGCGTGGCTGGCCACTGTCTGGAAGTGGGGCAGGCACAAGCCGTCGGACGCGGCGTAGGCGGTGGCCAGGTCGCTGTCCGGCTCCAGATGGTCGACGAACGTCCTGGCGTACAGGGCGGTCATTTCGGCCTCGTTGGTGCACAGCGGGCAGGGAACGTTGGGCGCCAGATCGTCTGCCAGCTTCTGGCCGGCTGCTTCGCCTCTGGCCGACTCCAGCGCGCGGGTCAGCGTGCGCAACCTGGACCCGGCCGCTTCGGTGACATCAGCAGCGGCCGTCGCCCGGTCGACCGTCTTGAGAATACTGAGCATGATGGCGGCTGTGCCCTGGGCGCCGCCGGTCCGGTCCAGCAGGGCGGTGTGGCGGGCGCAGTAGCCGCGCGACTCCAGCAGCTCCGTGCGCAGGCCCACATCGGTGATCGCCTCATAGAGCACGGTCTTGATGTAGCGGTCACTGCTTTCGGCCAGGACACGACACATCGGACAGCCCGATGCAGTCATGGCCGCCAGCAGGTCGTCGTAGAGCGGGATGCGCTGGGCCATCAGGTGGCACTCCGTTCCGGGAAGCCGATAGGGGAGTGTGGGGCGAACAGCTTGTGGCTTTTGGCTGGCAGCATGCTGGATTACAAGTTTCGGGTCTGAATGCTGGAATACAATGGATAATAGCAGATACCGTACTCGGGAGAAACCCGGTTAAGCGGCGCATTGACAATCGCCTACAATACGTCATCATAATGCTGGACGCGTATGAATGACGAACCGTCGGGACAACAGCCGCAGCACGTTGGCTATGCAGGATATCTGGATCTGTGGGGCGCCAGCGCCATTGGCAGTGTCGTGGCGATCGGGCTGGTGGTTCTGCTCCTCCTCGGCTACTTCTTTGGAGCCAACGGCCGCCAGACGCCGGTCGCCTTCATAATCGCCCTGGCGGTTTTTCTTCCAATCATCCTGACCTATCTCGAGGTCGTTTTCGCTCGGGGCCGGCAAAACCTGAGCAGTCTCTACTCGTTGTTGGCGACTGACAGCAGCGTGCCGTTCGGTTTCCTGAACGGCTGGCTGCTGCTGGGCGGGTTACTGGCACTGGGAGCAAGTATCGCCTGGGCAGCGGGACTGCACGTCAACCAGCTGCTGAGCGACTTCTTTGCCATTGATGATGTCGATCTCCGGTTTCTGGCTGTTTTTCTCCTGCTGTTGGTGGTTGCCAACCAGCTATTGGGCACCAGCGGCAATTGGCGAACCCGATCACTCATCTTGCTGTCGGGGATTATTGTGGCCGCCGGGCTGGTTGTAACGGCGATCATCAGGCCGGTCGCCAGCCTTGAGGGCTACGTCTATGTGCCCTCGTCCGGGGACATCAGTGGACTCGGCGTTCTGGCAGTCGGGTTGTGGGGGGTGGCGTTCTTCCTGGAGAACAGGCGCCTTGTGCGCCCGGGCAGTCGTGCGCAGCTTCTGGCCCCGATTCTCCCCTATGTTGGCATGGCGCTTCTCGGCGCCGGTTTCAGCTTCGCCTTGCTGCGCTACCCACAGCTCGCGGTCAATGATCTGACCCCTTTCCTGACCTTGGCGAAGGCGATTGGTCCGTTGTGGGAGTTGGTGCTGGGCGGGCTGTTTCTGGCAATTGCACTGCTGGCGTTGAACCAAACGGTGGCTTCGGTCGTGCGCCTGACCGGACAGCTGGCAGAAGATGGCGTGTTGCCCGCGGCCGTTTTCCAGCGGATTACGGGCAAGCAGAACGAGCAGAACTGGCTGCCCTTGGTCATTGGCCTGGCGATTATCCCGATTGCCGCATTCCTGTCACTTGACATGACCCTCAGCCTGGCGGCGATCGGGCTGATGGGCGCCACGGTCCTGATTCATGCCTCGTCCATTTTTCGCTCCGCCACTGTATTGCCGCCCGGTCGTCTGTTCCGGCTGCCCTTCCAGCCGCTGTTTCCCGTCGTCACCGCAGCGGTCAGCCTGACCATTGTCTTGCTGCAGCCCGCCAGCAGTCTGACTGTCGCCGGCGCCTGGCTGCTCATTGGCGGGGCCTATTTCTTGCTCTATGCCCGGCAGGCGATCGTGTCTGTGCGCCAGACCGATGAGATTGTGGCGGAACCTGAAGGTATCCCGGCTAAAGGCGCCTATCGCATCCTTGTCTGTGTCTCCAATCCGGCAAGCGCCAGTTCGCTCGTGCGTGCCGGGCGGGAGATCGCCGCGGCCCAGTTTGGCGACGTTCTCGTTCTGGCTGTGGTCGTGGCCACGGAGCAAGGGACGGCCGCCCAGCAGCGGCAAACGGCCACTGCCAAAAGAGAAGCAGTGCAGCAGGCAATCGGTTCCATTGACGAGGACGGAGTCACGGTCACGACGTTGGTGCGGTTGGCTCCAACTGTTGCCGACGGCATCCACGCCACGGCCTGGGAGGTAAAGGCGGACTCGATTCTCCTGGGCTGGCCCGAGTCCCAGGTGCCGGCGACCATAGCAGGCGAGACCGTTGTTGAAGCGGTCGTGCGCCTCAGTCGGTCCGAGGTAATGGTCCTGCATGGTGAGTATCCTGCCCGGCCTGTCCGCATCATGGCTCCGATGACAAGTTACGGCCATTCACCGGCTGCCTTGCGTTTGGGACAGAGCCTGGTCAGCGAGACCCAGGGCGAGGTGGTCGCTCTCACCCTGGTGCGCCAGAAACTCACCCCGTCGTTGGAGGCTAGCCTGGAAACCCGGCTGCAGGACACAGTCGACAAAATGCCGGACAGCAGCTATGTGTCCACCGACGTGGTGCAGATTACTGATATGGTCGACGATGTCACATCGATCTCCGACTCGTACGATCTGGTCATGCTTGGCATGTCGGATGAAGGGCTCATGGCTGACACCGTGTTCGGGGGCATGCCGGTTGAAGCAGCAGAAAAGATGGCCACGCCAGCCCTCGTGGTCAAGAGCCCGGAGGTCACGGCTGAGTTCTGGCTGAGACGTGTCTGGATGCGGCTGACGTCCGTCTTGCCTCGAATCGACATGCGCCAGAAGTCGGCCGTTTACCTGTCGATGCGTCGAGGCGCCAGGGCCACTGTCGACTTCTACGTCCTTATCATTCTTTCGGCGTCGATTGCCTTCTTCGGACTGGTGCAGAACAGCGGCGCCGTCATCATTGGCGCCATGCTGGTGGCCCCCCTGATGAGCCCGATTATGGCTCTGGCTCACGGCGTTGTGCGTGGCAACGTGGCCATGCTGCGGCAGGCACTCGACGCGGCCATTCGGGGCGCTATTATGGCGATCACGGTGGCCACCCTGTTGACGCTTGTGCTGCTTGTGTTTGGTTTCACCCTTGAGCCTACGCCGGAGATACTGAGCCGTACTCAACCGAACCTTATCGACCTGCTTGTCGCCCTGGCGTCGGGAGCGGCGGCGGCCTATGCCATCAGCCGCTCTGAACTGGCCGCAGCGTTGCCCGGCGTGTCCATCGCCGTAGCGCTGGTTCCGCCGTTGGCCGTTGTTGGCTTTGGCCTGGGCACGCTTCGGTTTGATATTGCCTACGGTTCACTGCTGTTGTTCGCCACCAATCTGGCTGCCATCGTGTTGGCCGGAGCGGTCACGTTCATATTGCTGGGCTTCCGGCCTCCGCCACAGGCCGAGAGAGACGACGAGACCCGGCATAGTTTGCGCATGACGCTGCTGGCCATCATTCTGATCGCCATTCCTTTAGGCTATGCCACCATCCAAAGCAACAGGCAGACAGTCCAGGACTCAGAGATCCGATCGATTGTCGAATCTTACTGGCCGCCATCTGAGGCACAGGTCAATGAACTAACTATCCGCCGCCAAAGGCGCGATGTCTACGTTGACTTCACCGTCTATGATTTTGGGGCGCAGATCGATGATGCCGACCTGGCCCAGTTACAGAATGAGATTGTCGAGGAGATCGGCCGCGAGCTGATCATGGACACCATTGTGGTGCAGACGACTTTCCTGACGGTTGGCACAGAGACTGCTCCGACGCCCACCCCGACGCCGCCGGCCACATCTCCCCCGGCCCCGGTGAACCCCACACCCTGATTCGCTCCATCTGGCAAAGGGGTGACGTTTGTCAGGTGTAAGCGTGCTTTCTATCACTATTGGTCAGTCGCTGACTCTGGTATGGTTAGGTTGATAGCACGAATCCTGGGTTCGTGCCCGTACGCCCATTACCCAACACATCTTAGGTGAGGATTGCAAGCGTCGTCCTGGTTCAAACCGGATGACCACATTCCGACACCAGGGTCGGAGCGGCTTGATGGCTTCAGGCCGGGCCAATCAGGGAGAGTAGAACCATGACCAACGAACTGGATTTTGATCGCGTGCGCCGTCTGCTGCTGGCCGAAAAGCAACAGCTGCAGGGGCATGTTGACGAGGCGCTAGCCGCCCACAACGGGACCGCCCACGATGGTGTTCTTGGCCGCAACCCGGACCGCACCGCCCTGGCTGGTGATTATGCTGATCGCGAACGGGATCGGGCGCTCTCGGCCATTGAGATGGAGCAAATCGCCGAAATTGACGCGGCGTTGCTGCGCATTGACGACGGGACGTATGGCATTTGTGTGGATTGTGGCGAGCCGATTACACCGGGTCGTCTGGAGATTCTGCCCTATGCGACGCGCTGTGTGAGCTGCCAGGCTCAACGCAAGGCGCATTTCTAGGACCCTCGCTGCCTCCTGCTGCCTGCTGCCGCAGGTCTGACTTTCCCCAATAACGCAAACTGACGAGAACAGCCCAATTGGCCGCTCTCGTCAGGTCGCGCCTGGGCACGGGGCCGCAGGCTATGTGGACGTGACGTCCTGTGGATGAAAGGGATAGCTAGCTCTTCGTGTCCTGTTGGTCGAACAAATAGGGCTGGCCACCTGTAAATATGGAATAGGTGAGCAGGAAGGTTCCCAGGAGTATCACGACCCAATCGACAATCCCAATTCCCAGTGTTCCCAGAATGACGCCCAGCACCAGTAATAGGGTGCCCAGTACGCCACACGTGGACTTCAACATTCGGAAGTTCATTTGCGTACCTCGCTTCTGGCTATGAATAATGGTGTAACGGCTGATTCGATTTTTCCGGCCACCAACAGAGACATCATAACGGATCTTTTGGCCGAATGGAAGGGGGTGAGCGGAAATGTTAAGGAAACTGATCCAAATTCGTCGGAAATCTACCGCATGCCTGGGCAGGACGCGGCTGGTGGAAAGGGTCAGTTTGTAGAGAGAAAACAGCTTCTACAGCGCAGACGGGGCGTTATTGGCCAGAATATTAGCGACATCTGTCGCGGTCTTTGCGGCAAGAACTTCGGCCGTCAGGCGCTCTGCGCCGGCCAGGGTCAGGTTGCGAATCGCTTCCTTAACCGCCGGAATGGCGGGCGCACTCATGCTCAACTCGTCCAGTCCGAGACCGACCAGAACGGGCGTCGCTTCGGGCTTGCCCGCCAGCTCGCCACACATACCGACCCAGATGCCCGCCGCGTGCCCGGCCTTGACGGTCTGGTCCACCATCCGCAAGACAGCCGGCTGCAGCGCATTCACCAGCGTCGCCACATTGGCGTTGCCCCGGTCGGCGGCCATCGTGTATTGCGTCAGGTCGTTGGTGCCGATGGAGAAGAAGTCGACCAGGGGCGCCAGTTGGTCGGCCACCACAACGGCCGACGGCACTTCGATCATGATGCCCACTTCCATCGCCTCGTCGAACGGGATGCCTTCGGTTCGCAGGTCGGCCTGCACGCCGGCCAACAGCTCGCGAGCGGCCGTCAGCTCGGCCACAGTCCCCACCATGGGGAACATGATCTTGACCTGATAGGGCCGGCCCGCTTCGTCGACGCTGGCCCGCAGGATGGCCCGCAGCTGTGGCTTGAACAGGTCGGGACGGTCGAGGCAGAAACGGATGCCGCGCCAGCCGAGAAACGGGTTCGCTTCCTCGCTCAGCTCCAGATAAGGGAGCGGTTTGTCGCCGCCCACATCCAGGGTGCGGATGACAAGCGGCCGTTCGCCCATTTGGGCTGCGGCGTCGCGGTAGGCGGTTAGCTGCTCCTCTTCGGTTGGAGCGCTGTTCCGGTCCATAAACAGAAACTCGGTGCGGAACAGGCCCACACCTTCCGCGCCAAACTCCAGGGCAATGGGTACATCGTTTGGCCCGCCGACATTGGCGGCGATCTCAACGGTGCGTCCGTCCTGTGTGACGGCGGGCGCCTGGCCGGCTGCCTTGGCCTGGCGCTGCCGCTCCTGCCACGCTTCTCGCTCGGCCTGGAGCGCAGCTGCCTGCTGCTCGCCGGGTTCAAGCCAGATGCGGCCCCGGTTACCGTCTATGGCGATCAGCGTGCCGTCGGTTGTCTCCCAGATGGCTTGTCCGGCGCCTACGACAGCAGGGATGCCCAGCGCCCGCGCCAGGATTGCGCTGTGGGCGGTGGCCCCACCCAGCTCGGTGCAGATGCCCAGCACCTGCTCCGGATTCAGTTGGGCTGTGTCGGATGGTGTCAGGTCGGAGGCGATGAGAATCGATGGTTCGGCAAAGGTGAGGGTGGGGGGTGCTTCGCCCAGGAGCTGGCGCAAGACGCGCCGCCCGACGTCGCTGATGTCGGCCGCTCGCGCCTGCATGTAGGCGTCGTCCAGGGCGCGATAGGTCGCGGCCATGGCCTCGATCTCCTGCTGCCACGCCGCCTCGGCATTGATCAGCTGCTCGGACAGACGGCCGCGGGCCGCATCGACGAGCGCCGGGTCCTGGAGGAAGAGTCGGTGGGCCTCAAAGATGGCCGCTTCCTCGCGACCGACCTGGACGACTGCCGTCTCGTAGAGCTGGTCGATCTCTTCGATGGCGGCGGCGATGGCCGTGGACAGACGGTCCCATTCGGCCTCCGGATCCGTGATGGTGCGCAGCGCCACGTCCGGGACGCGCGGCCGGTACAGCGCAGCCGGGCCAACGGCAACGCCGGGGGAGGCGGCGATTCCGGTGATTGCGCCATCGGCATCTGTCACCGACGGAGGCTCAAGTGAAGCGGCCGCGGGAGTGGCGGCGGGGGCATCCGTTACGCTTTCGCCAAAGTCATCGGCGGCCAGGGCCTCGATGGCGGCCAGGGCCTCGGCGGCATCATTGCCGCTGGCCTGCACGCCGATTACGTCCCCTTGCCGCGCGCCGAGCGTGGCGACCTGGTTGATGCTTTTGGCGTTGGCCTGCTTGTCCCCTTTCGTGACGGTGATGGCGGCCGCAAACCGGTTGGCCACGCTGACGAACTGGGCGGCCGGACGGGCGTGGAGCCCCTGCGGATTGCGGATAGTCAGGGTAATATCGGGCGCTGGGGCCGGTGGTTTTGCGTCCGGTGCTGCCTCGGCGGCCGCAGAGACGGTCTGGCCCAGATGCTCCTGCTTGCTGGCCAGGGCGCTGTTGGCTTCTGCCAGCACCGCTTCGACGCTGCCGCCCACCGACGCCTGGACGACGGCCGCCACAGCCCCTTCTGTCAGCGGGGCAGCGGAGAGGTGGATATTGGCCTGCTGCTCCGGCAGCAGAAACTCCAGCGCCATTTCCGTGCTGAGCAGGGCGCTGCCCAAATCCATCAGCACCACGACACCGTCTTCGCTGTAGACGGACTCGATGGCGGCCATAACCTTCATCGGGTCGGTGCCGATCGGGTTGTCGGGATCATCCATTCCACCGGCGGCGACGACGGCGACCTGATTCTGGGCCATCTGGAGCGCCAGCTCCACGACCCCATCTGCCAACTGGGCACTATGTGAGACGATTACGATGCCGACCATAGGGTTCACACTTTGGACAGGTCGCTACTTCGTGGACCTGTTCGATGAGTTGAGAGTTGAGTTCTGTGGCTGGCCCCTCGCGGAATCCGGCGGCGCCACAGCGACAGGCGTACCAGCCCAGCGCCAGGGTGGCAAATGGCTGGGGCGGTTTCTGCAAGTCGATGCATTCGACGCTCAGGCCCCAGCGGGCGTTGGTAACGAGCCGGCGGCAGCCCGCTGCGACCAGCTTGTTGATGTAGAGGCCGGTGTGGGTGCAGTGACGCATGAGCAGGACGGTCGTGTCCACGCCGGCGGGGAAGGGCCAGCTTCGGGCGTCGACCGCCAGCGCCCGGACGTTGGCCGGCAGCGGCCGCCCGGCGAAGCGCGACGGATCAAGCTCCAGGGCGAACACAAGCCGCGCCCGCTCCGCCATCCGGCAGGCCAGCCGCATGTCTCCGGCTCCGATGTCGAGGACGACTGAGCCGGGGTCGATGTGGCCGAGCACGTCGGCGTAGGTTGCGTCGTCATAGGCGGCCCACATGCGTTCCCACTCATGGGCGGTGAAGCGGCCGCCTGCCAACGGTGCGCTAACGGTTGAGAAGGTAATAGCTCACTCCTAGCCAGGCCACGATGAAGCTGGACAGCAGCAAGGCCCACAGATAGGCCGAGTTGCCGACAACGGGTTGGAGCCGCCAGGACACAAATCCAAAGACCAGCACCGAGAGCAGGACGGCGCGGATCACCCACGGCCGCCAGTCCATTGAGGCTGAGCTACTGTCTTCTGTCGCGCTAGCGGGTTTCTGTTTGCTGTTTTTGGTCATAAGGGTCAATTGAACCGTTTCCCGGGTCAGGTGGCAAGCTGCTGCAGGGCGATTGCCAACCAGACTCCATAGATGATCGTGCCGGCGCCAAAGATGGCCAGGCCCCAGTTGATGGCGCTGCGCGCGCCGGGGCTGGGTCGCAGGTCGAACAGGATGGCCCGGACGCCCAGCAAACCGTGGCTGATGGCCAGGATGACGAAGGCGATCTCGGTGACGAAGATGGCCGGGTTGGCCACGTAGTCGAGCACTTGCTGATAGTTGCGCAGCCCGCCCTCGACGACGAAATGATGGGCGACCATGTGCAGGCCCAGAATGAGGACGAGCAGCAGCCCGGAGAACGCCTGCACCAGCCACAATGAGCCGGAGCGATCGCGCTTGTTGGCCATGTCGGCCAGCGTGGGCGTGGAAACTGTACTTTGCATGATTCGCTCCTCTTAGCCGAAGTAGATCAGGTAGGCGCCTACGACGAAGAGCACCAGCCCGACGCCGCTGAGCACCCAGAACAACGTCTTGTGGTTGCGGGCGGCCGCCCCCATACCCACCAGCGCCACCCGGATGCCGTTCAGGCCATGAAACAGGATGCCGAACAACAGGATCACGTCCAGCGTCAGAAATAAGGGGCTTTTGGCAATGGCGACGAAGTTGTCCCAGCCGGCCTCTCCTTGCAGCAAGACGCTGAGTACGGCCAGATGGAGAAACAGGTAGATCGTAAGGCCGATGCCGGTCAGCCGGTTGAGCGCAAACGCCCACGTGCCGACGTTCCGATTGCGGACATCGAACCAGGATTTGAGCGGCTGCTTGGGCCGGGCGGGGTCAGATGTTGGTTTAACAGTTTGCATGATAGCTGTCTCCTCACAAGCAACGAATCAGTTGCCGAAGATTCGGAAGCGCCGCCGGGTTAACTGCCGGCGCAAAGCCATGATGGCTCCGGCCGGGTCGACATCTGACGGGCAGACTTCGCTGCACTCATAGGCGACATGGCAGCGCCAACAGCCGTTGTCGCTGTCCACCCAGTCCAGGAGCTGCTGCGAATCGACGCCGCGCGGCTCGACCGTCACGCGATGGACGGCCGCCAGGGCCGCCGGGCCCAGGTATTCGGGATCGGTGCCCATGACCGGGCAGGCCGAGACGCACAGGCCGCACTCGATACAGTTCTCATAGCGCGTGTAATCTTCGATGCCTTCTGCCACCTCGGCCTCCGGCAAGAATTCACACTCGCGAATCAGCGGCATCAGGGTCACGTTGAAGCGGTCGTAGAAGGGCGCCATGTTGACGACCAGGTCGGTCAGAATCGGGTTGTTCTGAATCGGTTCGACGACGACCGTCGACGTGCCCAGGTCCAGCACGCGAACCACGCAGGCCAGCTCCTCGCGACCGTTGATGCGCATGCCGCATGTGCCGCAGCTGGCGTGGTGGCAGGAGTGGCGCAGCGAGAGGGTGTGGTCCTGTTCGCGCCGGATGTCGGTCAGCGCGACCAGAACGGTCGTGTTCTCATCCACTTCGGTGGAGAATGTCTGGAAGTAGGGCGGTTTCGACTGGCCCTGGGCGTAGCGCAATACTTTAAAATCAATCGTTTTCTGTGGCATAGCAAGACCTCATTGGGCGTAGTAGGCCGTGTGCGGCAGCAGCACCACGTCGCGCGTGCGACAGGCTTCATCCAGTCCCAGTTTCTTGACCACGACATCGGCCGTCGTTTCGGCCATGCCGCGCAGCGTGGTCGCCTTGCCACCGGTAATCGTGACCATGCCCTGTACGCCTTCATCAACGTGGTCAAAACATTTAAACGTCCGGCTTAGTTCGCGGCCGGTGTCGGCGCCGCGCGGGCCAATGAGCGGTCGGGCGGCCGACCAGACCGCGCGGAACGGCACTTCCTTGACCAGCGGGATCAGGGCGGCGCCTTCGTCGTACATCATCTCGAATGTGGTCTTCCGGCAGGCCCAGGTTGTCCGGGTCCTCCACGACCCAGGAACTGGTGCCGACGACCGACAGGCCGCGCTGCGGCACAATAATGTCGCCGTCGCCGGACGCGTGGAGCCGGTTGATGACCATGTTCGACAGACGACCACGCACGGCGAGCATGACGCCGGGCGACGGCCGAATGGGCACATCGACGCCGACCATGTCGGCAATCTTGCCGCTCCAGGGACCGGTGGCGTTGATGAAAATGTCGCCGCCAATTTCGTACTCGTTGCCGCTGGCGTGGTCGCGCACACGAATGGCGCTGACGGTGTCGCCACGCTTGATGAAGTCGACCACTTCGGTGAACGGTCTGATGTCGGCCCCGTTGTGTTTGGCGGTGGCGAAGAAGCGCAGCGGCATGCGCATGGCGTCCATGGTGGCGTCGGGAACCTGCACCGACATCAGTAACTTGGGGTTCAGATTCGGTTCCAGTGCCAGACTCTGTTCCCTGGTCAGGCGACGCACGGGGATGCCGCAATCCTGGCAGCCCTCGATGAGGTCGTGGCTGTAGGCCAGGTCTTCTTCCGTAATGGCGACGAACAGCCCATCGTTCAGTTCAAACGAACCGGGGGCGATGCGCCGCAAGATCATATTCTCTTCAATGCACTCTATGGCTGATTCTTTGTCTTTGACGGCATAGCGCGCGCCGCTGTGGAGCAGGCCGTGGTGCCGGCCGGTCGTGCCGGACGTCAGCTCGCCGCGCTCCACGAGCGTCACGCGGATGCCACGCAGCGTCAAATCATGGGCGACTGCGGCGCCTGTGCCGCCTCCACCAATGATCACTGCATGAAAGGGTGCCATCATCGTCCTCGTTTAAGCGATCAATCGCTCGTAGCAAGCTGCCCGCCCTGGCCCGGAATACGAACCAGGGACCGGTCAGTGGCAATCCGTTTGGACCCGCGTCACTGTCCCGATCCCTGGTGGGTCTAAGATGGCCGGTGGGCAGCGATCTGGCTGCCACTGTGTCAGATTAGCCTCATTCCCTTTGCTTATTCGACCCAGTCGAACGTGCGGGTGACGGCCTTCTTCCACATGCGGTAGTTCTCGGTCGCGGCCGGGCTATCCAGATCCGGTTCCCACGTCTTGTCCATGGCCCAGTTGTCGCGGATGTCCTGCTCTGTCTCCCAGAACCCGACAGCCAGACCGGCCGCGTAGGCCGCGCCGAGCGCGGTCGTCTCGGCCACAACCGGACGGATGACCGGCACGCCGAGGACGTCAGCCTGGAACTGCATCAGGGTGTCGTTGTAGACCATGCCGCCGTCAACCTTGAGCGCCGTCAGATCGACGCCGGAGTCGGCGTTCATGGCGTCGAGCACTTCGCGCGTCTGGTAAGCGGTCGCTTCCAGCGCGGCGCGGGCGATGTGGCCCTTGTTGACGTAGCGGGTCAGGCCGACGATGGCGCCGCGGGCGTCGGAACGCCAGTACGGAGCGAACAGGCCGGAGAAGGCCGGGCACGAAGTAGACGCCACCGTTGTCCTCGACACGCCTTGGCATAATCCTCAATGTGCGGCGCGTAGTCGAACATGTCGAGGTTGTCGCGCAGCCACTGGACCAGCGCGCCGGTGATGGCGATGGAGCCTTCCAGCGCGTAGACGGCGGGCTTGTCGCCGAACTTGTAGCAGACGGTCGTCAGCAGGCCGCTCTTGGAGGGGACGATCTCGGTGCCGGTGTTCAGGATCATGAAGCAGCCGGTGCCGTAGGTGTTCTTCGCCTCGCCGGGGCTGAAGCAGCTGCCTGGCCGACGGTGGCCGCTTGCTGGTCGCCCAGGTCGCCGGCTACCGGGATCTTGCCGCCAAACGGGCCGTCTTCCAGCGTGTAGCCGTAGACGGCCGACGAGGGCATGATCTCCGGCAGCATGCTCTTGGGGATGCCCATCGTTTCGGTGATCGATTCCGACCAGTTGAGGGTGTCCAGGTTCATGAGCATCGTGCGGCTGGCGTTGGTCACGTCGGTGACGTGGGCGCCGCCCTTCGGGCCGCCGGTCAGATTCCAGATGACCCAGGTGTCGATGTTGCCAAAGACGGCGTCGCCCTTTTCGGCCGCTTCGCGCAGGCCGGGGACGTTATCGAGCATCCAGCGCACTTTGGGGCCGGAGAAGTAGGTGGCCAGCGGCAGGCCGACCTTGTCGCGGAACCGGTTCTGGCCTACGCTGCCTTCCAGCTCCTTGATGAGCTTGTCGGTGCGGGTGTCCTGCCAGACGATGGCGTTGTGGTACGGCTTGCCGGTGTTCTTGTCCCAGACCACGGTCGTTTCGCGCTGGTTGGTGACGCCGACGGCGGCCAGATCGGCGGCGGTGATGCCGGCGTTCTTCATGGCGCCCTTGATGACATCTTGCGTGCGGGCCCAGATCTCCATCGCGTCGTGCTCGACCCATCCGGCCTGCGGATAGATTTGCTCGTGCTCCATCTGGGAAGCGCCCACCGGCAAGCCGGCGTGGTTGAAAATCATACAGCGAGTACTGGTCGTACCCTGGTCAATGCGGCAACATAATCTGCCATGTTTACAACTCCTTATGCGCATTTGCGCTGTTGTGGCCGCGATAACGCGGCGCTCTACTTTGAAATAGTGGGGCAACGTGTGCCCTGTTACTGTTCTACCCGACGACCTTCTTCAGTTCGTTGATAATGAGATAGGAAGAGGTCGCACCCGGGATCCTGGTGGCCAATGCTGCGCTCGCCCAGGTAGCTGGCCCGGCCTTTCTTGGCCTGCATGGGAATGGTGTCCTTCATCGCCTGTTCGGCTGTTTCGGTTGTGGCCGTCAGAGCGTCTTCAATAGACTGGCCGCCGGCAACAGCGTCGCGCAGCGTGTCGAGCGAAGGGAGCCAGACGTCGACCATGGTCTTGTCGCCCAGTTGGGCTCGGCCGCGTTGGATAAGGCCATCGACACCAGCTTGCAGGACATCGACAACGTCCTGATCAGTCAGCTCTTCTTTGGCATCGGCGGCCATGCCGCTGCGCATGTAAAAGGTGCCGTAGAGAGGGCCTGCCGCGCCGCCCACGCTGGAGATCAGCGTCATCCCTACTGTCTTTAGAATATTGCCGATATCTTTATCGATGACAGTGGGTAGCTTCTCGATGACTTTGCTGAAGCCGCGGTCCATATTGATGCCGTGGTCTGCGTCGCCAATGGCGGAGTCAAGCTCCGTCAGATACGCTTTGTTTTCCTTCAGGACTACGGTCGTGTCTTCCAGCCACTGGACTACCTGGTCTTTGCTTACAGTCATGGTGCTAGACTCTCTCCCTCTGCAATCGTTTGAAAACGTGTCCACCCAGCACAGGTGTTATCCAGCAGCCACCGCGCAGCTGCGCGGTGGCTGCTGGTTGATTCTCGAAAATCTGAAATGTGTTAACTTAAACGCCCCAGCGCAGACCGGGCGTGTTTACCGGCGCGTCCCAGTACTTCAGGATCTCATCGTCGGCTTTCAGGATGGTGATCGACATGCCCTGCATCTCCAGCGAGGTGATGTAGGGGCCGATCAGGTTGCGTACGACGTTGAC
This sequence comes from uncultured Chloroflexia bacterium, assembly GCA_963753865.1. Taxonomy (GTDB): domain Bacteria; phylum Chloroflexota; class Anaerolineae; order Promineifilales; family Promineifilaceae; genus Promineifilum. The sequence continues at coordinate 821,416 of CAVWDW010000009.1, forward strand.
GCCGAAATCTTCGCAGACCTCCACAGCTTGCGATAAGCTGCGTACAGCTCGGAGACGGGGGTGCCGCCCATGCTGTTGACGAACAGGATGACATCGTCGCCCTCGGCAAAGGGAGCATCCGTCAGGTCGACCTCGACCCACGTGCTGTCTTCGCCATTCCACTCGCGCACGGTGCGCGTGTAGGCCGGGTCGGTCAGAATTTCATTGACCATCATCTCGGTGATCTCGTCCACGGTGGCCATCGGCATGCGCTTCTGGCCGGGTTCGCCGTGGATACCGATACCGATTTCGATTTCATCTTCGCCCAGATCAAAGGTCGGCTTGCCTGCGGCGGGAACGGTGCAGGAGGTCAGGGCCACGCCCATCGTGCGGCCGTACATATTGACCTTGCGGGCCAGGTCGGCGCACTGCTCCAGGTCGTAGCCATCTTCGGCTGCGCCACCCACGATCTTCTCGGCCAGCACGGTGGTGCCGACGCCGCGACGACCGGCGGTGTAAAGGCTGTCCTTCACGGCGACGTCATCGTCGATCAGAATGCTCTGCACGGCAATGCCTTCGGCGGCGGCCATTTCGGCGGCCGTCTCGAAGTTGAGCACGTCGCCAGTGTAGTTCTTGACCAGGAAGAGCACGCCCGCGCCGCCGTCGACGGCTTTGGCTGCTTCGTACATCTGGTCCGGGGTGGGGGAGGTAAAGACCTCGCCGGGGCAGGCGCCGTCGAGCATGCCCATGCCGACGAATCCGCCGTGCATCGGCTCGTGGCCGCTGCCGCCACCGGAGACGAGGGCGACTTTGCCAGTGACTGGCGCGTCGGCCCGGACGATGTAGTGCGGGTCAATGTGGACCTTCAGCAGATCGGGGTGAGCGACTGCCATGCCCGCTAACTGCTCCCGAACAACATCATCAACGTCATTAATTAGCTTTTTCATCGATTGCTCCTCGTTACGTAGGTCTCGCCGGCTCCGGCCCGGCTATATAACAGGGCCGGAGCCGGTGAGATTAAACGGAATCAGCTTACCAACCCAGCGCCATTTGCAGCAAGGCAGCAAGCACGGCGCCGATGATGGGGCCGACGATCGGAATCCACGAATAGCCCCAGTCGGAGCCGCCCTTGCCCGGGATAGGCAGGATGGCGTGGGCAATACGGGGGCCCAGGTCACGGGCCGGGTTAATGGCGTATCCTGTCGGGCCACCAAGCGAGAGGCCGATGCCCCAGACAAGGAAGGCGACCGGAATGGCGCCCAATGCGCCGAGGCCAATCTCTTCGGTGCCCATGACGGCGCCGCGGATGTTGAAGACGCCGAACATCAGGACGAATGTGCCGATAGCTTCTGTTATCAGGTTCCAGAGCGGGTTGCGAATGGCGGGGCCGGTCGAGAAGACCGCCAGCTTGGAGCCGGGATCGGCCGTTTCGCCAAAGTGCTGGAAGTAGGCCAGCCAGACGACGATCGCACCGATGAAGGCGCCGATAAGCTGGGCGATGATGTAGCCCGGAACTTCGGCCCACGGGAAGTCGCCCGCGACCGCCAAACCGATCGTAACCGCCGGATTAATGTGCGCGCCGCTGATGGCGCCGACAATGAAGACGGCGACAAAGACGGCGAGACCCCAGCCAGTGGTGATGACGATCCAGCCGGAGTTGTTACCTTTCGTTTTGCCAAGGACTACGTTGGCGACCACACCGTCACCAAGGATGATGAGGATCATGGTACCAATCAGTTCAGCAATATAAGCTTCCATTTTTCTCTCCTTTCACTGCGTAGAAAACATTTGAAATGGTTCCGCTGTGGCACGGTCCACTCAGGGTTGAAGTCGCGTGCTCACACCAATCATGTCTGACCTGCGCGGGAGTATCCTCGATAGCGCCTACCTCCTTATCTCCACAAGGGTGCTGGTTGGACAAGTTGTCTGTTCAATTGACCGAAAAGAGGGATTAGTCATGGAATAACCAGCCTCAGGCGTCCAACAAGCGTTTGACGAGACACAGTTCCGTGGAAAATCGGCCAGCAGGCTGTACAGAGTAGCTAAACAGCGCAGGCCTGACCTGTGCAAAACACACAGGTTCCATAATAAGCGCTGGATGAGCAAGGTCAATACGAAGGGCAATAATGTTTCAATATGAAACATCAGGAAGCTGGAAATGGTTCACATTGAAACAGGGTCTGCCGGTGTGGCTCAGGATTTGAAGCGTGCGGGGGAGATTTCGTGGCGTTTCATCTTGCGCCACAGGGTGGAACGGCCGATCCCCAAGCAGGCGCGCCATGTCGGTGACGCGACCCTGGCAGGCCCAACCGGCCCGCAAGATCGCCTCGCGCTCGGCCTCCGTGACCGACAGGACGGTCTGGGCCAGCGGGCTGTTGGGCGAGAGCGACAGCCCGTTCCGTACGAAGTCCGGCAGATCGGCCGCCTGAATGATGTCATGCTGATTCTGGGTCAGGGCGCGTTCGAGGACGCTCTCCAGTTCGCGCACGTTTCCGGGCCACGGGTAGCGGTGGAGGATGGTGGCGGCGTCATCGCTCAGCCATTTGGCGCGGGTTTCCCGCTCCGTGCGCATGCGCCAGAAAGCGCTCGGCCAGCAGCGGAATGTCTTCGGTCCGTTCTCGCAGCGGCTGTATCTCCATATGAAAGACGCCGAAGCGATAGTAGAGATGGGGCAGGAAGCTGCCCTGGGCCACCAGCGCTTCGAGATCGGCCGTGGTTGCGGCGATGATGCGCACGTCCACCGGGATGGTGCGGGAGCTGCCCAGCCGCAAGACGTGGCGCGTTTCGATGATGTGGAGCAGTGCCGCCTGGATCTCCAGCGAGAGGCTCTCGATTTCGTCCAGCAGCAGCGTGCCGCCGTCGGCCAGTTCGAACTTGCTGGGCTGGCCGTTGGTGTTGGCGTCCCGCTCCTGGCCCAAAATCTCCCGGGCCATCAGTTCGTGGGGAATGGCGCGGCAGTTGATGTCGATGAAAGGCCGCTCATTGCGCGGCCCGTCGTTGTGGATGGCCCGGGCCAGCAGGTTCTTGCCCACGCCGCCTTCGCCCCGGATGAGCACCGGCGCGGTGCCGCGGGCAGCGGTTCGCGCCTGACGAACGATCTGGCGCATGGAGGAGGACGCCGCCTGGACGTCGTCGATCGTCAGGCTGGATTGCGAGCCGTACTGCTGCTGGGCCAACTGGCGCACGTGTTCGACCGGGTTGAGCAGGGCGACGAAACTGCCCGGCTGGCCTGCCTGACCGTCCACCGAGCGAAGGGTGACCAGACAGCGAACGGTTCGATCATCAACATGGAAGGCCATCTCTTCGTCATGCAGCTCGTCGCCATGCAAAATGCTCTGGGTCAGTTCGGCGGGCAGGGTCAGAGCTTCGTTCATCGGACGGCCGACGACGGTGCGCGGCGTTATTCCGAGAATGCGCCCGGCCTGCTGGTTCACATGGCTGATCTCCCCAAAGCTGTTCCAGACGATAATCCCTTCGGCGATTGTGCCCAGGATGGTGTTGACCTCGCCCAGATGGCGGTTTGTCTGCTGCAGATACCAGTCGGCATGGAGCTGGTTGCTGATGGCTCGGGCGGCGGCCATAACCAGTCCCAGCGTATGGGACGTCACGGTTTCTGCCGGGCCGATCATGCCCAGCGTGCCGATGATGCGTCCGCGCACGTCGTGGATGGGCGCCGCGGTGGTCACCAGCGGGTGGAAGTGGTGGAAGAAGTGCTCCGCGCCAACGACCTGCACCGGCATCGCCTCTGAGAGCACCAGCCCCAGCGCGTTGGTGCCGGCGCTGTCTTCGGCCCAGTACGCGCCGCGCACCACACCAAACTCGGCCAGCCAGTCGGCCGCTTCCGGGTCGCCGCCAATGGCCAGGAGGCAGGCCGCACCGTCGCTGAGCGTCACCACATAGTGGGAGCCTTCGGTGAACTGGTGGATGTCCTCCATGAACGGGGCGGCGATGGTGATGAGTTCCTGTTGTCCACGCAGGATGGACCGCAGTGCCGGAGCGCTGATGGCGCCCATGCGCGGCTGGGCGTAGGGATTGAAGCGGGAGATGCAGCGACGCCACGATTGCAGCACCAAAGGATCCGGCTGGTCGGAGGCGGCCGAGGTGGTCCCGGTCTGCATAAATGTATGCCAGACCGCGGTGGCCATCTCGCTGGAAAAGCCTGTCTTCACCGGCTGCATGGTCACTCCATCATAAGCCAGTTGGCGCGAACGCTCAACTGTTTGTCCGGGCTACTGCGACCTGGTTCCAGGAAACCGGGTTCCATGCCCGCCGCCCCGGAAAGAGGTTGTAACTGCATAGAAACCCGGTTTCCAGGCGCCGGTCAGGGGGCCGGAGCCGGTGGCGGTGTGGCGGCGATGACGGCCAGCATTTGGTCGTGGATACGGCCGTTGCTGGCCAGAACATGGAGCTGCTGTTGGTGGTGCAGGGCAATCGGAGCGCCGTCCATCCGGGTGACCGTGCCCCCGGCTTCCAGCACCAGCAATATACCGGCGGCCATGTCCCAGCTGTGCAGCTTCTGCTCCCAGTAGCCGTCCAGGCGGCCCGCGGCAAGGTAGGCCATATCCATGGCGGCCGAGCCGGCGCGGCGCAGTCCGAGCGAGCGCGGCAGGAATTCGGCCACGAAGTTCAGGTTGTTGGCCGGGCTGGTCTGTCGGTCATAAGGAAAGCCGGTGGCCAGGAGGCTTGCCTGGAGATCGGTTTGTTCGCTGACTCGCAGCGGCCGCTGGCCGGCGGAGGTGGTCACATGGGCGCCCTGTCCGGCGATGGCGGTGAAGCACTCATCGAGTACCGGATTGTAGATGACGGCCAGAAGCGGCGTGGTGGCTTCATACAGCCCCAGCGAGACGCAGAAGACGGGGAAGTTGTGGGCGTAGTTGTTAGTGCCGTCGAGCGGGTCGATATGCCAGGCGTAGCGAGCGTCGGGATCGCTGTTCGTCCCTTCTTCACCCAGCAGGCCATGCCCGGGAAAGGCGGCGTGGAGCCGCGAGGCGATGAGCGCTTCGGACGCGTGGTCATACTTGGTCACCAGGTCGACATCCGATGACTTGTGGTCAATCGCCTTGTCTTGCAGGAACCCTTCCATCAGCAAGGCGCCGGCGTCTCTGGCAATGCTGACGGCCGTGGCCAATGTCTCGTTCAAATCCATCATCGCGTCGTTGTGCTCCTTCCGGAGCGACGGGGTCGCCCGGTGTGGTTTCTGGTGCGGTCGGGCCGCAGCCTGCCGGCAATCATACCGCTATGTGCGGCGGCGGGCATCTGGGTGGTGATTGGGTGAATTTACCTAAGAAGCTGGTGTCGTGGTTTGAATCCCGACCGGGAACGGCGTACAATGAAGAGACGACGCTGTTTTCTGCAACGGGCACGACAGCGTCTTATTGGTTAAGACAATTGTGAATGGAAAGGGCGTGTTTACACTTATCCAACACAACGTTAGTAAGGTATAGGGATGCTGAAAAGCACCGAAGAGATTTTACAAATGTACCTTCAGAACAAAATGGGTTCACCGGCTGTGCAACTGCCACGCACGCGCCTGCCCAATCTGCCCGTTTGCAGCGCACGGATGACCGACACAGCAGGTGTTCAGCCCCCCGTGCCTCTTCTGACCATGGAGACAACTTATGGATGAACAACCCAACGAGAACCGCCCCAATATACCAACCTGGGTGTGGATTCTGACGATCTTTGCAGTCATTCTGGGCGTTCAGTTGTGGCTCAGCGGCCGTTTCAGCGGCCCGGAGCAAATCACGCTGCAAGAGATGGCCGACTACATTTTGGCTGGCGACGTGTCGGAACTGACGGTTAGCGGCGAACGCCTGACGATTGTGCTGGACGATGAACAGTCTTTCAGTGCGAACAAGGCGCCGTCCGACGGCCTGATTGAAACGTTTGAGTTCTACGGTCTTACGGCCGCCGAACTGGATCAGATATTGACTGTGCGTGACCAATCGCTCTGGAATAACTTGTTCAGCATCCTTATCTTTGTAGGGCCGCTGTTATTGATATTCTGGCTGTTCACACGCGGTTTTCGTCAGATGCAGGGCGGGGGTGGCAACAATATCTTCGGCTTCGGCCGCAGTAAGGCCAAGAATCTCAACGATGCCAACCGGCCGACGGTCACATTTGATGACGTGGCTGGTGTGGAAGAGGCGAAGATGGAGCTGGCCGAAGTGGTCCAGTTCCTGCGCGAGCCTGAGAAGTTCGTTCAGGTTGGCGCGCGCATTCCCAAGGGCGTGCTGATGGTTGGCCCTCCGGGCACCGGCAAGACGCTGTTGGCGCGTGCTGTGGCCGGCGAGGCCGGCGTGCCGTTCTTCCATATTTCAGGTTCCGAGTTTGTCGAGATGTTCGTTGGCGTGGGCGCCAGCCGGGTACGCGATCTCTTTGAGAAAGCGAAGCAGGCCGCTCCTTCCATCGTCTTTGTCGACGAGATCGACGCGGTCGGCCGCCAGCGTGGCGCCGGCATGGGCGGCGGTCATGATGAGCGCGAGCAGACATTGAACCAGATTCTGGTCGAGATGGACGGCTTCGACAACGAGACGAACGTCATCGTTATCGCCGCGACCAACCGGGCTGACATTCTGGACCCGGCGCTGTTACGTCCCGGTCGGTTCGACCGCAAAGTGTTCGTCGATTTGCCGGACGTGGCGGGCCGCGAGAAGATCTTGCAGGTCCATGCGCGGGGCAAGCCAATTGGCAGCGACGTGCAGTTCAAGGATATCTCCCGCCTGACGGCCGGTTTCTCCGGTGCTGATCTGGAGAACCTGATCAATGAGGCAGCCATCTTTGCCGCCCGGCGCAGCAAGCGGGTGATCAACTTGCCGGAGTTCCAGGACGCCTTTGACCGGGTGGTCATGGGGCCGGAGAGGATGAGCCGGGTCATGACGGAAGATGACAAGATGACGGTGGCCTACCACGAGGCGGGCCATGCGGTTGTGAGTTTCTTCCTGACACAGACGGATCCCGTGCAGAAGATCACGATTGTGCCGCGCGGCCGCGCGGGCGGGTTCGTGATGTCGCTGCCCGAGGATCGTGCGGTCCACAGCCGTGAGTTCTTTGAGGACCAGATCGCGATGGCTCTGGGTGGTCGGGCGGCGGAAGAGATCTTCTTCGGCCGGATCACGACCGGGGCAGCGGCCGACCTGCAGCAGGCGACACGCCTGGCGCGGGCCATGGTCATGGAGTATGGCATGTCCGACAAGCTCGGCCTGCCGACCTATGGCGGTGGAGCGTCCAGCCCCTTCGTGGGCCGCGAGATGGGTTACTTCGGCGGCGGTGGTCGTGACTACAGCGAGGAAGCTGCTCAGACGATCGACAACGAGGTCAAGACGATTCTCGAAACCAACTATGGCCGCGCTCTGGAAATCATCCGCGAGAACCACGACCGGATGGTCAACCTGTCGACGACCCTCATGGAAGTCGAGACGCTGGACCGGACGCATTTCGAGCAGCTGATGAACGACCAACCGGTGAGTAACGGCAGTGTGACCGACGCGCCCGTGCCCAGTCCTGAGCCGGCTCCAGTCGACGCGACGCTCTAGCCCGCAACGCCCGGTGACGGGCTGGCGGTAAACGTAATCGCAGCGGCCCTCCCGATTGGTTACAATCGGAGGGCCGTTTTTTTGTGCGACGCTGCATGAGCGAGGAGGCGGATTTCCCAATGAACGACGACGCAATACTCAGCGACCTGACCGATGGCGTATTGACTGTGCGGCTCAATCGGCCGGACAGCCACAATGCGCTGACGCCGGACATGGTGACTGACCTGACCACCCTGTTTCGCTCGCTGGCGGAGCGGGACGATGTGCGCGTGGTGGTGCTGACCGGCAGCGGCCGTTCATTTTGCGCCGGGGCCGACCTGGGCGCGATGCGGGCGGCAGCCGACTACTCGTATGACGAGAATGTGGCCGACGGCGAGGCGATCTTTGACCTGATGCTGGCGGTGGACGAATGTCCGCAGCCGACCGTGGCCCGTGTCAACGGGGCGGCCATCGGCGGCGGGGCAGGGCTTATCAGCTGCTGTGACATTGTCGTGGCGGTCGACCGGGCGATCTTTGCCTTCAGCGAGACGCGCCTGGGGATTGTTCCCGCCGTCATATCGCCGTTTGTGCTGGCCAAGATTGGCCCGGCCCAGGCCCGCGAACTATTCCTGACCGGGGAGCGCTTTGACGCCGGTCGGGCGCAGCAGGCCGGATTGGTGCAGCATGTAACGCCGCCGGACGAGTTGGATGAGGTCATGGCCAACCGGGTGGAGCACCTGCTGCAATGTGCGCCGGGCGCCCAGGCGGCCGCCAAGCGGCTGATTCGCGCCGTCGCCTACCAGAGCCCGGATGCGGTGCGCGCCTTCACAGCCAATCTGATTGCTGAACGGCGAGCCAGCGACGAAGGACGCGAAGGGATGAGTGCCTTTCTGGAGAAGCGGCCGCCGTGGTGGCAGTCCCGCGCCGGGTAGCTGGTTCCCCCGGCCCATTCCTCTATCTCTAATGAAAGTTGCAGTGCTGTCGGATATTCATGGCAATTGGCCCGCGCTGGAGGCGGTGGCGGCCGACATTGACCGCTGGGAGCCTGACCACGTGCTGGTCAACGGCGACGTCGTCAACAGCGGGCCGGAGAGCGCCCGTTGCTGGGCGTATGTCCGCGAGCGCGGGCAGCGGGATGGTTGGACGGTTCTGGCGGGGAATCACGAGGTCTACGTCATGGAGTGGGCGACCGGACAGCCGCCACGGGAAGGGCCGGCCTATGACCTGATCCGGCTCAGTCACTGGACCTACGGTCATTTGCAGGATGAAATCGGCGCGCTGGCTGCGCTGCCCACCGCCTGGCAGACCGATCTGCCCGGTGCAGGGATTGTGGCGGCCCGGCATGCGTCGATGCTTGGCGATCGAGTGGGCATCTACCCGGACGCTTCAGAGGAGAAGGTGCGGGGGATGATCGACCGGGAGGCGGCCATCTTTCTGGTGGCCCATACGCATTTACCGGACATCCGCCAGATCGACGGGACGCTGCTCGTCAACTCCGGCGCGGTGGGGTGGCCGGGCGATGGCGACGGGCGCTCTTCGTATGCGCGCCTGGGTTGGGGACGGTCTGGCGCGACGGCAGAGATTCAGCGTGTCGCCTACGATCGCGCCGCTACGGAACGTGCCTTTCATTCGTCCGGGCTGCTGGCTGCCGGGGGCGCGGAAGCGCTGTTGTCATTCCTGGAGTGGCGGTTATCAACCGATCTGCGGACGATCTGGTCGCGCCGCTATCGGGCGGATATCCTGTCGGGAGCGATCGGACACGCGGACTCGGTGGCCCGGTTTGTGGCCGAAAATGGACTGGAAGCGGCCCTGCCTGACCAGCGCCGTGTCCATTAAGGCGGCGTTCATTCTGCGTGTGTATAGAGAGTAGATGGCGACAAAAAGGCGTCAAAATGGGGGCATTTGGCTGGTTTAGACTGCGCATAGCCCTCGGATGCTTGCGTTTTGTGCCCGTTTTCTCTATACTGTTTGGTGGAATTTGGAAGAGGAAGACGTTTGAATAACCTCATACAACTGTCCGACACCGTTATACCCTGGCTGCTTGGGGGATTGCTCTCTCTCAGCTTCATTGCCCTTCTTGTGGCGTTGAAGCAATGGCGAGATATGAAGCGATCGCCCTTCTTCTTCATGCGGCAACAAGCTGGCAAGCGCCTGCAATCTTACGTTAGCATAAGCTTCGTAGCGCTGCTTTTGGCTGCTGCTGTGGGTACGTATGGCTGGCAAGCGCCCGCCGACGAGGTGGCGCGGATGGGCATCATTACGAATGCCAAACCTGTCGACGTCGAAGTGCAGGAGATTGTCGCCCGGCAGGCGGCCGCTCGCGAGGCTGAGCTTGCAGATGCCGAGGCCGACATCGTGACCAGCTCCGGCATCGCCGACTTGTTGTTGGGTGAGGGGCAGGCGGCCAACTTCCGACCCGAGCTTCCGGCAGCGTTTGACCGGTACGATCCGCAGGCCGAGCTGAACCCCGACACAGATTTGGGCCAGCTGGTATTCTCCACCGATGTGACTGACGACTATGACCCGGTGCAGCCGGCCAAGCTGTTTGGCGAAGGGTTCTTCACTCTGTTCGCCACGTTCGATTATCTCCAGATGGCGGACGGTATGGAGTGGGCCTGGGTATGGCGTCATAACGGCGAAGTGGTCGACGGCGGCAACGAGCTGTGGCAGTATGGCGACGAAGGTCCGGGCTACATCTACCTCAGTCCGGAAGAGGGATTCCAGGAAGGTCGCTACTCGCTGGAGATTTGGGTCAATGGCGAACTGCTGAGCCAGGGCGAGGCGATTATGAACGAGGCTGCCCTGAGCGCCGGGAACTAGTTCCCGCATTGAGATTTCCCAACAACGTATAGTTCTGTTGCTTCTGTTGCGGTGACCGCCTTCCGGGCGGTTTTTTGTTGCCTGCTGTTAGCGGCGGATTCGGGCCAGAACCAGCCCGCTGATTTGCTGCCACTCTTCGACCCGGAGAACGGCCGACGCTGCCAGATAGGCCAGCCCGCCCGCGGCTGTGCCCGCTAGCGCGACCACCCATGCTCCACTGTTCCCCAGCCCTTGCATGACCAGCCAGACGGTCAGCGCCATGACGCCTGCCGCAATCGCCATGCGCCAGATTCCGCTCAGGAGAAAGGCGCCGTTCAGCCCGCCCATCTTGCGCCGCAAGAGAATCAGCAGGACGATGACCTCCAGGATGTTGGAGAGGCTGAAGCCCAGCGCCAGCCCACCCAGTGGCTCCCAGCCGAGCGTCGGGAAGACCGTGTTCCGCAGCCAGAGACTGAGCACCCACATGGCGACGATCTGTGCGCCACCAGCCAGAACGGGGGTCAGCGTGTCGTTGAGGGAATAGAAGGCGCGGGCGATCACCTCAATGGCGGTCAGCGCGACAAGGCCGATGGCGTAGAACTGGAGCGCCCAGGCAACCAGCTCGGTTGCTTCCTGGTCGAACAGACCGCGCTCAAACAGGACCGTTACATAGGGGACAGCCAGCATAATGAGCAAGACGGTTGTTGGCAGGCCGAGGAAGATGATGAGGCGCAGCGAGTCACTGAAGATCTGGCGCATCTCGCTGATGGCGTTGCGCGCTGCCAGCTCGGCCATGGTGGGGAAGGCGGCGATGCCCAGCGCCTGGCCCAGGATGCCTTGGGGCATGATGATCAGCCGCAGCGCCGCGTTCAGTGCGGGGAGGGTGCCCAGCGCCATTGACCCTGTCAGAAAGAGAATGATGTACTTGTTGACCTCGCTAAAGGAGAGGCCCAGCACGCGTGGGGCCATTAGCACCAGAACGGTCTGGACCCCTTTGTCGCGCAGGGTGAGGACGGGTGTGTACCGGGCGTGCTGCTGTCGCAGGCCGGGAATCTGGACGAGGAGATGGGCGAGTGCACCCAGGACGGTGCCGATTGCCAATCCGTAAACGGCGCCGATCGAGCTGTTCTCGCCGATTATGCCGCCGGCAATGATGCCAATGTTGTAGAGCGACGGAGCCAGCGCGGGCAGCAGAAAGTGCTGGCGTGCGTTGAGGGCGGCCATGACGACACCGCTGATGCTGAAGATGATGGGCGAAAGCAGCATGATGCGCATCAACGACACGGTCAGGGGCAGCAGCTCCGGCCGCAGGGCGATATTGTCGGCGTAGAAGAACAGGACGATCGGCTCGGCGAAGATCATGACCGCCACGGAAATGATGGTGACAGCAATGAAGCCCAGGTTGAGGATGGCGGAAAAGAGTCGCCATGCGCCTGGCTCGTCGTCGCGGGCGAAGTAGGCGGCGAATGTGGGGATGAAGGCGGAGCCGATCGCCCCGCCGGCCACGATCAGGAAGATGGTCTCCGGGAATCGACTGGCAATGTCGAAAGCGGTGGCGTCGATCGAGGTGATGCCGAGCGATTCGCGGACGAAGATCTCCCGCAGCAGACCGAACACGCGGCTGAGCAGGGCCAGCGCGCCAACCAGTCCGGCGGCCTGGAAGACGCGCCGCCGGTTATTGGCAGTTTCGTTCGGGGGCGGCTCAGCCATGTGGCCCTTCCATTATGACTGAACCATACAGTTCTCGATTTGGTGTTTCCATCGCACTGCTTACAGGATACAATTCAGGCGCTCTGCTGCAAGCTTATCAGGTTCTTTCAATCCTGCCTTCGTCACATTCAATCGAGCACCTGAGAACGTAGCAGACAGGTAATTCTTGTCATAGTTCGGAGGCGCAGCATGAATGTGATCAAAGTTTCCGCACGCTCCCGTACCGCAGCCGTCGCCGGCGCGATTGCCGGTGTGATGCGTGATTCCCACCATGCCGAGGTCCAGGCCATTGGAGCCGGGGCCGTCAATCAGGCTGTGAAGGCGATGATTATCGCCAAAGGGTATCTGGCGGAAGAGGGTGTCCATATCATTTGTACACCGTCATTTGTTGAAGTTGACATTGATGAGCAAGAGCGTACTGCCATTCGATTCTCGATTGAACCACGCAGCGACGCGCCGGAAGTCTAACTCGGCCCGACCGGCTCATCCGTCCGGTCGGTTCCAACCCCGGGGCAGCCGACTTCTGACGAGCCACCACCCACCCGTTCCAACCGCCAATAGAATACCGAGGCCAATAAACACCAGCCCGCTGTACTCATTGACAGCGCGGGCTGGTGACTGGCCCGTGGCTGCCTGGCTGCTTTCCTGCTCCTCGCTCCGCTCACTGATAGCGACACCGGTCGGGCTGGCTGGTGCGGCGGCGGCCGCCGCTGCCGGAGGGGCGCTCCCGGCTGCCGGTTCGGCGGTGGGTGTGGCCGTGGCCATGGCGGTGGCGGCCGTCGTGGGAGCGGCGGCTGTTTGGGATGCTGCTGTCGCCGCTGTGGTCGGGACGGCGGTCGGAGATGGAGACGGCGTGGCGGTGGCCACCCACATCGGCGGTGGCGCGGCGGTCCCGATCACATCTTCAAGGGGCAGATCATTGCGCCAGCGCGGGCCGCGCTCCTGCACCAGATAGTAGGCGGTGCCGCCGATCATGCAGTAATCGCCAATGGTCTGGACGCACAACGCTCCGGGCAGGTCGACGGTGAATACGCCGCCTTCAGCCTCGATCGTCGACTCCTTGCCCCACATGTCGACCAGTTGGGCTTCCGCCGCCTCGGCCAGCACGACTGCTTCCTGAGCTTGCGGCAGCCGAGAGAACAGGACGGTCGTGGTCTGTTCTTGCTGCTCCAGCCGAATCTGGCCGACGGCATCCCATCGCTCGCGCCGCGCGTCGAGCACGCGGCCAAAGCGGCGGATCGCCTCGGCGTAGGTGTCGTAGGCGGGGCGACGGCTGTTGTCCTGGCGCAGCAGGCCGAACGGCTCCGGATTGGCGTCCCGGTCGCTGTCGGTGTCCATCAGCTTGTAGACGGACAGCCTCTCCACACCGGCCGCCAGCGCCGACGCCATCGCCTGGGGAATGAAGGCCGCCTGTTCATACTGGGTGACGTAGAGCGTCCAGTTGGAGACCGGCCAGTAGGTGTCGTCGGCGGGTGGGGCGTTAGTCTCCACCAGCCAGATCGGCTTCCATAAGCCGCGCCGGGCCATGTCGTCCTGGAAGGCGCGGATGATGTCGTAGATGGCCGCTGGCTGAAAGTAGAGGTGAGCGGTGGCGACGTCGAAATACTGGTTATTCTCGGCCGCGTCGGGCATCGCCAGCAGGTCATCGAGGAACTGCCCAAAGTACGCTGGGTCCCAGAAGTAGGTGAATGCGCCCAGGTGGATGACGACGTCCGGGTTTGCTTCATGGGCCACCAGATAGGCCACGCGTAGCAGCTGGGCGAAGTCGGCGCTGCTGCCGTCCCAGGTGTGGCCAGGTGTGTCGGGGTCGGCGATGTCCGGCTCGTTCCAGATGATCCAATGATCGATCTGGCCTTCGTAGCGGGTCACGGCCTCCCGGACGAATCCGGCCCACAAGTTGTCGGGATCGTCAGCCGGCAGGTAGAGGCCGCTCGGCAGCAGGTCGTCGTCGCGTGCCCAGTCCGGGATGCCGATGAGCAGCCCGATGACTTCACGGCCGTCTTCGATCTCCGCCTCCAGCGTTTCGTCGTCCAGCGGCGGCTCCCACTCATCCGGCCCGTCCGGCTGCACCTCCGCCCATTGGAAGCGGGTGCGTGTCCAGCCGACCCCGAGGCGCGTGGCGGCCGCCGGGTTCTCGTCGCTCTCAATGACGCCGTAACGCCAGTTGTCGCCGTCGTCGGCACGCACGGATGCGGGAGACAGAAGCAGCAGCGCAAGCAGGCCGAACAGGCCGGGGAGGAGGGTACGCACCAGGATGCGCACCGTGGGTTGATGGTTCATGCCAGTCCCCAAGTTTACGGCCAACACCGGGGCAGGCAACTGTTGGGGCCAATTCTCTAAGGGTTACTCACCCGCCGGCCTGTGGCGGGCCACCTGACCACGTCCGTTCGGTGCATGCTGGTGGGGTGGGACAGCGCGACCCTGCGTTGTCTCGCCCTCTCAGTTGTTATGCGGGATGCCTACCATTGGGTGAGCGAGAGCAGGTGCCCGTCAGGATCGTGGAACCAAACGATCTGTGTGCCGTCGTCGGCTGTCCAGATGCCACGCTCGTCCTGGGGTACGCCCTCGAAGCGGGCAAAGGCGACACCGGCTTCGGTCAGGGCGGCCATCGCTTCGAGGATGTCGTCGACTTGCCAGCCGAGCACGGTGTACGGCTGCGGGGTGACGGACTCGACCGGGCTGATGCGCAGCATGACGCCGCCGGCATCGAACACCAGCGCGGACGGATCGTGTTCCATGCAGGTCAGACCGAGAACCAGTTCATAGAAGGCCTGGCAGCGGTCGGCGTCGGTGGTGGCCAGAAACAGGATAGGCGGTGCAGAACCAAGGGTCATGTGACTATCTCCCGGAGGCTATCGGCGTTACAATTGCCCATCGATTATCTCCGGGAGTGACAAACGTGCGAACATTGCGATTGGCATTGATTGGGTTTGGCAACGTCGGCCAGGGATTGGCGACGATTATTCGAGAGCATGGAACGGCCATAGCGGAGCGGGAAGGGGTCGAGCTGCGGATTGTCTCCGTGCACACCGCGCGACGCGGCGCTCTGGTTGAACCGGACGGGCTGGACGCCGGGGCGCTGCTGGCAGCGCTGGCGCGGGACGGCCGTCTGGCCCCGGCGGACGCGGCTGAAACGTGGCCGGTCGAGCGCGTTCTACGCGAGGGCACCGCCGATGTCGTCGTGGAGACAACGCCCACAGATTTGCAGACGGCCGAACCGGCCACCAGCTATCTGCGGCTTGCGCTGGAGAACGGCCGCCATGTTGTGACCACCAACAAGGGACCGGTGGCGCTCCATTACCCGGCGCTGGCGGTGCTAGCGGCTGAACGCGGTCTGATGGTGGGGGTGGAAGGGACGGTGATGGCCGGGACACCGGTCATGCGGCTGGGCAGCGAAGCGTTGGCCGGGAGCGGGCTGCGGCGCATCGAGGGCATTCTCAACGGCACCACCAACTACATGCTGGAAGAGATGCGCGGCGGGGCGACCTACAGTGACGCGCTGGCCGAGGCGCAGGCGCTGGGTTACGCCGAGACTGATCCGACGGCCGATGTGGACGGTCATGATGCAGCCGTCAAGGTGGTCATTCTCGGCAATTTGCTGCTGGGCGGCGCGCTGACGCTGGCTGATGTGCCCACCACCGGCATCAGCGGGCTGACACCGGCTGATGTGGCGGCTGCTGAGGCGGCGGGCGAATGCTGGAAGCTGATCGGCGTCGTTGAGCGGGTAGGCGACAGGGTGCGCGGTGAGGTGGCCCCGGTGCGGCTGCCGCTGACGCATCCGCTGGCGGCCGTTGGGGGCGCGACCAACGCCGTGACTATCACCAGCGACGTGCTGGGGGATGTGACGTTGAGTGGACCGGGAGCGGGGCGGCTGGAGACGGGCTTCGCCATCGTGGCCGATCTGCTGGCTATCGCCCGGCGCACGGCGGACGCGACTTAGTATGCAGGGAGGGCAGAACTGGTTGTTGACAGATAGCGTTTGGTCGCTATACTAGTCATATATTGATAGTGGTCAATATGTAATATGGAATCGATTACCTTTGCCAAGGCCATTGCCGACGAGACCCGCCAGGGGATTATGCATCTCCTGTGTTGTCGTTGGATGTGTGTGGGTGACATTGTCATTGAGCTGGACGGAGTGAGCCAGCCGACGGTCTCCCACCATCTGGCGATCCTGCGGGACGCGGAGCTGGTCTTCGCCCGGCGAGAAGGCAAGCAGGTATTCTACTCCCTGGATCAGGACAAGGTCGCGGTTTGCTGTGGCCAACTGATGCTGAACTTCGCCCCGGAGCGGGTGACGACCACGAACGGAACTGCCGAAACGATTGAGCTACCGGTCGCGAACGAGTAGCCTCTTTTTTTGGCCAATCACATAGACAGTCATCTATATAAGAGGTAACTAATGTCCGAACAAACCCGTGAGATTTATGAGGCAGTGGAAGAGCGGTATGGTAGGCTGGCGGAAACGACCGGGACTGAGGCTGTGAAAGAGTCTTGTTGCGACGACGCCGCAGGCGACGGGAGCTGCTGCTCGTCTTCCACAAGCGACGTGGCGCTGGATGCGCTCTATGACGATCTCTATACGGCCGACACCGAATGGCTGCCGGTCGAGGTCACGGCGATTTCGTTGGGCTGCGGCGACCCGATTACGCTGGCTGAGTTGACGCCGGGACAGACCGTGCTTGATCTGGGCTCCGGTGGGGGAATCGACTGCTTCATGGCCGCCCGTCAGGTGGGGCCGGAGGGGCATGTGATCGGCGTTGATATGACGCCAGCCATGATCGACAAAGCCAACCGGAATAAAGAGAAGGTGGAGCTGGATAACGTCGAGTTTCGTCAGGGCATGATTGAAGCGATGCCGGTGGACACCAACAGCATTGATGTGGCGATCTCCAACTGTGTGATCAACCTCAGCCCGGACAAACCGGCTGTGTTTCAGGAGCTGTTTCGCGTTCTGAAGCCGGGCGGCCGCGTGGCGGTGTCGGACATGGTGACGAAAGGCCAGTTCACGCCGGAAGAGCGGGCCGACCGCTCCGCATGGGCGGGCTGCATCAGCGGCGCGGAAGATGTGGCTGACTATGTGGGGGCCATGCGCGAGGCGGGGTTTGTTGAGATTTCGGTCCGCGACAAGACCGCACCGGATGTGGAGCTGGTCCAGCTGCCGCGGGAGACCGGCCCGGCCGAGCTGTTCAGCGCCCGGGTGACGGCCGTTAAGCCGCAGTAGCGCACCGAGCGCTTTCCCGGCCAACAACAAAAAGCCCCGAGGTCGTTATGACTTCGGGGCTTGTGCATTTAAGGGGTTGGGTGCCTAGAACGGAATGTCGTCCTCTTCCTGGACGCTGTCGCTGCCACCACCGCCACCGCTGTACTGGTCGTCGCTGTAGCCGCCGCTGCCGCTGCTGGCCTGGTCGCGACCGCCGACCATTCTGAAATTATCAGCGCGTAGCTCGAAGGAAGCTCTGACTGTTCCATCCTGGCCCGTCCACAATCGAGGGCCTCCGGTTTCACGATCGGGTGTTAGCCGACCTTCAACCAGAACCTGCTGTCCTTTCTTCAAGTATTGGTTGGCAGTTTCGGCCTGACGTCCCCACACAGAGACACGGAACCAGGTTGTTTCCTTCACTGGTTGGCCTGTGGCCCGATCCGTCCAAGAAAAGTTCGTCGCCACGCTGAAACTCGTCAATGCCGTTCCGTCCGGCATGTAACGCATTTCCGGATCGCCGCCCAGATTGCCCATGATGATTGTTTTCTGATACATAGTGTGTTTTCTCCTGCTTGTGCCTGTGCGCGAGGGCCTGCACTTCGGCTCGCGACTGGGGCACATCGTAGCACGTTTTACGTTAAATTTCCATTTGGTCTTGGTCACGTGCTCACCTATTATAATAGACCAAATGTTCGAAAATGGCAACAATTGCTCAACTTGTTTTCATCTGTCGAGCGTCGTAGATCTGTGCCGTTCGGGGGGCAGCTTTTCATGCAGTGCCAGAAGTCACGCGACAAGAATGTCGCGCTACACGATGCCGTTCACCTGTAGCTCGACATTCCTTGTCGAGCACCCACCCGCCAGCCGACACACGATCCAGCCACTGCCCGACAAGGATGTCGCGCCACACAAGGAGCGGCCGTTGGCCCTAACAATCGTTTGTTGCCGTGGGGGGCCGGTGCTATAACTTAGCCATGTCAAAAGCGTCCGGTCCACACGAAATTGCAACCTATCTTCGCGCCCAGCTGCCCGGCTATCTGGAGCTGCTGCGACAGATGGTCTCCATCAACAGCTTCACGGCTAACCCGCAGGGCGTGAATTCGCTGGCCGAACTGACGGCCGACATCTTCGCCGAACTGGGCTTCGACGACGAGCGCATCCAGTCGGCCGATTATCTGTATGGTGAACATCTGATCCTGACCCGGCCGGCGACAACGGGTGACGACGCCCCGCTTGTGGGTTTCATCTCTCATCTGGATACGGTATACCCGGCCATTGAAGAGGAGACCAACGATTTCTTCTGGCGTGTGGAAGGCGACCGGCTGTATGGGCCGGGGACGGTTGACATCAAGGGCGGCACGGTGATGATTTACGCGGTGCTCGATTGCCTGCGCGAGTTTTACCCGGAGCTGTTCGAGAGCGTTACCTGGCGGATCATGCTGAACGCCGCCGAGGAAGCGCTCAACCTCGACTTTGGCGAGTTATGCCAGGCGCAGCTGGCGGGGGCTGTGGCAGCGCTGGTGTTTGAGGGCGGCGAGCTGGACAGCGACAGCGAGTTCCGGCTCGTCACGTCGCGCAAAGGGATGGCGCGGTACCATATGACGGTGGAAGGCAAGGCGGCCCACGCCGGCTCTTCCCACGATCAGGGCGCTAACGCCATTGTCCAACTGGCTGATGTGATTCAGCAGGTGGCCAGCTATACGGATTACGAGCGCGAGATTACGTTCAACGTGGGGACGGCAATGGGTGGGACGGTCATCAATCGCGTGCCGCATCAGGCGTCGTCGAGCGTGGAGATGCGCGCCTTCGACCCCGACACTTTCCAGGAAGGCGTGGACAAGATGCTGGAGCTTAACCAGTATTGCAGCGTTCGCAGCTACGACAACGGGTACCCGTGCAAGGTACGGGTAGTTCTGAACAACAGTTGGGATCCGTGGCCGGAGAACCCGGGTACGGAGAAGCTGTTGGCAGCGTGGCAGGCAGCGGCCGACTACCTGGGCATGTCGGTTGTGCCGGAAGCGCGGGGCGGTCTGAGCGACGGCAATCTTATCTGGCGCGACCTGCCAACTATCGACGGGCTTGGCCCGGCCGGGGCCAACGCCCACTGCTCCGAGCGCAGCGCGGATGGCAGCAAAGACCAGGAGTACGCGCTGGCGTCGTCCTACGTGCCCAAGGCGCTGCTCAACGTGGCCGCCATCGTGCGCCTGCTGAGTGACCAGACGACCGGCTCCTGAACGAGGTGTTGCTGTGGACATCGATCTGATCCTGGCTGACTGCGTCGGCTTTGCCCAACAACTGATCCAGACGCCCAGCATGTCGGGCGAAGAGGCGGCCATCGCCAGGCTGGTGGCGGCCGAACTGAACCGGCTGAATTACGATGAGGTGTGGCAGGACAAGATAGGCAACGTCTACGGGCGTGTCTACGGTCGTGACCGCAGCTTGCCCGCGCTGGTGTTGAACACCCACCTCGACCATGTGGACCCCGGTGATCCCTCGCTTTGGCCCGCGCCGCCGTTTGCGGCCGAGATCCGCGATGGCCATATCCTGGGCCGGGGGGCGGTGGACATTAAGGGGCCGATGGCGGTGCAGGTCTATAGTCCGGTGGCGCTCTTGCAGGCCGGTGAACGACCGCGGCGCGACATGGTCTTTTGTGGCGTCGTCGACGAAGAGGTTGGGGGGGCGGGGGCCAAATTCTGGGTCGATCATCTGGACTACCCGGTGGAGCTGGTTCTCCTGGGCGAGCCTTCGTCCAATGAGATGGCGCTCGGTCATCGGGGCGTCGCTCAGCTGTGGGTGACCTTCACCGGCCGTTCTGTCCACGCCAGCGTGCCGGAGCAGGGGGAGAACCCCAATTACGCGCTGGCGACCTTTCTGGCCCGCTTGCCGGAAGCGAAGCAGTCGCTCCGCAGCCACCCCGTGTTGGGGCCGACGTCGGTTGCGCCGACCATTGTCAAGGTAGACACGACCAGCCCGAACGTAACGCCGGCCTGGACGCGGGTCTTGCTGGACTTTCGCACAGCGACAGAAAGCGTCACCAGTCTGGTAAGCTTCATCGACCGGGTGGCGGGCGATCTGCCCCATAAGGTGACTGTCTCGGAGAGTGCCAGCGCCGGTCCCGAACCCGGGGTTGACGAGCTGGTATACGGGTATTACACACCCCCTGATGATCCACGTGCCCTACGAGCTCAGTCGCTGCTGGGCCAGGGTATGGGCCGCGAGCCAGAAATGACGCGCTACGCTTTTGCCACGGACGGCCGTCACTTCGTCCCCCATGGCTTGACGATGATTGGCTACGCGCCGGGCGATGAGAACCTGGCCCACACCATACACGAACGAATCAGCATTGACAGCATGGACGAAAACTTGCGTGGTCTGATCGAGTTGCTGCGCGAGTTCTAGCAGGCCGGCGGCCGCGACTGCGGCTATGAGGACATTGTTATGCCGAAAATCGATGCCCTTGAGGGTGGACAATCGCCCCAACGCGACAGCCTGACCCATCAGGCGATCGAAGATTACGTGAAGACCATCTACGTCCTGGCGCAGGAAGAAAGTCCGGTCTCGACCTCACGCGTGGCCCAGGCGCGGGACGTGCGTCCGGCGTCGGCGACCAGCATGCTGCAGCGGTTGGCCAAGCTCAATCTGGTTGACTACGAAAAGCATTACGGCGTGACGCTGACCGAGGCGGGCAACAAGCTGGCGCTGGAGGTGATTCGCCATCACCGGCTGCTGGAGTTGTACCTGATGGAGGCGCTTGGCTTCTCGTGGGACGAGGTCCACGAGCAGGCCGACATCCTGGAGCACGTTATCAGCGAAAAGCTGGAAGACCGCATTGCCGCCGCGCTCGACAATCCGGAGTTTGATCCGCACGGCGACCCGATTCCGGCGCGGGACGGCTCCATGACCACGGTCGATACGCTGCTGCTGGCCGAGGCGCCGGAGCAAACGCCTTTGCGCGTGGCCCGCATTCCCGACGACAGCAACAGCGAGCTGCTGCGCTACCTGGCTGATTTGGGGCTGGTGCCGGGGGCAGAGGTCGCGGTGCTGGAAATTGGGCCGTTTCTGGGGCCATTGACGCTGTCGATTGGGGGACGGGACCAGGTTATCGGCCGTCATGTGGCCGACATGATCCTGGTCGAACGCCTCGTTGAGTAGCACGTTTCCGCTCCATTTTGGCGGACCGGTCTGCGCCCCGGTCCGGCACGAATTCGCCGCCAAATTGCCCCTGATCCAGCCATGTTAACCAGTCGGTGGCGTATTGCCCGGCCATTCTGACTGTGGTAAGATGTCCTTAACCCTGCTGTGTACGAGATGGGTATCTAGCGTTGAGCCAACGCCACTTTTTTGGGAGTCGAGATACCAACGGGCTATGTAGTAACCGCGAGGCCAGGCAGACGCCCCGAGGTAGGATTCCCACCTGCGAGAGCAGGTTCAAACAAAGGAGCTCACACGGCATAGCGGGGCTGAAATCTTCTCCCTCACTCCGCTCACCTGTTTTTCCCAACCTGAGACTTAATCTGTTGTGTGGTCGGCGCGTGGCAGCGCAACGCTGAACTGGGTCCCCTGGCCCTCGGTGCTGGTGACGGCAATCTGCCCGCCGTGGGCGGTGACAATCGCCAGACAGATGGCCAGTCCCAGACCCGACCCACCGGCCGACCGGGTGCGGCTTTTCTCGCCGCGCCAGAAACGATCGAAGACCTGTGCCTGCGCCTCTGGCGACAAACCCGGTCCGCTATCATTGATAGTGAAGGTGACCTGATCGCCGATCGCTGTGGCATTGAGGGTCACAGAAGGCGGCTTGATGGCTCCTTCCGGGGCATGGCGCAGGGCGTTGGCCAGCAGGTTGCCCAGCACTTGCTGGAGGCGCTGGGGGTCGGCAGCGACAGGCGGCAGGGCCTCGGGCGCTTCCGCTGCGAGCGTTACGCCATCCGCCTCGAACAGCGGCGCAAAGGCGGCTCGCGCCTGAGCGATGGCTGTGGCGGGGTCAACAGCAGCTACCTGGAGGGGGAGCTGGCCCGCCTCCGCGAGCGAAAGCGTTCGCAAATCTTCCACCAACCGGCCCAGCAGGAGCGTCTCCTCGTGGGCTACACCCACATTGTCGGCGTCGAGCGGCAGGACACCGTCGAGCATCGCTTCCAGCTGGGCGCGCAGGACGCTGAGGGGTGTGCGCAGTTCGTGGGCCACATCGGCCAGGAGCTGCTGCCGCTGCTGCTCGGCCAGCGCCAGCGTGCCCGCCATCTGGTTGAAGCTGGCGGCCAGTTCGCCCAGTTCGCCGCGATCGGTGACGGGAACCTGCTGGCGAAGCTGTCCGCCTGCCAGCTGTTGGGTGGCGTCGGTTAGCTGGCTGAGCGGGCGGGTAAGCCGGTAGGCCAGCCCGGCGCCGAGGGCCAGCGCCACCGCCACGGCTGCCAGACCGCCCAGCCAGATGGCCCGGTTCATTTCGGCAAGGAACTGTTCGGCCGCCAGTCCGCTGCCCATCCCACCACCCATGCTACCACCCATGCCGCTGACCTGGAGTGTGGCGATGGGCATGCCGTCTGACATGACGGGCAGCGAGAGCAGAACGGGCATGTCCGGCGCGTTCTGGCCCCGGCGGCGGCTGGCGGCGAGCTGGTTGCCATTCTGGTCGACCAGGGTCAGGATCGTATTGCCCTGCCCCTGTCCACGACCGGCAGCCTCCGCCAGCACTGTTTCGACACCGGACCAACTGTCCTGCGCCTGATAGAAGTTACCCAGATCGTCTGCGAGCTGTCGCCATTCCTCCGTCGATTCGGCGTTGAGGAAGCGATTGAAGCTTGATTCGGCGGCGCGGTTGGCCAGCAGGGAGACGACAGCGACGCCGGTGAGGGCAACCACGAGGAAAGCGGTCGCCAGCCGGAACCAAAGGCGATCGGTCAGGCTGCTCATGGGATATCGGGGTTGAAGCGATAGCCCACGCCAAAGACGGTCAGCACATAGACGGGATGGCCAGGATCGGCTTCGATCTTCTTGCGCAGATTCTTGATGTGGACATCGATTGTCCGCTCGTAGCCGTCGTAGGCGAATCCCTGGGTGCGTTCCAGCAGCTCCAGGCGGGCGAAGGCCCGGCCCGGATTGCGCATTAGTGTCGCCAGGAGGTCAAACTCCATTGGCGTCAGATCGAGGTAGCTGTCGTCCAGTCTAGCAGTATGCCCATCGACGTCCAGCTCCAGAGCGCCGGCGCGAAGGATGTCGGGCAGGGCGGGCGCACCGGGCTGCGTGCGGCGCAAGACGGCCCGCACGCGGGCCATCAGTTCGCGTGGGCTGAACGGCTTGGTCAGGTAGTCGTCGGCGCCCATTTCCAGGCCAGCCACGCGGTCACTTTCATCGACGCGCGCGGTGAGCATGATGACCGGCACATCCGATTCGCGGCGCAGGAGACGCATGAACTCCCAGCCGTCCATCTCTGGCATCATGAGGTCGAGAATGACCAGGTCCGGCTGGAACTGCCTGACCTGGATGAGACCGGCACGGCCGTCTCCGGCGGTGGCCGTCTCGAACTGCTCCTGAGCCAGATAGCCCCGCACCAGACTAACCAGCCGGGCTTCGTCGTCGACAATGAGAATGCGTTTGGCCATAGACCGTATGTCCCCGGACAGCTCAAGAGGGCGCGGGCAGCACCGGCCGCCCACACCCTGTATTGTAACCTAGATCGGGAGGGCCGGGGATTAGTTCCCGCCGTTTCCGCCCCCGTTTCCGCGGCCATTGCCACCCTTGCCGCTCCCGCGGCCGTTTCCGCCTCCCTGACCCTGCCCGCCGATACCCGCGTGGTCACACACGCCATCACCGTCCGCGTCAACAAAGGCCGGTCCTTGACCGGAGCCACAGTTGTCGCAGACACCGTCGCCGTCCTCGTCAACAAAGCCCATGCCCTGACCGGGGCCGCGGCCGTAGCCAGAGCCGCCCTGACCGGAGCCGCAGTTGTCGCAGACACCGTCGCTGTCCTCGTCAACAAAGCCCATGCCCTGACCGGGGCCGCGGCCGTAGCCAGAGCCGCCCTGACCGGAGCCGCAGTTGTCGCAGACACCATCACCGTCTTCATCGACGAAGCCCATGCCCTGGCCGGAATTGCAGTTGTCGCAGACGCCGTCACCGTCTTCGTCGACAAAGCCTGTTCCCTGACCGGGCCCATTTCCGTACCGATTCCCAGTGCCCGGAATGCTGGCATCGTCATTGAGGTCGTCGTCGGCATCAAGGCGGCCGAATTGGTTGCCCTGACCGGCGGCGGGTTGGCCGCAGTTCTCGCAGACGCCGTCGTCATTGCTATCAACAGAGCTGGACTGGGCAGTCGAGCCGGCTGGTTCCTGGGCCGCGCCTTGCTCGAACGCCAGAGCGGCCGACGCAACCAGAGCCAGAACAAAGAATGCGGCTAAAGCAACGAACAGAATCTTCTTCACAATATACCTCCGTAGCCGGCGTGGTCATGTAGGTCGAAAGTACGCCGGCGCTTGATCTGCCGCCAGTATAGGAGGCAGGTGTGAAGAAGATATGAAGTGGATGTGGAGAATAGGGCAGACGGGAAACGGTGCGGCGGGTGGCGCTACCCGGCGTCGTGCAGCCGCTGGTGGGAGGAGCGCATGCAGGTGTTCATGACCACCTCCAGACCGGCGCTGCGAGCCAGCGTTGCGGCATCGAAGTTCATGACCCCTTCCTGCATCCACAGCGTGCGGGCGTCTTTCTCAATCGCCTGCAGGGCGATGTCGGTTACTTCCTCACTGCGTCGGAAGACGAGCACCACATCGATAGGGCCGGGCACATCAGCCAGGCTGTCGTACGCTTTCAGACCTGCAACCTCGTCGAGGTTGGGGTTGACCGGCAGAATTTCGTAGCCGTGCTCTTGCAGATAGAGGGGGACCGAATGGCCGGGACGGTCGGGGCGGGCCGACATGCCGACCACGGCAATGCGCTTGCTCGTTTCAAGGACCTTGCGCAGCTCGTCGTCGGTCGGCTGCTCGAACGTATCCAGCGCGGCTTCGCGAGATTGGGCGGCCGTCACATCGATGGGCAGGGTGATGCGGAAGATCGTCTGCCCCGGCCGCGACGCGACCTGAATCTCGCCCAGATGTTGGTAGACGATAATGTTGTAGCTGATGTTCAGGCCCAGCCCGGTGCCTTTACCGGGCGGCTTGGTGGTGAAGAATGCGTCGAAGATGCGCTCCTGGGCTTCCTCCGGGATGCCGGGCCCCGTGTCGCTGATCTCGACCGTTACCCAGTCGCCGCGGCGGCTGGTGCGGATGTTGATCTCGCCCTGGCCTTCCATCGCGTCTACCGCGTTGCTGATGATGTTGGTCCAGACCTGATTCAGTTCGCTGCCATACGCCTGCATAACAGGCACATCGGGCGAATAGTCGCGGTTGACGGTGATGCCCTGCTTCATGCTGTGGTTGAGCATGGTGATGGTATTTTCCAGACCGTCGTGGAGGTCGACTGCTTGCAGAGGAGCCTGGTCGAGATAGGAGTAATCCTTGAGCGACTTGACGATGGTGGAGATGCGCGTGGTTGCTTCGCCAATCTCACGGCCCAGGCTGCGCAGCCCGAAGTCGGCTACGAGCCAATGGATGACGGCCGGAAGCTGCGGAGCGGCAAACTGGCCGGCCAGTGCGGCCAGCTTGTCCACGTCGTAGGCCATTTCAACCAGGGCGGGGGCGCAGTCCCAGCTGTCGACAATGTCGTTGTCCTCAAGCCACGTCTCAACTTCATACTCCAGGTCGCTGCGGGTAATGGCGTCCATGAAGCGCGTTTGGACGGCCGCTACTATCTGCTCGGCGGCGATCTGCTGCAGGAGTGCTTGCTGGGCCGGGGAGATGTCGTTTTCAGCCAGCTGGATGTAGGCTGCTTCCAGCTCACCCACGGTGTCGTCGATTTTGGACGCGCTGCGGCGGGCGGCTGCGGCGGGGTTGTTCAGCTCGTGGGCCACGCCCGCTGTCAGCGTGCCCAGCTGGACCATGCGCTCGTTCTGCCGCAGCAGCGCGTCGGTATTGCGCCAATAGGTGAGCACCGCCAGCAGCATGGCCCGGGCCACCGCCGGGTTGTCTTCCATCAGGTAGTCGAGATGCTCTTTCTGGATGGCCAGGAGCGTGCTCGGAGTGCGTGCCCTGACGCTGGCCATGCGCGGGGCTTCTTCCAGCACAGCCAGCTCGCCGAAGACTTCACCCGCCTGGCGAACGGCGAGCAGCACTTCCCGCCCGCCGGACGTCTTTGTAATCTCCATCTTGCCTTGCTCGATGACATAGGCAATGTCGCCTGCCGTCCCTTCCTCAAAAAGCAGCTGGCCCGGCTCCAGCTTCACCAGGTCGGCACGGTCGGCCAGAAAGGCCAATGCGTCGTCAGGCAGATCGGCAAATAAGGGAATACGGCGCAGGAATGTCAGGCGATCCGGGTTGACGGTGGTCATGAGGCACTATTCTCCTGATGGCTGTTTGGGCGCAGGCATTATAGACTATTTGAGCCGCATTCGGAAGCAATTAGCCTGATCCGTCTGGAGGCGACAGCAAGGTCACCTGTCCGGGCAGAACGCGGAACTGAACATCCTCGGCCGACTCCGTGAAGACTTCGCCATCGGCGTGGAGGGGGGTGCCGGGCCGGCTGTGGACCGTGACCCGGGACGTGCGGACGAAAGTCACGTCGGGATGGTCAATGTGGGTGCCGCGCATGAGCCGGGCCAGGATGGCCAGCACTGTCTGGGGTGGCAACCTGGGCGCAAAGACGACATCGAACAGGCCGTCGTCGAGCAGGGCGCCCGGGGCCATCATGAAGCCGCCAGTGCGGGGGCTGTTGCAGACGGAAAGAAGATAGGCGTCGCCCTCGTACTGCCCACCATCCCAACTCACCGTCATGTACCATGGCTTGAGCCGGGCCAGCGCCCGCACGAGCGCGACCACATAGCGGATCTCACCGGAAAGCGACGTCAGCTTGATGTTCTCAATCGTGACCATCGGCTCCATGGCCGCGGCGCTGTTGTTAATGAAGTAACGGTGGTTGACCTGACCGCCGTCGATCTGGCGCGTGTGGCCGGCGGCGACGACCTGAAAGGCGGCCTCCAGCCCTTCCGGCAGCCCGGCCATCTTGTAGAAGTCGTTGGCCGTGCCCAGCGGCAAGATGCCGAACGGTTTGGTCGGTCCGTCGCCGGCGACCGCCAGCAAGCCGTTGATCACTTCGTTGATGGTGCCGTCGCCACCCGCCGCGACGACCGCCTGGCAGGCGGGGTTCTGGGCGGCGCGGCGGGCCAGGGTTATGCCTTCGTTTGGCTCGCTTGTGACCACTATTTCGCAGGGCAAACCAAGCTGCCGGGCGGTCGCTTCCACGTCAGGCAGGCGCTCTCTGGCTCCCCACCGGTTGGCGTAGGGATTGACGATAATCGTGATGGTCATGGAGGGGTGGGGCGCTCCCGCGCGAGCGTCTGTCGGGCCAGGTCGGGACGGTTGGTGATGAGGCCATCGACGCCAAGATGGGCCAGACGGAGCATCTCGTCCGGGCTGTCTACCGTCCAGACGTTGACCAGATAGTCGTGCTCGCGTGCCCAGGTCATGTAGGCGGCGTCGACAAGTGCGGCCTGGGGATGGACGGCGCGGAGGGGCAGGGCACGACACAGCAGCCGCGCCGCGCCGCTCTGATGGACGAAGGCCAGCGGGACATGGCTCGGCAGGTGATGACGCAGCCGTCGCAGCGACAGGGGGTCAAACGAGGAAACAAGCACCCGGTCCTCAAGATGATGGGCGGCGATGCGGTCGGCGACGGCCGCTTCCAGGCCAGCATCCCCAGCTCCCAGCGACTTCAGTTCGACGTTGTAGAGCAGCTGGACCCCGAACGTTTCGAACAGATCGTCAAGGGTGGGCACCGTCTGGCTTTGTCCGAGGTCGAGCTGTTGGAGCTGGGCGACGGTCAGGCTGTTGACATGTCCGGTGGCGGGGACTGCCACGCGGTCGACGGTGGCGTCGTGGATAACGACTGGCCAGCCGTCGGCCGAGAGGCGCACATCCAGTTCAACGGCTGCTGCGCCTTGCTCCAGCGCCAATGCGAACGCCGCCAGCGTATTCTCCGGCGCGGCGGCGCTGGCTCCTCGGTGGCCGATGATGAGCGGCGGTATGGTCGATTGCCAGGGTGTTGTGGTCATGTTCAGCTTGTGGCTGGCTGTCCCGGCAAGGTGGGCGCTGCCGGCGGCCGCTAGATTTCGTGAACTTGAATGAGATTGGTCTGGCCGACAGCGCCGAAGGGAACTCCGGCTGTGACGACGATCTTGCTGCCGGGCTCCAGGCCATAGTCACGCGCCGCTTCCAGCGTGTAGAGCAACATGCCGTCGGTGGTGGAGAAGTCCGGCACGAGGGCGCACCGCACACCCCAGACCAGCGCGAGGCGGCGCTGTGTGTGACCGGAAGGCGAGACAGCCATAATCGGGTTGCTGGGCCGGAAACGAGCGATCTGGTGGGCCGTATAGCCGCTCAGCGTGGCGCTGACGATCGCCTCGGCGCCGATTTCCTCGGCGATGGCGCAGCTGGCCGCGCTGATCGCTTCGGTGACCGATACTGCCTCGACGGACGCGGTCGGGTCCCAATCTTTCCAGTTGTCGTAGGGATATTCGCGCTCGGTGTTGTCGGCAATCTGGCGCATCATCATGACCGACTCGACCGGAAACTGGCCGGTGGCCGTTTCGCCGGAGAGCATGACGGCGTCGGTGCCGTCGAGAATGGCGTTGGCGACGTCGCTGGCTTCGGCCCGGGTCGGTCGGGGGTGCTCAATCATCGTCTGCAGCATCTGGGTGGCGGTGATGACCGGCTTGCCCACTTCGTTGCAGACGCGAATGATCCGCTTCTGCAGCAGCGGCACTTCCTGAGGCGGCATTTCAATGCCCAGGTCACCGCGTGCGACCATCATGCCGTCGGCCGCGTCACGAATCTCGATCAGGTTCTCAATCGCCTCGCTCTTTTCAATCTTGGCGATGATTGGAATCTGGCGGGGCTTATCCTGCATCAGGTCCTTGAGCTCTTGAATATCAGCCGCTGTGCGCACAAAGGAGAGCGCCACATAGTCGAGGTCGAGCTCGCAAATCAGATCGAGGTCAATGAGGTCTTTGTCCGTAATGCAGGAAATGGGCAGGTCGGTGCCGGGGACGTTGACGCCCTTGCGCGATTCAAGGAGGCCGGCGACGGTCACAATGGCCCGCAGCGTGTCACCCCGTTTTTCGGCCACCGTAAATTCAACTTCACCGTCACCAATGACCAGGCGACTGCCCGGCTGCACCGCCGCAATGAGGTCGGGGTGGGGCAAGTGGATCATGGCCGGTTGGCCGGGGCGAGGCGTCAACACGATCTCGTCGCCGGGGGAGAGCATCATGCCGCCCGACTTGACCCGACCCAGCCGGAGCTTCGGACCCTGCAGGTCGCCCAGGATGGCCAGCGTGTGGCCTTCGGCGGTGGACACCTTGCGCAGCATGGCTACCGTTTCGGTGTGGGTGGCGTGGTCGCCGTGAGAGAAGTTGACGCGGGCGACCGTCATGCCCGCTTCGAGCATGCGGCGTATCGTTTCTGGATGCGCAGACCCAGGCCCAATCGTGGCTACTATTTTTGTTCGCGCCATGCTATAGGGATTGTACTGAATAAACCGGGGATGTGGCTACCTGTCGCGACCTATTCGGCCGCTTCCAGCGTTACTCGCACTTCGCCGTCGCCCATCTTGCGAGCGGTGACCATGACACGGTCGTTGCTGGAGAAGTTTTCTTCCAGCCATTCATGCGCCTGGCTGCCCAGCATGATGCGGGCCTGGTCGTCGGGCTGCAATCGCCACACGGTCGACTTCTTGTCCTGGCGCCCGTCGAACACGACCGTTACGGCTCGTGTCTCGCTGCGAGCGCTCTGGCCGAAGAATGGCCAATGGCCCGCCGTCAGATTGATGAAGCCGCGCCGGATGTGCAGCGGCATCAGCTCAGCGACGTACTCAAAGCTGTCGGCCGAATCGGAGATTGTGGCCGCGCCGGAGCTTTGCTCGCCGGCGGTCGTTACGGTTGGACCCACTTCCAGCGGCGTGGCCGGTTTCGCTTTCTTCCTGGTCGCTTTCTTCGGCTGGCGGCCAATGAGGGCGTAGGTGACGGGCACCAGCGGCTGGATCAGGTCAGAAGTGACGTCCAGTACCGTCAGCCCCATCGCCCCGATGCGTTCTGAGGAGATGCGTGTGCTGAGGTAGATTGGCGTCACCCAGGCATCTTCGTCGTTGAGGTAGGCGGCCCGGCTGAAGAGTTCCGTCATATCCTCCAGGGAGAGTTCACCGGCACTTTCTTTGTAGAGATCAGCATGGTGGGTGCGCTCGCCGGAGTCGGGGTCGACCTGCATCTGCTGCACGCGCAATGTCCAGCCTGGCTCCAGCTTGCTCAGGACAGCATGGACGGCCGCGGGGTCTTTGTTGATGCTGGCCAGCCCTTTTGACAACGCCTCCTGGTTGACCATGCTCAATTGAATCTCGAAGGTGGCGGGTCGGGCATTGAAAGCCAGGAACGCTTCCTCGTCGAAAGCGGCGTTCGTGGCCAGATAGGCGTTCTGTCCTTCCACACTCAGGCCGTGGGCGGGGAACGCCTCGCGGGCAGAGGGTGGCAGACGCTTGTGCAGTTCTGCAGCAAACATTTCCAACTGCGAAAGCGCATATTTGAGGGCATTTTCTTCACCCGCCCAACCAAAGGCGGTGAACACAGGCATCGGCAAGCCAGTGAAATCGGTCATGGTATCCATAAGTGTCTCGGTAAATGTGACAAGTAGGTCGGGCCGGATTGCTGAGCGACCATTGGGGACAAACTGTTCTGTCGCCTAGATTTATACTAGCTTACCCCCTGTAAAAGTCAAGGTTACTTAATGCGATAGCCACCATCCTCGTTGCTAAAAATCCAGGCTACGACAGCTCCGATCTGGATCGTATCGGGCAAATAGGTCTTCATCGTTACCGACGAAGTGCCGCGAGTATGCAGCATATGTTTCGTGCGCAGCATGCGGCCGAATCGCTCTCGCCAGACGGCAAAGTTGGCTGGTCGCAGGTCGACCCAGCCCTTGCGGGCCCACTCGTCGATCCGCTCGTCGTTGATGTCTACTTCGTGGTAGATGCTTTCCGGAATGTTGATGCGCGGTCCCCGGATGAGGCGACGGCCGTCCGGCGCCAGAATGGGCAGCCCGATGGAAACGATGGTCGTTCGCAGATTGGCCTCGTTGACGATGAAATCGTAGAGTGTTTCGGCTATGTCGGTGGGTGACGTCGCCAGGACGTTCTCCAGCGTCTGGTAGTTGAGCCGCAGCAGATGGGCTTCGTAGAGCAGCTTGGACAGCTCTGGTGGACCCAGCTGGCCCAGCGCCACGCTGTGGCTCTCCGTCTCCTCTTCGATGCGAGCCAGCTTCTCCAGCGCGGTCTGGCGCAGCACGCCCGCCCGGTAGCTGGAGTTGAGGATGCTGCTGTCGATGCCGGCGATGACGTCATAGCCGGTGTTGCTGCCCTTAATCTCCAGCAGCGCTTGCTGGGCGATCTCTTCCGGCGTGATGAACTCCATCTGATTGATATGAGTAATTGTCTCGAACTCGCCGCGAGCAAAGAAGCCGTTCTCGCCGGTGTCGACGCCGGCCATATGCAGCTTGCCCAACCGGGGGTAGAGATTCTCGTCCCCGCGCAGCAGCAGGTTGCCGTTCAGCGTCTGCTCCACGCTGTCGTAGCGAAATTGGGGCCGGCCGCGCAGTTTGACTGTCTTGTAGCTGACCCGACGGTAGCCGATCATGGCTGCCGGTTTTAGCTCCTTGACCAGCGGGCCGTTGGGTGTGCGGGCCATCAGGAACATCAGGCCGGTGTGGGCGAAGGCGACTGCCGTCTTGCTCATCAGCTTGAAGCTGGGCCGGTCTTCGCTGTGGGTGTAGGGGATGTTCAGCCCCATGCCGCCGGTGCCGGTCGTGCCTACCTTCAGGTAGAGCCGGGTGCCCACTTCGCTCATGGCCGTGTGGAGGAGCTGCACATGGCGGATGAGCTGCGGCAGCGACTGGGAGATCATCAGGGTGCTGACGTTCTGTTCCAGAAGGCGGCCCATGGTCTGGAGCGCTTCCAGGTCCTGATGGTCGACGATCTGGGCCAACTCCTGGAGCAAGTCGTAGGTCTCATGGCTCAGCGACTCAATGTCCTGGTAGCTGATGGCGGTGGCGGTGTTGATGCAGTCGACGATGACGTCGGGGCTGTACTGCTGCACCAGCTGCACCAGTCCCGATTTCTCATACGCTTCATTGAGCGGGCCGAAGAGATCCTTATAGAGCACGTCGCGCCGGACATGGCTCTGGATGAGGCGGCGGCGGCGCTCCAGCGCGAACTCGTCGCGCACAAAGACATCGCCCCACGCTCCGACGAACTCCACGTGGGGGAATTCGCGCCGGACGTCGCGCAGAAACTCGCGCACTTCGCCCCGGAACAGGCTGGCAACGACGATGCGCTCCGGTTCCAGTTCGCGGGCCAGGTGGCGCACGATCTGGGAACCGACGAGGCCCGCCCCGCCAAGCACCAGGATGGTCTGATCGCCTCTCATCGCTCGACCTCGCCGGCGGTAGAAATGTTCATGTGGGTCTCCTGTGTGGGTTGTCGCCGGTGGAGGCCCGTGTGGGGACGGGCGTCTGCCGGGTTGCGTTCGGGTCCCGCTGGCCGGACACGCCAGTCGGAACACAAACAGCCGCTTTGGGCGGCTGTTAATCGATGGGCGGTACAAGACTCGAACTTGTGACCTCTACGATGTCAACGTAGCGCTCTAACCAACTGAGCTAACCGCCCGCCTATGTCCTCCAGGGCATGGAATACAGCCTAGTAGACCAGGTAACGCCCAATTATAGCAGGCCGCCGGAGCGCGTCAACGTGATCAAGGTGTCGTTCCCAACGAAACATCGTCCACAAAGAAACTGCTCAGAACCGTGCCATCAAACACGCCGCCAATGGATAGGGTCAATGGCTCTCCCGAAAAATCGCTGAGGTCGATTGACGCTTTCACCCAGCCGTTAGTTTCGTTGTCTGCGCACAAACCATACGTGGCCAGGATCTGGTCATTGACGATGACACCGGCGACGTCGCTCTCGCAGTCAATCGTTTCACCAGACTGGATCTGGTACCAGAAGCGGAGATAGAGCTTGCCTCGTGACGTGACAGGCGCCAGTTGCTGGATCTCATTCGTGGCGTTGTTGACTCCTCCCAGCCAGGCGACATATTTGCCGGAACGAGGCACCACTGCGCCGCCGGGTTCGAGGATAATCGACCCGGGTACGATTTCGTTGTCGCTGAACTCGCTCCAAACACCGTTTGGCCCGGCCTCGAAGTTGCCATTCTTCAAGGCAGGCACCGGTATCTGTGTGGGGGCAGGCGTGTTGGTAGGTGAGGGCGGCGGCGTTGCGTTCGGCGTTTGGGTGGCCGATGGTGGCTGTCCCCCCTGGAAGCGGTCGGCAATCATCGGCAAATATCCCCGGGGGACCGTGTTCAGCTCTGATCCCGGCTTCCAGTCTGGCTGATTACCCTGGACACCCAATGATTGCATGCCGGTTCCGTCTCGCCGAATGATACGCAGTTCGGCCGGGCTGTCGAAGTCAGGTGAATAGGCGAAAGCAATATACTGTCCATCGGGCGATACGCTTGGGCTGCCGGCGAACGCCGAAGAGAAGTTGGTGACGGGGGTCAGTACATCGTCCGGGATGTTATACAGATAAAGGTTACTGTTCTCCTGGCCAAAGCTGCCGCCCGATGCGCCAAAGACGATTGTCCGACCATCGGGGAACCAATCGAGCCCCAGGAAAAGCTGGGTGCCGTCTTTGGTGACCAGTGTGGAACCGGGGTTGTTGGCGCCGGGCCGCACCAGATTGATCGAGTCGAATCCGGTGTAGGCGATATCATCACTGGTTGGAGACCACGCGAGCTGCGTGCCGTCGGCGCCGGAACCAACTTGCGTAAGTAGTTCGCTGTCGCCGGCGATTGGCGGGTTGGAACTGATCCGGGAGAGAATGCCTTGCTGCAAGACAAAACCGATGGTTGAGCCGTCCCGTTTCCACGCCGGCTGCGTTGCTCCCAGGCCCTGGAACACGTTGCCCTGGGCCGAAAGCACGAAGGTATTGGCGGCCGTCACTGTGTTACCCGGCACCACATTGGCTGTTACGGTTGGGTCCAGCCAGCGCGAGGCGCCGTTGGAAATCATGACCTTCTGGGGGAAGTTGCCCAGGTCGGCCACATTGCTCACGGTGAACCGACTTGTAGCCCCTGGGGGAACGGAGATGACGATTGCTTCCGGCGCGCCCTCGACATAGAGGAAATACGGCCCAGACTCCAGTGTGAGGTTCTGCACGTCGACGTTGACCGCGCCTTTCGGGAAAGCGCCAAACGCGCCACAGGCGGGCGAGTTGGTAATCCGGCGCAGGTTTGATCCATCCGCATTGATGGTGAAGATGTCGGACTCATAGTAGGAACAGACCTCCTGATAGTCGGAGGCAAATGCCAGAGCCGCCCCATTTGGACGCCATTCCAGGCCCTGGATCCCTTTCGTCCCCCCTTGCGTCGGAGTGATCCATATCCGCCGATCATTGCTGCCATTGGCGTTGATCAGACGAATTTCTCCGCCGCGCGTGTACGCGATCGTTCCGCCTGGCTGCTGTGGTTGAGCTTGTAGAAACTGTATTCCGAAGGTGATCACCAGGAAGAAGGCAAGCGCCAGCCCCAGACCTGCCAGGGTCACAATAGAGGTTCTGCGATTCAACGTCATGGATTGTCGTCCTCCGGGTCTGCAATGGTTGGTAAGCCTGCTGATGAGAGACTGCCGGCATCAGGCGAGATCGCGATGTCTGCGGATTCTCCG
The DNA here is from genome assembly GCA_963753865.1 of uncultured Chloroflexia bacterium. Taxonomy (GTDB): domain Bacteria; phylum Chloroflexota; class Anaerolineae; order Promineifilales; family Promineifilaceae; genus Promineifilum. Next base: position 856,460 of record CAVWDW010000009.1, read on the forward strand.
CCTTCACTGACCTATAGAATAGTTAGCGCAGGATACTTGTCAATCACTTTTGGGCCGGTCCTGTCGGATCACGACATGAGGATCAGTCTGTCGTGGTTGACGCCGTGCGAAGTTCCGACTGGCAAGACTGTCACACCAGCTCTTCCAGCGGGTTAAGGGATCGTTCTCAGCGACACGTCATCCACGAAAAAGCTGCTCAGTCGGGCGCGGTCGAAGGTGGCGCTGAAGGTGATTGTCAGGTCCTGCCCGGCGAACGGGGTCAGGTCGACCAGTTCGCGGACCCACTCCTCCGTCGCTTCAGGGCTGCACAGCGACCAGGTGCGCAGCAGTTGATTATTGACGGTTAGCGTGGCCTCATCGCCGCGGCAGTTGCTGCCCTCGTCGGAGCGAATCTGATACCAGAAGCGCAGGCGCGTGGGCGGCGTGACCTCGATGGGCACCGTTTGCGAGAGGGTGTTGGTCTCGTCGTTGACGCCGCCCAGCCAGGCTACGAAATCGCCGCTGTGGGGGTCGATCATGCCGCCGGGCTGCAGGATGAGTGCGCCGAGGGCAGGTTGGCCGTCGACAAGCTCGTCCCAATCGCCGTTGGGTCCCTGCTCGAACGAGCCGTTGGGTACCGGGATTGCTTGCGGTGTTGGGGTGGGCTGCGGGTCGATTGGCGGGGGCGTGGAGGTGGGCGCGGGAACGACGCTGCCGCTTCCGTTCAGGACGACGGGCATGAGTGTGGTGGACATCGTTTCGCCGGCGTTGAATGGCCCGGCCGGGCCATCATCCGCGGCCTCGCCCAGACGTGGGAAGTTGGCGAGCAGAATGGCGACGACCAGCGCCAGGATGACGGCATGGACGGCGGAGCGGATGCGCGGATGGATCATGGTTCTCACGAATCAGACAGTGCGTGGCTGCCGGCGACCGGACAATACGGGCCGCCTACATGCTCCTGTAGGATACCTGTCTCGATCGCGCTGTCAACAGGTTTCCACGCCAGTTGTTGATGACTCAGCTTTGCCAGAGGGCTACGGGCTGCCCTGGAAAACGACATCATCGACGAAGAGGCTGCTCAGCACAGTCTCGTCGAACGAGCCGGTGAATTGCAGCTCCACTTGCTGCCCCGCGTAACTGCCGGCGTCGATAACGACCGGCTGCCAGCCTGGCGTGACGGCCGAACTGCACAGGGCAATGGTCTCAACCTCGTCGCCACCGAGCGAGACGATTACCGAATCGGCCGAGCAGCCGCTCTCATTGGAGCGGATCTGGATCCAGAAAGCGAGCAGCAGGGGGGTGGTGTTTGGCAGTTGGACCGATTGTGTCAGCCGGTGGACCTGGTTGTCGAAACCGCCCAGCCAGGCGACGTAGTCGCCGGAGCGGGGAGGCAGGATCGGCTCTGACTTGACGATGAATGATCCGGGCAGCTCCACGCCGTTGATGCTTTCCGACCAGTCGCCATTTGGCCCGGCCTCGAAGTCGCCGTTGTCGACAACATCAAGGGGCGGCACGGTAGCCGTGGCGGTTGGCGCTGTGGTGGCGGTTGCTGCAGCGGTTGCTGTCTCTACCGGTGTGGCCGTGGCGGTCGGCTCGCTCGTGGGGCCGGCGGTGGCGGTTGCGTCTGCTGTGGCGTGGGGCGTCGGTGACACCGTGCCGGTTGCCGTCGCTTCGGGCGTGCCGGAGCTGGTCGGTTCGGGCGAAGGCGTCAGCGTCGGCGGCAGCGTGGGTGTAGCTGTCGCAGTTGGCGTCGGCGTGTCGGTCGGCGTCGGGGTGAAGGTGGGGGTGATGCCCAGGAAGTTGTCGCCGACAAGCGGCATGAAGAAGAAGGCGAAGAAGCTGGCTGTGCGCTGTGGGCGCCAGTCGGGGAAGCGGCCGACAACGCCCAGCGGCTCCAGGTTGTCACCGTCGCGGTCGATGAGCCACAACTCGGCCGCGCTGGCGAGATCGGGGGCGCGTTCGAAGGCGACCAACTGGCCGTCGCCAGACACCGCAGGCTGGCTGACGAAGCCGCTGGTCAGAGTGGTCAGCGGTTCGCTGGTGGCAGTGTCGAAGGTGTAGACAAACAGATTGCTGTGGGTGGTGGGGGACTCCCCGCCTGTTTGGGCGTAGACGAAACCGGAAGCGTCGGGCAGCCAGTCGAGGCCGAGGAAGCTCTGGCCATCGGCCGCTACGAGCGGCTCAGCCAGCTCGGTGGCTCCTGCCTCAATGAGGTAGATGCCGTCGACGGTCGTCACGAGAATCTCGTCGCTGATCGGCGACCAGGCCAGGGTGTCGCCTGTGAGTAAATCGGGCGGCATGGTCAGGGCGCTGTCCGCTTCGGCGACGGCCGGGTAGGCAGAGATCTGCCGCAGTTCGGCCAGCAGGCGCACAAAACCAATCCGCGAGGCGTCGCTGGCCCAGGCGGGGCTGCTGACGCCAAAGGCGCGGAAGGCGTTCTCTTGCGGGCGCAGCACCAACGGCTTGTCGGGTTGGGCGTTCGCGGCGGTGACGATGTTGACGGTGACGTCCGGGTCAATCCAGCGCGTGTCGCCGCGCACCACGACGATCGCCTGCTCCATGTCGCCCAGGTTGGCGATTTTGCGAATGGTGATGGTACGTGTCGCCCCGACCGGAATGGTAACGGCTGTCGGCGCCTGGGCGCCCTGGATATAGACCGAGAAGAGCGAGAACTCCGGCACCTGGTTGGTGATCTGGAGGGTAACGCTGCCTGTTGGGAAGTCGGCCATCTGGCTGCACAATGGGGAGTTGGTGGCCCGGCGCAGCCCTGCGCCGTCTGCCAGAACGGTGTAGAGGTCGCTGGCGTAGTAGGAGCAGTCGCTCTCGAAGTCGGCGGCAAAGGCCAGCGCGCCGCCATCGGGTCGCCAGTCGAGGCCGAGGATGTCGTTGTCTGCCCCGCCCGGCGCTTCCCACAGCAAGCGGTCGTCACGGCCGTCGACTTCGACGAGCCGCAGTGCGCCGTCGCGAGCGTAGGCGATGCTGCCTGTGGCGGCTGGTTGGCCGAAGGTCGTGCTGGCGATGGCCAGCAGCATGAAGGCGACCAGCGCGGCAATGACGAGGATGGGGGTGCGCAGGCGTCTGGTAGTTGCGTCCATAGCGAGTTGTCTCCTTGCGGCCCAACGGGCCGATTGCACTGCTCACTATAGCACAGCGGACCACTCGCTTCTCAACGGTGCGCGATTTTTTTACGTTGTGGCGGATGAAGAGGAGAGTCGACAGGGAGTGCCGAGTTACAGGTCGCCGGGAGAAGGTAGCGCGACATCGTTGTCGCGCAGTGGGCTCGACATTCCTTGTCGAGCTACATGGGACTCGAATGGGATGTCGAGTTACTGGGGTAGCGGGGCGGGGCGTTAGCCGCCCCAGGGGAAGGGGTATTCCGGTGTAATGCCGTAGTAGCGTTCGACGACGCGGCGGAACAAGGGGGCAGCCACTTCCGACCCCTCGCCAGCATTTTCGACGACGATGGCGATGGCCAGTTCCGGCGTTTCGACGACGCGGCCGTCGGCCGATGTGTACGGGTCAGCCGGCGCGTAGCCAACGAACCAGGCGTGGGGCAGGTTGGGCGGCGCTTCGGCCGTGCCCGTCTTGCCCGCCACCGAGACCGGGAACTCCTGGAAGCGGTGGGTGGCGGTGCCGGAGCCGCTGTGGGTGACGTCCCACATGGCGCCTCTGATGGTGTCGATCTGGTCGGTGGAGAGGGGCAGGCGGCCGTTCTCGGTGCTGGGGAACGGCTCTTCCGGTGCGCCTCCACCGGAGCCGATGCGGTCGACGAGAGTGGGCTGGTAGAGCGTGCCGCCATTGGCCAGGGCGCCAGTGATCATCGCCATCTGGAGCGGCGTCACCTGCACGTAGCCCTGGCCAATGGCCATATTGACGGCATCGCCGGTGGCCCACCCATCACCAACGGCTTCCAGCTTCCACTCCGGGCTGGGGATCAGGCCGCTCGATTCGGCTATGCCCTGTATACCGGTCGGCTGGCCAAGACCGAACTCGCGGGCAATGCGCGGGAAGAGGGTGTTGTCGACGCCATCCATCGTGTAGCCGGCGTCGTAGAAGCAGGTGTTGCAGGAGACGACGAGTGCCTGGCGCAGACTGATGGTGCCGTGGCCGCCGGTCAGCCAATCGACTTTGGCGTACTCGTCGCCCAGCCGGTTCCAGACGCCGGTGCTGCTGTAGCGGCTGTCGGCTGTGTATTGACCGCTGTTGACGGCCGCACCGAAGGTGATGATCTTGAACGTTGAGCCGGCTGGATAGACGCCCTGGGTGGCCCGGTTGAGGAGCGGCTGGCGCGGGTCGTTGAGCACGCCCGCCAGCGCCGTGTCGGCATCAGGGCGCAGCGCGTCGAAAACGCGCGGGTCGTAGCTGGGATAGGTAGCCATCGCCCGGATCGCGCCGCTGCTGGGGTCGAGGACGACAATGGCCCCTTTCTCCGCCGCCGGATGCGACTGGATTGCCTCGGCCAGCGCCCGCTCGACGGCCGCCTGGAACTCAAGGTCGAACGAGGTGTAGAGACTGCGGGCTGTCTGCGCATCCTTCTCTTGCAGGATAGTAAGGAGTTCGCCCGCCGGGGAGATCACCGAGAGACGGCCGCCCTGTTCGCCGTTCAGGTAATCTTCGCCCCAGCCTTCCAGGCCCGCCAGACCAACGAGCTCGTCGCCTTCATAGCCCGCGCTGATGTAGTCGTCGACCGCTTCTGCCGGGATGGGGCCCATGTAGCCAATCTCGTGCGGCGCGGAGCCGGCGTCGCTGTAAAGTCGGGCGGGGCGGCGTTCCGGCGGCGTCAGGCCGGCGCCAATATAGGGCTCCAGCGCCAGGATATGTTCCTGCAGGACGGCTTCGCTGACATCACCCATGGGCACATACCAGTCGGGCAGCGCGTTGGCATATTTCAGGCGCAGGTCGTCGGGCGATTGGTTCAGCACGGGGCTGAGGGCGGCCAGCAGGCCCGCTTCGTCCTCAATCTGGCCCGGCACCAGGCCGAGCGTAAAGGAGACGCCCTGGAACGCCAGGGGCGTGCCATCACGGTCGTAGATGTTGCCGCGCGGCGGCGTGCGCCGCTCCAGCGAGAGCCGGTTGCCGCCGGCTAGTTCTGGCAGAATCAGCCCTTCGTCCCATACCACACCCCAGCGGCCGCCGTCGTAGACCAGGGGCATGGTGTGGTCGCGCACGATGTCGCCCACGACGCTCGTTGCCCAACTGACACGGGCGCTGAACTCGGCTGTGTTCCCTTCCTGGAGCATGGCCAGGGGTTGGGCGCGGACGGTGGTGACCGTTGCGGTCTTCATCGCCTCGGTGTAGCGGTTGACGAATGAGCCGCTGTCGACCAGCTTCTGGCTTTCCGGCGAGAGCAGGCTGTACATGCCCAGATAGTCACCCGCTTCCCAGGCGCGGTAGAAGGCGCGGGCATAGCCGCCGGCGTCTTCGGTAACGGCTGTGGGTGTGACCTGGATGGTGGCTGTGGCGACGGCGGTGGGGGGCGCCTCGATGCGCGAGTCGCGAGGTAGCAGTGAGGCGAGATCGCCCGTGCCGCCGCTGCACGCCACCAACAAGAAAACAAATGCCACCACCAGACCCAATTTTCGTACCATCTTGATCCCCATATCCACTACTGCTTCGCATTATAGCGCCAAATGTCCCGCTGGCGACGGACCGTACGCGACCTTTCAGCTTTTCATAACATAACCCGGCTGTGGCGAACAAAAAACCGCCGGCTGTCCGAAGACAACCGGCGGCTCCACATAGCTTTGTCGGTGTTGGATTGGCGGCGGTTTACGAGTGGATCGGTTCCCCTTCCACGCCGTGGGCCGCTTCCATGAGCGCTTCGCTCAGCGTCGGGTGGGCGTGGACGTTGCGGGCGATCTCTTCGGCCGTCAACTCGGCGTTGTGGGCCAGCGTCAGCTCCGGCAGCAGCTCAGTCACGCTGGGGCCGATGAGATGGGCGCCCAGGATTTCGCCGTAACGGGCATCGGAAATGATCTTGACGAACCCTTCCTTCTCGCCCAGTCCCAGCGCCTTGCCGTTGGCGATGAACGGGAACTGACCCACATTGATCTCGTAGCCAAGCTCCTTCGCCTGGGCTTCGGTGTAGCCGAAGCTGGCCACCTGGGGCACGCAGTAGGTGCAGCGGGGCATCATCTGGAAGTCCAGCTCGACCGTCGGATGGTCGGCAATCGTCTCGGCAGCGACCAGTCCCATGGCCGACGCGATGTGGGCCAGCCGGAAGTTGGTGGCCACGTCGCCGATGGCGTAGATGTTGGGCACGTTGGTGCGCATATGGCCGTCGATGGCCACGTTGCCGCGTTCGTCCAGCTGCACACCTGCCGCTTCCAGGCCGATGTTCTCGACGTTGGGCTGGAAGTTGACAGCGACCATGACCTGCTCGGCCTCAAAGGTCTGTGCCGTCAGCCAGCGTCGCCTTGACGCCGGTCTTGGTCTTTTCGACCTTTTCGACGCGGGCATCGGTGTGGAACTTCACCCCCAACTTCTTGTACGCTTTCTCCAGCTCCTTGCTGATCTCCGGCTCTTCGTTGGGCAGCAGGTGGGGCATCATCTCCATGATGGTCACATCGACGCCGTAATTGACCCACATGTAGGCGAACTCCACGCCAATCGCGCCGCCGCCGATGATGATCACCGACTTGGGCGGATTCTCGGCCAGAATGCCTTCGATGTAGGAAATGATCTTCTCGCCGTCGAATTCCATGCCGGGCAAAGTGCGCGGGCGGGCGCCGGTGGCGATGATGATGTTCTTCGCCTCCAGCGTCTTCGTGCCGCCGTCGTTGAGTGTCACGTCCAGGCTGGTTGGTCCGGTCAGCGTCGCCGACGCCGTCGAAGGTGTCGATCTTGTTCTTGCGCATCAGGAAGCCGACGCCTTTGACCAGCCGGTCGGAGACCTGGCGGCTGCGCTTGAAGGCGACGGTGTAGTCGAGATTCAGATTGTCGAAGCTGAAGCCGAACTCCTTGGCCCGGTGCTGCAGCGTGTGGGCCACTTCGGCATTGTGGAGCAGCGCTTTGGTGGGGATGCAGCCGATGTTGAGGCAAACGCCGCCCCAGTACTCTTTCTCGATGATGGCCGTCTTCAGGCCCAGTTGCGCCGCTCGAATGGCGGCCACGTAGCCGCCAGGTCCCGCGCCGAGGACCACCACATCATATTGATCAGCCATTTACATTCTCCTCAAGGACAGTGACTGTCCGGAAAGACCGGAACCAGCTCTGTCTACATGGATAGTCAGCCGCCACGAAAGGCGAGCGGCTGGGATAGGTATGGAGTGCAGTTATGCTCCGATTATATAAGGCTCGTGCGTCTCTGCCATCCTGCCGGGTATGAGATGGTTGATGCGGCACGGAAGAGGACAGGCACGGAGGCCTGTCCCTACGCCGCGGCGTCGACTTCATACAGCTCGACCAGGACGCCGCCGGTGCCTTTGGGATGGACGAAGGCGTAACGATAGCCGCCATGCCCGGTCTGTGGTTCCTGATTGATCAGCGGTACGTCCAGTTCGCGAAGCCGGGCCAGCGTGCCTTCCAGGTTGTCGACCTCGAAGCAGAGGTGGTGCATGCCGGGCCCGCGCTTCTCCAGAAAGCGGGCCACGCCGGTATCGTCCTGGATAGGGGAGATCAGTTCGATGTTGCTGTCGCCCACGGGCAGGAAGGCTGTGCTGACCCCTTCCTCGGCCACGTCGCCGCGGCGGGCCAGCTTCAGTCCCAACGCCCCTTCCCAGAAGGCAAGCGCGCCGTCCAGATCGGGCACGATGACGGCGACATGGTTCAGTTTGCTAATGGTCATGGGGTGACTCCTCGTGTGTCGTTTCAAGCAGGTTGGACGCCTCGGCGATCGACCGCAGCCATTCACGTTCCAGCAGTACGGTACCTGTCGGTTCGCTGCCGGCCAGGGCTGCCAGCCCGGCCTCGGCCAACTGCGCCGCCGCCGCATGGCCTTCGGCCAGCTCAATGGCGGCTTGTGCCCGGTTGAACAGCGTCGATGTCTGGTCCGGCCGCCGGGTGAGGGCCAACCATTCGCGGGCGGCCGTCGGGTTGTCGTTGGCGTGCGCTTCCCAGAAGGCCAGCTCCAGCGCCATCTGGCTGCGCGCGCCGCTGGACCAGGCGATAGGACTCTCCCAGGCCGCCTTGACCAGATCGCCCGCGCGGTCGGTCTGGTCTGTGTCCATCGCCCAATTGTAGCCAAGCAGGTGGGCGGTCAGGTCGTCGAAGGAGCCGTTCTCCGGCTCCAGCGCTTGCTCCACCACGGCGGCGGGCCAGTCGCGTGGCCGCTGCCCGGTCTGGTTGGCCCCTTGCAGCGCGACAAGAGCGCACCAGCGGCGGGCCTCCGGGCCATTGCGCCAGAGCGTCATGATGCGCGAGCCGTCGGCAGGCAGGCCGCTGGTGTACGTGCCGGGTCGCATGGCCCCCAGAAAGAAGAAGAATGAGACCACGCCGACCATCAGCGCAAATTCACCCAGCCAGACCGGCCCCACGACTGACGGACCTTCCCCCAGCAGACGGAAGAGCAGCATGCCTGTCCCCGCCAACAGGATCGATGCCAGGGGGCCGCCCGTGGCAAAGAGCAGCATCGGCTGGTTGAGTGACGCCGGGGAGCGGCCCGCCTCCGGAATGCAGGTCACGCGCCCGCTGAACAGGCCCAGCTTGCGCTGTGCCCCCAGCCGCAGGCCGTCGTCGGTCTGGGTGACGGTCAGCGGGCCGACGACCAGCTCCCGGAAGTGTAGATGGGCCAGCCGCCCGGCCGCCAGGTGGCCCAATTCGTGGACGGCGGCCGTTAGCAAGAACGCCACCGAGACCGCCAGCAGCAGCCCGCCGCCGCTGCCGAAGAGGCTGCCCTCCGGCGCGAAACGGGCCCGCACCGCCAGCTGGTCGAAGTTCAGCGCCACTACGATCACCAGGGCCAGTATGGCAAGGTTGAACAGCCAGGACCAGGTGCTTTCCAGGCGCGTCGGCCGTTTCAGTAGGGCGGGGCTGTTGTCCACGGTGGGGTATGGGGCCCGGCCGGTCGACCGGCCGGGCGGACCCTGTTTGTCCTAGGCGAGCAGGTCGACGACGACCGCTTTTTCTTCTTTGAGCTCGTTCTCGGTGGCGGTCACTTTCTCCTGGGCAAAGTCGCTCAGAGAGAGACCCTGGACGATCTCATAGCTGCCCGCGCCGTCGCTGGTGAGCGGGAAGGAGAAGATTAATCCTTCTTCGATGCCGTAGCTGCCGTCGGACGGCACAGCGGCGGAGAACCAGTCGCCGGCGGGCGTTTTGGCTTCGAAGCTGCGCACATGGTCAAGGGCGGCGTTGGCGGCCGACATGGCGGAGGAGAGGCCGCGGGCGGCAATGATGGCCGCGCCGCGCTTTTGCACGGTGCTGATGAACTCGCCGCGCAGCCACTCATGGTCGGTGATGACGTCCATGGCGGGCTTGCCGTTGATTTTGGCGTTCTCTGCGTCCGGGTACTGGGTGGCGCTGTGGTTGCCCCAAATGGTGACGTTGCTGATGTCGGTGACGCGGACGCCCGCCTTTTCGGCCAGCTGGGCGTAGGCGCGGTTCTGGTCCAGCCGGGTCAGGGCGCTGAAGCGATTGTTGGGCACGTCCGGGGCGTTGTTCATGGCGATCAGGGCGTTGGTGTTGGCCGGGTTGCCGACGACGGCAACGCGCACATTGTCAGCCGCGCGGTTGTTGATGGCCTCGCCCTGACCGACAAAGATGGGGCCGTTGACCTTGATCAGGTCGCCGCGCTCCATGCCTTTCGAACGGGGGCGAGAGCCGATGAGCAGCGCCCAGTTGACACCGTCGAAGGCGACGTTGGGGTCGTCGGTGGCTACGATTGTATCGAGCAGCGGGAAGGCGCAGTCGTTCATTTCCATGATCACGCCCTGGAGGGCGTCCATCGCCTGGGGGATCTCCAGCAGGTGGAGCGCTACGCGCGTATCTGGCCCAAACACCTCACCGGAAGCCAGGCGGGGCAGAATCGCGTATCCAATCTGACCGGCGGCGCCAGTGACAGCAACTTTGACAACATTCGACATGGTTGTTTCTCCTTAGACAAAAATACCTGGCAGATACCAGGTTGATGGGTGGATTGTAAAGGGGCGCCGGGTGAGCAGCAGGGTGAAGATCGGCGCGTCGCTTTCCTGTGTATTATCGCTCAAGTGGGCCATCTGGCAACGTCAGCCCTCGGCGGTCTGGCGCACAACCTCATAGAGCAGCAGCGCCGTCGCGGCCGAGAGGTTCAGGCTGTCGACTGCGCCCGACATGGGGATGCGGACCAGCGTATCGGCCGCTTGCAGCCAGATGTCGCTCAATCCCCACGCTTCGCTGCCGGTGACGATGGCCACCGGTGGGGACAGGGCAGCGCTGGTGAAGCGTGTCTCGGCATCTGGCGTAGCGGCGACGATCGGGATATCCAACTGCTTGAGCCAGCCAATGACATCCTCGACAGGGGCCATCACCTGCGGCACGGTGAACGCTGCGCCCAGGCTGGCCCGGATGACGTTGGGGTTATTGGTGTCGGTGCCGTGGTACGCCTCGCCGGTGGGAATGATGACCGCGTCGACCCCGGCGGCGTCGGCCGTCCGCAAGATCGCGCCCAGGTTGCCGGGCTTCTGCGCGTCTTCCACCACGACCAGAAACGGATCATCGGGCAAGACGAGGGTGGTCAGTGTCGTCGTGGCGTAGGGGATGACCAGCAGCAGCCCGCCGCTGCCGCCCCGGTAGGCGATCTTGTCGAACAGCTCCGGGGTGACATCAAACAGTTCGGTGTGACCTGCTGCCGCCAGCGCCTCCAGCCGGTCGAGCGCTGCCTGCCCTACCTCATCGAACCCGAGGTCGCGACAGATGTACGCTTCCAGCGGTACGACGCCGTTGTCGAGGGCAAGCGTGATCTCGCGCACGCCTTCGACGACGGTCTGTCGCACCTCATCCCGAAAGGCGCGGTGGGCCAGTTTGGTTACACGCTTGATGCGCGGATTTTGCAGGCTGGTGATCTCAAGGGTCATCGTCATTCGCTGTTCATCCTAACTCAGAATGCACCGTTCCGGTAGGCTTCCTTGCGGGCAACATAGTTGCGGACGGCCTGGGCCGACATGCCGCGCTGGGCGGCGTTCAGCGGCCCGATGATCCGGGCCGGCACGCCCATGGCCAACATCCCCGCCGGGACGACCATGCCCGGCGGCACCAGCGCCGCCGCTCCGACCATTGCGCCGGCCTGGATGTGCGCCCCGTCCAGCACGGTGGCCCCCATGCCGATCAACGCCCCGTCATCGACGTGGCAGCCGTGGATGATGGCGCGGTGGCCGACGGTGACATTCGCACCGACGACGCAGGGGAAGCCCGCGGAGACGTGGAGCACCGCACCATCCTGCACATTGCTGTTCTCCCCGACGGCCACTGGCGCTTCGTCGCCGCGAATGACGGCCGCAAACCAGACGCTGACATGTTCGCCCAGCACCACGTCACCGCGGACGGTGGCGGTGTCGGCGATCCAGGCGGTGGCGGGGATGGTGGGGCGGGGGTAGGTGGTCATAGGCAGGTCAGGGGTCGATTCCCGGCGCAATCATCTTCTCGTTTGTGTCCCAGGCCGAAGGGGGCAGGACAGGCTTCACTTCTTCCTCGCCCAGCCATTCGCGGGCCAGGAGGACGGACATGACGACATAGGCCAGCCCGCCGACAATCCAGGTCAGCATGGCCCCGAACATGTAGTCGTTGATGTTCAGGCCGGAAAAGCGCCACGAATCGGGGTAGGCGTAGAACGTGGTGGGGATGAACAGCAGAATCAGGCCGACGATCTTGAGTGGCCAGATGCTGATGGTCGTGTAGAAGATGCGCACGACGGGCGGCATGAGTCCGTACGGACGTGGCCATGACCCGCTGATGTGCCACCAGTTGAGCAGGGCGATGGTGAACAGGGTGAACAGCTCCAGCCCGTGGATCCAACCATACGTCAGGGTGGCCTGGTGGATGGCCGGATCGTACCAGAGCCAGCAGATGCAGAGGAAGGCGAGCAGCGTGACGCCGGGGCTGGTGGCCCAGCGGAAGAAGTTGCTGGTTGGGCGGCCGCTGGCCAGGGGACCGCTGTGGCGCGTCGCCAGAATGCGATCCCGCCAGCCGTCCGGCAGGCCGAGCAGCAAGGCGGGCACCGGGTTGGCCATCACCAGCAGCGCTGGGATGGAGGCGACCAGCAGCATGTGCTGCAGCGAGCGGGCGCTGAAGTAGCGGAGCGAATAGTCGGCCAGCGGCGAGGCAACGACCAGGGCCAGTAACAACAGCCCAGCCATGAAGCTGAACAGCGAGCGGCGGGCCATTGACGAGTCGGGTGTGCCGGCCGGCCGGGCGGTTTGCAACCGACGCCTGCCTCGCAGATAGACGAAGCCGGTGGCGATGGTGAGGAGCAGCAGCGCCAGGCGGAAAACAACCGTCCAGGTCAGACCCATGCGCTGATTGTAGCAAGCGGACGGCGGTGACGGTAATCGCTTCGGTGACTGTTTATGAGTGGGTCAGCCGACGGGACTGTCAGGCGGGTATGTGATCGTTTCTGCGCCGACGAACGCAGCCAGTTGGTCGATCGTCGCTTCGACGGCCGTGCGCGATGCTGCGTCGAGCGTAACGCCCGGCTCCAGGTGGAACGCGTTGATCGCCAGCACGTTGGTCTTGCGGTCGAGCTTGGGATCGAGACGGCCGATCAGCCGGTCGCCGTGGAGGATGGGCATGGAGTAGTAGCCGTACTCCCGCTTGGCTTTTGGAACGTAGATCTCGATGCGATAGTAGAAGTCGAACAGCAGTTCAGTCCGGTCGCGGTCGGCGATGAGGTTGTCGAACGGCGACAGCAGCACCGTCTGACCTTGCCACTCGCCCCGTTGGATTTGGGCCAGCAGCGGCAGGCTGTCGTTGTGGATGTACCAGGTGTCGGGCCACTCTCCGTCGTCGCCGACGATGGTGGCCGGATGGACGACCCCTTCTTCGATCAGATGGTCGAGCGTTTCGGGCAGGCTGGGGTACCGATTTCGCACGAAGTAGTTCTTGATGTCGCGCAGACGGCCCGCGCCCAGCGGCCGCAGCGCTTTCTGGGTCGCGTCGGCGACGACGCGTTCTTCCGGCCAGACCTCATGGTCGACCCAGCCCGGCAGTTGGTGTTCCAGCAAGCCCCACTGCTTGCGGAGGCCGAATCCGGCCCCTTTGCGGTTGGTGACGGTGGTCTGGCCGCTCAGCCAGAGGTAGTCGAGCATGCGCGTGGCGCTCTTGCCGCTCGACCACCCGGATGACTCCCACGGCACTTCGGTCCTGTCCTCGATCTGGTCGGAGTAGAGGGGGCCGCGCTCGCCCAACTCGTCGAGGACATATTGGCGAAACGCGTCATTGGCATCGACCCATTGCCCAAAATTCTGCGCCCATTTTCCATTGCCCAGCTTGTAGTCGACCATATGGCGCTGGAAGATCGGAAAGTCCTCGGCCAGGACGATGCTGGCGGCGTGGGCCCAGTATTCGAACAGTGCCCTGTCGTCCCAGAGCAGCGCATTGAGGTCGGCTTCGTCGTAGGCGCCCAGCCGGCTCCACAGCACGAGCAGTGGGCTGCGAGCGACGGCGTTGATCGGATCGAGCTGGACACAGCGGATCTGCCGGATGGCGGCCAGCATGTCGTCGCGTGTCGGCGCGGCCGGTTGGCTGGCCAGCCCCTGGCTGGAGAGCGCCAGATGGCGCAGGTCAGTGGGTGTCAGCGTCAGGTGAGTGGTCATGGGCGCATTGTAGTAGAACCTATGTTCCAGCGCAAGCGTAAAAAGAAACCGGGTTTTTCCGAATAACCCGGTTTCTACGCCGTCAGTCGGGATTGGCCGCGGCTAGACGCCCACCGGCTCGCCGAGGAGGGCCAGCATAACGTCCAGTTCTGCCTGCGAGACGCCGGCTACACCCAAAGGCCGGTTGACCGGGTCGTGGCAGTCGGAGCCGCCGCTGGTGATCAGGCCGTACTTGTCGGCCCACACGATCATCAGCTCGCGATGTTCCTGCACGTGGCCGGGGTACTCGACTTCCAGTCCGTCGAGACCGAGCACGTTCTTGTCGAGGAACTCCGGCATGAGGATGTCGACGACTTCGATGGGCGGCAGCACTTCGTTGTAGAGACTTTCGCCGGGGTAAGAGCCGGCCGCCGGATGGGCGAATATGCGCACCAGCTGCGGATACGCCTTGAGCAGCGGCGTCAGTGTGGTCGGGTCGATGCCGGACGGGACATAAGAGCGGCTGTCGTTGCCAATGAGCATGTTGATCTGCTCCTTGTCCAGGCCGTGATTCTCTTTCAACGCGCCCGCGAAGTGGCGGCGGGTGACGTTGTCGGCCAGCGCTTCGATCTCTTCGGCCGTCAGGTCGCGCTCCAGCACGGGCGTGTTGCCGTTGGGGCCGAACTCCGTGTTGATGGCGGCCACACGCGCCCGGACGAGACCGCCGCCCCGTCCCTGGCTGAAGATGCCGTCGGCCATCTGGCGGAACTCGGCGTCGTCAAGCAGTTCGTAGGGAATGTAGAGCAGGTAGTGGAGCGTGCCGGTGAAGTAGTCGCGCTTGAAGCGCAGTGACACCTCGACGCCGGGTACGACGCGAATGCCCGCCGCGTCGCCGGCAGCCAGCGCCTCGTCCAGTCCGTTGAGCGTATCGTGGTCGGACACGCCAACGGCCAGGAGGCCCATATCGGCCGCCTTGTTGACGAGTTCGGTCGGGGTGTATTCACCGTCAGATGCGGTGGTGTGGTTATGCAGGTCAGCTACAAATGATAGGGCCATGCGCCTGTTTCTCCTCAGGTCATTTAGTATTCAAAACGGGCCGCACAAGGCGGCAGGTAAGAGCATAGCGCACGAACATATCGAAAAACCTTACGATTTGGTCGGGTTGGTCGTCGGGCGGCGGACCTCGCCCATGCGACTAACGTCGTAGCCCGGAAGGGCAGCAACGGCCGCCCGGAACGCAGTGTCTGCCAGCAGCGTTCGCAGGGGAGCCAGCAAGTCGCTCTCGTAATGGGCGACGGGGATGACCAGCTCATACGGCTCGTGGGTCAGCGGGACGAAGTCGAGCTGCAAAGCACGGGCGGCGGCGCGGATGCCCAGGCCCGCATCGGCCGTGCCCGAAGCGACGGACGCCGCCACCGCGAGATGGGTGTACTCTTCGCGGTCGTAGCCGTTCATGCCGGTTGGGTCGACGCCCAACCGGGCCAGCTCGTAGTCGAGCAAGACGCGGGTGCCCGCCCCGCGCTGGCGATTGACAAAGCTGAGGTCAGACCGGGTGGCGTCCTCCCAGCCAGACAGGCCACGCGGGTTGCCGGCGGCGACAATCCAGCCCTGTTCCCGGTCGACCAGATTGACCAGAATGACGTCGCTGTCCGGCAGATAGCGCTGGATGTAGCTGTCGTTGTAAACGCCACTGTCCGGGTCGAGCAGATGGGAGCCGGACAGATGGGCTTCGCCGCGCCGCAGGGCGACCAGCCCGCCCAGACTGCCGACATTGGCCGAAGCCAGCCGCAGGCCGTCGTGGCGCTCGGCGAGGAACTGAGCCATCAGGTCGAGCGTCAGGTCATGGCTGCCGATGGCGACGATGGTGCGCCGGATGTCGGCCGGGTGGCGGTAGAGATCGACGGTCACCTCGGCGCCGGCGTCGAACCCTTCGCTGAAGCGCGGGATGCGTACCAGCCCGTCGGCCCGCACGAGGGAGGTGATGACCCCCGCGCCCCGGCTGATGGGGGTGACGGTCACGGTGTCGCCCACCTGCCCGACGGCCACGCGCACATAGTCGTCATCGCCGGTGGGGGACATGACTTTGCGCGAGAGACGGCCGCTTATGACAGGCTTCTGCTGCGGGCGTTGTCCCTGCCACTGGGCCAGTAGCGGCTCGACGAACAGTTCGCCGGTCAGGGCAGCGCTGACCGGGTAACCGGGCACGCCGATTACAGGCACAGGCTGCGCGTCGTCCTGGTCGATCATACCCAGGATCACCGGATGGCCGGGCCGGACGGCAACGCCGTGGACGAGCAGCGTGCCCAGCGATTCGACGACGTGGGCGGTGTAATCCTCGCTGCCCGCCGAAGAGCCGGCGTTGAGCAGTACGAGGTCGTGGTCGCGGGCCGCCTCGACGACGGCCGCCCGGATTGCTTCCATTTCGTCGGCCACAATCGGCCAGCGCGTGGCCACGCCGCCCCAATCTTCCACCTGCGAGGCCAGTACCAGCGAATTGTATTCGATAATCTGGCCTGCTTCCGGGTTGGCGGTGTCCACCGAGACGAGTTCCGAGCCGGTGGGGATGACGGCCACGCGCGGCCGTCGGTAGACGACCACCGCGGCATGACCGGCCCCGGCCAATGCGCCCAGATCGACGGGTCGCAGGCGGTGGTTGGCGGGCAGCACCAGTTCGGTGGCCACCATATCCTCGCCCATCGGCCGCACATGCCGCCAGGGAGCCAGCGAGGCGCGAATCTCGATGCCCGAATGACCGTCGTCGAGCGTCACCGGCTGGGTCTGTTCGATCATGACCACGGCGTCGGCCCAGGCGGGCAGCGGATGGCCGGTGTTGACCGCCTGCGCCGGGGCGGCGGTCGTCTCGCCGGGGTCTTCGTCGATGAGCGCGAGCGCGAGCGGGCTGGTCTCGGTTGCGCCCACGGTGTCGGATGCGCGGACCGCATAGCCGTCCATCGCGCTGGCGTGGTAGTGGGGGGACGACAGCCGCGCCCAGACCGCTTCGGCCGTCACTCGGCCGTTGGCTTGGGCCAGGGGGATCGTCTCGGCGTCGAGCGGCCGCCAGAGTTCGGCCGCCAACAGCGCGTCGCGCAATGCGCCCCGCGCTTCGTCGAGCGGGATATCTTCCAGATAGAACTTGCGTTGGGGCGTGGTCATGTTGAGTCGGTCTGCTTTTCGAGAACAAGAAAGTGGGACAGCCCCAGAGCGCGAAGCGGCGTGGCTTCGGCCGCGTAGAGCGAGCGCTTGAGCAGGCCGCCCACCTGCGGCCAGCGGCGTTCGATGTTGTCGTAGCCGCCGAAGATGCGGCCGTAATGCAGCTCCTGCACCGGCAGACCGGCGAACACGGCCCGCAGGCTGGACGGCGTGTAGGTGCGGACGTGCGGGGCCAGCCGGTCGCGCAGCGAATCGGGCAGATAGTTGACGAGCGGAATGTTGCCGAACTTGTACTCGCCTCGCCAGTAGATGCCGTGCTGTTCCACTGGATACCAGCGGTTGGGGCAGAAGAGGATGACGCGGCCGCCGGGGCGGGCTACGCGCACCATCTCGGCAGCGTAGACCCGGTCGTCGGCCACATGCTCGATCACCTCGTTGCTAAAGACGAGATCGAAGCTGTTGGCGGCGAAGGGCAGATGTTCGCCCACGCCGAGTGCGATGCCGTCGGCCGTCGCCTGCGCTTCAAGCGCCCGGTCAAACTCCAGCTCCAGCCCAAACCGGGCGCTGCCGGGGTTGGCCCGGCCGAACGCCGCCAAATACGTGCCCAGGCCGCAGCCGTTGTCGAGGATGCGGCCGTCCAGGTTGCTCCACTGGCGAATCATCGCCAGCCGCCGGTCCTGGCCAGAGCGCCAGACGTAGCCTGGTTCCCCCCGTTCGGCCGCCTTATCCGAGTAGCTTGTCATATTTGCGCCGCACTTCCTGAATATCTTCCCACATCAGCGCCTTGGGCTGGCCGGGCTTCTTGGACTGATTACGGAGCAGGTAGGCGGGATGGAAGATGGGCATGACGGCACGGCCGTTCCAGTCGTGCCACTGGCCGCGCAGTTTGGTGATGCCGGTCACGCCCAGGAGCGACTCTGTGGCCACATTGCCGGTCAGCAGCATGATCTTCGGGTCGATGATGCGAATAATGTCCAGCAGGTACGGTTTGTAGTAGGCGATCTCATCCGAAGTCGGTTTGCGGAGCGGCTTGCCGTCTTTGCCGGGCGGCAGACGGAAAACGGCGTTGGTGATGAAGACGTCTTCCTCCGAGTCGAGGCCGACCGACTCCAGAATCTGGTCGAGCAGCTGACCGGAACGGCCGACGAACGGCTTGCCTTGCCGGTCCTCTTCTGTGCCCGGCGCTTCACCAATGATCATCAGCTTTGCCGCCGGGTTGCCCCGGTAGATGACCATGTTGGTGCCCGCGGGGAAGAGCGGGTCGTCTTCCAGCTTCATCATATCCTCGACCAGTTCGTCGAGGGTGGTGTACTGGTCGGGTCTGTCGTCGAATAATCCGAATTGCATGACGCCTCCTGCCTGCGCAAAGCTCCGCTTTCTGGCTAGTGTACTCCAGCAAGGGGGGTGCGCAAGTGAGCCGGATGGCGGTTCAGTTGCCGGCCCAGATCACGCGCTCGACCAGCGTGACCGCATCGGCATCGCCAAACGGGCGGCGCTCCAACGTCACCGGATCGTACAGCCCGGCCACCAGACGGCCGTTGCCGCTGAACGTCTCCGGCACAGTGAGGACGTGGCGGTCGAGCAGTTGTTCGCCCGCCTGCCAGGTGCTGGTCGGTCGGGTTCCCTGCGCGGGAATGCCATCGTGCTGGGCGGCCAGGCTCCCGTCGTTGTTTAGCAGATGGACAAAGACGGTGCTCTCTTCGGCCACGGGGCCAAGCGCGTCCCAACGTAAGGTGACGGCGATTTCGCTGCCGGGTTGGATGGCGGCGGGCTGGTTCAGGTCGACGGGACGGCCGTCGACGGTGAGGTAGGCGGCTGCCAGTTCAATCGCTCCGTCTGTCTGGCGGCCGACCGGCGTCATCACCGCCCCGGTCGCCTCCAACGGCCGGTAGGCATAGAGTGTGTGGCGGTCCAGCCGCTCCACCGCTTCCGTGAGAGTGTGGTAATCAAGCCAGCGCCCGGCCACGTTGTCGGGGTCCCAGACGGAGTCGCGGTAGGGGACGAACCAGAGGCGGTCGTGGGCGGCTGCCAGCCCGGCCAGCGCCCTTTCGGTCTCGGCCGGAGTCTGCCCGGGGCGGGCGGGCTGCAAGCTGCGGTCGATGGACAGATCGCGCAGGTAGTAGTCCCAAACCGGGTCAGGGAAGTGGCCGACCAGCAGGTCGTCCGGTCCGGCATTGGCGGCCAGATGCGCAGCCACTGTTCGGTAGCCGATGGTGCGGCTGTGGGCCGGATCGGTGTAGATAGCGGTCAGCGAGACCGTCATGGCCACCGCAAGCAGGCCGGTAAAGGTAACGGCCGCTGCTCGCCGCCAGCGACCCTGCTGCCAGAGCAGGACCAGCCCTGCCGCCAGCAGCAGCCACCATGCCGGGGCGACCACGCTGCCGTAGAAGGCGTTGAAGGTGCTGCGGCTGAAACGGATGAGAAAGATGGCCAGGACGCCCATGACCAGCCAGCCGAGCAGCATGGCCGCCCAGCCGGGACGCCGCCGGGCAAGCGCGACGGCCGCCCACACCACGACGCCCACCGCTCCGAGGAAGAGCCAGCGGGCTGGGCCGCCGGCCAACGCCGGCCCTACCAGCAGATCGCGCCCGATGGCCAGCAGATGGGCGGCCAGCTCCGGCTGCGACGGATCGCTGAGCTGCCCGGCGGCGAGCGTGCGGCCGAAGGCGGGGGCCAGCCACGGCAGCAGGACCAGAAGCACAACCGTGCCGCTGCCGATCCAGCGCCACCAGTCGGCGCGGCGATCCGGCGTGAAGGCGAGGTAGAGGCCGTGGGCCAGCAGGGCGAAGACGCCGTAGTAATGGCTGTAAACGGTCAGGACGCCCGCCAGCGCGTAGGTGCCCCACCAGATGAGCGCGGCGCGGCGGGTTCGCTCCGCAGGCGGCGGCATGCTGACCAGAATGAGGGTAGCCAGCGCCGCGAACAGCATGACAAAGGTGTACTGGTTGCGGACGTCCTGGCCCAACCAGATCAGCCCCGGCGACAGGGCAGCCAGCCCCGCCGCGACCAGACCGGCGGGCCGGTTGAGCATCTGCCGCCCCAGTAGATAAAGGGCCGGCAGCAGCAGCGTCCCGGCCAGCGCAGAGAGATAGCGCAGCGCGACCTCGCTCACCCCAACCAGATCGGTCCACGCATTGAGCGACAGGTAGTGGAGTGGCGGGTGCGGGTCGCCCTGGTCGATCAGCTCCCCCACGACCTCGCCCAGCGGCAGGCGCGTAAACAGGTAGCTGAACGCCTCGTCGCCGCGCAGCTCCTGGTGACCCAGCAAGAAGAGACGCAGACCGAACCCGGCCAGCACAATGACCAGGAGCAGGAGGTGGGCACGGCGGGCGGCCGTCGCCGTTTCGGTTGGTGATGCGTCGCGCACCGGGCGTCTGGACGGCAGGACTGTCCGGTAGGTGATGGCCGGACGCCAACGCCAGGCGACGGCCGCTGCGACGGCTGCCGTCGCCAGCGAGAGGGCCAGCGCCAGCCAGAGGAGGCCGGGCGTGTAGTCGAGTGTGAGCGTCCGGGTTCCGGCGGGGATGACAGCCGCCATCAGTCCGGCGTTGGCGGGCACGAGAGCCAGCTGCTCGCCGTCGTCAAGCCGGAGCCGCCAGCCGGGACGCAGCCATTCGCTGATGACCAGGACGGCCGCTTCCGGCGTCTCTACGCTCAGACGCAGGCCGGGCGATTGGCGCTCGATAGAGACGGCCGCACGCGAGGGGTCGCCGGGCGAGGTGATGGCCAGCGCCGCGGCGGCATCCTCTGTCAGCACGACCTGTCGCGCCGGGTCAAAGCCTGGATCAGCCAGCGCGGCCAGGGCGGCCGATTCGTCCGCCACCACCAGCAGCTCGGCCGCCAGCCAGGCGCGGGGCAGCGCGTCCGGGAAGCGGAACAGCTGGGCATCGACCGCCTGGCCGGGGATGAGGCTTTCGTCCAGCGGGGTGAGCGGCTCCAGCGCCGGCTCAATGGTCTCCGGCGCGATGACGTGGGTGACGCCCAGAAGCTGCCAGCGGATGGGACGGGGCAGCGATTCGTACCCTTCCACAACAGCCGCTTTCAGCGGACTGATGCCGCGAATGTCCTCCAGCCCATGCAGTTCGCCAATGTTGGCCAGGAACTGGTTCTGCGAGTCGATGCGGCCCGGTTCATCCGCTTGCAAGGTGGTCAACCAGCCGGGCTGCGGCCAGAAGACCGACGGAGGGCCGGGCTGGAGATTCATGGTTGGGCGGACGGCCAGCAGAAGATCGATGGCCAGTAGGGCCAGCAGGGTGGCGGTGAGCAGACGCGGCCGTCCGGGCATGGTCCACAGGGCGACGGCCGCCAGTCCCAGAATGAGCCATTGACCGAGCCAGACGGCCAGCCAACTGTCGGTCGGCCGTCGCGCTCCGGCCAGGACGATTCCAGCCGCAAGGAGCAGGCCCGCCATCGTGAGCATCGCCGGGCGAATCAGCCGCCGCAGCGCTGCCGGATTGCGAGCCGCCAACTGCAGGCTGATGGCCAGCCCCTGCGCCGCCAGCAGGGCCAGACTGAGACTGAAGAGCCCCACCAGGCGCTCCTGCTGCCGGAAGAGCGAGAAGCCAGGGGCGGCGCGGTAGGCGGCCTCGAACAGAACGCCTTTGTCGCCGAGCGAGAGCAGGGCAGCAAGGAGGGCGACGACGGTCCAGAGGACGATTTCGGCCTGGGAGGAGCCGGGCCGTCCGCCGTCTTCAAGTTGGTGATGTCGCCCGAAGAACGCGACCAGGCCCAGCGTGGCGGCCGCCAGCCCCACGTACTGCGGCGACCAGAGGGTCAGCGTGCCGGGGACAATCGTCTGCAGGTAGTCGAGCAGCGGAAAGCCACTGCTGACGAAGTCGTAACCGACGGCGCTGCGGGTCGTTTCGGCGGCGTACTGCAGGGCGGGCAGCCAGGCGGCCGCACTGACCCCCACCGCCACCGTCCCAAATAGCACCCCCAGCCCCAGCACCCAGCGCCACGCCCAACGCGCCTGCCACACCAGAAAGAGAAAGTAGGCGGCCGTCAGGTAGCACGCGTGGAGGAAGGTTTGCGGATGGCCCGCGTAGAGGATCAGGCCAAAGAGCAGCGCCGCACCAGCAAGCAGCGGCAGGCGAGGTTGTGGCGTCAGAATGGCCCGGCGCAGCATGTAGAGCACGAGGGGCAGCCACGTGACAGTCTCCAGAATGGCCAGCTGCTGGACCGGATACGAGAGCAGGTAACCACCCAACCCGAAGGCAAGCGCCGCCACCAAACCGGCGGCGGGCCGCCGGGTGATGTCGTAGGCCAGCCAATAGGTGAAGACACCAGCCAGCCAGATGTGGGCCAGCGCCTCCAGCTCCAGCGCATAGTAGGGGAAGCCCCACGGCGCGCTCAGCAGGACGGTCAGCCAGCGAGGCAGATAGAAGACGGCCGCCTGGGTGTCGGCGGCGAAGGGAATGCCTGCGTAACTGCCCGGCGACCAGAGCGGGAGGTGTCCGGCCAACATCTCGCGGGCCTGGAAGCTGGCGAAGGTGTGGAACTGGTTGGAGAAGTCGCCGCCGGGAATGTGCTGGAACTGGAGCAACAGCGGCAGGAAGAACAGCAGCCAGACGGCCGTCCATGCTGCCAGCGCTGCGAGATGCCCCCGTCTCATTCGCCGCAGCCCGGTTCTTGCGGATCGCAGCCATCGACTTCGACCCAGCCTGCCAGATAGACGCCGTTGGGCTGAAGCTCGCTGTCGACGGTGACCGGCAGGCGTTCGCCCGTGTCCGAATCGTACAGCCCCAGCCAGACCGGATAGCGGCCGCTAGGCAGCCCGGCTGGAATCATCAGCGTGTAGCTGTCGCTGATTGTCTCGCCGTTGCCCCAGACGCGGGTGGGATAGTCGCCGCCCAGAGGCGGGGCGTCGCCGGTGGCCAGCGGTGGCTGGTCGGGCTGGCCCAGGTGGATGAGCGTCGTCAAGGTCTGCGCCGGACGGCCGACGGCAACGTACCAATCGACGGCCACGTCAATCGACTGGCCCGCCGCCACTTGCTCTGGAGCAATTGTGACCTGAGCCACCTGAATATTGTCGCCTATTTCGGCCAGCGTCTGTTCCGGGGCGGCGCGGCGGCGAGGCGGCACAATCTTGAGTTCGGCGACCTGGATGCCTGGATTGCCATCCTCGACGCGGGCGAAGACCCGGCCCAGCACCGGAGTGGCTGCCTCCGGATCGATGCGGACGGCGAAGCGGTCGGCGATGATCGCCCCCGGCGGCCAGAGCGTGGCCGGATATTGGCCCCGCCCGTGGTAGGTGTGGAGGTTGGCGATGCGGGTCATCTCCCGGCCGAATAGCTCCAGCACGAACTCCGGCGGCTCCTGCGGCGTTTCGGTTGCTCGCCAGTAGAGCGTCATCCAGACGACATCCCCCGGGGCGGCCGTTCGCTCCTCAACCTCCGCGCCGACCAGCTCCAGACCCAGGCCACGGTCCACCAGTTCCGGCAGGGTCGGTTCGGCCGTGTCGGGCAGCACCCGGACGGTCTCCGGCAGGGTGTAGGCCGGGCGCACGACGAACAGCAGGCAGAAGAGTGTGGTTGCCAGCGCCAGCAGGACCGGAAGCGCCGGGACGCGCCTGATGATGGCCTGTATACCTGTGGTGGCGCAGCGCCCGCTGCCCGCCAGTCCCCAGGCCAACGCCAACGCCAGGGGGAGAATGGCGGGGAAGAGCAGCCGGCCCTGGGCCGCTTCCGTCTGCATCATGAACGTGACCAGTCCGGCGTAGACAGCCAGCACCCAGCCCGAAAGCAGGAGGGGCAGAATCCAGTCACTTTGCAGCCAGTCCGACACGGTGGTCCGCACTGGAGCAGGCGCCGGATGGCGGCGACTGATCCATAGGCAGGATAAAGCTCCCAGCAGACCGACTGCCACCAGGCCGCCCCAGACCCAGTAGATCCAGTCCGGTGGCTGCAAGTTGAACCAGCCAAAGACACCGACAAACGACAACAACAGGCCGCTCGATTCGCCCAGCACTTGCCAGAGCGAATAGCCCCGGTCGCCGCCGGCGATGGCGATGAACTGGTTGGCAGCCGTGACGTCGCCGTACAGGTTCCAGTTGCGCAGCCAGAGCCAACCCGCCACCAGCACAGCAGGCACGGCCACGAAAGCGGCCGCCTGGGCGATGAGCCGGTAGCGTTGGTCGCGCAGGGCCAGCACGAACAGGAAGCCGCCGCTGAACAGGATGAGCAGGATGCCCGCTGTCTTGCTGAGTGCCGCCAGCCCGACGGTCAGGCCCAAAAGGAGCAGCCGCACAACCATCTGCCGGCGCGGGGTTGCCGGTTCCAGCCGCTGCCAGAACCAGATGAGCTGGTAGAGCGCGGCGCTGGCCAGGAACGTCATCAGGGTGTCGTTGGTAATGGCGGCGTGGATGAAGTTGAACTGGGGCAGAAAGGCGACCAGTCCGGCAGCCAGCAGCGGCAGCACGGAGTCGCCGGGCCAGATGAGACGGCCGCTGCCGTAGACCGCCAGCACCGTGCCCAGACCGAGCAGCGTCGAGAGAAGCCGCAGCAGGTGGGCGGCGAGCGCATACCCGTCCCACGGCCACGCTTCGGCGGGTGTGTGGACCATGCGGTTGGTGTTGGCCAGCGCGTCGGCGTTGCCGATCCAGGCAAACGGGTTGAGCCACACTTCTTCCCGCGCCTCGCTTGTGTCGAAGGGGCGGACGAGCACGCTGCCGAGCAGGTAGTAGAGTGGCGGTTGGGCCGCTTCCTGGCCCAGCCATTCATCGGGCGGGTCAGTCACAACCGGCAGCTGCCCGGTGCGGGCGATCTCCTCCGCCGTGAAAAAGTGCCAATGCTCGTCGGGCGCTTCGAATAGCGGGTTGATCACCCCGTAGGCGATAGTAATGGCCAGGTAGCCTACGACAATAAGCCCCAGCCAGAAGCGGTGGCGGTTCATGCGTTAGTTGGTGGGCGGCCAGTCGAACGACAGCAAACGGAGCTGGTCGCCGGGTTGGTCCACGCCATCGATCGTGACCGGCGGGCGTGTCCCGTCATCAGGATTATACAGTCCTACGTTGAGATGATAGCGCCCGGCAGGCAGATCGTCGGGCAACGGTAGGGTGTAGCTGTCGGTGAGCAGTTCGCCGCGCCGCCAGCCGGTGGTCGGCCGCAAACCGTCGACCGGGATGCGGTCGAGCTGGCTGACGATTTCCCCTGTTGCCTCCGATACCAGATGCAGAAAGACGAGGTAGCCGGTATCCGGCTGCGCGTTGGCTTGCCAGTAAAGCGTGAGCGGCAGCGTGCCGTCGGCCGGCGGGAAGCGCTCGTAATGAGATAGGTCTATGGCCGGACCAAATGACGCGCCGATCTCTGGAGCAGACGTGGGCGCTTGCGTTTCCAGCGGCCAGGGGACGACGCGCACCGTGCCGTGGTCGATGGTCTGGCGGGAGAGCGGCCACCACGGGGCGCGGCCGTCGATGACCGTTTCACCGTCCAGCAGCTGCCATTGCAGATGGTAGAGGCCCGGTTCGGTGGCCGGGTCGAAGTAAAGGCTGGTCACTTCGCGCACCAGGTCGCCGGCAGGAATCTCCGCCAGCCAGGGTGCGCCGGGTGGCTCGGCCTGCCAGCGAACCTCGTTCCCCTGCGCGTCCATGACCGCCAGCCGGTAGCGCAGATTGGTTGTGGGTACGGCCGTCTTTCCCGCGCTCCAGAAGAGGGTCAGCGGCAGGTTGTTGCCCGGCCGGACAGTCTCGTCCCAGGCGACGGCCGCCTGCAGATTTAGCCCGTTGTCCCAGCGGATGGCGGGCGGGCCGTAGGCCGCGTTGTCCGGATCGGTTGGATCGGCGAGGGCAATGGGCGGGGCGGGCCAGGCGCTGGTTCCGGCCAACGACACGGGCGCGACGGGGACGGGATCGCCCAGCGGGTTTCCGCCGCCATCTTCAGGCTGCACGGTCAGAGTGTACCTGCCGGAGGCGAGACCGGCGGGGAGGGGCAGACCATAGCTGAACCGGTTGCCGCCCAGCGGATCCCAGACGGCTGTTTCGTCGCGCACCAGCGGTTGGCCGCTGAGCGCCGCTTCGCGGCCGTTCGCGTCGTGCAGCGCCAGCCGCAGGCGAGCGTCCGGTGGCGGCGCCTCGCCCTGCCAGACCAGATCCGCCCAGAGGGCGGGTAGGGCCACCGGTTGGGCGGTGGTGACAGTGGCGCTGGTGAGGGCGGGCCAGCCGTCCCAGCCGACCGGCTGCTCCAGCGGCGTCGTGGGACGGGCGACAGCCGCGCCGGTGTCGAACGCCAGCACTCGCGCGACCGTCGTTCGGGCCGGGAAGAGGCGGTTGATTAGCTCCGTCTGATTCGCCTCCAGCCACCTCTGAATGAGCTGGTCGTCGTCGCGGCCGTCGGCGGGCGGGTCGGTGATGAACCAGATGCGGTCGTAATGGGTGGCCAGCGTGGTCAGCTCCGGCTCGCTGCCGGTCGCCATCTGCGGGTAGCCGGGCAGCGCGGTGACGGCGATGTCGTCCCGCTGGCGATAATGTTCGTGCAGCGGCAGCAGGACGGCGTTGTTGTAGACAAGAACGTCCCGGTCCCCGGCGCGCTGCTCGATGAAGCGGATCATGGCCCGGAAGTTATCCTTCGCGTAGTCGGGGTTGGCGTAGAGGTTGTTGAGGGCGACGGCCGCTCCGCCCACGACGAGCGCCAGCGCCAGCAGCCCGACCGGATTGAGTCGCCGGCGACGGACCGTTTCCCCGGCGGCAAAGGGCGCCCAACGCAGCAAGGCCCAAATGCCGTAGCCGACCAGAATGATCCACGCCGGGCTGCCCAGCATGATGTGGCGCACGCCCTGGTACATCGGCTTCACCAGCGACCCGGCCATCAGGCCGAAGACGACGGCCAGCAGCCACGACAGCAGGAACAGCCGCTTCTGCCACGTCCGCGCCGCCCACAGGCCGACGAGGACCAGCGCCAGCGCCAGCAGATCAAAGAGCCGTGTGCTGAGCAGACTGAAGTTGGTGGTCAGGCCGGAGGTGAAGAAGTGGACCACGTCCTGCAGCATCACCTGGGGTGGGACGTAGCTGTAGTTGGCCTCCGCGCCGGTGAACAGGCGGGGCACAGTATAGGGGACGAGCGGAATGGCCAGCAAGACGGCCGCCCCCACCGCGGCGATGATCACCCATCTCAACCCCTCCCGCCACAGCAGCCACGCCCAGAAGAGACTCTGGACGGCGAAGAGAAAGATGGCCGTGTAATGGGTGTAGACGGTCAGCCCGGCCAGGACGGCGTAGAGAATCAGGTAGCGCCAAAGCAGGCGTCGGGTCAGGTCGGGATGGGAGAGCGCCCGCCACAGCACATAGCTGGCCGCTGCGCCCAGCAGCACAATCAGCGTGTACATCCGCGCTTCCTGGCTGTAGTAGATTTGCAGCGGGTTGACGGCCGCCAGCAAAGCCACGATTAGTCCCAACCCGACCGACTGGAGGCGGCGGCCGAACTGGTACAGCAGCGGCACCAGCAGCACGCCGGCCAGCACCGAGGGGTAGCGGAAGGCGAAGTCGGTCGTGCCGAACAGATCGCGCGTCAGATGGACGAGCAGGTAATAGAAGGGCGGGTGGGTATCTTTGGTAACGACGCCCTGGATGACGATGTCGTTACGCAGGATCTGGGCGATCGGGTAGCCGGATCGTTCAGGCGTCAGACCCTCATCGGTCCAGAAGCTGAAGGCGTCGAGGTTATGGAGCCGCAGCCCGTAGGCCAGCAGCACCACCGCCAGCAAGATAAGCACCACCGCCAGCGTGCGGCGGCCTGTGGGTCCCCTGAGTTGCGCGGCCATAAGACCGGCAATTGTAGCGTGACGGCCGTTTGGGGGCACTTGTGGGGTGGAGATGGGGTGGGACTCTCATGTTATACTGGATGGTGCCAGTGGCAGGCTTTTGCGAGGAACGGCAAATATGGCAGATGTTCTGATTGCGGCGATTTTGTTCTTGTTTGGGTGTGTGATGCTGGTTTACGCATGAAGAAATACGGAGCGGTGGGACGAATTCGGGGGGATCAGAATCGCAGGCCACCATTTGTTCCGAAGAACTGGGCTGGGTTCTACTTTTTCCCGCCTCATGATCTATCTGTTTGTGCTGTTATTGGTGGTCGGTGGCTTTATTGCTCTCGCGACTTCGGTGTCGAGACTGCTACGATAGCTGCAGAGGGTACGATTTAGGGCACATAGTTAATCGAGCACTCTGCCGATCGTGTATAATTGATTCACTATGAACGAACAAGCTCTCCTGGCCCGCATCACGTTCGACCGCCAGATTTTTGGTGGCAAACCCATCATCCGCGGCCGTCGGTTGGCAGTCGAACACGTCCTGGGCATGTTGGCTGCCGGTGACACGACGGAAACGCTTCTGGCTGCTTATGATTGGTTGGAGCCTGAAGATGTTCAGGCCTGCTTGCTCTATGCGCGTAAGCTTGTTGGACAAGAAACGCTTGAGCCGTTGGCCATTGCCGGCACATAACATCGTTGCTTGATACCAGCCGAGCCATATTCACACGGTTGCGTGACATGGCACAATTCCCCACTTTCGACTACAATTCCATCTGCTTGTGACGGGCTTCACAAGAAGCGTCGTTGCTGCAATTCGGCCGGCCTGAATCGGTCGTCCATATCCCACTTTCGAGGAAGAACCGCGTGGACCAAACTGAACAATTTCTGAAGGCAATTACCGAGGCGCATGGCGTGCCCGGGTATGAAACCGAAGTGCGGGCCTACCTGCGCGAGGTGATGGAGCCGCTGGGCGAGCTGTCGCAAGACAAGCTGGGCAGCCTGATTTGTCATCAGGCGGGCGACGGCCCGCGGGTCATGCTGGTCGGCCACATGGACGAGATCGGCTTGGTCGTCACCCACATTACCGACGACGGCTTTCTTAGATTCCTGCAGCTCGGTGGCTGGTGGGACCAGGTCTTGCTGGGCCAGCGTATGATTGTCAAGACGGTCGAAGGCGACCTGACCTGCGTGGTCGGAGCCAAGCCGCCCCATCTGCTGCCCGCCGAGGAGCGCTCCAAGATTGTCGAGAAGAAGGATATGTATCTCGATATCGGCGCGACCAGCCGCGAGGAAGTGGAGACGCTCGGCGTGCGCGTCGGCGACCCCGTCGTGCCTTCGAGCGCTTTCGAGGTGATGGCCAACGGCAAGACGTACCTGTCCAAGGCGTTCGACAACCGGGTCGGTTGCGCCGTTGTCATCGACACGCTGCGGGCCATGCAGGATAGTGACGCGCCCAACAGCCGCTACGGTGTGCAGACAGTGATGGAAGAGGTCGGCCTGCGCGGCGCGACGACCAGCGTCCGGGCCATCGACCCGGATGTGGCCATCATTCTGGAGTCGGACATCTGCGGCGATGTGCCCGGCATCAAGCCGGAGCAGTCAAGCGTGAAGCTGGGCGGCGGGCCGACGTTGATGATCTACGATGCGCGGATGATTCC
Organism: uncultured Chloroflexia bacterium; assembly: GCA_963753865.1. GTDB lineage: Bacteria > Chloroflexota > Anaerolineae > Promineifilales > Promineifilaceae > Promineifilum. The sequence goes on from CAVWDW010000009.1 coordinate 885,687, forward strand.
CAATCTGGCACTGCGCAATCTGGTCATTGATACGGCCGCCGAGCTGGACATTCCGCTCCAGTTTTCGGCCATGCCCGGCGGCGCGACCGATGGCGGGGCGATTCATTTGCACGGCACCGGCGTCCCGACGGTTGTCATCGGCGTGGCGGCGCGACATATTCACAGTCACGGTTCGATTATTCATCGCGACGATTACGATCGTGCGGTACAATTGCTGACGGCCGTAGTGGCCAAACTGGATACGGCGACTGTCGCCGGACTAACAGCGTAAAATTTGGTACGATTAAGGGTGCCTGACCAGCAGCAACAGCCAGAGGTGGCGGTTGCCTGCTGTCGGGCTGGTTGCATAAGCCTATACCCTTTCCTTTTATTGACATCAAGACGCCCGGATTGCCGGGCTCAATAACAGTCTAGATCAAAGAACGACGATTTAGGAGGTCGATTGCATGGCATCACTTGCGCCAGACTTTCAACAGATAGCTGATTCTCTTTTAACCCAGGTCCAATCGTATGACCGTAAGGTCGAGGCGCGCAGCGTCGGTACGGTGTCGGCCGTCTATGACGGTGTCGCCCTGGCCACCGGCCTGGCTGATGTGAAAGCCAACGAACTGGTCGAGTTTGCCAGCGGTGTGGCCGGCATTGCCCTCGACCTCGTGGCGGACCATGTTGGTATTGTCGTCATGGGCGACTACACCACGATTGAGGTGGGCGACCAGGTGCGTGCCACGGGGCAGATCGCCTCGGTGCCCGTTGGTGAGGCGATGATTGGCCGGGTCATTGACCCGCTCGGCAATCCCGTAGACGGCAAAGGCCCGATTAACACGAGCAAGCGCCGCCCGCTGCAGCGCACCGCTCCCGGTGTCATCGAGCGCAAGGGTGTGGACACGCCGGTGCAGACAGGCATCCTTTCGGTCGACTCCATGTTCGCCATTGGCCGCGGCCAGCGCGAACTGATCATTGGCGACCGCCAGACCGGCAAGACGGCCATTGCCCTGGACACCATCATCAACCAGAAAGGTCTGGGCGTCATCTGCATCTACGTCGCCATTGGCCAGCGCGTGGGCCAGGTGGCCCAGGTTGTGGCTACGCTGGAGAAGTACGGCGCGATGGATTACACCATCGTCGTCGTCGCCGGTGCATCTGACCCGGCCCCGCTGCAATACTTCTCGCCTTACTCCGGTTGTTCCATCGGCGAAGAGTTCATGGAGCAGGGCAAGGACGCGCTGGTTGTCTACGACGACCTCTCCAAGCACGCCTGGGCGTACCGCCAGATGTCGCTGATTCTGCGCCGCCCGCCGGGTCGTGAAGCGTATCCGGGCGACATTTTCTCGCTGCACAGCACCTTGCTGGAGCGCGCCGTTCGTTTGCGCGATGAGTATGTCATCGTCAAGAAGGGCACCGAAGTAGCTGCCGGGACGACCGAAGGCGTCGAACGGCAAGCTGTACTTCGGCAACCTCATCGAGGATAACGTCGAAGCAGGCATGAAGGCGATGGGCGACGACGCGGAAGAGAAGTACGAGGCTGTGAAGGTCCCCGGCACCGGCGGCTCCCTGACGGCCCTGCCGATCATCGAAACGCTTCTGGGTGACGTGTCGGCCTACATTCCGACCAACGTCATCTCGATTACCGATGGCCAGATCTTCCTGGAGACTGACCTGTTCAACGCCGGGCAGCGTCCGGCCATCAACGCCGGTCTGTCGGTGTCGCGCGTCGGCAGCGCGGCCCAGACGAAGGCGATGAGCAAGGTGGCCGGCAGCTTGCGCGCCGACCTCTCGCAGTTCCGCGAGTTGGCGGCCTTTGCCCAGTTCGGTTCCGACCTGGATGCGGCTACCCAGCGCCAGTTGTCCCGCGGCGAGCGGCTGATGGAGCTGCTGAAGCAGCCGCAGTACAGCCCGTGGCGGCTGGATCATGAGGTCTTCCTGACCTATGCCGGCACGCGCGGCTATCTGGACACGGTCGACGTCGATCAGGTGGATCGCTGGCGCACCGAGTTCCTGCGCTACATGGACACCGCCCACCCGAAGGTTGGCACGGTGATTCTGGAGACGGGCGCGTGGAACGACACGATTGAGAACAGCATCAAGCAAGGCCTCACCGAGTTCAACGCCACCTGGTCCAACGGGTAAGGCGCGGTAACCAAAGGAGTGCCCCTTGGCAACTGAACGCGAACTCAACAGGCGCATCAAGAGCGTCAAGAATATCTCACAGGTGACGAGCGCCCTGGCGGCCGTTTCGGCGTCGAAGGCCAGCCGCGCCCAGCGGCAGGCGGAGTCGACCCGCAACTATGCCCAGAAGGCGTTTGAGATCATCAACAATCTGGCCGCCCAGCCGGGTGCGTCGGCCGTCACCCATCCGCTGATGATGGTCCCGGATGAGATAGCCAACATCTCTCTCATCCTGATGACCGGCGATCGCGGCCTGGCCGGGTCGTACAATGTCAATGTCGTCAACCTGGCAGAGCGTTTTCTGGCAGCGTGCCATATGGGCACGCAGGTGATCACGGTCGGCCGCAAGGGGCGCGACCTGATGATGCGGCGCGGCTACAATGTGGTGGCCACGTTCGACCGCATTCCTGACCCGCCCTCGTTCCTCGACATCACCCCGATCGCTCAGTGTGGCCATTGACAGTATGTTGACCGGCAAGGTCAATCAGGTGTTTATCGCCTACACGGAGTTCATCAACCTTGTGACGCGAGAGCCGCGCATCGTGCAGCTGCTGCCGCTCAAGCCGCTGGACATGGCCGGCATGCCCGGTGCTGAGTATGTGACCGGTGTAGATGTGGGTGCGGCGACCGACCAGTCGTACACCTACGAGCCGAACGCGGAAGCGCTGCTGAGTGACATTGTGCCCCGCTTTACGCGGCTGCAGGTCTACCAGTCGTGCTGGAGTCACTGGCCAGCGAGCACAGCGCGCGCATGGTGGCCATGAACAACGCCACCGATAACGCGGGCGAACTGATCGACATTTTGACCCTGGAACGCAACAAAGCGCGCCAGACCAGCATCACCAACGAAATCCTGGACATCGTCGGCGGCGCAGAGGCGCTGGGCGGAGACTAACTGAAACGTATGATACAGCCGGGCAGACAATGCGATATCCCGGTTGACTGAATAAGAGCTAGCTGGAGGCATCTATGGCAACAGGCAAAATTCGCGCCATGCGCGGCGTTGTTGTAGACGTGGAGTTCCCGGAAGGGGAGCTGCCCGAAATTTATGAGGCGGTTGAATGTGGACGGCCCGAGCGGGCTGCTGGTGCTGGAAGTGCAGCAGCATCTCGGCGGCGGTCTGGTCCGAACGGTGGCCATGGACGCGACCGACGGCCTGCCGCGTGGCGTCGATGCGCGCGCGACCGGTTCGCCGATCATGGTGCCGGTGGGGCCGGTGACGCTGGGGCGTATTTTCAACGTCATTGGCGAGGCGATTGACGGCCGTCCGACGCCGGAATCGGATCAGCCTACTACCCCATCCACCGCGCCGCACCTGACTTCGAAGACCAGAGCACCAACATCGAAACGTTTGAGACGGGCATGAAGGTCATCGACCTGATCGCCCCGTTCATTCGCGGTGGTAAGACGGGCATCTACGGCGGCGCCGGTGTGGGTAAGACGGTCACCATCGCCGAGCTGATTCGCTCTGTGGCCCGTGAGCATGAGGGTGTTTCGGTTTTCGCCGGCGTGGGCGAGCGCACCCGTGAAGGCACCGACCTGTATTACGAAATGCAGGAGTACGGCGTGCAGGATTCGGTGGCCATGGTCTTTGGCCAGATGAACGAGCCGCCGGGCGTCCGTTTGCGCGTGGCGCTGACCGGGCTTTGGCCATGGCCGAATATTTCCGCGACGAAGGGCGCGATGTGCTGTTGTTCATTGACAACATCTTCCGCTACGTATTGGCCGGGTCTGAGATGTCGGCGCTGCTGGGGCGTATGCCCAGCGCGGTCGGCTACCAGCCGACGCTGGCGGCCGAGATGGGCGCGCTGCAAGAGCGCATCACCTCGACCGAGACCGGCTCCATTACCTCGATGCAGGCCATCTACGTGCCCGCCGATGACTACTCCGACCCGGCGCCGGTGGCCACGTTTGCCCATCTGGACGCTATCGTGACGCTGGAGCGCAGCGTGTTTGCCAAGGGTATTTTCCCGGCGGTCGACCCGCTGGCTTCCACCAGCCGCGCGCTGCAGCCCGACATCGTCGGCGAAGAGCATTACCGCACCGCCAGCGAAGTGAAGCAGGTCTTGCAGAACTACAAGGATTTGCAGGACATCATCGCTATTCTCGGTATCGACGAGTTGAGCGAAGATGACAAGCTGCTGGTGGCGCGCGCCCGCAAGATCGAGCGCTTCCTGGGCCAGCCGATGTTTGTGGCCGAGAAGTTCCACGGTCTGAATGGCCAATATGTGCCGACAGCCGAGACGGTCCGCGGCTTCCGCGAGATTCTGGACGGCAAGCACGACGATCTGCCGGAGCAGGCTTTCTACATGGTTGGCACAATCGACCAGGCGGTCGAGAAGGCGGAAGCTCTGCGAACCGCGGCATAATTCTCAATTGAGATCAGTATGGAGTGGCTGGAACGACCGGCCACTCCAACTGTTTCTGACAGGTTGCCTCTATGACGATGCAATGTGACATCATTACCCAGGAACGAACGGTTTTCAGCGGTCAGGTCGACTCGGTCAACCTGCCCGGCACCGAAGGCCGTATGGGTATTCTGCCCAACCACAGCCCGCTGTTGACGTCACTGGACTTCGGCGAAGTTATTGTTCGCACCGACGGCGCGGAAGAGTATTTCGCCATTGGCGGCGGTTTTGCCGAGGTTCAGCCCGACCATGTCACATTCTGGCCGAATCGGCCGAACAGGCGGACGAGATTGATATGGAGCGGGTCGAACGCGCCCGTCGAGCAGGCCGAACAGGTGATGCGCGACGGTGTTCCGGAGGATCCGGAGCGACTGGCCCAGATTCGAGCGTCGCTGCTGCGGGCCCAGGTCCAGCTGGACGTCGGCCGCCGCCGCCGCCGCCGCGAAATGCCCGCCGGAATGGGCCGGCCACAATCCCGTGAGAATGAGTAACGTGCTAGGCCGGTTGGTGTATGCCGATCAATTAGGTTAGACTGTCGACGTGTCCATCTTCACACCTCAAATAGCCATCGACCTTGGCACGGTGAACGTCCTTGTTCACGTCCAGGGTCGCGGCGTGGTGCTGCAGGAACCCTCGGTCGTCGCCATTCGCGAAGACGGCAACAAGACGATCATCGTTGAAGTGGGCCGGGCTGCGCGGGAGATGTATGGCCGAACTCCCGACGAGATCGAAGTGATGCGGCCGCTGCGTGAAGGCGTCATTGCCGACTACTTTGTCACCCAGGGTATGCTTGAGTACTTCATCACCAAGGTAGCGGGGCGAATGCCGCTGCGCAAGCCGACGGTGATGATCAGCGTGCCGTATGGCGTGACCAGTGTGGAGCGGCGCGCCGTGCGCGAGGCGGCCATATCTGCCGGCGCACGTGAAGTTCAGCCTGATTCCCGAACCGCTGGCGGCAGCCATTGGCGCGGGGTTGCCCGTGGGCACGCCGACCGGCAACATGGTGGTCGATATGGGCGGCGGTTCTACCGAAGCAGCCGTCGTCTCCATGAACGGCATTGTGGCGGCCGAATCGGTCCGCGTGGCGGGTGTCCATCTGGACGAGGCGATCATCAGCTACATTCGCAAGAAGTACAACCTGGTGGTGGGCGAGCCAACGGCCGAGGCGATCAAGATCAAGATTGGTGCTGCCGTAGAGCTGGATGAGCCGCTCGAAATGCAGGTGCAGGGACGCGATCAGGTGGCCGGTCTGCCCAAGACGATCACGATCAACTCCAGCGAAGTAACGGAAGCGATTGCCGAACCGCTGACCGCCATTGTCAACGTCGTCCGGGCTGTGCTGGCCAAGACGCCGCCGGAGCTATCCTCCGACATCATCGACCGGGGCATGGCCCTGACTGGTGGTGGCGCGCTGCTGCGCGAAATCGACACCCTGCTGACTCGCGAGACAGGCGTGCCTGCCTACGTCGCCGATAACCCCATTGCCTGTACGGCATTGGGCGCGGGCAAGGCACTGACCGAACTGCCCGTCCTTCAACGCAGTATTCCTGATATGTAAGAACCTGATCTAGGGCTGCAGGTAGTAGGTCATCTGCTGCAACTGCACAACCGGATCACTATAGCTGACGCGCACCCCTTCCGGGACGGTGAGCGACACGGGTGCATAGCTGAGGATGGCTTTGATGCCCATCTCGGCCAGCAGGTCGGCCGTTTCCTGGGCGACGCTGGCCGGCACGGCGAGGATGGCGATCTGCACGCCCTCTTCCTCGATGGTCGCCGGCATGTCGGCGATATCCTGAATGGTTAGACCGGCAATCTCGCGGCCGATCTTGTCCGGGTCGGTATCGAAGACGCTGGCAATGCGATAGCCCCGCCGCTTGAAACCCCGATAGCTGGCCAGCGCATGCCCCAGAAAGCCCGCTCCCACCAACGCCACCGGCCATTCGGTGGTCAGGTGCAGAATTTCGCTCAACTGGTCGATGAGATACTGGATGTGGTAGCCGGTTCCCTGCTTGCCGAACTCTCCGAAGTGGGAGAGATCCTTGCGAATCTGGGCCGAGCTGATGCCCAGACGATTGGCCAGGTCATGGGACGACGTGGTGGTCTTGTCGCCTTCAAGCGCTATCTGGTTGAGCTCGCGCAGATAGACGGGAAGGCGTCCAATGACGATATCGGGGATGGGGCTGTCTACCTGGTTGCTCATGATACTCTCGGACGTTAGTGCGACGTTTCACAAATTCTAACAGAAGTTCATTCACGGGCAAAATCAGGGGGTGGGAGGATTGTCGTCCCGCCGCATGGGTGGTGGCTTAAGCCGGGTTCCCCCCGGTCAGATTTGTTCATATAATTGGCTATGGCTGTGTGCGAAATGCACGGCGAGCCACGTTAAACGACCGGGAGAAACAGCGACCCACCGCGTGCTTTCATGTGCACAGCGGGTCACCGTCCCGGCTTTCCAGGGAGCTGAAACAGGCATCATGCAGCGAAACAGAACGACATCCATTCTCCTTGCGATCCTCGTCATTGGTCTTGTTGGCGCGGGCGCGTACTTTCTTATCCAGCGCAATCAGGCGGCCGCCCAGCCGCAGTTTGAGATATTGCGCGAAGCGGAGGTGGCCCGCGATCAGATCACCGCTACCGTCAACGCGACCGGTTCCATTGAGCCGGAGTCGCTGGTGACGCTTACCTTTGGTCTGGGCGGCACCGTTCAGCAGCTTGATGCCCAGCGCGGTCAGGAAGTGCAGGCGGGCGAGGTGCTGGCCATGATCGACACCGGCGAGCTGAACCTGGCGGTGCAGCAAGCTCGCGATGCGCTGACGATCCAGGAGCTGACCTTGCAGCAGCGGCAGGAGAGCGAGCCGACACCGGCCACGCTGGCTACAGCGCAAGCGGACATCCAGGCGGCCGAAGCGAACTTGCAGGTGGCGCAGGCGCAGCTGGCGGCGGCCCAGGCGGGGCAGCAGCAGGCCCAGGCGCAGAAGGCGCAGCTGTTGGCCGGTCCGTCGCCGGGGCAGGTGGCGTCGGTGGAGGCGCAGCTGGCGGCCGCCCGCGAGCAGGAGCGCATTGCCCAGGAGACGTACAATCAGATTACGACCTGTGTCAAGTTCACTAACCCGGTGACCGGCCAGGAAGAGGAACGCTGCCCGGGGCTGGGCGCGCCGGAAGAGCAGGCCCGCGCCGCGCTGGAGAGCGCTGTGTTGAACACGCGGGCTGTCGAAGCGCAGCTGGCTGATGTTCAATCGTCGGCCCGCCCGGCGGACATCCAGGCGGCCGACGCGGCCATCGCCAGTGCCGCGGCCAATGTGCAGGCATCGGAAGGCAGCGTGGCGGCGGCCGAAGCCAATGTGGCTCGCGCCCAGGCCGCGCTGGCCCGGCTGCAAGAAAAGCCCGGCGAGGCGGAAATCGCCATTCTGGAAGCGCAGGTGGCAGGAGCGCGTACCAATCTGGAGCTGGCCGAGCTGCGGCTGCGCCAGGCCATGCTGGAAGCGCCCATTAACGGCCGCATTGCCAATGTGCTGATTGGTGAGGGCGAACAGGCGGTGCCCGGCGCGCCGGCGCTGACGCTGGTGAATGAGGATGCGTTCCACATCACCACCAGTGTTGATGAGATTGACATCGACCGGGTGCAGGTGGGGCAGCCGGTGCAGATTACGCTTGACGCCCTCCCGGACCGGCCCGTGGATGGCGTTGTCAGCGAGATTGCGCCGACCTCCACCAGCACCACCGGCGTCGTCACCTATCTGGTCACGATCAATATTGATGAAACTGAGGCAGCCGGTTTGCGGCCCGGCATGAGCGCCAGCAGCAGTATCACCGTCGAGGAGATCGACGATGTGCTGGTGGTTCCCAACTGGGCCATTCGGTTGAACCGGGACACGGGCGAGGCGTTCGTGCTGCTGCGCCAGCCGGACGGGACCGTCAGAGAGCAGGTGATTGTCACCGGCCTGCGCAATGAGCAGTTCAGTGAAGTGCTGAGCGGCCTGAGCGAGGGCGACACCGTCGTCCTGACCAACGAGCGCGAAGGGCTGGGCAGCTTCTTTGGTGGATAACAACATGACCGACAACACGAACCGCTCATCTCTCGCGCCCGGCGAACCAATTATCGACATCCAGGATATGACCAAGGTCTACCAGATGGGCGAGCACCAGGTGCGGGCGCTAGATGGCGTATCAATGCAGATTATGCCCGGCGAGTTTGTTTCGATTATGGGTCCGTCCGGGTCCGGTAAGTCGACGATGATGAACATGCTAGGTGCGCTGGACCAGCCGACGAGCGGCGCGTACCTGCTCGATGGCACGGATGTCAGCCATCTGAACGATAACGAACTGGCCGAAGTGCGCAATCGCAAGATCGGCTTCGTCTTCCAGAACTTCAACCTGCTCTCTCGCACCCCGGCCGTGCAGCAGGTGGAGCTGCCGCTCATCTACGCGGGCGGCGGGCAGCGGCAGGAGCGGGCCATCAAGGCGCTGGAGATGGTGGGGCTGGGCGATCGGATTGACCACAAGCCGAGCGAGCTGTCTGGCGGCCAGCAGCAGCGTGTGGCCATTGCCCGCGCCCTGGTCAACGAACCGGCCATCATTCTGGCCGACGAACCGACCGGCAACCTCGACAGCAAATCGGGCACGGAGGTGATGGGTATCTTTCAGCGCCTCAACGACGAGCAGGGCATTACCATCCTGTTCGTCACCCATGACCCGTGGATTGCCCGGCACACCAAGCGGGTGATTACGTTGGCCGACGGCAAGGTGGTGGGCGACGAGATGGTGCCCACGCCGCTGGTGGCGGGCCAATCGGTGCGGCCGTCTGACCAGGTGTTTGCCCATGAGTAGCCTCGGCCCACGCTTCGACCACAATCAACCAACGACGTGAACCTCCTCCAAAACATCAAGCTCTCGGCCGCCAGCCTGACAGCCAACAAGTTGCGGGCGTTCTTGACCATGCTGGGCATCATCATTGGCGTGGCGGCCGTCATCACGCTTGTCTCAGTCGGTCGCGGCGTGGAAGATGTGGTCATCTCCGAGTTCGAAGGGCTGGGCAACAACCTGCTCTTTGTTGTGCCGGGGCAGATTGGGCCGGATCAGCAGTTTAGCTCGGCGTCCGGTGTGGACCTGACCAACCGGGACGTGGAGGCGCTGGCCGATCCGTTCAATGTGCCGGATGTGGCCCTGGTTGTGCCGTTGTATGAACGACCGGCCATCATTACGCGCGGCGGCAACGAGACGCGCACGACGGTGACCGGGACCACCCCCGACTTTGTGGCCATCCGTGACTTTCAGCCGCTGCTGGGCGACATGTTCAATTTGCAGGACGTGAACAGCGCGTCCCGTGTGGCCGTGCTGGGCCAGACGGTCTATGAGCAGCTCTTCCCGGAAGGCGAGCTGCCGATCGGTGAGACAATCCGGATCAACAACGTCAACTTTCGGGTCATCGGCCTGCTGGAAGACAAGGGTGGTTCCGGGTTCGACGACCAGGACGACGTCATTCTGATTCCCCTCAACACGGCCCAGCGCCGCCTCTTCCCGGCCCGCCGGCCAGACGGTCAGTACCGGGTGGACCAGATTCTGGCGCAGGTGGAGACGGAGGAGCTGCAAGACGCGGCCATTGCGGAGATGACGCTGGCGCTGCGGGCGGCGCGAGGCATTGAGTTCCGGGACGAGGATGACTTCACAATTCTCAGCCAGGACGAGGTGGTTGGGGCGCTGGGGCAGATTACCGGCGTGCTGACCATCTTTCTGGGCGTCATCGCCGGCATCTCGCTGCTGGTCGGCGGCATCGGCATCATGAACATTATGCTCGTCTCCGTCACTGAGCGAACGCGCGAGATTGGCCTGCGTAAGGCGGTGGGCGCCAAGCGCAACGACATTCTGGCCCAGTTTCTGGTGGAGGCGATCATCCTGGCCAGCCTCGGCGGGCTGATTGGCCTTGCTCTGGGGGCCGGTGGGGCCTACCTGATTGGTACTTTCTCTGACTTGCTGGAACCGGCATTGGCCTGGGATTCGGTGGCGCTGGCCATTCTGTTCTCGGCGGGGGTCGGCCTGTTCTTCGGCATCTACCCGGCCACCCGTGCGGCGGGACTCAATCCCATTGATGCGTTACGTTATGAGTAACCTGCACCACATCCTGATGGTCGCAGCGGCGAACGAGGTGGCTTCATGCTGCTAGTCGAAAACGTCCGTATGGCGTTCAACAGCCTGCGCTCCAACTTGCTGCGGGCGGCGCTGACCATGCTGGGCATCATGATCGGCGTGGCGGCCGTCATTACCCTGCTGTCAATTGGCGACGGCGTCACCCGCTTCGTGGCCGACCAATTCTCCGGGCTGGGCACGAATTTGATCTTCATTATCCCGGAGCAGGACGAGCCGGGACCGCCGGGCAGCGACCCGCTGCGCGAGTCGTCATTGACCTTGCGCGACGCTGAGCTGATTAGTGATGTCAATCTGGTGCCGGGGGCAGCGGCCGTCGCCCCGGTGCTGTTCCGGCCCGCCGCGCTGCAATACGGCGGCAATATCCACAACACCCTCATCCGCGCCTCGACACCGGAATACACGGCCATCAACGGCTTTGAGATCGACCGGGGCCGCGACCTCGACCAATCCGACTACAATGCCCGGTCGCGCGTCGTGGTGTTGGGGCCGGACGCGGCGGCCAATCTGTTCCCGCCCGACGTCGATCCTCTTGATCAGGATGTGCGCGTCAACGGCATCAACTTTCGCGTGGTGGGGCTGCTCGCCTCCAGAGGCGCATCGTTTCTCGGTGGCAGCCAGGATGATGTGGCCATCATCCCTCTGACGACGGGGCAGGAGCGGCTCTTCAACACGCGCAGCAGCCGCGACGGCCAGTTCCTCGTCGACGCCATCCTGATTGAGGGAGCCGACGACGACGCCATCGATGGCGTGATCATCGACTCCTCCAACCTGCTGAGGCAGTCGCATGAGATCGCCTTTCGGGATGATGACGACTTCCAGATTCTGACCCAGGGCGACTTCTTGCAGGCGTTTGGCGCGGTGACTGATGTGCTGACGCTCTTTCTGGGGGCCATCGCCAGCATCTCGCTGCTGGTCGGCGGCATTGGCATCATGAATATCATGCTCGTCAGCGTCACCGAACGCACCCGCGAAATCGGGCTGCGCAAGGCGGTGGGGGCGCGCTATGGTGATATCCTCAGCCAGTTCCTGACCGAAGCGGTGGTGTTGGCGCTGCTGGGTGGGATCATCGGCGTCGTCATTGGCGTGCTGGGATCGGCCGCCATCCAGCTCGCTGTGCCCGAACTGGACACGACGGTGACGTTCAACTCGATTGCGTTGGCGGTGGGGTTCTCGGCGGCCGTCGGCCTCTTCTTCGGCATCTACCCCGCGTCGCGAGCGGCCGCGCTCAACCCGATTGACGCGCTGCGTTTTGAGTAGCTGTCGGGGGACCGTCATGAAGAAACGCAACTGGGGTAAGTTCTTCCAGCGACTCATTGTTGCCGGGGCGATCACCTTCTTCATCGCCGTCGTCCCGTTGCCCGGCTGGACGCCCAACGTCTTTCTCTACTGGCAGGTGCCGGCGACGGTGCTGGTCTTTGTCCTGTACATGGGCAAGGTGCTGATCGATACGATTCTGTTTCCGCGAAATGAGCTAAGGTTCGCGGCAACGACACTAGTAAGCTCCATCTGGAAAGCGTCATCGGGAAAGCCAGCCATTCCTTCGTTGATGATAGCATTTATCGTTTGACTTTTCTGTATGACATCTACCAGCTCATCTTCCGAAAAGAAGTCGCGAAAATCGCGTTTTCCTTTAGATGCGTTGCATGATCCGCATAGGGGAATACAGTTGTTTACATACAATCCTGTACGTGCTCGCATCAGGAAATTGCCTCCTGATGACTTTGGATACCAGAAGTGATCATACTGCAACTGTCCCATCCCCTCACCACATGCAGCAGTGTCCGTAAAGGCCCTGGAGAGTACCTGGGCAAAGCGATCCCGATAAAACCGATCTATTCTAGAGTCGCGACTATAATCCGGCGGCACGAAATGGTATGAGTCCGGAGATATATCTAGTTCTTGCGAAATCCTGCGGTTAATCTCTTTCCATGTACGCTCCAACCTCATTTGCTCCTCTGGCGAAACAAATGTTGTACTGCTCGTCCTTTTGCAGAGATTTTTCAAACTGCCGATGTGAATTGCTCGCGAATAGCTGTACCGCTTCTGTATGTTGTCTATCGTCACCCAACTCTACGGTGAACATTCCAAAGAAGACTGGAGTGTCGATAGTTCGGTTCCTGGCCTCGATAAATATCGTGCCGGACTATCGATTCAATATGGGTTGAAAGGTCACTGCTAACTTGTGCCTGTAATTCGTCGGCAAACGCCAAATAGGTGCTTTCGTCGCGCACGTATAGCAGAAGTGTGGCCGACGCTCGCGGAGCCAATTGATGCTTCCTCTGCATCGTTGCAAGAAACAGATCTAACGGCTCTCGTGAACCATTTATACGATATGGGGCACCAGGCATATTCACCAAGATCTGAGGAAACTTACGTTGAAAGCGATTGTCTCCTCGACAATAACGCCGCTTTCAAATGCTTTCCGAATCTGACCCACCGAAACCGTGCCCGGCCAGTTCGAAATTAAACCGGAGTTGATTTGTCCAATTTCTCGTATTCTCGCAGGAGAAAAGGTGATACCGGAGACAATCAGCTCCTCCGAGTTGCCAAGAAGCCAGTCCCAAAACTGTTGTATAAGATTTGGTTGCTTGAAGCCGGGGAAGATACAGCTACCTTCGAAATGGGAGTGTTTTCAGAATAGCCTTGGGACAAGTTCACCAGCTGCTGATTGAAAGACTGATCAACTCCAGTCACATCTCGATTTCTGGAGCGCAGTAGGAAGTAGACCACAACTCCGATAATGGCCAAGAGTCCTACTGCAGCATTTACAGCTGAGAGCGCACCCAGCAGAAATAGTGCCGTGCCCAGTATCGCGAACCTTACCCACCGTCGTGATTCCTCTCTATACGATAAAGCAAATGCAAGTTGAGAGATGATCGGAACAAAGATAAGCGCAACTGTCCACAGTATGCTGCGTTTGGCTCCGGCGACTATTGACATGACCCAGGCGGCAGCTAAAGTGACAACAGCGACCAAAGTGATCAGACTACTGATGAACTCCATTGTAAATGACTACCTCCTAACTTCAGTTGGATCAACTAAAATCGTCTGTGAATCACGAACACTGCAAGGCCGAATTGCCTGAGAAGCACGCCATCTAGTATAAGGAAATCTCATTGCCTGCCAACCAAAAATGCTTGGACATTGCGACGCAGGAAGAAAGCAGGTGCGCGAGCACAGATCGCAACGAAGAGCCGGATATCCAGGCCGCAAAAGACTACTCAAGGCTTTGCCACCTGCACCTCCTCCAAATAAGCCGTACTGCTCCCATCCTGCAAACCGACCGCTCCAAATCCGGCCACGTATACAGCGCGGTCGCCAGCCGGTAGGGCTCATCCGGCCAACGCCTCTGGCAACGGCAGGCGGAACCAGGTCACAAATTGGTCGCCGGGCCGCCACTGGACGCTGTCGAAGCCGGGTCCGTCTTGCTGGGCCACGATCTGGTTGTCGGCCGTCAGCAGGTACGTCCCGAAATGGTACGGGCGGTTGGACGGTTCCCCGGTGATAGCCCAGGTCAGGATGATGGGCAGCTCCTCGCCCGGCTGCATCTCGCCCCGCTCATAGCCGATGAGCGCCAGCCCGTTGTCCCACTGCGGCTGTTCCTCCACGACGGCCGCCGGGGCGATGTCGGTCCGCTCGAAGAAGTGCCATGTCTGGTTGACCAGCTCGATATCGGAGTTGGGGAGGGGATTGGCCGTCGCCTCCAGCCAGAAGGTGGCCAGACTGCCGGGTCGGGCGTCGAGATAGACCGCACACGGGGCGGGCAGTGGCGCGGCCAGGTCGCCATCGGCCAGCAAGATGCGGTCGGGGTCGGTGAACTCCTGCAGCAGGGCGACGCTGGAGTTCTCCACCTGATGGCCACGGCCGAAGGCGACGAGACGGCAGTCGGGCCGCTCGTCGAGCAGGGCGTTGGCTTCCGCGATCAACTGCCGCGCATGGCGCACCTGGATACCGCCGCCCGGTTCAAAGACGCGGGCGTCCTGGTAGCGGAGCGTGAAGCTGACCTGGAACGCGGCCACGGCCAGCAGGAGCATGGGCATGAGCCAGACGGCCGCTTTCCAGACCGTTTGCAGCGCGGGCTGTGTGGCCTCGCCGGCCAGTCGCCGGAACAGCCGGGCGGCCGTATCGAGGCCGATGCCGAAGATCATGAAGTGGGCGGGCCATTGGCCGAGCAGGTAGTAGTTTTGCAGATAGACCGACGATCGCCAGTAGAAGAGCAGCGGCACGACAAACCAGAGCAGGATGATGAAGATGGCCGCCCAGCCGGAGTCGCCCGCTCCGAGGGCGGCATTCTCCTGCGCCTGCCGGTCGCGCCGCCAGCCAACCACACCCCGGCCGATGGTCAGAGCCAGGGAAACCAGAAACAGCCCGGTGATGACGGCGTCGGCCAGCGCCGTGCGGGGGATGGCGCGGAACAACCCCTGGGCGCGAACAAGGTCAAGGCTGAGCAAGGCGGCCGCCGGGCTGAAGGCGGCCGCTTCCCCCGCCAGCTCGCCCATGGCCCGGATATCGGCCCAGCCGGTGCCGATCTGGTAGAAGAGATAGGGCAGGTAGAGCAGGGCGAAGAGTCCGGCCCCGGCGACGACGTGCCACCAGTTGACCCGCCGCCGGAACAGGAGCAGGACGATGCCGATGACGCCCAGTTGGATGGCCGTTCCCGGATGGACCTGGGTCATGATGGCCGTCGCCCCGAACGTGATCAGCAGCCACTGCCAGCGCGGCGGCCCGGCGATGTAGAGCAGCAATCCGCCCAGCGCCAGCGCGGCAAAGGGCGGCACCATCGTCTGGTTCCAGATCTGCTGGCTCCAGAAGATGGCCCAGGGCGCGACGGCAAAGGTCAGCATGGCCCACAGCCCGGCCCGGGCGCCGAAGATGCGGGCAGTGACGTAACCGGTGACGGCAATGGCCAGCAGGCCGCCGAGCAGTGTCAGCCACGAGACGCTGAGAATGTCCGGCCAGACGCGCAGGGCGGCCGCCTGCAAATACTCGATCATGGGCGGGTTGACGAAGCCGACCGACGACTTGTTGGCCGCCAGGGGGATGTCACCGCCGTTGACCCAGCGCATGGCGGTGTTGAGCGTGAACGCCTGATCGCCCCAGAGGGTCGTGGTTTCCAGCCCGCGCACGCGCAGGAAGAGGGCGAGCAGGAGAATGAGGGCGGCCGCCAGCAGAATGAGCCGGCGCCGGGTGGCGGGAGTGAAGTCGATCATCATAACGTTAGCGAAGCCCTATTTTACCGCGATGGACGGAGAACGCTGGTCGTTCTCATGCTGTTTGCCCGGTTATTGAACTGCCGGGCGGTAGAAACCGGGTTTCTTTAAGAAACCCGGTTTCCGGGAGGGTTACGGGGCGACCTGGATGGTGGTCAGGATGATGTGGTCGGCCGCCGGCGCCCCGCTCTCGCCCAGCACGGCCAGCCTTTGGCCGCTGACGGGTTCGTACAGGCCGATCTCGATCTGATACGTTCCCGGCGGCGCATCGGGCTGGACGGGGATGGCGTAGGTGTCGACGATCACCTCGCCAGCGCGCCAGCTGGTGGTGGGCCGGCTGCCTGCTCCCGGCTCGTTGTCCACCTGCCCCCAGAGGAAGTTGCCCGTACCTGCGTTGAAGACATCGCCCAGCAGGTGGGTGAAGACCTTGTACCGTTCCTCAATGCCGCCGTCCGACTGCCAGTAGAGCGTCAGCCCGGCCACTTCGCCCGGGCGGACGTCGCTGTCCACCAGATCATAGCCAAGCAGCCGGACGCCTTGCTCGAAGGGCGCGTCGACCAGGGTGGTGATCGCCACATCGGCGGCCGTCACGAACGGGTCTTGCTTCTGGCGGATGGTCAGATGGCCGAACGGTTCGGTCGTGCCGTCGCCGGTGCTGACGACGAACTGGTACGCCCCGTCAGGCGCTTCCGGCGGCACGACGAGATTGACCTGCTGCCGGGAGAGGGCCGCCGCGGCGGGGAGGGTAGCCGCGGGACCGGGCCACAGGCGGCCGCTGGCGTCGACCAGATTGACGGTGAGGTCAGCCATCTGATCCCCCTGATGGTACAGAAACAGGTGAATGGTGTCGCCGCTCTTGAAGTCGCGGGCCGCCTGGCCATAGCCAGCCAGCGTGGTCGACGGGCCGAGCGGGACGTCGACCACGACAGGTGGGGTGGCCCCGTCCGCCAGCGCGGCCATGCCGGCGGCGCGCTCCGGGCTGCGGGCGAAGAAGGTCAGGCCGAACTCGTTGTAGTCGAACCCGGCTGCCGCTTCTGCTTCAGCCGCCAGCCACGCCGGGAGATGGCGCTGCGGGTCGCCGCCTGCGCTGTACGGTGTCGTCACCAGCCACAGCCCGTCGTTCTCTCGCCAGAGTGGCTCGATGAAACCGGCGGCCGTCTCCGGTGTGATCGTCCACAGATGGGGCACGCCCACCCACGGTTCGGGGTAATGGAAGGCGAAGATCGGCCAGTCGGTGTCGGTGTAGAGCACCACGGCGTCGCCTGGCTGGCGGTACGCTTCCAGCGTGTCGACCAGCGATTTATAATCATCGACGAGGACGCGGCCGGGATGGTACGGGCGCAGGCCGCTCAGGGCGATGGCGAGCATGACGGCCGCCATCCCCACCGCCAGCGCCGGACGCCACCAGCCCGCTACGCGGCCGCTGTCCCGCAAGCGGCGGCCGATGAGGACGATCCCCCATGCCAGCAGGATGCTGTAGAGGCTGGCGAAGATAACCAGATAGCGGGGCGAGAAAGGCGGGGCGTAGACGCCTTCGCGGGGCAGCGTGCCCAGGTAGACCAGCACGAGCGGCAGCGCCAGCGCGGTCAGCAGCAGCGTCAGGTCGCGGGCCGGGCCCGTGTCGCGGCCGGTCGCCGAGCGCAAACCGCGCCACGCCGCCGCGGTGACGGCGGCCACCGCCGCGCCGAAAATGAGCAGCGCGGGCAGGGTGAGTCGGTTGAACTGGGCCACATCGAGCGGGATGCCGACCGTTAGCACCGTCCAGTAGATATGGAGGAAGTTGAACGGCGTGATGGGCGTGGCGGATGAGGTCGAAAGGAAGCCGCCCGCTGCGTACCACGCCCAGGGCAGGAACAGCAGCAGAACAAGCGCCTGCATCCCCAGCCAACGCCAGAGGGCCGCCCGCCGGTCGGCCGCCTCGCGCCACACCCAAAGGAAAGCCACGTTGGCAGCGATGAGCACGGGGGCGAACATATAAAGTGTGTACAGCCCGGCAGTCATGCTGAGGACGTAGGCGGCGGCGTACCCACGCCCGCCGCTGTCCCAGTAGCGACGCGCTGCCCAAAGGGCCACCACCGCCAGCAGCGCCGCCAGGGCGTACATGCGAATCTCCTGTGACCAGGCGATGGCGAAGCGGGAGACGGCGAGCAGGAGGGCCGCCAGCAGGCCGACCGCATGGGCCGGCGAGGCACCGGGAGCGCGCCGGCCAATCTCCCGCCCCAGCAGATAGGTGGCGGCGACAGTTAGCGTGCCCAGAAAGGCGGAGAGCAACCGCAGACCGGCCTCGCTTTCGCCCACCATCTGGCCCCAGAGATGGAGCAGCCAGAAGTAGAGCGGCGGGTGGACGTCGTTGCCCGTCTCGCGCAGAATATCGAGCAGGCCGAAGCGGGACAGCCAGACCGACCAGCCTTCGTCCCACCAGACGCGCTGTTCGCCAATGCGGTAGACGCGCAGGCCAAAGGCGAGCAGCAGGAGGGGCAACATGGCCCATTCCCAGCGCCGCGACAGCGATGGGTCGGGCGGGTTGCGGCTGGTCATAAGTTAGACGAGAGAGACGTCGCCGCTCCAGGGAGGCAGGGTGAAGGTGTGGCGCTGGTTGCGAAGACGGTCGAGCACGCTGAAGGTGCGCGTCTCGTCGCTGGCGTTCAGACCGACGATGACGCTTTCGCGGCCGTCTTCGCGCAGGTAAGCGTAGGTGCCCTCCGCCGCGTTCAGGTGGACGGTGCGCCGTGCGCCGCGCCAGAGCGCCGGATGGTCGCGCCGCAGGTGGATGAGATACCAGAAGTAGTCGCGCAAGTCGCCATCTTGCTCCGCGTCCCAGACACATGGCACGCGATTCTCGGCCATGCCCTGACTGCCTTCGTCCCCCATGCCCATCTGCTGGATGACGCCGCTCTCGGTGCCGTTGTAGACAATCGGCGCACCGCCAAGAGTGAATTGACATAACGCCGCTAGCTTCAGACGGCGCGTGTCCCCGCCCGCCCGCCAGAGAAAGCGGTCCATGTCGTGATTGTCGAGAAAGCTGGGCCGGCTCCAGGTGGTCGGGAAGTACGCTTCGTGGCGTGAAAGGAAGCTGTCGAACTCAGATATGCTCCATGTCCCTGCCGCAAACGTCTCGCGTAGAGCCTGGGTCAGCAGGAAGTCAAGATTGCCGTCGAACAGGCCGCTGAAGCTGAGCTGCACCTCTGGCGGGCGGACCGCTTCGCCAATCATCCACGCATCGGGACGAACGGAGCGGGCCACGGCGCGAACATCGGTCCAGAAATCCATTGACGGGCCGTCGGCGTGGTCGAGGCGCAGGCCGTCGAAGCCGACATCGCCCAACCAGAAGGCGACGCTGCGCAACATGTAGTCGCGGGCGGCGGGGTGGTCGACGTTGACCTTGGGCAGGTCGGCCACATTGAAGTACGCTTCGTACTCGTCTGGCCAGCTGCGCCAATAGTACCAGTCGCGGTACGGGCTGTCGGGGTTGGTTCGTGCGTCCTGGAACGTTTCGTGCTTGCTGCCCCAATGGTTGCCGACGAAGTCGAGCAGCAGCCGGATGCCGCGCTCGTGGGCCTTGTCCACCAGCTCGCGGATGTCGTCCATCGTGCCCAGACGCGGGTTGACCGCGAAGTAGTCGGTGGCATGATAGCCGTGGTGGGTGTCGTCGGGGAAGAACGGGTTAAGCCAGATGGCGGTGAAGCCCATGCCGGCGATGTAGTCGAGTTTGTCGATAACGCCGCGCAGCGTGCCGCCGTAGATGTCGTTGATATGGGCTGCCGGGTTCCAGTCGCGGCCGTCGCCGGGGTAGAAGCGGTCGGGGAAGATCTGGTAGACGATGGCCGGCAGCGCCCAGGCGGGTGGGCCGGAGTCGCCAACCCAGTACGAATAGACCGCGCCGTCATCGGCCCAATAGCTTTCGCCGCTGTCTAGGTCGTGGGCGCGAATCTGGTAGCGCACGGTTGCGCCTTCTTCAAAGGCGGGCAGTAGGCCCTGCCAGACGTCAACGTAGGTCCAGGCGGCCAGATTCCACTCCACCTGCCGGCGGCGCAGCGGGATGACAGCCGGCTCAGGTTCGATGATGAGGCAGACCACCTCATCCACGGGCAATCCCTGGCCGACTTGAACAGTGACCAGCGGTGATTGGCCGGCGGCGGGCGAGCCGGGGAAAAGCTGCCGTTTGTGGCGCACGCCCTGGACCAGCTGCCGCGCATACGCTGCCCGGAACGTTTCGTTGTTCATTCGACCGAAGATGGTTTCGCTCATGGTTACCCTCCGGTGGCCTTGCGGCCGCCGCGCTAGAGAACGGTGGGAGCGTATATTATAACGGAGACGGGAAAGCGGGGCAGGGAAGAGGAGAGGGCAACCACTGGGGGGGGATGCCCCTGTGCCTGCCCTCTCGTCCCGCCGCTTACCCAATGGCCGGAATTTATGGCGCGGCTGAGAGCCAGTCGATGCGGGCGAAGTCGGCCGCGGTCAGCTCGGTCTGGTTCGTACCGGACGGCGTGAACTCGCTGAGCCACGCTTCCTGCTGGCCCGCTTCCGGCCACACCATGTCGATGACGCGGGTGTGGTTGGTGGCCAGCGGAGGTGCGCCGCCGATGCGCCACTGCTCGGCCGACGGGGTGACGTCGCGGATGCGCATCACGCCGCTGCTGGGGAACCCTTCCTGGCTCATCACCATCGCCGCGTAGCGCCAATCTTCCGGATTGTCACCAAGGATTGCTTTGGGCACGCGGACGGTAACAAGTTGCTGGCCGGGATCGGCCGTCACCTGGAACTCGCTGCTTTCGGCAATCGACTGCGGCCCTTCTTCACCGGGGGTGTAGATGGCGGAAGTCCAGCCTTCGACGTGGATGGCGTAGTCCCAGGCGGTCCCGTCGGCCATCGTCAGGTTGCGACCGGGCAGCAGCGCGTCGCCGCCCTCCCCGTCGCCGTCCTGATCGATGTAGATATCGAACGTTTGCAGGGAAAGGCCGTTGGGGCCGTCCCACGGATTGTCGACCGGCCCGCGCATGATGAAGCGGAAGACGATGTTGTTGTCGTCATACCCCACCTGGAAGTTGGTGATGTCGAAGTTGCCGCTCTTGAAAACCGCGTCCTGCGGATAGCTGTAAGTGCCGGGGCCGTGGTCGTCAAGCTCTGGGTCGGCGACGTCGAGCACGACGATCGTGTTGCCCAGATCGGGCACCACCGCCTGGGCCGGGCCGGAGAGCGGCAGCTGATCGACATCGGACAGCCTGTCACCCACTCTGGCCTGGAAGAAGGCGCGCATGGTCAGGGTGGAGCCGGTCTCGGCGTTGCCCAACAGAGCGAGCGGGACGGCGATCTCGACGACGCCATCGCCCGCGGCGATCTGGCTGGTCAGATCATCGCCGTGGTCGAGCGTCACTGCGCCGCCTGCGGCCTCGCCGGTAGCGGCCGCTTCCCAGCCGTCGCCCGCCGCGCTGTAGAGGGTCGCTGCGGTCATCTCGCCGTTATCGAACATTAGCGCCAGCCGCCGGTTGGCCGGGAAGCCAAGCAGCGCGCCACCGTCGCTGAAGTTGCTGGCGTCGCCGCTGCCGGGCACGCTGAGATACAGGTCCACCCTGCTCTCGTCAAGCGGGAAGGTGGAGTCTGGATCAACGGTGAAGTTGAGGTACAGGTTCTGGCCGTCGAAGGCGTATCCCAGACTGTCGAAGAAGGTGAAGGCAGAGGCCATAACGCCGCCGCTGGCCATATATTGACCTGCCCCGTCCCATTCACCATCCGTTATCTGGCCATCGATGTCCGGAGTGATCAGCGCTACGAGCGGCTGGTCGGCCGCCGCCGGCTGTTCCGGGATGATGGGCACATCGAGGATGGCCGGTGGCTCCTCGCCCAACGCCAGATAGACTTGCTTCAGCGTGTTGCGATACTGCCGGTCGAACGATTCGTCGTTGCCGGAGGTCTGGTCCGAGCCATACCACCAGAACCAGTCAGAGCCTTCCGCGATGTACATCTGAGTCAGGGCCTCTTCCAGCGCTTCCTCACTCACCTCGCCCTGGCGACGGCCGGTCAGGTACTCCTGCAAGTTGTCGCGAGTCTGCTTGAGCAGGTCCCAGGCGCGGTTCTCTTCTTCTTCGCCAATCCATGTCGAGTAGTCATGGTTGATCCACGAGCCGGCCCACAGGTCATCAATCACCGGCTGGTCGGGGGCAATCTCCAGGAACTCGGTGGGCGTGACGGTGATGATCGACGGATCGTCGCTCAACTGCTGGTACAGCGAGTGGAGAAACTCCTTGCCATCATTCTCGTAGAACTCCCAGGCGTTTTCGCCGTCGAGGATGACGGAGACCAGATGGGGCCCTTCCGCACCGTCGGCCGCCAGCTCGTCGCAGATTGCGCCGATGCGGCCGATGAAGTCATTGGCTGCCTGTGTGCCGGGCAGACCGGAGTAGGTGAAGCCTACGCGGTCGGAGATATCGACGTCGCGGAAGACCATGGCCACCGGCCCGCCGCGCACGCCCTGCACGTAGTAGGGACGGTAGAGCGTGTCGGCTTCGGTGACCACTTCGGCGGCGTTGCGGGTGAAACTCTCCAGGCCGAGGCTGTTGGCCAGCACGCCTTCATCGCTGGCCATCCACTGGATGCCGTTGGCGGCGACCATGGAGACGATCTCCTGGGCCACTGAGCCTTCGGCGGGCCACATGCCCTGCGGCGGGCGGCCGAAATGTTCCTCATAGAGTTGGACGCCTAACTCGACCTGGGCGACGGCGTCCTGACCGTACAGAAACGGCTCGGCCGGCAGGGCCACATCAGGCATGGCCTGCGTCGCCAGATCGGTGCTGACCAGCAGGGGCAGGATCGGATGGGCGAACGGCGTCATCGTCACTTCGATCTGACCGCTGTCCTGGAACGCGCGATGGACGGGAATGACCGCTTCAATCAGCCGCTGGTGCTCGTCCAGCACAATCTGCTTGTCGGCCTCGGCGAAGTCGCGGCCCTGGGCCACCAGCGCCGCCAGCGGCTCTTCGGCCAGCCAGTCGGGGTCGGTCCAGCCCAAATTGAACAACATCTGCAGGTCGCGGAAGTCGGCGTCGCTGAAGGCGTTGAGCGGGTCGTCGCTGGTATCACGCAAGTTCAGCAGCTCCTGATAGCGCGGGAAGCGGCTGATGATCTCCCGGTTGATATCGAAGAAGCGATCGAGGATGAACTGCTTCTGTTCGTCGCTCAGCTCCTCGGCCGGAATCTCTGTATGTACCCAGTACAGGTCGGTTGCGCCGGCAGCCAGATCGTCGAGCTGCCGGATGAGGCTGGGTGTCAGGTTGAACGTGGCGCGGATGTCGGGGTACTCCTCCAGGATGGAGACCATATCGACGTAATCCTTGGTGGCATGGACGCGCACCCAAGGCCGTTCGTAGATGTTGGTGGCCGGGTCCTTGAAGTAGACCGGCTGATGCTGGTGCCAGATGATGGACAGATAGATGGGCTCTTCGCAGATGCCCAACGCTGTCGGTTCGGCGGCTTCTTCCGGCGCTGTCTCGGCGACCGGCTCGTCGGTGGGCTCGGGCGCCGGGGTGGGTTCGTCCGTCGGCTCAGCGACAGGCTCGTCCGTCGGTTCAACGACCGCCGGGGCCGGTTCATCAGTCGGGGCGGTCGTGGGCGTGGCTGCCTCCTGCTCCGCGCAGGCGGCCAGCAGCAGAACGACCAGCATGAGAAGGAAAATGCGCTTGATTGAGCGTGTCATCTATGTTTCATCTCCGATAGCCGGGCGACCCGGCCATAAAGCAAAGAGGGCATACATAACGTATACCCTCTGTTTGACTGTACGGCGAATCGTATGGGCGCGGTCTTACATCACCCTAACCCTTGACGG
This sequence comes from uncultured Chloroflexia bacterium, assembly GCA_963753865.1. Taxonomy (GTDB): domain Bacteria; phylum Chloroflexota; class Anaerolineae; order Promineifilales; family Promineifilaceae; genus Promineifilum. Next base: position 909,437 of record CAVWDW010000009.1, read on the forward strand.
AACCAGCCGTCAGACCGCCGACGATGTAATCCTGCAAAATCAGGTACATGGCCACCATCGGGATGGAGCCGAGCACAGCGCCGGCCGCAAACGGCCCCCAGTTCTGGCCGTAGTTATCGGCGATGTAGGTCTGCAAGCCAAGCATCAGCGTAAACTTGTCGTTCTGGGTCAGCATGACGCGGGGCATCAGGTAGTCGCTGTAGACGCCGAAGAAGGTCAGCAGCATGACGACGACCAGAATCGGCCGCACGAGCGGGAACAGCAGCCGCCAGAAGATCTGCCAGTCTGATGCTCCGTCCATCTTGCCCGACTCGTCGATTTCACGAGGAATGGAGTCGAAGAACCCCTTCATCAGCCAGACGTTGATGCCCATGGCCCCGCCCAGGTAGATCAGGATGAGGCCGCCGTGGGTGTTCAGCCCAAGTCCCGGTATGTAGGTGCCGATCTGCTGCAGGATGGCGAACAGGGCAACCATGGCCAGGATGGCCGGGAAGACCTGGATGAGCAGGATGACCAGCAGCAGCTGGCTGCGACCGGAGAACCGGTAGCGCGAGAAGCTGTAGGCCGACAGCAAGGTGATCATACCGGCCAGAACCGCCGCCACCGACGCAATCTTGAACGAGTTCCACATCCACAACCAGTAGGGCTGGGCAAGGATTTCCTCGTAATGGCGGGTGGTAAACGGATCAGGAATCAGCGTCTGGCCCTGAATACCGCTGGAGGGATTGAAGGACGCCGAGATGGTCCAGACAATCGGGAACAGCGAGAAGATCAGGCACAGTGCCGCGATGAAATACTTGATGAGCAACGAGAAACGGTTCTGGTTCTTCTGGCTGCCGAAGAACCCGGCCGACGTTGCGGTTTTAGTCGTTGTTGGGGTTGTTGTATCAACTGCACTAGACACTTTCACCGACCTCCTCCCAGATGCGCATCCGGCTGAACTGGAACAGCGTTACCACAACCATCATCAGGAAGATGACGACGGTGATTGCTGAGGCATAACCAAACTGCTGGCCTGATCCGCTGCCGAAGGCCAGATTGTAGACGTAACTGATCAGAATGTCCGAGTGGCCGGCCGGCGTGGCTGTACCCACCATCGGTGGGCCACCGCTGTTGAACAAGTTGATCACATTGAAGCTGTTGAAGTTCACCGTGAACGACGAGATGAGCAGCGGCCCTACGGCCACCAGCAGCAAGGGCAGTGTCAGTCGGCGGAACTGATGGAACGCACCCGCGCCGTCGATGCTGGCTGCTTCGTACATGTCGGTCGGGATAGCCTGCAGCGCGCCGCTGGAGACGAGCATGAAGTACGGATAGGCCAGCCAGACGTTGATGACGATCAGGGCGACCTTGACCCAAATGGGGTCAGCGAAGAAAGGCGGCCAGCCGGCTGGCTGGTTGAAGACGTCCTGAAGTCCCTGGCTAACCACACCCAGCAGCGGGTTCAGCATGCCGCGCCAGACAAGAATGGTGATAACTTGTGGTACGGCGAAAGGAATAATCAGGAGCGATTTGATGATGCGCTGGCCCGGCATGTTGCGTCCGAAGACAACGGCGATCATCAAGCCCAGGGCAAAGGAGAGGACAACACTGACCAGGGCAAAGACGAACGTCCATATGAAGATGAGCAACAGCGGGCCACGGAACGATGGATCAGTCAGGAATCGCTGGTAGTTGGAAAGGCCGACCGTGACCTGGTAGCCCGGCAGCAAGCGCTGACCTTCGGCAGAGGTGAAGAAGCCGGTCTCCGCGTCGGCAAAGTAGACGGTGCCAGTCTGTTTATCCGTCATCGTATCCGTTTCCGGATCGTAGACATAGCGTGGCTGCAGCTGGGCGGCCACGCCGAGCCGGCCGGTCAGGCTGACGGCCGACTCCTCCTCGCCAAAGGCCAGGCGACCCAGGACATCGATGTTGCGCACCAGTTCCGCCCTCGACAGGGCGGTCCATCCTTCAATTGACCCGGGCACGCCGTCGGCGTCAATGGCGCCGAGGTTCAGTTCGTCCGGATTAAGTTGCAGACCATCGGCCGTCACGAAGAAGCCGGGCTGTTCGCCCCCTTCGGGCACGAGCCAGAGGCCGAATTCACCATCTCCGCGGCGGTAGGCATAGTAGGACAGTAGATTGCCTTCTTCCGGCAGGAAGGTGCGCGTCGACAGAACGTCGATGGTTTGCTGCTTTGGCAGTAGATGGCCAGTGCCGTAGTTGGTGAAGGAGATGTAGACGGTGAAGAGGATGGGATAGACCGATATCAGGATCATGAACGTGAGACCGGGCGACATCCAGCGGAGCGGGTAGGCCTTTGGGTTCAGAAAGACGAAGTCGATCATGAACGTGATGACACCGATTACCAGCGCCAACGGCCAATATCCATCTGAGAGCAATAAGTAAATGAAGAAGATCGAGAAGCCGGTAAAGATTGCAATACCGAGATATCGCAAGAGGGTGCCGCCGACCGTGGTGGGCTGTTCGGGTTGAACAGGGTCAGCTTGATCAGGCTGGAAGTCAACTGTGCTCATCCATTCCTCCGTTCCTCCGTGATTGTAGGTAGCCCAGCGATTCAGATGTTAAGCGCCCACGTGCACCGGGTGTTGTGGGACTCCGGGTGTACGAGCCAGGCCCGGAGCGGTTGGAGGCGGGCTATCTACCCGCGAAACAAGTTTCCTAGAGTCGATAAAGAAAAAAGACCGTCTCTCAGCTGAGAGACGGTCTTTTTTCAGTTATCGATTAGCCGCCGGAGATCAGAGCTTCGATCTGATCCTGGGCGTTGGTGAAGGCGTTCTCAGCCGTGTCACCAGCCTGGGCAATCAACGTTACAGCGTTGCCCCACGCATCCCAGACAGAAGACATCTCGGGAATTGCGGGCATCGGGTCGGCGTTGGCGCCGGCCTCGCCGAAAGCGGTGACAGCCTCGTCATCAAGTGCGTTGAGCACCGGGAGGAAGGCGGGCGTACGCGGATCAACGTCGTACATGGCCTGCATTACCTCAGAGGTGGCAACGAACTCAGACAGGAAGATCTGGGCCAACAGCGGATCTTCGCTGAACGCGGAGACCATGAAGCCCTGGGCACCCAGGAACGGGATACCCTCAGCCGTCTCGCCCGGAATCGGGCAGATGGTGAACGGCACGCCGGAGTCCTGGATGCGGGTTAGCGCCCAGGGGCCGGTCAGCGTCATGGCGCTGGTGCCGGACTCGAACAAACCGTGCATCGCTTCCCAGTCAACGGCCGGCGGCTGCAGGCCTTCTGTGACCATGCGCTCGAACCACTGGGCAGCGGCGATGGAACCTTCGCTGGCGATACCAACGTCGGCCGGGTTGTAGTTGCCCTCGTCGTCACGGCCGAAGACGTAACCACCGAAAGCAGTCTGAATCGGGTAGAAGTGGAAGGGGTCGCCTTCCATGCGGACGAAGCCGAACTGGTCGGTCTCGATGTCGCCGGTGTTGGCCGCAGCCAGCTCAGCGGAGATCTCGTAGACCTCAGTCCAGCTTGTCGGGCACTCCGGAACCAGGTCCGTATTCACGAACATGGCCAGGTTCTCAGTGGCGTTGGGCATACCGTACAGCTCGCCGTCGTAGGTGAAGGCGTTGATGGCCGCGGGAGCGAACTCGTCAACCTTGTCGCCAAGGTCGATCGGAGCCAGCAGACCGCTGGTGACCAACTCGCCCAACCAGTCGTGGGCGCCAACCAGAATGTCCGGACCCTCGCCCGAAGGCGCGGCGGTGGACATCAGGCCGCGGATATCGCCGAAGCCAACTTCTTCGATAATCAGCTGGACGCCGAACTCTTCCTCGAACGCTGCCTCAACCGACTCCAGAGCCGGGGTGCGGGTGTTGTCCGACCAGATGCGCAGCGACGGGCCGTCGATGACTTCTTCAGCCATCTCTTCTTCCATCATGGCGCCACCGACTACGGCAGCGGTCATCGGAGCGACACCACCGGCGCCATCAATGGAACCTTCGGGGCAGAACTCCAGGAAGTCGCCAACACAGATCTCTTCCCAGGTGCGGAAGCCGTCGGCGATAACAGTGGTTGCAACATTGTCGCGGACGACGGCCAGCGGCGTCAGCTTGATGAACGGAATGTCATTGGTGCCGTTGTTGAGCGTATCGGACGTCAGGGTGGAGACATCCTCACCATTCAACATGGCGATGGCCGCAGCGGCAGCCGCATCGGCTTCCAGCTTGATCGGCTTGTAGACCGTCATGGTCTGGTCGCCGGCCAGAATGTTCTGGATACCAGCAACGGTCGCGTCCTGACCGCTCACGGGGACGGGGTCGATACCCTGGCCCTTGAGGGCGGAGATGACGGAACCGGCGAGGCCGTCGTTGGCGGCGAAGACTGCGTCAACGTTGCCACCGGCACTCGTCAGGATCTGCTCGAAGATAACCAGCGCTTCCTGGTTGTCCCAGTCGGGCACGGCCTGGTCGGCCACGAGTTCCCAATCGCCGGCATCAAAACGCGGCCCGGCAACCGAGAAGTAACCTTCGCGGAACAGGGTGGCGTTGTTGTCGGTCGGGGAACCATTCAGCTGCACAACCTGCGGCGTATCGAGGCCGAGGCCGTCGATGACCGGCTCCAGGGTCTCGCCCATCAGGCGGCCCACGGAGACGTTGTCGAAGCTGACGTACAGGTCGGCGCCAGGGCCTTCGATGGTCAGACGGTCGTAGTCGATGACCTTGACGCCGGCTTCGCGGGCCTGGGCGATGATCGCCGCGCCGCTACCGGAGTCCAGGTTGACCAACAGGATGACCTGCGCGCCATTGGTGATGGCCTGCTCGGCCTGCACCTGCTGGGCGCTGGCGTCGCCTTCAGCGTTCACAATGGTGTACTCGACACCGGCGGCGTCGAATGCTTCCTCAAAGAAGCGGCGGTCGTCGGCTTCCCAACGGGCGCTGGAGGCGCTGTCCGGCAGCAAGACAGCGATGCTGCCTTCGGCCATCGGCTCTTCCATGACTTCCTCGACAGCTGCTTCAACGGTCGGGGCGATTTCTTCAACGGCTTCTTCAACAGCAGCCGCTGCGGTCGGAGCGACGCTCTCAGCCGCTTCCTGAACCTGGCCGCCACATGCTGCAAGCGCCATCGCGCCCAGCATCATGACAACCACCAACAGGTAAAACTTGGGGTTTTTCATAATTCTCCTCACTTAGTAAAGACTCTGACTCAGCAGGCGTCCTTGGGACGCCTCATTGGGAAATTGCTCTATCACTCTTCTTCTTGTCAATAGGGCTCTTGACCTCCCTTTCCGCAGTTCAAGACGAACCCCGGATACAGTAGAAAGTATAGCCATTTTTCGCAAAAACCAGTAACCTGCTTTGGGCAAAGTTACCAATGCTGCGGCGAGTTGATTCCCTAGGCCGGGTCGTCCGGCGCAGGGTGCAGATCGCGCTGTAGATGCGCGTTGTATGCGTTGAGTATTTCGATCGTCTGTTGCTGGGCCGGGCCGGGCATCATCGCCACTCTCTGGCGAATGTACTGCTCATGGGCGGCGGCGGCTTCGCTTAACAGATCGCAGCCGGCGGGTGTCAGATAGATGCGCAGCGAGCGGCCGTCGGTTTCATGGGGCCGCCGCTCCACGGCGCCAGCCTTCTCCAAGCTGCGCAGCAGCCGGCTGACGTTGCTCTTGTCACAGAACATGTAGGTGGTTAGCTGACCCGGAGAGAGACCGGGGCAGCGGTTGATATGGTAAAGGGCGTAGTAGCGAGGAACGGTCAGATCGAACTCCGCGAACAGTCGTTGATCGCCGAAGTCGAGCAAGAGAAACGTTTCCTTGATGAGGCCATATAGCCGTGCGTCGTCCTTCATGCTTAACCACATCCCCCCTGGATAGGTTACCTAACAAGTTGAGGTGTCAACTAGTTGGCGAAAATGTAGCACGGTGTATTGACACTGTCAACTATCGTTGGATTCGGATGGTCTTTGCTCATCTAAGGGGTAAGCGCCGCGGTTTTCCGGCGGCAGTTCGGCCGCCAGGTGGCGCATCATATCGTCGCCGAACGCTTCCAGTTCGGCGCGTCGTTCGGCCCGGGGCAGCGCGGCGTCGGGCCGGTAAGGCCCGAAGGATGGCCCGATGCGCATGATGAGCGGTGTGCGGCGCAGGCGGCGCAGATTCGATTCGATCGCCTCCGCCCCGATGAACGCGACCGGCAGCACCGACGCGCCGCTGCGCGTGGCCAGATAGGCCACACCGGGCTGGGCGGGGATTAGCTCCGGGTTGGCCCGGACGCTGGTGCCGCCGCGCAGGCCGGTTTGTACGCCGGCGGTGGTCAACGTACGCAAGTCCGGATCAACGCCGCCTTCCGGCATGATGCCGACCACGCCGCCCTCTTCCAGCACGGAGAATGCCTGTCGCAGCGCTTGCCGGTCCGGCTGGCCGCGCCAGATGGTGATGAGGTCGAACAGGTCGATCAGCCAGCTGATGACGCGGGCTTCGCGCACTTCCTCCGCGGCGATGAACGTCATGCGGTCGCCATATGGCAGGAAGGCCAGCAGCAGGGGCGCTTCAAAGATGGAGAAGTGATTGCTGATAACGATGAGCGGCCCGCCCGGCGGCAGGTTTTCCCAGCCTTGTATCTCTAGCCGCACGGCGATACGGGCAATGAAGCGGGCCAGCGCGCGGAGAAATGAACGGAGGCGTGATCGCAAGATGGGGGGCACGCTTTGGAACGGCCGCCGGGCAGTCTGCCCGACGGCCGATATCAGTTACTCTCGCAGCTGCGCGCCGTGCTGCTTGCCCAGTTGTTTCAGGATACGGCCGCGCAGTTTGGACACATCCTTGTCTGTCAACGTCTTGTCGGGTGCCTGGAACGTTAGATGGTAGGCCAGGCTCTTCTTGCCAGCGGGAATCTGGTCGCCTTCGTAGACATCAAACAGGGCTACGTCACGCAGCAGGAAGCCTCCGGCAAGGCGCAGCGCAGCCTCCAGCTCGCCGGCGGGTAATGTGGCATCGACGACGAGCGCCAGGTCCTCCAACACAGGCGGATAGGCCGAGAACGATTGGAAGATGAAGCTGTCCGGGATGAGGGGCAGCAGCGCGGCCAGATCGATCTGCGCCGCCAGTACCGGCTGGGCACGGTCAACGCGCAGGTCGAACCCTTTGACGACGGCAGGATGCAGCTCGCCCATCAGGCCAACTGCAACACCATCGACCGAGAGCCGGGCGGTGCGTCCGGGCCGGTAGCCCGGGTCGTCCGCTGCCTCAACGGCGGGGGTCAGATACAGCCCGGCAAAGAGGCTTTCCATGATCCCTTTCAGGTCGTAGAAATCGTACTGGCCGTCTGACTGTTCACCCCAACGCACCGCGTCGCGGCGGCCTGTCAGGACCAGCGCCAGCCGTGCCGGCTCGTGGGGCAGCGTTTCGTCGGGTACGCCCAGATAGACGCTGCCAATTTCGAACAGCGCCAGCCGGTCGGTATGGCGGCTGTTGCGGGCGGCCGCTTCCAGCACCGAGGACAGAATGGTGTGGCGCATCACCTGACGGTCCGGCGCCGGGGCGTTGGTGAGCGTCACATAGCCGCTGGTGTCGATCGCCTGGCCCGGCGACAGCCGCGCCTCGCGCTCGGCCGACGTCAGCCGGTAGTTGATCATCTCTTGCAGCCCGAGGTTGACCAGTAGATCGCGGACGCGCTCTTCGCGCTCCAGCGCGACATTGCGGCGCTGCGGCGGCAAGTCGTCGGCCAGCAGGGTGGACGGAATCTCATCGTAGCGATACATGCGGCAAATCTCTTCGACGAGATCGTGGGGGCCTTCGATATCCATCCGGTAGTCGGGCGTGGTGACGCGCAAATGGTCGCCGTACGGCTCCACTGTGAATGCCAGTCGTTCCAGTAGAGCGGCCATCTCTTCGTTGGAGAGGTCCAGGCCGCTGAGCTGGCGTACGTAGCCCGGACTGAGGTCGACGACAACTGGCTCCGGCGGGGAAGGGTAGCTGTCGATCACGCCCTGGGCCACCGTGCCGCCGGCCAGAACGCGGAGCAGTTCGGCCGCTCGTCTGGCGCCGAGAACCGCCTGGCTGGGATGGACGCCCCGGCTGAAGCGGAACGCTGCATCGCTGTGAATGGCCAGCGTGCTGCTGGTGCGCCGGATGTTGATGTAGTCCCAGGCGGCCGCCTCCAGCAAGACGTTGGTCGTCTCCGGCTTGATCTCGCTGTTCAGTCCACCCATGACGCCGCCCAGGCTCAGATTGCCCGCCGGGTCGGTGACCAGGATGTTGTACGGGGCCAGCTTGTGCTCAATGCCGTCGAGCGTCGTCAGCGTCTCGCCCGGTTCGGCCAGCCGCGTGTGCAGGTGGACGGGGCCGCCTGCGTCGTACTGGTCCCGCCGCGCCTGGAGGTAGTCGTAGTCGAACGTGTGGTTCGGTTGGCCCATCTCCAGCATGACGTAGTTGCTGATGTCGACGACGACATTGAGGGGGCGCTGCCCGGCCAGACGCAGGCGGTGCTGCATCCAGTACGGACTGGGCGTTTGGGCCACGCCGGTGATGACCAGTGCCACGAAGCGCGGGTTCAGTTCCGGTTCGCTGGTAGTGATGTTGACCGTAACCGCCGGGCCGTCCATCACGACATCGTACGAGGGCTGGCGAAGTGGCAGGTTGGTGAGCGCGGCCAGCTCGCGGGCCACGCCGACCATGGACGCGCAGCGGGCGATGTTGGGGATGATGTCGATCTCCAGTACGGCGTCGCCCAGCACATCCTGCAGCGGCGTCCCGGCCTCATATTCGGGACCGGCTGCGCCCGACCGCATAAGGATGATGCCGTCGTGTTCGTCGCTGATCCCCAGCTCTTTTTCGGAGCAGAGCATCGAGTCGTTGTAGATGCCGCGCAGCGCCCGCCCCTTCAGCTTCATGGTCTGGCGGCCGTCCTTGTGGCCGTCGTAGAGCTGGGCGCCTTCGAGCGCGTAGGGGGAGTAGAGTGACAGATCGGCAAGGTCGCCCTGGCCGATGTAGGGGAACAGATTGGGCGCGCCGGTGACGACGGTCTTTGGCTCTTCTGCGCCATAGTCGACGGTGGCCAGGACCAGCCGGTCAGCGTCGGGATGCTGTTCCACCTTGAGCAGGCGGCCCAACACCAGCTTGTCGCGGTCCCACTCCAACGCGGCGCCAGGCAAACCGATCCGCTCGATCTCCTTAACCTCCAGACCGGCATTGGTCAGCAGGTCGGCGACCTCGTCGACTGTCAAATTGATGTCTACATACTCACTGAGCCACGATAAAGGTACTCGCATCTCTCACTCCGAAGAATCGCGCGGCCGGCAGCCGCCTAGAATTGTTGCAGAAAACGCAGGTCGTTGGCCCAGAACAGCCGAATATCGTCGATGCCATACTTGAGCATGGCGACGCGCTCCGGCCCCATGCCGAACGCGAAGCCGAACGTCTGCTCCGGATCATAGCCGCCGTTGCGCAGGACGTTAGGGTGGACCATGCCACAGCCGAGAATCTCCAGCCAGCCGGTCTGCTTGCAAAGCTGGCAGCCCTGGCCGTCGCACAACAGGCAGCTGACGTCCATCTCGGCGCTCGGTTCGGTGAAAGGGAAGTAGCTGGCCCGGAAGCGCACGTCTCGCTCGGCCCCGAACAGCCGGCGGGTGAACTCGGTCAGCGTGCCCTTCAGGTCGGCGAAGGTGATGTTGTCGCCAACGGCCAGGCCCTCGACCTGGGTGAACTGGATTTCGCTGCGGGTCGTCACCTGTTCGTTGCGATAGCACATGCCCGGCAGGATGACCCGAATCGGTTCCGGATGGTAGTCGTGCATTGCCCGAATCTGGCCGGCGCTGGTGTGGGTGCGCAGAATGACACCCTCTTTGGTGGTGTAGAAGCTGTCCTGCATCTCCCGCGCCGGGTGGTGGGGCGGGAAGTTAAGCAGCTCAAAGTTCATGGCGTCGGTCTCCACGTCCGGGCTGCGATAGACCTGAAACCCCATGTCGCCGAAAATGCGATAGATGTCGCGCAGGGTCTGGGTGATGATGTGCAGACGGCCGCGCTCCGGCTGTCGGCCGGGCAGGGTGACGTCGATCGCCCCGGCGGTCACCTGGGCTTCGAGGTCGGCCGTTTCCAGTGCCGCCAGCCGCACCTGGTAGGCCGCTTCCAGCTCGCCCTTCACTTCGTTCAGGCGACGGCCAAACGCTGGTCGCTCATCCGACGACAACGAGCCGACCTGGCGCGACAGCGCATAGACAGTGCCTTTGCGGCCCAGCGTGTCGCGGTACCACGCTTCGAGCGCGGCCAGGTCCGTGGTGGCGGCCAGTTGGTCTACAGCCGCCGCATAATGTTCATTCAGTTCCGCCAGCATAACGCCTCCACTTCTGCCGGACCTGTGCCCGGTGTGCTTGCTGTTGGTTGGGTCGCTGCCCAACAAAAAAAGACGCGGTTGTTACGCCGCGTCTTTGAGAGTATCTGTTCCGGGCTTTGCCTAGGCAGAACAGGTTGCCCCCGGCCTCGCGGCGTCGGAGAAGTTCTGAAAAGCAAAGCCAAAAAATGTATTAGTACACTCGACGTTCATCGTTCGCGTAGAGTAGCATCTGGGTAGTTTATTGTCAAGATCTGGGCGAGTCGCCGGCAAACCGCGCGCTGTCGCTAGCCGACAACCGCAATCTGGGCGCGGTTGAGCTCGTCGCGCAGTTCGTCCAGATGGTCGGCCAGCGTGCCGAGCACGCCGTTGATGAAGCGCGGGGCGCTGTCGGAGCCGTACACTTTGGCTAGTTCGACCGCTTCGTTGATCGACACCTTGACCGGTGTCTCATCGGTGACGAGAAATTCGAAGATGGCGATGCGGAGAATGTTACGGTCGATGACGGCCATCTGGTCGAGCGGCCATTCGGGGGCATAGCGGGCGATCAGCAGGTCCATCTCTTCCTGGTGTCGGATGACTCCATGAACGAGCAACGAGGCAAACTCACTGCCGGCCAGTTCCATCGGACTTTCTTCGAGGCGCTGGGCCAGGACGTCGTCCGGGTCGTGGTCGGCAATGTCATACTCGTATAAGGTTTCTAAGGTAACGCGGCGTGCGCGACGCCTGGTTTTCATAAGTCACCTGCTCGGTCGAGGGTCAGACTACCTCGCCCTGCGCGTAATGGACATCGTCCACAAAGACGTTAACGGCATCGATCGGAATTCCGATCATGGTGTCAATCGCTTCGGTAACAGCCGCCTGAATTTTGCGGCTGGTTTCCATTAGATTGACATGAGGATCCATTATAACATAAATGTTGAAGCGCACCTTGTTTTCCGACAGATCGAGCACTACGCCGTCCTGACGCAGCCCGCGATGGAACTGGCGGATGATGTCGGAGGGCGGAGCGGCCATCTGGGCGACGCCGTCAATGGTGTCGACGGCGTGGCGGGCAATGGTCACCAGCACTTCAGGGGCGACCTCGATACGGCCGATGCTCTCTTGTTGGGCTTCCTCGGTCATGTTGCAATTCCTCCGTCAACGCGGATCACTTCGCCTGTAATATAGCTCGCTTTGTCAGATGCGAGAAAGGCGACCAGATCGGCGACTTCCTGCAGCTCGCCCCAGCGTCCGAGCGGGATAAAGTCGAGCGTCTGTTGGACAAGGTCGTCAGACAAATCTGCTGTCAGGTCGGTCAGCACGAAGCCGGGGGCGACCACATTGACGGTCACCTGGCGCGAGCCCAGCTCTTTGGCCAGCGACTTGGAAAAGCCGATGATGCCTGCTTTGGACGCGGCGTAGTTGGTCTGGCCCGGCTGGCCGACAATGCCGGAGACGGACGAGATGTTGATGATACGGCCGCCCTGCTTGCGCCGCACCATCGGCCGGGTGACAGCTTTGCAGCAGTTGAAGACGCTCTTCAAATTGGTGTCCACCACATCGTCCCACTGCGCTTCCTTCATGCTGAGGAGCAGCGTGTCGCGGGTGGTGCCGGCGTTGTTGACCAGGATATCTACCTGGCCGTAGGTGTCGATGGCGGTCTTGATTAGCTGGGCCGAGGCATCGAAGTCGCTGACGTCTGCCTGCACGGCGATGGCTGTTCCGCCGGCGCTGGTGATCGCCTCAATGACTTCCTGGGCGGCCGCTTCGCTGCTGTGGTAGTTGACGACGACCGACGCGCCATTGGCGGCCAATGTTTCGGCGATGGCCCGGCCAATGCCTCGTGAGGCGCCGGTGACGACTGCAACTTTGCCTGACAGATCCATACGCTAGACTCCGACTGCAAACTTAATGCGCGCTGCGCTGCGATCGATGCGCTTGACCAGGCCAAGCAGGACATCACCCGGGCCAACTTCCTGAAATGTGTCGACACCCTGGGCGGTCATTGTACGCACTGATTCCGTCCAGGCGACGGGCGAGGTCAATTGGGCTTTCAACTCCGCCCGAATCTCGTCCACAGTCGTCATCGGTTGGGCCGTGACGTTGGCCACGACGGGCAGGGCGGGCGGCAAGAACGCTGTCGCGTCGACGGCGGCGGCGAATTCGACCGCTACCGGGGCCATCAGCGGCGAATGGGCCGCGATGGAGATGGGCAGCCGGACGACCTTGCGAGCGCCAGCGTCGGGCAGCAGCGACATGGCCAGTTCAAGCGCCGTCTCGTCGCCGGAGATGACGACCTGGCCCGGACAGTTGTCGTTGGCCACCTGGACGATGCGGCCGGTCTGGTCGCTGGCGATGGCGCAAACCGCTGCCACTTCGGCGGCGTCCATGCCGATAATGGCCGCCATGCCGCCGGGCTGGGCTTCGCCCGCCTGGCGCATGAGCTCGCCGCGCCGCTGGACAAGAGCCAGGCCCTCGGCGAAGGAGACAGCCCCCACGGCCGCCAGGGCCGAGATCTCGCCCAGGCTGTGCCCGGCCACGAACGCCGCACTGTCAGTCTGGCCCTGCTCAACCAGCACGGCCCACATGGCGAGGCTGGTGGTGTAGAGCGCGGGCTGCTGGACGTCGGTGGCGGTCAGTGCGTCTTCCGGCCCGTCAAAGCAGAGATGGGAAAGTGCGTAGCCGAGCTGGTCGTCGGCCGCTTCGTAGACGGCGCGGGCAACCGGCACGTGGTCGTACAGATCACGCCCCATGCCCACTACCTGGGAGCCCTGGCCGGGAAAGAGGAAGGCCGTTGTCATGCCCAAAAAGCAAACCGGCGCCTGTTCTCTGGGACAAGGCGCCGGCTTCTGTTACCTAGTCGCGTTCTTCGGCTGCCGGCAAAATCTGGCGACCCCGATACGTGCCGCAATTGAGGCAGACGCGATGGGAGCGCTTCATCTCGCCGCACTCCTGGCACGGCACCAGATGAAACAACTTGATCGAATCGTGTGTGCGACGCTTGTCGCGCCGGGACTTGGAAACTCTACGCTTGGGAACTGCACCCATGATGATATACCCTCACAAACTAAATGTTCCGCGCCAGTATTTGAATCGACCGGCGTTAGACAGCAAAAAACGAGCGGCACTCTTGCCGCGAATAGATATTATAGTCGCGGCGGGGAGCGCGTGTCAAGGCGGATTGGGCGGCCGTTGGGGGTGCTAAGCCCCCGCTCAGCCGCGCCAGAAGAAGATCCAGACCACCACCAGAATCATGAGCAGGTACCCGACCGGGTAGGCCCAGTCCAGATAGCTGTCGATTTCCTCAGCCCGCTCGGCACGGCCACGCGATTCCAGCTGCTTGAGGTAGACGTTATACAGGATGACCGCCGTGTTGATGAGAAATGTGACCAGCATGATGGCGTCCAGGAAGGTCAGGAAGCCAAGCCGGGGGTAGTTATCGGACAGACTGAAGCTGAACGCGATGAAGAGCAGCACGTTGCCGGCGGCCGCCTCGATGCGGCGGGTGTAATCGCGCAGGAAGAAGGTGAACCAGGAGATGAGCGCGATGAGCAGAATAGGCACGAAGATTTGGAAGATATAGTAGTCCAGATGGCGGGGGGCCACGAACTGGAAGGTGAAGCGAGAGACGTCGCTGCCCGTTACGCCTGATTCGGTCGTCACGAATGTCTCAAAGTCGCTGATGATGAACTCGTCCTCGCCGTGGTCACTGCTGATGGCGCTGTAGTCCGGCAGGATTTCCAATTCGTAGTTGCTGGTTGAAAACAGCATGTCCAGGTAGACGGGGAACGTCTGCGTGTCGAACGGGAACTTGCGAAAGTCAAAGTCAGCCTGGAAGGTTCCGGTGAAGTTCTCAACATAGGTCGCGCGGCCGTCTGACCAGATGGCCGCCGCTCGGCTGCCCGGCCAACGGGGGCCGACCTGGTTGAAGTAGGCAAACTCCGGCCACCGACTACCCACCTCGACCAGGAAGTTTCGCAAATCTTCGTCTGTGAAGACCTTGACGTTGCAGTTGCAGGTGTCGGGGCTGAAGGCGTAGTTGGGATCGGTCCAGTTCATCCGCATGCTGCCCAATATCGTGAAGTTCTCATCCTTTGAGGTTACCTGGGCGAGGCGGTTGAGGCGGACGCCGACCTGTACGGGAATGGGCGCTTCGAGGACGGCCCGGCCGATTGGCTCAGCGTCACCGATCAGGACCAGCGGTTCATTGATGCCGGTCACCAGCCGGAAGTCGCCCCCTGTGGGCAGGCCATCGGCCCCCGGTGCTGCGCGAACTTCCAGAACGTAGTTTTCGCCACCGTCGGGAACCTCATGTTCCAGGGACGCGGTATCCGTTGTGCCCGCCAGGTTTCCGGCAGCCAGCGGCTTGTCGCCAAAATCGCGCAAGAAGATCTGGGGTCGCAGGCCAGGGGAGGTGGCCTCGACGAAAGCGTAGACGGTCGACCGGGACGGAATCCTTTCGAACGTAAACGTGACGGACGGTTGTTCGGCGGTCAGCGTGCCGCTGATCTCCTGGACCGCCTTGTCTCTGCCCAGCGCAGCATCATCGAAAAAGACGAACGGCTCTCCGCCCGGTAGAGCCGTCCCGGCAGCAAGTCCGGGTGCATTGAGACCGACGAGCAGCTCATACTGCCCAAATGTATCCCGATTGAGCGAGCCGAGTGCCGCGCCTACCAAGAGGAGATATGTCCCGTCGTCTGGTATCTCAAAGGTGAATGTCGCGGCGTACCCCTCGCCGCTGTCGTCATCCCACACCAGGAAGTACTCATCTCGCAAGGCATTCAGACCGACAGCAACATTGGCGTTCGCGTCAACGAGCCTTTGGACCGACTGATCGTAATCCCGCATAACTCGCTCGACATCCTGCTGGCC
The DNA here is from genome assembly GCA_963753865.1 of uncultured Chloroflexia bacterium. GTDB lineage: Bacteria > Chloroflexota > Anaerolineae > Promineifilales > Promineifilaceae > Promineifilum. The sequence goes on from CAVWDW010000009.1 coordinate 924,567, forward strand.
GCTCATGAGGGCTGCCAGGGGGTCCAGGTTGCCGCTCGTCGTCCGGGCATGGACGGTCAAGATGTCGCCAGCCTGAAGATCCGGCAGCTGGTACACGTCAATGTCACCTGGCCCGCTGATCAGACCAGTCAGCAGTTGAGTCTGCCCGCCGTCACCATTACTGTCCTGGCTGGCCAACAGCGAGAGCGGCGAGGCCAGCATGCCCAGCAGCAAAAAAAGGCACAGGCCCGCCCAAACAAGTTTGGATGAAGACGAAAGGTGTAGATGCTTCATTGTCGTAGTTGGTAGATGGTAGGTGTTGCAATCAAGTAAGGTTTGTTGATCTCCGTTCACTCCGTGCCCGGCTCCGCCGAATAGTCACCCCTGCATTGTGCCATGAAATCATCAAGTTTGCAGATAGATGAGTGACTTGACCCCAATGGCGGCTCGGGTCACATTGTACTTTAACTTAGCCGTCTTTGGTCACGGCTCTTCAGTTGTCGAGCCGCTGCGGCTTGAAACCTGACAGCTACCGGGGAAGTGGGTCTTGACCCACTATGAGCGAGAAGGACAGGCGAGCTGCTCCCCTTCTGCAACCCGCTTTCAGTGGGTTTCCTCCGGTAGCAGGTCGTTTCAACGGCCTGTGTCCGGGCTGAACCAGACAACTGAATAACTCTGCGTCTGTGGTTGATTGAGTTATCGCAGCCTGCTACAATCGTTCCGCTGTCAAACAGGAAACCGCCAACCTAGATGAGGGAGCACCTATGTCGGTAACCGAAATGAGCGAACAAACGACCGTGACACCACCGGTAGCCGACGTGCCTGTGGCGACGACATTCGGCGTGCGCGAATGGATTGGCCAACTGGCTGTGCTGTTCAAGCTGCGGATCGTGTTCTTGCTCGTCGTGGCCGCGACCGGCGGCGCGTTCATGGCGGCGGGTGGCTGGCCCGGCTTCAATGTGCTTCTTCTGACGTGGGTCACGGGCGGTATGGCGGCGGCGGGTGCGTCGGCGCTCAACCAGTACTGGGAGCGCAATAAGGACGGCCTGATGGGTCGCACGCACAAACGGCCGCTTGTCAACGGGACGTTTGCCAACCCGTGGTGGGTGCCGGTCGTGGGTGTCCTGCTCATCGCTGTCCCGGTGTTGGCAGTCCTGTCTTTCAACCCGGCGCTCTCCTTCTTTCTGGCGCTGGGCGCGTTCATCTACGTTGGCATCTACACCATCTGGCTCAAGCCGCGGACCCTGCTCAACATCGTCATCGGTGGGGCGGCGGGCAGTGCGGCCGTCCTGAGCGGGGCGGCGGCAGCGGGCAACTGGAGCGATCCGGGCGCGCTGGCGCTGGCGGCCATTCTCTTCCTCTGGACACCGTTCCATTTCTGGAGCCTGGCCATTCTCTATCGTGACGAGTACAGCCGGGCTGATGTGCCGATGCTGCCGACGCAGACGACGCCGAAGCACGCCGCGTGGTGGGTGATGTCCCATACCGCCCCAACCGCCGTGCTCTCGCTGCTGCTGGTGGTGGTGCCCGGCCTCGGCTGGATCTATTTTATCCCTGTCTCACTGGTCACTGTTGAGTTGATCTGGCGCAACATCCGGCTGATCCGCGACCCTTCTCCAGAGAACGCCCGGGCGCTGTTCATGTCGTCCAACTACTACCTGCTCGTTCTGCTGGTCGCTATCTGTGTGGACATGGCCCTGCCCTGGTAGCAGCCGCTCGCAGGCGGCCCAACTCTCGCCCATTCCACCCCCAGGAGGCCGCGCCGCCTGTCCGGTCACCCAGCAGGACAGGGAACGTGACCCTCTTCTCCTTCCGGTCGGCGCTCCGTCGCCGGCGTGAGATTCGCTGAGAACGACCCCATTTTCGAAATCGGTTTGCGCCAACTGGTCAACCCAGCTATCATAATCTGTTAAGTTTGAGTGATGTGTACCTACCACATCGGCTGAACAAGCACGGTCTTTGTCAAAGGCCAATCTAGGGGACTTTAATTGCTGGATATCAGAAGTCGCAGTTTGATGGCTAATTGTTACCGAGAAAAGCCGGTTGCGCTTTTGCTCGGTCTATCGACTCCCTTGCGATTCTGAACGTCGCTCTGGCTGGTGGTCCCTGGTTCCGGGACTCAAACAAGAATTACCCACTAATACAATTGAATATCAACCTACGGTGCACAGGCGCGGGCTTGTGTTTTGTTGACCGCCCGTAGGTGTGATTAGCATCTTTCTACTGTGTGGCGTACCACCAATGTGGGCGTCAGAAGCGAGATGCGTGCGTGTAGGATAAAGAGTCTGTTGTTTATTGCTCTCAATCTGGAGGAGAAAAATGAAGAAACGTTTTGTGTTATTGATGCTCGTAGCTGTGTCGGCTTCGTTTGTGCTGGCTGCCTGTGGCGGCCAGGTTCAGGAAGCGGCCCAGTCGGTCGCTGAACAGATCGAAGTGACCCGCATTGTTGAGGTTACCCGTGTCGTCGAAGCTGCGGCCGGCGATGCCGAGGCCGCACCTGTCGTCACCGGCGACACGCTGGGGATCGTGCAGGATCGCGGTACGCTGAAGTGTGGCGGTAACCAGTCCGTGCCCGGCTTTGGCTATATCAACCCCGATACGAATGATTTCGAAGGGTTTGACATTGACTACTGCAAGGCGATTGCAGCGGCCGTTTTGAACAACGCCGAAGCCATCGAAGTTCGCCCGACCACCGCCAACGAGCGCTTCCCGGTGCTCCAGTCCGGTGAAGTGGATATCCTCATCCGCAACACCACCTGGACGATCAGCCGTGATACATCGCTGGGCTTCGACTTCGTTCCCACGACCTTCTATGATGGTCAGGGCATGATGGTCCGCGTCGATTCCGACATCACGGACCTGGCCGGTCTGGAAGGCGGCACCATCTGCGTGCAGTCTGGTACGACCACCGAAAAGAACCTGGCCGACGTCTTCCGTGCCCAGGGCATTGAGTTCACCCCCGTTGTGTTCGACAACGCCGACAGCACGCGCGAAGCGTATGACCAGGGCCAGTGTGATGGGTTCACCACCGACAAGTCCGGTCTGGTATCACAACCAGATCCTGCTGGCCGATCCGGCCGCCCATACGATCCTCGATGTGACGATGTCCAAGGAGCCGCTCGGCCCGCTGGTCCGTCATGGCGACGACAACTGGTTCGATATCGTCAAGTGGACGGTCAACTGCACCATCCAGGCTGAAGAGCTTGGCATCGATTCCTCGAATGTCGACAGCTTCCTGGGCGGCGAAGATCCGGTTGTGCAGAATCTGTTGGGTGAGACCGGCGACCTCGGTCTGGCCATGGGCCTGCCCAATGACTTCTGCTACCAGGTTGTGGCACAGGTGGGGAACTACGGCGAGATTTACAATCGTAATCTCGGCCCGGACACCCCGTTCAATCTGCCGCGTGGCCTGAACAATCTGTGGACAGAGGGTGGCTTGCTGTACTCGCCGCCATTCCGTTAAACCGAACGCGATTCAACGTGATTCAATGAGGTAACCTCGGCTGCGCTATCGTGTGACCTTCGCGTCGCGCGATAGCGCAGTCAGCCCTCTTGTTTCCAACCTGATAGCAGCCTACCAGGAACAAGGCCATGACTGACCTTACGCCGCCCCTGCCAACCGGCCAGGAAAAAGTTCCCTTCTGGCGCGACATTCGCGTGCTGGGCATTATCGCCCAGATGGTGTTTCTCGTCGCGCTGGTCTTGGGCTTCGGCTGGATTGCGGGTAACGTCAACGACAATCTGAGTTCGCTGGGAGAGAGTCAATTTCTCTGTCGCGACGGCACGACCAACGTGCGCTGTGCATTTGATTTCCTGCGCCTTGATGCCCAGTTTGATATTTCCGAGACGTCCATCGACTACGATCCCAGCGATGCGTATGGCCGGGCTTTGCTGGTGGGTGCAATCAACACGGCCAAAGTTGGCGTGCTCGGCATCATCCTGGCGACGGTCCTCGGTACCTTAACCGGAATCGCCCGCCTTTCCCCCAACTGGCTGGTCAGCGGCGTCGCTCGCTGGTACGTCGACATCATTCGTAACACGCCTCTGCTGCTGCAGCTATTTTTCCTTTTCTTCGGTGTCATCCTCGTATTTCCATCCATTCGGAACGCCATTCAACCGTTTGGGCTGCCTGTCTACCTGAGTCAGCGGGGCATCAACATTCCCGGGCCGGCATTTATGCCTTCCTTCTGGGTGTGGTCCGGTTTTCTGGTTGTCGGGCTGTTTGCCGCAGCGCTCATCTACTATCTGCTGGGACGGCGCGAGGCCCGCACGGGTGACCTGACCCGCCGCTTCTGGTGGTCCCTGCTGGCGTTCATCGTGGTTGCCGTGGCTGGCTGGTTCATTGCCTCGGCCACTGCATCGGAGAACCAGGGCTTTCTGACCTCTGAAGAGAGTGGCTACACCTCCTTTGATGATTTGGTGGCGAGCTCGCAGGCGCAGCTGGGGTTGGATAACCTGCGCGACCTCGACGCCGCGCTGGAAAGCGGCGCCATTAGCGAGGAGCAGCTGGCGGCGGGGACGCTTGTCCTGTGCGCCGTGCGTGATGATCCGTCGGAAGTTAACCTGACCGCTCCTTTGCGCCGGGCCAACGTGCCGTTCGACGTTGAGCGAAGCAACCGCATTGACCAGGTGATGGACGACTACAACAGTGGCGCGTGCGACCTGGTCGTGGCGGCGCGGTCGGTGCTGGAGCCGGAGCTGGCGCTGTTGGGCGACCCAACCCAACTGATTGCCCCGCTGGCCGAACGCCCGGTCCGTATTGACATTCCGCGCATCGAGGGACTGAACTTCGTCGGCGGCATCACCATGTCGCCCAACTTCGCGGCGATTCTGATTGGACTGGTCATCTATACCGGCGCGTTTATTGCCGAGATTGTCCGGGCGGGCATCCAGTCTGTGCCCAAGGGTCAAACGGAGGCCGCGAGAGCGCTGGGCCTGAGCGAGGGGCAGCTGCTGCGCCTCATCGTCCTGCCCCAGGCGCTGCGAGTCATCATCCCACCCCTGACCAGCCAATATTTGAACCTGGTCAAGAACTCCAGTCTGGCAATTGCCGTTGGGTACCCGGACCTCTGGTCGACGGCGTTCACCACCCTGAATCAGTCAGGCCGCGTGATTCAGGTGTTTGTCATTGTCATGGGCACCTATCTGGCGTTCAGTCTGCTGATTTCGGCCTTCCTGAACTGGTATAACCGGCGCATCGCTCTTGTGGAGAGGTAGATAACGGATGGCGACCTTTTACGATAATTTGCAGGCAGTCATGCGTCGTGATGAATCCGTCACGTTTAGCTTTGGCGATTTCGTCAAAGAGAACATCACCCGGACGTGGTGGCTGCCCATCATTCTGCTGATACTGAGCTATATCACCATTCAGGTGGCCGCCAGTCAGCTTGAAGCTGCGCCGTGGCTGACAGCGGTGATCATTGGCGGATGGGCGGTGACGGTGGGCGCAACGGCGCTCAGCAACGTGGCCCACCAGCACTCTTCTGTCACCAAATGGCTGAGCAAGAACCTCTACAGTTCCGTGACCAGTGCGATCGTAAGCTTGCTGCTGGTACTGATCATTGTCGCCGCGCTGCGCGGGTTCATCGATTGGGCTTTGGTGCGCGCCAGTTTCTCCACCGACACCGACATTGCTGAGGCGACCCTGTCCCAGTTCGACCCACCCGGAGCCAATTGGGGAGCGGTCATCGCCAACTTCAGCAACCTGATGATCTTCCGCTTCCCCCGCGACCAGACGTGGCGGATCTGGGCGCTGGTCCTGTGGAATGTGTTCCTGCTCATACCCAGCACCTATGTCTACAGCCGCGAAGTCTTCCGCAACTCGCGTCTGCGTAAGGTCATTACCGGGTTGTGGATTGCGACACCTTTCATTGCTTTCGTTCTGCTGCGCGGATTTGGCGAAGGTGGTCCGGTGCGGGAACTGAATCCGGACATTGTTTGGGGTGGTCTGCTGCTGACGCTGATTATCGCCATCTTTGGCATCGTCGCCTCGTTTCCGTTGGGCGTTGGCCTGGCGTTGGGGCGGCGCAGTGACATTACGGGCATACCAGCCTGGTTGGTATATAGCGCGGCAGCCGTTCTGACCGCCATCTTCCTCTGGACGAGCACCGTGCCGACATTCCCGGAAGCTTCGGGTCTCGGACAGCAGTTGTTGGCCCTCTGGCCCCTTCTCATTCCGCTGGCAGCATACCTGTTTATTCGCTACTTTGACGGCAACGTCGTGGCGATGTTCAGTACGGTCTACATCGAAGTTGTGCGTGGTGTGCCGCTCATCACCATCCTGTTCATGTCGATCATTCTGTTCCCGATCTTTTTGCCGAGCGGGGTGGAAGTGCTGAGTACGTGGCGGGTGCTGGCGGCGGTGGCCCTTTTTGCGGCCGCCTACCTGGCGGAGAACATTCGCGGCGGCTTGCAGTCGATTCCCAATGGACAGTATGAGGCGGCCGATGCACTCGGTCTGTCCACGGTTTCCAAGTACCGGCTCATCATCCTGCCCCAGGCGCTGCGGGCGGTCATTCCGGCCATCGTCGGCCAGTTTATTGGCCTGTTCAAGGATACGACGCTGGTGGCCATTGTCGGACTTATCGAACTTCTTGGCGTCGCCAACCTCATCTCGGCCCAGCCCGACTGGCTCGGCGTGCGGCGCGAACCATATGTATTCATTGCCTTGATCTACTTCATCGGCAGCTCGATTATGGCCGGCTATAGTCGCCGCCTGGAAAGCAGAATGGGCGTGGGCGAACGGTAAGACTCGAGCCACCCATGCGCCAATTAAGGACCTGCAAACTATGACAACACCACACCCTCCCAAGACCGAAGATATCATCGTCTGTCGCGACGTTCACAAATGGTATGGTGATTTTGAGGCGCTGCGCGGCATCACCCTGACCGTGAAGCGTGGCGAGGTGATCGTCATTATTGGGCCATCCGGCTCCGGAAAATCGACCTTCATCCGCACCATCAACCGGTTGGAGGAGCACCAGCAAGGCGACATCATTGTCGATGGGATTGTGCTCAGCCACGACATTCGCAACATTGCTGAGATTCGCAGTGAAGTGGGGATGGTGTTCCAGCAGTTCAACCTGTTCCCCCATCTCACTGTGCTGGAGAACGTCACGCTGGCGCCGATTCACGTTCGCAAGTGGTCCCATGAGCGGGCCGAAGAACGGGCGATGCATTGGCTGGAACGGGTCGGCATTCCGGAGCAGGCCTCGAAGTACCCCGGCCAACTGTCCGGCGGCCAGCAGCAGCGCGTGGCCATCGCCCGTACGCTGGCCATGGAACCGAACATCCTGCTGTTCGACGAGCCGACATCGGCGCTGGACCCGGAGATGATCAAGGAAGTGCTGGACGTGATGCGTGTCCTGGCCGAGTCTGGTTACACTATTCTGGCGGTGACGCACGAGATGGGCTTCGCCAGGACAGTAGCAGACAGCATCGTCTTCATGGACCAGGGACTGATTGTCGAACAGAATACGCCGGAAGCGTTCTTCTCCGAGTCGGAGAATGAACGGACGAAGCTGTTCCTCTCCCAGATTCTAAGCCACTAGCGGTCCCACACGGCGGCTGCGGTCAGCGACCAAACCAGCTGAGTGGTGCTGGTTGCTGCGCTGTGTCGTCCGGGACGCGCCCCCCGTTTGTCACTGCCTCCAACTGCTCCGGCGAGAACCGCTGCTCATCGGCGAACGTCACCGGACGGCCGAACGGGAAAGCGGCCCGCAGCGCGTCGCGCAGCGGCCCCGGCAGACGATCCCAATACTGCATCTGGGCCGCCACCGACGGGCGCGCCGGGACATAGCGCAGCGGCCCGTTGAGTGGGCGGTAGGAAAGGAAGCGCAGCCAGCGCCAGACATCTCGCGGTCGCTCGCTGCCGGCGCTGATGAAGCTGCCGTGGACCCAGACCGGTGTGACGCCATCGAACCGGTCGGAGCCGGGAAACGGCCGAACCTGGATGCGGAAGTTCTGAATCTGATGCTCGTAGTTGACCGGTTCGTCGACCCAGATGGCGGCGTCACGACGGACGGCCTGTCTGTTGACCATGAACGAGGTGCGTTCGTCGGGCGGCAGCCCGGCAACGGGCGGCATGAGCGCTTGCCCCACGCTCATCCGGTGGTACCAGGTCAGGGCAGCGGCGACATCACCCGTGCGCAGCGCCACGTTGCACGTGGCCGGCACCAATCCCACACACTCAGCCTGCTGATTGTAGGCGTAGGCGAACAGCAGGTCGCGGGTGGCATCGGCCAGTCCGTACCGTCCCTGCCAGGCGGTAGCCGGGTCGACTACCCCCCGCGCCAGCAGCTGAGCCGCGTCGCGCTCCATCTCCGCCCACGTCCAGCGCAGCGACGGTTCCGGCATGCCGGCCGTTTCGTAAACACAGCAGTCATAGTAAAGCAGTCGTAGTTGGCCGGCCTGGGGGAAGATCCATTGGCGATCGCGCCACCATGCGCCCTGCCACACCTGCTCATAGAAGTCGGCCTGGTCAAGCTGGGGGTCGGTGGCGGCGAAGTCGGTCAGGTCGAGCACGCTGCCGCTGGCGAGCATGGCCAGATTGGGCGTATAGGCCGCGCCATCGTAGGCGAAGAGCGTCGCGTCCGGCTGCTCCGGGGAGAGATCGACCGGCACGATTTCGACGGTCACGTCAGGGTTCATGCGCATAAACTCGTCGGCGGCCCGCTCGAAATCGATGACCTGCTGCAGGATGTTGGGCACGGCGAAACGGATGGCGCCCCGTGTCAGGTGGGCGACGAGCGTCTGTTCCAGTTGGTCCCAGAATGGCGCGCCCGGCTGGCCATTGGCGTCCAGCGCCACCAGGCGGGGCGACGGGACAGCCAGCTGGGCCGGGTCGGCCGTCTGACGATAGTCGGGCCGGATTGACAGCGTGACCGGCTGGGCCGCCGGGCGACAGGTGGCGGACGCGCAGGTGTCGGCCACGACGTCCTGTACGAAGCGGTCGATGGTGGACGCAAAAGCGCTGTCGCTCTCCGGCAGCAGGAGCGTCCCCCACTCAGTGCGCCGGCTGATCGACGGGCCGAACGCGGAACTCTGCGGGGCGGTCATGACGAGGCCGTCGACTGTCTCGCTGAAGTAGGCCGCCCGCTGCCACCGGCCCGCGGCATCGTCCCAGGTCAGGTTCGCTTCGAAGCGCTCACCCTGGCGCTGGGTCCGGGTAACGGCCACGTCGCCGCAGAAGACGGCCGTTTGGCGGGGGTGGAGTTGGGTTGCTTGCCAGGCGGGGTCGGCGCTCTGAGTGGCAAAGTAGCGGTCGCCGTCCCCCGCGGCACAGGCCGTCGCCATCTCGTCTACCACGGCCTGGACGGAGGCGCGGGACGCTTCCGCTTCGCGGCCCTGTCGCAGGCGGTCGCCGCCATAAACGGCCGCAAAAAGAGACAGCCCCAGGCCCAGCACGATCCAGAAACGCAGCGCCCCTCGAATGCGCCCGGGCGGCCGCTTGGGAGGCAGATCGCTGCTGTCCTCGTCGAATTGCCAGTCGAATTGGCTGCTCATGTTAACCTGACCTGCGCCTCGCCCTGTGCGTGGGGACGGGCGGCGGGCGCGATATGGTGGTCTTATTTCATACTAGTCAACTGGCTGATGGGTGTCAAGGGGAAGGGGTATTGGCGCAGAGCTTTTCACTGTTCGAGCGACCGTAGCACCGGGTTCCTTTCCGGTCTCCTGGGGGTGGCAGAGAACGGGACGAGAATGCCGCGACACCATCTGGCAACCCGACTCCTGAAAGGCGCCGTGCAGTGGTCGGGCAGCCCGGATACAAAACGCAGGCGGCTGCGATTGCAGACCGCCTGCGTGGAAGTCGGGAAGAGGGCTGTGCCGGATGCGCTACAGCTCGTGGGCCACCTTGGCCAGCCGCTCGACCCCTTTCTCCAGATCAGCCATTGAGGTGGCGATGGAGAAACGGACGTGCCCTTCGCCGGCGTCGCCAAAGGCGATGCCCGGCACGGCGGCGATGCCCGCTTTCTCGATTAGCGCTTCGGCCAGCTCCAGGCTGTTCAGGCTGCTGTTGGGGAAGCGCGGGAAGAGGTAGAACGCGCCCTCAATCTCGCGACATTCGACGCCCTCAATCCCATTCAGGGCCGGGACCATAAAGTCGCGGCGGGCCTTGTAGGAGTCGGTCATGGCCTGAATTGGCTCGGTCGGACCCTTGAGCGCGGCGATGGCGGCGTGCATGGTGAAGTTGGCCGCAGACGAGATCGTCTGGCTGTGCAGCTGCCCGGCCAGCTTCATGGCCGGTGTCGGCCCGGCCAGCCAGCCCAGTCGCCAGCCGGTCATGGCGTGGGATTTGGACAGGCCATTGATCGTGAACGTGCGCTCACCCATGCCCGGCGCAGAAGCGAGCGAGAGATGCTGGCGGCCGTCGAAAATGATCTTCTCGTAAATCTCGTCGCTGATGACGTACAGGTCATGCTCCAGCGCCACTTCGACCACCGCGTCCATCTCTTCCTGGGTCAGCACGCGGCCGGTCGGGTTGTTGGGCGTGGTGACCATGATCGCCTTCGTGCGCGGTGTGATCTTCTCGCGCAGCAGTTCGGCGCTGATGCGGAAGTTGTCGTCGCTGGGCAGCGAGACCGCCACCGGCGTTCCGCCGGCGATGGTGATCATCGGCGGGTAGGAGACCCAAACCGGCTCCAGATAGATGACCTCGTCGCCGGGGTTGACGATGGCCGCCAACGCCAGATACAGTGACCACTTGGCCCCCGGCGTGACGACGATGTCGGTTCGTGGATTGACCTCGATCCCGTTCTCGCTGGACATCTTTTCGCCTATCGCGTCAAGCAAGGGCACAATCCCTTTCATCGGCGCCGGATAATGAGTGGCGCCGTTCTCAATGGCCTGGAACGCGGCGGCGACCACGTAATCCGGTGTGTCGAAGTCGGGGTCGCCTCCGGCCAGAGAGACGATATCGTGGCCGGCGGCCTTCAAGGCTTTGGCTTTGTCGTTGACGGCGAGTGTTGCCGACGCGGGTATGCTGCTGACGAGATAGGATAGGTCTTTCATAATGATGCATATTCTAACAGAGAGGGCAACGTTGTCGATAAGCAACTTGACTAAGGCGCGGGCGCTCCAGTTGCGTACTTCGTCCAATCGGGAGCGGGTCGATGGCTGACAGGAACAATCCCACCATCGCAGTCCGCGAAAACGGTGTCTCTGTGGTGGTGCTTGGTATCATGCAGGATGGTGGACTGCCGCACGCGGGCTGCCGCTGTGGGCGATGTATGGCGGCCGTCCGCGACCCTGGTGCTGCGCGGCGCGTGGCCAGTCTGGCGGTGGTCGACACCCGGTCGGAAACGGCACAGGTGTGGCTGATCGACGCCACCCCCGACATCGGCGCACAACTACTGTCGCTCGGCGATCTGCTTGGGCCGCACCCACGGCGTCGCAGCCGGCTGCGCCAACCCGCCGGCATCTTTCTTACCCATGCCCACCTGGGTCACATCGGTGGTCTGCCACAGTTTGGGCCGGAGGCGATGTCGGTCGTGGGGCTGCCGGTCTACGCCTCGCCGGGTCTGGTGACGATGCTGCGCGAATCGTCGATCTGGCGTCCGGCGACGGCCAACTTTATCTGGCATCCGCGGCGGCCGCACAGCAGCGTGCCGCTGGCGACCGGTCTGTCCATCACGCCGCTGGCCGTGCCGCATCGGGACGAGTGGGGGGTGGGCACGTATGCGTACCTGATCGCCGGGCCGGAGCGGTCGCTGCTTTACGTTCCCGACATCGACGCCTGGAGCTTGTGGCCCGCGGCGCGGGAGCAGGTGGCGGCGGTTGATCTGGCCGTGGTCGATGCCTCGTTCTTCAGCGCGGATGAGCTGGGCGGGCGGCCGCCGGTGGCCCATCCGCTCGTGCCCGACACGCTGGCCTACTTCGGCGAGTTGTCGTCCCGGCTGGTGCTGACCCATATCAACCACACCAACCCGCTGCTCGACGCAGGCAGCGAGGCACAGCAGGCGGTAGCGGCTGCCGGTGCAGTGATAGCGCAAGAGGGTCAGGTCTGGGAGCTGTAGCGGCTGGGCGCTAGCCGCGCTCGTCGCCGTGGAGCGTGACGATGACGCGCCGGGAGCCGCCCCGGTCGCGATGCTCGCACAGGTAGACCCCCTGCCATGTGCCCAGATGCAGGCGGCCGCTGCTGATGGGCAGCGTCAGACTGCTGCCGAGCAGGACGGCTTTCAGATGGGCGGGCATGTCGTCGGAGCCTTCCAGCGTGTGCCGGTAGTAGGCGGCGTTCTCGGGGGCCAACTGGTTGAAGTAAGCTTCCATGTCGTGGCGCACCGTCGGGTCGGCGTTCTCGTTGAGCGCCAGCGCCGCTGAGGTGTGCTGGATGAAGATGTGGGCCAGCCCGACCCGGTACCGGCCGATCTCCGGCACCTGCCGCATGATCTCATCGGTGATCAGGTGGAAGCCGCGCGAACGGGGTGCAAGGGTAATTGTCCGCTGAAACCAGCCCATCGTCGTTGCTCCCTTATGTAGCGCCGCTCTGGATGATCCGCTCGCTGTTGTAGATGCGGATGGTGCCGAGCAGAGCGAACACGCCAATGCCTGCTGTGATGAGGCTGGCGATCAGCACCTGAGTTGGATCGAGCGCCTCGCCCCGTGACAGATCGTTGATGAAGTACAACTGACTGATCGTGGGAATAAATGTCGTCCAGTCCGGTGGGCGGATGGGCAGGACGGACAGGAAGAGCGACGGCATGAAGCCCGCCAGCGCGACGAGCTGGGTGTAGGTGGACGCTTCCTTGACCGTCCGGGCATAGGAGGCGACGAACATCTCGACGCCGACGGCCAGAATGATGACCGGAATCATGATCAGCACGGCCGGAATAATCACGTCGAAGCCCAGATTGATCCGGATCGCAGTGAACTCCTGGACAGCGGGAATGCCCAACAGCAGCAGAAAGAGCGCCGTAGCCAGAAAGACGGCCGCCGTGGTGAAGACAAAGATGGCCGCGAACTTGCCCAGCACAAACCGGGAGCGGGGCAGCGGGTTGAGCAGCAGCGGCTCAAGCGACTTGCGCTCCCGTTCGCCCGCTGTGGTGTCCACCGCCAGATAGAAGCCGCCGAAGAAAGCGGCCGTCATCATGACAACCGGCAGCAAGTTCAGCACGGCTGCTGCACCCCCTTCGGTTTCCGGGGAGACGTTGACCGTTTCGACAGGCACGGCGTTGACGATGGCCGGGCTGATGCCCCGGGCCAGCAGACGCAAGCTCCCGACCTGACCGCTGTACTGCTGCACCAGCCGCCGGACGCGACCGGCGCTGATTTCGGAACTGGTGGTTGACTCGTCCAGCAAGATCTGGATGGAGGCCGGTTCCGCACCGCTGAAGGCCGCTTCGAACTCGTCGGGGATGATCAAAATGGCGTCGGCATCCCCACTGCGAACGGCCGCTTCCGGGTCGGTCGGGGCGGGCAGGATGTCGACATTGTTCTGGTCCAGATACTGGATGAGATTGGGCGCGTTCTCCGCGCCGACGACCGGCAGACGCAGGGCGCGCTCGGCCTGGTCGGAGAAGGAGCGATTCAGGAAGCCGAACAGGGCGATGTAGAGCAAGGGGTTCATCAGGACGGCAACCATCGCGTTCAGGACCGAACGCCGGTCGCGCAAGTTGTCGATCGTTTCCTTGCTAAAGATGATCCACAGGTGCTGCAGCATTAGACCAACCCCTCTTTGGTACCGATGATGCTGACGAACGCATCTTCGAGATTGTCCTCACCGGTCTGTTCCCGGAGCGCGTCGGGCGTGCCTTGCGCTACCACGCGCCCTTCGGCGATGACGACGATGTATTCGCACAGCAGCGCTACTTCCTGCATGACGTGGCTGGAGAACAGGATGCAGCGGCCCCGGTCGCGCTCGGTGCGAATCGTTTCGCGCATGGCGCGGGTGCTCATGACGTCCAGCCCGGAGGTCGGCTCGTCGAGCATGACATTCTGCGGCTGGTGGACCAGCGCCCGGGCGATGGCTACTTTGACCTGCTCGCCGGTTGAAAACCCTTCTGTGCGGCGGTCGGCAATGTTGCCCATGTCGAGTATGGTCATTAGTTCATCGATGCGCTCTTCCAGTTCGTCCCCTTTCATGCCGCGCAGACGGCCGTAGTAGCGCACATTCTCGCGCGAGGTCAGGCGCTGGTAGATGCCGTGGGAATCGGTGGTCACCCCCAGGCGCTGCTGGGCGGCGATGAGCTGGGTGGTGGTGTCATAGCCGTCGATGCTGGCGGTGCCGCTGTCCGGCTCCAGCGCGCCGGCGATGAGGCGCATCGTTGTGCTCTTGCCCGCGCCGTTCGGTCCCAGCAGGCCTGTGATCAGTCCGTCCGGCGCCTCAAAGGAGACATCGCGCACGGCCTGGACATCGCCAAAGGATTTGTGGAGAGAAGCTACTTGTATCATGTCGGTTGACCTTATGGGCGGGGTCCGGCGAAGGATGTAAAGAACGGCGGCGGCTCAATCTCGGCCACACAGCTGGTGTCGAGGTCGTCGACACTGCCGGCGGCAACGAACCGGGCCAGCAGCGAGGGTACGCAGCCCGCCGTCAGCACCGTGTGGCCGTGGCCGGGCAGGACGAGGTGGACGCTGTTGGGCAGGCTGCCGGCGACGGCCTCGGCGTAGGCGGGCGGCGTGACCGGGTCGGCGTCACCCGACAGCAGCAGCACCGGCGTGTCGGTCTGCAGCGGCTGGCGCAGGTCGGCGGGAACGTCGGCGCGGGGCCACGTCTCGCAGATGGCCAGGAAGCGCTCGGCCGACAGGGCCATATCGGTCGTTTCCTGTATGGCTCGCGCCGTGGGGAGGTCCACCAGCGGCGCGTCTTCGGAGCAGGTGACCGCGTAGAGCAAGGCCGTTTCCAGTCCGGCGCTCTGGCCGATGGCCAGCGCCTGGGCAACCAGCGGGCCGTACTCGCTCGTCTCGTGCGCCTGGTGGATGAGCAGCGGCAGCAGCGATTGGAACTCGGTGCTGTACATGATGTTGAAGATGAGCTGGGCGAACAGATCGTGGGTCAGAGTCAGCTCAATCGGTTCGTTGTCCAGCGGATTGGCGACAGTGATCAGGGGCGGTTCTTCCAGACGATCGAGGATGGCGGCGAACTCGGCGGGCAGAGCGGGGAACGCTTCACTGCAGGCCGCGTCGGCCGCACAGCGGGCGAACAAATCATCGAGGGCGCGCTGGCCGTCGCGGGGCATGTCCTGGAAGAGGATCAACTCCGGACCGACGACCGCTTCCAGCACGGCGCTGCGAACCCGGTCGGGATGGCGCTGCATGTACGCCTGCGCCAGCCGCGTGCCGTACGATGCGCCGTAGAGATTGAGCTGGCCCGCGCCCAACGCCTCGCGTACCGCGTCGAGATCGGCTACGGCGTCTTCGGTCGTGTACCGGGTCAGGTCGCGGTCGGTGGCAAGATCCTGGCGGCATGACTCCAGCAGGTCGATGAACGCTTCGTCGGACAGGTCGGCCGGGAGGGATTCATCGTCGAGGGCGGGGCAGTCGAGCGGCGCGGAGTCGCCGGTGCCGCGCTGGTCGATCAGGATGATGTCCCGACTGCTCAGCACATCGCCGAACAGCCCCAGCACAGGCGGGAACGCGTCGGTTGCCGACTGGCCCGGCCCCCCGGCCAGCAGGACGAGCGGATCAGGCTCCGCTTCGCTGTTGGTGCTGGGGACGACGACAATGTTGAGGTCGATGGTGCGGCCGTCCGGCGCGTCGCGGTTCTCCGGGACGGTCAGCGTGGCGCATTCAGCCTGACGGCCGCCGTCGAGCGTGCAGGGTGTCAGCGCGATGGTCGGCTCGGTTACGGCCGCCTCATCCCCGCCACAACCGGCGAGCAGCAGTAGCAAGACGAGCGGAAAAAGGTGCAGTCGTGGATAGTTCATGCAAGAGTCCAGAGGTATGTCAACGAAAGCGTGCCGTGCGGTGATGGAAGGTATGGATGGTCGGGAGCCGGATTCTACCACCGATGTTCTCGGGCCGCATCTCTCGGGTAGCCATGAAAAGCGAGGCGGGTCAGACAGTTGTGCGCGAGACCGGGTGGGTATCGGACGAGGGCCGGCAAGGCCGGCCGCCGCCTTTTGTCTCGTCTGTCTGGGGCAGCCGGGCGATCTTTCACCGTTCCTTGATGGAAGGACGCCAGGGCGGCTGGTACGCTATGTAAAAAGTTAGACGTTCGTGACCAAAACAGGCCAGCCGCGTCGCACTGGCCAGCCGGTGGTGCTACCATTGGCGACTGTAGTCTGGTGGAACCTGCACCGTGAATGAACAGATCCCGATTTCGATTTCCCCAGGCATCAAAGAATTTCTGACGTAATGGGTATCGATCCGGCAGCGTGCCGGCGTCGTTGGTTGCTCGGTGGCGGGCAGCCGGGTGTGATGGAGCGACAACCGTGGGCAACATGGGAGTGACGAAGGGAAGGCTGCTCGGCCTGTCAGTCGCGGCACTGTTCCTGGCGATGGTATGGCTCGCCGGGCCATATGACGTTGCCAGCGACGGCGCGCTCTTCTCCGCTGCGCCGGCCAGTCGAGCCTTGTCCACCGCCGCTGTTACCGGCCCGCCAGCCGTCCGGGAGCGATTCGTGCGCGTCAACTGGTCGGCCCTGACGCCGGATACCCAACAGTTCAGACTGAACCTGTTTGATGACACCATCGTGACGGCCGTCCGGGAGCGCGTTGACCGTTCGGTGATCGATGGCTATGTCTGGGTTGGCCATGTGGCTGAACATCCGTCGCAGCGTGTGACGATTTCGGTGCGCGGGACGACGGTGGTCGGTGCGGTGGCGGAAGCGGAGCAGGCGAGCTACACGATACGGCCATTGGGGCCGGCATCGCCCGGTCTGCATCTGGTGCGCCAGGTCGACATCGCCGCAATCCGGGAGCCGGGTGGTCAGGATTACATCGAGACGCCGCTTGTCACCAGGCCGGGTCGCGACGAGAGTCGGGCAGCGATGTGCGAGGATGGTTCGGTCATCGACCTGATGATCGTCTACACGCCGGCTGCCCGCGTGGCACAGGGCGGCGTCGACGGCATGGAGGCGCTCATCAACCAGCGCATCAGCGACATGATCAGTGCCAACGAGGCCAGCAATGTTTCCTCTACGTGGCGGCTCGTCCTTGCGGCGGAAGTCGACTACACCCAGTCGGACAGCATCAACACCGACCTGACGCGACTACAGAAGGTGGACGATGGCTTCCTGGATGAAGTCCACGCCATGCGGGACGCGGTCGACGCCGATCTCGTCGGCATGCTGGTCGCCGAGGGCAATCAGGACTCGTGCGGTTTTGCTTTCAAGATGAACGAGCTGGAGCCGTACAATGAGGAGTTTGGCTTTGGGGTGACGGCGCTGGACTACCCCGAACCGTACAGCTGCAACCCGCTGACGCTGGCCCATGAGTTCGGCCACAACATGGGCAGCGCCCATGATCGTGATCATGCCGGCAGCCCGGGCGTATTTCCCTACAGCTACGGCTACCAATCGCCCCAGAGATCGTTCCGCACTATCATGTCCTATGACTGTCCGGCGGGTGGCTGTCCGCGGATTAATCAGTGGTCCAATCCACGGACCACCTACGATGGAGAGCCGATGGGGATTGAGTATGACACCGCGCCGGATCGCGCGGCCGATGTCGCCCGGTCCATGAATGAAGCGGCCGAACTCGTAGCCAATTTCCGCAGCGTCTGCGTCGTTGATCCGCCCACGGAAACGCCCACGGCCACGCTGCCGCCGGCCGAAACACCGGTTACGCCGACCGTTACCGCCACGATGACCCTGCTGCCGACGATGACCGCGACAGCCGCCGCGACCCAGCCACCGCTCCCAACGGCGACGCAGACACCTGCGGCGACGGCTACCGCGACCCTACTGCCCACCGCCACCACCACGCTGGTGCCCACAGCCCAGCCGACGGCGACCGTCACGCCCACCGCCACGCCCGTGGCGACGCTGCCTGGGCCGACCGCCACGCCGTTCCTCAACGCCACCCCGGTCAATCCGACGCCGATGGCGCACTGGACCTTTGCCGCGCTCGTCGTCGGCCGTTCGCGGTAGGCACAGGCAGCAAAAAAGCGCGCCAACCGGCGCGCCTCTGTTGAACGAGCGTTTCCTCTGACTCGACACCAAAGCTATGGCGTCGAGAGCCCGACCATCACTTCACTTTGGCCAGCAGGCCGAACAAGTCATCTACCAGCGCCGACCGCTCAGCCGGGTCGAGCTCCTCCACACTTCTGAGCAGGCATTCGCGGGCGTGGGCCTGCATGAAGCCGTTGGTGGCGTTGTGCAGCGCAGCTTGTGAGGCGTTGAGCTGCTGGACAATCTCCTGGCAGTCTCGGTCGTCGGCCAGCATCTGCTGGATGCCGCGCATCTGGCCTTCAATGCGGCGCAGTCGCTTATGGAGATCGTCGCGGGTGGCGTCTGATTGAACTTTCATGGTTGTTTCGTTAGGAGTGGGGCAAGCACACGGCTCGCCTAGCAGCCACTCGCTCAGGTAAACGGGCTGCGGCTGACGGGTGCCTGGCGCAGAGTCGCTCCGCCGCTGGTCGTGCTGCTGATGGCGACGGCGCCGAGTCGCTTGCGTGTGTCGCTGCTGGCGCAGTAGGGGCAGGTTTGGGTGTCGCTCGACTCCGACATGCGCAGCTTCTTTTCAAACGGCTGCCCGCACGCTTCGCAGGCAAATTGATACATGGGCATTGTTGGTTCACCTCAATTTAGATACTGTACCCCAGTATAGTATAAGAGGAAGCAGGCGTCAACCAGGACGGCGCGTTTGGCGCGCGCAAACAGGTTGTTATGGTGTGCGAAAGTATCAGACGGAACGCCGGTTGCGGGAGAGGAGAACGATTTGGCCAATCGTCTTACAGAATGTCAGGTCGTGACCGGTCGTTCTTCGACCAGGCGCGGTTTGCGTGGGGGCGCTAGTCGTTCACCGGCAGGCCGCTGGGCACGGAAGCCGGCACCAGATGGCCCAGGTCGGCCGCCGCCGGGTCGGTCAGCGCAGCGAGAAAGGCCAGCAAATCGGCCGTCTGCTCGTCGGTCAGCGTGCGTGGCGTGGCCAGCCGCGGATCCAGCGATCGCAGCAGGTCTGCCTGAACGTCCGCGCCGGTCTGCACGGTGTCGCGCAAGTAGGCCGGCAGCTGCGCCGCCTCATAGGCCGCTACGCTGCCCGCCGGATCGAGATGGTGGGCGATCACCGCTTCCAGGCTGCTGTAGGCACCGTTGTGGAGCCAGGGGCCGGTGAGGGTCACGTTGCGCAGCGGCGGCGTGCGGAAGGCGTAGCGGTCGGCGGGGTCGCCGGTCTCCAGAAAACGACCGAGATCGAGCGCTGTATCGTACAGCTTGCCCGGCCCCAGCTGTGGCGCGCCGATATTGTGGAACTGCTGGTCGGTCAGCAGATTGCCGTTGTGACAGCCCGCGCAGCCTGCCTCGCCGTAGAACAGCAGCGCTCCCCGTCGCGCCTCGTCGCCCAGCGCTGTCGCGTCGCCCGCCAGATAGCGGTCCCACGGACTGCCGGGGAAGGTGAAGGCTGCGATCTGGTAGGCAGCCAGCGCGTTGGCGGCATGGGCAAAACTGAGTTCGTCGGTACGCACATACGGGTAGGCGGCGGCAAAAAGCGTGTCATAGGCCGGGATGGCCATCAACCGCTCCATCAGCCGCTCCCACATGACCCGCGGGCGGCTGTCGGGCACGAGCGCGATCTCATTCATCGCCCGCGCTGCGTCGCTGTCGCCAAAGTTGCCGCGCATCTCGTCCCGCGAGGTGACCGGAAACATCGCCTGGGCCGCCAGCAAGCTGTCCAGCTCCGGCGGCAGCGCGTTGCCTGCCGGTGTGTTGAGGCCGTACACTTCATGCAGGTTAACCCGCCCGTCCCAGAACATCGTCGTCCATTCCGGCGCGCCCCGGTTGAACAGCTCCGGCGCGTTGCGCGGGATCAGCTCGCGGTCGGTCGCCGGGACGCGGTCCAGGCCCAGCCCCAGGCCGCCCGTGCCGACCGAAACGGGCAGGCCGTCGCCGGACGCCAGCTGCGGATGGTGGCAGGTAGCGCAGGAGATGTCCCGGTTGCCGCTCAGCTCCTTGTCGAAGAAAAGCGCCTCGCCCAGCGCCACAAGCGCCGGATCCGGGGTCGGGCCGAAGTCGAGCTGCGTCACCCCCGCTTTGTCCAGCAGCAGACGCAGCTGCTGGTCGGGGTCGCCGCTGCTGCGAATGGCCTGGGTGCGCCCGGTGGCCAGAATGGCAGCCAGCAGCGCCAGACCCAGCACCATCAGCAGCCCGGCTACGGTGCGCAAGGCGGCCACGTCGACCGACGGGGTGGCAGGCTGGTAGGCCGCCCGGCTGCGCCAGAGCGCGACGAGGGCCACCGCGGCGACGACGGCTCCCAGGGCCAGCGCCGCGGAGCGCACCCAACCCGGCAGCGCGGTGGGCGGTGTGCTGAGCATCACCGGTTCGCCTCCATAAGCCAGCGCATAGCGGGCGTTGGCTGCCAGACCGTCCAACCGCTGCTCCGTGCCGTCTGGCCAGCGCACAAGCAGCTCATCGACGGCCGCCTCGCCCAGACCGAAGTGCAGCTCCAGCGCGTTGCCCGCGCCGAGGCTGGAGCCGTTGACCACCTGCTGGACGAGGATGCTGCCGTCGCTGGTCGTCAGCCACACCTTGCTGCCGACAGCGTCCCTGTTGACCGCGCCGCTCCCGACCAGCGAGAGGGCCAGCCAGCCGCCGTCGCTGCTGCCCAGCTGGTTGCGGAACAGCTTGTACCCTTCATCGAAGTTGCCGATCACCAGATCGACTGCGCCGTCCTGGTCATAGTCGGCGGTGGCCACGCCGATTGTTTTGCCCGGATCGCCCGCGCCGCTCTGCTCGCCCAGGTTACGGAACGTCCCGTCGCCGTTGTTGTGGAAGAGTGGGTTGAACCCGATGCTGCCGTCGGTCTCACCCATCAGCGCCAGATAGAGGTCGGAGAAGCTGTCGTTGTTGTAGTCAAGGAAGACCGCTCCCCAGCCGATGCCGTCGGGGAAGTCGACAGCGGCGGCGGGGGCAGCATCGCTGAAGGTGCCGTCGCCCTGATTTTGCAGCAGGGTCATCGGGCCGACATTGGAGAAGTAGAAGTCGAAGTCGCCGTCGTTGTCATAGTCGGCCGTCGCCAGCCCCATCCCCATGACCATCGTGTCGGCGCCCGATTCCTCAGATACATCGGTGAAGCACCAGCCGTCGCAGCCGGGACCGTCGTTGCGCCAGAGCGCGTTGCCCACCGGATTGACGAACTCGTCGTTGATGAGGTAGATGTCGAGGTCGTCGTCGTTGTCGTAGTCGACAAAGCTGGCCACGAAGCCCGCGCCAAAGACCTGGTCGCTCAGCAGGCCGGTCACGTCGCTAAAGGTGCCGTCGCCGTTACTGCGGTAGAGCCGGTCTTTGTCGCCCACCGACGGCCGCCCGCAGCGCGGCACGCACGACCAGTTGGCGATGTAGAGGTCGAGATGACCGTCGTTGTTGTAGTCGCCCCAACTGGCGCTCTTGCCGTTGTTGGTGTCGCCCACGCCCGCCGCTTCGGTCACATCGGTGAAGCCGAGGCCGCTGTCGTTGCGGAACAGCGTGTTCGCGCCCCAGGCCATCACGTACAGGTCCGCCCAGCCATCGTTGTTGTAGTCGGCGAAGACCGCGCCGCCACTGTCAGCGTCGGGCAGCTCTACCTGCGAGGCGAGGTCGGAGAGGGCGAATGTGCCGTCGCCGTTGTTGCGATAGAGGCGGTTGGGGCCACCGAAGTCGGTCAGGTAGAGGTCGAGCCAACCGTCGCCGTCATAGTCGCCCCACGCCTGGCCCGTGATGCGCTCGTTGCCTTGGCGTGGCGCCAGAATGCCGGCGGCGGCGGTCGTGTCTTCGAACGGTGGGGTGGCGGGGCTGTCCTGGGCGCGTGCCGGCGGAGCAAACAGCCCGCCAAGCAGCAGTAGACCGGTCAGACAGACCAGCCACCAGGTTCCTTGCGTCGTTGCGCGGCGTCGTTGCGTTCTCATCGCTGTCTGCCGGCTCCCAACCCGGCTCATTCGACCATGTTGTACCAGATGTCGGCATGGCGGAAAAGCATTATTCATCTGGCGCACGGCAATCGAAGCGGCGGCAGGTTTCCCGGCCTACAGCAGCGCCACCTGATCGACCAGCGCGGACCAGACAGCCGCCGGCTGGCTGAGCCGCAGCAGATGGGAATGGCCAGGATGGTCGCCGGCGCCCAGGCCCGGGGCAGCGGCTGTCGCTTCGGGCCGGGCGGCCAACCAGGCGACGAGCGGTCGTTCCAGCATGACGCCGGAGCGCACAGCCACCACCCGCTCCAGCGCCACAGACGATTCGTCCAGCAGGTAGTCGATGTGCCAACGCACCGTCTTGCCGGTGGGCGGCTGCAGCGAGGCTGGTCCCAGCTGGGCGGCTCTCAGGGCGGCCAACAGCGCGGCTCGCAGGGCGTGGGGCGGTCGTCTACCTGTGCGTGTGGCGTGGCGCAGCAGACGGTGGGCCAGGCTGCTGCTGCCGCGCGCTCCCATCGCGGAGCCAACATAGGCGTAACCACCCGCATCGAGCGAGACAGGACGGCCGTTCAGGAAGCGGCCGAACGAGAGGGTGAGCGGCGTGCTCAGGCTGATGCCGAGGACGTAGGCTCCGCTCTGGCGGGCATCGCCCAGAATGAGGGTCGGGGGCGTCGTGGGGGGCCAAAGGACGTCAGGCACGCGGCCCTTTACACGGCATTGTTCTTAGAAGAGAGCATATCCTGCACCAGGGCAACGGCTCCCCACAGCGGGGCGTCGTCGCCCAGCGCGGCGGGCACGATGTCGAACTCGACTTCCGGCAAGGCGGCTTCGCGGGCAGCGGCACGCACCGCCGCCCACCACAGCTCGCCGGCCCGGGTCACGCCTCCGCCCAGGATGAAGCGCTGGGGGTTGACGAGATTGGCGGCATAGCCGATGCCGGTGCCGACTGCGCGTGCGCCGCGGGCCAGTATGCCCCGCGCCACCTGGTCGCCGCCGGCGGCCGCCTCGGCAATGTCCCGCCCCGTCAGCCCGCCCGGGTTGTTGTCCATCGGCCAGCGCAGGGGGGAGACGACGTCGGCATGGTCGGTCAGATAGGCAGTCGCGTCCTGGGCCATGTAGGGGCCGGACGCCAGCCTTTCGACGCAGCCGCGCTTGCCACAGAGACAGACGGGGCCGCGCGAGTCGACGACGATGTGGCCGATCTCGCCCGCCAGCCCTTGCTGGCCGCGCCAGGGACGGCCGCCCAGCACCCAGCCGCCGCCCACGCCTGTGCTGATGGTCAGATACATCAGATCATCGCAGCCGCGCCCGGCTCCATAGCGATGTTCGCCCAACGCCGCGACGGATGCGTCGTTGTCGACAACCGTGGGTGCGTCGAAGCGGGCGTGGACCCGGTTGCGGAGGCGCATCTCTTCCCACCCTTCGACGTGGTGGCTGAGCCGCACCAGGCCGCGCTCGAAGTCGACCGGACCGCCGAAGCTGATGCCGATGGCGGCGGGCGTGCGGCCGTCGAGCAGCGCCCAGGCCAGCTTCATCATCCGGTCATACTCGTAGCGGGCGTCGGCGTAGATGGGCGTCACGATGCGCCGGTGGGCCAGCCAGGTCAGCTTGTCGGGGTTGAGGGTGTCCGCGTCGGCCAGCCCCGCGCTGAGCTTGGTGCCGCCAAAGTCGAGAGCGAGGATAAGTGATGCACTCATACGCCCAGTATACCCGAAGCCGTTCGCTAGTTGACAACCGGGTTCCTCAAAAAAACCGGCTGCCGGCGTTGGGGGAAGATGACAGTTGGCAGCAGAATGGGTGACACATGACACTACTGACAAAGCGGTCGCTGTGTCAGAATGGTCGCAATTGATTGGTGCGTGGGGAGCACATAACCTGGGCCACGGGGCCAGGGAGATATCGTTATGACCAAGGATATGGCTGCCTACGTTGCTGATCTGCGCCAACGCCGCGCGACCGCCGCAGGCACAGAGAAAGACGCGGAAAAACAGCATAGCAAAGGCCGGTTGACGGCCAGAGAGCGGATTGACCTGCTCTTTGACCCCGGCACCTTCATGGAGATCGACGCCCTCGTTCTGCCGCGGTATGAGACGTACCCCGGCGGCAAGGAGTCGCGTCTGGGCGACGGTGTGGTCACCGGCTTCGGGCTGGTGAACGGCCGTCGCGTTTTCGTCGCCTCGCAAGATGCGGGCGTGATGGGCGGTTCGCTGGGCGAGATGCACGCCAACAAGATCGTCAAGGCGATGCGCATGGCGTTACAGTATGGCTGTCCGTTCGTGGCCATCAACGACTCCGGCGGGGCACGCATCCAGGAAGGGGTCGACAGTCTGGGCGGCTACGCCCGCATCTTCGACGCCAACTGCGAATCGTCCGGTGTCATCCCCCAGATTTCGGTCATCATGGGGCCGTGCGCCGGCGGGGCAGTCTACTCGCCTGCGCTGACCGACTTCGTTTTCATGACCGACAACAGCTACATGTTCATCACCGGCCCGGACGTCGTGCGTTCGGTGATGCAGGAAAACGTCAGCTTCGAGGAGCTGGGCGGCGGCATGATGCACAGCCAGGAGAGCGGGGTCTGCCACTTCCTGACCACCGACGACGCCGACTGCCTGAACAAAGTGCGTGGTCTGCTCAGCTACCTGCCGGGCAACAACCAGGACGACCCGCCCTACATCCCGCCGATCGACGACCCGGAGCGGCGCTGCCCGGAGCTGAACCAGATTGTGCCCACGGACCCGTATGTGGCCTACGACGTGCGCCAGGTGATCAGCAGCGTGGTCGATGACGGCGCATTCTTTGAAGTCCACCAGCTGTGGGCGGAGAATATGGTCGTCGGCTTTGCCCGGCTGAACGGCTATGTGGTCGGCATTGTGGCCAACCAGCCGATGGTGCTGGCGGGCTGCATCGACATCAAGGCGTCGATCAAGGCCACCCACTTCATCCGCATTTGCGATGCCTACAACGTACCCATCATCACGCTCCAGGACGTGCCTGGCTTCCTGCCCGGCAAGGACCAGGAGTACGGGGCGATTATTCGCAACGGAGCGCGGATGATCTACGCTTACAGCGAAGCGACCGTGCCCAAGATGCTCGTCATCCTGCGCAAGAGCTACGGCGGCGCCTACTGTGTCATGAGCAGCAAGGGGCTGCGCGGCGACCTGCTCTACGCGTGGCCCAACGCCGAGATCGCCGTCATGGGCGCAGAAGGGGCGGTCAACATCCTGTTCCGCCGCGACGTGCAGGCTGCCGAGGACCCGGAAGCCCGCCGCAAGGAGCTGGTCGACGACTATCGGGAGAAGTTCAACAACCCGTACGTGGCCGCTGCTCGCGGCCTGATCGACGAGGTGATTGAGCCGGCTGAGACCCGCCGCATCCTGATCCGCTCGCTGGAAATGACCATGTCCAAGCGCGAGTCCCATGTCCCGCGCAAGCATGGCATCTCGCCGATGTAGCGCGGCGACGGACTGAATTGAGGACCCATCATGTTTAAGAAATTGTTGATTGCCAATCGGGGCGAAATTGCGGTGCGAATCATTCGCACCTGCCGTGAACTGGGTATTGAAACGGTGGCGCTCTATGATCCCACCGACCGCGCCTCGCTCCATGTCCGTCTGGCCGATGCGTGCGTCCCGGTGGCCAATTACCACAGCTTCATGGATGTAGACCTGATCATCGAGCTGGCACAGGCGCAGGGCGCGGACGCAATCCATCCCGGCTACGGCTTTCTGGCTGAAGATGCGTCGTTTGTCCGCGCTTGCGAAGCGGCCAACATCACCTTTATCGGCCCGCCGGCTGCGGTCGTGGAGCCGCTGCGCGACAAGATCGGCACGCTCCAGGCGGCGGCGGCGGCGGGCATCCGCACCGTGGCCCATTCGCCCGTTTCGTTTGGCGAAGAAGAGAATGAGGCGCTGGCTGACTCGGCCGAGACTGTCGGCTATCCGCTGGTAATCAAATCTTGCAGCGGCGGGCGAGGGCGAGGCGAGCGACTGGTCACCAGTCCGGCCCATCTGGACGAAAGCATCCGCCGCTCGCGCGTGGAGGCACAGCGGGTCTATGGCGACAGCCGCCTCTTCCTGGAGCGAGCGATTCTGCCCGCCCATCAGGTTGGCGTCCAGATTGTGGCTGACTCGCAGGGTCGGCGCATCCATCTGGGCGAACGTGAAGGCTCCATCATCCACAGCAACCAGAAGATTGTGGAAGAGGCGCCCGCCCTCTGCCTGACGGCCGCCCAACGTGAGGCGATGCTCCAGACAGCTCTCGACCTGGCCCGCTTGTTCAACTACGAAAATCTGGGCACCGTTGAGTTCCTGGTGGATGCGGACGGCGTTTTCTACTTCAGCGAGTTCAAGGCCCGCATTCAGATTGAGCACACGCTGACCGAGATGCTGACCGGGCTTGATCTGGTGCAGCTGCAGCTGCTGATGGCCGCCGGAGAGCCGCTGCCGCTGCGCCAGGCGGACGTCCGTCTGGATGGCTGGGCGCTCATGTGCCGGCTGCGAGCCGAAGACCCGACTAACAACTTCCTGCCCAGCCCGGGTCGCCTGCGCCGGGTGCGCCTGCCCGGCGGCCCGGATGTGCGCGTCGACACCTACGTCTACTGCCACTGTGACGTGCCGCCCGCCTACGATCCGCTGGTCGCCAAGGTGACCGTCTGGGCGCCCGATCGGCCTCGTGCCGTGGAGCGTATGCGCCGGGCGTTGGAAGATTTCACCATCATCGGCCCGCCGACCAATCTGCCGCTGCTGACCCGGGTGATGCACCATCCGGCGTTTGTCGGGCGGCCACTATACGACCGACTTTCTGGACCAGCCGCTGACGGGCCGGGCGACGGCGACCGACGACCGGCTGCGCCGCGACCTGGCTCTGGCCGCGGCCGTGGCCATGGTTCGCCGCCGCGAGTCGTTCTTGCCCCAGACCCCGGAGCGTCTGGCCACAGGCTGGCATCGGGCCAGCCGTCGGCTGCCGCAGTAGGCTGGCGACACCCAGACCTCTGAGGTTTTCTGAAACCTCAGAGGTCTTCCGACGCCGGAGAAACAGACATGACAACCCTGATTGTGACCGTAGACGGACAGGCATACGAGATCGAGCTGGCGCTTCCCCCGCAGAGCGGCGACACGTACGAGGCGCTCTGTGACGGCGAGCCGGTCGACGTGACCATTCCCGACTTGGACCGGCCCGTGACCGATATGGAGTGGCTGATCATCGGCGGCCGTCCCTATGAACTGCTGGTCGATCCTGATCTGCGCTGGATCAAGGCATACGACGGCATCCACTCCGTCGAAGTGCGCGACAAGAATGAGCAGACCATCCGCCCCCGCAGCAGCGACGGCCGCGTCAAGGCGCCCATTCCCGGCCTCATCAGCCGCATTCTCGTCGAGCCGGGGGCCAAGGTCGTCGCCGGGCAGCCGGTCATCATGCTGGAAGCGATGAAGATGGAGAACGAGATTCGTGCGCCGGCCGATGGTACGGTAACGGCCATTCCGGTGATGCCCGGCGAGACGGTCGTGCGGAATCAGGTGCTGGCGGAACTCGAATAGGCTGGCGCCCTGCGGCTTGCCTGGGCCAGCATCGTTTGCTGCGCCGAGGCTCAGGCGAGGGCGTGGAAGCGGTCGATGGTGGCCTGCCAGCCGGCGTCGTTCTGGTCGGGCACAAACGGCAGGTAGTAGCTGACCCGGTCCAGCCGGTCGCCATAGCGGGCGTGGATCCGGTCGGGCAGTTCGGCCCACGTGCCGCGCACGGCAAAGGTGTCGACCATCTCCGGCGTCAGCGTGTCGCCCATCTCCGCCCACTTGCCCTCACGCGCCATCTGGCCCAGCGCCGCGCTCGTCGCTTCCCAGCCGTGCAGCGCCAGCACGGCTTTGTAGGCGGGGGTGGACATGTAGAACGACAGCTGCTGCCGCACATGGGCTTCGGCCGCTTCCGCTTCGCCCGGGTCGTCGGTGGGGATGACAAAGACGGAGGCGTTGACGGTGAACCCATCCCGGCTGCGACCGGTACGCGCCATCCCTTCGGCCAGCGCCGGCAGCGCCAGCTCATCGAGATACCGGACGGTGTGGAGGGCGTGGAGGTGGACGCCGTCGCAGTGGGAGCCGGCCAGCCGCAGCATCTGCTCGTTGACGGCCGCAATGTAGATCGGCGGCGGCGGCACGTCGATGGGGCCGGGGTCGAAGAACGGCGTCATCAGCATCAGCTTGAAGAACTCGCCCGTGTAGTCGAGCGGCGTGCCGTTCTGCCAGCAGTCCCAGAAGGCGCGAATGGCCTCAATGGTCTCGCGCATCTTCTTGACCGGCTTCTCCCACTTCACGCCGAAGCGCAGGACGTTGTGGGCCTTTACCTGCGTGCCCAGGCCGAGGACGAAGCGGCCGCCGGAGAAGCGCTGCAAATCCCACGCCGTGTAGGCCAGCGTGGCCGGGCTGCGCGGGAAGGCGACGGCGATGGCCGTGCCCAGGGTCATGGATGCGGCTGTGTTCGGCCGCCAGCGTCAGGTTGAGGAACGGGTCGCTGTTCGTTTCGGCCGACCAGAAGCCGTCGAAGCCGAGCGCTTCGGCCGCGGCAGCGTAGGCGGGCATCTGCTCCAGGCGGGGTTGCAGGAAGCTGACGTCGATCTTCATGCGTCGGGACTCCATGCGGCCAGCTCGGCGGCGGCCGTCTCCATCAGGTCGCGCAGCTCGCTCGCTTCAACGACAGTCAGCGCAGACCACGGCGCGTAGAAGTAGGCGTCCGTCGCCCGCTCCACCTTGTCGCGCGTCGTCTCCCCGGCGGCCGTTACGGTGTAGCTGTCGCCCGCCTGTGCCAGCCAGCCACGGGCGGCCAGTCGCTCCAGCGCGCCCGCATAGTCGCCCGCGCCGTATCCCCGGTGGGCCAACTGCGCCGCCAGTTCGGTCGCCGTCTGGGCCTGGCCGGTGGCGACGAGGCCGAACGCTTCCCACGCATAGCCGGCCACGTCCAACGGCTGCCAGGCCGCCATGTGGGCGTCGTCGCGGAAGGCGTTGAGGTCGGCCACGTATTGCATCAGTTCGGCGGCGGGACCGGCGGCTTTGTCCGGGGCGCGGCGGCGGGAGTGGGCCAGACACCACGTGCCCGGCGGGTCGTCGCTTTGCAGGCTGCGTTCGATGAGTGTGGCGAACTGCTGCCGTACCGCTTCGGCCGCCGGCGGCAGCTCAATGGCCGCCAGCCAGCGCGCCCGGTTGCCCAGAATGCGGTCGAGCGTGGCCCGCCCGGCGGGGGCCAGCGCGTACGCCTCGCCGTCGCGGGTCAGCCACTGTTCGCTGGCCATCAACTCCAGCAGCGCGGCGACGAGACGCTCGGAGGCGTAGATGTCGCGGACGCGCAGAGTGGCGACAGTCAGCGGGTCGGGGTCAAATTCGGCCGCCTGGATGAGGAACCAGCCGGGGCTTTCGGCGTACCCGGCGCGCAGCTGCAGGATGGGGCGGCGGGGTGGCAGGTGGCGGCGGCTTCCCGGTCGCGGACCTGGGCCATGGCGCCGCCGAGCGCGCCGCCGAGCTGCTGGGTCAGGTCGTAGGTGGCCGCATCAAGCATGGGGCGGCCCGGCGTCAGGCAAGCGTGATGATGCCCGCCACAAACAGCAGCGCCATCGAGACGATGCCGCAGGCGGCCAGGACGGCGATGAAGATGATAAGCGGCAGGACGATGCTGGGTGCGTTTTCGGGATCCATACGGATGGTTGCTCCACGTTAAGGATTGAGGAGAGATTGTACCTCGGAATGGGCGTGGGCCAAAAGGAATAGAGCTGCCGCAGAGCGCGAGCCGTCAGGCACTGTTGTCTCGCTGCGCCAGCTCCGTCGGCAGCGGGAACGCTTCCAGCAGCACAGCGCCCGAAAAGATGGGTTCTCGCCGACTTACAGACACCGAGATTCTTCAAAAACTTGATGTTTTCGCCCGGGCGAGGTAAGAGACTCCATGATAAAGTCCTAGACTGTAACGATCTCGTGAATTTACCGGTCGTCCGCTCAGATTCATTGTTATTGATGGCGAATCTGCTTTCCACCGCAATAGACCCGCTGCTCGTGCTGGATCGTGTCCCCTGGCTCGGCTCAGGAACGTCGATGCCATCCTCCAGCAGATAGTAGATCATGGTCTGCAACGCCAGTCGATATTCATCGAGTGCTGCCTCGAACGTGGGGCCATCGGCCCTGGCAGGAAGCTCAACGCCTTTAAGCACGTAGCGCCTGGCTCCATCGGAAAGTGTGTCGACTTCATACCGATAGCCATATGGCTTCTTGGCCAACTCTTTGGCCAATTGCCAACGTCCTTCCTCTGTCGCTTTCGGTCATGATGCTCATTCGCCGCTTTCTCCTTGCTCGAGTTCCAATAACTTGTCGATCAACTCGATCTGCGTCTTTCACGTACCCCTTACTGATCTCTCCGCTATGTTCAGCAATCGTTGTGGTCAGGTCAAGGTGGTGTCGATATTTAGGGTGAGAGACGCTGCGATGGCTGCCTGTCCCCTTCCGATACCTTATTTCAAAGCCGAACGCTTCGTAGAGCGCGACTAGTTGACGGTAGGTCCAGTTCGCCCTACTGTTGCGCGCTTTTTCGAGCAACTTCTGAGTCTTACGGGCCACCGCGATTGCTCCGTGCCGGTCTGTACTACCTCTATTTCGAGGCTCTTGGCTACGTTGCGGTCGATGTTAACGTCACAAACTCATGTCGCCCGGGGGCGCGTATTTCCAGATCATTTACCTGGAGAATACAGATCTGCATAAACCTTTCCGCCAGAGTGGGGCTTAGTCAGTTTAAATGTACCCGGAAGTTCCAGGAGATGGTTCCCATCCTCATCTACGAATAAGATTAGAATATCGTGTTCAATCTCGAACTCGCCATGCGTCGCCATCAACCGCATGACCAGGTAGATGGTGCGATGGACTGTCGGGAATTGGTCCGCAGCAACGCCATTAAAGATGCCCAGCACATTGAGCTTGCCACTTCGCTCCATGTTGGCGTAGTCGGCGGCCAGTAAATACGGGACCTCCATGAATTGGATACTCCTTTTGCCCTGGACCGGGCGGTAACCTCAAGGTAATTGTAGCAGTTTCTTTGTGCCGGTAAATTGGGCCCTTGCGCTTCCGGTCATTTTAAGAGCGAATGCTCCACCCCCTTCTTAATCAAACAACCCCGGCTGCTTCTTCTTCCGCACCCGCTGCGCTTCCTTGAACGTCATCTGCGTCGGGGGCATGTCCACGCGCGCCGTGCCGTCCAGCAGGCCGCCGACAGTGATGTTCTGGATGCGCGGGTGCTTCGTGCCCAGCCGGGAGACTCGTAGTAGCCGGCCGACACCGCTTCGGTGATCATGTCCCGCGTCGGTTCTTCCAGGGTCAGAAAGACGCCGATGGCCGCGTTCTCCCGCTCCACCGTGCCGACCAGGTCGCGGATGTCCTTGCTGCCGACCTTGCCGCTCTTGACCTGCACAATCACCCGCTTGGGCTTATTGTTGTTGTCGTCGAGGAAGGTGATGATGCCGTCGATGCCCCGGTCGGCTCCCTTCTTGCCCGTCTTGCTGCCCGCTTCGCCGCCGTAGGGCCGGGCGTTGATGAGCGACAGCGCCCACCACTGGAACTGGAAGCGGTCTTCGCGGGCCAACTGCCGGGCGCTGCCCAGCGACTCCGGCTCGCCGATGATGCGGTACGACAGCTCGTCGCCGAACATATCTTCGAGGCGGTACTTTTGCAGGGCGATGGAAAGATGGGTGATATCCATGCCGATCCAGCGGCGGCCGAGTTTCTGGGCGGCGGCGATGGTCGTGCCGCAGCCGCAGAACGGGTCCAGTACCCAGTCGCCTTCGTTGCTGCTGGCGCTGATGATCCGTTCGAGGAGGGCGAGGGGTTTTTGGGTGGGGTAGCCGAGACGTTCGGCGGCTTGAGAGCTGATGGGCGCAATGTCGGTCCACATATCCTGTAGCGGAACGCCCGGCATTTCGTCTAGATACCGCTTGTAGTTGGGCATCCCGCTCTTGGTATAGACTAATCGTCCTTCAGTCGCAAATCGACGCATGTTTTCTTGCGAGTACGCCCAAAACCTGTTCTTATATGGGTGCGTTCCCTGATACTCATAAGTCGGGTTCGGATCTCGTGCTCACGTCTAGGTCGGCTTCCCAGTCACCGTCAGGTAGTTTTCGCTTTACTCTCCACTGATACTGCGTATCACCGCCCGGCTTTGCTGCCGTCAGATTGTCTTTCCAGATATCGTCGGCCTTGCGTCATCTAGTGCCGATAAAATGAGTTTACATAGGAGTCCTCGTATTCGGTGAATACTGGATTCCACACGACTCTGTCACTCTTTCCGTAGAACAGCAGCACATCGTGTATGCGGCCAGCTTGCTTGCGAACCTTGCTTCGTATCGCTGTGGGCACTGGTTCGCTTCCACACACCCTAATTCCGGAAATTCTCCGGCCCAAAGATCGTATCCAGCACAATCTTCAGGTAATGACTGGCCGTCGGGTCGCAGTGCAAATACAGGCTGCCGGTCGGCGTCAACACCCGGTGCAGCTCCACCAGCCGGGCGGCCATCATCACCAGATAGGCCATCATCTGGTTCTCGCCGATGAACCCCCGCAGCGCCCCAATCATCTCGCTGACGTTGGTCGGGGCGTGGGCGATCAGCTCGTAGTAGGTCTGTTCGGCCGCCTGGTTCCAGTGCCAGCGTATCCTCAAACGCCGCGATCTGCGCTTCGGACTCTGCGCCGCTCTCCTGCTTGAACAGGACGTTGTAGGTGCGGCTGCTGTTGAACGGCGGGTCGAGGTAGACCAGGTCAATGCTCTCGTCGGGGATGTACTCCCGCAGGAGCGGCAGGTTGTCGCCGTAGAAGAGCGTGTTGTCGGTCAGTCGTGCAGCCATATGCGGTTGAGCCTCCTAGGAGCGTAATCTTGCCACAAGCCAATCACCCTGCCAAACGAAAAGCGCCCCGCTGCCTCACGTGGCCGCTGATTTTCCATCTTCCGTCAGCACGCCACCGGCAAAGGCCGCCTGCTTGAAATCTGGTATCTGCCCGATCCGCACAGTGTGGCCCCGGCCCCCACCCCTGAGAACAAATAGAGAAAGGGGATCTAAGGGGATCTAAATATAATTAGTATACCTTCTTCTTATATAGTCTATTTTGTCTGGGTGTGGGGTGGAAACACACGAAATCGAGCCCACGAAATCAACCGGACGACAAAGCTGGTCGAGTTGATGCCCCGGCTGCGGCCACACGACCAGCACTACACCGGTCCCTGCCCCTTTTGCGGCGGGGACGATCTCGTGGCATTGTCGCGGCTGCGGCCGGCAGGGAAAGCGAGGACTAAGCGGCAAGCTCGCTATCGCAATGGTGATGGTCCCTCGACCGTCACGCCCACTCCCGCGCATCCCGCACCAGCGGCGCATCCTCCGCCAGCACGCCGGGCGCGGCGAAGACGACCTCATCCACCCGCACGCGGCACAGCCCCTGCACCGCCTGGCCCAACTGCTCGGCGACGGCCGCCTGGTCGATGCCGTCGGCCGCATTCACCAGCAGGCCGAACTGGTCGCGCACGCCGTCGGGGCGGGTGATGACCGCCTGCAAGCCGACCACGCCCGGCACCTGCGCGGCGGCGAAGCGGAGCTGGTTGGGGTGGAGGAACATGCCCCGCACCTTGACCGCCTCCCCGCGACGGCCGACGAGGATGATCGCCCGTTCGTCCTGGCGGCTCGCGCCGGGGTTGGGGTCGATGTTCATGGCCATGTCGCCGGTGCCGAAGCGGATGAGCGGGTAGGTGCGGCTGAAGTTGGTGACCACCACCTCGCCCGTCTCGCCGGGGCCGACCGCCTCGCCGCTGTCGGGGTTGACCACCTGGATGAGCGGGTCGGGCAGCAGCTGCATGGCCATGCCGTCGCCGGTGTTGGTGGCCAGCAGGCCGAATTCGGCCGTGCCGTAGGCGTTGCAGAGCGCGATGCCGTAGTCGCCTGCCAGCGTCTGGCGCAGGCTGGGCGGCAGCGGTTCGGCGGTGGTGATCGCTCGCCGCAGCGCGAACTCGTCGTTGAAGTTCAGTCCCTTCTCCTCCGCCTTCTGGATCAGGCTGAGCAGATAGCTGGGCGTGCCCACATAGCCGGTTGCGCCCAGGTCGCGGGCCATTTGCAGCTGCAAGTCGCTGTTGCCCGTGCCCGCCGGAATGACCGTCGCGCCCAGCCGGGTGAACGCCGCCTCGAACAGATAGCCCGCCGGCGTCAGATGGTACGACAGGGTGTTGAGGATGATATCCTCGTCGGTGAATCCCGCCCGTGTCAGCGCCACCAGCGCCGCTTCCCAGACCGGGTCGTCATCGGCCGGGCCGGGTTCGTAGAGCGGGCCGGGCGAGAAGAAGAGGCGGCTGACGGAGGTAACAGGGACAGCCAGCATCCCGCCGAATGGCGGATCGGCATGTTGTAAACCCACTGCTTCGTCTTTGGTCAAAATGGGCACCCGCTCCAGGTCGGCGACGGTCTGGATGTCGTCGGGGCTGATCCCGGCGCGGTCGAACAGGGCTTTGACCGCCGGGGCGTGGGCGTAGGCGTACTGAATCTGGGCGTGGAGGCGTTGGTCAATCGTCATCGGGTTGGCTCCGGTTTGGTGACCGGGCGCTAACCCAACCACCGCTTGCGACGCTTGTAATGCTTTACGTCGCGGTAACTCTTGCGTTCCCCGACCTGAGTCAGGCCGAGGTAGAACTCTTTGATATCGGCGTTGTCGGCCAGGGCGTCGGCCGGGCCGTCGAGCACAATACGGCCGTTTTCCATCACGTAGGCGTAGTCGGCCGTTTGCAGGGCGACGTGGGCGTTTTGCTCCACCAGCAGGATGGAGACGCCCTCTTCCTCGTTGATGCGGCGGATGATGTTGAAGATGTCGCGGACCA
Organism: uncultured Chloroflexia bacterium; assembly: GCA_963753865.1. Taxonomy (GTDB): domain Bacteria; phylum Chloroflexota; class Anaerolineae; order Promineifilales; family Promineifilaceae; genus Promineifilum. Next base: position 959,392 of record CAVWDW010000009.1, read on the forward strand.
GCAGCGGGGCCAGTCCCAGCGACGGTTCATCCAGCAGCATGACGCGCGGCTGTCCCATCAGCGCCCGGCCGATGACCACCATCTGCTGCTCGCCGCCGGACAGGTAGCCGCTGGTCCGGTCGCGGAAGTCGCGCAGGCGGGGGAAGTAGTCGTAGACGCGCTCCAGGTCAGCCTTCAGGTCGGCGCCGGAGACGCGGCGCAGCAGGGCGCCGGAGCGCAGGTTCTCGTCCACCGTCAGATGGCGAAAGAGCGGCCGTCCTTCCAGCACTTGCAGAATGCCCAGCCGGGCGATCTCGTCCGGGGGCAGGTGGTCGATGCGCTGGCCCTCGAACTCGATGTTGCCCCGCGAGACCTCGCCCTGCTGCGTGCCCAGCAGTCCGGAGATCGCCTTGAGCGTGGTCGACTTGCCCGCGCCGTTGGCGCCCAACAGGGCCACAATCTGGCCCTGCGGCACTTCCAGCGCCACCCCGCGCAAGACGAGGATGACGTCGCTGTAGATGACCTCGATGTTGTTGACTTTGAGCATGTGCCCTTCGCTGCTGTGCTGTAGGGCGATTTGGTAAATCTCCCCCCATGCATCATGCCGGGGTGGATGATCTACCAAATCGCGCTACACGATATTCTGGTCGCTGGTAACTCGACATTCCTTGTCGAGCACCTACGAAGACGCGACAATGATGTCGCGCTGCGCACTGAAGACGCGACAATGATGTCGTGCTACGAAGACGCGACAATGATGTCGTGCTACGAAGACGCGACAATGATGTCGCGCTACGACGACGCGACTTACCAAATCGCGTTACATGTGCTTACTCTGCCGGCGGGCGCAGGTCGGGCAGCTCGAAGAAGTCCTCGACCACCACGAACTCAGCCACGCCGTCGGTCACCTGCACCTGGCGAATCTGGGCTTCGCGCGGCGCACGGTCTTCGCCGTTGGCGTTGAAGGTGTAGATACCACCGGCGTCGATGGTGCCCATCTCCTGCATGGCGTTGAAGAACGCCTCACCATTCAGATTCTCCAGCCCCACATCGTTGAGCGCCTGCTGGATGACATTGGCCGTGCCGAACATCTGACCATAGGAGAGCAGATAGGCCACGTCCTTCTTCGTTTCCGGCAGCTCGCTCGCCGCGAAATCTTCCAGCGCCTGCTGGATTCCCGGAACGTCGGTGTCGTTCCACCAGTAGCTGGGCATCACGCCGTAATAGCCATCCATCAGGGCCGCATTCTCGCCCAGGATGTTGATCACATCGGTGTTGATGCTCCAGTTGACGCCGCCGACAACGGCCTGGTCCCACGCGCCGAGCGCGTGCAGGGTGCCGATGACCTGGGCCGGGCCGAAGGAAAGCGACTGGACGTAGATGACGTTCGCGCCGCTGACCAACAGGTTCTGCAGCTGCCCGGTCACGTCGGTCGTCGGGGAGACTTCCTGTGACTCCAGCGGCAGCACGGTGATGCCCAGCTCCTCGGCAAACGCCAGCGCTTCCGGAGTGGTTGCGCCTGCGCCGAACGAGTTGGCCCAGCCGATGACGCCGACCACAATGTCGTCGCCCGCGCCTTCCGGCTTGATGTCGTCCCAGTTGTCGCTGGCCCACTGCAGGAATCCACCGAACTGGTCAGGGTAGATGGGACCCGCGCCGAACGTGTAGCCGTTGCGCGGAATGTAGAACGCTTCCGAGTTCAGACCGGCGGTCAGGTTCGGAATCTGGTCTTCGATGACGCGATCCTTCAGGGCGATGGCGGCGCCACTGCCGTAGGTCAGCACGAACAGCGGGGCCGGCTCTTCGGCGCGATACTGGTCATAGACGGCCAGCTCCTGCTCCGGGTCGTACTGCGAATCCTCCAGCCGGGCTTCCAGCATGATGCCGCAGACGCCGCCCTCGGCGTTGATGCGGTCGATGCCATCCTGCGAGCCGGTGATGAAGCCGTCGCCCAAAATCTGGGACAGCGGCCCGGTCAGACCGGCCGACTGGTAGATGATGATCGTTTCGCCTTCGTAGGTCTCCTCGCATTCGCCGCCGAGCAGCATGTTCACGGCTGCGCCAGCCGCCGCCTCAGCGGCCGCTTCAACGGTCGGGGCCAGCTCTTCGACGGCTGCTTCGACAGTCGGGGCTAGCTCTTCCACAGCTGCCTCAACGGTCGGCTGCAGCTCTTCGACGGCCGCTTCAACGGTGGGGGCCAGCTCTTCAGCGGCCGCCTGAATAGTCGGGGCCAGCTCCTCAGCAGCTGCCTGAATGGTCGGCGCGGCCTCCTCAATGGCCTCCTGAATGGCCGGAGCCGCTTCCTGAATCTGGCCGCCACAGGCGACCAGCGCCAGGCTGCCTATTGCCAACAACATCACTACCCATAGCTTTTTCATCTCTCTTTCTCCTTTTCTTGTCCTCTATTCTTGTCCTCTCACAAACAGACACAGTTCAATGGACCATCACGCCACGAGACGACAATGTCTCCCGGCGACCAACCATGCGGCGATTAGCGCGAGAACGGCCTGAGACGCCACGACGCCTTGAACAGCTGCCAGCGGTGGGCCAGCCCGCGCGGTTCGAATATCAGGAAGAGCATCAGCACCAGACCGAAGAAGATCGGCCGGAACGAGGTCAGGAAGCGGGCTGCCTGGTCGGGGAACAGATCGGCCATCGCCCCGCCTGCCAGCCCGGCCAGATCGTCGAGCACCAGGACGAAGGTGACGCCCAGGAAGGGTCCCAGATTGGTGCCCAGCCCGCCGATGACCAGCATGCCCAGCAGGATGATCGACTCGTCCAGCCCGTAGCCGAACTCCGTGCCCACGCCGCGCTGGCTGTGGGCCTTCAGCGCACCGGCCACACCGGCCAGGAACGAGGCGATGAAGAACGCCCGCAGCTTGTAGCCGAACAGGTTGACGCCCAGCAGTTCGGCCGCCAGGTCGTTGTCGCGCACCGAAACGAACGCCCGACCCAGCCGGGTACGGGAGATGTTGAGCGTCAGCAGGGTGGTGATGAGCAGCACGGTCAGGGACAGGTAAAGGTACTGGTTCACCTCGCTGAAGGTGATGCCGAACATCACCGGCACGGGCACATCAATGCGGCCCGTGGCCCCGCCCAGCAGGTCGGGGAAGATGTGGCGGCTGAGCCAGGGAATGATGAACTGTGCCGCCAGCGTGGCCATCGCCAGGTAGAACCCTTTCACCCGCAGCGACGGCAGCCCAAAGATTAGCCCGACCAACCCGGTCATCAGGCCGGCAGCCAGAATGGCCAGCGGGAAAGGCAGCCCAAGATAGATCGTTGTCAGCGCCGACGTATAGCCGCCGACCAGCATGAACGCCGCCTGGCCCAGCGAAATCTGGCCGGTGTAGCCGGTCAGGATGTTCAGCCCCTGGACGGCGATGATGGTGTAGGCGATCTGGTTGGCGGTGCTGACCACGTAGGCGCTGCCCCAGAGCGGCGCGGTGTAGGCCGCGATGAGCGCCAGCGCCAGCACCACCCACTGCCACGGCTGGCGGATGATGGAGGTGTCCTGTTCGTAACTGCGGTCAAAGTCGCCCGCGGGACGGAGTGCAGCCATGCGCTAAACCCTCTCAATCCGTTTCTCGCCAAACAGCCCTTCCGGCCGGATGATCAAGACAATGAGCAGCAAGACGTAGGGCGCAATCTCCGACGAACTGCGCACGATGGGCACCGACGACGCCTGGACCAGCGCCGCCGCCAGCCCAACGAGCAAGCCGCCGAGAATCGCGCCGGGGAACGATTGCAGCCCGCCCAGCAGCACGGCGGGAAAAGCGACCAGCGCCACAGTGGCCAGGCTGATACTGACGCCGGTCTGCGTGGCCAACAGAACCCCGCCGACAGTGGCGATGACGCCCGCAATGGCCCACGACAGGCCGAAGACGCGGGGTACGTTGATACCTACGCTGCGGGCCAGCTCGTGATCCTCAGACGTGGCCCGCATGGCCAGTCCGGTGCGGGTGAACTGGAAGAACAGGATGAAGATGATGGCCACAATGATGGCCACCACGAACGTCGCCAGCAGCGCCTGCTTGATGATGATCGTGTCGTTGAACGCGCCGGGGAACGGCACTGCGATCACATCGCTGGGCGAGAACGGCGCCGGGAAATTGTTCTTCGGATCGATGCCAAAGACGATCGACACGACCCCTTCCAGAAAGAAGGACAAGCCCAATGTCAGCAAGATGATGGCCAGCACCGGTTGGCCGGTCATGGGCCGCAGCGCCAGCCGCTCGATGAGCCAGCCCACCCCGGCCATGGCCACAATGGCCAGCAGGACGGCCGCCCACAGCGGCAGGTTGATCAGCTCGCTGCCGCTTTCGGTACCGCCCGCAAACCACCAGGTCAGGTACGCGCCCAACATGACCAGATGGCCGTGGGAGAAGTTGAACACTTCGGACGAACGATAGATGAGAACGATGCCCAACGCGATGATGGCAATGATGCCGCCGTTGAGCACGCCTGTGGCAAACTGTTGGGGGACAAGGGCCCAGTTCATGCGCCGGCGACCTCCTCTGTTTTTTCCATTTGCACCCTATTGTCAGAGGGTGGGGCATCGAGCGTCATGAGATGAATCTCCGTCTCGATAAACCCTTCGCGGCCGTCCTGGTAGCGCACCGGAGCGCGCACCTGGATCGTCTCCGAGCCGTCATACAGCGCGTCGATAATCTCGCTGTACCGCTCGTAAAGGAAGCCGCGCCGCAGTTTGCGGGTGCGGGTCATCTCCGCTTCGTCGGCGTCGAACTCCTTGTGCATGAGCACAAAGCGGCGCACGCGGGCGGCGGGCGGCAGCGTCTCATTGACATCCTCAACGGCCGCCCGGACCAGGTCATAGACCTGCGGCTTCTGCGACAGATCGACGAAGGTTGTGTACGGCAGGCGGTTCTTCTCCGCCCATTGGCCGGTGTTCTCAAAGTCGATGATGATCAGCGCGGTCACGAAATCGCGCGTCTCACCGCCCACCGCCATCACGTCGCGGATGTACGGGCTAAACTTCAGCCGCCCTTCAATAAACTGCGGCGAGAACCGCTCACCGTTGGCCAGTGTCAGCAAATCCTTGACGCGGTCAAGGTAGATGATGTGGCCGTCCTCGTCAATGTAGCCCGCGTCCCCGGTGCGGAACCAGCGCGTGCCGTCCGGCTCCACCAGGATGTCGGCCGCCGTCGCCTCGTCGTTTTTGTAGTAGCCCTGCATCACCGTTGGGCCGGCGATTTGCAGCTCGCCGTCCGGAGAGGTGCGAATGTCGATGCCCGGTGCGGGCTGCCCCACGCTGGCGAACTTGATGTCGTTGTCGCGGTGGAGTGTGGCCCCGCCGGTCACCTCGGTCACCCCATAAATCTGCTTCAGGTTGATGCCCAGCGCATGGAAGAAGCGCATCGCGTCGGGGCTGAGGGCGGAGCCGGCGGTGTAGGCGGCCCGCACCCGGGAGAGGCCCATCTGGTTGCGCAGCGGCCCGAACACCAGCCAGTCGCCCAGCGTGTAGCGCGTGCGCAGCCCCACGCCCGGTTCGTCTCCGGTGAAGCGAATGTCGGCCATCTCGTAGCCCACCGGCAAAAACGATTCGTATAGTTTTCGGTTGATCCACGAGGCGTCGTTCATTTGCACCTGGACGGTGGCCACCAGTGAATCCCACAGCCGCGAATTGTAGAATAACATCTCCGGCGCAATCTCGCGGATGTTCTGGCGCACCGTTTCCGGCTCTTCCGGGAAGTTGAGCACCACTCCGGCGGTCACATGGGCGGCAATGCCCAGAATCGGCTCGGCAATCCAGCTCATCGGCATGAAGCTGACGTGGTTGTCGGTGGGCAGGCGCGGGTCGACGGTCTGGTACAGGTTGATGGCACTCAGAATGTTGTCGTGGCTGAGCATGACGCCCTTGGGCAGGCCGGTGGTGCCGGAGGTGTAGCAGAGCATCGCCAGGTCGCCAGCGTCGCCCAGTGCCACTTCGGTCAGAAAGCGGTTGGGTTCCTGTTCCGCCAGCTCCCGCCCGAGCGCCACCAGCTCGTCGAATGGCATGAGCCACGGCTCGTCATAGTTCCACAACCCCTTGTCGTCCCAATAGATGATGCGCTTGACCTTGGGGATGTCGGCCTTGATGGCCAGCATCTTGTCACACTGCTCCTGGTCTTTGGCCATGACGAACGTCGCGTCGCTGTGGTTGATGACGTAGGCCATCTCTTCCGGGCGGGCATCAGTGAACAGGCCGACCTGCACCGCTCCGGCGGCCTGCAAACCCATGTAGGCCCAGAAGTGGAAGCGGTCGTTGTCGCCGACGGTGCAAATCTTGTCGCCGCGCCGCGCCCCCAGACGCATCAGGCCCAGCGCCACGGCCCGGACATGCTCGACCGATTCCGGCCACGTCCATTCGCGCCAGATGCCGAACTCCTTCTGGCGCAGGGCGGTCTTCTCCGGGCCTTGCGCCTCGGCCTGGGCCAGAAAGCGCTGGGGAACGGTGCCGACAGGCGTCCAGACGGTAGTGGGGGACGGGGTGGGGGATGGGGCCGTTGTGGTCATGCTTCTCCCAAATACGCCTTGATCACTTCAGCGTTGTTCTTAATCTCATCCGGCGTGCCGTCGGCAATCTTGCGGCCGAAGTCGAGCACCACAACCCGGTCAGAAATATCCATGACCAGGCCCATGTCGTGCTCAATCAGCACAATCGTCACGCCGCGCCGCTCGTAGATGTCGAGGATGAAGCGGGCCATGTCTTCCTTCTCCTCGACGTTCATGCCCGCCATCGGCTCGTCCAGCAGCAGGAGCTGTGGCTCCATGGCCAGCGCCCGGCCCAGCTCTACGCGCTTGCGCAGACCGTAAGGCAGCGCTCCGACAATTGCCTTGCGAATGTGGGCGATCTCCAGGAAGTCGATGATCTCCTCGACGGTGCGCCGGTGTTCCGTTTCCTCGCGCCGGGCCGCGCCCCAGTAGAACATGCTCTGGAGCATATTCTGTTTCATGTAGATGTGGCGGGCGGCCATCAGGTTGTCCAGCGTGCTCAGCCCGGTGTAGAGGGCGATGTTCTGGAACGTGCGGGCCAGGCCCAGTCTTGCGATCTTGTGGGTCGGGGTGGTGGTCAGGTCGGCCGGTGCGTCGCCGTTGGTGGCGCGCAAGTAGATGTTGCCGACCTGGGGCCGGTAGAAGCCGCTGATGCAGTTGAGAATGGAGGTTTTGCCGGCCCCGTTGGGGCCAATGATGGCTCGGATCTCGCCGCGTTGCACGTCAAAGCTGACGTCACTCAAAGCCGCATTGGCTCCGAAGAACAGCGATACCTCATCAACAGTTAAAATGGCAGATTGTTCACTCATTCGGCGCGATCTGGGAATCGTGGGAATATTTCCGCGGCCAGTCTAGATTGTGTTTTGTGATTGCAGATGACCTGCCGGCAAGCCCGAACGTTGTAGAAGTTATCATATCCTGCGTCGATTGCCAAGCATCCGCGCGGCAACGCTGTAACGGCAAGTCGCCGCGCTCCCTGCGCCGCCTGTCGAATGCACGCGCACGGGCGCAACAACCGGCAGTTGTCTCGCCCCTGCCTGCCGTCCCGCCCTGTTGGGTATTCAGATTCAGCCCGGCTGTGGTATCCTACCATCCTACCCATCATGCGTGGCGGGTCGCCGCCGGCCCGGCCGCAGAGCGAGACAACCCATGAGCGCGACGTCGATTCCCGATACCCATCTTGATCTGCTTGAAGGCCCCCATCTGGCCGTCATGACCACCGTGGCCCAGCACAGCCGGCCCGAGAACAGCGTGGTCTGGTGTGCCTGGGACGGGGAGGATGTATTCATCACCACATTCGACACCACCCGCAAGGCCCACAACATCCGCAGCAACCCCTGGGTGGCGCTGACCGTCATCGACCCGCACGATCCGTACCGCTGGATTGACGTGCGCGGTCACGTGGAGGAGATGGTCCCCGACGACAATTACGTCATCCTCGACCAGCTGGCCAAGCTCTATACCGGGGCCGACAGCTACTACGGCGGTGTGGCGCCGGAGGGTCTGCGCGGGCAGGAGCCGCGTGTCGTCGTCCGCATCCGGCCCGAGCATGTGGTGGTCTATCCGTGAGCGAGAAGCCCGCTGCCCGACCGGCAGGCACGCTCGCGCCGCCCGACGAACGGCCGTCCGAACTCGGCCGCCAGGTGCTGGCGGCCGAACATGAGTACATCGCCCAGACCGCGTTCCAGGCCAACGAAGACCGGGCGCGGGCGTCCCAATACTTCCTTGTCACCTTTGCCACGCTGATTGCGGCGCTGTTGTCGGTGCAGATCGATGGCCTCAACCAGAGCCAGCTCTACCTGACCTTCGTCGTCATCTTTGTCCTGCTGTCGGCGCTGGGGCTGATCACGCTGCTGGAGCTGGTGCGGCTGCGAACGGCGTGGTTGGAGAGCGTCCGGGCCATGAACCAAATAAAAGAAAGAGCGCAGGAGCAGGACCCGGCGCTGGCCGGCTACTTCCGCTGGGACAACAGCAACGTTCCCCCCGCCTTCAAGCTGCGCAGTCTGGGCTTCCTGCAAGCCGTGTCGGTCTCGCTGCTGAGTGGGCTGGCGCTGGCGGCGGCGGTGGCGTTTGGGTCGCTGGCGTCCGGAGCCGCCGTCGTGCCCTGGGCGTGGAGCGTGGTGGCCGGTCTGGTGTGCGCCGCTGGGCTGCTCTGGCTCGGCTATGTGCGGCCGTTGCGACGGAGCGAAAGATGACAGAAGTCAGTCAAATTGCCCTCCGCCCCCTGACCGCCGCCGACCTCCCCCGCCTGGCCGAGATCGACCGCACCGAGACGATTCCAGCCGCCTACCTCCAGCACGGCGACCGGCTGGAGGAGATCACAGTGAACTGGCAAGCCTCTCCCTGGGACCCGGACGGCGACCATGAGCACAGCGTGGCCCATGAGATCGCCTTCTGCCGGAGCCATCTCGACCGCGGCGGCCGTCTGCTGGGCGCGTTCGTCGCCGGGCCGGACGGCGCGGACACGTTGGCGGGGGTGGGCCTCATGACGCCGGAGGTGCGAGCCTGGCGTGGCTCAGCTGGCGTTCCTCCACGTCAGCGAGCCGTATCGCGGGCATGGGGCGGGCCGGGCGCTGGTCGCTGCGCTGGAGCAGTTGGCCCGCGACAGCGGCGCTGCGCAGATGGTCGTCTCCGCCACACCCACGAAAGCCACGGTCGACTTCTACCAATCGTTCGGCTTTGTGCCCGACGCCGACCCGCTGCCGGAACTGCTTGCGCTGGAGCCGGCCGATATCCACCTGAGAAAACAGCTGGCATAACCGACCCGGAAGATGGTTCCCGGCGCCCGTTTGCTATACTTACTCTCAGTATGAACAACAACACCCGGAATACCGACCTCCCCGTTCTCGTCACCGGCGCCACCGGCTACATCGGCGCACGGCTTGTGCCGCGGCTGCTGGAGGCTGGCTATCGCGTGCGCGTCCTTGTGCGCGACCCCGGGCGGCTCGACGGCCGTCCCTGGCAGGATGACGTCGAGATCGTCACGGGCGATGTTCTCAAGCCGGAGACGCTGCCGCCTGCGCTTGATGGCGTGGCGGCCGCCTACTACCTCATCCACAGCATGGCGGGCAACGACGACTTCCACGACCGGGACGTTGTGGCTGCGGGCAACTTCGGCCAGGCGGCGACCGAGGCCGGCGTAGAGCAGATTATCTACCTCAGCGGGTTGGGCGACGACACCGAGGAGCTGTCGGAACATCTCGCCTCGCGGCACGCGACCGGCAGCGCGCTGCGCAAATCGGGCGTGCCGGTGACGGAGCTGCGGGCGGCCGTCATCGTCGGCTCCGGCAGTCTGTCATTCGAAATGATCCGCAACCTGACCGAGCGGCTGCCTGTGATGATCGTGCCCAAATGGGCCGACACCCGCATTCAACCGATTGGCATCCGTGAGGTGCTGGCCTATCTGGTCGCCGCCCTGGAAACGCCGCAGGCCAGGGGCGAGACGATTGAAATTGGCGGTTCCGATGTGCTGACCTACGCCGACATGATGACCGTCTACGGCGAAGAACGCCGTCTGAGGCGTTGGCTGATTCGCGTGCCGGTGCTGACGCCGCGGCTGTCGTCCTACTGGGTGCACTGGGTGACGCCTGTGCCGTCCTCGGTGGCCCAGCCGCTCATCGAAGGGCTGCGGAATGAAGTGGTAGTGCAGGACGCCTCGGCCCAACGACTGTTCCCCGACATTGAACCCGCCACCTACCGGACCTCGGTTCGTCGGGCGCTTGACCGTATTCGTGAAGGTGACCTGGAGTCGATCTGGAGTGATTCGCTGAGCAGCAGCCAGGGCGACCGGAAGCCCGCCTCCTTCCGGCTGGAGCAGGGGATGTTCATCGAGCGGCGCGAACGGCTCGTCGACGCCCCGCCCCACGACGTGTACCGCGCCTTCACCAGTCTGGGCGGCACGCGCGGCTGGCTGGCGTTCGACTGGGCGTGGAAGCTGCGCGGCCTGCTCGACCGCCTCGTCGGCGGCGTGGGGATGCGCCGGGGCCGCCGCGACCCGCAGGAAGTGCGCGTCGGAGATGCCATCGACTTCTGGCGCGTGGAGGCGGTGGAGGAAGACCGCCTGCTTCGGCTGCGGGCGGAGATGAAAGTGCCCGGCCGCGCCTGGCTTCAATTTGAGGTCAAGCCTGCGGAAGACGGCCAATCGAAGCTCGTCCAGACCGCCTACTTCGCCTCCCGCGGCTTGGCTGGCCAGCTCTACTGGTACGCCCTTTACCCCCTCCACGGCTTCATCTTTAGCCAGATGCCGGTGCAGGTTGGGGAGTTGGCCGAAGTGCAGCCTGCTTCCGTCCCCATAACCTGAGCCACTACCTAATGTTCAGGTTTTTCCTTGCGCGTTCGTTGTGATGTGGGCATGATATTGTCCTGGTTGCCAGTTTGTTCACGTGTCGATTTTTGTCGCACTGTTTTTAGCTAGTCGTTCAAAAAACGGTCTTTGCCACCTGGTTGACGATTTGCCGAATCGCCTGCTTCCGTGATTTGGCCATTCGCGTTACAGCCTGGTCGGCGAAAGAGGGCTGTCAAACGACTGGCTGCAGTTGATGATTGTCAGAAAGTTCAAGGTATTCCGAAGGAGCAGGTTATGAGATTTGCTCGTGTCCCCCGCCATCTCAGGAGCGGGTTGGTTGCTCTGGCTCTGGCTGCGGGGTTTGTTCTCAATGTCGTTTTGATCGCCAGCGCACTTGGCACTGGTCGTGACCCTTACCCTGACCCTGGCCTGGCGGTGGCTGAGTCGCCGTTCGCGCTTCCGGGGCCGGCGAGTCCCGCATCACCCGCCGCCGCCAGCGCTGTTGCGGACACAAACTGCCGCTATGGCGTCGGTTACGTACCGGGCGCCAACCTGTCGGACAGCTGGATTCCCACCCTCGGCGCCGGCTGGTACGGCACGTTCACCGTAGCCGGGCTGCAAGAGCCCAGTGCCCAATTCGTGCCCATTATCCGCTTGAGACAGGACTTCGCTGATGGGGTGCGGCTCCCTTCCTATTCATTCTCGCCACCCCTTTCCAGAATCGCTCCGATCATCCGGGACAATCCCGGCTCACTGTGGCTGGTGGGCAATGAGGTCGAGATCGACAACACCAAGCAGGACAACATCATGCCGGAGCTGTACGCTCGCGCCTATCACGAAGCGTACACCTTCGTAAAGAGCGTTGACCCGACGGCCACCGTAGGTATAGGCTCTGTCACCATGGGCACACCGGGTCGACTGCAATATCTGGACATCGTTTGGGACACGTATCAGCAGCTGTACGGGGTCGAGATGCCTATTGATGTGTGGAACGTCCACATCTACATCCTCGCGGAGCGAACGCTGCACAACAACAACTACGCCGACGGCAAGATTGCCCTGGGCACTGATCCGGAACTGGCCATCAAGTCATCGGCCAGCGATCCCCTGAAGTGTCCGCTGCCCGGTCTGCCCGATATACCCGAAAACGATCCGCGCCCCGATGTCTACTGCAAAGCTGAATATGACAGTGCGCGCATCTTTAGCGAGCAGGTCAGGAACATACGCCAGTGGATGAAGGAGCACGGCGAACAGGACAAGCCACTCATTATTTCAGAGTTCGGCCAGCTGAGCTCGTACACCAATCCGCAGCCCGACTGCCGCTGCGAACATCCGCAGGATGAGTTTGGCCGGTGCATGTGCCCGGAGCGCGTGATCGCCTATCTGGAGCGCACGACCCGCTTCCTGGAAAGCGCGACCGACCCGGAACTCGGCTATCCTGAAGACGGGTATCGTCTGGTGCAGCGCTGGCTCTGGTACAGTCTGATGACGCCGTTCAACATTGGCCGTTCAAGCAATCTTCTGGGTCCGAACTACGCAACTTTCCTGCCAGGCTCGGAAGAGGCGTTGACGCCTGTGGGCAAGGCGTTCCGCCGGCTGGCCCACTCTCCGGCCAACACAACCAATCTGGTTGCAGGCAAAGGTACCCCCGTTCGCATCTTTGTCGATCATCCGGCGGACACGACAGCGGCCACGATCTCGGCCCGGTTCCACAACGCCGGCACGCGGAGCGCAGGCCATCCCTTTGCCGTATCCTTCTTTGCGGACGAGGACCTGACCCAACTGATCGGCTACACCTTGGTCGACACCAATGTGACGGGTCCCGTGATGGGCTGTCGGTGGGTAGACCCCGACTATGTGGTCCAGATTGAGTGGCCGGATTTGCCGGTTGGTATCCACGATTATTGGGCCGTGATCGACAGTAGCCTTTCCATTCGAGAGTCTTCGGAGACGGACAACGTGACGACCCGGGGCAAAGTGGAAGTCTACTCCCACGATGAGTTCCCGTTCGAGCTGTACTTGCCGCTGACTGATCGGTAGACGCTGCGCAGCTTTGGGTTACGGGCCGTCGCCCGACGCCTCCCGCGCCAGCAGCGCCTCTTTCCGCTCCACGCCCCAGCGATAGCCGCCCAGCCCGCCGTCGGTGCGCACGACGCGGTGGCAGGGGATGATGACGGCCAGCTTGTTGGCCGCGCACGCCCCGGCCACGGCGCGCACCGCGTTTGGCTTGCCGATGGCCGCCGCAATCTCGCTGTAGGTGGCGGTCGTGCCCGGCGGAATCTGCCGCAGCGCCGCCCACACCTGCTGCTGAAATGCCGTCCCCTGAATGTCGAGCGGCAGGTCGAACGAGGGCGGCGATTCGTCGATCAGCACGACAACAGCGGCGACGGTCTGGCTGAACGCATCATCACCAGCCACCAGCGTCGCCCGGGGGAACCGCTCCTGTGTGGCCGCCAGCAGTTCTTCCGGCGAATCGCCCAACCCGATGTGGCAAATGCCTCGCTCTGTCGCCGCCACGACCAGATAGCCGAGCGAGCAGGGCGCGACCGCCATCTGAATCGTTTCCCCGGGCGCCCCTCGCTGATAGGTGCGCGGGGCCATGCCGAGCGTTTCCCCGGCTTCGTCGTACATGCGGCTGCTGCTGGCGTAGCCGGCGTCGTATAGGGCATCGGTCACTGTGGGTTGCTCCTGTAGGGTGGTCCGCAGCCGTTCGGCGCGGCGCTGGCGGGCGTAGGCGTTGGGCGTGATGCCGGTCACCTGCTTGAACAGTCGGTGGAAGTGGAACGGACTGAGGCCGGCGGCCGTCGCCAGATCGTTGAGCGGGACCAGATCGTCCGCCTCATCCATCCGGCGGCACGCCTGGGCGATGGCGGCGGCGTGGGCGGTCTGCCGGTCGAGCAGGCGCGGCGTGCACCGCTTGCAGGGCCGGAATCCAGCGTCCTCGGCCGCCATCCACTCATCGAAAAAGCGCACGTTGTCCCGCTTTGGCCGCCGCGAGGAACAGCCCGCCCGGCAGTAGATGCCGGTGGTGGTCACAGCGTAGACGAACGCCGGTCGCGCTGTCTCGTCGCGCTCGACGACGGCCGTCCAGCGCTCGATCTCTTCGTTGGGTTGTTGGCCTTTGCGGTCACTCATGCTGCCTATTCTACGATGCTTCCGTCTCTGCTTCTATCGGTATCTTGCGCAGCAATTTGCCACAACAGGTACCTAACGATACTGGACGCCGACAGGCGTTACTTCTAGGCTGGTATTGTCACTATATAAGTAGATGACACACGCGGTGTGATGGGCGACAGCCGGAAAGGAGCCAATGATGAACCGTCGAACTCGCTTGACGAGCTTGATAACGATGACCTTGCTTGTTGCTGGCGTAGCGGCCGTGCGCCTTGGCCGTGCACAGGGCGAACCCAGGCTCTTCCTGCCTACCGTGCTAGGGACGGTAGCCAATCTGGGTGGCCATGAGAGCATCACCGCGTATACCGGGCCGGAGACCTGCGTGGCCTGTCACCGGACCGAGGCTGAGGAGATGCATGGGTCGGTCCATTACCAACTGTCCGGCCCAACGCCAAACGTGCCCAACATCCCCGGCTCGGCGGGTAAGGGGGACGGGGGCATGAACACCTACTGCGGGGCCATCGTCACCTCGCGCGACGTGACGTGCGCGGGCTGCCACAGCAGCTACGGCCAGAAGGCGGCGGCCGATGCCACCCCGGCCCAGCTGAACAACATCGACTGCATGCTGTGCCATCAGATTGACTACGCCCGCAAGGCCGCCGGACCGTACGAGCCGGTGCCGGCTGTCGGGCAAGCGGGTCAGCCGCTCACCATTCAGCTGCCGGTTGAGGATGAGAACGGCTTCCACTTCATGCCCGACGAATCTAAGATGAGCATATCGCTGGTGGAGGCTGCGCAGACCGCCGGGCCAACGACCCGGGCGACATGCTTGCGCTGTCATGCCAACGCGGCCGGCAGCGACGGGGCGAAGCGTGGCGATCTGTCATCTGTGACGGTCAGTCCGCCGCTGTCGTCCGATGTGCATATGAGTCCCCAGGGTGAGGATTTCACCTGTTCCGAGTGCCACGACGCGGGCGACCACCGGGTCAGTGGTCGCGGCCTGGACCTGCGCCCCAACGACAGTGACGAGACGTCAGATTGCACAACCTGCCACACTGACCGGCCCCATGATGATTACAACGCCCGCAACGGTGAGTCACGGGATGTCCACGCCGGACGGGTGGCCTGCCAGACCTGCCACATTCCGACCTTTGCCAGAGACGTCAGCACTGAACTGGAGCGTGACTGGCTGGAGCCGGAGTGGTGGCCGGGGGCATTCGGCGGCCAGGGCGGGTGGAAGCCGGGCGAGGTCCGTGCCACGAACGTTATTCCCACATATGGGTGGTTCGATGGCACGAGCGAGGTCTATCTGCTTGGTGAGTCGCCTGCACAGAATGTGGCCGGCGAGTATGAGTTTGGTGTACCGCTGGGCGATGTCGCCTCGACCGGCGCGCGCATCTACCCGCTTAAGGAGCACCGCTCTATCTCGGCCCGCCATGATGCGACCGGGCAAATGATCCCCCACTCCACGGAGGTCTACTTCCGCACGGGCGACTTCGCGGCGGCCGTTGCTTCCGGCATGGAGCAGGTGGGCCTGACTGGAAGCTATACGCTTGTACCTGTCCACACGTTCCAGACGATCAACCACGGCGTGGCCATCGAGGATCAGGCGCTGGCCTGCGCGTCATGCCACGCGGACACCGGCGGCGGCGGTGACGACGACGACGGGGCAGCCAGCCGTCTGGCCAACGCTCCGCGCATGGACCTGGTTGGGGCATTGGGCTACGAGCTGAACGGCCCGGCATCGGCCGTCTGCACCCAATGTCATGAGCCTGAAGAAGCTGAGGGCTTTTACGAGCTGCACGAAAAGCACGTCCGCGAAGAAGGGTACGACTGCGCCTGGTGCCACACCTTCAGCCGGCCGGATCGGGGGCTGGAAATGCCTTAGTCAGACCGCGTAACTCTGACGGAGAAGGCAAGACGGACCGTAAGCAACGGCCGCCATAATGACAGTGGGTCATTATGCTTGCCAAGATTCTCAGTTGCGCCATCGTCGGCCTGGAGCCGGAACCGGTCGAGGTCGAAGTCGATATCGTCCGCGGCCAGCCGTACTTCGCGCTCGTCGGGCTGCCGGATGCGGCCGTCCGCGAGAGCCGCGACCGGGTCTACGCCGCCATCAAGAACAGCGGGCTGGAGTTTCCCGGCAACCAGCGTATCACCGTCAACCTCGCTCCGGCCGATTTGCGCAAGGAAGGCCCGGCGTATGACCTGCCCATCGCCGTCGGCGTGCTGGCGGCCACCAACCAGGTCTGGCCCGACCGGCTGGAGGGGGCGCTGTTCGTCGGCGAGCTGTCGCTCGACGGCACCACCCGCCACACGAAAGGCATCCTGCCCCTGGCCGCGCTGGCCCGCGAACGCGGCTTGCAGCGCGTCTTTGTGCCGGAGGTGGATGCCCCGGAAGCGGCGCTCATGCCCGACATCGACGTCATCCCCGTCCGCGACCTGACCGACCTCGTCGGCCATCTGACCGGGCTGCGGCCGATTGAGCCGCTGACGGTCGACCTCTCCACGTCGCTCAACGGCAGCGCCACCTACGCCACCGACTTCGCCGACATCATGGGCCAGGAGCACGTCAAGCGGGCGATGGAGATTGCCGCCGCCGGCGGCCACAACGCCCTGATGACCGGCCCGCCCGGCTCCGGCAAGACGCTCATCGCCAAAGCGCTGCCCAGCATCCTGCCCAGCATGAATGTTGACGAAGCGCTAGAGGCGACGAAGATTTACAGCGTGGCCGGGATGCTGCCGCCCGACACGCCGCTCATCCGCGAACGGCCGTTTCGCTCCCCCCACCACACCATCAGCTACGCTGGTCTGGTGGGCGGCGGGGCGTGGCCGCGCCCCGGCGAGATTTCGTTGGCCCACCGCGGCGTGCTCTTTCTGGACGAGCTGCCGGAGTTCGGCGAGCGTCTGATTGAAGTGCTGCGGCAGCCGATGGAAGGCGTGCCGCGGGAAATTTCGATCTCGCGGGCCACCGGCAGCGTCACCTTCCCGGCCAACTTCATGCTCATCGCTGCCCAGAACCCTTGCCCGTGCGGCTACTACGGCGACCCGACCCACGCCTGCAGCTGCTCCAACCAGATGGTCACCCGCTACCAGAAGCGCATCTCCGGCCCGCTGCTCGACCGGATCGACCTGCACGTCGAAGTGCCGCGCGTGGCGTATGAGAAGCTGACGGCCGAACGACGCGGCGAAGAATCGGCCGTCGTGCGCGGCCGGGTGGAAGCGGCCCGCGAGCGGCAGAACGCCCGCTTCGCTGGTCAGAACGACCTGAGCGCCAATGCCGACATGGGGCCGGGCGACGTGCGCCAGCATTGCCCGCTCGACCCGACGGGCCGCCAGTTGATGCAAAACGCCATGGCCCAACTCGGCCTGAGCGCCCGCGGCTACCACCGCGTCCTCAAGGTCGCCCGCACCATCGCCGATCTGGCCGGCTGCGAGCAGATCGAAGCGCCCCATTTGGCGGAGGCGCTGCAGTATCGGGCGCGGGGGAAGTAGGCACGCCGGGCGGCAGCCGGCGGGCGTGGTGCTTGATCATGCACCGTCTTTCCGCTATCTTCTGCCCCATCCCTGACTCAATCGCAGCGTGGTGAGGCGCCCAATGAATGACCCGCAACCAAAACAGTCTCGACTTCCGTCCATCGATCCCGGCCTGGCGTCAATCGTGGCCGCCGTGCTGACGCTGATTGGCGTCGTCCTCACCGTTGTGGTGCAGCGCGATCCTGAGCCTGCTGCGGAAACAGTGGTCGCCACAACGGCCGTCGTGACGACCGCAGCGCCCGGCTTGGCTGGAGAGACATCCGCCCCCGTCGCCGACCCGGTGCTGGCTCCGACACGAGCTTCCGTGGTTATGGCTGCCGCCTCACTGGAAGAGCAAGAAGCAGTTCGCCAGGATGTGGCCGCGATGCTGAATACGGCCCGCCTGCGGCCGCTTCTGGTACGCGATGCGTTTGACGTCAACGATTACGGTTGGCCGGAAGGCGAGGAAGTTGTGGCGGGTAGTGGCGTGTGCCAATGGGGTTTCGTCGAGGGTCAGTACCATATGCGCCTGGAATCGGAGGAGCCTGCCCTGTGGTGTGCTGCGCCATTGCCCCGACAGGCAGCGAGTTTCCTGACCGAAATGGAACTGACCTTGAGTGAGATGAGTCGCGCCGACCTCTACTTCAACTATCGCATTTCGCCGGATGGCCAGAGCTTCTACTCCATTGGGCTCAGACCCCGCACACAAACGTTGTGGGTTAGCCTGGTAGAACAAGGGCAAAACACGCTGCTGCTGCCGGAGTCCAACGTTGCCGCCATCAACACGGCCGGGACGAATCGTCTGGCTGTTGTGGTCGATGGCGCCGAGCATGCGCTGCTGATCAACGACGAACTCGTCGCCTTTCTGACAGACGATCGACTGGCGACCGGAACGCTGGGCTTGTCGGTCACACTGCGCGAGCCGAATGCGACCGAGACGATGATCCTCGACAATTTTGAACTGTACGGAAATTGAGCCGGCGAGAGCAGGCCGATGACCAATCCACCCCCCAACAGCACCCACCCCCTGACCCGCGCCGAGTGGCGCGACTGGCTGGCGGCCCACCACGCGCAGGACGACGGCGTCTGGCTGATCAGCTACAAGAAGGCGACCGGCAAGCCCGCCATGACCTACGACGAGGCGGTGGAGGAAGCGCTGTGCTGGGGGTGGGTGGACAGCCTGCCGCGCAAGCTGGACGAGGCGCGCACCATGCTCTACTACGCCCCGCGCAAAGGTGGCAGCGGCTGGTCGCGGCCGAACAAGGAGCGGGTGGAGCGAGCCATCACCAATGGTCAGATGACCCAAGCCGGGCTGGCGAAGGTCGAAGCGGCCAAAGCGGACGGGACGTGGACGATGCTCGATGCGGTCGAGAATCTGGAGGTGCCGGACGACCTGACGGCCGAGTTTGATCAATACCCCAACGCCCGTACCAACTGGGACGCGTTCCCTCGCTCGGCCAAACGGGGTATCCTCGAATGGATCATCCAGGCCAAACGACCGGAGACGCGGGCCAAACGAGTTGAAGAGACCGCCCGGCTGGCCGAAGACAATAGCCGCGCCAATCAGTGGCGGCCGAAGCAGGACGAGACGTAGATTATGACCACCGAAAAAGAGAAGATGCTGGCGGGCGAGTTGTATGTCGCCCACGACCCGCAGCTGACGGCCGAACGCAAACGCGCCCGGCGGCTGGCCCACCGCTTGAACGTGACCGACTACGGCGACCCTGACGCCGCCCGAGAGATTCTCGCCGCCCTGCTGCCCAACGCCGACCCGACAATCTGGCTGGAGCCGCCGTTCTACTGTGACTACGGCTACAACATCTACACCGAAGAGAACGTCTTCTTCAATTTCAACTGCGTCGTGCTCGATGTGATGCCGGTGCGCATTGGGGCGCGGACGATGTTCGGACCGAACGTCCAGATCTACACCGCCACCCACCCGACCGACGCGGCCGAACGGGCCAAAGGGCCGGAGTTCGCCAGACCGATCACCATCGGCCGCGACTGCTGGATCGGCGGCGGCGCCATTCTGTCGCCAGGCGTCACGCTGGGCGACCGGGTCATCGTCGGTGCGGGCGCGGTCGTCACCAAAGATGTGGGCGACGACCAGATCGTAGTGGGCAACCCGGCGCGGCCGCTGCAACCCAAGCAAGGGCAAAGGGAGTAGCGACATGGACTCACTGCATCCATTGGCCAAAGTCGCGCTGCTGGGCGCACCTCACGACGCCAACAGCTCCTTCCTGCGCGGTGCGGCGCTGGCCCCAACCCGCATCCGCGAGACGCTCCACAACGGCAGCGGCAACATGACCACCGAACGGGGCGTCGATCTGAACGAAGGCGGCTGGATCGACGCGGGCGATGTAGTCGTGCCGCCGCAGCCGGGGGACGCGCCCGCCATCACCGCGGCCGTTTCTGCGCTGTGGGAGCAGGGCCTCCGCGTGCTGGTGCTGGGCGGTGACCACTCCGTGACGTACCCGGTCGTCCGGGCGACGGCCGCCCGCGAACCGCTGACCATCCTCCACATCGACGCCCACCCCGACCTGTACGACGAGCTGGACGGCAACCGCTATTCCCACGCCTGCCCGTTCGCCCGCATCATGGAAGACGGGCTGGCGGCGCGGCTGGTGCAGGTAGGCATCCGCACGCTCAACGCCCACCAGCAGGCGCAGGCGGAGCGGTTCGGCGTGGAGATGATCGACATGGCCGCCTGGGGGCGCGACGAGCGCCCTGTTATCGACGGCCCGGTCTACCTTTCGCTCGACCTCGACGGGCTGGACCCGGCGTTCGCCCCCGGCGTCAGCCACCACGAGCCGGGTGGGCTGACGACGCGGGAGGTGCTCGATCTCATCCACACGCTGCCCGGCCCGATAATGGGGGCCGATATTGTGGAGTACAATCCGGTCCGCGATCTGAGCGGCATGACGGCCGCCGTGGCGGTCAAGTTTGTGAAGGAGTTGCTGGGGCGGATGATTAGCTGAGCAGCAGATCGGAGTCACAGAGTGGCCCGTGTGGAGGTATGCAATGAATAGCGAAGAGACGCCTTTGTTTGAGCCGTGGGATGCCTATGGACAGGAGATCTACGCGTTCTGGCAGGGCGAAACTGGCGCGGTCGAGATCGTTGAGCGCGAAGACAACTACGTCGATATCTCTGCCGGGCCGTCGTTCTATTTCTACCCGTATGAGGAGTGGCCCGACCTCGAACGGGACGCTATCACTGGCGCTCGGGGTCGCGTGCTGGACGTAGGCTGTGGGGCGGGGCGGGTGGCCCTGTATTTGCTAGAAGAAGGCCGCGAGGTCGTCGGCATTGATAACTCGCCCCTGGCCATCGAAGTTTGCCGGCAGCGTGGCGTGGCCGATGCGCGCCTGATGTCGATCACCGAAACCGGCAAGCATCTGGGCCAGTTCGATACCATCGTCATGTTCGGCAACAACTTCGGCCTGTTTGGTTCGCCTGCGCGAGCGCGCTGGTTGCTCCGCCGCTGGAAGGCGATGACGACGCCCGGCGGCGCGGAATCTGGCTGTGTCGATGGACCCCTACCAGACCGACAATCCGGCCCACCATGCGTACCATGAACAGAACAGGGAGCGGGGCCGCCTGCCGGGACAGACGCGCCTCCGCATCCGCTTCCGCCGGGCAATTGGCCCCTGGTTCGACTACCTCTTTGTCTCGCGTCCGGAAATGGAGGCGATCGTCTCCGGCACCGGCTGGAGGGTGGCCCGCACGATTGACTCGGCGGGGCCGGGGTATGTGGCCATCTTGCAGAAAACATGATCGCTGCAATGGTGCTTGATCCGCCGTGCCGCCCGTGTTATCCTTGTGTCGTTATGATGATGTGTCAACTGATCGTCCTGCGCGCTGATGCGTGCCCTGATTTGCAACCCACGCCGTGGCGGCGTAGGAGGGTTGTTGGCGCCTGATTGACCATCGTTAGCTAGACACCAACCAGTTTTCTACAAGGACACGGCAACCCCGTGTCCTTTTTTGTTGTCCCTGGGCCGAGAGCGGTCCACCAGTGAGGAGTGTGCAAGATGCGTACCGAATCGATCTACAAGTCAACCGGCGGTCAGGCGGCCATCATGGATGGCTATGATCACGCGCTGGCCGCGCATTGGCCACCACACGAGATCGTGACGGTCCCGACGCGCTATGGCGACACGGCCGTCATCGTCGCCGGTGATCTGCAGGCAGAGCCGCTCGTCCTGCTGCATGGGGCAGGATCAAATTCGGCTGTCTGGGCGGCCGATGCGCGGGTGTATGCTCCTCACTTCCGACTCTATGCGGTCGATCTGGTGGGCGAACCGGGCAAGAGCGCTGCCACCCGACCGCCCTGGGATGGCCCCGCGTTTGGCGACTGGCTGGCTGATGTGCTCGACGGGCTGAGCGTTGAGCGGGCGACCCTGCTCGGTCTCTCGCAAGGCGGCTGGACGGCGCTGTGTTTCGCCACACTCTGGCCGGAACGTGTGGAGCGGTTGGTGCTGCTGGCACCCGGTGGCGTCGTGGCCGACCGGACGTCGTTCCTGCTGCGAGCGGTTGGGCTGACGCTCCTGGGCAAGCGGGGCATTGAACCACTCAAGCGATTGGTGATTGGCGACACAGAACTGCCGCCGGAGCTGGATGACTACCTGACGCTCATCATGACTGAGTTCAAGCCGCGCGTCGGCGCACTGCCGCTGTTCAGCGACGAAGAACTGGCCCGGCTGACGATGCCCGTCCTGTTTGTTGGCGGCGAGGAAGACGCCCTGCGCGATGAGGTCAAGATCGCCGCCCGGCTGGAGGCGCTGCTGCCGGATCTACACGTGGTCCTGCTCCCCGGCGTGGGACATACGCTGACTGAGACGACACCGTATTCGCTGCCGTTTTTCTTGAAAGAGACTGTCTGACAATGCCGGGTGGATGCGAGCGGAACAGCCGTTTCCACCCGGCCTAACTGAAACGAGTTGAGGTGAAAAGATGATGAACCAGACCCAGTACAACGACCGTTACGCGCAGTACGTCGCGCTTGGTACGTCCGGGCAGCCGGCCGATATCGACACGCTGATGCTGGCACTCCAGACCGACGATCTGGGCACCAGCCGTCTGGTCGACTATGCGCTGGGTCTGGTGGAGACGAAAGACGGCCGCGCCCGGCTGCGCCACTATCTGTTCGAGGGCACGCAGCAGCAGCGCAACTACGCCGCGCTCTACTTCAAGCGCCGCAACGTCACCTACTACCTGGAGGAGGCGGTGGCGGCGGGGAAGATCGACGCGCACCAGGCGTTTTCGCGTTAGAGAAAGCCAGACCCGGCGCCGGGCGATCGTGGCCGATTGGGCTCTTGTCAAAAGGACCCCACCCTCAGGAACAAATAGAATATATAGGAGTATGGGGATCTAAATAGCTATTAGTATTATATAGATCCCCTTCTTCTATTTTGTCCTGACAGTGGGGTAATGGGCTGCTGGTAGACTAATTGGCGACGCAGACCACCAGTCCGGGCCGGGTGCGTACCTGTTCTTGCAGGGCACTACACGGCTAGCAGCCCCCCATGCGCCGGAGCAAGCCGGGCCGAGAAGTGGCGCAGCGTGGGCGGGGCGCTGGCGATCTCCAGCCCACGAATGCGCTCCTTCATGCTGTTGACGTGCAGGATCACCTCGGCCAGATAATCGACGTGGCTTTGCGTGTAGACGCGGCGCGGGAAGGCCAGGCGCACCAGCTCCATCGCCGCCGGTTTTTCGCTGCCGTCCGGCTGGCGGCCAAACATCACCGAGCCAATCTCCACCGAGCGGATGCCGCCTTCCAGATAGAGCGCCAGCGACAGCGCCCAGGCCGGATATTCGCTCTGCGGGATGTGGGGCAGCATGCGCTTTGGCGTCGATGTAGATGGCGTGGCCGCCGGGCGGCTGCACGATGGGCACACCGGCTGGCGGTCAAGATGTCGCCCAGATAGGCGACGGAGCGGATGCGGTAGTGCAAATAATCCTCGTGCAGCACTTCGTCCAGCCCGACGGCAATGGCTTCCAGATCATAGCCGGCCAGCCCGCCGTAGGTGGGGAAGCCTTCGGTCAGGATGAGCATCGTTCTTGCATTGCTGCGGCCAGGTCGTCGTCGTTGAGGGCCAGAAAGCCGCCGATGTTGGCCATGCCGTCCTTTTTGGCGCTCATCGTGCAGCCATCGGCGTAGCTGAACATCTCCTGGGCGATCTCCAGCGGCGTCTTGTCGGCGTAGCCTTCCTCGCGCTGCTTGATGAACCAGGCGTTTTCGGCAAAGCGGCAGGCGTCGAGGAAGAACGGCACGCCATGCCGGCGGCAAATCTCGCTGGCGGCGCGGATGTTGGCCATGCTGACCGGCTGGCCGCCGCCGGAGTTGTTGGTGACGGTGATCATCGCCAGCGGCACGTGGCCCGGATTGTCGACCAGACGTCTGTTCCAGCGCGGCCAGATCGATGTTGCCCTTGAAGGGGCGGATCAGCGCCGGGTTGCGGCCTTCGGGGATGGGGATGTCGAGCGCGGTCGCGCCGCGATATTCGACGTTGGCGCGGGTGGTGTCGAAGTGGGTGTTGTTGGGCACGATGTCGCCCGGTTTGAGCAGCGCGCCGAACAGGATGCGCTCGGCGGCCCGGCCCTGGTGGGTGGGGATGACGTGCTTTGAGGCCGGTGATATCGCTGCACCGCCGTCTTCAAACTTGTAAAACGACCGCGCCCCGGCATAGATTCATCGCCCAGCATCATGCCCGCCCACTGCGCCGACGACATCGCGCCTGTGCCGGAGTCGGTCAGCAGGTCGATCAGCACATCCTCGGCCTTGAGCAGGAACAGGTTGTAGCCCGCCTCCTGCAAGAGCTGCTCCCGTTCGTCGCGGGTGGTCTGGCGGATCGGCTCGACGGTTTTGATGCGGAACGGTTCGATGATGGTCTTGAACTGCATGGCGCTCTCCTGTAGGTGGGGTGGGAACGGCGGCGGCACATCCACCGCACCACCATTGTAGCTGCGGTCGGAACCGGAATCCAACGGCCTGCGATCAGGTTGCTTGATTCAGGAAGTCCAGAGACCTATCCGATTGAATGCTTCGGCCGCTTCCCAGAACGAGGCGTGGCCCGCGCCGGGCAGGATGTGGAGTGTGGCGTCGGGCAGGGCCGTTGCAATGGTTTCCGAGTAGTGGACCGGCTTGAGCAAATCCTTCTCGCCCACAATGACACAGGCCGGCTGCTGAATCTCGCCCAGCCGGTCGGTGATGTCGAGGGTCAGGAAGCAGCGACACAGCTGTTCCACCGACGGCAGGTGCAGCCCGCTGGCGGCCGCCACACGGCTGAGTAGAAAGTCGTACTGTTTGGCAAAGAACGCCTCGCTGAAGTTCCAATACCACGTCGAGCGGTAGAACAGCTCCGGGTCGCCCAGCGCGGCCAGGCGGGCCCAGCTGTCGATGATGGCCTCAAGCTGCGGCTCCACATGGCTGACCGCGTCGGCCACGATGAGCTTGCGGCAGCGCTCCGGGTAGCGCAGGGCGAAGACCAGCGTCAGCTCGCCGCCGTAGGAGATACCGCCGATGTGGGCGCTGTCCACATCCAGGGCGTCGAGCAGGGCGGCGAGGTCATCGGCGTGGTCGCCCCAGGTGTAGGGCGGGTCGCCCTTCGCCCACTTCTGCGATTGCCCCTGACCGCGCATGTCGTACAGGAGCACGCGGCAGTGGGGTGCAAACGCCGGCACCTGGAAGGCTGTCCATGTCCCGGTATTGGCGATGACACCGTTGTTGAGAACGAGAACTTCTTTGCCCTCGCCGTGCCATTCGTAGTACAGACTGACATTGTTCACCGTAATGTGTGGCATAAGCCCCTCCAGCTGAGTCGGACAAGTGAAGGCGGTATCATATTACCACGAACAGGCGCACCCGTTCCGATTGATGTCGCCCAGTTCAACTCCACCCGCAGCCACTTCATCACCATCAACACTGCCGGTCGGTGGTGACCTCCTGTGCTTCTTGCTAATATCACGCCTGCGGCCCATTCCGCCGCAAGGAGTGCCGATTGATGACCGACAAGCCTGCCCCCGAGGCTATGCCCGAAACCACGCCCGAATCCTTGCCCGAATCGGCCGCCGTCGACAGCCCGCCACCTACCGCCAAGCCGCCGGCAGCCGCGGAACCAAAGCCATATCACGAGGTGATCACCGACGAAGCGGTGACCCAGAAAGGGCTGATTAGCGTCCACAAGGTTGGCCCCAACTGGTATTTTGAGTTGGCGCCCGAAAGCCTGGGCGTCGACATGCTCTGGTACGCGGAGTTTAGCGACTTACCCGCCGGCGTGGCCGCCAACCCTCGCGCCCTGGGCACCCGCTACGTGCGCTGGGAGCGGTACGAAAACAGCATCTTCGTGCGCGACCGAACCGACACGCTGCGGTTCCGGCCTGCCTTCGGTCTGGCCGACAACGAGCAGCGGGCGGCCGAGCAGCGGTTTATCGAATCGGTTGCCCTGCCCAGCATCCTCTACAGCTTTCCAATTGCGGCCGAGGGCGAAGACGGTGCGGCCGTCATCGACATGACGCTCTTTTTCCTCAGCAACAAGATGGAGTTTGATGCGGGCACGGTCCTCAAAGTGGCCGGCTACCCGGCGGTGGCCGCCGACCCGCTGCGCAGTCGGGTCGACCGTGTTGTCACCGGCCCGGAGAATCTGCTGCTCCACACGTTGCTGACGTTCACGTTGGCGGCGGGAGCCAGCAGCGCGGCCACAGTGGGCGTCGTCCACAGTCTGCTGAAGCTGCCCGACCCGAAGATGAAACCGCGCTACACCGACCCGCGCGTCGGCTACTTTGCCACGGAGTTTGGCGTGGTCAGCCAGGATGACGACCCCGGCATCGTCCGTCGGCAGATCATCTCCCGCTACCGGCTGGAAAAGGCCGATCCGGACGCGGACGTGTCCGATCCGGTGAAGCCGATCATCTTCTATCTGCCGCCGGAAATTCCGTCCAAGTGGCGGCCCTACGTGCGCCAGGGCGTGGAGGATTGGCAGCCGGCGTTTGAGTCGGCGGGGTTCAGCAACGCCATTTTCGCCCACGACGCGCCCACGGTGGAGGAAGACCCGGAGTGGGACCCGGCTGACGCCCGCTACTCCGTCATTCGCTGGGTGCCGCAGCCGTTCCCCAACGCCATGGGGCCGCATCTGGCTGACCCGCGCACCGGCGAGATTCTGTCGGCCCACGTGCTGTTCTGGGACGATGTGCTGAAAATCGCCCAGCAATGGTACTTCACGCAGGTCAGCGCCGTGGACGAGCGCGCCCAGAAGCTGCCGCTGCCGGACGAGCGGCTGGGCGAGATGATCCGCTACATTGTCTGTCATGAGGTGGGCCACTCCATTGGCCTGCGCCACAACCACCGGGCCAGCCAGGCGTACACCACTGCCCAGCTGCGCGACCCGGCGTTCGCCGACGAACACGGGCCGGTGGCGTCGATCATGTCCTACGGCCGTCTCAACTACGTCGCCCAGCCGGAGGACGGCGTGGAGCGACTGCTGCCCCGGCTCGGCCCCTACGACTACTTTGCTATCAACTGGGGCTACCGGCCGATCCCGGACGCAGCCACACCCGACGACGAAGTCACGACCCTGTCCGACTGGGCGGCGGTCGTGAAGGACAATCCGGAGCTTCAGTTTGGCGGCGAGGACGCGACCGCCACCTTCGACCCCACCGTGCTGACGGAGAACATCGGCGCAGACCGGATCGAGTCGGCTGAACTGGGCATCGCCAATCTGGAGCGGATGCTGACCTTCCTGGTGGCGGCGACCACGCGAGAGCGCGGCGACTACGACCTGCTGTCGAGCATGTACCGGGGGATTCTGGCCAATCGCACGACATGGCTGGTCAGCGCGGCCAAGGAGCTGGGCGGCGTAGTCGAGCGGCGGACGCTGGACCCGGAGTCGGAGTCGTTCGAGCGCGTGCCCGCCGAGCGCCAGCGCGAGATTGCGGCGTTCCTGCTGGACAACATTCGTCGGGCCGGGCCGTTCTTGCGCCCCGATATCGTCAATCGCATCCAGCCGTTCAATGCCATCAAGCCGGTGATGGACAGCCAGAACGCCGTGCTCGACAGCATGTTGGCCGGGGTGGTCTACAAGCAGTTTGAGGACGCGGCCATTCTTGAGCCGGAGAAGGCGTACCCGGTTGCGGAGTATCTGGGTGATGTCCAGAGTGGGCTGTTTGCCGAGCTGGCGACTCCGCAGCCGGTTATCGACCCGATCATGCGGTCGGCGCAGCGCCATTACGTGAGCAAGATGAAGGAGCTGCTGGCGGCGTATGAGTCCTCGGTCGACCCGATGATGCTGCAAATGATCGCCGCGATGGGCATTCCAGCCGACTTACTGGATATGTTGATGTCGTCGGGACAGGGGACCGACTTCCGCAACGCCGCGCGGACGGTGCTGCGCGAGCTGCGTGGCGAACTGATCGCCGCCCTGGAACGCGTGACCGAGCCGACGACCAATGCTCATCTCCACGACTTGATTCACGAAGTCGGTGTCACATTGACCGGCGATGCGTCCCAGCCGGCCGACTCCCTCAGGCTGTTCTAGCTGTCCGATTCCAACTGCCCAAAAAGTACGGGGCTGGCAGATGATGCCAGTCCCATCGTCCGGTGTCCCTTGCCGTCTGGCGCAATACCCCGGCGAGGCCGTTCCCACAGTCGCATTGACGCGGGGCCGGGGGTATAACTGGTCGAATTAGTTCGGCCCGGGCTGTCTCGTGGCCGCAGGAGAAGACGCAATGAACCACTCTGACCACATGGAAACCAGAACCATCCGCACGCGGGCGACCGCTACCGCCAACCGCGAACAGCTTACGCCACTCTACATGGCCTCCGGCTTCTACTTCGAGAACGCTGAACAGGCTCGCACCGTCTACAGCGGTGATAAGCCGGGCTACGTCTATTCGCGCTGGGAGAACCCCAACACCGACGAACTGACGGAGCGGCTTTGCGCCCTCGAAGGGGCGGAAGCGGGGCTGGCAGTGGCCTCCGGCATGGCCGCCATCTTCACCGTGTTGGCCGGGCTGCTCAACAGCGGTGACCATGTTGTCGCCGCGCGAGCCATTTTCGGGGCGACGCACCAGATTCTGACCGGCGTGCTGCCGCGCTGGGGCATCAGCCACAGCTACGGTGAGCCGGATGACGTGGCCTCGTGGGCGGCGCTGTTCCGGCCAGAGACGCGCCTTTGCATCGTCGAGACACCGTCCAATCCGGGGTTGGCGCTGGTCGATATCGCGGCTGTCAGCGCCCTCTGCCGGGAGCGCGACGTCGTGCTGGTAGTCGACAACACGTTCGCCACGCCCGCGCTGCAGCGGCCGATTGAGCATGGGGCTGACCTCGTGGTCCACTCCACAACGAAATTTCTCGACGGCCAGGGACGCACCATCGGCGGGGCAATTGTCGGCGAGCAGTTCGTCATGGATGAGCTGATCCGCTTTGCCCACCAGACCGGCCCGACGATGTCGCCGTTCAATGCGTGGCTGACGAGCCAGGCGCTGGAGCTGCTGCCGCTGCGGATGGCCCAGCACAGCGCCAACGCGCTGGCGCTGGCCGGCTGGCTGGAAGCGCAGCCGCAGATCGCCTCCGTGCGCTACCCGTTCCTTCCCTCCCACCCGCAGCACGAACTGGCCACCCGCCAGATGTCGGCCGGGGGCGGCATTGTCACCTTTGAGCTGGCGGGCGGGTTGGCGAGCGGGCAGCGCTTCCTAGACGCGCTGGTCATGTGCGACATCGTGGCCAATCTGGGCGACGTGCGCACCATCGTCACCCACCCGGCCTCCACCACTCACAGCACGTTGACGGCCGACGAGCAGCTCGCCGCGGGCATCACGCCGGGTCTGGTGCGCGTCTCCGTCGGGCTGGAGCATATTGACGACATTGTGGCTGATTTGGGCCAGGCGTTGGCGCAAGCCACACAAACCACAACGGGAGGATAGCAGTCGGAATCGGGTCGACTGCAGAAGCTCGTCTTCTACTCCTTCTCGTCGATACGCTCTCCCAGCACCCGCAGTCGTTCCAGGCGCGTTGCTTCGTTGGCCACCAGCCACGAATCGGTCGATAGGAGTTCAAAGGCGCGAGCGTAGTAGGGGGCAGCGCTCGCCAGGTTGCCCTGCGCGGCCAGACACTCGCCCATTTCCTCGAACACATAGCCCGACGGTTCGCCTAACGCCTCATACTCCGCCATAAGCACGCGCTGTTCGGCCAGCGCCAGGCCCGTCTGGCCGAGGTCGCGCCGCACACGGGCCACGCACCAGCGAGCAATCCGGTACTCGTCATCGGGGCCGTGCTTGCGGCGAAATTCGCGTGCTTGCTCCAGGTAAGTAAACGCGCGTTCGTAGTCGCCTGCAGCGTGGTAGGTCCAGCCGATATTGTTGAGCAGCGACCCTTGCCAGCGCCGGGCAGCCGGATTGTCACTGGCCAGCGACATCTCCAGCGCTCGCAAATTCCAGGCCAGGGTCTCCTCCGGCGGCGAGGCGATGGCGATCATGTGGGCCGCGTCAACCGCCAGTCCATCCTCCCCCGTCTGCTCTGCCAGCTCCAGTGCCCGGTGGAAGTGGGGCATGGCCTCCTCCGGACTACCGGAACTGTTCAGCAGGCGGCCGCGTTCCAGCTCGTAACGAACATGGGCGGTGGCCGGACGCTCCGGCAGCTGAGCCGCCACCTCATCCAATGTGGCAGCGGCCGCCGCAAAGTGGCGCTGCAATCCCTGGGCGCGGGCGATCTGGGTCAGCACCTGCAGCCGCAGGTCGGCGCCGGTCACGGTGGGGAACAGGTCGCGGAAGCGCTGTTCGCTGGCGGCCGGATTGCTGTACTCCCAGAGCGGGGTGATTGGGTCGGTTGGTTCGGTATACATGCCCGTATTATACGCCGTGCGGACAGCCGTCGATCAAGGTCGCCGGGTACCCACGACACCACGCCGCTCCCATAACAAAAAGCGCCGCACCCTGAGTCAGGGTACGGCGCTTTCCGAGTAAGGAGGAGGAAGAAAGATGAGCCTGTGCTGCTCTACTAAAGAGACAACGTTCGGTTTCGCTTTCTTACCTCCGTCCCTACCATCATCCCGATCGGAGTCGGGTTAGTTCTGGAGCATCCAGGCCTTGGCTTCGTAGCCTTCCATGGCGCCGGGGCCGTAGAGCCACAGCAAACCGGTTTCGGTCGCATTCAGCTGGTCGCCGAAGTCCAGGACAAAGAAGCCCAGCTTGCTGGAACGAGCCGGAAGCTCGGTGAAGCCGGCGTCGCCGTTCTCGAAGATCGTGAAGTAACGCTCGCCCAGCGGCACAACGTTCATGCCGAGGATCTCATCGCCAGGACCGCCATAGTAGAAGTCGTTGGCAAAGGCGTCCACGCCCATCGAGGTGACGAAGAAGTCGCTCGCATTCAGACCAATCTGGTCACCGCAGAACGTCAACACAGTGTTGGCGCTGTTGGTGTAGAAGGTCGTGAAGAAGAACGCGCCCGCGTCGCCCGTGGCCAGGTCGACAACCCAGGTCAGGTTGCGGCCGTCGGTCACGTTGTTGAGCGTGAAGTCACGGTTCAGGACGACGTAGTCGGCCACGCCGTCGCCGGTCGTGTCGAGCTCAAACTCGAAGCTGAACGGACCGGGCACCGTCTGGCGTTCCCACGTGTTGACCGCAAAGGACATCACGAACGAATCCTCAGGACCACAGAAGCCGGCCGGAACCGGGTAGGTCTGGACACCGATGTAACGGAAGTCCGGACGCTGCTCCTGGCTGCCGGGGGCGCCTGGGGCCATGTCGGGGCTCGTGCCAATCAGTGAGTAGGTGTCGATGAAGGTCGCGGTGCGGCCCATGTTACGGACCCACGAGAAACCGTTCTGCTGCACGCCGTACTGAACATCGCCGGCGCCGCGCGGCAGCACGTGCCACGGCATGTGGATCGCGTTGTCGGAGTCGCTGGCGTCGATGAAGTGGATGTAGCCATCGTACTCATTGAAGGTGAGCAGGCTGGCGTCTGCGCCACCGGAGCCGCTGTTCATTTCCCACGGATGCAGCGTGCGGCCGCCCGTCTGGCGAATGAACATATGAACCGGGAAGGAGACGCTGCCGTTGGACGGCACCACAAACCATGACGGCACGGAGAGGCGAACTTCGCCGCCCGTATCGTTATCGAAGCGGAAATCAACTTCACTGCGCAGTGTGACGTCGTTGTTGGAGTAGTTCTCAATGACGACACGACGGACCAGGGTTGCCTGATCAGTCACATCATGCATGCCGAACGACAGTCCACCGGTCAGGGCGGTGCGGTCCCAGGCAGCCAACGAGGAGTTGACGGCTTGGTCGACGCGCACTTCGCCACCACCGATGCGGCTGATCGGGGCCAGTTCGCCACCGAAGAACTCAGGCTCGTTCATGATGTCGGTCTCAGCCGTATTCATCAGAACAGCTTTCACCTGGGCCCAGTTACGATCCGGGTACGCATCCATAACCAGAGCAGCTGCACCGGCGACCATTGGCGAAGCGCCAGAGGTGCCGCCGAACGGACCTTCGCCCGTGCCGCTGCCGGCAATGGCGGAGACAGACGCGCCGGGGGCGCCAATGTCAACACCAAAGTTGTTGTAGACGGAGCTCGGACCACGCGAGGATGAGCCAACCATGTGCTGGACCAACGGGATACCCTGGGCCGGGTCGAACACGACAAACGTGTCGGGCAGACCGGACTTGAGGGCGTTGGAGTCAGCCTGGTCGATCATGAAGCCAGGGATGCTGACCGGGTCGCCACCATCGCCACCGGAGAACGCGCCACCAGGAGCAACGAGGCCGATGATACCGGCGACGCCACCGGCGTCGCCGATGTTCTGGATCTTGAGCGTGAAGTTACAGGCGCCACGGTCGGCCAGAACAATCAGGCCGGTCATGTCACCATCATACGGCGCACAACCGTTCTGGTTGTCACCATCGGTGTCACCGTACTGCACCAGGCCCTGGATCAGACCCGTCTCAGACAGCGGAACCGACCACGGCTGGAAGACAGCGGCGTAGGTGCCGGCGATCGCTTCTGGCGCAGTTACTTCCATCAGCGGCTGAACGGCCGACGGAACCTGCGTCTGGGCCACGGACAGCGACGTCAGCGACGAAGCAGGCGTACCCAGGATGTAGGGGATGTCAGCGCCGTTGCCGGCGGACGTAACGGACAGCAGGCCCAGGGCGCTGGCATTGTCGACCGCAAAGGAGAGGTCGTCAACAACCGGGTTGCCCATGTTGGCGCCCAGGGACATATTGACAATGTCCATGCGGTCGCTCAGGTCGCCATCACCATTCGGGTCCAGCGACCATTCCATGCCTTGCAGCAGGGCGATGCCGGAGCAGGACGTGCTGACTGAGGAGCAAACCTTGACGCCGTACAACTCGACGCCGGGGGCTACGCCACCCAGACCACCGATGATGTCGGCTACATGCGTGCCGTGTCCGGCCTCGGGGCCGTCATCCAGCGGATCGGGATCCGGCGCTTCGGGGCCATCGGGCCACACGGAACCGGTGAAGTCATAGCCACCCACAACCTTGGCGGTTGGGAAGGTGCCCGGCTCAATAATATTGGGGTCGTTGTTGTTGTACTCTTCGACACTGCCCGAACCGCCCAGATTGGCGTGGGTGTAGTCGATACCGCTATCCAGAACGGCGACCTTGACACCGGAGCCGTCGTAGCCCATCGCCTGCACATCGGACGCGCCGATGTAGGGGACGGTCTCAGACAGGTCCATCTGGTAGTCAACGACCGGGTTCACGGACTCAACGTCCGGGTTGTTGGCCAGGGCGTCCAACGCAGAAGCGTCGATACGCATGATGACCGCGTTCAGGGCCAGCTGCATGGTGGCCAGGACTTCCGCGTTGGGGTCCAGGGCGTATGCATTGGCGATGACGGTGCTTTGCTGCGTGACGGCTGCGTCAGAAGCCAGAGCCATGCCGGCGCTGTCGGCGCCAGCAGCGGCGGCGGCTGCCACCGGCGGGTTGGTCAGACGAACAACGACGCGCTGCGTGCCCGTGGCGCTGGCCAGCGAGCTGTGCAGTCCGCCAAGCAGAATGCTGCTATCGAGGCTGACCGGTGCGTCGAGCTTGGAGCCCGCGATTTCGCCCGGCATGGCGCGATTATAATCGGCGCGATCAGCGCGCTGGGTGCCGGGGGCTTCTCCCTGGCCAAAGGCGACCGACGCCGTAGCCAGCAGGAGAGCCAGTATAAGGAACACTTTCAGTGTTCGTTTGGTATTGCTTTTCTTAGACAACTCATTCCTCCATCAAATATCTGATTGTTTCAGACTTCTATTGGGTTACAGTGGGAAAAGCGACGGGGCCAGGACGATGCACCCCGGACGCTGGCTAGATCATTGCGTACTCCTGTGCATCACCTCCTTAAATTCCCGCACTCTTCGTATGACACCCGATTGACAGGGTGAATTGTCATACGAGAAAAGGAGCAGGAGCGGGGGGACCGCTTTCTGCTGCTAGGGCAATGTGATTGTTGTAACGGCCGTTGCCAAGTGGTCAACGAATACCGCCTTCTGTAACACAGTGCAAAAGAACCATAATCTAGTAATCCAAGGCAGAACCTCGAAGGCGTTAACGCCTTATTCACAATAATAGCACTTTCCAGGCGCGGATCAAACACCTTTTCTCCGCGAGAACCACGACCTTGGTCCTGATCGTCGCCAATATCGTCGGAAAGGCCGTGCGTTGGACAAGTGATGCATTTCACGTACAATTTTGCCTGCGGGTTGCCTGATGTGACCCGGCACTCATTCATTGGCGATTTTACGGTAACTGGTTGTTCGTGCGGCGCTTGCGAACATGTCGGGCGAGAAGCCAGGAGGAGACACGATGGAACGCATCAAGAAAGATTTCAATACCATCGCGCTCGTGATGATTCCGGTGGCCATTGCCATCAACATCGCGATCGGCACGATCGTATTCCAGCTTCGGGTTCCTTTTGTATATCTGGACTCGATTGGCACCATTTTTGCTGGTGCAGTGGCCGGCCCGTGGGTGGGCGCGCTGACTGGCTTCCTGTCTAACATCGTCTGGATTGCGCTGGGCAATCCGGCGTATGGCTGGTACGCAGGCGTGGCGGCCGTCATCGGTGCGCTGGCCGGCGTCTTTGCCTACTACGGCTGGTTCCGCACCTGGTGGCAGGCCATCCTCGCCGGTCTGATCACCGGGCTGGTGGCTTCGCTGTTGTCGGCCCCCATCACGATACTCGTCTTTGGCGGCTTCACGGGCGCGGGCACCGACCTGATCACCGGTGCGTGTCTGGCGGCTGGCGGCGGCATCGAGCTGTGCGCCTTCGGCCAGAGTCTGGCAGTCGACCTCGTCGACAAGACTGTCTCATTCTTCATCGTGTGGCTGATCATCCAGGCCCTGCCCGACCGCTTCCTGGATCGCTTCTCCCGCGCCGAAAGCCTGACCTAGCAGCGGTTTGACGCGCTCTTGACGACCAAATACGGCATGTACATCCCGCATGATAGCGGGATGCACCGTCTGCACCCGCTGACCAACATCACCATAACGATGGTGACGATGGTGCTGGGCTTTGCGCTGCCGGGCATGTGGACGCCGTACTTCCTGCTGCTGCTGGTCATTGTGCCGCTGGCGCTCTGGTCCGGCGTGCTGGGGCCGGTGGCGTCTTCCACGCTGAAGATTGCCCTGCCGTATGCCATCTCGCTGCTGCTCATCCGCGGCCTGATCTGGCCCGGCGGCACGCCGGTGCTGGAGCTGGGACCGATCTCCTTTAAGGAAGAAGGCATCCTCTTTGCCCTCAGCAGCACGGGGCGCATCGCCCTCATCATGGCCAGCTTCCTGCTGCTGACCTACACCACCCGGCCCGACATGCTCATGCTGGCGCTGACGGAGCGGGGCGTGCCCTACAGCATCTCCTACGTGGTGCTGTCGGCCATGCAGATCGTGCCCCGCTTCCAGGCCAAGGCCAACACCATCCTCGACGCCCAGCGGTCGCGCGGGCTGGAGACGGAAGGCGGACTGGGCGTGCGCATCAAGGCACTGTTCCCGCTGGTGCAGCCGCTCATCCTGGGCAGCATTGTCGACATTGAGGAGCGGGCCATCGCCCTGGAAGTGCGCGGCTTTGGCAAGGACAGTCCCAAGACCAGCCTGCTGGAGCTGCACGACACAACGGCCGAGCGGGTGCTGCGCTGGGCGCTGCTCCTGCTGGTCGTGGCGGTCATCGTCTGGCGCATTGCCCAGTTCTTCATCACCTAGCGCCCCACCACGACACAGGCCCGCATGATCGAACTCACCAACGTCACCTACAACTACCCGCGCACGGAAACGCCCGCGCTCCGGGAACTCAACGTCGCCATCCCCGAAGGGCAGATGTGCGCCGTGGTGGGGGCGAACGGGGCGGGCAAGTCCACGTTCTGTCTGGCGTTGGCGGGGTTCGTGCCAGAGTTCTATCGCGGCACGCTGAGCGGCGGCATTACGGCCGCCGGGGTCGATGTTGTCGAGCTGTCCATTGCCGAGCTGTCCGGCACGGTCGGCCTCGTTTTTTCCAACCCGTTCAACCAGATCACCGGCGCGCGCTTCACTGTGCGGGACGAGATCGCCTTCGGGCTGGAGAACACTGGCGTGCCCCCGGATGAGATGCTGGCCCGGATTGACGCTGTCATGGAGGTGACCAACCTGACGGAGCTGGCTGACCGCTCGCCGTATGGGCTGTCCGGCGGGCAGCAGCAGCGGCTGGCCATCGCCTCCGTGCTGGTCATGGAGCCGCAGGTGCTGGTGCTGGACGAGCCGACCTCCCAGCTTGATCCCATCGGCTCGCGCGAGGTGTTCAGCGTCCTGCGCGGACTGGTGGAGCAAGGCTCCACGACCGTCGTTTTGGCCGAGCACAAGCTGGAGTGGATCGCCGAGTTTGCCGACCGGGTGCTGGTGCTGGACGCCGGTCAGATTGTGGCCGACGGTGAGCCGGTGAGCATCCTCGCCTCGCGCGATATGATGAGCTGGGGCATGGAGCCGACGCGCTACACCCAGGCCGCCGCCGCCGCCCAGGCCGAGGGACTGGTCCCCGCAGACCGACCGCTGCCGGTCACGCTGGAACAGGCGGTGGCGTTCTTCTCATGACCATTCGCACCGACAACATCCAGTTCACCTACCCCGGCGGGGCCCACGCACTGCGCGGGGTGACGCTGCAGATCAACGACGGCGAGCGCGTGGCCATTGTGGGCCAGAACGGGGCGGGCAAGACGACCCTCGTCAAGCATTTTAACGGTCTGCTGCGCCCCGACGAGGGGGACGTCCGGGTCGACGACTGGAACACCCGCGACCACACCGTGGCCCAAACGGCCGCACGGGTCGGCTACGTCTTCCAGAACCCCGACGACCAGATTGTTGAGCGCAAGGTGCTGGATGAGGCGGCGTTTGGCCCGCGCCATCTGGGCCAGGGCAAAGAGGAAAGCGAGGCGGCGGCGCTGGAGGCGCTGGCGCTGGTGGGTCTGGGCGACCAGATCGACACCCATCCCTACGACCTGACGCCGTCGCAGCGCAAACTGCTGACGCTGGCCTCGGTGCTGGCCATGCAGACGCCGACCGTCATTCTCGACGAGCCGACGATGGGCCAGGACGCGGCGGGGGTGGCGCTGGTAGGCCGCATTGTGGCCGGCCTGCACGCGGAAGGGCGCACGGTCATCACCATTACCCACGACATTGATTTTTGTGGGCTATACTTCGACCGGGTCATCGTCATGGCCCAGGGGCAGATCATTGGCGAAGGACCGGCGGCGGAGATCCTGGCCCAGGACGAGCTGCTGGCCTCGACCAACGTGGAGCCGCCACAGCTGGTGCGGCTGGCTGAGGGGATTGGACTGGCGGCCACGCCCCTGACCGTCGCGGACTTTGTGCGCATTCTGGCGGAGGAACGGCCGCCCGCCGCCCGCCGCTAATTCGGCCGCGCCCGGCGCGTCCATCACGGTGAGACAGGAGAGAGTGGGAATGATCGTCGTACTTGGTGACTTACTGGCAGATTACAGCATCCATATTCCGCGCCTGGCCATCGAGCCGAAGGATTTGCAGCGCGTCTCCTACCTGGGTCTTGGCCCTGGTGGCGCGTGCAACGTGGCCATCATGTCCTCGCGCTTCGGTCTGTCGGTGCTGGCCATGGGCGAAGTGGGCGAAGATCTGTTTGGCGAAATTGTGCTGGAAGGGTTGGTGGAGGAAGGGATCGACGTCTCCAGTGTGGCCGTCACCCCCGGCGGCCGTACGCCGGTGGCCAATGTGCTGGTCGACGACCGCGGCGAGCCTGCCTACCTTGGCTTCCCCGGCGATCTGCACGTCATTGCCCTGAGCGAAGCGTGGCGGGAGCAGATTCGCAGCGCCGAAGCGCTCTACTGTGATGGCTGGGCGGAGAACAAGGATATCGCAGGGATGGTTCTGGATGGGCTGCGCACCGCGCGTGATGCGGGCGTGCCGTCCTTCTTTGATCCCGGTCCCGGCAACCCCGACCTCGACAACAATTGGCACGCCGTCGCGGCGAGCATGGCCACAGTGACGCTGGCCACCGAAGACGAAGCCCACCGCCTCTCCGGTGAGGAAGACCCGGTGAATTCGGCCAAGGCGCTGCTGGCGCGGGGCTGCAAGATGGTGGTCATCAAGCGCGGTATGGCGGGCTGCTTTCTGCTGCGGGGCGACGATCTGCACATTGCGCCCGGCTTGCCGGTCATTGCCCAGGACGCTACCGGCGCGGGCGACAGTCTGGCGGCGTCGGTCATCTACGGCTATCTGGCGGGGCTGGAGCTGGAGCCGCTGGGCGACCTGGCCAACGCCACCGGCGCGGCCAAAGTGCGCAAGCTGGGCACCGGCCACAACATGCCGACCGTCGAGGAAGTCAACGCCATGCTGGAACGGTTCGGTTCGCCGGTCAGCGTCCCGGTCTAGATCAGCAGCTGCACACCCAACACAACCAACAGAATAAGCACCAGCTTGCGGAAAAGCTCGGGCGGACAGTAGCGGCCCAGACGCTCCCCGGCGAAGTTGCCCAGCAGCAGTCCCGGCACGGCGAACAACGCAATCTGCCACACTTCCGGCGTCAGGTTGTTGCTGATGGCGTGGGAAGCGACGACCACCACCCCCATGACGAAGAAGAACGTCTGCATGTTGGCCTTGAACCGGTCGGGCGACCAGGCGCAGGCGGAGCCATAGACGACGACGGGCGGGCCGCCGGCGTTGTAGGCGCCGGTCAGGATGCCGGCCGAGAAGCCGAAGACGTGGGCCCAGCGCTGTGAGGTAAACGGCGGCAGCCGGAGACCCGACAACGAATAGAGCGCGTAGACGATGAGCAGGACGCCCATGAAACCGGTGACGATGTCGGGGTTGACATCGTTGAGAATCCAGACCCCGATGGGCACGCCAACCAGCGCCGGGACCAGCAGGTAAAGCACATCGCGCCGCGTGACGCTGCCGCGCCACCGCAAGGCGTTGATGAATGTGGCCGTCACGCCCAGCAGGGCGAAGGCGGGTGACGCGGTCTGGATGCCCCAGATGGTAACAAGCAGCGGCATGGCCACCAGCGCCATACCGAACCCCATGGCCGATTGCACCAGTGCGGCGAAGAAGACGATGAGGGCGGTGATCATCCTCGATGCCGGTCGTAGGCGGCAAACAACTGGCCCAGCCCGTCCAGGCCGTGGGCGTCGTAGTAGAGGTGGCGCATGGTCATGTCGATGGCGGGCTTCAACGTGGCACCTTCCAGCAGCGTAACGGACGGTGCACCGCCAAGCAACCGGTTGGCAAACGTGACGTAAAGCCGGTCAAGTTGGTCCTCGGCAGCCAGCACATGGTTGACTTTTGGTCCGGTACTCTGGAAAACAGTCTGGTAACCCATCTCGGTCAGGCTATCTACCATCTGCCGTCCGTGGACCCTCTCCTCACCAGCAATGACGACTGTGCCCGTCTGCTCACGGAGGCTGGCGATCTTCTCCTTGTCGGCCCGACCGTGCGTGAAGATAGTGATCCGCCTGTCTGATTCAACCAGCACATGTGGGATTGGGAAGTCGAGGCTGCCGCTGATGACAGCCAGGTCGGGTTGCGGCGACAGACCACGTTCCTCGCGCCACCGACCCAGGTCGGCAAATTCGGGATTATCGTAGACCTGCAAAATTTCCTGTGCCTTGCCTTCTTCGTAATCACGCAAGTAGCGACCGCTGGTAATGATGACGTCGGCCTGCACTGCCAGTTCCTGGAACAATCGCCAGTCACGCTCATTCTTGATGGCGTCCGGGACTGTCGTTCCCGGGCCGTCCTCGCGCGGCACGGCAATGCGCCCATCCAGGCTTGTGACGTAGTTGGTGAAGACAAAAGCTCGCTCTTTGCCGGCCTCGCTGCGCAGATCATGATCCAGATAGAGGCCTTCCAACGCATGTTCGGCTGTAGGCTGGGGGAAAAGCTGAACGACGGAATCGCTATTCATGTTATTCTCCTGGTATATCGAGACGTCAGCCAAAGTTTGACGCTGCGGCCACGATAGGGACGGGCTACTCCAGCCCCACGGGCAGAAACTGCAGATCGGCCACTTCAAGTGTCGTCACGCACGCTTCCGGCGCGCAGTCGTCACTGCCGATCAGCACCAGCATGACGGTGATCTGCGCCACGTTGTCCGGGCTGACGAGGGGCAGCCGGTTGACAAACTCCTGCTGCAAACGCACGTCGATCGTCTGCCAGCCGTCATCTTCGGCGAAGCGGGGGGCGGTGGTCGGGCCGAAGTTGGGCAGCGGCGCCTGGCCCCACAGGCCGCTCGTTTCGCCGGCCTCGTCGAGCCAGACCGATGCGCCCAGCCGCTCGCCGTCGGCCGTTTCGTAGATGAGCAGCAGCGCGGCGCGGCCTTCCGGCTCGCCCGGTCCGCCTGCGCTGCCGGCCAGCCGCGCCCGGCCCAGAAACTGGATCTCGGTCGCCCGGCTGGGTACCTCGACCGTCTGCGCCACTGTCACCACGCCGCTGCCGGTCTTGGACAGGTGCAGCATCTGGCGACCGTCGTCGTCGGGGGATGGGCGCTGTTCCACCACCTGGATGCCGTTGGTCTCGGAGACCTGGCGCGTCCAGTCAGTGACCCAGCGCGTCGAGAAGTCGCCGTTGGTGATGAAGTTGCCGCTGGGCGGGGCGTCGGTGGCTGTCGCCTCTGGTTCGGCTGTCGCTTCCGGCTCCGGCTCCGGTGTGGCGGTGGGTGGCGGCTCGGTGGGTGGTGGCGGTTCCGTAGGCGCCGGTTCGACCGGCGCAGGCTCGGTGGGGGAAACGGCCGTCGGCGCGGGCAGGGTAGCCGTTGGCTCGACCAGCACGATTACCGCCGTGGCCGGGTCCAGCTCAGGCGCCGAAACGGTCTGGGTGGAAGTGGGCCAGAACAGGGCGATGAGCGCCGCCCCGGCGGCCAGCAGCCCGACGACCAGCAGCCCGATGAGCCAGCCGCAGCCGCTGCGCGATGATCCGTCGCCGCTCTCGTCGCCGGTGGCCTCTGGCTTCCCGGCCGGCGGCGGGGTGTCGGCTGCGGATGTCGCTGCCGCAGCCGCCGCAGCTGCCGCAGCCGTCGCTTCCTCGGCCGGAGCGTCCGCAGCGATCGGAGCGCGGCAGATGGTGCACTGTGTCGCGCCCGGCCTGTTGGGATGCCCGTTTGGGCACATAACCAGATTCATGGGTGCTCTCCTCGCTCCTCGCGGCGACACGGCCCGCAATTGGTCGCCGATCGCCTGATGTTGACTCATACGAGTCGACAACGCCATTTTATCCACAGAGTGCGGCCCACGCCACACGGCCCACGCCACACGGCCCCAACGCCCCGGTCCCACAGCCACACGGCCCACGCCAGACCCCCGCCACCGGTCGACAGGGTTGTATCCCGACGCCGTAAGGACTACAGTAGATACCACGTCACACCGAAGGGCGTCGCTTGCGGCGCTCGCTCGCCACACCGAACTGAGGAGACAACGAACGGATGAACCCCAAGCACGTGGACCATATTGCCGCACTGATGAAGAAGACGGGCGAGGCCCACCACGCCGCCTACATTGAAACGGACGGCTACGATCCGGACTGGCCCCTGTGGTATGCCGAGCAGATGGTGACGCCGCTCAACGATTTGCTCAACGCATCGTTGTCGCGTAGCGAGCTGGTCTACCTGCTGCTAAAGCTGGACATTGACCGCCGCCGCGACGCTCCTGGCGCCGAGTGGACCACCTACAACGCCCGCGTCCTGGCCGGGCGGTACCTGTAGCTGGCAAGGCCGGTGTCGTCGCCACTCTGCTCGACACGATGGCCTGAGGTCGGGCCAGGCCGATCGACGAAGACGCCGAGGAGCGATGATGACCATACCCACCGCCGACGACCGGGCAGTTCCCCGCCTGACGACGAGCCAGATGATCGAAGTAGACCGGGCAATGATTGAGGATTACGGCATCAGTCTGATGCAGATGATGGAGAACGCCGGGCGGGCGTTGGCCCATCTGGCCCGCGACCGCTTCCTGGGCGGCGACCCCCGCGGCAGGCGCGTCGTGGCGCTGGCGGGGACGGGTGGCAACGGCGGTGGGGCGTTGGTGGCGGCGCGGCGGCTGCACAATTACGGGGCGCAGGTAACGGTCGTCACCACCAGGGAGGCAGCGGTGTTCACCCCCGTGCCCGCCCACCAGCTGGCCATCCTGCGCCAGATGGGGCTGCCCATCCACGAAGGGGGTCTGCCCGATCCCCCGCCGGCGGCCGACCTGGTGCTCGATGGCGTTATCGGCTACAGCTTGCGAGGCGCGCCGCGCGGGACGGCCGCCGACCTGATCCGCTGGGCCAGCGAGCAGCCCGCACCGGTGCTGGCCCTTGACGCGCCGTCGGGGCTGGACGCTGCCGGCGGGACGGTCTACGATCCGGCCATCCGGGCGGCCGCCACGTTGACGCTGGCGCTGCCAAAAGTGGGGCTGGACGACCCGGCGGCCGCCGGCCATGTGGGCGAGCTGTACCTGGCCGACATCAGCGTGCCGCCGGAGCTTTACGCCGGATCGGGGCTGGAGCTGACGGTCGGGCCGCTGTTCGCGACGGCCGACATCCTGCGCCTGCGCTAGCCGTCGGAAGTCACAGCAGACCATAGCGTGGCCCCAGGACTATTCAGGGTTCGAGCGGCCAGTAGGACCGGATTCTTTTCCGGTCTCTTGTGCGCGACAAGGAATGTCGCTGCTACGGTTGGCTGCCTTACGCTCTTGACAACGGCCTCTCACTGCGCTATAATAATCTCATTGTAGAATATCTACTGCGAGAGGGAATATGTCCACAAAAGAGATTTACCAACAACTGCGCGAGATTACCGTCTACCTCGAGTATGGCGACCGGATGACGCTGGAGTCGGTGCTGCTGGAGCCGTTGTCGTACAACGCCCTGCTGCTGCTCGACGGCGGCAGCGGCCTGCGGATGGGCGAGCTGCGCGAGCGGCTGCTGTGTGACAAGAGCCGCATGACCCGCGTTGTCGACCGGCTGGAGCAGTTCGGGCTGGCGGAGCGGGTGGTGGACCCCAAAGACCGGCGGGCAACCCAGGTGGTCATTACGCCCAAAGGCCAGGCCCAACTGGCCCGCGCCCGGCAGGTCCACGACGCCTCGCTGAACAAGCGGTTCGGCGCGCTGAGCCGCCGCGAGCAGGAGCAGCTCGAGCAGCTGCTCGACAAGCTGTCCGCGTCGCTGGCCCAGCAGCACGAAGCCGGCATCTAAAATCTGACCGAAAGGAGCGATCCATGAGCGATAGCATTCTCGATGCGCCCGTCGAAGCGACGGCCACCGCACCGGGTGATTTACCCCTGTCCGAAGTTCTGAAGCGCCGGCGTCTGCTGGGCACGCAGTTCCGCCACGACAACACGATGGCCCCGCTGGGTCCGCAGGCGGGCGAGGCCGTGACGATTACGGCTACCAACGGCGTGGCTGTGCCGCTGCACCGCGCCGCCGTCTACTACACCACCGACGGCAGCGAGCCGAACAGCGCTGCAGCAACCATCCCGCTGACCATCGCCGACACCATCTTCGAGCCGGGCGCAGGGTTGGTGACGGTCTGGCAGGCCACGCTGCCGCCGCAGCCTGCGGGCACGGTCGTACGCTACCGGATTGGCGGCTGGACCGGCGACGAGGGCGACGCCAGCCCCGCGCTCTACGCCCACGACGGCCAGGGCTTCTGGTTCAACTATGGCTCCGACCGGGACGGCATCACCACCTTTGCCTACCAGGTGGAAAACGACGACCGGCGACATCCCGCGTGGCTGGACGACGCAGTCATCTATCAGATTTTCCTCGACCGCTTTCACCCCGGCAACGACGACGGCCGCTTCCCGGAGGGGTTGGAACCAACCGAACTGCATGGCGGCACACTGGACGGCGTGCGCCGGTCGCTGCCCTATCTGGCTGACCTCGGGGTTACCTGCCTCTGGCTGTCACCCATCGGCCCGGCCGATACCTACCATCGCTATGACCAGACCGACTACTTCGGCATTGACGCCGGTTTGGGCACCGAAGACGATCTGCGAGCGCTGACGGCCGCCGCCCACGCGCTGGGCATGCGCGTCCTGCTCGACTTTGTGCCCAGCCACTGTTCGTTTCGCCATCCGGCGTTCCTGGCCGCCCAGGCCGACGCCAACGCACCGACTGCGTCGTGGTTCGTCTTCGACCAGTGGCCCGACACCTATCGCTGCTTCCTGGGCATTGTCACTTACCTGCCCACAGTCAACACAGTTGACCGCGCCGCCCGCCAGCACATCATCGATAGCGCCGTCTATTGGATGGAGCAGGGCGGCATTGACGGCTACCGGCTCGACCACGCCATCGGCCACGGCATGGACTTCTGGGTGGCGTTCCGGCAGGCGCTGGAAGCGGCCAACCCGGATGTCGTCACCATTGGTGAAGTGACCGACACGGCCGATTCGCTGCGGCGCTACCGCGGGCGGCTGACCGACGTGCTCGACTTCCCGC
This sequence comes from uncultured Chloroflexia bacterium, assembly GCA_963753865.1. Classification (GTDB taxonomy): domain Bacteria; phylum Chloroflexota; class Anaerolineae; order Promineifilales; family Promineifilaceae; genus Promineifilum. Next base: position 1,003,686 of record CAVWDW010000009.1, read on the forward strand.
TCGCCGGGGCGCTGCGCTTCACCTTCGGCACCGGGGAGTGGCCTGTCTCGCAGTTCGACACCTTCGTCGACAGCCACAATCGCTTCCTGGCCGACGGCCCCGGACGGGTGTCGTTTTTGGACAACCACGACATGGACCGCTTCCTCTTTGTCGCCGGCGGTGATGTCGACCGGCTGAAGCTGGCGGCGCTGGTGCAGTTCGCTCTGCCCTACCCGCCGACCATCTACTACGGTACCGAGGTGGGCATGGGGCAGGCGGGCAGCATGAACGCCAACGGCTTCGGCGGCGACTCCATCGCCCGGCAGGATATGGTCTGGGACGAGGCCGCGCAGAACCGCGAGCTGCTGGCATTTTACCAGTCGCTGATTACCGTCCGACGTGCCCAACCGGCGGTGCGCACCGGCGTCCTGCGCCGTCTCCATCTCGACGACGCCACCGGGACGGCCGTCTACCGGCTGGAGGCGCAGGCGGATGGCGACCACGACGTTATCCTGGCCTTCAACAACAGCGCGACCGCCCGGCGCGTGCCGCTGCCCGACGGCGGAGCGACCGTGCTCGTCGCCACCCATCCGGCTGTGGCGCTGGCGGGTGGTGGGGTCGATCTGCCGCCGCACAGCGGGGCGTGGCTGACCCAGGGTGAGTAGTTGGCGAATTGGGGTTGAAGTTATGGGCGTGATTGCCGACAATTAGAGAGGAAAGGCAGGCAGCAGCCCGGCACAGCGGCCGTCTCTCCCCCTTACCCGGCAAGCCGAGAACGAGACACACAAGGATCTGGTATGTTTGACCAACGAGAACGACGCGACCTGGAGAAGCAGATGAAGGCGGCCAAGCGCCTGCCGCCCGGCCAATCGGCCACGCTCAAGTTTCCGGTGCTCCACTACGGCCCCGTGCCCACTGTGGACCTGGCGACGTGGGATTTCAAGGTGTTTGGGCTGGTGCAGTCGGAGCGGCAGTGGAGCTGGGAGGCGTTCAACGAGTTGCCCCGCACCCAGGTGACGCTCGACATCCACTGTGTCACCCGCTGGTCAAAGTTCGACACGGTTTGGGAAGGGGTGTCGGTCAAAACGCTGGTCGACCACGGCCTGATTTTGCCCAGGCCGGAGGCGCGCTACGTCATCCAGCATTGCGAGTACGGCTACACGACCAACACGCCGATCGAGTTCGTGCTGCAAGACGGCTTCATTCTGGCCACCCACTTCGACGGCCAACCGCTGACGGCCGACCACGGCTATCCGCTGCGCGGCGCGGCGGGTGTCGTGCCCGGCGACCGGGCTGACGACAAATATTTCTGGAAAGGAGGTAAATGGCTGCGCGGCCTGGAGTTCAGCGCCGGCGACAAGCCCGGCTTCTGGGAGCGCAACGGCTACCACAACGAAGCTGACATTTGGCGCGAGCAGCGGACCAGCTGGCCCGGCTTCTTCTAGACGACCTCAGCCGGCCCGTCTCGGCCGCTACGAATGGCGCGGCACGCCATACAGATACCAGAAGCGATCCGGCGGGTAGGCGGCTTCCCAGACCGCATCCCACACAAACCCGCCCGGCGCCCACAGCGCCCGGAGCCGGTTGTCGACAGCGGCCATGTCGGCCGCCAGCCGCGGCGCCTGGTGATAGGGCGGTTCGTCCAGCTTGGCCGCCAGCTCGGCAATGACCACGCGACCATCCACCTTTCCGACATAGTTATCGGCGGCCGACTTGCCGGGCAGGTCGCGCAGATAGGTAGTCCACTCGCGCAGGCGGGCGTGGAGTTCGTCGTGGGCACGCTGCTCGAAGCGCACCACCTTCTCGACCAGCGCGGCATCAAAGGTGCTGCGGGCCGCATCCAGCCGGTGCTGCTCCTCCGCGCTCAACTGCTCGCGCAGCATCTCCAGCCGCCGCAGCCGCATCAATACCCCGCCGATGGTCATGGGCGGCATGGTAGCCACGGCCATATCCCACCTGGTGGCATCGCTGACGAGATACGCGTCAGCGTGGGTGACCATCTGGCCCAGAATCGCCAGGTCGTCACGCAGCAACTGCTCCTGCAAGGCAATCATCGCTCTACCCCCTTGCGCCCGCATGAGGCAGGGCGCCCCAGTGCCCGAAGGCTCGCAACCCTTTAGGGACAGCATAGAACAGAAAAGGCGTCTGTGTCAGGTGGCAGATGTCATGAGTCGCGCCGACAAACGTCATGATCGGCCCGTCCGGTCAGAAGTTTCGACCGGCAGGTAAGAAAACGTTTGCCGGCCCGGTCTATTAAGCAAGCAGCTCTTAACTGCGATTTCTTCCTCCTCCTTTCCAAAGAGGCGTCACGGCGGCAACCGTGACGCCTTTTGGTTGATGGGGCGGATGGCTGGAGCAGCCCGAGGCAGCCGGCGGCGACTGCATGGCCGCTTCTGCGTTCCCCGGCCGGTTGTCTCGCCCCTGCGCCACCGAAACAGCCTTGCTGCGCTGACTCGCCCGCCGTTGCACTGTCCTGCAAAAGCGACAACTGCAAACCGGCTGAATTTGTGATACCGTTAGAGTCTCATGCTTCGCTACTACATCGCTCGCCTGATCCTTCGGCCCATTCAGTGGTTGATGTGTCATCTAATCATCGAGGGGCGGGAGAACATCCCGGAAACCGGCCCCTACATCATGGTCGCCAACCACATGAGTTCGGCCGATTCGGCGCTGTTCATGCTTGCCTTCCCGCCCATGCCCTGGCGCTTTTTCGCCGGGGAGAAATGGCAGGAGCATTGGCTGTTCGGCCCTATCCTGCAGGTGCTGGGCGCGGTCTACATCAAGCGGGGCGAAGTCGACCGCCAGGCGCTGCGCGAGGCGCTCGACGCGCTCGACAGCGGGGGCATCTTCGCCCTCGCCCCGGAAGGGCAGCGCAGCAAGGTCGGCGGCCTCATCGAGGCCAAAGGGGGCGCGTCGTTCCTGGCCAGCCGGGCCGGAGTGCCCATTCTGCCGGTGGGCATCAACAACAGCGACGTCTTCTTCTCCAGCTTCAAAAAGGGCCACCGCTCCACGGTTGTGATGCGCATCGGTGAGCCGTTTATGCTGCCGGAAACCGAACAGCGACTGCGGGGCCGCGACCTGGAAGCGTACACCCATTACATCATGATCCACATCGCCGCCTTGCTGGAGCCGCGCCATCGGGGCGTCTACGCCGACAGCCCGGCGCTGGCCGCGCTGCTGGCCGGCGAAGACCCCTGGCCCCTCTGCGAAGCGCTCATCGATCCGACCCTCTGAACCGCCCGTTTGCCCGCGTCCCAGCCCGAATGCGGGCCACTACAACGAATCTCGAAATATTAAGGTTTCGGTCTTGCGCACGCTGGAACGCCCATGCTATACTCCCTTCCCCTTCACCAGATAAAGGGGTTTCGGGACAGCCATCCCCCATATATGGTGGTATGGAATCCACAAGGCCGAATCGCAACACAATTGAAGGACTATCGGAAACAAAACCGTACCAGGAGGATTGATCCATGACGACAGCAACACCCATTGGCAACGAACTGAGGACGAGCATTCCTCTTTCCGACAACAGCCTGGCGGTCCTGAAGCGCCGTTACCTGCGCAAGGGGCCGGACGGTCAGCCGGTCGAGACTGTGGAGGAGATGTTCCGCCGCGTTGCCCACCACATTGCTGTCGTTGAAGCGGAGCACGATGGGGACGTGGCCGCGACCGAAGAACGGTTCTACAACCTCCTGACCGACCTGCGCTTCTTCCCCAACAGCCCCACCTTCACCGGGGCCGGGACGCCGCTGGGCCAGCTTGCTGCCTGCTTTGTGCTGCCCATCGACGACGATATGGGCAAGGATGGTTCGGGCATCTTCCAGACGTTGCGCGACGCGGCGCTGATCCAGCAGACGGGCGGCGGCAACGGCTTTGCCTTCTCCCGGCTGCGGCCGAAAGGTGACTTCGTCCACACCTCGGCCGGCAAGGCGACTGGGCCGGTGGGCTTCCTGCGCGTCTACGACCAGGCGTTCGGCGAGATTGCCCAGGGCGGCACACGGCGCGGCGCCAACATGGCCGTTCTGCGCGTCGACCATCCCGATATTTTCGAGTTCATCTCCTGCAAGGCGAACGAGTACGCCATCACCAACTTCAACATTTCGGTGGGTGTGACGGACAAGTTTGTCGAGGCAGTCAAGAACGACACCGACTTCGACCTGATCAACCCTCGTAACGGCGAGGTGTGGCGCACCGTCCGGGCGCGCGACATCTTCGACGAGATCGTCAAGTACGCCCACATGAACGGCGAGCCGGGCGTTCTGTTCCTCGACGCCGCCAACCGCGGCAACCCGGTGCCCCATCTGTACGAGCTGGAAGCGACCAACCCGTGCGGCGAGCAGTGGCTTGGCCCGTATGAGAACTGCTGCCTGGGATCGATCAATCTGGCCCAGCATGTGAATGAGAACGGAAGCATCGACTGGGATCTTCTCCAGCAGACGGTCGAAGAGTCCACCCACTTCCTCGACAACGTCGTGACCGCCAACGCTTATGTGCCGGCTGTGCCGCAGCTGCGCGAGGCGGCGCTGCGGGCGCGGCGCATCGGCCTGGGCATCATGGGCCTGAGCGACCTGTTCTACAAGACGGGCGTCCGCTACGGCAGCGAGGAAGGTCAGGTGTTGGCCGGCACCGTGTTTGAGTTTGTGCGCTACCACAGCATGCGCACCAGTATGGAGCTGGCCCGCGAGCGCGGCTCCTTCACCGCCATCGAAGGCAGCATCTACGACCCGAAGGCGTTCAAGTGGCAGATTCCGCAGCCCGCCGTCAAGAGCCGCAAGACGTACGGCCGTCCCAAGCTGGACTGGAAGGGGCTGGTCGGCGACATGAAGAAGCACGGCCTCCGCAACGCCGCGCAGACCACCGTTGCCCCCACCGGCACCATCGCCACTGTCGCCGGCATCGAAGGGTACGGCTGCGAGCCGGTCTTCGCTCTGGCCTACGTGCGCCACGTCAACGACAACGGCAAGGATCTGGAGCTCCAGTACACCAGCCCACTGTTTGAGGAAGCGCTGGTGAAGGCGGGTGTACCCGATGGTGAGCGCGAAGCGATCATCACGGAAGTCAACCGCGTCGGCACCTGCCAGCACATCGAGGATATGCCCGCCGAGGTGCGCGACACGTTCGTCGTCTCGTCCGACATCACCGCCGAGGAGCACGTCCGCATGCAGGCGGCCATCCAGGCCTTTGTCGACAACAGCATCTCCAAAACGTGCAACTTCCCCGCTGGCGCCACCCGGGAAGACGTGGCCAACGCCTACCTGCTGGCCTGGGATCTGGGCTGCAAGGGGCTGACGGTCTACGTGACCGGCTCCCGCGAGGCGGTGACGCTGGAGACCCACGCCACCAAGGAAGCGAAGCAGAAAGACACGGCCGCCGGGCCCGCAGCCGAAACCGCTCAGAAGACGATCTGGCGCGAGACCAAGAAGCCGCGCTCCCGCGTGCTCCACGGCGAGACCAGCCGCATCTCCACGCCGCTGGGCGCGACCTACGTCACGGTCAACCTGAACGGGGACGACCAGCCGTTCGAGGTGTTCATCCAGACGGCCAAGGCGGGCAGCGACACCGCGGCCGTCTCCGAGGCGATTGGCCGGTTGATCAGTTACGCCCTGCGTCTGGCTTCGCCCGTTCCGCCGAGCGCTCGTCTGAAGGAGATAGTCAATCAGCTGGCGGGCATCGGCGGCGGACGGCCGCTGGGCTTCGGGGCACAGCGCGTCCTCTCCCTGCCCGATGGCGTGGCCCAGGTGCTGTCCGACTATCTGGAGCGGACAGCCGAAGGAGCAGACGGCGTCTCGCTGCACACCAACGGGACGAACGGCACGAATGGCCACACCGCGGCTGCCCACGACGGCCAACCGCCATTGCCCGCGAAGGGCATCCAGGGTGCGGTCGACCTCTGCCCGGAGTGCGGCGCGGCGTCGGTGGTGAACGAAGAAGGCTGCCGCAAATGCTACGACTGCGGCTACAGCGAGTGCTAGGTCCGGCCCGGGCGACTTAGCCAATCGGGCACATACTTGGGCACATAACGAACAGGCCAGGGGCGCTGCGACTCATGCAGCGCCCCTTTGTTCATCATAACGCCCACCCAGCCACCATGCCCAAACGCATCTACGACGCCTACCAACCCGGCGAGCGGGTCGAAATCGCCTTCGACAGCGGGCCGGAGAAACGCTGGTTCCCGGCGGTCGTGGTGCGGCCCGACCCGCCGGGCGTCTGGGTCGTCACCGCCGACGGCCGTCACTGGTTCATGACCAACACCTTTCGCATCCGGCGGCCGCAGTCGGATGAATAGAAACCGGGTTTTCCGGCGCGGGCCTCGCGGCAACACTCGGCTTCCGCGGCCTGAAGCGGTTGAAGGTAGAAACAGGGTTGTCGCGCAACATTCTGGTTGCGTCTGCGCGAAGAACGCTACAATCATGTAGCGCTACAAAGCATCAGGGCATCGACGCTTGACAGCGGCGATTCTCCTGTTATCATGTTGGGCATGTTGAACTGGGCATTGCAAGTTGAGCCGCGCAGCCCGCGACCGAGCCAGACCCCAAGTCTGGTGCTTGAGCTTGCCTGAGTCGCCCTTTTAACGACACACGGTATACGAACCGCCAGACTTCTAACGAGGTCTGGCGGTTTTTTGTTGGCAATGACGAACAGGGAGAAGACGTATGAAAGCAGGTATTTATGGCGCATCGGGGTACACGGGACGGGAACTGGCCGGGCTGCTGGGCCGCCATCCGGACGTGACGGTCGCCTTCGCCACCTCCGCCACCTATGCCGGACGCACGCTGCGCGACCTGTACCCGGCGGCCGACCCGCTGCCGCTGGTCCACCCCGACGACGCGCCGGTCGATGACGTAGACGTCGCCTTCCTCTGCCTGCCCCATGCTGCCGCCGCCGAAACGGCCGTCATGGCCCTGGCTGCCGGGGCGCGGGTGGTCGACCTGAGCGCCGACTTCCGGCTGCGCAGCGCCGCCACCTATGAGCGGTGGTACGCTCACGCCCATCCCGCGCCGGCGCTGCTGGACGAAGCGGTTTACGGTCTGACCGAGTTTGCGCGGGCGGCGCTGCCCGGGGCGCGACTGGTGGCCAACCCCGGCTGCTACCCGACCAGCGTCCTGCTGCCGCTGCAGCCGCTGCTGTGCAGCGAAGTGGCCCTGGCCGGGCCGATTATCGCCGACTCCAAGTCGGGCGTCTCCGGCGCGGGGCGCAAGCCGACCCAGACCACCCACTTCGTCGAAGTGGACGGCAACCTGTCCCCCTACAAGATCGGCCGCGCCCATCGCCATCTGCCGGAGATGGAGCAGGTGATGGGCGACTGGCGGCCGTCCGCCCCGCCGCTCATCTTTTCGCCCCATCTGCTGCCTGTGCCGCGGGGGATGCTCTCTACCATCTACGTCACACTGGCCGAGCCGCTGGACGAACAGCAGGTGCGCCGCATGTTTGCGGCGGCGTATGATGCGGAGCGGTTCGTCGACCTGCTGCCGCCCGGCGAGCCGGCCACGCTGGCCCACGCGGTCCACACCAACCGCTGCGCCATCGGCGTCACGGTGGCGGGGCAGACGGTGGTACTGACCTCGGCCATCGACAATCTGGTGAAGGGCGCGGCCGGGCAGGCGGTGCAGAACATGAATGTGATGGCTGGCCTGGAAGAAACGGCCGGGCTGCTGTAAGACGATGTGACGCGATTTGCCAAATCGCGTCCCCGTTCAAGGACGATTTAGCAAATCGTGTTACCAGTGGAGTGAGGAGCGTATTATGATGCGAGTCATCAAGATCGGCGGAAACGAGATGAACGCGCCCGGCTATCTGGACGAACTGGCCCGGCAGATCAGGCAGCTGGCGATTGAAACGGGCCAACTACCTATCCTCGTCCACGGCGGCGGGCAGGACATTGCCATGTGGCAGACACGGCTGGAGCTGCCGACGGAGAAGGTCGACGGTCTGCGCATCACCGACGCCGAGTCGCTGACAGTGGCCCAGATGGTGCTCTCCGGCCACACCAATAAGCAGGTGGTCAAGGCGCTGCTGGCGGCCGGGCTGGACGCAGTCGGCCTGAGCGGCGTCGACGGCGGCCTGCTGCGCTGCCACAAGAAGCAGCACCCGACGGCCGACCTCGGCTTTGTGGGCGAGATCGACAGCGTGCGGGCCGACCTGCTGCGCAATCTGGTCGGGCTGGGCATTATCCCGGTCGTCAGCCCCATTTCGCTGGGCCACGACGGGCTGACCTACAACGTCAACGCCGACGAAGCGGCGGGGGCCATTGCGCTGGCGCTGCCCGCGCTGGTGCTCGACTTCGTCTCCAACGTGCCCGGCGTGCTCAACGGCGAAGCGATCTACCCGTCGCTGACCACCCACGAGGCGACCGGCCTCATCGACAGCGGCATCGTCTCCGGCGGCATGGTGCCCAAGGTGCGCACGGCGCTGGCGGCCGTCGGCCGGGGCGTGCCCCAGGTGCGCATCGTCAATCTGGCCGGTTTGGGCGCGGGCGGCGGCACCTTGTTCCAGGCCTGAGCGCGGGCCACCCAACGCAGCAACCAACAGGAGAGGAGATGACCATGAACACCAACGACATCATCCAGGCCGAGGCCGAGTATGTGATGCAGACCTACCGGCGACCGGAGATGGTGCTGGCCCGGGGCGAGGGGATGACCCTCACCGACACCGACGGCCGCACCTATCTCGACTTCACCTCCGGCATCGCCGTCACCTCGCTGGGCCACAGCGACCCGGAATGGGCGGCGGCGGTGGCCGACCAGGCCGCCACGCTGACCCACGTCAGCAATCTTTACCACACCGTTCCGCAGGTCGAACTGGCCCAACGGTTGGTGGAGCACTCATTTGCCGACAAGGTGTTCTTCAGCAACTCCGGTGCGGAAGCAAACGAGGCGGCGCTCAAGTTCGCCCGTAAGTGGGCGCGGCAAAACGGGACGGCCGCCAAGCATGAGATCGTGGCCTTCAGCGGCAGCTTCCACGGCCGGACGATGGGGGCGCTGTCGGTGACATACAAGCCGCAGTATCGCGAGCCGTTCGGCCCGCTGGTGGGCGGCATCTGCTTCGCGCCGTTCAACGATCTGGCGGCGGCGCGGCAGGCGATTGGCCCGCAGACGGCGGCCGTCATCGTCGAGCCGATTCAGGGCGAGGGCGGTGTCAACCCGGCGACGGCCGCCTTCCTGCGCGGCTTGCGGACGCTATGTGACGAGCATGGCGCGGCGCTCATCTTCGACGAGATTCAGTGTGGGCTGGGGCGGACGGGCACGTTGTGGGCCCACGAGCAGGTTGGCGTGACGCCTGACATCATGACGCTGGCCAAGCCGCTGGCCAACGGGCTGCCGATTGGGGCGACGCTGGTGCGCGAGGCGATTGCGGCGGCCATTGTCCCCGGCGACCACGGCAGCACCTTCGCCGCCGGGCCGGTGCCGTGCCGGGCCGGGCAGGTGGTGTTCGACCGCGTCTCCGACCCCGCCTTTCTGGCCCACGTGGCCGGGATGGGCGACCTGCTGAAGGCCGGGCTGGCGGCGCTGGAGAGCGACCACATCGGCGACATTCGCGGGCGCGGCCTGCTGATTGGCGTCGACCTCGACGTGCCTGCCGCGCCGGTCATGGCGGCCGCTCGCGAGCGCGGCCTGCTGGTCATCAACGCCGGCGAACACGTGCTGCGGCTGGCTCCGCCGCTCATTGTGCAGCAAGACGATATCGACAAAGCGGTGGCCATTCTGGGCGACTGCCTGCGTAGCATGTAGCGAGGGCGCTATGGTGATGCTGATTGCCGACACCAGGTCGGTCGAAACGACCATTCGCACCATGAACCGGGGTCACTGGGAAGCGGTGCGCGACATTTACGAGCAGGGGCTTGCGTCGGGCCAGGCGACGTTTGAGACGGCCGTCCCCGACTGGCCGAAGTGGGACCGCACCCACCACACGTTCGGCCGTCTGGTGGCCGAATGGGACAATCGCGTCATCGGCTGGGCGGCGCTCAGCCCGGTCTCCCATCGCAGCGTTTACGCCGGGGTAGCCGAGAACAGCATCTACGTCGATGAGGTCGCTCGCGGTCACGGCGTGGGCCAGGCGCTGCTGTGGAACCTGGCCCAGCTTTCGGAGCAGGCGGGCATCTGGACGCTGCAAGCGACCGTCTTTCCGGAGAATACGGCCAGCATTGCCATCCACCGGCGCTGTGGCTTTCGGGTGGTCGGCCGCCGGGAGCGGCTGGCCAAGCTGCGCGGTGAGTGGCGCGATGTGCTCATGCTGGAGCGCCGCAGCCGGTTGGCCGGGGGATAAAGACAAGCTCGGCCATCGTAGTCCCGGCATGCCAATGCCGTCTTCGCGCCGGGCGCAAGAAAACCGGATCAGCCATCGCAGCCCCGGCATGCCAATGCCGTCTTCCCGGCGGCGAACCAGGACCGGATTGGCATCCGGGGGCCACGAAGTTGCCGTCGCCCCGGCGCTATAGCTGGCCAAGCAAGGTCCAGCTCAGCCGGTCGTTTCTTCCGCTTCTAGCGCTGCTAACCAGGCGGTGGCCGACTCAATGGCCCGGTTCATGGCCACACCAATCTGGGCTTCCTCCATGAAGACATTCTCTCTACCGATTAGCGAGAGCGTTCCTGTCTTGTCAAGCTGCTCCCACAGACGCGAGTTGACCCCGGACAGCATGAGGCGACCGCCATTTGCCTGGAGCGTTGTTGCATACCGGCGCAGTACGCTGATAAATGTGCTGCCCACATCCGGCTGTCCGCGAAGAATCAGGATAACGACTGCCTGCTGCGTTTCATCCGCATTGGGCAGGCTGTCCTCAAACGTGGCTGCGGAGGCAAAAAACAAACTCCCATAACCATAAAGCATCGTCACTTCTCTATCAGGCAAGATGGAGGGCGCAGGCTGCTCCAGCGGAAACCCGTTTTCAACTGGCACGAATTCGATCACACGCACCTGGTTGGAGGACCGGAAGACATGCATCATGACTGAAATGGCGATACCAATCATGATAGCGAATTGCAGCGGCAGGGCGATGGTCGCAATGAAGGTCAGCACCATTGCCGTCCGCGCCACAATACCGGTTTGCCAGACCAGCGAGATCTGTTTGGGCTGCAAATTCTGGAAGCCGACGACGACCAGCAGCCCGGCTAATGCACTCATCGGAATCAACATGGCCACGTTCGCAAAGAGCAGCACGATGAGAATGACGAAAACACCGGCCAATATGTTGGCCCAACGCGTATAGGCGCCTGCATTGACTGTGACGGCTGTGCCGGACATGGAACCGCCGCCGGGTATGCCCGAGAAGAAACCAGTCGCAATGTTGGCAATGCCCTGCCCGACAAAATCCCGAGAGACATCCGGAAACTTGCCATCCGGGTTGGGATAGCTCTGGCTCACGCCTGCGCCCTGAACCAATCCAATAACGGCAATGGCTAGAGCCGGTAGAACTAGCTCCGGAATGGTCAGCAGGTCGGGCAGCTGGGGGCGCGGGAGCGACCGGGGTATGGTGGCAATGTCGCCCACCAGAATCAGCCCTGCCTCATCGAGCAAAGCGACAGCCACCACACCCAGCACCGTCACGACACCCAGCGCCAGAATCATGGAGAACTTGCGCGCCGGCGTGTAGCCGAAACCGACGATCAGCCCAATAGTGAGCAAGCCCAGGATGAGCGTCAGCGGGTCGGCCTGGTTGATGTTCAACGCAGTGTCGGCCAGCTTCAGGAGTTCACTGTTGAAGCCACTTGTGTAGCCTGTCAGATCAGGAATGGCCCCAAGGATGATCAGTACGGCAATGCCACTGATAAAGCCGGTCATCACCGACTGCGCGACGAAGCGAATGAGACTGCCCAGCCGCAGTATGCCGGCCAGCAGCTGAAACAGTCCGATCAGGAGCACGAGTGCGATGAGCGCACCTGTCTTGGCGTCGCCGGAAAAACCGACCAGCGCATCGCCTGCGGCAACCGACAGCGCGCCGGTTGTCGATACGTTCATGAAGACCGAGCCAGTGAAGAGTGCGCCGATTGGCGTGGCTATCATCAACGTATACAGCCCCGCCACCGGATTGACGGTAGCCAGAACGGCGTTGCCCATTGCCTGGGGCACGTTGACAATGGCAAATGTCAGGCCGGCGATGGCGTCGGCTACGAACTGTCCGCGATCGGCAGGAAGTTGAATGTTGGTCGGTACTCTGTTCATTCATTGTCTCGCAATGTCATGGTGTCTGCTTCCGGTGACTGTGCCACAGAACATAGACGCTAACCAGCATTACCCAGCCTGGGAAGACGAGCGTGACCCACAAACTGAGGCTGACGACAAACAGCAGGACAGTAGCCAGCAGATAAGTGATAATGACCAACCAACGGGGCATGAGATGGGTACGTAGCCAGATCGTTGCCAGCGAGAACATGAGCACGCTGGCCATCCGCAGCGCGTACACATTACTGATTTGGAGCATCAGGGCGCGTGCAAAAAGGGCAACATCACTGCTGAGTGTTAGGCTATTGTCAAGACCTGTTGTCGCTACCAGTGCGCCGGCAATCGCCATGGCGACAAACACCATCGCCAGAAAGAGGATACTGCTGCCCAGGAACACGGTGGCGAAAAAGCGATCCTCCCGGTCGCCAAACCGGTCACGGATCACACCAACGAACCACAGGAAAAATACACCCGCAAAGGGCATTAGGATCAGGGCAATCGTAACGCGCTGTCGCGACTGAGTGCCCCATTCAATGTCAGCAGTGAGATCGCCGGGGATTGAGAGACGCAGAAAGATCAGACTGGCAGCGAACGAAACGGCAAAGGCAATGCCGGCTAACGCTGCGGAGCGTGGTGTGCTCAGCTGCGGATTCCGTTTCTCGTTAGACGAAGGTGTCACGTGTTACGTCCGTAATCCGGAAGCCGGCCCGTTTGCTCAGGTGAAGAGGGCCGGCTTCCGTCTGGTAGAAGCCAGAGAGTGGCTTCCGCCGCCGATCAGGGCGTTACGATGTTGAACCAGAACTCAAACGTATCGAGCAGTGACAGGAATTCGGCCAGCTTTTCGGCGTTGCCGTCAATCTTGGCTTCGCCGGACGCCAGCTTGTTGGCCACTTTCGCCTCGCCCAGGATGACCTCATCCAGCGCGGAGCGGGTCAGCGTCAGCGTGGCGTCGGCGTCGTCCGCCTGCTTGCCCTTGCTGTAGTTGAGGACGCCGTTCTCCACCGCCAGCACATACTGCTCGCCGGTGTCGGTGAAGTCGGCGTTGAGCACGAGCGTTGTGCCGGCCGCCCGGGGGCCGTTCAGACGAACAGCCAGCAGGTCGAAGAACATGTCGAGCGGTGTGGCTTTGATCACATCCGGGCTGGTCGTCTTGGGTGCGCCCAGGTCGATGACGCCGTCGCGCAGTTCCTTGGCGCCGGTCAGGTAGAAGTTGCGCCACGGCCCGGACTCGGCCTGGTAGCCGAGCTGCTCCAGCGCCTCGGCTTGCAGCTCGCGGGCGGCCTCGTTGTCCGGCTCAGCAAAGACGAGATGGTTGACCACCTGGGCCACCCAGCGGTATTCACCCTTGTCGAACGATGCTCGTGCTTTGGCCAACAACGCGTCCGCACCACCCATGAACTCGACGTACTTCTTGCCGGCGTCTTCGGGCGGCAGCGGATGCAGCGTGGCCGGGTTGCCGTCAAAGAAGCCCAGGTAGCGCTGGTAAATGGCTTTGACGTTGTGGTTGATGGTGCCGTAGTAGCCCCGGTTATACCAGGCCCGGAACAGCTCCGCCGGCAGCTCAATCAGTTCGGGGATCTCCAGCATGGTGTATCCCTGATTGGCCAGACGCAGCGTCTCGTCATGCAGATATTTGTACATGTCGCGCTGCTTCTTCAGGAACGCCGCGCCCTCTTCGGAACCCCAGGTCGGCCAATGGTGGGAAGCGAAGATGACGTCATAGCGGCCGTCATACAGCTCCCGCGCTTCCTCAATGTAGTAAGCCCACGCTTTGGGGTCGCGCACCTGTGCACCGCGCAACGTGTAGATGTTGTGCATATTGTGGGTGCAGTTCTCGGCCATGCACAACGCGCGGTAAGCGGGGAACAGGATGTTCATCTCGGCCGGGGCTTCGGTGCCGGGGGTCAGATGAAACTCCATCTCCAGGCCGTCGACAACCATCTTCTGGCCCGTGTGGGTAATGTCGTCGGTTGGCTCAATCAGCGTGGGCACATCATTGGGCGTCGTTTGGCCCAGGCCGGACCCTACCTGGCCTTTGGCGTCCTTGGGCACCAGGTTGCCGTACATGTAGCTGGAACGACGGCCCATCACATTGCCGGCGATGACGTTTTCGCTAATGGCGTGTTCCAGAAAGTGTTCGGGCGCTATCACTTTGACCCGCCCCTCACGGACGTCGACGTCGTCGATGACGCCCTTGACCCCGCCCCAATGGTCGATGTGACTGTGGGTGTAGATGACGGCCACGATTGGCTTCCGCCCCAGGTGCTTGTAAACCAGCTCCATGCCCGCCCGCGAGGTCGACGGCACCGTCAGCGGGTCGACGATGACATAGCCACTGTCGCTTTCAATGATGCTCATGACGGACAGGTCGAAGCTGCGAATCTGGTAGATGCCTTCGGTCACCTGAAAGAGTCCATGATAAAGCGCCAGCAGTCTGGACTGCCGCCACAGACTGGGGTTAACGCTGGGCGGGGCCGTCTCCGCTTCCAGGAACGGGTAGGCGCCGAGGTCATACGTCGGGCTGCCGGCGTCGTTGCGGATCACCAGGTCATCCGCAGCGGCGATGAAGCCCCGGCTGGCCTGTTCATAGGCGGCCGTATCCTCCCAGTTCAACTCGTCCAGCATAGCCCGGTTGATTGTCCCGGTAAACGTCGTTGCCTCTTTACGCTTTTCCATATTAGGTTTGACTCCTTAACTTAGCTTGTTGGCTCACCTCAAACAGCCCGCCAGCAGTTCCCGCGCGGTTCAGCTGCTTGGTAGGTGACCGAGCCCCTGTGGGGCGCAGTCTCCTGAGGAGTGCGAGGCCGGAACGCGCAAGGAAAGGACCATCACGATTTTAACATAGATGGTGGCCGGTACAAGAGAGTTTCGGCCGTCTTCAGCGAACGCTGCTCGACCGTGCCCTCCCTCTGCCGGGCGTAGAAACCAGGGCATCAGGATACCCTGTGGCCCCAACCGCATCAACGACCCGCCCGGACTTTGCCGCGCCCGTCAATTAGGTACAATCCACCTGAACGACCACCATCAGGCAGCAGGGGAGCGTATGAGCAATCAGCAGCCCGCAGCAACGTCCGATAACCCGACTGAAACGATAGTTCGCGTCGTCGTCATGCCCGTTCAGGCAGCGGCCACAGCGTCGCCGCTCCTGACGGCCGCCCACGAGCTGGGCGTGACAGGGCTGGGCGGTGTCGTGGCCGGGCGCATCTACGACATGATGGGCACGCTGGACGAGGCGGCGGTGGCCCGGCTGGCGGCGGAGCTGATGGCTGACCCGGTCACTGAGCGGTGGGAAGCGTCGGTGCTGGGCAGCGAGACGGCCGCCCTCGCGCCCGACCAGGGCCACCGCATCGACGTCGCCTATTTGCCCGGCGTCACCGACCCGGCGGCGCAGAACCTGGTGCGGGCGGCCCACGACCTGGGCGTCGGCGGGCTGCGCCAGGCGGCCACGGGCCGGCGCTACGAACTGAGCGGCGCGCTCTCCCCGGCTGACCTGCACCAGCTGGCAGCCGGACTGTTGGCCAACCCGGTCATCCAGCGCTTCGCCATCGACGGGCCGCTCCCGTCGCCGTTCGTCGCCCACACGCCCGCCGGCGGGCGTGTGGAGACGATTCCGCTGCGCGAGCTTGACGGCGACGCCTTGCTGGCTGTCAGTCTGGAGCGACGACTGGCGCTCGACCTGGCGGAGATGACCGCCATCCGCGACCAATTCCGCCGCGAAGGGCGCGAACCGACCGACGTGGAGCTGGAGATGCTGGCCCAGACGTGGAGCGAGCATTGCGTCCACAAGACGTTCCGGGCGCTCATCGACTACGACGGGCCGCCGCCGGGGGTCAACGCCGCCGCGCCGCCGGTAGCGCAGACGATCGACGGCCTGCTGCGCAGCCTCATCCGCGCCGCCACCGAGCAGATCGACAAGCCCTGGGTGCGCTCGGCCTTTGTCGACAACGCGGGCATCGTCGCCTTCGACGACACCTACGACCTGGCCTTCAAGGTGGAGACCCACAACCATCCCTCGGCGCTGGAGCCGTTCGGCGGGGCCAACACCGGCGTCGGCGGCGTGGTGCGCGACGTGCTGGGCGTCAGCGCCCGGCCCATCGCCAACACCGACGTGCTCTGCTTTGGCCCGCCCGACACGGACCCGGACGATCTGCCCGAAGGCGTGCTGCATCCGCAGCGCATCGCCGACGGCGTGATCGCCGGCATCGAGGATTACGGCAACAAGATGGGCATCCCCACCGTCAACGGGGCCATTCCACTACCACCCCGGCTACACCGCCAACCCGCTGGTCTACTGCGGCTGCCTGGGCATTTTGCCGCGCGGCAGCCATCCGACTGAGGTGCGGCCCGGCGATCTGATTGTGGCCATCGGCGGCGGACGGGGCGGGATGGGCTGCGCGGGGCGACCTTCTCCAGCATGGAGATGGACGTCGAGACGGGCGAGATTGCCGGCACGGCCGTGCAGATCGGCAATCCCATCATGGAAAAGCAGGTGCAGGAAGTGGTCCTGCGGGCCCGCGACGAGGGGCTCTACACCGCCATCACCGACTGCGGCGCGGGCGGCTTTTCGTCGGCCGTCGGCGAGATGGGCGAGAGGTCGGGGCGCGGGTGCAGCTGGCCAACGTTCACCTCAAATATCCCGGCCTGCGGCCCTGGGAAATCTGGCTCACCGAGGCGCAGGAGCGCATGGTGCTGGCCGTGCCGCCGGAGAAGCTGGCCGCACTGGAGGCGATTTGCGCCGGGCAGGATGTGGAGGCCACGGTCCTGGGCACGTTCGAGCCGAGCGGCCGTCTGGTAGTGACCTACGAAGGACGCGTGGTCGGCGAACTGGCGATGGCCTTCCTGCACGACGGCCTGCCGCGCCGCCATCTGCAGGCGGTCTGGCGGCCGGCAGCCCGTCGATCGAGGGCGAGCCGGACGGGAGCGGCGGCAGCGACGGGCCGACGCGGCGACGATGCTGCTGGCGCTGCTGGCCCATCCCGACATCCGCAGCAAGGAAGACGTCATGCGGCGCTATGACCACGAGGTGCAGGGCGGAACGGCCGTCAAGCCGCTGGTCGGGCGCGGACAGCACGGCCCGGGCGACGCCGCCGTCATCGTCCCGCAGCCCACACAGCCAGGGGGACGCCCCGCTGCCCGGGCGCCGCCCTGGCCAACGGCATCAACCCCGCCTACGGCGAGCTCGACCCCTACCCGATGGCCTGGGCGGCCATCGACGAGGCGATGCGCAACGTCGTCGCCGTGGGGGCCGACCCCGACCAGGTGGCCATTCTCGACAACTTCTGCTGGGGCAACCCCAATCTGCCCGACCGGCTGGGGTCCTGGTGCGCTGCGCCCAGGGCTGCTACGACGCCGCCCTCGCCTACGAAACGCCCTTCGTCTCCGGCAAGGACAGCCTCAACAACGAGTACACCGGCGCCGACGGGCAGAAACACGCCATCCCCGGCACGCTGCTCATCTCGGCTCTGGGCCATGGTTCCCGACGTGAGCCGAACGGTGACGATGGACCTCAAGCGCGCGGGCAACTTCCTCTTTGTCGTCGGCGACACCCGGCCGGAACTGGGCGGCAGCCACTACGGCTCTTCTGGGGGCAGCGATCCGGCCGCAGCACCGCAGCGCCCCCCAGCCGGTGCGCGGACCGCTGGCGCGTCTCCGCGCCCTGCACCAAGCCATTCGCGCTGGCCTGGTGCGGGCCTGCCACGACTGACCGAAGGCGGGCTGGCCGTCGCCCTCGCTGAGATGTGTCTGGCTGGCGGACTGGGGTCGGAGTGCAGCTTCCCGCGCCGGTCGATCCGTACTGCGCCTACTCCGCCGACGATGCCGTCCTCTTCTCCGAAACGATCAGCCGCTTCGTGGTCGAAGTGCGCCCGGAAGATTCCGCACGTTCCGCGCAGCGTTGGCTGCCATGCCCCACGCGTGCATTGGCGTGCCGGCGGCGGCCGCTGACCATCCGATCCCCGGCTGCCAGAAATCGCCAACCCGCTGCTGGCGCTGCCGGTCGCTGCGCTGTCGGCGGCATTAACCGGGCGGAAGACGGCCGCGCCAGCGACCGGGACAGTGACGACCCGGACCGCGTCACCTACCACCGACCCCGTTGTCGCCCAGCCACCGCAAGTCCTCATTCTCCACGCCAACGGCACCAACCGCGACCGCGACGCCGCGGTGGCTTGCGAACTGGCAGGGGCGACCCGGAAATCGTGCAATGCAACCAACTCTGGCGGCGAACGCCACCTGCTGGACTACCACATGCTCGTCATCCCGGGCGGCTTCTCCTACGGCGACGACCTGGGCGCTGGCGTGCTCTGGTCGCTCGACCTGCGCACGGTGATCGGGCTGGGTAGCGAACTGGCCCGCTTTGTGGCCAGGGGCAGCCGGTGCTCGGCATCTGCAACGGCTTTCAGGCGCTGGTCAAGGCGGGCTTGCTGCCCGGCGACAGCGCGAGGGCCGCGACGTGACGCTGACCTACAACACTCCGGCCATTTCGAATGTCGCTGGGTCGCTGCTGGAGCCGAACCCCAGCCCAGCCTCTTCACCCCGGCCTGACCGAGCCCATCTACTGCCCGGTGGCCCACGGCGAAGGGCGGCTGGCGGTGGGTGAGCGGCACGGCCGCCCACTTGCAGGCCGCAATCTGATCGCCCTGCGTATGCCGCGCCGGACGGCGGGCCGGTCGCCTATCCCGCCAACCCCAACGGCTCCGTCCTCGACATCGCCGCGCTGAGCAACCCGGCAGGCAATGTCATGGGCCTCATGCCCCATCCGGAAAACCACATCTTCCCCTGGCAGCATCCCCGACCGGGCCGGAACGGCCGCGCTGGTCGGGGCTGCCGCTGTTCATCAATGCGAGTGAAGGCATGTTGACTCACCAACAATTGCTCGACGCCATACCCTGGCTCAAGACAGTCGACCGATCCGGCCTGGGGCCGAAGATGAGGCAAAGTGCGCGATAGCTATCTTCACGACGGCCGGCGCATCCTCATCACCACCGACCGCGTCTCGGCCTTCGACCGCGTGCTGGGGCTGATTCCGTACAAAGGGCAGGTGCTCAACCAGCTGAGCGCCTGGTGGTTTGAACAGACGGCCGACATCGTGCCCAATCACGTCATCACCGTGCCCGACCCCAACGTCACCATGGCCCACGAGGCGCAACCGCTGCCGGTCGAGGTCATCGTGCGCGGCTACATCACCGGCGTGACCAAAACTCGCTCTGGTATCTCTACGAGCAGGGCGACCGCGGCCGTACGGCTGTGACCCTGCCCGCGGGCTGCACAAGAACGACCCCCTGCCCGAACCGATCATCACCCCCACCACCAAAGCCACCGACGGCGGCCACGATGAGCGGCTGACCGCGCGGAGATTGTCGGGCAGGGCTGGTGCTGCCGGAGCTGTGGGAGCAGGTGCAGGCGGCGGCGCTGGCCCTATTCGCGCGGGGCCAGGAGATCGCCGCCGGGCCGCGGCTGATCCTGGTGGATACCAAATATGAGTTGGTCTGATCGACGGCAACTGGCACTCATCGACGAGATGCACACCCCCGACTCCAGCCGCTACTGGGTCGCGCGAGCCTACGCCGCCGCAGCGCCGAGCCCGAAAATTTCGACAAAGAGTTCATGCGCCAATGGTTCGCCGCCCAAGGATATCGCGGCGAGGGCACGCACCCACCATGCCGACAGAGTTTCTGGCCCAGGTCGCCGCCCGCTACATCGAGGCGTACGAGCGGTTGGTTGGACGGCCGTTGGTCCCGTCGACCCTCCCCGCCGCCCCGCGCATCGACCAAGTGCTGGGCACCTACGCCGGCTGAGCCGGCCGCCCGGCGGCAGATGAGAGACCTGAAGTGGTGGTGAAATCCGGCGCGGCATTGGCTAGAATCAAGTTGGGAGCAAGACCTATGGATGACAGCGGCAGCGGATAAAGACTACTTTTTGAGTATGAAGTCGTCGACGATAAAGTGCAAGATTACTACCAGTTCGTGATGGGCCAGTATGTGCCGTCGCTCCAGTCGCTGCGGTTCCAGATGAGCGAGGCGTCGCACACGGCCTATGGCGACGCGCCCAACCGGCTCATCGGCTTCGTCTGCTCTGACGCCCAGACGGTCGACACCTTGCTGGAGAGGACCTGCGGGAAGAACGGAAGAGTGAGCTGGAGAAGTACGTCACCGACCTGACCTACAAGTTGTTCCCTAGGGGCGGCTTCCATCGTAGCCCCATCGCCCCCGGCGCGACCACGCCCCCACCTGCCTGCGTCCCGCCGAATATGTTACGGCGTGTCCTGCCCCTTCTCCACCAAAAACCCGACTCTGTCTCGAACTCAAACCGCTGCACGGCCCAGCCGCGCTCGTCCAGCAGGGCGCGAACGGCTTTCGTATGCGCCGCCTGCCCCTTGCGCCGTCCGGTCAGGCTTCGGCCCGGGAACGAAACCAGCAACCGGCGGCGCGTTGACGGCATCGAGCAGCCGGGACGGGGCGTGTTGTCGGCCGTCTCCAGGCAGGGCAGCGTCTTGAGAGAGGCCCAGGTCAGCCGGGTCGCCGGGCGGGCTCCCAATGACATACCCAGCGTCGCCCGGCCCGGCCCGCTCAAGGGCATCGCCTCGTTCGGAGATCGACCATGTCGCGGTACATGTCGATCGCGACGTAGACGGCCGCCGGGTCCAGCGGCATCCGGGCCCGGCCAGCGGGTTCAGCCCGGCGGCAATGTGATGACCGACCGCACCGGCCGCAGGCCGCCGCGTTTCGGCGAAGAAGGTGTCGAGAATCGGCAGCCGCTCGCGGGTCGAGGTGTCGGCGCCCATCGTGGCGCGGCTCGCCTCGCGGACGCCTCGCTCTCAGGCCCGCGGGGCCGCTTCCCGCAGCCAGGCCAGCGCCGCGGCGTAATCGACCGGCCGGTGAAAGAACGCCCCGCCCGCCTGGTGGACGCCGTTCTCGTGGCCTTAATCGCCGCCTCCAGGTTCGGCCGATGGCCAGCTCCCGCGCCCAACCCGCCGCGAGACGTCCCCGTCGAGGTAACGGTAGTTGGCGGTCTCGCTGATGGCAGCTTCAAGCCTTGTCGAGGTCGGAGGACATCATAGTCGGGTAGTCCAATCGCGATCGATTTCGCGATCGCAGTCGCTATCGTGAGTCCCATTCTCGTCCAGCCGGGAAAATAGCGTCGTCGGGCCGGGCTGGAGCGCGGTCTGGGCCAGTTTTCGGTAGGCCGGATGCT
Source organism: uncultured Chloroflexia bacterium (assembly GCA_963753865.1). Classification (GTDB taxonomy): domain Bacteria; phylum Chloroflexota; class Anaerolineae; order Promineifilales; family Promineifilaceae; genus Promineifilum. The sequence goes on from CAVWDW010000009.1 coordinate 1,025,010, forward strand.
GAGTCGGATCATCAGCCTCGGGTGGCCGCCACCGGACGCGTTCCCGCTCGTTCCCGGCGCGGGCGCGTGGCTGAACAGCAGCGTCATGACCGGCGCCTCCTCATCGACATAGATTGCCGGCAGCCCCGCCACCGGCGCGGCGCGGCCCAGCGCCGCTGCGGCCAGCCGGCCGGCCGTCGCCCAGGTGCTCGCCCGGTCGACCGGCGCGCCAGGCAGCCGCCACTGGTCGCCGCCGGCAGCGGGCACCCAGGCCACGCGGCCATCGTTGTCGGGCATGACGCGACCACCCGCAGCGACCAGTCGCCGGTTGGTCCGTCTTCGCCTGCGCCGAAGCGGCGCAGCAAGCGCGACGTTACGTCCAGCGGCGTTGTCTCCAGTGCCGGCGGCCCGCCCGCATGATGGAGCGCCTGGTCAACCAGACGACTATCGGCCGGACCCAGCGGCTCCGGCAGGGGGGCGGTGGGGAAGAAAGCGACCGTCGCGTTGCCGTCCTCGCGTTCCAGCGAGCCACCGCGCAGCAGACAGCGCAGGGCCAGCGTCAGCCGGTCGCCGCCGGCCCTTTGTCAAAGAACAGCGCGGTCAGGCGTAGGGGAAGGACGATCAGCCCGGTCCCGGTGCGAATCGCTTCGGCCAGCGTGTCGGTCGGCAGCCGACCAGGTTCCAGCGCGGCCGTCGGCGGCATCAGAGCGCGCCCACCGGCGTCGCCCTGCAGCAAGACGTGGCCGTAATGGTCGACCACGACCCCACTGGTCAGAATGGCTACGTTACTCATGCGTTAGAGCATAGCACACCCTCCCGCTGCTTCACGCCGGTTATGGGCGGTGTTTCACTGTTGAGCCGCCGTAGCGTCCGGACGCTGTTCCGATCTTGGAGGCCGGCAGAGAAGACGACAGTGGCATGCGCGGCTACGTCCAACACTCCGACACCTGAAAGGCCGTGCAGAATCATCCAGGGTGTTTCACTGTTCGAGCTGCTGTAACGTCCGGACGCCGTTCCGGTCTGGAAGCCGGCATAGAGAAGACGACATTGGCATGTCGCGGCGACGTCCAACACTCCGACACCTGAAAGGCCGTGCCCGTACGTGGGCGGTTGGTGCGGGGATCCGCTGCCACGATGCAAAAATAGGACAAAAGTAAGGGGGGTGGGTGGCTTCCTCATTAACTATTCACGCAGAGTTCATGAAACACGCGCCATTTTCCACTATCCTTCATGGTGCCGGCACGAGAAGTGCCTTTTTTCGTGTGTGTGATCGCGCTGCCGTCTTGGGAGCAGTGCGCGGTGCCGGCGGCGGAACAACAAGGAGCAAATGCGGAATGACATTACCGACCTTGCGTAGACAATGGATCCTGCCCTTACTCATCGCCCTCCTGTTAGGCGGGCTATCGGCCGTCAGGCGCGCCGGGCAGCCGCCAACAGGCCCATCTGCCAGGTGACCACCTGGGCAGCCGACGACTGTACCCATGTTGTCAACCCCGGCGAAGACATTCACAGCGTCCTGACAACAGCCGGACCGGGGACGTGTTCTCTGTGCGTCCGGTCACCTAGCTCATTACCGACACCATTCGCATCGGGGCCAGCAACCCTCGCCGCACCCTAATCGGCTATTCCGGCGAACCAAGGCCGCCCCTCGATGGCCAGAGCGGTTCCCGGGCAGATTTCGCTCCGTTATCCGCGTCGAAGCCGATGATACGGTGTCGAAGGGTTGGAGCTGATCAATTCCATGGGACGTGGCATCCAGGTCGAGTTCCCCGCCAAGAACGTCACCTGCGCAACCTTGACGTTCACGACAACTGGCAGGTCGACATTCTCGCCAAGGGCAACACAAATACCAACGGCAACGGCATCAGTGACTACGTCGAGAACATGTTGATCGAGGACAGCCGTGCTATGACAACGTCCGCAAGGCGCAGTACGGGCCGTTCATCTACAAAGCCCACCGCACCCGCAGCGGCCCGACCCACTGGGCGTTCATCCCGGAAGAGACGTGGGATGCGCCCTATTGGATGGCACCGACACCGGCTTCGCCGACCACACGCTGACCGGCATCTCGGTCAAGTTTGGGGCCAACGAATCGCCGGAGCTAGTCTTGCCACGACGGGCGGCAGCAAGACCAACTATATCGACCCCGAGAACATCGCCACCGCCGCCCAGATCGCCTACGATGGCGAAGATATCGTCGTCTACAACAGCGCCACAGGTCAATGGTCGAAATATCGACGGGGACGCGCTCGGCCTACCCACCAACGTTTCGATCGACACGTTCAACGTCGGTGATCCGATCGTTCGCTGCGCCAACTGCTACCCCGTCCTGTTCAGCTTGTCGAAAGCGGCCGACGTTCCCGGCGCGGCGAGCGTCACCGAAGGACGATCGTGCGCTTCACGCCGACCACCTCGCCCAACGCCAACCTGCAGCTGACAACCGGCACCTTCAGCGTGGCCCACGCGCCGAGGGGATTGGCCTGGCCAGCGATGACAACGTCGACGCCATCGGCCACACGCCCGACAGCCGTTTGGTCGTCGGCACCAGCTCACCTTCGTCAAGGCGGCTCCACGTTCGGCGCCAACCAGGACCTGCTGGTCTACGACGCCAGCAGCGGAATGGTCGCCCTACTTCGATGCATCGGCCATTCCTTTCGACCCGCTGAGCAACACCATCCTGGCCAGGTCGCTGAACAACAGCGGCGACCTGTACGTCAGCGGCAGCTCATCCGGCGGCAACGGCCTGACCTTCATTGAGGCCAGAGGGACACGGCCCGCAACAACGAGATCTTCGGCAACTACGTGAGGGCCTCGTCGCCGGGCGCGACACCGACACGAGTACGCTGGAAGACGACGTATCATGGGACAACAAGCACGCCAACATCTATCTGAACAGCACCAACGCGCCGCTGGTGCAGCGCAACCTAGTCTA
>CAVWDW010000010.1:0-880517 GCA_963753865.1 uncultured Chloroflexia bacterium
AGATGAAGTAGTGCAGAAGTTCCCGCGCGGTGGCCTGGGCGATATCAAGCTCGGCTCGCAGCTGATCGTCAATCCCGGCGAAATGGCCGTCTTTGTGCGCGGTGGCGTGCCCATGGGAACATTTACGCCCGGGCGTTATACCCTGACAACTGAAAACATACCCATCCTGACCGACTTGATGGAAGCCGGTTGTTTGGCGGCGCCAATGTGTTCACGGCGGATGTCTACTTCGTGAAAACAACGGACATGAACATGAAGTGGGGGACGGTCAACCCCATTATCATGGAGCATCCGCAGCGCATGCCCGGAGCCAGCGCCATCGTCGGCAACGGCAACTACATCACCAGCGTCAAGGAGCCGTGGCGCTTCCTGAACGCAATGGACGCCTTCCGCGAGAGCGTCCGGCAGCAGGATATCAAGGCTCGCCTCGACCCGATGCTGGCGGTCATGATCCAGGACAAGCTGAGCGAACTGGCCATCGGCAAGGGGTTGGGACCGGCCGAACTGCAATCCTTCACGAAGGAGATGAACGATCTCCTGATCGGCTTGCTGCAGGAAGATTTCGATGCCATTGGTATGAATCTGAACGATTTCAATATCAATCTTTCGCTGCACCCTCGTTCGCTGGAAGTGGTCACCAACATGGGCTACGGCACCAGCTACGTGCAGAAGCAGCAGGCGGACGCGCTGCTGGAAGCGGCCCAGAATCCGTCTGGCGGGGCGCTGGGCGAGATTGGCTTCGGTGCAATGGGTATGGCTGCTATGCAGCAGCAGCAGCTCATGCAGCAGCAGCTCAATCAGCAGGTTCAGCAGCAAGGGGGGCAGGCGCCCCAGCAGCCCGCACCGGCGGCCGGCACACCCGATGTGATGACCCCCGCCCAGGCAGCGGCCGTTCTCCAGGTCAGCGAAGCGGATGTCATGGAAGCGATCGAGTCCGGCGACCTGAAAGCAAAGAAGATTGGCTCGTCCTACCGGATCAGCAAGGCCAGCATGGAAGAGTTTTTGGCTGGCTAACGCAGGAAACAGTCAGATGATCAAAGAGCCGGTCCCGTGCTGGGAGCCGGCTCTTTTCATTTCAAGACCCTTCAGGACCCTGCGACGCAGCCTGGAGGGCTAGAGCGCTTCCCGGCTGCGCACGCGCCGGAAGGCAGCGTGGACGTGCTCCTTCGGTGTGCCATCCCGCCGGACGACGCCCGCATTGCGCATCCAGTCTGACCAGGCAAACCAGATGACGACAGGAACCAGATTGGCATACCGCCGGCCGACATACCGGTAGATGTCCTCCATGTAATCGGCGATGTCGGCATAATATTGCGACCCAATTTCGTTGTCGTCAGCCACGCCAATCTCCGTAATCCAGAACTTCAAGCCAGGAAGTTCTCGCTCCAGCGTCGCGAACGCATCGCCCAGCGTGCCGTACATCTTGCCCCAGTCGAATGGCGCACGCGTCGCCCAGCGCGTGTAGGGGTGAATACCTACTGCGTCAACTGGCAGCACCCCGCCCAACTCCGCCATACAGCGCTGGATGTAGACGGTCGTTTTCTGCGGGCCGGTGGCCATGCCGTTGAACAGGATCGGAGATTGCGGCGCGGCGGCGCGGATGGCGGCGGCCGTTTCCCGCAGGACGATGGCGTAATCCTCCGGCTCCACATAGACCGAAGCCGGATTGTTCTGTTTGTCGCCCTCGTTCCAGATCTGGTAGGCGACGCGATCGCCGTAGCGACGATAGCGGGCGGCAATTTGCCCGGCAGTCTCCGCCAGCCGGCGGCCGTAATCAAACCAGTCGCCGCTGCCGTTCCACGGCGCATTGCCCCAGACAGTCTCCTGATTGATGACAATAAGGCTCTTGACGCCCACCTGATTGTACGCCTGCACAATCGGATCATACTGGGCAAACGCTTTGTCGATCTGTTCCCGTTCGGCCGGATTGATCCGGGCCGACACCTTGAAGACGAAGCGCACCCAGTCGAACCCCTTCAGGTCGCCGCTCTCAACCGGGTTGCTGTTAGGGGCATCCGGGTTCACGTTCATACCGCGCTCCAGCAGCCCGGTCGCCGGCGAAGGCTCAACCTCTGTCGGGGGCACGGCCGGCTCCGTCAGACGGACGACGCGATAGAACAGGGCAGCGATGATGGAGTCGCGCAGGGAGCGCCCCGCCTGACCATATCTTTCCATGAATGACGCCTCCTGAGCTGGCAGTAGCCAGGGATCGTTGATGCGATAGTCGTCCCCGTCGCGGCCGACAATCAGCACCCAGTGCTGGTCAAACTCGGTGTAGGGCGTATCGCGGGTCATGTCGACGTGGACCGGCACCGGTACGCCGTTGGCAAGGCTGGCGTTGATCCGCTCCAGCAAGTCAGGGCTGTCCACCAGGCGACCGTCATAGACCACATCCTGATACGCCACACTCAAGGCATCCCACCGCGTCAGGTACAGATCGAGAAATCCCTGGTTCTGCAGCAACCGCTCCTGCAAGGTCAGCGGGTCCGACGACTTACCCAGGGCGTTGGCGGTCATGGCCAAACAAACAAGCAGGCAGCCCCACTCGCCGATCGTCCTGGGCGAACCCGCTTCGCCGAGTCGCAGATCCGCCCATAATGGCTCGCGCTGCGACAGCGGCGGGGCCAGCGAGCTGCCCGGTGGGCGCGGCACGACGATGCGCACATAGATCATCTCGCCAAACGCCTGCCCCAGCCCGTCCTTCATGCGCCAGTCGGCGTAGAAGACGCCCGGATTGGTTGGAGCCACCAGATCCACAGACACATCCCCTTCCTCACCCGGAGCCAGCGGCGGCAGGGCCACACTCTGCACAACCGACATCCCGTTGCCCCCGACAAAGTGCAGTGTGTATGCAGACGTCCAGGGCTGGGTGCCGCTGTTGCGGATTCGCCACGTCTTCGTGAAACGCTGACCGGGCGGAATCTCGCTGTCGTCCGGAACGGTCACATCGGCCACGAACTGGCCTGACGTAGCGACCGCCGCCGCATCGGGCACGGGCACAGCTTCAATGCGTGTGTAGACGACATCGCCAAAGCGATGGCCGTCCCCGGCCTGCAAGCGCCACTCGCTGAACGCCGTACCCGGAACGGAGGGCACGGTCAGCTCCAGCGAGATCTCGGCCATCTGACCCGGCTGAGTGGGAGGCACGGGCCAGGCGAGCGTCTGTGTCAGCGGCAGGCCGGACGTGTGGACCAGCCGACAGGTGCTGTCCCAGGCCACAGAACCGCTGTTTTCAACACGCCACGTCTTGGTGAAAGATGTGCCAACCGTAAGCCGGGTGTCGTCGGGAATGGTCACGTCGCTGACAAACCGGGCGTTGGCTCCAGCTGTCTCCAGCAATGACGACATCGGCGGCGGAGTGAGCAGCGACTCCAGTTCGTCCAGCGACGCCTCCGCGAACGTCGTCGTCAAGGTCAGCTCGGTGATGGAGCGAATGAGGCGCGCTGCCTGACGGTCTAGCCCGCGGCGCTCCGGACCGAGACGCCACAGCGCGGCGCCACGAATCTCCGGATAACGGCCGTACAGCTCAGCGACGGCGGTGACATCATCCAGAGCACGGCTGCCGTTCGACGGCAGGCGATCGGGCGTCCAGCCCCATTTCGTAATCAGGACCGTTGGGCGGCGGATCCGGGCGCGGTCGCATGTAGCGAAGAGCTGGTAGAAGCGGCCGATATTTTCATCCCGATCGAACCAGATGTCGTCGACCTGACGGCTGAACTCTTGCAGAGCCACGCCAAGCCGGTCAGGGTGGCGGCCGCACAAGCCGAGAAAGCGCAGCATCGGCTCGCGCTCCCAGTTAGCTGCAGGCGGCGTTCCGACCGGAAAGCCCGGCAGCGCCAGCTTGTACCCATCCGCCAGCGAGTACTGAGCCAGCGTGAAGGCAAAGCGGCCCAGCCAGCTGCCGTCGGGCAGGGCCGATGCCTCCAGCTCCACAGGTGTCAGCCACACCAGCTCAGGCTGGAGCTCAAGTGGCAGGGTTTTGCGGAGGGCTTTCCAGTATGCCAAAGCAGCATCCTCGGGCTGTCGCGAGAATTCCGGCACACCAGGATCGACTGTCTGACTATAGGCGATGGTGTGGCGTACGTCCTGATTGCGGACGGCAAGCGTTTGGGCGATCTCCAACCCCTCACCCGGACCGTCGACCGTCAGAAAAAAAGGGATGCCGGCGTCGTCGAGCGAGTGAAGATAGTCGACCAGCGGCCGTCCAGCGGTTGAGCCTGAGAGATAGAATCCGATCTTGTTAAACGCCATACTCACCACCTCCTCCGCGTTGGCATCCAGCGAGATGCAGCAGACAACAGGCTATCAAGTATAGCCTATTGCCGCAACTGTTTTTTACAACGGGTGGCGTCTAGGTGGCGGCGGATACGAGGGCCTGCACCCGTGCGGTGGCTTCCGCCAGGGCCGCCAGCACCGGCTGCGATAACTGCTCGGATGGGGCAAACGATTCGCCCGTTACCGTGACCATCATCGTCGGTGGCGGCGGCCCGAACAGCTGGGCCGACAGAGCCAGCAGACCGGATGGCGTCAGTTCGTGGAAAGTGACCGACGCCGTGTCAGCCTCGGCCACAACCGGGAAATGGGCGACGACGCCGGGCGGGTGCCCTTCGGCCGCGTCGACGAAGATCACCTGCGCCGCGCCGCTGATTGTCTCGGCCAGCTCCGGCGTCAGCTGATGCGTGAGGATCAACGCCTCATCCCCCTCGTACCCGTCGCCCTGCAACCTGTCGAGAATGTGCCATGCCACGCCATCATCGCCGCGCAGCGGATTGCCGAAGCCGATGATCAGCGTCTTGCCCGCATACGCATCACCCATAAACGTCTCCCGCGCCAGCCGCGCTAGCTGCGTTTGACCTCGGTAATGACGGCGCCCTGGGGGTCGAGTAGCTGCACCTGCAGCGGCATCTTGCCAAAGGCGTGGGTCGAGCAGCTGAGACAGGGGTCGAATGTGCGAATGACCGCCTCGACCCGGTTCAACATCCCTTCCTGGATCGTCTCGCCGTGGATGAATTGGCGAGCTACCTGGAGCACACCCTTGTTCATTGCCATGCTGTTGTGGCCGGTGGCAATGAGCAGGTTGGCCCACTGGATCAGCCCGTTGCGGTCAATGCGGTAATGGTGGAACAGCGTACCGCGTGGGGCCTCGCTCGCGCCCACCCCTTCCAGCCGGTTCGGGTCGGCTTTGGCCCGCACATGATCGCTGAGAATGTCGGGAAGCTGCAGGAGGCGTTCCGTCTTTTCCACACAGTAGAGCATCTCAATCAGGCGGGCATAATGATACTGGAAGGAGCTGAGGGTCGCACCGCGCTCCAGCATCCGGAACTCTGCCCACTCCTGGTCAGCCAGCGGCGTGCCGCAGCGGTCGATGATGTTCAGCCGGGCCAGCGGACCAACGCGGTATATTCCGTCCGGATAGCCCAACGGTTTGTAGTAAGGTGACTTCAGATAGGAGTCCGGCTCAACAACCTCACCGATGAACTCATCATAACGGTCCGGGTCAATCTGGTCTTCCACAATGTGGCTAACAGCGTCCATGAAGCGCAAGTTGCCGTCGTACATTTCCAACTCGCCGTTGCCCGTCACCAGACCCATGAACATCGACGGGAAGTTGGCGAACGTCCGAATCTCTGTGTCGAACCGGCCAAAGATCTGCTTGTACCAATCGAGCGTCCGCTGAATGCGCTCAATGGCGTCCGGGACACCGGCAAGGATGAGGTCGCGGTTCTCTTCCGTCAGCGGAGCGTTCACGCCACCCGGCACGACCCAGGAAGGATGGATGCGCTTGCCACCCAGCAAGGCGATAATCTCCTGTCCATACTGGCGCAGGCGAATGCCGTCGCGGGCCAACTCTTCGTTCACCGCCGCCACACCAAACAGGTTGCGCTGAGTCAGGTCCGAGTCCATGCCCAAGACCAGGTCGGGAGACGACAGGTGGAAGAAGCTGAGAGCATGGGACTGCAAAATCTGGGCCAGGTTCAGGACACGGCGCAGGTTGGCGGCCGTCTCCGGAATCTGCACCGCCAACAGCTCATCGCACGCCTTGGCCGAGGCAATCAGGTGACTGACCGGACAGATGCCGCAGATGCGGGCCGTCAGCGACGGCATTTCATGGAACGGCCGTCCTTCTACCAGTTTCTCAAATCCGCGAAACTGGGTGACGTGAAAACGAGCATCGCTGACGTGGCCGCGGTCGTCGAGCTGAATCGTTATCTTGCTGTGCCCTTCAATCCGGGTCACGGGATCAATCAGGATTGTCTTACTCATCATCTGCCTTCCTTCGTAAGTTCGTACGTTTCGTCCGGGGGTCTAGGAGCCGAAGTGGGTGAGCGTGGCCAGGTCCGGCTTGCGGCCCGCCAACAGCTCAGTCAGGGTATAGAAAATGGTGTCGGCAGACGGCGGGCAGCCCGGCACGAATACATCGACCTTGACAACCTCATGCACAGGCACGGATTTGGGCCGCAGCGGCGGAATGACCTCAACCGGAATGTGGCCCGGCTCGCTCACGTTCTCGATGTAGGAGCGATTGAGCACGGCGTCGACCTTGAAGCGGTTGCGCATGGCAGGCACATTGGCGGTCACGGCGCAGTCGCCCAGCGAAACCAGCGTCTTCGTGTGCGCCCGGACCTTGCGAATCTTGCGGAAGTCCTCGTCCGTGCTGACCGCCCCTTCGATCAAGGTGATGTCAGCCATCTCCGGGAACTCCTTGTTGTCGACCAGCGGGCTGTAGACCAGGTCGGCCAGGGCCGCCAGGTCCAGTATCCGCTCATCAATATCCAGAAAAGACATGTGGCAGCCGGAACAGCCGTCCAGCCATACCGTAGCCAGTTTTGGTTTGTCGCTCATTATCGTCCCTCGCGCATGGTGCGCAGATATGGCAGGAATTCATGTCGTTTGGTCATTTCAGACACGGCCTTACCTTTCGAAAAGAGAGCGCCGGTCGGGCAGACCTGCACGCACTTGCCACAGCGCGTACACGAGTCCGATTCGCCCCACGGCTCATTCAGATCGCTGATGATGCGGGCATCGACCCCTCTCCCCATGACATCCCAGGTGTGCGCCCCTTCAATCTCATCACAAACACGAACACAGCGCGTACACAAGATGCAGCGGTTGTGGTCGATGCCATAGAAACGATGGGAGGCGTCGACGCTCAGCTGCGGATTCAGGTACGGGACGCCAACATGGGTCATTCCCAGTTCTTCGCTCAGGTCCTGAAGTTCGCAGTGACCATTGGAAACACAGACGGAACAGACGTGGTTACGCTCCGAAAACAGCAGGTCGAGCACCTGTCGCCGGTAGGTCAGCAGCCGCTCCGAATCGGTGGTCACTTCCATACCTTCTTCGGCATAGGTCATGCAGGCTGGCTGCAGCCGCGAGCTGCCGCCGACCTCCACCATGCACAGGCGGCAGGAACCAACATTGCTGACCCCTTCCATATGGCAGAGCGTGGGGATGAAGATGCCATTCTCTTCGGCCAACTCCAGAATCGTTTCGTCTTCCCGGGCGCCGACGTCGATACCATCGATCTTCAGCGTCTTGATGCGTGATTTGTAACTTCGCTTCATCCCGCCACCTCCATCAGGTCGGCCGTTTCATCCGGCAGCATACAGTCGTCGTACTCGTTGCGGAAGTAGCGCAGCGTGCTCATGACGGGATTCGGAGCCGTTTGGCCCAACCCGCACAGGCTTGTGTTGCGCACCATGTCGCACAACTCCTCCAGCAGGTCCAAATCCCTGGGCGTTGCCTCGCGGCGGCTGAACTTGTCCAACAGGTTGTGCATATGAACTGTTCCGACCCGGCAGGGCACGCACTTGCCGCAAGACTCGGTCATGCAGAACTCCATAAAGTAGCGGGCCACGTCAACCATGCTGGAGGAGTCATCCATCACGATCAGGCCACCCGATCCCATAATCGAGCCAAGTTCCGCCAACGATTCGTAGTCGACGGGGGTGTCGAGATACGCTTCGGGGATACAGCCGCCGGACGGGCCGCCGGTCTGAATTGCCTTGCACGCCGCACCGCCGAAGATACCGCCACCGACTTCGAAGATAATCTCCCGCAGCGGCGTACCCATCGGCACTTCGATCAGCCCTGTGTTATTGATGCTGCCCGCGAGGGCAAACACTTTGGTGCCCTTGCTGGTCTCAGTGCCAAGCGACGCGTACCAGTCACCGCCGTTGCGAATGATCGGAGCGACGTTGGCGAACGTTTCCACATTGTTGATGAGCGTCGGCTCGCCCCACAACCCCATTTCAGCCGGATACGGGGGACGGGGCCGCGGCTGGCCGCGCTTGCCTTCAATGGAGGCGATAAGCGCCGTTTCTTCGCCGCACACAAATGCGCCCGCTCCCAGACGAATGTCAATGTGGAAGCCGAACAGGGTGCCGCCGATATTGCTGCCCAGCATGTTGACGCGGCGGGCCTGGCGAATGGCAGTCTTGAGGCGGGAGACAGCTAGCGGATACTCACCGCGGACATAGATATACCCCTGCCGCGCACCGAGCGCGTAGCCGGCAATGGCCATCCCTTCCAATATGCGGTGGGGATCACTTTCCAGAACAGCGCGATCCATGAACGCGCCGGGATCGCCTTCGTCCGCGTTGCAAATAATATACTTGTTGTCGCCGTCTGCCTTGGCCACAGTGGTCCACTTCAAGCCGGTAGGATAGCCGCCGCCACCCCGACCACGCAGGCCGCTGGCGATGATTTCGTCAATCACCTCGCCGGGGGTCATCTCAGTCACGGCCGTAAGCAGCGCCTGGTACCCATCTCTGGCGATATACTCTTCAATGCGCTCCGGGTCGATCAGGCCGCTGTTCTCCAGCACGATCTTGGTCTGGCGGGTGAAGAACGGCACATCCGTGTCGCACACCAGTCGCTCGACCGGTTCTTTGTCCAGCGCGGCCACAATCTCCGGCGTATCGTCGACCTTGACGTTCTGATACATGATCGCCCGTTCAGGCTGCTCGGCATCCACGGCGACCAGCGGACCCTGGGCACACAGGCCCATACAACCCGTCTGGCGCACCTGGCACCACCGTTCGAGGCCGCTGCGAGTGATCTCTTTGTCGAGCGCGTCCTTGACCACGTCGCTCTGCGATGACATGCAGCCCGCCGCCATGCAGACGTTGATCGTATGGGAGTACTGTTCGTTCGACTCCTTCTCGATGACCGCCATTTCCTCAAGCTTCTCGTACATCGGTTGCCTCCGTCATGGCGTCGAGCCGCTCAACCATTTCCTGCAATCCAAGACGGCCGACGATTTCGCCGTCGAACACCGCCACCGGCGCCAGTCCGCACGATCCCAGACAGCGAGCCGACAGCAAAGAAAGCTCGCCATCGTCGGTCGTCTCTCCGGTCGTAATGCCGTATTTGGCCTCAATCTCGGCCAGCAGCTTGGGGATGCCCTTGATGTAACAGGCCGTGCCCAGGCAAACGACACACGTATGCGTTCCGGCCGGCTTCAGGCTGAATAGATGATAGAACGTGGAGACGCCGTACACCTGGCTGAGGGGCACTCGCAGCGCAGCCGATACATAGCGCAGCGACTCTTCGTCGAGGAAGCCAAACGTCTCCTGAACTGTATGCAAGGTCTCAATGAGAGCGTGGCGTTCATAGCCGTTTCGCTGCATCGTGGCCTGAACCAGACGCCATCGCCGGTCATCCGACGGCGGTTCCACTTTTTCCATGCGGGATAACATGACACTCCTGTAAGGCGTTTGCGAGCGGCAAATGGACCGTGTCGCAACGCGCCGCTTGGCGCAATCTCACCAAAGCGCCACCCTGTGCCGGTTACTTCAAGAAAGCCGACAAGGGTGACAGCGTGCGTACATTATCAGATAGTCAGGGAAAAGTGGTTAGTGAAATTTGTCACAAATAAACACGACAAGTGTCATGTTTGTTGCAGGACCGTGCCAAGAGGATGTGTCGGATTGCCCAATACGATGGTCAATCCCCCTGCTTCCAGGCCAGAAAAGATGCGAACGCGCAGACCCGGCTGTTGGGCGGTCAGGTCCAGCATCTGGGCCACCTTGGCCGACATCCCGCCCGTTACGTCAGTGCCGCGCGACCCGCCAAGAGCGGGCAGGATTGCCGGGAGTGTGGCGGGGGTGATGGTGGCGATCACATCGCCCGCCTGGTCATAGACGCCCGAAGTCTCGCCAGCCAGCAGCAGCCACGCCGGAGCGAGATGAGGCGCCAGGGCCATCATGACTTCCTCGGTCGATACGATGGTGCCGCCACGCACCTCATCGAAGGCAGCGTCTCCGTAGATGACAGGAACGAGTCCCGCGGCCAAAGCCGCCTTGACGGGCACGTGGAGTGCCTGGGCCACAATGACTCCATCTTGGCACTGAACGGAGGCCGAAGGCTGGAGCGAGATGGCAGGCACACCGGCAGCGAGCAGCGCGGCGACGACCGCCCGATTGAGCCTTGCGGCGGCATCGCTGACGACCGCCAATCCGTGCCACTGTTCGGGCGTCGTCACACCCTGGCGCGTGCCGTACTGTGCGGCAGCCACATGGCCAAAGGAACCACTACCATGTCCAACCACCAACTGCAGCCCGGCATCCACCGCACGCGCGGCGGCGATCTCCGCGGCCACGCGCTCCAGCACATCGTGACGCAGCGCCTCAACGCCCGTCTTGTCTGTCAGCAGCGACCCACCCAGTTTCAGGAACAGCACGCGGCTCATTGGTCTGCTCCGTCAGCCGCCAGGTTCGTTGCGGCCTGGATCGCAGTAACGGCCGCCTCGGGTGATTGAGCGAGCGAAATGAGCGCTCTGTCCTGCGGTCGAAGGAAGCCAAGATTGGCCACACTGTCGATCACCGTTTGCCAGCCAGGTCCCAGCAAGATCAGAGGGCGCGAAGGCAGTTCACCAACTTGCAGCAAGCTCCAGGCAAGCGTCATCTCTGACAGCGTACCCACACTGCCCGACAGCGTGACCATACCCACATTACGGCTGACCAGGTGCATGAGTCGCTCCTGCTGGGTGGCGTACCGAATCTCTTCCGCCACCCATGCGTTGGCAGGAATGGGCCGGTAGGCCTCGATGCGGCTGCTGGTCACGCCGATGACGTGGCCACCTGCTTCAGAGGCGCCCTGGCTGACACCAGCCATTGTTCCGCCGTAGCCGCCGGTGGCTGCAGCAAAGCCGGCCTCGGCCAGCAGACGGCCGACTTGCCGCGCTTCCTCATACCGTTCGCTTCCGGGCAAAGGGGCGGAACTTCCAAAGACAGAGATGACCAGGCGCTCCATATCGTGCTCCCGTATGCTTCTACTCGGCCAAACCGGGAATGCCCATCACCGAGGTGGCGTTCCGCACGGCGTTGCGAATCGCCTCGCCCACCGCTTCAACGGTCATGTTGGCGACCAATGTGCCGTCCGCCTCGACCTGCCCGGTGGCCAGCGCAAAGGCCACGTCCCCGTCATGCCGCGTATGGGAAGGACGGATGGCCAGGGCGACCCCGTTCTGCGCCTGCTGCGACAGGCGCAACAGTTCGCTGCGGCTCAACTTCGCGTTCGTAGCCACGACGACCAGCGTCGTGTTCGTCCCCCAAGTTGGCCGCTGCTCCTGTTCCACAAAGCGCAGCGGGTACCGGTCAGCCATCCAGCCCCCTTCCGGGTTGCGCGCCCCAGCCAGGACGGTGCCATCCTTTTTCACAATATCGCCGACTGAGTTCACGACAGCCGCCGCAGAGACAGTCACGTCGCCGTAGATGACCTCCGCCAGGCCAAAACCTCCTTTCATCAGGTTCTGGAAACCGGCCCACGTGCCCACCAGCACGCCGGCTCCTGCGCCGACGTTACCCTGGGCGACAGGCTCTCCCGCGTCGGCCGCCTCACAGGCTGCCCGGCCCAGCTCAGCGTCCGGCAGGTACGCACCCTGGCCCAGACCGAGGTCAAAGACAACGGCCGCCGGCACAATGGGCACGGGGGTAATAGGCGTCAAATAGCCGACGCCCCGTTCAGCCAGATAGCGCATGACGCCGTCCGCTGTGGCCAGCCCGAAAGCGCTGCCGCCCGTCAGAACAATGGCGTTGACCGGCTTATCTTCCGGCTTGTCCGGCGCCAGCAAAGCAAACTCACGGCTGCCCGGCGCAGGCCCGCGTGCTTCAACACTGGCATACGTCTCCGGGGGACAGAGAAAGACCGTGCAACCGGTATGGTAGGTTTCGTTCGTGGCGTGGCCAATCTTGACCCCGGCAAAATCAATCGTCATGCAAGTACCTCCAAGGTTGGGTGATGTTGTACTGGAACAACGCTATCCTGGCAATTCTCGCGCTGGGCTGGGGCGTTACGTCGAAGAAGAAAAGAACGCCTGGAGCCGGTGGTTGACGTCATCCTGCTCCTCGATGAAGAACATATGCCCCGCGTCTGGATAGCCCACATAGGTCGCACCAGGAATCCGGTCGGCCAGCCGGCGACCGTTCTCAGGCGGCACCAGTACATCACGCTCCCCGTGCATGACCAGGGTCGGGACAGCAATCTGCCCCAGCTGATCGGACACATCATGACTGACCACGGCCTGAAGCTGACCCATGTAGCCCTGTGGCGTCTGGGTATTGCCCGCCGCCAGGTGAGCCAATTCGGTCACCAGATCGGGCCGTTCGGCCAGCGTACTGGGTGACAGCGTGATCCACGCGCCGTCGATGTAATCGTCATACCGGCTGCCCCCGGGTGCGGGCTCAAGCATCGACGACAGAACGGCGGCTTCTGGCTGAACGGTCAGCTCGCCGCCAGCCGTCGTGCAACCCAACGCCAAACGACGGACGCGCTCCGGGTGCTGAAGCGCCAGATTGAGCGCAATCATCCCGCCCATGCTGAAGCCAAATACGTTGGCAGAGTCGATTCCCAACGCGTCAAGCAAGCCCGCCGCATCGTCCGCCAAATCCACCATGGTATAGCCCGGCAGTGGCTGGGTGCTGCGCCCTGCACCCCGATTGTCAAAGATGATCATGTCGAAATCTTCGCCCAACCGCTCGACCTGCCATTCACATTTGGCCGTGTAGTCGGTCAGCCCGGCAATCATCAACAACGGTGGATCGGCTGGATCGCCGTACCGCTCATAGTAGATATCAATATCATTCACATGGATTCGAGGCATCTGGCCCTCCCACATACCGCCCGGAGACCGGACATGAAAGCTGCCACCCAGTGCGACAGACATTTCCATGCCCTGATTTTACGCAATTCCAAGACAAATGGGGTAAGCTCTCTGATGGTATGGACATCAGGCTGTGCTAGAATCGCTTGGGTCCAGGGTGAAATTTGTTATGTCGCGAGCATTGGTAGACATTCGCATTCTGCAGCGTGAATATTTGCTGGCCATCAGCCGGGCCATGACGGCCCAGCTTGATCTACCCGATCTGCTGCGCCTGATTCTCAAGTCGGCTGTGGAACTGGTCTCCGGCCAGGCGGGCATCATTGCCCTGGCGAATCCGGACGGCGAGACGTTTCGCGTGGCGGCCGTCTACGGCATTCCGCCTCACCTTGTCGACCACTTTGCCCCGCTCATGCGAGGCATCCCCTATCGCGAAGATCATGAAGGCGAGTCGTTTCCGGAGCTGGTAGAACGCCTGAAGCATATCGCTCGCGACGCCGATCTGGGGTTGAGCCAGGTGATCCGGCTGCCCCTGCGGGCAGGCGACGAAGTCATCGGCCTGATCTACGTCTTCCAGACCGGTAACTACTACTTCGTGGAAGACGCGCCGAACTTGCTGCGCAGCTTCGCAGAGCAGGCAGCCATCGCTGTCAAGAACGCCCGTCTTTACCAGGAAGTGCACACGGAGAAGCAGCGGCTCGATGCGATTTTGGAGCAGAGCGCTGACGGGGTCATGATCCTCGACAACCAGCAGCGCATCAAGGTGTTCAATAAGGCCGCCAGCCAGATGACTGGCTATCCAGCCGCCGAAGCGATTGGCAAGCTCCACGATGAAATAATCCAGTGGCAATCGCTCAAGACGGATACTAGCTTGCAGGAAGCGCTGGACGACGGCTGGCCCTTGCCGAACGCCGCCCACCTGTACGTTGAGGGAGACGCCACGTGCTACAAAGAAGGGTGCGCCCAGGCTGATCGCGACACCGTCAGCCTCGGCATTACGTACGCGCCGCTGCTGGACAGTGACGGGCAAATGACCGACATCATTGCCAACGTGCGCGACCTGACTCGATACCGCGAGGAAGAGGCACTGCAGAAGACCTTTATCTCGGTCATCAGCCACGAGCTGAAGACGCCCGTGTCGATCATCAAAGGTTACGCCGAGACTCTGCAGCGGGATGACGCGAACTGGTCGCGCGAAATCGTGGACGAATCGCTGAACGTCATCAATGATGAGGCGGACAGCTTGAATGAGTTGATCGACAATCTGCTGGAGGTGTCGAGGCTCCAGGCCGGGACGTTCCGGCTGGAGGTCAGCGACGATGTCAACCTGCCGGCCATTGCAGCAGCAGTCGGTCGCAAGTTCAACAGCCAGACCGAGAAGCACGAGATTAGCGTCAACTTCCCCGATGACTTCCCGTCTGTCGTCGGTGATGAGCGACGACTGACGCAGGTGCTGAACAATCTGGTCACCAACGCAATCAAATACTCACCAGACGGCGGACAGATCGAGATATCCGGCACGGTCCACCCGGAGCACGTGACCATTTCGGTTAGCGACGAGGGATTGGGCATTCCGGCGAGAGACCAGCACCGCATCTTCCAGAAGTTCGCGCGGCTGGACAACGCCCTGAGTCGCAAGACGGAGGGTACCGGGCTGGGCTTGTTCCTGTCCAAGGCGATTGTGGAAGCGCATAAGGGTCGTATCTGGTTCCATAACAACAGCGACACAGCACCCAACGCGCCCGGCACAACGTTTACATTCTCATTACCGCGGAGCTAGTGCCGCGGATTTTACAAACTGAAATCAATCCGGTCCGACCTGTCGTTGCGAGCACGAGCAGTTTTGCGCGTCTCCAGCGGAGCGACGTCCAAATCAATAAATAGGAGAGCGCATGCAAACTCAACTGACGTGCCCGAATTGTGGCACCCCGTATATGGCCGATATCTATCAGGTAATCGATGCGGCCCGCCAACCCCAACTGAAACAGATGCTCCTCAGCGGGCAGCTGAATGTCGCTGTCTGCCCGAACTGTGGCGCAGGCGGCCGCGTGGCCACGCCACTGCTCTACCATGACCCGGCGCATGAGCTGTTCATGGTCCACGTCCCCCAGGAGATGAACCTGGACCAGGTGCAGCGGGAAGAGATGATCGGCCGCATGGTGTCGCAGGTCGTCGACCAGACGCCGGCGGAGCAGCGCAAGGGGTACATGCTCCAGCCACAAACAGTCCTGACCATGCAAGGCTTCATGGAGAAAGTGCTGGAGACAGAAGGAATCACCCCCGAGATGGTCGCCCGGCAGCAGAAGCAGGCCGAACTTGTCGACACGCTAAGCAAAGCCGACAAGGATGTGGTCGACTATTTGCTCAAGGAGCGCGGCAAGGAGATTGACGAAACGTTCTTCGCCATTCTGCGCGCCCAGATCGACGCCGCCGAACAGGCCAACGACAACCAGCGGATGGTCAAACTGGTCAATCTTCAGGCCAAGCTGATGACGACCACCGAAGTCGGCCGCGAACTGGAACGACGCCAGATGGCGCTCCATGCCCTCAATCGTGAAGCACAAAAGGCGGGCGGTCTGTCGCCGGAGCTGCTGCTGAAGCACATCATCGCCAACAAGGATGATGAAGTCCTGGTCAACACCATCGCGGTCGCCGGGCAGGCGGCTCTGACTTATGACTTCTTCGCCCAGCTAACCGACACAATTGAGAGCGCTGGCGAGCCGGACGCGACCCAGCTCAAGAAGGTGCGAGACGATCTGCTGCAGCTTCAGCAAGAGATGCAAGAAGCGTCGCAGCAGATGTTGGCACAGGCAAACGAAACGCTGGACGCTATTCTGGCTGAAGACGATGTGGAGCGGGCTGTGCTGACTCAGGCCGGCGGCATCGACGAAGCGTTCATGCACGTCCTGTCGGCCCGCCTCATGCACGCTGAGCAGAGCAACAAGGTAGACGAAGTGGCCAAGCTGAAGCAGGTCGAAGCGGTCATCATGAGCTTGATGCAGACGGACGCGCCGCCGGAGCTGGATTTTCTGAACAATCTGGTCCAGGCGACGACGCTTGAGGATCGCGCGGCGCTGATTGAGGAAAACAAAGAGATGGTGTCGCCCGATCTGACAGAGCTGATCGACGCGCTCATTGAGCAGTCGCTCTCTTCAGGCCAGGCCGATTTGGCCCAGAGATTGGGGGAAATCCGCGAGCAGCTGGAAACAGTTGTTGGCGCGGCGGACGCTTAGCCCGTTAATGGGGCGAATTGTCCAGACGGAAGCCGTGACCGCGTACGGTCACGATGTAGTTGAATTCGTCCAACTCCGCCAGACGATCACGCAGGCGGCGAACCAGGGCGTCGATGGCTTGTTCAGAGACGCCCTCTCCGCCTGTTCCGGGCCAGA
This sequence comes from uncultured Chloroflexia bacterium, assembly GCA_963753865.1. Classification (GTDB taxonomy): domain Bacteria; phylum Chloroflexota; class Anaerolineae; order Promineifilales; family Promineifilaceae; genus Promineifilum. Next base: position 16,492 of record CAVWDW010000010.1, read on the forward strand.
CCACGTCGACGATCTGGTCCCGGCCACAAACGGCCCCGTCCAGGTCATAGAGCATTTGGAGCAAACGGAATTGGGCCAGCGACAAAGGGGGATCGAGTTCGCGGCCGTTGATGACCACGTTGCGCGTATCCTCTTCCAGCACCAGATTACCTTCGTCTGCGGTTGGCAGGTCAAACGTCAACGGCAGGGTCGCATCGGTGCCAACGAACAGCATCTTGACGCACAGGGCGATCTGAATCTCATCCCCATCGTAGATGGGCACGGTGCCCTGGACGCGGGTACCGTTCAGATGCGTGCCGTTCTTGCTGCCCAGGTCGGCCAACAGATAGCCACCATCATCCTGCAGGATCTTGACATGATGGCGCGAGACCTGCCGTTCCGGGAGAACGATGTCACACTCGCTGCCTCGCCCAATGAGTATCTCCTCGGCATCCAGCGTCCAACGCTGGCCAGCCAACTCGCCATCCCGCACTACCAATACCGGTGTATCTTCCATGCTGTTGCCCTCACTTGCTGGGAACGTGTCAGGGCGCTTTGCAGCGTCCATGACGACCTGTCGACACATGCATTATAATGGATTCAATGAATGATCGTCCAATTGAACAATCAGACGTGGTTCTGAGCGCAACTTCGGCCATGTTCACGAGCTCGCCCGTCGTGCCCCTGCCGGAAGGCACGGTGCTGCGAGAGCGCTACCGGCTGACCAATATCGTTGGCCAGGGCGGCATGGGCAATGTCTACCGGGCCGAAGATTTGCGGCTGCCCGGTCGCCTTTGTGCCATCAAGGAGGTCACGCCAGATCCTCACCTGTCTGGCCAACTGCGCGAGCAGGCCCAGAGCCAGTTCTTGCAGGAAGCCAGCATTCTGGCCCAGCTTGACCACCCGAACCTGCCGAAGGTCTCCGACTTCTTTACCGACGAGGGCCGCGACTATCTGGTTATGGACTTCGTGCCGGGCAAAGATTTGAAGCAGCTGATGGCAGAAAGCCGAGCCAACGGCCGTCCGGTTGACGAAGCCGTGGTTCTCGGCTGGTCGCGCCAAATCCTCGATGCGCTGGCCTATTTGCATCGTCAGGATCCGCCCGTAGTCCATCGTGACATCAAACCGGCCAACATCAAGCTCACGCCAGACAACCGCATCAAGCTGGTCGACTTTGGTCTGGTGAAGCTTCTGGCGCAGGATGATGCCCGCACCATCACTGTTGTCCAGGGTCGCGGAACCGCGCTCTACACACCGCTTGAGCAGTATGGCGGTGACAGTGGCCACACCGACGTCCGCTCCGACATCTACGCGATGGGGGCAACGCTGTACCATATTCTGACCGACGTGCCGCCGCCCGACGCCAAGAAACGATTTCTCAGCCCCCGAGCGCTGCGGCCGCCGGACGAGCTAAACAAGGCCATTTCCCATCACGTCTCTGAGGCGACCATGTGGGCAATGGAGATGCACCCGGACGACCGCCCGCAAAACGTGAAGCAGCTCGAGGACGCCCTCAGTGGCGTGGGTGCCCGCCCCAGCCGCAGCACCAGCAATCCATGGATAGACGCAATTTCCGCCAATTGGGTCATTATCCTGGTGGCGCTCGGCTTGCTGGCCATAGCCGTCGTACTCACACTTGCCCGATGACCGACCAGCCGATCAACTGTCCGCGCTGTGGCGTCGATACACACCAGACGAAAGACGGCTTCACCCCGCAGCGAAGCCAGCGCTACCGCTGCCGGGAGTGCGGCTGTCGCTACACGCCGTTCCCCAAGAGCCAGGGCTATGATGAAGAAGTGCGCTTCCAGGCGCTTCAGCTCTATTTGGAGGGCATGTCCCTGCGCGACATCGGCCGCCTGCTGGATGTCAATCACCAGAGCGTCGCCAACTGGATCCAGGCCTATGCCCGCTATCTCCCCCCGGATTTGCCACCCAGCATCGCCGAAATGGCCCGACTTGAAGGGCTGTACGTCCTCTAGGGCACGCCCGACTTTCTACTGCGACTGGCATCACCACTCTTTTAGACAGAAGGGTCATTTTTCGTTGACGTTGTATCCAGCCATCGTTATAGTTGGCTGCACAGTTTATACAAATCGGGCATGTGGTCCGGTTGGATTAATCAGACGTTTCGGCGGCAATTGACAGCAATCTACAAGGAGAACAGCAATGGCAAGTGTAAGCTATCAGCAGGTCTACAAGCGCTTCGGTGACGTTACCGTCATCAAGGATTTCAGTCTGGATGTGGCCGACAAAGAGTTCATGGTCTTCGTTGGACCGTCGGGCTGTGGCAAGTCCACCAACTTGCGCATGCTGGCAGGCTTGGAAGAGGTCTCGGAAGGCAATATTCTAATTGGCGACCGGATTGTCAATGACGTTCCGCCCAAAGACCGGGACATCGCTATGGTCTTCCAGTCGTACGCGCTGTACCCGCACATGAGCGTGTATGACAACATGGCGTTTGGCCTCAAGCTCCGCAAGATGCCCAAGGCTGAGATTGATGCGCGTGTCAAGGAAGCGGCCGAAATTCTCGGTCTGACCAGCCTGCTGGATCGCAAGCCAAAGGCGCTCTCCGGCGGCCAGCGCCAGCGTGTGGCTGTGGGCCGAGCCATCGTTCGCGAGCCATCCGTCTTCCTCATGGATGAGCCTCTTTCCAACCTGGATGCCAAGCTGCGTGTCACTGCCCGCGCGGAAATCAGCAAGCTCCACCAACGCCTGGGTACAACCTTCATTTACGTGACCCACGACCAGGTGGAAGCGATGACGATGGGTGACCGGATTGCCGTTCTGGCCGATGGCATCCTGCAGCAAGTCGACACGCCCCGCAACCTCTACAATGAGCCGGATAACGTGTTTGTGGCCGGCTTCATCGGCAGCCCGAGCATGAACTTCTTCAACGGCACATTGGTGACGGAAGAAAATCGAGTGTTCGTTGATACGGGTGACTTCCGGGTCCGGGTTCCGGATGATCGCAAGGAAAGGTACGCTGCCTACTCCGGGCGCGAAGTCGTCATGGGGATCCGGCCAGAGCACGTTCACGCACCTGAGTTCGCCCCGCCGAATATCATCGGCGAACCCGTTTCGGCCACGGTCGAGATCATCGAGCTCCTCGGTCACGAGCTGCAGTTGTTCATGAACTCCGGCACGACCACGTTCGTGGCCACGGTTGATCCTCGTTTTGGTGTCATGGTCGGCAACACGATCGAGGTCATGTTCGACATGAATAACATGCACTTGTTTGACCGCACGACGGAGCAAAGAATCAAGTAGGACGCTTGGTCCCATTTGTTACGCTCACCTTGCAAGAGGCAGCCGGCACACCGTCCGGCTGCCTCTATTTCGTTTTTGGGCAAAGGACGCACCGCCCGATCTCACACGGGTGGCTTGCCCACCCGCTTCCCGCTTGCTAGAGTAGACAGCCATCTATGAGTGATCAACATGTACCCGTTGGGAAGTCGTTCCCGTTACAGTTCGCCTGGCGTTTGCCGGACGGCAGCTACGTGCGAGCCGTGTTCAAGGCCAACGTGCTCGACCTGGTACCATCAGCCGACAAGTACATCGTCCGACTGGATGAGTTGACGGCCGGGCGCGAAGAAACGCCTGGCGGCGAAGCGAAGCCAGTCGACGCATTGAGCCGACCTTATTGGGCGATGGTGGGGGATCTGGTCGGGCGACGGCTAACAGTCGCCTACGAAGCGTCAGACGGCCGCGCTCTCCAGATGCGGCTCGAAACCCTGACCGGCGAGCACAACTACTTCTCCCGCTTTGACGACGCAGCCGTCGTGGCTCGCGGCCTTGAGGCGCAGCGTCGTCGCGGGGAATCAGGCGAAGACGCGCCGCCAGAGATCGGTCTGGAATAGCGATTCCGGATCGCAGCGCTGTTTGAGCTCGCGGAAAGCTGTCAGCGCCGCTTCGCCCAAATAGGCACGGGCCACTTCCGGGCGCAGCGTACTATCCTTCGCCAGATAGAATCGGCCGCCAGACGCCAGCACGATTTCATCCAGCTCCTGGGCCAGCCAGGCCACTCGCCGCCGGTTCGACTTCGTGATGCGGAAGTCCATCGCCATTGAGTATCCATCCAGCCCGTAACTGATGAGAAAGTCGTCGGGCCGGTGCCGCTTCAGCACGGTCAGATAGTTCGGCAGCCCCCGCCGCTGGCAGAGCCGCAGGATGGCGCTGAATGCATCGTACGCGTTCTCCTTTGGGATGAAAGGCTGGTACTGGATCAGCCCTTCCGGGAGGTAGGCGTTCTTCCAGTCGGGAATGTAGTCGAGCAGGAAGTGAAACTGGGCGTGAGGTTGTCGATACTGCTTGAAGCCACCCAGATGCCCGGCTGTGACCTTGCCGAAGTTAATGAACCGCATGCCCGGGTTATGGATCATCGGTTTCATGAACAGCCACATCATTGACCGGGGCAGCAGGCCAAACAGATTGGGCCCGATGTGCTGGTTGTCCAGCCGCATCGTTTGCGCGGCGAGGGCATCTTCACCCGGCGCGAGATAGTTGGCACGATGGACGTCGCCCCGCCCTATCTGCTCGCCATCCGCCATCGCATCGATCCAGCCGACCACGTAATCAGACGAGTCGACGTATCGATCGAAGTAGGCAAACATCTCGTCGAAATCGGCGCGTGGTCCGGTCTCTACATCCAGCAGGCCGGAGTAGATTGGCTTCAACTGCAGCGTCAGGCTGGTGAAGACGCCCAGCATGCCGAAGCCGCCAATCGCCGCATGAAACAGATCGCTGTTCTCGTCGCGGCTGCAGGTGATGATTTCGCCCGAAGCCAGCATGAAGTCAAACTCAGTGACGTGATCACCGAATGTGCCGACACGCCAGGCGTTCTTGCCATGGACATTCATCGCCGCGCTGCCACCCATTGTCGTCATACTGGTGCCGGTCGCAATGTACGGCCACCAACCGTCTTCGAGCGTGTACTGCCACAATTCGGAGAGCGTAACGCCCGGTTCAACGCGCACGCGACCGGTCTGCGGATCCCACTCAAGGATCCGGTTCATTCGGCGCAGGTCGATGACGATATTCTCGGTGTTCATCGCCGCGTCGCCGTAGCTGTTGCCGCCACCGCGCAGGCCAATGGAACGGCCGCTCTGTTTCGCCAACAGGAGCACATCTTGCAGCGCTTCAATCGTACTGGGACGATAGACATAGCTCATGCTGCTGCTGACCTCGCCCCAGGACGCTACGCGCTCCAGATGCTCAACTGGCAGCAGGCGCTCAGTCGTGAGGTTCTGGCGGACCTTTGTCTCTTTCTTGGAAAGTGTCAACTCGTTCATAACCACCCTGCACGTGTTCTGGCCTGGGCCGGAGCGCCAGACCTAGATACTCAGGCGACGAAAGATCACTGATGGGATTGACTGGATGATGCCACTGACATAGCGCCAGCGACCGGGAACGTAGACGGTTTGCTTGCCCTGGGCGTTGGCTGCGTAGGCCTGGGCCGCCGCCTCGTCCGGGGAGATGACCCAGAATGTGCGCGCTGCGTTCTTCAGTAAGCGTGTATCGACAAAGCCAAGCTTGACAGTTGTCACCATCACGCCGTGGCGTGACAATCTGTTCCGCAGTGCCTCAAGATAGGTCTCCAGGGCGCCCTTGCTCGTATTGTAAACCGGACTGGCCACACGACCGCGATCCCCGGAAATGGATCCGAGACCAATGATTCGACCGGCCCGGCCCCGCTCAAAGCGAACGGCCGCCTGATTCAGCCAGGCAATCGCGCCCAGCAGATTCGTCTCAACGATCGCCTGATCTTTGGCAAAGTCGTACTCGTCCACAGCCAGGGGAGGTTGGACTCCAGCCGCGTAGACGATAAGGTCCAGCCCACCCAAATCGCGGACGATCTGGTCGAACAGGGCCGGAACTGCGTCAAAATCTGTCACATCATGGACATAGGGCAGCACCCGGGCCTGGGGCAGCGCGTCACCAACGGCATCTCGCAACGCAAGCAGTTCGGGTTCGCGACGAGCGATGGCGGCAACATCATACCCTTGCACAGCCAATCGCCGCACCAACGCCGCCCCCACACCGGACGACGCGCCCACCACAATGGCGGCTGGTCGGGGTTCCAGAGGGCGGGAAACAGAAGTGTCTAAATCGTTCATATCAATGCACTCAACACGACCTGATTGACTGTCGTGCCACCTTTCATTTTATCAGAATAGCCCAGCGGCGCACCCTTCGCAGAACAACCGCATGCCTAGCGGTGGCTTGCCGCACAGCCGCCAGAGCGGTCCGTTCTGGCAGCAGCAGACCACGAGTGCAGACCGGGTCAGCTCGGGTCACAATTAGAGAATGCCGTCTAACAGTTTGTCAACCTGCGTGAAACTTTGCATACTATATGAAATCCCTTTGCCGCCGAGCATGGTACGCCGCATCGACATGCTTGGCGAAAAAATTCATACGTCATAAGAGGAGAATGTGATGAAGAAGACCTTCGCGATGTTTCCCCTGTTGCTGATTAGCATATTGATCCTGGCTGCTTGTGGTGGTGGCACCACAGAACCTGCCGCAGAACCAGTTGTCGAGCAAGTCCAGGAAGCTGCCGAAGAGGCCGCTGCCGTTGTAGAGGCCGAACCTGTTGAGGAAACGGTTGCTGAAGACGACGCGATGGAAGAAGAACCTGAAGCAGCCGAAGAACCGATGGAGGAAGAAACGGCCGCAGAGGAACCCGCGACTGAGTCTACGGAGACTGCGACGGTCGAAGAACCGATGGAAGAAGCGCCCGTGGAAGATGGTATCGCCGGACGATCGGTAACCGGCTTTGACGCCGCCACCGGCCTGGAGATCAACCCGCTGGACGTTGTCGCTGGTGTTGACTACATCGTCATCGGCTCCCTGATCAGCTTCAACCTGACGCCCCAGGATAGCCCGGAGTTCATGGTGCAGTCACCTGACGGAACGCGCTACCGGGTCCAGAGCCAGGCGGTTTCCGAGATTTTTGCGGAAGACGGATCACAGCTCCTCCCCCACGAGTATCAGCGCGGTATGTTCGCGACAGCTACCGTGCGCCTCGATGATTCGGGCGGCGTCACTTCCGTTGTTTTGTCCGACGACTTCATGTTGTTGTCCAGCGAGTAGGCTCCAACCACCTGAAGAACCACGAGCCGTCCTGAGTCGTTTCAGGGCGGCTCTTTTGTGTTCCCTCTCACCCCGGCATCCTGGGGTTTTCAGTTGTCAAGCCGCAGCGGCTTGACAACCCGACAGCTGCCGAGGAAGTGGGTCAAAACCGATTAAGAGCGAAGCCCACCGGCCATCCCTTCTGTATCCCATCTTCAGTCGGTTTCCTCCGGCGGCAGGTTGTTTCAACGGCCTGTGTTCGACGTGAACCCGACAACTGAAGAACCCTACCTCGGCCTCCCGGCCTGTTGACAATATAGTTCGGCTTCGTATAATTCTATTCAATTATATTACGTAGCCGAAGGAAATCAACGTTGTCAAACCCCAATTCGTCGACCAACCACCTGAAGCGTGAAAGGTTTCGTCGCTACATGCAGGATCGCTATCCGGAGATCAACCACCAGTCGTTCCGTCTGATGGATGAGATGCGCATGGTTTCACATCTCCTCCACCAGCTGAGCGAAAGCAATCTCTCTGAAAGTGGCCTCTCGTATGCCCAGTACCGCATTCTGTTCATGCTGCACTTTGCCGAAGAGACGGACGCATGCGGCATGACACCGTCGGAGATCAGCAGCCGCCAGGGAACCAGCCGCAACACGATCAGTTCGCTGATTCGGACGCTGGAGGAAGACGGCCTGATCATGCGCGAGCTTGACGTTGATGACCGGCGCAAGTTCAACATTCTGCTGACCGAAGCCGGACGAGATGTCGTCATGGAACGAGCCAAAGAGCATATGCTGATGGTTGACACCATCTTCAAAATCCTTGACCCGATCGAGATGGAGACGCTAAGCGATCTCCTGCAAAAGGTCAATGACCACGCCATTACACTACGCGACTCACAACAACTGGAGCCAATCGGAGGCAGTCATGCAAGCAACTAATCAAGGGCCAGGCGGCGGGGAGCAGGGCGGACGCGCTCTGAGCCGTGCGGTCCAATATCTGTTTGAGTACCCGCGCCTGACACTTGGCGCGCTCATCGCCCTTTTGGTGGCTACGGGCGCCCAATTGGCCGTGCCTCAGCTGGTACAGCGTATCATCGACACCATTGTCGCCAGCGCCACGGACCAGGCGATCTTGAACCTGCCAGCCAACATTCAGCAGGCCGCAGCCGACAACCTGGGCCTTGACCTGACAGCCGTGCAGATCCAACTCGACGACGCACCAAGCGCCCTCATCTGGGCCACCATCCTCATTGTGGTGTTCGCAGTGGCCCGCGGCATCTTTTCGTTTGCCCAGAACTACCTGTCACAAGCCTTGTCGGAGAGTATCGCCTTTGACATGCGGAACGACATCTTCTCCAAGATCCAGCGCCTGAGCTTCAGTTATCACGACCGCAACCGAACCGGACAGCTCATGGTTCGGGCGACTGATGACGTAGAGCGCTTGCGTGGATTCCTGGGTCAAGGTCTGCTGCTGGCCATCCAGGCGCTTTTGCTGCTGGTCGGCACGCTCATCATCCTGATGCTGACCAACTTCCGTCTGACACTGGTCGTCTTGCCGGTTTTGCCCATTGCGCTGGTCGTCTTCATGTTTTTCGGCCGGATCTCGCAGCCGCTCTTTGCTGAAGTGCAGCGTCGCCTTTCACGCGTGAACACCAGCCTCCAGGAGAATCTGGCCGGGCTGAAAGTGGTCAAATCCTTTGCTAGCGAAGAGTCGGAACAAGAGAAGTTCGACGACAGCATCGACTCGCTGATGGAACAGCAGATTAAGGTTAGCCGCGTCTTCTCGTTCCTGTTCCCGTTCATCTTCTTGGTTGCTAATCTTGGCCAGGCGGCCGTCCTCTACTTCGGTGGGCGCCAGATTATCGACGGCACGCTCACGTTGGGTGAATGGCAGAAGTTTAGCCTCTACCTTGTCTACGTATTTATCCCGATGGGCCAGATTGGTTTCATCATTTCACTCATGGCCCAGGCATCGGCCAGCGCCGACCGCATCTTCGAAATTCTCGACGCGACCAATGACGTCGTCAACAAGCCGGACGCCATCGAACTGGGCCAGATTGAAGGGCGGGTTGAATTCAACGACGTGACCTTCCGCTACTTCGCGGGCAGCGACCCCGTACTGACCAATATCAGCATCGAGGCTGAGCCAGGCATGACCATTGCGCTGCTAGGTTCCACAGGCAGTGGCAAAAGCACGGTTATCAATCTGATTCCGCGCTTCTATGATGTCAGCGAAGGTAGTGTCAAGGTCGATGGCTACGACGTGCGCGACGTAACCATCGAAAGCCTGCGCCAACAGATCGGCATCGTTTTGCAAGAAACCACGCTGTTTGGCGGCACCATCCGGGACAACATCGCGTTCGGCCGTCCGGACGCAACGGATGAGGAAGTGATTGCCGCCGCACAAGCAGCGGCTGCCCACGACTTCATCATGGACTTCCCGCAAGGGTATGAGACGCCCGTCGGCGAACGGGGCTCGACCTTGAGCGGTGGTCAGAAGCAGCGTATCGCCATCGCCCGGGCGCTCCTGATGGACCCGCGAATCCTGATTCTCGATGACAGCACCAGCAGCGTCGACCTGACGACCGAGTTCGAGATCCAGCATGCGTTGGACCAACTCATGGAAGGACGGACCAGTTTCGTCATCGCCCAGCGCATCAGTACTGTGCTGAACGCCGATCAGATTCTTGTACTCGACCAGGGCAAGATTGTCGCTCGCGGCAACCACGAAGACCTGATGGAAGACAGTCCGATTTATGCGGACATCTACCATTCGCAGTTGGCGGAGGATGTAGCCCCGGCCGCCTAGCCGGACGCTGCACATCAGGACGCGATACGATAATCGGAGATAACTATGTTTAATAATCAGTCCAACATCCTTGACAAGGAAACAAGCAAAGCGACCAGCGTCGGCGCTACGCTGAAACGCCTCGGAAGCTACTTCAAGAAGTACGCCTGGGCGCTCATCCTGGTCGGCCTGCTCATCATCGCCAGCACCTACACGCAGGTGCTCATCCCCAATCTGATCGGGCAGTCGGTCGACTGCTATTTGGCCCCGTTTGCAGGTCAGGAAGCAGCCAGTGCGTTCCTTGATGCTGAAGGGTCCGTGCCCCCTGCTGCCGGCGACGTCGTCGTTCGGCCACCTTCGGCCAGCGAAGCCGCATTCGAAAACTGCTGGTACACGACCCCAAACCTGGTCGCCACGGCTTCTGAAACCTTGACCGGCCTGGGCTATCTGGTTCTGCTCATCGTCGGCCTGTTCCTGATCAATGCTGTCGTCAGTGGCCTCAGCTTCTATATGATGAGCGCTGCGGGTTACCGCGTGCTGCGCGACCTGCGGGCAGAGGTATTCGACCACATCCAGCATCTGTCACTGGGCTACTTCGGCACCCACGAAGCGGGCGACGTTATGAGCCGCTTCACGAACGACACAGACACGCTGCAGCAGGTGATCGGCTTCGGCCTTATCTCGGTGCTGCAGGGCGGCCTGCTCATCGTCTGGACCATTGTGGCCATGCTGCAGCTAAACGTGCCGTTTGCGCTGCTCAGTCTGGTGACGCTGCCCCTGATGTTCATCGCCACCCGCTGGTTCTCCGGTCAGGCCCGCAAGGCGTTCCGTAAAGCGCGAATGGAGATTGGCAACGTCAATGCGGATTTGCAGGAGAGCATCTCCTCAGTTCGCGAAGTGCAGGCATTCAGCCGCGAAGATGAGAATATTGAGCAGTTTCGCGTCAACAACGCGGCCAATCGCGATGCCAACATTCGGGCGCAAGCTTTCACCAGTGCGCTCGCTCCGACACTGGAAGCGTTCAGCTACGTCAGTCTGGCGATTGTCGCCGGCGTCGGCGGTCTGCTGCTGTTGAACCAACAAGGGCTCCTGGGCGCGACCATCTCGGTCGGCCTCATCATCACCTTCATCGGGTATACACAGCAGTTCAACCGACCGGTGCAGCAAATCTCCGTGCTGTGGGCCACGCTGCAGAGCGCTATTGCCGGTGCAGAGCGCATCTTCAACTTGCTGGATGAACCGCACGATATCGTCGACAGTCCCGACGCGTACGAGCTGCCGCAGATCGAAGGTACGGTCCATTACGAGGATGTTTGGGCAGAGTACATCGAAGGCGAGCCGGTGCTTCGCGGCGTCAACATTCAGGCCAAGCCGGGCGAGATGATCGCCATCGTCGGCACGACCGGCGCCGGCAAGACCACCATCATCAACCTGCTGCCCCGCTTCTGGGACGTCTCCCAGGGCAAGGTGACCATCGATGGCCACGACGTGCGCGACGTAACCATGCACAGCCTTCGCTCGCAGATGGGCATTGTTTTGCAGGACTCGTTCCTGTTTAGCGACACGGTGATGAACAACATTCGCTACGGTCGCAAGGACGCCAGTGACGAAGACGTCATCGCCGCCGCCAAGTTGGCCCACGCTGACGAATTCATCTCCCGCCTGCCCGACGGCTACAACACGGTCCTGGGCGAGCGCGGCTCCGGCCTGAGCCAGGGCCAGCGACAGCTTCTGTCGATCGCTCGCGTGGCGCTCATCAACCCCCGCATCCTCATCCTTGACGAAGCGACCAGCAGCGTCGACACACGGACAGAGCGCGAGATCCAGCAGGCGCTGGAAGAGCTGCTGTCCGGGCGCACAAGTTTTGTCATCGCCCACCGCCTGAGCACCATCCGCCATGCCGACCAGGTGCTGGTCGTCGACGCCGGGCAGGTGGTCGAGCAAGGGAAGCACGATGAGCTACTCGCCGCCAAGGGTGCGTACTACGACCTGTACGTCAGCCAGTTCCGTCGCAAGATCGAAGAAGAGGACGTGACACTGGACGAAATCATGGAAGGAGATGGCTTCCTGGTCGCAGGGGACTAGCGACAGACCATTGCCAGCAAAACGCCATAGGGCGACGCCGATGTGCACATCGGCGTCGCCCTTTTTTGTTATGAAACCCGCAATCGCCGCAGCCTCAATGGACAGGTGTGGCGTTGTTAGAGGTACTGCTCGAAGAAGGCGACCAGGACTTTCGGATTCTCAAGCACATACTGGAAGCCATGGTAGTGATGGGAACCGTCGACGTACAGCGGCCCCTCACCGCGCGGCGTCACCCGGGCCAGGCGATTAACATCTTCTACGCTGCCCCACTGGTCATGCTTGGCTTGAATATACAAGACGGGCACATTGCCAGCGCCGCTGGCCGCAAATGAAGGCTGCAGCGCGGACAGGCTCACCCCGCTGGACGCCGTATAAACCATCTCGGCGAACGGCAGCAGCAGCGGCCCAACCGGGCCCATGACGTCGCGGGCATACCGTTCGGCAAACAGGGCGGTAGTCGATGGCTCGACGGCGACAACCGCGCATAGGCCGGTCGTCCGTGGCAGAGCGTAGAGAATCGTGTTGGCGCCCATCGAGAAACCAACGGCCCCTACCTTGTTGGAATCGACATCGTCGCGGCCGTTCAGATAGCTGATTGCGCCCAGCAGATCATTGGCTTCGGCCTGCCCAAACGTGACCGGCGGCAGCGCCGCGCTCTCGCCATGGTTGCGCATGTCGAACATCAGTACGTTGTACCCTTCATAATGCAGGGCGTGGGCCAGCCTCAACAGCTCGACTGGCGATGCGCCGGAAAAGTTGGCCACCATATCCGTGGCTGCGTCTCCCTGCCGGTTCCAGGCCCAACTGTGGAGCAGAACTATGGTCGCTCCGTCACGCGCCATGGCCCGCGACGCAGGCACGAACCAACCGGACAGGCGGACGCCATCCTGGGCAGGAAAGGACACGCTCTCATAGGCCAACCCCAGATCGCCGGGATTCGACCACACTGGCTGTCGAGCCGGGACAATCATACGCCGTGAAAAGTAGGCGACGACAACGGCCGCCACACCAACAACAAACCCCAACAGCCCAGCACCAATTCGCAAGACTCGATTTAGAGACATCGGTTCGTACTCCTTTGTTCGTGTCGGCTCAATCCCAAGCTACCCGCAAGCTCCCTAGTCTACCTCAGTGGGTGATACCTGAAAACAGATCCGTCTCGCGAATTCGCTCCTCGACAGGCGGATAGGCGCGTATAAAAGTTTCGGTGGCCATGAAACGACGCTGCGCCCATTCCGGCATCAGGCGCATCCGGCTGGTCCCCCCACCCTGACTGGGGTGCTGAGCACTGGCTTCACGCTTGACGTCCCAGTACGGCGTGAAGTTGATGTGGGCATGGAGCGATTCCGGGGGAACCCCAATCCGCGTCCAGTCGATATCCTTGTTTCTGCCGGCCCGTTTCGGATCCTGTCCGCGCAGCCGCATGAGTGCCGCAAACAGTTTGACCATGCGGTTGGAGAAGGCGGTATAGTACAGTCGCTGGGCCTGGAAAGGTGCCGGACCACTGTCCGGGTAGCGTTCAGGATCGGCCGCCGCAAAAAAGGCGGCGGTCGTGATCTTCCAGCAGTGAATGTGGTCAGGATGATAGTAGCCGCCCGTCTCGTCGTGGGTGATGACCACCTGCGGCCGAATCTGCCGAATCAGGGCCACGACCTTTCCCACTGCTTCTTCCTCGTCGGACTGAATAAATGCGTCCGGATGCTTGTTGGCCGGGTCGCCAATATACCCCGAATCCCGATAGCCAAGCATGTGCAGCTCGCCGCCCAGGACATCGACGGCCGCCTGCACTTCTTGTGTGCGAACGGCCGCCAGTTCAGCCAGCGTATGCTCATAGCCCTCAGCCACAGACCCGGCCACGCCGTCGGTGGCGATGGCGATATGGACCTCCACACCTTCAGCCGCATATCGCGACAGCGTACCGCCCAGACCAAACGATTCGTCATCCGGGTGGGCCAGTACGGCCAGCAGCCGCAAGTCTCCCGTGCCATTCCTAAAAGCAGTCATTCCATTTATCCGTTGTTCAGCTAATCGACGCCGGTCGCGCCGCTGTTGGGCTGGGTGGTCATGCCCACCGCAAAGCCAATCGCATGGTCATCCGTGTGGGACAGGCTAATTGACCAGGTATTCAGATTGAGAGCCGCCGCCAACTGGCTCGCGTTGTCATGGAGTACCAGCTCCGGGCGGCCACGATTATCATTGATAATCTCTACGTCGACCCAACGAATATCGCCGATTCCTGTGCCCAGCGCCTTGCCTACCGCTTCCTTGACGGCAAAGCGTCCCGCCAGGCGTCGCGCATCCCCGGCGCAGATCTGCTGTTCGGCAGGTGTGAAGAAGCGGTCGGCAAAGCGCTGGCCAAATCGCTGCAGGCCGCGCTCAATTCGCTCCACCTCGATCATGTCTACACCAACCGCCAACATCGGTTCCTACGCCTCCGGGGGTCCGGCGACCGAAATGACCAGGTCTTCGGCACTCAGATAGGTCCGGGCGGCCGCCTGGACGCGCTCAGGCGTAATCTCGGCGATCAGGTCATCGTACCGCTGCAGGTAATCGAGCCCGAGCTCCATATACTCCATGTCGCCGATAATACTGGCCAGCGCGCCGTTGGTCTCCAGGCTGACAGGCAGCGATCCCGTGCGATACGCTTTGCTGTCGTGTAGTTCGTCCTCCGGCACCAACTCATCCTGCATACGCCGGACCTCGTCGAGAATGGAAGCGGTGGCTTGCTCCACTTTGTCGGGAGCCACTCCAGCGGAGGCCGTCCACGCGCCCGGCCCCTTGCCACCTCCAAGACGACTTGAGGCGTAGTAAGCCAGCCCCTGCTTCTCGCGCACCGAATTGCCGATGCGTCCCATCGAACCGAAAACGCCCAGCACGGTATTCATCAGACTGGCATCCAGGTAATCTTCGGCCGAACGACGTGGCCCCGGCAGACCCATGACGATGTCGGCCTGGTGTTTCTCGCGCATGGGCCAATGCTGGCGGATCGTCCCGGTCGGACGTTCAGCATCGGGGATGCCGGGAAGAACCGGCTGCTCCGGGTTGGCCCAATCGGCCAGCGCGTCGCCCAGTTTAGCGATGGCTGTCCTGGCGTCCACCGCGCCAACGACGGTAACGATCATGCCCCGAGGCCCGTATGACGCCTTGTGGAAGGCGACCATGTCATCACGCGTAATCCCGGGAATCGTGGTCGGGTCGCCGGACACCGACTGATAGTACGGATGGCCAGCGTAGGCTGTTTCGGAAAAGCGGCGGGACGCCATATAGCGCGTGTCGTTGGCCCGCATTTGCATACCAGTCATGACTTGTCCGCGAACCAACTCAATCTGAGCCTCGGGAAAAGTAGGCGTCCGGAGTGATTCTGACGCCAGCGACAACAGGAGATCCATATCTTCAGCCAGGCCACGCGCGGCAAACTGGGTGGTCAGACGGCCGCTCCAGAAGGAGAGGCCCGCGCCAACCGCTTCGAGTTCATCGTAGATCGCTTCAAACGACCGCCGGGTTGTGCCGCGCATTAACAGGTCTGAGGTGAAGTCCGCCAGGCCGGCCTTCTCCGGCGGGTCGGCAATGGCCCCGGCATGTATGACGCCGTCGATGACCACGGTCTGGCTGCTGAAGTTCTCGTAGATCAGCAGCAGAATGCCGTTGTCCAGCTTATGCGTGACAATGCTGTCCGGTCCGGGATAGGATAAATTCACGTTAGGCTTCTCCTGACTCTGGCTCACGCCGGATAACAAATAGGGTCATATCGTCATACTGCTCCGCGGCGCCTGCAAAGTCGTGCAGCGCTTCGGTAATGGTCGTCTGGACCACCGCTGCCGATGCCGACGGATTGGCCGTGAACACAGCCCGTACCGTCGCTTGCAGCCTGTCGAGGCCAAACTCGTCGTACATCTCATTCACGACATCCGTCGCGCCATCGGTATAGAGGACGAGGCAGTCGCCCGGCAGCAGCGTCACCTGCTCCTCAACGAGCTCAATGTCGTCCAGCACGCCCAACAGCGGACCTGTCGGATTGAGGCGGCTGAACTGCTGGTCGGCGGCATGCCACCAGAGCGGCGGGTTGTGGCCTGCGCTGGCGTAGCGCACCTGTCCTGTCTCCGGGTTCAACTCGCCGAAAAACGCGGTAAGGAACATGTCAGCCTGGCTGTCTTCCTGAATGAAGCGGTTGGCCCAGACCAACACTTCGGCGGGCTGGCGTCCGCGCAGAGCCACGTTGCGGATCGTCGTCCGGCTCAACGCCATGAATAGCGCAGCCGGGACGCCCTTGTCCGAGACGTCGGCGATGACAATGGCCCAGCGGCCGTCTGGCTCGCCCGGCAACGGGAAGAAGTCGTAGAAATCACCACCAACCTGATTGGCCGATTCGAAAAAAGTGGCGAACTCCCAGCCCGGCAGCTCCGGGCATTGGTCCGGCAGCATGCTGAGCTGGATACTGCGGGCAACGGCCAACTCTTCCAGAATGCGCTGCTGTTTCAGCTCTTGCTGATGAAGGCGTGCCTTTTCGATGGCCAATGCTGCCTGGTTGGCCATGAGGCGCAGCAGGCGTATCTCTGACTGCGCAAACCGCCGTGGCTGGCGGGAGTCGATGACGAGCGTGCCGATCGCATTGCCCGCAGCAATGAGTGGAAAGATGGCCGCCGCGCGAAACCCTTCCTGGGCCAGCCAGCCCGACGACCACAGCGGCGGGTCATGGACCTCAGTGTCTTCAATCAGCATAACCTGCTGCGAACTCATGACCCGTCCAGAGCCGGTCGAATCATCGGCCGGCACGCGATAGCCATCATCGACCGGATGACCATGCCAGCCTGACGACGCGGTAAAGTACAGGTATTCTCCCAGTTCGCCGGGCAGGAGCAGCGCGCTGGCGTCCGCATCCACAAGCGCCCGGGCCTCTTCGACGATGAACTGCACCAGGTCATCAAGATCCCGGCGGCTCAGGAGCTGCTGCGAGAGGTCGAGCAGCGCCAACTGCTCGTGGACGCGCTGCTGCTGCGTCATCTCGTAGAGCCGGTTTCGCTCCAGAGCGATGCCGATCTGGCTGCCAATATTGGTCAGCAGGGCCAGACTGCGGGGCGTGAAGAAGGACCAGTCCGGAGCAGCGACGTTCAGAATGCCAAGAATCCGGTCTCCCGAACGCAGCGGCGTGGAAGCATGGACGGCCAACCCATCCGTTGGCCCGGACACGGACGCCAGCCGGCTGCACTTGACCTCATTGTACGCTTCGTTCAACTGTCCGTTGTTACAAAGCGTCTGGCAATCGCACCCCTTGTCCCATGCTTCCGGGTTAGTAAGCGCCAGAGAGTCGGGTAGATTGCACTGGGCCGCCAACCGGTAGCCGCGACCGGCCCAGCGGTCATTGGACACGGAGTCGCGGATGAATACCCATCCCGTCTCAAGCCCCATCAGATCGACAACCTTGGCCAACGTTTTGTTGAGCGCTCCCTGAACGTCGACACTCTGGTTCAACATCTGGGAGATTTCGTTCAGCGTTTGAAGATCGCTAATTTGCGTTTGCTGGGCGTCCATCATCATCGATTCTAGCATACACAGGAGGGTCCAGCATTGACGAGGCGTGGGCCAGAAGGGCTTGCCCGGTGCAATGACCTGACTTACTGGTCCTTAGCTTCAGCGTCCGGAGACATCACGCTCGACACCTGCAGTTCGTACGTAGTCTGCTCAAGCAGATCAAGCTGCTGCTTGGTGCCGAGGGCCACCAGGGTGTCTCCGTCTTCCAGAACGTACGTAGGCGGCACGTTCAGCCTGACTTGCGGACTGCCGTCTTCTCCGACCATCTCTAGCAGGCCGATAATCGTGACGCCGTAGTTCGCGCGCAAATGCAACCCGACCAGTGACTGGCCGGCCCATGGCTCGGGAACCACGAAACGTCTGGCTTCATAGCCCGGCACAATCTCGCGCTGGTCGAACGTCTCACGCTGGGTGCGATAGATCTTGTCGTCCTGGGTCAGGATGGTGCACACAAGCAAAGCGATGGCCGCCGGCAAAATGTAATGGGAACTGAACAGCTCGATAGACAGCATGATGGCGGCGAGAGGAACATTGACCACCGAAACCAGGCTGGCGGTCATGGCCGGGACAATGAGCGTGATCGGTTCCTGGCCAAAGACGTCGGCAAAGATGACCGCTATCATCGTCCCCAAGAAGAGAGACGGGATAAGCAGCCCGGCCGAACCACCCGATCCAATCGTCGTTACAGTCGCTGCCAGCCGGCCGATCAGCGCCACAGTGGCCACAGCAATCGTCACCTGCCCCGCCAGCGCCGCTTCAATGGTGCTCGTCCCCGTGCTCAGCACCGTGGCCAGGCTTACGCCACGTTCCGCCAGGCCGAACTGGTCGTTGATGGTCACGACCACTACGGCGATGAGTCCCGTCAGGACAGCCCCCAACAGGTGACGCGTCCACATATCGGGAAAGCGGCGATGCAGAAACCGCTCGGCCATGCTGCGAAACCGGACGAAGTAGATGCTAACCATCGAGATGGCGACAGCCATCAGGAGGATCAGGCCGTAGTAGCGCCAGTCGCTCGGCGGCAGGAAAAGCCGATCGACCTCAAACATAGTCGTATGCCCGGCGCTGACCAGGTTCGTCAGAAAGTAGGCGACCAGCGCAGAAATGAGCGAATAGATCAACTTTTGCACAAGCGGGCGACGCCTGTACATGACCTCCGCAGCAAAGAAGGCGGACGTAAAAGGAGCACCCGTAATCGTGGAGACGGCCGCCGCGATGCCGCTCAGCTGCGCCGTCTGCAGATTGTCAGCGTCCCGGGCCGACCACCAGGCGAAGGCCGTGGAAACCCAGCGGTTGGTATGGTTCGCCAGCGCGTCATAATGCCTCGGCTTGAACATCGCGGCCGAAAGGCTCTCCCCGATCAGACTGACGCTGGCTTCAAGCCCGCCGCTGCCGCCGCTGCCAAGTGTCGCCAGGGTGGCCCCAAACTTGCGGACAGCCAGCGAGAACGTAGGCATATCCCACCGGACCTCAACGCCCTCTTTCCCCTTCAGTGCCTGCTCAAACGACGGATCGGAGGCATGATACAATGAGATAGCCCGTTCCAGACCGTCACCTTCAACATCGTTGAGCACTTCGAGCTTGCCGTCCTCGTCGCGATACTCGATCGTGGTGGCCTTGTACCGGGCGATCAGAACGACGATCGCCGCGCCGAGAAGCAAAGGCACGAACACAAAGGCGACGGATGGCAGTGACTCCAACCAGAGCAGGTTCAGATCGAACAGCCAGTGAACGGCAATGCGCAGCAGGTAGACCGGGCCCCATACGGCCGCGCCGATGATGACGGACCGCAAGACCAGCCGCTGTTCGTCCCGGTCGAACCGATACGGCGACATGACGAGGGCACGCAGGCGGTTCAGCCACAGCCGCCCGGCCGCCTGCCACCCGCTCTCAGGTTGTTGCATCCGCTCGGGCCTCCGCCGTCAACTCTGACGCCTCATCGGGCAGGTACGAGCCGACCGTCCGGCGACGTTCGCGCAAATAGGTCCGGCGCACGCGCTCGATATCTTCGAGCGTCACCTCTGCCAGGCGATCGAGCACCGTCTCAAACCAGCGATAGTCGCCCGCCGTCGCCTCAGCCGCACCCAGCAGCTGCGCCTGGCCGGAGATGCTTTCACCCGCCATGATGAACTGGGCCCGTGCCCGCTTCAGCGCCCGGTCCAGCTCGTCCTGGGTGATCGGCTCATGCTCCATACGGTCCATCTCGGCTTGCAGAGCGGTCTCAATCTCGTCCAACGATCGACCGGTGCGGGCGACGGCGCTGATCGTGTAGAGAAACGGGTCACGCGTGGGGGAGAGGCCGGCATAGGCGGCGGCCGCCAACTCCGTGCTCACCAACGCCTTGTACAGCCGCGAACTGCGGTTGGAGCCGCCTCCGGCAAACATGCCCAGGCTGCTTCCGCCGGCAAAGGCGGCGTTGAGCAGGGTCAGAGGCGCGAAGTCGGGATGGGTCGCACCGGGCACGCGATAGGCGTAGGTTAGATACGCCGTCTCGCCCGGCCCGTTGACCGTCACACGTCGCTCGCCCAGCTGTTCCGGCTCGTCGCGCAGGACCTCGGCCACGGGTTCGCCCGGCATGAGCGGCCCATACAGCTGCTCGATACGGGCCAGCATCGCCTCAGTCTCAAAGTCGCCGACGACAACGGCGATGGCATTGTTGGGCACGTAATGCCGCCGGTAATAGCTGAACAGATCGTCGCGCGTCATGCTGCGCAGATCGGCCGTGTCACCAATCACCTCGTGGTGGTACGGATGGACGCGGAAGGCAGCGGCCGTCAGCTCCTCGTCCAGCAGGAAACGCGGATTGTTCTCGTACATCGCCCGCTCCGAGAGGATCACCGTCCGCTCCGACTCGACCTCTTCCTCGGTCATGATAGTGTTGATCATCCGATCGGCCTCAAGTTCCAGGGCCAGGTCGATGCGCTGGGCCGGCATCGTCTCATAGTAGGCGGTGAAGTCCAGCCATGTAAACGCGTTCCACTGCCCGCCCTCACGCGAAATGGAGCGTTCCAGCTCCTCATTAGAGCGCTGAGGTGTCCCCTTGAACATCATATGCTCAACCCAGTGTGACACACCCGTATGGCCGGACCGCTCGTTGCGGCTGCCGACCCGGTACCACACCATGAACGAGATGACCGGGGCATGGTGCATCTCCTTGAGGACAACGGTCAAGCCATTGTCAAGAACTTTCCGGGTCACTACTGCTTCCATACATTGCTCCTGCTAACCATAGTCGTCGGACCAGTGGTCATTATAGCGTGACCGGGTTGAAAGGGTAAGCGGCGCTCTTTCTCCATTGACCCGGTCTCATGCTTGTGCTTGAATAGCGACATAGTACAGCACGTCATGGAGGCAGTTGTGACCAACCAATCTGAAACCCCGGAAACCAATAAGAGCCGATCCGTCGAAGACAAAATCATCCGCACGCGACATACGGTGACTATCGGCGATGAGCTGATCCATTACACCGCCACCACCGGCACGATGATTCTGAAGGCTGAGGACCGCGAAAGCGGGGAAAAGCCTCGGGCGGCCGTCTTCTTCGTGGCCTATACGCGAGACCGGGAAACGGGTCGTTCAGAGGCCGACCATGCTGCTGGCAGGCCAATCACTTTCTCATTTAACGGCGGACCGGGCTCCAGCTCGGTCTGGCTGCACCTGGGCTTGCTCGGACCGCGTCGCGTCCAGTCGGCCGATGGCAACGAGCCGGTCCCGCCGCCTTACGCGCTGGTGGACAACGCCTTCTCCCTGCTCGACCAGACGGATCTGGTCTTCATTGATCCGGTGACGACCGGCTTCTCCCGTGCTGTGCCGGGGGAGAACGACCGCGACTTCCACTCCTTCGAGAAAGATATTGAATCGGTCGGCGACTTCATTCGCCTGTACACGACCCGCTACCAGCGCTGGTCGTCGCCCAAGTTCCTGGCGGGCGAGAGCTATGGCACGACGCGCTCGGCCGGATTGGCAGGCTACCTGCAAGAACGACACGGGATGTACCTGAACGGCCTCATGCTCATCTCCTCAGTGCTCAACTTCCAGACGCTGATGTTTTCCCCGGGCAATGATTTGCCCTACATTCTGTTCCTACCAACCTACGCGGCGACCGCCTGGTATCATGGCCGGCTAGACAACGAGCTGCAGCAGGATTTGGACCAGTTGCTGGCGGACGTGCGCGCCTTTGCCCTCGGCGAATACGCCACGGCCCTGATGCATGGCGCCAGTTTACCGGAAGCGCAAGCTGTGGAGATTGCCAGCCAGTTGGCGCGTTACACCGGCCTGAGCGAGAGCTACATCCGGCAGAGCAACCTGCGCATTGAGATCGGCCGCTTCGTGAAGGAGCTGATGCGCGAACAGCGGGAGACGGTCGGCCGTCTGGATTCGCGCATCAAGGGCGTCGACCGGGATGCAGCCGGCGAGCACTACGAGTTTGACCCCAGCATGGCGCTCATCATGGGCCCATACACCGGAGCGCTGAACGATTACGTCCGTCGCGAGTTGGGCTTCGAGAGCGATCTTCCGTATGAGATATTGACGGGCCGCGTCCATCCCTGGAGCTACGGATCCCACGAAAACCAGTATGTCAATGTAGCCGAAACGCTGCGCAAGGCAATGAATGCCAATCCGTTTCTCAAGGTCTTTGTGGGAAACGGGTATTACGACCTCGCCACCCCGTTCCTGGCAACCGAGTATACGTTCGATCATCTGTTCCTGGAGCCGGGCGACCGGGAGCGTGTGGCGATGGGCTACTATGAAGCGGGCCACATGATGTACATCCACGATCCGTCGCTGGCGCAGATCAAGGCCGACATGGCCAGTTTCCTGGCCAGCGCAGTTCCTGGACGCACGGACTAGCCGTGGAAGCGGGCGGCTTCCTCGCCCTCTGTTGTGGCAGACAGCTCGCGCCAGCGGAATCGTTCGAGCCACGGATTGGCCCGGCTCTCAACAGCGTCGGCGATCAGGTCGCCCAGAATGGGGGCGAACTTGAAGCCGTGGCCGCTGCCGCCTGCGGCAACACTCAGCCCGGCCAGCTCCGGATGGCGGTCAATCCAGAAATGCTCGTCCAACGTGTCAGAATACAGGCAGCGGCGCGTATAGACCACCGGCGCATCGACCAGTTCCGGGAACGTGTTGACGAGGAAGCGGCGCAGGGACTGCATATCGGCCTGGTCAACCTTCCGCTCGTCGTTCACCGGATGGACAGCTTGCCCCACCCCATGATTGGCAATCTTGACCACCCCTTCACGCGGATGGAGCGGAAATCCGTACCAACCGGTGCGCGACACATCGGCGGTAAATACGACCATCTCCGGCGGTCTCAGACCATTGGGCGCGTGGGGCTGCAAATGGAAAACCGGATGGCCAGACGATTTCATGACCGGGGCCAGTTCCGGCAGCAGCACCTGGGTCCAGGCTCCGGCAGCAACAACGACTTCTCCCGCCAAATAGGACGTTCCGGCGCTGGTCTCGACACCCGTGACCACGGCCGTCTCCCGCAGCAGTGACGCGACCGGCGCGTCCAGATGAAAGGCAACACCCCTGGCTTTCGCCTGGCTGATCAGCGCGGCCAGAACCAGGCCGCTCTCGGCATAGCCGCCTTGCTGGTGGTAGAAGCCGTCCACATAGGTTCCCGGCTGCCACGCGGGAAAGCGGGTTGCCAGGGTCGCTGCGTCCAGCCGCTCCGGCTGGTGGCCGCGTTCCAGCAGCATGTGGTAGCTGTCGTGTTCGAAACCGCCCGGCGTCATCGGCTGGCGCGTAACCATCATGACACCCGTCTCATGAAACAGCGTATCGCCCAGCGTCTCGTTCCACGCTCGCCAGCCCGGCAGGGCCGCCTCCACCATCGCCATGTACTGGGCGTCACTACCGTACTCCATGCGGACTGCTTTGCTGATGTCGGTGGTCGCCGCCAGCGGATGGGGCACCGGCCCCTGGTCAACCACCGCCACCCGACGGCCGCGTTCCGCGAGCGACAGGGCGGCCGTCACGCCGTAGATTCCCGCGCCTACTACAACGATGTCATGCATCTCCATTGCGTTTCATCTCCTTGCCTCACGCCCGCAGGACGGACGCGGCATGGGCGGTCCATTCACCTGCGTGAGCATACCAGAACACGGCTGTCTATCCACTGTTGCCGCCACCGGGCAGCGATTCTGTATAATCCCACGCATGAAAGTCGCAGTCCTGTCCGATATTCACGGCAACCTGCCCGGCCTGACGGCTGTCGAGGCGCACATTGACGCCTGGTCACCAGACCTGGTCGTGGTCGCCGGCGATATCGTCAACCGCGGCCCCCTCTCCCGTGACTGTCTGGACGTGGTGCTGGAGCGGCAGCTGCGAGATGGTTGGCACCTGCTGCGCGGCAATCACGAGGAGTTCGTGCTCGACTGTGCGGACCCCGACCGGCCCACCAGCGGACCGGCCTACGAGATGACCCAATTCGCCCACTGGGCGTTGGCGCAGCTCGATGGGCAGACCGAGGCGCTGGAAACAATGGCTGACCTATACGAGCGTCCGACCGCCTATGGACAGACACTGCGGGTGGTCCACGCCTCCATGCACAGTAACCGCGACGGCATCTACACGATGACCAGCGACGATGAGCTGCGAGGCCAGATTGCGCCGGCGCCGGCCGTCTTTGTCAGCGGCCATACCCATCGCCCGCTGGTGCGGCAGATCGATGAAACCCTGGTGGTCAATGTTGGCGCGGTTGGGTCTCCGTTTGATGGTGACCGGCGGGCCAGCTATGGGCAGTTTGTCTGGGAGGATGACGCCTGGCAGGTTGACGTCGTTCGCCTCGACTACGATTACAATCAGATTGAGCGCGACTATGTGAGTTCAGGCTTTCTGGAGGAAGGCGGACCGATGGCGCAGCTCATGCTGGTTGAGCTGCGCATGGCCCACGGCCTCATCTTTCGCTGGGCCAGCCGGTACGAAGAGGACGTGCTGGCCGGCCGCATTTCGCTGGAGGACAGCATTCGCGGCATCCTGCGGGACGACGACGTGCGGCCGTTTACGGGGCCACCGGGCTGGGCCGTCTAGGTTACTCTCGAAGGAGAGCAAATAGCAGCGTGTCGCGCAGTTCGCCCGTGAAATGATTGCGGGCTTCGCGGTTCTGATGGGCTTCAAGCGTAAATCCCGCCCGGCGAGCGACAGCCGCGCTGCGCTCATTCATAGCGTCACATTGAATCTCCAGCCGCTCCGCTCCCAGCTCGTGGAAAGCGAAGTCGACGACGCCGAGGACAGCTTCGGTCACATACCCTCGACCCTCGTATCCTGTTCGGACCCAATAGCCGATCTCGAACTTCGGCACCTCCCAGTCGAGGGTGTGCATCCCGGTGCCGCCGATGATGGTGGCGTCCTCTTTGAGCACCATGAGGAGCGACAGATTTTCGCGGGCCAGGAAATGCAGGCGCTGCTTTCTGGCGTAAACCTCATACGCCTCGGCATCCATCGGCTCCATCGCCCAGGGCATCCACGGCTGGAGGGCAGGCAGCGAGACCATGACGGCTTCATGCAGTGCCGCGCCGTCTCCAGGGAGCAGGGAGCGCAAGACGAGCCGCTCGGTCTCGAAGCGGTCGGGGAACTCCAGCAGAATCGGATCCGTGCCCATCAGGCTCCTCGCCTCCACCTTACCGATTGGCCACGACAACAGGCAGCAGCAGTCGTTCCGTGGCGGTTGGCAAACGATCGTCTGATTCGATAATCAACACCGGCACGCCGCCGATGGGGAAGATCGCGTTCTCCCCCTGGCCTGGGAACGGATTGCGATTCGTTGCACCGGGCAAAGGGATGGAGTAGATGCCGCCGCTGGCGGTGATCAGTTCACTGGTTCCATCGATGCGGTACAAGGTCGCCTGTCCGGTCGGGCTGGTGGCGGGCAGTTCGGCCGTCTGGTCCTCCCCGCACAACGTCCACATGCCCACGATTCGTTCCTGGGTCGCTTCGCGATAGAAGGCGATCCACTCCTGCGGTGGCACCTCCACAAACCCCGGACCAAGGCACGTTTTGACCGGGCCGGGTCGCTTGCGCCAGTACGGCTCCACATCCTGCATGTGAGTCGTCAACAGGACAAAGGCGGTCTGATTCGGACGCGGTGACTTCGGGTCGGGATGCTGCGTGAAGCACGCGGCATCGGCCGGGTTGCGGAACAAACCGTTGGCGTCTCCGGCGCAGGGGAAGCCCGGACGGCCAACCAGCTCACCTTCAGCCGTGCAAAGTTCACCGTTGTGGGGTGGGAAGTCGGTCCCCTGGGGCTGGTTGCCGCAGCCGTCGTAGAGTTGGAAGTGGAACACGCTCTCCGCCCCGGCAAACAGACCGTAGAAAGCGCTCTGAATGACGAAGCTGGCCTGCTCCTCCATCGTCGCGCGCAAGGCGCTGGCGGGGTCCCAGACCGGGCCGGGGTAATCGTTCCAGGCCGGCACGCCCGTCTCGTTGAGCCAGATTGGCTTGTCCAGACCAAAAGCGCCCATCGTATTGCGGGCGCGGAACACATGGAAGAAAGATTGCCAGGCGTAGAAGTAGCTGTGCGTCGGCAGGACGTCGTGGTAATAGTTGAACTGTGCCGCGAGGGGATCGTTGTCAAAGACGGTCAGCACATCACGGTAGTAGTCGAGCTTGTCGAAGTTGTTGGCCAATGCGCCAAATAGCACCACGACCTGTGGGTCTGTCTGCTTGGCCGACAGGTAGCCAACCTTCAGCAGACGAGCGTAATCTTCCAGCGAACTGTCCCAGAAGCTGTTGAGATCAGGTTCGTTCCACATCTCCCAATGGGTGATACCGACCCCTTCGGGCCAACCGTTGGCCTGGGCCAGCACGCCTCCAGGCCGGTAACGGTCCACCGCCGCCATGACAAACCGCGCCCACTTGTTGGCAGGGTTGACACCCTTGCCCGGTCCGGGCAGATCGGTGCCGTCGTCGAAGACCGGCTCATACAGTCCGACCGGCGTGGCCTGCTCCGCCCCGGCAAGGTAGATTCCGCCCGGCCGCGGGCTGTCCTGAAAGCGGTTGGTCTGGGGTGATGTCGTGTAAAACGGCGGCGTGCCCAGCAGGATGGCGTTCAGTGACAGGCCCGCCGCGAAGTCGGCCGCCACAGCCGCGTCCTGCGTCGACCAGTTGAACTGGTCCGGGTTCTGCTCAATGTTGAACCAGTAGAGCGGCCAGCGATCCCAGGTCGCTCCACTGGCCAGCCCGTCTTGCATCTGCTGGGCCAGCGACTCCGGCGTACGGCCGCTGCCGGGCGCGTGGTCTTCGGCCGAGGTGATGAAGTTGATGCCGTAGAAGGGGCGACTCTCGACGGCTGATCGCAGGGCATTGGCCGGCCCCGAGCGATGGGCCATGAGGAGGGCAGCCATCAGCCCGCCAAGCAATAGACACCAGGTCGCCACACGACGACCGCGACTACGAAACCAGGTGGGTATTTCACGCATGGGACGTTTCCTCTTGTCGGCCGGGTCTGGTTGAGCTGCCAACCGAACTACCCGCAGTTATACCCATATGACCCGCCGCTGGCTACCCGCTCCGGGCGACTGGCGACAGTCGGTTGCCAATCAATGCGCTTCTTTGTAAAAACGCGGTACCATTCAATCATTGGAGTATAGAATATGAAGATCGCACTATTTGGAGCAACCGGCGGAACCGGGCGCGAAATCGTCGCCCAGGGTCTTGGGCAAGGGCTCGAGATCTCCGCGCTGGTCCGAGACCCGTCCAAGCTCGGCGTGGACCATCCTAATCTGACCCTGGTACAGGGTGACGTGCTGGACCCGGCGGCCGTCAGTCAGGTCGTGGAAGGGGCCGACGCCGCCATCATCTCGCTGGGCAACACGCCCAACAACCCCGACTACGTGGTCTCCAACGGCACGGCCGTTATCCTGGATGCCATGAAGGCGGCCGATGTTCCCCGCGCAGTCGTCATCACGTCACTCGGTGTCGGCGAAAGCAAGAATCAACTGGCGCTGCCCTTCCGCATGCTGTTCAACACGGTCATGAAGAAGCCGATGGAGGACAAGGAGCGGCAAGAAGCGTTGGTGAAGGCCAGTGACATCGACTGGATCATCGTCCGGCCCGGTGGGCTGACCGACGGCCCGGCAACAGGCGTCTACAAGTCCGGTCTGGATCCCAAGATCATGGCCAGCCAGGTCTCGCGCGCCGATGTTGCTGCCTTCACCCTGCAGCAGTTGACCGACAACACCTACGTGCGCCAGGCCCCGGCCATCACCTGATTCCCGGTTCACGGCTGTTGGGAGCGACAAGATGAACGCAAAAAGTGGGAGCAAAGGGCGAATGGGACCAGTGGCGCTTTCGGTCAGCGACCTGGGGCGGTCGCTGGCTTTCTACACCGACATCATGGGCCTCACGCTGCTCGATCAGACCGGCAACCGCGCTGCGCTTGGTGCAGGGAGCAAACACCTGCTGCAGCTGCACGGGCTACCCGGGGCACGGCCCATGCCTCGATCGGCCGGACTGTACCACTTCGCACTCTTGCTTCCATCCCGGCCTGCGCTCGGCGTCACCCTGCGCCATCTGCTGACCCATAATGCCCCAATCACGGGCTATGCCGATCATGCCGTCAGCGAAGCGATCTATCTGACCGACCCGGACGGCCACGGCATCGAACTCTACCGCGACCGACCTCGCGACGAGTGGGCCTACCCGGCGGGCACGCTGCGCATGACCGTCGATCCCCTCGATGTGTCAGCCGTCCTGGCTTCAGCCGGGAACGATACGTGGCGCGGTCTGCCTGCGGAAACGGTCATGGGGCATGTCCACCTTCAGGTAGCCGATATCGCGACGACGGAAGCGTTCTTCGTTGATCTGTTGGGCTTCGACCTGATGGTACGCTATGGCGGCGCTGCCACGTTTCTGGCCACGGATGGGTACCACCATCACATCGGGGCAAACATGTGGCAAGGCGCCGGGCTCGCGCCTGCGCCTGAGAACGTGGCCCGTTTGCTCGAGTACACGATCGTGCTGGACACGCCAGATCAGCTGGCGGCCGTTGAGGACCGGCTGAACGCCGCCGCCTTCACGCCAGTGAGCAGCGACGACGGGCTGCGCGTCACCGATCCGTCCGGCCTCGCCCTGCGACTGACCACGGCCTGAGTGGGAGCACCGCGCCTGTTGCGAACGGGTATCCCGGTGCTACAATCGGTTGCATGAGCACTGCCGACAGCACCCCCATCGTCCTTCATGCTGACCGTGAGCATGGGGGCATTCGCCTGGTCGTCTTTCTCGGACTGTTCATCGCCTATATTCTCTCTTTCCAGATTCTGGGCTGGCTGATCGACGCCTTCGCGCCTGCGGCCGTTGTTGATTACGGGACGTTTCTCGCTTGCATCGGCGGCTTTCCGCTGGCGCTGCTGACGGTGTGGGCGTTGGAGAACGGCCTCAAACGCGTGTGGCACAGCGGTCTCAGCATCGAGATAGACGAGCAAGGCATGGCCGTCCAGGACACCCGTAACAGGACAAGCTCCCACGCCGTCGAATCCGCGCCAAGCTTCGTCTGGGCCGAAGAGATGCGCCTGATCAACTGGTACTTTGACCTTGATGCGTACCCGCGCGGTGGTCGGGAACGGCGCATCGACAAGAGCTGGTTGTGCCTGGCCAGCGAGCTGCAGCAAGACGAAACGCGGATGAGCGTCTACTCGTTCGTGCCGCCCAAGGATGCCGAACGAATCATCGCCCAGATCGCCTCAACGGCGCCTTTTCGCGAGTTGAATCCGGCCGACGTCTACGAAAGTTCGATCCGCTCGCGCGTCGGCCCCCCCACGCGCCCTACCATCCCAAGCTCGATCCTGCATGGCAAGGACGGCCGCTACTGGCTCGCCGAAAGGCGGCGCTGGGAAGTGGGCATTGAGCTGGCTCCAGAGGATTACGAGACGTTTCTTGACGAGATATCGGCCCACCGAACCGTACTCATTGACACGACGGGAAGTGAACCCTCCGTCATCGACAAGTAACCGGCAGTCCACTGCCGCGTTGGAGAACCTATCATGTTCGACTTCATCACTGAAGAACACCGTATGATTCAGCAGGCCGCGCGGGACTTCGCCCAGAACTCGATTGCCCCGATTGCCACCCATCACGACGAGACGGCCGAGTTTCCGCTGGCTACCATCCGCCAGATGGGCCAGCTGGGATTCATGGGCATCGAGGTGCCGGAGGAGTACGGGGGCGCAGGCCTGGACACATTGGCCTACGCGCTGGCCATGATTGAGATCAGCAAGGCCGACGCCAGTCACGGCACCATCATGTCGGTCAACAACTCGCTCTTCGCCCACGGGCTGCTCAAGTTCGGCACCGAGGCGCAGAAGCAGGCCTATCTGGTGCCCGTGGCCAGCGGCCAGAAGATCGGCGCGTACAGTCTGACCGAGCCGATGAGCGGCAGCGACGCCGGAACGATGCGCAGCCGGGCTGTGCTGAGCGACGATGGCAGCCATTACGTCATCAACGGCGTCAAATCGTGGGTCACCTCTGCCCCCTACGCCGACTTCATCATCCTCTTCACGATGACCCAGCCGGACAAAGGACATCGAGGTGTGACGGCGTTCATCATCGACACTCTGCAGGACGGCTTCACGCGCGGCAAGACCGAGCCTAAACTTGGTATCCGGGCCAGCGCCACGAGCGAGATCATCTTCGACACCTACCACTGCCCGGTCGAGAATCGGCTGGGCGAGGAAGGTGAGGGGTTCAAGATCGCCATGACCGTACTGGACGCGGGCCGCATCGGCATCGCTTCGCAGGCGGTGGGCATCGCCGAAGCGGCGTTCGAGGCCAGCGTCAAGTATGCCCAGGAACGGGAAGCGTTTGGACAGAAGATTGGCGAGTTCCAGATGATTCAGCAGAAGCTGGCCGACATGAAGTGCCGGCTGGAAGCCAGCCGCCTGCTCGTCTACCAGGCGGCGCTGGCCAAGATGGCGGCGTATGAGTCCGGCGGCCGTTACACGATGGAAGCCAGCATGGCCAAGCTGTATGCCAGCGAATCGGCCATGTGGATCGCGACCGAAGCGATTCAGATCCACGGTGGCATGGGATACAGCAAGGAGATGCCGCTGGAGCGCTACTTCCGCGATGCCAAGATTACCGAGATCTACGAAGGTACCAGCGAAATCCAGCGCATGGTCATCGCCCGGTCGCTAACCGGTCTGCGCTAGACGACCAGCCCCCACTCACCCGACAAAGCACAAAGCCCCGGCACTGGACCGGGGCTTTGTGGTATTGGAGCTCAGGGACGCAAGTCAGTCTAGACAAGTGCGCTGATGATTAATCCTTGCAGCACACGGGCCACAAGAAAGACGATCATGGGGCTGAAGTCCATGCCACCCATACCCGGCATCAGCCGGCGCACGGGGCCCAGGATAGGCTCGGTCAGCGAGTAGACGATGTTGATGACCGGACCCCAGAACTGACTATACGGGTCAGGTCGAATCCACGACAGAATGATCCGGGCAAAAAGTAAGATGTAGAAGAATGCAAAAAGTGCATTGATGGCGGTAACGAATATCCCCATTTGATGTTTAGCCTCAGGCGGCGCGTTGAGTCGCTGCCTATTGTTGCCGCTCGCCGAACAGCGCACGGCCTATGCGCACATGTGTGGCGCCTTCTTCGATCGCAATTTCAAAATCATCGGTCATGCCCATAGAGAGCCATGCCCATGAGTCAGGCAAGTCACCTGTGCGCAGCCAGGCGTCCAATTGGCTGGTTCGCCGGAACACGGACCGAATCTCATCTTCGGCCACATGCCACGGCGCCATCGTCATAAGACCCGACGGCTGCAAGCCCGGCAGCGCGGCAACTTGCTCAATTACAGTACGCAATTGTTGGCGCTGTGTTGCATCCTCTTCCCAGTTTGTGCAGTCCAGACCGCCCTTACTGGTCTCGCCACTCATGTTGACCTCAATAAAGACCGGAAGCTGACGCGAATTCTCTTGCAGGCGACGCGACAAACGGATGACGATTTTCTCGCGGTCGAGCGCATGGAAGACGTCAGCGTGGTCCGCCACGCCGGCTGTCTTGCGGCTCTGCACAGTCCCAATCATGTGCCAGGTCGGGACGGCCGAATCGCCGAGCGCCGCCGCCACAGCAGGTCGCTTCTCAACCAGTTCCTCGACCCGGTTCTCACCGAAATGGCGCATGCCGACCTGGTAGGCGCTGACGATCAGCGCTGACGGCCACGTCTTGGTCACGGCGACCAGGGTAATGGACGCCGGATCCCGGTTGGCCCGGCCCGCAGCAGCGGCAATTCGCTCGCCCACTGCCGCATACCGATCCGTCATTTCCGCACGGTCAATCATCGAAGAAGAGTTTAGCGAGAATCAGCCAGTATAGCGAATCTCGAAGATGATGCCGGTCGCCCAGTCAGCAACGTACAACGATCCATCCGGGCCTACAGTCAGGTCTATCGGGGCGGCAAAGCCTGTCGCCCAGTCCGCAGCCTCCACCCCGCCGGGCGCAAAGTAGACGATCTTCTGGGCGCCTTCAAACGCGCTCCAGAGCGTCACAAAGATTGCCTCGTGGTAGCCGGGGAATTGGCTGCCCAGGTAGGCGGTAATGCCGGTGGGTGACGTGTGCGGCTCAAAGGTATGCGCCGGCGGCACAATGTCCACATCTGGCGGTGCGCTGAAACATCCTTCGCACTCATACCAGGGGTAGCCATGCTCCTCGCCCGGCTGGACGACATGAAACTCCTCCGGCGGGCCGAAGTCGGGGCCGTTGTCGGTTGCAAACAGCCGTCCGCTGGCGTCCCAGGCAATGTCGTATGCGTTTCGGAACCCGCGTGCATACGGCGCAACCTCGCCGCTTTCCGGGTTGAAGCGCAAGATGCTGGCCTCAAGCTCGCTACGTTCATCCTGCTCGCCACTGTTCGGACCACCCAGGATTTCGCCATGATCGGCCCGCGCCCCCACTGCCACATAGCCGTAGCCATCCGGGCCGAAGGCGATACCGTTGGCGGCGTGGAAGGAGGTATAGCAACAAGGCAAGCCACCAATCAGCGTCGTCAGTTCGCCATCTTCCAGGACAGAGACTTGCGACTCGCCATCGACATTTTGCTCCAGAACGCGATTGGAGATGAACAGCCGCTCGGTGCCGGGCTGGAACGCCAGTCCAGTGGGCACCATAAGGCCGGTCAGGGCTGTTGTGATGTTGCCGGCTTCGTCGACGGTATAGATCGAACCATCCATTGTAGCCACATAGAGCAAGCCATCCGGACCAAACGTGATGCTGTTCGGCTGGCCATCTACGCGCGCATAATAGCTGGCGGTGAAACCCTCGGGCAGTCGCATCCGAGCTTCCCAGCCAGCGACGTCGTCATTGCAAGGATACTTGTCACTGCACTCGCTCTCAGCGTAGGGCGCTTGCTCAATGACGCCGATCGGCGCCGGCGCTGACAGGGTCGGCGTGGGGGACGGACCGGCTGTGGGCGCGGCGGTCGGCTCGGCTGTGGCTGTTGGCTCGACAGGTGTCGGCGTCGCATCGGGTGTTTCCGAGGGGACGGCCGTCGTGGGCACAGCGGTTTCGGTTGGCGTGACCAGCGCCCGCGCGGTCGCGGTCACCTCCATGGCGCTGAGTACGCCGGCAATCTCGTTGGCGTCCGGCGCGGCCTGTGGCGAAGCGCACCCGGCGATAAACAGCAGTGCCACAACCACGGGGACAAGGCTAGCCCGCCGCCATCTGCCCTGCTTTGTCTTGTTTCGGTTTTCAGTATGGCTATTGGTTAGTTCACTATGCGAAGTCATTTCTCGATCATCATCGTTACTGGCCCGTCATTATTGAGGGCCACATCCATCTCTGCGCCAAACACGCCCGTCGCCACATCAATACCGGTGGCCCGCAGCGACATGGTGAAGCGGTCAACCAGTGGCTCTGCCTGGTCCGGAACGGCGGCGTCAGTAAACGACGGCCGCCTACCTTTGCGCGCATCGCCGTACAGGGTGAACTGGGAAATGACCAATGCCGCCGCCACCCACGTCAGCCAGAGCCAGGTTCATCTTGCCGGCGTCATCTTCAAACAAACGCAATCCGGCTACCTTGGCCGCCAGCCAATCCGCCTCGGCTGTCGTATCAGCGTGCGTGACGCCGACCAGCAGCAGGAATCCCCGACCAATCCTGCCGGCGACACGGCCGCCGACGCGCACTTCCGCTTGCGAAACACGCTGTAGCAAGACACGCATGGATCGTTACAGAATACCAACCTGGCTGTGGTCAGCCAGCGTCAGCTTGAGTGCTTTAGGCTTGATCGGCGAACGCGAAATCGTAACGTTGCGCCCAATCAAACTTTCCTGGATGCGCGTCTCAATGTCGCTGATATGGCTGTTCTCCAGCACCATCGAATGTTCAATCTCGCTGTTCTCGACCTTCACATCATGATCAATGCTGGTGTACGGCCCGATGTAGCTGTTCACAATGCGGGCATTCTCACCGATGATGGAGGGGCCGCGAACAACGCTGTTGATCACTTCCGCCCCGCGCTGAACGGTGACGCGCCGGTCGACATTGCTGTCGCGGTCGATATAGCCGTCGATGACCGGCTCCAGCTCTTCCAGGACCAAATCG
Source organism: uncultured Chloroflexia bacterium (assembly GCA_963753865.1). Classification (GTDB taxonomy): domain Bacteria; phylum Chloroflexota; class Anaerolineae; order Promineifilales; family Promineifilaceae; genus Promineifilum. Next base: position 50,497 of record CAVWDW010000010.1, read on the forward strand.
TTAGCCTCCAGCAAGTCGCCGGGCCGCCCGGTGTCGATCCACCACCCGCGATGGACATACGGATGGACCTTGTAGCCGTTGTCAACGAGCCACTGAATCGCGTCAGTGATTTCAAGCTCGCCGCGCCACGAGGGTTGGATGGCATGGACCGCCTCAAAGATATGGTGGTCGAACATGTAGATGCCCACCAGCGCCAGATCGCTCGGCGGATTCTTCGGCTTCTCCACCAAACGAACGATCTTGCCGTCGTCGCCCAGCTCGGCCACGCCGTACTGCTCCGGAAACTCGATGCGGGTTAGCACGATTTGGCTGTCCCACTCGCTTTCGGAGAACTCGCCGATAAGCGGACTGATGCCGCCTTCGATGACGTTGTCGCCCAGGAACATCACGAACCGGTCGTCGCCCAGGAACTCTTGTGAGACCTTAACCGCGTGGGCCAGACCAAGCGGCTGATCCTGATGAATGTAGGTGATGTTGACGCCCCAACGGCCGCCCCGCCCCACCGCTTCCTTAATCTGCTCAGCCGTACTGCCGACCACGATGCCAATGTCGGTAATGCCTGCGTCGCGAATCGATTCGATGACCCGGAACAGGATCGGCTTGTTGGCGACTGGAATCAGCTGCTTGGCATTCGTAAACGTTAGCGGATACAGCCGGGAGCCGGTTCCGCCACTTAAAATCAATCCCTTCATATCCACTCCTGTTCGATTGTGCCTGGCGCCCATGCGGGCAGCTCCGGTTCCCCGCCCTTCTCCTGCACCTAGTAGTCGCCAACGGCATTGTCGCGCGGCGCGTTGGTCAGCGCCACGCCTACGATATGCACCTTTGCTTTCTCCAACAGTTCCTTGGCGCGTTCCGAATGATCACGCCGTGTCTTTCCCGCCTGGACTACCAGCAGCACCCCGTCCGTCTTGGCCCCCAGGATGGCCGCGTCCGTTACGGCGACGACCGGAGGTGCATCGAACAGGACGATGTCCGCCTGCTTCAACAGATTGGCAATCAGATCATCCATGCGGCTGGTGCCCAACAGATCCGCCGGATTGGGCGGAATCGGGCCGCTGGCCAACAGCCAGAGATTCTCGATGCTGGTCTCCTGCAGCGGGATAGTATCAACCTCATCCAGCATGAGATTGGTCAGACCCGGCGACGACTGCAAGCCAAACAGTTCGGCCTGCTGGGGCCGGCGCAGGTCGCAATCAACCAGGACGGTGCGACGGCCGCTCTGGGCCATCGTGATCGCCAGGTTGGCCACGGTCGTGCTCTTGCCCTCGCCCGAAGCCGGTGAGGTGATGACCAGACTTTGCAGCGGGCGATCGAGGCTGTAGAAGGACAGGTTGGTCCGCAAGGTCCGGTAAGCCTCGCTCACCGGGGAACGAGGATCGGTAATCGTGATTAAGTCCATAATGCCTTCGTCTCTACTCCTGGGGGATGCTTCCGACAACTGGAATGTCCAGGTATCGCTCGACATCGTCGCTGCGGCGCAGGACGCCGGAAGCGATCCACTCCAGCAGGAAAATGATCAGGATGCCGAGCAGCAGGCCGAACACGGCGCCGGCGGCTGTGTTGACCATCGTATTCGGCCGGTCCAGCCCGGCTTGCGGGTCGTCAAGGAACTCGATGGTGATCCGGTCTTCCTTGCGCAGCTTGTCGTTGTTGGCGTTTTGCCACTGGATGAGCTGGTTGCCCCAGGTGCGCGTGATGTCGTTGGCCAGATCGGGGTCCGTATTCTCCACGGTCAGGTCAATCACAAAGCTGGAGTTGTCCGACGCAGCGCGCATGTCGCTCAGCAGGGCCGGGGCGGTCATGTCCAGCTGCAGTTCGTCGATAACGGCCTGGGCACGGTAGCTGCTGCGTAGCCATTGCTCGTAGCTGCGCAACAGCTCTTTCGCTGCCTGTGCCTGACCGAAATCCGTCCGGGAAGGCAGCACCAGCATGCGCAGGTTCGATTGATACACTTCGGTCTGTACACGACTGAAACCGAAGGCTGCAGCGGCCGTCAAAGCCATCAGCAGCAAGATAAGCCAGCCTCGCTGGCGTACTATTCGGGCGTAATCGCTAAGTTCCACGGGTACTCCTCTTCTCGGGTGGAATCTCACCCAGCACGTCCAGGTCAATGCGCTGGACATCTTTGCGTTCGCGAACCGTCGGGTCAAGGTATTCGACAAGGAAAGCCAGCCCCAAGCCGGCGACCAACGCCAGGGCCACGCGCAGCGGCAGGTCCAGCTGATCAGACAGGCCATTGGGTACCTGGTTGACCGAGGGCACATCCAGCTGGATCAACTCGGCATTCTGTCCGTTGAGCTGCGGCAAACCGGCGGCATTCTGTTCTGTCAGCACAGTGATGACGCCATTGATAATGGCGCCCACTCGCGGCGTACTGCTGCCGGTCACGGAAACGGTCAACATGCTGCGGGCGTTGTCGGCGGCCAGACCTGACTGGATTTCCCACGGCGGAATCGACTCGCCTGCCACCGCCAGTTCTGCGCTGACCAACTCGGCAAAGCGGCCGCCGCGCACCCAGTCGGCCAGACCGTTGACGATGTACTCAGAAGTCAGCCAGTTGTAGTAGCGCTGCTCGTCGAACAGATCCGCTTCCGCGCCGGGCGTTTGCCCGGTGATGAAGCGCACACCGGCGTTGTAGACCGGCGGCGGCGGACTGTAGGTAACGATGCCCAGCAACAGCACCAACACCGCGGGCACGAGGACCCACACCCAGCGGCGGCGTATTATGCTTGCGATTTGGTGTAGCTCCATGCCTCAACCTTCTGGGTCACAAACTCGTCCATTCGTTGCTTGAAAACTCGGGTGTCAAACTGCTCCGCATGTTTGCGAATTGTGGCGGGGCTGACCGATTCAGTATCAAACGATTCAACGGCGTCGATGATAGCAGGTACAGTTTGCTCGTCAAAGAATGCTCCGGTCTCACCCGGCACTATCGTTTCCAGCGCCCCACCCGCCGCATAGGCGATGACCGGCCGCCCGGCTGCCATCGCCTGCAGCGGGGAGATGCCGAAATCCTCCTCGCCCGGCCACATGAATGCCCGGCAGCGGGCAAGTAAATCCGGCAAGTCGGCGTCGTCGACAAAGCCCAGAAAACGTACGTTTGTCCCGGCCAGCGCTTCCAATCGCTCCCGGTCGCGGCCGCTGCCCGCAATATAGAGCGGACGATCGAGCTGGTTGAATGCTTCGATCAGCAGATCCAGCCGCCGGTATGGCACAAGCCGGCCGACGAACAAGTAGTAATCATCCGGCTTGTTGGCGGGTTCAAATCGTTCAGTGTCCACGGGTGGATAAATGATAGTCGCCTCGCGCCGGTAGACCTTGGCGATTCGGCGACGGACTTCATCCGAAATGGCTATGAAATGGTCGACGCGATCGGCCGCCAGCCGGTCCCACATGCGCAAGTAGGTCAGAAAGGGCACCAGCCCCGCCCGCGTCAACCGACTAAGATTCTCTTGCTCAGCGTATTGATGGTAGCGCCATACGTACCGGGTTGGCGTCAGGCAGTAGCAGATGTGGAGGGTTTCCGGCCCGGTGACGATGCCATGACAGAACCCGCTCTTGTTGCTGACGACCACTTCATGGGCGCGAAAGTCAAATTGTTCGAATGCCGTTGGATAGAGCGGGAAGTACAACTGCTGCTTGCGGTGGGCAAAGGGCAGACGATCGATGAAGGACGTCCTGATCTCCCAATTTTGCCAGTGGGCAGGCATCTTGTCGCGTGCATAGAGCGACGTGTAGAGCGGCGCTGCAGGATAAAGGGAGACGAGCGCCTCCAGCACGTCCTCAGCCCCACCCAGCTGATTCAGCCAATCGTGGACGAGAGCCAGCTTCACGCGCTTCTTCCTCGCTGTGCCACGAACTGGCTGTTGTGAACGGGGCCGCTGCCATCTGTTCGACTGCCTCGGGGACAGCGAAGTGCCGGACGCGGCGCCGGTTCTGATGCCGGGTAACTTGCCATAGCGGGCAATTATACCAGTTAGGCCACGGAACGGTCCGGTTGCGAAGGATCCGCCAAGGTCTATAATTCGCAGCTATGGAATTTCCATTCGTCATCGGCGCAGCTGACCCCCACAGCTATGCACGCACCGGCACACTGGCCACGCCACATGGTCCAATCGAGACCCCTGTCTTTGCGCCTGTGGGCACGCTGGCGACGGTGAAAGCGATGAGGCCGTCCGATTTGCGGACGCTGGGCGCGTCATTGGTCCTGAGCAACACGTACCATCTGTACCTGCGGCCCGGCGATGAGCTTATCCGCGATCTGGGTGGGCTGCACACCTTCATGCAGTGGGATGGCCCGATCCTGACCGACAGCGGTGGATTCCAGGTCTTTAGCCTGAGCGACGCACGGAAGATCGACGCCGACGGCGTGACGTTCAAGTCCCATCTGGACGGATCGTCCCACCGGTTCACGCCAGAACGCAGCATCGCCATTCAGGAAAATCTGGGAGCCGACATCATTATGATGTTCGACGAGTGTCCGCCGCCCAACGATTACGATTATGTCAAGCAGTCTCTGGTTCGGACCCACGCCTGGGCGGAGCGCTGCGTGGCGGCCAAACAGCGACCGGACCAGGCGCTGTTTGGCATCGTCCAGGGCGGGATATTCGAGGATCTGCGCTTGCAGAGTGCCGAGTTTGTGATGGCGCTTGACCTGCCGGGGTATGCGATTGGCGGCCTGGCGGTAGGCGAGTCGAAGACAGAAATGGCTGCCGTCCTCGACTGGATGGCCCCGGTGCTGCCCCCGGACAGGCCGCGCTATCTGATGGGCGTGGGTGCGCCGGAGGATCTGGTGACGGCCGTCTTACGCGGAATTGACATGTTCGACTGCGTCATGCCCACGCGGCTGGCACGCAATGGCTCCGCGCTGATCAAAGGAGCCAGGCTCAATCTGCGCAACGCTCAGTACGCCGCCGATCCCGCGCCCATCGATCCGACCTGCACCTGCTACGCCTGCGCCACGTTCAGCCGCGCCTACATCCGTCATCTGGTCAAGGCGAATGAGATTCTGGCCTCCATCTTGCTGACCACCCATAACCTGCACTTCCTGCTCAACCTGATGGCCGATATGCGAAAGGCGATTCGCAAGGGAGAGCTGTCAGAATTTGCCACGGAGTTCCTGAGTCACTATCCAGACGCAACCTCCTGGGAGCCATCGCCGTAGGCGCCACCGCGAATCCGCCGTTCGCTTCCGAGCAGACTAACAAAGAGTCAAGGATCACATGAGTATTTTGGAAGCCATCTTCCTGGGCATTCTCCAGGGAGCTACAGAGTTCTTGCCCATCTCCAGTTCGGGCCATCTGGTCATTATTCCCGCTGTCTTTGATCTGACCGCGCCCGACCTGGTCTTCATCGGTCTGGTCCATCTTGGCACCCTGCTGGCTGTGCTCATCTACTTCAGGACTGATATCTGGGGGATATTGAACGGCTTCTTTCGCGGACTGGCCACCCGCCAACCGTTCGGTTCAACAGAAGCGCGGCTCGGCTGGTGGATCATCATCGGTACGATTCCCGCCGCTGCCGCCGGCTTGTTATTCGAGAGCTTCTTCGAAGAAGTGTTCGGGGCGCCGAACATCGCCGCGTTCTTCCTGTTGGTCACCGGTGGGCTGCTGGTTCTCGGCGAGCGGCTGCTCTCCGGCGAGAAGACGTATGAGACCATGACGGCCGTCGACGCAATCGTGATCGGGTTGTTCCAGATGATGGCGTTGTTCCCAGGCATCTCACGCAGCGGCAGCACGATTGTCGGTGGTCTGCTGCGCGGGCTGGACCGCTCGGCGGCCGCCCGGTACAGCTTCCTGCTGGGCATCCCGGCCATTGCCGGAGCGGGTCTCCTGTCGTTGGTAGAGATCTTCGGCGCGGAGCGCGCCTACGAAATACCAGTCTACCTGGCGGGCTTTACGGCGGCGGCCGTTGCCGGCTACCTCTGCATCTACTTTCTGCTGGCCTGGGTACGCAACCACAGCCTCTACATCTTTGCCGCCTACTGCTTCACCGTCGGCGGTTTGTACCTGCTGTTCAACCTGTTCTAGGATGCTTCTTCGGGCAATTGGCCCATCGACAGTGCGCTGCTTCTCCAGTATAATTCTGGTACACGTACGCACAAACTCATACAAGACGACCGATGTTGCGTGTCAGAAATGTTGCACGGTCCGAGCAAAGCCTGATGTCTATTCGTCAGGCTTTATTTGTCTATAGGGACCGCACCCCTTTTCAATTAAAGGAGGCGTATCCCGGGAGATCGGTATCATGAACAGCCAGGATTATATGCTGCTTGAAGAAACGTATGCTGCCCACACGTATCATCCTCTTGAGGTCGTGGTCGACCGGGCAGAAGGTGTGTGGGTCTATGATGTCGAAGGAAACAAATACCTGGACTGCCTGGCCGCCTATTCGGCCGTCAACCAGGGCCATTGCCATCCGCGCATTCTGGCTGCGGCCCAGGACCAGATGACACGGGTTACCCTTACGTCGCGGGCCTTTTTCAACGACCAGTTAGGACCTTTCCTTGAGGATCTGTGCGAACTGACCGGATACGACATGGCGCTGCCGATGAACTCGGGGGCGGAAGCGGTCGAGACGGCAATTAAGGCCGCCCGAAAGTGGGGCTATCAGGTCAAGGGCGTGCCGGCCAATCAGGCGGAGATTATCGTTTGCAGCGGCAACTTTGCCGGGCGCACAACGACCATCATCGGCTTCTCCAGCGAGGCGCAGTACAAGCAGGATTTCGGCCCGTTCACCCCCGGCTTTGTCACCGTTCCCTACGGCGATGCCGACGCTCTGGAGGCGGCGATCAATCCGAACACGGTCGCCTTCATGGTCGAGCCGATTCAAGGCGAAGGCGGCGTCGTTGTGCCGCCGCCCGGCTATCTGACCCGGGCGGCAGAAATCTGCGCCGCCAACAACGTGCTGTTCGTGGCCGACGAAATCCAGACCGGCCTTGGCCGGACCGGCACCCTGCTGGCCTGTGACCACGAAGGCGTGCGGCCGGATATGGTGACGCTGGGCAAGGCGTTGAGCGGCGGCTTCTACCCGGTGTCGGCGGTGGTGGCAGACAAAGCGATCATGGGCTTGTTTCAGCCGGGCGACCACGGCAGCACCTTCGGCGGCAATCCCCTGGGTGCGGCTGTCGGCCGGGCGGCGATTGGTGTCCTGGTTGACGAGGGCTTGATTGAGCGCTCCAACGAGATGGGCGCCTACTTCATGGGGCGCCTAAAGCGCATTGAGAGCGAGGTCATTCGTGAAGTGCGGGGACGTGGCCTGATGATTGGTGTCGAGCTAACGATTCCAGCGCGGCCGTACTGCGAAGCACTTCGGAATGAAGGCATCCTGTGCAAGGATACCCATGCCAACGTTATGCGCTTCGCTCCGCCGCTGGTCATCACCAAAGATGAAATCGATTGGGCGATGGATCGGATCGAGCCGATCTTGATGAACGGGCACTGATGGAATTTTCTTCCTTTGGTCGCAAGGTGCTGGAGGATTGCGGCATCCTCCAGCTGATGGATGATCTGGGCAATGCGGTCGCCGAAGGCGACGGCGTCATTATGCTCGGCGGTGGCAACCCCAGTCACATCCCCGAAGTCGAGGCGTGCCTGCGGGAACGGATGCAGGCGCTTCTGGCCGATGGCCAGTCGTTCGAGTCCATGGTGGGCAACTACGCCCCGCCCCAGGGCCACAGGGCCTTCACAGCCGTCGTGGCCGATCTGCTCTCGCGCGAGTTGGGCTGGCCGGTTACGGAGCGTAACATCGCCCTGACTAACGGCAGCCAGACCGCGTTCTTCTTCCTGTTCAACCTGCTGGCAGGGGATTTCGGCGACGGCCGCCGCAAGCAAATCCTGCTCCCGTTGACACCGGAGTACATTGGCTACACTGACGCGGGCATTGGGGACAACTTCTTCGTCTCCTTCCGGCCTGAAATCGAGCATCTCGACGGCCGTTTCTTCAAATACCGTGTCGACTTTGACGCGCTGGAGATCACGCCGGACATAGGCGCCATCTGTGTCTCGCGGCCGACCAACCCGACCGGCAATGTGCTGACGAACCGGGAGATCGCCCATCTGCATGCGCTGGCCCACGAGCACGACATTCCGCTGATTATCGACAACGCCTACGGTGCGCCCTTCCCTGGCATTCAGTATGTCGCCGCAGACCCGATATGGGATGAGCAGATCATCTACTGCCTCAGCCTGTCCAAACTGGGCCTGCCCGGAGCGCGGACCGGGATCGTCGTCGCCCGCGAGGAGATTATCGACGCCCTGGCGGGCCTGAACGCTGTCGTCAGTCTGGCGCCCGGCAATCTGGGAGCGTACCTGGCGGCCGATCTGATGAAGAGCGGCGAAGTGCTGCGGCTGAGTGAAACCGTCATCCGACCACATTACGAGGCCAAGATCGCCCAGGCGGTGGCGTGGCTGCACGAAGCGATGGATGGCATCGATTACTACATCCACAAACCCGAGGGCACCTTCTTTCTGTGGCTCTGGTTCAAAGGCCTGTCGATTACCAGCGACACGCTGTATGAACGGCTCAAGAACCAGGGCGTCCTTATCGTGCCGGGCCACTACTTCTACCCCGGCCTGGACGATGATGAATGGGACCATCGGTACGAGTGCATTCGGATGAATGTGGCCCAGCCGGCTGAGGATGTGCGTGAGGGTATCCGTACCATTGCCCGTGTGGTGGCCGAAGCGCAACGTTAGGTCTTGGTTAATTCACGGCGTATTGATGGTCACGGGACCACGCTTTCGTTTATGATGACTTGAAATGGCGCGGTAGCTAACGCTATGCGCCGCAGGTGTGAGGGAGTAAGGAGCACTTACAGGAAACGCGAGGAGACTTCGCAAGAAGGCGATTCGGGAATCCACCCCTCCACCTCTTTTTTTGCCCGCCCGCCGCTGCTACGCTTCGTCTATCTCGGGCAGTGGACTGTCTTCCCCGTCCAGGAAGCCTTCCAGCATGGCACATGTGTTTGCGACAGCATCTTTGCGAATCGCGTAACGCTTGCTGTCGTGGTTGAGCGTTAGCTGCACCATCCGGGCCAAACGCAGGGCATCCAGATGATGGATGACGGTTGGGGCGCGCAGGCGCAGCCGCTTTGCCAGCTCTGACGCAGTGGCCGGCTCTTCGGTCAGGTAGCGCAAAATGCGCAACCGCGTTGGATCCGCCAGCGCCTTAAGCGCCTGGTAGAGCGCATCCGGAACGACTTCCCCGGGAATAAGGGACGCCGTATTGGGGCGGGCGCCATAGAGGAACATCTCCGTATCCGCATCAACCGTGGCAAAGACCATAAACGGGGTCGACCAGAAAGAGGGCACCAGGATGGCTCGCTTCATGTCCAGCTTCTTGTCCACGCGAACACCTTGCGACAGTTCTTCCAGGAGCTCCGGCAGCTCAAGGGTCTGGGCCAACTCCTGGGCATGTGACTGGGCGTCGATTAGCGCCGGCGCAATGCGTGTCTCTTCCTCCGCAAAGAACTGCTCCTGGTAGGCGCACAGCCCGCTCAACAGCCCTTCGCCTGTCTCCACCGGATGCGCCCACAGCTGGAGCATCGCCTCCGCCTTCTTCGTGGCCTTGGCAGTTGACATCTTTTTGTCCGGATCATGTTGGAGGTAATCAGCCAGGGCAGCGACATCATCATCGGTTACTGTGCCGCGTTCGCCGACCTCTTCCATTATCGCGACAACGCCAGCATCCGTCGGATTGTAGAATGTAACCAGGCGGTCTTCAGGTGGGATGGCCTCCAGCGCCCTGATGACGGCGTTGCCATCCTTGGGCGCATCCACCGTGTAGGGCCAATGGACGGGCCAGCCGGTGTCGATGAAACGCTGCAGCAAATCGCGCTCCGGAGCAGGCAAACGGGAGCGAACGCCCGCCGCCCATGAGCCACGCAGCCCAAACCGGTCCGGTTCATGGAGCACCCAAAGACTGACAAACATGTCGTACCCGGTGCCGATATCCCATTCAATTTGAGTTGGTGATTGATCACTCATCTGTTACGCCTCTACTGCAAGGATTCTACCAAGAAATCGCCAGATCGCCTGTCAGGCGTGCTATCACGCAGCGGGTTCAAGCTCTGGCTCCGCTTCCGCCACGGGAACAATCGTATCAAAGTCGGGCAAGATGTCCTCGGCGTTGCGCACGGCCGGGAACAAGTAACCGCCAAGTCCTACGAACGCCCCTGCCAGGCCGCTGAGGACCATCATGAGGCTCATCCCGGACCCGACGCCGGTGCCTACCAGCCACCCAAATGTCTGCGACAGAAATGAGGTCGACTGCTGCATCGCCGGTTCAAAGACGTTGTCTGCCAGCGGGCCGGCTATCAACACAGCAAAGGGAAAGGCGACCTGCGCAATCATGCGCCGGGTAGCGAACACGCGCCCCTGCATCGATGGCGGCACTTTGGCCTGCCAGATTGCCTGGTTGGAGCCATTGATGATAGGAATGACGGCCTGGATGAAGAATCCACCCGTCGCCCAGCCAATCAGGGAGCGCGCCAGGCCCATAATGGTGGGGCCAAGTAAGCTTTCCACGGTCATGCCCAACAAGACGCCATTGACTCGACGCTTGGGACCGCCCCAGGCGCTCATGAACAAGCCGCCAACCACGCCGCCTACCGCGCTGATCGATTGTACGGTAGCCAGAATGCGCTCGTTGTTGCCTGTGCGGGCCAGGATCATCGGCACCATCACCGCAAAGCTGAAAGCAGCCAGGAAGTTGAGCGCGGTAAAGACGAGCTGCAAACCGAGCAAACTGGGCCGTTCCCTGATGTAGCGGAATCCAAAGAGCGACTCCTTCCAGATACTGCCCTGTGCGGCCTTCTCCGCCGCGGCGTTTTCTGACTCCGGGATGCGAATGATCAAGAGCGTGATGATGGCGAAGACGAAGGTGACGACATCGATCGCCATGATGCCCGCCAACCCGAGAGTGCCCAGCAGCGCACCCGCAAACGCGGGCGCCAAAATCTGGGACGCAGCCCCGGCGAAGTCCATCATACCGGCGGCGCGGCCAAACTGATCCTTGGGGATCATCAGCGAGACGGCCGCCGAAAATGCGGGGAACTGCAGGGAGTTGAAAGCGCCGGCAATAAAGTTGCCGATGTAAATCTGCCACAGCTCCAGGTCGCCGGTAAGGACCAGGATAAGCCAGCCGATGGTGACAATACCTGCCGCCAGGTCACTCAAGATAATGATCGTCTTGCGGTCAAACCGGTCAACCAGAGCGCCCGCTATCGGGCTGAGGAGGATGCTGGGCGCGGTAAAGGAGAAGATAGCGATGGTCAGAGCGGTCGCCGACCCCGTCTGGTCGAATATCCAGAACGAAAGGGCAAAGTTGGTCATGCCGGTGCCGAGCATGGAGACAAGCTGGCCGGCCCACACGATGACAAAGTCGCGCATGCCTTTCACTGGTTGCGGGGCAGATTCCATCTAACATTCCTCCTGGGGAGCTATCCAATGAAAGATACGTGTAGCAGGCCGTAAAGAGAACCCGCTGAAGAAGTGCCACTACCCGGACCAAAAATCATCAGTTGTCCATCAGTCTACGCGTCAACAGCCCGGTCGATGGTTACGTGGGAGCAAGTGCTGCAGGCGGCGCTGTCCGCCTACATCTCCCAGACCGCGTCCCCAAAGAAGTCGCCGTGGTCTTTAGCGACAAAGGCCTCAATCTGGTCGCGGCGATCGCCCAGCCGAAAGCTGGGGCCGTGTCCCGGAAAGCAGACCGTCTCGTCTGGCCAATGCAGAACAATGTCGCGCAGGGTAACCAGCGTCTCCTGAAACTGCTCTTCGTTCCATGTGCGGCCGGGGCCGCCATCGAACAGGGTGTCGCCCACAATGACACGGTGGTCGTTCACCAGATGAAAGCAGAGATGGTCGACCACATGGCCTGGCACGCGCTGGGCTCGCAAAGCGTAGCTGCCGACCGGCACTGTGGCGCCGTCTCTAATCGGTTGGTCCACGGCAATGTCGATGTCGGCAAAGTGCGGTCCATCGTAAGCGAAGACAGGCACATCCAGCCGCTCGCGCATCGCGTCAAGCGCACCAATGTGGTCACCGTGCGTATGAGTCAGCACGATAGCCACCGGTCTTGAACCGGCCAGCATCTCTGACAACTCATCGGGGTCATCACCCGGATCAATAAGTACGCTCTCGCCCGTTTCCGGGCATACGAGAGCGTACGTATTCATGGACCAAGGACCGACCTGCCTGGTGCGAAGTTCAAGTTGTGCCATGCGCTTTCTCCTGAATGGTCGTTGATCCTACCGACTTAGTGAGCCGCCTTCACGGTGTTCCCGGCTGAGCATCCGGCCGAACGCTGCAGCGACTTCCCCAATCCTACCATAAACGTGCCGGCTGCTAACAGAAAGCGCGATCGAATGGTTCGTTCAGCAGGCATGTCACTTTCGATCTTGTGTGACTCCTGGATATTCCTGGTCCGTTCTTCCTGGAAGTCGAGTAATGTTTCGGCTTGTACATCTGGTCGCAACATCTTGATTTCTCCTTGTGGTCGCTGCGATTCCTGCTTAGACCATCGTCTAATTAATTAGATATCTGTCTAACTAGTTAGATGATAATCTAATACGCAGTCTGTGTCAAGGCCAAATCGAGAATTGGTGGCCGGAGTCAGGCAGGTGGCGCGGCGGCGGGGCACACCGGCTGAACGGGGGGGGCTAACGTATGTCGACACGGCCGAGGCTGACGGCATCCACCCGCACAGTTTCATCGGACAGCGGCAAACGGCTGGCCGGGTCAGACGGGTCGTAGAGCCCGACGACAACCTCATACCGACCGGGCGGCAGGTCTGTTGGGAGCAGGAGTCCGTGCCGGTCCTCGACCCGCTCGCCCGGCAGCCACCCCGTGGTGGGTCGCGAACCAGCGGCAGGCTCGCTGTCGCGCTGGGCGACCAAAACCCCATCCTCATCCAGCAGATGGACAAATACCTTGTAGGCCTGGTCAGGGGTCTGGTTCGCCTGCCAGACGAGAGAGATTTGGGCCACGTCACCGGCGGTAGCCTCCTGCGGAGCAAGCCCGGCTTCCAACAGCGTAATCGTGGCTCCATCCGGTGTCTCAAACGCGGCATCGACCGGCAGCAGGGCCGGCTCGTCACCCGGCGGAACCGCATAGACCACAAAGCGCACGTCCCCCACCCACTCTTCCGTGGCCGTAAACGTGTTGGCGTCCAGCCAGCGCTCGACAACGCGCTGCGGATCGCGCTGGCCCTCGCCCCAGTAGAGCGCGTAGAGTCGATCGTGGCCGGCGGCGATCTGTTCCAGCTCGGGTTCCAGCAGGTCGGCCGTCGCCTGACCGCGCGGCAGCGGAAAGACGGGCGCACTGTCCCCGTAGTAGTACGTGAACGCCTCCCATTGATTGGGCGCATTGAGGATGATCGCTGCGTTGGGATGGTCCTCGGCGACGATGCGCGCCGCCATACCCCGGTAGTCGGCCCGTGCATATGCCGGGTCGTTGTATAGATTGTCGAGCGAACGTGCGCTGCCCAGCAGCAGCACGATGGTCAGCAGTGCGGGCACGACCGCCTGCCAGCGACGGCCGTACCAGGCCATACCGCCCAGAATGGCCAGGAAGGGGATAATCACCAACAGAAACTTGAAGAACGCGGGATCGGTTGTTCCAGCCAGAAAACTGAACGCCAAGGGGACGGCCGCCATCAACGCCGGGACAAGGGCACGCCGCCGCCCGACAATGATCCCCACGGCCACAAGCAGCGTCCCTGCAGCCAGGGGGAGCACCGCTTGTTCAGGCCGGACCGTCTGGCCAAGCATGAGCCAGCGACCGCTTTCACTCAAATAGTCGAGCAGCTCGGCCCGCGCACCGTCACGTCCCCCGATCTGCCGGAAAAAGATCGGCAGCCAGGCTGAATAGAGCAGCAAAGCCACCAGCACCGCCCCGCTCCATTGAGCAGTGACGCGCACCCAGTCCGACCGGCCGAGACCCGGACGCAGCAGCGAGGGCCAGATCATGATCATTCCCATTAGAACGCCCTGAGCCAACAAGACAGATGGGAAGAAGTAGTGGGTATACAGACCGGCCGCCGTCAGCAGCGAGTATGCTATCAGCCAGCCCCAGGGTCCGGCGGCTGCGGTCCGGCCGCTGCCGGTCGCGGCTCGGAGCCAGTTGAACCACGCCCATGTACTGGCAACGGCCAGCAGCGCCAGCATGGCGTACATGCGGGTTTCCTGACCATAGTAGACGAGGGCCGGGCTGACGGCTGCTAGTAACCCGGCCACAACCACCGGCACCGCCCGCCCCGGCGATAGTGCTCGCGCCAGAGCCATCGTTACGGCGACGGCCAGCACGCCCGCCAACGCTGACAAGGAGCGCAAGCCGAACTCCGTCTCGCCGGCCACCTCCCGCCAACCATGCAGCGCCAGATAGTAAAGCGGCGGGTGGATGTCGCTGGCCGTGCCTTCGATGATGGCGGGAATCGGCCGTTCGCTCAGACGGGCGCTGTTGCCCTCGTCGTTCCAGAAAGATTGCACTTCCAGGGCATGGAAGCGGAGCAGGGTGGCCAACAGCAGCACCATCACGGCCGCCGGCAGGATGCGTCGGGTCACGGTGACGGTTGTCTCTTTAACACCGCCGGCCAGAGAAAGGCGAGGAGGCTGGAGAAGAGAATCGCGCTGGAGAGCAGGAACAGCAGCGGCCGCCAGCGCATCCAGACAAACTGCCAGGCGGGCGTGGGATCGCCGTAATCCGGATTGTTAGCGTATGTCAGCACGGCGTCGTAGACGGGCAAGGGTGTGAAGTCCGGCTCCATCATGCGGAAGTAGTACCAAGCCTGGTCCTTCTCCCAATCGGCCGGGCGCTTGAAGAACCAGATGTTGCTGACCCCCAACCAGGGCCACTCACGCTGGGCGCGCTGGAACGCCTCGACGGTGTACCGCGCCTGTTGTTCTTCGGTCACCCGGCCGAAATTGGGCGGAATGCCTTCAGGGGCCGTGTTCCAGCCCAGCTCGCTGATCCAGAGCGGCTTGTGCCCGTCGCCGTGGCGCACCATCACATCGCGCAGGAAGAGATGATGGGGGTAGTTGATGACGGTCGGCCGCAGGCGCTGGTCGGTCGGGCCGGACCACAGCCCGTATCCCTGGGCCGACATGACGTCGAAGCAGTCGCCTGCTCCGGCGGCGTACATACGCTCCAGAAAGATGAGGTCGTTCATGTTACGGCCGTCGTTGGCCACGGTAGGGGTCAGCGCCCCCGCCAGCACAATGGCGTTGGGATCGGCCGCCTTGATGCGCTCATAACCGATGCACAGCAGTTCAGTAAAGGCCTCGGGATCGACGTCCTGCTTCCCCCACTCTTCGTTGCCGTTCGGCTCGTTCCACAGCTGATAGTAGGTGATGTCATCCTGATAACGATCGGCAACCGTGGCCACAAAGTCGCCGAAGTCGTGCAGGTCGTCGGGCGGAGCGTTGGTGCCGATTGTGTCCGTCAGCGCGCGCGTCCACGACGGCGGGTTGCTCAGCCGGGCGATAATGGACATATCGCGTTCATTGGCCAGCTCGACAATCTGGTCGTACTTGGCCCACGCGTCCACGCCCGCCGGATCATTGCGCCGGTCAATGAAATCGCCCTTTCCATGAATCTCGATATCTTCCCACGTGAACTCCTGCCGCAGAAAACCGATATCCGCTTCGTTGAGCAGGTCCAGGCTCCGGGCGCGCTTTTCCGGCTCCACCTCCTGCTGCAGGAACGTATTCACGCCAAAGGGTGCCACACCGGGATAAGCCAAGGGTGAATTGGCGACCTCCGTCGGGGCCAGGATCGGTTGGGGCCGGACAGCGGTGTTGAGCCAGTGGACGACACCGGCCAGTTGGCCGGGCAGCTCCTCTTCCCCGGTCAGATCGTAGAGCGAGCGAGCGGCAGGCCAAAGCGAGATCAGCCAGACGATGGCGGCGACCACGACGATTGCCAGCCAGGCCCGACGACGGCCTCTCGAATGTTGCGAAGACATGGCGAACATTATACCCGAACCGGGAAATTGCTTTATAATGCAGTGCGTCAAATTGTAGGTTACAATGGCGACGCTTACTGGCCGCTCACCCGGCGGTCCACATACGGAATGGCGAGGAACCCGCCGCGTCCACACGGTCTTGCCGGACCCGAGGACAGCTCTGAATGGGCGAGGCTCTTCTTATGTAGATTAGAGAGGAACACGAATGTTAACAGGTTTCGAACGGATCATGTTTGTTCTGCTGACGGCGATCTGCCTGACCGCCACCTACAATACGTTCGGACAAATGTGGCGCATTATCGATCGCGGTCAGGGGAGTCTCAACTTCGATCATATTGGCCGACGTGTTTGGGAAGGAACCGTTGCCCTTTTCACCCAGGGTAACATTATCAAAGACAGGACCTTGACGTCACTGATGCACTATGGCGTTGCTTTCGCGTTCCTGTTCTATTTTCTCGTCAATGCCATCGATGTACTTGAAGCATTTATCCCCGGTTTCCGATTCTTCCATGACAATGCGATTGGAGGTCTGTTCAGGCTAAGCGCCGATCTGCTAACTGTTGCGGGTATCATCAGCGTTGTCTACTTTCTCTTGAGGCGCTTCCTGGCCCAAGATCCTGCCCTCAAGATTCGGGACAACGTCATGCTCAACCCGAAGGCGCAGCAGGGTGGCATTGACTCCGACTCACTCATCGTCGGTATGTTCATCCTCATCCATTTAGGATTCAGACTGCTTGGTGCATCCTTCCTCGTCGCCGCCGAAGGACCGGACCCATGGCAGCCGGTAGCGACGACCATCTCTGACCTGTTTCTCAGTGGCTTCTCTGCCAATGCAGTTGATTTGGGCTGGCATTTGTCTTTCTGGATTGCCATTGGCGTATTGCTCCTGTTCCTGCCCTACTTCCCCTATACTAAGCACGCCCATCTGTTCATGGGGCCGTTCAACTTCATGACCAGCCCCGAGCGCACCTATCTGGGCCAGATGTTCACGCTCGACTTCGAGGACGAGAGCGTGGAGCAGTTCGGTGTAGCCACCTTCTTCGATTTGTCCGATACGCAGATCGTCGACGCGTTTGCCTGCATCATGTGCAACCGCTGTCAGGAAGTGTGCCCGGCCTACAACACGGGCAAGGAGCTGTCCCCGGCGGCGCTGGAGATCAACAAGCGCTATTACACCCGCGAGCTACTGGCTGATATGGCGAACGGCGGCGGCAGCATGAACGGTACCCCGATGCTGGAGTTCGCCATCAGCGAGAGCGCCGTCTGGGCCTGCACCGCTTGCGGACACTGCGTCGACGTCTGCCCGGTCGGCAATGCGCCCATGATCGACATTATGGATATCCGCCGCAACCAGGTCATGATGGAAAGTGAATTCCCCGAGCAGCTCAAGGGCGCGTTCGTGGGCATGGAGCGGACCGGCAATCCGTGGCAATCGACCGAGAGCCGCATGGAGTGGGCCGGGCCGCTGCCGTTCGATGTGCCGACTGTCGAGGAAAACCCCGATTACGACTATCTGCTGTGGGTGGGCTGCGCGGGTGCATTCAATCCGGACGCACAGAAAACGGTTCGCGCCCTGGCCACCATCATGCACGAGGCCGGTATCAGCTTTGCCGTTCTGGGCGAGTCGGAGACCTGCACAGGCGATTCGGCCCGCCGCGCCGGCAACGAATATCTGTACTTCGAGATGGCCTCTGGCAACATCGAAACCCTCAATGCCGCCGGCGCAGACTCACGCCGCATCGTCACCAGCTGCCCTCACTGCTTCACCACCATCGGCAAGGAGTACGGGGAGCTGGGCGGCCACTACCAGACGTTCCACCACACCCAGCTGATCAGCGACCTCATCGGCAAGGGCAAGCTGACGCTCAATAACAAGGTGCTGGAAAAGACAACCTTCCACGATCCGTGCTTCCTCGGTCGCCACAACGGGATCACCTATGAGCCGCGCAAGGCGCTGGCCGAGGCGGGTAATCTGCTGCTCGAAATGCCGCGCAGTGGTGAGGATTCGTTCTGCTGTGGAGCCGGCGGGGCGCAGTACTGGAAGGAAGAAGAGCACGGCAGCGAGGCCGTAAACATCAACCGCTACAGCGAAGCACGCGCCACCGGGGCCGAGGTCCTGGCGGTGGGCTGTCCCTTCTGCAGCACAATGATGAGCGACGCCAACCGCGAGTTCGGTTCGCCGATGGCCGTCCGTGATGTGGCTGAGGTGGTTGTCGAGGCGATGGGGAAGAAGCAGTCGGTTGCGGCCGATTGACAAGCGTCATTGCATGACCGCAGGAACAAGAAAAGCCGCCCTGACAGGCGGCTTTTTTGTGCTCGACACGTATAATGCGGAACAGATAGCGGAGAGGGCGGGATTCGAACCCGCGACCCCTTTCGAGGTACACGATTTCCAATCGTGCGCACTAGACCAACTATGCGACCTCTCCAGTCACGACGCAGAATTATACTCTGCTAGCCCGCCGCATGCCAGAACGCTAACGAATTTCGGCCGCTGCCGTCCCCATCACTCGGGCAGCGTCAGCTCGACGAAGTCGCGGCCGTTCGCGTCGCGCAGCCGTTCGCCGGTGCGGGCATCGTACAGGCCGACTACTAGCCGGAAAGCGTCGCGGTCGAACGCCGGGGACAGCGCGATTGTGTATGAATCAGCCACCCGCTCACCCGGGAGCCAGCAGGTGGTTGGCCATTGCCCTGCAACCGGCCAATTGTCCTGCTGCCCCGCCACGCCTCCGCTCTCGTCCAGCAGCTGCGCGAACACCGTGTACGGTTGCAGGGTGGGGCCGGTCGACTGCCATTGCAGGGTGACAGTCACTGCATCGCCGCTCTGACCGGCAGCAAGCGCCCGGTCATACCCCAGCAAGGACAATGTGCGGCCGTCCGGGCTGCTGAACGTCGCGTCCATTCCGTTGGCCGGAAGCCCGGCCGCCGCTGCCGCCGCCGGTCGTTCCACGGGCAGGATGACAGCAAAGAACGGCCGCCAGGCCAACCCCAGACTGAGCGCCAGCAGGAGCTGGGCCGCCACAACCAGCAAGATGGTACATCGCGACTCCAGGGCGGCCGCCAGACGGCCGCCGGCCAGAACGGCTGCCAAAGGCATGAACAACATCCAGAGACGGCCGACTTCCCCGCGCGTCGTCCCGGCGAGCGTCAGCGCGATCAGGGTCGCCGCCAGCAGGAGGGCCAGTCGCCCTTGTGGCGCGGCCCGCTCATCCGCGTGACGGACAGCCGAGCCCACCTGCCAGACGAAGCCGGCCAACACCGGCAGTCCTACAAACAGGGCGAAATCGAGCGGGTTATAGACGAGCCACCAATCATAGCGGCGCAGTGATGTGACGAGGGTGCTGTGTTGGTCCAGTCCCACCTGGGCGACCGACCACGGCGCCACCCCCCAGCCTGCCCAGTAGACCAGCCAGAACGCAGCCGCCCCAACCGCAAGGAGCGCGGGCGCCTGCCACCAGCCACGCTGCCGCCAGAACGGCGCTGCGCCGGACAGCGGCCATATGAGCGACACAGCGAGATACGCGCCAAGTAAAGCGAACCACACCGCATTGCCGAGACTTAGAAAACTCATCAGACCAACAATCAGGCCCGCGCCGAGGGTGGCCAGAGGCCGTCGTTCTTCCAGCCCAACCAGCAGAAGCCAGAGCGAGACCAGCGACAGTAGGGCAAATAGTTGATCGGGGGATGGCGAGAAGATGAGCAGCGCCGGAACAGCGGCGGTGAGCAGTGCTGCCAGACGACCGCCTTGCTCTCCGTACCAGCGGCGGCCGATGGCGTAGCCGGGCCAGACGGTCAGCGCAGCGGCCAGCACCGGCACCCACGACCACAAAAGCAGCCCGGCAGAGGTCGACAGGGGCCGGGCCATGATCCAGAGGTCAGTACAGCGCCAGAAGCGCACGGGGGCCGCGAGCACGGCGGTCAGGGACGGCATCCGCGCCAGCAGACTGTCAGTCGTCCAGTGGGCCACAATGAGGCCCGGCGGATGGGTGCGGGCGTGTTCGTTGTCGAACATGGTCATCAGCGCCGGGTAGTCGCGCAGGGCGGCGTTGAGGTCGTCGATCTCTCCCGCCGTAGCCACGTAACCGTTGGTAGCCTTACTCAGCGTGCGGTCGACCAGCTCGCCGCCCACATTGGGGCGATCAGCGTAGACCAACGCAACCTGTAACACAAGGGCGAGCAGAATGAGAAGGGCAACCGGCCATCGCGAATGGCCGGGTCGCGGCCACCACCACGCCGCAAAAGCCACCACTGTGATCGCCACACCAGCGGCCGGGAGCCATCGTACCCAGGGCCGGGGCTGATAGAACCAGTACCATTCGCTGGTGCCGGGGGCAGGCCCGCGCAATCCGGGCCACACGTCGCTCACGATGAGACCGGCGAGGAGGATCGAGGCGACAAAGATACGAAGGGCGATTAGACGGCTGCGCGTCATGGCAGGAGCATAGAGGAGAATAGGGCGAGCGTCAAAGAGACGGTGCGTGAGCGCCGTTGTGAGCGGTCGGTTCGATGTGCTATTATCGCGCCGTTATGATGGTTGATATGAGGGGCCATGAGTGAGACACAATCCGGCGGCAACTCGCCACATACGGCCGAGCCGGTGACGCTGTCGGTGGTTGTTCCAACCCGCAACGAGGCTGACAATCTCGCGCCTCTGGCGGAGGCGGTGGACGCGACGCTGCGCGACGTGGCCTACGAGATTGTGGTCGTCGATGACAGCACCGACGACACGCCGCAGGTTGCACACGCGTTGGCGGCCGCCGGCTATCCGATCCGCCTGATCGCCCGTCCGGAAGCCCGGCGCAATGGGCTGAGCGGCGCAGTGGTCGAAGGGATCGAGGCGGCTGAGGGAGCGTGGATCTGCGTTATGGACGCCGATTTGCAGCACCCTCCAGCAACCATCCGGCGACTGCTCGACCAGGCGAACCGCACCGGGGCCGACCTCGTTGTAGCCAGCCGCCGGGCCGACTGGCTGGGGCCGATGGGCCTGAGCCGGGCGCGGTCGTTCACGTCGCAATCGCTCACGGCGCTGGTCCGAATGCTGTTCCCGCGCGTGCTGAAGAACGTCTCCGACCCGCTGACCGGCTTCTTTCTCGTCCGGCGCAGCCGGGTCGACACGGCCATCTTGCAGCCAGAGGGGTTCAAGATTCTGCTGGAGATCCTGGTCCGTCACCCAGAGCTGCATGTCAGCGAGATCACCTTTGATTTTGCGCCGCGCCACCAGGGCCAGAGCAAAGCGGACCTGAACGAAGGCCTGCGCTTTTTCCGCCACGCCACCCGGCTGCGCACGACGGTGAACCAGCATCTTGTGCGGTTCGTCGTCCTGGTTGTGGCGGCGCTGGGGCTGAATCTGGCCCTGCTGGGCGGCCTGGTCGCCGGTGCGGGCTGGGCGCTGCTTCCGGCGGCGCTGGCAGCGGGCGGCCTGACGGTGCTGGCGACGATTGCCGGCGAGCGCTGGGTGTTTAGCGACCAGCCGCGCTCGCTGCGACGACGGCCGCTGACCACGCTCCTGCTCGGCGCGGGGTTTCTGTTCCTCATCTACCTCCCCGTGACGCTGCTGCTGTCCCGCATTGGCGTGCCCTATCTCGTGGCGTCGACGGCCGCCCTGGCCAGCGCCGGCTTCGGCTACTACTTGCTGTCGGAGAGCTGGATCTGGACGCGCGGCCTCATGATGCAGCCGCGGGAGAGCGCCTTCTATGACCTGCATGGCCTGCTCCTCATCGCCTCGCAGGTGCCGTTGGACGATCTGGCCTGGTTTCGCGTGAATGAGGCGGAGCGGCCGCCCGACCTGATGGTGCGCGTTGACCGGCATGGGACGCCCAGCCGGGTTGAAGGCGGCATCTCCTACGACGAGCAGCTGGGACGCTTCGGGTTCGGCCTGACGGTTGTGCCCGGGGATTACACCGAAATCGTCGTCTCGCCCCTGCTGGAAAACTCGCCCGCCTTTCTGTTCACCAATATCGTGGAGCCTGTGCTGCGCTGGCAGCTCATCGGTCGCGATGTGGCACTGGTCAAGGCGGGAGCAGTCGCCGGACCGGAATTGGCCTCGCCTCAGGGCAGCATGATCGCCGGGCGCACCGACATGGGATATGGTCTCAACGTGCTTTGCAAGCGTGAAGGGCTGGCGTTCATGGCTGACGACAGGATTATTCTGGGGCGCGACGGGCAGCTATATGCCTATCCAAAGCCGCTCACCGTCAATCAGGACATGCTCGAGGGCGCATCAGCCGCCACGCGCGCCGTCGCGCCACTTGGCCTGCAGCGGCTGTTGTACTCTCCGGCGCTGCGCCGGCTAGGCCTGTGGCTGGGCGGCCGCCGGCTGCCGGTAGCCACGCTGAACACCAACCTCCAACGGTTGGTCCCCCAGCCCAAGTATCAACTGGGCCAGCTGGCGCCATCCATTCCTTTGGTGGCCTCGGCGCCGGCCACCCGTCTCGCCTTTGTCGCTGCCGGCCCGGCAGCTGTCGTCCCGCTGAGCGCCGAGGAAGCGGCCGTTCGTCTGACCACGCCGCCGGCAGAGCGCCCGGCCTTCCAGCCTCGTCCGCTGTTGGAACGAGAGTTGGCCCAGTGGAAGGGGATGGATTGGCTGGCCAGCGAACGGGCCATCGTGCGCGAGGCGCTGCAATCGTGCGAAATCGTTGAGTGGCGTCAACCCGGCGACGTTTGGTGGGAAGGCAGCACGCCGCCGCTGGCGACCACGCCACCACGCCCGACGAAGCCGCCCACCAGCGCACCCTTACCCGCGCAATCAACCTAGTTGCGGGTTCACCCGCTGCTCAGTGCAAACCAACACTCATGGATTACCGCAAACCCGCCGTCTTTGGCCAGAACTGGTCGCCCAGCCGTTATCGTGTGCTGCCCTACTTCGCCGCCGAGCGCGCCATCTTTGCCCGACCCGATATGCAGCGCATTGTCGAGATCGGCTGCGGCAACGGCTGGAATATGAGCCGCTTCGCCCAATACGGCCGTCCTGCCATCGGGCTGGACACTGTGCCGGAGCGCGTCGAACTGGCGCTGACGCATGGACCTGCCCTACTGTCAGACGGATTGGCGCTGCCGTTCGCCGACAGCTCAGTTGATCTCGTCTACATTCAGCATGTTCTCCACCATATTGGCGACGTGGAGCGGGCGCTGGCCGAAGTGTGGCGCGTTCTGCGGCCCGGCGGCATCTTGTTCCTTGTGGAGACAGTGGAGGACAACCCGATTATCCGTTGGGGCAGGCGTCTGTATCCCAGTTGGCTGGGCGACGAGATCAACGCACCGTTCTACTTTGACGGGCTGGGCACGACATTGCGGGAGTCCGGGTTCCGCGTTGACCAGAGCGGGCAGTACAGCATTCTGTTCTGGCTGTGGGAGATCATGCCCGACCAGATTCCGGCGAGCGAGCGCCTGACCCCGCTCTTTGTAAGCGTGGAGCAGGGCCTGCAAAAGGCGTGGCCGGAACAGAGCGCTCACTGTTACTACGTCGCTACCAAGCCGGTCCCGTTTGATCCGGCAGCGAATGGATATGGAAGCTAGAGCCCGCCTGCAAGACCTGTCCGCCCGATCCGGCGCGGCGCAGGGGGCGTTCATGGCAGTGGCGATGATCGTCGCCGGCGGCTTCGACTATCTCGTCAACGTCTTCGTCGGCCGCCAGCTCGCCCCGACAGAGTTCTTCGTCTTCGTCACCGTCACGGCCCTGGTCCAGATCATGGTCCAGGTGACCAACGTCATCCGTAATGTCGTCGCCTTCTACGTCGCCGAGGCCACTGTGCGCTCGGAGGCGGTCAACCATATCGGCTCCATCTTCCAGCGCAGTTGGCGATGGGCGTGGCGATGGGGCCTGGTGGGAGCGGGGCTGTTTGCACTGGCAGGGCCGGCGCTGGCCCGCTTCCTGCGCATCGACACGCCGTGGCCTTTGTGGGCGGCCGCTTTTGCGCTGCTGCTGCTCTTCCTGCGCCCGGTCACAGATGGCACGCTGCAGGGCACGCAGCGCTTCTATGGTCTCGGGTCTGTCCAGATGCTCCAGTCAGCCATGCGGCTCGTGTTTGCGGTCGTCTTGCTGGGGTTGGGTCTTCAGGCGGCTGGGGCAATTGTTGCCCTTCCGCTGGGCAGTACGGTCGCTTTGGTGTTGGCCCTCATTTTGCTGCGCCCGTACTTCTCCACACCGGCCCCGGCCGACGCGCCAATCCCCATCAGCTGGCGCTACTCCATCTATACGCTCATTGGCCTGCTCGCCTTCGCCCTGATGGTCAACGCCGACGCCGTCGTCGTTCGCCGTCTATTTGGTGATGCGGCGGCTGAAGCGTACGGCCCGGTCGTGACACTGGGCAAGATGAATCTGTTTATCCCGTTGGGCATTGGCCTTGTGCTGTTTCCCAAAGCCACCCAACGCCATGCCGCCGGTCGTGATTCACGACCCGTCCTGTTGTTGGCACTCGCAGCTACCCTGCTGCCCGGCCTGATTTTGACATTGGGCTACTATCTGTTCTCGGCCCAGATTGTGGAGCTGGTGTTTGGCCCGGCCTACACCGACCCGGGTCTGGTGCTGCCGCTCGTCGGTCTGGCGACGACACTGTTCGCCGGTGTCAACATCTGGCTCAACTACGCCCTGTCGCTGGAGCGGCGCGTGTTTGTCTTCCTGCTGGCGGGTATCGTGGTGCTGCAGATCAGCGCGATGGCGTTGACCCACTCCAATCTAGAGACGATTGCGCTGATCATGATCAGTGCAGGCGCGGCGGGCAACGTGGCGGGCGCATTGACCACATTGGGGCAGAAGCAGAAGCCAGCCGGCAGCATCACCGGCCCACCGCCGCTCTAGCCTACTTGCTGTCCAACAGCGTGGCGTAGATTCCCAACAGCTGCTGCGCCGCCCGGTCCCAGGTAAAGCTGCGAATCCGTTCGTAGCCGCGCTGTACATACTGCTCGCGCAGCGATGTGTCGGTCAGCAGTGTCTGCATATGGGTTGTCCACGCCGATTCGTCGTCCGGCGCAAGCAGGACGCCTGCCCCCGGCGCCGGCCCAATCACCTCCGGTAGACTGGATCGATCAGACGACAGGACAGCTGTTCCGCAGCCCATCGCCTCCAGCAGCGGCAGACCAAACCCTTCATAGAGGCTGGGGAAAGCGAGTAGATCGGCTGCCGAGTAGAGAGCGGGCAAATCCTCATCCGGGACAAACCCGGTGAAATGGACGCGATCCTCCAGACCCAGCCGCTCCACCTCACGAAAGAGGTCGTCAGACAGCCACCCCTGCCCGCCGGCGATGACCAGATGGTGCGGCATAGTGGAGGTCAGGGGCGCAAAAGCGCGGACCAGCATCTCGTAATTCTTGCGAGGCTGAACCGTGCCGACGGCCAGGACGAAGGGCCAGTCGCCCAGCCCGGAGCGAGCGCGGACGGCGGCCAACTCTTCTTGACGGACAACCCGCTGGAACCGCTCGTTGACACCGCTGTAGAGGACGGTGATCTTGTCGGCGGGCACATCCCACACGACCCGCAGATCGTCACGGGTCGATTCGGAGTCGGCCAGCACATGGGTGGCGCGACCAATCGACCAGGGCACGACGGCGTTGAGATAGTCGACCAGATTCGGCACGAACGTGTGAGGGAAGTGGACAAACGAGAGGTCGTGGACGGTCACAATCGTAGGGATGCCGCCCGCCACCGGTGGCAAGACAAAATCGGGTGAATGAAAGAGGTCGAGCGGCCCGGTCACCCCCTGCACCGGCAAAGGTAGACGCAGCCGGTACCAGAGGCGGTAGAGCCAGCGCTCGTCAAGCGGCGCGGGCCGGTGGCTGGCGTTGGGAGTCTGCGGCAGCGGATTGGCTACCGGCAGCTCAGCCGGGGGGCGGGCCGAGAAGAGACGGTACTGATTCGACCTGTCGGCCGCGAGAAGCGCGTGGATAAGTTCGCGAGTGTAGCGACCGATTCCGCCGCCCTGGGCCAGCGCGGCGGTGACATCAAACCCAATCCGGCTGGCCATCAGTCCACATCATTGTATGTCCAGTAACGATTGGCGAAGAAGTTCCAGAACAGAACAACGACCACCGCCACGCCCAGCGCCAGGTTCGCAGCGATGCGCGTGGCGTACGGCTCCAGCATAGGGATCGATTCGACCACACCCTTGAACAGCGGATTGAGGAAGGTAATGAGCGGCAGCCGGATGAAGAAGCCGACCACGCTGACGGAGAGAAACATCACGAACTGGCGGCGACGCGATTTGGAGCGGGAGTCTGGGTAGGTCCAGTAGCGATTCCACAGGAAGTTACTGCTGACCGCGGCAATGAAGGAGATGGCCCCGGCGAGCGTTGGCCCAAGATGCTCAACAAAATAGACGCTGAAACCGAGCGAAGTCAACCATTCATAGAGCCAGTGGCCGGGAAGCAACCACGCCGAAACAGGGTTGATCAACAGGTTGAACACCCCAAAGTCGACGACGAAGCCCAGCGCTCCGACGACCAGGAACTTGATGAAGCGCTCGGCCTCTTTGGGGTTGACGCCAAAGCGCGTCGACGCATCCGCCAACATTGAGATCATGCCAATGCTCGTCCTAACTAGATGCGGCGGAATCCGTTGTTCGGCCGCTTGCCGACTGCTGCGCCGACTTTCGATAACCAACCAGCAATTGTAACAGCCCTAGCATAACACCCAAATGGATATAGACGTTATTCACATACAGTTTATCCACAAGATGGTGGACGGACAGCGCGGTCCAGGCGGCAAGCAGGCCGAGGGCGATGCCCCGGTCCGGCCACGTGAGGCGGCTTAATCCGCGAATGGTCTGGGCGACAATGGCGCCCCAGAACAGCAGGTAGGCGGCCAGGCCAATGACGCCGACTTCGGCCAACAGGTTGAGATAGTAGTTGTGCGCGTGCCCCAGCGGTGCAGGCCAGTTGATCAGGGCAAATTGGGGATAGGCCGCTTCGTAGTTACCGAAACCCGTGCCCAGCCACACATCTTCCTCAGCCATGCTGACGGCCGCCTGCCAATGGGCCAGCCGCTCCAGGACTGCGTAATTGCTATCATTGATATCGACGCCGCGTACATCGCCAAACGTCAGGTCCTCGCGGAACCCCAGCAGCCGGTCGGTCACCGACAGCGCCGGGCCAAACCCGGCCCCAACCCCTGCCCAGAGCAACGCGCCGCCCACGACTGCTGCCACCACGACCACCAGCAGCCCTTTCCACCACGCCCTGGCGCTGAACAAGACGAGCACTGCGCCGCCAGCCAGGAAACCCAGCCACGCGCCCCGGCTCCAGGAGAAGATAACTGCCAGCGAGGCCGCCATAGCTACCACGCCTGCGATAGCAAGCCAGACCCAGAACGGGCGCACGATAACACCGTCCGCCACCTCATCCGACGGGTTGCGAATCCGCCCCACGGCTGCAATCAACACACCCCAGGCAACCCCTATGGCCAGCAGCGCAGTCAGGTTCATGTAGCCGCCATATGGGTTCGGCTGTTCGAAGCTGCCGTACGCCCGGAAGTAGGAGCCAAGGACGGCGAAATGCTCAGGGCCTGTGTCACGCAGACCAAACTGCCAGATGCCCACAATCGCCTGCACAAACCCGGCCAACAGCAGCAGGCCGAGCACCTGCCGAGCCACGCGCGGAATGCGAGACTCGTCCTGCCCGCCATCCGTTCCAAGATCGACGACGATGATGGCGATTAGGCCGATTTCAACCCATTTGAGCAGCTCCACCAGCCCCAGGCGCAAATTCGCTCCACCACCCAGCAGGCTGAGTGCCGCGACCGACAGGAGCAAGAGCCACGGGCCAAGAATGGACAGGCGCGGCACCCACACGCGACGACGCGCCAGCGATGCGGCCAGCCACGACGCAATCGTAAGGAACAACACAATCTGGCCGCTGTCGAGCAGCGAAGGACCGAGAACGACATTCTCCAGCGCACTCAGAGGCCCCGCCAGCAGCGCCAGCCCCAGACCAAACAGGGGGTTGATGAGGATCAGCAGCAGCGCCGCTACTGCTGCCAGGCCGATCGCGGCAGCGGCCAGCGGCAAGCGGCTAATGGCCAGCGAAAAGCCAACCGCCAACAGCAGGGCAAGGACACTCAGCCAGCTAACTGACCGGGCGCGATTGCCAAGGGTCGTGGTAAAGGAGGCGATCAAAGGCGTTCGCGGAAGTAGGCGATGGTCTCGGTGAGACCTTGCTCAACCGAAACCACCGGCTCCCATTCCAGAATCTCGCGGGCCTTCGTGATGTCCGGACGACGCATCTTTGGATCGTCAACGATCCGGTCGTCGGTCGGGTCCACGCGAATGATCTCGGACTTACTGTCAGCAAGCCGCACGATCATTTCCGCCAGAGACAGGATGGTCATCTCGGTGTCAGGATTGCCAATGTTGACCGGATATGCCTCATCCGACATCAGCAGACGGTATAACCCTTCAACAAGGTCGGTCACATATTGAAATGCGCGGGTTTGGGAGCCACTGCCGAAGACTGTGATCGGCTGGTCGTTCAATGCCTGATCGATAAAGTTGGGTACGGCGCGGCCATCGTTGAGCCGCATGCGCGGACCATAGGTGTTGAAGATGCGCACAATGCGCGTCTCCAGACCGTGATAGCGATGATAGGCCATTGTGATCGCCTCGGCGAAGCGCTTCGCCTCATCATAGACCCCTCGGGGGCCGATCGGATTGACGTGTCCCCAATAGGTCTCCGGCTGGGGGTTGACCTGCGGGTCACCGTACACTTCAGACGTGGAGGCCAGCAAGTAGCGCGCGCCTTTGTTCTTGGCCAGACCCAACGTATTGTGGGTGCCCAGCGAACCGACTTTCAACGTCGGGATCGGGAACTCGAGGTAATCGATGGGGCTGGCAGGCGAGGCGAAGTGCAAGACCGCATCAAGCGGACCGGCTACGTAGATGTATTGGCTGACGTTGTGCTTGACGAACGTAAACCGGTCATGGCCCATTAGATGGGCGATGTTGTCCATGCTGCCCGTGAGCAGATTGTCCATGCCCACCACATCATGCCCCTCAGCAATGAAGCGATCACTCAGATGGGACCCAATGAAGCCGGCCGCCCCGGTAATTAGTACGCGCATATCCTCTCCAATCCGTTTTTTGGGTGGCTTCCAATGCCGGCGAACACCGGCCCCCCTGGCACAACCCCGCGCACCACGAGGCAACTACCCAGACGCCTGACGCCCCGCAGCTTGTCGAAAAAAGCCACTGACTGGGCGTATTGTAGCTGCGACGCCAGTTATGGTCGAGTGCGCGGGCGTGCTATAATCGTGAAATCATGACCGAAGCGAACACCCTTCCCGCCACGAGCGCGCCCGATGGCGCTGATGGCCACGAACGGCGCAAAGCCGACCACATCCGCATTAATCTGGAAGAAGACGTCACATTCAAGAAGCTGACCAGCGGTCTGGAAGATTACTTCTTCATGCATGAGGCCCTGCCAGAGCTTGATCTGGCCGAAATTGATACAAGTCTGAAGTTATTCGGCCGCCAATTGCAGACCCCGCTGCTAATCTCGTCGATGACCGGCGGAACGGAGCGCGCGCAATGGATCAACCGCACGTTGGCCGAAGCAGCGCAGGAAGCGGGCATCGCCATGGGTCTCGGTTCGATGCGCGCCGGCATTGAAGATCCTGCGCTGGAGCCAACGTATCAGGTCCGGGACGTGGCACCCGACATTCTGCTCTTCGCCAATCTCGGAGCTGTGCAGCTCAATTACGGCTATGGGCTGACGCAATGCCAGCGAGCCGTAGACATGATCGAAGCCGATGCCCTGATCCTTCATTTCAATGTCTTGCAAGAAGCGGTGCAGCCCGAAGGGGACGGTAACTTCGCCGGACTGCTGGCCAGCGTTGAGTCAATTTGTCGCACGCTTCCCGTGCCGGTAATCGCCAAGGAAGTGGGCTGGGGCTTCTCCCGCCAGGCGGCCCGCCAACTGGCGGACGCGGGCGTAGCCGCCATTGACGTGGCGGGTGCTGGTGGCACATCGTGGAGCCAGGTCGAGATGTACCGTGCCCCGACGGCACGGCTGGCCCGCGTGGCCGGCGCCTTCATCGATTGGGGTATTCCAACAGCCATTTCGCTGCAGTACTGCAAGGAAGCGGCGCCCTACCTGCCGATCTTTGCCAGCGGGGGCATCTACGACGGCATCGAGGTCGCCAAATCGATCGCTCTTGGCGCTACGCTGGTTGGGCTGGCGGGCGAATTCCTGCGAGCGGCTGACCAGGACGGCGTGGATGGCGTGGTCGAACTGGCTGGTACATTGACCGATGAGCTGCGGGTCACGATGCTGTGCAGCGGTGCCGGCGATCTGACGGCTTTGTCCCAGACCCCGCTGCACCAATCCTTCTAGCAATCTAATCGTCCTCCCGTAAGGTGGACACGAGCGAGTTCTCATGAGTAACAACGAGTTTGGTCGGATCACCGACACTTATTTGCCGGCAATCGTCGCTGAAATGCGGGCGGTGCTGGGCAACGATCCTCGCGCGGTCGTTGACGACAATGGCGAGCTGTTCTATGGCATGATCCATTACCATATGGGGTGGACGGACGCGGAGATGAACCCGGTGGACCTGAACACGGGCAAGCGCATCCGGCCAATTCTATGCGTCATGGCCTGCGCCGCCGCCGGCGGCGAGTGGGAACAAGCGGTCCCGGCCGCCGCCGCCATCGAGATTCTCCACAACTTCTCTCTGGTCCATGACGACATTCAGGATGCCAGTCCGACCAGACGCGGCCGGGCAACGCTGTGGAAACTTTGGGGCGAGGCGCAAGCGATCAACACGGGCGACGCCATGTTCGCGATGGCCCATTTGGCGCTCAACCGCCTCAGCGACCGGGGTGTGCCGGCCGAGCGGGTTGTGCGGGCCTTCCGCCGGTTCGACGAAACGTGCGTCCAGCTTACGCAAGGGCAGTACGCCGACATGAGCTTCGAGACGCGCGACAACGTGACGGTCGATGATTACATGGCCATGATTACCGGCAAGACGGCCGTCCTGATCGCCCTGAGCGCGGAGCTGGGAGCGCTCATCGCCGGGGCAGACGAGGCTACGGTTGACCATTACGCCACATTCGGACGCGACCTGGGGCTGGCCTTCCAGATTCAGGACGACATTCTGGGCATTTGGGGCAACGAGTCACAGACCGGCAAATCAACCGCGACCGATATTGCCACGCGCAAGAAGACGCTGCCCGTCCTCTACGCCTTGTACAAGAGTCCCCATCTCCAGCAGCTGTATGCCGGGAACGGATCGCCGACGTTCGTGACCGATGTCGTGGCAGAGCTGGATCGGGCGGAAGCGGAAGGATACGCGGCCAATCTGGCGACCAACTACTCCAAGGGGGCAATCGACCATCTGGAGGCCGCCCACCCGCAAGGCGTCGCCGCCGACCAGCTTGAGCTGCTGACAGACCTGCTGCTGGGCCGCACTTCTTAACACAGTAACCGATTTCAAGCGAACAAAAAGGGCCGGCTCCTACCAGGAACCGGCCCTTTCTCATTCAGTCAGTTAAGGCTTCAATCAGCCTTGCCACGTTGATCTACTCGGTGATTTCCGGGTCGACCTCGGCGGCGTCTTCGGCGTCTGGTTCAACGCTGCTCTTGTCCGGCTCCAGAAGGAAGTCGGACAGGTCATCGGCGGCATCGGCTTCGGCCTCGACCTCAGCTTCGGCTTCATCTTCTGCTTCGACGTCGTCCGTCGACTCCTCAACTGTCAGCCCCATGCGGGTGGCATCGGCTGCCGCAGCGGCGATGGCCGCCAGGATGTCGTCGTCGGTATCGTCATCGATGAGCGCACTGCTGGTCAGTCGCATCGGGGCGCCCATTTCCAGGGCCTCGATAGCAAACTCCTCGAACGCAGCCAACTCGTCATCTTCTTTGTCATTGACCCCAAAGCCGGTGCCCGCCGGGATGAGCTTACCGATAATGACATTTTCCTTCAGACCAATGAGTTTGTCTTCCTTGCCCGCAATGGCCGCCCCGGCCAACACCTTGATGGTGTGCTGGAACGAACTGGCGGAGAGGAAGCTCTCCGTGTTCAGCGACGCCTTGGTAATTCCCAGCAGCACGGGCTCTGCCTGTGCAGGCTGGCCACCCTCGGCCATCACTTCCTCATTGTTCTCCTGGAACATCGGCGTCTCGACCAGATCGCCGGGCAGCATTTCGGTGTCGCCAGACTCTGTGACAACCACCTTGCTCAACATCTTGCGGATGATGACCTCAAAGTGCTTATCATGGATGTTCTGGCCCTGCGGACGGTAGACCTGCTGCACTTCGCGCAGCAAATACTGCGTCACGGCGTCGCGACCCAGGATTTCCAGGATACGGTGTGGATTCTGGGAACCTTCCGTCAACTGATCGCCAGCAGCAACGGTGCCGCCATCGGAGATCAGCATGCGGACACCCGCCGGAATCTCGTAGTCACGCTCGTCTTCGCTTTCCCAAACGACGCGCAGGCCATTATCATCCAGCTTCACGCGACCGGGACGGCGGGCCGAAACCAGCTCTTCCTCGTTGTCGCTCTCAGCCAGCGTGTCGCCGACTGTCACTTCCTGCTGGTCCTTGACCTTGATGGTCCATCCGTCAGGAATCTCGTAGATGTCGTCGACCAGCTTGACGTCGCGCACGACAACGTGACGCACACCGTCAATCAGTTGGACGGTCGAAGTCCCACCAATCTCGGTGATAACCGCTTCACCCTTCGGCCGCTGTCGTGCCTCGAACAGTTCCTCGACACGGGGCAAACCCTGGGTGATATCGCCACCCGCCGAAGCCGTACCACCGGTGTGGAACGTTCGCAGCGTCAGCTGCGTGCCCGGCTCGCCAATCGACTGGGCAGCCACAATACCGACCGCTGTACCCATCTCCACCGGCTTGCCACGGCCCAGGTCCAGGCCATAGCACTTGCGGCAGATACCGAGACGCATTTCACAGGTCATCGGCGAGTAGACGTAGATCTCATCCACGCCCAACGCATCGACGGCCTCAGCGTTCTCAGTGTCGTAGTAGTCACCTTCCTCAACCACAGGCTCGTCCGTTTCCGGATCAACAATGGTCTCGGCGGCAACCCGGCCTTGCAAACGCTCTGAGAGTGTCTGCTTGCCAAAGTTGTCAGAGCGGCGCACCCAAATGCCCTTCGTCGTGCCGCAATCTTCGGACATGACGATCAGGTCCTGGGCCACGTCGACGAGACGACGAGTCAGATAACCGGCGTCGGCCGTCCGCAGCGCGGTGTCGGCCAGACCCTTGCGGGCGCCGTGGGTCGAGATGAAGTACTCAAGCGCCTCCAGCCCTTGCCGGAAGTTCGATTGAATGGGCACCGGAATGATGCGACCTTGCGGGTCAGCCATCAGACCGCGCATACCAGCCAGCTGGGTGATCGGCCCGAAGCCGCCCTTGCCCGCGCCGGACAGCGCCATTACAGCCATCGAGCCGCTGGGGTCCAGTGCATCACGCACGGCGCCGGCGACCAGATCCTTGGCCTCATTCCACTGCTCAATCGTCCGCTGGTACTGCTCTTCTTCTGTCAGGAGACCCCGACGGTACTGCCGATCAATCTCGTCCACGCGCTTGCGGGCATTCTCCAGAATACCCTGGCGTTCTTCAGGGATCGTCAGGTCAGCTACGGCAACGGTTGTGCCGGATACGGTTGCATACTTGAAGCCGACGTCCTTAATGGCGTCGACCATAGCGATGGTCACATCGTCATTGGTGACCTTGTGGACGCGGTTGATGAGCGAATTGACACCGCCCTTGTCCAGCAGCATGTTGACGAAGCGTGCCTCTTCCGGCAGCGCCAGATTGAAAATGACCCGACCCGCGGAGGTATCGATGACACGCGTGCGCGGCTTGTTGTCCGCATAACGCTGGCCATTCTCCTTCCAGTACGTCTCGGTCAGCACCTTGATCTTGGCGTGGATGTCCAGGTAGCCCAACTCATAGGCCGTCTCAACCTCTTCCAGGCTGCTGTATGTGTTGCCCTCGCCCGGCTTACCATCCTGGACCAGGGTCAGGTAGTAAACACCAAGGACCATGTCCTTGGATGGACCGACGATCGGCTGGCCGTCCGACGGCTTCAGCAGATTGCGCGTGGCCATCATCAGCTCTTTGGCTTCCGCCACAGCGCGATGGGAGAGCGGCACATGAACCGCCATCTGGTCGCCGTCAAAGTCAGCGTTAAACGCCGCACAGACCAGCGGATGCAGCTGAATCGCCTTGCCTTCTACCAACTGCGGCATGAAGGCCTGGATGCCCAGACGATGCAAGGTCGGCGCCCGGTTGAGAAGAATGGGACGGTCCTCAATGACCTCCTCCAATACCTCCCAAACCTCAGGCGGTTGGCGCTCCATGAAGCGCTTGGCGCCTTTCACGTTGCTGGCATAGCCGTACTCAACGAGCTTGCTGATGACGAACGGCCGGAACAGTTCCAGCGCCATCGACTTAGGCAAACCTGCTTCGCCCATTTTCAGCTTCGGGCCGACCACAATGACCGAACGGCCGGAGTAGTCGACGCGCTTGCCGAGCAAGTTGCGACGGAAGCGGCCCTTCTTGCCCTTGAGCATGTCGGACAACGACTTCAGTTCACGACGGCCGCGGCGGCTGAGCGCCTTGCCACGCTGGCTGTTGTCGATCAAACTATCGACAGCTTCCTGAAGCATACGCTTTTCGTTGCGAACGATGACGTCCGGCGCGCCCAACTCCAGCAGGCGGCGCAGACGGTTGTTGCGGTTAATGACCCGGCGATAGAGATCGTTCAGGTCAGACGTGGCAAAACGGCCACCGTCCAACTGAACCATCGGACGCAGGTCGGGGGGAATGACCGGCAGTACGGTCAGAATCATCCACTCAGGACGATTGCCGCTGGCGCGGAGCGCTTCGACGACTTGCAGTCGTTTTGTCGCCCGCTTGGCAGCCTGCTTGGAGCGGCTCGTGCGCACTTCGCGCCACAAGTCGCGGGCCAGCTTGTCGAGGTCCATGTTCTTGAGGATCTCGTAAAACGCCTCGGCGCCCATACCGGCGCGGAAGACGTTGCCAAACTTGCTCTTCAACTCGCGATATTCATTCTCGTTCAAGAACGTCATCGGGGCCAAGGCTTCCAGCTGTTCGCGGCTTGTCTGGGCCTGCTGACGCAGACGGACCAGCTTCTGCTCCAACTGCTCGGTCAGATTTTCGCTGACCGCGTCGACCTCGCTGCGCAGCTCTTCCAGCTCGCGCTGCATTTCGGCCAACGAGGTTTGCTCTTCCTCTTCCAACTCTTTCTGACGCTCGGTCAGTTTATCTTTTGTGATCTCTTGCACCAGGACGGTGTGCTCGCGGCCAACCTTGTCGCCCTTGGCGACAACGACCTGACCAGCCAGGGTAATGTCCTCACTGGCGGCCGACTTGTTCAGGTTTTCGAGCCGCTGCTCGACCTGCTTGGCCTGCTGCACCAGCTCATCGGATGCGGCGCTGAGGCGATCGTCAAACGTCTGGTGACGCTCATCGATATCACTCTGCAGCTCCTCAATCCGCGCGGCCGCCTCGGCCGTTGCTTCGGCTGTCTGCTCGACTAGGTTCGCCTCCAGCTGCTTCTCGGCCTCGGCAACCTCTTCATCGAGGCGCTTCAGCGCACGCTGGCGCGACTCCTCGTCCACCGAGGTGATCACATATTGGGCGAAGTAAAGAACCCGGTCGAGGTTACGCCGGGAAATGTTGAGCAGCAGGCCCATATAGCTGGGAACACGACGGGTGTACCAGACATGGGCAACCGGCGCGGCCAGATTAATATGACCCAGTCGTTCACGCCGGACCGAAGACCGCGTGATCTCAACGCCACACTTGTCACAAACGATGCCCTTGTAGCGGACATTCTTGTACTTGCCGCAATAACATTGCCAGTCGCGTGTGGGGCCGAAGATGGCCTCACAGAAAAGGCCGTCCTTCTCTGGACGCAAACGGCGGTAGTTGATCGTTTCCGGCTTGGTCACTTCACCGTACGACCATGAATGAATTTGCTCTGGGGATGCTAAGCTGATCCGCAGCGAGCGGAAATCGGTATTCTCCACCTAATGACCTCCAAACTAAATAAGGCTCCAACCGCATGTAAAAAACGAAGCGTGCCACCGATGTAAAGCTGTCGCCGATAGGTCAGTAAACGCGCAAAAGAGCGTATGGCTTCGCAGCCAACGCTCTCGACACAAAATGCTATACGAATATTATATCGGCAACTGTCAATATGTCAATAAATTACACATTAGAATTGGTATAGACAGGCGAACGTGTACTATAGCGTATCTTTATCAACCGCGCAACAAAATTGTCTTGTCGTTCAGGGTAATCGCAACCTCACGGCTACCGGTTGAAACCGGGCAGCTAGCGAGCAAACCTGATCAATCAGGTTTACCTGACCCATTCATTGAGAGTAATGGGCACACCCTTGAGGAGCGTTCCCAGTGCAATCTAGCACATTTTCGCGTTCGCTTTGCGAGTTCATTCCACGGCGACTCTATATGCAATTGCCCTGTCCTGGCGCTGTTCTGGAGAGCCATCCCCCTACTCGGTCGTGCCCGCCATTGGCTCGCCAAGCTGGTAGCGCAAGAACGCCTCCATGAAGTCGTCCAGCCCACCGTCCAGCACCGCCTGTGTGTTGCCTGCCTGAAAGTCGGTCCGGTGGTCTTTCACCATCTTGTACGGATGAAGGACATACGACCGAATCTGGCTGCCCCAGCCGGCGTCCACGTCTTCACCCTTCAGCGCCGCAATCTCGGCGTCCTGCTTGCGACGCTCCAGGTCGAACATCTGGGCCTTCAACACGTTCATCGCTACCGCCATGTTCTGCGTCAGCGACCGCTGATTCTGGCAGGAGACCACGATGCCGGTGGGAATGTGGGTGATGCGAACGGCCGTCTCGTTCTTCTGCACATGCTGCCCGCCCGCCCCACTGGCCCGAAAGCGATCGATGCGCAAATCCTTTTCGTCGATCTCGATCTCGATCTCTTCCGAAATGTCGGGCCACACTTCAACCTTGGCGAATGATGTATGGCGGCGGCTTGACGAGTCGTAGGGCGAGATGCGCACCAGCCGGTGTACGCCACGCTCCGACTGCAACCAGCCGTAAGCGTTGTCGCCTGAGATGGACATCGTTGTGCTCTTGATGCCCGCTTCATCACCCGAGCTTTCGTCCAGAATGTCGACCTTCATCCCATGAGCTTCGGCCCACCGGATGAACATGCGCTGCAACATCTGGGCCCAATCTTGCGCTTCCGTACCCCCGGCCCCAGCGTGGATGGCCAGGATGGCGTCTTCGTCATCATACTCGCCAGACATCATGGCCTGGAACTCCAGCTTGCGCACGGCGTCGCTCAGGATATCCACTTCGGCCGTCAGTTCGGCGACAAGGCTGTCATCTTCCAGCTCGGCCAACTCCAACGCATCACGCAGCCGCTGGCTGATGCCCTGCCAGACGCTCACCTGCTGGCGCAGCCGGGTCAGCTCGCGCATCATCTGCTGGGCAGCTGTGGAGTTGTCCCAGAAGTCCGGCGCGGCGGCTCTTTCTTCCAGTTTAGCAATGCGGGCTTCGCGGGCGGCTACGTCAAAGCCGCCTCCGGAGATGGTCGACGACTTGGTTCAATTCCGTGAGGCGGGTGATTAACTCTTCCATGATGATGCTCTTGGTTGGTTCTCTCTGATTAACGACCCGGAAAGCGATGCGTCGTACGGGCCGCGGTCTCTTCGTCTGAATTGATGGCTACGCGAACAGCCCGTCGATAAATTGGTCGGCATCGAACGGGGCCAAATCTTCAATCTTCTCGCCGGTGCCAATGAAGCGAACCGGCAGTCCCAGTTCGCGGTAGATGGCAAATACCATCCCGCCCTTGGCAGTGCTGTCCAGTTTGGTCAACACAACACCCGTGGCCTCTACCGACTCCTTGAACTTCTCCGCCTGGATCAGCGCGTTCTGGCCCGTGGGAGCATCCAGCACCAGCAGTACTTCGTGCGGTGCCGCATGGACGCTTTTTTGCAGCACACCGCGCACCTTCTCCAACTCCTTCATCAGATTAAACTTCGTGTGCAAGCGGCCCGCGGTGTCGATGAACAACAGGTCGCTGTCCCGGGCTCGCGCGGCTCGAATGCCATCATAGGCGATGGCAGCCGGATCGCCACCCGGCTGTCCGGCGATCATGGGCACATCGGCCCGCTCAGCCCAGATGCCCAACTGGTCGATGGCCGCAGCCCGGAACGTGTCGCCGGCAACCAGAGAAACCTTGCGGCCCTCTTTCTTATAGTAGTTAGCCAGCTTGCCAATGGTTGTTGTCTTGCCGGAGCCATTGACACCAACCACCATGGCCACGGTCAACAGGCGCGGCTGCTCCAACCCGAACTCAGGCGGATCAACCAGGATGGCCCGCATTTCTTCCTTAAGCGCGTCTACCAGTTGATCAGCGCGATAGAGTCCATCTCGCTTGACGCGCTCGCGGAGTTCCTCGACCAGAAACAGCGTCGTGGGCACGCCGACATCTGCCTGGAGCAGCAGCGCCTCCAGGTCTTCCCACGTTTCCTCGGTAATGTCGCCTGCGCCCAACACACCAGCCAACTGCCCAAAGACAGATTGGCGTGTCCGCGAAAGCGACTCACGAATACTCTTAAACAACGTTGGCTCTCCGTACTATGATAGGATACAGGCCCGCCGCCACGTCAGGGACGGCACGAGGGGCCATGATGGTCGTCAAGTTGAGGCCGAGATGTCCACAATCTCGCCGTCGGCGGTGAGCTGCTCGACACGCAGCTGCGCACCGTCCAGCAGGTCGTTGCAGCGCTCCGCGAGAAGCTGCCCACGCTCGAACAGCGCCAGTGATTCATCCAGCGACAAATTACCCGCTTCCAGCGCGGCGACAGTTTGCTCCAGCGTCAGCATGGCGTCTTCGAACGAGAGATTGGCAATATCGTCAGCCATAAAATACTCCGGCACGTTGGCGGGGATGGCAAACAGCCATCTACCGTGGTTGCGCTAACTATCTATGATAGCAACAGGCCGGCCGTTAGCCAAGCGCCGCCCCGACCGTGACACGGTTTTTCAGGTGTCGTCGAGAAGCAGGCAGCCCTGGCAAGGCGACCCAACCAGGGATGACTGGTTGGCCATGCCTGCGCGCCGGTTGCCCGGCCGTCTATCTGCATTCGCCGCACAATCAGCTCCGAGCCCGACGACAACGGATCGGAAATGCAAGCCTAATCGCGCAGTCACGGCCCGGACTTCCTTAATAATGATTTCCAGGCCACAAATCCGATCGTATCTTTCGGCCGAGTCGCGCTGTCCGGGGTGACGCCGGCGGTCCGCAAGACCACGCATGACCGGGTGTCAAGGTTTGACACCGTTTGTGCAGTTCGTTACAATCTCGCGGCCATGTGGTTATGTAGAAGCGCAGATTACCATACAAATCTTGAGCGGGTGACCCCGCTCTTTGTTTTGCGCCACACGCTGCACCTGGCACGCCATTTCCTACAGGAGGCATAACACAGTACGATGGATGAAACAGTTCTCGCTGCAGAGAGTGTTCGACCGGCTTTACCGCTAATTTGGTGGCTGGGGCTTGTTGCCGCAATTGTTGCTCTTGGATTCGCGTTTATCTTCTACCGCCAGGTCATGAAGAAGTCGGAAGGCACCGACGAAATGATCGAGATTGCCCAGGCTGTTCGTGAAGGTGCGCTCGCCTATTTGCGCCGTCAGTACCGCGTTGTGGCCGGGGTCTTTGCCCTGCTCTTCGTGCTGTTCCTGGTCATGGCCCTGCTCAATCTGCAGAACCCGATTGTTCCCTTCGCCTTTCTGACGGGCGGATTGCTCTCAGGTTTGGCCGGATTTATCGGGATGCGAACGGCAACGGCCGCCTCATCCCGCACGGCTCAAGGCTCCAGCCAGAGTCTGAATGAAGGGCTGCAAGTTGCCCTGCGAGCCGGTGCAGTCATGGGCCTGGTTGTCGTGGGCTTCGCCCTCCTGGACATCATTGCCTGGTTCCTGATCCTGTACTACGTCTTCCCGGTCGTATTCCCGGGCAGCATGGTCAGCATCGCCAATCCGCTCACAGCCATTACGGCCATCATGATCAGCTTCGGTATGGGCGCTTCCACGCAGGCGTTGTTTGCGCGTGTCGGTGGTGGCATCTATACGAAGGCTGCGGACGTGGGTGCGGACCTCGTCGGCAAGGTCGAAGCCGGTATCCCTGAGGATGACCCGCGCAACCCGGCAGTTATCGCTGACAACGTCGGTGACAACGTCGGTGATGTGGCTGGCATGGGCGCAGACCTGTACGAATCATACGCCAGCTCAATTCTGGCGACGTCGGCGCTGGGCGTGGCAGCCGTAGCCACAGCAGGCTTTGTTGTGGGCGACGGCAGCAACTTGATGGAACTAATGGACCTGCAGCTTCGCTACCTCGCCGCGCCAATGGGCCTGGCGGGCATCGGTGTATTCCTGTCCATCCTGTCGCTCTACCTGATTCGCGCCGACGACGATGCGTCGCAGTCGGAGCTGATCGGGGCGCTGTCGCGCGGCCTCTATGTCAGTTCGATCGGCATCGCCGTCCTGGCGCTGCCTCTCCTCTATCTGCTCGACCTACCCAACTGGTGGCAGGTGTGGGTGGCTGTCCTGGTCGGCCTGGTCGTTGGTATCGTCGTCGGAAAGTCGACCGAGTACTATACGTCCCACGCTTACAAGCCGACGCGAGGCATTGCCGAGCAAGCAGACACCAGTTCGGCGACTGCCCTCATCGAAGGGTTGGCGGTCGGTATGGAGTCGGTGGCCCTGCCCGTTGCTACCGTAGCGCTTGGCATTGCCGTCAGCTACTACGTAGTCGGCGGTGCGCTAAGTATCCAGATGGGTCTGTTTGGCGTCGGAATTGCGGCCGTGGCCATGCTTTCAACCTTGGCCTTCACCCTGGCGACAGACGCCTACGGTCCGATTGCCGACAACGCCGGCGGCAACGCCGAGATGGCGGGACTCGATTCGTCCGTTCGCGAGCGCACTGACCAGTTGGACGCGGTTGGCAACACCACCGCAGCCATCGGTAAAGGGTTTGCCATTGGCTCGGCGGCGCTGACATCATTGGCCCTGCTCGCTGCCTACCTGGAACAGATTCGCCTCTCGCTCACAGATTTGCAGGGCGTGGAAGCGCTTGATGTTGCGGGCACGATCATGCCTGTGGCGACGATGACGATTCCGGACTTTGTTCTCTACTACAACATCACGCTGTTCAACCCGGCGCTGCTAATCGGCTTGTTCGCCGGTGCAGCCACGGCATTCTACTTCTCGGCCATGACCATGCGGGCGGTCGGTCGGGCTGCCAGTGGTATGGTAGAAGAAGTACGCCGTCAGTTCCGCGAGGATCCCGGCATTCTGGAAGGTACGTCCCGTCCGGATTACGCGCGATGCGTGGATATTTCCACCGCTTCCGCCCAGCGGGAAATGATCGCCCCTGCCTTCGTGGCCATCGGCGTCCCTGTCGCCGTTGGCGTCCTGTTCGGCGTGACAGGTGTGTTGGGTCTGTTAGCGGGTGGCCTGGCGACCGGTTTCGTGTTGGCCATCATGATGTCGAACTCGGGCGGCGCGTGGGATAATGCCAAGAAGTACATCGAAGAAGGTCACTACGGCGGCAAGGGCTCGCCCGCGCACAAGGCGGCCGTTGTTGGTGATACGGTTGGCGATCCTTTCAAGGACACCGCCGGCCCTTCGCTCAACATCCTGATTAAGCTAATGGCGATGGTATCGGTCGTATTCGCCGGCCTGATCGTCTTTTTCAGCAATGGTCAGGGGCTGCTCTCGCTGCTTGTCAATTAGCTGACCAATCCGACAACTGTAAGGGCGGTTGTTCGCAGCAGCGAGCAGCCGCCCTTTTTGCGTTTCAGCATAATGGGCAGACGGGCCACGCGCCGAATTTGGATGCGCCATCGGCGTGGCTGGGGGTATAATGGGCACCGCGCCACTTCTGAACCGTGGCCCACCGCTTCATGTCTACGCTGTTACTCTACGCTCCCGGCCTTCTGCACACCAAGGCCCACCACCCGGAAAGCCATCGCCGTCTGGAACGCCTCATGCCCGCCCTGGACCGCGCCGGCATACGCCAGCGAGTGGTTCAGGTGGATCCGTACATGGTCACGCAGGAGCAGCTGCGGCGCGTCCACACGATGGAGCTGATACGTCATGTGCAGCGGATTTCGTCCCAGGGCGGCGGGCTGCTGGACCACGGCGACACCTACGCCACAGTAGCCAGCTACGATCTTGCTCGCCTGGCAGCCGGTGGTTGTTGCGCTGCGGTCGACCAGGTCATGACCGGCCAGGTTCAAAACGGTTTTGTCCTGGCGCGACCGCCCGGCCACCATGCCGAGACCGACCGCGCCGGCGGGTTCTGTCTATTCAACAACGTAGCCGTCGCCGCTCGACATGCCCAGGTAGAACACGGTCTGGTGCGAGTAGCCATTGTCGATTTTGATGTCCACCACGGCAACGGAACGCAGGACATATTCTTCGAAGACGACTCAGTCTACTTCGCCTCCATCCACCTGTTCGCGCCGTACTTCTATCCCGGCATCGGGGATGTCCGCGAGATGGGCGTGGGGCGCGGGGAAGGCTATACGCTCAACGTGCCCCTGCCGCCTGACGTGGGCGACATCGGGTATGCCAGAGTCTTCGAAGAGTTGCTCATACCCAGTCTGGTCGAGTTCGATCCCCAGCTGCTTCTTGTCTCAATTGGCTTTGATGCCCACTGGCTGGACCCACTGGCGTCGGCCTCGCTCAGCCTGACGGGCTACGATCGTCTGGTGCGGCAGTTGATCGAAACCGCCGAGACCATCTGCGACGGGCGCATCCTGTTTGTGTTGGAAGGTGGCTATCAGCATGACGTCCTCCATGCCGGGATTACCAATGTGTTTCATGCGCTGCTGGGCGACAGCGACATTGTCGATCCGTTCGGCCGCGCCCCTGCATTTGAGGCCGATATAGACGGGCTGTTAACCGAGTTGAAGGCTCGTCACTTGTCAAAATAGGCCATCTTCCGCATAATCCCTCATGTTGACCATAATCGCTGGTGTGCGGCCCGGCGCAGTTTGCGCCAGCGTTTGCCAATCGGGCAAAGTGTCCATCGGCGATGTGGCTCAACTTCGGCGCATGACCGTGGCCAGTTCGCCCGGAGGAAACTGCTATGAGCAATGATACCGACAAAGGGTCATCCGAGAATCCAGATAAGCCGCAAGACATGTCACGTGACGAGCTGGAAGAGGCTCTCAACTGGCTTGAGAACCTGGCCTCCAAGCAGGGCAAGAGTCTTGACGGCATAGCGCCGCTCGAAGACGGCCCGGCGGAAGAGTCACCGTTCAAGGGACTGTTCGAGTCAGATGAAGGCGATCTGCCGGATTGGCTGCGCGAGATGCCGAGCGACCCGGACGGTGACGACCTGGGCGCGGATCGGGCCAGCCGGCTGGACTGGCTGGCACGCATGGCCAATCAGGAGTCGATTGAGGAACTCCCTACCCTGGAGTGGCGCCAACTCTCTTCCTATGCAGAGGAGATCAATGCCGACGAAGCGAGCCAGGCGGAAACAGGCGAAGATCTGGCTGACCTGTTTGATACCCCTTCACCGTCGCAAACGACCAATCTCACGGCCTCAAGTCTGATGATCATTGCTGAGTCGGCCGAAGAGGCAGACACGGAACCTGAGGCGCAGCTGCCGGTTGAGAGCGAACCCGCAGAGATGGTCAGCGACGAAGTAATCAACCTGCCACCCCCAGCGGTGGTGGCAGAGGACAGCCTGCCCGAACCAGAGCCTGAGATGGTAGACCTGTCTTCCGCAGAGGTGATCGAGCTGCCGGGCGAGGAAGAGCCGGGTCTGG
Organism: uncultured Chloroflexia bacterium; assembly: GCA_963753865.1. Classification (GTDB taxonomy): domain Bacteria; phylum Chloroflexota; class Anaerolineae; order Promineifilales; family Promineifilaceae; genus Promineifilum. Next base: position 94,279 of record CAVWDW010000010.1, read on the forward strand.
CGGACGAGACGGCCGCCCTTGTTGACCCGGTCGTTCATCCGGAGCCGGATGACCTTGATGCGGCAATGGCCTGGCTGGAGGAGCTGGCTGCCAGCACAGACGCGCCGATTGAGGACCTGCCCAGCGTGGCCGACCGCGCCCTCGCTTCCAAGCTGATGGCAGAGGCTGTGTCGGGTCAGATCGACCAGCCGGACGAAGCTGAAGCTACGTCGTCTGAGGCTGAGTCATCCAAGGCTGAGCTGTCTGGGGCGCACACCGCCCCGCCCGTCGAACCGGAGGAGGTCGAGGTGCCAGCTGACATGACAAGCAACAGTGGACTTGAGCCGTTGGTGGCAATGGCCGCAGTTGAGCAAGTAGTAGCCGACCAGATTGAGCATGATCCTGAGCCAGTCGCCGCCGAGATAGTGATGGACGCGGTAGAGCCTGACGAGGCGGTCGAGGAACCCGCGTCTGTGAAACTGACCACTGAAGAGATTCTGGCCCATCTCGACCAGATGGCCATCCCCTCCGGTCAGTCACTCGCCGCTATTGAGGCCCACCTGGCGACCATGCCGAGCGCCTACCTGATTTCGCCCTATACGCTGGACTCCACACTCGATTGGCTGGCCGGCACAGACTCGACCCCGGCAGTGGGCAACCAGTCTGCGACGATGGCCGATCAGCTGAACGCCGACCTGGTGGCTGCGATGCCGGAAGACCCGGACGAGGCGCTGCGCTGGTTGGAGAGTATGGCCGAGGCAGACGACCTACCGCTGGAGCGGGACGATCGTGCTGAGACACCTTCGGGCACGACCCTGTCGTCAGTCGAGGTAACAGAAGCCGATTTGCTTGATATGCCGGATGACCCGGATGAAGCGATGGCCTGGATCGAGAACCTGGCTTCCAAGGGCAGCAACAAGCAGTAAGGCTGCCGCCAGTTCCCCCTGTTCGGGTCAACCCGACCTGTTAAAATCATTTGAGGCGCGTGACGAGGCAGCAGCCGATGCTGCCGTCTGACTGCCTGTCTTGTTGAAGCAATAGAAATGGAGCAAAGTTAACGACTATGGAACGCACACTTGTACTCATTAAACCCGACGGCGTCCAACGGGGATTGATTGGACCGATTGTAGAACGTCTGGAGCGGCGCGGGCTGAAACTGCTGGGCATGAAGTTCATGCAGATGTCTCGCAGCCTGGCCGAGCAGCATTACGGCGCTCATCGCGAGCGGGACTTCTACGCCGACCTTGTCAACTACATCGTATCCGGCCCAATCGTGGCTATGGTGTGGGAAGGTAAGGATGCCATCCAGAGCGTGCGCACAACGATGGGCGCGACAAACCCGACCAACGCTGCACCCGGAACGATCCGCGGCGACTTCGGCGTTGAAATCGGCCGCAACCTTGTCCATGGGTCCGATGGTCCGGAAAGCGCCATGACAGAAGTGGCGCTCTTCTTTTCTGAGGATGAACTGGTCGCCTGGGAACGGGCGACCGATGCGTGGATCCGCGAGTAAGCGGGACGGGCGTCAGGGGGTCACGGGCAGTGGCCCCCTACTGTAGGCGGACGACGACCCGACCGTCGTGCCACAAGCTTTCAAGGTCGTAATAGGCGCGCTCATCAGGCGCGAACAGGTGCACAGCTACGTCGCCGAAATCAACCAGCACCCATCCATCGGCAGCTTGTCCCTCCACTCCCTGGGGCATGCTGCCGTCACTCTTCTTGGCGGTCAGCAGGACGTTCTCAGTCAACGCCCTTATCTGAGGTTCTGACTCGCCCGTGCACAAAAGAAAGTAGTCGGCAAACACCGACTGCTCGTGAATATCGATTAGCATGATGTCGCTGCCCTTTCGCTCCAGCAGCGCATCTACTAGCGTGTGTGCTAGATCAATTCCTTCCAGACCGCACCTCCACTGATTTGATATGCGGAGAATTGTAGCACGGCAGCAACGGGCTTCGCAATGGCCCCAGGCCAATGTTCAGGGTTTTCTGGCGTTTCGCAGCCACAAGCTGGCCCATCCGGACGGCGAGTCTCGCGCCTGTCACACCGCCCGGCCTCGACCTTGACGGCCGACCGCCGCCTTCCGTTCAACGCCAGCCACGACGAACTTGCCGGTGGGCACACCCTCAGCTAGACTGGCCCAACCGACAAAACGGAGCACGCAGCGTATGCCATCTTTCCTAAACGTACCGGACGATCCCGCCACCTCCATCTGGTCAGTGTCCGAGCTGACCGACTACATTCGGCAGCTGTTTGAGATCGACTACAGGCTGCGGGAGCTGGAGGTGACGGGCGAGATCTCCAACTTCACCCGGGCCGCCTCCGGACATCTCTACTTCACCCTGAAGGACGACAAGGCACAGATCAAGTGCGTCATGTGGCGATCGCAGGCGGAACGATTGCGATTTCGACCCGGCGAAGGCGACGCCGTGCGAGCGACGGGCCGTGTGTCGGTCTATGCTGCCAGCGGACAGTACCAGCTCTATGTGGACCGGCTCGCTCCGTCCGGCCGCGGCGACCTGGCGCTGGCTTTTGAAGAGTTGAAGGAGCGCCTGGCGGCTGAAGGCTTGTTTGATGCTGAGTTCAAGCAGGCTATCCCTCAACTGCCGCGCCGCATCGGGGTTGTCACGTCAGCGGACGCAGCCGCCTTGCGCGACATCCTCAACGTACTGCGGCGGCGCAATCCGCTGGTCTCCGTGCTCATCGCGCCCACACTGGTCCAGGGCGAACAGGCCCCGGCCCAGATCGTACGCGCCCTGCGTTGGCTGGACGGCCGCACCGACATCGACACCATCATTCTGGCACGTGGTGGCGGATCGATCGAAGATCTGTGGGCGTTCAATGACGAACGAGTCGCCCGGGCCATCTTCGCCGCCGACCATCCGATCATTAGCGGGGTCGGGCACGAGACGGACTTCACCATAGCCGACTTCGTCGCCGACCTGCGGGCGCCGACCCCTTCGGCAGCCGCGGAACTTGCCGTCCACAATCTGGCCGAGCTACAGCCGTACGTCAATCAGCTCAACGACCGGCTTGCGCTCCTGATTGACGGGATGCTGGTCGACAGCGCAGAGCATCTGCGGCGGCAGCGGCAGCTGCTCAACCTCGTCAGCCCCCGGACGACGGTCGACAGCGACCGGCAGCGGGTAGACGGGTTGGCGAACAGGCTGGCCGGCGCAAGCAACCGCCTCATGGAACGACGCCGGACGCGTCTGGCCGTAGCGAGGGCATCGCTGACGGCCATCAGCCCGGCGGCCACGCTGGCGCGTGGTTTCGCCATCGTGCGGCGTGCCGATGGTCAGATCGTGAAGCAGGTCGCGGACGTGGCCGGCTCTGACACGATTACGGTTCAGGTCAGCGACGGCGAGTTCGGCGCCACCGTCAACCAGAGCTGATGGCGCGGGCTGCCGCAGCAACGGTCTGGCCATAGATGGCCACGGTGTCTTCTATCCGCCGCCCATACCCGCCTGCCATCACCACAGCAACTGGCAGCCCAAACCGTCGGCAGCGAGCCAGCAGCTGCTCATCTCGCCGCGCCAGCCCTGCCATAGTTAGCGAAAGCCGGCCGAGCCGGTCGTCCACATGGGGATCCGCACCGGCAAGATAGAAGACCATGTCGGGCCGACTACTCCCAAAGGCGGTCTCCAGCGCATTGTCCAGAGCGGTGAGGTACGCATCGTCGCCGGTGCCGTCAGGAAGGCCCACATCCAGATTGCTGGCAATCTTACGGAAAGGAAAGTTCTTTTCGCCGTGAATGGAAAAGGTGTAGATGGACGAATCTTCGCCGGCGATTTCCGCGGTACCATTGCCCTGGTGGACGTCACAGTCGACGACCAGAGCGCGGCGGATGCGTCCTTCTGACTGCATCGTGCGCGCCGCGACGATGACATCATTGTAGACACAATACCCCTGACCATGATCATAACAAGCGTGGTGGGTGCCGCCGCCGAGATTGACAGCCGCCCCGTCGCGCAGAGCACGCCGGGCTGCAGCCACCGTGCCGCCGACCATGTGATGGACGCGCGTCACAAGATGCGGCGACCAGGGTAGACCGATGCGGCGCATCTCGACGTCGCTCATCTGGCCGCTATCCATGCGCTCGATGTAAGCCTCATCGTGGGCGCGCTGCAGTTGGAGCCGGGTTACTTGCGGCGCGGCCACAATCTTGTCCGGCGCAACAATGCCCTGTTCGGTCACCCACTGTCGCAGCAGTGCGTACTTACCCGCCGGAAAGCGATGGCCGGGAGGAAGGGAAAGGGGTTGATTATCGTAGTAGAACGCGTACACGGCGATGGTCAGTGTGGCGCATCCAGCGAACGATGGGATGGAGCAGGCTGTCTAGACTCGCAGGAGGCGGCCGGCGGATTCGGAGCGCTAGCGCTGGCTCCAGAAAGCCATGTCACCCTCGCCGATGACTGCGGTGGTGCCCCCATCAGCGGGGACCACGACAATCCGGCTGTCGTTGTCATCACGCATCGGCACCAGCAAGCGGGTGCTGTCTGGCGACCAGATACGATGGCTCAGCGCATATTGGGCGAAGAATGACATGAACTGGGTGGCAAAGACGGCGGTAGGCTGGAAGTCCAACAGCTGCAGCCCCTCACCACTCTTAACATCAAGCACGGATAGCTCCAGGAAGCCACCCCCACGCTGCTGCACAGGCTGGGGTGCCGCCATCCGGGCGACTAACTGCGTTCGGTCTGCAGACGCGGCGTAGACGTCCTCATTGCGCTGGTTCAAAGTGATGAAAGCGATCTTCGTACCGTCGGGCGACCAGAAGAAGGCCAGCACCGTCTTGCTGGTCAGCAAGCGGGTCTCACCGGACTCCATGTCCGTAAGACGGAGCGGCCCCCAGAATGGATGCGCGTCGATGCCGCCCGTCGTATAGGCCAACTGCTCAGAGGAAGGGCTCCAGTTCATAGCAATCGACCCACCCTGCTCAATCAACTGGCGTTCGCCGGTCTCCGTGTTGGCAACGACCAGGGCGCTAACCCCGCGTCCCTGTTCTTCGGCGTAGGCCCAGTAGCGGCCGCCCGGGGAAATGCCCGGCGCCTGGAAGATGCCGGGCTCCGCCAGGTTCGGGGTCTGCTCCGCACCGTCCACTCCGATTGCCGCCAACCGCGCACTCTCGCCGGTCTGGCCGGAATGGATCAACATGACCTGGCTGTCGGCCGCCCACTCCCAGTAGAACGGGCTGCCAGTGGCCAGCAGACGACTCTCGATATCGCCGTCACGGGGCACAATATTCAGCCCAAGAGTATCGCGACTGTGGTTGGCCAGGAACGCCACCTGGGCGCTGTCCGGCGACCAGTAGAGATAGATCGGCACCTGTGTCTGGCTGTAGTACACCTGACTCTCTTCCAGCTCGCTGCGCTGCTGCTCGTCATCGAGGACAAACACACCCCCGCCGGCCCGGTTCACGCCGATGGCGGCGACCTGGTTCCCGTCCGGAGACCACGTCGGGAACTGGAAGAAGACGCCATCGTTAAAGCTGGTCAGACGGCGTCGCTCGCGGCCGTCCGGGTTGACTGTCTCAACCTGTCCGTCGGACGTGACAATCACAATTCGGTCCAGCTCATCGACCTCATCAGCAATCAGGGCGCCCACGGTGGGCAGTGGTTCAACCAGCACGCTGGTTTCTGGCGCAGGGAGAGGCCGGTCGCCGGTCTGGAGGGCGGTCGCTTCAGCACGACGTTGAGCTAATTCACGCGCCGCCTCGTTCTCCGCATTATTGGCCCGGGTGAAGAATGCCGTCAGCAGCGACGCTCCGAGAAGACTGGTGACGACGATGAGAGAGACGCTGACGAAGAGACAGTTTCTGAGCCAGGAGCGGCCTTGCGGCTCCTCGGGAGCAACCTCTATGAGTAGAGGCGCCTGATAAGGTTCGTAAGGCTCATAGGGCTCGTAAGGGAAGTCGTAGTCGTCAGCCATGTAAAGATTGTAGCAGTTGGGTAATTTTGCTCTGGTTCAACTTAAGAACCCCTTACTTTACCGTCTGAATTCGATTTTATAGTGCAGGGGCTTTTCAATGTTCGAGCGACCGTAGTGACCGGATTCCTTTCCGGTCTCCTGGGGTCGGCAGAGAACGCGACAAGGAATGTCGCGGCTACGTCTGGCGACCCGACTACTGAAAGACCCTGTTTTATTGTGACGCGCTGTGGGCGGGCGTGATAAAATAGGACTATGTCTGTTGAGCAAAATAACCAAGCACAACCGTCGACGAAAGAAAACGCGATGTCCGGGTTCATTCAGGCGGCCGGGGTCATTCTGGCTGTTTCGTACCCGGTGTTGGCCCTGTCAACTGGCGTTCGGGCCATTTACCAACTCTTCTTCAAGGAGGGCGAAGTCAATGAAGTGGCGGCCATCCTCAGCGGAATCGCTGCCCTGTGCTATCTGACAGCCACAGTCGGCTTCATCGTTCGCAAGCGCTGGGCGTGGTATCTCTCCGTCAGCGTTCTGGGTTTCGAGACGGCAATGACATTGATCATCGGCACGTTGAGCTTCGTGGTTCCAGAACTGATCGGCAGTACGGTGTGGCGACATTTCGGAGCGGACTACGGGTTCTTTCCCCTCATCCAACCGCTGCTCGGTCTCGCGTGGCTCTTCCATCCGATGACACGCCGCGTTTACGGCATCACCGAGTCGGAGCCGTCTACCGAACCAGCCTTCGCGGACCCACAGGCCAACTAGCCGGCAGGTCCGAAAACGTCGGCACGCCCCGACTCAACCATCCAGCATGTGCTCGGCTTCGATGAAGCGGCGGGTGCTGGTCAGAGCCCGAATCAGCATCGAGTGCGTTTCCGCCCGCCCTCGATGGTAGGATATTCCCGGAAGGAGCATGCTGTCGGTGATTCCTGTCACAGCGAAGAAGATGTCGTCGCTGGTCACAAGATCGTCCTCCGTCATGATCCGCGTCGTGTCCATGCCAGCCGCCTCTACCGCTTCTTTCTCGGCTGCAGATTGGGGTGACAGTCGGGCCAGCATGGCGCCGCCCAACGCCTTGACCGCGCACGCAGACAGCACACCCTGAGACGCGCCACCAATGCCCATCAGTGCGTCGACATCGGTGCCCGGCGAAGCCGCCACGAGTGCCCCTTCAGCATCACCTTCCTCACGCAGCAGAATCTTCGCCCCGGTCGCCCGAATCTCCTCGATGAGATCGGTGTGGCGGCCGCGCTGCAGGATGACGACGGTCATGTCGCGGACCGGCTTGTCCTTGGCCCGGGCAATGAGTGACAGCGTCCAGGCGGCGGGTGCATCCAGACACTCCGGAACCAGCACGCTCGCCGCGTCCCGATCGACAACAATCTTGTCGAAGTATTCCGCAGGCTGCGACGCCCAGATACTTCCGCGGGGCGCGATGGCCACTATCGAGATTGCCCCGGACTTCCCCTCGACCAGCAGGCGGGTCCCGTCGATTGGATCGACGGCCAGGTCGACCGTTGGGTCTTCTTCGCCGAAGATGGTGCCCATGTAGAGCGGTTGGCAGTCGGGCACGCGGCGATCTTCGCCGATGACCACACACCCGGTCACACCGAGAACGGCCAACATGTCGTACATGGCATCGGTGGCCGACCTGTGGGCCGCCATGAAGTTACCAGATCCGATCCAGCGGCCGCCGGCCAATGCTGCCGCCTCGGTCACGCGAACCAGATCAAGACCGATGTTGCGAGGAGTCGAGATGTTGCTCAAGGTGCTTGATTCATCAATCATGTTCCACCATCCAGTTTGGAGTTGCCTGCCGTCCTGTGGCGGTGTTCGGCAGCTGCCTAGAGTTCTACAGCCTCGATCAAACCAGCCGCTTCCCAGGCTTGCAGACCGCCATCGAGGACGGCGATCCGCTCGTTACCCGCCTTCAACAGGATTCCGGCGGCGCGGCGGCTTCTGCGCCCGGTTCGGCAGACCAGAACGATATCCTGGTCGGGAGGCAGGGCAACATCGCCCGCCAGTAAGTCGGACAGGGGCAACGAGACGGCCGTGTCGATATGCGCCTGCTTGTACTCCCGCGGTTCGCGCACATCGACAATCATCGGTGGCTGCTCCGGGGGCTGCCTGTGCTGCGCCGCCCACAACGCTTCGGGCGACACGGTGGCGAGTTTGGGCACGCCGTCGGCCGAACTGCCAGGGTCAGCGATGCCGATCAAGTCCAGCCGCTTCGGCAGGTTCTGGCACTCCTTGAACGCCCGGACCGGGCACTCATAGATGCAAATAGCCGGATCGAGGACATGGTTGAACAAGTACCCGATCGCTTCGTCTTCATCCAGGAAGTTGTCTTCACCAATGTAGTCGGCGCAGCCGGTGGACTCCATCAGCCGCCGCACTCGGTAGCCGACGCGAACGAAATAGACGTCGCCGCCCCGCTCGCGGAAGCTGTGGATGACGCTCTCCAGCATGTGGATGCCGGTGAAGTCGATCTGGTTGACCTGATGCATTCGAATCAGCAAGTAGCGCTGATCGGGATGAGCGTCCAAATACTCTAGAATCTGTTCCTCCACATGATGGACAGCGCCAAAGTAAAGGTCGCCGTGGACTTCAATGACGGCCACCTGTGGACACGACTCCTTGCCCGGCTGATAGGTGAAGTGACGGTATGAGTCGTCGGGCAAAACGACATGAACTCTCGGTGTGCTGGTGCGAACGATGTAGAGGACGAACGACAGCAGGATTCCGGCCAGGACCGCAAACTCGATGTCGAGGAACAGTGTGCCCAGGAAAGTAACCAGCATGATGACGGCATCACCCGGAGCGCCACGCATAATCCGGCCGATTTCTGCCCGGTCAATCATGCCGTAGGCTGTGACGATGAGAACGCCGGCGAGCGCCGACACAGGCAAGTAGCGACCCAGCGAACCGACGAAGAAGATGAGACCAAGTACGAAAATACTGGACAGGACGGCCGCGATCGGTGTGCGAGCGCCGGCGCGGAAGTTGACCGCAGTACGCGAGAAGGAACCGGCCACTCCGTAGCCTGAGAAGAAGCCGACCGCAATATTGGCCAGGCCCTGGCCGACGAACTCCTGATTGCTCTCCAGGCGTTGGCCCGTCTGGTTGGCCACCGACCGGGAGATGGCCGTCGACTCGACCAGACCGATGGCGGCCACAGCCAGCGCGCCTGTCGACAGGTCGGCCACGAAGCCCAGGTCGGTCAGAGGCAGGGGAGCCAGAGGCGGGAAGCCGCGCGGCAGTTCGCCGATGGTGGCGACGCCGGCGGCCTGATCGCCCAGCAGGAAGACAGCCACCGAGGCGACAACCATGCCGATCAGCGGGCCGGGCAGCCGGCTGTCAATGCGGCGAAGGACGACGATCAAGACCATCGTGCCGATGCCAATGGCGGCCGTCATGAGCTGAGTATCGGGCAGGGCATCCACGACCCCAACCAGGGTTTCGACGACGTTGCCTCCCGGCAGCGACACGCCCAGCAGCGGACCCAGCTGGCGCAGGGCAATCAGTACCGCCGCACCCGTGGCAAAACCGACGATGACGGAGTGGGAGACGAAGTTGACGATGACCCCCAAACGCAGCAGGCCCAGCCCAAGCTGCAGGACACCAACCATGACCGCCATCAAGCCGGCGGCCAGAATATATTGCTCGGTGTTGGGCAGCGCAACTGACGAAAGGGATGACAGGATGAGGAGGGAAAGGGCGTTGGTCGGCCCGGTGTGGAGTTGGTTCGACGATCCCCAGAGCGCAGCGACGATGCCGCCGACGATCGCGGCATAGATGCCCATTTGCGGCGGCAGCTCGGCGATCAGGGAAAAAGCGATGGCCTGGGGCAGCAGGATGACCGCCACAGTAATGCCGGCCAGCGCATCGTCACGCAGGTTGGCGCGATCATACTGACGAAACAACCGAACCGGTTGCTGCAAGTAGCGTGCGGCAGGCGCGAACGCTTGTCGCGGATTCCACCTGGCAGCCAGACTTGTCTGCATCAATTCGTCTCCATCACCAGTCGCTCGTACTAAACAATCAGGCGATCACACGGGTTACGGTTCAGCTAATGGGCAGTGGCATTGTAGGACAACGATGAGGGTTAGACAATGCTTGTGCGTCTCTGTGTCTAACCAGGTTCGGCGTCGAGAACAAAGCGCGGGTAGACGTTGATGACCGTGGTTTCCTCGTACTGCGTCTGGCGAACGGCATCCCGCCGGTAGAGATGAATGTGGCCATGAAGATGGTAGCGAGGTTTGAAGATTCGAAGAAAACTTAGAAGCGCTTTGAATCCCTGGTGGGGCAGGTCTGGTCGATCGTGGATACCATAGGGTGGTGAATGGGTGACGAGCACATCGAGCGCCCGACCAAAGCGCTGCCGGTTCCACAGCAGGCGTGGCACCATCTGGGCGATCTGCATGCGCATTTCCGTTTCCGTGTACATGTATGGGGCTTGGGGAAGATAGCGCATCGACCCCTCCAGCCCGGCGAAGATCAGACCCTTGCGCGTGACAACCCGACCATGAATATCAGTGCCGCCTCGCACGTCACTCCAGACGCGGCCGCTGGAGCTAAACTGCTTGCCTTTGTCGTGATTGCCGCGCACATAGATGAGAGGAACGTCCAGGGCCGACGTCAGAAAGTCGAGGTAGTAGAACGGGAGGTCGCCACAGCCAACAAGCAGCTCAATATCGGGATACCGTTCGCGGACGCCGCTGTTGTATAGTTGGTCAAGAACGCGGTCGCTTACCGCCAGCAGCTTCATGGATCCGGCCATTCCCGGCGGCTGTTTTCGTCAAGCTTCTGCAGGATCGCCGTTTCCAGATCGATGCCGGTGACGCTGGCGAGCTGTATGAGATAGAGGGCCACGTCTGCCAGCTCTCCGGCCAGAGCGTCACTGTCCGCCTCTTCCGCCCGCCACTGGAAGTGCTCAAGAACTTCGGCAGCCTCCAGCGACAACGAAATGGCCAAGTTGCGCGGCGTCTGCTGCTTCGGCGAGCCGTCGTCATACCAGCCCTTGGCGGCGACAAAGGCGTGCATTTTCGCTTCCAGTTCTTTGAGTTCCATATAAAGCAACGGCCCCCGGCTGCAGGTGAACCCCGTGCAGCCGGCGGCCGTATCAATCGGTGAGTGACTGGAAAGGCGATGCCATTCGCTTGCAACTCACTCGTCCAGAGTCTACCTAGAGTTTCTCGGCCACGAATGCGGTCAGGTCACTGAGGCGCGAGGCGTAGCCCCACTCATTGTCGTACCAGGTGACCAGCTTCAGCATGTTGTCGTCCATGACCTCCGTCGACAGGCCGTCAACAATGGAGGAACGGCTGTCGCCGATGATGTCGGAGGAGACGATCGGCTCGTCAGTGTAACCCAGGGTTTTGCCCAGCCAACCACCGCTTTCGGACGCGGCTTTCAGCGCCGCGTTCACTTCTTCGGCCGTCGTAGACTTGCCCAGAATGGCCGTCAGGTCAACAACAGATCCTGTCGCCACCGGCACGCGAAACGCCATGCCGTTGATGCGGCCGTCCAGTTCGGGCAGCACCAGACCGACAGCGCGAGCCGCGCCGGTCGTGGTCGGGATGATGTTCCAGCCCGCCGCACGCGCCCGACGCAAGTCCTTGGCCGCCACATCCAGGATGGCCTGGCCATTGGTGACGGCGTGGATGGTCGACATCAGCGCGCGCTCGATTCCGAACGAGTCGTGGATGACCTTGGCCACTGGCGCCAGACAGTTGGTGGTGCAGCTGGCGTTAGAAATCACATGCTGGGTTGTCGGGTCGTAGGACTCTTCGTTGACACCCAGAACGAACGTGCCGTCAATTTCCTTGCCGGGCGCAGAAATGATGACCTTCTTGGCTCCGGCAGTCAGGTGGGCGCCGGCGGAGTCGCGGTCGCGGAAGCGGCCGGTGCACTCCAGTACAATCTGGACATCCAGGTCGCCCCAGGGCAGTTGGGTCGGATCCTTCTCCGCGTAACTCTTGAGCTTCTCACCATCAACGTAGATATCACCATCGCGCGTCTCAACTTCGCCAGGGAAACGGCCGTAGGTGGTGTCGTATTTGAGCAGATGGGCGTTGGTTTCCGGCGGCATGAGGTCATTGATCGCTTCGACGTCGAGCACACCGGCGTAGTTTTCGCGAATCGCCTTGAATACCTGACGGCCGATGCGGCCGAAACCATTAATGCCAACTTTTACAGTCATTGCAAATCTCCTTTGCTTCCAAAATGTTAATCGACAACCGTGGTGCGGTTCTCGTGGTTAAGTGGGTTTTGACGGCTTGTGAAGGAACTGTGCGCCACCCGAGATTATACTACATCATGCCGGTTCATCTAAATGAAATGCGGCCCACTATCCTGGGGGCCCATTTGGCAACTGCCTGGCTGCCGATTAGACCAGACCGGCCACAACCGCCCCCAACTTCTGGCTATCGTGCCGCCACGGTCTTGCCTCGTCCACCAGATCGGCCGTAATCAGCTTGACGCCGCTGGGGGTGTCGAGGGCCACAAAGCGCGTGTCGCCGCCGCCGGTGTCTCCCGGCACGGAGAGGTTGTCGTTGGCGACGACGGCATCCAGCCAATCACCGGGCACATGTTCGCGGAGCGCGTTCACATGGTCGACCACGCTGTAGCCATCCGTCTCGCCCGGCTGCGTGGCCAGGTTACAGACATAGACGACAGGCGCCCGCGTGTGGCGCAGTGCTTCCGCCAGATCGGGCACGAGCAAGTTCGGGAGAATACTGGTGTACAGGCTGCCGGGACCGAGCACAATCAGATCGGCCTGAAAGATAGCCCGCACGGCGGGCGGAAATGCGCGGACCTGTTCGGGGTCCAGATAGAGATGCTCCACACGGCCGCCTGTGTGGGAGATGGCTGACTCGCCAGAAACGCGCACAACCGGCGCGCCGGGCTGGTCGACCAGCTGTACATCCGCTACCAGGTCAACTGAGTCGAGTGTCGAGGGTAGCACCTGTCCACGCAGGGCAAGGACGCGCTGGGCAGCCAGCAGCGCTTCATCGAAGCTGCCGGTGATGCCGGTTAGCGCAGCCAGCAGCAGGTTGCCGAAGGCATGGCCGCCCAGTTCGCTCTGCCCGTCGCCGTTCGGCTCGGTGCCAAAGCGGTACTGCAGAACCTGGGTCATGAGTGCTTCGTCGCGGGCCAGCGCTGCCAGATTGTTGCGGAAGTCGCCCGGGGGCAGCACGCCAAGTTCGCGCCGCAGACGGCCGCTGCTACCGCCGTCATCAGCGACGGTGACGATGGCGGTGATGTTGGCCGTGTGTTCGGTCAGTCCTCGCAGCAGGCCGGGCAACCCCGTGCCGCCGCCGATGGCCACGATGTGGGAGCCGCGCCCCCGCATCCGGTAGTCGTAGAGCGAGTCGACCACCGCCCCTTCGCCGGCACGGAGCGGCTCGACCAGCGTCCGACCGAGGCGAAAGACGGCCAGGAGCATGATGCTGATGCCGACAAGCAAGGGCAGCAGCACCCGCAGCCACAGGGGCAGGAACTGGAGCGTCACCAGGTCACTCAGCCAGTCGGGCAGCCACCCGCCACGCAGAATGACGAGCAGCAGGTAGACCCAGCCGACGCTGGTGACGGCCGCGCCGAGCAGCAGCAGGATCAGCCAGCGCTTGATGCCGAGGCCGGGCGTTAGCCAGCGGCGGCGAATGTAGAGGGCGCTCCATAGCGAACGCTTCTGGGCCATAGGGTGCGCATTGTAGCAACCGGCCGGGAGACGGTCAAAGCGGCGAACTGGTTCAGGTGACAGGGCCGCAAGGGTGGCAGCATTCGCGCCAATCATTACAATAGCCGCGACAACAGCGAACTTAGTGGAGCGGGCAGCGTGATCGGCCCAGCTCTATCTCCGGAGGGACAATGCGAACCGTTTTCTGGGATTATGATGACCAAGTGATGAAGATGATTGACCAGCGCCTGTTGCCCTGGGAGTTCGTCGTTCCCAGCTACATGACCCACGCTGAAGTGGCCGAAGGGATTACTGATATGGTCGTCCGGGGCGCGCCGGCCATTGGCGCGGCGGCCGCCTTCGGGATGGTGCTAGCGGCCAACAACAGCGCGGCCACAGACCGGCTGGCGCTCCTGCGCGATCTGGAAGCGGCCGCCGTAGAGTTGGAAGCAGCCAGACCGACGGCCGTCAATCTGGCATGGGCGGTGCGGCGGATGCTGCGCGTGGCCACCGACGAACAGCTGGAGAGCGTAGCCGAAGTACGCGAAGCAATGCTGGCGGAAGCGCAGCGGTTGGCCGATCAGGACGTCGCCCTGAACCGGCGCATGGGCTTCAACGGAGCCGAGCTGGTTTCCGACGGCGACACGATTCTCCATCACTGCAACACCGGGGCGCTGGCCACAGTCGATTGGGGCACCGCCCTGGGTGTCATCTTCGCCGCCCACGAGCAGGGCAAGAACATTCATGTCCTGGTGGATGAGACCCGTCCCCGGCTGCAAGGGTCGCGCCTGACTTGCTGGGAGCTGCAGCAGCGCGGCATCTCGTTCGACCTGATTGCGGACAACGCCGCCGGCCACTTCATGCGGACCGGGCAGGTAGACCTGGTGTTGGTGGGGTCAGACAGAACGGCCGCCAATGGAGATGTTGCCAACAAGATTGGCACCTACAAGCTGGCGGTGGTGGCCAAAGAGAACGGCGTACCGTTCTACCCGGTTGTGCCGACCAGCACGATCGATCTCGACCTTGAGAACGGCGACCTGATTCCGATTGAGGAACGCTCTGGGGATGAGGTGCTATTCGTGGGCGGCCAGTCGATTGCGCCGGAGGGCATAACGGCCCGCAACCCGGCATTCGACGTGACACCACACCGGTATGTGACCGGCATTGTCACCGAAGCGCGTATCGTCTATCCGCCGTTCGTCAAGCATCTGCAGGAAGCGGTCGCCGACGCACAGCAGATCGAGTGGGATGTCTAGCAAGTGGAGTTGGGTGTGATGGAACAGATACCAGTCGTTATCTTCTGTGGTGGTGAGGGAACGCGCATGCGTGGCGGCACGCTGACCAAGAAAGAGCTTGTCGAGATTGGTGGGCGGCCCATCATCTGGCACGTCATGCGCATCTTCTCCAGCTTCGGCCATGACCAGTTCATCCTGCCGCTGGGCTACGAGGCCCACCAGCTCAAGCGCTACTTCCTCGACTACGAGGCGATGTCGCGCGACTTCACCGTGCGGGTCGGCCGCGAAGAAGACGACATCGTCTACCACGGCGCAGCCGAGCATCCGGAATGGTCGGTGGCGCTGGTCGATACGGGCCTGCACACGGACAAGGCCAGCCGCGTGGCGCTTGTGGCCGACCATATTGATGGCGATCGCTTCTTCCTGACCTATGGTGACGGGGTGAGCGATGTAGACATTGACAAGTTGGTCGCGTTCCACAAAGCCCATGGCAAGCTGGCCACTATCACTGCCGTCCAACCGCGCCATTACCAGTACGGCATTATGCGGGCAGATGACGACGGCCGCGTCAGCGAATACGTTCAATATCCGGAGATGCCCGACTGGATCAATGGCGGCTTCATGCTGTTTGAACGGGAAGCGCTCGACTGGATGTCAAACGGTGACGACGTGGCGCTGGAAACCGGCGTCTTGCAGGAGATGGTCAGGGCCGGGGAACTGATGATGTACCGTCACGACGGGTTCTGGCAGTCGATGGACACGCTGAAGGACGCCAACGACCTGGAGAAGATTTGGCTCGGCGGCGCACCGTGGCGGCGCTGGTAGGACAACCTAGCCTGCGTGGCTGGCCAAATCGTCCGGCGTATTGATGTTGGCAAAGGAGCGGCCGACCGGGTCGAAGCGTGCGATCTCGTCCCGGTCGACAAAACGAACGTCCACCTGGCCGAAGAAGCCTGTAATCTTGAGTTGATCGGCCGCCAGCCTTTTCTTGATCGGCCCCAAACAGTGCTTGCTGTAGACAGCGTGGAGCGGTTCGGGAAACCTGTCCCAACGCGGCACAATGACGTCCGCCTCGTTTCGCAGGCTGATCATGTGGTTGAGGAGGGGCCTGTTCAGCCAGGGCATGTCGCAGGCCACGATGAGCACATGCGGTAGGCTGGCGCGTTCGATGGCGGTGTAGATGCCGCCCAGCGGTCCCTTGTCCGGCAAGATGTCGCCCACCATCGGCAAGCCCAGCTGCGCGTACTCGTCCGGCTTGTTGGTCACCAGAATCGTCTCGCGCCCCAGCCCGGCAACCCGCTCCATGACCCATTCGATCATCGGCCGTCCCTGGAACGGGACGAACGATTTATCACGGCCCATGCGGCTGCTCTTGCCCCCGGCCTGCAGCGCCACAGTCAGTTCAGGCAGTTCCATGTGACATCTCTTTCGACGATTGACGATCTAGACAAATCGGTAGAAGACCTGGTTGCTCAGGAACCGGCCTTGCTCAGTCAGCAGCAGCCGGCCATCTTGTCGCGTTAGCAAGCCCCACGACTCCAGCTGCCCCACTGTGTCACCGTAGGCGGTATCGACCGTTTGCCCGAACTGCGCCTCGAATCGGGCCAGGTCGAGCCCTTCCTGAAGCAGCCGCAGTTGGGTAATCATGACGTCCGACATCGCCTCGGCTGTGTCGACCACATGACTGTCGGCGACGGCGGCCGACAGGGGAAACGGGCCGGGCTGCGCTTCGGCCAGCCGCCGCACATAGGCCCGAGGCTGCCGGACGAGCTGGTAGCGGTAGCCACCCGCCGAGCCGTGCGCTCCAGCGCCCAGGCCCAGATAGGGCTCGTTGCGCCAGTAGGTCAGATTGTGCCGGCTGGGACGATCGCCGAGTGACCAGTTGGATATCTCATAATGTGTGTATCCCGCGGCTGCCATCGCTTCGCTGGCCAGCTGGTATTGGTCGGCCGCAAGATCGGGATCGGGTGGCTGAATGCGCCCGGTTTGCAGATCGTGCTGCAGCGGTGTGCCCGGCTCAATGGTCAGGCAGTAGAGACTGAGATGCTCCGGCCGAAGGGGCAACACGGCTCGCAGGGTCGCTTCCCACGATGCCAGCGACTGGGCGGGCAGGCCATAGATCAGGTCGAGGTTGACATTATCGAATCCGGCCGCGCGCGCCATTTCCAGGGCGGCGACGGCTGTCGCAAAGTCATGCTCGCGCCCCAGCAACTGCAGTTCTAACGCCTGGGCGCTCTGCACGCCGTAGCTGAGGCGGTTAATGCCCAGCCCGCGCAGCTCCGCCAGATATGGTTCAGAGACGCTCTCGGGGTTGGCCTCCAGCGTAACCTCGGCCTCCGGCAAGATGGTGAACGTACGCCGGGCCGCATCGAGAATGTGCGCCAGCTCGCCGGCCGACATCAGTGAGGGCGTCCCGCCGCCGAAGAAGACAGAGTGGATGGCCAGCGGCTCACCGTCGCCGGCCAGTTGACCCACCTGCTCAATCTCCTTCGCCAGCGCCCGCGCATACACCGGCTTCAGCTCGCCGATGCTGGTGTAGGTGTTGAAGTCACAGTATGTACAGCGTTGGGCACAAAACGGAATGTGCAAGTAGAGGCCATGTGTTGCCATGTGAGTGAGTTATACCACATTCGCAGCGGTCGCAGCGGCGCGTTCACGAATCGCAGACCGGGGTCGCCAACGACGAAACATGGGGCTATTATTCTGATGCAGAGTCACCGAAGTGGCTTGAAGTGACGACTCGCCCAAACGACCGAGGAGATCAACGATGACCCGAGTTCGGCTGTCCATCGCAGACCAGGAGCAAACGTTCGAACTGAGCCGCCAGGGTGAGCAGATCCACATCGGCAGCGAAGCCATGAGCGTTGAAGTGCATGTCGTCTACCAGGACGGCGCGACGCTGTTGTTGGAGTATGTCGATGGCGACAACGTCCGGCACACGATCGCGCTGGCCGGCGAAGCGGTTGGCGATCTGCGGCATCTGTGGGTCGACGGCCGCAACCTGACCGCCAGGCGGCTGCGCGGGCAAACGGCCGCAGCCGGCCCGGTTGACGGCAGCCTCTCCTCGTCTATCCCGGCGGTTGTGTCCCAGGTTCTGGTGGCAGCGGGCGACCGGGTGCAGGCCGGTGACAAGCTCCTGCTGCTGGAGTCGATGAAGATGGTCATTCCTATCCAGTCGCCCATCGATGGTGTGGTGGCGACGATCAACTGCACAGCCGGCGACTCGGTGGGCGCAGGCATACCTTTAGTGGAGATAACCCCTGATGAATCATGACAGAATAGACCGTCTGACGGCGGCCATCCTGGCCAATGGCCTGGACGGTATCGCCCTGATGCCCGGACCGAACATGGTCTACTTTACTGGCATCCATTGCCACGTCAGCGAACGACCGATCGTGGCCTTCATTCCCGCCGACGATGAACCGGCGATCATCATTCCCACGCTGGAAGCAATGAAAGCGGAGGCTGCCGGAATCTCGCCTGACCGAATTTTCGACTGGAACGATCAGGAAGGGTATGCCGAGGCGTTCCAGCGTGCCTGTTCGTTCCTGGAACTGGCCGACTATCTGCTGGGTGTTGAAGCGCTCTACATGCGTGTCCTGGAGATGCAGCTGCTCCAGCGCTTCGCCCCGGGCTTGCAGATCACCCATGCGGAGCCGGTCCTGTCGCCCATCCGGCAGGTGAAGGACGCATCCGAGATTGCGGCAATGGAAAAGGCCGTGGCCATTGCCGAGGCAGCGATGCACCATCTGACGGCTCGCATCCGGGCCGGGCTGACTGAGAAGCAGATCGCCTCAATGTTGATGCAGGAGATGCTTGTGAGCGGAGCCCAGAGTCTGTCGTTCAGCCCCATTGTGGCCGCCGGGCCAAACGGCGCGTCACCCCACGCCCATGCCAGCGACCGCGTATTGCAAAACGGCGATTTGCTGGTCATTGATTGGGGCGCTTTCGTCGACGATTACCCGTCTGACCTGACCCGCACGTTTGCAATTGGTCCGGTTGATGAGGAACTGGCCCGTATTCACGAGGTTGTGAATCAGGCGAACACGGCCGCCCGGGCCGCAGTCGCGCCCGGTGTCTCCGGACAAGCCGTCGATTCGGCCGCCCGCCAGGTCATTGAGGAAGCCGGCTACGGCGACTACTTCATTCACCGGACCGGGCATGGCATTGGGCTGGAGGTGCACGAAGCACCCGATATGAGCCAGGTCAACGAAGCGCCGCTCGTCGTCGGCAACACCTTCACGATTGAGCCGGGAATCTACCTGCCGGGCCGGGGCGGCGTGCGCATCGAGGACAACATGGTGGTTACGGCCGACGGTGGCCGCTCACTGAGCTCCTTCCCGCGCGAGATGATGACGCTGGGCTAGAAGCCCTTTTCGAACGCGATCCGCTAGAAGTCGAAGCCCAGCTGCTGCTCGCGTGCCTCGTCCAACGAGGTGACCCCGACCCCAATCAGGCGGACGGCTGTTTCTGGCGTCCAGTTCTCCAGCCACAGCAGATTGGCGACCTGAAAAATGCGCTCGGCTTCGGCCGTGGGCAGGTCGAGCGAGCGCTGCCGGGTGAAGGTTGTGAAGTCGGCCCATCGGAACTTGACGCGCACTGTGTGGGCCACAAGCTGGCGCCTGGCTAGCTGTTCGGCCAGATGCCCGGCCATCGTCTGCATGTGACTTTGCAGCTCCGCCAGATCGCGCGTGTCCTGACTGAACGTCCACTCCTGGCTGATGCTCTTGGCGGGCCCTCGCTCAGCACGAACGTGGCGACTGTCGATTCCCTGGGCGCGTCGAATCAGACTGTCGCTCTCGCGGCCGAAGTGACGCCGCAGTCGATCCTGGTCGACGGTCGCCAGATCGCCACAGGTCTGCACCCCAATGCGAGCCAGGCGCTCGGCCGTCCGCGGCCCGATGCCCCAGATTACCCGGACCGGCAAAGGGGCGAGGAAGGTCGCCTCGGTCCCAGGTTCCACAATCGTTACTCCCTCCGGCTTGTCGAAGTCCGAAGCAACCTTGGCGACCAGTTTGCTTGTGGCCAACCCGACGGATGACGGCAGACCGGTCGCCGTTCTAATGACCTGGGGGATGGCAAACGCATGCTGCTGGGGTTGGTCGAGTTCGGCCAGGTCGATGTACGCTTCGTCGACACTGATCTGCTCCAACGTTCCGTAAGGCCGGAGCATATCCATGACCTGGCGGGAGCAGCGTCGGATATCGGACCATTCAGCCCCCACAATCTTCAGAGCAGGACAGAGACGCAGCGCTTTGGACATGGGCATGGCCGACCGGACGCCAAAGGCGCGGGCTTCGTAGCTGGCGGAGGCAACGACGCCGCGCTGGTCAGGACGGCCGCCGATGGCGATGGGCAGACCAGCGTCGTCCGGATGTGACAACAGGTGGACGTTGACGTAAAACGCATCCATGTCCACATGCAAGATTGCCTGCGGCCAGGACTCGATTTCGCTGCTCATGGGACCGTTGGGGACAGGATTAATCTGCCGCGGCGATCTGCACTTCTCGCCGATCGACCGAACGGCCACTGTCGCGGGCAAAGCCGACAATGTCGACCTGCGTCAGGATGACGACGGACGTAATCAGACCCAGCGCCGCAGTGCCAAAGATTAGGCCGTAGGCGGTCGTCGCGGGCAGCCCGGCCACCAGATAGAGCAGGTCTCGCATCCCGCCACCGGCGAATGTGCCCAACCCCTTGGAGACGAGGACTGCAATGGTCCACAAGCCGAGGTAGGTTCCGGCGTGCCGTGTCGGGGACATGACCGCCATCAGGCTGAAGCCGCCAAAGGTGTAGAGGCCAAAACCGCCGCCAAAGACCAGCAGGCCGACCTCAATCAGACGCGGCTGGCTCATGAGACCGCTCAGGGCCAGCATACCCATGCCTGCCGCCATCGTCAGAAGCCCTGCGGAAGCCAACGGCTTCTGGTCTTCCGGCCTGCGCTTTCGCATCGCCAGACCGGCGGCGACTAATGTAATCACCGTTGCAGTCTGCCAGTAGC
Source organism: uncultured Chloroflexia bacterium (assembly GCA_963753865.1). Lineage (GTDB taxonomy): Bacteria > Chloroflexota > Anaerolineae > Promineifilales > Promineifilaceae > Promineifilum. The sequence goes on from CAVWDW010000010.1 coordinate 115,095, forward strand.
TGTTGAAGCGTGTCGTTCGTTCAAAGTCGATGCCAAACGCATCAGCTCCGAACGGTTCCAGGATAGCGTCCTGCATCCACGCGGAAAAGGTAGCCAGCGACAGGAACGCAAAGAAAAGGCGCGTACGGTTGTCCGACCAGATCGACTTGAGAACAGGTCGCAGTCCGGCCATGCCCTTTGACTTGCGAACGGCCATCGCTGCCGTGCCGCCCGCCAGCGCCGGAGGCGGGTTCCGTTTCTCGCTGTTGAGGATGGAGAAGAACCAGAAGAAGCCGCCAATCGCCATCGTCGCGATAATCATTTCCCAGAAGATGAGAGGATCGTAGGCGGGCATCCACAGGCTGAAGCCGATGCCGGAGAGCGCAAAACAGATGATGAGAACGGTCTCCACCGTGCTGATAGCGAGGCCCTGTTTCTCTTCGGGGGCCGAGTCGCGCACCAGGGCCAGGTATGGTCCGCCGGAAGCCAGCGTGCCGATGCCATACATAAGTGACGAGGCCAGGGCAAAGCCCCACCCAGCCGGCGACGTCGTCGATATCTCCAAGCTGTTGACGCTCAGTCCCAGAAGCGGCAGCGACAGAACCATCATGGCCCGACCTGCCCAGATGACAGGGGCGCGCCGCTTTCCGAGCAGACGCCGGTTGTCGGTCAGATTGCCCGCCCACAAACTGAGGGGCGAAATGAGATAGCGCATGGCGATCAGCAGGCTCACCGGAGCAGCGGCGATTCCGAAGTTGGAGATCAGAATCCTGTTCCAGATACTAGTGACAAGGATGTCGCCCATGGCCGAACCGATCTGGAAGGTGCTGAGGCGGAGCGTATGCAGCGGAGAGTAGGTCGATTGGGTTTGGTTAGCTTCGGTGCGCAAAAGGTGACCTCTAAATATAACCAATGTTGTCTAAACATGTGTAAAGCTACACACGGACGACGATTGTAGCACAATGTCAAGACCTGCCATCATATCTGGCGTCTTTCATTCCTCAATCTCCAATGTGACTGCCACCGTGCCGCGCCAGGCTCCCAGCGCATCTGCGTGCCGTGAGGATGAATCCAGGCGATGGGCCAGTGTACATGCTCCCCCGCCTCCCAGAGATCGACCGTCCACATCATCCACCCGTTTTCGGGCGGCGCTGCAGTCTCTTCGAGGGGCACTTCCCACTGCGCCCACAGCACAGGGCCGGCCTGCTGCTCGGCCCACGCGGCCATCTCGCTGCGCATGGCGCGCCCGCGATCAGGCAAGTAGACGGAAACGGTCGTGTTGTAGACGAGCGTTGGCACGCTGGATTGGCGCGGAACGGCTGTCTGCAAGAACGGCGTGAGATCCGCTGCCAGATCCAGATGGCGCACTTGCACCGGAGCCGCCGTTTCCCGGGTCTGGCGGTACGCCGCGATGCCCTCCCACAAGCGACTGAGCCGCTCCGGCTGGTCGCCCCACACATACGATGCCAGGGCGATCTCATCGTCGGCCGTCTCCAGCGGGAATGGGGCCAGATCACCGCCTGTACGAGATACGATGTAGGGCAATGGCGGAGGCGGGTCGGCCAGCCACGCCGCAGCAGCCGCGTAGCGAGTCAGGAACTGGAGGGCAGAGGCGCCGAGTTGAAGCGTCGGGCCTTCGCTGTCCTGATTGCTCGCCACCAGATAACCTCGCTGCTCAGCGACCAGGTTCAAGCCGGCGCTCGCTCCCAACTCAACAAGGTGCACCTCACGCCAGCCGGTCCACAGCGCGGGCAGCAGCCACGCCAGACCTCGCGCTGTCTCGTTGGTCTGCACTCGACCGGTCTGCAAAAACTCCCCCAGCACAGCCTGGCGAGCCTTCATGGTATCGTACAGTGCGTCGGCGAGATGGGCCTGTGCGGCGGACGATGCCGGAAACGAGCCACCCGCGGTTGCATAGGCGCCCGCCAGCTCACGTGAGGCGGCGTCACCGGACAGCACCAGACGGTGCAGGCCCGCCATCAACAGCAGGGTAACATCGAATGCCGGTCGCTCTGCGGTAGTCTCGACCAACCACACGACCAACGGGTCGCGTCCGTTATGCTCCAACCAGCCGGCGACCGTGCCAAAGATAAAAGCATAGAGGGGTGAATACTCGGTGGCAAAGACCTGCTGGCGGCGAAACTGCTCCTGCAGCTCGTGACGGTGACTCTCAAACGACATGGCCCCCATTATAGTAGATGGGGGCCACTCATGCCGCTGCTCGTCTTGCGAACAGAAGCGAAGGTTCGGGTGACAGGGATTAGCTGCCTGGCTTCTCCAGGATGTGGGTGGTGATCGTCGCGCCGCTGCCGCCAATGTTTTGGGTCATGGCAACGCGCGCGCCATCGATCTGCTGCCGGCCTGCCTCGCCGCGCAGCTGCAGCGTGGCCTCAACCAACTGGTACAGGCCGGTCGCACCAACAGGATGGCCCCGCGCTTTAAGGCCGCCCATGGTCGCGATGGGGATACGGCCGCCCAGTTGAATATCTCCGTCCAGGCCCAGCCGAACGCCCGTGCCAGGCGCGGCAAACCCGCACGCCTCAAGCGAGAGGGCAGCCATGATGCTGAAGGCGTCGTGAAGTTCAAAGAGATCGATATCTTCGGGGCCGACTCTGGCCTGGGCATAGGCGCGGCGGGCTGACTCTTCGGCCGCCTTGAGCCACAGGACGTTCTCCCGGTCGTGGACGGCCAGCGTATCGGTCGTTGCTGCCGAGCCGGTTACGCGAACTGCCTGAGGGGCTTTCTCCGCTCGCCCCAGGATGAGCGCCGCCGCCCCGTCGCCAATCGGCGAGGCGTCGTACAGGCTGATCGGAGCCGCGACCGGACGGCCGGACGCGTAGTCGGCCTCATCAATCGCATACCGGAACATCGCATTCGGGTTGCCGGTGGCGTTTGCATGGGCGGTCATGGCAAAGGGGGCGAAGTCATTATGGGCGTAGCCGTACTCGTGCATATACCGGCGCATGATCAGCGCGTTCAGGCCCACGAAGCTGATGCCTTGTTCAATCTCATAGTCGGCGTCGGCGGCCGTTGCCAGAGCGGCCGTTGTCTCGCTGCCCGGAGTCTCGGTCAGCTTTTCCACGCCGACAACCAGAACGTGCTCAACGTCGCCGCTGGCCACGGCAAGGATGCCCTGCCGCATGGCCGAACCGGCCGACCCGCAGGCAGCCTCCAGCTTGACCGCCTCCACACCCCATAATCCGAGATGATCGGCTACCAGCGCGCCCAGATGGCGTTGGTCGTTGACCAGGTCACTGGTCATATTGCTGACATAGATGGCGTCGACCTTCTCAAGACCCGCATTTTCCATGGCGGCACGAGAGGCATCGACAGCCAGATCGCGTATGGACATATCCCAGTGTTCGCGCACAGGCACCTGCCCGACGCCCAGGATAGCTACTTGGTGCATAAAATACATACCTCCACCGACAAGTGTAGCAGTCCGCTCTGCCAGAAACTACCAGCTTGCTGTCAAATTCGCGCAGCATAGGGCAGGCGGCACTCGGGGGCGGCCCCTCTGCAGGATACGATTATCTGACGCGACTCGCTTGAGCAGCGGCCAGAATCCGGGCATAATAGAAGATGATGCGGCCAGCCATCGCTCGGCCACCTCCGGGAGAATTGACTCCCGGATCCATCGGGCACAGGAGTACCCATGACCAGCCCCACCATCGTCGCCAACGAACTCACCTACCGGTATGGTGAGCTAACGGCCGTCGACCATATCAGCTTTGAAGTCGCCCCCGGCGAAGTACTGGGCTTCCTGGGGCCGAACGGCGCAGGCAAGTCGACGACAATCAAGATGCTGACCGGACAAATGCGCCCACAGGACGGCGTCGCCATGCTGCTCGGTCGCAATGTGGCCGACCATGTCAACGAGATTCAGGGTCACATCGGCGTCTGCTTTGAGATGACCAATCTGTACGAGCAGATGAGCGGTGCGGACAACCTGAAGCTGTTCGCCCGCCTGTTCGGCCTGCGCGGCTTCCAGGCAGGGCCCTGGCTGGAACGGGTCGGTCTTGACGAGCGCGGCAAGGACAAGGTCGAGACTTACTCGAAAGGCATGAAGCAGCGCCTCATGGTGGCCCGCACGCTGATCAACGAGCCGGCAATCCTGTTTCTGGACGAGCCGACAGACGGCCTCGACCCGGCGTCGGCCGTTTCCATCCGCCAGATCATCGCCGAGGAGCAGGCGCGAGGGGCGACCGTCTTCCTGACCACCCACGACATGGCGGAGGCAGACAAGCTGTCCGACCGGGTGGCGTTCATCGACCGGGGGCAGATCGTGGCCCTCGACACGCCGCATGCGCTCAAGCAGCAGTACGGCAAGCGCATCCTGCGGCTGGAAGTGCAAACAGCCGACGGTCTGCTCGAAGAGCGCGAGGTCGTGCTCGACGAACCGGGTACGCCAGAAGCGGTTGAAGCAATGTTCGCCAACGAACGGGTCGTGACCGTGCACAGTGAAGAGGCGACTTTGGAAGATATCTTCATCGAGATTACCGGGCGGGGGTTGGTATGAGCCACAGTGCCCTGATAGGCACCCTTGTATCCAAGGATGCCCGCCTGTACTTCTCCAACCAATTCTTCGCGTTGATTACCGTCCTGGGACTGGTGGCGTACGTGGCGATATTCTATCTACTGCCGTCCACCGTCGATGAGACGCTCGAAATGGCGCTGTTCGCTCCTGACGTGCCCGCGGACTTTGTTGAGGAGATGAGTGAGGATGGGCTGGAGATCCGACTGGTCGACTCCGAAGCGGCGCTGCGACAGGCTGTAGAAAGTGGTGACTTCCCGGTCGGGCTTGCCTTGCCGGAGAACCTGGCCGGGCGTACCAGCCGGGGCGAACTGCCGGAGATGCGCGTCTATCTGACGCCCGATGTACCGGCTGAGTTTCAGGACATCTACACGTTGATGGGTCGCGAATTCGCCTTCATGCTGACCGGCAGCCCGCTCTATCTGGAGGCGACGGAGGAAGTGCTGGGCGTCGATATGGCCGGCCAGCAGATTCCGCCGCGCAGCCGGATGCTGCCCATGCTGGCGGTCTTTGTGCTTATGTTGGAGACGCTCGGGCTGGCCAGCCTGATCACCATGGAGATTGAGTCCGGAACGATGCGGGCGCTGTTGATTACGCCGGTATCGGTTTTAGATCTGTTTCTCAGCAAAGGGTTGTTCGGCGTTGGACTGGCGTTCTCCCAGATTGTCCTGTTGATGCTGCTGACGGGGGGCTTGCGAAACGAACCACTTCTGATGCTTGTCACGCTGCTCCTCGGCGCAATATTGGTGACAGGGATCGGCTTCCTGGTGGCATCGATGGCCGGTGATATGATGTCGGTGCTGGCCTGGGGCATGCTGGCCATCGTCGTTCTGGCCATTCCGGCCCTGGTCCTGTTTCTGCCAGGCATCACCAGCGGCTGGATCCAGTTGATTCCCTCGTACTATCTGGTCGACACCGTTCATCTGGTGATCAACTTTGGCGCGGGTTGGGCGGATGTCTGGACCAATCTCGTCATCCTGGGGCTTTTCGGGCTGCTGTTTGGCGCGCTGGGCATTGTTATGCTCAGAAGGAGAATGGTATGAACCTCAGACGCGTAGCGATTTTGCTCGGTCGGGAAATCTCTGGCGGCCTGACTAACGTCATTGTAATCATGGTCCTCGTGGTCCCCGTACTCTTCACCCTGATTATCAACCTGCTGTTTGGAACCATCTTCACCGGCCAGGCTCGCCTGGGCGTGGCGGACGCGGGTGATTCGCAGCTGGTAGCCCTCGCTGAGGAGCGCGTATCGCTGGAGGTGAAGCGATTCGCTGACGAAGCAGCGCTGCGCGAAGCGGTTGCCGCCGGCGCGGTCGATGTCGGTGTGGCCCTGCCGGACCGGTTCGACCGGCGCGTCCATAACGGCCGCGCGGTCGAGTTGACTGCCTTCACCTGGGGCGAAAGCACGATGAGCAACCGGGTCGTCATTGGCACAGCCCTCGGCACATTTGTGCGCGAGATTGCGGGCCAGGAACTGCCGGTTGAGGTCGAAACGATTATCCTTGGCGATGGCGAAGGATTGACCTGGAAAGAGCGGCTGCTGCCGTTTATCGTCCTGGTGACGGTTGTGCTGGGTGGCACCATGGTGCCGGCAACCTCGCTGGTTGAAGAGAAGCAGAAACGGACATTGCAGGCAGTCACGATCACGCCGGCGACCGTCAGCGAAGTGTTGGCCTCCAAAGCATTACTCGGCATTATCCTCAGCATGGTCATGGGTATCGTGACGCTCGTACTGAACCAGGCATTTGGCAATGAACCCGGTCTGCTGGTCCTGATACTGGCGTTGGGAGCTACCTTCTCAGCGCTGCTGGGCATCCTTCTGGGCGCTTACGTCAAGGACATCAATACGCTGTTCACGATCACCAAGGCGGGCGGGCTGCTGCTCTACGCCCCGGCGCTGATCTATCTGTTCCCACAGATTCCGCAATGGATCGGCCGCATCTTCCCGACCTACTACCTGATCGACCCGGTGGTACAGGTCACCCAACACAACGCGACTTTCGCCGATGTGTGGCCGGAGCTGGCCATCCTCAGCCTGCTGATCGTCTTGCTCCTTGGCATCGTCGCTTTCGTGGTCAACCGGGCCACCAAATACGAAGGGACGCTGAACCTCGCCTGAACCAGGCTACCTTAGCTGCCATTCACGCAAGAACCCGCTCAAGGATGAGCGGGTTCTTGCGACAGCTGCCGGACAGAGGCCGGCCTTCGGCTGGTTATGAACCATTGACCTCTATCTGGTAGGTCCAGTTGAAGCGGTCGGGAATACGCCCGTGCTGGATGTCGGTCAATTCGTGGAACAGGCGCTCGGCGACCGGCCCTGGTTCGTTGTTGTTGACCAGCATCGCCTCGTCGCGATAGCCAAGCTTGCCGACCGGCGAGATGACGGCTGCCGTGCCGCAGCCAAACACTTCGGTAATCGCCCCTGACTTCAGGTCGGCGATCATCTCATCCACATCAACCATCTCCTCCGCTACTTCGTAGCCGAGGTCGCGGCCCAGCTCGATGACCGAGCGTCGGGTGACTCCGGGCAGGATGCTGCCGGTTAGCGGCGGTGTCACAATGCGCTCGCCTCCGTAGACAAAGCAGATGTTCATCGCCCCCACTTCCTCGACGTACCGGCGCTCCACGGCGTCGAGCCAGAGCACCTGCGAGTAGCCCCGGCTGCGGGCCTCTTCGCCCGCAAACAGACTGGCTGCGTAATTGCCGCCCGTCTTGGCTTCCCCAACCCCACCCCGCACGGCGCGCACGTACTCATGCGAAATATGCACGGGTACCGGACTGAATCCTTCCTTGAAGTATGCCCCGGCCGGACCGATGATGACAAAGTGTAGATACGCCTGGCTGGCCTTGACACCCAACGCTTCCTCGGTGGCGATCATGGTCGGACGAATGTAGAGCGACGTGTTGGGGTCGGAAGGCACCCACTCTTCTTCAAACTCGATCAACTTGACGATGGCCGCCAGATGCTCCTCGGCGTCGACGGTGGCCATCGCCATCCGACGGGCCGAGTTGTTGAACCGCTCCATATTGTCCCAAGGCCGGAAGAGATTGATGTTGCCATCCGGACGACGATACGCCTTGAGGCCCTCAAAGATCATCTGCGCATAATGGAGCGACGCCGTGGACGGGTCCATCATAAACGGCGCATACGGTTCGATGCGGGCATCATACCATCCCCGGTCAGCGGCGTAACGCTGGGTGAACATCCGGTTGGCGAAGTATTGGCAGAATCCAAGATCGCCTTCCGGGGGCATGCGCCGTGTCTCGGGATCCAGCGGCAAAACAGCAATATCCATTTTAGCTCCTTGGCAGTCAGACAGGTCGGATCGTAATCCCGGCCTTCAGTCGGGCAGAAAACGTTTGGTGGCCATGCGATTACGGTAATCCTGATAGTCGGTCAGTTTCCGCTCGTACGATTGCGACATGAGCGGCGAACTGATCAGGAAGTCGGCGGTCGCCCGGTTGGTCGCCACCGGGATGTTCCAAACGGCCGCGATTCGCAGCAGGGCACGTACATCCGGGTCGTGCGGCTGCGCTTCCAGCGGATCGAAAAAGAAGATCAGGCAGTCGACCTCACCGCTGACGATCATCGCCCCAAGCTGCTGGTCACCACCGAGTGGACCACTTTGCATGCGTGTGACCGGGATGTCGAGTGCTTCGCTGAGCACCGCACCGGTTGTGCCTGTCGCGTATAAATCGTGCTGCGTCAGGCTGTCCAGATTGTAGGCTGCCCACTCGAGCAGATCGTCCTTCTTGTTGTCATGGGCGACCAGCGCAATGTGCTTGCGCGGCTCCATTATGGCGCTGGGTGGCTCAGTCAGCTTGGTCACGTGGATACTCCCTAACGCTAAGGTGCGAATCGCCCCTCACCGTGGTCAACACTGTCAATTGTACGCCGAACTCCGCGCATCGCAACTCGCCCGCGCGGCCGCCGGAAGGCGTGGGCAGCTCCTTCCGCTTCATTGGGAGAATGGTCCAACTCCGCTATGCTTGGTTGCCTATGGTCCCGATTCTGGCCCGATATGGCCCCTTCTTCCTCTATAGCTATGCCGTCGTCGCCGGCGTGGGTTGCCTGATCGCGCTTGGCCTGACCGCATGGTTGGCGCGTCGCCGCGGCCTGACCGGTTGGTTGGACGGCGTCCTCTGGGCAGCGCTTGCCGGGCTTGTCATCGGTCGCGTCGTGTTCGTGTGGTTGAACGCCCCCTACTTCGCCGAGCATCCCGACGAGGCATGGCGAGTCTGGCTGGGTGGAGTCAACCATCAGGCAGCCCTGATAGCCGGACTGCTCGCCTTCTACAGCTGGTGCCGCCTTGGCAAGCGGCCGTTCGCCGAGTATGCGGGCGTCATCGCACCGGGATTGGCGATCGTCGTAGCTGCGTTCTGGTCTGCCTGCTGGTTCGACGGGTGCGCCTATGGCCGTGAAGGGCTGCCCGGTCTGCTGACTGGCGACCTGCCCGACAGTTTTGGCGTGATGGCTGTCCGCTATCAGGTGCAGCTGGCAGGGGCGCTGCTCTCGCTCGGCGTCGCCGGCGTGGCTCTGGCTGCCCTACGGCGTTGGCCCCCGTTGGCCGTCTTCTGGCTGACGCTGCTACTGCTCAGCAGTGTTGCGCTCGCTGTCGGCCCGTTTCGTGGGGAGTGGGCAGTCTCGATCGGCGCGGTGCCGGTGGGAATGCTGGTCGATGGCGGGATCGCCTTTGTGAGTGCAATCTCTCTGCTGGTGACTATGCGCAGGGATGGAGGCCGGGTGGCAGCTTCGCCCGGCTAGGAATCCAGGCGGCCGTCTGGTAGAATGGCGACTTATGCCCACCCGCCTTGGACTGGCCCAAATCAGCCCCCAACTTGGAGATGTCGCCGCCAACCTGGCCACGCATCTGGCGACCGCTGAGCAGGCGCAGCATGCCGGCGTCGAGCTGCTCATCTTTCCTGAGCTGTCCCTGACAGGCTACCGTCTGCGAGAGCAGGCGTTCGATGTGGCCCTGCACCTGGAGACGGACGAGCCTGTGCTGGCCCCTTTGGCCAACGCCAGCCGCACCCTGGACATTGTGGCCAGCTTTGTCGAGGTAGATGATCGCGGTCACCACTACATTTGCGCGGGCTACTGGTCTGACGGGCAGCTTGTCCACCGTCACCGGAAAGTGTACTTGCCCACCTACGGCCTGTTCGACGAGGGTCGATATTTCGCGCAGGGTGACCAGGTACAGCCGTTTGACACGCGCTTCGGCCGCATCGGACTGCTCATCTGCGAGGATTTCTGGCACATGAGCCTGCCCTACTTGCTCTGGCTGGATGGGGCGGAGTTGTTGATCATGATCTCCGCCTCGGTTGAACATGGCCTGGCAGAGGTCGGCGTGACGACGGCCGATCGCGTCAACAATATGCTGAAGAACTATGCCGGCCAATTGACTTCGTTTGTCGCCCATGTCAACCGGACCGGGATGGAAGATGGACTGACCTATTGGGGGAACGCGACGCTGTTCGGCCCGCACGGCGACTTGCTGGCTGAGGGGCCGGCGATGGAACCCGATCTGCTGGTCGCCGACATCGACTTTGCCGACCTGAGAGCAGCCCGCGTCGCCTTACCTTTGTTACGCGACGAAAGACCACATTGGACTTTACGCCAGCTGGAGCGCATTGCGAGGAACTATGGATGACAACACCCCCCCTGACCGGGACCCAATTGAAATTGAAAGCGACCCTGGTACACCGTATGAAGTGCCTGAGGGTCACCGATCAGGCTTTGTCGCGCTGACAGGGCGGCCGAATGTCGGCAAGAGCACCTTGATGAACGCGCTGATGGAGCAGAAGATCGCCGCCGTTTCGCCCAAACCGCAAACGACACGCGTCCGGCAGTTGGGCATCATCACCAGGCCCGACTATCAGATGGTGTTTGTCGACACGCCCGGCATTGTCCGCAAGGCGCGCCACAAGCTGGATGAGTACATGCTGTCGGCCGCCTCCGACACCCTGCATGACTCGGATGTGGTCTTGTGGCTGGTCGACACAACCGAGCTGCCTGGTGCGGGGGACCGAGAAATTGCGGCCGTCCTGAGCCAACTCCCGCCCGATCGCAAGGTGATCCTGGGACTGAACAAGATCGATCAGGTCTCGCCGGGTGACGCGCTGATGCACACCGAAGCATATCGCCAGCTGCTGCCGACTGCACAGTGGATGCATCTCTCAGCGTTGCAAGGCGACGGCGTGCCCCAGGTTCTGGAGGCGCTGGTCGACGGGCTGCCGGAGGGGCCACGCTACTACCCCGCCGACCAGGTTACCGATGTCTACATCCGCAACATCGCCGCGGAGTTGATTCGCGAGCAGTTGATGATCCAGCTTCAGGAAGAGATCCCCTACGGCACGGCAGTGGTTGTAAGAGAGTACAAAGAGCGGGACGACGGCACCATCTACATCAATGCCGACATCTTTGTCGAACGCTCCAATCACAAAGGGATCGTCATTGGCAAGGGTGGACAACAACTCCGGAATATTGGCACCGCCTCGCGCAAAGAGATCGAGGAGTTGGTTGGCAGCAAGGTCTTTCTCGACCTGTGGGTCAAAGTGCAGCCGGACTGGCGGCGCGATGAGCGGCTGCTGAAACAATTTGGCTACGATTACAGTTCTGAATAGGATTGCAACCTGCACCGAACATCCCCGTATAGACAGTGCAAGCAGCCAGGCTATTCATGCAGGCTACCTGATTGCTAGGCAATGTAACGTCAGATCCGCGCGTTCCTGACAACCTATATGAGCGCTGGATCCGGGAGTTTCTCGCGAAGGAGTAACAACTCTATGGAAGATCAACGTGGCATCAATCGCCGGGAATTCTTGCGCGCGGCGGCCCTGACCGCTGTGGGTGCGACCGCTCTTGGGGGCGGTGCAGCAGCTTTCCTGAGGTCGCGGCCAACCGATTACACAATTACTGCACTGCCGTCGGCAACGTCGGCCCCGTTTATGCCGGCCAACCCGCCGCCGTCCATCAGCAGCGCGTCAGCCGCCATGCCAGTGCAGCCAGTACTGGCGCAGGCGGCCGAACCGGAGGCTCTGATGGGCCAGCTGGCCCAGTCACAGGCCGAGAACATGCAGCTTCGTGCCCAGGTGGATGCCCTTCAGCTGGAGCTGTCTTCTTTCCAGCAGAACGAACTGGGCAATCAGGCAACGGTAGAGAACCTTTCTCTCGAACTGGACGGTGCCAACCAGCGCATCGGCGTATTGGCCGGACTGGTGGCGCTCTACGAACAGCTCGACGACATTGACCCGGGCGAGGTCGTGGAAAATGGTCTGACTGCGCTGGGCACGTCGATAGGCGACATGCTCGGGCTAGCGCCGGAGCTGGATGAGGGTCTGGCGGCTGGAGAACTGGCGCTGGCCGACGTGGAAGCACACCTGCCGCTGCTCGATAACGGCCGTCAATGGCTGGCGGCTCAGGCAGAGAAGGTTGACGGCTTTTATGGCCAGGTAGAGCTCATGCTCCAGGAAGCGGTGGAGCGCGCAGGCGACTTCTTTGAGATGCTCGAAGCGTGGTTCGCCTCCCTGCAGCGTTGGCTCCCGTTCGGCGTTGGGGAAAAGGCCGCCGGGCTGATGTCGGCGCTAACGGTGTTGATTGCCGAAATGCCCCACACGATTAGCGGACTGGACACCAACATCGCCCAACCGCTCGACGTCTGGCTGGCCCGCGAAGAGGGTGAGCCTCGACTGCAGCGCACATTGATCAAGCCGGTGCGCGAGCAGGTCATCGCCCGCAGCCGGGCAACAGCCGCCCAAGCTACCCAGGTTGACCTCACCTACGCCGAGCAGTTGGCCCAGCCGGCACGCACCGTGCTGGCCCAACGCCAAACCGTTCGGGCCAACATTGCCCAATACCGGCAAGAGTACCAGGTCTAGACTGGCGGTTTATCGAGCGGCGGCATGACTGCCAGGAAATCCTGGCCGAACCGCTCAGCGTACTCATCCAGCAGCTGCGCCACCCGCCCAGGGTCGTCCGAAGCGACGACCAAACCGGCGTGGTGGCGCTTTTCGATCCGGTAGACGATCTCCGGATCGGTGTAGCCGCTCATGTCCGGGTACTCCTGTCGGGCAAGACAGACGAGGATGCCGGCGTAGAGGTCGGAGATCGGCATGACCGTGTACGGCTTGTCTTCAGCCAGCGCCACTTCCATGCGCGCCCACTCGCCCCAGAGGTTCAGCCCGCTCGCCGCTTCGACCAACTGCTCGATGTTTGCCCCACCGACGCGAGCGGCCGTCTCCAGGAAGTAGAACGTCCCGTCTTCCCCGCGTATAAACTCGGCGTGGGTTGCGCCGTGCCCCAGCCCGAACGATGTCAGCAGCTTCTCATTGGCCGCCAGCAGCGCCTGGCCAGGATCTTCATCGACCGGCAAGCTGCGCGAAGCGAAGACGCCGCCATCGTGGGCCACGTTCATGGGCGGTCGGGGATATTGGTGGGGCTGGGCAAACAGGATCTCATGGTCGTAGACGAGCGAATCAACGTGAAAAACGTCGCCGGGAACGTACTTCTCAAGGTGGAAAAACGACTGCTCATCGCCTAACTGGTCCAGCCATTGCCACACTTCGTCCTTGCTGTTGACTTTCTTGATGCCCATTGCGCCCGCCTCCGAGCGCGGCTTGAGCACCCAGGGCGGCGGAACACGGTCCATGAACGCGTTAAGGCGGCGGTGACTGAAGACTGGCGAGTAAGGGGGCACCGGGATGCCTGCAGCTTCGGCCGCCTGGCGCATGGCCAGCTTGTCGCGGAACAGCCGCGCGGCCGAGTCGCCCAATCCAGGCAGACGCAAATGCTCGCGCAGAGCTGCCGCGGTCTCTACATCGTAATCATCCAGCGGCACAATCGCATCGATCGGGCGGGAACGGGCCAGGTAGCTAACAGCATAGAAGATATCCGGCCTGCGGCGCAAATCGGGCATCGTATGCAGCTCGTCAATCTGGTCTCGTGGCCACGGCTCCCCGGCGATGTTGTCGCGCGTCAGCAGCAGCACGTTGGCGCCGGCTTCCCTGGCGCCAACGAGAAACGAACTCCCTTTGAAGTAACTGGCCAAACAGAGTATAGTTGGTAAGTTGGGGTGGAGCATATCGCCAATCCGTCCTTTTCAATTAATGTGTGGCAGGCATGCCTATCCAATCATATGAAATACATTGGAAGACGCCAAAAGCCTGCGAAAGTGGTTGACGAATCGGTGGCAACTGCTATACTCAATGAGCACTCTAGCAGAGTGCATAGGCAGTGCTGCCTGTGCACCGCGAAGCACATTTATATGAGCGGCAATATCTAACTCGTCTGCCGACGTAGCTCAATAGGCAGAGCAATGCTCTTGTAAAGCATAGGTTATGGGTTCAACTCCCATCGTCGGCTCTGCGGACAACTTGCAGGTAGAGCAACGTGAAGCGGCCGGCAAGTTAGCGCAATTCCTGGGTCAGTGTCCCGAGTGGCAAAGGGGGCGGACTGTAAATCCGCTGGCGTAACGCCTTCGTAGGTTCGAGTCCTACCTGGCCCACTGTCATCGACAGGGACTGTTCTTTGGAGCAGTCCCCCGATGCATCTCCTTTAGATTTGCCCACGTAGCTCAGGCGGCAGAGCGCATTCTTGGTAAGAATGAGGTCATGGGTTCAAATCCCATCGTGGGCTTAGGTCCCCAGCTTCTGGTAGTACAGATGGTGGGGCGATTTTGTCAGTTTCAGAAGTGGATAGCGAACTCCGAGTCAGGCAGCGGCCTTCTGGCGGCTGAGCAGATGGTGGGAGCCAGCGTTTACGATATATCATAGTAGAGGGTACCAAAGCAATGGCCGAGAAATTTAATCGAGATAAACCGCATGTGAACGTGGGGACGATCGGGCACATCGACCACGGCAAGACGACATTGACGGCGGCGATCACCAAGACGCTGTCGCTGAAGGGCTGGGCCGACTTTTCGGCGTTCGACCAGATCGACAACGCGCCGGAAGAGCGGGAGCGTGGCATCACGATCGCGATCGCCCACGTGGAGTATGAGACGGAGAACCGTCACTACGCGCACGTGGACTGCCCGGGACATCGCGACTACATCAAGAACATGATCACGGGTGCGGCGCAGATGGACGGGGCTATCCTGGTGGTAGCCGCGCCGGACGGGCCGATGCCGCAGACGCGGGAGCACGTACTGCTGGCGCGTCAGGTAGAAGTGCCGGCGATGGTCATCTTCCTGAACAAAGTCGACATGATGGACGACGAAGAGCTGCTGGAGCTGGTGGAGCTTGAGCTGCGCGAGCTGCTGGACAGCTACGAGTTCCCGGGCGACGAGACGCCGATTGTGCGCGGAAGCGCGCTGCAGGCGCTGGAAGGCGGGGACGACCCGGACGCAGCGGAGTACGCGCCGATCTGGGAGCTGATGCGGGTGGTGGACGAGTACATTCCGACACCGGAGCGCGAGACGGACAAGCCGTTCCTGATGCCGGTGGAAGACGTGTTCTCGATCAAGGGTCGCGGCACGGTGGTGACGGGCCGGGTCGAGCGCGGGATCATGGAGAAGGGCAAGGAAGTGGAGATCGTCGGGCTGACCGAAGAGATCCGCAAGGTAGTGGTGACGGGCGTGGAGATGTTCCACAAAGAGCTGGACGCGGCCGAGGCGGGCGACAACGCCGGACTGCTGCTGCGTGGTATCCAGCGGGACGACGTGGAGCGTGGCCAGGTGCTCGCGAAGCCGGGCAGCATCACCCCGCACAAGCGATTCATGGGCGAGGTGTACGTGCTGCGCAAGGACGAGGGCGGACGGCATAAGGCGTTCTTCCCGGGTTACCGGCCGCAGTTCTACATCCGCACGATGGATGTGACCGGAGCGATTACGCTGCCGGACGGCGTGGAGATGGTTATGCCGGGCGACAACGTGAACCTGGAAGTGGAGCTGATCACGCCGGTGGCGTTGGAAGAGGGCAGCCGCTTCGCCATTCGCGAAGGTGGCCTGACCGTCGGCGCCGGTGTCATCACCGAAATCCTGGACAAATAGGTTGATTTCGAGGCGAGGGCGGAGGAGATCTTCCGCCCTCGCCCTAAGGTAGCTACATATGGCCAAGAAAGCCGTTCGCACTCACATCACGCTCGCGTGCACAGAGTGCAAAGAAAGAAACTACATTACCGAAAAGAACCGGCGTAACGATCCGAATCGCCTGGAGCTGAACAAGTTCTGCCCACGGTGCCGCGAAGTTCGCGTGCATCGGGAAACACGCTAAGGCCGTTTATCCATAGGGGGTTAGCTCAATTGGCAGAGCGACGGTCTCCAAAACCGTAGGCTGCGGGTTCGATTCCTGCACCCCCTGTAAAGTGATTTGAAGAGGTTGGCGCTCTCGGCCAGCCTCTTCCAGCCTTAAGCAAAGGATTCAGATAGTGGCAAACAAAGCTGATACAAAAGACCAGGAAAGCTCGCTTTCGCGCTATATTCGCGAAACACGGGGCGAAATTCGGAAGGTCGTCTGGCCTACAAGGGAAGAAGCGTGGCGTCTAACGGCGATTGTCTTAGCCGTTACGGCTGCCTTTGCGTTCTTCCTGTGGGCCGTTGACTCTGTTTTCTCCAATGGCATTCGATTCCTGATCGAAAGCCTTGTAGGAATCTAGGCTGTCAAGTATGGATACAGAAAACAGCATCCTGGAAGATACAGAAGAGATTGTCGACACGATAGCTTCACCAGCCAAAGAGGCTGACGAGGAAGCACCCAAGCCAATTCTGGATCTGGATGCGCTGGAGGCTACGGACGATCGCGCCTGGTATGTCATCCATTGCTATTCCGGGTACGAGAACAAGGTCCGCCACAGCATTGAACAGCGGATCGAGAGCATGGACATGCAAGACTACATCTTTGATGTGGTCGTCCCTACCGAGGAAGAGATCGAGATCAAGGAAGGCAAGCGTAAGACGGTCGAACGTCGCGTCTTCCCTGGTTACATCCTGGTGCAAATGATCCTGTCTGAGGAGTCATGGTACGCCGTCCGTAACACACCCGGCGTCACCGGATTCGTGGGCATGGGCAACGAACCGACGCCCCTGCGCCCAGACGAAGTGGCGAAGATCATGAACCGCATGGAGGCCGAGGCCCCCAAGGTCAAGTTTGACTTCCAGATTAACGAAAAAGTACGTATTGGCACCGGACCCTTTGCCGATTTTATTGGCACAGTCGCTGAGATTGATGCGGAGAAGGCCAAGGTCCGTGTGATGGTGTCGTTCTTCGGCCGGGAAACACCGGTTGAGCTCGATTTCCTGCACGTCGAGAAAGTGTAGCGCAGTTTTAGCCGGAGGAGCTTGTCACATCAGTGAGAGCGCTTGGACTCCAGGAGTAAGAAATTAGATGGCAAAGAAAGTTAAGGCACTTGTAAAGATTCAGATTCAGGGCGGCAAGGCAAACCCTGCCCCGCCCGTCGGTACCGCTCTCGGCCCGCACGGCGTCAACTTGATGCAGTTCTGCAAAGAGTACAACGCCAAGACGTCGGCGATGGTGGGACAGGTTGTGCCGGTGGAGATCACCATTTACCAGGATGGCAGCTTCAACTTCATCCTGAAGACCTCCCCTGCCGCCGATTTGCTGAAGAAGGCGGCCAACGTGAACAAGGGCTCTTCGGAACCGAATCGCGAGAAGGTTGGACGGGTCACAAAAGACCAGGTCCGCGAAATCGCGGAGATCAAGATGAAGGACCTCAATGCTCAGGACGTCGAAAGCGCCATGAAGATTATCGAAGGCACGGCGCGGAGCATGGGAATTATTGTTGAAGCGTAGTCGGGTCATCTGATCCGGCGTCACGTGGGAGAACACACCCAACCCGGGTTGTTCGTCTGGACCACGAGGAGAGCAAAATGCCAAAACGAGGACGTAAGTATCGGGAAGCAGCGGCCAAGATTGATCATGACTCCACCTACTCGCGAGAGGAGGCGATCAAGCTGATCAAGGAAACCGCCTTTACCAAGTTCGACCCCACGGTTGAAGTTCATATGCGCATGGGTGTGGATCCGCGCCACGCCGACCAGCAGGTCCGTGACGTTGTTGTGCTGCCGCATGGGCTGGGCAAGTCGGTCCGCATTCTGGTCTTTGCCGAAGGTGAAGATGCGGCGGCGGCCAAGGAAGCCGGCGCCGATGTAGTCGCCGACGACGAAGTCATCAAGCAGATTCAGGACGGGTGGACAGATTTCGATGTGGCCATCGCCGTTCCCTCGATGATGGGTAAGGTCGGCCGTCTGGGTCGTGTGCTTGGCCCCCGTGGGCTAATGCCCAATCCACGTGCCGGCACCGTTGCGCCGGCCGAAGATCTGCCTCGTCTTATCGAAGAGGCGAAGGCGGGACGTGTGGAGTTCCGGGTCGACAAGACGGCCAATATCCACTCCCCCATCGGCAAGGCCAGCTTCACTGAAGAGCAGCTTCAGGAGAATCTGGAAGCGCTGTTATCGGCCATCAAGCGGGCTCGCCCTGCAGCGACCAAGGGTACCTATATCCATCGCGTCACATTAGCGAACACGATGGGCCCCGGCATCCGTCTTGACCTGTCGGAGGTTTAACGGTAAGCTACCCAGGAAATTAATCAAGCTGTCTCTACCATAGACAGCCGGAGATGAGCAAGTCTCATCTTAATTTGTCCGGCCGAGGTGGGGAATCTTGCACCAAACGTTGGCAACCCTGTGTTGTCACTGATTTGTAACGCAAGTCCTCATGCCGGTCGGCATGGGGACTTTTTTTGTTCCCTTATCATCCTAAAGGAGGTGAAGCCTTTGGCAATCTCAAAGAAGCGCAAAGACCAGCTTGTACTTGAATACAAGGAGCTGATTGAGCAAAGTCGGGCCCTTATCCTGGCGGAATACGCCGGTTTGACGGTCAAGGACATGGAAGCGCTGCGCGATCAAGTGCGCGAGGCTGGCGGACAGTTCAGTGTAACCAAAAATACGCTGCTCTATACGGCGCTGGTCCAAAGCGACCAGGAAGTACCGGAAGATTTTCTCAATGGCCAGCTGGCCACCGGTTTTGCCATGGCGGAGATTCCGTCGTTGGCAAAGGCATTGACCGAAGCAGCGAAAGCGAACGACCATCTGGTCATTAAGGGCGGAATCATGGGCGGACAGATGTTGTCCGTAGCCGAGATCGAAGCCCTTGCCGACCTGCCGTCACTCGATCAGCTGCGTGCGCAGATCATCGGGTTGCTCGGTGCACCTGCCCAGAACATTGCTTCGGTTCTTGGCAGTGGTGTCCGTCAGGTCGTCAACGTTGTCGACGCCTACTCGCGAAGCGAAGAAAGTGCGGCCGAAGCCGCGTAGCCTTACTAACATAGTGGGGCTTACGTGGCCCCCTCAATCGGAGGATTATTTATCATGGCAGATTTAGACAAGATTGTGGAAGAACTGGGCCAGCTTACTCTGTTGGAAGCGGCCGAACTGACGAAGAAACTGGAAGAGGCCTGGGGCGTTAGCGCCGCCGCGCCGATGGCCATGGGTATGATGCCCGGCATGATGCCTGGCGCCGCCGCTGCCGAAGAAGAAGAAGAGAAGACTGAGTTCGACGTTGTGCTGACCGATATCGGCGCCAAGAAGATCGAGGTCATTAAGGCAGTCCGCGCTCTGACCAACCTGGGCCTGAAAGAGGCCAAGGAAGTGGTCGAGGGTATGGGCACCGTACTCGAAGGCACCGGCAAGGAAGCGGCCGAAGAGGCCAAGAAGTCGCTGGAAGAAGCTGGCGCGGCTGCCGAGATTCGGTAGTTCCCACTTTCTCCACCTTTTAACGATAAAAGAGACCGGCGCTGCACAAGCACCGGTCTCTTTTGTGCATCTATGCCCACGCCATATAAACTCATCCTCGCTTCTGAGTCACCGCGACGCCGGTCGTTTCTGACTTATCTTGGCCTGCCGTTCGATTCTGTCGTATCCGGCGCAGATGAAACGATCCCCGAGGCCGCTACGCCATCAGATTATGTTTCGCTTGTGTCTATGCGAAAGGCAAACGCGGTCCTGCCCCAGTTGAGAGTGGGCGAAAACCAGCGGCTGCTCCTCGTAGCCGCCGACACAACCGTGGCCCTGGGTGGGCAGATACTGGGCAAGCCCGACACACCGGATGAAGCTGAGGCGATGCTCCTCGCGCTGCGGGACCGAACGCACGACGTGCATACCGGCCTGACCGTCGTCGACGTGGGTACAAGGGAGACGCACACAAGCGTCCACACAGCCCACGTCACCATGCGGCCGTATACCCGGAACGAAATCAGCCAGTACGTCGCCACCGGTGCGCCGATGGACAAGGCGGGTGCCTACGGCATTCAGGACCCGATCTTCCGGCCCGTTAGCCAGTTGGACGGGTGCTTTCTTGGGGTGGCCGGGCTGTCCCTTTGCCATCTTGTCGATGTGCTCAACCAGATGGGTCTCCCGCCCACAGGCGACATGGGTGCGATCAGGGATCTGCACGCCGGGTATCCTTGTCCGCTCTATGCCGCTGCTAAAACTCACTACTTTTAAGGCGGATCCGCGCCCGTGCCTCTCGCTTCTGCGCCTCAACCATGCTAGAATGTTTGACATAATTGATTGTGAGCGAGGTAGATAATGGGCACACCTTTGGACCAGGCCATTGCCATGGCCAAGAAAGGCGATACAGAAGAAGCACAGCAGATATTGGCTGGCTATCTGGCAGCAACTCCAGACAACGATCAAGCCTGGTATTTGATGAGCCAGCTGGTCGATTCGGATGCGCGACGAGCCGTCTACCTCGGTAAGACGTTGGCCTTGAACCCGTGGCATGAGCGGGCGTGGGCCGAATTCTACTCCCTTCCGCCCGACGTCATCAGCATGCTGGAGGCGTCACCTGCGGCAACCCCGGCTGTGGCTGAGGGCGCGACTGCGGCAGCTGCCGCAGTGGGCGTAGCTACCGTCACCGCCGATGCGGCACTCCCGGAATGGTTGCAGCCGGTCGTCGGCGACCAGCCTGTCGCTGTGCAGTCCGTCGTAGTTGACACAACCAAGGGCGCTGCACTGGACCCCGACGAGTTCGACCTAACAGGCCACGATGTAGACACGGTTGAAGAGCTTCAGGAAGGTAATCAGTCGCTGACGATTGTGCTGACTCTGCTGCTGATCGCTACCATTGGTGTCCTCAGTTACCTGGTCTACTTGCTCCTGCAGGGCTAGGCAAACAAACTCCCGCAAGCCACGCGCCTAGTTCGACGCGATCCACGCCGGCATATACCCGGCTGCAGATAGCTGCACGGACGTGCCTGTAGCCACCTCCAGCATCCACACAGAAGGCAAGGTGCCCGGTTCCGAGCCATCGTAGCGTTGGTGAAGAATCCATTGTCCATCCGGGGACCACTGCGGTGCACCATGCTGAACAGACGGCTCGGACGTCAACGGACGGGCCTCAGACCCATCGGCCCGCATGAGCCACAGCTGGCGGCCGCTGGCCGTGTTCGCTGGACGACGACCAAACACAATCCACTCACCGTCTGGGGAGTAGACCGGGGAACCATCGTCAACCAGCAGTTCCGGGCTTAGCAGGTGACGCTCCTCGCTGTCGCTCCCGACGTTGAACAGCAAGGTAGCCGTTTGAAACTCATGCGTATGCGTATCGTGGTCGTCCCCCTCTTCCCCATGAACGACGACCAGATGCAGGTCGGAAACAAGCATCTGCTCGCTGTCGTTGGCCCAGACAGGCGGCATGCCCGTCCGGCTGTCCACGCTGCGCTGCGAGTCGCCCTCCAGCGAGGCAACGATGACACCCTGTTGGGCCGGGGAAACATATCCCAGCCATCGGCCATCCGGCGAGAAGGAGGCCCCATAGGCCGGAACCTCATCGCCGGCAATCACCGGCACGGTTCTGCCTGACCCTGCGTCGAGCCACCACAATGCGGGCGCACCAGCGGCCGCCTGCGATCGATCGCGGCGCTCGTACACCAGCCGGCGACTGTCCGGTGCCCAGACAATCTCGCTGCACGCTGCCTCGGGGCAGGCCAACAGCAAGCTGTCCTTGCCGCTTTCGAGATCGATCAATCGCAGCTCGCTGCCGCCAGGCAGCGGTTCTGTGGCATAGACAACGGCAGTTGTGTCGGGAGAGAGGCGAAAGAACGCGATACCGGGTTCATCTGCTGCGATCGTCGTCACTTGTTCAGGCTCGGACGAGCTCGCCTGCTGTCGATAGAGCTGCGCTACCCCGGCGGCGTCTTCGTTCAGGAAGAGCACATCCGGCAGGGTGCGCTGATTGCCGGAACAGGCGACAGTGGCCAGCAGTAGCCAGATGGCCACTGTGACAAGTGCAGGGTAAATAGAAAGCCGGTGCCTGTTCATGATCGATGGATCGTAACAGCACCGGCTCGATTTTGTTCGGTCAGGGATTGCTCTCTTAAGCTCTTCTAACTCCCGCCTTGCCGGAGACGGTCGTCGGTATCGCTATCTCCCGACGTGGAGAATCAGCCAATTCTGGGTGGGGCTGAGTATTCGCCCATGCTCATCTCTTTGTAGACGCCGGTCGTCATGTAGATTACCCATTCGCAAATATTGATTGCCCGATCGGCCGAACGTTCCAGGTTGTGGCTGACCCATTCAAGGTAGTTGGCCTGGTGAATGTCGTTGGGGTTCGCGATGCAGTGATTGACGAACACCTGGTACGACGCTGTAAATAGTTCATCTACCTGATCGTCGGCCGCCGGGATTTCGAGGGCGAGTTCGGTGTCTCGCTCGGCAAACGCCTTCATCGAGTTGCTCAACATTTGGGCTGAGATCTCAGCCATTTCTGGCAGGATCGTCTTTAGCTCCGGTAGGACCAGGTTCTCGCCATATTCAATGCTGATCTTGCCGATCCCTTTAACATAGTCGTGGATGCGCTCCAGCTCACCAACGATCTCCAGGATGCTGCCAATGGTGCGCATGTCGCCGGCCACTGGCTGCTGGGTGGCAATCAGCCGCAGCGAGTCCAGACCAACCTCAATACGACGCTGGTTAATCGACTCGTCCGCGTCGATCATCAGTCGAGAGGTCAGCATATCGCGCTGAATGAACGCGTTTACGACCTTAACCAGATTCTCGCCGACCTCGCTACCCATTCGCAGGACTTCGCCTTGCAGGCGGTTTAGTTCACGATCAAATGCTTCACGCATGTCACATACTCCCCACTTGGTAACCGGGCCGCTTGGCCTAGCCGAACCGACCTGTTATGTATTGTTCCGTCAACTCATGCTTGGGGTTGGTGAAGAGTTCGTTGGTGTCCCCAAATTCGACGAGATAGCCTGCCCGGTCTTTGTTCATATTGAAGAAAGCGGTGTAGTCCGAGGCGCGGGCAGCCTGCTGCATATTGTGTGTCACGATGACTATAGTGTAGTTCTTTTTGAGTTCCTGTATCAGCTCCTCGATGCGCAGCGTGGAAATCGGGTCCAGCGCTGAGGCAGGTTCATCCATCAGGATCACTTCCGGCCGGATGGCGATCGCCCGGGCAATGCATAGACGTTGTTGCTGCCCACCAGACAGCGAGTAACCGCTCTCATCGAGTTTGTCCTTGACCTCTTCCCAAATCGCGGCGTCACGCAGCGACTCTTCGACCAGCCCATCGAGGTCTGTCTTGTTGCCCTTGAAGCCGTTTATCTTGGCGCCCCAGGCCACGTTTTCATAGATTGACTTGGGAAATGGATTAGGGCGTTGGAATACCATCCCCACGCGACGGCGAATCTCTACCGGATCGACATCAGGGTCATAGATGTTTTTGCCGTGGAACAGCACCTGTCCTTCAGCACGCGCGACCGGAATCAAGTCGTTCATCCGGTTGAGCGAACGCAGCACCGTACTCTTCCCACAGCCGGACGGACCGATGAGCGCCGTAATGGCATGTTGATGAATGTCCAGATCGATCTCCTTAACCGCTCGGAAATCGCCATAGAACACTGACAGATCATTGGTGACCATCGCAAGCTGACCGGTATTGTTGGACGCAGACGTGCCCGCGCCAACGCTACTCGTAACCTGGACTGGATTTGCCATATAAGCTTACTCCTAAACTGTTCGCTTCGAGTAACGATTGCGCAAGAAGATTGCGGTCGCATTCAGGATGAACAGCAATACTAGCAGGACGATGATTGCCGCAGCGGCGATGTTTAGGAAAGTCGCCTGAGGACGAGTCGTCCATTGATAGATCTGCGACGGCAGCGTTGTGAACTTCGAGAAGGGCCCAGTGGGGTCGGTCGTGATGAAAGTCGACGCACCCACCACCACGAGCGGCGCAGTTTCACCGATGGCGCGAGACATCGCCAGGATGACGCCGGTCAGGATGCCCGGCAGAGCGTTGGGCAGGACATGGTTCCAAACCGTCTGCCACTTCGTCGCGCCCACACCGAAGCTGGCCTCACGCAGCGATGGGGGCACGGCCCGAATCGCTTCCTGGGCGCTGATGATAATGACCGGCAAGATCAGCAGGCCAAGTGTCAGCCCGGCAGAGAGGATTGTACGGCCGTTGGCGGTCGAGCAGTCGGCAAAGCCAAGCGCACAACCAGATGTTAGCGGTTCGAGCGCCCTGACGAAGACCGCCAGACCCAAGAGTCCGTAGATAATGGAAGGAACGCCAGCCAGATTATTGATATTTGTCTGGATGACCTTGTTGAAGCGGGTCGTTCTGTCCGCATACTCCTCAAGGTAAAGAGCCGCCCCCACTCCGAGGGGAAATCCGAACAGAACGGCGATGGCCACAACCCAGAGTGAACCGAGGATGGCGGTTCGGACGCCTGCCAACTCCGGCACACTGGCCTGTGGCGTTAGCAGGAAATCGATGGTCCACCAGCGCTTGAAGCGCAGTTCCGCATTCGGATACTTAACGGCCGCCTCGGCTGTAATCTCATCTCTGTTGAAGATGGAGGCGAACATGAACCACGACTGCAGCACTTCAGGGCGAACAATCTCGGCCTGGATTAGATTCTCAACATTGGCCGCATCCCGCGGTTCGGCGGTGCAGCCGGCGGGCGGCGTCCCGCTCTCGCAGCGCGCCTGGAACGACTCTTCGGTGTCACAGACCAACCGGTCGGCGTAGAACCGCTGCTCTGACTCCACGGCACGACACCGCCCGGCAGACACACCGAGGGCGTAGATTCCCACCAGCGAATCGTAAGGCAGTTCGGCCAGGGTTTGCTCGACAAACATACTCTGGACAAAGAAGTCCATGGTTCCGCTGTCGGTGGTGGGGACGTACGTGCGGATCGGTTCATTCGGCCAGGCGGGGTTGATCTCTGACCAGGAAGTGGCTCGCGTAAACGCTTCTTCCACCTGCTCGTGGGTCATCTCGTCCACGAACGTATTCGCAGCGCTGACGACAACAGCCAGCGCATCGGTGCCGATGAGCAGCTCCGTCAGCGGACGGCCGTTCACACGACACGTCTCGGATTCCAGCTGTGTCGCAGGGCGGCTGGCATCCACAATGTCAACCGGTTCCGCATCACAGAACCTGGCGAATCCAGCTCCCGTGCCGGTGTCTTCAATCCGAATGGCGCCGGGGAATCCGGCACGGCGGAAGTTGATGGCCATCTGACGCGTGACCGGATAGATGGTCGAGCTGCCTGAGATGGCGATATCTCCTTCGAAATCGGCCGGATTAATGTCAGGCAGGCTATCCAGTTGAAACGCTTCCAGGATGGCCGCTTCTTGCTGGTCCAGCAGTTCCTGGTCGGCGGGGAAATACCCGACCTCAGCCATAACTTCATCAAGGTTCTGCAAATAGTAGGCGAGGAACGCGCCAACCTGCGGTTTGTCTTCCACAATCTCGCGCGACGTGTAGAGGAAGAGCGGCCGCGTGCCGCGATACTCACCGGCAGCAGCCGTCAGTTCGTTAGGCGCTATACCGTCGATAGGCACAAGTCGCAGATCGTCAGCCTGTTGATTGTAAAAGGCGATACCGAGAAAACCGATGCCATTTGGATCGTTGGCCACGCCCGCAGCCAACGCCGGGTCATCCTCAGAGGAGGCAACCACGTTTGGACTGTCGGCGACTGTCTGCGCGTTGAACAGCGTGACGATTTCGCTTTCCGGGATCGCAGTCTGCTCCGCCACCAGACCCATTGACTGGTTGAGAATATTCAGCAGCAATACCACCAGCACGACAATGGCAGCGGCCGTCGCGGCGAGAAGCGTGTAGCTCCACAAACCGCCGATGCGCACTCGAGAATCAACATGTTGCCGGGCGTTCTCATCCTGGGGGAACATGTCGTAGTAGTTGATCTCTTCGGCTGAGTCGACATGCTCTTTGGCCAGCTGTTCTCGGGCTTCGGCCAACTCCTCTTCGAACTCCGGATCGGGCGGAAACGGATCCTGGTCAGTGTCCTGGCTCATTGATACACCTCACGGAAACGCCGCACAATTCGCTGGCTCAGGATGTTGAGGAGCAGCGTCAGCATGAAGACGATCGTGCCGACCGCAAAGATGCTCTGGTAATCGATCGATTCGTAGCTCAAGTCGCCACCACTGATACGCACCATATAGCCGGTCATTGCTTCGGCGGATTCGAACGGATTGAATGTAAGCTTGGGGCCGGCGCCCGCGGCAATGCTCACAATCATCGTTTCGCCGATGGCCCGGGACATAGCCACAACGATGGCCGCAGCCACGCCTGATAGGGCGGCTGGAAAGACCACTCGCGTGGCAGTCTCCCACTTGGTTGCTCCAACGCCAAACGAGGCTTCACGCAGCCCGTTTGGCACGGCGTGCAATGCGTCTTCACTCAGGGACGCGACCAGTGGGATGATCAGAATGCCGACAACGATACCGGCAGACGCCACGTTGTAGATTTGAACCGTATCCTCCCCGAGGAGCCCCCGCAGCAAAGGTGTCATAAAGGTCAGGGCAAAGTAGCCGTACACGACAGTTGGGATACCCGCCAGCAGCTCCAGCGTCGGCTTTAGAAAACCACGCACTCGCGGCGAAGCGTACTCGCTCAGGTAGATCGCGGCAGCCAATCCAAGTGGAATGGCCACCAGCATGGCGATAGCACTGATCATGAGCGTCGCGTTCAGCAAGGGCCAAATGCCGAAGCGCGCGGCCTGCGGCTGCCACACCGTATCGGTCAGGAAGTTGGTCAGCGTCACTTGCGGCTCGGCAAAGAAGCGAATGGTCTCTTCGAAAAGAATAAAGACGATTCCAATTGTTGTCAGAATGGAGATGGCCCCGGCCACAAACAGGCCGGCCTCAATGATACGTTCGCCGATGCGTGACTTTTTGGCCAAAGATTCGCTGACGTTGGCTTCAGTCAGGACCTCTTTGCCAGGAATAGGAATCTCTGATGCCATAAAAATCGATCTCCTCACTAGTGCGCTAGATGGCAAGCGGGTTGTGGCAATGTGTCGATGTCTGGCAGAGCGTATGGCAGCAGACTCTCCCGCGACGTATCGACTGCACCCTGGACGATATCTTAACCCCAGTCGCGGTCGCTGGCGAACAAGATGACGATGCATCTGTCCTCCAGCGACCGCGAACGGGTCGACTCAGCCTACAGGACTACAGGCGCCTATTGGCCCATGGCGTCGGTCCAGTCACAGCGCGCACTGTTGAGCGCCTTGTCACTGGCCGGGAAGTAACCAACATCGATGACTTCTTCGTTCACGTAGGTCAGGAAAAAGTTGATGTAGTCAGCCACTTGCGGCTTCTCGTTCATGATCGTGGCGTCGCCGTAGATGAACAGCGGACGGGCCAGCGGGTAATCACCTGCGTCCACATTGGCTGCGTTCGCCTCGACGCCTTCAATGTTGATGGTGTGCACCAGGTCGGTGTTCTCAGCTGCGTACGCATAGCCGAAGTAGCCTATGGCGTACGGACTGCCAGAGACACCCTGCACCAACACGTTGTCATCTTCACTCTGCTGCAGGTTCGACGCTTCCAACTGCGGCACGGCGTCTTCATCGAAGAGCTCCTCGGTGAAGTAGTCGAACGTTCCACTGTCCGTGCCCGGGATGAACCGCTGAATCGGCTCGGCCGGCCATTCGGGGCGGACATCTGCCCACGTTTCGGCCGTCGAGAAGATGACGTTCAGCTCTTCCAGGGTCACGTCCTCAACGAAGTCGTTGTCGTTGCTAACCACCACGGCCAGGGCGTCGGTGCCCACGCGGAACTCAATCGGCGTGCGGCCAATCGCCTCACAGTTGGCGATCTCTTCTTCGCGAATGCCCCGGCTGGCGTTGGCCACATCCGTCTCACCCGCCACACAGAAGCGCTCGTACCCCGCGCCCGACCCGATGCTGTCCACCGTGATCTGGCCCGCGAACCCCTCGTTCTGGAACCGCTCGGCCATTCGCTCGGCCAGCGGGAAGACCGTCGAGCTACCCGCCGTCACCACGTCACCGCTGACGGCCAGCGGGTCCGGAGTTGGCAGTTCACAAATGCCGCCGGTCGCTCCTTCTGCAGCGGAGTCGTCCATCATCGCATCCGCCTCAGCCAGACCCATCGCAACCATCCACTTCATCCGGGAAGATTCGAGCGCCTCGTCACTGGCGGGGAAGTAACCAACGTCGATGACTTCTTCGTTCACGTAGGTCAGGAAGAAGTTGATGTAGTCAGCCACCTGCGGCTTCTCGTTCATGATCGTGGCGTCGCCGTAGATGAACAGCGGACGAGCCAGCGGGTAGTCACCCGCGTCCACATTAGCCGCGTTCGCCTCGACGCCTTCAATGTTGATGGTATGCACCAGGTCGGTGTTCTCAGCTGCGTACGCATAGCCGAAGTAGCCTATGGCGTACGGGCTGCCCGACACACCCTGCACCAGCACGTTGTCGTCTTCACTCTGCTGCAGGTTGGAGGCTTCCAACTGCGGCACGGCGTCTTCATCGAAGAGCTCCTCGGTGAAGTAGTCGAACGTTCCACTGTCCGTGCCCGGGATGAACCGCTGAATCGGCTCGGCCGGCCATTCGGGGCGGACATCTGCCCACGTTTCGGCCGTCGAGAAGATGACGTTCAGCTCTTCCAGGGTCACGTCCTCAACGAAATCGTTGTCGTTGCTAACCACGACCGCTAGGGCGTCGGTGCCCACGCGGAACTCGATCGGCGTGCGGCCAATCGCCTCACAGTTGGCGATCTCTTCTTCGCGAATGCCCCGGCTGGCGTTGGCCACATCCGTCTCACCCGCCACACAGAAGCGCTCGTACCCCGCGCCCGACCCGATGCTGTCCACCGTGATCTGGCCCGCGAACCCTTCGTTCTGGTACCGCTCGGCCAGCCGCTCGGCCAGCGGGAAGACCGTCGAACTGCCCGCCGTCACCACGTCGCCGCTGACGGCCAGCGGGTCCGGGGACGGCATGACACCCATCGCCATCTCCTCGCCGGCATCTTCGGTCATATCTTCTTCCATGGCCTCGCCTTCGGCGAGCCCCATAGCCACCAACCAGGCCGTCCTGGACGCGTTCAATGCCTCGTCACTGGCGGGGAAGTAACCAACATCGATAACTTCTTCGTTCACGAAGGTCAGGAAGAAGTTGATGTAGTCAGCCACCTGCGGCTTCTCGTTCATGATCGTGGCGTCGCTGTAGATGAACAGCGGGCGGGCCAGCGGGTAGTCGCCCGCGTCCACGCTCGCTGCATTCGCTTCCACACCTTCAACCGCTATTGTGTGCAGCAGGTCGGTGTTCTCAGCCGCGTAGGCGAAGCCAAAGTAGCCTATGGCGTACGGACTGCCGGAGACACCCTGCACCAACACGTTGTCATCTTCACTCTGCTGCAGGTTGGACGCTTCCAACTGCGGCACGGCGTCTTCATCGAAGATCTCTTCGGTGAAGTAGTCGAACGTTCCACTGTCCGTACCCGGGATGAACCGCTGAATCGGCTCAGCCGGCCATTCGGGGCGGACGTCCGCCCACGTTTCGGCCGTTGAGAAGAGCAGGTTCAGCTCTTCCAGCGTCACATCCTCAACGAAGTCGTTGTCGTTGCTGACCACCACGGCCAGGGCATCGGTGCCCACTCGGAACTCAATCGGTGTCCGCCCAATCGCCTCACAGTTGGCGATCTCTTCTTCGCGAATGCCCCGGCTGGCGTTGGCCACATCCGTCTCACCCGCCACACAGAAGCGCTCGTACCCCGCGCCCGACCCGATGCTGTCCACCGTGATCTGGCCGAAGTAGCCTTCATTCTGGTATCGCTCCGCCATCCGCTCGGCCAACGGGAAGACCGTCGAGCTGCCCGCCGTTACTATGTCACCGCTGACAGCCAGCGGGTCCGGGGAGGGCAGCATGACGCTGCCACTGTGGACTGTGTCGTCCATCGGCTGTTCCACAGCCTCTTCAACTTCCGGGGCCGTTTCCTGAGCTTGCTCCACGGCTTCTTCGACTGCGGCAGCCGCGGTCGGCGCCGCGTCCTCGGTTGCTTCCTGTTGCTGTCCACCACATGCCGCTGCGAAAAGGGAGACAATGACGAGTATCACAAACAGTAACTTATGTCTCATTGAGTTTCTCCTCCACACATTACAATGTCCTTCCACCTTGTTATCGTTAGCACACAGTCCTCGTCTTGACGTAAGCCTTACTCCTGCATATCAAATTCCCCGAGCATGATATGCCAAATCTCTTCAGGTTTAGATGTCGGGGGAATGTTCAGGAACGGACTGCTTGACAACTTCACATGTGAAGAATAGCACAACCAGTTTAACAGTGAAGCCGGGGGCTGTTAACATTTGGCTAAGGTATTGTTAACAGCTGTTTAACGGGTCTAAGCGCTGTCTGCGGGGCTGATCGGCATGGCTGCAGCGGCCAGCGGAAGTGTAAAGTAAAAGGTGCTGCCCTTGCCTTCTTTGCTGCGAACCCACAATCGGCCGCCATGCGACTGGATGATGTGCCGGGCGATTGCCAGACCGAGCCCGGTGCCCCCCCGTCCTCGCGTTCGTGCCCGATCAGATTTGTAGAAACGTTCAAAGATTCGGGGCAAATCTTGCTTGGCGATGCCGGAACCGGTATCGCTGATCGCCACTGTCACTTCATACGGCGTGGCGTTCCCTGCGTTGGCGATGGACGCTTCCAGCATGACTGTCCCACCGGGCGGCGTAAACTTGATGGCGTTGTGGAGCAGGTTGGTTACCACCTGCTGGATGCGCTCGCTGTCGACAAGTACTGGCGGAAGGTCGTCTGGAATCTGCACCAGCAGCTCCAGACCGCCCCGCTCCGCCTGCTCGCGGGAGCGTTCGAGGGGGACGTGGACGATTTCGGGGATAGTGACCGGTGCAAGGCGCAGACGAATTTGGCCGGACTCAATCTGCGACAGCTCGGTAAGCTCATCGACCATCTGCGTCATCGTATCCACTTCGCGCTCGGCCCGGTCGAGGAAACGAACGGCCGCCGGGGGATCGTCTAGGGCGCCATCCTGCAGTGTCTCGACCACAGCCCGCAGCGACGCAAGCGGCGAACGCAGCTCGTGCGACAAATTGCTGATGAAGTCCCGCCGCATGGTTTGCAGGCGGCGGACCTGGGTCAAGTCCTGCAGAATAATCAGGTAGCCAGACGCTCCTTTCTGCTCGAACGGCGTAACCACGACCTGCAGGAACAAGTCCATGCCGATCTCAACCGCCTCCACTTGCTCCGCATCCTGGACGCGGCAGCGCTGCCACAGTTCGATGAGTTGATGCTGGCGCACCACGGCGGCGAACGAACGGCCCAGCGCCTCTTCCTCTTCTGTGCGCAACATGCGGCAGGCCGCCGGGTTGATGAGCGTCACATAGCTCAGGTTGTCGGTGATGAGCACGCCGTCGGCCATCTGGTCAAGAACGATGCCGAACTGCTGATGCTCCTCGCTGAGGCGATCGATCTGGTCGCGTTGGCTGTCGACCATATGGTTGAAGGCGACAATGAACTCACCCACTTCGTCACGTCGGACCGGCAGAATGCGAGACGTTGTTTCGCCTGCAGCAATGCGATCGGCCGCTTCCCCGACAGCACGCAGCGGCCGCGTGGTGCGTTCGGCCACCACCCAGGCGATACCCATCGCCGCCAGTATGCCGAGAACGGCCGCCAAGCCCAGAACGCGGGAGACGCAGCCCGGATCAGCCAGGCAGCTTGTCTGGGTAAATATGAGATAGACAGTGCCGAACAGGGCCGCGATCAGCAGCGTGTAGATGAGGGCAATGCGCCCGCTAATGCGACGGAACATCGGTCAGATTATCCTGCTGCGAGCCAGGCCACCGGTGGCACATAATGCCCTGCGCCGCCACCCCGCAAGATTGCTTTCCAGCTACCCATCGAAACGGTAGCCGATACCGCGCACCGTAACGATGCGGATCGCCTGACTCGGATCCGGCTCGATCTTCTCGCGCAGCCAGCGCACATGAACGTCGACCGTTCGGCTGTTGCCGTCGTAGGACCAGCCCCAGACACGCTCCAGAATCAGGTCGCGCGAAACTGCGATGCCCTTGTTGCGGGCCAGGAAGTGCAGTAGATCAAACTCCTTGGGCTTCAGACGCACCACCTCTTCGTTGAGCCTCACCTCGCGGCGCGTCTCGTCAATGACAAGACCGTTGAACTCCAGCGAAGGGGGCGAGGGCAAGTCCGGACTGGAGGCAGCGCCATCAGATCCGGGCGCATCGGGGCTGTTGGCCATGTCGCCCCGCGTCAACTCAACGCGGCGCAGCAGTGCCTTCACCCGCGCCAGTAGTTCGCGCATGCTGAACGGTTTGGTCAGGTAGTCGTCGGCTCCCACCTCCAGCCCAATGAGCTTGTCCACCTCTTCCGTGCGGGCTGTCAACATCAAGATAGGGATGCTCGTCTCCCGGCGCAGGATCCGGCAGACTTCGAACCCGTCGATACCGGGCAGCATGAGGTCGAGCAGCACGATGTCCGGGTTGGATTGGCGGGCCATCTCCAGCCCGGCGTACCCATCTTCGGCCTTGAGCACTTCGTATCCCTGGTGGTGCAGGTTATATTCGAGCGTCTCCTGCAGGGTCACTTCGTCTTCAACAATCAAAACACGATAAGCCATTGTCACATCCGGTCGTCTAGGTGGACACGCGTTGCAAACAGTCCGGAAGGCTGTGAAGTGGCGTGCTGCGCGACTGCCTGTTGGCCAACATTCTAGCAAGTCGCCGGAAGCCAAACAAGTGAGCGTTGCGGTATGCCCCGTTCCGCGTATGATTGTGGACGGTTATCAGAGGAGTGAATCTGGTGAGAATTGCCGACACGATTGCCCGCTCATTGGGTGTGCGCGCCGCTCAGGTAGCGGCCGTTATCAGCCTGCTGGACGATGGAAACACCGTCCCCTTTATCGCCCGCTATCGCAAGGAAGCTACCGGCGCTCTGGACGATGCCCAGGTTCGCGATATTCAGGATGAGGTCGTTCGCATCCGCAAGCTCGAAGATCGCCGCGAGTCGATTCGCGCCTCGGTCACCGAGCAAGGATTGATGACGCCAGAGCTGGACGCGGCTTTTCTGGCAACCGTTACCACCACCGAGCTTGAGGACCTGTACGCGCCCTACCGGCCAAAACGGCGAACGCGAGCCAGCATGGCCCGTGAGAAAGGGCTGGAGCCGCTGGCCAGGCTGATTCTGGCGCAAAAGGGGGATGGTCGCGCGCTGGCCACCATGGTGGCTCCGTTCGTGTCGGACGAGGTGGGCACGGCGGAAGCCGCACTGGCGGGTGCGAGAGACATTGTGGCAGAAACGATCAGTGATGACGTCCGGGTGCGGCAACCCCTGCGGCAGCGAGCGAAACAGTCGTCCACGCTGCAAACAACGGTCAAGGATTCAGACAAGGATACGCGCCAGGTCTACACGCTCTACTACGACTTCACGATTCAAATCAACCGGCTGAGGCCGCACCAGACGCTGGCAATCAACCGGGGCGAAAGCGAAGGGATTCTGCGTGTGGCGATGGAGATTCCAGAGGCGGATTGGCTGCTGGCCATGCGCGCCGCTTATCGGCCCAATCGCCACTCACCTTTGTCAGATGAACTGGAGCTGGCTATGGAAGACGCCGCCAAACGGCTGCTGCTGCCGGCCATCGAACGCGATCTGCGGCGAGAGTTGACCGAACAGGCAGACGCCCACGCCATCGGTGTGTTTGCTACCAATCTGCGGGCGCTGCTGAGCCAACCTCCCCTTCGCGACAATGTCATTCTGGGCATTGACCCCGGCTTTCGCACTGGCTGCAAGATTGCCGTAATCGACCCGACCGGCAAACTCCTCCACACCGACACGATCTACCCGCACCCACCCCAGAAACAGGCGAACCGGGCGACGGCCGTCCTGAGCGACCTGATCCAAACGTATGGCGTAACCCTGATTGCGATCGGCAACGGCACCGCATCACGCGAAACGGAACAACTCGTGGCCGCCATCACGCGAGAATCGGAGCAGGTCCATTACGTCATGGTCAACGAAGCGGGAGCCAGCGTCTACAGCGCCAGCGACCTGGCGCGCGCGGAGCTGCCGGACCTCGATGTTTCCATTCGAGGCGCGGTGTCGATTGCCCGTCGCCTGCAAGACCCACTGGCCGAACTGGTGAAGATCGACCCGCAGTCGATCGGGGTCGGCATGTACCAGCATGATGTGGACCAGAAGCAGCTGGCTACGGCGCTATCAGGCGTGGTCGAATCGGTGGTCAATCAGGTCGGCGTAGATCTGAACAGCGCATCGCCCGCCCTCCTGACATATATCTCCGGTCTGGGGCCGCGTCTCGCAGAGCGCGTAGTGGCCTACCGCGATACGAACGGTCCCTTTTCCAACCGGGAAGCGGTGCGCGACGTTTCCGGTCTCGGACCCAAGGCGTTCGAACAGGCGGCCGGATTTCTTCGCATCCACAACGGCGACAATCCGCTCGACGCGACGGCCATCCACCCGGAAAGCTACGGCGTGGCCAGAACGGTCATGCAGGCGGCCGGGCTGGCGGCGAACAGCAGCCAGGAAGAACGGGAACAGAAGATCGAGCAGTTGAAGCAGACCGTTGCCGCAGAGCAGTTGGCGGAACGTTCGGGAACGGATGCGCATACACTCAGGGATGTGGTGGCGCAGATCGTCAGGCCGGGGCGGGACCCGCGCGAGGATTTGCCGGTCCCGGTCTTGCGCAGCGACGTTCTGGCAATGGATGATCTGGCGAAAGGGATGCTGCTGAAGGGCACCGTGCGCAATGTCGTCGACTTCGGCGCGTTCGTCGATATCGGTGTCAAACAGGATGGATTGCTGCACCGCAGCCAGGTTCCAAGGGCGGTTCAACTGAATGCAGGTGACGTGATCGAGGTTGCAATCCTGAAGGTCGACAGCGAGCGCGGGCGCATCAGCCTTGGTTGGCCGGGCGGCTAATCACTCGTGGTGGCTGGGCCCAAAGCATGTGGGTGTGGGGACTCGGCTCCAGCACTCCATCGACCTGGATACCACGCTTCTCGCCATGGAACGCTGCGCCGGCTGGAGTGCGTTCTGTCCTCCATCATGTTCAGTCCAACAACACCTGTTGTTCCCACCATGACGGAGGACGAAACGCTTACATCGTCCCGGAACGCTTTCCGAGCCATTTGCTAAGACGAGCCATTGCGCGCGACAACGGTTCGCTTCTTCTTTGGCAGGCTCATCGGCAGCCGGGTGCGCCGCTCGCCATCAAACTGGTAGAGCGCGTTGGCCACTGCGGCGGCCGTCGGCACCAGCCCGATTTCGCCCACTCCCTTGGCGCCATAGGGGCCATGGGGGTCCGGCACTTCGATACCGATGACTTCCATCTCCGGCATCTCCTTGGCCCGAAGAATGCCACACTGCCGCAGCTTCGTGCTCTTCGGCCGTCCGCCGACCATGACCAGATCTTCGCTGATCGCATAGCCGAGACCCATATGGATTGAGCCTTCGATCTGGCCCTCGAACAGCGTGGGGTTGTAGATCTTGCCCGCGTCGTGGGCGGCCGTCACCTTCTCGATCTGGCCATCCTCGTCCAGGCAGACGAGCTGAGTGGCATAGCTGTAGGAGTAGTGGGTCTTGATTTCGGCCACGTCGGCCCCGGGTTTCGTCGTCCAGTCGACGACCCAGTAGCCCTCGTACTCGCGGCCGACCAGCTCGTCAAGCGAGTGGGTCGCGAGGTCGGCGTTCATCTTTGCGGCAGCAGCGATGACGGCGTTGCCCACCAGCGACGTCGCCCGGGAGGCGGTCGTCATGCCGGCCCGCGTCTGGGCGGCTGTGTCAACGCGCACTTCGATCAACCGGGGATCCAGCCCTGTCTCGTGGCACAGCGTTTGGACAGCAATGGTGTGCACGCCCTGTCCCATTTCAGTCCAACCGTGATCGATGATGATGCGATCGGCTGCTTCCACCGTAATGCGCACGCCCGCTTCGTCGGGCATGCCGTTGCCGATGCCGGTGTTCTTGATGCCGCAGGCCAGCCCGGCGTACTTCGCCGCGTAGAACTCGTCGCGTACCGCAAGAAGCGTCTCACGAATGCCGGCCCCGCCGTCGATCACCTGGCCGGTGGCGGTCATGCCGCCGTCCTGGAGCGCGTTATCGTACCGGAACTGCCAGCGGTCGAAGCCGCCCTGTTGGCATAGATCGTCGAGACAGCTTTCCAGCCCAAACGCGGCCTGGTTGACTCCAAAGCCGCGCATCGCGCCGCAGGGCACATTGTTGGTGTAGACGGCCGTTGCCTCAATGTCAGCTGCCGGCACCTGGTACGCGCCCGTCGCGTGGCCGGCGGAGCGCTCCAGCACTTTCATGCCCACGGAAGCGTACGCGCCAGTGTCGCCGACGAACTTCACGCGGACAAATGTCAGCAAGCCCGCGGCGTCGCAGCCTACGGTGTAATCCATCCAGATCGGGTGGCGCTTGGGATGCATGGCAATCGATTCATCGCGTGTCAGGCGTACCTTGACCGTCTGTCCGGTCAGCCACGCCATTAGCGCCGCGTGGCCCTGGACGCTCAGGTCTTCCTTGCCGCCAAAGCCACCGCCATTAGGCACCAGCGTGACGCGCACGTCGTCTTCCGGCAGCCCAAGAATAGCGGCGACCTGCTCAAGGTCGTCGTACACACCCTGACTTTGCGACAGAACTTCTATCGTGTCGCCTTCGCGGCTGGCGATGGCGCTCTCCGGTTCCATGAAGCCATGCTCAATAAACTGCGTCTGATACGTGCCGCGGGATACATAGGCCGACGCCGCTTCGGCAGCCGCCAGATCGCCGCGCTGGATGGCCGTCTGGGAGAGTACATTACCGCCCGCATGGACCAGTGGACTTTCCGGTTTGAGCGCGTCATGCGGGTCGGTGACCGGGTCGAGGATCTCGTAGGTAATGTTGATGGCAGCTGCAGCGGCACGGGCAGCGGCGTCGCTCTCGGCCACAACACCGGCAATCACGTCGCCGACGTAGCGTGTTTCCTCACCCACTGCAACCATCAGCGGCCAATCCTGCCGTATCAGGCCAATGTGGCGCTCGCCCGGGATGTCTTCTGCGGTTACGATGCGCAGCACACCAGGCATGGCAGATGCTTCCGTCGTGTCGATGGCCAGGACGCGCGCGCGCGGGTGGTCGCTGAAGCGCAGGGCGCCGTTGACCAGGCCCGGCATGCGGATATCGTCGACGTAGCGATGCTGTCCCAACACCAGGTCCTGGGCATGGTACTTCGGATGGCGTCCGCCCACCCGGCCATCAGGCTGGGGCGTCGGCACCTCCTCTTCTTTGCGAATGGCGTCGGCCGCCACCATGACGGCATCAATGATCTTCTTGTAGCCGGTGCAGCGGCAAAGGTTGGGCGTCAGCGCCTGGGCCACCTCGGCCCGGCTCGGTTCCGGGTTCTTGTTGATCAGAGCGTTGGCCTGCATGACGATGCCCGGTATGCAGAAACCGCACTGGACTCCGCCCTTGGCCACGAACGCGTTGGCAAACACAGACTGACGGTACGTCCCAAGCCCTTCCGTCGTCATCACGTCGCCACCAGCGACCTTGCTCAAAGGCGTCACACAGGCAAGGACAGCCTTGCCGTTCAGGTCGACCACGCAGCAGCCGCACGCCGCCTGCGGGGCGCAGCCATCTTTGGCGGAGATGATGCCTTCGTGTTCCCGAAGATAGGTGAGAAGCGGCGTGGACTCGTCGCCCGCAAACTGTTTGGTTTCACCATTGAGTAGAAATTCGATCATATTGATCCTCCGAAGTGAAAATGAACAACCTGCGGCCTTGTCTTGGAAAGGCCGGTTGCGAGTAGCCGGCGGAAGGCTGGTCAGCCTGTCCAGCAACGCTCAAGACGCCAATCAGGCGCAGCCGGCGACACATTTGAAGGCGGCCTGATCACGTTGTGGGATGCCAATGATAGCCAGATTTTCAGAGGGGGCAATGGCAGGTTATGGGCCGCACGAGTTTAGTTGGTGCTGGTTGCGCGCAAGAGCAGGACCAGGGCAAATTGCTCGATCTCCAGGAGCTGGGCTTCATTGGGAAGTGCGTCCCCGGCCCCGTAAAACTCAACTGTTTCGCGCATGCCGTCGGGGATATCGGTCTCACCCACGCTGGTCTCAAACGTCCGGTAAGCACGTTCCCACGCCACCACTGTCGCTCGCTCATCGGCCGTCAACGTCACCGCCACTCCGGTCAAACTGCACGTCGAGACAAGGCCGCTGCCATCATCATAGACCGTGACCACGTCACAGAAGCCCACAATGCCACCCTCCCGCTCCCAAATGAGCAGCACATCCGCTTCCGAGGATTCGGTGAGAAGGCCACCCTGCACCCAGCAGCCGGCCAACAGAAGAACAAAGAGCAGCACCGACGCGAACAGACCAGTCACTCGCTTCACAATCGTACCTCCAACGGATGTAACTGCTCGACCTGGAACCAGCCGCCTCGCCACTCATCCTGCAGCCACCGCCCCCCGAGCTGATAGGGCACCCAGGGGACGGGCGATGGATGCTCTTCCGCCAGGCTGTCGGCCAGGCGAACAGTCAT
This sequence comes from uncultured Chloroflexia bacterium, assembly GCA_963753865.1. GTDB lineage: Bacteria > Chloroflexota > Anaerolineae > Promineifilales > Promineifilaceae > Promineifilum. The sequence continues at coordinate 153,422 of CAVWDW010000010.1, forward strand.
GTAGGTTGCTCCATCGCCAAAGAAGTAGCCGCTGCTGCCGGTCCATCCGGGCAAACGATAGGCGGCAATTGTGGCCTGCTGGCGGAGCATCTCCGGCAGCTTGTGCAGAGGCGCTGCCTCCGGCAGCGGAGCGAACAGTGCGAGGGGGTCGGTGGCGACAGGCAGCCCGAGCAGATGCATCTCCCATGCCAACCGCTGCGCGGCCGTTTCAGGCACGGCGCTGGTGGCAGTGGCGAAGCCAAACGCCATTTGCCTGCTGCTGCCGCTGCGGAGAATAAGGTGGGCCTCGTCGAGCAGTGCAGCCCGGCTGTCGCCCAACCCTTCCAGCGCCCCACACTGGATGAGCGCCTCGACCTCTGGGTCTCGCAACGTCACGCGCTCCAGGAGGTCGGCCAGAGAACGGTAGGGTGCTTTCTGCCGACCGCCGACGATCGCGGTAACGCTTGAGCGGCGCAGGCCACGAATCTGCGCGAGGCCCATCCACAAGGCCGGGTGGGCGGCTCCGCTGCTGCTCTCCGGCTCAAGTGACAACGTGAAACGCCGCCCGCTGTGGTTGACATGCGGTGGCCGAACAGCGATTCCCAGGCGACGTGCTTCGGCCATATAGATCGCGGGATGGTGGAAGCCGCCGCCGTTGGCCAGGCGGGCGCACAGGAACTCGGCGGGCCAACGCGCCTTCAGATAGGCAGAGCGATAGGAAACGTCTGCGTATGCGGTGGCGTGTCCCTGATTGAAGCCATAGCCTGCGAACGGTACGATCTGCTCCCAGAGCGTGGTCGCCTGCTTGCGGCTCATTCCCGGCCCTTCCGGCGCTGGACGGCAGCATCCTTCGACAAACGACTGGGCCAGGGCCTCAATACGCGGGCCATCAAACTTGCTCATGCCGCGGCGCAGTTGATCGGCATCGGCCCAGCTCAGGCCGGCAATCTCGGTAGCCAGACGGAGTACCTGTTCCTGGAACAGCAGCACGCCCTTCGTACGGCCAAGAATCGGCTCAAGCGCGGGATGCAGGTAGGTCACTTTCTCCTCGCCGCGATAGCGCCGGACAAACGCACGGGCCATTCCCCCTGTCGCCGGGCCGGGCTTGAAGAAGGCGCTGGCGTCGGCCAGATCGGCCACGCTGCGCGCTCGAAGCTGGCGCAGCGTGCGCCGTGCACCGTCGGATTCGCACTGGAACACACCGATCGTTTCGCCGGCAGCCAGCATGTTTCCGGTTAACCCGTCGGCTGGCGGAATGTCGTCCACGTGAAAGTCAGGCGCTGCCCCACGCCGGACTAGATCGGCCGCATCTGCCAGCACCGTCAGGGCCCGAATGCCCAGCAGGTCGATCTTCGGCAAGCCAATCGCTTCCACATCCTCATGTTCGTACTGGGTCGTCACAAAGCCTTTGGCCGCCAGATGGACCGGCACGATGTCGGTCAGCGGGCCGGGCGTAATGACCAGGCCACCGGGATGGATGCCCAGATGGTCGGGCAGTCCCACCAGCCGGTACGCGCGGGTCAGCATCTCGCGATCGGCGGCTGTCGAAACGCCAACGAGTGCCGTTTCCAGATCGTTGCGGCGGCGACGGCGAGGATCGGGGTGCCAGCCCCGAGGCAGCTTGCGGGCCAACTGCTTGAGCTGCTTATTATCCAGCCCGTACGCCTTGCCCGTCTCGCGAACGGCCGAACGCGGCTGCAGCGTGTTGATGGTCGCCACGAGAGCAACCTGTTCCGCGCCATAGGTCTCGCGCACGTAGTTGAGCACAGCATCGCGACGGCGGCTGCAAAAGTCGAGGTCGATGTCGGGCAAGGAACGCCGGGCAGGGTTCAGGAACCGTTCGAACAGCAGATCGTGTTCAATCGGGTCTACGGTCGTAATGAGCAGACTGTAGGCGACGAGCGAGTTGGCCACGCTGCCCCGGGTGCTGACCGGAATCTCCGCCTCTCTGGCGAAACGTACAATGTCGGCGACCAGCAGAAAGAAAGGCGCGAAGCCCGATTCGGTGATGACGGTCAGCTCGCGGGCCAGCCGCGCCTGGACAGCAGGGTCGATTGGCGCGGGGTAGCGGCGGCGGAGGCCGTCGTTGGCAGCCGCGCGAAGCTCTTCTGCTGGCGAACGACCGTTCAACCGGGGGAGGCGGGGCCAAATGGGTGATCCATCGGGCAGGACCGACCCGTCGCCAATGAGATTTGCCACCTGGGACGTGGCTGCCAGCAGTTCGGGCCGACCAGCAAAGGCGTTGGCAAGCTCATTAGCGTCGGGCCACGTGACCTCCACGTCACGCTCCCCATAGCCGGGAAGGTGCTCGACAGGCAGATCGGCTTCCAACGTGTTGTGCCGGATGGCCGACATCAACGGCAGCAGCGACTCATCCTCTCGGTCAAGAACATAGACGGGACGAACAGCAACCGCCGGCACGCCGAATCCCCGCGCGGTTTTCAGGAGGTCATCGAGCAAAGCAGAATTCGCCTCGTGTACCAGCGTATCAGTGAGTGCAAGGAAGCACGCCTCATCGAAAAGACCGGCAAGCCGGGCCAGGTGGCGTCTGGCGGCGCCAAGATTCCCCGACCGCGCGTATCGCTCCAGCCAGCCTTTGCGTCCGCCGGTCAGGCACACCAACCCCTCGTGATGAGCCTTAAGATCATCCCACAACAGGGCAGGCAGCGCAGCAGAGGACAGGCCCAGGAGCGAGGAAAGACGGCACAGATTCTGGTAGCCCGTCCGGCTGCGAGCCAGCAGGGTCAACTCGCCCAGCGGCGAAAAACCATCCGGCCTGACTTCATCTGGCGGCTGGGCGAGATCAACCGTCAGCCCGATGAGCGGTTTGATGCCCGCCGCGCGGCAGGCACGGTCGAAGGCGACCACGCCCGTCAGCAGACGGTGGTCGGTCAACGCCAGAGCGCGTTGCTCTGTCGCCACAGCCCGCTCTACCAGTTGTTCCACCGAAGGAACAGCTTGCATGAGCGAGAAATGCGAATGCACGCGTAAGTTAGTAAAATCGTCGGGCAAGGCACTCATCAGTAGACCAATCATAGGGGGTAGATTCGGCGCAAGCAAGAGGCCGGGCCCCACAACGGAACGCACACCATGAACAGTTTAGCCGACAAGCGGGCAATAATCACCGGAGGCGGCAGCGGCATTGGCGCAGGCATTGCCCGCGCCTTCGCCCAGCAGGGCGCCCACGTGGTCATCTGTGGCCGCCGCCCGGCCCCACTCATGACCGTTGCCACCCAGATATCTGACGCAGGCGGCAGCGCAACCTGGATTGAAGCCGATGTCTCCCAGCCCGATGACGTACAGCGGGTCGTCAATGCTGCCCTTGGTGACGGCGATTCTATTGACATTCTGGTCAACAACGCGGGCATCAGCGCCGGAGGCTATCTGCATAACCACGCCATCGATGTCTGGGATCGAGTCATGGCCATCAACCTGCGCGGCCCGTTTCTGATGTCACGAGCCGTTCTCCCCATCATGCGCCAACAAGCGTCCGGCCACATTGTCCATATTAGCTCGGAGGCCGGGCTGGAGCATATTGCCGGGAGCGGGGCCTATGGAATCGCCAAGCATGGCCTGAACGCCATGGCCGAAATCATGCAGAAGGAGAATCAATCCTTTGGCATTCGGATCGACACGATCTGCCCGGGCATGGTGGTCACCGAAATGACGGAGAACGCGGACGGTCTCGACTTCGACCGCTGTTTGCAGCCGGACGATATCGCCGACCTGGCGGTGTGGCTTGTGTCGCGTCGCAACAATGTCAAGATTGGCACCCCGGTTCTGATCCAGACGATGCTCAATCCGTGGGAGCAAGCATGATTTCACTAGCGCTTGCCAAACAACTCGACGAAGCCGGATTGGTCTGGGCAGCCGACCGGCATGACTTCTTTGCCATTCCCGGGCGCGGGATGGACGACCAGGTGTTTGTCCTGAGCGACATGATGGCCCGGCTAGAGATTTTGCAGGGCTGGCCTGTGGTCGCCTTTCACGGAGCGGCTGAATGGGCGCTCGACTACATCTACACGGCCGATGTGGTCTGGCTGCCAACCGAGTCGCAGCTCCGCAGCAACCTGGCCGAGCAGTTGCACGGCAGTGCGAGCGGTGCATTCTCGCTGATTCTGGACGGCGATTCGTACGTATGTCGTCTCGACCGGGCAGATGACACGCTGGCCTTCAGCGGTCCGACGGCTGAACAGGCGTATGGTGAAGCGTTGCTCCACGTATTGCAAACGCAAAACCGCTCGAATCGTGTATAATTGGCAGCTATGCAACGGGTCGTCTACCGAATGGGCATTTTGCCCACGCTTATGCTGAGCTTCGCGTTGACCGCATTGGGGTTCCTGGCTGCCAACCGCCTGATGAATACCCGTTGGCCGTTTGATATCGAGCAAGTCGAGCTTGTGCGGGCAACGGCCCAACAGCGTGTCGACGCCGCTATGCTGTTGGCGGCGGCCGACAACGAAGTACTGATCGCTTTTCTGGCGTGCGTCGTTGTGGCCATGACCGGGTTGGCGCTCCCGATTGCGTACATTTTGAACAAACGGTTCAGCCCCAACCGCGTCGCCGGAGAGCCACCGAGCATGATGGTTACGCTGCGCGAAGCCATGTGGTTTGGCCTGTGGGTCGCCTTCTGCGTCTGGTTGCAGATGAACCGCACGCTGGGTGTCGCCGTGGCAGCGCTGGCGGCCGCGGTTCTGATTCTCTTCGAGCTGCTGCTGCAAATCCGGGCCCACGCGTCATCGGTACAGCAAGAGCAACTCACGCAGCAATAATCCAGTTGTGGATGATGTGATCGAAAAAGAGCGGCAGCAAACGGCTCTGCGCCAGATTCCCAGCGTCGACGCACTCCTGCGGCGGTCCGAGGGTGAATGGTTGACGGTGACCTATGGACGCGAACTGGCGACGGAAGCGTTCCGCGAAGCGCAGGAACAAGCGCGAGCGTCACTGCTCAGGGCAACCACACCCACCCCACCCAGCGAGGAACAGTTGCTGCAGTGGGCATCCTCATGGTTGGAAGCGGTTGCCGCTCCGACGCTGCGCCCTGTTATCAATGCCACCGGCATTATTGTCCACACCAACCTGGGCCGCGCCCCTTTAAGTGACAGCGCCCTTGAGGCCGTCCACGAGATAGGGGCCGGTTACTCGACGCTTGAATACGATCTGGCCGCCGGCCAACGTGGCTCACGGAGCGTCCACGCCGAGCAGCTTCTCCAGCGACTGACCGGCACCGAAGCGGCGCTGGCCGTCAACAACAACGCAGCGGCTGTCTTGCTCATGTTGACCGCGCTGTGCCGTGATCGGGAAGTCATTATCAGCCGGGGCCAGCTGGTTGAGATTGGCGGCGGGTTCCGAATTCCCGATGTGCTGGCGCAGTCCGGAGCGACGCTGGTTGAGGTAGGCACGACCAATCGCACCCATCTGCGCGACTATGCGAATGCAATTACCGACCAGACTGCAGCCATCATGGTCGCCCATTACTCCAACTACAAGATTATCGGCTTCACGTCGCAGCCTGAGCTTGCGGAGTTGACGCAGTTGGCCCACGACCACGATATCCCATTTCTCTACGACCAGGGCAGCGGGGCGCTGGTTGATGTGGCTCGCTATGGTCTGACGCCTGAACCATCAGTCATGGATGGGGTCTCGGCCGGCAGTGATGTCATCGCCTTCAGCGGCGACAAGCTGCTGGGCGGGCCGCAGGCGGGCATTCTCTGCGGCAAGGCGGACCTGGTGGAAGCGCTGAAGCGCCATCCTCTGGCGCGCGCCGTCAGGATGGACAAACTTGGCCTGGCCGCTCTGAGCGCGACGTTGACCCATTACCTGAAGGGCGAAGCGGAGACCTTCGTTCCGGTTGTGCGCATGATGGCCCGAACACCGGGCGAGATCCAGAGTGTGGCAGCGGAGTGGGCAGCAGCCTGGCAGGCCAGCGGAATCGAGTGCCGGGTCGTGGAAGCAGAGTCACGGGTGGGTGGTGGCAGTTTACCCGGAACCAGCCTCCCATCCTTCGCCGTGGCCATTCGCCCGACAGAGCGCGGCGTGGACGCGGCGGCGGCGGCCTTGCGGGAAGCGGCTCGGCCCGTCATTGGGCGCATCCAGGACGACCAGCTGCAGCTTGACCCTCGCACGGTCCTGCCCCGCGACGAGGCAACGCTGGTACAATCTGTTAGAGTGGTTCTGGGCAGCAGCGACCCGGCCTGAAACGTAGATCAACGAGGTGAACATCGTGGAATCAACCGAGCAACCGACTCGAATCCTGGCCATTGAAACATCCTGCGACGAGACAGCCGCGGCCGTCGTCGCCGACGGCACGCGAATCCTGAGCAACGTGATCGCCAGCCAGACGGAGCTTCACGCTCAATACGGGGGTGTTTACCCGGAGGTAGCTTCGCGCCGACATGTTGAAGTGATTTACGCAGTGGTCGAAGAAGCGATGCGCGAGGCGCATACTGGCTACGGTGATCTGGACTGCATTGCTGTCACTCGCGGGCCAGGTCTGGTCGGATCGCTGCTGATTGGCATGAACATGGCCAAGGGGTTGGCGCTCAGCCGGAACAAGCCGCTCCTGGCAATCGATCATATCGAGGGCCACATCTATTCGCTGTGGCTGACCGACGTCGCCGATCTGATCACCTTTCCGATCATTACCCTGGTCGTCAGCGGCGGGCACACTGATCTCTACTTGATGACGGGTCATCGCGAGTACGAATATCTCGGCGGAACGCTCGACGACGCGGCCGGTGAGGCGTTCGATAAAGTAGGCCGCCTGTTGGGGCTGCCGTTCCCGGGCGGACCCGCCATCGACAAGGCGTCGGAAGAGGGCGATCCGGAAGCGTATCGCTTTCCGCGAGCGGTGATGGAAGCGGAGCATGGCTACAACTTCAGCTTCAGCGGCCTGAAAACGGCCGTCATGCGCGAGGTCAGCCAGCACCGTGGTCCGAAGCCGCTGCCGGTCAACGACATCGCCGCCAGTTTTCAGGCGGCCGTCGTCGATATGCTGGTCAGCAAGACCGTTCGGGCGGCCGAGGCGTACAATGTCCGCGCGGTTCACGTGGCCGGCGGTGTGTCGGCCAACCGGGCGCTGCGCCAGGCTATGCGCTCGGCGCTGGAAATCCCCCTGCGCGTTCCGCCGCTGGTGCTGTGCACCGACAATGCGGCGATGATTGCGGCGGCTGCCCACCAGCACTTCATCACCGGGCGGCGGGATTCCCTGGCAGTTGATGTGCTGCCCAGCCTCCAGCTGGTATAGCAGCCCGGATTGAGCCAATATTTCACGGTCGGTTTATGTGGCGTTTGGGACAACGCCATACAATCGTTGAACGGGGAAGTCCATTATCAAAGTCAGGTGGCGTGCAGCCGTTAGCCACGCTCTGACCATGTTTGCAAGGCAACTGATCGATTCAAGATGCAGCCTGATGGAAGCAAGCTAGCGCTCATGTCCGTGGAAGCTGGACAGTTGAACCGCATTCTCGGCATTTATATGTTGGGTAATTCGCTGGCGCGTGACGGTCTGTCTGACGGCGAGGCGCTGCCGCTCATCCTTGAAGAGCTGCGGCGGGTGCTGGATGCACACACTGTGGCTGCCGGTTACTTTGACCGGGACGATCAGATGGTAAGCGCTGCGGCCGCCGGGCGAGACGCCGACGGCATCCTGGGCAGACGGTGGCCGGCAGCAATCCAACCCGCTGCCCAACTGCGCCAGCAACAGCGCGGCCTGCTGGAACGGGTCACGCCAGGTTCTCCGCGGCGCGGCCCGGATTACACATCATCCCTGGCGCCGGACGGCAACGCCATCTACGCGCCAATCGGTCATGGCAAGGAAATGGCCGGCATGGTGTGGGCGATTCGGGCGCCAGGCGACCAGTTCTTCTCCAGCGACCTGGACCTGCTTGAGCATGGGGGCCGCGTGCTTTCCCAGATGCTTGACCCCGTGGACAAGTCGAGTTTGCTTTTTGAACAATCGCAGCGGCTGCAGCATCTGTTCGACGCCAGTTTCGATCCCGTGCTTCTGTCTGATGAGTCGGGCGTGATCATTGATGCCAACCAGCAGGCGCTGGCTCTGTTGGCAAACGACGCGGACGGCTTGTTGGGCCTACCCATCCGCAACCTTATTGTCGACGAGTCGCAACTGCCTGACATGGACGAGTTGGAGGTCGGCGGCCAGCTCACCTTTCAAACGCTGGTGGCTGGCAGGGCGCAGGATGGCGATCGGAGCCAGACCATCTCTCTGATGGAGGTGCGCGTCAGCCGCCTGACTTCCGGGCAGCACACGATCCTCCAGTGGATCTACCACGATCTGAGCAACAAGATTGAGCTGGAGCAGATGCGCCAGGACCTCGTGGCAATGCTGGTCCACGATCTGCAAAGCCCGCTCGGCAATGTCATCTCGAGCCTCGATCTGATCAAGATGGCGCTGCAGCGCACGCGTCAGGACCCGGACTTGCTGTCGCTGCTCGACGTCGCTTCCCGCAGCAGCAACCAGCTCCTGAGGTTGATCCAGTCGCTGCTCGACATCAGCCGCCTTGAGGCGGGCCTGTCGCTGGGCGAGAAGTCGTCGGTCCATCTGCAGAAGCTGGTGGAGGACGCCTATGAAATTGAACGGCCGAACTTCGAGCGGCGCGGCGTGCAGCTCGTCTCGCTGGTTGAGAACGACCTCCCTCCCTTGAACGTTGAGCCCAATGTCATTGCCCGCGTGCTGCTCAACCTGTTGGACAACGCTCTGAAGTACAGCAAAGATGGTCACACGATCACAATAAGTGCGCGAGAAGCCGCAAGCGGGATGGTGCAAATCTCGGTCAGGGATGAAGGGGTCGGGATTCCCGAGCCGTATCGGCAGACGATCTTTGAGAAGTACGAACGCGTCAAGACCGAGTCCTCCAGCAAGGGGCTGGGGCTGGGCCTTGCCTTCTGCCGCCTGGCTGTCGAAGCACATGGCGGCCGTATTTGGGTTGACGAAGCCGAAGGCGGCGGCGCCCGCTTCAACTTCACAGTACCCAAAACGCCGCCCACAGGTTCCACCAACCCCGTGCTGGTAGAAAGCTAACCAAACCGGGAAGCAGTGGACCTCCGTGAACTGCACGCTGCTGCGACGAAGTAGCATTGCCCATCTTTGCCCAAGGATACGCCACCCATGACCGTACGCCTCTATTACGACGATGCCTATACCAGATCCTTTGCCGCGACCGTTGTGGAACGTTTCACGCAGGACAACCAGCCTGCCGTTGTGCTGGACCAGACGCACTTCTACCCCACATCGGGTGGACAGCCCCATGATACCGGGTGGCTCATGGCAGGCGATCAGCGGTTGGCAGTTGTGGATGTGGTCGACGGTCCGGAAAAGCAGAGTGTCATCCATCTCTTGTCCGAGGCACCAGCCACCGACCAGATTGTGGGGCACATTGAGTGGCCACGACGGTTCGACCATATGCAGCACCATACCGGTCAGCACATTCTGTCCCAGGCATTCATCCGCGTGGCCGGAGCCGAAACGGTGGGATTTCATCTCAGCGACCAGACAGTCACCATTGACCTTGATCGTGCCGGCATTTCGGACGGCGACGTAGCGTCCGCCGAGCTGCTGGTAAACGAAATCATCTGGGAGAATCGACCTGTTACCAGCCGTCAGATTTCAACCGCCGAAGCAGAGCAGTTGGCGCTGCGCAAGATACCGCCGGGGTTGAAGGGCACGATTCGTGTGGTGGACGTCTCGCAGTTTGACCGGACAGCGTGCGGCGGGACCCATGTCGCCCATACGGGCGAAATCGGCCAGCTCAAGGTTGTGCGAACGGAAAACCGGCGAGAGGGAACGCGAGTCACATTCTGCTGCGGACGCCGGGCGTTGGCCGAACACGAGCGTAAGTCCGTTGTCGTGGCCGAACTGACCGCTTCACTGACCACCGGTCTCGATGAGTTGGTCGATGCGGTGGAGCGCTTACAGCTGGAAAACAAAGAGTCGCGCTCCTTGCTCAAGAAGCAGATGGCCGCGATCCTGGCCCATGAGGCCCGCTCGCTCCTGTCGTCGGCCGAAATAATCGGTGAAGATCGGATCGTGACGGCTGTCATGGAAGACGGGACGACCGACGAGCTTGGCCAACTCGGTCGCCTGCTGTCGGACGAGCCGCACGTGGTTGCCCTGCTGGGGCTGTCCGGCGAGCGGGCGTCGCTGCTGTTCAGTCGTTCACCCAACGCGCGGGGTTCCATGCAGGCGCTGCTCGCCACCGCCTTGCAGACAATGGAGAACGGTCGGGGCGGCGGCAATGACCTGCTGGCCCGCGGCGGCAGTCAGCATGCCGGCAATGCAGAGATTCAGCTTGCTCTGGAAACGGCCGTGCGGATGTTGCGGGCGCATGCAAACGAGCTAGAATGAATTGATCGGCGGTGCGGCACAGGCTGAGCGAACCGGCAGGACAGAGGAGATATCGACATGGCACATTGGGATGGAAACGCCGCCCAGGCACTGCAGACAGTTCCGTTCTTCGCGAATCTTGAGGGCGACGATGCCCACGAGTTGGCAGAGCGTCTCGTCATGCGCCGGTTCAGCCCCGGGCAGGTCATCTTCCATCTTGGCGATCCCGGTGGCTTGCTCTATCTCATCAGCAAGGGCAAAGTCAGAATTAGCTACACGACGGTTGAAGGCCAGGAGGTGGTGCTGGCCATACTCGGCCCGGGAGACTTCTTTGGCGAGTTGGCGCTGCTGGATGATTCACCGCGGTCGGCGACGGCCGAAGCGATTGGTCCGACCGAAACGTTGACGCTGCATCGGGATGACTTCATCCACTTCATCACGGATAACCCGGCGTTTTCGCTTCACGTGCTGCAAACCCTGGCCCGCCACATACGTCGCCTCAATATTCAGCTGGCCGACATCTTCTTCCTGGACCTGCCGGGACGGTTGGCCCGAACGCTGCTGAACCTGGCTGACCAGTATGGCCGCCCCACCGACGATGGGACGTTGATCGACCTGGCGCTGACTCAGACCGATCTCGCCGAGATGACCGGCGCGACCCGCGTCAGCATTAACAAAGCGCTCGGCCGTTTCCGTCGCTCCGGCTGGATCAAGACCAGCGGCCGCAAGGTGACAATTATGGACCGGGGTGCGCTGGAAAATCTGATTGTCGCCTCGGGTGGCGATCCCCAATGAGCAACATCGTCGCGTGCTGCATGCTGCCTCCGACGCCACTCACCCCGCATATCCTGCTCCATTCTTAAAGGATTGCCGAGAACGCTACGCCCCTTCCCCACAACTGGTGTATAAATTGTTGTTGTCATGCGGGTGATTGAAGGCATTGGGACCGTGTTCCAACCCGCCGGGCAAACCCGATCCGACAACCAGCCGGGACCGCCAGAACAACGTGGCCGTCTCCAGTGTCAATTATTGTGTGGAAACCAGTGACATCTGACGAAACAACAGCCACCGACGAGATATCCACCCCCGCCCCAACCGACCGCGATCGCAGCAGCCGGGTTGAGGCGATTGTCGTCGTGGGTTTGCTGATCATCCTGGCGGTTGGCGCCTACTTTCGGTTTGTCGGACTGAACTGGGACGACAATCATCATCTGCACCCTGACGAACGCTTTCTGACAATCGTCGCCAGCCAGATCAGCGGGGTCGACAATCCGCTCGACTACCTGCGCACCTCAGTTTCGACCCTTAATCCGTACAACTTCGACCAGGGCTTCTACGTCTACGGCAACTTCCCGATGACCGTCACGCGGTACGTGGCCGAATGGACCAACGGCATCTGTGACATCATCGCTGCCGAACCCGATCCGGGCTCGTTCTGCGCCCCAAACTTCACTGGCTACGACGGCGTCTTTCTTGTCGGCCGCTTCCTGTCCGGGTTGATCGACCTGGTGTCGGTGCTCTTCACCTTCCTGATTGCCAGCCGGCTCTATAACCGGTGGGCCGGATTAGCGGCGGCGTTCCTGATGGCCGTGGCCGTGATGCCAATTCAGCAGTCACATTTCTTTACGATGGACAACTGGGCCGCGGCGTTCTGCACGCTGGCGCTCTATGCCGCCATTCGAGCGGCCGGATTGGGGGACGAGGAGGTGCGTTGGCGTCTCACCTGGTTCGCTCTGTTCGGCGCAGCGCTGGGGTTGGCGGCCGCTTCCCGCGTCAATGTGGCTCCCATCGCCCTCGTCATCAACGTTAGCGCTGTGATCTGGATGGCTCAGCGAGGTCAGAGTTGGCAGACCATCTTTAAGCGGGAAGGGAGCGGCGATCTGCAGCGGATGGTGGTTGGCGTGATGCTGGCGGCTGTGGTGTCGCTGCTCATGTTCCGAATCGCCCAGCCTTACGCCTTTGCGGACCGGGAGATGATCCGCGAGGCAGCGATTACGGAAACAGGAGAAGCGCCGGGCGAATTGATGCTCACGCTGCGGTCGCTGGTGCAGCCCAACCCGCAGTGGCTGGGCAACATGGCTGAGATTCAGCGGCTGCAACAGCCGGAAGCGTCGTTCCCGCCCGCGCTGCAGTGGACCGACCGCGCCCCAATCCTGTTCCCCTTCACCAATATGGTGCTATACGGCATGGGGATTACGGCCGGTTTGTTTGCCTGGATGGCGTTCTTCTGGGCCGTCTGGCGGATGCTGCACCGCGAGAACCGCTGGGGCCGCTATCCGGAATGGATGGTCCATGCCATTCCCGTTTTCTGGGTGGGCACCTACTTCCTCTACATGGGCACACGCTGGGTGAAGTCGGTGCGGTACTTCCTGCCGATCTATCCGGCACTGTTCATCCTGGCAGGTTGGGCGCTGGTTTATCTGTGGCAGCGGGCCAACATGTCTGCGCGACTGCGCGAACAATCTTTCAGCTGGCAGCGCGTGGCAGTGGCCGGACTGGCAGCGTTGATCGTGGCTCCCAGCTTCCTCTGGGCGGTCACCTTTACGCAAATCTACCGCGAGCCGATGACCCGGGTGGCGGCGTCTGACTGGATCTTCGAGAATGTGCCCACGGGCGCGACACTGATCTACGAAGCCGGGGGCGAGACGAGATCTCTCCAACTACCGGTCAAGGGCCACTACTTTGAGTATCAGGGTGTCCCGCTGGAGATCAACTTCGCCATGCCGGAAGACGGTGTGATTCAAGGCGTGCAGTTCAACTACCTCGACGATGGCGACGCCGGGGCAACGGCCGACGATCAGGAGCTGCTCCATGTTTCCCTGAACGGCGGCGTGCCGATTAGCCAGGGCTTGCAGCTCGGAGAACAGCGCCAGCCGGCCCTTTTCGTATTTGAGCCAGTGACGGCACCCGCAGGGAGTGCGCAGCGGATCGTGGCAGAGGCCGGGCCAGGCGGCCCGGTGCGCCTGACTACCAGCTTGCTCGCCAACGAGCATTGGGACGATCTATTGCCGGTCAGCACTGGCGGCCGCAATGCGTATGGCGCGTACTACACCGAGGTCACCGGCGGACAGCGCCCCGTCACCCACCCGGACAGCCCCCAGAAGTTGGAGGAAGTAGTCACGTGGCTGGATGAAGCGGATTACATTATGTTAAGCAGCCAGCGGGCAATGTGGCACCTGCCCCGCCTGCCGCTGACCTACCCGCTCATGATGCGCTATTACGATGCGTTGTTCAGCGGCGAGCTTGGCTTCGAGCTGGCGGCCGAGTTCCACGGGAACATGCAGGTGGGGCCGCTTTTCATCAGCGACACGTCCGGTCAGATTGGCTGGGGGGAGCCGCCAAAGCTCGGTTGGCCGCCGCCCGGCGATTTGGCGGCGGAAGAAGCGTTCAGCGTCTACGACCACCCGCCGGTCTGGATCTTGCGCAAGACGGAAGCGTATGACCCGGCGAAAACGCGGGAGTTGCTGAGCAATGTTGACCTGAGCCAGGTGATGGTGATGAATCCGCTGGAGGCGACCCAGGCGCCGGGCGGTCTGATGCTGCCGGAAACCAGCGTCACAGAGCAGCGCACGGCAGGCTCCTTCGCCGAGTTGTTTGACGTGGACAGTGCGTTGGCCACCAACCCGTGGCTGGCGGCGCTGGTGTGGGTGGTGGCGGTCATTCTGATCGGATGGATCGCCTTCCCCATCGCATTTGTTTCGCTTGGCGGTCTGCCGGATCGCGGTTATGGGCTGTCGAGGGTGGTGGGGCTGCTGCTGCTGGCGTACCTGCCGTGGCTGTTCGCCAGCACCGGGGTGTTGCCGTTTACACGCGGAACGATCTTGCTGGCTCTGCTGCTGATTGGCGGGCTGAGTCTGCTGTTGGCGTGGGGCCGCCGTGAGGAGATGACCCGCTTCGTGCGCGAGAACGCCAGTTACATTGGTCTGGTTGAGCTGCTGGCGCTGGGCTTGTTTGCGTTGATGATCGTCATTCGGCTGGGCAACCCGGATGTGTGGGACGTTATCTGGGGCGGCGAAAAGCCGATGGACCTGACCTACTTCACGGCCGTCCTTAAGTCAGAGTCGTTCCCGCCATATGATCCGTGGTTCGCGGGCGGATACATCAACTACTACTACTTCGGCTTCGTCTTTGTCGGTGCGCTGACCAAGCTGCTGGGTATCACGCCGACTATTGCCTACAACCTGATTCTGCCCATGTTGTTCAGCTTCACAGGCGTGGCGGTGTTCAGCCTGGCCTACGGCCTGGTGCGGGCGCTCAGCCTGGAACGTTTCAGCAATCTGACTGCCTTGCGGAATGGGACTGTGGTGGCCAACATGGGCAGCTTGCTGCGCCAGCGGGCCGTCATCGCCGGGTTCATTGCCGTGGCGCTGGCGCTGCTGGTCGGAAATCTGGCCCAGACCGGGGTGGTGGTCGACGCATGGTACCAGACGGGCAGCAGTGCGCTGGAGGAGATACCGGTCGTGGGCGGCGTCGCCCGCACAGTCGACGGCGGTATCCGCATGATTTCTGGCCAGCCTGCCGCCATCTATCCCGGAGACTGGTTCTGGACGGCCACACGGGCCATCAATTCAGATCCGGGCGAAGTGCAGCCGATCACGGAGTTCCCATACTTCACCTTCCTTTACGGCGATCTGCATGCCCACATGATCAGTATGCCGCTGACTCTGCTGGCGCTGGGCTGGGGGATCGCCCTGGCCCTTTCGGCCGCCCTGCCCGGCAAGGCAGCTCGCAACCGGGGCCTGACGATACTGGAGACGGCCGTCCTGTGGGCTATCGGCATCGTGGTCATCGGCTCGCTGCGCGCGACCAACACCTGGGACTGGCCCACATATCTGCTGCTGGGCAGCATCGCCGTACTCTACTACGTCTTTCGACGCAGCGGACAGTTCGATCTCCGGTCCGTCGGGCAGGCGGTCTTCCTGGTGGCGGCCCTCGCCGGGCTGTCGACGTTGGCCTTCTGGCCGTTCGCTGCCAACTATGGCACAGGCTACTCTTCGATTTCGCTCTGGGAAGGGTCCTATTCGCATGTGTGGAACTACTTGCTGGTCTATGGCCTCTTCCTGTTCTTCATTTTGACCCATCTGGCACGGGAGCTGCGGAGCTGGACGCGAAGCTGGACGACGACCGGGCTGGAGAAGCTGGAGTCGATCGGCTGGCCGCTCATTGGGGTGGCAGGACTGTTTGTGCTGCTGCTGATTGTGATGCTGATGCGCGGGTACTGGATCGCTCCGATCGTGCTGCCGTTGGTCGTCATTGCCGGGCTGCTGGCGCTGCGGCCCGGACTTGAAACGGCACGGCGCATCATCCTGGTGCTCATTTCGTCCGCGTTGGGATTGACCATGATGGTCGAGGTCGTCGTCCTGGACGGCGATATTGGGCGGATGAACACGGTCTTCAAATTCTACATGCAAACCTGGCTGATGCTCAGCGTGGCGTGCGGGCCGGCGGCCGTCTGGGCGTGGCCGGCGGTGCGGGCCAAGACAAGTCTGCGCCCGGTGTGGCTGACCGGGCTGGCGATCCTCGTCGGCGGTGCGCTGCTCTATCCGCTGCTGGCTACACCCGCCAAGTGGAACATCCGCATGAACACCGAAGCACCCAATACGCTGGATGGCATGGCCTTCATGCCCTACGTCGAATATGGTGATGTGGATTACGCGGGCAATGGGCTGACGATCCGTCTGGCTGATGACTACGAAGCGCTTCGATGGATGCAGCGCAACATTGAAGGCACGCCGGTCGTGGCCGAGGCGCACGGAGGCAACCCTTACCGCTCTATCACCAACCGGGTAGCCATGTATACAGGCCTTCCAGCCATCGTCGGCTGGGACTGGCACCAACGGCAGCAGCGGGCGGTGCTGCCGGGCAGCCTGGTTAGCAACCGCATCGATGACGTCAATGCGCTCTACAACACGACCGACCTGGCGTTCGCACAATCTCTGCTTGAGAAGTACGGCGTCGGCTACGTCTACGTGGGAGCGCTGGAAAACGCCTACTACTTCCCCGAAGGCCTGGCCAAATTCGACCGCCTGGTGGAAGCGGGCGTGCTGCGACAGGTCTATCGGGACGCGACGACCAGGATTTATGAAGTCGTGGGAAGCAGCGAGACGGAGACCAATGCCGCAAACTAACATACGCATGAGGTCCTATGGAGTTGGCTGAGATTCTGGCCGCCTTTCGCTGGTGGGCGGTGCTGGCCGCGCTGGGGCTGCTGGCGCTGCCCGCTTGCTTTGTGCTGTTCCAACGCCTTCCGGATCGAGGGTACGCCTTCTCCAAGATGGCCGGGGTGTTGGGCGTCAGCTACTTCTTCTGGATGGCCACCAATCTTGGTTTCTCGGCCAACAACAGCGGCGGCATTGCTCTCGGTGTGCTGATTCTGGCCGCGTTGGCTATCGGCCTCTACTGGCGCAGCCGCCGGGATGGCCCATCTCTTACCAACTGGCTCGGAGAGCAGTGGCGGCAAGTCGCGGTGACGGAGATCATCTTTGCCGCCGTGTTCGTGCTTTGGGTCTGGGTGCGGGCGCAGAATCCGGCCATCACCGCCACTGAGAAGCCGATGGAGTTTGCCTTCCTCAATGCGGTCGGGCAGAGCGCTTCCTTCCCGCCGCTCGATCCGTGGTTGTCAGGCTTCGCCATCAGCTACTACCATTTCGGCTACATCATGACGTCGCTGCTGGCCCGGCTGGCGCTGGTGCCGGAGATGATCGCCTTCAACCTGGCCATTGCCTGGCTGGTGGCGGGCACAGCAACGGGCGCCTACGGACTGGCTTACAACCTGATCGCCGCCAACGGCCGCCGCCGGAATGCGTTTGTGTTCGGCATCATGGCCGCGCTGGCCATTCCCATCGCAGGCAATCTACAGATCGGGCTGGAGCTGCTGCATGGCAACGGCATTGGCTCCCCAGCCGTCTGGCAATGGCTAGACATCCGCGATATCAACGACGCCCCAGACAGTGATGGCACGCCACGCTACGAAGGCAGTGGGTGGTGGTGGTGGCGCAGTTCGCGGGTCATCCATGAGTATCACCTATCCGGTCGGGCCGAGGAAGGGCTTGAGCCGATTGTGGAGACGCCATCGTTCAGCTTTGTGCTGGGCGATCTGCACCCTCACGTGCTGGCGCTGCCGTTTGCGCTGCTGAGCCTGGCGCTGGCGCTGACGTGGTGGATGAACGGCCGCAGCGGACGGGGGGCACTCGACGAGGACGAGTGGCAGGCGCTGGGTTGGGGCGCCCGCTTGCGCCGCCTGCTCGACCAGATCAGTGTGCCCGTCTGGCTGGCGACCGCCCTTGTTCTGGGCGGGTTGTCATTCCTCAACACATGGGATGTGCTCATCCATTTATTCGTTGTGCTGGGCGCATTCCTGCTGGCGGGCGCGTACCGACAGGGATGGCAGCGCTCGCTATTGTTGCAGACGATGGTTGTTGCGGGGTTGATCATCATCCCGGCTGTCCTGCTCTACCTGCCGTTCTACCTCGGCTTCCGCTCCCAGGCCGCGCCGCCCTTCCTGCTGCCGATGTTGATGCAGCCCACCCGGCTGGTGCAGTTCCTCGTCATCTTTGGCATGGCACTTCTGCCGATCACTATCTGGCTCGGCACGCTGGTGGTGCGGCAGCGCTTCCGCTACTGGAAGCAAGGGGTGGTGGCGGCCGGTCTGCTGCTGCTGGCCCTGATTGGGCTTATGCTGTTGCTGGCATGGATCGTTGCCTCCGGCCCGGGCGGAGCGGGACAGTACGCCGCGCTGGCCACTGAACTGGGCATTACCCTGGCGCCAAGGCCTGACGGCGCGTTCGTCCCGCTGTGGGGGGCGACGGCCGTTGTTCGCCTGTTGCCCACGCTCCTGATCGCCCGCCTGACGCTGGCCGGCCTGACCGTCCTGCTGCTGGCCTTCGTGGCTATGTGCGTCATGGTCTGGCACGAGGGAGTTGCCACCGTAAGCGCGACGGGCACGCCCAACCGGACGTCGGTCACACTGCCGTTTGCCCTGCTGCTGGTGCTGACGGCCACGCTGCTGACACTCGGCCCGGAGTTCGTCTATCTGCGTGACAATTTCGGGATGCGGCTCAACACCACGTTCAAGTTCTATTATCAGGCGTGGATCTTGTTTGGCGTGGCGGCCGTTTTTGCGCTCGATTCGCTGCTGGCGATGGGGCGGGAAAGCAACCGCCGCATTGCCGCGGCGTTGGTGACCGGCAGTTACGTTGCGCTGCTCGGCATCGCCCTGCTGTTCCCTTTCTTCGCCGTGCGCTCGCGCTCGATTGAGTATCGCGGTCCGTTTGCGGCGGCCGATGGCAGCCCTGTAGAACGCACGCCGGCAACATTGAACGGCCTGGCCTACATGCAGCGATTCAATCCCAGCGAGTACGAAGCGATCATGTGGCTTCGCGATCAGGCGGATCAGGCGGCCATCCCGCCCGTGCTGCTCGAAGCGGTTGGCGGACAGTACAGCAACTTCGGGCGCGTGTCGGCCAACACCGGGCTGCCCACGCTGCTCGGTTGGCCGGGCCATCAATGGCAGTGGCGCGGTAGCGACCATCCTGAACCGGGGCGTCGCGAGCCGCTTGTGGAACAGATTTTCGTGAGTCCGGACCTGGATGTTGTCTCTTCGCTGCTGGACGAGTTCGGTGTCAACTACATTTATATCGGCGATCTGGAGCGCACGACATACGGTCCGGATGGGCTGCAGAAGTTCCGCGACCAGCTGGACGTTGCCTTCGAAAACGATGGTGTTACGATTTACCGTTGGCAAGCACCCGGCAGACAATCATGACAAGCGCAGAGAGACATAGCGAACCCGGCTACGACCCGACTCCGGTGACGGCAGTGGCAGCGCGCGCTGAGCAGCCGGAAGCGCTGCCCGGCACGGTGATTGGCCGGTGGGTCCACACGCTCACCATCGCTGACGGATTGATGGCGCTGGTCGTCGGCCTGGGGGCGATCCTGCGCTTCAGCAACCTTGGACTGGTGCCTTTGTCGCCCGCTGAGGCCGAGAACGGGCTGGCAAGCTGGCAGTTCTGGCACAACGTTCCGGTGAGCGCCAACATCGGCAGTCCAGCCTACTTCACGTTGACCAACGCCTTGCTGCCTTTCCTGGGCGACAGCGACACCATCATGCGGCTCGTTCCGGCTCTGTTTGGGCTGGGCGTGGTTGCGCTGCCGTGGCTGCTGCGCCGCCAATGGCCTGCGGCGGCGATGCTGGTGGCCGGGCTGTTTCTCGCTGTCTCTCCGCTCAACATATTTGCGTCACGACAGGTAGGTGGGCAATCGATTGCCATCTTTGCGCTCTTGCTGCTGGTTGTGGCGATGTGGCGGCTGCGGCCGTCCGCCAGCGTGGCGTGGTCGGCGGCGACCGGCGTTTCCCTGGCGCTTGGTCTGACCAGTGATCCCTTATTCTACAGCGGCTTCGTAACGCTGGTCGTCGCCTGGCTGTTCACCGGCGGCATTCGGGGAGAGGGGCCGGAAGACGGGACGACCGCCCGACACCTGAGCTGGCGCACGGCTGTCATAGCTGCGGGCGTGTCCCTGCTCGTCCTCAGCACGTCGTTCCTGCTGCATACGCAAGCAATCGGCTCTTCGCTGCAGGTCGGCACAAGCTGGCTGGGCCAGTTTGGTTGGCCCGCGCCAAGCGGCGAGTCGCTGCTGCGGTCCATTGCGACGCCATTTGCGGCGGTGGCCCGCTACGAACCGGCATTACTGCTCCTGGGCCTGCCTGCGCTGGCATGGGCGTTCATCAACCGCGGGCCGGGCCGGCGGTGGCTGGCGCTGTGGGCGGTGGGGCTGGTGGTACTGTCGGTCATCCAGATTGGCACACGCGAGAATGCGCTGGCGCTGACGCTGCCCGGCTATCTGCTTATCGGCTTGCTGGCCGGTTACCTTGCTACTTCCCGTGAGCCTGACGCGGATCCGCGCATCACTTGGCTGGTGGCCGGCGGGTTGACGCTGTTGGGAGGCGTACTGCTGGTCAGCGTGGCCCGCTTCACCCGGCTGGGCTTGTGGTCGTCGGATCAGGCGGCGCTGTTGGGTCTGGCCACCGTTTCACTGTTGGCTGCCGGGGCCGTGATTGTGTTGGCGCTCTCGTATGACCGATCGTCCGCTCGCCTGGGAGCGTTCATTGGGGTGGGCATCTGGCTCATCTACGCCCAGTGGGGTTTGGCGTATCAGCTCTCACATCCAGGGGCCAACGACTCGCGCGAGCTGTGGATTGAAGCGGCCACCGATCAGGATATCCGGACGATGATGGGTTTGGTGGGCGACGTGTCCCGCCAGGTGACCAATTCGGCCACGGGCCTGCAAGTGACCAGTCTGGTCGAGTCGCCCGTCCTGGCGTGGTATTTGCGCGACTTTGAGCGCGCACAGTTTGCGGAGGCAGTCCCTCTGCTAGATGCGCCCGAAGCGTTGATTACGGGCATTGAGTCGGAAGCACGGCTGTCGGCCGATTACATGGGCGCGGACTTTGGTCTGGCGATCACACCACTGCCGGGGCCGCTGGCGCAGAGTGCGCCCGACCTGCTGCGGTGGTGGCTTTTCCGGGAGTCGGACCAGCCGGTTCAATCTGCGCCCGTCATTTTCTGGTTGCGGTCAGATCTGGTGGGGCCGTAATCGCGGACAAGGAATGATGAGCGACAGCACAGCGATTACAGCGGAACAACTGGCCGGGCTGGCCGGCAACCGGGCAGACGATGAGACGGCCGTTCTCATACAGCGCTGCCTGCAAGGCGACGAGAGTGCCTTCGCTGCGCTCTATGACGCACACAGCGGGATGATTTACCGTCTGAGCTACAGTCTGCTGCAGAACCAGGAGGACGCGGAGGAGGTGCTTCAGGACAGCTTTGAGTACGCCTTCCGCCGCCTGTCGCTGTTCGATGCTCGCAAGTCGTCTTTCAAGACGTGGCTCTATCGTATTGCGGTCAGCCGCTGCCGGAACAAGCGCCGCCGCAAATGGCTGCCGACGTTCTCGCTGCAGCTTCTGAGCGGCGAAGACGCCCAACGACCCGCAGGCGCACCGCCCGGAAGACGTTGTGACGCTGAGCGAGCAGCAGCAGGCCGTCTGGGGCGCCGTCGGCGAGCTGTCGATCAAGCTGCGCGAGGTCGCCATCCTGCGCTACTTCGGCGGCCTGCCTTATGCTGACATCGGCATGATACTGGGCATACCGGCCAAGACGGCCGAGTCCCGGATGCGGCTGGCGCACAAGGCGCTGCGGCAGTCGCTGAGCGGGATGACGGATGAGTCGGCTCAGGATTAACGGTGACGCACGCGGTGCGCCGCCGGCTGGACGCCTGTGTATAGGTTGTGGTAAGTGAGACAATGACGACATTTGATGGACAGCAACACCCCCTGGGACTCGTGTCAGACTACGTTCTGGGCCTGTTGGACGCTGAAGCGCAGGGCCATCTGGAACGGCATGCCGCCGCGTGCCCGACCTGCCGCGCGGCGATTGAGCAGGAACGCGGTCTCTTTGCCGTGGTGCGCACGACGGTGGCCAGCGCCACCCGGCCCAATCCAGCGCGTTTGGCCGCCTTGCGGCCCGCCCTTACCAGGAAGCCGGCGGCACGCCCGGTTCTCAACTGGCAGCGTCTGGCGCCCGTAACCATGCTGCTTCTGCTCATTCTATCGGCCCTTTCCGTCCAGCTTTCTGGCGGCGACCGGCCGCTTAACGATAATCTGCGCGGCTTCTTGCCGGTGACCAACACGCCAACAGCGACGGCGACGACCCGACCGACCGCTACCATAACCGCCCTGCAGCCGGCGGAACAGCCGACCAGCGCGCCCGAAGCGCTGCAGCCCGCCGCACCAACGCCCGACATTGTCGCCCTCCCGACACCTATCGCTGCATTGCCTGTGAGGACAGCAGGAACCAACTGACCGAATCACCCAACAAGACGAGAACTGTATGGCTCAACTAACAACGACGCCACCCCAAGACACCGCGCCCACCGACTTCCTGTCGCGACCGTTGATCGCCTCGATTGGGCTGGACTGGGAAAAGGCAATCTACCTGACCTTCATCGTGATCGCCATTCTGACCCGCTTCCTTGACCTGGGAGGCCGGGTAATGAGCCATGACGAGAGTTTGCACACGCAGTTCTCGTATCAATATTACAACGGTGACGGCTACTCGCACACGCCGCTCATGCATGGGCCGTTCCTGTTCCACGCCACCTCGATCGCCTACTGGCTGTTCGGCGATTCCGACTTTTCGGCGCGCATTCCGGTGGCCATTCTGGGCGTCATCCTGATCATCATGCCCTACTTCCTGCGTGATTGGCTGGGCAAGCGGGGCGCACTGGTCACCAGCTTCATCTTTCTGATCTCGCCCTACTTGCTCTACTATTCGCGCTACATTCGCCACGACATCTACATTATCATCTGGGCGCTGATCGTCTTCACCGCCATTTCCTACTACACCAGGGAGAGAAAGAATAAGTACCTGTGGTGGTTCACCATCGGCCTCGTCCTGATGTTCGCCACAAAGGAGGTGGCGTTCATCTATGTGGCCATCTTTGGCAGTTTCCTGGTGATACGGCTTTTCGTCCGGTTGGCGGGGTCCGACTGGATACGCGACTACCTGCCGGCGCTGCGACTGCCCTTCTTGCTGGTGCTGCTGGGCGTCGTCATGGTCGGCGCGGGATACGGGGCGCACGTCCTCTCGACCAGTGAGACCGCAGCCATTGTCACCGAAGCGACCAGCGAAGGATTTGCGGCCGACCCGACACAGGAAGTGGCCGCTCCGGATGGTCAATCGACGGGGACCACGCTGACGCAGTGGATCGAGCTGGTAGGCATCGGCGTGTTCAGCCTCGGTCTATTCCTCGTGGCTCGCGCCCTGCGGCCACGGATCGACGAGTACGCAGAGTTCGATCTGATCATCCTGTTCACGACGCTGCTCTTGCCGCTTGCTTCTCCCCTGCTCGCGAGAATTGCCGGATACAACCCGCAAGACACGACAATTAACACGTGCATCCTCGAAGGTCAGGAGGCGATGTCGAGTATGGGACTGTTCCTGGCTCGGGCTACCAACGCCACCTGCATTTCGTCCTTCCTGGATTCGGGTCTGGTCGTCTCGACCATCTTCCTCATCCTGTCGCTGGTGGTGGCCATCGCGGTGGGGTTGTGGTGGGACAAGCGACGCTGGATTGTGGCGGCGATTATCTTCCACGGCATCTTCCTGGTGCTATATACATCGGTCTTCACCAATGCGGGCGGATGGCGGACTGGCATGGTCGGCTCGCTGGGCTACTGGCTGGAACAGCAGGGCGTCCAGCGCGGGAGCCAGCCGTGGTACTACTATCTCTTCGTGACACCATTCTACGAATTTCTGCCCATCATCTTTGCTCTGGCCGGCACCTATCTCTGGACGAAGCAACAGCGCATCAACAAGATCGTCTGGTACTGGATCGTGCTCGGCCTTGCGGCGCTGGTGACCTACAGTCTGGCCAACTGGCTGTTCAACCGCAACAGCCTGGATCCCAGTGGACCCAGCTCCGTGCCCGGATTGATGGCCGCAGCGGCCGTCCTGGGGCTCGGCGCCGTGTACTGGTTCGTCCTGCGTCGCAAACAGATTGCGCGCACCTATGAGCTTGAAGACAACCGGTTGTGGCGTCTGGTTGATCCGCAGCAGCTGGTGACGTTTGTCCCCGCGCTCATCTGGTGGATGGTCCTGACGTGGCTGGCCTATTCAATCGCCGGGGAGAAGATGCCCTGGCTCAGCACCCACTTCGTCATCCCGATGGCGATGTTGTCCGGCTGGTACATCAACGAACGGCTGGAACTGGTGGACATGAGCCGCCTTCTCTCTAGAGACGGGCTGCTGGCGCTGCTGGTGACCGGTCTGCTCATCGTGGTGGCCCTTGTGGCGCTCGCCCCACTGCTTCTGGGGCAGGTCACGCTCGGTGACCAGACGCTCCAGAATCTGACGGGCACGGGACGGTTCCTGGGTGGCTTGCTGCTGGCGGGCGCTGTCGCCTATGGCTGTTGGTGGCTCCTGTCACGGTTCACGTCACAGGTTCGCTCGGTTATCGTCACCCTTGCCATATTCGGCGTGCTGAGCCTGCTAACGATTCGCATGTCGCTGACGGCCAGTTTTGTCAACGGTGACTATACGAATGAGTTCCTGGTCTATGCCCACGGCGCTCCGGCAACCAAGGACGTCGTTTTGAGCCAGCTTGATGACCTGTCCACCCGCCTGCACGGCGACAACAGCATCAGCGTCGCCTACGACAGCGATGTGTCATGGCCGTACACCTGGTATCTGCGCGACTACCCCAACCGGGTCTTCTTCGGTGAGAATCCATCGCAGAGCCTCAACGACTCGCCGGTGGTCATTGTGGGCAGCCGCAACTGGGACAAGGTGGACCCTTTCCTGTCCAACAACTATTCCAGTCGGGAGTACACCTTCTTGTGGTGGCCGATGGAGGATTACCGTCGCTTCTCGTGGGAAGCGCTCTTCGGCAATCCAAATGATGCCGTACGCCGGGGGCTCGGCAATCCCGACGTCCGACAGGCGTTGTGGGACATCTTCTTCTACCGGGACTACACCAAGTATGGCGAAGTCTTCGGCGGCACGTTCACAGCGGGTGAGTGGCCACTGCGCCACAATCTGCGCCTCTACGTCCGTAACGATGTGGCCGGCAACCTGTGGGACTTTGGCGCAGGCACCACAACTGTTTCGGCCCAGGGTGACCCGTACGAGGCCAACTTCCTGACACCGCCGACCGTGTTAGTTGTCAATCCGTCAGGCATCGCAGACAGCGCGCTGGGCAGTGTGACAACACCCCGCAATGTGGCCGTCGGGCCGGATGGGCTGATCTATGTCGCCGACTCCGGCAACCATCGCGTACAGGTCTTCGATGCCAACGGCGTGGGCCTGAACGCCTGGGGCAGTTTTGGGTCGGAGCCGGGCCTGTTCAACGAACCCTGGGGCGTGGCGGTCGACGACTCGTTTGTCTACGTAGCCGACACCTGGAATCATCGTGTTCAGAAGTTCACCCTGGACGGCGAGCTGGTGGGCGTGTTTGGGACAAGCGGATCGCCCGCGCCCGACGATCCGAGCGGAGCGCTGGGGCAGTTCTTTGGGCCGCGTGATATCGCTATCCTGGCGGACGGCCGGCTGATCGTTTCAGACACCGGCAATCATCGACTGCAGGTGCTGGACAAGGATGGCAACTTCAGCCAGATTGTGGGCGGCTTCGGCAGTTCGCCCGGACAGTTCAACGAACCTGTGGGCGTGGCAGTCAATGTGGATGGCTCGGTCTATGTGGCCGACACCTGGAACGGTCGGGTGCAGCGCCTGTCGCCGGACCTGCAATATCTGTCCGAGTTCCGCGTCGAAGCGTGGTTCGGCCAGAGTATCAACAACAAGCCCTATCTGGACGCTGACAGCGAAGGGCGCATCTACCTGACGGACCCGGAGGGGTATCAGGTGCTGGTGTTCAGCCCGAGTGGTGGCTACCTGAATCGCTTTGGCACGTTCGGGGGCGATGCGGCCAGCTTTGGACTGCCGAACGGCATCGCGCTGGATGCAGATGACCGTATTGTGGTCGCCGATTCCGGTAACAACCGGGTCCTGGTATTCGCCCCGATCTACGGGACGCTGAGCGGTACGGCCGATGACAGTTTGCTGGACGATGGACAGTAGGCGCAGGGCGGTCAGGCCTACAAATTGCGGGTCTGATCACCCGTCGCTATAATGACAACTGGATTCGGTTGTCTCGGTCGGCCGATTGGATCGAATCCGAAAGGAGCATCTAATGAGCAACCATCGACCTTTTGGCGTTACCTTGCTGGCCTTGCTGGCGGGTGCGGCTGCCCTGGTCAACATCTGGCACACATTGCAGATGCTGCATCTCCTGCCCGTCAGCGTGGGCGAGCATCGATTCTTCACGTTCGACTTTGTGGGGGCCATTCTGTTCGGCCTGCTGGCGGCGATCTACATCTGGGTCTTCCTGAAGCTCTGGAATGTCAGCCCGGAAGGTTGGCTGTTCGTCACGATCCTGTCCCTTCTCAACCTGATTCTGGCTTTCGTCTCCATCATCGGCGAGTCCACGTTTGAGGCGATGTTACCTGCCCTGCTTGTCAACGGATTGATTATTCTCTATGCGCTGCTGCCCGGCACGCGCCAGGCGTTCGGAACCGACGTAACAGCGGATCCACCGGACGCTTCCACCTCCTCTTAAGTATGAGTAACCTACCACCCAAACTGGAAACAATTGTCGAGGATTTTGGCTTCATCGAAGGTCAGGAGAAGCTGGAGTATCTGCTGGAACTATCTGAAGGTCTGCCCCCGCTGCCAGACTGGTTGGTCGACCGGCGGGATGCGATGGACCAGGTTCACGAATGCATGACACCGGTCTTCGTCTTTGCGGAGCCACGCGAAGACGGCACCTACCGCTTCCATCTGGACGTGCCGCCGGAAGCGCCAACGGTGCGCGGCTTTGCCTCCATCATGCAGCAGGGGTTTGAAGGCACGACGGCCGAAGAAGTCCTGGCTGTCCCCGATGATTTCTACCGCGCTATGGGGCTGCAAACGGTTCTGACCGGACAGCGCCTGAACGGGATGTCGGCTATCCTGGCCCATATGAAGCAGTTGGTCCTGGCCGGCGCCGGATCAGCCAATGGCGCCCAGTAGCTGACCGTTCGTCCCCTGCCTGTCGCGCAAACTCAACGCGCCAAAAACAAATCAGCCCCGGGATTCCATATGGAAACCCGGGGCTGATTGATTTCTGCTGTGCGATCCGTTTTAGCGGTCGCGATCCAGCACCTGCGACGTCAACTCATCGAGTTCGTCACGGGCCGGGGATGGCGGCACCAGTTCCAGCGCCTCGCGAGCGCGACCGGCCACCTCAATCGCCTGCAGGCGAGCCAGTTCCAGCGCGCCCGAGCTGCGAAGTTTGGCCATCATCGCCTGAATGGGATCGGTCTCATCGCCGACTGCGGACACGGCGGTCTCGGCCACCGCAACAGCCGACTCACCGTTGCCCTGCTGCATCGTCAGGATGGCCTGTCCATTCTCGGCAACCATGACCCCGCGGCTCTGGCTCAGGTCCAGCCCAACCGGCTTGCCGAGCGCTTCCGGATCGCCCACAATATCCAGAATGTCGTCGACTACCTGAAAGGCGATGCCCAGGTTGTAGCCGTAAGTGGCCAGCGCCTCAACCACATCGTCAGCTGCACCAGCCAGCATGGCGCCCATACGGGCCGCTGCCTCAAAGAGGCTGGCCGTCTTGAGGGCGACAATGCGCTTGTACGTTTCGCGATCAATGTTGCCGGACTTGGCTGCGGCGGCTTGCAGCGTTTCGCCTTCCACCAGCCGGGAGCAGGCGTCAGCCATGATGATATTGTAGCGCGACGGATAGGGCGCCATCAGTTCATACACTTTGGTGAACAGATAGTCGCCGGTAAGCAGCGCAAACGTACGGCCATAGCGTGCATGGACGGCAGGACGGCCGCGCCGCAGCAGACTATGATCGTTGATATCGTCATGAACAAGCGTAGCTGTGTGTACCATCTCGATTGCCGTGGCCATGGGCACGGCCCTGGTCGGATCGTCGCCACCAGCAGCAAGATAGGCGAGCAGCCCGATCTGGGGCCGCAATCGCTTGCCGCCGGAGCCTAATATATGTCTACTGGCAGAGTTCAGCAGCTCAACCTCGCTGTCGATGACATCCGATAGCTGCTGTTCAACTGCTTCCATTCCCTTACCTACAAGGTCTGAGTACATTGCTTGCTCTCCGTTCACAACTTTCAAATACTTTTGAACGAACTGATAGTTAGATTATAGTGGAGCCACGTACTCCCGTCAACCGATTTGTGAAATATTGCGCAAGTTTACCCGGACTCTAAGCTTGGCTGTGTAGGTGGCGGGTAAACTGTTCCTACAGGATAATTGCCGAGCATGAGACTTAATGATGGAGATCGACAGAGACGAACCGGCAACCCCGCCACCATGACACAGGATAATCAAACGTGGACCGTCTGAAACAACGTATACGGACCGAAGGCCAAAATCTGGGCCGCGGCATTCTTAAGATTGACAGCTTTTTGAATCACCAGGTCGATCCCGATCTGCTGGAGGAGGCGGGGCGGGAGATCGCCCGCCGCTTCGCCCCCACCGGACCGACCAGGATTTTGACGGCCGAAGTAAGCGGCATCATCCCGGCTGTGATGACCGGTCGGGCGTTGGGCAATCTGCCGGTCGTCTACGCCCGGAAGCACAAACCGATCACCATGGAGGAGCCGGTCTTTGTGGAGACGGCGCCCAGCCACACCAAAGGGGGCGAAGTGATGCTGATGGTGTCGCCGGAGTTCATCAGCGAGGACGATCGTGTTTTGATCGTCGACGACTTCCTGGCGTCGGGGCTGACGCTCGATGCCCTGGCCCGCATTGTGGCCGCAAGTGGAGCGGCTCTGGTCGGCATTGCCGCCGTGGTAGAGAAATCATTCGAAGGGGGCCGCGATTTGCTGGCCCACTGGGGTGTGCCGGTAGAGGCGCTGGCCACCATCACCAGTATGGAAGGGGCCAACATTAACGTCGCCTAGACTCAATCGCAGGGG
Source organism: uncultured Chloroflexia bacterium (assembly GCA_963753865.1). Classification (GTDB taxonomy): domain Bacteria; phylum Chloroflexota; class Anaerolineae; order Promineifilales; family Promineifilaceae; genus Promineifilum. Next base: position 182,287 of record CAVWDW010000010.1, read on the forward strand.
AGAATCGGAAAAGGCAGTATGACTCACGACACGATTGTAATTCTCGACTACGGCTCGCAGTACAGCCAGCTCATTGCCCGGCGCGTGCGGGAGGCCAACGTATTCTGCGAACTCCTCTCCTGGCGCACGCCGGCGGAAACGGTGCTGGCTCTGGAGCCGAAGGGGTTCATCCTCAGCGGCGGACCGAACAGCGTCTACGATCCGGAGGCGCCAACCTTGCCCGATTATGTGCTGGAGTGCGGCGTGCCGATCCTGGGCATCTGCTACGGCATGCAACTGATGGCGCATAGGTTGGGCGGCCACGTGGCCGAAAGCCAGCAGCGCGAATATGGCCCGGCTGTCCTGACTGTGGACGCGACGGATGATCCGTTGTTCATCGGCTGGCAAACCGATTCGGCCGCCGCCACGCCGCCCCGCCAGGACCAGGTATGGATGAGCCACGGTGACAAGGTGGAGGCACTGCCCGGCCAGTTCCGCGCGCTGGCCCACTCTGACAATTCGCCCTACGCGGCGGCGGCCGACAGCCGGCGCCGCTACTATACGGTGCAGTTCCACCCCGAGGTCGTGCATACGCCGCAGGGCAAGCTGCTGTTGAGCAACTTCGTCCATCAGATTTGCGGCTGCCGGGCCGACTGGAACGCGGAGACCCTCATTGAGGAACAAGTTGCGGCGATTCAGGCGCAGGTGGGCGACGGCCATGTGGTGCTGGGGCTGAGCGGCGGGGTAGACTCATCGGTGGCGGCGGCGCTCATTCATCGCGCCATTGGTGACAGGCTGACCTGTATCTTTGTCGACAATGGGCTGCTGCGGCAGGGAGAAGCGCTCGAGGTCGTTCAAACCTTTGATCGGGAGCAAGGCATGAATCTCGTCGCCGTCAACGCAGTCGAGTCCTATCTCGACGGGTTGGCCGGAGTCACTGACCCGGAGCAGAAACGCCGCATCATTGGTGAGAAGTTTATCCGTATCTTTGAGGAGGAAGCGGGCAAGCTGGGCGAGATCGACTTTCTGGCCCAGGGCACGATCTATCCTGACGTAATCGAGAGCGCCGGACACGGGCGGAATGAAGCGCAGGTGATCAAGACCCACCACAACGTCGGCGGACTGCCGGAAGATATGCGGCTGGAGTTGGTCGAACCGCTCAGGCTGTTGTTCAAAGACGAAGTGCGGCGGCTGGGCGTGGCGCTGGGCCTGCCGGACTCGATCATCTGGCGGCAGCCGTTTCCGGGGCCAGGGCTGGCGGTTCGCTGTTTGGGCGAGATTACGTGGGAACGGCTGCAAACGCTGCGGGAGGCCGACGCCATCTTTATTGAGGAGCTGGCCCGGGCCGACCTGCTGCGGGAAGGAACGCAGCAGGCGTTTGCCGTGCTGCTGCCGGTGAAGAGCGTAGGCGTCATGGGCGATGGCCGCACCTATCGAGAGGTGATCGCCCTCAGAGCTGTGACGACTGAAGATTTCATGACCGCCGACTGGGCGCGACTGCCCTACGAGCTGCTGGCGCATGTAAGCCGGCGGATTGTCAATGAGGTCAGCGGGGTCAACCGGGTGGTCTACGACATCACATCCAAGCCGCCGGGCACCATCGAATGGGAATAGCAGGCGGCTTTGCTGGCTTCCGGCTGCGACACAATGAGTTATCATACGTATAATGGATTAGAAGGACTTAATCTGAGCCACGGCCAGACGCCTGTGGCGAACAGGAGGAAATTATGGATTACATAGGGTGGATACAACGCGGATGGCAGATTAGCTGGAACAACAAGTATTTGTGGGTGTTGGGCTTTTTGGCGGCCCTGACCGGAGGCAGCAGCGCCACCAACTTTCGGGCCAACGGCGATGATCTGGCCACTGGCGCCGGTATCGCGCCAGAGATGTTAGGCACAATTGCGGCTGGTCTGACGCTGGCGGCGTGCGTCGGCGTGATAATCGGTCTTGTGATGTGGTTGATCAGCCTGGCTGCGAAGGGTGGCCTGATTGGCGCCGTGGCGCGGCTTGAGCGGGGCGAGCCGGTTGAGGGCTTTGGCGCAGCGTTCCGTATCGGCTGGCACAAAGTGTGGCGGCTGGCGGCACTGACGATCGTGCTGTTCGGGATTATCTTTCTAATCGTGATCGGCCTCATCTTGCTGTTTGCCCTCTCAGGCGGTGCGCTGGCAGCATTGTTCGGAGGCGGCGGCGACGAAAACGCACTGTTCGCCGGGCTGGGTATCCTGGGGCTCTGTCTTCTGGGGCTGTTGTGCCTGATGATCCCGCTCTTCATCTTCCTGAGCCTGATCTATCCGTTTGCCATGCGCGGTGTTGTCCTGCGCGACATGGGCGTCGGCGACGCCATCCGGCACGGCTACCAGGTACTGCGCGACAATCTGGGCATCGTCCTGCTGTTGTCGTTCGGGTTCCTCATTCTGAACATCGTAGCGGGCATCGCCACGCTGGTGATCCTGCTGCCGCTCGGATTGGCCGTCGCCATTCCAACGAGTCTGCTAGCCGACACGAACGCGACGTTCTTGCAGGGTCTGATCGTTGTGCTGGGTGTGTTCGCCGCGACTGTCGTCTCGGCGCTCATCTCGGCGCTGGTGGTGTCCTGGCAGTCGTCCACCTTCACGTTGGCATATATGGAGTTCACCGGCAAGAACTTCGATGTTGATTCGATAGTCTAGAGCGGTTGGCCAGGCAGCCTGGCACTCTGCTCATCACAACCACCGCGCAGCATCATGCCTGCGCGGTGGTTGTTTGAATCTGTTTGAGTTCTGGAACAAGGCAGCTGTACTCCCCCTATGAGCGCAATCGGGATTGACACAGGCGGCACGTTCACTGACTTTGTCTGGCGCGATGAACACGGCCGTCTGCACGTGGCCAAGCGTCTGAGCACTCCCTACGATCCCAGCCGGGCGATTCTGGCCGGGCTGGATGTCGCTAACCTGTCCCCCGGCACGCCCGTAATCCACGGCAGCACAGTGGCGACCAATGCGCTGCTGGAGCAACGCGGAGCGAGGACGGCGCTGATTACAACCGCCGGCTTTGCGGATGTGATCGAAATCGGCCGCCAGAATCGCCCCGACATCTATGCGCTCGTCCCACAAAAGCCCGAAACGCTTGTGCCCGCAGCATGGCGATTTGAGGTGCAGGAACGGGTTGACAAGGACGGGCGGGTGGCGCTGGCGCTCTCTCCGGAAGCGCTGCCGAGCTTGATCAGCGTGCTTGAATCGGAGGCCATCGAGTCCGTTGCCGTCTGTCTCTTGTACTCGTTTCTGAATCCTGCCCATGAGCGGGCTATCAAACGGGCGCTGCTGGCTGGGCACAGCGATACCTCGCGCTGGAGCGTTTCCCTTTCAGTCGATATTTTGCCGGAGTACCGCGAATTTGAGCGGGCGGCGGCGACCGTGATCAACGCCTACGTCGCCCCGCTGATGAGTCGCTATTTACGCGACCTGGCGGCCGGTGTCGCGCCGCGCCCCCTGACGATGATGCAAAGCAATGGAGGCGTGATTTCGGCCGAGGTTGCGGCGGAGCAGGCCGCTCGCACCGTGCTCTCCGGACCGGCAGGCGGCGTCGTTGGTGCGCTGCATGTGGCCGGGGATGCGGGCCTGGGGGATGGCAACCGTGCGCCGGAGATCATTACCTTCGACATGGGGGGCACCAGTACCGATGTGGCGCTCTGCCCGGGCCGCTTGCCGATGACCACGGAGAGCGAAATTGGGGGGCTGCCGCTTCGTCTGCCGATGATCGATATTCACACCGTGGGTGCGGGTGGCGGCAGTCTTGCCCATGTCGACGGCGGCGGCGCGCTCCACGTTGGCCCGCAAAGCGCTGGGGCACTGCCGGGCCCGGCGTGCTACCACGCCGACTACGCAGCGTGGCGAGAAAGGCTGGCTGCCCATTTCGCGCCGGGCATCGCCACCGTCAGTGATGCGAATCTGGTGCTCGGCCGTCTGGTGGAAGATCAGTTCCTGGGCGGCACGATGCAGCTCAATCGGGACGCGGCCACGCGGGCGCTGCAGCGGCTGGCGGAACAGATGGGTGCGGAGTCGGCCGACTCCGCCGCGTGGGGTGTCATTCGGATCGCCAATGCCAACATGGTCCGGGCCATTCGCCGCATATCGGTCGAACGAGGCTACGATCCGCGCCGTTTCACGCTGGTGGCGTTTGGCGGGGGCGGACCGCTCCATGCGTGCGAGATGGCGGAAGAGCTGCGGATGGACAGCGTTCTCGTACCGCGCACACCGGGTGTCTTATCCGCGTTAGGGATGCTGGTCGCCGCACCAACCCGGGACTATTCCCGGACGGTTATGCTTGCCCTGGACGAGCAGGCGCAGACGATGCCGGGCAGCCTCGTTGATGTTGTGGCCGCGCTGCGCGAAGCGGCCGTCGACGAAATGGTGGCTGAAGGGCATGATCCGGAAACGGTCTCTTTCACCACGCAGATAGATGCGCGGTATCGTGGTCAATCGTTCGAGATGACGATTCCATTTGACAGCAGCGACGGGCCGACGGCCGTTCGCGAAAACCTGGACCGGGCACACCGCGAGCGGTATGGGTACGACCGGGCTGAAGCAGCCATCGAAATCGTCACCGCCCGGCTGACGGCCACGGCGCACGCTTCCGACGGCCCGGAGCTGTTCAACGAACACAGCCAGACCAGACAGGGTTCACCCGTCCCTATCGCCGAGCGAGCTGTTTGGCTGGGATCAGCGACATACCAGACCCCCATTTACGCTCGGGAACAGCTTGTCGCCGGCATGGCATTCGGCGGGCCGGCCCTGGTTGTCCAATATGACACAACGACGTTCGTCCCGGCGGGGTGGACAGCCCGTGTTCACCTGTCCGACGGCTTGCTCCTGCGCAGAGACACCTAACCTGGCGACTTCATTCCTGACGAACCATCGGCAAACGGCCGCTCTATTGCGACGGGTCCTGGGCCGACCTATAATGAGTGTGTCACACAGGTAACCCGCTTGCTTCCCAACCCACCAATTTCTTCAGCTAGGTGATGAGATCAAGGATAGTCCTAATGACCAAACACAAGATCGCCTTTTTCGTACTCGGCATGGCGGTGCTCAGCGTGCTCATGGCGCGTTCGGCACAACCGCTTCGGGCTGTGTCCGACGCTGACTGGCACGCCCGCTACTGGAACAACCGCAGTCTCGCAGGCGATCCGGTCATCCAGTGGTATGAGCCGGATATTGATCATGATTGGGGCCAGGGGTCGCCCGCACCGGGCATTGACAACGACAACTTCTCGGCTAAGTGGACGCGCAACGTCGAGTTTCCGGCAGGCACCTACCGCTTCTTTGCCACGACTGACGACGGGATGCGCGTCTGGATCGACGAAGAACTGTTGATCGACGCCTGGTCCGACAGCCAGGTGCGTACCGTTTCAGCCGATCGCTATCTCTCGCCGGGCCGTCATTTCATCCGCGTCGAATATTATGAAGCCGGGGGAGCGGCTATGGCCAAGTTCAGCTGGAGCGGTGTCGGCGGCCAACCGCAGTCGTTTAGCAACTGGAAGGGCGAATACTTCAACAACGCCAGCATGACCGCCCCGGCGCTGTTCGTGCGCGACGATCCTGTAGTCGACTTTGATTGGGGGCTGGAGCCACCGATTGCGGGATTCAACGCGGATGATTTCTCCGTCCGCTGGACCCGGTCGCTGGACTTTCCTGCCGGGCGTTACCAGTTCAACATACGGACCGACGATGGCGTGCGGCTATGGGTCAACAACCAACTCGTCATCGACGAATGGCGAGACCAGACCGAGGCGACCTTTTCGACCGGCGTGACGCTGCCTGGCGGCCCTGTGCCCCTGAAGCTGGAGTTCTACGACAGTCGGGACAAGGCGTACGTCATGCTGGATTGGACACCGGCGATTGCGCCGGCCGTTCAACCGCCTTCTGCGGCAGCCGGGGCCAGCAGCGTTGCAACGGCGACGGGGGCGCCCACGGCGCAAATGACCGGTGCGCTCTACCTGAACGTTCGTGACGCGCCGTCGATGGAGGGAGAAGTCGTTGGCAACCTGTCGCGCGGCCAGGTGGTGGTCCTGACCGGTTATCGTTCCGCCGGCAGCTATTGGGTCGAGGTTGTGCTGCCCGATGGGTCAACGGGCTGGGTGAGCACCCGGTTCATGACCAGCACGGTTCCCTTCTCCACATTGCCGGTCAACCACTCAGAATAACTACATTCAGGCGCTTGTCGCCGAGATTGGCATAGAAAAGGGGGTGCCTCGCGTGAGGCACCCCCTTTCTTGTGACCATCATAGGTTGACCGTCAAAGTCCGCAGAGTGTTGTGCCGGCCTACTCCAGCTCTTCCTGTTCCTCGCGCTCTTTCTCCAGCTTGGCGACGAGGTCATCAAGCAGGTGGGTCGGCACACGACCATAGTTGAGGAACTTCATGCTGAACATGCCGCGCCCCTGTGTCATGGAGCGCAGGTCGGCCGCATAGGTCTGCATCTCGGCCAACGGAACTTCGGCCCGCACGATGCTCTTGTTGCCTTCCTGGTCCATGCCCAGGACTCGGGCGCGTCTGGAGTTCATGTCGCCCAGGATGTCGCCCATGTTGTCGGCCGGAACGGTGACCGTCACTTCGTAGATCGGCTCCAGCAGGACAGGGCCTGCGGACCGGACAGCGGACCGGAACCCTTCACGCCCGGCTACCTGAAAGGCGATTTCCTTGGAGTCAACCGGGTGCATCTTGCCGTCGATGATGACGGCCCGAACGCCCACGACCGGATAACCAGCCAACACACCACCTTCAAGCGCCTGGCGGCAGCCCTTCTCCGTGGCCGCCACAAACGGACCAGAGACCGAGCCGCCGAAGATCTCAGACGCAAACTCAAACTCCTTGTTGTCCTCGACGGACTCAACGCGCAGGGCCACGCGGGCGTACTGCCCGGCGCCGCCGGTCTGCTTCTTGTGCGTGTAATCAGCCTCTGCGGTGCGTGTGATGGTCTCACGGTATGGCACCTTGGGTGTCCGTTTGGTCATGTGGACACCAAACTTGGACTCTGCCCGCTGTAGAGCGATATCCAGATGGGCAACGCCCATGCCGGACAGAATCGTCTCGTGGGTGGCTGTTTCGGTGTGCCAGGTCAATGTCGGATCCTCGCTGACCAACCGGTTCAACGCCTGATTCATCTTGGCCACATCCGACTGGGAGACCGGCGAGATGGCGACCGAGGCGATTGGATCCGGCTGCTGCACCGGCGCGATCGTCAGCAGATGGCCGCGATCGCACAGGGTGTCGAACGTGTCAGAGTCACCCAGCTTGACGACGGTTCCGATATCGCCGGCGTGCAGCCGCTTGATTGGGCTGACTTCCTTGCCGCTGGCGATCTGAAGCTGGCCAACACGGGCTTCTGAATCCTGGTTAGCGTTCCAGACGCGAGAGTCGGATTCGAGTATGCCGCCAAATACGCGCATGTAGCTGGTCTTGCCAAAGTTGTCTTCGCGTGTCTTGAAGATGAAAGCCGCGAACGGTGATGTATCGTTGACATCGATCGTCACCAGTTCACCAGCTGCGTTCGTGGCCTCGAATCCGCCTACTTCATTGGGCGCAGGGGCCAGCAGGGTCAGGGTGTCCATGAGAACATCGGTGCCGATGCCGGTCTCGCCGGCGCAGAACAGAAGCGGCACGACCGACCCTTGCAGCATAGCCGCCTTCAGCCCTGAGGCAATCTCGGCGTCGGTCAGCTCTTCGCCTTCCAGGTACTTTTCGATCAGGGCGTCATCACCCTCTGCGGCGGCTTCGACCAGTTCGGTGTGTGCGTCTTCGGCGGCCGCTTTCATGTCGTCGGGAATCGGCGCGACTTCGCCAGATTCGCCCATGCGGGCCTCCATGCGAAACAGATCGACAACCCCTTTGAAGTCGGTACCTTCGCCAATGGGCAGCTGCAAATTGACCATATTGCCATCAAGGTTATTGTTGAGGCTCTCCATGATGCGGCGCACACGCACGTTTTCGCGGTCCATCTTGTTGACAATGAGGACGCGGGGCCGGTTGGCGTTCGCCGCGGCCGCCCACACCGCTTCAGTACCAACCTCGACACCGGCAACAGCTTCAATGAGAACACAGGCCAACTCGGCAACCTTGAGCGCACTGTTGACCTCTCCGATGAAATCCAGAAAGCCGGGTGTATCGACAACGTTAAACTTCAAGCCTTTCCACTCGACCGGCGCGATGGCGGCGGCAATCGAACTGTTGCGGCTCATCTCCTCATCTTCAAAGTCCATATGGGCGGTGCCAGATAAAACGCTGCCCATTCGGGTAATGAACTTCGGTCTTGAACAGCAGGCGTTCAATGAGGCTCGTCTTGCCGGCTCCATTGTGTGAGATGAGGGCGATATTACGAATCTGCGAGGTTTGATATTCTTTCATCCGTTTCTGTACCTCTTGGGATATTGTTTGTCGTGGGAAGGGGCTGCGGCAGGCTCCATTCGGGTAGTACCGTGCCATCCTGGACCACTGTTGTTATGGCACAGAAGCGTCCTCGGAAGGGTGTCTGCGCCACGGCCTTTGGCGTGCGGGTCGATTTTATTTGAAACCCCAACTATCGGCAACACGTATAGTATCCCAGAACACGCAGATTACGCAGACGAGTGGCAGGCAGCCGCCGTTGCTCTGTGACCACGCCGGCACCGCGACCCGCTGGCCAACGAGGGATGAATCGATGACCAAAGAAATGCTTAAAGCAGAGAGTGTGGAGAGTGTAGAGGCCGTTCCGCCCAAGAAAGAGATCATCTATGTCGAGACGCCGGCGCCGGCTCGCAAGAGCCGTTCGGTGTTCGTGCCCATTGTGCTGATTGCAGCCGGATTCATATTCCTGGCTGCCAATCTGAACATGGTCCCCGAACCGGACTGGATGGCCGCGGTGCGCTTCTGGCCTCTGCTGCTCGTATTCCTGGGATTGAACATTCTTGTCATCCAGGCCCCGCCGCCTGCGGGAACGCTGCTGAGCCTGATCGTGTCGGTCCTGACGGTGGGCTTCTTCAGCTTCATGCTGTTCGGCGGGAGCGACAGTCCAGCGGTGCGCTCCGTTGTGCCGCCTGCGGAAGCGTCAGCCGGAGCCGCCTACCCGTTCTCGGTGCCCGCCAGCGGGGTAGAGTTGGCTGATATCACGATACGAATGGGCAACTATCCAACCGACGTCACGGCGTCAACGGGCGGCAATTCCCTGGTGGAAGGCGAGATATGGACAAGAGGCGGCCTGGCACTGGAGAGCAACATCGAAGATGGCTTTGCGGAAGTGGTGGTCGATGAAGAGTCGTCGGGCAGCTGGTTGCTGAACCCACTCAACTGGACCAGCGATGGCTTTGGCTCGACCTGGCAGATTGAGATCAATCCTGATGTGCCCACTGAGCTGCGCCTGGAAGCCAGCAATGGGACCGCTACACTGCTGCTCGACACATTGACGCTGAGTGAACTGCATCTCGACGGCGGTAATGGCAGTATTCGCGCCACCCTGCCCTCCGGCAACTACCCCATCAGCATCGACACGTCCAATGGCTCGTCCCGTCTGACTTTGCCACGCGAGGGGCGTCAAGAGCTGGAACTGGACGGCGGCAACGGTAGTGTGACGCTGGGGCTGGCCGACAGCATGGAAGCGCGAATCGAGTTTGATGAGGGTAACGGCCAGTTGACTGTGGATGAACGATTCACCCTGATCGACGGCGACGGAAAGGACGGGATTTACGAGACAGCGGGTTATGATTCGTCGCCGAATCGCATCTTGATGATTATCGAGACAGGCAACGGGAGCATACGCGTCACGACACCGTAAGGCGTCGCGACGGAAGCCACCCGTCACCTGTTTCCGGGCGAGACCGGCCTCACCTATTTGATGGGGTCGGTCTCGCCTTTTTTCGTCTCCCTGGAGCCAAGCAGGGAGCGCAGCAGCACAAAGGCCCCAGCCACGATTAGCAGAACGGGCCAGTATTGCAGCAAGTTCGAGTCCAGGCCGAAGAACCCGCCAAAGAGAGCGAAGGCAATGGCGCTGAAGATAATCAGGCCAATGCCCGCCCCTCTGCCTTCGCGCATGTCGGGGTCGTACAGACTCCCGATGAGCAGCCCAATCCCCACGAAGCCGGGGATGAGCGTCCAGATGTAGGACCAACTGGCGGGGTCGCCGGGTCCTTCTTGCCACAGGAAGATGCCGCCCAAGCCACTCACGATAATCCCTGGGATCATCAGCCCGCCAATGCGGGACAGAAGCGAGGCGATGACGAACACCAGACCGATGGCGATCATGATCCAGGGCCACGAAAAGGCGTCGAACAGCCCGGGAATGAACTGGAAAGCGAAAAAGGCGGCGCCAGCCGCGATGAGGATGATCCCCCAGATTAGTTGACCACGTTTCATAAGTTCCTCCGTGTGAAATTGTCTGGGCCACTCGAAGCTATTCGCCTGCGGTGGCATGAGCACTGGTCGCCAAGCAAACGTCGCATCCAATTGCAAATCGGATGTCTACCATGATGCCTCTTGAATGGTTCATGGAATGTCTCTGCTAAACGTTACGTAAGCATTGTGCCACAGGTTGCAACTTCGCCACTGTGCCGAATGGTAGATATCGCCCAACTGAACGGCATACCTGCCACAGGGTCGCTCCAAACAGGGTGACAATCTCTGACCTTGTGACCGCTTCGCGGAGCCTTTAGACTGATTGTGCGCCTTACCTGAGGGGCAAGCCTCGCCTGGAGTTGGTCCACATGCAGACGAAAACAACGTGTCAGTCCGTAACGCGCCAGGGGCGCAGTTGTCGAAATCCGGCGCTTGCCGGTAGCGATCCGCCGGCGTGTTGGCGACACAGGCCACCCCCGCCTGCCCAACCCGTTCGGCGTCAGGCGAGCGAGCCTGCGATGGCGGCCTCGTCGTCTCGAACGCTGGCCGGCGAGTTGGTCGTCGTGCGGCTCGTCCTCCAGCGCCTGGTGGAACAGCTTGACCAGTCTGAGTTCGGTGGAGAGGCGGATGAGCTGCGCAAGCTGGCCGCGCTCATCTTTAGTGGCGCCCGGACGGTCGCCTACCTGCTGCAGCAGCAGAGCGGGCACAACGCCGGCGCACCTGACTGGCTGGAAGAAGCACTGGACGTCCTGTCGGGCGACTATGAGGTGGAGCTATGAGACAGTTCGAATCTGATGATGCGCACCGTTCGGAAGAAGTTGTCCCAGCAGCGGCCGCTTCCGTCCTGGCCGATATTGGCCGGTTCTCGCGCATCGTGCTCCGAATGCCACTGTATGGCTATCAACTGGTCCCGCTGAGGGCCATCGTCGACTCCGTGCTCAACCAGAAAGGGACTGAGTTCCTGCTCGTCTTCCCGCGCCAGTCGGGCAAGAACGAGGCCGTGGCCCACCTGCTGGTCTATCTGCTCGTGCTCCTGCAGCGGCGCGGCGGCCAGGCACTGTTTGGCGCCATCGCCGACGGACTGGGGCGCGGACGACGACGTTTGGAGGAGCGATTGGAGAATCCATGGACAAGCGGAGCGTGGCAGCGGGAGCAGCGACCACAGCGGGTGCGCTTCGGCCGGGCCGCGGTTGCGTTTCTGAGCACGCACCCGCGTGCTGCCAGCCGCGGCGAAACGGCCGATCACCTGCTCATCATCGATGAGGCACAGGACCAGGATGCGAACCATATCGAAGCCGTCTTCACGCCGATGCGTGCCGCCCACAATGCGACGGCCGTCTACCTGGGCACGGTGCGACAGACCTCCGACTTCCTCTGGCGCAAGAAGCAGGAGCTGGAGGCTGCCCAGACACTCGACGGCGTCCGGCGTGTCTTTATAGTCAGCCCGGAGGAGGTGACGGCCGAGAACAAAGCGTATGAACAGTTCCTGGCGGCCCAGGTGGCGCGCTATGGGCGGGAACATCCCATCATCGCCGCCGAGTACTTCCTTGAGCCGCTGGATGGCGTCGGGGGCCTCTTCCCCGCCTGGCGGCGCGCCCTGATGCTGGGCACTCATCAGCGCTTATCCAGGCCCGCTGCGGGGCAGACCTATGTCGCCACCATTGATGTAGCTGGACGCGACGAAGGAGCCACCTCTCCGCTGGCCCAGTTGGACAACCCGGCCCGCGACTACACGGTGGCGACTATCTTTGCGGTTATTCCGGGGTATGAAGGGGCCGGGCCAGTCTACCAGGCGGTCGATCTTTTCGTCGACCACGGCTCGCCCCATCTGCAAGATACGGGTGGCGTGGCACGGCTGGCTGACCAGTTGCTGGCCTACCTGACCCATTGGCAGGTGGCCCACACAATCATCGATGCCTCAGGCGTTGGCCAGGGGCTGGGCGACTGGCTTGCGTCCAGGCTGGGCGCCGGTCAGGTAACGCGCTTCCAGTTCGCCGGAAGGGCCGTAAAGGCCCGCCTCGGCAGCGACTTCCTGGCGCTCGTGGAGACAGGGCGTTTCAAGTATTGGTCCGGGGACGAGGAGGAGCCGCTGTCAGACGGCTGGTGGTTCTGGCAGCAGGCCGCAGCGTGTGACTATACGCTGCCCGCTCACGGACGGTTCGACCGCGACCTGCGCTGGAGCGTGCCCGGGCAGGCGCGAGTGGGCACACCGCGAGGTAACCTGCTGGTCCACGATGACCGGTTGATGTCGGCCGCGTTGGTGGCGGAGATTGAGCGGGCGCGGCAGTCGAGCAGCATCTTGCTGGGCGCGTCGGAAAGCTGCATCGTCGGCGGCCGCGACCCACTGGCGACCTGAGTGACGTGACAACATCAGCGGAACGGCCGCGTTGTTGCCAAAGCAGCTCAATCGCGGCACTATAGGCATCCTATCAACTCAGCAGGAGGCAGCGCATGATCATGGAAACCAGGTCGGAGTTTGGGCAGCGGGTGGCGCGAAGGCTGGCCGAAGAACGGATTATCTGGCTGACGACAACGGACAGCAGAGGCACGCCTCAGCCCAGACCGGTATGGTTCCTGTGGCAGGACGACACGTTTCTCATCTACAGCCGCCCCAACACGGCGAAACTGGACCATATCGTTGTGAATCCGTCTGTGTCCCTCAACTTCAACGGGGATAGTCACGGCGGTGATATCATCGTGTTCAACGGCGTAGCAGAGCTGGCATATGACGCTCCGCCGGCCAACTCGGTGGCAGCCTATGTCGCCAAGTACACCGATGGCTTTGCCCGGATCAATATGACGGCCGATCAGTTTGCCGACATCTACTCCGAGGTAGTTCGGGTCCGACCGGTGAAGCTGCGCGGGCATTGACTTTGCCCGGGCCAGCAAACGCCGCAAGAAACAACAAAGAAGGCGGGCCTTTGAGTGAGGCCCGCCTTCTTTGTTTCAAGCGTCAAGCGGTTTCAAGCGCCAAAGCGATGCTGCGGCGCATCGACCCATCAGAAGCTATTCGGCATCGAGCGTCACAACGGACGTCATACCCCAGCGAATAGGAAGACCAGGGTAGTCGTCGAGATCGACGCGGACGATGTAGGTGATATCCCCACGAACGAGCTGGGGCACCTGCCCGACCTGGGCCACCGTACCGCGAAGCACCTCACCCGGCAGCGCGTCCAGCGTCACCTCGACCGGCTGACCCTCTGACACAAAGACGATATCCAGCTCTACCAGATCGGTCGTCTCCACCTGCCAGCGGCTGATATCGGCCAGTGTGGTGACCGGGAGACCTGGCGAAACGAGTTCGCCGGCCTCGACAGTGACGTCACCGATTGTCCCGGCGAACGGCGCCAATAGTGTCGTCAGGTCGACCGCCCGCTGGGCTGCAGCGACCCCTGCCTGCGCATTTTGCACAGCCGCTTCAGCAGCGGCAACAGAGGCAGATGCTTGCTCTGCAGCCACATCCGCCTGCACCAGACCCAGTGATGCTTGTTCGACACCAACTTCCGCCTGGCGCACCTGCTCCGGGCGAGCGCCAACCTGGGCCAGCGCCAGCTGGGCGGCAACCACATCCCGTTGAGCGGTGGCCACCGAAACGCCCGCGTTCGCGGTCTGCTGCTGACTGGCTGTCGGACCGGTCGTCGCTTCACTCACCGCGAGTTGGGCTGCTTCCCGGCTGGCCTGGGCTGCTTCCAACTGGGCCCGCACATTCTCTTCCGGCGGACCCAACAGCGGGCAAACTTCCCCGCCGTCCGGCAGGTCGAAGCACGTTGTAATGATTGTGTCGTACGTCTCCTGCAGGTTCGTAAGCTGGGCTGTAGCCGCGGCCAGTTGCGCCTCGGCCGTACGAATGGCGGCATCGCTCACATTGAGCGTGGCGCTGCGTTGGCCGGCGGCCTGGACAATGCCTGCATCCGCGGCGGCCAGATTACGCTCTAACGCGGCGATCTGTTCCGGGCGGGGTCCCGCCTGGACCAGCGCCAACTGCGCTTCGGCGGCGGCTACGGTCGCTTCGGCCGTCTGGCGCTGGGCAGCCGCCAGAGCTGCCTGGCTCTGGGCGGCCGTCAGATTCGCTTCGGCGGCCGTCAGCCCGGCCTGGGCCTGCTGCAGATTGCCTTCGATAAGGGCTGAATTCAGTTGAATGAGCGGCTGGCCGGCCTCGACGTTGTCGCCTTCGCTGACGAGCACTTCGGCCACCATGCCACCCGTCTCAAAAGAGAGATCGACGGCCCGCTGGGGGACGATTTGCCCCTCGGCTGTTACGACGCCACTATCGGCCGCCTGGGAAGCCGCGACGGCAGCCACGACCTCATCGCCAGTGGCTGTCTCCGCCGGCGCTTCTTCCTGACACGCTGCCAGTACGAGGACAAGGATCGTGGCCAGAAGTAGGAATAAGGATGTTTGTTTGGTTCGCATGATCATCTGGTCACTGTCTCTACTCTTCGTCAATCGTTGTGAAAACGGTCATTCCCCAGCGCAGCGGTGCATCGCCGGCATCGTCGAGGCGGATGGTGACCACATAGGTCACGTCGCCGCGCACATCCTGGGAGACCGTCGAAATGTCTGATACGGTGCCGGTCAGCCTCGTGGAAGGCAATGCGTCAGCCTGCGCTTCGGCCGGGTAGCCAACCGCAACGCCAACAACATCCAGCTCGGTCAGGTCTGTCGTTTCCACCAGCCAGCTGGAGACATCGGCCAGAACCGCCACCGGGACACCGGGGCTGACCACTTCGCCCAACTCCGCCGTCAGGTCGGCCAGGAGTCCGGCAAATGGCGCGACCAGCGTGCGGTCATTCAACGCCACACGGGCTGTGTCAACGGCCGCCTGAGCCTGGGCCACGCCCGCTTCTGCCTGGGCAACTGCTGCCTGAGTCTGCTGCAGGCGGACCTCCGCCTCGGCGCGCTGGGCCTCTGCCTGAGCAACGCCGGCGGCCGCAATGGCCACTTGCTCGCTCTGGCTGCCGGCCAGCAGCAGTTCCAGTTCGGCTTCAGCCGCTTCTCGCTGGGCCACAGCCACGCTCACGCCACCGCTGGCTGATTGACGTTGGCCGGATGTTGCCCCCGCAAGCAGTTCCTCAACGGTTACCTGAGCGGCATTAATCTGGGCCAGGGCAGCGGCATAGTCGCGCTCAGCCTGGCTGAGTTGGTCGGCATCCGGGTTATCGTCCCGGCGGAGTACATCGAGCCGCTCGCGGAGCGGGACGGCAGACGCTTCGGCTGCCTGCAGCTGTGCTTCAGCCGAGCGGACCGTAGAAGCAGCCGCGCCTTCGAGGACAGCGCCCTGAGTAGCCGACGCCTGCCCAATGCGGGCAGTGGCCAGGGCGATACTGCTCTCCTGCAGGGCGATCTCTTCGGCCAGTGGTTCCGCCGTAATCAGGGCCAGCTGCGCCTCAGCCGCGTTGATACCCACCTGGCTTGCGTCAATGGCCGACTGGGCGGCTGTCACCCCTGCCAGGGCTGTCGCCAGATTGGCGTTCGCCTGCGCCAGGCCGGCCTCGGCCTGCGTCAGGGCGATCTCCTGGTCGGCGGTGTCCAGCCGCAGGATAGGGTCACCTGCCGCCAGGGTATCGCCAACGGCCGCCAGTTGTTCAGCTACCTGTCCGGACCCGGCAAATGAGAGCCGGGATTGGCGCGCCGGAACAATCTGCCCTTCGGCTGAGACGGAGCCACCTACCTGACGGACGGCGATAGCGTCCACCGCATCCGGCGCAGCAGCCGCCACACCTTCAACGGTGGCAACAGCTGTCTCCTCATCTTGCGGGGCAAAAAACTGCAGGTAGGTAAATACTCCACCAGCAACAAGCACCGCCGCCACGATGAGGCCAATAATTACATTTCTCGCGTTCATCAAATCAATCCTTCACTACACAGCCGCGTGGATCCTGGCTGCTATAAGCCTGGGACCACCCAGCAACATTGAACCACACCAGCATTCAAGCGCTGGTCGTTCATCAAGTTGTATCGGTCAGTTTGTAAGTCGCCGGTGATGCAGGCTCACCAGCAGGCGTGGGAGTGATAGCTCGGGAATGAAGTCGGTCCGCCTAACCTGTCTGCGCTGCGGCTTTTGCTCCCCTGCCCTCGTCCGCCACGAGGGGCTGCTCAATTTTGAATCGGGCCAAGCCAACAGCGACACCCACCAATCAGCTATTATAACCAATCTTGAGGCGTTTGGGGGCCGGGCACAGTCAGCCGTTAAGGAATCGGTGAAGAATTGGCGCGTGGCGCATCAGGAAGCGGGGCTGGCGGCCGCCAGCGGGCCGCAGTTTGCAACTCAGATGGGTGCTACGTTTGCCCGTTCTGGCTAGAGAAGACGTTGTTGGCCACGCCGAAGATGTTGGTCGGGTCGGTCGCCTTCTTGATCTCGCGGATCATGTCCATGCCGACAGGAGTCAGCGTATCAGCCATGAAATCCTGGCGGAGCTTTCCGACGCCATGATGATGGGAGATTGAGCCGCCGGCCGCAAGGATCGTTTCACGAATCTCGTGCTCAATGGCGCTGAAGACTTCGTCCGGCTCCTCAACGCCCCGGGTGCTGAAGCCGTGGGTGAAGTAGATGCAAACGCCCGTATGGTAAAGCTGTGTGATGCGCGGCGACACATACGGACGGCCCGGCAGATTGTAGTCGCGATGCTTCTCGAGGGCTTTCTCGGCCACCGCCGCGCAGACGGTATGAATCTTGCTCCACGGAACGGTCGTCTCGTATGTCTCGCCAATAATGTGGAAATCAGCCAGGAAGTCGCGGATGTAAGCAATGGCGTAAGTTAGCATGTAACCACGCTGGCCACTGCTTTCGCCGCCAGACACCGCGCCATACTTGCTAGAGATGCGCTTGAATCGCTTGCTCCTGGTACTCGACCTCGGCAGGGGTGCCTTCCATTACGATCGTTGCCGCAGCAATCTCCTCAAGGTCGAAGCCCTTGACGGTGCCGAGAAACGACTTTTGAACGCGGCTCATCAGATCTTCGGATGTGGTCGGGTACCCTTTGAGCGCCTGACCAAAGCGAAACTGGACGTTGTCAAGCAGGCGGATGCTGGCCGGGTAGACGCCCGACTGCGCCAGCTCATAGAGAAAGTCAGTGCCGGTCTGGAAGTCACGAAAGACGAGCGAGCCGTACTTCTTGACTTCGGGCAGGTGGTGGATGCGGATGATGCCGCGCGTGATCAGGCCGAGGTTGCCCTCGCTGCCAAAAACAACCCGGCGCGGCTCAATACCCATCGAAACGCGGGGCATCGTCTCCAGATGCTCCAGAACGCCTTGGGATGTCACCAGCGTCACGTTCTCGACGATGTCCTCAATGTTGCCGTAGCGATTCTTCTTCATGCCGCTGGCGTTGGTGGCGATCCAGCCGCCCAGGGTGGACAGCTCCAGGCTGTCCGGCTCGTGGCCGCAGGTAAACCCTTCGACCGCCAGCGCCGCCTCCAGGTCGCGACCCATAATCCCTGCCTGTACAGACGCCAGGAAGTTCTCTTTGTCAATCCACTCAATCTGATTCATCCGCTGCGTATTGACTGAGACAATCATGCGCGTTTCAGCGTTAGGCAGCTTCAAGGCGCAGCTGACGCTCGTTCCGCCACCGTACGGCACCAGACAGACGTTGTGCTCGTTGGCAAGCTCAATGATGCGGACCGCATCGGCATCGGACTGGCAATAGAAGACCATGTCCGTGACCCGCTCCAGCGACTTGTAGAGGACTTTGTACACTTCATCGGCTGTCGTCTGGCCGTGGCTGTGCAACAGTCTGACCTGGGGATCGAACGAAAACTGTGAGTCCGGAAACGCCTCGGCGACGGCGGCAACGAAGCCTTCGTTGAGTGTCGGCGCCGGGACCGGCTTGTCGGTTCGCTCCGGCTTCAGATCATTGAGGTCGATCTGGATATCCAGCACCTCCTCGATGAAGGGCAGGAAGTAGGGCATGTCATAGCCGCTCACAGCATAACGATCACCCGTCACGCGCACGGTCCGATTGGGCTGCACCTCAAAGCGGGTATCCGCGAATCCCCAGCGGTGACCCCAGGGTGTGTCGTCAAGCGTTGCGTTCGTCTTGTCCAATGTTTTGTCGGCCATACGTATGCTCTTTTGTGCGTCGATTTGCTTCAGGGTGGGCATTATGCGTTAATCGCCTGCGTAGGGCAAACCGATAGACACTCTTTTCATCTGGCGACCCCCGTGCCCAACCCGTCGCCGCCAAGGAGACCCATGAGCGACAAGAGCTACCATATGACCCCTGATGAGTTTCGGCAGGCAGGCCGCCAGGTAGTCGACTGGATTGCCGACTACTATGAGCAGGTTGAGTCGCTGCCCGTGTTGTCACAGGTCGAGCCGGGGGCCATCCGCGCGGCGCTGCCGGACACCGCTCCGCAGACCGGCGAACCGCTGGCCGATGTGATGTCCGATCTGAATGAGATCATCTTGCCAGGCATCACCAACTGGCAGTCGCCGAACTTCTACGCCTTCTTCCCGGCCAACACGTCCGGCCCCGCTATCCTGGGCGAGATGCTCTCAGCCGGGCTGGGGGTCCAGGGGATGCTGTGGCTGACCAGCCCCGCCTGCACCGAACTGGAGTCCCACGTGCTCGACTGGATGGTCGATATGCTGGGGCTGCCGGACGCCTTCAAGACCGAGTCTGGAGGCGGCGGGGTCATCCAGGACAGCGCCTCCAGCGCGTCGCTGTGCGCCATGTTGGCCGCCCGTGAACGGGCCACCGGCTACGCGACGAACGAATGGGGCAGCGATGCCCGGCTCCGCGCCTACACGTCTACCCAGGCCAACTCGTCGTTGGCCAAGGCGGCAGGAATCGCGGGAATCGGCCGCCAGAATCTGCGTGCCATCGCCGTCGACGACACCTACGCGATGGATGTGAATGCGCTGGCCCAGCAGATAGCGCTCGACAAGGAGAACGGTCTGCTGCCGTTCTTCGTCTCTGCCACGGTGGGCACGACCTCGTCCAACGCGCTCGACCCTATTCGGGAGATTGGGGAGCTGTGTCGTGCGGAGGGCATCTGGCTCCATGTCGACGCCGCCATGTCGGGTACGGCTACCGTCTGCCCGGAGTTTCGTTATATCCAGGACGGGCTGGAGCTGGCGGACAGCTACTGCTTCAACCCGCACAAATGGATGTTCACCAACTTTGACTGCGATGCATTCTATGTCGCCGACCGGGCCGCACTCATTCGCACATTGAGCATCCTGCCGGAGTATTTGCGGAACGAGGCCACCGAGTCCGGCGCTGTGTTCGACCTTCGTGATTGGCAGGTGCCGCTGGGCAGACGCTTCCGGGCGCTCAAGCTGTGGATGGTCATCCGCCACTATGGCGTTGAGGGATTGCAGTACCATGTCCGGGAGCATGTGGCGCTGGCGCAGACGTTTGCGGACTGGGTGGCGGCCGATCCGGCGTTCGAACTGGTCGCCCCCGCGCCGCTCAATCTGGTCTGCTTCCGCCACGTGGGTGGTGATGCGGTGAATCAGGCGATACTGACGGCGCTCAACGAGAGCGGAGCACTGTACATGAGCCACACGGTTCTGGACGGCCGCTATGTACTGCGCATGTCAATTGGGCAGACCCAGACGCAGGACCGACATGTCGCCCGCGCCTGGGAACTGATCCGCTCGGCGGCGGCTGAGGCCACCGCCAAGCATTCGGCCGCTTAGTCAGCCTTATCGGTTGCGGCCGTACTGTTCGTGGCTGGAAACCCAGTCAGACGATGAGATGGCCGACGCCAGGGAGATCTCTCCCGCCAGCACCACGCCGGCAATGATCTCGGCCAGCTTGTAGACCTTGTCCTTGCCGTAGCAGCCCAGGAGTTCCAGGCACTCCCGCTGCGTGGCCAACCCGGTCCCGCCGCCGTAGGTGGCAATGATCAGGGACGGGATGGTGATCGACAGGTAAAGATCGTCATCGGGCGTCAACTCCGTGTAGAGAATGGCGGCCGAGGACTCCGAGACGTTGGCCACGTCCTGACCGGTGGCAATGAACATCGCCGTAATGGCGTTGGCCGAATGCAGGCCATTATTGTTCGCGCCGGAGAGGATGGTGCCGACGCTGGCGACGATTGAATGGTAGAACAGATTGGTCGTTTCTACGCGCATATGCTGCGCCAGCACGTCCTTCTTGACCACGCACTCAGCCACCACCCGCTTGCCGCGCGTACGCATCACGTTGACTTGGGACGCTTTCTTATCGGTGGCCAGATTGGACTCCAGGTAGAAATGGCGCACGTTGGGATACTGATCCAGGATCCAGCTGCAAGCCGCAAACGTTGCCCGCCCGACCATGTTCTGTCCGGCTGCGTCGCCGGTGCTGTAGTTGAAGCGCAGGTAGGCGAACTTGCTGGCCAGATACGGTTCGACGTACTGGAGCTTGGCAATGCTGGAGGTTGCCTCGGCATGCTCGCGAATGGAATCGATGTTCTCTTCTACCCAGTCCACAAAGCTGCGGGCCTGGCGCGCATTGTCAAAGACAAACACGGGGGCACGCTGCATCGCGTCACCCACCACACTACACATAACACCGCCCGACAGGTTTAGAATCTTGATGCCGCGATTGTAGGAGGCGACCAGCGTGCCTTCTGTGGTGGCCAGCGGCACAATAAAATCGCCGTCAGCGTGCTCGCCCCGGATATGAATGGGGCCGGCAAAACCGATCGGCACCTGGGCAACGCCCGTAAAGTTCTCAATGTTGCCTTGCAGGATAGTCGGATCGAAGGAGTAGTGGGAAACATGGTTCAGTTCGGTACCCGTGTACGACTTCACAAACTCCTGCCGGGCGTCGATGACATCTTGTGAGTAGTCGTTTGCGGAGCTGCGCGGAATCTGGGTGCGGCGCTCGACCTCCTCGGTGATGGCATCTTCCACCTTGAGCTTCAGCGTGCCGAACGGATCGCTCTCGAAGCGAATCTCGATGCTGTGCTTGCCGACGGGCAGCGGGTCGATAGCCGCCACAATGTCGAGCGTGCGCCGCAGCGGAAACTCCAGAGGCGCGGCAGCCAGCTCAGCCGGCGTCATCGTTACATCATCACCCAAATCAATGATTATCGCCTCGACCGGAACAGACTCGCCGTCAAAACTCAGAGCCAACAAGCCGCTAAGTGTTGCGTCACTCAAACGATTTTTGACCGAAAACTCAACCCCGCGATCGGTGTTCTTCAGGCTGCCAAATGTATGCAGTTGCTTGAGCAACAGACTCGGTATCGCCAATGCCATGAGCTGCTTCCTCCGTGTGATAGCTATTTCGATGTCTTGCGCGTGGCTCAGCCCCCGCTGAATAGGCGCAATAGTAGCGGCATTGATCCAAAATGCCCACTCATGCGCCCTGCCATTGCTCCCAGAGCTGCCGGGCGATCTCGGCGTGGCCCGTGTGGACGGCCGCATGCTCCAGCGCATGGGCCAACGCCCAGGCGACGGTGAACTGGCGGCTCATGCATGGGCGAACGTCGCTGCTGCTCCAGGTTGGCGGCCGTCAGCGCGGACAACACGTCCCGGCTGTGGGCCAGCGCATCTTCCAGCACCTCCTGCAAGCGGTCGGCCGCTATCTGCTCCGTTTCGAACTCAAGCGTCCGGTCGCGCTCCGAAGGCATCTGCCCGGCCACGTCGCCGATCACGTACCGTTTGGCCTTTGCTGTATGAATGATCAGGACGGCCAGCGAGTTCATGTCCGGCGCCAACGACAACCTTGCCCAAACAGAGCGGCTGCTGTATAAGTCCGCAGTTGGCAGCCGGGCAGCGCTTCGGACACGAACCGCTCGCCGGTCACGGATATGACTGATGAGCACGTTCGACACATCGGCCGATAACGGCGTCACACGCGCTTACATTGCGTTGGCGCTGGGGTTGCTGGGGCTCGGCTTCTCCGGCATCTTTGTCAGCCTGGCGCAAGCTCCCGGCGCCACAGCAGGCTTCTACCGCATGGGCGTAGCGACGGCCGCACTGGCTATCCCGTTTGGGCTGGAGCTGCGTCGGCGGGGACAGCTGCCGCGGCGCGAAGTCCTCATCGCTATGGCCGCCGGCGCATTCTTTGCCGGCGACATCTTCTTTTGGAACAGCGGTATTCTCATTAGCGGCCCCACCAATCCCACGCTGATGGGCAACACGGCCCCGATCTGGGTCGGCCTGGGGGCGATGATCTTCTTTCATCAACAGCTGAACCGCCGCTTCTGGATGGGGCTGGCCATTGCGCTGGGCGGCGCGGCCATCATACTCGGCGTCGATGCGATGAATGACGTCGGATTGGGCACCTTCTTTGGCCTCATCTCCGGCATGTTCTACGGCGGCTACTTCCTGATCATCCAACGCAGCCGGCGCGGCCTGAGCACGCTGTCCTCGTTCTGGATCGCCGCAGCCACGTCGACTGTATTGCTGGCCATCGTGGCCCGGATTCTCGACCAACCGTTGACCGGCTATTCCACGCAAACCTACCTGTACCTGATTGGACTTGGGCTAATTGTGCAGGTTGGTGGCCAGATGCTGGTCAGCTTCTCGCTCGGTTACCTGCCAGCGGCGTTGGTCTCGCCCACGCTTCTGGGCCAACCAGTGCTAACGGCGCTGCTGGCTGTGCCGATTCTTGGCATCCCGATCACGCCGGTGCAAATTGGCGGCGGGGCGGCCGTTCTTGTCGGCGTGTTCATTGTCCATCGCAGCCTCCAGCCGGGCATTCGGTCCGGCTAGCCAGACCAGGTGGGAGCCAGAGCGGTCACAAGGAACTGTCGGCAAACGACTGCTTGGCGTCCTTTTCGGTTTGAACCGCGCTCTATCCAAAGCGATTTGTACATCTTGTCCACTTGCGATGGAAGTGTGAACCCTTATAATTGCGTTTCGAAGCTATCATCAATGGTAGGGTAGCCTGTTGTGCAACATACGGTTGCAGGAGATATATCAGCGGATTCTATAGTGATCGCCTAGACCGAGACTGCCCGGATCCTACCTCCCCCAGCCCGGTTCACGTATACATTAAGCGCCAGGACTGTTCCTGACCAAGGAGTGGTTATTCGTCATGTCATCTTTCAACATCAAGCGGGTTCTGATCGGCCAGCCATTCCCGACCAGCTCCGATATTCACGAGCGGGTGGACAAGATTCGCGGGCTGGCGATCTTTGCCTCCGACCCGATCAGCAGCAACGCTTACGCCACAGAAGCGATCATGAGCGTCCTCATCCTGATGGGCGTTGGCGCGCTGCGCCTGACCATGCCATTGGCCATCGGTGTAGCGGCGCTGGTGCTCCTGGTTGTGTTCAGCTACATCCAGACAATCCTCCACTATCCCAACAGCGGCGGCGCCTATGTGGTGACGAAAGACAATATGGGCACGGTGCCGTCCCTGTTTGCGGCGGCGGCGCTGGTGACAGACTATATCCTGACCGTTTCGGTATCAGTCGCAGCCGGTGTCCGGGCCCTCACCTCAGCCTTTCCCGAAGCGTACGATTACCGCGTAATTCTGGCACTTATCGCCATTGCCATCCTCGCCTGGCTGAACCTGCGAGGCCTGCGCGAGAGCGGCAGTATCTTCGCACTACCAACGTACGCCTTCATCGGTGGCGTCATGGTTGTCATTGCGCTGGGCATCATGCGCCAGTTCGGCATACTGGGGCTGTCTCCCAGCGTCGTTCCGCCACCCCCGCCCATTGAGGCGGCTCAGGACCTGACCCAGTTTCTGGTCATCTGGTACATCCTTCGCGCCTTTGCGGCGGGTTGCACGGCGCTGACCGGAATCGAAGCCATCAGCAACGGCGTCAAAGCGTTTGAACCGCCTGAAGCAAAGAACGCAGCCGAGACAATGGTGGCGATGGGCATCATTGCCATGACGCTGTTTCTGGGCATCACCTATGTCTCCACCAATCTGGGACTCGTGCCCTTCGACGAAGGTGGCGAAAGCATCCTGTCCCAGATGACCCGGGCCGTTGCCGGCGAAGGCATCCTCTACTACTGGGTGCAGTTCTTCACGATGATGATCCTCATTCTGGCAGCCAATACCGGGTTTCAGGACTTTCCTCGCGTAAGCTCCATTCTGGCCGGCGATGGCTTCCTGCCCCGGTGGATGCAAAACCGCGGCGACCGCCTGGTCTACAGTGGCGGTATCGTCACGCTGTCGGTCATCTCATCGATCATCGTCATCGCCTTCCGTGCCGATGAAATCGCCATGCTGCCGCTCTACGCGCTCGGTGTCATGCTCGGTTTCACGCTGTCGCAGTACAGCATGAGCAAGCTGTTCAAGAAAATTGGCCAACTTAAGCCGGGGCAAACTGCGCTCACCAAGGAGACAACGATTCATTATGAGAGTAACTGGCGCATTAAGCGGGCGTTCAGCCTCTTCGGCGCCATTGTCACGGGAATCGTCCTCGTCATCCTCGTTGTCACCAAGTTCACCGAGGGCGCGTGGGTCATTGTTGTCACCATTCCGCTGCTCGTCCTGTTCTTCCGCATGATCCACCGACACTACGTAGACGTCGCCGTTTCGCTGAGCACGCGCGAAATGACCTCTGAGGACTTGCCGGAGATTGCCGACGTGGTCATTGTGCCGATTGGCGATGTGCACCGGGGCACCGTGCGCGCCCTGCAGTACGCCCGGATGATATCCACAGATGTTCGGGCGCTGGCCATTTGTACAAGTGACGAGATGCATGACCGGATCGTGCGGCGCTGGGAGCGCTTCCCGTCCGTTACCCAAAGCATACAACTTGTCTGCGTTGACTATGACTTCCGGGACATCCTGACACCCATTGTCGACTATATTGAACACGTTAACCACGACGAATTCCCCGACCAGGTCATTACCGTTGTCATCCCTGAGTTCATTCCGGAAGAGCTTCCGGCGCAGCTGCTCCACAACCAGACAGCCAATATTCTCCGCTTGCGCCTTCGTCATCATGAGGACATCGTGGTCATTGATGTCCCCTACCACATTCACCCATCCCCTTCCGACGAAGCAAGGATTGACGCGGATGCGGCCGCCAGGGACTGGACAGATCGTGCGATCATCATCGAAGATACACAGGCAGCAGATGACACCGAACTTACCGATACCAAAGGGGGCGCAGGATGACAACTAACAAAAAGCGCCGCGAGTTGTTGACCAAGCTGGGCCTGGCTGAGACCAATCCGGGCAGCTGCAGCGGACCGGATGCCTGGCTCGACTCCGGGTCAGAACCGATCATCTCTTACAATCCAACGACCGGGGATGCGATCGCCGGCGTCATCCCGGCCAACGCGGCCACCTACGAGGCGGTGGTGGGCCAAGCCCAGACCAGCTTTGCGGAATGGCGCACGTGGCCCGCGCCCAGACGGGGTCTGGTCATTCGTGACCTGGGCAACGCGCTGCGCGACAAGCTGGAGCCATTGGGCGAGCTGGTCTCGCTGGAGATGGGCAAGATTCGCGCTGAGGGCATTGGTGAAGTTCAGGAGATGATCGACATCTGTGACTTCGCGCTCGGTCTGTCTCGCCAACTGTACGGCCAGACCATGCACTCCGAACGGCCGCAGCATCGCATGTATGAGCAGTGGCATCCGCTCGGTCTGATCGGCGTCATCTCGGCCTTCAACTTTCCCGTGGCTGTCTGGTCCTGGAACGCCGCGCTGGCGGCCGTCTGTGGCAATGTCGTGCTGTGGAAGCCGTCAGAACTGGCCCCGCTGACGGCCGTAGCTGTGCAAACCATCGCCAACAACGTCATGGCCGATCACGGGCTGAGCGGCGTGTTCAACCTCGCTGCCGGCGGGCCGGACATCGGTCGGGCGATGGCGGCTGATACCCGGCTGCCTCTCGTCTCGTTCACCGGCTCGACAAAAGTCGGCCGCACTGTGGCCCAGACGGTGGCCGGTCGGCTGGGCCGGACCATTCTGGAGCTGGGCGGCAACAACGCCATTGTCGTGGCAGCCGACGCAGACCTCGAGCTGGCCACCCGGGCCATCGTCTTTGGAGCGGTCGGCACAGCCGGCCAGCGCTGCACCAGCACGCGTCGCATCATCGCCCACAACGACATCATCGACGCCCTGGCACAGCGACTATCTGCGGCCTATGCCCAGGTGCCCCTTGGCGATCCGCTCGACCCGGGCACCTTGCTGGGACCGCTTGTCAGCGAAAGTGCTGTCGCCCGGATGCAGGCTGCCTTGCAGCAGGCCCGGCGAGAAGGCGGCGACCTGCTGACTGGCGGCGCACCTCGACCTGACCTGGGCCCGCAGTTTGTCGAGCCGGCCATTGTCCGCATGCCTGCCCAGACAGATATCGTCCGGCAGGAGACGTTCGCGCCGATTCTCTATCTGCTCGCCTATGATGACCTGGGCGAAGCGATCGCCCTCCACAACGATGTGCCGCAGGGATTGTCGAGCGCCATATTCACCGACAGCCTGCGAACAGCCGAAGCATTCCTGGCGGCAACGGGCAGCGACTGTGGCATCGCCAATGTCAACATCGGCACGTCCGGTGCAGAAATCGGCGGGGCGTTCGGTGGTGAGAAAGAGACGGGCGGAGGCCGCGAGTCCGGGTCTGATGCCTGGAAAGGGTATATGCGCCGCCAGACCAACACCATCAACTGGTCAACCGACCTGCCACTGGCGCAAGGAATCTCGTTCGACGCCTAGCCAGCGAGCCCCAGCCAGACGCCAGCCATCGCAATCGGCCGCAGACCCTACTCTTGAGCCGTAAACCTGGTCGCGTGCCAATTCAATGGAGGAAGCAGGCTGGGTGCCTATTCAGCCTATGGCCCAGCTCACTCTCATGGTACCGTCATTGTTTGACGCGCCTTCGACGGCCGATCGGACAATGGGCGAAGTACAGGCGCTAACAGCGCCGAGATGGTTGGTCAGACCGCGAGTGGCGGCGAGAATACCACGCTCAGCAGCAGCAATCCGGCGGTCGACACCGCCCCAACCCATGCCATCGGGTCCTGGTGCCGGCATTCAATCTCATTCGAGATTAATATTGCTCATGTTTCTGCTCCCACATCTGTTACAATAGGAGGAAGCTGCACTGTCGGCGGTCTTGAGCTCGATTTTGGGCGTCAACTCTGACTGATCGGGGCCAAATTTGCCGGCAGCGGAAGCGGGTCATTGAAAACGGCCCAACTTTGGCGGACTTGTGCCAGCGCTCGGTCGTTTCTGTTAGAATTACCGATGCGATGCTGAACAAGGTTTCAGCCGTTTTCGTTTGTTTGGTGATTGTTTGGAAGGTCCAGGCACAGAATCTCAACGCAGCGACGGCGTTGGGCAAGGTTGGAAACATCGCTGTCACTAAATGGGGTAGCCGGGAAATGCAGAAAACACGCGCGTGCGACCATTCAAATACAGATCAGTCGATAAGAGAAAGCTAGTTGGCTAGAGACTCATTCATTCTTCGCCTCAGGCCCCGCTATTTAAGTCGATATCGTGATATCGTCAGCGTTTTCGCGCGCAACGGGTTCGGAGCGGCCTTTGCCCAGCTCGGCCTCGACAAGACGCTGAACATTCCCAGCCGGCTGCTGCGGCGCACGGATGCCGAGTTCGAGAGTATTCCGCCCGCGGTTCGCTTGCGGCTGGCCCTGGAGGAACTGGGGCCGACCTTCATCAAGCTGGGCCAGATTGCCAGCACCCGACCTGAGCTGCTGCCACCCTCCGTCATTACCGAGCTAAGCAATCTGCAGGACAACGTACCACCTGCGTCCTGGCAGCAGATGCAGCCTCACATTGAGAAGGAACTGGGACGGCCGATCCATGAGGTCTTTCTGGCGTTTGACCCGACTCCCATCGCGTCGGCATCTCTGGCCCAGGTCTACCCGGCGCTGCTTCCCGACGGCACCGAGGTTGTGGTCAAGGTGCAGCGCCCTGGCGTGGAGCAGACCGTCAACACAGATCTGGCCATTATCATGGACGTGGCCAATCTGGCCAAGGAACGTCTGCCCGGCTTTCTGCCGTTCGACCCGGTTGACCTGGCGGAGGAGTTTGCCATCGCGCTGCGGGATGAGTTGGACTACCGGCTCGAAGGTCGAAACGCCGATCGCTTTCGCGAGAATTTCGTGGACGAAGATTTCCTCTACGTCCCATTGGTCTACTGGGACTATACGACTGATAAGCTGATGGTCCAGGAACGGCTCCGAGGCATCAAGTTCGATGACTTCGACGCGATGGATGCCCTGGGCTATGACCGGGACGAGATCGCCATGAACGCCTCTCGCCTGGTCGTGAAGGAAGTCCTGGAAGATGGCTTCTTTCATGCAGACCCCCATCCCGGCAACCTGTTGGTCCTGCCCGGCGAAGTGATCGGCCTGCTCGACTTTGGCACGGTAGGCTATCTGGACGACCGCGACAAGTCCAGCCTGATCCGGCTCTACATCGCCATCATTCAGCTGGACGCGACGATGGTAACGGACCAGCTCATCCGCATGGGCATTGCTGACCCCCTCGTGGACAAGCTGGGCCTGGAGCGCGATCTCCAGCGCCTGCTGCGCCGCTATATGGGGCTGCCGCTCAAAGAGGTTTCAGCCAGCGAGCTGCTGGGCGATGTCCAACCCATCATCTATGAGTATCGCCTCAAGGTGCCGAGTGACTACTGGCTGCTTATCAAGACCCTCGTCATCATGGAAGGCGTCGGCAAGCAGCTGGCCCCCGACTTCGATGTATTCGAAGTCTCGGCGCCATACGTTCGTAAGTTCCTCATTCAGCTGGCCCTGCCGACAACATGGGGACCGGACCTGCTGCGCAGCTTTACCGGCTGGACGCAATTTTTGAACGAAGTCCCCCGGCAGACTAATCGTCTGTTGACGCAAATCGAACGGGGCGATATCGAAGTAACGGTCAACGAACCGTCAATCGACGGGCTGTCCAAACAGATCAATCTGGCCGCGAACCGGCTGGTCCAGGGTTTCCTGATGGGGGCGCTCATTCTGGGTCTGGCGCTTCTTCTGCCCAATCTGAATCTGACATGGCCATGGGGCCTGCTGACCTGGATCATCGTCATCCTCTTCTTTGGGCTGTTGATTATGGCCTTGTGGTTGCTGTGGATGATCTGGCGATCGGGCCGGAATTTGTGATGAGTAAGCGCTTCCCCCCTACTACCCCAGCCGCGAAAGGTTGGATGTTTGTATGTATGATAGAAACGAAGTAGTTCAACAGGTTAGTCGCACCTTTGCCCTATCGATCAACGTGCTCCCAGGCACGTTGGGCGATGCTGTGGCGCTGGCCTACCTGATGTTCCGCATCTCCGACGGCATCGAAGATCACGCGGAGTTGACCGCCGAACGCAAAATAGAACTACTGGACATGTGGGCCACCATTCTGACCGGCAGCACGCCGGTGTCGCACTTGACCAGTGCAGTCGCCGATCTCGACGGCAGCGATCCGGAAGTGGAGATTGTGCAGAACGCGAATCTGGTGCTTGATTGGCTCCACGAGCTGCCTGAACCCTTTCAGCAGCCGATAGTCCAGCACGTCTACGACACCACGCGCGGCATGTCGCGTTGGCAGGCGCATGGCCCGTATGTGGCGGATGAAGAAGAGCTTGACGACTACATGCACGAAGTGGCGGGGCGGGTCGGCTATCTGGTCACCGATCTCTACGCGCTCCACGCTCCGGCAATCATGGAGCGTCGCGACGAGCTGATGCCCCTGTCGCGTCACTGTGGGCTGGCCCTGCAAACGGTCAATGTCATTCGCGGCATCCCCAAAGATTTTGTGCGCGGCTGGGTCTTCACGCCGCGCAGCTTCTACGAAGAGCTGGGGCTGACACGCGAGACCATGCTGGCCCCCGGCAACCGGGCCAAAGCTCTGAAGGTCGTCGACCGGCTGGCTGCGAAAGCTGACTATCATTTGCAGTACGGGCTGGAGTATGTGACTGCCTTTCCGCGCACCGAACACAGCATTCGCCTGTCGCTGATGTGGCCGTTCTTCTTCGCGGTGCGCACGCTGGCCATCAGCCGGGGCAACCCGCTGGTGCTGACCGGCGAGGCCAAGATGACGCGCCCGGAGATTATGCGCATCGTGGCCAAGACGCGACTTTTCGGCTGGTCCAATCATTGGCTGGACAGCTACTATCAACAGCTCGCCCAGCGACCGGCTGTTGCCGACACCGGTACCGCCAAGGAGTCTTACCTGGCAACGAACGGAGACGTTCCCGATCCGCTCTAGATGTGCAGTCAAACAATGGCCCGCACAAGGAGATCAACAACGATATGACGACTGAATCCTCCCAACCAGACAACGAGACGAGCACCCCAATCGTTCGCACCTACCAGATCGACCCTGAGCACACTCTGGTGGTTCAAGGCAGTGTGGTTGAGACGAATGCGGCTCCGCAGGAAAGCACGCCCCAGGCGCCGCCCGCAGACGGCAATTGGCCGCCCCTGCTCCGCTTCGCCTATGGCAGTGCCACGTTGCTGACCGGCGAAGTGGGTGGGCGGATGGTAGTGCCCGATGATGAGCTGGCGCTACGTTCGCCGGAATCCGTGCTCATTCCAGAGTCTGAGTGGGACTCGATTACGTCGCCCCGCCCGCTGACCACAGCCCGCTACCTGACGGTTGGCGCCCTCGGAGACGCTCGCAGAGCAGCGTCCGGCGGATTATCAACCGCTCATGGGCTAACCAATACCGCCGGCGAGATGATTGGTCGCGTGGCCGGCCCGGTGTGGCGCAGTTTCTTACTGGCCCCGATTCGGGGTCCTGTGCACCAATGGCGCTTGCGCGGCGAGCAGCAAGTCAAAGAATGGATTGCCGAAGGGCGACTCGAAGAAGCCCGCAGCAAGGCGCTGGCGGAGGCGTCGCTTACCAACCTTGTTCAAGAGTCAGTGACTGACCTGACTGAGAGCCCGCAAATTCAGGTTCTGGTACAAGATGTGATCCAGAGTCAGAGCACCAGCATCCTGACCCAGCTGGTGGAAGAGACCCGGGAGCGGTTCATCAGCGTAGACATGGTTCTGTCCGGAACATTGGGCAATACCAGAGCACAACGACCGGACTTTCGCGCTCATTACCTGGATGCGTTTGCCCAACGGCGGCCCCAGTACCAACATATGAATCTGGCATCGACAATGGCCGGCACCTATGCGGGCTATGCCAGTCGATCCGTGGCCTTCATCATCGACGTGACGCTCCTTCTGCTGGGACTGGCGCTGACGTCCGCCTTCATCACCAATACCCTTTCCCTCTTTGGCGCTCTCGATATCGTCCAGCAGTTCCTCAACTCCGGTTCTGTCGTGGCCAATATCTCATTGGTGCTGCTTGCGCTGGTCAATTTCTTTGCAGTCACCAGTTACGGCGTCCTGTTCTGGACGCTGACCGGATCGACGCCCGGACATGTGCTGCTCGGCCTGCGGGTGGTGGACAAGAGCGGCGACCGCCTGTCTTTCTGGCAGTCGATCAGACGTATGATCGGCGCCTATGTGGCCGGATTCATCTTGTTCCTTGGCTTCATCTGGCCCCTGTTTGACAAGCGGCGGCAAGGTTGGCACGACAAGATAGGCAGCACATTTGTGGTGTACGACTGGCCGGCACGGCCCGACGAAAACTTTCTGAATGATCGGGTGCAGGAAGAGCTGGCAGAAGACAGGCAGTCGTAGCGCTGCCCGGCCCGGCAAATAGTCGTTGGCGACGAGCCGCAGCTCACCATGATTGAACGAAACCCTGGCTCAGGCTACAATACCGCCTGAGCCACCAGGGGTTTCGAGCCATGAGCCACAACAAAGCACCCGATCGCGAGCACAATCACGACCACGAATCCGCCGCGGATGTTCCGGCGCTGGTCGATGTCCAGCTGCTGCCGACACGCATCCCTGAAATCCAGCGCGATCCGCTGACATTCATGATGCGGAATGCGGCCGAGTATGGTGATTTCATCCACTATCCACTCGGCTTGTGGGAGGTCTATCAAGTCACCCACCCGGCGATCATCAAGCATATTCTGCAGGACAACAACCGCAACTACTCCAAGAACACCATTCAGTACAACACGCTGGCGCAGGTGACGGGCCGCGGCCTGCTGACAAGCGACGGCAAGCTGTGGTTGAGGCAGCGGCGGTTGATGCAGCCCGCCTTCCATCGGCGGCGTCTGGAAGCGTACAGCGACGCGATTGTCTCGGCGACAAGTGATATGATCGATCGCTGGCTCCCACCGGGGGAGTCACGAGCGACAGTCGATATCGACGCCGAGATGATGCAGGTCGCGCTGGAGATCGTCGGACACACGCTGTTCAACCTGGACCTTCGACATGAAGCACAGGAGATGACCGAGGGTGTCCTGGAGATGCTGGAGTACGTGGTCTTCCGCGCCTCCACGCCCATTGCTCCACCGCTTGGCCTGCCCACGCGCCGCAATCGCCGCTACCTGGCAGCCATGGAGAAGCTCAACGCGGTGGTGTACGACACGATTGCGGAGCGCCGGGCAGCGGGCACCGACCGGGGCGACGTCCTGTCTATCTTGATGCAGGCCTCCGATGATGGCTCCGGCCCGGCGATGAGCGATGAACAGATTCGGGATGAGATGGTGACGCTTATCATCGCCGGACACGAGACAGTGGCCAGCGCGCTCACCTGGAGCTGGTATCTGCTCTCTCTGGATCCCGGCGTACGGCAGCGTATGGAACAGGAAATCGACGAGGTGCTGGGCGGCCGTCCCCCGACTGTCGACGACTTGCACGCCCTGGCTTTCACCCGGCGGGTATTCGACGAAACGCTGCGACTCTACCCGCCTGCGTGGCTCATCACCCGGCGAGCTCTGGCAGACGACCAGATTGGCGAGGCGACCATTCCGGGCAACGCACTGATGATCATGAGCCCCTACGTCACCCATCGCCACCCGGCGTTCTGGGACAATCCCGCAGGGTTCGACCCGGATCGCTTCACGCCTGAGGCAATCAGCGACCGGCCGCGTTTCGCCTACATCCCATTCGGCGGCGGGCCACGCCTGTGCATTGGCGACAGCTTCGCCCTGCTTGAAGGACCGCTCATTCTGGCCACAGTCGCCCAACGCATGCGCCTCGACCTGGTCCCCTCCCACCCAGTCCACGTCGATGCTTTGGTCACACTCCGCCCGAGTGATGGGTTGTTGATGACTGCCCAGTCGCGGACGTAGCGTGGAGCGTGTCAACGGCGGCCGTTTTCTGTTTCTCCGGCACCTGTCGTGCATCTGCAAGCCGGACCATCTGCCACGTTGGGCCAGCCTGGCCCGCGGTAGTTGACGTGCCGCGACTATACCCCCTATACTTTGCTACCATGTGCCAGTCAATCAGCCGCCCACGAGAGGGTCAACACCGCGCATTTGCGACGTTGGATCATACGCAGCGCCCCATGACTGCGTGTCCGGGAGGCGTCTGAGTGGCGGCTATCTGGGTCATCGGCGATGTCCATGGCCATCACCAGAAGCTGCTCACCATTCTCCAGACCAATCATCTAGCCGACGAGGCAGGCCACTGGGCGGGAGGCGACCAGACGCTCTGGTTCCTCGGCGACTACTTCGACCGCGGACCGGACGGGTTGGGCGTTGTGGCGCTAATCATGGCGCTGCAAATTGAGGCGGAGCGTGACGGCGGACAGGTTGGCGCCCTGATCGGCAATCATGACGTGTTGATCATGGCCGCCAGGCAGTTCGGTACGGTGGCCGAAGGCGGTCTGGGCAAGCGTTTTGTCGACAACTGGCGTGTCAATGGGGGTCAGGAAAGCGACATGGACGGTTTAACCCCGGAGACGATGAGCTGGCTGGCCGGGCTGCCGGCGCTTGCTCTGGCGGGCGGCCGTCTCCTGGCCCATGCTGACTCAACCTTCTACCGCATCTATGGCAACGACGTCCCCAGCATCAACCTTGCCATCCAAAGCATCCTGAACGATGATGATGTCAAGGTATGGAACCGACTGTTGGGAGACTTTGCGCAGCGACGCGCTTTCACCGACCGCTTCCGTGGCCGGCGTCGCGCCCAACAACTATTGCGCACGCTCGGCGGTGGCCAGATTGTCCACGCCCATACGCCTATTGCCCGACTGACCGGCCAGGACCCGAAGTCCGTGGTCGAACCATACGAGTATGCCGGCGGCCTTTGTCTCGACACCGATCCCGGTCTGTATATGGGTGGACCGGGCTTTGCGGTCCATCTCGCGGAGATAGTATGATTGAACACAACCATCTGCCGCTTACCGGCGATTACACCTACGCCCATCTGGACACGCCGGCGTTCCGATCGCTGTTCATGACGTACCGTCCCCTGGTGTTTGGCAATACACTGACCTACCAGCCGGATGAGGTGTACAGCGACGAGGAAATCGCCGCCATTCGTGAGATTCAGCGGCCGTTTATCGGCATGTACCGGCTTCAGCTCGGTGTTTTCCACCAGCGGGACACGGTCGCCGGGTGGACCGTTGGCTGGCAGAGCAAGGCCGACACCTTCTACATGGCCAACACCGGAATCCTGCCTGAGCATCAGCGAAAGGGAATCTACACAAGCCTGCTACCCGAACTGCTCGATATTCTCGGCCGCCGGGGCTTTCAGGTGGTTGAAAGCCGCCACACCGCGACCAACAACCACGTCATTATCCCCAAGCTACGGGCCGGCTTTGTCATCACCGGCATGGAAGTGTCGGACCAGTTTGGCACCCTCGTCTGGCTCAGCTACTTCTTCAATCCGGTGCGCCGGCGTATGATGGATGTACGCACCGGAGAACTGATGCCGGACGATGAGATCCGGCTGTTGTTAGGTCTGTAAGTTGTTGGCTGACGTCCTTGCCGCCCAAACGTGGTACTGGCAGTCATGCAGCACCAATACTGGAGTGACTATGCGAATCGCAGTCTTTTCTGATGTTCATGGCAATTTGAGTGCGCTCCGCGCCACCCTCGCTTCCATCGACCATCATGGCGTGGACGAGATCGTCTTTGCGGGCGACCTTTGCCTCATGGGAGCGAACCCTCAAGGTTGTATCGACGCGATACGCCAGCGGGGAATTACCTCTGTCATGGGTAATACCGATGAGTGGGTGGCGGGCATCAGTGAGCCACCGGATGTCGTCGCCGACATGACGGCCTGGTGCAGTAACCGACTTACCGACAGTGGCCGTGCATGGCTGGGCAACCTGCCCTTCACCCGCGTCATCCAACCGACCAGCGACCCCTCTTCAGCACTCCACATTGTCCACGCCAACCCGGTCGACCTGAACCAGATTATCTACCTTGGCGAGGCGGCGCAGATGGAGCGTTACGGCCAAGTGCGCCAAACCGACGACGATCTGGCCCCCCTGCTCAGCGGCATCAACGGGGCCATTCTGGCCTTTGGCCATCTACATTTGCCTGGCGTCCGACCGTGGCGGGACATAGAGTTGGTCAATGTCAGCTCGGTCAACATGCCCGCCGACGGCGACGCCCGCGCCAAATATGTCATCTTCAGCTGGGCAGACGGCCGCTGGCAGCACGAACATCATCGGGTGTCTTATGAGCCGGCAGCCGAAGTGGCGGCCTTCTGGAGCGCCCAACCGCCCGGCTGGCAAGAGATCATCGCCGGGCTGGAAAAAGACGGCTACTATTATCCGCAGAAAGTCTGAGCAGTTGGCTGCGACTTGCCCGGCATTCGCAGAGAATCCCACAGACCAATAGGCTACAGGAGGCCCTGATGACTGATCGAAAAGAGACCGTTGTAAACAAGCTCAACGAAACACGGCAGCAGTTCCTGACAGCGACAACGTCATTAAGTCCGGAGCAATGGGAACTGCCTATCTACGATGAAAATTCCGAGTGGCGAGCGGCCGATATTCTGCGTCACGTGGCCGACTCCGAGCGCGGCATGACAGCCCTGATGGTGCAGATACAGGCCGGCGGCGAAGGCGTGCCGGCCGACTTTGATCTGCATCGCTGGAATAAACGGGCAGTAGGCAAGCTGGAAGACAAGACGCCGGACGAACTGCTGGCGGGCATGGCGGAAAGTCGTCAGAATCTGCTGGCGTTCATCGACACCATCGAGCCGGACGATTGGGACAAGGAAGGTCGCCACGCCAGCTTGAAGATTATGTCAATAGAAGAGGTGTGCAACCTCATCGCCGACCACGAATCCGGACACGCAGCCGAGATCACCCAAGCCGTAGCCGGTTGACCGGCTCGGCCCGCGCAAACACAATACAAAAG
The DNA here is from genome assembly GCA_963753865.1 of uncultured Chloroflexia bacterium. Taxonomy (GTDB): domain Bacteria; phylum Chloroflexota; class Anaerolineae; order Promineifilales; family Promineifilaceae; genus Promineifilum. Next base: position 218,650 of record CAVWDW010000010.1, read on the forward strand.
CCGCCTCTCTGCTGGGAGAGGCGGCTTTTCTTATACAAGAGACCAGCCGTCGCACGACTGGGCGCCGATCTACATTTGTGGCTCGACCGGCTGATCGCGCCGCCGGGCATACAAACTCTTGACAAGGCTGGACGGCACCCAGGCCCCTTCAACAAAATCGTAGTCGGGGGTGTCTTCCGGGTACAGGCTGTGCGCCTTGAGCAGCTCCACCAGGTCTGGCTGCAGATCCTCATAGCCAAGCTCGGAGCGTACATGCCGGTAGTAGTTGTAATGATTGAAGAAATGCTTGTTCTCGACGCCGTAGGCCACGAACATGGCGAACTTCGGGCCGGTGATGTAGCTGCCCGAATGGATCGTGCGCGGGTCGAAGATGACACAGTCACCCGGCTCGGTCGGGATCCACGTCGCGTTGGAAGCCGCCATCTGCACCCGAGGCGACAGATAGTTGGCCGCTCCCAGCCACTTCAGTTTGGCTTCGTTCAGCTTCGTTGCGCGCGAGACAGCCCCTTGCGGCGGCTTGTGGCTGGCGTCGATGAAGCCCAGCTGCGAACTGCTTTCCTCATACGTCTGCAAGTAGATGCCTGCCCGAATCAAGCGATACGGCGCATCTGACTCATCCCAGTCCGGTCCCACGCCATATTCGCGGTTGACGCTGTCACGATGCCACGAGATGGCTGAGAAACCGACATGGAGGTCATTGTGCTGCAGGAAGCGGACGTTCTCGTCCAGGATATTGCGCACGATCTCAACCAACCGTTCATTGACGAACAGAGGCCAGAAGTCGCGGCTCTTGGCCACACCGTCGGGCAGGGTCCACGACGAACCGCCGGACCCACGTCCTGATCCTTTCCATTCGGCATCGCCCTGCATGCCCGCCCGGGTGATACCGGACACACTCTCCAACCGCCCGACGTAGAAGTCGACTTCTTCCTGGGTCAGGAGGCCGCGAACCACGGTGAAACCGCGATCCTGCAACTCTTTTCGCATTAATTCATAATCCATTGGATACCTCCGCGCCACGCCGATCTCAGCTCCTTTTGTCCGGTCATGACATGTTCTTGTGTCGCCCAGCGGCGACGTTGGCTCCCAACCAGTTTACCTGTTTGTCTGGCCAATACCAAAGTTCCGATGATCTTACCCTGCACCGCCAAATTGGCAATTCACAACTCAATCGTCATGTGGTGAAGGTATGCGGTCCATGATAAACGGATCGCGCACGCGCGTATACGCATTACCCGCCAACCGACCGATTGGACCGTACGCCTCAAGGTCAATCCGGCCATCCTCGATCAGGTCGTCACGGACATGGACACATTGCACCTCACCGAAGACGGCCGCCCCGCCACCGGGCTGGTCGCTGATGACGACGATCTGCTGCAGCTTGCACTCAAACGCAATCGGCGCTTCAGCCACGCGCGGCACTCGTATGGTTTCGCTGGCCGCCGGCGTCACACCTGCCCATTCGAACTCTGACTGACCGTAGGGCAGCGTCGTGGCGCTGAGATTCATCCGCTCGGCCGTTTCCTCGTTCGTCATATTGATCACGAACTCCGGCAGCTGCTCGATGTTGCGCCACGTGTCTTTGCGCTCGCGATTAAACGCGTGGACGCCGGGGCAGAAGAGCAGCGTCATCGGCGTCGGACAGACAGCCGTAAAGTAGGAGAATGGCGCCAGATTCAGATTACCGTCCAGATCCATCGAGCTAACCCAGGCAATGGGCCGGGGCAGCATCGATCCGATGATGAGTTTGTACCGGTCGCGGTTGGTTAGTTCATCAGGCGTCAGAATCATGCCGCGCTCCCGCTCTCAGGCGACAGCCAGCTGCGAGCGTACCCTTCATCTTCGCTCTGCAGCGCAAAGGTGGTCAGGTTCAGGGGGCGGAACGTGTCGACCATGACGGCCAGTTCGTCGGTACGCTCCTTGCCGATCGACCCCTCATACGTGCCCGGATGGGGCCCATGAGGAATGCCGTTCGGGTGGACAGTAACCGAACCCCGTTCAACTCCCTTGCGCGACATGAAGTCGCCTTCCACATAGTAGAGCACCTCGTCGGAGTCAACGTTGGAATGGTTGTAGGGCGCGGGGATAGCCAGAGGATGGTAGTCGAACAGGCGCGGCACGAACGAGCACAGCACATAGCCCGGCCCGTCAAACGTCTGATGAACAGGCGGCGGCTGGTGGACCCGCCCCGTAATCGGCTCGAAGTCGGCGATATTGAACGCATAGGGCCACAGATGGCCGTCCCAGCCGACAACATCGAGCGGGTGATGATCATACAGGAAGCAGGTCGTCTGGCCCCGCGCCTTGACGTGGACCTCAAACGAACCGCTCTCATCATGGGTCACGAGTTCGCCCGGCGACCGAATATCCCGCTCGCAGTAGGGCGAATTCTCCAGGAATTGGCCGTAGTTGTTAATGTACCGTTTCGGTGGGGTCACATGACCGTATGATTCGACAACCAGCATTCGCTGGTCCACCGCCGTGTCCGGAATCAATCGCCACATGACGCCGGTAGGAATGACCAGATAGTCGCCCGGCCCGTAGCGCAGCGTGCCGTACTGGCTCTCCAGTGTGCCCGTCCCGTCATGGATGAACAGGATATCGTCGCCATGGGCGAACTTGTACCAGTAGCTCATCGGCTCGGTGGGACGGGCAACATAGAGCACGACATCGCTGTTACCCATCAGCGGCACACGCCCGCTGATGGCATCCCCATGTGCCGGAAAGTCAGCGGTGCGCAGGTGGCGCGGTCGCAGCGCGCCGGTGGGTTCGTACGGAATTGCCTCGGTCGGCACAATCGCCACTTCCCGGACGGCCGTCGGTGGATGGATGTGGTAGAGAATCGACTGGATTCCGGCAAAGCCGTGAATGCCCATCACCTCTTCGTGATAGAGGCGGCCGTCGGGCTGCCGAAACTGCGTATGTCGCTTGTGCGGAATCTGGCCCATGCGGTAGTAGTAGGTCATGCTTTCGCCTCGCTTTCGGGCCGGCCGAGTGGGCCGGCGGCCGTCTAGTCTAAAGGTTGCCGCGCAAATCCTGTTCGCGTTCAATCGCCTCGAACAGCGCCTTGAAGTTTCCCTTGCCGAACCCACGTGACCCATGTCGTTCGATGATCTCATAGAACAGGGTCGGGCGATCTCCAACCGGTTTGGTGAAGATCTGGAGCAGATACCCCTCTTCATCCCGGTCGACGAGAATGCCCAGCTCGGCCAACTTATCGATCGGCTCATTGATTGGCCCAATCCGATCTTCCAGCGTCTCATAATACGCAGTGGGCACTCGCAAGAAATCGATCCCGTTGTCACGCAGTTGGGTCACCGTGTCAACGATATCGCCGGTTGAACAGGCGATGTGCTGCACGCCGGGACCGTAGTAGTAGTCGAGATACTCCTGAATCTGGGACTTCTTCTTGCCCTCGGCCGGCTCGTTAATAGGGAACTTCACTTTGCCGGTGCCGTCCTGCATCACTTTCGACATAAGAGCCGAGTACTCGGTCGAGATGTCTTCGTCATCAAAGTGGAGGAGCTGACTGAAGCCCATAGTCAGTGCAAAGAACTCAACCCAACGGTTCATCGCGCCGAGTTCAACATTGCCAACCATATGATCGATATGGGCCAGACCAACGCCTTCGTACCGGCCCCGGGCATTGGCTCCATTCGCACTGCCGTCCCGCGCTGCGTATCCGGGCGCGAACGGGCCGTTGTAGTCGCTGCGGTCAACAAACTTCAGGATGGTGTCACCGTAGCAGCGGATGGCTGAGTACCGGTAAACGCCGTGCTCATCCTCAAGGGTCGTCGGAGGAACGGCGCCGGTCGCGCCTCGTGAGGTTGACTCCCGATACGCGGAGGCCGCATCAGGCACGCTGAGGGCGACGACACCCACACCATCGCCGTGCAGCCAGGTATGCCGGGCCAACGCATCATCCGGGCCCAACGAAGCGGTCAGGACCAGCCGTATCATGCCCTGTTCCATGACATGGGAAGCCAGACCGCGTTGGCCGGTCTCCAGGCCACTGTAGGCGGTCGGCGTATAGCCGAAGCCGGTGCGGTAGAAGTGGGCTGCCTGTTTGGCATTGCCCACGAATAGCTCCACATGATCGATCCCCTTGATCGGCAGAAAGTCGTCGGTCATCGTTCTGTCTCCTCTATATCAGTCGTTCAGATTGAATGGGTCGGTTCAAGCACCTGCGCCACAACACGGCCGAGGCGCTCAATCCCTTCGTGAATATCGGCAATGCAGCAGTTCGAGTAGTTCAGCCGCATATAATGGTCGGCATGGACGCCCGGCAGAGCAAACGCCTGCCCCGGTATGAAGGCCACTTTCTCCTCCTCAACAGCCGTCTCCAGCAAAGCCATCGCATCAACGTGGCCGGGTAGTTCTACCCAGATGAACATGCCGCCTTGCGGTTCGCTCCAGCGACACCCGTCCGGCATGTGGGTCGCCAGCGCCGCCAGCATCGCATCTCGTCGCTCACGATACGCGTCGCGCAGCGTCTGCAAGTGTTGTGGGAAGCGACCAGAGTCGAGGTAGGCCGAGACGGCGCGCTGGGTCAGCGCCGAGGACTCCAGGTCGCCCGCCTCCTTGACCACGGTCAGCTTGGAGATGAGATGCTCTGGCACAATCGTCCAGCCGAGGCGCAAAGCGGGGGCCAGAATCTTGGAAAACGAGCCGACGTAAAAAATGTGGTCGTCGCCTGCCGCCCGCAGCGGCGGCGGATTGTCTGTGCCGAACGTCAGCAATCCGTACGGGTCATCCTCAATCACGGTCATCTGATGCTCGGATGCGAGGGCAAGCAGCGCCTGGCGCTTCTCCAGACTGATGCTGACCCCCAGCGGATTATGGGCGTCGGGAATCACATACAGGAACGCCGGGCTTGCCCCGGCTTCCAGATGATTCTGGATATCGGCGACCGACACGCCGGTCGACAGATCGGTCGTCAGCGGCAGCACGCGCGGCCGCATCGGCGCAATCGCCTGCTGAATACCCGTGTAGACCAGCCCTTCGAGCAACACTTCACCGCCATTATCCAGCAGTAAGCGTGACAACACTGCCAGCGCCTGCTGTGCGCCGGTCGTCAAGAAAACCTGCTCCGGGCCACAGGTAACCCCGCGCTGTTCCATCAGGGCCACGATGTGTTGTTTGAGCGGTTCGAACGGCGGGCCATATTGCAGAGCGCCCGCGTCATTTGCCAACACATTGGTCAGCGCCGCCGCATAATCTTCGGTAGGAAAGAGTTCCGGGGCCGGCAGCCCCCCGGCGAAGGAGAGAATGCCCGGGCGCCCCACAACGGCGATCATCTGCCGCAGCATGGACCGCTGCATCGTGGACGTCCAGCTGGCCAGGCGAATCTGTGGTTGAAGTGCAGGTATGGATGCGGTCATCAGTTGCCTCATTCAGGAGCGCAGACCGGCACCGGCGCGCGATCCTTAATCTCGTTCAGCACCAGGCTGGTTCGAATCTTGTCCATGCCCTTAACCGGCGTCAATGTCTCCAGGATGAACTGCTCCAGATGCTTGCGGTTGCGCACGACCACTTTCAGCAGATAGTCATACTCTCCGGTGATATGGTAACACTCCAGCACTTCCGGCATGTCGCGGATGCAGGTCTTGAAGTTGTCCACTGCGTTGGGTTCGTGACGCTGCAGCGTAGCCTGGACGAAGCAGAGCATGTCGTAGCCGGCGGCTTCATGCTCCACAATCGCCTGATAGCCCCGAATGACGCCCGCCTCTTCCAGGCGGCGCAGACGCTTTTGCAGGCCCGGCGATGACAGGCGCACGCGCCGCGCCAGCTCAGCATTGCTCAGGCGAGCATCTGATTGCAAGTCTTGCAGCAGACGCCGATCGATGTCGTCCAATGTTGGATTCAGCATGGTTGTTCCTCTTTTACTGCTGGGGAATCATAACAAGTATAGAGTCTGGAGTATCAGATTGCAACCAGATTTGGCAATTCAGTTTAATAAGTGAGCCGGAGTGCTTCATCTGGCTATCAACCAGGGCTAAGGCCGGGTTCGTTTCCGGATGGCAATGTTGGAAAATTCGATGAGCAACTGCGACGGCTTGCCGGATGGGTGTATACTTCGGGCATGAAATCGAGTCGTACCATCCAGCTAGTTTTCGGGGTTGTTGTTGTGCTGTTTGGGCTGCTTCTGGCGGCCTGTCAAGAGGCGGCGCCGGGCAGCCCGACGCCCTTCCCCACCGTGCCGGCCACTGTGCTCACCCAAACGGGCGCGCCAGTCGAAGCCACCCTGACGGAGTTGGCGGCAAATCCCGCGCTGTATAAAGACGAGCTTGTTACCGTCACCGGCCTGTTCAATCGCCGGCCCCTTCTGGTCTGTGAGGGCGAAACCAACCTGTCGCCCGCCACGTGGTCGCTGGTCGAAGAAGGGGTGACGGTCCTCGCCGATGGTCTGGACCAGCAGGTCCGATCGCTGCTGCCGGAGAATCTGACCATGACGGCTCAGGGGCGCTGGCGGCTGTGGACCGGTCTGGTCGGGTGCGGCAAACAAGCCCAGGAACAACAGGTTTGGTATCTCGACGTCACTCGCATCCTCTCCCCCAGTCCGTTGACCCAGGCAACCCTGACCCCCGATGGATTTGAGGTCGCGGTCATTGAGACAGGCGAGGAAATCATCGAAACACCCCAGTCGACTGACCAGGTTGTCGAGACACCGGTTGAGCAATCCGCGGAGATTACGGCGACGGTTGCCATCGATACGCAGCCAACCCAGGACGCAGCGGATGGAGCAACACCAGCCAGTGAAGATGACCCGACCGACGACTCAGCAGCTTCGCCAACAGCTACGCTGGCCGGACAAGGCACAGTGGTGACGCCCGCGCCGACGACTGACGCGAGCATCACCGGAACGCCGGTCGTGTCCGGCACAGCCACCGCCACGCCGCAAGGAACACCCGGAACGCCAACCGCCACACCGATGGGCGGCGCAACGCCGACAACCGGTCCTGGATTGACAACACCCACGCCCAGCTCAGGCGAGGTCGTGCAGATGGGCGACATCCTTGATCTGGATGAAGAGATCGGCTCGGCTGTCCTGCCGGCAGGTCGCATTCACAGCTACACCATTGAGGTATTCGAGGACGAGGCGTTTTCAGTCAGCGCCATTGCGCCCGTGCCCGCAGATCTTGTCCTGTCAGCCAGGCTGAACGGGGAGACGATCGTCGACCGACAGAACCTGGCGGCGGCTGGGGCCACCGAAACCCTGGATACGTCGCTGCTCAACCAGGAAGGCACGTATGAAATCTGGGTGGCCACTGAGAACGGCGCGGCAGCCGAATATGCGATCGTTGCCTTCTTCGATGACGATTTCACGATCGTCTTCAACGGCTTCCTGTCCTCCGGTCAGGCGCGCAGCAACGTGAGTGCCGGTCTGGATGAAACCCACTACTGGTTCTTCACCGGCACAGCAGGCCAAAACGCGACCCTGTCCCTGACCACCGGCAGCGCCAATGACGGACTGATGGACATCTATGGCCCCGGCGCCGAGTATCTGGATACGGCCGACGATGGGTTCGAAGGCGAAGAAGAAATTATCACATTCACCTTGCCAGCCACCGGCCTGTACGCCGTAGCCGTGAGCGATATTGATTACGCCCCAATGACCTACACGATCCTGTTGACGCTGCAGTAGCGGTGGGTACAAGGCCGCTGAGGCAGGTTCGACCAGAGCGGTCCGGGAGCAGCTGCGCCTCCCGGACCGCTTCTTCGAATCTAACCTGTTTCCAAGACGCAGCCTCTATCCTCTTGCACATGAGCGACTCTCTGGCATTGCTGATTGTGGCGGGCGACCCTTTGGCGCGAGCTGGACTGGCGGCCCTGATGGGCGCCTTGTCCGCGTGCGAGCTGGTCGGACAGGTGTCGGACGACGACCTGGCCACGCCTGCCACCGACGAGTTACTCCAGGAGGCGACCATCCTGTTGTGGGACATGGGCTGGGACGATGTGGCGCAAGAGCTTCTGGAGCTGGTCGTCGATCTGCCGCCAGTTGTCGCCCTGGTTTCCGACAACGAGCAGGCGGTAGCAGCCGCAGCAGCTGGCTGCCGGGGCACAATCCCGCGCGACATGGACGAACGCGCCATCCTGGCTGTGCTCCAGGTCGTGGCAGCCGGTCTGGTAGTAGTGACCGATGACCTGCTCCCCGACGCGCTAACGCCGCTGACCAATGACGCGCCTGAGCTTGTGGAAGATCTAACGACGCGCGAGATGGAAGTGCTGCGCTTTGTAGCAGAAGGCCTAACCAATCGGGCCATCGCCCAGCAAATGAAGATCAGCGAGCACACCGTCAAGTTCCACCTCAACGCCATCATGTCCAAGCTGGGCGCCCAGAGCCGCACCGAAGCCGTCGTCCGGGCGACGCGGCTCGGCCTCATCTCCTTGTAGCAAGCGACCCCCACCTACCCATTCTTACGGGCCGGAGCCTGCCTGAAGCGGCAGCGTCGAATTGCCCCGAGTCGCCTAAGATTGAGACTGTGCCATCCTGGCATCGATTGACCATTGAAACGCTACTAGGAGTTCTACTCATGACATCTGCCTTTGTTGATACATCCAATGGGATGGCCCAGCTGGTAACCGACAGCGGCCCCTCGATTGTCCGTGTCGAAGGCCGCCGCCGCTCGGCCGCCTCCGGCCTCGTCTGGTCGAAAGACGGCCACATTCTGACCGCTAATCACGTCGTCCGTCGCGACGACAACATCACCGTTGGCCTGGCCGACGGGGAGACTGTGTCGGCAATCGTGGTCGGCCGCGATCCGACAACCGATCTGGCGCTGCTCAAGGTTGACGCAGCCGGGCTGCAGCCGTTGCCCATGGCGACGGAAGCCGATATGAGCGTCGGTCATCTGGCGCTTGCCCTGGCCCGCCCAGGTCGGACGGTGCAGGCTACACTGGGCGTCATCAGCGCACTCGGCGGCGCCTGGCGAACTCGCCTCGGCGGCCAGATAGACGCTTACATGCAGACCGATGTGCTCATGTATCCCGGCTTTTCCGGCGGCCCGCTGGTCGGCGCCACTGGGGCGCTGCTGGGTCTGAACAGCTCCGGTTTCGGCCAAGGCGTCAGCCTCGCCATCCCGCATACCACCCTGTCGCGCGTGGCTGGGGCGCTGGGCGAACATGGCCATGTGCGCCGCGGCTACCTGGGCATCAATACCCAGCGTGTACGCCTGCCGGAGAACCATGCTGAAGCGCTGGGCCAGCGGTCCGGTCTGCTGATCGTTTCGGTTGAGCCGGGCAGCCCGGCTGAAGAAGGCGGCCTCTTGCTGGGCGACACGGTCGTCTCGCTCAGCGACAAGCCAATTGGCAACCACGATGCCCTGATGGCAGCCCTCACCGGCGACGTTGTGGGTCAGAAAGAGATGATTCACGTGCTGCGCGGCGGGCAGCTGCAGGAGATTCCGGTCAAGATCGGCGAACGCGACTAATCGCCTTCACTTCCGGCACGTCCGGACAAGACAAAACGGGCTGCCAGCACCACTGCTGACAGCCCGTTTTCGGTTACAGATGGGTGGCCCAACAGTTAACTTGTGAGACGCAGCGTCACGAAGCGGGTGCCGCCCTTGATCGGTGTGATCCGGGCGCGGCACGGTTGGTGGCCTTCCAGCTCAATATCAGTCTCAACAACCTCGTCGCCATTGGCACCGCCTTCGATGATCAGGCCCAGCACGGCCTTATCAGCGATCAGATCCATGACCGGACGGCCGATGCCATCTTCCGGCAGGCTGAACAGGTCACCGGCTGCCGCATTGAACATGACCAGGTGGAAATCTTCATCGACAACCAGCACAGCGTCGTCGATCCGCTCCACCACCTCGCCCAGCACCTGTCGCTCGCGGGCGATCTCATCGTACATATTGGCATTATTAATGGCGATGGTGGCATAGCCCCCGAGCGCCGAGAGCGCCCGCGTATCGTTGCTGTCAAACGACGTTTCCTTGATCTGGTTGGTCACGCCCAGCACACCAATGGGCCGATTCTGCAAGATGAGTGGAACATAGATAAGCGACTTGACCAGCAGTGCGGTGTGAGTTCGCTTCCACTGTGAATCGGTGCCGATAGCGATGGCCCGCTTCGTCTGCAGCACCTTGCCGGCCAGGCTGTCGGTCACGCGCTTGCGCATCGACTGGGCCTTCGAATCCAGATTCTTGGAGGCGCGAATGTACAACTCACCTCGCTCCTCATCCAACAGCATGAGCGAGCCTTCCTCGGCGCCAACAACGTAGACGGCTGCTTCAACCACACGCTGCAGCACTTCTTCCAGGTCGAGGGACGAGGAAACAGATTTGCCGACGCCATACAGCACATTGAGTTCCTGTGCGCGGCGCTGGAGCTGCGAGTTGCTGTCCATGAGCTGTTCAACCAGTTGGTCCCGCTCTTTCTGCAACCTGTTCTCGCGCAGCGCCTTGTCCACCGATTCGCTCAGTTCTTCGGCATCAATAGGCTTGATGATGTAATCCTTGATGCCCAAACGGAACGCTTTGACAGCCGTGTCCTCGGAGCCTTCTCCGGTGATCAGAATAGAGGGGATGTTGACGTTGCGCTCGCGCAGCTTCTGCAACACCTCCAGCCCTGTCATCCCCGGCATCTGCTGATCGGTGATCATGAGGTCTGGTTCTTTGGCAATCGCCATTTCCAGACCCATGAGACCGTCGCTGGCCGTCATGACATCAAATCCCTTGGGGCGCAGGATATACTCGACTACAAAGTCGCGAATCTCTTGCGAGTCGTCAATTACCAATACTTTCTCGTACATAATGGTCTGTAAGCTGAGACTTCCCTAAACAGCCCGAGCCAATATTACTACTGGCCCCCTATCCTAGCAAGCAGCACTTGTCGCCACGTGGCGAGTAAGATAGCATGCAAGCTCCATGAGCCGACTCCCTGACAGGCGAAAGCCTGACCTTATAGTACCACGCGAGCAAGCAGCCAGGATGGCGCTCCTTGTGCTGTCTGTGGCGCTGCTGCTGGCCATGTCAGCTTGCGGCGTGGCCAATGTGCTCAGTCCGGCAGACGTGGCGACGGAAGCCGGCTCCGAGCCGACCAGCGACCCAAATCAAACCCCGGCTCCAGACGATGCCTCTGTCGAGACCATGCCACCCAACCGCATTGAAGCTGTGGTCACGCGCATCATCGAGCGAACGGTGTTCGTGACCTCCACACCGCCTGCCGAGCGACCAGCCGACGAAAATGAGCCGTTGGTGGCGCTCGACATCAGCCAGCTGGGACGGCTGCCAAATCTCGATCCGCAGGTCACGTCGCGGCAATCGCAGTTTGACCTGAGCGAAAATCTCTTCGCCGGGCTGACCAGCTACAATCCCCGGACAAATACCGTCGAGCCGGAGCTGGCCTCCAGCTGGAGCGTCGGGCCAGACGGCCGCACATGGACTTTCACATTGCGAGACGACATCAACTGGGTTCGCCCCAGCGGGCGGCCGAACGACGAAGACGAGCTGTGGCCCGTCGAAGTCGTGCGTCCAGTCGTAGCCAGTGACGTCGTCTATGCCATTCGCCGCCTGTGCGGCCGCCAGGCGGAGAATGAGGTAGGGTACGCACTGTTTATCATTGATGGCTGCGAACGCGCGTTCACTGCCCTGGAGCCGACAGAAGGGGATCTGGAGGGAATCGCGATACGCGCCATCGACGACACCACGCTTGAGGTCGTTCTGACCAAACCCGCCGGCTACTTTCTGGCCCTGACGTCCACACCTTTGTTCCAACCACTGCCGGAAGAGTTTGTGGAGGAGCTGGGGACGGAATGGACGGGGCCTGCCGGAACGCCGGGCACGGGCTGGCAAACGATTGAGAATCTCGTAACCAGCGGCCCCTTCTTCATCGCTCCGCCAGACTCATCGTCGCAGCGGGCGGTCCTCTACCGCAACAGCACCTGGCCCATCGACCGGGGCGGCAATGTGGATCTGATTAACATGTACTTCGTCGACGAAGCGATGGACGCCTTTGAGTTGTGGCGCGAGCGGACACTCGACGTTTCTCCCCTGCCCGCTTCTGAACGGGAGGACTTCTTGGACCGCACGCCAGACAAGCTGGACCTGGTGCCTGAGCAGATTCTGTTCTACATCGGCTTCAACTTCGACCGAGGTGTCTTCAGCGAGCCGGAGGTGCGCCGCGCCTTCAGCGCCTCCATCGATCGGGAGCGCCTCATCGAGGAGATCTACGGCGGGCGCGGTGTTGTCATGCGCCATGTCACGGTGCCAGGCGTCGTGGGCACCATTCCGACGGATGAGGTAGGCGTCGCTTACAGCCCCGACTACGCCCGGCAGCAAATGGCCGCCAGCAGCTACCGCAGCTGCCGCCTCATGCCGCCGGTCACAATGCTGGTCAGTTCCGCCGACCTGTCATTGCGCCAGGCGGAGCTTATCCGCGACATGTGGGTGGAAGAGCTGTCCTGCCCACAGGAGACCATCAACATCGAACAGGCCCAGTTTGGGGCGCTGCTCTCCTCCACACGCCGCGACGCTGGCAACGACCGGCCAGACCTGTGGGAGCTGGCATGGTCGCCAGTCTACCCCGATGCCCACAACCTCATCAGCGACCTGCTGCACTGCACGGACAGCGAGAATCGCCAGAACCGGGAGTGTAGCGAGGCAGACACGCTCATTCGCCGGGCGGGCGCCTCTACCGACGACGCCGAACGAAACGCCCTGTATCGCCAGGCGGAGCGACTGCTGTTTGGAGAAGGCGGATCGATGCCGGTGGCCCCGCTCTATGTCCGCGCCCTGGACATCGTCCGCCACGACTGGGTGCAGCGAGTCCCGGTCGTCTACGGCGGTGAACAGTACGACACCTATGTGATCGACAGCGCGTTGAAAGCTCTGGAGCTAAGCCGTTGAGTGATCACCTTCTCGCCGACCTGGCCGCTTCCGCCGGCATCGAGTTGTCGGCGGATCAACTGGCGCAGTTCGCCCGGTACGAGTCCCTGCTCATAGCGTGGAATGAGCACACCAATCTGACCGCCATTCGGGAGCCGGGCCAGATTCGCGTTCGTCACTTCCTCGACTCGCTGACTTGCGTGCGGGTCACTGGCGACCTGTCTGACCAGCGCCTGATCGACGTGGGCACCGGGGCAGGATTCCCCGGCCTGCCGCTCAAACTGCTCTACCCGACCATGAGGCTGACGCTGCTGGACAGCGTCGGCAAAAAGACGCGCTTCCTGGAACATGTGGTTGCTGAACTTGGCCTGGAGGGTGTCACCGTCATCCACGATCGGGCCGAGACGCTGGCCCATGATGCGGCGCATCGCGAACAGTATGAGTGGGCGGTGGCCCGCAGTGTGGCCGAGCTGCGCGTCCTGGTCGAGCTGCTGCTGCCATTTTGCGTCGTGGGCGGGGCGGCAGTGGCCATGAAGAGCGGTCAGGTTGCGGAAGAGATGGAAGGGGCAACGGTCGCCATCGAGACGCTCGGCGGCGGCTCCCCACAGGCGACGTCTCTGACGCTGCCGGAGACAGAGCAGGCCCACTCCCTCATAACCATTCCCAAGACCGGGTTGACCGATGAACGCTACCCACGGCGGCCGGGCATGCCGGGCAAGCGGCCATTAGGCTAGGTCAGTTTCTGCGTCCGATATCGGCGGCGTCGGCGCCGCGTCCTGGCTGATGCGACCGCCTTCAACCGTCATGTTGGTTGTCGAACGAAGGAAATTGGGCGGAAACATGCCCATGTCGGTCGCCGTCATCAGCACCTGGGACGTGGCTTCACTCTCCACCTGGTCGCCAATATAGGATAACAGCGCCTGGCGGCGCTGCATGTCCAGTTCGGCAATGACTTCATCCAGCAGCAGCAGCGGCGTGTCGTCCGTCTCCGCTTTCATCCAGTTCATCTCGGCCAGCTTGAGCGCCATGACGGCCGTCCGCACCTGGCCCCGGGAGCCATACTGCCCCAGGTCACGCCCGTTGACCAGCATCGACCAATCGTCCCGGTGGGGTCCAATGGTGGTCGCGCCGCGGGCCAAATCGGCCTGCCGCGACTCAGCCAACATCTCGCCAAAACGGGCCGACACCGCATCGAGGTCGCCGGCATGGTCTTCCAGCCACGCCGTGTCCGTCTCCAGCGCGGCGCTGTCATCCCGACCATTCGTGCGCCAGCGCGGCGCGTACTGCAGGCGAACCGCTTCCTGATCGCCTATCAGCTCCTGACGGTAGATGCTCTGCGCCTCGCGCCCCATCCCGGCAATGAATGATGCCCGGCGCACCAGAAGTTGGCTACCCGGCCCAATCAGCCGCTCGGTCAGGATTGGCAGCACGTCGTTAGCCTGCCGCGCGTCGGCCCGGCCTTCTGCCATACCGCGCAGCAGCGCGTTTCGCTGCTCCAGAACCTTGTTGTAGCGTGACAAGGCCCGGCAGTAATCGCTGTCCACCTGACACAGGGTAATGTTCAGATAGCGCCGCCGGGCCGAGGGTGGACCGGTGACGAGCTCCACATCTTCCGGCAAAAACATGACGACGCGCAGCTGGCCGAGCAGGTCCATGAGGCGCACTTTGCGCCGGTTGATCAACGCTTCTCGCCGCAAGCTGGGTTGCCCGCCGCGGCCGTTCTTTGGTTCGACGATGAGACGCATCTCCAGCTGAACCGGACCTTCCGGCTTGGCAACTTCTGCCACCAGGCGGCCGACAATGACCGGCTCCTCCTGGCGCATCGCGCTCCAGTTGACCAGCTGAATATCCTGTCCTGCATGAGGGGAGCGCGTCGTCGCCAGGAAGTAGAGCGCCTCAAGGAGGTTGGTCTTGCCCTGTGCGTTGTTGCCGTGCAGCAGCACCACCCCGTCGGGCAAATCAAGCTCAAGACGGGCATAGTTGCGGAAGTTGGTCAGGGAGAGACGGCTGACGTGCATGGTCGCAAAGATAAGTCGATTTCGACCATTCGACAAGCATCGATCGGAGAGTCTGGCCAAACACATACGCCGGTGACAGCCCGCTGCCTCCGCTGACCTGCCCCCTACGCGGCGGCGGCAAAGCCCTTCCGCGACAGTCAGTGCGTTGGCTTCATAGTAGTCAGGCTGTCAGATGTAGCCGCGATATTCCTTATCGCGTTCCCTGCCGACTCCAAGAGGACCGGAAAGGAAGCCGGTCCTGCGGTCGCTCAACCAGTGCAAAGTCTTGCCGCGACGGTCGACAATCGTGATCATCCACGCCTTCGGGGTTATACTAGGATGCTATCTATGGAGCTATCCGAGATTCTGGACCGCCTCTCTGAGGTCTTTGACGAAGGTGACGTGCGGCGGCTGGCGGCCAGCCTGGACCTTGCCTATGACTTCGTCCCGGGCGATTCAATACGTGACAAGCTGCGCGAGCTGCTGGGATACGCGGCGCGTCAGGGCCAGATGGACACACTGACCGGGGCCATCCTGGACCTCGAACCGCACCTTGCCCCGCTGCTCGATCCCCTGACCGACCCCGAAGAAGATGACCTGACCTGGTTGGAAGCGATCACGGCTGACGCCGCGGATCCGGTTGGGGCGGCGCTCACGATGCAGTGGGTTGAAGCAAAAGCACCGCCGCCTGAGCCGGCTGCCAACCCGTTTACACCCGGCGTCGCTATCGATAGTCCGGCCATGTTCTTTGGTCGAACAGCCGAACTGGAAACGCTCCAGCAGCGTCTGGATATCGGCGTGAACTCCGCCGTCGTCGCCACCAGCCGGCTTGGAATTTCCTCCTTGCTGCGGGCGCTGGCCCGGCAGATGGCCGAACGGGACGGGCAGGAGATTCCCGCCTACATCGATCTCGCCAGCGACCGCGTCGATTCGCTGGCAACGCTCATCCAGACGATGTGGGCACAGTGGTGGATGCAGATTCGGCCGGATGCGGCCGTTCCCATTGTTGACAACCTGACTGTGCTGACCACGCTCGTCGAAAAAATGTCGGCCGCCCGGTATCGTCTCGTGCTGCTGCTCGATGAGTTTGAGCAGATTGCCTGGCGCGTGCCGATCTTCGGCACAGAGCTGTTCGATGCACTGGAGCGACTGGCTCAGCAGGGGCATTTGCTCATCATAACCGGGTCACAAGAAACGCCGGCCGATTTGATGCTGCGGGCCAATCTGAAGTCAGAGCTTTACCGGGAGTTGAAGCATTTCGATCTCGGCTTGCTGGACCCGGAGCCGGCACGGGATCTGTTGACACGGCCCCTTGAAGGTGCCATCTATCCGGTCGAAGCCAAGGCTGTGGAGCAGCTGCTGGCGCTGGCCGGGGCGCACCCGTTCTATCTGCAGCTGGCAGGTCGACTGCTCTACGACACGGTAGCCCAACCGGATTACGCGCCCGCCGATGTGGGTATTCGTTTTCGCGTTGCGGCCGAACCATTCTGGGCGGAGTTATGGGACTCGCTGTCGCCGCTGGCGCGCGCCGCCCTGCTGCCTGTGGACAAGAGTGCCGAGCTGATTCCCGCCGGACGTGTGATGCGGCAGTTAAGTGTGCGCGGCGTGGTGGTTCCGGCTGATGAAGGATACCGGCCATTCAGCGAAGGCTTCGCCATCTGGCTGGGCAGCCAGGCCGCTGCACGTATGGCCCAACCAGCCCCGCAGACGCCGGTCAGCGAACAGCCCCCGGTCGAGTAAGTTCGACCGGCAAACGGATGTCAAAGTTGTCGCGGATCGCCGCGTCCAGTTCCGGCGCGATCGCTTCCGGGTAGTGACGCTGCAGGATTTCGCGAGCGCGGCGGCGCGCCAACTCCCGCATATCCGGACTCCCCTGCTGTTCCCAATCATCCCGCGTTCGCCGGTCGGCCGTGTGCGGGTAGTAATACTCCTCATGCATCAGCGCCAACGTCTGCGGCGCACCGAGATAGTGATTGTCCCCGTTGCAGACCTCATGGATGACGTCCACCGACAACGCTTCTTCAGTGACCGCCAGCCCCTTGACCAGCCGCATGACGTTTCCGTTGAGGTCGTCGTCGATGATGTACTGCTCATAGGCGACGGACAGCAGGGATTCCAGCATACCGGAGGCGTGGTGGTTGAACTCAGCCCCCGCCAGCGCCGTGACGGCCACAGTCATGCCTTTCTCATAGCCCGCCTGCACATCCGACACTTTGCTCTCGGTCATACCGCACGTGTTGTAGATGGGCAGATCGTAACGGTGGCAGATCTGTGCCGCGGCCGCGTTCATGAGTGCCAATTCGGCCGTCCCGCCGATCATGTTGCCCGTCCGCAAGTCGGCCAGCAGCGGCATATTGCCCATCAGGAGCGGATGGCCAGGCGCCAGGAGCTGGACGAATGTCAGCCCGGCCAGCGTTTCGGCCATCACCTGGACGAGTGTGCCGACCAGCGAGGCGGGGGCGGTTGCTCCGGCCAGCGGGGCAGCCACCAACGCAATCGGGAACCCGGCACGCACCGCTTCAATGACCGTCTCCACCGTCTCAGGGGCGAACTGGAGCGGGCTGACCATGAAGCCCAGGTTGATCGACATAAAAGGCCGCGCCAGGAACGCTGCCTCGTCGCCCGCCATCATGACTGCCAGCCGCTTTAGCTCGGCCACCTTGTCAGGGAAGTAGCAGCTGCCCATGACATGCTTCGTCGTTCCCGCCATCGACGCGTGGAACGTATTGACATCGATCAGGTCGTTGCTCAGGTCGCGAGCAACCACAGGGCGCAGGTAGAAGTGGGTGTTGTCAAGCGTGTCGACCATCCGGCCGATGTCGTACAGATCGCGCAGTACCGACTGGCGGGCGTGACCTGTTTCAAGATCGACCACCTTGACGGCCGCTCCGCCCGTGCCGAGGTGGACGCGCCCCCGGCGCAAATCAAGGTCGAAGCGCCCGTCCCGACTGTAGAGCGTGACCTGGCGATTGGCCAGCCGCAGCGCGTTCTCAACCAGCGCTCGGGGGATGAACACCCGGTCGGCGGCCCGGTCGACACGCGCCCCGGCACGTTCGAGAATCGTCCGGCACTCAGAGTCGACAATGCAGACACCGGTCTGCTCAAGGACCGTTAGCGAGGCGTTGTGGATGCGGTCGATGTCGGTCTCGTCAAGTGGACGATAACGGCCGCCGGAAAGCCCGGGCGGCAAGACAACCGGGACGGCGGCCGTTCTCTCCGAGGCGCGACGGCGGGTTCGTTTGCTCATGTGTGGCCTCCAGCGGGCAGCTGATCAGTAGGCGGCGCGATACATCTGCTCCAGGTCGCGCGGTGTGACGGGGCGCGGGTTGGTCGTCCAGTTAAGGTCTTTGTACGCTGCGGGAACCATCTCCACAATATGGTCTTCGGTGACGCCAACGTCACGCAGTCTGAGCGGCAAACCGCAGGTCTGCGCCAAACGCTCCACGGCCAGGGCTGCTTGCTCCGCTTGCCGGTCCGCCGGAAGCGTCCTGTCGTGGGTGGGATCCAGCGCGGCGGCGACACGACCATACCGCTCTGGCGCGGCCGAGGCGCTGAACGCCATCTGCGGCGGCAGCATCAGCGAACAGGCCAGACCATGATGGACGCCCGCAAACGTCGAAAGCTGGTGGGCCAGCGAGTGGCACGCGCCCAGCCAGCGCGAACTGATAGCCACGCCGCCGATCATCGCCGCTTCCATGACCTCGTAGCGTGCCTGACGATTTTCCGGCTCGTGGACGGCGACCGGCAGGCTGCGGCCGATCCGCTCGATTCCTGCCAGGATCATCGGATCGAGCACGGCGGGCAGGGTGTTAGTCGAGACGTACGCCTCGATGAGATGGGAGAGTGCGTCCATGCCGGTGGCGGCCGTCAAGCTCGCGGGCATGGTCATCGTCAACGCCGGATCGATGAGCGCCGTTGTGGGGATAACGTTGATGCCGCCGATACCCGTCTTCTGGCGCGTTGCGTTGTCGGTGATCACCCCCCAGGGCGTCATTTCGGCCCCGGTGCCGGCAGTCGTCGGGATGCCGATCATCGGCGGCATCTCGCCCACCTGGGGCACGGGCCGGGCCCTATCGCCCAGGATGAGCAAATAGTCGGCGATGCTGGCTTCCGACGGGCCACCGGCCAACTCTCGCACAGCCTTCGCAGCGTCGATGGGGCTACCGCCGCCGACACCGATAATCAGGTCGGCGCCGCTCTCGCGAAAGGCAGCCGCCGCCGCATCAACCGACTCGGTGTCGGGGTTAGGCGGGCAATGGTCATATATCGTACAGCTGACGCCGGCCTCAGCCAGTGAATCCAGCACCGGCTGCACCAGTCCGGCGGCGCGCACGCCGGGATCGGTCAGGATAAAGGCGGCGGTCGTGCCCAGCCGCCGGGCTTCCTCGCCGGCTAATCCAGCCGCGCCAAAACCGAAGTGAGTGTGGCCCGGCCATGCATAGGTGGCAATTCCAGTTGTCATGGTCTCAAAGCTCCTCGCTAGGAAATCGACCCGATTCCATAGGCGCCCATCAACGGCCGTCCAAGCTCCAGACGCTCCAGACCGTAGTCGGAGATGGACAGGCGGGGCGTCTGGCCCAGGGCGGTCTGCGCCAACGACTCGCCCAGCGTCGGGGCCAGCTTGAAGCCGTGGCCGCTGAAACCGACGGCGACATACAGCCCGTCGTGCCCCGGCATCTCGTCGATAATCGGATTCCAGTCTGGGGTGATGTCGTAGGGCCCCGTCCAGCCCGCGACGTACCGGGCGTCGGCAAAGGCGGGCATACGGTGGCCGATCAGACCAGCGATGCGTTCCAGATGAGGGGTGTCGATCCGGTCACTGAGCGTGTCGGGATCGTCTATCGGATCGCCATGATCGCCCGTGCCCACCAGGACAACGCCGCCCGTGTCGGGCCGGAAGTAAATCTTGTCAGCCGTTGTCAGGTCCTTGACAATGGGCCAGTCGCGCTCATACGGCTGGTCAATCTTCAACGTAACCACTTTATGTCGACTAACTTCATATGGCAGCGCGAGCCCCAACGACCTCACGATTTCGTTGGTCCACGGGCCGGCAGCGACGACAACCGTCGGGCTCTCAAACTCACCCCGGTTCGTCGACACGGTGGTCAGTCCGGGGCGATGGCTCAGTCCCGTGACGGCCGTGTCTGTATGAACCTCCACGCCCATCTCCCGCGCTCGCCTGATGTAGCTGGTCGTTGTCAGATATGGGTCGGCGTAACCGGCCTGGCTGTCGTAACCAATCACACCGGCATCTTCAACGTTGAGCAGCGGATGGAGAGTGTTCAGTTCGCCGGGCTCCACAATGCGCGTATCAATGCCGTACTCGTTCTGGCGGGCAAAGACTGCCTGCATCGGTTCACGGTGGGCTTCCGGGCCGAGGATGATGTATCCGGTCTGCTGCCAGCCTGCTTCCCCACCGACCGTGTTTTTGAAATCGCTGATGATCTTTAGGCTCTCGACGGCGTGGTGCATATTACATTCGATGGAGTAGTGAGTGCGAACAATGGCGCACGACTTGGCAGTACCGCCGGAGCAGATATCGCCGCGCTCCAGCAAGACGACATTGGCAGCGCCGCCCGCCGCCAGATTGTAGGCGGTGCTCGCTCCAATGACGCCGCCGCCAATGATGAGAAAGTCGGCTGTTGTCGTAGGCATGGGCTGTCTCCTGCGGCCATCGTCGCGTTACATCCAGGGGAACGGCGCGTTCGACCTGGGCAGCGTTTCCCGTCGCTCGAAGCGGCCGTAGCTGAACGGGTCCAGCAGATCGCTTGTGCCGCCGGTGAGAATCTGGGCCACCTGTTCCCCCACGCCAATCATCTTAAAGCCGTGGTTGGAGTCGGCGATGGCGTAGACGTTGGGATAGACGAAATCGAAGACTGGGAAGTTGTCGGCCGAGAAGCAGCCGACGCCGCCCGACGGATGGGATGAGGCGAACTTGCGCAACCCTCCAAACCGTTTCATGCAGTGGGCCAATGACGCCACCCACAGATCGTAGAACTGGTCATCGACCGTGTAATGGGGGCTGCGTGTGCCGTACGGGTCGAGTTCACACTCAGCGCCCACATCGAGCGGCACGGCGCCACCTTGCACGCTCTGCTTGTCCCGCTTGAAGTAGATGCCCCACGGTTCGTCCCACACCAGACGGCCGTCTTCGCTGTAGAGCGGCACGTCGCTGTCCACATGCACGAGCGGCGGCCGCTGGCCATCATTGGTGATGTGAATATATGGATTGACGTCAATCTCACCTTCCTGCAAAGCAAGGAAGCGCCACAGTTCCGCCATCTCACCTGGATTGTAGGGGTCCGGCACCTGCGGCGGTAGATCCAACATCTGCCACAAATCCTTGATCCAGGGCCCGACAGCCACAATGACGACACCTACTTCAATGACGCCGAAGTCTGTTTCCACGGCAGCTACATCGCCTGCGCTGTTGAACCGGAAACCAGTCACCTTCGGCCCCACGACGATGCGAGCGTCTTCCCGTTCGGCCTTGATGGCCAGGCCGTGGATCGCCTGCCGACTCCAGGCGTGACCGCCGCGATGTTCGTGCAAGACGGCCGTCAGGTCTTCCGCCTGCCAGTCGTGGAAGATGCCCTGCATGTAGTGCTGCACTTCTTTCTTGCCGGTCACGAGTGTCGACGGATAACCAAGCGACTGGTGGCGGGCGTAAATCGCTTCCAGCCCGGCCCGCATCGGCTCGAAAGAAGCGGTCAGGTAGCCGACGGAGTTGTAGGCGTAGTAATCGGGATCGGACTCCCAGATATCCATGCAGTGCATCATGAGCCGGGTCATCGGCTCCTGGAAGTAGTTGCAGCGGACATTGCCGCAAGCGACGCCCGATGCCCCGGCCGCGATGCTGCTCTTCTCGATGACGAGCACATCCTCACCGCTGCCCCTACCTGTCTGCTTCAGGTACTTGGCCAAATGATAGGCGGTCGAAAGCCCGTGTACCCCTGCGCCAATGATCAGATAGTCAACCTGCGTGGGTAAGCCCATACTATGCTCCTTGATTCTGCCGCAGTCGCGCTCTGACGCGACTCGTGCAGCTAGGAAGATTCTGCAATCGACGCCAGGTTGGCGCCAGACAAGCGAATAAGATCGTGGGGGTCGAGTTCAATGCCGGCCATGGGATCGCCGCTGCTAATGTTGACCTGACGGCAGCGGGCGATTGAGTCATCGAACAGAACCGGCAGCGCTTCGGGTAAACAGAGCGGCGCCACCGCCCCCTGCACATAGCCTGTGACGGCCGTAATCTCGCCGGCGCTGGCAAACGAGAGACGACGCCAGTCGCCGGGAAGTTGGTCGCGCACGGCGCGATAATCTACCCGGTCGGGACCCAGCACACAGGCCATCGCATAGCGGCCCGTCTTGCTTTCGCGCAGCAGGATGGACTTGACCATTTCACCGGCGGCGACACCCCGTTGGGCGGCCGCTTCCTCGACGGTGAATACGGGGTGGCTGTGGGGCAGGAGGCGGTACGGAACCCGGTCGGCTTCCAGAAGGCGGATCGTTTTGGTATCTACCGCGAAGTCAGCATCCATAGCGGCCTGGTGGTTGGCACGAGTCTGGTATGATAAAGTGAATGTGCAGGCTAACTGATTGGTCCAACGGCAACCGTCACGAGGCAACCACTGTGCCGCGGAGTATAGCACGATGAAACATGAACCAACAATGCGGCAGGTGAGTGGCAATGACGACGAGGTGCGATTTGAGGCAGCGTTTCCGGCAGCTTCGCCGGCCCAGCTTTTTGCCTACTTCACGCAGCCTGGCCGGCTCATTCAGTGGTGGCCGCAGACGGCGGAGATTGAGCCGAGGGTGGGCGGCCGCTACCGGTTGGCATGGCCCGCCATGGAGTGGGTGTTGTCAGGCGAGTTCACCGACTTCGCTCCGGCTCGCCGCCTGGCGTTCACCTGGCAGTGGGCCCACCAGCCTGAGCTGCCGGTCCGTCACGTCACACTCAAGTTCGTGCCGGCCGGCGCCGGAACGCGTCTGGACCTGACTCATGGTGTCTACGGGGTGAGCGAAGTCGAAGCGGCCGACCGGCAAAGCCATATCGATGGCTGGATGCACTTCTTGCCTCGGCTGCAGCAGGTGACTGACTCGACGAACCGGGAGTAGGCAGCATCCGGACCCGGCGCATTGCTCCAAAGCCGGGAGGGCTCAGCCAAGCTCCGACCGGATCGAGCGCGCGAAGTCGGTCGCTCGCTGCTCGGCCGTGCCTGTGTACTCCCCGGCATCCATCAGGTCGCGAAGCTGGATGGGAGAGACCAGCGCGACAATACGCTCATCCGCCAGCAGCTCGTCGACCAGCGGGTTTGCCTCGCCGCGGCGCAGCGCAGCCCACGCGCCAAGACTGGCTTCGCGAATCCATTCGTGAGCGTCCTGACGATCCGCGCCAGCGGCGACAAGGGCCATCAGCACCCGCTCTGTCGCGGCGAAGGGGCCATACTGCGCCAGATTACGCGCCACCTGCGCCTCATCCACTGTCATCTGTTCCACCAGGCGGGTGGTGCGCCGCAGGAGCTCATCGGTGGCGAGGAACGTCTCCGGCTGGACCAGGCGACGATTGGCGGAGTCGTCGAGACTGCGCTCCAGGATGGCCTGGCTGGCGTTGTCCCACATAACGGCCGTCTGCGACCCGACAAACCGGGCCAGAGAGCAGATATTCTCGGCGTTGATCGGGTTGCGCTTAAACGGCATGGCCGACGAGCCGACTTGCTTGCGGCCGAATGGTTCCGCCCACTCGCCGAACGGTGGTGACTGGAGAATGCGAAAGTCCATCGCGAACTTGTGCAGCGACGCCGCCAGGCCACCGAGCGCGTGCTGCAGGCGCAAATCCTGCTGGCGCGTATACGTCTGGCTGGCGATAGGGAAGTAGGGCAGACCAAGGCGCTCCATGGCCAGCGCCTCCATTTGCTGCGGGGAGAGATCGCAGCCGGCCAGGATTTCGCCGTAACCCGCCTGAGTGCCCACGGCGCCTTTCAGCCCCTTGCCCCGCAGCGTTTCCGCCAACAGCGCGAACTGCCGAAAATCCTCCAGCAGATCCTGGGCGTACATAGCCAGGCGGTAGCCAAGGGTGGTCGGTTCAGCGGGCTGAATGTGAGTGTGGGCCATCACCGGCAGCGACGCCGTCGCCTCAATGCGCGCCGCGAACGCCAGCAGCAGCGCCTGCAGCTGGGTCTGCAAGATGGCCAGTCCTTCCCGCTGGCGCAGCACATCGACGTTGTCGGTGATGTCGGCGCTCGTCGCGCCCCAATGGATGATGCTGCCGCCAATCGCGCACTGCTCGGCGAATGTTCGGATCTCGGCCATCACATCGTGGCGCGTCTCCGCCTCAATTTGCAGGGCGCGCTCAATGTCAACGTCGCCGGCGTGGGCTTCCAGATCGGCCAGCTGCTCAGCCGTGACAAGGCCGGCCTCGTACTGGGCGGCCGCCAGGGCCACCCAAACCTCGCGCATCAACCGTCGCTTGTTGACCTCCGACCATACGGCGCGCATCTCCGGACTGCCATAGCGCCACGTCAGGGGAGAGATGTAGGTGTCATGGCTGAAGGTCGTCATAGTGTCATACTCCCGGCAGCACAGGCGCCTCCTCAGGCGGGCGGCAGAGGGGCGGGCTGCGGGCGATGGCGCCGCCGGTAGACGATGCTCTCGCTTGTGTAGAGGATGAGCGCCAACCAGATCAGCCCGAAGCCAACCATCCGGTCTGGCCCAAACGCCTCCCCGTAAATCAGGACGCCAATCAAGAACTGCAGCGTGGGGGCGATATACTGGAGCAGTCCGAGCGTGGTCAGCGTAACGCGCCGAGCGCCCGCGGCAAAGAGCAGCAGCGGCACCGCTGTAATAGCGCCCGCGCCCATGAGCAGCAGCGCATTGCTCCAGCCCTGATTGGTAAACGATCCCTCGCCGCGGCTGCCCAGCAGCAGCAGGAAGCCAACCGCAGGTAGGTAGATGATGGCCGTTTCCATGAACAGCCCTTCGGCGGAGTTGAGCGGAGCGGTCTTGCGCAGCAGCCCGTAGACGCCAAAACTGAAGGCCAGCGTGAGCGCGATCCACGGGAACGCTCCGTAGCTGAACGTCAGATAGAGCACACCGGCGAGGGCGATGCCCACCGCAATCCACTGCGCCACCCGCGGCCGTTCCCGCAGGATGACGTAACCCAGCAGCACGCTAACGAGCGGATTGATGAAGTAGCCGAGACTGGTCTCAACAATGTGACCAGAGTTGACGCCCCAGATGTAGGTGAACCAGTTGACGGAAAGCAGCAAACCGCTGGCGACGAAGGTAAGGACGATCCGCGGTTGGTGAATGGCGCCGTTCAGCCACCCCCAGTTGCGCTTCACAGTCAGGATGAGAGTGACAAAAATGAACGACCAGACGATGCGATGGCCCAGGATTTCGATGGGAGGCGTGCCGCTGAGCGCCTTCCAGTACAGGGGGAGGAAACCCCAGATCACATAGGCCAGGACCGCGTAGAGGACACCCCGATTCATCGTGCACCTTGCCGGCTATCGGCGTGGAGAAGCTGCCGCCGGCAGACTAACCGCTGCGACGCGCCTGGTAGTTGGGCGCTTCCTTGGTGATGAGCACGCCGTGCGGATGGCTTTCCAGCAATCCCGCGTTGGAGATGCGCACAAAGCGAGCTTTCTCGCGCAGCTCGGCCAGGTCATGGGCGCCTACATAGCCCATCCCCGAGCGCAATCCGCCCATCATCTGGTAGATGACGTCGCTGAGCTGCCCCTTATAGGGCACCTGTCCCTCGACACCCTCCGGCACAAGTTTGTCGCGCACTTCGCCGCTTGCCGGGCGTACGCCGCTGCCGTACCGGTCGGCGCCGTGCCCTTGCATCGCACCCATGCTGCCCATGCCGCGATAGACCTTATAGCGGCGGCCTTCGTAAAGGATAATCTCTCCCGGGCTTTCCTCCAGCCCCGCCAGCATCGACCCCAGCATGACGGCGTCTCCGCCGGCAGCCAGTGCCTTGACGATGTCACCGCTGTACTTGATGCCGCCATCGGCAATGCACGGACACGTCATACCGGCGGCAAACGACCGAAGCCGCCGCAACGGCCGAGACCTGGGGGACACCCGACCCAGCTACGATCCGGGTCGTGCAAATCGAACCCGCACCGATGCCTACCTTGATGGCATCGGCCCCGGCTTCAATCAGCGCCTTCGCCCCTTCGCCCGAAGCCACATTGCCGACCAGCATCGGCAGGTTCGGATAGCGCTTCTTCGCTTCCCGCAGGGTTTCAATGACCAGCGCCGTATGGCCGTGGGCCGTATCAATGGCGGCCGCATCTACGCCTGCCCTGACCAGCAGATCGAGCCGCTGCAGGCCGCTCTCGCCCACGCCCATGGCCGCCGCACACAGCAGTCGGCCGCGGTCGTCTGTGGCGGCGTTGGGGTAATCGATCTTCTTGAGAATGTCCTTGACCGTAATCAGCCCCTTCAGACGGCCGTCCTCGTCCACCAGCGGCAGCTTCTCGATGCGATGTTGGTGGAGAATCGCCTTGGCTTCCTCCAGGCTCGTGCCTACTTGCGCGGTAATCAGCTCGTCGCTGGTCATGAACTCCGAGACCAGCTGCTGGCCCGGAATGACAAAGCGCGTGTCGCGGTTGGTCAGGATGCCCACCAGACGGCCGTCGTCATCGGTTATCGGAATACCGCTGATGTGGTACCGGCTCATGAGCGCTTCCGCCTGGGCCAGCGTGGCGTCGGCGTGCAGCGTAATCGGGTCGACAATCATGCCGGACTCAGAGCGCTTGACCTTGTCGACTTCCTCAGCCTGCTCCTCGGGGGTCAGGTTGCGGTGGATGACACCGATGCCCCCCAGTCGGGCGAGCGCGATGGCCATCGACGCTTCCGAGACGGTGTCCATGGCAGCCGACAGCACCGGGATGTTGAGATAGATGTTGGCGGCCAGCCGGGTGCGCAGGCCTGACGTTGGCCGGCAGCACGTCCGAGTAACCGGGGGTCAATAGGACATCGTCAAAGGTCAGCGCCAGTTCACCATATTCGTCGGCGAATTGCATCGTCTTGCTCCAGTCAGGCCAGTTCTACCTGCTTGATTCCAATGGAGGTTGCTTCAAGTTCGCTGTTTAGTTCGTGCGCTGTGGCTTGGGCTTGGTGACCTTGCGCTTCTTCTTGCGGCGCGAGCCGATCGAGATTCGTCCGGAGCGCTGCAAGACCACCAGCAGGCCCGCCACCACCAGACCCAGCGACATGATCATGGAGAATGTGATAATGCTGTCACCAACGGTCGCCTGATCGGGCCGGAAGAATTCGACGACGAAACGGCCGCCGCCCCACCACATCATGAACAGGCCAAAGATGATCCCTGAGTTCCAGACATCGCGATACTTGCTGCTCAGCGTCGCCAGAATGATGAAGCCCAGGAACAGCAGCAGCGACTCGTAAAGAAAGGTCGGGTGAAAGCGCGTGTCGACCGGGAACTGGGTCAGGTCCGCGAACTGCGGTAGGCGATTCTGGGGATCAATCAGGATGCCCCAGGGCAGGTCGGTCGGCGGTCCATACAGCTCCTGGTTGATGAAGTTGCCAAAACGGCCGATGGCCTGGGCAATGAGCAGCGACGGGCCGGCCACGTCAGCGTACTTCCAGAAGTCCAGCCGCCGCCAGCGCAGGTAGAGGAAACCGACCAGTGCCGCGCCGATGAACCCGCCCAGAATGTTGATGCCACCCTGGCGGATATTGATGATATCGACGAAGCTGGAGAACTGGTCACCGTTTCCGTCCAATACTTCCAGCAGCACATAGGTCAGGCGAGCGAAGAAGTAGCCGCTGAAGACGACCAGGATGAGGCCGTTGAAGAACTCATCCACATTGAGACCGCGCTTCGCCGCCTCACGAGCGCCCCAAAGCGCACCAACGGCGATGCCGATGGTAACCAGAATTCCATACCAGTAAATTGGAAAGCCGTCGCCAATAGGGATTGTAAAGGCGACGGGATCGAGTTGTAAGCCATCTAACATGATATGAGTCCTCACCTACAAGGTATTCAGTCGCTTCCTGCCATCTGCGGCACGCTGCGACCGACAGCCATGATTATTCCATGTAGCCCAGTCCACGCAACCGTTGGCGCAGCTCTTCGTCTTCGTCAATTTCCGTGGCCGCGCCATCTGCGGTCTGGTCCCGTTCGATTTCAGTGCGCGCAACCATCTGCCCGATTAGCTCATCCATTGCCAGCGCTGTCTCCGGGTTGTCGTCAGCCAGATTGACCAGCTCGGCCGGGTCCTGGAGCAGGTTGAACAGTTCGTCGGCCGTTTCGCCGGTGCGAATGAGCTTCAGCGGCTCTCGACGGGCAGCGCCCGCGCCACCTGGCTCCTGACGCACCACCGCCCGACGCAGCTCCAGGCAGCGATATGTCTCCAGCAGCTCCGGCTGGCGCTGCTCGATGGCCCGCACAAAGTTTAAAGGCGGGTAAACCTCGGCGTAGGCGGTCTGCTGTTCGGGGTCATCTCCGGCGACAGTTGGACGCAGCGAGAGGGAGCGGATGGTGGCATCATCTACCTGCGGGTGGGCAGCCATCCTTTCGGCTGCAGCGGGTGCGTGCCCGGCTGCGTCGAGTATGGTATGGAACACCCGCCGCGTGCTGACCGGGCTTGCCACCCGCGTGTCGGCGGGGTACTGTTCCGGCCAATGGACAATGAGCGGCACATGGACCAGTTCCTCGTACGCCACAAAAGCGTGGCCGAAGTAGTTATGCTCACCCAGCCCGTCGCCGTGGTCGGCCACGATGACCGTCATCGTATCTCTATCGCGGCTGCGAGATTGCAGCAGGTCGAACAGGGCGCCCAGATAGCTGTCCTGGTAGGCGACTTCGGCATCGTACAGGTCGTTCAGCACCTGCGCCTCCAGCTCGCCAAGCGGCTTGCTTAGCGGCGCGGCCCAGCGATACGCTTCGCGGTTCCAGGTGCGCAGTATGCTGCGTGCTTCGTCGGACTGCCGGAAGTACGGGGCCATCTGATCGATGAACTCCCCCGGCGGCCAGAACGGCAAGTGGGTTTCCATCAGGTTCAGAAACAGAAAGAGCGGCTTCGACTGCGGCGACTGGTCGCGTTCGCGCAGGTACCAGACGACATCTTCCACTGAGCGCTGGTTCTGTCCCTTAAAGTTGGCCAACCGGGACCAGAGCGGCGTTGTCCACGCGTTCAGCGATAGACGAAACGCAAGATCCGACTGTCCGAACAGATTCTGGATTGGGTACGATATCTTGCGCAGGAAATGGGTGTAGCGCTCTGTTACCCAGTTCGTGGGGGCGAATCCGGATGATTGGTGGCGCGGCATGCTGGGTATCGCGCCCCCGTAGTTGTAAAACGTGTCGAAACCCCGCTTGAAATCATTGTCGAGAATGCCGACGAGCGGATTGTTGCAGAAACCGACTGTGTCATAGCCGGCGGACCGAAGCACTTCGGCCACGTGCGGCAAGCCCTGACCCAAACGCTGCGACGACTGGGTCACTCCGTGAGTCGTCGGGTAGAGGCCGGTGAACATGGAAGCATGGCTGGGAATGGTCCACTGGGCGGGCGAGACGGCATGCTCGAACACGGTTCCGCCGGCGGCGAACCGGTCCAGATTCGGAGACGTGTCCCGGTCGTAGCCGTAGCAGCCAAGCCGGTCGGCCCGCTGGGTGTCCAGGACAATGAAGAGGATGTCGGGGGCTTCCATAAGAAGTCAACTGCGCCGCAGGCCAAACCCCTCAAGTAGGTGTGTCCACAGCTGATAAATCGTGCGGGCAGAAGGAGCAGATGGCCGGGCCGCGAACGTCGGAATCGACCTGTCGCAAACCTTGACGGCTCCTGCTGCGGCGCATGGTTACGTCGGACGTTAATTGATGAGCATAGCACGCCGCCCAACCGGTCGCAAGCGCCCTTAACGTTGCTTCGCAATGGCGCTCTTGCTTATTGGAAGGAGCGGATATCCTCTGTGACATGCGCAGCTCATCGAGCAGTGGATGCGCTTTGGCCCGCGCGCCACCCACAACCCAACGATGCGGCTCAGCTCAGGCGCAAACACGCCTTGCCTCCTGCGCCATTTCGCGTACGATCCACGGTCGACGTGACTGTTGGCCACCCGAATCATCTCGACCAGCCGCCACATATCCTAACAAACCGATTTTCTGCAAGGAGCGACTATGACCAACCTGACCTTTCCGGACTCATTCATTTGGGGATCGGCCACCTCATCACACCAAATTGAAGGCGCCTGGGACAAGGATGGCAAAGGCGAATCCATCTGGGATCGCTTCAGCCATACACCGGGTAAGGTCGTGGACGGCTCCAACGCCAACGTCGCCTGTGATCATTACCATCTCTGGCCAGAAGATATCGCCCTGATGCAGGACCTCGGCCTGCAGGCGTACCGGTTCTCAATCGCCTGGCCACGTATCCTGCCCCAGGGACGGGGCGAGGTGAATCAGGCAGGACTGGACTTCTACAGCCGCCTGGTGGACGGACTGCTGGAGGCGGGCATTACCCCGTTCGTGACACTCTACCACTGGGACCTGCCGCAGGTGCTGCAAGACGCCGGTGGGTGGCCTGCCCGCGAGACGGCCGAAGCGTTTGTCACCTACGCCGATGTGATCTCCCGCCATCTGGGCGATCGCGTCGCCAGTTGGACAACCCACAATGAACCGTGGTGCGCCAGCATTCTCAGCCACGAGATTGGGGCGCACGCGCCCGGGATGACAGACCGGGCCGCCGCCGTGCGCGCCGCCCACCATGTGCTCCTTTCCCACGGCTGGGCTGTGCCTGTCCTGCGGGCCAACTGCCCGGAGGCCGAGGTGGGCATCACGCTCAACTTTGAGGTCGCGGAACCTGCGTCACGCAGCGCCGCCGACCAGCGAGCCGCCACCTACTATGATGGCTGGTTCAACCGTTGGTTCGCCGACCCCATCTTCGGGCGCGGCTACCCATCGGACATGTTGTGGACCTACGCGGAGTCGTTCCCGGACGGATTCGACTTTGTCCAGCCTGGCGACATGGAGCAGATCGCCGCGCCAATCGACTTCCTGGGCGTCAACTACTATTCGCGCAAAGTCCTGCGTGACGAGAGCGCAGTCGACAACCTGCCCCAGACCCGCTTTGCCGACCGGCCACGGACCGATATCGGCTGGGAAGTGTATCCGGAAGGGCTGTACACCATGCTCAACCGGCTGCATTTCGATTATGCCCCGCCAAAACTGTATGTGACGGAAAACGGCGCCAGTTACAACGACGGGCCGGATGCCACAGGACGGATCCCCGACGAGCGCCGTCGCCTCTACTTGCGCGACCATATCGCCGCCGCCAATCGGGCCATCTCGAATGGCGTACCGCTGGCGGGCTACTTTGTCTGGTCGCTCATGGACAATTTCGAGTGGGCGGAAGGGTACACACAGCGCTTCGGCATGGTCTGGGTCGACTACAAGACTCAGGAGCGCACACCCAAAGACAGCGCCTTGTGGGTCAAACAAGCGATCGCCGCGAACGGGTTCGACCCTGAGGTCTGAGCCGCCTGCCACGCATGATCGACGACGACAACAATCTACCTGAGCCAGCGCCTTCGGAAGCCGACCCTGCTCTGCTGCTGCTGTTCACCATTGTGGCAGCGGCCGGTCTGGCGCTCATGGCGCTGGTGCTGTATGGGGCCACGTGGCTCGCTGAGCAGTTTGCGCTGGCTGAGGGGGGCGACTGGTCGAGCTTCGCCTGGCCCGTCGTGGTTGCCATCCACGGAGCAGCCGTGGCCATTCCAGCCGCCCTGCTCGCTCGCAGTCGCTGGCCAGCCCGATACCAGGCGGTCTTTAAGACATGGGCGCTTTCCGGCCTCTTTGTCTTCTTCACCATCCCGCAGCATCTCGTGGGGCCAACGGCCGCGCTGTCAGGCGCACTCCTGCAAATTGCCGCCGCCGCCCTGTTTCTTCTGGGATGGGCTATCTGGCAGCGGAGACAGAATGTGCCACGTTCGTTCTGGCCCCCGACGCGTGGACCATATTGGCCCGTGCTGCTGGTCACACCGCTAATCATCTGGCCCTGGCTCATTTATGGGTCGCTGGGATCGGGTTTGGATCTGCTGCTGAATCTGGCAGCTGGCCTGATGTTAGGTCTGGTGGCGGCTCTGATTGCCCGCAGGCACCTGCTGCCCGGTCTGGCCCATGACGCTGTCTCCTCGCGGGCGGCCGTTGGCCTCGGCGGTCTGGCGCTGGCTGGCAGTTTGGTGACCATCGGAACGGCCTTCGGCATCAATGGACAACAGCTCATTCTGTTGTTCCTGCTGCCTGCCCTGGCGTGGCTGGCGATGGGACTCATCAGCCGCGCGCCAGCTGATTCGCTGGTCGATGGGTGGCTCATCCAGGCGATGCTCATCGGCCTCGTCGCCGCCGCCCCTCTGGTTCTGGTCGATCCGGATGAGATGCTCCTCGTACTGAACCTCGGGACCCGCGACATAGGCGCGTGGGCCGTCAACGCGACGCTGATCAGCGTGGCTATCGCCCTGCTGCTGGGTCTCGTCGGCGTGTTTCTGGTCGGACGACCGACGCCGCTTCTGGGCAAGGCGGCCGGTCGGGCCCTGGCCGGTCTCAGCTGGATAGGGCTATTCGCGCTCTATTTGACGGTGGGCCAGCCCGGCTGGCACGGCGATCAGATATTTGTCGTCATGGACGCGCAGCCTGTCCTGCCCGCGCGCGGGGAGATGGCGTACTGGCCTTACCGGACGCTGGTCTACGAAACGCTGACCGAGCAGGCAGACGACTCCCAGGCCGACCTCCGGGCGACGCTGGATGGCCTGGGCGTCAGCTACCGGCCCTACTATCTGGTAAATGGGCTGGAAGTCGATGGCGGGCCGCTGCTGCGCTGGTGGCTTTCCCGGCGGGATGATGTCGATCGCGTGCTGGACAATCCTGAACTGCGGCCCCTGCCTGCCCCGCCGCCGTCAAGCACGGGCGACCTCGCCGCGCCGGACGCGCCGTTGTGGAACCTGACGACCATCAACGCACCACGCGTCTGGAGCGAGCTGGGGGTCACGGGAGAGCGTATCGTCATTGGTCAGTCCGACTCCGGAGTCGAAGGCACCCATCCCGAACTGGCGTCCACCTACCGGGGTGCGACCTCGGCGCAAGCACCCGGAGATGCGTACAACTGGCTGGATCCGTGGAACCAGACCCCCTCCCCCAGTGACACGGGCGGGCACGGAACGCATACGCTCGGCTCTGTCGTAGGCCAGAACGTGGGCGTCGCGCCCGGTGCCTCGTGGATAGGCTGTGTCAATCTCGACCGCAATCTCGCCAACCCGGCACGTTATCTGGACTGCATGCAGTTTCTGTTCGCCCCGTTCCCGCAGGACGGCGATCCATTTGCCGACGGCCGCGCCGAGCTGGGTGCCCATATCTTCAATAACTCGTGGGCGTGTCCACCGCTGGAAGGGTGCGACCCGGAGTCACTACAGGCGGCCGTTGAAGCGCTGCGGCAGGCAGGCGTCTTCTTCGTCACATCAGCCGGCAACTCCGGCAGCGAGTGTGGCAGTGTCAGCGATCCACCGGCCATCTATGAGGCAGTCTTCTCCGTAGGCGCGACGGATGCGTCTGGCGCGGTCGCCCCGTTCAGCAGTCGGGGTCCGGTCGATATAGACGGAAGCGGCCGGGTGAAGCCCGACATCGCCGCGCCCGGCGTTGACGTCCTGTCTGCAGTTCCCGGCGGAGGCTACGCGGAGTTTAGCGGCACATCGATGGCCAGCCCGCATGTCGCCGGCGTAGTCGCCCTGCTGTGGTCGGCCAATCCCGACCTCATCGGCGATATCGGGCGCACTGAGACAATTCTGGCCGACACTGCCCAACCGTTCGACTACGCTCTGCACGGGCCGCCAGCCTGTGGGTCGGAAAGCGAACGGCCCAACAACGCGACCGGCTACGGCATTGTGGACGCGCTTGCTGCCACGCGACTGGCGCTTGACGCTGCCGGGCAGTAGCGCTGTTGACAGTCACATGGCCGGTGACTACCATCGCCCACAGAATAGGTGCTGCCAAACCGCGAAGGAGACCTGCCAATGATGGGTGGAATTCACAATCGTATCGTCCACGTCAACCTGTCCAGCGGCGAGGTTACAGAGGAACGGCCGCCTGATTCACTTTACCAGCTGCTCGTCGGCGGGCGGGCGCTGGTGGCCTACCTCCTGCTGCGCGACCTACCTCCCGGGACCGACCCGCTTGGCCCGGCCAACATGCTCATCTTTGCGCCCGGAATCATGCAGGGCACCAACCTCCCTGGCTCAGGGCGGCACGGCGTCGGCGGCAAGTCCCCCCTGACGGGCGCCATCGCCAGTTCAGAAGCGGGCGGCTGGTGGGGTCACGAGTTCAAGCGCACCGGGTTCGATGCGTTGGTCGTCCACGGGCAGGCAGAACAGCCCGTCTACTTGTGGATCAAGGACGGCGCCGTCGAGATTCGTCCGGCCCACCATTTATGGGGCCAACTCACAGCGCCGGTCGAAGCGGCCATACAGGACGAGCTGGAGGATCGGCGGGTTCGCGTCGCCCAGATTGGCCCGGCGGGCGAGAATCAGGTTCTATACGCAGCCATCATGCATGATATCAACCGTGCCGCCGGACGCAACGGACTGGGCGCGCTGATGGGCTCCAAGAATCTCAAGGCCGTAGCGGTGCGAGGCACAACGAAAGTACCCATCGCCGATCGCCAGCCCGTGACCGGGGTCGCCAAATGGCTAGGGCAGAATTACAAGGAGCTGGTGGCCTGGGCGGCCGAAGGGATTGGCCGGGGAACGCAGGACTCGTTGGCCCATTGGGCCTATGTGGGCGGGCTGCCCGTCAAGAATTTCAGCGGGCCAGTCTTCGAGAACGCGGAGTTACTGAGTGGCGAGCGTAATTACGACATGTTCCTGAAAGAGCGCGACACCTGCCAGGCCTGCCCCATCACCTGCAAGCAGGTCTTCGAACATGAGAGCGACAACCCGTACCATAAGCTGCGCCCGGAATACGGTGGCCCAGAGTATGAGGCGATGGCCGCGCTCGGGCCGACCTGCGGTGTAGACGACAATCTCGCTGTGGCCAAGGCGAACGAACTTTGCAACGCCAACGGCCTCGACGCCATCTCCACCGGTGCCTCGATTGGCTTCGTCATGGAGTGCTTCGAGCGCGGCATCGTGACCGAAGCGGACACGGGTGGCATTCCCTTTCGTTGGGGCGACGCCGATCTCCTTGTCCGGGCGGTCGAAATGATTGCGACCCGGTCCGGCTTTGGCGCAATCATGGCCGACGGCGTCGATCGTATGAGCCGGCGCTACGGCCCTGAGACCGACGCGTTCAACCTGACGGTTAAGGGTCAGGAACTGCCCATGCACGAGCCGCGCCTCAAACCTGTGCTCGGCGTAGGCTATGCCGTCGCACCTGTGGGCGCCGACCACATGATGAACGTCCACGACACCGATTTCACAACGAACGGTGAGGCGCTCAAGCGGGTCAACAGCGCCCTGCCCGACGCGCTTAAGGTGGGACCCCAACCGGCGCACTCATTGAGCGAGGAAAAGCTGCGTATCTTTCACAACGAGTTGAACTGGATGCACTTTCAGGATTGCGCCGTCAACTGCCACTTCTATCCTTATGACTATGCGCAGTTCGGAGAAGCACTGACGGGCGTAACCGGCCACACATATGAACTGGAGGATATCCTTGAGGTCGGCGAGCGGGCGCAGACGCTGGCCCGCCTGTTCAATCTGCGTGAGGGGTTTACGGCCGACGATGACAAGCTGCCCAGGCGCGTGCGCCGGGCGTTCGACGATGGCCCGCTGGCGGGCATTGAGCTGACCGATGCGTCATTCGACTGGGCCAGACGCCGCTACTACGAAATGATGGGTTGGGATCCGGACAGCGGCAGGCCTACTGACGCCGCACTGGACCGGCTGGCGCTAACCGACCTGCTGGCGGAAATCGACGTGGGTCCTCCCGCATTCTGATTGCGGAAGCACGCCTGCTTTTTACAGCAGTTCGAAGATGGTCGCTTCCCCCTGCCCGACCCCGACGCACAGCGTCGCCAATCCATACTGCATCGCCTCGCCGGCCGCCGCCCGACGCTCCATCTCGTAGAGCAGCGTCGTCACAATACGCGCCCCCGAACAGCCCAGAGGGTGTCCCAAAGCGATCGCGCCGCCGTTGACATTGGTGATAGCCGGATCAAGACCAAGTTCGCGCATGACGGCGAGGGATTGCACCGCAAATGCTTCGTTCAGCTCGACAAGGTCAACCTGCGCCAACTCCAGGCCGGCTCGCTGCAGTGCCTTGCGGGTAGCGGGCACGGGTCCGATGCCCATGGTGCGCGGGTCGACGCCGGCTGCGCCCGACGCCATCCAGCGGGCCATCGGCTCCAGGCCCAGTTCCTCTGCCTTGTCGGCCGACATGATGAGCACGGCAGCCGCCCCGTCATTCAGGCCGCTGGAGTTGCCGGCGGTGACGGTGCCGCCCTGCCGGAACGCCGGGCGCAGCTTAGCCAATATCTCGGCGCTGGTGTCCAGTACGTACCCGTCGTCGGTCGGGCGTATGCGTGGATGCTCGTCCGTGTCCACCATGAGCGGATCGCCGCGCCGCTGAGGAATAGGCACCGGCACAATCTCGGTGGTGAAACGTCCCTCGTTGATAGCCATCATCGCCCGGCGCTGGCTTTCCAGGGCAAACGCATCCTGGTCCATGCGCGTAATGTCGCCACCGGCATAGTGACCGGCGCAGCTTAGCTCGTAGATGTTCTCGGCCGTCTCGCCCATTGCCTCCAACGGAAACAGCGCTTCCATCTTCGGATTGGGGTAACGCCAGCCCAGCGTGGTGTCCCAGGCGGTGCTGTTGCCGGGCGGCCCCCAGGCGCGTGCGTTCTTGGGCAACGAGTACGGGGCGCGGGTCATGCTTTCCACGCCACCGGCAACATAGATATCCCCTTCGCCGGCGCGAATGGCGCGAGCGGCCATGTTGATAGCGTTCAGGCCGCTGGCGCAGAGGCGGTTCAGCGTAACGGCCGCCACAGAGTGCGGCAGTCCGGCCAGCAGCGCCGCCATGCGGGCCACGTTGCGGTTGTCCTCCCCCGCCTGGTTCGCGCAGCCGAGATAGACCTCTTCGATGGTCGCCGGGTCGATTCCGCTGCGCGTGACGACCTCCTTGATGACCAGCGCCGCCAGATCATCCGGTCTAACGTCCGACAACGCACCGCCCAGTCGTCCAATCGGGGTGCGCACAGCGTCTACAATGACTACTTCTCTCATGGCGTCTCCTCGGCGACATCAGGCAACCAGCCCATCTGTCGTCACAATTGATTGTCAGGTATGCCCTGCCGCATACAATAGGTTGCGGCAGGGTACATCTATCTATTGTAACGCGACACGATCCTGTTCGAAAGTGGATAGGCATAAGGGAAAGATTGTATGGTTACGCTGGAAATGGTACGGACAGACGAAGAAGTCAAGACATTCATCCATCAGGCCAATCGATATCTACGGGCACTGGGCTTCACCGACCACGGCAAGCGACACTCGGCCATCGTAGCCGACACGGCTGCTTCGATTTTGAGCGATCTTGGCTATGACGCTGAAACGTGCGAGCTGGCGGCCATTGCCGGCTACATGCACGACATGGGCAACGCCATCCACCGCGACCACCACGCCCAGAGCGGCAGCCTGGCCGCCATGCCCATCCTCAAGCGGCTTGGTATGCCGATCGAACCGGCCTTGCTTGTCAGCAATGCCATCGGTAATCATGAAGAGGAGCGCGGCTACGCCACCACGCCGATTTCGGCCGCACTCAACATCGCCGACAAATCTGACGTCCATCGCAGTCGTGTCCATTTCTCCGACTCCGGCGACTTTGATCACAAGGATATCCACGACCGGGTCAACTACGCCACGACACGGCGTCAGGTGCTGGTCGACGCCGAAGCGATGATCATCACGATCAACCTGACGATCGACACCAGCTTTTCGCCGGTCATTGAATACTTCGAAATCTTCCTGGATCGGATGAAGATGGTCCAGCAGGCGGCCGAATTCCTCGGCTGCCGTTTTCAGCTAATCATCAACGACACTGAGTTCTCGTAGAACCGGAAGCCGGGGCTAGCCGGAAGCCAGCGCCGCCTCAACCGCCCGCTTCAGGGCGCCATCGTGGACCAGCCGCCTGACCTGCTCAATGTGTGGGGACAGGACGACATCCTCGCCCAAAAACGGGACGTGCTCACGGATCAGGGCGTAGGCAACGGCCGTCCCTGCGCCCATGCAGGCGGGTGACTTCCCCGCCTCGCGACAGCGAAAGTCGATGCCCTGGGCAGCGGAGAGCAGCTCGATTGCCACAATCGTCTCCACATGGGACAGCACCTGCTCCGCCTGGCGAACGGCCGCCGCGCCCATGCTCACATGATCCTCGACATTGGCGCTCGTCGGAATCGAATCGGCGCTGGCGGGATGGGCCAGCACCTTGTTCTCCGAGGCCAGAGCGGCCGCCGTATAATGGGCCATCATCAGTCCGCTCTCCAGCCCACCGCGATCGGTCAGGAACATCGGCAGGACCCCGCCGTTGCTGTCAGCGTCGACCAGACGGGCGCTGCGCCGCTCGCTCATGTTGCCCAGATCGGTCAGGGCAAAGGCCACGTAGTCCAGCGCCAGGGCGATTGGCTCGCCGTGAAAGTTGCCGGCCGAAATGACATCGATCGCCCCGGACGCTTCATCGACAAAAATGATCGGGTTGTCATTGACCGTATTAAGTTCAATGTCGATCACCCATTGAGCGTAGGCGATGGCGTCGCGCACCGCGCCATGAACCTGGGGCACGCAGCGGAGCGTATACGGGTCCTGTACATGGGTGGGGTCTTCGCCGCGCACCAGCGTGCTCCCGGACAACAGCGTTCGCAGGAAGCGGGCGCAGTCAATCTGGCGTGGATGCGGCCGTAATGCATGGACGCGCTCATCGTAGGCGCGAACGGTGCCGTGAAGCGCCTCCAGGCTCATGGAAGCGACGATGTCGGCCGTCAGCGCCAGGTTGATCGCCCGGCGCACAACCAGGGCTCCCATGCCGACCATCTGGGCCGTACCGTTGAGCAGCGCCAACCCTTCCTTCGCCTCCAGCACCAGCGGGCGCAGCCCGAACCGGGCCAGCGCCTCTGCGCCGTTCAGACGCTCGTCGCCCACGGTCGCCTCGCCTTCGCCAATCATGACCAGAGCCAGATGGGCCAGCGGGGCCAGATCACCGCTTGCGCCGAGCGAACCCTGCGACGGGATGGCCGGAACGATATCGTGGTTGAGCATCGCAATCAGCAGCTCGATAAGCTCCGGCCGCACGCCGGAGAAACCACGCGCCAACGTATTGGCTCGGGCAAGCATGATGGCCCGCACGTCTTCACGTCCCAGCTCCGGCCCCACCCCCACAGCGTGACTGCGAACGAGGTTGAGCTGCAGCTGGCGAACTTCGCCGCTCGAAATCACCCGGTCCTTGAAGCGACCGAAGCCGGTCGTGATGCCGTAGACGACCCGACCCTCGCCCACCAACTGTTCGACAGCGCCACGCGAGCGTTCGATGGCCGGCAGCGCATCCGGGTCCAGGCCAACAGGTTGTCCGCGGGTCACCTGAATTACATCATCCACAATTAGGTTTTCGCCAGAGAGAAGCAGGGGTTTCATCCGCGCATTATAGCAGACATCACCAACCCATCGCCCGGCAGCCGTCTGAGCGGTGCATGATGGGCGGTGGAAGGGCTGTTTCCAGAAAGAAGCCGTTGGCGGTACAATGGCGCGTATGGACATCAGCCAGACAGGGTGGGCGCAGCTGGCCGGCCACGACTGGGCCACTACGCTGCTGGCGGACGCGATCCGGCAGGAGCGGGTGGGCCATGCTTACCTGCTGACCGGGCCGGACCAGATAGGCAAAACCAGCCTGGCTCGTCTCGTGGCCCAGACGCTTAACTGTGAGGCGGCGCCCGAGGAGCGCCCATGCGGCGCCTGCCGGGCCTGTCGCCTCATCGCCGCCGATCGCCACCCTGATGTGCGGCTGGTGACACCGGAGGTCAACGACCGGGGTGCGCTGTCGA
Source organism: uncultured Chloroflexia bacterium (assembly GCA_963753865.1). GTDB lineage: Bacteria > Chloroflexota > Anaerolineae > Promineifilales > Promineifilaceae > Promineifilum. Next base: position 258,535 of record CAVWDW010000010.1, read on the forward strand.
TCAAGATCGACCAGATTCGCGAGCTGCAGCAGGCGCTCAGCCTGTCCGCTTACGAGGCGCGGCACAAGGTGGCGATTATCGAGCGCTTTGACGCAACGTCAATCGGCGCCGCCAATGCGTTCCTGAAGACCCTGGAAGAGCCGCCACCGGGTGTGGTCCTTCTTCTAACCGCTGCCGAGGCCGACTCGCTGTTGTCGACCATTGTGTCGCGCTGCCGCACCATCCACCTGCGCCCTGTGCCAGCGGCGGCCATCGATGATCTGCTGCAAACACGATTTGACGCGCCGCCGGACAGGGCGACGCTGCTGGCCCATATGGCCGCCGGGCGACCCGGTTGGGCAATCGTTGCTCTGCAAGACGACAGGTACCTCGACGAACGCAACAGCCAGCTCGAGATGCTGAACCAGGCGCTTGCCGGCACCCGGGTGGCCCGCTTTGCGCTGGCCGAACAGATCGCCAAGCGTCCGGAGCAGGTGGCTCCGCTCCTGCAAACCTGGCTGTCCTGGTGGCGCGATCTGGCCCAGTTCGCGTTCAATGGTCTAACCAACGGTGACCTCAGCCATGTGGACCGGGAAGCAGAGCTGGCCCGGTTCGCCCAGAGCTGGTCGCGCGCAGAGGTCATGCGTGGCTTGCAGCACACCGACGACGCCGTGCGTCAGGTGGCTCGCAATGCCAATACGCGGTTGGTCCTGGAAGTCATGTTTCTCGGCTATCCCACGGTCAGATAGCCGTTGGTCAGAACGCCGCCCTTTGGGACGGCCGTACAAGGGAGAGTGGAGCGTTGATGCCGAACGAACGCAACAAGGTTGGCAATATCGGTAGGCTGGAAATTACAGCCGACAAGAGCGTGGTTGGCGGGGCAGCAGCCTTGTTCGTCGTACTGACGATGGCGGCCCTCAAGCTGTTTCGGCTCAGCCCCGGCAAGGCGGTGGCGGGTGGTTTAATCGGCACCGCTTTACACGTCTTCTCGGAACTGTGGCACCAGGGCGGACACGCTCGCGCCGCTCGTCAAACTGGCTACCCGATGGAAGGGGTCGACCTGTACACGGTGCTTGGCGCCTCGCGCTACCCAGCCGATGAGCCGCCTTTGCCCAGCCAGGTCCACATCAAGCGCGCGCTGGGCGGGCCGCGGGCCAGTGCGATCCTGGCAGCAGCAGCAGCCATGTTGGCTCTCTTGGTACGGCCGGGACGAACGCTCAGGGGCTTCATCAGCCTCTTTCTGGCGGTCGACAATTTGGCTGTCTTCACCATTGGCGCGATGACACCGCTCCCAATCATTGAGACTGACGGCGACACCATCCTGCGTGAGATTCGCCGCCAGCGCCCACACAACATTGTCATACAGGAGTAGTCAGCGCAGTGACCAATTCGCTCCCCCCAACACCCTCACAAGCCGATCTGCTCGCTTTTGCGGTGGATGCGGCGTGGCAAGCGGGCCGCTCGACGCTGGCCCACTTTCAGACCGGCATCCAGGCCGAACGCAAGGCCGACGACTCCCCCGTTACGCTGGCTGATCGCCAGGCCGAGACACTACTGCGTGACCTGATCACCACCTCCTGGCCGGGGCACGGCATCGTGGGTGAGGAGTTCGGACAAACGGTCGGTTCGTCGGACTACACCTGGATCATCGACCCTATCGACGGCACCAAGTCGTTCGTCAGCGGCGTGCCGCTGTACGCCGTACTGCTGGCGCTTGTCCACGACAAGCAGCCGGTGCTGGGCGTGATGTACTTCCCGGGTCTCGACGACATGATTTACGCCTCGCGCGGTGGCGGATGCTACTGGAACGGCCGCCCCAGCCACGTCTCTACGGTGTCCACGATGGCGGACGCCGTGCTGCTGGCCAGCGAGCTTGGCGCGCTGCAGCGCGGCCCGGAGGCGGCCGCCTGGCGAGACCTGGTCGACGCAACATACATTCAGCGCACCTGGGGCGATGCGTACGGCTACGCACTCGTCTGCACGGGCCGCGCCGAGATTATGCTGGATCCGCATATGGCTCTCTGGGACTGCGGACCGCTGCAGGTCATCATCGAAGAAGCGGGCGGCGTCTTCACGGACTGGACGGGCACACCGACGATCTACGGCGGCAGTGCCGTCGCCACCAATGGGCTTCTCCATGAACCGGTCATGGACATGATTCGCGCCAACCGTTGATGATGGTCGTCACGTCCATGAACCTGACCAATTGCGTGCGACGGCAGCAGCTGGCCGTCTAGCAAGGGCATTTCACTTGTCCACGATCAGCACAGACAGCATCACCCCGCCTCCTGCCCACGAACCAGCCGTGGAAACCACGCCGATAGTTGTCGACAGTGGCAGCCGCTGGTGGGACGTGGCTGCGGTAGCGCTCTTGTTCGCGGCGGCCATCCTGTTCTTCTGGCCTGTGGTGTCCGGGCAGGGCTGGCTTCCCAGCGGGGGCGGTGACTCGGTCTCATTTCTCTATCCCAACTACCGCTTCGCCGCCGATAGTCTGCGATCAGGGACGCTGCCATTCTGGAACCCGCACCAGTACGCCGGGGCGCCTTTCCTGGCAGACAACCAGTCGGGGGTTTTCTACCCGCCCAACCTGGCCCTGTTCGCGCTGTGGCCGGAGTTCAGCTACCGCGCTGTCGAGTGGCTGGTTATCCTCCACTTCTTCTTCGCCGGTTTGGCCATGTACGTCTGCCTGCGGCTGCTGGATCCGGCCCGGCCCATGACGCGGGCTGCGGCCGTTGTCGGCGCGTTGGCGTTCATGTTCTCCGATGTCTTCATCACCCACATCGGCAATCTGAATCTGATCGCGGTGGCAGCGTGGCTGCCGCTCGCCTTTCTTGGCCTGCACCGGGCCATCTTCGCTCCAACGCGGTTGAGCCAGGTCGGCTGGGCCGTAGGTGGCGGCGTCGCGCTGGGCATCGGCACGTTGGCCGGGCACGGCCAGATGACGTTTCTTCTGGCCTCGTTTCTGGGTGTCTATGCGCTCTACCAGACAATCGCCAGCCGTCGTTGGGCTGCCCTGCCTCTGCTGCTGCTCGTGGGCGCGGTGGCCATCGGCGTGGCCGCCATCAGCCTGCTGCCCGCCGCCGGAACGCTGCAGGCGACGCTGCGCTCAGAGTTCGACTACGAACGTTCGACCAGCTTCGCCCTGACCTGGCAGGCGCTGACGGGGCTTGTCGCCCCCGACTTCTTTGGGCGCGGCGCAGCCAACTTCTGGGGCGACTGGCTGCGCGTCGAAGCCGGCTACCTGGGCGTTCTCCCCTGGGTGCTGGCGCTCCTGGCTCTCTTCTTGCGGCCCAATCGCCAAACACTCTTTTACGTCCTGGCCGGGTTGCTGTTCCTCGCTTTGGCCCTGGGTCCGACCACGCCGCTGTATCCGCTGCTGGCTCGCTGGCTGCCCGTTGTTCCGTTCCAGGTACCCGCTCGTTTTGTCCTGCTGCTGGATTTTTGTGTGGCGGTGTTGGCGGCTGTCGGGCTGGACGCCCTGCTGCGCGGCGAACGCCTGAACAGTCGCCAGCTGCGCCAGTTCACGGGTGCGGCCGTCGCTCTGGCGCTTCTGGTAAGCATCGCGCTGCTATGGCAGCAGCAAACCCTCTCCGCCGGCAGCCCCGAACGCCAGGCGCAGATGCTGCAGGCGACGCTGGTCTTTGGCCTGCTAGCCGCGCTGAGCATCGGGCTGGTCGTGGCCGGGGCGCGTCGCTGGTTGGCCCCGGCGCTGCTCGGCGCGGCCGCCATCGCGCTGCTGTTCGGCGATCTGTACGGGCTGGGTCGCTACGTCGAAATTGACTGGAACGACCCAACACCCGGCTTCGCCCAGGGTTCGCCTGCCCTGGCCTTCCTGCAAGATGACCCCGGCATCCATCGGCTCGACATCGCCACCGGCGCATGGCAACCCAACATGCCCCAGATCGAAGGGTTGTACGCCGCGCGCGGCGTCTTCAACCCGCTCCAGCTGGCCAACTACACCGTCTACATGGGGTCGGTCGGTTTTCGCGGCTCGCCCAGCTACAACGTCATGGGCGTCAAATATCTCATTGGGGGCAAGAAGGAGCCGCCCGGCGACACAACGTTTATCGTGCCGGTGATGGATGCGGACCCCGACGTGACCGTCTACCTGAACACGCGAGCGCTGCCCCGGGCGATGGTGCTGTTTCAAACCGATGTGGTGGCCGACCACGACGCCGCATTTTCGGCCGTCCACCAGGACGATTTTGACCCGGCCACGAGGCTGGTTCTGGAAGAAGGTGTGGCGCTGGAGCAGGAAGCGGGCCAGGCAACGATTGAGACTGCCCGCTATGATTTGAACCATGTCGCCTTCAACGTGACGACCGACCGACCGGCCTACTTCTTCCTGAGCGACATCTTCCACACCGATTGGCAGGCAACGGTCAACGGCCGGCCCGCCCCCATTCTTGTCGCCAATTACGCTTTCCGTGCCGTCTATCTGGAGGCCGGCAGCCACCGGATTGAGATGGATTTTGTACCCACTGGCTGGCGCGCAGGGGTCGCTTTGACCACGTTAAGTTGGTTAGCAATCGCCGGGATAGTTGTTTTCCTGGCCCGCGCCGGTATGATCGGCGGGAAATCGGCACCTCAACCGGAGGCAAGCCGGACCGAGGGAGGTCACAAATGAACGCTACAAATAGTTCGAATCGACTTCAGCGACTGGGATGGCTGGCTGTGATGAGCCTGCTGTTCGCTGTGACGCTGTCCGCCTGCGACCTGGTCGCCCAACAGACAGGGCAGGACGAACCAACAGTGGAAGTACCCACCAGTGCTCCCACTCTTCCCCCTTCAAACGAACCGGTGCGAGGCCAGGCGACGATCAACAGCCTCGACATACTCATCCTTGAGTCGTTCCCGGTGCAGGTCAATGTTGAGGCGAGCGGTGAGCTTGGCGACAGCTGCACGCAGATCGACGAGATCATTACGCTGCGCGACGAAAACCAGTTTCGCGTCGCCGTCACCACGGTTCGGCCGCCGGACCTGGTTTGCACCCAGGCGATCGTCCCCTTTACAGAGGTCATTTCGCTGGACGTCGCCGGACTGCCTGCCGGAACCTACAACGTAAGTGTCAACGGTGTCACCGAAACCTTCACCCTTGACGTCGACAACGTCATACCCGAGGAGGCTGCGGCTACCGAAGAGGTGCCGGCGATTGTCACAGAACCAGCCCCGGAGTCCGCACAGTCGGGCAGCATCGGCGGTCTGGTGTGGCATGACATTTGCCTGACAACTGGCTCGACCGTCGCCGCCGATGCCACCCTGCCAGAGGGCTGTGTGCTGGAGTCGGACGGCACGACCGTGATCGCCGACGGCATCCTGAGCGAAGGCGAGCCGGGCATTCCCGGCGTCGAGGTCCATATGCTGATCAGCGACTGTACGGCCGCTGTACCGGGCGAGGAGCTGATCGCCACCACGGACGAATCCGGCGCGTACAGGTTCGACAATCTGGAAGCCGGTTCCTACTGCGTCTTTCTCGACGTGGCTGATGAGGCCAATGCGCCGGTTCTTGAGGAAGGGAAGCTCACCTTCCCCACCAGCAACGGCATTGTCACCAACAGCGTCACCATTGAGCTGGCTGCGGGCGAAGTCCTGGACGATGTCAACTTTGGCTTCGACTTCCAGTTCCGGCCGCTGCCAGAGGCCAACGCGGCAGATTGCACCAACAGCACCGAGTTCGTTCAGGACCTGACGGTGCCCGACGATACCGTCTTCCCGCCGGGCGAGGAGTTTGAGGCGGCGTGGCGGCTGCGCAACAACGGCACGTGCACATGGACCACCGAGTATTCGTTGGCCCCGATTGGCGGTGATGCGATGGGCGTTACCGAACCGCAGCCGCTGCCCAACGCTGTAGCGCCGGGACAAACAATTGATGCCTCCGTCATGCTGACGGCTCCGGCCACGCCCGGAACCTACCGGAGCAACTGGCAGATCGCCGACGAAGCGGGCGAACCATTCGGCATCGGTGGTTTCATCGAGGATGCCTTCTGGGTGCAGATCGTTGTAGAAGAAGGGGCTGAGGTCGCGGCCACGCCGCTGCCCGGCTCTGCCCGAATTGGCGGCGTGGTGTGGGAAGACATCTGCTTCTTCAACGCCAACGGTGCACCTTCCAACGGTTGTCTGGAAACGCCTGAAGATAGTGGCTTCTTCATCGGCGACGGCACCTATCTGGCTGGCGAAGGGCCGCTGGTGGGCGTTACCGTCGACCTCGGTGAAGGCGCTTGCCCGGACGAAGACGAGATACTGCCCGATGCACTGCTCGCCTCTACCGTAACCGATGATGAGGGACTGTATCGCTTTGAAGGGCTAGAAGCCGGACTCTACTGTGTGGCCATCAACGCCCTCAGCGACGAAAACGTCAACCTGCTCATCCCCGGCAACTGGACCTACCCGGCCCAGGGCGTAGGACGGGCAGCCGTTCGCCTCGTCGCCGGAGAAGAGAGCCTGGAGATCGACTTTGGCTGGGACTTCCAGGAGTAGCCCGGTGGCGACGGGCCGGCGCACAGCGTGTCTCCGGCCCGTCTGAGTAAGGTTGGCTGTAAGCTAGCTGCTCTATGCTGTAGGGAAGGTACGTGTCACACGTGCCCGGTGCGCTGCGCCACATCTGGCCAGCCGCCTGAGCAGAATGGACATCGGGAATCGCTTATGCAGGTACAATTTGAAACCACTGAACAGGACGCAGCGCCGTCCGTAGAACCCGCCTACTGGCCGGGGCTCGGCCTTCTTGACAAACTGATCATCGGCCTCCTGCCCCTCCTGGGTCTCTTCTTCGCCATTCTCCCATTCCTGGACCAGTCCCTTTTACTCCGGGCACGGCCGGCCGGCGGACTGCGGCCGTTTGTCGACTGGCTGGTCAACAGCGGCGGCGCCTGGGTTATGGCCGCCGCCATGTTCGGCTTGTGGGTCGCCTATCTGCTCATCAAGCGCTCGCGCCTGGTCAACAACGAACACCTCTGGGTTGACGCGGGCTGTCCTCAATGCCAGGAACGGGAGCTAATCCGCGTCTCTCGCGAACGCAGCGATCGCTTCTACAACTTGCTGAGCATCCCGGTCTTTCGCTACGCCTGCCGCAACTGTACGTGGCGCGGCTTGCGGATCGGCCGTCGGCACCGGCCATTCTACGCTGACCCCATAGCCGAGGAACTGGCGCTGGCAGCCGTGGCCGCCGGTCAGGGTGAAATGCCTGCGGCCCAGGCGGCCGCGCTTCTGGCCACTGCCCAATTGTCACAAGAGGCTGACGATACGGCTGCGGCTGCAGAGGCTGTCACCAGTGACATGGAAGTCATCCAGTCTGCAGACCATGCTGACGAGGTTGAGGTTGAAGTCGACGAGACGTTCGAAGACGAGCCGGAAGCCGCGACCGAACCCGCCAGCCAGGCGGTCGAGAATCACGTGGCCGCCTCTGGCGACAGTGGCGACGACGACCTCGATTGGCTGTGGCAGCGGCTGAACGACGACCAGTAGAAGCCCCCTCTACCACCCCGGTCGGTGAGCGTCACCTGAGTTGACGTCTGCTCTGCGCCGTCGCCGTCGTGTTGGCTTTGACATCGCTGTTCCCCTGCTCTATAATATCAGTTCGATGCGTTCGGGATAACCAACCACTGCCCGACCGCATCACTAAACAACCTAGTGGATGACAACCGGCATCGAGCATGCCGGTTCTTTTTGGAGGTTTACGTGTACGCGATTATTGAAAGTGGTGGCCGGCAATTCCGCGCCGAAGAAGGTCATGCCTTTTCTGTTGAAAAGCTGCCTTATGAAGTCGGTGAGCAGATCGAACTTGAGACTGTCCTGTTGGTAGCCGACGGGGACACCGTTCATGTGGGTCAGCCAACCGTCGAAGGCGCGAGCGTTAAGGCAACTGTGGTCGACCAGTACCGCGGCGAGAAGATTCTCGTCTGGAAGTACAAGTCAAAGAACCGTTATCGCCGGCGTCAGGGACATCGGCAGAGCTATACGCGCCTGCGTATTGACGAAATCGTAACCAAGTAAGTCCAGTCGGACTGAGGAGAGAGACATGGCTCATAAGAAAGGTGCCGGTTCCACACGCAATGGACGCGACAGCAACTCCAAGCGTTTGGGCGTCAAGCGCTATGGCGGCGAAATGGTCATCACCGGCAACATTATCATTCGCCAAAAGGGCACGAAAGTCCATCCTGGCAACAATGTCGGTCTGGGCAAGGATTTCACCATCTACTCGTTGGTCGATGGTCAGGTGACATTTGAGACCAAACTTGGTCGCAAGTTTGTCAGTGTATACCCGGTGGGTGAGTAAGCAGGAAACGCATCATGAAAGAAGGTATTCATCCCGAGTGGTATCCCGACGCCAAGGTAATTGTCGAAGGCGAGGTCGTTATGACCGTCGGCTCGACAGTGCCTCAGATTAGCGTTGAAGTTTGGTCTGGCACCCATCCGTTCTATACCGGCACACAGCGACTGGTCGACACCGAAGGCCAGGTTGACCGCTTCATGCGCCGGCTGCAAAAACGGCAAGAGATCCAGGTCGAAATTGAAGAAGAAATGGAACGGCGCGATCCGGCCAACATGCCAGTCAGCGAACTTGATCTGGGCACACGGCCGACCAATGCGCTGACCAGCAGCGACATCAACAATGTGGGCGACGTGCTGGCGCTGCTGGAGCAAGGTGACGACGCGTTGCTGGCCATCCAGGGCATCGGTCAGAAAGCGTTGATCGACATCAAGAAGAAGCTGCGCAGCGAAGGCTTGATCGACTAGGCAGCTCAACCCGTAAGGTTGTCGCCTGCAGAGGCCTTCGACATAATAGGGCAGATACGCTTCATCGCGTATCTGCCCGTTTTTGTTACAGGAGTGGAAACCCGGATGACCCGACACACCAAAGGACACATCGAACTGATTTGTGGGAGCATGTTCAGCGGCAAGACGGAGGAGCTGATCCGCCGCTTGCGCCGCGCTGTCATCGCCCGGCAGCATGTCCAGACATTCAAACCGGCCATCGACCAGCGTTACCATGTGGAGCGCGTGACGTCCCACAACGGCGTCGACTTCAAGGCGCATCCGGTCGCCACTTCGGCTGACATTCTGCCTGCCCTGGATCCCCGGACAACCGTTGTCGCCATCGACGAAGTTCAGTTTTTCGACGACGGTATCATCGACGTCTGCGAACAACTGGCCGACAGAGGTATGCGGGTCATCTGCGCCGGCCTGGACATGGATTTCCGCGGCGTCCCCTTTGGGCCGATTCCTGCGCTCATGGCCCGCGCAGAAGAGGTCGACAAAATCCACGCCATCTGTGTCGTGTGTGGAGAGGAAGCCAGCCGTACCCAGCGCCTTATCGAAGGGCAGCCGGCTGCGTTCAACGATCCGGTCGTTCTCGTAGGCGCGTCGGAAGTGTACGAAGCGCGCTGTCGCGCCTGCCACCAGATATTGGCCGAGTCGCTTCTCAGCAGCTAGCCATAGAAGTTCGTTCAGGAGGAAAGCATCATGCGGAATTTACAAGACGACATCGCCACCGTCCTGATCGATGAGGCGACCATCGCCCAGCGAATCGGCGAGCTGGCCAAAGAGATTGAAGCTGATTATGCGGCCTACGACGATATGCTCCTCATCTGCGTCCTGAAGGGCGGCTTCATGTTCCTGGCCGATCTGACCCGAGCAATGACGCGCCCTCACAGCCTCGACTTCATGGGGATATCCAGCTATGGCAGCGGCACGCGCAGCAGCGGGGCGGTGCAGATCATCATGGACCTGAAGGCGCCCATCGAGGACCGTCACGTCCTGATCATTGAGGACATCATCGACAGCGGTCGGACACTGCAGTATATGCGCCGCAATCTGGAAACGCGGTCGCCGGCATCCATTCGCATCTGCACCCTGCTGAACAAACCCGCTCGCCGCGAGATCGAAGTGCCGGTCGAATACGTCGGCTTCGACATTCCAGATGAGTTTGTCGTTGGCTACGGGCTGGACTTCGACGAGCTGTACCGCAATCTACCGTATATCGCCGTACTCAAGCCAGCCACGTTTGCCCATTTGCTAACCTGATCATGGACGCCAGCTACTCCGGCCAGTGGATCATTGAACAGCGCGGCCGGATAATTGCCCATGCCCGTACGGCTGAGGCTGCTCTGAGTCAGCTTGACGCCGCCGGTGACAGCGACGACTTTACGCTGCGCTATGTCGATGACCCGTCTGGCGAACCTCTGGCTCTGGCGTCAACGTTGGGCGACCTGCGTCCGCATCTGCTCGACCTCCAACAGCCGGTCTACCTGGTGGGTGGCGCCCTGCGCGACGCCGTGCTGGGTCGTGCCAGCCATGACCTCGACATGCTGGTTCCGGCAGAAGCCATCCGGTTGACGTTCCGTCTCGCGGACGCGCTGCACCTGCCAGCCTATGTGCTCGACGCAACGCGCGACGTCGGCCGTGTCGTGGTCGCCGGCAGCGAAGCGTCGATCGACATTGCCCGCTACCGGGGCAGCGATCTGGAGTCTGATCTCTACGGCAGAGACTTCACCATCAACGCCCTGGCCCTTCCGGCGACGGCCACAACGGCCACGGGGCTGATCGATCGGTATGGCGGCCTGGCTGATTTGCAGGCGCGGCAGATCCGGATCATCCATCCAGACACCATTGTCGAAGACCCGATACGAGCGCTTCGGGCTGTTCGGCTAGCGGCACAGCTGGGCTTCACGTTGTCAACAGATACAGAAGCGGCCGTTCGGGCGGGCGCACCGCTGCTGACTGAGATGTCGGCCGAACGAATTCGCGATGAACTGGTGCGTCTGCTGGATGGCGAGCGTCCGTCGGCGGCCGTCCGGCGGCTGGCGGAGCTGGACATCCTGCCCATCGTTTTGCCGGAGGTGGCGGCGCTGGATGGCATTGAGCAGTCACCGCCCCATCATGAACCTGTCCTGGATCATACGATTCGGGTCCTGGCTGAGCTGGAACGAGTGGAAGATGCGCTTGATGGCCAGACAGAGGGGCCGGGCATGGCCGAAATGGCGGCGCTCCTGGCCCCATACCGGGAAGGCCTGCTGGCCCATCTGGCTCGCCCTGTGGATGGCGGGCTGACCGGTCGCGCGATGCTGCGCTGGGCGGCACTGTTCCACGACACAGGCAAGGCGACAACCGGCACCGTCGATCCGGACGGGCGCATCCGGTTTCTCGGCCACGACGAGGCAGGCGCCCGGCTAACCGGCTTTCGCCTGCGCAAGATGGCCATGAGCGGCGCAGCAGCCCACCACGCCGGGCGCATCGTCGATGGGCATATGCGGCCGCTGGGCCTGGCCTCGTCGCCGCAACTGCCTTCGAGGCGAGCCATCTACCGCTACTTCCTTGCGCTCGATTCGGCCGGACTCGACGTGGTATTGCTTTCACTCGCCGATCATCTGGCCACCCACGACGGGCCGGGCGCTCCCGCAGAGTGGCGGCAGTTGCTAGCGGTGGCGGAGTCGCTGCTGTCGACCTACTTCGAGCAGAAGCAGGAAGTTGTTAGCCCAGCCCGCTACCTGAGCGGCAGCGAGGTGATGGCGCTGCTGGACATTCCTGGCGGTCCGGAAGTCGGGCGCATACTGGCGGCCGTCGAAGAAGCCCAGGCGGCCGGCGAAGTGACCAGCCGCGAACAAGCCGAGGCGTTGGCACGCCAACTCCACGACCCAACAAGAAAAAACCGGTAGCCATTGCTTGGCTACCGGTCGAAAAAGGGTTACCTCGACCGCCAGTACGGCGGCCGGTCCGCTTAATTGTCTGTTACTTTAGAGCAGACTGCCGCCGGAGCGGCGGAGATGCTCCATGAACTCGTTGCGCGTCGCCGCATCGCTCTTGAACGTGCCGAGCATCGTGCTGGTGACCATGCGGGGATGTTCTTTCTCCACGCCGCGCATCATCGAGCACATGTGCGATCCCTCGACCACAACAGCCACACCTTGCGGCTCCAGCACCTCGTCCAGCATGTGGGCGATCTGCTGCGTCATTCGCTCCTGCACCTGGAGGCGGCGGGCGAACATGTCGACCATCCGGGGAATCTTGGACAGCCCAATGATCTTCTCGCTCGGAATATAGGCGACATGAGCGCGGCCGAAGAAGGGTAGCATGTGATGCTCGCACATGCTGAAGAATTCGATGTCCTTCACGACGATCATCTCATCATACTCGACGTCGAACAAGGCGCCATTGACCAGTTTCACCGGGTCAATATCGTATCCCTCAAGGACCTCGCCGTACATCTTGGCCACGCGATGGGGCGTCTTGAGCAGCCCCTCACGATCCGGGTCCTCACCAACGTTCACGAGAATCTCGCGCACGGCGTCTTCGACAGCCAGTTTGCGGTCATCCACAGTCAGGGGAGTAACCTGCGCCTGGTGGCCATTTCCGTTGCTCTTACCGTTGGCGACTATAATGGGCTCAAACTCTTTCGCGCGCCCATTGGTCTGTTTCATGTCGTACATTCTCAACTCCTCGTAGCTTCTCTGTTTTGTCCGGTAGTGGTGTCGCTATCAAGTTGCTGTTCCACTAATCTGTCCGGCAGGTGAGCGCCTTCTGTTTCTTGTTGGCCGTTCGCTCCGCTTCTCTGCGGCCTGTGTTCTAGACGGCTGTGACGCTCTGTTCTTACGTTATCTGATGCTCGCGCTGTGCTGCACATCTGCGACCAACAAGGAGTATCTTACAGTATTGTCCATATTTTGTCAAGCAATATCAAAGGATTGGCGAGGTTGTGTACAGTTTTTTCCCGGGCAGTGCAGGCGTCAGCCGTACTCTGGCCTGATCTGGGCCAAGGCGAGAGCCTGCCAGACTGCCGGCGGCAAGCGTGTCGTTTGATTAGAGATGGGTAAGTTGCCGCCTGAAGGCGGTGGCTGAGAAGGTTGACCGCACAGCGATCGAAGTTGATTCAGGAAAGAGGTTGACGGCCGTTGTAGCCGTCTTCAACATCATGATAGTAAGCAATGGTCGGTTCACCATAGCGCCAGCAGAGATAGACATCACGACCACCCAAATCGTGGAGGAAGTCGACCAATCCCGCCTCCACACTCTTGATAACGCAGCCGTAGCTCTGAATCTCCTGGATGAGATCCTCGATACGCTCGAACTCCACCAGAAGCTTCGCCGCTTTGGGGCCACCCACATCGCTCTGCAGATCGCCCAGCACCTCGCTCATCCCCTGCCCCATCGTGACAACGCGGGCGCGCACTTCCAGCAGCTCGCCTACCAGCGGCGCAATTTCGGGCAAAGCGTCTCGTGCTTCCTCAACGGTAAAGTATCGCATTTTGACTCACCCCCCGTAATGACCCTGGTTGCTTCTGAATACAAAACAGGGTGCCGACCTGAACTGGCCGGCACCCTGAACACTATCAATGCAAGGATGCAGAAAAGCTGTCGGGCTTAGCCGCAGCCGCACCCGCCACCCGCACCTGCTGCCGGCGCCTGGCTGGCGCCATCCTTCGACTTGAAGGAAGTGCCACAGCCACAGGAGGATGCTGCGTTGGGATTTTCGATCTTGAAGCCACCACCCATGATGCTGTCTTCGTAGTCAATTCTGGCATTGCTGAGATACATCATGCTGGTCGGGTCAACAAAGACCTTGACGCCGTCCTGTTCAATAATGTGATCATAGGCGCGTGGCTCTGCTTCCAGTGCCATGCCGTACTGCATGCCCGAGCATCCGCCACCAGCCACAAAAACGCGCAAGCCGTAGCCGTCAACGTTCTTCTGCACCAGCAGGTTACGCACGGTCTCGACCGCCGAAGGGGTCAGGGTAACTGTCTCCGTCTGTACCTGGTCAATTTGAAGAACATCCATAAGTTTTCTTGTCCTTATCTGTGAAATAGATTGCTGCACTTATCGATTAACTTTGATGTGTAGTTTAGCAGCGTTGCCATCCATTGTCAATTTCTATCAACTTGTTCTCTATAAGAATCAGTCACAAGAATCGGCGCAGTTCTGACAACTGACCGGCGGCAGAGAGGGCCATCTCATGCTCAAGGCTGCCGGTTGAAACCGGACAGCTAACGAGCAAACCTGATGAATCAGATTAACCTGACCAATTCATTGAGGGCATAGGGGCAACCTTGAGGATCGTTCCCAGTGCGATTCATCGCATTTTCTCGCTAGCTGTATAGATTCATTCCACAGCGAACCTATCGATTACCCTGCGACAGATAGGCTCTTTGTCCGGCCTCTGGCCACATGCTACAATTCTTGCTTGCCTCGAGTTCATTTGGGCTCCGGGCCAGTAGATTCGGACTAAATAGTGCGCCAAGGCTACCAGGAAGGTATTTGATGCTGAAGACTCATAGTTGTGGAGAGTTACGAGCGAACGACGCCGGCCAAACCGTCACCCTGGCCGGTTGGGTCAACCGCCGCCGGGATATGGGCGGCGTCATCTTCATTGACCTGCGCGATCGCGCCGGCAAGACCCAGGTCGTCGTCGACTCTGGCCGAACGGAAGAAGGCTTCGCCACCGCCGAGCAGATCCGCAGTGAATATGTCGTGCAGGTGACTGGTGTCGTCAGCGTGCGGCCGGAAGGGCAGGAGAACGACGCCTTGCCGACCGGCGACATTGAGATTCTGGCCGACTCGGTCAAGATACTGAACGCTGCCAAGACGACCCCGTTCGTCATCGACCGCGACGAAAACGTTGACGAAAGCCTGCGCCTGCGCTATCGCTACCTGGATCTTCGCCGCGAGAAGATGCAGCGCAACATCATGCTGCGCCATCATGCCGTCAAGTTTATGCGCGACTTCCTGACTGAGCGCGATTTCGTGGAAATCGAGACGCCCATCCTGTTTAAGTCTACTCCCGAGGGCGCACGCGATTATCTGGTGCCCAGCCGGGTCCATCCCGGCAAGTTCTACGCCCTGCCCCAAAGCCCGCAGCAGCTCAAGCAGCTGCTGATGGTCGCGGGTTACGAGCGCTACTTCCAGATCGCCCGCTGCTTTCGCGATGAGGATCTGCGTGCCGACCGCCAGCCGGAGTTCACCCAGCTCGATCTGGAGATGAGCTTCATGGAGCGCGACGATGTGCTCGACCTGATCGAGCAGTTGATGATCGGGATGGTTGAGGCGGTCAGTCTGGTACCGCTGGCCAGGAAGCCGTTTCCGCGCATGAGCTACGGCGACGCGATGGAGCGGTACGGCACAGACCGGCCCGACATTCGCTATGGCATGGAACTGACCAGCATTGCCGACATTGTGGCCAACAGCGCGTTTCGCGTGTTCGCCGAGAATGTGGCCGAGGGCAAGCCAGTCAAGGCGATCTGCGTCCCTGGCTGCGGCGAATACAGCCGCAAGCAGATGGGCGAGCTGGAAGACCTGGCTCGCGACCAGGGCGCCAAAGGCCTGGCCTGGCTGGCCATCCATCCGGAGACGGAAGAGATCCGCGGCCCGATTGCCAAGTTCTTTACTGTGGAGCAGCTCATCGCCATTACGGAGCGGCTGGACGCGAAGCCAGGCGATCTCCTGCTGATGTCCAGCGATACGCCAGCCACAGTCAACAGTGTGCTGCACACCTTGCGCACAGAGATGGCCCGTCGTCTTAATCTGTCTGACAAGAATGAGCTAGCCTTTGTCTGGGTCATCGACTTCCCGCTGTTCGAGGAGGAGATGGAGGACGGGCATTATGCCCCCAGCCACCACATGTTCACCGCGCCGCAGCAGCGCCACATTCCACTGCTCGACAGTGATCCGGGTGCGGTGCTCAGTGAACAGTACGACCTCGTGTGCAACGGCTTCGAGATCGCCGGCGGCAGCATCAGAATCCACGATCAGGAGCTGCAGCGCAAGATCATGTCCCTGATCGGCTTTTCAATTGAGGAAGCGCGTGACCAGTTCGGCCACCTGCTCGAGGCGTTCGAGTATGGCGCCCCGCCCCACGGCGGGATTGCGCCCGGCGTCGACCGCATCGTTGCCTTGATGGCCGGCGAGCCGAACATCCGCGAAGTCATGGCTTTCCCGAAGACGGCGCAGGCGACCGACCTTATGGCCGATGCCCCTTCCACCGTCTCCCGGAAACAGCTGGACGATCTGCATCTGGTGGTGACGACGCCCAAGACAGAGCCGTCCGCCTAGCGCGGCGAGGGAAAGCTAAAGAAAGAAGTCCTTGAGGGCGGCCGTCACATCAGCAATGATCACATGCCAATCGGCGTCCTGACCGTAGACAACGGTCAGGTCGGAGTTGGCGATTGTAACGGACAAAACGCCGGGGATACCGGCCAGAGATTGAGCCAGGGGCGACCCTTGCGCAAGCGGAGCCTCGTCGTTGTAGTGCTCTTCGACCGCTTCCGAGGTCAAGGGCAGATTGGTCTCGAACATGATAGACTGACCATCGTCACCCAGCTCGGCTTCAATTTCAATGTATTCGGACATGATTTAATTATACCGGACGTTATCCCATGACAAACCCGGTCCACTCAGTATAATGAGTCTCAGTCGGAGTGGTTTTTCCGGCAAGGAGCACAAGCGCATGAGCAAGACATCAAGTTTCATTGTCGGAGCGATTACAGGCGCTCTGGTAGCGGCCGCCGGTGTACTATTGTTTACTCCGTCTTCTGGTGACGACCTGATTCAGGACGCCCAGGAGCGCTGGGAGCTGACCAAGCGTGAGGCGAAGCTGGCCATGGATGAGAAGCGCCTGGAGATGGAACAGCAGTTTGAGTCGGAGAAACGACGCTAGCCCAATCAGTCGGTCCGCTGAGCCGCCACTTCCCACGGTATTGCCTCAAGCCAATACGTCGCCTCAGACCTTGTGGCCGGGGTAAGAGGGACCACGACCAAAGTGGCCCCGTCTTCTGTCAGGTTGATCTTCGCCTGGACCATGCCATCTGGCCCAACTTCCAGCGTATGGACAGCCGGCTGTGGTCCGCCTTCGACAAGGACCAGCCCCCACTGCTGAGGAACCTGCCACTCTGTGTCGATGAACCCGTCTCCCTGCCACACCAACTCACCGCCCCGCGCGGCAAGACCCGCTATTTCAAGCGCAGAGAGGCCGACACCGCTGCTCACCCCCTCTGGATCTGACAGCACCTCAACTCTAATCTGGACCGGCAGCCCGGCATAGGCGGCCAGACTGACCTCGTGTCTTTGCCAGCCGGGCAGGCCGCCGTCATCGGCAGCCGATTGCCCGCCCAGTGCAGGCCCATAGCGACCGGCAGTGGATGGCTCCGGCGTCAACAAATCCCAGGTCGTGCCACCGTCGGCAGATGCGGACACGTAGGCAAAGTCCCAACCCGGCTCCAGATCGTACCAGGCGTCAAACGACAGCATCGGGGCCGGTAGGCCCGTCAGATCAATGGCGGCCGTAAGCGAGGCGCGGCTGCTGTTGCCGGGCGGCGCGAACCAGAATGATCCGCCGCCAGATGGAGGGCTGCTTGTCAATGGCGCAGCCGAGTTGCCGGCAAACGTTAGGCCGACAGTGCCGGACAGATCGAGATCGATATAGTCCACACCAAGCTGGGACAAGCCTCGAATCGTCGCAAACGGCAGGACGCGGGCACGTGTGGCCAGAGATGGATCCGGCAGCTCCAGCGCCGCGAAGTCGTAGGCGCTGCCGGCGGCTGGATCGTCGAGATAGATTGCGGCCGCAAAATCCATCATGAACTGCTGCCACGAAAGACCTGGCGCGTACGCGTCAAGTATCGTCTGCACGGCCGCCATGCCGTCGGCAGGATAGCGAGCCAACTCTGACACAGCTTGCATGCCGAGCCGCTCCTGCAGGTAACGCACGAACAAGTAGCTGCCGGCGTAGTGGGCATACACATCGGGAGGGCGCGTCGTCCACGCATCCAGTCGAATCTGAGGTCGCTCAAGGTAAGGCGCAGCGATGACGGTATCAAGCCCCATCATCGTCTCCGCCAGCTGAGACAGCCCCTCGTTCACCCAGACTTGCTCGTTCGGATCCAAATTCCAGTGGATGAGGTGCTGCAGTTCATGGACCAGCGTTCCCATATAGAGATCGGTGCCCACGTCCAGGCGCGCCATGTTCAGGTAGACCATTTCCCGCTCATTCGACTCGGCGAACAGCGAGCGGGGAAATTCGTTCTCATCGGTGAAGTAGCCCAACTCGGCCGCATCAGGCGATCCGGCGACGTGGAGAACATGAAATCGCGGGTCGTTGTCGACGCCGGGCAACCACTCGCGGCCAAACGATGTGGCCAGCACAGGCAGCATCTCCTGCTCGACGCGGTCGACGGCCGCTGCCAGCGCCGCCGGGTCCAGATTGAGACCCAGCTCCGACCAGTAGCTGCCCCGGTCAGTTATGAGCAGCAGTTCTGCCTGCCGCGGCCCATCGGCTGTGAAAAACGTCTCGCGGTCACCGACTGCAACAGGCGGATGCTGTACCGTTCGTTCACCCAGGTCGAACTGCCCCAGGCGCAGCGCTGTTTCGAAGAAGTCGTGGGGCGGCAGCGACAGACGTTCCAGGCTGTCCAGATCGGATATCGCGCGCGCTGGCAGCGTTGGTTGTTCGACGTCGGAGGGGACGGTGACGGACCATTCGACCGATTCGACCAGGACCAGAGGTGACGGCTGTGCTTTGGCCTCGCTGCCGCGCTCGAACTCCGTCGAGCCGTCAGATGCTTGGACCGTCTCGACGACGGTCGTCGGGACGGGAGCCGCAGCGGACCGCTCATCATCGTTTCCCACCATGATGAGGACCAGCGCCAGGCTGGCCAGAAAGAGCGGGGTGAGGACGCCTAGGACGATGCGTTGCCTGCGGCTCGCAGGGAGGTGATTGCGGCTCATGAACTGGAGTCGATTGTAGCCGCCGGGCAGCAGCCGGCGCAACTCATTGCCAGGCACGGTGTTACCTATGGCGTAAGCGGCGCTTCCAAACCATTACATCAAGGCAGGCCATGAAATACGCCCATATCATCGGTTGGGGTTGCTATCTGCCCGACCGCGTGCTGACAAATGAAGAGTTGTCGCGTATGGTAGAGACCAGCGACGACTGGATCTTCCAGCGAACCGGCATCCGCGAACGCCGCATCGCCGCGTCTAACGAGACGACTGCGACCTTGGCATTCGAGGCCGCCGCCCGGGCCCTGGCCGTTGCCGGCGTGCAGCCGTCGCAGATCGACCTGATCATCGTGGCCACCTCGACCCCGGAGTACATGTTTCCGTCGACCGCCTGTCAGGTGCAGGATTATCTGGGCGCGACCAATGCCGGCGCGTTCGACATGAGCGCGGCCTGTTCCGGCTTCGTCTATGCGCTCCATATGGCCACGCAGGCAATCGCCACCGGCTCGGTGGCCACGGCGCTGGTCATCGGCTCGGAAACGATGTCGCGGGTGCTCGACTGGAAGGATCGTGGCACCTGCGTTCTGTTTGGTGATGGGGCCGGCGCCGTTGTGCTCAAGGGGTACAGTGTTCCCGGCGGCGTCCTGTCGGCGACGCTGGGCGCCGATGGTTCCGGTTCCGACCTCCTCTCCTTGCCGGCCCTCTACCCCAACGTCGTCCCGGTCAACGGCATTGAGTTCTCCAGCAACGGCCATCATCAGAATACCGTCGACATGAACGGCCGCCAGGTGTACCGGTTTGCCACCAACGTCGTGGCGACCTCCATCATGGAAGCGGTTGAGAAGGCAGGGCTGGTGCTGGACGACATCGACCTGATTGTGCCGCACCAGGCCAACATGAGAATCGTGGAGGCGGCGGCCAAGAAGCTGAAGATTCCGGTCGACCGGTTCTTCATGAATGTCGACAGGACCGGCAACACATCAGCCGCGTCCATTCCGCTGGCCCTGTGTGAAGCGGTGCAGAACGGCCGCCTCGGGCCAAACGACAACGTGGTCTTCGTTGGCTTTGGTGGGGGACTAACCTGGGCAGCGGCCGTCGTGCAATGGGACGCCGTGCCAAAGGACGTAGAGTTCCGGGATCACGAATGGAAGCGCACGCGCTACATGGTCGCGCGTGGCCGTTCGCGACTGCGCCGGCTGCAGCGTCGCATCGGTGCGTCTATCCTCAACCCTGTCAGCCGCGACGAGTTTGATCCCGACTAGGTCACTGCTCTGGCTATCTGCCGCAGCATCTCAGGCTCGTCCAACACGCCTTCATAGTGGACGCGCCTGTTGATCACCGTGTGTGGCAGATAAGTGGCCGAATACATGGAGGCCGCCTCCGGGAAGGCGTCGGTCATCACCAGAAACGCCCGCACCTGCTCACTGGCCACGGCCATCCCAAAGGCAACCTTGGCCACCAGCGCTCCCGCTTCATCCTCGGCCGAAGTCAACAACTCGATGGCCACGTTGGTCTCTTCGTGGGTCTGTTCCAGCTTGCGCAGCTGGACTCTGGTCATCGGTTCGAGCGACTGCCCCTGAAACGACACAGCCTGAACAGCAGCAATAAGCGAAGTCATCTGATAGCCGTCTGGCAGCCCAATGAGCCGCACGCCGGGATCGGTCTGTTCCTCGGCCGTGCCCGCCATGACACCGATGACCGGGTAGTAGGCGTAGTTGATGCGCCGGGGCAGAGGCCGCCAGGAAATGGCGTCAAACCGGTCGGCCAACGTGCGGCACAGGACAGTCGCCTGCCGCTCACCGCTGGAAAGCGTGGGGTCTCCCCAGAGGTTGAGGCAGACAGGCTCGGGCAGTTGGTCGAAGTAGTCAGGTAAGATTTCCCACGTTTCGTCGTCAAAAGGATTGTATGTTACATTGTCGGAGTTGCTCATGATTACGATTCTACTTGCCTTTACCTTGTGGGCCGTTGTCCACAGTCTGACCGCCGGATCGCGCGCCAAAGCAGCGTTCAGGCGCCAGTTCGGCGAGCGAGCCTACGAGGGCCTCTACCGCGGACTGTATAATCTTTTCTCCCTGGCGACCTTCCTCGTGGTCCTGTATGCCATCGCGGTAGCCATTCCGGATCGCCTGCTCTACTCGGTGCCCATGCCGTGGCGACTGCTTAACTTCGCGGCGCAGGGCATCGGTGTGGCAGGGCTGGCCTACTCGCTTTTCCGGACCGGAGTCTTCGAGTTCCTCGGCCTGAGCCAACTGGTGCGGTTTATTCAGGGTGAACCACACCCGGAGCAGCCTGCGGCCTTCATCTCCACCGGCACCTACGGCATAGTGCGCCACCCGCTCTACTTCTTCAGTATGCTGTTCCTGTGGGCCAATCCGGACATGACCCTGCAATCGCTTGTGCTCTACGTCCTGATTACCATCTACTTCGTCATTGGATCATTGCATGAAGAACGACGCCTGACGGCCGAGTTCGGCGATGCGTATCTTGCCTACAAAGAACGCGTGCCCTATATGCTGCCGGTCAAGCTGCCGGCGCGGGCGACGGCCGACTCAACATCCGGCCCGTAGCCGGCCCTGAGCACACTACGCCGTTTCCTCGGCAGCGTCATTGCCGCCGGCATATCGCTTCTTCCACTCATATAGCTTGTTAATCGCTTGCAGCGGCGTCAGACCATTGACGTCTAGCTCGCGAAGCTCATCCAGCACGGGGCTGCTCTCCGGGAACAAGGCCATCTGCTGCACGCTGGAAAGGCGGCTCGGTTCAACGGCAGCGGTCGGCGAGTGTTGTTCCAGATCGAGCAAGATCTCGTTCGCCCGCACCACCACATCACGCGGCATACCGGCCAATTGGGCCACATGAATGCCGTAGCTCCGGTCCGCGCCACCCGGCACAATCCGGTGCAGGAACGTGACTTCCCCACCCTCATCGGCCACATCCACATTGTAGTTGGCCACCGCCGGGAGAAAGTCAGCCAGCCCGGTCAGCTCATGGTAATGGGTGGCGAAAAGCGTACGCGGTTGCAGACGCGGATGGTTGTGCAGGTACTCGACGATGGCCCAGGCCAGTGACAACCCGTCATAGGTGCTCGTGCCCCGGCCGATCTCATCCAGGACCAGCAGCGAACGATGGGTAGCGTGATGGAGTATTTCGGCCGCTTCCACCATTTCTACCATAAACGTCGACCGACCCGCGTGCAGCTCATCATGGGCGCCGATTCGCGTGAAGATGCGGTCAACAACGCCAATGCGGGCCGCTTCGGCCGGGACGTAGCTGCCAATCTGGGCCATCAGCGTGATGAGGGCCACCTGCCGCAGGAAGGTGGATTTGCCGCTCATGTTCGGCCCGGTAATGATCTGAATGATCTGGTCGTCGCTAAACCGGGCATCATTGGGCACGAAGCGTTCGCCGCGCTGCTTGCCGGCCACGGAGCCGGAAACCATCGCCTGCTCCACGACCGGATGGCGGCCGTCTGTGATCTCCATTTCGATGCCGTCGGTCAGTTCCGGTCGCACGTAGCTGTTCAGTGCAGCCGCTTCAGCCAGCGACAGGGCAACGTCCAACTCGGCCACGGCGCTCGCCGTACCCAATAGACATTTACTATGCGAAGCAACCGCCCGCGTCACTTCAATGAAGAGACGCCGCTCTATCTCCAGGATGCGCTCCTCCGCGTTGAGAATTAACGTCTCGTACTCTTTCAGCTCCGGCGTAATGTACCGTTCGGCATTGGTCAGCGTTTGCTTGCGCACGTAGTCTGCCGGGACATGAGGGGTGTTGGCGTGGGTCACTTCAATGTAGTACCCGAACACCTTATTGTAACCAACCTTCAGGGAGCTGATGCCCGTCCGCTCCCGTTCGCGTGGCTCCAGGTCAGTCACCCAGTCGCGGGCGTGGGCCGACGTGTTGACCACGCCATCCAGTTCGGCCGAGTAGCCGGGTCGCATGAAGCCAGTCTTGCTGAGGTTGCCGGGCGCGTCGGTCTGAATCGCCCTGCTAACGATTGAAGCCGCGTCCTGACATGGGTCGAGACGCGCTACCAGATCCCGCAGGACCCCTGCCTTCTCCAGCCGCGCTGCCACCTGCCCCACAGCTGCCAGCCCAAGACCAACTTGCTCCAGGTCGCGCGGCGTCGCCCGCCCGCTCAGACAGCGGTTGGTCAGCCGCTCCAGATCCGAGATCGCCTTAAGTGCTATTTGCAGGTCGGCCCGCAGCAGCGCATCTCCCAGCAGTGCCTCGACCTGGTCGAGCCGCTGGTCGAGGGTGTCGCGGTCGGTCAGCGGCCGGGTCAACCGCTGGCGCAGCAGGCGCGCCCCCATCGGTGTCACGGTCTGGTTCAGCACATGAAACAGCGAATTGTCACGGTCGCCACCGATCGATTCGGTCAGCTCCAGATGCCGCCGCGTGGCCGCGCTGAGCGACAACGTCCCATCCGTGTTGTAGGTGGTCATCCGCTGCATCTGCTCGACCCGTCCCCGCTGGGTCTCCTGCAAGTAATGGAGCAGCGCCCCGGCTGCGCGGGCCGCCATCGGCCGTCGCTCGCAGCCAAAGGCGTCGAGTGTGGTCACGCCAAAGTGACGCAGCAGCGTCTGTCGGGCCTGCCCCAGCTCGAACCGCCACTCTGGGAGAGTACTCACCGTGCGCGGCCCCTCGACCAGCGCCGGACGGCCGTCTGGCCGGAGCAGCTCCGCGGGTGCAAGCCGGGCCATCTCCTCGGCCAAGGCGTGACGGCTGGTCAGTTCAGTGGTAGCAAACTCACCGGTTGTCGCGTCGGCGTAGGCCAACCCGGCCCGCCAACGGCCATCACTCTCATCCTCGACAACCGCCACGAGATAGTTATTGCGCCCGGCATCCAGCATGCCCGGCTCAATGACCGTGCCCGCAGTGAACACGCGCACCACTTCACGCGGCATCAGACCGTTAACCGTCTCTGTGCCTACCTGTTCACAAAGCGCCACCTTGTACCCCTTGGCCACGAGGCGGGCGATGTAATTCTCGGCGGAATGATGGGGCACGCCGGCCATCGGCACGCGCTCCCCTTTGCCCTGCGGCCGGCTGGTCAGCACCAGGTCCAGTTCGCGGGCGACCAGGGCGGCGTCATCGTCAAAGGTTTCGTAGAAGTCACCGAGCCGAAAGAAGACAACTGCCTCAGGATGCTGCGACTTGATATCGAGGTATTGGCGTCGGCTGGGGGTTACTTTGCTGGAAGACATCTCTGGCCTTTCGGTGGGTGAAACAGTGTCACGAAGCAATGGCGACGGGTCAGTCGGGGCAAATGGATCACGAGGACGCCATCGAGTCGGCCGGACGGCTAATCTGCCAGTCGTGGATGCGACTGCCGTGGCGAGACTCCAGCTTGGTCAACGGCCGTTTCGACTCCATCAACGCCCGCGCCTCATCGAACGTCATGTCATGCTCCTGCATAAGCTGTGCCGCAACGACAATAGCCGACCGGCCACGCCCCTTGGCGCAATGAACGAGAACAGTTCGGCCGTCCGCCTGCTGTTCGGTCAGCCAGTCGAGGCTTTCCTGCAGCTGCTCAACCGTGGGCACGGTGACGTCGAGCACGGGCACCCGATGATAGGTGATGTCGTTGGCCTCGTAGAATGCAGTGTCGCCGGTCCGTTCGGCCCGCATGTCGAGCACGGCGTTGATGTCGTTGTCGACCAGAAACGCCAAGTCGCGTTCATACGTGGGCGCACCGCCCAGCCACAACTGCGGTTCGATTTGGTCAAACCAGCGATGCCCCTGAACGTTTTCGTAGGTGTAGCGAATTAGCGGGTAGAACTTATCAAATGTCCAGTGAATGGGATTCATTACCTGTAAGGATAGCGAGGCCGGCCCCGGTTGGCAACGCCGCGTCAAGACTGGACCGGTTCAGGAAGCCGGTCCGGCCGAACGCTGGGCGGCGATAATGCGGTCAATGGTCGCATCAAGCGCCATGTCGACCTGCCGCGCAGCCGGGTTGGCCGCAAAATACGCCGCCACCTCAGCCACGCCTTCCTCGTAAGGGATCGCTGCCTCAAATGAGGGCACCAAGCGTTTGATCTTGCTGTTGTCGAAGATCATGCTGTGGGATTTGTCGCCCAGGAGCGATCCGCTCCAGGACGGTTCGTAGGCGGCCATCAACTCAGACGGCACATGGACAATGTCGGCCATGACGCCAAAGGCGTCGGCCACGAGTGCGGTTATCTGATTCCACGTCAACCACTCATCGGACGTAATATGGACCGTCTCGCCGATAGCCTCGTGCAGGCCCAGCAAGCCGTTGAAGCCAAGCGCAAAATCTCGGTGGTGGGTCAGCGTCCAGAGCGATGTGCCATCACCGTGGACAATGACGGGCAAGCCGCGCCGCATCCGGTCTACCATTGTGTAGCCGCCGCGAAACGGCAGCAGCGTCCTGTCGTAGGTGTGCGACGGCCGCACAATGGTGGCCGGGAAGCCGCTCTCGTCGTGCGCCCGCTGCAGCTTCTGTTCGCAGGCAATCTTCTGGCGAGCGTACTCCCAGAACGGATTGTCCGCCGGGGTATTCTCTGTGATCGGCAGCGAGGCAGGTGGCTTCTGGTAGACAGAGGCGGAGCTGATGAACACGTATTGGCCCGTTCGGTCGGCAAACAGCGCGATGTCGCGGGCCACATCGTCCGGCGAGAACGCCACCCAGTTGACGACAACATCAAAGTCGACTCCGGAGAGAGCAGCCTCAGTCGTCTTCGGGTCATGGATATCAGCCTGAAGATGGGTGACGCCGTCCGGCAGCGGCCGAATCGACTGGCCCCGCGTCAGCAGCGTCACGTCAATGCCCTGATCCAGCAATCTGTCTACCGACGCCGAGCTGATAATCCCTGTTCCGCCAATATATAGTACGCGCATATGGTTATGGTTCCTACTGCCCGATGCACAACGTCCCCAGGCACAGTTCTGGCCACGGTAAGGAAATGATATGGGTCGCCAGCAGGACGACGATGATTTGCCGGGCCAAGCGGCCCAGCAGGACCCAGACGGTAAACACACGCAGGTCCAGATGCAGAACGCCGGCGACAACCGTTATGGCATCCCCCACCAACGGCAGCCAGGAAAAGAGAAGGACAAAGCTGCCCCAACGGCCGAAGAATCCTTCGGCCCGGTCCAGGTTCTTTTCGTCGATCGAGATGTATCGCGAAAAGACGAACTCCGATCCCTTCTGGCCAACGAAGTAGTTGGTCAAAGCGCCCAGAAAGCTGCCTGCGGTCGCGACAATGACGATAATGACGGCACTGTAGCCAAGGGTGAGCATCCCAACCACGGCAAACTGCTCGCTAAAGGGGATGACAGTCGCTGACAGGTAACTGACAACGAACAGACCGAGATAGCCGAAGTTGAATACGATGTTTGCCACAAAGATTGTCGTCGGAGTTAGCGCCGCTCCAAGTTGACAAGGATACCATGTCGGGGGCGCAAGGTCACCAGCGCGTGAGGCTCTACCGGATGATCGGGCAGCAGTCGCAGCCGAAACCGTTGGGCGATGGCGGGCACAATGATCATACTCTCCATCAGAGCAAAGTGCTCACCGATGCACTTGCGCGCGCCGCCGCCAAAGGGGAAGTAGGCGAAGTGCGGCCGCTCAGTCTCGCGCCCTGGCGCAAAACGCTCTGGCTGGAAGCAGTCGGGATCGTTCCAGTAGGCTGGATGACGATGCATCACGTAGGGACTCATGGCCACAATGGCCCCCGCCGGGATATGGTAGCCGTCAATCTGATCGTCTTCTATCGCCCGCCGGCTGATTGACCAGGCTGAGGGATAGAGACGCATCGCTTCCTGGACCGCCTGATGGGTGTAGGTCAGCCCGGCGAACTCGTCCAGCGACGGGACTCGGCCGTCCAGCATGGCTTGCTGTTCGTCGACCATTCGCTGTGTCTGAATGGGGTGCTGGGCCAGCAGATACCACGTCCAGCTCAGCGTGTTGGCCGTCGTCTCGTGGCCGGCCACAAGCAGCGCCATCACTTCGTCCCGCACCTGACGCTCGGGCATGGGCGAGCCGTCCTCATACCGGGCATTGAGCAGCATGGTCAGTAAATCGTCCGGCTGGCTGGCTGCGCGACGCCGCTTGTCGATCAGCGAATAGACCAGGCCGTCCATATAGGCGATCGCCGCCTTCACCCTGGCATGGCGTGGCTTGCCGATCGTCGTCATCACATTCATCGCCTCGCCTACCTGCTCGGCATATGGGTTGATGTCATAGGTAAAGAGCGCCCGTGTGACGATATCCAGCGTCAGATGCATCATCTCGGCAGCGATATCAACAGCCTGTCCTGAGCCGGCGGCCGTCTCCAAACGCTCCAGGCTGCGCATCGTGGCTGCACCCATAAGCGCTTCGTACCTGTGCAGGCTGCGGCGGTGGAAGGCGGGCTGGATCAGACGGCGCTGCTCCCGCCACAGCGGATTCTCACTCGTCAACAGCCCCTGCCCGGCGACTGATTCAATCAGGTATTTGTTGAGGAACGTGTTCTTGTCGTAATTGCGGCCGTTCGTCAGCAGGACGTGGTGGATGTACGCTGGATGACTGATAAGATACGCCGGCTCCAACGTCGACCGATACTGGACAATGTCTCCATAGGTGCGCACCAACGACTCGAAGTAAGCCAATGGATTGCGTATCGCCTCCCGACCGGCATGTGCCGCCTGGGGCGGGGTTCGCTTTGCACTTGCTGTCATCTCTACAATCATGAGTCAAGCTCCCTCGTGGTCAAGTGGGTTCACACCGGGTGCGCTATCATTCGCCATTATTAACCAGTACGGATGGCGGACAAGGCTCGTTGCAGAGTGCAGGGTTTAACATTGTCGGGCGCTGGCCCAAGATTTGTGGCAACACACATCTATGGTTTCCCACCAGCGCGATTCCGCCTATAATTACACTACCTTGCAGTTTATCATAAGGATCTTCCAAACAACAGAGTTTTGGAGCGACAATAGATCGACCCTGCCACCCCTTTGCCTGGGCGATGGCTATCGAGAATGAGGTAATTCATGACAGAGCGAACGTTTGACCACTTTGGCGCCCGCAGCATCCTGCCCGGCACGGATTACGCCTACTATCAACTGAGCAAACTCAACAAGTTCGGAGACATTGACAAGCTGCCGTTCTCCATCAAGGTGCTGCTGGAAGCACTTCTGCGTAATTGTGACGGCTATCTCGTCTCGCCTGAGGACGTGAAGGGGCTGGCGGCCTGGAGCGCCACGAAGCCGGCCGCTCTCGAAATCCCGTTCAAGCCGGGCCGGGTCATCTTGCAGGACTTCACCGGGGTCCCGGCGGTCGTAGACCTGGCAGCCATGCGCTCGGCAATGGCCCGGCTGGGTGGCGACCCGGCCAAGATCAACCCGCGTGTCCCGGTCGATCTGGTCATTGACCATTCAGTTCAGGTGGATCGCTTTGGCTCTGCGTTCGCGCTGTTCTACAACGCCGAGCGTGAGTTTGAGCGCAACCGGGAACGGTACGAGTTTCTGAAGTGGGGTCAGGAAGCGTTCGAGAACTTTCGGGTGGTGCCGCCGGCCACCGGCATTGTCCACCAGGTCAACCTGGAATATCTGGGGGAAGTCGTGATGTCCGCTCCGGAGGGAGACGGTCGCGTCGCGTTCCCCGACAGCCTGGTCGGCACCGACTCGCACACCACGATGATCAACGGCCTGGGCATCGTTGGCTGGGGCGTGGGCGGAATTGAAGCCGAGGCGGTCATGCTGGGCCAGCCGATCTACATGCTGACCCCCGAGGTCGTCGGCGTCAAACTGGTTGGAAGTCTGCCGGATGGCGCCACCGCAACCGATCTGGTGCTGCGTGTGACCGAAATGCTGCGCCAGAAGGGTGTGGTCAGCAAGTTTGTCGAGTTTTTTGGCCCCGGACTCAGCAGCATGACACTCGCCGACCGGGCGACCATTGCCAATATGTGCCCCGAGTACGGCGCGACCGTCGGCTACTTCCCCGTTGACGCCGAGACGCTCAACTATATGCGTAACACAGGCCGCCCGGAAGCGCTGGTGAACCTGGTCGAACAGTACACCAAGGCCCAGGGCTTGTTCCGGACCGATGATATGCCCGACCCGCTGTTCACCGACGTGGTCGAGTTGGACCTGAGCAGTATCGAGCCCAGTCTGGCGGGACCCAAGCGGCCGCAAGACCGCATCCGTCTGGCCGACATGAAGTCGTCGTACGAAGCCCACCTCGTCGCCCCCGTTGGCCCGCAAGGGTTCGGCCTGGGTGAAGCTGACCTGGAGCGCACAGCGGTCGTCTCCAATGGTCAGCAAACTGAGATCAGTCATGGCGCTGTCGTCATCGCCGCCATTACAAGCTGCACCAACACATCCAATCCCAGTGTCATGCTGGGGGCCGGACTGCTGGCCAAGAAAGCGGTGGAAGCGGGCCTGACCGTTCCGCCTTATGTCAAAACAAGTCTCGCGCCCGGTTCACGGGTTGTGGAAGATTACCTGCAGCGCTCGGAGCTGCTGCCCTACTTGGAGCAGCTAGGCTTCTACATCGTCGGCTTTGGCTGCACCACGTGCATCGGCAACTCCGGCCCGCTGCCGGAAGAGGTCAGCACGGCCATCCATGCCGGCGACCTGGTCGTCTCGTCGGTGCTCAGCGGCAACCGCAACTTCGAGGGCCGCGTCCATCCGGAAACCAAAAGCAACTATCTGGCTTCACCGCCCTTGGTGGTGGCCTACGCCCTGGCAGGCCGGACCGACATCGACATGTACAACGAGCCGTTGGGCAAGGGCAACGACGGCCAGCCCATCTACTTGCAAGATATCTGGCCGACCAACGCCGAGATCAAGGAAGCGATGGCCACCTCGCTCTCGCCCGACTTGTTTACCAAACAGTACGCCAATGTATTCACAGGTAATGAGACCTGGAACGAAATCGCCCAGAGCGGCGGCGAGTTGTACCAGTGGGATGAGACATCGACCTACGTGCAGGAGCCGCCCTTCTTCACCGAACTGACAACCGACGTCCAGCCGATCACCAACATCACAGGCGGGCGCGTTCTGGTCAAAGTCGGCGACTCGATTACCACCGATCACATCTCGCCTGCCGGCGCCATTTCGCGAACCAGTCCGGCGGCCAATTACCTGAGGGACAACGGCGTCGAACCGCGCGACTTCAACTCCTACGGGTCGCGGCGCGGCAACGACCGCGTGATGACTCGGGGCACATTTGCCAACATCCGCCTGCTCAACAAGATGGCTCCCGGCACCGAGGGCGGCTGGACGACCTACCTGCCCACAGACGAAGTGATGACCATCTTCGACGCGTCTGTTCTCTATCAGGAAAGCGGCACGCCGCTTGTCGTTCTGGCGGGCAAGGAGTATGGCACGGGCAGCTCACGTGACTGGGCCGCCAAGGGTCCGCTGTTGCTCGGCATTCGCCTGGCCATCGCGGAAAGCTTCGAACGCATCCACCGCAGCAATCTCGTAGGCATGGGCGTTCTGCCTTTGCAGTTCAAGGCTGGGGACAGTGTTGCTTCCCTGGGCCTGGACGGCACCGAGACGTTCGCCACGCTCAATCTGGATGACGATCTGAAACCCCTTCAGGACGTCATGGTCAAGGCCACCAGGTTGGATGGCAGCGAACTTACCTTTTCCACAACCTGCCGTATCGATACCCCGGTTGAAGTAGACTACTACCGCAACGGGGGCATCCTGCACACGGTATTGCGAAACTTTTTGACCGAATAGCGGTCGCAATCATCGAGTTGATTGGAGGGCATGATGGACAATGATTTAGGCGCAGAAGTCGAACCGGATGTGTTGGCGGAGTCAGAACAGTTCGCTGTCTGGCGCAACCGCGAGCTTGATGACGAGTTTGTGTACCACGTCGAGCTGGGCGGCGTCACGCTGCACCTGTCGGGCGAGGAGTGGGAAGAGCTGGTGATCCTGATCCGCGACGCCTCCAGCTAAGATGGACGAGGCGAAGAACGGGGCCGAGTATGCAACCCCGCTCATCCGCGACCTGGCTTCTGAGGATCGCCCGCGAGAGCGTCTGATTCAGGTCGGCGCGCAGGCCGTTTCCACGGGCGAACTCCTGGCGATCATCCTGCGCACCGGCGCACGCGGCGAAAGCGTGCTGCGCCTGGCGGAGCGGCTGCTGGTCGAGTTCGGCAGCCTCCCGGGCCTCTCCCGCGCCAGCGTCACGGAGTTGACCCGCGTCCACGGCATCGGCGAGGCGAAGGCAGTAGAAATCAAGGCGGCGCTGGAGATTGGCCGACGGTTGGTCTCCAGCGCCCCGGAAGAACGCCCTCGCGTCACCTCGCCGGCCGACGCCGCCAATCTGCTCAAATCAGAAATGATGTTTCTGGAACAGGAGCATCTGCGCGTCGTGCTGCTCGACACGCGCAATCGTGTCCTGCGCATACCGACCATCTATGTCGGCAGCCTCAATGCGTCCGTGGTGCGCATCGGCGAACTGTTCCGCGCCGCCATTCGAGAGAACGCGGCCGCGCTCATCGTCGCCCATAACCATCCCTCCGGCGATCCTTCCCCGTCGCCGGAAGACATTCGGGTGACGCGCCAGATTGTGGCGGCAGGCAAGCTGCTGGATATCGACGTGCTCGACCACATCGTCATCGGACGGCCGTCGTTTGTGTCGCTGAAAGAGCGGGGATTGGGCTTCGACTGAGGCAGTAGATTGGTGGGCCGGCCCGACCTACTCGATAATGATTGAGACGTCCGACACCTCTGTGTCGAATGAGTGCCCTGAACCAACGAGGCTGATACTCTCGATCTGGCGGGGCGGGAGGAAGCCCTGGCGAGCCAACTCCTCTCTCAAGTCCACATCATAAAAGTAAAGCTGCCCGGCTGGAACGCGCTCATGCGGCTGCTGCACGACGGCGCATGAGACGCACGCCCCCGGTGTCAGGTTGTCGTCGATGATGCCGTTGGCAAAGAAGCCGTGCTGCCACACCCGGCTTACGCCGCTTTCGTCAATATAGTTGATGATGACAAACAGCGGGCACTCGCTGCCCTGAACGCCGCACACCCCGAGGCTGTGGTCCAACACGCGCAGGGTCAGCAGCAGGCGCAGCGACTCCGCATCCGACACGTCCGCATTGATGGATTGGGTGACCTTCACGTCGGCGTGGCCGATTCCGTCGCGCAGGAAACGCAGCATCGGGTCGCCATTATCGGCCCGAACCTCAGTGGTGCCTTCCGGCTGGTCCTCGCGCTCCACCTGCCAGGCAAACAGGGACCAGTTGTCCAACCCCTGGCTGAAATCCCCATTGGCAATCAGATTGCGCGCGGGATCCAGCGGGCCGTCCGGAGGCCGACCGAGACCCACTTCAGCCCGTTCGCCCGGCTGCAGCGTCAGCGCCTCTTCCATCGCAACCACGCTGGCCATGCCCCGGTCCTGAACGGTGATCTGGGTGTTGTCGTTGCTAACCTCCACCGTGTAGCGGCCCGGCTCACCAATCTCCACTCTGCTGTGCGGCGTTTCCAGCTGGAACAACAGCTGCCGGTTGCCACTCTCCGGAATATCGAGCCGTACACGGCCGCTTTGCAGCACCATATCCAACCGATTCGGCCGGTTGCTGGCCCCAAAGCGAGGTGACGTAATCCGGTCAAGACTGACGTTGGACAGGCTGGAAATCTGCAGCTGGGCGGCTACTTCGCTGGAGTCTGGCGGCACAATCGTGATGAGAGCCGAAGCGGTCGTGTCGGTCAGGATAGTGGCCGCTTCGCCAACCTCCTGCGGCAGTTCGCCCGCCAGTACAGCACGGCGCTGTCCGCCGGGATCATCAATGCCCACGGTGCCCTGATTGGCCTGCACCGTCGCAACCATCGGCCGGTTGGCGCTCTCTACATACGCACGCACGCCCAACGGCACGGCCACCGTCACGAGGACACAGACAAAGAGGCTGGAGAGAAGAACGGCCCAGGCAAGCCGCACTCGGCCGTCGCGGCCGGCTGTAATCATAAGTAGTGAATCCGGAACTGTTCAAACGAGCCGGCAGCGGGCAGGTGTTGTGACAGGACATGATCGACCTGCGCCATTGGCGGACCCTGGTTCAGAAAAGTCAACAAGGCGTCGAGAGCTGTCTCGTCACCCTCCGCGACGACACGGACCGTGCCGTCAGCATCATTGGCCACCCACCCTGTAAGGCCTAACTCTCTGGCTCGCTGCTGTGTGTAGGTGCGAAAATTAACACCCTGGACACGGCCCATTACAGTGATTTCCAGACGTGCCTTGGTCGTGGTCGACATGATCATATTATACCTGAGTGAACAGTCGCGGCGAAGCGTGCGGCGGTTGACCGTATGCGTCCAAGCGGGGTGTCGTTAGGCTGGGCGTGCTGTCGACGCGGACAACCCGCGCACAATCTGGCCAGGCAGTGCCGGACCGGCAAAGACAAGCCCCGTGTACAACTGCACCAGGGAAGCACCTGCATCCAGTTTGGCCCGGGCATCGGCCGCCGAACTGACGCCACCCACCCCAATCACCGGCAGCGAACCGCCAGTCTGCCGGACCATATACTCGATCACGGCCGTACTGCGGTCGGTGAGCGGGCGGCCGCTCAGTCCGCCGGCTTCCTCCTGCCAACGCGGGTCAATGCCTGCGCGTGACAGCGTGGTGTTCGTGGCGATCAGCCCTGCGACGCCGGCCCCTTGCGCGGCCGACAGGATGTCGTCAATGTCATCCCACTCCAAATCGGGCGCTATCTTGACAAACAGCGGCGGCACGGACCGGCCAAGGTCTGCACCCAGCGTCGTCCGCTGCTCCATCAAGGTCACCAGGAGATTCTCAAGGTAACGCCCGCCCTGTAGGTCGCGCAGGCCGGGCGTATTAGGGGAGCTGATGTTGACGGCCAGGTAGTCTGCATACGGCAGGACGGCGGCCATGACCGCGGTGTAGTCGGCAGCCGCTTCCTCCAGCGGCGTCTCCTTCTGTTTGCCCAGGCTGACGCCAATGACCGCGTCGAGCTTGCTGCCCGCAGCTGCTTTGAGGCGCGGAAGGGCTGCGGCCACACCGCCATTTGGGAAGCCCATGCGGTTGATCAACCCCTCTTCGGGCACCAGCCGAAAGATGCGCGGGCGCGGGTTGCCGGCTTGCGGTCGCGGCGTAAGCGTGCCGACCTCGATATGCCCAAAGCCCAGCAAGGCGAGGCCCGCGACGACGCGGGCGTCTTTATCATAACCCGCCGCCATGCCCAGCTGATTCGGAAAGCGCAGCCCGGCTACCTCGACCGGCTGAGCGGGTAGATCGCCCGCAATCCGGCGCAGAAGCGCGCGACCTGGCCCCGAGGATTGGGCACGCGCCAGGGCGTTAAGCGTATGCTCGTGAGCCGACTCGGCGTCCAGGCGGCGTAGAACAGGGAAGAAGAAGCGTTGGTAGCTGGACATGACAGTGTTTGGTTGATTAATTGATAAGTCCGATCCGATCTTTGAGACGGGATCCGTATCGTAACATGAACTTCCGGTACCGGCACCGATTGGCCCGATGGCAAATCGAGGCAAGCACCCGATATCTTCACGGCCCATTCACGATGCTTTAACCGCCTTTTTATCATCCTTTGGCCGGTCGGTGCTATCTTCGTTTACACAGAAGCGCGAACTCCAGCGGTTCGCGCTACTTACCTATGCAATCAACTCGGCAGGGCGCGTTCCGGCCGGCAACAAGGGAAAGTGCATGAGCACACCACAAGCCTCACAAGACGACCAGACGCCGCCGGAAAGCACGGAGCAGACGCCGCCGGTCAAAAAGACAAAGCGCTCGCTCGGATTCATCGAGTCTTCAGAGTTTCAGCCCTCATGGCTGGAAACCGGCCCGCTTTCGCCTGAGATGCTGGCCACACTCAAGCAGCAAACAGAAGAGGCGATCAAGACCTCCGACGACAAGCCGGCTCAGATTTCGGGTGGCTATACGCAGCGGCTGGAAGCACTGGAACGGCTCTATGAAGAGCAGGAAGATCGAAGAAGGGACGACGACGCATCATATGCTGAGCCAACAGTGGATGACGCCCAGCTTGCCAGCACAGGCAGACTGGTCGAACCGGCCGAGACGTCGCCGGGCGATCTGGATGACCCGATTGACGAATTGGCTGACATTGCGGTCGAGGAACAACCCGTAGTCGACGAACCTTACGAACCTGTCGCCCTGTCAGCCGATAGCGAGGATGTGGAGGCGTTGCAGTCCATCGACCCGATACCTGAACCGTCCTCGGAAGAAGTGGAAGCGGCCGACGCAGACCCGGTGGCTGAAGTCAATCTATCCGCTGCGTCCGATCGCGCAGTGCTGCTGCCGGTCGATGAAGAGGTGGAGCTGCCGTCGCCGCCGGATCCCGTGGTAGACACGATATTGACCGGGGCCCACACAACGGCCGACAGGGCGTCGGTAGGGGCAACCGTGCCTCACCAGCACCCACTCTTCGACGGGCTGGCGCGCCGCCTCCTTATCTTCGGTCTCATCTTTACGGGCCTGGCATTGCTGACGCTGCTTTTCAATCCGTTTCAACGGCTGGCATTGGGGACAGCTACGCAGGCCCGCCCGGTAGCTTCACCCGACATCGCTGCACCGACCACGGCCAGCGGAGCATGGTGCCTCGTCGGCGAGGTGCTGGGCGATGGCCAGGCGCCCTTGCCGCTGTCGGACACAGGCAGCAATGGGGATGTCGTGGCGGGTGACAACGTGTTTGCCGTCGAGTTCGCACCGCAGCAGACCGGCAATCTGGGCTGGCAGGTCATCGACTGCGAGAACGGAGACCTCGCCTATCCGCCGGCCGGCGCGTGGGTGCAGTCATCTGGCCCCGACCAGCCAGCGACGTTTTTCTTCGACAGCAACCGGCGGGACGATCCGCTCTTCTTTGCCATTCCATTTGTGGTTACAGCGCTCGACGGCTCGACCGATTTTCGTCTCGTCGGGAGCTTCCAGGGCTGGGACCCGAACGATCCATCCAACCGCCTGGCGCGGGTTGGCGCCGGCGTCTACCAGCAGGTCCGGCAAATAGACCGGCCCGGTCGGTACGAAGCGTATGCCATCTCCGGCGATCTGGACCGGGCGATTGACGCTTACGGCCGCAGCGGCGACCCCATTCCATTTGCCTTCGAGATCACGGAGCCGGATGATTATGCTGTCTTCCTCGTCGACACCAACCGGGGGCGTGCGTCGGTCCTGTATGGTATGCCCCGAATCATGACCGCTATGGCGTATGGCAGCGGATATCGCGCCATCACCGCCATTCTGGGTCTGATCGGCCTGACGCTCCTGGGATGGATGCTGGCCCGCATGACCATCATGGGCAATCAATCGCGGTGGCTGGACGCAGGCTGCCCGCAGTGTGGCCAGCACGAACTCATCCGTGTCAGCCGCCAGTCGCAGGATCGGTTCCTGCACGTCCTCGGCCTGCCCATGTATCGTTACCAATGTCGCGTCTGCACCTGGCAGGGCGCCAAGCTCAGTGAAGGCGGCACACCCGTTTCGCCGGGAGCGACGATCACGGTCAACGATATGCCGCGACAGCGGTATCGCTAGGCGCTCTCTGGGTCCTCACGCCCAATTAGCAGCCGGGTCACGACGGTGTCGAGCGGATCGATTTCGAGCTGCCGCAGCACCTCATCCGGCTTACCCATCTGCGAGGGGCTTTGCACGAGCCGCATGGCCAGTTCGGGGTTGTCGTCACCGGCTTCAACGCGCAGATCGAGTACCAGCGGTCGCAGATCGTACTCGCGCTTCTTCTTGTCTTTAGGGCGCGTCCGGTCGCGGATGAGTTCGGTCGCTACCAGCAAATCCCCAACGGCCGCCGTCAGCTGCTCCGGGTCAACGGGATCCAGGAAGCGCACACGGTAGTCCGAAAACTGCATCGTCTGCTGCAAGGAAGGCGCGGACATCTCGACCTCAGCGATGGTCAAGATGCTGATGCCCGGGGCCATCGTGGCCATCAACCGTTCCTGCACCGCCGGCGGAGCCATCAACTCGACCAACCAGATGTCGGCCAACTCCCCTTCGCTGATGTAGCCGAGCGGCAGAGCAGCCGCAAGGGACAACCGGGGCCGCCGGTTGAAGCCCTGAGTGTACGCCATTGGGATCTGGGCCCGATTTAAGGCCCGTTCCAGCGTACGAGCGAGATCGAGGTGGCTGATGTAGCGAGCTGCACCGCCTTTGGTGAATGTCAGGCGCAGACGCTGGACCGGATTGAGCTGCGGTTCGTCGTTGGTCATCTGGCTACTATAGCCGGGTTCGCTC
This sequence comes from uncultured Chloroflexia bacterium, assembly GCA_963753865.1. Taxonomy (GTDB): domain Bacteria; phylum Chloroflexota; class Anaerolineae; order Promineifilales; family Promineifilaceae; genus Promineifilum. The sequence goes on from CAVWDW010000010.1 coordinate 295,412, forward strand.
CGCTCTACCAAGCTCGCAAACGGAACGTTAGCGTTGCTGCCCATGTTTGGCGTTCACGGTACAATTCCCGGTAATGAAGAATCGTGTTCCCTATGTCGCCTGGATCGCCCTCATGGGTCTGATCGTGGCCACTGCACTCAGCGGCTGCGTCCGGCCGACGCCGGGCGAGGTCCGGGTAACGGCCATCCCGCCCACGGTTGGATTCACCAATCTGGCGGGCAAGCCGCCCGACCCGGAAAGAACCAGTGCCGCGCCGGCGGCGATCGGCATCGCCGTGGGAACGCCTGTGGCCGCCCAGCTGGGCACACCGCTGCCGCGCTACGACGGCCAGCCGACACCGGACACCCCCCGTTATAATGCCGGGGCGGTTGGCGGAGTGGACACCAGCCATGTCGTCCAGCCGGCCGAGAATCTGGGCTTCATAGCCGGACTGTATGGCGTGACCACCGAGGCCTTGTTGGCCGCCAACAGCCTGGAGAGCGCGGATTTGCTCCAGCCGGGCCAGGAGCTGATCATACCCGGAGAGGGCGTTCGCCTCGAACCCGGTTCGAGCTTCAAGATTGTTCCGGACAGCGAACTGGTCTACGGTCCCGCCGCGGCGAACTTTGACCTGACCGCCTTTGTCAACGCGCTCGACAGCCATTTGATCCGTCATCGTGAAGAGGTTGAAGGGCAAGAGATGGCCGGGCCGGCGATCGTCCAGTTGGTGGCCGACCGGTACAGCGTCAATCCTCGCCTGCTGCTGACCGCACTGGAGCATCGCGCCGGCTGGATCACCCAGCGCGAAGCCGCCCCCAAGCAGTTTGTACTCGACTACACCGGGCCCGGTTCGTTTACGCTCTATGGCCAGCTAAATTGGGCGGCCAACCAGATGAACTTCGGCTACTATGGCCGGGCCGAAGGCGGCCTGCGGCGCATGACCATTGGCGAGCAGCAAGTGCTGATCGATCCGACCATCAATGACGGCACGTCGGGCGTGCAACATTACCTCGGGGCGCACGAAGGGGCGACGTATGATGCATGGCTGGTGGATGCCGGCCCCGAAGGATTCTTTGCTACCTATGAACGCCTGTTTGGCAACCCGTTTGCCTACACGGTCGCTCCGCTCTGGCCCGGCGATCTGACCGCCCCGGAGCTGGTCTTGCCGTGGTCACCGGACGAGACCTGGTACTTTACTGGTGGGCCGCATGGCTCGTGGAACAGCGGGTCGGCCTGGGGCGCGCTGGACTTCGTGCCACCCAGCGAGCTGCTGGGCTGTGTCCAGAGCGATAGCTGGGTGACGGCTTCCGCGCCCGGCGTTGTCGTTCGCAGTGGGAACGGGGCGGTCGTGGTGGATATGGACAGCGATGGCTTTGCCGGGACTGGCTGGGTCATCACCTATATGCACCTGGAGACCCGCGACCGGGTGCCCCTTGGCGCCGTCGTGGACGTGGGTGATCAGCTGGGGCACCCCTCATGTGAAGGCGGCGTTTCCAATGGCACCCATTTACACATAGCCCGCAGCTACAACGGCCGCTGGGTCAGTGCCGATGGCCCCTTACCGTTTTCGCTGAGTGGCTGGGTATCGCAGGGCCTGGGGCGCGAGTACGATGGCTTGCTGCTCAGAGGCGATCAGAGCCGCGAAGCGTGCGTGTGCCGCGAGGCGATTAACGCCATCACCCACAATTGATAGCTCAGGTCCGCACGACCATTGGTCCCAACGGCCGACCGCCGATCAGATGCATGTGGAGGTGGTAGACTTCCTGACCGCCATCCCGGTTGCAGTTCACGATGAGCCTGTAGCCGCTTTCGTCCACACCCTCTTCAGCCGCCAGCTGGCCGGCCACCCGCATCATTCGCCCAGCTACCTTCTCGTCGGCTTCGGTCAAATCGTTGACGGTAGGGATTTCCGCATTGGGCACAATGAGAATGTGTGTGGGCGCCGCGGGGTTGATGTCACGAAACGCGGTCACCAGATCGTCCTGGTACACGATATCGGCCGGAAGCTCACCGGCAATAATCCGCGAGAAGAGCGTTGTCACGTCGTCACCTCCAGGCACAGTTGTATGACTCTCAAATGCGGAACCGTTGTACTCGCAATTGAGGGACAGTGCAACTGAATGATTTGGTATAATCGACTTGAAGCGGACTCCGAGAGGAGCCGCCTCCAACCCATTGTTCGGCGCCGACAACCAATCAGGATTCTAGCCTATGACAGCGACAGCCCCTCTGCGCAGCGCGACGCCAGTGATCGACATCTACATACGTGTGGCTCAATACCCGGGACTGGCGGACAAGATACGGGAGCGGATGCGATGGGAGTTGTTTGAGCGCAGCATTGTCGACCCGGAGACGTTTGAGCGGCTCGTGCGCGAAAAGGCGATCGAGTCGCAGCGTCGCGAGCGCATCAGTGACCCGTTTGCCCATGAAGAAGCTCATATCTGGCAAAAGCGCAAGGCGCGAGTGCGCGACTTCCAGACAGATGCGTACTTCGCCAACACGCTCGGGGCCGCCCTGCTCGAACAGATCATCGACGAGATACTGAGCACGCAGCCCGCCGTCTCCTCAACCGCCCAACTGACGTTTAACCCCGAGATTGCGCCGTGGGAGCTGCTGTTCAGACAGGGTGAGATCTACGAGGCGCTGCCGGACGACGAACGGGAACAGATCAGCCACCATCTGGAGGAGATCAAGGTCGTACTCATCAAGCGCATGATCAGCGACCAGCTGCCTTATATCGGCATCGCCAAAAACGTCTTTACTATCGCCGACTTGCGCTACATCTACGAGCGGCGCATTGGCAGCGGCAAGATCGGCGGCAAGTCGGCGGGGCTGATGTTGGCCTGGCGCATCTTGCAGCGCTCGGAGTCGAGCAATGGGGTCGACATCAGCGAGTCGGTCAGCATCCCGGAGTCGTACTTCCTGGGCACTGAAGTCATCTACGAGTTCCGCCTGCTCAATGGGCTGGACCATGTGATGAATCAGAAATACCGGTCGCTGGAAGAGATACGGGATGGCTATCCGGACATCGTCGACGCCCACCTCAACGGCCGCTTTCCAACGAGTATCGTCCGCCGCCTTCAGACCATGCTTGAGGAGCTGGGCTCCGGACCGCTCATCGTTCGCTCTTCCAGCTTGCTGGAAGACAACTTCGGCTATGCGTTCGCCGGGAAGTACAACAGCTACTTTCTGCCCAATCAAGGCTCAGCCGAGGAGAACCTGGAAGAGTTACTGAACGCCATCCGGCTTGTGTTCGCCAGCACACTTAACCCGGATGCCATTCTCTACCGGCAGCGGCACGGCCTGATCGACTATGATGAGCGCATGGCTGTTCTACTCCAGCGGGTAGAAGGGGAGCACTTTGGCGACCACTTCTTCCCCACATTGGCCGGCGTCGCCTTTAGCGAGAATCCGTTCCGCTGGAACAGCAAGATTCGGCGGGAAGATGGGTTCCTGCGCCTGGTGTGGGGCTTCGGCACTCGCGCCGTGGACCGGGTCAGCAACGACTATCCACGAATGATCGCGCTGAGCCACCCCCAACTTCGTCCGGAGACGACCCCGAGCGCTATCCGGCAGTATTCGCAGTACGACATGGATGCCATCGATCTGGAGCGCAACGAGTTCGTCACGCTGCCGGTCGACCAGATTCTGACGTCGGACTATCCGTACCTGCGCCATATCGCTTCGCTCGACCGCGGCGACTACTTGCAGGAGATACTGAGCATCGGGACGGCCACCGAACGAGAACGGTATGTTCTGACGTTCAACTACCTGACCAAGGATCGGCGCTTTGTCGATCTGATGCGCGGTTCTCTGGAGCGCCTGGAGACAGCCTATCGTCGCCCGGTCGATATGGAGTTCACCGTCGAGATCGTCCCTGACTACCCTCACCCGTCGTACCGGCTCAACGTCCTGCAGTGCCGGCCTCTCAGCCAGCGGCAGGAAGATGGGGGAGTCGTCGTGCCAAAAGATGTCCCGGAAGAGCGCACTCTGTTTACCGGAATCGGCCTCATTCCCGATGGCCGGGTGGAGGACATTCGCTATCTCGTCTATATCGATCCGCATGCATACTATAAGATCGGCGATGTGACCATCCAGCAGGAATTGGGCCGCGCAATTGGCCGGTTAAACAGACGGCTGGACGAAGAGTCCTTCGTCCTGCTAGGGCCGGGTCGCTGGGGCAGCGTCAACATTGACCTGGGCGTCCATGTGACCTACGCCGACATCTTCAACACCAAGCTTCTGGTGGAGATTGCGCTGGCGCGGGGAGGCCACCTGCCCGAACTCTCTTACGGCACCCACTTCTTCCAGGACCTCGTGGAGGCTGGTATTCACTCACTGGCGTTGCATCCCGACGTGGATGGAGCGACGTTCAATTGGGCGTTCTTTCAGGATGCGCCAAACGCGCTCGGTGACTTGCTGCCGAAAGACCAATCTCTGGCGCCCTACCTGAAGGTCATTGACCTTGCGGCCGTCGAAGGGGCTGGCTCCCTTCGGGTTTTGATGGACGGAAAGAACGAAGAGGCGATTGGCTATCTGGAGGTCGCACAATGAGGAATCTGCGCAGCACCACCCCGACGATCGACACCTATATCAAGCTGGCGCAGTATCCCATTTTGTCAGACAAGATTCGCCAGCGCATGCGTCAGGAGATGTTTCACCACGGCTTCATCAGCGAGGAGGAGTTCGAGCGGGAGGTGGAGCAGCTCAGCCAGGCGTCCCAGCTCCGGGAGGGGTTGGCCGATCCATTCGCTGAGGAGGATTCGCAGAGCTGGTCGGCCCGCAAGGAGCGAGTCCGCGAATATCACACAGACGCCCTGTTCGCCGAGCGTCTGGGCAGCGCCCGGCTGGACCAGCTCATTGAAGAGGTGCTGAACGACCAGGCCGGCGAACCCTCTCCCGTTGAACTGACATTTAATCCAGAGATCGCCCCGTGGGAGCTGCTTTTCCGACAGGGCGAACGGTATGAGCGGCTGATGCCAGACTCCGATGAAGCAATCAGTCATCATCTGGAGGAGATCAAGGTCGTGCTGATCAAGCGGCTGATGAGCGACCAACTGCCGTTCATCGGCGTGGCCAAGCGCATCCTGACTATCAGCGATTTGCGGCTTATCCACCAGGGATTGATTGGAACCGGCAAGATCGGGGGCAAGGCGGCCAACATGATCCTCGCCTGGCGCGCATTGCAGCGAGTTGACGAGCAGTACGGTCCCGGCGTCATCAACATTCCCGACTCCTACTTCATCGGCACCGATATCATCTATGAGTTCCTGCTGATGAACCAGCTCGAAGGGTACATGAACCAGAAATACCTCGCTATCGCGGATATTCGTCAGGAGTATCCGGATCTGGTCGGACGCTTTCTGGAGGCCGATCTGCCGCTGCACATCGTGGCGCAGGTCCGCGATCTACTGCGAGACCTGGGCCCGTCGCCGCTCATTGTGCGCTCGTCCAGCCTCCTGGAAGACAACTTCGGCTTCTCGTTCGCGGGCAAGTACAGCAGCTACTTCTGCGCCAACCAGGGCACGGAGAGCGAGAATCTGCAATGCGTGCTGGACGCTATTCGCAAAATCTACGCCAGCGCACTCAATCCGGATGCTCTGCTCTACCGCAAGAAGCATGACCTGATCGACTACGACGAAAGAATGGCCATCCTGATTCAGCGCGTGGCGGGCCAGCAGCATGGCCAATACCACTACCCGGATGTGGCGGGCCTCTCGTTCAGTCACAATCCGTTCTGCTGGACACCCGAGATTCGTGCGGAAGATGGGTTCATGCGTCTCGTAGCCGGTCTGGGTGTTCGGGCAGTTGAGCGGGTGGCCCAGGATTACCCCCGCCTGGTCCCGATGGGTCAGCCAAGACTGCGCCCCGAAACAACGGTGGAGGGCATCCGCAACTACTCCCAACGTTTCATGTCGGCCATCAACCTGGAAACCGGCAACATCGAGACTGTGCCCGTCGTTCGCGGCCTGGAGCAGAACCCGATGGCCTTGTCCAGACTTGCCGTGCGCGACAAAGGCGAACGACTGGTTCCGATGCCATCAGGCGCCGTATTGTCCGAGGACGACCCGGTTGTGCTGACGTTTGACGGCATCACATCGGATGAGACATTCTTGTCTATCGTCCGAGACACATTAAGCGAGCTGGAGGAAGCGTATCAGAGTCCGGTCCATCTTGAGTTCGCGGCGGAGTTTGTGGAAGAGACTGGAGCAGACGATGCGGCGGGGAGCACTCCTTATCGCTTCTACATTCTGGAGAGCCGTCCGCTGTTCCAGCCGACCGCTGCCAGACCCGACATCAACCTGGCTGATATCTCCGATGAGGTCCGGCTTATGGCCACGCCGACGATCATGCCACCCGCGCTTCTGGAAGGTATCGACTTTGCCATCTTTATCGATCCGGAAGCTTATTACGCCATTGAGGATGATGCGACCCGAACGGCCGTCATTGATGCGGTCACGCGCCTGAACGATGAACTGCCGAGCGGTAGTTTTGCGCTGTTTGGTCCGGGGCGGTGGGGGAATGCCAACAAGAAGCTCAACGTCCCCGTCACCTACAACAACGTCTGCAACAGTCAACTGCTGGTCGAGATAAGCCCGGCCTACAGCCTGGCGCCGGAAATGGCATACGGCACCGACTTTCATGAGGACCTGACCGAGTCCGGTATCTTCGTGCTCGGTATCCAGCCCGACTATGGTGACAGTTACTTCAACTGGCCGTTCTTCCGCAACTCCGCCAACGCCATCAAGGCCTTCTTGCCGGACACCGATCTGCCGGACGATCTGATTCGTCTACTTGATATGCAGGCGCTGACAGGACAACAGTTCAGTCTGGCGATTGACGATGTCTCGGACCAGGCGGTAGGCTATCTGGCAGACCCCTAGGAAGCGGCCGCCTCCCGCTCCAGTTCTTCGGCAACAAGCTCGGCCAGCCGGGCTTGCTCAGCAGCCGCATCCACCAGGTCGCCGTCCAGCAGCCCAGCAAGCAAGGCATCGAGGATACGGCCAAAGGCCGGGCCGGGTTTGAGGCCGGCGGCCCGCAGCTCATGACCGGTCGTCGAAGGAACCACGTGACGCCAGACCGCCATATGTTGGTCCAGCCAAGCGTTGACCTGCGGGCTGATATCCAACAGACGGACTGTCAGCCATGTGCGAACGGAGTAAGAACGCATCAGGCGCGAAACGACGCTGGGCGGGGCATCAGAGGGCAGCGCATCAAGCTGCTGGCGCAGCGCGGCGGCCGCCAGTAGATCGTCGCTGGTAGACTTGCGGGCATGCAGGCGGTTGGCGACCGACTCTTGCATGGCTGGCGAATACCCTGCCAGCCACAAAGCGAAGTAGTAGTAGGTCAATGGCCCGGCATGCAGGGCAGCCTGCCAGACCGGATCATCGACCAGCGCGTCGATTGTGGCAAAGCGGGCGGCCGCTTCCTTGCTGAAATGCAGGCCCGGATGAATGCTTTCGAGTACATGCAGTGCTTCAAGTCGGCCAAGCGCAGCCACCGGATCGCTCTCGTCCAGGGCCTGCTCGATCTCATGCCGGATGCGATCACCGGAGACGCGGTCCAGGAGCGGCAGCGCTCCGGCAATCAGGTCTGCGGTGCCGGCCTCGAGATCGAACCCAAGCCGCTGTTCCAGTCGAATCGCCCGCAGAATGCGCGTCGGATCGTCGACAAAGCTCAAACTGTGCAGGACGCGAATCACGCCCCGCTGCAGATCCCGTCGTCCACCGTAGAAGTCCAGCAGCTGCCCCAGGTGCGCCCCGTCCAGACGGATGGCCAAGGTATTGATGGTGAAGTCCCGCCGGTGCAGGTCAAGCTTGATCGAGCCACGCTCCACATCCGGCAGCACCGTCGGCCGCTTATAGAACTCCTTGCGCGCCGTGGCAAAGTCGACGAGCTGCGGCACGTAGCCAAATTTATCGGCATCGATGTCTATGCGAATCCCGTCGGCCGGCTCAATGATGGCGACCCAGACCTCAGGAGACAGTGCCCATTTGGCCGTGCCAAACCGTTCGTGAGTATGCACAGCACCGCCATATTTGGCCTGGAGCTGCTCCACCAGCGCAATGGCATCCCCTTCTACAACGATGTCGAGATCGACTGAACGCTTGTCCAACATCAGGTCGCGGACGATGCCGCCGACCAGATAGACGGGCATGCCGGCGGCATCGGCCGTATCGCTGATGGCCGTCACCAGCGCCCATAACGGCGCCGGCAAATTGCGCTGGAGCAAGGCGCGGGCGTCGGTCTCCAGCGCCTCTCCCGGCGGCGTGTATAGCGCCTTGAGCATGTCAGTGCGGGTCACAATCCCAATAGGCAGGCTGTCGTCATCAGTCGCGTCGTCGGCAATCACCGGCACCTGGCCCCACCCTTCGGCCGCCATCAACACCTGCACGCGATGGATCGGGTCGGAAGGACGCACCGTCACAGCCCCGGCCCTCATAATGTTGGCAACAGGTTCGTTGCCCATTTCGTGACTCATTGCCCGGTCCACACTGCGGCGCGTCACCAGCCCGACCAGATGCTCGCCAGCATCGTCGATGACCGGATAGCCCTCATGCCCGTGACGCAGCATGTGGGCGGCAACCTCAGCAATAGGCAGCGACGCAGAAACTGTCTCCACGCCAGCCGACATCAGCGAGGCGACCTTCCGGCCGGGCACAATGGCGTCCGGCAAGATCGTCATCAGCCGATCGCGCAGCGCAGCAACCGTCGTGTCGTTGACCATAGCGGCCGCCGCTCGGCTGTGGCCACCGCCGCCAAGGCGACGCGCCACTTCACCGACGTCCACGCCGTCGGTGGCGCTGCGCGCCACAAGCTGGACTCCATCGCCCAGTTGAACCAACACAAACAGGCCATCCGGCGCCAACGTCTCTCGCAGGCGATGGGCCACTGATGAGATTTCGTCGTCAAAGCCTGAAGGCGCCTGGGCGACAGCAATTGCCACCGAGCGTTCCCCTTCATTCAGCCACTCAAGGCCAGAAAGCAGGTCGTCGTACAGCGCCTGCTGCGCGGCTGACAGGGCGATATTCAGATAGCGCCTGACCACATCCAGCTGTGCACCCTGTTCCAGCAGCCACGCCGCTGCCTGAATGTCGCGGACTGTCGTCGTATCATAGGTCAGGGCACCAGTGTCTTCATACACACCAAGCAGCATAAGGCTTGCCTCCAACGACGTCAGAAGCTGTCCGGTCGCCCGCAGTTTCTCTGCCAAAAGCGTGACCGTTGCCCCGACCGGCTCAACCTCATACGTCCAGCCCTCCTTCTCGGCGTGGCCGGTGTGGTGGTCGATGACATGAACGGCCGGCTGCCGCACCATGCCGCGCACGTTGCTCAGCACCTGGGTGTCGACCAGGATGACCGATTCAACGTTCTGCCGCCGCCAATCCTCCGCACGCACAAAGGGCAGCGCATCCCCGTACAAGTTGAGGAACTGGCGCACGTTACGGTTCAGCTGATGGGACAGCAGAGCCGTCGCCACAGGATACAGTTTCCTGGCTCCAAGCTGGGAAGCTACCGCGTCGAAGTCGCTTTTTTCGTGCGTCTGGATGAGTCGCATCCACTGATTATACACGAACCACCCTCCCGCTACGGCAGCAGAGAGACGTTGCCCCTAGCATACGCGTGCAAAAAACAAGCAAATTGGGCGTTGACGAATTAGAACACGTGTGCTATTCTGTATTCCGAACAAGTGTTCTATTACCCGTACCCGTGGACCGCTGGACGGCCGCGGGCCAACCAACACAAAGTGAGGCATCGGTATGAGTACCCAGCAATCGGTGAAGCGTTCCCTTAGCGCCAATTTGAGCGCCGGCAAAACCGGCGTCTCGCGCAACCTGGTCATTGCCATCATTCTGTCAGTGGCCCTCTTCGCATTCGAAATATTCAACTTTGACACGACGCAGTACGCCCTGCGCAATCTGCTGGGCGAAGTCCGGTTCGCCGGCGTCTTGTGGGCCACTATCCTGGCCATCGCCTTCTGTGCGATCGACTTCGCCGGTTTGGTGCGTATCGTGACCCCGGAGAAGGGGCGCGATGAGCCGAAAGTCGTCTGGTTCCTCATGGGAGCGTGGCTGCTCGGCACAATGGCCAATGCAGTCATGACCTGGTGGGCCGTCTCGCTGACGCTGCTCAACCATGATTTCGGCAACGAAGTGTTGAGCCGGCAGCAGCTTCTCCAATATGTACCGATCTTTGTCGCCGCCCTTGTGTGGCTGACGCGCATTCTGTTCATCGGTGCCTTCTCGGTCGCCGGGGAAGAGATGCTGGACAAGAAGCGGGGCGGCGGCACACGCAAGAGCGCGCCCCGGCCGGTGCAGGCCCGCAGTGCACGGACACCAGCGCCACGACCCGCGGTACAGCCAAAGACGGCTGCCCCCAAGCAGGCTGCTCCCAAGCAAACAGCCGCTCCCCGTGCAGCGGCGCCACCGCCCAGCGCCCCGCCGGTTACCTATGAACCGGTCGACGATCCGGTCGTGGCCCACGCGACGCCAGTGACCAATGGCAGTTCGAACACGCCGCCAGGACGAACTCAGTCCCGCATTCGCCAGAGGCCGCCTGTCCCGAACGGTCCCGGTCGAATGCCACGACCGAGCGGTGTCCAGGCACGACCCGCCGGCTCCTCACCATCACAGAACCAGAGCTAGAACGATTTGCGAGAGAGGGATATACTGATGGCCCTTATTGAACAAGAACCACCCTATTACGCAGTATCAACGCCTTTGAACTATCCTGACGAAGAAGAACAGTGGCTGGACTTTGAACCGATCGTCCTGGTCGACCCCATGCAGCAGGTACAGCGTCGTATGGCGCTCATCCTGGTAGCAGTCGTCGCCTTCGTTTTTGGGTTCGGCTTCGTGGTCACGCAGCGTATCGGCAGCAGTGGGGATGGATCGACCGTCGCTGAAAGTGGCGTTGCTGAAAGCGCGCCGGCTGTGGCGGCTGAAGCCGTTGCGACCGAAGGCACCGGCGGTGGCGGCATTTCGCCCCTTTTCACGCGCGAGATCCAGCATTGGGCGCCGGCTATTGTAGCCTGGTCCAACGAGTTTGGCCTCGACCCGAACATGGCCGCCACGATCATGCAGATTGAATCCTGCGGGGATCCGAACGCCGTCTCAATTGCAGGAGCCCAAGGCCTGTTCCAGGTCATGCCCTTCCACTTCGTGGATGGCGAGATTATGCAGGACCCCAACACCAACGCCCGCAAAGGGTTGAACTACTTCTCAGAACGGTTGGTCCAGACCCAGGGTGACGTCGGTCGCGCATTCGCCGGCTACAACGGTGGTCACGTCGCGGCAGGCAATACGTGGGACAAGTGGGCAGCCGAAACGCAGCGCTACTACACGTGGAGCACGGGAATCTATGCCGATGCCGCCGCCGGGAATACGACCAGCGCTACGCTTGACCAGTGGTTGGCAGCAGGTGGCGCGGGATTGTGCCGCCAGGCGTCTCAACGTCTGGGTCTGCCGTAGCTTCCGGTATTCACAAGGTTTACACCATCAACAGCCGCTCCGCCCCAACAGGTGGAGCGGCTGTTTCGCGTCTTTTGGTATAATGCCTAGGGGAGTCAAGACGGTGAGCCATTGCACGATCCGGAGGAAGCTAATATGACAGTCCGCATTACCTGGCACGGGCACGCTACATTATCGCTGGATATTGATGGTGTGAGCCTGGTCGTGGATCCCTTCTTCGCGCCAAACAACCCGGCGGCCCGGACGACAGTGGATGAGGTGGCGGCCGACTTCATCCTGATCACCCACGGTCACGGCGACCATGTGGCCCATGCGGCGGCGCTGGCCAGACGAACCGGGGCAACCGCCATTGTGAAACCAGAGATTGGCCGATGGCTGTCAGCTGAAGGTGTTGAAAAGACGCACGGCATGAATGCGGGCGGCTCCTTCGTCTTTCCTTTCGGTCGGGTCACGATGACAACGGCGTTCCACAGTTCAGCGCTGCCGGATGGCAGCTACGGCGGAGAGCCAGGCGGTTTTATCATCGATGGTGGTGGCAAGCGGGTCTACATTGCGGGCGACACGGCCGTCTTTTCCGACATGGCGCTGATCGGGCGCGGGGGTCTGGATCTGGCGGTGCTGCCGATTGGCGACAACTTCACGATGGGGCCAGACGACAGTTTGCTGGCGCTGGAGTTCCTGAAACCAGGGTCCGTTCTTCCATACCATTACAACACATGGCCGCGCATCGCTGTGGATGTGGACGCCTGGGCAAAGCGGGTTCAACAGACAACCGACGCCCACCCGATCGTGCCCGATATCGACGATCCGGTGGAGCTGTAACCAATGAGCAGAAGCGGAGTTGATCTGGTGGCAGCGCGGCGTTATGACCAGGGTATGTCGATGCTGGAGCGACTGGGGCTGCGTGGGCTGCGCCGCCAACTGGTGTCCGGGCTTTCGGGACGAATCCTCGAAATCGGCGCAGGCACCGGCGCCAATGTCGCGCTGTACGACGGCAACGTTGAGGTGATCGCGGTCGACCTGCGGGACGCTTATCTGGGCGCGGCGTCGGGCAAAGCCGGCACTCAGGTCAGCGGGCCGGAGGTCTGGGTCGCCTGCGCGGATGTACAGGCGCTGCCGTTCCGGGCCGGCTACTTTGACGCAGTGGTCGGTTCGCTGGTCTTTTGCTCGATCGCCTCGCCACCCACAGCGCTGGCCGAGATCGCGCGCGTCCTGCGCCCGGACGGCCAGCTGCGTCTGCTGGAACACGTGCGGGGCCAGAAGCGGCTAACGCGCCTGGCGACCGACCTCTTTCATCCGTTTTGGTTCGCCCTGCAGGGAGAGTGTCATCTGAATCGTGACACGGCGGTGACTGTGGCGGAAGCAGGCTATCGCATCGAAGCGGAGTCGGTCCATGGCCAGGGGATACTCCATCTTATCAGCGCTCGCCGCCCGGTCATAACGGCTGGGGCAGGAACAGCAGGGCAACGCCCGTGACGGCAAGCAGCGTCCCGACGATGGCCCGGGGGCTGACCCGGTGGCGGTAGAAGACGTACTCCAACGGTATCAGCAAGACGGGCGGCAGCGCCATCAACGTAGCGGCGATGCCAAGGCGCGTGTTCTGGACGGCGATTAGCGAGAACCAGATGCCGAGGAAAGGGCCGACAAATGCGCCGGCCACAATGGCTCGAAACGCGAGTACGTCCCGCCATTTATGAATGGTCTCGCGCACCTTCCGCTGGACAGCGGCAAGGCCCCACAGCACAACCAGGCCGATCATGATTCGAATCAACGTCGCTGAGACTGCTGAGTAGTCGTCGACCAGCGCATATCGCGCCGTCACCAGATTGGTCACCTGACCAAGCGCTCCGGCCAGCGCAAAGAGCAGCCCACGCCGGTACGCCTTGCCCTGGGCAAAGAGCGGATCCTTCTGTCCTTCTGTGACCACCCAGCCAACGCCAGCCACGGCCAGGATGATGCCGGCGATCTCAGCCGTCGAAATGAGCTCACCAAAAAGAATCCAGCCAAACATGGTGCTGAAGATGGGCACAGTCGACATGACCAGCATAGACAGCCGCGGTCCAATCAGGACGTAGGCCTGGAAGAGGAAAGCGTCCCCCAGCACCAGACCCAGCAGGCTGGACACGGCCAGCCACCCCCAGCGGAACGGTTCGGTGCCCCAGGGGAAGAATGTACCCTCGACCAGCCGGTGGGCGATCAGCAAAAACAGAAAGGCAAAGACCAGGCGGCTGCGATTGACGACACCAGACCCGACACGCCTTCCACTGTAGCTAAAAAAGATAGCGGTAAAGGACCAGCAGACGGCCGTGGCCAGCGCGGCAAGCTCCCCGATTAGCATAGTGGGTTCGTGGTCTATCGACGGTCGCCGTTACTGCTGAAGCCGATGGGGTCCTGTTCTTCGAGGTAGTGGGTTTGTCCGGCGGCAAGCGCGTCGAGGCAGCGGCTGACGCGGCGGCGCAAGCGACGATTGAGCAGCGTCAGGCCGTCTCCCGTGTCGATGAAGCGATACTCGCTCAGCTCGCTCTGGGGCAGCCGGATGGCGTCGATCTGCGCGGCGTCCAGAACGCCACCGTAAAAGATAAAGGCCAGCGCTTCGGTGCGCCGCTTGGCGTCGGCAATGTAGTCGACGCCGAGAAGGGTGCTCAGGCTGATCTGGAGGCCGAGCTCTTCTAGCACCTCGCGTTCGCAGCCGTGGCGCGGCGACTCATGTTTCTCCACTGTGCCGCCGGGGATTTCCCAGTTCTTTTTATAAGTCGGGTTGACGACCAGGAGCTGACCTTGCGAATCGAAAAGCAGGCAGCCGGCAGAGATGCGTTTTTGTGGGAGTGTCTTCTGGTAGGTCTTGCGATTAGCCATGGTTCATTCGTTCGGGCGGATGCGATCTCGTATCTGACGGATATGGGCCGGCGTTGTGCGACAGCAGCCGCCGACGGCCGCCGCACCAAGCTTACGCCATTCTCGTGAATACGTCCCAAATTCGGCCGGTGCGGACTCGCCCCGCCAGCGCTTGTGGGCCACATCGTATGTTTCGCCGGAGTTGGGATAGACGATCACCGGCTTGTCACTCACCGCTCTGATTTCGCCAATGAGGGCGGGGATGAACCGCGGCGGGGTGCAGTTGATGCCGATAGCAGCCACCCGCTCGCAGCCGTCCAGGAACGCTGCCGCTTCCGCAGCAGGCGTGCCGTCGCTCAGCAAACGGCCGTCACGGGCGGTGAAGCTAAACCAGGCCCAGCGGTCGGGCGTCTCCGCCAGCAGCCCGGCCAGCACGCCGGCCTCGGCAAAGGACGGGATCGTCTCGCACGCCAGCAAATCGGCCGGGGTCTGGGCCAACAGATGCCAGCGGTCATGATGGAACGCCCGCAAGCCCGCCTCGTCCAGATCGTAGCGACCGGTGTACTCGGACCCATCGGCCAGATAGGCGCCGTACGGGCCGACGCTGGCGGCGACCAACGGGCGCAGGCGGCCGTCGCCTGGCTTCCGGGCCTGTGCCCAATAAGCATCTCGAGCCTCAACTACGAGGGTGACGGCCAGTTGAATCAGGCGCACCGCCTCTCTCTCCGACGCCCCCCGGGCCATGAAGCCGGGCACGGTCGCCTGATAGGTAGCTGAAATGCCACAATCGGCCCCTGCCCAGAAGTAATCGCTATGGACCTGTCGGATCGCATCGGGCGCGTCTGCGAGCAGCCGGGCCGACCACAGCTCGTCATTCAGACTATAGCCGCGCTGCTCCAGCTCTGTGGCCAAACCACCGTCGAGCACGAATGCGCTCTGAACATCGAGAAAGGGTTGCAACGGGTTCATGATGGCTTGACAACTACTGTCTGTGCGCCTCAATCAAGCTACCAGACCGGGATGATGCAGGACGCCTGGCGCGGGAAAAGCGCCTCAAACAGGACCCTTGCCTCGGCATCGTGCACCCGACAGTCGGCCCAGGCAAACTCAAGATCAGCCAGTGTGCGATGTCCGAACAGTAGGTGGAGGAATGTCAGATCGGGAAAGCGGCCGCGGGGCAACTTATCGCTCGTCGAAGCCTGCTGCTCCACACCCATCAACTTACCTTCCTCCCACGTCATCACCAGCTCATACCTGTACATGTCGACGATCAGGCGACCCGTATGACCGGCCATCGTGCTGGCAGCCAGCCGCCGCTCCAGCACCGGGGCAATATGGCTGAGAAAAGCAGCCAGATCGGCCACCCGCATGTACCACGTATATCCCAGGCCGCGCGGCTCCAACTGCGTAAGGAGCGCATCATAGGCAGGATGTTGCTCGCCCAGCTCAAACTCCAGGCAAGAAAAGGCCAACTTTCCGTTGTCCACTCGCTCCTGTGATATTTCCTGAAAACGGGCCAGCAGCCACAGGCAGACCGAACGCCAGGAGTGGCCCGGCAACACAGCCAGTTCGCCAATGTTCGCCTCAGGCTCCCAGTACTGACAGTATCCCACCACGGCCCCGGCGTCATCTTCTATCAGACGCAGCGTGACGAAGTCTGAATCGGGGTCGATCGTCTTGTCGATGTCCCAGCGCCACTGTGCTTCGTCGCGTTCTCGCGCCACCAGGCTCGGCTGGCACTGAATCCCATACATCTCGGTCAGGATCGGTATATCGGCGTAGGTCGGCGGCCGCCAGGCGTACGAGACCGGCAATTCGCTCTTCTTGCCGGGTGCCTTTGACCAGTAATGCTTGCGACTGCCGTGCAAATTGACCGTCATCTCATAGCCAAACTGGCGGTAGTACCAGGGAATCCCGGTAATGGCGTTGAGCTGTTCGCCGCGAGAGGCGCTGAGGGCGTGGAGGACGGCCATCTGCTCTCGCACCAACCCGCGCCGCCGGTAGTCGGGATGGGTGGCGATCAGTTCCGGCCGGCCGACCCCAAACTCCACCTCTTCATAGCGCCATACCTGCGAGATGAGACAGGAGGTTGAGGCGATGCGATTGCCTTTGTGCTCATCAACCACGACGGTGAAGTCGCTGGCGGCCGTCGTGGGATGGTCGCCGGACATGAGCAGCTTGGTCCAGAGGCCCAACCAGAGTTCCGGCTGGTCCGGTTCGTCGCTGTGCATAGCAATGTTGAAAGCAGCCACCGCATCGGCATCCTCTGGAGTGCCCCAGCGCAGCAGCAGTCCATCACCCACGTAGCGAGGCAAACCAAACTGATCGATACCTGTCATTTGTCTATTCTCCCGGAGCGGCACCAAACTCGCACCGCCCCATGATTATCTGGTGAGGGGGCGCATGTGGCAACCAGCGCTGCTCGCAGTTTCGAGCGCATCCTGAGCCATCCCACTACCAGAGCGCGGCCCGGCACCAGGCGAGGCTCGTCGCCAGCCGCTCCAGCACCACCTCATCCGCAGCCCCGGCGTCCAGTGCATCCGGGTGCAGCTCAAGGGAAACGACCCCGCCGTACCCTTCCCCATCGAGCGCACGCAGGAACTGATCCAGCGCCAGGCGGCCGTCCTCAGGCCGGCGGTGCTCCCGCCCGTCGAAGTTACTCAGGTGAACATGGCCGACCTGACCGCGTAAGCGGGGCAGAACGTCCACCGGCTCCACCCCCCAGGTGCCCAGATGGGTCGTGTCGAGCGTCAGATGGGGGAAGCGAACGATCTCCTCCGGGGTGTTCCAGGTAAAAAGCTGCCAGCGACGGCCGAATCGCTGAAAGGCAGGCATGTTTTCGATGCACAGCTTGACGTTCGTTGTCGCCTGCAGCGCGGCGTAGCCATCCTCCAGCCAACGACGGTAAGCCACTTCCGGGTTGCGTCCGGGCGTGGGGAACGGGAAGAAGCGGCTCTCCGTCTGCACCCAGACGCGCCCCACCCGATTCGGCAGGTGATGGACCACCACCGCCGCGCCCAGGGCTTCGGCCAGCTCAAGCGAGCGCTCGATGCGCCCCGGGTTGCCGGCAGGCCAGCCAGGAGCGGCCGAAAACGGACTGTGGACGGCACGAATGGGCAGACCATGTTGCTCGACCAGTCCGGCCAGATACGCCGGCTGGCGCGCATCCCACCGCTGGTCAATCATCAGCTCCAACCCATCGAAGCCTGCTTTGGCTGCCAGGTCAAAACTACGGTCCAGCCCATAGGACCAGAGCGACCCGGTGGATAACACGAACTGCAACATAGTCGCCTGCCGCACTAGATAAATCGCCCACAATCAATCGTAAGACTTGTGTATGAAAGAGCACGATCATATTGATTTCTAATACCAATATACGAAAATTAAGGGTGAAGTTATTGAATCAACCAACCAAGAGGTAGCAATGCTAGTTATTCCCGAAAGCTATTGGGTATCCATCCTTCCACTCTTCACTGCCAGCCTGATGATTTTGGCCGGAATAGCCCGTCGTCGCCAGGATAAACTGTGGCGCGAGCGAGCATTAGCTCCTGCTGCCGCCAAAAGGAATTAATCACAACACATGTTTTTCTTCGACCCACTTTACCTGATATTGGCTTTACCTGGGCTGATTTTGGGCATCTGGGCCCAGGCCCGTGTTCGTGGGACGTTCAACAAGTACGGTAAGGTCCGCATTGCCAACGGACTGACCGGAGCCGAAGTGGCCCGCCAGCTGCTTGATAGCCAGGGCCTTTACGATGTCAAGATCGAAGAGACGCAGGGCCGTCTCGGAGACCATTACGACCCACGCGACCGCACGCTTCGCCTCAGCCAGGAAGTCTACCACCAACCCAGCGTCGCTGCTGCTGGTGTCGCCGCCCATGAGATGGGGCACGCAATGCAACATGCTAACGGCTATGGTCCGCTGCAGCTGCGTTCGGCCATTGTGCCGGCGGTCCAGTTCAGCAGCTCCCTGGCACCGTTCATTTTCATCGCCGGCTTCCTGCTGGGCTTCACCCAGCTGGCCTGGGTCGGCATCATTCTGTTCGGTGTGGCCGTGGTCTTCTCGCTGGTTACCCTGCCCGTCGAGTTCGACGCCAGCAAGCGGGCCAAGGCCCTGCTGGTGAGCAACGGCATTCTCTTTGCCGAAGAGCGGCAAGGCGTGGACAAAGTCCTCAACGCCGCCGCCCTGACCTACGTTGCGGCTGCAGTGGCCGCGGTCGGACAGCTGCTTTACTTCGTAACCCTGATGGGTGGCGGCCGAAGCCGCTAAGGTCACCCGGTCTGCCAACACGACAAGAAACAAAACGCCGGTGCAATCTCGCACCGGCGTTTTTTTGATCGACCAGCAAAGACGCTGTCAGGCGAGAGCCAAATGGGCCAGCGCGACTGCACCCAGAACACCTGCCCGGTCGCCCAATCCCGGCGGAACGATGTAGGTGTCGACGTGCTCCAGGATGACGGGAGACTGGACGTAACCGTTGAGGCTCTGCAGTAGTCTGGCGCGAATGAGCGGAAAGAGGTGGGCCTGGTGCATGACGCCGCCGCCCAGCACAATCCGCTCCGGCGACAGGGTGAGGACGAAAGTTCGCAGAGCCTGCGCCAGGTAGTCGGCTTCCAGCACCCAGGCCGGGTGGTCTACCGGCAAGGCCGACGCATCGACGCCCCAACGCTCCCCGATCGCCGGGCCAGAGGCCATCCCTTCCAGGCAGTCGCCGTGGTAGGGACAGCGACCGGGATAGGGATCGCGCTGCCAGTCGTGGGACATTACAATATGGCCCATCTCGGTATGAAGCAGACCGTGGATCAAGCGGCCGTTAGCCACCGCACCACCGCCAATGCCCGTGCCGATTGTCAAATAGATGTAGGTGTCAACTCCCTGGGCCGCGCCCCAGCGACCTTCCGCCACGGCGGCGGCGTTGACGTCGGTGTCGAACCCGATGGGCACGTCCAGTTCGGCCCGAATAGCACCGGCCAAATCGGTGTTGGCCCAGCCGGGCTTCGGCGTGGAGGTGATGTAGCCGTAGGTTGGTGAGCGGGGATTGGGGTCCAGCGGACCGAAGGAGCCGATACCGACAGCGGCCAACTCGCCAACTTCGCGCTGTTGCCGGCGAAAGTAGGCCAGAACCCGTCCAATTGTTTCGTCCGGCGAGGTCGTTGGGAACTGCTCCACCGCCCGCAGATCATCCGGCCCGGTGCCCACGGCACAAACAAACTTGGTCCCGCCAGCCTCAATGGCGCCGACGATAGGATCACTCATGGACGGTTTCCACCTCCAGCCAAACCGCTTCATACCCGGCGAGTTGAACACCGGCCTCCCCTCGCACCTGACGGCCGGTCAACCGGTCCTCCAGCTGCTGGCCAAATCCCAGGTCAGCCAGCCGGTAGCCGGGCGTCAACTGGGGTCGGTCGCTGAAGTTGGCCAGCACCAACAGCCGTCCGCGTGGGCTGTCCCGCAGCAAACCGAATACGCTTTCATTGTGGGTCCAGACGGCGTAGTTGCCGGCCTGGGCATGCAAGGCAGGCGTCCGGCGGCGCGTCTCGATCATGGTGCACAAGCCGCGAAAGAGGCGGCCGGTGGTGGTGTCCCAGCGATGCCGTTCACCGGCACGCTCCCAATCCATGGGCGGGCGGTGCATCCAGCGGTTGTCGCCCGCCAGGTCGGCGTCTTGAAGATAGTCGGTGTCATTCAGCAGACCCAGTTCATCGCCCATGTAGATGAGCGGTGTGCCGCCAAAGGCCAGAATCAGATTGTGGAGCAGCAGAATGCGTTTCAGGGCCGCATCGACCAGCTCGGCGTCTTCCTGCTCCAGAGCGAGCTCCAGACCGGCTAACGAACCGCACGCGCCACTGATGCGCCGGTCGCCAGTACGGGCATTATGCTGGAACGTCGCGCCGCGGGCAAAGGTGGCCGGAAAGCGGCCGCTGTAATATTCGCTCAGAAAGGCGCGGTGCGCCGGGCCGGACAATCCTACCTCAGCGGCGTCCTCGTCGGCGACCGCCCAGCCAATGTCATCGTGGCAGCGCACATAGGTCACCCACGAGGTAGCACTGGGGATGGGCGGCATATTTTGTAGAGCGCGGGTCATTAGCACAGCTTTGCCCTCGGCGAGGCTGCTCCACAACAGGACCATGTAGACGTTGTGGTAGGCCAGCTCACACTCCTTGTTCGTCGCTTCGCCCGTACCCAGATAGGGGACCAGCTTATTCGGCGCAACAATCGCTTCGGCCTTCAGCAGCAGGCCCGGCGCGGCCATACGGCTCAACGCCCGAAACGCCTGCAGGATGGCGTGGGCCTCCGGCTCGTTCTGGCTGTCCGTGCCCAGCCGCTTCCACATAAAGGCCACCGCATCCAGACGGAGCACTTCTACACCCTGGTTGGCCAGGTAGAGAATGGTGTCCAGCATCTCACCCAGCACGGCGGGATTGCGGTAGTTGAGGTCCCACTGGTACTCATTGAACGTGGTCCAGACCCAGCGTTCCATCTCCGGATAGTAGGTGAAGTTGCCTGGCTTAAACTCCGGAAAGATTTCAGGGAGGGTCATCTCGAAACGGTCGGGCATCGTGCGGTCGGGAAACATCAGGTAGTAGTCCTGATAGTCCGGATCGCCCGCCTGCGCCTTGCGCGCCCAGTCGTGCTCTTTGGCCGTGTGGTTACAGACCAGATCGATGCATAGACTGATGCCTTGCTGGCGAAGGACGGCCGCCAGGTCCGACAGATCGTCCATGCTTCCCAACGCCGGGTTCACCGCGCGATAGTCGACCACCGCGTAACCGCCGTCATTCTGCCCCGGTCGGGGCGCGAGCAAGGGCATGAGATGGAGATAGGTGATGCCCAGCTCGCTGAAGTAGGAGGCGCGCTCGGCCACGCCACGAAGCGTCCCCGCAAAGCGGTCGGCATAGCAGACGTATCCGAGCATGTCGGGCTGCTGAAACCAGTCCGGCTCTGCTTGTCGTCGCAGGTCCAGCAGACGCAGCGCCTCCGGGCGAGCAGCATATTGCCGGGCTGTCAGGTCCACGTAGTGGCGGCACCAGACGGGGAAATCGGGCCGGTCGCCGTACAATAGCGTCAGCGCCCGTTCAGCGTCGGGCCAGTATAGGTCCAGCCGCGAGAGGAAGATCTCTTGCTCCAACGGGTCCAGCAGTCGCAGCGGCCCGCCAACCAGAGCGTCACGCAAGCTGTCGTCAACAGTGAATTTATCGTCGCTCACACAGAACTCTCCCTTTCAATTTGTCTGCTGGACGAACCAATGGGCCGCATAGGGTCGCAGCGTTCGCGCCGCGTCGAGCTGTACTGGCGCCCCGTCCCGGTCCAGCAAATCGCGCCATGTTCCGCTCCGGTCAACGCCGGACGGTCTGCTCTCGTCGGTGAGGTTGAAGACGCACAGCACCGTTTCGCCTTCGAAACTGCGCTCGAAGGCGAGGACGGCCGTATCCCCCGACTCTACCCACGCCATGTCGCCGCCGCGCAGCGCTCGCTGACCCTGGCGCGACGCCACCAGATGGCGCGTCCAGCTCAGGTAGGAGTCGGGCTGCCCTTCCTGCGCGGCCACATTCACCTGTTCATAGCCGTAGACCGGGTCGTCGATGACCGGCAAGTAGGTCGAGTCCGCAGCGGAAAAGCCGGCGTTGCGACCGCCGATCCACTGCATCGGCGTGCGCACTCCATGCCGGTCGGGAAGCCAAATGTTGTCCCCCATCCCGATTTCGTCACCGTAGTAGAGAATCGGCGCACCGGGCAGCGAAAGAAACAGACTGTTGAGCAGGAGCCACTTTCGCTTATCGTTGTCGAGCAAGGGGGCGAGGCGGCGACGGATGCCCATATTGAGACGCATCCGCGGCTCCGGCGCATACTGTTCCCACATCCACTGCCGCTCGTACGGCGTCACCATCTCCAGCGTCAACTCGTCATGGTTGCGCAGAAAGGTCATCCACTGTGTCCCGTCCGGAATTGGCGGCGTCCGGTCCAGAATGTCAACGATTGGCGTCTTGTCACCCCGCCTCAGGGCCATGTACAGGCGCGGCATGATCGGAAAGTGGAAGCAGACCTGGAACTCGTCACCGTCGCCGAAGTAGGGCAGCAGATCGTCCGGCCACTGATTGGCCTCCGCGATGAGCACCCGACCCGGATACTCCGCGTCAATCATCGCCCGCAGCTTCTTCAGAAAGACGTGAGTCTCCGGCAGGTTCTCGCAGTTGGTGCCCTCGCGCTCGTAGAGATAGGGCACGGCGTCGGCCCGAAAGCCGTCGACGCCCATATCCAGCCAGAAGCGGACCGCCCTGAACATCTCTTCGTGGACGGCGGGGTTGTCGTAGTTGAGGTCGGGTTGGCTGCTGTAAAAGCGATGCCAGAAATATTGGCCGGCCAGCTCATCATAGCTCCAGTTGCTATCCTCCACATCCAGAAAGATGATGCGCGTCTCGTTATACTTGTCCGGCGAATCGCTCCAGACATAGTAGTCGCGGTAGGGCGAGTTGGGGTCAGAACGCGCCGCCTGGAACCAGGGATGCTGGTCGGACGTATGGTTCATCACCATGTCGGTGATCACCCGCAGACCACGCTCATGGGCTGCATCCAGGAACGCCCGGAAGTCGTCCAATGTGCCGTAGTCGGGATGAATGCCGGTGTAGTCAGCCACATCGTAGCCATCATCCAGAAGGGGTGAGGGGTACATGGGCTGGACCCAGATGCAATCCACGCCCAGCGATTGAATATGGTCGAGCTTGCTCATGGCGCCACGAAAGTCACCGTGGCCGTCCCCATCGGCGTCCTGAAAAGCGCGGATGTACAGCTCGTAGAATACAGCGTCAGCGTACCAGGTTTGGTTCACAGTTCCTCGCAAGGTGATGGGACAGGGCTACTGCTCGTACTTCACTGAGCGAACACGGTCGAAAACGGCCAGCATGCGCTTGGCGATTCCGGTCCAGCCGAAGTTCCGGCGCGCAAAGCGGGAACCTTCTACCGACAACTCATCGGCCAGCGCCGGATAGAGCATAGGCAGGGCCAGCGCGTTGCCATACTCAAGGCCCCGGTTCGGATCAGCGTAGATGGCGTGGGTGCCGTAGTCGATCAGCTCCGCCAACCCGCCGTGAACCGTGATGACGGTCGGAGTGCCGCAGGCCATCGCCTCGATGGCCACCATGCCAAACGGCTCATAGCGGGAGGAGAGAGCAAAAACAGTCGCCGCACGATAGTAGTTGGCGAGATCGTCGTCGGCAATGTAGTTGACCCAAACAATCCGGTCGGCGACACCCATGTCGCCGGCGAGTGTACGCAGCACATCGGTGCCGGCATCATCCTGCTCCGAATCCTCGCCGCCGATGGCAGCGACGAGCCGAGCGTCCGGCACAAGCTGGGTCAGCGTGGCCATCGCTTCAATGAGCAGATCATGCCCTTTGTTGGCCGCCATTCGGCCGACAGCCAGCACGTCATTGGGCTGCATATTGTAGCGGGTCTGCAGCTCCAGCTTCTCTTCCTGGCGCACGGGCGAGAACTTATTCTCGTCAATGCCGGGCGGGATGACCGTGATCTGCCGCTCCAGGACATCATAATGCTCCTGCAGCAGATCGTTCTGCGGCTCCGTCGTGGCAATGATATGGTCACACGTTCGATAGACGAGAAACTCCTTGCGGATACGCTCGGTGAAGCGATACCTCTCCTCCATCTCCTCGGCGCTCATGTCGGCGCCCATGTTCTGCTGCTTCCACCATCCAAGCGAGTGGGGCGTGTGGACGTGCGGCGTGTTCAACTCCTCCGCCATCTTTTGCCCCGCCCAGCCCGCGTCCCAGTAGTGGGAGTAGATCACACCATACTGGCGGCCACGGCTGCGAATGCTCATCAGGCAGTTGGTCACAAAGTCGCTCAGGTGGTCGTGCATATCCTCCTTGCGGATGAAGTCCGGCCCTCCGAACGGAATACGCCAAATGCTCAGGTTGTCGTTGATCTCGTCATACTCCGGCTGGTCTTCGAAGCGCCGCGTGACCAGATCCACATGGTAACCGAGCCGGCTGAACCGCTTGGCCAGTTCCAGCACATAGACGACCTGTCCGCCGGTATCTGGTTTGCCCAACTCCGGTTCGGCCGACACATAACCATGAATGGACATCATGAGAATTGATTCCGTGAATTGTTGCTGTTGCATCTCTCTTGCTCCCTATTGCAGGACGCGCCAATGACGCAATCCCTCTAACACGCCAGCAGCGAAGTTGGCAGTGGCATGGTAAATCAACGGTCCCGTTAACGCGGCTAGTTCCGGGTCGGCGTTCCCGACTACGATGCCGCGAAACGGCTCCACAAACATCGTCAGATCATTGCCGGAGTCGCCGGCGACGACGACCTGCTCACCGGGAATCCCAAGGTGTCCCTGAAGAAAACGAATAGCGTTCCCTTTGCCCGCCGCCCGGGGAATCACATCGAGGTTGGTGCGGCCTGAGTAGATGAGTGATACATCCAGCCCCGCGCTTTCCAAACGACGCAAGACCTCCTGGGAGGCATCATATCCGTCCACATCGTAGCTCGCCTTAAACGGCCGCTGAAACTCGTCCCGATGCGGCCGCAAATTCAGGTCCTCCGCAATCTCTACGATGCGCGCCCTATCCCAGCCTTCAGACAGCTCAGCCGCGAACTCAGCCATGTCTCCTGCCTGCGCTCCCCTTTCTATCTCAGTGCCCAGCGCCCCAATCAGATAGTCAGGCAGCGGCAGTGCGGGATGCTCGGCCAACGACCGGCGCAGACTGGCCACAGGCCGGCTGGAGTTGTAGGCGACGACCAGGCTGGGCGGGCGTGGCTCCAGCTCAGCAGCCAGCGTCACCAGCGCGACCTCATCGCCCAACAGAGTGTCGTCAACGTCGGAAGCAAATAGCCAGCCTGTCACGCAAACATCTCCAGCGTAATAGTCGAGAAGTCGGGCGGGATGGAATCTTGCTGCAGCGCCTTGTAGGCCGCAATGTAACTGGCGGCACTCCAGGCCTGATGAGCCTTGCCCATGGGCCGTCCGGTCTGGCCATGCAGCCACTCGTTGAACTCCCACTCTTCGTAAAGGCCCAACCGGTTCGCCTCCGCCAGCCGAATGAGCTCCTGATTGGCCAGCTCCATGCGCCCGGTCTGGGCCAGGAAGCGCACCCACAACCCGCCAATGAACGGCCAGATGCCCCCATTGTGATAATGCTCAGGCAGATTCAGCAGGTTGGTGATGATGTAATCCTTCCAGTCGCTGGCCCCGCTCTGGATGGCCGGGTAGAGACACTTGACGGGAAAGGGGCTGTTGGCGCCGACGCCCCACAGAAAGTGGAAGACCTGCTCCATCTGCCGCTCAGACAGCAGACCCATCAGCGCGGCCAGCAGGTTAGCGTAGACATCACACCGCCACGAAAAGCTGAATGGGCTGATCTGGGCCAGCAAGTATTGCGCGTTGCCAATGGTGAACTGGGTCTCGGCAAACGACGGCACCGAGTCCGGCAGCTTGATGCTGGTCGGCCAAAACTGGCGCAATATCTTGGTGCGGATGCGCTCCGTCATGGCCTGATAACGAGCCGCTTCGTCTGTTTGCCCCAGCACGCCGGTAGCCACGCTCATATCCTGGCACGCCTGGTACCAGAGCACCTCGTCGTAGAGGACATTGTAAGACCGGGGGAACAGGTCCATCCAGTCCGAGGACTCAGGGATTTCCAGCAACCCGCAGTTGTTGGAATCATGGGCCTCCAACCATTGCATCGCCCGGTCAAGATTCGGCGCCAGCCGGCGGAGGAACGCCACATCGGCCGTCGCAGCCGCATACCGACAGGTCCCGATGACGAACCACAGGACAGAGTCGATAGACGCAATGCCCCCGATGCCGCCGTAGTCCGGTTCGCCGGTCTTGATCTGAACATTGGCCGGGATCTGGCCATTCGGCGTCTGGTGCTCGGCCATCAACTCCAGCGTACGACGGAAGCATTCGTTGACGTCGTTGTCGTTCAGCGGTAGTGACCACAGCCCAGTCTTGATGCCGTCCCGGCTCCAGACGGCGAAGTAGTTGGAGTCTTCATCCGACAACGGATTGTCCGTCAGGCTGGCGGCCGAAAAGCCGTAGGGGGTAATGTTTCGTCGCAGCGAACTGACGGCACGGTCGAACGCCTCGCGAGTGAGATCCGGGCGCTGACCATTGAGCTGGCTGAAGAACTTGTAATGCCGCAATCCTTCGTGTACCCCGGCTGCATAGCTCGTGTGGCTGAAGTACGCGCGAAGCTGCACGGCCTCTCGCAGCTCCCGCGTCGCGTTGGCCACCACAATGCCCCGATAGCCATATTGAAACAGATCGATGTCGTTACCGCTGTCGCCGCTGACAAACACCTGCGGCGGCGTCAGCATCAGTTGGTCAACGAGAAACTTGACGGCCGCGCCGTTGCCGCCCCGTTCGGGGAGCACATCGAGATAGATGTCATGGGAGTAGACCAGCTTGACCATGTGGCCCGCTTCCAGCAGGCCGCGTCGCAGCTCCGCCAGCTCGTCATCGGTAGCGTTTTTCCAGAAGTAGCTCAGCTTCAGTGCCGCCTGGTTTTCGTCGGGCTGAAGCTCCAGCTCCGGCATTCCCTCGGTCAGCAGCGCTTCCAGTGCATCCCGTTCAAAACCCGGCTCCAGATAGCGCACCCACTCTGTGAGCGGATGTCTGCCGGGAAAGCGGTGGATCTCAGTGCCCAGCTCGGCAATGATGTAGTCCGGCTCCAGCAGCTCATGCTTGGCAATGTCGGCCACTTGTTCGTCGACGCTGCGCCCGGAAACGTAGACCAGCGCCAGCGAACTGCGGGCCGCCTGCAGCGCCTTGTTGAGCTGCTTCAGGCCAGCGGCAGGGCTAGGCACCAGCGTGCCATCCAGGTCGATGACCAACAACCGGCGCGTATCAAAATTGGTGGAATAGGTATTCATACAAGCAAGAACAGGCACGGGGGACATCCGCGTGCCTGTTCCCATACTCCTTGGATGTAGAAAACTGCCGCGGCTAGCCCTTGACGGAACCGGCCATCAGGCCACGCACAAAGTAACGTTGTAAAGCAAAGAAAACGATCAACGGCAAGATCATCGAGACAAACGCCCCGGCGGTCAGCAGATGCCATTCACTGCCACGCGAGCCGGAGATGGCTGCCATTCGCTGAGTAACCAGTTCCAGTTCGGGATTGCCGCCCAGGAAGATAAGGGCCACCAGGTAGTCGTTCCACACCCAGAGAAACTGGAAGATGGCAAACGAAGCCAGGGCCGGCACCGACAGCGGCAGCACCAGGCGCACGAACACAGTGAAGTGGGATGCGCCGTCCATAAACGCGGACTCGAGTGTCTCGCGCGGCAATGTGGATATGTAGTTGTAGAGCAGGTAGGTGGCCAACGCCAGGCCGAAGCCGGTGTGGGCCAGCCAGACGGCGAGGTAGGTGCCGTTGAGTCCCAACGCGCGATAGTCGCGCAAGATGGGCACCAGCGCCAACTGGAGCGGCACAACGAGCAGCGCCACAACCAGGACGAACAACCACTTTCGACCGGGGAAAGACATCCACGCAAAAGCGTAGGCGGCAAAGGCGGCGATCAGGATCGGGATGACCGTTGACGGAATGGCCACCGCCAGACTGTTCAGGAAGGCGTTGGTCATGTTGTCGCCGGGCACAATCTCTACCGTGCCATCCGGCCGCGTGAACTCGAAGTCTGTACCGCCCAGCACCTGTCTGTAGTTGTCCAGCGTGAAGTCCCAGGTAACGGTCCACACCTGCTCCTGAACCTCAATGCGACCGAGCCGCTTGTTGCCGATCCAGGTCACGCGGACATCACCGCTGGCGACACCTTCCCTGAACTCCTCAAACGTGCCGGAGACGCCCTCGATCGTCATGACGGTATCCGGATCCACGCCCAGCGTTTCACGCGGATTCTCGATGACCGCAATCGGTTCCCAGGCGCGATGTGGAAACACATTCCACCAACCTGACGTGGCGATGTCGTCCCGCTGCCGGAACGAGGAGACGAAGATGCCCATCGTGGGGATCGTCCAGACCAACACAAGCAACAGCAGCGCTCCATTGACAATAATGCTACCCAATCGTTTCTGACTCTTGGCGCTGGTCATGCTAGAATGCCTCCTGCTCACGGAACTGCCTGAGGTTGTAGATCATCACGGGAATGACCGCGAGCAACAACACGATAGCAATGGCCGAACCAAACCCCGAATTCCGATTGGTGAATGACTGCCTGTAGAACTGCGTGGCGATGACGTGGGTGCCAAACTGACCGCCGGTCATGACCCAGACGACGTCGAAAATCTTCAAGGTAAATATGATGATCGTCGTCCAGACGGTGATGATGGTGCCTTGAATAGACGGAATCATGACGCGGAAAAAGACCTGCACCTCATTCGCGCCGTCGATACGGGCCGCTTCTTTCAGTTCTTCCGGTATACCCTTGAGCGCGGCGGAGAACAGCACCATCGAAAAGCCGGCCTGCAGCCAGACAACAATGATGATCAGGAACAGATTATTCCAGGGTGCAACATCTACCCACTGCGGCCAGGCCCGTGCCTGCCCTCCCAAGCCAACGACGATGGCATTGAGCAGACCAATCTGCGGCAGATCGGACGGCCGAAATTCGTAGATGAAGTTCCAGATGATGCTGGCGCCGACGAAGGAGATGGCCATCGGCAGAAAGATCATCGACTTGGCCACCTTCTCAAAGCGGCTGCGGTCCGCCAACACGGCAATGATCAGGCCAAACCCGACTGCGAGCGTGCTGCCGAATATGATCCACAATAAGTTGTTACGAAACGCCTCAAGCATCAACCGCTCGGTAAACACCGCCGCATAATTGGCAAGCCCTACGAATCCTTCGCTGCTCAGGTTCTCGAAGAACGAGAGGTCTGGGTTGGGGCCGTCCCGGTCGAAAAGACTGATCCAGAAGGTCCGGACAGTTGGCAGAGCCAGATACCAGGCCAGAATCGCCATGGCCGGGCCAACAAACACGAAAGGTTGCAGACGCGTGGTCCACTGATGGGGCAGTCGCTCCACCAGACCATTGAAGATCCAGTACAGCAGTGCCACGCCACCGACGCCCCAAACGATTGCCACCAGGGTGATGACGATTCGCGGCGCGTCACTGTCGCGGAGAAAGAGAAAACCTCGATATAGAACAAAAAAAGCGATGAGAGGGATGGCGATTGCCAGAGCCACCCGAACGATAAATGCCAGAACTCCTTCTGATCTTGACTGACCGGAGTCTTCAGTCGGATTCAAATTCATTTGCCTACTCCTTCGGTCTGACTAGTCAAAGCCGGAGTGACCCGGCCAGAGGACGCTTTGGGGGCAAAGGGGGGCGCTGGCCGCGATGGCCAGCGCCCCCTTGCCTACTGACTACTCACCGGCTTAGGGCCAGGTTGCGTCAATCTCTTGAGTCGCCGTATCCAGGTCAATGGAACCGGCCACATAGCTTGTCATCTGCTCCCAGAAGGAGCCTGCTCCAACCTCGCCCGGCATCAGGTCAGACGCATCGAAACGGAAGCTCGTCGCGGCGTTCACCAGCTCAGAGACACCGAAGTCGATCGGCGAACCATACATATCCTCGGTCGCCGTCTGGTGCGCTGCAATCGCGCCGCCACCTTCCATCCAGCCGGAAACCGACTGCGGGGTGGTGAAGTACTCCATCAATGCACGGACCTCAGGACGGTCGTTCATCATGGCGACCAGGTCGCCGGCTACCAGGAACGGTTTGCCGTAGGCATCGTCCACAGGCGGCAGGTAGAAGAAGTCGAAGTCGGTGCCGTACTCAGCCCCTTCGGGGAAGAAGCTGGTGATGAAGTTGGCCTGCTTGTGCAGCCAACATTGCGGCGGGTCCGAGAACAGACCGGCCGGTGAGTCACCAAAGTTCGTCGAGACAATCGCTGCCCGGCCACCGGACACGAAGTCGTCGTTGAACCACAGGTCGCTCCACGTCTGAATCGCGTTCTGAACCTCTGGCGAGCTGAATGGCAGATCACCAGTCACCCACGCGTCGTAGTTCTCCAGCGACGTCGTGCGCAGCATCATCTCTTCCGTCCAGTCCGTCGCCGTCCAGCCCGTTGCCGCGCCAGACTCAATGCCGATGCACCAGGCGGTGTCGCCATCATCGGCGATCGTCTGGGTCAATGCCAACAGCTCGTCCCAGGTCTCCGGGATTTCGTAGCCAGCGGCCTCGAACTGGGCCCGCGGGTACCAGACCAGGCTCTTGCCGGAGTAGCGCTGCATCACGCCGTACTCTTCGCCGTCAACCGTGTTGAACTCGCGCCAACCCGGATTGTACTGCTGGGCCAGCCACTCGTCAGGCAAGTATTCGCTTACCGGCACAATGTCACCGCTGCGCACGAAGTTGGCGAACAGACCCGGCTGCGGGAAGTCGACGATGTCGGGCTTGTCGCCCGCGTCGACGCGGATCGCAATCGAACCTTCAAACTCTTTGTTGCCGATGTAGTTGACATTGATGCCGGTCGCCTCTTCAAACGCCCGCATCGATTCGTCGAACTTCACACCATCAGGGTCATTGCCTTCGAAAGCGCCGTCAACCGTGACCGTGGTTCCGCTGAACGCACCCGTCAAGGCTTCTTCCAACGCGCCGCCAGCAAGGACAGCAAAGCCGGCATCCGACATTTCACCCAGCGACTCCTCGGTCACGCTGGCTTCGCCGGTAGCGCCCTCAGGCCAGGTCGCGTCGATCTCGGAGGTGGCTGTTTCCAGGTCAATGGAACCGGCCACATAGCTTGTCATCTGCTCCCAGAAGGAGCCTGCTCCAACCTCGCCCGGCATCAGGTCAGACGCATCGAAACGGAAGCTCGTCGCGGCGTTCACCAGCTCAGAGACACCGAAGTCGATCGGCGAACCATACATATCCTCGGTCGCCGTCTGGTGCGCTGCAATCGCGCCGCCACCTTCCATCCAGCCGGAAACCGACTGCGGGGTGGTGAAGTACTGCATCAATGCACGGACCTCAGGACGGTCGTTCATCATGGCGACCAGGTCGCCGGCTACCAGGAACGGTTTGCCGTAGGCATCGTCCACAGGCGGCAGGTAGAAGAAGTCGAAGTCGGTGCCGTACTCAGCCCCTTCGGGGAAGAAGCTGGTGATGAAGTTGGCCTGCTTGTGCAGCCAACATTGCGGCGGGTCCGAGAACAGACCGGCCGGTGAAGTCACCAAAGTTCGTCGAGACAATCGCTGCCCGGCCACCGGACACGAAGTCGTCGTTGAACCACAGGTCGCTCCACGTCTGAATCGCGTTCTGAACCTCAGGCGAGCTGAATGGCAGATCGCCAGCCACCCACGCGTCGTAGTTATCCAGCGACGTCGTGCGCAGCATCATCTCTTCCGTCCAGTCCGTCGCCGTCCAGCCCGTTGCCGCGCCAGACTCAATGCCGATGCACCAGGCGGTGTCGCCATCATCGGCAATCGTCTGGGTCAATGCCAACAGCTCGTCCCAGGTCTCCGGGATTTCGTAGCCGGCGGCCTCGAACTGGGCCCGCGGGTACCAGACCAGACTCTTGCCGGAGTAGCGCTGCATCACGCCGTACTCTTCGCCGTCAACTGTGTTGAACTCGCGCCAGCCCGGATTGTACTGCTGATCCAGCCACTCATCGGAAATGAAGTCGGCCACCGGCACAACGTCACCGCTGCGCACAAAGTTGGCGAACAGACCCGGCTGCGGGAAGTCGACGATGTCGGGCTTGTCGCCCGCGTCGACGCGGATGGCAATCGAGCCTTCAAACTCTTTGTTGCCGATGTAGTTGACATCGATGCCGGTCGCCTCTTCAAAGGCGATCATCGACTGGTCGAACTTCACACCATCGGGGTCGTTGCCCTCGAAAGCGCCGTCAACTGTGACAGTTGTCCCGGCATACTCGCCAGCGACGGCCGCTTCCAGCTCGCTGCCCGGCGGGATGGCAAAAGAGTGTTCCATCATCTCTTCGTCGGCCATCTCTTCGTCATCCATCGCTTCTTCGACCATGGCCTCGACCGTGGGGGCTACTTCTTCAACCGCAGCCTGCACAGTCGGTGCAACCTCTTCTACAGCGGCTGCAATGGTCGGGGCAACTTCCTGCACCTGGCCACCACAAGCCACCAGCGCCAAGCCCAATACGAGCAAGACACTTAAAATGGTAAATCGTCCAATTCTAGACATTTTGTTTTCCTATCCTCCAGAAATAGAAACTTCAACTAACAAAACGGTACGCTATTCGGCATATTCGGGTTTTCATCTCTCTTCTTCTCGTGTCGATAGGACCTCCTCTTGCGAAGTTGCCGGATTCGAGGCCCGCCCGGAAGGCGGCGCAGTCGTCCGGCGAATAACCAGGTTGGTCGGCAAAATAATTGACTCGACCTCGCTGGTCTCAGGGTGACTCATCAAATCTAGCAGCAGGGCAGCGCCTCGCGCGCCCGTTTCATACAATGGTTGGCGGATTGTGGTTAGCTGGAAGTATTGGGCAATCTCGACATCGTCATAGCCGACAACCGACAGATCGTCCGGAATGGACAGGCCCAACTCCTGCGCAGCGTCCATTACACCCATCGCCATCGTGTCGCTGTAACCAAAGACAGCTGTCGGTGGTTCATCCATCTGCAGCAGTTCCAATCCCATCCGCCGCGCTTCGTCCCAGCCGTAGTCGCCTTGCTTGTGCAGCTCAGCGTCATACGGGACGCCCGCGGCCTCCAGCGCCGCCCGGTAGCCACGATAGCGATCATCAATCGGCTGAAAATGGAACTCGTTCTGGTCAATCCGCTCGCTGACATAGGCAATACGCCGGTGGCCCTGGTCAAGAAGGTGGTTGACAGCACGTTGGGCACCCGCGAAGTCGTCGATCTGTACGGAGTTCAGGTGTGGATGTCGGGCGTCGACCAGAACGGTCGGCACGCCGGTCTGCGCCAGGTTAAGCGCTTCGTCGTCCGTTGGCGCCAGGGAGAGGATCAACAGCCCATCCACCCGTTCTCGCCTGGGCACAAAGCGCAGGCAGTCGTCGCGTCGAGCGACTGTTTCCACGTTGTAGAGCACAAGATCGTACAACTGATCAGACAGGACGTTCTCAATACCCTGAAGCCGTTCGACATAGGACCGTCTAGTGAAGAAGGGAGCGATCACCGCGACACTCATGGACTTGCCTCGCGACAAACGGCGCGCAATCGGACTGGGGGCGAAATCCAGTTCCTCAATGGCAGACAGCACCTTGCGACGGGTTTCTTCACTGACTGAAGGACTCTCGTTCAGTACGCGAGAGACGGTGCCGACCCCAACGCCAGCTTGTCTTGCGACGTCTCTGATTGTCACTGTCGCCATCTACCACTTACCCAGGATTGTTAGAAATAGCCATGTTGGAACCGGTTCCAACGTCCATATCATACAACGAAGAAAATGGGCTGTCAATAAATGGTGGGGGTATTAGATGGGCCACAAGACCGGGCACGCGCCGCTTGCTGCTCATCAACATGGCAACAACTGGCTGCGAGCGCGGTTAACCACAGGCGCCTGTTTGGAGGCGGCCAGGTGATGTGGAAATCATCGCCGCCCGGTTTGTGGGTAAGCCGGGCGGCATGGACGGGACAGTGACAGTGAAGCTAGATCCAGTTAGGCTCCTGGTACGTTCCGTAGACATCACGGAACACATCGGTGATTTCGCCCAACGTTGCGTAGGCTCGGACGGCGTCCAGGATGTAGGGCATCGTGTTTGCCTCCCCAGCCTGAGAGACATCGCGCAGCGCTGACAGGGCCGCGGCAACCTGATCATTGTCGCGCTCGGCCCGCAGAGTCGCCAACCGGTTGAGCTGGCGATCATAGCCCTCAGGGTCCATCTTGAGAATGGGAATGCGCATCTTCTCGTCCGGGTCCGCGTACCCATTGACGCCGACAATGATGCGCTCGCTGCGATCGATCTCTTGCTGATACAGATACGCGGCCGACGAGATCTCCTGCTGATAGTAACCAATATCGATGGCGGGCAGGACACCACCCATCTCCTCCACCTGCTGCCAGATGGCGTACACCTGACTCTCCATTCTATTTGTCAGATGCTCCAGGTAGAACGAGCCGGCCAACGGATCGACCGTATTGACCACGCCGCTTTCTTCAGCAATCACCTGCTGGGTGCGCAAGGCGATGGTCACCGCTTCCTCGCTGGGCAGCGCCAGCGCCTCATCCTGGCTGTTGGTGTGTAGACTTTGGGTGCCGCCGAGCACCGCGGCCAACGCCTGAATGGCTACGCGAACCACGTTGACCTCCGGCTGCTGGGCCGTCAGCGAGACGCCGGCTGTCTGCGTGTGGAAGCGACACAGCCAAGAGCGTGGATTGGTCGCCCCGAACGTCTCCCGCATTTCGCGCGCCCAGATGCGGCGGGCTGCCCGGAACTTGGCGATCTCCTCCAGAAAGTCGTTGTGACAATTGAAGAAGAAGCTCAGTCTTGGGGCGAAGGCGTCGATGTCCAGACCCCGTTCCAGCGTCCAGCGCACATACTCCAGGCCGTTGCCCAGCGTGTAAGCCAGCTCCTGGGCGGCCGTCGAGCCGGCCTCGCGAATGTGGTAGCCACTAATCGATATCGTGTTCCACGACGGCATATGGTCGGTACCATACTCGATCGTGTCGACCACCAGCTTCATCGACGGCTCCGGAGGGAACAGAAACTCCTTCTGGGCCTGGTATTCCTTTAGTATGTCATTCTGCAGCGTGCCCTGCAGCTTCTCCTGCGGCACACCCTGCTTTTCGGCGGCAGCAATGTACATGGCCCAGATGATGGCCGCCGGACCGTTGATGGTCATGCTCGTCGTCACCTGGTCGAGCGGAATGCCTTCGAACAGGATCTCCATATCCTGCAGGCTGCTGATGGCCACACCGCACTTGCCGAACTCGCCCAAAGCCTCCGGGGCGTCGGTGTCGTAGCCCATCAACGTCGGCAGATCAAAAGCAACAGACAGGCCCATGTTGCCTTGCTCCAGCAGGTAGCGGTACCGGGCGTTCGTCTCCTCAGCCGAGCCGAAGCCCGCGAACATGCGCATCGTCCACGGCCGTCCGCGATAGAGTGTGGCGTGGACCCCACGTGTGTAGGGATACTCTCCGGGATAACCCAGATCGCGCATGTAATCGAGATCGGCAACGTCCAGGGGCGTGTAGAGACGGTTCACCGGTTCGCTGGAGGTGGTGAGGAACTGCTCTTTCCGCTCCGGGCGTTGGGTCTGGGTGCGATGCAGCGTGGTTTCTTCCCACCGATCGCGGGCGTTGGCAAGCTCCGCCAGTTTCTGCTTGTCGTACATCGGCTGCTCCTTACCGCGCCGTGCGGAACGCGGCCCTAAGTTCGTGCTGATTCAAATGGGTGGTCAAGGGGCGACATTATACTTCCGGGGCAGGCAACTGGCGAACCCGTGCCCGAGGCGGGAGCGTAGCCGGAACAATGGGCTGGCGTGGTGTCAGGGTCGGTTGCGATGCCCTGGGGGATGGGCTAGAATGCCGCCAGAGGGATAAGCCTATGCTCGATTCTCCCGAGCCGGAGGCAAGCGCCGGCCTGCCTCCACAATCAGATGGGCCTGCGCCGCCCAATCCGGACACGCACCAGCCAACGCCACCCATTGCGACCAGCGACCCCAACGGGACGCCTTTGCTGTCTGTACCCGTGAACCCGCCCGCCGAGAGCAACGGCATTGTCCGCGCGGCGGCCATTCTGGCCATCGGCAACATTACCAGCCGGGCGTTGGGTCTGGCTCGCGAGATGGTGAAAGCGAACCTGTTCGGCGCGTCCCCCCTGCTGGCTGCGTTCCAGGCGGCCGCCTACGTGCCCATCAGCCTCTATGACCTGATTGTAGGCGGCATGGTCAACTCCTCCCTGGTTCCAGTCTTCAGCGACTACGCCAGCGAGGAGAAACGGGACGAGCTGTGGCAGGTGGCCAGCATGGTGCTCAGCGTCTCGACGGTCGTGCTGTTGTTCGTCATCGCCATCGTCGAACTGTTCGCCCCGCAGGTCGCCTTCCTTGTCGGGGCGCTCAACTTCCAGTCGCCCAACCTCTCCGCAATTAGCATCCAGCTGATTCGCATGACGACCCCGGCTGTCTTTTTTCTGGGAATCGCCAGCGTGCTGTCGGCCGTTCTTTTTGCCCTCAAGCGGTTCACGGCCCCGGCCTTCATCGGGGCGGCGTTTAATGCCACCATCGTCATCGTCGCCTTGCTCAACCCGGAGGATATTCGCAGTCTCGTTTGGGGCTTGCTGCTGGGGTCTGTCTTGCAGGTGGTGCTGCAGCTGCCGGCGCTACGCGACGCCCGCTTCACGTGGTCGCTCGACTTTCGCCATCCGGCCATCCGGCGCATCATCAAGCTCTATCTGCCCATCCTGGCCGGGCTGGTCGTCAACCAGATTGCGGTGATGCTGAGCTACAACCTGGCCATTCGCACCGGCGACCAGAGCCTCAACTACATGAACTATGCGACGACCCTGTACCAGTTTCCGCTGGGTCTGGTCGTCACAGCGCTGTCGATTGCCACGCTGCCTACTCTATCGCGTCAGGCGTCGGGCGACCTGACCGCTTTCAAGCAAACGCTGTCCGAGGGGCTGCGGATGGTGGTGGCGCTCATTCTGCCGGCGACCGCCGGGCTGTTCGCGCTGGCTCCGTTCATCGTCGCGCTGCTGTTCCAGAGCGGCGCCTTCACAGCCGATGACACCGCCCAGACCGCGCTGGTGCTGCGCGTCTATCTGTTTGGGCTGCCGTTTGCCGCTGTTGACCAGATGCTCATCTTTGCCTCCTACGCCCGGAAGAACACGTGGTCACCGGCGCTGGTGGGGTTCATCAGCATCATCATCTACTCCATTACGGCCGTGGCGCTGCTGCCAACGCTCGGTCTGCTGAGCCTTATGGTAGCCGACGCCGTGAAGCACATGGTCCACATGAGCATTATGATCTGGCTATTGCAGCGCCAGATTGGCGGGCTGGCCGGTCACGATGTGCTGCGCAGCGCGGCGAAGTCGTTTGCGGCGGCCATGCTGACGGGCGGCGTCGCCTATCTGGTCGTCGAGATGCTGACCAACGCCGGCGTTGGCGCGTCCGGCACATTCCCGGCCAAGCTGCTGGTGGTGGTGGTCAGCGGAGGAGCGGGGGTGATCGTGTACGTAGCGGCCGCCTATCTGTTCCGCATCACTGAGGTGACCAGCCTGCCGGCCCTCCTGCGCTCGCGCAACCGCGGCGCCGCTCCCACGCCTGAACCGGAAGACAAACAAAAAGACGCCTGACAGGTGTGCCAGGCGCCTTGAGATCGTTGAATCGCGCTGTGCCGATTCTCGCTCGGGTCAACCTGTGACCGGCACGCTACTCGCTCTTCGTCTCGGAGCTATCAACGTCGATGATGATGGGCTCATTAAGTGCACTCTTCTCTTTAATCACTTCACTCGCCTCGCCCTCAATGATCTGCTCCTTGCCCACGCCGCGCATATCGTTGAGATACTTGTTGACGATGTCGCTCGGCGCCAGCTCAATGAACATCTTGAGACCGACGACGATTACGGTCAGGTCATCAAGTTGTCCCAGGCCGGGAATGACATCGGGGATGAAGTCTACGGGGAAGATGACGTATGCCAGTCCCAGGAACGGCAGTACCTTCAGGTAGATGGGAACATCCCTGTCTTTGATCAGTTGAAAGACCAGGCGCACCTGGTTCCACAGCTCCTTGAAGAAGCCCGGGTCAGAAGCGGCCATGCTTGAATTGGAACTACTCTTCTTTGCCACGTTATCTATCCTTACCCGGCAAACAGCGCCGGAACGGGTTGTTTATTACTCTATCTATACGCAAGAAAGCAGCAATAGTTGCCAGGGCGATCATACCATAGTTGCCGGTCATTTTGCGAGTGCTACAATCTTCGCCGACATGATTGTCACGATCTTGAAGCTGCTTATCGTCCTCGTCTTCCTCATCGCCTTCCTGCGCCGGCCTTCTGTTGTCTGGGGCGTCGGGCTGATGACGGTGGCAACGGCCGTCTTGCTCGACACCTTCCTGGGCACGTTTGGCCGCGAGGAGATGCTGGCCCAACTGGGCTTCTTCTACTACGTTCTCGTCGGCGGACTGATTGCGGGCGCGGCGTTCTGGCTGCTTGGCCTGCTCCGCCCCGCATGGGCCGATCCGAGCGGCACACGTGCTGCCGCGGCCGACATGCCGCGGGAGCTGGTGCTGCCGGGCCAGCCCGGCCTGTCCGCTGCCGGCGCGGGCTATGCTTCGGCAGGTTATGATCGCCAGATGCTCTATCAGGAGATCCACGATCATTTTGGGCGGCAGGATGTCGAGGATTTGCTGTTCGACTTGCAGCTCAACGAGCTTGACGTGACCCAAACCAACCAGACGCTCGACCATCTGGTGCTGGCCATTCTGAACGCAGCTGACCGGTCTGGCCAGCAAGCCGAACTGGCGCTCGCCGTGGAACGCATCCTGACGCCGCTGCCGCCCGAGCACCTGCCACGCGTCGAGAATCTCTCCGCAGATGCGCCCGCCATTCTGCGAGCATGGCTGTTGGCCCACTATGATTTGGCCGGTCTGCAGCAGCTGACGGCCGACCTGGGCATCGACTGGGAGTCGCTCTCCAGCGCCAACAAGCGGGAGCTGGCCCGCGAGCTGCTGCGCCATTTGGCACGGCGGGATCAGACCGACCAACTCCTCCAGACGCTGGCTAAAGCCGGCTGACCCTCCCTCCTTCTCCACTCACACCTACGTTTCATTCTCGGCTGAAAAGCGAACGATCGGTCATGCCCGAGCGCACTGTCGGCCGCTGCTCTCCCTTTCCACAGCCCGGAACGCCACACGCAAAAACGACCTTAAAACATTGGCCGCTTTCTTCACATAATGGAATGCGTGTAGTATACTTAGGCCTATTGTGGGGAAAAGTGGGGCGTCGTGGGGTAAATACGCCAGATTTTCCTTCAACTTGCGGTTAGAATGGGGCAATTAGAACAATTGTTCTAAAGCAATATTATGTTTCTTGGCGAATATCGGCACACGATTGACGACAAAGGGCGGCTTACCATCCCCGCCAAATATCGCGCCCTGCTGGCTGGCGGTCTCGTCGTGACTCGTGGGCTTGACAACAATCTCATGGCCTTCACGATGGAAGGCTGGGAAGCTCTCGCCGAGCGCATTAAGCAGCTCCCTCTGACCGACACCAACGCCCGCGAATTCAAGCGGCGGGTGTTCTCTGGTGCGGTCGACCTGATTCCCGACCGCCAGGGCCGAATTCTGATTCCGCCCTATTTGCGGGAGTTCGCGCACATTGATTCCGAAGCGATCATATCCGGCATGTTTGATTATGTCGAAATCTGGAACGCGGACGACTGGCAGCCGATGCGTGAAGTCATCGAAGGCGACGCCCCTCGTTGGGAAGGCCTCGGAATCTAAAAAATTGACGTTAACGCACGTTTCCGCGTGAAAGGTGCGTATAATGACAGTCCTTAAGACGTGAATATCTGGTGTAAGGAGATCCGGTGCTAAGTCAATGGCTGCACACGACGAACAATTCAGCGGACACGTTCCTGTCCTGTATGAAGAAGTGCTGCACCACCTCCAACCAAAACCGGGTGGCCAGTACGTCGATGGGACGTTGGGAGCGGGAGGGCACGCGAGGGGTATCCTGTTGGCATCCCAGCCAGACGGCCGCCTGCTTGGACTCGACCGCGACCCGGAAGCAGTGGCCTTCGCTGGTGAGCAGCTGCGAGAGTTTGCAGAGCGTGCGGTCCTTGTCGTCAGCAGCTACACCGACGTGGAGGCAGTCGCCACAGGGCATGGCTTTGACGCCATCGACGGCATCTTGCTCGACCTGGGACTTTCATCCCGTCAACTGGAAAGCGCAGAGCGCGGTTTCTCCTTTATAAGGGAAGGACCGCTGGATATGCGGTTTGATCGGCGGGCCGGGGCGTCTGCCGCAGATTTGATTAACAACCTGGACGAAGACGCATTGGCCGACATCTTCTGGCGGTATGGCGAAGAACGACGGAGCCGGCAACTAGCCCGGCTCATCGTTGATCACAGGCCATTGCAGACGACGGAAGAGTTGGCCACCTTGATTGAGGCCCACAGCGGACGGCGCGGTGCCCGGCACCCGGCGACGCAGCTGTTTCAGGCTTTGCGCATCGCGGTCAACGACGAGTTGGCCATGGTGGAGGCGGGCCTGGAAGCGGCCGTACGGGTCTTGCAGCCCGGCGGACGGCTGGCCGTAATCAGCTTCCACTCGCTGGAAGACAGACTGGTCAAGCAGTTCTTTCGCCAAAAGAGTCAGACATGTATATGTCCGCCGGAACAACCGATTTGCAACTGCAATGTGGTGCCGGAATTGGAACTGACTGTGCGAAAGGCGATCAAGGCGTCGGAAGAAGAAGTGCGGGTGAACCCGCGCAGTCGAAGCGCCCGCTTGCGGGTGGCACACAAAACAAGGCAGGAAGCGGTTTAGACAGGTAGGTATTATGTCAGCAGGTCGGACTGGTCCACGACAGGCACGAGAAGTCGCCAAAAGACTTGGGTGGTTAGCCAGCGCCCAGGCAGCTACCGGTTGGGCGGTCATCCTTATTATGGCCGCCCTGCTGGGAGCTATCTACCTGAACCAGGCCAGCGAAATCGCCACCATTGGACGACGGGTCCAACAAGAACAAGACACACTGGAAGAGGCGAAGCGTATTAATGCCGATCTGGAACGGCTGATTGCCGAGGCCCAGTCGCTGGAACGTCTCAATGAAGAAGCGCTGCGCCTGGGATTCGTCCCGGCTGGCCCGGACGAAATCGACTACATCGTCATTCCAGAATATCCCATCTATGATGTTCCGTTGGATCTGACGACCGAAGCGTCGCTGTCGGAAGAGATTCCCAGCACACCACCGCAAACCATGGGAGAGGCAGCCTTGCTGGGGCTGCGTTCGCTCACTGACGATCTGGTACGAGGGCAAGCAGATGAGCAATAGTCAATCGCGAAGAATGTGGATGGTCGCCATCGGCATGCTGTTCGGCACACTTATTGTGGTTGGGCGGCTTTTCGCGTTTCAGGTGGTCCAGGGTGAAGAGTGGTCGCAGAA
Organism: uncultured Chloroflexia bacterium; assembly: GCA_963753865.1. Lineage (GTDB taxonomy): Bacteria > Chloroflexota > Anaerolineae > Promineifilales > Promineifilaceae > Promineifilum. Next base: position 336,727 of record CAVWDW010000010.1, read on the forward strand.
GGCGTCTGACTTCTCGCCCGTCACCGACCAGCCGGAACGTGGCGTCATCTACGACAGCAACGGCGCGGTCATGGCTGTAAACAAGCTGGACTATCTCGTCGGCGCGTCCCCCAATCTGGTCCTGTATCCGGAAGAGACCGCCAGCGAGCTGGCCCCGATTCTGGAGCGATCCAGCTTCGAACTGATGGCCGCCTTTCAGTCTGACGCCCCGTTCGTTCTGCTCGACGGGCGCGTGCCGTCTGATGTGGCCGAGCGCATTCGCGCAATGGAGTACAACGGGGGCCTCCAGCTCGACCCCCTGCCCGTCCGTTACTATCCCCAGGACAAGTTAATGTGCCACGTCCTCGGCTACGTCAGTCTGGAAGGTGTTGGCGGTAATGGCGTTGAAGGCTATTACCAGCAAGAGTTGGCCGGAGAGGCAGCCAGCGCAGATGTACCGAACTCCCCGCTGCTGCCGCAAACCACCGTCATCGCTCGCGAAGGCGCGGACCTGGTTCTGACCATTGACCGCAACGTTCAGTTTCTGGTGGAACGACATCTGCAGGAAGCAATGAACGAGCATGGGGCCGTCAGCGGCGAAATTGTCGTGATGGACCCCCGCACTGGCGCTATTCTGGCGATGGCCAGCCTGCCCTGCTTCTCGCCAAACGATCTCTTCGAGAACTACGAGACGTACGAGCCGCTGCTGGTCAACCCACTTGTTACGATTCAGTACGAGCCGGGCTCGGTCATGAAGCTGGTCACGATGGCGGCCGCGCTGGACTCCGGCACTGTCACAGCCACGACCACCTATAACGACACAGGCTCCATTACGGTCGGGGGGCACATTTCCTACAACTGGGATCGCGGCGCCTACGGCACGGTCGATATGACCACTCTGCTTTCCAAATCCCTCAACGTCGGCGCGGCTACCATTGCCACGTGGATGGGCCAGGACGTCTTCTTCGACTACTTCCAACGCTTTAACTTCGGCCGTCCAACCGGGATCGATATGTTAACCGAGGGCGGCGGACAGATGAATCTGCCTGGCCGAGAGGGGTTCTTTGATGATTTTCTGGCCACGAACTCGTATGGCCAGGGCATTGCGACGACGCCTCTGCAAATGACCAGCGCCATTGCCGCGCTGGCCAACAACGGCTATCTGATGCAGCCCTATCTGGTGCAGGAGATCCACGACAGCAGCGGCGTGCATATTCACGAACCGACTGTCTTGAGTCAGGTGATTAGCCCGGAGACAGCCCAAATCCTGACGACAATGGCCGTAACGGCCGTCAATCAGGAGGTTCCGGTGGCGCAGGTGCCTGGCTACACCGTAGCGGGCAAGACGGGCACGGCCCAGATCTACGAAAATGGCTTCTACCATCCAAGTGATGTTATCGGCTCGTTCGTTGGCTGGCTCCCGGCGGAGGCGCCGGAGATCGTGGTCCTCGTCAAGCTCGACCGGCCGACAAGCGCACCGTGGGGTTCGCAGACGGCCGCGCCCGCCTTCGCCAAGCTGGCCAAGGAACTCGTGGTGCTGCTCGATATTCCACCCGATGAGATTCGGCTGCAGGCAGAAATTGCGGCCGCGCGCGGACAAGGCGAATAGACAATTAGCTGACAATCATGTTGACCCTGGGACACTTCATGGCGGCGTTGACCGCCTACCAACCGACCGGACAAGAGCCGGCGGTTTCGGCTGTTGTGGTCGACAGCCGTGATGCCACACCGGGCAGTGTCTTCGTGGCGTTTGCCGGCGAGTCACATGACGGTCATGATTTCGTGCCCGCCGCCTTTGCCCAGGGAGCCATTGCTGCTCTCGTTTCCCGCGACATGATTACTACCGACACGCCTGCCGAGTGGCAAACGGTTGACGCACGAGATGCAAGGGCTGTCCTGCCGGACACGTTGCCCGTCTGTATTCTCGTCGAGGACACGATGCTGGCCCTGCAGCAAGTCGCCGGCTACTGGCGCACCCAGCTCGACACGCGAGTAATCGGCATCACCGGCAGTGTGGGCAAAACCACAACGAAAGAGCTGACCGCCACCGTGCTATCGCAAAGCTACCAGACGCTGAAGTCGCCGGGCAACCGCAACAACGAGATCGGGCTGCCGCTGACCCTGCTGGCCCTGCGGCCGTCCGACGAGCGGGCCGTCCTCGAAATGGGCATGTACGCCCAGGGCGAGATCGCCCGGCTGTGCGAATTGGCCCAGCCGGAAGTGGGCGTGTTAACGATGATCGCCCCGGTGCATTTGGAACGACTGGGTTCGATGGATGCGATTACAGCCGCCAAGCAGGAGCTGGTCGAGGCGCTGCCGGAGGACGGCACAGCCATTCTCAACCGGGACGACGACCGCGTCATGAGCATGGCTCCCCACACGGCCGCCCGCGTCTTCACCTACGGACTGGACGATCGGGCTGACCTGTGGGCCGACAACATCCAGTCGATGGGGTTGGACGGCGTCCACTTTACGCTCCATCATCGGCGCGAGGCGCTAAACGTCCGCATCCCCCTCCTGGGAAGGCACAGCGTCCACACCGCTTTACGGGCGACAGCGGTCGGCCTCGTCGAAGGCATGCGCTGGGAAACGATCCTGGCCGGGCTGGGCGAGACGCCATCCCAACTGCGGCTGGTGACGGTCGGCGGGCCAAACGGCTCCCTGCTCATTGATGATACGTACAACGCCAGCCCGGATTCTGTGCTGGCGGCGTTGAACCTGCTGGAAGATTTGGACGGCCGCCACATCGCGGTCCTGGGTGACATGCTGGAGCTGGGCGACATGGCCGAAATCGGCCACCGGCGGATGGGCATCCGGGCCGCCGATGTCGCCGACGAACTTGTTGTCATCGGGCCGCTGGCCCGTCTGATTGGCGAAGAGGCGATTGCTGCCGGTTTGCCGATCTCGTGTGTAACGGCCGTCGACAGCGCGGCCGAAGCCATCCCCGTCCTGGAGAACCTCATCCGGGAAGGTGACGTTGTTCTGATCAAAGGCTCGCTGGGCATGCAGATGGAACAGATCGTCAGCCAACTCGGAGGGGAACGCTGAATGGGGTTGGCGCTGACAGTCGGCGCAGCCACGTTCCTTCTCTCGGTCATCTGGGGCAGCCCCCTGATCGAGGTGATGCGACGGCTGCGTCTGGGAAAGGTCATTCAGATCGATGGTCCGCAGTCACATGCGGTCAAGATGGGAACACCGGGTATGGGTGGCATTCTCATCGTCGGCTGGACCGTCCTGGTCAGCGTTGTGGTCTATATTGTGCAGTTTGTGCAGACACTGGAGATTGCTGAGAGCGTGATTATTCCGTTGGGCGTCATGGTTTCCTACTCCATTTTGGGTGGGATCGACGATTATCAGGGCATTCGCCTGAAGCCGGGCGAAGGCATGAAGGCGCGCGTCAAGATCTGGTTCCAGCTGGGAATCGCTTTTGTCGCCGCCGCCCTGCTCTACTGGGTCGTCAACGACGGCAACGGCTGGCTTGCCATACCAACGATTCCGTTCCTGCTCAACGTTGGCATTCTCTACGTTCCCATCGCGGTGATCATCATTGCCGGCATGGCCAACGCGGTCAACATTACCGACGGGCTGGATGGGCTGGCAGGGGTTATCGCCGCTACCTGCTTTGTGGCCTATGCCATTATCGCCTTCCTCCAGGACCAGCAGTTTCTGGTGGTGTATGGCTTCATCGTCATCGGCGCTACGTTCGGCTTTCTCTGGTACAACGCCAAACCGGCCCAGATGTTCATGGGCGATGTTGGCTCGCAAGCTTTGGGTGGTGCGCTCGGCGTGGTCGCCCTCATGACCAACCAATGGTTCATTCTGCCGGTCATCGCCATCGTACCGCTGGCGACGCTGGCCTCAACCACGTTACAGGTACTCTATTTTCGCGCCACTGGCGGCCGTCGGCTCTTCAAGATGGCCCCGCTCCACCACCACTTTGAACTGATTGGTTGGAGTGAAACGCAGATTGTGCAGCGCTGGTGGTTAATCGGGATACTGGCCGCGATGATCGGTATCGCTATGGCTTTGGTGTAATGGCAACTATGCAACTGGATCCGCTGGAAGGTAAACGACTGGTTATTCTCGGAATGGGACGGCAGGGCACAGCTCTGGCGCGCTTCGCTGTGCGCGTCGGTGCCCACGTCACCCTGAGCGACCTGCGCTCAGCAGAAACCCTGCAAGCGGTAATTGACAGCTTGTCCGACCTGCCGGCGGAGCAGATCGACTATGTACTGGGCGAGCATCCAGCCGGCATGCTGGACAACGCCGACCTGCTGGCCCTTAGCGGCGGCGTCTCGCCGGCCGCCCCCATCGTCCAGGAAGCGATTGCCCGCGGCATTCCGCTGACGAACGATTCGCTGGAGTTCATGAAGCGGGCGCCCGCGCTGGTGGTCGGGATTACCGGGTCGGCGGGCAAGACAACGACGACCGCCCTGACCGGCCTGATAAGCCAACTCTCCGGCAAGCGCACCTGGATTGGCGGCAACATCGGCCGGCCGCTCATCTCCGACCTGAACGGTATTGGGCTGGAAGACGTCATCGTCCAGGAGCTTTCCAGCTTCCAGCTGGAGTTGTGGGAGAACACCAGCCCGGATATTGCCGCCATTCTCAACATCACGCCCAACCATCTGGACCGGCACAAGACGATGGAGAGCTACTCCCAGGCGAAGGCCAACATCTTGCGCTGGCAGCGGCAGACCGCCGTAGCCGTGCTTTCGGCCGACGACCCGATCACGATGTCGATGCGCGACCTGGTTCGCGGCCGGCTTCGTCTATTTAGTCGTCAGGAAGCAGTCCATGACGGTGCATTTGTCCACGATGGCAAGATGTGGCTGAACGACGGTGCAGGGCACTTACGCATTCTGGCGCCTGTGGATACGATTCACCTGCGCGGTGAGCACAATGTACGAAACGTGCTGGCGGCGGCCGTCCTGGCCGAAAGCGCCGGCATTCCCGACGAGATTATCGTCGAGGCCATTCGCACATTTGCAGGCGTCCCGCACCGCCTGGAAGTTGTGCGGACGCTGAACGGCGTGCAGTACATCAACGACTCCATCGCCACCGCGCCGGAACGATCATTGGCCGCCATCCAGGCGTTCGACGAGCCGATCATCTTGCTGGCCGGCGGGCGGGACAAGAACATGGTCTGGGACGAGTGGGCGCGGCGCGTCAGCCAACGCGCCAAGCACGTTGTCCTGTTCGGCGAGTTGGCCCCCAAAATGGCGGAGCTGCTCGACGGCAAAGTGGAGATGACCCAGGTCGAAACATTGGCCGAAGCAGTGGCAGCAGCAGCCCCCCTGGCAGCGAGCGGGGACATCGTTCTCCTGTCGCCCGGCGGCACGAGTTATGACGGGTACACTGATTTTGTGGAACGAGGCGAAGAGTTTCGCCAGCTGGTGGATGCACTCTAGCACCTGAGGAGTAAGCAGATGGCAACGATCAACGTCGTCAGAAAAAGAAGTAACGCGCTCGACCCGGCGCGCAAATTCATGTTCGACTACTGGATGGCCCTGGCTATCTTCGGCCTGATAGTCGTTGGTGTGCTCATCGTCTATTCCACGACGTTTGATCTGGGCTGGCTGGCCAAGGACGACCCGACCTACTACCTCAAGCGCCAACTGGTTGCGCTGGGGCTTGGTCTCGCCGGCATCGTCGTACTCATGCAGTTTGATTATCATGCGCTGCGTCGTGTTTCGGTGCCTTTCCTGATAATTACGCTCGCGCTGCTGGTCATCACCCTGGTCGCCTCGCAGACGACATTTGGCGCGGACCGCAGCTTGTGGCAAGGCTCCTACCAGCCGTCTGAACTGGCCAAGCTGGCGGCGATTCTCTATATCGCCCACTGGCTGTATTCGAAGGGCGACCGCATCAAGATGCTGACCTACGGCTTGCTGCCGTTCTCGGTCATCACCGGCGTTATTTGCTTCCTCATTGTGCAGCAGCCTGATCTAAGCACGTCTATCCTCATCGCCCTGATCAGCTTCACGCTGTTCTTTGTCGCCGGCGCGGACTGGAAGCAGTTCACCCTGGTGGTGCTGGTGGCAGGGGCCATCTTTGCTCTGCTGATGACCGTTCTGCCGCACGCCGCCGAGCGCGTCAGCGATCACCTGATCACCATTCGCGACCCCAACCAGGCGACATGGCAAGTGCGCCAGGCGCTGGTCGCGCTGGCGCGGGGCGGTCTGTTCGGTGTCGGTCTGGGCGAAAGCACGCAGAAGTTTGGCGCCCTGCCCTTCGCCCATACGGACGGCGCCTTCGCCATTCTGGGTGAAGAGATGGGGTTGCTCGGCTCGCTGCTCGTTGTCAGTCTGCTCGGCTTCCTGACCTATCGCGGCTTCCGCACAGCGACCCGCGCACGCGACACATTTGGCTTTCTGCTGGCCATCGGCGTTACAAGCTGGCTGGCCTACCAATCATTAATCAACATCGCCGTCATTACGGCCGTGATTCCCTTTACCGGCATGCCCCTGCCCTTCCTGAGTTATGGCGGCTCGTCCCTGTTTGTGACGCTGCTGGGGCTGGGCGTTTTATTGAATGTTTCGCGCGATGCGGCTATAAGCCGGCGCGATCGGCGACCGGTGGTCGAGTAAGGAACAGACTGGACGTGATGTATGCGAGTTTTGATCTGTGCCGGTGGAACCGGCGGTGGCATCTATCCGGCGTTGGCTGCGGCAACCGAGTTGCAGCGCAGCGGCGTCGCGACTGAGGACATCATGTGGATCGGAACAAAGGGTGAAATGGAAGAAACGTTGGTACCACGAACCGGGCTAGACCTGGTAACCATTGAGGCGGGTCCAATCGTCAGCGTTCCGCTGGCCGAACGCGCGCGCAATGCGGCCAAGCTGGTGCGCAGCGTGGGCACAGCCGGCGGTTACATGGATCGCTTCCAACCCAACGTCATGTTCATGACTGGCGGCTACGTGGCGGCACCGGTTGCGCTGGCTGCCCGCCGGCGGGGCGTGCCCATCGTCATCTATCTGCCTGACGTGGAACCGGGCACTACCATTCGCCGCACCGTGCCAATGGCCAAGCAGATTGCCGCCACCGTGGACGGCTCGCGGGAGTTTGTGCCAGCCGAGAAGATGGTCGTCACCGGCTATCCAGTTCGGCCAGAGATTCGCGCGGCCACCGCATTGAGCCAGGCCGAGGCACGCGCTCAGTTCGACCTCGCGCCAGACCGCCCCACGCTCTTTGTCTTCGGCGGCAGTCGCGGTGCGCAGAACATCAACCGGGCCCTCATGGCCGCCCTGCCCAAGCTGCTGACCGAAGCCCAGATCATCCATATCAGCGGCGTCCTGACCTGGCCGGAAGTGGAAGCCAACGCTGCCACACTGCCTGCTGACCTGCAACATCACTATCGCCCCTACCCGTATCTCCATGAGGAGATGGGGGCGGCCTTCCGGGCGGCCGATCTCGTTGTGGCGCGGGCCGGGGCCAGCATGCTCGGCGAAGGACCAGCCTTCAGCCTGCCCGCCATCCTCGTGCCGCTGACCTTCGCCTGGCGCTATCAAAAAGTAAACGCCGACTACATGGTCGAGCGCGGCGCGGCTGTCGAACTGGCAGACGAAACGTTGGCTGAGACGCTCCTGCCCACAGTCCGCTCGATTCTGTTCGACCGTCACCGTCTGGCCGAAATGGGCAGCGCTGCCGCCGCTCTGGACAAGCCGGACGCAGCGGCTCACCTGGCGGCCGTCATACGCAGCAACGCGACGCCGGACGCCGGCATCCCGGTTGTCGTCAACAAGGAAGCATCATGATAAGCCTCGTCACCACATTCTGGATTATGGTCTTGCTCTTCGGCCTGGTGGGCATGATGCGTGGCTGGACGCGCGAGGTGATTGCCATGGCGGCGATTATCCTGGCCCTTTTCACCATCAATCAGTTTGCCATTACTATGTTTGGCTTCCTGGGCTTCGACAACAACGTGACACCGCCACCGGAAGTGCGCCGCCAGGAGTTCTACATCCTGTCGGCCATCCTGTTGATCATCGCGTTCTTCGGCTATCAGGGACCAGCGTTGGCCAGCAGCCGGCTCGGCGACCGGCTGCGCCTGCGCGACAGTCTGCAAGACAAGATTCTGGGCTTCATCGTTGGCGCGGCGAACGGCTACCTGGTCGTCGGCTCCATCTGGTCGTTCCTGGAGTACAAGGTTGTGGCCGCCAGCGATTGGGTGCGCTACACGCCGGATGTTCCCTATCCGTTTAATCCAACCGTCATTGTCCGGCCGGCTCCGGAACTGGCCGAGATTATTGATGTGCTGCCCATTCCGCTGCTAACATCGTCACCCTACATTCTGCCGCTGATGATGGTTGTAATCTTCCTGTTCGTACTGGTTGTTCTGCTGTAAGTGAAGCTTATGTTGCGCGAGTTAACGATGACTGAACTCAAACTCAGACCGGGGATGCCCATTCACATCGTCGGTATTGGCGGCTCCGGCATGTCGGCGATCGCCCGTGTCCTGCTGGGCCGGGGCTTTGCCGTCAGTGGTTCGGACATGCAGGCCAACGAGTTGACGCGCGCGTTGGCCGACGAGGGCGCGACAGTCTATGTGGGCCATGCGGCCACGCAACTGGGCGATTCGGAACTGCTGTTGATCTCCGCCGCCGTGCCGGAAGACAATCCCGAACTCGCAGCTGCGCGACAGGCCGGCATTCCGATTATCAAACGTGCTGACATGCTGGGCGTGCTGATGGACGAGGCGATCGGCATCGCTGTTGCCGGAACCCACGGCAAGACGACGACCACCGGCATGATCAGCCACATTCTGGTCGAGGCCGGGCTGGACCCGACCGTCATCCTGGGCGGCACCCTGCCGGAACTGGGTGGAAACGGCCGCGTCGGTCAGGGTCCCTACTTCGTCGTGGAAGCGGATGAGTACGACTACATGTTCCTCGGCCTGCGCCCGGAGATCGCGATCATTACCAATGTGGAGCACGATCACCCGGACCTATTCGAGACGGCCGAAGCGTACAGCGACGCGTTCCGCTCGTTCACCCGCCAGGTGCCGGCCGATGGACGCCTCATCGTCTGCGCCGACGATCCCGGCGTAACCGCGCTCATAGACGACAGCCGGGTGCAGGCTGTCGAGCTGACCACCTACGGTCTGGACGACGGCAGCGGGCGTCGCAATCATTATCGCGCCGTCAACCACCAGCCGAACCAGTCCGGCGGCACCGACTTCGTTGTCACCCACGACGACCAAACGATCGGGCTGGCCCGGCTGCGCGTGCCGGGGCTGCACAATGTGCGTAACGCTCTGGCCGCCATTATCGTCGGGCTGGATCTGCAGATAGATTTCACCCAGATTTGCCGCTCATTGGCCAGCTTCGGCGGTGTGCAGCGGCGCTTCGAGGTCATCGGCGAAGTCAACGGTGTGACCGTTATCGACGACTACGCCCACCACCCCACCGAGATCAGGGCGACATTGGCGGCCGCTCGTCAACGATATCCCGGCCGACGCCTGTGGGCTGTCTGGCAGCCGCATACATTTAGCCGGACGCGTCTGCTTTCCGACCAGTTCGCCGCTTGCTTCGACGAAGCAGACCGGGTCGTGGCCCTGGATGTCTATCGCAGCCGTGAGACCGACCCGTTCGACATCAGCAGCGCCGATGTCGTGGCTCGGATGGACCATCCCGCAGCGGTCCACATTGGTGAGCAGGCGGCAGCAGTGACCTATATTCTGGAGCGACTTCATCCAGAGGATGTCGTAGTCACCATGAGCGCCGGCGATGGCAACATCGTAGGGCAGCAACTTATCGACAGCTTACAGCAGCAGAACGGATAGCGAGGGAATCCGCAGGAATGAAACTTACGACATCAGTCACGAAGGTGGAAACGATACGGGAATCATTTGGTGATGCGCTGCAAGTCAATGCGCCTTCGGCCCGCTTCACCAGTTCACGCGTCGGCGGCCCGGCCGAGCTGCTGCTGACGATCCGTTCGGCCGCCGAGCTGCTGGCGGCCGTCGAGATGGCCCACGCCAACGAAATTCCCTACACCATTCTAGGCGGCGGGTCCAACGTCCTGGTGGCCGATGCCGGAATCAGTGGACTGCTCATCATTAACAAGTCGCGCCACGTCAGCTTCCGGCCTGCCGGCTCGCGCGTGGTCTGCACGGCCGAGTCCGGCGTCAATCTATCTGCCCTGACGCGGCAGTGCATATCCAAAGGCATCGGCGGCCTTGAGTGGGCGGTTGGTGTACCCGGCAGCGTAGGCGGCGCCGTGGTGGGCAACTCCGGCGCCCACGGCTCCGACATCGCGACCAACTTCCGATCGGCATCGATCTGGGCGCCAGGTCGAGGCGTGGAAGTCTACCACCTCGATGATATGGCCTACGGCTACCGGGACAGCGTGCTGAAGCGCGAACATCGGGATAGCTTCCCGCGCCGCGTCGTCCTGTCGGCCGAACTGCAGCTGACGTCGGAGTCGGTCGATGTGCTGACTGCCCGCGCCGAGGGGTTCACGGCCCGCCGCAAGGAAAGCCAGCCCGGCGGAGCGAGCATGGGTTCGATGTTCAAGAACCCGGAGAATTTTTACGCCGGCTATTTGATCGATTCTGCCGGCCTGAAAGGATTTCGCGTCGGCGGCGCGCACATTTCCGAAAAGCACGCCAACTTCTTCGTCAACGACGGTGACGCTACAGCCGAAGACGTCCGCGCCCTGATTGCTGAGGCGTGGAACACCGTGCGCGAACAGTTCGGCATTGAAATGGAGCTCGAAGTAGAGCTCGTAGGAGATTGGACGTTCGACTAGAGCGAAACCATGAGCATTGACCGTACAGACAAGATCCGCATCGGGATCATCTTTGGTGGGCGATCCGGCGAGCACGACGTGTCGCTGGAGTCGGCGCGCTCTGTCATGAGCGTGCTCGATCCTGCCCGCTATGAGGTCGTGCCGATCGGGATCACTCGCGACGGCCGCTGGCTGGCGGGCGACGCCTGGGCAGCGCTGGCCGAAGGCGGCAGCGGAAGCGACACCGCCACCCTGCTCCCCGACCCCAACGGTCCGGGTCTCATGCGGCTGGCGACCACAGCCGACCCGACGCTGTCGGTCATCTCGGAACTGGACGTTATCTTCCCGGTGCTGCACGGTCCGTATGGCGAAGACGGCACGATGCAAGGGCTGCTGGAACTGGCTGCCATCCCCTATGTGGGGGCCGGCGTCGTCGGTTCGGCGACTGCCATGGACAAGGCGATTTTCAAGCATGTCATGACCGCCAGCAATTTACCGGTGCTGCCCTGGCTGCTGGTGACACGGCAAGAATGGTTGGCCAACCCAGCCGCCATCGTCGACCGCATCGAAGCAAACCTGACCTATCCGGTCTTCACGAAACCGGCCAACCTCGGCTCAAGCGTCGGCATCAGCAAATGTGCCGACCGGACCGAGCTGGAAGCGGGGCTAACCGAAGCCGCCCGGTATGATCGCCGTCTTGTTGTCGAGCAGGGCATTGAGCGGGCGCGCGAACTGGAAGTCGCAGTACTGGGGAACGACGCCCCGACCGCCAGCGTGGTTGGCGAAGTGCGCCCGCGGCGGGCGTTCTACGATTACGTCGCCAAATATCTGATCGAGCCGGGCGGCGAGGAAGAGTCCGAACTATTGATTCCCGCCCCCATCTCGGACGAAATGGCCGCCACCGTGCGCAACATGGCCATCCATGCCTATGCAGCCATCGACTGCGCCGGGTTGGGCCGGGTCGACTTGCTGCTGGACGACACCACCGGCAAGCTGTTCTTGAACGAGATTAATACGATTCCCGGCTTCACGCGGATATCGATGTATCCCAAGTTGTGGGAAGCCAGCGGCGTCGCATACGCCGAGCTGATTGACCGTCTGGTGCAGTTGGCGCTCGACCGCCATCAACAGAAGGCAGACCTTGAAACGACATTCAACGTAGCGGAATTGACAGCGAAAGCAGAGGAAGCGGCCGATTCATGAGCGGGCAAGAATCCAAGAAGAAACGACTGCGCAAGCAACCCGATCTGCGTCGCGTCTACAACGCGAGTGCAGCGCCGTTGCCCAGCCTGGCTGTCCCCAAGACGGCTTCCAAGCGCAAACGACGCAACAGCCAGCAGCGCATCCGGCAGCCGCTGTCGGGCGTGCGGCGCTTCGTGCTGTCCTCCCGCTGGATCAGTCTGGCCATTCTGGCGGCGTGCGTCTACGCACTCTTCCTGATCGGCCAGGATCAGCGCTTCTACCTGAACTACATCCCGGTCGAAGGCACCGGCTCCATCCCGCCGACAGAGATTGTCGAACGGAGCGGGCTAGCGGGCCAGCATATCTTTGCCGCCGACCCGCAAGGCGCGGCCGACGCGATTGCCGAGATGGAAGGGGTTGACTCAGCCGAGGTGTTGCTGCGTTGGCCAAACGAGATTTCGATTCAGGTGCGTGAGGACTCTCCGCTGGCGCTGTGGCTGCTTGATGACCAGTTGTATTGGGTATTGGAGAGCGGCAAGCTGATTCCTTCGCGTACGGAGACGGTCGGACTGCTCCAGATCGTCTCGGAGCTGTCCGACGTGACGCCGCGACCGGGAACGACGGAAGCGCTAGAAGCGACAACCACAACCAGCGCCAATCGGGCCGCAGCGGATGCGGCCGATGAAGAAGACGCAGGCGACGAGGTTGTGGCCGCCGAAGAAGAACCTGAAGTATTGGGAGTGACCTATCTTCCTGACCCGGTGCTGGTCGGTGCGCTGCAGCTGCGGCAGCTTCGACCCAATATTGATCAACTCTACTACCGGCCTTCCGGCGGGCTGAGTTACCAGGACGGCCGTGGCTGGCGGGCGTACTTCGGCACCGGCGAAGATATGCATCAGAAGTTGGCTGTCTACGAAACAGTCGTGGAAGACCTGTTGGCCCGGGGCATTCGCCCGGAATATATCAGCGTCAGCAATCAGGAACGTCCCTTCTACAAGGCGGCACCGTAGCAGAGGTGGGATATGGAACAAATCATTTTCGGGATTGACATTGGGACGACGAAGATTTGCGCGCTGGTTGGCGAGATTCGCGACCGGCAGCTCCAGATCATCGGTCTGGGCATCGGCCCGTCGAGCGGGATGCGCAAGGGGATGATCGTCGACGTGCCTGCCGCCAGCGTCGCGCTCGCCAGCGTGGTCGAAGCCGCCGAGCAGACGTCGGGCTATCATCTGTCGCAGGCGCTGATCAGCATGGCGGGCGAGCACGTCAGCTCGACCAACAATCGCGGCATTACGGCCATCATGCGTAACGACACCGGCGTCACCAACCAGGATATCGACCGGGCGCTGGACACAGCCCAGGCGATTCCCCTGCCCCACAACCGGCGCATCGTCCACGTCATCCCCCGTCACTATGCGATTGATGACCAGGATGACGTCCGGCAGCCTTTGGGCATGCACGGCTACCGGCTTGAGGTAGAGGCCCACATCGTGACGGCCGCTTCCTCCGCCCTGCTCAACTTGCAGCAGTGCACGGAGAACGTCGGCATCAAGGGCGAGGAGCTTGTGCTGAACGCGCTGGCTTCAGCCGAGGCTGCGCTGGAGCAGACGGAAAAAGAGATGGGCGTCTTGCTGGTGGATATCGGCGGCGGCACCACGGACCTGGCGCTTTACAAGCAAGGGACGGTGTGGCATACGGAGGTCATCCCTATCGGCGGCTCCCATATCACCAACGACATCGCCATCGGCCTTCGGGCGCCGTTCGACGTAGCAGAAGGGGTCAAGATCCAGTACGGTGACTGTCGCCCGGCAGAGATTGACCCGGAGTTTGTCTTCACTGTCGAGCCATTTGGTGGCGAGAAGATTCAGGTAGGACGTCAGGATCTGGCGCAGGTCATTGAGGCGCGGGTGGAGGAGATCTTCCATCTGATCCTTAAAGAGATCCAGCTGTCCGAATATGATGGTCTGTTACCGGCTGGCATCGTGCTAACCGGCGGAACCGCGCAGCTGCGCGGGATTACAACGGTGGCCGAGCGCGTTTTGGGCGTGCCCGCGCGTGTTGCCACCCCCCACAATATCGTGGGCATGGTTGAGGCGCTCCACAGTCCGGCTTACGCCACAAGCGTAGGCTTGCTGCGCTGGGCGACGGCCGATCGCTATCAGTACCAGGCGAGAGGCGTCACGCAGAGTGAGTGGGGCCGCCGCGTAAGTGGCTTCTTCCGGACGCTGTTACCGGATAAGTAGCAAGGTACTGGTTGTATTGGTAGAGGAATGTTCAAGAGGTTTACTGTCATTTTCAAGTAGAGGGGTAATAACATGAGTTCAGAGTACAGAGGTCGGGAAGTGCAGAGAATGCCGGAGGCCGAAAGCTCGGCCCTGATCCGGGTTGTTGGCGTAGGCGGTGGGGGCAACAATGCCGTCAACCGCATGATCAGTGAGAACATCGCCGGCGTCGAATTCGTCGCGATCAACACCGATCAACAAGCGCTGCTGGGCAGCAAGGCTCCCGTGCGCATCGCCATCGGCGACCGCACCACCCGCGGGCTCGGGTCTGGCGGCAGCGCCGACGTGGGCACCCGCGCAGCGGAAGAGTCGCTGGAAGAGATCACCCAGACCTTGCAAGGGTCGGACATGGTCTTCGTGACAGCGGGCATGGGCGGCGGCACCGGCACGGGCGCAACGCCCGTCGTGGCCAAGGCGGCCCGCGAATCCGGCGCGCTGACCATCGGCGTTGTCACCCGCCCCTTCTCATTCGAAGGGACGCAACGGTCTCGGGCGGCCGAAACGGGCATCGAGCAGCTCAAGGAGCAGGTCGATACCCTCATCGTCATCCCCAACGACCGCTTGCTGGAAATGGCCGACAAGCGCATCTCCCTGCTCGATTCGTTCAGCATGGCCGATGACATTCTGCGCCAGGGCATCCAGGGTATCAGCGAGCTGATCACCGTACCCGGCCTGATCAACCTTGACTTTGCAGACGTCAAGTCGATCATGTCCCTGGGCGGCGCCGCGCTGATGGCAGTCGGCGAGGCAACGGGCGAGGACCGTGCCCGTCTGGCGGCGACCGAAGCGCTCAGCAGCCGCCTGCTCGATGTGACCATCGACGGCGCGCGGGGCATCCTGTTCAACGTAACCGGCGGGAATGACCTGACCCTGGTCGAAATCAATCAGGCCGCGGCCATCATCCGCGAGACGGCACACCCGGATGTCAACCTCATCTTTGGTGCCGTCATCGACGAGAAGCTGGAAGACAAGATTCGGATCACGGTCATCGCCACCGGCTTCGAGCACACGGTGCCGCTGCGGTACATGGCTGGATCAGCCCCCAGCACCACCCAGGCGCCGCGCCCGATGCCGACCCGCCAGCCGATGCGCGAAACCGCGTCGGTCGAGGCGGCGAATGAGCCCGCGCCGCCTGCACCGCAGGAGCAGCCAGGCACACAGGAGGCATACCGCTTCAACAATCTGGACATCCCGGCGTTTCTGCGCAAGCGCAGCTAATTCGCTCTTGTCCATATCTGGCCTCCATGATATATTGACCGGCATTATCCCCATATATTGGGGTAGTTGACCCGTCATTGGCCTTCCCGAAGGGTAGGTCACATCATCACTATACGTAGTCATGGAGGCAAGAGGCCGTGCGCTGTCCATACTGTCATTATGCCAAGACGCAGGTCATTGACACCAGTCATGACAAGCGGGGTGGAACGCGACGGCGTCGCGTCTGCACCTCTTGTGACCAGCGGTTTACATCGTATGAGCGGCCGATCCTGGCCACGCCGATGCTTGTCAAGAAAGACGGCACTCGTGAGACGTTCTCGCGAGACAAGCTCCTTTCCGGCATCCGCGTTGCCTGCGCCAAGCGTCCGATTTCGGCGGCCGACATTGAACGTGTCGCCGGCGAGATTGAAGCAGAGCTGCAGCGCCTGGGCCAGGAAGAAGTACGCAGTCGCGTAGTGGGCGATATGACCATTCGCAAGCTGAAAGAGCTCGACCTGGTCGCCTACATCCGCTATGCGATTGTCTATCTACGGCTGGATGATCTGACTGAAATTCGCGGTGAGATTGACCGGCTGTTGACTGAAAGCAGTTAGTACCCCTTGAACTTCCGTGCGCTGGCCGTCTGGCAATTGACCCGGATTGGCAAACGGCCAGCCACGGAAATCATGGACACAGCTATCCCGATCGTTCCAGTACGGATAGCGTTCCAGCGTCCGGTTCGGCGGTAGCAGTAGCGGGCACGGTTCCACGCCCGGGTATTCACCATCCCCATAGACGACCATATCAATCGGTTCAAGACCACGGCGCAGGATGACCTCGTCGCCGCTGTTGCCCAGCTGGAACAGCGCCTCCGGATCCCCCCACCCTGGCTCATCGATCATGTCCGGCACGTCCGGATCGCTGTCGACAATCTCCAGGTCGGGCGGAAAGCCGAACTGGCGGGCGAAGGCGGATGCAGTCGTGGCCACCACCAGCGTCTCGCCCGGACCCAGCACCGTCCCCACCGGGAAGACGCGCACGTCCTCGAAATCCTCCGGTCGCACGGCGTCCCCCAGACTCAAACCCGCCATCGAAATCGACGCAATCGTCGGGTTTACAATCTCCACGAACTCGCCGGCATCGAAGCCGGGCGGATCATAGTAGACCTCGCTGATGAGCAGGTGGCGAGCCGGGCCGCGCACCCCGGCCATAACCAGCGGCAGCGTGGCCAGATGACGCCGGTCACGGGTGAACATATCTGCCAGATAGCGAAAGGCCGCGTCAGACTGGACCATGAGGGCCAGTTCGCGATTGCCCTTGTGGGATAGTTCCGTACCGTTGAGGCTGCCGACATGGATGAAGCCCTGCCCATCCAGCTCGGCCAGCACCATCTTGTTGTGAATGCCTAACCCGGTCGGGTTACCCAGCTCGCAAACGACATCCAGCTTCTCACGGCGGGCAACTTCGTTGATGGCCCGGCAGGTGGCGGCGTTGCTCAGGGGATGATCCGGATCATAGTCGAAGAACGCATCCAGCAAGAGCCGCACCTCTGCGCCGCGGCGGCCGGCCGCCAGGTACGCCTCGACCCGCGGGTTCGGGTGGGTGAACGGATCCGCGTCCGATGGACCCCAATGCGCCCGTTCGCTCAGCTGCTGGACCAGAATCGTGTCGCCTGCCCCCGCCCGGGTGACCAGCCCCAGCAGGCCGTCGGCTGCCCGCAAGCTGTTCTCCGGTGACTGGGTCAGCTCCAACGTCAAAGACCCATCCACGACAAATGGCGCCGCGTAGCGCACGGTGTACGTGATCCCGCCTGAGCTGGTCACCGGCAGGAAGCCCGGCGGTGGCGGACCGTAGACGGGATCGTCCGGTTCCCAACGCCGGATATCCAGATGGCGCGGATCGCGATCAACGGCGAACAACGCCTCCAGATGGGCAGCCAGCTCCGGCGCATCGCTAAACAAGACGACACCTCGCCGGCCCCAGGTGCCATCAATTTTGGAATCGGCGGGCAGGCTGTTGAGGCTGAAATTCTCGGTGCTGATGGCAGAGCGCACTCTGTCGACCACGATGTACTTGGCGTGCATGAAGCGATACCGGTCATGGATGCGGTTGTCGGCGTCGCTGATCATGAACCAGCACGCGCCACCGGCCAGGGAGAGCTGGCGACAGAGATACCGCTCCTGATCGCTCAGCCCGCCAACCGGCCCGCCTTCCAGCAGCGCCGTCACGGCCACGCCTCGCCCTGCCGCGGCCGCCAGTTCGTCCATGATGCCCGGATGTTCAATGGTCAGCGAGGCCAGTCGAATCGACGTCCGGGCCGAGCGAATGAAATCGACCACCGCTTCGTAGCTGTTGTCCGGCGCAACGGCAATGGTCAACGTGGAGGCGGCGCTGATCTGCAGCGGGAAGAAGTAGGCATCGCTGTTCCAACCAGGGTACCGCACCTGACGGCCGTCAATGGGGTCGCCCATCGTTTGCGCCCAATCTTGCTGCCGGTCGGAGTCCGGCACGGGTTGGCCGGTCTGCGGGTCGCGCCGTCTGAACAGAATTTGGCCCTCGGCGGCGAAGCTGCCGGCGATGGTGTAAGCTTCGATCGGCGGGCCGAACCAGCCCACCTGCTCGCGCGGGTCGCCACCATAGACCACCCCGTCCACCAGGTTGTCGCTGGCGTCGTAAAGCAGCACCTCGTCGCCCGCGTTGGCATAGCCGGGCCAGACGGCCGTTTCCAGGTCAGCCGGGCGCACAAACTGCCGCTCAAAAGCGGCCTTGTCGCGCGTGATCCAGAACAGTACGTCCGGCAGCAGGATCGTACCAGGCGGAATGACCGCTCGTGTCGTGCCGCCATCTGTCAGATACCAGCCACCCATGTCCACAGGCCCGGTCGTCACATTGCGCAGCCCAATCGCCTCATCGGCATCGTTGAGTTCGTAGCTGTCGGCATAGACAGCATCGATCACGACCAGCGGTGACTCGGCGGCTGTCACATCGCGGCTGCGAGTCGCCTGGAGCGTGGCTCCGACCAGCAGCAGCGCCAGCAGGGCACAAAGCCAGGCCATCAACACACCCGTCCCGCGGCCAGCCCGACGCACGCTCATAGCCCGACCTCGCGGTGGCCGGTGGCGTGCAGCACGCCCCGGCTGAAGCGGATCCAGAGCTGTTCACCTTCTACCCGGAACGGCACCTTCATCTGACCATCATCTTCGTAGCTGGTAGCGGCAGTGAGAATCAACGCTCCGTCCGCTGTTGCTGCCCGATACGGCCGATTCCACTCCTGCGTGCCGCGAATGAAGGTGAAGGCACGCCGCGCAGTCCACGTCACCGGCAGGGAGAAGTCGTCGTCTTCCGGCCAGGGCGCGGCGGTGACGGGACCCAACTGCGGATGGCGCTGGTGGACGCCTTCAGCCAGTTCATCCAGCACCCGGACGAGTTGGGACGTGGCCGCCAGCGCCAACCGCTCATCTGCCTCCGGCCCGCTGATTCCTGCCGGCATCTCCACCATCGCCTGGGCCGCGATATCGCCGCTGTCGAACGCCTCATCCATGAAATGGACTGTCAGACCAAAGTCGGCCGCTCCATCGCGAAACTGCCAGAACGCTGGTGCAGGACCCCGATAAGCGGGCAGCAGCGACGGATGGACGTTGAGGAAACCCAGTCTGGGTATCTCCAGCACCTCGTGCGGGATTCTTTGTGAGTAACAGGTGACAACGGCAATGTCAGGAGCGATCGCCCGCAGTGCGCTGGCCACATCGGGCGAGCGCAGCGGGCCGGCGGCGTAAAGCGGCACGTCTGCTTCCCAGGCGATAGCGGGCAGCGTGCGGCGCAGCTCCGGCCCGGCAACTTGCAGCTCCAGGTGACCTGGCGGCCGAATCGGGATCAGCCCGTCGTGTCGCGCCGGCACGAGCTGGGGGACCGACGCCAGCGGCGTGACCACCGCTGCAATACAGGCCTGCCGGGAGAGCAGCCCGTGCAAGATGACCTCAGCCATCACGCCGGGCAGGCCCAGGAAGAGTATGCGTAATGGGTTGGCTGCCCGGTCGGACAGACTGCTTTCGACCATAACCGCCATTATAGCCACGACATCGACTGGCGTTAAGCGCCAATGAGGATCCCGGCGCGACGTTGCCCCGCGCCTTTCCCCGGCATAAACTGAAACTGTAGGATACACTAGGAGACTATGGCTAGAGAAACTAAAACTATTACTGTCGTCGACTGCGCCAAGCTTGGTCAGGAGCTGCCGGCCCTGGACCGCCCCCCCTTCCCCGGCGAACTGGGCGAGCGAATCTATAACGAGATTTCAGCCTACGCCTACAGCATGTGGCAGGAACAAGCGACGCTCGTCATCAACCATTACGGCCTCAACATGGCCGACTCGCGGGCACAGGAGTTCCTGTTCACGCAAATGACCGCCTTCCTGTTTGGCGAAGGTGAGGACGCGAGCCTGGGCGGCGCTCCCGTGGGCGGCGGCAAGGGCGGCCCAGCCCGCAAGTAGGCGCACTTTGTGACCGATCCCCACAGCGACGTCGTCCTGCTGGCGTGTTACGAGATGGGACACCAGCCGCTCAGTTTGGCATGGCCCGCGGCTGTGCTGCGGCAGAACGACGTGTCGGTGACTACGGTCGACCTGTCGGTTGAACCGTTCCCGCACCGCGCCGTTGAACAAGCCCGGTTCGTAGGCATTGCCGTTCCCATGCACACAGCGATGCGCCTCGGACTGCAAACGGCCGAGCGTGTACGTGCCACCAACCCGGACGCCCACATCTGCTTCTACGGCCTGTACGCCTATCTGAACGCGGGCCTGATACTCGACGACCTGGCCGACTCCGTCCTGGCTGGCGAGACCGAGCTTGAGCTGTTGGACCAGGTGCGCCAGACGCTGGGCGATGAGGCCGGCTCATCCACTGGTTCGCTCGACCCGACCCCGACCCTGGCCCGCCTCAAACTGCCCGCACCCGATAGAAGCACCCTGCCGCCGCTGCGAGAGTACGCCCATTACATGCACGCGGGCGAGGCGAAGCTATCCGGCTATGTGGAAGCGACACGGGGGTGTCTGCACACCTGTCGTCACTGTCCAGTGGTGCCCGTCTACGGCGGCCGTTTCTTTGTCATGCCACACGAGACTGTGATGGCCGACATTCAGCAGCAGGTGGCAGCAGGCGCCCGCCACATCACCTTTGGTGACCCCGACTTCGTGAACGGGCCGGGCCATGCGCGGGCCGTGGCGCAGGCGCTCCACGCCGCTCACCCGGACGTCACCTTCGACTTCACCACCAAGGTCGAACACATTCTGCAGCACCCCGACCTGATGCATGAGATGGGCCGGCTGGGCGCCAGCTTCGTCATCTCCGCCTTCGAGACGATCGACGACGCCATATTGGCGCAGCTCAACAAGGGACACACCGCGGCCGATATGGACGCGGCGCTGGAGGTCATGGCCTCCGCCGGCATCCCGGTGCAGCCGACGTGGCTGCCGTTCACGCCGTGGACCACGCTCGACGGTTACATCGACCTGTTAACCTGGATCCGGGAACGCGACCTTATCCAACATGTGCCAGCGGTGCAGCTGTCTATCCGCTTGCTCGTGCCGCCGCGCAGTGCGCTGCTCGACACACCAGACTCCGACCGGTGGCTGGGTCCGCTGGACGCCGCCAACCTCACCTGGCGCTGGCAAAACCCCGACCCGTGTGTCGATGAGCTGCAGAAACGGGTGGCTGCCATTGCCGAACGGGCCGACGACGATCCGTATGAGGCGTTTGCCGCCATCGAAGCGGCCGCCTTCCAGATGGCCGGGCGGCCCACACCACATTGGGAGCGGCCGTTAGTGCCCGACCTTCCCCCGCCCCGACTGACCGAAGACTGGTTCTGCTGAGCGGAGCCAACGACCGATCAGGTTGATCGGCATTCGGCTTAGGCCACCCTCCTATGAGACATCTTCGACTCGTCCTGTTGCTTGTCTTTCTCGCGGCGCTGCTGACAGCAGGCGTCCAGGCCAGTTCGGCCGCCATGTGGCAAACGCGCGTCGATCCTGGGGTGTTGGCCCAGCTCGACAGCCGCAATCAGACCGCCGAGACCGTCTTCCTTGTCGTGCTCTCGGCACGAGCTGACCTAAGCGGCGCGGACGACCTGCCCACAAAGGAAGCGAAAGGTGCCCACGTCTATCGTCAGCTGCGCGCCACTGCTTCCGCAACCCAGACGCCGCTCATCGCCTTACTTGACCAATCTGGCGCGAACTACCAACGCTTCTGGGTACAGAACATGATCCTGGTACGCGGCAGTCGGACGCTGCTGCGGACGCTGGCCCTGCAGCCGGCGGTCGATTTCATCTACGAAAATACGCCGTCCCGCCACGAGCTGCCGCCCACCCCGCCGCAGTCACGCAGCGAAGCCGCACCCTCCGACTTGCTCTGGAACCTGACCCAGATCAACGCCCCCGCCCTGTGGGCCAGGGGCATTACCGGCCAAGGCGTCGTCATTGGTGGCCAAGACACCGGCTATGACTGGACCCACCCGGCCTTGCAACCTGCCTATCGCGGCTGGGACGGCGCGACAGCCGACCACAACCGCAACTGGCACGACGCCATCCATGAAGAGAACCCGCTTTCAGCCAGCGGCAACCGCTGCGGCTACAACGTCGTCGAGCCGTGCGATGACCAGACGCATGGCACTCACACGATGGGCACCATGGCCGGCGACCCGCCCGACGATGATCCGACCGGCGTGGCCCCCGGGGCAAGCTGGATCGGATGCCGCAACATGGAAGATGGCTGGGGCACACCCGCCACCTATGCCGAATGCTTCGAATGGTTCATCGCCCCCTATCCGTTTGGCGGCGACCCGTTCATCGATGGCGATCCAAACGCTGCACCCCACGTTGTCAACAATTCGTGGAGCTGCCCCACGGTCGAAGGCTGCACCGTCCAGACCGTCTTGCAGGACGTGGTCGAGGCAGTGCGGGCCGCGGGCATCGTTACGGTGCAGTCGGCGGGCAACAGCGGCACCAGCTGCGGCACGGTGACGACGCCCGCCGCTGTCTACGATGCCTCCTATACCATCGGAGCCACAGATTTCACCGACACCATTGCCGGGTTCAGCAGTCGGGGACCTACGCCCGACGGCCTGCTCAAGCCCGATGTCAGCGCCCCTGGCGTCGGCATACGCTCTACGACGACCGGCGGCGGCTATGGTCTGCTCTCCGGCACCAGCATGGCCGCCCCCCATGTGGCCGGCGCGGTCGCTCTGATTATCTCGGCCGACCCCTCGTTGGCAGGTGATGTTGAGGCGATCGAAACACTGCTCAACGAATCAGCCGTGCCTCGGGCGGCAGACCAGGCGTGCGGTGGCATCACGGGAGAGCAGATACCGAATCAGGTCTATGGCTGGGGACGAATCGATGTTCTGTCGGCCTACAATCGCCTGACGCTGGACGAGATTCAACTCTTTGTGCCGTTTGTTTCAGGGCGGTAGAAGAGTCGCCGTCACATCCGGACGCCGGCTTTTTGGGGCTGGTCACCAAAGCCGGTAAAATGACCGTGACCTTTTTTGCGCTAGCCAAAACGAACCATGCATTGCCTGGTACTTGCCGGCGGAGTGAGCCAGCCGGACGATCCTCTTTTCACCCTGACAAACGGCCGCCCTAAAGCGCTGCTGGAAATGGCCGGGCGCCCGATGGTCGCCTGGGTGCTGGAAGCGTTGGCCGCAGCCGACGCGGTCGATGAGATCGTTATCGTCGGTCTGGAGCGAGAAGACGCAGAAGCAGCCGGCGTGCCGTCCGACTTCCCTCTCCACTACCTGTCTGATGACGGCTCCATGCTGGCCAATGTGATGGCGGGAGCAGCCTACATTCGGCAGCATTGGCCGGACACGACCATTGTCATGGGCGCGTCGGCCGACATCCCCACCATCACCGGCCCTATCGTCGACCGCTTCCACGCTGCCTGCCACCCGTGGGACAAAGATATTTACTACAACTTCGTCACCCGCGACGTGATAGAGGCCCGCTTCCCGGACAGTGCCCGCACCTACACCCGATTGGGTGACCTGGAAGTGGCGGGCGGCGATCTGATCATGGCCACGCTGGCAGCCATCGACAGCCAGCAAACACTATACGAAGCCGTTACGGCCGCCCGCAAGCAACCCTGGCGCATTGCCCAGCTGGTCGGCTGGCGCGTCTTGCTGCGCATGCTGTTCCAACGCCTCACGCTTGCCGATGTGCAGCAAACTGCCGAGCGTGCCACCGGCCAATCGGTGACGATCTTGCTCAGCGAAGATGCCGAGATCGCCATGGATGCCGATAAACCAAACCAGGTCGCCTTGCTGCAAAACGACCTGGCCCAACAAATCAGGTAACCCGAGTATGTCTGTCAATCCCCACAGTTACATCGCTATCGAAGGCGTCATCGGCGTCGGCAAGACGACGCTGGCCCGGATGCTCCAGGCCCGCTACGAAGCGTCGATCCTGATGGAAGTCGTCGAGGACAATCCGTTCTTGCCAGTGTTCTACGAGGACCGGGAGCGTTACGCTTTTCAGACCCAGCTCTTCTTCCTGTTGAGCCGCTATCACCAACAGTATCAGGCCATCCCCCCCGCCCTGCGCCGGGGCATGCTCATCTCCGACTATACGTTCGCCAAGGACGAGCTGTTTGCCTGGCTCAATCTGAAGGACGATGAGCTGGCCATGTACGGCCGTGTCCATGCTGCTCTCGGCGAAAAGATCCCCAAGCCCAACTTGATCGTCTTTCTGCGGGCCGACCATGAGGTCATCATGCGCCGTATCGCCCTGCGCGACCGGCCGTTTGAACGGGATATGGATCCAGAGTACATCCGCCAGGTGGCGGCCGCCTACGACGCGTGGCTGTCACGCCTGGGCGATGTTCCGGTGCTGACCATCGACACCAACGACCTGGACTACCTCTCGCATCCGGAACACCTGGACGAAGTGGTGGAGCGCATCGACGCCACCTTGCAGGAGATGGAGTCCGGCAGCGCCGGACGCGCCCGGACCCAGTTGGAAACGCTGGAGCAAGGACGCGTAGCCACTTTCCAGCAGTTCCATCGCGAGCTGGACTCCGGCAACGGTTTTAACCCTGACCTGTTCTTCAACTACGTCGCCCTGATCGAGGAAGTGGGCGAGGTGGCGACCGAACTGCTGCAGATTGGGCTGGAGAGCAGGCGGCTGGAAGCGAGCGGACTGGCGGCCATGGAAGCCCAGCTGCAAGCTGTCGCCCGTCACCGCAGCGGCCTCCGTGAGGAGTTGGCCAGCCTTTTGGCCTATGTGCTCAAGCTGGCCAACTACACCGGCATTGATCTGGAGCAAGCGTACCTGGACAAGATGCGTCACACGCTCGACAATGGCGACCCTGCCGATGCCGACCCGTCCCATGAAGACGTCTGAGTTTGACTACAACCTGCCTCCTGAGCTGATCGCGCAGGAGCCGGTTTCGCCGCGAGACGCCAGCCGGCTGATGGTTCTGGAGCGGGCCACCCAGACGATCAGCCATCACACATTTCGCAACCTGACCACCTTCTTGCGGCCCGGCGACATCGTGGTCGCCAACAACACGCGCGTCATCCCCGCCCGGCTGCACGGTCGCAAGCCGACTGGCGGCTCGGTCGAGTTGCTGCTGCTGGAACGACGCAGCGCCACTGACTGGCAGGCGATGGTCGGCGGCCATCGCGTGCGCCCGGGCGCGGCCATCACCATCGACGACCCGGATGGCAGCCCGACGACCCTGACGGCCACCATCATGGGTGAAGAGGCAGGATCCGTGCGCGAGCTGCGGTTCAGCGAACCGGTTGAGTCGTGGCTGGAGCGCGTGGGCTCCACGCCCCTGCCGCCCTATATCCATACGACGCTCGACGACCCGGAGCGCTACCAGACGATCTACGCCCGCCCGCCCGGTTCGGCCGCCGCGCCCACAGCCGGGCTGCACTTCACGCCGGAGCTGCTGCTGGCCTTACGCGAACAGGGCGTGCTGTTTGAGACATGCACGCTCCATGTTGGTCTGGACACATTCAAGCCGGTGGCCGTAGACCAGATTAGCGACCACACGATTCACAGCGAATGGGCAACGCTGCCCCCCGAAGCGGCGCGGCGCATCAACGAGGCGAAGCTGGCCGGCGGGCGACTGATCGCTGTCGGCACGACTTCCATGCGCGTGCTGGAAACGGCCGCTCTGCGGTCTGCGGGCATTGGCGGTACTCTGCAAACGATCAGCCAGCGCGACGCCAACGGAGAGACCAGCGGCCTCTGCCCCTGGAAACCGGTGGCCGCGTTCGAGGGCCACACCGACCTGTACATCTCGCCCGGCTACGTCTTTCGTGCGGTGGATGGGCTGATCACAAACTTCCACCTGCCCCGTTCCAGCCTCCTGATGCTGGTTTCTGCTTTCGCCGGGCACGCGTTCAGCCGCAGAGCGTACGATGCCGCCATCGATGCCCGCTACCGCTTCTACTCCTTCGGCGACGCGATGTTCATCATCTGACCCGCACGCCAACCTGTAATCCCGCTGTAACAACTGATTGGCTAAACTTAAGGATAAGGAAACTGCCATGACTCAGAACACAGCCGAACCGAACGACATCCTGGTGGTTGACGATGAACCATCAGTCGTGGAGGTCGTCAGCCTCTATTTGCAGCGCGAAGGGTTCCATGTGCGTACAGCACTCAACGGAACCGATGCCCTGGTGGCCATGCAGGCGTCCCGGCCGTCGCTGGTCATCCTCGACGTCATGCTGCCCCATATCGACGGCCTGACCCTTATCAAGCGCATGCGCGAGAATCCGACGCTTGATGTGCCGGTCATCATGTTGACCGCTCGCAGCCAGGAGACCGACCGGATCTACGGGCTGGAACTGGGAGCTGATGATTACGTCACCAAGCCATTCTCACCGGCCGAGCTTGTCTCCCGCGTGAAGGCGGTCTTGCGCCGCACCTACGGCAAAGCGCGTGACGTCGTTGAAGCGTCGCCTATTGACTACGGCGACCTGCGGCTGGATCCGAACACGCGCGAAGTCACCGTGCGCGGGAAACTGGTCGAGCTGACGGCCACAGAGTTCAACTTGCTCTGGTTCCTGGCCAGCCATCCCCGCCAGGTCTTCAAGCGCGACCAACTGTTGGAAAACGTCTGGGGCTTCTCGGACTATGTCGACCCAAGCACCGTGACGGTCCACATCCGCCGCCTGCGAGAGAAGATCGAAGCGGACCCAAGCAACCCGGTCTGCCTCCTGACGATGTGGGGCGTGGGCTATCGCTTTGAGCCGCCGGGAGCAGCCGCCTGATGCAAACGGCACTAACACCCGGCAGCAATCGCTTCGCCAACTGGTTCCGCGAGGCCCCGTGGCGCATCCTGGCCATTGGCATTGTTCTGGCGCTGGCCGTGGCCGGTCTGCTGCTGTGGGGTCTCATGGCCCCGCCCCTGGCCGAAGTAGCCACGCTGGTAGGTACGCTGGCCGTCACTTCCGTCCTGTCGGTCGGCCTCGGCTACTGGCTCTACCGGCGCGGCTGGGCCCGCTCGTCCTCGCTGCTGCTGACGCTGATCGCCACCTACATTTGGGCGGCCGTCCTGACGCTGTTCAACGTCTGGGTCATGCAGCGCCAAATGTTTTTCAGCGAGCATGATCTCATTCTGAGCGGCGTGCTGCTCCTGTTCGCCGCCATCATCGCTACCTCATACGGCCTGTTCGTTGCCGCCAGCGTCACCGACGGCCTGCGCCAGGTGGCTGATACGGCCGACCTGCTGGCAGCCGGGGATCTGTCGGCCCGCGTTCCGGTCCACGGCCGCGACGAAGTGGCCAGGGTCAGCCAATCCTTCAATGAAATGGCCTCGCAGCTCCAGGCAGCGGCCGATCAGCAGCAAGAGCTGGACGCGCTGCGCCGCAACCTAATCGCCTGGACCTCCCACGACTTGCGCACCCCCTTGACCAGCATCCAGGTGCGCGTCGAGGCGCTCTATGACGGCATGGTGACCGACCCGGAAAGCGTCCAGCGCTACTATCACACCATACGCACCGACGTACGCGCCTTGAATACGCTCATTGAGGATCTGTTCGAGTTGGCCCAACTTGACGCGGGCGGCCTGAAGCTTGAGTTGACTCCAGCCTCTCTGAGCGACCTCATTTCTGACGCGCTGGAGAGCTTCCAGCCGCTGGCCCAGCAGCGATCCATCACATTGACCGGGTCAGTAGCAGGCGACATCGACCCCGTGCCGATGAGTCCGGAGAAGATTTCCCGCGTGCTCAACAATCTGTGCGGCAATGCGCTGCGCCACACGCCGGAAGGCGGCACAGTCGATGTCCAGGCAAGCCGCACGGGCGACGTCGTGACGGTCACCGTACGGGACAGCGGATCGGGCTTCGCGCCGAACGATCTGCCACACATCTTCGAGCAGTTCTATCGGGGCGAACCGGCACGCACGCGCTCGACCGGAGGCGCCGGACTGGGGTTGGCCATCGCCCAGGGATTGGTGGAAGCCCACGGCGGCACCATTACGGCCGCCAACGGGCCGGATGGCGGAGCGCAGGTCAGCTTCACATTGCCAGCGGCAGTCTGATCGGCATCGGCCTGGCCGACTGTACCGCAGATTACGTCCCACCCGCCGCCGCTCTGCTAAAGTAGGCCGTATGGTTACCTTGCAGATCTACGTCGATGAGTTGTGCTGGTCGTGCGCCGAGTCGTATCGCATCGTTGAATCGCTGCAGCCGTCCTTTCCCACAGTGCGCTTCAAGTTCAGCGATTTGCGACGCGAACCGCACCCGGACACCGTCTTTGCCGCGCCCACGTTCCTGTTGAACGGCCGCATCATCTCCCTCGGCAACCCTACCCCACGCCGCCTCCGCCTTCTGCTTGAAGAAGCAATCGCCGCATAGGGCTGCTCCTCCAAAGAGTATCGACAGCAGAGCGTCTGATCACGTAAGGATGACGGCCGCCAAACCGTCCACCTAATCAGGCGGTTTGCGTTCAGCAGCGGGACGCGAGATGCGGGGCGCGTACCCGAAAGGGGAAAGCTATGCAAGCAGAGAAGCTGAGTTATTTGTCGATGATCCAGGTGTTTCGCGATCTGAATCCCCAGGAGCTGGCCGAGATGGACCGGCAAGTAGCCATGTCCACCTGTCGAGCCGGCAAGATCTTCTATATGCCCGAAGACAGCGGCGAAGTCCTCTTCCTACTCAAGAAGGGTCGTGTGCAGCTCTATCGACTGGCCCCAAACGGCAAGAAGCTGGTGGTGGCGGTGCTTGGGCCGGGAGCAATTTTCGGGGAGATGACGCTGGTTGGCCAGGGCATGCACAACACCTTTGCCGAGGCCGTGGATGCGTGCGTCCTGTGCGTCATGGGACGCCACGACGTCGAGCGGCTGCTGCGCGAGAAGCCGGACGTCGCTTTCCGTTTCATGGAAACGATGAGCGAGCGGGTCGTTCAACTGGAGGAACATCTGGAGGATATCGCCTTCAAGAGCATTCCGGCAAGGCTGGCGGCGCTGCTGCTGCAGATCGGGGCGGAGACGCCGCCCGAGAATCTCGTCTCCGGCTACACCCATCAGGACCTGAGCGAAATGTTGGGCACCTACCGCGAGACCGTAACGCAGACGTTGAACGAGTTCAAGAATCAGTCCCTTATTCACATTGGCCGCAAGCAGATCGAGCTGCGCGACATGGAGCGCCTGTGCCAATTGGCAGAGGCGTGACCGGATTGCTGGGGAAACCTGCACCAGATTGCCAGCGCTAACCTGATTTTTATGCGCTGCTGCTATGCTTGAGAAGGTTTGTCACAACAATTAAGGTTGGTTACAATCGTCGATTGGAGAAATACGATCGGTGATCGAGCCAATCGACTCGTCTGCGGTGACGCCAAGGTGTTTGCTTAATGCCCCAATATACATACAGATGCAACCAATGTGATCATGAATTCACCGTTCGCCAGCGAATGGTGGACGACGCGCTTACAGAGTGCCCGGAATGTGGGGGGGATGTACGGCGCGTGGTTACGTCGGTTGGTGTGGTCTTCAAGGGGAGCGGCTTCTACGTGACCGACAATCGGACCAGTCGGGCCAACGGCGGGAAATCTTCCAGTTCGTCCAAGTCCGGCGAAGGCAGTTCCGGCAGCGACAGCGGCGACAGCAGCAGCAGCAGCGAAAGCAAAGGCAGCGACAGCAAAAGCAGCGACAGCAAAAGCAGCGAAAAGTCGACCAGCAGTTCTTCGTCCAGCGCGGAAAGCTAGTCGCAGCCCCTAAATCTGGAAGCCGCGCGTGCCCTCGATGACCTTCTGGTCATAGTTATCTACATACGATTCTAGCTTCTGGAGCAGTTCGCCCCACGCCTCTGACTGGAGAATACGCACTGCGTCATCGGCCGAAGCGGCCGTTCCCTCCGTCATCTTCTGCTCACACTCCCCATACGCCGTGTACCAGACCTGAATATCACTCAGGCCCAACTTCTGCATACCGGGAATCAGTTCATGGACCAGAAACTCGAAGTAGTCCGACTCGGTTTCGGGCTGGATGTCCCAACGTAAGATCAGCTTTCCAGTCATAATTGCGTGCTGTCTACTCTCGTCAGCCGTGGCAGCCACAGCTGACCCATCGTTCACGCTCAGGGCGTGAGGGTGCGGCTTATAGCTTGGGGGTCAGCAGGACGACTTCTGTCTCCTGGGGCAGTGACGACACGCTGCCGATCTTCAGGCTGCTTTCTTCAGTCGGTTCAGTGACGCCCATCTCTTTCAGGAAACGGTCGGTACCTTCCAGCTCGACCTTCAGCTTCGGCAAGCTGTAATGCATAGGGACCACGTAGTTCGGCTCAATCATTGAAACCAGCTCGGATGCGCCGGCCGCGCTCAGACTTGTACCGCCGCCGACCGGCACCAGCAGCACATTGACCATCTCCAGCGCCTCAATCTGCTTTTGGGACGGCACCGAGCCGATATCACCCAGATGCGCCACAATGATTCCACCGAAGTCGAACATGAAGACGACGTTGTTGAACTCATCACTGTGGCTGGGCGTCGGAATGGCAGTGATGAACACGCCGCCGATCTCGTACTCTCCCGGGCCATCGAGGATATGCTCATAGCCGCTGACGGCCGCCGTGTAGTTATGTCCGTCCGCGTCGTGGCTGACAGTGACGACATCCGCTTTCAGCTTCAGGTCCGCTGCCAGCAACGAGGGCTTGTACGGGTCGGTCACAACGGTGGCCAGTTTGCGTTCCGTCAAACGGAAGCAACTCATGCCATACCAGGTAATCTCCATAAATGGTATCTCTCCTAAACAAGGTGGCTGGTCACAGCTCAGGCATACAACGCCAACTGACCCAGCCGGTAAACATGCTATTATACCTTGGCTGACCAATGGCACAAAGCAAGGAAATGTCGCAGCATGAGCGATCACCCATCGCAGGCCACCTGGCATAAGCTGGAACTCAACGGCGGCGTAGTGGAGGAAGACCCACCGCGCCGGCTCATCCTCCCCGCCACCACCGCCGGCTACGCCGATGCCCAGTTCGATGATTACGGTCTGCACCGCAAGCGCAGCCAGTTTCCGTGGCGACCGGGCGTTGGGATGCGCCTGGCCGCCCGCTTCTCCCACACCCCCGCCGACCTGCAGGGAACAGCGGGCTTTGGCTTCTGGAACGCGCCATTCGCCGACCCCAGCGTCGGCGGCGTTGCCCTGCCCCAGGCGACGTGGTTCTTCTTCGCCTCCGCCCCGTCAGATTTGCCCTTCGCGGAGCAGGGGCCGGGTCGTGGCTGGTTTGCGGCAACGGTGGATGCGGCGAAACCGGGGGCGCTGGCCATCGCTCCGCTCGCCCCGCTGGCGCTGCTCGCCAACCAGGCCGGCCCGCTGCGCCGCGCGGTCTGGCCCGCCATCCGCCGCCGGCTGGCCATCAGCTTCGCCCCGCTGGACAGTCCGATGACGGCGTGGCATGAGTATGAGCTTCTGTGGCTGGCGGATCGGTGCCGCTTTTACGTGGACGGCCGTCTTGTCCACGACACGCCGCACAGCCCACACGGGCCGCTCGGCTTCGTCTGCTGGATCGACAATCAGTACATGGTCCTGACCCCTCGCGGCCGGGTGGGATGGGGCACGCTGCCGACAAGCCAGACGCAATGGCTGGAAGTTCGCGACCTGACCTTTGCGCCCTTGGCCTGAGAGCGGGCCGATCGGCGGGTCGTCAGACTTTGACGCCCCCCACTGCCCATGCTATACTTCTGGCTTGCGCCTTCGGCAGTTCCCGGAGGGATGGCAGAGTGGACGATTGCGACGGTCTTGAAAACCGTAGTGGGTGCAAGCTCACCGGGGGTTCGAATCCCTCTCCCTCCGCCTTAACAATTCGGCCGTGAAGAAGTAATGACTTCGCCCCTCGGGGAGGTGCCAGAGAGGACGATTGGGGCCGCCTGCTAAGCGGTTAACGATGTAAAAGTCGTTCATGGGTTCGAATCCCATCCTCCCCGCTCAGATACCCGAGTCAGTTGGTAGTTCCTGAATGGTTGGCCTGGCGGCTTGTCAGCCCCACTGCTTTCAGGTAATCTTGTGAAGTCGATTGAATGCGCCCTTAGCTCAGTGGATTAGAGCGTCTGGCTACGAACCAGAAGGTCGGGGGTTCGAGTCCCTCAGGGCGTACCAGGAAAGCGACACCTCAATGGCGTCGCTTTTTTTGTTGCAGTCTGGTCTTCCAATCATCTATGATCACACCAGCCGGCAAGGAATGCCGTTTCTACTATCAGGATTACTTTCGCGGTCGCTCGGAACAGGAGTGCCGGCTCATCAAGAGCAACAGTCGCTCCCCGGAATGGAAGCCGAAGGATTGCGAGACATGCCCGGTCCCGGAGATTCTGTTGGCCAACAGCAGCCCCGACCTGGTGCTGGAGGCTACGGTCAAGCCCGGGTTCTTGGGCATGAACCGGCGCGTCAGTGTCAAGGCATTCTGCAGCCGTCACCTGATTGATGTCGGCAATCCGATTGTGGGCTGTCCGAAGTGCGCGGCCGAGAAGCCGGGCATCAGCGAACTGTTTGGCGATATCGATTGACGCAGGAGCGGGAACAGCAACCCGGCGCACCATCCATGATTGAGGCCATTCTATTCGACCTGGACGACACGCTGCTGGTCAACGACTCGCGGGCGTTTATGAACCGCTACTTCACGCTGCTCAGCCAGTTTGCTGAATCAGTGATGGAGCCACGCGCCTTTCTCGACAATGTGGCCAAGGCGACACGAGCCACAATCTTCAACACCGACCCTATGCTGACCAATGCGGATGCCTTCTGGGCCGAGTTCGAGTCTCTCAGCGGTCAACGCCGCGCAGACCTCGAACCATTTTTCGCCGACTTCTACACGCAGGAGTTCTCGAAGCTGCGAACCGGGACGGGACAGGAGCCCCGGGCAGTTGACCTGGTCGAGCGGGCGCTGGCGGACGGCCGCCAGGTGATCATTGCCACCAATCCGCTCTTTCCCCAGATCGCCATTGAGCAGCGCCTGGCGTGGGCGGGCCTGCCCGTCGACAGTCACGACTTCGCGCTCGTGACCACCTATGAAGGAATGCACGCGGCCAAACCACAACCAGCCTACTACCAGGAAATCCTGACCCTGATCGACGTACCACCCGCACGGGCGATGATGGTCGGCAACGACTGGGTCAACGATGTCGAGCCGGCAGCCGCCATCGGCCTCCACACTTTTTGGGTGAACCGCACGGGGGACGCCCCACCCCAGTCGGACCTGGTCGACGCCTATGGGACGCTGGACGATCTCTATGAACGCGTGGCCGCTGGCTGGCTGGACACACTCAGCAGCTCGACCTCATACGACACGCCCATGCCCCGCAGCTAATCCAGATGCTCAACCCACCACCAACTCAGGCGTTGATCACGGAGCTGGAACAGTTCAGTCAGAGGTTGACGCAGTCGCTCCAGCAACCAGACATCGACTGGAGCTGGCGGCCCGGCCCGAACGCCTGGTCCCTTACCGAAATGGTTTGTCATCTACGGGACGTTGAACGCGAAGTCCACCAACCGCGCATCATTGCGGTATTGGACGAGCAGCAGCCGTTCATGGTGGGCGTCAACGCCGACAGTTGGGCGGAGACGCGTAGCTACGCCGCGCAGGACGGACCTGCGGCTGTGACCGACTATACGGCTGCCCGCCAGGCAACGTTGGCTATGCTGACAGAACTGGACGAAGCGGCGTGGCAGCGGCAAGGACAACACGCTTTCTTTGGGCAGACAACGCTGCAAGAGTTGGTCTTCCTCGCCGTCCAGCACGATCGCAACCACGACGCGCAGCTAACCCGCCTGTTGGATCACCAAAGCGCCTGAGCTTGCGTCATCCTGACGCCGGGTACTGGGCCATCTGCGAGCGCAGCCGTTCCACCGCCGCCGCACTGACCTCGTCGCTGAACAGGCTCAGGTGGTGCTTCCGATACGCCAGTTCGCTCATCATGTGGAAGCGACGGCCTGTTCGCCAGTAGGCCCGCGGACCGGACGCCAGAAGAAGTTGCAGCCGGTACTGGGTTCGGCGCGGGGCGGACGCCACCACGTTGTACTCATCGAGGCTGAGCGTTCCCTTGCCAACCTCATCGGCCAGATAGTCGCGAATCCAGCGCCCTTCCTGGAGCACCGCCCAAATAATGATCAGAATAATGACCAGCACGCCGCCCCAGTCCAGCGCGACAACTCCAAAGAGCGCAAAGTTGTTATTGAGCAAGACAGCGTAGTTGTGCAGGGCATGGAGCAGCACAGCCACCGACCACCCGGCCAAAGGGGCCACAATCCGCACAACGCGGTCGGTTGAGAGCCGCGCAACGGCGATTCCCAGACCAGTTATGGCGGTGTAGAGCGCGTGGTTGAGGCCGAAAACAAATCCCCGCAGCAGGACTGCCCCACTCCACGCCGTCGCGCCTCCGTCCTCGTAAATAGCGACGTAGTAGAAGATGTTCTCCACCATCGCAAAGCCGATGCCCACCATCGCCCCGTAGATGATGCCGTCGAGCGGGCTGTCGATCTCCTGCCGCCAGCGAAAAAAGATGAGCACCAGCACCAGGGCCTTGGCCGACTCCTCGACCAGCGGGGCGACCGTTGCCGCCGCCAGCATGTCAGCGGCGGGCTGGTCAACGAGATAGTAGAAGGGTGCGCTCAGCAGTGCATTGGTAAACAAAGCAATGAGGATGCTAGGAACTGCCCCCCACAAGAATGTCGCACTCAACAACAACCACGGTTCTTTCTCGTACTGGTCCGCCCAGTAGACCACAACCGTGAAGAAGAGCGCAGGCAGCACCGCCGCCAGAATGGAAAACGGCACGACAGTGGTTGGAGTCAGCATCCGGTTCGGCCAGCCGCTCTAGGGGGTGATGGCGATCAGGTCGCGCATCGCCTCAAGTTTCGCTTCACCAATTCCGGCCACGTCCAGAATCGCTTCGAGCGACGTAAACGGCCCATTGGCCTCACGATGGGCGACGATCCGTTCAGCCAAACTGGGCCCGATGCCGGGCAGCGCTTCCAGTTCGGCAGCCGTCGCCGTGTTGATGTTGATCAGCCCGGCAAACAGGTCGGCCGGAACAGAGCGCACTGCCGGAGCGGGTTCGGAGAAGGCAGCTGGTGTGGCAGCGACCTCGGCGCGGACGGGCACATGCAGCTGCATTCCGTCAGCGAGCCGACGAGCCAGATTGATGGCTACCGGATCGGCCTCGTCGGTGAAGCCACCCGCAGCATCCACCGCGGCCGCCGCCAGACTGCCCGGCGGCAGTTCGTACACAGCAGGATGGCGGACTGCGCCGGTAACGTAGACCGCCAGCAGGGCTTCGGTAGCCGTTGGCAGCGGCTCCGGGGCAGCCGTTGGTGTGGCGACAGCTGCCGGGGCTGGCAGTTCAATGGCCGCCGGTTGCAGCCCATCCCACGCTGTCATCAGAGCCAGCGCCAGCGCGACACCTACGCTGACTCCGGCTAGCAGTAGCAGCACCCGATCTCCTTTCACGACCACCGCCTCCCTGGTATGGCAGGCTGCCAGCTAGCGGCCCGCCCATTACCCGACCGACTACGTCAACTTAATCAATAGAGAACGTCTACCAACGCCTCGGCCGTCAACGGCCCGAAGTACGCCTCCACGTTC
Organism: uncultured Chloroflexia bacterium; assembly: GCA_963753865.1. GTDB lineage: Bacteria > Chloroflexota > Anaerolineae > Promineifilales > Promineifilaceae > Promineifilum. The sequence continues at coordinate 372,180 of CAVWDW010000010.1, forward strand.
ACCGAAGCGATGGCGCTGGCGAGCATCTCCCGGTCGTAGGGCACACCCACCAGGCGCGCCTCCAGACCGATGATATCCGCCTGCCCTGCAAAGTCACCCTGAAACGTGATCCCCTTGATGCGCCCGTGGTCCACGTCGATGAGCGCTTCAATCTTGCCCGCGGGCGTGCGCTCGCTGCGCCGCACATTGAACGCCGGTGCACGGCCGTACGTCCAGTCCCAGCTGCCATACCGCTCGGCCGCCATCGCCCTGACAGTCGCTTCAGCATCGTCCTGCAAGACGAACGCCGGCAGCGGACCGTCACCAAATAGTCCGCGCAGCAGCTCGGCCCGCAAGTCGTCGATGGTCATGTCGGGTGGCAACAGCTCAGCCAGATTGACCACGTAGTTGCGAATCGACTGCACCGCCTTCGATTCAATCGCCGTCCGGCCCGGGTTGATCGCCCGCAGCATCGCGCCCAGGTTTGTATCGAACAGCAGCGTGCCGTGGCTGAACATACGTTGCGACGTGGCGTACTGGGCGTTGCCCGACACCTTCTTGTCCCCGGCGAAAATATCGCTGCGGCCATGCAGCCGGGCGTCGACACCAAGTCGCCGCAGCGTCGCCACAACCGGTTCCGTAAACTTGGCGAAGTTGTGGAGATCATCTTTGCCGGAGGTCACAAAGCTGAAGTTGAGGTTGCCGAGGTCGTGGTAGACTGCTCCGCCACCTGACAGTCGCCGCACGACATGGATGTCGTGGGCATCGACATAGTCCGGGTCAATCTCCTCCAGCGCATTTTGGTTACGGCCGATAATCACTGAAGGCTCATTGACATAGAACAACACCAGCGGTTCGTCCGTCTGCACATGGCGCAGCAGATACTCTTCCAATGCCAGATTCAAACGCGGGTCGGTCACATCTCCGTTGTCGACAAAACGCATAACTACTCCTAGGCCAGAGGGAAGACCGCAGCCAGTAACCAGCCAAAGAACAACGCGTTGCCGATGGCATAACTCCAGGGTCGGTCAATAGCGCTGCCGGCCAATATCATGATCGCCAGTACAATCGGCACAACGGGAATCAGCAGGGCGATGAAGAATAGTCCCGGCACCGTGAACGCCACAGCGCCCAGCCCCACCACCAGCAGCAGTGACTGGACCAACCACCAACCCGCCCGGCGCAGCGGCGAGAGGCCATTGACCAGCAGCCCACTGGCCAGCAGCCAGGGAACGGCCGACAGGGCCAGCAAGGGCCACCGCACCAGCCGCTCAGGAGTCAGCAGCCAAGGCACCCAGACCAGCTGGGCCATGGCCCCCACCGCCACCCAAACCAGGGCAAACAGGGCCAGCGCCCAGCCGAGATCGGCGACCGTCGGGCGCGGGAGCTGGAAGCCCGTTCCCAGCCAGACCAGTCCCAACACCAGGAACCACAAGCCGATGGCGCCGCCAACCAGGATGCCCCCGATTGCGCTCAGGTCAGCCACGCGACCAGCGACAACGATAGACAACGTAGCCACCACGATGCCGGCGATCAGTCCCAGCCAGTGCCACGGCGGGCGACGCACCGGCTGGCTCGTCTGGCCCACAGGCAGCAGTGGACCGATGGCGATTGCCAACAGCAGCCAGCCTGCAGCATGGGCCGCATACCACAGGACGCGGCTGTCTCGTTCGGCCGTCGCCGGCGGCAGGTCAAACGCCCGGTTCAGCCAGTCGAGTGCTGCCTGATGGCTGGCAGGGCTAAACAGGATGGTAATGTGTTCAACATTGGGAATGGGAACCAGTTCACGGGCCAGCCCGGCTGCGAAGGCGTCGTTGGGGCCACCTCCCTTCGCCAGCAGGCGTTCGGCGTTGGCCAGAAACTGGGGCTCCAGTGTGCCGGCCTGGAAATGAATGTTGCGCGGCTGCTGCGGAGTGACGTCTGCGCTGGTCGGCGAGACGGCGACCGTGGCCAGGTACGTTTCCGGCGCGTCGATGGCCGCCTGCATCACGGCGCCGCTGCCCATCGAATGACCAAGAAGGGCGACGTCGCCGGCAGCCACCTCCGGTTGACGCCGAAGCACCGACAGCGCGTGGGCCAGGTTGGTCTGGAGCCGATCTTCATCGTCTGGCAGTCGATCGCTGTTGGTTCCATGCCCGGCGAAATCCAGCAGCACGACCCCATAGCCGGCGCGGGCCAGGGTGTAGCCATAAGCAAGCATCAACTGTTGCGAGCCGGAAAAGCCATGGGCGACAATGACGCCGGGCACATCCGTCGCCCCGTCCAGAACGAGGAAGCGCGTGGGGACACCGCCATCATCGGCCGTGCGCACCGTCAGACCGCGCGTCGCCCCCATCACCTGCCACCATGACAACACGATAAGCGCCACAGCAAATGCTGCAGCAATCCAGCGCAGCAGACTCATCCTGCCATTCATTGAGGTTCCCGTTTCAACGGTTGATGATTGTCCATACGCTTCCTGTGGTCTCCGATCAGATGCCGGGCCGGGCAGCGAACCCGATGATAGAGCAGCTTGCAAGTGGATACAAGCATTAACATCCACCACTTGCCGGCAAGCCACCTGGACAGGGTTATTCAGTTGTCTGGCACAGGCCGGAACACAGGCCGTTGACACGACCTGCTGCCGGAGAAAACCTGCTGACAGTGGGTTGCAGAAGGGGAGCGGCGCGTCTTCCTTCTCGCTCAGAGTGGGTCTTGACCCACTTCCCCGGTAGCTGGCGCGTTTCAACCCGCAGCGGCTCGACAACGGAAAAGCCCTTGCCACCTGGACCACTTCCTTGACACCGGCTCATGACCGACTAAGCTCATGGAATGAGTAACTGGATGCTATATGGTGCGTACGGATATACAGGCAAGCTGATCGTGGAAGAAGCCTTGGGGCGCGGCCACAGGCCGGTGCTGGCAGGTCGAGACGCCGCCCGGGTCGAAGCCCTGGCTCGTGAGTACGATCTGGAGTGGCTGGCCTTCGATCTTGATTACCCTGAACGGCTGGCGCAGGTGGCCGAGCGCTTCGAGCTGATCCTCCACGCCGCGGGGCCATTCGTCAATACCAGCCAGCCGATGCTCGATGCCTGCCTGGCCGGGCAGGCGCATTACCTCGACATCACTGGTGAACTATCGGTATTTGAGAACACCTTCGCGCACCACGCGGCTGCGCTCCAGCGCAACATCATGCTCATGTCGGGTGTCGGCTTCGACATTGTCCCATCCGACTGCCTGGCGCAGTACGTGGCCGACAAGATGCCAGGTGCAACCTGGCTGGAGACAGCCATCAGCACGCCGCTCGACGTCAGCGCCGGTACCGTCAAGTCAGCCCTGTCAGGCATGACCGGCGGTCAGAGTGCCATCGTCGTCAGGCGGGACAATGAACTGGTCCCCGTGCCATTCGGCTCCGGCAGCCGGACAGTCTATTTCAGCAATGGTCGGGAAGCGAAGATGACCCCGGCGCCATGGGGCGATCTGGTCACGGCTGCCCACTCGACCGGTATCGGCAACATCACCAGCTATCTGGAACTGCCCAGCATGCCCGGCGGCGGCCTGGCGACGAAGCTGGGCGGCCGCCTGCTGTCCATCGGCGCGGTGCGACGCGCTGCCGAGGCGGCCATCGAACGCGCCTTCCCCGGCCCGGACGAGCACGCCCGGCAGACGTCCCGCGCCTATCTTTGGGCCAGGGCCGCCAACGAGCAAGGCGAAGGGGTGGAGGCGTGGCTGGAAACAGTGGAGGTCTATCGTTTTACGGCGATCGCCGCGGTGCGCTCTGTGGAGCGGACGCTGGCAGAGTCGCCAGTCGGCGCTCAAACACCGGCTTCTGCCTTCGGCGCGAACTTTGTCATGGAGCTGGAAGGCACGCGCCGGTTCGACCGGCTGCCGCTGCTCAAGTAGGGCGGCTCAGGGCACGGCCGGCGGCGGCAGGTCCGTGCGCATCTCAACGTCCGTGATCGCGCCGGCAGCGACCGACAGTCGCTGTCTGTATTCCACGCCATCGATCGCACTGTACAAATCGTACTCACCGGGCGGCACTGCCCCAAAAACGAAGTTCTCCGCCCACTGCTCGTCCGACGCAATGAGGTGCTGCGCGTCGTCCAGATAGGTCCACGTTGTCAGGAAGTCGGCCGTCCCGCTGACGTCAATCAACGTCATGCGTACCCCTTCCCAGGCGTGCCCGTCAGCATCCAGAAGCCGACCGGCCACAACGCCATGCATCTCATCTGGCCCAAGCCACAGGACGGGGTTGCGGGTCGCGCCGTACGCGTTTTCGCCCAGCCGGATCTCCAGGTGCAGGTGGGGGACCGTGGCCACGCCGCCTGCCCCAATTTCGGCCAGCGGCTCACCCGCCACAACGCGCTGGCCCGGCTCGACAAGCAGGCCGCGCACATGACCGTACAGGGCGAACACCGGTTCCCCGTTCCAGCGCTCGTCCAGCTCCAGCACGACCAGTTGACCATACCAGTCGCAGCGTAAACCGTACCGCTCGTCCACATCCGGGCCGGCCACCACAACGGTGCCATCGGCCACGGCCAACACCGGCGCACCGGGCCATTGGGTCATATCCAGCCCGTTATGGAGCAAGTAACGGCCGCTGCCATCTGAGCCGTAGGGGAAGCCCCAGTTGATGCGTGTTTCTTCGGAGGTGGACAGTGGCGATCTGAGCTGTGGGCGTGGCGGCAGCGCGTCGCTGCCAACCGGCCACGGCAGGTCGGAGCGTACGTAGCTGGCGTAATCTGACGGGGGCAGACTCTCCGGACAACTGCGATCGACCTTCGCAACCGGGACCGCTGTTGGCGCAGCAGTCGGAACGGCCGTCACTGCGGCCACCGGCGTGGCGGTCGGAGGCGGGGTGGCGGTTGGCGGTGCCGGTGTGGGCGACGGCGTCAGTGTCGGCGGCTCGACCGTCGGCACGGTGGCCGTGATAGCCGGCAGGGTTGGAGGGAGCACAGCCGCTTCAGGAGCGCTGCAGCCCGCGCCGAGTGCCAGGACCGCGCTGATCGTCCCGACCCACAGCCACCGCAAAAGATGCATTCGAAAGTCGTCCACGCCCGCAATTCTCCCACGCCAGGACCTGTCGTCAATGGCTGCTCATCTCAGCCGGCGGCGGGTCGTCTCTTTCCGGTTGCACGCTGTCCCCGCTTGCTCTATAGTGCGCCGTATGGAACCCTCGCTGACCCTCAGCCAGCAGCCAATTCAGGACTATCTTGACTGCCCGCGCCGCTTCCAACTGCGCCACCTTGACCGGCTGCCGTGGCCCGACCTGCCTTACCCACCCGATGTGGAAACCGCATTCAGCCGCGGCCGTTTGCTGCACCTGCTCATTGAGCGTCATTATCTGGGTCTGCCCGTGGAGCGCAGTGAGATCGCCGACACAGTCGTCTCCGGCTGGTGGGACACCTTCCGGGCCTACGCCCCTGCGCCGACTGACGGCCGTCTCCTGCCGGAAGCATCCCTGACCGTGCCTCTGGACAACCACCAACTGCGCGGTCGTTTCGATCTGGTTCGCCTGGATACCAGCGGCGACTCGCTCAGGGCAACCATCTACGATTGGAAAACGAGCAAACCGCGGGACGAAGCGTGGCTGCGCCGGGCGTGGCAGACACGACTCTACCTGGCGCTGCTCGCGGAAGGGGGCCATGCCCTGGCCGGGGCCAACGGACAACATCTCGACCCCGACCAGATTTCGATGATCTACTGGTACCTTGACGACCCGGAGAACCCGGTAACGGTCCGCTACAGCCGTGAATGGCACGCCGAAAACTGGGAGACGCTGCGCACGACACTGGCCGCGCTCAACGAAAGTTTGCGCACGGATCAGTGGCCCCTGACCGAAGAGTGGTCCCACTGCCGCTACTGCGCCTTCCAGGCGTATTGCGGTCGCCAGGCAGCGGGCCAAAGCCTGCTGGAAGATGCGGGCGATGGTGAACCGGACCCGCTGGGCGAAGGCAGCCCGACCGAACTCGAGCGGGACTGGCAGTAAGCCAACCACCGCCACCCCCAGCATCGTTCCCTCATGGACATTGAAGCGTTGAGGTATCTCCAGTCGGAGGCGGCGAGCGCGCTGCTAATCGAGCTGGCAGCCAATCCGCCTACCCCCGCCACGCACCTGGCCATCAGCAGTAGGCTGCGCGAAGAAGTCGGGCCGGAACGGGCCCAGGCACTCATAGAAACAGCACTGCTCCGACAGCGGGCGGCTGTCAAGTTCAGCCGCGCCGGCGATATGCTGTTCACGCGACCGGCGCTGGAGCAAGCGACGGCCGAACCTGTAGCCCTCCATCGCGCCCGCCGGTTTGCCCGCCTTGCGCCCGCCCATATCGCCGATCTGGGCGCTGGCATTGGCGGCGACGCCCTCGCCCTGGCCAGCGTGGCCATGGTGGTAGGCGTTGAGCGAGACCCGGTACGCTTGACTATGGCCCGCCACAATACGGCCGTCTACGGGCATAACGACCAGTTCTTGCCCGTCCTGGCCGATCTGACGGAGCTGCCGCCGCTGCCGGTCGCCGCCTTCTTCTTTGACCCAGCCCGCCGGACAGCCACCTCGCCGCGAGGCGCACCGTCGCGGCGTTTGTGGTCGCTGGCCGACTACGAGCCGGGCTTCGCCGTCGTCGACCGCTGGCGACGGCGCGTATCCCATGCGTGCGTCAAGGTCAGTCCGGGCGTCGATTACGCTGAGCTTCCGGCGGAGAGCGAAGTGGAGTTTGTGTCACTGGACGGGGAGCTGAAGGAAGCCGCACTCTGGTATGGCGATCTGCGCGATGGGGCCGCTCGTCGAGCCACCGTGCTGCCGTCCGGCGTGACGTTGGCCACAAACGGAGCGCCGCTGCCCGATGTCCCCGTGACTGCGCCCCAGGCGTTCCTCTATGAACCGGACCCGGCTGTCATCCGCGCCCATCTCGTTGAACTGGTGGCCGCGCAGCTCGACGGAAGTTTGCTCGACCCGCAGATCGCCTACGTGACGGCCGCCACCCACCAGGCCACGCCCTTTGCCCGCGCCTATCGCATCGACGACCATTTCCCGTTCCAGCTCAAACAGCTGCGCCGCTATCTGCGGGAACGGGGAGTCGGTCAGGTGACGATCAAAAAAAGAGGCTCGCCGCTGGATCCGGAGGATCTGCGACGAGCCTTGCGATTACGGGGCGATGACCACCGGGTGCTGTTTCTAACCCGGGTCGCCGATCAGGCTGTGGTGCTGGTGGGCGAAGCGCTTTAGTCGTCCAGCCGTCCGCCGGGCACCGGGGTCGAGAAGAGCTCGAATCCGGTCCAGGCAACTTCCAGCGCATGGCACTCACCGCGGCTTAGCCAGCCGTCCACTGAACTCGGGGCCGGGTTCAAGATGGCCATCTGGACCGGCGCACCACCTTCCGGCGGATGATACCAGACCTGGGCGTACACCGACGGGAAAGTGATGTCGATGTCGTAGAACCAGCCGCTATCTTGCCATCCATCCTCAGCGTTCCAATGGGCCAGCGGACGGCCGCCTGTTTCCTGGGCCACGTACAACCCCTGCCGGGCCACGTCACCACCCACATCAAAGTTGATACGCAGGCAGGACATCAGGCGCGGCTCTTTCGTTGGTGTGGGCGATGGCGTCATCGTCGGCGTGCCACCGATTTCCGGCCCGCTGCCCGGAGGCGTGGGCGTCATCTCAGGCGTGGCGGTCACGGTCGGCGTCAATGTGGGTGTCGCCGTCGCCGTCACGGTGGGCGTCAGGGTAGCCGTTGGCGTCAAGGTTGCCGTCAGGGTGCCTGTGGGCGTCACGCTCGGCTCCAGCGTAGCGGTAGGGGTCACCTTTCTTGTCGCGGTCGCAGTTGCGGTAACGGTAGGCGTGAACGTCGCGGTAGGCGTCATGGTTGGCGTCAGCGTAGCGGTTGGCGTCAACGTCGGCGTGGGCGTCAACGTTTCCACATGGTCGCATGTATCAATGTACAGGCCAGTGCTGTCATTGGACTCATAGCTGAGCGTACCGTCGACGGTCGCCACAAACTCGCCCGAAGATACCATGCCCTGGCCAACGGTATAGACGCGATCCCCGTTGATGCGGAAGTAATTGATCCGCTCGTCGGGGTCATCGTCAAGTATGGTGAAGCGCACGACACACCCCACCCGCACCCGGCCCACGTTGCGTGTGACGCGGTTGAACGCTTCCGGCGCACCTCCACCGTTGATGGACCAAACACGCTGCCCGCCCGGCCCTTCATAGAGGGGTCCCGGCTGCGACAGGAACATAAATGGCCCGGTGCGCTTGATTACAAAGCTGTGGGACTCGTCGATCGTGTAGGAGCCGTCCTCGCCCAGGTAGTTCGCGGCCGGCACATTACCGCCGGCGACCGCATTTCCCATCTGGGAGATGGTCTGCATCCAGACGACGGCGAAGAGCAGCAGACCACCGACAAGAAAGAGTCGTGAGGCTACTTGTTTCATAGCTGCCACCTTGATCATGATTGCAAACTGCTTCATGAAATATCCTTTTCCAGAGTTGTGGACCGGCTCACCAGAATGACAGACAGCACAATGGCCGGTTCGCGTTCAACCTGCCACTATTATGCGTCCTGAGGTAACTCGAAAAGTGATAACTAGTTTACAGTTGGGGTTAATATGGTGTGAATAAGGAGCTGGAAAAAGGGCTGGCAGGCCGAGCTTAAGCGGTGCCGTAAGGTAGGCGTGGCAGGCTCAGGGGTTTGTCTGCGAGGAACATGAGAAGAAGTGCGAACCGGGCCGCCGCGCCACCCATTCACCCCCTGTGCGGGGTCGTCACCATCGACGATGGGCAGATACCAGCAAGAAGAGGGCTGTCTATTAATTGACGTAGGTATGGACGCTCGCCACAGGCTCAGCGCGACGGCTCTTCCACCAGATGCTCGGCAGGCGACGGAGTTTGCCCGGCGTGGAAACGTACGCCCGACGCGAGAAAACGTCGTAGTCGTGGCGCTCGATGTCGCGCAGGATGCCGCGGTACAGACCAGCGGCGGCGCCAATGGACAGACGGCCGTCGGCATGCAGCAGCCCGATTCCCGGCCACGACTCTTCATACAACTGCCGGTTGCGGATGATTTGGAAGCGCATGAACTCCCGCCAGCGCTCGGTCACGACGCCTGCCGCCAGGTCCTGCTCAGTCAGACCGAATGACCACAGCTCTTCCTGCGGCAAGTAGACCCGGCCATTGCGCCAATCTTCAGCCACGTCGCGCAGAATGTTGGTCACCTGGAGCGCTACGCCCAGCTTGACCGCATAAGGAATCGCTTCCGGGCCGGAGAACCCGGTGATATGCATACTCATCAGTCCAACCGTCGAGGCCACGCCGTAGGCGTAGGTGGCCAGGTCTTCGAAGGTGGCGTAGCGCTGCTGGAACATGTCGCGGGCCACACCGTTGATCAGCTGCTCGGCGTAGTGTGACGGGATGGAGTAACGGGTGCGTGTGTCAGCCCAGGCCAGCGAGACAAGATCGGTAGACGCCGGTGACGGGGACATCGACCGTGCCCGCCACTGTGCCAGTTCACCTTCCGGGTCGCCCTTGGGTTCATCGACGACATCATCGGTCACGCGGCAAAATGCATAGAGCGCACGAACTGCGCGCCGTTTCTGGGCCGGAAGAAGGGCCGACGACATATAGAAGGAGCGGCTGTGCTGGGCGGTCAAAGCGTCGCAATGCGCGTACGCCTGCGCCAGCAACGCTGGGTCAGGCGCGTCCTGACGATGATCAACAACCTGATTTGTCGTTTGTGGCTCACCTTGTGCAAGTGATACTAATGGGTATTCCCAAGCGTGTGTAAGAACAGTCACTCCGCCTCCTCTTGCTTCCTTCACGGCCGTTTGTCCAGCCAGCAGTTCATTAGGGTGAAGCCTACCATAAGCCTGGACAATTTGTCAAGCCATATCTCGACAATTCATTGACAAGATGCGTATCTTTTGTTATTCTTCAGCTTAGATAAAGAGAATAAATCTTGCGGAAAGCTTGACACAAGGGCCTTCTAACGCAAGTTGTCCACATTATGGACCATCATTGATATATTGACCCGATGAGCAGGTATGTCGCTCACGAAGGACAACAGCTTGCATGGCAACTGACGAAACACCAACATTCAATTTAAAGGCAGTCGTACAGGAGACTGGCCTCAAGCCGGACACATTGCGTGCCTGGGAGAGGCGGTACGGCGTGCCGGATCCGGACAGAACTTCGGGTGGCCATCGTCTCTACTCCCAGAACGACATTAATACGCTCAAATGGCTGTTGGAAAGGCAGGAAGACGGCCTTGCCATCAGCCGGGCAGTCAGCATGTGGCGCAGCCTGGTTGCTGAAGGCAAAGATCCGCTGCGCGAGATGCCACTTTCCAGCCTTGTTGAAACACAAGCTTCCTACTCGCCGCTGGAACTGGGCGATACTATCGTTGAGCTGCGAAACTCGTGGATCGACGCTTGCCTGGACTTTGACGAGCATAAGGCGGAGATTGTCCTGGCCCAGGCGTTCTCCTACTACTCGCCGGAAGTTGTCTGCTTCGAACTACTGCAAAAGGGTTTGGTGGAAATTGGAAACGGTTGGTACGAAGGAACAGTTACCGTGCAGCAGGAGCATTTCGCGTCTGCGCTCGCGCTGCGTCGCCTGGACGCCCTGCTCGCCGGCGCGCCTGCTCCAACCCGCAGCACGCGGATCATCGTCGGCTGCCCACCGGGCGACAACCACACCTTTGGCGCTTTGCTGATCACCCTGCTGCTGCGTCGTCGTGGTTGGGACGTAATCTACCTGGGGGCCAACGTGCCCACGAACCGGCTGCTCAGCACCATTGAGCGGACAGACCCATCGTTGGTGCTGTTTAGCGCCCAACTGCTCGACACCGCGTCCACCTTGCTGGACGTCGGCCTCTATCTGGAAGAACTCGACGTGCCGCTGGCTTATGGTGGCTTTGTCTTCAACTTCATCCCGGATCTGCAGTCACGTATTCCCGGTCACTTTCTCGGCAGCGACATCTCGCGCGTGCCCGATATTGTAGAGGAACTGGTGTCCAAGCATCCTTCGATGCCGGTCTACGACCCGGTCAGCCAGGACTACCTCGACGCCTACTCTTACTTTGTCGGCCGCTCGGGAATGGTCGAAGCGCGTACATGGCAGCTGCTCCAGGGTGCGCCCATTGCCCAGAAAGACCTGAAGGAAGCGAACGAGTCGATGACCCGCAACATCTCATCCGCACTCAGATTGGGCGACCTGGCGTACATTGGGGCCAATCTGGAGTGGATTGAGGGCATGATGATCAACTATGAGATGCCGTTCGAGCACATGCGGCGCTTCCTTGAGGCGTACCATCAGGCAGCCGCCGACACATTAACTACACCGGAAGGGCAAATCATCGTCGACTGGTTAGCCAGTATCGTTGATATCGCGGAAGGGGCCGAGCAATCGGCCCATTTCGTTCAACCGGTTGAATCGTCCAATATTCCTTCTGCCTAACCCCACCTGCCTCTTTCTTCCTTCCTACTGAGGAGTTTCATTATGCGCATTATTATTACCGGCGGCACCGGATTGATCGGTTCGCGGTTGGCCAGGAGTTTCGTGGAGGATGGAGATGAGGTCATCCTGCTGACCCGCAACCCCGCCAACAAGACGGCGGCCCCAGGCACCCAGCTGGTTCAGTGGGATGCCAAAACAGCCGACGGCTGGGGACACCTTGCTGATGGCGCCGGCGTCATCATCAGCCTGGCGGGTGAGTCACTTAGTGGCAATCAGCTGCTCCCCATGCCCTGGACCGAGAGCCGCCGCGAGAAGATTGCCATGAGCCGTCTCCACGCCGGAGAAGCCGTCACCGAGGCAGTTGCCGCCGCCACAGACAAGCCCGCTATGGTCGTACAGATGTCGGGCGTCGACTACTATCCGTACACCTCTCAGACCGTGACTGAGGAAACGCCACCCGGGGACCACTTTACAGCGACGGTCGTGGCAGATTATTGGGAGAAGCCCACCGAACCAGTAGAAGCCATGGGCGTGAAGCGAGTTATCACGCGCATGGGTCCGCTTCTCAACAAGGAGAACGGCCCACTGCCGCCTATGATCTTGCAGTACAAAATGTTCGTCGGCGGCCGTCTGGGTGATGGCAGCCAGGTTGTCTCGTGGATCCATGTCGATGACGCTATACGGTCCATTCGCTTTCTCATCGACCAGAACGCATCCGGTGTGTACAACACCGTCGCGCCCAACCCGGTCACCTACCAGGAGCTGGCCGACACATTGGGCAAGGTGATGGGACGGCCGTCTCTCATCCCGGTGCCCGCCTTTGCTCTGCGCACCGGCCTCGGCGAAGTCGCCGATCTGGTGCTTAAAGGGCGGCCCGTCAGCGCCGACAAGCTGTTGGCACTTGGCTTCACATTTGACTTCCCAATCGTCGAACCGGCGCTGCGCGACCTGCTGTCGTCATGACCCAAACGTCCTCCAGTCAGCTGGACTTCTTCAGCGACCCGGCCCACCATCCCTTTTCCGTCGGCAGCGGTCCCCCCGGGAGCTTGCTCATCCACGGATTCGCCGGCACACCGGCCGAAATGCGGCCCTTGGCTGAGCAGTTGGGCGGGCGCCAGATAAGCGCCACGGGGATGCTGCTTCCGGGCTTCGGGCCAGAAATCGCCAAACTGAGCCAGACTAACCATACGGCGTGGCTGGACGCGGCGCGGCAGGCGTGGCATGACATTCGCGCGCAGAATGATCAGGCCATCCTGGTGGGCTACTCGATGGGCGGCGCGGTGGCCATCTTGCTGGCGGCCGAATCCCCGCCAGACGCTCTGGTGCTCATTGCTCCCTTCTCCGGCATGAACAGCTGGCTATTCAAGAGCCTGGCGGTCCTCAAATATGTAGTGCCAGCTTGGCGGCCTTTTCGAGACGCCGACTTCGATGATCCGGCGGTGCAGGCTCAACTGGCGTCGATGATGCCCGGCCTCGACATCGCCGACCCGGCGACCCGTGACTTCCTGCGCAACGAAGTCAGCCTGCCGCTCTCCGCGCTCGATGAGCTGCGGCGAATCGGCGCAGCCGCATCGGCCGCTGCACCAGAGGTCGTCTCGCCCACCGTGGTCATTCAAGGCAGTGCGGACGAAACGGTGACGCCAGAAAGCAGCCGGATCCTGGCAGACCGCCTGACTGGCCCCGTCACTTACCACGAACTGGACGCCGGGCACGACATCATTCGCCAGCCGTCACGATTTATGCCCGTGCTGGATTCATTCTTGAGCATCCACATGGGCCAGCCGGTGCGCTAGCCCTATCCTCAGCCATTCGCCATGAGTAACGTGCCCTCCGACACTGCCATCTGGTGGCTGCGCCGCGACCTGCGGCTGCATGACAACGAAGCGCTGGTCGCCGCCAGCCGCCACGCCAAACGGGTGATCCCTGTCTTCATCTTTGATCCCGCCCTTCTGAACGGCCGCAGCCGGTCCGCGCCGCGTCTGGCGTTTATGCAGGCCGGACTACAAGCCCTGGCCAACGACATTGCCGAGCGCGGCGGCCGTCTCATCATTCGACACGGACAGCCAGCGGCTGAGTTAGCGCGGCTGGTGGAGGAAAGCGGAGCCAGCGGCGTCTTTGCCGAAGACGATCACTCGCCTTACGCCCGGCAGCGTGACGCGCAGGTCGCGGAGGCGGTACCGCTCCATCTGGTCGGCAGCAGCGCCATCCAGCTGCCTGGCATGGTCATGAAAGATGACGGCACGCCCTATATCGTGTTCACGCCCTTCAGCCGCAGATGGTCCGCCTTGCCGCTGCCGCAGCTGACGGATTTGCACCGTGCGCCCGAGCGGTTTGTCACAGCCGGCGACCTATCGAGCGATCTCATCCCGCGCGAACCAGCGCTGGGTGAATCGATACCGTTTCCGCCGGGCGAGCGAGCCGGGCTGGAGCGGCTGGAACAGTTTGTCAACGAGCAGGCCGCCGCCTACAAGACAGACCGCAACCTGATGGCCATTGATGGCACATCCGGCCTGTCGCCCTACCTGCGCTTTGGCATGGTCTCCCCCCGACAAGCAGCGGCGGTCGCCATCGCTGCCCGCCATGAGGCGCAGCACACCGGCAAGGATAGCGCCAGCGATGGTCTCATAAGCTGGTTAAACGAGTTGATTTGGCGCGACTTCTACATCCATATCTTGTATCATTTTCCCACTGTGGCCCGAACAGCATTTCGCGCAAACCTGCGCACCATCCAGTGGCGGAACGACCGCACCGAATTCGACGCGTGGTGCGAAGGGCGCACGGGGTATCCCGTCGTCGACGCCGCCATGCGCCAACTCGCGAGTAGTGGCTGGATGCACAACAGGGCCCGCATGATTGTTGCCTCCTTTCTTGTCAAGGATTTGCTGATTGATTGGCGCTGGGGCGAACGCTGGTTCATGCGCAATCTCGTCGACGGCGACCTGCCCGCCAACAACGGCGGCTGGCAGTGGTCCGCCGGTACGGGAACCGATGCCGCACCCTATTTCCGCATCTTCAACCCGACAACCCAGGGTCAGAAGTTTGATCCTGACGGCGCGTACATTCGCCGCTGGGTGCCCGAACTGGCCTCAGTCGAGCAGCGCTACATCCACGAACCAGCCGGCATGCCACCCCTGGAGCAGCACCGCTGCGGCTGCATCATAGGCGTCGACTACCCGGCCCCCATCGTTGACCACGCCGCAGCCCGCCGCCGCACCCTCGACGCCTATGCTGCAGCGAAGGATAGCGCTGTATGACCTACTTCGGTTTCCTGGCACGCTTCGTTGTCGTACCGATCTTCCTGTTCCTGTTCCTTAACTGGCTGGCCCAGCGGAACGGACGCCCGATTCCCGACGCGCTGCGCGGCATGCCCGCCATACCGACGCTGCTTGCCCATGTACTTATCGCCCTCATCTACACGACGCCCTGGGATAATTACCTCGTGGCCACCCGCGTCTGGTGGTACGACCCCGAGCTGGTCAGTGGCTTCGTTATCGGCTGGGTGCCCATCGAAGAGTATACGTTCTTCATCTTGCAGCCCATCATGACCGGCCTCTATTTGCTCTTGCTGGCCCGGCTGCTGCCCATGCCACAAGGACCGTTCCGGCCTCACCGTGGCCTGCGCCTGTGGACCACCCTGGCAGTAGGGGCGGTCTGGCTCGTCTCGGTCATCATCCTGCTGGCGGGCTACGCGCCGGGCACCTATTTCGCCCTCGAACTGGGCTGGGCGCTGCCGCCTATTATGATCCAACTGGCCTTCGGCGCGGACATCCTCTGGCGCTACAAGGGACTGGTCTTCTGGACACTCGTTCCGGCTACGTTGTATCTGGCCTGGGCGGATGCACTGGCCATCAGCGCAGGCACATGGACCATCGACCCGGCTCAATCCTTCAACATTTTCCTCGGCGGCGTGCTGCCAATCGAAGAGTTCATCTTCTTCCTGCTCACCAACACACTGCTGGTCTTCGGCGTCACACTGGTCCTGGCCCGCGAAAGCCAGAGCCGCCTGTTTCAAGAGTTGATCCCGTGGGCCAACAACCTGCTTGGTCGCTCATCTCAACTGGACCGCGACGCCGGACAGCCGGACAAAGGATAGATACGCACGATGAGTGAACGACAAGGTACACAGATCACGCTCGATATCGACGGCCGTCCCACCCGCGCATACCTGGCGCTGCCCCCCGGCGTCGGCCCCTGGCCCGGCGTGGTCGTCATCCAGGAATGGTGGGGGCTGAACGACAACATTCGCGACATCGCCGACCGGTACGCAGACGATGGATTTGTGGCCCTGGCCCCCGACCTTTACTTCGGCGAAGAAGCGGCCGAACCCGACGACGCCCGCAAACTGGCGATGGCGTTGCAGTGGGACCAGGCATTGGGAATCATCCAGACGGCCGTCAACACGCTTGTCGACCATGACCAGGTTGCGCCCAAGGTGATCGGCGTCACGGGCTTCTGCATGGGTGGCGGGTTGGCGTGGCACAGCGCAGCCAGGGTGGAGCACGTCGGCGGCGTGGCTCCTTACTATGGCGGCGGCCCGGAGATGTCCGACGCCGAGGTCGCTGAAATTGACGTCCCGGTGCTGGCCATCTTTGGTGAACTGGACCAGGGTGTATCACCCGAAGTGGCCCAACGCCGGGCGGACCAGATGGACAAAGCGGGCGTCAGCCATGAGACGATCATCTACCCCGATGCCCAACACGCCTTCTTCAACGACAGCCGCCCGGCCTACAATGCGGAGGCGGCGGCCGATGCCTGGACCCGAACGACAGCGTTTTTCCGCTCCAGCCTGAGCTGACGTCAAGGCACCGCACGTCGACCGCGTGGCGGCTGGACAACAAAAAGCGCCCTGAACAGACAGCTAAGTCAGGGCGCATTCTTCTATAAGTGAGGGAGTCCGTTACAGCAGGCGCTCAGGCGTGCCGGTTTACCGGTTGCCGAAGAACAGGTTGAAGATGGCCAGCACAACGATGGCCCCCACGAGCGCCACCAGAAAGCTCACCAGGTTGAATGAGAAATCGAAAGCGCCGTTGGTGATCCAGCCCCACAACGCACCGCCAAGAAAAGCGCCCGCCAGGCCGGCGGCAACATTGCCAAACAAACCCATCTGACTGTTGCGACCCATGACGATGCTGGCCAACCAGCCGATGACGCCGCCGGCTGCCAGCCAGGCTATCAGTCCAATAATCGTATCCATCTATCACTCTCTCCTTGCTAGAAAATCTGAGCCACTTGCAGGCCCCAATAAAAAACACCTGCGAACTCATTGAGTTTCGCAGGTGTTAGGAAAAGTCCTGATGCGGATAAATGGGTGGCCAGCTAATCAGTCGGCGCGATGAGTTCGGGATTCGCCTTCTTCTTGCGCTTACGGCCAGGACGACGTCGTTCCTGCTGCTGAAGCGCCCTGGTTTCTTCGATCAGACGAAGGCGCTCGTCTTCCAGGCGCTGCAAGATTTCCGCATTGCGACGCTTCTGGTCTTCGGTCAATACAACTTTCTTCTTGGCCATTCTGGTACAACTCCTTTCACCAATGTGCGGGACAAATCGGGAGCAGCGATGGGCATGATAGCCCGGCGCCGGTCACCCCACCTGTCTACCTATGGTCAACAAGCGGCAGGTGGTCCCCAAAGGGCCACCGCACCGGATACACTGTCTGGATATGCAGAAGGGGACGGAAAACTCGGAAGCCTGGAGCGGGTTCCGAAACGGTCGGGTTGAATGACGGCACGGTCTATACACCGAAACGTTGCAACTCTTGTGGTGGCTGGTGGACAGCTGATTGAGTCAGCCCCACGACCCACAGACGCTAATTCCATCTCACGCATGATTGCGCAGGCTTGCTTCTAAGCGGACAGGAATGCTTGCGCTAAATAAGAATCAGGTAAGCTTTCCTGTCTCTGATTGTGGATTTTAGCACAAAGTCGCTGTTTTTTCCAGCACCCTCCGGCCGGCTGACCACGAGACCGTTCATGATGCCGGACGGGCTTCGGGCAGATTCGCGTCCCGGCGACGCCCGCCAAACCTTTCGTTGTGTTCTCGCCTGGACCCACTAGAATAGGGGTATGGCGAAACCGTACTTTGTCTGGCTGGGCTCCGGCCGCAGCAAACGACGCCGGGTCGATGGACCGGCCCACTGGCTGGATGAGGCAGCGCGAGCGCGGCTGCCAGTCCCGCCCGGAGCCATCCTGCTGGACGAGTTCCATCAGTTCTGCCTTGAGCACGACCTCCTGATGACATCCGGCCAGGCGCTGTATATCACCGACCCCGAGCTGCTGCACAATACGCTGTTCCACAGCATCCACCTGCCCCGCTTCGAAGACCTGGTGACATTGCGACCAACGCAGGCCGGCGATACCTTCGAAGACGCAGCTGCCTATGCTGCATTTGACAGTGCCGACCCGCAGGCGTTCGCGGCTGCTCTGGCCAGGGCGTGGTCGAACGGCGCGAAGGACCCGACTGCGCGTCAGGATGTTTACCTGTTGGAAGCGCTGCCCTCGCCCCAGACCGGGCGGGCATTAACCGCATCGGAGGCGACCACCGACGCCGTTTGGGTTGGCGCCAGCGGCTCAGACTCTTTGCCAATCGCCCTGCCCCGTTTGGGACGCTGGCAGCGGCCCGACGACGACACGCCTGCGCACCTCGGCCGTCTACAGCAGCTGCTGCGCGGCCTGCGCCGCACCCTCGACAGCGCCGGCTGGACAGTCTCCTGGGCCGACGACGGAAACATCTGTTGGCTCACGGGGGTCTATGCGCAAGATGAAGCGCCGGCTGCCCACTTCGCACCGGGCGACAGCCACGATGCTGAAGCATGAAGCATGTCATTCAGCACACAGCGTCGTGTGAAAAGTTCGTGCGGATTAGGCCGCGGCCATTGCGTCGCTTTGCCCAGATCGCTATAGTGATGCGCTGAGGGTCACGCGCTTTTGGACGGTCTATGGTGAGGCACACGATGAATCGACGCGTACTGCTGGTCGCACTCGTTACAATACTCTTCCTGTTCGGGCTGTCGGCCTGCGCCGATGGCCAGGTCCCCGGCCTGCCCACGTTGGCGCCGACATTGGCGGCAGCGGTCGCGGCTGAGACGGTCGCCACCGAACCGCCCGCAGCCACGGCGCCGCCCCCCACCCCGGCCCCACCGACCGAAACAGCCACACCGCTCCCCCCGACACCGACGCTGGCTCCCACCGCCACGCCAACCCCGACGCTGACACCGACACCGACCGGGCCGGAACGCCTGACCTATCGGGTGCTCAACACCTTCCCCCACGATCCCGACGCGTGGACCCAGGGTCTGGTCATTCAGGACGGCGTGTTGTTCGAGGGAACCGGGCGCTGGGGAGCGTCCACTTTGCGCGAAGTGGCCCTGGAGACGGGCGCTGTTTTGCGATCACAGCCGCTGGAGGACCAGTATTACGGCGAAGGCATTGCCGTCTTTGGCGACCGGATCATCCAGTTGACCTGGCAGGAAAACACCGGGTTTGTCTACGACCGCAGCACATTCGATTTGCTCGAAACATTTAGCTATCCGACCGAGGGCTGGGGCATCACCAGTGACGGCGAGCGCCTGATCGTTAGTGACGGAACCGCCAACCTGTACTTTTGGGACCCGATCACGTTCGCCGAAATCGGCCGCGTCCTGGTCACCGACGACAACGGCCCGGTCAACCGGCTCAACGAGCTTGAGTTCATTGACGGTTCCATCTTCGCCAACATCTGGCTGGAGGACCGCATCGCACGCATCGACCCGGCTACCGGCGAGGTGACGGCATGGATCGACCTGACCGGCCTGCTGGACCGTGACGCATTGACCGAACCGGCCGACGTTCTGAACGGCATCGCCCATGATGCCGCCACTAACCGCCTTTTTGTGACCGGCAAGCTGTGGCCTGCCCTGTTCGAGATCGAGCTGGTGCCCGGGGAGTAGGCAGCGGCCTGCGCTCTGCGACCGCGGCAAATCGCCCGGAGGGTATGCATTATGTCAATTGGAATTGCTGAGCTGCTTATCATTGGACTGCTCGTTATTCTCATCGTGATCGGCGGCCTGCTCCTGGCACGCACGCGCCGCTAGACGCTGCTGGTCCTCATTGGCCATCTCTTAAGAAATGGCACGCGACGACTGATTGCGCTCGACCCAACTACCCCGATCTGTTATAATAGAGAACTTCTGTTCTAACGACACAACGCCGCCGTCATAGCAGCCGTAACCGTTGCAAGGGTAGACCATGATCGACTTCCAACTGGCATCAGACTTCAAGCCGACGGGCGACCAGCCACAGGCAATCAGCGAACTGGTCGAAGGCATTGGCAACAACGACGCCTACCAAACGTTGCTCGGCGCCACCGGCACCGGCAAGACGTTCACCATTGCCAACGTCATCCAGCAAACGCAAAAGCCGACCCTTATTCTGGCTCACAACAAAACATTGGCCGCGCAGCTGTACAGCGAGTTCCGGGACTTTTTCCCCAACAACGCGGTCAGCTACTTCGTCAGCTACTACGACTACTATCAGCCGGAGGCGTACGTACCGCGCCGGGATCTGTTCATTGAGAAGGAGACCCAGATCAACGAGGAGATCGGCCGCCTGCGCTTGCAGACGATGGCTAACCTGACGAGCCGCCGCGACGTGATCATCGTCGCCTCCGTCTCGTGCATCTACGGTATCGGCAGCCCGGAAGCGTGGGGAAAGGTGATGCTGGAGTTGGAGCGTGGCAAGCAATATCGTCGGAACACGATCCTGCGCCAACTGGTCGACATCCAGTACGACCGCAACGACATGGAGTTGAGCCGCGGCAAGTTCCGCGTGCGCGGCGACACGCTGCAAATCTTTCCGGCGTACATGGAAACGGCCTACAGTATTGAGTTCTGGGGCGACATCGTCGAGCGGATCGCCGAGTTCGACCCGCTGACGGGCGAGGTTCTGGTCGAGCATACCAGGGTGGCGGTCTACCCGGCCCGCGAGTTCATCACCGATGAAGACAAGCTGGCAGCCGCCATCAACGACATTGAAGCGGAGCTGAATGAACAGCTGGCCTTCTTCAAGCAGCAAAACCGGCTGTTGGAAGCGCAGCGCATTGAGCAGCGGACGCTCTATGACCTGGAGATGCTGCGCGAGATAGGCTTCACGTCTGGCATTGAGAACTACAGCCGCCACCTCGACCAGCGGCCGCCCGGGTCGCGCCCCTGGACGCTCCTCGACTACTTCCCCGCTGACTACCTGATGGTCATCGACGAAAGCCATATGACGGTGCCGCAGGTGCGAGGCATGTGGCGTGGCGACCGCAGTCGCAAGGAAACATTGGTCGACTACGGCTTCCGCCTGCCCAGCGCCCTGGACAACCGGCCGCTCGACATCAACGAGTTTGAAGGGTTGCTCAACCAGACGATCTTCACTACTGCTACGCCAGGGCCATACGAACTGGAAGAGTCAGCCCGGGTTGTGCGCCAGGTCATCCGCCCGACAGGCGTCGTTGACCCGGTCGTCGAAGTGCGGCCCGTTCGCGGCCAGGTCGACGACCTGATCGGGGAGATCAATAAACGGACTGCCATCGGGCAGCGGGTGCTCGTCACAACCCTGACCAAGCGGATGGCCGAAGATTTGAGCGACTATCTGTTGGAGATGGGCATCAAGGTCCACTATCTGCACTCGGAGGTCCACACGCTGGAGCGGACCGAGATTCTGCGCGATCTGCGACTGGGCATCTTCGATGTCGTCGTGGGAATCAACCTGCTCCGCGAAGGGCTTGACCTGCCTGAAGTGTCACTGGTCGCCATCCTCGATGCGGACAAGGAAGGGTTCCTGCGCTCGGAAACGTCATTGACGCAGACAATCGGCCGGGCCGCCCGCCACATTGACGGCCGTGTCATCATGTATGCGGACAAGATCACGAACTCGATGCAGCGCGCTATCGACACCACGGACGAGCGACGTGCCGTCCAGATCGCCTACAACGAGGAGCACGGCATCGAGCCGGCCAGCATTATCAAAGCGGTCCATGCCCTGACTGATGAGATTGTCAAACAAGAAATGGACAAGGTGCTGGCGGAAGAAAAGGCGGGCTATGTCACCGCCGCCGACCTGCCACCGGCCGAGTTGAACAACATGATCAACGAGCTGGAGCGACAGATGAAGCAGGCTGCCCAGTCGCTGGAGTTCGAGAAGGCCGCGCTGCTTCGTGACCAGATTGTCGAGATGCGCCAGGTGCAGGTGCTGAAGAAAGGCAAAAGCAGCCCGGACGGTTCTGCCTGGGAGCGGCTGCAAGCGCTGGAAGGCGTCGGCGTCGAATCGGCTTACGAGACAGACTGATCGCCTTCACGGGAACCTTCAGCCGCTGAGCGGTGTATATCAATCAAAGCCTGGCGCGTTGCAAAACCCGCCAGGTTTTTCGATCCGCCTGTTGGAGATGGGGGTTGTTATGTCAATACACCGTAGACAGGTCTGGCTGCTTCTCACCCTCTTGTGGCTGGGCGTGGTGGCGATGGGCTGTGCACCAGGCACGGCACAGACAGCGTGCCCGGTCACAACTGCCCCACACCCACCGTTAGTCCCACCGGACGACACGCCTGCCACACCGCCGGGCGACCTGGTCTGGTATGGCTCGCCCGCCCTCTGGACGGCGCTGCCGCCAGATGGCGCGTGGCCTGCCCTGCCGCAAGACGATCAGGGCTATGTCCAGAAGTCCGTCTGGTGGCGAGAGGGGTATATTGCATTCGAGGAGAGGCAGCCCGATCTCATCGTCAGCGGCCGCCAGTTAGACGGCGACGCTACGTTCCGCGAGGATGGCCCGGCGACCCACGGCGTCAGCTCGGACTCTGGGCAGTTCATGCTGATGGGCATCAACATTCCCGCTGCCGGATGCTGGGAAATTACAGGTCAATATGGTGATGAGACGCTCAGCTATGTCGTCCGGGTCGGCGGCGAATAATGCACAACACGAGGAGCCGCGAGGGCAGACTCACCCGCGACGCGGGCAGCTTATTCGTCCGCGTCTTCAAAGTGGGCGACGGTTACACCCGCGCCGCCTTCGCCGTCCCGCCCTTCTTCGTAGGACGTCACATGACGGTTCTTGCGCAGCGCATCGCGCACGGCCGTCCGCAGCCGACCGGTCCCCTTGCCGTGGATAATGCGCACATAGGGCAGTCGCGCCAGATAGGCGGAGTCGAGATACCGGCTTAGCCGTTCGATGCCCTCATCGACCCGCACGCCGCGGAGATCCAGCTCCAGACCGGGGCTGGGATGGGCGCCGATGCCAACCGGGCTTTTGTCTTCCTCTATCACGGGCCGGTTCTTGAACTCCAGGTCGTCGTAGCTTGCGCGCATCTGCAAACGGCCCATCGCGATCAGCGCATCCTGTTTACCCAGCTCCATGACCTCACCGCTCGTGTTGATCGACCGGATCAGCACGGTGTCGCCTATCTCAATGGGCAGGTTCTTTGGACGGGACACCTTTTCGGCCGGGGGTGGTGGGGCCAGCTCGGCCTGTTTGCGCTCCTCCAGCTCAGCGGCCTGCTTGCTGACCTTCTTGACGGCCGTCAGCGATGCCGCATCCCGCAGCTTCGACCGCACCTGGCGAATCTCGGCTTGCAGCAGCTCAATCTCACGCTGCATCTCCTGGCGTCCGGCCTCGATGACAGCCACACGCTCGTCCTCGACCTCTTCCAATCGGATTCGTAGCCGGTCGCGCTCTTCCTCGACTTCGCGCAGCGCCAGCCGGGTCTGGGCTTCCTCCGACTCCATCTTCTCACGCAGCGAGTAGATTGAGTCGAGCATATCTTCGGCCTGGTGGCTGTCGCTGCTGATAAGCCGCATGGCGTCGTCGAGAATCGTCTCGTCCAGCCCCAGACGCCGGGCGATTGCAAAAGCGTTCGACCGGCCCGGCAGACCGATCGTCATTTCATACGTCGGCGACAGCGTCTCAATGTCAAACAACAGGGAGGCGTTAGTGGCCCCAGGTGTTTGGCTGGCGAACAGCTTCAGCTCCGGATAATGGGTGGCAATGAACGTCGTCGCTCCCTTGTCACGCAAATAGACAACGGTCGACTGGGCCAGTGCCGCCCCTTCCGTCGGGTCGGTGCCTGAGCCGAGTTCATCCAGCAAGACGAGCGACCTGTCATCGACCTGAGCCAGAATACGCACCAGATTGGTCATATGGGCCGAGAAAGTAGACAGGCTCTGCTCGATCGACTGCTCATCCCCAATGTCGGCAAACACATTCCCAAAGACCGACAGACGCGCTTCGATGGCGGGCACATGCAAGCCCGATTGAGCCATCAACGCCATCAGGCCCATCGTCTTGAGGCTGACTGTCTTGCCGCCCGTGTTGGGGCCGGTGATGAGCACGATGAACATATCCTCGTCGAGCGTCAGGTCCGTCGGCACCACCTCTTCCGGATCGAGCAATGGGTGGCGGGCGCCCTTGATCCAAACCGTGCTGCCGGGATGGTAGTCGCGGGGCGGTGGCGTCCATTTGGCCCGCTCGTTGGCGTGGCGGGGCGGACGGACAGGTTCCGGCGTGCGCCAGGGCACGAACTCCGGCTCTACCGCGTCGGTCATAAGGGCGTAGTTGGCGCGGGCAAAGATTAGGTCCAGCTCCGCCAGCCGCTCCACAACACGCTGCAGCGATTCAGCCTGCTCGGCCACCATCTCCGACAGCGCTCGCAAGATGCGCTGAATCTCATCCTGCTCCTGCACCAGCAGCCCGCGATACTCGTTGTTCAACTCCACCGTGCCCATCGGCTCAACCCACAACGTCGCCCCGCTGCCGCTCTGGTCGTGGACAATGCCCTTCAGCCGTCCTTTGGCGTCGGCCCGCAGCGGAATGACGTAGCGCCCGCCGCGCTGGGTGATGATCGGCTCCTGCAAATATTGGCTCATGCTGCTGTTCAGGATGCGCTGCAGCTTCTCCTGAATGCGGCTGTGGACGGCGCGCTGCTCCGTGCGCAGCTTGGCAAGCCTGGGGCTGGCACTGTCAAGCACATCGCCCCGCTCGTCGATCGTCCTCGTGATCGCGCTGACAATGCCGGGGCACTCTTCGATGAGCAGCGCAGTACCGGCCAGATTGGGGGCTTCGTCTTCGTGGCGCAGCAGTTGGCGGCGCAGGTTGCGCCCGGCGATGATCGTGGCCTGGATAGCCAGCAGATCCTCAGCCGGCAGCACAAAGCCACGCAGTGAGTTATCGGCTGCCCGGCGCACATCACGCGCACCGCCGATGGTCACGCCGCTGTCGCTCTCAAACAAGCCCACAGCTTCGCGCGTCTCGGCCTGCCATCGTGTGGCAATGACCGGATCGTCAGTCGGCTGCACAGCCAGCGCCAGCTCATGGCCTGCGCTGAAGCTCGTTTGCTCCGCCACACGGCGGCATACCTTGTAGAACTCGAGCGTATCGAGTGATTTCTGGTCCATAATCGTCAGTCCGTCCGTTCAAAAATCGGCCCACCGTCTGCGGTGCGGTCGAGAAAAGCCACAATCTCAGCCGCCACATCTTCGCCCTTTTCCTCTTGCAGGAAATGGCCGGCACCCTTGATTATCGTGCGTGGCTGCGCCCGCGCAGAAGGGATCAGACGTCGAAAGAATACGCGGCCCGCCCGCGTCAGCGGGTCGCCGTCCGAAAACAGCACGAGCACCGGCTTCTCCCAGCCCGCCAGGGCGTCGCGAGCGGCGCTCATCTCGGCCGCGCCGGGGTCGTCCGGCTGGGTCGGCACCAGCAGCGGCCACGCCGCCGCGCCCGCCTTGTACCGCTCGTCAGGAAACGGTGCGTCGTAAGCCGCGACCTCTTCATCGGTCATCGACATGCCGTCGACCAACCCGCCGCGCACCACCCGACCGACCGGCAACCGCCGGCCCATCCGCTCGCAAAACGCCAGCCAGCGCATAAACGGCTCGCCCAGCGGATCCTCCCCATTGGGCAAACCGGTATTCATGATCACCAGCCGGTCGAACCGGTCGGGCATCTGCGTGGCGACGGTCAGGCCGAGCAGCCCGCCCCAATCCTGGACGACGGCCGTAATCCGCCGCAGGTCGAGCGCTTCGATGAAGCCGGCGAGCGCGTCGCGCTGAAAGGCGAAGCTGTAGTCGCTTAGCTCAGCAGGTTTGTCCGACCGACCGAAGCCGGGAAAGTCCGGCGCCACCACGCGGCCGCGCGTCGCCAGCGACGGTATCATCTTGCGATACAGGTACGACCAGGTAGGCTCGCCGTGCAGGCAAAGAATAGGATCGCCCTCTCCGTCATCCACATAGTGCAGACGCAGACCGTTGACCGTCACATAGTGCGGTTCAAACGGGAAGTCGGGCAGGTCGGCAAAGCGCTCCTCAGGCGTGCGCAAGATATCCATCAGGCTGGCCTCGCGGGTGGGCAACCGGCTTCTCCCAGCGCACACCGCAGGATGAACGGTGCCTCATTATAGCCGGGGGCCTGTTGTCAATTGAATCGACTTGCTATAGTATCCTCGCGCCTATGTCTGCGCAAAACGAACCCGTCATCCAGCTGCAGAACGTGAGTAAACGCTTCCGTTTTACGCCGGATATGCCCCAATCGGTTCTGGAGTCGATCATCTCCATCTTCTCACGCAACCGGTCGGAAGACGAGCAAGATTTGTGGGCCGTAGAGGACATTTCCTTCGATATCATGCCCGGGCAGTCGATGGGCATTATCGGCCGCAACGGCAGCGGCAAGAGCACGCTGCTCAAGCTGATCTCCCGCATTCTCCAGCCTACAACGGGCAAGATTGCCGTGCGTGGCCGGGTCAGCGCCCTGCTGGAGCTTGGCGCGGGCTTCCACGCCGACCTGACCGGGCGCGAGAACATCTTTCTCAACGCCTCAGTGCTGGGCCTCACCAGAGAAGAGATTGAGCTGCAATACGACTCCATCGTGGCTTTCTCCGAACTGGAAGAGTTCATCGATATGCCGGTCAAACATTACTCCTCAGGCATGTACATGCGCCTGGGGTTCAGCGTTGCCATCCACGTCGATCCTGATGTGCTGATTGTCGACGAGATTCTGGCCGTCGGCGATCAATCATTCCAGGCCAAATGTCTGGACCGCATCATGGACATGAAGCGCCGGGGCGTTACCATCCTCATCATCAGCCACGATCTGACGACGATTGAGCGTCTGTGCAGCCATATCGTCTGGTTGGACAAAGGCGCCGTGCGAGCCAGCGGACCGGCCGAAAAGGTCATCGAACAGTATCGCGATCACATGGATGAGCGCGTCGGCATGGAGATGACGCGCCAGAACGAGAGCGGCGGCTTCAAGCGCTGGGGCACACACCAGATAGAAATTGAAGATGTTCGTTTCCTGGACGATCAGGGCGAAGACACAGCTATCTTCCATTATGGCTCACCCCTGACGATCGAGATGCACTATAACGCCCATGAGCCGATTGAGGAGCCGGAGTTTGGTCTGGCCATTCACCGGAATGACGGCGTGCACATAACCGGGCCGAATTCGCAAACAGCGGGTCTGGAGATGGGCGTTGTGGAAGGACGCGGCGTGGTGCGCTATCGTATCGACAGCCTTCCGCTCCTTCCTGCCCGCTACCAGTTAACGGCCGCTATTCACGACAGTAAACGCCCGATCGCCTATGACTTCCACGAAGAGGCATACGCCTTCCGCGTCGTGGGCGGCGGCACGGATGAGACCGAGGGAATTCTGGCGCTGCCCGCCTCCTGGGCCTGGCAGCCCGACACCACCCCGGTCGCCCTACCTGAGCAACTACCGGAACCCGCCGGCGAGCCAGCCTGACGCTCGCTTTTCTGCCTCTGTATCGCCGGCCCTGAACCCCTGCGCCCTGCCTCCACATTGTCTGTCTGTCAATGCGCAGGCCATGTGAGAGTAGATGGCGCAGCAAACATGAACAAGGGAGAGTAAGAGATGACAACAACCCAGACCGGATTGGCTCGAAAGCTGGCACCGGCGCTGCTTGGGGCAGCGTTGGTTGTATTGCTGACTGGCATCGTAACAGTCGCCAACGCGCGCGGCCAACAGGATAGTGCACTTGACTTTGCGCCGACCGTATTGACGGACGAGACGCCTTTTGCAGGTATGACGCCGCCGCGCAGCAGCGACGTTCTGACGGCCACCAACTGCCGCTACGGCGTCGGATTCGTGCCAGACTTCAGCTCTTCGCTGGAGTGGATATCGACGCTCGACGCCGGCTGGTTCGTCGACTTTTCGGCCAAGGCCCCCGCCACAGAAGTGGACAGCGCCCACTTCATGCCCGTCGTCCGGCTGAAGCAAGATAAAGATAACGGCGTGCGCCTGCCCACCTACACCTTCAATCCGCCCCTGGTCTACAAGCAAGACAACGGGCGGGACGGGCTGGGCCAGCTGGTCGTCGACAATCCGGGTGAGCTGTGGATCATCGGCAACGAGCCGGACGTGGACAACGACTCGCAAGACAACACGATGCCGGACGTCTACGCCCGGGCCTACCACGAAGCGTACCATTACATCAAGGCCATTGACCCCACCGCCCGTGTGGCCAACGCCGGTCTGTCAATGATTACCCCGGGACGCCTGCAATACCTGACCATCGTCTGGGATACCTACAAGTCACTTTATGGCGAGGATATGCCCGTGGATGTCTGGAATATGCACCTCTACATCCTGGAGGAGCGCAACCCGAACAACCCCAATCAGTATGGCGACGGAAAGATTGCCCTGGGCACCGACCCCAATATCGCCAAGCTGTCGGCCATTGCCGACCAGAGTCTCTGTCCTGATCCGTCGACGCCGAATATCGATCCCCGGCCCGATGTCCACTGTCGTTCCGAGCATGACAGTGTCAGCATCTTCCAGGAGCAGGTCTACAACATGCGCAACTGGATGAATGATCGGGGCCAGCGGAACAAGCCGCTGATCATCTCTGAGTTCGGGCTGCTCTACCCCTACCTGGAAGGCCAGCCAGACGGAACCTGCGAGTTCCTGCAAGATGAGTTCCAGCGCTGCTTTAACCCGCAGCGTGTGACCGACTATCTCAATGGCACGGTCAACTTCATGGAAAACACGACCGACAACGCGCTTGGCTATCCGGGCGACGGCAACCGGCTGGTCCAGCAATGGCTCTGGTACAGCATTGTTACTGAAGAGTTCTGGTCGGGCGGCTCCAGCAATCTGATCGTACGCAACTACACCGACTTCCCGGGCGGCGCGCTGGGCGCGTTGACACCAATCGGCCAGGCGTTCCGCCAACAGGCGACCTCGCGGCCGATCAGCAGCAATCTGGCCGGCGGTGAAGCGCTTGATGTCTCCACCTATGCCGACCAACCCGGACGTCTCGGCCTGGCGACCATTACCGCCACCTACCGCAACGACGGCCTCCGCAGTGTGGTCGAACCGTTCACCATTACCTTCTACAAGAACGCCGCCCTGACTCAGGTGATTGGCTCAGTCCGCGTCAATCCGGCCAACCAGGGAGCGATTGTCGGCTGCAGCTGGGACGGCCGCAACAGCCACCGCGTGGACATCATGTGGGACAACTTGCCGGTCGGCACACACAGCTATTGGGCAGTAGTTGACAGCGGCAATGAAGTGAACGAAAGTAACAATGGGGATAATGTCACGACGGAGGGAACCGTTACCGTAAACCCTCGGTTCGCCTTTATCCCGGTGGTCAACGGCACGCCGTAGCGCTATAGTTCTTCCTGATCTGGAACCCGGACAGGACGAGCAGCGCGTGACATCGAAAACAGCAGCAATCAAAACCGGGTCTCTTGAGAAGACCCGGTTTCTGGATCGACAGGCATATGTGGGCTGACGCACGAGCCGCAACATTGTGGGGCTTCATCTGGCTGCTCGTCGTGACGGGGGCTTTCCTCTGGGTGCGCCGCCCCGCGCTGCCCGTTCCCGCCGCTGACAAGAAGACCTTGAACCGCGAGACCGGCGGCTGGCTGAGCCGGGTGTCGTGGCCACTGGTCGCCCTGGTGGCTATCGTCGTGCGGCTGCTGCCGGCACTCTGGCTGCCGGTCGGCGCGGGTTACGACATCGAGTCATTCAAGCTGGTGACCGATGCGCTGTTGGCCGGGCAAGAAGTATACACCTCCGTCCTCGGTCGCCATCCCTACCTGCCCCTGCAAATGTATCTCATGGGCGGCACGGCCTGGTTGAGCGATCTGGCTGGGCTACCGTATGTGGTGGGCATCAAACTGCCTGCGGTACTGGCCGATGGCGCTATTGCCGCGCTGATAACCACCAGCCTCAGCCGCGACGGCCGTCGCCCCGCCAGTGCCGCTGCGTTTGGCCTCCTGTACGCCCTCAACCCGATCAGCCTGCTTGTCACCTCCTTCCACGGACAGTTCGAGGCGGTCACCCTGCTGCTGCTCGTGCTGGCCTGGCGTTCGTGGCGCTTTGGCCGGCATGTGGCGTGGTCGGCGACCGCGCTCGGCCTCGCCATCCTGAACAAGACGTGGCCCGTCATTCTGCTGCCTGTCTTCTGGATTCGGCAAAAGAACTGGCGCGACCGCATCCTCTACGCCATCCTGGCGCTGGGTATTCCGCTGGCAGGGATTGTTCTCTATCTGGTGGTCTTTGAAGCCAGCCCGCTTCCGATGCTGCGCCGGGCGCTGACCCATCGCGGCGTGGCCGGCTATTGGGGGCCGGGGGCGATTATCGACCCGCTCACGGCCACCTATCCCGCCGGACGGCCGCTGTTCGACACGCTTGTGGCGCTGCGCAACGTCCTGCTGGCCGGAGCAGCCGTCCTCGCTCTGTGGATCACCCGGCGCGACTCAGCCCTCGACGCCATCCTGACCGTCATCCTGAGCGTGTTCATGATCACAGTCGGCTTCGGCATCCAGTGGCTGGTGTGGCCGGTGCCGTTCGCCCTGCTCGCCCGCGAGGAAGGGTGGACCAAGGCGTACAGTGTAGCCGGGGCGTTTATGCTGCTTGTCCATCTTTACGGATTGCACATGTATCCGTGGCTGAGCGAATGGACAACACCAGAAGCCGCCAACTGGATCATCCGGCTCAGCGCGCTGCCCGTCTGGCTCATCGTCGTCGCCTGGACGCTGCGCCGCTATCGCCAGTCGCAGGCGACGCGCCTGACGCTGGCCAACGCTCAGGAAAGGCTGGTAGAGTAAGTCACATGCCCACCACAGCCGAAATCATCTTACTCAACTGGAACGGCCGCGCCTTTCTGGAAGCGTGTCTGACCCATCTGCTGGCCCAGACCTACCCGCACTTCCGCCTCACGGTAGTGGACAATGGCTCAACCGATGACTCTGTTGATTATGTCAAGCAAAACTTTCCGCAGGTCACGCTCACAGTCAACGACCAGAATGTCGGGTTCGCCGCCGGCAACAATCCCGCCTTGCAAGCGAGTACAGCCGACATCGCCATCCTGCTGAACCCGGATGTGATGGTCTCGCCTGATTGGCTGGCCCAGCTCATGGCTCGCTTCGAGGCCGATCCGGAGGCCGCCATCGTGGGCTGCAAGCTCTGGTATCCAGGCGGCGACATCATCCAACATGCCGGTGGCTACATCACCCCACCGCAGGCCATGCCCGGCCATTTTGGCATTGGCCAAAGTGACGACGGCCGTTGGGATGAGCCACGCGACTGTGACTACGTCATAGGCGCAGCGTTGGCGCTGCGGACAGCGGTCTTGCCGGTGTTGGGGCTGCTGGACGAAGGCTACTTTCTCTACTATGAAGACGTCGACCTCTGCGCACGGGCGCGCCGCGGCGGGGGGCGGGTCATCTACGAGCCCGCTGCCACAGCGATCCATGTCGAATCAGCAACGGCCGTCAAGGGCAGCTTCAACTACCTGCGCCGCTTCCATACAGGTCGCTGGCGCTATCTGCTGAAGCAGGAAGCGGTCGAGATCCTGATAGAGGAGACGATCGCCGCTGAGCATGACTGGCTGAGCCGGATCGATCTGGATGAGCGGCTGGCGGTGGCGCTAGCGTATCAGACCACGCTCGCCACCCTGGACGGAATCTGGCAGGCGCGGGAGCGCAACGGTGCAGGCCCGCTGCCGACCGGCCCACGCCACGCGCTGGCGGAGGCAGTGACTGCGCTGGAGGAGACTGCCTGGACGCTGCCGGGCGTCGCCTTTCCAGAACTCGAAGGGTCATCGGCGCTAATGCGCCTCTTTCGCAGCCGGCACGCCACGCTGCTGGCGGCGCATGAAGCCACAGTCGACCAGCAGTTGGTCCGCATTGCTCGGCTGCTGCGCGAGCAGACCGAAGCGAGAGTGGCGGCCGAAACGGAAATGGCCAGGATGCAGGCAGAGCTCCAGGCGATGCGCCGGCAGGTGGCCGCGAGCGAGGCGCGGGCAAATGAGACTAACCCAGAAGCATAACCAGCCGTCTAGCCGTCGGATGACGGTGCGCCGACTCGCTGCTTCCACCAAACCCCGGTCCACTCCATCACCGACAGCCGGCCCGCCGCCGACACCCGCGCCCCCATCTCCTGTCCAAAAAAGAAGCCTATCACACGCGTAGCCTCCGCCACCGAAGCAAACTGATAGTCGGTGCGAATCGTTTGCCGCGAGAAGCCGTGGACTGCTTCGAGACGCTCATAGAACGCAGCCAGGCGCTCGTCGGGCGCAGCCGGACGGTCGACGGCCGTGCCCAACGTCTCAATCAGGATGACAGTTCCACCCGGCCGCACCGTCCCTTCTGCCTGGGCCACGAGAGCGGCCGTTGTCATCCCGTCGTCATGGTTGTCCAGGAGCGTATGGCCGAAGCTCCAGCCTTCGATGAAGATATCGGCTGCCCAGGGTGCGGCGGGCAGCGCCAGGTTTTCACCACGCTGCAGGATCAGCCTGGGTCCATACCGGGCGAGGTTCTGCTCCGCACGTGAGAGCATGTGGAGGGAGCGGTCGGCCCCGAACGCCGCCCGGCACGCCTCCAGGTAGAGCGCCGTGATGCGCCCCGTGCCGATGCCTGCTTCATAGACGCGGCTGCCCGACCATGTCGCCAGGCCGGCGAGCAAGGCAGGCAGGTTGTCATCTGCATCCTCAGCCTGAACCAGCTCATCATACTCAGGCGCATAACGCGCGTATATTTCACTCATCGTTGGCATCTGGCAGAGTTCCGCGGTGGCCCGATCATTCGGAATCGACTACATCCGGGAGCTTGTTCGAAAGGGCGAGCTGACCAGCGGCAAGGTTGAACCCATCTGATAGGCAAGCCGCTCAAGCCTGCTTGTATACGTGGCCATTGAGGAGAAATCCGAAGATGGTAGTCGCGGCCCCGTAAACTGGCTCCACGCCCTGTACTCCAAGCGGCGACACATTTCGGGCAACTCCATCTATCCATCTATAAAGAACGCTATAAAGAACGGACCCTACGGCTGCGCTAACAAACGTAGAGTCCTGACCCAATCCACTAGGCGAGTAGCGTCATAGGCTGACCGTATTCTATCAGATGGGCGCACTTACGCACAGGTGAGGGTGTCCAGAACAGGTCAATCGCAACCTCAAAGCTCCCGGTTGAAGCCGGGCAGCTAACGAGCAAACCTGATGAATCAGGTTTATCTGACCCATTCATTGAGGGTTTTTGGCAACCTTGAGGATCGTTCCCAGTGCGCTCGTCGCAGGGGCAAGATGGATGCTTTCGGACCTGTCGAAGAAGCGGAACAGCAACGAAACAACCTGCATCCTGACTGTTGGAATCAGGCCGTCGATCAGTCAGATGGTGGCGCAGCCTGCTGTTGAAATGCCTTGACCGCCTCATCCAGAGTGACAAACATGCGGTCGTGGCCCAGCGTCTCTCCCAGGTTCGAACGTTCAACCATATGCAGTGCGGTTGGGTTCAGTTGTGCCAGCCAGAACGTGACCCCACCTTCACTCAACTGGGCTTCAAACTCAGCCAATGCATTGAGCGCCGTGTACTCAAAATCGGGTATGGCCGACCCATCCAGCACCAGTACCTGGGGCTGCGCCTGATTGACAAGCAGCGACAAATGATCGACCAGCCACGACGCATTCGCAAAAAGGATACGACCCTCCGTGCGTGCCATCAAGAGACCAGGAATGCGCTCGTCACCCGGATGGTCTGCCAGCGAACGATACGACCCCGTGTCTGGATCTTTACCCAGTTCATACACTGGCGGACGGTCGGCCTCGGCGAAGATGGATAGTATCGAAATCAACACGGCAGCAAGGATGCCCTGCAACGTCCCCAAAAACATGACCCCAAAAAATGCCAGCAGTGCCCAGATAAGCTCGCGGCGATTGACTCTGGCGATCTCGCGGAACTGTTCCGGTTTGATCAATCCTGCGCTGGCCACCAGCATCAGCGACCCGAGCGTCGCCTCCGGCATCTGGCTGATGACCGGCGCCAGGAACAAAAGGGTCAACACGACCACACCGACCGTTACCAGTTGAGCAACCTGTGTTCGCGCGCCTGCTGCTGAGTTGACGGCCGTTTGCGAGGTGCCGCCACCAGCCGGCATAGCCTGGAACAAGCTGCCGCCGATATTGGCGACCCCAAGTGCAAAGAGTTCGCGGTTAGCTTCCGGTATCGGATCGCCATGCTTTCGAAAAGCCCGGGCCGCAGCGCTCGATTCAGTGAACGACATCAAGGCGATGCCCAGCGCAGACGGCCACAGCGCTCCCAGCAGCGTTGCGTCCGGCAAGGCGAAAGACGGCAGGCCGGACGGTATCTGCCCAATTTCCGCAATCCCAAGATTCGGGCCGTCGAGCACGACCATCAGCGCAATGCCGGCGGCAACAGCCACCAACGGCGCAGGGACGCGCGGTAGAAGGCGTGGCAGGAACAGCAGAATGGCCAGCATGATCAAAGACAGGATTACCGTCGGCATATTGATTTGGCCGACGTTCTCAATGATAGCCGCCAATGTATCAATGATCCCACCACTCGGGATGGATAGGCCGAGCACCTTGGGCAGCTGCCCGACAAAGATGACCACGCCGATACCGGCCTTGAAGCCGGTAAGGACGGGCAGCGAGATGAAGTCGGCCACAAATCCCAGGCGCAGCAGAGAGGCCAGGATGAGGAACAGGCCGACCAGAAACGCGAGGGTGGCCGCAGGTACCATATAGTCGGTCGGGCTGGTGGCTGGGCCAACGGCCGCTGCCAGCGCCGACGCCGTGAGCAGCGACAGAGAAGAGGTCGTGCTCACGCTCAGTGGCCGGGAAGTGCCCAGGACCACATAGATAGCCATGGGGATGAGCGCCACATAGAGGCCAACCTGGATCGGCAGCCCGGCAATGGAGGCGTACGCCATCGCCTGCGGAATAACGACGGCCGCGGCCGTCAGCCCGGCAACAAGATCAGGGCGAAGCCACTTTGAGTCGTAGGCCGGGAGCCAGCCAAGAACAGGGATATAGCGTGCGACAGTACTCATTGGTTGCGCAATTCTATCGCGGCCGAAGATTCAGGCTAACTCCTCACGTCTATCTGCGCATTCAGACGGTCGAACGCTGAAGACCGACCCACGGGAAAAGCGCCGCGGTCCTGGCAGATCATGTCCCCGGTCCTTCATATTTTGGTCGTGCCGCCAGATCCTGGTGTCACTCCCCCGAACAGAACTGTCTACTCAAACGCCTTCTCCCCCGCCCAAATCGGTACTTTCAACCAATTGTCTCGCGGTGGGAGCGGGCAACTGTAGTGGGGACTGTAGGCACAGTATGGATTGTAGGCAAAATTAAAGTCGAGCTGAAACGTATCTTCTCCGGTGCGTTTCAGGCCGGGTCGCTGGTCGTCGAGGTAGCGCCCGGCGCCGTAGGTCTCGTCGCCGCTCGTCGCGTCGCGAAATGGGGCGAAGAATCCATGACCGTCCGGTTCGCTGTAGACAGTCAAGGCTGCTTCCTCGCCGTCGACCTCAAATCTCAGCACGCCCCAACGGCGGTACAGTCGCTGGTCGCCGGTGCTGGTTTCCATCTGGACGGACGGTTCATCGTCGCCCAGCCGTTCGGCCGTCAAATCAAAAACGAGCGCCGGGTCGTAGGCGTAGTACGACAGACCTTCGAATGCCTCGCGCTGCTCGTCGCTCAGCGGCGACTGCGGATGGAATTCCATAAAATCATCCAGTTCAGCCCGAAATGTGGCTAGCATAGTTTCTGTATTCATCACATTCTCCGTGTGTGGGCGCGGTTCAGCCCGCGCCAGAAGCAGGATATCAGACGTTGCCGTACACGCCTACTGTTCGGCAATGATAGTCTCGATCGCCTGGGACAGGCTGGCATAGGTCGGTGCAACCTGCTCATTGTTGATGAAGAAAGTCGGGGTCCCGCGCGCACCGGCCCGCGCTGCCGCCTGCCGCTCTGCGCTGACCAGAGGCGCATACACTGCGCCGTCCAGACAAGCATCGAACGCCGCCCGATCCAGTCCAACCGCGTCAGCGTACGCCTTCAGGTTGTCGACCGCCAACGCGCCGATGGGCGTCTGCTCGTAGACATAGTCATGGTAGGCCCAAAACGCGCCCTGGTCTCCCGCGCATTGGGCTGCTTCGGCTGCCTTGGGCGACTGGGCGGTGATCACAGCGAAGTGGCGAAACTCGAAACTAACCTGATCGCCGTACGTTTCCTGAAGCTGGTCCTTGATGCCTGCGTTGTGCCAGGAGCGGCAGGCGGGGCAACCCAGATCGCCAAACTCGACAATCTGCACCAGCGCATCGGCCGGGCCATCAATGTTGCGTGGTCGTTCGCTGTCGGCCAGCGTGCCCGGCTGGCTGCTGTTGCGCCAGACGCCGAGCGCCACGACGCCCACGATCACCAGCATGACCAGCCCGCCCATACGCAGGCGGCGCTGGCGGGTGGCTTGTTCCATCTCGGCCTCCCGCTGCTTGCGGGCGCTCACACGGGGTTGGGCTGCGGATTCGGGTTGTTTTGATTTGGCCATCCAGCCTCCTTCTGCCGCCTTAGACAGCTTCAGGGCCGGAATCCTTACAACAGAAAAGGGACACCTATCGGATGGGCGTCCCTTTGTCTTCAGGCGGAGAGGGTGGGATTCGAACCCACGGTGAGCTTACACCCACAGTGCTTTTCGAGAGCACCCCATTCAACCACTCTGGCACCTCTCCGTATGTTAATCGCGCAGCATCCGAAAGAACTGCTGCAGCAGCGCACCGGCTTCTTCGGCCAGGACGTCCCGCTCAACCTCAACCCGATGGTTAAACTCCGGTTGGCCAAGCACATCGACGACCGTGCCATCAGCCCCAAAGCGCGTGTCCGGCGCTCCGTAGACCAGCCTGGACAGCCGCGCCTGGATCATCGCCCCGGCACACATCGGGCATGGCTCCAGCGTACAGTAGAGCGTGACCCCGACAAGGCGCCAGTTATCCAGATGGGTCGCTGCCTGACGAAGGGCGATCATTTCAGCGTGGGCCGTTGGGTCGTTGTCGCTTTCCTTACGATTATACCCCTGACCAATCACCTCACCATCCAGCACCGCAACAGCCCCAACCGGGACCTCGCCGCGGGCCATACCTTCGGCAGCCTGCGCCAGCGCCAGCCGCATCCATCGTTCTTGCTCGTCCATACTCTTGCCGCACCGAACAGGCTGCGTCCAGCCAATGCGTCCATATGATAGCAGAGTTGCGGACGGTAAGCCAAAGGGAGGCTGGCTGCGAAACCTATAGCTCAGTGCCGGCTAATCATAGGGCTCGAACCGAACCTGCCTTCCTCTCCTCCCAACCTCTAAACTGTCACTCATCAATTCATTCTGGCCTATGGTATAATGCTGTTGCGTTCGTCCGGGCCAGTGGCGACCTGAGTTGGCCGTTGCGGCGACTTCTCACCTATCTTCACCGTATTGGAACCAACTCGCGCCTTCTGGCGTCCACACAATAGAACGAACAAGCTGTTGCCCAATGCAGCAGCATCTGGCAAGTCGACATCTTTCGTTGGAGGCATCCACCATGCGCAAATCGCCTATTCCCTATCTGTTGGTCTTTATTCTCTTGCTGACCGCTCTGGCGGCCTGTCGCCAGGAGCAGGACAGTGGTTCGGTTGTTGTAGCCACGGCCCTGCCCGCCACCGAAGCAGCACCGACTGACATTCCGGCTACCGAGGCGCCTTCTACTGCAACACCGACCGACGTTCCGGCGACGGCCGAACCCATAGCGCCGGAACTGGCGCCGGCCTCGGGCGAAATCGATTGGCCGCCGCAGTTGGTAGCCGCTTCCCCGGCGCCCGGCGCAGATGCCCCGCTCAACACGACTATCTCAGTGCGTTTCGATCAGCCGATGGATCAGGCCAGCGTCGAAGCGGCGTTCGGCATCATGCCCGCAGTCGACGGCACGTTTACCTGGCCCGCACCGGACACCTTCGTGTTCGAACCCGCGAATGAACTGGAACGCGGTTCACTCTATCGGGTCAGTCTGGCGGACTCGGCCACGGCGGAAAACGGAGAGGCGCTTCAAGAGCCGGTGGAGATTAGCTGGGAAACCATCGGTGTCTTCAATGTGACCGATTCGCTGCCGGCTGACGGTCAAGACAGCGTACAGACCGACGCGATCATTACTGTTGTCTTCGACAAGCCGGTCGTTCCGCTTGTCGCCACCGGCGACCAATCCAGTTTGCCCCAGCCGCTGCTCATTGAACCGGCAATTGACGGCCGTGGAGAGTGGACCTCGACCAGCATTTACCGATTCATTCCCGAGCCGGCTCTCGCCGGTGCCACCACATACTCGGTCAGCGTTGACCCGGAGCTGCAGAACTTCGCCGGCGGCGTCATTCAGGATGCACCGTCCTGGTCGTTTACCACGCTCGACCCTGAAGTTGTGACCGTCTTCCCGGAGAACCGGTCGATCCAGATTGCGCCGACGACAGCCATCTCGATGACGTTCAACATGCCCATGAACCAGGAGACGACGACCGGAGCGGTTTCTGTTGCTCCGGTCGGTGGCGCACAGATTGCAGCGACGACCAGCTGGTCTGAAGACGGCCGTACGATCTTCCTCGAACCGGAGTCACTTCTGCCGCTGGAGAGCGAGATTGTCGTCACCGCCGGTACGGGGGCCACCGCCGCCAATGGCG
The DNA here is from genome assembly GCA_963753865.1 of uncultured Chloroflexia bacterium. Classification (GTDB taxonomy): domain Bacteria; phylum Chloroflexota; class Anaerolineae; order Promineifilales; family Promineifilaceae; genus Promineifilum. Next base: position 410,531 of record CAVWDW010000010.1, read on the forward strand.
CGGCCAACCTGCCGGACACGTACATCAGCACGTTCAACACCGTTCCCTTCCCTGCGGTCGTTCGCACCCAGCCGGCCGATGGTGAAACGGCCCAGATCTGGGACAGAGGTTTTTCGATTGAGTTTGCTGCGGCGATGAACCGCGAGACAGTAGAAGACCGGCTCATCATTGAGCCGGCAGTCGACAATATAGACTACTTCATTAGCGAGTGGGAGGAAGGCTTCAGCGTCTATGTGGAGGCGACCATGGAGCCAAATACGACCTACACCGTCACGGTTCCGGCGGATGCCGCTGATCCATATGGCAATACGTTAGGCGAACCATACGTTTTTAGCTTCAACACGCCGCCACCAGAGGCGGTGGCGTCCTTCAACTTACCCCGCGACCTGGCCCAGCTGAGCGACAGCTTCCCAACGGCCGTCGACGTGCTCCATCGTAATGTGAGCAGACTGGCGCTGGAACTGTACGAGCAGCCGCTTGACATTGACCTGATGTTCAACACCTGGCAGCTGAGCGAGCGAAGTCCCGTGGGCGACCCGCTGACGACGTTTAACATTCCCGTCGACACCCCTGAAGGCGAGTTAGGCGTGACCACAGTCGAACTGGCTGACGGCGGCACGCTGCCGCTGGGCATGTATCGGCTGACAGTTGATGCCCCCGAAATCAACAGAGCGGACACGCAATGGTGGCAGAATCAGAACGTGCTGCTCATCGTGGCCGACACGAACATCGTCGTCAAGGAGATGTTCGGTGAAGTCCATGTCTGGGCCACTGATCTGGCCAGCGGTGAGCCGGTCGCTGATCTGGACGTAACCCTCTACAACCGCCAGGGAACGGACCTGGGTACAGCCGTCACCGACGCCGATGGCTTCGCCAGCTTCGACTACCAGCCGGCAGAGCCGTATCTGGAAGGCGTGGTGGTCGTCAGCAGCGAACCGGCGCAACCGGGGTTTGGCGTGGCCGGCAGCAACTGGAACGGCTCGGTCACACCGTGGCAGCTTGGTCTGCAGTTCGACGGCAGCGCCGAGGCAGACACTTACGCTTATCTCTACACCGACCGGCCTATCTACCGGCCTGGGGACACGGTCTTCTACAAAGGTATCGTTCGTGAAACGATGTTTGGGCGCTACGGACTGCCGCAGAATGACGAGGTCGAGATGACCATGTCCCGCGCCTTTTACGTTGACGGCGAACCGTTCGAGGAAGTGTTTACCCACACGCTGGATGAAGAGGGTGTCTTCTATGGCGAGTACGTCATCCCCGACGACGCCATGCTGGGCGCCTACGATCTATTCCTGACCGGCCAAAACACGTGGAACTCGTACCGGCAGTTCACCATTGCCGAGTATCGGGCGCCGGAGTTCCTGATCACCATGACCGCCACGCCGACTGAGACGGTGCGTGGTGACGCGGCAAGCGTGCTCCTGGATGCTGAGTATCTGTTCGGGGGTTCTGCCGGCGGGCTGGATGTCAACTGGTACGGCCAGGACATAGGCTACGTGCCCATCTTCCCGGCACTCGATGATTACGTTTTTGGCGATCAGGCGAGCTTCTTCTACGTGGACGGTGGCCCGTTCGGCCCCTTTGGTGCTTTCGACGGTTCTACCGTGGCCTCCGGCGAAGGGGAGACCGAGGCGAACGGCGAGTACCGCATCGACCTGCCAGCCGACATGCTGGATGAAGCCCGTCCGGGCAGCCGCGAAGTGACGGTCGAATCGACGGTTGGCGGCGTGGGCGAATTCCCCGTGTCCAACCGCACGACGATTGTCTACCATGCGGCTGATGCCTATACGGGCATCCGTATCATTGATCCGCTGCCCGATGCAGGGGATGACGTCGCCGTAGACCTCATCGCCGTCGATTGGGACGGAGAGCCGGTTCCCGGCGTGCCCATTGACCTGGTGTTCTACGAACGAGAATGGGAGAGCGAGCGAAGCTCAGAGTTCGGTATGTACTTCACACGCTGGACCCCGGTCGACACAGAAATCGGCCGAGCCAGTGTCGTGTCCGGCGAGGATGGCACGGCGACAGCCAGCTTTACCCCTCAAGATGGCGGCACCTATCTGGTCGTGGCCACATTGACCGATGATGCCGGTCGCGAGCAGACGTCCACAGCGGCCGTCTATGCGTATGATCCGGCCTACGCCGGGTGGCGGACCGACCCCAACCAGCGGTCGATGGAGCTGGTTCCCAACAAGGACAGCTACGTTCCCGGCGATACGGCCGAAATCCTGGTGCAGTCTCCCTTTGCCCAACCGGTGCAGGCGTGGCTGACCATCGAGCGCGGCAACTTACTGGAGCAGCGGGTGGTGACCGTCAACGGCAGCGAGATTATCGAGATCCCGATCGATCCGCTCTATGCACCCAATGTCCATGTCAGCGTGACGGCCGTCAAGCCGGTCAATCCGGATGATCCCGACTTCCCCTATGCCGACATTCGGCTGGGCATTGTCGAGCTGCTCGTGTCAACGGAGCTGCTTGAGCTGGACGTCGCCCTGACGCCCGGACAAACGCAGTATGAACCGGGCGACACAGCTACGTTCGACGTTGCCCTGACCGACCTGTCCGGCAATCCGGTGGCGGGTGAGGTTTCGTTGGCGCTGGTCGATCTGGCCGTCCTGTCCCTGAAAGAAGATAACGCGCCGCCCATCGTCGACGGCTTCTACTCACCACAGCCGTACCGCAGCCAGACCGGTTCCGGCCTGTTCATTACGGGAGAAGGACTGGAAGTGGAAGAGCCGACGCAAGGCGGTGGAATGGGCGGTGGCGGTGGCGATATGGCAGAGTCGGCGGCCGTCAGACTGGACGACGAAGACGGCGATGTGCGCCAGAACTTCAAAGACACTGCCTACTGGGAAGCGAAGCTGGTGCTTGATGGCAGTGGCCAGGCCACAGTCCAGGTGCCCTTGCCCGACAACCTGACGACATGGCGGATGCACAGCAAGGGTGTCACCCCGGACACGCGAGTCGGCCAGAACAGCGTCGACATCCAGACCCGGCTGCCGCTGCTCGTTCGTCCTGTAACACCGCGCTTCTTCGCGGTGGGCGACGCGCTGCAAGTGGGCGCCAATATCAACAACACCACCGGCAGCGACATTGAGACAACCGTCACGCTCGACGCGGCGGGGGTCACCCTGAACAGTCCGGCTGAACAGGTGGTCACGGTGCCGGCCAACGGCCGCGCGCGCGTCCTCTGGGATGTGGTGGTCCAGGATGTGCCTCTGGTTGACATGACCTTCAGCGTGAGCGGCGGCGGCTACAGCGACGCCACGAAACCGGTGCTGGGAACCGGTCCAGGCAACACTATCCGCGTCACCCGCGTAACCGGTCGCGACTTCGTAGCGACGGCAGGCGAGCTGAGCGAAGCGGGGCGGCGCGTGGAAGCGGTTGTCCTGCCGGAAGGTGTCGACAGCAGCCAGGGCCAGGTCACCATTAAGCTGCAGCCATCGCTGGCTGCGGCAATCATCGAGACGTTCGATGTCATCGAACAGGAACGTGGCGATGATCTGCAATGCCCTGGAAACGCCGTCGACCGTCTGCTGCAGAACACAGCCACCAGCAAGGCCATTGGCGAGCTAGATCTCGCCTTACCCGGTCTGGAAGACAGACTGGGCGCTGAGATCCGCCTGGACCTGGCCCTGCTGACTAGCAGCGTCAAGAGTGACGGGGGCTGGGGCTGGTGCTTCAGCAGCGACAGCGATCCGTGGTTGAGCGCCCAGGCGCTTCTGGGGCTGAGCCTGGCCAGAGACCTCGGCTACAACGTGGACGCCGGTCTGATCGATGGTGCGGAAACGTACGTCGATCGCCAACTCGAACCCGTTGATGAGCTGGGCGACGCCTCGCAGGTCAACCGGCAGGCGTTCTTCCTGTACGTGCTGGCGCAGGCCGGCACGGTGGTGACCGGCGACGCGGATGCGCTCTTCGACGAGCACCGTGCGCTGATGGACTCCTACGCCAAAGCGCTCCTGGCTCTGGCGTATGAGGCCAGCGGAGCAAGCGGCGAAAACCAGGCCTCCCTGCTGACCGATCTGAATGACGAAGTGATCATGAGCGCCACCGGCGCCCATTGGGAAGACGACGAGCAGGACGTGGCCAATCTGAACAGCACCATCCGCGGCACTGCGATGGTCATCGACGCGCTGGCGCAGCTGGAACCGGACAGCCCACTCCTGCCGCCAGCCGTTCGCTGGCTGATGGTCAACCGCACGGCCGAAGCGTGGCCGTCGCTGCACCAGACAGCGTGGAGCGTGCTGGCCCTCAGCGACTGGATGGTGGCGTCAGGCGAACTGGATGCCAACTACGCCTACCAGCTGAACGTCAATCTCCAGCCGGAAAGCAGCGGCGCCTTCACACCGGAAATGGTGACCGAGAGCGAACTGATCGAGGTGCCTGTGGACGACCTGCTGCCGCCCGCGGAAATCAACTACTTCGACTTCCAGCGCGGCGAAGGTGACGGCCTTCTCTACTACACGCTGCATCTGGACAGTGCCATCAGCGTCGACGCCATCGACCCCGTCAGCCGGGGCATGACCGTCTCGCGGCAGTACTTCGACGCAGCATGCGACCCAGAGACGGAGACCTGCCTGCCCATCGACACGATAACTGCGGGCGACCGCGTCCGGGTTGAGTTGACCCTGGTCGTTCCCAACGACCGGACCTACGTCCTGTTGGAAGACCCGATTCCGGCGGGCACAGAAGCAATCGACCCGAACTTGCTGACCAGCGCTTCCGGCGCGGGCGGCTCCATCGTGCCGCAAGACCGGGAGAACGGCTTCGGCTACTGGGGTTGGTGGTACTTCGACCACATCCAGTACAAGGATGATGCCGTCGTGTTCCTCAGCCAGTATCTGCCAGCGGGTACGTATCAGTACAGCTACTTCCTGGAGACGCTGATTCCCGGAACCTACCAGGCGCTGCCGGCGACGGCACGGGAGAGCTACTTCCCTGAGGTGTTCGGCCGCTCGGCGGGCGACATCTTCGTCATCGAGGAACCGGCCAGATAGCCGCTGACTCTCCGACAACAAGATAGTCCACGAACCGGATTCTACAGAGAGTCCGGTTCTTCTTTTTCGGGCTGTCAAGGCGTGATTCGCACGCGGAACGAATCGTAGTCACGCGGATCGGCTGAATCATCATCACGAGCGTGCCCGACCTGTGGCAAGAGGCCCGGCCACGGATAGCCGCGATCATCATTAACCTAACCGCCTACATCTGGTAAACTAGGGATATGAAAGCCGGAACGTTGTGCCGCCTGTTTCCCGGTTGCTTGCTGCTGCTGGCGCTGGTGCTGGCAGCCTGCCGGAACAATGAGCCGCCCCCGCCCCCGGCGGTCGGTGAAGCGGCCCTCGTCGTCTGTGACGATGCCTGCTCGGCGCGGGGGCAGTGCGGCACCCTGGCGACATCGGCGCAGGTTGTGCTGGCCAACCAGGGCGGGCCGGCGGTCACTCTGCATGACACCTACTTTCTAAACCAGGCGGCGGTGACTGTCGAAGAACTGTTCGATCGCGCTGTGCTTCCGGCCGAAAATGGCGAGCCTGTCGCCGACCAGTCGCAGGCGTTCAACCACACGTTCTTCCGTGTACGCGACGCAGCAGGAGTGACAGCATGGGTAGCAGGTTGGTGCGTCGCCCGACCGTAGCGGCCCACCATTGGATGAGACAAGACTGATGAGCAACGACGACCGCCCCCTCTTCGAAGCCCTGCTGGCCGCGCGACAAGCACGGACCCCGGTGGCGCTGGCGACGGTCGTTCGGGCGCAAGGCTCCGTTCCGCGACGGGCGGGGGCCAAGATGCTGGTCTATGACAATGGCCGTATCTCAGGCACCATCGGCGGGGGCGAAATGGAGTCTCTGGTGATCGCCGCCGCCCGGGAAGCGCTGGCAGACGGCCAGTCGCGCATCATCCCCTATTCGCTGGTGGACCCGACACGCGGGGACCCCGGCGTCTGTGGAGGTACCCTGGAGATTTACGTGGAACCGTACTTGCCCCGCAACACACTTTACGTCATCGGTTGTGGTCATGTGGGCCGCTCCCTGGCCTCGCTGGGCGCGTGGCTGCCCATGCGCGTCGTGGCCTACGACGACCGCGCCGAGCTGGCTGCGCCGGAGCTTGTGCCCGATGCCGACGTCCTGCTGTCCGGCGACTTTGCGGCGGCGCTGGCGGCCGAACCGGTCGACAGCCAGACGTTTGTGGCCCTGGTCACACGCAATGTAACCCTCGACCGGCAACTCCTTCCGCTGCTTCTGGCCACCCCCGCGCCCTACATCGGCGTGATGGGCAGCCGGCGTCGCTGGGAAGAGACGCGCCGCCTGCTGCTGGCCGACGGCGTGGACGAGCAGGAGCTTGCCCGCATTGTCTCGCCCATCGGGCTGGAGCTGCAAGCCGAAACACCAAACGAAATCGCCGTGAGTATCATGGCCCAGATCCTGCAATTGGAACGCGACGCCAGCGGCACACCTATGACTGTCAACACGGCGGCAGATGCCGGGCGCTGAACCGTTCCGCCTGATAAGAGGAATCGACTATGTTTACCGACGACCATCCACCTGCAGTAGAGCTATACGAAACGGTAGCCGACGTGGCTGATGTGCTGACGCTCCTGGAACGCCACGGCCGTCACGCCCGGCTCATCGCCGGCGGCAGCGACATCATGCTGGAGCTGGACCGCAATCAGCGCCCTGATGTGTCAATGCTTATCGACATCACCCGCATCCCCCACCTCAACGAAATTCGCCAGGACGACGATGGTGTCATCCACATTGGCCCGCTGGTCACCCACAATCAGGTCGTGGCTTCTGACCTCCTGGCACGCCACGCCTTGCCGCTGGCCCAGGCCTCCTGGGAAGTAGGCTCCCCCCAGCTTCGCAACCGGGCGACGGTGGCGGGCAATCTCGTCACGGCCAGCCCGGCCAACGACACCATTTCGCCGCTTCGGGCACTGAACGCGGCAGTCACGCTCGCATCGACACGCGGCCGCCGCACCGTGCCCCTGTCCGACTTCTACACCGGCGTGCGGCAGACGGTGATGGAGCCGGATGAGATGCTGGTCGACATCAGCTTCCGCCCGCTGCCAGACACGGCCCGGGGCATCTTCGTCAAGTTGGGCTTGCGCCGCGCCCAGGCCATCTCGGTGGTCCATATGGCGCTGGTCATACAGTTCAAGGAGGACGGCCAGACGGTCGACGAGGCCCGCCTGACGCTGGGCAGCGTGGCTCCGACCATCATCAACGCCATCGATGCCGAACAGTTCCTGCAAGGCAAGACGCTGAGCGACGATGTCATCATCGAGGCCGCTGAGCTGGTCGCCGCCGCGGCCACGCCGATCGACGACGTGCGCGGCCCGGCCACCTACCGGGCCCACATGGTCGGCGTGATGACCCGGCGCGGTCTGGAGACACTGGCGCAAGGTCGCGAGCGGGAACAGTGGCCGCGCGAACCGGTGATGTTGTGGGGCAATACCGGCGGCATCTTCCCCACTGGACACGACTACGTGGCGGTCCATGACGCGGCAACACCAATTGTGGCCACCGTGAACGGCCGTCTCGTCAGCAGCCGCGGTGGGCGCTACCAGTCGCTGCTGCGCTGGCTGCGCGAGGAAGGTCTGCTGACCGGCAGTAAGGAGGGGTGCGCTGAAGGCGAGTGTGGGGCATGCACCATCTTTCTGGACGGTATGGCCGTCATGGCCTGCCTTGTGCCCGCAGCCCGGGCGAACGGAGCCAGCATCATCACTGTCGAAGGGTTGGGCAGTTGGGGCCATACCGGCCAGAGCGACACCCACCCAATTCAGGACTCGTTCGTTGCCACAGGCGCCGTGCAGTGCGGCTACTGTATCCCCGGCTTCCTGATGTCGGGCGCGAAATTGCTTGAGGAACGGGCCACACCCGACCAGACAGCCATCGAGCAGGCGTTCAGTGGCAACCTGTGCCGCTGCACCGGCTATTACAAGATCATACAGGCGGTTGAGCAGGCGGCCCAGGCGCCGACGCTGGCCGCACCACACTTCTAGGCAGGCAGCATCATGTCAGCACCCACTGGATTCCAATCACAGATTCAGCAACGCATCGACGCCCGCGGCAAAGTGACGGGCGAGACACTGTATCCCGGCGACATCACGCCTGACCACCTCTTGCACGGCAAGGTGCTCTTCAGCGGCCAGCCGCACGCCCGCATGCTGGCCATCGACCTGAGCGCGGCCGAGGCCGTGTCAGGCGTGGTCGCCATCTTCACCGCGCCCGACGTGCCGGTGAACGAGTACGGCCTGATTATGCCCGACCAGCCCGTGCTGGTTGGGTTGGGCAGCGACAGACCCCACGCAAGCGTCAGCCTGTGGGAGGGCGATCAGGTGGCATTTGTTGTGGCCGAGACGGAAGAGGCGGCCGCTCGCGCCGCTTCGCTCATCGACATCACCTGGGAGCAGCTGCCCATCGTGGGCGATCCGCGCCAGGCGATGGCCGACGACGTTGTTCTCCATCCCTGGCACGGCAGCAACGTGCTGAAGCATTACAAGATTCGCAAAGGCGACATGGCCTCCGGATGGGCCGCGGCCGACGTCGTCATCGAAGGCAGCTACCGCCTCCCCTACCAGGAACACGCCTACCTGCAGCCTGAAGCCGGGCTGGGGTATATCGACGACGACGGGCGCGTCACGGTAGAAGTGGCAGGCCAATGGACCCACGAAGATCAGGAGCAGGTGGCCCACGCGCTGGGCTTGCCCGTGGACCGGGTGCGCATCATCTACCCGGCCATTGGCGGGGCGTTTGGCGGGCGCGAGGATATGTCGATCCAGATCGTGCTCGGACTGGCCGCCATGCGCCTCCACGCCGCCGGTATTGACCGACCCGTGCGCGTCATCTGGTCCCGCGAGGAGAGCATCATTGGCCACCACAAGCGCCACCCGGGCACCATCAAGACCAAGTGGGGGGCAACGGCCAATGGCAAGATTACGGCCGTCGAAGCGGAAGTCATCCTCGACAGTGGGGCGTACGCCTACACCAGCACGAAGGTGCTGGGCAACGCCCACCTGATGGTCACCGGCCCCTACGAGGTCGACAACGCCTGTGTCGACAGCTACGCGGTCACGACCAATAACGTGCCCGGCGGGGCGTTCCGCGGCTTTGGTGGACCACAAGGTGCGTTCGCGGCCGAAAGCCAGCTCAACAAGCTCGCCGATGCGCTGGGATTGGACCCGGTTGAGATTCGCCGGCGCAATGTGCTGCGTGAGGGCAGCTTGCTGACGACGCAGACACCCATTCCGCCCGGCGTTTCGATGGCTGAAGTTGTCGAAGCATGCGCGGAGTCGTCCGGCTGGGGCACGCCACCGCCGGAAGTCCAGCGCCCTCTGCAAGCCTTCCAGACGACCCCGGCCCAGCCCGGCGCGCTGCGGAGAGGGCGGGGCTTTGCCTGCGCCTTCAAGAACGTGGGCTTCTCCTTCGGGGCGCCGGAGAAGTGCGAGGCGACAATCGAGCTGCATGGCGGCTCCGAGATTACCCGCGTTGTCCTGCACCACGCCGGGGCAGATGTGGGCCAGGGCGCCCACACCGCGTTCCGGCAGATGGCTGCGGCGGCCGTCGGCGTCGACCCAGCGCTGGTCGAGATGGTTATGTCCGATACGGCCACCAGCGGCAACTCCGGCTCTGCCTCCGCCTCGCGCATGACGTTCATGGCGGGCAATTCGATCCGGGAGGCGGCCGAACTGGCGCTGGCTAACTGGACGGACGAGGACCGGCCCGCCGTCGGCCACGCCACCTACCGTCCGCCGGCGACCGAGATGTACAGCCCAGAAGATGGCCAGGCCATGCCCAACTTCACCTACGGCTATGTGGCCCAGGCGGTCGACGTCACAGTCGATATCGAAACCGGTTTCGTGCGGGTCGACCGTGTGGTCTGCGCCGACGATGTGGGCAAGATCATCAACCGCACGCTCATTGAGGGCCAGGTCGAAGGCGCAGTCGTCCAGGCGCTGGGCTATGCTGTCATGGAAGATTTGCAAGTGCGCGACGGCCGGATCGTTAACCCGTACCTGAGCCAGTACCTGATTCCCGGCATCCGCGACATTCCGGAGCGGGTGGAGTCGGTGCTGGTCGAGTACCCGGACCCGCTTGGACCGTGGGGTGCGCGCGGGATGGCGGAGATGCCGTTCATGCCGCTGGCTCCGGCCATTACGGCCGCCATCCACGACGCGACCGGCGTCTGGATCGACGAGCTGCCGCTGGTGCCGTGGCGGGTGTTGGAAGCGCTCGCGCAGGGTATTTCGGAGGGTTGATCTCCTGCTGTTTCCCAACCACCCCATTCTCCTGCGTGGCGGCGGCGACCTGGCGACCGGTGCTGCCTACCGGCTGCACAAGGCGGGCTTCCCGGTCATTGTGCTGGAGCTGGCCCGGCCGCTTGTCGTGCGACGGCGTGTGGCGCTGGCGACGGCTGTCCTCGAAGGCGAGATAACGATCGAAGGGCTGCGCGGCGTGGCCGTCGCAAGCTATGCTGAGGCGGTGGCGCTTGCCTCAACTGGCGTCCTGCCGGTCCTGGTCGCGCCGCAGATGCCGGCAGAAGCGCGCCCATCCGTCGTGGTGGATGCCCGCATGGCCAAGCGCAACATCGACACGACAATCGACCAGGCTCCGCTCGTCGTGGCCCTGGGACCGGGCTTCACAGCCGGTGTCGACTGCCATGCGGTCATTGAGACGATGCGCGGCCATACGCTGGGGCGCGTCATCTGGTCGGGCGCAGCCATTCCCAACACAGGCACGCCCGGCATCGTCGCAGGCAAGGCGGCCGAACGGGTGCTGCGTGCGCCGGTCGACGGCCTCGTCAACTGGGGCAAGGAGATCGGCGATCCGGTGCGGGAAGGGGAACGGATTGGGGCTGTGGGCGGCGTTCCGGTCGCCGCTCCATTCGACGGCGTGCTGCGCGGCATGATCGCCAACGGCACGCCGGTTAAGACCGGTCTGAAAATCGGTGATGTCGATGCCCGCGATGAGGTAAAATCAGCGTTCACCATCTCTGACAAAGCGTTGTCAATCGGCGGCGGCGTTGTCGAGGCGGTATTGACTCATTTATCATCGCATCTGGAGCAACGTTCATGAAGCATCGCGGACTTTGGATTACGTTGGCCGTCATCGGTCTGATTTTGTTCGGCGCGTACATAGCGGGCAGCTGGTACTTCTCATCAATCGCCATCGCCAGCCCGTCCCAATCATTGGCCGACGGTCAGGCAGACGCCCAGTCGTTTGCCGAGCTGGGCGTGCCGGAGCCTGAGACAATCACCATCAATACCGGTGAGGTGGAGCTGGCGGGCTTCTTGTTCGAGAATCCGGCCGAAGCCGACTGCGGTGTCGTCCTGCTCCACGGCTATCGCGGCACACGCTACGGCTCGCTGCAGTACGCGCCCCTGTTCTGGGAACGCGGCTGCGACATTCTCGCCTACGACCACCGGGGACATGGCGCCAGTACCCCGTCGCTCCACACCTTTGGCTACTACGAGAAGAACGATGTCGTGGCGGCCATCGATTGGCTCAGCCAGCGCACCGGTCTGGACCGCAGCGACATTGGCGTAACCGGCGTCTCCTACGGCGCGTCCACGGCCATTCAGGCCGCCCCGCTGCTGCCCGGCGTCCCGTTCATCATTGCCGATGCGCCCTATCGCGACCTGGACACCATCCTGCGCTATCAGGCGGAGCAGCAGTTCGGCAACGTGGGGTTGGCATTTTTGCCGATGGCTTTGCAAATTGCCGAATGGCGCGCCCGGGGTGAAATCGATGACATTTCGGCCCAGAACGCCATTGCCAACGCGCCAATGCCGGTGATGATCGTCCATTCGCAGCAGGACGAGTACACGCCGCCCTTCAACTCAGAATCGATCTTCGCCAACAGCGATCCGGACCGCACAATGCTCTTTCTCAACGATTGGGGCGCGGCCCACGCCCGCGACATTGTGGTCGACTACGACCAGTATCGCGTTCTGGTTGACCAGTTCCTCGACACCCATGCCCCCGACTTTGGCCTGCCGGTAACCGCATGGGAGCCCGTCGCTGGACAATAGACCGCGCCGTGGGCCTGCGACCGGCTGGTGAGCTGGTCGCAGTCGTCGGCGGCGGCGGCAAAACCAGCCTGATCTTTGCGCTGGCGGCCGCCCTGCCCGGTCGCGTCGTCGTCACCACAACCACCCGCATCTTCGCTGCGCAGCAGTCGCTGGCCCCGGCCGTCTGCCATGCGGCCGACTTGAGTCAGCTGGGCGCGCTGCTCGATGCCCACCGCATCTGTCTGGTGGTCGGCGACGTAACGGGCGACAAAGCGACCGGGGTCGACCCGGCACTGCCCGCCGCTCTATTGGCTCGGCCCGACGTGGACACGGTGCTGGTGGAAGCGGACGGGTCACGTATGCGGCCCTTCAAAGCGCCGGCTGACCACGAACCGGTCATTCCAGACGGCACCACGCTGGTCATCCCCGTCGCCGGGCTGGACGCGCTGGAACAAGCTCTCGATCGGGCGGCCCACCGCCCCGACCGGGTGGCCCACCTGCTGAAGCTGCCCGCCGGCGAACCGGTCGCCAGCCACCAGCTGACGCCAGCAGAGATGGCGGCCGTCCTGACTCACGCGGAAGGTGGCTTGAAAGGCGCGGCAGACAACACCCGGGCAGTACTCTTTCTAAACAAGGTTGAGACAGCAGCACGACGCGAGGCGGCGGCGGCCGTAGCCCACCACGCCCTGGCCTCGCCTATGATTGAGCGAGTGGTCGCGGGCGCCTTGCAGAGGCCGGATCTGGTGGAGGTAGTTTACCAGCGGCTGACGGCCGTCGTCCTGGCCGCCGGCGAAGCAAGCCGCATGGGTCGGAACAAGCTTGCCCTGCCCTGGGGGGAAGGCACCGTGCTCGGCCAGACGCTGGCCACGTTGCAAGACGCGGGCCTGGCCGACATCCTGGTGGTCACTGGCAATGAAGCCGCCCACGCCTCAGACATAGCCAACCGGGCCGGTGCCCCCAGCATCCACCATCCCCACTACAAGCGCGGCATGCTCAGCTCTTTGCAGGCGGGAGTAGACGCTTTGCCGGCGGCGTGTGCCGCTGTCCTCGTTGTCCTCGGAGACCAACCAATGGTCGCTTCAAGCACCATCAGGCAGCTGGTGGAAGCGTGGCAGCAGCACGACGCCGGGCTGGTCGCTCCCGTCTACGACCAGCAGCGCGGCAACCCCGTGCTCATCGCCCGACGACATTTCGCAGAACTGCTGGCCTTGCCGGAGGGTGCTGCCCCGCGCGACCTGGTGCGCCGTCACGCTGACGATCTCCTGCTCGTGCCCGTAAGCGATCCGGCCATCCACCGCGACCTGGACAGGCCGGATGATTACCTTCGCTGGCGACCGCACTCGGAGTAGACGCATTCGAGGTAACCAAGGGCAACCGGCCGCAGGCAATGCCCGGCGCTGAAGTTGTCCCCTCCACACCGAGTGTTACAATCCGCAGCATCGCAGCCACTATGGACGAGAGCATACCCACATGGCCTGTGGAGGTCATCCGCAGCAAGCGCCGCCGCAAGACGGTCGGGGCACGCCTGGAAAACGGCGTGCTTGTCATTCGCGCACCGGCGGAGCTAAGCGACGAAGAGCTGGAGCCAATCATCGCCGGGCTGCGCAAGCGGATGGAGCGGCGCAAACGACGCCGCCCGCTGTCAGACTCGGATCTTGACCGGCGGGCTGAGGAACTCAACAAGAAGTACTTCGACGGCCGCCTGGAGTGGCAATCGATCCGGTATGTGACGAATCAGAACAGTCGCTTCGGCAGCTGCACACCGGAGGACAGAACAATCCGGCTAAGCCATCGCTTGGGTACGATGCCGACCTGGGTGCGCGACTACGTCATCGTCCACGAACTGGCCCACCTGGAAGAAGCCAATCACGGCCCCCACTTCTGGGAGCTGGTGAACCAGTACCCCCTCACCGAACGCGCCCGTGGCTACCTGATGGCCATCGGCGACGAAGCCGCCGGCGACCTCTAGCCACCACCGATCTTCTTCTGCAGCTGACGATAGCCGCGATTCCAGTAGATGAGCGGCGGGTCGTCCGCACGCGGCACGCTGCTGGCCTGCACTTCGCCAATGTAGATCGAGTGGGAACCGGCGGGGTAGCGCGCATAGATGGTGCAGTCCAGCCATGCCAGAGCATCGCCAAGCACCGGCGCGCCGGTGGCAGCCGTCGTCCACTCCCCCACGGCAAAGCGATCCTCGTCCTTCAGCCACGCAAACCGGTTGGACAGCTCCATCTGGTCTTGACCGAGAATATTGACGGCAAAGGTCGCGCCGTCGGCCTCCAACAGCGGGTAGGCAGAGGTGCGGTGGTCGATGCAGACAAGAATGAGCGGCGGGTCAGGCGAGACAGAGTTGAACGCGGAAACCGTCAGTCCGTGCGGCTGGTCGGACGCAGGCGAGTTGACGGTCACAACCGTAACGCCCGACGGAAAGTGGCGCAGCACGTCGCGAAATGCTTCAGATGAAGTGGACATAGCAAATAATCCTTTGCAAAACAGCTTTGAAGTCAGAGTGTAACCGATTCCCGTTCTGGCGCAGGCAAGCCGAGAAACGCCCGAACAACCGTCGCAATGCCGGTCAGGTCGGCGACATGAGTGGCCAGTTCGCGATGCCCGGGTCCAACCAGAATAGTCGGTACCGGGTTGCGCGTATGTTGGCGGTGATCCTTTTCTTCCAGATTGCCGTGGTCGCTGGTGATGATAAGCAGGTCGCGGCTGTCATCCCACGCCGCCAGCAGACCGCCCACCGCTGCGTCAATCAGCTCCATGTGGCGGACGGCTTCGTCGAGCGGACCGCGATGGCCAGCCCGGTCAGTGGGCCAATGTTCGAAAAAGCTGAATGCATAGCGCCGGGCTACCTCCGCCAGCTGCCGGCCTGCCTGTTCCGGCGAGAGCAGCGGCAGGTCAGCGTAACCCAGAAAGTCACGCCAGCCCACATTGGTGAAGTCCGGGCTAACTGCATCGCCCTGACGCAGGTCAGCGGCCGTCTTCAGCGGTAGCCCCGCCTCGCTGGCAGCCAGCGGAACGGCCGACAGCAGGCGCCTGCCGCTGGCAATCGCGTCGAAGAAGCCCTGGGGGTAGGGTGTCAGGAGCGCCGCGCTTCCGCCGGCATCGACAACCTCCCGGAACAACGACCCCTCACGAATGAGCGCGGCCACAGGCGGGTTGGGCTTCGGCCCATAATGCTCGCCGACCAGATCGGGGATGTTGCGACCGGTGAGAATCGTGGCCTGGCCGGTGGCGCTCTGCGGCCGGCCGGGCAGACCCAGGTTGGCGTCGGTGGCAACCAGCGTGGCCCTGGATGTTGACAGACTCCCCCCAGCCAAAAACGGCCACCCGTCGCCCAGCAGCGCGTCGAGATGGGGCAAGGCGGCGGCGGCCAGTGGGTTGCTATCCGCTTCGGCCACGCCAAGTCCAACGCCGTCCATAAAGAAGATCAGCACATGGCGTTGACCGTCAACCATTGCCGTCATGGTCTGTCTCCGTCATAATCAGCTTCAGAACGAGGCGTAGTGGGTAATCCACACTGGATCGGATTCTATTCATGTCAATGCTAGAGGTCATAGCAATCAACGACGATGTTAGCATCCCGCTGGCGGAACTCCAATTCCGCTTTGCGACCGGCGGCGGTCCGGGCGGGCAGCACGCTAACAGGCGAGCGACCAAAGTGCGGCTGCTGTTCGACGTCGCCCAATCACCCGCGCTGGATGAGGCGACGCGACAGCGGCTGATGCAGCGCCTGGAAAACCGGTTGGACCAGCGCGGCGTCCTGCAGATCGATGCGCAGGAGTCACGCAGTCAGTTTCAGAATCGGGCGGCCGCCCTGGAGAGATTCCGGGATGTCATGCGAGATGCGCTGGCGGAGGAAGTGGAGCGCAAACCGACGAAACCGACCCGTGCCGCCAAACGTCGTCGCCTGATCGAAAAGAAGAAGCGCAGCCAGACCAAGAGCGACCGGCGCAAGAAGTGGTCGCCTGAGTAGCCATGAAGCAAAAAACCGGGTTTCTTGAAGAAACCCGGTTCTTACATCCTAAACTCATCAGATGGTTGCTAGCTGTTCGCCTCGACAACCTCTTCCGCCGGCTGCTGCGGCACGGGTTCGCTCTCGAGCCGGATAAACTCCAGCTCATCGCCGGCCACGTCGATGCGGACGCGGTCGCCGGTCTTGAACTCGCCCTTCAGCAAGCGCACCGACAGCGGGCTTTCAACATAGCGCTGGATTGCTCGCTTGAGCGGCCGGGCGCCAAAGTCCTTGTCAAACCCCTGCGACGCCAGCCACTTCTCTGCCGGCTCCGTCAGTTCGATGCTCAAATGACCCTGTTCTGACAGGCGTTCCTGGACATCCTTCAACTGGAGCTTGACGATCTCGACCACGTCTTCTTCGCTCAGCGGCTCAAAGATGATGATCTCGTCAATGCGGTTGATGAACTCCGGTCGGAACGTCTTCTTGAGCGCTTCCTCAATCCGCTTGTGGTTTTCGCGCTCTTCTGCCTGCATGCCGGCGAAGCCGAGCGCACCCGACTTCTGTACAAACGAGGTGCCCACGTTGCTGGTCATGACGATGACGGCGTTGCGGAAGTTGACCACACGCCCCTGGCCATCGGTCAGACGGCCGTCATCCAGCAGCTGCAGCAGCGCATTCCAGACGTCCGGGTGGGCCTTCTCAATCTCATCGAACAGCACCACCGAGTACGGACGGCGGCGGACCTGCTCGGTCAGCTGCCCACCCTGCTCATAGCCGACATAGCCAGGAGGAGCGCCAAACAGCCGGCTAACCGTGTGCTGCTCGCGATACTCACTCATGTCAACCCGAATCAGCGCTTCTTCGTCGTCGAACAGGAACTCAGCCAGCGCCTTGGCCAGCTCAGTCTTGCCAACGCCGGAACTGCCCAGGAAGATAAACGAGCCAATCGGGCGGCGCGGGTCGCTCAACCCGGACCGGCTGCGGCGGATGGCGTCGGAGAGGGCAACAATCGCCCGTTCCTGGCCGACGATCCGCTCGTGGAGGCGGTCTTCCATGCTCAGCAGCTTTTCGGCTTCGGTCTCAAGCATCTGATTGACTGGAATGCCAGTCCATGAGGCCACAACTTCGGCAACATCGTGCTCGTCCACGACCTCATCCAGCTTCTGTTCGCTCTGCCACGCTTCGAGCATGGCGTTGAAATCAGTCTCCAGCCGCAAGCGGTCGGCCTTGCTGGTCTGGGCACGTTCGTAGTCGCGCACAGCGCTCGCCTCTTCTTCGGCCGCCAGCAGGCGATCGACATCCAGTCGACGTTCCCGCAGTTCCGGCGGCAGCGTATGCAGCGCGACGCGCAGCTTGGCAGCCGCTTCGTCAATCAGGTCAATCGCTTTGTCAGGCAAGTGGCGATCGGTCACATAGCGGTCGGACAGCTTGGCCGCCGCCACCAGGGCCGCATCCGAAATGACGATGCCGTGGTGGGTCTCGTAGCGGTCGCGCAGGCCGTGGAGCATCTCAATGGTATCTTCCACGCTCGGCTCATCTACAAAGACAGGTGCGAACCGTCGTTCCAGCGCGCTGTCGCTCTCGATATATTGGCGATACTCGTCCAGCGTGGTCGCGCCGACGCACTGCAGCTCACCACGAGCCAGGGCCGGCTTCAACATATTGCTGGCGTCCATCGCACCCTGGGCAGAACCGGCGCCGACCACCGTGTGCAGCTCATCGATGAAGAGGATGATTTCGCCCTGGGCGCGCTCAATCTCTTCCATCGCCGCCTTCAGACGCTCCTCAAACTCGCCACGGAAGCGACTGCCGGCAATCATCGCGCCCAGGTCGAGCGAAACGACCTTCTTGTTCAGCAGATTTTCAGGCACATCGCTGTCGATGATCTTCTGGGCCAACCCTTCGACAATCGCGGTCTTGCCCACGCCTGCTTCGCCGATGAGCACCGGGTTGTTCTTGGTGCGGCGGCTGAGCACCTGGATGACGCGCAGAATCTCGTCGTCGCGGCCGATGACCGGGTCGAGCTGGCCCTCGCGCGCCAGATCAGTCAGGTCGCGGCTGTACTTCTCCAGCGTCCGGTAGCGACTCTCCGCCTGCCGATCGGTAACGCGCTGGCCACCGCGAATCTCCTGGATTGCCTCCATGACTCCGTCCCGCGTGACGTTGAACTCCTGCATGATGCGTGCGGACACTGTATTGCGCTCTGACAGGATGGCCAGCAAGATATGCTCAGTGGAGATGAATTCGTCCTTCAGACGGTTGGCTTCGCCCTGAGCCAGTTCGAGGACGGTGCGAATCCGGGGGGTGTAGAAGACCTGACCCACGCCGCCGCCATAGACGGAGACTTTTGGGCTGGCGCGAAGTTCGCGGTCCAGTCGCTCCTGCAGGGCCGCCACATCAACGTTGAGTTTGCCCATGATCTGGGGCACGGCGCCATCAGGTTGCTCCAGCAGCGCCAGAAAGACATGCTCTGTGTCCACCTGGGTATGCTCATATCGCTGGACAATTTCATAGGCGCGAGCGGCCGCATCCTGGGCGCGTTCGGTAAATCGGTCAAAACGCATGATTCAAATCCCTTTCGTATGACCAGCCAAGACGTGCGGCTGGTTCCCGTATAGTACCATAGACGTTGCAAGCCCGGTCGGAGTTGCAACCATGGGTGATTATAGTCAATGAAAGTAGGATTCGCGTAAGATCGCCCCGGTTGCGGCTGGTCCTGCCCCAATGGGGCTACAGGACGCGAATGCCCTCGCTCTGATCGTACCCGTCGCCCCAGGCCATGATCTTGAAAGGCGTAATGACGATCAGCCGCCAGTCGGCGCTGTCATCATAGCGAAAGTCCCACTCGTACTTGTGATAGAAATGATCGGCCAGCGTGTCGACTTCGTCTGGCGGTGCTGTGTGCGCCTCCCCTTCGACAACAACAACGTTGGCCGTATCGGCCAGCGACAGGGAGACGTTCTGGTTGCTGTACATGTTCGTGAACTTCTGCGTCCGGCTCCCGGTGCAGACATACACCTTGCCCGCCAACCAGACATACCAGAGCGGCACAAGATGGGGGCGGCCGTCGGCTCGGACGGTCGCCAGCCAGATTGTGTTTTCGCGACTGAGTCGTGCTTCGATGGCCCGCCAGCGCTCGGGGTTGCTTCGTCTCATCCTGTTGCTCTTCTCCGCTGCCGGGCCGGAATCCAGCCCTTACCGGAATAGGAGCTGATCCCCCTGCCAGACAACCGCTTCAGCCGGGCACGAATAACCCAACAGGTTGCTGCTCATCCTGGACAGACGCCGGGGATTTCCGGTCGTCAGGCAGCGAACTGTTCCGTCTTGTGACACGGGCGCGGCAAGCTGATTTTGTTGTAGCACATTTGCTGTCTGTCTGGCAACCGCGGGGGCCGGATCGATGATAACGACCTGCTCACCGCTGACCCGCTGCAACAGCGGCATGATGAACGGATAGTGCGTGCAGCCCAGCACGAGCACATCGGCCCCGGCCACCAACATCGGCTCAACGGCACGCCGCACAATCGCTTCCGTCTCCGGACCGTTCAGGTCGCCCTGCTCAATTTGCTGCACCAGACCCAGGCACGGATCTTCGTAGACCTCCAGACCAGGCGCGAAACGGGTCATCAGCGACGCATACCGCGGACTGGCGAAGGTGCCCGGTGTGGCCAGGACGCCCACCACACCGCTGCGTGTGGCGGCGGCGGCCGGCTTCAGGGCCGGCTCCATGCCCACAATCGGCAGCTGCGGAAAGCTGCGCCGCAGCTCAGTCAGCGCCGCCGCCGAAGCAGTGTTGCAAGCCACAACCAACGCCTTGATCGGCACGTCCAGCAAGGCGGCGGTCAAGGTGGTCACAAACCCGGTCACGTCCTGCCGGCTGTGATTGCCGTAGGGAATGTGAGCCTGGTCGGCAAAATAGAGCAGGTTTTCGTGGGGCAGCTGGTCACGAATGTGCCGGAGGACGGACAGGCCGCCGACACCCGAATCGAAGACGGCGACTGGCGCCAGAGGGCCGCTGTCTGAGACGGGATTGTCTGATGACAACGCGTTGCTCACTGGGGGTGTCAAGAGAAGCAGGGCCGGCTCAATCGATGTCGTCTTGTTCAGCCTGCATCTGGGCGACCACGGCCGTGGCGATCCGGTCGATGCGCCGGTTGTCCAGGATGCGCCACAACAGCAGCGACGCCGCCCCCACCACACCGAGACCGGCCACAATGGTGCGCGTCCGCTGGTGTGGCGGCGCGGCCGTGTACGCTGGTGCGCCATTGGCAGGCGAGGCACCTAACGCCGCCGCTGCGTACGGGCTAACCGGGTCGAGGCACTCGTCCTCCAGGCCGCCCATGGTGCGCCGCACAATGGCATTGGTGGTCGTCTCCAACAGACGGGCTGTCACGATCTCCAGGCGGCCGCCCACAAGGAGGTCGCCCGCGTAATCCAGCACGGTGCTTCGCTCGCCGACCGGCTCAAGCGACACAATGCCGTGGCCGCGCACCATACCCGACGGACTCTCAGCATTCATGGTCAACGTAAACCGCTCACCGGGCACAACATCGGTGAAGTAGAGCGTGCCGGTAAATGTGTCGTCAATCGGCCCGATGCGCTGGCGAACAGCAAAGCGGTACTCCTGCTCATCGACCGCTTCCATGCGCTCGCATCCGGGCACAACGCGGGCCAGCACGCCGGGCTGCTGCAAGAGCGCCCAGACCGTTTCAGGTGATTGGTTGAGAACGTGACTGCCCGTAACCTTCATGTGCATGCCCTCGGATTAATGGCGCAACGTGTGCCGAAAATTCTGCGGCCCTAGCGAGCCAGCGAAGCCGCCTCTTTACTTTCGAGCCACTCAGTAAACGCTTCACGGGCATTGGCCATGAAGCCTTCAGCGATCTCTTCGATGCGCCCTTCCGATATGCCCACGGCAATGCGATTGACCACGCGCTTGGGCATCATACGCAAGCCGCGTGGCCGGGGCAGTTCGGCGCGAAAACGAAACTGGTAGTCGATCGCCGTGCCGTCATCCTCCGCGTAGAGGTGGGCGGTGCTGCTGTAGTAACCGTAGCCCGACGTGGAGTTCAATGACGCGCCCGACTCGACCAGTTCTTTGCCCTCAAGCGGCTGAATGATGATGGACATTTCGTCGGGGTGGATGATGCTTTCGAGGTCACAGATGATGTTGATGGTGTAGGCGCCCAGCTCCACCGTCTGATACCGAATGCGAACCTCGTTGGCATCATAAGCATGGAGAAGCGCGATGTGGGGCAAGTGGAAGACGACCCGGCTGAGATCGCTGAAGTAGTGCAGCGTCGTCTTGGGATCAGCCGGGAAGTAGAACTTGCGCTGTATGGTGCCGTCAAGCGTGATCATGGTCAGTTCAGCGGGAAAGAACTCCTCGATCTTGGTCTGCCGGTTCGCCGTCTATCACTCCATCATGTCGCTGGCAGAACCGCTCTCCTGGGACTGTGCCTGCTGAATCATCTGGTCAAGTTTGGTAGAAAGCGTCTGCAACTGGGCATGCAGCTTCACCAACTCTTCCTGCGAGGGCACATCCGGGCTGTCGAGCAGCTCATCAAGGCCGTCCTCGCCACGACTCAGAAAATCTGTCGAAAAGGGCATTGGCTCCATCAGCTTGTCGCGCAGCCGCTGGCCCTCCTCGCGGGCCAACTCCCCTTTGCTAATCAAATATTGGACGCGACGGTCGATCTCTTCATCGACCTGCCGCCACATATCGAGCGGCAGGGAAAGCCCTCGCCGCAGAGACGTCAGGGTGTCACCGCCAGCCCGCACCAGATTTGTCAGCACGGCTTTGGGCAGAAATCCGCCCTGCTGCTTCTCCTGCTCAAAGATGATCTGGCTGAGCGTAACGGCGGTCAGGTCTTCTTCGGTGGCATGATCAATCACCACCACTTCTTGACCCTCGCGAATCGACGAGGCGATCTCGCCCAGGGTGACGTAGCGCTTTGCTTCAGTATCGTACAGCTTGCGGTTGGGGTATCGTTTGATAACAGGCATTCAGTTGGCTCCGCCGTCGCACAGGATGACAGAAAAGATTATAGGCACGTACGGGCGGGGCGCAAGCTCCCGCAATGGGTGGCAGGGATCGGCAGCGAGCCACGACCTGAAACCGCTCTCGCCCAGCCCGGGAAACCGTCTGCTGCCCGGCGCAAAGGGTGATGAAGGCGCCTGGTCAGGCTGCCGATTAGTCGCGCTCCAGATCGGCCAGTTCGTCGACCTTCTTGCTCAGCTCGGCAATCTGCGCGCTGAGCGACTCTATCTCGCTCTTGGACGGGATGTTCAGGCGGCCAAGCGTGCCGTCGAGCCCCCGGTCAATCTGGCCTTCGGCACGTTTCGTGCCGCCAACGACCATATTCTTCTGGCTATCTACGACATCGTTGACGAGCTGGCGGGCATCACCTTCGGCAATCTCGCCTCGTTCAACCAGCTTGTCGACAAAGTCCTCAATCTCTTCCTGGGCCAGCACGGCCGCGCCGATACCAGCCATCAGCACCCGGCGCAACCCGGAGAGCAGCGCGTTCGACTCGGCTGCGTCCGACTCTGCTGCGGTGATATCCGGTGTTTCGTTATGATTTGTCATGAATGATCCTCGCCTGACCTACGGTTCGATGGGTATGGAAAGCGCTGCAAGTCGTATGAACCAGCGGGGACTCAAGACCACAATCCCACCTTCCATGACGCAGCGCATTATGCGCAATAGTATCATACCGTCGGACAATGTGTCAACAGCGCTGCCTGGCCCTGTTTCCCGTTCGTGACACGGCCTGTCAGAGGCGTGGCTCGCCCAAAACAGCCTGTTATGTTAACTCAACTGACCTTTCCGACCGGGCCATTTTGGTGGATAATCAAAGGGTGCACAAGGTAACAGTCAAACAGGAGCGTACAACCATGACCGGAGAAAACGAACTGCTGAGCGACAGCGAGCGCAGCATGTGCAGCGCTATCGCTTTGCGAGACGATTTGGACGGGCAGCGCGCCCGGGCCGTGTTGGCAGTCGACGAGGGCGCTTCCTATTCGGTGGCGGGGGAGGCAAACGGTCTGACGACGGGCCAGGTGGAGTATTTCGTCCGCAAGTTCCGTGAGCAGCGGCTGGACGCCTTCTCAGCCGATGCGTTGGAGTCGAGCGGTGAAGAGGCGTTGGAGTCCAGCGGTGAAGAACCGTTGGCTGATGCAGCCGACGCGCAGCAGCTGCGGGAGCTGGTGGACGAGCTGAACGCTCTCGTCGGCCAGTTGAACAGCGCTCTGGACGAACCGGTCGAGGCCGCACCATCCCCCTATTCGCCCACCGGCCTGTTGGTGTTGCTGCGGGACAGCGCCCGCAAGCTGACGCCGGAAGCGCAGAAGGCCACGCTGCAGGCGTTCGAGGGCATGACCGTCGACGACATGATGGACCTCGAGACGTGGAAGGGGTTAGCCTATATGTTCACCTACTCGACCCGCTTCCAGGCCGAGCAGATGCGCGACCGGGTGAGCGACACGATCAACGGGGTCGTTCCGGAGCCAGTCCAGCCGGCGCGGCTGTGGCAGGTCGGCCGTCAGGCGATGGACAAGATTACGCCCGACATTATCAAACAAGTGCTGGGCACGTTCGAAGGCGCGACGCGAGAGGACATGCTCGACCCGGACACGTGGAAGGGTGTCTTCTATATGCTGTCCTATTCGATTCAGTTCCAGGCCGAACAGCTCAAGCAGCGACTCATCGACGCCAACAAAGGTAAGTCCAACGCGGACGCAACGTAGGGGTCGCGCCCCTGCGGACCTTTGATGGATGAAACCGCGACCAAAGAGACTATCACCAATACCCGCCTTATCCGTCTGCTGAGGACGACATCGCAGGTCTCATTCACCCTGTTCTTCGTGCTGCTGCTGGGCGCCAACAGCGTCGCCGCTGACGGCGGTCCGCTGACGTGGCTCCCCTTGCTGCGCCTGCCGGTCGCCGGTGGTGGCTGGGACAGCATCGGGCCGGTGGCGCTTCTGCCGGTCGTGTCCCTGTTGGCCTGGTTCGGCAGCCGCCACCTGACCATCACTCCCCCGACATTCTCGTTCGGCTGGTCCCGGCTGACCTTTCTGGGACTCGCTGTTGGCCTCCTGGCGCTGGGTCGCGTTGGCCTGGCGTGCGCGGATGGCGACTGCAGCCCGGGCTCGCTGTTTCGGCTCACGATCTTGCTGGCCCTTGGCGCGTGGACCTATCTCTACCTCGTCAATGAGCAGCCCGATCTCTTCTGGGTTGCGGCGCCAGTCATCTTGCTCCAATCCATCACGGGGATGGCCCAGTTCTGGTCGCAGAGCGACCTGGGATGGCAGCTGCTCGGTGAACGGATTCTCGATCCGGCCGTCAGCGGCATCAGCATTGTCTGGCGTGATGAGATCAGATGGCTGCGTGGCTACGGTCTGACCGGACACCCCAACATGCTCGCCCGGACCCTCGTCCCGTTCCTGCTGCTGATTCCGATCCTGGCGCGGGGCGCATCTGTGGGACGACGGCGCTGGCTCGGCCTTGTCTTTCTGTTCGGAATTGGCGGCATGCTGGTCACGCTTTCGCGCTGGGCGTGGGCGTGTCTGCTGCTTGGCCTGGCGATCAATGCTGTGGGAGTTGCCCTAAGTGCAGTACGCAGCCGTACCGTTCAGCTGCCCCGGACGGCTCTTATCACGATGGCGGCGTCAGCCGTCATGATCGCCTTGTTCATGGCGGTCTATGGCGACACAGCTGCCGGGCGGGCCGCCGTCACCAGCTCCGCCACCGAAGCGATGTCGGTTGGCGAACGGCAGCGAGACCTGGCGATCGGCTGGCAGCTGGTACAGTCGGCTCCCGCGATTGGGGTCGGCTATGAAGGGTATCTTCCCGCGGCCCAGGCGCTCGACGCGACGGCCGACATTTCGCACACGATCCCGCTGTGGTGGGCGGCCGAGTTGGGGGTTTTGGGCGGTGCGCTGTGGCTGATACTGCTTGCGGCGCCGCTTTGGCGGGCAGGCGTTCTGGGTCGCTACGCCCCCTATACTGCGTTGTGGCTTGGCTTCTGGCTGCTGGGGCTGCTCTATGCCGGGCCCAATCCCCTGGTCGAAGTTCGCAGCATCCTGATGGCCGGGCTGGTGGCCAGTGTGGTGGCGCTTGGCGCGCGCGAGACGGACGGAAGGGTCGTCACGTGAACGCACGCACAGCAACCGGCGACTGACCTTGCCGGGGAACAGCGCCTCATGTAGTATTCTCTGTTGCATATTTTGCCTCTGGAGGTTACATGGACGAATCCATTGACCTGCGACCTTATGTGGGAGCCCTGCTCAAGTATTGGTGGGTCATCGTTGGCGGAGCGTTACTGGCTGGGGCCTTGGCCCTGGGCTTCTATTTCTTCTCCACCCCGACCTACGAAGCGACTGCGTTGGTTGCAGTGACCGAGCCGGCCCAACGGCTCCAATTTGACCCGCGGATAGAGGACACATTGGAAACGGATCAACTGCTGCGCTCTTACCCGGAGCTGGCGTTGAGCGACGAGCTGTTGGCCGGAATGCTGCCACAACTGATCGAGGAGTCAGACGGCCGTATCGACTCCCTGGACGTGCTCAGGGCCCGACTTACGGCCACGGCGGGAACGGATGCGCGCCTCTTGCGGCTGACGGCCAGATCAATCGATCCCGAGCTAGCTGCCATGATCGTTAACCGCTGGGCGGGCACGTTGGTAGACACGACCAACGCGGTGTTCTTCGGCAGCACGGTCGGCGATGACGATTTTTATATCGACCAGTTGGTTAACACAGGGGCGCAGTTGGCGACCGCCGAGCAAGCGCTGGTTGAGTTCCAGGCCCGCAATCCGCTGGTCATTGTCGACAACGAATTGAGTTCTCTGTCGCAGTTCCAGTCCGAAACACTCGCCACTCAACGACGCCTTTCCGCTCTGCTGGACAACATAGACGCTCTGCGCTCACAACTGAACGACCGGTCCGGCGGCGACATTTCGCTGGCGGATCAGCTGACGGCCCTGGGGCTCCAGCTTCAGGCATACAACACCAATCTCAGCGGTCCGGGTCAGTTCCAACTGGCCGTAGGCAGCGAGATTACGGCTGGAACGTTGGACGAGCAGATTGACCGGCTGGATGCCCTGTCGGCGGCCATCACTCAGCAGCTGGCAGCGACGGACGAAGCGCTCGAAGACCTCGAAACAGATATCCTCGCACGGCAGGGTGAGAAGCAAGCGCTGTTGGCCCAGTCCAACCAGCTGCTGCGCGACCGGGACGTTGTTCAGGAGACGTACATTGCGCTGGCTCGTAAGGTGGATGAGGAGCGCATCGCCTCAGGCGACACCAGTCGGGGGGCGCGGTTGGCCAGTCAGGCGGCCGTTCCGGATATGCCCGCACAGGCCAGTCTGCCACTCACGCTGCTGATCGCTGTGACAATTGGCGGCTTGTTGGGCATGGCCGGCGTCATTCTGATGAGCTGGTGGCGGCGGAGCCAGGGTACAGCAGCCTGACCAGGCCGCCAGCCTTGCCCGAGAGTTGACCCGCGTGCGCCAGATGAACCTCTCCCATGCCCGCATCCTCCTTGGCCTTTTCTTGCTGGCCTTGCTGGCAATCGTCATGCGGGCCATTCCGCTGCAAGCCGTGACGGTGCGCAACACGGGCGTGTTGGCATTTAACCGGTCAGTCGTTGCGCCGGCAGAGGATCAGGCCGGGGTAGAGACGGCAGAGTCGCGGCTGCAGCTGGCAGCTTCGCTGAATCCATCGCACCAGTCAACCCAGCGTTTACTCGGCTACGTCTATCTGGCCAGTGGCCAGGAAGACGCCGCGCTGGATGCGTGGCGGAAAGCGGGCAGCATGGGGTCGGAACTGGTCAGGCGTGGTGGTTTGCTGGAGGAGGAAGGCATGGTGGCCGATGCCTTGCGCTGGTATGAGCGGGCGACCGTCGCCCAACCCACGCTGGCAGACGGTTGGCTCCGTGCCGGGGCACTTCTTGAACAGCAGGAGGCGTGGTCAGCGGCCGTCGATACTTACGCGGCGAGTGTGGTCGCGGGAGGTGCCGCATCGGAAAGCAGCGATCTACATTTCCGGCTGGCCAACGCCCTCATGCGACAGCCTGAACCGATCGATTGGCCCCGGGTCCTTGCCGCAGCAAAGCAGGCCCAGACCCTTGACACCTTCGCTGGTGAGTACAATGACGTGCAGGTGCACTATGTAGCGGCACTGGCCCAGCTTGCGCTTGGCCAACCGATCAAGGCGCAGACCTCATTCGCCCGGGTTGTAGCTGCCCGACCGGATGATTACTGGTCCAACGTGCAGCTCGGCCGGCTGGCCTTGTCGAACGACAACGATCCGGCGCTCGCAGCCCGCTACTTCCATGCGGCGATCGACGCCAATCCGACCAACAAAGCCGCCTATCGCGACCTCGCCGAGTTGTTAGAATCCGGCGGACGTACAAGCGATGCGGCCGCGCTCTATGAGCGCCTTCTGGTCATCGATCCGGACGACAACACAGTGCGGGAACGACTGAATGCACTGCGACAGGGAGAGTAGCCAGCCGCACCGGCTGCCTTAACCGCCTTCCTCCACCCCATCATGTCAGCGCCCGACAACTCATCACCGCCCGAGTCCTTCCTGAAACGCTCAATCTTGCTGAACGTTCTCTTTGTCCTGGAAGGGGTGGGAACGTTCTTGCAAGATGTGGTGGTTGCGGCATCCGTCGGGCTGAGCACCCAGTCGGACATCCTGTACGCCGCCTGGAGCCTACCCCTGACGATGGGCCGCGGCATGTTCCAGAGCCTGACCAACTCGTTCATGGGGTTATTCGACGACGGCCGCGAAACCAGGGCGGCCTATGACCAGGCGATCACCGTCATTGGCGCACTGGGCATCTTGTTTGCCGGACTCATGTCCATCACGAGCACGCTCTGGTTTCCACTCACCGTGCCGGGCGCAGCCCCGGAGGCGAGGCTGGCCGGCCAACCCCTGGCGGCAACGCTGTCATGGCTCATCGCCTTCCTCGCCCTCTCGGAGACGTTCCGCGCGGTCTACTACCGGGAGAACAAACTGCAGCTCCCGTCCATCGCCCGTATTCTGGGGGCGCTGACAACCATCGCCCTGATGCTCGCCTTCGGGCGTTCCGGAAACCTGACTTCGTTTGCCTGGAGCATCGTGGCCGGAGCTGCGCTGGAAACGCTAATCAACCTGGTTGGATTGTGGCTCATCCTGCATATTGGCTACCGGCCCCGTTGGCCGGAACGGACCGCACTGCTGGAGATGGCCCAGGTCGTCGGTACGCCGCTGCTGGGCCAGGGTGTGCGCGTACTGGCAGGCGTGGGCGAGCGTGCGCTGGCTTCCTATTTGGGACCCGGCGCGCTGACGGCCGTTTCATTCGCCAGTCGTATCGTCGTCACCCTGGAGCGATTTGTCTTTCGCGGCTTTCTCATCACGACCATCCAGTCGGTTGCCGGACGAGAGGCGGCCGACTTCAACAGACGATTCAGACTGGTTCTCCTGTTCGCCATCCCGCAGGCGGTCATCCTGGCGACGCTGTCCGAACCGCTGGTGGGCGCGGTCTTTGGGCGTGGGCGCTTCTCCCAGGAAGATGTCGTGCTGCTGGCTACAGCTCTCCAGGCGTATGCCCCGGCGATCATTGGCGTGGCCCTGACCCGTATTCCGCTTGCGGTTGCCTACGGCAAGAAACAGAGTGGTGTGGTCTTCGGCTACTTCGTCATTGTCTCTGCTGTTCTCATTGGCATTGAGGCGCTCGGCATCCAGCTTGATGTCGGTGGCATCCGCATTTTTGGCCTGGCATATGCGGCAGCCTTGCTATGTGTGTTCGTCTGGCTCTACTATCGAACCATTCTCCCGCTGAACATTACACTCGTGAAGCCCGGCGATTTCATCCAGTTTGCTGTGCTTGGCGTCGTGGTGCTGGCGGGTACAATTGGCACAGTCACTGTGTTGGCGCGTTTGACGGCCACATTGCCGCTGCAGGCGTGGATTCTCTTGCTTGTCGGGAGCGGCCTCGCGCTAATCCTTACGATCGTCACCATGAGAATCCTGCAATTTAAAGAGTACGCCTGGTTGGCCGACAACATAAAGAAGCTACGTGCATGAAAGTTGTCCTGTTGTCGTATCTGTTTGGCCAGAACATAGGCGGAGGGTCGGTGGCCTCTGCCCGACGGCTGGCCCAGGGATTGCGCGCACGTGGGGTAGACGTGACGGTCATTACGACCCACGACGGCCCCGCCACCACAACAACGACGCCCGAAGGCGTTCGCGTCCATACCCTTCCCCCGCGAAATCTGTACTGGGTGCATGACAAAGACGAGCATTCGCAGCCGGCCAAGGTCATGTGGCAGTTGGTGGATACATGGAACCCCCTGCTGTTCGGGCCAGTTCGGCGGCTGCTTGCCGCAGAAGCTCCCGACATCGTCCACATCCACAAAATGCGCGGCCTCTCGCCGGCTGCCTGGTCAGCGGCAGCGAGCGCCGGCTTTCGGCCCATTGTCCAGACCTGCCGGGATTATGAGGTCATGAGCCCCGAGGGGACGCTGACCACCGGCATCGGCCGTCTGGCAGAACAGGGCGCGCTGCCACTGCGGCCCTATCAGGCATTTCGCGCTCGGGTTTCAGCCCACCTGGACATGGTGACCGCACCAAGCCAGTACACGCTGGATATGCTTACGCAGCGAGGTTTCTTCAGCCGGGCCCAACAGCGTGTGGTGCCCAATACCCACGGTCTAACCTTGAACGAGCTGGCAGCCATTCGGCAAGCAAGCACACCAGACAGTCCCGACCTGGATCGGCCGCTGCGTTTCCTCTATCTGGGCCGTCTGGAAGCAATCAAAGGGGTGGCAACCCTGGGTAACGCATTCTTGCGAGTCATCGGCGACGAGCCTGAGGCGGAACTCCATATCGCAGGGTTCGGCACGCAGGAAGCGGAGCTGCGCCAGCAGTTGGAGCACCATCCCCAAATCACGTTCCATGGCGCTGTTTATGGCCAGGAGAAGGAGTCGCTTGTCCGAAGCTGCGACGTCCAGATCGTGCCATCGGAGTGGCCTGAGGTGTTTGGCAACGTGATTGTGGAGGCTTACGCCTACGGCAAGCCGGTCATTGCCAGCACAAGCGGTGGCATCCCCGAGCTGGTCTACGAAGGCAAGACAGGGTTGTTGGTGCCACCCGGAGACGTCATGGCGCTCGCAGTCGCGATGCAGCGCTTCATCGATGATCGGCGGCTGGCGGCAGCCATGGCCGCAGACTGCTTCGCTGCCGCTCCGGCGTTCGCCGTCGAGACGATCACCGATATGTACCTGGGCGTTTACCAGCAGGCGCAGGCCGCGCTGTTGAACGGCCGTTCCGACGAAGTGGCTGACGTGTCCGCGCCGTCGAGGATGGGACCGGGACAATGAGTTTGGCAAACCCCGACTTCATCCTGATTGGCGCGGCCAAGTCCGGCACGTCGGCCCTCTATCACTTCCTGCGCCAGCACCCGGACGTGTACATGAGCGTCAACAAGGAGCCCAACTACTTCGCCTTGCAGGGCCAAACGCTGGAGTTCGCCGGACCGGGGGATGTGGGCATCAACCAGCGCTCGGTGACGACTCGCGAGGCGTATGAGGCGCTGTTCGCCGGCAAGCAGCCGGGCCAATTGTCAGGGGAAGCATCGACGCTCTACCTGTACCATGAAGCCGCGCCGGACCACATTCGGCGACAGCAACCGGACGCCAAGCTGATCGCCATTCTGCGCAACCCGACCGACCGCGCCTTTTCCAGCTTCCTCCACACCCGCCGCGACAGTCGGGAACCGTTGGCCGATTTCTCGGCAGCGTTGGCGGCGGAGCCTGAGCGGATTGCGGCCGGCTGGTCCCATCTCTGGCACTACCAAAGAGCCGGTCACTACGCCGAACAGATCGAGCGCTACCTGGACCAGTTCCCGCGGGAGCAGCTTCTATTTCTGCTCTATGACGATCTGGCGGCAGATCCGCAGCGCGTCTTGCGTCACATCTACGCCTTTCTCGGTCTCTCTGACCGGGTAGATATAGACACCGACCGCCGGTATAACGCCTCCGGGCAGGCCCGCTCGGCCCGTCTGCAAACGTGGATCGTTCGGCCTAACCCGCTCAAGACATGGGTCAGGCGCTTCTTGCCCGACGATCTGCGTCTTGGCATCATGCAGTCGCTGCAAGAGTTCAATGTCTCCCGGGAAGGCAGTCCAAAGATGACGGACGACGAACGCGCGTTTCTGGATGCCCAGTTTCAGGCTGAGCGCGGCCGGCTGGAGTCGCTAATCGGCCGCGACCTGTCAGCCTGGGGACGGGCGGGGGCTGGGAACTAGTCAATGGCTGCGACGACGAGTCAACGGCAACCGGCAGACACGACTTCGGAGCGCGCTCCTTTGCGGATACCGTTTCTCACGACGTCGTTCGCAGATGATCTCTACTTCTACCTGCTCTTGTGGCCGGTATGGTGGGCGATGGGCATCGAGCAGCTGCTGCTGCCCTTCTTCCTGGGGTGGGAGTTTGTGCGGGCTCTCGCCCAGCAGCGCGCCCAGTTCACACTCAATCGAACCGCGCTGTGGGCGCTGCTCCTGGCCATCTGGTCTGTGGTGCCCATCTACGCCCTGGACACCGAATACCTTGACCTCTTCATCAAGGAAATCGCGACCATGTTCTCCCAGTTCTTCATCCTGTTCTTGTTCTGGAATCAGGTGCGAACAGAAAGAGGGTGGTGGCGCATTGCTCGCGCGGTCGAAGTGATGGCGCTCTACGTAGCCCTTGGCAGCCTCATCTTCCTGACTGGCTTATGGCAGGGCGAGTTTGTGTCCGGTGTCGGCCGTTTGCTGCCCACAGGACTGGCAGAGAGCTCGAGCTTCTTTGAGTCGATTGCCGTGCGGGCATTAGGCGGCACCGATCCCGGCAGCGGTGTGCTGGTCGCCCGCGTCAGCAGTCTTTCACTCAAGTTCAGCGGGTTGAGCATGATAAGCCTGCTGCTTATTCCCTTCACGGTCTGGCGCATCGAGGCCAATCGTGGCTGGTGGCGTCTGATCAGTTTCGTCACCCTCATTGGTCTGTTCGCCTCTCTGCTCTACGCTGAGTCGCGGGTGGCGTACGCGGCCTTCCTGGCGGGGCTGGCGCTCTATGTCACGCTGCGTTCGGGACTGATGCGCGGCCATAATAAAGCGTTCTCGATTGCCGCCGGTATCGTAGCGGTCGCCGCGCTGCTGGTATTCGTCTACATCGCCTATTCGGCAGTGGTCGAGGCGTTTCAGTTGATCGTCTTCGACTGGCGGCCGGGCAGCTTCTTCGTGCGCTTTCGCATCTATGAGGAGACGCTGCGACTGCTGCCCGAGCATTGGCTGGCGGGCTGGGGCACGTCGATTCGCATCCCCAACGCGCCCAGCAACTATTCTGCGGGCACCCACAGCAGCTACCTGGGCATGCTGTTCCAGCACGGAGTCGTTGGCCTGGGTCTCTATCTGCTCCTCTGGCTGTCCGTCTGGCGGGCCGCCTGGCGCGGAATGCAGCAGCCGAACAAGAGCAAGCTGGAATTCACGTTTTGGGCAGCGATCATGAGTGGCTTTTTGGCCTACAATATACGCGAGGCGTTTGACACATGGTGGTGGGACCAGTTGACCACCGTCGTGGTCTGGACGCTGTGGGGCATGGCCATCACCGCGTTCCGAGCTTTCAGGAACTCTGACATGGCGGCCCCCGCACTGCCCCAGCCCGACCACATAGAATCAGAGACGGGCAACTAACGGCAAACAGAGATCATGATCGAGCACGACAGAACAAACGCAGAGGAGCCAGGCGCTCCCTCAATCAATAGTGATGCCCCGGCTGCCCCGAGTAAGGTGGCTGTGCGGGCCGACACCATTCAGATTCTCAACGTGCCCGTCCACCGGCTGACCGTCGACGCTCTGAATAACCAGATCGCCGCTCTGATCGACAGCGATCAGCATGCCCTTGTGCTCAACGTCAACGTCCACTGCCTGAACCTCGCCGCCGAGAACCCGTGGCTCGAGGCATTCCTCAATGAGGCGGAGATTGTCTTCTGTGATGGAGCCGGCGTCGTACTTGGCGCCCGCCTCCTCGGCCACTCCATGCCGCCGCGCATTACATACGCCGACTGGATGTGGCAGTTGGCCGACTTTGCGGAGCAGCGGGGCGACTCGATGTTCTTTCTCGGCGCGAAACCCGATGTGGCCGACCTGGCGGCCGCCCGGCTGCAGGAGCGCCACCCGAAGCTGCGCATCGTGGGGACCCAGCACGGCTACTTTGACCAAACTGTGGGCAGCGCCGAGAATGAAGCCGTCCTCGCGCGCATCAACGCGCTTGAACCTAACTTTCTGGTGCTCGGGATGGGCATGCCCCTGCAAGAAAAGTGGTTGATGGAGAACTGGGCACGGGTGGAGGCCAACGTGGCCCTGACTGGCGGCGCTGTCTTCGACTACATCTCCGGCGAACTTCAGCGTGCCCCCGAGTGGATGACCAACAATCATCTGGAATGGCTGGGACGATTGGCCATTGAGCCAGGCCGCTTGTGGCGTCGCTACGTGCTTGGCAATCCCCGATTTTTGGCCCGCGTTCTGGACCAACGCATCCGTGGCCATTAACCTCAGGTTGTCCCGCGCCCACTACTCGCTATAATTACATTTACATTGCACTAATTTTCACAACTGAGGCAAGCCCTCAATCGCCAGAGGTGTAACTTCGCGGCCGATGCCCTTGGATGTGTGCGCGCAGTGCAAGTGGAAGGTTTAAGGAGACAAGTCTGGGTTTCGGGCCCCGGGCGAGGCAGAAGCAGTGGAGTAACGAGCGGAGGGTATATGTTGCGGCGATTTGGCGTCAATTACGCCATCTTCTCTATTTTGCTGGATGTTGGGCTAACCATCGTCGCCCTCGTCCTGGCGATTTTCTTGGTGACCCGCATCCCCAACCTGCCCACGTTCAGCGGCTCCATACAGGTCAATGTTCCGGGAATTGTATTCGTCATCGTCCCCCTCCTCTGGGGCACAACTTTCCTGGTTGCCTCCGTCTATGATCCCAAGCGAATTTACAAGGCGATCGATGAGCTCCAGATCGTCACCGTCGCCACACTGGTGGCGGCGCTGCTGTTTGCCGGATTTCTCTACCTGACCTACCGAGACTTCTCTCGCTGGCTGTTTATCATCTTCGTCGGCCTCGATCTGGTGATGCTGATCGGCTGGCGCATTATTGCCCGCTCGGTGTTCCGTCTGGGGCGGCTTCCCGGACCGGAGCGGCGCGTGCTAATCGTCGGCGCCGGCGATGTCGGGCAACGCGTGGGTCAGATGATTCAGGAGTACGAGTGGATGGGTCTCAACCTGTCCGGCTATCTCGACGACAACAACCATCCGCGCAATCGCAATGGCGACGTGCAGACGGTGGTCCTGGGTAAAGTGGACGATGTACGCACTATCGTCCAGTCGCGACACGTCGATGATGTGGTTATCGCGCTCCCCCAGCGTGCGTACGACCAGATTAACGCGCTGGTCCTGGCCATGCATGACCTGCCTGTGCAAGTGCGCGTGGTGCCCGACTACTACAGCCTGGCGCTGTACCGTGCTACGGTCGAGGATTTCGGCGGACTGCCTATGATCAATTTACGTGACCCTGCTCTCAACGAAGTCCAGCGCCTGGTCAAACGCGCTTTCGACCTGGTCATTGCCGGGACCATCTTGCTGGTGGCCTCGCCATTCATGCTGGCCATCGCCGGGCTGATCAAGCTCGACTCACCCGGCACCGTCATCTTCCGCCAACAGCGCGTCGGCGAAAACGGCCGCCTCTTCCCCATGTACAAGTTTCGCTCGATGGTGGTTGGCGCAGAGTTGATGCAGTCCGACGTCGAGGAAACGACAACGGACGGCAAGCTCATCTTCAAGAAAGCCAACGACCCGCGCATCACCAACATCGGCCGTCTGCTGCGCCACACCAGCCTGGACGAGCTACCCCAGCTCATCAACGTCATGAAAGGCGACATGAGCCTGGTCGGGCCGCGCCCGGAGCTGCCCTGGCTAGTAGGTCAATACGAACCGTGGCAGCACAAGCGCTTTGCTGTGCCCCAGGGGATGACCGGCTGGTGGCAAATCAACGGTCGCGCCGACAAACCGCTGCATCTGCACACCGAAGATGACATCTACTACGTTCAGAACTACTCACTGTGGATGGACATCTACATCCTGCTGAAGACGCCCTGGGTGGTTGTCCGTGGCAAGGGCGCCTATTGACAGTCCTGGCGGGGATGATTGGGCAGGAACAGCCCTGTCCAGTCAAAGCATCACCCAGCAAATGACCGCTGGCCAGAACCATTCGCGCACGCTCCCGCTGCTGGAGGCGCTCGTCGTTCTGTTGGGCGCGCCGTTTCTCCTCTTCCCGGAACGACTACCCGCCGCCACCCTTCTCGGACTGCTGGCGTTGGCCGTCGTGTGGCTGCTGCCGTTGTGGCTGTCGCGCTCACCCGGCCTGCCCCCCACCCCCTATAACATAGCCCTGGTGCTATGGGGCGGCGTGTTGAGTGTGGCCATCCTTGTGTCGGCCGATCCCGACCAGACCCTTCCCAAGGCGACCGGCTTGATTCTGGGACTGGCTGTCTGGCGGCTGCTGGTCATCCTGCCCCGCTCGGCGCAGCACATCCGGCTGGCCACGGGACTGTATCTCATGTTAAGCATCGGCATCATTGCCTTCGGGTTGTTTGGCTTGCAGGAGCTGCCCAAGATTCCGGCGCTGGCTGCGCTCTCCCCTGCACGGTTTGCCATCTGGCCGGACACGTTGGGCCTGGGCATCCACCCCAATCAACTGGCCGGCATCATCTGCCTGGCGCTGCCGCTGCCCGTCTCCCTCCTGTTTGGCGGGCGCGGATCGCGGCTTAGTCGTGCGGGGCTGGTCATCGTTGTGGCAGGGATGATCGTGTCACTGGTGCTCACCCAGAGCCGCGGGGGCTGGGCGGCCGCCGCCGGGGGGCTGTTCGTGCTGCTGGCGCTGTGGGCGCTGGCCATGCCGCCTTCGGCGGCTCGCCGTCTGGTGCGCGGGGCAGTGGCCGCATCCATGATCGCAGCGTTCGCCGTCTTGCTGTGGATCGGACCACAGCGCATCGCCAACTGGTGGTCGGAGCCACCCCAGGAAACAGTCGTGGGCACGTTCTCCACTCTCACCTACCGGCAGGAGCTGTGGCCGTGGGCACTGACTGCCGTTTCCGACTTCAGTCTAACAGGCACCGGGCTGGGGGCATTTCGCGAGGTAGCCTTCCGCCTCTATCCGGTACCCCTGTCCGCCGACAGCGACATTGGACACGCCCACAACATCTTCCTTCAAACCGCGCTGGACGTGGGGCTGCCGGGTCTGGTCATCTATCTGGCAATCCTGTTGGTCGCGCTGGCCATTGGCTGGCGGCTGGCCCGCCAGTCGTCTACCTGGCAAGCTGCGGCGCTGGGGTTGACGGCAGGGCTGATCGCCTTGCACATCTTCGGGTTGGCCGACGCGGTGGCGCTGGGCGCCAAGCCGGCTGTTCTATTCTGGTTTGCGTTGGGTTTGCTGGCAGCCATGCTGCTGACCCGGGACACAGCCGAAACGGCCTCTCTGCCCTGAACCGACGGCCCCTACGACATGCCCGACGCCTGATCACCGGCTGGCCTGCCCAGGCCCATCCGCACGCGCATGGCCAGCAAACGCTCCAGCTCCGCCGGCGGCAGCGGCTCTCCTGCGTTTTCCGGGTCGCCCCCGCCCAACTGAGCCAGCATGAACAGGATGCGCGCATTCTGCTCCACAGCCTCAAGGCGCAGGTACGCCTGCATGGGCGAGCTGCCCACCGTGAGCGAACCATGCCGCTGCAAAATGATGGCGTCGTGGTCGGCAATGAGCGTGCGAATAGCAGCGGCATTCTCCTCGCTGCTGGGCAGCGCATACGGCGCGGTAGCAATAGGCCCGACCATCAGAATTGATTCCGGCAGCATGCCACGGTCCATCGGAATGTTGGCAATGGACAGCGTCACGGCCACGGGTGGATGAGCGTGGACGACGGCCTCTATGTCGGGCCGCCGGTGATACGCCTCCAGATGCATGGGCAGTTCGCTTGTCGGTCTCAGCCCGCGGCTCAGCCCGTCCTGCCGCCCGAGCGGGACACCCGACTCATCATCGACGACCAGAAGATCGGCCGCCGCCAAAGATCCTTTTGGCACGCCCGACGGCGTAATCAACAGGCGACCCGGGCCCAGGCGGGCGGATATGTTGCCATCTATGCCGACGATCAGATCCTTCTCATACATCAGACGGCCGACGTGGACTATCTCATCCCGCAGTTGTTGTTCCCGGTCCATTAGCAACCCTCCCTCAGCCCGTCGCCGGACTGCCTTCGTAACGTGTTACTTCAGCAATGAGCCGCGCCGGATTGTGGTCGAATTCGGCCGGGTCAATTTCGTGGCGCGTCAGTCCCATCAGCGTGTCATTGAGGCAGCGATTGACCGGGGCAGCAATATCTTGGCCGGCCCCCGCCGCGGCAATCGCGCCGTTGTGGTAGACCACCTCGCTCTTGCCCTTGTCGTTGTAGAGGTCAATGTGAAACGACGGCATCTTTTCTCCGCGCCCGCTGACCACCATGCCGGTCATCACCGCCTTGAGCAGAAAGCGTGGCGCCGCCACCATGCCAAAACCGAGCCATCGGGCCGGCGCACCAGGCAGATTCATCAGCGGAATCTTGAGCCGCCGCATCACGGCCATCGTCTCGCTCAGCATCCGCATTTCCAGCCTGAAGATGTCGGGGTTGGCGTACAGTTCATCGACCGGCATGTTCAGGATGGCCGACGTGGCGTTGCCGATGATGTTGAGGAACGCTTTCGACCACTTCATCGATTGGTAGTCGGCGACGTTGACGGTGTGGACGCCGGCCTCCTGGAACGGCCGTACCCATTGGTCGATGGGTTGCCCGCGCGTGACCGGAGCCATGCCCAGCCCGCGATTGGTCTTTTCCACGAGGAGCTGGTTCGCACCGGTGCGGGCAATGGGCAGTGTCAGCGCCCCAGCCAGCACTCGCTCCGGACCGAAGCAGTCGGCGATCAACTCTTCCACGCCGATGCCGTTTTGCGTGCCCAGCACCATGCCCGGGTCCGGGCAAGCAGCCGCCAACTCCGCGAGCGCTGCCGCCAAATCGTAGGACTTCATCCCCAGGATCGTCAGGTCTGGCGCCGGCGTGGCAGTCACCGCCGCCCCGATGCTGCCAAACGCGGGCAGCCGGTGGCAGATGCTGCCCTGGGCATCTTCGAGGTACAGCCCATCGGCAGCCAGCGTTGCAGCCGTTGCCGGGCGAGAGACGAGGCTAACGCGGTGTCCGGCGTGGGCCAGCTTCACACCCAGATAGCCCCCGACAGCGCCCGCGCCAAAGACGACAACGTTCAGGGGCGCACCGGCAGCCGATCCTGTGGATGGCGCTGGGTCATTACTCATGGCTGCCCAGAACGCTGCCCGCAAACTCCGGTCGGCCGCGCAAGAACGCTTCTGCGGTCATCTGCCGCTTGCCTGCCAGCTGGATGGTTTCAAGCAGCAAAGCTCCGTCCCCGGTGGCCACAGCGATCCCGCGCCCCGTCTCGCTCACCCGTCCCGGTGGGCCGTCCAGCGTCTGGTACGGCAAAGGGGATGCGACATGGACGCGAAGCAACTGGTCACCATAGATGGTCGTCGCGCCCGGCCACGGTGACATGGCGCGAATGTGGCGATCGATCACCTGACAGCTCTGGCTCCAGTCGATCTGCCCCGCTTCTTTCTTGATCATCGGTGCATACGTGGACAGGCTGTCATCTTGTTCGGTTGGCGCAAGGCGGCCATCGAGGATGGCATCGAGGTGACGACTTACCATCTCTGCACCCAGCAGGGACAGTTTGTCATGGAGTGTTTCGGCCGTCTCGCGTGGCTCAATGACGACCCGCTCCTGCACATACATCGGCCCGGTGTCCAATCCCTCATCCATGTGCATCAGCGTGATGCCGGTCTGGTCGTCGCCAGCCAGAATAGCGTGCTGGATGGGCGAGGCGCCTCGCCAACGCGGCAGCAGGGAGGCGTGGACATTGACGCTGCCGTGCGGGGGCTGGTAGAGAACGTGGGGCCGCAAAATCTGCCCGAACGCCGCCACGACGATGACATCGGGCGACCAGTCACGCAGAGGCTCGGCTGCCTCTTCGCTGCGCAAGCTGCGCGGTTGGTACACGGGCAGGCCTGCCGCCACGGCCATTTCCTTGACCGGCGGCGCCTGGAGGCGGCCTCCGCGCCCGGCCGGCCGGTCCGGCTGCGTGACGACGCCAACCACATTCTGGGTCTCCAACAGGGCTTGCAGGCTGGGGACAGCGAACGCCGGGGTTCCCATGAATACAACGTTTGCCACGAGCGCATTTTAACATGATGGCAGACGCCGGGCGAAAGATTAGTCCAGAACAGCGGATTCTTCGACAGCCAGCATGGAGCGGGCAACTCCAAAAGGAGCGAGACAACCGGCTTTTGCCCTGTACCCTTGCACTGTGCGCATCATGCAAGGGTAGGACAGGGCGGTCGTCGAGCGCTCGCTGCGCCGGGTCATCAATGCCGCGCTGTCTCGCCATCCCCTGCGCCATCCACTGCGACCATTGAAGCACTCTGGCCAGAACTAGCATCCGTAGCCAGCAACTATTGTCAAGTTCTTGCGTAAAGATGGTAGAGTGTAGGAAGAAAGGAAATCATCGGAGGAACGAAATGGACGTACGTAAAGCATTTACATTTGTATTCGAAGATCGCGAGTGGATAACCAAGGTGTTGGTTGGCGTGTTGATGTCGCTGTTTGCCTGGCT
Organism: uncultured Chloroflexia bacterium; assembly: GCA_963753865.1. Lineage (GTDB taxonomy): Bacteria > Chloroflexota > Anaerolineae > Promineifilales > Promineifilaceae > Promineifilum. The sequence continues at coordinate 450,293 of CAVWDW010000010.1, forward strand.
CATCATCCCTGCTTTCATACTAACCGGGTATATGGTCGAAATCATCCGCCGGGTGATGGATGGCGTCGAGTCTGACCAGGAACTGCCGGCCTGGGATGACTGGGGCAAGCTGTTGAAAGACGGCTTCTTTGTTTCCATGGCCACCCTGGTTTATACGCTGCCCTTCCTGATCCTGATGGCGATAGGATTTGGCTCCACCATCGGGTTTGGCAGTCTTGCTGACATGAATGAGACGGCGGCTTCCGCCGGCTTGCTGGCCACATGGGGAATCGTGGGCTGCCTGAGTTTGCTGTTTGGGATTGCGCTGCTCTTCGTGACGCCCGCCATCACCATCCAGTACGCCATCAAGGATGATTTCGGAGCCTGCTTCCGCTTTGGTGAAGTGTTCGACATCATCCGCAGTCGCTTCGCCGACATCCTCATTGCCTTCCTGGTCATCATGGCCGCTGGCTTCGGACTGTCGCTGGCAACGGGTGTTCTGAGCATCATCCCCTGTCTCGGCTGGATTGCAGCCCTGATCATGAGCATGCTCTTCGGACCGTATATCATGATGGTCACAGGCCACCTGTATGGCCAGATCGGAGCCAAGGTTCTGGGCGACAAGGCAGGCGGAACGCTCGCCGGGTAAGCCCTCAGTCACTCTGACAGGTGGCTGTAACGGAGCCGGTCCCCCCACAGCGGGGGCCGGCTCTTTGTCGTTGGGGGACGGGACCGTCTACAGCAGTCGGGGTTGGGTGGGTGGTTGCAAGTCGGTCGCCGGCAGACCGGCCATCATCTTGAACCGATTGGCGGTCGCCGGAGAGTAGCCGGCGTAGTCGTTGTTGAAGAAGGCGTAGACATCGGTGACCGCCGACAGCAGCGCCTCAATCTGGCTGTGCCATGCGGCCAGGTCGGCCGTCTTGTCTTCCACCTCATGCGTCTTGGTCACATACCGGCCATGTCGCCCCAGGAAGCGCAAAAACACCCAGTCGGTCGTCGGCACGATCTGTTTGGGCAGGTGAATGTAGTCGGCAGCGATCCAGCACACACGATGGGCCGCCAACATAGCCGCTGTGTCGTCGCCCACCCACGAGGGGTGGCGAAGCTCCACCGCGAAGCGCAGATCGGCCGGCAGCGTTGCCAGGTAGTCGTCGAGCAGGCCACGCCCGCCGGATGTGAAGTCGGGCGGGAACTGCAAGATGATTGGCCCCAGCCTGGCGCCCAGCCGGCGCATGGTGTCTAGAAAGTGAGTGGTGGGCGCCGCCGCGTCCAGGAGCCGCCGGTCGTGGGTGATTTCCCGCGGCAGCTTCGGGCAGAAGAGGAAGCCGGGCGGCGTCACCTGACGCCACCGGTCTACTGCAGAAGGTGTGGGCGTGCCGTAGAAGGTCGAGTCCATCTCCACGGCGTTGAACTTGCTGGCGTAGAAGGGCAGCTGTTGGCGCGCCGACAGGCTGTCAGGGTAGAACGTTCCTTGCCACGGCTTGTACCCGTAGCCCATCGTGCCCACGTGCCAGTCGGTCATAGCCGTGGCTTCCCGGTCGTCGTCAATCGCCGGCCTGGGCCACCGGCTGAAGCTGCTGTTCGCTCGCTTCCACCGGCTGCTCGACAGACAGGGCTGCGGCGGCGAACAAGATCGCGGCAATCCACAGCAAGTCAGCCAGGAACAGATGAACGATTTGCATCCATACCGGCGCCAGCAGCAAGACGTTGACCACGCCACCCGCAAACTGCACAATGAAGATTACACGCAAAGCAACCGCGAACCGTTTGGTGTCGGGCGACGGCCGCTCGCTGGAGATAATCGTGCTGGCTACGATCAGATAGACACCGGTAATAACCGCAATAACCGGATGCCAGATGCGAAGCCGAACGAGGAAGTTGGCGGTCGGGGAGAAGTCCTGAGCCATCCCTTCAGCCAACGAGCGCGCGGGGAACAGCGTGTCGCCCAGCGCCGTGATAGCGCCACTGGCGCCCAATACGAGCATCATCACAAAGCCGCCCGCGACAAGCCAGCCGACCTTGCCCTGTCCGCGCAAACGAACCGGGCCGCCGCCACTGGCCCACCACGCTGTCAGCGTCATGACCGCCAATAGCAGGAACGTGTTAACGAGGTGGGCGGCCATAGAGAAGGCTCGCGCAGCCGACGCGTTGTCGGCGACCAGCTCAAACAGCACCAGGCCGGCGCCCAGCAGCCCTTCAGTGATGATGAAGAAGGTGGAAAGCACAGAGCCACGACGTACCCGGTGCCGCTTTGGGTAGGCGTAGAACGACCAGGCCAGCATGCCCAGCACCAGCACGCCGGAGAACGCAGATGTGATGCGGTGGGTCAGCTCGATCATCGTCTCGGTAGACGGCTCCCGCGGCACGACAACGCCGTTGCACAACGGCCAATGGCTGCCACACCCCGCGCCGGAGCCGGTGGCCCGAACGAAGGCACCCCACAAGATGACAAGAATGATGTAGGCCAGGACGACCCAGGCGTAGATAGCGAAGTTTCGGCGGTTCTTGAAGAAGCTGCTCATGCCCCAATTATAGTCGCGTTCCGCGGGCTGCCAAAGCAAACCGGACGGGTGCAGCAGCCTTTATCCGGACACTTAAGGAGAGGGCTCATCCTCGCCCGCAATCATGTGCTGGAGCGGATCATCCGACTCGTCGACGAGCGTGCGCCGTGTCTTGCCACCCGATTTCGGATCTTCGACCAACCCCATCTCATACAGATGCTCCATCAGCCGGGCGGCACGGGGATAGCCGAGGCGCAAACGACGCTGCAGCAGCGAAACCGAGATCTGATCGTTCTTCTTGGCCAGGTCGATGGCTGACTCCAGAAGACTGTCAGTCTCGTCCAGCAGCGCGTACTTGGCAATGAGCGGTTCCCAGGGAGCCGGCTCCGGGACGAAGTCGGGCATCGTCTTGTGCCAATGCTTGACCACGTCCTCAATCTCATTGTCAGTGACAAAGACGCCCTGAATACGCTGCGGGCCGCTGGCATCGGGCGCCAGATAGAGCATGTCCCCTTTGCCCAGCAGCTGGTCTGCTCCCACCGTATCCAGGATGACGCGGGAATCGGTATTGGAGGCGACCGAAAACGAGAGACGGGCCGGGAAGTTGGCTTTGATCAGGCCGGTGATGACGTCGGTCGACGGCCGCTGTGTCGCCACAACAAGATGAATGCCGGTGGCGCGGGCCATCTGCGCCAGCCGGCACAGGTTTCGCTCCACGTCGCCAGGATAAATGTGCATAAGATCGGCCAGCTCGTCGATGAAGACGCCAATGTACGGCAGCCGGGGCGTCGCTTCACTGCCCTTGCCGGCGCGCCGGTTATAACCACCGATATTCCGGGCGCCAACCAGCTGGAACATCTCATAGCGGCGATCCATTTCGGCCGTCAGCCAACGCAGCACGCCCACCGCCCGGTCTGCCTCCACCTCAACCTTGCCGATCATATGGGGCAGACCGTTGAAGCGGATTAGCTCCACCTTTTTGGGATCGATCATGACCAGCCGCAAATCTTCCGGGGTGTTGTTGAAGACGAGGCTGGTGATGAAGGCGTTGATCAGAACGGACTTGCCGGAGCCGGTCGTGCCCGCCACAAGAAGATGGGGCAGTTTGGCCAGGTCCATCGCCACCATCGAGCCTGAGACGTCGCTGCCCAGGCCGACGGCCATCGGCGAATTCAGGCTGGTAAAAGTGGCCGCCTCAATCATAGGGCGCAGACGCACGAGGCTAACGTCGCTGTTGGGCACCTCGATGCCGACGACGCTCCGGCCGGGAACAGGCGCCTCGATGCGCAGCCGCGACACTTCCAGCGCCAACGTCAGGTCGCGCTGCAGCGCCGCAATCTGTCCCACGCGCACCTTCTGCTGCTTCAGCTCACCATCCGGGCCGGGCTTGTCAATATACCCCGGCTCGACCCCAAACTGCGTCACTGCCGGGCCCCGGCGCACTTCCGTGACGCGAGCAGGCAGCCCGAAATCCTTCAATGTCTGTTCAATTCGCTCGCTCTTCCACTGAATCTCGTGGCGGCTCAGGCCAGACGTCTTGCCCTGCACCAGCATATCAATGGGCGGCAGGCGCGGATTGCGACGCCGTTGGACAACCGCCTCGGCAGCCGGTTCCACCACAATCAGGGGCGCGGTCGTCGCGGCAGCAGAGGCTGTCGCCGGCTCCCGGACCACAGTGACATCCACTACTTCCTCATCGTCAGGGTTGGGGAGATCTGCTTCTACGGAGTCCGCCCACACTGCCAGCCGCGCCGACGCGGCCTCCAGACCGGACTGGACCTCCCGCGAGCCGATTCCGACGATGAGCATTACTGCCCCGCCGAGCAGCAGCAGATAGAGCATCACGGTCAGGAAGGGGCCGAGAAACTCGATCAGCGGCTCCGACAAAGCCCACCCTACCAGACCACCGCCTTCTCCAGCCAGCGCCTCCGGCAGCGAGAGGCCGAGAAGAGCATGGCTGATAGGCAACAGCGCGAAGAGGATGATCTCCAAACCGATGACCTGCTGCGGTCGAATGTCGTAAGGCCGTTCCACACGGCTCAGCATCAGATGGATACCAAGCGCCGCCACCGAGAGACACACGAGATAGGCGCCCCAGCCAACCATCTGCCGGAGCAAACTGGTCCACCACGTCAGCCACGTCGCCTGCGTCAGGCCGGTCAGGGCGAGCAGGGTGATGAGCGCCAGCAGCAGCAGGACAACGCCCAAAATCTCGCGCCGTCGCGAGAACATGTCATCAATTAGCCGTTCGTCCCAGGATTGGGGAGCGGGGGGCGGCGGCGATCCGCGCTTGCGCGATGTGCCACCGGTTGTGGCGCCTTTTTTAGCCATACGATAACCGGGCTATCACCCGGCATCGGCTGGTTTGACCACTCCTTTCAGGCTCAACTGCAGGCGCTTTTCTTCCGCGTTTACGTGGAGAACACGCGCTACGACTTCGTCGCCGGTTTGCACAACGTCACGGGGGTGCAGAAATACGCCTTCAGCCATCTCCGAAATGTGAACCAGCCCTTCTAATTCTTCCTCTACGACAACGAATGCCCCATAGACAGGGATGTTGCCTACTATACCACGCACAAGCTGGTTCGGCTTGTATTTCTCTTCCGCCGTCAACCACGGGTCAGGGTGCAGCTGCTTTTTGCTCAAGCCGATACGGCCCTCCTCTTTGTCCACTGACAGGACGAGCAGCTCCAGTTCCTGCCCCGGTTTCAGGATATGGCCCGGATGTGTCACCCGGCTCCAGGAGATTTCGGAGATATGGATAAGGCCTTCTACACCACCCAGGTCGGCGAATGCACCGAACTTGGTCAGATTCGTGATGGTGCCCTGCACCTTGTCGCCGGGTTTGATTCTTGACAGGAGACTCATACGTTCATCCGCCTCCACCAATGCAGCCCGCTCCGAGAAGACAAGGCGGCTCGTGTCCCGATCCACTTCGATGACCTTCAGCTGCAGCAGCCGGTCGCGCCATTCGGACAGCGCCTGCATCTTCTCACGCTCGATATGGAACTGCGGGAAGTCGACCAACTGCGAAGCCGGGACAAAGCCCTGAATAGACCGAAAGTAGACGATGAGGCCGCCCTTGTTGTACCCAACCACGATCAGGCCGACAACGCCGTCGCCAGCCATGAGTATCTTTGCATCTTCCCACGGATCAGTGGTGGCGGGAGCGCCACTGTCGGACACAGGCGCCTTCCGCGAGAGCGAAGGGCCCAGTTCGTCCGGTGCCGCATCAGCAGTCGGAGGCGGCGGCGGGGCTTCTTCCATCTGGAAGAGGGATCGCCAATAGGCATCATCTGTTTGCACACTGTCCTGGCCAATTGGGTCCCTGCTCATAGTTGCCCTATCCAGTACTAAAGTTGCGATTTCGGTTGATGCGCTCCATCCCCAGACGCAGGCTGCAAACAGTCTCCCGGCACATTGACCGTGGATGGTGTACAACCCGATGAATTGATGACCTCCAATCCCAACTGGCGGAGGAACGGAACTGATGCAATTATAAGAAGACAATAGCCCCTGTCAATATTCACGCTTCTTTCACGACGTTAAAATTTCCGGGGAGCCCCCTGCATGGGTGCAAATGGCGCGGCCGAGAAGGCGGAATCACCATCGCCACGCCGGAACAGTGGAGAGCGGGGCAACCAGCGCAGGGGCGGGGAAGCGGCCGACCAGTCGCCGCCAGTTGTCTCGCCCTCTCGAGGCCGCCTGCTGCACACCGTCTGCCGAAAAACTACGCCACTGTCATCCACTGCCACGCCGGGCGACTCTGGTATAATCGGGGCCACGATTATGAATGACCTCTTGACCAAAGATACCGCTGTTCCGTGGCCCGCCGTTCTGGCTATCGTCGTCGACGGCGCGACCATTCTGGTAGCCAGCGCCCTCTTGCCTGACCTCATGGCGCGACTCTCCGTACCCGGCGGACTCAACACGCTGTTTCTGGGCGCGGCCTATGTACTGTTTGCCGTCGGGGTATACCTGCTGCGGCGGCTGGAGCTGATGCCCGGTGGGCAGCCATTCCGGGCATCACCCAAAGTACGCGGTGTGCTGGCCGTTCTCTTTGCGCTGGCCCTGATGACCGCAATCGCCTGGCAGCTCGGTTTCTTTGGCGCGGTTGAGGCGATCGATATGGACCAGATTGGCGAGGGGCCGGCGTCGGCGTTCTTCGTCTTTGCGCCCGGGGCGTGGCTCGGTTTCTCAATGCTATACATTCTGGTGCTTGCGTTCCCGGTGACTGCATCAGTCCCGATCACCAGTGCCCGCTACACGTTCTTTTCGCTCTACAGCCTGGTGACAGCCAATGTCATGCTGGTCGTGATGGCCGTGCAGGCAGGTGTCATGCTGCCGGAAGGGAGCAGCTGGGCCTGGGCGATCCCGGCGGCGGTCGGGCTGATGCTGCTCTTCGGGCCACCCCGCCTCATCTACGCTTCCCGCACCCACGGCCTGAGCAGCCGCGCCGGCCAGCTTGTCGTGGCCACGTTTCTGGCCCTGGTGCTGGCGCTCGGCGTGCTGATTTTCGTCGTCTAGCGGCCGTCGAGAACGCCTGCTTTCCGGTCGGCGATCACCATCCCGGCGGCCACCTTCCCCGACAACGTCACCATCGGCACGCCGCCGCCCGGATGGGTGGTGCCGCCCGCGAAGTAGAGGCCATGCCAGTCGGACGACCGGTTTGACGGCCGTCGAAAGGCGGTCCAGCGGCTGTTAGCCGACGCGCCATACAGCGCCCCGCGCCATGCCCCGGACATGGCTGAAAGATCAACCGGGGTCAACATTTGCTCGCTAACAATGCGCTCGCGGATATCAAGGCCAAATCCAGCCAGTGTGGCCAACACAGTCTCGCGGTAGGCGGATGCCTTGCGGCTCCAGTCAAAGCGGTCGTCGACAGCCGGAGCGTTGACCAGCACAAACCAGTTCTGGTGGCCCGGTGGCGCGTGGCCGGCGTCGGTCAGCGAGGTGATGGCGACATAGACGGTCGGGTCGCCCGGAGGAACGCCCTCGTCAAATATCTCCCTGAATTCGCGCGGATAGTCCGGCGAGAAGAAGATGTTGTGATGGGCCAACGGTCTGTCATCTTGGCTGGCCCGCACCCCAAGCAACAAGACGAACCCTGAGCAAGACGGTTCATCGGCTTGCAAAGCGGCCAGACGCGTACGAGTGGCGGATGTGTCACCCAGCAGGCGGTCGTAGGTTGTGGTCACATCGACGTTGCTGACGACGGCGGAGGCAGCGACCCGCTCCCCGGACATGAGGGTCAGACCAGCCACGCGGCCGTTCTCCACCTCGATCTGGGCCACGCCGCAGCTGGTTCTTAGGCGGACACCCACATCACGCGCCTTGGCGGCCATTGCCTCGGCCAGCGCGTAGATGCCGCCGCGCGGATACCAAACACCCCCGGACAGCTCGACATGGGCAATGACATTCAGCGTGGCGGGCGCCAGATACGGGCTGCCCCCGACATACGTGGCAAAGCGCCCCAGAAGCTGGCGCAGGTGGGGCGACCGGACAAAACGCCGTATCGATTGGTCCATCGTGCGCAAAGGGTCGGCGTCCAGCCACTCAGTAGGTGGCACTTGCAAGAAGCTGGCCGGGCGCGGCGGCTGGTCGTAGATGAAGACCGGGCCGGTGATGCGATGGATGCGCGCTGCATACGCCAGGTAAGCCAGATAGCCCTCGACGTCCCGCGGCTCAAGCCGTTCGATCTGTGGCAGCATGACCGTCAGATCACTGCTGGCGTCGAGCACCACACCGTCGTGGTAGAAGTAGCGTGTCAACGGCTCAACAGGCTCCAGCGTGACGTAGTCGTTGAGCGACCCGCCGCCGAGTGCAAACAGCTCTTCGAGCACCGGTCTCATCGTGATGACCGACGGGCCCGTATCCCAGCGGAAGCCGTCCTTCTCAAACAGCCCCATCTTGCCGCCCACACGGTCGTTCTTCTCATAGACTGTGACGGGCAGACCGGCCACAGCGAGCCGGATGGCAGCGCTCAGACCACCGATACCCGCGCCCACAACGGCCACGTCAGACACGAGCCACCCGCCCTTTCCAGACCGGCCCGCCGCGCCAATGCCACCAGATGGCGCGCCCGGCAATGAGGGTCATCAGGACGACCGAAACGGGCATGAGCAGCGCGTCCATCACACGCTGGTGCGTGAAGGCGGCGGTGGCAGCGCGAATCGCAACCCCTGCCGCCGCCACCAGACCAAATCGCCAATCAACCAGCATGAGCGGCCACGGTAGGAGAAAGACCAGCCAATGGAACGCGGTGGAAAGCAGCAAGAACAGCACCGATCCAGCGTGACCAGAGAGGATATTCTTGGCAAAGCCGTCGCGCACCTCCGGCCAACCATCGTACATGCGACAGCCCACACGCTCGTTGCCGTCCGACATCCGCAAACGACCACCGGCAGCCTTTACCCGTCGAGCCAGCGCGACATCCTCTACGACTTCCCCGGCCACGGCTGCATGCCCGCCAATGGCTTCGTAAATCGTCCGCCGAAAGCAGAGGCATTGGCCGTTGGCCGCGGCGAATAGGGGCCACGAAAGAGAATGAACGGCCAGCAGCGGCAGATAGCCGAGAATGGCCAACGCCATCAGGGGCACCACGAGACGCTCCGACCAGGTCACTGTCTCCTGGGTCGGCCAGACTGTCAGGAGGTCGGCCTGCATGGCGTCCAGACCAGCGACTACGGCAGCCACTCCGTCGGACCGCCAGCCAACATCGGCATCGGTAAACAGCAGCAGATCGCCCGTGGCCGCCTCTGCCAACTGCTGGCAGGCCCAATTCTTGCCCAACCAACCTGCCGGCAGCGGCTGTCCGGTCTGCACCCGCAGCACGTCGGAGCCCGCCGCCGCCGTCCGGGCGACCGCAGCCGTTCCATCGGTCGATTGATCGTCGAGCACGATCAGTTCCAGATTGGGGTAGGTCTGGCTGAGCAAGGCGCGCACCGTATCACCGATGACTTGCGCTTCGTCACGGGCCGGAATGAGGATGGAGACCAGAGGCAGCGGCTCTGTGGCAACGGGAGCCGGCTTCGCGCCCAGGCGTGGAAAGGTCAGCAGATTAGCGACCGTCGTAACGCCGATAATGAACAGGGCAAAAGCAGCAAAGGCCAGCAGCAGCGTCAGGGCGAGGGTCATGGCGACTCGGGCGGTTCATCTGCCTGATCTGGGCCAGCCTGGGCCGGTTGGCGCCCCAGCAGCTTGTTCCAACTGGAGCGCAGGCCAGGCCGTTGGCGCAGGTCAACGCGATGGGTGTAGCCAAGCACAACCATCTGCCCGACCAGCACCGCCAACAGGAGTGGGTCGGGATTAAAGACCAGCAGGTAGCCGCCAATCGTAAGCAGGGCCATCATGACCGCCCAGCCGGAGATATTGAGCACTCCAAACCAGAAGATAGTCGCCAGGATCGCCACAGGCGGCACACCAAAAATAGTCAGCCCAATCCAGACGCCAAACGCGGCCGCCACGGCCTTGCCGCCATGCCAACCGAGAAACGGCGAAAACGCATGGCCCAGCACCGGCGCCATGGCGATGAGCCACATACCGACGCCCTGCCAGCCAAAGATGTAGGTGGCCATACCAACCGGTGCTGCGGCTTTGGAGATGTCGAGAATCATGGCCACCGTGAACCACAAGAAGCCGGCGCTGCGCAGGACGTTGGTCGCGCCAGGGTTCTTGTCGCCGACTTCGCGGATATCGCCGCGCGTGGCCAGACGGCCGACCCAGACCGAGAACGGCAGCGCACCGATGAAGAACGACAGCACCGCCCAGAGGAGCATCAGCACAATCTCAGGCATAGCTGTCCCGGTTGGTGGAGGTCGTGGAGCCGGCAGGTGCGTTCTGCCGGTGCAGGTGACGCCAGGACAGGACCACGAACAGCCCCATGACCACAAAGCCAACCAGCGCCGGGCCCGGCAAGCCGAAGAAGACAAGCAGCCCGACAGATTCCAGCGCCCAGGTGATGGTGTAGATGACGAGCAGTGGCTCCGCCGGAACGGGAGGCGGGCGCACGGCGAGCGTCAGAAAGGCGGCCGACAGCAGCCAACCAGCATAGTTGCTCCACGGGATCCCAAAGTAACCGACGGGCGACGCCCACTCCCAATACCCCCAGGAAACCATCTGGGGGTCAAGGAACAGATCCCACGCCGTAAAAGCCAACGCACTGACGACGACGAACAGCCACAACGGCCGCCGGCCAACCAGGGTTTGGGCCACAGCCCAGGCGGGTGGCAGCATCATCAGCCACGCCAGCGGAATGACCAGAGGCACACCTTGAAATTGGGGCTGGAGGGTCGTGGTATATTCGTAAGGACCGAACGGGAAGCCGGTCGAAGAACCGACGAACTCGATACCCCAGGCCAGAATGCCGATGGCAATGCCGGTCAGGAGCGTTCGCTGCCAGCCCCACGCTTCGAGCATGACCACCAGGACGGCCGCCGCCTGCACCGCCACGCTGATCGCCACGAGCGTGTCGAACGCGACGGGCGAAGCAAAGGCCCTCACAATCGGCAGAGCGACCATGATCAGCGCCCAGGCAGCAAGCAGCGCGATGACGGTACGGCTGAGCCGCCATGATTGGAATTGCTTGATTACAGTAGCCATTCGTTCCACAGCTACGCCCCGCTGCAGCAACGGCAGCAGGCGGGCCCAGGGGGACCTACGCCTCCTCGACGATGGTGTAGGTCAGGGCAATAGGCGCGGCCAATGCCAGCATCGCCTGCGCCGGGCAGTAGCGGTCGCGGGACAGGTCCATCGCCCGCTCGACGGCCGCCGGGTCTACGCCGCGCCCGCGCACAATGTATTCGATTGTAATCGCCGTGAACACCTTGGGGTGCTCCTCGGCCCGATCGGCATGAAGTCTCAGCTCCAGCCCGGTCACATCCTGCCGCTTCTTGCGCAGGATGGAAACAACATCCATGGCGGTGCATCCTCCCAGACCGATCAGGAAAAGCTCCATCGGCCGTGCGGCCGAATCCGTCCCGCCCACGCTCTGATCAGAGTCCATGTGGACCGGATGGCCAGTGTCGGCTGTGCCAATAAAATGCATACCTTCTTGCAGGGTGACAGTTGCGTCCATGTCGTACACTCCTCTACGTTGTGGTCGGTGGCTCTCCTCATATGGTCCGACGGTGACGGACCTGCGGGCGTGGGTCGGCGACCATGCCGGAGCCGACCGTCTCCAGTGTCGCCGTGAATGCGCCGCAATTAACCCATAATCAACAGGGGGCGTCAAGCAGAGCGGTTGGCCTAGCCGGGTGTCCGAGCGTGATGGTAAACGCGCGGCACGCGGGTATTGGCGTTGGTCAGGATTTCGTAAGGAACGGTGCCCGCCCACTCCGCCAGCTCTTCGACAGTGATTGCCACGCCGTTGTCGCTCTCGCCCAGCAGGATGACCTCGTCGTTGTTGTAAGCGGTCTCCCACTCAATGTTGACCATCAGCTGGTCCATACATACGCGCCCCACGACCGGATACCGTTTACCGCGAATGATCACTTCGGCCTTGTTGGAAAGGCTGCGGAAGTAGCCGTCCCCGTAACCGACCGGCACCGTCACCACGCGCACCATATGATCGCTCTCCCAGGTAGAGCCGTAGCTGACCGGGTGACCGGGTTTGACGACCTTGAAGTAGACGACGCGTGATTTCCAGGACAGGGTCGGGCGGACCTCGACCGTGCGACGTGTTTCGGCCGACGGGTACACACCGTAGAGCAGGATGCCGGGGCGCACCATGTCGTAGTGGCTGGCCGGCAGCTGGGCAATGGCGCCGGAGTTGGCCATGTGGCGCAGCCGGGGCGGCGGCAGCCCGCGGACCGTGTAGAAGTCGAGGACGGTCTCGAAACGGGCGACCTGCATCTCAGCCGAGGCCAAGTCGGCCGCATCGCTGTTTGCGAAGTGACTATAGATCCCCTCGACGTCGCAATGGTCGCATGTCAGGGCCGCCTCCAGCAATGTATCGGCGCTGTAGTAATGGACACCAATCCGTTCCATGCCGGTGTCGATCTTCAGATGGACGCGGGCGCGCTTGCCCATCGCTCGCGCCGTCTCATCAATCTGGCGCAGCTTCTCCACCGACGAAGCGGTAATCGTCAGGTCGTGGAGCAGGAAGCTGGGCACCTGGTTACCGATGATGCCGCCCAGCACCAGAATCGGCGCGGCGATGCCTTCCTCGCGCAGGAGAATGCCTTCCTCAAGAAAAGCCACACCCAGATACGGCGCACCCAGCTGGCACATATGACGGGCGACTTCGACGAGACCGTGCCCATAGGCGTTGGCCTTCAGGATAGGCATGACGGCCGCCGGGCCGACATGGGCCTGGATGGCGCGATAGTTGGCCGTCAGCCGGTCGAGATCGACCTCCACGGTGGTCGGCCGAATAACGCCACTGCTGCTGATCGTCGCCGCATTGATCTGATTTGGGTCCATATCAGGGGCAATTATAGCGTATCGGCCGCGCGTCGTGTTACCCGGTGCGGCGGCCGCTGTCCCTGTCCTCATTGAAGCCGGGCAATCGAGTAATCCGCCTTGACGCGTGCTCCTGCCGGACTACAATAGATGATGTACCGAAGCTGACGATAGACATCAAGATGCAACGGCCGTTCGGGAGAGCATTCTGTTCAGCAGAGCAGGGTCGCCGAAGGGGCAAGCAGGACGCCGCCGTCCTGTGAATCTCTCAGGTAGAAAGGACCGTACGGACGGGCATCTTCTGGAAAGCGGTAGTTGCCCAGTGGGCAACCGCCCACCGAAGGGGCAAGCAGGACATCACGTGCCTGCGAATCTCTCAGGTCCACGACAGAAGACGCCGGCAACGCCATCTGGTTTTTAACCAGACGTTGCCGGTGTCTTTTCGTATCGGCGACCAGACTCGTAATCGTGGCAACATATCCAGGAGAATTAGCATGAGTTATAAGATTCCAACCGAACTGCTCTACACCAGGGATGATGAATGGATCCGTCGCGAAGGTGACGAGGCCGTCATCGGCATTACCGACTACGCCCAGGACGCGCTGTCTGACATCGTCTTTGTCGAACTCCCGGGCGAAGGCGACAGCTTTGAAGCCGGGGCCACATTTGGGGTCGTGGAGTCGGTCAAGGCCGCCTCCGACCTGTTCATGCCTCTTGGCGGCGAGATCGTCGCCGTCAACGAAGCGCTGGCTGATACGCCGGAAATGCTTAATTCAGACCCGTTTGGCGATGCCTGGATTGTGCGCATCAAACTGGCGGACCCGGCGCAGCTGGACGAGCTGATGGATGCCGCCGCCTACGAATCGTATCTAAGCGACCGCGAATAGGCCTGAGGGCCTGCCCGCCCGGATTAACCCACACTGGAGGTAGCTATGAGTTCTGCCGCAATTCCCACGCCCCAATCGCACGACATTATCGAGGCCAGCAACGGAGCCGCCGGCTCCCGCCGCGGCCTGCCCAGCAACCGCGACCTGTTGCCACCGGCCGATCATTTCGTCAAGCGCCATCTTGGCCCACGCAGCCGGGACGTCACCGACATGCTCCACGCCATCGGATTGAGTTCGCTCGACGACCTGGTGGAGCAAGCGATTCCCGGCGCCATCCGTCTTGACGGCGCACTGAATCTGGAAACGCCCCGCTCAGAGTCGATGGCTCTGGAAGAGCTGCGCGAGCTGGCCGAGATGAATGAGGTCTACCGCTCATTCATCGGCATGGGCTACTACGACACCCTGACCCCGCCCGTCATCCAGCGCAACATTCTGGAGAATCCGGGCTGGTACACCCAGTACACTCCCTACCAGCCGGAGATCGCCCAGGGTCGGCTGGAGGCGCTGATCAACTTCCAGACCACAATCACCGACCTGACCGGTCTGGAGATCGCCAACGCCTCACTGCTGGACGAAGGCACCGCCGCTGCCGAAGCGATGACCCTGTGCTACCGCTCTCGGCCGCGCGGCTCTGATGCCGATGTCTTCTTCATCTCCCACCTGTGCCATCCGCAAACCATTGCCGTTGTGCGCACCCGCGCCGAACCACTCGGCATTCGCGTCGTCGTTGGCGACCATGAGAGCTACGACTTTGGCGAGCCGACCTTTGGCGTGCTGCTGCAATATCCCGGCACCAACGGCGACGTAGTTGATTACGAAGCCTTCGTGACGAAGGCGCACGAGGCGGACGCGCTCGTCGCCGTCGCCACCGACCTGCTGGCCCTGACCCTGCTGCGGCCGCCGGGCGAGATTGGGGCCGATATCGCCTTCGGCAACAGCCAGCGCTTTGGCGTGCCGTTGGGATATGGCGGCCCGCACGCAGCCTTCTTCGCCACGAAGGACGCCTACAAGCGCATCATGCCGGGCCGTCTGATCGGCGTCTCGATCGATGCGCTCGGCAAGCCCGGCTACCGGCTGGCGCTGCAAACGCGCGAACAGCACATCCGCCGCGACAAGGCGACCAGCAACATCTGCACCGCCCAGGTGCTCCTGGCGGTTATGGCGTCCATGTACGCCGTCTACCACGGGCCGGAAGGGCTGCGGCGAATCGCGTCCCGCGTGCGCCTGCTGACGCAGGTACTGGCTACCGGCCTGAAGGAGTTGGGCTACACGGTCAACGCCGCGCCGGTGTTCGACACCATCGAGATTAGCGGCGGGCCACGCACGGCTGAACAACTACGCGAAGTCGCCCTGGCCGAGCGGGTCAATCTGCGCTATGCCGAAGACGGCCATGTAATGGTCTCGCTCGACGAGCCAACCACCGTGGCCGAACTGGCTACCCTGTTCGGCATCTTTGGCGCGAAGGCGGGCCAGATCGACATTCCGGCCATCGCCGACAGCATCGACCTTGCCTACCCAACGGCCGTACAGCGGACCAGTGAATACCTCACCCACCCCGTCTTCAACAGCTACCTGTCCGAGACGGAGATGATGCGCTACATCGTCCGGCTGCAAAGTCGTGACTTGTCTCTGGTTCACTCAATGATTCCGCTGGGGTCCTGCACTATGAAGCTGAACGCCAGCGCCGAGATGCTGCCCATCACCCTGCCGGGCTACGCGCATCTCCATCCGTTTGTGCCGCTGGACCAGAGCAAGGGGTACCAGGAACTGTTTCACCGTCTCGAGTCATGGTTGGCGGAGATCACCGGCTTCGATGCCATATCCCTCCAGCCCAACTCCGGTGCGCAGGGAGAGTACGCGGGCATGCTGGTCATTCGCGCCTATCAGATAGCGCGTGGCGAAGGACAGCGCAACGTTTGCCTGATCCCCAGCTCCGCCCACGGCACCAACCCCGCCAGCGCCGCCCTGGCAGGCATGGAAGTGGTCGTAGTCGCCTGTGACGATCACGGCAACATTGACGTCGACGATCTGCGCACGAAAGCCGAAGCACATAGCGAGCATCTGTCGGCTATCATGGTCACCTATCCGTCAACCCACGGCGTGTTTGAAGAAGCGATTCGCGAGATATGCGACATCATCCATCAGCACGGCGGTCAGGTCTACATGGACGGGGCAAACATGAACGCACAGGTCGGCCTCTGCCGCCCGGCCGACTTCGGAGCCGACGTCTGCCACCTGAACCTGCACAAGACGTTCTGCATCCCCCACGGCGGCGGCGGTCCCGGAATGGGTCCTATCGGCGTCGTGGAGCATCTGAAGCCGTATCTGCCGAACCATCCGGTTGTTCCCGGCGTGGGCGGCGAGGAAGCGCTGGGCACGGTCTCCTCCGCCCCCTGGGGCAGCCCGATGATCCTGCCCATTCCCTACGCCTACATCGCCATGATGGGCGAACCGGGTCTCAAGGCGGCCACGGAGATTGCCATCCTGAACGCCAACTACATCGCCGAGCGACTGGAGCCCCACTACCCGGTCCTGTACCGGGGATTGAACGGTCGCGTCGCTCACGAGTGCATCGTCGACCCGCGCCACTTCCGTGAGACGGCCGGCATCACGGTCGACGACATTGCCAAGCGGCTGATGGATTACGGCTTCCACGCGCCGACGATGTCGTTCCCGGTGCCGGGCACGCTGATGATCGAGCCAACCGAAAGCGAATCCCGCGCCGAGCTGGATCGTTTCTGCGACGCGATGATCAGCATCCGGCAGGAGATTCAGGCGATTGAGGACGGGTTGTCTGACCCGGAGAACAACGCCCTGAAGCATGCGCCGCACACCTCTGAGGTGGTAACGAGCGACGACTGGAACCGGCCCTACTCCCGCGAGCAGGCGGCGTTCCCTCTGCCCTGGGTCAGCGAGCGCAAATTCTGGCCCTACGTCAGCCGCATCGACAACGTATACGGCGATCGCAACCTGTTTTGCGCCTGCATACCCATTGAGGAGTACGCCTAGCCAGACAGGTTGGGTGAAGCGCAGTTCGTAGAAAGAAGAAACCGGGGCCAGTCGGAAGCGGCTGGCCCCGGTTTCTTGTCAGGAAGCGGCCGCTTCCAGCGTACGAAGGACGGCCGCCGCCGCATCCGACCAGCGGAACCGCTCCAGATTGTGCAGCCCACGCTCGACCAGCGCCGCCCGCAGCAAGGCATCATTGACTATCGTCTGCAGCCCGGCTGTCAGCGCGTCCAGGTCGAGCGGATCCACCAGCAGCGCCCCATCGCCCGCCACTTCTGGCAGCGAGCTGGTGTTGGCGCCGAAGACGGCCGTGGCACACGCCTGACCTTCCAGGACCGGAAAGCCGAATCCTTCGTACAACGACGGGAATACCAGCGCGGTGGCTCCGGAAATGAGCGCCGCCTTGTCCGCTTCCTCAACGAACCCCGGCAGGACGACCTGGGTGCGAATGGGTGGCGGAAGGGCAGCCACCGCCGCCAGCAGATCGTCGGCCATCCAGCCCGCCTTGCCCGCCAGCACCAGCATGACAGGTCTCTCGCCATCGGTCGCCAGGCCGCTGGCGGCAAACGCCTCCACCAACCGGACCAGATTCTTGCGAGGCTGCAGCGTGCCCACGTAGAACAGATAAGGCATCGAGATGCCATACCGTCCGGCGGCGGCCGCAAGCTGACCAGCATCCGTTACACGGGCCAGCGACGGGTCGGCCCCGGGATAGATGACATCGACCTTGTCGGGGGGGATGGCGTAGGCAGACTCCAGATCACTCTGGGTGGCCTGCGAGTCGGCAATGACGCGCCGGGCCGTCTCGGCGTTGTGGCGCGTGCTCCAGTCCAGATAGGCCCGCTGCTGGCGAGTGTGGGATTCCGGGAAGTAACGGTAGCCAAGATCATGGACGGTAGCCACCGAAGCGCCCCCATAACCAACGGGGATGACGTGAGCAGGGGTGAAGAAAAGATCGGGCGGCCGATCCAGCAGTTCGCGGCGCAGTCTGACGTGCGTCCACAGGCGACGCTGTGGAATGACGACCCCATCTACAGCCGGTAGATCGAGCAGGTCGGGTCCGGGTGCCTGGTTGAAGTAGAGACGGAGCGTATGGCCCGCCTCGGCCGCCAGCGGCGCCAGTGATTGAATCAGATGGTAGGCGTACGATTCCGTGCCGGTGCGGGGCGTGACGACGGCGCGGCTGGCATCAATGCCGATGATCATGAGCCTGCTCCCAAGCGTCCGGCTATGGCTCTCCACAGACGCCGCGAATGGTCAGGAACTCTTCAGCCACCCACCCTTCTTCGCCACCAACCGCTCGCACCAGTCGCCAGGGAATGCCGCCGGACTCGGTTGCGGTGTTCTCCAATACCGTCAGCAGCGTCCCCTCCGGCAGCACGACCAGCTCTGCTCCCTGGGGTGCATCGCGCATTTTCAGCCCGTTGCCACCCGTGCCCTCAACGGCCGCCCGGCACAGTTCAGGCGTTGGTTCTGCCGTTGGCTCCTGGAATAAGGGGGTCGCCGTCTCAGTCGGCGGGAACTGCTCCAGGAACGGCGTGGCAGTCGGGTTGATGACGCCGCCGCCGGCTTGCTCTGCCGACTGTTCGACTTCCGGCGGGTTCAACTCGGCAATCAACTGCTGGCGCTGGAAGAACAGGAGACCGACAGCCGCTGCAAAGAAAAGGACCGTCAGCCCTAGCGTCACCGCAGCACGGCGCAGAATCAGTTCGCGCTCCAGCGTATAGAAGCGCGCTCCGCCGCGACGAATGTTGCGGTAGGTCATCGCGGCGGCAATTACGGCCGCCACAATGAGCGCGATGGGGATAAGCAAGCCGGACATGGGTGGCTAGGCCGCGGCCTCCTCAAGACCCAGGTCGGTCGCAGAGAGCGGTCCCTGGCGCAGGACGCGGGCCGGAGTCGTGGTGCAATCAACGATGGTAGAGGCGAGATTGCCGGGCGTTGCGCCGCCATCCACAACAGCGCGCACCTTGCCGGAAAGCGCGGCGAACGCATCAGGCCCGCTGGTCGCCGGCGGCTGGCCAGACAGGTTGGCGCTGCTGACGGCCAGCGCTCCGCCTGCGGCGCGAATCAGCTCCCTCGCCACAGCCAAATCCGGGATGCGCACCGCGATGTTGGCGTTTGGCGACAGGTTGGGCGGCAGATCGGAACGGCGCGGCACGATGAGCGTCAGCGGGCCGGGCCAGAACTGGTCGACCAGTCGCTGCGCTTCGGGCGTCAGAGCAGCGCACACGTACGCCAGATCGCTGTTGTCCGCCAGGAGCACGGGGATGCCCTTGTCCAGCGGCCGCTCCTTCACTTCATACAGGCGGGCGACGGCAGCCTCATCAAAGGCGCTGGTGCCGACGCCATACACCGTATCGGTCGGGAAAACGACCAGTTCCCCAGCGCCGGCCAGGGCAGCGGCCGCCGTGATGCTGGCAAGGTTGGACGCCGGCAGCAGCGCCGTCCCGGTGGCGGGTAAGTTTGGCTTAGGCTCGCTCATGGCTCATGGTTCACTGAAGCTGCATCGGACGGCAGCGCTTCTCTCAGGCGGTATCGATCGTTACCAGCCGGTCGTTGCCTGCAAAATCTGTTTGCAGCTCAACGGCAGCCTTAGGAAAATAGTGGCGGGCCAGCCGAACGGCCGCGTCCCCTTGCTGCCAGCCAATCTCGAGCAAGATCAGACCGTGCGGCTCCAGTCGATCCTCTGCCGCAGCCAGCAGTTGGCGAATCAGCGTCAGGCCATCCGGCCCACCCTTCAGCGCCGTCTCCGGCTCATACCATTTTACTCCATCGTCAAGGGCCGTCCATTCGGCGTCTGTCACATAGGGCAGGTTGGCAGCCATCACGTCGAAGCGACCCGCCACCGGGTCCAGCAGATGGCCCTCTCGCAATCCGACGCGGCCCGGTGTGTGGCGAAACACATTCGCCCCAGCCACCGCCAGCGCTTCAGCCGACACGTCGGTCGCCCACACGTCAGCCTGCGGCAGATGGGCAGCCAGGGCCACCGCGATAGCGCCGCTCCCGGTGCCAACATCGACAATGCGAAGCGGCTGCCCGTCACGACGAGCCGCCCAGCGAATCGCCGTCTCAACCAGCATTTCGGTTTCCGGTCGCGGAATGAGCACAGCGGGCGAAACGGCAAGCTCGAGCCCGAAGAACGACGCGTGACCGACGATGTACGGAACAGGCTCCTGCCGGCTGGCGCGGGCCAACCCGTCCCGAAAAACCTGTTCGGCGTCGGCCGACAGGGGATCGTCACCGTGGGCCACCAGATAGCTGTGCGGCTGGACGAGCGCAAACTCCAGCAGGAGCCGCGCATCAAGGGTAGGGGTGGGCGATGTGTGTAGTTCGGCGCGGCCAAGCTGCCACGCCTGCTTGATCGTAATCATAGGACAAACAGTAAGCGGCCAGAGTTGGCCGCTTACTGTTTGCTTATTGTACCTAAAGTGGTGGCTTTAGGCAGGCTGCATGGCAGCTTCTTTAGTCGGGATGTAGCCCAACTCTTCGAGACGGCTCAGAATGTACGCGGCGCTCTCGGCCGGCGTCTGCTGGTCGGTGCGCACGTGGATGTCGGGGTTCTCCGGCGCTTCGAACGGGTCGGAGATGCCGGTGAAGTTGGGGATTTCGCCCGCGATGGCCTTCTTGTACATGCCCTTGACGTCACGGTCGATGACCACTTCCAGCGGCGCGTCGATGAAGACTTCCAGGAAGTTGGTCGTTTGCTCGCGCACGTGGTCGCGGACCGACTGGTACGGCGAGATGAACGAGCAGACGCAGCCTACGTTGTTGCGAGACAGGAGCTTGGCCACAAATGTGACGCGCTCGATGTTCTTGCGGCGGTCTTCGGCGGAGAAGCCGAGGTCGGAGGTCAGGCTCTCGCGCACGACGTCGCCGTCCAAACGCTCAGCCTTGGCGCCACGCGCATGCAGCTCTTTTTCCAAAATCAGGGCGATCGTTGTCTTGCCCGCGCCGGACAGACCGGTCATCCACAAGACGTAGCCGGGGTACTCACTGTTGTTGGTCATAATTAATTCATTCCTTCTTACTTAGCTTAGTCGTTTCTCTGTAGAAGCGTTGTTTAGTTTTGGGCGACGGCCGGCTCTTCGACGCGAACGAATCCGCGCTCAATCAGCAGGTCCAAAATGCGGGTGGCATTCTCTTCGGCCGTGTGATTCATCGTCTCAACCACGACCTCCGGATGCTGCGGCGCCTCATACGGATCGTCGATACCGGTGAAGCCGGCGATTTCGCCGCGACGGGCGCGGGCATAGAGGCCCTTCGTGTCCCGCTCTTCGCAGACTTCCAGCGGCGTGTCGACAAAGACCTCGATGTAGTTGTCGCCGCCGACCATGGTGCGCACCTCGTTACGAGTGGCGCGATAGGGGCTGACGGCAGCGCAGACGGCGATGCCGCCGTGGCGCACGATTTCCGCAGCCACGAAGCCAATACGGCGGACATGGTCGTCGCGGTCTTCCTTGGTGAAGCCCAGACCCTCGGAGAAATGGGTACGCACGACGTCACCGTCCAGCAGGGTCACCGAGCGGCCGTACTCTTGCAGCAAGGTCGTCAGCACGGCGCCTGTGGTCGACTTACCTGCATTGTGCAGACCGGTCAGCCAGATAACCGTCCCCTGACGGTAGCGCGGCGGGTAGGTTTCGGCCAGAATCTCGGCCACTTCGGGGCGGGTGAACCACTCCGGCAGCTGGCGGCCGTTTTGCAGATACTCTTCGCGCACCTGCGTGCCGGAGATAGACGCAGTCCGCATCTCTTCGGTCACGTTGGAAATCTCTTCGTAGCGCTCTTCGTCGGGCAGATAGACGAGCATCCGGAACGGCATGACCGCCACACCCAACTCCTCGCTGAACTCCTCCGACAGATCCTGCGCGTCGTACGGACCATAGAACGGCTTGCCGGTCGAGTCGTTACCGGGGCCGGCATGGTCGCGGCCCACAATCAGGTGGTTGGCGCCGTAGTTGCGGCGAATGATCATGTGCCACAGCGCTTCGCGCGGGCCGGCCATGCGCATGGCCAGGGGCAGCAGCGAAAGCAGGATGCGATCCGGATCATAGTAGCGCTGCGCCAATGCCTTGTAGGTACGAACGCGGGTGAAGTGGTCGACGTCACCCGGCTTGGTCAGACCCACTACGGGATGGAGCAGCAGCACGCCGTCCTTCTCCTGCGTGGCGCGTTTGGTCAGTTCCTCATGCACGCGGTGCAGCGGATTGCGTGTCTGGAAGGCGATCACATTGCTGTGGCCGAATGTTTCCAGCTGGGCGCGAGTCTCGGCCGGGGTCAGGCGCAACACTTTGAAGTCGTAGTGGGCCGGCAGCGAAAGCATGCGAATCGGGCCGGAGATATTGGTCTTGCCCCAGCGATACATCTCGGCCACCATCGGGTGGCGCAGATCCAGCGTGCCAAACGCCTTCTGGGCAACCTCTTCCAGGTCCCACTCGTACATCTCGTCGACGGTCATGATCGCCAGCAGTTCATTCTGCGGGCTGCGGAGAGCGATCTCCTGACCGATGTTGATGCGCTCCGCATCTTCGTCGTCGATGGGCAAGGGAATGGGAATGGGGAACACATGACCGTCTACCAGACGCATCGTGTCCAGCACGCTCTGGTGGTCGGCCTCGCCCATGAAACGATCCAGTGGCGAGAACGCGCCGACGGCCAGCAGCTCCAGGTCACATACCGCGCGTTCCGAAATACGGATCGACGGCAGTTCGGCCGCGTAGTCGCGCAGCGCTTCCAGTTCGTCCTGGGGAACCATCAGGTCCACCAGTTTGCCCCCGTAGGGAGCGATCAATGTGGTCTTCTCTTGTGTGGCTAGCAACTCTACATACTCCTTTCCGCATCTTTCCCGGCTTCCGTAATTGTTGGCCCGGTTGATGCTGCAAGATGATTAACATGTTCACAGTGACTTTGTTGTCTGCGTAGCGGCAAGCGACAAGAACGCCAAACGTTTTGCTGCTCCAGCCGCTTCCGGCCGAAGATCCCAATTTGGCGCTACCCTGTTTCCTTGCCCATGCTCGGTCAGTGTTGTTACTAGACGGGGAAGGCCCTAACGAGTGGTGACAACACGGATATCTGTCCGTAAAGGTACGACAACCTAAGTCCGCATTGTAATCTAGCGAATCAATCTTACAAACAACATTAACGCGCCGATGAGAATGGGATTAGCCGAGGTAGCCCAGCTGCTTCAGACGCTCGGTGACATCCGCTTCCGCCTCGTCACTCCAGGAGCCTGGCATCTGGTCGCGAGCCTTCAGATCCATCTCCTCCACCTGTGGCGGATGGGCAGACAGCCAGGCCGGATCGAACAGTTCGTCGATGACGACGCCGTCCATGTAGTCGGGAATGGGCGCACCGCGCAAATGGAGCAGCGTTGGGGTCAGGTCATAGATGATGCGCTCCGGCAGCGCCGACCGCCGGGCAATGTCCGGCCCGGCGGCGATCAGAATCCCTTCCAGACGATGGCTGCCCGTCTCGTCGGTGTACGGCCGTCGGAACAGCACACCCCGCTCGCCGGCAAACTCGTAGCCCATACGCGTGATGTAGGTCAGGTCGCGCATGATGGCCAGCAGATCGGGGGCCGTTTCCAGGAACTGCCCGTGATACAGGTCCTCTTTCCTGAACACCTCATCGACGACCCGCTCGCCGTCAGACGGATCGACCAGCTCCAGCAATCGGCCAGAAATCTCCGAACGTAGCTGCTCGAACTCAGCCGGCTCAACGATACCCTGCGGTTCTCGCCCTTTCAGGTTGATGAAGATCTGGCCGTAGTAGCCAAAGCTATAGGCTTTGGTACGCGACCAGTCGATGGCGTTGGCGAACTCCAGCCGTTCATCGCGGGGCAGGACGCGAATACGGTCGCCCAGCAGCCGCTTGATGCCCACCTCGGCCCAATGCATATTGAGCCGGGTAAGCGTATCGGAGATGCGCTCGCGCGTGACGCCGGCGCGGCGCATCGCCTGGTGCCAGCCCTGCGGCGCAGCGGCCGTCTCGTTCAGCACCAGCCACCCCTGCTCGATGAGCCACTCGTTGAGGAACACGTCGCTGTAGAGCGGGCCTGCGCCGTGGTCGGACATGATCACGACGTTGGCGTCTTCACCCGCCGCCGCCACCAGCTCGCCCACCCAACGGTCGATGCGCCGGTAGAGGTCGAGGATGGCCGTCTTGTAACGGGGCGGAGCGTCCGGGTCGTGGTCCGGGTGCGTCTCATCCATGTGGTGCCAGTAGAAGTGGCAGATTTCGTCGCTGTTGCGGAAGACCACCATGAAGAAATCCCACGGCTGCTCGCCCATCAGGCGAACGGCTGTCTCGCCCCGACTATCGGTCATGGCGGCGATGTCATCCAACCACTCATCCTGGCGATCGCGGACAAAGAAGAACTTCTTGTTGACGCGGTAACCCGCGCTGTCCAGCCCCTTCTGCATCTGCGGTGGGTAGCTGTAGGCGGCGAAATCGGGCGTGCCCAGGCCGCTCAGTAGAAACCCGTTGACCGGTTCCGGTGGGTAGGTCATCGGCACATTCATCACGCCGACACGCTGGCCCTGTTCGCTGAGCAGCCGCCAGATTGACGCGCCCGGATACTGGTCTGCCCGCACGACCTTCAACTCGTAGCTGTCCGGATCGCGGCGCACGAAGTCGTAGACGCCATGCTGGCCCGGATTCAGACCGGTAATGAACGATGCCCAGGCGGTGGGCGAATGCACCGGGATGGTCGACCGCAGAACGCCAAACGCGCCGCGCTCGATCAGGCGGGCCAGATTGGGCAGCTCGCCGGCGGCCGCCCACTGTTCGATCAGCGGATGGGGCGCGCCGTCAATGCCAATGACAAGCAGTTTGGGGCGGGACATAGAGCGCTATTGTACCGGCGGGCAGGCCACGGGCCAACGCCGCCTCAGGGCGTGTCGGGCGGCAGCGGCATGATGGTGGCCTCATTCGTTTCCATAATGAGCGGCTCCACCTGGCCATGGGACAACTCCTGCAGCGCCTCAGCGAAGGCCGGATACCGCTCCACCGCAAACCGGACCGTCAGGGTCACATCCGCGGCGAACGCTTCCTCCAGCATCTCGCCGCCATGCGCTTCGACAAGCAGGCGGGCCTGTTCGAGCAGCGCGTAGGGCACGTCGAACATGAGAATGTGAGTAGGCACTTTTTCCGCCAGAGGCAGAGCGGCCAACACCTCGCGCACAGCATCACCATAGGCCCGAACCAACCCGCCCGTGCCCAGCTTCGTGCCGCCGAAGTAGCGCGTGACCACGACGGCCACATCGCCCAGGCCGCTGCCCTGCAAGACGGCCAGCGCCGGCCGCCCGGCCGTGCCGGATGGCTCACCGTCGTCCTGGCAGTGGGCTGTCACCGAGGCGCCGTGGCCCACGACAAAGGCCGGAACGTTGTGTGACGCGTCGCTGAACTCAGTCCGCACGCGATCCACAAACGCGCGCGCCTCCTCCACTGAAAAAACAGGGGCGGCGGTGGCAATAAAGCGCGAGTTCTGAACCTTGAACTCAACCCGCGTCTCGCGGGCGGGGATACGGTACCGGTCGGACATAGGGCAATCAACGCCATCCAGGGGCAAATGTCACGATCATCTCATGATCTTTGTCACTATTTACCGGGCCAGGATTTGCTATCATACAAGTAAGCCACCGCTGACAAAAACAGCGGCGTAAGTCAAACTAATGTTGAGAAGCAGGTAAGTTTGGTTTCGGCGACCCCGTGGGGCCGTCCCACTTATCTAAAACACGCATTGCGAAGGCTGTACTCCACTTCGCTCGATGCCATGCGGTGGCCATCATCCTCCTCAAAACGAGTGGTTTAGCCGGCATCTTCGGATGCCGGCTTTGCCGTGTCCGGCCCCACTGTCTCGCTGGCCAATGTGAGCGCCTGCACGACGTCAAAGGCCAGCAGGAAGCTGCCCTGGGCGACAATGCCCCAACCGCGTCCCCGCCACCGTTCGTCGTCTGCGCCGCGCGTGCTGGCCATGTAGAGTCCACCCATGACATAGACTACATCCAGCCCGGCGTTGATCCACAGGAGGCGCGAGAGCTTGCGCTGCTCCTCATCCAGCACAGCCGGTGTATAGGCATCCGGCTCGGTGCGGCGTCGGGCGGCGCTGCGGCTGCCGACCTGGGCGATGGCCATATTGACCGCCCCCCAACCGACAAACTGCTCGCCCATGCCCTTAAGATACGAGTCGCCCAGCGCCACCATCAGCGCCCCGCTGCCCATGCTGCTTGCCGCCCACCCGCTCAACGTTGCGCTGAGCCGCTTCTGAAACTCCCAAATTGACATAAACTACCTCCAGCGTTATTCGTCTTTGACCTTGATTATAGGAAGTTAGCTTGAAATGCCAGGTTGCTACCACGGATCGATTACTATAGGATATTCTAGCGGCGAAAAGGGGGCATATCTTGGGGACAACTAACCTGGCTCAGAAACGTCTGGGCTTGCTGGAAGCATTGTCGGCCGAACGAGCCAATCTGTTCTATCAGATGCGCGGGCTGACAGAAGCGCTCCTGTGCACTGATGTCGACAACAGCGACCTGTCGGTTCGCGATCGCCTGCCCCAGCTTGGCTACGGCGACGCCCTCGTCGCCAACAACATCTCCCATGTCATGCGCAACGACCGGGCGGCCGTCCGACTCGCCACCCCGGAGGACAGGCACGCAATCGCTGCCGTTCGTGGCGACGACCCACCGCTGCCGGAGGCATTGGCCATCGCCCTCAAAGAACGCAACGGCTTCCTGAACGCGCTCAACCAGGTGCCCGACGAGATGCTCTACCGGCGCATCAGCCTGCCCGACAAGCGGCGGGCGACAATGGCGACGTGGGTTCGGTCCCGTGCCCGGCAGGACGGCGTCCAGGCCCAACTGTTGGCGCGCTGGCGGCCGGCAGCGCTGGCCAGGACATCCGACACCCACCCGCCCCCATCCCGGCTCATCCTGCGGCCGTTGCTGCAAGCGTCGCGCCAGGAGTTCATGGTACTGGCCGCCCACGTCCCGACGGCCGAACGGGACACCCGTCCTGTCTGTGGCCACTGGACGCTGAAAGATGTGTTTGGCCATATCAGCGTCTACGAACATATTGGCACGACGATGATGCGCCAGCTTGGCGAGGGCGAGACGCCCACATTCGAACAGACCATCCGCGACTTCGACCAGTTCAACGAATCGCAGGTTGTGGCCCGGCGGCCCGTGGCCTGGAAAGAGATTGCCGACACGTACCGCGCCGTCCGCCAGGTTAACCTGACGCTGCTTGACTCGCTCAGCGATGAAGCGCTGGCCATCCCGTTTGTCGCACCGTGGGGCCGGCCGATGAACGGTTACGACTATATCATTGGCCTGGCCGCCCACGAGCGGGAGCACGCCGCTATCCTGCGTCAGTCGCTGGGCATGCGACCACTCCCCAAGCGGTCGCGCTATCCCGCAGGCTGATCACCCACCCCATCCGATGCCCCAACAGATGCGCCACCTGGCTGGCATGGCCCGCTCACTTGCCATCTACTACGGCAACCCCTGGCGTCTGGGGCGCATGGCCCGGTTCTATCGCCAGTTCATCCGCCCGGGCGACCTTTGCTTCGACATCGGCTCCCACGTGGGCAACCGCATTCTGGTGTGGTCCGGTCTGGGGGCGCGCGTCGTGGCGGTTGAACCGCAGCCGCAGTTTGTAGCCCTGCTGCGGCGCCTGTACGGCCAGCGGCCGACCGTCGCCATTCGTCCCGAAGCGGTGGGCGATACAAGTGGCCACGCTACCCTGTATGTCGACCCGCTCAACCCAACGGTGACCACCGTCTCCCGCTCATGGATTCAGGACGTGCAGCGCGATCCGTCCTTCGCCGGGCTCGCCTGGGAAGCGGGTGATGAGACGCCGGTGACAACACTCGACGCCTTGATCGCTGAATACGGCCGGCCGGCCTTCTGCAAGATTGACGTGGAGGGGTTTGAGTCCTCGGTGTTGGCCGGACTGTCGGAGCCGCTGCCGGCCCTGTCGTTTGAGTTTCTGCCTATCACGCCTGACCGGGCGATCGCCTGCATTGAGCGTCTGGTTGAGTTGGGTGAGTATGAGTTCAACTGGTTTCGTCGCGAAACGCACCAGTGGGAGCTGCCCGTCTGGCAAGACGCTGCCGCGATGGCAGAGACGCTCGACCAGGCGGCCGCCCAGCCGGACTCCGGCGACGTTTTTGCCCGTCTGCGCTCAGTCGCCTGAGACGAAAGACGCTGCCAACCTGTGGCCCGCCCTGCGCTGGCGCAAGGCTGTGAACGCAGCCAACCCGAACGCCGCCAACAGACCAACGGCCGCAAATAACAGCCAGGGCAGCGCCGTCAGATCGCGAGCCGACGCCAGGTCGACCAGCGACCCGCCCATAATGTGCCCAATGCCGCCGCCCACGGCAAGCGCCAGTGAACTGAGACCAAAGAACGCGCCGCGCGCACGCGGGTTGGCCATCTCGGCGATAACCGTCTGGGCGTTCGGCATGACCAAAACTGTACCCAGCGAGAAGAAGAAGATCGCCCCGTAGAACTGCCACATAGTGGTCACAAAGCCAATGAGAAAGAGGCCAAGGGCCATCGTTACCATGCCTGTCACAATGGTGCTGTTGGGTGTCAGAAACTTGCCAGTTACTCTGAGTGCAGGCACTTGCAGAACGATGGCCAGCACCGACGCTACCGCGAACAGGACGCCGACGCTGCTTTCGTCCCCGGTGAGGCCGGTAACTCGCAGCGGCATGGCAATCGAAAGCTGCACCCACATGAACCAGAAGCCCATCATCAACACAGTGAAGATGACAAAAGGACGGTCGCGCACAGCCAGACCCAGCCCACCGAGCACCGTCTCGCTGCCCGTGGAGACGCGCACCGGGGGCAGCAGGAACCACGTCGTCAGAAAGGCGATGCCAAAGAACGCCGCCGCGCCCAACCCGACAGTCTGAAACTCGTACCGCAGCAGTAAGGCGCCGACCAGCGGTCCGATGCCGCGAGCCACATTCTGCAAAATGCCCAGACGGCCATAGAGCGTCGTTAGCTGCTCCGGCGGAGCAACAGCCGCCAGAGTTGCCCGCTGCGGCGCGTCGAACAGGGCTCCGCCGACGGCTGCCAGGAATGCAGACAGCAGCAGCAGCCATGGCACGGTCGCAAAGCCCATGATGACAAAGCTGAAGGCCCGGATGAGCACGCCAAGCAAGATAAGCGGCTTGGGGCCAACGCGGTCGGCCAGCGCCCCACCAAAGACGGTCAACCCTTGCTGGGTGAACTGGCGCACAGCCAGCACGACACCAACAAAGGCAGCCGCCCATCCCAGGTCGTCGACAAAGTGGACAGACAGCAGAGGAATGATCAGGAAGAAGCCGGCGTGCATCAGAAACCAGACGATCATGACGGTCATGATTCCCCGTTTCTGTTCGGCCGGAGTTAGATCATTGGTGGGTTGCGAACTCAGCTGCATGGTGGCTCCCCAAGCGCACAGCGCCCACATCACCTGTTGGTTGGGGCCTGCTGGCTATGACTCTACGTCAGGGATTGGTTGGCCGTGAACTTGCTCAGAGGTGTCTCATACGTCACTACTGGCACAACACATTGCCGATATTCTCCCAGCTATCGGCCAGGTTGGAGACAGCGCCGTCCGGCCAGATGGCCAGGTCGCCCGTGTAGAGCACTTGATTCATCAGCCCAAACGGGTTGCTCAGAGCCGCCATCTCGGCGTTGGCATCGATCTGCAGCTCGACCACCCACTGATTCTGGCCCGTCTCACCGATCGCGCCCTGCCAGTTGGAGCTTGTATAGTTGGAGTTCCACTCCTGGCCGTCGGAGTTGCTGCCCACACCGGCCCACAGACTCTGCGTTCCATCGCGGGTGAACTGGAAGAAGCGGTCGGCCGAGTCCGGATCGCCACCGTTGTTGGTAGTGTCGAAGTAGATGCGCAGCGAATCCGTCGGGTCGGTGGTGTCGTCGTTGATCAGGAACGCCATATAGAGGCGTCCGGCATCGCGGGTGAAGTAGACCTGCGTCAGCCGGGCCGGGTTGCCACCGGGCGCAAACTGGTACAGCGGATTGCCGTTCCACTCCGTGCCAAGATTGAAGGTGCCGTCGATGACCGGCGGCGTGGGCACGCATGACAGCGCAAACGCCGGCGGCGGCGGCGCCGTCACCACAGGCGTGGCTGTCGGCGTGGCCGGAGCGATGGCGGTGGCGGTCTGGGTGGCGGTTGGCTGTGGCGTCAAGGTGGGCGTGATCGTCGGCAGCGGCGTCCCCGTGCTGGTCGGCAGCACCACAATGGTCGAGGTCGGCAGCGGCGTCGTCGTAACCGTAGGCAGCGGTGTGAAGCTCGGCAGCGGGGTTAACGTGGTCGTAGGCAGGAGCGTACTGGTGGCAGTCGCCGGGTTGGGCACCAGCGGGTCAGTCCCTTGAGCCACCTCGACTCCATCCGGTATGCCGTCGCCGTCCGTGTCCGGGTTGCGCGGATCAGTTCGATAGATGTTCACCTCATCCCCATCCAGCAGGATGTCGCGATCGGTGTCCCGATTACGGGGATCAGTGAGATGGATCAGCACTTCGTCCCCATCGTTCAACCCGTCGGCGTCCGTGTCCGGGTTGTTGGGATCGGTCAGCAGCGTCTGCTCCTGGGCGTTGCTCAGCCCATCGAGGTCGGAATCCCCTACGGCGATCGCCGTGCCGGCGGCGAAGGTCGCCTCAGCACTCTGCGTGCTGACGACGGCCGTCTGGGCCAGCGCGACCGTGGTCTGCGTTGCGGCCACTTCCTGGAACGCCAACGTCGCTGTCGGCGTGGGTGTCGCGCCAATGCCAAAGAGGCGTGTCCGATTGGTCCACAAACCAATCATGGACAGGATACAGGCAAATGTCGTCAAGAATAGCAGCGCATAAAGCCAGAACGGTGGAATAACCGGGCGGGCCACGCCGTCGGCGGTCATCACCTGGCGGCCGCCTTTCGTGTTGGCCACTTCTATCTCAAACGGGTAGACCGTTTCCTGACCAAACCAGCTTGTCTGCTGCGCTTCCACAGCCACCTCAACGGCGGCCGTCTGGTTCGGCTCCAGCACAATGCGGCCACGCTCCCCACGGAAGCGAAGCCCCTCGTGGATGTCGCGGGCAATGAGGCTGTACTGGCTGGTCGTGTTGCCCGTGTTGGCAATGGTCGCCGTCACAGCGCCAGGCAAATTGACACTCGATTTGTCGAGCGACGCCTGGAACGCTTCGAAACCACCGACGATCAGTTCGGCCGTCGTGCCCACGCGCACGTCGGGATGGCGCTGCGAGACCACTTCCAGACGCAGGCGCTGGCGGCCCGCAGGCACCGACTGATCGCGTGGGGCGCGAATGGCGAACGAGTAGGGCACAGTCTCCCCGGCGGGTACGCGGGTGAATTCGTCCGGCAAGCTCAGCCATGCCGGATCAATGCCCTTCACCCGCAAATAGACGCGATCGTCCTGCTCGCCACGGTTCTCAATGTCCGCCTTCACTTCGAGGCGCTGGCCCGGCTCAATATAGAGCCGTTCGCGGGCCATATGAATGGCCAGCGGTGGCTCTGGCGGCTCGGGCGGTTCAATCTGGGCTGCGTTGGCCGCGCCGATGGCCACGACGGCCCCTTTGGCTTCCATACCGGGTGTGACCGGGCCGCTGACGACCTCCGGCAGATTGTCGCCGGCAATGATGACCGGCATCTCCGGCCCTTCGAGAATCATCTCATAGGGGCCAATGCGAATGATGGAGCCAACGGAAATGGGGGTCGACTCGTCGGGCCGCAGGCGTTGGTCGTTGAGCCACGTCCCGTTGATGCCTCCCAGGTCGACCACTTCCCAGCCCAGCGACGTCGCCTGGAGCCGGGTGTGATTGCGCGAGACGCCTTCGGCCGGCAAGACGATATCGTTGTCGGGATTGCGTCCCAGGGTGACAACCGACTTGGTCAGCGGCACGACACTCTCTGGATGACCCGGCGTGTGGATGTGCAGCTCGTAGCCAGGAGGCGGCTCGGCCACCTGCTCCAGGATATCCATCTCCTGATGCAGCATGACGCGGGTGGGTGACCCCTCCAGCGAGACGAAGGCACTGCGCAGCGCATCAGCCATCTCCGCACCGGTGGTGAAGCGGTCTTCCGGCGCCTTGGCCAGCGCTTTCTCCAACAAGGCATCAATGACCGGCGGCACTTCCGGGCGTATCTCGCTGGCGGTCATCGGCATCGTGCCCGCCTGATGCGAAGAAATCGCCTCGGACAACGTCTGGAAATTGTACGGCAGTCGATTCGTGACCAGCTCATACAGGACAACGCCCAGCGAATAGAGATCGGAGTTGCCCTCCAGGGGCTTCCCTTCACACTGCTCCGGCGACATGTAGGTCGGGGTGCCGACCGTCGTTCCGCTCTGGGTCAGGCTGGTCCCTTCCTGAAGCTTAACAAGACCGAAGTCGGTCAGGAGGGCACGGAACGGCTGCGCCCCGGCTTCGTCGGGCCGGGTCAGTCGCTTCAGGATGATGTTGCCCGGCTTGACGTCGCGGTGGACGATCTTGCGCCGGCTGGCGTAGTCGAGCGCCTCAGCAATCTGAATGCAGATTTGCAGACTTTGGGTCAAGGGCAGGAACTTCTGCATGCGCTGCAAGCGCCGCAAGTGGTCGCGCAAGCTGCCGCCATCGACGTACTCCATGGCGATGAACAGCCCGATTTCAGAGTCGCCAAAGTCGTAGACGCGGACAATGGATGGGTGATCCAGCTGGGCGGCCGTGCGCGCTTCCTGCACCAACCGGGCCCGAAACTCTTCCTGGCGAGCATAATGACTGTGCATCAGCTTGACGGCCAGTTGGCGTTCCAGGTTCAGGTCGTAGGCACGGTAAACCGTTCCCATGCCACCATCGCCAAGCATGGCTTCCAGACGATATCGCCGGTTGAGTGTTTGACCGATAAAGCTGGTCATCATCGCTCCTCACATACGATCTGAGCCGGCTACACCCGGCGCAGCGCGTCGTCCAGCGCGCCTACAAACGTGCCTACATCGTTGTCGTCAATCCAGTAGTGGGTGACAGCCCGAAAACCGCGCGAACCGTTCGTGCCGACCAGAACGCCTGCCTGTTCGGCCATCTGCTCGGCAATCTCCAGCGGCGATGCTGCAACATCATCCGCCAGCTCAAAGAATACCATGTTCGTCCGTACCATCTCGGGCTGGACCACAATGCCGGGTAGATCAGCCAAACCCAGCGCCAGCTCGCACGCATGACGGTGGTCTTCGTCGAGACGGCCGACCATCTCCGTCAGAGCCAGAATCCCGGCGGCCGCCAGCACACCCGCCTGGCGCATGCCGCCGCCAACCGACTTGCGCATCCGGCGCGCCCGGTCGATGAACGCGGTTGACCCACAGACGACCGACCCGACCGGCGCACACAGCCCTTTGCTGAGGCAGAAGGTGACTGAGTCGACGTACCGGGTCAACGCTCGTGCTTCCAGATTCTGGGCGACAGCAGCGTTGAAGAGACGAGCGCCGTCCATATGCATGGACAGACCGTGCCTGTCGGCCACAGCCCGGACATTGGCGAAATAGTCAGGCGGCAGCGGGTAGCCATGCTTCCCGCCGTAGCTGTTTTCGACCAGGATAAGCCGGGTGCGGGGCAAATGGGGATCGTCACCGCGAACCGAATCGCAGATGGTTTGCGGGTCCATGCGGCCGTACTGGTCCGTCGGCAGCGGCAGGGGCGTGATGCCGCCAATGGCCGCCAGTCCACCCGCTTCCCAGGAAAAGACGTGGCAGTCCTGACCGAGGATAGCTTCGTCGCCCCGTCCGGCGTGGCTGAGCGAGCTGACCAGGTTGCCCATCGTACCGCTGGCCACAAACAGACCGGCTTCCTTGCCCGTCATCTCGGCCGCCAGCTCCTCAAGCGCATTGACTGTCGGGTCTTCTCCATAGACGTCGTCGCCGACCTCTGCCCGCGCCATAGCCTCCCGCATGGCCGGGGTCGGCAAGGTAACCGTATCCGACCGGAAGTCGATGCGATTCATGTCTGAAGTTTACGTAATACAAGGAAAACTGCAAGCGCCCAACCTTAAAGGGCCAGCTCCAGAGGCACACCCGGTTCTACAAACAAGTCGGTCGGGGTCGACTGGGGCACCAGCAGACGCAAAGCGTGGTGGCGAATCTCGCTGGACAACGGTGTGTTGCCCGCCAACTCTCCGTCAATGTGGGTAGGCATGACCGGCTCGGAAGTAATGCGCACCTGACGCCCGGGCACAACCGTCATCCCCGCCTGCTGGTCGTGGATATCGAGCTTGGCCGCCGCCAGATAGCGGGCCATCTGGGCCACCCGCCAGCCGGGCGCAAGCACGCCCGGCGCATTTCCGGCCTGAAACAGCCACACTTCCAGCATCCCGTCGTCCAGCATGCCGTCAGAGTTGAGGGTAATCATACCTCCGGCGTAACGGCGGGTATTGCTGATCACGATGAGCAGGAAGTCGTCCTCAATCGTCTGGTCATCTACTTCGACGACGGCCCGCAGGTGGGGCAGTTCGCCAAGTTGGGCCGCGGCCTGAATACTGTAGCCCACCGCCCCCAGGCGTTTCGACCATGTCGGGCGCGGCTCCAGACGCTCTACCAGGAACGCGTCCGCGCCGATGCCGCACCACAACAGCCAGTGACTGCCGTAATCGCCGTAACTGGTGTAGCCGAGGTCCATATTCTGGACGCGACCGGCGAGCAGGGCTTCCGAGGCGGTCACCATACTGCGCGGCTCCAGCATTTGGGGCCGGGGCAGGTGCAGTTCCTGGGCAAAGGCGTTGGCCGTTCCGGCCGGAATGGGGGCGAGGATTGTCTCGCTGCCGGCCAATCCGTCGGCCACCTGGCCCAGCGTGCCATCTCCTCCGGCAGCCAGCACCAGGTCCTGCCCGGATTCGGCCGCTTCGCGTGCCAGAATAGTGGCGTGGCCCGGCGCATTGGTCGGCTTCGCCGTCACGTCCCAGCCGTGCTGCCGCCATGTTGTGGCGACCAGATCAAGGGAGTCAGTCAGGTTGAGTTTGCCGGCGCGTGGATTGAAGATGATTGTTGCAGTATGCATGGCTTGTGCCGCAAGGATACCCGCAAGCTCGCAGAACGGCCAAATTAGGGTGCAGGAGCGGCCGCCGGCGTGTAGTGGCTGAGACCGCCCGGGGTGGCCAGCCAGACCGAACCGTCATTGGCGATTGTCAGGGCGTCAACCTGATTGTCCGCCAACCCATCGACGCTGGAAAAGGCGGTCCAGTCGCGGCCGTTGTGGACCAGAACACCGTTGTCGCTGCCGATCCAGACGGCAAGGTTGGGGGCCACATCAAGAGCGCTGATTTCTTCGGGCCGCACCGTTTGCAGGTCGAGCGGCAGACGACGCCATTCACCCTTACTGTGCCATGTCAGCCACGTGTGGTGGCCATTGAGGAACCACATGTCACCGTTGATCGCTTCGGCCATCAGCGGAACCGGGGCGCCATCCCACTGCGATTCCGCTACGAGGCTGCCCTGAGCGACCTGCAGCAGACCGTGATCGGCCGTGCCGATCCATATTGCGCCGTCACGATCGCGCATTGCTGTTGAGGTCGCCAATCCGTCTTCGATGCTGGCGAAGCGGCAGCCGTCCTTGTCCAGTCCGGTGACGATGGCCAACCCCGCGTCCGTTCCCAGCCATGCGGTATCATCTCGCACTGCCAGCGCTTGCGACGGGGCGACCAGCGTGTCGGCCGGCGCGTGGGCCTGCCACCGGCCGCCATTGAAGCTGGCCGTGCCGCCACCCGCCGACGTCGCCCACATCTGGCCGTTCGGGTCAGTCAGAACCGAAGTCACAGGATAGAATTGGCGGTCCCACGACGCCGGACCCTGAGACGGCCGCAGGACGCCATCGTAATCGCGACCGGTATAGATGCCGATACCACCCGCGCTCGTGCCCAGCAGCACACCGCCATCTGAGCGGGGCTGCATGGCGATGACGCTGCCCCACCAGGCAGGGGCCACCGGGCGAGCGTAGTAAGTGTCCCACGCTGTGTCCGGGTCGCCGGGCTGGCTGCCGTTCTGCGAGACAGCCACACCCCGTTCGGTCCCCACCCACAAACGGCCCGCCGCATCCTCGCCCAGCGCCAGCGTATGGCGGCTGAACGGCAGGGGCGGCTCCAGAATCACAGTCGGCTGCAGCGGCTGAGTGGCTTCCTCGTCAAAAACCAGCACCCGGCCTGCCACCCCTACATAGGCGCGGCCATCGGCCCCAAAGTGGACGGGAACGGCGCCTGCCGTCGTGGACAGTGCGCTCAACTCATCGCCCCCCTCATCTGCTAGACGAAACAGTTCGAGCAGTTCCAGTTGACTATCGTCGGAGAGGTCGAGTATGGCCAGACCCGGCGTAGCCGCCCGTGACCCGGCGGATGACACCATGCCAGTGACCCACAGGCGGTTGGTGGGCGACATATGAATCTGCTCCACCTTCAGCGGCAAGCTGTCCTCGCGATGCCAGGTCCATGTCGCGCCGTCAAAGATGCCAACGTACGTGCTGCCCGCTTCATCGACCAGCGTGACGGCTCGCCCGGCCGGCCAGCGTGTCGAAGGTGGCTCGAATACAACCTCGCGCACGAAGTTTGTGTCAGAAAGCAGGTCGACACTCTCCCAACCCGCGCCATTGTAGACACGCAGCCCATTGGGCCACCCTTGTTCCAGAGAGAGCCACAGATCGCCGTTGGGCGCCGCAGCCAATGTCTGAATGGCCGGCCCTCGCTGGTCGTTGGACGCCGCGCCAAATGGCTCCCAGCGGCTGCCGTTGAAACGAGCCAACCCTGAGTCTGTACCTGCCCAGAGCGTGCCGGCGGCCCAGACGAGGTCACTCACTGCCCGACCCGGCAGGCCGTCCTGCTGGCCATAGACCGTCCATGCGCCATCGCTGAAGCGCTCAATGCCGGCGGGCGTGGCCAGCCACATATCGCCGTCCGGCGTGCCGAGCGCATCCAGCACAATGCTGTTGTTCAGCTGTTCGGCAGCCAGGTCGCGAAACGGATGCGGCTGCCAGCGCGTCCCGTCGAAAACGCTGATCTCCACCTGCTGCTCATTGCCGCTCGTGGCGGCCCAGACCTGACCGTCCGCCCCGGACATGAGCGCCGTCACATCGGCCGACGGCAGCCCGCTCGCTTCTGTGTGTATCTCCATCACATCACCATCGAAGCGCACGACACCGTCGGATGTCGCCAGCCAGACACCGTCCTCGTTGGCCGTCATGTCGCGAACCGTCGCCGCTCCGGGCAAAAGGGGAGCAACCTGCACCTTGTCGTCGCGCACATGCAGCAGACGGGTCTGGGTCATGGCCCACACCTGACCGTCTGGCGCAACGGCGAGATGGGCAATTGGGTTGGCCGACAACAGCTCCCACGTCCCGTCACGGAAGCGACCCAGGCCGCCAGGCGTGCCGGCCCAAACGGTTCCACTCTCATCAACTGCCAGATCATTGACCGAATTGTGGGGTAGACCATCCTGCATGGTGAACCGTTCCCACGCGCCGCCGGCATAGTGGCTCAGCCCGTTATCGGTCGCAAACCAGATAGTGCCATCCGGCGCGAGGGCCGAAGCCGTAATCGTCGCGCTGGCGGGCGCGCTGATCTCACAGATGCGAGTCGTCCACGTCTGCTGGTCTGGCGCGAGCGTGGAAAGGCCATCCAGCGGATCCCCGGTCACCGCCCACAAGGTGCCGTCAGCCGCCTGATCCAGCACCCGAACGCCACTGCCCAGCCCGGCAGCCGGGCCATAGTGCCGCCACGTTCCGTCATAATGGGAAACGCCCGCGGCCGTCGCCAGCCACAGCTCGTCTCCGTCCAGAAGCAGGTCGGCGATATCCGACCCGGCCAGGTCGGACGGTGAAGCCAGTTCTGCCCACGTTTCGCCGTCGTAGTGCCGCAAGCCGTCCGCGGTCCCGGCCCAAAATGAGTCTGTCCGCTGGCCCGCCAGCAGCGCCGTCACACTCGCGGCGTCATCCAGCGCCAACGTTTCCCAGCTGCCCGTTGCCGCATCGAGCCGCTGCAATCCAGCGGGCAGCGACGGGCCGCCAATAACCAGCTGTTCGTGAATGATCGCCGCTGTCTGGACCGGCGTAACGAGTTGCTCACCGTCAGGCTCCGGCGGAACCGGCCAACTGAAAGAAGACCAGCCGCGCCCGTCCAGCCGATTGGCCGCAGTGGGCGTCAGCGCCCACAGCTCGCCGTTCTCCGACGCCAGCACATCAACGATCTCATTCTCGCTCAGGCCGTCGGCCGTCGTTAGCAGCGTCCAGCGCCGGCCATCAAACAGGGCCAAACCCTGGTCGGTGCCCATCCACAACTGATTGTCCCGGTCGACAGCCAGCGCCGCCAGATTGCCGGTAGGGAGCGGATTCAGCAGATCCGTTGTGGTCAACGTGCTCCAGGCCTGACCATCATACCGGCTCAGGCCCGCCGCTGTGGCCACCCAGACGATGCCTTCACGATCAACAGCCAGATCGCGGATCGGCCCAGCCGGCAGACCGTCTGCGTCGGTAAAGGATCGCCAGGCGCGGCCATCGTAGCGACCCAGACCGGCGCGCGACCCGGCCCACAACGCGCCGTCCGCGCCCACAGCCAGCGTAGTGGTGCGATTGGTCGGCAAGCCGTGCTCGACCATAAAGCGGGCGACGGGCACATCGTCAAAGTCTTCGTTGGAGCGGGCGGTGCCCACATCCCAGACTACCAGCCCGCCGTCGGTTGCCGCCCACACCAGGTTCTCTGTCTGGACCACGTCGTTAATCTGGCCCGTGTAGGTATAGCTGGTCCACTGCGCGTTATTCTTGACCGGCACTGGCAGGCTATCCCACCGGATCGGGGCGCCGCTCAACTGGCTGCTGCCGCCACCCACCCAGCCGACAACCGCATAGGCAGCGAGCGCAAAGAGCGCTGTGCCCAGCAGGACCGCCAGGGAGATAAGGATGACCACAGTGGGTCGGGATAGGCCGCGTTGCATGAGCTTCAATTGTAGGAAGTGCGGTGATAGCGGGCGACCTGCCCCAATTTGTGTTTATACTATCCTCATGCGCCAGCCAGTATGAAAGGGTGGCGCAGCGACCCAATCGAGTCACCCGGAGGACGACACATGACTGACCAAGAGCGAGACGTATGGGAGTTCCTGGAACGCCACCTGCAAAGCATCTTCACCAAAGACGCCGCCACCTACGAAGCGACAACGAGTACGGATCTGAGCCTGTATGAATGGTTCGTTACCCCACACCGCCAGGATGGACTGGACTTCCATTTCTTTATGATCGACCACGGCTGGGCGGGGACAGAGGGCGACTATCGCTACGATCTGCTTGAACCTCGCCTGCAACTGCATGGGGATACGGCCGTTGTCAGCTACACATTCTTCCTGACCATTGCCGGCGAGGATGGCATCTCTCATCATACGCACAACGAGAGCCGCGTTCTCGTGCGGCAAGAAGGCGCGTGGCAGGTCGTCCACGTACACAAGTCGCCGGCGTGGCACTCCTCTGCTTCAAAACCTGCAGGGTAGGGAGTCGGTCAGACTGCCACAGGGCAACGACCGACGCCGCACGCTGTTGATTACCACTGGGAGATGAGTTGCGAACGGACGGCGCATTGAGTCACAGGTCGCAAATAAAAAACGCCTGAAGGGCAGGCCCCTTCAGGCGTTGATCTTGCGTCCGCTCCAGCGGCTGACCGCTTACTTCCTGGGAATGATCAGCCAGAGGATGAAGTAAGGCAGGATGCCCGGCAGCCCACCCGGCAATAACAGCAAGACAAACAGCAGCCGGAACCAGAAGGCGCTAATGCCGAAGAACTCGGCCAGACCACCGCAGACTCCGCCGATCACGCCGTTCTGACGACGTAGTTGTTTGGGTTGTTCGACCATGCCACTCTCTTTCATCTCATTTGCTCCTGCGATAACCCGGTTTGCCCGCAGTCGTCGCTTCTAATTGATCGGTTTGGGGGCGTCACGTTCATGTGACTGCCTCACCTATCATTACGGAGGTCGGGGCACAGAGTTGCAGATTTGGGCCGCTGCCGGATCGAACTAAGCCGGCGCTCAGGCGGGCAGCGTGCGCCGCAGTCCGGCCATCAGCTGGGTCATGAACCGCAGATTGTGGGCGGTAGCCAGCCGGAAGTAGAGCGTGTCGCGCAGCCGGTAGAGATGGTGCAGATAGCCCAGCGAGTAGCGGGTGCAGCAGAGGCAGTCGCAGTAAGGCGAGACGGGAGCCGTCTCTTTCACATGGCGGTCGTCGTTGGGGTAGAGGAACCGGAACCAGCCCTGCCCATCAAAGCTCGCCACTGTCGTGGGATCGACCGTAAACGTCAGCAGACGGCCGTGCCGCGCATCACGCGTCGGCATCGTGCTGTCGAACAGTTGGTAGCCGAGCCGGCTGCTGGCGGACACATACGCCGGATGGCCAACACCCAACGCATGGAGCGGGTAGGCGTCCGGCACCAGCTCCCGCGTCAGGGCCAGCATATCGACCAGCAGATTGCCATCGCCGTCGAGCGGCCATCCGCCGTAGCCATAGGCATCGAAGCCGATTTCGAGCAGCGCTTCGGCGCAGGTGCGGCGCAGGTCCGGCGACAGGCCGCCCTGGATGACGCCCATCAGCAGCGGCCGTTCCGCCTCCGACAACCGCTTGTCCTCAACGAGTTGCACATAGGTCGCCTTGCAGCGCTCCGCCCATAAAATGGTCCGGCGGACCGACGCTTCCTGGGTGGCCATATCCGCTTCAGCGTGGGTGCAATCATCCAGGCAGATGATCATGTCCGAGTCATAACCGAACTGAAGCTGCACGCTCTTCTCCGGGGTCAGGTTGAACTTCTTCTCGCCCGACGGCCGAAAGGTTGCCCCCTTGTCCGATATCGTCCCATGCCTGGGGTTCTGGTGAATGAGCGAGTAGATCTGAAAGCCGCCGGAGTCAGTGAAGATGGGGCGGGGCCAGCCGCTCATTGCATGCAGGCCGCCCAACGCTTGAATGGTCGAACTCCCCGGACGCTGCATCAGATGATAGGCGTTCATCTGGACCGCCTGAATCTGGATGGACTCCAGGTCGGCCGCCGACAACGAGCGCACGACACCTTGCGTGCCGTCAGGCAGAAAGGCGGGCAGCTCCAACTCGCCATGAGGCAGCGTGAGCGTGTCGCGATAGGTACTCATGACAGCTGGCGTGCGGGTTGCCGGAACCTGGTGCGCTCCACCACCCTACAGCTTGACGACCCGGGCACGGCCGTTTTCCTTGACGGCGTTGCGCGTGTCGACCAGCAGGTGGCTGTGCTCCGTCACCCAGGCCCAGTCAAAGTCCGTGTGGTCGGTGATGATGACGACGCAATCGGCCGCGCCCAATGCGTCCGGCGTCAGGGGCACAGAGTGCAGCTCCTGCTCGTCGATGCGCAGGGTGGGCACATACGGGTCGTGGTAGGTCACGTTTGCGCCGCGATCCTGGAGCAGGACGATGACATCAAGCGCCGGGCTTTCGCGCACGTCGCTGACGTTCCGCTTGTACGCAGTGCCCAATATCAGCACATTGCTGCCGTTGATCGCCTTGCGCTCGTCGTTGAGGGCATCGGCCACCTTGCCGACCACATAGTCAGGCATATGGCTGTTCACCTCAGCTGCCAGTTCAATAAACCGGGCTGTGTAGTTGAGCGTCCGCAGCTTCCAGCTCAAATAGTGCGGGTCGATGGGAATGCAGTGCCCACCCAGGCCCGGGCCGGGAAAGAAGGGCATGAAGCCGTACGGCTTGGAAGCGGCCGCCTCGACGACTTCCCAGACGCTAAGACCCAGCCGGTCACACATAAGGGCTACTTCATTCACAAGGCCGATGTTGACCGCCCGGAATGTGTTCTCCAGCAGCTTGACCATCTCCGCCGTGGCGGTGGAGGAAACGGGCACGGGCTGATCGACAATGGTGCCGTAGAGGGCGACGCTAACTTCGAGGCAGTCGGGGGTCACGCCGCCAATCACCTTCGGTGTTGTCCGCACGGTATAATCCGTGCGACCGGGGTCAATCCGCTCCGGCGAAAAGGCCAGGAAGAAATCCTCGCCGACCGTCAACCCCTCCTGCGCCAGGCGCGGCAGGATCACCTCATCTGTCGTGCCCGGATAGGTTGTGCTCTCCAGAATGATCAGCGGACCCTGGCCTGGCTGCATGTGACGGACGATGTTCTCGGTGGAGTCGATAATGTAGGAAATGTCCGGGTCTTTGGTCTTGCGCAGCGGAGTCGGCACACAAATGGAGATGGCGTCGACATCGGCCAGGGCGAGGTAGTCGGTACTCGCCCGCAGGCGGCCGCTATTAACCAGCGGCTGCAGGACGGCATCGGGCACGTCCTCCACATAGCTCTTGCCTTGATTGAGTGACTCGACTTTGGCGGCATCGACATCGACGCCAATAATATTGAATCCTTCTTCGGCGAAAGCGACTGCCAGGGGCAGCCCCACATACCCCATCCCTACAATGCCAATCGTCGCTTGGCGGCTGTCAATCCGGTCCAAAATCTGTTGTTTCCGACTCATCGTTACTCCTTGCCTGTTCACTGACTAGCTGGCGCCTGTCATGCTCGCACCGTATTCTAGCAGTAGTTGCGGAAACAACCCTACCGAAACGACCAGCACGAGCAGGACCAACCCAACGACAACCGCTGCACGGCTGATCGCTCGTTCTTCGTCGCTGTCGAATGGCCACTGCCGGGCCACGGCCCACGTGGCCAGCCCCGTCGCCAGCAACGCCAGCGCAGTGACTGGATCGGGCAGATCCCGCCCGGTGAGCAGTTCCCACCGCGCAGCAAAGCCGACCGTCAGCGGCCAGCCCAGCAGCGACAGCAGCGCCACCAGCCTCATGATAGATTGCAGACGCGGCCCATTGTTGGCTACCCAGGCCGACAGGTCGTTGGTCACGACCGGGACCGCGTGGGAACGCTGCCCAGCCACAACCAGCAGCAGCAGCGCCAGCGTGCGGGCAATGACCCCGGCCACCGCCACCGCCTGACCGGCAGGCGGCGGAATGACTACCGCCAGCAGCAACATGCCCATGTCGAACAGGATGGCGTAGGCGGCCAAATCGCGGAAAGTCCGGCTGCGTCCCATCAGAAAGGCGGCCGTTACGGTCGTCAGAACGCTGCTCCAGGCGACGATCATCCGGAAGGTGGGATCGGCGCGAACAGCCGGAAAACCGTCGGTGATACCGAATAGGTAGGCCACTACCGCTGCCTGGAACAGACCAAAGACGAACACGGCGGCCAGCGGCAGGGCGCGACGGGCCACTCCGCCGGCCCAGATGTAGAACGGGAAGCCGGCCAGCAGAATCAGATTGGCCAGAACCACTGCATAGCCCGCCGTCACCGAGACGCCCTGCCCGGACGCCAACAGCGCGTCGGCGGTCAGCAGCAGCGGCACAGCCAGCGTGAACAGGAGGAACATCTGCCATACAGCTGACACCGCAGCAGGACGGCCCGCCACTAACATTGGCAGCACGGCGGCCGTCGCCGCGAGGATCAGGAAGACGCCAAAGATCGGCGGGTCGATCATCAATGCCGCGCCCGACAGCGCCGTCGCTGCCAACGCGCCCGGCACCAGAGCCGAATCCTCCGGCCAGAGCGCCGCCAACGAAAACAGCACCACCATCCCGCCGCACATAAACAACAAGAGGCTGCGAACAGTGGGCGTCATCACCAGCGTCCAGGTGGCGACACGCATCTCCGGGCCGCCGAAGCGTGCCAGATCCGACCCGGCCAGCAGCACACCAAACGCCCCCAACGCCACC
The DNA here is from genome assembly GCA_963753865.1 of uncultured Chloroflexia bacterium. GTDB lineage: Bacteria > Chloroflexota > Anaerolineae > Promineifilales > Promineifilaceae > Promineifilum. Next base: position 493,808 of record CAVWDW010000010.1, read on the forward strand.
ACAGCGCCCGCCACACTGACGGCCCGCGGCCAGCGACCAAAGACGACAGCCAGAAGGGCAGCCATCAGAAGGAGGCTCAGCACGAGAAGTGGGACAGACAGGGTCACAATTACTCTCTGGTGTCGGCGGGCAAGAACCGGGATTGGGCCATATAGGCGATGACGACAGCCAGCAGCAGATTGACCCCGGCCAGGGCAACGACCAACGACAGCGACTGGGCATTCTGGCTGTTACTGAGTTCGAAACCGGTCAGCAGCAGCATGATCCCGATGCCGGAGCGAAGGGGGTCTGGCGAAGTGGCCAACCCCACCAATCCCAGCCCGGTCAGACCGTAGATCGCCATATCGAGATAGACCTGCTCCGGACTCGCGGAAATATTGCCCGAGCGCGCCACCAACCACAACGCACCCAGCACCACCACAGCCAACACCGCTCGAACAATCATGCGCGTGGTCAGGCGAAACGGGCCAATCTGTCGCACCGGTTCCAGCTTGAGCTTTGCCCGCTCCTCGTCCGTCAAATCGTCCGGCGGTCGTCCCCAATTGACCTGAGCGGCCGTCACCAGCAGGATTGCCGTCGCCACCAGGCCGACCAACACATAGACCACGGCCAGTCGAGGATCGAGCACATCGACAAACAGCAAGCCCGCCGCCAGATAGTGTACGCCCAGCGCGGGCAGCGCCAGCCGAACGTCCCAGATGGCCACGGCAAAGAAAGCGGCGATCAGGACGATCCATGTAGCAGTCATGCCGCGCAATGGTTCCAGTGTCTCAAGCAAGCTAAATAACGACATAGCGGCTGATGCTCCCTAAGCCAGAACAACAAAAAGGGCCAGCAACGCCAGCACCCACAGCAGCCCGTACGGGCCTTCCAATATGGCCAGCGCGTCGGACGTGGCGGCGGCCACAAAGCGACCGGCACGCCGCGCCGGTGCGGCCGCCCGACTGTCGCGCCACAAGGCCGGCAGCGTGGGAACAGAGGTCGCCAGCAGATCGGCCCACAGACTCTGGCGGCCCAGAATCAACGCGCCCGCCACGCCGATAACAAGAGGCAGCAGGATGGCGGCCCAGACCAGCGGACTTTGCTCCCCCAGCCACGGCCACGGTACAGCCAGCAGCCCCAAGCCCAGCAATAAAGCAGGCGCGGCGCCAAGCCATCCGGACCGGCCAGACAATTCACGCAAGGTGACCAGGACAAGACGCCCGCGCCCCACCGCCGCCGCGACCAGCAGCGTCATCAGCAGCGCAGCGACGACAACCAGCGGCCAACCGCCCACTGCCAGCCAGCCCTCGTAAACGCCGCCCATACCGCGAAACCCGGCCGTCAGTGGGACGGCCGCCAGCGCCGCCGCGACCACGCCAACGCCCAGAGCTGCCGGCGACAAGCGACTGCCGGACAGGCGATCATCCACGTTGGCAGCTCTGACGCCCGGCAGCAGCAGCAAGATGGCCGGGGCCACAACGGCTGCGCGCACCTGCGCCAGCAGACCCTCCTGCCCAGCCCAAAGCGCCGCCAGGACCACCATCCCGGCCAGCGCCGACGCCACGCTCAGGGCCAACCCTTGCATCGTAATCTCGTTTGAGAAGAAAGACCGGATAGCCATCAACAGCGTCACAAGACCAGCCGCCGCTCCGAGCGCCAACACCCCGCCGGACACAGTGCCCGGCTGCGCCAGCGGTAGCAAGAGTTTTGCCCCGGCCAAAACCGGCAGCGCCAGCAGCATAACGGCCGTTTGCGGGCGCTGCCACAACGCCGCTGGACGCCAGCCGCCTGCCGGGAACGCGCCGCACGCCACCAGACCAGCCGCCAGCAGCGCCGCAGACGCCCAGACCGTGCCACCCAGATGGCCCGATAACGCGGCTGCCAACCACAGGAGCAGCATGGGCAGAACAAGCAGCCCCCAACTGGCCCACCCGTCTCGCGCTGAGGTCCCGTCGGCGCCATGCCCCAGCGCCGCCCAGAGCCACGCTCCCAACAGCAGCGCATAGCCGGCTACCATCGTCCGACCATCACCGGCCCAAAGCAGAGGCAGCCCGGCGGCGGCCAGGAACAGGACCACTGCCGCAGTTGGCGACCCGGTATCCGTCTCGTCGCCTCCCGCAAACCAATCTTCTGCCATGCCGGAGAGCGCACTGGCCATTGCCAGCAGCAGGACCATCCCGGTAAGCTGCCACGCCGGATCGTCTATCAGCCACTGCCACCCGGCCACGTCCACGCTGACCGGTTCGCCCGGCGCGGCCAGCAGCCAGACAACGCCAGCCAACCCAGTCGCCAGGGGGCCGAGCACTCCTGCGAGCCGGTGCCGTCGGCCAACGACGCGGCTCAGGACGGCCGCCGCCAAAAGCAGGAACCAGAGCGCAATGTAGGGCAAGAGAGGCATAAGGTGAGGATTCTAATGGGAATCGGCCGGGGAAACAAAGACGCTAAACTGACCATCACCCTGCCCAAGGCGGGCAGGCCGGACCGATCAGTCGCCGGGAACGGCGGTCAATTCTTGGGGCTGGGGCGTCACAGCGGCGGGAGGTGCGTCTGCCGCAGCACGCTGGAGCCGGGCCAAATCAGCCTGGATCAGAGGCAGCTTTTCGCGGGCGGCCGCTTCGCCGAGCGCTATAAGCGACTCGTAGTGCGAGAAGTGGAAGTAGCTGGCCCCTTCAAGATGGGGCACAATCAGCCGGTCACACTCATTTGGCCCCTGCCCTGCGTGACGCACCAGCGTCTCAACCGCCGCCACTCCCTGCCCCAGGGGGCCCAGGAAACGACGGAAAGCAGGCATAAACACGTCGACACCAATCACATAATCTGCGCCGAGCATACGGGCTACATCTCCCGGCACGTTGTCAGTCACGCCGCCATCGACCAACTGGCGGCCGTCCCAATGGACCGGCGGCGCAAAGCCGGGCACTGAACTACTGGCGCGAATTGCCGTCGCCAGCGGGCCGCACCACAACACGACCCGTTCCCCGGTCACCAGATCGCTGGCCACAGCCGCAAAGGGGAGCGCCAGATCACGCACGTCGTACTCACCGACCGTCTCCACGACCCACGACTCCATCTTCTGGAAGCAGATCAGACCGTCGGTTGAGAGGCGCAGCCTGGTCACGTCGTTCCAGCCGGTGCGAGCCGCAAGGGCACGCAGCTCGGCAATGGACAAGCCGGCGCTGTAGGCCGAGCCGATGATCGCTCCCATGCTGGTCCCGGCCACGACATCAATGGGGATGCCTGCCTCTTCGAGCACAGACAGCACGCCAATATGGGCAATGCCACGAGCGACACCGCCACCGAGGGCGACACCAACCTTTACGTCTGTCATTTCCATGTTGCGCTTTCGACTCGGGCGTCCGGGGACGTCCGGGAGTTGCTGCTACGCGATCAGGCAGGCCAATCGGTATCGATCCGCGTCGCCGCGGCCACCAGTTCAGTCGCTGCTTTGGGCGTCTTCATGACGGTCATCATATTGCCCTTCAGCTTCAGCTGACCGGACATGATGCCGCGAATCGGATCAATCTGCTTGCCCAGCACCCCTTTCCACACGTCAAGCGGGGCAGTCAGCACGAACGCCGGCGATTTGGACGTCGGGTCATCGACCACATAGGCGTCGCGGGCTTCGCCATGCCACAGGTCGAGATACAGGTAGGTATCTTCCTCCATCCCACCCCCTTTCGGCGTCACAAAGTAGAAGTCGCCTTCCCACTTGGCAGCCGCCTTCTTATACGCGTCACTGCTGTTCACCTTGTCCATCAACGCTTTGGCCCAGGCATCGGTCGCAAACATTGTCCCCATAAGTGCGCCTCCACTAAATTGTAATTCGTGTCGAAGTTAGAAGGACCCTAAAGATAGCATATCCGGGGTCTGTTGGGCAACCGCCCCCGCCGCTCATTTACCCTTCCATTCTGGCGGCCGTCGCATCATGAACGCCTGTGCGCCTTCCAGGAAGTCCTCACTGCTGAACAGCTGGCTCTGGGCCCACCCTTCCAGCATGAGACCCCGGTCCACATCAGCCAGGCCGTCAATCACGCGCTTGGCCATGCCTACTGCCAGGGGAGCAGCCGCCACCAGCTCCGCCACCAGCTCCTCGACCTTGCTCTCAACGGAGTCGGCCGGGAGCGCATAGTTGACCATTCCCCACTGCTCCGCCAACGCGGCGTCGATCTGGCGACCGGTCATGATGAGCTCCTTCGCTCGCGCAGGGCCGGCAATGCGAGTCAGACGGGTCGTGCCACCCACATCCGGGATCATGCCCAGCCGGGTCTCGGGCAGGCCCAGCATTGTGTCTTCAACGGCCACGCGGATGTCGCAGGCGAGCGCCAGCTCATACGCCAGGCCGAGACAGTAGCCATGCAGCACCGCAATCGTGGGCAGTTCGAGCCGCTCCAGCCGGGTGATAATCTGCTGAATCTCGTCCGTGATGGTGCGCATCCGCTGCTGCCAATGGGGGCCGTGGGTCTCTGCCAACCCCAACAGGTTACTGACGTCGATGCCCGCTGAAAAGACCTTACCCTCGCCCCGCACCACTACAACCCGAGCGTCGGGCGTGCGGTTCGCCTGGGTAACGGCCGCATCGAACTGCCGCAGCATCTCCATGCTCAGGGCGTTTCGCTTTTCGGGCCGGTTCAACCTGATCTCCAGGACCGGCCCCGTCTGACTGATAGTTACAACGTCGCTCATAGTCACCTTACTAATGTAAAACCGCTGCGGCCCATTGTCCCACACTGTGGAAGAGCAGGCGACAGCGGTCCGTCTCGAATGAATGACGAAAGAGCGACTACTCGAGCCGATAGGTGAACGGCAGGAACGCCGCCGGGATCAGCTTGATGTGCTGGATGGCGAACGGAATGCCGACGATAGTGATCGCGAGGACAACCGCGCTCGCCAGATGGCTCAATGCAATCTCCCACCCGACCAGCAGCACCCAAATGACATTAAAAACCACCTGGAGACAGCCACCGCCACCCTGTTCGACCACAATTTCCTTGCCGAATGGTGTCATGGTGGCGATGCCCAACCGGATCGTTTGCAACCCGAACGGGATGCCGATAATCGTGATACACAGCAGCAGGCCGCCGAGGATGTACCCCAACCCGGCCAGGAACCCACCGAAAATCAACCAGACTATATTGCCAAATGTACTCATTGCTCACTCCCTACTCAGGCCACAAAGACATGGCCAATGATACCGCGTGCCCACATCGGGGCTATCTATCAAGCTATACGCAGAGCTTCCGTTGTGGTTCCATACTTAGCAGGAACGCCAATCACTAACCGCCGCCGGTCGCAGTTCCTCTGCACATGGTCTATAATGATTTCAGATACCCGTCGAACCCAAACTGAGGAGGTGCGCCGCATGAACAAGCGAATTTTGGTCGCCTACGCCACCGGCAGCGGCTCGACCGCGGAGGTCGCTGAGGCTGTCGGGAGTGCGCTGCGCAGCTCTGAGGTCACAGTCGACGTTGTGGCCGCGGCCGACGTCACATCGCTGGAGCCGTATGCGGCCGTCGTCGCCGGCAGCTCCATCCGCGCCGGGCGCTGGCTGCCCGATGCCACCGACTTCATCACCTTCTTTGCCAGCGAACTGGCTCATCGGCCAACTGCCTACTTCACCACCTGTCTGACACTAGTGGACGACACCGATGCAAATCGCCGGGTCGTCCTGGCATACATGGCCCCCGTGCTGGCCGCCATGCCGGATGTCACCCCGGTTGGGCTGGGTCTCTTTGCCGGGTCGCTCGACCCTGCCCGACGCCAGATCATGCCCGTGGATGCGGGGCCACAGGGAGATTTCCGGGACTGGGACGCGATTGCCGCCTGGGCCCACGCCATGCGCCCTGCGCTGCTCGATGGCAGTGCGCCCGCTCATACCCCTCAGGACCTGGCCGACGCCGAACTGCGCTGGGCCGATTTGAACGACGACCAACTGGCCCACGCCAACCTGGAACGGGCCAATCTGATTGGCGCCGAACTGCGCGGGGCCAACCTGCGCGAGGCGTCATTGCGACAGGCTATTCTCAACGGGGCCAGCATGCAGGAGGCTGACCTGTCCGGGGCCGACCTGACCGGCGCGGACCTGAACTGGGCCAATCTGTCGCGCTGTGATCTGACCAACGCCAACCTCAGCCAGGCCAACCTGGGCTGGGCGGTTTTCCGTGACGCCGACCTGAGCGGCGCGCTGCTCCACGACGCCCGCTACAACGCCCGGACCGAATGGCCGGACGGGTTCGCGCCCGATGCCGCCGGCTGCCTTTTCGTGGGCGAGCCGCATTGACGGCCGCTCCTGACACACGACCTTCCAATCTCACCATGACAGAAACAACCGGAATCAACGCTATTACCCACGCCTTTGATCACGCCCTGGTGAACCAGACGGCCGCCCTCATGCCCTACTACACGCTGGGCTATCCTGACCGGGCCACATCGCTCGACATCATCACCGCCATTGCCGCGCACAGCGATCTGCTGGAGCTGGGCGTCCCGTTCAGCGACCCGTTGGCCGACGGGCCGACCATCCAGCACAGCACCCAGACCTCGCTGGAGCAAGGCACCACGCTGGCAGGCTGTCTGGAGATGGTATCGGAACTGCGCGAGCGCGGCGTCGGCTGCCCGATTCTGCTGTTCGGCTACTACAATCCGTTTCTGGCCTACGGACTTGACGTGCTGGTAAGCGACGCCCGCGACGCCGGTGTCCAGGGCTTCATCGTCCCTGATCTACCGCCAGAAGAGGCGGCGGAGATGGAAGCTGCCGCCGCGTCTGCCGGTCTGGCCTATGTCCACTTTCTGGCCCCCACCAGCAGTCCGGCCCGCATCGACGCGGTCATCCGGCGAGCGCAAGGGTTCATCTATCTGGTCAGCGTCACCGGCGTGACCGGGGCGCGGCAAAGCCTCCACACCGGTCTCGACGCCTTCATCAACCGCGTGCGGGACGAGACTGACACACCGCTGGCCGTCGGCTTCGGCATCAGCACGCCGGAACAGGCGGCGGCGATCGGCCAGACGGCCGACGGCGTCATCGTCGGCAGCGCCCTCATCAACGCCGTCGATGCAGCCGCCGACAAGCCTGCGGCGGCGGCCGCCTTTGTACGCTCCCTGCGTCTTGCCCTGAGCTAAACGACCCGATGCCCGCCGCAAGAGCCGGGCATCGGAAGGAATAACTATGCCCAACCACCTTGCCAACGAAACCAGCCCCTATCTCCTTCAGCACGTGGACAATCCGGTCAACTGGTATCCCTGGGGGGAAGAAGCCCTGGCGCTGGCCCGCGAGCAGGACAAACCGATCCTGCTCAGCATCGGCTACGCTGCCTGTCACTGGTGTCACGTCATGGCCCATGAGTCGTTTGAAGATGCGGAAACGGCCGCTTTACATGAACGAGCATTTCATCAACATCAAGGTCGACCGCGAGGAGCGCCCTGACCTGGACAGCATCTACATGAGCGCCGTCGTTGCCCTGACCGGGCAGGGCGGCTGGCCGATGACCGTCGTTCTGACACCCGACCAGGAGCCGTTCTTCGGCGGCACCTACTTCCCCCCTGCGCCACGCTACGGCATGCCCAGCTTCCAGCAGGTACTGAGCGGCCTGGCCGACGCCTGGGAGACGCGACGCGAGGAGATCGACCAGAGCGCCGGCAGCATCGCCGACCATCTGCGGAACAGTACACTCGTCGCCACCCAACCCGGCGAGTTGACGCCCGACATCATCGACCAGGCGCTCAACGGACTGCTCAAGACGTTCGACTCGCAGCTGGGTGGGTTCGGCAGCGCCCCCAAGTTCCCGCCCTCAATGACGCTTGAGTTCCTGCTGCGCGTCGGCCAGGAGCGGGGCGACAGCATGGCCCTGCACATGGCTGAAACCACGCTGCAAGCCATGGCCAACGGCGGCCTGTACGACCAGATCGGCGGCGGCTTCGCCCGTTACTCCACCGACGCCCACTGGCTGGTCCCCCATTTCGAGAAGATGCTCTACGACAACGCCCTGCTGGCCCGCGTCTACCTCCACGCCTACCAGATTACCGGCAACCCGCACTACCGGCGCGTCGTTGAGGAGACGCTCGACTTTGTCGTGCGCGAGATGCGCCACGAAGTCGGCGGCTTTTACAGCAGCTACGACGCCGACAGCGAAGGCGAAGAAGGTAAGTTCTACGTCTGGCGGCCGCCGAAATCCGCGAGGTGCTGGGCGATGATGCCGAGCTGTTCATGGCCGCCTACGACGTAACCGAGGCCGGCAATTGGGAAGGCAGCACGATACTCAACAAGCCCCGCCCGCTGGCCGAAGTCGCCACGCTGGTCGGGACAGAGCTGACCGAGCTGGAAACCCGGCTGGCGGCCGCCCGCGAAACGCTCTACCAGCGTCGCTCCCAGCGCATCTGGCCAGGACTGGACGACAAAGTCCTGACAAGCTGGAACGGCCTGATGCTGGCTGCCTTCGCCGAGGCCGGGCGGGCGCTGGACCGGGCCGACTACATCCAGGTAGCAGTCGACAACGCGGACCTTCCTGCATGAGACGATGCGCCGGGAAGACGGCCGTCTCCTTCGCACCTGGAAAGCGAAGGTAGCGCGGCCAAGTACAACGGCTACCTGGAAGATTACGCCTATCTTGCCGACGGGCTGCTGGCGCTCTACCAGACGACCTTCGAGGAACGCTGGTTCGTCTGGGCGCAGGAACTGGCCGATATGATGCTCGATCATTTCCGCGACGAGGAGAACGGCGGCTTCTTCGATACGTCCGACGACCATGAAGCGCTGCTCCACCGGCCCAAAGAGCTGCAGGACAACGCCACCCCCAGCGGCAACGCGATGGCCGCCACCGTCATGCTAGCCCTGACCCTGTACACGGGTGACGGTCGATATTGGGACGTGGCCAATGAAGCGGCAAGCAGTCTGGCAGCGGCAATGGCCCGCTATCCGGGCGGCTTCGCGCAGTGGCTGACGGCCACTACCCTCATCCTGGGCCAGCCCCGGGAGGTCGCGATCGCGGGCGATCCCACGGCAGCTGATTCACAGGCGCTGCTCGATACGGTTTTCGCTGCCTATCGCCCGGACGTGGTTGTGGCGGCGGGGATTTCGGAGGCGGCTACTATCGCCGTTCCGCTCCTGGCCCAGCGCCCCCAGATTGACGGTCGGGCCACGGCCTACGTCTGCCGGCGGTTCGTCTGCCAACAACCGGTCACGGACCCGGGCGCTCTGGCCCGGCAGCTTAACACGTAGCGCTCTAGAAGTGGGTCATGCACCACGGCTTCTGCTCGGTGTAGAACAAGCGGTGGACGGTATCGGCCTGCGCCGGATCTGACAGTTCCGCCAGACCATAGATCAACAACTGCCGCACTGAGATTGCGCCGGTAACAAGCGAAGCGAAGTTCCCGGCCTCCAGCGTCATCGTCACATCAACCGGGTCTGTCGCTGTCATCAGACGCGCCTTGCCCTGCTCCACATAGATGACCGCCCGCCCGGCATTCTCCGACAGGAAGGAATCTTCAACCTCGATCGCCAGGCGACAGCTAGCGCCGCCAAAGTCATGGTCGCGCAGCACGTCGAAGACACGCGTTGTGTCAAGGACGCGGTACATGATGCCGGTGCCCTGCGTATTCGTCTCGTGCCACAGCCCGGCCAACAGGTTGCCACTGCCGTTGCGCGGGTCGTTGGAGAGGAACGGCACCATCTCATCCTGCGTTTCAAGCACAACGCGCCCCACCTGATCCGCCTGCGACCGCACAAACGCCAGCAGCTGCCCCAGAGCTGCCGGGTTGTCATAGACCAGCGCCCGAATCTCAAGATCGTTGGCCAGGAAGTTGTCGTCGCGAGTCGGCACAAGACGGCTGAGAAGATAACCGGTCAGCTCACCCCCGGACCGGCAGCCGATAATCAGGGCGGACGCATCGCTAAACAGCCCGTCCAGCACATGCGGCGGAAGCTCGATCAGTCCGTTGGTGCGCTCGACCAGACGGTCGTAGCAGGCATGCAGCGCGTCTTTGTCCGCCGCATCCAGATAGACGATCTCATCCTTGCGGCCGCCGTGCGGCAAGCTGGCGGGGTCCAGTTCGTACCGGTTCATGCGCGTGCCAAAGCCATACCCCATCCGGCGATAGAAGTCTGGCCGGAACGGGTAAAGCGCCGTCAGGCACACCCCTTGTGCCCGGTACACCTCGTGAAAATGCTGCACCATATCATAGGCGACATGCTCCCGCTTGTGGCGCAGGTCGACGGCCACGCCGCCCAGCCCACCCACCAGCGTCCGCACAGAGCGCAGCTTCATGGTGAAGTCGTACGTACGCATCACGCCAACCATCTCCCCGGCTTCAAACAGCGCCAGGAAGTGGACAATTGGCTCACCCATGATGCGCCGCAATCGCTCCTGCATGCGCTGGCGGTCGTCATCCGTCACCACGCGCATGCCGGGGAACGCCTCGCTGGTAATGCGCAGGAACTCCGGCAGTTCCGCTTCCGTGATTTCGCGTATCTCTCGCATCAGCCTCGCTCCCCCGTCTATCAAATGAACCCCGTCCACTTTGGTGTACAATAAACTGTATGAAAAGTCTCTTCAGCAAGCTTAGCAAATCTTCTGCGCCGGAGCCCATTGTGGTCGTCTCCGGCCTGCCCCGCTCTGGCACATCGATGATGATGAAAATGCTGGAGGCGGGCGGCATCCCGCCCATCACCGACGAACTGCGAGAAGCCGATGTCGACAACCCGAAAGGCTATTATGAGTTCGAACGGGTCAAGCAGATGGACAAGGGCGACATTGCCTGGGTGCCAGACGCGCAAGGCAAGGTCGTGAAAGTCATCTCCGCCCTGCTCAAGCATTTGCCGTCCGATTACCCATACAAGGTCATCTTCATCCGCCGCAACATGGCAGAGATCCTGGCCTCGCAGCGCAAGATGCTCGTCCACCGGGGAGAAGACCCGGACAAGATGGACGACGAACAGATGGCAATGCTCTTCGAAAAGCACGTAGCTCAGGTAGAGGCGTGGATGGCCGCCCAGCCGAACATTGAGGTGCTTTACGTCCACTACAGCGACATCCTCAGCGATCCGCTGCCGCAGATTACGGCCGTCAACAACTTCCTCGGTAACATCCTCGATGAGCAAGCGATGGCCGAGGTCGTGGACCCGAATCTGTATCGCAATCGCGATAAGTCAGCCGGCTGATCGCTAGCCCATCACCGAGCGCAGGCCGCTGACAAGCTGTCCGCCGTCCACCACCATCGTCGCCCCGGTCGTGAAGCTGGACGCTTGCGACGCCAGGTAGAGCGCTGCGCCGGTGATCTCGTCCGGCTCTGCCATCCGGCCCTGGGGCACGCCTTTCACGAGCGCGTCATGGGTCTGTGGCGTAGACCACAGCACCTGGCTGAAGCGCGTCTTAACGAAGCCGGGAGCAATAGCGTTGACCTGAATGTTGTCGGCGGCCAGCTCCGATGCCAATACTTGTGTCAGCATCAGGACGGCCGCTTTGCTGACGCAGTAAACACCCATCATCGGCTGCGGCTCCAGCCCGGCAACGGAGGCGACGTTGATGACTTTACCCCCACCCCGCTCACGCATGGCGGGTACGCACGCCTTAATCACGTGGAAGTAGCCCTTGACGTTGACATCCAGAATCTTGTCCCACTGGCTGTCCTCGGCGTCGAGAATTGGACCAAAGTGCGGGTTAGTGGCGGCGTTGTTGACGACGATATCAACGCCGCCATAATGGTCGACAATTTGCTCGACCAGCGCCGTGACGGCCGCCTCCTCTCCGGTATGGGCGGCAAGCGGCAGCGCCGCGCCACCCGTTTTCCAGATCGTTTCGGCCGCGGCCTCAAGCGCCTCCTGCTTGCGGCTGGCCAGCACCACACTGGCCCCGGCGGCGGCGTAAGCCTGGGCGATGGCCAGCCCAATACCTCGCGACGCCCCCGTAATCAACGCTACCTTGCCAGACAGATTAAACATGTTTTGTGTGGTCATTCCTGTACTCCTATATGGGCCGCCCTCGCCGGGTCGGTGCAATGCAGGGGCGGCCGTCTGCGATGACTCAACTCTAGCGACCGACCGACTGAGTGGCAACAAAAACGCCCACCTGGTTGTCTGGTGGGCGTGGTTTGTTTCGTTCGAGCAGTCTGATGTGCGACGACTACGGGCCGGAAAAGCCCCCTTCCACGTCGACATGCTGGACATAGCTGTGCGGGTCAGAAGTGTGCACCCATACCCACAAATCATTGGGCGCGCCGGCCGACCAGTTGAACACCCACTCGGCGTCACGCGGCGGCATGTTGACACAGCCATGACTGTGCTTGTAGCCGAAGCGATCATGCCAGTACGCTCCGTGCAGGGCGATGTCGAAGTCAAAGTACATGGTGTGGGGAACGTCCTCGACCCAGTAGTAGTCGACTCTACCTTCCGCACCAATCATGTCGGTCATCTGGTGGCGTTCCCAGACCTGGAACAACCCTTCATTCGTGGGCCAGCGATTCTCGCCGCTGGAAACCAGCCCGGCGTAGACCATCCGGTCGCCCTCATAGGCGGCGAACGTTTGCTCATACAGATCCACTTCGACCCAATACTCGTCCTCGCCAACCTCTTCCGGGCGGGGGCTGACGTCGAGCAAGCTCATGTAGGTCTGGCGCATCCACCGGCCATGGCCGATGTCGTACCAAATCCAGCCATCTTCGGCCACGACCGCATCGTAGATGGTCACCGGCGTGTAACGCGGCAGCTTGACCGTATCAGCAGGCGGCTCTGCACCGGGCGCCAGCGAGTAAGGGAAGTCTACGACCATCCAGCCAAAAATGTGGTCTGGTTGGGCGCGCACTTCAAACCCTGTAAAGTCCGAGGCGTCCTGCGGCTTGAAATCCTCGGCCCGCACCCATTCGCCATGATTGATGCTGTACCAGAGGCTGCCCTCGTCCTGGTTGTTGGCAACATCGCTGATGCTGGCCCACAGGTAGCCATCTCCCGCATTGCGAACAATCTCACTGCCCAGGCTGGGTCCGGCGTAGACATTGGCCAGATCGCTGATTCGGCCATAGTTCAACCGGTCCAGGATACTATTGGCAATAGGCGGGGGTGGCACAAACTCGGCCAGCGGCGGGTTAGAGTCACAGACATACCCAACCTCAACCCCCATGATGTAACAACTAGCGGCCGCCGCGGCCGAACGAAAGCCACCGAAGAACAAGGCTGCCGTCAGCACTCCAGCGAAGACCAGGAGTCGTGTTTGTTTCATACGTAAGATGACCACTTATCCTTGTGAGTCGAAATATGATTCCTCGTTGATTGTAGCATGGGCTGCTAACACGCTTCAAGTAATAGCGCTTACATTTCGGCAGGCGTTAAGCTACGTCTTCTCTATGCAGGTGTCCAACGCGCCGGAAGGCGACCGCGAACACTGTTAATGAGGACAATTTGCGAAGCTCGCGCCAGATCAGCCACCTGCACTGACTGCTCGGCGATCTCTCCGGCGGCCAACAGCGCCGCCCGCATAGTGCCTGGCAGCAAACCGCTGCTGACCGGTGGTGTGAGCCAGCGGCCGTCCAGCTCGACGAGCAGATTGGCAATGCTGCTCTCGGTCACCTCGCCACGCTCGTTCCACAAAATCACATCGTCACAGTCAGGCCGCGACGCCCGCGCTTTGTCATACAGATGACGGACGGTCGTCTTATGATAGAGCCAGCGATCCGCGCTGTTGATCGGTTCCGCTGCCAGACCAACGCGCAGCGGCAGCGGTCGCTGGCCCATCGCCAAAGGCTGGCTGGTAATCGTAACTTGCCCCTGCTTGTCCACCAGAAGACGCACCTTGCTCCCACCGGTCAGGGACGCAGCGACATCATCCAGCTCTGCGCGGACATGATCCGGGTCCAGTTCAAAGTCAAAGTAGCCGGCCGACGCGGCCAACCGGTCCAGATGGCGTTCCAGCAGCGCAAAGCCCGCATCAGGCGTCCACAGCAGCGACTCCAGCAGTTGGAACGCGCCCGGCTCGCGGACGTCGGGCGACAGCACCCGCGCCTTCAGCAAGCACTCCTGGTATTCGGCCGCTGCGTCCGAGTCCCAGACCACACCACTGCCGACGTTGTAAGTCGCCATCCCGGTCTGGCGATCGAGGACCACCGTCCGAATAGCCACGTTGAACTGCATGCGGCGACCGGGCAGAATGTGGCCAATCATGCCGGTGTACACGCCGCGCGGCTGCGGTTCCAGCTCGCGTAAAATGGCCATCGTGCTGACCTTCGGCGCCCCGGTAATCGATGCACAGGGGAACATGGCCGCCATGAGATCCGGGAGCGAGGCCGTTGTCCTGGCCTCAACGGTCGAGGTCATCTGCAGCAGCGTCGGATAGCGCTCGACGGCGAACAGCTCCGGCACCTGGACGCTGCCAATGGCCGCCACCCGACCAATGTCGTTGCGGATCATATCCACAATCATGACGTTTTCGGCCCGATTCTTCGCGGAGTGGTGCAGCCAGTCGATCTGCTCGCGGTCGGCTTCGGCCGTCAGACCCCGGGGCGCCGTCCCTTTCATGGGGCGGGACACAATGCGGTCGCCATCGAGCGTGAAGAACAGCTCTGGCGAGGCCGACACGATGACCTGATCTCCCAGGTCCAGATAGGCGGTGTAGCTGGCGCGCTGGGCGAGGTTCAACTGGACGTAGAGCGCCCACGGGTCGCCCTCGAACGGGGCCAGCATGGGAAAGGTGAAGTTGGCCTGGTAGGTGTCGCCCCGGGCGATGGCATCCTTGATCCGGGCGATGGCCTGAATGTAGTCCGTTTCAGTGAGCTGCGCCTGCCATGCGCCGAACTGGTAGCCGCCAGCCCCTGCGTCCAGCCGGACCGGCTCCCGACGCCGGAACAGACCGAACCACAAGAGCGGAAACCCGGCTTCAGCGGCGGGGCGAACGGCCAGGTCAAAGGCGGCCGCCGCTTCATAGCTCATAAACCCGGCTGCCAGGAGGCCGTCTTGCTCGACAGCGGACTCAATGGTTGCCAGCGCCGCCAGGATATCAGCTGGCGTATCGACCCGGACCTCCCGGACCAGATCGTCATAACGCCACCACGTATTTCCATCCTGGATAACAACGACCGGCGTACGGCTGCCGGAAGCGATCACGACGGGCCTTTGACGTCCTCACCCTGGCCCAGATCGACTGAACGCTGATAGGCGGCCCATATCGCTCGCGAGACCACTGTCCGCAGCCCGCCCTTCTCCAGATGATAGAGCGCGGCGGCCGTTGTGCCGCCCGGCGAGGTCACCTGGTTGCGCAGCTCCGCCACGTGCTTGCCCGACTGGTCCGCATAGTCCAGCGAACCACGCATCGTCTGCATGACCAGCTTTTCCGACACCCGGCGAGAGAAGCCAAGATGGACGCCCGCATCGACCAGCGCCTCCATGAACATGAACACATAGGCCGGGCCGGTACCGCTCAGGGCGGTGGCCATGTCGAGGTACCCTTCTTCATCCATGAACACCTCTTCGCCCAACGCACCCAGAATCGCCTTGGCTTGCTGTCGCTGCTCTTCGGGCACTTCGCTGGTCGCGGTCCAGACGGTGATCCCTTCACCAATTTGGGCCGGGGTGTTCGGCATGGCCCGGACGACGGCCGCATGAGCCACGCCGTTGGACAAGTTGCGAATCGGCGCGCCGGCGATGATCGACAACAGCAGATCCTGGCGGCGCATGTGGCCGCGAATCGTGGGCATGACAGCCGGCAGATTCTGCGGCTTCACGGACAGAACAACGATCTGACCCGCCTCGGCCGCGGCGGCGTTGTCGGTTGTCGTGTGAATGCCATACCGCTCGTGCAGTTCGTCCAGCCGCTCCGGCAGCGGATCAGCGGCCGTAATCTGCTCCGGCGCCACGATATCCTGCGAAATCAGTCCGCGAATCATCGCCTCGGCCATGACGCCGCTGCCGATAAAGGCAATTGTCTTTCCGTCAAACATAAGGTTCCTCGACTCGTTCTGCTCAATGTGCTGGCTCAGGCGGCAAAGGTTGCGGTACGCACCGTGACGCGGCCCAGCTCTTTTTCATCGACCGTAATCCCCAGTCCGGGACCGGTGGGCACAGTCATCGTGCTGTCTTCAGCGTTAAGTGTAAACGGCGGTGTAATATCAGGCACATAGTAGCGGACCGTGGCCGAAATGTCGCCCGGCAGCGAGAAGCCGGGCAGCGACGCCAGCGCCAACTGGCCTGCCCGCCCCACCCCCGTCTCCAGCATGCCGCCGACCCACAGCCGCATGCCTGCTGCGAGGCCAAGATCGTGGATGGCTCGCGCCTCCGCCCAGCCACTCACGCGGGCGGGCTTGACGTTGATGATGTCACACGCACCGATAGCCTGGGCAAAACGGGCGTCGTCGGCCGAATGAATGCTCTCATCCAGGCAGAGCGGCGTCTGGATAAGCGGCCGCAGCCGGCTGTGGTCGTAGATGTCCTCATACCCCAATGGCTGCTCCAGCATGAGCAGGTCAAGATCATCCATCGCCTGGAAGACGGCCGCATCCGACAGCCGGTAGGCCGAGTTGGCGTCGAGCATGATCGGCAGATCGGGAAACGCCTCGCGGGCGGCCGTCGCCACGGCCACGTCATGGCCGGGCTTGATCTTCAGCTTGATCCGGCGATAGCCGTCATCGACGTACTCGCCGATGACGCGCACAGTGTCATCGATGCTGGGCTGGATGCCGATGCTCACGCCCACCGGCACACGCTCTCGCGGCCCCTCGGCATAGGGCGCGGCCAGCAGCGCCGCCATCGACAGGTCTTGCTGCTGCGCCGCCACATCCCAAAGCGCCTGCTCCAGCCCCGCCTTCGCCAATGGATGGCCGCGCACAAACGAAAGCATCGCCGGCAGTGCTTCCGGTTCGGTGACCGTCTGTCCCAGCAGCGCCGGGATCAGGAAATCTTCCAGGATGTGCCACGCGGTGCCGGTCGTTTCGTAACTGTAGCCGGGGTCGTTGGTGGCCACACACTCGCCCCAGCCCATCATGCCATCGGCGTAGACCGTCAGCAGCAGGCAGTCGCGCTTCTGCTGCGGTCCGAAGCTGGTCACAAAGGGGCTGACGAGCTGTTGGCTGATATGGCGTAGGTCGATGCGTTCAATGTCCATGTTAGCTGTCCTGATGGGTTAGCAGGTAGAAGCTGCGGTCGCGGCCCTGCTCGTCTTCGTAGGTGGCGAAATCGGTCACGAGGTAGCCGCCGTCAAACATCGTAGTGAACACCTCACGACTATGCTCCCGCCAGCGCTGCGCCAGATCAACGTCGGCCGCCTTCAGCGACGCGAAGTCGTAGGGAATCTCGACCAGCTGCAGCGTGCCGGGACGGCGCACCATGCCTTCAGACGGCACAGGCCAGCCGGCGTCATTGAAGCTAGCGTCGTTGACCAGCACCGCACCGCCCGCCAGCAGCGCATCGAGGCGAATCGGCCGCCACTTGTTTGTGGTTCGACTTTGCACCCGCTTGCTCGTCACCCACCACTCCACCTGAAACCGATCCGTCGCCAGCCCGGCGTTGATCCCGTCCAGGTCACCGTAGAAATCGGGCAGGTAGGTCTGGCAAACCGCCCCCAGCTTGCCGATATTGAAACGGCCGTTGGCGCTGAGCAACGGGTCATACGTCCATGTGATGAGCCGCACGCCGATGCGCTGGGCAAAGTCACGCTGGGCAACCTTGAGCCGGTAGCCGATGTCGCCGTTCTGATAGGCGGGGAGAACGCCGGTGATCACCGAGTACATCTTCAGCCGGGCGGCCGCCACCGGGTCGATGCGGTCTTTCAACGACTCAACCGTAGCCAACACGGCCAGCGACACGCCCACCATTCGTTCACCTTCAAATGCACCAACCAGCGCCGCGCCGTTATGGTGCAAAGCGTGGAGCAAGTGAGCAGGGACAACATCCAGGTCGCCGACCTGCCACGCTGCGCGCTGCACCGCTTCGGCCTGATGCATTTCGGCCATGGTCGCCGGCGACCGCAGGAGGATCTCATTCATAGGGCGGCATTCTACCTCATGGCAGGGACAATACGAAAGATGCCAGCTGCGGCCCAACCGCCGCGACCTGCCACACCAGCACGACCAGCGCACCGGTCGCCAACGCCGCGCCATACGGCAGCGTTGCCTCCGGCCCGGACCGACCCCGCCGGAGCGCGACCACCGCCACACCCGCCGCCACAAGCATACCGACAGCCAGCGCGACCAGGCCCGGCACGACGCCCAACAGCGCCCCCACCAACATCGCCAGCTTGACATCCCCCATGCCCAGGGCTGTCCGTCCATACAGACGACGGCCGCCCCAGGCCAGCAGCCCAAACAGCGCGAGACCGGCAGCCGCACCCAGCAGCGCATCCAGCGAACCGCGCCACAAATCCAGCCCGACGGCCGCTGCGGTGGCGGGCAAGACCAGGGCGTTCGGCACGCGGCGGGTGGCCACATCCATGAGAAGCAACAGGGTCAGCAAGACCGCCGCCAATACGGTCAGTAACTGATCCGTGCTACCGTATGGTCCCTCCACTATTGTCCCGAGCGGTTCAGCGAACATCATCTCCTGGGATTATAGTGGTTTCAGCGGAAACACGGTGGTTAATGGATAAACATCCCAAAAAGCTGATACCAATCATAGTTGGAAAAATCGGTCATATTCAATCTAGGAGAAATCCACATGAAGCAGTCACGATTCACCGAAAGCCAGATCGTTGAGATGCTCAACGAGGCAGAAGCAGATGTTCTCTTGCCATGCCACTGCCGCACGCATGGGTTGATTGGCAATAGTATTGGGATCCTTACCGTCCTTGAGATACCCTAGGTCACGCTGCGAGAATAGAAAGCGCGAATGTACAAATAGGGTGCATTGTCATAGAGAACGCGTGACAGATGTCCATTGACCAAAGGTATCTGGCAGACTATTCTCAGTTGACAGTGCCCAGTTAGTGTCATGTTTCGCAGTTGCTCCAGAAGGAGCGGTCGGAGGACCAAATGAGTGACGTACGATTCATTGTGGAAGAATCAGCCAAGGATTCTGAGAGTCTTGAGCCTACGAGCTCTCAAGCCACTTGGCCGCCTCGCATTCCCGTAATTGTCTTCCTAGCAGTTTTCGCATCGCTTTTGGCCTTTAGAGTGGCGCCTGCAAAGACTGAGGCTATGGATGTGACTAACGGAGAGGTGGCGATCCAGGAAAATGGCAAGTGCTCTTTGATAGAAGCGATTCGCAATGCCAACAATACCTCAGATGGACAACCGCATGACGACTGCGCTGCCGGTAATCCGGACGGGGCGGATATAATCCGGCTTCCGCAGGGTGGCAATTTTTCACTATCTCAGGTGCACAACACGAGCGAGCTCGGAGCGAACGGTCTTCCCTGGATAGGCTCCGAAATCACGATAGAGGGAAGGGGATCAAAGATTGCCAGGGATGGTTCCGGCCCAGATTTTCGCTTTTTCGCAGTTGGCCCAAACGGAGACCTCACCTTAGCCGATCTTCACCTGACAGGTGGCTCGGCCCCGGCAGTTGGCGGGGGCGCAATCCTGATTGATAGAGGTAAGCTGACCTTCAATTTTGGCATCATAGGCTACTCAGACTCATTGCCGAGTTCCGGCAGTACGGGTGGCGGCGCCATTATGAACAGAGGCGGGGCAGTCGAACTTAGCTCCCTCCGCCTAGCCAATAATGCATCGCAGAATCTTGGAGGAGCCATCTACTCAGAGGATGGAACTCTATTGATCGCCCTCAGTACAATCCTGGACAATAGGGCTCGCTATTCGGGTGGCGGCATAATTACAGTCGGTGGCGAACTGACGATCTCAGGTTCTACGATCGAAGGGAACGAAGCAGGCAGCGTTGGCTTCGGGGGCGGAGTAGAAACTGATGATACCTCTGTCGAAATAGAAGACAGCACATTTCAGGATAATATTGCGGATGGTGGGGGTGGCGGAATTCACCTGAAGACACCAGACGCTGTCATTAAGCGGAGCACTTTTTCAGACAACTCAGCGCCGCTTGGAGGAGCCATATCACAGGCGGCCGGACCACTACAGCTGATCAACAGCACGGTAAGCGACAATATGGCCGGCGATAAGGGGGCGGGCCTGTTCAAGTATGCCGGGGCAGCACTTGTGGTCAACAGCACCTTCATCGGTAATGAGGTTACGGCAAATGACGGGCAAGGTGGGGGGATTTACAATCTCAAAGACAGCCTCACACTCTCGCGGACGCTGCTTTCAGGAAATGTGGCAAATAGCGGCCCCGAGGTCTTTGTGGAGACAGGCTTAGTGCAGGCCGGCAACTATAATGTCTTCGGCCGGAGTAGTAGCGCAGGCCTCGCTGGTTTCTCGCCAGGCACGACCGATATTGTTCCGGTTGTGGCTCTCCAGGCAATCGTTGAGGATCTTGACGACAATGGAGGTGGAACCAAAACGCAGGCGTTGAAGCTGGGTAGTCCAGCAATCGATATCGCGCCTAGCTCTGGTTGTCTGGCTGCGCCCGTTTCGGGCGTAGATCAGCGGGGCGAGGCGCGAAACGCGGATGGCGATGGGCAGACGACAGCGTCGGAATGTGATGCGGGGGCGTTTGAGTTCAGCTTGGAGGAGAGTGTCCAAGATATTGTGTAAACCCGAAATCAAGCTAAGATGCAACGCTTGAAAGGGAGAACACACGATGACACAGAGAAAGGGCCGTAAGCGGGCCAATCCACAGGAGTATATGCCGGACGCGGAGCACGTGGCGGCGGAACTGGCCAAAGCAGAGTCGATGGACGACTTCTTTGGCAAGACGGCATCTTTGCCAAGTTGTTCGCCGGCACGCTCGAATCGATGATGGAGGAGGAGCTGACCGACCATCTGGGGTACGAGCCGTATGAAGCCAAAGGGCACCATAGCGGCAACAGTCGCAACGGGTATTACAACAAGAAAGTGCGGACCTCGGAGGGGGACACCGATGTGCGCATCCCCCGCGACCGCAACGGCGACTACGAACCCAAGATCCTGCGCCGGTATGCGAGCAACACCAACGAGCTGGAAGAAAAGATCATCGGCCTGTACGCCAAGGGGCTGAGCACACGGGATATTCAGGATACCTTGCACGAGTTGTACGGAGTTGAGCTATCCGCCCAATCCATCAGCACCATCACCGACAAGGTCTGGTCATTGGTCGAGGCGTGGCAAAGCCGGCCGCTGGAGGCTATCTATCCCTTCGTTTTCCTGGATGCCCTGCACCTCAAACTGCGACGGGGAGGAAAGATCGAGAATACAGCCGTCTATGTCGTGCTGGGCGTGGCCATGGACGGCCATCGCGATGTTCTGGGCCACTGGGTAGGGGATGGTTCGGAAGGGGCCAACTTCTGGCTGAGCGTAGTCACCGACCTTGAGGTCCGTGGTGTGAAGGACATCTTCATCGCCAGTGTCGATGGCTTACCAGGGTTCAAGGAAGCCATACAATCCATCTTTCCGCGGACCCAGGTTCAGCGCTGCATCGTCCACCAAATCCGGCACAGCTTGCGCTATGTCGCCTGGAAAGACCGCAAGGCCTTTGTTGCCGACCTGAAGACACTCTACCAGGCGCCCACTCTGGAACAGGCCACGGCCAACCTGCACCGCCTGGCTGAAAAATGGGGCGGTCAGTATGCGATTGCGGTGAAGTCATGGGAAAAGAACTGGGACGACCTGACGACCTTCTTTGACTACCCGGCGGATATTCGACGTATCATCTATACCACCAACACGGTTGAGGGGTATCATCGCCAGCTACGTCGGGTGACGAAGACCAAGTCCTCTTTTCCGTCGCCCGAAGCAGCTCGCAAGTTACTCTACCTGGCCACGGTAGACATCACCCGCAAATGGACGATGCCAATCCGGAACTGGCCCCAGGTGCTCAACCAGGTGGTGATACGCTTTGAAGACCGGATAGATTACTAGAACCGAGATAGGGGTTTACACACAATTTCTGACACTCCCGCTTGGAGCTACCTACTGCGACCGTAACATTAACTCCAACGATTAGTCCAACCTCGCTACCTACGTCAGCTGCGAGCCCTACGCCTACATCAATCCCTCCAGCGAGCCCAACTGCTACAGATACAGTTGTTCCAACTGCAACAAGTCATATGACAGCTTCTCCTGCACCTACGGTTGGCTATCGTGGCAGCCCAAGTGCGCACTTACCCTTTGTCGTTCACCAAAACCCTCCAACGTCCACACCTACTCCAACGTTTACACCTACTCCAACGTCCACACCCACCCTAACACCATCGCCAACTGCTACACTGGTCATACCCACTGTGACGCCCACATTGGAGAACACTCCGGTTCCCTCTCCGACTGCGCAGCAAGAGAACGTGCGAATCGACAATTACGTATACTCTACGTACCCACACGGATCCAGGAATCTCTTTATTGTTGGCGAGATAATTAACTCCACAAACGAATTTGCTGATAATGTAACTGTCGAAGCTAGAATTCTTGGGGTTAATGGGCAGGTCATGGATGTCCTTAGAACTTCCACCTATCTGGAGATTGCGCCTGGAGAGAAAGGCTGCTTCGCATTCACAGGCTATACGCTGCCAATTGGTTACGAGAACATAAGTCTTGGAGACGTGCGATACACTCTAGGGGAGAAGTTCGTGCCACGCTTGTCAATCCGGCAACTAACAAGTTCCATAAACAGAGGATACTTTCATGTTAGTGGTAGAGTAGTGAATGATGACTCGGTTACAGTGAGAGACATTATGGTCGCAGGAACGTACTATAATGGCAGTGGCCAAGCGGTTGGCTGCAGCATTCGTTTCTCTTCGCCCGGTAATTTTCTGGATCCTGGCCAAAGCGCTCTGTTTGGATTTCAGTGGGCAACTTGGACCTACATCGCCGACTACAAGGTCAAGGTTTCGGGAAGGTAGCATGAGGCGTCACGACCTGAATGCGCCTCGCAGTTAACCACTCTATTGAGTTGAAGTACACTTCTCAACGAGATGACTATGTGATTCACACACATCGTTTCAGTTCTGACAACTGTAGCCGCCTTGTGAAAAACGCTATACTGAGTCCAGTTTGGACGATCGCACCTTAATCAGTGCGATGTTCCTGGGACCTTTGCTGTCGCTCTCTGCGTCGTAGCGCTTCCTCGATTTCATCGGCTGACGCCTCGGTCACGTTTGTCTGGATGAGCTGAACCCCAGTTGGCAGCAATCCAGTTAATGATGACCACTTCCGATGGGCAACTGAAATTGTCTGTGAACAGCATTACTGGGACGAGGCTTTTAGCCAGGCGCAGCCGTGCACCTCGCAGCTACGATAGTAAGCAAGTGACCAGCCGCCAGCATATTAACATGATGGTTAAAGTTCGCATGGGTTATGAGTCCGCTGGACATTAGCGCCGACCTCGCTACAATGCAGGCTGGAGGTTGAACCAATGCGTCTGGGAATCATGTTGGGATACGCGGCCGGGACAGATCGATCTGCCGGTCGAACTGGTGAAAGAAGCCGATCAGCTCGGCGTCTACGCTGTCTGGACGGCCGAAGCGTACGGCTCCGACGCGGTCTCGCCGCTGGCCTGGCTGGGGGCGCAGACGGAGCAGATCAAGCTGGGCACGGCCATCATGCAGATGCCGGGTCGCACACCCGCCAACGCGGCCATGACCGCCATGACACTCAACCAGCTCTCCGGCGGCCGCTTCCTGATGGGCCTCGGCCTCTCCGGGCCGCAGGTGGTCGAGGGGTGGCATGGCGTCAGCTACCGCAAGCCGATGACCCGCACCCGCGAGTACGTCACCATCGTCCGCGACATCTTCCGGCGTGAAGCGCCGCTGACGTTTGAGGGCGACCTGTACCAGATTCCCTACACGGCCGAAGACGCCACGGGACTCGGCAAACCACTCAAGAGCACGCTCAGCGCCCAGCCCGACATTCCCATCTACCTGGCCGCCATCGGGCCCAAGAACGTGGAACTGACGGCCGAAATCGCCGACGGCTGGCTGCCCATCTTCTTCTCCCCGGAGCGGTACGACGAAACGTTCAAGCCCCATGTTGACGCCGGGTTGGCCAAAGCGGGCAAGGCGATCGCCGACCTCGACATCGCCCCTACCGTATCGGTGGTCATCAACGACAACCTCGACATCTGCTACAACATGCTCCGGCCAATGCTGGCCCTCTACATCGGCGGCATGGGCGCGAGCGGCAAGAACTTCTACTACGATCTGGCCGTCCGCTACGGCTACGAAGCGGAGGCGGCCGAGATTCAGGACCTCTATCTGGCCGGCGACAGGGGCGGCGCGATGGTGCAAGCGTGCCTGGCGAACTGATCGACGCAGTGGCCCTCGTCGGCCCGCGCGAGCGCGTGCGGGAGCGCCTTAAGCTCTGGCAAGCCAGCCCGGTCGACGACGCTCAACATGACCGTCTTCGACAGCGAAACGCTGCGGGCGATGGTCGAGCTGGCGGCCGAGACAGCCTGAAGATGATCACCCGAACTCTCGACCCCGCCCGTGAAGCGGCGTGGCAGGCGCAGCAGCAGCCGGTCGATATCGACGGGCAGGAAGCGCTGGCGATTGGGCTGATTGAAAACTGGCAGGTCACACGCCGCTGACCGGCAAGCGGTACAATCAGCACCATGCAGCGTCTATGCTCGCCAGGGGTTGCCGTGGATGTCGAAGAGCCAGGTCATCGACGTTTACGAACGGCTATGCGAAGAAGGGTTGGCTGGCGTTCGACCCCGACCTGCGGCTGCATCTGCAAATGAAGCCGATGCGCACCCAGTCCGGCGTCACCATCGTCACCGTCCTGACCAAGCCGTACCCCTGCCCCGGCAAATGTGTCTTCTGCCCGACCGACGTGCGCATGCCCAAGAGCTATCTGCACGACGAGCCGGGAGCACAGCGGGCGGAACGTCACGGCTTTGACCCGTATGAGCAAACGGCCGCCCGCATCTCTGCGCTGGAGCAGATCGGCCATCCGGCGGAGAAGATCGAGCTGCTCATTCTGGGCGGCACGTGGTCGAGCTACCGGCGCGACTACCAGGAGTGGTTCGTCAAGCGCTGCTTCGACGCCATGAACGGCTTTGACGCGGAGACGCTGCCGGAGGCGCAGGCAGCCAACGCCGGCGGCCGTCGTCGCAACGTCGGCCTCGTAGTCGAGACGCGCCAGGACCACATCGACATCGACGAACTGCGCTGGATGCGCTATCTCGGCGTCACCAAAGTTCAGGTCGGCATCCAGAGCCTCGACGAGCACGTCCTGGCCATCAACCAGCGCGGCCACGACGTCCAGTCCACCCGCGACGCCTTTCGCCTGCTGCGGTTGGCCGGGTTTAAGATTCACGGGCACTGGATGGCCAATTTGCTGGGGGCGACGCCGGAGAGCGACATAGAGGATTTCGGCCGGCTGTGGTCGGATACGGCCGTCCGCCCGGACGAGCTTAAGATCTATCCCTGCATGCTCGTCCCTAACGCCGAACTATATGAGTATTGGCAGCGCGGTGAATACCGGGCGTACACGGAGCAGGAAGTGCTGGACGTGCTGGTGGCCTGCAAGCCGGCTGTGCCCCGCTACGTGCGCCTGAGCCGCGTCATCCGCGACTTCCCGACCAACAATGTGGTCGAGGGCAACAAGAAGGCCAATCTGCGCCAGGTCGCCCAGAAAGTCCTGCGCGAACGAGGCACGCCCTGCAGATGCATTCGCTGCCGCGAGGTCAAGCGACAGGCAGTGGACGCGGCTGACCTGACCCTGAACACGCTGACATATGAAACGGATGCCACGACCGAGCATTTCCTCAGCTTCGACTCCAGTTCGGACCAACTGGCAGGCTTCCTGCGATTGTCGCTGCCGGATCGCGCCGCCCCCCACCCACTGCCCGAACTCAGCGACCACGCTATGATTCGCGAAGTCCACGTCTACGGCCCGGCGCTCAACCTGGGAGACGAAAGCCAGGGCGAGGCACAGCATCTGGGGCTGGGGACACAACTCATAGCACGCGCCAGGGAGATGGCCCGTGCGGCTGGCTACCCGCGCATCGCCGTCATCAGCGCCATCGGCACGCGGGAGTATTACGCCAGGTTGGGGTTCAAGCTGGACGGACTGTACATGACGGCCGATCTGTCGGAAGCGTAGGGTTGACTACGGCAGGCTGGTCTCGCCCATCAGATAGAAGTCCACTTCACGAGCGACCGCCCGGCCCTCATTGATTGCCCAGACGACCAGACTTTGCCCGCGACGGGCATCGCCCGCAGCGAAGACGCCGGGGATGCCGGTGTGGAAGCGGTCGTACGGCGCGGCAATGTTCGAGCGGGCGTCAAGGCCCACACCCAACTGCTCCAGCAGCGGATTCTCCGGCCCCAGGAATCCGAGCGCCAGAATGACCAGCTGTGCAGGCCACTCCCGTTCGGTGCCCGGAAGCTGGCGCAGTGCGGGCCGCCCGCCATCCTCCGGCGTTTCCCAGACCACGTCAACGGTGCGCACGCCGCGCACGCAGCCGGCCTCGTCCGCCAGGAACTCGGTCGTCAGGACGCTGTAGGTCCGTGGGTCGGCTCCGTCACGAGCTGCCGCCTCTTCCTGACCGTAATCCATCTTGTAGACACGGGGCCACTGTGGCCACGGGTTGTCCGGCGCACGCTGATCCGGCGGTCGGGGCATAATCTCGAACTGGGTCAGACTGCGGCAGCCATGGCGCAGGGCGGTGGCCACGCAGTCCGTGCCCGTGTCGCCGCCACCGATGACGATCACATCCAGCCCGGCGGCCGACAGGTAACGACCGTCGCCCAACTCCGAATCGAGGAGGCTCCTGGTGTTGGCGTGCAGATAGTCCATCGCAAAGTGGATGCCGCCCGCCTCACGCCCGGCAGCCGATAAATCGCGCGGCCGGGTCGCGCCGGTACACAAGACGATCACATCAAACTGCTCGCGTAGCTCGGCACCCGTTATGTCAATACCGATCTCGGTGTTGGTGACGAAGGTCACGCCGCTGGTTTCGAGCAGATCGAGGCGGCGCTCGACGAGATCTTTGGCCAACTTCATGTTGGGAATCCCGTACATAAGCAGGCCGCCCGGCCGGTCATCCCGCTCGAAAACCGTCACTTCATGGCCAACGGTGTTGAGCTGGTCGGCACAGGCAAGACCTGCCGGTCCGGAGCCGATGATGGCCACGCGCTTGCCGGTGCGCGTCTCCGGCACATCTGGTGTCACCCACCCTTCTTCGAACGCCCGATCGATGATGGCGTACTCAATGCTCTTGATGGTCACCGCCGGATCGTTGATGCCCATCGTGCAGGCCGCTTCGCAGGGAGCCGGGCAGACCAACCCAGTGAACTCCGGAAAGTTGTTGGTCTTGTGCAGTCGCTCATACGCCTGCCTCCACAGCCCGCGATAAACCAGGTCGTTCCATTCCGGGATGAGATTGTGGATGGGGCAGCCGGAGGTCATCCCGTTAAGAATCTGACCCTTGTGGCAAAAAGGAATACCGCAGTCCATACAGCGGGCGGCCTGTGTTTGCAGCGTCTCGTCAGACAGGTGGAACTGGATCGGCTGCCAGTCGGCGATCCGCTCCAGCGGCGACCGCTCTTCAGGTGTCTGGCGGTCGTAGGTCATGAATCCGGTACGTTTACTCATATTGGTTGGTTGCGTTGTTTGTCGTGACGTCGTCTCCGCCGGGCCACGAAGCAGCGAACTATTCGGCTGTCGCTAGTTACCGCTGACCCGGGCCGTGTTGCTGCGATTGGCCTCAAAAGCGGCCATCACCTGCTCGTCACCCGTCAATCCCTGGCGTTCCGCCTCGGCCAGTGCCAGCAGCATACGCTTGTAGTCACGCGGCATCACCTTGACGAAGCGCGTCTGCGCCTCATCCCAGTCGGAGAGCATATGCCAGGCGACGGTGCTCCCGGTGTAGACAGCATGCCGCCAAATCATGTTGTTGAGTTCGTGCGTATCGTCGTCGGACAACAACTCCAGATCAACCATGTCGGTGTTGCAGCGCGTGGCGAAGCGGGACTCAGGGTCGTAGACGTAGGCCACGCCACCCGACATACCCGCAGCGAAGTTTCGGCCGGTCGGCCCCAGCACGGCCACACGACCGCCGGTCATATATTCGCAGCCGTGGTCACCCACCGCCTCAACGACGGCCGACACGCCGCTGTTGCGCACGCAGAACCGCTCACCCGCTTCGCCGCGAATGTATGCCTCGCCGCTCGTCGCGCCGTAGAAGGCGACATTGCCGGTGATGATGTTCTCTTCCGGCACGAACGTCGATTCCGACGGCGGCTTGACAATAATCTTGCCGCCGGACAGCCCCTTGCCGAGGTAATCGTTGGCATCCCCTTCCAGGATAAACGTCTGGCCGCTGGGCATGAACGCCCCGAAGCTCTGGCCCGCCGACCCCTGGAAAGTCAGCATGATGCTGTCTTCCGACAGGCCGGCCTCGCCAAAGCGCCGCGTGACGTGATGGCCCAAAATCGTGCCGACCGTCCGATTGACATTGCGAATGGGCAGCGTCGCTTCCACCGTTTCGCCGTCTTCCAGCGCCGGGCGGCACAGGTCGAGCAGGACCGTCTCATCCAGACTATGCTCAAGTCCGTGCTGCTGCGGAATCTCGCAGATGCGGCCGACTTCCGGGCCTACCTCCGGCTGATAGAGCAGCGGCGACAGGTCGATCTGGCCCGTCTTCCAGTGGCCCACATCCTGGTTGACGACCAGCCGGTCGGTGCGGCCAATCATTTCGTCCATCGTGCGGAAGCCCAGTCGTGCCATCAGCTCTCGCGTCTCACGGGCGATAAAGCGCATGAAGTTGACCACATGCTCCGGGTCGCCAGTGAAGCGCTTGCGCAGCTCCGGGTTCTGGGTAGCAATGCCCACCGGACAGGTGTCCTTGTGGCAGACGCGCATCATAATGCAGCCAACGGCTACGAGCGGCGAGGTGGCAAAGCCATACTCCTCCGCACCCAGCAGGGCCGCAATGACGACGTCCCGGCCCGTCTTGAGCTGACCATCTGTCTCCAGCCGGACGCGGCTGCGCAGGTTGTTCATCACCAGGGTCTGGTGCGTTTCCGCCAGCCCCAGCTCCCACGGCAGCCCGGCATGCTTGATGCTGGATTGCGGTGACGCGCCGGTGCCACCGTCGTGGCCGCTGATCAGGATAACGTCGGCATGCCCCTTGGCCACGCCCGCCGCAATCGTGCCCACGCCCACTTCCGAAACCAGCTTGACGTTGATCCGCGCCTCGGGGTTGGCGTTCTTCAAATCGTAGATGAGCTGCGCCAGGTCTTCAATGGAGTAGATGTCGTGATGGGGCGGCGGAGAGATGAGGCCAACACCCGGCGTCGAGTAGCGTACCCTGGCCACCCACGGGTAGACTTTCGTGCCGGGCAGCTGTCCGCCTTCGCCCGGCTTGGCTCCCTGGGCCATCTTGATCTGAATCTCTTTGGCATTGCTCAGGTAATAGCTTGTCACGCCAAAGCGACCTGACGCCACCTGCTTGATGGCGCTGCTGCGCGAATCACCGTTCTCATCCGGCACGAAGCGGGCCGTATCTTCGCCCCCCTCACCCGT
Organism: uncultured Chloroflexia bacterium; assembly: GCA_963753865.1. Lineage (GTDB taxonomy): Bacteria > Chloroflexota > Anaerolineae > Promineifilales > Promineifilaceae > Promineifilum. The sequence continues at coordinate 523,262 of CAVWDW010000010.1, forward strand.
GTTGCTCTTGCCGCCGATGCGGTTCATGGCAATGGCCAGCGCCTCGTGCGCTTCCTTGCTGATGGAGCCGTACGACATGGCTCCCGTCTTGAAGCGGCGCAGAATCGCCTCCTCCGGCTCCACCTCATCCAGCGAAATCGACGGCGCGTTTGGGTCCAGCTTCAGCAGGCTGCGCAGCGTCGCCAGATGCGTCTCACGATCGTTGACGGCTGCCGCGTACGCCTTGTACGCTTCATAGTCGCCCGTCCGAACGGCATGCTGCAAGCGATGGACGGTATCCGGATTGAATAGATGGAACTCCCCTTCCTCGCGAAACTGGTACCGGCCGCCCACATCCAGCGTGTGGCCATTGGCCGAGCGCGGGGGATAGGCCGCCCGGTGGCGGCGCTCCGCTTCCTCCGCCACAATGTCGATACCTGCGCCCTGAATACGCGATGGCGTGCCGGTGAAGTACCGGTCAATAAAGTCCGACTGCAGCCCGAGCGCCTCAAAGATCTGCGCTCCATGGTAGCTCTGGATCGTGGAGATACCCATCTTCGACAGAATCTTGACCACGCCCTTGACCGACGCCTTGAGGTAGCCTTTGACGGCCGTATGAATATCAATGTCCGTCAGCAGGCGGCGCTCAATCAAGTCGTACATCGTCTCGAACGCCAGATATGGATTGATGGCGTCGGCCCCGAAGCCCAGCAGACAGGCGAAGTGATGGGTCTCGCGCGGTTCGCCCGACTCGACGATCAAACTGACCTGGGTGCGTGTACCCTGCCGCACGAGATGTTGATGCAGGCCACTGGTGGCCAACAGCGCCGGAATTGGCGCGGCATAAGGACCGGCCTGCCGGTCGCTGAGAATGAGCAGGTTGGCTCCGTTGGCAATCGCTTCGTCTGCCTCGGCAAACAGATCGTCGAGCGCCGCAGCAATGCCCGGCCCGCCGCTGCCCGGTGCAAACAGCATCGGCAGTTCGGCCGTCTGAAAACCGTCCGCGGCAATCTCCCGGACCTGGGCCAGCTCAATGTTACGCAAGAGCGGCGTCTCCAACCGGATGCGTCGCGCATCTGAGGGCTGCGGGTTGAGCAGATCCCCTTCCGACCCCAGCAGCATCGTCGTCGACGTTACCAACTCTTCGCGGATGGCGTCGATGGGTGGATTGGTCACCTGGGCGAACAGCTGGCGGAAGTAGTTGTAGAGCAGCTGCGGCCGCTGCGAGAGGACCGAAATGGGCGAGTCGTCACCCATAGAGCCAATCGGCTCAATGCCGTTCTTGGCCATCGGCGCCAGAATCATGCGCAGATCTTCGAATGTGTAACCAAAGAGCTGCTGCCGCCGCATGCTGGTCGAGGCGTCCGGTTCGGCATAGGGGGTGGCCGGCGGCAAATCGGCCAGGGTCAGCTGGTGGTTCGCCAACCACTCGCCGTATGGCGCCGCGGAGGCGAGGCTGTCCTTCAACTCATCATCGGAGATGATGCGGCCTGCTCTGGTGTCGACCACCAGCATCCGGCCCGGACGCAGACGGCCCTTCTGCCGCACCTGCTCCGGCGGAATGTCCAGCACGCCCACTTCCGAAGCCATCACGACGAGGTCGTCGTCAGTGACGTAGTAACGCGACGGCCGCAAGCCATTGCGATCCAGCACCGCACAAACCACGCTGCCGTCGGTAAAGGCCATCGACGCCGGGCCGTCCCACGGCTCCATGATGGCGCTGTGAAAGTTATAGAAGTCACGCCGGGGGCCGTGAATCTCGCTGTTCTTTTCCCACGGCTCCGGCACCATCATCATCACGGCATGGGGCAACGATCGCCCGTCGAGGGTCAGGAACTCGATGACGTTGTCGAACATGGCCGAGTCGCTGCCATCGTGGTCGATAATCGGCAGCACCTTGGCAAGATCGTCACCAAAGCGATCTGACTGGAAGTGGGCCTGCCTCGCCTGCATGGCGTTGGCGTTGCCCTTGATCGTATTGATCTCGCCGTTGTGGATCAGGAAGCGATAAGGATGTGCCCGCTCCCAACTGGGGAATGTGTTCGTCGAAAAGCGGCTGTGAACCAGCGCAATGGCGCTGCGCACACGCGAGTCGCTGAGATCGGGGAAGTAGTCGCGTACCTGCTCGGCCAGCAGCATCCCCTTGTAGATGACAGTCCGCGTGGAAAGACTGGCGAAGTAGAACGTCGTTCCGGTATCGCGAGCGGCTGCGCCAACCTGTTTCTCAGCCAGTCGCCGGATGACAAACAGCTTGCGCTCGAACGGTAGACCGGCGTCCGTCTGCGGGCCCCGCGCAATGAACAGCTGCTCCATGACCGGCTCGCTGTCCAGCGCGCCCTGCCCCAGGGCTGAATTGTCAACAGGAACAGACCGCCAGCCAATAACAGACTGGCCCTCGGATCGAATGATTGAATCTAGTTGGGATTTGCAGCTGGCACGGAGCGCATCGTCCTGGGGAAGAAAAACCATGCCGACGCCATACGCTTCTGAGGGCGGCAGGTCCACCCCTTGCGCCGACCACCAGGCACGGAAGAAAGCGTCCGGAAGCTGAAGCAAGATACCCGCCCCGTCGCCACTGTTTGGCTCGGCGCCTTGCGCGCCACGGTGACGCAGGTTCTCCAGGACAGTTAGTGCCTGATCCACAATGGCATGGGATCGCTGACCCTTCATCTGGGCCACAAAGCCAGTGCCACAGGCATCATGCTCGAAGCGGGGATCGTAGAGTCCTTGCTTCCGGGGAATGCCCTGTTGGCGGTACTTGCGTTTCCTGGATCGCCTCATCACTATCTTCTCCTCTGACTACACGTTGAGCGCAAACAGGCTCGACAACAAGGCCGAGCGCGTTCACGGTTTTCGCGTTTTGATCGATCGTGTGTGCGAGCCTGCAAAATAGGCAGACATATGACTGGTTGCGTCTCTCACCGGCAAGAGCCAGGATGATTTGTAATGTACAGTCGGCTCGCAACAACTTACGAAGACGCCTGTATAGTATAAGGGATCGAGGCCACTTCTGGATTCAGGCAAAGTACACAAATCCAGCAGCCATCATTGTGGCTTTTTGGTGAATTGACAGGGTCAAACAGTCAGGGCAAAATAGGTATCGTGGTTAAAAGCCTTGCTAATGGCAGGCAGGTTGACCAACAGCAGAATATATCTTTGAGGCCACGACGCCTTTTCCGGTCGCTGTTTGCAACCGGAAAAGGCGTCTTTTTGTATACGGGCACTGCGTCCTGTGGTCTGGACAAAGCCCACCAGGCACTTATCGCCGGAGGAAAAGAGTGGAGTCTTGAATGCAAGTACGATCCGCCCCATCAGACGCATGGCCAACGTGCTGGTCATCGTCGCCTTGCTGGCCCTGTTTACCCAGAGCGTAGCCGCGCAAGATGGTGAAACCACCATCAACGCGCTGGACACAGTCTGGGTCCTGATCGCCGCCTTTCTGGTGTTCTTCATGCAGGCGGGCTTCGGGTTCCTGGAGGCGGGCTTTGTCCGCTCCAAGAACGTGGTCAACATCATGGCTGAGAACCTGATGGACACAACGATGACTACTGTCGGCTTCATCATCCTGGGCTTCGGGCTGATGTTCGGCACAGGCCCGACGTTCTTTGGCATCGAGAACGCCTTCTTCGGGACCGAGTGGTTCTTGTTGCAGGACATGCCGGTCGTCTTTCCGGGGCTGACCATCCCGACGATGGCTTTCTTCTTCTTCCAGTTCGCCTTTTGTGCGGCTGCGTCCACCATCGCCTCCGGACTGATGGCTGAGCGCACCAACTTCAAGGCTGACCTGGCCTACAGCTTCCTGACCGGTCTGCTAATCTACCCGATCTTCGGGCACTGGGTCTGGGGCGGCGGCTGGCTGGCCCAGCTGGGGTACGTCGACTTCGCCGGGTCGTCAGTTGTCCACCTGGTTGGCGCCTATGTCGGTCTGGCCGGCACGCTGATGTTGGGCAAGCGCAAGGACAAAGTGTTTGGTCAGACAATCCGCGGGCACAATATCGCCCTGGCCGCGCTGGGTACGTTCATCCTGTGGCTGGGCTGGTTCGGCTTCAATCCCGGCAGCCAGCTGGCGGCCGATCCGGTACCGATATCTTTGATTGTCGTCACCACCGACTTTGCCGCGACCACAGGCGCAATCTCAGCCATGTTCATCAGCTATGTCTACACCAAGAAGTGGGACGTCAGTATGGCTTTCAACGGCGCGCTGGGTGGCCTGGTAGCGATCACCGCCGCCACTGCCTTCGTGACCCCGATGGCTGCGCTGGTCATCGGCGCCATCGCCGGCGCCATCTCCTACTACGGCGTACAGCTCATGGAAAAGCTGCGGATCGACGACCCCGTGGGCGCGTTCCCGGTGCATGGTTTGAACGGCATGTTCGGTGTGCTCGCGGTCGGCATCTGGGGCGTCGATGGCATGGGCCTGCTGTCTGGCGGTGGCTTCGAGCAGCTGGGCATCCAGGCGCTAGGACTGCTGGCCTGCACGCTCTGGACACTACCGCTGGCGTTCGTGATGTTCTACATCCTGGACAAGACGATCGGCCTGCGGGTCTCCGATGAGATTGAAGAAGAAGGGCTGGACATGGCCTACCATGGCATCGGCTCCTACCCTGAGTTTGTCGAAACGAGTGGCGGCAGCGCGCCGCCCAGCACCGCAATTCCGGCGGGCACTGACTAGGAGGTCTGAATCCTCACGATACAATTTATGCGTTAAGTTAACCCGAACCTGAACCTGTTTTATCGTTGGACCCGCTCGACCGCGCACAGGCGCATAGTCGAGCGGGTCACCATTGTTGATTCCACTATTTTGGAGGCAGTTAGAAATGACAACCATTAATGATGTTTCGAAGATGATCGACGACCTGAGCATCCAGTTCGTAGACGTGAAGTTCACCGATGTGTTCGGCCAATGGCAGCACTTTTCCATTCCGGTCGAAGACTTCAGCAACGAAACCGCTTTCGAGGATGGGATGGGGTTCGATGGCTCGTCCATTCGTGGCTTCCAGAGCATCGAGTCCAGCGACATGATCCTGCTGGCAGACCCGAACACGGCTGTTCTCGATCCCGTCTGCGAAGCGCCGACCCTCAGTCTGGTCTGTGACATCTACGATCCGATCACCCGCGAGCCTTACTCACGTGATCCGCGTTACATCGCCCGCAAGGCAACCGCCTATCTCGAATCCACCGGCATCGCTGACACCGCCTATTTTGGGCCGGAAGCGGAGTTCTTTGTCTTCGACCAGGTCAAGTTCTCGGCCGGTGAGTACTCGTCCGCCTATCAGGTGGACAGTATCGAAGGGCCGTGGAACTCCGGCATCTTCGGCTACGGCCACTCCGTTCCCCACAAGCGCGGTTACTTCCCTGTCGCCCCGTTCGACACGCTGCAAGATCTGCGCTCCGAGATGGTGCGCGTGCTCATCGACTCAGGCGTGGAAGTGGAGCTCCATCACCACGAAGTAGGTACGGCTGGCCAATGTGAAATTGACCTGAAGTACGGTTCCATGCTGAAGATGGCCGATCAGATTCAGCTGTACAAGTACATCGTCAAGAATGTGGCCAAGGCACATGGCAAGACCGTCACGTTCATGCCCAAGCCGATCTTCGCCGACAACGGCAGCGGCATGCACACCCACCAAAGCTTGTGGAAAGACGGCGAACCGCTCTTCTTCGACGAAGCCGGCTACGCTGGTCTGAGCGAAATGGCCCGCTACTACATCGGCGGCATTCTGAAGCATATCAACGCCCTGCTGGCGATCTGCGCCCCGACCACCAACTCCTACCGGCGTCTCGTGCCCGGTTACGAAGCGCCTGTGGTAGTAGCCTACTCGGCCCGCAACCGTTCGGCGGCCGTCCGCATCCCCATGTACTCCAAGTCGCCAAAGGCCAAGCGCATCGAGTTCCGCTGCCCCGACCCGGCGGCGAATCCGTACCTGGCCTTCTCCGCCATGCTGATGGCCGGCCTGGACGGGATCAAGAACCAGATTGATCCGGGCGATCCGGCCGACATGGACCTGTTCGAGGAAGAAAACATCGACAAAGTGACCATGACCGTCGGCAAGCTGAACGAGTCTCTGGACGCGCTGGAAGCGGACCATGACTTCCTGCTGGAAGGCGGCGTCTTCACGCAGGATCTGCTGGACGCCTACATCAGCTACAAGCACGAAGAAGAGGTTGGCCCCGTCAGCCTGCGCCCGCATCCGTACGAGTTCCTGCTCTACTACGGCATCTAAACCAAACACACATCACGCTGCGTCAGGAGCAGTCCCATTTCACGGGGGCTGCTCCTGTTTGGTTCCGGAGGCGTCATCCTCCGATCGTCGCGACCCAATTCGCAGCGGTGGATGCTTCCCCGTATAATGCCGCCCCATGTTGACCGAATCGGCCGAAGACCGGTTGGCCCAACCGGATGCGTTCACTGCCCTGCGCGAAATCGCGCGGTCGCTCAGCGCTGCCTGGGACCTGGACACAACCCTTGACCTCATCGCCCGCAAGACCACCGAGGTGATGGGCGTCGACTCGTGCACCATCTACCTGCTCGACCCCGACGGGGCACTGCTGCGGCTGCGGGCCACCACCGGCCTGGCCCGGCGATCACTTGGGCGGGCCACCCTGGCGGTGGGTGAAGGTATGACTGGCCGAGCCGTCGTCAAGAACCGTCCCGTCTACGCCGCCGACGCCCAGCATGACCCGCACTTTAAATGGGTGGACGACACCCGCGAAGGGCGGTTCCGGTCGTTGTTGGCCGTGCCGCTGGTGTTGGGTGGCGAGCCGATTGGGGCGCTCAACGTCCAGACACGCGACACCCACGACTACCCCCGGGCCGAAGTCGACATCCTGACTCTCATCGCCGACCTTGCAGCCGGAGCGCTGGCCAAAGCGGAGCTGTACGACCGGCAGCGGCGGCAGTTGGACGAACTGCAAACGCTGGCCCGCGTCAGCGAGGCGGTCACGTCCCCCCAATATCTCGACGACATCCTGGATGTGGTGACCGAGATGGCCGCCCGAACAATGGCCGCGGACACCTGCGCCATCTATCTGCGGGACAACGCCACCGGCGCGCTGGTCCGCCGTGCCTCCAACAGCGCCGGGGCAACCTCAGGTCCGTCGGATGGCGCCCTTCAGGCCAGCATTGAGCACGTCGTCGCCACCGGCGAAACGGTCTACCAACCGGAAGACGGCCCAGCCATTGCCGGCGTCTCACCCGGCACGTTCCTGGCCGTGCCGTTGGCGGTAGGGGATCGGGTCATCGGCGTGCTTGTCTGCGCGGCCCCGGCATCCAGCGCCTTCTCAGAACAGCAGCAGTCGCTGCTCAACACGCTCGCCAATCAGACCGCGCTGGCCATCGAGAACGCGCGGTTGGTCACCAATGCGGCCGTCGTGCGGGAAATGCACCACCGCATCAAGAATAATCTGCAAACTGTGGCCATGCTGATGCAGCTTCAGCTGCCGGAGGCCGACCGGCTGGACGCCCGCGACGTACTGACAACGAACATCCACCGCATCCAGACCATTGCCGCGGTTCATGACATCCTCTCAGAGCAGGGGTTCCGGCTGGTCGATGTACGGTCGGTTGTCCAGCGCATTGTGCAGACGATGACCACCGCCATGTCCCGGCCGAATCAGCAAATCGCCATCGCGGTCCACGGCCAGGCACTCCCGCTTCCCAGCCGCGCCGCCACCGCCCTGTGCGTGGTCATCAACGAACTGGTGCAGAACAGCCTCGAACATGGGTTTGCCGGTCGCGAGCGCGGTCGCATCGACATCTCGCTTAGCCGGGGACCGGACGGCCCGCTCATCCTCGTGCAGGACGATGGCGTTGGCCTGCCCGAAGCGATGGAGCCCAGTCTCGGCCTGGACATTGCCCGCGAGCTGATCACCGGGGATCTGCAGGGCGAGATTCAGTTCAATCGCCGGTCGCCGGGAACTGAAGTGGTAATCACGCTGCCACGCGTCATTGAATCGCTGGAAGGGAGCGAAGATTGAGATGCGCATCCTGATCGCCGATGACGAATCGATTATTCGCATGGGCCTGGCCTCGATTCTGGAGACGCAGGGCCATTCGGTGCTGGCGGCTGCCAACGGTCGGGAGGCGATTCGTCTGGCCGCCCACCACGAGCCGGACCTGGCCATCCTCGACATTCGCATGCCCTACACCGACGGCCTGCAAGCCGCGCAGACAATTGCCAAACAGCGCCCGCTGCCGATTCTGATCTTGACGGCGTTCAGCGAGCAGGACCTCATCGAAAAGGCGACCGACCTCCCCATCCACGGCTATCTGATCAAGCCCGTGCAGCCGGAAGCGCTGGGCGCGGCTATCCGTGTGGCAGTCAAACGCTTTGAAGAGCGGCAGGCCCAGGCCGAGTTGACCAACAAGCTGGCCCGCCAACTGGCCGCCCGCAAGCTGGTCGACCGCGCCAAGGGAGTGCTGATGGAGTCCGGATTGACGGAAGCGGAAGCGTATACGGAGATTCAGACCCGCGCCCGCGAGAACCGCCAATCGATCGTCGCAGCAGCCGAAACGATCCTGCGCGAGGCCAGTTCACCGCAGTAAGGTGGCGGAGGGCCTAGATCACAACCCCTTCAGGATCGTTGCCTGAATCGAGCATCGCCTGTCGCACATCGACCCGGCTCAGCAAAATCAGCCCAAAGACAAAGAAAAAGACAAGCGAGACAATCGCAATGCGCTGCGAGCCAGTGACCTGGACAGCCAGTGCAAAGAGCAGCGGGCCAATCCACGACGTGCCACGTTCGCTGATCTCGTAGAAGCCGAAGTACTCAGCCTCATGGTGGTCGGGAATCATCTGTGAGAACAGGGAGCGGCTGAGCGCTTGCGACCCACCCAGTACCAGACCGAGAACAAAGCCCATCACAAAAAGCTGGACGGTGTTGGTCAGGAAGGCGAAGGCGTAGATGACCAGCCCGGACCAGATGGCCAGACTAACCATGATGCTGCGTTTGGCTCCGTACCTGGCGGCCAACCGGCCGAACAGCAGCGCACCGCCAAAAGCAACAAACTGGATCATCAGGACCAGGATGAGCAATGTTTGGGTGTCGACACCGAGTTCAGAGGCGGCGAACGCGGTGGAGACGACGATGACCGTCTGGATGCCATCGTTGTACACAAGATAGGCGACCAGATAGCGCAGGGTCATCGGGTACGTCGTCCACAGTTGGCGTACAGTGGTGGCAATTTCGCTGACGCCATGCCGAAACAGACCGGCGCCTTCCGGCAGCGCACGGGCCGCTTCCCGCTGGCGCAGCCGTTTGGCCGGGTAGAGGAACGTGAAGACGATCCACCACACGCCGGCCCCAGCCAGGCTGATCCGCACCGCCAGCGCCGTATCATCCAGCACCAGCAGCAACCCCAGGTTGAGGAGCAGATAGAGGCCACCGCCCAGGTAGCCGATTGCCCAGCCGCGCGAGCTAACTTGATCGCGCATATCAGGCGAGGCGATCTCGGGCAGGAACGAGTTATAGGAGACGATGGCAGCGCCGAAACAGAGGTTGGCAATGACAAAGAGCAGACTGCCCAACAGCACCGCCCCGTTCGTGCCCAACACCGCCATATCGGCCCGGATGAAGAAGAGCAGGATGGTGACGAACCCGCCTGTATAGGCAAAGGCCAGCAGGAGGCGCTTCTTCAGATGAGTGTAATCGACGGCCGTTCCGATCAGGGGCAGGAACAGAACCTGCAGGAAAACGGACAGAGAAGCGGCAAAGGGGAAGACAGCGGCTGCTTCAATATCAACTCCCAACAAGTTGATCGGCGTGGTGGACGATTCGCCCAGGGTCAGAATATAGGGACCGAGTAGGGCTGTGACCACGGTGGTCACAAAGGCCGAGTTGGCCCAGTCGTACATCGACCAGCCAAAGATCTCGCGCTTGTCGTTTACCATGCTGCCTCCTGCACTGCGATTGGAACCGGATCGAGCAAAAAAGGGGCAGCCCAGGCACCTACTGGTGCGATTGCCCCTCAATGAGTTCGCTGTCTTTCAGAGTCGCCACGCGCCGATTATGCCCACCCGTTCGGCAGCGGGCAACGGTTAGCGAGACCAATCCGCAAAACTGCCGGTTATGATTCGTCAGGCAGGAACGCTTGTGGTGCGTTGAAGGCAGGGCGGCACGGATTGTAATCCTGGCCCAGGATGACGCGGTAGTTGACCGGCGACTGTGCCGCGCCGTCAAGCAGGATCTCGCCCACAGGACGGCCGATGACCCAGCTAAACAGCCATTCGTACGACCCTTTGAGGTTGTCGGCGAAGTAGGTCATCTCGGTCTTCTCGCGTACTTCATCCAGCGGCTCGCCGATGATGGGCTGGAAACCGTACCAGGCCAGGTTGTCAGCCGCCAGTTTGGCCTGGTTGGGGTACTCCGTGGCGTTGATGATTTCGACCGTTATCGGGGCGCGGTCGGCCCGGTTGAGCGCCGGGGGCAGGAACAGGCGACGGAATGTATCGTACATCATGTTGTCGCCTTCCCAGATTGGCAGCTGCACCTGCGCCCCACTCTCCGGCACCGTCCACGATTGGGTCTTGCCCGCCAGATAGAGATGCTGGATGCCGCTCTCACGCACGCCAGGGGCAATGGAAGCAAGCTGCAGCAAGCGGCCGATGTCCATGTCCGTCTCGACAACTTCGTTGTAGGTCGACCATAGCTCCGGGATGCGCCCCAGCAGACCCACGTCGACGCCCTGATTGAGCATTGCTTGCAACAACTGCTGCTGGCGTCGACCGCGGTCAAAGTCGCTGGTCGTCAGCCGCGAGCGGGCAAACCACAGAGCCATGGCGCCGTCCATGTAATGCATCCCCGGCTCCAGCGTGTACCGCTCGTAATTGTCTTCGTCGTTGGGGTCCAGATCGGGCGACTTGATGCGCCAATCCTGAAGTGGGCAGCTGACGGCCATCTCAACGCCGCCGAAGATATCGACCACTTGCTTGAAACCCTGGAAGTCCACCTGGGCGTAGTAATGGATGGGGATGCCGAAATTGTACAGGATCGCCTGCTTCAGCAGGTCCACACCACCCAGGGTCAGGGCCGAGTTGAGGCGGCTCATGGTGCGCGTGGGCATATAAACCAGCAGATCGCGCGGCAGCGAGACCATCGATGCGGTCGCCAGATCGTTGTTGATCGAGACGATGATCATCGTGTCCGTTCGTCCAGCGTCGGTGCCGTCCAGATTGGCGTCTTTGCCGAGCAGCAGGATGTTGGTGATATCAGAACCGACATCAAACTCGGGGACAGGGGAGGGGATCGGCGTCGGCGGCGTGGGGACGCCTTCGCTCAACGAGCCTGTGCCCACGACCGAACGCGTGACCAGCACAGGCGCTCCTGGCGTCGGCGTTGCGGTCGGCTCGGCAGTGGCTGTCGGCGAAGGAGAGGGTGTTGGTGAGGGCGTCGGGCTTTCGAGCGGCGCATCTGGCGTGGCCTCAGCCGGCTCGTCTTCCGCTTCCTCCGGTTCAGCGGTCGCCGTTGGCGGCAGTGGAGCAGAGGGAGATGGCTCTGGCGTTGACGTTTCAGCCGGGGCAGCTGTTACAGCCGTGTTGGCCTCGGCTACGACCGTCGGAAACGGGGTGGGTCTTGTACTGCCGGCGCCGGGCTGGCAGGCCGCCAGCGTTAGCAGCAGAAGCAGGAACAGCAGGGCGGCGTGTTGGCGTGGCTTTGGAAGGTGGCTCATAGGTCGCGGTGATGTTGGTGTCCGTTGCGTGTGGAGATGGCCCGGGCGTTGGTTAAAGCTTCTCGCCGAAGGCTGGTTCCAGGCGGGTAAACATGCCGTACCCAAAGGCCAGGACGATCAGGGAAGTAACAAAGGTGCGGAACAGGAAGGCTGGATTCATGGCCACCGGTCCCGCGCTTTCGTAGGTTCCCCACAGTACCGTGCGGTACCCATCGATGATGGAGGCCATCGGATTGAGCCAGCGCATCACCTGGGCCGGATTGAAGGAGATACCAAGCATGGTCACGGTCGACCCAAACATATCGAGCGAATAGAAGATCGGAGTCAGGAAGAACCATGCCAGCATCACGACTTCCAAAATCATCAGGACATCGCCATAGAAGACGGTCAGGCTGCTGAGAAGCAGGATGAGGCCCAACGTGAAGATCAGCTGGGTCAGCAGGATGGCAGGCACCCAGAGCGCATGGACCGTCAACCCGATGCCGAAGATATAGAGGAAGACGATCAGGACGACGAAGGAGAAGCCAAAGTTCACGAGATTGGAGAGCAGGGCCGACGTCGGCATCAGCTCTCGCGGGAAGTAGACTTTCTTGATGAGCGACGAGTTCCCCGTCACAGACGTCGTGCCGCTTATCATGGAGCCGTTGAAGAAGTTCCAGGGAATCAGGCCCACCAGCACAAATATCGGATAATCCCGAATCTGATTGTTGCCCATCACACTGAACAGCACGGTGAACACGACCATCAGGAAGAGCGGGTTGAGCACACTCCACAGAATGCCCAGGACCGAGTTCTTGTAGCGGGCTTTCAGATCGCGCACAACCAGATTGCGAAGCAGGTAGCGGTACGCGAGCAGCTCCTCCCAGCGATCAGACAGGGCGCGTCGCGGCGCATCAGCGTCGAAGACGTACTCAGGCGCTGTGGTCTCTTCGCTCAGGGGTTGAAGGTCAGCATTCATGGCAGCGGCTTGCTCATTGGCGGCGGCCCGGCGCGTGCGTCCGAGCTACCAAACTCATAACAATCGGCAATTATAGTCGATTTATGCCTGCTGCCGACCGCTAGCCGCGATTCTCATCTAGTCGGGCCACCCGCCGGCAGGCCTGCGCCGCCGAGAACGTGAGTGTACGCCGCGAGCAAATCGGCCACATGGGCCTGCATCGAACGGTCCGGCTCAACGCCCGCCGCGAGGGTCGCCAGGCGTTCCGGGCTGTCCGCCAGGTTGCGAAGAATCGTCGCCAGCGCTGCGCTGTCGCCAGGCGGAAAGAGACGACCGCTGCGCCCCTCAACCACCAGGTCGGGCATGGTGCCCAGATTGGACGCGACCACCGGCAGACCGACGGCAAACGCCTCGCGAATCGTCGTCGGGGCGGCTTCGTACCACAGCGAAGGCACCACCATCAGATCCATCCGGGCCAGCGTCTCCCAGACAGCACCGCGCGCCACCGGCCCAGCGAACACAGTGCCCGGATGGTCGACCAGCTCCTGCAGTTCGGCGGCGTACGCCGGCATAACCGTCAAGTCACCATAGATGGTCAGGCGCACCGAGAGATCGGGCAGCTGGTTGACCGCCTCGATCAGAATATGAACGCCCTTCTGCGGGCTGAGGCTGCCAAGATAGCCGATGTGCAAAGGAGCACCCGGCTCTCGCTTGCGCCAGTTGGCCAGCGACTGGTCAATCTCCGGCGGCCTGTCCAACCCTTTCGGCCGCACAACAACCCGGTCAGACGGGTAGCCAAGCTCTGCATACAGATCGCGCACAAACGGCGTGGGGGCAAAGACGATGGCGGCCCTGGCGAAAAGCTCCTGCATCAGCCGGCCTCGCCGCCGCATCAGCGGGGCTACCCCGGCCAACAACGGGGCCACGCTGCTTACCCCGGCCCGCGCCAACGCACAGCGGGCGCAGTTCTCATGCCGCCCATCCGGCCCGACACAGAGCGTGCCATCGTAGTTGGTGATGAGTTGGGCGTTGGCGCATGGGTACCAGTAGTCATGGAGGGTTAGCGCGTAGGGAATCCCCGCATCGCGCAGACTGTCGAGCAGTGCGACTGGCAGCCCCATCATATGCTGAACGTTGACGAAGTCAGGCTGGGTGATCGCGACCACCTCTGCGAACGCCGCCGCCAGATCCGGCTGGCGAAATGTCCGCGCAAAAACGGCCGCCGCGCTCCCGGCGGGACAACTGACCCGGAATATGGCAACGCCTGACTCACTGGCTGGGTTGGCAGGGCCGTGTCCCGCAACGGATGTAGGCGTAAAGACGGAGACGGTGTGGCCTGCTGCCGCCTGGGCTTCCGCCACCATCTGCGTATACAGTTCTGTGCCCGCCACATGCTCGGGCAGATACTGGTGGACAACGTGCAGGATCTTCATCAGCCGGCCCCGGACTCGTTGTCCGTCACATGGCCCAGGATCGCCTGGTAGCCGCTCAGAACGCGCTCGGCGACGGCTGGCCAGCCGAACTCAGCCTCCACCTTGGCCTGGCCTCGCCGGCCCATACTGGCAGCCAGCTCGGGATCATCCACTATCTGGATGATCGCTTCGGCCAGGGCGGACACATCCCCAAACGGGATGAGCAGCCCGTCGTACCCATCGGTGACAACATGGGGAATGGAGCCGGCGTTCGCGCCGATGACTGGCCGCTCATAAGCCCACGCCTCCAGCATGGTCAATCCCAGCGACTCAGAGCGCGAGGGCAGCAGCAGGAGCGACATATGCGCCAGCAGCTGCTGCTTCTCTGACTCCGACACGATGCCGAGGGGGATAATCCCGGCGCGCTCGTCCGGGCGCAGGTTGCTAAAGTAGTGGTCGAACTCGTCGGTGGGCGAGCCGGCCAGCACGACCGTGACATCTCGTCCGGCGCGCCGCAGGTCCCGCACCGCTTCGGCCGCATGGATAGCGCCCTTATCAAATGAGGCCCGTCCCAGAAAGAGAATGTAGTCGGAGGGTATCGACTGACCGGCTATACGTTTGGGCGCGGGTAGATCGGGCTGCTTCGTCGGTTCGTCCAGCCCGCCGCCAATGACGCGAATACGCTCCAGGGGCAAACCGCGGGCCACCAGCCCCAACTCCTCGGCGGCCGTCAGCACCATCACTTCTGCCGCGTCTGCCATCATCTGCATCTGGTGGGCCATCGTCGAGTTCAGTGCCACCCGGTCGTCCGGACCGCTGCCAAAGTGGGCGAACGGCGTGATGACGAGCGGAATGTCGTGTTCGGTGGCGTAGCGGTGGGCCGCCACCATCGCCCCTTCCCAGGATACGTTGAACGCATGCACCAGGTCCACATCCTCCAGCGCTGCCAGCGTCCGGTCGAACTCGGCCAGATGGGGCACACGTCCAGCCATGTGGGCCAGGCGGCCGGCCTGGTCGCCGGGCAGCGCAGACGTAACCACCATCGCCTTGCGCCACAGAAGCAGCCCCCGGCGCCCGCCCGGCATCGGCTGCAGGGGCGTACGCCAGACGGTGATGCCCGGCTGGTGGCCATCGTCGGCCCAGCTCCCGGACCGGCGACCCCGCCAGAAATCGGCTTCGCGCGTAGCCATGCTCGTCACTACGCTGATACGATGGCCGGCGGCGGCCAGCTCGCGAGCCAACACGGCCACATACCGCTCCCCGCCACCCGGGACCGGCACATAAGAAGGAGTGACCAGCGCGATATGCACGAAACCTCCTGGCCCGGTGGCGCGGCTACCGGCCTGAGCCGCTGCTCACAACCGGCATGAACAGGTCGCTCTCGGCGCGGATGAGCGTCAGCTGCACCGGAATACGAATGATCTCCGGCTGAATCGTCTGCCCACCGGCGGTGGCCGAAATGTCAATATGACCGACATTGTAAATGCCAGGCTGTGATCCCGATGGAGCCGTGATCTTGACGGCGACGTCGGCGCTGTTCCTGGCAGTGCCCTGATCACGGTCCGTAGAAAGTGCGCCACCTGACCCAGTTATGTCAAGCGACCAGTTGAATTCAACGCCTGGCACACGAATTGTAATCGTCTGCTGGCTTTCCTGGCTGCTGCGGGCAACCAGGACGGCCTCGATGGTACGCGGCGTCACCGACATCGTCCTCGGCAGGATGGTGCCCGTTCGAGCGGCATCGCCCCGGAACGAGGGCCAGTCGCTCTGGACCGCGCCGTTTGGCAAATCCCACGCATACAGCTTGCTGTTGTGGGCGATCAGTTCCAACTGACCATCCTGATCAATATCTCCCAGCGTGGGGTTGTTCTGGAAGAGACCGTCGGTGTAGTAGAACGGCGCTGTCTGATCGTCCGGGAAGTTCGTGTTCGTCAGGATACGGCCGTCGCCGTCGATGACCACCACCGACCAACCCAGCGTCAGGAAGATCTCCATCAGGCCATCTCCATCGTAGTCACCGAGCACGACCCCTTTGCCCACGTCCTGCCGGGAGCTGCTGCCGAAGAGATTGAGCGGCGTCATAGGAAAGCCGGCGACCCGTGCGCCATTGTGATGCCAGGCATACAACTTGCCGCCGAGCCCCGGGACAATGATCTCCGGGCGGCTGTCACCGGAGATGTTGCCAATCGCCGGGGATCCGGGCACAACATTGCTTGTGGGGCGCCCGCCTTCCCAACCGGACACGTCACGGCCGTCCCCTTGCCAGCCAAACACGCGGAACCCGTAAGTCGGACGGTCGGGGCTGACGTTACGATAGAAGCTGCCAGTGCCCACGAATACCTCTGGACGGCCATCGCCGTCGCCGTCAACGATTGCCGGAGAGGATTGGATAATCTCCAGAATCTGGCGTGGATAGCCGGGCAAGAATTCGCCATGACGGTCATAGGCATACAGCGCCCCGCCACAGTAGCCGGCGGGCAAGTTGCTCGGCAGCCGGTAGGGACACGTCCAGTCCAGGCCGCCGTTGCGGCTGTCCATGTCGCCCTCATCGGTGCCGATCACAATGTCCAGAAACCCGTCGCCATCCATATCGGCCAACGCAGGCGAACTCCACACAGTGTCGGCCAGATTCTCGCGCATATTCGCCCAACCATATTTGTCATACAAATGGCTCTTGGCCGGGAACCCGTCCACTCGTGACCCGTCATGGTGCCAGGCGTAGATGCGCGTATCGAAGCTGCCGACGACAATCTCCAGATCCCCATCATTATCCAGATCGCCCAACGCTGGCGTGGCAAAGACCGGATCCGGACAGTTGCTGGGAGGTACGTTGTTATCGAAGGTAGATACAGGCCACTTGCCAAATTTGCGACCGGCGCTGTCCAGGACGACCACGCCGCCCGGCGTACAGCCGGTCTCAAGAACGCCGGTCCCCACAACCACCTCCAGCGTTCCGTTACCGTCGAGGTCCGCCACGGCGGGCGATGAGGCAATCGACTGGGAGCCGCCCGGTCGCCCAAACAAGGGAGCTGTATCGCGATCCCACAGCACCGCACCGGTCCCGGATACAGCCAGTACGTGCCCCTTATTGGTGGCCACGACGACATCCTGGCGGCCGTCGCCGTTCATGTCCGCCACCACCGGAGAGCTAACATGGCAGTTGCCTTGCAGGGCGGCCGAGGAGCAAGCGCGTGTAGGCAGCGGTACCACCCACTTCGGTTCAATCTGTGCCGCGGTTGTCGCGGGTTGTGACTGCCAGGCAGCAACTGAAGAAACCGACATCAGTGCGATAAGGAACCCGGCAAGCTTACCTAACCTTAGAATGGTCATACAATCCCCGCTCCTTGGATTAGTTGGCCTGTGACTCGTGTCTATCGCAGGCGTTCCGCCCACGCAGGACGCGGGATTATAACCGTCTCAATCGCGTTGGGGGCGATCATTCAAGGATTCTAACAGAACGTTGTATTGGGCTATGACGGCGTCGGCCTGGAAATTGGCCTCCACGAAGCGCCTCCCCTGGCTGCCCAACCGCGCCCGCATCGAGGCTGAACCAAGCAGCCGCTCCAGGGCGATGGAGAACTCATCGTAGGTGTGGTAGTACAACCCGCCGTTGCTGGCCCGGGCTAACTGCTTGACCACGGCGCTGTTTCCGGTCGTCAGCACGGGCGTTCCCATCGCCCACGCCTCCAGCGTGATGATCGACAGACTCTCGTTGGCGGACGGCTGCAGCAGCACCGCAGCCGCAGCCAGGGCGTCAAACTTATCCTCGTCCGGCACGAAGCCGAGCGGCACAATGTCCGGGCGCTGCGGCAGGTCGATATGGGATTTGCCCAACAGCACCAGCCTGGGCGGCGGCTCGTCTCTTCCAGCGTATTCGCTGACAAACCGCTCATAATAGTCGAGCAGTTCCGGCACATTCTTCGATTCGTGGATTCGGCCGACGTAGAGCAAAAACTCCCCGTCGATGCCGTACCTGGCCCGGAATCGATCCGCCGAGACATCGTCCGGCACAGACACATGCATGCCCGCCACACGATGCGGCACATGGCTGTTGTGGCTGGTGCGCTCCACGGCGGCCTGCTCGGGCTCGGTTAGATAAATGATGCCCTGCGGCAGATGGAACAGTTGGCGAAAGATAGGCATTGTCAGGAACGCATCGTCGTGGGCCGTGGGCACCAGCAGCGCCTTGTCAGAAACCAGCGGCAGTCCGAAGAAGGTGGTGGCGTAATGAAACGTGAAGAAGATGAAGGCGTCGGTCGTCCGGTAGCGCCGGGCAATCTCATGCAGCAGCTCGGATGAGTACGGCCCCTGGTCGCGCACCCAGGTCAGTTCGTCGAACAGTGTGCGCGGGTATTGAAAGATGCGCGCCGTCTGCTGCTGGTGGCGGGGCCAGTCACGCGGCGAATCGACACGAAAGCGATGGATGCACACGCCGTTTAACTCGCTCTCGCCCGGCGGATACACATCCGCCCAGGTCACATAATCCTGGGCGCAGGTCGTCAGGACATGGACCTCGTCGCCCGCCGCGGCGAGCTGCTCCGCAACCCAGCGGGCCAGCAGTTCCGCGCCACCGTTGACCTCAACCCCATACCGCTGGACGACGATGGCGATCCGTCGTGGCCGCGAGACGCTCATGCAAACGCCCCCGCCACCAACAGACCGGACAAGTAGCGCTGCAAGTTGGCAGCCAGTGTGGTGTCGGTATACAGCGTGGCCTGCTGCCGGGCCGCAGCCGACATGGCCCGACCCGCCGCGTCGTCCGCGAGTAAGCCGTGGATGGCCCGTGCCGCCGCAGCCGGGTCGCGCTTGTCGAACGTGATGCCGCCTGCGCCCGCGATCTCCGTCATGGGCGGCTGGTTCTGAACGGCCGCCGGGACGCCAAACGACAGCGCTTCGGCAATGGGCACACAGAAGCTCTCCCACTCTGAGGTCACCGCCAGCAGGTCCGCGTGGCGATACAACTCAGCCAGCACAGCTGGATTGTTGACCTGTCCGGTGAACAAGACGCGATCCGCCAGCCCGTGCCGGCGCACCAATTGGTCCAGCTCGCGCTGATAGTCGGGCGTCTGGTCGCGCGTGCCCGCGAGAATAAGGGAGATGTCAGGCCGCATCCGGCTCAAGTGAGCGAAGATCTCCAGCAAGGCAACCACATCTTTCTGGGGCACAATGCGTCCGACCATCAACAGATAGGCCACCTGGGAAAGGGAAGCGGCTAACCCGGCATCGCTCGCCTGCAGCAGCCGAGCCGTGTCGACCGGCAGATACAGCTTCTCAGTTCGCTCCGGAGCAAACCCGGCCTCATGCAGGACCCGCCGCGAATCTTCAGAATGTACGATGAAGCGGTCGAACTGGTCGTGGAGTGACGGGAGCAGCGCCAGGCCCGTCTCGCACAACTGGGCCAGATGGGCGTTCTGGCCGGCAAACAACGCCGGCGGACAGATGCCATGATAGTCCATAATCGTAAAGTCGGTGCTGGCGGCCGCCTGGTGGACGTTGTCGGCAAAAATGGAGTAATGGTACCAGAGCAAGCCATCGCCAAACGCCGGATAGAGGCGCGACGGCTGGGCCATCGACTGGAACTCCGGCGCAATAAAATCTGCGTACAGCGAAACCTGAGCGCCCCAGCCGCGCAAGATGCGGGCCAGCGTCACCATGTAGTTGCTGATGGCGTCGCCTGGCGACAGACCCGCCGTCATCAAGCTCACGCGCAGTCGTGCCTGGCTCATTCCGCCAACACCGCCTCGAACAGCGCCAGATAGCGGGGAATGACAACATCCCAATCGTAGGTAGCCAACACATGCTGCCGTCCCTGCCGCCCCATCTGCGCCGCTTCATCCGGGTGGTCAAGAATATAGAGCAGCGTGGCCGCGAACTCGTCGTACTCCTCAAAGTACAATCCACCGTTGGACTCACGACAATGCTCGCGGGTGACGGCGCACGCCCCGTGGACCAGCGCGGGCGTCTCGGCCAGCCAGCTTTCCATCAGCGAAATGGAGAAGCTCTCATGGACCGACGGCATGATAAACAGATCGGCCGCTGCAAATGCATCCTGCTTGTCCTGCGCGGGCACAAAGCCCAGGTCGATCACACTGCCGGCGGCCGCCTCAGGAATCTGCACCTCGCCCGGACCGATGAGCACCAGCTTGACATCCCGGTCTTTTCCTTCGCTCTGGCGAAAACGCGCCCACTGCTCCAGCAGCAGCGGTGTGTTCTTGCCCGCCTCGCGCCGTCCGGCGTAGAGCACGAATGGCCCGTCCAGCCCATAGGTGCGCCGGAAGCGCTCGCCGTCGGCCGTATCCGCCGCGTCAATATCAACCCCTGCCCCCAACACTGTTCGAATCTGGCCGTCGTCAGGCGGGAACAATCGGTCGGCCAGCTCTTTCTCGGCCGAAGCGTAGAACGCCAGCGAGCGCGCCGCAGGCAGAACATCGTGGTAGATGTTCAAATGAGCGTAGCTTTCGTCGTGCAGGCAGGGAATGATGATCGACCGCTCCGGGCAAATCTGCGCCCCATAGTAGGTGGTCGAAAAAAGATACGGGCTGAAGATGAACAGGCGATCGTCGCAGTTGGCAGCGATAAACGCCAGCAGCTCCGGCGACCGAATCATCTGCTCCATGAAGACGCTCTCGTCCGCCCTGGGGATGGGCAGCCCGTGCATAAGGCGGATGTTGATCTGGTCAAAACCCGCCCGATCGCGCGGCTCCACCGGAAACCGGCGCACGGTAATCCCGTCGATAGTTGTAATGCCCGGCGAATGGTAGTTGCGCCCCCAGTCGGCGTAGACATCGCGCGTGCACGTTGTCAGGACCTCGACGGTCAGACCGGCAGCCTGAAGCTGCTGCGCAGTGCGGCGCGTTTCCGCCTCCGCCCCGCCCGGCACATCCGGTCCATACCAGGGCACAACAAATGTCACAATCGTCATGATAGAAGATGGCCCCGCCCGCACGCCCGTCTAGTCATCCGTCGCCGCCGCCGGCTCGTCCAGCTCTTCTGCCAGCAGACTGACTGCCCGCAGGAGATGGTTGGCAGCTGCTACCTGTCGCGCAGCGCTCTGATTGACATAATACGACACAAGTTCATGAAACTTGCCTCGCACCCAGTCAATCAGGCCGCCAATCAGCGGCGTGGTCGACTTGCTGACAAGCACAGGAATCCGGTAGTCGTCTAGCGCCAGTCGCGCCTGGTAGAGGCTCTCGTAGAACTCAGGAGAAAAGCGTTGGCCGGTGACGGCAATGTCGATGCCGGAATCCGGATAGAGCGCAGCACGTCTGGCGACAATCTGCTGCCTGATCTCCTGCATAATCTGTTCGATGTTGACTTCCGCTTCCGGAGTCGTCGTTTGTTCAGTCACTCTCGCTACTCCTCGCAACCTTATCCGTCTGGCGCGGTCAACCTGGATACGGTCAACTGCCACACGTCCGGCACAATAGCTGCTGGTTTGTGGTCGTAGGTTGATTCCAGATGCTGGCTCGTCAGCGTATGCGTCCGGGTGTCATGCGCCAGACCCTGCTCGGCCAGCCATGCGGGATCGCCGATCCAGTAGACCGACCGCCCCATATTGTGCCAGAGTTCCAACGTATCAACCAACGCAGTCTCATCGAGTGTCGACTTGTCGCGCACTGTGTAAGGCTCATGTCCAAACAGGAACTTGAGCGGTGTGCCGAAGAAATCCCCCTGCCCAATGGGAGCCGGGTCGTCGAACAGCAGAACCGACTCCGGATCGAGCGTTGCATTGAACCCCTGTAGCTCGGCCGTCAGGCCCGCATAATCGACCTGGGAGACAAAGCCCCGCGCCGACCATGCCAGGCCGCCCAGCCAGGCCACAGCCAGCACCACCGCCACGCCCCGGATCCACCCGGCCTGCTGCCGGGCCAACCAGCCAATGAAGATAGCCGACGCCACCGTCAGGAACGGCACCACGGCCGGCACAAAGCGGCGCATGGCGTACACCTGGTGCGGGTTGGCTTGCAGCCGCCACAGATAGACGACAGCAAACAGGGCGCCGACGGCCAGCACCAGCGCCATCCGCCGGTTCATCCGCCAAATGAGGAGGCACGTTCCGGCCACGCCAAGTGCCAGTCCGACCGGCGACAAATACCAGCCAAGTCGGGGCCAGTTCAGATGGTCGAGCAAGGGAATTGTCACCTCGCTGAACGCATCGGGCCGGGACATCGTCTCGCCGACGACCGGGCGCACAAACCAGCCATAGAGCGCAAACACCAGGGTGACCGCCACCAACGCGCCAAGCGCGACACGATAGTACGGCTGGCCCGCTTCAAAGAGCCGCCCACCCCACCGCCGCACCATCCACACCCCCACCACCGCCGCGGCGATGGCCACCGCCGGAATGAGCCAGTTCGTTTGCAGGAGCTGCACACCGAGGCCGGTATGGACGACGAAGTAGGGGCGGCTTTGCCAGTAACCGTGCAGCAGGGAGTGGGCAATGAAGAGGCCCAGCGGCGCGATAAACCAGGCCACGCTGGTCCGGTCGGCCACAGCCCGACGGCCGCCAAACACAAGCCATACCACCAGAAGGCCCAACACAGGCACAATGACCAGCATGTCGATGCGCACCAGAAAGACCTGGCCCAGCGCCGCGCCCGCCAGCAGTGCCCACAACGACGCGGGGCCGTCGCCCGCCAGCCAGAGCGACAACGCGAACAGCCCCGCCCACAGCAAGTACTGGGTCAACATCTCGGTCGTTGGGTACCGGGCAAACCAGACCTGCAGCGCCGTCAGCGAGAGCGCGACCAGAGCAAGCGCGGCCGTTTCCCACCCCGCGTACTGGCGCACCGTCATATAGACCGCCAATGACCCCAACAGAGCCCACACACCGCTCATGCGCAGCGCCGCCGCCACGCCCGACGTCACATCGCTGGCGGGCGCGTTGCCCCACTCACCCGGCGGCTGGGCCAGGCCAAAGGCTACCGCCTGCCACAATGGGTGCAGCGGGTAGAACTGCGGCGTAATCTCTCCCGCAGGCTCGCCGATGACATAGAAACCGGGCAGCAAGTAGCTCGGCGCAACAGGGTTATCGGGTAGCGGTCGTAGAAGGGACGGGTACAATGCCTCCGGCAGCTCGGCCAACCCTGGATCGTCGATCAGGAAACCGCCCACCCGGTCGATAGACGCGGATAAGTTTACATAAACGCCAGCGTCAGAAGCACCCGCCACGTACTCGTGGGGGCGAAGGAACAGCCAGCCGGCAACCAGCAGCCAACCGGCCAGAAAAAGCGGCTCGACCCACCGCGGCAGCGCAGGAAACAGCGGCTCGCCTCGGCCTGTCGCTGCGTTCGGGGCGGCCGCCCAACGGCCGCTGCGCTGTCGCCACAGGGTCAGCCCGACGAGCAGGCCCACAGCCAGCAGCACCGCCGCCAGCCACGCCACCGGCGAGTAACGGTTGAACTCCGCCAGAATCAGCGCCAGCCAACCGGTCCCGATGACACCCAGCGTCAGACTGGTAAATCCTGTGGGCAGCGAGAGGCGAGCATCACGCGTGAACTGGATAACGATCAGCCAGCCAAGGATCAACGACGCGCCGGCAATGAGAGCCAAGCCGCCCCACTCACCCACCGCGCAACCACCTCGCCTGAAGCTGGCGCAGGAACTGCACGTACGAGTCCGCCACGGTTTCCGGGCGGGCCGTGCGATCCACATAGGCGCGTGCGGCGTCGCCCATCTTGGCCCGTTGGTCAGGATCAGCCGCCAGCGCCAGCATCGCCTTCAGCAATGCCTCGTCATCCAGCGGCGCGACCTTCGCCCCATGCCGTCCGGCAGCTCGGCGTACCAGCCGTGGTCGTAGACGATAAGCGGCCGTCCCTGGTCGAGCGCTCGCAGTGCTGCGCTGGAGGTCTCCCCCAGTGTCGGATAGCGCAGATTGATAACCACGTCGGCTGTGGCGATCCAGTTGACAAACTCGTCGAGCGATTCAACGAAGTCCAGCGTGGTAATGTGTGCCGCCGTCTCCGTCTGCGCAAGCAGCGCGGCAAGTTCTACTTCCGGCAAGATCTCGCCCACAATCAGTAGATGGGCAGGCATACCCTGCACGTTCAGTGCGGCAATGGCTCGCAGAACACGTGGCAGCTGCTTCGCTTCCGTCACCTGCCCCGCCATCACAAACAGGATGACGTCCTCATCCAGCCCCATATCTGGTCGGCGTGAGCGGCCCTCCCGGGAGACAATCAGCTGGGGCACCACGGCCACGTGCGCGTTCGAATTCCTGGCACCGATCTGCCGGGCAACAAAGTCACTGTGGACAATTGTGCCCAGGCTGACATCGAGCAGGCGATCATTGAGAGGTAGTTCAAAAAGCGGTGGCGGCTCCTGGCCCAACCGGATCGCCTTTTCGCGAGCATAGCCATCCTTGTCCAACGCATAACGGAGTTCGCGAGCGTAGGCCGGATAGCTGCCGGCGCCAGTTGTCGTATGGGCAATGAAGTGATGGAGAAAGTAGTCGTGGAGCACGACAACCCCCGGAAAACGGGTGGCCATCTTGTAGATGGCCGTGTGGTGCGCGCTGTTGCCCACCTGATAGAGAGCTGTGTCGTACTGCCACCGAGCCTGCGGAAAGCTCACTAGAGACTGCAAACCAACCCCATCAGGAACGGCCGCTTCGAGATCATCGCTGAAGACGGTCAGGTCAGCCTGGGCGGCCAGATAGGGCAGTAGTTCCCAACTGTAGTCGGCAATGCCGCTGCGCGCCGGCGGCAGCGGGCTGAAGTAGGCAATTCGCAATGGATCCGCCATGACGTCCGCGCTCAGTCGTTGTCGCCCTCCAGCCGGACCAGACGCGCCTCCAGCGCCGCAATCGCGCCGCGCAGCGCCGTCAACTGCGCCGCCAGTTCACCCAGGTCGTGGATCGTCTGCACCTGGTCCCTGTCCTGGTCGACCAGACGGCCGTCCAGCATGGCGGCCGCGCTTTCCGCTTCCTTAACCGCCGCCCTGATTCAGCAAGGTCATCCCGCACGCTCTGCCTGTCAATTTCCAGCTTGTCGACGACGGTCTCGTTGAAGGCCGTCTGCTGCGTGATAATCGGCTGTACATACCATTTGGTCGCGACGTTGTTCCAGGCGCTCCGGAACCAGACGATCAGACCGCCAATGACCGGCACGTCTGATGTGAACGGCTGCTCTCGCAGCGTGGCCAGGGCGCGCAGATGCTCATACTCTGCCGGTGGGTCGTGTTGATCGTCCATACGAAGTTCAGGGCGCCGCGCGGACCTACTCGTGCCAGGTGATGGGCGGAACGACGGCAGGCAGGGCGTACGGCCCGGCTGCCAGGTCGTCGAAGTAGGCGTTGGCCGACAGCGCCGAATAGGAGAACAGCGCGTGCCCGGCCGTGCCCAGCTCGCGCGCCTTGTTGATGCGCCATTCAATCTCGGAGAAATCGCAGTAAGCGGTACCGATGCCGGGCACAACATAGCGCCCCCCGCGATTGGCCTGGAAGTCGGTCACCAGCGTCTGCCACCGGCTCTGCGACCAGAAGCTGTCATCGGGGCAGTTGGTGGAGCCGGGATAGATCATCGGCGAAATGGTGTCGATGTAACCACTCTTGATCCACGCCTGGGAGTCCTGGTAGTAGTAGCTGTACCCGTCGCGAACGCCCCAACCCCAGTAGTCGCGGTAGATGGGCCAGACGGCCGCCGACAACATAACCTGCCGGCGAGCGGGCAGAATGACGTCCTCATAGATATCCTGCACCAGGCCGTTGATCTGCTGGCGCTGCCATTCGTCATACGGTGTCTGGCCGTTGTTGCCGAAACAGGGTGCGCCATAGGCCGCTTCGCTGACCGGATCGCAGGAGAGCGTCCCGCCGCCGTAGCGAACGTGGTCGAGATGGATGCCGTCGATGGCGTAGCGATTGACCAGATCGGCCGACACGGAAACGACATGCTCATTGGCCACCGCTGCGGCGGGCGAGAAGCGCCAGTAGGCGCTGCAATGCGGTTCGTCGGCGGCCGTCCACTGCAGAGCGTTGACTGTGCCGTTTGTCTCGCCATAGGCGTCACGCAGCAGGTAGTAGAGTCCGGTCGGCGTCGTGGCCGGGGGCGGCTCGGCGCAGTTGTCCCACACGGGATGGACGTTGATGTAAGCGTGCAGCTGGATGCCCCGCGCATGTGCCTTCTCCACGAAGTAGGCCAGCGGATCCCAGAGCGGGTTCGGTTCCTGCCCCAACGTCCCGCCGCTGACACGCTGTGCCCACGGCTCCAGGCCGGGCGTGTAATAGGCGTCGGCCGATCCGCGCACCTGGAAAAAGATAGCGTTGAAGCCGGCGTTGGCCGCGTCATCGACAATCTGGTCGATCCGCGCCGGGTCGGCCGGGCGACTAAAGTTGGTCCAGTCGAAACGGGTCACCCACAGGCCGCGCATTTCCGTCATCTGACCAGGAGGAGCAGGTGACGGGGTCACAGTAGGTGACGGGGTCACAGTAGGTGACGGGGTAACCGGCGGCGGGGATGGCGTCGCGGTCGGCAGCGGGCCGCCGCTCTGACTGTAAATCTCGACGAAAGCCAGCTTATTGTTCTCGGCGCCCGCGGCGTTGGTGATTGTCAGTCGGCCGTCGGTGACCGTCACGGTAACGATGCCATCAACAAAGCGACGACGCTCCGACAGCTGGCCGTCCACCACCAGAACCCCTTCGGCCGCCATGCGGAAGTAACCGTCATAGAATGCCGGATCCCCGGCCACGACATAGACCTCGTACGTGCCCGGCGGCACTGCAATCTCCCACACCGCAAACGGGTTCTCTTCTTTTTGCATGTGGATCAGCGTGTCATATCGCTGGTCATACGCAAACGCCGAGTCCCGCTCTCGCGTCGTGGCGCTGTTGTCGCTGTTCCACCCGTAGGCAAGACCTCCGGGGACGATGCCATATGCCAGCCCAAAGTCGGGCGTGTATCCATCTGGCACGACTGCCCCCAGTGGCTGGAAGTTGACGCGCGCCAGCGGCGTGCCGGAAGAGATGGGGCCGCGCAGGACAACTGGCATCAGCAAGCGGCCGCTATCCTGGGCCAGAGCAGTCAATCCGGCCACGGTCAGCAAAGCCACGATGGCCAGCGTCGCCAGGAAGGTTCGATGAGACCTGTTCATAAACGTCATATTGTGCCACAGGTGCCCGGCATGTGCCCACCGCCCTGCCGGGCAGTAGGGGACCGCTCATCATCGAGGCCCGCTCGCCGTAGGCCGACAGCGGCAAGAAGCGGCTCTCCGGCCAGATTGACACGTCCCAATGGACTCCCTATACTCCGCATGCTTACAGTTTAGCTTCATTGCCATCGGAGGAACCTGACGATGCCCGCACGACTGATCGACATTAGCCGCCCGCTCCAGGCGTCCACCGCCCCCTGGCCGGGCGACACACCGTTCCGCAAAGAGGCCAAACAGATTCTGGCCCAGGGCGATACGGTCAACCTCACCACCCTGACCATCAGCGCCCACATCGGCACCCACGTAGACGCGCCGTTTCATTTTGACGACAACGGATTGCGTATGCATGAAGTCGAGCTGTCCGCCTACTGGGGACCCGCCCAGGTCGTGACCGTCAGCAAAGCGAGCGGACCATTGACGCCGGATGACTTTGCAGGCGTCGACTTCTCGCTGGCTCCACGCCTGCTGGTCCACTCTCCAGCCAGCGGGTGGGATCAGACAGTCTTTCATCCCGGGTTTGCTTACCCCAGCCCGGAGCTGGCCGACTTACTCGGCGAGCAGGGCATTGTCCTCTACGGTGCGGATGGGCCGTCGATGGATGCATCCGACAGCAAAGAACTGCCAGGCCACCACGCCATGCACCGCAACGGCATCCTCATCATGGAAGGGCTTGACTTGAGCCAGGCGGCTGACGGGCTGTATGAGCTGTCAGCGTTTCCCCTCCGCGTGGTGGGGGGCGACGGCAGTCCCGTCCGCGCCGTACTGCGCCGCCTCGACTAGCAGCCACTCCCTGCACCAATCTGGAGCGCCATGCCTATCGATCTCAGCGCCGCCTATGCCCGGTCTCTTGACGAAGCCGATGACCTGCTCATCTATCGGAAGCAGTTCGTCCATTCCGATCCTGACTTGCTTTACCTGGACGGCAACTCGCTGGGCCGCCTGCCCCGGCTGACGACGGCGCGACTACAAGACGCCATCGAGCGCGAATGGGGCGATCGCCTGATTCGCAGTTGGAACGAAGGCTGGATGGAAGCGCCCAGCCGCATCGGCAGCAAGATCGGCCGCTTGCTCGGCGCGCAGCCCGGCGAACTGATTATGGCCGACTCCACATCGGTCAATCTATTCAAGCTGGTCGTCGCTGCGCTGGAGACCCAGCCCGCCCGACACAAGATCGTGACCGACAATCTGAACTTCCCCTCCGACCTGTACATTTTGCAGGGCATTGCGCGGCTGTTAGGCAACCGGCACGAGATTGTGGTCGTGCCCTCGACCGACGGCATTCACGGGCCGGTCGACACGCTGAAAGCCGCCATCGACGATGACACTGCCCTCGTCACCCTCTCCCACACTGTCTTTAAGAGCGGCTACAGCTACGACATGGCGGCCATGACGGCCGTCGCTCACGAAGCGGGAGCGCTCATGCTTTGGGACCTGAGCCACTCCGCCGGAGCAGTTCAGGTGGACCTCAACGGAGCCAATGCCGATCTGGCGGTGGGCTGCACCTATAAATATCTCAACGGCGGCCCCGGCGCTCCGGCCTACATATACGTGGCTGAAGCGTGGCAGGATCGCCTTCGCAATCCGATGTCCGGCTGGATGGGCCAGGAAGATCTGTTCGACTTCGACCTTACCTATACGCCTGCCCCCGGCATCCAGCAGTTCCTGACCGGCACGCCGCCAATCCTGTCACTGTCGGCCGTCGAACCGGGCATCGACATGCTGTTGGAAGCGGGCATGGACCGGGTGCGAGAGCGATCGGTGCGGCTGAGCGACTATCTGGTTGCCCTGTGGCGGGCAAGGCTGGAGCCTCTTGGCTACCGGCTCAACTCGCCAGTCGACAGCAGTCTGCGCGGCTCGCACGTTTCATTGGGCCACGACGAGGGCGCCCGCATTGCCAGGGTGCTGATCGACGACCTGAACGTGCTGCCCGACTTCCGGCAGCCGGACAACATCCGCCTCGGCCTCTCCCCTCTCTACAATACATTCAGCGAGCTTCACACTGCGGTGGAGCGGCTGGCGGCTGTTGTCGAACAGGCGCTGTACCGGGGCGTCAGTACCGGCGACAGGCAGGTGACCTGATGGACGGGGCCAAACGGTTCGTCACCTCGGCCGGGCGCATCATCTATCAATTTCAGGTGCGCTCTTTTGCCACTCTGGTCAACAACATATACGTGATTAGCGATGGTGAGCAGCACATTCTGGTTGACTGCGGCTCGGGCATGGAGCAAGCCAACGAGCATCTGATTGACGGCATGACGGCGATCGGCGAGACATTTGGCGCCTCCCTGACCCTGGCCGACATCGACACTATCCTGATCACCCACGGCCATATCGACCATTACGGCGGGCTGCCTTTTGTGCGGCAGTTCACCGCCGCGCCGGTCGGCGTCCACATCCTCGATCGGCGTGTGTTGTCCAACCATGAGGAGCGTGTCGTCGTCGCTTCCCGTCGTCTGGAAACGTTCCTGGCCGAAGCCGGCGTCGACGAAAAGCATCGCGCAGCGCTGATGAGTGTCTACCACTTCGGCAAGACCTACTACCGCTCCACCCCGGTCCAGTTTCTGCTGGCTGGTGGCGAAAAAACCGTCGGCGACATCGACGTCTATCATATGCCCGGCCACTGCCCCGGACAGGTTTGCCTGCGCATAGACGACATCCTGCTGACGGCCGACCACGTCCTCTCTCGCACGACCCCCCATCAGGCGCCGGAGAGCATTACCAACCATATGGGGCTGGCCCACTACCTGGCCTCGCTCGATGCCATCAGCACCGTCGAGGGAATCAACCTCGGCCTGGGCGGACACGAAGCGCCGATCAGCGATATTCCCGGGCGCGTGGCCGAGATCAAGCAAGCCCACGACCAACGCCTAAACGTCGTGCTGGACAGCTGCACAGAGCCAAAGACGACCGCCGAAATCAGTCACGACCTGTTCGGCCGCGTGGAGAGCTACCACGTCCTGCTGGCGCTGGAAGAGGCGGGCGCCCATGTGGAGTATCTCTACCAGCGCGGAGAGCTGATCGCCGCCAATGTGGCGGATATTGAAACCGCGGCGCAGCCTGTCATCCAGTATGTACGCGCCTGATCGCCGGAGGCCATCATGGCCGAGCTGACGGCCGTCGCGCCGCTCCTTCTGGCGTGGTGGGACGAGGGGCACGCCGACTGGCCGTGGCGAACCAACCGCGATCCGTACGCGATCTGGATCGCGGAAGTGATGCTCCAGCAAACCCAGATCTCGACCGTTATTCCCTACTACGAACGGTGGCTGGCCCAGTTTCCGACCGTTAAAGCGCTGGCAGCCGCGCCGCTCGACGCCGTACTGAAAGCGTGGGAGGGGCTGGGCTACTATAGCCGGGCGCGCAACCTCCACGCCGCCGCCCAACGCGTCGTCGCTGAGATGGACGGCCGTCTGCCACAAACAGCCGCCGACCTCCAGCAGCTGCCCGGCATCGGCCCCTACACAGCCGGAGCGATCGCCTCCATCGCCTTTGACGAACCCGCGCCAATTCTGGACGGTAACGTCATCCGCGTCCTCAGCCGGCTCGTCGATCTGCCAGATGATGTGACGCGCTCGGCCACCCGCCAGGCGCTGTGGGCGCTGGCCGCGGCAATCGTGCCCGGCGAGCGGCCCGGCGACTTCAACGAAGCGTTGATGGAGCTGGGCCAACAGATCTGCCTGCCCGCCAATCCGCGCTGCCTCATCTGTCCGCTGACCGCCATCTGTGACGCCCGCCAACGCGGCACCCAGCACGAGCGACCCGTTCGCCCGCCCCGCCGTCGCACACCTCACTATGACGTCGTCGCCGCCATCATCTGGGCCAGCTACCCTCCAGACGCAAACGGCCGCTTTCTGATCGCCCAGCGCCCGCTGGACGGTATGCTGGGCGGCCTGTGGGAGTTTCCCGGTGGCAAGGTGGAGCCGGGGGAGTTACACGCGGCGGCAGTCGCCCGCGAAATCGCCGAAGAGATGGCCATCGAAGTCGAAGCCGGCGACGCTGTGGCCGAGGTCGACCACGCCTATACCCACTTTCGCATCACCCTCCACGCCTACCACGCCCGCCACCTCTCCGGCGAGCCGCAGGATATCGGCGTCGCCGCCCACGTCTGGGTCACCCTTGCCGATCTGGACGACTACGCCTTTGCCGTCACCGACCGCAAGATCATCGCCCGGCTGCGGGAACAGCTCCTCGAAACACCGGCGGAATGAGGGTCAATGCCCTGCGTCAGGGCCAAGCCCTCAAAATCACGCCTCTTCAGTTGTCGGGTTGTTGGACGCAGCTGCGACATGCCAATGACGTGTTCTCTGGCGGCTCCGAAAACCGGAACGGCGTCCGGGGACTACGGTTATTCGAACATTGAAGAACCCTGCCCTCAGAATGAGGGTCAATGCCCGCCTGTGGTTACTGCGCTATAATGCTGTCAGGTGCGCGAGCACCGCGCCGGTAAGCAACGATGGATATTGCACTATCACCCGAGCAGGAAGCGCTGCTCAAGGAAACGAGAGAGACGCTCGGCCAACTGCGTGACGTATTGGCCGAAGGTGCGGTTGATCCTGCCGGCCGCGCCGCGCTGGTGGAATCGATTCGCCAGCTGGACGAACTGTTCCTGCTGGTCGTGGCGGGTGAATTCAACTCCGGCAAGTCTGCTTTCATCAACGCCCTGCTTGGCCAACCCGTCCAGACCGAAGGTGTCACTCCGACTACCGATCAAATCTACCAGATTCGCTATGGGGACGAGTTCCGGCAGTGGCCCGGCGAGGGTGGCGCGTGGGTGCAGACCGCGCCAGTCGACCTGCTGCGCAAGCTCACGCTCGTCGATACTCCCGGTACCAACGCCGTGCTGCGCGAGCACGAAGAGTTGACGGCCGAATTCATCCCACGCAGCGACCTCGTGCTGTTCGTCACCTCGGCCGACCGGCCGTTCACCGAAAGCGAGCGGGCGTTCCTGGAGCAGATTCGCAAGTGGGGCAAAAAGATCGTTCTCGTCATCAACAAGATCGACATTCTCGAAGACGAGGCCGATGTGCGGCAGGTGGTGGAGTTTGTCCACACTGCCGCCGGCAATCTGGTTGGCGATGTTGCGGCCGTCTACCCCGTGTCGGCACGACAGGCGCGACAGGCCAAGGCCGGCCAACCGGACAAGTGGGCCGCCAGCCGCTTCGAACCACTGGAAGCCTACATTCGCGACACGCTGGACGACGACGGCCGCTTCAGCCTCAAACTGCTTAACCCGCTGGGCGTAGCAGCCCGGCTGGTCGACGAGCAGCTGGCCCATGTCAACGCCGACCTGGCCACGTTGGCCGATGATGTTCGCTTGCTGGAAGACATTCGCGGCCAGATGGTCTACTACGATGCCGACATGCAGCGCAACTTCAAAGCCCGCATCAGCGAAATCGACGGCCTCATTCTGGCGATGGAGAAGCGCGGGCTGGCTTTCTTCGATGACCGGCTGCGTCTGGCCCGGGTCATCGACCTGCTTCGCTCGCAGCAGTTAGAGCGCGACTTCGATGATGAGGTCGTGGCTGACACGCCGCAAGAGATAGAAGACCGCGTCTCCGAACTGGTCGACTGGATGGTGCAGCAAGACCTGCGTCAATGGACGGCCGTCGCCGACCATCTGGCCCAACAGAATGAAGTGCACCGGGAGCGCATCGTCGGCGGCATGGGACCGCGTGAAGGCACGCTCGCCTACGACCGCCAACGCCTCATCGAGTCAATCGGCCGCGCCACCCGAAACGCCGTGGACGGTTACGACATGGACGAAGAAGCCGCCGAACTGGCCCAGTCAGCCCGGCAGGCGGTCGTCAACACCGGCCTGGCGGGGGTCGGAGTCGGCCTCGGTGTGGCCGTAGCCATCATCGCCCATACCGCCTTCCTCGACTTCACCGGCATCTTCGCCGGAGTGGCAGCGGCGGCGCTTGGCCTGCTGATCCTGCCGGCCCGTAAGCGCAAAGCCAAGCAGGAGTTCTCAGAGAAGCTGGGCGAACTGCGCGAAACCCTGGTCGGCAGCCTGGAGCAGCAGTTTGAGCGCGAGCTGCAGCGCAGCGCCGAGCGCATCGAGGAAACGATCGCCCCGTTCGACCGCTTCGTGCGGGCAGAGAGTGACCGCCTGGAGAAGCAGCGCGACGAACTACAGACGCTCTCCACGTCGATACAGCGAATCCAGCGCCAGCTGGAAAGCAACACGCAGCCCGCCCCAACGCTGTGACCGGACCGACGTCACAAGCGGCACCGGCTACGCTAACAGTCTACAAGCTGGACGTCAACGGCGACGAAGTGTGGCGTTACCCGGCTGCCGTC
The DNA here is from genome assembly GCA_963753865.1 of uncultured Chloroflexia bacterium. Lineage (GTDB taxonomy): Bacteria > Chloroflexota > Anaerolineae > Promineifilales > Promineifilaceae > Promineifilum. Next base: position 556,700 of record CAVWDW010000010.1, read on the forward strand.
CTGCAGCGCAGCGACACCTCGATCCAGCTCGAAGCGTTCTTCAATCGCGAAGATACCGATCTTGGCTACGCCACGTTCTATCAGGGTGACCGCTTCGTGGAATACTTTTTCAGCGACCGCTGGTACAACATCTTTGCCGTCTACGACGCCGATGGTCATCTGTTTCGGGGATGGTATTGCAATATCTGCCGCCCGGCGGAGATAGGCGAGACGGCCGTGCGGTGCGACGATCTGGCGCTGGACGTCTGGGTGACGCCCAACTGGGAACCGACCGTGCTGGACGAAGATGAGTTTGCCGCCCTTGACCTGAGTGTTGAAGACCGGCAGTCGGCCGTCGCGGCGCTGGAACAGCTGGTGCAGATAGCGAAACGCGGCGCGCTGCCCTACTAGACAACCCACCGCGTTATTTATGTCAATGCGATTGGCGCTAACTCAAGGGCGCCGCCACAGAGTCAATCTGCGTGCAATGCTACAGCGCCGGTCGCTTCTGACGTCTCCTTATCAGGAAGACGATCACAGCTCCAACGAAGACAATCATGACAATAGCTGCAACAATAGGCACAACCAGCGCCAGGAATGAAACCAACACGGCGGTCAGGTCTTCGACCGTGCTGACCGCCCAGTTTCCTGTGCCGGCGGTTGTCGCCGTTACCACAGGTCGGGCAACCGATTTCGTGGCGTGCACGCCTCCAGCGACCATCAATCCGGCACCCAGCGACAGAATCGGATGAATCTCCGTGATGACATTGGCGCTGCCGGCAAACAGGATGGCTCCCGCCGCCGGGCGCACAAACGTCTGGATGCCATCGTTAATCGTATCGACCGCCGGAATCTTGTCGGCCGTCACCTCGATCGCCAGCAGGACGCCCAGAATGGCGATGGCCCACCACGTACCCAGCAAGTCAAATGGCGCTTCCAGCTTGATCAACGGGTCGACCAGCGGAAAGCGGGCCGCCAGCGCAACCGCCAGCAGTGGAATGTAGGCGTTCAGGCCGGCGCTGCCCGCCAAACCAAACGCCGTGCTTAACCCGGTAATTGCTTCAAACATTGCTCTTCCCTCTCCTCTTTGCGTCCGCTGTCTTCTTGATTGACGTGGACAAGGCTTCGTTGTTTCGAGATTGCTCTTATATGGTAATCAATGCGCCCAAAAGACGACCACATTCCAGCTAATCACATGCGCCAGGTGTGCGCTTCTGTTCCACAACTACGCATGGTCTCGGAAAAGGTTGCGGTACCGATTAGCGCTCACCTATACGTTAAGGAAGGCCACATGAGCGGGCGCTGAAAAGGCGACTGAGCCGTCAGCCCGAACAAACTGTCCCAGCCAGCGCGGAGCTTGCGCCCGCAGCTCCTGGTAGCCGGCATCGTCAATCACATCGGCCAGCGTCCAGCCTTTGATATCCGTGTAGAGCCACGCCTCGATCGAATCGAACCGCGCTTGTCCTTCAATCGTCTGCACAGTGACGTTGCCCAAACAGACCGGGCAAGATATGATGACGACAATCGTCTATTGGCGGCAGGAGGCCGTACAAAGCCAACACAAGGGAGTCCACTATGCCCCAGAAACCCGGCACATTTTATCGTCCTAATGATCTTGATGAAGCGCTAGGCTTACTGCAGAAACCGGACGTTGTCCCGCTGGCAGGCGGCACCCTGCTGCTGGCCAGCGAAGCCGGTCTGGATGTCGCTGCCGTCGTCGACTTGCAAGATCTGGGCCTGGACACGATCGAAGGCGACGCAGGGGGCTCGCTGATCAGCGGCGCGATGGTCACCCTGACCGATCTCGCCCAAGAGATCGAGCGCCTTGGCGATGCCGCCTCTTTGGTGGGTAAAGCGGTCCGGCAGGCCGGCCCTAATACATATCGCAATGCCGCAACGGTTGGTGGGGTTGCTGCCGCTCGACTGCCTGACAGCGAACTCCTGGCGGCCCTTCAGGTGCTCGACGCTACATTGATTGTGCACCAGCCGGCGGAGTCGTCGGTCGGTATAGTCGACTACTTGCTGCCCGAAGACAAGCCCGCCGGCCTGATCACATCGATTGTGATCCCCGCCAGCTCCGGCAAGGGCCACAGCGAGCGCGTAGCGCGGACACCAGCAGATTATCCGATCGTGTCGGTCACAGGCTGGCTCCCGGACGGCGGCGGCGTGCGGCTGGCAGCGACGGGTATCGGCCCCAGACCGCAGCGGCTGACTGCCGCCGAGATCGCAGCGAGCGACGAGCTGTCGGAAACGACTATAGACGCAGCAGCGGACGCAGCGCAGGCAGCCGCCAGTCATCCCGGCGACTTCCGGGGCGATGCGGCTTACCGGGCCGAGATGGCAGCCGTCCTGACTCGCCGCGTCTTGCAGACGCTGGCAGCAGCGTAGCAAGCGCCCGCAACTACTGAAGGTCGCCCGTCCCATGATTTACATCGATATTTCGGCGGCCGTCCACAGCAAGGCTGGACTGGGCCGGTACAGCGAAAACCTGGCCGCCGCCCTGCTTGCGGACCAGCCGGAGCGCTACGGACTGTTCTACAATCAGGGGCGTGATGGCACATTCCCCGCCGGCCTGCCGCCTGACACGCCTCAGCGCCACGTCAGCTATGGGTACAAACCGTGGCGGATGGCCGTCTGGTTGGCCCACCTGGCGGGTGTCTCCTTCAACCGGCTGGTGCCCGAAGCGGCGTTGTTCCATAGCACCGAGCATCTGCTGATGCCGCTCCACAGCATACCCACGGTGCTGACCGTCCACGATCTCATCTACGAACTGTTTCCGGCGTACCATAAGGGATTGAACTACGCCTATCTCAGCCGGGCCATGCCGCTGTACTGCGAGCGGGCCACAGCGATCATAGCCGTTTCGCAGGCTACCAAGCGTGATCTCGTCAAGCTGTACGGCGTCGATCCAGCTAAAGTGACGGTTGTGTATGAAGCTGCCGCCACCCATTTCCAACCGCCGGCCCCGGCCCGGATCGACACTGTCCGCAGGACATACGACCTTCCAGAGCGGTATCTCATCCACGTGGGCACGATTGAGCCGCGCAAGAACCTGATGCGCCTGCTCGACGCCTTCCACCTTCTTCGCCAGAAAATTCCAACCCTCCATCTCATCCTGGCCGGGGCACGCGGATGGCTGGACGACGAGTTCTTCGTCCGGCTGGAAAAGGAAGGCCTACAGCAGTGGGTGCGGCCGTTGGGCTGGGTGCCGGACGAAGATTTGCCCGCCATCATTGCCGGGGCCGATCTGGCCGTGCAGCCCAGCCTGTACGAAGGGTTTGGACTGCCGATTCTGGAGCACATGGCCAGCGGTCAGGTTGTGGCCGCCAGCAATACTGGCAGCCACCCGGAAGTCGGCGGTGAGGCGGCCGCCTACTTCGATCCGGAAAGCGTGCCAGAGATGGCAGCGGTGATGGCTCGGCTGCTCGAAGACAAAGAGGGGTACGCTCTACGACGCGAACAGGGATTGGCGCAGGCCGCCCGGTTCAGCTGGGAGCGAGCAGCAGTCGAGACAACGGCCGTCTATGATCGCCTGCTGTCAAACTGAACGTGCTGTAAGTCGGTCGCCTAAAGTTGACGATCTGAGGTACAAATCGAGCCATGATGAAAACACGAGGGATAGTGGCCCTATTGTTGGGTCTTTTGCTGAGTCTGCTGGTGAGCAGTCTTTCAGTGGCCAGCGACGCTCCGGAACCAGAAAGCCAACCAGCCAACTGGCCCACCGTCTCACTTACAGGCAGCCTGGATCTGTCCGGCGCGGCGGCGGACGGCCGGCCCGACCTGGCCCCGGCAGAGCAGACCAGGATCGACAGCAGCCTGGCCGCGGCCGTCGCGGATCCCGCCCTGGCCGGCACGCTGCGCAGCGACGGCGATCGGGTGCAGGTGCAGATCGAGCTGCTGCCCGATGATGTCGAAGCGGTGCGGACGGCCGTTGAAGACGCCGGCGGCATCGTGACAGGAGTGGCCTTTGAAGACACCCTCATGCAGGCGTGGGTGTCGGGCGACAGCCTGGAAGTCATCGCCTCCGAACCGGCGGTTCGCTGGATTCAGCAGCCCCCTGCGCCCGTCCTGACTGACAGTTCGGCGCTGGACGCTGAGTTGACTGCGGGTGTGGCCGCCTCCAACGCCAACGCCTGGCACGCCGCGGGCATGACCGGGCAAGGATTGAAGATTGCCATCATCGACGGCGGCTTCACCGGCTACCCGGACCGTTTGGGCGACGATCTACCCGCGACCGTAACCGTCAGAAACTTTGTCGACTTACAGACGGATGACGAGGTGGACGGCACCACGCGCCACGGCACCGCCTGCGCCGAGATCGCCCACGACATGGCGCCGGGCGCGCAAATCTATCTACTCAAGATTGCCACCGACGTCGATCTGGCCCAGGCGGTCGATTATGCCATTAGCGAGGGCGTCGACGTGATCTCCACCTCCCTGACTTTCATCAACATTACGCCCGGCGACGGCACCGGCCGGTTTGCCACATTGGGCGCGAAAGCCAGAGACGCCGGTATCGTTTGGGCGACCGCCGCCGGCAACTATCGGGAAACGCATTGGGGCGGAGGCTTCCAGGATCAGGACGGTGACAGCTTCCATGAGTTCGCCCCGGCCCAGGAGGTCAACTTCTTCGGCCCCGGCAACGGCGCGGCGTACAGCATTCCGCCCGGCGTGGTGCTGCAAGCATCGATCCGGTGGGATGACTGGACGGCCGTCAATCAGGATTATGACCTGCACCTGCTGCGCTACAACGGATCGCAGTTTGAGATTCTGCGCACCAGCAGCAACGCTCAATCAGGCGGCGTCGGCCAGCGCCCGCGCGAGTTCGTCGTCCACGTCACATCAGGTCTGCCAACCAGTTACGGCGTGGCCATTGAACGCAAGAACAGCAACCGCAGCGTCCATCTGGAGCTACTGACCCCCAATCGCGAACTGGACAAGCGCACCACGTCCATGAGCCTGGGCAACCTGGCAGATGTAGCAGAGGTGTTCACTATCGCGGCGGTAGACGGAGCAACGCCGTTCCCGCTGGAGGATTACAGTTCAGAAGGGCCGATCAACGGCCCGGGCGGCGCTCCGAGCGGAGGCGCAAACAAGCCCGACCTGGCCGCTTTCGCCAACGTCGACACCGCCAGTTATGGCGAAGGCGTCTTCAACGGCACGTCAGCCGCCACGCCCCATGTGGCCGGGGCCGCCGCGCTCGTCATGTCGGCCAACCCCGGCTTCTCCCCGGCCCAGGTGCGATCATTCCTGGAAGACCGGGCCATTGATCAGGGGCAGCCCGGGTACGACACCCAGTTTGGGCACGGCCGGTTAGACCTCGGCCCGGCCAGCGACAGCTACACCATCACCGGCACGGTGACCACATCCAACGGCACGCCGCTTGGTGCCGTGACAATCAGCGCCGGTAACGGGCTGGCCACCCAGACAGACGGCAACGGCATCTACGTTCTCAACGAGCTGCCCGCAGGGAGTTACACCGTGACAGCCGCGAAAACCGGTTACACGTTCACGCCGACATCACGCGACGTCACCGTGCCGCAGAGCGCAACCGGCCAGGACTTTATAGCCACGCAGTTGACCTACACCTTGTCCGGCACGGTGCAGGACAGCAATGGAGCGCCGCTGCCCGGAGTCTGGATCAACAATGGCGACGGCGGGGCTGTGCAGACCGACGGCTCAGGCGCCTACCAGTTCACCGGGCTGCCCGGCGGAACGTATCGGCTGACTGCCGCCCTGTCGGGTTACCAGTTCGCGCCCTCGTCGCAGATGGTGACGCTTCCGCCCAGCGGCACCGCCGCACCGTTCACCGGGACGTCGTTGGCGTTCCGCGTCTTCTTGCCGGCCGTCGTCGATCTGTCACCCTGATGCCTAAACGTCTGACGCCGTCTGTCGCTGCCGTCATCATCGTCGTTCTCGCTGCCGTGCTGGCCTATGGGACAACGATGGCGCGGGGCGTGGTCTGGGGTGACCCGACAGAGTACACCTTTGTCGCCCATGTGCTCGGCATTGCCCATCCGCCGGGCTATGCATTCTTCACGCTTCTGGGCAACCTGTTTCAGACGCTTGTGCCGCTTGGCGAGGTGTCGTGGCGGATGCATCTTGTCTCGGCCGTGTCGGCCACGCTGGCCGCGCTCTTTGCGCTGGGCACCGTCCAGTCCGCCGGCAGCCACGTGCTGACCAGCCGGGCAGGACGCGTCGGGCTGCCGGCGTGGCTGGACCTGCCCGTTCTCGGCGGACTGTTCGCGGCACTGTCGGTCCTGTTCGCAGCCAACATCTGGCAGCATGGCATCCACGCCAATCCTCACATCGTCACCGCCACCTTCCTGGCGGCCAATCTGTTCTTGCTGACGCGCTGGGGCGTGGCCGAGCGGTCGGCCGTTCCCCCGCTCCACACCACCCGCTGGCTCTACGCCTTCTCGCTCTCGGCCGGGCTGGGCGTCACCCACCACCCGCTCACCGTCTTCGCCTTTCCGGCGTACGCGCTGTTCATCCTGCTGGTGCGGCCGTCCATCTGGCGCGAGTGGCGCACAATCCTGGCCATGCTGGGCTTCGCCCTGCTCGGTCTGGCCGTCTGGCTCTACTTCCCCATTCGCAGCAGCATGGGCCCGCCCTTCGGCCCGGACACGATGAATACGCTCAACGGCTTTCTAGACCATGTCCTGGCACGCGGACTGAGCGAGAGCCTGCCGTTCTACGGGCTGGTCGACTTTCCCAGCCGAAACGTCGTCTTCTGGACACTGCTGCGGCTTCAGTACACGCTGCTGGTCATTGCGCTGGCGGCGGGCGGGCTGGGTTGGCTGCTGTTTGGGCGACGTCCGGAGAGCGCAACCAGCGGCCTGAATCCACGTCTGCTGGCGCTGCTCTATGGCCTGGCCTTCCTCGGCAACTACCTGTTCACGATTAACCTGCGCGCGCAAGACATCATGGCCTACCTGCTCGGCCCCTTCATCATTGTCGCTGTGCTGGGTGGCTTCGGAGCGCTGGGGGCATTCTCCCTGGTCCACCGCCGGGCGCCGGCCAGCGCCGCCTGGGTCATCTTGCTGGCAGCCGGGCTGTTCTTCGTCGGTCCTGGCTGGCAGCTGATCAGCAATCAGCCGCGCATCGCCCTGCGCGACTACGATGCCGCCGGCCGGTACGTGGATGAGGTGTTCGAACGCTTCGACGGCAGCGGCGAACGGGCTGTGCTGCTCAACGACTGGGAGCATATGACCCCGCTCTGGTACGCCCAATTCGTCGAGGAGCGCTGGCCCAGCCCGGACGATGTCGAACCTGTGCTGGTCTCCACCGCCCAACCGTGGCTGGAGAGCGTCTTCGCCTACCTGCCCGGCGGCCCTGTCTATCTCAGCAACTACCGGCGCGAAGTTGTGGCCGCCGGCTTTCGCCTCCGGCCGGACGGCCCACTCTACCGGGTTGTCGAGCCGGGCGAGACGTCGCTGCCGGAAACGATGACGCCGCTCGACAGCGATTCCGAGGCGATCAGCATCCTGGCCTATGAGCTGCCGCAGCGTAACGTTACGGCCGGCGATTACGTCCCGCTCTCTCTGGCTATGCAGACACCTACCCCAACAGAGGCGTTTGTCGTGCCCATCATCCGGGTCGGGGATATTGAGTACCCGTTTACGACCGACAGCCATCTGATCACTCCGCTCTGGGAGCCGGGTGAAGTCATCATTGAGCGGTTCGACTTTGCCCTGCCCCACGACCTGGCCCCAGGAATCTATCCGGTGAGCGTCCAGATGTTCAGTCTGACTGACAACGAAGCGATCGATGAGCCGCACAGCCTGGGCCAGATTGGGGTCGCTGCCCACGAGTCGGGCATTGCAGCCGTCAATGCGCTGGCCACGTTCCGGCAGCGGGTCGAACTGACCGGGGCCTCGGCTCGGCTGGGCACACAGAGGGTCGAAGCGTATTGGCAGGAGCCGCTGATGGCCGTACCGGGCGACGTCATCAATATGACGCTCGAATGGCGCAGCCGGGCCCACGCCGAAGAAAGTTACACCATCTTTGTCCATCTCATCGATGCAGCCAACCGCCCCCTGGTGGAGTTAGACTACACGCCGCTGGGCGGGTCCGCGCCGACACATTTGTGGATTCCCAAATGGTTGCCCGGGCAGAAGATGCTCGATCCGTACCGGTTGATCGTGCCGGACAGTCTTGCTCCCGGCACCTATTACATCGAAGTGGGGCTGTACGAGATGGTCAGCGGCCGTCGCCTGCACATGTCGGACGGGGCGGGCAATCTGATTGGCGACCGGGCCATCCTCGGCCCGGTAGTGGTCGGCGGCGGACCTTAGCCGCCCGGCCCAACCAGCTCGCGGCGCACCGCCTCATCTGGCTCGCGCCCCAGCGCCAGAGCGAGTGCGCTCCCGGCCGCCGCTCCTCCGATCCGGTGCAGCGCCCAGGCAGAATGGCCTCGCACCAGGGCGGAGTCGTCCTGCAGCAGCGCTGCCAGCAGCGGCACGGTCTGTTCATCTCCCCAGTTACCCGCGGCCACACACGCATTGCGCACCAGACGCGCCCGACCTATCCGCGACACAGGGCTGTTGGCAAAGCGGGCATCGAACCCCGCGTCGTCCAACGCCAGCAGCGCCAAAAGCGACGGCGCCGCCTGATCGAGCGATGTGGCCTGAAAAACGGCCGCTCCGTCCCGGGGGGCAAAGCGGTTGAACGGGCAGACGGTCTGGCACACGTCACAGCCATAGACCCAGTTGCCCATGAGCGGCCGCAGGTCCCTCGGGATCCACCCCTTCAATTCAATGGTCAGATAGGAGATACAGCGCCGGGCATCGAGCACGTACGGTTCCGGGAAGGCGGCTGTCGGACAGGCGTCCAGGCAGCGGCGGCAGCTGCCGCAGGTTGGCATGGCCTCCGGCGCGAACGGATCCGGCGTCAGATCGGCTGTCGTCAACAGCTCGCCCAGAAAGAACCACGATCCCCGTCGCGGGGCAATCAGCATGGTGTTCTTGCCGGTGAAGCCAAGACCAGCCGACTCGGCATGGTCGCGCTCCAGAATCGCGCCCGTATCCACGTAGGCCCGAAAGCGGACGGCCGTCTCCGGGCTGACGCTCGCCAGCCATTCGCCCAGCGCCTCCAGGCGCGGAGTCATCACGTCATGGTAATCAACGCCAAAGGCGTAGGTGGAGAAACGGCCGCGTGAGGCGTCGGCCAGGACGTTTTCGGGCGGGACATGGGTGCTGTAATCCAGTCCGACACAGACGATGGAACGAATGCCCGGCAGAATGACGTCGGGGTCCTCGCGGCGAATCACCCGATCCGGTCGGGCCAGGTAGCCCATCTCACCATGCATCGCCTCTTCGATCCAGCGCAGGTAGGCTGCCAGCCGCCGCGCCGGGCGGGCGTCGACCACGCCAGCCATGGTGAAGCCGAGCGACAACACTTCAGCTTTCAGGCGGCGGGTAAGGGCGGCGGATTGCTCGATCATGGACGCTCCCAATGATACCCGACGCAGCCTAATGTGACAGATTGCGACGTGTGGTATAATGCCGCGATTATCGGTACCCCACCCATAGGAGACAGCTACACATGAGTGAGCCTTCCCTGGAACTCAACGTCGAAGAGTTGAAGCGCGTCTATCTTGTATCCGCAGCCGGACGAATCGACAGCAGCAACGCGCTCGAATTCGACCAGTATCTCAAGAACAACACGGTTGATCTGGGCAAGTACAACATTGTGCTCGACCTGAGCGGCGTGGAGTTCATGAGCAGCGCCGGGCTGCGGGCCATCGTCGCCCTGCTGCGCGAGAGTAAAAAGCATCGTGGTGATGTAAGGTTGGCCGCTCCGTCGGAGCGCGTCATGGACGTGCTGTCGCTGGCCGGGCTTGACGCACTTTTTTCAATTTACGACAACCCCACAGCGGCGGTCGGCAGCTTCTAGCGCACAGCACCTGCACGTGTGCTGCGCCAGCAGGGACGGTCGTTGCCAGCGGCCCGCGATTTCTACAATCGTCACCCGCCACTATGAGCTACCACGCCCTACGCCATGCCCGCTGAACACAGCCTGACGATCCCCGGGCGCTACGACGCCATCCGCACCCTGTGTCAATTTGTCGCCGATGGTGCGAAAGAGGCTGGCCTGGACGAGGATACCATCTACCATCTGGAGTTGTGCTGTGATGAGGCCTCAACCAACATCATTGAGCACGCTTACGGTGGAGAGTCGGTCGGCGACATCAACGTCAGTTACGCCGTCAGTGATGATGCATTTACCATCACGCTGCGAGATACGGGCAGACCTTTTGAGCCGGAAAGTGTGACGCCCCCTACCATACCGGACGACCTGAACAACCTGACCGGCGAAGACCTGAACGAACAGCTCCAGGTCGGCGGTCTCGGTCTCCACTTCATCCGCCAACTCATGGACAGCGTCACGTTTTACTTCGATCCGGAAGCGGGCAACACGCTGGTTATGGTAAAACAGATTGCCCCACGGGAGGACGTGTGAACATCTGGCACGAGAGGATCCCCGAGACCCACACCTATGTCATCCATATTATCGGCCGTTTGGACCAATCGCTGAACGCCGATCTGGAAGCGGCTATCACGACGCTGCTGGATGCCGGCGGAGTGGATCTGATCTTTGACTTGACTGAAACGTCCTATATCAACAGCGGTGGGTTGCGTACGCTCGTCAGCGCGTGGCGCAAGGCGCGAGCGCGGGACGGTTCCGTCGCCATCTGCGGTCTCAATGAGCGGCTGGATGAGATTTTTGCGATGGTGGGTTTCGACAAGGTGTTCGACGTCTTTCCCGATTGTCGCGCCGCCCGCGCCCGCGCTGGTAACCAGTAGGCCGGCCCCACCCCACCACCGCGGCGGCAGGCAGCGCACTGCCCCACTTTCCTGACTACAGATCATGTTTCCCAACGACTCCATATTGGGCGCTAATCCTCTCCTACTGACCGGGGCCTTCGCGGGGCTGGCTGCAAGCGTGCTGGTTCTGGTCACAATCTTCCTGCGTCGCCGGCGATCACGACGCGAGCTGGTGGAGCGTGTCGCTGAACTGGAAGCACTCAGCACCGCGGGACGTGCCATCGTTGCTTCAGAGCTGGACCTCGACGCATTGTGCGAGCTGATCGCCCACCAGGCAGGCCAGATTATCGACAACCAGACGTTCCAGGTCGGTCTGTTCGAAGATCGCTTCTATGACATCCGCTACTGGACGATCGACGGTGTGCCGCAGCCCGTGCCCCAGCTGTTCGACCTGACAACAACCGATGACGGCGCTGACCAGGGCCTTGTCGGCTGGGTGCGCGATGAGGCGCAGCCGCTGTTGATTGGTGATTTCAGCACGGAGATGGACCAGCTCCCGGCCCAACCCCAATATGAGCGAGCGGACCCGCCGCGCTCGGCGCTCTTCATTCCACTTGTCAGCGGCGATCGGGCGATCGGCGTACTGTCCGCCCAGAGCCGCCAACCTTTCGCCTATTCCGAGCAAGACGCGCGCCGGCTGACGATTCTGGCGAACCAGGCCGCCGCCGCCATTGCCAACGCCAATCTGTTCAGCCAGGAACAAATGCGCGCCGCCCACCTGGAGCTGGTCGGCCAGATCGCGCGCCAGGTCAACGCCGTCCAGGACCTCGACGAGGTGTTTGAGGAAGTGGTCAGGTTGACTCAGGAAACGTTCGGCTTTCATCCGGTCAACATTTTCGGTATGGCCGCCGGGTCCGACGAAATCGTCATACGCGCCAGCAGCATTCCGGAAGTCGTTCCCGGCGCGAGTTACCTCCCGGCTGTGGATGACACGACCCTCGTTCCGGCCCATCGCGTGCGGCTGGCTCTGGGCGAAGGGATTGTCGGAGGCGCCGCTGCTAGTCACCGGCCGATCGTCGTCAACAACACCCGGGCCGACGAACGTTTCATTGCCCACCTACCGCCACTGCCTGAGACGCCAGAGGCAAGAACGCTGTCCGAGATTGCCATTCCCCTGATTGTCGACCACGAGCTGCTCGGCGTACTGGACGTCCAGAGCATGACGATGAACGCGTTTGGAGCGGCCGAACAGACCGTTCTCGAAGCGCTGGCGGCCGAAATCGCCATCGCCATCCATAAGGCCCAGCAGTTGACGCGCCAACAGGAACAGGCATGGATCACCACCGCCGAACTCCAGGTGGCGGAGGCAATTGGGCGGAGCGGCGATCTGGACGACATGCTGGTTGCCATCGCCCGTCTGACCCCCATACTGACCGGCGACTCCTTCTGCGCCATCCTGCTCTGGGACGATGAGTCCGAACTGTACACCGGGCAAGCGTTGGTGGACGCAGCCGGCGACCTGGACGAGACATTCGATGACATCATCTATAGGCTTGGCGATTGGCCGGCGCTGGATGCCGTCCACGTCGGTCGAGAACCGCTCACGACCGCTCAACTACCCGGCTGGTCACGCGACTATCTTGATCGAGAATTAAGTTGCATACGCCTCTATCCGCTGCTCGACTCGCGCAGCGTAATGGTGGGTGTGCTGGTCGTCGACCTCTCGGCGGACGCCCCATGTGACGACTCAGCAGACCTGGCACCGCCGGATGCGGACAGTGGGCTGGTCCGGCGGCGTGAGGAGCTGCGGCTTAGCATCGCCCGTCAGGCAGCCCGGGGTGTCGAAAGTGCCCGCCTGCGCATCGCCCAGCAAGAGGAAGCATGGGTGAACACCGCTCTGCTGCAGGTGGCCGAAGCGGTCAGCAGCCTGACAGATCTGGATGACATCCTGAGCAGCATCGTGCGCCTTGTGCCTCTGCTCGTTGGTGTAGATTCCGTCTTCGTCCTGACCTGGAATGAGGATCGCCAGATCTTCCAGGCCGGCCCGAGCTATGGGGTCAGCTCAATGGGGCGGGGTCTGGTTGAAACGCTGGAGATTGCCAGGAGCGAGTTCCTGGCCATGTCGCCCCACCTCGCAACCGACTTCGAGGCGCCGCTGACCCGCGCTTCCGGCCTGACCTACTACCCGCTGCGCATCCCGACCTGGCTCAAGGCAGTTCTCGATGCGCCCGCCGCCTACAACTTTTCGTTGGTGGCGCGCGGCCGTCTGGTAGGCTCCATGATCGTCAGCGTGGCCGAGCCACCCAACGACCGCCTGCCCTTCTCCAATCGTCGCGCCAATATCCTCAACGGCATCGCCCAGCAGGCGGCGACAGCCGTGGTCAACAACCAGCTGTACATCGAGTCGGCCGAGCGTTCCCGGCTGCAGCAGGAACTGGACGTGGCCCACAACATTCAGGCCAGCTTCCTGCCCGACGGCAGTCCCGACATTTTCGGCTGTACCGTAGCCAGCTACTGGCAGGCGGCGCGCCAGGTCAGCGGCGACTTCTATGACTTTCTGCAGCTGGCGGACGGAAAATGGGGCATCGTCATCGCCGACGTGGCCGACAAGGGCGTCCCGGCTGCACTCTATATGGCCCTGAGCCGGACCATCCTGCGCACCGTCGCCTTCAGCCGCGACGATCCGGCCAAGGTGCTGGTGCGGGTCAACGAGATTCTGGAGCGAGAAGCCAAGTCCGATCTCTTCGTGACCATGTTCTATGCCATATGGGAACCGGAGCGCGGGCGGCTCCGCTATGCGAATGCGGGACACAACCCACCGCTGCTGATGCGGGCCAACGGCCAGTTTCGCCTGCTGGACGAACATGGCATGGCTCTCGGTGTCCTGCCGTCTATCCAGCTGCAAAGCCATACCGCAGCGATCAAGCCGGACGAGACGGTCATCATGTACACGGACGGGGTTACCGAAGCGCTCAATGTCGACTATGATGAGTTTGGCATGGAGCGTCTGGAAATGGCCGCACGCGCGGCCGCCGGACAGGACGCCACCGCCATTGTCAACCGCATCACCGACGATGTGCGCGACCACGTCGGTGAAACACCCCAGTTCGACGATATAACCCTTGTCGTCATGAAACGGCACGACGTTGCCGGAACGGCCACAGCCGGGCGCTGATTGAGCCAGCACGCGGCCCACCCTGACTCGCACACGAACCCATGCCTGCCATCTACCCCAATCTAGCTCGCCTTCTGGCGGCGGTCCTGTCTGTTGGCTGGCTGCTGGCGGCAGCGGCATGCAGCCAATCGGATGCAGCGATGCCAACGCTCGCTCCGGCGACCAACACGCCTGCGACCACCGCTGCTCCTGAGCCGCCGGTCGAAGCAGACAACGAGACCAGCCCCACGCCCGTGCCCGACCTGCCGGCCATCGCCAACCCGACGGCCGACATTCAGGCATCACCCACGCCACTATTCACCGGCACGCTTTCGCCGTCATGCGGCCTGCTGCTTCCTCCGCTGCCGCAGCCGCCTGCTGCGTTGAGCAACCCATCTCCCCTGATCTCCCCGGAAGCTGCCGCCCCACTTCTCAACGCCGCCCCTGCCTCCGCCCGCGCTGCTCTGGCCTATCTGATCGATCATCCCGATGATGTTGGCCTGGTCGCCTATCAGCTCGGCAGCGCGGCCAACGGTGTTTATGTCAACCGGGATGCGCCGATGCCGCTCGCCTCGCTCGTCAAACTGGTCCACCTCGTCGCCTATGTGGAAGCGGTTGCCGCCGGAGAGCTGGACCCGCTCGAACAGGTGCCTCTGGCAGAAGTCGACCGGTTCTACCTGCCTAACTTTGATCTGGGCGCCCACCGACGGGCTGTCAGCGAATTGGAGGCGGACGGCCGTCTGTTTGGCGAAGCGAACCCGACCCTGCTGCTGGAAGAGATCCCCTGGATGATGATTCGCCACAGCTCCAATGCAGCCAGCGACTATCTGCATGCCCGCCTGGGACAGGAGCGGATCGAAGCGACGGCGCAAGCCCTGGGCCTGACCACTCAGACGGCGCCCTGCCCCTTCATCGGGCAGTTCCTGACCATGGCCAACCATACCCGGCAAACGGACGACACGGTGGCGCTGAGAGCGTATCTGGATGCAGGCGAGGATGGGGCGGCTGCCTACGGAGCCGACGTGGCTCTGCTGGCCGATGCCTACAGCCAGCGTGACGCGTTCCGGACACGAGAGGTCGCCTGGCGACGCACGACGCGCCGTCCGACTATTACGAGCCAGCGGCTGTTCACCGAGCAGTTCAACCCCCAGGCGTCGGCAGGAGAGTACGCGGCACTCATGGCGCGGCTGGCCCAGAATGGCCTGAGCACGCCTGACAGCAGTTTCCAGGCCAGACGATACCTCGAATGGCCGATGGTCTTCCCGTCCAATCAGGAGCTGTTTAGCAATCTGGGCTACAAAAACGGTTCCCTGCCCGGCGTTCTGACCACTGCCTATTACGCCTACCGGTGGGGCAAAGGTGCGCCGATCGTGGTCATTCTGCTCTATCGCAACCTGCCCCAGCAGACGTACCGGCAGTGGCGGTTCGACCTGCCCCACGACGAGCTGGCCCGCTGGCTGCTGGCCGATCCGGCGGCCATTCCACTGCTCTCGTCTGCATTCCCTGCCGCTCCCTGACGCGCGCCAGAATGAGGAAACTGACAGCGTTAGCCGAACCGTAATATACTACCGGTACGTTTCAGTAAGAGGTCGCCAGCCATGAGAAAGCTTAGCCTGGGAACAGCGCTTTTCGTCACTTTTTTCGTCACCCTGGCGCTGCTGGGCATTCAGTTTGCCGGGCTGCGTCTGGCGGGCTTGCCGTTCAGTCCGTTTGACCTATACGATGCACTGACGCGTTCCGGAATGGGGGTGTGGCAAGCGGTGATTGAAAGCACCCTGGCGTTCTTCTCCGGCAGCGGCAATAACGCCGCCCAGGCCCTCAGCCTGACACGGTGGACGTGGTCGTTAGTGGGGTTCGCCCTGCTGGCGCTGCTGGCTGGTGTTCTGGTCTGGGCCATCCTGGGCCGCCGTCCAGCCCTGCCCGACGCGCTCGACGGGGTGACGGTCGGCGCGGCATGGGGCTTGCCGATGATGGTCCTGGCCATCTTTGCCGGTCGCTCGCTGGCCGACCCGGTGCTGATCATTATCTGGATCCTGGGATTGTATGCCGCCTGGGGCATTGTCCATGCGATGGCCTACCGGCGGCTGATGCAGCCGCTGCCGGCGTCGCAAGCGGCTTCGGACGAGGGTGATCCAGACGCAGAAACCGCCGCACAGCTCGATCCGGCAGCTGCGGGACGGGTCGACCGGCGCCACTTCCTTTTCCAGCTCGGGGCCAGTACGGCGGCCATCACTGCGGTCTCAGCCTCAGCCGGGGCGCTGCTGGGCTCGGACCAGCCAGACCCGCGCCTGCGCCCCCCTTTCCCCGTCGCCGACAGCGAGCTGCGGGCTACCCATGAGCGGCTGTTGACAAACTTTCGCCGCTTCGCCATTGTGCGCTTCCCGCCCGACAACCCGGCGGATATGTCGGTGGTTGCCCTCGGCGCAGAGTACCCTGATCACCACTATGTAACGGTCTGGATCGGCGATGGCAGTCCCATAGTCGTCTATGAGAGTCTGGAAACGGTACTGGGAACGTACAACACGGACAACGAGATGAGCGACTTTCTGTGGCTGGACAGTTGATGCGAACCACATCCGCGACGGAACGGCTCCTCCCTTCTGTCAGGCTGTGCCGCAGACGCACCGTATTTGACAGTCCGCTGTTCTTGGACGTATCATCCACATGAGCAGCCTGTCTGCTCGCCGAGATAACATTCATCCGCCATAAGCGAGGCGACCATGACCGACTTACCACCCATCAGCCCAGACCTGCTAGAAATTCTTCGTGATCCGTATGCGATTCAGCATCGCGACCAGTTCGGCGCCGATCCCGGCCACTTGACGCTCATCGGCGACAGCTGGCTGGTCTCCGCGGACACTGGCTACAAGTATCCCATCCGGGACGGCATACCGGTGATGCTGATCGAAGAAGGACAACGCTGGAAGGACACACCGGTTGAAGCGCTGCCCGTGCCTCCGCCGGCTGCTGCGCCTGCTCCGGCAGCAACCGGTGCGGAAACAACCGCAGCAGCGACCACTCAGGACGCTCCGAACTATCTCCTGCTGGCTGGTGGAGCGGTCCTTGTCGTACTGGGTGTGTTTGCCGTCTGGCGCTGGTTCTCTTCGGAAGACGACACGCCTGCTCAATGAGCCAGCGCCTCACCGATAGCCGCCTGGCCAACGTCGGGGCGAATACCATACATCAGGCATTCTCCACCTATACCAGCCAATTTCTGGCGATAGCCAAACGCGCCACTGTTCGCTTCGCCCAGCAAGATTGGGCCGGCATGCAGGCAGACGCGGCCGAGCGTCTGGTGCTCTATCGCCTGATGATCGACCTTGTCGAAGCCGCCATTCGGGACCTGCTGGCTGACCGGCTGACAGACAAGTTCATCTGGGCCAGTATGAAAGCGGTCTACTCCGGCATCATCGCCGGCAGCGACGACTGGGAGTTGGCCGAGACCTTCTTCAACTCGGTGACGCGGCGCATCTTCTCGACAATCGGTGTGGATACCCGCATCGAGTTTGTCGACACCGACTTCGAGACGCCGCCCACTCGCGGCCGTTCGCCCATCTATCGCACCTACCAGCGAGCAGCGACCACCACCGACCTGGTCACCAACGTGCTGAGCGACTTCGCCGTTGGCGAGCGCTACGCCGACTGTGACGGCGACGCCGCCCTCGTGGCCGCCCGCGTCGAAGCCCACCTTGCCGAAATCGGCGCGTTGCGCACCGTCGACCGGCTGGAGATGGTCAAGATGGTGTTCTATCGGGGCATGGGCGCGTACCTCATTGGACGGATGTTCAGCGGTTCGCACCAGATTCCGCTGGTGCTGGCGCTGCTGCACAATGAAAACGGCGTGGGGGTCGACGCGGTCTTGCTGGACGAGAACAGCGTCAGCATTCTGTTCAGCTTCGCCCACTCCTACTTCCAGGTGGAGAGCGGACGGCCGTACGACCTCATCCATTTCCTCAAGTCGATTGTCCCCCGCAAGCGCGACGGCGAACTATACATCTCACTCGGCTACAACAAGCACGGCAAGACGGAACTGTACCGCGACCTGCTGGACCATCTGGCCCATTCGCAAGACAAGTTTGAGGTCGCTCGCGGCCAGCGGGGTATGGTCATGCTGGTCTTCACGATGCCCAGCTATGATATGGTCTTCAAGCTGATCAAGGACCACTTCAACTACCCGAAGGACGCCACACGCAAGGAGGTCACGGCCAAGTACGACCTGGTCTATCGTCACGACCGGGCCGGGCGTCTGGTGGACGCGCAGGCGTTCGAGTTTCTCAAGTTCAGCCGCCATCGCTTTGACGACGCGCTGCTGGAGGAACTGCTCCAGGACGCAAGCCAGACCGTGCACCTGGACGGGGACGACATCATCATCAGCCACGCCTATATGGAACGCCGGGTCATCCCCCTCGACATTTATGTCTCCGAAGCAACGGCGACTGCGGCCCAAGCGGCCGTCATCGACTATGGCCAGGCGATTAAGGACATGGCCAGCAGCAATATCTTTCCGGGTGACATGCTGCTGAAGAACTTCGGCGTGACGCGACACGGCCGTGTTGTGTTCTACGACTACGATGAGGTCGCGCTGCTGGAGGAGTGCCGCTTCCGCCGCATGCCGCCAGCCACATCCTATGAAGACGAGCTGGCGGCCGATCCGTGGTTCCACGTTAATCGCGGTGATATCTTCCCTGAAGAGTTCCCGCACTTTCTTGGCTTGTCCGGGGAGCTGCGGCACGCTTTCGATGAGACCCATGCCGACCTGTTTACGGCTGCCTATTGGCGCGACATCCAGAAGAGCATACGAGCCGGCGAGCTTTCCCACATCTATCCTTACGAACCAGAACAACGACTACCAAATCATCACAAAGCAAAAGGAGTTTGACATGGAATATCGGCGATTGGGCCAATCGGGCCTGCCAGTGAGCGTTCTATCATTTGGGTCATGGGTTACATTCAGCAACCAGCTTGATGTCGACGCGGCGCTGGAGACAATGACCCTGGCTTACGACGGCGGCATGAACTTTTTCGACAACGCCGAGATATACGCCCTGGGCGAATCGGAAATCATTATGGGCCAGGCGCTGCAGAAGGCAGGCTGGCGACGCGACAGCTACCTGGTTTCCAGCAAAGTATATGCCGGGTCGGTCCCCAACCCCAAGCCTACCCAGCGCGGTCTGAGCCGCAAGCACATCTACGACGCCTGCCACCAGGCAATGGAGCGTCTGCAGGTCGACTACCTTGACCTCTACTTCTGCCACCGCCCCGACCGGGCTGTGCCCACAGAAGAGGTTGTGCGGGCGATGACCGAACTGATCCATCAGGGCAAAGTGCTCTATTGGGGCACGTCGGAATGGTCGGCCATTGAACTGATGGAAGCGCACGGACTGGCCCGTCAATATGGTCTCATTCCGCCGACGATGGAACAACCGGAGTACAACATGTTCAACCGCAAGCGGTTCGAGATAGAGTACGACATGCTCTACGACCGCATCGGACTGGGCACGACCATCTGGTCACCTCTGGCCTCCGGCCTGCTCACGGGTAAGTATAGCAACGGCATCCCTGAGGATTCGCGCGCATCAGTCAAAGGGTACGAGTGGTTGCGCAACATCCTCGAAAGCGAGGAAGGTCAGCAGCGCATTGCCAAAGTCCAGGAACTGGCCACGATTGCGAAAGAGCTGGATACCTCTATGGCGTGCCTGGCCATTGCCTGGTGTCTGAAAAACCCGCATGTCAGCACCGTCATCACCGGCGCGAGCCGCGCCTCGCAAGTCACCGATAACCTGAAGGCGCTGGACGTGGTGCCCCAGCTGACTGACGATGTGATGGCCACAATCGAAGCTGTGCTGGACAACAAACCGCAGCCGGATCCCACCAACTAGTCGCTTACGCAAAGGATCGAAACGTTATGTCGGATTTGCCGATTACCGGACTTCCCAGAGGACAAGTCAGTCCGGCTGTTATTGTTTGTGGCGATCCGGCCCGCGCCGAACGCATTGCCGGGCTGCTCGACGACGCCACCCTGCTCAGTGACCGGCGCGAATACCGCGCATACAAGGGCCAGTACCGGGGTGAGGTCGTCACGGTCTGCTCGCACGGCGTGGGTGCGCCGGGCGCGGCGGCCGCTTTCGAAGAGTTGATCGTGGCCGGTGCGGAACGCATTATACGCGTCGGCACGTGCGGCGGGCTGCAGCCGGGCATCGGTGCCGGTCTCCTGGTGGTGGCACACGCGGCCGTCCAGAACACCGGCTATGGCCGCGAGTTGGTTCCCGACGGGTTCCCGGCGGTGGCCAACCTTGAGCTGACAGTAGCGCTGCAGCAGGCGGCCGCCAACCACGACCAACCCAGCCACACCGGCATCGTCCTGACGCGCGATCTGTTCTACGGTGGAGTTGGTGGTCCGGCAGCGGCTGACTACCAGGTCATGTCGGAGGCGGGCGCGCTGGCTGTGGAGATGGAGTGCGCGGCACTTTTTCTTGTCGGCGCCCTGCGCAAGGTAGCCACCGGGGCGATCCTGGTAGCGGACGGCAACGTGCTGGAAACCATCGAGGCTGTCGACACATACCAGCCTGGGCAGCCGGTTGTGCAGGATGCTGTCGTCGCCGCTTCCCTGATTGCACTGGACGCATTGGTAGCGGGCCGATGACGGATCTGGTTGTCGCCCGACGCGCCATTCGGCCGCTGCTCAAAGATCGCGATCCGGCTGATGCAATGGCCGCCTACTACGCCTACCATCACCCCGACCAAAAGACGCGCATGATCATCTCGCCGGAAGAGGGAGCGCGGGCGGACGGCTTCGTCACCCTGGCCCGCACCGGCATCGATCTGTTTCGGCCGTTGATCACGATGCGGCTGCCCATTGACCGGGGAGCCGAAGGGTATGGGGCCAGCCTGGCCCTGCTGCGCCGGGCGCTGGCCCCGGGAATGCCCGCCATCCTCAATGTGCCCCAGCGTTACATGCCCCTGCTCCGGGCCGTCTTCAGCATCCAGAGCGAGCAACTGCTTCGCCTGTACGCACTCGACCAGCGCAACTTCGAGCCGATTGTCAATGTGCTCGTCACGCAGTCGACAACGCCCAATGGACTGCCCCGCTTCGCCATCTATACCAAGCAGAACGGAGAGGATGAGCTGGTGGCGTCCGCGTCGCTGAACTGGCAATCTCCCTTCTTCGGCGAGATCGCTGTCAACACCAAGCCTGAGTACCGGCGGCGCGGCTGGGGACGCAGCGTTGTCTCCGCCATGGCCAACTATCTATTGGAGTCCGGACGGATTCCGTTGTACGCTGTGGCCGAGGAAAATGCAGCTTCGATCCAGCTGGCTGAGGCCGTCGGATTCACCCACACAGGCTCGCGCCAGCACATGCTGCAAGCCACGTTTGGCTCCGTGAAAGAAGCGTGAAATTGCCGTTGACACCCTCTGGCGCTCCGTGTTTACTTAAACCATCAGCTAGAAGTATTGTTAGACAACTGAGTTACCATCGTATTGGTATTTCGCTGCAGATAAAGCACCATTCATCGAATGGTGCTTTATCTGTACTAGCTATCTCGCCCCGAATATTGTCGGTCAGATGTGGTGGAGGGTTGGGGTTGCGAGTGAAGCGGGCACCGTCCAGTGGTTCAGCCGCTTGCAAAGGTGTGGCTTCATCACCCCGGACCATGGTGACCAGGAACTGTTCGTCCGCTTCTCGGCGATGGCAAGCTGCCTGAAGGCAACCGCGCCGAGTTTGAGGTGGTCGACCAGGGCAAAGGCCCACAGGCTCGAAGGGTCGTCACCCGCCCCAGTTAGCCACCACCCCTATTGGCTTGGCAAGACGTAGACTGTCCCGCGCGGCCATCCGCACGCCTATCCGTTCTAACGCGAGCAGCCGTGTCTACAGCTTGCTGAGAAACATTTGGGCAACGCCGCTGCGCTTGCCCGGTCCACCAATCATGAAATCGATGGCCCAGGGCATCTTCTCCAGCAGGCGCTGATAGAGGTACGCCTTGCGCATCCCTTCCCAAATCTCTTCTTCACACAGCGCTTCATACTGACTGAGCATTGCGCGCGACGTGTCGTTCTGTTTGAGCGCCTCGTCGATCGTGTCGGCCGCCAGCAGGGCAGACACCAGCCCACTGTGGATGCCGCCGCCTGTCAGGGGATTGATGAACCCCGCTGCGTCGCCTACAAGCAGGGCGCCATCGTATGCATGCTGCAAATCCTTCTGGGAGCCGAAGTTCAGCTGCCAGGTAGCCACATCGCGCAACTGACCGCCGTTCTTCAACCGGGCCTTGATGGCCGGCATATCGAGGAAGTCCTGCAGCATCTTCTTGAGATTGCGCTTCAATTTGCGAAAGTGGTCCAGGCGCATACCCAGGCCGATGTTGGCTGATGTATCGCTGATGGGGAAAACCCAGGCGTAACCCGGCAGAATCTTCTCGTACAGATAGAATTCCACTTCATTTGGGTACAGCTCCAGGTCATCGATGTAGGCCCGCAAAGCCACAGCACGGTGGCCGTCGTTGTGCTTGTTTCCCTCGGGACGAAGGTGGCGCATGATGGACGACGTCACGCCGTCTGCCCCGACGACGACGCGTGACCGGAACGTCTTTACGTCTCCGTTGACCTGGGCTTCGACCCCGGTGACCACACCGTCCTCCAGCACGGGACCCTTGACATCGGCCACACAGAACTGCGCACCCGAATCTACGGCCTGGGCCTGGATGACCGCGTCAAAATAGTAGCGCGGGGCGACGTAGGACGATTCACCGTTCTCCCCCTCTTCGAAGGGCACAGAAACTTCATACCCCTTGGGCGAAACCAGTCGCATGGAACGAAGCGGGTAGAATTCACCGCGCTCCTCAGCCTCCCGCACCTTGTTCTCCATGCCGAGGCGGTTCAGCATCTCAATAACATTCATCGAAACTGCGTCGCCACAGATTTTATCCCGCGGAAACCCATTGCGATCGAGAAGGAGCACATCGTGCCCCATGCGTGACAATGCCGCTGCGGTGGCGGCGCCGGATGGACCCGCGCCAACCACGATAACATCATGCTCGCTTTCGTGTTGCATTCACTCTCTCCTCAACAAATCAATAAGTGCAGCGTAGCCCAGGTTTATCCTGTTTGGACACCCAAACAGCAACCTGATTACAACTGGTATTTTTGCCTGTTTATAGGTGCTCTGCGTGACGAATGTGGGCCAACAACCCTCGACTACCGTCCTCAATGAGTCGGTATACGTAGTCGAAGTTGTCATTGTAATAGGGATCCGGCACGTCGCGCACGTCGGTCTGGCTGGCAAAGTCGAGCAGTCGCAGAAACTCACCTGCGTCACCAAATCGGCGACGCAGGTCGGCCATATTCTGCTTATCCATGGCCACAATATAGACCGGATCCTGAGCCAGATCGGATGGTTGGATCTGGCGCGCACGACCATCGTAGGCAATTCCGTTCCGGGCCAGCGCTCGACGGGTGCCAGGATGAGCCTGTTCGCCCACGTGATAGGCGCTCGTGGCAGCGGAGTCGACCTGGATCGCCTCAGACAAGCCGACCTCGCTCACCAGCTGGCGAAAGACGCCTTCTGCCATCGGTGAGCGGCAGATGTTGCCGAGGCAAACAAACAGTACGCGAATAGTCACTCGTATATCAGACCTGCAACCGACCTTGGGACCGTGACCACGCGCATCACAATCCTTATATTCGACCAAGTAGTCAGACGCAAGCTGACCTATAAGCCGCATTCTGTAGATGCCAACCGGCCAAAGACCGGTGACATCCGGTGATCATCTATCTGGGATTGCCATTACTGGCAACCTCGAGCGGCCTACCCAGACGTAGTGACGGAGCGAGCAGCCCCGTAGGCTGGACCCGACCGCCGAAGCGGGGGTCCACCCTTTCGCCCTGCTTGACCTTGCTCCAGGTGGGGTTTGCCTGGCCAATGACATTACTGCCACTGCCGGTGGTCTCTTACACCACCGTTTCACCCTCACCGGCGGAGGAAACCCTCAACCGGCAATACACCTCTCTGTTGCACTTGCCGTCAGTTACCTGCCCGGCTGTTAGCCGGCACCATGCTCTGTGGAGTGCGGACTTTCCTCGATTTTGCTAGGCAAAACCGCGATCACCCGGTCAGCTTGCTACTCGTAATCGTACAGTCAACAACTCAACTGGACAAGTTACCAAAACGTTAGAAACGCCCAAACCCATTGCGAAACAGAGTGGAGTGGTCTATTATGGGGGGGTTATGGTCTAGGAGCGTACTCGCGTACCCCTGCCAGCCGTACCAGAGAATCTTTAGTTTAAGGAAGGATAACAATGGCATACTCTCACACGAACTCCAAGGGCACGACCTACTATTTGCATGGTCGTGAGACAGTTTCTTCGAAGGGCAACAAGCGTACGCTTTACTTCTTCGCCAAAGAGGTGAAGGACGAAGGCGCGCTGGATGCAGTCCCGGCTGGCTACGTAGTAGCCGAAACGGCCAATGGCCTGCCTGTTCTGAAGAAAGCTGTATAACCTGAACCAATCATGGGCAAATCGACCGCAGCATGGCTGATTGGCCCATAGCTCAATGACTCCGGCATACGAAATGCCGGAGTCATTTTGATCCTGCCCCATGACACGTCCATTGGCGACTGCCCCCGACTCCCTGTTCTCCATCGACAACTTGCCCTATGGGGCATTTCAGCCTGCTGCCGGCGGGCCGGTTCGGCCTGGCGTCCGCTTCGGTGACCAGGTCGTCGACCTGGCGGAGCTTGAACGGGGCGGTCTGTTTGCCGGCCTCGGCGCTGACCATCACACGCCCGTCTTCGCGCAGCCGACGCTGAACGGTTTCCTGGCTCTGGGCAAAGACGCCTGGACCACCGTGCGCAGCGCGCTGGTCGCCCTGCTGGGCCGTTCCTGGCCCTCGGGCAGCAGCGAAGCAGCAATGCTCGCCCGGGCCACCCATCCGCTGGATACGGTCACGCTCCATCTGCCCGTACAGGTGGGCGACTACACCGACTTCTACTCATCCATTGAGCACGCCAGCAATGTGGGGGCCATCTTTCGCGGACGCGACAACGCCTTACTGCCGAACTGGCGACATATCCCCATTGCCTACCACGGCCGGGCCAGCACCCTGGTCGCCGATGGCACGCCGGTTCGGCGGCCGTGGGGCCAGATTTCCACAGGGAACGACGACGCGCCCCGCTTTCGGCCGACGGCGGAACTGGATTTTGAGCTGGAGGTCGGCTTCCTGACCGGACCGGCCACGCAACCGGGCCAGCCAGTGTCTATCGACGAGGCGGCAGACCACATCTTCGGTCTGGTGCTCGTCAGCGACTGGAGCGCCCGGGACATTCAGCGCTGGGAGTACAGGCCGCTTGGCCCGTTCCTCGGCAAGAGTTTCGCGACGTCACTCTCGCCCTGGGTCGTGCCGCTGGCCGCGCTCGAACCGTTTCGCTGCGACGGGCCAGAACAGCATCCCGCGCCGCTGCCCTATTTGCAGACCGGGCAGCCGTGGGCGTTTGACATCGAGCTGCAAGCTACGCTGCAAAGCGCCGCCATGCGCGATGCGGGCCTGCCGCCGGTCACCCTGACAGAGACCAACTTCCGGCATCTCTACTGGAGTATGGCCCAACAACTGGCCCACCATACCAGCAACGGCTGCACCCTGCGGCCCGGCGACTTGCTGGCCTCCGGCACCATCAGCGGCTCAGAACCCGACTCGTTTGGCTCCCTGCTGGAGCTGAGCTGGGGTGGCACGCAGCCGACCACGCTGCCGACTGGCGAGACGCGCATGTTCCTGGAAGACGGCGACACATTGACGCTGGCTGGCTGGGCGGAGAGCGGCGGCCGGCGCATCGGGCTGGGCACGGTGTCGGGCGTCGTCCAACCCGCTCTCCACGCGCCGGGCACGCCATATGAAATCCAGCCCTGAGGAACCATCATCGCTCGGACAAACAGAAGAAGCAACCCGCTGGCCGGCGCTGCTGGTTGTCGGGCTTCTGGCGAGTATCGGGCTGACCGTCATTCTCATTGTCGCCGGAACCTGGGACCCCGGACCGACCGGCAATCTGGTGGCGTCAGTCGCACCCGGCACACGCACCACAAGCAGCACCGGTGTGGTCGAGTGGCTGGCCGATCAGTCGCTCTCGCCGGTCCCACCCCTGACAGCGACCCTTCAGCTGGAGGCAGCGTTCACCCGGGGCGAGCCAGACAGCGGCTACGGCCTGGTCTATGGCAACGCCAACAGCGCCCTGGTGGTGGCGGCTTCGCCGTTGGGCTATGCGGCCGTTTGGGAACAGGGTGCGTCCGGCGAACCTGACCTGTTCCACGTGCCGTGGCAGCCGTGGCCCCACGTACGCGCCGCGACAACACCCAACGAAATCTGGCTGGACGTGTTCCCGGCTGGCAGCCGGACACGCATTGTTGTGCGGGTCAATCGCGAGATGCTCTGGCAAGGGTCGATACCCGCGCGGGACGAGGCGCAGGCCGGCCTCTGGTTGGGCAGCGCAGAAAACGAGGCGACAGTCGACTTCCGGTCGTTGTCCCTGTTCGCACCCTAGAGCGGCCACTGTGGCACGCCTACCGGTTGTGCACGGTTGGCAAGAAGTTGAACTCGGTGGGCAGCCGGAAGAAGTCGAAGACTGACTGGCGCATCTCGCCTGCCAACGCAGGTTGCTCAGCAATCAGGTTGATTGTTTCGTAGACCGAGGTCGGACCCAGATCGTAGAGCACATCGCCCGGGTCGTGGTTGACCTCATGGATGTACTTCCAGCCGTCGACCTTTGCGGAGCGCAGATCATAGGGCGGCGCAATCCAGTGGCCCGGTGAATCCGGCCGCGGCTCGGCTTCCATTTCGGCGTAGATCACTCGACCGTCCATCGTTGTCTGGCCCAGCATCAACGGTACGAGACTCTGGCCATCGAGCGCGGGGGGAACCGCCAAGCCGGCCAGTTCCAGAATGGTCGGTGTCACATCGGCCGTCACGACAGGTGTGGTGATGACCTGTCCGGCAGGCAGCACGCCAGGCAAGCTCACCATCAGCGGCACCCGCAGCACTTCCTCATACAGCGAGTTGCGGTGGACCCATTTGCCATGCTCACCAAACATCTGGCCGTGGTCGGACGTCAGAACAATGAGGCTGTCGTCGAGAATGCCTTCGGCTTCGAGGCGATCGAACAAGCGCCCAAGATGCACATCCCAGTAGGTGATCTCCCCATCGTAGAGAGCCTTCAGATGAAACACATCCCGCTCAGTGGGTACGATGTCGCCCGCCACAACCGCCTGACCATGCTGATAGACATCGGCCGTCAGCGTGCCGGTGTAGGTCGGGTCGTAGAGCGTGTCGTAGGGCGGTGGCGGGTCGTACCAGGTATGCGGATCGTAGTAGTACATGAACAGGAAAAGCGGCTGCTCACCCTGCGGCCCAACCCAGCTGCTGTCGAGCCAGTTGAAGGCCAGCTCGTTGAGAGCAGCTGCCCGTTCATCCCCTTGCGACCGTTCGTAATGGTCAAAGCCCTGGGCCATGCCAAACCGTGACTCAAGATAGAAGTTGTCGACGAACCCGGCCGTCTGATACCCTGCGTCGTGGAGGAACTCAGCCAGCATCTTTTCGTCCCCGGCCACAGCGCTGCTGTGGTCGGCCCAATCGACGTGGAGGCGAGACGGCATGCGGCCGGTCAGCATGGCGGCATTGGACGGGTATGTCCATGATGAGGCGGTCGTCGCTTCCTCGAAGCGGACGCCTCCGTTGGCCAGGCGCTGCTGGACGGCGGGTGTTGTCGGCCGGTCGTAGCCGTACGCCGACATATGGTCCGGCCTCAGCGCGTCGACTACGATGAAGATGATGTGGGGCTGGGCAGACGCTGTTTGCGGGGCGGCCTGGGCCACCGGCTGCCCGGCCAGCGCCGCCAGCACGGTGGTCAGCACAGCCGTCGCCGCCAGCAAAGCCAAGGTCACGCCTGTCCAGCGGCGTCGGGGGTTGAGGTCAATTACGCGCATGAATATGGTCTCATAATTTGGTATTGGTGGCAGGGGGAGTGAGTGGCGACCGGGCGACCTACCCTTTGAACTCCAGCCAGTTGTAGCCAAGGGCGGCGTCGACGCGCAGAGGCACCGACAACTCAAAGGCGTTGGCCATCGTCTCCACAACCAGCGGCTCTACCGTGGCAATCTCGTCCTCAGGCAGTTCCAGCAGCAGCTCGTCGTGCACCTGCAGCACCATCCGGGCACGATAGCCCTCCGTCAGTTCCTTGTGGAGACGGACCATCGCCACCTTGATGATATCGGCCGCGGTGCCCTGGATCGGGTGGTTGACCGCCTCGCGCTCGGCGCGCATGGCGATCTGCCGGTTACGGCCGCTCATGTCTCCGGCCAGCACCGGGAAGTATCGCCGGCGGCCGAACAGCGTTTCGACATAGCCCTGTGTATGGGCCAGTTGGCGTGTCTCGTCGAGATAGCGCTGGATGCCGGGGAACTGCTCGAAGTATGCCTTGATGTAGTTCTCGGCTTCGGCCAGCGTCAAATCCGAGTCACGAGCCAGGCGGAATGGGCCCATGCCGTAGATGAGGCCGAAGTTGACCGCCTTGGCAAAGCGACGTTGATTATAGGTCACTTCCTCGACCGGAATGCCGTAGACGGCGGCCGCAGTGGCGCTGTGAATATCCTGGTCATTGTGGAAAGCCTCCAGCAGCGCCTGGTCCTGGCTAATGTGGGCCAGGATGCGCAGCTCGACCTGCGAGTAGTCGGCCGACAGGAAGACCCAGCCCGGCTCTGTGACGAAGCCGCGGCGCACCTGCTGGCCCACTTCGCTGCGGATGGGAATGTTCTGGAGGTTGGGATTGCTGCTGGCCAACCGGCCTGTGACGGCGCCCGTCTGGTTGAAGCTGGTGTGGATGCGGCCCGTATCCGGATTCACCAACTCCGGCAGCGCATCGACATACGTTCCTTTGAGCTTCATCAGCTCCCGGTACTCGCTGATGGCGTTGATGATGCCCGTCTCATCAGCGGCCTTTAGGTCGTCTAGCACATTGGCGGCCGTCGAGAAATGGCCGCTCTTGAGCTTTTTCAAACCCTCGTGCGGCAGGCCGAGCTTGATGAATAGAATGTCGCTCAGCTGTTGGGTGGAGTTGACATTGAACCGCTCACCCGCGATCTCAAATATCTCGTTCTCCAGCGCCATCAGCCGGGCTTCGAGGTCCTGTGACATCTGCCGAAAGAAGTCGGTGTCAATCTTGACGCCGATGCGTTCCATGTCGACCAACACCGGCATCAGCCCCATTTCCAGATCCATCAGGTTGTCGATCTGCTTATCTTCCAGCTCGGCCTGCAGCGGAGGCACCAGGCGCAGAGTCATGTCAGCGTCAGCCGCGCCATAGGGAGCGGCTTCATCGATCGGCACTTCAGCAAACGTCACCTGTGACCTGCCGGTGCCGATCAGCGACTTGATGTCGGTCATCTCCACACCGAGGCGATGACGGGAAAGGTCTTTCAGGCCTTTATGCTTGCTGGCCGGGTCGGTCAGCCATTCGGCAATCATCGTGTCAAAGGTAATCGGGGCGACAAGCAAACCGAAGCGCTCCAAAATGCGCACATCGAACTTGGCGTTGTGGGCCACTTTGGGGATGGCGGGGTCGGTCAAGGTCGGTCGAATAGCGTCGAGAACATCATCCCGGGGAAGCTGGCCCGAAGCGAGCTGGGCATCCCCGGCAAACAGATTCATCTGCCCCGCCGTCGACTGGGCGGAGTTGGCCAGATGACCGATGGGAATGTAGTACGCTACCGGCGGTTCGACGGCCAGGCAGATGCCGACGATATCAGCCGTCATCTTGTCCAGCCCGGTCGTCTCCACGTCAAAGCTGATCATCTCGGCCTGTTCCAGCGCCGCGACCAACTCAGACAGGTCGGCTTCCGTTCGCACCACCCGGACCTCGGTTGCCTCCCCAAAAAGGGCGGCCTCTTCCGAGTCGCCCAGCTCCGCATCATCTACTTCCGCCACAAGCTGGTTGGTTAGTGAACGGAACTCCAGCTCCCGGAACAAGGCCACCACCGCTGCGGCATCGAAATCACGGGTGATGCACTCCTCCAGCTTGAGCGTAATGGGCGCATCGGTGACAATCCGGGCCAGCTCCTGGCTCAGGTAAGCCGCCTCCTTGCCTTCGACCAGCTTTTTGTTGAGCGCCCCCTTGATCTCATCCACGTGGTCGTAAATGGCGTCGAGCGTGTCGTACTCAGCCAGCAATTTGACGGCCGTCTTTGCGCCCACGCCCCGCACACCAGGGATGTTGTCGCTCGTGTCACCGACCAGCGCCTTGTAGTCGACTACCTGATCAGGCCGCACGCTCCAATAGCTCTCTACGGCGGCGGCGTCGAACTGCTCAGGGGGCTGACCAGATTTGCGGGCGGGCAGCTCGACCTTCGTGTTGTCGTCGACAAGCTGCAGCAGGTCGCGGTCACCTGTGATGATATAGACCGGCGGCCCGCTCCCCTGCATTTGTTTGGCAATGGTTCCCAACAGGTCGTCGGCCTCAAACCCTTCCATCTCGAAGATGGGAATGTTTAGCGCCCGAACGACCTCTTTGATGCGGTCAATCTGAACGCTCAATTCATCCGGCATCTTCTCTCGCGTGCCCTTGTACTCCGCAAACAGATCGTCGCGGAAGGTGCGGCCCAAATCAAATGTCACCGCCAGATACTCGGGCGGTTCGTCGGCCAGGATCAACTCCAGCAGGGTGCGCGTAAAGCCATAGGTGGCGTTGGTCGGTTCGCCCGACTTGGTGGAAAACGCCTCCAACGGGAGGGCGTAGAACATGCGGTACGCGAGCGCGTGACCGTCGATGAGAACGAGCTTGTGGTTGGCCATACGGTTGCCTTTTCGCCTGACAGGCGGCCGTCAGGGAGCGGATTGGCCCGTATTATAGCCGTTAAGCCCGGTCCTCTCCAGCAACGCGCCCAGCTGATCAGCCAGGCGGGCCAGCGGACCAAGCGCCGTGCTCTGGGTATCGACTACCGTCAGAAACCGATTGTCGCCCAATCGAACGGTGTACAGCAGGCAGGGGGTGGGCAAGGCGGGCAAACGCATGAACTGCACCCGCACCGTCTGGCCGCGATCAACCCAGGTCCGGTCGACATAGACAGCAACATCCTGGGCCTCCGCCAGCTTGAGATCGCCGCGATGGGCGACAAGCTGCGGCCCACGAGACAGGATCACCGTCTGGTTGGGCGCCAGCGGAACCTGCTGCAGCACGCGCCGCGCGACCTGCGTCTGCTCTCGCAGCGGCCCGGTGTCCCTGGGTGGAAGTGTATCGTCGGCCATAGTCAGAACCTGCATCGAGTCCGCCCGCATGATAACCTATGCCGCCCCCACCATGCCATTCAGGAACCGTAAAATCGGCGTGACTTCTCATCAAGCGGAACGGCCCTACGGTCGCTGCCGCAGCCAATAGACGGTCAGCAAGCCCGCCGCCAGAATGGCGCTCAGGGCGGCCCAGGGCCACAACGACGGCCGTCCGCCGGGCGCGTCCACAGCCGGCAGCGGCGGCAGCGGCGTTGGTTCAGCAGCAGCCACGATCGCCGGGGTCGCGGTCCCACCCTCAGCAGACGCCACCTGCGCGATTGGCGACGCAGTCAGGGTGGGGGCGGGCACAGTCGGCGGAACGGCCGTCGCGGTAGGCAGTGGGGTCGTCGTTGGCGGCGGCGGCGGCGCGTAGAGTACGACCCACGGCACATCATGGTCAGATGCCCTGAACCAATCTACCGGCTCATCTGCCTGCCAGCGCCACTCGTACGGGAAGTCGGTGTTTGTGTGGACAACCCCGGCATCGTGCAGGGAAGCAGCCAGCTCCGGCGAAAGCAGGATATCATCCAGCAGCTCCACCACCCCACCGAAGTTATAGCTGTAGCGCTCATCGTCCGGCACAGCAGCGAGGCCGCTGATCAGACGGCCGCCCTCCTCAGCCGCCACCAGCACCCGGCGGGACGCAGCTCCTTCGTTGTCGTTGAAGTCGCCCAGCACGATCAGGCGGGCCGCCGGATCCGCATCCAGCAGCAGCCCGGCCAGCGCGTTCTGATAGCGTCCCTGGGCCAGCCTCTCCAGCGCCGTTTCCGCTTCCCCACCCCGCTTCGACTTGAAATGATTGACAAACAAGGTGTGCAGGCGGCCGTCGATTGCCAGATCGACTTGCAGCGGTGGCCGGCCGAACAGCGGCGATTCACCGTCCGGGCAGTTGATTGACGCATCGCCCACCGACGTGGACACCGGCGAGCAGATCTGATGCAGGTGCTGACCCAGCACCGTCACCCGCTGCGGATCGCTGAGCAGAGCGTTGTCGATGCCGCGGCCATCGGGACTTTCTTCATGAGTGACCTCATAAACAAAGCCGCAGGGTGCTTCAAGCTCCGCAGCCAGATCAAGCAGCAGCGCCTCATGCTCCACTTCCTGCACGCCGACCAGCGTCGGACAGCGCAGTACTGTGCTGATAGTGGCGGCCAGCTTCTCTCGACGCAGGGCGACTTCACCCGGCAGCAAAACAGGCTCGCCGTCCAGGGCGGTGTCCCGATTGGTGTCGAAGTAATCCTCCAGATTGAAGGTGACGACACGCACCTGCTCGCCGTCAATGTCCGGCAGCGGCGCTGCTGCTGGCAGCGACACCTCCTCCACGACCAGGTCGTCGGGGTTGTCGAGCAATATCTTGAACTGGTCGAAGTTGTAGATCAGTGGGCCGGTGACGCCGCTGATGAGATCGCCCGCTTTCACCTGGGGCATGGCGCGGCAGTCAACATCGCTGGGATAGAGCACGGGAATGGCTCGGCCGACAGGATCATCTGCCTCCCGACGCGCCACCCGCTCCGGCGCATCAGCGGCCGTCGGATCACCCGCCCACACGGCGAAACCGCAGCCGACATGGGATGGCCCCATGACCCGAACCGACTCGCCCAGCGTGACTCGCATTCCCTCGAACGCCTCCAGATCGGCAAGCTGTTCATCGTTGGCGGCGGGAGGCTTGATTAGAATTGGCTCCGGCAGCGGCTGATCGACCGCCTCAACGACCACGGACAGGTTGTCATCGTCGATCTCGGTGAAGCCATAGAACTCGGTCACCTTGCCGACGACGCGCACCAGGCTGCCGATGGCCACCCGCGGCTGCTCCCGCCCGGCGAAGACCGGCAGCGCGTCGGACGTCGCCGGGTTGCCGTCATCCTCACCAGGCAGCGCCTGAACAAAGAGCGTATAGTAGACGACGCCTCGCGCGTTCTGATCCTCGTGGATACCAGTGACGACGCCCCGGAAGGCGACGACCTGATTACGGTAGGGCGAGTCGTCGCTCTCGCCCTGAATCTGCCCAATCGGCAGCTCGCCACGCTGGGCGACGGCTGCACCGACCCCGGCAAACACCATCACCACCACCACCATCCAACTGGTCACGAATCGCTTCATTAGACTGTCTCCGCGACGGTCCCTACTTCCTGTTACAATATTGTTGGCGAAAGTGAGAAATTTGGCAATGAGTGATCAAGCGCAACAGATTCTGGCCCGCATTGAAGCAGCCGCCGACCCCGACGCCGCAGCCGGTATGGCACATTACGGCATCTTCGGGGCGACCATGTACGGGGTCCGGATTCCGGTTCTGCGGGCGATGGCCAAAGAAATCGGCCGTGACCACGACCTGGCCCAGGATCTGTGGGCGATCAACAGTCACGAAACGCGGCTCCTGGCCACCATGATCGATGAGTGGAAGCGGGTCACTCCGGAACAAATGGACGCCTGGGCGGCCGACTTCGACAGCTGGGATCTGTGCGATCAGGCGTGCAGCAATCTGTTCGGCTGCACGCCCTATGCTCACGAGAAGGCGCTGGCCTGGAGCGAACGACCGGAGGAGTTCGTCAAGCGGGCCGGATTTGTGCTGATGGCTGTACTATCGCACAAGAAGAGCAAGACGCCGCCGGCGCAGTTAGCCATCTACCTACCCGTCATCCGCCGCGAGTCCGACGACGACCGTAACTTCGTCAAGAAAGCGGTGAATTGGGCGCTGCGCGACATCGGGAAAAGCAGCCTGCCGCTCAACACCGAAGCGATTGCCACGGCCAACTGGCTGATTGAGCAGCCTGACAAGACCGCCAACTGGATTGGCCGGGACGCGCTGCGCGAGCTGACCAGTGAAAAAATTCAAGAGCGGTTGGCGCGCTAGATCATGGATGGATGTTGTCCTAATCCAGGCTGTTTGGCGGCACGCTGTCGCCGCGAACTCCCTGACACGCCCCGGCCCGGCGGTTGTCTGCCGAGGCGGTGGGCTTGATCGACTATCTCGCCAGAGCATTGGGCGTCTGGTTCCTGGGCTTCTTCCCCCTGGCCGAAATCTACATCGCTGTGCCCGCAGGCGTCGCCGCCGGTCTCGACAACGTTTCCATCATCTTCTGGGCCGTATTCGGCAACATAACGCCCATCCTGTTGATCACAGGTCTATACGACACCATTCGACGAAATGACCGCATCGCGGCCTGGCTGGACGGTCTCATTTCGGAGAAGGCGCAGGCGCGGGTCAACCAGTACGGCATCTGGTTCGTCCTGCTGGCCACGCCCTGGACGGGTGTCTGGGTCATGTCGGTCACGGCCAAATGTTTAGGGATGGAAAGCCGGCGCTATGTGATTGCGGCTTCTCTCAGCGTTCTGATTTACGCTGTCGTCACCCTTGCCCTCGTGCGCCTCGGCCTGGCTGCGTTTCTCCAGTAAGTCGCCTGCACCCTTTCCCCGCGCGGACCTGCCTG
The DNA here is from genome assembly GCA_963753865.1 of uncultured Chloroflexia bacterium. Classification (GTDB taxonomy): domain Bacteria; phylum Chloroflexota; class Anaerolineae; order Promineifilales; family Promineifilaceae; genus Promineifilum. The sequence goes on from CAVWDW010000010.1 coordinate 591,326, forward strand.
ACTATCTTCCGCCAATACAACTCTTACATAACTCTGACACAAATCTATCGAGATATATACAGCCACCTCGTAGAATCATGACTGTAGCAAATTAGACTTAACCGAAGCCGGGCACCACTCCCGGCATTGTTGGCAACTCCATGACGCTTTTCGTGGAGCGAAATCTAGAAACAAGGAATCATTATGACCGACACGCAAGAACTTAGACCAATACCTGTCGTCCCATTGCGCGGAGGCTCTGTCTTCCCTGGTGTGACGACGCCTGTTTCCATTGGCCGGCGCAGTTCGCTGGCGGCCGTTCAGGCGGCCGTCGAGAACGGCGGCGACTTGATCGTTGTCGTGCAGCGCGATGCCAATGAAGAGAATCCCGGCATCGAAGATGTCTTCCCGATCGCCATCCTGGCCACCGCTCGCGACCTGATCCGCACGCCGATGGGCATTCAGATGCTCGTCGAGCTGCATGGTCGCGTGGCCCTGACAGACCTGTCCATCGAGAACGAATATCTGGTGGGCCATTACGAGGCCGTGGACGAAGATGACGGCCCGGACGAGGCGCTCCAGCTGGAGACGATCGCCTACGCCGAACATTACGGCCAGATCATTGGCGAAGCCAACGAGCAGATTCTGGCTGTCATCCGCAGCAAGCAGACGGCCGGGGAGCTGGCCGACTTCATTGCCGGCATCCTTAGCCTGCCCTTTGAGCTGGAAGTTGACCTGCTGATGAATCTGAACGGCCGCGAGCGGCTGGCTACTGTGCTGGAGCACGTGCGCCAGGAACTGCAGATCGCCGAGATTCGCAGCAAGATTCAGGGCGAGGCCCGCGACGGCGCCGAGAAGGCCCAGCGCGAGTACCTGCTGCGCGAGCAGATGAAGGCCATCCGCAAGGAGCTGGGCGAGGACGGCGAAGAGGCCGGAGACGATCTGCGCCAGCGCATTGAGGACGCCAATATGCCGGAGAAGGTGCTGGAGCGCGCCCTCAGCGAGCTGAAGCGTCTGGACTACCAGGGGCCGCAGTCGGCCGAGGCCAGCGTCATCCGCACCTACCTGGAGTGGCTCGATCGAGCTGCCCTGGGACAAAGAGACGGTTGACAACCTCGACATCGAGCACGTCCGCCAGGTCCTCGACGAGGATCACTTTGGGCTGGACGACGTCAAGGAGCGCATCGTCGAATACGTCGCCGTGCGCAAGCTGGCGGGCAAGGATATGAAGGGCGCCATCATCAACCTGAACGGGCCTCCGGGCGTCGGCAAGACGTCGATCGCCACCTCCGTCGCGCGAGCGATGGGGCGGGAGATGGTCCGCATCAGCCTGGGTGGCGTGCGGGACGAGGCCGAGATTCGCGGGCACCGTCGCACTTACATCGGCGCGATTCCGGGCCGCATCATGCGCGCCCTGCGTGACGCCGAGACCCGCAACCCGGTCATCGTCCTGGACGAGATCGACAAGGTCGGCACCGACTGGCGCGGCGACCCCGCGTCGGCGCTGCTGGAAGTGCTGGACCCGGAGCAGAACGACACGTTCACCGACCATTATCTGGAGGTGCCGTTCGATCTGAGCCAGGTGATCTTCATCACCACATCGAACCAGCTGAACACCATCCCGGCCCCGCTGCTGGACCGGATGGAGATCATCTCCATGGCCGGTTACATCGAGGACGAGAAGCTGGCTATCGCCAACCAGTATCTGCTGGACAAGCAGAAGGAGTCCAATGGCATCGGCGATGTCGAAGTGACTGTCGAGGAAGCCGCGCTGCGGTCGCTCATTCGTGGTTACACCATGGAAGCGGGCGTGCGCCAGCTGGAGCGGACACTCGGCAAGGTCGTCCGCAAGCTGGCCGTCAAGGTCGCTTCCGGCGAGACCGGCCCGTTCATTGTCACCGAAGAGGATGTCGTCGAAATCATGGGGCCGAAGAAGTTCAGCTACGGCGTCATTGAGGAAGAGGACGAGATCGGTCTGGTAACCGGCCTGGCTGTCAACAGCTTTGGCGGCAACACCTTGCAGATCGAGGTCAGCCTGAGCGAAGGCAACGGCAAGGTGACGCTGACCGGCTCGCTGGGCGACGTCATGCGCGAGTCGGCGCAGGCAGCGCTGACCTACGCCCGGGCCAACTCCCGCGTGCTGGGTCTGGAGCCGAGTCTGTTCGACCAGGTGAACGTCCACGTGCATGTGCCCGATGGGGCCACGCCGAAGGACGGCCCGAGTGCGGGCATCGCCATGGCGACGGCCATCATCTCGGCTTTCACCAACCGCCCCGTGCGGCGTGACGTGGCCATGACCGGCGAGGTAACCCTGCGTGGCAAGGTGCTGCCGATTGGCGGGCTGAAGTCGAAGGCGATTGCCGCCCATCGCGCAGGCATCAAGACCGTCCTCCTGCCGAAGGAGAACGCGAAGGACCTGACCGAACTGCCCGACCGCGTGCGGGAAGACCTGGAGTTGATCCCGGTCAGTCATCTCGATGAGGTGTTGGCTGTGGCCCTGCTCGAAGCGACCGACCCGCCGATGAGCGTCGGCGGCGGCAGCGGGAGTGGCGGCGACGCCATCGTCGTGCCTCCGACTGCGCCGGTGGGGAATGGTAATTCGGAGCCGGTGGTGCGGGCAGAGAAGTAAGCGCGACGTACCGTTAAATCGCTCGGCGTATTGTTAGACAACCAGAAAGCGCCGCTGTCATTCCTGGCAGCGGCGCTTTTGTTTATCTCTTTCGCAGATGGGAGGCTAGAGCAACTCCTTACTCATACGCCAACACCTCCCGAATCGTCAGCCGCGCCGCACTTCGTGCCGGGACCATACTGGCCACCACCGCCAGCGCCAGCACCACGCCCAGCCAGATGATGAACCCCCACGGCGTCAGGGCCATCGGCATGACGGCGCTGATCATGGCGTCGCCGACGATGTAGAGCAAGACGTAGCTGATCGGGAAGGAGACCACCACCGCCAGCACCCAGCTGATCAGGCCGATCAACGCACCTTCGACCACCACCGTCTTGATGATGTCGAGGTCCACCGCGCCAATGGCCCGCATGACGCCGATCTCGCGGGTGCGTTCGAGGACGTTCATCCCCATCGTCCCCGCCAGCCCGATGCTGCCGACAAACGCGGTCAGCAAAGCCATTAGCAGCAGGAAGATGACCAAAATGTTAACCGCCTGCGAATTCTCCTCACGCGTCACCAGCCCCGCCTCCACGTCGCTGACCTTGAAGCCACGCGCCCGGAACTGCTCGTCGACCGCCTGGCTGACCGCCTCCTGGTCCGCCAGCGTCGTCGCGTTGGCCACCATGCGGAACGATGCCGTCTGGTCCGGCAGATTGAGCACGTCGCTCATCGTGTCGTAGTCGGTATAGGCTAACTGCGCCCCGATCATGTCAGTGAAGCGGAAGATACCCAATACCTCCCACTCCTCGGCGCGGCCGTCCTGCACGCTGATCCGCAGCATATCACCCGGAGCCAAATCAGGGTAGTCGGTCCAGATCGAATCGCCTAGCACAATACCCTTGCTGTCGCCCGGCTCCAGCCAGCGCCCGGCGAGCATGTCCGGATCCAGCAGGTCGCTTTCCATCGGCGGCGCGAAGATGAACAGATCGGTCAGGCCGTTGTCTGCCGCATCCACAATCTCCGCGCCGGCCACCTGCCACCCTTCCACATGCTCAATCCCCGGCACCAGCATCGCTTCTTCCTCCACGACGCTGTTGCGATACGGCTGGTCGAAGTTGACTGTGACATCGGCCATGAAATGCATGGCCAGCTGGTCCATAAAGTTCTCCAGCGACGAGCGCACGTTGAAGACCGAGATGAAAATCGCTCCAGCCATAGTAAGCGTAAAGAGCGTCAGCGCCAGCCGCCCTTTGCGCCGAAATGTGTTGCGCACGGAAAGGATGAGCGGCCGCGAGATGCGCGAGACCAGCCCGCTGGCCCCCTCGAACATCGTCGAGGTCTTGGCCCCTTCGCCCGGCCCGTCGTCGCTGATGGCGCGGCGCACCTTGATCTTTGAGCCGCGGCTGACCGGGAAGTAGCCCGCCGCCAACGGTACGCCCAGCGCCACAATGACTTGCAGCACAATGGCCAGCGGCACAATGCGGAACCCTTGCAGCTCCGCGCTCATGAAGTCGGCAATGAACGCCGACAGCCCATACCCGGCCAGCGTACCGAGCGGCACAGCAATGACCAGAGCGATCAGGCCGTAAATAATGATCAGCGTAATGTACATGCCCGAAATCTGCGGACTGCGCGCGCCCACCAACTTCATCACGCCGATCTGCCGCAGCTGCTGCGTCAACAAGGCGTTGAGCGTGTTAAAGATGAGCGAGCTGCTCAGCAGCATGACCAGCAAACCAAGCGCGCCCAGCACACCCAGCAGCGCCAGAATGGTGGAGGTCATGGGGTGTTTGTCAGTCTCTACGATGAAGCTTGTGTATACATTGCGGCCGCTGCGTTCGATCTTCTCCTCAACGGCCGTGGCCACCGGGCGAATGGCATCTTCATCGCCGGGGTTGTCGCTGACGGTCAGCAGAAGCCGGTTAAACTGGTCCGGTAGACCCATCTCGCGCATCGTGTCGAGCGTCACAAAGGCGCTGGGGAAGGCGGTAAAGTCACCCGCCTTGGACTGATCGCTGACGATGCCCGCCACTGTGAGGGCAACCACACGGTCATCGGGCAGCCGGAACTCAACGATGTCGCCAAGCTGGAAACCCGTGTCACTGAACCGATCATAACTGACCAGAAACTCCATCTCTTTCGGGCTGGCTGCTCCTTCCTGAAGCAGCAGATCATTGATTGTCGAGTCAGCAAACTCATCCAGGCCGACAATGTTCATCGTCTTCCACGACACGCCATCATTGCTGCCGCGCACGCCGACGATGGCTCGTCCTTCTGCCTCAGCCACGCCCTCCACCCGTTCAATGGAGCGCAGCAACCCGTCATCGAACGGATCGGTCGTCAGACCGAAGTTGGCCGGGTTGGCCGACGAAAAGCTCAGGTCGATGTCGTCGGACATGATGACAAAGGCCGTGGCAATGGCCCCGACTGCGAAGACGCCGACGGCGATGGACACAACCACCAGCAGCGTACGGCTCTTGCTGTCCCACAGATCAGCCAGCACCTTGCGCCAGCGTGGTTTCAATTCACTCACTTCGCGGACTCCTTATGAGTTCGGTTCTCTTCGCGGCGCGACTGCGCCAGACGGGCCAGAGCTTCGTAAGCGGATGGCGACTCTCTCATCAAGTCAAGAAACTGTTCGCGGGGCAGCATGGCGACCTTGACTTCGCCTTCACCAATGGCCCGGATACCTGCCACCGACAGCGAATCGCCCATAATCTCCACTTCGCCAAAGTACTTACCCGGGCCAAGACGAACAATGCTGGTTTCCGGCTCTGAAGGTCGGGAAACAAACACCTCAACCTCGCCCGAATCAACCATATACAGGCTGTCGACGCGCTCATCCTGGCTAATGATCAGCTCGCCCGGTTGGTAGGTGCGTCGCTCTGCCAGCTTCGTTGCTTGCAGCATCAGCGGATGGTCAAGCATCGGCAGGGCGTCGGCAACGGTGCGGTCGACGATTTCGCCATCGGCGATGATCACCGTCTGATCGGTCAGGCGGGTCAGCGACGGGTCATGGGTGACGATGAGGATCGTCTTTCCCTGCTCGGATAGTTCGCGAAACAGGTTGATGATATTGCGGGCCGAACGCGAGTCGAGATTACCCGTCGGCTCGTCGGCCACGATGATGGGCGGGTCGGTGGCCAGCGAACGGGCAATGGCCGCGCTCTGCTGCTGACCATTGGAAACCGACGCGGGCAGATCATGGATGTGATCTTCCAGACCCACCAGTCGCAGCAACTCGGTGGCGCGTTCCGTTCGCTCTCCGGCGGGAATGGCGTTGCTGAAATCCATCGGCAGCAGCACATTCTCCAACAACGTCAGCGTCGGCAATAGCTGGAAGAACTGGAAAACAATACCCATGTTACGGCCGCGCCAGCGCGCCCGCTCGCTCTCGCTCAGCTTGTAAATATCCTGGCCGCCGATGACCACATGCCCGGCCGTGGGATGGTCGATGCCGGTCAGCATGTTGAGCAATGTCGATTTGCCGCTGCCCGACTTGCCCACAATCGAAATGAACTGGCCATATTGGAGTTGGAGGTCAATGCCTTTCAGGGCCGTGAAGGCGCCGGCCGCATTGACATACGTCTTGACCACATCGCTGAGCACAATGGCCGGCTCGCGGTACGTGTCAATCGGGGTCCGACTGCCGTTTGTGGCCGGTGCATGGCCGTTGCTGTGGTCGGCGACGTGGCCGCCGCTATCGTCGGCCGTCTCTTGCGCCGCGGTGCTGCGGCGCTGCCCGGTCACAAGGACGCCGTCGGCAATGCGCTCAACCGTGTTGAAGCGCGGCGCCAGTCCCATGTCGTGGGTAACCATCACAATGGTCTTGCCCGCATCTACCAGCTTCTCAAAGATGTGGAAGATCGTGTCAGCCGTCACGGAGTCGAGACTACCGGTCGGTTCGTCGGCAACAATCATCTGCGGATCGTTGACCAGCGCCCGGGCAATGGCCACGCGCTGCTTCTGGCCACCGGAAATATGGGCCGGCAGCTTGTAGGCATGCTCGCTCAGCTCAACAATATCCAGCAGCTCCAGCGCCCGATCGCGAGTAATCGGCTTCTGGTACAGTCCCGCGAAATCTTGCGGGATCATAATGTTGTTAACCAGATCGAGCGTCGGCAGCAGTTCGAACGACTGGTAGACGATCCCCAGATTGATGCCGCGCCACGCCGCCAACTCATCTTCCCCCAGACGATTCAGATGCAGCGGCCCGCCGGCATCGTCGCCGGCATAGTAGATGACCTCGCCCTGCGTCACGTCACTGACACCGGATATCATGTTCAAGAGCGTAGACTTACCTGCGCCCGACTTGCCCACAATGCCCAGGAACCCGCCTCGCGGAATGTCAAGCGAGATATGCGACAACGCCGTGAAGTCACCTGACCCGGTATGGTAGACCTTGCTTATATCTTGCAAACGGATGATCGGTTGAACCATCGGGGCTGCCGCCGGGGAATGAGAAGACGGCTCAGCCACCGTCGCGGCGGCCAGTGGCCGCTCGTCAGAAATCACACTACTCATCACAAAGACGCCTTTACTACAGACCAACTCTAATTCAGCCAGCACCTAACAGGCTGGCACACGAAACGGTGCGGCTGGCAAACTTATGAGAGAGTGGGAATAGGGCGCACATGGACAGCTTTCCACCCCTATCAGGTCTGGCTCCGTCCCAGTTGAGTGCACCGTTAAGCTAGCTTACCGTATGAATGTATTATCGCATACGCAGGCGGGGTATCAACCAAGTCTCACCTGCTGCTTTATCGCGGGGCACAGGCGGCCGAAATCAGCTCGATTAGGCGCTCAGGATAGCGCAGCCAGGTGTTGGCCGACCGCGCTGACGATGAGCCGGTGCTCCGCCGCATGCATCCGTGCCTCGAATGTGGCCAGGGTATCATCAGGGTAAATCGGCACGGACTGCGTGGCAATGACAGGCCCGGCGTCTACCTCCGGCACAGCGACATGGACCATACAGCCGCTCCCAGAGATAGATCCTTCCTGGTACGCGGCAAAGGCGCGGTCGATGGCGTGGGTGCCGGTGAACTGGCCGGGCAGCGCGGGATGCAAGTTGACTACGCGCGCCGGGAAGCGATCGAGGAAGGCGGCGCTCAGAATACGCATCCAGCCCACCAGCACGACGACATCCGGCTGGTACGCAGCCACCAGGTCGGCCAGGTCAGCATCGTAGTCGGTACGCGGCCGTCCGGCGTCGCGGTAGGGGATGAAGGGCACATACCGGTCGGCCACGCCGGCCTCCTGCGCCCGAACCAGCCCATAGGCATCGCGACGATCAGAAACAACCGCCACCACCTCAGCCATTAGATCGCCGGCAGCGCAGGCATCGAGCAGCGCCTGCAAGTTGCTGCCGGAGCCAGAGACCAGCACCACCAGTCGTTTCCTCACGCTTGTTGTCTCGCCCACTAGTTACTGAATAGTTACCTCGCGCAGGCCAGTCACTATCTCACCCACGCGATACATTTCCGACAGCACAGGCTCTGCCCGGTCTACATCTTCGGCCGGTATAACCACCAGCATACCCAGGCCCATATTGAACACCTGGAACATTTCGTCCGTGGAGACGTCGCCCCGCTCCTGGATGAGGCCGAAGATGGGCGGTTCCGGCCAGCGGCCACGATTCAGCACGACGCCCAGACCGTCGGGGAAGATGCGCGGTGGGTTATCGATGAGGCCCCCGCCGGTGATGTGACACAAGCCGCGAATGTCAACGCCCGCCGCCGTCAACGCTTCAACTTCGCGCAAGTAGGGCAGATGGGGCAGCAGCAAAACTTCGCCAATGCTCAAGCCACCCAACTCTCTCTGCGGCATGGTCCAATCTTCATCAGCGAGCGCCCGGCGGGCGAGCGAGTAGCCATTGGTGTGCAAGCCGGAGGATGCCAATCCAATTACGACATCCCCTTTCTCAATGCGGCTGCCGTCGATGACGTTGGCGCGGTCTACCATCCCCACAATCGTGCCAGCCAGATCGACCGCGCCCGGCCGGTAGACGTCGGGCATTTCGGCCGTCTCGCCACCCAGCAACGCACACCCCACCGTCCGGCAAGCGTCGGCCACGCCGGTGACAATCGTGGCGATTTGGTGCGCTTCCAGGTGGGCGGTGGCCACGTAGTCGAGAAAGAACAACGGCCGGGCACCCTGCACCAGAATGTCGTCCACGCAGTGGTAGACGAGGTCGCGGCCGATGCTGTCCCAGCGATTCATCTGGGCCGCCACCAGTGTCTTGGTGCCCACGCCGTCCGTGGACGCGACAAGCACCGGGCGATCCAGCTCCTTGAGTTCTCTCGCATCGTACAGCCCGCCGAACGCGCCGATGTCGGACAGCACAGCTGGGCCAAACGTGGCCCGCACCGCCTCCCCCATCAGCTCCTTGGCTCGCGATGCTTCCCTGATATCCACTCCAGCTCTTGCGTAAGCATTCTGAATCATGGTTTGTCCTGGGCCGCCTGTCGAGGCGGCCATCGTTGCAGTTCTATTTCCAGTCACCTACCCGGCGACCGATATCATTGCGAAAGTGTGCCCCTTCAAACTGAATCCTGTCAACCCCCGCATATGCCTGCGCAGCAGCAGTCGCTACGTCGCTCCCGCGCCCACTGACTGCCAGCACCCGCCCGCCGTTGGTAACAACAGCATCACCCTCGATGTCGGTGCCGGCATGGAAAACAAGCGCCCCTTCTCCAGCGGCGGCTTCCAACCCGCTGACAGGTAGTCCTTTGGGGTAGACGCCCGGATAGCCGGGAGCAGCCATCACCACTGTTGTGCAGGCGCCGGGCCGAAACTGCACCCTGTCCGCGCTGAGGCGCCCTTCTGTACAGGCCAGCAACATCTCCAGTAAATCGCTCTCCAGCAGGGGCAGAATCGCCTGTGTTTCGGGGTCGCCAAAGCGGCAGTTGAACTCCAGCACTTTTGGACCTGCGGGCGTCAGCATCATCCCGGCGTAGAGCACACCGACATACGGTGTGCCCTGCTCTGCCATGCCTGCGACCACCGGCTCCAGCACTGTGGTCACGATCCCATCTATCAACGCGTCATCCGCGTCTGGCGGCGGCGCATACGCCCCCATGCCGCCAGTGTTCGGCCCCTGATCGTGCTCAAACACACGTTTATGGTCGCGCGCGGGCAGCAGCGGCACGACTGTCTTGCCGTCTGTGACGGCCAGAAGCGACAGTTCCGGCCCCGTCAACCTCTCCTCGACCAGCACCACATCGGCCGCATCGCCGAACGAACGCTCGACCATCATCTGGCGCAGGACGGCTTCCGCCTGGGCGACATCGTCACAGACTACCACCCCCTTGCCGGCTGCCAGACCGCTGGCCTTGATGACAACCGGCCAGGGCGCCTCGCGCACAGCCGTCAGCGCTGCATCGAAATCGGTGAAGGTCAGCGAGTCGGCGGCCGGGATACCGCATTCACGCATGAATGATTTAGCAAATGCCTTGGAAGTTTCCAGCTGGGCGGCCGCCCGCGCCGGACCAAAGACACGCAAACCCGCCGCCTGAAAGCGATCAACAATACCCTCGGCCAACGGCGCCTCCGGCCCCACGACCGTGAGATCAATGCTGTTGGCCAGGGCGAAACCAGCCAATGCTTCCACATCGCCGCTGTCGATGGCCACGTTCGTGCCACATTGCGCGGTGCCGGCGTTGCCGGGCGCGATGTAAATAGAACCAGCACGCGGCGACTGGCCAAGGGACCATGCCAGCGCATGCTCTCGCCCGCCCCCGCCCACAATGAGAATAGACAACGTGCCATCAGGCATGTCTGTCCCTCCAGTAATAGCCCCCCTAACCCAGCGCTCGTTCAAAGATCAGCTTGTCCTGGGAGCGCTCGTCCTCAAACAGCCAGTCGGGAATCGGAATCGGGTACTCCCCGGAAAAACACGCCGAGCAATGGCCCGTCTTTTGCTGAATGGCCATCCGGACCGCTTCGTTCATCCCTTCCAGACTCAAATAGGCCAGGCTGTCCGCCCCAATGCGCTTCTGGATTCCCGCCACATCCAGACGACCGGCGATCAACTCGTTCTTCGTGGCCATATCGATGCCCATAAAGCACGGGTTGCGCACCGGGGGCGACGAGACGCGCACATGAACCTCCTTCGCGCCGCCATCCCGAATCAGTTCGACCAGCGGTCCCGCCGTGTTGCCGCGCACAATCGAATCATCAATCAGCACAACCCGTTTGCCGCGCAGATTGGCTTCAAGCGGATTGTATTTAATGCGGATGCCTTCCTGGCGCAGCTGGTCATCAGGCTGAATGAACGTGCGCCCGATGTACCGGTTCTTGATCAAGCCTTCAGTGAACGGCAGACCAGACTCAGCACTGAAGCCAATCGCCGCTGGTGTAGCCGAGTCGGGCACGCCGACCACGACGTCAGCTTCGGCGGGCGCCTCACGCGCCAACTGACGGCCGAGCTGCTGGCGCACGTGGTGGATGACCTGTCCTTCCAATATCGAATCGGGCCGCGAGAAGTAGACGTACTCAAATATACACATCGCCCGCCGGGTAGAAGGTACACCGGTGAAGCTGGTCAAACCGCGTGCATCGAGCCGCACGATTTCCCCGGGCATGACTTCACGTGTAAATGACGCGCCGATGGTATGGAGCGCCGACGTTTCAGAGGCAACGACATGGGCGTTGTCACCGATCTGGCCCAGCGCCAACGGCCGCAAGCCCAGCGGGTCACGCACCGCGTACACCGCGTCACGGGTGAGGATGACCAGCGAATACGCCCCTTCAGCCACCTGCATGAACGAGCGAATGCGAGCCACCCAGCGATCGTGCTCAGTGCCGTTCGTTTCCGGAAGCCCCCATGAATCGGCCGGCGCGGCCAGCATCTGGGTAATGACTTCACTGTCCGATGTGGAGGCCAGGCCAACGCCTCGTTCGAGAAGCTGCTGCCGCAGTTCGGCCGCGTTGGTGAGATTGCCGTTGTGGCCCACGCCCAGCGGGCCGTAGACCGTCTCGATCAAGAAGGGCTGGGCGTTTCGGAGCAGCGAGCTGCCCGTTGTCGAATATCGATTGTGTCCAATGGCGAGATGGCCCTGCAAAGGAGCCAGGTTCTCTTCCTTGAACACCTGTGATACCAGCCCCATCCCTTTGTGAACATACGCTATCTGGCCATCGCTCGTGGCGATGCCCGCGCTTTCTTGTCCGCGATGCTGCAGCGCATACAGACCGAAGAAAGCCAGCCGGGCCACGTCGCGATCAGGTGCGTACGCCCCAAAAATACCACACTCGTCATGAAACTTGTCATCTTCGAACAAACGTAACTCCATTCGTGTTCTCTTCACTCCTCACCGACCCTTGCCGGAACGACCCATCGCCATCATTGTACTTGGCGCCCACACAGCAGGCGCGACTGCTTACACCCTACTTAGCGCCAGTCGGGCAGCCCGCACCCGACTGGCGGCCGTCTGGCCGTCTGCGGCCAAACAGGTCAAATGCCCCATCTTTCGTCCCGGTCGTGCGTCCGCTTTGCCATACAGATGGAGCCTGACATCAGGATAGCCATCCAGCGCTGCCCACTCTGGATCCCCATCCAGCCACAAATCACCCAGGATGTTGGCCATCGCCGCCGGTCGCACAAAGCTGGTGTCGCCCAGACCCAGCCCGCAAACAGCGCGGAGCTGCTGCTCAAACTGGCTGGTCACGCACGCTTCAATTGTCAGATGACCGGAGTTGTGGGGACGCGGCGCGATTTCGTTGACCAGCAGTTCGCCGTCCGCCGTCATGAAGAATTCGACGCACAGAACGCCCACGTAGTCCAACCGATCGACGAACGTCCGGGCAATGGCAATGGCGGTCTCCGCCGTGCGGGCGGCGACCGGAGCCGGCGCGACAGAAACGTCCAGGATGTGATTGGTATGGTCATTGGCCAGCAGCCCAAAATGGGCGAACTCGCCAGCGACGCTTCGCGCACAAACAACCGACACCTCTCCGGCGAAATCAACTTCTGCCTCCAACATGGCGTCTACTTCTCCGAGCGCCTGCCACGCCGGCAGCGCATCGGTGCCCTGCTCCAGCCGGACCTGTCCCTTGCCATCATAGCCGGAGGCGGCCGTCTTCAGGATGGCCGGCAGCCCCGTGATCTCGAGTGCTGCTTTCAGGTCGCGCTGACTGGTAACCGGCGCATGCTTCGTGACGGGCAATCCGTTGGCCACACAGAACGCTTTCTCGCGAATGCGATTCTGCGAGACTTCCAGCGCCAGGCTGTCCGGGCGGACAGGGACGAAGTCGACAATGGCGGCGGCCGTCTCCGCGGGCACGTTCTCAAACTCGTAGGTGACCACATCGACTCCACGAGCAAAGTCGCGAACTGCATCCAGCTCGTCGTAGGTGGCGACGACCTCCCGGTCGGCAATCTGTCCGGTTGGGGAGTCTGCTTCCGGGGAGTAGACATGGACGCGGTAGCCCATGCGCCTCGCAGCCAGCGCCAGCATGCGGCCTAACTGACCACTACCCAAGATGCCAATTGTTGCGCCGGGTAGAACAGGTGTATTCATCATCTTGTTGATGCGGGAATGGCTACTTCTCGGGAAACGAGTCAGCCAGTACGCGGTTGGTCTGGTCAGTCTGGAACTGCCGGAGCCGCTCCCGCAGGTCGGGGTCCTTGACCCCGAGGATAGCGACTGCCAGCAGTGCTGCATTCCTGGCTCCCGACGGCCCGATGGCCAGGGTGCCAACGGGCACGCCTGCCGGCATTTGGACGATGGACAACAGAGAGTCCATCCCCTGCAGCGCCCGACCCTGGACGGGGACGCCCAATACCGGCAGCGTCGTCTGGGCTGCCACCATGCCGGGCAAGTGGGCCGCGCCGCCCGCACCGGCAATGATGACGTTGAGGCCACGCTCCTCGGCGGTGGACGCGTATTCAGTCAACCAGGCAGGGGTGCGGTGGGCTGAGACAATACGAGCCTCATACGGAACAGCAAACTCCGCAAGAAGCTCAGTGGCGTGGCGCATCGTCTCCCAATCCGACTGGCTGCCCATGATAACCCCTACCTCCGGGTTGGTGCTCATAAGATAGTCTGTTTTCCCTCCGGCTCGTGCTACTTGTTCAGCCACATAAGCTGCGTGCGATAGTGGGTCGCCTCGGGTACAATCGTCGGACAGAAGACATATCGTCTCCTGTCTTTGACTATAGCGGAAAGGCACCCGGTTTGACAACGTTTTGGGCCGATAGATTGGAGAATTCTTGATGGATATTACTGTTCGCGATGCATCAGACAATGAGCCAGTCGCTATCCTGAAGCTCAGCGGCGAGCTGGACGCCTCCAACTACCTGGATGTGATCCAGCAGGTACAGGACATCTACACCTCCGGTTCCAGGCGGCTGGTCATCGATATGTCTGATGTGACCTTTCTTTCCAGCTCAGGTCTGGTTGCGCTGCACAGCGCCGCGCTCATCATGCGCGGAGACCAGCCCCCTGATCCGGAAGCGGGCTGGACCGCCTACCACGCCATCGCCTCCGATGTTGAAGGCGGCTTTGAGTCGTGCTGCAATCTCTACAACGCCCAGGGCCGGGCGCGCAAGACGCTGGAACTGACCGGCTTCAGCGACTTCCTGGAGATCCACGATGATCTCGACCAGGCAGTCAATGCCCTGGCCCAGAACTAGGACGCTTGCCGCCATGCAGCCAGCGCCGGGCAATCGCGTCGCCCTGCGCGGCTGGCCATCTGACTGACCATGTCCCACCTAGCCGGCGTACCGATGCAAACGTTACTGTCCACCCTGCGTGTCTTTGTCGCGGAGGAAGTTGAACCGCTCGAACGCCTGCTGCTCAACCACGAGTACGACGCTCTGACGCTCCAACTGACGGCCGTTCGCGCCAAAGCGAAACGCCTCGGTTTCTGGCTCCCCCAGATCCCGGAAACCCACGGCGGCATGGGACTGACGCTCGTCGAGCACGGCCACGTCAGCGAGCTGCTGGGCCGGACGCTGCTGGGCCATATCGCCCTCAACTGCCAGGCGCCGGACGCCGGCAACATGGAAATCCTGCTGGAGCACGGCACGCCGGCGCAGCACGACCAGTTCCTCCAGCCGCTCCTGGCCGGAGAGATTCGCAGCTGCTTTTCGATGACTGAGCCGGAAAACCCGGGCAGCAATCCAACCTGGCTGAGTACCAGCGCCATCCGGGATGGTGACACATACATCATCAACGGCCACAAATGGTTCACGACGGCCGCCGACGGGGCCGCGTTTGCCATCGTCATGGCGGTCACCAACCCGGACGCCGGACGCTACCAGCAGGCCAGCATGATCATCGTCCCGGCCGACACACCTGGCTTTCGCATTGCCGAGAATACATCGGTCATGGGCGAGCGCGGGCAGGGTTTCGCCAGCCATTCCGAAATCTGGTATGACGACTGCCGCGTCCCGATCAGCAACCGCCTCGGCCCGGAAGGGGCCGGTTTCCTGATTGCCCAGCAGCGGCTGGGTCCGGGCCGCATCCACCACTGCATGCGCTGGATCGGCATCTGCGAGCGAGCGTTCGATCTGATGTGTCGCCACGCAGCCCTGCGCGAGGTGGCCCCGGGTCGCACCCTGGCCGAGCAGCAGACTATCCAGAACTGGGTGGCCGAGAGCCGGGCCGAGATCGACGCCGCCCGGCTGCTGGTTCTGCAGACGGCCGCCCGCATTGACAGCGAAGGCGCTTCGGCCGCCCGCGATGACATCTCGCTCATCAAGTTCCACGTCGCCGGCGTGCTGCATCAGGTGCTCGACCGGGCCATCCAGACCCACGGCGCGCTGGGCATGACGGATGAAACGCCGCTAGCCTACTGGTACCGCCACGAACGGGCCGCCCGCATCTACGATGGACCAGATGAAGTCCACAAGCGATCGGTCGCCCGGCGCATCCTGCGCCGCTACCAGGAGTAATGGCTCGTGTGGACGGCTGACTCCGACATCATCGACGTCCGGGCCGATGAGCGGTTTGACGAGGCGCGGCTGGCTGGCTATCTGCGCGGCCGTCTGCCCGGCGCGGACCGTCCATTGACGGTCCGACAGTTCGGCGGTGGCGCGGCCAATCTAACCTACCTGCTGGACTACGGTGATGACGCTTACGTCCTTCGCCGGCCCCCGCTGGGTAAGGTGGCTCGCTCCGCCCACGATATGGGGCGGGAGCACCGGGTGCTTTCGGTGCTGCATCAGGCGTTCCCACCCGCCCCCCAGGCGTTCCTATACTGCGACGACCCGGCCATAATCGGCGCACCGTTCTTTGTCATGGAGCGGCGGGAAGGGACCGTTGTCCGGCGCTCGCTGCCCGCCCCGTTCGCCGGCCTGCCCGACGCCCCGCGCCGTCTCAGCGAACAACTCATCAAAACACTGGCGGCCTTTCATGCAGTTAATTACGAGGCGATCGGTCTGGGCGATTTGGGCCAACCGGAGGGATTCATCACCCGCCAGATTGAAGGCTGGTACGGTCGCTGGCTCAAGGCAAAGTCCCATGCCCTGCCGGAGATGGATACCGTCTACCGCTGGCTGCTGGACAGTCAGCCGCAGACTTCATCCTACTCGCTGGTCCACAATGATTACAAACTGGACAACGTCATGTTCGCGCCAGACGATCCGGGCCAGATTGTAGCCGTGTTCGATTGGGACATGTGTACGCTGGGCGATCCCCTGTCTGATCTGGGAGCCCTGCTGACTTACTGGTCCGAACCATCCGATCCGCCCTACATGCAAGCGACGGCGATGATGCCCGTGGGTGATCTCGGCTTCATGACCCGATCCGAGCTGGTCGCCGCCTACGCTGACACCAGCGGTCGTCCCGTTGGCGATATCGACTTCTACCACACACTCGGTCTGTTCCGGCTCACGGTCATCGTGGCCCAGATCTTCATCCGCTACCAGCGCGGCCAAACGCAGGACAGCCGCTTCGCAGCGCTGGAGACGATGATCCCGCTGCTGGCGCAGCGGGCCGTAGAAGTGGCCGGCGACCCCTCCTAGCTAGACACATACGATTCGACCAGCGCCACCGCCTGCGCCACCCCATCTTCCGCACGAATCTGCTCGCCCACCCCATTCGCCCGTTTGATTATCCCTGCCTCACTGGTCGCCACTTCGATAGCATGCGCCAGGTCGCGAGCGTCTACTTCCTGCTGGGGAATGGGGGCAGGTCCGGCACCCAACTCGTACACACAGTCGCCCCAAAACGGCTGATCGCCGAAGAAAGGCACAATGACCGATGGCCGCCCGGCCCGCAGACCGGCATGGGTCGTGCCCACTCCGCCGTGATGAACAACAGCCGCCACTCGGGGGAAGAGCCAGTCGTGGGGAACATCATCGACTCGAATGACTGAGGCCGGTATCTCATGCTCAGCCAGACCTGCCCAGCCACCGAGGATGATTCCCCGCTGCCCGGACTGCTCTAGCGCCTCCAGGACCATGGCTGTCAACCGGGCCGGATCGCGACTGACCATGCTGCCAAAACCAACATAGACCGGCGGTGGGCCGGCCTCCAGAAACGCACCCAGTAAATCAGGCGGCTCCCACGTCTCTTCCGGCATGAACCAGAAGCCAGTCACGTGCAGCGCTTCGCCCCAGTCGGATGGTCGAGGCAGGACAGTCGGGCTGTAGCCATAGAGGACTGGCAGACGATCCCGCAGCATCTGCTGAAACGGCCCAAAAAACGGAAGCGGCGGTAGATCCAGGCGGGTCGTCCGAATATCGTTGACCAGCGGGCGCATTAGCTGCCAGAACGACTGACCGCCGATGACATGGGTCAAATAGTTGGTTGCGCCGTGGCCACCCAGACGCGACGGAAAGATGGCGCTGGGAAAGGCACGAGTCGGGTGAATTGGCTGCAAGTACGCCTGAATGCTGGGCAACTTCAGCTTCTCGGCCACGCTGTACAGACCATAGAATGCCGTTCCGGAGTAGATGACAAGCTCAGCGTCGGCACAGGCAAGCATAGCATCGTCTGTGGCCTGGTAGAGCGCCGGTCCGACCAGCTCTCGGAAGCCCCGCGCAAAGTCGCCCCCACGCCGGCCTGACTCCACCCAGTCCTGACCTTCTTCCTGCCTGAGCATCGCTTGTGGGTCACCCTCAACCCTGGTGAATTCCAGTCCATAGGAACGAATCCACGCCTCAAAGCCGTCGTGCGTGGCCATTCGCACAGCGTGTCCCCGCTTGGCCAGACCCAATCCCAGGGCCAGGTAAGGTTGGACATCACCCCGCGAACCGGAAGTGGCAATCGTGATACGGGTCATGGTCTAGGCTCCTTTCCGCCCTGCGGAAGAACTATGCTAGAATGCGACTGATTATACGCTTGTGCCCAGGCCAATGATAGAGCGCGGACGGATAGAAGTGCAGCGAGGAACACGTGATGGATTTCAAAGATAATGTTGTGATCATAACCGGCGCGTCGTCCGGCATTGGCGAGGCCATGGCCTACGAGCTGGCCAATCGTGGG
The DNA here is from genome assembly GCA_963753865.1 of uncultured Chloroflexia bacterium. Taxonomy (GTDB): domain Bacteria; phylum Chloroflexota; class Anaerolineae; order Promineifilales; family Promineifilaceae; genus Promineifilum. The sequence continues at coordinate 609,347 of CAVWDW010000010.1, forward strand.
GCCAGGCTCGCTCTGGTCGCCCGCAACGCCGAGAACCTTCAAACCGTGGCCGACGCCTGCGAACAACGCGGCGCACAGACCATCATGATAGCAGCAGATGTCACCGACGAGACCGCATGCGAGGCAATGGTTGAGCAGGTCGTGGCCACTTACGGCCGGATTGACACACTCATCAACAATGCCGGGCTGACGATGTGGTCGCGGCTGGATGAGCTGGATAGTCTTGAAACGTTCAAGAAAGTGATCGATGTCAATCTGATGGGCAGCGTTTACCCAACCTACTACGCGCTGCCCTATCTCAAGGCGTCGAAGGGCCGGATTGTGGCCATGGCCAGCATCGCCGGACGCACCGGCATCCCCACACGCACCGGCTACTCGGCCAGCAAGCATGCGGTAGTCGGCTTCTTTGAGTCGCTGCGAATTGAACTGGAAGATGACGGTGTGACGGTAACGATTGCGTTCCCCGACTTCGTCAACTCCGGCTTCCACATTCGTGCGCTGGGTCCTGACGGCGTGCCACTTGGCCACAACCCGCTGCAGACAGACAAGATCATGACCAGCGAAATTTGCGCCGAGGGCGTCCTCGACGCCGTTGCTGCCCGCAAGCGGGAACTGATCATGTCCCGCCGCGGCCGTTTCGGAAAGTGGCTCAAGCTCATCGCCCCGGAAATCCCCGACCGGTTGGCCAAGGAAGCGATTGAGAAAGGGCGATGAGCCTGAGTGGGCTGGCAGTAGTTAAGACGTGGCGTTGGCAACGAACTGAATGTACAGCTCGACCTCTTCTTCCACGTTGGCCACGTTCGGCACGGCGGGAATCGTCAACTGGAAGTCGTTGCGATTGATGACGGTCGACGCTGTCCCGGAAATCTGGTCCGGCGACACGACCTGGGCATCGACATTGAACGTAACCGGCAGGGTCACCTCGCGGACGGTAAGATCGCCGTTGATGATGAACTGAACTGAATCACCCGTAGCGGCACTCGCGGGAAGACCTTCTATACTCGTCGGCTCAAACGTAATGAATTCGTAGATAGCCGACTGAAAGATCTCGTTCTGGATAGCCCGGTTGCGGAAGTTATTGTCGGTGGCAAAGCCGCGCACGTTGACCAGCAGCGTACCGAGCTGAGCCGTAGACAGGTCGTTGAGATCAAGCGCCAGCTCGGCCGCGATCTGATTGGTCACACCCGTTACGGTGGTCCGCACGCCGCGCAGATCCTCGTCCAGCACAAAGCTGACCTGCGATGCATCCTGGTCGATCGAGTAGACGACCGGACCTGTGCCGGCAGCCTCGGCAGGCTCATCGGCGGCAGGCTCGTCGGTTTCCGCCGGCGCCTCATCTTCGGCAGGGGCTTCGTCTACTGGTTCCGGCTCGGTCATCTCTTCCTCAGCTTCCACAGCCGGCTCCGGTTCATCGACTGCCGCCGCCACCGTAGGGGCAACCTCTTCTATCTCCACCGGTACTGCTTCCAGAGGTGCGCTGATCTCGGCTGGTTCCTGCAGAACCCCGCAGCCCGCGAGGGCCAGCATCGCCAGCACAGTTACCATCATTAAGAGTCCAAATCGTTTGTTCATCAGTTTCTCCTTGCAACTAGATATGAATTGGCAGCCATTCTGGCCAACAGGCGAGCTTGCCTGGCTGCCCAACCTGTCAGAGTATGCACTACTTGGATGAGTGAGAGCTTAGCGCCGGGAGCTGTAAGTGGGGTAGCGCAAGCGCGCTATGACGCCTGAGGCAGGTCAATTCGGAAGCAGGCGCCTTGTCCGGGCGGGCTGTCGACGGTGATCGCGCCACCATGCGCTTCCACGATCGACCGGGCAATGGCCAGGCCGAGACCGGACGAGCCGTCCGCCTGACGTGCCGCGTCGCCGCGATAGAAACGGTCGAAGACACGCGGCAGATCGTCCGGCGCAATCCCCGGCCCTGTGTCACACACAGAGAGGCGCAGCGCCGTACCATACTGCTCAGCCTTCAGGTCAATACTGCCTCCGGCGGGCGCGTGGCGAAGCGCATTGCTGACCAGGTTGTTGAGAACTTGCCCCAGACGGTCAGTATCCACATGGACCGGGGGCAGCGTCTCCGGGCATGCCACTGACAGTGTCACGCCCTGGGCGGCCGCCCGCCGGCCATACGCCTGGCGCACCTGCTCAAGCAAAACGCATGGTGGCACGTCAGCCCGATCGAGCGCAAGCTGGCCCGCATCGGCCAACGACAGGGTGCGTAGATCTTCGATGAGCCGGTTTAGCTGCCTGGCCTGGGCGTGCATCGCCTCAAACGTTTCAGGCCGGCCAGCCAGCTTACCGTCCGACAGCGCTTCGGTATAGCCAAGAATCACGCTGAGCGGGGTGCGCAGGTCGTGGGCAATGTCGGCCGTCATCTGCTGTCGCAGTTGGCTGGAACGCGCCAGGTCGGTGCTCATCTGGTTCAACGAGACGGCCAGTTGGCCCAGCTCATCCTCCGTGCGGACCGGCACCTGCAACCCCAGCTCGCCAGAGGCGATTGCCTGGGTGGCCTGGGTCATTTCGCGCACCGGGCGGGTAATCGTGCCCGCCAGCGCCAGCCCGAGCAGCAGAGCCAGCAGGGATGCCCCCACCGCGCTGAGCAGGATGGACCGGTTGACGACGCTCAGGAAGTCGGACTCAATGGCCGAACGGTCGCCCGACGGCCCGCTTCGCGCCCCGGGGAGCAGAAACCAGCCAACGACTTCGTCTTCAACCTCGATGGGCAGAACCGGCACGCCCGGAATATCGGGTGGTGTTTCAATCCGGCTCCCTTCTCCCGGCCCAGCCAAAATGCGGCCGTCACCGTCGACCAAAACGGCTCCTTCCTCGCGCAGAATCTGGGCCGATCGCCCACTGCCGCGCCCTCTGTTCAACGCCTGCGACAGCCCGGCGAGACTGCCGTTCTGCTCATAGTAGTCGGCCGCTCGATCTATCAATACCAGCTGGCTCTGGCTGACCACAAAGCGGTCAAACTCGCGTTGTGTGAACTGCCCGGCAAAGAAAGCCACAAGGCCGGCCCCGGTCAGGCCGACGAGTAAGAAGCCAAGTGTCAGTTTAAGCCATAGGGAGCGCATGATCTGTCCTGTTCGCCGTCAGCCTTCGGTAACAAACCGGTAACCCACACCGTAGACCGTTTCGACATAGCGCGGCTCGCGCGGGTCTGACTCTATCTTCGTGCGCAAATTGCGCACATGCACATCAATCGTCCGTTCGTACCCTTCGTACGTATCCCCTTGCAGCCTTTCCAGCAGCTCCAGACGGGAATAGACCCGACCCGGAACGCTGAGCAAAGCAGCCAGCAGCTCAAACTCGGACGGGGTCAGCGCTACCGGACGCTCGCCAACCGTCACGGCCCGCCGGTCGTAGTCCAGGGTCACGTCGCCAGCCCGCAGAACCGTGGATGAGAGCGTGTCCTTGTCGACCCGCCGGAGCACAGCCCGGATTCTGGCGCTCAATTCGCGCATGCTGAACGGCTTGGTTACGTAGTCGTCGGCCCCCAGTTCCAGCCCCAGAACACGGTCGCTCTCGTCCACCCGCGCTGTTAACATAATGATTGGGGCATCCCCTTCACGCTGATAAGTGCGCATGAATTCGTAGCCACCCAACTCCGGCATCATGATGTCGAGCAGAATGAGATCGGGTTTTTCCTCCCGCGCCACAAAGAGTGCCTCGCGCCCGTTGGCGGCCGTCACCACGCGAAAGCCATCTTCAGTCAAGTAGCTCCGGATCAGCGTCCGAATGCTTTCGACATCATCCACAATGAGCACTGTTTTCGTCATATGCGCTTACACTCCAATCGGCCACGCCACAGGCCGTCGAGGGCAGCGCGCTGCGTGCGCCACCGACCTGATAAGCATATACCAAAGGTGTTCAGAAAATGTTAAGCGGGGCTGGAGATGAGGTCGATGTACCACCCACGCGAAAGCGCCGTAAGCGCAGCACGCCCCGGGCAGCAGGCCAGAGCACGACATGGAGCGCTAGCTGGATTCAGACTCCGGCTGCGGCGCGCCCAGGAACCATACCTGACTGTTGAACAATGGGGTGTCATCCTCAACGAGGTAGCGGCGGGGAATGTAACGGCCGTCCGCCTGCAGCACATGGCTCTTGGCCGTGTCGCGCAGACAGATTGCCAGAATATCCTCCACGATTTCGCGCCGCATATCCCGATCCTCTATGGGGAACAAGACCTCTACACGGCGGTCGAGATTGCGCGGCATGAGGTCGGCGCTGCCCATGTAGAGTGCCGAATCGCCCCCGTTGTGGAAGTAGTAGATGCGCGAATGCTCCAGGAAGCGGCCGACAATGCTGAGGACCTGGATATTGTCGCTGATTCCGGGAATGCCCGGTCGCAGACAGCAGATACCGCGAACAATGAGGTCTATCTTGACGCCCGCCTGGGAAGCCCGGTACAGCGCCCGAATCGTCTTGCCATCCACCAGCGAGTTACACTTGAGGATGATGCGCCCTTTGGAGCCCAGCGCTATCTCCCGTTCGATGAGTTCCAGAATCCGGCTGCGGATGGACACAGGGGCCACCAGGAACTTGCGGAAGTCGGTCTGGCGCGAGTAGCCGGTCAGGTAGTTGAACACGTCGCTGGCGTCCTCGCCCAACGCCTCGTCGTGGCTCATGAAGCCAATGTCGGTGTACAGGCGGGCCGTGGTGCTGTTGTAGTTGCCGCTGGAGAGATGGACATAGCGGCGAATCGTGTCGCGCTCACGTCGTACAATCAGGGTCACTTTGGAATGCGTCTTCAAGCCGATGAGACCATAGGCAACGTGCACACCGGCTGCTTCCAGCTCCTGGGCCCAATGGATGTTGCTTTCTTCGTCAAAGCGGGCCTTCAGCTCCACAACAGCCGCCACCTGTTTGCCGTTCTGCCGCGCCTGGGCCAGCGCCCGCACAATCGGCGGATTGGCCCCAACGCGATACAGCGTGATCTTGATGGCCAGCACATCCGGGTCGGTGGCGGCCGTCTCCAGTAGATGGATGACCGGCGAAAACGAATCATAGGGATGGTGGAGCATCACATCGCGCTGGCGCAGCACGCCAAAGATGGAGTCGGTTCCCGTGCGCAGCGCGGGCGGCAGCGACGGCTGGTAGGGCTTGTCTTTCAGATCAGGCCGCTCAATACGATGCAGCTCCCACAAACTACTCAGCCCCAGCGGCCCTTCGGTGGTGTAGACATCGTACGAGTCGACTTCCAGATTGGAAACCAGAATCTCGCGCAGTCCTTCGGGCATGTTGTCGTCGATCTCAAGCCGCACGACAGAGCCAAAATGTCGCTGCCGCAGGTTTTGCTCCATCATCAGGAGCAGATCATCAGCCTCTTCTTCCTGCAGCTCCATGTCGCTGTTGCGCGTGACGCGGAACGGATACGCCGCGACCACCTCGACCGACGGAAAGAGGCGGTCCAGATTGGCGGCAATGATCTGCTCCAGCCAGACAAACTTGTAATCAGCCGGTGCAGAGAGATCGTGGGGGTCCGATGGCTTGAGCGGCACAAGACGGGGCAGCGCCGCCGGAACTTTGACCCGTGCAAAGCGCAGGTTGCCTGATTCCGGATCGCGAATGGCCACAGCCAAATTCAGGCTCAGATTGGAGATGTGGGGGAACGGGCGGCTGGGATCGAATGCCAGCGGCGTCAGCACCGGGAACACCTCGCGCTCAAAGTAGTCCCGCATCTTGGCCTTGCGCGACTTGGACAGCTCGCCATAGTCGAGGATCGTGATCCCTTCATCCCGCAGCCGGGGCATCAGCTCATCGCGCCAGATGGCGTTAGACTCGGCAAAGAGCTGCGTAACAGTGCGATGGATGGTGGCCAGCTGCTCCCGTGGCAGCAGCCCGTCGGGCGGCGTGCTGGTCACGCCCAGACGCATTTGCTGCTTCAGGCCGGAGACCCGAACCATGAAGAACTCATCCATATTGGCGCTGTAGATGGCCACGAACTTGGCCTGCTCCAGCAGCGGATGGTCAGCTTGTGCCTCGTGGAGGACACGGCGGTTGAACTCGATGTGGCTCAGCTCCCGGTTGATGTACAGACTGGGATCGCTCAGGTCAACAGACCCATTCTCACTGATGGTTTGCGAGCCTGCTTTGCTCTTGTCAACGCTTTCCTTGGTCTTCTCCGCCATGAGAACTCCTTGGACCTTTTCGGGTGCAAAAAACGGAAATTGGGATAGGCTTACCCAAATGCCTCGACGTCTATTATACACATTTGTCCTCATCATGTTGCTCGCCGCCTGTGCGCCGCAGCAGGCCACCAACGAGGCCGTGCAGACGCTGCCCACGGCGATGTTCCCGCCGCCAACGCCAGAGATCGCCACGCCGCGCCCAGGCAGCCCACCTCAGCCCGCTGCCCCTGCGTCGGTGGAAATGACATCCCAGCCAAGCAATCGTCTGAACCTGGCCGCCCCCACCGCGACAGCGGAGGTCCAGTCGACAGCAGCGGTGGTGGCACCGGCAGCAGAAGCGAGCGAGCCGGTCCAGAGCAGCGGAGGCGACCTCATGGTTGGCGCGGCATCCGGTGTGCCCGCCATCATCGTCGAACAGGCGCGACAAACGGTCGCTGCCAGCAGCGGCCGATTCGGCTGGACCGATGATCCTGACCAGGCCGACCTGCGCGTGCAGGTGAACGGCGGGCAGCCTCTGGCGACGTGGGTCTATGCGCTGGCAGTGCCGTTCGCCACCATCACCGACAGCACAACCTGGGACAGTGTGCAGCAGGGCTGGCGCGACGGTGCGTCCGACCTGGGCAGCGGTTTGCTTACCCCGGAGGTCGCGGCCACCTGGGCGGCCGCCTGGGGCCAACCATCACCCGCCGCCACAACAGCCGGCGACCTGATGGGTGAGCTTTGGGCAGCCCGGCCCGGGTGGACCATCTTGCCCTTTCATCAACTCCGCCCCGAGTTCAAGGTCCTGGCCATCGACAACCAGTCCCCTTTGGACAAAGCGCTCGACGTTGCCACCTACCCACTCAAGGTTACGTTCGGGATTATGGGCAGCGAGACAGACGCGGCCGAGTTCGCCGCCGCCTGGTCAGGTTCGACCACCAACCGCGACCCGTCTCGTCTGACGACAGTCGCCATGACGGGTGTCACGGCGCTCGTACGGGCCACAGCGTTCCAGATGGAACAGCGCGGCATCTTGTGGCCGGGTGAAGAGGTCGCGCCAGTGCTGCAGGGTGCTGACATCGCCCATATCAGCAATGAGGTCGCCTTTACGCCGGATTGCCCTTTCCCAGATCCGTATGGTGGCACCATCTTCTGCTCCCATGACCGTTACTTCGAGCTGCTCAAGCACCTGGGTACCGATGTCATCGAACTGACCGGCAACCATGTCAACGATTACGGCCGCGACAATACTGGCCCGCTCGCTCGACCTGTATGAGCAGGCGGGGATGGTCTGGTTTGGCGGCGGTCGCAATCTGGCCGACGCGAACAAAGCAACCGTTATTGAGCACAACGGCAATCGCATCGCCTTCGTCGGCTGCAACCCGGTTGGGCCGGCCAACGCGTGGGCCACCGCCGACGCCGCCGGGTCCCGGCCTTGCGGCCCCGATCTGGCCGCCCAGATCACCCAGCTCCGGGACGAGGGCCATGTCGTCGTCGCCACCCTGCAGTACAACGAATATTACCAGTATCCACCCACTGCCCAGCAAACGGCTGACTTCACCGAGCTGGCCAGGGCGGGCGCGGCGGCCGTTTCCGGCAGCCAGGCCCACCACGCCCAATCGTTCGCCTTCGACAACGGTTCCTTCATCCACTTCGGTCCCGGCAATCTGTTCTTCGACCAGATGGATATGATGGGTACGAGGCAAACGTTTGTCGACACCTACCACATCTATGACGGCCGCTTGCTGAGTGTCGACCTGTGGACAGGGTTGATCGAGAACTGGGCACGACCGCGTCTGATGACGCCGGAGGAACGCGCCGAGCTGCTCAGGGCGACATTCCAGGCCAGTGGATGGTAAACTGGGCAACCGGCCGCGACCGCGTTGGTCCGACCGGCCGCTTGATCCGCTTACATGTATGAAGGAGCCTTGACCTGATGGACCCCAAGCCCCAACAAACACCGCGCCCACATATTGAACGGACCGTGCTCCGTCGCCTGTTGACACTTGCTCTGTTCAGCCTCTTGCTGGCAATGGCTGCCTGCACCCCGGCCGCAGAAAGCGACCAGCCGGCGGACGTCATCGTCGTGCCGACACAGGAAGCAGTCGACGCCACCCTCCTGGAGCGATTGACAGAGAACAGCGACTATGCGCTCTTCCTGAATGCGTGGAGCACGGCCGGGCTCACCAACAATCTGCAGCAGGGCGGGCCGTTCACCGTCTTTGCGCCCGTCAACCCTGCCTTCGGTCGCATCCAGACCACCTCATCCACAATGGACCCGGCCACCTTGCAAAGTATGCTGCAGCAGCATGTGGTGGTGGGTCAGCTCAGCCCGGATGATCTGGCCGCGGCAGGCAGCGTGACCACAACCGCCGGCAGCACACTCAACGTCAGCGGAGCGGGCGACGCGCTGATGCTCGGTTACAGCACCGTCATTGGCGACCCTGTGCGCGCCAGCAACGGGCTTATCTATCCCATCGACGCGGTCATCGTGCCACCAGAAACAGGCGGTGACATGAGTCTGTGGGGCCGGATGCAGTCCGATGAGCGATTCAGTCAGATGGTCGAGCTGCTGGGCGGCACCAACACCATGTATTTGCTGCGCTTCAGCGACGAGCCGGATGCGTTCCTGGCGGTGCCCAACGATCGTCTGGCCGCCACCTTGCCCGATCTGGCGGGGCTGGCTCGAACTGATGATGACTATGACTCGGTCTTCGCCTACCACCTGCTGCTGCCGGACGGTTGGTCGATGAGTCAGAACTTCTCTGTCGCCGACATGCTGGAGCGAGGCGAGGTTCAGACAGGTGTCTTCTGGGAGCGACAGTTCAGTCGTGACAACTTTACTCTCAAGATAACTGAAGAAGGCGGCACGGTTCTGGTGAACGGGGTTCCCCTGCTGGAGACCGACATACCCGCCAGCAACGGCATGCTCCATGTTCTCGACGGCCTGCTGCCCCTGCCAGAGCTTGAGGAGTAGGCCGGACCCGCTACTGGGCCAGCACCAGATCGGTCGCGCCGGGAACGGCGTCCAGTATTCGCTGCCAGGTCTGGCCATCAAGCCCGGCTTGCAGCAGATGGCCCTGCGATGTGACTGCGTAGAGATGGTCTGCGTCGCGGTAGAAGCGGTCGATCATATGGTTATCCCACGGTCCGGCGACGCGCTCCCAGGACAGACCACCGTCATCGGTGCGCTCGATTCGTCCCTGGCGGCCGCTTGAGTTCTCCGCCGGGCCAATGATGACAACATCAGGATTGAGCGAATCGACCACCGCCGCCCTCACATAGCAGACGTAGCGACAATCCCAGGTCGCTCCACCGTCCCCGGAGACATAGTAACCGCCCCCTGTCGGTGCGTAAAGACGATCGGCCGACGACGGATGAACCTCGATCGAGTGGACGTCGGGATGGACAAGTCCGGCGCGGGGTGTGCCAAACTGGGGCCGTCCATCGCTGCCCGACGCCAGCGACCAGCTCGCGCCGCGATCGTCGGATCGCAGCAAGCCACCCACCTCCACCGCACCATACAGCCGGTCGCCATGCGCCGCAAAACCACGCACGCAGCCCGCCTCCGGTGAATAGGGCAGCCACCAGCCAAACTCATCACGCAGCGCAGCCACTTCCGGGCGCTCCTGCCACGTCTGACCAGCATCGAGGGACACGAAAACGGCCGCGGGTTCGGTGCCCGCCATGACTAGCAACGCATCATCGGGGTGGGGTTGGAGCCACCGAATATGTCGCTCACTCAAACCGGTGTTGGCCTCCTGCCACGTTCGGCCCCCGTCGCCGGAGCGAAACAGGCCGCCGGTTGTGCCAGCCAGCACGACGTCACCCACAGCGGTCGCTGTCGTCACGACGTGGCCCGCCAGCATCGTTTCGCGCACCGTCCAGGCCGGATCAACGAAATCTGCGCGTACCAGACCGGTCCTTGTTGCTACTAGCATATCCACACCTCCGTTGCACCCGTCAATTACCGGAGCAATTGGCCCGCAGACGCACGGAAGAAAATTCCCTGGTTTGCGGTATAGCCGTTGTTGTCATAACGGTTATACTTGATCGCTATGAAGGTTGTCGAGGGACAAATACCTCAGGGTAGCGCCTGGCGAGTCCTGGTCGCGCTGACACCTGGCCAGCCGCTGGATATTACCTGGCGTCTGGGTCGGGCGTTGGCTGAAGCCAACCGCGGGGAGCTTGTGCTGGCCTATGTGGTGCCGGACGGCGAAGTTGCCAGCCTGACACCTGCTCTGGAAGGAATCGCCTACGCACGCTCCATGCCGCAAGAGGAGAATGGAGTACCTTTCCATCCGCTCATTCTGGAGGCAACAGACTTCCCTATGGCGGTGTCTAAGCTGGTTGTCTCCGCCGACATTGATCTGGCGTTGCTTACGGTCGATCATGCCAACGTGCACGACTTTGGCAAGGTTCCCTGCGCCGTTGGCGTCACCAGAAACGTGGCCCCGGACCAGGCTGAGTTCCGCAGCGATGAAGAGTTGGTGCTGGACAATATCCTGGTCCCAACATCCGGCGGGCCAAACTCAGCCTATGCGCTGGGCCTGCTGCTCCCACTCGCGCCAGAAGTCAAAATTACCGCGCTCTATGTGGCCTCAGAGCGCTATGGCGAAAACAGCGAGGGCCTGGGTCATGCGCGTCTACGTCAGACCCTGGACTTCGTCGAAGCAGGCGACAAGATAGAGAGCAAGTTGGTCGCATATGAGAGTGTGACCGACGGGATTATCAGCGAGACTGATGACAGCTGCGATCTTATCGTAATCGGCGCCAGCGAGGAAAGTCGGATCGATCAGATCCTCTTTGGCAACATACCGGAAACAGTTATTGCCCAGGTCAAGCGGCCCGTGATGGTGCTGCGGCGCGGCGGCAGCCGGGTCGGCAGTTTCATTAACAAGATGGATTGGCGGCTGCAGTCCATCATCCCGCGAAAGCAAGTAAGCGAACGCGTTGAGATCTATGCCCGCATCCGGCGAGGCGCTCGGCCAGAAACCTACTTCTACGTCCTGATGGCGCTGTCCTCAATTATCGCTGCCCTCGGTCTCATCGTGGACAGCCCCGCGGTCGTCATTGGGGCTATGCTCGTGGCCCCGCTCATGTCGCCGATTATCGGCACCGGGCTGGCAATTGTCATGGGTGACACGCGCTTTCTTCGGCTCACGGTGGGCGCAGTGAACCGGGGCGTGCTGGTGGCGATCGGCGTCAGTGTCCTGGTCGGGCTGCTGGTCATCAATCGACCATTCTCAAACGAGATCATATCGCGGACGCAGCCGACGCTCTTTGACCTGGGCATTGCTGTCTTTTCCGGCATGGCAGCCGCCTACGCCCTCAGCTTTTCGCAGGCAGCGGGTGCCTTGCCCGGTGTAGCCATTGCGGCCGCCCTGGTGCCGCCGCTGGCGACGGTGGGCATCACGCTGGCCGCCGGGCTGGGCATGCTGGTGCTCGGCAACACAGAGCTGGGCTGGTCCCATCTGCAAGATTCGCTGGGTGCGCTGCTCCTGTTCACTACCAACTACATCGCCATCAGTTCGGCCGCTGCGCTCGTGTTCTTCATCCTGGGCTTCCGGCCAACTGCCTCGCAAAAGGCTCGCCGGGAAGTACAGAAACAGAGTGCCCGGGTAGCCATCATCCTGCTGGCGCTGGTTGGTCTGGTGTTGGGCGGCACCAGCTATTTGTTGGCCCGGCAGTCGTCACGCGAAGCACAGATCCAGTCCATTGTGGCCGAGCAAACGATGGAAGTTACAGGCGCACAAGTCGTTGAGTCGCAAATCACCAGTCTGGACGGCGGCCAGCTGACTCTGGTGCTGGTCGTTCGTTCCCCGCGTCCGCTGAGCTTCTTCGAAGTGCGCGACCTGCAGGAGAGCATTGCCGAGGAACTCCTGGCAGCCGGGCTGGCCACCGAGCTGGCCATGACCATGTCGGTCATTGAAGTGACCGAACTTGACCCATTGGTGCCGCCAACGCCCACACCGACCCCGCTGCCGACCAATACGGCTACACCCGGCCCCACACCCACACCGACCGTTACGCCGACCCCGCTGCCGACTAACACGGCCACGCCCCTGCCCACCAACACGGCCGAACCGACGCCCCTGCCGACGGAGACAGCGCTGCCAACAGCCACGATTATGCCCACAGCCACGACGATCCCAACCGCAACCCCGCGTCTCGGGCGAGTACTCACCCGCTTTGGGGTGAACCTGCGCGCCGCTCCCAGCAGCCTGGCGCCCCTGGTGGCCTTCCTGCCGTCGGATACCGAGCTTGTGCTGCTCGACGGCCGTCTCTCTGCCGAAGGACTCGAGTGGCAAGAGGTAACGATCGGGGGTCTGTCCGGGTGGGTGTCCGCGCTGGCCCTGGAACAACCGTAAGCCTGCGCTGGACACGTGGCGAGACGGGTTGCCGCGAGGGGCCAGTCGGTGGTAGAATCCCGGTCGCATTGAGCAAGGCCCTGTAGCTCAATTGGCAGAGCAGTTGACTCTTAATCAATTGGTTGAAGGTTCGAGTCCTTCCAGGGTCATCAGACAGTTTCGCAGAAGAACCAGCCGGTGTGCTGGTTCTTTTCGTTTTCTGGCATCATCTGGCGTGATTCGGGCCGGAGTAGTTTGTTGGCAAAGGTCTGCCCAGGCGTGGGGAAGCGTCAATCGGGGGTTCCGCGCTGCCGATTCTCTTCCAGAAAACGGGCGGCCTCGCGGCGAGCTGCTTCGTCAGCGGCCAACCTGGCCAGCTGTTCCGCCTCTTTCGCCAGCGCCATGCCTTCCCCATGCTGGCCCATCTCCTGTGCAAGATAGGCCAGGTGCAGACTCGCCCGCGCCTGAGTCAACAGATCACCGTCCTCAGCGGCCGCGGCCCGCTGGGCACGAAAGACGTCAACCGCTTCACTCACCTGACCTGCCTTCTGCAAGGCATCGCCCAGACGTCCCAGAATGACGATACGTTGGGTAATAAACTGCGGCAGGCCGATCAGCATGTCGAGAGCGCGGCGCTCGTACTGGATGGAGCGGCTTGTGCGTCCCTGGCCACGAGCGTGAGCCGCCGCCAGTTCGAAGAGCCGCGACGCCCGTTCATGCTCATGGGCCGCCTCGTACTGTTCGGCAATAGGCGCCGCCAGCGTGCCGAGTTCCTGCCCGCCTTGTGCCTCAAGCCACCGGGCACTGGCCAGATGGTACGCCTGCCGGTCGCGAAGCAAGACTGTTTCGTATGCCACCTCGCGCAGCACCGCGTGACTGAACACATACGCCTGTTGGCCAGAAACGGCCGACAGCGGGGCAGGTCGGACCAGTTCACGGTCGACCAGCCGCTGCAGCACCTCAGCAATCTCCGCATCATCAATTGGAAAGCGCCCGGCGCGGTTCACGTCTCGCACGGCCGTTTCCCAGAACTCGTCGCCGACGATCGATGCCTGCTGCAAGAGCTGCCGCTCGCTTTCGGGCAGCTTGTCGAGCCGCGCCTGGACAACACCGGTCAATGTGTCCGGCACACGCAGACGGTCCAGCGCCACCGGCTGCACGACCCACGCCGACTCGCCGGTCTGGATAACCGCGTCGTCAATCAAGACCGTGATCAACTCTTCCACATAATAGGGATTGCCGCCCGCTGAATGAACGATCAGATCAACCAGCTCTGCGGGCAAGTCCGGCACGCGCCGCAGGATCTGGCCGACCAGCGCGGCCGTGTCCCGGCCATTCAACGGCTCCACCGTCCGGCGGCTGGTGACAACGTGGGCGCCCAGACTCGCCACCTGCCCCCACCCCGGAATGCGCTCGAACAAGGCGGGCCGGGCCACGGCAACGACCAGCAGGGCCACACCTTCGGCACGGGCAAGCAGCTGCTCAACCACAGCCAGCGATTCACGATCCGCCCAATGAATGTCCTCAAGTGTCAATACGATCAGCTCACTCCCCTCACGTTCGCTGACGAAGCGCTCCCACAGCCGGTCGGCCCGGTAGGCCGCGTCAGCCTGGGCCAGCTCCTCGACATCGTCTGTCGGAACGTCACTGCCACTGCGCAAGATGGAGCGTAACAGGCTGTAGGGAACACGCTGCAGCCGAGGTTCGGAACGCCCGCTGAAGCGCAGGATGGGCAGCTCCAGTCCGGACAGCGCTTGCATAAGCTCGCCAACCAGCCGGCTCTTGCCAACGCCCGCGTCGCCTGCCAGCGTCAGCAAATGCGGCTGCTGCTGGTCGTGGGTCGCCCTGACTTCGTCGATCAACCCGGTCAACTCCGGGTCTCGACCCACAAGCGGAATCGAAACGCCGCCAATCGTGCGGCCCGCAGCCAGCCAGGGGATGGGGCGCGGGCCTTGCAGCCGGTAGACGCTCACCGGATTGCTGCGACCCCGGACCTCAACCGGCCCCAGCGCGTCCGCCTCGTACCGATGCTGCACAAAGCGCCACGTTGACGCCGCGAGGTAGACCCCAGCGTCATCGCCCGCCTGGCGCAATCTGCTGGCCACATTCACAGTATCACCAATCACGGTCGGTGCGCTGTCCGTACCCAACCGCCCGACCAGCACCGGCCCGGTATTGACGCCCACACGAATCGAGAGCGGTGGCGCCGCACCGGTCTGCGCCGCCCCGGTGGGCAACCACTCTGCCTGCTCAGACAGCAAGACGGCCGACTCTGCAATGGCCAGGGCGCAGCGCACAGCCCGTTCAACATCATCCTCGCGCGCCTGCCGCAAACCGAACACGGCCATGACCACATCACCCATATGTTTGTCGACGACCCCACCAAACTGGGCGACGAGATCGTCAACACGGTTCCAGACCCGGGCCGCCAGGTCTGCCCGCTCTGCCGCCGGTGTCCCGCCAAGCATCACGCTCAGCCCATCAATCTGGGCAAACAGGACGGTAATCTGCTTGCGACCGGCCGGCTGGTTGGTGGCAACCGCCGCCTGCTCCAGCGCCGCCAACTCATCGCGGAGCACCGCCAACGTAGTCGCCAACGCGGTCGCTTCCAGCCCGTTTGCCTGCCCGGATAACGCTGCAATGGCTCGCCGCAGCTGGTGTTGGTCGGTCACGATCGGTCAACTCCGGTCGGCGCGGCTTCAGCAACCGCAGATGCGGCAAGCGATCGCTCCTCGTCTCGCGTTGTCTGCTGTCGTGTCTCGTGCCACTGAGCCAGGTCAGACACAGCCAGCCAGCTCCGCTGCTCCAGGGCCGGAGGCAGCGCCCGCAGCCAGGCGGCAGCCCGGCGATGATACTGGCCCCGTTCCGGAAGCGGCAGGCTGTCATAGATTGCGGCAGCCACAACGCGTCGCCGGAATCGGTAGGCTCGTGCGGCGCCCAGATCGGCCGTCATTCTTGGCGTCAGCAGCCGCTTCGCCACCAGACCGGCCAGGATGTCATCCAGTTCAGTCAGGTCAAGCTCGCCGAGGAGGACTCTGACGACGGCCTCATCCCAGAATGTGTCGCCAAAGATGGCCGCCGCTCCCAGCACGCGCTGCTCCACGTCCGGCAGCTGCGCCACCCGCTGCCGGATCAGCGCCGGCAGCGAACGAGGCAGCGACAGCCGCTCTGCCTTGTCCATATCCACGTCCCACGTCTCACCGACGTGGATCACACCCGCGGCAATGAACAGCTCGATCAACTGCTCGATATGCAGCGGGTTGCCACCCGCCTCAGCCACCAGGAGATCGACGAGCCGCAGGGGGGCTGGAGACAGGTCGCCCAGCATGCTCATGGCCAGCAGACGACTGTCGACAGCCGACAGGGGAGGCAGCTGGAGCCGGGCATGAGTGGCAAAGGGATCTTGTGAGGCTTGCAGCCATTGAAGCCCCGTCAGATCTTCGCGTTCATCGATGTCCGGACCGGCTGTTGCCACAATCAGAAGCGGCAGATTCGTCGCTGTGCGGCGCAGCGCTTCCACCAGCTCCAACGAGTGACGATCGGCCAGATGAATATCCTCCAGCACAAGCAGCGTCGGCCGGTCGCCGGCCACAATGCCCAGAACGATCTCATTGGCGGACACCAGCTCAGCCATCTCCGGACTGTCCGCTGCTTGCGGCGTTAACAGTCGGCTGAGCAGCGCGGCCGCTTCGCCGGCGGACGCCGCGTCGCTCCGGTCCGGCAAACCGCCCCCGTCTGTCCGGGCGGCGAGCCGTTCCAGCGCGTCTTCGATCAGGTCAGCTTTCATGAACAGACTGTACTGGGGGCGCAAGTTCAAACGATGGGCCAGCATGTCCCGCACCAGTGCAAAGGGGGCCGGTGGGGCCGGTGTGCTGGCACGCAAGACGTTGATTGGGCCGTGGATAGCCCGCAGCTGCCGGTCAAGCTCCTGGATCAGGCGAGACTTCCCGCCGCCTGCCTCCGCCAGCAGCAGCACCGTATGCAAGGTTTGCCCATCAGCTACAAGCTGGAAGCTCTGCTCCAGAAACTCCAGCTCGTCGCGCCGACCGGCCAACAACGGCAAATCATCGGGCAGCGCATGGGCCGCCGGTGGCCCGCTGCGGAGCGGTCCCACTACCCGGTAGGCGCCGACGCCGCTGCCGTCATCCGGAGTTGGCTCCAGCTGAAATGCCGGCTGCGCCGCCAGCCAGACCGGCTGCGAAACCAGCACCTCACCGGGCGCGGCTCGATGCTCAAGCAGCTGGGCCGTGCGCAAGGTCTCGCCAGCCACGATGCGCTGTCGCCCTGCCTCCGGGCTGGTGATAACCAGAGGACCAGCGTGGACTCCAATCCGCATGGCC
The DNA here is from genome assembly GCA_963753865.1 of uncultured Chloroflexia bacterium. GTDB lineage: Bacteria > Chloroflexota > Anaerolineae > Promineifilales > Promineifilaceae > Promineifilum. The sequence continues at coordinate 626,147 of CAVWDW010000010.1, forward strand.
GGGCCGGGCCAGTCGGCCGCCCACTCCGCACCACTCGCCAGCAGCGCCGCATGACGGGCCCGATCATTGAACAGGGCCAGCTCGGCCCGAATCGTCAACGCTGCATAGAGCGCACGCTCAATGTCACCGCGGCGGGGATGAGGATAGCCGAAGAGCGCCACAAGGCTGTCGCCGGCATGCAGCTCGACCTGCCCGCCCCATGAGGTAACGACAGCGTCCAACACCTGCCACATGGCGTTGATCGCTTCCTGAACTCGCTCTGCGTCCTGCCGTTCGGCCAATGTCGTGAAGCCGGACAGATCCGCGACCAGAATCGCTGCCCTGTCCGTATCCAGATAATCCGCAGGTCGAATGATGGCCAATCTGTGACGCAGTACATCCAGAGCGGTCTGAACTGCTTCCGCCAGGGCTACGTCGCCCTCCACCCTGTCAGCTTGTGCCTCCAGAGCAGCAACAGCCTCCGCAAGCAACTGGCGGCTTACGTTTGCCTCTGTCACGCCAGTTATTATATAGTACGTGCGCCCGGACGCGAACCGTGCCGAACTAGACGGTGCCGGGATTCGTAGTGCCAGCAGGTGCGCTTCTGGAGAAGCCCGCCCGGCCTGCACCAACCAGGAAGCCAACAACACAACCATGAAGCTACGTAAACTATCCCTGCAAGGGTACAAGACCTTCGCCAGCAAGACCGAGTTTGAGTTCGACAACGGTATCACCGCTGTTGTCGGACCCAATGGCAGCGGCAAGAGCAACATCGCCGACGCGCTGCGGTGGGTGTTGGGCGAGCAAAGCTACAGCTCCTTGCGAGCCAAGCGGTCGGCCGACATGATTTTCGCCGGCAGCGAGAAACGGGCTCGCTCCGGTATGGCCCAGGCCACTATCACCCTCGACAACAGCGACGGCTGGCTGCCCATCGACTACACCGAGGTAGAGATTTCCCGTCGCTCCCACCGTTCCGGCGAAAACGAGTATTTGCTCAATGGCCAGCAAGTGCGGCTCAAGGATGTGGTCGACCTGTTGGCCACCAGCGGTCTGGCGGAGCGCACCTACACCATCATCGGCCAGGGTCTCATCGACCAGGCGTTGTCGCTCCGGTCCGATGAGCGCCGCGCCCTGTTTGAAGAAGCAGCCGGCATCAACCATTACAAGGCCCGCCGGGCGGAGACGCTGCGACGCCTGGACGAGACTCACCGCAACTTGCAACGCGTCCACGACATTCTGGCCGAGCTGCGACCTCGCGTCACGTCGCTGAAGCGGCAGGCGACACGCACCCAGACCTACGAGCAGGTCTCCACCGATCTGCATGAACTCCTGCGTATCTGGTATGGCTATCGCTGGGAGCACATCAAGGCCGAGCTGCGCGGCGCGAGGCAGGCCGCCGCAGCCGCCGACGCCGGCTGGCAGAACAGTCGCCAGGCGCAGTTGGCCACCCAGCAGCAGATTGATACGCTGCAGCACCAGCTCAACGACAACCAGCAGAAACTGGCCGACCAGCAGGGCAGTCGCGAAACGCTCCGGGAACAGCTGGAGACCGCCCGCCGCGAACTGGCCGTCTTGCGCGAGCGCCGCGACCAGCTCCAGCGCCAACTGGAAGGGCTGCGAGGCGAGCAGCCCGCACTATCCGCCCTCCATGCCGACACCCAGGCGGAGTTAGCGGCCGCCACCGAAGAGCTGCTGGCTGCCCAGCAACAGCTCAATCAGCAGCAGGCCGCCTGGGATCAGTTTCATACGGCCTACCGGTCACAGCAGCAGGAGATTGAGCGTTGGCAGAAGGAGCAAACTGGTGCAGAAGCGGAACAGACGCGCCTGCGGAGAGCGCTCGACCAGGCCGACGGCCAGTTGGCCCAACTGCGCGAGCGCGTTGCCGAAGCTCAAGTGTCTGAGGACAGCGGTCTGACGGCGGAAATGGCCACCCTCGACGCCCAGATCGGGAAAGGCACGGAAAAAAGCGAGCAGCTGCAGGCGGACCGGGACCGGCTTCGCCAACAATTACGTGACGCTGAAGCCAATCGAGAGTCGCTCTCCGGTCGCGTAGCCAAAGCTCAACGCCACCTGCGCGAACAAGAACAACTGCTGGCAACCCGGCGCGGCGAGCTGGCCCGCCTGGAAGAGCGCGTGGCCATGCTGGAACGGACCCGCACCCAGGATATCAGCCTGGAAAGCAACAAGGTTCTTGGACAGCTAGCCGGGTTGGTGCGTATCCCGTCTGAGTATGAAGCGGCTCTGGCAGCCGCTTTAGGTGAACGACTGGCCATCTGGATTGTGCCGGAAACGGCCGATCTGTGGCGGGCAATCAGCCAGGCGAGCCAGCGCAAGAGCAAGTCGGACGCCGGCCTGCTCGTGGCCGCGCTGGCCGACGTCGCCCAGCTGGCCGGGCGCAGCCAACAAGCCCGCCCTGAGGTCGCCAACGAACCGGGCGTCCGTGGCTGGGCAAGCGATCTGGTTGAGAGCGATGCGGCCAATGCGCCGGTGATCGATCTGCTGCTCGGCTCCATTCTCGTCGTCGACACGCCGGAGATCGCCTATCGTCTGGCCCGGGAATGGCCCCGTGGCTACGTCGCCGTGACCCCGGACGGCTTTGTCGCCCACGCCGGCGGTTTCGTCGAAAGTCGCGAAAGCGGACCGGACAAAGGTATCCTGGCTCGCGAAGCGGCGTGGCGCAAGGAGTCGGCCCGTCTGCAAGAACTGGGGGCGGCGGTCCGGAAACAGGAAGAGGCCGCCACAAGCGCCCGGGCGGACGTAGAGAACGCCACGGCAGAGATGGAGCAGGCCCGGACCGACGAGCAGGCACTACGGCAGCGCGTTGGCGAGAGCGGCGAAGCAGCCGCCGAAGCGCGCCGCCAGGTGGAAACTCTGCGGCAGCGGCAAACGTTCCTGACCAGCCAACAGGAAAAGCAAGCGGCGGCCCAGACCCAGCTGCATGAGCGCATAGAGCAGATTGAGGCCCAACAAGCCCGCTCTCAGGAGCAGTTGGTGGCCGTAGAGGCGCGGCTGCTGGAGGCGGGTCAGAAGCTGGCTGCCTTCCCCGTCGGGGAAACCCGGCAGCAGCAAGATTCACTGCGCCAGTCACTCGTCGCCACCCAGACCATTGTGGCTGGGCGACAGGCGGTTGTCGACAGCCGCCGCAGCACGCTCAATCAGGTAGACGGCCAGCTGAGCCGCCTGCAGCAGCGCATGATGGAGCTGGAGGCGGAGGCGGCCCGCCTGGCGGACAGTCCCACAACGCCCGACCCTGCCCCGCTGCAGGCGCAGCTCGACACGCTGGACGAGGCGATCCAGCCGCTGCGCCTGCAACTGCAAACCGATCGCAAGGCAGTGGGCGAACTGCAGCCCGCGTTGTCCCAACAGCAAAAGCGCACCTATGAGGCAGAGACCCAACTGACACAACGGCGTATTAAACTAGCCCAGATCGAGAGTCAGGTCGAAACGCTGCAAGAGCGCATCCACACTGACCTCGGTCTCGTTTCGCTTGAGTATGACCAGGACCAGGACGGCGCCCAGCCGCTGCCTATCCGGGATGTGGTCGAGGAGCTGCCGGTGGTCGACAGCTTGCCTGAAGGGATTGAGAAGACGATCCAGGATTACCGGGGCCAGCTGCAGCGCATCGGGCCGATCAATCCTGAGGCGCCTGAGGAGCTGACCGAGACCGAGACCCGCATTGAGTTTCTGTCCCAGCAAATCGACGACCTGACTGAGACGGATGAACAACTACGCGAAGTCATCGCTGAGCTGGATGAGCTAACCTCCCAGGCCTTTTCCAAGACGGTGGCCGAAGTCAACGAGATATTTGGGGCGACATTCCGCCAGCTGTTCGGCGGCGGCGCAGGACGGCTGGAAATGACCGACCCGGACGACCTGACTTCCAGCGGCGTCGAGATTGTGGCTCGTCTGCCGAACCGGCGGGAGCAGCCGCTGGCCCTCCTGTCCGGTGGCGAGCGATCCCTGACGGCCGCCGCGCTCATCTTCGCCTTGCTCAAGGTGGCCCCGCCGCCTTTCTGCGTCCTCGACGAAGTGGACGCCGCTCTCGACGAAGCCAACATCGGTCGCTTCCGCGAACTGGTCCAGGAGTTGAGCAAAGATATCCAGTTCATTCTCATCACCCACAACCGGGGCACGGTCCAGGCGGCCAAGACCATCTATGGCGTCAGCATGCAGCCCGACAGCGCCAGCCAGGTCATTTCGATCAAACCCGAAGAGTACGTGAGGAGTTAAGGCCGCTCCGTCTGGGCCTTTTTACTGATTGCCCGCCATTGGCGGGTCTCCTATAATGGGGTCAGTCATTTACCAGCTGACCGACCCGTCGCCGCCCCTTGCACACCAGCACCACGCGTGGACCAGACAGCCCGCGCTCCCGTCGTATGCTGTGCCGGGCGGTCGGGCAGACTATCAGCTGATCAAGCGAAGGAGCTAATCGGACATGCGGACCCCATTTGTTGCGGGAAATTGGAAGATGAACAAGACGGCCGACGAAGCCGTTGCATTTGTGATGGAGATTCGCGACGGTCTGAACGCCGTTGTGGGCGTTGATTCGGCCGTTTGCCCCCCGGCGGTCGCTCTGCCCGGCGTGGCTGCTGCCGTCGCCGGCACGAAGATCGGTGTGGGTGCCCAGAACATGTACTTTGAAGAAAGCGGTGCGTACACCGGCGAGTTGGCTCCCAACATGATCCAACCATTCTGCCAGTACGTCATTCTGGGCCACTCCGAACGCCGTGCATACTTCGGCGAGACAGACGAGGGCGTCAACAAGAAGATCAAGGCGGCCCTGGCCCACGGTCTGGTGCCCATCGTTTGCGTCGGTGAAAGCCTGGAGCAGAACGAGGCGGGCGAGACCCGCTCTTTTGTCAGCGGCCAGGTGCAGGCGGCGTTCGCCGGTCTGACACCGGAGCAAGCGGCGGCCTGTGTCATCGCCTACGAACCAATTTGGGCCATCGGCACGGGCCGCTCTGCGTCGGCCGAACAGGCCGGGACAATTATCAGTGAATCCGTGCGGCAGGTCATCGTCGCCCAGTTTGACGACGCGACAGCCGAGACTATTCGCATCCAGTACGGCGGCAGCGTCAACGAGAACAACATTGCCGAGTATATGCAGCAGCCGGACATTGACGGCGCGTTAGTCGGCGGCGCAGCCTTGAAAGCAAGTTTCGTCGATCTCGTTCGCAACGCCGCAGGATAGGCACAGCTTGAACCATCGACACCTGACGGTACATTGGCGATCAAGAGGCGCTGCCACGTATGGGTAGCGCCCTTATGCCCATTCTGTGGGTGGCTGTGGCCCTGTTCGTGCTGCTGATCTTGCAGCGCTGGATCCACGCCCATCTGCACGGCGTCAGCCTCTTGCTGACCGGGCGGCCTGAGTGGGCGGTGGTGGTCTATGCCATCGTCCTGTTCCCCGGCGTCTTGCTGCATGAACTCAGTCACTGGTTGACGGCCACGCTTCTCGGCGTCCGCACCGGCAGCATGTCGCTTACGCCTCGCCGCCAGCCGGACGGTTCGCTGCAGCTTGGCTATGTCGAGTATTACAAGGGCAAGAACGTCGGCGCGATTCGCGAAAGCCTGATTGGGGCCGCCCCACTCATCGCCGGCACAGCCGCCATTCTGCTCATCAGCCTGCGCATTTTCAGCGTCACCGACCTGTCGCTGGCCGTGCAGACGGGCGACGTCGACATCCTGGCCGCGGCGATGGCCGACTTCCTGGAGACGCCGTTCATCCTGCTGTGGATCTACCTCATCTTCGCCATCAGCAACGCCATGCTGCCCAGCAAGTCAGATCGCGTCGCCTGGCCCGCGTTTCTGCTCATCATGCTGGGCGTGGCCCTGTTTCTCTATCTCATTGGCTTGCAAGAACGTTTCCTGGCCAGCGTGGCCCAACCAGTAGCCGTCATGTTCGGCTATCTGGGCACTGCCTTTTCGGTGGCCATTGCCGTGGACATCCTGTTCGTTGTGGCCATCATGATCATCGAAAGCATACTCAGCCGCGTTCGTGGCATGAGCGTCAGCTACGGCAACCCACCCAACGAAGAGAGCGCGGCCTGACACGGCTTTCGCCCAAACGACTAAGGAGTATTTTCCTATGAGTAACCGGCTTGTAGCGTTGTTCGACTATGGGCAAAGCTTTTGGTACGACAACATTCGCCGCCACTTTCTGGAAGACGGCACCGTGCAGCGGCTCATCAGTGAGGACGGACTGCGCGGCATGACCTCCAACCCGTCTATCTTCGACCAGGCAATCGGCAAGAGCAGCGACTACGACGACCAGATCGCCGCTCTGGGGCAAGAGACGGGCGACACCAAGACCATCTACGAAGCGCTGGCTCTGGCCGACATCCAGGCTGCCTGCGACCTGTTTGCGCCCTTGTTTGCTGAGTCGGACCGGGGCGACGGGTACGTATCGCTCGAAGTCTCCCCCCATCTGGCCCGCGACACCGAGGGCACGGTCGCCGAGGCGCGGCGGCTCTTTGCGGCCATTGACCGGCCCAACGTCATGATCAAGGTGCCGGCCACACCGGAAGGCATCCCTGCCATTCGCCAACTCATCGGCGAAGGGATCAACATCAACGTGACCCTGATGTTTAGCATGGCCCATTACGACGCGGTCGCCCAGGCTTATATCGACGGCCTTGGCCAGTGGATAGCCGGCGGCGGCGATCCGCACCAGGTCGCGTCGGTGGCTTCGTTCTTCGTCAGCCGCGTCGACACCAACGTTGACAAGCTGTTGGCGGAGATGGACGATCCGGCGGCGGCATCACTGCTCGGCAAGGCGGCCGTCGCCAACTCGCGGCTTGTCTACCAACGGTACAAGGAGCTGTTCGATGATGCGGGCAGCCTGTTTGCCGGGATGGCTGCGGCGGGCGGGGCGGCCCAGCGGCTGCTGTGGGCCTCCACCAGCGTCAAGAGCCCCGACTACCCCGACACGATGTATATCGACGAGTTGATCGGGCCGGACACGGTCACGACGATTCCACCGGCCACGATCGACGCCTTCCGGGACCACGGCACGCTGGGCAGTACCCTGGAGTCTGATCTGGACGAAGCCAAAGCGGTGATGGAGCAGCTCGCCGCGTTGGGTGTCGATATGATGGCCGTCACCGAGCAGCTTCAGGACGATGGCGTGACCGCTTTTGCCAACTCATTCAACTCGCTGTTCGACACTATCGAATCGAAGCGCGGCGAGTTGGTGGATACTGCCGCCTGACCTCATGGATACCGACATTCGCGCCATCCTCGCTTCCTCCGCCATCTTTGACGAATTCAACGATGCACAGCTAGCGCTCGTCTCCGCACTGTGCGACCCTCTGTCGCTGGAGCAGGATACAGTCATTGTGCGCGAGAACGAAGCCAGCGACGACCTGTACATCATCGCCCAGGGCAGCGTCGTGGTCTGGATGGCGCCCGACCCGGCCCACCGGCCCGCCGAGCAGATCAGACTGGCCGAACTGCACGCGGGCCAGGCGGTGGGCGAGATGGCGCTGGTCGATCGTGGCCTGCGCTCGGCGACGGTGGTGGCGAATGGTGACGACACGGTCCTGCTTCGCATTCGGCGCGACCATCTCACTGCGTTGAGCGAGACCTACCCGCTGCTGGGCTACCGGCTGATGCGTAATCTGGCGGTCAATCTGGCGGCCAAGATTCGGACGACTGACTGGCTTGTCCGGCAGTATCAGATTCAGGCCGCCGCCCTCGGCCCTCAGGAGTGAGGGCACGCCCAGGCCACTGTGCAACTCATGGAGTGTCAATGCGCATCGGCATGATCTCCGCCACGTATGACGCCGATGTCATCAACGGAGCGCTGCGCATGGTGGCGCTCTACAAGAGCAGACTGGAGCAGCGCGGGCATGAGGTAACCGTCTTCACGCTGGGCAGCCAGGCGGGCACCGATCTGCACGCCGGCGTTGTGCGGTCGCCCGGTGTTCGCCTGGGCGACCACGGCTACTACATCGCGCTGGGCTACACGCCCGAAGCGCAGCAGATGCTGGCCCGTATGGATGTTGTCCACTGCCACCACCTGCTGATGGGGCTGGAGTTTGCCCACCGCTACGCCCACTGCCCCATTGTCTACACCAATCACACCCGCTACGACCTGTACACGGGGGCTTACACGCCGCTGCCACAACCGGCGGCCGACGCCGTAATGCGCCGCATGTGGCCGGAGCTAACCGCGCTGGCCGACACCGTCATCGCGCCCTCTGCCGGCATCCGGGCGGTTATGGACGCTTTCGGCGTTCGCTGTCCGACCGTCGTCATCGAAAACGGCATCGACCGCCGGTTGTTTCTCGCGCCGCCCCAGCCCCGGACACGCCACGACCTGGGCATTGCCGATCCCGAAGCGATTGTACTGGTCTATACGGGCCGTCTGTCGGCCGAAAAAGGACTGGCTACGCTGCTGCGGCAGTTCAGCGTGGCGCACGGCCAGGATCCCCGGCTGCACCTGCTGCTGCTCGGCAAGGGGCCGCAAGAGGAAGCGCTCCGAACGATGGCCGGACAGCTTGGCCCGGCCCGGGCGGTCCACTTCGCCGGCTCGGTGCCCTATGGCGATGTCGGCAACTGGCTGGCGGCCGCCGACCTGTTTGTCTCTCCTTCAACCAGCGAGGTGCATCCGCTGTCGGTCATCGAAGCAATGGCCGCCGGCAAGCCTGTCCTCGCCATGCAGTCGCCGGGTATGTCGGACCTTGTGACAGATGGACAGACGGGCCGCCTGGTCGCCCACGCCAATGAGTTGGCCGGAACGATCGTGGAACTGGCGGCCGATCCCGCGCGCCGCAGCCAGATGGGGCGAGCAGGACAAGCGGCCAGCGCCCGCTTCGACATAGACCGGACGATCGACCTCACCCTGGATCTCTATGCAGAACTGCGAAAGCAGCGGCCCGACCGGGACCGGGACGAACCGCACGGCCGTTGGTCAGAGCGGACAGAGCGGTGGCTGACGCTGCGAAGCCGGCTGGCGACCCGGCTGGGTGACAGTACGGAAGAGGTAGAAGGGACCCATGACCGCTGACCAGGACCGGCAGCCCACCCATCGCCAGAAACTGGGCCGCTGGGGTGAAGCGCTGGCGGCCGACCGCCTGCAAGCCGATGGCTACGAAATCCTGGCCCGCAACTGGCGCTGCGGTCAGGGCGAAATCGATCTGGTTGCACGCGACGACGATATGCTGATCATGGTCGAAGTGAAGACCCGTCGCAGCAAGGCGTACGGCTACCCCGAAGAGGCGCTGACGCCGCGCAAGGCGCAGAAACTGATCGATCTGGGCGTCGCCTATGTCGCTGATCTCGACGATCAAGATATCCCCTGGCGGATCGATCTCATCGCCATCCAGATTGACAGCAATGGTAAGCTTGAACGGTATGAGCACATACCGGATGCGGTTCGTGGGTGGTAGCTGGTTGGGGCAGTACCCGGTTGCTGGAGCCATAATCCAGAGGGACAAAGCGAGATTCAATCATGCCAGTTGAGCCGAAACGGATTCTCATCCTGACTGCCGCGGTCGGCAACGGCCACCAGAGTGCTGCGCGAGCGGTCAAGTGCGCCCTGGAGGAACTGGCCGGTCCGGCCTGCAAGGTAGATCTCTGCAACCCATTTGATGAACCGGTTGTGCCGGCCATCATCCGCAACGCCCAATCCGATCACACGGACCTGGTGCGTGACTTTCCCCACTTCTACGCGCTGGGGCTGCGATTCACCGACTCCGATCTGCTGAAGGGCATCGGCAATATGGCCGGTCTCCTCGCGTTGAGCGACGCGATACCCACCGTCATGGCCCGCTACCAACCTGATCTGGTCGCCGCCACTTACCCGCTCCATCTGGAGCCGCTGCTCTCCTGGATCGACGACGCGGGGGCGATGGTTCGCACGGCCACAATCGTGACAGACCTGACCCAGGTCCATCGCCTCTGGTACAACCCCGGCGTCGACCTTTGTCTTGTGCCGACCGAGGAAGCAAGGATGCTGGCGATCCAGCGCAATATGCCGCCGGAGAAGCTGGCGGTGACCGGTCTGCCAGTCGACCCCGCTCTCGGCCGTCGCCCTGTCGACAAGGACGCTCGCCTGTGCGACCTCAACCTGTCGCCTGACCGGGCGACCATCATCGCAGTGGGCAGCCGACGCGTCCTGGACCTGGAGCGTTACGTCACCGAACTCAATCAGGGGCAGCTGCCGGTCCAACTGATCCTGGTTGCCGGTGGTGACCCCGACCTGTTCCGGGCGCTGCAAGCGGTGACGTGGCACATACCGGTGGCATTGTTCAACTACGTAGACGAGCTGCCCGAGCTGCTGAAGGCGGCCGAGGCGATTGTCTCCAAAGCGGGCGGGCTGATCGTAGCCGAATCGCTGGCCGCAGGGCTGCCGCTCCTCATCATACCCTCCACGCCGCAGCATGAAGCGGGCAATGCGGCCTATGTGATTGCCAACGGAGCAGGTGATCGCGTGGACGAGCCGGCTGTACTTCGCCGCATAGTGGAACGGTGGCTGGCCAATGATCGGGCCGTGTGGAAGGAGCGAACCGCCAACGCCCGTCCGAATCGGTCAGCCGGAAGCCGCTTACGCAACCGCTCGCCATCTGTGGCGTCTGGCCGAGGCAGCGCCTGTCGTCCACGAACGGAGACGCGCCAGGTGAAACCGATGCGCCCGCTCCTGGTCATCGTTGGCCCAACCGCCGTCGGCAAGACAGCGCTGTCGCTCGATCTGGCCCGGCGGTTTGGAGGCGAGATCGTCTCAGCCGATTCCCGGCTCTTCTACTGCGGGCTGGACATCGGCACCGCCAAGCCCACCCCGGCCGAACAGAGTGCAATCCCCCACCATCTGATTGACCTGTGCGAACCGGAACAAACGCTGAGCCTCGGTCAATACCAGAGGCTGGCCTATGCCACCATTGACGATGTGCTGGCCCGAGGGAAGCTGCCCATCCTGGTCGGGGGCACGGGTCAGTATGTCATGGCAGTTACCGAGGGCTGGGGCATTCCAGAGGTCGCGCCACACGATGCATTGCGCGAGGCACTGAACGATCTGGGCGGGCCGGAACTGGCCCGCTGGCTTGATACGCTCGACCCGGAGGCGTCCGGGCGCATTGATCCGCGCAATGTGCGCCGTGTCATCCGCGCCCTTGAAGTGACGCTGGTCACCGGACAGCCGATTTCGGGGCTGCAAGCCAAGTCGCCGCCGGCCTACGACATGCTGTGGCTTGGTCTCAATCGCGAGCGGGAGGAGCTGTACCAGCGCATCGACAGCCGTGTCGATCAGATGATGGCGGATGGGCTGCTTGACGAAGTGGTCACACTCCACGGAGCGGGTTACGGCCGCGACCTGCCGTCGATGAGCGGCCTGGGCTATCGCCAGCTGCTCGACTATCTGGAAGGCGCTATGTCGCTGGAAGAAGCAGTCGAACGCATCAAGTTCGAGACCCATCGCTTCGCTCGCCAGCAGGCGACGTGGTTTCGTCGCGACGACACCCGTTTCTCCTGGCTTGACCTGAACAGCCTGCCCGACCCATCCGTCACAACGTCGCGCCTGGTCGAGGCATGGCTGGACAATCAGCCGCCGCCATTCTCACCGGACGAGTCGTCCGGTTGACCTATCGATCCCCCCGCCAAATGCCCCACTACTTGCAAATCAACGGCCTGGACGGCCCGCTCCTGCAGCAGTTTGGCTGTGATTGCGGTCGCTGCCTCGCTCCGGAACGCCAGGCCAACACGTCCGCCTCGCTCATCGCCACCGACGACGACGGCCAAACAGCCGCCCACATCCTGTTCGACGTCGGGCTGGGCGTGGTGGACAGCCTGATTGCCAGCCCGCTTCTGGCCGGGGAACAGGCCCGCCTCGATGCCATCGTCCTCACCCATTGGCATCCAGACCATGTGGCCGAGCTAAATCGTCTCTGCGTCGCCCACCGCGTCAATCAGGAGCGCCGCGGCCGAGCACCGGGCCGCATTCCGCTCTACTGTCGCAGCGGAACGGCCGCCTGGCTTCGTCGCGAACAGGGCCATCTGGTTCGAGCCTATCTCGAGCTGCGCGAAATCGAAGGCCAGCAGCCACCGGGGACACAACTTCTACCGCTGCCCGACATGCCGCCCGGACTGACGATCACGCCGGTGACGGTCTCCCACTATACGGCCGATTTAACGGCCGACGATACTGCCGCCTATAATCCTGCATGCGCCGGCTACATTGTGGAAACGCCGCGCCGCAAGGTTGTTCTGCTGTGGGACCTCGACAGCGAGAATGCGTGGCTGGCCAGGCCGCAATCCGGGCCAGAGAAGGCGGCTATGGCCCGGCTGGCGGGAGCCGATATCCTGGCCATAGATACCTGCTACTGGCATCGCAAACCGCACCGCACCACCCACCCGGCCCTGGAAAACGTTGTTCGCTATGTCGACGTGCTGCGGCCAAACCTGACGCTGCTGATGCACCTGAGTGGACACCCGGACGGCCCCGGCAACGCGGGCTGGGGCTGGACCAACGCGCAGTGGACTGCCAACGCCGGGGAGTTGTGGGGGCAAGTAGGGCTGCCAGGCGAGGTACTGGCGCCGTTCACAGGACAGATCTTCGCGCTTGAGTAACGCGATCTAGCCGGACAGTTTCTGCACCTGGCGACGCATCTCAGATTCGAAGGCGGCGTCGGGGACGAAGATGAGGTTTTCGCGGCGCACGATGGCCGCCCGCGCCGCCAGATAGCTCTCCAGGAGCGCCGCCACGCCGGCGGCCGTCGTCTCAGTGTCGGCGCTGTACAGCGCCCCAATCAGCGGCCCATATGCCGGATCTTCCGGCGGCAGAGTACGCACCAGCGGCGGGAGCGTGAAGTAAAGCAGGTCCAGATAGGTGGCGAACGGCTTGTCAGCATCGCCCCGCTTGAGCTGTCGCAGCACATCCCACAACATCACCCAGAAACGGTTATCAATCTCTGTCAGTTCCTGGCCGCTCAAATAAGGCTGTGGCAGCGCCAGCCGCGCCGACTCTGCCTGGTAGGTGTCGGCCCAGCCGTCGCGATCCTTCAGCGTGCGGATCTCGCGCTGCCAGGGCACGGGGGCCAGCGTGTCGCGAGACTCAAACAGATAATCCGCTTTCGTGCCGTTGCTATAGAGGGCAATGTGCAGGTAGGGCCGGACATGGTCGGCGTCGAATGATCGGGCGGGAACGTAGGGCATCACGGCCCGGACAAACGCTTCACGCTCATTCCAGGCGGCCGTACGCGACGCTTCATCATCGTACACAAGCACCACATCGACATCCGAATAGGCATCCTCAGCACGCCGGCCAAAGGAGCCGGACAGGAAACAAACCGAAACGGCCTGCTCCCCCATGACATGGCGCTGTAGACGGCCGACAAAACGCTCTTGTTCAAACATGGGCTAGCTAACGAAACAACCGAAATAGGCAAAGACGAGCACAATCGATATACCCAGCACAGCCCCGGCCAACACCTGGGCCACGGTGTGCCGTTTCAGGTAGACCCGCACCACACAGACGAGGATCACCAGCGGCAGGATCAGAAGGCTGACCACCCAACCAAATACGAGAGACGCCATCAGCCATGTTCCGGCAGCAGCCGTGGCGTGGATACTGATCAGCCAGCGGGTGTTGATGACGCTCAGCAGCGACAGGGCGACGATGTTGTAGAGCGCCAGACAGAGCAGCAGTTCCGGCCCATCCAGCAGCCATATGACCGCAGCCGCCACAAACGACATGCCGAGGGCAATGAGGTAGGGCAGGTTGCGCTCCTGCTTCTGGCTCATGTGCAGGTCGCCGATGCGACCGGAGCGAAGCATATAGCCAACGAAGAGAATGGGGACCAGCGAGGTCAGGACACCGTAAAAGAACCCCCAGGCCAGCCCGGGCCAGACAGGTCGTTCATAGATGCCAAAAGCAAGGCCCGTCACAGCGAACATGACAGGCGGGCTGAGGACGTTGGAAATGTGGTAGGCCGCGCGGACCATGCCGACGCGATCTGTAGAAAACCTATCTTTGGGTACGGTCATGATAACAAAGCCGCTGCCGAAACGTGACCGCCATCGTTCCAGGAGCAAGGTGACGGGGGTTCGGGGTAGATAACCAGACACCCATTATCCCGTCACCTTGCGATTTCGACCAGTACAGACTAGATCGTACCTTCTTCCCAGGAGTCCAGGTACTCAACTTGCTGTTCGGTTAGGGTGTCAATATTGATGCCCATCGACTCCAGCTTGATGCGGGCGATCTCCTGATCGACCGCTTCGGGGATGATGTAGACCTTGTTCTCCAGCTTGCCATGATGGTCAACCAGGTACTTGGCAGCCAGTGCCTGTCCGGCGAAGCTCATGTCCATGACCGACGCGGGATGCCCTTCGGCAGCCGCCAGGTTAACCAGACGACCCTGACCCAGCAGGTTCAGACGGTGCCCGTTGTGCTTCATGACGTACTGCTCGACGAACGGCCGGACCAGCTTCGGATCATCGACGGCCATTTCACGCAGGGCAGGCTTGTTGATCTCCACGTCGAAGTGGCCGGAGTTGGCCAGCAACGCGCCGTCCTTCATCAGTTCCATGTGGTGACGATCCAGCACGTGGATGTCGCCGGTGGCGCTGACGAAGATATCGCCAATCGGGGCGGCTTCGATCATCGGCATTACGCGGAAACCGTCCATGACCGCTTCAAGGGCTTTGAGCGGATCGACCTCGGTGACGATGACATTGGCGCCCAGACCGCGAGCACGCATGGCGATGCCACGGCTGCACCAACCGTAGCCGGCGACGACGAAGTTGCGCCCGGCAATCAGGATGTTGGTCGCCCGGATGATGCCGTCCAGCGTCGACTGCCCGGTGCCATACCGGTTGTCGAACATATGCTTGGTCATGGCGTCGTTGACGGCCATCATCGGGAACTTGAGTGCGCCGTCATTGGCCATCGAGCGCAGCCGGATGATGCCGGTGGTCGTCTCTTCGGTGCCACCGTACATCGTGTCGATCAGGTCGCGACGTTCCTTGTGGATGGTGCTGACGAGATCGGCGCCATCGTCCATGACGATGTGCGGATTGTGGTCCAGCACGGCATGAATGTGCTTGAAGTAGGTCTCGTTGTCCTCGCCCTTGATGGCAAAGACCGGGATCTCGTAGTTGGTCACCAGAGCGGCGGCCACGTCATCCTGCGTGCTCATCGGGTTGCTGGCTGCCAATACCACATCGGCGCCGCCTGCCTGCAGGCTAACCATTAAATTGGCCGTCTCCGTGGTCACGTGCATGCAGGCGCTGACGCGCAGGCCGGCAAACGGCCGCTCGTCGGCGAACTGGGCCTGGATGCCGCGCAGCACGGTCATCTCCTGCTCAGCCCAATCAATGCGGTGGCGACCACCAGTCGACAGATCAGCGTTCTTAATATCGTATTCCATGATTTACTTGGTCTCCTTCACCTTCATGACACCTGCGCCTGCCAACAGCAGCCGGAGGTAATTGCTAACGAATCGATTGAAATCTCTAATCCAGTAGAATATCCAACGCGCCCTCATCGTCAAATGACTCACGATAGCGCGTCACAAATGCTTCGCGTGTGTAATGGTGGTTCTGCGGGCCTACTTGCTCCAGCACGTAGGCGGCCGCCAACGCCCCCACTCGCCCGGCAATCGCCCACGGCAGTCCCAGCTGGATGCAGCGCAGGACGCCTGCGCGGTACGCATCGCCGGCTCCGGTCGGCTCCTTGACCCACAGGGTCGGTGCAACCGGAATGAACAAATCTTCGCCGTCTTTCACAATCCGCGAGCCAGCCGAACCGAACGTGACAATGACGCCCCCGGCCTGCTCCAGGATTTCGTCTTCACTCAGCCCGGTCTTTTCCTGAATCAGGCTGAACTCGTACTCATTGACGGTCAACATGCATGCAGCCATCCAGACCCTCGCACAGCTCCTCGCCGCTGAGGCGGATCGTCTGCTGGCTGGGGTCGTAGATGTAGGGGATGTTCAACGCCTTGCACTCGCGGACGTACGCCTGCATCGCGGTCGGGTCGTTGGGCGTGATGATGGTCAGTTCCGTATCAGGCGCATACTCGGCAAACGTCAGCTTGTGTGCGTGGGCCATCGCCCCGGTGTAGAAGCTGGCGATCTGGTTGTGGTCTTCGTCGGTATTGACGAAAAACGAAGCCGTGTAGTCGTCATCGATCTCAACAATGATCGACGTGTCCACCCCTTGCGCCTCCAGCCACTCGCGGTACTCGCCAAAGTCCTGCCCCGCAGTGGCCATGACGCGAGGATGCCCGCCCAGCAACGCCATCGTATAGGCGATATTGGGGGCGGTTCCGCCGCGCTGTCGCTTCAGCGAATCGACCAGAAAGCTCAAGCTGACCTTCTCCATTTTGTGGGCAACGAAGGAGTCGGTGAACCGACCCGGAAAGGACATTAGGTAATCGTAGGCGATTGACCCGGTGACAACTGTATTCATAACGCCTCGTTCTGCTGCTATCATGCAGGCCGCCTCACAAACAGAAGCGCCGGACAGCGGTCCGGCGTGTCATGTTGCCTGCGGCCTCTTGCTTCATTCACGTGGCCCAACCACCCGCTCTCGCTGGCCAGACGCTGGAAACAGCCGGCGCAAGGCCGGCTGCGATTCACTTAATAATTGACTGTGCCCCGCTTCGACCCACTGGTCCGAACGCTATCGGGCACACAACTCTGCCACTATAGTCAGGGCTGGTTACAAACGACCTTACAACGCATCCTGCGCCACACGGCTCATCGACGTCCGCTCTTCCTTCAGCACAGGCGTCGTCCCCAGCCGGTCTCGGACCATGGTCATGAGCGCCCGCAGTCCGTCGCTGGTCTTAATCTTCTTGCCCTCGGCGTACGTCCGAGGATTATAGCTGATTGGAATCTCAATAATCTGGTGACCCGACAACAGGATCTTGTCTGGCAACTCGAAATCGAGGTTAAAGTCGGTCGTGGTCAGATTGAGTGACTGGACGACATCGCCGCGCACCATCTTGGTCGCCGTTGCCACGTCCGTCAGATGACCGCCAAACAGGAAGTTGGTCATGATCGTCAGGAAGCGCACGCCCAGATAGGCATGCGCGTACTCATAATTTACCTCGCCGCTGAGCACCCGGGAGCCGAAGATAGCCGCAGCGTTCGTCTCATCTGCTTTCTGACAGAAGCGCGTATGCTCTGCCGGATCATACTCGGCGTCGGCATCCTGGATGATCATGTAGTCACCCGTCATGTTGGCAATGCCGGTGCGGATCGACATGCCTTTGCCCATATTGCGCTCATGGAAGACAGTACGGATCTCCGGGTCATGTATCTGCTGCAAAATCTCGCGGGTGCCGTCGGTGGAGAAATTATCCACAATGATCATCTCGCGCGTCCAGCCGGGACCGAGGTCCACAGCCTTGGTCTGGGCGATGACATCCTCGATGGTCGCTTTTTCGTTATAGCAACAAATGATCACGGAAAGCTTGTTCATGTCAATCAGCCTTTACACCGTCGATTGCCGGGCCAGGCGCCCCGCACCAACGAAATCTAGCCATCACAACTGGGCAAAGAAACGGTCGAAGATGTCCAGCATATAGTCGAGCCGGGTCTGGTCGAGGCCCGGATAGACACCTACGAAGAATCCGCCGCGCATCACCTCATCCGATATCGGGAGATCACCAATCACCCGCGCTTCCACGCCTTCGTAAGCAGGCTGGCGGATGATGTTCCCGGCAAAGATGAGCCGCGTTTGAACGCGATGGGCTTCCAGAAAACGGGTTAATTCATGCCGCAAGAACGGCGCTTCCTTTCGGACCAGCAAGGGCATGGCGAACCAGGCGGGATCTGCTTTACTGTGCCAGGTGGGCAGCATGAGAAACTCCTCATACTGCTTCAGCCCTTCGAACAGATAGGCAAAGTTCGTCTTGCGCTGCTCAATGAACGAGGGCAGCTTCTTCATCTGCGCCACACCCATCGCCGCCTGCGGATCGGTCAACTTGAGGTTGTAACCGATCTCCGAATAGAAGTAGCGGTGGTCATAGAAGCCGGCAATGCCGGGCACTTCGCGCTCAAAGCGAATGCCGCACTTGCCGTCCACCGGGTTGTCATAGCCACAGTAGCAATCCCGACCCCAATCACGCACGGCGCGGGCGATCTTCGCCAGCTTCGGCCGGTTGGTATACACCGCGCCGCCCTCGCCCATCGTGATATGGTGTGCCGGATAAAAGCTCAATGTGGCCATACTCCCAAACGTCCCCACCATCTGCCCGTCCCACGTTGTTCCGAGCGCGTCGCAGGTATCTTCGACGAGCATCAGGTCATGTCGCTTGACAAACGCCATGATGGCGTCCATGTCGGCCGGGTTGCCCAGCGTATGGGCGAACATCAGCGCGCGCGTCCGGGAGGACACGGCCGCTTCCAGCTGCGACACATCCAGGTTGTAGTCGCCCAGACAACTGTCAATGAAGACGGGCGTCAACTGATTCTGGATAATGGGGTTGACGGTGGTAGGAAAGCTGACCGCCGGAACAATGACCTCGTCGCCAGGACGCAGACCGTCCGGCAACTGGTGCGAGCGGAGTGTGGTAACCGCTACAAGATTAGCTGAGGAACCAGAGTTGACCGGGATCACCTCACGCACACCCAGGAACGCGCCCAGACTCGCCTCAAACTGCTCCGCATACGGTCCCGCCGTTAGCCAGAAATCCAGCACGGCGCTGACCATGTTTTGCAGCTCTTGCTCGTCATAGACCCGGCCCGCGTATTGCACGGTGGTCTTGCCCGGCACGAACTCTCGGTTCTCGTGCGCTTCTCTGTAGTATTTAGCGACCTGTTCCAGGATATCCTGACGCAGGTCTTCAGTATCACCCATACCGCTCATTCCCGTTTTCGGCTGGCCCATCAGGCTGCGCCAACTGCTTGGGCTGCTGCTGATTGAACGAACCGCCCGGAGCGAATACTCCAGGATTGTGGGGCTATTTCTAGCCGACGGCGGATTATAGCACACCATAGGTCATCTCCAATACCCCTGCTGCCCGTCTGCCCCATTGGAACCCTCTGTTGGTTCCGGGACAGGCGTCGCCGAAGGTTGGGGCGGCGGCGGCTCGGTTGGTTCTGGCTCCGGTGTGTTAGTAGGCGGTGGTTCGGGTGTGTTGGTCGGCGCCGGCGGCGGCGTCGCGGTTGGTGGTGGGGGCGGCGTGGCCGTGGGCGGGGCTTGCGTCGGCGGAACGGCCGTCGGCGGGACGGCCGTCGGAGGCACCGCTGTCGGAGGCACCGGCGTGGCGGTCGGCGGCGCACTGGTAGGCGGCGCACTGGTAGGCGGCGCACTCGTCGGCGGGACGCTCGTCGGCAGCACCGGCGGCGTGGCCGTCACCGACGGCGGCGTGGCGGTCGGCGGGGCAAATGTAGGCGCTAGCGTTGGCACAAACGTAGGCACCAAAGTCGGCGCGACAACAGTCGGCGGCGTTGTAGACGTAGCGGGCGGCGGGCCGGACGTCGGCGGGGCGGCCGTCGGCGGCACCGGCGTCGGCGGAATCTCCGCGGTCGCGGTCACCAGCGGCGAGGCGGTGGCGACCGGAGGCGGAGCAACGACAGGCGGCGCCGATGAGCCGGGAGGCAGGAATATCATCTGCCCAGCCGTCAGCGAAACGGAGTCGCGGCAGTTGGCTTGCAGCACCGCATCTACCGAGGTGCCCCGGTTTACAGCCAGCGACAACATTGTATCGCCGGGACGCACTTCATAGCGCACCCACCATTGCGGAGGGCCGCATTGCAGCGCGGCAATCGGTTCGCTCGGCAGTAGGAGCTGCATGCCCGCCGCCAGGGGGCTGCCGTCCAGACAGTTGGCCACGGCGATTTGGGCAGCATCAGTCTGCGTGCCGGAAGCCAGCGCAGCCAACGTTTCACCAGCCTGGACAGTATAGAGCAACCAGCCTGACGGGACCTCGCCACAAACAGTGAAGAGGGAGTCGCTGCCGCCTGTCGAAGGCACAGCTGTGGCCCGCGGATTCAAGTCGGGGCCGGGCAAGGCAGCCACGGGCAGGTTAAATGCCGGCTCATTGACGCCGCCTGTATAGGTGAGCGTAATGACCTCGCCCTCCCGAATAGCCGTCGCCTGCACATTGACGATGGGCAGGGCTCGCACCGTGTAAGGGGACTGGTCGCGCAGCGCGTCCAGCTGCGCCAGCAGCAGCGCGATCATGACGGTGGCCATGATGCCGGCTGTCAGGCCAAGATTGACCCTCACCTGTCCATTTTGCGGCTTGTCGTCCATAGCGTGAGCGCCCGACCGGCGGCTAGCCGGCCACCGAAGGCTCCTCCACCGAAGACGCCGGACCATAGACAGCCGTCTCTGGCGGCGCGACCTCGATCACGGGCAAATGCAGGGAGAATGTTGTCCCCTGACCAACCACGCTGTCCAGCGAGACATCACCGCCCATCGCCTGGGCCAGCCGCCGGACAACGGCCAGATTGGTCTGGTTGTCGCCGAGTCCCGGAATCGGATCGGACCCAGCCATGTAAAACTGTGAATCAAATACGCGGTCCTGATCTTCAACGCGAATGCCTCGCCCACTGTCGGTCACGCGGATGGACAACGATGGATGACCCGCACTGTCGCCGCCATTGGATGAGACCAGATCGGCCTGCACAACGAGGGAGCTTTCTTCGGCGGTGGCGCGGCAGGCATTATCAAGCAAGCTCAGCAGCAGCTGTTCCAGCACCTCTTCCCGGACCGCCACATCCGGCATCTCGCCGGTCAGCGCCAGATCGACCTGCAGATTCTTGCTGCGGATGACCGGCAGCACAGAACCAACGGCCGCTTCCAATGCGGGCAGCAAAGGCGTTGTCGGCGCGAGCTGGGGCTGGGTGACCGCGGCAGCCGCCGGGACCGGCTCAGACCGCGCCATTGGCTCGGCAGAGGTCGCCGCCCTGGCTTCCGCTGCGACCAGCAGTCGTCGCGCGGCTGACAGCTCAGCGGTCAACCGCTCAATCTCCGCTTCGAGCGCGACAAGTTCTGCCGGATCAGCCTGCAGGCGATCATCCCGCACGGCCCGGCTGTTGGCAATCGCCTGCGACAGGAACGCCGCCAGACTGGGCACCAGCGCCCGCTCCTGCGACGACCATTCGCTGACGGACGGATCCGCGGCCACAATAAGGAATCCCAGGCATGTGCCGCCGGACATCAGCGGTTCGACAAATGTGGGGCCAAGTGCCCCCATGTTGAACTGCTGGGCCAACTCATGCACCTGCCGGGCGCCCACTCCCCGGGGCAGCAGTTCCAGACCGCGCTGCTGCTCCAGAGCAAGACGCAGCGCCGAACGCTCCGACAGATCGAGCCGCCAGCCCTGGCCGCCCCCTTTGGCCGGTGCGGGGCGCGAATGGTTGAACACCACGCGCTGGCTGTTCTGCAGGTCGGCCAGGCCAATAGCCACAAACTTCGACGGCACCAGACCGGTGACCATATCGAGCGACTCATCGAGGCGGATCTGCAGAATGCGGGCCGCAATGACGTCGGTCGCCAGGTCAAGCGACTGGCTGAGCTGTTCGGCCGTTTCCTCGCCCGCCTCATTGGCGCTCACCAGGTTGCTAACATTCTCACGGTACGCCAGCACGGCCCACAACGGGAAAGCGACCAGATAGCCCAGCCGCACCCAGTAGGCAGGCTCCACAAACAAAACGGCCGGCTGCGGGATGCTCCACAACTGTAAGACGTGGGCTGCGAGCGGCACGCCCAGAATCAGCGGGCGCAGCGTCAGCCGGCTTTTCTTGTCGAGCACCAGCCAGACTGTACCCGCGCCCAACACAAGAATCTGCAAGATGGCCCAGACGAATGATTGGGTGGTGGCAGCGTAGCTAATCGCCACACGGCCTGCTGCCTGACTCTGCCACTCCTGGTAGAAGAAAAGCAGCATGACGGCCACAAGCGCCAGGGCGACCACAATGGTCGTATCGGCCAGCCGCGGCCGGTCGGGGGCCACAATGACCACGCCCCAGATAAGCAGGAGGACCGTGGCCAGATCGATGGCTTGCTCCACGGGCGGCAGTACCAGCCGGGCCTGGGCCGGGTCCGAAGCGACAAGCAATCCCACAGCCAGCAGTACGAGCCGGGCCAGGAAGATGCCGCCGGCGGCAAACATCATCCGCCGCGCTCCCTCGTCGTCGGGGTCGCGCTGCCAGCGAGTGTAGCTGAGCGCAGCGACGACCTGGAGCGCGAAGAGCGTGACCAGGTGAAAGACAAGGCTGCCTGGCGGTCTATTCAGCAGTTCTACCGTTTGCTGCAGGAGTTCCATACGATTGTGCGGCGATAACAGACGTCCCAATGGTGCCAATCTTTGCAGGATTGACGCTGTTAGGATAGCAAAAACGGGGGGCGGTCGCTATGAAAGAACCGTTAAGTGATGTGAAATTAACGTAAGCCAGGCAGTTGGTCGCGGCTGCGCCTGTAGCGGAACGCCTCGGACGAGGGCCGGGCAGCCAGCTCCGTGACCACCAGCCGCGACACCAGCGCCAACAACCAGGGCAGGAGAAAGACAAGCGTTACGCCAAGATAGTGGGCGGGCGGCTGCTGCCCGTCGAACCGCCAGACCCGGACATGACCGTAGATAATGACCGATATCTGGCTCAGCAGCAAAAACCAGAGGCCGACGTGCAAGCGGTACGCTTCGCGAGCGGCCGCTTCCGGCCTCGCAGCGTCGAGGAGCAAGAACGGGAAAGGCCACGTGGCGTACCAGATGCGAAAGCTGAGCGCCTGGTACAGATAACCGAGAAACACATTCGCTGCGGCCCACAGCACCGAGCGGCCGCACCAGCATTGCCAGAGCAACCACACCGCGAAGAGAAGGAAGGCTGCCCGAGTGACCAGTCCGAGTGTGTCCAGCGGAAATGGAATACCGCTGGCGTCAAGCCGGAACCAGCTTGCCACCGTCACCGAGAAGCCGGCCGAGGCGGTGGCCTCCTGCACCAGCCGCAATCCAAGACGCAGGGGGGTAATCAGCGCGCTGTCCGCACCGCTCCACGGCCAGAACGACAGCCAGCCGACCACGACTGCGCCGGCACCAGCAGCAAGGGCGTAGCGCAGACGCATCCGCCAGGTCGGCAGATCACGCAACACAGCGATGAAGAAGAACGGCACCGCCAGCGCCGCCACCGGCTTGGTCAGCGCTGCCAGCACCATCACCCACAACCCGATCAAAAAGGCCTTACGCTGCAGCAGAAGGGCGCCGAGCAGGAGCCAGAACAGCATCAGCGCGTCGTTGTGCGCCCCCATGACAAATGTCAGAAGCAGCGCGGGGTTCCAGGCCCACAGAACCGTAAAAGCGATACGACGTCCCGACGATTGCGCCGCCAGCATCGCCCAGATAAGGGCTGCGCAGCCGAGGTGGATCACCAACCCGACAAGCTTGAACAGGATCAGACTGGTTGCCAGCTCGCCGTCCGCTAGCGCTGTCACCGCCGCCGCCACTCCTTCCCACACTGGTCCATACGGCGTCGTTTCGCTGGCCCACTCCCCCGCCAGTGGCAGGTACGGGTCGTTGGCGAACGAGTCGCGCGTCATCTCGAACGGGCTGGCGTCGTAGACCGACGTGATCCGGCCAGAAATCACATAGCGGTAGATGTCGGTGGAGTTTACGGAGTAGGTCAGCAGCAAAGGCGCGGCCAACATGCCCGCGACCAGCAGCACGACCGCCAGCGACTCGCGTGGCCCGGCCCGCTGCCGCTCGCCGCTTTCTTGCGCGACCGGTTCCGGACCGGACCAGACATACCAGAATGCCAGCACATAAAGACCATACAGGGCGATGACCAGCAGAGCGTAGTTCAGGCCTTGCTGGAGCGTGGGGAGGAAGGTGCGAATATCGGCTGCGGGCACCCGGTCAAGGTTCGGCAGAAGCGGAAACCAGGCGTAGAGAACCCAACAGCCGAGTCCACTCGCCACCAGGACCGCCCACAGGGGAATGCGGCGGCCGACAGATGTCAACAGTGACTCGCCGTCAGTCGGCGCTGGCCTCGATCGTTTCTGACTGCTCGACCACCGTTCCATTATCTTCGAACTCGCGCCCATGTTTGTCCAGCGGCACCACCAGGGTCACAGTTGTGCCTTCATCTGGCGAAGACTCTACGCGCAGTGATCCGTCAATGCGTTCGGCACGTTCGCGCATGTTGACCATGCCTAAACTGCCGCGTGTGCTGTAGTCGCGGCTGACATCATACGTATCGAAACCAACCCCGTTGTCGCGCACGCTGGCCACAAAGAGATTGTTGGTTTGCCACAGACGGACGTCGATTCGCTGGGCATGAGCGTACTTGCGGGCGTTGTTCAGCGCTTCCTCAACGATTGAGAAGACGACGCCCTGGGCCGGCTTACTCAAGAGATTACCGCTGTCGCCACCTACAAGGCGCATCTCGACACCATCCGACTCACTGTACCGCTTGAGCAAGGTGTCGATGGCCGGGCCAAGCCCTTGCGTTTCCAGTACAAGCGGCCGCAGTGTGAACAACATGCCGCGCACCTCGCTGGACGTTCGCTTGGTCAAATCCTCGATCTTCTTCAACTCTTCCTTGGCCCGCACGGGATCCTGCTCCACCATCGTACGCACGAAGCTGAGGCGCATGGCGATGGCAGCGATTGTCTGTGTCGGGCCGTCGTGGAGGTCGCGGGCCAGCTCTTTTCGGGCTTCTTCGTCCGCCTCAATCAGGCGATGCTTTTCCGCTTCCAGCCGCTGATACAGCTGCGCGTTTTGCAGGGCAATGACCGCCTGGTCACCCACCGCCTTGAATAGATCGATGTGGTCTTTATCAAACTGGACGGGCGTGTCGGTGCCGATGACCATCGCGCCAAAGACCTGGAAGCCGGCCCGCAGCGGCACGCAGACCGCCGTCAGCGAATCGCGAAAGGCGGCGTAGACATGCAGTTCCGGATCCGCCTGGGGGTTGTTGGTGACGACTGGCTCTGCCTTCTCGAACGCTGTCCCCACCACACCCCGCTCGCCGGGAATCGACACGTTCTGGTCGCGACCCAAAAAGCGGCGGCGGGCAATCGGCCGCAGCACGTCATCTTCATATAGAAAAACAGCCCCGACCAGCGAGTCCCTCGGGATGCCCATCTCTTCCAGCGCCAGGCTGCAGACGTCCAGCGACTGCTCGACCACGCGCTCGAAGCTCAGAGTGGCGCTCAGCGTCGAAGCCATCATCTGCAGCGACTGGGCCCGGTCGTTGGCCAGACGCAGTTCGCGCAGCTCCTGACCGACCAGCAAGTTCATGTCATCGACCAGTTCATCTCTGCCCCGACTGCTGACGATGAGAATAAGCGCCCCGCCCAAAACCATGAACAGCGAGGCCAGGATGAGTTCAGGAATCCAGTCGGCAACCGTCTGCGCACCGACCACGGCAAAGAGCAGCACAAAGACCACCACCTGGACAACGATCAGGCTGACCAGAATGATCACAATGCGCTTATTTAGCCAGGAGAAGACTGTTTCTACAGCCTTCGCAATCGATTCACCCATAAGATCCAAGGGGCCGCAGTCGTATGGTCCTGTGCCGGGGTAAGTGGCTTGGCTGCGTTGCCAGTGGGACGTGGAGCACGACCGGCCCAACTATCATCAACAGTAGTATAGAGCCTCGCCAAAAGAATACAAGATTCACCGACACTGTCCTATAATGGCCGCATAGCAAAGGGGAATACCGATGAAAGCATTTGTCACCAGCGGCACCGACTTCACCAGCCGCCATCTTGTGCGTCTGCTCCGCAACCGCGGTTACGACGTCTACGGATTGGCCGAAACGCGACGCGACGCGCAAGTTCTGCAAACCCTGGGCGCGCATGCCGTGCCCGGCAGCATCACCGACGCCGACTCCATGCGCGAGGCGATGGCGGGCAGCGATGTCGTCTTCCATACAGCCTCTTGGCATGATGAAGGGCCTGCCGGAAGGTCGCAGGCGGAAACGGTCAACGTATCCGGTACGCGCACCGTGCTGGAGCTGGCCCACGAGCTGGGTGTGCCGCGCATCATCTACACCAGCAGCGTGGCTATCTATGGTGACACCGAAGGTGAACTGGTAGCCGAAAGCTACACGCCGGCCGGCCCCCCGGCCAACGAGTTCGGCCGCACCAAGTGGCTGGCCCACCATGAAGTTGTCTTGCCGCTGATCAAGCAGGGAGCGCCCATCACGATCGTGCTGCCTGGCGTCGTCTATGGTCCCGGCGTTTCCGGCTGGTTAGCCAGCCTGATGAGGCTGTTCTATCGCGGCCTGCTGCCCGTCGTGCCCGCACCGGAGACCACCCTCACCTACGCCTACGTGGAAGATGTGGCAGAAGGACATATCCTGGCGGCCGAAAAGGGTGCTGTCGGCGAGTCCTACATCCTGGCCGGCCCGGCCATCTCGCTTGGTGAATTGGTCGAGTTTTGGGCGCATCTTACCGGGAAGCGTGCTCCGGCAGGCGGCGTTTCTGCCGGCGTGGTGCAGGGTGTCGCCCCGGCAGTCGGGCGGGCACAGCCGCTGTTCTCGCTGGCGCCCGTGCTGACAGAAGAAGTACTGAGTGTGCTGGGCAGCACCAATATCGCCCGCTCGGACAAGGCTCGCGCCCAGCTTGGCTGGCAAACACGCGCCATTCAGAGCGGTATGACGGAGACGTTTGAGTGGATTGCGGCGTCGGAGCCGGTAGAGCCGCTGGAGCGCGAGAAACGCATGGCGACCATCACCCTCGTTGCGGGGGCAGCACTCTTCCTGTGGTGGCTGCTGCGCCGGCGGTCCGGCCCAGATTCAGACGAGGCGTAAGCCAGCCCCGCGGTTCACTGGCGATGCGGCGCTAGACCTCAACACCGGCCATCATGAGGCCGAGCATTTCGGGCGTTGCGTCCTCGCGGCTGACTTCACCCATGATGCGGCCCTCGTAGATGACAATAATCCTGTCAGAGAGGGCCATCGTCTCTTCCAGGTCTTCGGAGATAAGCAGCGTCGCCGTGCCCATTTCGCGCTGCTCCAGAAGCCGCGCATGGACATACTCGGTTGCGCCGATATCCAGCCCGCGCGTGGGCTGCGCCGCCACCAGCACCTTGGGCCCGCGTGAAATCTCGCGAGCGAGAATGAGCTTCTGAATGTTGCCGCCGCTCAGGTTCTTTACCGGCGTCTCCAGCGATGGCGTCTTCACGTTGTAGTCGATGACCCGCTCCTGCGAGACAGCGTCAATCGCCTTCTGGTCCAGGAATCCCGCTCGCGAGTAGGGCGGCTTGTTGAACTCCCGCAGGATCATGTTCTCCGAGACATCGAAATCCTTGATCATGCCATCGCGCATGCGCTCCTCAGGAATATAGGAAACGCCCAGCTCCATAATCTGGCGGGGTGAACGACCGGTGATGCGGGCTTCGCCCAACCATAACTCGCCATCCATCGTCGGTCGCAAACCGGCCACGACTTCGGCCAACTCCCTCTGGCCATTGCCGGAGACACCAGCCAGGCCCACGATCTCGCCAGAGTGCACATCAAACGATACGCCGTGGAGCGCCACCTGCTCGCGGTCGCTCAGGGCAAACACATTGTCCAGCCGCAGTCGCATTGCTCCCGGCTCAATATCAACCAGATCGGGTCGCGCGCCCAGGGCCCGGCCCACCATCATCTCGGCCAACAGCTCCTTGGTCGTCTCGGAGGTGGGTGTGTTGCCTGCCACATGTCCGTCTCTCAAGACCGTGACACGCTCGCTGATCTCCATCACTTCGTGGAGCTTGTGGGAGATGAAGATGAGCGCGTGGCCGTCTTTCTTCATCTGCTGAAGCGTCAGGAAGAACTCATCGACTTCCTGCGGTGTCAGTACGGCCGTCGGCTCATCGAGGATCAGCAGCGCCGCCCCCCGATACAACGCCTTGATAATCTCCACGCGCTGCTGCTGGCCCACAGAAAGCTGCCAGACATACGCGTCGGGATCAACCTGAAGACCGTAGAGATCGGCCAGCTCCAGGATACGCGCCGAAACACGCTCCGGGTCCGTAAGGAAACCTCGTGACGAGGGCATGCCCAGGGCCACATTCTCGGTCACAGTCAATGTCGGCACCAACATGAAATGCTGGTGGATCATGCCGATGCCCAGATCGATGGCGGTGGCAGGCGAGTCGATATCCTGCACCACGCCATTAAGCGAGATCGTCCCCTCATCCGCCTGATACAGACCGAACAGGATCTTCATCAGGGTGCTCTTGCCGGCGCCGTTTTCGCCCAGCAAGGCGTGAACCTCACCGGAGCGCACGTCGAAGTCGACATGATCGCTGGCCAGCACGCCGGGGAATCGCTTGACGATCTGGTGCATCACCAGGTGGTCGATGCGTGGCGATCCGGATGGAAGAAGATTTGTCTCGGTCATGAGGTCACCTGCTGCGTTAACACGTAGGGTCGCCGGTTGTCGGACGCTCTGGCCCGACAACCGGCGTTTCGCCACGTCCAGAAGACGGGACGTTGTAACTAACTCAGTCGCTTACTCGCTGGGGCCTTCCATGCCCTGGAGCAGCTGCGGCAAGTACCAGATCTGCTCGTCGGTGGCAACTTCACCCTCAGCAATGTACTCCGTACCATCTTGCAGAGAGATGGGTCCGGACCAGACATTGATGTCGCCAGAGGCCAGACCGGCAATGAACTCGTCCAGGCTGGCTTGCTGCTCGGCCGCCAAACCAGGCCCATTGATCCAGCCAACGTGGGTCGTGTCATTATCAGTCAGGTCGTCCCAGTTCGGCGGGAGCCACTCCCAGCGCTGGTCCCAGGTGCCCGCCATAACTTCCTCGGCGGCGTTCGTGTACGACGGCGCCCAGTTGAAGTAAGGCACACCCAGGCAGATCTCCGGCGCAGCGTCGCAGGCGCCCTCGAAGTCATACGGCACTGCCCAGACCACATCGCCCTGTGCGGCACGCTGGCCAGTCACGTCAATGCCCTCTGTCGTGTCGATGCCGCTCAGAATGACATCCGCCCCACGATCCAGGAAACTGGTCGTCACTTCGGTCGGATCCAGCGTCACACCGGGGATGTTGAACCAGAAGCCGATCCAGGTGACAACGAACTCAAGTTCCTCAGCACTCAGGCCACGATAGTTCTCGTAGCAGTAACGAGCCCCTTCGTAGGCGGAGGCTGCCAGACGGCGCGTCTCAAAGTTGATCAGCGGCCCGAGGTAGCCAATGGTACCGGTGTCTGTCGCCAGCGCAGCAGAACAGCCGGCAATCGCCTTCATATCTTCCATGCGACCCATCAGATTGCTCAGATTGGGCGGCGCTTCACCTGTCCAGGCATCGTCGCCGGAGACGTTGATGAACGCAACATCCGGATACTTCTCGGCCACGCCCAGCGTGTCTTCCTCGAACTCGTCGGAAGTGGTGATGATGAGCTTGGCGCCTTCGGCCACCATGTCATCGACCACACCTTCGACCGTCGCTTCCGGCTTGTCGGCCGCGTTCAACGATTCGAACGCAATCAGCTCGGTGCCCGGTACATTCTCGACGACACGATTGCCGCCCTCGAAGTGGGCCTGGCTCCAGCCACGGTCGTTGCGCGGGCCGACGAGGATCATGCCGATAACCAGCTCGTCCATCATCTCGCCCATCGCTTCGCCGCCGTCCTCTTCAGGAGCCATTTCGCCGCTGCCACCGATGAAAGAGGCTACAGCTGCCTCAGCAGCTGCCATCGCTTCCGCCGGGATGTCGTAGTCAGGATTGTAATCCATCACCAGGCCGCCGTTCTCCAGCGTAATGACGTAAGACTCGCCGCCCAGTACGCCGTTCTTGACGTTGGCGATGATATCATCGAGGACCACCGTCCAGTCATAGACCTGATTGGCCACAACGGTGTTGGGGGCCAGCGATGTCTGGCTGGACTGCGTGCCGAACCAGGCCACGCCTTCTTCCTCAGCCACACCAATCGCACCCACGACCATCTGAGCCGTGCCGGACATGGCGTCGGCTCCCGCGCTCACGAGCGTGTTGGCCGTTTCCGAGGCCAAAGCCACATCACTGAACGAACCTGTGTACGTGACGTTGACATCCACGTCCGGATTCGCCGATTCGGCGCCGGCTACGAAGCCGTCCACGTACAGCTTGGCGTCGCCGGTTTCGATGGGGCCAACCACACCGAGGATATTGCTCTCGGTCATGTTAGCCGCCAACACACCATTGACGAAACCACCCTGATCAGAGGCCGCCTCATAGGCGTATATGTTGGGGATGCCGAACGTTTCGGCCGTCGTGCCCCAGGCAAAGCTGGTTTCCGGGAAGTCCGGAGCGATCTCTTGCAGCGAGCTGCCGTACTGCGAACCGTGGGCGACAACCAGATCGTATCCCTGGCTGGCGTAATCACGAATGGCAGACGCGGCATCGTCGACCACGAACAGATTGTCCGAGTAATCAAACTCGAAGTTACCGGCGCCCATCTCGCTTTGGATAGCACTCAGCGCATCGTAGATGCTCTGGCTGAAAGCCAGGTCATTGATAGCGCTGGGCATTACCACAGCAACCCTAAAGGGTCCCATTGCTTCTTCCGCCGGGGCTTCCGCTTCGTCGGGCGCGGCTTCTTCAACAGCCGTAGCGACTTCCTGGACTGCGTCCTGGACCGCTTCGGCAGCGTCTTCCACGGTGCCGGTACCGGCTCCACCGCAGGCGCTGACAACCAGCGCCAACAGGATCAGAACGAGTAACCATACACTCTTTTTCATGTTCTTCCTCTCCATACTAATAGGTAAACCGATGCGAACCCATGTTGGGTTCCTATCGCTGCTGGTGACATTGGTCACGGGCTGCGATCTACTACGTTTACGTTGCTTCATTCTGCAATCGGCCGGGTCGGAGCTTCGGCTCTGGCCCAGCCAGCCTAACTAATTGAAACCTGTCAAGCGATATCCTATCACCTCCTCATCGGTGGTCGCCTGCGTCAGACGGCCGAGATTAGCGCTACTGTCCGCGCTCGTAAATCTTGGTTAGCGCCGACGGCTGGCGTACCCGGCCGGCGGCGAAAATCAACACAACAATGGTAAGAATATAAGGTAGCATGACTGCCAATTCTGACGGGATGGGAATGCCAAGCACCTGCACCCACACCTGGAAGGCGTTGACCATGCTGAACAGCAGTGCGCCGAACAAGATGCCAAACGGCCGCCAGCCCCCGAAGTAGACCAGAGCGACGGCGATAAAGCCGATGCCGTTGGTCAGGTTCTGCTGGAAGACGTTGAGCAGGGCGATGGACAGCGACGCGCCGGCCACACCAGCCAACACGCCACCCAATGTCACGGTGATGTAGCGCGTCGCGTTGACGCTGACGCCGAGCGAGTCGGCCGCCGCCGGGTTCTCGCCCACGGCCCGAACTTTCAGGCCCAACGTTGTCTTATTCAAAATGAACCACGCCAGCGGCACAATGAGGTACGCACCATAGACCAGAATACTCTGGCTGAACAGCACCTCGCCCAGGATGGGAATGTCGCTGAGAAACGGAATCTCCACCGGCCGGAAGCCGCTGACCGTTTCCACTGTGCCCAGCGTCCGCTGGAACAGCAGCTCGCTCATGCCCAGGCCGAACAGGTAGACGCCGATGCCGCTGATACCCTGTTCCGCCTGGAAGGTCACGCTGATGACGGCCATAGCCAGACCCATCAGGCCACCGACGAGAACAGCTGCGCCCAGGCCCAGCCACGGATTCTCCAGGGTAAGCGTGACATAGAACGCGGCAAACGCGCCCATCAGCATCATGCCGTCGACACCCAGATTCAGCACACCGCTGCGTTGGCCAAACATCTCACCAATCGACGCATACAGGTAAGGCGTCGCCAGCCGGATGCCGGAGGTCAGAATACCGACGAGAACAGGGATGGCAAACAGATCACTGATCATGCCTCAAACTCCTGTCGAACATCGAGCGGCGAATCAGCCATTTCGTCCGGCGTTTCGCCGGGGGCAATGCCAACCTGTCGCCGCTGGGCCAGCTTGCGGCTGATGATGTCGCTGCTGACAACGAACACCACGACCAGGCCGTTCAGCGCGGTAATGAACGATGCGGGCACCTGCATGGCCCGCTGCAAGCTGTTGGCCCCCACGATAAGCGCACCAAAAATGAATGCCGCCGGTATCGTGCCGATGGGGTTCAGCTTGCCGAACAACGCCGCTACAATGCCATTGAAGCCGGCACTCCCTGTAAAACCGGCAGCCGAACCATCGGTGAACATGCGATGATGCACGCCATAAACCTGAATCGCCCCGGCCAGCCCGGCAAAGGCTCCGCTCAACAAGAGCGCCAGGACGATATTACGATTGACATTGATGCCTGCATACTTGGCGGCGGCTTTGTTCAGGCCCACCGCCCGAATCTGGTAACCTATGGTCGTTCGCCACAAGAAGATGTAGACAAGGAACGCCAGGATGACCGCAAGCAGCGCTCCCAGATGGAGCCGGGTAGGAATGAGTCGAGGCAGGTCGAACAGGCGCTCCAGCCGGGCCGTCTGCGGGATCCGGGAAGCAGCTTCCAGCTGGGCCGGGTCGATCAGGGGACCGCGCAGCAGATAGTTCATGATTTGCACGGCGATGATGTTGAGCATGATGGTGCTCAGAATCTCATTGACGTTGTAGTACGCCTTGAGCACACCGGGAATGCCACCCCAGAGCGCGCCACCCAGGAATCCGGCTACCATCGCTGCCGGCACCAGCAAGATAGCGGGCCACTCCGGAAAGGTCAGTCCGAGCACCGTAGCGGTAATGGCCCCGATAATCAGCTGCCCTTCGCCGCCGATGTTGATGACGCCGCCCCGAAAGGCGATGCAGATGCCCAGCCCCACCAGCAGGAGGGGCGTGGCCCGAACGATGGTGTCGGCCAGCGCGTTCTGGCTGCCGAACGCACCGTTCAGCAGAGCGCCGTACGCCTCGAATGGGTTCGCACCCAAGAAGATGAGCATGACCGCCCCCACGGCAAGCGCCGCAAAGGTGGCCAGCAGGGGAAGAAAGAGGTCAAACAGGCGACCTAGACGGGGGTGGGCAACGAGAAAATCAAGCATAAGCACCTACCTGCTGTAAAAAGGTTGTAATGACGTTGTGCTAATCCTCACTAAATGTCGTACCCAGAGCCATCGGCGGGGAGACACGCAAGATGCGCCGCAGCGGCCCTTGCAACGAATGCGGCATGGCCATGATAAACCGCTCCGTCAGATCGCTCCCGACTGCCAACAACACCAGGATCATCAGAATCCACGGAATGGCGTTGAACGCCACGACAGAGACCTCCGGGAATGCGCGCTGCAGCAATGTGGCCAGCGCCTTCGTCGCGCCGAACAAAATGGCGCCGAATGCGCCGCGAATGGGCGACCAGCCACCAAAGATGACAATCGCCAGGGCAATCCAGCCGAACCCGCGAATGTGGCCGTCCGACCAGCCGATCTTGACGCTCAGCGAATAGGACGCGCCGGCAATTCCGACCAGCGCCCCGCCCGCCAGAGCGTATAGGTACCGCACCCTGTTGACGTCGACGCCGCGAGCAAACGCTGCTTCCGGCCGCTCGCCTGCCCCGCGCAGCCGCAGCCCTTGCTGCGTCCGGTTCAGCCACCACCAGGTGATAATCACCAGAACGATGGCGAAGTAGACGACAATGTCCTGGTCGAAGAAGATGGGGCCGATGACGGGGATATCTTTCAGGATGGGAATGCCGGTATGGGGCACAGACACGCCGGGCATGCGGGTGTAGTTCTGGCCGAGGAACGCGCTCAGGTCGTCGCCCAGCAGCGCCAGAACGAAGCCGATCGCCACCTGACTCTGGCGCAGGCGGATGCTGCCAAAGGCCACGATGCCGGCAAAGAACGCACCGACCATCGCCCCCGCCAGGAAGCCCAGCCAGACGTTCTGTGTCTCGAGGCCAATGACGAAGCCGCTCATGGCCGCCATCAGCATGCTGCCGTCCAGCGACAGATTGACAATGCCGGAGCGCTCAGTCAGGATTTCGCCGCACACGGCAATGATCAACGGCGATGCCTGGAGCATAATCGAGGCCAGGACGCGAATCAGTTCACTCTCGTCCATCAGTCCCTGCCTCGCATATCGCCCGTAATCGTATTGGCCGGATTGTAAGTCACCTCAGGCGCATCGCCGGGCGACTCAGGTGGCGGCTTGCCGATCCCCAGACTCCGGGCCGTGCCGAACAGCAGCACGAACAGAACCATCACGCCCGTAATGATGCCGCCAATCGACGAGTGCAGTTGGGTCTTGAGCTGGAGCGTGATGCTGCCGCTCAGCACCGCCGAGAAGAAGAAGGCGATCAGCGGCACCCAGAAGACGCGATAGGCTGCCAACATGACCACCAACAGCGCCAGAAAGCCGATGCCACCGGAAATCGACTGGCGCAGACTGTCGAACCAGCTAAGCACACGCACCGCACCGCCGAGACCGGCCAACGCGCCGCACAGCATCATGGCCAGGATCGTCTCGCGCTCGCTGGACACACCCTGGAGAAAGGCTGAGTACGGGTTCCTGCCCAGCGCCTTCAGCTTCAGGCCCCAGGTCGTGTTGCTAAGCAGGACCGCTACGAGCGCGAACGCGGCGATGGCCAGCGCCAACGAAAGCGGGCTGAAGCGCGACTCGCGAAACAGCGGGAACAGCGCCGCTTCCTGGAACGGAGCCGTCCCGCGGAAGCTGCCGCCCTCTGCCGGCTGCCACGGGCCGGAGATGAGATAGTTGGTCAGAATGATGGCCAGGTTGTTGAGCGCCAGACCGCTGAAAATTTCGTTGACGTGACCGCGTGTCTTGAGCACGGCAGCAATCGCAGCCCAGCCTGCGCCAAACGCCATCGCCGCTGCCACTTCCAGCACGATCATCACCGGCGCCGACGCCTCGACATTGAGCGCCACCCAACTCGCGCCAATGGCGCCCAGGATGATCTGGCCCTCGATGCCGATATTCCACAATCCCGCCGTAAAGGTGATGAGCAAGCCTGTGGATGCCAGCAAGAGGGGCACCCAGAAGGCCATGACGCTCAGCACCTTCGTGCTGTCGCCAAACGATCCGGCCCAAATGGCCTGGAACGACTCAACCGGGCTGGCATCGAACAAAAGCAGCAGAACGCTCGTAAAGATCAGCGCTCCAATGATGGGGACAATGGGCCAAATACGGGTCAGCCATTGACGGCCGCTGGTCTGGGCCTCAGTCACATTTGTCCTCCAATCAGGTGGCCGAGTTCGTCGGCGTCTGTTTCGGTGGCCAGTAGAACACGGGACATTACACCGGCAGAGAAGACGGCGATCCGGTCGCTGTGTTCGATAATCTCATCAAGATCGGCTGACATGAACAAGGTCACCGTTCCCTGCTCCCGCCGCTTGTAAAGCAAACTCCAGGTATAGGCAGACGAACGAACATCAAGACCTCGCGTCGGATGTTCGAGCAACAGCAGTTTGAGCGGGGTTTCCAGCAAGGAGAACAGCAGCCGCTGCTGGTTGCCGCCCGACAGCGCGTCGGCCATCGTATCGGGCTGGCCCACGATCTGGTAGGTGTCAATGCGCTCTGCCATTTCTGCCCGTGAATCGGGCCAGTTGATGAAGAAGGATTCGTCGGCTTCGGTCAGCACCAGATGCTCGGTCAGCGTCAGCCCGGCGACCAGGCCTTCTTCCAGACGACCGGCAGCCACATACCCCATGCCGAAGTCCTGCATGCGATGGTAGCCCCATTTGGTGACGTTCTCGCCCGCCAGCGTAATCGTGCCCCCAGCGACGTCCTGCAGTCCGGCGCACGCCTGGAGCAGCATTCGCTGACCACTGCCTTCCAGCCCGGCAAACCCAATAATCTCACCGGCCCGAGCTTCCAACGACAGCGGCTGCACGTTGAGCGCATACGTTTCGATGCCGACGTTGTCGATGGTTAGAACGGTCTCGCCCAGCTCGAAGGGCGGGCGCGGGCTGCGGGCGGGCACACGGCCGAACATCATCTCGACCAGTTCCTCGTTCGGACACGGCAGCTCTGTCTCTCCCACAAGCTCGCCACGCCGCAGCACAAAGGCGTGCAGACAGAGATCCTGAATGTCCTCCAGTTTGTGGGAAACGAGGATGATTGTCTTCTTCTCCTCGTAGGCCATGGTGCGGATGGAATCGAACAGGGTGTCTTTCTGCTCGGCGCTGATGCCGGTGGTCGGTTCGTCCAGAATCAGGACATCGGCGCCACCGGCCAGCAGACGCACCAACTCCAACTGCTGCCGCTCACCCAGCGACAGCGTGTCAATGGTGGCATTGACATCCAGCTTGAAGTCATAGCGAGCGGCCAGCGATTCCAGCTCGGCGCGGGCGCTCTTGTAGTCGAGCCGTACATCGTTGTTGCGCCCCAGCAGATAGTTGTCGATGACCCGAAATGGCGGCATGTCCAGCGGGTCCTGGTACAACATACCCACGCCCTTGTTCAGAGCATCGGCCGGGGAATGGAACTCTATCGGTTGGTCGTCAAGCAGGATCTGACCGCTGGTTGGGGGCTGGTAACCGGACAGGATCTTCATCAGCGTACTCTTGCCGGCGCCGTTCTCGCCAACAAGGGCATAGATCTGTCCTTCTTCCAGCGTCATGGATATACCGTCGTTGGCTTTGACGGTACCAAAATACTTGCGGATGTCTCGCAGTTCAACCCGCATTTAGCCTCCTGGACGGCATGGATAGTGCGCTGGGGTGAAGTCGCTGCGCACGTATCCTACTCAGGTAAATCAGATAACTTCAACAGCATACCGGAAGTTGCGGGACCTGACATATGTCATAAGTCCTGAAAAGTACATGACATTTGTCGGCAATTTTAACCATTTGTCATGTCTTCAGACCCAGTTCTGGTCGCTGCTACTCAGAACCGCCGGGTGGCGGGGCCGGTAAGGTTGAGGGAGACCAGGTGGCGCCTGCATCCGTTCCCTGGTGCTTCTCCACGACGGCCAACTCCTGTTCATAGCGTGCCAGCGCAGCCGCATCGCCGCTCGTCGCTGCCAGCTCAATCGCCTGCGTCACGTCTCGCCGGGCAGCGTCAAGGTCGCCCAGACGCCGGTTTGCCTGGCTTCGCAAGTAGTAGAGGTTGGCCAAATAGGCAGGATCCTGACCTTCGACAATCGCCCTGGTCAACCAGCTGGCGGCCGTCGCGCCGTCGCCGCGCTGAAGATAGTAGCCGGCCACAAGCTGTTGGGCATAGGCAACCTGTCGGGGCGTTTCCAGCCCCAGCGACAGCGCCTTTTCGGCGTACTCCACCGCCTCGCTGCCAATTTCGCCACGTCCGTCAGTCAGCAGCGTCGCCTTCAGCAAATACCCTTCGGCCGACGTTGGATTCGCGGCCACAAAGTCATCCAGCAGCGCCTTCGCCTGATGGGTCGCCCCGCCGCGCCGCAGCTGGTCAATCGTTTGCAAGGTGGCTCGCGGATCGCCCTGGGTCATTCCGGACTCCAACTGCTCGTAGTGGGCCTGCTCGGCTGCGCTTTCAAAGGCGGGCATCTCGAACCAGCCCTGCCGGTCGGCTCGCCAGAAGAGGCCAAGCAGCAGCAGGTGGACGGCGATCGTTGCCCCGCTCAGGATCGGTGTGGCTGCGAAGTCGTAGATCATCCGCCAATCGCCAATCGGCAGAATGATGGTCATGAGCGGATAGTAGAGCAAGGAAAAATAGACCTGGAACCGAAAGGTGCGCAGGCCGAAGTATTGCAGGGTGCGGCTGTCGTTGTGGCGCAGCAGAAGCCAGACCGAGAGACCGAAGAGCAGAGACCCGAGCGTGCCCGCCAGGGCAATGAACCAGCGTTCAGGGAGCGTAAACTCACCCGCGGGGACCACGTAGCCCCAGAAAACGCGGTAGGCAAACTCGACTACCTCACCACCGAAGCCCCACACGGCGAAGGCGTGGAACAGCTCATGGACGAGGACGGAGATGGGGACGCTGATGAAGAAGGCCGCCTGTTCCGCCAGCCGCTGTTTTTCGCGCGTCAGCGGCTCGGCGACCACACCGGCCCAGTCGCGCACAATCCGGACCAGAAGCTGGACACCCCGGAAGATATAGAACAGCGCGAAGATGTTGAACAGGCTACCTAAGATATTCATAGCTGACCAACCAGTGCAATCATACCGGAGCAGCTATCGGGTCGCAACCCATCGTCGTCAGAATTCTTTAACATAACAGTTCCTCATACAAGCTCATGCCGATAGTCAGCGTGTCCCGCTTCTGTTAAAATGGTCATGGTGACGAGTAACAAGGAGTTCCTGCAAACGATATCGCTCTTTCGCAATCTGGACGACAACGCCCTGTCTCAGCTCGCGGAAATTAGCGTTGAGTACGAATACGACGAAAGCGCCGTCATCGCCTACCAACGCGACATTGCCAATAGCCTGTACATGGTCAAGGAAGGTCGCCTGTTTGCTCGTTCAATAGACCGCAACGGTATTGCCCGCGAATCCCACTCATATTTGCCCGGCGATCAGTTCGACGATACCTGGCTTTTCAATCCCAGTACCCATCCTGCGACGATCAAAGGGGCTGAAGCGGGCCGCCTGCTCATCCTGAAAGGGCCGGACTTCCTCAACTTCCTGGAGTTGAACCAGCGGGTCGTCACACAGATGGCCCCCGGCATCGACACCGAAGGGCTGCCCACCGGCCTGAGCGCCGACGCCTGGGTAGAAGCACGCAAGAAGCTGCGCACCAATCGCGGCACGCGGACGCGCCGCGGCCCCGACATCGGTCTCCTGCCCGACGAGCTGCTCGAATATTTCGCCCGGCGCAGCGTCTGGTTCCTGCTGATCAGCCTCATCCTGCCCGTCATGCTCACGCTGGCAGCGCCCATTGTCTTCATGCTGCTTCCCGAAGGCGTGGGGCTGACGCGCATTGGACGATACCTGCTCCCCGGGCTGATGCTGTCCATTGGCATTATCTGGAGCATCCTGCGCTGGATCGACTGGCGCAACGACTACTTTGCCATCACCAGCAAGCACATCCTCCACCATGAATTTGAGCTGCGCCATTTCCGCGTCAATCTGGTCAAAGTGCCGGTCGGTATGGTGCAGAGCGTTGAAACGCTCAAACCGTCGCTGCTAGCTAACCTGTTCGACATCGGCTCGGTGCGCATCACGACGGCCGCCCAGACCGGCGTCGTCCTGTTCGATAACATCGATGACCCGGTTGAGGTCAAGACGATTTTGGAACGGCTGTCGCGCCGCGTCCGCTCGCTGGATGCAGCGGCCGAACAACAGGCGATGCGGGAATCGGTTGAGCAGCATTTTGAGATCGACCCCTTCCTGCGCAACATTGAGGACGGCGAGGTTGAGACGGCAGTTGCCCCGCTCCGCACGCCTCGATCACCCAACATCTTGACCAGCATCCAGCGTCGCTTTGGGTGGCGAGTCGAGGTCGGCAACACCATCACCTATCGCAAGAGCATCTTCGTCATGCTGCGCCAGATTGCCTGGCCGCTGCTCGGCTATGTCATCATCCTCGGGGTGGGGGTGCTGCTCGCCAACTTCGGGCTGAGTGGCCAGATATTGGCCCTGGTGATCACCGGCCTGGTCTTCATCAACTCGATCTGGTTCGTCTGGAAGTTCGAGAACTGGCGCAACGATACCTTCCAACTGACCGACCGCTTTGTGCTCGACATCGACCGCATGCCGTTCGGCTTCGGCGAAAGCCGCAAGCAAGCCGCGCTCAGCAACATCCAGAACGTCAACGCCGAGCGTCCCGGCTTTCTGGCCACCTTGTTCAACTACGGCAACGTCAGCATCGACACGGCCGGTGTCTCGGCTGATATTGTCTTTGAAAACGTTGTCAACCCGTCACAGATCCAGAGTGATATCTTCAGTCGACTGGACGCCTATCGCCAGCAGCAGCGCATTAAGGAAGGCACCCAGCGCCGCCGCGAATACGCGGTGCTGCTCGACGTCTATCGTCAGGAGATGGAAGCGGATCGCATTCCCCGTCGTCTGCCGGACATCCCGGCCGACGACTTCAGCGACGAACCAGGCTGATCCAGCCACCCCGTACCGTTATTATGAGTGAACTACCAATTGTTACTGTGCCCAACGACATTCTGCGCCAGAAGGCCCGCCCGGTCACCGAATTTGGACCGGCGTTCCAGCAGCTTGTCGACGATATGATTGAAACGCTCTACGCCGCCGACGGTGTAGGGTTGGCCGCGCCACAGATCGGGCAGCCGCTCCAGCTGGCCATCATCGCCACGATGCCCGACGTGGACGACGACGGCAACGAGATTGAAGGCTCGCGCGAGCTGTACGTCATTGCCAACCCGGAGATAAACTGGACGTCCCGTGATGTGGTCGACGGCATCGAAGGCTGCCTCTCCATTCCGGGCTACGTCGGCGAGGTCGAACGCCACCACTCTGTGCGCATCCACGCCCAGGACCGGTTGGGCCGCAAGATTCGTCTCCGCGTCAAGGGCTGGACCGCACGCATCTTCCAGCACGAAATTGACCATCTCAACGGCATCCTGTACATTGACCGGCTGACGGAGCCGGAAAGCATCTGGACTGAGGAGGCGTTCGACGCCATGCGCGCCGCCGCCCAGGAAGAAGCCGAAGATTCCGACCCCGTTACCGAAAACTAAACGCCCGGCCACCCCGATCCCGCCGCTCGTGCAGGCAGGTGTGTCCACTGCGAGGAACCATGTCTCTGTCTAGAGAGGATGTCGAACGAATTGCCCATCTGGCGCGTCTGGAGCTTACGCCTGAAGAAGTCGCCGCCTACCAGCAGCAGCTGTCGGCCGTCCTCGACTACGCCGCCCGGCTGAACACGCTTGACCTGACCGGCATCGAGCCATCCGCCCATGCCGTCGCCCAGACCAACATCATGCGTGACGACGTGATTGAGCCGTCGCTGCCGCTGGATGAGGTGCTCTTCAACGCCGCGGAAACGACCGACGATCAGTTTCTCATTCAGGCCGTGCTGGACGAATGACCCATGGACCTGACGAATCTAACCCTGACCGGTTTGCGCGACGCACTGCGCGCCGGAGAAACCAGCAGCGTGGCCGCCACCCAGGCCACACTCGACCGCCTTGTCGCGGTCGACAACGATATTCGCAGCTACCTGACGATCAGTGATGAAACGGCGCTGGCCCAGGCCGCCGCCGCCGATGACCGGCTGGCCAACGGAGAGCACTCCCCGCTCCTCGGCGTGCCCATTGCCGTCAAGGACATTATCTGCACGCGCGGCATCCCCACCACAGCAGGCAGCAAAATCCTGGAAGGGTACATTCCGCCCTACAACGCCTTCGTCGTCGATCAGCTGGAGAGCGCCGGGGCCGTCATTCTGGGCAAGACCAACACCGACGAGTTCGCCATGGGATCGTCGACTGAGAACTCGGCCTATGTCACCACGGCCAATCCGTGGGATTTGTCCCGGGTTCCGGGTGGCAGCAGCGGCGGCAGCGCGGCGGCCGTCGCCGCCCGGCTGGCGTATGGCGCGTTGGGCACCGACACCGGCGGCAGCGTCCGGCAGCCAGCCTCGTTCTGCGGCGTGGTCGGGCTGCGCCCCACCTATGGCCGTATGTCCCGCTGGGGCGTCATCGCCTTCGCGTCGTCGCTCGACCAGGTGGGCCAGTTCGGGCGCACCGTCGCCGACTGTACGGCCGTCTTCCAGGCCACGGCGGGCTATGACCGGCGCGACTCGACGTCACTCGATGTCCCCGTGCCGGACTATGAAGCGGCCCTGACCGGCGACATTCGCGGCTTGCGCGTCGGCGTTCCCCGCGAATATTTTGTGGCCGGGCTGGATGCTGAAGTCGAGGCGGCCGTCCGGGCAGCCATCGACCAGTTGGCGGCGCTGGGCGCAGAGCTGGTCGACATTTCGCTGCCCCACACCGAGTATGGCCTGCCGGTCTACTATCTGATTGCGCCGGCCGAAGCGAGTGCCAATCTGGCTCGCTATGACGGCATTCGCTTTGGGCCGCGATTGGCAGCCGACGATATGATTGCCACCGTCAAGAAGACTCGCTCCCTCTTCGGGTCGGAAACAAAACGCCGTATCATGCTCGGCACCTACGCGCTGAGCGCGGGATATTATGACGAATATTACGGGCGGGCGCTCAAGGTCCGTACCTTGATCAAGGACGACTTCCGCCGCGCCTTCGCCGATGTTGATGTGATCGCCGCTCCGACCAGCCCGACGACGGCGTTTCGCATGGGCGAGCGCACGGACGATCCGCTGAGCATGTATCTGGCTGACATCTACACCCTGCCGCTCAATCTGAGCGCAAGCTGCGGCCTGTCGCTGCCCTGCGGCTTCGACGGCCAGGGGCTGCCCATCGGCCTGCAGTTGATCGGCAACACGCTGCAAGAGGCGACCATCCTCAACGCAGCCTACGCCTACGAGCAAGCGACGGCATGGCACACGCACGCTCCGGAGCAACCGGGCGCCGACCAGGAGGCCACCTGACACGCTCGCGCTGCGTTCAGCAACGGCGAGAACTCAGGACAGCAATGAACCTCGTGCTACCGCTCCACCGTCTGGAGGAAACAGTCGGCCCCGGCTGGCTCCACCCTCTGGCGGTCATGCCGCTGGCGAACAGCACGGTGCTGGGCCAGGTGCTCCACAGCGCCTTGCAAGCGGGTGCAGCCAGCGCCACGCTGCCCACGCGGGCGGGAGAAGGCGAGGTCGCGGAGTGGCTGTTGGGCGCCCACCCGGATCTGACCCCGGACCTGCTCGTCGTACAGCAAACGCGCGACCCGCTGGCGGCCGTCCGCCTGACCCGATCGCGCTGGGAGAACAGCGAAACGCTCCTCATTAGCGGTGACGCCGTCACAGACAGCGATCTGTCCCACCTTGCTGACGAACCGTTCGACAGCGTCGCTGTGATTGCCCGGCCCGAGCGCCCCGTCCTAGCAAGCTACCATTATCAGGACGGCCGCCTCCACAACGCGGAAAACAGCGTGGAAGACGGGTGGATGGCTACTGGCACCATCTGGTTTCGCGACGGCCGCTTGCTGGCGGACGCGCTGGATTCGTTCCATGGTGCGCCGGCTGCAGCCACCTTTCTGGCCCACCTGCTTGTCACTGGCCATACCGTTGGCGCTCGTGAGGCCCGCCTGCATCTCCCACTCTATGAACCAGATGGCGCGACTGTCCAGCCGGCATCGCTGCTGGCTGCCAACGGCCGCCTGCTCAGCTTCGGCCGCAGTGACAGTGACGCCATAGAGCGCAGTTACTCCGAGGAGTTCACTGTCGTGCCGCCCGTCTATATCGCAGACAGCGCGACCGTTGAAAGCTCGGTCATTGGTAGCCAGACGACGATTGCAGCCGGGGCCATCGTGCGCAACTGCGTCGTCAGTCACAGCATTATCGGCCCTGGCGCAATCGTCGAGAACGCCGTGCTGGAAAACGCGCTGATCGGCCACGACGCCACCGTACGGGGCACGCCGTTTTCCGCGGCTGTGCCCGACCATATTTACATCGATACGGACGACACGGATAAAGGCTAGCACCATGCTGGATAGATACGAACCCGTTATCGGCCTGGAGATCCATGCCGAACTCATGACCAACTCCAAGATGTTCTGCGGCTGTCGCGTGGTTGACAGCGTGGAAGCGCCGCCGAACTCGGCCGTCTGCCCCGTCTGTCTGGGCATGCCGGGGATGCTGCCGGTGATCAACCGCCGCGCCATCGCCTTTGCTGTGCGCGTGGCCCTGGCCCTTAACTGCACGGTGCAGACCCACAACATCTTTGCCCGCAAGAATTACTTCTACCCCGACCTGCCCAAAGGGTATCAAGTCACTCAGTACGAACTGCCGATCGGCCTGAACGGGTGGCTCGACGTGACCCTGGAGTCCGGCGATAGCAAGCGCATTGCCATTCGACGGGTGCACATTGAGGAAGACACCGGCAAGCTGACCCATCTGGGCGACGGCCGTTCGTTAGTCGACTACAACCGGTCCGGGGTGCCCCTGCTGGAGATCGTCTCCGAGCCGGACATCCGCTCTGGCGAAGAAGCACGGGCCTACGCCATGCGCATCCGCCAGATTTTGCGTTATCTCGGCGTCAACTCCGGCGACATGGAGAAGGGCGTCTTTCGGGTCGAGCCGAACATCAGCATTCGCCAGCACGGCGACACGGCGTTCGGCGACCGGGTGGAGCTGAAGAATTTGAACAGCTTCCGCGTGCTGTCGGACGGAACGGATTTCGAGCTGCAGCGGCAGGCAGAGCGACTGGACAGCGGCCTGCCAATCGTCCAGGAAACGCGCGGCTGGCATGAAGGCCGTCGCGAGACGTTCTCCCAGCGCATCAAGGAAGAGGCTGAGGATTACCGCTACTTTGCTGAGCCGGACCTTCCGCCACTCGACCTGGACGAGGCGTGGATCCAGACGGTTTATGCGGACCTGCCGGAACTGCCGGACGCCAAAGCCAATCGCTATGCGGCGGCCTACACCCTGCCCGCCGCCGACATCGCCGTGCTGACCGAAGACCGCGCAACGGCCGAATGGTATGAAGCCGCCGTGACCGCCGGGGGCGATCCCAAGGCAATCGCCAACTGGGTGATCAATGAACTGTTCCGCCTGCTTAATGCGCGTTCCCTGTCGGTTGGCGACATGGACTTGACGCCGGACAAACTGGTTGCTCTGTTGCGGCTCGTCGACGACGGCACAATCAGCGCCGCGTCGGCCAAGACCGTGCTGGAGCATATGCTAGACACGCCGTCCGATCCGGCCACGCTCATTGCTGAACTGGGTCTGACCCAGATCTCCGACACGACCGAACTGGAGCAGATGATCGACGACATCCTGGCGAACAATCCGGAGCAGCTGCAAAGCTATCTATCCGGCAAGGACAGCCTCAAGGGTTGGTTCGTGGGCCAGGTCATGCGCGCTACCAGAGGCCAGGCAAATCCCGCTGTCGTCAACGATCTGCTTGAACAGAAATTGGGGGCATTTCGCGACGCCAACGGCTGACGGGCCGGGACTATCTGCC
Source organism: uncultured Chloroflexia bacterium (assembly GCA_963753865.1). Lineage (GTDB taxonomy): Bacteria > Chloroflexota > Anaerolineae > Promineifilales > Promineifilaceae > Promineifilum. The sequence continues at coordinate 670,949 of CAVWDW010000010.1, forward strand.
ACTACCTTTCCCAATCAATAAACAATAGACAGAAACTCGACCATCGAGTCGGGGTTATAGTGCGAGATCTGATCCGATTGCCATCGGCGGCGTCCCTTTGGATCCGGGCGCTAAGTTGATGCAAATTGGGCGAACTAATCTACAATATGGGCAACACATTGATGCCGGGCCGCTCTCATCGCCCAAAGACCTGCATTGCTGCGCGACAGGTCCCGGTATCTCAGGAGACAACATGCGTGTAGCACTGCTGGCAAACTTGCAAAAGAATGCCCCGATCCTGCCGGGTATGTCGCCGGACAAGTGGGACGACCTGGATTCCGAACAGACGATCGAAGACATCCTGTCCGCTCTCAGAGCGGGTGGGCACGAGGCCACCTTCGTGGAAGGCAACCTGGACGTTGTCGGCAAACTGGAGAAGCTGAAACCCGACATCTGCTTCAACATCTGTGAAGGCCACTTCGGCGATTCTCGCGAAGCCCAGATCCCGGCCATCCTGGAGATGATGCGGCTGCCATATACGGGCGCGGGCGTTCTGGCGCTGGCTCTGGCGCTCGACAAGCCGATGACCAAGCGCATCCTGGCGTACCACGACCTGGCGACACCCGCCTTCCAAACATTCGAGCGGGATACGGAACCGCTGGACCCGGACCTGACGTTCCCCCTGTTCGTCAAACCCAGCCGGGAAGGAACCGGCATGGGTGTGTCGGGCGAATCAATTGTCAATGATGAGGACGAACTGCGCGTCCAGCTGCGACGTCTGTTCGACCGGTATGACCAGCCTGTCCTGGCCGAACATTACATCGATGGCCGCGAAGTCACCGTCGGGGTAATAGGCAACCTGACGACCCCGGTCGCCAAGCGCCTGCCCGACAATCTGGAGGCGCCGCGCGTCTCCAAAGGGTTGCACTTCTTTCCGCCGCTCGAGGTCGATATGAGCCGTTACCCGGACGAGGAGAAGGGGGTCTACACCGGCCGTATCAAGACGGAGTTGGTGCACGAGTTCCACTACTTGTGTCCCGCTCCCCTGCCAGAAGCGCTGATTGAGGACCTGAACTGGCTGACGGCGGCGACATTCCGCGTGACGGGCTGCTTTGACGTCGCCCGTGTAGATTTCCGGCTGGACTCCCACGACAACAACAAGCCGTACATTCTGGAGATCAATCCGCTACCCGGACTGAACCCCATCTACTCCGACCTGCCCATTGAGGCCAAAGCGGAAGGGTGGACATACGAGGATCTGGTGAACCAGATTCTCGATGAGGCTATTGCGCGCTACGATCTTGACTAGCGCTTCAGTGCGCGACCGTGTAGCCAGCAGGTAAATTTTGTATCTTGCAGCAGGAGAGTGACAACATGGCACCAAAAGACAAATCCCTCAGCGCCCGTTGCCCGGAGTGTGATTCTAGAATCTACTTCCCACGCACGCCCGACCTGGGCCAGCTCATCACGTGCCCGGAGTGCGATTCGTCCCTGGAAGTCGTCAACAATTCGCCGCTCAACCTCGATTGGGCATTCGAGGAATCCTCAGCCTCGGGTGGGTGGGACGACGATGACGACCTCCCCAAGTGGGAAGATGACGATGATGACTCTGACGACTTCGAGACCGATGAGTAGGATGTCAGCCTAGACGTTGTCCCCCGGCGCACCCGCGCCCACCAGAAGGAGCGTGGATGATTACGCAGCTGGCAAGATGGATTGGCGGCGGCCTGCTACTCATCACCGTTGTCGTCGGGGGCATTCTCGTTGCCTGGTACGTTCGCGCCAATACGTCGCAAGTGAGCCGGGATCTGGTTTCCGCTGTGTGGCCGGTTGTGGCCGACGGCAACCACAACTCCAATACCGATCTGATTCTATGGCGGGATCAGTTCTATCTGACCCACGCCCGGTCGCCATTCCACATGGGCACAAGCGGGTCCAGGCTGGTGGTGCTTCGCTCCCCCGACGGCCGCTCCTGGGAAGAGTTGGCCGTGCTGCAGGTCCCCGGCGAAGATATTCGCGACCCCAAGCTGGCGGTCATCGACGACAAGCTCATCCTGTACGCGCTGAAGAACGCGACGATCGAACCCAAACCATTCAACACCGTTGCCGCCACAAGCGGCGATGGCGTCAACTGGATCCCGTTCGTCGACCTGGAGCCAGAAGGCTGGCTGTTCTGGCGTCCCAAGACGCTGGACGGCGAGACATGGTACAACACCGCCTACTGGCACGAGCATGGCCGCTCCGCCTTGTTCAGGTCAACCGATGGTCTTGAGTGGGAGTTCGTGTCTGACATCCACAGCGGGGACCGCAACGACGAGACAGCGCTGGAGTTTCTGGCCGACGGCCGAATGCTGGTCACAGCCCGTCTGGAGGGGGATGACCGCGCCTGGCACCAGGGCTCCCACAGCGCGGGCACCCTGCTTGCCGTGGCCAAGCCACCCTACACGGAGTGGAGCAAGACCATCAGCCCTGTCACCCGCCTGGATGGCCCGGTGCTTTTTACAGTCGACGATGCGGTGTACGCCGCCGGTCGCTATGATCCGGATGGCCGTGACGCCTGGTACGGCATGTCGAGCCTGCTTGGCCGCAAACGCACTGCGCTCTATCGCGTGACAGAGGACCGCCTTGAGCATCTAACCGACTTCCCCAGCAGCGGCGACACCTCCTACGCGGGGGCCGCCATGCGCGACGGCCATCTCTACGTCAGCTACTACACGAGCGATACCACGCGCGACTTCCCGTGGGTGGTGGGCCTCGTCCTGCCCAGCGACATTATGCTGGCCCAGGTGTCGCTGGAACGGCTGCGGGATAGCAGACCTATCAGCCAGTGACGGGCAGCCCGGCCTGTGATCGGGATAGCAGAATGCCGGCTCGCACTCTGCTATCCCATGCTGCAATCATACCAATCCTGGCTTACGGCCCTGGGGGAATCGCCTCGCCGACAAAGTCTACACTTGCGCCGCCGGTGGGCACAGCAGCGGGTGATGGATGCGGGCGTGAACTGGTAGCCGGCCAGAACGGCCGTCACCTTGTAATCTTCCGATGAGTAACTGTCCTTACCCAGTAAGGTGTCAGCGATTGGCTGAGGCGCGGGTCGTGAACGTCCAGTCGTACCGCTGGCCGTCCGCTTCCAACTGCACGCGATAAGTTTCACCCGCAATGAGCGGCTGGCGAGGGATGATGATGACGGCGTCCTGATTGTCGAGAATCAGCCGGCCCGCCTTCTCTTCGTAAGTGTCCGGGTTGTAGTAAGTTGACTCGTCGAACAGACAGGTTTGGACTGGTTCCCCGTTCAACGTTACCGAGTGTCCACCAATAACTGGCGTCAGGTCGCCGGAACCGAGCTGGACGACAATGGGCGGACCGGTAGGACGTGTGAAGCCGGGGCAGCTCGTCAGCGGATCGGGCCATTCAAACAAGTTATGCCGGCCAATCCATGTCTCTGTCCCGTCGCCGGGGAACAGCAGCGGATAGGTAACATCGGCGGTTCCCATGTCTCGCTCCGAGCGCACATCGAGAACAGCGGCCATACCCACACTGCCTCCGGCCTCGCTGTAGTCACCGTAGCCAACGCGCTCAAGGTTGGGCTCAAGCATCGGCACCAGATGGAAGGGCGCCGATACCCAAAAGTTGATCCCCCATTCATAATCCGCTTCGGTCATGCTGGTGGAAAAGACGTTGCCATTACGAGCTGCCTGATCTCCAGCTTCGTCGTAGAGCGGGTTGGACGGATCCTGCTTATGGGAAATACCGGCATCGTTGACCACCATGTACTGACTGTGCAGGCGGCTGCCCAGCGTCAGAGCGGCTCTTTCAGACAGAGCGGGCAAGCTGGCCATCTCGCGAAACTGGTTCAAGTAGCTAAGCCAGTCGGTGACGATCGGCTCAGGAGTCGCTGTCGGCGGGGGGGCCGTAGGAGGCGGAGTCGTAGCTGTCGGCAGCGGGATGTCCGTTGGCGTGGCAGTCGCTGGCGGCTGGGCCGTCTCGGTCGGTAGGACAAAGGGCTCTTCGGTGGCGGGTACCGGTGAAGGCAGGGCAGTCGGTGTGGCCGGAACAGTGGGGCTGGCGGCGGCTACAACAGCGGGAGGAGGGAGCGTAGGAACGGGCGCGACGACAACTGCGGTAGGGGTTGCCTGTGCGACGGCCACATCATCTTGCGAGCGGCAACTCACGCCCATCAGGGCGGCCAATAACGCGATGAGAATCGCAGTACGCCGGTAAACGAGTGATGACTGTTGTATGGTGGCCTCTGCCTTGTTTGGTTCAATAAGCGGCTCAGTTATACAACATTGCGCTCACAAGACAAAAACTAGGGAGAGAAAGGACGGTTTGGTTTGGTAGCTTCGACTTGCTTGCCCCGTTTTCCGCGAATGCCTTCATAGAACGACTGGATACGTGGCAGGTCGGTTTCGTAGTCGCCTGTGGTGTAGAGTATGGGACCAACGCCCAGGACCTTGCGATCGTAATCGTAAATCACCAGACACAGAGGAGCATTGGCGTTGTGGGCAATGTAGTAGAAGCCGCTGCGCCATCCGGGCACTTTCGACCGCGTTCCCTCGGGCATGATGGCCAGCACAAACTTGTCGCGCTCGTTGAAGACATCGACCATCGTCTGGACAAAATCTTTGGTCGTGCCCCGATTTACACCAATAGCGCCCGTCCACCGCAAGAAAGCGCCCACCGGGTTGGATACCACCGTGTGCTTGATGACGTAATGCATATCGACGCCAAGCGACATGGCTGTGAAGAGCGCCAGGAGCATATCCCAGTTGGACGTATGCGGTGCGCCAACCAGAATCACCTTCGGCTCGTTTGGGATCTCACCTTCGATGCGCCATCCGAAGAGGCGCATGGTCGTTTGGGCCAGCCAGCGAGTCACCGCATTGCCACGCTTGGGAAGGTTTGGCCCGGTTACTGGCATCTCTGCCGGTCGTTCGTATGCCTCTAGCTCCATAGTCATGCTGCTTCACCTCACGGGGCGACCAGGCGCAACGTTCAAGATAAGCTTCTGTCCGCTTACCCGATCATACAATCGTTCACTTTGTCTGCTCTATGCAGACAGACCACCGCCAGCGCCAATGGCCGCAGACAAACTCTACTCCAGACCCACATCCCTGCCAACCAAGTCGCCCAAAATTCCGCCGTTTCGTGGGGAGATCGTAGTCTTGATCTCTGCTTTCCCCGTTCACCAATCTATCCTAGAATACGTTTATGGACACTGCCCCTATCTACACCATCGGCTATGGTGCCCGCGATATGGAAGCGTTTATCGCCGCGCTGACGGCGCACGGCATTGAGTTTCTTATCGATGTGCGCTCAAAACCGTACTCGCGCTACAAACCAGACTTTTCTCAACGGCCGTTGGAGGCTCACTTGCAGGCGCACGGCATTCGGTACGTCTTCATGGGCGACACACTCGGCGGCCGCCCCACCGACCCATCCTGCTATGACGCAGACGGACGGGTTGATTATGCGGCCGTTGCCCAGCAACCATTCTACCACGAAGGAATAGCTCGCCTCCAGAAAGCCTCGTCGCAAGGATTGGCCGTTACGATTATGTGCAGCGAAGGCAAGCCGGAAAGCTGTCACCGTAGCCATCTGATTGCCCGGACACTGACCGACCAGAACATTAAGGTGATCCATATTGACGAGACCGACCGCGCAATCTCCCAGGAGGCAGTCTTGCAGCGCGGCCAGGGTGGGCAGATGAGTATGCCATTCCTCGACAGTCACCGGCGCACCTCACGAAAACGGTATGACGAACCCGACGAACCGGCCTGATATTATAACCATCGGCGTCTACGGCTATGACGAGGACGCCTTCTTCCGTGCGCTGGAAACAGCCAACGTCGACACCTTTGTCGATGTACGGCGGCGGCGCGGCGTGCGCGGCTCGCAGTACGCCTTTGCCAACAGCCAGCGGCTGCAAGCCCGGCTGGACAAGATGGGCATTCGCTACGTCCATGCCCTCGATCTCTCGCCCACCAAAGCCATTCGCGGCGCCCAATACGCGGTCGACAAGGAAGCCGGGACCGCCAAGCGCCAGCGATCAGTGTTGAGCCAGCCCTTTGTCGACGCCTACACGACCGACATCCTGGACACGGCCGATCTTGACGCCTTCATGGCAGGCCTGCCGCAAGACGCATCTGCGGTCGCCCTCTTCTGTGTAGAGCGTCAGCCGGATGCGTGCCACCGTTCGCTGCTCGCGGCGCGGCTCGGTGCAGACTATAGCCTGTCAGTCGCCCATCTCCTGCCTGAATCGTAACTGTGTGCAGAAGTAGGTACACCGTAGTTGTAAGGATTCCTGATTGATGAAAGTCGTAATTATTGCCAAGACACGCAAAGGACACGGTGCGTGCGTCGGCGGCCTGACCTTTGACGGCCGTTCCGTGCGCCTGGTCCATCCGCAAGAAGAAAGCGTTGACCAGTTCAACATGGCGTATGAGATTGGCGACGTGTGGGACATCGATGCGGTGGACGATCCGCGCGCGACGCCGCCCCATGTCGAGAACGTCCTCGTCCGTGGTGGCCGCAAGCTGCCAGCCATCGATGACGTGGCCTCCTTCGCCGCCAGCCACATGCCACCTCGCGACGGAGGCATTGAGGCCCTGTACGATGGGCTGACGCAGGCTACCAAAGCAGGTGCCCTTTACCTTGCGGAACGCACCGGCGTTCCCGACTACAGCACGATGCTGTGGCGGCCCGACCAGCCTCTCGTGCGCGACGACGACGCCAAGCGGATTCGCTATCGCTACCCCACCGGGGACGGCGGCCGCACGCTGACGTTTGTCGGCTTTCAGGAGCCGGTGGCGGAGATTCCGGCAGGCACCTTGCTGCGGGTGTCGCTGGCCCACTGGTGGCGGCCCGAGGAGATGCCTGAGGGTGAGCTGCGCTGCTACGTCCAGCTTTCCGGCTGGTACGACGAAGCACCAGCCGACTACGCAAACCAGTTCGCACTGCCACTTGAAGAGGATGAGTTCGCCGACCATTGGACGGATGAGATGCCGCCTGTAACGGCCCTGCCTCCCCTGGCCAATACCGAGACGGCGCTGCTCACGTTGAAGGATGTCTTTGGCTATGACAGCTTCCGCGAGCCGCAAGCCGATATCATCGCCAACATCGTGGCCAAGCGCGACACGCTGGCTGTCATGCCCACCGGTCGCGGCAAGTCGCTTTGCTACCAACTGCCCGCGCTTCACTTTCAGGGGCTGACCGTAGTCGTTTCGCCGCTCATCTCTCTGATGGAGGACCAGGTCGTGCAGCTGCGCGAGTTGGGTATCCCGGCGGCCTATCTCAACAGCACGTTGAGTTACCACGAGGATCTGCGCGTACGCCAGCAGGTGAAAGACGGCCGCATCAAGCTGCTTTACGCCGCGCCCGAGACGCTGCTGCGGCCAGAGACACTTCTGCTGCTTCAGAAGATAAGGGTCGACTGCCTGACGATCGACGAGGCCCACTGCATCTCCGAATGGGGCCACGACTTTCGGCCTGAGTATCGGCAGCTGGTCGAGCTGCGTAACCGGCTGCCCGACGCCGTTTGTCTGGCCGTCACGGCCACCGCCACCGACCGGGTCCGCGGGGACATCAAGAAGACGCTCAACATTCGCGACGCCGACGAATTCGTCAGCAGCTTTGACCGCGAGAGTTTGGTGCTGGCTGTTGACGACCGGTTCGATGGGTTAGGCCAAACGGTGGCCTTCCTTAAGGCGCATCCCGACGAGGCAGGAATTATCTACTGCACCACCCGCGCCCGGGTGGATGAGCTGAGTGAAGCGTTGTCGCGGCGCGGCTTTCCCGTTCTGCCGTACCATGCCGGGCTGGACGAAGCGACACGCCGCGAAAACCAGCGCCGCTTCAGCCGCGAGGAGAGCCAGATTGTCGTGGCCACCATCGCCTTCGGCATGGGCATCAACAAGTCAAACGTCCGCTTCGTCCTCCACCACGACCTGCCCTCGAATCTGGAGAGCTACTACCAACAGATCGGCCGCGCGGGGCGCGACGGCTTGCGAGCCGACTGCCTGCTTCTGTTCGACCAGCGAGACACCAACACGATCCAGTTCTTTATCAACGGGCAGGATCCGGGGCAACGAGCCGGGGCACAGGCCCGACTCCAGTCAATGGTTTCGTATGCCGAGACACCAGCGTGCAGGCGCAAACCGCTTCTGGGCTACTTCGGCGAGGTTTATGAGGCAGAGTCATGCGGCCAATGCGACAACTGCCTGAGCGAGGGGGTCGAGCTTGTCGACCTGACCGTCCCGGCTCAGAAGTTCCTTTCCTGCGTTGTCCGCACCGGGGAGATGTTCGGTGCGGCCTACATTATCGACATCCTGCGTGGCTCACGGGCCAAGCGTATTCTGAGCAACGGCCACAACCAGCTCTCCACCTACGACATCGGCCGCGAATTCAGCAAGCGACAGTGGCAGCATCTGGCCCGTCAGTTTGTGCGGCAGGGAATCCTGATTCAGGACCCGGAGCACGGCGGGCTGCGGCTCAGCGTCGCCGGACGGGCCGTCCTCCAGGGCGAGACGTTTCATGGAGAGGAGCCGCCTAAAGAGCGTATCTATCGCGTGGACACCGGACCGCAAGATGAGTACGATCGCGCCCTGTTCGCGCTCCTACGCGAGAAGAGAACGGAGTTGGCCAACGAGCAGGGTGTACCTCCCTACGTCATCTTCAGCGACCGGGCATTGGCGGGCATGGCTACCATCTATCCAACAACGGCTGTGCAGTTCACCAGCATCAGCGGAATCGGCCGCCACAAGCTCGAAACCTACGGCGAAACGTTCATGACCATCATCCGTACGTACGTAAGCAAGAATGACATTACTCCGCCGGAACCGCAACCATCCTTTCTTACATCGCCGCGCCCGGTCGAGCGAACGACAACAACCCGCTCGAACGGTTCCCGTACAGAGCAGGTTGTCTCAGCAGTCAAGTCGGGTCGCTCATTGGAAGACGTGGCGGCCCAGTTTGGCATCACGACCAGCACCGTCACCAATCATTTGTGGATGGCTGTGCAGGCGGGCGAGTCAGTTGAGGCCGGCCAGGTTCCACTGCCCAAGGTCTTGTCCTCAGCCAACCTCGACCGGCTGTACAAGGCGTTTACAGAGTACGGGCCGGACCGGGTGGTCACCGTTCATGACGCATTTGAGAGCGAGTTCGAGTACGACCATATTAGACTGGCTGCCATCCACTACATCATTGACCATCCTCAGAAAGCGCACTCGACGCCGGACTATGATGATGCCGCTGCAGTCATCGTCGATGCGGTCAACCAGCTGCCCGGCGAGCTGCCGCGCAGCGGCCTGGCCAAGCTGCTCCTGGGAAGCACCAGCGGGCGAGTCGAGGATTTTACCAGCCACCCTGTCTTCGGTTCGCTGGCTCACCTAAACTACTATATGGTTATGCGTGAGATCGACCACCTTATCGGGACGGGCGTGATCGACCACGTCAGTTCGCGCCTCTATCCCGGTACTGACTAAAACTAACTGTCTACTTCGCGTGCCCGCCCCAAACACAAACACGGCCCCAATGGGACCGTGTTTGGTTTCATCTACTTGTTAGTCTCGCCCTACGAATAGCGACGTGACGAATTCCCGCGCCGGCGATTGCCCCCACCGCCGGAGCGACGCGAGCCATTGTTCGACCGGTTGCTTCCGTTACGGTTGCCGCCATTGCCGTTGCCAGAGGGGAAGGGACGTTCCGGCGAGAAGGTGCCGTAGTCAAAGCCATCCAGACGGCGTCGTTCGATCTGCGTACCCAGCAAGCGCTCGATATCGCGAATCATCGGATAGTCGTCGTGGACCGCGAACGTGAACGCCACTCCACTGTTCTCCGCCCGGCCCGTGCGGCCGATGCGATGGGTATAAGCGTCGACGGTGTCGGGCATGTCAAAGTTGATGACATGGCTGATCTCGCTGACATCAATACCGCGAGCGGCGATATCGGTAGCCACCAGGATGTCAAACTTGCCATCGCGGAAGCCGCTGATCGCCTGCTCACGCTTGTTCTGCGACATGTTGCCCTGTAGGGCGGCCGCCCGATGACCCTCACGCTCCAGCTTCTTGGCCAGATTGCGCGCCCGGTACTTGGTGCGCGTGAAGATGAGCACCCGACCGGTCGCCGTATTCTGCAGCATCGACATGACCAGATCGGTCTTCATGTCCTGCGTCACCGGATAGAGCGCGTGGGAGACCGTCTTGGCCGGGGCGATCATGCCGATCTGCACCTCGACCGGATTGGTCAGAATGTCGTTGGACAACTGGCGGATATCGGGCGGCATGGTCGCCGAGAAGAACAACGTCTGTCTTTCCTGCGGCAGCTGCTTGATGATACGCCGAATGTCGGGCAGGAAGCCCATATCGCACATCCGGTCCGCCTCGTCGAGCACCAGCACTTCCACGTTCGTCAGGTCGACGTGACCTTCGTTCATGAGATCGAGCAGCCGGCCAGGGCAGGCGACAATGATCTCCGTGCCCCGACGCAGGGCGCTAATCTGCGGCCCTTTGCCCACGCCACCATAGATGGAGGCGCTGCGCACTTTGGTATGGCGACCGAGGTCGACGGCCGTCTGGTGAATCTGCTCCGCCAGTTCGCGTGTCGGCGCAATGATAAGCGCCCGCGTACGGCGCAGCTGGCCTTGTGTCAGGCGCTGCAGGATCGGCAGGATAAAGGCGGCCGTCTTGCCGGTGCCGGTCTGGGCCAACCCCATGACATCGCGCCCTTCCAGGACACGTGGGACCGCTTGTTGTTGAATAGGTGTGGGGGTTACAAACCCGGCCTCTTGAATCGCTCTGTTAAGACGCGCGTCAAGAGAAAGTTGTTGAAAACTCACTGAAGTACTCCTTGACTTCTGGGAGCCAAGTCGCACTCTCAGCCCGAAATTCTAATTCTATCGGCTGTCTGCTCCATATTATGGCAACAGACAACCTTAGCAGTATAAAGGAAAGTGGCCCGTAACACCAGCCTCTCTCATCTGAGCCAGAGCTTTTCAGTTGTCAAGCCGCTGCGGGTTGACAACCCGGCAGCTACCGGGCAAGTGGGTCAAAACCCACTCAAACCGGGAAGGAAAGCGCGCTGGCCCCCCTTCTGCAACCCACCTTCAGTGGGTTTCCTCCGGTAGCAGGCCGTTTCAACGGTCTGTGTCCGGCCGAACCAGACAACTGAAAAACCCTGCATCTGAGTGCAGGGGCTTTCACTGTTCGAGCGACCGGTGTGACCAGATTCCTTTCCGGTCTCCTTGGGTCGGCAGAGAACGCGACAAGGAATGTCGCCGCTACGGTTGGCAACCCGACGACTGAAGGATAGTGCTTATGAGGGGCAGCATCACCGCTAGAAAATCGTATCTCGCGCGGTCTGCACCGGATCCTTGCCGTCGTCCTTTGCGGAAGACAACCCTTTCATCTCCGCGTAGAACTTGTCATCATAGCGGCGCGACCGGACAGGAATGGGCATCTTCACCCCCCACCCCAACAGCAGCACTTCTTCCTTCTCCTGCAAGCGGGCCAACATACCGCGCAGCTGGTCGCGTCCGGCCAGACCGGACAGCACAGCACGGATGTCGTCCTCATCGCCCAACCAGCCGGTGATGCGCGTGCCCAATTGGGACATGACCTCATCGTCGATGCCCGACGGCCGCTGGTCGACGATCAACAAGGTGACATAATATTTACGCAGCTCACGGGCAATCGTACCGAACGCCGTCTGATTGGAAAGGTGGGGGCTGAGCAGCTTGTGGGCTTCCTCAACGACGATGACCAGTGGATCCGGGGACATGCCCAGGCCATCCTGCTCCATCTGCTCTTTCTTCTGCACCCATCGTTCGCGAATGCGCCGCGTCAGGACATTGGAGACCAACAGGTAATCCATCTCCGAGTCATACTTGCCAAAGCTCAGGATGACGTGGCGGCCGCCTTCGAGCTGGGTCACGATCGATTGCACGGCATCTGTGGCCGGTCTGGCCACCACGTACGTTCGGTCGGCAATCAGACGCAGCCGGTTGTAGAGTGCTTCAGCCGCCTTGTCGTTGACATTATTATTGCGTGCCCAGAAGGCGACCGAATTGGAAGCCGGGACCGTCTTGCCCGTGTCCGGGTCTTCGACCACTGCCCCTGCCTCCAGCTTCATGAAACTGGCGAACCATTGGTCGCCAAAGTCCCGCTGGAGCGCCCCGAGGGTCGAAGCGGCCGTATCGGTGAGATTCAATGTATCCGCAAGCAGCATAATGTCGCTGGTCTTGAAGTCGTCCATCCCGATTTCCAGCGTGAAGTCGGGTGTGTGCCGGCCGACCATGGCGCCCTTTCCCAGCGCCGCCACCTGCACCTTCGAACCAAACATGCTTCTCAGCCCATAGACGCGGCTCCCATCCTTGTCGGAATCCTGGCTGTCGAACGCATACTCATTGTGCATATCGAAAACCAGGGCCGATGCCACATCTTCCTTCATCAACCCGGCCAGCACCATCCGCGTCAGGAAGCTTTTGCCCGTTCCCGTCGCGCCGAAGATACCGCTCGACCGCTTGACGAACTTCTCCAGGTCGAGACGAATCGGGTAGCCTTGTTCGATTGTGTGGCCGACGACAAACATATTCTTGCCGTCTTCGCCAAATATCTGGGCCACATCCGCTTCGCCGGCCAGCCGAACGCCCGCGTGGTGGGCAGGCACGGTCTTGACTGGTCGGGGGCCGGGATTCTCCTCGCCGCTGTCCACCCGCTCGATCCAGGGGGCATACGCCGGGTCGTCCGGCGCCGGTCCTCTATCCAGCATCAACGTCGGGTACATGTCCAGCGTTGTGTGGAGCGTCTTACCGTAGAGCGACTTCTGAATGATGGGCGGCAGCCGGTCAGACTTCTCATCTGCAAAACGCGGATCGGTGGCTCCTAACTGGAGATCGGTCGCCAATCCGTAATAAGTGTATTGGCCACTCTCACAGACAACAAAGCTGCCTTCCTGCACCTCGTCGGCCTGAACCGTCAACCGCACGCGGAACCCTTCTTTCAGGCCACCCCCGACAACATACCCAATCGGCTTGGCATCATCGGTCATTTAGACACCTCTCTCAGCATCAGCGAACAGATCATCTTCGGTCGCCACAGGCACCGGCGGCTGCATCGCCTCGCCCAGCGCCTCAAGCACCGGCACCAGGGCGTCATAGTTGCTGCGCAGCAGTTCGATCAGCTCGTTGACCACTTTCCCCTGCCACGCGTGGTCTTCTCCGCGCAGCCGGGTGAGCTGCCGAATGTGGGCTATCAGCAGCTGGTCGACCGGCACATCGCTGTACATCGTCCGCAGGATGAGGCGCAAGTAGCCCAGGTGGTCCGTAAACTGCCGCAGCTCCACCGGCTCCTCGCACAGTACGACCGGGTCCAGATTCAACGGCGGACGCGGCGGCAAGCCGTGGTAAAGGTTGCCATCCTGGCTGTACCCCAGCGCGAGTACGCTCATCTCGATGGGCAGCAGCCGGTTGCGACGCTGGTCGTTGATGACGTTCTCGCGCTGATTTTCGGCCAACACCAGCCGGCGCACCAGCGGATCATCATCGACGTTGATGTTGTAGATCAACCCGTAGATCGCCTCGTTCTGCTCTTCAGCCTGGGCCTTAACCAGGCTGCCGAAAGCCGGGGCGGCCAACTGGCCGACCCGACAGCCCACCACAAAGCCTGCTGTGCTGGAGCGCAGCACCCGGCCCACATTGCGCGGGGTCGTGCTGCTCTGGCTGCGGTTCATTCCCATCTGTAACTCCTGTTCAGCTAACGGCGCTGGCTGGGCGATTCATGTCGCGTGCGGCCGCCGCGCGCCAGCGCTTTGCTGTCCTGCTTGGCCGTTATCGTGCCGTCCACACCGTGTCGCTCCATCACGATGTCCATCATGAAGTTAAGCTCGGCGGCGTCCTGGCGGCCGACCACGGCCATCTCGTCGGCCCGCGCCAGCACGTACGGATAGTCGCCTACGATGCGACACTGATCATAAATCAGGGCGTGGACTGTGGCCACGGCTGCCGGATCGCGAGCAACTGAGATCGGTATATCAATGCGCGCCAGAGATGCAGTTCCATCCGGCGTCGTGCTGCTGGCCGTGGCGCTGTCAAACGGTGCGCTCGGGTTGAGGTAGAAGAAGCAAACCTCATTGTCCGGGTCATGCTCGATAAACCGTTTGTTGGTTGGTGAAATCTCGCAGTAGACGCGGCTGCGCTGGCCCGGCCCCAGCAGATTGGCAAACAACTGGGCGTCACTCAGTGCGCTGTTGGGTGACCGCCGGCCAATTTGCTGTCGCTCATCCCGAGTCGTGGCCGTCAGCGCCTCCAGCATACTGACGACAGACCGCTTGCGAGAACGGTCGATATAGCCCGCCAGCAGTGCGCCGGCGTCTCGCGCTTTGGTCATGGCTGCCCACCATGTGCCCATGATCGCCGCCTGCTGACTGCTCTCTCCGCCAAAGGGCCAATACAGCAACCGTTGGTCGAGGATCGTCAGCACCGGCTCCTCCATGGCCCGTCCGCGATTGTTCCACGCCCAGTCGGCCAGCACCTGAATCTCCTCCTGGTCGCGGCGGACCGTGGCCTGGAAGGCGTCCATACGTTCGTCCGTCTCATCCGGGTCGGCACCCTCTGGCTGGCCCGGTTGCTCGTGCCCCTCGGACACATCAGGGTAAACCAGGTACGCCTGGGTCAACACCTCCGGCGCATCATCCACCCCATGCCGGAAGATGATAGCCCCGATGTTGACCAGGTAGTAAAGAAAGGCGGCGTGACGATCGGGGAGAATCTGGCTGCCGTCGCTGGCCATGATCGTCGCCCTATGCGGGGGATCGGGGGCGTCGATGGCCGCGTCCAGCGGTTCGTCATCGTCCAGAGGTCGGGCGGCGCGGAAATACTTCTCATCCCCCTCCGCCTCAGCCAATCCAATAGCGGCACGCACGTCATCCAGCCGGTTCGCCCAGTCAGCCAGAACGGCCAACGCCCGGTCGGCTTCTTCTTGCTGGGCACGCTGTCGCCGGACGACGGCCGCCGCCATCTTCTCCAGATCACCCGTCAGTTTCTCAAATTCAAGGGTCATAGCTGGAAAAACTATAGCACAAATGGTCTACTGCGGCGACCTGTACATCCCAGGTTCTTACCCTTCGGCAGCCGTCCCCGATGGCGGCACTCATGCTATCGGTGCTGAGTCCTGATCGCGCATCCCTGACCCGCTGGCTCCGTACATCCGCTCCATCGTCGCGTCCAGATCCGGGATCGATCCTTCCGTCTGGTTGCTGATCTGGAACGGATCGACGTTCAGCAGATAGTACTCATAGTCGAGGCTGGTCGTTGACAGGTCAATGTTGGCCGCATATCGGTAGTACGCCGTGTTGGCCCGGCTGCCGCCGGCGTCGGCGGCCACGCGCAAACCGAGGTAATCCGGCAAGCCGAAGCGCCAGTCGGTCGGTCCGGCGTCGCCCGCGTAATCCCGTGGGCGACGGTACTGCAGCAGCAGCGACGTACGCCAACTACTTACAGTCCGATTCTCCAGCAGCGGACGCAGGGAACGGCCGTCCGCGCTGAAGCCGGCTGCGTCCCAACTCTTGCCGGCGTAATCGAGCAAGGTCGGCGCCAGGTCGACATTGGCCACCAACCGGTCCACGGTGCGCGGCTTGGCGCCCGGCACTTTGACGTAGAGCGGAATCCGCGTCGACTCTTCATGCGGCGTAATCTTGTTGCTCAGACGGTGTTCGCCGTTGAAGTGTCCATTGTCGGAGGTGAAGATAACGATGGTGTTCGACGGCGCGTTGGCCATCACGTCACCAACCATCCTGTCGACTGACAGCAACTGCTCCAACCGGTCCAGATAGAGCCGCTGCAGATAGTCGCGCTGCTGCCGCCCACCCCATACAGGATCGTCCAGATCGGGCCAGGTAGACTCCGAGAAGTAGGGTAAACTGCTCTCGACCTGCCGGTTGAAGGACGACTTGTTGACGGGTAAGCGGAAGGTGTTGTTGGCCGGGTCCATTCCTTCGCGATTGCGCCCGGCGCGCAGACTGCCGGCCGGGTAACGACCGTTCCAGTCGTAGGTCTGCCCGGCCACCACCGGCGACCAGCTCCCTTCGGCATACGCCCGCATCAAATAATACGGATGCACCGGCGTAATCACGCGCGGCTCGTCCGGGTCATTCAGTTCCAGCGCGTTTTCGTCGCTGGGGAATACAGCGCGCTGATGGTCAAATCTCAAATGAGAGCGTCCCCAGACCACTCCTTCTTCCGGGTAGTTGAACTGGGCCGCGTTGCCCAGCGTGCTGGCGTTGTTGCCACTCTTGGCCAGCTCGTGGAAGTCGACGATCTTGGGGCTTTGCCAATATTCGAAGCCGCTGGAACCGGTTCGCTGCTGCATCAGCTGGATGATGTAGCGCGACCCCTCATCGGGGATCAGGTTGAAGCCGCAGAAACGGCCGAAGATGACCGTCTCGCCAAAGTCCGGGTCCTGAATCCACTGGGTCAATGTGTTAGCCGACACGTCGCGGTGGCGCATGTAGCTGATGTAGCCACCCGCTTCCGTGCCGCGCACCACCTGCTGGCGAATGTTGCCGCTGGGCATGGTCACAGCCGCCCAGCCAACCACGGGCGTCGAGCCGGTGCCCGCCAGAATCGCCTCATCACCTGTCTTGATCCACCCGGTGGCGATCCCGTTCTCGATGTCGCGCTGGTAGAACTCGACGTCGGTGCCGCTGCCGCGAACCATTTGCTGCCGCTTGACTGACGGCGAAGGCGTTAGCACGCTCCAGCCCACGATGGGCAAGTTCCCGGTGTTTGGAGCGACCAGCGCTTCGTCGCCGGTGCGCGTCCACACGGGCCAGTTGTTGTCGCGCAAGGCGCTGTCCCGCGCCCACCATTGGTGGTAGAGCCCACTCTGACGCTTTTCGGCCGTGATGAGATGCTGACGCCACCGGTTGGCCGCTTCATCATAAAACTGGCTGAAGGCTACCGGCTCTCCGGTGAAACCGGTCATCCGGAAGCTGTACATCTGCCGCCATTCAAACACATTGACATGAACCGCTGTCGGCGCGACAAAGAGAAAGAACGGCTGGCTGCCCGCCCTGCCGATGGCTTCTTTGGCTGCGTCGCCAATGTACTTGGTCTGGTAGACAGGCGGAAAGACATCCTGGCGATCCTCGCGCACGCGCCACATACCTGGTCGCAAGTCGTAGCCTTGTACAGGGCGAAAGAAGTCCCAGTTCGGCGCGTTGCCGGAAAGATGATACTTCCCGATGAAGGCGCAGTAGTGGGTGTCCTGCAACCATGTCGGCAGATAGCCATCGTCGGTCGCGTCCAGGTAGTCGTCGAACCGTTGTGGCCCCTCGCTGCCCACCACATTCCACACGCCATGATTGTGGGCGAACTTGCCCGTCAGCAGCGACGCACGGGAAGGAGAGCACATGCTGGTCGGCACGTAGGCATTACGGAACCGGATTGCACCGTCGAGGATGAGGCGCTTGATATTGGGCAGCCGGTTCGTCTGCACCAGCGTATCGAGCGCCGCTTCTTCGAGATCATCCAGCACAAACACGAGGAAGTTGGGGGTGGTAGACATCGACTCTCTCCTGTGAGTTGGTTGGTGTGTTCGCTATCTGACTTAACAAGTCTATCTTGATGTTACATTCCGGGAACAGGTCAATGCTAGCAGTTTGCGGGCAGATAGGCGAACCAGTCCCCGCGCCAGACATCGTGGATGATAGCCGTCTGTTTTTTGGCGTTTTCCATGCCAGTTTTTCAGGAATATGATACCCTTAACAAAACTGAAGGAGAGTTCACCAAGTATGACCGTTCATCTCTATTTATCGCTCATCCCTGAGGCGCTGATCGCTTCCATGCTGCCCCCGATGGAGTTTGGCACGTACTACTCTGTGGGAGACAGCAAGAAAACCAGTGGCCAGGCGATGTTTGTTGAGTTGGACCCCAACTTCCGTCACGAGTTCTTTGATATTGAACAAGGCATTGAGCGCTGTGTCCCGCATGAAGATGGAGCGCCCAAGAAGTCGGTCTACATTTCGACATATCGAGTACTGGAGCATGTTGCGCTGACCGGCGTCGACACGCTCTATCTGACAACGCGCTATGGCGAGACGCTGCCGATGAAGCGCAGCGAAGCGTTCCCGACCAAAGATCCCGGCCTTCACATGTACCAGGAGATTGCGCCCAATCATCCGCTCGTCGTCAGCACACTGGCCCCGGTGGAGATGTATCGCTTCCTGACACAAGACCCGTCCAGCCTGATCCATATGCCGGCGACGTGCTTCGTCGATCTTAGCCTGGGCGACCTGGCGAGTAATCCGGAGCATGGCGAAGTGCGCGATCTGCCGTACCGCAACATTCAGCACTTACGCGAACTGCTGGTGGCGGTGCAATCCAAGAACGTCCACACCAAGATGGTCGACCGCGTCCACACCGTTGAATATCCGTATCGCATGATCGATACGGGCGTCTACATCGGCAACCAGGACGAGTTGGCGTACTTCCCGCTACCAGAGCGTGATGAGCTGCGCAACAAGTATTACCGTTGGTGGCGTTCGGCCAATACATGAGTCTGGCCACAGGCCACGATCCACAATCGCATTCAAAAAATAGGGGGAGTCTTCTCAATCCGAAGACTCCCCCCTTTTTTCTGCCAGTCGCGTTGCGTCTTTCCAGCAACCGGACACACGCAGAAGGGCCGCGCAACCGGCCTGGTCGCTGCGACCCTTCCTCTACATTGATCGGCCTTCACTATCTGGACAGGCAGCGTGACGCTCTATGCCATCGGCAATGTGGCTGCGCCCGCCAGATAACCATCCCTATTCGACCGGGCCGTACTCTTCCATAATCGCTTCGAGCACTTTGTCATTGATGCTGTAGCTGTGGTCGGCATCCGGAAACTGGCCGGAACGCACCTCGTCGCGGTACTCAGCGAACGTTTCTGCCATCTCGGCCGCCATATTGCGATATCGCTTGGCGAACGAGGGCAAGAACTTGTCGTACAGGCCCAACACATCGTGGGTCACAAGCAGTTGACCGCTGCACCCGGGGCCGCCGCCGATACTGATAGTCGGCACCCGCAGCTTCTGGGTGATGTAGGTTGCCAACCGGTCAGGGACGGCTTCGAAGATGATGGCCACAGCGCCCGCTTCCTGGAGCGCCAGAGACTCGCGCATCACCTTGCGGGCCGTCTCGATTGACTTACCCTGGACGCGCATGCCGCCGATGACGCCGACGCTCTGAGGATGCAGGCCCACATGCCCGACGACAGCGATGCCCATCTCGATGATCGCCCTTGTCTTCTCAATGTGCATCGGCGCAGCCTCAAACTTGACGGCATCGACCCCTGCCTCCCGGACGAAGCGCTCTGCATTCCGCATCGTCTCTTCAATCGAATATTGGAACGACCCAAACGGCATGTCGGCCACAACGAACGTGCGCGAGCAGGCGCGGGCAACGGCGGCGCAGTGGAGCACCATCATGTCCATGGTGGCGGTCAGCGTGTTCGGGTGGCCATGAACCACCATCGCCGCCGAGTCGCCCACCAGAATCATGTCGATTCCGGCAGCGTTAATCTGGGCTGCGGTTGGGTAGTCGTAGGCAGTCAACATGGTGATGATCTCACCTTTGTCGCGCATCGCCTGAATATCACGTACGGTCAATTTCTCGCTCACAAGTAACTCTCCTTCAGCTTAATCAATGTGGCATTAAGTATTATGGATGGTCGGGGGCGATCTGCTGCCTTGACGGTCAGGCAGCCTGGGTCGTCATGCCCGGCCTCCCGAACCAAACAGGGTTAGTTTGCCCGCGACTGCTCCTTGCATGGCAGACCGCGCCGCCAGCATCATGCTGGTCAACTCCGGGGCGGCTGCTTTGGCCAGATAGTCGGTAACGGCCGCCAGATACGCCTGGCGCAGCTCTGTGTTGACATTAAACTTGCAGACTCCCAGCTCAATCGACTGCCGAATCATGCCATCCGGCAGACCCGACGTGCCATGGAGCACGAGCGGGATTGAGACTCGCTGCCCAATCTGCGCCAGCCGCTCGAAATCCAGCTCCGGAGGCCGCAGATAGCGTCCGTGGACGTTGCCGATGCAGACCGCCAACGCGCCGACACCGGTCTCAGCTACAAACTGACCCGATTGTTCCGGGTCCGTCAGACGCGCTTCATACTCGGCCACAGTCAGTCCGTCCTCTGTGCCGCTGAGACGACCCAACTCTGCCTCCACCAGCCCGCCATAAGAGCCGGCCAGCGCGTTCATCTGCCGGGTGAAAGCGACGTTCTCAGCATAGGACAGATGCGAGCCGTCGGCCATGACCGATGACACCCCCTCTGCCAGCGCTGCAGCGATAGCTGTCTCCGACGGGCTGTGGTCAAGGTGGACAGCCGCCGGCACGGTGGCCTCGTCCGCAGCCTTGAGGCACAGGGCAATCAGGGGCGACCCACCCAGTTCCACCGCCTTCGGCAGCAGCTGCAGCATGACGGGACTGTGCGCCTCTTCGGCAGCCGCAATGACCGCCTGCGCCCCTTCAAGATTGTAGACATTGAAAGCGCCAATGGCGTACTGCCCTGCCTGTGCCTCGCGCAGTAGATGCGCCGTTGGGACAAGCATCACCCACCTCCCGCAAGCTGCTGTTGAATGGTCAGCAGCGCGTCGTCGTCGCCCACATTGCCCGGGAAGACCGTATAGGCCATCCCCGGATATCGGCTCTCGTCGCCCAACTGCCAGACGGGCACACCCGGCAGGATCTGCCCGAGAACGATGGCCCGTCGAACGTCAAGGCCTTTCGTAGCCACGTCACTGGACGTAATCCCGCCTTTGGCGACCAGATAGCGTGGCTGCACGGCCAGGGCTCGCACAATGGCGATCAGGCTGTCCGACACCTGGCGTCCAATCGCCAGGTTGTCTTCGTCGCTCAGACCGGTCGTCAGATCTCTACTCGTATAGACCACAACGTCGGTTCCGTCCAGTAGGAACTTGTTGAGCCGCTCCGTGACACGTTGAATTTCCGCCGCCTGCCGAACATCGTCCAGCAGCTCCTCAACGTGCACTTCGACACCCTGCGCCGTGCCGCGTTCAATCAGGGCGTGGAGCTGCCCGGTCGTCTTGGGCACATATGAGCCGACGACAAAGAGCCCACCGTGCCCATTATCGGCCGTCATTTCAACCGGGTCGAGCAGGGGACGAGGGGGAATGCCCGCCCTCACCCGCACATAGGACGCCGCAGACCGGGCCAGGAATTCATGTCCCTCTGCCTCGGCCATGAGCAAGCCCATGACA
Organism: uncultured Chloroflexia bacterium; assembly: GCA_963753865.1. Lineage (GTDB taxonomy): Bacteria > Chloroflexota > Anaerolineae > Promineifilales > Promineifilaceae > Promineifilum. The sequence continues at coordinate 692,189 of CAVWDW010000010.1, forward strand.
AAAACCTCCAGGTCGCGGTAGGAGGCAGCGTTGACCACAGCGGCCGTCCCCGGTCCCAGGCTCCCCAGCTTCTCGGCCACCCGGTTCGGGCCGCCAAGACGCAGATCATCGAGCGTGATGGGCAGCACGACAGATGCCGGCAGTCGATCAGCGGTCTTCTCGGCGACCCACTGCCGCAAGTTTGACTGACTGTAACCAAACACCGCGTCACGAGCATAGGAAGTCTCAGCCGCCGGCATCATGGTGTCACCCTCGGCGACGTAGTGAACGTCGTCGAGCGTATAGCGGCCGCCTTCCAGAAAGAACGGGATGATCAAGTAGGGCGCGTCTTCCAGGCCGAGTTCGACCGCAAGCGCATCGACTTCTGCCGGGAAGTGACCACGGAGGGTCGAATCACTGCGGCTGATGACCTCCACCGATACGCCTGCCCGCCCGGCAGCCTCGTTGATGGCTGTACCAATCTCTCGCGCCAGGGCCACTGCGTCTGCTTCACCAAGGCTGCGCGAATTGGTCAGGAGGTAGATGGCCGGGCAATCGGACTCCAACTCGGCTTGCAGCGCGTCGGCCGTCCAGGTCGTCAGCACCGGGATGTCGTGGACGGTTTGGGTGCCGGTCGGATCATCATCGAGCACAATCAGCTTGCGGTCTCCACTCCGTGAGCGGCGGATGTCCGGCAGCAGTTCCACAGGCCACTGCGGTGGCAATGATGCCAGCTTCTCGTGCAAGTTGACAGCGTGTAAGGCAGTATTGTTCATCTCTGCTGATACGGTCAGGGCGCGGGATGCTGGTCTGTCGCCTGCTGGAGAGCGGGCGACAGACCACAATGACCGCAGGGTCAGTTCAGGACCGACGCCTGCAGCGCATCCAGCGCATCAATCGCATCACCCTCCCGAATGATTTGTCGGAATCGCTCCCGACCAACGCGATCGACTATCTGGTCAGCCCAAAGCATACTGCGATAGGTAGCCGACATCGTGCGCACCCGATCCAATCGGAACGGTGCGACATCGGACGTCACCCATCCCTCATAGCCGATTTCACCGAGATGAAACATAAGCTCAACGAGGTCCCACGTATTGATGGAGCCCGGGATCATGTCCCAGTCCCAGTTACGGTAGTTGTCATTGACGTGGACGAGGTAGAGCTTGTCCGCCTGCGCCAGGAGCGATGCGGCCTGTGCGGTCCCTTCGCCCGCCAGCAGCGCGTGCCCCGTGTCCATCGTCGCCCCTACATTGGGCATGTTGATCTGCAGACAAGCCGCCAGGACGGTGCCCGCGTTGGGGATAATCACTTTGTGGCGCGGCTCAGACGCCTTGTACTCCAGGCTGACGCGCACATCGCTGCGATGGCTTGCCGCTTCGGCAATGCCATCGAGGAACCAGCGCCACGCCAAACGATAATCCGTTTCAAAAATGTAATCATACCCATCGGAGAGCGGGCAGCAGGTAATCAGATTTGTGCCCAGGTCGGCGGCAATGTCCATCGCCGACTTCAGGTAACCGACCGCTTCGGCGCGGAGGACGGGGTCCTTGCTCGTCAGGGCACCGAGGTGAAAGCGCGGTTCGGCTTTGATATTGACGTTGACGGCCGAGCAAGAGAGATCATACTGAGCAAGCAGGGCTTTGGTGGCAGCGACATCAAGAAAATCAAAGGGGTAGACCAACTCCAACCCTTTCAACCCCTCAACCTGCGCGGCGACCGCGAACTTGCCTGCCAGATCGCGCTCCTCACCGTATGAGCTGAAGCGATCGTTCAGACGGCCGAGAAAACCCAGAATAATCGAATAGTTCCATACAGACACCGGAAAGCCTCCTGTGCAACAGAATTAACCTTTGACAGCCCCTGCGGTCATGCCCTTGACATAGTACTCAAGAAAGAATGTGTACAAGATGGCTACGGGCACAGAGCCGAGCAGCGCCGCCGCCATGATGGAGCCCCAGAAGTAGACATCACCAAGAACAAGCTGGCTGACGATGCCGACCGGCAGCGTCTTGATCGCTTCGCTCTGGGCAAGCGTCAGGGCGTAGACAAACTCATTCCACGACAACGTAAACGCAAACAGGCCGGCGGAAATAATGCCGGGCAGGGCCAGCGGAATGACGATGCGGGTCATCGCCTGGAAGCGCGTGGCTCCGTCGATCATGGCGCACTCCTCCAGCTCCTTGGGAATGCCCTTGAAGTAGCTCATTAGCAGCCATGTACAGAATGGAATCAGAAACGTTGGGTAAGTCAGGATCAGGGCGATCTGTTTGTCGAACAAGCCCAGGTTGCGTACCACATAAGCCAACGGCAGGAAGATCAGCGTTGTGGGAATGAGGTATGTGATGAAGATAGCCAGACCCAACGACTGCGACCCTTTGAACTTTAATCGCGCCAGAGCATAAGCCGCGAGCGTGCTAATCGTAATGGACACCAGGGTAGAGACGGTGGCGACAACGGCACTGTTCTTCAACCAGAGCATGAACTTGGTGTTGGTCAGCAAGTAGGCGTAATGCTCCAGAGTCGGCTTGCTGATACTCAAAGGGTTGCGACTCAAATCATACAGTTCAGAATCCGGCTTGATCGATGTGATGAACATCCAGAAGAACGGGAACAGCAAGATGACAACAAAGAATGCCAACCCGGTGTATACCACGACGTTCTTGATGATGCGCTGCGTTCGCAAACTCGAACTCATAAGAAACTCCTCAACCTAATCCTGTTTCTGGAGATAGCGAAGCAAGATCGTGGCGCAGACGACCAGCACCGGGAACATGAAAAGCGACACGGCCGCCCCTTCACCCAACTTGCCGCCCAGAATAGCAGTCTGGTGGGTCAACGTCGCAAACAAGTGCGTGCTGTTGATTGGTCCTCCGCGTGTCAGAACATACACGATCTGGAAGTCAGCAAACGTTTGCACAATGGAGAACAGTGTCACGACGAGCGTAATGGGCATCAGACTGGGAATGGTGATCGACCAGAACCGCTGCCAGGCGTTGGCCCCGTCAATGCCGGCTGCCTCATACAGATCCTCCGGAATGGTCTGCAAGCCCGCCAGCAACGAGATGGCGAAGAACGGGATGCCGCGCCAGATGTTGACGATCTGAATCGACAGCATAGCGGTAGCCGGTTTGCCAAGCCAGATCACCTTTTCGTCCAACAGGCCCAGGTCCAGCAAGATACGATTGATGACACTGAACTGGGAGTCGAACATCCACAACCATCCGAGAGCACTCAACGACGTCGGAATGATCCACGGCAGAAGCAGTGCTCCACGAAACACATTCTTGAAGATCTTGACCTGATCAAGGATGAGGGCCAGGATGAGGCCCAGGACCAACTTGAACACCACCGAGACCAGCGCGTAGTTCAATGTGTTGATCGTCGTTCGCTGGAAGATGCTGTCGCCGACCAGCTTGATGAAGTTGGCCAGACCGACGAAGTTGCCTGTGTCGGCCCGGGCAATCGTGCGGTCAGTAAGCGACAGGCCGATCGCTACAAAGAACGGATAGGCTATCAGCAAGAGCAGGATCAGGATGGCCGGCGCCACCAGCAATGGTCCCAGATGCTCTTCGGAGTCCAGCCACGAACTCATGCGCGACCATAGACTCCGCTCCTCCACAACTTGTTGCTCCACCGTTGTTTCCGTCGTAATCATGCGTAAGCTGCTCCAGACGGGCGGGTTGCAGCGGGCTTGCGCCCGCTGCAACCCGCAATCGAGGAGGTGATATTAAGCGGCGTAGCTTTCCTGCAGCTGACCGGCTGCGGTCGCAATCGCTTCGTCGATTGTGGCCACACCGGCACAGACGCTGGAGAACATATCGACAACGATCCAGCGCGTGTAGGCATCGTTGCCACCGACAAAGTTCTTGCTGGGGAAGCCCGGCAAGTGCGATTTCTCAGCATAGAACTTGAACGCGGCAATCTTGGGGTTCGAGTTCCAGGGCATAATCGCCATGTCGAGGTAGTCGCGCAGGGCCGGGAAGACAAAGCTGTAGGCGGGAACCGCATACAATGTGAGCTGCGGTCCTTCGTTGAGATACTTGATGAGCGACTTGGCTGCGTCGATATTCGGAGAGTAGTCAAACACAGCCTGAGCCATAAACTCGGCGTAGGTGATGTCTCCCGCAGGACCGGCCGGGTATGGGAAGTGATCCATCAACTCAGCCAGACTCCTGTCCTCGCCATCCACCGGAACCATCATGTTCTGGTTGCGGGCATTGATGTAGATGCTGGCGGCGTTGTTGGTCACGCTAATGGTGCCGGCGTTGAAAGCACGGTTGTTGGAGCCGTCATCATAGGATAGCGTGTCCTCGGGCATTGCCTCGTCGAACAGCTTCTTCATGAACTCCAACGCCGCGCGTGTCTCCGGGGAGTCGATGGCAATTGTCGTACCATCTTCGGAAATGTCTGATGCACCGTAGGACCACAGTACAGAGTAGTTAAAGTCGTTGCCGTCACCAACAGCACGGCCCAGCGGGAATGCGACTTCCGGCAGGCCGGCAGCGCGTAGCTCCTTGCCCAGTTCGTACACACCCTCCCAGGTATCGGGAATGCTTGCGCCAACCTGGGCCAGGACGTCGGTGCGGTAGTTGATGGCATGGGCCGCGTAGTAGCGCGGAACGCCTTTCCACACGCCGCCGACGTCGCAGGCTTCTACAGCAGAGTTGTACCAGCCACCGTACGCTTGCCCCAGCTCCGTAGCAACGTCTGTCAAATCAACCAGTGCTTCACCAAACGTATGGGCCGAAGCCTGGTTCAGCTCCACAATGTCTGGGCCGGCACCTGTCTCAGCCGCCGTGGCGGTGAGCGTCTGAATGTCGTTCATGCTGACGATATCGACTTCAACCGGCACATTGTTTGCCGCGCCCCACTCTTCGATCTGGGCCTGCAGAATCTCGTTCACCTGAGGGATGAAGGAGGCCCGCAGTTTCATCGACAGCGTACCCTCGACGGCCAGTGGTGCAGATGCCGACTCGCCACCAGCGGCAGGGGCAGAAGGTGCGGCAGTCGGGACAGCAGCTTCCTGCGGTCCACATGCAGCCAGCACAGAGACGATAGCAGTTGCCGAGACGCCAGCCGCTGCTGCGTGCTTAATAAAATCTCGCCGGGACATCTGCCCGCTCATCAAGCGATTGGTTAGAATTTCCTGCTCTTTCATTTCTCGCTCCTGTCAAAAGGCTCCTCAATGTAGGTAAATCCAAGCCGACTGGTGTGTCAATGTTCGTAGTTTGTTTCGATTGCCTACCCTCCCTCCTAAACGCACACGACCGCCTTTCAGGCGGCCGCTGCTCGGTATGTGCGCAAAGTCTCGACGCACTCATGCTGCACGCGCTCGCTGATCTCGCCCGTCAGCTGAATCGCGGCGTCGGGTGCGTTTGACTCCATCGCTCGCAAGAGCTGGTAATGATCAATGGGCACCGTTTCCGGGGTGAAGTCAGCCATATGATGGAAACGCATGTTGAGCAAAACCTGGCACTGCCGGTGAATTTCGCGCCAGCTCTTCAGCAGGCGTTCATGACCGGCGCGCGTACAAATAAACTCGTGGAAACGCATGTCGAGGCGAGCCAATTCATAGAAGTCGCCAGACGCTATGGCCTGCTCTTGCGCTTCCACGAGTTTGCGGAGTGCCTGATAATCTTCCGCACTTAGCTGTGGGATGGCCCACTCAATTGCCATCCCTTCCAGTAAGGCGCGCAGGCTAAAGACTTCGCGAATATCATCCTCATCAAAGTCGACGACAAAAACGCCGCGATTGACAACGCGAACAACCAATCCTTCCTGCTCCAGCTTTTTCAACGCCTCCCGAATCGGGATGCGACTGACAGCCATCTGTCGGGCCATTTCAGTCTCGTTGAGATGCTGACCCAACCCGATTGAGCCGCTGATAATGGCATCGCGCACGCTGCGCAAGATGCCATTCTCCATCGTCTGGGTCTCAATTTTCCCGAAAACTGGTTGGGCCGTGTTTGAAGGAAGCATTTTGTGACATCCTGGAAGAGCTGAGCAAGCTTAATCGTATACGTTATACTGTATACTGTATACAATCTTTCGCTCAGTATACAGATCGCCCAACGTACTGTCAACCCCTTTGTACAGTTTGCCACTCAGCGCAGCCGTCTTGGCGCCTTGGCGCCTGTCGCCGGCACGATGGACAGGTCGCCTCTTGCCGCTGGTAGCCAAAATGGAGAAGCACCGGCATAATTATCTTCTGACAGCGAGACGCTCAAACTGGAGCTACAATGGCAACAGCATGGTTCTTCAACATCCCGTTCCACGGGCATATCAACCCCACCCTGCCGCTGGTGCAAGAGCTGGTCGAGAATGGGGACGACCTGACCTACTTCGCCGGGCCAGGCTTCGAGCAGAAGATCAGCGCGACGGGCGCGACCTACCGCGGCTATGACAGCGACTACACCTTCGAGCAGTCGCGGACCGTCGCTCATGCGATCCACCAGGGCGGCCAGGTGGCGGAAGCGACCGGCGCCTTGCTTGGCCCGGTGCTGGCAGCCGTGGGGGAGGAGCAGCCTGATTACCTGTTGTTCGACATGAGCGCTCCCTGGGGCAACATTGTGTCGCAGCGGTATGAGATTCCCGCCATCACCAGCTTCCCCCACCTGCCGTTCCATTGGCGCACCTTCTTCAGCGACCCGCGTGTCTTCCGCAAAGGGCTGCAAAACTTGAAGCCCGGACAGGGGTATTACCGGGACCTGCGCCGCCAAACCGGCAAGCTGGCCCGCGAGCATGGCCTGCGCCAGCCGCGCGAACTCAATGTGCTGTCCAGTTCATCCGAAATGAACATCGTCTTCTCGTCGCGCTACTTCCAGCCGTACGATGAAGGATTTGACGACTCCTATTTGTTCATTGGGCCCGTCATCGACACCAACCGGCCGGATGAACCGCTGATTATCGATCGACAGCCCGGACAGCCGCTCATTTATATTGCGGTGGGCACGGTCTACCAGGCCAACCTCGACTTCTTCCACGCTTGCATCGAGGCGTTCTCCGGCGATCGCTACACCGTCGTTATGTCAATTGGCAAGGCGACCGACCCGGCTGCGCTGGGCGAGATACCGGCCAACTTCACGGTGGCCCAATATGTGCCGCAGTTGAGCATTCTGGACGAAGCCGATCTGTTCATCACACACGGCGGCATGAACAGCGTCAACGAGTCGGTGATGGCTCGTGTGCCGATGATCGTTGTGCCCAATACGCTGGAACAGGCGATGAACGCCGCCCGCATTGAGGAACTCCAGGCAGGTCTCTATCTGGAACCAGAGCGGATATCGGCCGGGCAGCTGCAAGAAAGTGCTGCGCGCGTCCTGTCTGACCCCGCTATTCCTCGCGGGCTGGAGCTTATTCGCTTGTCGTTCGCGCAAGGCGGCGGCGTCGAGCAGGCAGTCGCGGCCATCGAGCAGTTCAAGCTTGACCATCAGATCGCGTAGCTGGGCGACACCGACACAACAAGGAGCTTCATCATGACGAAGATGTTGGAAGACCGGGCCGCATGGGAAGCCGCCTACGAATCCGGCTGGTACGGTCACTACCAAACCAGCGGCGAGATAGAGTGGAGTCTGTACAACCGGCCCAGGAACGAAACCACACCAGCCGGCGCGCCGGTCGAGCTGGGCAAGAGTCGCCTGATGCTCATATCGAGCGCGGGCTGCTACCTGCCGGAGAGCCAGGAGCCGTTCGATGCCGCCGATGATCTGGGCGACTATTCGATTCGCGTCTTGCCGGTGACCACACCGCCATCGCAGATCGACTACGCCCACGACCATTACGACCAGACGGCCGTCCGCGAAGACAGTCAGGTTTTGCTGCCGCTCGCGCATCTTCAGTCGATGGTGGATGAGGGCCGGCTCGGCTCCCAGACGCCATCGTTCATCAGCTTCATGGGCTACCAGCCGGACGTCGGTCGCGTTCTGGACGAGACGTTCCCGGCCATCATGGCCGTTGTGGAGCAGGAGCAGCCCGACGCCGTGTTGCTCGTGCCCTCCTGACCCATCTGTTCGCAGTCCGTCGGACTGCTGGCCAGAGGGTTGGAGGAAGCGGGGTATGGGACGACAGTAACAAGCTGGAACGGTGGGCGGATTCGGGAGACGCGACCACCAAGAGCGACCATCACGCGGCTGGCGCGAGGTGCCACGCTGGGGCAACCGCACGACGCAGCCCAGCAGCGGCGGGTGCTGAAGGCGACACTGGCACTGCTTGAACAGCCAGCACCCCTTGATCCGGTGGTACTGGATGAAAGATAGGACGGCGCAGATATGAGAGAGTCTCGTCTGCTAGAAGAGGTTCAGCCCATACACCACACCCATTTTCGTCAGATTCACGGAGCATTCACCTCATCTTGTGTCGGTGGCGCACTCGTCTGTGCTACTATTCTCCATGACAATGGTTGCCGGCCTCTCGACCGCAGGCTGGTTTTCTCGTCCGATCCTGTTCACCTTCGCAGCAAATTCAGCAAGACTGCCTCACGCGAGGCTACTGCCTGACGTAGATAGAGAGGATAAACACGATTCGCGATTCACTACAGCTATACATCAGCCGCCAAAGCTCAGGCCCTTTCCGTTACATCCTGGAACAAACCGTGTTGTTCCTCGCTGGTTGGGTGCCCACAGTCTTGGGGATCGCCTTGCGCGGACTGCTCTATCGCCTGATCTTGCGCATGGATGGCTGGGCCGCCATTGATAAAGACGTCCGAATCCGGTTCGCCAGCACCATTCGATTGGGCCATGGCGCCTACCTGGATGAGAAGACATACCTGCACGGCGGACCTAATGGCATCGAAGTTGGCCCTAACTCGATCGTCATGCATGGTGCAATCTTGCACGTGTACAACTTTCGCAATTTACCCCACGCAGGCATCCGCATCGGCCGAGACAGCCTCATTGGCGAGTACTCTGTGATCCGCGGTCAGGGAGGCGTTGTCATTGGTGATCGGGTGTATACATCCCCATTCACCCAGATCATTGCGGTCAACCACGTCTTCAGCGATCCATCACGGCCGTTTGTTGAGCAAGGCATCACCGCGCAAGGCATCGTCATTGAGGACGATGTATGGCTGGGCTCGGGGTCAATCATCACCGACGGCGTCACAGTTGGGCGCGGCGCGGTTGTGGCGGCAGGCGCCGTAGTGACCCGCGATGTTCCGCCTCATACGGTAGTTGGTGGCGTTCCTGCAGAAGTCATTCGTCGCATCGAGGTTGGACCGGGCACAGAAGTGCCGCACGAAGTCCATTTCTAGGAGGCGCACGCATTGTGACCGCACTATCCGTAGTGATCCCAGCATACAATGAAGAGGACGGCATTGCCGAGATTGCGACGCGCGTGTTGGCCGTTGAGCCAAGCCTGAAGGATGTGGGCATCGATGAGTTGTTGCTCTACGTCGTCGATGACGGCTCGCACGACAAGACGGCCGAGATTGCAGCCTCGATCGACGGCGTTCATCTCATTCAGATGCCCAGCAATGGCGGCTATGGCGCAGCGCTCAAGATGGGCTTTGCGTCCACACACAGCGATCTGATTGGCTTTCTGGACGCCGATGGAACCTATCCACCCGAGTACTTTCCTGCCCTTTGCGCCGCCGCGCTCAACGGCGCAGACCTGGTCGTTGGCTCAAGAATGAGCGGAGCGGACAGTCAGATGCCGGCCACACGTCGAGTCGGCAATCTGTTCTTTGCTCGCCTGCTGTCCATCGTCGGGCAGCAAGCCGTTTCCGACAGCGCCAGCGGGATGCGCGTATTTCGGAGGCAGATTTTGGACCAGCTCTATCCGCTTCCGGATGGCTTGAACCTGACCCCGGTGATGAGTACCAAAGCTATCCACGAGGGGATCACCATTGCAGAAGTTCCCATTCCTTACAGCGAGCGTCTCGGCAGGTCTAAGCTCAGCGTTGTCAATGACGGCACGCTGTTCCTGCAATCCATGCTGTGGGCAAACCTCCAGTACAACCCGGTCCGTATTCTCGGCCTTGTCGGTCTGGCGGGCATGGCGATTGGGGCGGCCTGTCTCCTGGGCCTCATCGTGGCCCGTCTGTCCGGCGTCACGACGCTCGGACCCCTGGGAATCCTGGCTGTCTACGCAGGCGCAGTAGCCGGGATGGTTGGCGTCAATGTGTTTGTGCTGGGCGTCATCTTCAACTACCTGGTCTCGCTGTTGCATAAACGACCGATTCGCCAGGGGCTTTTTGGAAAACCCATTCTCAAGACACCGCTGGACAAGCAGTTCTGGTGGATGGGCCTGGCAGCAGCCGGATTGGGTATTGTCGTGGCCATTGTCTCGTTCATTCTGGGCGTCCAGGGTTGGGAGACGAACCGGCTGTGGCTCTATGCCCTCGGCAGTGCTATGCTCATTATCCTTGGCATCCAGCTTGTCATCTATTGGATCATCATGCGTGTGCTCGACGACATCGTCGCCAATGAAGCCCACGCCAACCCATTTACGATTCCTGAGGCCGCACCGTGACACTGCAGGCTCGGATACAGTGATGACTTATACAGACCTGGCCCACTGTCTGGAGCCTGGCTATCGGAGAGTCATACGATGACGAATTCTGAGAAAGACGTACTTCTTAAGGAAAACCTGGGCACCAGACGTGTGCCGAAGCTGCGCATGGCGAACTTCCCCAGCGCGGATGAAATCGTGCGCGACAGCATGAGTGCGACTGAGCGGGGCCCTGAGGCGGTTGACATTCTTCTGGTCAACCCACCAACCCCGGACGGGGAGTTGTGGATTCGGACCCAACACCGGGTGGGCCGTCGCACGCGGGAGAACATGGTCTGGCCGCAAGTTTCACTCGCCCAGATGGCGGCGCTGCTTGTGCCGGATTACACGGTGGCCATTATTGACGCCAACGCGGAGCGCATGAGTTGGCCCGCGTTTGCAGAACAGATCGAGCGCTACCAACCAACATACTACATGACCCAGGTGACCGCCCCGACGCTGGAGAATGATATGTACGGCTGCTTCCTGGCGCATGCTCGGGGGGCCAAAACAATTGCTTTCGGCACCCACGTCACGCCGATTCCTCTGGAAACCATGCGGCCCTATCCGTCACTGGACTACATCTTGCTCGGCGAACCGGACTTGAGCCTGCGGGATCTGCTGGACCACCTTGAGGGCAAAATCGATCAGCGATCACCCACCATTGAGAAGCTGTTCGCTGACCACGACCCGCTCTACCAACCCGCTTTCACTGAGAACGGGGCGGTCGACATGCACGGCATCAAGGGTGTGGTCTGGCGGCAGGACGGCGAAATCATTGTCAACCACACACGGCCGTTCATCCGCAACCTGAGCGACATGCCACTGCCGCTGCACCATCTTCTGCCGCTGGACAAGTACCGCATGCCCATGATCAAAGGGCCGTTTACATTTATCGTGACCAGTCGCGGCTGTCCGGCGGGCTGCACCTACTGCATCAAGCATGTCAGCTATCAGTTCACGACGCGCCTGCGGACCCCGGAAGATATCATGGAAGAGCTGTGGCTGCTGAAGAAGCTTGGCATGAACAACATCCACATGTATGCCGACTTGTTCACAGTGAATCGCGAACAGGTTATGGGTCTATGCGAATTGATGATCAAGGAGAACATTGACATCAAGTGGACCTGCAACAGTCGTGTCGACTATGTGGACGAAGAGATGCTCCAGATGATGGCCAAAGCGGGCAACTGGCTCATCTCATGGGGCATTGAGAGCGGCAATGAGCAGATTCTGCGCCACGCTCGCAAAGGCGCCTACCCTGACAAGGCTGAACGAGCGCTGACCTGGGCGCGGGCCGCCGGCATTCGCAACTGGGGCTACTTCATCATCGGGTTGCCAGGCGAGACAGAAGAGACGATTCGCCAGACGATCGACTTCTCGAAGCAGCTGCCGCTGGATATCGCCTTGTTCCATGTGGCAGCGCCATACCCGGGAACACCCTTCTTCTTCGAGGTGATCAAGAAGGGCTGGGTCCGGCCCGGAACCCGCTGGGAACAAGTCGACATGGACAAAGGCACGGTGCTCGACTACCCGGACCTGTCCGCCGAACGGCTCCTGTACTGGCAGAAGCGAGCGTTTCGGGAGTGGGCACTGCGTCCGGGTCCAATGATGACCTATCTCAAGATGCTCGTTTCCGACCCCTCGACCCTGTCCTCGGCGATGAACGTGGGCCTGCAGCATCTGAGTTGGGTCTCAACCGATTCGGGGACACCCGCTGCTGCATCGAGTTAATCATGGCGCATGAGGTTCCCACTGGCTCGATCGGGAAGGCGGACTACCGCTGGCCTGAGGTCGTCCAAAGCCCCCTGTTTGCGCTGGTCGATCTGGGGCTTGCCCTGACCGCCGGCGCGCTCTGGTATCTCAGCCGGGGTCAGTTGGGCTGGCTGCCGCTGCTGCTGGTGACAGCGCCCTGGGCAGCCAGAGCAATAGCGGGCTACTTCCCGTTCCGGCGCACACGCTTCGATGGTCTGCTTCTGCTCTTTCTGCTTAGCGCCTTCGTCGCCGCCTGGGTGGCTCCTGTCCCGGACCTGGCCTGGCCCAAGTTCTGGCTAATGGTTGGCGGACTGTTCCTGTTCTATGCGCTTGCCGGCCAACCGGCCGAACACATATGGCCCATCGTGCTGGGCGCAGGGCTGTTTGGAGCATTGATCAGCCTCTATTTCTTACTCACTCACGACTGGAGCGCCTTGCCAGCCAAAGTGGAAAGCCTCAATCGGGCGGCCCTGCGCTGGTCGGGCCTGCGCCCAGCCTTCCTGGGCGAAGCCCATGCCCTGCATCCCAACGTGGCCGGTGGCCTGATGGCCATGACAGCCCCATTCTTGCTTGGTGCGGGAATACGAGCCGGACACAAACAGCGGTGGCTTACTGCAGGCGTGGTGGCTATCGCCAGCATCGTCCTGCTAATTGGCCTGATCTTCACGACCTCGCGTGGCGCCTGGCTGGCGTTGAGCGGCGGGCTGATTGCCTGGCTGCTCTGGCTGGCGGCCCGCCCGCTGGGCCGTCGTCTCTATCTGTCGCGGCGTCTGGCGCTGGCGCTTGAGCTGCTGATCGTACTCGGTCTCGGACTGAGTGCCAGCCTCTTGCTGCCAGGTGGACCACTGTCGCTGCTCGAACGGCTGCCCGGGCCGGAAAGCACCGGCAGCCGCCTCGAAATTAGCCAGCAAGCCGTTGACTTGATGGCCGACTTTCCATGGACCGGCGCGGGTCTGGGGGCATTTGACGGCCTTTACTCGACCTATATCCGTGTCATCCCCCAGCATTATCTTATTCACAGTCACAATCTGTTTCTGGATGTTGGCGTTGAGCAAGGGGTGTTGGGCCTCATTCTGCTCCTGGCGATCCTGGCTGTCTGTTTCTGGCTGCTCTCCGACCCGCGACATGCCCAGCCCAACGGCCGCGTTCGCAGCCTTTCCCTGGTTTGTGGCGCACTCTTCAGCAGCCTGACCGTCCTGTGCCTGCACGGAGTGGTCGAAGACCCCCTCTACGGCAGCCGCGCCCTCTTGATACTGCTGGCCCCGGCAGGGCTGGTGGCCGCGATATTTCCGCGCCGCCCCGCTTCTGTTTCAGACGGCAAGGAAGACAAGCGCACGCTCCTGTTGGGTGGGATGGCGATCCTGGGTGTTGTCGTCGCTGCCGGATTGCTCTTCAGCCAACCGCTGGTCTCCTCCGCGCAGTCGAACATTGGAGCGCTGCAGATGGCCCGCACGCAGCTCATCAACTATCCCACCAACGAATGGGTCACCCTTGTTGACCCCGCACCCTATCAAGACGCCTCGGACCGCTTTCGAACCGCCTTGCAAGCGAACAGCCGCAACCGGACCGCGTGGTATCGTTTGGGCATGCTCGCCATGCTGAATCAGGATTTCCGCACGGCTGCCACAAACCTGGAACAAGCGCTCGAACTCGACCCGGATCATCGCGGCATCCGCAAGAGCCTGGGGTACAGCTATCTTTGGTCCGGCGACCCGGCACGTGCCGCCGCCTATCTGGTTCCTCTGCCTGAAACTGTCTCCGAACTCGATGCTTACGCCTGGTGGTGGTCCAATCAGGGCCGCCCGGACCTGGCTGAGACTGCCGCCAGCGCAAGCGCAGAGTGGGGCCCAATAACGACACCCTAGGTACCGCATGAAAACAGGTTTTCGGACAACAATTGCCATTGTGACCACTCTTCTTCTGGTAGGCATGCTCCTGACACTGACCGGCCCCGGCCCGGTGGCGGCACAGGACGAATCGGCTCAATGGGGCCCGCAGGTGAACCTATCCCGATCTGGCGCAACCAGCGAGCCTCAGATCGTCGTCGACAGCAGCGGACGCTATCATGTCATATGGCTGGATGCGTTCGACGGTCTGCGTTATACGTCCGGTAACGGTGAGAACTGGAGCCAGCCTACCTCGCCCGAACTGCCCTTTGCCACCCGTCGCATCTTTGTCGATCTGCCGGAAACCAGCGACTTCCCAACCTTCAACCCGGTACTTATCGCCGACGCCGAAGGCAACATCCATGCGTTCTGGATCAACGACGTTACCGATCCGGCTGGCGTCCTGTTCTATAGTCGCGTTCCAAACGGCCAGTTCGCCACCTATGATGCCTGGTCACCGCCCGAAATTCTGGAGACCGGCGCAATCGCCCCTGCGGCAGCCTTCGATGACTCAGGCCGGATTCACGTGACCTATATCCACCCGACCGACGACGGCGGCCGTCCGGCAGGCGTGTACTATCGTCGGGCATTTTCCGGGCAGGGCAGCTGGTCCGGACCAACAACCATCTATGCATCCGCCTATCTGCGAGCGACCACTGCCGAAGAGGCCAATGTGGAAATAGACGCGGGCAGTGCCGAGCAGGTCATGATCGCCTGGAACGACACTGACCGCGAGCAGCTGTTCCTGAGCCGGTCGACCAACAACGGCCAAACCTGGGAAACACCTGAACTGATAGACCAGCGCCTGGTCACAGACGCGGCCGATGCGCCTGGCCCGCGCCACATTCGGCTTGGCTCATCCGAAACCTCGACGGTCGTCACCTGGCAAGCGACGCATGGGATGGCGCAGGTCTGCACCCAGTATTACCGTTACACGAACGATGGCGGCCAAACCTGGTCAGACACACAGTCGTTTGCGGATCGCTTCGACGGATGCTGGGATGCGTCCAGCTTCGCCACAGCAGGCGATGTACTGCTGCTCTTCATTGAAGCCAATTCCGGCACCGGGGTCGGGCAGAGTGATCAGCTGACCTATATCATGGCCTGGGACGGCGCCCAATGGAGTCTGCCACAAGAGCAGCGAGCCATCTCGCAGTTCCTCAATCCGGAAACCAATCAGGTCGTGCGACTTCAGTGCCTGGATCCGGACAGCCGTTCGCAGGACCTGATTGTTGTTGGCTGCGACAGCCACATTGGCGGAGACATTTGGTGGGCAAGCCGACCCATCGGGTCGGTTGAAGGCTGGTTCCCTCCGCCACCGCTCTGGCAAGGTCCGGAGCTGCTGGGTGAACTTGAGGGCCTGCCCGGAACAGCACAAGTCGTTGGGGGCGAGCCGGCCAAAGCCACTATCCTCGCCCACCTTCAGAACGGGGACGCTTTCTTCCTGTCGCTATGGCAGGATGGCGTCTGGCAGCCGGCCACGCCGGTCCTGCCGGCGCCGGTCGGCGGCATCGTTTCGCATGCAGCGGTCGCCCACGACGGGCGTCTCCAACTTGTATGGCACGACAGCGACGGGTTGAAGTTTGCCCAGGCCAGCAGCGATCGGCCTAACGACTGGTCTACACCCGTATCGATCACCGACGCAGCCAGCGGCGGGCAGATGCCCGGCATTATGGCGACACAGAGTGGCGATCTTCTGATCACCTACTCCATAGCGGTCAACGAGCCGCGCGGCGTCTACCTGGTCCGTTCTACCGACCAGGGAGCGTCGTGGTCCGAGCCAGTCCGCATCTTTGACGGCGCAGCAGCCGGATGGGAAGCCGCAGGTCAGGCCATCCTGGTCGAGACAGGCGACGGCCGGCTCCACCTCGCGGCTGAGCAGCGCTCCTTACCTCCGGCAAACCTTGCGCAAGGCATGATCTATCAACATTCCGACGATGGCGGACTGACCTGGTCGGCCCAACGCCCGCTGGAAAACGGCGGTCAGCCGCCGGCCATTTGGGCCTCGCTGGAGCCGGCAGATGATCGGACGCTCCATCTGATATGGGCCAGCAGCAGCATTGACCGCACCTTCATCTGGCACCAGACATCCACCGATGGAGGCGACACCTGGTCCGAGTCGGTGCAGGTAAACAGCCTGCCAGTCGGCGAACTGCCCGCAGCTGCCATCGATCCGGCGGGTCAGCCGCATGTCGTCGGTCTGGACAATGGACGGCTCCAGCATTGGTCATGGAACGGCACGGAATGGTTGGCCAATGAATCGCGGTCTACGAATTTGGCGACGGGGCAGTTGGATCTCGCCGCAATCCTGCCGGGCCAGTTGGTGGTCGGGCATCTTGGCCAGTCTGCTGTCGCCGCAGCGAATCCGATCACGCAGCTAAGCGGCCTGACCCGGCCTGTTGAACTCAACGCGGCCGACCTGCCCGTGGTGCCGGAGCCGACGCCCCCTGTACCTGTTGGCGTGCCAACCGTTGCCGCGCCGGCACCCACGCCCATGCTTGAACCAACCCCCACCATCGTTATCCCGACGGCCGTCGACCAGGACACCGGTTTTCTGAACGGCCTGATCGGAGGCGGCGGGCCGTTGGGATCGCTTGGCATTGCCATCATCCCGGCGGCGCTGGTGATTGCGGTCGTTGTCGCGGTGGCGCTGCGCGCCGTGCGGCTGGGCGGGCGCGGAAAGTAACGATGAGATCACTCCGCCGAAAGACAGTCGCCCAACGGAAGTCCGACCCACCGATGGCAAAATGGAAAGTGCCATGGGCTCGGCAGCCGCTTGCGGTCGCGGTCGCCATTCTGGCAGCGCTTATGCTCGCCAGTTTGTCTGGCAGCCGATTGGTGGCGCAGTCATCCGGACTCGACTGGAGCGAGCCGAGGCGCATTCCTGGCAGTGGGGACGATGCCCATCTGAATTACGGATTGGTACCGGACAGGAGCGGTAACGTTCATCTGTTCTGGACCGATGGAGACAATGAATCCGGATTCAGCATCTATTACAGCCGCTGGAACGACCTCGACTGGTCGCCCCACGTCGACATCCTGCTCTCTCCGCTGGGCGGCAGCCCGCGCTTCCTGGATGCCTGGCTGGACGAAACGGGCACAATGCACCTGATCTTCTTTGGCGGCAATGAACGGGACGGTCGCGTTTATCATACGACAGCACCCGTGGCCCGGCTTGGAGAGACGGCCGCCTGGAGCGAGCCGCTCCAGATCGCGAGCCGAGCCGGCCCAAGCGCTGGTCTGGCAGTCGACGGGAGCGGCACCATGCGCGTACTCTTTGCCGGCAACAACGGACCGGAAATCTACGCCATTGCCTCCCCGGACAGAGGTCAGACGTGGTCTGAGCCGGTCCAGGTTCAGCGCCAGGGCCAACCAGACGATCTTGTCTTTGGCATCGCCATGACACCCGGACCTGAAGACGACCTGATGGCCACCTGGACCGTCTTTGACAGCCGGGCATTTGGCCAGGCAATCTACGTGGCCCGGCTGGAGGCCGCCACGGCGACATGGTCATCCCCACAGACGGTCGCAGTCCGCGATCCTGATGACTTCGGCGTCGGCTATTCGAGTGTGGCGGTACTGGACGACGGCACTGTTCATCTGCTTTATCAGGACGGCCCACCGCCACCAAAACGGTTTGCCCGCCAATCATCAGACGGGCAGACATGGACTGCACCGCAGCAAGTATTTGGCGTCGTTGGCCAGAACGGTCTGGTCGGCCCCATGGCCATTGACAGTGCGGACGGACTCCATGCCGTCACCCAGGGTCGATACGCGGTAGAAGGACAGCCAGACGTTCATGGGATGTTCTACATGCCGTTGGTGGACGGCGTTTGGGGAGCAAGAAGCCCCATCGCCACCGGCACCCTGGTCAATGGGTTTGATCCCCAGAATCCGCTGCTGATCAGCTATCGCGGTAACAAGCTGCTGGCCATGTATGGCAACGATCCCCATCTGGGGCTCTGGTTTACGGTCGCGGAGGTCGATGCGCCAGCGGTCTCGGCCGAACCATACGCCACACCACTGCCCGTCCCCCTGGCCGCAGGAGAGTCTCCGACGCCTGCCGCAGCGACTACACCGACGCCTCTGCCGATCGAGTTTGCCCAGCCGCCTCAGGCCCGCTTCGGTCAATCCAACACGACCCCCCTGCTGCTGGCCACTTTGCCCGTTGTCCTGTTGATCGGGTTGGTAATCATCCTGCGACGCCGTTCGCTGCGTCCCCGATAGAGCATAAGCCAGGAAGATACCGAAACACGCCGCACCTGTTATGACGACCTTCACGCACCTGTCCACCCATCGCCAGCTCTTGTGGGCATGGACCATAAGAACAGTTCGCGCCCGCTATCAGCAGTCGCTGCTGGGCGGGCTGTGGGCGGTCATCCAACCGGCAGCAACGGCCATCGTCTTTACGGTGATCTTCACGCGCTTCATCCCGGTCGACACCGGCCCTGTGCCCTACATCGTCTTCTCCTACACGGCGATGGTGCCGTGGGTGCTGTTCTCCAGCTCAATCGCCGACATGACGGAGTCGCTGGTGTCGAACTTTGGGCTGGTGTCAAAGATCTACTTCCCGCGCGAAATCTTGCCCATCGCCGCCATGCTGGCGCGTCTCTTCGACGCCGCCATTGCCGGCGCAATCCTGCTGGCGCTCATCGTCTTCTATCGCGATCAGCTGACACTGAACGGTGCAGCCTGGCTGTTTCTGCCTGTGGTCATGATGATCCAGCTGGCGCTAACCCTGGGGCTGGGGCTGTTTACGGCGGCCGTCAATGTCTTCTTTCGCGATGTTCGCCATCTGGTGACACTTGGCCTGCAGATCTGGTTCTACGCCACCCCGATCATCTATCCATCAACAGCCGTTCCCGACTCTTTGCAAACCCTCTATCATCTCAACCCAATGGCCGGTATCATTGAATCGTACCGCGCCATCCTGCTGGAGGGCAGCCTGCCCAGTCCGTACCTGTGGATATCCGCCATAATCAGTTTCATCGCGCTGGCGTTCGGCTACTGGTTCTTTAAGCGTGTCGAGTTTCAGTTCGCCGATGTGGTGTAACGTCCCATGACCGATTCAATCGTCGTCAACGCCCTCTCCAAACGCTATCGCAAAGGACGCGGCCTGAGCAGCCTGCGCGAGCTGCTCGGCGCGCGCAGCAAGAGCGAGGCGGCCACTTATCATTGGGCAGTACGCGACGTGTCGTTCGCCGTCCAGCCGGGCGAATCGCTGGGCATCATCGGCCCAAATGGTGCGGGCAAGACGACGATTCTGAAGCTGCTCTCGCACGTGACACTTCCGACGAGCGGGACGGTCCAGGTGGACGGCCGCTTCTCGGCGCTCATCGAATTGGGAGCGGGCTTCCATCCCGACCTGACCGGTCGGGAGAATATCTATCTGAACGGGGCTATACTGGGGATGAAACGAGCGGAGATCAACGATCGCTTCCGGCGCATCGTCGACTTTGCCGAGATCGGGGACTATCTGGACACGCCGGTCAAACGGTATTCGTCCGGCATGTACGCCCGTCTTGGTTTTGCCATTGCCGCCCATGTCGATCCGGACGTCCTTCTGGTGGATGAAGTGCTGGCTGTGGGTGATACGGCGTTTCAGGCTCGCTGTTACCAACGGATGCAGACCCTCCAGGACAACGGCACCGCCCTTGTTTTTGTGTCCCACAACATGCAGGTCGTGCAGCGGGTCTGTTCGCGAGCGATGGTGCTCGTACGTGGAGAGAAGCAGTTTGAGGGTCCGGCGGCGGCGGCCGTTGCCGAATACTTCCGCGCCGTGCGCGGCGCGGCGGCGGTCGGAGCCAGACCCACGGGCCCGGAAGCAGGCGGGCTGCAGCAGTTGGCAATGACCCACGAGGCCCAGATTCTGGGGGTCGACGTCCGCTCTACATCCGGCTCACCGCTGCAAGTCGTGCCGACAGGCGACACGTTCGAGATTGCGATGCGCGTAGGCTTCCGTGAAGAGGCGCCCCAGCCCATCTTCGCCTGCACGATCTACAACGAGCGGGGCGATCTGATCTATGACACGACAACCCAATGGCAGCAGCAGACGACGCCGGACTTCGGCGCCGGGGATGAGGCGACAGTTGTCTTCCGGATCCAGGCCAACCTGCTCGCGGGCATGTACACTGTCAAGGTCGATCTCGCCTATGCGGATCTGAGTTGCTATTATGACTACCTGCCAAATGCCGCCACGTTTGTGGTTGACGGGAGACAAGGGGCCAAAGGAGAATCCAACCTGTTTGCCGAGATCGAGATTGAGCACCTGCCTGCCGGGCAGACCGGCCCCGAATCAATCAACTGACGAGTGATAATGACGATGCCCGAAATCAGTGTCATCATGCCGGCCTATAATCAGGCAGACTATCTGGGTGATGCGATTCGCAGCGTGCTGGCGGAGCGGTCGGTGACGCTGGAACTTATTGTTGTCAACGACGGGTCGACCGATGAGACGGCCGCCGTCGCTGCGTCATTCAATGACCCGCGTCTCCGGGTCATTCATCAGGCCAATGCCGGTCTGTCGGGCGCGCGCAACAGAGGCATCCGCGCCGCAGCAGCGCCGTTGATCAGCTTTCTCGACGCCGACGACCTGATGCTACCGGGTGGGCAGGCGATTCTGGCCAGCTTCCTGAGCGCCCGGCCTGACATGGGCATGGTCAGCGGCGAACACGTCGTGATCGATTCGTCAGGCAAGGAGCGTCCGACAGCCAGCCGGGCCAACACGCTGGATGATATCACGGTCATCGACCTGCTCAATGGCAATCCATTCGCCGTCGGCACGATGACCGTGCGGCGCACCTGGCTAGATACGGCAGGAGCATTCGACGAGTCGCTGGCGGCTTGCGAGGATTGGGACCTCTGGTTGCGGCTGAGTCAGGCCGGTTGTCGGATAGCTCACGTCAATGAGCCGGTGATGGCCTATCGCAGCCATCCGGATCAGATGACCCAGGACCCGGCTCGCATGCGTACGGCCTCGCTCGCTGTGCTGGACAAGATCGCCTCACAGCCGCACCTCCCTACCGATATACGGGAGGCGCTCCCGCAAGCATATGCCCGGGCCTATTTGCGAGCCGCCGCCCGGGAGCTCCACGCCGGTCAGCAGATACAGGCGAGCGCCGATATCGAGCGTGCGACGTCGCTGTATCCCGCGCTTCTGGAAAATGATGGAGCGGTGCTCATCACCCATTTCGCAGGTTGGGCACATGCACCGTCTGCCACCGATCCGGTGCAGTATATGCGCGACGTATTCGACTGTCTCCCGCCGTCGACCCAACACATTGCCAGACACAAGAACCGGGAGCTAGCCCGCCTGTTTGCTTCTTCGGCCTTTCGCCATCACCAACATAACGAGACTGTTCCTGCAGGGGAGATGGCCCTGCAGGCCATGCGCCACGATCTAAGCTGGGCAAGCAACCGTGGCGTATGGGCTATCGTCGGTCGCGCCCTGACAGCGAGGTTAAAAGAGAAGTAGGATGCGCTCACTTGGTCTTGTTGTCGGCCGCAATGAAACATGGTCATTTGTCCGGGATCTTTACGATATCTGGCAGGACAAGTATGATGTCACTGTCTTCGAAGAGCAGCCAGTACGCTCGCCTTTCTTTCAGGAACGGCTGAAACGGCGGCAGCTCGAGGCCGATCTATCTACGTTACTCAACACCAACGACGTTGTCTTTTTTGAGTGGGCCAGCGAGCTTCTGACCCTGGCCAGCCGTTTGCCTCGACGCGCCCGCATCGTGACGCGCTTGCACCGGTATGAGATGTACCAATGGGCCGAAAGCGTGCAGTGGGACGGCGTCGACGACATCATCCTTGTCAGCAAGGCGAAGGAACGTGAGTTTCTGGAGCGTTTCCCTGAACAAACGGGCAAGACCCATGTTGTGGTCGAGGCTATTGATCTGAGTCGCTTCCCCTACCACCATCGACCGTATTCCGGAACGCTTGGTATCCTGTGCCATCTGACGCCACGGAAGCGCGTCTATGAACTGATCCTGGCTTTCCACCAGATGCGCCAGCTTGGCATCATGGAAACGCTGCGCATTGGCGGCGGGCACCAACCGCTCCATGCCGACTATGCCTTTGCCCTGGTCGATCTGGTTTCGCGGCTGGGTTTGGATGATCACGTCATCTTCGACGGGCCAATTAGCGATACGGCGGCGTGGTACCAATCCGTTGACGTTTACGTCTCCAACAGCTTCTCGGAAGGGCTGCAGGTCGCACCTATCGAGGCGATGGCCTCCGGCTGTTACACACTGGTACACGGCTGGGCAGGCGCCGATGAATTGGCTCCGCCGGATTGTCTGTTCATGACCGAACCGGAGCTCATCGCCCGCGTCGATGCCTACGCTCAGCTGCCGGCTAAGGACCAGGAAGCCGCAACACTGCGCCTGCGCCGCATTGCTGTAGATCGCTTTGACATTCAACAGAATGAACCGGTTATCCGGGCTATCCTGGAAGGCGGATCGCCGGCATCATGAACATCGCCTACATCTGGCAGCGCTCCGACATCGACTTCACCCGGGACACGGGTCCGGTGCTGCATGTCAAGGCAGTGATCCGGCAGCTTCAGCGCCGGGGCCATCAGGTGCGGCTGTTTGTAGAACGGGATGGACAGGCGGCCGCTACCGACAACTTCGAGCAGTGGCAATCGCTGGCTCCACGCAGCACCAACGCGGCCTGGTTTCGAGCGCCGGAAAGCGCTGTTCGCAGCGTGCAAAGCAAGCTGCGCCTGCCGTATGCTCGCCTCTATGACAGCCTGCGTTTTGCGGACTCGATTCTACCTGCTCTGTCGGGCGTCGACCTGATTTATGAGCGCCACGACCTGCAGGCCACCGGCGGGCTAATGGCTGCGCGGCGGCTGGGCGTCCCGGCCGTTGTCGAACTGAATGGCGATGTTCTGCAAGAGTACCGGGTGTTGGGCATCCAGCTTTCGCGCAGCCAGTGGGCTGTGCTGCGCCAGGTCACTCGTCGCTCTTATCATATGGCCAGCCACATTATCACTATCAGCGAGCCGCTTCGCCTCGCAACCATCGCCGATTGGAATCTGCCTCCTGATCAGCGTGACGGCCGTTGCCAACGGGGTCGATCTGGATGTCTTCACCGGGCGCGTCAATGGTAACTTCACGGAACGTGAGCCGGCGACCCGCGCCCCCACCATTATTCATGTGGGCAGCTTCAAACCGTGGCACAGTCTCGATCTGCTTGTTGATGCGTTCGCGCTTGTCGTCGAACGCCTGCCCACAGCCGAACTGATACTCGTCGGTGATGGCGAGCTGCGGGCTGGCATAGAAGCACGCGTGGCGTCACTTGGCCTGACAGATCGGGTGCAGTTCACTGGCAGCGTGCCGCACCAGCAAGTAGCTGAATGGCTGGCCCGAGCGGACGTGGCCGTCATGGCCCATAAGCCTACGAAGGAAGCCAGTGTCGGAACCCCCCTCAAGCTGATGGAGTATATGGCCGCCGGCATGGCCATTGTCGCGCCTGATTTACCGAACATAGCAGCAATCGTAACGGACAATGATACCGCTTGCCTGTATCCTTCCGGCGACAGAATCGCCCTGGCAAACTCGCTGCTGTGGCTGCTAACCGACAACGAGGAGCGTGACCGCCTGGGCGCGGCAGCACATCTTAAGGCCCGCGCTTCCCACTCCTGGGAAGGCACAGCCATACGTCTCGAGCAGATCTTCGACACGCTTCTCGCGACACGAGCGCAATAGCTGACCCGTGTGCATTTACGATAAGCTGCACTGGACTTGAGTAATGAACAACCGCACGATCCTTCTAGCTGGCTCTGGTCGTAGTGGCACAACATGGATGGCCAATATCATTGCTGCCAATCCGATGGTTCGGGTTATCTTTGAGCCGTTCGACAATCGTCAGGTTGAGGAAATGGCAGATCTCCCCCTGTTTGCCTATTCGCGGCCAGATGATATCAGCCCGATTCGCCGCGCCGCGGTTGGCGACGCCCTGGCAGGCCGCATCAACACCCCCTGGACCAACCGCCTGGGACGTCGTGTCTGGGCTCCGCGCAGAGTGGTCAAGTCGATCCGGGCCAATTCGATGCTCGCCTGGATCGACAGACAGTTCAAGCCGATCATCCTCTATATGCTCCGACATCCGTGTGCCGTTGTCTTCTCTCGGATGCGTCTCTCGTGGGACACGCACATTGATGAGATGCTTGACCAGCAAGCCCTGGTCGATGATTATCTGACACCTTATCTGCCGCTGATTCAGAGCGCCCGAACGCCTGTCCAGCGACAGGCCATTATGTGGTGTCTTGAGAATGTGGTGGCATTGAACCAGGTGCCTGAGCAAACCTGGACAGTGGTCACCTACGAGCAGTTGGTAACAAATCCTGACAGGCAGATCCGGCGCGTCCTCAATGCGGTCGACGTGGCAGCAACGCCACTGTTGGCCAGAGCCATCCGAAGAAACAGCGTCGTCACCCGCCCGGACAGCCCCATTCTGAGTGGCAACAGTCCCATAACGGAGTGGCAGAACTCACTTACGAGCCGCGAAATCTCTGACATCGTCGCCATCGTGGCTGACTTTGACATCGACATCTACGACCGGGATCCGATGCCGCATACAACCAATCTTGGAATCTAGCATGGGATCCGTTAGCGTCATCATTCCCACATTCAACCATGCAGCTTATCTGCCGGCGGCCGTCGAGAGTGCGCTGAGCCAGTCAAGGCCGCCGCATGAAATCATCGTGGTCGACGATGGCTCAACAGATGAAACGAATCATGTCGCCGCGCGCTACGCCGATCGCATCCAGTATGTCTACCAGCAAAACCAGGGATTGTCGGCCGCGCGCAACACCGGTATCTCCCGGGCAACGGGCGACGCGATCGTCCTTCTGGATGCAGACGATCTGCTGGAGCCGAACTACATCAGCATCATGACCACCGCGCTGGACATTGCGTCGGAAGCGGCGGCCGTCTTCTGCGGCTTCCGCATGGTAGATCCTGGCAACAACCCGCTCTTTCAGACAGGGCCGGGGCACATCGAGAAAGAGCACATCCACGACACATTGCTGGACGGCAATTTCATAACGCCTCATTGCCTGCTCGTGCGTCGAGAGGCCTACAAGCAGTCGGGACCATTTGATCATTCGCTCGCAGCGTGCGAGGATTGGGACATGTGGCTGCGTCTGACCCGGCATAACACGATGATCGCCATCCCTGACCGGCTCGTCCGGTACCGCGTGCAGTCGGGGAGTATGTCCGACGCGCCACAGCGCATGCTCGACAATCGCCTGGCTGTCCTCCAGAAGGTCGAGGCAGCTGAGACTGAGCTGCCGCCTGCGCGCATCCGCCGGGCGCGCGCCTGCGCCTATCGCACGGCGGCCGTTGAGTGGCTGCAGGCCGGTGACGAGAATCAGGCCGCCCACTGTCTCGGGCAAGCGGCCCGGCTCGACCCTCACCTCCTGCTGGAGCGCACAACCCTGTATGAACTGGCTATGTGGGATCAGGCTCGTGGCGAGCGTGGCAATGTTCAAGCTCTGGACATGGAGTTGAACGAAACGCGACTGTTCCGCTTCCTGGATGCACTCCTCCCTCAACTAGCCGGCGACATGAGGGAAGATGCGTACCGCAGCAAAGTCATGGCAACCGCCCATCGGACGCTGGGACAGATTCGCTATGCGCGGCGAGAGCTGCCGCAGGCCCGGAGCCACTTTGCCCGGGCGGCTCGGCTGCAGCCTGGTATTGTGACCAATCGTCAGATGAGTGCGCTGTGGCTCAAGTCCCTGCTGGGCCAGCGTCTGCTGCCGCGAAAGGATGTTGTCTAGCGTGCGTATTCTCTTCATCTCATCCTTCTATCCGCCGCATGAAATTGGCGGCCTGTCCCAGATGGTCTACGATTTGCAGGAACCGTTGCGGTTGCGAGGTCACGAAACGGCCGTGTTGACCAGCCTGCATGGTGTGGAACATCCGGTCGTGGAAGCGGACAATGTCTGGCGGACGCTCCACCTGGACGCCGACCTCCAGCGATACCAGCCGCGGAGCCTGATGAGCTACGGGCAGCGCCGCGATGAGACCCTGCGTCGGACTCAGACGGCCGTTGAGACGTTTCAGCCAGATGTCGCAATCGTCTTTGAAACCTACAACCTTACACCCGGCGTGCCCTGGTTAGTGGAACAACTTCTGCCGGGCCGGGTCGTCTACTATCTGGCCTCCACCATGCCGTACCAGCCGGACCTCCATTCGGCCTACTGGCTTGCTCCCGCGGGCAGCAGGCTGCGGACGTTGGGCAAACAGATCCTTACGCCCGTGGCGCTCCGCCCCATCCGACGCGACCTGAACCGCTTCCAGCTGGCGTTCAATCATGTTGTATGCGTCAGTGAGGCGGCACGAATCGCCAATGCGGCCGCGCTGGGCCGCGATCCAGCCACGTTCACCGTCATCTATAATGGTGTGGAGCTGGATGAATTCTTCCCGTCGAACACAGCAGCCAAGACAAGCACCTGGGAAGACGATGTCAGAATTCTCTTTGCCGGCAACGTGGTCCCCCACAAAGGGGTGCATACGGTGATCGAAGCGCTGGCGCTGCTGAGGGAACGGGGTGAGACGACGCCAGCCTCCCTGACCATTGCCGGGTCGGGTCTGGACAACTACGAGGCAGAGCTAAACGAGATGGTAGACAAGCTTGGGCTGGGCGGCGCTGTGCGCTTTCTGGGACGTGTTCCCCGCGAGGCCATTCCGGAGCTTATGCGCGAGCATGATCTCTTTGTCTTGCCGTCTATCTGGGAGGAGCCGCTCTCGCGAGTCATGCAGGAAGCCATGGCCAGCGGATTGGCGGTCGTCGGGACCGACACCGGTGGCTCTACTGAAGGGTTGGTGCATGAAGAGACCGGTCTCATCTTCTCTGCCGGCGACGCGGACGCGCTGGCCACACAGCTGCAGCGCCTCATCGACGACCCGGCACTTGCCCGGAAGCTGGCCCAGGCCGGTCGGCTGATGGTCGAGGACAAGTTCGATTTTGTCCGGTTCATTGATGAGATTGAGGCGTACTGTCTGGGCGTTACCACTGATAAGGACACCCGCGCCTCAGACGTCTAGATGCCGGCAGCGTCATATGAGAGCGTCTGCCAAAACCGGCTGCAGCTGACTGACTCTCTCGACACCACCCATGCGTATTCTATTTGTCACTAACTTCTACCCACCGCTCGGCCAGGGGGGGTATGAAGCGTGGTGTGCGGAAGTCGCCGGTCGCCTACGGCAGAGCGGGCACGAGGTCGTCGTTCTGACCAGCCGCCATTTACGCGACACAGCAGATAACAAAGAGTCGGACTGGATCAGGCGTGACCTGCATCTTGAAATGCCGCTCGTGTCGCTGCGCAACGGCCTGCTCTTCTTCACCCGCCACGCCCGGGGGCAGGAGAACCTGGGCATCGTCGATGACACGATCACCGCCTGGCAGCCGGATGTGGCCCTCATCTGGGGTATGTGGAACCTGCCCCGCTCCCTGCCAGCCCGGATCGAGGCGCGGCTTGGCAGTCGCGTTGCCTACTACTTCGGAGATTATTGGCCAACCCTCTCCTCACCCTACGTCGATTACTGGAATGCCCCCGTGCAGCACCCACTTTTTGCGACGCCCAAACGCATCCTGGGGAAGGTGGCACGACGCCATCTTGATCATGATGTGACGCCTGACCTGAGCTTCAGGCACGTTATGGTTCCTTCCCGCTTTGTCAGCGAAGAACTGCGCCGGCATGGAATCCCGCTCAGCAAGATCACAGTTGTGCCCGGCGCAGTTGAAACGCAGCTGTATGTGACCGCGGTAACTGCTGCACCTTCCTCCCCTTCCCCTGCCGACGGGACGCTGTCGCTGCTCTTCGTGGGCCGGTTGGATCCGACGAAAGGACTGGACACGGCCATCCAGGCATTGGCGCTGCTGCGACATGGACCGGGCAGCCCGAATATTCGGCTGGTCGTTGCCGGTGAGGGCGTCCCATTCTATGTTCAGGGGCTGCACGCCCTGGCCCGGCAGCTGGGCGTCGCGGACTCGATATCATGGCTGGGGCGACAGCCAAAGGAGGCGCTGCCGAGCCTGTACCGTTCGGCCGATGTCTTCCTGTTTACCTCAGTCTGGCCTGAGCCGTTCGGTCGGGTCATTGTGGAGGCGATGGCTTCGGGAACGGCCGTCGTCGGCGCAGCAGCCGGCGGGGCGGCCGAAATCATCAGGGATGGTCTGAATGGGCTGGCCTGCACACCGGGCGATGCCGCCGAACTGGCAGCCCAAACCGGCCGCTTGCTCAGCGATGAAACGCTGCGGCAGCGTCTGGCTGCGCAAGGTCAACGGGACGCCATCGACAGGTGGGATCTCGCCCGGATGGCCGAGGGCATTGAGACGGAGTTGGTATCGATCGTTGGAGCGAGAGCGTAATGCGTATCCTGTTCCTCTCGCCCTGGTTTCCATTCCCGCCGTCCAATGGGACCAAGATTCGGGTCAACAACCTGCTTCGTGGTCTGGCGACCGAGCACGATGTCACGTTGCTAAGCTTCATCCGCGCACCGGCAAGCGAAGCAGGGTTGGCGGCGGCCCGGACAGTTGTCACGGATCTGTTTCTCGTGCCCTGGAAACCGTATGAACATTCCAGCTGGCGCGCTCGTCTGGGTTTCTTTAGCCCGCGACCCCGCTCTGTGGTCGACACCTATTCACCGCAGATGGAGCAAACGATCCGGCAGATGCTGGCGGAGCACACGTTCGATCTGATTGTCGCCTCCCAACTGACAATGGCTGCTTATGCCGGGGCATTTGACGATGTGCCGGCCCTGCTGGAAGAAGTTGAGATTGGCATCTACTACCAGCAGGTGACGGACAGCACACAACCGCTTCAACGACTCCGCAGCCGGCTGATGTGGGCGAAGCAGGCGGCCTATACGCGTCGGCAGCTGAAGCAGTTTCGCGCCTGCACGGTGGTCTCGGAACAGGAACGGGCGCTGCTTAATCGCGTCTCGCCGGAGATGGAAGCCGTCGCTATCCTTCCCAACTGTGTCGACGTGGCAGCCCTAAGCCGTGTCACCGTGTCGCCGCAGCCCAATACGGTCATCTTCACAGGCGCATTCACGTATGACGTTAATTACGAAGCGATGGTCTGGTTTGTTCGTGACGTGTGGCCGCTTATCAAGACGGCCGTTCCCGATGCACGTCTCATTATTACAGGCGATCATGGAGGCCGCCCCCTGCCGCCGGCGCCCGATGTCGTCCTGACCGGGTTCATCGACAACGTCCACGAGGCCATCGCTGGGGCGACCGTCAGTGTCGTGCCTATCCTTCAGGGAGGGGGGACGCGCCTCAAGATAGTGGAGGCAATGGCCCTGGGCACGGCCGTCGTTTCGACCAGCAAAGGGGCTGAGGGGTTGGAGGTGAAGGGTGGCCGTGATTTGCTGCTGGCCGACACGCCCGACGCGTTCGCTAAAGCGACCATCGAACTGCTAGGTAGTCTGACCCGTCGTCAAGAATTGGTGAAAAACGCTTGCAGTCTCGTCCAGCAGAAGTACGATTGGGAAACGGAGTTGCCTCGCTTGCTGACCCTTATTGGCCGGCTGACGCAGTAGGCAGCGACAGCAGCATGAATCATCAAGCACAATCAGGCAGGACAGGGGACGCTTTGGGCGGGCGTCTGGCCACGCCTGCCGCTCTGCGGGCGGCAATCGTCGTCGGCGTCCTGGCCCTGAGCGCGATCATTGCGTTTACCGTCCCCTCGGGCCGCACAGCGCTGGCGCTGCTGGCGCTTGCTCCGGCAGCGCTGGCCGTTCTCTTGCTCGCGAAGCGGCTGCCTTTGGGTATGCTGGCCATCGTCGCAGCCGGACTCATTGTACCGATCGGACTGGGCACCGGCACCAACACGGAGCTAAATCCGGTCATCCTTCTCATCCCGTTGCTGGGTGGTCTGTGGCTCGTCAACGCCATTGTCAGCAAGGAAGGGATACATCTGCCCAATCACCTCGCCGTCCAGCTGCTGCTGGCATTCTGTGCCGCCGTAACCTTGTCGTTTGTAGTGGGCCAGCTGCCCTGGTTTGATATCCCTACAGCCTCGACCGCTGTCCAGCTCGGCGGATTGGCCGTCTTTTTCTTGTCGGCTGCGGCGTTTCTACTGGCGGCGCTGCTGCTGGACGAAACCTGGCTGCGCCGCCTGGTCTATCTTTTTCTGGGAATCGCCGCACTCTACCTTGTGGCCCGCCTGATACCGGTCGTTGGCCCCGTAATTCTGAGGCTGTTTGATGAAGGGGCCCAGGGCAGCGTGTTCTGGACGTGGACCGTGGCTCTGTCAGGTGGACTATTTTTGTTCGATGCTGCGCTTGGCGCCAAGCAGCGAGTCGCCCTGGGCGGTCTGGTCATCCTGGCCTTCATCGTAGCCTTTGGCACCGCCAGCGAGTGGGCATCCGGTTGGGCGCCGGCGGCCATTGCCCTGGCCACGCTCATCTGGCTGCGCTATCCACGTTGGGGCTGGCTTCCTGTTGCCGGCATCGCCCTCCTGACGCTGGTCCGCTTTGAATCAATTTTCGCGCTGTCCACGGGGGCGGAGAGCTGGTTCGCCCGCCGGCAGGCGTGGCAGATCGTGCTGGACACCAGCAGCGCCAATCCAATCCTGGGACTCGGGCCGGCCAACTACTACAACTACGTCCAGCAGGCTTCGATCTCGGGCTGGGGTGGCGATTGGAATGTACGCTTTAGCTCACATAACAATTACATCGACCTGATCGCCCAAAGCGGCATCCTGGGACTGCTCCTGTTCGCCGGGTTTGCGATCATCATGGCCCGGACCGGGCTGCGGACCATGCGAAGTGAACAACCTGGCTTCAACCGTGCCTATGCCGCCGCCTGTGTCGCCGGGCTGGTCGGGACGCTTGCCTCGGGCATGTTGGGCGACTGGTTCTTACCGTTTCCGTACAATGTCGGACTCGCGGGAATGCGAGCCAGCATCTTGTTCTGGATATTCCTGGGGGGGCTTCTGGCGCTGCGACTGAATCAATCTGAAGGCGCACAGGCTCCGTGAACCTGACGTCGGCCAATGGACGGCCATCGTACACCACGACTCGTCCCCTCAAAGACGTAGACCTTGCGACCATGCACCTGTCCATCATCATCGTCAACTGGAACACGCGCGATCTGTTGAGCACCTGTCTCTACTCGATCGAACTCAACCCTCCGCCCGCCACGTATGAGCTGATTGTGGTGGACAATGCCTCTCGGGATGGCAGCCGGGAGATGGTCCAGCGCTGCTTTCCCGATATCACCCTGCTCAGCAACAGCAGCAATCCCGGCTTCGCCAGCGCCAACAATCAGGGCATCCGTCACAGCACAGGCCGCTTCATCCTGCTTCTCAACCCGGACACGATCGTCTTGCCGGGAGCCTTCGCTGCGCTCATGGATACGTTGGCAGCAGCGCCAGAGACCGGAGCAGCGGGCGCCATGTTGCTCAATCCGGACGGCTCCATACAAGTGTCGAGTTACCCTGCACCAACGCTGTCGCGCGAAGCTTGGCGACTCTTTCATCTGGACAGCCTCAGACCGGCAGCCATCTATCCACCTGACCATTGGGAACGGGATGACTCCTTTGAGGTTGACACGGTCCAGGGAGCGTGCCTGCTTCTGCGACGGGATGCAGTCGATCAGGTTGGACTGCTTGACGAAACGTTCTTCATGTATTCGGAGGAGGTTGATCTCTGTTACCGGCTGCGCCTCGGCGGCTGGTCAATTCGCTGGACCCCTGCGGCGCAAGTGGTCCATTTTGGTGGGCAGAGCACCAGGCTGGTAGCGGCCGACATGTTCACGCAGCTGTACCGCGCCAAGCTGCAATACATGCGCAAGCACCTTGGGGCAGTTCATGGCGTTGGCTACAAGGGCATCTTGTTGGCAGCGTCAGCAGCACGCATCGCCCTGACGCCGTTGAGCTTGCTGGCCGATCCCCAGCGGCGGGCCGAACATCTGATCCTTGCCGGGCGCTATGGCGATCTGATTCGCGCTCTGCCCGGCCTGTAGGCCACGAGGACAGCAACCAGTGCGCATACTCTACGCCTCTCAGCTTATACCCTACCCGATCGATGCCGGTCCCAAGCGACGCATCCATCATGTCCTCCACTATCTGGCCAGTGCCGGGCATGAGGTGACATTCGTGGGCTTCTCCCGTGAGACCGACGATTTCACAAGTGAGGACCGGCTGCGGACTACCTGCGAATCTGTCCACACCGTGCCTATAGTGCGCTCACGCGGACGCGATCTCTGGCACTTGGCGCGCAGTCAGGCGACGGGTCTACCGTTTCTCATCGCCCGTGACGACGTGGCTGCGATGCATGCGATGCTGGGCGATCTACTCTCCCAAAGGTCGTTCGACGCCTTACACGCTGACCAGCTCTCGATGGCTCAATATGTGTTGGCAGGCTCCCCTTCCAACGCCCGCACCCTCGTTCTCGACCAGCACAATGCGATGCACCTGATCCCGCAACGACTCGCGGACACAACAACCTCGACTGCGGCGCAGCGGTTCTGGCAGCGCGAAGCGAAGGCGATGAAGGCGTATGAGGTGGCTGCATGCGCCCGGTTCGACCATGTTGTCTGGGTCAGCGCTGAAGATGAAGCGGCCGTCAGCGGGGCGGCCCGCGCAGCAGGCAGCACGCTGCGCCCGGGTTCAGTCATTCCCATTGCCGTGGATCCGGATGCCCAGCAGCCGATCCCACGCTTGGAGCAGCCCTGGCGTGTAACGTTTCTGGGTGGGCTGCACTGGCCCCCCAACGCAGCCGGTGTCATGTGGTTTGTCGAGCACGTATGGCCCGCCATACGCGCCGCGTTTCCGCTGGCCGTGCTGACAGCAATTGGCAAGGACCCGCCGGCGGCCCTGTCCGATGCGAGTGTGCAAACGATGGGCATTGAGGCCCATGGCTATGTAAGCGACCCGACCGCCCTGCTGGCGGAGACCGCAGTCTTCGTCGTGCCGCTGCTGGCAGGCGGCGGCATGCGCGTTAAGATATTGGATGCGTGGGCGTGGGAACTGCCGATTGTTTCCACCAGCGTCGGGGCCGAGGGCATCCGCTGCACCAACGACCACGACATCCTTGTGCGGGATGCGCCGCAGACGTTCGCAGATGCCGTCTGCATGCTGCTGGCGAACCCGGCACGGGCTGAAAGGTTGGCCCGGGCGGGCCGGCAGACTGTTGTCGATCTGTACGACTGGCGAAGCGGCTATCGGGCCTGGGATGATGTGTATCCACGATGACAGCTGACAGACCATCAACTGCGAGGACGCTCTGGTTGACCAAGCCGCGCGTCCTTCTACTCATTGTCGTTGTCTCGGTCATGGCGCGGGTTGCGGCTGCGCTCTTCCTGGGCAACACAGTCGAGGCTCTGCCGGGCACGTTCGACCAGATCTCCTACCATTCGCTCGCCTTGCGACTGCTGGATGGCCACGGCTTTTCGTTTGGCCAAAGATGGTGGCCGATTACGGCCGCTGATGCGCCAACCGCCCATTGGAGCTACCTCTACACGCTCTATCTCACCGCTGTGTACTGGGTATTCGGTCCCAATCCAATCGCAGCGCGACTTATCCAGGCGGTGATCGTTGGCTGCCTGCAGCCAGTGCTGACCTGGCGCCTTGGCAGCCACATCTTTGGTGAGCGCACCGGTATGATCGCCGCCGCTATTTCCGCTGTGTACATCTACTTCATCTACTATGCCGCAACGCTGATGACCGAGCCGTTCTACATTGTGACCATCTTGCTCAGTCTTTGGCTCTTGCTGCGGCTGTCGGAAGCGGAAACCAGCAGCGATGCCCGCCGGCTGGCGCTGGCGCTGGGCCTGTCGCTCGGCATGACGGTCCTGTTCCGCCAGTTGTTCCTGCTGCTCATACCTTTCTTCTTGCTCTGGCTGGCCTGGGCCACGTTTCGACGCTCCAGGCATGTCCCGCTTGTGCCTGTCGCCATTGTCGTGGGCATTGTGGCCCTGTTCATCCTGCCGTTCACTGCGTACAACGCTACCCGATTCGACACACCGGTACTCCTGAATACGAACGCGGGTTATGCCTTCTTCTGGGCCAACCATCCCATCTACGAAACGCGATTCGTCGGCATCCTGCCGCCCGGCAGCGGCACCTATCAGGAACTGATCCCTGAGGAGCTGCGCCATCTGGACGAAGCCGCTCTTGAGCAAGCATTGATGGAACGTGGGATTCGCTTCGTTTTGGACGAGCCCGGTCGGTACATCCTCCTCTCGCTCAGCCGTATACCTGTCTACTTCAAATTTTGGCCATCTGTGGACTCAGGCCTGATCAGCAACATCTCCCGCGTGGCCAGCTTCGCGCTGTTCTTGCCGTTCATGCTGGGCGGGTTAGCCTATTCCCTTTTCAGCCAAACGGTGCGACGAGCCACCTGGTCGCGGGCCTCGCTCTTGTGGCTGTTCATGCTGCTCTATGCCGGGGTCCACCTCGCCTCCTGGGCACTCATCCGCTACCGACTGCCGATCGACGCACTTCTGGTCATCTATGCCGGATTGGCCATGTCGGCCCTGTTCGACCAGTTCGTTCCCGCGGGCTGGCGTCTCTCAGACCGTGCTGCGGCTGCGGACGTATCGTGAACATTCTCTTTGTGGTCCCCTATGTGCCGACGCCGATACGCACCAGGCCCTACAATCTTGTCCGGCAGTTGGCCGCGCAGGGTCATCTGGTTACCTTGCTTACACTCTATCGAGACGCGGACGAACTGGCAGCAATCGGGTCGCTTGAGAACAGTGGCGTCAAGGTTGCGGCACACCCGCTGACACGCAGTCAAACTGCGGTCAATGCAGTGCAGGCCCTGGCCGGAGGCCGCCCGATGCAAGAACGGTTCTGCTGGCAGCCAGAACTGGCAGCGCAACTGCGCGCGCTCATCCACGCTTCCGCTTCTGGCCATGCGTTGGATGTGATCCACGTCGAGCATCTGCGCGGGGTCATGTATGGCCTGCTGGCGAGAAACACTATCAAAGATGCCGGCCTCCCGATTCCGGTCGTGTGGGACAGCGTCGACAGCATCAGCCACCTGTTTCGCCAGGCTGCCGCCCACAGCCGTACGGCGTTCGGCCGCTGGATAACGCGTGCTGAGCTGAAACGCACCGAGCGTGCAGAGGCGAGCCTGGTCTGGCAGTTTAATCGCGTCCTGACCACATCTCCGGCTGATCAGCAGGCGTTGGTCACGTTGGGGAAACGCGTGCAGGACGGCACCCCGCCCGTAGAAGTCCTGGCCAATGGCGTGGATCTCGACTACTTTCAACCCGGTCCGGCAAGCGAACGGGATCCCAACACCCTGGTCTTTTCAGGAAAGATGAGCTACCACGCCAATGCCACCATGGCTCTGTACCTGGTCGAAGCGATTATGCCCCTGGTCTGGTCAAGGTTTCCGGAGACCCGGCTCAACATCGTCGGCAAAGATCCCGACCGCGCCGTGCAGGCTCTAAGCCAGGATAGGCGGGTTACGGTGACCGGCTCTGTCGACGAGATGCGGCCTTATTTACAGCAGGCCAGTATTGCTGTGGCCCCCATGCGCTATGGAGCAGGCATCCAAAACAAGATTCTGGAAGCGATGGCCTGTGCCACGCCTGTCGTGACCGTGCCGGGCGCGTTGACCGCACTCGACGCCAGGGCGGGGCGCGATCTGCTCGTAGGCTCTGACGCCGCCGGCCTGTCCGACGCCATTGCAGCGCTTCTGGACGATGCGAACCGGCGCGAATCTGTCGGGTTGGCCGGCTATGCCTATGTGACCGAGCACCATGATTGGCGGCTTATTGCCGCCAAACTACAGGGCATTTATCGAGCCACATGGGGTTATTGAGCTTTTACTGCTAGAGTCAGGTGTAATGTTACCGACGGATCATGCCTCTGTTCTTCACATCAACTTAACAACCCGCTGGACCAGGGTAAAGTACAATGGCTGGTGCAGCATGCTATTCTAATGATGCCGACAGCCAGGCGGGTCGCGTTATACCACGTTGAGATTCGCATCGTTGATCCCCAATGACGACTGACTGACTATCTGGCTCACCCCCTCTTGCGTAGGCAGGTGAAGCCGGGCGTTCGGAGGCAATTGCAAACACAAGTCCACGGAGAAAGCGTACAGAGCGCTGAGCGGTCCTCGACCGCCTCCGACATCAATCAGCAAGCGACAACCCTATCTCCGACCATCCAGTGGGGAGTGTACCGCGCTGCGTTGATTATCAATGATGTGCTTATGGCCGGACTTGCGTTTGCGGCAGCCACCCTCACCAGGATTTACGTTCCCCTTCCCATCTTCAACCTGGATGCCAACCCAACCGTCCCTTCTGTATGGGTCGTCCTGTTCGGCTTTGTGCCGCTCTGGATAGCGATTTTTGCTCTGCAAGGTTTATACAATCGA
The DNA here is from genome assembly GCA_963753865.1 of uncultured Chloroflexia bacterium. Lineage (GTDB taxonomy): Bacteria > Chloroflexota > Anaerolineae > Promineifilales > Promineifilaceae > Promineifilum. The sequence goes on from CAVWDW010000010.1 coordinate 728,664, forward strand.
CGCAATCTCCTCGGCGGTCTGCAAGAGTACGCGGGCGTATTTCGGGCCACGACGATTGGCATGCTGGTCATCATAATTGCCGGCTTCTTGCAGCCGGTCATTACCCCGGCGAGAGGCTGGGTGCTGCTCGCGTGGATATTTGCGGTGCTGTTCGTAGGCGGAGGCCGTTTTGTGCTGCGCCGCATCGTCTACGGCTTGCGCCGTCGCGGCTACTTCCTCAGCCCAGCCCTTATCGTGGGCATCAACGGCGAAGCGCAATCTCTGGCCGAACAGCTGTCCGGGTGGCAAACTTCGGGCCTGTCGGTCATTGGCTATGTGGGCAGCGAGGCCGCGCTCGATCCGACTGAACAAGACCCGTTGCCCGTGCTGGGCGACTTAACCCAGCTTGAGAAGATTGTGCGCGACACCGGAGCGACGGAAATTATTCTTGCCTCCAGCGCACTTTCGCGCGAGGAAACGCTGGATGTGTTCAAGAAGTTCGGCCTGCAGCCTAATACGAATCTCCGCCTCTCCACAGGGCTGTACGAAGTCATTACTACAGGGCTGGAGGTTAAAGAGACAGCCTCTGTCCCCCTGCTCCAGGTCAATCATGTTCAGTTGACTGGCTTCGATTGGGTTCTCAAGACCCTGCTCGACTACTCACTTTCGCTGCTCCTGTCGATTGTGGTTATGCCCCTGATAGCCATTATCGCCATCGCCATCAAGCTGGACTCGCCCGGGCCGATCTTCTATCGGCGACGTGTCCTTGGGCTAAGCGGCACGGAGTTTGATGCGTTCAAGTTCCGAACCATGGTGACGAATGGAGACGAGGTGTTAGCTGCGCTGCCAGACGCCCAGGCCATACTGGATTCCGAGCATAAGCTCAGGGACGATCCGCGCGTTACGCGCGTTGGGACGTGGCTGCGTCACTATAGCCTGGATGAACTGCCGCAGCTCTTCAATGTCCTGCGACACGAGATGTCACTGGTGGGCCCGCGCATGATTTCACCGTCAGAATTGGCCGAATACGATCAATGGGACATGAATCTGCTAACGGTGCTGCCCGGCATCACCGGACTGTGGCAGGTCAGCGGGCGGTCGGATCTTTCATTCGGGCAACGGGTGAACCTGGATATGCAGTACATACGCAATTGGTCTATCTGGCTCGATCTCCAGTTACTCTTCCAGACAATTCCGGCGGTCATTCGCGGAGATGGTGCGTATTGATGGTGCGTATTTGCGTATTAAGGTAAGTTGTCAGCAAAGTCGGATAGACTCAGTAATGGCCCATTGCAGCAATTGTCTATATGGAACTTAAAGACCTCATAGTCCCACTGCGCAGATGGTGGTGGCTCATTCTTCTGGCGACGCTCCTGGCGGGCGGCGTCAGCATGCTTGTCGTCAGCCAGCAGCCCTCTGTCTACCGGGCGCGCTCCACGCTGCTCATCGGCAGCGCCATCAATAACCCCAACCCGTCCGGCAACGACTTCTGGCTCAGCCAGCAGTTGGCCGACACCTACGCCGACATTGCTCAGCGACAGGTCATTCGCGACGCCGTCATGGAGACCCTTGGTCTTCCCTGGCTTCCCGGCTACACAGCCACCACCGTGCCCAATACTCAGCTCATCGAGATCGCCGTCACTGATACCATTCCGGAGCGGGCCGCCGTCGTGGCCAACGAGATCACCCGCCAGTTGATTCTCCAGACGCCGACCAGCGCCGCCGAACAGGGCAGCCAGGAGCGGCTCGATTTCATCAACCGCCAGCTCGACAGCCTGGAGACGAACATCGAGGAGACCAAGGCCGCCATCCAGCTGCAGCAGACCGAACTGGCGGCTCTTGTCAGCGCCCGCCAGATTGCCGATGCTCAGGGCCAGATATTTGCCCTGGAGGCCAAGCTCGACACCCTGCAAAGCAACTACGCCTCCCTGTTGGCCAGCACCTCCGAAGGGGCTGTCAATTCGCTCAGTGTCATCGAACCCGCCACGGTGCCCCAGGCGCCGGTCGGTCCAGAGGTGCTCACCTCGGTGCTGGCTGCGGCTGCCATCGGCTTCTCCCTCGCGGTCGGTGCGGCCTTCCTGCTGGAATACCTCGACGACACGATCAAGTCCCCGGACGATGTGGCCGGAGTGGTCGACATTCCTACCCTCGCCGGCATCCCGCACATCTCCAGCGAGTTTCGAGATTCAAAACAGATGGTGGCCATTGCGCAACCGCGCTCACCAGAAACGGAGTCCTTCCGGGCCTTGCGAACGGCCGTTGTCTTCAGTCATGTGGATGAGCCAGTGCGCTCGGTTCTGGTGACCAGCCCCGGACCGTCCGAGGGCAAGAGCCTGACGGCTGCTAATCTTGCCGTGGTTATGGCCCAGGCTGGGAACAGGGTGTTGCTCATAGACGCCGACCTGAGGCGACCAACGCAGCACAAAGCATTTGGTCTCAGCAAGGCAAGCGGCCTCACGGAACTGCTGGTATCGTTCACCGGCCATACGATCACGGACAGTTCCCTGGGTAATGTACGGTTTGACAACTTCATCAGCAGTACCAAACAGGATGATCTGTTCGTTATGCCCTCTGGCGCTATCCCGCCCAACCCGGCAGAGCTTGTCGGTTCGGAGAAGATGAAGACGATCATCAACTTCTTCTCACAACGGTTCGACTTCGTTGTCGTCGATGGGCCGCCTGTTCTCGCCGTGACCGATTCGGTCATCATGAGCAAACGCGTGGGCACAGTTCTGATGATTGTGCGCGCCGGTCAGACGCGCCGGAATCAACTGACGGCCGCCATCAACAAGCTGCTGGAAGTGAACGCCGACATCGCAGGAGTCATCCTCAACGACCTGTCAGCCAAGAGCCAGCGCGACTACTATTACTACAACTACTCGAACAAGTATTACGAGCAAGAGCCCGAAAGTCAGTCGGGACGCTCTACTGGCGATCCGGCCTATCCCAACAACGCAGCCGAAGCCAAGCCCGGGCTGTTCAGTCGTCTGCGTCGCCAGGACTCCACGCAGTAGTCGGATTCAGATTCAGTGCGCAGCAGCCTGATACTTGCGCCAGCGGCGCAGGTGGCGTGCAGATGGGGCCGTCCGCACCTACCAGTTGACCACTTTCAGGATTTCACGAGCTATCAACGCCCGATGCAGCCACTCCCCCGTATACTAGAAGCGCAATAGATTGCAGCCAGAGCATGGCCAGGTCAGGGACAGGGCAATATCCAGGCAGCGCGTAGGAGCTTGTGAAAACATGGGTAAGAGTGGCGTCAGACTGCTATGAAGTCTGGCGGTAATGCAGTAGATGTCCAGCAAATACTGATATGGAACTTAAAGACCTCATAGCCCCACTGCGCAGATGGTGGTGGCTCATTCTTCTGGCGACGCTCCTGGCGGGCGGCGTCAGCATGCTTGTCGTCAGCCAGCAGCCCTCTGTCTACCGGGCGCGCTCCACGCTGCTCATCGGCAGCGCCATCAATAACCCCAACCCGTCCGGCAACGACTTCTGGCTCAGCCAGCAGTTGGCCGACACCTACGCCGACATTGCTCAGCGACAGGTCATTCGCGACGCCGTCATGGAGACCCTTGGTCTTCCCTGGCTTCCCGGCTACACAGCCACCACCGTGCCCAATACTCAGCTCATCGAGATCGCCGTCACTGATACCATTCCGGAGCGGGCCGCCGTCGTGGCCAACGAGATCACCCGCCAGTTGATTCTCCAGACGCCGACCAGCGCCGCCGAACAGGGCAGCCAGGAGCGGCTCGATTTCATCAACCGCCAGCTCGACAGCCTGGAGACGAACATCGAGGAGACCAAGGCCGCCATCCAGCTGCAGCAGACCGAACTGGCGGCCCTTGTCAGCGCCCGCCAGATTGCCGATGCTCAGGGCCAGATATTTGCCCTGGAGGCCAAGCTCGACACCCTGCAAAGCAACTACGCCTCCCTGTTGGCCAGCACCTCCGAAGGGGCTGTCAATTCGCTCAGTGTCATCGAACCCGCCACGGTGCCTCAGGCGCCGGTCGGTCCAGAGGTGCTCACCTCGGTGCTGGCTGCGGCTGCCATCGGCTTCTCCCTCGCGGTCGGTGCGGCCTTCCTGCTGGAATACCTCGACGACACGATCAAGTCCCCGGACGATGTGGCCGGAGTGGTCGAGTTACCAATCCTGGCCGGCATACCAACCAGCAAAGAAGGCGAGGGCCCGGACGGGGCGCTGGCGTCCCTTAACCAACCCCGCTCACCCACCGCGGAATCCTATCGGAGCTTGCGCACGGCCGTGACATTTTCGGCCGTCGATGTTCCCGCCAGAGCGCTGCTCATTACCAGCCCCAGCCCCGGAGAAGGCAAGAGCACCACTGTCGCCAACCTGGGCGTGACCATGGCGCAGGCCGGCAAGCGCGTACTGATTGTTGATGCCGATCTGCGTCGACCGGTTCAGCACCGACTTTTCAATCTGCCCGTAGACCAGGGATTAAGCAGTCTGGTGATGGGCTTTGAACTAAGCAGGGTTGCCGGGCAAACCAGTGTCCGACTGCCACCCGGCAGCAGATTCGAAAGTTCCATTTTCCGCACGCGGCAAGAAAGCCTGTTTGTATTACCTGCGGGAGCCATACCGCCGAATCCGGCAGAGCTGGTTGGGTCCCAGAAGATGAAGAATCTGCTCGATTTTCTGGTCACTCGCTTTGACATCGTGCTCCTCGACAGCCCGCCCTTGCTGGCCGTAACCGACGCCGCTATCCTGAGCACCAGAGTGGATGGCGTCATCATGGTCGTGCGCGCTGCCCAGACCAGGCGCAACCAGCTAGCCCATGCTGTCAGACAGCTCCGTGACGTGAAAGCGACCGTGTCTGGAATCGTAGTTAATCGGCTGCCCGACAACAGCAATGCGTACGGTTACTATCGCTATCATGCGTCCTATTATGAGACCGAGACCGCCGCAGAAAGCAGCATACCGGCAAGCAGTCCGGTTGAAGACCAGAACGATTCGAACAGCCGCTTGCGGCCCGACTTCGCCATTCGAAAGTAGATGAGTCTCTTACCGAACCAACACAACAAGTTGAGCACGTCCTCATGAGTGGGATTGTCGCCCTGCTAAACCGGGATGGGGCACCTATCGACAGGGGTCTACTGGATAGTCTGACGACCTATATGCGCTTCCGCGGCCCGGATCGCACCGGCACATGGTCTGACGGTCCGGTTGGCCTGGGCCACACACTTCTGGTGACCACAGACGAGATGGCGCACGAACAGCAGCCGTCTACCTTTGATGAGGTCGTCTGGATTACGGCCGATGTTCGCATTGATGATCAGGCTGCTCTACGCCGCAAGTTGGAAGCAGCCGGACGGCGGTTGGTGGAGCCGTTGAGTGATGCCGATCTGGTCCTCCATGCGTATCATGTTTGGGGCCAGGCGTGCGTGGAGCATCTGTTAGGGGATTTCGCCTTTGTCATCTGGGACGGCCGCCGGCAGCTCATATTTGCTGCCCGTGACCAGATGGGCATCAAGCCGCTCTTCTTCGTCGCCCAGGGCCAAACAGTCGCTGTCAGCAACACCCTCAACTGTCTGCGCATGCACCCGGCTGTTTCCGACAACCTGAACCGTGATGCTATCGAAAGCTACCTGGCCACGGGGATGAACGCATATCTGGAACTGACCGCATTTACTGACATTCAGCGGCTCCCGCCTGCGCACACGCTGACGATAAGCGACGGCAATATCGACGTCAGACTATACTGGGCACTGCCCTACCCTGAGCCGCTCGATGAGACTCGTCCGGACGTCATCGTCGATACGTTTCGCGATCTGCTGGAGACAGCCGTTGCCGACCGATTGCGAACAGACAAGGTCGCTGTTCTGATGAGTGGTGGCCTGGACTCGCCTTCGATTGCGGCTATCGCTCACAATCGAAAGCGTAGCCCTGATCGCCACGCCACCGAGGCATGGGCCTTCACCGGCACCTATACATCTACATTGGAAGACGATGAAGAATATTGGGCAAAACTCGCAGCTGACTTCATAGGCATCAACATCAGTTGGCTGTCATTCGATCTACCTGCGCCTCTATCACACTGGAATGATTCGCACTGGAACTCAGTTGAGCCCAGTGATGGTTTGCTCACGAATCTCTACTACCTGAAGGATGGTAACGTGCCGGCTTACAGTCGGGTCAGCATGTTTGGCTATGGGGCAGACCCGATATTGTTTCCCTCACGTACCTATCTGATTGCTCTGGCACGCCAGCGCGCCTTTCGGCGGCTGTTCAGTGATGTGAGCAGCTACTATCAGATGCGTCGTCGCCTCCCATCACCGTACTTGCGAACTGCACTTCGCCGTGGCTTCTCCGACGATCCTGGCCTGTCAGGAGACGGACTGGAGACCGCTCGCACTTCTGCCAATGTATCGAGTACACCAACTACAACTCGCCAGCCACAATGGCTGTGGCGTCCCGAAGCATTCCGAAATACCAGTTCAGATGGCTGGGCAGCGCTTCTGGCCAGCTATGATCCTGGCAACACCGGGCTTCAGATGGAAGCCAGATTCCCATTCTTTGACCTACGCCTGGTGAATTTCGCGCTAAGTCTGCCAAGCGTGCCGTGGTGCACCCAGAAGGAAGTCCTCCGTCAGGCCATGGCAGGGCTGCTACCGGAACCAACCCTTTCTCGTCTGAAACAGCCACTGCGTGGCGATCCGGTCGAAGCAATGATCGATGGTGCCCACGACTCAGGCTGGCCCAATCTTCTGAGAGATGTACCCGCCGTGGGCGATTTTGTCGATGTTGATCTGGCGATTCAAGAAGCTTTCGCTTATAATGTGAAAAGGGATCGCGTAACCTACGAGTCAGAAAAAGTAATGCGTCCGTACGCATTGGCGTATTGGCTAAAGAATCTTGATTCTTTCCGCCAGCACACACCTGCAGGAGAGACGATATGACAACGAATGATCTTGGTCAGGAAACAAAGAAATCTTACAGCACGCCAGAGTTGCGTTCATACGGCACGCTTGTGGAGCAAACTAGGATGCAGCCAACAGTGCCAAACTCTATCAATGAGCCCGGCAAGGTTACGCCTCCTCAGGGCGACAACCCGGAGAAGAAGACGGCCTCAACCTGATCTATCTCGCTCCGCCACCTGAACTTAGTGCCCCACGCCTACGCCGCTTTCGGACTTCACATACAATCCAACGTTGAGATTGCCGGTCTGCACCGTGTGGAACCCGTCAATCTCACAGATACACCAGCCGCCAGAATCAAGTTGATTCAAGACGACTTTGGCATCCTGCCAGACGGCCCAACTCAGCTGCTTTACGAAAGCTCTTATCTCGGCATCGGCGGACGGCCAATCCTCACCGTATACGGCATAGACCGTGGCGATTGGTTTCGCTTTCATTATGATGACGACACGCAGTTCGCAATAGACGCCGAAGGGTCGCAGATCCTGGGGGTTTGGCCATCGCCCCTGACGCTTAATGACACCGCCCCGTTTGTCACCGGCCCCATGCTGGGCTTTCTGCTGCGGCGGCGCGGAATCACATGCCTTCATGCCAGCGTCGTGGAGCTGGCGCCCGGGCAAGCCGTCGCGTTCGTGGGTCCTGCCGGAGCAGGCAAGTCAACATTGGCCGCCGCATTTGCCGAACAGGGCACGCCCGTTGTCTCCGACGACATTGCCGCGCTGGAGGATGGAGGGACGCACTTCAGCGTACTTCCGGCCCACCCCGGAATCCGCCTGTGGTCGCCCAGCGTTGAAGCACTCTATGGCACGCCCGACGCGCTGCCGCTCATTGCACCGGACGATCCGTCCTGGCCGAAGCGATACCTGACATTGGACGCTCCCCATCATCGCTTCCAGCAATCACCGGTGCCGCTGGCACTCATCTATCTCATCGGCGCGCGCGAGGCGGGTCGTGCCGAAACGTTATTCGACGAGTCGACCGGGACAGAGGCATTGCTCTACCTGATGCGCAACGTCTACATGAGGAACCCACCTGACAAGCAAATGATGGCCCATGATTTCGACCGGCTGTCCCGAGTGGCCGACCACGTCCCTGTGCGCTGGCTGGGGCCTCCCGAAAGTTTGACGCAGCTTGATTCGCTGCTGGCGTCGATTCGCAGCGACTTTGACGCATTTGCCATCCACCGGCCTGCCTGAGACATACGATAGTCCCATTACCCTGTAGCAGGCAGGTCAATCTGTCGTGACCGAAACCAACTCCACCAAGCTGCGACAAGCAACCAGCCAGGCGCCCTATCTTGGCCGCGCCCTGGTCCTGGTCTGGTCGACGGCTCCCACCTGGACAGCTGTTTGGATTGCCTTGCTGGTAGTCCAGAGTCTCTTGCCTGTGGCGGCCGTCTACCTGACCCGCGCGGTAGTCAACGCGACCGTACTGGCCATCGACACCAACGGGGCCACGGAAGCGGTGCGAGCGGCCGTTCTCCTGGCTGTCGGTCTGGGCATCGTGCTTGCCACCCAAGAGCTGCTGCGGGGGGTAGCCCGTTGGGTCCGAGCCGGGCTGTCGGACCGGGTGCGGGATGCCATCGCGGACCTGATCCAGGAGCGGGCACTCGCCGTCGATCTGGCGTTTTACGATCTGCCTGATTTCTACGACCGACAGTATCGCGCCAGCCAGGAAGCGAGCTACCGGCCCGTCGCCCTGCTGGAAAACCTGGGCATGCTACTCCAGAATGGCCTGACGCTGGTGGCGATGATGTTTGTTCTGCTTCCCTACGGCTGGTGGCTGCCGCTGGCTCTGCTGGGAAGCACGATCCCGGCGATCCTGGTGGTGCTGCAAAATGCCCAGCGCCGCCACGCCTGGCGGCAGGAAGTGACGGCTGACGAACGCCGCTCCTGGTACTACAACTGGCTGATCACCACACGTGAAAATGCAGCTGAGCTGCGTCTGAACGGACTTGGCGACACGTTCCGGCAAAGCTACCAGACGGTGCGTATTCAACTACGAGAGCACAATCTGTCACTGGCGCGTCGTGAGGGCATCACCCAGTTGGTCGCCGGTCTCGTGGCCCTGCTTATTGTCGGGCTAACAATGCTGTACATGCTGTGGCAAGTCGTGCAAGGTGTGTTGACGCTGGGCGATCTGGCTCTCATTTATCAGGCCCTGACGCAGGGTCAGAACCTGATGCGGGGCCTGCTCCAATCGGTGGGTGAGATTTATGAGAACAGCCTGTTCCTCAGCGATCTCTTTTCGTTCCTGGCGCTGGAACCCGCCGTACAGGATCCGGATTCACCAATGACGTTTGATGTCGAGAGCGTGCTGGCCGTCCAGTTTAAGGATGTCAGTTTTACCTATCCCGGAGCAGAGCGACCCGCGCTGGAGCAGTTCAGCCTTGATGTCCCGGCAGGCAAGACGGTGGCCATCGTCGGCAGCAACGGTGCGGGGAAGAGTACATTGATCAAGCTCCTCAGCCGCTTCTATGATCCGGCGCAGGGCAGTGTTTCGGTATTCGATCGCGACGTGCGCGATGTGGAGCAAGAGGAGCTTCGGCGCCACCTCTCCGTGCTGTTTCAGACGCCGGTCCAGTTCCACGCCACAGTTCGTGATAACATTACGATGAGTTATCTGGCGGAGGATGCCACATCGGCCGGTCTAAATTCGGCCATCTATCAGGCGGGGGCCGAGCCAGTCATCAACCGGCTGGCCAACGGGCTGGATTCAAAGCTGGGCGTCTGGTTCCTCGATGGCACCGATTTGAGCGTGGGCGAGTGGCGGCGCATTGCCCTGGCCAGAGCGCTCTACCGGCCCGCGCCGATTCTGGTGCTGGATGAGCCAACCAGTGCGATGGATCCCTGGGCCGAAACGGAGTGGACGCGCCGGTTCCGGGAATATGCGGGGGATCGAACAGCCATCCTGATCACCCATCGTTTCACCACCGCCCGGCACGCTGATCTCATCTATGTCATGGAAGGGGGCCGGGTCGTGGAACAAGGAACCCACGACGAGCTGATCGCAATCGGCGGGATGTATGCGCAGTCGTGGGCCGACCAAACTGAGACGCCTGCCGGCCAGGCCGCCCTGCCCCAATCAAATGAGTAGGACAACCAGCGCGGCAGGGCCTGCGTGCGATTCCGGTCTGCATGTTGTATGCTTGGCAGACGGATGTCGAGCCTGGTGAAGCTGGCTAACAAACCGCTTACCGCTGACGAGGTATTGCCTATGCCAATCAATTTTGACGATGTCGTTGCTGTGCCTGACCATGTTCTCGTTCGCCAGATGGACGACGAGCTCGTTATTCTGGACCTGAACACCGAAGCGTATTTCGGTCTCAATGACGTCGGCGCGGCGCTGTGGTCCAGCTTGCAAGAAACATCGTCGATCGACGACGCCTACCGTCGTCTGCTGGATACGTACGACGTAGCTCCGGAAACGCTGCGCCAGGACATTGAGACCCTGCTCCAGCAGCTTCTGGACCAGCAGCTAATCGAGATCCATGCGCGCGAAAGCTGACCGTCTGCGCCGGCTCAGCCCGGCTGAACGCACCTACCTGGCCCAGGCCACCGTCCTGATGCCGGCCATCGCTGCGTCGCTGCGGCTGCGCGGCTTCCGGCCGACCTATCGCTGGCTGGAAGCGCGAACACCTGACCCGTCCGAAGCCTCTCGCGGAGAGACAAAGAGGGCCGTTATTCTGTCAGAGACGAGCGAAATGGTGGAGATCGTTGCTCGCAAGCACCCGGTCTTTCGGGCCACGTGCCTGCCCCAGTCGATGATGTTGTGGCATCTACTGCAGCGCCAGGGTGTGGCGGCCGACCTGTGCATTGGCGTGAACCGGGCCGACGGCGAGTTCAAGGCCCACGCCTGGGTCGAACACGACGGCACGGTAATCAACGATGCGCCAGATGTCGCTGAGCGATACCTGCCCGTTGAGTCACTCTCCGGCGCCCTGCGCAAGCTGTAATGTCGAGCGACGCCACCCCCGACCCAATCCAACAGGTACTCACCGCGATCCTTGCCGGCTATCATGTGCCACAGGGTCGCCTGGATGCGGAGGCGCTCGCGACGCAGCACGACCCGGCGTGGGAAAGCTTGTTGGCCAAAGCCCGTCACGAACGTATCACTCCGCTGATCTATCGTGCCGTTAAGGAAGACGACCGATGGCCGGTCGAGTTCGTAGAGGCGGCCCATCAGGCGTATCTGCAAACGGCCGCCCTCTCGATGCTGCGGTCGCAAGAGTTGGGATCTGTCCTGCGCTGTCTGGGGGAGGCTGGAATCGACGTGCTGGTGCTGAAAGGGATGGCGCTGGCGGAGCTCGTCTATGGCAACCTTGCCTTGCGCCCTATGGTCGACACTGACATATTGCTGAGGAAGGCGGACCTGCCGCATGCGATCGACGCCCTCGCCGGGCTGGGGTATGCGATCGACATCGACGCAGCCGACCCGGCGTTCGTCATGGCGTACGAAAATGCCATCACACTTTCCCGCCCGGACACACGAACCTGGTTTCTTGAACTGCACTGGACGCTCTTTGATTCACCCTTTCACCAGGAACGGCTGACCGACGAACTGCTCTGGGAACAACCAGTACGGTTCGACCTGGGGGGCACTGCAGCCGCGGCGCTGCAAACAGAGTTAATGCTGCTCCATCTGTGCGGCCATCTTCTGCTCCATCACCACGGTCGAGGTCTGTTGTGGTGGAACGACATCGCAGAACTCCTGAACCGGGATGGGGAGCGTTTGGATTGGCAGCTGCTCATCCGCCTGGCGGAAGATGCGGGGCTGATCGCTGTCTTGCAGCGTGTGCTCAGCGAGTTGGAACGGGAGTGGTACGTCTCGCTTCCAGATGGCGTCGCTGATCAGTTGAAGGCGCTGGTGCCGTCGGAGAAGGAGCGCATGGTGGTCGAGCTGATGGCTGACGGAGAGCCACGAGCAGGGCGGCGTTTCCTTGTCGATCTGACGAGTTTCTCCGGGTCGAGGGACAGGCTTCAGTTCCTGCGAGACAACTTGCTCCCGTCCGGTGACTACATGGATCGCCGCTACAATATCCCCCACCCCGGACTGCGGCCACTCTACTACCCGTACCGCTGGGTTGTGGGACTCTCCAGTCTGGGCCGGCGCAAACCCGACGACCCTGCGTAGACCTGAGTCGTTCGCCCTTCCCGCACCTGCCTTAGGTCGACTGGCCAGACTACTGCCGCATGCTCCGCTGGCGGCCGTAAACCGAGATCAACGCCAGCAGGATGATGCCCAGGATGATCAGCTGATACGCTTCCGGGAGCTGCATCGAACGCAGCAAACTGGAAATGAGCGTCAGGACCAGTGCACCGGAGATGGTGCCCCAGTAGCTGCCAACACCGCCGGACAACAGCGTGCCGCCAACGACCACTGCGGCAATCGACGGGAACAGGTAGGGCACGCCCAGATTGAAGTAGACGGTTTGCGTAAAGCCCAGCAAGATGGCCCCGCCGAAGGCAGCGAGCATGCCACTCATTGCGTAGGTGGCGATCAGCACGACTGGCACATTGACGCCGGAGAGCTTCGCCGTCTGCCGGTTGACGCCCACAGCGAACAGCTGCTTGCCGTAGGTGGAGCGCTCAAGCAGCAGCCACATCGCAATGGCGAGCCCCCCCCAGATGATGAGCACACCCGGAACGATGCCGATGAGCGGGTCGGAGATGAGGTTGCTCATCAGTTCCGGCGTGCGTCCTTCGAACGATCCTTGCGAAACGATGAGGATGACGCCCTGCACCACGCCGGCAACAGCCAGCGTCATGACCAGCGGCGGCACCTTGAGCCAGGTAATGCCGATGCCGTTGACCAGACCAATGAGCGCGCCGACGCCCAGCGCGACCATGAAGCCGACCAGGATGAGGCTGTTCTCGCCGTTGGATACGCGGAAGACAATGATGGCGCCCAGTGTCACAATCGCGCCAACGGACAGGTCAATGCCTTCGCCACCACTGATGATGACCAGCGTCTGACCGGCGGCAATGATGCCCAGGAAGGCGGCCAGGCGAACGATGTTGATCGCCTGGGCGGCGTTCAGAAAGTCCGGGTTGATGAGACCGCCGACCAGGAACAGCCCAATCGCCAGCAATAGGGCAATGAGCGGCGGCGTGAGCGTTATCCGCCTCCGTTTTGGTTCAGCTGTGTCAGTCGCAGAGGTCATAGGTCAGTTCCTCGATCGTGCAGTTGACGGGTCAGTCGTTCGCCACTCCCTACGTCGTCGGTGTTGGTTCAGCGGGCAGGTCAGCCGGTATGGTGATGGCCGAGCTGTTGCGTTCTCGTAGATAGCGGATGAAACCGGGCCCGGCCAGGGCCAGCAAGATAATGAGCGCGTCAACCAACGTTTGCCACCACGTAGGGACATCAGCAAATGAAATAATGTTGCGGATCAGGCCAAGGACAAGCACACCCAGGAGCGCACCAATCACGCTCCCGCGACCACCGCTGAGCGCAATGCCACCCAGCACAACAGCCACAATCGACGGTAACGTCATCGCGTTACCAATGTTCGGGTCACCTGTGCCGGTGCTCATCGTCAGGGTAAAGGCCGAAAGGGCCGCAAACAGGCCGGAGAAAGCGTAGGTGCTCCAGCGCACTTTGCTGACGGGCACGCCAGTTGCGTACGCCGCATCAGGTTTGCCGCCAACAGCGTACAGGTACTGGCCATAGCGCGTGGCCCGAATCAGCAGCCAGAGCAATATGATGCCGACAATGATATAGACAGCAAACGGGATATTGCCGGGCGTCGACCGGTACAAACGGGGAATGTCTACCGGAATCTTGCCACCCGGCCGCGGCAAGACCCACAGGGCAATGCCGGAAAAGATGAAGCTGGTCGCATACGTCGTGACAATGGGCTGCAGCCGCATGTAGGAAATGGCCAGGCCATTCAGCGAGCCGGCGGCAATGCCCACCAGGCAGCCGAGCATCAACCCCAGCACCACCATGCCCGGGCTGGACTCGGGCAAAATGACGGTCACCAGGACCGCGTTAATCATGGAGACCATTGCCCCCACCGACAGGTCGATGCCGCCGCCGATCACAACGATTGCCTGCCCTGCTGCCAACAGCATGGCGGGCAAGAAGATTCGCAGATTGCTGTTCAGAACGCGCAGCTCAAACAGGTTGGGCTGCAGGGCGTAGTTGATGCCCAGGGCGACCAGAAAGAGCAACAGTGCCGAGAGAAAGGGGCTAGTCGCAATGCGGGAGGTTCGCAGCCCATTCATCATGTAGGTTCCTTATCCTGCAACTCGCCCATGTTGCTTGCGCCGAGGCTGGCAGCAACGAGGTTCTTGCGATCCAGTCGATCGCCGGCCAATTCGGTCTGTATCCCGCCATCATGCATGATCAGGATGCGGTCGCACAGACCGAGCAGTTCCTCATCATCGCTGCTGTAGAACAGAATGGCTGTGTCGGAACGCCGCAGCTCCATCAGCAGCTGATAGAACTCGGACTTGGCGCCGACATCAACACCCTTGGTAGGATCGTTGAGCAGCAGCAGCTTCGGTTCTCGCACCAACCACTTGCCGATGACGACTTTCTGCGCGTTGCCACCACTCAAGCTGCTGACCGGGGCATCGAGCGAGCTCATCTTCAGCCTGAGATCGGCCGCCACTTTGGACGCATCTTCGGTGGCGCTTTTCATCTTGATGGGCAGTCCGTACCATGACCAGGATGGCAGCTGCAGATTCTCCAGAATGGAGCGGATGAGCAGCAGTCCTTCCTCAGTTCTGTCGCCGGGCACGAAGGCTACATCTTTGTCCATCGCCTGGCGCGGGTGGGTGAAGTGAACCGCCTCACCGGAGATCACCACATCTCCGGCAAATGGGACAGCGCCAAACAGCGCCAGCAGCAGATCGTTCTGCCCCTGGCCTTGCAGCCCACCGATACCCAGCAGCTCGCCGTCCCGCACTTCCAGGCTGACACCGTTGAGGACATGAGTGCGCAGATCTTTAACGCTCAGGCGAACCAGAGCGTCCTCAGCTATCTCGTGCCGTTCGGCCATCATCTCGTCAGGGGTCGCCGCACCTTCGATCATCAGTTCGACGATCTCCTGTTCGTTGGTCTCCTCAATGGGCATCGTGCCTACCGTGCGGCCGTTCGTCAGCACCGTCACCTGGTCGGCGACGAGGAAGATCTCGTTCATGCGGTGGGAGATGAAAACGATGGCCATCCCGTCTGCAATCCACGTTTTGATCAACTCGAACAGGCGCATGACCTGGCGGCCATCCAGACTGGCTGTCGCTTCGTCAAGGATGAGCAGGCGCGGGTTCAGGCTGTACGCCTTCAAAATCTCCACCAGCTGACGTTCGTCGGGCGACAGAGAGGTGACCATGACATCGGGTGTCAGGTCAGATTGGAACGTGCCTTCAAAGAGGGCCAGCAGGTCTTCCGTCTGACGACGCATGGCCCGACGGTCAACAGTCAATCCGAACTTGAGTGGTTCGTGGCCCAGCCAGATATTTTCGGCCACGGTCATATAGGGGATGAGACTGAGTTCTTGATAGACGGCCGTAATACCCAGATTCGTCGCCACCTGGGGCGTCGCGAACTGGACGGCTTCACCATCCAGGTGTAGTTGCCCTCCGTCGGGGGCAACTACACCTGTGATGATCTTGCTCAATGTACTCTTGCCGCTTCCGTTCGCGCCCAGCAGGGCGACGACCTCCCCGGCTTTGATTTCCAGGTTTCCATCGGCCAGGGCGGTAACGCCGCCGTACCGTTTAACGATGTGCTGGGCGGAAAGCGAAACGTAAGTCATGAGCGATATCGTGTTAGCTTACTTGCAGAACGAAGCTGCGTCTTCCTGGGAGATGATGCCATCCAGTGTATACGATTCCGGGAAATCCTGGAACTCGGCCAGCAGCTCCTCAAAGTTGCTGTCGTCGATGGTGTACGGAATCGGCACATGGATGGTGCTGCTAAAGCCACCTTCCAGCTTGGTCTCATCGATTTCACAACCGGTGAGGAGTTCGTACATCACACGCAGACCGCTGGCAGCCAGACCCGGCGGGTTGACGGCGGCGAAAGCGGTGAAATCATCACGTTCCTGCCGGACTTCGTCCCACAGCTGCAGGTATCCCGCGCGCCCTTCGCCCAGCATGACCGGCCACTCTTCAGGATTGGCCGTCTGCACAGCGCGCAGCGCGCCGACAGCCATGCCGTCCTGCGTCCAGACGCCGTCGATGTTGGGGATCGAGGCCAGGAAGTCAGACATCACCTGCTGGCCTGTCGCCTGGTCCCACTGACCCGTGTCGCGACCGACCACATTGATGCCCGGATAGTCGGCCAGCACTTCGTCGAAGCCGACCATGCGGTACTCGTTCGCCGGATGGCCAACGAACCCTTCGATGACGACGATGTCGCCCTCGCCGCCCATCATCTCGAACAAACCACGCGAGATGATGCGGCCCCATTCTGTCTGGTCGATGGTGACGGTCGTCACACCGGCGGCCGACGTTTCCTGGTCAACAGCGATGACGGGGATGCCGCTCTCAACCGCTTCTTCCAGAATCGGGTTCAGCGCGTCGGTGGAGTTCGGGTTGACGATCAGCGCGTCGATATCCTGATTCAACAGGTTCTGGATCTGCTGCGTCTGGCCCTGGATGTCAACGTCACCGCTCTCGATGACCAGCTCCATGCCCAGTTCCGCGGCGACTGCTTCCAGATTGGTCAGCATCTGGCCGCGCCATTCGCTGCCAATGAAGCCGTTGGAAACACCGATGCGGAACGGATCGCCGTCGGGGGACATGACCATGGCCATTTCCTCTTCCATCGGCTCCTCTTCCATCGGCTCTTCCTCGACCTCAGCCCGCTCAGCACCTACACAGTAGGATGCGGCGTCTGCCTGCGAAATCATGCCGTCGAGCGTGTAGGACTCGGGGAAGTCCTGGAACTCGGCCAGCAGCTCTTCAAAGTTGCTGTCGTCGATGGTGTACGGAATCGGCACATGGATGGTGCTGTCGAAGCCACCTTCAAACACGGCGGGATCCAACTCACATCCTTCCAGCACCTCATACAGAACGCGCAGACCGCTGGCAGCCAGACCCGGCGGGTTGACGGCGGCGAAAGCGGTGAAATCATCACGTTCCTGCCGGACTTCGTCCCACAGCTGCAGGTATCCCGCGCGCCCTTCGCCCAGCATGACCGGCCACTCTTCAGGATTGGCCGTCTGCACAGCGCGCAGCGCGCCGACAGCCATGCCGTCCTGCGTCCAGACGCCGTCGATGTTGGGGATCGAGGCCAGGAAGTCAGACATCACCTGCTGGCCTGTCGCCTGGTCCCACTGACCCGTGTCGCGACCGACCACATTGATGCCCGGATAGTCGGCCAGCACTTCGTCGAAGCCGACCATGCGGTACTCGTTCGCCGGATGGCCAACGAACCCTTCGATGACGACGATGTCGCCCTCGCCACCCATCATCTCGAACAAACCACGCGAGATGATGCGGCCCCATTCTGTCTGGTCGATGGTGACGGTCGTCACACCGGCGGCCGACGTTTCCTGGTCAACAGCGATGACGGGGATGCCGCTCTCAACCGCTTCTTCCAGAATCGGGTTCAGCGCGTCGGTGGAGTTCGGGTTGACGATCAGCGCGTCGATATCCTGATTCAACAGGTTCTGGATCTGCTGCGTCTGGCCCTGGATGTCAACGTCACCGCTTTCGATGACCAGCTCGATACCCAATTCATCGGCCACTTCTTCCAGATTGGTCAGCATCTGGCCGCGCCATTCGCTGCCAATGAAGCCGTTGGAAACGCCGACGCGATACTTGGCCTCGCCTTCGGCCATCTCTTCTTCCATCGGCTCTTCTTCCATCGCTTCTTCTTCGGCGGGCGCTTCCGTCGCAGCCGGTGCCTCAGCTTCTGTCTCCGCTGCGGGCGCTTCCTCGACGGGCGCTGTCTGCTCTGTCGTCGTGCCACCACAGGCGGCTGCGAAGAGCATCACAATCAACAATAATAGTAACGTGCGAAATCCTGCTTTACTAGACATATTCCTCTCCTCAATCTCCTGTCTCATTAATCCGAAAATGGGCCTGAGCCGGCGGCGTGCCACCGGCCCAGGCGGCTTACGGAGGGCAGACGTTAGGCGCGCACACCAGCATTGCGCATCAGGGTGGCGGTGGCGTCGCCCGCTTCCTTGACCCAGGCCAGTACGCCTTCGCGTGTCGGGTCCGGAGGCCACTCCAACTCGATGGAAACGGTGCCGTCGAAACCAGCCTTGGCCAGCTCGTTGATATACTCCTGCATCGGCGCTTTGCCGCGTCCCGGCGGCAGATCGCCGTGGGTGTCGAGTGCGTCCGAGAAATGGACGTGGGCGATACGGCCTTTCAGCCGTTGAATCTCGCTCGGCGGAATGCCGGCCAGATGCAGATGCGAACAGTCGACGTTGGCCATGACCGTGTCGGGCATGCCAACCGCGTTCAGAAACTCATCCATTGAGTCGATGCTGTTGACAATCGACATCTTGAACGGCTCCAGCTCTACGGCGATCTTCAGCCCGTGTTTGGCGGCCTGCTCGCCCAGAACCTTCGTGCCCTCAACGGCGTTGTCGAAGATCCACTCTTTGGTGAACCCGGTTTCCAGCTGCCAGAAGTACTCACCGTTGACGATGAGCATGTTATGGGCGCCCATGCGGGCTGTCAGGTCGACCAGGTCGCGGCCCAACTGCTTGGCGAATGCGCGCACGGGAGCGTTGGGCGAAAAGAACCCGAAGATAAGGGCGACGCCGGCGCGAACCGGAATGTCGTACTCCTTCGAATACTTCATAACCTTCTCGAACTGCTCCTCCGACATTTCACCATCTTGCGGATAGATATCGATGTTGTCGAAACCCATCTCTTTGGTCAGTTTGATTCCTTCACCGAACGCATCAATGTCGGTGCCGAAATAGACTGAGTTGATCAAGCCAAGTTTCATGTTTTCCAACTCCTTTTTGGGTAACTAGACCTTGCTCTCAATACGGTTCCATTCATGGTGTGCGCTGCGCCAGGTGAAGTAGCCCCGCTGCTTGCGGTCTACATCATGTCGGCAATGCGCACGCTGTTGTGGGTGTCGGCCGACTTGTAGGCTGCGTCGACCAGCGCCATGGTCTTCAGATTATCTTCGCCTGTCAGCTCCAACGTTTCGCCGGCGGCAACCGCGTTGATCAGCTGGGCCATCGGGCCGATGAAGGCATCGGGGAACCACGTTTCCGGCCAGGTGGGCGTGAACCACATATTCGGCTCTTGCCTCGTGCTGAACTGGAGCGTGCTCTGGGAGTCGCTGTCGCCATACTTGGGCCAGCCGATGGTGCCGTGGGCCATGCCCTCTGTGCCTTCGACGCGCCACTTGATGTAGATATCGCCCGCGGCGCCTTCGCGCACGGGCCCAGTCCAGACGTCATCCCAGGCCGACGCCCTGAAGCCGTCCTCATATTCGAGAATATATAGGGCGACGCCGTCTTTGTGCTCAAATGAAGTCCGGGGGTCTTCGGTCACGCTGGCGTAGACACGCTCCGGATCGCCGAACAGATAGCGGAAAATGTCCATGTGGTGGATGCTCATATTGAGCATCGTCAGGCGGTCGTACCCCTCCAGGAAGGGCTGCCAATGGGGAATGGCCCGCATCTCAATGGTGCCCAATACCGGCTTGCCCAGAACCCCCTGATCCAGCAAGGATTTCAGGGCACGCATCGACTGGTCGTAGCGCATGTTCTGATTAACGGAGAGGGTCACGCCGGCTTCGTTGCAGAGATCGACCATCTCTTTGGCCTCAGCGTAGTTCATCGCCAGCGGCTTCTGGGCCAGAATACCCTTGATGTGGTCTCGCTTGACCGCCTCGCGCACGATCTCCAACTGCTGATCTGGCGGATAGGCAACATCAAGAATGGCCACGCGCTCATCATCCAGCAGCTCCTGCCACGAGTCGTAGACGGTCTCAATAGCGTGAATGTCTGCGCAAGATTGGGCGTTGGCCGGCGTCCGCGAGGCGATGGCTACGACATTGAGGCCCGCGTTCTTGTAGGCCACCAACTGCACATCGCGCATGATGAAGCCGGAACCGATACAACCGATTCCCAGGTCCGTCTGTTGGGGAGGTGAGGGCTGATAACTGATCTCAAAGTTCGCCATGAAATGCTCTCCTATTGGCCGCCAGAAACCGCGAATGGGGAGCGGTCTGGGCGGGGCTCCTTTTGTCATTGCATAGAGACAAAGCTGCAATTTGTAACTATGTAGTTACAAAACGATAGCGCCATTATAGTAGCAATCGTTTTGCTTTGTCAACAGTGAATGAATGGGGCGGTCAGATTTAGGTATTTTTGTACAGACGCCGCAAGAGAGCGAAGCGACGCACAGGGAAAGATTCTGTAGATGGGGCGATCGGTTGAGCTAGTGCTGCTCAGGATGGTGCATGTCGTTGTGGTCGTCGGTCATGAAAGAGTCGACATTGGCGATCTCTTCCCCCACCCACTCGATGCGATAGGACACGCTGTAGTAGCCGTTCTCATAGGCAATAGGCCGATCCGTTTCATCGTAGGCGATGCGACTGCGCAGCAGGAAGGGGCTGTCGGGCGGGTGGTTGAGCAGCGCGGCCGTTTTGCGATCCAGCAACACCGCTTTGAACGTCTCTGTCGCCCTCACCAGGTTGATGTTGTGGCGGTCAGACAAGACGCGGTAGATCGATTGCCGGGGGCCGGTCTCCTGGAAGTCGGTCTCCAGCAGGTAGGGCGCCACCGCCACGGGAATGTAGGAGTTGAGAACACCGACCGGATCATCGTTGATGTAGCGCACCCGCTGTACAAAGTAGACCTTGGCCCCTTGCTCCAGCTTCAGATATTTGACGCGCTTGGGATCGGCTGTCTGAACCGCAAACTGCTCCAGATGGGCCCGTGGGATCTGACCGCGACCTTTCACTTCTTTCGTAAACGTAGAGAGCGAACGCAGCTGTTCCTCGAAGCGATGGGGCAGCACAACGGTCCCAAGGGAACGCTTGCGAATGACCAAGCCGGCGCTGGTCAGCTTGCCCAATGCCTGGCGCACGGGCGTGCGGCTGAGGCCGAAGAACTCCATCAACTCTTGCTCCGTGGGCAGGCGTTCGTTGGCAGGGAAGCGGCCGTTCTCAATGCCTTCGCGCAAGAACTGCTCCAGTTGGTGATGCAGCGGGACAGGGCTGTCCTTGCGGATCACCGCTCCGGGGCTGATTGTTTCCAGTCCCTCATGCAGCTTCTTGCCGTTTGTCTGGTTCACGTCTCTCCTAGCCTGCGTAACGAGGATTCTTCTCAGCGACCAACTTTACGTAATCTTACGAAAAATCAGCTTGATGGTCAACCGCTGCCGAATGCTACATCAGTCCATTGCTCTCCGTGGTGAAACAACATGCGTTCGAGGGCAGTACGAACCGCGCATTTCGGTTGACAAACAGGCTAATCCAATTATACTTTGTAATTACATAGTTACAATATCCATCTGGCTGATAGCAGCGAAGCAGGAGGTGAATCAGGATGCAAACACAGACAAAGTTTGACGCCCGACAGTTGTCCAGGTCAGAGTTGGCCAAGCTCATTCAGTACACAAACGTCAGACCCCAATCGACACGAGACGAGATTGCCGCCCACGTCGAGACGTGCGGTGAATATGGCTTCGACGCCACGATGGTGCAGATGTGCTGGGTGCCGATGGCTAAGGAGATCCTCCGCGGGACCGACACGATGGTCGCCACCTGCATTGGCCTGCCTATGGGCGGCGAAAGCCTCCACGGGAAGATCGCTCTGATCCGCGAGTGCATCGCCCTCGGCGCTGACACCATCGATTACGAGCCGAACATGGGCTATTATCGCTCCGGTATGTATGATGAGTTCCGCGAGGAAGGCGCAGCGCTGGTCCGCGCGGCCGACGGGCTGGAAGTAAAGGCGATGCTTGAGTTTGGCTTCCTCTACAGCGAAGAGGAGAAGCGTCACGCCGTCCAGCTGCTGACCGAAGGCAATGTCCACTGGATCAAGAACTCGAGCGGCTGGGGAGAGGGCGGCATCCCGGCCACACCGGAAGACATGTCGCTCATTCGGTCGGTCACCGAGGGTACCAACAGCCGCGTCAAAGCCTCGGGCAAGGTCAACAGTTACGAGCGAGCCGTCGAACTGCTGAACGCCGGCGCTGAACTGATCGGCAGCAGCACGGGCAACGTCATTATTGACGAATATCCTGGCTAGCGAGGGCATATCCTGGAACTTACTGCCCGACAGATGAAGTGAGCCACCCACCTACCCCATAAGGAGGCACCCAAGTTGAGCACTGAAGCAAACGGTCGTCTTGTCATTATCGGCAGTTATCTCGTTGCCCTGGTCATGGACACCGAGCGCATCCCCATGAAAGGCGAAACGATTCTCGCCAGGAACTTCCGCACCGCCTACGGCGGCAAAGGGTCCGACATGGCCGTGCAAGCGGCCCGCCTGGGAGCAGACGTCCAGTTCGTCGGCTCCATCGGCGACGACGATTTTGGCCGCGCCTTCCGCGACCTGATGATCGAAGAAGGCGTCAACATTGATCATCTGAAGAGCCACGAAGAGCTGGCTACCGGCGCGGGCTTCATCATCAAGTCCAGCGACGGCCACAACATTATCACCATCGACATCGGGGCCAACCAGCTCTTTTCACCGGATGCTGTCGATGCGGCAGCATCTGATCTGGGGCCGGACGATGTCGTTCTGATCCAGCTGGAAATCCCGCTCGAAACGGCGCTCCATGCCGCGACCGTAGGGCACGAGGCCGGAGCGACTGTCATTCTGAATCCGGCCCCCGCCTATGATTTGCGCGACGTGGATTTGTCGGCTGTCGACATCCTGACGCCGAATGAGACGGAACTGCGCGTCTGCCTCGGCATGCTGCCGGGCGACGAAGCGGACGAAGTGGAACTGGCCAAGGCGCTGTTGAACCGCGGCTGCCGTATGGTGCTCGTCACACTCGGTGAGCGCGGCAGCATGATTGTCACGCCCGAAGGCGTGACGAATGTGGCCGCCTTCGACATTGCCGGCATCGTCGACAGCAACGGCGCGGGCGACAGCTTCAACGCCTCCCTGGCCACCGGCTTGCTGGATGGCCTCCCGGTTGCCGACGCTGCCCGCTTCGGCAACGCGGTCGCCGGATTGTGCTGCACCCGCTGGGACACGGTGCCTTCCTACCACACGCGCGATGAAGTAGAAGCGTTTCTGGCTGATCAATCGTAGACTGACTTTGAATCGACGCATCCGGTAACGAGTCCGGTTGCTGAAACAGGAGATACACCATGAGACCCAATCGTATTCTGCATCCCGAGTTGGCCGCAGCGCTGGCCACCCTTGGCCACTCTGACATTTTGCTCGTCACCGACGCAGGCTTTCCCATTCCTGCCGACGCCAATCGCATTGATCTCGGCTTCTACGAAGGCATGCCGGACGTGCTCGATATCTTGCGCGTCTTGCGCCAGGAGATGTTTGTCGAGGAAGTCCATTTTGCAGGTGATATCCTCGAAATGAACAAGCCGCTGTACGAGTCGCTGACCGACATCTACACCGGCTCCGGCGCGGTCTTCAAGCTGACCACTCACGAGGCGTTGGTCAACGACGTCGCCCACCGGGCCAAGGTGGTGGTGCGCTCCGGCTCCTTCAACCCGTGGGCCAACATTGCCCTCGTAGCCAGCACCGATCCCAACGCATGGTTTATGGGCGAGGGCCAGGTCGCTTTGCCCGCCTACGTCGAACGCCGCCGCATGATCGCCGACAACGACGTTCCCCCGATCGTCGAATAGCCGCCGCAACTTGCCGGCCGCGGCCATTGGCAACCCGTGGCCGGCTTCATTACTAAGTAATTACAAAGCCCGCTTGACCTTCGCTTCACCAGTTTCCAAAATCATGGGCGAGGCGACACTCCTTGCAGCCCGCAGATCGACTCCCTGAACCGTTGGAGGGCAGCTGACTGACGCCTATTGAAACCTTATGGATCCAGGAGATCGAATGACCTACCTAACAATCAACAACGAACGCGCCCGGCTGATGCGCTACGATACAGCCGTTATTCTCAAACGATTCTATTTCTGCGAGCGGTCACTGCTGACCTCGGAAGCGGGCTGGATTGCGGCCACCTCCCCCCTGCTCCTCAAGACCGAATACGCCAAGATGATGTGGGAAGATGCACAGGCGGGCGACGCCATGCGCAGCCGCGTCTTCGAGCTGCGCTACCCGTCGCGCCTGGTGAGCCAGGAAGGGGAAGAGCCACTCATCCAGTTCCTCGAAGAGGCGCGCAATGCTCCCAGCGCGCTGGCGTTCTACCTGTCGCTCGTCGAGGTGTTCAAGCCTGCGCTGGCCAACGCGTATCGTCACTACCTCGATCTGGCTGACGTCATCGGCGATGGGCCGAGCATCCGCTTCATGACTCAGGCGCTGCGTGACAAGGAACACCAGATCGATATGCTGGAGTCATACCGCGACGAGATGCTGGCCGCCTATCCGGACGATCTGGCAGCGGCCAACGCCTGGGTAAAGAGTCTCCAGAGCCATCTCGATGCGCTCGGCGGCATTGGACTGGATAAGGTGGAGGCGACGGCGGCGGACAAAGCGCTGGTGCTGGACGGTCGCAAGCCGTTCGCCGTGGCGCAGGTCCCCGCTCGCGAAACCGCCTACCCTCGCGTTCGCTTCTACTGGCCCGACGTCATCGTGCCCGACTATCCATATGGCGAAGGATTGAGTCTGCAAATGCGCAGTGCGGTCAGCCATATCAACGAAGTGTGGGCGGTGGAGGCGTGCAGCGCCTTTACCTACGCCTTCTCCAGCGTGCTGCCCTGGGAGTTCCTGGTAGACGCCAGCCGCTGGACGTATGATGAATCGCGCCACTGCCGCATGGGCTACGAGCGGCTCATGGACTGGGGTTTCAGCAAGGACGAGATTCCGCTGGGCACCTACATCTATGACGCGGCCAAGGACGAAGACCCGATTACGCGGCTGGGCATGCTCTACTTCTTTGAGACGAAGAACATCAACAAGAAGCCAAAGCGACGCGACAAGTTCATGGAGTATGACGACGCGATGAGCCAGCACGACATGGACTTCGACTGGGCGGACGAGACGATCCACGCTCACTATGGCAACCTTTGGCTGCAGGAGCTGCAGAAGGCACGGGGCGAAGAGCCAGACCCGAAAGCAGTCCGGGCGCAATGCCAGGCGCTGGTCGACGCGATCGTCGACTCGGCCACCGACGAAGAGAGGGTTGAGATCGCAGCGATGGCCGACGCCATGCTCGCCAAAGCAGAAGCGATTGCCCGGGGCCAACAGCCAACACCGGCCTGAACCGGCGGCCCGCTTAGCAACGAACGAGGTAACAACCATGCGAACAGCTCCCGGCATTGTCCTGCCCGAACTGGGCCAACTGCCCATTCTGACCGACGTGGACGTTCATGATCCCGGCCCCGACGAAGTCATGATTCGAATGGTAGCTAGTGGCATCTGCCACACCGACATCGGCTACATGCGCGACGCCCGCGCCTGCCCGGTCATCCTGGGCCATGAAGGAGCCGGCGTGGTGGAGCAGATTGGCGAGCGGGTCAGTCATGTCAAGCCCGGGGACCATGTCGTTGTCAACTGGCAGGCGAAATGCATGGCCTGCCGCCACTGTCTGAGCGGCCGCTCCGATCTGTGCGAGAATGTGCAGGGGACGGCCGACCCGCGGATCTTCTGGCAAGGCGAGCCGCTGAATGTGATGCTCAACGCCGGGACGTTCAGCCCTTATGCGGTCGTTCCATCCGGCGGCGCGGTCAAGGTGCGATCGGACATTCCGCTGGACAAGGCGGCGCTGCTCGGCTGCGCGGTGGCCACAGGTGTGGGCGCGGCACTCTACACGGCAGCCGTTCAGCCCGGCGACAGTGTGGCCGTCATCGGCAGCGGCGGCGTCGGCCTCAACATCATTCAGGGCGCGCAGTTGGCCGGGGCCACGCAGATCATCGCCATCGACATCAACGACGCCAATCTGGAGTTGGCGCGGGATTTCGGGGCGACAGATGTCATCAACAGCCGGCGCGAGGACAGCGTGGTCCAGGTCAGGGAACTGACCGGCGGTCGTGGAGTGGCCCATGTGTTTGAGGTCGTCGGCCTGCCGGAGTTGATGCTCCAGGCAGTCGACATGTTGGCGCGTGGCGGGGCGCTGACGCTCGTCGGAGCGGCCGCTCGCGACGCAACGCTGCCCTTCTTCCCGCGCAAGTTCATGAGCCAGCAGCAGCGCATTCTTGGCTGCATCTACGGCAATATCCACCCCTCGCTCGACCTGCCGATGTTCGCCGATCTGTATATGACCGACCGGCTGAAGCTGGACGAACTCCACACAGCCAACGTTCGCCTGGAAGACGTACCCAATGTCTTTGCCGGCAATGGGCCGCAAGGTGGCATCCGCACCGTCGTCCAATTTGAGTAACTTATGACCACCTATCGTCTGGAAACGTTATTCCCGGAAGAGATTGCCGCTCGGCTGGCTGCTCGTCCTCTCCTCGTCCTGCCCTTCGGCACCATCGAATGGCACAGTTATCATCTGCCGGTCGGGCTGGATGGCATTGTGGCCGAAGGAATCGGCGCGGCGACGGCCGACAAAGCAGACGCGGTGCTGGCGCCTGTCTCCTATGCGGCCGTCGGCGGCGTGCCATACCCCTACACGCTCGACCTGCCTATCGACGTGATCGAGCCGCTTCTCGTGGCCACGTTCGAGCAGTTTGGGGCGATGGGGTTCAAGGTCATCGTGGCCTTTACGGGCCATTTCGGGCTGGCGCAAACGCTGACGTTGAAGCGGGCGGCGCTGACCGTCATGGGCCGCTCGCCCGTCACCATCCTGCCGGTGACCGAGTATGACATGACCACCGACATCGGCTACAAGGGCGACCACGCTGGGGAAGGGGAGACATCGCTGCTGTGGGCGCTGCGCCCGGAGCTGATCCGGCTGGACGCGGTCGATGCCGCTGAGCCGCTGGACGGTGTGCTGGGCCAGGACCCGCGTAGTGTGGCCAGCCGGGAGCGGGGCGAGAAGCTGCTCGACTACATCGCCACGCGCAATGCTGAAGTCGCGCTGCGCCTGCTCAACGACACATCGGCCGTCCAACGCGCCGATTACATGGCGGCCCTGGCCGCCGGGGTCAAGGTGCTCAACCGCACGCAGACCTTGCGCGATGAAGGACCCAAGTCGGCCGTGCCGTCCATCTCGACGCCCGCCTACCTGGCCCACTGCCAGGCGATCTACGCCGGAGAGTACCGCGAGGCAAAAAAACAGGCCGACCATAAGCTGGCCGACCTGTCACATTGACCACACCTCGCCCGTGGTGGCGAGTGAACTTTGCCTAGCGCCGGATCGTGGTGCGTCGTCCGGCGTTCTCCTGCATCGCCTCGGTGGCCCCGGCGCGCAGCGGTCGCGGCAGCAGGCCCGCCTCTTCGATAATCTCAGCCACCAACTCTTCCTGCCGGTACGCCATGACATGGACGCCGGCTACGCCTTCGATCTCCCGCACCTGCTGAATCATCTCCACGCAAATACGCTTGCCCTCGGCCTGTTTCTTCTCCTTGGGCGTCTTGCGCAGCCGCTCCACGATCTCGTCCGGAATACGCACGCCGGGCACGTTGGTACGCATAAACTCGGCCGCTTTCTCCGACCGCAGCGGCCCCACGCCGACCAGAATGTAGACCTTCTCGTGCAAGCCCATGTCGCGGACCGCCCCCATGAACTGCTCCAGCCGCGGGATGTCGAAGCAGTACTGGGTCTGGATGAAGCTGGCTCCGGCAGCGACCTTCTTGGCCAGCCGCAGCGGCCGCCAGTCGAACGGCTGCACAAACGGGTTGGCCGCCGCGCCCAGGAACAGTTTGGGTGGCGTGGTCAGCTTACGGCCGCTGAGGAAAACACCGTCGTCGCGCATAATCCGCGCCGTGTTGAGCAGCTGAATGGAGTCGAAGTCAAAGACCCGCTTGGCTTCGGGCTGGTCTCCTGCGGAAACGTCGTCGCCGGTAATGCACAGGACGTTGTGGACACCCATTGCCGCCGCACCCAGCAGATCGCCCTGGATGGCAATCCGGTTTCGATCGCGACAGGTGATCTGGAAGACAGGCTCGTAGCCCGCCCTCACCAGCAGCGCGCAGATGGCCACGCTGGACATGTGGCAGTGGGCCCCGGAGGCATCGACGGCGTTGATGGCGTCACAGACGCTGGACAGCACGAGGGCGGACGAGTAGACGTCCTCCGGGTCGGCGCTGTCGGGTGGGTTCAGTTCCGAGGTTACAGCAAAGCGACCGGAGCGCAGGACGCGTTCCAACCGGCCTTCGGTGAATGATTTGAGTTGCATCGATCCGTTGCCGCCTAGGGTTCGGTCGTCGCCGTGGGTGCCTGCCACCCTTTCGGCACGACCGTGTCCAAATCGTACAGCATGTTGATCCATGACGAACTGCCTTCCAGCCGCTTGTCGACCGGCGGCTGAATCTGGATCAGCTCATGGCCGTATGTGGGCATATCGAGGGAGCGTTCGTACGCCTGCACCCAGACGCAGGGCATCTCCGGCTTCACTTCGCAATGGCCATTCTCACGCACGCCGCCGCAGGGTCCGTTGCGTAAATTCTTGGGGCAGGTCATGGAGCAGGTCATGCCGGTGCTGTGGAGAATGCACTGACCACACATCTGGCAGTCGAAGACCGCTCCTTTGCCCACTTCTTCGCCCCAGATCATCAACCCTTCAAACGGTCCGTCGGGGCGCAGCCAGCGCTTGAACGGCTTGACCAGCACGTAGACACCGTCGTAGATCGACTCCATAGCTCGGGGATAGTTCTGCAGAAATTGCAGCATGGTTTGCTGTGCTCCTTGGTGCGACGGGTCGCAGCGTTACTGCGCAGCGGCCGACTCGTACCCCCCCTGCTTAACCAGGTCGCGCACGACCGCGCCACTGTACCGGGCCTCAAGCTCGGCTACCAGCCCATCGGCTACCGACTCCAACTCGCCGTCACGCGTTTGCCATTCCGAGGTCCGCCACTCCTCCAGGTACGCACCCGACTCGGTCGCGCCGGACTGCATGGCTGCTTCGTCGATGGCTACCTGAAAGCGGTGGGCCAGCGGGCGCGACACTTTCTTGTCTTCGCTCCGGACTCGCACCTGAGCCGGAATGTCTCGCCAATAGAATATCTGGTACTCAACTGTCATCGTGGTTGCTCGCTTTGAATCCTTTATTGTCAATCAGCAGAAGAAGTCGCTCGGGTGGATAGTCGCTCTCGATGGTCGCCACAATTACCGGCAGCGCCTCGTCGAGCGGGGCGGTGTGGCTCTGCCAGGGCGTGCTGTTCCAGGCGGACATGTAGGCGTCGCCGGTGATCGCCCGACCCCGGTAAGCGGCTCGCCTGGCGGCGGCCTGGAACCGCTCCGACAACAGTTGCGAATGCCGCTCGCGTCCGACCCGGACTCGCACCTGAACCGGGATATCCCGCCAGTTGATGATCTGATATTCGGTCATTGCTGCTGCTCTGGTCAACCATCACAACACCATCATGCCGAGGCATTGACGGCGGCGCCGGACGGCGACGCCTCTTCCAGGTTGAGATCGTCCAGTTCAGGGAATTGTAACACGGCCATAAATGAGTCGTTAAAATCTGCGCGGCCAGACAGCTCCAGGTATTCCACGATATCGACCAGCGCCCACGCCGACTGCCGTTCGCGGAACGACAACAAGGCCATCTTGGCCCCTTCCCCGGCTGCGTTGCCCACCGCCGAAATGCGCTCCACTGGCACCGGGGGCACCAGGCCGATGATCCGGGCACTCTGCGGATTGATGTAGCTGCCGAAAGAACCAGCCAGATAGACCGCTTCCAGTTGGTCGGTGGTCACGCCCAGCTCGTCCATCAGGACGGCAATGCCGCCGGCAATCG
The DNA here is from genome assembly GCA_963753865.1 of uncultured Chloroflexia bacterium. Taxonomy (GTDB): domain Bacteria; phylum Chloroflexota; class Anaerolineae; order Promineifilales; family Promineifilaceae; genus Promineifilum. Next base: position 758,458 of record CAVWDW010000010.1, read on the forward strand.
ACCCTTTGGCGAACTGTAACTCGCGAATGTCACGCTGGGTCAGCACGACAGGCTGGCCGTGACCACTCTCGGCGGCCGTCGCCAGCACAAAGGAGCGCATGCCCTTCTCATCGACGATAATGCGCTCGGCCAGCTCCGGACCGAAACGCGCCTGTACCTCGTCGACGGCCATGAAGCGCCCGGTTGGGCCGATCAGGTCTGTCAAGCGTAGTTGGGCAACTGCATCCAGCAAACCGGACCCACACAGACCGACCGGCGCCACGTCGCCGATCACTTGCAGCGAAATGCCTTCAGGCGTAATGACCACGCCTTCAATCGCCCCATCACTGGCGCGCATGCCGTGTAGAATTTGCGCTCCCTCGAACGCGGGGCCTGCCGGGGCCGCCGTGGCCACGGTCCGTTCCTGTGAGCCAAGAATGATTTCACCGTTGGTGCCGACATCGACCAGCAAGCGCACACCTTCGTCGCGGGCCAGTCCGGTTGCCAGAAGTCCTGCCACAAGGTCGGCGCCAACGTAGGCACCCAGATGGGGCAGACAATGGACGCGCCCCTGCGGGTGAATGGCCAGACCGATATCGGCCGCCGCCAGATCAACCGGTTCCTCAATCGTCGGGATGAATGGCTCCACGCCAATCGGTTCCGGGTCGATGCCCAGCGCCAAATGGAGCATGGTCGCGTTGCCAGCGAGCACGGCTTCGTACACGTTGGCCGGGTCGACAGCGGCTTCGGCCAGCAAGGAGCTGGTCAGATCATTGAGCGAGCCGAGCACCGCACGGGTCAACTCATCCAGACCGTCGGTCGTGGTCATGCCGTGGCTGATGCGGGCGATGACGTCGGCTCCATACGGAGCCTGGCCATTGAGGACAGACCGCACCGCCACCTGTGCGCCGCGCTGCAGGTCGATCAACGTCCCCACAACGGTCGTCGTGCCGATGTCAAAAGCAAGGCCAAAGCTCTGCATTGTAGTGTCGCCCGGCTCCACGGCGATCAGCTCATCACCTACGATGACAGCCGTAACGGCCCATGACGCCGAACGCAAGGTCTGGGGCAGAGCCCGCAGCAGCGCCAGGCTGTAGGTGACCGCAAACCCCTCATCATCCAGCGCGTCAGCCACGCGCGTGATGTCGCTGCGCTGATCGTCCAGCGATGGCGGGGCCAGCTTCAGAAAGACCTTGTGGACATTGGGTGACAAGATGACGTGCCGCCCGTACCCCATCAAGGCCGCTTTCGGGTTGCCCATCAGGCGCGGAACGTGGCAGACGACGTCATGCTCAATGTCGGTGCGACACGACAGCCGCCACCCTTCGGCAAGCTCCTCAGGCGAAAACACCTTCTGGTCGGCAGCCGTCATGCCCTCATGACCAGACAGAATCTGAACCTTACACTTGCCGCAGGTGCCCTTGGCCCCGCAGGTGCTGTCAATCGCCAGGCCAACCCAGTTGGCGGCGTTGAACAGCGTCACACCGGCAGGCACGCGGGTCTGCTTGTCGTATGGTTGGAAGTCGATGGACACCATGCCGGTGCCGGGGGTGTTGTTTTCGGCCATTGGCTGTGACCTAACTGCCGGGGCGAGGTCGCGCCTTGCGGGTCGACGTCCGCCCTTCGCCCGCTGCTGCCGGCTTCCGGTTGGCCCGGATCCAGTTCATGCAGTTGGGATCGTGCCCAGCAAGCATATCGGCCGCCAGGATCGCTTCCTTGATGCGCTCCTCAATGGGATTGGTGATGGCCGAGGTCAGCCCGTGGGCGATGGCCATCGACAGAAAGTGGGCATTGATGGCCGGGCGGTTCGGCAGGCCGAACGACACGTTGCTGGCGCCGCCTGTCGTGTTGACACCCAGCTCCTCGCGGATCATGCGCAGCAGTCGGAAAACCTGCGGACCCGCAGTGGGCACCGCGCCAACCGGGAAAATGAGCGGGTCAACGATGACATCTTCTTTCGGGATGCCGTGATCCTGGGCGCGTTCGATGATCCGCCTGGCGACGGCGAAGCGAACCTCCGGGTCTTCGGAGATACCGGTCTCGTCGTTGGAGATAGCGATAACGGCCGCGCCATGCTTTTTGACCAGCGGCAGCACAGCCTCCATGCGCTCTTCCTCTCCTGTAACCGAGTTGACCAGCGCCTTGCCCTCATACGCTTCCAGGCCGCTCTTGAGCGCCTCGATCACGGATGAGTCGATCGAGATCGGTGTGTCGGTGACCGACTGCACCATGCGGATCGCTTCGGCCAGGACGGCCGCCTCATCGATGAGAGGGATACCGGCATTCACGTCGAGGATGTGCGCTCCGGCTTCAACCTGCGCCAGCGCGTCCCGTGTCACACGGCTCAAGTCGCCCTCAGCCATCTCCCTGGCCAGTAGCTTGCGGCCGGTCGGATTGATGCGCTCACCGATGATGGTAAACGGCCGGTCAGGGCTGATGATGACCGTCTTCGTTTTGGAACTGATGATCGTTTCCATAATGCGTCTTCTGCTCGCTTGCTGGTGGCTGGCCTAGGCAGGCAGGCCCAGCAGTTGCTTGGTCAGGCGTACGGTCGAGTTGGCGTCCGGCGCAAATCCGTCTGCGCCAACCACGTCACAATACTCCTGGGTGACCGGCGCGCCACCGACCAGGATCTTCACCTTGTCGCGCAGTCCCGCCGCCTCAATCGCCTCAATATTGGTCTTGAACATCGGCATGGTGGTGGTCAGGAAGGCGCTCATCCCCACCGCGTCCGGCTTGTGCTCCAGAATCGCTTCGACAAACGTTTCCGGGGCAACATTCACGCCAATGTCGATGACGGTGAAGCCCGCACCTTCCAGCATGATGTTACACAGATTTTTGCCGATGTCGTGGATATCGCCCTTGACTGTGCCCATCAAGAACGTGCCCAACGGCTCGGCTCCGCTTTCGGCAATCAGCGGCTGCAGCACTTCCATAGCGCCCGACATCGCCTTGGCGGCAATGAGCATTTCCGGCACAAAGTACTCGCCAATTTCAAACAGGCGACCGACTTCTTCCAGCGCAGGAATCAGGGCGTCAAACAGCAGGACAAGCGGGTCCATGCCCAGCTCCAGCCCTTCTCTGGTCATATCTACAACCGGTTTAGCGATGCCATTGAGCGTATTGTCGTACAAACCGTCCAGGATTTCGTCTTCGCGACTCATCTTGTTGCCTCTCTATTTGTAGAGACGGTTCGCCACGTCGTACATGGCAAACACGTTCTCCAGGGGGGTGTCGGATTGGATGTGGTGGGAGGAGGCCAGGACGTAGCCGCCATCTTTGCCGAGCACGCGGATGCGTTCGGCGATCTCGTTCCTGACATCCTCAACGGTGCCGCGTGGCAGCGTCTTGATGATGTCGATGCCACCGTGAAAACTCAGGCGGTCGCCGAATTCAGCTTTCAGCTTCTCCGGCTCCATCCCTTTGGCGTCGGCCTGCACCGGGTTGAGTAAATCGACGCCCATCTCCACCATGCCTTCCAACAGCGGATAGAGTGCCCCGTCGCAATGGTACATGACGGGTGTGTTGTACTCCCTGGCGACAGCGATGATTCGCTCGTGGCACGGGCGGACGTACTGCTCCCACATCTTCTTGGAAATCATCAATGAGTTCTGGGTGGCGACATCATCGTAGAAGTAGACCATGTCCAGGCGATCACCCGCCAGTTCCAGAACGCGCCGTGTATTCTCGACGTAGATGTCGGTCAGCCGGTTCATGATGTAGATCGGGTACTCCGGCTGCAGCGGTAGATCCATCAGGAACTCCTGCATGCCCCGCAGCTGCCAGGCGATCTCAAACACAGAGCCTATGCGAAAACGAATATGGTACTCCTCATACTCGTCCAGCTGGGCCATGATGCCGGGAATGGGGCTGAAGTCCCACCAGTCCGGCTCCGGCCAGGGATGGTTCTCAAGTTCTTCAACACTCGTCGCCGTGCTCAGCGGCCAGGTGGCGAACTCTTCATAGTTACCCGACTGGTTCTGGACGATACGAATGTGATGGCTCCACAGATCGTAGTAGTCGTCGCTGGGCAGATGCTGCCGCCACATGCGGTTGGGTGTCGACCGGCTTAGCGCTTCAAACCACTCGATTTTGGCCCCTTCATGGATGAGAGAGGCCGGCGGCGCGAAGAACTGGTCGTAAGACAGCACCCGGCAGTCAACTTCGAAGTGGCGCAGGATCGCTTCCCAGGCCGGGTCGAAGTAGTCGGAGTGACCGACGGCCGCTACGTCCGGCTTGATCTCGTCGAGCAGACGCTGCCAGATCTCCGGCGTCGCCAGAAAGTCGACCGGCACACGGTCCGGCTGCTCGTGGCGCAGCGCCGTTAGCACGCGCTCGCGGGGGGTAATGTCAGATGATTGGGTTATGGTCATGGGTTGCTGTTCCTTAACTAAGCTTCTGGACGACGTCCACCGCTCCGATATCCGGCTGCTGCCGGTGCAAGAGAAAGCGTGTCACAGGTCACCTTTCGGTCGTCAAACTCATAGACGTGCGCGAAGTTTTGTAACTATGTAATTACAAAGCCCATTATAGGAGGTAGCCATCGTTGTGTCAATCGAATGCCAGGGGACTCGTGGTGGCCATGACAGGACGCTGGCAGTCGAGGGACTACCAGCGTCTCTTGTTGAACGGATGGGTTTGGCTTCTAACTCGAATCGCCCTTTAGCATCTGCTCCACACGTTTGGCGTACACCTCAGGCACAACCACGCCCGGCCGCGCGAACCAGACGGGCGCGTCGACACCGGAGTAGAGCAGGATGTTGCCCCACGGATCAAACGCGCCAGTGCGCACGATCACTTTGGCCTGGACGGCCATCTCGTTGAGGATGGTCTCGTGGGGAATCGGATCGTGGTCGCTGGCGGCAAATATCCGCTGCACCGTCTCCAGCAGCGGCGGATTATTCTCCGCCATCTCGGATGCGTAGGACACCTTCTCGGCGATGAAGGCATCACTCACGGCGGTCAGAACGGTCTCCAGGTCGGGGACATCCTGGACGATGGCCAGGTCGATCCTCCAGACATCTGCGGGAATGGGAAAGCCGGCATCACAGACGATCATCAAATCGCCGTGACCCATCGACGCGATGGCATAGTTCAGTTCAGAGTTGAGTAGTTTGCCTCGATTCATTGTGCTCTCGTCCTTTGCTTAGTCGCTCTATCTCGTCCAGCCTATTGATAGGTTTTCTCAAACAGGTCGTCCACGTCTTTCCGAAACGCCAGGGAAGGAATGACCCCAAGCTCCGTGCAGGCCAATGCGCCGACGCAGGTGGCGTATCGTACGGCCTCCAGAACTGATGCGCCTTCAGCCAGCTTGACGGCCAGTCCGGAATTGAACGCATCACCCGCGCCCGTCGTATCTACCACATTCACCGACAGACCAGGCAGTTCCGTGATGCCGTCGTCGGAGAATACCAGGGCTCCTTTTTCGCCCAGCGTGACAATCAGGTTGCCCACGCCCCTTTCGCGCAGCTGTCGGGCAAGGTCGATGGTGGGTGTGGGATCGTCTGGCGCCAGGCCCAGCAGGATGCGCAGCTCGGTCTCGTTCGGCGTCAGGTAATCGACGTTCTTCAGTACGTCGTCGCTCAGGTAGGTTGCCGGGGCGGGGTTCAGGATGGTGCGCACGCCATGCTTCCTTCCAAGCGCCATGGCCCGGGCGGCCGCTTCCACCGGCAGCTCCAGCACCGACATGACAACATCACTCGCGGCAATCTGTGACTCCAGACCGTCGACAAAGGCGGCGTCCATCAGTTCATTGGCGCCCATGTCGAGAATGATACCGTTCTCGCCGGCTTCGTTGAGAATGATAAACCCAACGCCGGTCGCGGCGTCGGTCGTCTTGTGCAGGTTGGTGGTGTCGACGCCTTCCGCTGCGTACAGGTCGGTCGCAATCTCGCCCAGCTTATCATCGCCAATGATGCCGGCAAACTGGGCCGCAGCGCCAAGTCTTGCCGCGCCGACTGCCTGGTTCGACCCCTTGCCGCCTGGCCCCATGTCAAAGTCGGACCCAAGCAGCGTTTCGCCAAAGATGGGCATCCGCTGTGTGCGTAAGGTCATGCCCACAGCAAAACTACCCACCACCGTGATTACCGGTTTCTCTTGATCATTCAAGGCAGTACCCCCTTGTGTACGTAAGGCACGACAAGACGCGGCTGCGGCACTAACGAGGTCAAGACGGAAAGTGAGTCATCTGGCCCATGGCGCAGGCCAGAATCGGTTCTTCCTCGGCCTCGTCCCTGTCAAACTCGCCAGTTATCCGTCCTTCGTGCATGACAATAATGCGATCGCATTGACCAATCAGCTCCGGCAGCTCCGACGAAACAATGAGGATGCCCACGCCGTCCGCCGCAAGTTCCTGGAGAATGCGGTAGATTTCAGCTTTCGCCCCAACATCAATTCCGCGGGTGGGCTCATGGAGTAGCAGGATCAGCGGTTCGGTGACCAAACTGCGGGCCAAAATGACTTTCTGTTGATTCCCACCACTGAGCGTTCCCATCTGCTGGCCGAGGCTGGCAATGCGGATGTCGAGGTTACGAACGTAGTCGCTGCCGACACCCTGAATCAATCGTTTGCTAAGCAGGCCCGCCCTGCTGACAGCAGGCAGGTTGGCGGCGACTATATTGCTGTCAACGCCAAGCAGTGACAGTGCGCCGGACGAGCGACGGTCGGCCGGGATAAAGGCCAGCCCGTGGCCGATCGCCTCGGCTGGCGAGCGAATGGACGTCGGTTCGCCGGCGATCTCAATCTCACCGTCATAGGGGCGCAGGCCGAAGCAGCACTCCACCAGTTCATCCTTGCCCGCGCCCGGCAGACCGGCAATGCCGAGCACCTCGCCCTTGCGTAGTTCGAACGAGATTTCCTTCAGCAGGTCGGTGCTGCCCAGATCCTTCAATGCAAAGAGGACCTCATCCTCAACATCGACTTCAATGGCGCGCTGGAAAAGATCATCGACCACCCGCCCAACCATCTTGCTGATCAGCTCATCGACCGATGTATCAGCCGCATTGAGCGTATCAACGTATTGACCATCGCGCAGAATCGAGATGCGATCCGACAGGTCCAGCACTTCCTCAAGACGGTGCGAGACGTAGATGATGGCGACGCCTTCTGCGGCTAGCTGGCGCAGCACGGCAAAGAGATGCTCTGTTTCTTCGGTGGTCAGCGCCGAGTTCGGCTCGTCTAGTATGAGAACCTTGAGCGGCCCGGATATCGCCTTGGCGATCTCGACCATTTGCTGCTCGGCCACCGGCAGTCCGTCTACTTGCTGGCGTAAATCGACCCCGATCATGCCCAGACGCTCAAGCACGTCTGTGGCCACGCGATCAAACTGCTTTCGATTGACCAATCCGTAAGGGTTGGATTTGGCAGCAAGGGAGAGAGAGATGTTTTCAGCGATGTTGAGGTTTGGGCACAGGGCCAGTTCCTGATAGACAACGCTGATCCCCATATTCTGTGAGGCGGATGGATTGGCGATTTCAGTCGGTTCGCCATAGAAGTAGATCTCACCGCCGTCGGGCTGTAGTTCACCGGCGAGGATGTTCATCATCGTCGACTTGCCCGCGCCGTTCTCTCCGATCACCGCATGGATTTCGCCAGCGTTCACAGACAGATCAACCTTATCTAACGCCAGAACGCCGGGGAACTGTTTCGTAATCCCGCGCAGTTCGATGACTGGAATGTCCATGTCAGCCATAGTGGATGATCCGTCCCTTCGTGTCAACTGGCCAAAGGTAGGCGAGATCGACTCGCCTACCTCTGGCATCATACTCTGTTTCGACTAGCTACCGACTACTGACCAAGATACTTGTCGAGGTTCGACAGGTCGATAACCTCAATCCCGGTGTCAACATCACTCAGCTCTTCGCCATTCAGGAATTGAACCAGCATATTGACTGCTTCAAAACCCTGACGCTCCGGCGCCTGGCTGACGCTGCCCGCGATGAACCCTTCCTGGATGAGCTGCAGTGTCGCCGGCAGCTCGTCGAAGCCAACCACCGTCACTTCGTCACCCAGATCGTTGCGCTTCACGTACTCGCCCGCGGGCGGCGTGGAGCAGCACTCCAGCGACAGGATGCCGCTGACCGTAGGATTGGCCAGCATCGCGTTCTCGATGTTGGCGTAGATCTCCTGCGGTTCCGTGCCGGTGTTGACGGTCGTCAGGATGTTGATGCCCGGATACTCCGAGAAGCCGTCACGGGCGCCCGTCTCACGGTCAATTGACCACTGAGCGGCCGCGTCGAGGGTGGTGATGATGACATCGCCCTCACCGTCCATCAGCTCTGCCAACACCTTGGCCGCCTCATAACCTGAGGTGATCAAATCCTGTCCGGCAAAGGCCAGACGGGAGCTGTCAGGGTTGTCGGTATTGTAGGTCACAACCGGGATCCCTTCTTCGAGGAGGCGGTTGATCATGGGCGCCAGCGCGTCAGTGCTGACCGACGAAATGGCGAACCCGTCGACCCCAGCCAACGCCAGGCTTTCCAGCTCGGCGATTTGGGCTTCGGCGTCGGAGCCGACCGGCCCGACGAACTCCGCCTCGACGCCCAGCTCGGCGGCCGCTTGCTCAACGCCGGAACGCAGGAACGGCGCGAACTCGTTGGAGACGTCGTGGTAGGAGACGTAGATGCGCAGCGGTTCGCCGCTGGCAACCCGCGCTGCAATCTCTGGCGATAGCGTGAAGCCGCTGGCCGAATCACCGGCAGCGCTTGCGTCCTCGCCCAGATACTTGTCCAGATTGGACAGGTCGATCACCTCAATCCCGGTGTCAACATCACTCAGCTCTTCGCCATTCAGGAATTGAACCAGCATATTGACCGCTTCAAAACCCTGACGCTCCGGCGCCTGGCTGACGCTGCCCGCGATGAACCCTTCCTGGATGAGCTGCAGTGTCGCCGGCAGCTCGTCGAAGCCAACCACCGTCACTTCGTCACCCAGATCGTTACGCTTCACGTACTCGCCCGCGGGCGGCGTGGAGCAGCACTCCAGCGACAGGATGCCGCTGACCGTAGGATTGGCCAGCATCGCATTCTCGATGTTGGCGTAGATCTCCTGCGGTTCCGTGCCGGTGTTGACCGTCGTCAGGATGTTGATGCCCGGATACTCCGAGAAGCCGTCACGGGCGCCCGTCTCACGGTCAATTGACCACTGAGCGGCCGCGTCGAGGGTGGTGATGATGACATCGCCCTCACCGTCCATCAGCTCTGCCAACACCTTGGCCGCCTCATAACCTGAGGTGATCAAATCCTGTCCGGCAAAGGCCAGACGGGAGCTGTCGGGGTTGTCGGTATTGTAGGTCACAACCGGGATCCCTTCTTCGAGGAGGCGGTTGATCATGGGCGCCAGCGCGTCAGTGCTGACCGACGAAATGGCGAACCCGTCGACTCCAGCCAACGCCAGGCTTTCCAGCTCGGCGATTTGGGCTTCGGCGTCGGAGCCGACCGGCCCGACGAACTCCGCCTCGACGCCCAGCTCGGCGGCCGCTTGCTCAACGCCGGAACGCAGGAACGGCGCGAACTCGTTGGAGACGTCGTGGTAGGAGACGTAGATGCGCAGCGGTTCGCCGCTGGCAACCCGCGCTGCAATCTCCGGCGAGAGCGCAAAGCCCGAATGGACATCATCCATTGGCTCTTCCTCCATCGGCTCCTCTTCCATCGCTTCTTCAGGCTCTTCTGCAGGAGCCTCTGTCGGTTCCGGTGCCGCTTCTTCGACTTCAGGTTCGGCCGGTTGTTCAACGACGGCCTCTTCAGCAGGGGTCTCAGCCGGTGTGGTCGTCCCACCGCACGCGGCAAGGAACATGGCCGCTGATAGCAAAACTAAAAGCAGAGTCAGTACACTCTTGTTACGCTTCATTCTCAGTTCTCTCCTTCCTTGATACATAATCCATTCATTCTCTTCAATGACATCGAAATCGAGTCATTATCGTGGAGTTCTAACGAAGCTTGTCTTTAGCCGGATAGCTCACCTCCGTTTGCATAGCACTCAACCTCATCACCGGCCCCGGCGGCTGCTTGTCCACTTGTCAAGCCCGACTGCGAGGATGATGATGCCGCCAATAACAATCTCCTGCCAAAACGGAGAGATCCCCAGCAAGACCAATCCGTTGCGCAAGACGCCGATAATGAGAACGCCGAGGATGGTGCCCGGGATCGTCCCTTCACCGCCGCCCAGGGATGCCCCGCCCACAATGGCCGCGGCAATGACATCCAATTCTAGCCCCACGCCGGTTCGACCCGCCTGCCCGCTGGGCAAGAAGGCCAGGCTCAGGATGCCCGCCAGCGCAGAGAGAAAGCCCATGATAATGAAGGCCCAAATCTTGACGTTGTAGACTTTGATGCCCGATACACGCGCTGCCTTAGGGCTGCCGCCAACCGCGTAGATCTTGAAGCCAAACGTAGTACGGGACAGCAGAAACCAACCAGCTATCGACACGATAATGAAGAAGATGAGCTGCATGGGAATCAGGTCAAACACCCGGCCCTGCCCCAGGTTATAGAAGGCAGCCAGCGTTTCCGGGTTGCCGCCGGCGGCTTCGTTGATGGTCACAGGTTGACCGTCGGTGATCACCAATGCGGCGCCGCGTATCACACTCATCATGCCTAATGTAGTTATGAAGGACGGCAGCATGCCATAGGTAGAAATGAAGCCGTTGATGAAGCCAATCACAGCGCCGGCAACGAGGCCCACGGCAACAGCAGGCAGCAAACCCCAACCGGCAACGATTAGCATGCCGGCGACCAGCCCGGCAAGGGCATAGATCGACCCAACGGACAGATCAACTTCTGCCGCAATGAGCACAAAGGTCATACCCACGGCCATAATGCCCAGCAGCGAGATTTGTCGCCCCACATTGAGCAGATTGCGAACGCTCAAGAAGGCCGGAGCCAACTGGGACAAGATGATGCACATCAGCAGCAGGGCGATGAATACGCCCGTCTCACGCGCCGAAAGGATCTTCTTGACCCGATCGCCAAAGCTGATTTGGCTGGTGGAATCGTTGACGGTAGTCGGAGCTTGTTGGGTCATCTAGTGGACTCCAGGAAGTGAAGCATACAACTGAATCTAAGCTGTCCTGCAAACTTCTGAGATGAGATGGGTTGACGGTTAGTTCGACTCGTCAACAAGATTGTCTAGCTCATGGCCTTACGCAGCATCGACTTCTGCAGACTTGTGGCACGTCGCTCGTCCCCGTCGAGGTCAGGGTTGGCGGGTTCAAGGCAGTGATTAGATCAAATCACCCGGTGCCATCTAATGTAATTACGTAGTTACCTTGAGCATTATAGTGGTGGGTCAGAGTGATGTCAATTGATTGCGACCTGTTGTCTGGCGGCCTCGGTTGCCCCCATGCGCTACCTTCTCGCAACCCGCCAAATCACCTACGCACTCGCTACTCAACGCGCTGCCCAGGGCCGCATCGTGGTATAGTCCCTGTCGCGAACCAAAGCAGGAGTGAACCATGCGTATTCTCGTCACCGGCGGAGCAGGCTACATCGGCAGCCACACCGCGCTTGAACTTCTCAACCATGGCCACGAGGTGGTCGTCGTCGACAACCTGGTCAACAGCCACCGCGAAGCGGTGGTCCGTGTGCAGCAGTTGGCGGAGCGGCCGCTGACGTTCCACGAAGTTGATCTGCGCGATCGGCCTGCCCTTGATGCGATTCTACGGGACACGCCCGTCGACGCCGTCATTCATTTCGCGGCCCTCAAGTCGGTTGGGGAGTCGGTGGAGCAGCCAGTGGCCTACTACCAGAACAACGTTGGCGGCACCCTCACCCTGCTGGAGGCGATGGATAGCTGGGGCGTGCGCCAGCTCGTGTTCAGCTCGTCGGCCACTGTCTATGGGGCGCCGGCTGAGACACCGATCACAGAGGCGTTTCCGCTGCAGGCCACCAATCCGTACGGCCAGACCAAAGTGATGACCGAACACATCCTGCGCGACGTACGGCAGGCAGATCCGCGCTGGCAGATCGCCATCTTGCGCTACTTCAATCCGATTGGGGCACATCCCAGCGGCCGAATCGGCGAAGACCCCAACGGCATCCCGGCCAACCTGCTGCCCTACATCACCCAGGTAGCCGCCGGTCGTCTGCCGTCGCTGCGAATCTTTGGGGATCAGTATGACACGCCTGATGGCACCGGCGTGCGCGATTACATTCATGTGGTCGATCTGGCGCTCGGGCATGTGCAGGCGCTGGACAAGCTGGCCGCGGAGCCAGGACTGGTTACCTACAACCTGGGCACAGGCAAGGGCTACAGCGTTCTGGATATTGTCCGGACATTTGAGCGCGTGACCGGCGTTGCCATTCCAGTTGAGGTTGTGGGACCGCGGCCCGGTGATATCGGTTCGTGTTACGCCGACGTCACGCTGGCTGGGCGCGAACTGGGCTGGGCAGCCGAACGCGACCTCGAACAAATGCTCGTCGATGCCTGGCGCTGGCAGTCGCAGAATCCGCACGGCTTCCGCAACCTGGACTCCTAGCCGACGAACCCATCTCAGGCAGGTTCTGCGTCCTCTGATCGAGGTCGCTGATCGCCTGACCTCTCATCTGTCTCGCCTGAGGTAAGGCGCTGTTCCACGAACTTAATCCCTCGGAGTACCAACAGATTCAGCACCGTTAGACCCAGTGCCAGGGCGTATTGGGACAGGGCAACAGTCATACCCACAGCAGCCACGAAGAGCAGCGAGGCGGCCGTCGTCAGGCCCTCCACCCCCGCTTTCTGACGTATGATCGTTCCCGCGCCGAGGAACGCGACCCCGGTTATGACAGCCTCCATGACACGAACAGGATCGCTTTGCACAAGCGCCGGATCTGCAGCAAACCCCGTCACAAGCACAGGTGCAAGGCCGACCAGGAGTGTGGCTGAGCCAGCAACCAGCATGTGCGTGCGCAAACCGGCTGGTTTGTCAGCCAGCTCGCGATCGAACCCAATCAATCCCCCGAGCACGATCGACAGCGCCACCATTCCCAATAGCTGTAATTGATTGATCATGATGCCGTCAGCATACTGCACGGCCTGCGCTGTGACCATAGGTACGGATACATAACCATGGCACATATTTTGACACAGCAGACGACCGGGTGTTCCATCGCCACCGAACCGTCTCGTGGACCGCGTTGTGCCCCGGTCTGTGCCCCCGCCCTATATCTTCGCCCATTGAAACAACACCCTTTGCGGAAGATAGTCAATGTGCAGGCAGCGGCGACGCGTCGCCTCGCAGAGTGTGACCGTTCGCTGCAGCCTGCCTGAGTCCGACACAACCAAACAGAGGGAGGTCTGTTTACCGATGCGAAACTATAAAATTGTGATACTGGGTGGCGGGCTGGTCGCCGGGTACGCGGCCGAAGCGTTTGTGGAAGCGGGATTGGAGCCAGGAACGCTGGGGGTCATCTCGGCCGAGAAGATGTTGCCCTATGATCGCCCGCCGCTGTCCAAGGAGTTCTTGCTCGGCGAAAAGGAGCGGGATGCCCTGCTCATTAATGATCGTGGTTTTTATTCCAAGCACGGTATCAATGTCCTGCTGGATAGTCCGGCCATATCGCTTGACCTGTCGAACAAGCAGATCCGTCTTGAAGACGGGGAGAGCATCGGCTACGAGAAACTCCTGATCGCCACCGGCGCCGGTGCCCGCAGGCTGGAACTACCCGGCTCCGACCTTTCTAACATATTCTATTTGCGACAGGTCGACGATTCGCAGCGCATCCGCGAAGCGGCTCGACACGCGGACAAAGCCGTGGTCATTGGCGGCAGCTTCATCGGCATGGAAGTCTCATCCGTGTTGCAGCGGCTGGGCGTCGACACGACGTTGGTCTTCCCGGAGTCGCGGGTCTGGGAAACATTCTTCACGCCGGAGATGTCCTCCTTCTTCGAGCGCACGTATCGTGACCGGGGCGTAACTATCGTCTCAAACGCCACGGTAATGGGCTTCAGCGGAGACCGCAGCGTAGAAGGCGTGACAGTGGAGGCAGACGGCCAATCCAAGAGTGTGCCAGCCGATATGGTCGTGGCCGGCGTCGGTGTGGAACCAAACGTCGATCTCTTTGAAGACACCGGACTGAAGCTGGACAACGGCATTGTCGTCGACCGGTTCCTGGAAACATCTGTCAGAGGTGTCTATGCGGCCGGCGACATCGCCTGTTTTCCCGACCAGGTCTTCGACCGTCGCAAGCGGATTGAACATTGGGATAACGCCGCCACCCAGGGTCAACATGTCGCCCGGGTGATGATGGGCGATCGCCAACCGTACGTGCGTGTCCCCTACTTCTTTTCCGATGTCTTCGACCTGTCCTATGAGTTCTGGGGAGACAGCAGTAAGGCCGATAACGTGGTTCATCGGGGCGATGTAGGCAGCGGCAGCTTTAGCGTCTGGTGGTTCCGCAATGATCGGCTTGTGGCTGCATTCATCATGGACCGACCGGAGCGCGAGCGCGAACTGGCCCCTGAATGGATTCGTGGCCGGGCGGCTGTCTCCACTGCAGCGCTGGACATGATTGAGGACCCGGAAACAGCGTAGGGCATTTGATGACTACGGATGAAGACAGGCAGGCAACAGGCGCACCAGCAGCCGCGGCGTGCTGGGCGTGCGATACACTAACAAGCGAGGTAAAACATGAAACTGGTAACCGGAATATTCACCCCTGATAACATGGCTGACGCGATACAGCGTCTGGTGCGAGAAGGTTTTTCTTACGATGACTTCTCTCTCATTACCTCAGCGAACGAAATGCCTGAGTTTCTGGAGGGCGATTCGGAGAAGTCAGCTGTAAGCGGGGCGGCGCTGGGCGCGATCACGGGCGGCGCATTTGGGGCGCTGGGCACGTTCGTAGCTTCCACTTTGCCGGGCTTCGGCTCTTTCGCTGTTTCCGGCCTGATGGCCACGACGTTAAGCGGTGTAGTCGGCGCGTATACGGGCAGTCTATACAGCGTGCGAGCTGCGAATCAGGTCCCACTTGACGTTCATGAAGCGCTGGCGGCAGGCGACGTGCTGTTGGCGGTGCGCACGGACCAGGAGATGGCCGCTGCTGCCATGGCGACCATGAAAACGGCCGGGGGGCGTGATGTGGTCGATGTCGATGTATCGGCCGATGAAGTGGGCGACACACTGGATTGAAACCACCGCGTGGAGCGAGGACAGACTGCGGGCTGAGGCAGCAGCAAGAAGGGACGAGCGATATGCTCGTCCCTTCTTACGTAGATGGCAGAGGCAGCCGAATAAGCTACAGCACCATGATGGTTTGACTCGCCAAGCGTCACATGCCACGAATAATGCGGCGCAGTTCACGCGCATGGCCGGCCTCATCGGCGGCCATCTCCTCCAGGCGAACCTTTAGCTCCACCTCGCCTAGCGCATCGGCTTGTTCGGCGCGTTCTACATACGCGTCCGCGTCTTTCAACTCCAGCTCGAGATCCAGTTTGAGCATCTCTTTGAGGCTCTCCGGTTTCTCGAACTCCAGGGGGGACGTCGTTGGCTCGCCGCCCAGGTCCACAATTACATCCATCAAGAACGAAGCGTGGCCCAGTTCATCCGGTATTTCTTTAGCGAATAGTTCGCGCAGTTCGGCCCCTTGCGGCCCAAACGCTTTGGCCGCCTGCCAGTTGTAGCGAATGATCGCGCCCAATTCGCCGGACAGATCGTCGTTCAATCCTTCTACTAGCGCTTTCTTGTCGGTGTTCATGTTACTCCTTCATTTCCACTGTCCCGTGGACGCTGGACACTCCCAGGTGCCGGCCCACGTGTTGGGACAACTTTCCGTCACGAATATTGACACCTGCAGTATAGGCGCGAAGAGCAAGCATTGATATAGGTCGCGGCACATAACCGGGATAGGAGCGGGGATATAAGCGATCGCTGGTATCGCGTTTGCGTCTACAGGATTTTGGTAGAGTTAGATGCTCTCACTTTGCGAATCATCGTTCTTTTCGATGAATGGCAAGTGGGCCGCGGCGTCTTCCCGGCTGGAAACATCCAGCTTCTTCAGCAGATTGTGGACGTGGTTCTTCACCGTGCCTACTTCGATGAACAGCTTCTCGCCGATCTCCTGGTTGGTATACCCTTCCCCAATCAACTCCAGCACCTCCAACTCGCGAGGTGTCAGCTCAGCGTACGCTTCCGGCTCCAGATAAGGATGAGCAGATATGCGCGACAGTTCAGCAATCTGGTCCATGAAAGCGGCCGCAATCGTTGGCGAAACAAGTGCCTTATCATTGTGGACGGCCCGGATGTGGTCGAACAAGCTGTCGACTGTGACGTCCTGGAGCACATAGCCGGAAGCCCCCGCCATCACATATTGCAGGATGGCGCTCTTGGACTCCGGCAGCCCCACAACAAGCACCTTGGTCTGTGGGTAATCACGTGTGATGGTCCTGGTCAACTCGAGAGCGCCGTTGCTGGGCAGCATGGCCGAAACCAGCGCAATATCGCACGGCGATTCCGCAATCTTCTGCAGGGCTTCGTCGACTGCGTTCGCCTGGGCAACCACTTCCGTGTTTGGTTTTTCATCCAGCACAGACGCATAGAGACTACTGACTAGCCGGGTGGGATGGACAACGAGAATTTCAACCATAATACATCCTTGCAGGGGAACACCCGACTCTGTGGTTCGAGCATCATAATTTCCTGCTGTAGGCAGACCCTGTCCAGTCAATAGAGCGACGAGTAGAGATTGAGATTATAAGGTTTGCCTATCGGATTGTCTAGCTATTGGACAGGTGGCGGAAGGGTCTTTCGCCGCTCGAGTGACCGTAGGGCCCAGACGCCGTTTCGGTCTTCGGTGCCGACAGAGAAAACGACATTGGCATGTCGCAGATATGCCCAACAACCCGACAACGGAAAAGCCGTGACAGGTCGCGGACACTTGAGTCGTTCGCATGAAACGGGCTGCTCTGAGAGCACAAGTCAACCAACGATGACTGGTTGAACATGTCTACAACGGCGCGGTTGTGTCGTCCGTGCCCAGGTGGTCGGCGCTTCGTACCAGGGTAGGAAAGCGCGACCGTCGAGCATTCGCCGCGCCGAATCGTTGCCATGTTCTCTCGCCTTCCATGACTGAAACGCCGTGACAGCGGGCAGCTGGGGATGTATATCGAACTATATCTGTAGCCTGTGTCTGTGTCTATTGAGCGCAACAGTCCTTCTCCTTATGCTTGATGTTAGCTTAAGTTGCCCAAGGTCCGATGCCCATCCAGGCGGGGATCGACCCACAGCATACGGTCGCACAAAGCGTGCGCATTCCTTGATGGGTAAGGGAGCATGATTCAGTGAGTAGCCGATCAAATCAAAACAGTTCCGGAGCGGCCTTGTCCAAGACGCTGCGCAACAAGGTGGTCTTGCTCATTGGGGGTAACAAAATTGGCGGTGCCTCGTTGGCGGCATCGTTGGCCGAACGAGGCGCCAACGTCGCCGTCGTCTGTTTTGACGATGAGCACCATCGGATAAGTCAGATCCAAAGGGGAGTTGAGTCAAATGGGCAGCGCTGTCTGATAGTGGCCGCCGATCCGGACAGCGATTCTTTCCCGGACCAAGTGATTGGCTGTGTCGTGAAAGAGTTCGGCCGCCTGGATATCTTTATTGATTATGCGCCTTTGCCCCAGATTGATCCGGATGCTGATAGCGAGCGTCCACAGGTGGACCCCATGGCCAATCCATTTTCCAACTCTGAGATGATGGCGGCCGCTCTCCGACAGATAGTCGGTGACAGGAACAATCACCCGGACTGAAGGCAGCGACCACCTGACATAGAACGATAGACTGTTTGTCAGACGCAAAGAGACGGGCAGTTGCTTATGGCCACACGGGTGGCCCACTCTCAAGGAGAAACAACATGGAAAACACATTAACCTATACGGCGCGCAGCGCAAATGACCCGGACAAGATGGCTACGTTCACGCTCCACAACGGCAGTATGTCCATCCAGTTGGGCAATGCGCTGCTGGAACAGGTTGAAGAGGTGTACGAGAGCTTCCGAGTCGACGATGATCGCACGCTCTCGACCTGGATCAAACCACTTGCGACCGGCTCGCTCCAGCAGCTTCTGGAACCGATACCATTGGAAGACTTCGACGCCGAATTCAAGAATGACACATTACAGACGACTGCCTGGCTGCGGGCGGGCGGATTGCGCCTGGCGCCGGTCATGATGAACTGGGATCACGTAGACAACCCGGCGGGAGCAGCGGCCTTCCTGGAAGCGCTTGACGACCGCAAGAGCGGCCTGAGCAATCGCCGCATACCCAATCCTTTTGACTACTGGGCGGGGTGGTTGATGGTGGCCGTCACAGCAGTTGCGCTGCCACTCGTCGTCATGAAGCTGCTAAAGAACCGGGTCAGCGACCAGGGGTAGGGGCCGTGGACAGGAACCCACCGCGCAGCACTCACTGGAGTCTACAGACGGGGAGAACCAACGGTAATCCATATCCCCGGACTGTATCCAGACATATTGAAACAGGCGCAGCGAGACATTACGCTAGGTACGCTGTAAATGTCGCCAGGACATGGTCCGCTATGGTGCAAATATTGATTTACCGGAAGATATTCAGACAAGGAGACAAATGCTGACTGAGACAATGACCGACCAACCCACCACGGAGATAAGCTACTCGTCCAACCGGTCGAGCCCAGGAAGAGGCAAGGACCGATCCACGACCAACGGCGCAACCAGCGGCGAGATCGCAGTGAATGATTCGAACGGCAGCGGTGCTGCGAGCCTGGCCGACTTTGAGGCCCTGCTGAAAGCGTACGAGCCTTCGCTGCCCACTCGTGGCGAGATTGTAGAAGGCACGATTCTGAAGCTCAAGGGCAATATCGCGCTCGTCGACATTGGCGCCAAGCGAGACGCCATCGTGCCACCGCAAGAGATGGACGCCGTGGATGAGTCCTATCTGGACTCGTTGGAGGAGGGCCATGCCGTGCCTGTCTATGTTACCGACATAGCTGTCGGCAGCCAGGAGTTGACGGTCTCACTTGTCCGGGGGTTAGAGGAACAGGATTGGATGCGCGCCGAAGCCTGCTTGACTGAAGGCGAACTGCTGACCGAAGACGTTTGCGGCTACAACAAAGGCGGCTTGTTGGTTACGTTCGGGCGGCTTAAGGCGTTTGTGCCCAATTCCCATATTCCGGCGCTTCGCACTGTGCGCAACCGGCAGGAAGCGACCCGGGTCAAATCTCAGATGATCGACTCGCCATTGCCGGTCAAAGTGCTTGAAATTGATCGCCAGCGCAAGCGATTGGTCATGTCTGCCAAGCTGGCCCGCGAGGAAAAGAGAGAAGAACAGCTTGAAGAACTGCAAATTGGGGACATTGTTAAGGGGCGCGTGATGCGACTGACCGACTATGGCGCTTTTGTCGACCTGGGCTCAGTTAGTGGTCTGCTCCACATCTCAGAACTGTCCTGGGAGCATGTTGATGTGCCGGCAGATGAGCTGGGGGTGGGCGAGGAGATCGAGGTTATCATTCTCGATATTGACCGCGACCGCCAGCGCATTAGTCTGAGCCGCAAGCAGCTGCTGCCGGATCCGTTCGATCAATTTGCAGAACGTTTTGGCGAAGGGGATGCAGCGATGGGCCAGGTAACAGACCTGGTCGACTTCGGCGCCTTCGTCCGCCTGCCGTCCGGCGTAGAGGGTCTCATCCATACCAGTGAAATGGAGTTGGGCGTTGACCAGACGCCCGCCGACATCCTGGAACGCGACCAGGAAGTGACGGTGCTGATCGCCAGCATCGACCCGGCGCGACAGCGCATTGGACTGAGCCTACGCAGAGCGCCGAAACAGGTACAGGAAGCAGCGGCGCCGGCGTCGCTGGCCGCTGCGAAATAGGCACTGGTTCCCCAGGTAAGACGAAAACACCTCCAGATGGAGGTGTTTTCTGTTTGCGCAGCGCAGACAGACCCTCTGGAGACGGACGCCTAGCTGCCTGCCCCCACCACTCATTCACCAGTTATCGGAATAGAAACGTCCGCCTACGGAGACTACTCCGTGGTCAGGAAATCCA
Organism: uncultured Chloroflexia bacterium; assembly: GCA_963753865.1. Taxonomy (GTDB): domain Bacteria; phylum Chloroflexota; class Anaerolineae; order Promineifilales; family Promineifilaceae; genus Promineifilum. The sequence continues at coordinate 778,418 of CAVWDW010000010.1, forward strand.
GACGCCAACAGTTCCTGCACAGAGTCAATTGTGTCCGGTCTCATATCCCTGTTGTCTATCGAGGCACATGGGGAACCGGCCGTCGATCCATTACAGTAGGTACGTGGATCCTTCGGCAGCCGGATGCGACTCTGGTCAAACCGAAGGAAATCACAGTCGCTGAAATGTATAGCTGGCGACACGACCTATCCGGCAGGTCGAAGCCAGTACTGGAAAGGAGACGATATAACGATGACAACCCTTAACCCCACGACACGAACCGCCAATCGAGAGCAATACGTTCGCACCGTCCAGCGTGACATTGAGCGCTGGCGAAAGGGTTATGAGCAAATGGAGTCCGAAGCCTTGCCGGTTTCCGATGAGGACCGGGCAGACCTGCGCCGGGTCTGGCTGGAGCTTGAGGCCGCCTATCGCGACCTCCAGGCGGCCGACGAAACGCAGTGGGAGGCGATGCAAAGACGTAGCCAGCGCTCGGCGCAGACGTTCCGCAACAGTTGGCTTGCTATCGTGACCCGGATTGAAGTTGAAGACCAGAGCGAAATTGGTTGGCTGCGGGGGTTCACTGACGATTTGACCACCAAGAGCTCAGATGGATGGCTGGAAGGCATGGCCGAAGAGCCGGCAGAGTCTGAAGGCTGGACCGAGGGGTATGCCGCAAACCGCAACTAACTCTTGAGCCGGCGTGTGCTCCGGACGGGGCACACGCCAATACCCTGGCCGACCATTCGAACACAGACTGTCGAGTTACACCCCCTGCCTCGACGCCTTGTCGCTGGGAGACACCCCGAAACGCTTGCCCCCTGCGCGCAGTTGCCTGACAATGCGGCATGGATGACACACCTCCTGTCTTGGTCATTATGGGCGTCTCCGGCGCGGGCAAGTCGACCATCGGCCGCGCGCTGGCGGCCGAACTGGCGTGCGACTTCTACGATGGGGACGATCTGCATCCAGAAGCCAATGTGGCCAAGATGGCCGCCGGTCAACCGCTTGACGACGACGACCGCGCACCGTGGCTGGCCGCGCTCGCGGCTTTGCTGGCCGACCACGTCCGCAGTCGAACGCCGGTCGTCCTGGCCAGTTCCGCACTGAAACGAGCGTATCGCAATCAACTGCGCGTCGACGATGCGGTGCGGTTTGTCTATCTGGACGGCAGCCCGGATCTGATTCGGCAGCGTCTGGAGCAGCGCACTGGTCACTTCATGAAGCCGGAGATGTTGGCCAGCCAGTTCGCGAGCCTGGAACCACCGGACCATTCAGAAGCGCTGTGGGTCTCCATTGACCAGCCCATCGACGACATCGTGGCCGCAATTATCGCGGCTGGCTAAAATGGTGCGCGAGTTGTAGGTACGTGCCTGGCGTGGCCCGTCCACAGCATCATGCTCCATCCAATCAGGAGGAACGGCCGTGAGCTACAAATTACTCAAAGGTAAGGAGATCACTCAGGACCTTCGGGACGAAACCGGACGCCAGGCCGTCAGCTTGCGGGAACAGGGGTGGATTCCCCGACTCGCCTCGCTGGAGATCGGCGAGAACCCGGCTGCTGCGCTCTACATTCGCAATCAGGGTCGCGTGGCCGCAACCGTGGGGATCGAGTTCGAGAACCGCAAGTATCCGCAAGAAATCACACAGCGCGAGATGCTGGCGGCTATCCAGGCGATGAACGTCGATCCACACGTCACCGGCATTATCGTTCAGCGCCCTGTGCCCATCCACCTGGACCTCAAGCAGCTACAGCTGGCCATCGCGCCGAGCAAAGATGTTGAAGGGATGAACCCCACCAACATCGGCAAGGTTGTCTACGACGACTTTGTGCTGGGGCCGTGCACGTCGCAAGCTTCGGTGAAACTCCTGAAAGCGACCGGCCTGGAGATGAAGGGGCTGGAAGTGGTCATCGTCGGCCATTCGGAGATTGTGGGCAAGCCGATTGCGCTGCATCTGCTGGCCCAGCTGGCAACAGTCACCGTCTGCCATCACGGAACGCGCAATCTCCTCAACCACACGCGCCGGGCGGAGGCGCTGTTCGTCGCGGTAGGCAAGGCGGGCCTCATCACCGGCGACATGATCAAACCGGGAGCGGCCGTCATTGACATCGGCATCAACCAGGTTGAGGTAACGGGCGACGACGGCGACAGCCACCTAAAGACGGTCGGAGACGTTGACTTCGAGTCGGCCCATGAGGTGGCAGGGTGGATCACTCCTGTGCCCGGCGGCGTCGGACCGGCGACGCTCTCTATCTTGATGCGCAACGTTGTCGCCGCCACTGCCATGCAGAAGGCGAGCTACGAACAGGCGATGCTGGAGTACTAACGCCACCATCGCCCCGGCAAGGTCTCACGGTTCATCGTTACCACGCGAACCGTTTCCGTGCCGAGGCCCGTTCTTCCTGATGCCGGTGGATTTGATTAAAGGACGACGGGGTCGTCACATTGGGCAGGCAGCACGATGGGCGTGTTGGTGTTAACGCCGGTCAGCTCAATCTTGACGTCGAACTCACCCTTGAATCGCAGCGGCTCGAACGCGCCCCGATAGGCGCCATGAAACGCCACCGGATACTCCTCAACCGCGTCGATGAAAAGATCCGCGTCATCGGCCGACCAGAGTCCTTCGCCGAAAGCCCGCAGCTGCGGGTCCGAACTGCGCCGGGCGGCCTGAATAAAGGCGTCTCCGTCGATGACGTAATGCTTTACCCGACGACCGCGCAGCGTAACCTCACCCACATACTGGCCCCGGGCCACGTCGCTGCTGGTCAGAAGCATGAGCAAGCTCTCCGGGCTCATCTCGTCGAGGACCGCAATCGCCTTCGGCGCGTTGGGCTTAATGCACATGGCGAACATGCCGCTGACGACGATGTAGGCGCTGCCGGGCACTTTATAGAGATCGACGGACGCCGGCGTGAACAGGCCAATAAGCGACCCACCGACCTGCGCTGCAATCTCGCCCAGCAGGCTGCCAGAGACCGTCACCTTGCTCGACATGCCATTGACCGACATGACGCCTTTCAGGTTGCCCTGGGTACGCTCGTTGCCTACAAGGCCGTTGACTTCCAGGGCCACAACCGCTTCGAAGGAATCGAGTTGTTCAATGCCCTTAAGCGGGATTTGGTCAGTTGAGGTCGCTGGGTTCATGGTTGTTCTCCTGTTGGTGATGGCTCGCCTGGACAGTCAGTCGGCGGCGTACGATGATGATACACAATTTGACCCATGAATCACACAATGACTGATGTCCCGTCCGCGGCGGCAGTCACAAACAGGTACGGTGTAATGCCCGTCGCGTCACGGTACGCCAGACTAACTGCCTCGGCGATTGCCTCTGCGTGGTCGGCTTCGACCAGCGCCACGGCGCAGCCGCCAAAGCCACCGCCGGTCATGCGGGCGCCGTAGCAGCCGGGCTGAGCTTGCGCAGTTCGGGCCATAACGTCGAGCTGCTCGTTGGTTACCTCGAAGTCATCGCGCAAGCTGGCGTGGCTGGCGTTCATCAGGAGGCCCAATGCGGGCGCATCCCCGGCGCGCATGGTAGCCATCGCCTCGAGCACCCGCTGATTCTCGGTAATGATATGGCGGGCGCGGCGGCGCGTCTCGTCGTCCAGTTCGCCGGCCCGGGCGGCGAAGGTCTCCGGCGAGACGTCTCGCAAGTGGGTGACGCCGAAGTAGGCGGCCGCCTTCTCACAACTGGCCCGCCGGTCGTTATAGCCGGATTCGGTGTGGCTGTGGCGGGTCATCGTGTCCATCACGATGACGGCCGTTCCCGGCGGCAGCGGGGCCGGCTCGGTAGAGAGATCGCGGCAGTCGATGAACAGCGTGTAGCCCGCGCGACCGTTGGCCGAGATCATCTGGTCCATGATGCCCGTGTTCGCCCCAACCCACTCATTCTCCGTCCTCTGTCCCAGCCGGGCCATCTCGACGCCATCGAACGGGAAGCCGGACACGGCCGCGAAGGCTGCCCCGGTCGCCATCTCCAGCGCGGCGGACGACGAGAGACCGGAGCCAACCGGCACGTCGCTGCTGAGCACGCCCTCCCAGCCCGTCAACGCATAGCCGGCTTGCTGGAGCATGGCTGACATGCCTTTGACGTACTCCGCCCAACCCGCCTCCTCATGAACCAAATCGTCCAGGGCGAAGTCCGCCGGCTCAGTCTGCTGCAGCGAATGGACAAGCACCCGGCCATCTTCCCGCGGTCGCAGCGCCACCCAGACAGCTCGGTCGATGGCCATCGGCAGGACAAAGCCGTCGTTGTAGTCCGTATGTTCGCCAATGATGTTGACCCGGCCGGGCGCCCGAACGACGACCGGTGGACGGCCGTCGAAACTCTCCTCAAACGCCTTGCTCACCTGCTGCTGCATATCCATCGTGCTGTCTACTCCCGTAACTGTGGTGGTTGGAATGTCACCGGGCATCGTCCATGATGCCGATCAAACAGACGATTTTAGCCCATCACAACCACGACGTCGCGCGAAGGAACGTCATGAATTGCGCCGTCCCAGAGCACGGAGCAGGACGACTCTGTGAAGTTGAGCAGGATGCGGTAACGGCCACGCTGCAAGGCGAGCACACCGGGGGGCAGCTCCGGCGCGGGCGCGATACCCGCTTCGGCCAGTAGATGGCGCAGGAGCTGGGTGGCCTGGGACGGAGTCGGATACCAGCCAAGCGTCGTCACCTGCCCCGCGCCAATCTGGTTGACGGCGATGGCCACGTCACCCGACTCGTAACGGCCGATTGGCTGCGCCGTCTCGGCCACCAACGTCTCGTACCAGACAGTTGCCGGGCCATCCAGTCCTGGCACAGTGGTCGTGACCGGAAGGCCAACTTCATCGGGCAGCGACTGCCAGGTCGTCACCCGAACGCCAGCGAGATGGCGCAGCAGGCCGGGCAGCGGCTGATCGGTGACGAGATTGGTCGGCGTCTTGAAGCCGGAGCGGACGCCCAGCAGCAGATGTCCGCCGCTCTCAACATACGCAGTCAGGCGATCCACCTGTGGGGCATCGGGTAAATGAATCGTCGGGGCCACGACCAGCCGATAGGCGGACAGGTCGGCAGAGTACGGTACCAGATTAACTGCCACTCCCATCCGCAGCAAGGCGGCGTAGTAGACGAAGAGGTGGCGCAAGTAGTTGAAGTCGCGGCGCTGCGGCTGGAGTTCAATCGCCCATATGTCGTCAAAGTCGACCAGCAGGGCCACCTCGCCATCCAGCGGTTCGGCAGCGATAGCCACCATTAGATCGCGCTCGTCCTTCATGGAGATGACATCCTGCAGCCCCTGGGCCGGTTCGCCGTCATGGCGGAGCATGCCGGAGTGGTACTGTTCCTGAGCGAAGCGAGTCGGTCGCCAGCGGAAATAGACGCACGTGTCCGCCCCTTCGGCCAGCGCGTGCCAGGTCCACAACCGTGTCGTGCCCGGCCGGATGCCGGGGTTGATGTCGCCCCAGTTTATCAGGCCGCACTGCTGCTCCATGATCCAGAACGGCGCGTCTTTGAGTCCCCGGGTCAGAGCATGGGCCATGCTGACGATCACCGCATCGCCCGCATCATAGGCGTAGACCGGATCGTCGCGGCTGACGTCCTGGCCGGGCGGGTAGAGCAGAGGCCGCCAGCGGCCCGGGTTGCCGGTCGGGTAGTTGTCCCAGGTGACAAAGTCGAGGGGTTGGGCCAGGTCAAACTGGTCGAGGTCACGGTACAGGCCCATGAAGTTGGTGGTGATAAACCCGGTTGTGTGCGCCCGCAGGATGTCGAGCTGGCTTTGCTGGTACGCGACGTAACTGTCGGAGGAGAACCGGTAGAAGTCCAGCTCCTGGCTGGGATTCGGCTTGTCGATGGCCAGATCGGGCACCTGGATCTGGTCCCACTCCGAGTAGGTTTGGGACCAAAAGGTCGCGCCCCAGGCGGCGTTGAGCGCGTCGAGTGTACCGTGTCGCGCCCGCAGCCAGAGCCGGAAGCCGATCTCGCACGTTGGACAGCAGCAGCGGGCCGTCTTGCCACCACCAAATTCGTTGTCGATCTGCCAGCCGACAATGCGTTCGTCGCTGCCGTAACGCTCAACCATGGCGCGGACGATCTCGTCGCTGTGGCGCTGATACGCCACGCTGTTGACACATGCCTGGCGGCGGGAACCGTGCTTGCGACGGCGGCCGTTCGGATCGACGCGCAGCGTCTCAGGGTGCGCCTGTGTCAACCAGGCAGGAGGCGTGGCGGTCGGTGTGCCCAGCACAACGTCCAGGCCGGCCCCTGCCAGCACCTCGATGGCCCGGTCCAACCAGCCCCACTCATAGCGACCCGGTGACGGCTCCATCATCGCCCAGGCGAACTCAGCAATGCGCACGATAGTCAGACCGCTGTCGACCATCTGGGCCGCATCTTGTTCCCAGCGGCTCTCCGGCCAATGCTCTGGATAGTAGCAAACACCAAAATTCATAATGATACTCTCGGTTGAGAACGTTTAGCTCTAGAGTCGGTTGCCAGAGCTTTGATTGTTTGACGCACCCCAGGCCTGGACCAGCTGCACTGCTTCCTGCCAGCGCTCATAACCTTCGTCGCGCCGGGCCTGGTCAAGGCATGGCTCAAAGATCGTGCGCGTGCCCGGCGCGGCAGGCAGCGCGGCCTCCTCCGGCCAGACGCCGCTCCCCAGCCCAGCAAGCGTCGCTGCAGCGTAGGCGGTCGTCTCGGCGAACGTTGGTCGCAGGACGGGTCGGCCGGTCAGATCGGCCTGAATCTGGCAGGCAAGGTCGCTGGCGGTCACACCGCCGCCGACGAGCAGTTCATCGACCATTGTGCCGGTGTCGCGGGCGATCGTGTCCAGAATAGCGCGAATCTGGTAGCCAATCGAGTCGAGGAACGCCCGCACCACATGTTCGCGTCCGGTGCCCAGCGTGAGGCCCAGAAGCGTGCCTCTGGCGCGGGGATCATTGTACGGTGCATTGAGACCCGTGAAGGCGGGGACAAACATGACACCACCACTGTTAGGCACGGAGGCCGCCAGTTGGTCCAACTCGGCATATTCGTCAAAGAGGCGCATCTCCTGCATCCAGCGAATGGCCGCGCCCACCACAGTGGTCGGCGCTTCCAGGCAGTAGGTCTGCCCCTGGCCGGTGTCCCACGCATAGAAGACATCGATCACTTCCTGGGCTGGCGCCTCATGGCCGGTGAAGACCTTGACGAAAGTAGCGGTGCCCTGAGTACATTCGGCCGTGCCCGGCACTCGGCAGTCGTGGCCAAAGAGCGCCGCCTGTTGATCGCCGATCATGGCCGTGACCGGCACATCCGCCTCCCTGCCCCGCCGGTCGACGATGCGCAAGCTGCCAAACTCATGAACGGTGGGGGCAGCGTCCGGCAGCGTGGCTCGTGGCACACCCAGCCAATCGAGCCAGGGCTGCCAATAGTCGCCGCCCCGAAAGTCGTAGAGGCCCATCGCCTGCACCAGCGACGCATCCATCTGGTGGGCAGCGGGCCGGCCCAGGGCGTTCAGCAGCCAGGCGGCCGACAGACCAAAGCGCAAGGAGCCGTCCCGGGCGGCCGTCTGGATAACCGGATCATAGCGCACGCGCCAGGCGAGGTGGAGGGCCGTCATGTACGGGCCGGGGGCATACCCCAGACGATGCCGCGCTTCACCGGCCAACGGCCACGCCTTGAGCTCCTCCAGCAGCGATAACGTCCGCAAATCCTGCCAGGTAATGGCATTGGCCAGAGCGCGACCCGTTCCGGCATCCCAGGCGAAGTCCGTGTTGCGCTGGCTGGCGATGCCGATGGAGGCAATGTCGTCAGGCGCGCACCCGGCGGCGTCGAGCGCATCAGCCACCACAGCCGCGACGCCATTGGCCACGGCGTCTGGGTCCTGTTCAACCCGGTCCGGCTCCGGATGCAAACGCGCCACCGGCTGATAGGCATAGCCGCAGACCTGCCCTTCCCGGTCAATCACCAGAGCGCGGCTGCCACTTGTCCCCTGGTCGATGCCCACTACATATGGTTTGGCCATGAATAGTCCTAACGGGTTGAGTCCGGGAGCAAGTCGCCCACTGTGTGCAAAACGTAGGTGGGATGAATGTCGGATGCGGCCAGGACAGCTTCGTCGGTGGCGCCGGTGAGCGTAAGCGCCCCAGCCATGCCCGCATTCAGCCCCATCAGGACATCCGTCTCCAGGCGATCGCCAATCATCATACACTGCTCCGGCGGCATATGCAGCAGACCCAGTATGGCTTCGGCCATGTAGTGGGATGGCTTGCCGACGACCGCTTCCACACGGCTGTTGGTCGATGCTTCGATGGCGGCGATCATGGCCGCCGCATCGGGCTGGCCTCCGCCCGGCACAGGACAGTAGCGATCGGCGTTGGTGGCGAAGAAGCGCGCTCCGGCCTGAACAGCGTCAAAGGCGACTTGCAGTTTGTGGTAGGAAAATGTCCGGTCAAAGCTGGCGATGACCGCCTGAATCTGCTCAGGGTCTTCAGTCAGGGTGAAACCCGCCGCCTCCAGCTCCTGCTCCAGCGACGCCTCGCCGACTACGAACAAGTTCGCGCCAGGCATACGCCGGGACAGGAAGTCGACCATGACCAGCGACGAGTTGACGACGTCGTCGGGAGGTGTGGGCAAGCCCAACGCCGTCAGCCGCGCCGCATACGCCTCCCGCGTCTGGGTGGGGTTGTTGGAGAGGAAGACGGTCCGCTTGCCCAGCTCGCGCAGGCGGGTAATCGTCTCTTCCACAGAAGGCAGCAGCGCGTCGCCCAGGTAGCACGTGCCATCCAGATCGAAAATGTAGGCATCGTAGAGACGATCAGGTCGTGGCCATGCGTCAGCGACGGGGGAGCGGTTGTCGTCAGTCATTTTCGTGTCGTTCCTCGGTAGGGCTTTCGGGTGTGCCCCTGGTTCGTGGTGCGGGCGTGATGCGCAAGGTGTGTTCGCCGGAACTGTCGGTGAACCACGCCAGAAGACGGTCGCCACGCTCGTGGACAACCTGCCCTTCGCTGACTTCGGTCACGATGCCAGCCGGGTAATGGCGTGCGGGCACAAAGACCTCCGTCGGGTTGCGGAGCGGGTCAGCCAGTATGCGCAGCTCGTAGGCGCCTTGGCCGACATCGAAGCGCTGGGCCAGCGGCTCGCCTGCGCAGCGCTGCACCGTCGGGCGCGAGAAGCCGGCCACTGCGCGGCCACCGCTGTCATTATCAGCAGGATCATCTTGCTGGTCGCGGCTAAAGATGGAGAAATCTTCCCCATTCCAGCCATCGCCCCAGCGATTGCTGTTGTCGGACGTATAGTTCCACAGCGTTGAGTGGAGCAGCTGGGCGTCGATGGCATCGTAGTAGGCGGACAACGCCTGCCTCTGGGCCGAGTAGTCGCCCGTCGAAAATGATGCACCGTCGTCCAGATCAAACGGGACGCCAAACTCGCCAATCAGCACCGGCCCGTCCAGTCCGTCGCGGCGTGCACGCTCCATATGCAATCCGAGCTGGTCCCGGTACGCCTGACGGACGGCCGCCTGGCCTTCAATCAACTCGCCCGTCTCCGGATTGAGAGCCAGCGCTGGATCATACTGCTTGCGGCGCGTCGTCAACGAGTCGTACCAATGCCCGGCGTAGACAACCGGTGGGGTGATGTCGGCGGCAAGCGCATCATCGATGTGCGGACGGGCCTCGACAAAGATGATCGCGCCCGGATGGCCGCGGCGCACAGCAGCCGCGAAGCGTGCGAGAAATGGCGTCAGGCCATCTTGAGCGTAATCGACCGCAGCGAAGTAGTCATCGCGCAGCAGCACCGGCTCGCCCCCGGCAGCCACATCCCAGACACCATGCCGGCGCCAGACATCAGCCTGCGGCGTGCGCCAGGCGGAGATCCCGTCGGGATTGAGGGTGACAGCGCCCGCCTGCCCCAGCGCCGCGCCGTGCCGCTCTTGCTGCGGCACGGTCCGGGTGAACCCGGCGGGCACGATCATCGTCTCGAAGCCGGTCATCAGGGGGCCGTTGTTGGTCAACGGCCGAACATCGCTCAGGCGAGGCAGGCCGATGTAGCCACCGTCCGGCTCGTTCATCGTGTCGTAGCCAAGGACGTGGGGCAGACCGGCCAAACGCCCGGCCACTGCTTCCACAGCGTCCATGTAGTGACGCTGCAAGAAGCTCTGGATGTTCTCGTCCCCGACACGACAATCGGGGGCCAGCCGCTCGCCGGCGAAGAATAGCGTAAACATGGTGCTGCTGGCCAGACGCCGCCGGTTGGCGGACCAGACCATGGTGCCGTAGTCTGGGTAGCGGCCTTGCATGGTAACGGCCGCTTCACTCGCGTCGAGTCGGGTCAGGTCGAATCCGGCCAGTTCCAGCGTCCAGCCAGGCGCACCGTCGCCACCGCTCATCCGGCTCCAGACATCTTGATGCGGGTCGATGAAGACAAGCAGATCGTAGGCGGCCGCGCGGCGAACAACCTCATAGAGATAGTCGAGGTATGCCTCATCATGATCACCCGGCCCGGCGTGTTCAATCGCCTCCCAGGTGACGAGAAAGCGCAGGGCGTTGAAACCCCAGCGGCGCAACCGGGCGTAATGCTCATCGGCTTCAGCGAGAGGGAACGGCCGTCCTGCAAACGAGACGGTCCGGTGGTCGCTGAAGTCCGTCGGAAGATGGGTAGCGCCATCAGGCACGGCAGGCATTTTGCTGCTGCCGCCCAGGTTGACGCCGCGCAGCAACAGTGCCCGCCCCTGCTCGTCGCGAAACCATCTTCCCCGAATGCTCATGTGTCCAGACCGCCTGGCTTACCCTTTGACGCCGCTGCTGGTGGCGCTTTCGACAAAGAAGCGCTGACCCAGAATGTAGATGACGAGCGGGGGCAGAATGGCGATGGCGGCCCCGGCCAGAATCAGGTTCGGGCTGTCGGAGGCCCGTCCGCGCAGCACGTTGAGTGACAGCGTCAGGACGTGGTTATCCGTGTTGCCCGTGTTGATGACAACCAACGGCCAGAAGAAGCTGTTCCACGCATACAGGAAGGTGAACGTGGTCAGCGTCGCCAGCGCGGGCGTGCTGGCCGGAATGAAGATGCGCCACAGAATCTGCAAGCGCGACGCCCCATCGATTAGCGCCGCTTCTTCGATTTCGCGCGGGATGCTGATGAAGAACTGGCGCATCAGGAACGTGCCGTAGGCGCTGAAGATCCAGGGCACAATCAGCGCCACCATGCTGTCCACCCAGCCAATGCTGACCATGAGCTGGTACATCGGCGTGACCAGCACGACAAAGGGGATCATGATGGTGCCCAGATACATGACGAACAGAACATCCCGACCGGGGAAGCGCATACGAGCGAAGGCGTACCCGCCGAGGACGGAGGTCGTCAGCGTGCCCAACACCACGGCCATCGTTACCATGACGGTGTTGGAGAGGCTGCGATCCATATTTTGCAGCTCAATGACGTCGCGGTAGTTCTCCGGATGCCAGGTGAACCGCTCCACCGGTTCGCTGAGACGCTCGTTCCGCAGAACCTCTATCTCCGGGTTCTCCACGTCGATGAAACGGCCGAATGCCGTCTGGCCAATCTGGGCCATCTGGACAATCTCGCCGTTTACTTCCACTTCATAGAGCGGGAACTCCTCGCCGTCGATTGTGACCATCTCCTGCTCGACGAAGCCACCTACCGGGTCGACTTCCGTGGGGCGACGCTGGATCGTTTCTTCCGGCGCGTCGACCGGCGCGAAGACGCCGACGCGGATCGAGCTTTCGACAAGCGCCATTTCGCGCGTCTCACCCTCCACGTCGATGTTGAATAGCGGCAACGGTTCTTCACCTTCCAGCCCAACCGCCGACGGCTCAATCGTGATTGGCTCGCGAGGCAGCAGGCGCGGCGGATAGCGGAACGTATCCTTGGGCGATTTGAACGACGTCGCCATCATAAAGATGAACGGAAAGAGCATGACGAACGCAAAGAGAATCAGAATGAAGTAGGTCGCTCCATTCTTTATGGCTGTGGTCAGGCGATAAGATTTCATAGGTTGTCTCCAGCCCCCTTAGTCCGCGTAGCTCGATCCGGCGCGACGTTGGCGCTGGAACTGGAACAGCGTTGCCCCGAAGATGAGCAGGAACAGCACCCAGGCGATGGCCGAGGCGTACCCCTGTTCGAAACGCTGGAAGCCCTTCTGGTACAGATAGAGCACAATGGACAACGTCGAGTTGTTCGGCCCGGCGGGGTTGGTCGGAATGAGGATGAAGATCTCCTCGAATACCTGCATGGCCCGGATCACCGTCGTGGTGAGGACGAAGAATGTGGTCGGCGCCAGCATCGGCAGGGTTATGCTCCAAAACTTGCCCCACGAGCCCGCTCCATCGACAGTCGCTGCCTCATACAGCTCGCCTGGAATCTGCTGCAGACCGGCCAGGAACAGCACAGTGTTGAAGCCGATCATCTGCCATGCGGCCATGATGATGACCGACAGGAGTGCAAACCGGCTGTCGGACAACCAGCGGATCTGTGGGTCAGTAATGTCCAGTCCCAGGCTGTTGAGGAAGTTGACACCGCTGGTAATGAAGTAGTTGATGTAGCCGATCTGCGAGTTGTACAGCCATTGCCATACGAGGGCGATGCCAACCACCGCGGCGATGCTGGGAACGAAGTAGGCGGACCGGAAAAACTTCATGCCGCGCAGTTTGGAGTTCAGCAGGTTGGCCAGGAACAGCGCCGGGAGGACGGCCAGCGGAACGACCAGGAGCACATATTGGAGGGTGTTGCCAAGCGCTATCCAGAACAGTTTGTCTTCCGCGCCGATGACGAAGCTGTTGCCGAAGAGCGTGAACCGGCTCAGTTCATCGTAGACCGTGATATCGAGTACTTCGCGGGCCAGTTGGTCCGGCGACGACAGCGAGGCGGCCGTCAGGTTGAACAGCTTGGCGTAGTTATCCAGGCCAATCCAGTCGCGCGTCCCAAAGGCGTCCCAGTTGGTAAAGCTGAAGTATAGCGAGAGCAGCAGCGGCCCGGCGAAAAAGAGTAGAAAGCCGATCAGGTTGGGCGACAGGAATAGATAGCCGTTGAGCATCTCGTTGTCGGCGTTGGTCGCGCCGTATGCCTGGGCCATCGGCTGCCGCCACATCGCCCAGAGCATGACGCTCAGGATGGCCAGAAGAACTGTCAGGACCAGCGGCCCGGGATCGCTGTACTTGCTGGCGAGGGCGGCAATGCCTGAGAAGAGACCGATTGAGTAGAGGAAGCCCGCCAGGCCGAGAAGGACGACGATTCGCCCGCCGCGCTGCAGCCAGCGGCCCCGCTCCGGATTGTTCTCATAGCGCTCGGCCAGAGAGCTGCTCACAAACCAGCCGAGAAAGATGACGACCAGAAACGGCAGGCCGTTGATGAAGGTGTCGGCTAATGAGTCCAGACCTACGAATATACCCCAGGAAGCCAGCAAGAGAACAAAGGTGGCCACAAAGAGCAGATAGTTGACGCCGAGAGAGAGCAGACGACCGCGCCGGTCGCGGCGGGCCACGAGTACGGCGGCGAAGCTGCTCGCTGTCGCAACCAGAACAGCCACCACTGTCAGGATGATGCGGACCCAACTGGCCATCTCGGCGTTGGTGCCCGACCAGAGAAAGGCGACCGCTCCAAGGCTGGCCAGGCTGAGCAGTACGTGCCAGCCAGTCAGCACCATGACCCAGAAGTCGATATTGGTCGGCTGGGGGCGTTCCTCCATGTCGACTGTGGTCACATCCATTGCATTCCTCCATCCGGCTGGGCAAGCCGCTAGAAAGTCGTTTGGTGGGAGTGGAACGTCGACCCGCAGCGGGTCGTGCCTGGTCGCGGCAGCGCGCCAGGGCAGGAGTGGGGGCCGGCCAGACGACCAGCCCCCACCGTCTTCTACTGCATGCGATTACTGATTAAAGGCTTTGTTGGCCTCGTCACAAATGGTCGCAGCAAACTCGTCGATGGTTGTCTCACCATTCAGGACCGAGGCGACTGCCGGGCCCATGATGGCGTCGAACTCCGGCCAACTGCCGGCCCACAACGGGCCTTCGGTCGCCGGGTTCTCGCCCAGACCCGTTGATGAACGCCTGGTTGTTGTCCGGCGGTGAGAAGGTCAGGAACGCATCGATCGCTTCCTGGCTCACGCGGCTGGGAACGTTGGCGCCCAACTCGGCGATGGTGGCCTGTGTCTGCGCGCTGGTCAGTTCCTGCACCAGCTGCCACGCCTCTTCCGGATGCTCGGTGTTGGCGTTCACGACATAGGCGCCCCAGAAGAGCCAGTTGCTCGGGCCGGCCGGGCCGTCCGGCAGCTTGACCACATCCCAGTTGAAGTCAGCGCTGGAGCGTGCGCCAGGGGTCGCCCAGCGGCCGTTCTGGAACATGCCGACGTTGCCCGCCAGGAACGGCGGTTCGCTGTCTTCGCCATACGGCACAGCGACGTCAAACTCCTGGTAGATGCGCTGCTCGAAAGCCAGACCTGCCAGGGACTCCGCCGTGTCGAGGGCACACGCGGTGCGATCTTCATTGAAGAAGCCACCGCCGGCGGCGTTGAGCCAGTAGCCGTACGGACCCCACCACGCGTTCTGGCCGTAGCCATTGATGTCATCACCCAGAGCGTCGATGGCCGTGGCCACTTCCACGAAGGCATCCCAGTCCCATTCGCCATTGGCCGCCAGCTCGCGCGGGTCCGGCGCGCCGGACTCGGCCAGCAGGTCGAGGTTCAGGTAGAGGGCGAAGGTCGACACATCACGCGGCAGGCCCCAGAGCACGCCTTCGTTGGCGGCTGTCTCTGGATTGAAGGTCAGGTGGAACATCGGGCCGGGGTAGAAGTCGATCGTCGCTGTAGCCGCCGGTGCCGTCGGCCAGGTCGCGCATGTTGAGCAGCAGACCGCGCTGCGCAAAGTCAGCGACGTCGGTTCCGGGAATCCAGAAGACATCCGGCGCGGTGCCCGCTGCCAGCTCGGTCTTCAAGCACGTCCTGGTAGCTGGAGGTTTCGCTGCCGCCCGGCTCGTAGGTCAGCGCAACGCCGGGGATGTCGATACCGTCGCTGACCGACTGGTAGACGTCGATTTCGGCCTGGTTGTCGGGACGGGTGCGCCAGCGAAGCTCAACGGTCTCTTCGACCGCATCCGCAGGCGGCGCAGCGGCCGCTGCGCCTTCGGGGAACGCCTTGTTCGCTTCGTCACAGATGGTCGCAGCAAACTCGTCGATGGTTGTCTCACCATTCAGGACCGAGGCGACTGCCGGGCCCATGATGGCGTCGAACTCCGGCCAGCTGCCGGCCCACAATGGGCCTTCGGTCGCCGGGTTCTCGCCCAACCCGCTGATGAACGCCTGGTTGTTGTCCGGCGGGGTGAAGGTCAGGAACGCATCCATCGCTTCCTGGCTCACGCGGCTGGGAACGTTGGCGCCCAACTCGGAGATGGTGGCCTGTGCTCTGCGCGCTGGTCAGTTCTTGCACCAGCTGCCACGCCTCTTCCGGATGCTCGGTGTTGGCGTTCACGACATAGGCACCCCAGAAGAGCCAGTTGCTCGGGCCGGCCGGGCCATCCGGCAGCTTGACCACATCCCAGTTGAAGTCAGCACTGGAGCGTGCGCCAGGGGTCGCCCAGCGGCCGTTCTGGAACATGCCGACGTTGCCCGCCAGGAACGGCGGTTCGCTGTCTTCGCCATACGGCACAGCGACATCAAACTCCTGGTAGATTCGCTGCTCGAACTCAAGGCCCGCCAGCGATTCGGGGGTATTCAGCGCACAGGCGGTACGGTCTTCGTTGAAGAAGCCACCGCCGGCGGCGTTGATCCAGTAACCGTACGGACCCCACCACGCGTTCTGGCCGTAACCCTTGATGTCGTCGCCCAGGGCGTCGATGGCCGTGGCCACTTCAATGAACGCATCCCAGTCCCATTCGCCATTGGCCGCCAGCTCGCGCGGGTCCGGCGCACCGGACTCGGCCAGCAGGTCGAGATTCAGGTACAGCGCAAAGGTGGACACGTCACGCGGCAAGCCCCAGAGCACGCCTTCGTTGCCCATGACCTCAGGATTGTAGGTCAGGTGGAACATCGGGCCGGGGTAGAACTGATCGTCGGCATAGCCGCCGGTCCCGTCGGCCAGGTCACGCATGTTGAGCAGCAGATCGCGCTGCACAAAGTCAGCGATGTCGGTTCCGGGAATCCAGAAGACATCCGGCGCGGTGCCCGCTGCCAGTTCGGTCTTCAAGACGTCCTGGTAGCTGGACGTTTCGCTGCCGCCCGGCTCGTAGGTCAACGCAACGCCGGGGATGTCGATACCGTCGCTGACCGACTGGTAGACGTCGATTTCGGCCTGGTTATCGGGACGGGTGCGCCAGCGAAGGCTGATCATCTCCTCGTCCATCGCTTCATCGTCCATCACTTCGTCGACTGCCTCTTCGACCATCGCCTCAGCGGTCGGAGCCACTTCTTCTACGGCCGCCACGATGGTGGGAGCCACTTCCTGCACCTGGCCGCCGCAGGCTACGAGCACAAGAGACATCGTAGCGAGGACACCCAGGATAAGCCAAAGTCTTGCTTGTTTCATCGTTTCTTCTCTCCTAATTCGGGAAGCTTGGTTTCGTTCTCTGCGTCCTGAACCTTACTTTCAGACAGGCGCTATAGGGGTGAACTTGATGTGGGAAATCTGTCTGCTGGAATCACCTCCTCAGTTGTTCAATACTCGCTGCGGAGGCAGCAGGCGCCGGTGCAGCGGTCGAGCGCCGGACGATCATATCGCCGGCAAGCAGTAGATGTTCAGGCGGTGAAGACGGTTCTTCCAACGCGCTGATGAGCAGGCGAACCGCCTGCCGTCCAATGTCGGCGAAATCCTGGCGCACCGTAGTCAATGGCGGCGCGAAGTAGGCGGCCAATGGAATGTCGTCGACGCCAATCACGGACAGTTCATCGGGGACAGTCAGCCCGGCGTCACGGGCGGCGCGCAGGATGCCGACGGCCATCTGGTCGTTCTGGGCAAATATGGCCGTGGGCCGGTCTTCCATGCGCGCGAACTGTTCATAGGCCCGGTAGCCGGAACTGGCGGACCAATCCCCTTCCTGAATCAGAGCGGTTTCAACAGCCAAGCCGGCCTCTTGCAAAGAGGTCGCGTAGCCGAGCGCCCGGTCCTGGGTGCAATCTTCAGCCGGCGGGCCAGTGACCATTCCCACCCGCCGATGGCCGGCGGCAAGCAAGTGGGCTGTCGCCAGATGGCCAACAGCCACATCGTCGAGGGCGACCGAGTTGGCGGATTCCTGGCGGGGGCGTGCGCCGGCGAAAACGGTCGGGAAGCCATCCGGCAAGTAGCGATGGCGTTCGTCGGCGTAGGGGTTGATAACCAGCATCCCGTCAGCTCGGCGACCGGCTACAAGTTGGTCGACCAGCTCCGAGAAGGTGCCGGCGTCGGGAGCGGAAGCGGACATGAGGAAGTAGCCATGCTCGCGTGCCTCGCGTTCGGCGCCGTCGATGATGCTGGCAAACGTATAGTCGGTCAGATTGGGCGAAAAGCAGGCCAGGTTGCCGCTGCGCCCGCGGGCCATCGAGCGGGCAATTTCATTGGGCTGGTAGCCGAGCTGGTTAATGGCCAGCTCGACCTTCTGGCGCGTGGCGGGGCGGACGGCATCGCTGTTGTTGATGACGCGCGACACGGTCTGGTGCGAAACACCAGCCGCGGCGGCTACATCACGGAGCGTCACTTGCGTACGTGCCATACAGGTTCGTGGTTCGACTTTCGGTCGATGGCCATCATCAGCAAGGCGATGGACCGGTGCCGCCCCAGGTTAGTGGAAGAACCCGGGCAGCGCTTTTCTCCTGGACTTGTTCGCCGTCAGCGCATCCTGCTATAATGTGACCGCTAACATGTGAACGGTCACATTCTAAACTTCGGACACAGGTTTGTCAAGTGACTGGCAGAAGATATGCTATAAAGTGGGTGGACACCTGCCGGGGGCGATGACCGCTCTGTCACTATGTGGCGCGTGATAAGGAGAACCCAGAGATGACCAAAGTAACCATCATTGGCGCGGGCAGCGCCGTCTTTGCGACCCAGTTGATGAATGATATCTTGCTGACACCGGGTCTGGAGCGTGGGCAGTTTGCTCTGGTCGACATCGACGCCGAGCGGCTGGAGCTGGCCCACGGCATGGCCGAACATCTGATCGCCCTGAGCGGGCGCGACTGGACCGTAGTCGCCAGCACCGAGCGCCGGGATGTGCTGGCGGACAGCGACCATATCATCAGCGCCATCGAGGTCGCCGGGCTGGCCAATGTACGTCACGATTACGACATCCCGCTGAAGTACGGTGTTGACCAGTGCATTGGCGACACCATCGGGCCGGGCGGCTTGTTCAAGGCGCTGCGGACGCTCCCGGCGTGGCTCGACATCCTGAGCGATGTGGAGACGATGGCTCCCGGAGCGCTGGTCATGAACTACACCAACCCGATGTCGCTTATGGTGCTGGCGGGTGCGCGGCATACCTCACTACCCATCGTCGGTCTGTGCCATTCGGTACAGGGCACGTCCCGCCAACTGGCAGGCTATCTGGATATCCCGTATGAGGAACTGGCTTGGAATGTAGCCGGTATCAACCACCACGCCTGGTTCACCAGACTGGAGCGAGACGGCGAAGACCTGTACCCGCTGCTGCGGGAACGGGCGCGGCTGCCGGAGGTGTACAGCCAGGACCCGGTGCGCTTCGAGATAATGCGCCACTTTGGGGCCTTTGTTACCGAATCAAGCGGGCACAACTCGGAGTACCTTCCCTACTTCCGCTCGCGGCCCGAGCTGGTGGCGCAGTACGCCGGGCCGGGCTACCTGGGCGAAAGCGGCTTCTACGCCAACAATTGGCCTACGTGGCGGCGGGAGAATGACGACAAGATTCGCAGCTATCTGGCGGGCACTGCCACGTACGAGATGGTCCGCAGCAGCGAGTACGCATCGACAATCATAGAGGCGATAAGCAGTGATACGCCGGCGGTCATTTACGGCAACGTGATCAACGACAGTCTCATTGATAACCTGCCCCACGACGGTGTGGTCGAACTGGCCTGCCTGGTCAACCGAAACGGCATCCAGCCCACCCACTTCGGCAAGCTGCCCACGCAACTGGCCGCGCTCGATGCCCAGCATATGGCCTACCACGATCTGGTGGCGACAGCCGTGCTGGAGCAGGATCGGGAGGCGGCCGTCCACGCGCTGATGCTCGACCCGTTGACATCGGCTGTCTGTTCACTGGACGAAATCCGGGCGATGTTCGACGAAATGGCGGCGGCACAGGCTGCGTTCCTGCCGGCGTTTGTTGCGAACTAGCTCAAGGTGTTGGCTCCATGACCGACCATCGATGCCTGATGCGAGTGACCAGGCCGAACGTCCCATGACTTCAGCCCGACCGACCGGCCCGGCCCCGGCCTGGCCACCACGCGCAGCCGGGCCAGGGATGCCGGCTGGTGAAATCCACATCTGGCGCGTGGAGCTGGCCCTATCTCCGGCACAGGAGAGCCGCCTTGTGCGCTTGCTCGACCGGGACGAGCGCGACCGGGCCGGACGCTTCAAGTTCGCGGCGCACCGGCGGCGCTACATTGCCAGCCACGGAGCGCTGCGCCTTCTGCTGGGGCAGCTGACCGGCGATGAACCCGAAACGCTCGAATTCAGTGCCGGCCCGTACGGCAAGCCAGCCCTGGGCGGCCATCATGCCCAAAGCCCGATCCAGTTTAATCTGACCCATTCGCATGAGATGGCCCTCATCGCCGTTGGTCGGGATCAGCCGTTGGGTGTGGATGTCGAGCAACTGCGGCCGATCCCGGAGGCGCCGGGCATCGCCTCACGACTCTTCTCCCCGACCGAGCAGGCGCAATTCGCCCCGCTGGTAGGCACCGATGAGGAGCAAACCGGCTTCTTTGCTTGCTGGACGCGCAAGGAGGCGATCATCAAATGCATTGGCGAGGGGTTCCAGCATCCGACCCAGAGCTTTACGGTGTCATTCCTGCCCGGTGAGCCGGAAGCCGTTCTGGCGGACGAGTCGGTCGGGGCGCCGCTGCTGGGTTGGTTTGTTCAGGCGCTGCAGCCCGGCGGAGGCTATGCGGGAGCGGTGGCGGCGGTGAAGCCGGCGGTTGTCCACTGCTGGTCCTGGGTGTGGTAGCTAACCTGTCAGCGGCTTACGTCCTGCCCCAGCGCTTGCCTGCTTCCTGGGCCAACACTTTCATCACGAACTGCGGGTTGTAGACGAGATAGCGATGCCAGAGCCGCCTTGGCTCCTGAAGCAGGCGGTACGACCACTCCAGCCCATTGCGCTGCATCCAGTCCGGGGCCTGCGACACCCGCCCGATGATAAAGTTGAAGGCGGCCCCGACAGCAATCATCACCGGCGCGTTCAGCTTGTCGCGGTGTTCGGCCATCCACAGGTCCTGCTTCGGCGTGCCCAGTGCCACCCAAATGATGTCGGGGTTGGCGCGGTTGATATCCTCCACAAGACGCGCTTCTTCTTGTTGGCTCAGGTCGCGAAACGGAGGCGAGTACGCGCCGGCAATCCGGATGCCGGGGAAACGCCGTTTGAGTTCGTCCGCTACCAGCAGCGGCACCTCTTCCGCGCCGCCAAGCAAGTAGTGGGAGTGCCCCGTCTGGAGGGAGCGCTTGCAGGCGTTCAACATCAGGTTCGGCCCATAGACCCGCTTGACCGGCCACGCCACTTCCCGATCCGCCAGCCAGACCAGCGGCATGCCGTCAGGTGTGGCCATGCCCGCCCCGTTGACAGCGGCGCGCATTACCGGATCGTTCTGGCACTCCATAATGGTGTGGACCGTGCAAACCGAGACATAATCGCGGCACCCATTAGCAATCCACGCGTCAATCTGGTCGAGAGCAAACGCCTGATCGATTGCGCTGATCTGGACGCCAAGTATGTCGACTTTGGCATGGCTCAAGCCATGGTGTGCGTTGGTTCGTTCATGCTCCATTGTCAGATCCTGCGAGCGCCGCCTCATAGATTCTACGTAGAATACGGTAGTTGATCGACGCCGTGTAGCGATTCTCATAGGCCGACCGGGCCGCCGCCCGCAAACCGGCCATCTCGGCCGGATTTTCGGCAAACCATGCGGCCTGTTTCGCCAGGTCAGCGGCGTCGCCCGCGGCGAAGTGCCGGCCCGTGACCCCATGCTCCACCAAACTGCCGGTGCTGCCCAGGTCGCTGGCCAGAACCGGCAGCCCGACAGCGAACGCTTCCACGATGGTCATGGGGAAATTCTCGTAACATTCGCTGGGCACGATGAGAAAGGTAGCGTCCTGCATCATACGCAGGACTTCCGTGTTGGACAGGCGGCCGAGGTAGTCGACGGTGGACAGCGTTTTCGACGCCGCTTCGACCTCGTCGCTCAATGGCCCGTCCCCCACCACCTTCAGCGGCATCGTGCTGTTGGAGGTGCGCCACGCTTCCAGCACCGTGCCAATCCCTTTTTCCGGCGACAGACGACCGACGTAGAGCGCATAGCCGCCCTGCCCGTCGCCCTGGACGGGATCGCCGTCGAGGAAGTTGGGCTTAACGGTGATGCGGCTGTCGGGCAATCCCCCTTCGATCAACTTCTGGCGACTGAAATCGGACAGGGCGATGTAAGTGTCTACGACGTTCTTCCACGTTCCAATGGCCCGGTGGGTGGACAGCATGGCGGCGACCGTCGCACTGCCCGACACGCTATCGCGGTAGCAGGCGTGCCGAATGCCGGGCAGCGGCAGACGACCGACACACGCTTCGCACACCACGCCGTCACGGAAGAGCAGGCCATTGACACAAAGTAGCCTGTAGTTATGTAAAGTTTGCACAACGGGCACACCCGCTTCTCGCGCCGCGTAGTAGATGGACGGCGAGATGAGCGGGAAGAAGTTGTGGACGTGGACAAGGTCGATATCGCCGGCGGCCAAACGCTTGCTGATAGTGCGGTGGGTTTCCGCCGACCAGATGGTGCGGGCGGCAGTGGCGGCTTTGCCCAGCGCAGCCACCCGCTCGTTGTCCTCAACATACGTCTCGACCACATGGCCGTGCTCGCGCAGCAGGCGAGCTTCCGCCTCAAATACCTGCCGCTCGCCACCGGCGACCAGATATCGATTGTGGGCCAGCAGAATGCGCGGCAGCCGGGCGTTATGTTCCGGCAAGCTGTTCATAAAGTGGAATCAACCGGGTGTCGACAATATGCTGCCAGTCGCGGTCACGCACCCTGCCGGTCGCGTTCGCGATCATCTGGTGGCGGGCAGCCGCCTGCTCCGGCTGCAGCAGGGCCAATGCCCGGCTGAGGCCGCCCGAAATCTCTGTTTCTGTGTCGCCAAACAGGATACCCTCCACACCATCCTCAATCAAGCCGTCGATGGCCGGGATGGTGTTGCTGGTGGCGATGAGGCCCGCCATCATATACTCAATCAGCTTGGTTGGAGGCTGGAACTGATGCGGCGTATCGCGCGGCATAAACGAGACGCCGATGTCGGCCGCTGCAAAGTAGGCGGGCACGTCCCAGTACGGCACGCGCCCGGTGAACAGGACGTGGGAGGCGATGCCCAACGCCTCCGCCTGCTGCCGGAGCGGCTCAATGGACGGGTCGGCTGTGGCCGAATGGCCCGCCTCGCCACCAACCACGAGCAGCCGCGCTTCCGGCGACTGGGCCAGGGTACGGGCAAAGCCATTGAGAACCTTGTCCAGGCGGCGCGTCGGGCTGAGCGTGCCCGCGTAGAGGATGAGTGGCGCTTCGTCGGGGATGTCCAGCCGCTCTCTCGCGGCTGTGCGGCTGGCGCTCCGATCCGGCGGGTTGAGCTTGCCGGCGCTGGCGCCCAACGGCACAAGCTGGACAGGCCTCACCGACGGCCGCAGCATGTCGCCGATCTTGTCCGTCAGGGCCAGAACCTGATCGTATGTCTGCGTTTCGAGCCAGGTAACCCGGTCCCGAATCCAGAAATCAGAGCCAATCGTCAGCTCCTTCGTCTCCACATGAATGGTGCGCACATCGACAATCCATTTGCGGCCGGGTCGTCGGGCCATCAGAGGCAGCGCCCCGCAGCCGCGAAAGTGAAACACATGCACAAGGTCGGGCTCCAGCGCCTCAATGGCGTCGCGACTGAACTCGATGAAGCGCCGTCTGGTGGCCCGGTCTGCTGCCAGGTGTGTCGTGTGAGGCGGTTGGGTTGCCCCTACCGGGCCAGACTCAATGCCGACATAGTGCGCATCCACTCCACGCGCTCGCAGCGCCGTGACATATTCGTAGATGTCCGGGAAGTAACCGTAGGCACGTGGGAATGGAAAGACAATACGCATCTGTTAGTGTCGACTGGGGGGCGGCAGGCCCGCGGCAATCCAGGGCGGCCTGTTCGCGAGGTGCCCGGCGGCCCGACCACACATTAGCGTCCGGCCCCTAGACAAGCTCCTTTCGGGTCTCCGGAGAGATCAGGACGGCGTACTGCACTTTCAGGATCATCAGTCCAATGAGAATGGCCTGCGGCACCTCCCAGTAGTTCTCCTGGGCGCCAAGAAACAGCACGAGCAGCAGCCCGGTGCCAAAAGCTGTGGCCAGGATGCGCTGCGGATAGCTGCGCACGACCAGCCGCACCTTCAACAGTAGATAGGCGACCCCAACGAACGCCGCCAGCAGGACCAGAACGCCCCACTCGACGTAGACACTCAGCCACGAGAGGAACGGCTGGTTGGTGGAGCCGCCGCCGGACCCGGCAGCCACTCTCTGGGCATAGTTGACCCACAGGTCCAGCGTGTACGTCTCCAACGCGTCGGACATGCCCTGCGGCACGAGCGGCAGGGGGCGGGCGTAGACTGGCCCGCCGAAGTACAGGCCGGTGCCGATCAGCCCCGCGCGGCTGGAGAACTGACCCGGCCCCAGCCCGACCAGCGGCAGCAGCGGGTACTCCTCCGGCATATCGACGACCGCCCGGGTGATGGCCACCGACCGAAATGATTGACCAGTGACCAGCTGCCGGGCGAATGATGAGGCGGTGCCGAAGTTTCCCTCCAGAGCCAGGAAGGAGAGCACCGACGCGACAACCAGCCCGGTCAGCGCCACGTAGGTCATGCGACGGCGAAAGTTGACCGGCCAATAGACGAGGATAGCGATGACGCCGGCAACCGCCAGCATCAAGATGACGTGCAGCACCGAGGCCAGGATCAGCGCCACCGTACCCAGAGCCATGGCCACATACCCCTTCCGGCGCAGGATAAGATCGGGCAGGATGGCGAGCAGCAGGAAGGTCATATTGATGGCGAACATGGGATTGGAGAGCGACAACTCGGACTGGAGCGCAATGTGGATCGTGCCCTCCACGAAGTCGCCGTTGGACGCATCAAAGGAGCCGGTTCGCGAGAAACCATACATCGCCTGTACGATGCCGACCAACGCCTGCACAATGAGCATCCAGCGTGCCCAGACCAACATGCGATTCATCAAGCTCACGCTGGCGATAAAGCGGCTGGGAATGGTAACGACAATAAACGAACTGTAGGTCAGGACGGCGAACACGGCGCTGTGGACGACGAACCCGGGTGAAAGTACGATGTAGAAGGTGATAACGATGCCCCAAGCCAGGAACCACAGGATGACGTTGCGCAGCACGGTGTGGCTGCGGGAGAGTAGAAGAAAGACGCCAACGGCCGCAAACGGCGCGAGATAGGCCAGCAGGTTGGATGGCGACCAGCAGAGGAGCATGGCGACGACGAAGGACCACAGATAGGCCTTCTCGTACCGCTCCCCGGGCAGCGCCCGGCTCGCTGTGAGGCGCGCAGTGTCAGTCGCGGATGAGTTGTAGTCGGATATCATCGAACCAGACATTTCCTACACCACTGAACAGAGCCGGGTAGAAGTCGAAGCTGCCCTGGCTGTCTTGCGGAACCGTAAACTCTCTCTCAAACAGTATCCAATCGGATTGACCACCACTCAGCGCGGCCTGATTCCCCTGGGACGCGCCGTCGTTATCTTTCCAGCCGACATAGAGCAGCCTGGC
Source organism: uncultured Chloroflexia bacterium (assembly GCA_963753865.1). GTDB lineage: Bacteria > Chloroflexota > Anaerolineae > Promineifilales > Promineifilaceae > Promineifilum. The sequence goes on from CAVWDW010000010.1 coordinate 803,310, forward strand.
CTTCAATGTGTCATCGCCGTCTGTCTTAAAGCGACCGCTGAAGCGCACCCGGTCGCCGGGCGAGAGCGTCAGGCGTTGGAACAGACCGAAGTGGTTGCGTTCGTCGCGCCCTTCCAGCCGCGCCACAGCGCTGTTGGTACCGGCAGCTTGCCCGATCGTCAGACGCGCTCCGCTACCGCCCAGAAAGAAATGCTGCCCCTGCCAGCCAGTCGTGGATCCATTGGCAAACGACGGATTCACAACAAGGTTGTCACCATTCATCTGCCAGTAGCCGGCGCAGTACGCCTGATTGGCTGCACTCAGGTCACGCTGCCGCGAGAAGGCCCGTTGGCAGACCGTTCCGGCCAGGAACCCCTGCTCCGCCAGGTCAGCTGGCGCAGCAAGTGCAGCTGCGGCCCGAAACTGGGTCAACGCCACGTCCAGCTTGCCGCTGTCCCGGGCCATCACCCCGTAGTCGCTCAACGCCGCCACCCCACTCCCGGCGGCCGTCGTCCAGATGCCAATCGCTTCGTCGGTCTGGCCCTGCAGCGCGTAGGTCAGCCCCCGGCCAAACGCCGCCGACTGGTTGGCGTCATGCAGGGCCGACGCCTGGGCGAACAGCGTCTGCTGTCCGCTAAGCTCGCCGCCATCATCTGCCGGTTGGGTCAGCCGCTCGTTCAGCATAACCCAGCCGGCATTGCTGAGCGCCGCGCTGGTGACGACCCGGCCTTGCACGATGAGGGCAATACCACCGATGAGCACCAGCAGCAGCAGGGAAAACGACGCAGGCAAACGCTTCACACGCCACCTCGCAAACGGTCGTAGGTATGCCCCACCAACCGCTTCAACGGGTTGTTGCGAAACCGCCCGGCCACTTCCTTCGTCTCCCGGACGAGGTCCGGGGTGGTCACAGAGGTCAAACCGTGCTTGGAGAAAACGGCGATGATGCGCGGGAAGTAGGTCGGCTCGATGCCATGGGCGCACAGCCGCTCGAACAGGTCGTAATCCATCGACGTCTTGAACCGGGTATCGAACCCGCCCAGTGCCGCCTGCACGTCCCGCTTGAGAAACATGGATTGATGGGCCACGCGATTGCGAAGCATGAGACTCCAGCATGACGGTGGGTAGCGTCTCTGCTCGAAGGTGATGTCCCCGTCTCGCGCAGCCACCACATCGCCTGCGATCCAGTCGGGCGCTCCGTTACCGGCGATAAAGCCTGCGACGTCGGCCAAAACCGTGCTGTCGACCAGATAGTCATCTGCATTCAGATAGAGCAGATAGTCGCCCGTCGCCAGCCGCATGCCCTTGTTAAACGCATCGGAAATGCCGCCGTCCGGCTCGGATATCCAGCGCACAGCGGGGTAACGCTTGACGATCGCCAGCGTGCTGTCTTGTGACGCGCCGTCGACCACCAGATGCTCGATCAGGCCGTCGACCCCCACTTGCGAAGCGACGCTCTGCAGCGTGGCATCAATCGTCTCGGCCGCATTGCGACAGACGGTGATGACGGTGATAAGTGGGGACGCCCCAGAACGTCGTTCTGGCGGGCCGGATGTAGGGTGGGTGTCGGGTGCGGTCATAGCTCGATGAATCCGTGGGCCAGGGGCTGCCTACCAGTCGGCCGCGTCGTAGAAGTGGTGGCTGATGGCAGTGGTGCCTGCCCGAACGCGCTCGATCTCGTCGTCGGTCAGTCTGTCCCTCCAACGGTCCAGATTATACAGACTGTCGCGCCGGATCGAAACCGCAGGGTCGGCCGTGTCACCTGCTCCAGGCTGCGAGAACTGCTCAATGTCTTTGCGAATGGCGGGCGGGTAGTCGAGATCAAGATAGTCGTAGATCTGGCCGAACGTGTCTCCCGGGGCGACCGAAATGTCCTCATGGCGCACGAAGCACCAGGCTGGTTGGCTGCTCTGATACGTGAGGATGGTGGCGTGGATCAGGTTCCACAGCAGGATCGCCTGATCAACGAGGTCCTGCTCCCTGTCCGCGAACAGCCGGATCTCGCTCTCAAACTCGGACAGGTGGTCGCGCATCAGAAGCGGTTGCGCCAGAAAGTGCTCGAACGGATGGGACCAACTCGCCTGCTTGATGCTCCCGGCGAACGCGGCCGGATGTCGGATCAGCACAAGCACGTCCATGTCAAACGTCCGCGCCAGCCACTCGGCCGAAAAGACGGCGAGAGGGTCCTTCATGAGCGGCCGCTGCCCGGCGTTCTTGCCGGCGTTGAACCGCGCCCACGCCGCCAGCGAACGGCCGACATGCCCCGGACGCTTGCTGGCCTGCAGCTTGGTTGCCAACGGGTAGGATAGGGCCAGCCGGTCGCGCAGATACGGCTCGTACAGGGGCGCATTGCTGGCGCAGACGTAGGTGAACCAGTAGTCGAACTCACCGCCGAAGTGGCCAGGATGCGGTTCGATGTTGAACGGTTCGTGGATGTAGGCCACTGCCGGCGAGCGGGCGATCATCTGCCCCACCCATGTCGAGCCGGAGCGATGGGAGCCGGTGACCAGGATCGGGCGGCTGCTCTCGTCGTTCATCACGTGGCGTCACACATAGCCAAGACGGGCCATCGTGTCTCCGGCGTCGCGCATAAAGCGTTCCAGTATCTCCGGCGGCATCTCATCTTTGTAACTGCCCACAACACCCCGGCGGTTGAACAGCTTGTCTTCAGGCCAGGCGCTGTCGTCGCGATAGTAGCGGCCGCTCTTTTCCTTGGTGTGCATCTTGTCAAAGGTGGCGTTCTCGGCGACCTGCTCCAACCAGCTGCGCTCGCGCTCGACTCCGGCAAAGGCGCACAGACGCTCCAGTTCCGACACGGTGTCCCGCTTCAGGTCCTCATATTTGACAAGGATCATATCAGCGCCGTACGGGTTCGACAGCCACGCTTCCACATGTTCATGCCAGCGGCCCATGATGCCCTCCCCTGTGGCCACCATGCCGGCGAAGTCCGGCTCCTCTCCCATTTTGGCAGTCTTGTAATGGAAGTAGGAGACGAGAGCATCGCGGCCGTCCCGCACGAGGTAGATCACCCGACGATAATCTTGCTGGGGGAAGCGATGGGACTTGAAGAACATGGGTGTCCAGAAACGCTTGTAGTAGCGCTTGTAATGGACGTCGGGCACCATCTCCTGGACGAGCGTGTCCGGGACATAGAGCGGGTTCACACCAAACATCACACCAGAGACGAGGTTCTGAAACCAGGTATTGCCGGACTTAGGGTAGCCGACGATGAAGATGTCGTTCTCATCGTGGACAGTAATGGGCGTCAGGCCGGTGCGGGACCCGATCAGGGGATGAAGTCCATGATCTTTTGCTAGCTCTGCGGCCGGTCGGACCGCTCGGTAAATGTGTTTGCGCATACGGTTTTCTCGTACTATGACTCGTGCCGGTGGGGCTGTCATTCTATGCCCGGAATCACGTCCCGGCTAGTTGGCGGTCTCCTTGTGGCGGCGACGGCCCAGCCGGTCGCGAATGGTCTCCATGAACAGGGCGTCATCGGGGGAGCGGTCGATATAGAGATAGGCGAGGAATCCGACCGCTACCAGAGCGAAGAGGGCGAGCCGGACGATCAGATCCTGGCGCACACCAGCCAGCGCACAGACGATGAGAATGGCCATCGACAGGATCGAGAACAGCAAGTGCCCCTGCTGGAATGGATGAAAGTGGTAGATCTGATAGATCTCTACGGTCTGGACCACGTTGAGCACGATGGCCACAACCAGCACGCCAACCGCCACGCCGATCCAGCCCAGCCACAGGGCGAGACCAAACTGAATCAACGGGCTGATCACAAAAAACGCGACCGCGTTGGCTGCGTCAACCCGCTGATGATTGGTCATCTGCAGGAATGCGCCCGTCGGGCCGGGGATGGTGCTGATGTACACCCCCAGCGCCAGTATGATGAACGGCACGAGCGCTTCAGCGTAGCTCGGTCCCAGAACAGCCAGCATCTCGGGCGCAATCAGGATGGATGCGGCCACGATGGCGAAGGTCAGGCGCGAATCCCAGCGGGTAACGAAGATGTAGAGGGATTGCGCTCGCTCCGGCGAAACACGGTTATGGGCATCGGCCACGATGGGCAGGAACGTCTTGACCACCGAAGCGTGGGCCAGATTCAGGATAACGACCAGACTGGCGGCCAGGCTGTAGATGCCGACAGAGCGCGTATCCGCCACCACACCCAGAACCAGCCGGTCCATGCGCGGAGCCAGGGTGTACATCAACGTAGACAGGATGAGCGGGTAGGAGTAGATCCACAATGGCTTGAACGACCAGTCGATTCCCTTCCCAAAGTAACCTTTGTAAAGCCAGTAGGCAAAGCCGACAGCCAGGATAGCCGAGAGGAGCCATTGGACAAGCGTCGCGCCGACGGCCGCCCACAGCAGATTGGCCACGACTAGCAGCCCCACCGCCCAGGCCACCATCTTGAATATCGGACCCGCAATCTGGACGATGGCGTCGAACACCATTACCTTGGAGCCACGCGTGGCCGCCAGCGCGTTGTTGGTCAGCACGATAAGGGGCACGGACAGGGCCATCACGCGCAGCACCGGGGTCAGGCGCGGATCGGAGAAGACGACCTCGGCGATCGGTTCTGCCAACAGGATCGTCACCAGCGCCACCAGCATGCTGGCCGCTGTGGTCATCACCAGGGAAGAGCTGATGACACCGGCTACCTGGGCGTCGTCTTTGTTGCCGATGTGGACGGGAAGAAAGCGAACCAGCGTCCGGCCCAAGCCGAGACTGGCGACGGCCGAGAGCGGCAGGATGAGGGATGTGGCCAGGGACAGGAGACCGTAGTCGTCCGGGCCAAGACGCCGGGCAATCCAGAGCGTGACGACCATACTCAACGCCTGGGCGACCAGGGTGGCCACGACGACAGTAGCCCCGCCTGTGGCCAGCTGGCGGCTTTCGTCGGCCAGCCGTTCGCCGTCGGCCGTCCCGTCGCCCACAGCGACGCCATCCCTGTCCGGCGGCAGACGTTCAGCTTCCTTTGGTGTCGTGGGATCAGCCACAATAAGCCCGGGAGACGGCCCGCGACCGCAGCGTGCAGAAGTTAGCGCTCGCCATCACCTATTGACGCGTCGGCACTTCTGGGGACGGCGGACCCAGCAGCACGGCCCGTCGGGGCGTTGCTGAGCTGCCACCAGGTATTCGTTATGATGGCAAACGTCACGAGTAGAGCGACGCCAACGAACGCCGCCAGCGCATTGAACAGTTGGCGCGGCCCGGTCGGCGAGGTCGGAACAGCAGACAGGCTGGCAACCGTCGCATTGGTGTTCATGTCAGCCGAGGTGATGCGCTTTTCCTCGACAGTGCGAGCGAGCGTTGTCTGCGTCTCAATGGCCAGGTCGATGTCCCGGCGCAGTTGGGACTGGGTGGCGTTGGCCTCTTCCCTCTCCCGCTGAACAGCCAGGAGCTGTGGCTCAATCTCTGCCAGGGCCGTCTCAGCCTGCTCGGCCTGAATCTCCAGCGCCGCCCGCAGCTCGGTAATCTGCTGCACAAGTGTGGCGTCAACCTCGCCTGTCGCCTCGCCCGAGCTAATCTGGAGCTGCCAGGGCAGAGTTGCGCTGCCGGCTGACGTGGAACCGCCAAAGGCCCGCAGCTTAAGAATCAGGGCGGTAAACTGATCGTTCGCCGTTAGCGGGCGGGTGGCCCCGTTCTCTCCGGCCACCGACAGAACGCTGTCAATGTCGCGCAGCAGGGTGTCGACGTCCTTCTGCTTGCCCAGCAGATCGGCGTGGGTGCGCTGCAGCGTGGCGAACTCGTTCTCCAGGAGGGCGGCCCGGTTGCCGGCCTGGAAGTCGACTAACGCCTGTGACAGCGTGTCCACCTCACCCTCTGCCTCGGCCAACTGCTGCTCAAAGAAGCGCAGCTCTTCCAGACCGATGTCGCCCTCAGCACGATTGGCCCAGGCGACAAGCTCCAGGGCCAATCCGTTCGCCAGATCGGCCGCCAGCCGGGCGTCGGTGTTTCTGGCTACCAGACGAATGAGGCTGGGATCGCTGCCCGGAGAGGCGCTCAGCATGGAGCGGATGTGCTGCAAAGTCAGTGAGGAGACACCCGGCACTTGCTCGCGCAGATTGGCAAGCACCGTATCACTGAGCGCAATCTCAGTGTACACCCTGGGCGCCTGCTCTTCCGCTTCGGTCACAATGCGCGGGTCAAAGGCCACGCGCTGGCGCAGGTCGCTGACAGCGACCAACGCGGTCGCTTCGTAGCTGGGCGAGGTGAGCCATCCGGTGGCGAAGTAGGCCAGAACACCGGCCAGCAGCCCCAGTCCCAGAATCCAGTACCAGTTCTTCAGTAAGTTGGTGATGTACGGTCGGAAATCAATATCCGACTCACTGTAGTCCGACATAGACAGTCAGCCCCTTATTGGCCCCACTTGGTCCTGCGCAGCGATCGGCATACGCTCATGGATAATAACCCGCTTCGACGGATTAGCGGCAACAAACTCATATTCGGCTCCTGGCAAGGCGGCCGGGTTAGAAACCTACGAGTTGACCAGCATGGCGGCGCGCAGGGCGTCGTTGAGCTGCGCAGCAAGGGTAGTCACGAACGGCGGCGACAGCATGCCGACGTGCGAGCCTTCGACTGTGCGCACATGGACACCACCGGCGGCCAGCGTCCCCCAGCCTCGCATCGGATCGACCGGGCCAAAGAGCGCCTGCCGCACGCCCAGCAGTTCGGCGCGCAGCAATGTCACGTCGCCCCCGTATGGCCTGGGCATATACGTGTCGCCCGCCTGCTCATTAATCCGGGTAAGCTGCTGGTGTCGTTGGCTGCTCGCAGTCGCCGGATCGAGTGGCTCGGCGAAGTTGCCATTCGTCGCCTCGGAAGGACCATCGGCCTCCGCCGCGCTGCCCGTGCCAAGCCGCGCCTGCAGCCGCTCGCGGAGCCGCATACCGCCGAACGCTTCATAGCCGCGCACCCAGTGCGGGGCGCTCTGCCGGATCGCCTGCATGCGCAGCGGATCCACCAGGGCGCGTTTACGATGAAAGACGTGGGGCGGAAAGCCGTCGATAATGGCCAGCAGCCCGGTCCGCTCTCCCTGTTCTTCCAGTTGGCGAGCCACCTCATACGCCAGCACGCCACCAAAGCAAAAGCCCGCCAGGTAGTATGGCCCAACCGGCTGGACGCGGCGCATCGCCTCGACATAGCGTGTGGCCATCGCTTCCATGGAGCGATCCGGTTCTGCTCCCGCCTGCAGCCCAATGGCCTGCAGCCCGTAGGCGGGTAGGTCTGGATCGAGCAGCGGCGCGACGTGCTTCAGCCAAATGAGACCGCCCTGCACGCCGTGGGTGAAGAAGACGGGTGGCCGCGTGCCGTCTTCGCGAATGGGGACGATGACCGGGTCGGCACTGAACTCGCTTTCGTCCTGGCCGATGGCAGCCGCCATCTGGGCCACCGTCGGGTCGCCGAACAGCAGACTGATGGGCAAAGAAACGTCCAGACGCTCTTCGACTGCCGTAAATAGCTGCAGGGCCTTGATGGAGTCACCACCCAGGTCCGAGAACCGGTCGGTCACACCAACGCGAGGCACGCCCAGCAGCCCCGCCCAGATAGTCGCCAGCTCTTTCTCTGTTCTCGTTCTAGAAGGAACATAGGCGCGGCCGTCAGATGGGGCGATCTCGATGGGCGCCACCAGGTCAGCCTGTGGCACGTCAATGTGCACATGCCGGCGCACATCGCTGAGCCGCTCTGTCCCACCGGCACCCATCGCAGCCACGACTTGAGGCAGCGCCTCGGCCAGCTGCTCGATCATCACCGTCGAAACGGCCGGGCGCTCATAGGTGAACGTCAGACGCGCCTGCTCCCGATCCGGCACAGCGCCAAGGCTGATGGGATAGCCGGTCTGCATCCCGCCACCGGCATACTGAATCGCCAGGCCATCCGGAGCGGACAGCTCCACCGGCGCTTGCAGCACAAGCAGCGTGTCGAACAGCGCCCCTCGGGAACGGGAGCCGCTCCACGTTTCGATCTGGGCCAATGAAGCGTACTCGAACGGCTGGAGCGCCAACTGCTGGTCCTGCAGCGCCTGCAGCCAGGGAGCCAAAAGAGGATCACCGCTGAGCGACACCCGCAGCGGCACATTGTTGATGAAGCAGCCCACTGTTCGCCCCACGTCAGGCAGCTCGGCCGGGCGACCGGAGACGGTCAGGCCAAAGAGCGCGTCGTCGCTGTTTGTTGCGGCGGACAGAACCAGCGCCCACGCGCCGGACAGCAGGGTGCTTGGCGTCAGGTTGTGTTCCAGCGCAAATTGGCGGGCAGCGGCCCACGCTTCACCGTCGATGGCGAAGCGATGGACATCGAGAGCGGTCGCCTCTTCGCTGCTGCTGCGCCCGACAAGCGGCTGAGCTTCGACATCGCGCAGGCTCTCCTGCCAGAACGCCTTCGCTTCGTCCACATCCTGTTCGACCAGCCAGGCGATGTAGTCCCGGTAACGCGGCGCGGGCTTCAAGGCCGGGGCATGCCCGGCGGAGGCCTCGTAGACGACTTTCAGTTCATCGAACAAAATGCCAATGCACCAGCGGTCGACAATGAGATGATGGGAGCTCCACACGAGAACGTAAGCGGAATCGGCCTGGCGCACCAACGTCAGCCGCATCAGAGGCGCTATCATCGGATCGAAACCGGCGGCGCGGTCGGCCGACAGCAGCTCCGCCAGAGCCGCCTCCTGTTCAGCCGGCGGAAGCGCCCGCCAGTCGTGGCTGGTCCAGGGCAAGGCAGCATGTTCGCGGACCACCTGCAGCGGGTCCTTGCCGTCCTGCCAGATGAACAAAGTTCGCAGTGCCGGGTGCCGGTCGACCATCAACTGCCAGGCGCGCTGGTAGGCGGCTTCGTCCAGCGGCCCATCAATCTCATACACAATCTGGTTGAACAGCACATCGTGCGAGTCTTTTGCCGCGCGGGCATGGAACAGCATCAACTGCTGCATGGGCGAAAGGGCATAAATGTCGGCGACGTTTTTCATGATGCTCAGGCTGCGCCCTACTCCAGATCCGCCAACAGATCGGACAGGCCATCCAGATCGTCCTGCTGCAGATTGGCCAGCGGGAAGTCTGATGGGGTGTGCTGGTCTTGTTCAGTCGCCAGACAGTGGTCGATCAGTCGGGCCAGCGTCGTGATGTACGCTTCGGCGACGGCGGTGATAGTCGCTTCCTGGAACTGGCCGGGCCCATACTGCCAGCGCGCGACCAAACGGCCGTCTCGCACCTGCGCGTTGATATCGATCAGATGGGCGCGCTCGTTCTCGGGTCCGTAGAGTTGGCCCATCCCTTCGTAATGCCGCCAGAGGGGCGCGGCCGTTTTGTTCGCTTGCTGGGCGACGCCCAGATAGTTGAACAGAATAGGCGGCTGCGGTCGCTCCGCCAACGCCCGCTGCAGTTCGGGATCGCCCAGATAACGCAGCATGCCGTAGCCAATGCCGTTCTGCGGCACAGCCCGCACCTGCTCCTTGACCGCGCGAATGGCTGGACCCGGGTCGGCGCCGGCGGGTACGGTCAGGGCCAGCGGAAAGAGTGTTGTGAACCAACCCACTGTACGCGACACATCCACCTGCGGGTCAATATCTTCGCGACCGTGGCGCTCTTCGCTGATGAGCGTCGTTGGCTGGCCTGTCCATTCGGCCATTGTTTGGGCCAGCGCCGCCAACAAAATGTCGTCGATACGCGTGTGGTAGGCGTGGTGGACGTCGCGCAGCAGATGGGCGGTGCGCTCGCTGTCGAGAGACACGGTGATCAGCCCGGACGAGCCGACGGTGTTGCCGTCGCTGCCCGGCCCATCCGTGGGCAGCGGTGAGGCCTGGGAGGCGGCCGCCAGCCAATACGACGCCTCGCGACGGGCGACATCCGGCGTCAGGCGGCTCAGCGTCTCCGCCCACGCGCCATAGCCGGTGGGCGTCGGCGGCAGAGAGAGTGGTTGGCCCGCCACGCTCTGAGTGTAAGCCGTCACAAGATCGGCGGCAAGAATGCCCCACGAGATGGCATCGATGACCAGGTGGTGGATCGTCAGCAGCAGGCGCGGCTTGCGGTCCGGGCCCAGATCGAACCAGGCGGCGCGCAGCAGCGGCCCGTCCGCCAGATTCAACCCGGCGTGGAGCCGGTTAGCGGCGGCCAACAGCTCTCTGTCCTGCTCGGCAGGCGTCTGACCAACCAGCAGGATGCGGGTGATGTCGACCGCTCTTACGCTCTCGGCAATCTCCTGCCGCCACACGCCACCGTCCGGACGGTAGCGGGCCCGCAGCATGGGATGATGGGCTGCCAACCCGTTGAGGGCCGCCTGGAGCGCGTCGAGGTCGACTCCGGCGGCCGCTTCAAACCACGCCGCCTGGTTCCAGTGGGCTGGCTGCGCCAGATCGCGGCTGAAGAACCAGCGTTGAATCGGTGTCAGCGGCACGATGCCGCTGGTGGCTGCTGCGGCAGGACGGGACGCGTCGGCTTGTTCGGCGACGGCCGCCAGTCGCGCGATCGTTTGCTCGCGGAACAGCTGGCGCGGCGTGATGACCAGCCCTTCCTGCCGGGCGCGGGCAATGGCCTGGATGCTCATGAGCGAGTCGCCGCCCAGCTCGAAGAAGCCGTCCTCAACGCCTACCTGCGGCAGGCCGAGGATGTCCGACCAGATGGACGCCAGGATCGTCTCGGCGGCGGTGCGCGGCGCCACAAAGGGGCGTTCCGTATTTTGCTCAATCTGCGGCTCCGGCAGGCGGGCCATGTCGATCTTGCCGTTGGGCGTGTGCGGCATCGAATCCAGTTTCATCACCAGACGCGGCACCATATAGTCCGGCAACGCAGACGCCAGATACGCCCGAAGCTGTCGGTCGATCTCCCCGGCACTGTGCCGGAGCTGTTTACCGGACACGTAAGCAACCAGACTTTTGTCTGTCGCCCCGCCCGCCCCAGGCTGCTCCCAGACTGTGACGACCGCTTCCTCCACGCCGGGAAATGCCTGCAGCCGCGCCTCAATGCCACCCAGCTCTATGCGAAAGCCGCGAATCTTGACCTGATTGTCCACGCGGCCCAGGAAGATCAGCTCCCCATCGGCCCGCCATTTGGCGAGATCGCCGGTGCGGTAGAGAACATCATCGACCGACCTGCCGTCCAGATTAACCGGCACGAAGCGCTGCCCGGTCAGCTCCGGGTTGTCCCAGTAGCCAGGGGTCACCCCCGCCCCGCCCACATACAGCTCGCCCGCCACGCCGATGGGCACAGGCCGGCGATTGCTGTCGAGGATGTAGAGCCGGCTGTTGGCAATCGGCCGTCCGATGGGCACCGGGCCTTCCTCGCTCGCCGGCGGAATCAGATAGACGCTGCACCAGACTGTGGCCTCTGTCGGCCCGTACTCGTTGTAGAGACGGCCGTCCGGCAGAAGCCCGTAGTGGAGTTCGCCGAGGTCGGGCGGGCACGCCTCTCCGGCCACGATCACGACCTGTAAGCTGTTCAGGCTGCCGGGCGGAGCATAGGCCAGCAGCAGACGGTAGAGCGTCGGTAGGGCCAGAGTATGGGTCACCTGTTCGCCGTCGATGAGAGCAGCCAGTCGCTGCACATCCTTTTCTTCGTCCGGTTCCGGGAGAACGAGCGCACCGCCGCCGACCAATGTCCAGAAGATGCCGGCCACGGAGCTGTCAAAGGCGAAGGACGAGAGCAGCAGATAGCGCGAGACCGGTGCGTCGTAGGTGGCCTCGCGAGCCAGGGTGGAGGCGAGCAGATTGCGGTGGGTCACCATCACCCCTTTCGGCGTGCCGGTGGAGCCGGACGTGTAGATGATGTAGGCGATGTCATCGAGCGAGACTGCCGGCAGCGGCCGATCGGTGGGGCCGTCCGGGGCGTTGTCGTCGAACAGCAGGACCGCCGCGTCCGATGCGGGCAGGCTGCCGGCAAGCTTGCTCTGGGCGACGACCAACGGCGCGCCGGAATCATGGAGCGTGAAACGGATGCGCTCCTCCGGATAAGACGGCTCCAGCGGCACATACGCCCCGCCCGCCTTGAGAATCCCCAGGATGCCAACAACCATGTCGGCCGACCGTTCGACATAGAGGCCGACTGGTGTTCCCGGAAGCACGCCGCGATCGACGAGGCGGCGTGCCAGCTTGGCGGCGCGGCGGTCCAGCTGACCGTAGCTGAGCCGCTCTGAGCCGGTGATGACCGCTTCTGCGTCGGGGGCCGTGACAGCCCACTCACCAATCATTTCATGGATGCAGCGCTCGTCTCGCAGAGCCATGACCGTGTCGTTCCAGGCACGCAGCACGCGGTCTGATTCGGCTGCGCTGAGCAGCGGCAGGTCGGCCACCGGCGTATCCGGGGCCGCCACGATGCCCGCCAGCAGCGTCTGCCAATGGTCCATCATGCGCTCGGCCGTGGCCTCGTCGAACAGATCGCCACTGTATTCCAGAGCCGCCAGCAGCTCACCCTCGTCTTCGCCCATGAACAGGGTCAGATCGAACTTCGACACGCCGCGATCGACCCGGACCGGCTCCGCAGTCACGCCCGACAAAGACCGCCCGTCGCTGTCGGAGAAGTAGACAAACATGGTCTGGAACAGCGGATTGTAGCTCAGGTCGCGCTCCGGGCGCATAGCCTGGACCAGTAAATCGAAAGGGAGGTCCTGGTTGGCCAGCGCATCGAGAGCTGTCTGCTTCGCCTGTGTCAGAAGCTGGCGGAAGGTCATGTCAGCCGAGACATCGGCCCGCATGACAACCGTATTGATGAACATACCCACAACGCCGGTCGTTTCCTCGCGCTGACGGTTGGCGATGGGCGTGCCGACAAGCACGTCACGCTGGTGACTGTAACGATGCAGCAGCGCCTGGAAAGCGGCCAGCAGCGTGGTGTAAGCGGTGGTCGACTCCTGCTGACTCAGCAATTTGATCCCTTCCAGCAAGGACGCGGGGAGTGTACGCCGGACCGTGCCGCCCCGGAGCGACTGCTCAGCTGGGCGGGCCCGGTCAGTTGGCAGCGGCATGACCGGGAGGTCCCCGGCCAACTGCGTCTGCCAGTAGTGCATCTGCCCGTCCCACTTGCCGGACGTCATCTGGTCACGCTGCCACTGGGCATAGTCGGTGTAGGCAATGGGTGGCTCAGGCGGCTGGGGTGAATTGCCCGCTGCCATGAACGCGGCTAACTCGCGCCAGATCAGGTCGTTGGACCATTCATCGGTAATGATGTGGTGGAGAACAAGTTGCAGGATGTGATCGTCGTCGCCCAGCCGGATAAGCGCTGCTCGCAGCAGTGGTGGCTGATCGAGCGCGAACGGCCGGTTGCCTTCCGCCACAACCAGCTGCCGCGCCGCTTCTTCGCGTTCGTCCGACGGCAGATGGCTGAGGTCGGAGGCGGTCAGCACGGGCTCGACTCCGTCAACGACCTGCTGCAGCGGTTCGCTGTCCGGAGCCGTGAACGCCGTCCGCAGCGAGCCGTGCCGGTCGATCACGTTCTGGAGCGCCGCCTGCAAACGGGCCGCATCCAGCGGGCCGCGCAGCCGCCACGCCTCGCTCATGTTGTAGGCCCGGTTGTCAGGATAGAGCTGCTGCAGAAACCAGACACGCTGCTGCGTGTAGGACAGTGGCTGCGGGCCGGTCTGCTCGGCGGGAACAATGCGGTCGACGACCGCGCTGCTCTCCGTCTGCCCGCGCAGGCGGCGCTGCAGAAGCGCGCGTTTAGCGGCGGACAGCTCAGTCTTGCGTGAGGTGAGATCGTCTTGGGTCACAGGCGCTCACTCACCAAGCTCAGCCAGCAGAGCGGCCGCTTCTTCGTCACTCATCGACTCCAGTTGGTCAATGAGCAGCGCTTCCAGCACGGCACTCTGTCCGGCAATAGTGGGATGTTCAAAGAAGCTGCTGATGGGAAAGTCAACGCCGAACGATTCGCTTATCTTGACCACCACCTGCACCGCCGCGATCGACGCGCCGCCCAGGTCGAAGAAATCATCGTAGAGGCCGATGCGACTCACATTGAGAGAAGCTGCCCAGAACGCCGCCAGCGCGACCTCCAGCTCTGTCTGCGGCTCAACATAGGCCGCATCCATCTCCGGCCGTTTCTCGGTCGGGGAGGGCAGCGCGTGGCGGTCCACCTTGCCGTTGGGCGTTAGAGGCAGCGTCTCCAGGCGGACGAAGTACGAGGGGAGCATGTACGCGGGGAGCTGCTCCGACAGATAGGCCCGCAGTTCGGCCACGGTCAGCGAATCATCGTCGGAGACATAGTAGGCAGCCAGACGACTCGCCGACTGCTCGGCCCGCCATGTCTTCACGGTATAGCCGACGTCATCCAGCATCTGGCGCACCATCGCCAGGCGGATGTCATCGTCCAGCTCCTGCATCACTTCGTCCCGTGTCTTGTGGCCCAGGCGCACATCCCAGCTGTAGGGCAAGGCATAGTTGTGGTAGCCCCGTTCCGTCTTATGGACGAAAATACCCGCTTCGTTGATGAGACAGTTGGTAGAGCGGCCCGTATCGCGCGGCCGGATCCAGGGAACGCGAGTGGACAGGAAGCCGTAGATCTCGTCGAGTTCAACGTCCGTGTAACGGAAGTAGTCGACGAACTGAATTTCGCTGAACACCCGGTCATCGGTGAACATCGACACGTCGAGCAGCTGGTTGACCGCGTCATCCACCCGATGGTACACCTTGCGCGCCTCCAGGATGGCCCGGTCCATCTGGGCCACGTCAAAGATGCGGTTACGGAACAGTTCGTCGAGCCGTGTCTCAAAGAGTTGGCCCCGCGAAAGACCGGTGAAGATGTAGCGGATCCCTTTCTCGCGGGCCAGCTTCATGCTCAGGGTGTAGATCACCTTGTAGCAGCCCTGGCAGACGTTGCTGTGGCGCTCCAGACTGTCGTTGAAGATCGCGTTCATGTGCGGCGTGGTGGCAATGACCAGGTCAACACCCAGATGGTCGGTGACGCGGCGTACGTTGTCCAGCGCGTCCTCGGAGATGTAGCCGTTGTCCAGGCTGAAGGCCAATACCTTCAGGCCCATCTCGACCAACTGGCTCAGAACGTAGGTGCTGTCCTTGCCGCCGCTGTATAGCATCATGCAGTCGTAATCGCCAGTGCGTCCCGCCTTCGCATCGGCCACAATTCGCATGAGATCGTCTTCGGTCTTGAAATATTGGAAAACGTCGCTGCGGAACGTGTCGAAATCTGTGCAAAGATTGCAAACGCCGTCGCTGTTGAAGGTGACGTCTGGATAGTTGGAGGGCAGGCCGCAGCGGGTGCAGTAGGTTACCTCGCTTTCGTCCGGGCGGCGCTCGAACTGGACCACGCTGACCACGGCATCCTTGATAGCAGGATGGGCTCGAAGACGGGCTTCGATTTCGCCCAGCTCAATGCGTGCCCCGCCGATCTTGACCTGATGGTCACGGCGGCCGAGGAAGACCATCTGCCCGGCCTCGTTCCAGCGAGCGACGTCGCCCGTGCGGTAGATGCGCGCGCCAGGGCGGAACGGATCATCAGCGAACCGTTCCGCCGTCAGCTCCGGCCGGTTATGATAGCCGCGAGCCACGCCGTCGCTGCTGATCACCATCTCCCCCACCACGCCTGGGGGCACGGGCTGGTCGTACTGATCGAGCAGATAGATGCGGGCGTTGGCAGCGGGCGTGCCGATTGGCACGGAAACGGCCGTATCGCGAGCCGCATCGAATCGGTGGATCATGCAGGCGACGATCGCTTCGGTCGGTCCATACTCGTTGTACTGCTCGACCTGCCCGTTGAAAAGATCCTCGATGTCATGCGCCAGTTCAGTCTTGAAATCCTCACCGCCGACAATGAGCTTGCGAATGCGCAGGTTGCTGAGATTCAACTCGCGCAGCAGACCAAGATGGGCGGGGGTCAGCTTGACGATGTCCACCTCATCATCCCCCACCACCGATAGAATCTCCAGCCCCGGCGTCTCAGGTGATTCGCTATAGACGACGATGCGGCCGCCGGATAGCAGCGGGACAAAGATGGAGGTGACGGTCAGGTCGAACGCCAGAGACGAGTAGAGCGGGAAGTCGAGCGGGCCGTCCTCTTGATAGACGCGCCGCGCCCACCAGGCGTAGTTGAGCAGCCCGCGATGGGTGACCATCGCCCCTTTCGGCTTGCCGGTCGAGCCGGAGGTGTAGATCATGTAGGCCAGGTCGTCGGGTGCGGCGGCGCCTTCCGGGTTGGCGGCAGCGTAAGCCGTCAGGTCAAGCGTAGTCGGGTCGATAAGCGACGCCGACACCAGCGAGGCCAGTGCGCCGTCGTCATCGGTCAGAACAACGTCCGGCCCGGCGTCATCGACCATGAATGCGATGCGCTCCTCCGGGTAGGTGGGGTCGATGGGAACATACGCTCCGCCCACCTTCAGGACACCCCAGATGGCGACCAGCGCGTCAACCGTGCGCGGCATGCAGATGGCGACTGTCGCTCCGGGACCGACATTGTGGGTCGCAGCCAGGTAGCGGGCCAACTGGTTGGCGCGGCCGTTGAACTGCTCGTAAGTGAGCGTTACGTCGCCATCGACTACCGCGGGCTGGTGTGGTGACCGGGCGACCTGCTCCTCGAACAGCGCGACGGCCGTGCGGTCCTCCGGGTATGCTGCGTCGGTGTCGTTGAACGCCACGAGCAGCCGATCGCGATCATTCTCGTTCATGAGCGAGAAGTCGCCCAGCGAGCGGGCCGGGTTGTCGATGAACGCATCCAGCACGCGCACAAAATGCTCCACCAACCAGCTTCTCTCGTCGGAGCCGAACAGGTCGGTCTTGAGGTCAAACAGCAGAACAAAGTCGCCCGAATCGTCGTAGTCGATGATTTGCAGCCGCAGGTTGTGGGCAGCGTCGATGTGGTTGGTGTGGGTCGGCTCTTTGGTCACGGGCAGCCCCGCAAACTCGCCGTAGCTGGACTGGATGAAGTTGAGCACCATGTCATAGGCGCTGTTAGCCTCGGCGCTGCTCATGCCGGGCTGCACATGGGCCAACCCATCCAGCGTTTCGGCCATCACCTGCTCGCCAAGCGAGATGAACGTCTCCTCTTCACTCACGTCCACCTGAATGGCCCCCAGCTCAATGAACAGCCCGATGATGTCCATCGCTTCGGTCGTCGGCCGTCCGTGGAACGGGGTGCCGGCGCGCATCGTCTGCTGCCCGTTCAACCGGTGGACGGTGGCAAAAAGCAGCGTGGCGAAGATGGTGAACAACGACATGTCTTCGCTGGGCGAGGCGAAGCCTGCTTGCCGGGCAATGGCCCGCAAATTGTCCGACCGCCGCTTGCCCAGGCGATAGGTCATCCGCTCGGTGTGGAACGACGCTTCGGGTGCGGTTTGGCCGTAGAACTCAGTCGGCGGGAAGGGCTGTCCATACTTGTCCCTCCAGTAGGCCAGGGCGTGCTGGTGGGCGGCCGTCTGGCGGAGATCGCGTTCATACTCGACAAACGCGCGGTACTGCGGCGGCTCGGCGATATCGCCCAGGCGGTCATCGAGCGCCAGCTGGTAATAGGCCGCTACTCGCTCAAACGCCAGCTCGGCCGACATGGCGTCGGTCATGATGTGGTGCTGGCCCAGATACCAGACGGTGCGGTCATCGGCCAGCTTCAGCAAGACACAGTCGAACAGAGGCTCGTCCAACGGAAGAATGCGCATCTTGCGCTCCGCCTCGAAAGCCCGGTAAGCCGCGTCCGGATCGGCCTCCTGCGAGAGGTCAATCCGTTCAACCAGCGCCTCTACCCCTTCCAACACATCCTGGCGCGGCACGCCATTGATCGTGTGAAAGACGGTGCGCAAGGCGTCATGATGGTCCACAAACGCCTGGAACGCCCGACCAAACGCCGCCGGGTCCAGCGCGCCGTGGATGGTGAAGGCGTGGACGACGTTGTACAGCGGCACATCCGGGTTCATCTGCTGGCCCAGCCACATCAGGAACTGGTTCCGGGTCAGGTTCGACTGCTCCAGCAAGGCATCGGCCTGCCGCGAAGCCGTCATCGCGCCGTGGGTGGGAGCAGCAGCAGCCGGCTGGATCCCGGCTGCCGGTTCTCGCAACTCGCCGGCCGAATCGACGGCCGTACTCATGCCCGACACGGTCGGCTCGGCGAAAAAGTCACGCAGCGTCACCCGGACATCGAATGTGTCCTGGACCCGGTAAATGAGCCGAGCCGCCAACAGCGAGTTGCCGCCCAGGTCGAAGAAGCTCTGGGCCACGCTGACGCGCTCCAGATTGAGCACCTCTGCGAACAAGGTGGCTACTTGGGCTTCCGTCTCCGTACGCGGTTCCACGTAGCTGTTCTCAAACTCGTCCCCCCGGCGGTCAGGCGCGGGAAGCGCCAAGCGGTCAATCTTGCCGTTAGGCGAGACCGGGAACCGCTCCAGGGTAACAAAGCGGGCAGGTGACATGTAGGCGGGCAGCGTGCGGCCCAGGAAGTGGCGCATCTCGCCCGCGTCGGGCGCCGCCCGGCCCGGCCTGGGAATCAGATAGGCCACCAGCCGGACGTCGCCGGGCGTATCCTCCCGGGCCAACACGAGAGTCTGGGCAATGGCCGGATGCCGCTGAATGGCCGCTTCAATGTCGCCCAACTCGATCCGGCGACCGTGGAGCTTTATCTGTAAGTCGTTGCGACCGACGAAAACAATCTGGCCATCGGGCAGAAAGCGAGCCAGATCGCCGGTGCGGTACATGTGTGGCTGCTCTTCACCCGCGCGGCTGACAAACGGCTCCGGCACGAACCGCTCTCTGGTTAGCTCGGGCCGGTTATGATAGCCACGCCCCACGCCGTCGCCACCGATATACAGCTCACCAACCTCGCCCACTGCCACCGGTTCCAGCGCCTCGTCGAGCAGGTAGATGCGAATGTTATCGTGCGGGCGGCCGATTGAGACGACCTCCGTCTCCGGCGGAATGATACCCATCGTGCAAAAGACGGCCGCTTCTGCCGGGCCGTAGGTATGCCACAAGACCGTCGACCGCTGTTGCAGCTCGCGGGCCAGGTCCAGCGTCAGGTTCTCGCCGCCCGACAGAACCCTCAAGCTTTCGGAGCCGCGCCAGCCGGTCTCCAGATAGATACGCCAGCCGGTCGGCGTGCTGCGCATAAACGTGACTCCGTTGTCCTCAATGAGTCGCTGCACCCTCGCTCCATCGATCATCGCTGCCTGTGGGGCCAAGACCAGCGTGGCACCGGTGCTCAGCGGCAGGAAGATCTCCCACACCGACGGATCGAACGAGATCGTGGTTGTGGCCAGGATGACATCGTCGGCCGTGATGCCAACGCGGCGGGCCATCGAGTGCATCAGATTGACGGCGGCGCGGTGTTCATTCTGCGCGCCCTTCGGTTTGCCGGTGGAGCCGGAGGTGTAGACGACATAGGCCAGATTCCGCGACGTCATCTCCACCGACAACGGATCGGACAGCTCCGCAGCAATCTGCGTCCAATCGCGATCCAGGCAGACAGCCGGGGTGCGCTCGGTGTCCAGATTCGGCAGCAATGCCTCCTGCGTCAGCACCACAGCCGGAGACGCATCCTCCATCATCATCTGGATGCGAGCGGGCGGCAGCTCCGGGTCAATGGGCACATACGCGCCCCCGGCCTTGAGGACGCCGAGAATGGCGACAATCATGCCGGTCGACCGGTCCATGTAGATACCGACGAGCGACTCGACGCCAACCCCGCGAGCCACCAGATAGCGAGCAAGCTGGTTGCTCTGTTGTTCCAGCTGGCGATAGGTCAATCGAGCTGTCTCGTAGACAACCGCAATCTTGTCCGGTGTTCGGGCCGCCTGCCCGGAAATGATGTCGTGGAGCGTCAGGTGGCGAGGATAGTCGAACGCCGTGTCATTCCAGTCGTACAGGATCTTCTGGCGTTCAGCCGGGAACAGGGAATCGTCGCGTGTTTCATGCATGGGTTCGGTGACGTCTGTTTTGGCTAACAGGCGGTCGAGCTAAGGCAAGACACAGCCTGCTTCTGGTAGAACCGTTTGGGCGTAGAAGCATTGGTAGATCGCCTCTGCCACAAACTCATGTCCGGCGGCGGTCAGATGACCGAGACCGTCGTTGAAGTAAAGCGCCTGCACGTCAGATGGCGACAGCCCTTGCGCCTGCATATAGGTCATGAGGCCCAGGAACGGAATGCTGTCGCGAACAGCCCCTTCCATGAGGCGGCGCTCGGGCAGCATCAGGTCAGCATCGCCAAACTGGGTGTTCCATGCGGACTGGGCAAAGAAAGCGGGCGTGAAGGCCGGGTTGGTAACGAGCCTCACCGCGACGCCCTGCTGCCCCAGGTCTTCTCTGGCCTGGCCCATCGTCGCCGAAGCGATGCGCAGCGCTTCGTCTCCCGTCGCTTCGTTAAACACCGTCTCGATAGGCCGGGGAATCTGATAGTTGGTCAGACCATCGTACGCGCCGAGCGGAATCTCTTCCTCGCCCAGCATACCTTCCAGCGCCGCGCCTATCAGCCGCGGCGTCAGGAAGTTGGTCCGCAGCATCAGGACGGGTTGGAACCCTTTGTATGCCCGGTAGATGTAATGCTCAGCTTCGTGGAAGTCCAGGTATTCGGACGTGTAGTCGACGGCGATCTGGCCATCTTCATCAAAGAAGTAGTAAGGATAGCCAAGTCCGGCCTGGTCAACAGTCTGGAAGTCGTTGCCGACATCAAAGAAGATGATCGCTTCGTCCGGTTCGAGGTCCCGGTTCATCACTTCCACCATCCATGTGCTGAGGTAGATGCCGGGGCCAAGATCAGGATAGCCCAACGGCAGCACCTCGCTGACCTGTTCTGTGTCGGCGGCTGCCAGCCGCTGCTGAACCAGATGGCCAAAGTTCTGGTCCCGATCCACCTGCAACCCTTCGACAAAGCTGTCACCGAGGATGGCAATGCGATACGAGTCCGGGAGCATTTCGAAGTCGGGCGCATACCGTCCATAGTTATTCGTCAGCCCGTTTCCAAACCCTTCCTCCACCTGGTAAATGCGGTTGTAAGGAGAGTAATGGTCGATTGAGCGGGTGCTGGAAAGATTCGTCTGGAACAGTCCAAACGAAGCAAGCAGCTGCACAATCAGCTCGACGGCCAACACAGCGCCCAGCCCCGCCAGCACAATCTTGCGCCAGCGCTGCGGCCGATCGGCCGCTCCCCATTGATAGAAGAGGATCGCCCCCGCAAACAGCAAGGAGATGACGAAGACAACGATCTGGAAGGCAGGCAGGGTGATGATCGCCCCTTCGATTGTCTCTCCCGCCCGGACGATGATCACGTTACCGGCCACGATCAACGCTAACGCACCAACTGCCAGCCAGGGCCGCTTCTGAAGAAAGTCGAGCACGCCTGTGATCAGACGGCTGTCATTCGGCCGAAACAGAAGGGACGCCCACCCCAGCATGAACAGGGTGTAGGCGACCATCAAAAGGAAGTAACGAACCGAGTAGCGATCAAAGATGACCGGCTCTTCGCCCACGTAGTCAATGAGATCGACGAAACCGACGATCAGCAGCAGCAGGACAATGACCAGGAACAGCAGGTATCCCGGCTTCTCGATCCGTTCTTCCAGTGTGTCTAACCGGCTGGCAGTCATAATGATTGGTCGGGCAGAAACCCCTAGATGTTGACAATGAGAAATACGCCGGCCAGAGCTACTGCGAGACCACCCAGGCGCATGATGAGCTGGCCGCGTTCAAGCCGACTGGCCAGAATGCCGATCAACGCGCCCACGACATGGAGACCCGCCGTCGCGACGAGGAATCCGACGATGTAGGCGACCAGCAGACCGACGGTATTGGTTATCTCAGGAATCTCCGTGCCATGCGCGTTACCATGAAACAGGGCAAAGAAGGCCACCACAAGGAGAGCCACCCACTCCGGGATGCTGTTTCCAAACAGGATGGCAATACCCAGAATGAGCACTGAAAAGGTAATTCCATACTCGACGAAAGGCATAGCGACGCCGGCAATGCCCAACAGCGCGCCAATGCCCATGGTGCCGACGAAAGTGGCCGGCACGGTCCACAAGGCACGGCCACCGATTTGGGCGCTCAGGATGCCGACAGCCAGCATGGCCAGCAGGTGGTCCAGGCCCAGGAGCGGGTGCAAAAAGCCGGACAAGATGCCGCCGCCACCGTATTCATGCATGGGTACAAGGGAAAGCAACGGAACGAGTTCACTGAATTCCATCATTCTTACCTCCAGGTTTACTAAGCTGTCAATCGACCACTCTTACTCCCACCACGCTTCCGGCCTGGCGATATCTCGGCTCGTATTCGTCGCGGGTGGCACAGACATAGCCACAGGCAAACACACCCTGGCCAACAAGGCGGAACCATTTTACAATCATGCCATGGGCGCGCCAAACAAGCACACGTTGTCTCAGATGTTACTGAATTACTTACGAATGTCTACAGGAAGTGGCCCATTCAGGCCAGTCACCAGTCGGTCTTCGGGTAAGTGCGAGATCGAAGCAGAATGGCTGCGCTCTTCGGTTCTTGGAAAAGCAAGTCTGGGCATAGACACGGTCTAGCCATCAGCCTCGAGCAAATCAGCCTTGAGCGCTGCGCCGAGCGACGCAGCAAATGGCTGCAGGTGGAGATTGCTGTGGCCACCTTCTACGGACCGCACAGCCACACCCTGCCGAACCAAAGACCCCCATCCATGTTGAGGGTCTCCGGATCCAAACAGGGCTGAACTGATCGTCTTGCCGTGCGCCGCGTAGAGGATCGCGCGTCCTTCCAATGGCTCGGGATGATAATCTTGCAGAGCACGTAAATGGTACTCCATCAACAACCGTCGATGCTCCGGGAGCAGTGACAGGTCGTGGGGCACGTGCGCGGCAACATCGACCGCCTTGTCTTGCCTGCGGTCCGAAGCCAGGCGACCGAGCCAACGGCGGCGCTTCTGAGCCAACCGCTGCCGCCATCCTGTCAACCCGAGGCTCCAGTATTCGTGCCACCAGAACGGAACATTCTGCCATACGACGCGCCACCGCTCGAACGATCCCAGTGCCTGGCGCTGCTGAAACTGATTGGGGGCATATCCTTCGATGATGGCCAAGGGTTCGACACGCTCACCAGACTTCTCTAGCTGGCGGGCCATCTCAAAAGCTACCACCCCACCAAAACAGTAGCCGCCAATCCGGTAGGGTCCATCCGGCTGGACCGTGCGCATGGCTGCCACATAGTGGGCGGCCATCTCCTCGATACTGCTATCAGGGGTCGAGGTTCCCGTCAGGCCAACCGCCTGAATGCCGTAGAATGGCCGCCCGCCGCCGAGCGTAAGCGCCAGGTCAGCGTAGCCAACGACGTCACCGCCAAAACCGTGCACACAGAAAAATGGAGGGAGTGTGCCAACCGACTGGATTGGGACCAGCAATTGGTCTCGCTCTTCGGCCGACGACTGCTCGATCTTGCCGGCCAACTGCGAAATCGTCGAAGCTTCAAACAAAACAGAAGGAGATAACTTCGTACCGAGTCGCTCTTCGATTTGGCCCACAACTTGAATGGCTGCTAATGAGTGCCCGCCAAGATCAAAGAAACTGTCGTGCCGACCGATGTTTGGTGCGTGAAGGAGATCTGACCAAATCTCGGCCAGCGTCACCTCAAGAGGTCGTGGCGATTCCAGTGCGTCTTCAAACCCATCCATAGGGGCGGGTCGAGGTAAGGTGGCCGATGAATCTAGCCGCACAGCTGCGTACCCGGGCAGTTCCGGCTCCTGGGACAGCTGATCGACTATTGCCTGCGCAAGGCTTCCAACGCTGCTGTACTTGGACAACATCCCGGATGCGACTGTAAAACCTATCAGTTCCGAAATCCTGCCTGCCGCCTCCACGGCCATCAGCAAGTGACCGCCGAGGCTGAAGAAATCGTCGTCCAGAGACAGATCTTCGACGCCTAGTACATCGCGGAAGACGGCCGCAATCTTCTCTTCAAGCGGTGACACTTTCTGCCGACCGGGCCGCCCATTGCCGGAGCGGCTGTATAGAGGCGACGGCAAAGCTCTCCTGTCCACCTTGCCATTTGCGGTCAGTGGCAGTCTGTCCAGCACAACATAGGCTGCAGGAATCATTGGGGGTGGCAATGTTTGACTCAGGAAATCGCGCAGTTCAACGCCATCTGGATTTAGACCATCGGCAGGAACGAGGTAGGCAATCAAACGCCCGTACCCCTGCTCTGGCTCGTCCATTGCCACGTAGGAGTGACTGATTGAGGGGTGCTGTTCGAGACGTGTCTGAATCTCCGCAGGCTCAATGCGGTGACCCCGAAGCTTGATCTGGTCATCCACCCGGCCCACGAAACTGATCGTGCCATCAGGCAGCCAGCGAGCCAGGTCACCTGTTCGGTACAGTTGTTGCTGTGGATGGGACGGGTCGGGAACAAACCGTTCCGCACTCAGCGCAGGACGGTTGAGGTACCCACGCGCCACACCGTCCCCCCCGGCATAAATCTCACCCACCGTCCCTACAGGCACTGGCGCCAGCGCTTCATCAAGAATGTGGACGGTCGTGTTGGCAATCGGGCGGCCGATCGGCACTGATGCAGCTGTGTCGGCCAATAGATGTGGGACCGGGTAGAAGGTGGTGAATGTCGTGTTCTCGGTCGGACCATAGAAGTTGGTAAAGGCAGTGTCCGGGCTGAAGGCCTGAGCCTTGCGAACATGGGAAGCGGACATGACTTCACCGCCGGTCATCACATGCTTCACCATACGCAGCAGCCGGGGGTGGTGGTCGACGACCGCATTGAACAGGCCTGTCGTCAACCAAAGTATGGATACCCCGTGCCGCTCAATTAGCTGTTCAAGGACAGTAAAGTCTGGCAATCCATCAGGGAGCAGCACAAGCGGTGCCCCATGCAGCAGCGCAGCCCAAATTTCGAACGTGGACGCATCAAACCCCAGGGGAGCCAGTTGGACAAACGTTTCGTTCGGCCCAAGCTCGATGTAGTTTGTGTTGCACACGAGCCGTACGACACCACGGTGTGTAATCTCTACGCCCTTTGGTTGGCCGGTCGATCCCGAAGTGTACATGACGCAAGCGAGATCCTCGGCCCGGCCCAGCGAGGGCGGACTATCACGTCCATCCAGGTCGAGGTTAGCCCGCAGATCCTCAACGACAAGGCGGACCGCACCAATGTCCGGCACTGAGTCGACCAGTTCAAGATCTGTAAGAACATGCGAAACGCCCGCGTCTTCGAGCATGAATGTCAGACGAGGGAGAGGATAGGTGGTATCGAGCGGGACGTAAGCGCCGCCTGCTTTGAGAACACCGAGAATAGCGACGATTACATTGGGCGAGCGATGCAACCAGAGACCGACGGGTGCGTTAGGCGCAAGGCCATCTCGCGAGAGTGCGTGGGCAACCCGGTCAGCTTGGCGGTTCAGCTCGGCATAGCTAATCGCTTCTTCTTCAAAATAGAGGGCGATCGCGTCGGGTCGGCGGGCGACCTGCTCCTCAAACAAGGATTGAATGGTTGCGTCGCGTGGGTACTGTGTGGCAGTATCGTTCCATGTTTCGAGTAAGGTTTGTATGTCGCCGCTGGCCTGCCTAACTATTTGCGAGAGGGTTTCGTCAGGCTCGGCCATCGCCGTTCCAAGCAAAGCCCGAAACTGCTGTGCGAGACGGTCAACTGTGTCCGGGGCAAACAGATCGTCGCTGTAAACAATACTGCCGCCAATTTCGCCTCTTTGCTCGCTAAGCGTGACAGACAGGTCGAACTTCGCCGTGCCGTTGTCCAGTGAGACCGGTTCAATCTCGATAGCCGGCAGCGTCCACCCGGTCGATTCATTGCGAACAAACTGGAACATCACGTCAAAAAGCGGCTGGCGGTAACGCTCTCGTCGCGGACTCAACGTCTTTACCAGAAGGTCAAATGGGACGTTCTGATGCGTGAACGCAGTCGACGCATGATGCTGAACACGCGCCATGAAGCTGCGAAAAGTGGGCTCGCCTGATAGATCTGCCCGCATCAGCAATGTGTTGACAAAGAAGCCGATAACCGGTTCCAGTTCCAGCCGATTGCGCCCTGCAACAGGCGTGCCAATTACAAAATCGCGCTGGCCCGTGACCTGGAAGAGGAGCAGCTGCAAGGTTGCCAGCAGCACCATGTACGGCGTCATCCCGCTTTGCTGCGCGAACGCATTGAGCTGCTCGCTAAGCACGGCTCCCAGACGGAACCGGGCACGCGAACCCCGGCGTGTCGGTTGGGCCGGTCTGTGGCGGTCGGTCGGCAACGCAAGTGGTTCAGCGCTACTGACGACGTCGCGCCAGTATTCCAGCGAGGCAGCCACTCTTTCTTCAGTCACCGTCTCTCGCTGCCACGCTGCAAAGTCAGCATACTGGATTGGCAGCTCTGGCAGCACCACATTTTCGCCTGACACATAGCCGGCATAGAGCGCAGCGAACTCTCGCCAGAAGAGGCCTTCAGACCAGCCGTCCGTGGCAATGTGATGGATGACCACAACAAGCAGGTGATCAGCGCGGCCAAGTCGAATAAGACAGCCGCGAAGCATTGGTCCAGCGGCAAGGTCGAAAGGCCTGCTGTTCTCCGCTTCTGCCAACGCTTGTGCCATTTGCTCTTTCGCTCCATCTGGCAGGTCGCTGAGATCCCGTGTCTCAAACGCAAGCTGCGGATGATCGAGTACGCGCTGGACCGGGATGCCGTCGCGGGTCCGATAGACCGTCCGCAATGATTCGTGTCTGTCTACCAACTGATGCAGCGCTTGCTCCACGCCTGCTGCGACCAGCGGACCCCGAAGACGGTAGGCACGCCCCACGTTGTAAGTCGGCAAACCGGGTTCGAGCTGATCAATCAGCCAGAGCCGCTGCTGGGCATAGGAGAGCGGAGCCTCTGCCGATGACGGCCGACGTGGGATCAATTCGTGGGTTGAGCGCGACGCTTCCAGCTTATCCAACAGGCGGCGTTCCAGAATTACCCGTTGCTCTGGCGAAAGATCGGCGATATTGCGGTCAGGTGTGGTCATGCGAGTTGCTGGCGTCTCTCATCGATCGCGTTCGCGTGGTCGGCCAGAGCGCAAGCAAGACCACTTGGACACGAGGTGCACATCTGCTCAGTTCATTCTCTGCTGCTGGCCCGACCCAACTCCCGATAAGCCATCGTTCCCCGATCGTCGAGGGCAGAAGGTCGATCCGGAAATCAAGCGTCCATCTCTTCAGATCGACCGGGGATGGTCTGACCAGGTGTCAGCCAGTCGAAAGGCTCGTGTGGACCGCCTGTTTGCCGCATTTGCCCGGCAAGCACGTCCTGGCGGGCCAGAGCCGTCTGGGTGGGTTCTGTGGCACCTGGCTGATGGCTCGTCAGCCTCATTGTTCGCTCTTCTCCTTCACCGGCGTGTCGATGCCGATCAATTAGCCAACGCTTGGCCCTGCGTCCGGCTCGAACCGGTCAGCAAGCGCCTCGACGATCTGAATCGCCATAGCAGCTACTGTAGCGTGCGACAGCAGCGTGGCGATCGGAATGGACAATTCGAACTCGGTCAGGACACGATTGACCACCTGTGCTGCCCGAATGGAGTCTCCACCGAGGGACAAGAACGGATCGTCCACACCCACCTGAGTTAATCCAAGCACATCCTGCCAAATCACGACCAGCCGGGACTCGACCGGCGTTGCGGGTGCACGATAAAGGGCCTGGAGAGCAGGTCTGGCGTTTCCCGGAACCGGCAAGCGGTTGCGATCTATCTTCATCGTCGGCGTTAGCGGAAGAGCCGCCAGGTACACGAACTGGTGCGGGACGGAATACGAGGGCAGTCTGGCGCTCAGAACTGCTTGCAGATCCTCGGTTAGTGGGGCGAGGGCTTCATCGATCGCCAGGTAGGCAACTAACGACTCATGTCCATCGGTACTGTCAAACTTCACGACACACGCTTGCTTGACACCAGGTTGGGACTCCAGCAATCCCTCGATGTCATTGGAAAACACCTGATACCCACGTATCTTTACTTGAAAATCCTTGCGCCCCATATGGCGCAGCGCCCCATCAGGCCCAATCATGCCCAAATCTCCTGTGAAGTACACCGGATCTGGGCCGTACTTCTCATCTCGGCGGAACTGCTCCGACGTCAGATCAGGGCGTTTCCAGTAACCCGGGACGAGATAGCTGCTCTGAACGGTGATCTCCCCAATTTCGCCGCGCTCCACTTCATGACCCTCGTCATTAATAAGCCGCAGCGTTATGCCCGGCCCCGGCAATCCGACAGGCATGACCAACTCCTCCAGTGGATCATCTGCGCCAATCAGCCACTCTGCAACTCTGGCCGCTTCCGACGTCCCCAGACCAACATCGACCAGTGCATTGGGAAAGAGGCGGCGGCTTGTTTCCACATGCCGACGATACACCGTGTCGCCACCCAAACAAACCAGCCGCACGGACGGTACGGTTCGATTTTCTTCGGCAGCGGCTGGCAAACGAACGATTGTCGAGCCCATGATTACCGTGACGTCATCACGAATGAGCCGGTCAACCAGTTCCTCCGATGTGAGCAAGCGCGCGTCATAGGTGACCACCGTCGCTCCAAAGAACAGCGGGCCGAATAGCCCCCAGTAGCTCCCGGCCCATGCCAATGCCAGGAAGTTGACCATCCGATCGGTCGGGTTGAGGTGACATAGCGTAGCTACTTGCGCCGCGTGTGCGAGCATCGAATGGTGGGAACCCAGTACGCCTTTGGGACGCCCTGTAGAACCAGATGAGTAGTTAAGGACAGCCGGTGCATGCGGATCGATCATCAGGTGCACCGGATCCGCAGAGGCGTTGGCCAGCAAAACGGCTTCAAGAAGCTGGCGGTCAGGTTGATTCAGTTGGGCAGCGAGATCAACGTGCCCGGAATCATAGATGATCGTATGGCTTCCGGCATCGGCGATGATCTGTTCATACCGCTCCAGCGAAAACACGTCATCGAAGCCTACAAATGCCTTGCCTGCCTTAAGCGTACCGAGTAACAAAATCACGGCCTCGGCTGTAGGACTCGCAACTATGGCAACTATGTCGGAGGCATCTGGCAGATTCAGCAGCGCATTTGCGACTCGATTGCTGGCCTCGTCCAGCTGACGGTAGGTCAGGCTGACAGAATCGTCAATGACTGCCACATGATCCGGGTAGCGTGTGGCCATGGCGGCGAATCTACCCGGAACTGTGAAGCCCGGTGTTTGCCAATCGAACATGTCCCCGGGAACCACGCGCTGTTGCAGCTGTTCCCTTAAATGTCGCTGGCGGTCCCTGAGCCTCTCTTCTGCGATACCCATTGACTTTGGCCATGTGCGATCAGAGGCGAACGGGGTGCTTGCTGGTGGCGACCCTTTGTCGCGCGTGTGAACGTTCATTGAAAGGAGCCTATGATTGAACAGGTCCGGAGAAGCCAGAGCGTCCTGGACGCGGGTGGCATTTAGTCCTATTTAATAACTTCAACTTGGTGCAGCTTGATGAATTCGATGGTATCACAATTGCCTGTCCCAACAACAGCCACACTTTTGTGTTTGGCAAAGCAAGGTGCGCAGAGATAGTTCGGCTAAACTGGCTGGCAGAAGGGGGCGTTTATCGGATTCGCACCGCCCACAACTGAGAGAAGACCGTCCTGTCCAGGCGTCAGCTCATTCCAACTGGGCACGGCCGTCGCAATCATCGAGACAGGTGTGGATTGGACCTTCATCCCCCCAGCAGAGAGCCAGACAAGATAGCGCGGCTTCTGGCAGCCAACAGCCCGGTCAATATTGTGTGAAACCTGCACAAGAAGCCGGACTTCTGGCAGCGACGCGGTGGCCTACCTGATGCGTTGGGCCAGGGCACTCGTCAGACGATCCAGCGCTTCCGATCGGTCGTCGGGATCCAGATGGACGTCGAGGATGCTGAAGCTCTTCGTATTCTCCCGGGCGGCCGTCAGCGCCGCCTCCAGCTCGTCCTCCGACCGAACATCGAACCCTTGTCCTGCGCCGAGCAGGTCCGGGATACGGCTGAAGTTCCAGGGCTGGATGTCGTTGAAGCGGCCGTCGAGCATCGGTCGCTCCGTGCCGTAGCCCGCGTTGTTGAGCACGACGACGATCGGGGTCAGGCCGAACCGGGCGGCCATCGACAGCTCCATCCCTGTCATCTGAAATGCGCCATCCCCGACGAGGACGAGCGGCCGCAGTTCGGGCCGGGCCAGCTGCACGCCGATGCTCGCCGGAACGGCATAGCCCAGCGACGTGTAGTAGGCAGGCGACGTGAACTCCGAGGCGCAGTGAATGGTCATGTCAATGGCGGCGAACATGGCGTCGCCGGGATCGGCGATGACGGCTGTGTTGTCGTCGAGGAACTGGTTCAGGCGCTGGAACAGGTAGGAGACAGTCAGCGGTTTGTCCGGGGCAGGGTCGCAGGCCGGGGCCGGCGGCGGGTTGGGAATGTCGCCCAGCTCATGGACACCGGCGACCGCTTCGGACAGGCCGGCGATAAACTCATCCATCTCAACGCCTTCGTAGGTGTGAAAGTGAATCGCCACCTTTTCACTTGAGGCCGATATCGACTTCTTTTGGTCGAGCTGGGCGGTGTAGATGCCCAGATTGACATCGCTCATGAAGACGCCCAGCAGGATTAGACAATCGCTCGACTCGATGGCGTTGATGACGTCTGCTCGGCCCATCGCCCCTTCGTAGACGCCGAGGTATTGGGGATGGTCTTCGCGCACGACCGACTTGCTCAGGATGGTGGCGGCAACCGGCAGACGGCTCGACTCCACAAACCACATTAACGGCTCCTGGAGGCCAAAGCGCTGGAGTTCGGCTCCAGCCAGGATAACCGGTCTCTGCGCCTTGCCCACCAGCGCGGCCGCTTCGGCCACTGCCTCGCGCAACGAGTCCGGGTTGCTGACGCGCTTCGCCTCCTGGTGCGGTCGTCCGGGGCGGATGGGTGCGTTGGTCATGTCGCGGGGCAGCTCAATATAGACTGGACGCTTATGGCGCAGCGCAGCGCTGAACAGGCGATCGATTTCGCGGCAAGCCGTTTCAGTGTCGTCCAGAACGGCAGAGGCCACGGTCAGCTCCTCGAACACTTTCAGCTGAGTGTCAAAGTTGCGCACCTTGTGGTGGAGCAGGGGTCGGTTGACGCGTTCGTTCATACCGGGCGCACCGCTGATGACGATGACCGGCGACTTCTCAGCGTACGCCTGTGCGGTAGTATTGGCTACTTTCAACCCACCGACGGAGTAGGTGATGCAGACAGCACCCAGACCGTTGAAGCGTGCGTAGGCGTCGGCGGCAAAGCCCGCCCCCTGCTCGTCGGAGGTGTTGATCACTTCCAGTTCGCTCTCTTCCATCGCCTTGTAAAAGCCGAGAACGTAATCCCCCGGCACCCCAAAGACATGCCGCACGCCGTTATCCAGAAGCTTCTGGATGAGATAGCTGCTTACCGTATGCTGTTCGTTCACAATGTCTCCCTGCTGCTGCTTTTGTCTGGCGTCGCCCTGGTTATGACCGGCAACAGCTTGCTGGTTTGGACAAGGGGTCGCGGTCGGTTGACCAGCATGACCTGTCAGCCGATCTTACCCGCCGCCGCACTTATTGACCACGTGATGAGCTGGACCGGTAGACAGCCATCGAACAGGCGATGAGTTTGACCGACCGACCACACCTTCCTGCTCCGCCACGCCTGATTCTTTCTGACTCCATCCGGTCACACAGGCCGTCCCATATCGCGCTCGGAAAAGGCATGGGCGACCAACTTCCTGTATCATTGCCGGAACATCAAACCTGACGTTAAGGAGTAAGCACATCGTGGAAAACGGAACTGCATCAATGGTCACACAGGTTGAACAAGATGGATATGTGATTCTACGCGGCGTCCTGGACGACGAGCTGATCGGAGAGGCCCAGGCCCATATTGATTGGCTGATCGAGAGGCATCCCGATCTGCGCCCGGAACAGCTGGACCACCAGCTGATGACCCACGACGCATTCTGGGTCCGTCTGGTCAGCGATCCACGACTGCTGGACATTATCGAACCGTTTCTCGGCCCCAACATCGCATTGTTTGCGTCCCACTACATCGCCAAACAGCCGTACACTGGCAAGGCGGTTCCCTGGCATCAGGACGGTAGTTACTGGCCGCTGGAACCGATGGACGTCATCACAGTCTGGCTGGCAGTCGATCGGAGCGACGAAGAGAACGGCTGTATGAAGGTCATACCCGGCACCCACACGGACACCCTGCTCCCGACAGACGAGATGGTGCAGCAAGGGGATGACAGTCTGTTCGACATCGGCATGGACAGCGACCGGGTTGAAGACACGGCGGCGGTCAGCATGGTGCTGGACCCGGGCGACATCTCCATCCACCATCCCAACATCGTCCACGGCTCCCATGCCAACAGTTCGCCTCGCTGGCGGCGCGGCCTCACCATTCGATATATGCCTGCGACCACACGCATTCTGAGCGACCCGCCACATCACAGCGCATTCATACTGCGCGGGACGGGTGTGGCCAATGGCAATGAGTGGCACCCACTGCCGGTGTTCGACCCGCAGCATTCGATGCCTTTTGCCGATCAGGCCGCGTGGGACAAGCGCTGCCGCGAACAGAATGAAGCGAATCAGGCGTTTCTTGCTATGATCGACTGAGTTGGGGTGCAGGCCGAGCTGCACCGTGCGCCGATTGAAAACCGTACGCACGCAGGGAAGCGCCCTGCTCCTCATGACACATTCAGCCAGGTCGCAGCGAGCTTTGACCCACCGTCCGCCCGCGACGGCTGCCAACAGCCGTGCTCAACCCGGACGATGGGACCATGCAGATCCAGCCCAACGAGGAATAGTATGCCAGAAGCTGATCGTTCAAGCGTCGAAGAGGTCAAGAGAGAGCCGCACAAGGATGTTGGCACAACCCGGGTGCAGACCCTTGCTCGCTGGCTGCTGGGGGCCGCTCTACTCTACGCAGGAGTCGGACATCTGACGTGGCTGCGGACCGAGTTCCTGGCCCAGGTGCCGCCGTGGGTGCCGCTGGATGCAGACCTGGTCGTGGTCCTGTCCGGAATCGCTGAGATCGCCCTCGGCACTGCGTTGATTGTGCTGCCGAAGCAGCGCGTCCTCGTAGGCTGGCTCACGGCCGGTTTCTTTGTGCTCATCTTCCCTGGCAACATCTCGCAGTTCGTCAACCAGATTGATGGCTTTGGTCTGGATAGTGACCTGGCCCGCGGGATCCGACTGCTGTTCCAGCCGCTGCTTGTGGCATGGGCTTTGTGGTCAACCGGCGCCTGGCGAGCGTGGCGCGACAGCAGGAAGCAGCGGACTGACACATAACCTCGGCCGCCAGCAGCACGACAGGAGTGGAAGCGCCAGAGATGGTGGAGATGCCCCCTGTCAATGCGCGGCCCAGTGGTAGTCTCGCGCTGCACCGGGCCCGTCATGAGACGGAAGGATTCGCGTACTGGTCATGGAGGCGAGCCGACAGAACCCTGATCACGCCCAGCGCCAGACCCGGCTTTTCGGCCAACAGATCCCAGAAGTCCGTGAAGTCGATACGCAAGGCAGTCATGTCGCTTTCGGCCCGGCAGTTGGCAGAGCGCGGGCTGCGCGACAAGATGGCCATCTCGCCTACAACCTCTTTCGGGCCAAGCCGGTCCACTTCGCCGACACCATCCACATCAATGGAAGCAGTGCCATCAACCAGAATGTAGAGACAGTCGCCAATATCACCCTGACGAATAAACCGCTCGCCGGCGGCAAAGAACGCTTCCTGGCACACCTGGGCAATAAGGACCAGATCTTCGCTGGCAACATCGCCAAACAAATCTGCGCTGCGCAAGAACATGACGCGTTCAACGGTGGATAAAGGCATAATCGTTGCTCCTCGGTGCGGAAGGGTTTCACTTTCAAGCAGGCAGCGCCGGGCATAGCTGCTTACTGTGGGAAAGCTCTCGTTGGCGGACTGGACACGCAAGATATCTAGAAATTCGTCTTCTGGATAGTACCAGTAAGCAGCGGCAATCGCCGTTTCCCTCAGCAGCCTGACCTCACATTGCAGACAGTCAACAATCAGTTCGCCCAGCTGCGGCCATTTGGTCTGGCTCAATGTGTAGAGGGTCAGCGCAGTGATCCACTCATTCCCGCCGGCAGCGAGCTGGTTGGCGCGCTCTTTCGGCGAGAGGCGCTTCAGGCCCATTGCCGTCACGGCGACCTCCAGCAGACGGTCCTCCGGTCCTTCCAGTAGCGGCAGCAGCTCGCGCTTAAGCGGGCGGGCGAGCGTCGTATCCAGCAGCTCTGCGGCATTGGCCCGTCGCCGCGGATCCGTGGCCACAGCGGAGTACTGAATCTCGGCCATGTTGGTTGACGGGTAGAGCAGGCCCAGAAGATAGAAGACGCGATCGTGGGCATATCCTTGCTGGATCTTCAGCGCGTCGTCCAGGAGCGTGTCCTGAATGTACGGCCTGAGGTCGATTCGGGTAACGGCCATGTCAAAGGCAAGCCGCAGCTCTGCCTGTACCCTTGTCATGAGCAGTTCGTTGGCGACAACAATGGGCACGCCATGCGCCTGCAAGCGGACCAGAGCTTTGTAGATGCGCGCCCGGGTATGGTCGTCTGGTTCGTCAAGGTGACGCAGCAGGATGTCAACCGATGCTTCGGACTCGATTCGTCCCAGGACCCTGGGTATCTCACGGCGCACAAGCCGGTCGCCCGCATCGTCGGTCAGGAAGCGGTCAAGGGTTGGACCAGAGTCTGATTCGAAAGCCAGGACGGCCTGGGTGGCCGCAGGTCTGGTGGTTTCTGCTCCCAGATGGCCGATTACGCTGGGAAGCAGATCAGGATGGCGGAGTTCGCCCGCAGCATACAAAGCGTGGTTCAATACCTCCACGTTCTCGTCGTCCAGAAGCAGCAGAAGAGGCTGGTAGAAAGTCTTGATGCCCAGGCGGCCGAGGCTGTCAGCACCGGCGCTGCGCATGGCCGGTTCGGCGTGGTCGAGCATCTCTTTCAGGGCCAGCGCCCCCTGCAGGATGCCATTCAGGCCACCGTAGCGGATGATGCCGGTCACGGCGGCGGCGCGGACGACGGGGTCGTCATCTTCCAGGCAGGGGCTGATATGGGACGTGGCATCATCCGCACGGATGGCGCAGAAAGCAGTGATGGCGGCGGCGCGAACATCTCCTTCCGGATCGCTGATCAGCTGCTGAATCCGGTCCCCGTGAGCCGCGTAGAGCGGCTGGGACATGCGGTCGAGAGCCTCAATGCGAACGGCCGTGGCGGGATGGTCCAGCAGCGGGATAAGCGCCGAGGACCAGTCGACCTGGGGCGCCTCCTTAACCAGTGACAGAGCCTGGAGCACCTGGGCTTCGTCCGGCTGGCGCAAGGCATCGAGCAGGATCTCTTTGGTCGTTTCGTCGCTGATGTTGATCGGCTCGAGAGCGGGGTCAAAGCGCCGGCGGAGAATACTCGTGGCCAGAGTCTCCTGGTACTGATGGTGCACGCGCCTGATCAGAAACAACCAGACGACGATGAGGGCCAGAACAAGGAATGACCACGGCACGGGAGAGATGCCGCGCAGATTGCCCACGACAAGAAACAGGAGACCAACCGTCCCGATAGAAAGCGGCTTGAGGATGCCGTTGATGACACCCTTGGCTCTGGCCCGGACATCCTTGCCAAGCGGCAGATCGAGCAAGCTCAGGGCGGTATCGTTGAGATTGTAACGAAAGACGGTGTCGCTGAATCGCGTCATGGTCACGGCCCAAAGCCCAGCTCCGGTAGCCAGGATCAGGGTGGATCCAAAGGCGAAGCTCAAGGGCAGGATGAGCAGACCCAGAGTGATGCCAAATCTGCCCAGCAGACGCCCCGACACCAACAGCTGAAAGGCAAACCCGACAACGCCCGCCCAGAAGTAATATGAGCCGAGGAAGGAGGTCATGCCCGCCTCGTCGCTCAGGAAGTTGGACTGCAGCGCGAGGTCGAACTGATACTCGATGATGTTGCTGACCATGGTGGTCACAACGATGATGGCAGCGATGGAAAGAAGCAGCGGGATGGCACGGATTTCGCGAAACCCGTCCAACAACGACGACTTCTGACGCTCTGGTTGGGGCGCTGTCGTCGACGATAGCTCCTCGTCCTCCAGATGCCTGCTGCCGAGGAACCAGATGCAGAGCATGTAGCCAACTTGCGCGGCAAGCAGCACCAGGAGCAGATTCGCCGCTCCGACGGAGGCGGCAGCAACCGACACCAGGGCGCCTGCCAGAATGCCGCCCAGGCTGCCCATGGACGCGATGGGACTGTACAGCCGCTTTGCCTCACGACTGTTGAGCAGCTCTGCGGCAAAGGTCCAGAACTGGATGATGGTCAGCGTCGCGGCGATCTCCAGGAAGACGAAAAGTCCGCCCAGGATCAACAGGCTATCGCCGAGCGGGGTGGCCAACAAGATCCAGAAGAGCAAGATGCCGGTGGCCAAAATGGCCGTGCTGCCCATGATCAGATAGTCGCGCCGAAAACGGGTGCTGTACCTGGTATAAACCATGGAGGCGAGGACAATCCCAACCGTGACAGCAATGTAGCGCACTGAGATCAGCTCCGGCGGCAGGTTGCTGAGAAACAGGGAGCGGCTAACCGTCCGGCCGATGACGAAGTAGCCACCGATGGACAGGAACAGAGCGAAGGACAGGAGGCCAAAGGTAAGGCCTTCTCCTTCTTCAATCTGAAACACCTTATTGAGAGCGTTCCGTATGGCTGGCATAGGTGAGACTCATCGTTGCTGGGCGGCTGGATGAAAGCAACTGAATTACCCAAAAGTAAGGGCTAGCGACTGCTACTTGCTGCAATGCAATAAGGTAAGCATACGTAGCGAACGAGCCGGTGGGTCTTAAGCACAGTCATGGCCGGGGCTAGCGTGGCCATTATTCGTGATGCACGTTGGACTTCCCAGCCACGCCCGAATCCTCCCTGCGCCTGGTAGCAGGAAGATCCTCCTCTGGCTACTGAACAGTCGCTGGCAGATACTCAACCACCTTCAATCAAAGGTAGTCGATATCTCGGCGCATACGCTAGTGTAGCATATCGTCGTACAAGCCTCCCCATGATGGGTCGGAGCCTCAGCCGGAACCAGGACAGCTCACACTGATATCAGACGCCCCTCCGGGCCACAGACCTGCCGGGTCTGGATCTGGGCCGGGTCGAAGAGCGCGGCAAACCAGTCTTGCCAGCGGGCGGCGGCGGCGCGGTCGACGGAGTAGTATACCCAGCGGCCGTCCACACGGTCGCGGCGGCTGTTTACCAGTCCGGCGTCGCTCAGTACCTTGAGGTGGTGTGACAGCAGATTGGCCGGTAGCTCCAGCCGGGTTACCAGCTCGCCGTTGCACGTATCGCCCTTCATCAGTTCGGCGAAGATGCGCAAGCGGTTGGTGTCGCTCAAGGCTTTCAAGACGGCTTCGACTTCGGCCGTCGTGGTGGGGGAGATGGTTGCGGTTGTGCTCATATCCTCTCGGTAGCGTAACGTATGGCGGAGAGCATAAGGACGCCAATCGGATCCGTCAAGTCTGCTCAGCCTGTTTCCAGCGGCAGAAACTGGTCGACAGCGTCCAGAGCATGGACGGCGTAGATCGATCCCGGCCCGCCGCCCATGAGTACGCCGACACCGATCGTCTCGATAAGTTCGGGGCGGGTTGCGCCGGCCTTCACCGCGTCATGGGTATGATAGGCGATGCAGCCGTCGCAGCCGATGGCGATGCTGACGGCCAGGGCCATCATCTCCTTGACTCTGGCCGGCAGCGCGCCGTCATCCACGGCCTTGCGGTGCAGCCGTGCGAAGCCGCCCATCGGGGCGCTCAACTCGCGACCCAGGTCGGCCAGCCGTTCCTCCAGCCGGGCGTGGTAGGCGATATAGTCGGTCATCGCGATTCAGGCCATGGATAGGGCGTCGGCCACCCAGGTCATTACTTCACTCTCTTGCGGGATGCGACCGGCGGCAACGAGTTTGTCGTTGATGACCAGTCCAGGCGTGAACAGCAGACCGTACCTGGCGAACTCGGCGCGGTCCGTCACCTTTTCGAACTCCGCATCAGCACCAACGGCAGCCACGGCTGCGCGGCTGACTTCCTCTACCTTGTGACAGTTATCACAGCCCGGTCCCAGCACTTTTATCCTCAGCATGTTGTGTCTCCCCTATCAAGAATCCAGGTAGTTCGTCGTCCCTGCTATCCGGGAATCGGCGAACGTTCTTCAATGATTGTCACTTCCGGCTCAATATGAATGGTCGACTTCACCGAGTTGGCCACGAGACTATACTTTTCGGCCGAACGCAGCGCCTTGTCGACGCGCGCCCGCACAACCTCCGGTTTCTCGTCGCCGACGCGGACGCGGATATTCGGCTGCAGGACCACATCTGTGAAGATCTCCGTGCGGTCCAACTCGATGAGCTTGGTTCCCTCGGCCCGGCATTCGTAGCTGACAAGGTCCAGCTTATAGCGCTCGGTGGCCCAGATGAACATCATCATGATGCAGGTATTGATCGCGGCCACGAAGGCATCCTCTGGTGTGAAAACGTCGGCGTGGCCCTGGGCATCGGGCGGGGCGGAGAAGGCCATTTCCGGCCCATTTCCCATGACGACATGACCCCAGTGCTTGCCCTCCCAGGATACGGTGGTGTTGTAAACGGCCGTCTTGCTCATGCGGCCTCCAGGTCACCGCAATATACAGCGTATTCGCGGGCCAAAGCATCCAGGTAGGCCGGTGCTTCCTCGGCTGGAACCGAATTATAGAGCGCCACCTGGGTCAGTAATTCTTGCGCCACTTCCGGCGACGGCAGCTTGCCTGCGTCGCGAAATTGCGCCATCAGCGGCGGCAGGGCGATCAGCGTCACCCGGTTGCCGTCGATGGCGACGGACTGAACTGGAATACCCGTGCCGCAGGCGCAGCCCGCGGCTGTGCCGGTCGGCTGCGACGCACCGTTCTGCGGCGCTTCCTCAATGAAGTGACCCTTGCGACGGCTCCATGTCCTGTCCAACAGACCGTCCACCAGCTCGGACACGACCCCAGCCGTTTCATCGACAGCTATGCGCCCGGCTTCGTCCAGCCGGCGCATGCCCTGTGGCTGGACCAGGCCGCGCTCGGCGACCAGGTCAGTCACGACGACGCTGGCGGCGGGCGTTCCGGAGTATTGCTCTGTGGCCCGCGCCGCGCAGCGCAGCTCGCAGCCGTCAACGGCAATGGTCGGGTAGAAGCGGGCGAAAGCGCGGTCGCCCTCACCACCGGCCAGGAACAGCGGTAGACAGATGGTCACCGTGTCGTCAGGCCGAAGTTCTTCCAATACCTTCAGCGCGGCCAGTCGCGTGACGGTGCCCTCAGCCATTTCCTCGCCCGAACAGGCGATAATGCCGACTTTCTTCTGCGGTAGCTCAGGCATGGTCCACCTCCCCAGAGGCATCTTGTTCCTTCATGTTGTCAATTTCAGTCGCGATTTCGTTGGCCAGCGCGTTGGCCAGCTGAAGGCCACCCTCGTTAAGTTCGGCGATGCCGGCCGGCTTGAATGCCCTGTGGCGGCGATAGGCGTCCAGCACAGCGTATTCTTTGGCCACTGTGCCGCCACTGTCGCGCACCATCTTGCTGGCGCAGGCTAACTTGCAGCCGTCGATGGTGATAGCCTGGCTGCCGTTTACAGCCGCCCGCGCACCCTCATCACCCAAGACCAGCATGGAAAGTGCCACAAGCTGCGACTCATCCGGCCGCAAGTCCTCGACAATAACATAAGCCGCCTCACGACTGACAGTCCCATACGTCTTGCCGATGCCGCTGCACGGCACGATAACGATCTTTCGCTCGCCGCTCATTTCTTGCCTATCTCCTCTAGCGCATTGGTTTGACTATGCTGATAGTAGGCCTCTGGTGACATCAGGGTCGCCTGCTCTTTGGTCCAGTCCGCCGACTCGATGATGACCAACCAACCCTCGCCATATGGATCCTGATTGATGATCTCGGCTTCAAGGTCCAGTTTCTCGTTTACCTCAACGACGGTGCCTGAAACAGGCGCAGGCAGCTCCACATCGACCTTGATTGTCTCAATATCGGCCAAACGATCCGCGGTGGCGATGACCGTCCCCGGTTCAACCACCTCGGCAAACGCTATATCGCCGCTGTTCTGCTGGAAGAAGTCAGTGACGCCTACCCGCAGGCGGCCGTCGCGCGCCTGAACCCACAGGCCATCCGGATGATAGAGCCGGTCAGTTGGAATGGTAAAACTGAACTTGTCAACGGTGAACTGTAGTAGCTCCGACATGAACATCGCCCCCCAATAGACTCGCAAAACGTGCCCGCATATTAATTCAATATGCATTGAATTGTAGTCCGGCAAGGGGGACGATAACAGTGACGAATGTCATGAATAACCCATGACTGAACTGCTCTGAGATTGGGAGACACGCTGATAAGGTGGGTGACCCAAACCTTGGAGACCTGACATGAAACGGAAACGACATACGCGAGAGTTCAAGAGAGGCAGGGCGCTTGTCTGAAGAAAGCAAGGCTCCGTTGGCGGATCTGGCGTTCGAGCTGGGCGTCTACACGAATACACTATACAAGTGGTAGCACGGGCTGCCGCTCAGAAGGAGTGGCTATTTACAAGCTGAGCCGGCAAGCGTATGAGTACAGGCGCGTGCATGCGGCGGTTACACAATAGGCACCATGCAACCACAGTGGGTTGTCTCGCCTCGTGTGTCAGGCTGCACTGCAAATCCGTCGGGTCCACTGGCACCAGTTGACCACACATACTCGGCCAAGGCGACCGGCGTACCCCAACCATCTAACTGAGTCGTCTACCACGATCTCTCTTGATCGGACCTTGTTGTCTGATATCACCTGTGTGCGCACGTTAGAAGAATGTCCATATCTCGATAAGATGCTGGACCTCTACCCATGCCGGTGGTGGGCTTAGGAACGCGTTAACACCGGATGTGTTGCAGATAGCGCTGGGCTGGCGTCGGCATTATAATAGTCGGAGACTGCCAGAGCGCTGGGCCACCCTCCGCCAGGCCTCGAGGCTATGATGATATGTCATCGCCCTACCATCTGACCCCCGGGACCACCACAAAGAGTGATACTTATTGTTGGTGCAGGTCACTTTTGCCTTTGCGATCGTGACTCTAACCAGAAGGGGTTGACATGTTGGAACTATTGCACGAACCCGACCAAGGGTATGCCTATCAACCATATGACACAGCGGACCATATCGGGTACAGGCGGATGGACATCATCATCGATGAGACGCCGACCGACGGTCACTTTGACCCTGAAAGAGTTGAGTATAAGGTTGTTGCCTCTAGCAAGGATGTTGAGCGTCTGAAGATACGCCACCCGTGGTCATTAGGGAAGAATTATGCAGTCTGTGCCGGTCGCGTCCTCGCGAGCGATCGTACAGGGAAGCGTGTTGAGGTTTTTTCATTTGGCGGCCAACTGCAAATTCTGTCAATGGCCGAGCGTACTATATGCGCGCTGGAGTCCGCAGCGCCCATATTCCCGCTCTATACGCCTCATGATCTATCCGTATGGTTCACGGACGAGGTTGAATGCATATTGGCGAGACAACGGGCCGATTGGGACCCGGCACATCCACATGTCTTTGAGGAACATCTGGCAGCACTGGATCCGTTTACCCTGTACGCCAGTTGCCTGCAAACAATTCAAGACAAACCACACCATCTTTATACCGATGTTGCCAGCGAGCTGGATCATGACGGCGAGCGCTTCATTCACCAAGAAATCGGACGCTTGCAGGCACTGGGACAATGGCCTCTGCGCGTGCCAGACCCGAACGAGTTGTTTCACGGCACGGCAACCAACAAGGCAGGGTAAACTCGGCGGACGTCAGGAGTAATGTCCTGAGTGAAAAGGGCAATGGGCCAACCGAGAATTCGATTGGCCCAAAGTTTGTTTCCGACGAGAGCATTGGGGGCACTCACGTATCTGCTCAGGGTGGTGCCGCTTCTTGCCTGCCGGTTAGCGTGACATCTCGGGTCACCTCAAGAACGCATCCTGAAGCCCGCCATCCACACTGATAATTTGTCCAGCTGTCTTGCTGAGCTTGCTGCTGGTCAGCAGATAGGCAGCTTCGGCCTGATCCGCTGGCGTGACCGGAGTCTTGGTCAGCGTCCTCTGTGCATAGAAGCCAGCCAATCTGTCACGCAGTACATCCGTATCTTCATCCTCATCAAAGGGGATATCATACTTGACCAACGAACTGACGCAGCGATCGCGTGGAAACATACTGCTTCCTTCCACCACAGTAGCCGGCGCAAGACCGTTGACGCGCACCAGAGGGGCCAGCTCGACAGCCAGTTCACGCACCAGATGGTTGGCAGCTGCCTTGCTGGTGTCGTAGGCTAACGACCCTTTCTTGACGACCGCTGCGTTGACACTTGTGGTCAGAACGAGCGTCCCGGACAAACCCTGCTTCTCCCAGATCATGCGCGCCTCATCGGCCACGATGTAGCTACCCTTGACATTCACATCGTACGTCAGATCCCATTTTTCATCGGAGATCTTGCCGTCTGTTGAGGGCGGCACAAACACACCGGCGGTCACGATGACATTGTCAATGCCGCCGTAGGCAAGGAGAACCTGTTCCAGCATCCGATGTACGGACTGGCGGTCCGTAATGTCGGCGCCCAGCCCGATTGCCGGCCCGCACGATGAAATACCGGTCCCGGCGACGCCGATGCCATGACCATACTTGTCAGTCAGCTCGGTCGCCGTTGACTGGGCCGCCTGTTCGTTCAGATCGACACAAACAACATGCGCCCCCTCCCTGGCGACACGGAATGCCGTTGCTTTGCCGATGCCACTACCAGCCCCGATGACAACCACGACATTCCGGGCCAGTTCCTTCTCCGGCGGCATGCGCTGCAGTTTGGCTTCCTCAAGCAGCCAGTACTCAATATCGAATGCCTCCTGACGCGGCAGTCCCTGGTATTGGCTGATTGCCTCAGCTGCACGCATGACCTCGATGGCCAGCGAGTAGAACTCGGCCGTGACACGGCTTTCGCTCTTGGTTTTGCCCCAGGCGATAAGGCCAACACCGGGTATCAGAATGACCGTTGGATTTGGATCGCGCATGGCTGGCGAATTCGAATGCTTGCAGGCCTCATAATAGGACGCGTAATCGTCCCTGTAGCGCTCCAGTCCCAATTCCAGCTTTTCCATCAGGACTGTTTGGTCTTCAGTCTGTGGATTCCAGTCCACATACAGCGGTTTGATTTTGGTGCGCAAGAAGTGGTCTGGACAGGAAGTGCCCAGTTCTGTCAGGCGTGTGGCATCATGACTATTGACGAACTGCAGCACGCTGTCGGTGATATGTATCGTGCCAATGAAGCGATTCTGCTGGGAGACCATGCCACGCAGCCTGGGCAACAGGTCAATCAACAGCGTCTCTCGCTCACTGTCCGACAGCGATTCGTACCGAGCGCCACCAAAAGTCTCATCGCCCAGATCTCGCTCCGCAATGTAGTCGGCCGCCTGTTCAATCAACGTGAGCGTAAGCTCGTAGCACGCCTTGTCGTCGTTGGCCCAATTGATGAGACCGTGCTGGCCCATGACCAGCCCCTTCATCTCGGGATTCTCGCGTGACATCTCGCCCATCACCAACCCCAGGTCAAACCCTGGGCGCTGCCAGGGCACCCAGCCTACGTCGTCACCGAAGACGTCCCGGGTCAATTGTTCCTGGTCTTTGCTGGCGGCAATAGCAATGACCGAGATAGGATGCATGTGATCCACATGACGATAGGGAATGAAAGCGTGCAGCGGCGTGTCAATTGAGCTGGCCCGGGGGTTCAGGTCGAAAGTGGTATGCCGATACATGGCCACCATCTGATCTTCAATTTCGGTCTTGACGCCCTTGATATCGGCAGCGTCGTAGATGCCCTGTAAGGCAATGAGCCTGTCCATGTACAGAGAAGCAAAGTTGACCCTGGTAGACGTACGCAGGTCGCCACCAGAACCCTTTACCCACAGGATGTCTACTTCCTCTCCAGTGAGGGGATCGGTCATGATAACCTTGGAGGATGTGTTACCTCCTCCCGTGTTGGTGATGCGTTGGTCTTCCCCCAGGATATTTGAACGGTAACGTAGACGTTCGACCGGGTCGAGTTGGTTAGCAACCTCATCGTCCCATTTGTAGTCGACGTGCTCGAATGTGTTGGCTGACATAGTTTCCTCTATTTATGTTTGAACAAACTCTACTCATCAAGGAGAATCAAGTGCAGTTCGCGCGGCCCGTGCATGCCCATAACAAGCTGCATGGCGATATCAGCCGTGCGGCTGGGGCCGGTGATTACTACGATATTGCTGCGCAGTCTGACGTTTTCAAGCCCGGCCGCCTTTTCTTCCAACCACCAACTCTCGAGGTCCGGCACAATCTGTTTGGCGTTCAGCACAGCAATGTGGACCGGTGGCAGGAGAGATGCAGCCCGGTATCGTCCGGGTCCGCTCTGCAAGACCAGGCTGCCCGTTGCCGCCAGGCCAGCGTCAGCCCCGGTCAGGCCAATTCGAGCCGCCGGATCCTGCCCGTTTCGCCGTACCCCGGCGCCCGACAGCGCATCGACCAGGCCTTGCACCCCAATGTGCGCAATGTCCCAGGCAGAAATGGTCTTGTCCTCACCTATCAGAGTCATGATAGTTTCTATGGCCGCGGCAGCATCCTCCGGCTGGTAAAGCTGACACCCTGCAGCTTGCGCTTCACTAACAAAACGGGCCTGCAATCCGGCGGGCGAGCGATCTTCAACAGGCACCATTGGTTGGTATTGTTCCGGTGGCGCTGCGTCAGGCAGGGCTTCTTGCCCGCGACGCAGCCGCCCGAGAATCTGCTCACGACTTCTTGTTTGTTTCACGCTGACGATCCTGCCACAGTTGATGGAATGACTCAGGAGCAAACTCCGGCGTCGTACGATAATCTGTCCAGCCTCCGATTGGCCCAGGCAGCCTGGCCGGTTTTAGCCGCCGGCTGGTCTTCGCTGCTATCTGTCCTCCAAATACAAAGCGGGCAGCGGAACTGTTCCCAAACGCCCAGGCTTTCATACCCACGTCATACAATCTGTCAGTATGGCCCTGGGCGACC
The DNA here is from genome assembly GCA_963753865.1 of uncultured Chloroflexia bacterium. Classification (GTDB taxonomy): domain Bacteria; phylum Chloroflexota; class Anaerolineae; order Promineifilales; family Promineifilaceae; genus Promineifilum. The sequence goes on from CAVWDW010000010.1 coordinate 848,257, forward strand.
AGATCATGGCGCAGGTCCAGCAGCATCCTGGGAATATCAATATCGACGGGACAGACCTGCTTGCACATGCCGCAAAGCGTGCTTGCGTGCGGCAAAGGGCTGGCGTTCTCGAGACCTGTCAGCAGCGGCGTGATGACCGCGCCAATGGGGCCGGGATAGACCCAGCCGTAAGCATGGCCACCTGTGACCTGGTAGACCGGGCAGCCGTTCAGACAGGCGCCGCAGCGAATGCAGGCCAGGGCCTCGGAATACTTCGTCCCGTAGATAGTGGAACGGCCGTTGTCGACGAGAATCACGTAGACTTGCTCCGGGCCGTCCGTTTCTCCAACCTGCCGCGGGCCGTTGATCAGGTGAGTGTAGACAGTCATGTTCTGACCGGTAGCGCTGCGCGGCAGCACCTGCGTAAGCGTGGCATAGTCTTCTACGGTGCCAATCACCTTCTCGATGCCGACCAGCGCCACATGGACGCGAGGCAGACTGGTGACCATTCGCGCATTGCCTTCATTTGATACCAGGCAAACAGAACCGGTTTCGGCAATGATGAAGTTGCCACCGGAGACTCCCATGTCGGCCTGGAGGAAGCTGCGGCGCAGCGTTTCGCGTGCATAGCCCGCCATCTCATTTGTATCGTCTGTTGGCGGCATCTGGGCTTCACGAATCAGAACATCGCGGATGCTGGCCTTTGTTTTGTGCACGATGGGCACAACGATATGGCTGGGTGTCTCACCGCTGAGCTGCACGATGTACTCACCCAGGTCTGTTTCCAGAACCGATAGGCCCGCCTGTTCCAGGGCATGATTTAGGCCGACCTCCTCGGTAACCATGCTCTTGCTCTTGACCACCAGCTGCACCCCGTGGCGGCGTGCAATTTCCAGTACCTGGTGATTCGCCTCTTCGGCATCTGTGGCCCAGAGGACCTCAATGCCATTGGCCAACATATTCTGCTCGGCCTGCTCCAGCAACTGTGGCAGGTTTCTCACGCCGAAGCGCTTGATTGCTGCCGCCTGCATGCGCATCGATTCGCCATGTTCGTAGCCGTAGGCATGCATGGCAATTTCTCGCTTGGAGAAACCGGAGTTCGTACCAAACGACACCGCATCTTGCAGGTCGGTGTCGTTGATGGCGATAGTGGAAGCCTCTATGAAATGGCTGGACTGTACTTTCAAGCTGCCCCCCGAATGCTCTTGGCCAGCACGTCGGCAACATGACGCACCGAAGGTTGCTGGCCCTGCTTGCTCAGCCCGCCATTCATGTGTGTCAGGCAGCTAATATCACCGGTCACAATCCAATCTGCACCACTTTCATCTATGTCTCGAATCTTCTTGTGCAGGATCGCCCCGCTAACATCCGCCATCTTGACACTAAACAGACCCCCAAAACCGCAGCATAGTTCGCCGCTGTCCCAGTCGACCACCTGTAGATTGCCAATGTTGGCGATCAAGGTGTGGGCTGCCGCACCCAATCCCAGCAGGCGGAGGCCGTGGCAGGCATGATGAATGGCCACTGTCCTCGGCTCCGGCAGCGCGCCCTGTAAGTCCGTGATGCCCAAACCGTCCACGATGAACTCTGTGAACTCCCAGGTAATGCTGGCCAGACGCTCTGCTTCGGCTCGCAGTTCAGGGTCGTCGGCAAACAGGTCGGGGTATTCGTGGCGCACCATCGCCGCGCAGGAACCTGAAGGCGTAACAACCATCTCAGCGTCGCGGAATGCATCGATGAAATGCCGCGCCACTTGGCGAGCCTCCCGACGATACCCACTGTTGAAAGCTGGCTGCCCGCAGCATGTCTGTCCGTACGGGAAGTCGATCTCCACGCCCAGGTATTCCAGGACGTCAACGACCGACATCCCGGTCTGCGGCGCGAGCACGTCTACCATACAAGTGACGAACAGAGAAACGCGCTTTCCCTGTGGAGAGGATCTGGTAATGGGATTGGCGCTCATGACACCTCAACTGCGCGGCGATTGAGTATGAGCGCCGGTTGGCTGACCGTCGGGCCCATTATCCGCGCCGTTGACAAACTCCGGTTTCAGATCGAACGCCAGCTCAAGATCCTGGATTTCCACGTCGCCTATGGGCACCAAAGGGCCCAACAGCTGTGTGTCAATCAGCGATCTCGCACTGAACTCAGCGACCTCCAACCGGTCGAACGCGTTGAGTAAATCAGTCCCCACAACCAGGACGCAGTCGTTCCGCACGATCAACACCGGGGAGCTAAGTGAAATTGCGTCTGCGACACGATTGGGTTGCGTGTAAAACTCCCGAAATGGTAGGACAGGCACGTCACGTAACAGGATGTAACTTTCAGGGATGGTCCGTGAATCGAACGCAGCATCGGTGATCGCATAGGCCGTGGCGTTGGGACATTGTGCCGTCATGATGGATTGAACCTCGGCATGGCGGTCATAGATAGCGGCGTGCAGCCGCACGGATCGGCTTGGCAAGCGCCCTGCCTCGCACAAGCCGCTGCGAATGAGAACCACGTCCTCGATCTCAATGGATGGCCGGTCTGTGTTGGTGGGCGTGATAAGAAAGCTTTCGTCGTCCAGACGGGCCGAGACTACGCCAGCCGTGCTGGTCATCAGTTGGCGATCATAGGCGCGAGCGACTATCTCAACGATCTGCCGGCGGAGCTCCCGCTCCCGACTGCTGTGAGTGGAAGGGACGAATTCCGGCAAGTCGTTGTGTCGCTGATCAAACAGATTGAGCGCTGGTTCTGACAGGGTAGTGACCGGCCCCAGAGATTTGGCCCGAATCAACGTGCGTGCGCAGAAATCCAGTGTTTCCAGTCGCTGGAACGCGTCGAGCAGCGAGATACCCGCGGCCACTACGCCATGATTCTCCAGAATGACAATGTTGTAGCCTTCAGTAAACGCAGTGGCGATCTTCTCGCCCAGCTGCATGCTTCCAGGCAGGGCATACGGAGCATAGCCCACTGGCCCACAAACCCGATTGGCCTGAGGAATGATCCGTGTATCCGGCACTTCGCGAACAATACTGAAAGAGACCAGAGCCGGCGGATGGGCGTGGACAATTGCCTGGAAATCCGGTCGGGCTTTGTAGATCGCCTGATGAAACGGCAGCTCGCTGGAGGGTTTATGAGGACCCTGCACCCTGCCATCTGGCTGCACGCACATAATGTCCTGCGGGGCCAGGTTCCCCTTGTCGACGGCCGATGGGGTAATCCATATGTCGCCGTCGCTGTCCATGATGGAAAGATTGCCCCCACTAAGTGTGGTCATGCCGTTGTGGTAGATACGGTTCATGATAGCCACCAACTGATCCCGCGGATGCAGCAATTTGAAGTTCATTGCAACTCGTCCTTGTGGCCCTATTGGTACCCGCCGCTGGTCGCGTGTTTGCCGCGATCGGCGGCAATGGTGGCTTCGTAGTCGCTGGCCCGGAATGCGGCCAGCGGGTCGGATGGGACGCCTATCTCGTCGCGAACTGCGGCCAGGAGCGGACGCACATCCAGCCTGAATGCTTCGGTCAGCAGGTGGTGGGCGGCCAGAACTTCGCCTGCGTTCTGTAGTTCCGCCAGACGACTGCGGGGAACACACAGCGCACGCGCATATGCCTCCTGACAGTTCATCACCGAAATAATCATCGGTCCGATCTTGCCTTCAATGTTGTGCGATTGGTCGATCATATAAGCGACCCGCTTCGCTGTTGAAGAGGCAGGCTCGTCTGAGGCCAGCTCTGCACCGGCCAGTTCGTTGTATATCAGGAAGAGCTCGTATGGATTTACGCTGCCAACGATCAGGTCGTCGTCGGCATACTTGCGGTTATTGAAATGGAATCCTCCAAGCTTGCCTTCGTCCAGCAGCGTGGCGACGATCTGTTCAATATTGACACCGGGCGCATGGTGCCCCAGGTCGACCAGCACCTGCGCTTGCTGGCCAAGCTTCAGACTAAGCAGGTAAGACATCCCCCAATCCGGGATGTCGGTGCTGTAAAATGCCGGCTCAAAAAACTTGTACTCAATCAACATCCGGCCGTTTTGGGGTAGGTGCTTGTAGGTCTGAGCTAGCCCTTCCTCAAAGTGCCGCTTGCGGCGGCGCAGATTGTCCTGCCCGGCATAGTTTGTGCCGTCAGCAAACCACAGGCTCAGGATGTCGCTGTCTGTCTTGACCATGATCTCGCAGCATTCGATGAGATGGTCCAGGGCCAGCTCGCGCGCGCCACTACCGGGGTTACCCAGAGACCCCAGCCGGTAAGCCTCCTCCTGAAAGAGATTGGGGTTGACGGCGCCAATCGTGATTCCCTGAGCCTCCGCGTATTCCCGCATCGCCACGTAATCTTCGTCATCAGGCTTGTCCCAGGGGATGTGAATCGCCATCGAGGGAGCGATGCCGGTATAGCGGTGGACGCAGGCAGCGTCATCAATCTTCTGGTCCGTCGTGACGGCCGCCCCTGGCCAGGGAAACGCCTTGAATCGTGTCCCGCTGTTGGCATAACCCCAACTGGGCGTCTCAATACGCTGGCGCTTCAGCGCCGCCTTGACCGCTTCGACATCAGTTCCCTGCTCTGTCAACAATTCTGTCAGAACCGAGAGCGCAGTTGCTTGCGAGCTCATAACCAATCCTCTCCTTCAGCTAAAGTGTGGGGCGACAGAAGCCAAACCAGCGAGCCGCTCGAACGCACGATCCCAGGCAGCATCACGGGTACGTGGTTCATAGGACTTGACCGGAAATGAGTCGACTACCACGTCGCGTGCTTCGTCCCAATTCGCCAAGTGACCCAGGGCGACAGCCTGGGCAAGCAAATTGCCGATGGCTGTGGCTTCGACAGGCCCTGTAACAACCGGTCGCGCAAGACAGTCGGCCGTCAGTTGGGAAAGCAGTTCATTCCTTGTCCCACCCCCAACAATGTGGATGGTTTCCAAACGATGCCCCACAATCTGTTCCAGATGGCCCAGGACCCAGCGATATTTCAAAGCTATGCTGTCCAGGATACATCGGACCACAGCGCCTTCATCCTGCGGCTCCGGCTGACCGGTGAGTGTGCAAAAGCTGCGAATTCGCGCCGGCATGTCGCCCGGCTTCAGGAACGCTTCGGCATCGGGATCAATGATTGCCTGAAGCGGCGCAGACGAGGCAGCCAGACGTGTTAACTCGTCGTAGGCGAACTCCTGTCCCTGGCTTGCCCATGTGCGGCGACACTCCTGCACCAGCCACAATCCCATGACATTCTTCGACAGCCTGAAGTCACCTGCAGCGCCTCCTTCGTTGGTCAGATTGAAGGCCAACGCCTGCTCGGTGACAACGGGCTCGGGAACATTCACGCCGACAATCGACCACGTGCCTGAACTAATCCAGGCGTGATTCTGCGACGCGGCAGGAACGGCCGCCACGGCTGATCCGGTATCGTGACAGGCCGGAGCAATGACCGGAACCGGGCCCGCGCCAGTGGCTTGCGCAACCGACCGAGCCAGCGGATCTAGCAGCGTGCCCGGATTGGTTATCGTCGGGAAGATGTCGTCGGGAATGCTCAGACTTCGCACCATGCTTCTTGCCCAGTCGCGCTGCTGCGGATCGTAGCATTGCGTGGTGGTCGCATTGGAGAACTCACACGTCTTGACGCCACACAGCCAGAAGTTCAGCAGATCCGGGATCATCAGAAGTGTCCTGGCATTTTCGAGCGCCGGCGACGCGGTCTCGACCATTGACAACAGCTGGTACAAGCTGTTGATTTGCATGAACTGGATTCCGGTCTGGCGAAAAATTTCCGTCCGTGGTGCCGTCTCAAAAGCTTTGGCCATCATGCCGTCGGTCCGGTCGTCACGGTAATGGTAAGGGTTACCTATCAGGTGCTCGTGCGCGTCCAGCAAGGCGAAGTCCACGCCCCAGGTATCCAGGCCAATCCCAGCCAACTGTCCACCCACTTGTTCGGTCGTCGAGGCAATGCCGTCCAGGATTTCTTTCCATATACCGAGTATGTTCCAATGCAGACCATCCGGAAGCCTCACCGGCGTGTTGGCGAAGCGATGAGTCTCGAGAAGGGTCAGGCGACGACCATCGAACTGCCCCACGATGGCTCGACCGCTCTCCGCCCCCAGGTCAAAGGCAAGCAAAGATAGTGGCATAGAAACCGCTCCTGTCTACTCAGGCTAGATGGAATACCGGACGCAAGTCCTGGCTGAACGGGCTGTCGTCTGGATTCGTCTTCATAACATCAGCCATGTAGGCCCACCACCGTTGGCAAGCTGCCGTCTCAGCGATGGCGTTCCAGCGTTCCTCGCTCTCAATCTCGGCATAAGCAAAGAGTTGGTTGGTTTCCGAATGCAGGAAGATGCTGTAATTATGGACGCCATGCTCCTTCAACACGTGCTCAAGGTCCGACCAAATTGGATTGTGGCGTCGCTCGTATTCCAGATGTTGATCAGGACTCACTTCCATGACGAATGCTTTGCGGATCATGTTCGTTCTCCAACGAGGCTGATAAGGGTCCATCTGCTCCAACCTGGGCCACTTCGTCCGGATAAACCTGGTTGACATTCTGAGCCGTGATGAGCAAATGTTCCGTATAGACGGCGGGTGGCACGGGTCGGCCGGCCAGGATAGAAAGGGCCAGGGGAATGGTCTTGCTTCCGTAGTGCTGCGGGAAAAAATCGACGGCACCGATGAGCATCCGGTTGTTCCGGCGCAGTTCGCGCCGGATGCGTCCACTGGCGTTCTGGGCCACAACGGCCGTATTGGCTTGCCGATCGAGCGTCTCCGCCGCCGACAGGCTTCCCAGCGCGGAGTTGAAGTTGATGCCAACAAACAGGACGCGCTTGTTCCAGGGAATACTGCGTAATGCCTGAATACTGGCCAGCTGGGAACCGTGGAGGTCGCCGTGCGTGTCACAGCGCACGATCTGGTCGTCGCGCAGGTCGAACGCCTGGCGCAGACGGTCAATTTGGGCCTGGATACGGCTCGCAGGGACCGAACCTGACTCAGTCTGCTCCAGCGCCACGACCCGGTCGAGTTGGCCCCGCCAATGCTTCTGGATCCAACGTACGGCAGCATCCGCAGCAATCGCGCCCGCTCGATAATTGTCGGCCCCAAAATAGGTCGCGCCCGGCAGCGGAATGTCTATGGCAATGACTGGCACGCCGGCCTTGCGGCACATGTCCATCAGGACATTGTTGGTGTGCTCATCCTGCTGGTACTCAATGAGCAAGTCCACCTGTCGTTCCAGCATCGCCTGGGCGTTGGCCAGGGCCGACTCCGAGTCCCCCGCGTTGTCTGCAATGACCAATTCGCAGTTGCGCAGATCTTTGACTGCCTGTTCAACACCCTGGCGGACGGATACAGCAAACTCATGCTGTTCATTCAGGTTGGCAAATCCAATGCGCCACTGATGCTCTTCGGCGGTGTCGGCGGCAATCTCGGTCAGCCGGTGGCTGCAAACCGTTACCTGCACACCACTGGCGCGCAGATCGCTGAGAAGTCCGGCCGGCGCCCCTTCGGTGGTGATCAAATGATTGATATGTTCGCTATCGCCAAAACTCATCAGGGCCGACCGGCCAACCCTGTCCGCAGCTCCCATCGCGATTACAGACTGCGCGGATGCGAGAACTGCGGTCTTCAATTGAGCGAAGGCGATGTCATCGTCAGCCAAGCCCTGGCGCGGATTAAAGCCATCAAAGGACAGAAACGCCTTCTGAGCCTGCAAGGTGGACAACGTATTGATGGCTACTGGCCCATCCAGCGTTTCGCCATCACTCCGGAGTTGGCCGCCCAGCAAGACGACCGTGTTAGACGGGTTTCGATGCATGGCCACGGCAATCTGGAGGCTGTTAGTCAAAACCGTGAGCGAACGCTTGCGCAGCAACTCATCGATCATTGCGTAGGTAATTGGCCCGCTTAGCAATACGATGGTCTCGTCGTCTCCCACCAGCGAGGCGGCCCGCTGGGCCATCCGCTGAAAGTTGTCGAACTGAGCTGGCGTGTACCTATCCTTATCCTGAATACCTGCGCCCAGCGGCGTGCCTGCGACATTGCCGATCGTTGCACCACCATGCGTGCGAATCAGTTTGCCCTGCTGCTCCAGCGTGCGCAGATCATTGCGAATGGTAACTTCGGACACCTGAAACATATCCACCAGTTGCTGGACCGTTGCAGTTCTCGTTTGCAACAATTGCTGCAGGATGCGCTGCTGCCGCTTAGCCATCTTCATGATTGATAGAAGTTTACGATATACAACTGTTTTCTGTCAAATCGACAATCTTGGTGCCGATACCGGTCTGTGAATTTTCGAACTATCTTTCGATTTGTTATATTTATTGACAGTTTGAAAGAGTGGCCGTAGACTCTGTAGGATGCGCTGTGTCGCTGCTGACCATCCTGAACTGGCATTTCGCTGACAGATGGATGGTGGTAGATTTGCGGCCATCATGTGCGAACCTGCCGCGTCAACCGTTAGGCGATGCCAAAACAAAGGCAGTCGCCAGGAAGCGAGCCTGCGAACCTAATATGCCCACCTCATCGAACCACGCCCCATCCACGCCCGTACTGGAAATGCGCAACATTTCAAAGCGTTTTGATGCGACGCAGGCCCTGGATGGTGTCTCTCTCATGCTCTACCCCGGCGAAGTTCATGCGTTGCTTGGGGAAAACGGGGCCGGCAAATCAACGTTGATCAAGATCATGACCGGCATTCACCAACCGGATCAGGGCGAGATTCTCCTGGACGGGCTGCCGGTCACGGTCCACGATTCAGCGCAGGCTCAGGGCCTGGGCATTGCCGCCATTTATCAGGAGCCCCTGGTGTTCCCTGACCTTAGCGTGGCTGAAAACATCTTCATCAGCCACCAGAATCGAGGGGCCATCGTCCGCTGGAGCCAGATGTATCGTGATGCCGAACTCATCCTGGAGCAGCTGGGGGTCAAGCTCGATGTGAAGCGACAGGCTCGTGGCCTGACGCTGGCTGCGCAGCAAACCGTTGAGATTGCCAAAGCCATTTCGCTCGATGTCCATGTCCTTATCATGGACGAGCCTACCGCCTCTCTTTCTGCCCATGAGGTCAAGCAACTCTTCGACATCGTGCGTACGCTGCGCGAACAAGGCGTGGCGATTCTGTTCATCAGTCACCGGTTGGAGGAAGTCTTCTCCATTGCTGATCGGGTAACCGTATTCCGTGACGGAAAGTTCATTTCATCCAAGCCAGCCAGCGAGGTGACTCCCGAGTCGGCCATTCGCGACATGGTGGGGAGACAGGTTGACGAGTTCTTCGCAAAGGAAGAGATCGAGCCAGGTGAGCGCCTGCTGGAGGTCAAGAACCTGGGTCGGGAAGGTGCGTTTACAGGCGTAAGTTTCGACCTGGCACGGGGAGAAGTATTGGGCATGGCAGGTCTGGTCGGTGCTCGGCGTACTGATGTCGCCCTCGCCCTTTTTGGCATAGACCCCGCAACAGAAGGCGAGATCATTCTCGACGGTCAAACCGTGGAAATCAAGAAGCCAAAGGATGCTCTGAGATTGGACATCGCCTATCTCACTGAGGATCGCCGCCAGCTTGGATTGGCAATGCCAATGTCGATTTCCACCAACATAACGCTCCCCACCCTCAACAACTATCTCAACAGAATCGGACTGATTCAGACGCAAAAGGAACAAGCCACAGCCAATACCTACCGCGAGCGACTGTCCATTCGTACACCTTCAGTTACTGCACCGGCCGAGAAGCTCTCGGGCGGAAACCAGCAAAAGGTGATGATCTCTCGCTGGCTGAATGCCGAACCGCGTCTGCTTATCCTGGATGAACCAACCCGCGGCATCGACGTTCGAACGAAGGCTGAAGTCCACCATATCATCAACGAACTGGCCAAGCAGGGGCTGGCAATCATCCTCATCTCGTCAGACCTGCCTGAGGTGATGGCCATGAGCGACCGCATCCTCGTTATGCGCGAAGGGCACCAGATGGGCATTTTTGACGCGAATGATGTGACTGATGAGGTCATCATGGCGGCTGCTGTGGGGCAACTTCAGCCCGAGAGCACCGAGGATACAGCGGCAGAGGATGCCTCATGAGAAGATTGTTCGATCGTATTCGCCCGGAACAACTACGCGAACTCATCCTGTTGGTGTTGATCGTCATCCTGGTGATCTTCTTCGCCACCCAGATTGATGGCTATTTCCAGCCGCGAACCTTCAACCGGATCACGGCCAGCGTCGCCATTATCTCGGTCGTGGCAGTTGGGCAGACACTGGTGATTCTCACACGCAACATCGACCTTTCCGTGGGGTCGATTGTCGGGTTCTGCGCTTATTTCGTTGGTACGCAGCTCGTGAACAACAATGAGATCTCGCCCGTGGTTGCGGTGCTAATGGCCATTGGGGTGGGCGTCTTGTTCGGCTCCGTGAACGGTCTCCTGGTAGCTTATGGCCGGGTACCATCCATCATCGTAACGTTGGGCACGCTGGCGCTCTTCAGGACCTTGCTGGTGGAATACTCGGACGCCCAGACGGTGCTAACCAGCCAGCTGCCTCTCTGGGTCCAGAATCTGCCCCAGGTGAATCTCTTCACGATCGGAGAGCTGAGATTTGGCGTCTTGTTTGCCATGGCCATAGCTGTCGTCATCATCTTTCAGATCATCCTGAAGTACACTTCGTTTGGTCGGCGGCTCTATGCGATTGGCTCCAATCCCGATGCGGCAGAGGTAGCCGGCTTTAACTCGCGCCGCATTATCCTTGCTACGTTTGCTCTGTCCGGCGCGCTCTCAGGGTTGGCCGGCTTTATGTATCTTGCCCGATTTGGCAACGTCACGGTCGTTGCAGGCCAGGGTATTGAGCTGCAGTCTGTCGCCGCGTCTGTCGTCGGCGGTGTAAGCATCAATGGCGGGGTCGGCTCACCTCTGGGAACGTTCCTGGGCGCCTTACTGATTACCGTTCTGGAACAGAGTCTCATCCGATGGCTGGATATCAGCGAATTCTGGCGCGACGCCCTGCTGGGCGGGCTGATACTGCTATCGGTCACCATTGACTTGCTGCTCATGAACCGTCTGCGAACGATCTGGAACCGGGTAGATATGAGTGTTGACGACGCAGACGCAGTCCCACCGGCATCTCCAACACCACAGGCAGGTGATTGATGGAAGAAACGACATCCGTTTGGCATTCGGTCTGGGAGCGCATCAAGTCGTGGGAAGGATTCCTGCTGCTGCTCCTTGCTGTAATCGTTGCCTATAATGTGATAAACACGCCCGCTTACTTGAGCGTGGGCAACCAGGTCAACCTGTTCCAGCTCTATATAGAAAAGATCATCGTCGCGCTGATCATGACGTTTATCATTATCAATGGCGAGATTGATCTGTCAGTGGCCTCAATGATGGGGTTGGCGGCCTGTACGGTAGCCTACCTTGCTGACGCAGGAACGTCGATGACTATTGCCATTCTTGTGGCACTCATCGTTGGCCTCCTTGGCGGGGCACTGAACGGCTTCTTCATCGCTATCGTCGGGCTGCCTTCTCTAGTCACCACACTGTCTACCCTGATAGGCTATCGCGGCCTGGCACGCGTTTTGCTTGAAGACCGCTCCGTTGGCAACTTCCCGGAGTGGTTTAATAATCTGGGCCAACAGCCGCTCGTCGGACCTTTCCCGTTCGCCATTATCTTGTTCTTCATCCTGGCCATTTTAGGCATTATCGTCCTGCATTTCTCGGGCTTTGGTCGAATGGTCTACGTCATTGGCAATAACAAGGACGTAGCCCGCTACGCAGGTGTCCGCGTGGAGCGGGTGAAGATGACCCTGTTTATCGCCTCTGGTTTCATTGCGGCGGTTGCTGGAGTCCTCTTCGCCGCCCGACTAGGCGCGGTGCGCGGAGATACGGCATTCGGCTTCGAGCTGGACATTATCACGATGGTCCTGCTTGGCGGTGTCAGCATCTTTGGTGGCTCCGGCTCGCTCTACGGCGTCCTGTTGTCAATTCTGATTATCTTGAACCTGCGAAATGGCATGGGGTTGGCCAATATGTCTGGCCACCTGCAGACAGGTGTGATCGGCCTGCTCCTCATCTTGTCGGTGCTGCTGCCCAACATTGTCAATGCCGTGCGAGACCGGGTCCAACGCCAGAGAATTCTCAAAGACAATCCGCAAACAACTTGATTGGTTAGGAGGTGATGTCCAAGCAAGAAGATCGATTGCAGTTACCAAGATCGGTTACATTAACTCGAACGCCCGCATGCGGGCAGCTCAAGCCTTAATTCAGGAAGGAGAATCCACATGAAGAGTAAGAACTGGCTCCTGCCAGTCATGATCCTCGTATTTGCCATGTTGCTGGCGGCCTGCCAGACAACACCCGAGTCGGTGCAAGAAGCGGTGCAAACCGTCGCACCAGTCGTAGAAGAAGCCGTCAGTGAAGCTGTAGAAACCGTTGCCCCTGTCGTCGAAGAAGCTATGCAAGAAGAAGAGGCGGCTGCAGAAGAGGTTATGGAAGAAGAGGAAGCGATGGCGCCGACTGGCGATGTCGTCTCGGCCGAGCTCGGACAGGCTGTCAGTATGACATTGCTGCCGAAGTTCCTGGGCATCCTGGTGTTCGACCAGGCCAACGAAGGCGCGCAGGAAGCGCATGCTGAACTACAGAATCCCGAAGAGCTGCAGTTCCTCGGTCCGACGCCGGAAGACAGTGTCGCCGGGCAGATTGAGATCGTCACCAACGCCGCTACTCAGGGGCAGGACGCGATCATGATTTCCAACAACGCCGGTGATCAGATCGCACCCGCCGCTCAGGCGGCCAAAGACGCAGGCATGACTGTTGTTACCTGGGACTCCCCCATCCCCACGGCTGAAGGTGAAGATATCTTCATCGCCCAGGTCGACTTTGACGAGACTGGTCTGGTAATGGCCGAGATGGCCCGCTCCATCCTTGGTGATGACGGTGGCCAGTTCGCCATCCTCTCCGCCTCGCCAGACGCCGCCAACCAGAACGCCTGGATCGCCTCCATGGAAGAGGTCCTGGCCACTGACGAGTACAGCAACCTCGAGCTGCTGGAGATCGTCTACGGTAACGACCAGTCCGAAGACAGCTATGACCAGGCGCTGGCGCTGGTCGACAAGTACCCGGACATGGAACTGATCATGTCCCCGACCACGGTCGGCATCGCTGCCGCAGCCAAGGCCATGCAGGACGAAAGTCTGTGCGACACCGTCAAGGTGTCAGGCCTCGGTCTGCCGGCGGAGATGGTCTCCTACACCCTCAATGGCTGTGCGCCTGAGTTCGCTCTTTGGAGCTTCGTCGACCTCGGCTATCTAACCTACTTCACATCCTACCTTCTGGCCACAGACCAGATGGAGGCTGTCGAGGGCCAGCAGTTCGAAGCGGGCCGGATGGGCACATACACCATCGAGAAAGACCCCACTCGCGACGCCGGCTTGCGCGTCCTGATGGGTCCGTTTACGGTTTACACGGCTGACAACGTAGAAGCGGCCGCTGGCGGCGCAGTGGTTGAGTCGGCAGTCGCCGGCGAGACCGTGGTTGCCGAGCCCGGACAGGCTGTCAGCATGACATTGCTGCCGAAGTTCCTGGGCATCCTGGTGTTCGACCAGGCCAACGTAGGGGCGCAGGAAGCGCATGCCGAGTTGGAGAATCCCGAAGAGCTGCAGTTCCTCGGTCCGACGCCGGAAGACAGTGTCGCCGGGCAGATTGAGATCGTCACCAACGCCGCTACTCAGGGGCAGGACGCGATCATGATTTCCAACAACGCCGGTGATCAGATCGCACCCGCCGCTCAGGCGGCCAAAGACGCAGGCATGACTGTTGTTACCTGGGACTCCCCCATCCCCACGGCTGAGGGTGAAGATGTCTTCATCGCCCAGGTCGACTTTGACGAGACTGGTCTGGTAATGGCCGAGATGGCCCGTTCCATCCTTGGTGATGACGGTGGCCAGTTCGCCATCCTCTCCGCCTCGCCAGACGCCGCCAACCAGAACGCCTGGATCGCCTCCATGGAAGAGGCCCTGGCCACTGACGAGTACAGCAACCTCGAGCTGCTGGAGATCGTCTACGGCAACGACCAGTCCGAAGACAGCTATGACCAGGCGCTGGCGCTGGTCGACAAGTACCCGGACATGGAACTGATCATGTCCCCGACTACGGTCGGCATCGCTGCCGCAGCCAAGGCCATGCAGGACGAAAGTCTGTGCGACACCGTCAAGGTGTCCGGCCTCGGTCTGCCGGCGGAGATGGTCTCCTACACCCTCAATGGCTGTGCGCCTGAGTTCGCTCTTTGGAGCTTCGTCGACCTCGGCTATCTGACCTACTTCACATCGTACCTCCTGGCTACCGGGCAACTGGACGCCGTAGAAGGGGCAACGTTCGAAGCGGGCCGGATGGGCACATACACCATCGAGAAAGACCCCACTCGCGACGCCGGCTTGCGCGTCCTGATGGGTCCGTTTACGGTTTACACAGCAGAGAATGTAGAGGCTGCTGCTGAGTAAATCGTTCGTCAAACGATTGCTTTAGCCAGGGACCTGGTATTGGTGCTGCTGCGTGGCCAATACCAGGTCCCTAACGGCGTACCCTGATCAACCACAGCAGCTGGCTGCCAGAGTGGGAGCCGGCGAGGAGTATCTTTGTGGGCGAGTCGATTATCATCCTCAGCCACCAATTCTTCGACGAGATAGTCCATCCAATTCTACAGCGCGAGTTTGCGGAAGCCCTGGCCCAATCGGCTTATGGCGTGTTCGGCTACGGCTCGGAAGTTCTGGGCCTCGATGATGAGTATTCGCGCGACCATCACTGGGGATTACGGATCAATGGCATTATGCCAGACGCAGTTCTGCAAGAAAGCGGGGACGCTATTATGGAGGCGGTAGCGAGCCAACTGCCTACGACATGGCGCGGCCATGCCTTACGTGAAGGATATACGCGTTCGGGCGGTCTGGAACTCACCAGCCTGGAGAACCATCTTAACAATACGATTGGATTGACTCATCCGCCGCGGAGTTACGCCGAATGGCTTAACATTCCGGAGGAAGACATCACGCACGTGATTGCCGGCGAAGTCTGGCACGATCCCGACGGGCGCTTGACCGCCGTGCGCGATGCGTTAGGTGCCTACTATCCTGAGCCGGTGCGCTTGCGGCGCATTGCGCACTGGTGTCGCTACTTTTCCGGCATGGGCACCTACGCGCTCCACCGGGCGCTGCTGCGGGATAATGAGTATTACGCCAACATCACGTTCACGCGGGCGCTCCGGCTGGGGGTTCAGCTCGCGTTTCTGCTCGACCGGACCTACTATCCATACGACAAATGGACGCTGGACTATTTCCGCCAGTTGCCTCGCATGGCCGAACGTCTCGGGCCCCTGGTCGATGAAGCGGTCAAGCTGGAAACAGGCTGGGACCGCAAGCTTGAGCTGCTCAACCAGTTTTCGGATTCGTTGGACCAGACGATGGTTGAAGACGGCATTCTTCAGCCACATCCCCCGTATGACAGTTCGGCCACCTCCGGCTACCGGCTCATGGAACTTGCGTATGCCGAAATCTTGCGCGGTCTGCCAGCGGATATTCACCCCCTCGTACCCGTGTGGGATCAGATCTATTTGGAGCGATTCCACAGTCAATATGTAGCTGAGCTGGATCCTGATGTCTGGCTGAACCTGCTAAACCTCACTGAAAGAGAAGGATAATCCCCTATGAACTCCAAGGAACGTGTCCTGGCGACATTCGCCCGGCAGCCAGTTGACCGCACACCTGTCGATTGCTGGCTCTATCAGAAACAGTTTGTGGAGATGCTGGAAGAGGAGTATGGTCCCAGGGAGAAGTTCCTGGATGAATTTGGCATTGATATATTCGTGGGCTTTGTTCCGTGGCCAAACCAGATGGGAACAAAGATCGACGTCACAGAGCTGGCTGAGGTCGATCTCGGCGACCCACGTGACGCACGGTGGCTGACCCATACCGACTGGAATGATGACTTTGCCGGTCTGAATGTTGACCAGGCCGTCGTCCAACATGGGGAGCAACGGGCCATTATTGCCCATACGTGGGGCATGGTTGAGGGTACCAGTTCATTTCTTGGTATCGAGAACTGCTGGCTGAATCTGGGCATGGAACCCGATCTGATGACAGCCTGGTTTGACCGCTACGCCGATTGGATGTGTGGGTTGGCGGAAAGCCTGAAAGACAACGGGGTGGATATCCTGACGTTGTCAGACGACTGGGGCAGTAATCAGACGATGCTATTCTCTCCGAAGATGTGGCGCCGCATGATTGCCCCCTATGCGGCCAGGGTCGTTCACCATGCGCAGTCCATCGGCCTCTACGTCAATCTTCATAGCGACGGGCACATCCTGGACATACTGCCTGACCTCATTGAAATTGGCTATTCGTCGATGCATCCGGTCCAGGAAAGCGCCGGGATGGATCCTGAATCGATCAAGCGGGAGTTCGGTGATCAGATCGTGATCTATGGCTCGCTCGATGTCATTGATGGCCTGTACGCTTACGATGGGGACGCGCTGGACGACTACATCAAGAGGCGCTTCGAGATCTATGCGCCGAACGGCGGGTTCATCTTCAACACGGGTCATTTCGTCCAGCCGGACATTCCTCCGCAGCGACTTGTCCGGGCCTATACCGTGGTCAATGAACTGGCCCAACAGTATGGGACTCTATGATCGAGGCGCCGCCCGACGCACGTTGGATTGGGTCTTCCCACCCGTTTGACTTACAGGAAGCGTACATTCGCTTTCGCTGTTCGTTTGAGTTGACCACGCTTCCATACAGTGCCTTGCTGTCGCTCACAGCGGACAGCCGCTACAAGCTTTGGGTCAATGGAGCGCTCGTTGCCCACGGCCCACGCCGGTGTTACCCGGACGGGCAAAGCGTGGATGAACTTGACATTGCTGCGGCGCTTCGTCCTGGCTCGAACCTCATAGCCGTCCTGGTCTATCAGCCCGGCTACTCCCACTTTGCTTATGTGCACCGCGCCATGGCCGGTCTGCTCGGCTGGCTCTGTATCGATGAAGAGATCGTGATTCAGACGGACAGCAGCTGGCGCGTCAGCCGTGACCAGTCGTACTCGCCAGCCGTACCTCGGGTATCCATTTACGGCAGCGGCGTTGAAGACAAGGATCTGCGCAAGGATGATCCATGGCAGCTACCTGGATTCAATGACCAGGAGTGGTCTGCGGCGCGGGTTGTCGGGCCCAGCACGGGCTACCCATGGACTTCGCTGGAAGCGCGTGGAATTCCCCTTCTGATCGAGGCACGTTTGCCGGCCACACTCATCGCGGCCAGGGTGTCATCTGCAAGCAACGCGCCTGTCTATACAGCCGAGCACGTGACTGGTTTTGAATTTCATGAGGCGCTTGCCCAGGGTTGGAGCTCGGCCGTCGGCCACCGGCTGCCTTCCACGAACATGACCATTGATGATAAGGCCGTCTGGCTTCAGCTCGATCAGGCATCGGGAGAAACATCATATTGGGTGTTTGATCTCGGCCGTGACTATCTTTGTCGGGCACATGTATCGGTGCGCGGTGCCAGTGGCGGCGAAACCCTTCTGGTGAGCTATCTGGAAACGCTGAAGGAGAATGAACCTCTCTTCAGCGACCCATCCACATACTGTCGTATGCGGCCAACCGACCGATTTACGCTGCGAGCCGGGGAGCAGCAGGTAGATCCATTCACCTTTCGCGGCGGCCGCTACTTGCTCTTTGCCGTACATGGCAGCACACAGGCCCAGGTCCAGTTTAGCTGCCTTTCCGCCAGCTACCCCCTGCACCAGTCGCGCCACTTGACGGCCGTGGATCCCGTCCTTCAGGATGTTATTGAGCTTTGCGAAACAACCTTCCATGCGTGCCTGCATGACGGCTTCGTCGACAGTGTGTGGCGTGAGAGTTCACAATGGGTCGGAGATGCGTTGCCCCAGGCATTGATTATGCAGTCGATGAGCGATGATGTGCAGCCGCTGCGACAGGCTGTTCGCATGGCAGGGCAAGGCGCCTATTCTGATGGAGTGCTGCCCGGTGTTGCGCCGGGCGAAGTACACGCCTATACCGTCGTGGATTACAATTTCAGCTGGGTCGAACTATTGTCGCTGTATCTTGAAATCACGTCGGATGTTGCGTTCGTGCAGGAGCATTGGCCGGTATTGGTCGATATGCTCGCCCGATTCGACCAGGACATCGCACAAGACAAACTGATCCGCAGTCAGCCGGGACGCCGGCTATTCCTGGATTGGGCGCCCGTTTCACGGCAAGAGCCAAATGCCATCTACAATCTGCGCTATCTTCTGGCACTTTCCAAGGCCGGCGACATGGCTGAGCAACTGGGCTTGCCGGAAGCAGCTGCCGGCTGGCGCAGGCAGGCCGACAACCTGGGCAGCGCCATTCGTCGTGTATTCTGGCGCAATGGCCGCTGGGTTGACGATCCTGCGGGTACCACGCATTCGCAGTTGGCCGCCGCATTGGCCGCCCTCACGGGACTGAGCACAGGTGAGGAACTACCGGCATTACTGGACAGGCTTGTTTCTCGCTCATTGGACCTGGACGATGCGCCCCAACCTGGCGAGATCGTACTCGCCAGCCCCTTCATGCATCACTACCTCTTTGAGGCGCTGCGCCTGCACGGTCGACATGCCGATGTCGTGAAGATTATCCGACGCCGGTGGGGGCGCTGGACGGCCGCCGGCTGGCCTACAGCGTGGGAAAACTGGAATGTAGATTTCCCTGATGGCTCGCTTTGCCACGCGTTTTCGGCACATCCTCGCTATCATCTATGGCAGATTGCCCGGACCGTTGAAGGGGCCGGGCTTTCGGCCGTTGAGACGGCTGCTGGCTGATGGACTCTCCCCACCGCGCACCTTCCCTGTCCGATTCTCAACAAGTCGAACACGTGCCCCTCGTCTTGCAAACAGTTTGACGCAAGATCATCCTTTGAAGGGGATCTTCCGCCGAACTCCTTACTGCTTCTATCCAGTTGCTAACACAAATTGGGATCTGCAGCGTGGCCACGCTTCTCGCCCCTGAACAGCGATGATGTGACTTTCGTCACTTGATCTGCCGGCCCGTTTATCGATAATGGCACCATGGCTCAGTGTATTGTGCTGAGCTGACAACGCCCTGAAAAGCCACATAGTTCAGCCAGTCCCAAGGGGAGTCGGGTATGCTGTACAGAACCATCACCAAGGATAACTTCCGGAGTATGGTCGAATTTCTCATGGAAGAGAATGAGGTAATTGGACCAAAGTGGCGCGACCGTGATCAGGAAGGCAACAAGGTCTACCGTTTCCTGAAGCTCAACAGCTTTGAAGAGCTTCAGATGGACTACACCCGCACCTACAGCTCGCCAAAGAACTTCTTCCTGCCCTTCAAGGAAGACCTGGCAACCTACCAATTCAACGAAGAAGGCTGGGAGCAGCACATCCAGTACACCGTTCATCCACGGGTGATTATCGGCATGCGTGCCTGTGACATCAACGCCTTGCGAAAGCTGGATGAGGTCATGGTCAAGAGCGTCTACCCCAACCCATACTACTTCGCGCGGCGACGCAACACGATCATCATCGGCCTCGATCATGAACCGCTCGAGGACTGCTTCTGCCGTTCCATGAATGCGGATGTGGCCCTGAGTGGTTTTGACATCTTCCTGACCGACATCGGTGAGACCTACTTTGCGGCCATCAACTCCGACACCGGCTTCAGGATCATCAACCATTGTGGCGGTCAGGAAGTCACCAGCGAAGACCAGGCGGAGTTCAAGCGGGTCAAGAAGGAGATTGAGTCCAAGTTCAAGACCCAGGTCAATGTGACTATCGTGCCGGAGTTGATGGACCTGGAATTTGAGTCCCCCGTCTGGAAGAAGTGGGGGGACAAATGCTTGAGCTGCGGCAGCTGCGCCATGGTCTGCCCGACTTGCTACTGCTACGGGATCGATGAAGAGGTGAACCTGACATTCAGCGAGGCGACGAAACGGCGCACGCTCTACTCGTGCAACCTCCTCGACTTCGCTACGGTAGCCGGCGGCCATAACTTTCGGCCCGAACCGCATGTGCGCCTGAAGTACCGCTACTATCATCAGTTCAAGGGGTTTGTAGAAGCGTTCAACCAGTCTCTGTGTGTTGGTTGCAATCGCTGTGGTGTGGCCTGCCTGGCGGGCATTAACCCCAAGGACGTGATCGACGATCTGATCCAGACGGAGGCTGCATAATGCTCAGGATCCCCCACCATGACATCAACCTGGAGCCATTTATGTCAATGCCTCCAGACTTTAACCGCAAGTTTGAGCGCATTCAGACGGAACGCACGTTCAAATCTCAGGTCATTGCGGCGATCCCGCTGACGGAGCAAGAAAAGCTGTTCCACATTCGGATCTGCGACCCGGCGGAGCGGCGGACCTTCTCCTTCCTGCCGGGGCAGTTCGTCATGCTGCAGTTACCCGGCTGCGGTGAAGTGGCTATCTCGCTGGCTGGATCAAGTTCCAATTGCGAGTTTATCGAACTTTGCATTCGGAATGTGGGCCAGGTCACCGGGGTGATCCACCAGTTGGAGCCGGGCGCGTATGTGGGGATTCGCGGGCCGTTCGGAACCCACTTTCCGATGCAGGAGATGGTTGGCGCGAACCTGTTGTTGGTGGCCGGTGGTCTGGGCATAGCCCCACTCCGTTCGCCGATCTACTGGGCGACCGACCACCGGAATGAGTACGACGACATCACCGTGCTCTACGGCACCAGAAATCCCGCCCAGATCCTGTTCGACTACCAGTTTGACGAGTGGCAGCGCATCTACGGTCTGAGGATGCTGACCATCGTCGAACAACCGGATGACGGGTGGGTCGGGCCGGTGGGCGTCATCACCAAACTGTTTGACGACGTCCATATTGACCCCGACAACACCTATGCCATCGTCTGTGGGCCTCCGGTGATGTTCAAGTTTGTTTGCTCCCATCTCAGCAACCTGGGCCTGCCGCACCAGCGCATGTTCGTGTCGCTGGAGCGACGGATGCACTGTGGCATGGGCAAGTGCTGCCGCTGCAATGTCGGCTCCACGTTCACGTGTCTCGACGGACCGGTCTTTGACTATTGGACTGTTATGAATCTGAAGGAAGCCATCTAGGGCCTTCCCGCCCCAGAGCAATCTGGAAACGGTAGCAGGTACGTCATGAAATATCTAGGGATTCCACTGGAAAGGCCAAAGATCGGCGTCTTTGGACTAACCGGCTGCGAAGGATGTCAGCTACAAATCTCGAACAATGAGGAAAGTCTCGGCGACCTCCTGAACCTGGTCGATGTCAGAAATTTCCGCCTGATCTCTTCAGACAGGGCGGATGATTACGACATCGCCTTTGTTGAGGGCAGCGTCACCAGGAACGACGAGGTCGAGCGGCTCAAGAAGATTCGCGAGCAGGCCAAACTCCTGGTCGCCATGGGCGCATGTGCCTGTCTTGGCGGCGTGCACAACCTGCGCTCACGGGTTCCTCTTTCAGAAGCAACCAGGGCCGTTTACGGTGACCATCCTATCGAGTCTGGCCCCATTCGCACGGTGTCTGAGGTGGTGCCGGTCGACATCGAGTTGCCCGGATGCCCCATCAGCAAGTCTGAATTTGAGTGGCTTGTTCGGCATCTGGTAGTCGGCGTCATCCCGCAGTTACCCCAGTATCCTGTCTGTGTGGAGTGCAAGCAGCGCCTGAACACCTGCGTGCTGGATATGGGCATACTGTGCATGGGACCCGTGACGCGCGGCGGCTGCAACGCGATTTGTCCGCGCAATCATTTCGGCTGTTGGGGTTGTCGTGGGGCTGCCGAAGAAGCCAACTTCGACTCTCTCGTTCAGATACTGCGTGAACGCGGTTTTTCGGAGCGCGAGATCGCAGAACGGGCGAGCTTTTTCAATGCGTACGCCGGTGTAGAAGCCATGCCCACATTGAAGGCACATAGTTAGCCATGTGGCTCCTGGCTGTCAAGGTCAGAAAAAGGGATCAGTATGAGTATACAACGCGGCAGTCCGGTCAGAATCGAGGTCGAACATATCGCCCGCGTGGAAGGCCACGGCAATATCCACATCGGGATCGAGAACGGAGAGCTGACCGAGTGTACATGGGAGGTCGTCGAGACGCCCCGGTTCTTCGAAGCCATGTTCAGAGGTCTGTCGATTGATATGGCGCCGATGCTCGCTTCGCGCGTCTGTGGCATTTGCTCCATCTCCCACACTCTGGCCAGCACCCGGGCGGCTGAAAGAGCGCTGCATGTCGAACCACCGGCGACCGCCCGGCAGATCAGGCTGCTTGCCAAGCATGCCGAGACGCTCCAGAGCCACACGCTGCATCTCTTCTTCCTGGTGGCGCCGGATTTGCTGGATGTCGGCAGCGTGATCCCTGTCATGGGCACGCACCCGGAGGTCGTGCAACTCGCGGCAGACCTCAAGCGGTACGCCAATCGCGCTTCCGATCTGTTCGCCGGGCGCACGACCCATCCCATGACCATTCAGATTGGGGGTGTGACCCAAGTGCCCCGCAAGAGCCAGTTACGGGAGCTGCTGGCGGAGCTGGAGGCAGTGCTGCCGAAACTGTGGAAGGCGTTGGAGGTCTTTAGGACGCTTCCCCTGCCCGACTTTGAGCGAGAGACAGAGTTCGTTTCGCTGCGCGACGAAGGGCAGTACCCGTTTGTTGGGGGCGACCTGTTGTCGAGTGACGGTATCCGTATGGGAGAAGACGAGTACCTGGCCATGACGAATGAGTACATGGTGGACACGTCGACCTCGAAGCTCTGCCGCTTAAGCCGCGAATCTCTGTCTGTGGGGGCATTGGCCCGCTTCAACAACAATTTCGAGTGGCTCCATCCCCAGGCCAAAGTGGTCGCGGCGGAACTGGGTCTGGAACCGCCGTCCTTCAATCCGTTCCACCACAATCTGGCCCAGTTGGTGGAGTGCTTCCACGTGGCCCATGAATCGCATGGGATGATCAATGACCTTCTTGACTCGGAGTCAGGGGAGTATCGGGTGCGCTATGAGGCGAGGGCGGGTCAGGGCGTTGGCGCCATTGAAGCCCCGCGCGGGATTCTGTACCATTCATTTGAGATCAATGACGAAGGGATAATCATTCATTCTGATGCGGTTATCCCGACCGGACAAAACCACGCGAACATCCACAACGACTTGCGGGCATTGGTGCCAGAGTTGGTCGCCGCAGGATTGGGCGAGACGGAGATCAGCAAGCAGGCGCAGATGCTGGTCCGCGCATACGATCCGTGTATCTCTTGCTCGGTGCATTAGCGCACGGCTCCAGAACGCCTTGTTCTGCGTCGGCATCTGCGAGTTGGAGCGACCAGCGCTGATCGGGTGCGAGAGCGATGAAGCGGCCCCACACCCGGGGCAGAGATCAAAAAAGGACCTCGACTGTTTCGAGGTCCTTTTGGCCCTAATCTTGCGACTACAGGCTCTACGGGAGCGACGGGAATGGGGCACTCACGTGTATACCTATGGTGGTCGTTTTTCTTCCTGGTTATTGGCTTCAAATGAATCTGGCTTCGAACCCACTATGTAGTTCGAACATACCATAGCTCGCACGTACCGTTCAACTGTGGCAATGGCCAGCGACCTGTGCAGAAGCTGCAGTATACGGTCTGCTAAGTCATGTTTGTTCGCGAATCCAAGGGTCCACCGCCGCTTTCACATGGTGAATGTGGTTCGTGCGACACTGCTGCAGCCTGGATGGTGAAGGTAGACCGGCGGTGGATGCTCGCAAAGCTCCGGAAACCCTGCCTCCAGAGAACATGGCACGTTTCATCAAGAACGCTGCCGCGATGAAGGTGGAGTTGACGATGCTAGGTTGTAGGAGCCTCAGCGTCTTCGCCCGGTTCGACCGCCACCTTGATTCGTCCGAACCAGTCGGCTATCTGCTGCTTTGCCCGGTCTTTGTGCGCCTGGTGATCGGCATCAGTTTCTCCAGAACGAGGTTGTGTCCGAACCAGGGCCGCCAGTCCCCGTGTGGCGTCAAATTGCTCCATAATGGTAAGCACCAAGAGCGTCATCGGAATCGAGAGGATTGCGCCAACTGCACCCAATATCCAACCCCAGACTATCAGTGAAAGCATGACGAATACGGGCGAAATATTGAGCGAGTCGCCCTGCATCTTGGGGGCTATTATGTTGTCGGTCAGCCCATTGATCAAAACGTAACCTATGAACACGATAGCGGCTGTTGGCACGCCAAACTCCATCCACGCCAGAATTGTTGGCGGAATCAGGGCCAGCCAGAACCCGACTGCCGGGATGTAGCCGAGAAGCCAGGAGAGGACGCCCCACAAGACCGCGAAATCGACACCGAGGATAAGTAGGAGAATCGTATTCAGAACGCCTGCCAGAAAGGTAAGCAGGGTCGTGATGTTAATGTACTTCCGGATGTCGAGGGTGAAGTCGTTGATTTTCTTCACCGTAGAGGGTTGGATATCCAGTCCTTTACGAGAGCCAGCGGCTAGAGACACGCTACCTGCAAGTAGAAAGACGAAGATCAGCAACGTTGTAAAGACTACGGTGATTGCGCCAACGAATGAGTCAACCAGCGTTTCCAGCAAGGGAGAAATATCGCCTGTACTGGGAGCTTCCGACAGATCAGCCCCCAGCTGCTGCATCTGTGACCAAACCTGTGATGATTTGCTCGCGATAGAATCGGCGTATTCGGGCACACGCGCTGAGAGCCCAGCCACTCCATAGCCGAACAGGATAAGCACCAACAGCATGCCTCCAACCACGAACAACACGGTGACCGCAATCGCCAACCAGGGCGATAAGCGATGTCTCATCAGCCAGTGACTGAGCGGCAAGACAGCTATCGTGATGACAATTGCCAGGAGGATCGGATTGAGAATTGGCGCCGTTGCCTTCAACCCAAACATCACCACAAAGATACTGGCCAGTCCTACTAGAAGAGCAATCGGCAGCAAGATTGATGAACGCATATGGTCTGTAGTCTCCTTTTCACCTGATTCTGATTGTCGTACAGCTTCGATGGAACTACGCAAATTGCGAGTCAACATCGTCTCAACTACGGTAAGGACAGCTGGTTTACGGTCTGTTCCTAAGGCTCTGGCTCGACCGTTCGTTTGAGTGGCAGGTCGCTGGTATGGCGAATCCGCAGGGTCGCGGTTCCTAGCAGGGGCAAAGCTTCCTCTAATTGGCTCGCCAATTCGGAAGTAGAGGGCGTATCTTGTGACCCGTTTAATTCGATCAACAGATCCCGCTGATTGGCAGTGACTTGGTTCAACTCATAGTCAAGCTTAGCCCTATCTATCCACTCGCTTGTGATCTCCCTCGCCTGCACTTGTATGAAGCCATCTCTGGCAACGCGAAATGTCGTCAACGCCAGAGGCGCTGCAACCAAGATAACACCGAGGGCAATGTAGCGATAGATGCGGCGTTCCGCCTCTGGAGGGAGATCTCTGTTCTCAATTGATGCCTGCCCCAGTCCGAGCAAAGCAAGAACTGCCCCGCCAGCCAGGAGGATAGACAGGAAATTCGTCGTAAATAGCAGCGACGCCCCTAGCGCAGCTTCCCATTCTCCGGCTGATAAGCACAGACCAACCACCGCTAGAGGCGGCACCAGGGCTATGGCAATCGCTACCCCGTCAGCGAGTGAGCAACATCAAAACGGCTGTAGGCGAAAGCTGCCGCGGCCCAGCTGCCAGTGCCACCATCAAGTCATTCAGATTGGGGGCGATGCGCGCGCTGATTTGCGAGTTGGCGGTGACAGAAACCACATCAACGCTCAGCCATCCGGCAACCAAAGAGGTCACAATGACAACCAAAACCCCGCCGGCAACAATCGCCACCGAAACCCGGGCGCGATGCGGCTGTCCCATGACCAAACCAGCAGTTGTGCCCAGGATTGGCGTCATCAGCGGGGCAATAATCATCGCCCCAATCACAGTAGCCGTAGAATCGCTGAGAACGCCGTAGGTTGCGATGACCGTCGAAAGAAAAAGCAGTACGAAGAAAGTCACCAGATACGCTTGCCGACGCTCCCCCTCAAAGAATAGCTTATGCTCAAGTTCCGGTAAACTCTCAGACGTGAAGCTATTGTCCTGCAAGATCGTCGTAATTTACCCATATCCGACATCTCCCGTCCTGCGACAAGCTAGGTGGACAAACCATCACCACTCAACATAATTCACATCGCAAACCTCTGCGGCGCGACAGTTACAGGCCGAACACAACAACCAGCACGCAGGCCGGGACTGCGGAGACTTCTTAGCTGATGAGCGCGTTGGTTGAGAAAGAACCTTGGCTACCCATTGTTCTAAAGACGACGGTAGGGTCTGCTGATGATGTCTCCAGCCGCTATCCGCATCATGTCCAGCGCGCGTGACTCGTTTTCAGGCAACCCAGTTAATGCATCCCTTCTAAGTGGTGCAGCCCATCCTTGGCAAAACGAGGCTCAAGCACCATTGAGATTTCTGCGAGGAGCGCCCTGGACTCCAACGAAACGGTAGCCTACCGACACAAGTGCCGTCGTGCTGAGTCACAGATCAAGCCGTTCGCTGGGGCGTTGGTAACTTCGCCGGCTCGGCGCCATAAACGGCGCTTGGGTCTTCTCCCTCAGGCAGCTTCCGTTTGCCGTAAGCAATAAAGCCAACAATGACTGTGACGATGGGCGAGAGATAGGCCACGAACGTAAACGGTGCAAAGCTTATTGTGCCCAGACCAAGCGTGGCGGCAAAGAGTGCACCATTCACATTCCACGGAATGATGCCGCTGAATATGGTGCCTGAGTCAGCGATAGCGCTGGACAGTGCCACAGGGCGCAGCTGCTCTTTCTTGTACTCATCTCGGAACATACGTGAAGTAAGCACAATGCTGATATAGGGATCGGCCGCAACCGTATTCAACCCCAGGGATGTGTCGACGGTCACCAGTCGCAGACCACCCGGACCCTTTGCCCGGTTGATCACCGGGGTAATGATCGATTCAGCATTCCGGTATAGTCAGTGACCGCGCCGAAGGCTGCGGCAACGAGAATAAGCCAGATTGTCGTCAACATCCGGCTGTCCCGCCACCGGAGAAAACCTGATCCAGCTGCTCCACACCGCTATTCAAGTGAAACCCGTTGGCGAATGTGTCTATGCCGACCTCAGCACAGATTCGAAGTAGGTCAGATTCGGGTCGGCAGCCAATGTGGTAATGAGGGGCTGCTGTGTGAACGCCGCCAGAACAACGGCAACGATGGCAGGAATCGTCAGGCACAAGTAAGCGGAGAACTTCAGAGAGGACAGAACGAAGATCAGCACAACGGGCAGGAAGGCCAAGAGCGAGACGTTAAAGTACTGGCTGATAACGTTCTGGACATCTGCGGGGTCGGCTGCCGCGGCATTGCCGGATCCTGTGAATCCCAGCAAGAGAAACAGCAGGGCACTGATGATCATTACCGGAATAGCCGTACCCATGACCATCTTGGCATGCTCGATGATCGTCACCCACCCACGGAGGCAATCGTCAAGATGGCCGTGTCCGATATCTTGGCTGTCTTGTCGCCAAAAATAGCGCCAGACACGGCTGCGCCCGCAGCGAATGCCGGCGAAACCCCATCACTGTCGCAAGACCGACAAAGGCAACGCCGACTGCACCGATTGCCGTCAGCGAGCTGCCAAGTAACAGGGCCAACCCGGAGGCTATGGCAAAGACATGACATAGAACAGACGAGGGCTCAGTAGATTGACGCCATAGTAGACGAAAGCAGCTACAGTGCCGGACAAATACAGTGCGCCGATGATCGCGCCAATAGCCAGTAAGACATAGATGGTACCGATCGTGCCGCCCACACTGTTCATAATCGCGTCGGTGATGACCGAGCCTCGGAAGCCGTAGTAATAGGCAACACCTGCTGCGACCAGCGTTGCCAGCGTCATGCTGACTTGAAGTGGCCCCTCCGCTACTTCGCTGCCAAAGATGATCACAGAAAGCACGATTAGAACAATCATGACACCGACGACTAGCAGTGAGGCTAGCATAGAGGGTGTCCGCGGCGCTTCAGCCGTTTGGCTGGTTTCGGAATCTGTCATTTTCTCCTCCAGATATTCTCAACTTCATTTTTAACAAAAGATAGCTCACCGCGGAAACTCAGCAGGGATAACAAACGACGACGGTCTGACCGCCAGCGTAAGCAAAGAAAGTGGTCATAGGCTTGACCTTTGCGGGAGAACTGAGGCGGCAACATACAGCCCTGCAATGATTGCCACAATTTGGGTGAGCACTCCCCATGCAGCAGGCAGTGCCCCGATGATGCCGCTCGTTTGCAGCGCGTTCAAACCAAAATAGGCTGCCGCGCCTGGCACCAGAATCATGATTCCTGGCAGCATGACAACCGAGGCAGGACGATGCAACCGGGAACTAAACAAACTGGTGTAAAATCCCAAAATCAACGCGCCAAAAAATGAACCTTGCCAGTTCCCCAGCTGTCCACCGAGCAATACACCCGCATAAGCTAATCCACCAGCAAGAACCACCCAGCCCAGGTCTGCCAGCCGAACTTTAAAGACAACTGTCAGACCTAACATCAATACAACAATAGAAATGAAGATTACCCACAAAGGCCTGTCGGTCGCTGGCTCGGGTGCGGGCACAGTCCACAGGGCATTCACAATATAAGATCCCATTACATTGCCCACAACGAGTACGAACGTGATTAGAATGCCATCAACAAGACGCGAGATACCTGAAATAACAACCTTGGAAGCCAGTTCCGCTGTTCCCAGAGTAAGGGCCAAACCAGGAACCAGAACAATAACTGCACAAAGTGAAACAATGAAAGCATTGCTGCCAGGGAACTGCAGCGCTAACAAATTGGCCAATATCGAAGCAATTATTGCAGCTGTAAAATTGAGTCGATTAGACAACCACTGAGATCGACCAGCCGTTAATGTGATGGCATAAACAACCAGACTGAGCAGCGCAGCAATAATGACATCATTCCAGTTCGCTGATAAGAGCACAGCAAAACCGGCGCCACATAAGGCATACCCTAAAGCTACAACCGAATTTCTGTAGGGTGGTTGAAGGTTATCGATCTGCTTAAGGCGAGCCACTCCCTCATCAATGGGCACCTTTCCGTCGGCCAGATCATTCACAAGAAGCCTAACTCAGACAATTTAGAGAGGTCATAAGTGACATCAGGTAGGCTGGTTATGGTACGGCTTGGCGTAGGATCCCTGGCCGCCAGAAATCAAAAAAGAGAAGTGGTGAAGCGGCCAGCATGATTCCATGGAACCCAAATAATTGCGGCAGTTGAGACATAAAATCCTGCAGTCGAACAAAGGACACGCCATACTCATGCGCTTGAGAGGCTAACTGTGTCACAAACTGGCAGGCAGGCACAAATTCAGCATCATCGATAGGGTGCTTGGGTTCAGTTGGCGGTGAAGCCAACGATTTGAAGCTGGACAGCGCCTGGTGCAATTTCTGTTCCGGCTCAAGAGACTTTTTCATGTTTCACTGAGTTCTATTTGTCGTCCATCACGCTTGTGCCGTACCTTGAGTGTGAAGGGACGACAGTCTGTTATGTCCCCCGCTCGCACTGCGGTAAACCGCAGTGCGACGGGACGATCTTCGACCCAACGCGCCGAAGAATCTCAAGTCCTTGAAATCACCCAGCCAGCAGCGTAGCCGCAGCACGCATGAAGCCCGGGGCGTAGTCGGTTCCGGATGTGTTCGCCGCGCTGCCGAAGCCCATGGCGCAGAAGTCCCGCTTGGGGTCGACGTAGATGCCCTGTCCGTTGTTGCCGTGCTTGAACATTGCTCCGTCGTCGAATACGCAGTCCCACTGCACGCCGTTGGCCGGAGGCGCATACCCGAACCACTGGGTCGCCATGGACTCCTCCTCGGAGCCCTTGTAGGCCTGTGGTTTGGCGGTGTTGTGCTTGATGATCGTCGAAGCCAAAGGTCAAAGGTTCACTCATGCGGGTCTTCGGTATATTTGCCTTATGACTGGAAATAATAAAAGTCATATAAAGCTCGGGCAACTTCCGCAATAGCCCGTTCTCTGTCCGCATAGGGTGTCTCGCTGCTGTTCGTGAACACGGCGATAGCAAATCGTCGACCGTCAGGGAGCGTGATATAGCCAACGTCGTTGGCAACTCCGCCTACGGTTCCGGTCTTGTGCGCTACGGGCGTTCCCTTCGGCAACAATCCCTTGAGTCGGCCAGCGCCAGTGCGCGTGCGCGACATGACGCCCAGCAGGAACTTGCTGCTTTCGGCGCTCATCGCCGTGCCACCGTCGATGGCAAGCAGGAGTTTCAGATACGCATTGGGCGTTGTGTGGTCGCGGGGATCCGCCTCGAAGTCCGGATTGGGATCAACCTGGGCCGCCACCAGTGCCGGGTTGTTGCTGATGGCCTCAACGACAGCTTCTGGGGTGACCGCTGGCAAGCCGTAGAAATCCATGAGAATCTCGCGGACAGTCCGATCGACCCTGAAATCGGTGATCCCGAGCCTGCGCAGGTTCTCGGTCACCGCTGCTGGTCCACCTGCCAGCCCCATACAGACGTCGGTCGCCGTGTTGTCACTCTCTGTGATCATCGGATATATCAAGTTCGCTAACGAGAACTGGACCCCGGGGTAGGGGAATCTCTCGGCAATCGCAACTTCGCCGGCGACATACATGTCTTGCGGGACGTCGACCATTTGGTCGAGACTGAGTTCCCCCTTGTCCACGCGATCCATCACTTTCGTGGCAATCGCTATTTTATAAGCACTCGCCATCGCAAAGGTTTCATCGCCATTTATGCTGACATTCAGCCCTGAACTAAGTTCCTGTGCGGCCACACCAATGCGGCCAACTAGCCCTTGCGTAATTTTTTCAATCTTCTGAGAAATACTTTTCTCAGCAAATACTGGTTGTGTTGTGTTGTGTTGTTTCATGGGTTTTCTCCTTTGAATAATTGCGTTTATTTAATCTGAGTGCCTAACTACCCGGTACAGCGTTGGAGCGAATGAAGATCCGGTGATTGAATCTTAGGTAGTTAAGTTCTCCTGAAGGATCTTTAAGTAATTCTCCTAGTGCTCCTTTGTTAGGACCTTCAGTGACGATAAACCATCCTTCCTTAGTGTTAGCTATATTGGCAGGTGCAGGATCTGCTCCAGGCTTTGTCAATTTAGAATCTTGAAGAAGCTGATACTTACCTCCATTCTTAGTAATCTCGAAGTCTTGGAATGTTCCTTTGAAGACCCCGATGAAGGGATCTAGAACTGACGGATCAACTCCACTAGCAACTTCAGTATGTGGTTCGAGTTTTGTAAAAGCCTTGACCATTGCATCGGCAACAGCTGTATAGGCCTCGACCCCTCGGTCGCTGTTGGTAAGCACGATCACAGCAAAGTTGTGCTCAGGAATCAGTTGAAGAAAGGTACGGTAGCCGATGTAGGTCCCTCCGTGGAAAGCGCTCGTGATCTCGCCGTACTTGCGGACGAACCAGGTCAGTCCGGTGAACTCGCCGGTCGGAGCATCGACTGCCGGGGCATGGGCAAAGGCCAGTGCTTTTTTGGAAAGTAGCGTGTTGCCTGACGAGTCTTTCCCGTCCAACTGAAAGCGGGCGTACTTCAACATGTCTTGAACCGTGGATTGGATTCCGCCGGCGGACCCGGCCGTCGGGGGGAACGGCGTGAAGATTGGCTGGAGTTCGTCGATCTTGTCGTCGGTATAGATTGGTGGATGACCCCATGCGAAATTTTCGTCGGGAGGGGAGGCGCTGTAGTTGAAGCTTGTCGCATTCATCCCGAGCGGGGAGAGTATGTGTTCTTCGACGAGAGTCTCGTACGGTTTTCCACCGACGACCGACAGTATATGACCAACAAATACTAGATTGGTGTTACTGTACATCCAGGCCTGATTGAAAGGCACGATCTGATCGATGTAGTGCGCTTGTAGCATGCACTTCTCGGTGATCGATCCACCGGGAGAAACGGGATCGAAACCGTGATCGCCGCTCCAACCAGTGTGATGGTGGAACATGTCGATGACGCGCGCTTTGGCCGTCGCCTCAGGATCCTTGACTCTGAACCACGGCAGGATGTCAACGATACGAGCGTTCAGATCCAGAACGCCCTGTTCAGACTGCATCATAGCCAGCGTCGAGGTGAAGGTCTTCGTGATGGAGCAGATCGGAAAGGTCGTGTCAGCGGTGACGGGCTGTCGGTTGCTGGTGTTCGTGACACCGATGCCGGTGGCATAGGAGTTGGCTCCGTGGATGACGCCGACAGCGAGCCCCGGTACATGCAATTGTGCGATGAGATCGGTAGCTTGCGCGACGACCGCATCGAAGGCCTCTTGGCCAGCCAGTTCCTCAGCAAATAC
>CAVWDW010000011.1:0-44107 GCA_963753865.1 uncultured Chloroflexia bacterium
CCCGCAAGGCCACGAACATGATCTATAAGCCACGCCTCGAAGGAGCTTATGCCGGATGAGCCGGAAACATCACCATCAAGTCAACATCCTCCAGAACCTCGCTTCTTTGCTGCCCCAAGGCTCGGTGCGCTGCGCGACCACCCTATTATCGATCCGCGAATAGATCCCACGAAGACGGT
This sequence comes from uncultured Chloroflexia bacterium, assembly GCA_963753865.1. Classification (GTDB taxonomy): domain Bacteria; phylum Chloroflexota; class Anaerolineae; order Promineifilales; family Promineifilaceae; genus Promineifilum. Next base: position 180 of record CAVWDW010000011.1, read on the forward strand.
CAGGAAGAAGTCAGGAAGGAAGAAGAAGAAAGTGCGATACGCAGCCTATGTTCGAATAAGTTCTGAAGAGCAGATTGGCAACTTTTCACTGGACGCACAGAAGCGGGCCATCGAGGCCTGGGTAGTGGCTCAGGGCGGACTGCTGGTTCGGACCTATGAGGATGAGGGGCATTCCGGACGCACCGCCGACAGGCCAGCATTCAAGGAAATGCGCCGTGATGCCCGGAAACACAAGTTTGATGCCGTCATAGTCCACAAGTTCGACCGCTTTGCTCGAAATCGAACGGATGCTTTGGCCATTAAGTCATTGCTACGTCATGACTATGGCATCAAGGTCTTTTCGGTGAGCGAACCATCTGAGGATAGCGATGGCCCGATGGGCTCCCTCATTGAGGGCATCATGGAATCGGTAGCGGACTGGGACAGTCAGAATCTAGCCGCCGAAACGGCCAAGGGCAAGAAGGAACGAAGCCCGTCAGGGAAAGCACAACAACAGAGCACCCTTCGGAATGACGAAGGACAAAAACCAGGTTCTTGTTGCCAGTGAAAAAAAGCGAGCTGCCGGGGCTACTACTTGCGTTTCAAGAGATACTCTACCGGAAATCATAGTGATACGGACAATCAGATTGCTCAATTGTTGAACAGAAGACGGCTATAAGAGCAAAACTGGACGACCATTCTCCAAGGACACAGTTCGCGACATTTCCTGCAGAATCAAACTTACTTAGGCAAGACGAAGTATCAGAAGTACGAAACCCGTGCCGACGGCAGACGTTCCTATGACGCCCCAGTAGAATGACGCAGGAGGGTCAGCACGTTGCTGTGATAGACGAGGAAATGTTCGAGAAGTGTCAGAAGGTTCGGGCAACTAGGCGGCGACACCGCAAACCCACCAAACAGTTATCAGGCATATCTACTGAAGGATCTGATTTACTGTCACCGGTGCTGTAGTTCACCCCCAGAAGGCCCTACCTTCCCGCAGTACGGCAAGATGCGCCCCCAGTCCCAGTCGAAGAGTAGTGGGTACCAGTACTATCGATGTCGAGCGAAAGAACTAGGCTACGATTGCAAACAACCCGGCGTCTGGGCGGACAGGCGTAGTCGAGGGTCAAGTCGTTTCAATTCTTATGCAGCTAAAGCCGCCTAAGAAGTGGCGGAAGGGCATTACAAAGGCGATCAGCGAACTACTCGGCGAGACGCAACCTGGACGAGCGCATCGCGGAGATTAAGTCAGTGATATCCATCGGATGGACACGCGATGGGACCACGGTTTCTTCACTAGCGAGGAAGAGTACCTCGAGCAACGATTGCGATTGCAAATGGAGTTAGAGCACAGTTAAGCCCTATTCCGGATGACAGCCTTGAACAGGCAGCTGACCTACTGGAGAATTTCGAAGCACACTGGAATCGCCTTGCGGGTGATGACTGGATGCTCAGTATGAGTTGGTCAAGCTGATTCTGGAGCGAGTGTACGTAGAGGACGACCGCGTCGTGGCGATGACGCTTCCAGTCAAACTACCATCTTGTGGTGAGGCCACAAAACAAACGGGCCAACCCCCTATCAGCAAGGTTGACCCATTATTATACAAGAACGGGAGCGACGGGGATCGAACCCGCGATCTTCGGCTTGACAGGCCGACGTGTTAACCGCTACACCACGCCCCCTTTCATACAGACCCTAAGATTATCAAAAGTCGTCATAGGTGTCAATAGCGGACCGGCGAGATTAACAGCCGCCTTCCCCACCTGGTCCGTCCCGTTTCCTTCTTGACATTTCGAGTCGTCACCTTTACACTACACTTTGTAAGTTAAGTTTACTTACTGTTGACTTCGGCTATCCCGGCTCATGGAAAAAGCAACCCGACAGCACACCCGCGACCATAACGTCCGCCTCGTTCTCAGGACGCTCTACGACGGCAGCGCGTTGAGCAGGGCCGATCTGGCCCGGGCAACCGGCCTCACCCGTCCGACCGTCTCCACACTCGTCAGTACGCTCATTGCGGAAGGGCTGGTCGTGGAATCGGGGTTGGGACCTTCGGTCGGGGGCAAGCCGCCGACGATGCTCGGCGTGCCCCCAAGCGGCCGCCAGATGATTTGCCTCGATCTGAGCGGCGCGGAATTTCAGGGCGCAGTCGTCGACCTGCGCGGCGAGATCCGGCAGCGTGAATCGATTGCCGTCTCCGGCGCTCGCGGAACAGCCGCGCTGGCTCTCGCTGTCGATCTGATTGAGCAGCTGCGGCAGGCCGCCACCGCTCCCCTGCTGGGCATTGGTGTGGCTACGCCCGGTCTGGTGGATCCTGGTCAGGGCATTGTCCTCAGCGCGGTCAACCTGGGCTGGTCGGATGTGGCGCTGGCCCAGATTCTGGAAGACCGCGGCGGACTGCCGGTTCATGTCGCCAACGACAGCCACGTAGCCGCGCTGGCCGAGTACATGTTTGGCCCCGCTCGCGACAGCGCCCACCTCATCACCATTCGTATTGGCCAGGGCATTGGCGCGGGGATCGTGTTGAACGGGCAGCCCTTTTATGGGGATGGCTTTGGCGCAGGCGAAATCGGTCATGTCGTGGTCCAGGTCGGTGGCGACGTGTGCAGTTGTGGCAACCGAGGCTGCCTGGAGACAACGAGCAGCACGCAGGCCATGCTGCGCAAGGCTGCCGCATCGGGCGTCGCGACGACGGCTGACGACGCCTGGGATCGCCTGGTTGACCGGACCGCTGCGGGGGAGAGCGCCGCGACCAGCATTGTACAGATGGCGGGTCGTTTCCTGGGTGTTTCCGCAGCCAACCTGATTGGCGCCTTCAACATCCACCAGATTGTGCTGTCTGGTCGGGTCGATGTGCTGGGGAGTCTGTTTCTGGATGCCGTCAACGATGAGATGGTACAGCGGGTGCTCCCGGCTATGGCCGAAGCGACCGATGTCACGTATTCCAGCCTCGGCGATGACATAGTCCTGCTGGGCGCGTCGGCGCTGGTGCTGCAACAGGAGCTGGGGATTATCTGATGGTGCGTATCGGATTGGACATCGGCGGCACCAAGACGGCCGCCATGCTTGTGGACAGTCGTGGCCGCCCCGTCGTGGAGATGACCCAGGCGACCAACGTGGCCGGGTCGGCGCTGCTGCTGGCGGGCACGGTGGACCTGGTCGACCGGCTGCTGCAGGCGGCAGGCGAAACGCGGGCCTCCATCGAAGCAATCGGGGCTGGTGTTCCCGGCCTGATCGACGTAGAAGCCGGCACGGTGCAGCTGGCCGTCAATCTCAACCTGACCTCAGCCTACCCGTTGGCTGACGCCCTGAGCGCCGAACTCGGCGCGCCGGTAACGCTGGAGAACGACGTGCGGACGGCCGCATTGGGCGTCTATCGCTGGGTGAATGAGAGCAGCTCCACGCGCAGCGTCGCCTATCTGAGCATCGGCACCGGCATTGCCGCCGGCATTGTGCTCGACGGGACCATCTACCGCGGCGCGCATGGGATGGCCGGGGAGATTGGCCATTTACCCGTTGAGTTGAACGGGCCACGCTGCAGCTGTGGCGGTACTGGCTGCCTGGAGGCGATTGCCTCGGGCCCGGCCATCGCCGCGGCGGTCAGTCAGGCAGCCGGCAACAATGGCCGCGGGATCCTGAGCACACGCCAGGCGCTTGAACTGGCGGCCGCCGGGGATGCGGCCGCCGGCGCCGTCGTCAGCCGCGCCACTGCCTATCTCGCCCGGACCATCTACCTGCTCATCATGACGCACGATGTCGAGCGGGTGGTGGTGGGCGGCGGCGTCACGCAGGCGGGCGACCTGTTCTGGCAGCCCGTCCTGCGCAGTCTCGACGATTTGCGGCGCGGCTCGCCGCTGGCTGAGGCGATGCTCTCGCCTGAGAAGATCGTCCTGCTACCGACAACGTTCAATGCCGGCGTTCATGGAGCCGTGCTCCTGCCGGCCGCTGCAGCAACAAGGTGACCTACGGAGGTGCTCTTGAACAAACCCTGTCCCACTATATCCGTTAACCCGGCCCAGCCGGGCACTGAACAAGATTCACAGAGTTGAATCGGAGGAATGAAGATGTTTGCAAAGAAACAGTTCGTAATCGTTGGAATGATGATGCTAATGAGCATCCTGGTGCTGGCGGCATGCGGCGGCCAGGTCCAGCAGGCGGTGGAAGAGGCGGCCCCAACAGCCGCTGCCGCGGTCGAAGCGGCTGTCGAAGAAGTGGCGCCGACAGTCCAGGCGGCCATCGAAGAAGTGGCGCCAACGGTCGAAGCGGCCATTGAAGAAGTGGCCCCAACGGTTGAAGCGGCCATCGAAGAAGTGGCCGGCGAGGAAGAGATGGCCGACGAGAGCATGGACGGCGACAGCTACCTGGCCCGCGCCATGGCCGGCGAGTTTGCGGGCGAAGAAGTCCTCGTGCTCGGCGTCATGGTCGACGAGGAAGCGGTCAAGATGGAAGCGGCTATCGCTCCGTTTGTGGAAGCGACCGGCATCGACGTGGTCTACTCCGGGACCAAGGACTTTGAGACATCGATCAATGTCCAGGTCGATGCCGGCGATCCGCCCGACATCGCCAACATCTCGCAGCCGGGTATGCTGCAGCGTTTCGTTGAGGCCGGCGAGGTGGTCAACGTCAGCGAGTTCCTGAGTGACGAGCATCTGCAGGACAACTACATCGACAGTTGGCTCGACATGGCCACAATGACCGGACCAGACGGCGACATCATGTCCGGCGTCTGGCATCGTGCCTCCGCCAAGAGCATGGTCTTCTATCCAAAGGCTCGCTTTGAGGAAGCAGGCTACGAAGTGCCCGAAACGTGGGACGAGTTGATGGCCCTGACCGACCAGATTGCGACCGACGGCGACCCCGCCTGGTGCATCGGCATTGAGAGCGGCGCGGCGACCGGCTGGGTGGCGACTGACTGGATTGAGAACATCATGCTGCGCACGACGTCGCTGGAGAATTATGACGCGTGGGTGAATGGCGATCTGCCGTTCAACTCCCCTGAGGTTACGGCCGCAGTCGAGACCATGTCGGAAATCTGGCTGAATGATGACTACGTCTTCGGCGGCGTGCCTTCCATCGTTTCCACCTTCATCGGCGACTCTCCGGTGCCCATGTTCCAGGACCCTCCGGGCTGCTGGCTGCACATGCAGGCGTCGTGGATCACCGGTTTCTTCGGTGATGACGCGTTGGTGGCAGGCGAAGATTTCGACTTCTTCTATCTGCCGCCAATCGATGAGTCGCTGGGCCGTCCGGCGCTGGTGGCCGGCGACATCATGGTGATGTTCAACGACCGCCCCGAAGTGCGCGCGCTGATGGAGTACTTCTCCACGGCCGCCGGTGTCGAAGAGTGGGTGAAGCGCGGCGGCGCACTCTCCCCGCACAAGGGCGCCGAGATCGACTGGTACACTACCGAGGTTGACGCCGGTGTGGCCGAACTGCTGGCCAACGCCACAAGCGTCCGCTTCGATGCGTCCGACTTGATGCCCGGCGAAGTCGGCTCCGGCTCCTTCTGGCAAGCCATGGTCGACTACATCAGCGGCACGGCCGATCTGGAAACAGCATTGTCGGAAGTTGACGCTTCCTGGCCACGCTAATCCTGATTGTGCGATAATTCGCTGAATGGCCGGACCGCAGGTGACGCACTGTCGCCTGCGGTCCAGTCGCACCTGTCACGCGAACTCTGACTAGTAACAAGGACACGACACATGGCACTGAGCGCTGAAGAACAGATCGGCTACAAGTTTATGTTGGCTTTCAACGGCATGGTCTTGCCGGAGTCGGTAAAGACCTGGCTGGCCACGCGTCGGGTGGCGGGTTACACATTCTTTCGGGGCGCCAACTACACCGACCCGGCCCAGGCGCGGGAGCTGACCGGCTCCATGCAGCGGGCAGCCAGGGAGAGCGGCCAACTGCCGCTGCTCATCGCCGTTGACCAGGAAGGCGGCCAGCTGACGACGATGGGCGCCGGCACGACCCAGTTTGCGGGCAATATGGCGCTGGGTGCGACGCGGGACCCCGAACTGGCCCGCCGCGTGGGACACGCCATCGGCCGCGAGCTGGCGGCCATGGGGGTCAATATCAACTACGCGCCCATCTGCGATCTGAACACCAACCCCAGCAACCCCAGCCTCGGCATACGCGCCTTTAGCGACGATCCGCAGCTGACCGCCAAGATGGCGGCGGCGATGGTCGAAGGATTACAGGCGGAAGGCGTGGCGGCGACATTGAAGCATTTCCCCGGCAAGGGCCAGGCAGAGGTCGACTCGCATTACGAGATGCCGCTCATTAATCACAGCCGCGAACGGCTGGACAGTGTGGAGCTGCCGCCGTTTCAGGCGGGCATTGATGCCGGAGCCAAACTGGTCATGACCGGCCACTTCGCCATCCCGGCGCTGGGCACCACAACCGGCATCCCGGCCACCCTGTCGCGCGCGGTCATGCACGACTTCGTGCGCGACGAGATGGGCTTCGACGGTGTGGTGATTACGGACGCACTCGACATGGGCGCCATCACTCAGGGCGTGGGCCAGCTCATCGACGTCATCGCCGCGGTGCGGGCGGGTGTTGACCTGATGCTGCTGACGCCGAACGACGAGGTGCAGGAGCGGCTCTACACGGGTCTGCTGCTGGCCTACTCACGCGGCCTGATCACGGACAGCGATCTGAACGCCTCGGTCGGTCGCATTGCGGCGCTGAAGCAGTGGGTGACCACCAGGGAGCAGCCGTCGCTCGATGTCGTGGGTTGCCGGGCGCATCTGGAGATTGAACGCGAACTGGCCGAACGGTCGATCACGCTGATGCGGGACGAGGCGCGGCTGCTGCCGCTGTCGCTCCCCTCCGAGGCTCGCATTGCCGTCGTCATGCCCCAGCCCAAAGACCTGACACCGGCGGATACCTCCGAGACCATCCCCCCGGCGCTGGCCTGGGCCATCCGCCAACACCATGACCAGGTCGATGAGTTCATGACCAGCCAGCCACCAACCGGCGCGGAGATTGCTGCGCTGCGCGAGGCTGTGGCGGACTACGACCTGCTCATCCTGGGCACCATCAACGCCTCGATGGACCCGATGCAGGTGGCGCTGGCCAATGAGCTGTTGGCGCTCGGGCTGCCTACCGTGACGGTGGCGCTGCGCACGCCGTACGACCTGGCCGCCTACAACGTGGCCCAGACCCACCTCTGCACCTACAGCATCCAGCCCACGTCGATGGTGGCGCTGGCCAATGCGTTGTTCGGCAACATCACCTGCACCGGGCAGGTGCCGGTTCAGGTAGCTTCCTGACCGATGCTTCGCGTGCAAGGCGGCACACTGGTCATGCCGGATGGCGGCCAGGTGGCGGGGGCGCTGACCGTAAAGGACGGCCTCATCAGCCACGTCGGTCCAGCGGCGGCCGCGCCGCCCCCGCACGAGACCGTCGACGCCACCGGCCTGCTGGTCGCACCCGGCTTCATCGACCTGCAGGTCAATGGCGGCTTTGGCCACGACTTCACGGCCGATCCGACAACGATCTGGCCTGTGGCGACTGAGCTGCCGCGCTATGGGGTGACGGCGTTCTTGCCGACCATCATCACCTCCCCGCTGGCTACCGTCACCCAGGCCCAGGGTGTGATGGCTGCCGGGTCGGGCGAGCGGTTCCATGGAGCTGCGCCGCTTGGCCTGCATCTGGAAGGGCCGTTTCTGAATCCGGGCAAGAAGGGCGCCCACAACCCGGCCCATTTGCAGGGACCGGCGTTGGCTGCGGTGGCCACGTGGTCGCCGGAACAGGGCGTCCGGCTGGTGACGCTCGCGCCGGAGCTGCCGGGGGCCCCACTGCTCATTGCCGAGCTGACGGACCGCGGCGTCGTGGTCAGCGCCGGCCATTCGCTGGCCACCTTCGACGACGGACAGGCGGCCGTCGACGCCGGGGTGCGCTACGGCACGCATCTGTTCAACGCCATGACGGCCGTCCACCACCGCGACCCCGGCCTGCCTGTGGCCCTGCTCCACGACGAGCGGGTGACCATCGGCCTGATTCCCGACGGCCTCCACGTCCACCCGGCGCTCGTCCGGCTGGTCTGGGACGTGTTGGGGCCGGCCCGCCTCAACGTCGTGACCGACGCGATGGCGGCGCTGGGCATGCCACCCGGGGCGTACTGGCTGGGCGACCATGAGGTGACGGTGGATGAGCAGTGCGCCCGGCTGGAGAGCGGCACATTGGCGGGCTGCATCATCCCACTGGATGAAGCGCTGCGCAATCTGGTCACCTACACCGGTTGCACCGCCGCCGAAGCGATCGCCACCGTGACCTCGACGCCCGCCCGGCTGCTGGGTCTGACCGAACAGCGCGGTACATTGCAGCCGGGTGCTTCGGCCGACTTCGTCTTGCTAACGCCTGATCTGGACGTGGTGGCCACCTATATTGACGGCGTTTGCATCTACCGGGCAGGCGGCTGACCCACAAGGACAGAAGTGAGACCCAATGAGTGAGATTACGACAACCCATCTTTTTCGCGAGATTCATGAGCAGCCGGCCGTCTTGCGTCGTTTGCTGAACGAGCAGCATGGCACAGTGAAGCAGCTGGCGGCGCTCATCCGCGAGCGGGACATCACCCATGTCGTTATTGCCGCCCGCGGCACCAGCGACAACGCCGGGCGCTACGCCCAGTATGCGCTGGGAGCGATGGACCGGCTGACCGTCGGCCTGACCACGCCGAGCCTGTTCACCATCTACGAGCGGCCGCCCCGCTTTGGCAATGCGCTCGTGCTGGGCATCAGCCAGAGCGGGCGCAGCCCCGACATCGTGGCCGTGCTGGCCGAGGCCCGCCGCCAGGGTGCACTGACGGCCGTACTGACAAACAAGACCGACTCTGATCTGGCGGCCCAGGGAGATGTGGTCGTCGACCTGAGCGCCGGGGACGAGCTGGCGGTGGCGGCGACCAAGACGTATACGGCCGAGCTGGGCGCGATTGCCCTGCTGGCGGCCACGTTGTCCGGCGAACCGGCGCGGCTGGCGGAGCTGCACAGCGTACCCGACGCGGTGGAGGCCACGTTGGCCATGAACGAGCCAATCGCCACGCTGGCCCCGCGCTATCGGTACATGGAACGCAGTATCGTCATTGGCCGAGGCTATAACTATGCGACGGCGTTTGAGATGGCGCTGAAGCTGAAAGAGCTGACCTACAGTATCGTCGAGCCGTACAGCAGCGCCGACTTTCTGCACGGGCCGCTGGCAATGCTGGAGCCGGGCTTCCCGGTGATCGTCGTGGCTCCGGCCGGGATGATGGCCGGCGATTTGCGACCGTTCGTCCACACCGTGCGCGAGCGGCAGGCGGAGGTCATCGTGGTCAGCGACGACACGGCGCTGCTGGCCGAGGCACGCATCCCCCTGCAGCTGCCCGCGTCGCTGCCGGAGTGGCTCTCGCCCATCACGGCCATAGTGCCAGGGCAGTTGCTGGCCATGCACCTGGCGGATGCCCGCGACTTCGACGTCGATTCCCCCCGCGCCATTCGCAAGGTGACCGAAACCACCTGAGCCTGCAACAAGGTTGCTGTTCCCCGGACCGGCCGCACCAAGCGTGACGCCGGTCCTTTTTTGTCCACGCGCGGATATGGTAAACTGCCGGGGTCCGGCACTGTGCCGAACACGCCCGGCCCGCCACCTGAGCGCGAGGCCGCAAGCGGCCGAATGGCCCAAAGACGAGGAGCACATGAGCGAAGCCGAAACACCCGAAACACCCAAGAGCAAGAAACCACGCATTAGCATCGACATGCCCAAGGATCTGAAGCCCACCTATGCGAATATGGCTTTCATTGGCAACACACCGGCCGAGATGGTCATCGACTTCGCGCTGGTGCTGCCACGCACGCCGCGCGGCACGGTTGTCTCACGGGTCATCATGAGCCCGATGCACGCCAAAATGCTCCAGTTCGCCCTGGCCCAGAACATTGCCAACTTCGAGCGCCAGTTTGGCGAGATCAAGATCCCCACCAGCCAGCAGAACCAGCTGGCCAAAGACTTTTTCCGCTTCCCGCAGGATGAGGGTGACGATGACAACGAATAACGCTGCCCAACTGGACGAGACGTCGGCTGCCATTCGGGCCGACATGGAGCGGGTGCAGGCGGTTCGCGACCAGGCGTACCAGCGCTCGCGGGAACTGATCTCGCTCTGCGCCCGGGCCATCCGGGCCATCCATCGCGAGGAGTGGGACACGGCCGAAACGCTGCTGGCCGAAGCGCGTCGGAGCAAGGACGATCTGATCGCCGGTGTGGCCGACGACCCCAACCTCTACTTCGCAGGCTATACGCAGGACGCCGTGAAGGAGTTTGTGGAGGCGAATCTGGTCTACGCCTACATCCGCGAACGGCCGCTGCCGACGCCGGAGACGCTGGGCGCGGAGGGGAACACATGGCTCAACGGGCTGGCCGAAGCGGCGACCGAACTGCGGCGGCGCATTCTCGACATTTCGCGTCATGGCCACAGCGACGAAATCGCCCGGCTGCTGGATGATATGGACCACATCTACAGCACGCTGGTGACGTTCGACTTTCCGGACCAGATTACGGGCGGGCTGCGGCGGCGCACCGACACGCTGCGAGCTGTGCTGGAGCGCACCCACGGCGACATGGCCACCGCCTACCGGAGCAGCAGGTTGGAGCAGGCGCTGGAAGCGCTGGACACCCGCATTCAGCGGCTGACCGAGGCCGGGCTACTGGACGACACGCAGAGCTAGCGCTGCGGTACGAGCAGCGCCGTCGCCGCCTGGGCTGCGTCTTCGACGGTGACGCCTGTTTTCCAGGAAAAAGGCAGGCCGCCCGGTCGCCAGACGTTGGTCACCGGGGTGTTGATCATGTACGGTCCGGATTCAGCCGGGTCGGTCGGGCCGTGGATGACGACGGTGGGACAGCCGGAGGCGGCGGCAATGTAGGTCGGTCCCACGTCGTTGCCGATGTAGAGGTTGGCCAGTTCGCACAGCGCCCCCATCTCCCCCAGCCCCATCTGGCCCGTCCGGTTGGCCACCGGCACCGACATCATGCCTGCCACTTCCCGCGCCACAACCACATCCTTCGGGCCACCGACCAGTACGATGCGTGCCCCGTGGACGCGGGTCAGGTAGTTGGCCAGGCGGGCATACCGCTCAGCCGGCCATTGGCGCGCGCGCATCGTTTCATCCACCACGCTCGTGCCGGGATGTAGCACCACCAGCAGTGTGTCGCCCAACCAGTCCAGCGACTCCACCAACCAGCGGGTCACGTCGGCCCGGTCGTAGTCGGACGGGTAGAACTCCATTTCGGCCGCTTCGACGAGCGATTGGTCTACCCCGGCAGCGGCCGCCAGCGCCAGGTAGCGCTCGCCCGGCAGATGTTGGCCGGGCGCGGGCGCGACACGGCTGGTCAGCAGAAGCCGGTAGCCGATGCCTCCGAAGCCAATGCGCTGGGGGATGTGGGCGCGGCGGGCCTTGTGGGCGAGGTCGCGCGACGTGTCCGGAATGAAGCAGAGGTCATATCCTCCCGCCGTCAGCCGGGCCGTCCAGTCGTCGGCAGTCTCACCGCTGCTGCCGTTGGCCGTCGCGCCTTGCCCGGTGCTGATGAGACGGCGCAGGCGGCGGTTGCCGTTGAGCGCGGGCCGGGCGGCGTCGTTGATGACCCAGTCAAAGACCATGTCTGGATAGGCGCGGCCCAGCGCAGCCAGCAGAGGCGTGGTCGACATGACGGTCGCCAGGTCGCCGGGCTGGATGATGACCGCCTGGCGCTGCTGTTTGACGGTGGTGCGTTGGGTGTAAGAACTGGTCATGGGACAACGCGGCCGGCGGCCTAGCCTTTCACGACGGCAACCGGCACGAGCCGGGCGACCTTGCTGGCAATGCCCGCGCCGTGGACCACGTCGATAACCCGGTCCACATCTTTGTAGGCTGCGGGCGCTTCTTCGGCCAGACCGCGCAAACTTCCGGCACGGACATGGACGCCCTGCGCTTCCAGGTCGCGGCGCAAGACGTCGCCGCGCACCTCTTTCCTGGCCCGCGAGCGGCTCATCGTGCGGCCCGCACCGTGACAGGTGGAGCCGAACGTTTGGGCCATCGACCCTTCCGTACCCAGCAGCACCCAGCTGGCAGTGCCCATCGAGCCGGGCACGAGCACGGGCTGGCCGATGTCGCGATAGACGTCCGGCAGCTCCGGGGCACCGGGGCCGAAGGCGCGGGTTGCGCCCTTGCGGTGGACGCAGACCTCGACTGCCTTGCCGTCTATCTCATGGGTTTCAATCTTGGCCATGTTGTGGGCTATGTCGTAGATCTGGTACAGGGCCGGGTTGCTGAGTTTGCCGGTCAGGATGTTGTCAAAGCTATCACGGACGAGATGGGTGAGCAGCTGCCGGTTGCAGAAAGCATAGTTGGCCGCCCCTTTCATGGCCGCCAGATACGCCTGCCCTTCCGGGCTGTTCAGCGGAGCACAGACCAGCTCGCGGTCCGGCAGCGTGATGCCGTACTTGTGGACGACCTGCTGGAAACGGGCCACGTAGTCGGTGCAGACCTGGTGGCCGAAGCCGCGCGAGCCGCAATGAATCTGGACGACCAGCTGGCCGACAGAGAGGCCCATGCGCTCGGCGGCCGTCTCGTCGAACAGTTCGTCGACGACATCGACCTCGATGAAATGGTTGCCGGAACCCAGCGTGCCGAGCTGCGTGGCTCCCCGGTCGTAGGCGCGGGCGCTGATCTGGGCCGGGTCCGCGCCGGCAATGCGGCCGCCCTCTTCCGTGCGCTCCAGGTCAGCTTTCGACGCATACCCGTTCTTGAGCGCCCAGCGACTGCCGTCGCGGACAATCGCTTCCAGCTCGGCACGCGTCAGCTTGAGATGGCCGTCTCGCCCCACGCCATGCGGGCAGTTGCGCTGGAGTTCGTTGGCCAGATCATCGAGATAAGGCCGGGCGTCGTCGATGTGGAGATAGGTACCCAGCAGGCGCACGCCGCAGTTAATGTCGTACCCCACTCCACCGGGCGAGATGACGCCGTCGGGCAGGCGGGTGGCCACCACGCCGCCGATGGGAAAGCCGTACCCCTGGTGGATGTCCGGCATGGCCAGCGCAAAGGGGACGACGCCCGGCAAGGTGGCGCTGTTGGCCAGCTGGTCCAGGCTCTTGTCGCCCAGCGCGCCCCGCAGCAGTTCGGCGTCGGCATAGAAGCGGGCCGGGACGCGCATGTCGTGCCGGTAGGATTGGGGGATTTCGTAGATGTAGGGCGCTACGCGCACCAATGTCTCACGTTTCATCGGCTCCGTCCTTTGGCCCGGGCGCTCCGGGCGCACAGCGGGCTAGACATCGAAAACGATTGTGGCTTCCACGCCGCCAGGCACCGTCTGGATGGCCAGGTCGTGGTAGGTGACCGCCTTGATATGGTTGTGCAGGGAGGCTGCCGGACCGCCGCCAACCACCGCCCGCAAGCTGTCGCCGCCCGCCCGCCGAACGTTAATGTCCGGGAACACCAGGCCCTCCACCTCGGCCCAGTAGGCCAGTTCGCCCAGCCAGGCGACGAGCAGCGATTCGGCGTCGGCCGCTTCCAGCGTCACCTCGCGCGTCATCGTGCGCGGGACGGCCGCCGGTTCCTCGACCAGCAGCCGGGCCAAGCCGACGGCCGCCGCCGCAAACAGGGCAGGCAGATCGGTCGCGCGGACCCGCATGGCCCAGTCGGCGGTATGGTCGACGAAGGTGATGTCGGGCAGCAGGGTGCCCGCCTCCTCGCCGGTCGTCTCGTCAGGCGTCGTCATGCCGCCATTATACCTGATCGACCGGGAGCGGTTGGAGATGGAGGGTATTCGGTAGTCGCGATCGATAGCGCAGTTCACGGGTGTGGAGGACAAGACAGCGCGGACGCCATGAGCCGGCGCAGAGGCGGGGACAGGGCCAACCTGTCATCGCCGGTTGTCTCGCCCTCATGGTTCTGCTGAAGAACCCTGCCCTAGTTTTCGAGGAACTGGAAGCTGTCGAGGATCAGCTCAAAATCCCGCTGTAGGCGACCGTACCCGCTCTGGGGGGAACAGGCCGCGACGAGATAGGTGGCGGAAATCTCATCCTGCACGGCCAGCTGGCGACATTGGTAACCCGCATCTTCGTCCAGCAGGGAAAAACGCGCCTGCGGCTGGCCGGGAATGTGCGTGTTGGGCAGCGGCTCGACCACCGCACCCACCACCTCGTTCAGCCGGTCGATGGCCGCCACCGGGGTAAGGTCGCCCAGCGTCTCGCTGCGGCCAACCACGACAAAAGCGACCGGGTCGGGATAGTCGAGCGTCGGCGCGTCCAGTCCGACGGCCACGATTTGCAGATCATCGACAGCCGCACCCAGCGGGTGCAGGGCGTTGTCGATGTACCCCTGGCGAACGATCAGATTGTTGAGCGCGTCCCGCAGATCACGTGAGGGCACGTCGAGCCACTGCCAGCCCGCCGGCAGGCTGATGGTGTAGATCAGCTCGCTGTCGGTAACGGCCAGCCAGTTATTGCCCAGCGACCGGTCGGCGCTGCGCACCAGAATCGGCCGCTGGCTGAGGGCGCTCATCACCACCCACAAGCCGCCGATGACCACCAGTGTCAGCACGCCATAGATGATCAGCGCCCGGACGTTGTAGGTCGAGGCGTCTTCAGTCTCGGCCGTGGGGCGCGACGAGCGAGCCGGCGCGGCGACGGGCGGCGCGGCTGCCGGCTCTGGCGCAGGGGCAGGCTTCAGCTTGTAGCCACAGTGCCAGCAGACGGTGTCGCTGTCCAGTACCGGTTTACCGCAATTGGCGCATTGATCGCTCACGTTGTGTCCTCAGAAGGCCGGTGGGCCGGATGCAATGATAGCGGGAGTGGGGCGTTTGTCCCACCTTCTTGCCGCTTGCTCAGGGCTTTTGACTGTTCGAGCGACTGTTGTGACTGAATTCCTTTGCGGTCTCGTGGGACGCGGGAAGGAATGTCGCGGCTGCGGCGGCGGAGCTGCGGCTGCCCGCTCCCTCGCCGGCCCAGACGCAAAAAGGGCCGGACACGCGCTGGCGCATCCGGCCCCTGTCAGGCGGCCTGCTGCCCGGCCAACGCCGGGCGGTGGGGCGGCTCTAGTGGACGACGACCTCGACGACCGGACGCTTGCGCGTCTCGTCATAGAGATAGCGGCTTAGCGCCTGCTCCAGCTGCTTCTCCGTCACTTTCTGGCCGCGCTCGCCCGCTTCCTGAACGGTGCGCACCAGGACGTTCTCCGCCCCGGCCAACAGTACCTCCGACTCTTTCTCGTTGACGAGGCCGCGCGTAATCAGCTCCGGATGGACAGCCATGCTGCCGTTGCCGTTGGTGCGCACGACGGCGAAGACGATGCCCGCCTGGGCCAGCCGGTCGCGGTCGCGCACTTCAGCCCAGCCGATGTCGCCCACGCCCGCGCCGTCTACGAAGACATAGCCACCGGGCAGCCGGTCCAGCACCTTCATGCTGTACGGCGTGAACTCGATCGGCGTGCCGTTCTCCACGACAGCGATGCGGTCGGCCGGGATGCCCAGCTCCTGCCCCATCTCGCCGTGCAGCTTCAGATGGCGCAATTCGCCATGCACCGGCACGAGGAACTGCGGCTTGACCATGTTGATCAGCAGCTTCATCTCCTCGCGGCTGGCATGGCCGGAAACGTGGACGTCGGCAATCTTGTCATACAGGACGGTCGCGCCGCGCCGGTAGAGTTGGTTGATCATCCGGTAGATGACTTCCTCGTTGCCGGGAATCGGGTGGGCCGAGAAGATGACCGTGTCGCCCTCTTCGATGCTCAGCTGGCGGTGCTGGCCACGGGCCAGACGGGCCAGAACGGCCGACGGCTCGCCCTGCGACCCGGTGGCCATGATGACCACCTTGCTGGCCGGCATCGACGATGCCTGATTCAGATCAATGAACAGGTCGTCGGGCACGTCCAGATAGCCCAGCCGGCGGGCGATCTTGGTGTTTTCGCGCATGGAGCGGCCAGCGATGGCGATCTTGCGACCGTACTTCTGCGCCGTCTCGGCCGCAATCTGCACACGGGAGATGAGCGAGGCGAAGGTGGCAATGATGATGCGCCCTTCCGCGTCTTTGAAGACGTCGTCGAAGCCCTGGACCAGAATCGACTCGGACTTGGTCCATCCGTCGCGGTCGGCGTTGGTGCTGTCGGCCAGCAGCGCCAGCACGCCGCGCTGGGAGAACTCGGCCAACTTGGCGAAGTCGGGAGGCCAGTTGTCGATCGGCGTATGGTCGAACTTGTAGTCGCCCGTGTGGACAATCAACCCGACCGGCGTCGTGATGCCGAAGCCGACACAGTCGGGAATGCTGTGGGCGACGTGGAACGGTTCGACCGTAAACGAGCCGAACTCCAGCGTTTCGCCGGCGCGGAAGGTGACCAGCTCCGTATCGTGGAGCAGCTTCTTCTCGCGCAGTTTGTTCTCGATCAGCCCGGCCGTCAGCGGCGTCGCATAGACGGGCGCGTTGACCGCCTCCAGCAGATGGGGCAGCGCACCGATGTGGTCTTCATGACCATGAGTAATCAAAATGGCCCGCACGTTCTTGTAACGGTTCTTCTCGAATAAGTAGTTGAAATCCGGGATGATCAGGTCGATCCCCAGCATGTCGTTCTCAGGGAACATTACGCCGGAGTCGATGATGAGAATGTCATCCTCATACTCGACGACCGTCATGTTCTTGCCGATCTCGCCCATGCCGCCTAAAGGCACAATTCGTAATGGTGTTGTCATATATCCTCAGTTGTACCGCTATGGTACCTGTAAAAAAGTTTCGTTGTTCAAATAGTTTATCTGTGGCTGGCGCGATGGTTGACGAACAGGCGCTTACGCAGTCGCCGATATCCCCCATGATGGGACGACCTTCCAGGCCGCCCGGGACGCACGAAGCGCCGGGCCACAGGATTGGTTCAGTTTGAGAGAGAGAATTGGTGAGAGTCGCTTCAAGGCCACCGGTTGGCAATGAAGAGGGGCTAAAGTCGCCGAAGTGTCACAGCAAGCGATCACAGTCCAACAATCATATCCATACTAGATCCACCTTATATTGTAAGGGATTTCTGCGCCCACGTCAAAGGACGCTCAGAATTATTCACTGTCCGAGCAGCCGTAGCGTCCGGACGCCGTTCCGGTCTTGGGAGCCGGCGGAGCAGACGACAGTGGCATGTCGCGGCTACGTCCAACAACCCGACACCTGAAGAGCCGTGCAGAATGGGAGACGAATCAGGGGCCAGCCGTTTCCTGCCGGATGGGGGACGTCAGACCGTCGTGCCGACCTGGACCACGAACCAGATCAACATGATCAGGACGACCATGACGGCCGTCAGCATGAACGTCAGCGGCCAGAGGCTGCGCTGGGGCATGACCCCGGCGGCCGCGCTGCCGGACGCCGCCACCATTGCCGGGCGCGTTTGCATCGCCAGCATCTCGGCCTGCTCATCCTGCTGTCCCAGCCGGGGGCCGTACTGGATGATGGTGACCGAAATGTTGTCCTCCCCGCCCCGGTCGCGGGCCAGGCTGACGAGGTCATCGGCCGCTTCGGCCCGCTCCATGCTGCCGACAATGGCGCTGATCTCCTCATCCTCCACGTGGCGCGTCAGGCCGTCGGAGCACAGCACCAACAGGTCGCCAGGCCGCAGCTCCCGTTCGTAAACGTCGATGGGCGGCCGTCGTTCGGAGCCAATGCTGTAGAGGATGACGTTCTTGTGCGGATGGGTCAGCGCTTCTTCCGGGGTAATCGCCCCTTCTTCCACAAGGCGGGCGACGAGGCTCTGGTCTTTGGTGACCTGCTCAAAGGCTCCATCGCGCCACATGTAGGCGCGGCTGTCGCCCACGTTGCCGATGATCGCCTGCCCCTCGACGATGGAGACGGCCACCATCGTAGTAGCCATACGGCGGCGGGCGGTGCTGTCGGCGGCCAGGCGGCGCAGGTCGGTATTGGCCGCCTGCATGGCGAACAGCACCCGTTCCACGCCCTCAAACTGCCCGGCGGCCCGCTGGTAATGGGCGATTGCCTGCTCGGTGGCGTAGCGGCTGGCGACTTCTCCGGCGTCGGCCCCGCCCACGCCGTCGGCCAGCACATAAAACCAACCGTTGGCGGCCAGTTCAGCCGGATCGGTGGGTTCGAGCGCGGAGACGAAGTCCTCATTGTGGCCCCGCACCAGACCGGTGTCGGTCCGCATGGCGGCCGTGACAGAGGCAGGCTGATCCATCTCGACACTATAGCGATATTCGGGGTGAGTCGCAAGCCCCCGGCGGCAACGATTGGCTGACGTTTACGCGACGGAGCGGGGCCCAGGGAATTTGTCCCGTCCCCGGCGGCCCAAAGCGCGGCCGCCGGAGACAGCATGGGTCATCCAGCTCAGGTCGCGCCGGTAGCCAGTCTCACATGATGGGCGTGTTGCAAGACAGCCGTTGTCTGGGCCACCTCCGCCTGCTGCCGCTCGGCCGACCAGCCGTTGGCCTCGCCAATGATTCCGGCCAGCTCAGCGATAAGCTCCGGCGTGGTATGACCCATCATCGCCAGCAGCGAGCGGCGCTGCAGGAAGTCGAGCACATGGACAACCCCTTCGGCGCGGGTGATGGTGGTCACCTCGACGACGCTGAAGTCGGGCGCGTGGATCAGCGGCCGGTCGTCGCTCCCGGCAATGACCATCGCCAATTCCGCCGCGCCCGTGCCGTACCGATCAAACAGGGCAGCAACACGCTCACGCGGCAGGCCGCTCTCCGTGGTCACCCGGTCGATCCACGCTGCCTGGGCGCTAGCGTCGCGCGGGTAGTCGTGGCCGCCGCCAATGGGCATGTCGGCCGTCGAGACCCGGCGCATCTTGCCCAGCCGGGCCATCGTCGCGTCCGCCACTTCCTCGGAGAACGCCCGGAAACTGGTCCACTTGCCGCCCACCAGATTGAAGATGGGGAAAGGGAACTGGTCCGGCTCCACAATACGGTTCTCGTGGTCGCGGCTGATCTGGCCGGTGGTGGAGGCGTCGCTGGACGGCAGCGGCCGTACGCCGGTGAAGGTGTAGACAATGTCGTCGGGGCTGACGGCGATGGACGGGAAGACGATGTTGACGAACGACAGGAAGTAAGCGATCTCGTCGTCGGTCGTCGTGGCCTCGTCAGGGTCGTCGATGCGGATGTCGGATGTGCCGACGATGACCCGTCCGGCCAGCGGGTAGATGAGCACGATACGGCCGTCTTCGTTTTCAAAGAAGAACTCATGCCCCTTGCACGCGTCGTGGAGCGCCGGATTGTCGAGTACCAGGTGGGAGCCTTTGGTGCCGCCGATGAAGTTGGTGGGCATGCCCAGCGCTTCGTTGGCGAAGTCGATCCACGGCCCGGCGGCGTTGATGACCACAGTGGGCCGCACGGCCACGACATCACCTGTCTCCTCGTCGCGAAGATGGACCGTGTCGCCGTCCGCGCCGACAGCCGGAGCGTAGTTGAGCGCGTAGGCGCCGTCGTGGGCAGCCAGGCCGTCGGTCATGATCTCGATGGCGATGCGCTCCGCGTCGCGCATGGCGGCGTCGTAATAGGTGGCGGTGTACTTGATGTCGGGGTTGAGCGCCGGATATTTGGCCAGCGACGCGGAGCGGCGCAGGAACTCATGCTGGGGCACGGCGCCGTTGCCCTGCTCTTTGGTGTAGCCGTCGTACATGATCAGCCCCATCTTGATGATCAGCGCCCCCCGTTCCGACGGCCTGTTCAAGAAGCCGGCAAATTTGAGCGGGGCGTTGAGCACGCCGGACATCGTCTTGAAGATAGGAATGGTGGTCGGCAGCGGCTGCACGTAATGGGGCGCGTTGTAGATGAGCCGGTTCCGTTCGTGCACCGCTTCGCGCACCAACCGAAACTCGCCATTCTCCAGGTAGCGGATGCCGCCATGCACCATGCGCGACGACGCGCTGCTGGAGCCGGAACAGAAGTCGGCCCGGTCAACGACGAGCACATCCACGCCCTGCAGCGCCAGGTCGCGGAACGTGCCCAGACCATTGATGCCGGCGCCGATGATAAGGACATCGATATCGGGGTTGGCCCGGAAACGGGCCAGGGTCTCTGAGCGGGTTAAAGGGGTGGTCTTCATCCTCTGTATTTACACCATCACCGCTATAATGCCAACCTGTTTTTGCAAATTCGTCAGCCTGGGCGGCGGTTCCGGTATAATGGCTGGCAAAGGCATGGCCCACGTGCGGCGCGCACCCTTCGCAAACGCCCCACTTCCGGCCCAACGATTAGATAATGACGCACCGACTCACACCCGTTTGGCTCTGGCTGCTGCTGGCGGCGCTGCTGCTGGCGGCGTGCGGAGGGACCGGGGAAGCGACGGCCGTTTCGCCGCCCCCCAGCCCCACGCCACCCGCCACGGCCACGCTGCCGCCCACCACACCCTCGCCGGAGGAAACGCCCGCAACCGGCCTCGCCGACGTCCTCGTCGATCCGATCGGCGCGCTGCCCGGCACGCTGGATGAGATCGCCAACGCCATCGCCCAACGCACCCCCGTGCCCACCCAGATGCCCGACGCCATCGAGCGGTACGTCAATGAGGTGGCGGCGACGTCCGGGCTGGACGAGACGACCATCTTCGGCCTGTCCGGCAGCGACTGGCTCAACATCCTCGCGTCGACGGTGATGATCATTCTGGGCACGCTGCTGGTCAACCTCCTGCTGCTGGCCGTGCTGCGCTGGCTGGTGGCCCAAACGCCGATCTCGTTCGACAACGAGATGCTGGCGGCGCTGGAGACGCCGCTGCGTTGGCTGGTGCTGGTCATCATTGCCCGCGCTGCCGTGCTGCGGCTGGATATCTGGAGCGATCAATGGGCCGCCTGGCTCGACGACATCTTCTTCTTCCTGACGCTCGGCGCGGTCACCTTTGGCGTCTTCCGGCTCATCGCCTTCCTGGCCGACTGGTATCTGCGCAACCGGGTGGCTGCCGACCAGCGCAGCCGCGTTGCGCCGCTGTTGACCATCATCACCCGCCTGGGCTACTTGCTGTTTCTGGTGGTGGCCGGGGCGCTGGCCCTGGCCCGCCTGGGGGTCAACGTTACCCTGCTGTCGGCCGTGCTGTTGTTTCTTGGTCTGATCATTGGCCTGGGCGCGCGCGACGCGATCAGCGATGCGGTCAGCGGCGCGTTCTTCCTGCTGGACCAGCGCTTCCGCGTGGGCGACGAAATCTACATGCCGGAGCTGGACACGCGCGGCACGGTGGTGGACGTGGGCATTCGCCAGACGCGGCTGCAAACCTACGACAATAACATCGCCATCGTGCCCAACTCGCTCATTGCCGGGAGCCAGATCATCAACTTCTCCATTCCCGATCCGTCCTACCGGCTGAACACGGAGGTCGGCGTCAGCTACGATGCCGACCTCGATCCCGTCATTGAGCTGCTGGAGGGGGCCGTCCGCTCGGTCGGCAGCGTCCTGCCCGACAAGCCAGTCGATATCTACTTCATGTCGTTCGGCGACTCGGCCCGGCTGATGAGCATCTACTGGTGGGTGACGGGCAACGACGACCGCTTCCAGTCCATCAGCCGGGTGAACGCGGCCATTGAGCGAACGCTGGACACGGCGGGGGTGGAAATGCCGTTCAACACCCTCGACGTCAACGTCAGGCCGCCCGGCGACCCCGGAAAAGCGTAGCGTCGGAGGCCACGAAATCGCACCTTGCGGCGCGGCTGTACGGGCGGGACAAACGGCGCGGGATCCCTCGATTTGGCAGGATGATCGCCGCCGGTTGTCTCGCCCTCTTGATTCGCCCGTTTCGCGCCAGCTCCTGAACAACCCTGATCCCGCCAGCACACCACCCGCCAGAACCGACCAACTGCGCTACAATAGAAAGATGCTCGACACCGACCTGAGCGCGTCTGCCGTCCATACTTCTCTGACAACCCGCTGGCTGGGCCAGACGTATGAGTTCGTGTCCGAGATTGGCTCGACCAACGACGAGCTGAAACGGCGGACGGCCGCCGGCGGGCCAACCGCCCCCCCCGACGGGGCCGTGCTGCTGACCGACTACCAGTCGGCCGGGCGCGGGCGGCTCGACCGCCGCTGGGAAGCGCCGCCCGGCAGCTCCCTCCTGTTTTCGACGCTACTGCGCCTGAACTGGTCGCCGGAGCAAGCCGGCTGGCTGACGATGATTGCCGGACTGTCCGCAGCGCGAGCCATCGAAACCACAACCGGCATCGCAGCCCGTCTCAAATGGCCCAACGACGTTGTGGTGGGTGCTGGCGGCGAATGGCGCAAGCTGGGCGGCCTGCTGGTCGACACCGTGCTGGGCAGCAGCGGGCAGGTCCAGACGGCCGTCGTGGGCATCGGCCTGAACGTCAACATTCCGCAGGCCACCCTGCCGGAAGCGGCCACACCAGCCACCAGCCTGCTGGCCATCCAGCAGGAGCCGGTCGAGCGGCTGCCCTTGCTCGTGGCCTGCCTGGGCGAACTGGAACGGTCGGTGGACGCGGCGCGCGCCGGATCGTCGCCCGCCACGGCCTGGAACGGCATGCTGGTCACGCTGGGCCAGCCCGTGACCGTCAGCAGCGCCGGACAGGGCGAACCGCTGCGCGGGATGGCTGAGGCCACCGACAGCTGGGGCCGGCTTCTGGTGCGCGATGCGTCGGGCAAACTCCACACCATTGCCGCCGGAGATGTGACCCTGCGCGGCAGATAGCGGCACAGTCTGAATAGAGAGGATCTGAGAATGAACGACATGACCGAAGAGAACGTAACCGTCACCGATATGCCGCGCTTTACGACCGGGCAGGCGCTGGTCCTGGTCGGGCTGATTATTCTGAACCTGGTCGTGTTGACGCTGGCGCTGCTGGCCCTGAGCGGCAATCTGTCGCTCTAGCGATCGCCGGCGGCCTTACGGCGCGGGCACGCAGATGATCGACGCCGAGTAGACGGTGAAGTTGGCGTCCAGATTATTGATGCGCTGCAGCTCCTGGACCGTCGTGCCACACTTGGCGGCAATGCTGAACGCCGTATCCCCTTCCGCCACCGCATAAGGCAGATTGCCGGGGCAGTACGCCGGGTTGCCGATGGGCAGCTGGATCACATTGCCCGGCACAATGTTGACCGAGGAGATGCCGAAGCGGGCCATTAGCGATATCGACGTGTCCTGGCGCGTCGAGATGCTGTAGAGCGTGTCGCCCGGCTGCACCGTGTAGCTAACGAAGATGACCGGCTCCACCGCCGGTGGCCCGGGGGTGACGCTGGGCAAAATGTTGGGCGTTGGCGACGGACCGACCGTCGGCAGGATAGCGGTGTCGTCGCCGCCGCCGAGCGGCTGCACCTCTTGCGTGTCTTGCTGCTGCCCACCCGTACCTTCCGGCGCGGTCTGGCTTTGCGGCTCGCCCAGCGGCACCAGAAAGACTTCCTGCGCCGGGTCGGCACGCACAGTGATGGTCTCTCCATTCACAGAGATCACCTTCGTCCCCGGCGGGTAGTCTGCCCGAACCGAAGGAGAGCGCCAGAGCAAATAGGCCGCAACCGACACCACAGTGGCGAAGATAATGACGAATATCAATTGTGGCAGCAGGGACCGTATTCCGCCTCGGTTGGTGCTCATCTGGCCTCCGGTGGATGACCGCTCATGGTCAGTATGTTACACTTGCCGCCGGTTGAGAGCAACCCGGCGCTGTCTGTCCCTCTGCTGCCGGGCCGTCCTGTCCTCCATAGGGAGCGAGGAGTCGTCGATGATTTGGCAACGTCCTGAGCTGGAAGCGCGCGAGGCCAACACGCTGGCGCCGTATGCGCTGTTGAGTGCCCGGTCGCGCGGCCGGGCCTACCCGGAGCCGGAATCCGCCACTCGCACTGCGTTCACCCGCGACCGCGACCGCATCATCCACACCACCGCGTTCCGGCGGCTGGAGTACAAGACCCAGGTATTTGTCTTCTACGAAGGGGACCACTACCGCACGCGGCTGACCCACACGCTGGAAGTGGCCCAGCTCGGCCGGGCGCTGGCCCAGGGGCTGGGGGCCAACGACACGCTAACTGAGGCGATCTGCCTGGCTCACGATCTGGGGCACGCCCCGTTCGGCCACGCCGGCGAGTACGCCCTCAACGACCTGATGGCCGGATATGGCGGCTTCAACCACAACACCCAGAGCTATCGCATCGTCACCTTTCTGGAGCGCCGCTTCCCGGCCTTCAACGGCCTGAACCTGACCTACGAAACGCGCCAGGGGATGATCAAGCACGAGACGGCGTATGACAAGAGCGATGCCACCGGCTACGAGCCGGAGCTGCGCGGCTCGCTGGAGGCGCAGATCGCCAATCTGGCCGATGAGATCGCCTACAACGCCCACGACCTGGACGACGGTCTGCGCGCCGGGCTGTTCACGGTCAACGACCTGGCAGAGCTGTCGCTGTGGCAGTCGTTGTGCGACAGCGTGGGCTGGGCCGCGCCCGCGCCGTTCACGGCGATGGAGCGGCGTGGGATCGTCCGCGAGCTGATTGGGCGAAGCGTGGTCGATGTGCTGGCCCAAACGGACGCAGCACTGACCGGCAGCGACCTGACCTCGCCCGAAGCGGTCCAACAGCACGACCGCGACGTGGTCGCCTACAGCCCGGCCTTCGGCGTCGAGGTGGCGGAGTTGAAGGCGTTTCTGTACGAGAAGATGTACCGCCACTATCGTCTGATGCGCATGCAAAACAAGGCCGAGGCGTTCATCTCCGCCATCTTTGAGGCGTATATCAAGGAGCCTCAGATGCTGCCGGGGGCGACCCAGGCCCGCCTGGAGGAGTCATCCCTCCACCGGGTCGTGGCCGACTACATCGCCGGGATGACCGACCGGTACGCGCTGGACGAGTGGCAAAAACTGTTCGACCCGTACCACCGCGCCTAGCCTATCCCGGCTGCTCACTAAACAAAAGAGCCCCGACCAACCGGCCGGGGCTTTTGTCCAAATCTACCGTTTTGTGGCTAATAATCCAGAACGTCGTCCACACCGTCGCCGCCGGTCGTTTCATTCACTTTGGACCACGCGGACAGCTCGATGGTGAACAGGTCGAAGTAGCTCTTCTCCGGCATCTCCGGGCTGCTGCCGTAGACGATCTCGGTGATCTCGGCGTTGATGATGAGCGCGGCCGTCTCCAGCACAATCGTCTCATTCTCGCGGGCCAGCACCGGTTCCCCCTTCGGGGCCAACTTGGCTTTCAGCGCCTCGTCGAAGAAGGCGTGGTCGCTCATGATGACTTTGGTGATGGTGCGAATGTCATTCTTGTCAAACAGCCACACTTCGAACGCAGTCACGTTCTTGGGCGACCCTGCGCCAATCACTTCCGAAATACCGACGCCGCATTCGCCGAGGAACTCGCCGCTGGAGTTCTCGATGCTGAACGAGTCGTCGTAGGTGTCGTGGCCACGGGAGTAGTTGGTGCGGAAGCGGGCGATGGGCACGGCGACCGGATCCGCAGGAGGCGGCTGGACCGGCGTCACCGGGGTCATGGCCGGCCTTGAGTCGCCGCTGACCGGCGCGACAGGTGTGGTCGGCGGGCGCGTCGTGGAAGCGGCCAACGGCGCCATCTCGTCGGGCATCGGCTCCTCGTCCAGCATCTGCTGGCGGCGGCTGTAGACCCAGTAGATTGCCCCTGCGAGACCGAGCAGCAGCGCACCGAGCAGCAAGAGCGGCAGGATGCTGTTGCTCTCACCATCAGGCGCTGTCTCCGGCGTGGTGGGGGCGAGAGCGCCCGTACACCCTGTGCCGTTGACCAGGGTGGCGACGACGATCAGGCGCTGTTGGGCGGCCGAATCATTGGTCGAGGCGGCCAGCTCACAGGCGACGGCATCCCCGCCCCACCCTTCGAGCGCGGCGACGGCCTTATCCTGATTCTGGTCAAACGCATAGAGCTCAGCTACGTTGCGAACGTAAATGTCCTGGTACTCCGGGAACAGCCCGGCGGGGGTTGTGCCGGTGAACTGAACCGGGAACAGCCACCAGCCCAGGACAACGAGGCCAATAATGAGACCAGCAATAAACGATACCGCGGCCGCTGTCCCGGGATACTTCTTGAGAATGTCCATCTGTCACCTACCTGATTGCATGAGTTTGGACAAGATTGTCGCGCCGGCCGAATCATCCACCGCGCTGCGGCGATTGATGCCGACCATTCTGCACTGAGGCGACGTTCCCTCTGTCGGCGATTATCTTACCATAACATAATGGCCTACACAAGCATCCAGCGGCCTGTGGAATCTTTTTACATTCAGTCACTACCGGCAAGCAGACGGCTTCGGTTTGGTCGGATTGTCAATTGCCCTCCTATCCCGGTTTCTCCACCTGAGTCTCGCAAGAATAGCCCGGCCAACCGTAGCAGCGACATTCCTTGTCGCGCTCTTCGCAGACGCCGAAGAGACCGGAAAGGAATCCGGTCCTACAACTGCCCGCACAACAACAAGCCCAGATTTCTCCACGGGGTTTTTCAGTTGTCTGGTTCGGCCGGACACAGGCCGTTGAAACGGCCTGCTACCGGAGGAAACCCACTGAAGGTGAGTTGCAGAAGGGGTGGCCGGCGCGTTTTCCTTTCCGGTTTAAGTGGGTTTTGACCCACTTGCCCGGTAGCTGCCGGGTTTCAACCCGCAGCGGCTTGACAACTGAAAAGCCCTGGATTTCTGCACCACACCCATTGCCAGCAAACCAGCAGCCATGATACAGTACCGACAGGGCGGCCGATTGGCGGCCGTCCCGGAGCCGGAGGCAACCCATGACAACCCTGTTACTCAAGAACGCGCTGGTACTGGTGACGATGGACGAGGAGCGCCGCGAGATCCCCGGCGGCGGCCTGTTCGTGCGGGACAACGTGATTGAACAGGTGGGCCCGACCACGGCGCTGCCGGAAACGGCCGACACGGTGCTCGACCTGAGCGGTCACGTCGTGCTGCCCGGCCTGATCAACACCCACCACCACCTCTACCAGAGCCTGACGCGCGTCATTGCCCAGGACGCCGACCTGTTCACATGGCTGACCACCCTCTACCCTATCTGGGCCAACCTGACCGACGAGGCGATCTACGTCAGCACGCTGACCGGGCTGGCCGAGCTGGCCCTGTCCGGCTGCACCACCAGCAGCGACCACCTCTACATCTTCCCCAACGACTGTACGCTGGACAGCCAGATTCGCGCCGCCGGCGACATCGGCGTGCGCTTTCACGCCGCGCGCGGCTCCATGTCGCTGGGCGAGAGCGACGGCGGCCTGCCGCCCGACCGGGTGACCGAAGATGAGGCGTTCATCCTGCAAGACAGCCGCCGCCTGATCGAAAGCTACCACGACGCCGAACGCCACGCGATGCTGCGCGTGGTACTCGCGCCGTGCTCGCCGTTCTCCGTCACGCCCGACCTGATGCGCGAATCGGCCGCACTGGCCCGCGCCTACGGCGTGCGGCTGCATACCCATCTGGCGGAAACAATTGAAGAAGAGGCGTTTTGCCTGGAGACGTTCGGCCACCGCCCGGTTGCCTACGTCGAGTCACTGGGCTGGACGGGCGACGACGTCTGGCACGCCCACTGCGTCCACATGAGTGACAGTGAGATCGGGCTGTTCGGCCGCACCCGGACCGGCGTGGCCCACTGCCCCAGCAGCAACATGCGCCTGGCCAGCGGCATTGCCCGCGTCCCGGCGATGCAGGCGGCGGGTGTGCCGGTCGGGCTGGGCGTGGACGGCTCGGCCTCCAACGACGCCGGCCATCTGCTGGCCGAAGTGCGCCAGGCGATGCTGCTCCAGCGGGTGGCCCCCGACCGCTACCTGAGCGAGCAGCCGGGCAACCGGTACGGCTTTGCCGGCGACGCGGCGGCGATGACGGCCCGGGACGCGCTGGAGCTGGCCACACGCGGCAGCGCCGCCGTGCTGGGGCGGGACGACATCGGCCATCTGGCCCCCGGAATGAGCGCCGACTTCATTGCCGTCGACATGAACCGGGTGGCCTACGCCGGGGCGCTCCACGACCCGGTGGCGGCGCTGGCGTTCTGCCAGCCGGGCACGGTCGATCTGTCGGTCATCAATGGCCGGGTGGTCGTGGCTGACGGGCAACTGACGACCCTCGAACTGCCGCCGCTGCTGGAGCGACACACCGCGCTGGCGACAGCGATGGTGCGCGGCGAAACGACTCGGTAGGTTGACAGTCACCGCTCGCCGAAGCGACTGGTGCACGATTTGCTAAAACGCGAGAGGGAGACGATTTGGCAAATCGTCGTACAGGTCCGGCAGATGCAGCCTGTTGGACTACCAGCGCCGCCCGCCACACCGGCAACCCAAAACGAGGCGGTAGTCCTTCTGGACTACCGCCTCGTTTCGTGCCGATCGTTTAGGGCCGGGCCTTACGGCACGATCTCAAACGAGTCGACGACACCGGGGAAGCCCACATCCGGTCCGCGCCAGAATAACGAGACATTGTAGCCGCCCCCGCCGGGGGTCAGTTTGATAATGTCTTTGGCGTTACCCTTGACGCCTCCGATCTTGAAGCCATTGAGGATGGTCAGATAGATATGACCGGTAGCCGGGTCAATGTGGGTGCCGGTGATATCTTCCTTGTTCAGCCCCTGGATAGTGGAGCCGTCCAGATACAGCTCGAAGCTGCCGGATGTGTTCGCCCCCATGCTGGTGGCGTTGAACACGAACAGATCTTCGTCCTGCGCCACGACGTTGCCGCCGCCGGTGGCAGGCACTTTGGCCCGACCGAGCACGCTGAGCAGGAGCCGCCCGCTGCTGTCCAGCGAAAGTGAGTCGATGCGTTCGGCGCTGCGGGTCAGACCGACGTCGGAGCCGTCGAAGTAGAGGCTGTAGCTGCCGGCTGTAGTCGACCCGAGCGACGTTGGCGTGAAGGCCACCACGTCAAACGGCGTCACCTGCCCAATGCCGGGCAGCGAGCTGTTGCGGTTGACGGCGAGCAGAATGTCGCCGTTGGGTGCAAAGACGAAGCCGACGAGATTCTTGCCCAGCCCCACATCGGATGAGTCGAAGTGCAGACTCCAGCTGCCGGAGCCAATGTTGTAGGCCAGGATGTCGCCGCTGTCATACTGGATGCCGGCCACTTCGCTGGCCCCCTTGGCGCTCAGGTAGAGCGTGGAGCCGCTCGGTGGAGGTGGCGGCGCAACATCCCGCACGTTGAAGAAGGTGCAGGTGACCGTCTCGCCCGCGCCGACGTTGATGGCGCTCGGGCTGCTGCCGTCGCTGCACGTCGCGCTGTCCAACGACCAGCCGGCCGCCGCGCTTTCGGCCACGGCGTAGCTCCCGGGGCTGAGCGGGCCGGAGTCGCTGCTCTCGCCACCCGCCAGCGTGAACGCCGCGCCGTAGCTGGGCGTGAACGTGAAGCGGTCGTCGCTGTTCGTGTCCGTTTCCTTCACCACAACGATCTTGCCCGGCTCCTGGGCGAAGCTGAAGGTGCAGATCACCGTTTCGCCGGCGCTCAACTCAATGTCGCCGGGGCTGCTGCCGTCGTCACAGGAGGCTGCCGTTTCCATCCACCCGGCAGGCACGCTGGTCAGTGTGACGCTGTAGACGTCGGGCATCATCGGTCCGGACTGGTTCGACTGGCCGTCGGTCAGGCTGAAGTTGTCGCCGTAATCGGTGCTGAACGGGAAGCTCGCCGCCGCGCCGCCCGGCGTTGTCGCCACCCGCACCTCAATCTCGCCGCGAGACAGGGTGTAGGTGACCTGACAGATGACCGTTTCGCCCGCCCCCAGATCGATATTGTCCAGGCTGCTGCCGTCGCTGCACGACTGGTCGGTCACCGTCCAGCCCGCCTTCGCTCCAGGGGTGATGCTGTAGCTGCCGGTAGCGATGGAGCCAGAGCGCGACTCGGCGTTGTGGCCCAACTGCACCGCCCCCATGTAGGAGGTGGTGAAGTCAAACTGCTCGCCGGTGTCGGACGGGTTGGCCAGGGCGATGAGCGCGATCTGGCCGCGCGGGTCATCGACGCCCACAAACTCGATGGCCCCGATGTCGGTGGAGCCGTCACGCACCGTTTGCAGATGGTCGTCGACGACTTCGGACAGCGCCGCACCGGCGTCGCGCACCGACGAACTTGCCTGCGGACCGTAGTTGGTCGGGTCCGCCGGGGTGTTGGGCGCGGGCACAACGGGGTTGACCAGCAGCGGGTCGCCAATGATGCGGCCTGCTTCGCCGGAGAACCAGGTCGTCGTCGGCGCCTTGCTATACAGATTGTTGCGGGCCGAGGCAGTGGACAGGTTCACAGCGCCCTGCAGCCGCAGCACTTCGCCTGTGGTCTGGAGCAGCACATTGTTGACAAAGGCGGTGTTGACAATGTCGGCCCCTGAGTTTAGCAGGAAGTTCTGGAAGCCGGAGCCGGGGTCGCCCTGCGCTTCGGCAAAGGTGTTGTTGGCCACCAGCGCGTCTTTCAGTCCGCCGCCATCCACCTGGGAGTAGACGCCGAAGTTGATGCCGCAGCCCACAACGATGTTGTTGATGATCGTCTGGTTGCTGCTGACGATGGTCAGGCGGCCGTTAAACTGCTCGTCACGCACGATGAGACCGGGGCCGGCCTTGGCCGTCTCGTTCGACGCCTTCCGCCAGAAGCGCTTATCGGTGCTGCAGTAGACCAGGTTGCGCTGCACCAGCGGCGCGTTGGTGCTGTTCAGATAGATGTTGGCGTGCTTGTTGTCCCACGACACGTTGTCTTCCAGCGTAATCGTGTCGGTGTTGCGCCCGGCGACCAGGCCCTCACCGTAGTTGCCGAAGATCTCGTTGTTGCGGGCCGTGCTCCCTCTGGCCTCAATGAAGGTCAGGCCGTTGCCGCCGGATGAGCTGCCGCTGACATACAGGTCGCCGCTGTCGTCCAGCCAGCTGGCCAGAATGGCGTTGCTCAGCGGGTTGAAAGGAATGGCCGATGCATCGAAGTAGGGCGACCATTGGCCGCTGCTGGCGTCGTAGACCAGCAGGTCCTGGTTGGCGCCCAACGTGGAGCCGCCCTGACGGAAGGTGGAGCTGGTGCTGATGACCAAACGGCCGTCGGGCGTGTGGCCGATGGCGTCGACGTTGTCATCGCTGGCCAGGCCAATCGCCCCCGGCGCGTGGGCCACGCTGAAGGTGCCGGTTGTCAGCTGCAGGTTGGCGTCAGGCGAGGTGGTCGGCGTGAAGCGCACAATCGTGCCTTCGGTGACGCTGCCCGCGCCGGGCACGTCGGCCGCTTTCGACAAGCTGAACAGGATGGGGTAGCAGTCGGCGCAGCCAACGATCGCATCACCGACGTTGAACGCGTCGATTGAAACGTTGGTGGGTAGGCCGAGCGCGTCCCCGTCGAAATATTTCGACCATTTACCTGTGGCGCTGTTGTAGACGACGATATCTTCGCCATCATAGGCGATCTGGGCGCCGGTGGCGCTGTTCTCCGGGTCGATATAGTTGGTCTTGCTGCCGCCCGTTGTGGCAAAGACCAGCTCCGGCGATTCGTTGGCCCCAAACTTGACCGAGATGCCGGTCAGCGTGCGGTCGGCGAAGCCGGTGTTGGTGCCGTCCCAATAGGGCGCATCCCACGTCTCTTCCGGGATAAACGCCCAGTCGGTCGGGCCGCTGCCGGTGCGGTGGGCTTTGTAGATGACCGGCCCGTACTGCGCCTTGCGGACGTTGTCATAGACGCGGCTGTCCTCGATCAACACGTTCTCGACGTAGTTGACGGTGATGCCGTCGCCGTTGGTGTTTGTGTTGCCCTTGGCCAGAATGCCGACCTGCCAGTTGTCGTGAACGTCAAGGTTGCGCAGCGTGACGTTCTTGGCCGGGAACTCGACCTGGATGCCGCGTCCCGTGGAGTTGATCAGCTCCAACCCTTCGACGACCGTATCATCAGCTTCGACGCGGATAAGCGGAGCGAACTCATTGCCCGGGTACCGCTTCTGGCCATCGAGAACCGGCCTTGCTTCGCCCGGATAGCCGATCAGGGTGCGGCCAGGGTTGCTGGCTCCCATGCGAATGGTGTCGGTAATCAGGTAGGTGCCCGCACGCACACAGACCACGTCCCCGGTTCCGGCTGTTGTCAGGACGCTGTGAATGTCTTCGCCCGGGTTGACAACATGGGTACAGTCGTCGGCTGCCCAGGCGGTCACCATCGGCAGATGGGCCTCGTTGGCGGCTGCCGGGCGCGCACTGACGGCCGATAGCCCGCCTAACAGCAGGGCGATGAGTAGGGGCAGGATCCATTGTCTACGCAAGGTTGGTAATGTCATTCCGCATTTGCTCCTTGTTGTTCCGCCGCCGGCACCGCGCACTGCTCCCAAGACGGCAGCGCGATCACACACACGAAAAAAGGCACTTCTCGTGCCGGCACCATGAAGGATAGTGGAAAATGGCGCGTGTTTCATGAACTCTGCGTGAATAGTTAGATAGGAAGCCACCCCACCCCCCTTACTTTTGTCCTAATTTTGCCCATCGTGGCAGCGGATCCCCCGCACCAACCGCCCACGTACGGGCACGGCCTTTCAGGTGTCGGAGTGTTGGACGTAGCCGCGACATGCCAATGTCGTCTTCTCTGCCGGCTTCCAAGACCGGAACGGCGTCCGGACGTTACGGCGGCTCGAACAGTGAAACACCCTGGATGATTCTGCACGGCCTTTCAGGTGTCGGAGTGTTGGACGTAGCCGCGACATGCCAATGTCGTCTTCTCTGCCGGCTTCCAAGACCGGAACGGCGTCCGGACGTTACGGCGGCTCGAACAGTGAAACACCCGCCCATAACCAGCGTGAAGCAGCGGGAGCGGTGTGCTATGCTCTAACGCATGAGTAACGTAGCCATTCTGTCCAGTGGAGTCGTGGTCGACCATTACGGCCACGTCTTGCTGCAGGGCGACGCCGGTGGGCGCGCTCTGATGCCGCCGACGGCCGCGCTGGAACCTGGTCGGCTGCCGACCGACACGTTGGCCGAAGCGATTCGCACCGGGACCGGGCTGATCGTCCTTCCCCTACGCCTGACCGCACTGTTCTTTGACAAAGGGCCGGCGGGCGACCGGCTGACGCTGGCCCTGCGCTGTCTGCTGCGCGGTGGCTCGCTGGAACGCGAGGACGGCAACGCGACGGTCGCTTTCTTCCCCACCGCCCCCCTGCCGGAGCCGCTGGGTCCGGCCGATAGTCGTCTGGTTGACCAGGCGCTCCATCATGCGGGCGGGCCGCCGGCACTGGAGACAACGCCGCTGGGCGTAACGTCGCGCTTGCTGCGCCGCTTCGGCGCAGGCGAAGACGGACCAACCGGCGACTGGTCGCTGCGGGTGGTCGCCGTCATGCCCGACAACGATGGCCGCGTGGCCTGGGTGCCCGATGCCGGCGGCGACCAGTGGCGGCTGCCTGCCGCGCCGGTCGAACCGGGCGAAGCACCCTGGGCGACGGCCGGCCGGCTGGCCGCAGCGGCGCTGGGCCGCGCCGCGCCGGTGGCGGGGCTGCCGGCGATTTATGTCGATGAGGAGGCGCCGGTCATGACGCTGCTGTTCAGCCACGCGCCCGCGCCGGGAACGAGCGGGAACGCGGTCCGGTGGCGGCCACCGGAGGCTGATGATCCGACTCAGCATCCGGCCTACCGCAACCTGGCCCAGACCGCGCTCCAGCCCGGCCCGACGACGCTGTTTGCCCGGATGGACGAGAATGGGGACGCACGATAGCGATTGCGATTGCGATTGGACTACCTGACTATGATGTCCTCCGACCTCGACAAGCTTGAAGCTGCCATCAGCCAGACCGCCAAGTACCGTTACCTTGACCGGGACGTGGTGCGGCGGGTTGGGACGCGGGAGCTGGCCATTCGGCCCAACCTGAAGGCGGCGATTAAGGCCACCAAAACGGCGCTCCACCAGGCGGGCGGGGCGTTCTTTGACCGGCCGGTCGATTACGCCGCGGCGCTGGCCCGGCTGCGGGAAGCGGCCGCCGCGGGGCCTGAGAGCGAGGCGTTCCGCGAGGCGAGCCGCGCCACGATGGCCGCCCACACCTCCACCCGCGAGCGGCTGCCCATTCTCGACACCTTCTTCGCCGAAACGCTGGGCGGCCTGCCGCCGGTGCGGTCGGTCATCGACATTGCCGCCGGGCTGAACCCGCTGGCCCGGCCCTGGATGCCGCTGGACCCGGCGGCCGTCTACGTCGCCATCGACATGTACCGCGACATGGTCGATTTCCTGAACGAGGCGATGCCCTTGAGCGGGCCGGGCCGGGCGACGCTGGGTGATGTCATTGGCAGCCCGCCCGGCGACCCGGCTGACCTGGCCCTCATTCTCAAGACGCTGCCCTGCCTGGAGACGGCCGACAAGGACGCCCCGTCCCGGCTGCTCGATGCCGTCAACGCCCGCCGGTTGCTGGTGTCGTTCCCGGCCCAAAGCCTGACCGGACGGCGCAAGGGGCAGGCGGCGCATTACGAAAGCCGCTTCCGCGCCCTGCTGGACGAGCGCGGCTGGGCCGCGCAGCGGTTTGAGTTTGAGACAGAGTTGGCGTTTTTGGTGGAGAAGGGGCAGGACACGCCGTAACGTATCCGGCGGGGCGCAGGCAGGTGGGGGCGTGGTCGACGCCGGGGGCGATGGGGCTACAGCTGGAAGCCGCCCCGGTAGGGAACAACCTTGTAGGTCAGGTCGGTGACGTACTTCTCCAGCTGACTGTTCAGCTCTTCCCACAGATCGCTCTCCAGCAAGGTGTCGACCGTCTGGGCGTCGGCGCAGACGAAGCCGATGAGCCGGTTGGGCGCGTCGCCATAGGCCGTGTGCCACGCCTCGCTCATCTGGAACCCCAGCGACTGGAGCGACGGCACATACTGGCCCATCACAAACTGGTAGTACGCTTGCACTGTATCGTCGACGACTTCATACTCAAGAAGTAGTTTGTATCCGCTGCCGCTGTCATCCATAGGTTCTTGCTCCCAACTTGATTCTAGCCAACGCCGCGCCGGATTTCACCACCACTTCAGGTTTCTCATCTGCCGCCGGGCGGCCGGCTCAGCCGGCGTAGGTGCCCAGCACCTGCTCGATGCGCGGGGCGGCGGGGAGGGTCGCCGGGACGAACGGCCGTCCCACCAACCGCTCGTACGCCATGATGTAGCGGGCCGCCACCTGGGCCAGAAAGTCCGGCGGCATGGTGGGCGCGTCCCCCTCGCCGCGATACCCCTGGGCGGCGTACCATTGGCGCAGGAACTCCTTGTCGAAATGGGCGGGCGCGGCGCTGTCGGCGGCGTAGGCCGCCGCGTCCCAGTAGCGACTGGAGTCGGGGGTGTGGATCTCGTCGATCAGCGTCAGACGGCCGTCCACCAGCCCGAACTCATACTTGGTATCGACGAGTATCAGGCCGCTGGCCCGCGCCGTCGCCTGGCCCAGCGCGAACAGGGCCAGCGCCGTCGCCTCGATCTCCTCCCACAGCGGCTCCGGCAGCACGCCCTGCCCGACAATCTCCGCCCGCGTCAGCCGCTGGTCGTGGCCGCCGTCGGCCGCCTTGGTTGTGGGGGTGATGATTGGCTGCGGCAGGCGGTCGTTCTTGCGCAGCCCGTCCGGCAGCGTCACGCCATACGGCTGCCGCTCGCCGTGCTCGTACAGATACCAGAGCGACGTCGTGGTCACGCCGGTGATGTAGCCGCGCACCACGACCTCCACCGGCAGCGGCTGCGCCTCGCGGGCCACCGTCACGTTGGGGTCGGGAATGGCGATGAGATGGTTAGCAACGATGGCGGCCGTCTGCTCGAACCACCACGCGCTGAGCTGGTTGAGCACCTGCCCCTTGTACGGAATCAGCCCCAGCACGCGATCGAACGCCGAGACGCGGTCGGTGGTGATGAGCACGCGCAGGCCGTCGCGCCGGTAGCTGTCGCGCACCTTGCCGCGCAGCTTCGGCCCCCAGACCGGATCGAGTTCGACCGTCTCCAGCGCCAGCGGCACGGCGTCGAGCAGTTGTTGGTGCGTTAACATGCCTTCACTCCATTGAGGAACAGCGGCAGCCCCGACCAGCGCGGCCGTTCCCGGCCCGGTCGCGGATGCTGCCAGGGAAAGACGTGGTTTTCCGGATGGGGCATCAAGCCCATGACATTGCCCGCCGGGTTGCTCAGCGCGGCGATGTCGAGGGCGGAACCGTTGGGGTTGGCGGGATAGGCGACCGGCCCGCCGTCCGGCGCGGCGTAGCGCAGGGCGATCAGATTGCCGGCCTGCAAGCGGGCGGCCGTCGCCGCCCCACCCACCGCCAGCCGCCCTTCGGCGTGGGCCACCGGGCAGAGCACCGGCTCGGTCAGGCCGCGCGTGAAAAGGGACGGGCTGGCCGAGTTCGGCTCCAGCAGCACCCAGCGACACTCGAAACGGCCGCCGGCGTTGTAGGTCAGCGTCACGTCGCGGCCCTCGCTGCTGTCGCCGGGCAGCAAGCCCGCCTTCACCAGCGCCTGGAAGCCGTTGCAGATGCCCAGCACCGGCCGCCCCCCGGCCACAAAGCGGGCCAGATCGCTACCCAGCCCGCCATCACCGTGCCGCATGTCGACCGCCCAAAGCACGCCCGCGCCCAGGTCGTCACCGTAGGAGAAGCCGCCGGGGACGACCAGCATATGGTAGTCCAGCAGGCGGCGCTCGCCGCTGCGGAGCTGGTGCAGGTGGACGATCTCCGGCTGCGCCCCGGCCAGCTCGCAGGCCAGCGCGGCGTCGTGGTCGCGGTTGGTGCCGTTGGCGTGGAGGATGAGCACGCGCGGCGGCGGGGCGACAACGGGGCCGCGCCGGTAGGTGACGCCGTCCGGGTCGCTCCCCGTCCCGGTCGCCGGCGCGGCCGTCTTCCGCCCGGTGAATGCCGCCGACAGCGCAGCGACCGGCAGCGACAGCAGCGGGTCGGCGCTTTCCGGCAGCCGGGGATGGATGGTCAGCGCGCCGCCGCCGGCCACGCCAATGCAGGCGTGGGGGGTGGCCCCCAACGCGGCGCTGAACGCTGCGGCGTCTTCCGGGCGCACTTCCACCACGAAGCGGGTCAGCGACTCGGCAAACAGGACGGCATCGTCGGCGGCGTAGGCGTAGTACGGATCGACCGGCACGGCCGACAGTTGAATCTCCGCCCCCATTCCGCCCGCCAGACACATCTCTGCCAGCGCCACAGCCAGCCCGCCTTCGCTCAGGTCGTGGCAGGCCCGCACCAGTCCGGCGCGAATGGCTCCGTGCAGGGCGCGGAGACGCGCCAGCGGATCCCGCACCGGATGGGGGGCGCTGCGGTGCTGCGGCCGGACCGCTGCCCCCAGCAGCGCCGCGTGGCTGCCGCCCAGCTCCGGCCGGGTGTCGCCCACGACAAAGAGGAAGCTGCCCGCGCTCTTGAGGTCCATCGTCACCGTGCGGCCCACGTCCGGAATGTGGCCCAGAGCCGAGATGAGCAGCGTGCCGGGGATGGCCTGCTTCTGACCGCCGGCGCCGGTGTACTCATTGTTGAGGCTGTCCTTGCCGGAGACGAATGGCGTTTCATACGCCAGCGCCGCGTCGTGGCAGCCCTGGGTGCAGCGCACCAACGACCCCAGCCGGTCGGGCAGGTTCGGGTTGCCCCAGCAGAAGTTGTCGAGTATGGCCACCCGGTCGGGGTCGGCCCCCACGGCGACGACGTTGCGCAGCGCCTCGTCGACGGCCGCCCACGCCATCAGGTACGGGTCAATCTCGCCGTAGGCCGGGCAGAGGCCGTTGCCCAGCGCGGCGGCCGGCAGCGGGGCGTCCCCCGGCTGTGTGGGCTGCGGGACAATGACGGCCGCGTCCCCCGGCCCGAAGCCGTCCGGCCCGACCAGCGGCTTGACAGCCGTCCCGCCCTGCACCTCATGGTCATACCGCCGCACCACATCTTCCTTGCTGCGGATGTTGGGATGGGCCAGCAGCGCCAGCAGCATCGTCGCCGCGTCCGGCCCATCGCTGCCGCCGCTCCCGTCCGGCTCGCCCTCGGTGGCGGGCGCCGGCCGCCAGACCGCCTGCAAATGGCGGCGCGGCAGTCCGTCGTGGAGGAACTCCATCGCCAGATCGCCGACCACACGTCCTTCGTAGGTCACTACCAGACGGCCGCTCGGCTCGAACGTGCCCAGCACCGTGGCCACCACGTCCTGCCCGGCGCAAATCGCCTCCAGTGCGGCCAGCTTCTCCGGCGGGACGGCCAGCACCATCCGCTCCTGCGCCTCGCTCAACCAGATCTCCCACGGCTCCAGACCGGGGTATTTCAGGTCCACATTGGCCAGCTCCACCCGCGCCCCGACAGCCGCGCCCATCTCACCGACGGCCGACGAAAAGCCGCCCGCGCCGCAGTCGGTGATGGCGCTGTACAGCCCCGCGTCCCGCGCCCGCAGCACCACTTCCTGCACCTGCTTCTCCTGGATGGGGTTGCCAATCTGGACGGCCGTGCCGGCAATCTCGCCCGTGTCGACGTCCATCTCCATGCTGGAAAAGGTCGCCCCGCGCAGCCCGTCCCGCCCCGTCTCGCCGCCGACGGCCACAATCAGGTCGCCGGGACGCACCTCAGTCGGATGGCTGTCGCGCGGCAAAATGCCCAGACAGCCGCAGTAGACCAGCGGATTGGCCGTGTAGCCGGAATGGTACGTAATCGCCCCGTTGACGGTGGGAATGCCCATCTTGTTGCCGAAATCCTCGATGCCGTGGATGACGCCGCCGGCGATGCGCTGCGGATGCAGCACCCCTTCCGGCAGATCGGCCGGGTCCATATCCGGCGGGCCGAAGCAGAGGACGTCGGTGTTGGCTATCGGCCGGGCGCTGACGCCCAGCACATCGCGCACCACGCCGCCCACGCCGGTGTTGGCCCCTCCGAACGGCTCCAGCGCCGAAGGATGGTTGTGGGTCTCCACCTTGAACGCCAAATCGTAGTGGTCGTCAAAGGCGACGATGCCCGCGTTGTCGACAAAGGCCGACCGCACCCAGGGCTTGTCAATCTGCTCGGTGGCGGCGCGGATGAGGCTGCGCAGCAGGCCGTCGACCGTCTGCGCTTCCGGCGGCGCGGCGGCGTCCACCCCCGGCGGCGGCCCGTCGTAGTCGATGAGCGCCCGGAACGTCTTGTGTACGCAATGCTCGCTCCACGTCTGGGCCAGCGTCTCCAGCTCCACGTCGGTCGGTTCGCGCCCTTCGCGGCGGAATTGGTCGCGGATGGCGGTCATCTCCGCCAGGTCGAGCGCCAGTCGTCGCTCCAGACTGACAGCCAGCAAGGCGTCGCCGTCAAGCTCGCGCAGCGGAATCGTCTCCACACGCCCGCCGGCGGGCGTGTGGGCGACGAACGGCGACGGGAGCGGCCCGTCGATGGCGAAGCGCTGGATGACCGGGTTGGCCAACAGTCCGGCTGCCAGCTGGTGCAGGTCAGCCGGGGAGAGCGCGCCGCTCAGTTCGTAGCGCCGGCCCGTGGCCGCCTGGCGCAGCCCGCCGACGCCCAGGTCGTGGGCCGCCCGCACCAGGTTCTGCGCCGCCGGGTCGGTGACGCCGGGCAAATAGGCGACGTCGATGCGGTGGCCCTGGTCGGGCGCGAGGGCGGCCGTTTCGCTGCCCAGCACCGACGCTTCCCACCGCTCAGTGACCGGGTCAGCCATCAGCTCCGCCGCCAGCCGGGCCACCGCCGCCTCGTCCAGCGTGCCCATCATGTCGTAGATGCGCCCGGCCACGACACCGCCCAGCCCTGTCACGCCCAGCTCGTGGGCGGCCGTCAGGAGCGGCGACGCTGTGGCCGCTGCCTGAACGGGCATGACGACGACGCGAACTATCGTTTCAGTCGGGTTATCGGACGTTGCTGCGGGCTGCTGATTGCTGATACGCTCCCCTGCTGCCTGATGGTGGTCGTTCAGGTGGATTGTACCTAATTGACGGGCGCGGCAAAGTCCGGGCGGGTCGTTGATGCGGTTGGGGCCACAGGGTATCCTGATGCCCTGGTTTCTACGCCCGGCAGAGGGAGGGCACGGTCGAGCAGCGTTCGCTGAAGACGGCCGAAACTCTCTTGTACCGGCCACCATCTATGTTAAAATCGTGATGGTCCTTTCCTTGCGCGTTCCGGCCTCGCACTCCTCAGGAGACTGCGCCCCACAGGGGCTCGGTCACCTACCAAGCAGCTGAACCGCGCGGGAACTGCTGGCGGGCTGTTTGAGGTGAGCCAACAAGCTAAGTTAAGGAGTCAAACCTAATATGGAAAAGCGTAAAGAGGCAACGACGTTTACCAGGACAATCAACCGGGCTGTGCTGGACGAGTTGAACTGGGAGGATACGGCCGCCTATGAACAGGCCAGCCGGGGCTTCATCGCCGCTGCGGATGACCTGGTGATCCGCAACGACGCCGGCAGCCCGACGTATGACCTCGGCGCCTACCCGTTCCTGGAAGCGGAGACGGCCCCGCCCAGCGTTAACCCCAGTCTGTGGCGGCAGTCCAGACTGCTGGCGCTTTATCATGGACTCTTTCAGGTGACCGAAGGCATCTACCAGATTCGCAGCTTCGACCTGGCCGTCATGAGCATCATTGAAAGCGACAGTGGCTATGTCATCGTCGACCCGCTGACGGTGCCGTCGACCTCGCGGGCGGGCATGGAGCTGGTTTACAAGCACCTGGGGCGGAAGCCAATGGTGGCCGTCATCTATACCCACAGTCACATCGACCATTGGGGCGGGGTCAAGGGCGTCATCGACGACGTCGACGTCCGTGAGGGGCGGGTCAAAGTGATAGCGCCCGAACACTTTCTGGAACACGCCATCAGCGAAAACGTCATCGCCGGAATGTGATGGGCCGTCGTTCCAGCTACATGTACGGCAACCTGGTGCCCAAGGACGCCAAAGGCCAGGTAGGGTCCGGCCTGGGCCAAACGACGCCCAATGACGTGCCCACGCTGATTGAGCCAACCGACGACATTACCCACACGGGCCAGAAGATGGTTGTCGACGGCCTGGAGATGGAGTTTCATCTGACCCCCGGCACCGAAGCCCCGGCCGAGATCAACATCCTGTTCCCCGCTTACCGCGCGCTGTGCATGGCCGAGAACTGCACCCACAACATGCACAACATCTACACGTTGCGCGGGGCACAGGTGCGCGACCCAAAGCGTCGGCTTACTACATTGAGGAAGCGCGGGAGCTGTATTACGGCCGGTATGACGTCATCTTCGCTTCCCACCATTGGCCGACCTGGGGTTCCGAAGAGGGCGCGGCGTTCCTGAAGAAGCAGCGCGACATGTACAAATATCTGCATGACGAGACGCTGCGTCTGGCCAATCAGGGATACACCATGCTGGAGATCCCCGAACTGATTGAGCTGCCGGCGGACCTGTTCCGGGCCTGGTATAACCGGGGCTACTACGGCACCATCAACCACAATGTCAAAGCCATCTACCAGCGCTACCTGGGTTTCTTCGACGGCAACCCGGCCACCCTGCATCCGCTGCCGCCGGAAGACGCCGGCAAGAAATATGTCGAGTTCATGGGCGGGGCGGACGCGCTGTTGGCCAAAGCTCAAGAATCGTTCGACAAGGGCGAGTACCGCTGGGTGGCCCAGGTGGTCAACCATCTGGTCTTTGCCGAGCCCGACAACGAGGCCGCCCGCGAGCTGCAAGCCCAGGCGCTGGAGCAGCTCGGCTACCAGGCCGAGTCCGGGCCGTGGCGCAACTTCTACCTGACCGGCGCCAAGGAACTGCGCGACGGCGTCATCGACCTGGCGCACCCAAGACGACCAGCCCGGATGTGATCAAAGCCACACCGCTCGACATGTTCTTCGACCTGCTGGCTGTTCGTCTGAACGGCCCTCGGGCGGCGGGCACAACGCTGGTGCTCAACGCCGACTTCACCGACACCGGCGAGCAGTATGTGCTGGCGGTGGAGAACGGCGTCCTCAACTACAGCAAGGGCAAGCAGGCGGACGACGCCGACGCCACGCTGACGCTGACCCGCTCCGCGCTGGATGAGGTCATCCTCGGCGAGGCGAAAGTGGCCAACAAGCTGGCGTCCGGCGAAGCCAAGATTGACGGCAACGCCGAAAAGCTGGCCGAATTCCTGTCACTGCTCGATACGTTTGAGTTCTGGTTCAACATCGTAACGCCCTGATCGGCGGCGGAAGCCACTCTCTGGCTTCTACCAGACGGAAGCCGGCCCTCTTCACCTGAGCAAACGGGCCGGCTTCCGGATTACGGACGTAACACGTGACACCTTTGTCTAACGAGAAACGGAATCCGCAGCTGAGCACACCACGCTCCGCAGCGTTAGCCGGCATTGCCTTTGCCGTTTCGTTCGCTGCCAGTCTGATCTTTCTGCGTCTCTCAATCCCCGGTGATCTCACGGCTGACATTGAATGGGGCACTCAGTCGCGACAGCGCGTTACGATTGCCCTGATCCTAATGCCCTTTGCGGGTGTAATTTTCCTGTGGTTCGTTGGTGCTGATCCGTGACCGGTTTGGCGACCGGGGAGGATTCCTCTTCCCGCCACCGTGTTCCTGGGGCAGCATATTCTCTTTCTGGCGATGGTGTTTGTCGCCATGGCGATTGCCGGCGCACTGGTAGCGACAACAGGTCTTGACAATAGCCTAACACTCAGCAGTGATGTTGCCCTTTTTGCACGCGCCCTGATGCTCCAAATCAGTAATGTGTACGCGCTGCGGATGGCCAGCGTGCTCATGTTCTCGCTGGCAACGATCTGGCTACGTACCCATTCTAATGCCCCGTTGGTTGGTCATTATCACTTATCTGCTGGCTACTGTCCTGCTGTTTGTCGTCAGCCTCAGTTTGTGGGTCACGCTCGTCTTCCCAGGCTGGGTAATGCTGGTTAGCGTCTATGTTCTGTGGCACAGTCACCGGAAGCAGACACCATGACATTGCGAGACAATGAATGAACAGAGTACCGACCAACATTCAACTTCCTGCCGATCGCGGACAGTTCGTAGCCGACGCCATCGCCGGCCTGACATTTGCCATTGTCAACGTGCCCCAGGCAATGGGCAACGCCGTTCTGGCTACCGTCAATCCGGTGGCGGGGCTGTATACGTTGATGATAGCCACGCCAATCGGCGCACTCTTCACTGGCTCGGTCTTCATGAACGTATCGACAACCGGCGCGCTGTCGGTTGCCGCAGGCGATGCGCTGGTCGGTTTTCCGGCGACGCCAAGACAGGTGCGCTCATCGCACTCGTGCTCCTGATCGGACTGTTTCAGCTGCTGGCCGGCATACTGCGGCTGGGCAGTCTCATTCGCTTCGTCGCGCAGTCGGTGATGACCGGCTTTATCAGTGGCATTGCCGTACTGATCATCCTTGGGGCCATTCCTGATCTGACAGGCTACACAAGTGGCTTCAACAGTGAACTCCTGAAGCTGGCCGACACTGCGTTGAACATCAACCAGGCCGACCCGCTGACGCTCATCCTGGGCTTGCTGACGATTGGGCTGATCGTCGGTTTCGGCTACACGCCGGCGCGCAAGTTCTCCATGATTCTGGCGCTGGGTGTCGTGACGGTGCTGGGTGTGGTGGCTGTCGCTTTGCTTGATGAGGCAGGGCTGATTCTGGTGGGCGACATTGCCACCATACCCCGGTCGCTCCCGCGCCCCCAGCTGCCCGACCTGCTGACCATTCCGGAGCTAGTTCTACCGGCTCTAGCCATTGCCGTTATTGGATTGGTTCAGGGCGCAGGCGTGAGCCAGAGCTATCCCAACCCGGATGGCAAGTTTCCGGATGTCTCTCGGGATTTTGTCGGGCAGGGCATTGCCAACATTGCGACTGGTTTCTTCTCGGGCATACCCGGCGGCGGTTCCATGTCCGGCACAGCCGTCACAGTCAATGCAGGCGCCTATACGCGTTGGGCCAACATATTGGCCGGTGTTTTCGTCATTCTCATCGTGCTGCTCTTTGCGAACGTGGCCATGTTGATTCCGATGAGTGCATTAGCCGGGCTGCTGGTCGTCGTCGGCTTCCAGAATTTGCAGCCCAAACAGATCTCGCTGGTCTGGCAAACCGGTATTGTGGCGCGGACGGCAATGGTGCTGACCTTCATTGCGACCATCGCCCTGCCGCTGCAATTCGCTATCAT
The DNA here is from genome assembly GCA_963753865.1 of uncultured Chloroflexia bacterium. Classification (GTDB taxonomy): domain Bacteria; phylum Chloroflexota; class Anaerolineae; order Promineifilales; family Promineifilaceae; genus Promineifilum. The sequence continues at coordinate 44,053 of CAVWDW010000011.1, forward strand.
GATTGGTATCGCCATTTCAGTCATGATGCATGTCTTCCGGTCCTCCAACCAGGTG